>JACPOK010000015.1 GCA_016191525.1 Burkholderiales bacterium | reverse complement strand
CCCAGCAGCAGCGCGTCTTCGATCGCGCGCAGCGGTCGTGCGATGGTGTCGAAAGCCTGTCCCGGCTCGCCCAGGCGCTGGCTTTCCGGCACCCGACAGCCAACAAGGCGCAGGCCGCAATGGCCGAGCGGCGCCAGTCCGCGCACTTTGTCGTCCAGTTCGCGGGTCAGGCCCGGTGTGTTGGCCTCAACGACGAAAGCATCGAAGCGCTTGCGCCCCTCGCGCTCGCCGCTGACGGCCAGCACGATGATGGCATCGGCGGCCGGGCCGTTGCTGACGAAGGCCTTGTGGCCGTCAAGGAGCCAGTCGTCGCCGTCCTGAACCGCCCGGCAGCTCAGGTGTTTGGGGTGTGCGCCGGTGCCGGGCTCGGAGATCGCGAGTGCCAGCAGTGTGTCGCCGACCGTCATTGATTGCAGCAGCGCACGATGCCGGTCGCTGCGCAGATTCGGCGCCAGCACGAAGCGCCCCAGCATCTGCTGCATCATCCACGCCATGCCGAGGCCCAGGCTGGCGGATTCCCGGGCGACGATTTCGGCCAGAGCGCTGACCCGCACGGAGTCCGTGACGGGCGGCCCGCCGTCGCTGTCGAACCCCACACCAAGCAGGCCGCTGGCGCCGAGATTCCACCTTGACACCGCGCATGAAGCCGGCGCCGCCGTGCAGTTGCACCGCCTCGCTGGCGCAATAGGCCATGGTCTGGGTGGCCTGGTTCTTCAGCAGGCAGATTTCGCCCACTGGCGTGTCGCCCTGTTCGACGCGCCAGGCCAGCAATTCCAGCATGGCCTGGGTCGCCTCGACGCGCATGGCCATGTCGGCGAGTTTGTGGCGGGTGACCTGCTGGTCGATCAACTTGCCGCCAAACATCTCGCGTTCACGCGACCAGGCCAGCGCTTCATCCAGGCAGACACGGGCAAAACCGTTGGCACCGGCGGCGAGGAAGATGCGCTCGCGGTTGAAGTTCTTCATGATGGCCTTGAAACCCTGGTTTTCCACCCCCACCAGGTTATCCACCGGCACCCTGCAGTCATCAAAATACAAGGCGGCGGTGTCGGAGCACCACCAGCCCATTTTTCTCAAAGGCGTTTGCGTGAAGCCGGGCGTGCCTTTTTCGATCAGCAGCAGCGACACGCCGCCCGAGCCGGGCCCGCCGGTGCGCACCGCCACGGTGTAGAAGTCGGCGCGCATGCCGGAGGTGATGAATGTTTTCGAGCCGTTGACGACGTAGTGGTCGCCATCCCGGCGCGCCGTGGTCTTGAGGTTGGCCACGTCCGAGCCGCCGGAGGGTTCGGTGATGCCGAGCGCGCTGATCTTCTCGCCCCGCAGCACCGGCGGCAAGACGCGCAGCTTCAGCGCCTCGCTGCCCACGTTGACGATGGGCGGGCAGCCGATGGTGTGCGACAGCAGACTCGCCAGGACCCCGCCAGCACCGCAACGCGCAAGTTCCTGCGCGGCGATGATGGTCATGAACAGGTCGCCGTCGTTGCCGCCATGGCTTTCCGGAAAACCCAGGCCCATCAGGCCGATTTCGGCCGCCTTGCGGTACAACTCGACAGGAAAGGACTCGGCTTCGTCCCATGCATCCACGTGCGGGCTGATTTCTCTGGCGACGAAGCGGCGCATCGCGTCGCGGAACGCCAGGTGCTCGGGCGTATAGAAGGGACTCTTGGCAGGCAGGGTTTCGGCAGGCATGGGTTTTACTCCTCGTGGGTGTGGCGTGTGTCGTGCGTGCAGAGCGGTGCGCGCCTCAATCAGGCTGCTCGACCAGTGACACCAACAATGCGCGCGGGGCAACCTGGTCGCCAGCGCGCACCGTAACCTGGTCCACCACGCCATCGCGACGGGCCAGCAGTTGATGCTCCATCTTCATGGCTTCGAGCACCGCCAGGCGTTGCCCCTTGGTGACCGTGTCGCCATTTTGGACGTCAACTGCCAGCACCCGTCCATTCATGGGTGCGAGCACGCGTGACTCCGCGCTACCTGCAGCCGCGGCCGGCGGGGCATAGGTCAAGTCTTCAAAGCTGGCGCTCAGGTCGCCCAGTTCCAGGTGCAACACGCCGCCGGCAAACACCGCCGCCGCGTGCTGCTGCACGCCATCGGCGATCAGGTGCAGGCACTCGCCTTCGCGCCCGCTGAGGGTGATGTGGTGCAGCGCCGCGCCCACGTCGAGCGTGTAGCTGTGGGTTCCTGTGACCGTGATGTGCACGGCATGGCGGTGTTCGCCCTCGCCGATCAGCATCGGCCAGCGTGCCGGTCCGCTGGAGCGCCAGGGCGCGGCTGCGACCGGCGTGGCGCTGGCTTCGAACCACAGCGTGCTGGCCAGCGCCAACGCCAACGAATCGGGTTCGGGCCGCACCAGCGCCGCACTGTCGAAGTGCTGGGCGATGAAGGCAGTGGTCGTTTCGCCAGCGGCGAAGGCCGGGTGGCTGGCCACGGCTTCGAGGAAGGCACGGTTGTGGGGTAGGCCGAGCAGGCGGGTGCGTTGCAGCGCACCGATCAGGCGTCGTCGGGCCTCGTCGCGGGTCGCGCCGTGCGCAATGATCTTGGCGATCATGGGGTCGTAGTGCGGGCTGACGGTCTGACCTGATGTCAGTCCATGATCAACGCGCACGCCCTCGCCCGTGGGCGGCCGCCACAGCGCAACATCGCCACTTTGCGGCAGGAAGCCCGCGTACGGGTCTTCGGCATACAGGCGCACTTCGATAGCGTGCCCGTTCAATTGCACTTGCTCCTGAGTCAGCGGCAAGGGCTCGCCACGGGCCACGGCGATCTGCCACGCCACCAGGTCTAGACCGGTGATGCATTCGGTCACCGGGTGTTCGACCTGCAGCCGTGTGTTCATCTCCAGAAAGTAGAAACGCCCTTCGCGGTCAAGTAAAAACTCGACCGTGCCGGCGCCGACGTAGTTCACGGTGCGCGCAGCCGCCACCGCCGCCGCACCCATTTGCGCGCGCAGCTCGGGCGTGACCGCCGGGGAGGGCGCTTCTTCGAACACCTTCTGGTGCCGACGCTGGATCGAGCAGTCGCGCTCGCCCAGGTGGATGATGTGGCCGTGCTGGTCGCCGAAGACCTGGATTTCGACGTGGCGCGGTTCAATCACCGCGCGTTCGAGGATGAGCTCTTCGCTGCCGAAGGCGTTGCCTGCTTCCGAGCGGGCACTGACCAGTGCGACCGCCAGGTCCTGCGGGTGTTCGACCAGCCGCATGCCACGCCCGCCGCCGCCCGCTGCCGCCTTGACCATGATCGGAAAGCCGATCTCGCCGGCTTTCCCGAGCAGCGTGGCATCGGACTGGTCGGTGCCCTGGTAGCCGGGCACGCAGGGCACGCCCGCCGCCAGCATCAGGCGCTTGGCGCCGGCCTTGTTGCCCATTTTCAGGATGGCCTGCGGGTCCGGGCCGATGAACACCAGACCGGCGTCCAGGCAAGCCTGTGCAAAGCCGTCGTTCTCGGACAGGAAGCCGTAGCCGGGGTGGACCGCGTCGGCGCCCGTGCTGCGCGCCGCCGCCAGCAGCGCCGCGACGTTGAGGTAGCTTTCACGCACCGGCGCCGGGCCGATGCACACGGCCTCGTCGGCCAGGGTGACATGCAGCGCCTGGGCATCGGCGTCGCTGTAGACGGCGACCGTGCGGTAGCCCAGCGCTTTGGCGGTGCGGATAACCCGGCAGGCGATTTCTCCGCGGTTGGCGATCAGGATTTTTTTAAACATGCTCAGCTCCCGCGGAAAAATCCCCTGCGCACGCTGCGCGTGCCATGCGATGTGGCTTCGCCGCTGCGCCGACTGGCGTCGGCTGGTCTCCGCGGTTGGCGATAAGAATTTTGGTGAAGTTCATCAGGGTTCTCACATCCGTGCCACGCCAAAGGTGTTCGAGTTCAGAGGCCGCAACCCGGCCTCGCGGCACACCGCCAGGGTGGTGGCGAGCGCGCGGCGGGTGTCGCGCGGGTCGATGATGCCGTCGTCCCACAGGCGCGCAGTGGCAAACAGCGAATGCGACTCGATATCAAAACGTGCCAGGATCTCACTCTTCATGGTGGCCATGGTTTCGGCGGGCGGCTCCTGGCCGGTGCGGGCGAATTTTTCTTCTGTCACGATGCGCATCACGGTGGCGGCCTGCTCGCCGCCCATCACCGCCACCCGCGCGTTGGGCCAGGCGAACATGAAGCGCGGGTCGTAGGCGCGGCCGCACATGCCGTAGTTGCCGGCGCCGAAGGAGGCGCCGGTCATGATGGTGATCTGCGGCACGGTGGCATTGGCCACGGCCTGGATCATCTTGGCTCCGTGCTTGATCATGCCGACCTGTTCGACATCCTTGCCGACCATGAAGCCGGTGGTGTTCTGCAGGTAGACGATAGGGGTGCCCGACTGGCAGCACAACTGGATGAACTGGGTCGCCTTGGTGGCGCCTTGCGGATCAATCGGCCCGTTGTTGCCGATGAAGCCGCACGGGTGCCCTTCGATGGCGCCATGGCCGCATACGGTGCTGGAGCCGTACAGTGGCTTGAACTCGAGGAAGTCAGAATCGTCGATCAGCCGCGCCAGCAGTTCGCGCATGTCGTAGGGCTGGCGGAAATCGGTGGGCACGACACCGGCCAGTTGCTCAGCCGGGTAGCGCGGCTCTTTCCAGGTCTTGGCTGGTAGCAGGGGCAGGCGGTCGTTCCACGGCAGCCGCGCCAGGATGTCGCGTGCGATGCGGATGCCGTCGGCATCGTCCTCAGCCAGATACTCGGCCACGCCGGATGTCGTGCAGTGCATCTCGGCGCCGCCCAGCTCTTCGTCGGTGGCGATCTCGCCCGTGGCGGCCTTGAGCAGGGGCGGGCCGGCCAGGAAAGCCTTGGCACGACCGCGCACCATGATCACATAGTCGGACATGCCGGGCAGGTAGGCGCCGCCGGCGGTCGAGTGGCCGTGCATCACGCACACCTGCGGAATGCCTTTGGCCGACAGCCGCGCCTGATTGGCGAAGCCGCGGCCGCCTTCGATGAATACCTCACCGACGTGCATCAGGTTGGCGCCGCCCGATTCGACCAGCCGCACCACCGGCAGTTTGTTCTCCAGCGCGATGGCTTCGGCGCGCAGGCTCTTGCGCAGGCCCATCGGCGTGATGGTGCCGCCCTTGATCGCGCTGTCCGACGCGATCACCACGCAGCGGATGCCAGAGACCGTGCCGATGCCGCAGATGATCCCGCCGCCCAGCACGTTCTTCTCGCCGTCGTCGTCGTGCATCCTGAAGCCGGCCAGGGTCGAGAACTCGAGCCACGACGAACCGCGGTCGAGCAGCAGTGCGATGCGCTCGCGCGGCAGCAACTGTTTGCGGGCACGGAACTTGGCCTCTTGGCTGTTCGAGGTGTTGCGCACACGGTCTTCGAGCGTGCGAAAACTCTCGATCAGCGCGAGCATCTGCGCGCGCTCGCGCTGGAAGCTCTCGGATTGCGGGTCTATTTGGCTCTGGATGACAGGCATGGGCTGCTTTCGCTCAACGGTCGTAGAAACGTTTGCCGCTGGCGGCCATGTCGCGCAGCAATGGGGGTGGGGCAAAGCGCGGGCCGTGTCGTTTGGCTAAGGCCTCGCAGGTCTTCACAAACGCGGCCACGCCCAGGCTGTGGATCTGTCCGATGGGTCCGCCCAGGAAGGCCGGGAAACCCCAGCCCAAGATGGCACCAACATCGGCATCAATGGGCGCCAGCAGCACTTTTTCCTCGAGGCAACGCGCGGTTTCAACTGATTGAATGAGCATCAGGCGCTGCTTGACCTCTTCGACTGATGGTTGAATGGTCGCCAGCGGAAATTCTTTTGCCAACCCGGCCCAGAGCCGCTTCTGGCCGTCTTGCGCGTAGTCGTAAAAACCTTTGCCGGCCTTTTTGCCCAGCCGGCCGAGTTGGTCCACTATGCGGTCGCAAACGTCGTCGATGGCGCTGCGCTGGTAGGCCGCGCCGAGGTCGGCGGCGGTCTGCTTGCGGATGCGCGCCATCAGTTCCAGCGACACCTCATCGGCCAGCGCCAGCGGGCCGACCGGCATGCCGGCCATGCGCCCGGCGTTGTCGATCAGCGCCGGCTTCACGCCTTCGGCCAGCAGCGCCAGGCCCTCGCCCACGTAGGTGGAAAACACGCGGCTGGTGTAGAAGCCGCGGCTGTCGTTGACGACGATGGGCGTCTTGCGGATCGCCTTGACGAAGTCCATGGCGCGGGCCAGGCAGTCGTCGCTGGTGGCCTTGCCGCGAATGATCTCGACCAGCGGCATCTTGTCCACCGGCGAGAAAAAGTGCAGGCCGATGAAGTTGGCCGGTCGCGCGGAAGCTTCGGCCAGCCCGCTGATCGGGAGGGTGGAGGTATTGGAGGCGAAGATGGCATTGCTGGCGATCACCGCCTCGGCCTTGCGCGTCACGTCGGCCTTGATGGCACGGTCTTCAAACACCGCTTCCACCACGATGTCGCAGCCCGCCAGGTCGGCGAAGTCGGTGGTCGGCTTGATCAGGGCGAGCTTGGCAGCGCACTCGGTCTCGGTCATGCGCTTGGCCCCAACGCGTTTGTTCCACAGGCCTTCGCTGTAGGCCTTGCCCCTGGCCGCGCCCTCGGCACTGCTGTCGAGCAGCACCACTTCCATGCCGACTTCCGCCGATGAGAAGGCAATGCCCGCGCCCATCATGCCGGCACCCAGGATGCCGACCTTCCGGTAACTGGCCTTGGGCACGCCCTGAGGCCGCGAGGCCAGCTTGCTGGCGGCGGTGATGCCGAAGAATAGCGAGCGGATCATGTTCTTGGATTCGACCCCCGTCGCCAGCTTCGCGAATTCGCGGATCTCGACTTTGCAGCCGGTGTCGATGTCGACTTGGCAGCCGTTGTAGACGCAGTTCAAGATCGCCTCAGGTGCGGGATAGTTGCCAAAGGTTTTGGCGCGCAGCATGGCGTTGCCTGCGGTGAAGGTTTCGTAGCCGGCGGGGCTTTGCACAGCGCCTCCGGGCAGCTTGAAGCCCTTCTGGTCCCATGGCCTGGTGGCGTTCTTGGCACCGTCGGCAAGTAACCACTCCTTGGCACGAGAGAGCAATTCATCGGCCGGGACGACCTCGTCAACCAGGCCGGCTTCCAGTGCCTTTTTGGGTGCGAGTTTCTTACCTTCCAGCAGGAAGGGCAGGGCGTTGCGCACGCCGATCACGCGTGGCAGCCTTTGCGTGCCACCCCCGCCCGGTAGCAAGCCGAGCGTGACTTCGGGCAGCCCGATGAGTGCTTTGGGATTGTCGGCGGCGATGCGCCGATGGCAGGCCAGCGCAATTTCATAGCCGCCGCCCAGCGCGGTGCCATTCATGGCCGCCACGTATGGCTTGCCGCCCGTCTCGATGCCGCGCAGCAGACTGTGTAACGACGACACAAAATCCAGCATGCCAGCGGCATCTTTGAGCGCCAGCACCATGTTGAGGTCAGCGCCGGCAATGAAGTCCGCCTTCGCCGAGGTGACGATCACGCCCTTGACGGCGGAATCCGCCTGGGCACGCTTCACGGCGTCGGCGAAGGCAGGAATCGATTGTTGGTTGAGGACGTTCATCGGCACGTCCTGCATGGCCCAGGTGATGGTGGCGATGCCGTCGGCATCCAGCTTGTAGTCAATCGTCATGGTGGTGGTCCAGGTCTTTGATGAAGTGCGAAGGCGTCAGACGCGCTCGATGATGGTGGCGGTGCCCATGCCGGCGCCCACGCACAGCGTGACCAGTCCGGTGGAGAGGTTGCGCCGCTCGAGTTCATCGAGCACGGTGCCCAGAATCATGGCGCCGGTGGCGCCCAGCGGGTGCCCCATGGCGATGGCCCCGCCGTTGACGTTCATCTTGTCGTGCGAGACCTTCATCACCTCCATGAAACGCAGCACGACTGAGGCAAAGGCTTCGTTCAACTCGTAGAGGTCAATGTCGGCCGCTTTCATGCCGGCCAGCTTGAGCGCTTTTTCCGCAGAGTAGGAAGGGCCGGTCAGCATGATGGTGGGCTCGCTGCCGATGGACGCGAACGAGCGGATGCGGGCACGGGCTTTCAGGCCGAGCTGTTTACCGACCTCGGCGTTGCCGATCAGCACCGCGGCCGCGCCATCGACGATGCCCGACGAGTTGCCGGCGTGGTGCACGTGCACCATGCGCTCGATCTCCGGATAGCGCTGCACGGCCACCGCGTCGAAACCGTATTTTTCGCCCTGCACCTTGAAGGCCGGCTCCAGCTTGGCGAGCGACTCTAGTGTGGTTTCGGCGCGCATGTGTTCGTCGCGCTCAAGTACGATGCAACCGTTCACGTCCTTGACTGGAACGATCGACTTGGCGAAGCGGCCCTCGGCCCAGGCGAGCGCAGCGCGGCGCTGGCTTTCGACCGCGTAGCTGTCGACGTCGCTGCGGCTGTGGCCGTAAAGGGTGGCAATCAGGTCGGCCGAAATGCCCTGCGGCACGAAATAGGTCGGAATCGCCACTGCTGGGTCAATCGCCCAGGCGCCGCCGCTGGTGCCCATGGGCACGCGGCTCATGCTCTCCACGCCGCCGCCGATGACCAGCGGCGACTGGCCCGACATGACCTTGGCGGCGGCCATGTTGCAGGCCTCGAGCCCCGAGGCGCAAAAGCGATTGACCTGCACGCCGGCAACGCTCTCGTGGTACCCGGCGGCGATGGCCGCAACGCGCGCGATGTCGGCGCCTTGCTCACCGGCGGGTTCGACGCAGCCGAGGATGATGTCGTCCACGAAGGCGGTGTCCAGGGTGTTGCGGTCGCGCAGTGCCTGCAGCGCGGCGATGGCCAAACTGATGGGCGTGGTGCCGTGCAGCGCACCCGAGCTGCGGCCCTTGCCGCGCGGCGTGCGCACGGCGTCGTAAATGAATGCGTCGGTCATGGTGGGTTTCCTTCTTTTTGAATCTATGGAAGCGATAGGCAAGATGGCGGAAAGCGGCTGGCGGCGGATGCTACAGCGTTCGGCTGATGATTTCCTTCATGATTTCGTTGGCGCCACCGTAGATGCGTGCAACGCGCGCATCTGCATAGGCGCGGGCAATCGGGTACTCCCACATGTAGCCGAAGCCGCCGAACATCTGCAGGCATTGGTCGATCACCTTGCAATGCAGGTCGGTGGTCCAGTACTTGGCCATCGCGGCGGTGGCCGCATCAAGCTGACCGTCCATCAGCAGGCCGAGCAGGCGGTCGACAAAGACCTGTGCGATCTGCACCTCGGTCTTCATTTCGGCGAGCTTGAAGCGGTTGTGCTGGAAGTCGATCACGCGCTGGCCGAAGGCCTTGCGATCCTTGGTATAGGCCAGCGTCCATTCGAGCGCGGCCTCGGCGCCTGCCACCGCGCCGATGGCGATTTGCATGCGCTCCCAGGCCAGTTCCTGCATCAGCAGGAAAAAGCCCTTGCCCTCGCCGCCGAGGATGTTGCTGACCGGCACGCACACGCCGTCGAAGAAGAGTTCCGAGGTGTCCTGCGCCTTCATGCCGATCTTCTCAAGGTTGCGCCCGCGCGTGAAACCGGGCCGATCGGTCTCGACCAGCACCAGCGAGGTACCCTTGGCGCCCAGCGTCGGATCGGTCTTGACGACGACGATCACCAGGTTGGCGTTCTGGCCGTTGGTGATGAAAGTCTTCTGGCCGTTGATGACCAGTTCGTCGCCGTCGCGCACGGCGCTGGTGCGTACGTTTTGCAGGTCGCTGCCCGCGCCCGGCTCGGTCATGGCGATGGCGCCAATGACCTCGCCGGTGGCCATTTTCGGAAGCCAGCTGCGCTTTTGCTCCTCGGTGCCGTAGGCCAGGATGTAGGGTGCCACGATGTCGGAGTGCAGGCCGAAGCCGATTCCGCTCGTGCCGGCGCGCGCGACTTCCTCGATCAGCACGGCACTGTGCAGGCGCGTGCCGCCACCGCCGCCGTATTGCTCGGGTATGGCGGGACACAGCAGGCCCGCGGCGCCGGCCTTGCGCCAGACGGCGCGCGGCACGATGCCATCGGTTTCCCAGCCGGCGTGATGGGGGATGACTTCTTCTTCCAGAAAGCGGCGAGCCTGGTCCCGGAAGAGTTCGTGTTCTTCACCGAAGAGGGTGCGATTGAGCATGGGTCTGTCCTTGAAATCAGATTGACGCTGGCATGGCCGACTCTTGCGAAGAGTGGATCGCCCCGCGGAAAGGCGCCGGAAGCTCCCAACACGCGATGGATAAGACCATCAACCAAACGCTTGTTAGATGCTATAGTATACGGCATGACAAAGGAGCGAAACAACCCACTCCCGCGCAGGGACGCGATCCTGGCGACCGCGGCGAGCCGGTTCCGGCGCCAGGGCTTCGAGCGCACCTCGGTGCGCGCGATTGCCCAAGCCATGGGCATGACTTCGGGCTCGCTCTTCTATCACTTCGCCACCAAGGAGGAGTTGCTAGTGGCGATCATGGAGGAGGGTGTTCGCGACATCATGGCGTCGGTGCGCCACGGGCTGGCTGGAGAGAGCCGGCTGCCCGAGCGGCTGCTGTCGATGGTGCGCAGCCACCTGAAGGCCTTGCTCGGTCCGCGGCTCGACGCCATGACCGTGCTGCTCTACGAGTGGCGCAGCCTGTCGCCGGACGCGCAGACCCGGGTGATGGCATCACGCGACGCCTACGAGGCCTTGTGGATGGAGCCGATCAACGAGGCCGCGACTCTGGGCCTGGTCGACGCCGATGTCGTGCTGGTGCGCCAGACGGTGCTCGGTGCCCTCAATTGGACGGCGCAGTGGTACCGGCCTGGCGGGCGACTGGACGTCGATGCGTTGGCGCAGCGCATGTACACGATGCTGTTTCCTCGTGTGGCCGCATCTGGAGTGAACCGTGATTGAACGGGCAGGATTCGGCTCCGTTCTTGCCGTTTTTGAATTGTTTGTTTTTTAACCATATGGAGATGAAGTGAAGATATTGGTCGCCGTCAAACGGGTGCTGGACTACAACGTCAAGGCCCGCGTCAAGTCCGACGGTTCGGGAGTCGATCTCGCGAACCAGAAGTTGTCTATGAACCCGTTCGACGAGATCGCCTGCGAAGAGGCGGTGCGCCTCAGGGAGGCCGGCGTCGCCACCGAAGTGATTGTCGTCTCCTGCGGTCCGACCGTTTGCCAGGAAACGCTGCGCAGCGCCATGGCCATCGGCGCCGATCGCGCCGTGCTGGTTGAAACCGACGCCGCGCTCGAACCGCTGGCGGTGGCCAAACTGATGCAGCACGTGGCCTCCAAAGAAGGCGTGCAGTTCGCCATCTTCGGCAAGCAGGCGATTGATGACGACGCTGGCCAGACTGGCCAGATGTTTGGCGCGCTGATGGGCTGGGCCCAGGCCAGCTTCGCCTCCAAGGTGCAGATCAGTGGCGACACCGCCACCATCACGCGCGAGATCGACGGTGGCCTGGAAACCCTGGCCATGAAGCTGCCGGCCGTGATCACGACCGACCTGCGCCTGAACGAGCCGCGCTTCATCACGCTGCCCAACATTATGAAGGCCAAGAAAAAGCCGATGGAGGTAATCAAGGCCGCCGAGCTCGGCATCGACATCGCGCCGCGCACCGCGACCCTGCACGTCAGCGAGCCGCCGACCCGCAAGGCCGGCATCAAGGTGGCCGACACGGCCGAACTCGTCAAACGACTCAAAGAAGAAGCGAAGGTGATTTGATGATAAGCCTGATCATTGCGGAACACGACAACACCGTACTCAAAGCGGCCACGCTGAACACGATTGCTGCCGCCACGCGCATCGGCGGCGACATTCATGTGCTGGTGGCGGGTGGCAATTGCGTTGCCGTTGCCCAGGCTGCTGCTGCGTTCGCGGGCGTGAGCAAGGTGCTGCACGCCGACGCGACCCACTACGAGGCCCATCTGGCCGAGAACCTGGCCGCGCTGGTGCAGTCACGCGTGCGCGCCGATGCTGGCTACACCCATGTGCTTGCGCCGGCCACGGCCTTTGGCAAAAACGTGCTGCCGCGTGTGGCGGCATTGCTGGACGCCTCCCAGGTGTCGGACGTGATCGCCATCGAATCGCCCGACACCTTCCAGCGCCCGTTCTATGCCGGCAACGCGCTGGCCCGCGTGCAATCGAAGGATGCCATCAAGGTGCTGAGCATTCGCACCACCGCCTTTGACCCGGTCGGTGCGGGCGGCACGGCAGCGGTCGAGACGCTGGCCGCGGTTGGCGATCTCGGGTTGACCACATTGGTCGGACGTGAGGTGGTGAAGCTGGAGCGTCCGGAACTCACCGCCGCATCGGTCATCGTGTCGGGCGGGCGTGGCCTGGGCGCGGCCGACAAATTTCACGCCGTGCTGGAGCCGCTGGCCGACAAGCTTGGTGCCGCGCTCGGCGCGTCGCGCGCCGCGGTCGATGCCGGCTACGCACCCAATGACTACCAGGTCGGCCAGACCGGCAAGATCGTCGCGCCGCAGTTGTACGTGGCGGTCGGCATCTCCGGCGCCATCCAGCACCTGGCCGGCATGAAGGACAGCAAGGTGATTGTTGCCATCAACAAGGACGCCGAAGCACCGATCTTCCAGGTTGCCGACTATGGCCTGGTGGCCGATCTGTTCAGCGCCGTGCCGGAACTCATCGCCGCGCTGTAGCGGGTGCCCGGGGGTCAGTCATCGCGGTCAGCCCGGTCAGCCCGATCCATCCCCGTCACTCCTGCTCAAAGATTGCTGGTTCGGCTTGCGCACCAATCCTAACTAACAACCGTTCTGTTAATATGCTTGGGTAGCGCACGCCCGAGCCGGTCGGTATCCGACAGGCAGAGACGGTTGTTCCTGTTTGCCATCCACTTCACTCCAAGGAAGATTGCCATGTCCGTCGAACCCCCTATCTTGTTTGCGGTTGATGCCGACGGTATCGGCACACTGACTCTGAACCGGCCGGAGCAGCTCAATGCCTTCGATATGGACATGGTCGATGCTTGGCGTGCTGCGCTGGAGTCTGCCGAAG
>JACPOK010000014.1 GCA_016191525.1 Burkholderiales bacterium | reverse complement strand
GCGACGTCATCGACGCCGGCGCCGGAGACGACCAGGTCATCGCCAGCTGGGGCGATGACCTGGTTGACGGCGGCGAGGGCGACGATCAGATCAGCGGGATGGCCGGGGCCGACATCCTTGAAGGCGGCCAGGGCAATGACACCATCGAGGGCGACGGCATCGTCACGAGCGGTTACCTCAACACCACCGATGCTGCACAACATGGAGATGACTTCATCGATGGCGGTGAAGGAGCCGACACGATTACCGGCGGTGGCGGGGCCGACGCCATCTTCGGCGGCGATGGCGACGACAAGATCTATGCCGACATCGGTGTTGCTACCGACAACGCCACTTTCGTCCCCTTCGAGTTCCACGGTGCCGACTATGTTGACGGCGAGGATGGCAACGACTACATCGAAGGCGGGGCCAAGGACGACACGATCTACGGCGGGGCCGGCAACGACACAGTATGGGGCGATCAGGAGGCGGCGCGCCTGGTGGGCACCGTGGCCACAGCCCCAACCGCCTGGGGCAACGACGAACTGGACGGCGAAGAGGGTGATGACACCCTCATTGGTGGCGGCAAGGACGACGCGCTGTACGGCGGGCAAGGCAGTGACTTGCTGGTAGGTGACGAATCGAATATCGGGCTGGATGCAAGCGCGAACGGCGCGGATTACCTTGATGGTGAAGACGGCAACGACACCCTCATCGGCGGTGGCAAGGACGACATCCTGTATGGCGGGTCGGGCGACGACCAGCTTGATGGCGACGACAGCCAAAGCAATCTGGCAGGTTCGGTCAACGGAAACGACTATCTGGACGGTGAAGACGGCAACGACACGCTGGCCGGCGGTGGCATGGACGACATCGTCTATGGCGGCGCAGGGGACGACCAGCTCCACGGCGATGACGGCGCAGCCCATCTTTCGGGCGAATTCCATGGCAGCGACCAGCTCGATGGCGGCGCAGGCAGCGACTTGTTGATAGGCGGCGGCGGGGCCGACGTGCTAGCCGGCGGCGCGGGGGACGACGAGTTACAAGGCGACGGCGACGGCGTGACCACGCAGTACCAGGGCGCGGACGTGCTGGACGGCGGCGACGGCGCGGACCGGCTCTATGGTGGTGGCGGCGACGATACGCTCGACGGGGGTGCAGGCGCTGACCAGCTGGCCGGCGAAGAGGGCAACGACGTTCTTGCGGGGGGTGCGGGCGCTGATTTGCTGGATGGAGGTGAAGGCGACGACACCCTAAACGACACCGAAGGAGACAACACCCTGCAAGGCGGTGCCGGCAACGACAGCCTCACCGCGGGCGCCGGCAGTGACATGCTGATTGGCGGCGAGGGCAACGACGTCCTTGACGGCGGTGAAGGAGCCGACACGCTCTATGGCGATGCCGGCAACGACAGCGTCACCGGTGGCGCCGGAGACGACGTCCTGAACAGCGGCGATGGCAATGACACGCTGGACGGCGGTACGGGCAACGACATCTATGGCGTGCAGGAAAGCCAAGGCACCAAGACGATCTTCGACGAAGGGGGCATCGACATCCTGCAGCTGGGCTGGAAAGTGAGCGACACGGAACTTGGCGAAGGCAGCCTGCTGCTGCGCAACACTTCCACGGGCCAGCAGGTTCACGTGGAAGGGTTCAACGCGCAAGACCCGGGCTCAACCAGCCCCATCGAGCAATTCGAGCTGACCAACGACAACGGCAGCGTCGCCGTATTCAGCGCCGAACAACTGATCGCGCGGCTGGGCTTTGCCAGTCACGGCACGTCGGGGAACGACCACTTGGTGGGCACTGCCTTCAACGACGCGCTGGCAGGCGGCGACGGACACGACACGCTGGAAGGCAGGCAAGGCGACGACACCTATGTGCTGGACGGCAATACCCAGGCCGAGATCATCGAGCAGCAAGACGGCGGCAACGACACCATCGCTGTCTCAGTAGACTACGCCCTCACAACCCCGAATGTAGAGAACGTCCGGCTTACGGGCAGTGACGCGGTCAACGCTACCGGCGACAGCGGCAACAACCACCTGATGGGTAACGACGCAGCCAATGTGCTGGACGGCGGCGCAGGGGCCGACGTGCTGGAAGGCGGTGCGGGCGACGATACGTATCTGGTGGACAACGCCGGCGACAGCGTTGTGGAGCAACCTGGCGACGGCACGGACACCGTCTCCGCGAGCGTTGACTACGCTCTGGCGGACAACGTTGAAAACCTCTTCCTCACGGGCGACGCAGCCTCAGGCACGGGCAATAACGGCAGCAACCATCTGGTGGGCACGGAAGGCGACAACACGTTGCGCGGCGGAGGCGGCGTCGACCTGCTGGAAGGCGGGGGCGGCAACGATACCTACGTCGTGCGAAGCGACGGCGGCAACAAGACCATCGCGGACAGCGGCGGCGCCTCAGACCTGGTGGACTTGGGCTGGAATGCTTATTCCATGTTTTTCGTTGCCGGTTCAGCGGGCGATAGCCTGGGTCTCTACAACGCGGCCACCTCGCAATTGGTGGAAATCGATGGATTCAACGTCTACGCCCGTGACGCGGTGAGTGCCGTGGAGAACGTCAACCTGTACGTGCCGCTCTATGGGACCGAGGCGGTTTTTGATATCGGCACCTTACTGGACCAGCAGGGCCTCGGCTTTTTCGGAACCGGCGCGGGGGAAACGCTGACAGGCAGCTGGCGTATCGACAGCCTCTTCGGTTTTGATGGTGACGATACCTTGCTGGGCCTAGAGGGTAACGACTACCTCGATGGCGGCGCGGGCGTCGATGTGATGGTCGGCGGTGCCGGTGACGATATCTACTACGTGGACAACGCGGGCGATACCGTGATGGAAAACCCGGGCGAGGGCCAGGACCTGGTGCAGGCCAGCTCGGACGTCAGCCTGCACGGCACCGATGTCGAGGTGCTGATGATGACGGGGCCTGACAGCCACACCGGCATCGGCAATGACTTGCGCAACTACCTGTATGCCGGCTCCGGCGGCAGCGCGCTTTTCGGCGAAGGCGGGCAGGACGATGTACTGGGCTACGACGGTAACGACAGCCTCCACGGTGGCGCGGGTGACGACCTGATTTTGGGCGGCGCTGGCGATGACATGCTGGCGGGCGACGAAGGCGACGACCTGTTGCGCGGCGGCCAGGGCGACGATCAGCTGCTGGGTGGGCTGGGCGACGATCAGTTGCAGGGCAGCTATGGCAGCGATTGGCTGGAAGGCGGTGAGGGCAAGGACGTGCTGGACGGTGGCGACGGGTATGACCAGCTGTACGGCGGCGCGGGAAATGATGTCTTGCTGGACAGCGCGGGTGCTGATCTGCTGGCTGGGGGCGAGGGGGACGACACCTACCAGGATGTCAACGCCTCGGACAATGGCGCCCTGATCTTGGAAAACGCAGGCGAGGGAACCGATACTGTAGTCACCGCACAATCCTTCGTGTTGGGCGACAACGTCGAGAACCTGACGCTGCAGGCCGCCGCCGGCTGGGGGACGGTGGTCGGCACCGGCAACGAACTGGACAACCACCTGGAAGCGACCGGCAACGGATCGGCCGCCTTGAACGGCCTGGCGGGCAACGATGTGCTGGTGGGTGGCGCCGGGGCCAACTGGCTGGATGGCGGCGATGGTGACGACGTGATGATTGGCGGCACCGGCAGCAACGACTACGTGGTCAGCCAGGCAGGCGACCAGGTACTGGCTTCCGAGACCAGCGCCAGCGACACGGTCCACAGCAATCTCGACTACACCCTGGGCGCATTCGCGGAAAACCTGGTCCTTGAAGAAGGCACCGCTACCACGGGCCTTGGCAACGACCTGGCCAACACCATCACGGGCAACAGCAACGACAACGTGCTGGACGGCGGCGCGGGCAATGATTTGGTCGAGGGTGGCGCGGGCAACGACACGCTGTTCGGCGGGCAGGGTTTTGATGTTCTGGATGGCGGTAGAGGCGACGACGTGCTGGTGCTTCAAAGCGACGACGGGGGAACCCTGTTCGGCCGCAGGGGCAGCGACGAGCTCATTGGCAGCGCGGGAGCCGACGTGCTGGACGGCGGCTCTGACGCCGACGTGATGGCCGGCGGCGCGGGCGACGACCTCTATGCGGTTGACGATGCCGAAGATGTCGTGATCGAGGAAGCGGGCGCCGGCGTGGACCTGGTGGTGACAGCCGTTGACTACACGCTCCCCGACAACGTGGAGAACCTGTCTCTGGACGACTACGGCCTGACGGGCACCGGCAACGAGCTGGACAACGTCCTCACCGACGGCTACGGCGACAACACCCTGCGCGGCCTGGATGGCAACGACACCTTGATCAGTGTCGAAGGTTTCAGCACACTGGAGGGCGGTGCGGGCGACGACACGTACAGCCTGGGTGGCGACGGTGTCACGCTGGTGGAAGCGGCCGGCGGGGGGTATGACCGGGTCTTGGTGAATGCACCCTACGACATGTACGTTGACCTGGCGCAGAACGTGGAGTTGCTGAATGCTACCGGCTCGACTGGAGGCCTGGTCATTCAAGCCTATGGGGACGACAACGTCATCATCGGCGGCACGGGTAGCGACGAGGTGTACGCCGGGGAAGGCAATGACTCCGTGTACGGTGGCCAAAGCGCCGACGTGGACGTTCGCGGTGATTTGGCCGAGTCCATGGACGAGAGCCTCAGAAACTTCCTGGACTACGGCCCTGTCGCGCCCCTGACGTTCGAACGATTCCTGGCGGACTTTAGTTATGACGTTTCGCAGGACAGCGCGCGGCTGGATGATGGCTTCCACGCCTATTCGGCCTGGCAGCTCTCTTCGACTCCGGGCAGCGAGCGGCAGGCCGTTCCGTTATACGTCGCGCCCTGGCAAGAGGGGGAGCCTGCTCCTTCGGAAGCACTTTTCATACACGCGGACGGCACGATGACGTGGGAGGGAGGCGGCGACTTTCAGGACTACACCCTGGCTTATTGGCAGCCTCGGGCTGACCGCCTGACGTGGGAACAACTCGTCTCCCAGTATGGTGTGCAGACCGACGCCGCGGGCCTCAATCCCGGCGACTATGTGGCGGTAACCACGCGCGGCATCCCGGCACCGGGGGCCCCGGGAGACGACCGGTCTACCCGTTGGGAGACCAGCACGGTGTACTGGCCACGCGACAGGCTGCCGGTTGACGCCCAGTCCATTCTTGCCGCACAGGCGGATCTCGGCTCAGCGGGCGACCAGGACATCAGTGATGCAGCCCTGCATGCCGGCGGCGATATCCTGGAGGGCGACGCGGGTGACGACACGCTGGATGGCGGCGCCGGCAGCGACATCCTGCGGGGAGGGGATGGCGCCGACACCCTGCGGGGTGGGGTCGACGCGATCGTTGGGTTCCGGGTCGTCAATGATTCGGAGTCCGGAACGATGATTCTCGACTTCGGCAGCGTCAGCGCGGCCAATAACGACCTTCTTGATGGTGGGGCCGGTATCGACACCCTGATCGGCGGCAGCGGCAATGACACCTACATCGTGGACGGCGAATCCGCCGCCAGCGTCAGTGGTCACGTTGCTGCGCTCGACCTGTGCGACGCGGACAACCGCTTTGGCATGGATGGAAGACCGGTCAACATCTGGACGGCCGATGTGGTCGTCGAGGCGCAGGGCCAGGGCCACGACACAGTGATTGCCAGCGCCAGCGTCGTGCTGGATAACATCGAAACCGTGGTGCTGAGTGAGGATGCTCCCTTCCTCGATATCGACGCAGCGACAGGCGCTGGAGCGCAAGTCCTGGTCGGCAACAACGGGCGCAATCTGCTCGATGGCGGCAGCGGCGCCGACACCATGTCGGGCGGCACGGGAGACGACACCTACGTGGTGGACGATGCGGCAGACGTCGTCGTCGAGCTGGCCGACGGAGGCCTGGATATCGTGCACACCACCCTGGACAACTACGTTCTGGGCGACAACGTGGAGGCCCTGCTTCTGGACGGCACAGCCGACCTGGCCGGCAGCGGGAATGACGCGGACAACATCCTGATCGGAAACTCCGGAGCCAACACCCTGTTCGGCGGCGCCGGCGACGACGTGCTGGCCGGCTGGCGCGGCGACGATCTGCTGCGCGGCGGCGAGGGCTACGACACCTACGTCATTGCGCGCGGCGACGGGCACGATGTAGTGGAAGACAACCAGGGCGAGGGCAGCCTGCACTTTAGCGGCGACATCCAGCGCAGCGATCTGTCTTTTAGCACCGATATCAACGACCTGGTGATTACCGTTGGGGTGAGCGACGCCAGCGACGGCACGCAGGTAACCCTGCGCAATTGGGTGGGCGCCACCGAGCGGGTGAGCCAGGTTACATTCTGTGCCGCCGAGAGCATTGTGCTGGACGAATCGCTGCTCAACCGTGCCCCCGTGGGCCAGGCCGACAGCACCACAGTTCATGAAGATGGCCCCGCCGTCACCGGCAACGTACTGGCCAATGATCACGATGCGGATGCTGGCGATGTGCTCAGCGTCGCCCATGCCGGCTCGCAGGCCGGTGTCCACGGCCGCCTGGATCTTGCGTCCAGTGGCAGCTACAGCTATGCCTTGGACAATACCAGTGCGGCAGTGCAATCGCTGGCGGCCGGGCAGCACGCCGCCGATGTGTTCGCCTACACGGTGGCCGACAGTCATGGCGCCACGGCCAGCGTAAATCTCACCGTCGATATCGTCGGTGTCAACGATGGCCCGGTGGCAAGCGCCGACACGGCCACAGCCAGCGAAGACGGCGGCGCCGTTTCAGGCAACGTGCTCGCGAATGACAGCGACATCGACGAGGGCGACACGCTCTCGGTGACCAACACCGGTGGCCATGCAGGCGCGTACGGCGCGCTCAACATTGCGGCCGATGGCGGCTACAGCTACACGGTGAACAACGCCAGTGCGGCCGTGCAGTCGCTGGCTGTTGGACAACACGCAACCGACGCGTTCGCCTACAACGTCGCGGACAGTCAGGGCGCGATAGCCAGTGCAAACCTCACCATCGACATCATTGGTGTCAACGACGGGCCTGTCGCTCACGCCGACGCGGCAACTGCAAGCGAGGATGGCGGCGCGGTGGCGGGTAACGTGCTTGCCAACGATAACGATGTAGACCAGGGGGATACGCTCAGCGTCACGACGACAGGGAGCCGCGCCGGCCAGTACGGCACTGCGATTTTTGGCGCCGACGGCGCTTACAGCTACGTGGTGAACAACGCAGGCGCGGCGGTGCAGTCGCTTGCGGCCGGCCAGCATGTGACGGACACGTTGACCTACACCGTCGCCGACAACCACGGCGCGAACGCCACGGCCAATCTCACAATTGACATTGCGGGAGCGAATGACGGTCCCGTCGCTGGTGCAGACGCGGCTGCTGTCAGCGAAGACGGTGTCCTCACCGCGAGCGGTAATGTGCTCGCGAACGACAGCGACTTGGATCAGGGCGATACGCTGAGCGTGACCGGTACCGGGGCCCAAGCTGGTGCTTACGGCTCGCTCGACGTTGCAGTAGATGGCGCATACAGCTACACCGTGAACAACGCCAGTGCGGCTGTGCAGTCTTTGGCTGCCGGGCAGCATGCGACCGACACCTTCGCCTACACCGTCGCGGACAGCCAGGGCGCAACGGCCACCGCGAACCTGACTGTTGATATCGTCGGCGCCAATGACGGCCCAGTGGCTCACGCGGACGCCGCGACTGCAAGCGAAGACGGCGGCGCTGTTGCGGGCAACGTGCTTGCCAACGACAGCGATGTGGACCAGGGCGACACGCTTTCCATAGCAAACGCCGGAACCAAAGCGGGCGCCTACGGGTCCCTCGGCCTCGGCGCCGACGGCGCTTACAGCTACACGGTGAACAACGCCAGCGCGGCAGTTCAGTCCCTCGCGGTAGGACAACACACGACCGACACGTTCACGTACACCGTCGCCGACAACCACGGCGCCACGGCCACTGCCAACCTCACCGTCGATGTTGTCGGCGTCAACGACGGGCCAGTGGCGCATGCGGACACTGCGACTGCCAGCGAAGACGGTGGCGCTGTCACAGGCAACGTACTCACCAACGACAGCGACGTGGATCAAGGCGACACGCTGAGCGCCACGACGACGGGAGCCCGAACTGGCCAATACGGCGCCGCGACTCTGAGCGCCAATGGCAGCTACAGCTACGCGGTGAACAATGCCAGTGCGGCGGTGCAATCGTTGGCAGTTGGCCAGCACGCCACCGACGCCTTTGCCTACACCGTCGCCGACAACCACGGCGCCACAGCCACCGCCAACCTCACCGTCGACATCGTTGGCGTCAACGATGGTCCGGTGGCTCACGCAGACACCGCGGCAGCAAGTGAGGACGGCGGTGCCGTTTCAGGAAACGTGCTCGCCAACGACAGCGATATTGACGCCGGCGACACGCTTAGCGTCACCACGACAGGCAGCAGAAGCGGCCAGTACGGTACCGCGACCCTGGGTGCCAACGGGAGCTACAGTTACGCGCTGAACAACGCGAGTGCGGCAGTGCAGTCGTTGGCGGCCGGCCAGCACGTGACGGAAACAGTGGCCTACACCGTCGCAGACAACCATGGCGCTACGGCCAGCGCGAACCTCACTGTCGATATCGTCGGCGTCAATGATGGCCCGGTGGCGCTGGCAGACATGGCTGCTGTTAGCGAAGACGGTGTGCTCACTGCCAGCGGTAACGTTTTGACCAACGACAGCGATGTCGATGCGGGTGATGTGCTCAAAATCACCTCCACCGGCAGCCGCACCAGCGACTACGGCACGCTGACCCTGGCGGCAGATGGCGGGTACAGCTATGCACTGAACAACGCCAGCAGCAAAGTGCAAGCGCTTACCGCCGGTCAGCAGGTCAAAGACACCTTCAACTACACGGTGGCGGACAGCCAGGGCGCCACGGCCAGCGCGCAGCTGAGCGTGACCGTCACGGGCGCTGACGAAGCGGCCTGCGGCCTTGCCATCAACGGCACCAGCAAGAACGATAACTTGGCGGGCACCAACTGCGCTGACCGCATCGACGGGAAACAGGGCGCCGATACGATGACCGGGGGCAAGGGAGACGATGTCTACATCGTTGACCGATTCACGGCCGCAGAGAGCGATAACGAATGTGGCGGCGGCGAAGCCGGCGACAAGGTTGTCGAGAAGGCCGGGGGTGGCATCGATACCGTTGCCGCGTCCGTCAGTTACGTGCTGCCTGAGAACGTAGAGAACCTCATGTTCACTGGCAGTGCAGCGCTCAGCGGAACCGGTAATGCGGCTAACAATGTTCTGGTGGGCAACGCCGGGGCCAGCGTTCTCGATGGGGGTGCCGGCAACGACGTGCTGGCCGGCCGGGGCGCGGCAGACACGCTCAAAGGCGGCGCAGGCAACGACAAGCTTTACGGCGAAGGGGGCAACGACAAGCTCTACGGCGGCGCGGGCAACGACAGGTTGTGGGGTGGCGCAGGCAACGACGTGCTTGAAGACACCGAAGGCAACAATCTCGCGGCCGGTGGCGCCGGCGATGACACCATCACCCTGGGCGGCGGTTCGGATGTTGTGGTGGCCGGCAGCGGCAACGACAAGGTCACCAGCGGCGCGGGCAACGACTTCATCGACGGCGGGGCCGGCAACGACGCCATCGACGCGGGAAGCGGCAACGACTTCATTGCCGCCGGCAAGGGCGACGACACCATCACGGCCGGCCTGGGGCGTGACGTCATTGCCTTCAACCGGGGCGACGGCAATGACGTGCTCAAAACCACCAGCGGCGACGCCCGCGCCGACCTTATCAGCCTGGGTGGCGGCATTCGCTATGCCGACCTGACCTTGCACAAGAGCGGATCAGACCTGATTCTCGGGCTGGGCGCGGGCGACCAGATCACTAACGTGGACTGGTATGCCGGCACGGCAAACCGCAGCGTCGGCACGCTCCAGATGCTGACCGAAGGCGGCAACTACGACCCGAATTCCAGCAGCGCGCTGAACAAGAGCAAGGTGGTGGACTTTGACTTCACTTCCATCACCAACAGCTTCGACGCGGCGCGGGGCAGCAATTCCAGCCTGACCTGGTCAATCGCGCCCAGCCTGAATACGGCCGTGATCTCCACGTCCAATACCCAGGCACGCGGCGGCGACCTGGCCTACGACTATGCGACTACCTACGTCTCCACGCAGAGCTACGGCAAGGACATGGGCGACGAGGCCGTGCGTGCCGAGTTGGCCGGCCTTGGGGCTGACAAGGCGCAGGACGCAGGCAGGGCGCCGGCGGACAGTTCGACATCAACGCTGGTGGACCCGTGGATTGCCTTGCAGGCTGGCACCGACCTGGTAGTCAAGGAGACGGCAGTAGCGAGCAACCCAATCGGCAGTATCGAATCAACGGCAGCCGACGCATTGCTGTTTGCCGCGATCAACGTGGGCGACGACAAACCGTCCTGGGCCGTGAAATAGGCGTTAGTTCACGCAAGTGCGGCGCAAGGAGTGCCTCCAGCAGATCAGCCCACGTCACTCGCCGCGCTGCTGTGCCGCAGGCTGTAAAACCCAGCCCGCTCGCCCGGCGCGGCGCCATGGCGCGCCAGTGCTTCGCTGCCCAGCGCGTGGGTGCGCAGCGTTTCCAGCGCGGCCAGCTCGTAGCCGCTGGCGATGTAGATCCAGTCGGCCGCGCGGTCGGCGCCGCCGCGAATTTTCTGTTCGGTGGTGGCGGCGATGGCGGGGGTTTGGGTTTGCAGCAAGTGGGCGGCGGTGGTGCCGGCTTGCGCTGCAATTGTTTTAGCCTGCGCGGCCAGGTAGCTGCGCAGCTGCTCTTCCCGGCCCGCGGCGGGTGAGAGGCGCAGCGTTAGCGCGTGCTGCGCGACGGCGCCGCCCGCGCTGGCCAGCACACGGCACTGGCTGCGCACCATGTTGCGGTGGTGCGGCATCAGCTGCGTGGACCAGGGCGTGGGGTTGTTCAGCCGCGCCAGGTAGCCGGGCGAGCTCAGTGTTTCGTAGCCGGCCAGCTCATACAGGATGAAGAATCCTTCGCCCCCATCGGCCGCGGCCCAGCGCGATCCGCGCAAGAAGCCGGGTATGCCCATGCGCTCGGGAAAATGCTCGTGCGAATGCCAGTTTTCAAATTCAATGCGGTGGTCGGCCGCCATGTCCCACCACATGGCGATGGCACCCTGGCCCAGCAGCGCCATGTTGCTCAGGCCTCCACCGGGGTGGCGGCCGCGTCGCGCATGAACATGGGCGATGCCTTGCTGGCAATGGCCAGCTCATGCGCAGCCTTCAGCAGCACGGGGCCCAGCTCGCGCATGCGCGCCTCGGTCAGGCGCACGGCGGGGCCGGCAATGGTGATCACGGCTATGGCGGCGTCGCCCTTGCGCTGCACGGGCGCGGCCATGGCCGTCATGCCGGGGGCGTACTGCTCGTTGATGGTGCTGAAGCCGCGCTTGCGGTCTTCGGCCAGGATGCGTGTCAGCGCCTTGATGGTGGTGGGCGCGTTGGGGCCATAGCTCTTGGGGGCGCCAAAGCCCTGGCGCGCCACCATTTGCAGCGCGCGCTCGTCAGACAGGGTCATCAGCCAGGCATGGCCGCCCGAGCTGCATGACAAGCGCACGTCTATGCCCATGTCGGGGTCGTAGCGCAGGCCGCCGCGCGCGCCCTGCGCCTTGGCCACAAAGGTAAGGCGGTCGCCATCCACGATGGCCAGCCGCACCAGCTCGCCCGACACTTCGGCCAGCCGGTCGATCAGCGGCTGGGCAATGTCCACGATGCCCGAGCCGCTTAAAAAGCTCAGGCCCAGCGCGGCCAGCTTGGTGGTCAGCGCGTAGTCGCCATGGTCGCGCAGCTGGCGCACATAGCCGCAGCGCGCCAGCTCGGTCAGCAGGCGGTGCGCGGCGCTGCGCGGCAGCACCAGGTCCTGCGCGATGTTGGCCAGCGACATGCCTTCGGGGTAGGCCGCCAGGTATTCCAGGATGCCGAGTGACCGCTCCAGTGTGCTCATCGACGCTTTCTTTTTTAATTTATGGAAGGCTATTCCAAAGTGGAATTGTATTCCAGTTATTTAAAAACTGGGCTATGATCCGCGCCACACCAAGCACCTTTGAAGGAGACATACCTTGAACATCAAGCTCACCCGCCGCGCCATCGCGTGCGCCGCCGCCCTGTCCCTGGCCGCTTTCGGCGCCATGGCGCAGGACATCCAGGAACGCACCATCAAGTTCGGCCACCTGAACAACCCCGACCATCCCACCAGCCTGGGCGTGCGCAAGTTCGCCGAGATCGTGGCGGCCAAGAGCGGCGGCAAGATCAAGGTACAGGAATTCGCGGCTTCGCAGCTGGGCAACGAGCTGCAGCAGCAGTCGGCGCTGCAGGGCGGCGTGCAGGAAATGCTGGTGGCCTCCACCACCTCGCTGAACGGCATCGTCAAGGAATTCGGCCTGCTCGACTTTCCCTTCCTGTTTGCCAACGCCAAGCAGGCCGACGCATTGGTCGACGGCCCGCTGGGCAAGATGCTCAGCGCCAGGCTGCCTGAAAAGGGTGTGATCGTCCTGGGCTTTTTTGACCTGGGATTCCGCAACGTCACCAACAGCAAGCGCCCCATCATGAAGGGCTCCGACCTGGAAGGCCTGAAGCTGCGCGTCATCCCCAACCCGGTGTTCCTGGAAACCTTCAAGACCTTCAAGGCCAACCCGGTGCCCATGCCTTTCGCCGAGCTGTATGGCGCGCTGGAAAGCAAGGCGGTGGATGGCGAGGAGAACCCCTTCGCCGTGATCCTGTCCAGCAAGTTCTACGAAGTGCAGAAGTACGTGAGCGGCACCAACCACGTGTACGCCACCAACCCGATCCAGATCAGCAAGCGCTTCTGGGACAAGCTGTCGCCGGTGGAGCACAAGATCCTGGCCGACGCCGCCATTGAGGCGCAGAACTGGCAGCGCGTGGTCAGCCGCGAAGTCTCGGCCAAGGCGCTGGGCGAGCTCACCGCCAAGGGCATGCTCTACAACGACCTGCCGGCCGCCGAGCTGGCCAAGATGCGCGCTGAAGTGCGCCCGGTTTACGACAAGTTCTCCGCCGCGTACGACCCGGCCGTGGTCAACCTGTTCAAGACCGAGCTGGAGCGCGTCTCCAAGTTCTGAACCCCATGAAAATTCTTGTCCTCCACGGCCCGAACCTCAACCTGTTCGGGCGGCGCGAGCCGCACATCTACGGCCACACCACGCTGGCGCAGATCGATGAGCAGCTCGCCGCGCTGGCCGGCGAACTTGGGGTGACGCTGGAGACGATCCAGTCCAACCACGAGGGGGCGCTGATCGATTTCCTGCACAAGAACATCGATGCGGCGCAAGGCGCGCTGGTCAACCCCGCGGGGTTGACGCAGCATGGCGTGCCGCTGCACGACGCGATCAAGGCCATGCCGTTTCCGGTGCTGGAGATCCACATGTCCAACATCGCGGCGCGCGAGGCCTGGCGCGTCCACTCCATCATTTCGCCCGCGGTCAAGGCAACCATCCAGGGCCTGGGCCGGCATTCCTACCTGTTGGGGCTGCGCGGCGTGGTGGAACTGGCACGCGAGGCGAAGCCGGCCTGACATGACTGGCTTTTTCCGTGTGTACTGCCGCGGCCTGGAATGGCTGCTCGCCGCCGGCCTGGCCTTGATGGTGGTGCTGGTGTTCGGCAACGTGGCGCTGCGCTACCTGTTCAATTCCGGCATCGTGGTCTCGGAAGAGCTGTCGCGCTGGGTGTTCATCTGGATCACCTTCCTGGGCGCCATCGTCGCACTGCGCGAACGCGCCCACCTGGGCACCAGCTTCCTGCTCGATCGCCTGCCCTCCGGCGGCAAGAAAGCCTGCCTGGTCATCGGCCACGTGCTGATGATCGTCACCTGCGCCCTGGTGCTGCAGGGCGCATGGAAACAGATGATGATCAACTGGGACGTCACCGCGCCTTCCACCGGCGCCTCGATGGCGATCTTCCATGTCGCGGGCGTCGTGTTCGGTGCTTCGGCGGTGCTGGTGCTGTTGTCTGACCTGTGGGGCCTGCTCACCGGCAAGCTGTCTCCCGAGCTGCTTTCACAGATGCGCGAATCCGAGGAAGAGGCCGTGCCATGACGCTGTTCGTTTTCCTGGGCGCCCTGATCGGCGCCATGGCCCTGGGCATCCCGATTTCGCTGGCGCTGCTGGTCAGCGGCGTGGCCCTGATGTGGCAGCTCGACCTGTTCGACGCCCAGATCCTCGCGCAGAACCTGCTTGGCGGCGCCGACAGCTTTCCGCTGCTGGCCGCGCCATTCTTCATCCTCGCCGGCGAGATCATGAACGTCGGCGGCCTGTCGCGCCGCATCGTCAATTTCGCGCTCACGCTGGTGGGCCATGTGCGCGGCGGCCTGGGCTATGTGACCATCATCGCGGCCTGCCTGCTGGCGGCACTGTCGGGTTCCGCGGTGGCCGACGCGGCGGCGTTGACGGCGCTGCTATTGCCCATGATGGTGGCGGCCGGGCATGACCGTGCCCGTTCGGCCGGGCTGATCGCCTCGGCCAGCATCATCGCGCCGGTCATCCCGCCCTCCATCGGCTTCGTGATCTTCGGTGTGGCGGCCAACGTGTCGGTGACCAAGCTGTTCCTGGCCGGTATCGTGCCCGGCCTGATGCTGGGCCTGTCGCTCTGGGTCGCCTGGTGGTGGCTGGCACGCAAGGAGCAGGTCGAGACCCCACCGCGCAAGACATCGGCCGAGATGGTGAAGTCGCTTCGCGACGCGGGCTGGGCCCTGGTGCTGCCGCTGATCATCATCGTGGGCCTGAAGTTCGGCGTGTTCACGCCGACCGAAGCCGCCGTGGTGGCAGCGGTCTATGCGCTGTTTGTCTCCATGGTGGTCTACCGCGAACTGAAGTGGCGGCGGCTTTACGGCGTGCTGGTCGCCGCGGCCAAGACCAGCGCCGTGGTGATGTTCCTGGTGGCCGCCGCCATGGTGAGCGCCTGGCTGATCACGGTGGCGGACCTTCCCGGCAAGGTGATCGGCCTGCTGCAGCCGTTCATGGACAGCCCGCGCCTGCTGATGTTCGTGATCATGCTGCTGGTGATGGCCGTGGGCACTGCACTGGACATGACGCCCACCATCCTGATCCTGACGCCGGTGCTGATGCCGGCCGTGAAGGCGGCCGGCATTGACCCGGTCTACTTCGGCGTGCTGTTCATCATGAACAATGCGATCGGCCTGATCACGCCACCGGTGGGCGTGGTGCTCAACGCCGTGGCCGGGGTCGGCAAGATACGCATGGACGAAGTGACACGCGGTGTCTGGCCGTTCATGGCGGCGCAGTTCATCCTGATGTTCCTGATGGTGATCTTCCCGCAGCTGGTGACCATTCCGGCCAAGTGGTTCGGCCCCTGAGCTGATGCAGTTTCAGGTCGCGGGCTTGTCGTCCTGCGGCAGGCGCGTCACCATCGCATCGGGCTTCTCGGCGGCCTTGCTGGCCGAGCGCTGCAACATCCTCTCCAGGTGCGGCCATACGCTGATGCTGCCCTCGCCGCTGTGGTGCGGGTGGGCGCTGGCGGCTTCATCCTGCGGCGCTTCGTCCTTGCGCCGCTGTTTCGTGCTTCGTGGCATGTCGTCGTACTTCCTTGACTTCAGCACCAGTGTGGTGGGCGTGGGCGCACGTTCCTGCCAGCGATGCACCGACATGGCGGTAGGCCGCAACCTACAGGCCCAAAAAAAGGCCCCCAGGCCTTTGGGGGCCTGGGGGCAATATGCCAGTCGCGGGACGGAGGGCCGGACCAGCTCACCCCGGAGGAGGAGGGGACTCAGAGGAGTCGGGGTGATTTGGGGTGAAGGCGTGGCTTGCTAGCTGGTTCTTACATTCCACGCCTGTCATTCGATATGCTGCCGGCCAGCACCGGGCCGCGGGGCGACACCAGGGCGCGCTCGGCGGCCTGCTGCATCACCGCTTCGGCCACCGTCATGCGCTGCCCGTCGGCACCCACGACGCTGCCGTCGTAATTGCCGCTGAAGGCCGCGATCAGCAGGGCTGTGCCCGTCACCACGGTGACCGCGTAGGCGGCCGCCAGCACCAGCGAGCGGAGGCTGCGCGGGGTGTCGGTGTGGGCGGGTTGGTGCATAACCATCCAGCTAGTAGAAGCGCCCCGCGCCGCGCACCGTGTAGGACACGGCCCACAAGTATTGACAGACGGTTACCCATCTGCCGAGCCAGCGCAAGTTACCGCTTGGTCAGCCTTAAGATGGCCCTCCATGTCCGCCGTGCCCGCCTCGCGCCCCTACGTCCCCCTTCCCGCCGATCGCTTCCAGCTGCTGGTGGAAGCCGTGCAGGACTACGGCATCTTCATGCTGGATGTAGAGGGAAATATCGCTTCGTGGAACAGCGGCGCCCAGAACATCAAGCAGTACCGGGCCGATGAAGTCATAGGCCGGCATTTCTCGATGTTCTACATGCCCGAGGCGGTGGCCAGCGGCTGGCCCGACGAGGAACTGCGGCGGGCGCGCGAGGCCGGCCGGTTCGAAGACGAGGGCTGGCGGGTGCGCAAGGACGGCACCCGCTTCTGGGCCAACGTGGTAATCACCCCGCTCTACCTGCCGGACGGCAAGCTCACGGGCTACGCCAAGGTCACGCGTGACCTGTCCGAGCGGCGCAAGCACGAGGAGGCGCTGCGCGAGAGCGAACAGCGCTTCAGGCTGCTGGTGGAAGGGGTGAAGGATTACGCCATCTTCATGCTCGACCCCACGGGGCTGATCCAGAGCTGGAACGCAGGCGCCCAGGCCATCAAGGGCTACGAGGCGCAGGAAGTCATCGGCCGGCACTTCGGCATGTTCTACACGTCCGAAGACCTGGAAAAGGACATGCCGGCCCAGGAGCTGACGACGGCGCTGGCCAAGGGCCGCGCCGAGGAAGAGGGCTGGCGCGTGCGCAAGGATGGTTCGGTGTTCTGGGCCAACGTGGTCATCGCGCCCATCTACGATGCCAACCGGCAGCTGCGCGGCTTTGCCAAGGTGACGCGCGACATGACGGACCGGCGCCGCCTGGTTGAACTGGAGAGTTCCGGCAAGCGCATGAGCGAGTTCCTGGCGATGCTGGCGCATGAGCTGCGCAACCCGCTCGCGCCGATCCGCAACGCCGTCACCATCCTGCAGCTGGAGCCGGTGCAAAGCCCGGTGATCCGCACCAGCCGCGACGTGATCGACCGGCAGCTGACCCACATGACACGGCTGGTCGATGACCTGCTGGACGTGGGGCGCATGACCACCGGCAAGATCCGCCTGCGCAAGGAGCGCGTGCTCTACAACCAGGTGGTGGCGCGCGCGCTGGAAGCGGTGCGGCCCATGATGGATTCGCGGCGGCACCGGCTGATGTCCAGCGTGCCGCCTATCGACATCTACGTCGAAGCGGACCCCACCCGGCTGGCGCAGGTGCTGCAGAACCTGATGATCAACGCGGCCAAGTTCACGCCCGAGGGCGGCAGCATCGACGTTTCGGTGCGGCTGGACGGCGGCCGCCTGGTGACCGAGGTGGCCGACAACGGCATCGGCCTGTCGCCGGAAGCGATCGGCCAGGTCTTCGCGCTGTTCTCGCAGGGCGACGGCCAGGGCGCGGCCAAGGAAAGCGGGCTGGGCATCGGCCTCACGCTGGCGCGCTCGCTGGTGGAAATGCACGGCGGCCTGCTCACGGCGCACAGCCCCGGCGTGGGCAAGGGCAGCGTCTTCAGCTTCTTCATTCCCAATGCGCAGACCGACGATGTCGAGAGCGAGCCCGAGAGCGCGGCCCTGCGCTGCCTGATCGTGGACGACAACCGCGACGCGGCCGACAGCATGGCGCAGATCGTGCGCCTGATGGGCTGGTCGGTGCGGGCGGCTTACGACGGTGCCAGCGGCCTGGCCGCGGCGCGGGAATTTTCGCCGCACATCGCGCTGCTGGACATCGGCATGCCCGACATGAGCGGCTTCGAGCTGCTGCGCCGGCTGCGCGAGCTGCCGGGCGGGGCGGCGATGCAGGTGGGCGCGATGACGGGCTACGGCAACGAGGACGACAAGCAGCGCAGCCACGCCGCAGGCTTCTCGGTGCACCTGGTCAAGCCGGTCGATTTCGCGCTGGTGGAGAAATTCCTGGCGCAGGCCCGCGACGCAATCGCCGCGGCCTGAAAAAACTTACATCGCCTTATAGAAGATGTAGTCGGCCTGGTACTTCACCACCTGCTTTGCGCCCATGTTGCCGGCGGCGCAGGCCATGGCGGGGGCTACGCCGCCCCTGGTGACCACGCGCTGGATGTAGGTGGTGCCGGTCATCATGCCGGTGCCCATGGCGGGGTTGGCCTTCACGAGCTGGAACGGGATGTTGCCGTCGCCGCCGGGCGCCACGGCCACTTGCGTGGCGGTGACCTTGGAGCCGTCCATGTTTTCCCAGGTGGCGGGCGGGCCGTAGTACTTGCCCACCTGCGTGCCGCTGCGGTCCATCAGCTTCGCATCGGGGCCGACGAACACCCATTCGAACTGGCCGGCGGCGCCGGCCTTGGCGCGGCATTCGTAGGTGATATCGCCCATGCCCACGGTTTCCATCGCCACCTTGTTGCCGGCCGGCACCATTACGCCGGCGGGCAGGCCGGACTGGTCGTAGGGCTTCATCATCATCGGGCTGCTGGCGCAGGCGCCGATCAGGGCGAGGGCGGAAAGGGCGGTGGCGTGGCGGATCATGGGCAGCTCCTGTAGTGGTTGGTGGCGCGGTGTGCGCACAAAGCCTCTACGCAGTCAGCCGCCGCTCAGATTCACATGGCCTTGAAAAGATGCGCATAGAGCCGGCTGACGGCCAGCTTGTCCTTGCTGCCGCGCAGCTGCAGGTGCAGCTTGCCGGCCTCGTCGCGCAGGACAGACTCGATGGCAGAGGCCCGCACCACGGTGCCCCGGTGCACCTGCCAGAAGGTGGCGGTGTCCAGCTGGGGCAGCAGTTCCTTCAGCGGCGTGCGGATCAGGTATTCGTGCTCGGCGGTGAGCACGCGCACGTATTTGTCCGCGGCCTCGAAGTACAGCACGTCATCCACCGGCACCATGCGAATGCTGGTGCCCACGCTGGCCTGGATGACTTTCAGCGGCGGCACCGGCGCACCCTGGGCCGCGCCCAGAAGGTGGCGCAGCTGGCCCAGCGTGGATTCGAAGTCGCCGGCGCCCGCAGCTCCCTGCGTGCGGCGGGCCAGCAGGTCCTGCACCTTGGCCACCGTTTTTTGCAGGCGGGCCTGCTGCACCGGCTTGAGCACATAGTCCACGGCCTGCGTCTCGAACGCCTGCACCGCGTACTGGTCGTAGGCGGTGATGAAAACCAGCGCCGGGAACGGCTTGCCCTGCGGCCCGTCCTGTTCCCATACATCGGCCAGCTCGACCGCCGCTTCAAGCCCGCTCTGGCCGGGCATGCGGATGTCGAAAAACAGCACGTCGGGCCTCAGGGCCAGCGCCTGCGTGACGGCCGAGGCGCCGTCGCCCACCGTGGCCGCGACGTGCAGCCCCGGCCAGGCTTTGGCCAGCTCCATGGCCAGGGCCTGGGCCAGCAGCGGCTCGTCCTCGGCGATCAGGGCGGTGGCGGTTTTTTCAGTCATTATTCAGAGGGAAAAGTGACCACAGCCCGCACCCCCTGTGCGTGAGGCGCTACAAATTCAATAGCAGCGCCGGTTCCGTACAGGGCCGCCAGGCGCTCGCGCACCTGGGCCACGCCGAAGCCCTTGGCACCTGCCATGTCCGCGCCGGCGCCCACGCCGGTGTCTTCCACCTCCAGCACCACGTTGGCGCCGTCACGCCGCGCGCGCACCGTCACGCTGCCGCCCTGCACCTTGGGCTCCAGCCCGTGCTGGATGGCGTTTTCCACCAGCGGCTGCAGCAGCAGCGTGGGCACGGGCTGCTGCGCCAGGTCGTCCGGCAACTGAAGCGTGTAGGCCAGCCGCGGTCCCATGCGCACGGCCATCAGCTCCAGGTAGTCGCGCAGCCGGTCGAACTCGGCCTGCAGCGGGTGGGTGGTGGCGCGCGAGGCGGCCAGCGTGGCGCGCAGGTAGGCAATCATGTGGTCCAGCATCTGCTGGGCACGCTGCGCGTCGGTGGCGATCAGCACGCGCAGGTTGGCCAGCGTGTTGAACAGCATGTGCGGCTCCAGCTGCGTCTCCAGCAGTTTCAGGCGCGCCTCGCTGGCGTGCTTGTGCGCCTCGCCCATCTTGCGTTCGAGGTACGCCGCCTTGTTGACGCTGTAGAAGTAATAGGTGACCACCACGCCGGCCAGCGCGGTGATCAGCACAGAGGTGCGCAACTCCGCGGTGCTGGGCCGCACCGCGCCCGGCGGGTACAGACCGTAGTAGACGCAAATGCCGTCGGCCACCCAGTTGCCCAGCATGTAGCCCGAGAAAATGCTGGCCACCACCAGCACGATTCCGGCGTAGCCCTGCGGCCAGCCGGTCTCGGCGGCGGATGGGAAGAAGTGGCGGCCGAAGTCGATCAGCGCCCAGGTGGATGTGGCGATCAGCAGCGAATACACCACCAGCGGCCCATAGGGCTTGTCGGGCATGAAGGCGTACTGGATGGTGGCGATCGCCAGCGCGAAGGCCCAGACCTGCAGCGCGTAGCGAAGCTTGGCGATCCAGTCGAATTTCATCCGGGCCTGCTAGCCGCCGCGCTCGCGCTGAAGCCGCTCGCGCTCCTTCTGGACCATCCGCTCGCGCAGCCCGCTGCCCTTGCCCAGAACGAACACCGAGATGCCGTGCAGCGCCAGGCCCACGCCCCAGCCCATCAGGGGAAAGACGGACCAGCGGCGGTGGCCGAAGGCGTATTCGGACATGGCGAAGATGAAAAGGTTGACCACCACGTACAGCGAGGCGTGCATGTACCAGCCCATCTTGGCGCGCACGCGTTTGTGGGCCAGGCGGTCGATTTCTTCGGGGGACAGGCGAGTGGTCATGCTGGGGGGATTTTCAAAACATTCTAGGGCAGAGGGGCTGTATCTCCGCGCGCCACCCGGGCCACGGCCTGCACCGCTGCGGCCTGCAGCATCAACCCCATGTGGTTGGTCCCGTCCACCAGCGTCACCGGCACGGGCTGGCCGGCGGCCTCGAAAACCGCGGCGAATCCCGTGGCGGTGAACAGCTCGTCGTCGCGGCCCGCCACAATGCGCAGCGGTTGCTTCGCGTTGCGGATGTCGCGCTGGTAGTCGTCGTGCGGGCGGAAGTTGGTGCCCAGCGTGAAGTCGTAGCTGGGGGTGAGAAATTCACGGGCCGCGCCGTCCAGGCCGAAATTCACCACCGGCAGGTGGTTGAACGTGGCAATGCCCGCGGTGTTGAGCAGCGTCAGGGCTACCGCGCGGGGCAGCCCCACCGAGACCCAGCCGCTGTTGCCGGGCTTGTTGATGGCGGCGTTGTGGTGCAGGAACGGCGCGAGCAGCAGGTAGCGGTCGAACAGCGCCTGGCGCGTGCCGGCCGCAAAGCGCAGCACGAAGCCGCCGCCCGCCGAAAAGCCCGCGAGCGTGCTGGGTCCCGCGTGCGGCACGGCGCGCATGAAGTCCTCCACGTCATCCTCCAGCTGCCCGATGTAGGCGGCATGGCCGCGCGGACCCGAGTCGCCGTGGCCACGCATGTCCAGCACAGCCACTTCCAGGCCCGATGCCGCGAGCGCGCGTGCCAGCACGTGCATGCTGCGGGCCCTCGACGAGGAGCCGTGCACCAGCACCACGCGGCGGCCATTGGCTTCATTGCCGGCGGCGGGGTAGCGCAGCCAGGCCATGGCTGTCCCGTCGCGCGCCGTGTAATGGCGCGGCGCGGGCACGCCGGAAAAATCAACCCTGGCGAAGGGCTCGTTGATGCTGGCCAGCGGGGGGATCGGCGCCGGCCCGCCGAAGGCGATGGCGCCGGCGAGCACGGCCAGCAGCACGGCGGGCACGGCCGCCGCGGCAAGAATCATCCTGCTGTTCATGGCAGCAGGTGCCTGGTGAAGAAAGCGGTGATCCTGCGGTCCACTTCGGGCATCAGCGCGGCTCGGTCGAAGCCGGGCGGGTCGCCGATCAGGTCGGTCTCCAGCGCGCTCATCACGCTGCGCGGGACGGGCGGCGACAGCATGGCGCCGTGCCCCGCGGTGGGCAGGTCGGCCACGGTTTCGCAGGAAGCACAGGCCGCGCGGATGGCGCCGCTGTGGAATTGCGTGGCCAGCCACTTGTCCTGCCGCGCGATGACAAGGCCCAGCGGCACGCGTGGTTTTGCCAGCGAAGCGGGGTCGAAGTCGGCGGCGAACGGCACCGCGGCGACCACCGCCTGGATGCGTGGCTCGTTGTGGGCCTGCGGCGTCGCGTCGTCAAAGCGGCTGCGGATAACGCCCAGCGCCACGGTCTTTTTCAAGCCGTCCAGGAAGTTGTCCTTCAGCGCCGTCATCAGGCCCACGCAGGCCGGGAAGTCCTGCGCGATGTTCGCTTCGCAGTGCCTCGCGAACAGGGCAGGCGACCAGCTGCCGCCGGCCAGGCTGAGAGCGGTGTGGCCGCCCGCGGACATGCCGTACATGCCGACCCGCTCGAAGGAAACCAGCGGCGCGAAGCGCGGGTCCTTCGCCACGGCGTCGATGGCCAGGGAGATTTCACCCGGGCGCTGCTTCCAGCTTTCGGGCCCGGGCGTGCCGTTGTCGCCGGCTGTGTCGCCGCGGTGGGTTGGCGCGGCGACGATGAAGCCGGCCTGCACCAGTGCGCGCGCCAGGTCGCTGTGCACCCAGGCGTTGCCGCCCGAGCCATGCGAGAACATCACCAGCCGGCCGTTGCCGCGCAGCGGGGCGCCGCGCTCGGCCAGCATCATGGTGAAGGGCCCGCGCGTGACCGGCTTGTCTTCATCGGCGGTGGGGTAGAACACCGTGACGGCGCTGCCGCCCTGCACGCCGGGGATCTGGGTGACGCCGACGCCGGCATGGGCGCAGGCGGCTGCCACCGCCAGCAGGCAGACCGCCAGGTGCTTGAGGAAGGATGGGTTCATGGCTTGCTCCTTTTTGATTCGAATTACCACGGGTCGCGCTGCAGCTGCAGGCGGTTGCGCTCGGCCTGGACCATGCGGGCATGCAGCCCGCCGCCGCCGGTGGCGAAGAACACGATGAAGGCGTGGATGGCCAGGCCGATGCCCCAGCCGAAGGCGGGGAACACCGCCCAGTGGCGCCCGCTCGATGCCGACAGCGCGGCCAGCAGCAGGTTCACCACGATGTAGACGGTGGCATGGATGAACAGGCCCATCTTGGCGCCGGCGCGGCGGCGTGCCAGCCGTTCGATTTCCTGCTCGGGGCTGAGGTTCAGGTGGCGGTTTCTCATGGCGGTCTCCTTGAAAGGAAAAAAGAGGTGGAAAGGTCAGGCGTTGAATGCGGCGGTGGAAGCCGCGCCGGCGGGGCGCAGCGCCAGGCGCCACAGGCGTGCCGCGCGGCCGGCGAAGGTGCCGCTGAATACGCCGTACAGGCCGCCGACCACCAGCGTGTACTGGCCGTCGTGCGCCAGGCCCGGCTGCATGGCCAGCTCCACGCCCACGATGTACTTGGTCAGGAAGATGCCCATGATCAGGACCATCGGCACCAGGCTGCCGGGCACGTTGAAGGTGCGGGTGGTGCTGTTGTAGCTGGCGCCGGCCTGCGGGGCCAGCGGCGCGAGCAGGCCGAACATCAGCGCGGCGCCCGCGGCCCAGGCCAGCAGCACGTAGCCGAACATCGGCGAGGCGCTGAAGGCCGAGATGGTGCCCCACAGGGACAGCCCGCTCATGGCCACCGGCATGATCGCCATGCGCACGGCGCTGACGTCACGGGTGCGCACCTGGGACAGGCCCAGGGCGGCGAGGGCGGCGAACAGGCCGAACACCCAGGTGGGCGTGTTCTTGACGATGGTGACCAGGGCTTCGGGGTGGTTGGCGACGAGCTGGATAAGCATGTGTTTCTCCTAAAAAAAAGTTAAATCAGGCCCAGGCCGCCCCAGACCAGCTGGCCCAGGTAACGGTTGGGCAGCAGGGTGAAGCTGCCGGCGACGATGCACGCGCCGATGTACAGGTTCTGCATCACCCGGCGGTGGCCGCGGATGTTGCCGCGGGCCAGGAACCAGAAGGCGCCGAACAGGCCGATCAGCACCACCGGCACCAGGACGTGGATGGGGGTGTAGCCGGCGATGTTGGGCAGCGTGCGGTCGCGGATGAAGATGGCCGAGACGGCGGTGACCAGCATCAGCGTGACCCAGGCGTAACCGAAGGCGCGATGCAGCCGGGGGTGCTGCTCGCGGCCCTTGCGGGCCCACAGCGCCACCGGGCCGGTGACGATGGCGCCGAGGGCGGCGGTCATGTGCACGGCGATCAGGGGGGTCAGTTGCATGGTGTTCTCCTGGGCTTGTCTGTCTCGATGGACGCGACTTTGCCGCCGGGGCCCCCTGGGGGCGACCGGTTTGGGACGAAATGCGGGATTTGCGGTGCGAAATGCAGCCGCGAGGGGCGAAAAGCGGGGCCCAGCCTAAGATGGCGCGATGAAAATCGCGCTGATCCACGCCCTCACGCACTCCATCGCCCCCATCAACGAGGCGTTCGCCCGCGACTGGCCGCAGGCGCGGCTGATGAACCTGATGGACGACAGCCTGTCGGCCGACCTGGCCGCCTCGGGCGGGCAGCTGGACCAGGCCATGCATGCCCGCTTTGAAAGCCTGGCCAGCTACGTGCTGGATGAAGCGGGTGCGCAGGCCATCCTGTTCACCTGCTCGGCGTTCGGGCCATGCATCGAGGCCGTGGCCAGCCGGCGGCCCGGCGTGCCCGTGCTAAAGCCCAACGAAGCCATGATTGCGCAGGCGGCGAAGAGCGGGCTGCGCGTGGGGCTGCTGGCCAGCTTCGCCCCCACCCTGGCTTCGATGCCGCCGGAGTTTCCGCCTGGCGTGCTGCATGCGACGGCGCTGGCGCCGGGCGCGATGGACGCGCTGAATGCCGGCGACATTGCGCGGCACGACGCGCTGGTGGTGGAGGCCGCGCTGCACCTGCGCGAGCAGGGCTGCGGCGCCATCGCGCTGGCGCAGTTCAGCATGGCAAAAGCCCGCGTGGCCTGCGAACAGGCCACCGGGCTTGCTGTGTTGACGACCGTGGACAGCGCCGTCGCGGAACTGCGGCGGCGGCTGGCCTAGCGGCGGATTACATCCGCGGTTCGCCCTTGGCGTTCACGATGATGGTCGGGCCAGGAGCGGCGGCCATCTGCACGCGGTGCTCAAGGCCCCGGTAGTTGTAGGTCACGTCGTAGTAGGCGGGCGTGGTGTTGGCCGTGGTTTCGCACTTGCGCACGTCACGGTTCTCGATCGCGGTGCCGGGCTGGCCGTTGCGGTTGGCTACATTGGAGCCCACCACCGCGCCGCCGACAGCACCTGCCGCCGTGGCCAGGTCCTTGCCGGAGCCGCCACCCACCTGGTGGCCCAGCACGCCGCCGATCAGGCCGCCGATGAGGGCGCCGCCGATGTTGGCGTTGTTGTTCTGCTGGGTGGGCACGGCCACCTGCTGGCGTTCGATCCAGCAGCGCTCGTTCGGCGCACCGACCACGGCGCGCACGGAAGTCACCGGCACGTTGTAGACGGCTTCGCTCGGGCGGCGGCGGTATTCATAATCCGGTGCGCTGGCGATCGGCTCACGCTCGTTTTCGTAGCGGCGGTTGTTGTCGGCCGGGCGAACGGACGAGACCTTGTTTTCCATGCCCAGGGCGCGCAGCGAGTCGTAGCTGCCGCGGCGCAGGACCACGCAGCGGCCCTCGAAGCGCGCGTGCTCGCAGACTTCCCAGCGGCCGCGGTCGATCACGACCGAAGAGGCCTGGTCGTTGAAGCCGTAGCGGGTGAAATCGCCCACGCGCTGGTTGGTGGTGAAAGCGCGGCCGCGATAGCCCTCGCCTTCGTAGAAGGTGATCTGGGCGGCGGCGTGGCCGGCCAGGCAGATGGCCGAGATGGCCAGGGCGGTTTTCAGTGTCTTGTTCATGAGTTGCTCCTTGTCGGGGTTACCGATGAGCCATTGTGGGCTGGCACAGCGGCGGCTGGGCGTAGGAAGGTGTGCCGTCCTTCGTGCAGCTTTCGGCCTACAGCGATAATCCGATCTTTGCCTGGAGCGCGCGCGTGGACATTGTTTTGCTGGCCAAGGCCGCCATCATGGGCGTGGTGGAGGGGCTGACCGAATTCCTGCCCGTTTCGAGCACGGGCCACCTCATCCTGGCGGGCGCGCTGCTGGGCTTTGACGACGAGAAGGCCAAGGTCTTCGACATCGCCATCCAGACCGGCGCCATCCTGGCCGTGATCATTGTCTACTGGCAGAAGATCCGCGAGACGTTGGTGGCCCTGCCCACGCAGCGCAAGGCGCAGCGGTTCGCCCTGAATGTGCTGATCGGCTTTCTTCCCGCCGCAGTGATCGGGCTGCTGGCGTACAAGACGATCAAGCAGCATCTATTCAATCCGGGCGTGGTGGCCGGGGCGTTCATCGTGGGCGCGCTGGTCATCCTGTGGGTGGAACGGCGGGGCGCCACCCGCATTTCCCGCATCGAGACCGTGGATGACATGACGATGCTCGATGCGCTGAAAGTGGGCTTTGTGCAGTGCCTGGGCATGATCCCCGGCACCAGCCGCAGCGGCGCCACCATCATCGGCGGCATGCTGCTGGGCCTGTCGCGCAAGGCAGCTACCGATTTCTCGTTCTTCCTGGCCATCCCGACCCTGGTGGGCGCGGGCGTCTACAGCCTGTACAAGGAGCGGCACCTGCTTTCGGCCGCCGACCTTCCCCTGTTCATCGTGGGCCTGGTGTTCTCATTCATCAGCGCATGGCTGTGCGTGCGCTGGCTGCTGCGCTACATCTCCACGCACAGCTTCGTGCCGTTCGCCTGGTACCGCATTGCCTTCGGCATCGTGGTCCTGGCCACCGCGTGGAGCGGCCTGGTGACCTGGGCCGCCTGATCAGGCGGCGCGGGCCCGGGCGCGGCCCAGGCGGCTGCCCCGGCGCATTGCGCGCCACTTGCCTTCGGGCTGCGCCAGCCGGTCGGTGATCACGCGCAGCACCTCGGGGTGCGTGCCCATGCCCAGGTGGCTGGCGCCCACCTCGATGCTTTCCGAACGCTCGCTGCGCTTTTCGATGCAGCCGCGCCAGCTGACGATGCCGTCGGTCTTGCTGAACACCGAGGTGGTGGGCACCGGCGGGCATTCGCGCAGGCGGGCCTGCAGTTCGGGGGTGAGCTGCGAGCTGTCGCCGTTCAGCAGCTTGAACACCGCGCCGGCATGGTTGCCGCCGCCCAGCATGGCGAAAGGCGTTCCAAGCGTGATGACCTGGCGCACCGCATCAGGCACGCGCTTGGCGATTTCGCGGGCATAGACGCCGCCCAGGCTCCAGCCGACCAGGCTGACCTTGCGGCCGCCGCTGGCGGCCTGCACCGCGCGCACGTTGGCGACCAGGCCTTCCAGCCACGGATCGATGTGCCCACCGGGGCCGGTGTTGATGCCACCGCCCCAGTCGTGCGCTTCGAAGCCCGAGTGCTTGAGGAAGGTGCGCAGGTGCGAGGTGGTGATGGCCCCGCCGCCCAGGCCGGGGTACACGATGACGGGGTGGCCGTCGCCAACGTGCACGGCCTGGCTGGCAAGGCGCGAGGAAAAGTAATCGAACACCGCGCGCAGCGGCTCCATGGCCAGCAGGGAAAGCGGCGGCGCGCTGTGGGAAGAGGGCAGGGTATGGGCTGAATGCATGCCCTGAATGTGGGGCGCGCCGCGCAATCGGCCTGTGGGCTGCCGGGCAGGGCCGCTGTAGGACGCAGCCTGATCAGGCCGGGCCGTCAATCGCCCGTAAGCAAGCCTCCATGGCGGCGGCGGTGGCCAGCGGCTTTTCCATGGGGAACAGGTGGCTGCCATCCATCATCATCACGCGGCCCCGCGTCACCTGCATCGTCATGGCCATGCCCACCTGCTTCATCTCTTGCGATGCCAGCCCGCCGATGAAGGCCACCGGGCACCTCAAGGGGTGGCGGCGCAGCAGCCGGTCCAGGTTGTCGGGCAGGGTGTTGTAGATGGCGGTTTCCACATCGCGGTCGAAGCTGAGCACGCGCTGGCCGTCGTGGTCGTGCGTGCAGTGGGTGATGTAGTCGTTGAGCACCTGCTCGTCCCACTTCGCGAACGCCTTCTTGTGGCGCAGGTGCTCCAGCGCTGCCTGGCGCGAAGGCCAGGTGTTCTTGCGGCGGCGGCTCACGGCGCCGGGCGAGATGGAGCCGACCAGTTGCGTGCGCTTGATGGCGCCCAGCGCGGTGGCGCGCCAGCCGCCCAGCAGGGGTGAGTCCAGCAGCAGCACGCCGCGCGCGAGCTGCGGGTGGCGCGCCGCGCACATCACGCTCAGCAGGCCGCCCAGCGAGTGCCCCACCAGGAAGGCGGACTCGCCCGCCTTGTCCACTTCGCGCTGGGCGAATTCCTGCAGCTGCGAAACCAGGTGCGGCCAGTTATTGGTGACCGGGTGCGCTTCGTCGTGGCCGAACTTGTCCACCGCCTTGACCACGAAGCCGCGCGAACGCAGGCTCTTGAACAGCACGCTGTAGGTGGCGGCGGGAAAGCTGTTGGCGTGCGAGAAGACGATCAAACTCAAATCAGGCGTTCCTCGGGCCGCGTGATCTTCTTCATCGGCTTGCTGCGCCCCTCCACCTTCAGCGGCGTTTCGGTGTGGGCACCGTCCCAGACCGGGTCTTCCAGGCTGTCGAACACCTCGCGCAGCTTCTGGCCCCAGGTGCTGTGCAGCATGCGGTAGTAGGGGTTGTTCATGTCCAGGCAGGCGATGCGGTCGGTCTCGAACTTGTTGGCTTCGTACACCACAAGGTCCAGCGGCGGGCCGACCGAGAGGTTGGACTTCATCGTGGAATCCATGGAGACCAGCGCGCACTTGGCGGCTTCGGCCAGCGGCGTCTCGGGCGTGAGCACGCGGTCCAGCACCGGTTTGCCGTACTTGGATTCGCCGATCTGGAAGTAGGGCGTCTCGGGCGTGGCTTCGATGAAGTTGCCGGCCGAGTACACATGGAACAGGCGCATGCCTTCGCCCTGGATCTGGCCGCCGAAGATCAGGCCCACGTTGAATTCCACGCCCGCGTACTTCAGCGCCTCGGCGTCCCGGTCGTACACATGCCGCACCGCCTGGCCCAGCACGCGGGCCGCGTCGAACATGCTGCGGGCGTTCCAGATGGTGATGGGCTCGGCGCCCTCGGCCTCCTTGAGCTGTTCGACCTGCAGGATCTCGCGCACCGACTGCGAGATCGACAGGTTGCCCGCCGACAGCAGCACCATGAAGCGGTCGCCCGGCTTTTCGTACACGATCATCTTGCGGTAGGTGCTGATGTTGTCCACGCCCGCGTTGGTGCGCGAGTCGGACAGGAACACCAGGCCTTCGTTGAGCTTGATGCCGACGCAATAGGTCATTTCTTTTCTCCCAGTTTCTTCAGGGCGTACAGCGCGTCGAGCGCTTCACGCGGGCTCAGCGCATCGGGATTGATGGCCGCGAGCGCCGCTTCCGTGGCGCTGGGCGCGGGGCTCTCGGCGGCGGGCGGGGGTGCGAACAAGTCTACCTGCTCGCGGCTTTGTTCCTGCTGGCTTTCCAGCGCGGCCAGCGCGTGCCGGGCATGGCTGACCACCGCGCCGGGCATGCCGGCCAGCCGCGCCACCTGGATGCCCCAGCTGCGGCTGGCCGGGCCGGGCTGGATCTCATGCAGGAAGACGATGTCGGCGCCCGATTCGGTGGCGCTGACGTGCACGTTCACCGCCGCATGGTGCTTGGCGGGGAACTCGGTCAGCTCGAAGTAGTGGGTGGCGAACAGGGTGAAGGCCTGGCTTTTGTCGTGCAGGTGCGCGGCAATGCCTGAAGCAAGTGCCAGGCCATCGAAGGTGGAGGTGCCGCGGCCGATCTCGTCCATCAGCACCAGGCTTTGCGCGGTGGCGCCGTGCAGGATCTGCGCCGCCTCGGTCATCTCCAGCATGAAGGTCGACTGCGCGTTGGCCAGGTCGTCGGCCGCGCCGATGCGGGTGTGGATGGCGTCCATCGGCCCCAGCCGGCAGGCGCTGGCGGGCACGAAGGAACCCATGGAAGCCAGCAGGCAGACCAGCGCCACCTGCCGCATGTAGGTGGACTTGCCGCCCATGTTGGGGCCGGTGATGACCTGCATGCGCTGCTTGGGGCCCAGCCGCGTGTCGTTGGCGATGAAGGCCCCGCCCGAGGTTTCGGCCAGCCGCGATTCCACCACCGGGTGGCGGCCCTGCGTGATCTCGATGCCCGGCTCCTTCATGAACTGCGGGCGGCACCAGTTGAGCGTGAGGGAGCGCTCGGCCAGCGCGCACAAGGCGTCCAGCGAAGCGAGCGATCGCGCCAGCCGCGTCAGCGCCTGGATGTGGGGCTGCAGGTCATCCAGCAGCTGCTCATACAGGAATTTCTCGCGCGCCAGGCCGCGCTCCTGGGCCGACAGCGCCTTGTCCTCGAAAGCCTTGAGCTCCGGCGTGATGAAACGCTCGGCGTTCTTCAGCGTCTGGCGGCGGCGGTAGTCGTCGGGCACCTTGGACGCCTGGCCCTGCGTGACCTCGATGTAGAAGCCATGGACCTTGTTGAACTGCACGCGCAGGTTGGCGATGCCGGTGCGGGCCTTCTCGCGGGTTTCCAGGTCGAGCAGGAAGGCGTCGCAGTTGTTCTGGATGCCGCGCAGCTCATCCAGCTCGGCGTCGAAGCCGGCAGCGATCACGCCGCCGTCGCGCACCAGCGCGGCGGGCTCTTGCTGCAATGCGCGCGCCAGCAGGCCCGCGCAGCCGTCCGGGGGCGTCAGTTCCCGCGAAATCAGAGACAAAAGTGCCGGGAGGCCGCGCAGGGATTGCGTGAGCTGCTCTGATTTTTGTAGCGCGTGGCCCAGGTTGATCAGCTCGCGCGGGCGCACCTGGCGCAACGCCACGCGCGCGGTGATGCGCTCCACGTCGCCCGTGCCGCGCAGTTCCTCGCGCAGCTTCTGCCACGGGCCGGCGCGCAGCGCCTCCAGCGCGGCCAGCCGCTGCTCGGCCTGCGTGCGCTCGCGCCGCGGCTCCAGCAGCCAGCCCTTGAGCATGCGGCTGCCCATGCCGGTCATGCAGGTGTCCAGCAGCGAGAACACGGTGGGCGAGGCCTCGCCGCGCAGGGTCTGCACCAGCTCCAGGTTGCGCCGGGTGGTGATTGGAAGGTCGATCAGCTCGTCGTCGCGCTGCACCTGCAGGCTCTTCACGTGCGTCAGCGCGCGGCCCTGGGTGTGCTCGGCATAGGAGAGCAGGGCACCGGCGGCGGCGTGGGCATGCACCAGCGGCTCGGCCTGCCAGGCGGCCAGCGTGGCGGAGTTCAGCTGCTCCAGCAGCTTGCGCAGGCCCAGCCCGGCGTCGAACTGGAATTCGGGGCGCTGCGTGAGCGAAAGCGACGAGGAAAACTTCAGCGCCTTCAGCCGCACCTCGAAGGCGGGCGTGATGTCGGCGCTGTGCAGCAGTTCGCTGGGGGCGATGCGGGCCACCCAGCCTTCCAGCTCGTCGCCCGCGCACTCGGCCAGCTGCAGCGCGCCCTGCGTCACGCTCAGCCAGGCCAGGCCGCAGCGATGCCGCGAGCCCTGGTGCACGGCCAGCAGGATGGCTTCGGATTTGTCGTTCAGCAGCTCGGTGTCGGTCAGCGTGCCGGGCGTGACCACCCGCACCACCTTGCGTTCCACCGGGCCCTTGGAGGTGGCCACGTCGCCCACCTGCTCGCAGATGGCCACCGACTCGCCCAAGCGGATCAGCCGGGCCAGGTAGCCATCGACCGAATGGAAGGGCACGCCGGCCATCTGCACCGGCTGGCCGGCGGACTGGCCGCGCTGGGTGAGGGTGATGTCGAGCAGGCGCGCGGCCTTCTCTGCGTCAGCATAGAAGAGCTCGTAGAAATCCCCCATCCGGTAGAACAGCAGCGTGCCGGGGAAGTCGGCCTTCAGCCCGAGGTACTGCTGCATCATCGGCGTGTGGGCGCCGGTGTCTGGTTTGCTCATGGGGGAATCGTGTCGCTTTGGCCTGTGCTGGGAGTGTATCGTTGCGCCCCATGGCAGTTTTTCAATCAAGCAACTCAAGGGTTCGCGCCTGGCTGGCCGCTTTCTGGCCGATGCCGGTGCGGGTGGATGCAAAAGAGCGCCTGCGCGCCTTTGCCGGTGCGGGCGCCGGCATCCTGGTGGCGGGGCTGCTGTCGCACTGGGTGGGCGGCGCTGGCGGCCTGTCGCCCTGGCTGGTGGCGCCCATCGGCGCCAGCGCCGTGCTGGTTTTCGCCGTGCCCGGCAGCCCGCTGGCCCAGCCCTGGTCGGTGGTGGGCGGCAACACCGTCTCGGCGCTGGTGGGCACGGCCTGCGTGCTGCTGATTCCCAACCCGGTGCTGGCCAGCGCCGTCGCCGTGGGCCTGGCTATTGCCCTGATGTTCCAGCTGCGCTGCCTGCACCCGCCCGGCGGCGCCACGGCGCTGTTCGCGGTGCTGGCGCATGCCGACCAGTTCCAGTTCGCGGCTTTTCCGGTGCTGGCCAATTCGGTGCTGCTGGTGGCCGCCGGCATTGCCTACAACACGCTCACCGGCCGCGCCTACCCGCATGTGCAGTCTGCGCCCGGGCAGAGCGCGCCGCAGGCCGGAGCCCGGTTTTCCGCGGCTGACCTGGACACGGCGCTGGCCCACTACAACCAGGTGCTGGACGTGAGCCGCGACGACCTGGAAGCGCTGCTGCACGACGCCGAGACGGCGGCCTATGAGCGCAAGCTGGGCGCGCTGCGCTGCGAGGACGTGATGACCAGGGACCCGATCGCCGTGGAGTTCGGCACCCCGCTGGCCGATGCCTGGGCGTTAATGCGCAAGCGCGGCATCAAGGCGCTGCCGGTGACCGACAAGGCCCGCCGCATCGCGGGCATCGTGACGGTGGCCGACTTCATGCGCCATGCCGACCTGGACAAGCACGAAGGCATCGGCGAGCGCCTGCGCGGGCTGGTGCGCAGGCTGGGCGTGAGCCATACCGAGCAGCCGGAGGTGGTGGGGCAGATCATGACGCGCCAGGTGCGCGTGGCCAGCGCCGACCGCTTTCTGATCGAGCTGGTGCCGGTGTTCTCCGAAGGCGGGCACCACCATATCCCGATCATCGACGCCGACAAGCGGCTGGTGGGCATCATCACCCAGTCGGACCTGGTGGGCGCGTTGTACCGCGCCGTGCAGCCGGCCTGAGTTTCGCCTCAGGCGGCTTCGTCGATGCCGGCGCCGGGCGTGGTGGCCGGCGCCACCAGGTTCAGGGTTTCCTGCCGCACGCTGGCTTTTTCGCCGGCGCTCGCGAATTTGCTGTAACGCCCGAGGATGGAGACCAGCTGCGAATAGATTTTCGGGTTGCCGGCCACGCATTCGCGCTGCTCCATGAAGTCGGAGTCGCCGCTGAAATTGCCCACCAGGCCGCCCGCTTCCTGCACCAGCAGCGAGCCCGCGGCCACGTCCCAGGCCGACAGGCCGGTTTCGAAAAAGCCGTCGGTGAAGCCGGCCGCCACATAAGCCAGGTCGAGCGCGGCGGCGCCGGGGCGGCGCAGGCCGGCGGTGCGCTGCATCACGTCGGCCATCATCTTGAGGTAGCTGTTGAAGTTGTCGCCCGGGCGGAACGGGAAGCCGGTGGAAACCAGGCAGGTCTTCAGGTCGATGCGCTTGGAAACGCGCAGGCGCCGGTCGTTCATGTAGGCGCCGCGGCCTTTGGTGGCGGTGAACAGGTCATTGCGGCTGGGGTCATAGATGACGGCCTGCTCGACTTTGCCCTTGTTGGCCAGCGCGATGCTGACGCAGTAGACGGGGAAGCCGTGGATGAAGTTGGTGGTGCCGTCCAGCGGGTCGATGATCCAGACCAGGTCCGAGTCCTTGGCGCCATGGGTCTTGCCCGATTCCTCGGCCCAGATGCCGTGCCCCGGGTACGCACCCAGCAGTGTCTCGATGATGGCCGCTTCGCTGGCGTGGTCGACTTCGGTGACGAAGTCGTTGACCTGCTTTTGCGAAATGCGGACGGATTCAACATCCAGCGCGGCGCGGTTGATGATGGCGCCGGCGGCGCGGGCGGCCTTGACGGCCACATTGAGCATGGGGTGCAGGTTGGGGGACGACATAGGTTGTAAGAAGAGCGGGCCCCGGGGGGCGGAATGGGCTGGCCGGCGATGCGGGGCAGCGACAATATCCCCATTTTACCCGCCATGGCCACCCGCTTCGTCCTCATCCATACCAGCCACGCCGGCAACGTCGGCGCGGCCGCGCGCGCCATGAAGGTGATGGGGTTCGACGACCTGGTGCTGGTGGCGCCGCGCTGGGCCAATGTGCTGCGCAAGGAAGAGGCGATCCAGCGGGCCAGCGGAGCGCTGGACGTGCTGGAAAAGGCCCGCATCGTCGCCACGCTGGACGAGGCGCTGGAAGGCATGGACCACCTGTGCGCCACGGCCATGACGCCGCGCGATTTCGGCCCGCCCACGGTGGCGCCGCGCGCCCATTTCAGCCAGCTCGCCGCGGCGCCGCCCAACGTGGCCTTCCTGTTTGGTACCGAACGCTTCGGCATGAGCAACGAGGACGTGTACCGCTGCCACGCAGCGCTGAGCATTCCCTCCAACCCCGCTTTCGGCTCGCTCAACCTGGCCTCGGCCATCCAGGTGATCGCCTATGAGTGGCGCATGGCCCTGGGCGGCTTCGAGGTGCGCGACGCCGGGCCGCGCCGGGATGCGGCCGATGCGCAGGCGGTGGCCGGCATGCTGGCGCACTGGGAGAAATCGCTGGTGGACATCGGCTTCCTGGATCCGGCGGCGCCCAAGAAGCTGATGCCCAGGCTGAACCAGCTTTTCAACCGGGCGCAACCCACCCCCGAGGAAATCCACATCCTGCGTGGTGTTGCCAAAGCCATGTCCGAAGCGGCGTTAAAGCCAAAGCTATAGACTGCGCTGCATAACCACAGAGCGAAAAGATCCATGTTCTCCCGCCTGCGTTCCGACATCCAGTGCATCCTCGACCGCGATCCTGCCGCGCGCAGCACGTGGGAGGTTGTCACCTGTTATCCGGGCCTGCATGCGATCTGGATGCACCGCGTGGCGCACTGGTTCTGGACCGGCGGCCTCAAGTGGCTGGGCCGCTTCGTTTCCATGGTGGCGCGCTGGCTGACCGGCATCGAGATCCATCCCGGCGCGGTGATCGGCGAGCGCGTTTTCTTCGACCATGCCATGGGCGTGGTGGTGGGCGAGACGGCAGAGATCGGCGACGGGTGCACGATCTACCAGGGCGTGACACTGGGCGGCACCTCGCTCTACAAGGGCACCAAGCGGCACCCGACGCTGGGGCGCAATGTGGTGGTGAGCGCCGGCGCCAAGGTGCTGGGCGGCTTCCTGGTGGGCGACGGCGCCAAGATCGGCAGCAACGCGGTGGTGATCAAGCCGGTGCCGGCGGGCGCCACGGCGGTGGGCATCCCCGCACGCATCATTCCTTCGAAAGAAGGCACCAGCGCCGATGTGACCGGCCAGCCGGCCACTTTCTCGGCCTACGGCATCACGCTGGAAGACGACCCGCTGTCCCAGGCCATGAAGGGCCTGATCGACAACGCTTCCTCGCAGGAACACCAGATCGCGCTGCTGTGGGAGGCCATCGAAAAGCTTTCGGCGGCGCGCAAGACCGACGACTGCGTGCCCGGCGATGCCGCGCGCACGGAGTGTTTCGAAGCCGAGAAGCTGACGCAGCTGGTCGGCAAGTAGCCGCGGCTACTTCCCCTTCAGCGCATCCAGTTCTTCGCGCAGCGCGTGGTTGGCGGCGGCCAGCGACTTCACCTTGGTGTTGGTCGCGCGCAGCCGCTGCGCCACCCGCTCCATGATCGCGCCCAGCAGCGCGCAGGCGACGCTGGGCACGGTCTCGATCAGGCGGGCCAGCGCGGGCCGGTCCAGCACGGCGATGTCCATATCGGTCAACGCGGTGACGGTGGCCGATCGCGGCTTGCCGTCCAGCACCCCCAGTTCGCCGAACACGCTGCCGCAGCGCAGCTGGCTGAGCATCACCGAATCCTCGTGGCTGGCGCGCGATTCGTTCACCACCACCGCCTCGCCGGAAAGCACCAGCGCCATGAAGCCGGTGCTGGTGACGCCCTCGGCGATCAGCACCGTGCCGGCCGACACGCGCTGGGGCGAGAGCAGGCGCACCACCTGCAGCGCGTGCTCCATCTTCATCTCGGTCAGCGCGTTGCGCGAGACCAGCAGCTCGGCCACCTCGGCGCGCGACCACTTGCGGTTTTCAGTGTTGATGGTTTCCATGGCGGCCTAGCGCGGCAGGTGCAGCGAGAAAGAACTGTCAAAGACCGTCAGGCCCCAGCTGTCGGTGATTTCCAGCTCGTAGGCCTCGGTGACGACGGGCGGCGTGCCCACGCGGAACTGCACGTAGTAGGTGCCCTGGGGCAGGGCGCCCAGGTCCCACCTGGTTTCGGCCAGCGTGGCCTGCAGCACCGGCTGCGCCATCGTGCGCTCGCGCGACAGCACGGCCTGGATGGGGCCGGCAGCCGCGGCGTCCAGGGTGAAGCGCAATTCGGTGCGGCCGTTGCGGTGCTGCATGGACGAATCCGTGACGCGCAGGCGGGCCTTCACCGCCAGCGGCTTGACGGCGTCGAAGCCCTCGATGCCGTCGGCGTCGATGCCGCGCACTCGGGCATACCAGTTCGCGATGTCCAGGCTGCCCAGTTCCACCGCGCCGGCGGTGGCCACCTTCAGGTCGCGAACGATCTTCTCGAACTTGTCGTCGCTGGCCACCTGGACCCGGAAGGCCGCGGCGCCCGCCAGCACCGGCAGCGGCCAGTTGCCCAGGGGCTTGAGCACTTCGGCCGGCGAGGCGGACAGGTCCGGTGCCGGCAGCAGCGGCACCACTTTTATCTCGCGCTCGGCGGGGTTCACCAGCGCGCCCTTGCCGCCGGGCACGTCCGCGCTGGACTTCTGTTCGCTGTTGTCGGCCTGCACGCGCCCTTCGATCACCTCGGTGCGCGCGTTGCGCGTGGCCGGGTCGTCGAACGCCACGCGAAACTCGGTGCCGCGCACGCCGATGGTGGACGTGGGTGTCTTGACCTCCAGCGGCTGCGCCCGGTTGGCGATCCTGGCGGCCACGGTTTCCAGTGCACCCTGGGCCAGCCGCATGGCGCCGGAGAACCAGTTGGTGGAGCGGCTGGCCGAGGCGTCGCGCATGGCGTAGTCGCGGTTGGCCAGCACCTCGGCCAGCGTGCGCGGCAGCAGCTTCACGCGGCTGCCGTCGCCCAGCTCGATCACCGCGGAACTGTTGGGCCCGGTCTCCAGCCGCGCGCCCTCGACGAGCGCGGCGCCGGCCGCCACCGGGGCGCCGCCCAGCGTGACGGTGCCCTCGGCGCTGACCACGCGCGCGGCGGCCGGTTTGGATTTCATCAGCCGCAGCGGAATGTTCAGCTTTTGCCCCGGAAAGATCAGGTTCGGGTCGGGCATGCCATTGAAGCGGGCCACTTCCGCCCAGTCGGTGGGGCGGATCAGCAGGTCGCGCGACAGGCGGATCAGCTTGTCGGATTTCTGCACCACGAACGGAAGGCTGGGCTCAGGCGCCGGCGCGGCTGCGTTTTGCGCCCAGGCCGCAGGCGAGGCGACCAGGCAAGCCAGCAGCAGGGGCGTGAACTTCATGGAGCCTTTTCTGGCAGCGGGCGCCGCGCCGATTTGGGGCGGAATGCCTTGCAGACATCGTCGTGCGTTTCCAGGTAGGGCCCGCCGATCAGGTCGATGCAGTAGGGCACGGCCGCGAAGATGCCGGCCACCAACTGCTGGCCGCCCGCATCCTTCAGGCCTTCCAGCGTTTCCTGGATGGCCTTGGGCTGGCCCGGCAGGTTGATGATCAGCGTTTTGCCGCGGATCACCGCGCATTGGCGCGACAGGATGGCGGTGGGCACGAATTTCAGGCTGATCTGGCGCATCTGCTCGCCAAAGCCCGGCATTTCCCGGTCGGCCACGGCCAGCGTGGCCTCAGGCGTCACGTCGCGCACGGCGGGGCCGGTGCCGCCGGTGGTTAGCACCAGCGCGCAGCCCGCCTGGGCCAGCTCAATCAGCGCGGCGCTGATGCCGTCCTTCTCGTCGGGGATCAGGCGCGATTCGAAGGTGATGGTGTTCTTCAGCGCGCGGCCCAGCCAGTCGCGCAGTGCCGGCAGGCCCTTGTCCTCGTACACGCCGGTGGAGGCGCGGTCGCTCACCGACACGATGCCGATTTTCACGGCGTCGAGGGCATCACTCATGGTTCAGGTGCTCCCGCACGATCTGGAAAATATCGCGCCAGGCGCGGCTGTGGCGCGGTGCCAGCCCTTTGGATTCGGCGTCCCGGTCGGGCGGGTTGTCCTTGCGGGCCTGGCGGATCAGGGCGCGCAGCTGCTGGGTGTCGGTTTCCGGGTGGCGGGCCAGCCACTCTTCCAGCGCTCCCTCGCGCGCGACCAGGTCGTCACGCCACTTCTCGGCTTCATGCAGCGCCAGCGTCTCGCGCGCCGAGCCCTTGTTCTGCTCCTGCAGCGCGTCACGGGCGGCCTGCTGCACCCCGGGGTCGAGCAGGCGCATCAGCTTGCCGACGTACTGCATCTGCCGGCGGCGTCCTTCGAAATTGGTGATGCGGCGTACCTCGGCCAGCGCGTCCATCAGGCGGGTGGGCAATTCCAGCCGCTCCAGCAGGTCGGCGCGCAGCGTGAGCAGGTCTTCACCCAGCTTCTGCAGCTCGGTGCTTTCGCGCTTCAGGTCGGTCTTGCTGGCTTCCGACGTGCCCTTGAGCTCGGCCTTGAGCTCCAGGTCAAGTTCGCTGCCTTCGGCGACGAACTGGCCGCGCACGAAATAGCCTTTTTTGGGTTTGCGGGACATTCAGGGGTTTCCGTTGCGTTGCCGCTCGAAGGGACGGCTCGCAAGTATCATAGTCCGCCTATGACAAAACCCGACTCTCGTGCCGACCGCGGCTTCAGTTACAGCCGCGCCTATTTCGAAGAACTGGTCGACACCGCCCTGGCCCACGCGAAGAAACTGGGTGCCACCGACGCCGGTGCCGAAGCCTCGGAGGGCTGCGGCCTGTCGGTTTCGGTGCGCAAGGGCGAACTGGAAAACGTGGAGCGCAACCGCGACAAATCGCTGGGCGTCACGGTCTATGTCGGGGCCCGCCGCGGCAACGCCAGCACCTCCGATTTTTCGCCGGCCGCCATCGAGCAGACCGTGCAGGCGGCCTACGACATCGCCCGTTTCACGGCGGAAGACCCGGTGGCCGGCCTGCCCGACGCCGGCGACATCGCCGGTGCCGGCGAGCAGCCCGACCTGGACCTGTTCCATCCCTGGGCCATCGACAGCGAGAAGGCCGCGCAGATCGCGCTGGTGTGCGAGGCCGCCGCCATGAAGACCGACCGCCGCATCACCAACAGCGAGGGCGCCGGTGTTTCGGCCCAGCAAAGCCATTTTTTCAGCTCCCACACGCGGGGCTTTCGCGGCGGCTATGCCAGCTCGCGCCACTCGGTTTCGGTGGCGCCCATCGCCGGCAAGGGCGACGGCATGCAGCGCGACGCCTGGTACAGCTCGATGCGAAGCGCCAAGGAGCTTGCGGCGCCCGAAGCCATCGGCAGCTACGCCGCCGAGCGGGCGCTGGCCCGCCTGAAGTCGCGCAAGATCGCCACCACGCAATGCCCGGTGCTGTTCGAGTCGCCGCTGGCAGCCGGCCTGCTGGGCGCCTTCGTGCAGGCTGTCAGCGGCGGGGCCCTCTACCGCAAGAGCAGCTTCCTGCTGGACTCCATGGGCAAGAAGGTCTTTCCGGACCACATCGACATCACCGAAGACCCGATGGTCCGGCGCGGCAAGGGCAGCGCATCGTTTGACGAGGAAGGCGTGCGCACCAAGGCGCGCAAGGTCGTTGACGCAGGGCGGGTGGAAGGCTACTTCCTCAGCAGCTACTCGGCCCGCAAGCTGGGCATGAAGACCACCGGCAACGCTGGCGGCTCGCACAACCTGGCCATGCTGTCGCGCCAGACCCGGCCGTCGGACGACCTGGACGAAATGCTGCGCAAGCTGGGCACCGGCCTGTTCGTCATCGAGCTCATGGGCCAGGGCGTGAACTACGTCACCGGCGACTATTCGCGCGGGGCCAGCGGCTTCTGGGTGGAGAAGGGAAAGATCAAGTTCCCGGTGCAGGAGATCACCATCGCCGGCAACATGAAGGACATGCTGGCCGGCATCGTGGCGGTGGGCGCCGATACCTACAACTATGGCGCGAAAACCGTCGGCTCCATCCTGGTGAACAAGATGAAGATCGCAGGCTCTTAAGGGGCCAACGCGGCTTTCACGGCCGCTGAGACCTGGCCCATGTCGGCCTTGCCGGCCAGCCGGGCTTTCACGGCGCCCATCACCTTGCCCATGTCGCCCGGGCCCTTGGCGCCCAGTTCGGCGACGATGGCCTTTACCTCCGCGGCCACTTCGTCGGCCGACAGGCGCGCGGGCAGGTAGGCCTGCAGCACGGCGGTCTCTGACTTTTCCTTGTCAGCCAAGTCCTGCCGGTTCGCCTTCTCGAAGGCCTCGATGCTGTCCTTGCGCTGCTTGAGCATCTTGTCGACGATGGCGATCACGGCCACGTCGTCCAGCTCGATGCGCTCGTCCACTTCCTTCTGCTTCATGGCGGCCGTCAGCAGGCGGATGGTGCCCAGCCGCTCGCTGTCCTTGGCACGCATGGCGGCCTTCATGTCTTCGGTGATGCGTTCTTTGAGTGACATTGCGGGGGTCCTTCTAATGAAAAAAGCCTGCTTGAGCGTCCCCAGGCAGGCTTTTGGTGTGCCGCGAGGGCAGGTGCTTAATACAGCTTCTTGGGCAGCTGCATGCTGCGAACGCGCTTGTAGTGGCGCTTGACGGCGGCTGCCTTCTTGCGCTTGCGCTCGGCGGTGGGCTTTTCGTAGAACTCGCGGGCACGCAGCTCGGTCAGCAGGCCGAGCTTTTCAATGGTGCGCTTGAAGCGGCGCAGGGCCACGTCAAAGGGCTCGTTTTCTTTTACACGGATGGTCGTCATCAGCTAATGATTTCAATAATGTGCCTGGAGAAGATCGGGCTCCGGGCGGGGGTCCCCAACTAAAAGGTGATCAGGCCGTTGGGGGTTTGCCAGCAAAGCCCGTGATTATAGCCTCTTGGCGGCTCCGGGCAAGCCGGTCCGCCCAAGCCCCCCGAAATGCGCTAGATTGGCCCCGTGACTCATCCATCAGACCAGCCCGCCGGCGCGGGCGCCGCCCAGCCGGACGCCCAGCGGCTGGCCTCGGCCGAGGCGGCACTGCGGGCCAGCGAGGAGCGGCTGCGGATGGCCGTGGAGGCCGGGGGCGTCGGCATCTGGGACTGGGACATCGCCAACAACCAGGTGACCTGGTCCGACCGGGTCTACGCGATGCACGGCATGGCGCCGGGCAGCGACACCGGCGGCCTGCAGGGCTTTCGCGACCGGGTGCACCCCGATGACTTGGCCCGGGTGGAGGCCGCGATGGCTGCCGCGCTCGCGGGCGGTGCGCCCTATGAGGTTGAATTCCGGGCCCGCCTGCCCGGCGGCGGCATCCGCTGGATCGCCACCCAGAGCCGCCTGTTGTTCGATGCCCAGGGCCGACCGCTGCGCATGGTGGGCGCCAGCACCGATGTCACCGAGCGGGTCGAGCTGCTCTCGGCCGAACGCCAGGCCCGGGGCGACGCCGAAGCCGCACGCCGGCGGCTCGAATTGCTGGCCAGCGCCGGCGCCGAGCTGGCCCGCTCGCTGGACCCGCAGGACACGCTCAAGGCCATCGCCACCACGCTGGTGCCCGGTATCGCCGACTGGTGCCGCATCGACCTGCTGGACGACGCGGGCGTGCTGCAGCGGCGGCTGGCCTGGCACAGCGACCCGGCCGTGGCGCAAAAAGCGCTGGAGATGGCGCTGCAGCTGCGCGCCGCGCCCAGCACCACCGGCTCCATGGCCTGGGTGATCGAGAACGGCCGGCCCCATTACGGGCACTTTTCCGCGCCCGAGGCGCTGGCCGATCCGGCGCTGCGCTTGTACACCCAGACCTTCGGCATGAGCGCGCACTTCATCATTCCGCTGCTGGCGCGCGGCCGCATCATCGGCGCGCTGGCGGTGATCCAGGCCGAGTCGAAGCGCGAACTCAGCGAGGACGACCGCGCGCTGATCCAGGAGCTGGGCCAGCGTGCCGCGCTGGCGCTGGACAACGCCCGCCTGTACGCCGAAGCCGAGGCCACGCGCCGCCAGGCCGAATCGGCCAACCGCGCCAAGGATGAATTCCTGGCCATGCTGGGGCACGAGCTGCGCAACCCGCTGGCGCCCATCGCCACCGCGCTGGAGCTGATGGCCCGGCGCGACCCCGCGGCCAGCGAGAACGAGCGCCGTGTGATCGGCCGGCAGGTGGCGCACCTGTCGCGCCTGATCGACGACCTGCTGGACATCTCGCGCATCACGCAGGGCAAGATCCAGCTCCAGCGCGAGCCGGTGGACTTGAAGGCGGTGCTGGCCAACGCGCTCGAGCTGACCCAGCCCGTGTTTGAAAAGCACAGCCGCCCGGTGAAGTTGCTTCAGCCGCCCGAACCCGTGGCCACCGTGGGCGACGCGGTGCGCCTGACGCAGGTGCTGTGCAACCTGCTGGTCAATGCTTCCAAGTTCACGCCACCGGACGGGCACGTCACGCTGCAGCTGCGGGTACAGGGCGCCGTGGCTGAAATCAGCGTGGAGGATTCAGGCAGCGGCATCGCGCCCGAGCTGCTACCCCGTGTATTCGACCTTTTCGTGCAGGGCGGGCAGGCCATCGACCGGCAGGCCGGCGGGCTGGGGCTGGGCCTGGCCATCGTGCGCTCCCTCACCGAAATGCACGGCGGCAGCGTCAACGCCGAGAGCGAGGGTCTGGGGCGCGGCAGCCGCTTCACGGTGCGCCTGCCGCTGGCCCAGGGCGTGGCGCTGCCTGAGCCCGTGGCCGCGCCGCCGGCCGGCCTGGCCGCCACCGGCCGGGTGCTGGTGGTGGACGACAACACCGACGCCGGCGAAAGCCTGGCCGAGCTGCTGCGCATGGTCGGCTATCAAACCATCACAGTGCCGCACGCGCAGGCCGCGCTGGACCTGCTGGGCAGCTTTGTGCCGCAACTGGCACTGCTGGACATCGGGCTGCCCGGCATCGACGGCTACCAGCTGGCCCGCCTGCTGCGCGCCGACCCGCGCGCCGCTGGCATGCGCCTGGTGGCGCTGACGGGCTATGGCCGCGAGAACGACCGGGCCCGCGCCCTGGCCGCGGGTTTCGATGAGCACCTGGTCAAGCCGGTGAACATCGACCGGCTGCTGCAGGTGATGGCCGGGTTGATGCAGGCGCCTCAGGCGGCCTGAAGCTTCGCCGCCAGCGCCTGCGCGCAGGCATGGCCGCTGGCCCAGGCCCACTGGAAGTTGTAGCCGCCCAGCCAGCCCGTCACGTCCACCACCTCGCCGATGAAGTACAGGCCGTGCTGCTTTGCGGATTCCATCGTCTGCGACGAAAGCTCGCGCGTGTCCACGCCGCCGGCGGTGACTTCGGCTTTCTTGTAGCCCTCGGTGCCGGTGGGCACCAGCTCCCAGCGCGCCAGGCGCTCGGCCAGCGCCAGCAGGGCCTTGTCGGTGGCCTCGTTGACGGGGCGCTGCCAGCTGCTCTCCTGCTGCACCCAGGCGTCGGCCAGCCGCGCGGGCACGAAGGCGGCCAGCTCGTTGGCGATGAGCTTGCGCGAAGTGGCCTTGGCGCGCAGCAGCGCCGCGGCCAGGTCCACCTCGGGCGCCAGGTTCAGGCGAATGGGCTCGCCTTCACGCCAGTAGCTGGAGATCTGCAGCACGGCCGGGCCGGAAAGGCCGCGGTGCGTGAACAGCAGGTCTTCATGGAACGACATGCGGTCCTTCTTCGTGCCGGTTTCGATCACCACCGGCAGCGACAGGCCCGCCAGCTGTGCATAGGGCGCCCAGGCATCGCCGTCGAAAGTCAGCGGCACGAGGGCAGGGCGCGGATCCACGATGCGGTGGCCGAATTGCCTGGCCACGCGGTAGCCGAAATCGGTGGCGCCGATCTTCGGGATCGACAGCCCGCCGGTGGCGATGACAACGCTGCGGCAATGGATGAGACCGCGGTCGCTATCGATTTCATAGCTGCCCACGCTTTCCCCATGCGCCTCCGCGGCCTTTTTCTCAATGGATTTGAGGCCGCAGGGCTGCCAGCGCGTGACGCCGCCCGCGTCGCATTCGGCCAGCAGCATGCGGATGAAGTCGTCGGAAGAGCGGTCGCCGAACAGCTGGCCCTTGTGCTTCTCGTGGAACGGGATGCCGTGGCGCTGCACCAGCGCGATGAAGTCCTGCGGTGTGTAGCGCGACAGCGCCGAGCGGCAGAAATTCGGGTTCTCGCCCAGGAAGTGTTTTTGCGGCGCGCGGACGTCCAGGTCGCGGTTGGTGAAGTTGCAGCGGCCCCCGCCCGCGATGCGCATCTTCTCGGCGATCTTCTCGCCGTGGTCCACCAGCAGCACCTTGAGCCCGCGCTGCCCCGCCATCGCCGCGCAGAACAGGCCGGCCGCGCCGGCGCCGGCGACGACAACATCAAACGATTGCATGGGCCGCAGTGTATGCGGCGCGTCGGCGCGCCGCGTCTCAGGCGGCGTGGAACTGCACGGGCATCGCGCTGCTGGTCGCGGCGATGCCGCCGATCACGTCGCCGACCACGATGACCGAGGGGCTGGCAAGCTGCTCGCGATCGATGGTGGCCGTGAGTTCGCCCAGCGTGGTGACGGCGTGGCGCTGGTCGGGCATGCTCGCGCGCTGGATCACGGCCACGGGCGTGCTGGCCGGCAGGCCGGTGAGCAGTTCGTCCTGGATCTGCTGGGCGCCGCTCACGCCCATGTAGATCACCAGGGTGAGGCGGGCCTCGCGCGCCGTATTCGCCAGGGCGCGCCAGTCGGTGCCCTTGGCGCCGGGGCGGGCGTGGCCGGTGACGAACACCACGCCATGCGCGTGCAGGCGGTGCGTGAGCGGCACGCCCAGGGAGGTGACGGCCGCCAGGCCGGAGGTGATGCCGCTGATGACTTCGGCGATGACGCCCGCGGCCTGCAGGTGTTCCAGCTCTTCGCCGCCGCGGCCGAAGATGAAGGGGTCCCCGCCCTTGAGGCGCACCACGTTCTCGCCCTCGCGCGCGGCCAGCACCATCAGCTTTTCGATGAAGGCCTGCGGCGTGCTCTTGCAGCCGCCGCGCTTGCCCACGTAGACGATGCGCGCGGTGGACGGGGCGAACGCCACGATCTCGGGGCTGACCAGGTCGTCCACCAGCAGCACCGTGGCGGCCTGGATGGCCTTGAGTGCCTTGAGCGTCAGCAGTTCCGGATCGCCCGGGCCCGCGCCTACCAGTGTGACTTTTCCTTCGGTCATGATGCGTCAGCCAGATGCAAGATGTGTTCCACCTGCGCCGCCATCGACTCAGGCACCGGCTTGCGGCCGGCCAGCACGTCGGCGATGTAAGCGGCGGTGGTGGCCGGGTCGATCTCTTTGGGTAGATCCGGCAAATCCGTGAGCGTTCCCTTGCGGCCTTCCTGCAGGGTGACCTTGCGGCCTTTCACGAAGCCATCCATCTGCGGCAGGCGGCGCGCGTCGGCCACCACCTCGCCCTCGGTGCCCCGCAGCAGCAGGGCGGTGCTGCCCATCAGCTCGAACACGGCGGCCATGGAAATCGCGTATTCCGGATGCGTGTAGCTGCCCACCACCACGGCCGGGCCCTCGCTGGGGTTCATCAGCTTCACCAGGCTGTGCGCCGGGTTGCGCAGGCCGACCACCTTGCGCACGTCGAGCAGGCGCTTCAGGCCGGGGCTGAGCCGCTCCACCGGCAGCCAGGCCAGTTCGCCGTTTGCTACCTTTTCTATAGCGCCTTTAGCAGGCTGGGCGAGCGTTTCAAGCACATTTGCCACTGAAACGCGGCTGGATTCGGTTTGCGCGCCATGAATCAGCACCGGCAGCCCGCGCCGGGCCAGCAGCAGGCCCAGCAGCGGCGTGAGCAAGGGCAGCTTGCGCGCGCCGTTGTAGCTGGGCAGCACCACCAGCGGCCGGTCGCTCGCCGGCAGGCGGTGCATGCGGGCATAGGTGGCGTCGAGGAAGCCCGCCATCTCCTCGGCCGTTTCGCCCTTGATGCGCATGGCCAGGCAGAAGGCGCCCACTTCCAGGTCGGTTACGGTGCCGTCCAGCACCTGGCCGAACAGGTCGGCCGCCTGCTCGCGCGCAAGCGGGCGCGCGCCCTGCTTGCCGCGGCCGATTTCCTTGATGTACTGGCTGATGCCCACCGGGGGATTGTCCCCGATGCCTCATGACGAATGGCTATTAGGTGAATTGCGGCGCGGTGGCCTTGACCATGCGCCGCAGCTCGGGGATGCACGAGCCGCAGTTGGTGCCGCACTTGAGTTCGGCCTGCAGGGCCGCCAGCCGCGCGTCCTCGAAGCCCTCGCAGCCGGCCAGGAAGCCGCTGATCTGGCTGTCCACCACGTTGAAGCAGGTGCACACCTGCTTGCCGCGCGACTGCACGGCCACGGGCGCCCTCGACCCCGGCGAAAGAAGCAGGCGCCCATAGGCCTGCGCCGGCAGCTCTTCCTGCAGCAGGGTCTTGATCCAGGCTTCGGCGCTGGTGTCGCCGGCCAGCACAAAGGCTTCCAGGTGGGTGGCATCGCCCACGCGCACCAGCCGCATGGCGCGGCGCTGGCCCTTGCGCTTGTCGGCGTAGCGCAGCGCATCGGCGCCGCCAACGCCCAGCAAGCCTTCCAGCCGCTGCAGCATCTCGTCTGGCGGGGCTTCGTGCGCCGCCGCGCGGAACAGCACGCCGCTGCGCTCGCGCCCGAAGGGCACGCAGGAGGCGAACGGGAACGCCCGCATCAGGTGGCGCAGTTCTTCCTGCACCGCCAGCGCCTCGTCCTGCGGCAGCCAGGCCACGGCCAGCAGCGACCAGGGCAGCTCGGCCTTCAGGATCTTCACGGCGGCGTGCTTGAGTTCGGGCTGCTTCGAGCTGGGGCAATAGGCCGAGGTGGTAAGCGCATTCACGCCCGCCAGCGGCTCGCCGCTGGCGGAACAGCCGCTCAGGTATTCGCTGCCCCAATGCATGGCGATGAAGGCCTGCGACAGCCCGACCTCGGCGCTGGCCTGCACCGGGATGACGATGGAGCCGCGCTTGCTGGTCACGTGCACCAGCGCGCCTTCGGCCAGGCCGCGCCGTTCCATGTCCTGCGCGTTCATCTGCACCACCGGCTCGGCCACGTGGCCGAACAGGCGGCCCACGGTGCCGGTGCGGCTCATGCCATGCCACTGGTCGCGCAGGCGGCCCGTGGTCAGCGAGAAGGGGTAGCGCGATTCGCGCGGCTCGGCGACCGGCTTGTACACCGTGTTGGCGAAGCGGGCTTTGCCGTCGGCGGTGGGGAAGACACCGTCTTCATACAGGCGCTCCTTGCCGTTCGCCTTGCCCGGGGTCATGGGCCACTGCAGAGGGCCCAGTTCCAGCATGGCGTAGCTCATGCCGGTGATGTCCAGGTCGCGGCCGCGAGTGGATTCGCGGTGCTCGTTCCACACGGTTTCCACGCCCGCGGCTTCGTCGATCAGCGAGTACGGGAACAGCGTGGGCTGGCCGGGCCGCAGCAGCGACTCCAGCCGCTGCGCGAATTCCACCGCGATGGCCCAGTCGTGCCGGGTGCCGGCGGGCTTGGGCACGGCGGGCCGCACGCGGCTGATGCGCCGCTCGCTGTTGGTCACGGTGCCGGTCTTCTCGCCCCAGGTGGTGGCGGGCAGCAGCAGGTCGGCGTAGTCGCAGCTGGCGGTGGTGGAAAAGGCTTCCTGCACCACCACGAATTCGGCACGCTCCAGCGCGCGGCGCACGGTGGCCTGGTCGGGCATGGACTGCGCGGGGTTGGTGCAGGCTATCCACAGCGCCTTGATCTCGCCGTCGGCCGCGGCCTGGAACATTTCCACCGCGGTCTTGCCGGGCTTGTCGGGAACGCTGTCCACGCCCCACAGCGCGGCCACTTCGGCGCGGTGCTGCGGGTTGGCCATGTCGCGGTGCGCCGAGAGCAGGTTGGCCAGGCCGCCCACTTCGCGCCCGCCCATGGCGTTGGGCTGGCCGGTCAGCGAGAAAGGGCCGGCGCCGGGCTTGCCGATCTGCCCCGTGGCCAGGTGCAGGTTGATCAGCGCCGCGTTCTTGGCGGTGCCGCTGGTGGACTGGTTCAGGCCCTGGCAGTACAGGCTGAGCGTGGACTGCGAAGTGGCGAACATCCTCGCCGCGGTGAACAGGTCTTCTTTTTTGATGCCGCAGACCTGGGCCACCGCATCGGGCGTGCATTCGCGCACCGTGGCCTTGAGCTCATCGAAGCCGGTGGTGTGGGCGGCGATGTAGGCGGCGCTGGTCCAGCCTTCCCACAGCATGATGTGCAGCATGCCGTTGAACAGCATCACGTCGGTGCCAGGCTGGATGGGCAGGTACAGGTCGGCGATCTCGGCCGTGTCGGTGCGGCGCGGGTCGCAGAAGATGATCTTCATCGCCGGGTTGGCCGCGCGCGCGTCCTCGATGCGGCGGAACAGGACAGGGTGGGCCCAGGCCGTGTTGCTGCCGACGATGAAGATGCACTGCGCATGGTTCACGTCGTCGTAGCAGTTGGGCGGCGCATCCGCGCCCAGCGTCATCTTGTAGCCCGCCACGGCGCTGCTCATGCACAGGCGTGAATTGGTGTCGACGTTGTTGGTGCCGATCAGGCCCTTGGCCAGCTTGTTGAAGACGTAATAGTCCTCGGTCAGCAGCTGGCCGGAAATATAGAAGCCCACCGCATCGGGCCCGTGCTTGCGGATCACCTGCGCGAAGGTTTCGGCGGCGAAGCCCAGCGCCTGGTCCCAGCCCACGCGCAGCGGCCGCTCGCCGCGGTGCTCGCGGCGCATGGGGTGCAGCAGGCGTGTCTGGAGCGTCACCGGCGCCGAGGCCGTGAGGTGCAGGGTGGAGCCCTTGCTGCAAAGGCGGCCGAAGTTGGCCGGGTGCTCGGGGTCACCGCGCACGCCGGTGATCTGGCCGCCTTCGCTCTCGATGACTACGCCGCAGCCGACCCCACAGTACGGGCAGGTCGAACGAGTCTCTGTCATGAAGGCGCCGGTATCACGCTGTGTGCGGCGCCTGCACGTCGTAGGTTGCGTCGCCCACCGCGCCGGTGGAGGCGCACGGGCCGGCCAGCGGGGGCTGCAGGTCGATGGCCAGGGTGGCGAGTTCGCGCGCGTCCAGGTGCACCTGGCCGGCCTCCACCTTGCAGGCGAAGCTCTGCGTGCAGCCTTCGTCCGGCGCCCTGGCGCAGCCGTCTTCCAGGCTGATGGACCAGTTGTGCAGCGGGCAGGCCACGTGGGTGCCGAAGACGATGCCCTGCGACAGCGGGCCGCCCTTGTGCGGGCAGCGGTCCAGCAGCGCGAAGACCTGGTCCTCGCCGTTGCGGAACACGGCCACGTCCATGCCGTGGGGGCGCGCCACGCGGCGCGAGCCCAGCACCGGGATGTCGTCGACGCGGCAGATCACTTTCCATTCGCTCATGTTGCTCATTCTTTTCTTGTCTTGTCTCTTCAGGCCGTTTCGAGCTTTTCGAACTGGCGCGTGTCCACCGAGGCCTTGCTGTGCTCGAACCAGGGATCGGGCTCGCCGTCCAGGCTGAACTGCAGCCGTTCCCACAGGGCCTTGCGGCCTTCGTGGTCTTCCAGGATCTTCTTCTTCACGTAGTCCAGGCCCACGCGGTTCACGTAGTGCAGCGTGCGCTCCAGGTAGAAGCCTTCCTCGCGGTACAGCTGCAGGAAGGCGCCGCTGTATTCCAGCACTTCGGCGGCGGTCTTGAGCTTGCAGAAGAAGTGCGCCACCTCGGTCTTGATGCCGCCGTTGCCGGCGACGTAGATTTCCCAGCCGCTGTCCACGCCGATCACGCCGACGTCCTTGATGCCGGCCTCGGCGCAGTTGCGCGGGCACCCCGAGACGGCCAGCTTGACCTTGTGCGGCGCGTACATGCGCCACAGGGCCCGCTCCAGGTCCTTGCCCATCTGCGTGCTGTCCTGGGTGCCGAAGCGGCACCATTCGCTGCCCACACAGGTCTTCACCGTGCGCAGCGCCTTGGCATAAGCGTGGCCGGAGGGCATGCCGATGTCCTTCCAGACGTTCTGCAGGTCTTCCTTCTTAACGCCCAGCAGGTCGATGCGCTGGCCGCCGGTGACCTTGACGGTGGGAATCTTGTATTTATCCACCGCGTCGGCGATGCGGCGCAGCTCGTCGGCCGTGGTTTCGCCGCCCCACATGCGCGGGATCACCGAGTAGGTGCCGTTTTTCTGGATATTGGCGTGGCTGCGCTCATTGATGTAGCGGCTCTGCGGATCGTCCTTGGCTTCCTTGGGCCAGGTGGACAGCAGGTAGTAGTTGATGGCCGGGCGGCACGAGGCGCAGCCGTTGGGCGTGCGCCATTCCATGGTCTTGTACACGTCGGCTATCGTCAGCAGCTTCAGCTGGCGGATGGTGTCGCGGGCTTCCTGGTGGCTGTGGTCGGTGCAGCCGCACATGGCCTTCTTCTTGGGCGCGGAGGAGTAGTCGCCGCCCGCGGTGAACATGAGGATCTGTTCCACCAGTCCGGTGCAGGAGCCGCAGGAGGCGCTGGCCTTGGTGTGCTTGCGCACCTCGTCCAGCGTGAACAGGCCCTTTTCCTTGATGGCCTTGCAGATGGTGCCCTTGTTCACGCCGTTGCAGCCGCAGACTTCGGCGTCGTCGGGCATGGAGGCGGCCTTGGTGTGGCCTTCGTGGCCCACATCGCCGATGCTGGACTCGCCGAACATCAGCTTGTCGCGGATGTCGCTGACGCTGCGGCCGTCGCGCAACAGCTTGAAGTACCAGCTGCCGTCCACCGTGTCGCCGTACAGGCAGGCGCCCACCAGCTTGTCGTCCTTGATCACCAGCTTCTTGTAGACGCCGGCGAAGGGGTCGGACATCACGATTTCCTCGGTGCCTTCGCCGCCCATGAATTCCCCGGCCGAGAACAGGTCGATGCCCGTGACTTTCAGCTTGGTGGAGGTGAGCGAGCCGGTGTAGCGGCCGATGCCGAACTGCGCCAGGTGGTTGGCGGCGACCTTGGCCTGCTCGAACAGCGGGGCCACCAGGCCATAGGCGATGCCGCGGTGCGCCGCGCATTCACCGACGGAATAGATGCGCGCGTCGGTGACGGTCTGCATGGTGTCGTTCACAACGATGCCGCGGTTGACGTGCAGCCGCATCTGCTCGGCCAGCTGCGTGTTGGGGCGGATGCCGACGGCCATCACCACCAGGTCGGTCGGCACTTCGGTGCCGTCCTTGAACTTGATGGCCATCACACGTCCATCCTTGTCGGGGATCAGTTCCTGCGTCTGCGCGCCGATCATGAATTTCAGGCCGCGCTCTTCCAGCGACTTCTGCAGCAGCTTGCCCGCCACGTCATCCAGCTGGCGCTCCATCAGCCAGGGCATCACGTGCACCACGGTGACTTCCATGCCGCGCTTCATCAGGCCGTTGGCCGCCTCCAGGCCGAGCAGGCCGCCGCCGATGACGACCGCCTTCCTGTATCTGGCGGCGGCATCGATCATCGTGTTGGTGTCGGCGATGTCGCGGTAGGCGATCACGCCCTTCAAATCCTTGCCCGGCACCGGCAGGATGAAGGGGTTGGAGCCGGTGCACATCAGCAGGCGGTCGTATTCTTCTTCCGTGCCGTCGGCGGCGCGCACCACGCGGCGGATGCGGTCGACCTCGGTCACCATCTTGCCGGCGTGCAGGCGGATGTTGTTTTCCTTGTACCAGTCCCAGGAGTTCAGGACGATCTCGTCCAGCGTCTGTTCGCCGGCAAGCACCGGCGACAGCAGGATGCGGTTGTAGTTGGGGTGGGGTTCGCCGCCGAACACGGCGATGTCGTACAGGTCGGGCGCGACCTTCAAAAGCTCTTCAATGGTCCGCACTCCCGCCATGCCATTGCCGACCATCACCAACTTCGATTTTTTCACTCTTGTGCTCCAGGAAAACTGCTTGCTTCGATTGAGCAAGCGCTATGCCAGTTTTTGGGGCTGCCGCACCAAAAGGAGTTGGGGCCTGGCGCGGCATTCGCACCAATGTGGGTATTCGTGCGGCCGGGACCGGCACGCATGACGCCTATTTGGTGCGATGCACGCATCAGGTGCGTCATGTCTCACAGCCGCTTTTCCATGTCCACGCACACCAGCGCCGGCTGGTGGTTCCAGCGCAGCGTGATGACGTAGGGGTGCTTGCGCACGCGCGCCTTGATGCCCGAGGCGCCCTGCAGCTTCATGGGCACCGAGATCTGCAGCTGCGAGCCCAGCGTCTTGCGGGCGTTGCCGCCCAGCGTGTTGGCGATCTCGCCCACCGCGTCCAGCAGGTTGCCGTCCGACAGGTCGGTCTCGCGCTGCAGCAGCAGCAGCTCGCGCAGCAGCTGCTGGGGCATGGAGACGATCACGTGCCCGTTGTAGCTGCCCGAGAAGGTGACGATGCCGTTGAAGTCGTAGCCCTCGATGTCGCCGGTGCCCAGGAAGGCGGAGGTGATCTGCGGCTCCTGCTTGGTCACAACCTGGAAGTAGCGCTGCACCGAGTCGACGAAGAGCTTGAGTTCGGATTCGTGGAGGGAGTCCATGGGGTTATCTCACTTCCATGACGTCGAGCAACGCCATTTTCAGTTCGTCGTCGGAAAAGGGCTTGGCCACGAAGCCGCGGGCGCCCTGCCGGAGCGCCGCGATGGCGGTGGATTTGTCGGACAGCGCGCTGACCACCAGGATGTTGATCTTCGGGAACATGCGCAGCAGCTGCGTGATGCACTCCACGCCGTCCATCTCGGGCATGGTCAGATCCATGGTGACCACCTCGGGCTGGGTGGCGCGCGCGATTCGCACGGCCTCGGCGCCGTTGCGGGCCAGGCCCACCAGCGCTACGCCGGCCAGCCCGCCGTTCTGCACCACCCGGGAAATCCGGGAGCGGATCATGTTGGAGTCATCGACGATCAGGAGGCGCATGGCATTGCTTTCAGGTCATGCCGCGAAGCGGACCTTGAATTCAGTGAACTGGCCAGGCGCCGAACTGAGCAGCATCCGCGCGCCGAGCTTTTGCACGTTGGCCTGCACCACATCCAGGCCCACGCCGCGGCCCGCATGCTGCGACGCCGTCCCGGCCGTGGTGAATCCCGGCTTGAAGATGTGGCTGACGATCTGCCGGTCGTCGAAGCTGTCGAGCTGCGCGCCGTTGTACCACCCCAGCGCCAGCAGCGCCTGGCGGATGCGCGGCGCCGACAGGCCCGCGCCGTCATCGCGCACCGACAGTGTCCACTCGCTTTCGCTGCGCAACAGCTGCACTTCCACGAACCCTTCCTCCGACTTGCCTGCCGCGGCGCGCGACGCCGGCGATTCGACGCCGTGCGCCACAGCATTGCGCACCAGCTGCACGGCGATCTCGCGCACCAGGTGGCCGGGCGCCTCTTCCAGGTCGCTCTGGCTGCCCATGCGCACCAGCACCCGCACCCGCTTGCCGCTGTCGGCCGCCACCTTGCCCGCCAGCGAGGACAGCGCTTCATTGATGGCCTCCCCCGTGTTCAACTCGGCCATGCCCGGCCGCTGCAGGCCCGTCAGGCTCTTGAGCGCGGCCACCTTGTTGAGCAATTCCTCCAGGGGCATCGGCAGCGACAGCAGCGCGTTGCCCAGGTCGCCGCTGGCGCCGCCCGACTGGCGGATGCGCTGCAGCTCGGTCTCGAAAAGGTGGGCCTGGCCCGACACGGTCTCCAGCCCGAGCATCGCGGCGTCGCCCTTGACCGAGTGGATGCGGCGCGCGGCCTCGTCCAGCCGCTTGATGATGGCGCCCTCACCGTGCGCGGCGGAGGTGCTGCGCAGCAGGTCGTTGACTTCCAGCAGGCTCATCTCGGCGCGCGAGACGAACTGGCGCAGCAGGGCCGGGTCCGCGTCGATCGCCTTGAGCAGCATCGCGAATTCCTTCTGCGAGCGCTGGCGCTCACCCTGCAGCTTGGTCTCCAGCTCGATGCGCGCGGAGATGTCCTGCACCGTCACCAGCAGGTGGCGCACCGCGCCGTCGTCCTGCACCCGGTTGAAATGGAAAGACAGGTAGCGGCGCGTGTCGTGGCCCAGCCGGTTCTTGACCGAGACCTCCACCTCCGACAGCGGGTTGATGCCCTGCACCAGTGCTTCCTTGACGTGGGGCGCGAACAGCAGCTGCACGTAGTCGCGCGCGTCGGTCAGCGCCTTGTCGGAAACCAGCGGCGCGAGCAGGTCGAAGAAGTCGTCGCCCGGCGCCAGCTTGCGCCCGAACAGGGTGTGGGCCGACTGGGACAGCTGCGAGCCGATCTGGAACTCGGGCGTCAGCAGGAACAGGCCTTCGCGCACGCTGACCAGGATTTCGCGGTTCTCCTCGGTGGCCGCCTCGATCGCCGCGTCGGAGGTGGACAGGCGGCGCAGGAACTTGAACAGGATGAAGGCGAAGTTCAGCAGCGCCAGCAGGATGCCGCCGGTCTGCACCATGCGCAGCGTGGCGGCCCGCGAGGCGCCGATCTGCTGCGTCTCGGTGACGAAGTCGTTGGCCGTGTTCAGCAGCTTGCTGTTGTTGGCCTGGCTGTAGGCCAGGGCGTCGGCCAGGTCCTGCGGCGTGAAGCTCTCGTCCTTGAGGATAGGCTGCAGTTTCTCGAAGTAGGGTTTCCAGAGCGCGTCCACGCCTGCTTCCAGCTCGCGGCCGCGGGGAGTGGTCACGGCTTCCAGGAACACCGGCTTGCCGTCGCCGCCGGGCACGGTGCCGCCTTCGCGGAAGGCCTGGTGCGAGTTGTTGAAGATATTGGTGCCGCCGCGCAGCTCGGCCAGGGTTTCCTTCTTGAAGGGCTGGCCGGCGGCGCGGGCCGCATCCATTTCCAGCAGGGTGCGGGCGATGCGCTGCGACACGTAGCGCTGGCGGCCCGCCAGGTTGATGGCCACCGTGTCCTGGTCGATCTTGAACGAGGTGTAGAAGTTCAGGACCAGCACGCCCAGGTCGAACAGCAGGAAGAAGGCCACCGCGATGATGATCTCGCGGTACTTGCCGAAGGCGAAGCCGCCGCGCTTCTTGCGGCTGCGCGACTTCGATGAGCGGCTGGGGGCGGCGCCCCCGGCGCCGGGATCAAGGGGAAATACGGCGGCCATGACGGGATCCCTTCAGTCTGTTTTTGATTTTTCGCAGCACGTGGCCGGCTTACGCGGCCATTTTTTCCACGTGCGACTGGCGCGTGTAGAGGAAGTCGATCACGGCCTTGCGGTAGTGCAGGTAGCGCGTGTCCTCGGCCAGTTCCACCCGGCTGCGCGGGCGCTCCAGCTCCACGTGCAGCACCTCGCCAATGGTGGCGGCCGGCCCGTTGGTCATCATCACGATGCGGTCGGACAGCAGCACCGCCTCGTCCACGTCGTGGGTGACCATCACCACCGTGCTGTGCGTGGTGGACACGATCTGCAGCAGCTCGTCCTGCAGCTTGGCGCGCGTCAGCGCATCCAGCGCGCCGAACGGCTCGTCCAGCAGCAGCACGTTGGGCTCCATCGACAGGGCGCGGGCGATGCCCACGCGCTGCTTCATGCCGCCGGATATCTCGCCGGGGCGCTTCTGCGCGGCGGGCGTCAGGCCCACCATGGCCAGCGCGGCTTCGGTGCGTTCGCGCAGCTGCGCCCGGGTCTCGGCGGGAATGCCGGCTTCGCGGGTCTGGCCGAACACGCGTTCCACCGCCAGGTAGACGTTCTCGAAGCAGGTCAGCCAGGGCAGCAGCGAGTGGTTCTGGAACACCACGCCGCGGTCGGGGCCGGGGCCGGCGATTTCGCGGTTGGCGCAGATCAGGCTGCCCTGCGTGGGCGTGGTGAGGCCGGCGATCAGGTTCAGCAGCGTGGACTTGCCGCAGCCCGAGTGCCCGATCAGCGCCACGAACTCGCCCTTGGCCACGGTGAGGTTGATGTCCTTCAGCGCGACGAAGGGACCCTTCGCCGTCTTGAAGGTCTGCTCGACGCCCTGGATCTCGATGTACTTGCTGCTGAAACTGGCGCTCATGTCTTCACCTCTTCGAAAGTAAATGCGGTGGCCAGCTTGATCAACGCGTACTCGAGGACGAGCCCGACGATGCCGATCATGAAGATGGCGATGATGATGTTCTTGACGTTCAGGTTGTTCCACTCGTCCCACACCCAGAAGCCGATGCCGACGCCGCCGGTGAGCATCTCGGCGGCCACGATCACCAGCCAGGCGGTGCCCACGGCCAGGCGCACGCCGGTGAGCATGTAGGGCAGCACGGCGGGGAACAGGATCTTGGTGACGATCTTCCATTCGGAAAGATTGAGCACGCGCGCCACGTTCATGTAGTCGCTGGGCACGCGCTGAACGCCCACCGCGGTATTGATGATCATGGGCCAGATGGAGCAGATGAAGATGGTCCAGATGGCGGCCGGGTTGGCGCCCTTGAACACCATCAGCCCGATCGGCAGCCAGGCCAGCGGCGAGACCGGGCGCAGCAGGCTGATCAGCGGGTTGAACATCCGCGACAGGAAGGTGAAGCGGCCGATCAGGAAGCCCGCCGGGATGCCGACGATGGCCGCGAGGCCAAAGCCCATGGCCACGCGCTTGAGCGAGGACAGCACGTTCCAGCCGATGCCCTGGTCGTTGGGCCCCTTGGAATAGAAGGGGTCGCTGAACACTTCGATCGCCTGCTTGAAGGTCTCGATCGGCGAGGGAAATCCGCTGGTGCTCTTGAGAGAGATCAGCGCCCACAGGCCGACCAGCAGGCCCATGCCGAAGACCGGCGGCAGCACCTTCAGCCACAGGCCCCGCCAGTCGAACGAGGGCTTGAACGGCGCGGGCGCCTCGGCCACGGCGGCGGGCGCGACCGAAGCGTTGGCCGCCACGGTCTTCACCGACAGCTGTACCTCGCGGGCCTGCAGCAGGGGCGCGGCGACGGACTTGTCGAGCGGGGAATGAAACACGGCACTGACCATGGTGTTCTCCTGGTGGGGGATTTCAGGCGTGGACCTTGAATGAATCGGCATACTTCTTCGGGTCCTTGCCGTCCCAGACGACGCCGTCCAGGAGTTTGGAGTTGCGCATCGGCTCCTTGGGCACGGGCGTCTTGGTCGCGGTGGCGGCCTGCTTGTAGACGTCGATGTGGTTGATCTGCTTTGCGATCGCCAGGTAGTCGGGGTGGTCCTTGATCAGCCCCCAGCGCTTGTGCTGGGTGATGAACCACATGCCGTCGGACAGGTAGGGGAAGTTGACGGCGCCGTCGTTGTAGAACTTCATGTAGTTCTGGTCGTCCCAGGTCTTGCCCATGCCGTTCTGGTAGCGGCCCAGGATGCGCTGGTTGATCGCGTCCACGCTGGTGTTGACGTAGCTCTTGTCAGCGATGGTTTCAGCCATCTTCTGCTTGTTGCCCAGGCTGGCGTCGATCCACTTGCCCGCCTCCAGGATCGCCGCCGTTACCGCGCGCGCGGTGTTGGGGTTTTTCTTGACAAATTCGGCCGAGGTGCCCAGCACCTTCTCGGGGTGGTCCTTCCAGATGTCCTGCGTGGTGACCGCGGTGACGCCGATGCCGTCGATGATGGCGCGGTGGCCCCAGGGCTCGCCCACGCAGAAGCCGTCCATGTTGCCGACGCGCATGTTGGCCACCATCTGGGGCGGCGGCACGGTGATGACCTTGGCGTCCTTCATCGGGTTGATGCCGTTGGCCGCCAGCCAGTAGTAAAGCCACATCGCGTGGGTGCCGGTGGGGAATGTCTGGGCGAAGGTGTATTCGCGCTTTTCAGCCGCCATCAGCTTGGCCAGGCCGGCGCCGTCCACGGCGCCCTTGTCGGCCAGCTTCTTGGAAAGCGTGATGGCCTGCCCGTTGTTGTTGAGCGTCATCAGGACGGCCATGTCCTTCTTGGGACCCGAGGTGCCCATGTGCACGCCGTAGACCAGGCCGTACAGCACGTGGGCGAAGTCCAGTTCGCCGTTCACAAGCTTGTCGCGCACGCCGGCCCAGGAGGCTTCCTTGGTCGGGATGATCTTGACGCCGTACTTCTTGTCGATGCCCAGCACCGAGGCCATCACCACGCTGGCGCAATCCGTCAGCGGGATGAAGCCGATCTTGACCTCTTCCTTCTCCGGCTTGTCCGAGCCCTGGGCGTACACCACTGAGCGCAGCGCGGGCGATACGCCCACGGCGCCGACAGCGGCGGCTTGCAGCACCGCGCGGCGGGAAAGTTTGGTTTTGAGCAGGTCGGTCATCACAGGCACATCTCCAGGCAACGAAAAAGGCAACAAAAAAGGCGTCCGCACGCAACACAGAGTGTTGGTGGGGACGCCTTCGTCCGTGTGGCCACCACAACTTCGCCGTTGAAGCGGGTGGCCAACAAACCGTCATTGGTTTATACGAAAGGTATGAGCAAGTGCCGTGCCAGGCTCCATGGCGGGAGCGCGCTATACTTTTAATAGCGCCCTGTGCATGACTGGCGCTCGCTACACCGGTTTTCTTCCCGGAAGCTGCGCTGGCGCACCGCTTTTGTGCGCCGCACCAACGGCATGCACTTCAGCCCAGCAGGTCGGCTGCGTCGAGGATGCGCTGCGCCACTTCGGCGAGTTTCAGGCCCCGGTCCATCGCCGCCTTGCGCAGCTTCTCGAAGGCCTGCTGCTCACTCAGGCCCTGGCGCTGCATCAGAAGCCCCTTGGCGCGGTCGATCACCTTGCGCTGGCTGAGCTCGGAGCGTGCGTCGGCAAGTTCGCGGCGCAGTTCTTCCTCATGCTGGAACCGCGCCATGGCCACGTCGAGAATGGGGCGGATGCGTTCGGGCGCCAGCCCGGCCACGATGTAGGCCGACACGCCCGCTGCCACCGCCGCCTTCACGTGGCTGGTGTCGTTGTCGTTGGTGAACATCACTATGGGCCGCCGCTCATCGCGGGTGGCCATCACGACGTGCTCCAGCGCGTCGCGTGCCGCGCTTTCCGCGTCCACGATGATCAGGTCGGGTTGCAGCTGGGCAATGCGCTCGGCAAGGAACACGTCCGCGGGCAGGCTGGCGATGAGGTTGAAGCCGTTTTCAAGCAGGCCGATGCGCAGGCTGCGGGAACGCTCGGCCTGTTCCAGGGCATGGTCGTCGGTGAGATCGCTGACCACCAGGTCGGGCGCCACGACCACGATTCGCAATGGCTCAGTCATGAGCCAGATGGCGCAAGATTCGGGCCAGCCAGGCCCCGGCGGCGCGGGGGAAAGAGGGGTTCACCTAAACTCGCCGGATGCTGGTGCTGGGAATTGAATCGTCATGCGATGAAACGGGTGTTGCCGTGGTGCAGGTGCATGGCGCCCAGGCGCCTGTGCTGCTCGCGCACGCCCTTCACAGCCAGATCGACATGCACCAGGCCTACGGGGGCGTGGTGCCCGAACTCGCGAGCCGCGATCATATCCGCCGCGTGCTGCCGCTGACCGAAAAAGTGCTGCAGGACAGCGGGCGCGGGCTGGATGAAGTTGACGTGGTGGCCTACACCCGCGGCCCGGGGCTGGCGGGCGCGCTGCTGGTGGGCGCCGGCGTTGCCTGCGCCCTGGGCGCGGCCCTGCGCAAGCCGGTGCTGGGCGTGCACCACCTGGAAGGCCATTTGCTGTCGCCCTTCCTCAGCGCCGACCCGCCGCAATTTCCCTTTGTCGCGCTGCTGGTGTCCGGCGGCCACACGCAACTGATGCGGGTGGAGGGGGTGGGCCGGTATGAATTGCTCGGTGAAACGATAGACGACGCCGCCGGCGAGGCCTTTGACAAGTCGGCCAAACTGATGGGCCTGGGCTACCCCGGCGGGCCGGCGCTGTCGAAACTGGCGCAGCAGGGCAGCGCCACGGCGTTCAAGCTGCCGCGCCCGCTGCTGCGCAGCGGCGACCTGGATTTCTCGTTTGCCGGGCTGAAGACGGCGGTGCTCACGCAGGCCAAGAAGCTGGGCGATGAACTGGAAGCGCGCAAGGCCGACCTGGCCGCTTCAACCGAAGCCGCAATTGTGGAAGTGCTGGTGAAGAAAACGCTGGCCGCGCTGGACGCCACCGGCCTGCAGCGCGTGGTGGTGGCGGGCGGCGTGGGCGCCAACCGGCTGCTGCGCGAACAGCTCGATGCCGAGTGTGCGAAGCGCCGCGTGCGCGTGCACTACCCCGAGTTGCACCTGTGCACCGACAACGGCGCCATGATCGCCATGGCCGCCGCGATGCGCCTGCAATCCGGAATGCAGGCGGCCACCGGGGTTTACGCCTTCGACGTGAAACCGCGGTGGCCGCTGGCCGAGCTGTCGGCGCTTATTTGATCTCGATGCTCTTGACGTTGCTGACCGGCACCAGCTTGGCCAGGGTCAGCACCAGCACGCCGTTTTCCAGCCTGGCGCTGGTGTTGGCGGCGTCGATGTCCTGGGGCAGCTCGTAGGCGGCCTTGTACTGGCGCTTGGCTTCGGCCCTGGTCTCGATGCGCACGATGGCGCCTTCGATGTTGATGGCCAGGTCTTCACGGGCGATGCCGGGCACGTCCAGCGTGACGGTCCAGGCCTTGTCGTCCTGTTCGACCTTGAAGCCGGCGGCGCCCGGCGTGAAGAAGGCTTCGTTGACGAAGCGCTCGAAGCTGCGGTCAAACGAACGGAAGGAGGGGGCGGCAGCGCGGCTGCGGACAACGGGTGCGAAAAACATGGTGGGCTCCTTTGGACAAGTAAACTGCGCGGCTTTCAACACGAGCGCCGCATGCACACCATCTGTGCCCAGCGGCACCTTTTTCAAGGGAAAACAATCAATGAAAAATCCGCGCCGCCACCTCTTGAAATCGCTGGGAGCAGCTTTATTTCTTCCCGCCCTCGCGCTGGCCCAGCCCGGCGCCGCCCCCGTCAAGCTGGCGATGATCGAGGGCTTTTCCGGCGGCAACGCCAACGGCGGCGAGTCGGTGTTCCGCAACCTGGTGTGGGCGGTGGAGCGCGTCAACGAGCGCGGCGGCGTGAAGCTGGCGCAGGGCCGTCGGCCGCTGCAGCTGGTGCGCTACGACAGCAAGGGCCAGATCGAGGAAGCGCTGGCGGCGCTGCGCTCGGCCATCGACGACGGCGCACGCATCATCCTGCAGGGCAACTCGTCCGCCGTCGCCGCCGCGCTGATCGAGGCCATCAACAAGCACAACGAGCGCGAGCCGGCGCAGCGCGTGCTGTTCCTGAACTATTCGGCGGTGGACCCCATCCTCACCAACGAGAAGTGCAGCTTCTGGCACTTCCGCTTCGATGCCCATGCCGACATGCGCATGGCCGCGCTGATGTCGGTGCTGCAGGCTGACACGGGCGTGAAGTCTGCCTACCTGCTGGGCCAGGACTACAGCTTCGGCCATGCCGTGCTGCGCGAGGCGCGCAGGCAGCTGGCCGCGCAGCGGCCCGACGTGCGCATCGTGGGCGACGAGCTGCACCCTCTGATGCGCATCAAGGACTTCGCGCCCTACGCCACCAAGATCAAGGCCAGCGGCGCCGACGCGGTGATCACCGGCAACTTCAGCAACGACCTCACGCTGCTGGTGAAGGCCGCGCGCGAGGTGGGCTTCGACGGCAAGTTCTACACCTTCTACGGCAACGCGCTGGGCGCGCCGGCCGCGATCGGCGAGGCCGGCTTGGGCCGCGTGATCGCGGTGGCCGACTGGCTGCCCAACGTCGCCACGCCGCAGAGCGAAGCCTTCTACAAGGCCTTCCGCCAGCGCTACCCGCGCCCGGAGGACGACTATGTGCACATGCGGCTGCAGCTCATGATCGAGGCGCTGGCGCAGGCGCTGGAAAAGGCGGGTGCTACAGATCCGATAGCAGTCGCAGCACAGCTGGAGCGCTCCGCGGTCACTTTTTCCTCCCAGACGGGCACCATGCGCGCATCGGACCATCAGTTCCAGCAGCCGCTGGTGGTGGGCGTGATGGACCGGCAGGGCACGCCCGGCGTGAAGTTCGACGTGGAGGGTTCGGGCTACGGCTTCCGCGTCATCAAGACCGTGCCGGCCGCGCAGGCTGAAATGCCCACCACCTGCAGGATGGCGCGGCCTGCGTGACAATCCAGGCGATGCGCCAAACCCTCGTCAACCTCGAAGAATCGAAGATCCGCGAAGTCGCCAACGCCGGCATGGGGCGCAGCGACGTGCTGGCCTTCTGGTTCGGTGAAAGCGACGAAGTCACGCCCGAATTCATCCGCCAGGCGGCGATCGATTCGCTGCAAAAGGGCGAGACCTTCTATTCGCACAACCTGGGCCTGCCCGAGCTGCGTGAAGCAGTGGCCGACTACATGAGCTCGCTGCACGGCGAGATCAGCAGCGACCGGCTGGCCATTACTTCCGGCGGCGTCAACGCGCTGATGCTGGCGGTGCAGGCGCTGGTGGACGCGGGCGACGAGGTGGTCGCCGTCACGCCGGTGTGGCCGAACCTGACGGCGCAGCCGGCGATCATGGGCGCGAAGCTCAAGCGCGTATCGCTCGTGGCGCAGGGCGGCAGCTGGGTGCTGGACGTGCAGGCGCTGCTGGCCGCCATCACGCCCGCCACCAAACTGCTGATCGTCAACGCACCCAACAACCCGACCGGCTGGACGCTGGGCCGCGAGGAGCAGCAGCTCATCCTGGACCACTGCCGCGAAACCGGCACCTGGATCCTGGCCGACGAGGTCTATGAGCGCCTGTACTACGAGCCGACGGCCAACCGCTGCGCCCCCAGCTTCCTGGACCTGGCCGAGCCGGATGACCGGCTGGTGGTGGTGCACAGCTTCTCCAAGAGCTTCCTCATGACGGGTTGGCGCCTGGGCTGGCTGGTGATGCCGCCCGCACTGACCCACCACATGGGCAAGCTGCTGGAATTCAATACCTCCTGTGCCAGCGTGTTCACCCAGCGCGCCGGCATCGTGGCGCTGCAGCGCACAGATGAGGTGACGCCCCGGGTGGTGGCACACCTCAAGCTCTGCCGTGACACGCTGGTGCCGCTGCTGCAGGCCGTGCCCGGGGTGCAGGTGGAGGCGGCCCGGGGCGGGATGTACGCCTTTTTCAGGCTTCACGGCTTCGACGATGCCCTGGCCCTGGCCAAGCGGCTGGTGGCCGAGGCCGGCATCGGCCTGGCCCCCGGCAATGCCTTTGCGCCCGAGGCCCAGGGCTGGCTGCGCTGGTGCTTTGCCTCCAAGGACCCGGCCCGGCTGGCGCTGGGAGTGGAGCGGCTGAGGGCCTGGCTGGACCGCCAGAAGGCCTGAAAACGCCTTTCGGGCTATAATTCCAAGGCTTTGCATTTCGCAGAGCGCACGTTGGGGCCCCTCCAGTCCCAGCGCAAGTTGCAACCCACCAGGAAACACAATGATCGCCTCCTCCATCAAGGCCGACGTCGTCAAGGCCAATGCGCGCAGCGCAACCGACACCGGCAGCCCCGAAGTGCAAGTCGCACTGCTCACGGCACGCATCAACGAGCTCACCCCGCACTTCAAGACGCACGCCAAGGACCACCACGGCCGCCGCGGCCTGCTGCGCATGGTGAACCGCCGCAAGAGCCTCCTGACCTACCTGAAGGACAAGGACGCCGAGCGTTACACCGCGCTGATCGCCAAGCTGGGCCTGCGCAAGTAAGAACATTTGAAAGCAAGAACGCCTGAGTTAGCCCGCTAGCTCAGGCGTTTTTCACTTCGGAGACGGCAAGAACTGCAAACGCGCTGTGTCATTCCACAAGCAACCCGCCGGGTTTCTTCTGGAATGGCATCGTTTCCAGCCCTGTCGCTCCGCCCTTAAAACCGAGAAGAAAGAGAGCAAGACATGAGCATCTTCAACAAGATCACCAAGACCTTCCAGTGGGGCCAGCACAAGGTCGTCATGGAAACCGGCGAGATCGCGCGCCAGGCTTCCGGCGCCGTTGTCGTTGACATCGAAGGCACCGTGGTGCTGTGCACCGTGGCCGCTTCCAAGTCGGCCAAGCCCGGCCAGGATTTCTTCCCCCTCACGGTGGACTACATCGAGAAGACCTATGCCGCCGGCAAGATCCCCGGCAGCTTCTTCAAGCGCGAAGCCAAGCCCAGCGAACTCGAAACGCTCACCAGCCGCCTGATCGACCGCCCGATCCGCCCGCTGTTCCCCGAGGGCTTCCTCAATGAAGTGCACGTGGTCGTGCACACCGTGTCGCTGAACCCCGAAGTCGACCCCGACATCGCCGCCTTGATCGGCTGCAGCGCCGCGTTGGCGATTTCCGGCATCCCGTTCGCCGGCCCCATCGGCGCCGCGCGCGTGGGCTACATCAACGGTGAATACGTGCTCAACCCCGGCCAGACCCAGCGCAAGGATTCGCTGCTGGACCTGGTGGTGGCCGGCACCGAAGCCGCCGTGCTGATGGTGGAATCCGAAGCCAAGCAATTGTCCGAGGAAGTGATGCTGGGTGCCGTGGTGTTCGGCCATGACCAGAGCAAGATCGCCATCAACGTGATCAACGAACTGGTGACCGAAGCCGGCAAGCCTGTGTGGGACTGGCAGCCCGCCGCCAAGGACGAAGCCTTCATCAGCAAGGTCAACGGCCTGGCCGAAGAAAAGCTGCGCGCCGCATACCAGATCCGCAGCAAGCAGACCCGCACCCAGGCCCTGCGCGAAGCCACCGCCTCGGTGATGGCCGCGCTCAAGGACAGCGGCGAGGCTTTCGATGCCGGCAAGGTCAACGACCTGCTGTTCGAGATCGAAGCCAAGATCGTGCGCAACCAGATTTTGTCGGGCGAGCCCCGCATCGACGGCCGCGACACCCGCACCGTGCGCCCCATCGAGATCCGCCACGGCCTGCTGCCCCGCACCCACGGCTCGGCCCTGTTCACCCGCGGCGAAACGCAGGCCCTGGTCATCACGACCCTGGGCACCGAGCGCGACGCGCAGCGCATCGACGCGCTGATGGGCGAGTACGAAGACCGCTTCATGTTCCACTACAACATGCCTCCCTTCGCCACCGGCGAAGTGGGCCGCATGGGCAGCACCAAGCGCCGCGAAGTAGGCCACGGCCGCCTGGCCAAGCGCGCGCTGCTGGCCGTGCTGCCGACCAAGGAAGAGTTCCCCTACACGATGCGCGTGGTCTCGGAAATCACCGAGTCCAACGGCTCCTCGTCGATGGCCTCCGTCTGCGGCGGCTGCCTGTCGCTGATGGACGCCGGCGTGCCGATGAAGGCCCACGTGGCCGGCATCGCCATGGGCCTGATCAAGGAAGGCAACCGCTTCGCGGTGCTGACCGACATCCTGGGCGATGAAGATCACCTGGGCGACATGGATTTCAAGGTCGCCGGCACCACCAACGGCATCTCGGCGCTGCAGATGGACATCAAGATCCAGGGCATCACCCGCGAAATCATGCAGGTCGCGCTGGCGCAGGCCAAGGAAGCGCGCATGCACATCCTGGGCAAGATGCAGGAAGCCATGAGCTCGGCCAACACCGAGGTCAGCACCTTCGCGCCCAAGCTGTACACCATGAAGATCAACCCCGAGAAGATCCGTGACGTGATCGGCAAGGGCGGCGCCGTCATCCGCGCGCTGACCGAGGAGACCGGCTGCCAGATCAACATCGAGGAAGACGGCACCATCACCATCGCCGCCACCGACGCCGAGAAGGCCGAGGTCGCCAAGAAGCGCATCGAGCAGATCACCGCGGAAGTGGAAATCGGCAAGGTCTACGAAGGCCCGATCACCAAGATCCTGGACTTCGGCGCCCTGGTCAACCTGCTCCCCGGCAAGGACGGCCTGCTGCACATCAGCCAGATCGCCCACGAGCGCGTCGAGAAGGTCACCGACTACCTGTCGGAAGGCCAGATCGTCAAGGTCAAGGTGCTGGAGACCGACGAAAAGGGCCGCGTCAAGCTGTCCATGAAGGCCCTGCTGGACCGCCCGGCCGGCATGCAGGACGACCGCCCCCCGCGCGAGCCGCGTGGCGAATACCGCGAGCGCCGTGAGCCGCGTGAGCCGCGCCATGACCAGCCGCGTAACGACCAGCCGCGTAACGACCAGCCGCGCGAGCCGCAGGCGCCCGCACCGGCCGACAACAACCAGGGTTGATGAAAGCCGTTGAAATCAGCAGCTACGGGCTGCCTGAGGTCTTGCGGCTCGGCGAGCGGCCCGATCCCGTGGCCGGCGCCGGCGAGCTGCTGATCCGCGTCGCGGCCAGCGGCATCAACCGGCCCGACGTGCTGCAGCGCACCGGAAACTACCCCGTTCCGCCCGGCGCCTCGGACATCCCGGGCCTGGAAGTGGCGGGCGTGGTGGTGTCCGGCGACGAGCAGGCCATGAAGGCCGCGGGCATCAAGGCGGGCGATCGTGTCTGCGCGCTGGTGGCCGGCGGCGGTTACGCCGAACTCTGCGTGGCGCCGGTGGGCCAGTGCCTGCCCGTGCCCGCGGGCTTCAGCGACGTGGAAGCGGCTTCCCTGCCTGAGACCTTCTTCACCGTGTGGAGCAACGTGTTCGACCGTGGGCGCCTGCAGGCGGGCGAGACTTTCATGGTGCAGGGCGGCACCAGCGGCATCGGCGTCACCGCCATCCAGCTGGCCAAAGCCATGGGCGCGACCGTTATTGCCACGGCCGGCAGCGACGACAAGTGCGAGGCCTGCGTGAAGCTCGGCGCCGACCACGCCATCAATTACAAGACGAAGGATTTCGCCGAAGAGGTGAAGTCCATCACCGGCGGCGCCGGCGTCAACGTCATCCTGGACATGGTGGCGGGCAGCTACGTGGCGCGCGAAATCGGCTGCATGGCAGAGGACGGCCGACTGGTGATCATCGCGGTGCAGGGCGGCACCAAAGCCGAGTTCAATGCGGGCCTGGTGCTGCGCCGGCGCCTGCTGGTCACCGGCTCCACGCTGCGGCCGCGCCCGGTGGCCTTCAAGGCGGCCATCGCCGCCTCGCTGAAGGAAAAGGTCTGGCCGTTGCTGGAAAAGGGCGCCGTGAAGCCCGTGATCCACAGCACCTTCCCGGCCGCCGAGGCGGCGAAAGCCCATGAGCTGATGGAATCCAACCAGCACATCGGCAAGATCGTGCTCACTTGGTAGCCATGGAAAAGAAAAAGCTCATCGCCGGCAACTGGAAGATGAATGGCAGCCTGGCTGCCAATGAAGCACTGGTGCGCGCGCTGGCCGCCGGCATGGGTCCGGCCGGCTGCATTGCCGCCGTCTGCGTGCCCGCGCCGTACCTGGCGCAGCTGCAGGCGCTGCGCGCCGGGTCCGCGCTGGAGCTGGGCGCGCAGGACGTGTCGGCGCACGAGCAGGGCGCCTATACCGGCGAGCTGTCGGCCGCGATGCTCAAGGAATTCGGCGTGCGCTACGCCATCGTCGGCCACTCGGAGCGCCGGCAATACCATGGCGAAACCGATGCGCTGGTGGCCGACAAGGCCAAGGCCGCGCTGGCCCACGGCATCACGCCGATCTGCTGCGTGGGAGAAACGCTGGCCGAACGCGAAGCCGGCAAGACCGAAGAAGTCGTGAAGCGCCAGCTCGCGGCCGTCATCCACACCAATGGCCACTGCATCAGCGAGATCGCCGTGGCTTACGAACCCGTCTGGGCCATCGGCACCGGCAAGACCGCCACGCCCGAGCAGGCGCAGCAGGTGCACGCGGTGCTGCGCGCCCAGCTCAAGGCCGCCACGCCGCACGCCGAACGCGTGCATATCCTCTACGGCGGCAGCATGAACGCGGCCAACGCCGCCAGCCTGCTGGCCCAGCCCGACATCGACGGCGGGCTGATCGGCGGGGCTTCGCTGAAGGCCGCCGATTTCCTCACGATCATCGCAGCAGCCCGCTAGGGGCCTGCGTATGGCGCTACAAATTCAGGAGTAATCAATGAACATTTTCCTCACCATCATCCTGGCCGTGCAGATGCTGTCGGCGCTGGGCATGATCGGCCTCATCCTCATCCAGCACGGCAAGGGCGCCGACATGGGCGCGGCTTTCGGCAGCGGCGGCTCGGGCAGCCTGTTTGGCGCCAGCGGCAGCGCCAACTTCCTGTCGCGCACGACGGCTGTGCTGGCGGGCGTGTTCTTCGTCTGCACGCTGGCGCTGGCTTACTTCGGCAACCTGCGCCCGGCCGATTCCGGCTCGGTGCTCGAGCGTGCCGGCGCCGCCGCACCCGCCATGGCGCCCGCCGCCTCCGGCGCCGCGGCCATCCCCGGAACCACGGCTCCCGCGGCCCCTGCAGCCAGCACCGCCCCGGCAGCGCCTGCCATCCCCGCATCGGGCGCGGCCCAGATTCCCACGAAGTAATCGCGAGGGGGGCGTTTCACTGGAAGAGCTGCCCTGGTTTCAGGGTAAACTCCTAGGCTGTCTGGAGAGCCAAAAACCGCAAGGTTTCCTCATGCCATCCGGGCAGAAAAAACCGCCGTCGTGGTGAAATTGGTAGACACGCTATCTTGAGGGGGTAGTGGCGAAAGCTGTGCGAGTTCGAGTCTCGCCGACGGCACCAACAAAAAGCAAAGCCTGCCGGCACCGCCGGCGGACTCGAAAGCGCGGACCACTGCCTTCAGATGAACCTCGACCAGTACCTCCCCGTTCTCTTGTTCATCCTGGTCGGCGTCGGCGTCGGCATCGTGCCCCAGGTGCTTGGCTGGCTGCTCGGCCCCAACCGGCCCGACGCGGCCAAGAACTCCCCCTACGAATGTGGCTTCGAGGCCTTCGAGGACGCGCGCATGAAGTTCGATGTGCGCTACTACCTCGTGGCCATCCTGTTCATCCTGTTCGACCTGGAAATCGCCTTCCTCTTCCCCTGGGCCGTCTCGCTCAAGGAAATCGGGGCGACCGGCTTCTGGGCCATGATGATTTTCCTGGGCATCCTCGTCGTGGGCTTCGCCTACGAGTGGAAAAAAGGCGCCCTCGACTGGGAATAGCGCTAAACAACACAACGGCAGTAACCATGGCAATCGACGGCATTCTCAAAGAGGGCATGGTCACCACGACCGTGGACTCGGTCATCAACTGGGCCAAGACCGGCTCGCTCTGGCCCATGACGTTCGGCCTGGCGTGCTGCGCGGTGGAGATGATGCACGCGGGCGCCGCCCGCTACGACATCGACCGCTTCGGCATGCTGTTCCGACCCAGCCCGCGCCAGTCCGACCTGATGATCGTGGCCGGCACGCTGTGCAACAAGATGGCGCCGGCCCTGCGCAAGGTGTACGACCAGATGCCCGAGCCGCGCTGGGTCCTGTCCATGGGGTCGTGCGCCAACGGCGGCGGCTACTACCACTACAGCTACTCGGTCGTGCGCGGCTGCGACCGCATCGTGCCGGTGGACGTGTACGTGCCCGGCTGCCCGCCCACTGCCGAGGCGCTGCTGTACGGGATCATCCAGCTGCAGCAGAAGATCCGCCGCACGCAAACCATCGCGCGGGTGTAGGCCGATGACCGTTGCATTCGCCGTCAATCCCGAAACGCTCAGGGGCCACATCGCCACCACGCTGGGCGCGCTGGCCAGGCGCATCGACCTGCGCCTGGGCGAGATCACCGTCACGGTGGCGTCCACCGATTACCTCGTGGCCGCGACCATGCTGCGCGACGCGCGCGGCTGCCAGTTCGAGCAGCTGATCGACCTGTGCGGCGTGGACTATTCCGACTACCGCGAAGGCGGCTGGGACGGCCAGCGCTATTGCGTGGTTTCGCACCTGCTGTCCGTCAGCCTGAACCAGCGCGTGCGCCTGAAGGTGTTTGCGCCCGATGACGACCTGCCGGTGGTCGATTCCATCAACGGCATCTGGAGCGCCGCCAACTGGTTCGAGCGCGAAGCCTTCGACCTGTACGGCATCGTCTTCGAGGGCCACGACGACCTGCGCCGCATCCTCACCGACTACGGCTTCATCGGCCACCCGTTCCGCAAGGACTTCCCGGTGTCGGGCCACGTCGAGATGCGCTATGACCCGGAGCGCAAGCGCGTGATCTACCAGCCCGTCTCGATCGAGCCGCGCGAGATCACCCCGCGCATCATCCGCGAAGACAACTACGGCGGCATCAACGGCGGTAAAAAGTAATGGCCGAGATCAAGAACTACACCCTGAACTTCGGCCCGCAGCACCCGGCCGCGCACGGCGTGCTGCGCCTGGTGCTGGAGCTGGACGGCGAAGTGATCCAGCGCGCCGACCCGCACATCGGCCTGCTGCACCGCGCCACCGAGAAGCTGGCTGAAACCCGCACCTACATCCAGTCGCTGCCCTATATGGACCGGCTGGATTACGTCTCGATGATGTGCAACGAGCACGCCTACTGCCTGGCCATCGAGAAGCTGATGGGCATCGACGTGCCGCTGCGCGCGCAGTACATCCGCGTGATGTTCTCCGAGATCACGCGCCTGCTGAACCACCTGCTGTGGCTCGGCGCGCACGGGCTGGACTGCGGCGCGATGAACATGCTGATCTACTGCTTCCGCGAGCGGGAAGACCTGTTCGACATGTACGAAGCCGTGTCGGGTGCGCGCATGCATGCCGCCTACTTCCGCCCGGGCGGCGTGTACCGCGACCTGCCGGACAGCATGCCGCAGTACAAGGTCAGCAAGATCAAGAACGAGCGCGCCATCGGCCGGCTGAACGAGAACCGCCAGGGCTCGCTTCTGGACTTCATCGAGGATTTCACCAGGCGCTTCCCGCACTACGTGGACGAATACGAGACGCTGCTGACCGACAACCGCATCTGGAAGCAGCGCACCGTCGGCATCGGCGTGGTGACACCCGAGCGGGCGCTCAGCCTGGGCTTCACCGGCCCGATGCTGCGCGGCTCGGGCTTTGCCTGGGACCTGCGCAAGAAGCAGCCGTACGAGGTGTACGACAAGATGGATTTCGACATCCCGGTCGGCAAGACGGGCGACTGCTACGACCGCTACCTGGTGCGGGTGGAAGAGCTGCGCCAGTCCAACCGCATCATCAAGCAGTGCGTGGACTGGCTGCGCGTGAACCCCGGCCCGGTGATCACCAGCAACCACAAGGTGGCCGCGCCCGACCGCGAATCCATGAAGGCCAACATGGAAGAGCTGATCCACCATTTCAAGCTGTTCACCGAAGGCTTCCGCGTCCCCGAGGGCGAGGCCTATGCCGCGGTGGAGCACCCCAAGGGCGAGTTCGGCATCTACATCGTGAGCGATGGCGCCAACAAGCCCTACCGCCTGAAGATCCGCCCGCCGGGCTTCCCGCACCTGGCCGCCATGGACGAAATGTCCCGGGGCCACATGATTGCCGACGCCGTGGCCGTGATCGGCACCATGGACATCGTGTTCGGAGAGATTGACCGATGATTTCTGATTCCACCCGCGCGGCTTTTGACCGCGAAGTCGCCAAGTACCCGCCCGACCAGAGGCAGTCGGCCGTGATGGCCTGCCTGACGATCATCCAGAAGGAACAGGGCTGGGTCAGCCGCGAAAGCGAGAACCTGGTGGCCGAGTACCTGCGCATGCCGCCGATCGCGGTGCACGAGGTCACGACCTTCTACAACATGTACAACCAGCAGCCCGTGGGCAAGTTCAAGCTGAACGTCTGCACCAACCTGCCGTGCCAGCTGCGCGATGGGCAGAAGGCCCTGCACCACTTGGAGCACAAGCTGGGCATCAGCATGGGCGAGACCACGGCCGACGGCCTGTTCACGCTGCAGCAAAGCGAGTGCCTGGGCGCCTGCGCCGATTCGCCCGTGATGCTGGTGAACGACCGCACCATGTGCAGCTTCATGAGCAACGACAAGCTCGACCAGCTGATCGACGGCCTGAAGGGAGCATCCGCATGACCGCCGACCAGGTGCTGGCCCAGTTCCAGGCCACGGGCGTGCAGACCTGCTTTCACGGCCGCCACATCAGCCCCCAGATCTATGCCGACCTGAACGGCAGCAACTGGCGCCTGAAAGACTATGAAGCGCGCGACGGCTACAAGGCGCTGCGCAAAATTTTGACGGATGTGAACGACGCAGGCGTCGTGGGCCTGACGCAGGACCAGGTGATCGCCACCGTCAAGGAGTCGGGCTTGCGTGGCCGCGGCGGCGCGGGCTTTCCCACGGGCCTGAAGTGGAGCTTCATGCCCCGCCAGTTCCCGGGCCAGAAATACCTGGTGTGCAACTCCGACGAGGGCGAGCCGGGCACCTGCAAGGACCGCGACCTGCTTCAGTTCAACCCGCACCAGGTGATCGAAGGCATGGCGATTGCCGCCTTCGCCATGGGCATCAGCGTCGGCTACAACTACATCCACGGTGAAATTTTCACCACGTACGACCGGTTCGAGGAAGCGCTGGAAGAAGCGCGCGCCGCCGGCTACCTGGGCGACAAGATACTGGGCAGCAACTTCAGCTTCCAGCTGCATGCGGCCCACGGCTTCGGTGCCTATATCTGCGGCGAGGAAACCGGCCTGCTGGAATCGCTGGAAGGCAAGAAGGGCCAGCCGCGCTTCAAGCCGCCGTTCCCGGCCAGCTTCGGCCTGTACGGCAAGCCGACCACCATCAACAACACCGAGACTTTCGCGGCGGTGCCCTGGATCATCCGCAACGGCGGCCAGGCCTTCCTGGAAGTGGGCAAGCCCAACAACGGCGGCACCAAGATCTATTCGGTCTCGGGCGACGTCGAGCTGCCCGGCAACTACGAAGTGCCGCTGGGCACGCCGTTCGCCAAGCTGCTGGAGCTGGCCGGCGGCGTGCGCAAGGGCCGCACGCTCAAGGCCGTGATTCCCGGCGGCTCGTCGGCGCCGGTGCTGCCGGCGGCCACCATGATGGAATGCACGATGGACTACGACTCCATCGCCAAGGCCGGCTCCATGCTGGGCTCGGGTGCCGTCATCGTGATGGACGATTCGCGCTGCATGGTGGAGTCGCTCAAGCGCCTTTCCTACTTCTATATGCACGAGTCCTGCGGCCAGTGCACGCCCTGCCGCGAAGGCACGGGCTGGCTGTGGCGCGTGGTGGACCGCATCCATACCGGCCACGGCAGGCAGAGCGACATGGACCTGCTGAATTCCGTGGCCGACAACATCCAGGGCCGCACCATCTGCGCGCTCGGCGACGCGGCGGCCATGCCGGTGCGCGCCATGATCAAGCACTTCCGGCCTGAATTCCAGGCGCTGATCGACAAGGCACGGCAGCCGGCCGTGCAGGCCTGAGCGGGCGGAACGAGAAAACTATGGTTGAAATCGAACTCGACGGCCAGAAGGTGGAGATCACCGAGGGCAGCATGATCATGCATGCGGCCGACAAGGCGGGCACCTACATCCCGCACTTCTGCTATCACAAGAAACTGAGCATCGCGGCCAACTGCCGCATGTGCCTGGTCGACGTGGAGAAGGCGCCCAAGCCCATGCCGGCCTGCGCCACGCCCGTCACGCAGGGCATGATCGTGCGCACCAAGAGCGACAAGGCCATCAAGGCCCAGCAGTCGGTCATGGAGTTCCTGCTGATCAACCACCCGCTGGACTGCCCCATCTGCGACCAGGGCGGCGAATGCCAGCTGCAGGACCTGGCTGTGGGCTATGGCGGCTCCGCTTCCCGTTACGAGGAAGAAAAGCGCACCGTGCCCGTCAAGGACGTCGGCCCGCTGATCTCCATGAAGGAGATGGAGCGCTGCATCCACTGCACCCGCTGCGTGCGCTTCGGCCAGGAAGTGGCCGGCGTGATGGAGCTGGGCATGATCCACCGCGGCGAGCACTCCGAGATCACCACCGTGCTGAACGACACGGTCGACTCCGAAGTGTCGGGCAACATGATCGACCTGTGCCCCGTGGGCGCGCTCACCAGCAAGCCCTTCCGCTACCAGGCCCGCACCTGGGAGCTGTCGCGCCGCAAGTCCGTCAGCCCGCATGACTCCACCGGCGCCAACCTGATCGTGCAGGTCAAGGGCAACAAGGTGCTGCGCGTGCTGCCGCTGGAAAACGACGATGTCAACGAATGCTGGCTGGCCGACCGCGACCGCTTCTCGTATGAAGCACTCAACACCGAAGAGCGCCTGACGCAGCCCATGCTCAAGCAGGGCGGCGAATGGAAGCAGGTGGATTGGCAGACCGCGCTGGAATACGTGGCCAACGGGCTGAGGCAGATCAAGGCCGACCACGGCGCCGGCAGCGTCGGCACCCTGGCCAGCCCGCACAGCACGGTGGAAGAGCTGTACCTGGCCGGCGCACTGATGCGCGGCCTGGGCAGCGAGAACATCGACTACCGCCTGCGCAACGCCGAGTTCGCGAAGCCCGAGGGCGTGCGCTGGCTGGGCACTTCCATCGCATCGCTGTCCACGCTGCAGCGCGCGCTGGTGGTGGGTTCCAACCTGCGCAAGGAGCACCCGCTGTTCGCGCTGCGCGTGCGCGGCGCTGTGCGCAAGGGCGCCGCGGTGTCCGTCATTCACGACGTCGAGCACGACTGGGCCATGCCCATCGCCAATTCGCTGGTCGCTCCGGCAGGCCAGTGGGCGCAGGCCCTGGCCGACGTGGCCACGGCCATCGGCGCGGAGAAGGGCGTTTCTGCGCCGGTTTCGGGCAACGCAACCGACAGCGCGAAAGCCATCGCCAAATCCCTGATGGGTGGCGAGCGCAAGGCCATCCTGCTGGGCAACGCGGCGGCGCACCATGCGAATGCCTCCAGCCTGCTGTCGCTGGCCAACTGGATAGCCGAGCAGACCGGCGCCACCGTGGGCTACCTCACCGAGGCCGCCAACACCGTGGGCGCGCAGCTTGCCGGCGCGCTGCCGGGCGAGGGCGGCCTGAACGCCGGCCAGATGCTGGCCAACGCGGACGGGGCCCTGAAGGCCGTGCTGCTGCTCAACACCGAACCGCAGTTCGATTCCGCTGCCGGCCGTGCCGCCGCGCTCGGCCTGAACAAGGCGCAGATGGTCGTCACGCTCAGCCCCTTCAAGGCCAACATGGAATTCAGCGACGTGCTGCTGCCCATCGCGCCGTTCACCGAAACGCCGGGCACTTTCGTCAATGCCGAAGGCCGGGTCCAGGGCTTCCATGCCGTGGTCAAGCCGCTGGGCGAGACGCGCCCCGCCTGGAAGGTGCTGCGCGTGCTGGCCAACATGCTGGGCCTGCCGGGCTTTGAATACGAATCTGCCAACGAAGTGCTGGTGGCTGCTCGCGGCGCGCAGGATGCGCAGGCCGCGCTGGTGCAGGGCGGCGCGCTGGGCAATGCAACGTCTGCCGCTGCCGATCTGACGGCATCGGATGGCAGGCCCGCAACGGCTTCCATCTACCAGCTGGACGGCATCGTCCGCCGTGCCCCGTCGCTGCAGATGACGGCCGATGGCCAGCTGGCCCGCAAGGCCGAGGAGGTCGCGACATGATCGACCAGATCTACGGCTTCGGCAACGGGTTGATAGGCGCGGGCTGGTGGACGGCCGCCGGCTGGCCCGTCATCTGGACCCTCATCAAGATCGTCCTCGTGGTGCTGCCCCTGATGGGCGCGGTGGCCTACCTCACGCTGTGGGAGCGCAAGGCCATCGGCTTCACGCAGATCCGCATCGGCCCCAACCGCACCGGCCCGCTGGGCCTGCTGCAGCCGATCGCCGACGCGCTGAAGCTGCTGACCAAGGAAATCATCCTGCCCACGGTGGCCAACAAGGGCCTGTTCCTGCTGGGGCCGATCATGACCATCATGCCGGCACTGGCCGCGTGGGTGGTGATTCCCTTCGGCCCCGACGTGGCGCTGGCCAACATCAACGCCGGCCTGCTGTTCATCATGGCCATCACCTCGCTCGAGGTGTACGGCGTGATCATCGCGGGCTGGGCTTCCAACTCCAAGTACGCCTTCCTGGGCGCGCTGCGCGCCTCGGCCCAGATGGTCAGCTACGAAATCGCCATGGGCTTTTGCCTGGTGGTGGTGCTGATGGTGGCCGGCAGCCTGAACATGACCGACGTGGTGATGGGGCAGGGCAAGGGTCAGTTCGCCGAAATGGGCCTGGGCTTCCTGTCCTGGAACTGGCTGCCGCTGCTGCCGATCTTCGTCGTGTATTTCATTTCGGGCCTGGCCGAGACCAACCGCCACCCGTTCGACGTGGTGGAAGGCGAATCCGAAATCGTCGCGGGCCACATGATCGAGTACTCGGGCATGAGCTTCGCCATGTTCTTCCTCGCCGAATACGCCAACATGTGGCTGGTCTCCATCCTGGCCGTGGTCATGTTCCTCGGCGGCTGGCTGCCCCCGGTCGGTTTCCTGGCCTTCATTCCCGGCTGGATCTGGCTGGGCATCAAGACCTTCTGCGTCGTCACCATGTTCCTGTGGGTGCGCTCCACGTTCCCGCGCTACCGCTATGACCAGATCATGCGGCTGGGCTGGAAGATCTTCATCCCGGTCACGCTGGTGTGGCTGGTGGTGGTGGGCGCCTGGATGCAGACGCCATTCAACATCTGGAAGTAGGCAGGCACCATGTCCACCCAAGCAGTTTCCCCGCCGTCGGCGTTTTCGCTCAAGGACTTCCTGTCCAGCTTCATGCTGTTCGAGCTGTTCAAGGGCCTGGCCATCACCGGCAAGTACGCCTTCAGCCGCAAGATCACGGTGCAGTTCCCGGAAGAGAAGACGCCGATGTCCCCGCGCTTCCGCGGCCTGCACGCGCTGCGCCGCTACGAGAACGGCGAAGAGCGCTGCATCGCCTGCAAGCTGTGCGAGGCCGTGTGCCCGGCGCTGGCCATCACCATCGAATCCGACGTGCGCGAGGACGGCTCGCGCCGCACCACCCGCTACGACATCGACCTCACCAAGTGCATCTTCTGTGGCTTCTGCGAAGAAAGCTGCCCGGTCGACTCCATCGTGGAGACGCACATCTTTGAATACCACGGCGAAAAGCGGGGCGACCTGTATTTCACCAAGGACATGCTGCTGGCCGTGGGCGACCGCTACGAGCCCGAGATCGCGGCGGCCAAGGCGGCTGACGCCAAGTACCGCTAGAAAAAGAATCCCCCATGGACATCCGAGCCGGCTTCTTCTACCTGTTTTCCGCGGTGCTGCTGTTCGCGGCCTTCCGCGTCATCACCGCCCGCAACCCGGTCTACGCCGCGCTGTACCTGGTGCTGGCCTTCTTCCAGGCGGCCGCCGTCTGGATCCTGCTGAAGGCCGAGTTCCTGGCCATCTCGCTGGTGCTGGTGTACGTGGGCGCGGTGATGGTGCTGTTCCTGTTCGTCGTGATGATGCTGGACATCAACGTCGATTCGCTGCGCGCCGGCTTCTGGAAGCATTTTCCGCTGGCCGCGGCCGTGGGCGCCGTCATCGCGCTTGAAATGGCGGGCGTGCTGCTGGGCGGCTTCCGCCTGGGCGAGGAGACCAAGCCGGCCGCCGCCGCGCTGCCGGCCGCCGCCGCGCAGTTCTCCAATACCAAGGAACTGGGCAAGCTGCTGTACACCCAGTACCTGTACCCGCTGGAAATCGCGGCCGTGATCCTGCTGGTGGCCATCATCGCGGCCATCGCGCTCACGCTGCGCCAGCGCAAGGACAGCAAGCACATGGACCCCTCGGACCAGGTGCGCGTGAAGGCCCGCGACCGGGTCAGGATGGTGAAGCTCGAGCCCACCATGGCCGCGCCCGAACCGCAACCGGCGGCTGCCGCCGCGGAGACCAAGGCATGAGCATCACCCTGGGGCACTTTCTTTCGCTGGGCGCCATCCTGTTCGCGCTGTCGGTGATCGGCATCTTCCTGAACCGCCGCAACCTCATCGTGCTGCTGATGGCCATCGAGCTGATGCTGCTGGCCGTGAACATGAATTTCGTGGCGTTCTCCTATTACCTGAACGACATGCACGGCCAGGTGTTCGTGTTCTTCATCCTGACGGTGGCGGCGGCCGAATCGGCCATCGGCCTGGCCATCCTGGTGCTGCTGTTCCGCAACAAGTCGAACATCAACGTCGACGAACTCAACACGCTCAAGGGCTAAGGGCGGCGCGCCCCACAACAACATGAGCCAAACCCTCACCGCTTCCACCCTGCTCGCCGTCCCGCTGGCGCCCCTGGCGGGCGCCGTGCTGGCGGGTGTCTTCGGCACCAGCTTCGGCGGCAACCTGATCGGCCGGCGCCTGTCGCACACGCTCACCATCCTGGGCGTGTTCGTTGCGTTCGTCATTTCCGCCATGACGCTCAAGAGCGTCGCCATCGACGGCGCGCGCTTCAACGCCACCCTGTACGAGTGGATGGTCGTCGGCGGCCTGAAGATGGAAGTGGGCTTCCTCGTCGACGGCCTGACGGCCATGATGATGTGCGTGGTGACCTTCGTGTCGCTGATGGTGCACATCTACACCATCGGCTACATGGAGGAAGACGACGGCTACAACCGCTTCTTCGGCTACATCTCCCTATTCACCTTCTCCATGCTGATGCTGGTGATGAGCAACAACTTCCTGCAGCTGTTCTTCGGCTGGGAAGCGGTGGGCCTGGTGTCGTACCTGCTGATCGGCTTCTGGTTCAACAAGCCCACGGCCATCTTCGCCAACATGAAGGCCTTCCTGGTCAACCGCGTGGGCGACTTCGGCTTCATCCTGGGCATCGGCCTCATCACCGCCTACGCCGGTTCGCTGAACTATGCCGAGGTCTTCGGCAAGTCGGGCGAGCTGGCCAAGCTGGGCTTCCCGGGCACCGAGTGGATGCTGGTCACCGTGATCTGCATTTGCCTGTTCATCGGCGCCATGGGCAAGAGCGCGCAATTCCCGCTGCATGTGTGGCTGCCTGATTCGATGGAAGGCCCGACGCCCATCTCCGCGCTGATCCACGCCGCCACCATGGTGACGGCCGGCATCTTCATGGTCGCGCGCATGTCGCCGCTGTTCGAGCTGTCGGATACCGCGCTGTCCTTCATCATGGTGATCGGCGCCATCACGGCCCTGTTCATGGGCCTACTCGGTGGCCGTGTTCCACCTGATGACGCACGCCTTCTTCAAGGCGCTGCTGTTCCTCGCGGCCGGCTCCGTCATCATCGGCATGCACCACAACCAGGACATCCGCTGGATGGGCGGCGTGCGCAAGTACATGCCCATCACCTGGATCACCTCGCTGCTGGGTTCGCTCGCGCTGATCGGCACGCCGCTGTTCGCGGGCTTCTATTCCAAGGACAGCATCATCGAGGCGGTGGGCGAGAGCCACCTGTGGGGCGCCGGCTTCGCGCACTTCGCGGTGCTGGCCGGCGTGTTCGTCACGGCCTTCTATTCGTTCCGCATGTACTTCCTGGTGTTCCACGGCAAGGAGCGCTTCGACCAGAACCCCGAGCTGCACCACCACGATGCCCATGAAGAGCCTGACCCGCATCACCACCACGACGACCACCACGAGCCGCACGAGTCACCCTGGGTGGTGACGGCGCCGCTGCTGCTGCTGGCCTTCCCCTCGGTGGTGATCGGCTTCCTCACCATCCAGCCCATGCTGTTCGGCGAATTCTTCAAGGATTCGATCTTCGTCAACCTGGAAAAGCACCCGGCCATGGAAGAGCTGGCCAAGGCCTTCCACGGCCCCGCGCAGATGGCGCTGCACGGCCTCACTTCGCTTCCGTTCTGGCTGGCGCTGTCGGGCGTGGCGCTGGCCTACTACCTGTACATGGTCAATACCGCGCTGCCCGCGAAGATCCAGTCCATGGTGCAGCCCGTGTACAAGCTGCTGGACAACAAGTACTACATGGACTGGATCAACGAGAACATCCTGGCGCGCGGCGCCCGCGGCCTGGGCATGGGCCTGTGGAAGGGCGGCGACCAAGCCATCATCGACGGCGCGCTGGTCAACGGCTCCTGGAAGCTCGCCGGCTGGTTCTCCGGCGTGGTGCGCTGGTTCCAGTCGGGCTACATCTACCACTATGCGTTCGGGATGATCCTGGGCGTGTTCGTGCTGATGACGTGGTTCGTATGGATTAAGAATTAACGAGGCGGAAGAATAAAAATGGGTTTGCTGAGCCTTGCAATCTGGACACCGATCTTCTTCGGCCTTGTCCTGCTGGCCCTGGGCCGCGACGACCAGGCGCACAGCGTGCGCTGGATCGCGCTGGTCGGCGCGGTCATCAGCCTGCTGGTGACCCTGCCGCTGTACGACGGCTTCAAGCTGGGCACCTCGGCCATGCAGTTCGTCGAGAACGTGGCCTGGATCGACCGCTTCCACATCAATTACCACCTGGGCGTGGACGGCATCTCGTTCTGGTTCGTGCTGCTCACCGCGTTCATCAACGTGGTGGTGGTCATCGCCGGCTGGGAAGTCATCACCGAGCGCGTCAACCAGTATTTCGGCGCCTTCATGATCCTGTCGGGCCTGATGATCGGCGTGTTCTGCGCGCTCGACGGCATCCTGTTCTACACCTTCTTCGAAGCCACGCTGATCCCGATGTACCTGATCATCGGCATCTGGGGCGGGCCCAACAAGATCTACGCGGCCTTCAAGTTCTTCCTGTACACGCTGCTCGGCTCGCTGCTGATGCTGATCGCCCTGATCTACCTGTACGGCAAGTCCGGCGGCAGCTTCGACATCCTCACCTGGCACAAGCTGCCGCTGCCGGCCGGCGCGCAGACGCTGCTGTTCTTCGGCTTCTTCGCCGCGTTCGCCGTCAAGGTGCCGATGTGGCCGGTGCACACCTGGCTGCCCGACGTGCACGTGGAGGCGCCCACCGGCGGCTCCGCCGTGCTGGCGGCCATCATGCTGAAGCTGGGCGCCTACGGTTTCCTGCGCTTCTCGATGCCGATCGCGCCCGACGCCTCGCACGAATGGGCCTGGCTGATGATCGCGCTGTCGCTGATCGCGGTGATCTACGTGGGCCTGGTCGCGATGGTGCAGCAGGACATGAAGAAGCTGGTGGCCTATTCGTCCGTCGCGCACATGGGCTTCGTCACCCTGGGCTTCTTCATCTTCAACGACCTCGGCGTGGCCGGCGGCCTGGTGCAGATGATCGCGCACGGCTTTGTCTCGGGCGCCATGTTCCTGTGCATCGGCGTGCTGTACGACCGCGTTCATTCGCGCGAGATTTCCAGCTATGGCGGCGTGGTGAACACCATGCCCAACTTCACCGCCTTCGCGCTGCTGTTCTCCATGGCCAACTGCGGCTTGCCCGCCACTGCCGGTTTCGTGGGCGAGTGGATGGTGATCCTGGGCGCCGTCAAGGCCAACTTCTGGCTGGGCTTCGCCGCCGCCACCGCGCTGATCTTCGGCGCCGCCTACACCCTGTGGATGTTCAAGCGCGTGTACCTGGGCCCGGTGGCCAACGACCACGTGCGCGAACTCACCGACATCAATGCCCGCGAATTCCTGATGCTGGGCCTGCTGGCCATCGCCGTCATGTACATGGGCATTTATCCCAAGCCCTTCACCGACATCATGAACGCCTCGGTGGCCGACTTGCTGAAGCACGTGGCTGTTTCCAAACTGAACTAACAGACTGAATCGAAGAGCGCCATGCTGGACAAAATAAGCCTGATCGTCGTGTCGCCGGACATCCTGCTGCTGGTGATGGCCTGCGTGATCGCGCTGATCGACCTGGGCGTGAAGACCCGCCAGCGCAACCTGACCTACTGGCTCACCATGGCCACGCTGGCCGTGGTGGCCTGGTTCAACGCCGACTTCGCCATCCGCGGCGACACGATCTACGCCTTCAACCGCATGATCGTCAGCGACCCGCTGAGCAACTGGCTCAAGTGCTTCTCCACGCTGGCCGTGATGGTCACGCTGGTGTATGGCCGCCCCTACGCGGCCGACCGGGACATGCTGCGCGGCGGCGAGATGTTCACCCTGTCGATGTTCGCGCTGCTGGGCATGTTCGTCATGGTCTCGGGCAGCAACTTCCTGGTGATCTACCTGGGGCTGGAGCTGCTCACGCTGTGCAGCTACGCGCTGGTGGCGCTGCGGCGCGACCACGCCACCTCCACCGAGGCGGCCATGAAGTACTTCGTGCTGGGCGCCATGGCCAGCGGCTTCCTGCTGTACGGCATCTCCATGATCTACGGCGCCACCGGCTCGCTGGACCTCACTGAAGTGTTCAAGGCCGTGGGCAGCGGCCGCATCAAGCACCAGGTGATGGTGTTCGGGCTGGTGTTCATCGTCGCCGGCCTGGCCTTCAAGCTGGGGGCCGTGCCCTTCCACATGTGGATCCCCGACGTGTACCAGGGCGCGCCCACGGCCGTCACGCTGATGATCGGCGCGGCGCCCGAGCTGGCGGCCTTCGGCATCGCCATCCGCCTGCTGGTGGAAGGCCTGATCCCGCTGGCGCCCGACTGGCAGCAGATGCTGCTGGTGCTGGCCGCCGGCTCGCTGCTGGTGGGCAACTTCGCCGCCATCGCGCAGACCAACCTCAAGCGCATGCTGGCGTACTCCACCATCGCGCAGATGGGCTTCGTACTGCTGGGCCTGGCCGCGGGCTTCGTCAACGGCAACACGCTCAACGCGCAGTATGCGTACAGCGCCGCCATGTTCTACGTGATCACCTATGTGCTCACCACGCTGGCCAGCTTCGGCATCATCCTGCTGCTGGCGCGCGAAGGCTTCGAGAGCGAGGAAATCTCCGACCTGGCCGGCCTGAACCAGCGCAGCCCGCTGTACGCCGGCGTCATGGCCGTGTGCCTGTTCTCGCTGGCCGGCGTGCCGCCGCTGGTGGGCTTCTACGGCAAGCTCACGGTGCTGCAGGCGCTGGTGGCTTCGGGCGACACGCTCTACATCGGCCTGGCCATCTACGCGGTGATCATGTCGCTGATCGGCGCCTTCTACTACCTGCGTGTCGTCAAGGTCATGTACTTCGACGAGCCCATCACGGCCACCACCGTGTCGGCGCCGGCGGACGTGCGCGCGGTGCTGACCATCAACGGCGCGCTGGTGCTGATCCTGGGCATCCTGCCCGGCGGGCTCATGACGCTGTGCCTGAACGCCATCGTCAAGACGCTGGCGACATAACACCCGCAAGGGCGCCCGCCCGTGTCGCAAAACATCTCTGTCTGGCTGGTGATCGCGGTGGCCTTGTGCGCCGCCAACCTGCCTTTCCTCAACCAGCGGCTGTTCGCCGTCGTGCCGATGGCGGCCCCGAAGCCGCTGGCGCTGCGGCTCGCTGAACTGGTGGTGCTGTACTTCGTCGCCGGTGGCCTCGGCCTTGCGCTGGAGAAAAGCGCGGGGCAGATCGCACCGCAGGGCTGGGAGTTCTATGCCGTGACCGGCGCGCTCTTCATCGTCTTCGCCTTCCCCGGTTTCATCTGGCGCTACCTCTGGAAGCACCGCCACTGACATGAGCACCGACGACCACCTGATCGAGCACAAGCAGGACAGCGTGGAGCTGTTCAAGGGCAAATTCCTGCACGCCTTTCGCGACACGGTGCGGCTGCCCGATGGCGGCAGTGCCACGCGCGAATACGTGGTGCACCCGGGCGCGGTGATGATCATCCCGCTGCTCGATGACGGGCGCGTGCTGCTGGAGCGCCAGTTCCGCTACCCCGTGCAGCGGGTGATGACCGAGTTCCCCGCCGGCAAGATCGACAAGGGCGAAGAGCCGCTGGCCTGCGCCCGGCGCGAACTGCTGGAAGAAACCGGCTACAGCGCGCGCGAATGGGCTCGCGCCGGCGTACTGCACCCTGTCATCTCCTACTCCACCGAATTCATCGACATCTGGTTCGCGCGGGGCCTTACGCTGGGCGAGCGCAAGCTGGACGAAGGCGAATTCCTCGAAGTGTTCAGCGCCACGCCGCAGGAGCTTTCCGCCTGGTGCCGCGAAGGCCAGGTCACCGACGCCAAGACGCTGGTGGCCGCGTTGTGGCTGCAGAACGTCCTGTCCGGCGCGTGGTCTTTGGACTGGCGCGGATAATCGAAGCCATGAAAGTCCTCAACCTGCAATGCACCCACCGGCATTCGTTTGAAGGCTGGTTTGGCTCGGAAGAGGATTTCCAGGACCAGCTCACGCGCGGCCTGGTCGAGTGCCCGCTGTGCGGCGACACCGCCATCGCCAAGATGCTGACCGCGCCGCGCCTGATGCTGGGCGCCTCGCGCGAAGCGCCGAAGCAGGAAGTCATGGCCGCGCCCGACGCCACCATGCAGGCGGCCTGGATGAAAATGGTGCGCCACGTCATGGCGCATACCGAAGACGTGGGCGGGCGTTTTGCCGAAGAGGCGCGCCGCATCCACTACGGGGAAGTCGAGGAGCGCGGCATTCGCGGCCAGGCTTCGGCCCGCGAGACCGAGGCGCTGCAGGAAGAGGGCATCGGCGTGCTGCCGCTGCCGATACCCAAGGCGCTGAAAGAGCCGCTGCAATAAGGGGTTGTCATGCCGGACCTGATCCGGCATCCACCGTGGTGCGCCAACGTGGATTGCGGGTCAAGCCCGCAATGACAGAGTGCTCAGTCCATGAACTGCAGCGCCGCCAGCCGCGCATAAACACCGTTCACCGCCATCAGCGTCTCGTGCGTGCCTTGCTCCACGATGCGGCCGTGGTCCAGCACGATGATGCGGTCGGCCTTCTGCACGGTGGCCAGGCGGTGGGCGATCACCAGCGTTGTGCGGCCCTGCATCGCCGACTCCAGCGCCGCCTGCACCATGCGCTCGCTCTCCGCGTCCAGCGCGCTGGTGGCTTCGTCCAGCAGCAGCAGCGGCGGGTTCTTCAGGATGGCTCGCGCGATCGCGATGCGCTGGCGCTGGCCGCCTGACAGGCGCACGCCCCGCTCGCCCAAAAAGGTGTCATAGCCTTCCGGCAGGGCAGTGAGGAAGTCGTGCGCGAACGCCGCCGTGGCGGCGGCCACCACCTCGGCGTCGCTGGCCCCGGGCTTGCCGTAGCGAATATTTTCCATCGCGCTGGTGGAGAACACCACCGCGTCCTGCGGCACGATGCCGATGCGCTGGCGCAGGTCATGCAGCGACAGCTCGCGCGTGGGCACGCCGTCCAGCCGGATGTCGCCTTGCGCCGGATCGTAAAAGCGCAGCAGCAGCTGGAACACCGTGCTCTTGCCCGCGCCGCTGGGGCCGACCAGCGCCACCGTTTCGCCCGGCGCCACTTCCAGGTTGAATTCGCGCAGCGCCGGCGTGGCCGGGCGGGACGGGTAGTTGAACGTCACTGCTACCATTTCGATAGCGCTCCCTGCTTGCGTGGCGCGCGCTGCAGCCGGATTCTCCGGTGAAACCACGGGCGAGCGCGAGTCCAGCAGCTCCATCAGGCGCTCGGTCGCGCCGGCGGCGCGCAGCAGGTCGCCGTACACCTCGCTGAGCACGCCCACCGAGCCCGCCAGCATGATCACGTACACCACCGTCTGCCCCAGGTGGCCGGCGGTGATCTTGCCCGCCAGCACGGCCTGCGTGCCCTGGTACAGGCCCCAAAGCAGCGCCGCGCTGGTGGCGATGATGATGAAGACGATCAGCACCGCGCGGGCGCGGGTGCGGCGCACGGCGGTGTCGAAGGCATTGGTGGTGGAGGCATCGAAGCGCGCGGCCTCGCGCGCCTCGGCCGTGTAGCTCTGCACCACCGGGATGGCGCCCAGCACCTCCGCCGCGATGGCGCTGGAATCGGCCACGCGGTCCTGGCTGGCGCGCGAAAGCTTGCGCACCCGCCGGCCGAACCATACGCTGGGCAGCACTACCACTACCAGGATGCCCAGCACCTGCGTCATCACGTAGGGGTTGGTCCACACCAGCATGCCCATCGCGCCGGTGCCCATCACCAGGTTGCGCAGCCCCACGCTGAGCGACGAGCCCACCACCGTCTGCACCAGCGTGGTGTCGGTGGTCAGCCGCGACAGCACTTCGCCGGTCTGCGCGGTTTCGAAGAACTCGGGGCTTTGCCGCAGCACATGCGCGTACACCGCGTTGCGCAGGTCGGCCGTGACGCGCTCGCCCAGCCAGCTCACCGTGTAAAACCGCGCGGCCGAGAAAAAGCCCAGCGCCACCGCCACGCCGAACAGCTCCACGAAATGCTCGCGCAGCGCCAGCACCTGCGTGCCCTTGTCGGCGGTCGAAAGCCCGCCGTCGATCAGCCCGCGCAAGGCCAGCGGAAACACCAGCGTGGCCATGGCCGCCAGCACCAGGAAGATCGCCGCGAGGGTGATCCGGCCGCGGTAGGGCTTGAGGAAGGGCACCAGGCCCGACAGGGAGCGGGGCGAGCCCTTGGCGGGCGCGGTGGAGGAAGAGGGGAGGGATGCCATGGCCCAAGTGTAATGTTGTTGAGTGCAAAGACAGCCTTGACAATATTTGCCTAGGCATGTATTATTTCGCCATGGCCGCCAAGACCCCGTCACCGCCCCCGCCGCAGCGCTTCTACGAGCCCGGCAACTACCGGCCCGAGGAAAGCGTCGGCTACCTGATGCGCAAGATCCTCAACACCGTTTCGGCGGAGGTCGAGGTCGAGCTGGAGCCCAGCGGCCTGACCAACGCGCAGTGGGTGCCGCTGCTCAAGCTGTACATGGGCTCGGCCTCCACCGTGGCCGAGCTGGCGCGCGAATGCCAGCTGGACGCGGGCGCCATGACGCGCACGCTGGACCGGCTGGAGACCAAGGGCCTGCTCAAGCGGGTGCGCTCCTCGGAAGACCGGCGCGTGGTCAACCTCGAACTCACGCCCGAAGGCCGCACGGCCGCCAAGCGGATTCCCGCCATCCTGTGCGGCGTGCAGAACGCCCACCTGCAGGGCTTCAGCCAGGACGAATGGCAAACACTCAAAGGCATGCTGCGCCGCATCCTGGCCAACGCGCAGTCCATCCAGGCCGAAAGGGAAAAGAATGACAAGTAAGAACTTCCTGCGCCCGACGGCGCTGCTGCTGGCGCTGGCCCTGGCCGGCTGCGCCGACATGTCGGGCATCAACACCCAGGCGCAGTTGCGTGACGCCGGCTCGCTCAACCTGGCCGCCGGTGCCTCGCCCGCGGTCGATGCCCAGTGGTGGCGCGGCTTCGGCGACGAGCAGCTCAGCCGCCTGGTGGACCAGGCGCTGGCCGGCAACCCCAACCTGCGCATCGCGCAGGCGCGGCTGGCGCGCGCGCAAGCCGTGAGTGAAGTGGCCGACGCCGCCTTGCTGCCGCAAATCAACGGCTCGCTGGACATCACTCGCCAGCGCTACACGCAGAACGGCGCGGTGCCGCCGCCGCTGGCCGGTTCCATTAAGGACAGCGGCGCGCTGCAGCTGGGCGCCAGCTGGGAACTGGACTTCTTCGGCAAGAACCGCGCGGCGCTCGACACGGCGCTGGGCGCGGCGCGCGCCGCGCAGGCCGACACCGATGCCGCGCGCATCCTGCTGGCCAGCAATGTGGTGCGCAGCTACCTGCAACTGGCGCGCGTCAACGACCAATTGGCGGTGGCCGGCCGCACGCTGGCCCAGCGCGAAGAATCGCTGCGCCTGGTGCGCGACCGCGTCAACGCCGGCCTGGACACGCGGCTGGAGCTGCGCCAGAGCGAAGGCGGCCTGCCCGAGGCACGCCAGCAGATTGAGGCGCTGAAGGAGCAGTCCGCGCTCGCGAAGAACGCGCTCGCCGCCCTGGTTGGGCAGCCAAATACCGATGTAGCCCGCACCCCGCCTGCTATCGCGGCTATCAAAACCGTAGCAAGCCCGGCTGCCATTCCGGCCGACCTGCTGGGCCAGCGGGCCGATGTGGCCGCCGCGCGCTGGCGCGTGGAAGCCGCCGGCTACGACATCAAGAACGCCAAGGCGCAGTTCTATCCCAACATCAACCTGGTGGCCTTCGCCGGCCTGTCCAGCATCGGCCTGGGCCGTCTGCTGGACAGCGGCAGCCAGCAGTGGGGCGTGGGCCCGGCCATCCGCCTGCCGATCTTTGAAGCGGGCCGGCTGCGCGCCAACCTGCGCGGCAAGACGGCCGACTACGACGCGGCGGTGGAAAGCTATAACGCCGCCGTCATCGACGCCATCCATGAGGTGGCCGACCAGCTCGCCTCCGGCCAGTCCATCACGCGCCAGCAGGCCGAGCAGCGGCAGGCGCAGGAAGCCGCCGAATCGGCCTACCAGATCGCGCTGCAGCGCTACCAGGCGGGCCTGGGCAATTACCTCAACGTGCTCACCGCCGAAACCGCGGTGCTGGCCCAGCGCCGCCTGGGCGTGGACCTGGCCGCTCGCGCCCTGGACACGCAGGTGGCCCTCATTCGCGCCCTCGGCGGAGGCTGGCGTGCCGACGCCGTGACGGCCGCCCAAAAGTAAGAAGACAAGCAGGAAGAAACACCATGAGCGAACAACAAGCCCCCGCCGCGCCCGCCGGCAACTCCGCCCGCAAGAAGGGCCTCACCATCCTCGCCAGCGTGGTCATCGTCGCCGGCATCGGCTGGGGCGCGTACGAATACTTCGTCGCCAGCCACTACGAAACCACCGACAACGCCTACGTGCAGGGCAACGTGGTCCAGATCACCCCGCAGATCGGCGGCACCGTGATGGCCATCCTGGCCGACGACACCGACTTCGTGAAGGCCGGCCAGCCGCTGGTCAAGCTCGACCCGGCTGATGCCAGGGTTGCGCTGGACCAGGCCGAAGCCAACCTGGCGCAGACGGTGCGCCAGGTGCGCACGCTGTACGCCAACAACGGCGCGCTGTCAGCGCAGGTGTCGCTGCGCCAGTCCGACGTGGCCAGGGCGCAAAGCGAAATCGCCCGCGCCAACGACGACCTGAACCGGCGCCAGTCGCTGGTGGGCAACGGCGCGGTGTCGCGCGAAGAGCTGAACCACGCGCAATCGCAGCTGGCCAACGCGAAGAGCGCCATGGCCGCCGCGCAGGCAGGCGTGGAAGCGGCGCGCGAGCAGCTGGTGAGCAACCAGGCCATGACCGAAGGCACCAGCATCGAGCAGCACCCCAGCGTGCAGGCCGCGGGCGCCAAGGTGCGTGAGGCCTGGCTGGCCTCGCAGCGTTCGGCGCTGCTGGCGCCGGTGGACGGCTACGTGGCCAAGCGCACCGTGCAGCTGGGCCAGCGCGTGGCCGCCGGCACGCCGATGATGTCGGTGATCCCGCTCAACCAGCTGTGGGTCGATGCCAACTTCAAGGAAGCGCAGCTGCGCAACATCCGCATAGGGCAGCCCGTCACGCTGACGGCCGACGTGTACGGCAAGAAGGTGGAATACAAGGGCTCGGTCGCCGGCCTGGGCGTGGGCACCGGCGCGGCGTTCGCGCTGCTGCCGGCGCAGAACGCCACCGGCAACTGGATCAAGGTGGTGCAGCGCGTTCCCGTGCGGATCGCGCTGGACGCGAAGCAGCTGGCCGCCAGTCCGCTGCGCGTGGGCCTGTCGATGGACGTGTCGATCGACGTGGCCGGCAAGGACGGGCGCATGCTGGCCGACGGCTCCATCAAGCCGGTGGCCGCGCAGACCGAGGTGTTCAGCGCGCTGGACCGCGGCGCCGACGAGGAAGTGCGCCGCGTGATCATCGCCAACGGCGGTCGCGCGCGCAACGTCGCGCAGGGCAGCGGCGCCCCGGTCGGGGGCAAGCCCGCCGTGGCCCAGGCCAACGGCACTGTCACCCGCTGAACGCGATGGCCTCCGCTCCTCCCGCCTACATCGCCCAGCCGCCGCTGGAAGGCAAGGCGCGCGCGCTGGGCACCCTGGCGCTGTCCGCCGCGACCTTCATGATCGTGCTGGACACCTCCATCGCCAACGTGTCGCTGCCCGCCATCGCGGGCGACCTGTCCGTCAGCCCCAACCAGGGCACCTGGGTCATCACCAGTTTCGCCGTGGCCAACGCCATCGCGGTGCCGCTCACCGGCTGGCTGTCGCAGCGCTTCGGCCAGGTGCGCATGTTCATCACCAGCCTCATCCTGTTCGTGATCGCTTCCTGGCTGTGCGGCCTGGCGCCGAACATGACCACGCTGATCATCTTCCGCGCGCTGCAGGGTTTCGTGGCCGGGCCCATCATCCCGCTGTCGCAGACGCTGCTGCTTTCAAGTTACCCGCGGATACTGGCGGGCACGGCCATGGCCATGTGGTCCATGACCACGCTGGTCGCGCCCGTCATGGGGCCGCTGCTGGGCGGCTGGATCACCGACAACATCTCCTGGCCCTGGATCTTCTTCATCAACATCCCGGTAGGCATCGCCACCGTGTTCGCGGTGCTGGCGCTGTACCGCAAGCGCGAGAGCCAGGTGCACAAGGTGCCCATCGATTCCATGGGGCTGGCGCTGCTGGTGCTGTGGATCGGCTCGCTGCAGATCATGCTGGACATCGGCAAGGAGCACGACTGGTTCCAGTCGCCCATCGTGGTCACGCTGGGCGTGGTGGCGGCCGTGGGGCTGGCGTTCTTCGTCATCTGGGAATTCACCGACAAGCACCCGGTGGTCGACCTGCACCTGTTCCTGCGGCGCAACTTCTGGGCCGGCACGCTGGCCACCTCCATCGGCTATGGCCTGTTCTTCGGCAACGTGGTGCTGCTGCCGCTGTGGCTGCAGCAGTTCATGGGCTACACCGCCACCGATGCGGGCTTCGTGATGGCGCCGGTGGGGCTGCTGGCCATCGTGTTGGCGCCCATCGTGGGCAAGAACATCGGCAAAGTGGACCCGCGGTACTTCGCCACGTTCGCCTTCATCGTGTTCGCGCTGGTGCTGTGGATGCGCTCGCGCTTCAACACCCAGGCCGACCTGTTCACCATCATGGTCCCCACCATCGTGCAGGGCGTCGCCATGGCGTTCTTCTTCATCCCGCTGGTGGGCATCACGCTGTCGGGCATACCGCCGCAGCGGCTGCCGGCAGCCTCGGGGCTGTCCAACTTCGTGCGGATCACCGCGGGCGCCTTCGGCACCTCGATCTTCACCACGCTGTGGGAAAGCCGCGCGGCCATGCACCATGCGCAGCTGTCGGAGTACATCAACCGCGGCAACGGCGCGGCCAACGCGGCCATCGCCGGCTTCAACAGCGCCGGCCTGAGCAGCGAGCAGGCGCTGTTCCAGATCAACCGCCTGATCGACCAGCAGGCCTTCATGCTGGCGGCCGACGACCTGTTCTATGTGTCGGCGGGCCTGTTCCTGCTGATGATTCCGCTGGTGTGGATCACCCGGCCGCAGAGCGCGGCGGCGGCGGGCGGCTCCGAAGCCGCCGCGGGCGCGCACTGAGCGATGCTCGCACCGGCTAGGCCAGCGCCACGATCGGGTCCAGCTTGGCCGGGAACGCAGTTTTTACGAGGCCGGTGACGTCGCCGCCGGCCTTCAGGTATTCCAGCGCGTTGTAGAAATCCTTCTGCTCGAAATCGGGGCACAGCTTCACCGTACCCAGCTCGGTCTGGGCCCGCGCGCTGTCGGAGTGCGCGGCGAACTTCACCAGCAGCACCCGCGCGATCGCCAGCGCCTGCACCTTGCCCGGCGCGTAGTGCCCGCTGGCCATGGTGACGTGGGTGATCTTGCCGCGGTCCACCCGCAGGGTGCCGGCTGACTTGGTGGGCGAGCCCGAAAGAAAGCTGGAGTGGTGGAAGTACTTCACCGCCTTGCTGTGCGAGTAGATGCAGTTGCCCGCATCCATCACGAAGATCGACCAGCCCTTGTGCTTGGGCTCGGACTCGTGGTTGCCGGTATGGAAATCGGCGCCGCCGTCCATGTCGCGGGCAAAGCGGTTCAGGCCCTTGGCCTTGATCTCGTAGGGCTTGCGCGCATCCGCGTCCAGGTACTGCACCCACTTCTCATGGTCGTCCAGCCCCACCCGCACCTTGCCGTTCATCTTGTCCAGGTCGGTGAGGAAGCCGGGGTCCTTGGCCACCGAGTTGGTGATGAACTCGCCGAACGACACCATTTCGGTGGAGGCTTTCCACTTGTTGCTGATCTGCGTGGCGTTGCCCCGGTGCTGCGGCTCCAGGTACTCGAACATGTAGTCCTCGCTGGACAGGGTGCGCATGCCGCCGCGCAGGGTGCCGGGAATGTGCTGGCCGATGCCGTAGATACCGGAGATGACGCCGCGTGCGCGGTCCAGCTTGGCGTTCAGCGCCGCGCGGAAGGCGTTGTCCTGCTCCAGGAAGGTGGTGGCGAACAGGTGGCGGATCTGCGTTTCCAGCCCCGTCACGCCCGCAGCGCGGCGCGAGGCCTGCCAGGTCTTGGTGGGGTTTCGCGTTTTGTATTCGCGCTTCCAGGTGTAGGTGAGCTTGAGCAGCGTGACCAGCGCCTTGTGCTGCTCCACGGCGCCGTTGGCCGCGTGCGCGGTGGCCACGCCCCGGCCAATTGCCGTCATTGAGGCCCAGCGGCGGTTGTAGTCCACCTCGGTGGCCTTCTTGAACTCCGCCTTGCTCATCAGGTCCTTGATCATGAGATCCACCTCCCGTGAAGCTCAAGCATATCGCCGTGCGTCTTGTTACAACCGCAGCGCCTGCGAGTACCCGGTCATCTCCAGGTAGCCGCGCCCGACCTTGTTGCCGTTGCTGTCGAACAGGTCCGACAGGCCCTCCCAGTAGATGGCGCCGGTGGAGGCGCGGCTGTCCAGCTCCTGGTTGTCGATGACGGCTTTCACGGTGTAGAAATCGGCCGGCGTGCGAACGATCCATTCCACCGGGTAGCTGGCCTGGGAGACCACGCTCTTCCAGTTCCGCTGCGGGCTGAACACCGCCTCGCCCGGGCTGAAGGTGTACAGGCCCGCCTTGGGCGAGCGGAACGAACCGCCGTCCCACAGCGTGCTGCCGTCCTTGCGCCGCAGGCGAAAGGCGGTGAGGGCGCTGCCATCATCCAGGTTCATGCCGATCCAGTCCCAGCCCACGGCCTCGGGGTGCAGCAGCTCGGCGCTCCATTCGTGGTCCAGCCAGGCGCGGCCCTGCACCGGCAGCGCGGCACCGGCCAGCGCCAGCGTGCCGCTGACTTTCAGCTGCGGCTCGCTGTAGTAATAGCTCGCCTGTTTTTCATCGGGCCCCTTGCGCGAGAGGCCCTGCCGCCCCTGCAGCAGCAGCGGCTGCGTCGGCGCGCAGGCCAGCTGCAGCGCGAAGCCGTTGGCGGGCACGGCAGCCTTCCACGCGCCGCCTTGGCGTTTCAGCGACCAGTCGCGCAGGCGGATGTCGGCGTCGGTTTCGGCGGCGGCAGCGATGCCAAAGCCTTCGCGCGATATGCGCTGGTCATGCAGCAACTTTTTGCCGGCCACATCGGTGACGGCGGCATGGGCGAACACCAGCTGCTTCGCCGCGAACTTCGACGCCATCTGCTGCGTGCCTTCCACCCGCGAGCGGAAGAAGGTCACCTGGAAGCCGAATTCCCGGTCCCCGCTTTTCGCCTCGCCCGTCACGTACCACCACTCGGTGCGCAACTCAGGGTGCGAGCCGTGGTCGCGGGGAAAGGCCAGGGTCCGGGCGGGCAGCGCACACACCGGCCACGCGTTGGCGGCCGCCGCGGCCGCCAGCAGGCTACGGCGAAGCATCGCACCCCGGCACCAGGAAATCGAAGTCGCAGCCTTCGTCCGCCTGGAGCACGCTGCGGTGGAAAAGGGCGGCATAGCCCCGGTCCGGCGCAGGGGCCGCGCCCGCGGTTGCGCCCGCACCCAGCGCGGCACGGCGCGCCTGCAGGGCCGCTTCGTCCACCAGCAGCTCGATGCGCCGGGCCGGCACGTCCAGCGTGATCAGGTCGCCACTGCGCACCAGCGCCAGCGGCCCGCCCGCCGCGGCCTCGGGCGTGATGTGCAGCACCACGGTACCGAAGGCGGTGCCGCTCATGCGCGCATCCGAGATGCGCACCATGTCCTTCACGCCCTGCACGGCCAGCTTGCGCGGGATCGGCAGGTAGCCCGCCTCCGGCATGCCCGGCGCACCCACCGGGCCCGCGTTGCGCAGCACCAGCACGTCACCGGCGTTGACGTCCAGCGCCGGGTCGTCGATGCGCAGCGCCATGTCCTCCACCGAATCGAACACCACGGCGCGCCCGGTGTGCGTCATGAGCGAGGCCGAAGCCGCCGACTGCTTGATCACGGCGCCGCGAGGTGCCAGGTTGCCGTAGAGCACCGCCATGCTGCCGGACGGGTAGATGGGCTGCGAGCGCGGGCGGATGACGTCCTGCCCGGCGACGTCTTCCGCCGCTTCCATCACTTCACGCAACGTGGCGCCGGTGACGGTGGGCGCGTCCAGCTCCAGCAGGCCGCCCAGTTCGCGCATCAGGCGCGGCACGCCGCCGGCCCAGTGAAAGTGCTCCATGTAGTGCCTGCCTGAAGGCTTCAGGTCCACCAGCACCGGCACCTCGCGGCCCAGCTGGTCGAATTCGCGCAGGTCGATCTTCAGGCCCACGCGGCCCGCGGCGGCGGCGAGGTGCACCAGGCCGTTGGTCGACCCGCCGATGGCCTGCAGCACCACCATCGCGTTACGGAACGACGCCTTGGTCATCAGCTGCGAAGGCTTCGGCCCCCCGTTCACCGCCATCGCCGCCGCGAACTGGCCGCTGGCCTCGGCCGAGCGCAGCCGGTCCGCGTGCGTGGCCGGGATGGTGGCGGAGCGCGGCAGCGCCAGCCCCATGATCTCCACGATGCAGGCCATGGTGCTGGCCGTGCCCATCACCATGCAGGTGCCGGGCGTGGGGGCCAGCCGCTCGTTGATGCGCTCGATCTCCTGCGCGTCGATGCGGCCGCCGCGATGCTCGCCCCAAAGGCGCCGGCAATCGGTGCACGCACCCAGCTGCTCGCCCTGGTAATGGCCCACCAGCATGGGGCCCACGGGGACGATCACCGTGGGCACGCCGGCCGAGGCGCAGGCCATCATCTGCGCGGGAATCGTCTTGTCGCAGCCGCCGACCAGCACCACGGCGTCCATCGGCTGGGCCCGGATCATCTCTTCGGTGTCCATGGCCATCAGGTTGCGCAGGAACATGCTGGTGGGATGCGCGAACGATTCGTGGATGGAGATGGTGGGAAACTCCATCGGCAGCGCGCCGGCCAGCAGCACGCCGCGCTTGATCGCCTCCACCAGTTTCGGCACGTTGCCGTGGCAGGCGTTGTAGTCGCTGAAGGTGTTGGCGATGCCGACGACGGGCCGCGACAGCGCGTCGTCCGACAGGCCCATCGCCTTGATGAACGCCTTGCGCAGGAACAGCGAAAACTCCGCGTCGCCGTACGAGGTCAATCCCTTGCGCATGCCTGAGGTCATGGCGCCATCCTACCAATCCTCCTTCACCGCCAGCACCGCGTCGCGGCCCGCCGCCGCGCGGCCGGCCAGCCACGCGGTGAAGGTGCCGGAGGCGACCACCGCCGCGCACAGCGCCAGCAGGCGCGGCCAGGGCAGCTGCAGGTCCATGGTCCAGTGAAAGCTCTGCGGGTTCACCACGTGCACCAGCACCACGGCCACGGCCAGGCCCAGTGCCAGCCCGGCCAGTGCGCCGATCACCGTCCAGGCGGCGCCTTCGCCCGCCACCACGGCCAGCACCTGCCGGCGCGTCAGGCCCAGGTGGGCCAGCAGCCCGAACTCCTTGCGCCGCGCCAGCACCTGCGCGCTGAAGCTCGCCGCCACGCCGAACAAGCCGATGGCTATGGCTACCGCCTGCAGCCAGTAGGTGACGGCAAAGCTGCGGTCGAAGATGCGCAGCGAGGTGGCGCGCAGTTCGCGGGCCGAGGCGAATTCCAGCAACGCGCCGGCTCCGGCCTCTCGTTGGGCCGCCGCCCGCACCGCCTGCTGCACCTGTGCCGCATCGGCGCCCGGCGCCAGCCACAGCTGCAGGTCGTTGGCTTTGCGGTCACCCGTGAGGCGCTCGTAGTCGCGCTGGTCCATCGCGATGGTGCCGCTCTGGCGGACATAGTCGCGCCACACGCCTGCTATGAAAAATGTAGCTGGCACAGCACTATCCATGCGCCCTGCGGGCCAATTCGCCTCTGAAAACCGGGTGAAAACCGTGCCCGGCCGAGCGCCGTACAGGTCCACCATGGCCTCGCTTACATACAACCCCACCTGGCCCGCGGGCACCGGCAGCGGCTCGCCCACCAGCGGCAGCGACTTCGCCGCATCGCCGACGTTTCGTGCCACCAGCGCCACGGCGGGCAAGGCGGGGTCCAGCGACAGCAGGCGGATGCGCTGGGTGGCGATACGCTGCACGCCGGGCAGCTGCGACACGGCCTGCACAAATTCGGGTGTGAAATAAGCCGTATCGCCCGCGCTGGCCGCCAGCGCGGTGCGCACATAGAGGTCCGCTGGCAGCACCACGTCCAGCCAGTGCGACACCGAATCGCGGAAGCTGGCCACCATCACCGTGAGTGCCACGGCCAGGCTCAACGAGGCGACCACGCCGCTCACGGCCACCGCCGCGCTCTCGCGCACGCGGCGGGCGCGCTCCACCGCCAGTAGCGGCAGCAGGCGGTGCGCCACCAGCGGCGCCACACGGTCGTAGAGCAGGGCCACCGCCCAGGGCAGGGCGGTGATGCCGCCCACCAGCAGCAGGCCCACCGAGAGATAGGCCGCCAGCGGAATGCCGCCCACCGGCGGCAGCAGCGCGCACAGCGCCCCCGCCGCAATCAGCAGCAGGCTGAGCCAGTGGCCCTTGCCGGTGGGCAGGCGTGTGCCCAGGCCCTTGAGCGTTTGCGCCAGCGGCAGTTGCTGCACGGCGCGGGCCGGCCACCAGCCGCCCAGCACCGCGGCGGCCACGCCCAGCGTGCCATAGGCCAGGGCTGCGGCAGTGCTCCATTGCAGCGCGGGCGCCACGCCGGAGAAATAGCCGCCGCCCAGGTCGCCGCCCAGCAGCCGCAGGCCCAGCGCCGCCAGTGCCGTGCCTAGGGCGATGCCCAGCGCGCTGCCCAGCGTGCCCAGCAGCACCGATTCGGCCAGCACCAGGTTGCGCCGCTCGCGCGGCGCCAGGCCCAGCACGCCCAGCAGCGCGAACTGCTGCGCGCGCCGCGCCACGCTGAGCGCCAGCACCGAGAACACCAGGAAGCCGCCGGTGAACAGGGCCACCAGCGCCAGCACCGTGAGGTTGACGCGGTAGGCGCGCGACAGGGCGCTGACCCGCTGCGCCGCGTCGCCCGGCTCGGCGGCGGTGACGCCGCCGGGCAACTTCAAAGAACGCACGAAGGACGCCGCATCCGTGCCCGCGCGCAGCCGCAGGTCGATGCGCGAAAGCTCGCCCGCGCGGCCAAACAGCTCCTGCGCCGCGGCGATGTCCATCACCACCAGCGGCGGGCCGCCGGCGGCCACCGTGCCGGCCACCCGCACCTCGCGCAGGGCCAGGCCGCTTTGCAGGCGCAGCGCGCCGCTGCCCACCAGCGCCCGTGCGGCCGGGTTGAGGAACACCGAGCCGGGCTCGAATAGCGCCAGCCGGTCCATGCCCTGCGCGGGCACCGGCATCAGGGCCGGCGCCACCGCGGCCACCACCAGCGCGTCCAGGCCCAGCACGCGCACCGGCTTGCGCTGGCCGTCCGCCGCCAGCGCCAGCGTGCCCAGCTCCAGCACCGGGCTGGCCAGGGCCACCTGCGGATCGGCGGCGATGCGGGCGTAAAGCGTTTCATCGAAGCTGCCGTGCACGGCGCGCAGTTCCAGGTCGGGCTGGCCGTTGACGGAGCGCACCGCGCCGGAAAATTCGCTGAGCGCCGAGCCATTGATGAGCTGCACGGAGAACGCCAGCGCCACGCCCAGCATCACGGCCAGCACCGCGGCCGCGGTGCGCCACGGGTGGTGGCGCGCTTCCCTGGCGGAAAACGTGCGAAGCAGCGAAATCATGGCCGGATTGTCCCCGGAACCCGGGCCCGCCTGACTATGATCGCGATTCCATCGTTCCCGGATCCCGATGCCGCGCCTCCAGTCGTTTTCGCGTTGCCTGTTCGCCGCCGTGCTGCTTGCCGCCGGCGTCACACAGGCCATGGCCCAGCCGGCCCGCGAAAGCGCCGTCAAGGCGGCCTTCCTGTACAAGTTCGGCGCCTTCGTCGAGTGGCCTGCCGGCACTTTTGCCAGGCCGGACGACCCGCTGGTGATCGGCGTGCTGGGCGACGACGCGGTGGCCGACGACCTGGAGCAGGTGGCGGCCGGGCGCAAGGTGGAAGGCCGGCCGGTGGTGCTCAAGCGCCTGCGCGAAGCCGACGGGCCCATGGCCATGCAGATCCTCTTTGTCGGCAACATGCGCGCCGGGCGGCTGCGCGAAGTGCTTGCCGCCGTCACCGGCCCGGTGCTCGTCGTCACGGAGCAGGACGGCGCGCTGCGCGCCGGCAGCGTGGTGAACCTCACCACCGAGGCCGGCCGCATCCGCTTTTCCGTTTCGCTGGCGGCCGCCGAGGCACGGGGCCTGCGGCTGAGCGCGCGGCTGCTGTCGGTGGCGCAGACGGTGGAGAAGGGGCGCTGATGGCCGGCCGCAAACCCCGCTCCATTCGCCAGAAGCTGAACCTGATCGTTCTGGCCACCACCTTCTTCGCCCTGCTGGTGGCGGGCGTGGTGCTGGTGGCTTTCGACCTGCGCAACCAGATCAACACGCTGGAGCGCGACCTGGTGGCGCAGGCCGACATCGTGGGCCTGGCCAGCACTTCGGCGCTGGTGTTCGACGACGCCAAGGTGGGCCGCGAAAACCTGAGCGTGCTGCGGGCACGCCACGACGTGGCGGCCGCCGCGCTGTTCAACGCGCAGGGCCAGCCATTCGCTTCATTCATCGCCGAGGACATCGGCGGCGCCACGCTGCCGGCCCGCGCGCCGCGGCCCATGGTGCAGCTGGACGGGCAGTGGGTGCGCGTGGCGCGCCCCATCATTTCCAACCGCGACACCATAGGCACCATCTACCTGCAGGCGCGGCACGACCTGCTGGCCCGCGTGCTGGAGTACCTGGGCGCGCTCAGCCTGATTTTCCTGGCGAGCCTGGGCGCCGCGCTGCTGCTGTCCAACCGGCTGCAGGACCGGCTGGTGGCGCCCATCCTGGCGGTGAGCGATGTGGCGCAGCAGGTGTTGCAGCGGCAGGACTTCAGCATTCGCGCCGAAAAGTTGAGCGACGACGAGATCGGCTCGCTGGTGGACGTGTTCAACGCCATGCTGGCCGAGCTGGGCAAGCGCGCCGAAACGCTGGAGCGCGCCAACCGCGCGCTGCGTGAGAGCGACGAGCGCTACCAGCTGGCGGTGCGCGGCTCCAGCGCCGGCCTGTGGGACTGGGACATGTTGAGCGGCGCCACGTTCTATGCGCCGCGCTTTCGCGCAATGCTGGGTTACAGCGAGCTGGAGTTTCCCGACCGCGCCGACAGCATCACGGCGGTGATGCACCCCGACGACCGCGACACGGTGCGCAGCGCGCTGCGCGGCCACCTGCGGGACGGCCGGCCCTACCAGATCGAATGCAGGCTGCGGGTGCAGGGCGGGCAGTGGCGCTGGTTCTTCGTGGCCGGGCAGGCGCAGAAGGACGCGGCGGGCACGCCCACCCGCATGGCCGGCTCCATGATCGACATCACCGAGCGCAAGCAGGCCGAGCAGACGCTGCAGGAGGCCAGCCGCGCCAAGGACGAATTCATCGCCACGCTGGCGCATGAACTGCGCAACCCGCTGGCCCCCATCCGCACCGGGCTGGAAATCCTGAAGAAGGACACGGCCAACGGCCCGCCCTCGCAGCGGGCGCGCGAGATCATCGAGCGGCAGCTGGTGCACATGATCCGGCTGGTGGACGATTTGCTGGACATCTCGCGCGTGACCAGCGGCAAGATCCGCCTGGAAAAGCAGCGGGTGGAGCTGCGCACCGTGATCGACACCGCGCTGGAGACCAGCCGGCCCGTCATCGAAGCGGCGCGCCACCAGCTGGCGGTAGAGATGCCCCGCGAGGAAATCTGGCTGGATGCCGACCTCACGCGCCTGGCGCAGGCGGTGGGCAACCTGCTGAACAACGCGGCCAAGTACACGCCGCCCGGCGGGCGGATCAGCCTGCACGCGCGGCGCGAAGGCACGGCCGCCGTCATCAGCGTGCAGGACAACGGCGTGGGCATTCCGCCCGACATGCAGGAGCGCATCTTCCAGCTGTTCGCGCAGGTGGGCCGCACGATAGACCGGGCCCAGGGCGGGCTGGGCATCGGCCTGTCGCTGGTGCGCAGCCTGGCCGAGCTGCACGGCGGCAGCGTCACCGCCGCCAGCGCGGGCGCCGGGCAGGGCAGCACCTTCACCCTGCGCATTCCCTGCGAGAGCGCGGACACGCAGCCGCCGGCCCCTGCGCCCGAGCGCGCCGCCGCCAACGCGCCGCAGCAGGCCCTGCGCGTGCTGCTGGCCGACGACAACGTGGACGCCGCCGACACCATGACGGCCGTGCTGCAGATGAGCGGCCACACGGTGCACACGGTGTATTCGGGCACGGCCGCCCTGGAGGCGGCGCCCGGCTTCGCGCCCGAAGTGGTGCTGCTGGACATCGGCATGCCCGGCCTGAACGGCTACCAGGTGGCGCAGCGCCTGCGCGCCGACCCGCGCTTCGACCGCACGCCGCTGGTGGCGCTGACCGGCTGGGGCAACGAATCGGACAAGGCGCAGGCGCGCGAGGCGGGGTTTGACCACCACCTCACCAAGCCGGTGGACCACGTGGCGCTGGATTCGCTGCTGCGCCGCCTGCGGCCTGAAATGGTGCCGCGCTGAAGGTGTTGCGCTAAGCTTGCGCACATGCTTCTTCCCACCTACGACGACGTCACCGCCGCCGCGCAGCGGCTGCAGGGCCAGGCCCACCGCACACCGGTGCTGCGCTCTTCCACCGCCGACAGCCTGCTGGGCGCGCAGCTGTTCTTCAAATGCGAAAACTACCAGCGCATGGGCGCCTTCAAGTTCCGCGGCGCGTTCAACGCGCTGTCGAAATTCAGCGAGGCGCAGCGCCGCGCCGGCGTGCTGGCTTTCTCCTCGGGCAACCATGCGCAGGCCATCGCGCTGTCGGCCCGCATCCTGGGCATGCCCGCCGCCATATTGATGCCGCATGACGCGCCGCAGGCCAAGGTGGATGCCACCCGCGGCTACGGCGCCGAAGTGATCATCTTCGACCGCTACAAGGAAGACCGCGAGGCACTGGCGCGCGGCCTGGCCGACAAGCGCGGCATGACGCTGATCCCGCCCTACGACCACCCCGACGTGCTGGCGGGGCAGGGCACGGCCGCGAAAGAATTGTTCGACGAAGTGGGCGGGCTGGATGCGCTGTTCGTGCCCCTGGGCGGCGGCGGGCTGCTCAGTGGCAGCGCGCTGGCCGCGCGCGCGCTGTCGCCCGGCTGCAAGGTGTACGGCGTGGAGCCCGAGGCCGGCAACGACGGCCAGCAATCGTTCCGCGCGGGCCGCATCATCGACATCGCCACCCCGCGCACGATTGCCGACGGCGCGCAGACCCAGCACCTGGGTGAATACACCTTCGCGCTGATCCGCGCCAACGTGGATGACGTGCTCACCGCCACCGACGCGCAGCTGGTGGAGGCCATGCGCTTTTTCGCCGAGCGCATGAAGATGCTGGTGGAGCCCACCGGTTGCCTGGGCTTTGCCGCCGCCCGCCATGCCGGCCTGCCGCTGGCGGGCAAGCGGGTGGGCGTGGTGATCAGCGGCGGCAACGTGGACCTGCGCCGCTTCGCCGAGCTGGCGGCGGCGTAATATCCGCGCTGGGATTCTTTCAACCCTCGAGGAGCGTGCACCATGCGTATCGTTCTCAGTTTCCTGGCCGCGTGGCTGCTGGCGTTTGCCGCGCCGGCCTTTGCCCAGCCCGTGTGTTCCGTCGGCGACCAGGCGCAGGTGTTCTGGAAGGGCCAGTGGTATGGCGCCCGCGTCACCCGCGTCAACGAAACCCAGACCCGCTGCTTCATCCGCTACGACGGCTACGGCTCCGAATGGGACGAATGGGTCAGCAGCGAACGCATCCGCGTGGCCGGCGCCGCGCCGCGCTACAAGGTGGGCGACGACGTGCAGGTGGCCTGGAAGGGTAAGTGGTGGCCCGCGAGCGTGATCTCGGTGGGCGAGGGTCGCTGGAAGATCCACTACGACGGCTACGAAAGCTCGTGGGACGAGTGGGTGGGCCCCGAGCGGATGCGGGGCCGCTGATGCGCCGCATCACCCGGGCGCTGGCCCTTGCCACGCTTGCCACGGCGCTGTGCGCCACGGCCGCCATGGCCGCTGATATTCGCGTGCTGACGGCAGGCGCGCTCAAGCCCGTGGTGCAGGCCGCCATTCCCGACTTCGAGCGGCAGACCGGCCACCGTGTGATCCTTGAAAACGGCACGGCCGGCGCGCTGGCCAGGCGCATCCAGGAAGGCGCGGTGTTTGACCTGGCCGTGCTGACGCAAAGCACCATAGCCGAAGTGATCCGCACGGGCCAGATCGCGGCCGCGTCGTCCACGCCTGTTTCGCGCGTGGGCATCGGCTTCGCGGTGAAGCAGGGCGCGCCGGTGCCCGACATCAGCAGCACCGAGAAATTCAGGCAGGCGCTGCTGGATGCGCGCTCCATCGCCCACATCGACCCTGCCGCCGGCGGCTCCAGCGGCATCTACCTGGTCAAGCTGTTCGAGCAGTGGGGCATTGCCGAGCGCATCAAGGCCAAGGCCATTCTCGTGCCCGGCGGCCTGACCGCCGAGCGGGTGGTGAGCGGCGAGGCCGACGTGGCCGTGCAGCAAATGAGCGAGCTGGTGGTGGTGCCGGGCGTGAAGGTGGTGGGGCCGCTGCCGGCCGAGATTCAGAACTACACGCTGTATGTGGCCGGCATCTCCTCGCGCGCCGCGCAGCCTGCGGCGGCGCAACAGTTGCTCACCCTGCTGCAAAGCCCGGGCGTGCAGGCCACCTTTGAGGCGCGGGGCATGCTGGCACCCTGAGCCGGGCTTTGAAGGGCTCAGGGCTGCGTGCCGTCCGGCACGCGCCGGTAAAGCACCTCGCGCCGGTGCACGTGGTCCCGGCCGATGAACTCGTGGTTGGAATTGAACTTGAGCTCGAAGGTGGCGAACGGCACCACCGGGGCCGAGGGCGCCTTGCCGTCAAGCAGGGTGTAGTGGCGCTTGAGGTTGGTGCCGTCAAAGATCCAGCGGCCCTGGTGGCGGTGCAGCGCATCGGGCTGGCCGGGCACCACGTCGCGCGAGCTTTCATCGAAGCGGCCCTGGTCCTGGAGCACCAGCACGCGCCGCACGTGTGCGCCGTTCTCGTCGTATTCGCGCAGCCAGGTGCCCACCAGGCGCTGCTGCGGGCTGTCGCCCTCCGGCGCGTCGGGGTTCCAGGCCAGCGCCAGCAGCACCAGCACGCCCAGCACCAGGGAAAGCGCGCGCCACATTTCAGGCCCCGTCCGCGATGCCCTGGCTGGTGAGGTGCAGCACCCGGTCGGCCCGCGCCGCGGCGGCCTGCGAATGCGTCACCAGCACCAGTGCGGCGCCGTGCTCGCGCGTTTGCGCCAGCAGCACGTCCATCACCTTCATGGCGGTGGCCGGGTCCAGGTTGCCGGTGGGCTCGTCGGCCAGCAGGTACGCGGGCTTGTGCACCAGCGCGCGGGCAATGGCCACACGCTGCAGCTGCCCGCCCGAGAGTTCCTGCGGCAGGCGCGCGCCCAGGCCCTGCAGGCCCACGGCATCGAGCATGCGCTGCACCCGCGCATCGTCGGGCGCCTTCAGCAGCATCAGCGGCAGGGCCACGTTCTGCGCCACATCCAGGTGCGGCAGCACGTGGAAAGCCTGGAACACAAAACCGATGCGTTGCCGGCGCAGCAGCGCGCGGGCCTCATCGCCCAGCGTGGCCAGGTCGGCGCTGTCCACCGACACGGTGCCTTCGTCCCAGTCGTCCAGGCCGGCCAGGCAGTTCAGCAGGGTGGACTTGCCCACGCCCGATTCGCCGACGATGGCCACGAACTCGCCGGGCAAGACATCCAGCGACACATGCTCGAACACCGGCACCGTGCCGTAGCGCTTGGCGAGGCCGCGCACGGAGATGCTCATGCCATGTGCTCCACGCGGGCGAGCAATTGCGCGATGGCATCGGGCGCGTCGCAGGCGATCACTTCGCGCTGCTGCATGCCGCGCAGCCAGGTGAGCTGGCGCCGGGCCAGCTGGCGGGTGGCGAAGATGCCCTTGTCGCGCAGCTGCGCCATGTCGAACGCGCCGCCGTTTGCCTCTTGCTGGTCGAGCAGTTCCCACGCCTGGCGGTAGCCCACGCAGCGCGTGCTGGGCAAGTCGGCATGCAGGTCGCCGCGCGCGCGCAGCGCCTTCACTTCTTCCAGGAAGCCGCTGGCTAGCATCGCGTCAAAGCGCTCGGCGATGCGGCTGTGCAGCCAGCTTCGTTCCTGCGGTTCAAGGGAGAAAACGGCTGCAGGGCGCACCAGCTGTGCCTGGGCAGCTATGTTTTCAGTAGCATGCAGGGTCGAGAGGGGCTTGCCGGTGAGCCGGTAAACCTCCAGCGCGCGCTGGATGCGCTGCGAATCGTTGGGGCCCAGGCGGGCCGCGGTGGCAGGGTCCACGCGGGCCAGCGCGGCATGCATCGCGGGCCAGCCATTGATGGCCGCTTCGGCTTCCAGTTCGGCGCGCACACCCGCATCGGCGGGCGGCATCTCGTTCAGGCCTTCGAACAGCGCCTTGAAGTACAGCATGGTGCCGCCCACCAGCAAGGCCAGCTTGCCGCGCGCATTGATCTGGGTGATGAGCCCGCGCGCATCGGCCGCGAATTCGGCGGCACTGTAGGCCTGCAGCGGATCGCGGATGTCGATCAGGTGGTGCGGCACGCCGGCTTGCTCCGCCAGGGTGGGCTTGGCCGTGCCTATGTCCATGCCGCGGTAGACCAGCGCCGAATCGACACTGATGATTTCGCAGGGCTGCTGCCGCGCGACGGCCATGGCGGCGGCGGTCTTGCCGGAGGCCGTGGGGCCGGCCAGGGCAATCACGCGGGGCGCGACGCCCTCAGGTGCGCCGGGGTTCGCCATGTTTTTGCACCAGGGTCCAGGCGGCCAGCGAGATCACCACGCTCCAGAACCAGATGCCGTTGGTGAGCGTGAACACCGTGCCGTCCAGGCTGCGGCCTATCCAGCCGCCGACGGCAAAGGCCGCCAGCATCATCAAGAAGCCATTGAGCGCCGAGGCCGCGCCCGCCGCCTGCGGGAACGGGCCCACCGCGCCGCTCTGGCCGCAGGGCTGGTGCACGCCGTGCGCCAGCATGAACAGCCAGAAGGGCAGCAGGATGGCCCAGCCGTTTTGCACGCCCGCCAGCGCCAGGCCGCCCATCAGCGTGCCCGCCAGCAGCGTGATCGCGCCCGCCAGCGCCACCGAGCGGCGCACACCCAGCCGCGGCAGCAGCCGCCGACACAGGAAGGTGCCCAGGATGTAGACGAAGGAGATGGAGAACATCGCCAGGCCGTATTGCGTGCGGGTGTAGCCCAGCACCTTGGTGAACACGAACGGCGATGACGCCAGGAAGGTGAACAGCCCCGCGTACGAAGCGGTGGAGAGGATGGAATAGGCGATGAAGGTGGGGTGCCGAACGATGCTGCCCCAGGTGCGCACCAGCGCCGCGGGCTGCAGCGCGTTGGGGTTTTTCTGCGGCACGGTTTCCTCGAACCGCAAGGCGACCAGCGCCAGCGCCGATGAGCCGAACACCGCCAGCACCAGCAGCGCATAGCGCCAGCCGAAGGCATCCGTGAGCACGCCACCCAGCGGCGCGCACAGGCAGGCGATGACGCCCAGGCCCGTGAGGCCCTTGGACATGATGCGCGCGCCCATCTCGGGCGTGTACAGGTCGCGCACAATGGCGCGCGCGCCCATCACGGCCGCACCCATGGCCGCGCCCTGCACGGTGCGCCAAACAATCAGGAGCGGCATGGAAGCCGCCAGCGCGCAGCCGATGGAAGCCAGTGCATAGGCGCCCAGGCCCAGCAGCAGGATGGGCCTGCGGCCAAAGCGATCGGACAGTGGGCCCCAGACCAGCTGCGAGATGCCGAAGGCCAGCAGCAGCGAGGTGAGCGTGAGCTGGGCCTGCGACAGCGGCGCGCCGAAGCCCTCGGTCAGCGCGGGCAGGGCCGGCAGGTACAGGTCGGTGGTGACGGGCTGAATGCCCAGCAGCAGTGAGAGCACCAGCACCACCAAGCCGGGTGCCATCGCGGTGCTGTGGGCGGGGGCGGTGACAGGGGGCGCGGCGGGCATCCGTGCGAGCGTAGCAGAGGCCCGCACGGTAGCGCTGTGCGCGGCTAGTTGCCCCTGCGCGGGGCCGACTGCAGCAAGTCGGCCAACTGCTGCTTCCAGAACCTGGCCTGGCCGGTGGTGCCGTGGCCGGCGGTCTGCTCGCTGGCGGGGATAAGGAAGTAGCGGCCGTTTTTCACGCGCTTCATCTCGCGGTCCATGATGCCCGTGGCGGGCGGGTTGCGCTCGTCGTCGGCGGCATTGATGGCCAGCAGCGCGGCCTGGATGCGCTCCAGCCCGGCCGACGCGTTGTAGTCGCGCGATGAATCCCACTGGTAGAGCACGTCGTTAGCGTCGGCGGTGAAGGGCGCCTTCAGCCGCGCATCGAGCAGCGCATCGGCCTGCGCCCGGGTGGGCGCGGCCTTGTAATAGGCCAGGTCGCCGCCATTGGTGGCCACGCCGAAGAACACGGAGGCGAATTGCGCGCTGCGCGGCTGCTTCGCGTAGTTGCCGCCGTTCCACTCGGGGTCGTTGCGGATGGAATCGGTGATCAGGCGGCGCAGCATCCAGTTGCGGCTGGACATCTCGGTGGGCTGCGAGGCCATGGGCACCAGCGCGTCCATGGCGTTGGGGTATTTGGCGCCCCAGATCCAGGTCTGCATGCCGCCCATGGAATTGCCGATGATGGCGCGCAGGTGCTTGATGCCCAGGTGTTCCGTCACCAGCCGGTACTGCGCATCGACCATGTCGTCGTAGTTGTACAGCGGAAAGGCGGCGCGCATGCCGTCCGAAGGGCGGGAAGACTTGCCCGCGCCCAGCGCGTCGGGAATGATGATGTAGTAGCGGCTGGCATCCAGCGGCTGGCCCGCGCCGAACAGCTCGCCGGCGAACGCGGGGTTGAGCATCGATGCCGCCGAGCCCGCCGTGCCGTGCAGCACCAGCACCGGCTCGCCGGTGGGCGCGCCCACCGTGGTGTAGGCCAGCCGCACTTCGGGCATGACGAAGCCGTTGTGGAAGCGGAAGTCTTTGGCGACCCAGCTGCCCTCCTTGGGTGCCGGATAGTCGGCGGCATGCGCCAGGGACGCGGCCAGTGACAGGCACGCCAGTGCGGCGCGCAGCAATGCATTCATGCTTGTCTCCTTCGTTGTGAAGGCAATTTAGCTGATTTCGCCCGTCGCTGCCTGCGACAGCCGCGCGCGTTCCAGGGCCTCTTGCGCGCGGTCAACTGCACGCGCGGCCTCATCGCGGCGGTTGGCCGCAGCCAGGTCGATGGCGTACACGCCGATGGCGATGGCCAGGAACAAGCCACCGGCCAGGTAGTAGTGCCAGGCCTGCATGTAGAGCCGGAACATCACCACCACGAACGGGATCGGGATGAAGATCACCATGTACCTGGCCCAGGCCATGCGGTCATAAGCTTGCGTTGCCGCGGCGGCCTGCAGCACCAGCCCGGGCAGGCGGGCGCGCAATGCCTCCATGCTCTCGCCCTCGGCGGTACCGGTTTCGCTGCTGGGGAGAGGGCAGGTCATGGGTGCAGCTTAAACCCGCAGGAGGAGCGGGGTGTGCACCTTTGCATTACCCGGCTATAGTTGCGGGCACCGCTGAATTGCAGGCAGCGTGCCGGGTTTGGCGGGGAAATTTATACCTGCATAAAAAGTGAAGAAAACGAAGCAAAGCGAGGTTGCATGCGGGTTGCAAGAGCACAGCGCGGCAAGATTAATCCGCAAGGGCAGTTTTAATCCGCAGGTTTTGCGGCAGACATTACGTTAAGCGGCATCTCCGTGAAGAAGGTCTTCGGCGTGCTCAGTGGGATCGTGGCACTTTTGCTTCTTGTCCCATCTGGCTGCACCATCGCTATGTGCGCCTTATCAAGTAGTGGGTGTTATCTAGACTTCGTTCTCGGCCTGCCATTCCTTCTCGGATTGCCGTTCTTGGCCGCAGCATTGCTCCTCCTGGTAAAGGATTCGCCCCGAAAGGAAGTGGTCTACGAGAAAGCCGGACCGATGTTGGCGTGTCCGAAATGCCAGAAGGAAACACCTGGTGGCCTCGGGCAGTGCCTATGGTGCAACTATGAATTTGCGGCGCCCAATGAATAGTACCGTTCACCTGCGGCGCGGGCCGCTTAACATGTCAATCGACACGGACCCACAACAGCAGAAGGCGGCTTCGCCGCAAGTGTTGGTGGTCCGGTCATTTTTACGTTATACGTGCCGAACCGTTTATGGGATCTAATCTTCCTGTGCTGCTTACGATCTTGCTTTGGGTGGGTGCCGCGTCGGCCAGTGACGCCTCGCCCGCACCCAGCAAGCTATCGGCTTTTCTAGGTGGCACCTTTGGGAGTACCTATAGGGTAGGTCTCAAAGACGCAACGGTCACTTGCCAGACGAGCAATTCCTTTGACGGCAAAGTGGTGGCGCTTCAATCCGGAACACCCACCAACGAGCAATGGGCCGTCTTTCGCGACTCGCTCAATCGAGAGAACGTATGGGGTTGGAAGTCGAACCGTAATTCTGACGTGCGCGACGGGACCGGATGGGCCTTTGAAGTAAGGTATGACGACCGCTCGGTTACTGTATTCGGAATCAATAGCTACCCAAATGCCTCTGGCGAACCCGAAGGTCCTTTACAAACACCCGCATTTGATGCGCTTGCGGCTGCACTGCGGGCGTTGGTTCCAGGTTGTTCGTTCTGAGAGTCAGCGATGGGTACTGATGGACACGCATAACATGTCGACCAACACGGATCCGCACCAGCACGTGGCGGCTTGGCCACGCATGTTGCGGTCCGGTTGCCTCCAACGTTATGTTGCTTTCGCGCTGGCGCTAGCGCTAACTCCAACGGTCGCGCGGGCTACGTCCCCGGTGATGGAAGAAGTTGTCCTCTGCCAAGCTGAAGCGGTCTTCGTTGTGAAGCTCAATAGGGCTGAATGCGTCGAAGCCGCGGCGCCTATAAGTATTGGGAATGAGCCAACGACGGGAAAGGGGACGCTTTGTCGCCTAGCTCTCTATCAAGGAGTCGTAGAGGAGGTAGTGTTCGGAGCGGGTATTCGCGTTGGCGAGATCATTTCCATGAAGCTGGGCCAACCGCGCACGATGATCCTAAGTGAACCTGCTGAGTACGGGGGTCTCGTCGGAACCAGAGTAGTGCTATCTCGCAAAGGCTTCGGGTATCCACTTCTCTCGCCTCAGTTCGGATGGGTGAAGAAGACAATTACGGAAACTTGTCCGGGCAGGCTAGGTGCTGACAGCTTGCGGCTTCGGCCGTAACACGACGTGCGGAAACATAACTGGTCATTCCACACCGGCGCCTTCGGCGCCGGTGAATTCCAACGTTATACGGCAGGGGCAAGCGGTGCACGTTGAGCGAATCTTTATCAGTCCTGAGCGCCACGCGGCGCAAGTAGAGTGTGAGCATGTCACGGTCCAAAGCGGGATGGGAGTTACAGGTGATCGGAACTTCGGAAAGAACATTCACCCGGGTCAAAACATCACTCTGGTAGAGGCTGAAGAAATTGAACTGTTCTGCGCAGGGCACTCGCAAATCCCGGATCTATCGCTCACTCGCCGCAACCTTATTACTAGAGGCGTGAGACTGAACGATCTTGTCGGCGTGGAGTTCCAAATCGGCCCTGTGCGAGCGCGCGGCGTCGAGCTTTGCGAACCATGCGTCCTCCTTGGCAACAGCCTGAGTAGCGAGGCTCTTGCCTCCCCCGCAGTCATAAAGCACTGGGTTCATCGCGCTGGCCTGCGTGCTGACGTGTTGAGCAGCGGGGAAATTGTTCGTGGTGCTCGCATTGAAACTGCCGCATAACATGTCAATCAACACGGACCCAAAACAGAAGGAGGCGGCTTCTCCGCAATGTGTTTTGGTCCGGTCATCTTCTCGTTAACCCTCATGCCTTTGTACAGGTGGCGCTGTCTCGCATGCGAAATCGCGAACGCTCCGACGAGTGAGAGGTGCACGAACTGCGGCTGCTTGGCCAGACCCACATATGCACAGATCCGAAATTCCAAAACTGCGGCTGGAATCGTCGATCCTGTCGACGGGCCTACACTGGTCGAAGTTGCTGGCGCCCTCAAGGCCTATCTAACGGGGAAGCCTGGGGACAGGGGTTTCATTGCTACCGTCTTCTTCGAGTTGTTCATCTACGTCATTGGTGTTCTTTTCCTTCTACTCACATTTGCACTATGCAAGTTGCTTGGAATTTTGTAGAGAACCGGGTTAATAGGTTGCTCGGCGCGGATATGCAACAGCAGGAGGCCGCTTCGCGGCTCCTGTTGCATGCCGGCAGCGCCGACGTTGGGCCTCATGAAGGAGATCTCGGGTATGCCAGCGAAAAAAATTCAGCCAGCCGAGCGACGAGATCAAGTTCGACGTGTCGGCAATGACCTCGTACGTAGTCACGGCCAAAAGCTGTTCTATTCGGTCGATGAAGTAAAGGCTGCGAACCGTCGGCAGAACGTTTCAGCGGCTTTTGATTGCTGGTCTCTGGCAGCATTCACTTCGCATCGGGACTTCGATGCGTACCATCTCTCAGCCGGAGAGAACTGCGACTACTTGTCGATGAAGTCGGACATGCTCAGCACGGTAAGTACTGCCGCGGATACGTCGTGGTTTGACTTCGATCTTTCATGGCTGGAGCTGCCAGACATCGACTGGTCGTTTTTTTACTTCGACTGAGTTCGGACCATGTACGTCATGATGCCCAACTGGTCGGCCAACACGGACCCACACCTGTACAAGGCGGCTTCGCCGCAAGGGTGGTGGTCCGGTTGCCTCCAACGTTAGACCGCATGAAAACCAGACTCTTCGCGTTGCACGCCCTACGAGGACTCGGCGCTGTTGCTTGCGCAGCGCTTCTCTGGGCTGCTTTCTTCGGAACAAAGGAGTGGCACGTGTGGGTCGCGCAAGTCCATGGTGTGGCCGGAATCATGGTCGCTTGGCTCGCGCCGCATGCTGTTCTGCCGTTCTTGCCCCCGTCACGCCGAGGGCTCGTTCTCGTGGCAGTGCTCTACGCCGTCGTGTGGTGGTTCGTTTGGCTTGGGTACAGCGTAGAGGTCGCTGCAGATCCAATGAACGCTGACAGCCGTGGCCTTACGAGTGGTCTCTTCCTTTTCGCAAACCTTGCTTTTGTCGCCGGAGTGGTTGTTCGGCTCGGCGCGTTGCTTGTAGTTTTTGCACTTCGCAGTTCACGCTCGAAGCGGGGGCAATATGCCGTCTAACAAGTCATTCAACACGGACCCGGAGCTTGCCTCAGTTTCGTTGACACCCCTTTCCTAAAAGGTCTTCACGCATATTCCATGCGCCCTGCAGCCCGGAAACGCCCCGCGAGGCGCGCCACGCCTGCATTCCAAATTTCTCCTGCAGGCGCCGGAAAGCCGTTTTTTCTGCCGACTTCGCCTGCTGCACCACTATATTTCAAGAAATGTTGAAATATCAGCGCTGGACATCTTGAAGCGCCTTGCGCAATGATGAGTGATCCTGTTTTACCGGGAGACAAAACATGACCCTGTCACGGCACGTCGAAAGCTACCGCTTCTGGGAAGTGGTAACGCAATGGGCGCGCGAGCGCCTGGAGCATGAGCACATCGTGGCCCGCGTCCTGGCCAAGGGCGTGCTGCGCGAGGGCCTGCGGGTGCAAAGAGTGGATCCGCGCTGGGCGAACCTGGGCTCCTTCGAGCTGCGCGGCACGCCTATCGTGGGCTACGTGGCCCGCCAGGGCGACCTGCCGATCTTCATCCGCACCAAGGCGCTCGCGCACCTGACAAGCGTGGTGGAACGGGCGGCATCGCCCGAACCCGACTTCCTGCGGGACGAATTCATTTCCAAGCAGGATTTCCATGCCTTGGCTGATTCGCTCCCACATCCTGCCGCCGTCGTTCTGGTTCGAGACGCCGGCCAGCATCAAGACGTTCAACGCATGAGCAGCCCGCCCGTCCGCCGCGCCGACAAGCTGCTGCCGCAAGCTTCTGGTTCGGACGAGGAGGGAAAGTGAGTTTCATGAAAGCGCTCAATCTCCTCATCAGCAGCCTGCTGGGGTTTTTCGTCGGTGCCGCGGCACACGTGTGCAAGCTGTACTTTCCGCTCTTTTCCGCCGGGGGAATCCGAAGTCCCGAGATGGCCGCGGTGGCGGTGGGCCTGGCGGGCATAGCCATCGCTGCGTGGGCTTGGTATTTCCGGGGCGGGGCCTGGCTGCCGGTGGTGGGCTTCTTCCTCGGATGCTTTGCGCTGACTTTCGCGCTGTTTCCCATTACTTTCTGGTTCTGCTAAAGCTTGTAGCATTGACGGCAACTCCGGAGTCACCCGCCATGAGTACAGAAGAGAACAAAGCCATTGCCTTCCGATTCTTCGAGCGCTTCAGCGCGAGCGACATCCAGGGCGCGCTGGATACGATGACGGACGATGCAACCTGGTGGATCCCGGGCAAGAAGGACCGTTCACCATCAGCCGGCCTCTATCCGAAGGACAAGATCGGCCGCCTCTTTCACCGCATGGTCAACGCGCTGGAGGGCGGCCTGAAGATGACGGTGGTTTCCTGCATAGGCGAAGGAGACCGTGTCGCCCTTGAAGTCGTATCGGCCGGCGACCTGAAGAATGGGCGCCAGTATCGGCAGGAGTACCACATGCTTCTGGAATTCAGGGGCGGCAAGATTGCGTCGGTCAGGGAGTACCTGGACACCCAGCACGCGAACGACATCTGGGCAACGCCGCTGGCCGGGGCCGAGTCCGGGAAAGTCCCGCCAGGCATCGGGCAGGCATGAGCAGCCCGCCCGTCCGCCGCGCCGACAAGATGCTGCCGCAGGACAAGCTTGAAAAGCTGCTGGCCACGGGCCACTGCGGCCACCTGGCCACCATCAGCGCGGATGGCTCGCCCTATATTTGCCCGCTGCTGTACGTGTGGCTGGACGGGCAAATCTGGGTGCATAACACCAGCGCCCACGGTCACCTGCAGGACAACGTGCGGCGCGACCCGCGGGTGTGCTTCGAGATCTCGGCACCGGGCCAGGTGTTCGCGTATGGCCGCTTTGAATGCGACACCTCCGTCGAATACCAGAGCATCGTGGCTTTCGGCCGCGCGGCCATCGTTGACGACCGGGTGAAGAAGGCGCAGTTCTTCGATGCGCTGATGGCCAAGTACCACGGCAATGATTCAACGCGGCCCAAAAGCTTCTATCCGCGGCTGGACGCGGTGACGGTGTATTCGCTGGCCATCGAGCGCATCACCGGCAAGGAGCAGACGCTTCCATCGGTTCAGCAGCAATGGCCGGCGGCGGACCACACCAAGTCGCCCGAGGCTACTTCAGGCTGAACAGCTGCCCCAGGGCCTTGCGGTACTGGGCCTGCGCCATGGCCAGGGTGCTGAAGTGGGAGCCGCCTTCCACCAGCACGAACTGCTTGGGCTCTTTCGCTGCTTCGAACAGCTTCTTGCCCAGGCTGCTGGCGATCAGGCTGTCGCTGTCGCCGTGCACCACCAGCAGCGGCGAGCCGATCTTCGCCACCTTGTTGAGTGAATCGAAGCGCTGGGTCACCAGCATCGACATCGGCAGCCACGAGCCCTGCAGCCAGCCCAGTTTCATGGTGCCGGCCAGTTCGGGGATGGAGGTGAAGGTGCCTTCGACGATGGTGCCGCGCTCATCATGCACGCGCGCCGCCAGGTCGATGGCGATGGCCCCGCCCAGCGAGTGGCCGAAGATGTAGCGCGGGCGCTGCGGGTACTTCGCGGCCAGCCAGTCCCAGGCGGCGCGGGCGTCTTCATAGGCCGTGTCTTCCGAAGGCAGGCCGGCCGTGCTCTTGCCAAAGCCCCGGTAGTCGATGGCCAGTACCGAGAAGCCCAGTTCCTGCATGCGCTTGATGCGCGGGGCCGAGCCTTCCACGTTCCAGCGCGCGCCATGCAGGTACAGCAGCACCGGCGCCTGTGCGGCATGCGGGCCGTCGGCTGCCAGCCACAGGCCATGCAGCCTGGCGCCCTGGCCGGTTGCTTTGGAATCGAACGCGATCCACACCTCGTCCATGCCCTGCGCCAGTTCGGCGGTGCCGCCCCAGGCCCGGTCGCTGGGCTGGAAGATCCAGGCGCGCTGCTTTTCGTCCAGGGTGGTGCAGCCCAGGGTGAGGGCGCCTGCGATCGCGATAAGCGTGAAGAAGAGCCAGCGTTTCATGACCCGTTACTGAGCCGTTTCGCGGCCAGAAAGTTCAACGCCCGCGCATGAACAGCGCATCCAGCTCGCGCACCGTCAGCTGGCGCCAGGTGGGCCGGCCATGGTTGCACTGGTCGGAACGCTCGGTTTCTTCCATCTGGCGCAAGAGGGCGTTCATCTCCTCGAGGGTCAGCTTGCGGTTGGCACGCACCGCGCCGTGGCAGGCCATGGTGCCCAGCAGCTCGTTCTGGGCGCGCTGGATCACGGTGCTGGCGTCGTGCTGCGCCAGTTCGGCCAGCACGCTGCGCGCCAGCTCCACCGCGTCGCCGTGCGCCAGGCTGGTGGGCACGGCGCGAACGGCCAGGGTCTTGGGCGAGAAGGGCGTGATCTCCATGCCCAGCGCGGCCAGCGTTTCGCCAGCCGCTTCGGCCGTGGCCACTTCCTGCGGCGTGGCGGCGAAGGTGGCGGGAATCAGCAGCGGCTGGCTGCTGATGGCGCTTGCGCTATCCATCTGCAGCTTGAGCCGCTCGTACACGATGCGCTCATGCGCCGCGTGCATGTCCACGATCACCAGCCCCTGCTGGTTCTCGGCCAGGATGTAGATGCCCTGCAGCTGCGCGATGGCGCGGCCCAGCGGCCAGACTTGCTCCGTTCGCCCTGAGCTTGTCGAAGGGGCTTCGACAGGCTCAGCCCGAACGGGATTGAGCTCAGGGCGAGCGGCATTGTTGGAAGGCTGCCACAGCGCGGACAGGTCCGACACGCGGTTGCCTGCCTCTGCTACAAAATTCATAGCTGGCTGCGCCCAGCTGGCGCGCTCTGCGGGCCGATTTGCCTCTGGAAGCTCGGTGGAAAGCGGGGCCTGCGCGCCGCCCGCGGCCGCCGCGCGCGGAGCGGCCAGCGCGTTCTCCACCGCATGGCGCACGGCCTGGTGCACTTCACGGCTGTCGCGAAAGCGCACCTCGATCTTGGTGGGATGCACGTTCACGTCCACCCGCGCGGGGTCGATCTCCACGTACAGCGCATAGACCGGCTGGCGGTGGCCGTGCAGCACGTCTTCGTAGGCGCTGCGCGCGGCGTGGGTGACCACCTTGTCGCGCACGTAGCGGCCGTTGACGTACGAGAACTGCTGGTCGGCTCGCGAGCGCGACAGGTCGGGGATGCCGGCGCGGCCCGTGATGCGGATGGGGCCGGCGCTGTAGTCCACGGCCACGCCCTGTTCGATCAGTTCGCTGCCCAGCACGTCGGCCAGCCGCTGCTCGCGCGTGGCGGCGCGCCACTGCTCCACCAGCTTGCCCTCGTGCCAGATGGCAAAGCCCGCGTCGGGCCGGGCCAGCGCGTGGCGGCGCACGGCCTCGACGCAATGCGCCAGCTCCGTCGCGTCGCTCTTCAGGAACTTGCGGCGCGCCGGCGTGCTGTAGAAAAGCTCTTTCACTTCCACCGTGGTGCCGGTGCCGCGCGCGGCGGGGCGCAGCTCGCCGGTGCGGCCATCCAGCGCGAAGGCGCTGGCCTGGCCCGCGGGGCGTGACAGCAGGGTGAGTTCGGAGACCGAGCTGATGGCCGCCAGCGCTTCACCCCGGAAGCCCATGGTGGCCACCGACTCCAGGTCGGCCAGCGAGGCGATCTTGCTGGTGGCATGGCGGCGCAGCGCGATGGAAAGCTCTTCGCGCGCGATGCCCGCGCCATCGTCTTCCACCGAAATCAGCCGCACGCCGCCGGCCAGAAGCCGCACCGTGACCTGTGCGGCGCCCGCGTCCAGCGCGTTGTCCACCAGCTCCCGCACCACCGAGGCGGGCCGCTCCACCACTTCGCCGGCGGCGATCTGGCTGACCAGCTCGTCGGGCAGTTCGCGGATGGGGCGGCGGGGGGCGGGGGAGAGCACGGCGTTCATGTTCAGCTGCCCATTCTAGGTCGCGGGGATAATCCCCACCCTATGGAACTGATTGCCTTTGTCGTGCACTTCATCATGCACGTGGATACCTACCTGGAAACCTTCGTCACCAACTACGGGGCCTGGGTTTACGCGCTGCTGTTCATGATCATCTTCGTGGAGACGGGCGTGGTGGTGATGCCGTTCCTGCCCGGTGACTCGCTGCTGTTCGTGGTGGGCGCCATGTGCGGGGCCGGGCTGATGAGCCTGCCGGTCTCGCTGGGCGTGCTGCTGGCCGCCGCGGTGCTGGGCAACCAGAGCAACTACACCATCGGCCACCACTTCGGGCCGCGCGTGTTCAAGTGGGAGCAGTCGCGGTTTTTCAACAAGAAGGCCTTCGATGACGCGCACGCCTTCTATGAGAAGTACGGCGGCATCACCATCGTGGCGGCGCGCTTCATGCCTTTCCTGCGCACCTTCGCGCCCTTCGTGGCGGGCGTGGCGCAGATGACGCGCCGCAAGTTCACTTTCTACGACGTCACGGGCGGCGCGCTGTGGATAGGCAGCATCACCATCGCCGGCTACCTGTTCGGCGGCATTCCGTGGGTCAAGTCCCACCTGGACAAGATCATCTGGGCGATGATCCTGATCCCCGGCTTCATCATCCTTATCGGGGCCGTGCGCTCACGGCGCAAGGCGCGCACCTAGGGCCTGGAGAAGGTCCGGCGGATGCGGCCGGCGGGCTTGCGCTCTTCACGCGGTTCCCGGGCCACAGGGGCGTGCGGGTCCATCCAGCTGCGCACCCGCTGCGCATCGGCCGAGCGGACGCTGTTGCTCGCGGCGTCCAGAAGCACCATCACAACGTCCCGCCCGGCCAGGCGGGTGCGCATCACCATGCAGTGGCCGGCTTCCACGATATAGCCGGTTTTTTGCAGGTGGATGTCCCATAGCGGGTCTTTCACCAGGCGGTTGGAGTTGTTGTACTGCAGCGTGCGCTTGCCCAGGCGGACCTGCAGCGCGGCGGTGGTGGAGTCATCGCGCAGCAGGGGATGGCCGGAGGCGGCCAGCACCAGGGTGGCCAGGTCACTTGCGCTGGAGCGGTTGCCGCTGGACAGGCCGGTGGGGTCTTCATAGTGGGTGCTGGCCATGCCCAGCTGCCGGGCCTTGGCATTCATGGCGGCCACGAAGGCCTGCAGCCCGGCGGGGTATGTGCGGCCCAGCGCATGCGCGGCGCGGTTTTCGCTGGACATCAGGGCCAGGTGCAGGGCTTCGGCGCGGGTCAGCACGGTGCCCACCTTCAGGCGCGAGCGGCTGTGCAAAAGCGTGTCCACGTCCTCGTCGGTGATGGTGATGTCGGCCTCCATCGGAAGCTGGGCTTCGGCGATGACAAGGCCGGTCATCAGCTTGGTGATGGAGGCGATCGGCAGCACGGAGGCTTCGTTCTTGCTGTAGATCACCTTGCGGCTCACGGCTTCCAGCACCAGGGCGGCGCTGGAGCCCAGCCGCAGCGGGTCTTCCACCTTGTCCAGCCCGGTGGCATGGCCGATCGAGCGGCGCGGCAGGATTTTCTCCAGGGTGGATGCGGTATCGGCCATCTCCACGTCTTCCACCGCCTCGGCGCGGGCCGGCTCGGCGGGCGGTGCCGAAGCCCCGGGCGCGGGCGCGGCCGTTACGGGTGGCGCGGCGGGCGCCGGCAGGGTGTGCAGCACCACCGGCCCTTCGGGTTCGGGCGCGATGCGGCCGGCCCAGAACCAGGCGGCGGCGGCGCAGGTCAGCAGCAGGGCGGCGACGAGGGGGGTCTTGTTTGTCATGGGCGCGATGCCCGACATTAAGCAGGCCGCGCCGCACGGGGTGACGGCCAAGCCTGTCAGGGCTTGTAGGCCATCACCGCTTTGGTGCTCAGAAGCTGTGGCGCATGCCCAGCTCGTAACCCTTGGTGGTGCCGCCCGGGGTGGCCGCAATGCCCACGTCGTACCCGGTCCCTACGCCCTTGTTGCGGATCTGCGAGTAGTTGGCATAGACCGCGGTGCGCTTGGACAGCTCGTACACATAGCCCAGGGCCACCTGCGTCGCGTCGTTGGCCACGCCGCTGGCCTTGACCCGCGTGTAGGCCAGCCGCAGCTCGCCCGGGCCCACGCGCCACTGCGTGCCGATCATCTGCGCCGTGGTGCGCGTCACGCCCACCTTGTTGCTGCCCCACAGGTACATCAGCTGCGCGGGGCCGAACTGGTAGTTGATGCCGGCATTGCTCTGCGTGTAGTCGCCGGTGGAGTACTTGGTCTTGCCGGTGGCGGCCGCCAGATTCAGGTCGCCGGCCTTGTAGCCCAGGCGCAGGCCGCCGTATTTGCCGTCGTCGGCAGTGACGCCCGAGTTGCTGGCGTTCTCGCCCAGCGCGTACATGGCCTGGCCGTAGAAGCCGCCCAGCGTTTCGGGCAGCACGTAGCCGAAGGAGTTGGAGGCGCGCACGTTGGTGCGCGCCGTGGTGCCGCCCGCCGCCTTCGGCCCGAACAGGATGAGCGAGCTGCTCACCCCGTTGGTGCCGAAGGGGTGCATCGAGGTGGTGAGATTCAGGAAGGTGGGCGTGTAGTCGCGGCCCAGGCGCACTTCGCCCCAGTTGCCTGCCAGGCTGACGATCGATTTGCGCCCGAAGGTCAGGCCCTGGCGGCCGGCGGTGGCGGCGCCCACGCCCGTGCCCTGGTTGTTGGCGTTGGTGGCCGCGCCTTCGCCGTCGTCCGGTGCGATGGCCGCCTCGATCCAGAAGCCGGCCTTCATGCCGCCGCCCAGGTCTTCGGTGCCGCGAAAGCCGATGCGGCTGGAGGTGTTGGCGTCGGGTGCCAGCTGGGTGACGTGCGCGGTGGACGATTTCAGGTGGGTGTACGACAGGTCGATCAGGCCGAACACGGTGACGCTGGACTGGGCGCTGGCGCCTCCGGCGGCGCAGAGCGCGGCAATGGCAAGGGTGCGGTGGTGCGGTTTCATGGAGTCTCCTCTTGTGGTTGCTAAAAAAAGGCTGGGCTGCGCCCGCCCGGGGCGCAATTCGCGCGCCCGGTTCTGCGGGGATGGGGGTGGGTGTTTACCGCGGGGCGACGCGGTCGGCGAGCGGCGGTGGCCGGTAGTCGGGCAGCAGCCTGCAGGTGTTGGCGTAGGCCGCCTCATAGCCCTTGCAAAGCTGCGCCACTTTCTGCGGTGTGGGCTTGGCGCCCTTGTCCACCCAGTCCATGAGGGCGGTGAGCAGGGCGGGGTACTGCGGATCGCTCAGGTAGCTGTGTTCGTGCTCGTCGCTGAAGGTCTGCACCAGGTTGCCGCCGGTGCCTGCGCGCTCCAGGATGGCGCGGTAGGCCGACTCCAGCTCCACGAAAGCCGTGGGGTCGTCCACCGCATGCAGGGTCAGCACCGGCACGTTGACGCGGCCCGCGGGGTCGCTGTCGCCGGCCAGCATCGCCATGGCCTGCGGGTCGGCCTTGTAGCGCAGCACGCCGGCATTGAGCGCCGCGTCATTGGCGGAGCCGCGGTACACCACCTTGTCGTTGCCGAACGGGTTGCGGCCCGCAAGCCGCAGGTGCACCAGGTCATGGAACAGCCAGGTGCCCCAGTTCAGGTGGCTGATCAGCGAAGACTCGGGAATGCGCACCACCTTCGCGATGGTGGCCAGGTTGGCTTTCTGCTGCTCGGTGCGCTGCGCCACGGGCTTGCGCAGGCCGGTGCATTCGTCCACGCGGGCCGCGAGGTCGGCGCGGGTGAGCTTGCTGCCTTCGGGCAGGCCCATCCACAGCGGGTACTGCGGCTCGTCGGCACGAGGGTGGTTCTTGCAGATGTACTGGTAGACCACGCGCAGGTCCAGCCGGAAATCGTAGGCCTGGGTGCCGCCGCCCAGCACGCCGCTGGTGAGCAGCACGCCGTCGTAGGGGCCGCGCTTGCCGCCCACCGTGGCGAACAGCTCGGCCGCCTTGGAGGCGACGGCCCCGCCATAGCTCTGGCCGTGCAGCAGGGTGCGGCGCGGCTGGCCGAAGGCCTGCACGAAGATCTGGCGCAGCCGCTCGGTATCTTCCGCGGCCATGGTGACGCCGTAGCCGCCGCGCCGGTAGGTCGAGCCGGCCCAGGCATAGCCGGCCTTCACGGTGACGGCCCAGCGCTTCAGGTCCTCCTCGCTGCGCTCCAGTTTGGCCGGGCCGGTGTCGGCGGGCCCGCCGTGCGCATGCATCACCAGCACCTGCTTGTCCCAGCCGGCGGGAATGGCGATCCAGTAGAACGAACCCACCCCGTCTTCGCCGGTGAAACAGCGCGCGCTGGTGGGCACTTCGCGCGGGCAGGTGGCGGCTTGCGGCGCCGGTGCGCGGACTGATGCCGCCGGCTCGGGCGCCTGCGACGCGCACCCCATGAGCAGGGCCGCGATGGCAACGGCGGACAGAATGATTCGCATGAAAAAGCGGCTCCGGAAAAATTCGAAAGCAAATGTGAATGGACGGACGGTAAGCCAATCCGTACCCAGCGTCAAATATACTGGGATCTCAATCTCAATACCTTAAAGATATGGAATTACGGCATTTGCGCTATTTCCTGGCCGTGGCCGAAGAGGGCCACGTGACGCGCGCCGCCGAGCGGCTGGGCATACAGCAGCCGCCGCTCAGCCTGCAGATCCGCGCGCTGGAAAAGCACATCGGCATGACGCTGTTCCGGCGCCACCCCAAGGGCGTGGCGCTGACCGACGGCGGCCGGCTGTTCCGCGAGGAGGCGCAGCGCATCGTGTCCGACGTTGCCGCGGTGGAAGACCGCATGGGCCGCATCGCCCGGGGCGAGCAGGGCATGCTCAAGATCGGCTTCACCAGCTCGGCCGCGGCCCACCCCTTCACGCCGGACGCATTGCGTGCCTGCCGCCAGGCCTTCCCCGGCATCCGCCTGGTGCCCAGCGAGGACAACGCGGCCAATATCACCGAGCTGGTGGCTTCCGGCCGGCTGCATTGCGGCCTGATCCGCGTGCCGGTGGCGCAACCCGAAGGCCTGGTGTTCGAGACCCTGCTGCGCGAGCCGGTGCTGGTGGCCGTGCCCTCCGACCATCCCCTTGCGCAGGTGCCCAAGGGGCGGCGGCCGAAGGCCGTGAGCCTGGCCGAACTGCGCGACGAACAACTCATCCTGGTGCGGCGGCCGGGCGCGCCGGGCCTGTACGCCAACCTGCTCGCGCTGTGCGAACAGCAGGGCTTCCGGCCGCGCATCGCCGCCGAGGTGGAACGGATGATGACCAACCTGAACCTGGTCGCCGCCGGCGTGGGCATCTCCATCGTGCCTGCTTCCATGCAGGGCCTTCACGCGGGCGCGGTGGTTTACCGGCCGCTGGTCGAAAGCGCGAAGCTCGATGCGCCGCTGACGCTGGTGTACCGGGCCGAAGACTCGGCCGGGCCGGTGGCCAGCTTCGTGGCGCTGACCCGCAAGGTCGCAGCCAGGCTCTCACGCAGGGCCGCATGAACATCACGCGCCGCGCCGCCGTCGTGCTCGCCGCGGGCTGCGCGGCGGCGCCGCTGCGCGCGCAGCAGGGCGGCTGGCCGCACAAGCCGCTGCGTATCTCGGTGGTCTATCCGCCGGGTGGCGTGAGCGACGCCATCGCGCGCGAACTGGCCCTGCGGATGGCCGCGCCGCTGGGGGTGGCGGTGCTGGTGGACAACCGCGCCGGTGACGGTGGCAGCCTGGGCATGCAGGCGCTGGCGCGCAGCGATGCCGACGGCCACTCACTGGCGTTCTCCGCGGTGAGCCCGCTGACGCTCAAGCCGCACCTGGAGCGTGTGACGGCCGACCCGCTGAAGCAGTTCGCGCCGGTGGCCGCCGTGATGTACACGCCGGTGCTGCTGGTGGGAACGCCGGGCTTCAGCGGCGCCAGCTTCGGCGACCTGCTGGCGCAGGCGCGCAACCACCCCGGGGCGTTGCGCTGGGCCACCTCGGGCGTGGCGACCGCCGGCCACAACGTGCTGGAGCAGGTGCGGCTGGGCGCGAAGGTGGACATCACGCACGTGCCCTACAAGGGCGGCGGCCAGCAGATCTACGACGCGCTGTCCGGTGAGTTCGAACTGCTGTCCACCAATGTCGCGGCCCAGCAGCTGCAGCTGGTGCGCGAGGGCAGGTTCAAGGCGCTTGCCGTCGGCGCGCCCGCCCGGCTGTCGGTGTTGCCGGATGTGCCCACCTTTGCCGAGCTTGGCCTGCCCGCGGCCAATGTGTCATCGCTGTTCGGGCTGTTCGCGCCCGCGGGCACGCCGGACGACCGCATCACGCGGCTCAATGGCATCGTCAACGAGGTGATCGCGCAACCCGGCTTCCAGGAGCGCCTGCGCGCCGCGGACAACCTGCCCGCCGGTGGCAGCGCTGCCTGGTTTGCCAGGGAAATCCGCGCCCAGTGGTCAGCCAACCGGCGCCTGGGGCGGCTGAACTAGCCGGATCAGGCGGTCGTTCCCACCAGCGTGACTACCACGGTGTTCGTCAGGCTGTGGCCCGCTCCATCACTCAGCAGCACGTCGAACGTATCGGTCCGCTGCACGCCGCCTCCCAGCAGCGGGTCGATCACCTGGTTGCCGACCTTGTAGAGCCAGTTCACTTCGCCCATGTTGCCGTCGGACCGCACCGCGGCCGTGAGGGTGCCAAGCGCACCGGCCCGCGCCTGCACCGATACGGTGTGCTGGGTCACTGCCGGATCAACAAAGCTGTAGGCGCCCGCGGTGGCCAGCGTCACGGCCGCGTTGGTGCCGCCCAGGTCGGCCACGCGCCCGGGTGACGTCCAGCGCAGCGAGGCGTCGAAGCCGGCGGTGGCCGAAGCGACCTTCTGCAGCGCGACGGCGGTGGTGGAGTCGACACCCAGGTTGCGTGCCACCACGTCGCTCGCGCCCAGCACCTGGGAATCGAGGCCTGTGAGTGTCTGGAACAGCGTGAGGCCGGCCAGGTACGAACCATACTTGCTGGCGTGCAGGTTGTCGTCGAACCACAGGTTGATCTTGCCGGCACCGGCCGTTTCGGTGTACGGGTCGCGGATGGAGAGGCCCTGCACCACGGCGTTCATGAAAGCGGTGCTGACGGCGGCCACGCCCTTGAACTGGCTGTTGGCCGTGGCCAGCGCGTTGTACGCGTTGGTGAGGTCCGTGCTCATGTCCTCCAGGCGCAGGTAGTAGCCCGCGCCTTGCGTTGTCGTTTGCGTGATGGCACCGGTGCCGCCGTTGGAGCCGTCGGGCTGCACCACCTTGCTGGTAACCATGTCGAAGTTGCCGACGATCATGTCCGGCCGCGCCCACGTCGAGTAAAGATAGATGTCTGTCTGCGTGCTCGCATTGGCGTTGGCGGCAATGGTCGTGCCGGCGATCGTGGTGCTGTCGGCCGCGCCGGTGTGAATGTAGTTCGCGATCAGGTTCGCGTACGTCGTCAGGCTTGCGGTGTCGGCATTGGCGCCCCCGGTGGTCACCAGCGACGAGCCCGTGGCACCCGTCGTGGACAGGCTGAAGTCCGACTGCGTGGGGCTGCTGGAGAAGTACGTGGCGGTGCCGCTCTCGGTGAAGTTGACGGTCAGCGCTCCGCTGGTGCTGCCGCTTCGCGTGAACGTGTACACCAGGTTCTGGCCGGCGCTCTCGTACACGCCGGCGGCCGAGGCGAGGCCGAGGGTGATGTTCGGCAGGCTGGTGTCCGTGCCCGCGGCGAAGTCGTCGTTGAGGATGGTGCCGGTGACCGCGCCCTGCGTGCCGACGTTGTAGTTGGCGCTGGTACCCAGGGTGAACCGGATCGACTCGTCCACCTCCACGACGGCATCGGCCCTCGGATCGTAGGTGACGCTGGCCGAGGCCTGGCCCGCCGGGATCACGATGGTGCTGGGGTTGTTGAAGGATATGCTGCCGGTCGTGGTGTTGGCGCCCGTATTGGTGTCCAGCGCGAAGCCGGTGGCACCGGCGGAAAAGCGCGCGGAACTGCCGGACGTTCCGACCGCAACCGGGTTGAAGGTGGTGGAGCTGTAGAGCTCGACGTCGCCCGTGGCCGCCAGGGGGGACGCAACCGACGGCTGGCTGCCGTCGCGCGTGGGCGTGAAGCTTACCGTCAGGGCGCCGGCCGTCGACCCCGTGCGGGTGAAGGTGAAAACGAGGTTGGTGTGCCCGTCTTCCAGCACCGAGCCCGACGTTGCCAGGGTTACCGTCGGCAGGGCCGGATTGTTTGCCGGCGCTGTGGGATCGTCGTTCAGGATGCTCGTGCTGACGGCGCTGCTGGTGCCCACCCGGTAGCCCGTGCCGGTGGCGAGCGTGAGCGCCAGCGTCTCGTCGTTCTCCACGGAGGTGTCGCTGCGCGGCGTGACGATCAGGCTTGCCGTGGCACTGCCGGCCGCGAACGTGATCGAGCCTGTGCCGCCGGGCAGCGGCTCGTCGGTCTGGTCCTGCAGCACCACGATGTCCCACTTCGCGCTGGCGATGTTGCCGCGCAGGTCCCAGCCGGCGGGCGAGGAGTTCCTGTATTGGCCGGACAGCGTGGCCGCGTTGCGCGCGGAGATCGACACGTCCCAGGTCAGCCCCACCTGGTCGGCGAACCTGTCGACCAGGCCGGGCACGCCACCCCAGTTGTGCGGCTCGTAGAGGTTCGAGCCGTTCAGGTTGGTGAAGGTGCCGCCGCGATCGGAAGACGTGAGGTCATGCACGCCGCCCGGGTTGGTGGTGGCGTTGTATGTGTCGTAGGTCAGCACCGGGTCGACACGGCCGAAGGTCGCGCTGTTGCCGACGAACAGGACCGGCGTGAATGCCGTGCCGATATGCAGCGCCGGGTCGCCATTGGAGGCGCCGAGGTTGCCCGACGCATCCTGGAACGACGAGGGATCCACCTTGATGTGCGCCCCGGCGTTGAGCTGGGTCACCGCCGAGGCGGTGAAGGTGGCGGTGCGCACCGCGCCGGTGCCGGACAGGGCGGTAAGTGTGCCGCCGGTCACGCTGATGTCGCCGTCCACAAAGCTGTTGCCCGGGTCCTTGGTGAACGTGAAGGTGATGGTGGAGGTCTCGCCGGCGTGCAGCACGTCCCTGGAACTGCTGATGGTGAGCGTCGGTTTCGTGCTGTTGTACGCAGCCACGATCGCGAGCTCGGATATGTACGCGTTCTCGGTTGCAATGGCGGTCGCTGTCGCGGTTGCGGCCGCGGTCGCCAGGGCACCCAGATCGACGGCGGAAGTGCTGGTGGAAAGCGTTTTCGCCAGCGTCAGGATTGCCTCCGCCGGAGTGAAGCTGCCGACGATCGCGACGATCTTTTCGTTCGTCTGCTGGTAAGCGAGCGCGGCGGCCTTCGCGCTTGCACTGGCTTGCCCGTTGGCCAGAACGGCCAGCGGGTCGTAGGTCAGGGGGTTCACGCCCGAAGGCAGGTTCAGGGCCACCGCGACCTTGGCGATGGCCTGCTCCACCGTCGCCGCACCGCCGCTGCTTACCATGGCTTCGATCATGGTGGTGACCGGGTTAAGCAGCGAGCCGCCCGGCAGCGCCGTGAGCATGCCTCCAAAGGCCTTGCCGGTCTGCAGGTCCGTGCCGCCCGAGGCGACCAGTGTTCCGGTAACGTCACCGGAAAGGACGAAGTTCCCGCTGGCGTCGGTGCGTGTGGACCACTCCCCCGCATCGAGTTGGTGGTTGCCGTTCGCGTCCGCGAAGACCGTGGCGCCGGCCACGTAGCCGTCCACGACGCTCCCCATGATGCCCGCCTTTGTGAGCCGCCCCGCCAGCGCTGTCAGGCCGTCATTCGCGGCCGCTGCCGACGACGCGGAGGTGCCGATGGTCTGCAGCAGGCCGCCCACGGCGGCGGCCACGGCGGCGCGGTCAAAAAACGCGCTCTTGCCCGATGCCGCCAGCGCCGAATTGAAGGCCAGGCCCGCGTCGGCCCTGGCATCGAGCACGTCGAACACGCCTCCCTGCTTGTCGATGAGCAGCTGGACGATCTTGCCCCAGCTGTCGACGCCCGCCTTCGCGAGCTCGGAAACCAGTGACGCGGCCTGGGCATCGCTCAGCGCCACGCCCAGGCCGTTGCGTACGACCTGCTGGAATGTCTTGGTGGCGCCGGTGCCGGCCGCAACAGACGACAGGAACCGGTCGACAACGCCTGTGAGGGCCCCGTCCGGCACGCTGCCGAGCGCGGCGAGCGTGGCGGCGGAGGCGCCGCTGCCGGTGGCGAGAATGACGAGTTGCTCAAGCTGGTGGGAAGTGAACTGGGGCATGGTGGCACCTTCGCTGTGGGGATGGAACGGAATGGCGGACGAGCGAGGGGAGCCGGCGACGGCGACGTGAAAGTCCCACAACGTATTTCGACTTCAATGCAGTCTCCTGCTCTTATGGCTAAAGTTTTAAACGGCAAAGGCATATTTGCAAATACATAACAATTGCATTCTCCATATGTTATGAATATGGAGTTTCAATTGATAAGTACGCGTATCATTTCCGCGAGGAGACACCCGCCATGAACGCGCCCCCCCCACTGTCCCGCTGGAGCGGGACCGGCTCCAGCCGCGTGCCTTTCTGGGCCTACACGGACGCTCAGCTGTACCAGCGTGAGCTGGAACAAATCTTCTACGGCGCGCACTGGAACTATGTGGGCCTGGAAGTGGAGATTCCCGGTACGGGCGACTTCAGGCTCAGCCACATCGGGGAGCGGCAGGTGATCATGGTGCGCGACCGCGTGGCGCCGAAGGACCGGGAGACAGACCCCGGCATCCGTGTGGTGGAAAACCGCTGCGCGCACCGCGGCGTGCGGTTCTGCCAGCAGCAGCACGGCAATGCACGCAGCTTTGTGTGTCCCTACCACCAGTGGACCTACAAGCTCAACGGCGATCTGGCCGGCCTGCCGTTCAAGGACGGCGTGAAGGAGGGCGACTGCGTCAACGGGGGAATGCCGTCGGACTTCGACCTGAAACAGCACGGGCTGGTGAAGCTGCGCGTCGCCGTGCTGCATGGCCTGGTGTTCGCCACATTCAGCGACAGCGTTGAATCGCTGCAGGATTACCTCGGCCCGCAAGTCATGCCCTGGCTTGACCGCATCTTCAAGGGGCGCACGCTCACCTTGCTGGGCTACAACCGCCAGCGCATTCCGGGCAACTGGAAGCTGATGATGGAGAACATCAAGGACCCCTACCACCCAGGCCTGCTGCACACCTGGTTCGTCACCTTCGGCCTGTGGCGGGCCGACCAGAAAAGCCGCATGGTGATGGACGAACACGGCCGCCACGCGGTGATGATCTCGCGCCGCAATGAGGGCGGGCAGAACACGGCGGTGACGGAAGGCGTGACCTCGTTCAAGGCCAACATGGCGCTCACTGACGCGCGGCTGCTCGATGTCGTGCCCGAATCATGGTGGAAGATTCCCGACCCGGCCCAGCCCGGCAGCGACATCACCCCCACGGTGACCATGATCACGCTGTTTCCCGGCGTCATCATCCAGCAGCAGGTGAATTCGCTTTCCACCCGCCACATCGTGCCGCGCGGCGAAGGCGAGTTCGATTTTGTCTGGACGCATTTCGGGTTTGCCGGCGACTCGCCGGAAATGACGCAGCGCAGGCTGCGCCAGGCCAACCTGTTCGGCCCCGCGGGATTCGTCAGCGCCGACGACGGCGAGGTCATCGAGTTCAGCCAGGCCGGTTTCCGGCAATGGGGCGAGTCGGGCAGCACGCTGTGCGAACTGGGCGGCACCGGCACCGAGGCCACCGAGCACATGGTCACCGAGACGCTGATCCGCAGCATGTATGCCTACTGGAAAAAGGTGATGGCGGTATGAGCGCCGGCATCGAAAGGCTCTTGCTGCAGCTGGAGGTCGACCAGCTCAATGCCGCCTATGCCGCGGCGCTGGACGAACGGCGGTTTGACGACTGGCCGGAATTCTTTGTGGAAGACGGGCTGTACAAGCTGCAGGCGCGCGAGAACTTCGACCGCGGCCTGCCGCTGGCGCTGATGGCGCTGGAGAGCCGCGGGATGATGAAAGACCGCGTCTACGGCATCACGCAGACCATCTACCACGGCCCGTACTACACGCGCCACGTGATGGGCCCGGCGCGGGTGCTGTCGCAGGAAGAAGGCGTAATAAGGGCCGAGGCCAGCTATGCCGTCTTTCGCACCCGGCCGGGTGATGCCAGCGAGGCCTACAACGTGGGGCGGTATATCGACGAGCTTGAAAAAACAACAGCCGGCCTGCGTTTTCGCAGCCGGCTGTGTGTGTATGACAGCGAGATGGTGCTGAACTCGCTGATCTACCCCATTTAGCGCTTGGTGGCCTGGTTGCCGATGTAGCCGCCGGCGACGGCGCCGCCGATGGTGCCGATCGGGCCGCCGATCAGTGCGTCACCCACCACACCGCCCACTACGGCGCCACCCACGGTGCCGGCGGTCTGCCGGTCCATGGTGCCGCAGCCGGTCAGCGAAATCAGCGAAGCCATTGCAATGGCGCTCAGAATCTTTGCTTTCATGTCATTCACCTCGAGTTGGTTGGTTGCAGGCTCCGAACGCCGGAATGGCTTGGCCTGTGAAAACAACTGTAGGCAGGAGGCAAAAACCAGGGTGTAGGAGAAGCGCGTTCGGCATTGTCGGCTTGGGGGGCCGCCGCCTGACAGACGCTACACCTGCCTGTTGCGCGCGAGCGGCGGGTTGCGCGCGAAATAGCGGTTGATGCCGCGCATGATGGCGTCGGCCAACTGCTCCTGGTAGGCCTCGCTTCGCAGCTGAGCTTCTTCCTCGGGATTGCTGATGAAGGCGGTTTCCACCAGCACGCTGGGAATGTCCGGGGCCTTCAGCACCGCGAAGCCGGCTTGCTCCACACCGCGCTTGTGCAGCTTGCCCACGTTGCCGATCTCGCCCAGCAGCGCGCTGCCCAGCTTCAGGCTGTCGTTGATCTGCGCGGTGGTGCTCATGTCCAGCAACGCATGAGCCACCTGCTTGTCCTGCGATTTCACGTTGACGCCGCCGATCAGGTCGGCCTTGTTTTCCTTGTCGGCCATCCAGCGCGCGGCGGAGCTCGAAGCCCCGCTCTGGCTCAGCGCGAAGACACTGGCGCCGCGCGCGCTGGGCGTGAAGAACGCATCGGCATGGATGCTCACGAACAGGTCGGCCTGCACCCGCCGCGCCTTTTGCACGCGGATGTGCAGCGGCACGAAGAAATCGGCGTCGCGCGTGAGGAAGGCGCGCATCGGGTTGCCGTTGACCACGGTGGCATTGATGCGGGTTTGCAGGCGGTGCGCGATCTGCAGAACCACATCCTTTTCGCGCGTGCCGGAAGGGCCTACCGCGCCCGGGTCTTCGCCGCCATGGCCGGGGTCCAGCGCGATGATGATGAGGCGGTCGGTCTTCTCCGCGGGCGCAGGTGCGGCAGCAACAGCCGGTGGCGTGGGCAGTGGCGCAGCGGGAGCCGCAGGCCGTTGGGCTTGCCTCGCGATCAGCTCTCCCAGCGGATCGACGGCGGGCGCGGACGCGGGTGCGGGCAGAGGCGCAGGCGCAGGCGCAGGCCGGGGCGCAGCACTGTCCTTCATGCGCTCGGCAATCAATGCTTCCAGCGGGTCTGCCGCCTTCAGCGGGTACAGGTCGAACACCAGCCGGTGCTGGTAGGCCGCCACCGGTGGCAGCGTGAAAACCTGGGGCAGGGCGGACTGCTTCAGGTCGATCACCAGCCGCACCACGCCGGGCGCGTTCTGCCCCACACGGATGCCCGCGATGAATGGGTCGTCGGCCTTCACCTTGGCCACCAGTTCGCGCAGCTCGGGATTGAGCTCGATGCCCTCGATGTCCACCGCCAGCCGCGGCGGGCTGGTCACCACGATCTGGGTGGAGCGCAGCTGGCCGTCCGATTCGATGGTGACGCGCGAATAGTCGGGCGCGGGCCAGATCCGCACGGCCAGGATGGTGGCGCCGCGTGCGATCTGCTGCGCGCCCAGCAGCAGCACCAGCGTTCCACCCTTGAGCAGGCCGCGCCGCTTCATTTCAGCAACTCCTGGCCCGCGGGCGTTTGCGCGTGCAGCGCCACCTGGCGCGATTCGTCGGCCTGCACCTCGATCCGGATCGCCAGGTCGGCCAGGGGCAGCAGGCCGGCGGCCTTTTCGGGCCATTCGGCGAGCTTCAGGCCCGGACTGGCGAACAGGTCACGAAAGCCGGCGTCTTCCCATTCGCGCGGATCGCTGAAGCGGTAGAAGTCGAAATGCCAGATATTCAGGCCCGGCAGCTCGTGCGGTTCCACCACCGCATAGGTGGGGCTTTTCACCCGGCCCTGCACGCCCAGCGCGCGCAGCAGGTGCCGCACCAGCGTGGTCTTGCCCGCGCCCAGTTCGCCATGCAGCTCGATGAAGGCGTTGGCAATGGCGGGGTGGCCGGCGAGCTTCGCGGCGAAGGCCCGTGTGTCGTCCTCGGTGCGCCAGGCCAGGGCGGTGACGGTGGTTTCTACAATCGGCAAGTGATGTCCAGCAGCGCTCAGATCAACGGTCCTCAATTACTCGTACAGGTCGGGCAGTGGGCCCGCGAACTGGGATTTTCCCAAATCGGCGTGGCCGGCGTGGATCTTTCTTCCGCCGAGCCCGGCCTGGCCGCCTGGCTGTCCAACGGTTTTCATGGCGAAATGGCCTACATGCAGGCCCACGGGCTGAAGCGCGCGCGGCCGGCGGAACTGGTGCCCGGCACCGTGAGCGTGATTACCGCACGGATGGACTACCTGCCCGCCGGCACGCTGGAAGGCTGGCAAGCCGTCGAGTTTGCGCGGCTGGAGCGTCCCGCGGAGGGCATTGTCTCGCTCTATGCCCGGGGCCGCGATTACCACAAGGTACTGCGTTCGCGCCTGCAGAAGCTGAGCGAACGTATCGCGCAGGCCGTGGGCCCGTTCGGCCACCGGGTATTCACCGACTCGGCGCCGGTGCTGGAAGCCGAACTCGCGGCGCGCAGCGGCCAGGGCTGGCGCGGCAAGCACACGCTGGTGCTCAACCGCGAGGCGGGCTCCATGTTCTTCCTGGGCGAGATCTATGTGGACCTGGCGCTGCCCGCGAGCGAGGCCGTCAGCGAGCATTGCGGCAGCTGCAGCGCCTGCATCGATGTCTGCCCCACGCAGGCCATCGTCGCGCCGCAGCGGCTGGACGCGCGCCGCTGCATCTCCTACCTCACCATCGAACACGCGGGGCCGATACCCGAAGAGCTGCGCCCGCTGATCGGCAACCGCATCTATGGCTGTGACGATTGCCAGCTGGTGTGCCCGTGGAACAAGTTCGCCCGGCGCAATGCGCTGCCCGACTTCGACGAGCGCGCCGGCCTCTCGGGCGCGCAGCTGGCGCAGCTGTTCGCCTGGAGCGAAGAGGAGTTCCTGCGCCACACGGAAGGCAGCCCCATCCGCCGCATCGGACACGAACGCTGGCTTCGCAACGTCGCCGTGGCGATCGGCAATGCGCTGGCCAAGGAGGACAGCGCGGTCCTTCGCGCGGTGCTGCAGGCGCGCGAGGCCGGGGCCGGCGAACTGCTCGGAGAACACATCACCTGGGCACTGTCGCAAGGCAGCCCCGCCGGTTGACACCCTCGAGGTTGTCGGGGTTAATGCAAGACCAGCTTCGGGTTTCCGGGGCCACAAGGCTCCCCATGACCCGAGCTCTCGTTTCGGCACTGCTGTGCGGACTGGCTGTCTTGATCACATCGTGCGGGGGCGGCAGCGAACGCCCTGTGCCTCAGGGGCTGCAGGCCGCCGCCGCGCGGGCGCAGGCGATCGGCACGCCCCAGGCGGCCCAGGCTGTGGACGCGGCCGCCCTGATGGACTGGATAGAGGGAGCGTTCCCCACTTTTTTTCCGGGGCACCAGGCCAGCCTCACCTCCGGCACCATCGTTTTCCGCTTCTACCCCGCCACGCAGAACTACCTTGCGGTTGTGGCTGACCAGGTCTATGTGCTGGGCGCCATCACGGCGAACAACGTCGTGCGCATCGGCGCGCTTTCAGACTTCAGCTGCCGGGTCTATCCGGGCAATTGCGCCGGATCGGTTTCCGGCGTGGCGGCCAACGGCGCCGCCATCGCCGGCGCGGCCGTCACCCTCAAGGACAGCACCAACCGCACCGCGACGGCGACAACCAGCGTTTCGGGCAGCTACACCGTGGCCACCACCGGCCTGACGCCGCCTTACCTGCTCCAGGTGGTTACCGGCTCCGGCGCCAGGCTGTACAGCGTGAACGCGGACACCGGTTCCGCGGCGCTGGTCAACATCACGCCGCTCACCGACCTGATCGTGCGTTCCTGGTATGGGGTGCAGGGCGGGTCAGCCGATACAGCGTTTGCCAACCCCGTGGCCAGCCCGGCGCCCAGTCCGCAGCAAGTGCAGGTGGTGGCGCAGACGGTGCTGTCCGTCATGCAGCTGGCGCTGAACAGCAGCGGCGCGGGCATCACTGCCGCGGCCGACCTGATTTCCGGGGTCTTCGTGGCCAATCGCAGCGGACTGGACGAGGTGCTGGACCGCACCCGCATCACCTACGGCACGGGTACGGCAACCGTGGTGGTCACCGGCACCGGCACCGTGCAGACGACATCGCTCGTTTACAACCCGGCCAGCGCCACCATCAGCGCTGCCTCCACCGTGGTGGGAGGCGCGAGCACCAGTTCCAGCTCGATCAACGCGGTGGTGCCCGTGCAGACGGCGCAGGTCACCGCGCTCAGTGAAATCAGCACGCTCATGAACTCGCTTGCCGCGATCGTCAATGCCCAGGGTACTTCCCTCACCGTATCGCAGGTGACTGGCCTCATGGATCCGGCGCTTCTGGACAAGGGCCTGAACCGCGCGCAGTTTGCGGCGGGCGTGGTGTCCAGCCTGAACCGGGGCCAAGTGGTGGCCTTCACCGCAGTGCAGCTCAAGCAGCTGGATCCCGCTGCCGGGCTGGCGGAGGTCGTGTTCAACCTGGTGCAGACGCAGGCGGGACAGACCGCCAGCAGCACAAGCGTCTTCTTTTTCAGGAAAGTCGGCACGGCGTGGATGCTGTCGGGCGACCAGCGGCTGGCGGAGGTTTCGCTGACGGCGGAAGCCGTGCGCGAGCTGGGCACCGGCAACGCGCGAAACGGTCCGCGCATCACGGCGGCCGTCAAGGCCCCGCAGGGCACCGTGAGTGGCGCAGCCGTGTCCAGCAGCGCGGGCAACATCGCGCTGGCACAAAGTTCCACGGTGGTTGACGCCTCCGGCGCGCTGCTGGACAGTTTTTTCGGCAGCACCGACCCGGCCGCCGGCGCCTATCCTGTGGCCGGCACCTCGTATGCGTTTGCCCTGACCCGCGCCAACGCGGCGGCTCTGAGCTATTCCCTGCCGCTCAACGCGTTCACCAGTGAGCTGGTGCAGATCACCAGCCCGGCCAGTTCAGCCCTGGCCGCCGCCAGCCTGGGCGGCACGCTGACCGTGCGCTGGACGTTGCCCGCCACGTTCGCCGTGGGCTCCGTGCAGTTGTCGGCGCTGTCGTTCACGAGCCTGCAAAGCGGCTCCTCAACACTGCGCTGCGAAACGGAAGCCAGCGCCGTGCTGGGCGTGACATCGACCTCCGCCACTTTGAGCATCCCTGCCACCTGTTCGGGCCAGCCCGTGGTGCTGGTCAACCTGAACCTTGCCGTCAACGGCGTGAATGGCGAGCGCACGGCCGTGGTCTATTCCATGCGCTAGCACTTGCCTTCGCGCTGGGACTTTTCGACGCGCTGGCGCGAGTCGCTCAGGTTCTGCATGCGCGCCGCGCTGCCCCCCGCGCGTTGCTGCGCTTCAATGGATTCTTTCTGGTTGGCCAGCGACTTGCAGGGCGAGTAGGCGGGTGAACCGCCCGAGCCGGCGGCCGCCTGGCCCTGCGGCTCGGCACTGGCTGCGGCCGGAACAATGGCAGGGGCAGGCGCGGCGGGCGCGGCGCCGATGGGGCTGAGCGCCCTGAGCGCCTGGGCCGTGTCGGCGGCCTTCTGTTTTTCGGCGACGCATTCGGCTTCCACCGATTTGCGTATTTCGGGCGCGCTGCCCCGCCGCTGGTAAACCGCTTCTATGACTTCGAGCGCCTGGGCGCGGCCGGCGCCGGCGGGCGCTTCGGCCAGCTGGCGTTCGCGGGTGGCGCCGGCTTCGCGCTTCCAGGCGACGCGCTGGGCCTCTTCGCCGACGCGCGAGCAGGACGGAGCGAAAGGCGAAGGCGCGGACGTTGCCGCGGCGGCGGGCGGGGGCGTGGCGGCCGGTTGGCCCGCGGGGGCGCTGCGCCTGTCCGGCGCCGCTCCGTCGCAGGGGCTGTCCTGGAACACGTTGCCGCAGCGGTACACGGCCACCGCGGGCCCGGCAGCCAGCGCCGCCACCAGCAGCGCACCGGCTGCCTTGATGATTGAACCCATTTTTGTCTCCCCTCCAGGCTGGGGAGAATACTACTAGCGCAGCACGCCCAGCGCGAACGGCAGGCTCACCGCGCCCAGCAGCGTGGACAGCGTGACCAGGCCGGCCACATAGGAGCCGTCATAGCCCATGCGCGCCGCCAGCACATAGCAGCTGGACGCGGTGGGCAGGCCGGAGAACGCCAGCAGCACCGTGGTCTGCACGGCATCCAGCTTGAACAGGCGCGCCAGGCCCATCGCCACCAGCGGCAGCACGATATGGCGTATTCCCAGCACGCCCGCCGCCAGCGCCTTGGCTCGTGCCAGCGCACCGAACTGCATGCCCGCGCCGGCAGCCATCAGGCCCAGCGCCAGTGAGGCGGCGCCGATGCGCACCACTGTCGGTTCCAGCCATTGCGGCACGGAAAACCCCGCCAAGTTGGCCGCCAGCCCGAGCGCGGTGGCGATGATCAGCGGGTTGCGCAGCAGCGCGCCCGCGAAGCCCGTCTTGGCGTGGCGCGCCATGGGCCACACCGCGCCCACGTTGAACAGCGGCACGCACACGCCGATCAGCACCGCGATCAGCAGCAGGCCCTGCGCGCCGGCCAGCCGCTCGGCCAGGGCCAGCGCGATGAACGAATTGAAACGGAACGCCACCTGGGCGCTGCCCGCGTGTTCGCGCCCGTCGATGTGCCGGCCCAGCCAGGGCCACCACGGCAGCGAATAGGACAGCGCGATCCCGGCCACGCCCATCAGCAGGCCCGCGGCGATCAGGCTGGAGGTGGCGCCCAGGTCCAGCGGGCTTTTCACGATGGAGTGGAACAGCAGTACCGGGAACAGGAAGTAGTAAACCAGGCTTTCCACCTGTTCCCAGACGGTGCGGTTCAGCGCCGTGTAGCGGCACACCAGGTAACCGCAAAGAATCAGCGAGAAGTCCGGGAAAAGCAGAAGGGCGTAATTCACAGCTCAAGCATAACGGCCGTCTAGGGTAAGCCCTTATGTGTAATCCACAGACCCGACCCACTGCATCTGCGAATAGCATTGCGCGGTCTGTAATTTTTGTATTGATACCAGGAGAAAAACTGATGCAACGCCGCCAATGGTTCGCCCTCACCGCCATCGCCCTGTCGATGGCAGCCGCCGGCCCCGCCTTCGCGCAGGGCTATCCGAACAAGCCGGTCAAGCTGCAGGTGCCGTTCGCGCCCGGCGGCACCACCGACATCGTGGCCCGGGTCATTTCCGAGGCGCTGGGCAAGGCGCTGGGCCAGGCCGTGGTGGTTGAAAACAAGGCCGGCGGCGGCGGCGTCATCGGCGCGCTGGACACCTCGCGTGCCGCGCCCGACGGCTACTCGCTGGGCATGGCCACCGTGTCCACCGTGGCGGCCAACCCGGCGATCAACCCGAAGATCCCGTACAACCCGCTGACGGACTTCACGCCCATCACCAACATCGCGGCCACGCCCAACATCATCGCGGTGCACCCCAGCTTCCCGGCCAAGGACTACAAGACCTTCGTGGCCGAACTGAAGAAGGCGCCCGGCCGCTATTCGTATTCCTCCTCGGGCACGGGCGGCATCGGCCACCTGCAGATGGAGCTGTACAAGAACCTTTCGGGCACCTTCGTCACGCACATCCCCTACCGCGGCGCGGGCCCGGCTCTCAACGACACCGTGGCCGGCCAGGTCCCGATGATTTTCGACAACATGCCCTCAGCGCTGCCCTTCATCAAGGAAGGCCGGCTGGTGCCCATCGTGGTGGCCGCGCCGCAGCGCCTCACGGCATTGCCGAACACGCCGACCTTCAAGGAGGTGGGCCTGGAGCCGGTAAACCGCATGGCCTTCTACGGCATCTACGGGCCCAAGGGCCTGCCCAAGGACGTGGTGGACAGGATTCACGCCGGCGTCGTCAAGGCGCTGCAGGACCCCGGTGTGCGCAAGCGCATCGAGGACACCGGCTCCATCGTCATCGGCAACACGCCGGCCGAGTTCGCCGAGCAGATCAAGGCCGAATACGCCGTCTACAAGAAGGTCGTGGAGCAGGCCAAGCTGAAGCTGGACTGAACCCGCGCATCGCTCGCAGGCAAGGCCGCCCCGGGGCGGCCTTTTTTCATGGCGGCGCCATTTGCTATCGTTGCCGCATGACTTCCGCCGCCGACACTTCGATCGACGCCTTCATCGACGCGCTGTGGCTGGAGGAAGGCCTGTCGAAAAACACGCTGGCCGCCTACCGGCGCGACCTGTCGCTCTACGGCCGGTGGCTGGCGGGACAGGGGCGCGTGCTGGATGCCAGCACGGAAGCGGACATCAACAGCTACTTTGCCGCGCGCCACGCCGCCAGCAAGGCGACGTCTGCCAACCGCCGGCTCACCGTTTTCAAGCGCTACTTCCGCTGGGCGCTGCGCGAGCGGGTGGTGGAGGCCGACCCCACCCTCAAGCTGCAATCGGCCAAGCAGGCGCTGCGCGTGCCCAAGACGTTGAGCGAAGCGCAGGTGGAACTGCTGCTGGGCGCCCCCGATGTTGCGAAGCCCCTGGGCCTGCGCGACCGCACCATGCTGGAGCTGATGTATGCCAGCGGCCTGCGGGTCAGCGAACTGGTGGGGCTGAAGGCCTTCAATGTGAGCATGAACGACAGCGTGCTGCGCGTCACCGGCAAGGGCAACAAGGAACGGCTGATCCCGTTCGGCCAGGTGGCGGGCGACTGGATCACGCGCTATCTCGGCGAGGCGCGCGGCGCCATCCTTGCGGGGCAGCAGACCGAAGACCTGTTCGTGACCGCGCGCGGCGCGGGCATGAGCCGGGTGATGTTCTGGGTCATCGTGAAAAAGCACGCGCTGGCGGCCGGCATCACCGCGCCGCTGTCGCCCCACACGCTGCGCCATGCGTTCGCCACCCACCTGCTGAACCACGGCGCCGACCTGCGCGCCGTGCAGATGCTGCTGGGCCATGCCGACATCTCCACCACCACCATCTACACCCACGTCGCGCGCGAGCGGCTCAAGGCCCTGCACGCACAGCACCATCCACGTGGTTGAGATAATCGCAGGCATGAAAAAACAGCTTATCTCCATCGCGCTGGCCACTCTTGCCGGCTTCGCCGCGGCGCAGGCCTGGCCCGCCAAACCCATCCGCCTCATCGTGGCCTACCCGCCCGGCGGCGTCAGCGACGTGGTGGCCCGGGCCCTGGCCGAGCGGCTGGCCGCGCAGATGGGCACGCCCGTGGTGGTGGACAACCGGGCGGGCGCCAGTGGCAGCATCGGTGTCGATGCGGTGGCCAAGGCCGCGCCCGACGGCTACACCATCGGCTTCGCGGCCGTGAGCCCGCTCACGCTCAGCCCACACCTGGGCAAGCCGCCGTTCGACCCGGTGAAAGACATCGCCCCCGTCGCCAGCGTGATGTATTCGCCCGTGCTGCTGCTGGCCACGCCGGCCACCCCGGCGAAGGACCTGCAGGAACTGGTGGCCGCCGCGCAGGCGAAACCGGGCTCGGTCCGCTGGGCTACTTCCGGCCCGGCCTCGCTCGGACACATCATGCTGGAGCAGTTCAAGGCCGGCGCGAAGGTGGACATCACGCACATTCCCTACAAGGGCGGCGGCCAGCAGATCACCGACGCCCTGGGCGGGCAGTTCGAGGTGCTGTCGATCAACACCAGCCCGGCCATCGCCCAGCACGTCAAGTCGGGCAAGCTGCGCGCCCTGGCCGTGGGCGCGCCGTCACGCGTCGATGCCTTGCCCGGCGTCCCCACGCTGGCCGAGCTGGGCTACGCGTCCGCCAACCTCACGTCGCTGTTCGGCGTGTTCGCCCCGGCGGGCGTGCCGGCGCCCGTGATGGAGCGGCTGAACGCGGAGATCAACAAGGCGCTGGCCAACCCGGAGGTTCGCGCCCGCCTGACCGGCAGCGACAACGTGCCCACCGGCGGCAGCGCGGCGGATTTCGGCAGGCAGATCGCGGCCGAGTCGCAGAACAACGCCCGCATCATCAAGGCGGCGGGCATCAAGGCCGAGTAAAGCGGCCTAGTTGCAGGACCACTGGATCGCCGAGGTCCAGCGGCAGCCGCCGAACCCGACGGGTTGCATGGAAGGCGCGGGCTCCGCTGCCGGTGCGGCAGCGACGGGGGCGGCCGGCGCAATGGGCCGTGCCCAGTCCAGCCGCTGGCGCGGCCTGAGCTCGTGCGCGTGGTCCGCCACGGCTTCGACCATGGCCACGCTCGGGTACAGGCCGCCGTCGGCCAGCATCTTTTGCCGGGCCATGATCCTGCCCAGGACGGGTTCTCCGCGCGGTGTCTTGAGCGAGGGGTAGTCGGCCATCGCGCGCTGCAGGATGCGGTCCACGTCGGCGGCGACGGCGGCTTCTTCGCGGCTCTTCTGCGCCTGCAGTGCGGCCAGCTTGGCGGCCTCTGCTCTGTCGGCGGCGCTCATCGCGGCCACACGCTCGGCCTCGGCCTTCTCGGCGGCGACGCGGGCGGCTTCGATCTTCTCGGCCTTTGCGCGCTCGGCCGCGTCCTTGCGTGCCTGCACGCGCTCGATCGCCGCCAGTTCGGCCGGTGTCCGGGCAAGAGGCTCCTTGTCCGCGGACCTGCCCGGGCCGTCCAGTTGCGCCGTGCCGCTGCCGTCGCCCGCGGTGGACTGCGAGCCGTTGCGGGAAAGGCCGGAGGCGATGCCGTGGCCGATGCCGCCGCCGCTGTCGGACTTGCTGGTGCTGCTGCTGCGCGCGCTGCTGCGCCGGCCGCCCCGCGCGTCGGCATCCGCGACCGCGGCGAGCAGGGCCACGACCAGCATCACGCGCAGCGCGGACGCGGCGGTACCCGGCTGGAACAGGGAATGGGAAAGCTGCTGCATGGGGTCACTCCTCCTCGATACGGCGCCATGATAGCGGCACTCAGAGCCGGCCCAATTCGGCCTCGTCGAAGCCCGCGCGGCGGCGCGCTTCCATGTTGAAAGGAGGGTGCAGTTTTGGCGCGTCATGGCGAACCACCAGCGTGGCGTAGTGCGCCACGGGATCCACCTGCTCCCGCGCGCACAGCCAGCGGTACCAGTGGTTGCCGATGGCCACGTGGCCGATCTCGTCGCGCAGGATGATGTCCAGGATGTCCACCGCGCGCAGTGCAGCGGGCGTGCCGACCTTGCGCAGCTTGTCCTGGATCAGCGGCGAGGCGTCCAGCCCGCGTGCTTCCAGCGTGCGCGGCACCAGCGCCATGCGCGCCGTCACATCGTCCGCCGTGCGCTCGCACATCGACCACAGGTTGTCGTGGCCGGGGAAGTCGCCGTAGTCGTGGCCCAGCGATTGAAGGTGCTCGCGCAGCAGGCTGAAGTGATGGGCCTCTTCCGCGGCGACGTGAAGCCAGTCCAGATGGAACTCGCGCGGCATGCCGTCAAAGCGCCAGGCCGCGTCCAGGGCCAGGTTGATGGCGTTGAACTCGATGTGGGCGATGGCGTGCAGCAGCGCGGCCAGGCCTTCGGGCTTGAAGGGGGAGCGGCGCGGTACGCGAGCGGGGTGGATGAGCTCAGGCCTGCAAGGCCGGCCTGGCAGCGCAGCGTTGGGCACGGGCGCCTTGTCTGCTATTAAAAGTGTAGCTGCCTGTGCAAGACTGGAGCGCGTTGCAGCCAATTTTTCCTCTGGATCGCAAGTGCAAAGGGCGGTCAGGGCCTGTTGGCGGAGTTCCATCGCCGGATTCTAGTTTGACTCCCTACAATGCCTCTTTTGTACAGGCAGGACACATGGCAATCTACGAACTCGACGGCAAGGCTCCGCAGCTTGGCAAGGGCGCCTGGGTGGCGGACAGCGCCGAGGTCATCGGCACCGTGGAGCTGGGCGAGAACGCCAGCGTGTGGTTCGGCACCGTGATCCGCGGCGACACCGAGACAATCCGGATTGGCCGCAACACCAACATCCAGGACCAGTCGATGCTGCATGCCGACATCGGCGTGCCGCTCACCTTGGGTGACAACGTCACCGTGGGCCACCAGGTGATGCTGCACGGCTGCACTATCGGCGACGGCTCGCTGATCGGCATCCAGGCCGTGGTGCTGAACCACGCGAAGATCGGGCGCAACTGCATCGTGGGCGCGGGCGCGGTGGTGACCGAAGGCAAGGAATTCCCCGACAACTCGCTGATCGTGGGCGCGCCCGCCAAGGCGGTGCGCCAGCTGACGGAAGAGCAGGTGAAGCTGCTGGGCCACCTGGCCGAGCACTATGTGGAAAACGCCCTGCGCTATCAACGCGGGTTCAAGAAGATCGGCTGATGTCGCAGCTGCACAAGTTCATCTTCGAGGGCATGCCGGTGCGCGGCGCCATCGTGCGCCTGACCGATGCCTGGACGGAGATCCTGGCGCGCCGCCGCGCCAACAACGCCAGCGGCGCCTGGCCGCCGCCGGTGGCCGAGCTGCTGGGAGAGATGGCGGCCGCCGGTGCGCTGATGCAGGCCAACATCAAGTTCAACGGCGCGCTGATCCTGCAGATCTTCGGCGACGGGCCGGTCAAGGTGGCGGTAGCCGAGGTGCAGGCCGACCTGGCCTTGCGCGTAACGGCCAAGGTGGTGGGTGACGTGGCGGTGAACGCGCGCCTGCCCGACCTGGTGAACGTGGGCAACAAGGGCCGCTGCGCCATCACGCTGGACCCGCAGGACAAGTTCCCCGGGCAGCAGCCCTACCAGGGCGTGGTGCCGCTGCATGGCGACCACCGCGAGAAGATCGACAAGCTCAGCGAGGTGCTGGAGCACTACATGCTGCAGTCCGAGCAGCTGGATACGCGCCTCATCCTGGCGGCCGACGACAAGGTGGCCGCCGGCCTTCTGATCCAGCGGCTGCCGCTGGAGGGCGAGGGCAACCTGGCCGGCTCCCTGGTGAGCCGCGCCAATGAGGACGAGATCGGCGTCAACGAAGATTACAACCGCATCTCCATCCTGGCTGCCAGCCTGAAACGCGAGGAGCTGCTGGAGCTGGACGTGGACACCATCCTGCACCGCCTGTTCTGGGAAGAGAAGGTACTGCGCTTCGAGCCGCAGACGCCGCGCTTTGCCTGCACCTGCAGCCGGGAGCGCGTGGCCGGCATGATCCGCGGCCTGGGCCAGGAAGAGGCCGACAGCATCCTGGCCGAGCGCGGCGAGATCGAGGTGGGCTGCGATTTTTGCGGCAAGCAGTATCACTTCGACGCGGTCGATGCCGCGCAGATATTCACCTCGCGCGGCGACCAGCCGCCGGTGGCGCCGACGGTGCAATAGCGCCGCGCCGGCAGCCGTTCAGGCTTCCAGGCGCAGGTGCGAGTCGCGGATCACGTTCTTCCAGCGTGCCAGGTCGCCGGCGATCTGCGACCTGAACATTTCCGGCGAGCTCTTGACCGGCGTCGCACCGGAATTGAGCAGCCGTGTGTTGACCTCGTCGGTGGCCATGGTCTGGCGCAGCGCCGCGTCCAGCCGCGCCAGGATGGCGGGCGGCGTGCGGGCCGGCGCCATCAGGCCCACCCAGGAATTGATGTCCATGCCGGCCATTTCCTTGTAGCCAAGCTCGGCCAGCGTGGGCACGCCGGGCAGCACCGGCGAGCGCTTTGCGCTGGTCACGGCCAGGCCCTTGAGCGTGCCGCTGCGGATGTCGCCCGAGGTGGTGGGCACGGCCGCCAGCATCAGCGGGATCTGCCGGCCCAGCACCTGCGCGCGCGCGTCGCCGCCGCCGCGGTAGGGAATGTGCACGGCATAGATGCCCATGCGCTGCTTGAGCAGTTCCATCGTCAGGTGGCCGGTGCTGGCCACGCCCGAGGTGCCGTAGTCGTACACACGCGTGCCGGCGCTGCCGCTGATGGCCTTGCGCGACAGGCCGATGAATTCGCCGAAATCGCGCGCCGGGAAGCTCGGGTGCGCCGTGATCAGCACGGGCGCGTCAACCACCTTGCCGATCATCGCGAAGTCGCCCACCGGCTCGAAGCCGATGCCGGGGTTGGCCGCCGGCAGCGTGACGTGGGTGCCGTCGAAGGCCATCAGCAGCGTGTAGCCGTCGGCCGCGCTGGCCGCCACCGCGCGGGTGGCGATGGCGCCGCCGGCGCCGGTGCGGTTTTCCACCACCACCTGCTGGCCCAGGATTTCCCCGAGCCGCGGCGCGATGAAGCGGGCCGTGATGTCGGCGATGCCGCCGGGTGCCAGGCCCACCAGCAGGCGGATGGGCTTGTGCGGCCAGGTGCTGTCGTCGGCAAGCGACGAAGCCGCATAACCGAATGCGGGGGCGGTGGCCAGGGCCTTGCTGAAATTGCGCCGCGTGATCATGCAGCCTCCTTCTGGTTGGCCGCGGTGGGCACGTATTGACCTTTGATCTGCGAGCGGTGCAGGGTGCGGAACTGCTCGGGCGGAAACCCGTCGCGCCGGTGCATGGTGGTGAAGTTGTTCCACAGCACCACGTCGCCCAGCCGCCACTGGTGGCGCATGGTCACCTGGGGCGCGGTGGCGTAGCCCCAGATGGCGTTGAGCAGCGCTTCCGACTCCGCCAGCGGCAGCCCCGGGATGTAGGCATTGCGGCGGCGCCCCAGGTAGAGCGTGCGCTCGCCCGTCTCGGGCTGGCTGATGATGATGGGGTGCAGCGTGCCCACCGATTCGGCCGGGTTGTCGTTGGCCGCCACGCCCTTGCGCACATAGCCGCCGCTGTCATAGGTGCCGTCGTGCTTGATGCGCAGGCGCTCGATGCGCGAGACCAGGTCCTGGGGCATGCCGCGCAGCGCCGCCGGCATGCTGGCGAAGCAGGTGTCGCCGCCCGAGGCGGGCAGCTCGATCGACCACAGCATGGAGGCGAAGGGCGGGCGCTCCAGGTAGGACATGTCGGTGTGCCACAGGGCCTCGCCGTCGCCCAGCGCGCCCAGCGGCTCGCCTTCGCCGTTCTTGCGGTTGGACACCACGTACAGGTTGGGGTGGCCGGGCACGCTCTTGCGGCCGGCGCCCTGGTTGGGCGGCGGGTCCAGCTCGCCCAGCATGGCCGAGAAGCGCTCGAATTGCCCATTGTCGAGGACCTGGTCGCGCAGCACCACCACATGGTGCTGCTGCCAGATGGCATACAGCCGGTCGAACTGCGCCGGGGTGATGGTGGCCAGGGAAACGCCCTGCACCCAGGCGCCGATGGCCGGGGTGACGGGGGAAAACTCAATCTGCATCAGCACATCCTTCTAGACCAGGCCCGCGTTGCGGGAAGCCAGCGACAAGTCAACAAAGCGCGAACCGGTGCGCTCGCTCTTGCTGAAGCGGATGCTGGTGTAGCCCAGGTCGAGCGAACTCACGCGCCCCATGCCTTCCACCAGCGCGGCCCGGCTTTCGCCCTTGGCCTGGCGCAGGCCTTCCGCCAGGGCCAGGCCGGTAATGTAGCCTTCCAGCGAGACGGGGGTAACGGCGATGTTCATGGACTTCGCCTCGTGCAGGAAGCTGCGCACCACGGTGTACTTTTCCTTGGTGTACTCGGGCACGACCACGCTGAAGCCCACGCCCGCCGCGTCGGCGCCCAGTTCGGCCAGCAGCTTCTCGCGGTCAACGAAGGAAATAACCATCTTGGGCAGCACCAGCGTCCTGGGCGCGTACTCGCGCAGGAAGCTGGTCAGCGGCGCGTTGTTGGCCAGGATGATCAGCACCTCGGGCTTGTTGCCCTCCAGCGTCTTGATGGCGGCCGCGTTCATGCCGGGGCCCTTGCGGTCCACGCCGGCGGTGACGCTGAGCTTGCCGCCCAGCCGCGCCAGGATGGATTCGAGCAGCGGCACGTTGGTGGACTTGGCGTCCTCCAGGTGGACGAAGCCGAAACGCTCCGCGCCCAGGAAGCGGTAGTGGCGCACGATGGCTTCCAGCTCGCGCTCGTAGCTGGCGCGGGTGGTGAAAGTGGTGGCGGCTTTCTCGCCGTACAGCAGGGGCGTGCCGGAAAACGCGCCGACCAGCGCGATGCTGTCGCGCGCGGCCATCATGGCCGCCGCCTCGGAGCAGGGGCGGGTGGTGAAACCCGTCAGGCTGACCACCTGGCGGTTGGCCACCAGCGCGGCCACGTTGGCCTCGGTCCTGGCCTTGTCGCCCACGTCGTCCAGCGACAGCAGGCTGACCGGCCGGCCGTTGATGCCGCCCCCCCGGTTGGTGGCCTGCAGCGCGGCCTGGATGCCGTCACGGATGGCGGTGCCGAACCCGGCCTGCGCGCCGGTGAGGGCGGCCGACTGGCCGACGACAATGGGGCTGCCCGAGGCTCGCGCGGGCAGGCTCCAGCCGGCCGCGATGGAGGCGCCGAGGGGGAGGCTGACGCCGCTGCCCAAAAAAGTTCTGCGTTTCATGGTGTGTCCCTTCGTTACCCGTTACTGCTGTGCCGGGGCAGTATTCGCGGGAACGCCGGCAGGCTCAACCGCAAAAGTCACGCGCTTTACCACTCTTACGGATTGTTTCGCCGATGCGTGGTAGATCTCTGCTCATAAATTGATAGCAGACGCGCAAGTGGCAATGCGGGATGGCGAGCCACAAGGCTGCCTTGGGCTGATGGCGGCGCGGCGCCAGGTGTTAACTTCTGCAACAGTGTGGGGTGTTACCCCGTCAATGCTGCTTGAGCAATTCGGCGCAGTAGCTGATGAAGGCGGGAGTCTCGCCGGCTTTCTGGAACACCGCATCGGCGCCCAGCCGCAGGCAGTGAGCCCGGACACCGGGTGTCGCATAGTCGCTGAACACCACCACCTTGCCGTGGCCCGGTGCTTCCTTGCAAGTCGCAATCACGCCCATGCCGGTGCCCTGCTCCAGGATCAGGTCGATCACGGCCAGCTGCCAGCCGCCGGGGTTTTCCTGCAGCCAGAGCTTGGCCTCGGCCTCGGTAGCGGCGAAGCCGGCGATCTGGAAATCACCCAGGGCGGAAAGCAGGTCCTGCATCACTCCCTGCATCTGCTTCATGTCTTCGACGAGGAATACCTGTACTGCCAAACTGCGCCTTCAAATGCCTCTGCACCCTTGCGGGCAATGCGGCATTGTCGCGCGGACGGGCTGCGCGCGGGGGGGCGCTGTATCCGGATGCGCGCTTATTTCCCGGGCCCGGCGCGCTGGGCGAGCGCCAGTTCCCCTTCAAGCCGGGCGCGCTGGGCGGCTTCCTCGTCCAGCAGCTCGCTGACCTCGGCCAGTTCGTCGGCCGCCTCCTGCACCTTCACCTCGATGGCTGCATTCTGTTCCAGCGCATGAGCCACGTCGCCGTGTTTCACGGAGGGTGGTAGGTGCCGGCCCAGCGCTGTGGACGTGAGCCCCAGTTCGGCGCCCGCCACCTTCAGTTCGCGCTGGATGCGGCGGGTCTTCTTGTTGGCGGTGGCAATGGGGGTGGCCGTGTTCCTGGCGCTCATCAATATCTCCGTGGGTTGGGATGAGAAAACTGTAGAGGCGTCCGCGAAGCGCAGCTGTAGGCCGCCGCCCGCTGCCCGCGACGGAACGCAAGCCGCATGGCTGTGGTACGTGGTTTCGCGCATGGCGAATACCTTGTGCCTCCATCAGACTGCGCGGACTTCTCCCGAGGATGAGCATGAAAAAAGGACACGCCAGCGAAACCGCCTACCGCGCCGCCCGGGCACGGGCCCGCCACCAGGTGCTGGACTACCCCCGGGTGTTCGAGGACCCGATGGCGCCGCTGCTGCTGCGCGAGGCGGACAGGGTGGCGTTGCGGCAGGGCACCGCCCCGCGCGGCGGCGCGGTGGCGCGCGGGCTGCGCATGGCGCTGGCGCTGCGAAGCCGCATTGCCGAGGATGCGCTGCATGACGCGGTGCGCCGCGGCGTGAAGCAATACGTGGTGCTGGGCGCGGGACTGGACACCTTCGCCTTCCGCAACCCCTATCCACCGGAGGCGCTGCGCGTGTTCGAGGTGGATCACCCCGACACGCAGGCCGGCAAGCGCGAACTGGCCGCGCAGGCGGGGCTGGCCATTCCGCCCGGGCTGCAGTTCGTGCCGGTGGACTTCGCGACGCAGGCCCTGGCGCCGCAGCTGGCGGCCGCGGGCTTCGATCCACGGCAGCCGGCCTTCTTCAGCTTCCTGGGCGTCAGCATGTACCTGGAGCCCGCCGCACTGGAAAGCACGCTGCGCTACGTGGCCTCCTGCGCGCGCGGCAGCGAGGTGGTGTTCGACTATGTGGTCGACCCGGGCAAGCTCTCGTTCATTGACCGCATGATGCTGCGCCTGGTCGCCTTGCGGGTGGGCCTGCTGGGCGAGAAGATGAAATCGTTCCTCGACCCAGCCACGCTGCCGGACCGCCTGCTCGCCATGGGGTTCGGCAGCAGCCATGACCAGGGCAGCCCCGAGGTGGCGGCCCGGATACGCGCCACGCTGCCCGCGGACGCACCGGCAAGGCCGCCGCGCTTTGGCATGGGCGGGATGGTCAGGGCCTGCGTATAGCCGCGAAAAGGCGGTGCTCGCAACCCGCGTCACCGCACTTGTCGCAGAGCCATTTCCAGGCCTTGGCTTCAGAGGGAAAATCGCCCGCAGAGCGCGTGAAATATGCGTGGCCAGCTATCGAATCGATAGCAAGCAGGGCCTGCGCCAGCCGTTCATCTCCGCTGCCGTAGATCACCCGGTAAGGCACGGCGGCCTTGGCCAGCGCCGCGCGCACCAGTGCGTCCACCGGTTCGCGCACGTGCGGGCCGTCGCGCTGCAGCCCATCGGCCACCCAGGCAATGTCCAGGCCGGTCACCAGCGTGGCGTCGTAGCCGCGCAGCCGCTCCAGCGCGAACTGGTAGAGGCTGCCGTCGTTGAACAGCATGCCGCTGTAGATGGCGACCATCAGCGAGGTGGTGTCGGCAATGACCACCTCGGCGCGGCCGGCGGCCTCGTCAACGCGCCGCTCCTGCTCCTGCGCGATCGGCATCTGCTCCTCGGGCCGCGGCGTGCGTTGCTCGCGCTGGCACCATTCGCGCAACACCTCGGATACGACGATGGCGGACCGGCCTTGCGCCGCAAAGTGCGCGGCCAGGGCGCCGGCCAGCTGGGTCTTGCCCGTGCTTTCGGCACCCAGCAGGGCGATCTTCAGAGCCTGCGCTGCCATTGACGCCAGCCGACGAAACTCAGGGCGATGAAGACGGCGTACAGGCCCACCGTCAGCCACAGGCCCTTGTAGGCGAACAGGCCCACGCTCACCACGTTCACCACGATCCACACCGCCCAGTTCTCGATGAACTTGCGCCCCAGCAGGAACTGGCCCACCAGGCTGGTGGCGGTCGGGAAGGCGTCCCACCAGGGAACGTCGGTGTCGGTATAGGTCTTCAGGAACCAGCCGGTGACGGGCCACAACAGAACGCAGGCCCCTACCGTGGTTGCCAGGCCGCGCCGCGACAGCCGCGCCACTTTCAGCGCGCTGCCGTCGGCGCGCACACCGCGCAGCCACTGCAGCCAGCCCCACAGTGCCACCACCGCAAAGAAAACTTGCAGCGAAGCGTCGCCATACAGCTTGGTGCGCCAGAAGATGGCCAGGTACATCAGCGAGCTGACGATGGCCAGCGGCCAGCCCCAATGAATTTCGCGGATGTTGCAGCCCACCATGGCCAGGGCGATAACCACCGCGGCGATCTCCAGCCAGGTGGTGGCGCTGCCCCAGAGGGTGAACGCCTCGGCGAAGAGGAAGTCAGGCATTCATTTTGCGATTTGCACGAGGATTTCGTTGGGCTTGACCATGCCCAGCTCGGCGCGGGCTTTTTCCTCGACCATCTCCAGCCCTTCCTTCAGGTCGTTGACCTCGGAGCCCAGCCTCAGGTTGGCCTGCTGGGCCTGCAGGTTGGCGGCCTTTTGCGCATCCAGCTTGCGCTGCATCTCGGAGACGCTGCGCACGCTGCCCCGGCCAAACCACAGCTGCGCATGCAAAACCAGCAGCAGCGCGATCAGGATGGCCGGGACGATGCGGTTGCCCACGTATTTACTGGAGCTGCTTGAAAGCGGCCTTGCCCGGGTAGGTGGCCACGTCGCCCAGGTCTTCCTCGATGCGAAGCAGCTGGTTGTACTTGGCCATGCGATCCGAGCGCGAGAGCGAGCCGGTCTTGATCTGGCCGGCGTTGGTGCCCACCGCGATGTCGGCAATCGTGCTGTCCTCCGTCTCGCCCGAGCGGTGGCTGATCACGGCCGTATAGCCCGCGCGCTTGGCCATCTCGATGGCCGCGAAGGTTTCGGTCAGCGTGCCGATCTGGTTGATCTTGATCAGGATGGAGTTGGCGATCTTCTTGTCGATGCCTTCCTTCAGGATTTTTGTATTGGTGACGAACAGGTCGTCGCCTACCAGCTGCACCTTGCCGCCCAGCTTTTCGGTCAGCGTCTTCCAGCCGTCCCAGTCGCCCTCGGCCATGCCGTCCTCGATGCTGATGATGGGGTATTTGTCGACCCAGCTGGCCAGGATGTTGGTCCACTCGGCGGCGTCCAGCGTCAGGCCTTCGGCCTCCAGGTGGTACTTGCCGTCCTTGTAGAACTCGCTGGCGGCGCAGTCCAGGCCCAGGGCGATCTGCTCGCCGGCCTTGTAGCCGGCCTTTTCGATCGCTTCCAGGATCATCTGGATGGCGGCTTCATGGTTGGCGACGTTGGGGGCAAAGCCGCCTTCATCGCCCACGGCCACGCTCATGCCTTTTTCGTCGATGATTTTCTTCAGCGCATGGAACACCTCGGCGCCGTAGCGCAGCGCTTCGCGGAAGCTGGGCGCGCCGATGGGGATGATCATCAGCTCCTGCAGGTCCAGGTTGTTGTTGGCATGCGCGCCGCCATTGACCACGTTCATCATCGGCACTGGCAGCTGGTTGGCGCCCATGCCGCCGAAGTAGCGGTACAGCGGCAGGCCCGATTCCTCGGCCGCCGCGCGCGCCACGGCCATCGAGACGGCAAGCATGGCGTTGGCGCCCAGGCGGCTCTTGTTCTCGGTGCCGTCCAGGTCGATCAGCGTCTTGTCCAGGAAGGCCTGCTCGGACGCGTCCAGGCCCAGCACGGCCTCGGAGATTTCGGTGTTGATGTGCTCCACCGCCTTGAGCACGCCCTTGCCGCCGTAGCGGGCCTTGTCACCGTCGCGCAGCTCGATGGCCTCGCGGCTGCCGGTGGATGCGCCCGAGGGCACGGCCGCACGGCCCATGGTGCCCGACTCCAGCAGCACGTCGCATTCCACGGTGGGGTTGCCGCGTGAATCCAGGATTTCACGGCCGACGATGTCAACAATTGCGCTCATTTAGTTTTTCCGTCTTCTCAAGGTTAAAAACCGGGTCACACGCCTTCGATGAGGGTCATGCGCATCAACGCCGCGCCCTGGCGCGACTTGCGCGCGGCCGCGTATTCAACCGAATCGTTGAACTGGCGCGCGGCCTCGACCGAAGGGAATTTCAGCAGCACCACGCGGTCGGGGGCCCAGTCGCCTTCCAGCACTTCGACCTTGCCGCCGCGCACGCACACCTCGGCGCCGTGCGCCTTCATGGCGATGGTAGAAAGCTTTTTGTACTCTTCGTACTGTTCGGGGTTCGTAACCGTGATGTTGGCGAGGATGTAGGCGCTAGGCATTGAAGTTGTTCTCCAGGAATCCGTTTTTCTTGGTCACGCGGTCCAGCGCCAGCAAGGTCTCCAGCAGCGCTTTCATGTGTTTGAGCGGGACCGCGTTTGGCCCGTCGGAGAGGGCCTTGGCTGGATCGGGGTGCGTTTCCATGAAGATGCCGGCAATGCCGACGGCGATGGCAGCGCGGGCCAGCACCGGGACCATCTCGCGCTGTCCGCCCGAACTGGTGCCCTGGCCGCCGGGCAGCTGCACCGAGTGGGTGGCGTCGAACACCACCGGCGCGTTTGTCTCGCGCATGATGGCCAGCGAACGCATGTCGGAGACCAGGTTGTTGTAGCCGAAGCTGGCGCCGCGCTCGCAGGCCATGAAGCAGTCTTCGGCGAGGCCCGCTTCCTTGGCCGCGGCGCGCGCCTTGTCGATTACGTTCTTCATCTCGTGCGGCGCGAGGAACTGGCCCTTCTTGATGTTCACCGGCCGGCCCGACTGGGCCACTGCACGGATGAAGTCGGTCTGGCGGCACAGGAAGGCGGGGGTCTGCAGCACGTCCACCACTTTGGAGACCTCAGCGATCTCGACTTCGGAATGCACGTCGGTCAGGATGGGCAGGCCCAGGTCCTTCTTGACCTTGGCCAGGATCTCCAGGCCGCGCTGCATGCCCGGGCCACGGAAGCTGGCGCCGGAAGTGCGGTTGGCCTTGTCGTAGCTGCTCTTGAAGATGAAGTTGATGCCCAGCGAGGCAGTGATTTCCTTCAGCGTGCCGGCCGTGTCCATCTGCAGCTGCTCGGACTCGACCACGCATGGACCGGCGATCAAAAAAAAGGGCCTGTGAAGGCCGATGTCGAAGCCGCAAAGCTTCATGCGACCGCCTTGAGCGACTTGTTGCCCGCCGCCTGGTGCTCCACCGCCGCCTTGATGAAGGAGTTGAACAGCGGGTGGCCGTCCCAGGGGGTGGACTTGAACTCGGGGTGGAACTGCACGCCCATGAACCAGGGGTGCACGTCCTGCGGCAGCTCGACGATTTCGGTCAGCTGCTCGCGCTGCGTCAGCGCGGAGATGACCAGGCCCGCCTGGCGCAGCTTGTTCAGGTAGTTGACGTTGGCCTCATAGCGGTGGCGGTGCCGCTCGGTCACCACGTCGCCGTAGATCTTGTGGGCCAGCGTGCCGCGCGCCACGTCGGAGCTTTGCGCGCCCAGGCGCATGGTGCCGCCCAGGTCGGAGTTCTCGTTGCGCGTCTTGATGGTGCCGTCCGTGTCTTTCCACTCGGTGATGAGGGCGATGACGGGGTGCTGTGTGCCTGGCTCGAACTCGGTGCTGTTGGCATCCTGGAGGCCCGCCACATCTCGCGCGTATTCGATGGTGGCCACCTGCATGCCCAGGCAGATGCCCAGGTACGGCACCTTGTTCTGGCGGGCGAAGCGGGCCGCGGCGATCTTGCCTTCGATGCCGCGCTTGCCGAAGCCGCCGGGCACCAGCACCGCGTCGTACTTGGCCAGTGGCGGCACGCTGCCCGGAACAATGGTTTCGGAATCGATGTATTCGATCTTCACCCGCACGTGGTTCTTCATGCCGGCGTGGCGCAGCGCTTCGTTGAGCGATTTGTAGCTGTCGGACAGGTCAACGTATTTGCCGACCATGGCCAGGGTGATCTCGCCCTGCGGGTGCTCGGTTTCGTAGACCAGATCGTCCCAGCGCTTCAGGTTGGCGGGCGGCGTGTTCAGGCGCAGCTTGTCGCAGATGAGGCCGTCCAGGCCCTGCTCGTGCAGCATGCGCGGCACCTTGTAGATGGTGTCCACGTCCCACATGGAGATCACGCCCCACTCGGGCACGTTGGTGAACAGCGAAATCTTGGCGCGCTCGTCGTCCGGAATCTTGCGGTCGGCCCGGCAGAGCAGGGCGTCGGCCGAGATGCCGATGGCGCGCAGCTCCTTGGCGGTGTGCTGGGTGGGCTTGGTCTTGAGCTCGCCGGCGGCGGCGATCCAGGGCACATAGGTCAGGTGCAGGAAGGCCGTGTTGTTGGCGCCCATGCGCAGGCTCATCTGCCGGGCGGCTTCCAGGAAGGGCAGGGACTCGATGTCGCCGACGGTGCCGCCGATTTCGACGATGGCGACGTCGGCCGCGCCCGGCTCGCCGAAGTGCGCGCCGCGCTTGATGAATTCCTGGATCTCGTTGGTGATGTGGGGGATGACCTGCACGGTCTTGCCCAGGTAGTCGCCGCGGCGCTCCTTTTCCAGCACCGACTGGTAGATCTTGCCGGTGGTGAAGTTGTTGACCTTGCCCATGCGGGTGGTCACGAAGCGTTCGTAGTGGCCCAGGTCCAGGTCGGTCTCGGCGCCGTCGTCGGTGACGAACACCTCGCCGTGCTGGAAGGGGGACATGGTGCCCGGATCGACGTTGATGTACGGATCGAGCTTGATGAGGGTGACTTTGAGGCCCCGCGATTCAAGGATCGCGGCCAGAGAGGCCGAGGCAATTCCCTTGCCCAGGGAACTCACCACACCGCCAGTGACGAAGACGAATTTGGTCATGTGCGCCTTGGTGGAAATTGAAATTATAAGGGGCCGGGCCGGCGTGCCCCCCAATTTCAATCCACGCCCCCATGGCGCAAAAGGCTACCTCAGCAGATGGGGCAGCCACAGCGACAGGGCCGGCACGTAGGTGACGATTCCCAGCGCCAGGCACATGGCGCCGTAGAAGGGCCACAGCTCCCGCGACACCTCTTCCATGGTGACCTTCCCGATGGCGCAGCCGACGAACAGCGTGGGCCCCACCGGCGGCGTGATCAGCCCGATCCCCGAATTGACCAGCAGGATCATCCCGAAATGCACCGGGTCGATGCCGAACTTCAGGATCACCGGCAGCAGGATGGGCGTGCAGATCAGGATCATGGGCGCCATGTCCATGAAGGTGCCCAGCGCCACCAGCAGGATGTTGATCATCAGCAGCAGCTCGTACTTGTTGGTCGCGATGCCGACGAAGAAGGCCGTGGCCTTGGCCGGCACCTGCATCAGCGCCATCATGTAGCCCAGCGCCGCCGAGAAGCCGATCAGCATCATCACCATGGCAACCGTCTTGGTCACCCGGTGCAGCAGCATCGGCAGCTCGGCCCATTTGTAGTCGCGGTAGATGAACATCGTGACCAGGAAGGCATAGAGGCAGGCCACGGCCGCCGATTCGGTGGGCGTGAAAACGCCCGACAGGATGCCGCCCAGGATGATGATCACCGTCACCAGCCCCCACAGCGCCTCCACCGCGATTTTGCCGGCCTGGCGCAGGGTGACCGACTCGCCCTTGGGGTAGCCGCGCCGGTACGACAGGAACACGCACAGCCCCATCACGCAGGCGCCGAACAGCAGCCCGGGCAGGACGCCGGCCAGGAACAGCTGGGCCACGGAGATGGTCCCGCCGGCCGCCAGCGAGTACAGCACCGCGTTGTGGGAAGGCGGGATCAGCACAGCCTGCACCGAGCCGCAGATCGTCACGTTGGTGGCGAACACCTTGGGGTAGCCCTGCTTGACCATCTGCGGAATCAGCACCGAGCCGATGGACGCGGTGTCGGCCACCGACGAGCCGGAAACGCCGCTGAAGAAGGTCGAGGCGATGACGTTCACCAGCGCCAGGCCGCCGCGGATGGCGCCGACGAAGATGCGCGCCAGGTTGACAAGCCGCACCGCCATGCCGCCCTCGGCCATGATGGCGCCGGCCAGCACGAAGAAGGGAATCGCCAGCAGCGAGAAGCTGTTCACGCCGCTGGAGATCTGGATCATCACGGCCTCCAGCGGCACGTCGACCCACAGCGCGCCCAGGATGGAAGCCAGGCCCAGCGCATAGGCCACCGGCATGCCGACCATGCACAGCACGGTGAACGAGCCCAGCAGGATGAGGACTTCAGTCATTGGGCTATTCCGCCAGCGGTTGGTCGCGGTACATGATCGACTCCGGCGGGGGCGGGCCCAGCCACAGGCGCTCGATGATGAACAGCAGGGTGAAAAGCCCGCCCAGCGGGATGGGCAGGTAGGTGATGCCCACCGACAGCGCGGGGAACTCGCCGATGGTCTGGTTCCAGGTGACCTTGACCAGCTGCGCGCCGTAGAAAAGCATGAACAGGGCGGTGGCCACCATGCACAGGTCGGCCAGCTTCAGCAGCCAGAAGCGCACGGCGGCGGGCACGGCGTCGGTGAGCATCTGCACGCAGATGTGCACGTTGGCCCGGAATGCCGCGGCGCCGCCGACGAAGGAGAACAGCACCATGGACAGCACCGAGAACGGCTCCGGCCAGCTGGCCGCCGAGTTCATCACGTAGCGCATGAAAACGCCGTAGGGAATGACCAGCGTGATCAGCACCAGCGCCGTGGCCGACACCACGATGCAGCCCAGGTACAGGTGCTCCATCGCCCGCGCATAGGCGGCCCGGGCGCTCACTTGGTTTCTTCGATGCGCTTGAGCAGGGCGGCGTACTTGACGCCGTATTTGTCGCGGATGGACTGGGTGGCCTTGTAGAAGGCGGCCTTGTCGGCTTTCACGAAGGTCACGCCCTTGGCCTTGAGTTCGCCCTCGGCGGTCGCGGTTTTCGCGTCCCACAGCTTGCGTTCTTCAAACTGGGTCTCGCGCGACAGCTTTTTCAGCAGCGCCTGGTCGTCGGCCGAGAGCGCGTCCCAGGTGCGGCGCGAAAAGATGAAGATCTCGGGGATGATCAGGTGGCCGGTTTCGCTGTACACCTTGCTCACCAGGTAGTGGTTCTGGGCCAGCAGCGTGGGCGGGTTGTTTTCCGCGCCATCGACCACGCCGGTTTCCAGCGCGCTGTACAGCTCGTTGAAGCCCATCGCCACGCCGCTGCCGCCCATGGCGTTCATGGTTTCCACGAAGATGGGGTTGCCCATCATGCGGATCTTCTGGCCCTTCAGGTCGGCGGGAACCGATACCGGCTTCTTGCCGTAGACGTTGCGCACGCCGGCGTCCATCCAGCCCAGCGCGATGATGCGCGAGGCCGGGTTGTTGTTGATCTTCTCCAGCAATTCGGTGCCGATCGGCCCGTCGATCACCTTGCGCATGTGGGCTTCGTCCCGGAAGATGAAGGGCAGGTTGAACACGTTCAACTCGTCCACCACCGGACCCATGGCCCCCACCGAGATGCGGGCGATCTGAAGGGCGCCGACCTGCGCCTGCTCGATCATTTCCTTCTCGCCGCCCAGCTGCATGGACGGGTACATCTGCACCGAGATCCGGCCGCCGGTTTGCGCTTCGAGCTTCTTGCCCATGCCCATGATGGCTTCCACCGTGGGATAGCCCAGCGGGTGGACGTCGGAGGCCTTCCAGACGACTTTTTGCTGGGCGGCGGCGGGAAGGGCGAATGCGGCGGCCAGCAGGCCGGCGCACAGGGTGGCGAAATGGCGTTTGTTCATGGCTTGTCTCCTGGTTGTTGGGCGAAAGCAGTGCGTGGCCCGCACATTTATTCTAATTTTCTAACTACGAGAACAAATATTCTAATTGGCCTGCCGCCGGCCGCGCGACTTTTTTTCAGCCGGCGCCGGGGCGCGACCCCTCTGCTACATTCCGGCGCATGAACGACCTTGCGGGGAAACACTTCGTCCTGGGGCTCTCCGGGGGCATCGCGTGCTACAAGGCCGCCGAGCTTTGCCGGGCCCTCATCAAGGAAGGCGCCACCGTGCAGGTGGTGATGACCGAAGCGGCCGAACAGTTCATCACCCCGGTCACCATGCAGGCCCTGTCGGGACGCAACGTCTACACCTCGCAGTGGGACAGCCGCGAACCGAACAACATGCCCCACATCAACCTGTCGCGCGAGGCCGATGCGATCCTGGTCGCGCCCTGCAGCGCCGACTTCATGGCCAGGCTGCTGCACGGCCGCGCTGACGAACTGCTCAGCCTGATGTGCCTGGCCCGGCCGGTCGACCAGGTGCCGCTGTTGCTGGCCCCCGCCATGAACCGGGAAATGTGGGCGCACCCGGCGACCCAGCGCAACATGGCGCAGCTGACGGCCGATGGCGCGGCGATCCTGGGCGTGGGCTCGGGCTTCCAGGCCTGCGGAGAAACCGGCGACGGCCGCATGCTGGAGCCGCCGGAATTGCTGGAGGACATCGTGGCCTTCTTCCAGCCCAAGCTGCTGGCCGGCAAACAGGTGCTGGTGACGGCCGGGCCCACCTTCGAGGCGATCGACCCGGTGCGCGGCATCACGAATTTATCCAGCGGCAAGATGGGCTTTGCGATTGCCCGCGCCGCGCGCGAAGCCGGCGCCAGCGTGACGCTGGTGGCCGGGCCGGTGAGCCTGCCCACGCCGCGCGGCGTGACGCGCATCGACGTGAAATCGGCGCAGCAGATGCTGGAAGCCACCGTGCCCGAAGCGGAACGGGCTGACGTGTTTGTCGCCACCGCCGCCGTGGCCGACTGGCGGCCGTCGAACTCATCCGACCACAAGATCAAGAAGGACGGCTCGGGCAATGCGCCTCAGCTGGCGTTCACCGAAAACCCCGACATCCTGGCCACGGTGGCCAAATCGGCGCGCGCCGCCAGCGGCCGGCTGTTCTGCGTGGGCTTCGCCGCCGAAAGCCACGACCTGGTGGCCAACGCCCAGGCCAAGCGCGCGCGCAAGGGCGTGCCGCTGCTGGTGGGCAACATCGGGCCGGCCACATTCGGCGCCGACGACAACGCGCTGCTGCTGGTCGATGCCCAGGGCACGCAAGACGTGCCGCGTGCTTCCAAGCTGGCGCTTGCTCGCAATTTGATAGCAGAGATAGCACGGCGGATGCGCCCTGCAGCCTGATTCACCTTTGAAGAACTCATGAAAATCGACGTCAAGATCCTCGACGCGCGGATGGCGGACCAGCTGCCCGCCTATGCCACCCCGGGCAGCGCCGGCCTGGACCTGCGGGCCTGCATCGACGCGCCGCTGACGCTGCAGGCCAATGCCTGGCGGCTGGTGCCCACCGGCATCGCCATCTACCTGAAGGATCCCGGGTATGCGGCGCTGATCCTGCCGCGCTCGGGCCTGGGCCACAAGCACGGCATCGTGCTGGGCAACCTGGTCGGCCTGATCGACAGCGACTACCAGGGCCAGCTGATGGTGAGCGCCTGGAACCGCAGCGACACGGCCTTCACCCTGCAGCCCATGGAGCGGCTGGCCCAGCTGGTGATCGTGCCGGTGATGCAGGCCGAGTTCAACGTGGTGAGCGAGTTCCCGGCCAGCCAGCGCGGGGAGGGCGGCTACGGCTCCACCGGCAAGGGCTGAGCTTTCCCCCTCGCGAGTCGCGGCCTGTTCCTACAGGCAGGCGCGGTGTTGCCTTCTGCGCGGGCGGGCCCGCAGGCACTCCAATGGCGGCTGTACACCCCAACAACAGGAGAATTCCATGCGTACACGCATCGCCACAATCGCTTCCGCCACCGCCCTGGCCGCCATGCTGGCTGCCTGCGCAGGTCCCGACCCCTACGGCGCCAACAACTACCCGGTGAACCCCGCGCCGGTGGCCACGTACCCGGCCGGCACCTATCCGGCCGGCACTTACCCCTCCAACCCCTATGCCACGCAGGGCAACTACGTTGAGTTCGGCCGTGTGTCGAACATCGAAGTGGTCACCACCCAGACCATGGGCGCCGCACCCAGCAGCAACAACGGCACGGCCGGCACGCTGATCGGCGGCGTCGTGGGCGGCCTGCTGGGCAACACCATCGGCGGCGGCAGCGGGCGCGCCGCGGCCACGGTGCTGGGCGCTGTCGGCGGCGCGGTGGTGGGCAACCATATCGCCCGCAACCGCGACGGCAGCTACGCCTCGGCCACCGGCTCGGTGTATCGCGTCACGGTGCAGACCGACGGCGGCCAATGGCGCAGCTACGACGTGGGGTCCACCGGCGACCTGCACATCGGCGACCGCGTGCGCATCGAAAACAACATCCTCTACCGCAGCTAAGCCAGCCTAGTGCAGCAGCGTGCCCCCCGGGGCCTGCGGCTGCACCTTGAAAAAGCCGCTTCCCGTGGAGCCGTGGCCGACTTCGTCTTCCGTGGCTTCGCGCACGCCTTCCACCTTGAGCTGCAGGCGGATCGCGATGCCCGCCAGCGGGTGGTTGCCGTCCAGCACCACGTGCTCGGGGTAGATTTCCGTCACGGTGTAGATCACATCGCGCGGGGCTGAGGCATTGCCGCCTTCGGGCAGCCCTTCAAAAGTAAGGCCTTCTTCCAGTTCCGCCGGGAACAGCCCGCGCGGCTCCAGGAACACCAGTTGCTCGTTGTAGTCGCCGAAGGCTTCCTCGGGCTCCAGGTGCAGGTCGAGCTTCGCGCCGGGCTCATGGCCCTGCAGCGCTTCCTCGATCTTGGGCAGAAGGTCGGCCCCGCCCACCAGGAACTCCACCGGGTCGGTGAGTTCGTCCAGCACTTCGCCCAGCGTGTCTTTCAGCGTCCAGGTCAGCGCCACGACGCATTGCATGTTGATTTCCATAGGAGAATTGTCTCACTTGCCCATGGACATCACACAACCCCTGGCCCTGCTCGGCGGCCTGAGCCCGCAGCAATTCATGAAGCGCCACTGGCAGAAAAAGCCGCTGCTGGTGCGCGGCGCCGTGCCGGGCATGCAGCCGCTGGTGCCGCGGGCCGAACTGTTCGCGCTGGCCGGGCAGGAGGCGGTGGAATCCCGCCTGGTGGTTCATGGAGCACGCGGCTGGCAGATGCGCAGCGGCCCGTTCAACCGCCGCTCGCTGCCCGCGCTGTCGAAGCGTGAGTGGACCTTGCTGGTGCAGGGCGCGGACCTGCACGACGATGCCGTGCATGAGCTGCTGGCGCGCTTCCGCTTCGTGCCCGACGCGCGGCTGGACGACCTGATGATCAGCTGGGCCAGCGACGGCGGCGGGGTGGGGCCCCATTTCGACAGCTATGACGTGTTCCTTCTGCAGGCCCAGGGACAGCGGCGCTGGCGCATCGGCCGGCAGAAGGACCTCTCGCTGCGCGAAGGCATGCCGCTGAAGATACTGGCGAACTTCGAGCCGCAGGAAGAGCACGTGCTGGAGCCCGGCGACATGCTTTACCTGCCGCCGCGCTGGGCCCACGACGGCGTGGCGCAGGGCGAATGCCAGACCTATTCGATCGGGTTTCGCGCGCCGGCGCGCGGCGAGCTGGCGCGCGAACTGCTGCAGCGCCTGGCCGAGGATGCGGCGGACGAGGCGGGCGATGCGCTCTACCGCGACGCGGGGCAGCCCGCCACGCCGTCGCCCGGTGCGATCACCGCGGATCTGCAGGCCTTTGCGCTCGAAGCGTTCAAGGCGGCGCTGAAGGACCCGCTGGCCGCCCACCGGGCACTGGGCGAGTACCTCACCGAGCCCAAGGCCAGCGTCTGGTTTGACGACGGCCGCGCGTTTTCCGGCGCGCCCGCCATCGCCCTGGACCGGCGCAGCCGCATGATGCATGACGCGCAGCACGTATTCCTCAACGGCGAGAGCTGGCGCGCTTCCGGGCGCGACGCCTCGTTGATGCGCACGCTGGCCGACCGGCGCCGGCTGGCCGCGCCCGAGGTGGCGCGGGCCAGCGAAGGCGCGCGCGAACTGCTGCGTGACTGGTGCGAGGCCGGCTGGGCCCATGCCGAGGAAGGGGAAGGCGATGAGTGACGAGGCACCGCAGGCCCCGGCCCTGCCCTCGGGCCGGTTTTCCGGCCGCGAGGAATTCCGCCAGCTGGTGCGCGACGCGCTGGCCTGCGCCGCGCGCGAGGGCTGGCGCGAAATCATCCTGTCGGACGCGGGCTTTGCCGACTGGCCGCTGGGCGAGCGGGCCGTGGCCGAATCGCTGCAGGCCTGGTCGGCTTCGGGGCGCCGCTGCACGCTGTTGGCGCGCCGCTACGACGAGGTGGTCAGCCAGCACGCGCGCTTCGTCACCTGGCGCAAGACCTGGTCGCACATCATCGAGGCGCGCGCCTGCCCGTCGGCCGATGCGCTCGAGCTGCCCAGCGCCATCTGGAGCCCGGGCTGGGTGATGCAGCGGCTCGATCCCGAGCGTTCCAACGGCTACAGCGGCACCGAGCCCGAGCGCCGCATCGCCCTGCGCGAGGCCTTGAACGAATGGCTGGCCCGCGGCTCGCCGTCGTTTCCTTCGACCACTCTCGGGCTTTGAGGCGCGGGCTTTTAAAGAGCCCCCAAAGGGCACTAGGGTTTTCGATATATAATTTATGGCTGAGCAGGAAGAGCTCGAGTCCCCTTCTTGGTCAGTCAACGCAGCCATTCGGGCTGCGGCGACAATTTCCGGAAATTGTTCTCTCCCATATAAGGAAACCTGAAATGAAGAAATCGCTCGTACTGGCGACCCTGATTGCAGCCGCGGCCCTGGCCGCTTGTGGCAAAAAAGAAGAGCCGGCACCCGCCCCGGCACCGGCTCCCGCCGCTGCTCCCGCCCCGGCTCCGGCCCCCGCACCGATGGCCGCTCCCGCTGCTGCTGACGCTGCTGCTGCCGCCGCTTCCGGCGCTGCAATGGCCGCTTCCGGCGCTTCCACGGCTGCTACCGGCGCTGCTGCCGCTGCCGCCGCTGGCGCTGACGCTGCCAAGATGGCCGCTTCCGGCGCCAAGAAGTAATCGCTTTTCAGCGATTGCGAAAAAGCCGCCCTCGGGCGGCTTTTTTCATGGGCGCTTGAAAGGCTAGGCGGCCAGCCACTCGCTGCCGCTGGGGCCGTCGGCCACGTGGATGTCGGCCTCGCCGCAGCCCAGTGCCTGCGCCAGCGCGCGGCGCGCCAGGTCCGGGCGGTTGTTCTGCTCGCTGAGGTGCGCCGCCACCACTTGCCGCAGGCCGCTGCCATGGATCGCCCGGGCCACGGCGGCCGCGGCCTCGTTGGCCAGGTGGCCCCAGTCGCCGCCGACGCGGCGCTTGAGGAAGGGCGGGTAGGTCGAGGCAGCCAGCAGGGCGGGGTCGTGGTTGCATTCCAGCAGCAACGAGTGGCAACCAGTGAGTTCCTGCAGCACGTGGGTGGTGACGTGGCCCAGATCGGTCAGCACGCCCAGCCGCGCGGCGCCGTCGGTACAGGTCAGCTGCAGCGGCTCGCGCGCGTCATGCGGCACCGTGAAGGGCCGCAGCCGCAGGCCGCCGATCTCGATGTCCAGCGAGTCGTGCGCGATGTGAAGCAGGCCGCCGAAATCGGGGGCGCCTATGGCCATGTACGTGCCGTGGCTCATCCACACGGGAATGCGCTCGCGCAGCGCCAGCTGGCGGGCACAGCCGATGTGGTCGCCGTGCTCGTGGGTGACGAAGATCGCGTCGATCTGCTCGGCCAGCATGCCCGCGCGCGCGAGCCGCTTGTCCAGCTGGGGCAGGCCCAGGCCGCAGTCGACCAGCAGATGGGTCAGGCCTGCTCCGCTGCCGGCCTGGATGACCGTGGCGTTGCCTGAGCTTCCGCTGCCCAGGCTCTTGAAACGGAGCATCTTTCCTCTGTGTTACTTCAGATCGTCCGCGATGACCTGCACGATGCGCTGGGCACTGGCCGAAGCTTCGGGCGCGCCGCCGGCATCCAGCACCGAGACGGTGGTCGATTCGCCCTGGCTCTTGAGGCTGATGCGGTACTTCAGCGGCGGCACGGTTTTTTCGGAGCCGCTGAACAGCTTGCCGAAGAAGCCCTTTTCCTTCTTGTCGGCGGTGGGCTCGACATAACGCACGAAGTAGGTGCCCTGGGCGCGGTCGCGGTCTTCCACGGTGAAGCCGGTGCGGTCCAGCGCCAGGCCCACACGGCGCCAGGCGCGGTCGAAGCCTTCGTCGATCATCACGACGGGCGAGGCGCCCACGGTGGCAATGCGCGAGGTGGGCTTGACGGCGCCGGTAGCCACGAGCGCCTTGGACTGTTCCTGCGGCACGCCCAGCTTGACCATCAGGCGGCGCAGGAATTCGGTTTCCAGCTCGGGGTCGGTGGGGCGGGGCTGCCAGACGGTCTGGTCCTTCTGGGCGTTGTTGTAGACCTCGATCATGCCGCGGTGGCTGATGTAGACCTCGGTGCCGCCGCTGGGCGTGCGCTCCAGCCGGGTGCGGAAGCGGTCCCGCTCGGACGTTGAATAGAGGCTGTCGAAGATCTTGCCCAGCGAGCTGCGGATAAAGTCCTGCGGCAGCTTGGCGCGGTTCTCGGCCCAGTCGGTTTCCATGATGCCCAGGTTGGATTGGTCCATGGCGAGCAGGAAACCGTTTTCCTGCCAGAAGTCGCGCACCGGGCCCCACAGCTGGTCGGCCGGGCGGTTGATCACCAGCCAGCGCTGGTTGCCGGCGCGCTCGATGCGCACGTCGCCCAGGGTGGTGGCGGCGGTGGGCACGCCGGGAGCGGCCTGGCCCACCTGGAAGCTGCTGGCCGTGACGGAGCCGCCGGGCACCACGAAGCGCGAATCGCGCGACAGCTGCGTCAGGTCGGGCGGCACTTCCAGCGAGGGGCCCTTGCCGGCGCTCTTGTAGTCGATCTTCTCGCCCTCGAGCACCGAACAGGAGGCCAGTGCCGCGCACAGCGCCAGTACCGCGGGTCTTGCAAATTGCTTCACGTCATGTCCTTCAGGATTGATCTTTTGGATGGCTTCAGAGAAGCAGGCCGCAGGAGCGCAGCGCGGCTTCCACCACCGCTTCGTTGCCCTGTGACAGCGGCGTCATCGGCAGGCGCATTGTGCCGCCGATCAGGCCCATGCGCGCCATCGCCCACTTGACGGGGATCGGGTTGGCCTCGACGAACAGGTGCCTGTGCAGCGGCATCAGCCGGAACTGGATTTCCATCGCGCGCTTCGTGTCGCCCGCCACCGCCGCCACGCACAGCTCGTGCATCAGGCGCGGCGCCACGTTGGCTGTGACGCTCACGTTGCCCTGGCCGCCGCACAGCATCAGCGCCACGGCGCTGGGGTCGTCGCCCGAATAGATGGAGAAGCCCCTGGGCGCCTCGCGGATCAGCCACTGCGCGCGTTCGATGCTGCCGGTGGCTTCCTTGATGCCCACGATGCCCGGCACTTCGGCCAGGCGCAGCACGGTGTCGTGCGCCATGTCCGCCACGGTGCGGCCCGGCACGTTGTACAGCACGACCGGCAGGTCGCCCACCGCTTCGGCGATGGCCTTGAAGTGCTGGTACTGGCCTTCCTGGGTGGGCTTGTTGTAGTAGGGGACGACCTGCAGCTGGCAGTCGGCGCCCACGGTACGCGCGAACTTCGCCAGCTCGATCGCCTCGGCGGTGGAGTTGGCGCCGCAGCCGGCCATGATGGGCACGCGTTTGGCGGCCTGTTCCACCGAGACGCGGATGATCTCCTGGTGCTCCTGCACGCTGACGGTGGGCGATTCGCCCGTGGTGCCGACCACGCCGATGCAGTCGGTGCCTTCGGCGATGTGCCAGTCAATCAGCTTGCGCAGGGCGGGGTAGTCCACGCTGCCGTCTTCGTGCATCGGGGTGGCCAGCGCCACGATGCTGCCTGTAATCGGTGTCATGTAGGGATTTATCGGGAAAGGCGCATTTTACCTAGAGCGCATAACGCGCCAGAGGTTCACCTGCCGGGAGCCTGACGGCGGCGATGCGCTGGATGAAGCGGGGCGGGCCGTCCTGGAAGCCGTCCTCGAACGCCACCACGCGCAGGCCCTGGCAGGCGCGCAGCAGTTCGCCCGGCTGCAGCAGGAAATCGGGCCGCGAGGGCTTGCCCACCGTCTCGTTGCCAGCCGCGAAAGTTTCGTAGATCAGCACGCCGCCGGGCGCGACGCATTCAATGATGGCCGGCAGCAGCGGGCGCCAGAGGTAATTGGTCACCACCACGCCTTCGAACGTGCGGCCGGCGAAGGGCCAGGGCCCGTTTTCGATATCGGCGAGCACGGCTTCACCCAGTTTTGCTACAGATTCGATAGCTGCCTGAGCACTGTCCACGCCCGTTACGGCATGATTCGCCTCTGAAAACCAGCGCATGTGGCGGCCCTGGCCGCAGGCCACGTCCAGCACGGACCCGCCCGCCGGGACCAGGTGCGACCAGCGCTGGACCCAGGCGGAAGGGGCTTCGGTGCCGTGCATGGCGTCTGCTCAGTGCGGCTTGACGTCGTCTTTGAGGGCGGCCAGGGCCATGTTCTCGACCAGGCCCGGCGCCAGCAGCTTCATGAAGCGGCCCAGCTTGCCCTGGGCGGTCATCACCACTTCGCGCCGGCGGCCCTGCATGCCCTCGATGATCAGGCGGGCGCATTCCTCCACGCTCATCGCCTTGTCTTCCTTCAGGCCGCTGGAGCCAGCCGCCACGCCCTGCGCATTCAGGCCGCGGTGGCGGATCTGCGTGGCCACCACGCCGGGGTAGGCGGTGGTGACGCTCACGCCCGAGGCCTTGAGCTCGCTGCGCAGCGCCTCGAAGAAGCCCGTCATGGCGAACTTGGTGGCGCTGTAGGCGGTGCGGCCCGGCACGCCCACCAGCCCGGCCAGCGAAGCCACCGCCACGATGTGGCCGCGCGACTTTTTCAGGTGGGGCAGGGCGGCATGGGTACACCACACGCTGCCCCAGAGGTTGACCTTCATCAGGTCTTCGTACCAGTGCAGGTCCTGCGCCGTCACGTCCGAGAAGAGGGCCTGGGCGGAGACGCCGGCGTTGTTGACCAGGGCATCGATGCCGCCGAACTCGCGCACGGCTTCGGCGATGAGCTCGCGGCACTGCGGCTCGACCGAGACGTCCATTGCGACGGCCAGCCTCTTCGCGCCCAGCGCTTCGCATTCGGCGGCCACGGCGGCCAGCTTGTCGCGGCTGCGTGCGGCCAGCACCAGCGCGGCTTGCGTGCCATGGGTTTTTGCGAGCTGGCGCGCCATTTCGGCGCCGATCCCGTCGGAGGCGCCGGTGATTACGTAGGTGGTCATGAAGTCAGTTGAAGCAGGCCCAGATCTGGTCCGCGAGTGTGACCATCATCTCCGGCCGCGTATACAGGGCAAACACCGCAAGCAGCAGCGCCACGGCGACGCCGTAGGCCAGCAGTTTGCGGGTGCCCGCGCGCGTCATGCGGGCTGCGCCAAGGGCCGCTGGATGGCCCGCTCCTTCACCGGCAGGTTCACCAGCGCGGCGAACACGCCCAGCGCGATGGCGATGTACCAGACCACGTCGTAGCTGCCGGTGCGGTCATACAGGTAGCCGCCCAGCCACACGCCCATGAACGAGCCGATCTGGTGGCTGAAGAACACAAAGCCGCCCAGCATCGACAGGTGGGCCACGCCGAAGATCTGCGCCACGGTGGCATTGGTGGGCGGCACGGTGGACAGCCACAGCAGCCCCATCACGCTGGCGAAGATGTAGACCGACAGCGGCGTCAGCGGCGCCCACAGGAAGATGGCGATGGCCACGGCCCGGCTCAGGTAGATGGTGGCCAGGATCTTGCGCTTGGCCAGCTTCTGGCCCAGCGACCCGGCGATGTAGGTGCCGAACACGTTGAACAGCCCGATCAGCGCCAGCGCGTAGCTGGCCACCTGCGGCGACAGCCCTTTGTCCTTCAGGTAGCTGGGCATGTGCACGCCGATGAACACCACCTGGAAGCCGCAGACGAAGTAGCCCGCCATCAGCAGCTGGAAGCTGGGGTACTTGAAGGCCTCGCGCAGGGCCTGCACGATGGATTGGTCCCGCACCGGCGCCACGCCGCCGGCAAAGCCCGGCTCCCGCAGCCCGACGGCGATCGGCGCGATCAGCAGCACGAACAGGCTCAGCGTCAGCAGCGCCTGCTGCCAGCCGAACCCGCTGATCAGGAAGCCTTCCACCGGCACCATCAGGAACTGGCCGAACGAGCCGGCCGCGGCCGCCACGCCCATCGCCCAGGAGCGCTTGGCCGGGTCGATCTGGCGGCCGATCACGCCGTAGACCACCGCATACGTGGTGCCGGCCTGGGCCGCGCCCAGCAGCACGCCGGCCGTCAGGGTGAACAGGAAGGGTGTGGGCGACAGCGCCATGCCGGCCAGCCCCAGGCCGTAGAAGATGCTGCCCAGGACCAGCACCCGGAAGGCGCCGAAACGGTCGGCCAGCATGCCGGCGAAGATGCCGAAGATGCCCCAGGACAGGTTCTGGATCGCCAGGGCGAACGAGAAGGTCTCGCGCGTCCAGTTCTGGGCCTGGGTGATGGGCGCCAGCCACAGGCCGAAGCCGTGCCGTATGCCCATGGACAGGGTGACGATGGCGGCGCCGCAGGCCAGCACCTGCAGCATGGAGAGTTTGCGTTGGGGTTCCATGCGGTTGAATGTAGCCACAAGGCCCTGCCCCTGCTGGTCACGGGGCTGACATCGGCATACTCTGTATAAATACACAGTGTTCAGCGCCCCAACGACTACAATCCCCCTCCCATGGCGACCAAACTACCTACCGAGTATTCCGAAGGCTCGATCCGCGTGCTCAAGGGCCTGGAGCCCGTCAAGCAGCGGCCGGGCATGTACACGCGCACCGACAACCCGCTCCACGTCATCCAGGAAGTGCTGGACAACGCGGCCGACGAGGCCCTGGCCGGCCACGGCAAGCGCATCAAGGTGATCCTGCATACCGACGGCTCCGTCAGCGTGGAAGACGACGGCCGCGGCATCCCCTTCGGCCTGCACCCGGAAGAAAAGGCGCCCGTCATCGAGCTGGTCTTCACCCGCCTGCACGCCGGCGGCAAGTTCGACAAGGGCAAGGGCGGCGCCTACAGCTTCTCCGGCGGCCTGCACGGTGTGGGCGTCTCGGTGACCAATGCCCTGGCCAAGCGGCTGGAAGTGGTGACCCACCGCGAAGGCATGGTCGCCAGGCTGGTGTTCGAGGGCGGCGACGTCACCGAGAAGCTGCACCTGCGCAAGGTCGCCGAGGGCGACCGCCGCCAGGGCACGACGGTGCGCGTGTGGATCGATCCCAAATACTTCGAAACCAGCCAGCTGCCGATGGCCGAGCTGGCCCACCTGCTGCGCAGCAAGGCCGTGCTGATGCCGGGCGTCACCGTTTCCCTGGTCAACGAGAAGACCAAGGACACGCAAAGCTGGCAGTACAAGGGCGGCCTGCGCGACTACCTGATGCAGACGCTGAACGCCGACCCGGTGATTCCCCTGTTCGAGGAAGAAGGTTTCGCGCAGAACAACGACAACTTCGCCGAGGGCGAGGGCGCACAGTGGTGCGTGGCCTTCACCGAAGACGGCCAGCCTGTGCGCGAGAGCTACGTCAACCTGATTCCCACCAGCGCCGGCGGCACCCACGAGTCCGGCCTGCGCGATGGCCTGTTCAACGCCGTCAAAAGTTTCATCGAACTGCATTCGCTGCTGCCCAAGGGCGTGAAGCTGCTGCCCGAAGACGTGTTCGCCCGCGCCTCGTACGTGCTGAGCGCCAAGGTGCTGGACCCGCAGTTCCAGGGCCAGATCAAGGAGCGGCTGAATTCGCGCGACGCGGTGCGGCTGGTCTCCAGCTTTGTGCGGCCGGCGCTGGAGCTGTGGCTGAACCATCACGTCGAATACGGGCGCAAGCTGGCCGAGCTGGCCATCCGCGCAGCGCAGACGCGGCAAAAGGCCGGCCAGAAGGTCGAAAAGCGCAAAGGCTCGGGCGTGGCCGTGCTGCCCGGCAAGCTGACGGATTGCGAAAGCAAGGACACCAGCCACAACGAGGTGTTCCTGGTCGAGGGCGATTCGGCCGGCGGCAGCGCCAAGATGGGCCGCGACAAGGAATGCCAGGCCATCCTGCCGCTGCGCGGCAAGGTGCTCAACACCTGGGAGGTGGAGCGCGACCGCCTGTTCGCCAACACCGAAATCCACGACATCGCGGTGGCCATCGGGGTCGACCCGCACGGCCCCAACGACACGCCCGATATGTCCGGCCTGCGCTACGGCAAGGTCTGCATCCTGTCCGATGCGGATGTGGACGGCTCGCACATACAGGTGCTGCTGCTCACGCTGTTTTTCCGCCACTTCCCCAAGCTGATAGAAGCCGGCAACGTTTTCGTGGCCAAGCCCCCGCTTTACCGTGTGGATGCACCGGCGCGCGGGAAAAAGCCCGCTTCCAAGACTTATGCCCTTGACGAAGGCGAATTGACCGCTATCTTGGACAAGCTGCGCAAGGAAGGCGTGCGTGAAGGGGCCTGGAGCATCAGCCGCTTCAAGGGGCTGGGCGAGATGAGTGCCGAACAGCTGTGGGAAACCACGCTCAACCCGGACACCCGCCGCCTGCTGCCGGTGCAACTGGGCACGCAGACCTTCCTGCAGACCGAGGAGCTGATCACCAAGCTCATGGGCAAGGGCGAAGCCGCCGCCCGCCGCGAGCTGATGGAAATCCATGGCGATGCCGTGGAAATCGACGTTTGAGACAAGAGACAAACCGTTCATGACCGCCGCCAACTTCGCCGCCAGCTCCCCCGACCGCACGGTGGCGCGGGTGCGCCTGCGGCCGACCATGACCAGCGACCTGGAGTTCGTGCTCTCGCTCGAGCAGGACACCGAAAACCTGGCCTTCATCACGCCCTGGGAGCGCACCCAGCACGAGGCGGCGATCCGCTTCCCCGATTTCCGGCACTTCATCATCGAAGGCGGGCCCGGGCTGGACGCGGTGGGCTTCCTCATCCTCATCGGCTGCCGCAGCCAGAACCAGTCGCTGGAGCTCAAGCGCATGGTGGTCAGCGCCAAGGGTTCGGGCTTCGGCCGTGCCGCGCTGCGTGTGGCCAAGAAGGTGGCATTCGACGACCTGGGCGCGCACCGCCTGTGGCTGGACCTGAAGGCCCGCAACACGCGCGCCAAGGCGCTGTACGACGGCGAGGGCTTCGTGGTCGAGGGCCAGCTGCGCGAAGCCGTGAAAGTTTCGGACGGCTTCGAGTCGCTGATCGTCATGTCCATGCTGCGGCCCGAATTCACCGGCCGCCGCAGCCTGGGCCTGGAGATGTTCGCGTGATGCGCAGGCTGCTTGCCGCCGTGGTGCTGGCGCTAGGCCTCGCGCCGCTGGCGCAGGCCGAGGTCTGGGGCTACATCGATGCCAAGGGCGTCGCGCATTTCGCCGCCGACAAGCAGGACGAGCGCTATGAGCTGTTCTTTCGCGGGGGCGAGAGCTTTGACACCTCGCGCGGGCTGGGCACGCCCCGAGCCGTGGCGGTACCCACCGCGCCGCCCAAGCTGATCGCCTTCTTCGAGGTCTCGCCCAGCTACAAGCAGGTCAAGCACCACCTGCGCGAAGCTTCCAACACCCACCACATCGACTATGAGCTGCTGCAGGCGCTGATCGCCACCGAATCGGGTTTCGACAGCAGCGCGGTCTCCCCCAAGGGCGCCATCGGCCTGATGCAGGTGATGCCCGCCACCGCCGAGCGTTACGGCGTGTCGGCCGATCGCAAGACCACGCTGGAGAAAAAGCTGGCCGACCCCCGGGTGAACATCCGCGCCGGTTCCAGCTACCTCAGCTACCTGCTCAAGCTGTTCCCCGGCAACCTCGAGCTGGCGCTGGCCGCCTACAACGCGGGCGAAGGCGCGGTGCAGCGGGCCGGCAACAAGATCCCCAATTTCCGGGAGACCCAGAACTACGTGAAGACGGTGATGCAGCTGTACGGCATGCTCAAGCCGCCTTCGATGTCGGCGGGCGGCGGCCGCTCGCCCGCGCGCATCCGCATGGAACTGCCCGCCGTGCCGGCCGCCCCCATGGGTGGTGCGGCGGGCCGCGGCAACCTGCCTGCGGGCGCGCCCCTGGTCCCGGTGGCCGCGGCCGCTTCCGAATTCAAAATCGAGCGTGATTGAGCCGGCGGGTCCCGACCAGCTGGTGGCCCTGGGCCTGTGCGTGGGCGTGCAGGTGGCGGTGGTGTTCCTGAGCGTCGTCATCGCCAACGCCTATGGCGAGCGTTCGCTGCTGGTCCACGCGGGCTCCGCGCTGATGGCCATCCTCGCGATCTACTGCCTGGTGGGCGGCCTGCCGCACCTGGCGGAGGGCGCGCTGCTGCTGGTGCTGGCGCTGGCGGGCGTGCAGTTGCGCGACCTGGTCAACCACGCCGGCGCTCTGCGCAACCCGCGCCGCTGGCTGATCGGCGTCAGCGGCGTGCTGCTGCCCGTGCTGGCGCTCGCCAACGCGGCCCTGGGCTGGCACCTGCTGCTGCCCGGCGTGGCCGCCTGGACGGCGGTGGTGGTGGTCATGATGCTGCGCGCCTGGCCGCAAAGCCAGCCCTGGGCCACCTGGCTGGTCCCGGGCCACGTGCTGCTGGTGCTGGGGTCGGCCTGGCTGGGCTGGCGTTCGCTGGACCACGAGCCCGATCCGGCGCTGCCGCTGGCGCTGGTGCTGGCGGCCTGGTCGCTCGCCATATACCTGGCCACGGTGTGGCGCAGCCGCATCTTCAGCGAAACGCGCGTGCGCATCGATGCGCGCAACACGGTGGACCCGCTCACCGGCCTGTCCACGCCCCTGGTTTTCTACGAACGCGTGCAGGCGGTGCGCAGCCTGATCAAGCGCTACGGCCATCCCAGCGTGCTGCTGCTGGTGCACATTGAAAATCTGGGCCCGCTGGCCGCTGAATTCGGCCCCGAGGTGGGCGAGTCGGCGGTGCTGGTGGCGGCCAACCGCATACGCCAGTCGCTGGGCGAGGGCGACGTGGCGGCACGGCTTTCGCACTCGCGCATCGCGGTGCTGTGCGAAGGCGTGGGCCTGGCCGAAGGCACGGCCAACCTGGCCAGCCGCATCCTGGTGGCCGGGCTGAAAGAGCCGCTGCCCAGCGCGCCTACCGAATTCCTGCAGTTCCGCATCGTGCTGGCGCTGGTGCCGGTCAATGACATGACTTCGCGCGCGCTGGTGCAGCGCATGGGCGCGCAGATGGATTCGCAATTGCTGCACCCTGGCGAGCGCCGCATCAGCGCCATGAGCGCCGACGAGCTGGCCTGAACCTTTCCTTCGTTTTCCCCTTACCTGATTTCCCATGGAGCAAGAACTGATTCCCCTGGCCGACGGCGGCGACACCGGGCCCGACCTGGCGTCGTACGCGCAGCGCGCCTACCTCGAGTACGCGCTGAGCGTGGTCAAGGGCCGAGCATTGCCCGACGTGTGCGACGGCCAGAAGCCGGTGCAGCGGCGCATCCTGTATTCCATGTCGCGCATGGGCCTGGGCTTTGGCGGGCCCAACGGCGCCACCGGCGCCAAGCCGGTGAAGAGCGCGCGCGTGGTGGGCGACGTGCTGGGCAAGTACCACCCGCACGGCGACACCGCGGCTTACGACGCCATGGTGCGCATGGCGCAGGACTTCAGCCAGCGCTACCCGCTGGTCGACGGCCAGGGCAACTTCGGCAGCCGCGACGGCGACGGCGCCGCGGCCATGCGCTACACCGAGGCGCGGCTGGCCCGCATCACCAGCCTGCTGCTCGACGAGATCGACGAAGGCACGGTCGACTTCATCCCCAACTACGACGGCTCCGAGCAGGAGCCGCGCCAGCTGCCGGCGCGCCTGCCGTTCACGCTGCTCAATGGCGCCAGCGGCATCGCGGTGGGCCTGGCCACGGAAATCCCCAGCCACAACCTGCGCGAGATCGCCGACGCCTGCGTCGCGCTGATCAAGGCGCCCAAGCTGACGGACGAAGAATTGTTCGCCATGGTGCCCGGCCCCGACTACCCCGGCGGCGGCCAGATCATCAGCCCGGCGGCCGACATTGCCGAGGCCTATCGCGGCGGGCGCGGCTCGCTCAAGGTGCGGGCGCGCTGGAAGATCGAAGACCTGGCGCGCGGCCAGTGGCAGCTGGTGGTGACCGAGCTGCCGCCCGGCGTGAGCTCGCAGAAGGTGCTGGAAGAGATCGAGGAGCTCACCAACCCCAAGGTCAAGGCCGGCAAGAAGGCCCTCAGCCAGGACCAGGTGCAGCTCAAGCAATCGGTGCTGGCCGTGCTGGACGTGGTGCGCGACGAATCCAGCAAGGACGCCGCCGTGCGCCTGGTGTTCGAGCCCAAGACCAGCCGCATCGGCCAGCAGGACCTGATCACCGCGCTGCTGGCCCACACCAGCCTGGAAACATCGTCGCCCATCAACCTCACCATGGTGGGGCTGGACGGCAGGCCGGTGCAAAAGCCGCTGCGGCTGATGCTCACCGAGTGGATCGAATTCCGCCAGGCCACCATCGAGCGCCGTTCGCGGCACCGCCTGGCCAAGGTGCTGGACCGCATGCACATCCTCGAAGGCCGGCAGCTGGTGCTGCTGAACATCGACGAAGTCATCGCCATCATCAGGAAGAGCGACGAGCCCAAGGCGGCGCTGATCGCGCGCTTCAAGCTCAGTGACCGGCAGGCCGAGGACATTCTTGAAATCCGCCTGCGCCAGCTGGCGCGGCTGGAAGCCATCAAGATCGAGCAGGAACTGAAAGAACTGCGTGAAGAGCAGAAGAAGCTCGACGAAATCCTGGGCAGCCCCGCCGCGCTGCGCCGCCTGATGGTCAAGGAGATCGAGCAGGACGCCAAGCTGTTTGCCGATGCCCGCCGCACGCTGATCCAGGCCGAGAAAAAAGCCGTGGCCGAAGTGAAGATTGTCGATGAGGCCGTGACGGTGGTGGTCTCGCAAAAGGGCTGGGTGCGCGCGCGCACCGGCCACGGCCACGAAGCCGCGAGCTTCGCCTTCAAGGCGGGCGACGGCCTGTATTCAACGTTCGAATGCCGCACGGTGGATACGCTGCTGGCCTTCGGCAGCAACGGCCGCGTGTACTCGGTGGCCGTGTCGCTGCTGCCCGGCGCGCGCGGCGACGGCCAGCCCGTCACCACGCTGATCGAGCTGGAAGCCGGCACGCAGCTGATGCACTACTACGCCGGCGCGCCCGGCGCCTGGCTGCTGCTCAGCGGCTCGGGCGGCTACGGCTTCCTGGCGACAGTGGAGAACATGATGTCGCGGCTGAAGGCGGGCAAGGCCTTCATCAACTGCGCCGAGGGCGAAACGGTTTGCAAGCCGTCACCCGCCAATGTGCCCCCGCTCGCACCGGCCACTCACGTGGCCTGCGTGTCCGCGAGCCGACGCGTGCTCACCTTCGAGATCAGCGAGCTCAAGGCCATGGCCAGCGGCGGGCGCGGCCTGATGCTGATGGACCTGGACAAGAAAGACACCCTGGCGGGCGCGGCGGCCTACACGCGCAGCGTGCGCATCACCGGCATCTTCCGCGACAAGGAGCGCGAAGAGGTGCTGGAGATCCGCTCGCTGAACAACGCCAAGGCAGCCCGCGGCCGCAAGGGCAAGGACGGCAGCTTCACCTTCAAGCCAGAGTCGGTCGAGCGGGTGGAATGACTGTCATCTCGGACTTGATCCGGGATCCATCCCTAGCGCACGCCGCCGAGCAGCTTCACGTAGCTGGCGTCGGCGGAAATCGTGTTGTGGCCCGCACCGGGCACCACCGTTAACGCAGCGATCCCGGGGCGAAAGCGTCCTTGCAGCGCCCGGGTGCTCGCACCTGGAATCACTTCGTCGTGCTCAGCCGCGATGAGCAGCGTGGGCGCGTTCACCAGCGGCGCGTAGCGCCACGATTCAAACTTGTCCTGCAACAGCCAGCGCACGGGGAAATAAGGGAACTGCTGCGCCGCCAGTTCCTGGATGCTGTCGTAGGGCGTTATCAGCACCAGGCGCGCCACCGGCTTCACGCTGGCGAGCCGCACGGCAAGGCCGCTACCCAGGCTGCGGCCCACTGCGACCACGTTGCCATGTTCGGCGCGCACTTTGTCGAACAGGGCCAGAGCGTCGGCATAGAGCGCCGCCTCGGACGGTGTGCCGGCGCTGCCGCCGTAACCGCGGTAGTGCAGCAGATAGAGGGCATGGCTGGGGAAAGCGGCAGCCAGCGTCGCCAGGCTGGACGACACATCCTCGGCGTTGCCGCCGAAATAGACGACGGCGTCCGGTCCTGCGTGGGGCCGGACCGTAACCAGCACCTGGTTCCTGTCGATGGGGAGCGCAATGGTGGCGGCCGCTGTGGCCGACCGCGGCTGCGGAAAATAGATTAGCGAGCGCTGGAAAAAGAATAGCAGGGCGCACAAGCCCAGATAAAACACCAGCGCCAGGGCGATGGCGATCGCGATGCCGCGTGGCATAGCGCGCAGGCGGCTAGCCGAGCTCGGCGACCATCTCGATTTCAACGCAGGCGCCCATCGGGATCTGCGCGACGCCGAAAGCGGCGCGGGCGTGGCTGCCCTTGTCGCCGAACACCTGGGCCAGCAGCTCGCTGGCGCCGTTGGTCACCAGGTGGTGCTCGGTGAATTCACCGGTGGAGTTCACCAGGCTCACCAGCTTGACGATGCGGCGCACCTTGTTCAGGTCGCCAACCGCGGCGTGCAGCGTGCCCATCAGGTCAATCGCGATGGCGCGGGCGGCCAGCTTGCCTTCGTCGGTGGTCATGGTCTTGCCCAGCTGGCCGACCCAGGCCTTGCCGTCCTTCCTGGCGATGTGGCCCGACAGGAAAACCAGGTTGCCGGTCTGCACGAACGGCATGTAGGCCGCGGCGGGCGTGGCCACCGGCGGCAGGGTGATGTTGAGTTCCTTCAGCTTGTCGTACACGCTCATGTTTGTTCCCCGGAAGTTGGCGCCATTGTAGGAGCGGGCGACTCCATGGGTGTGACGGTGACGGCCACCTTCAGCGTGTGGTTGGCGCCGCCGTGGATCACGCCGCGCATGGGCGAAACGTCGGCGTAGTCGCGGCCAGTGGCCAGCGTCACATAGTCTTCGCCGGGCGCGCGGTCGTTGGTGGGGTCCAGGTCGGCCCATACGCCGGGGCCGTCCGCTTCCGGCAGGTACACGGATACCCAGGCGTGCGAAGCATCGGCGCCCACCAGCCGCTCGTGGCCGGGCAGCGGTGAGGTGAGCAGGTAGCCGCTGACATAGCGCGCCGGCAGGCCCAGGCTGCGGAGGCACCCCAGCATGATGTGGGCGAAATCCTGGCACACGCCCTTGCGCATTTCCAGCGCTTCCAGCGCGGGCGTGCTCACGTCGGTGGCTTCGGTTTCATAGACAAAGTCGGCATGGATGCGCGACATCAAATCCTGCGCCGCTTCCAGCAGCGGGCGCTGCGGTGCGAAGCTGGCGCGCGCGTAGTCCAGGAAGTTGTCGTGCCGCGGCACATAGGGCGAGGCAAAGACGAATTCACTGGCCGGGTCCCAGGCGGCGCCGCGGTGGTAGCGCATGCGCTCGCGCACCACCTCCCACGCGGGGCTGCTTTCGGGCGCGGCGGGCGCGGTGGTGGCGACCACGCTGTCGGCCACCACCATCAGCTCGTCGTGCGCGCCCGCCAGGCTGAAAAAGGCGCGCGTGTTGCCATACACGTCGGTGGTTTCGGTCTGCTGCACGGGCGAGGGGTTGATGCGCAGCTGGTGGCTGAGCACCTGCTGCAGCGCGTTGTGCTGGGGCTTCAGGTGCGCCATGTGCTGCGCGGTTTTCACCGGCGGCGAATAGTCGTAGCAGGTTTCGTGGACGACGCGCAGCAGCATGATGTCAGTCTCCGCAGGGCCGCCCCAAGGCGACTGAAGCCCCCTCGGGGGGCAGCGCAGTACACGAAGTGACAAGCGTGGGGGCCATGTTTATACGCCGACGCTGTGGCGTGACTCGCCCGAGTGGGTGAAGTAGCGCGCGCTCAGGTCGTCCGAGAGGCTGTAGGCCGCGTCGGTGCATTGCTGCAGCAGATCGAGCAGGTTGGCGTAGTTGCCGTCGGCATCGCGCTCACAGATGGTTTCCAGCGCCCACTCCTGCGGGTTGGGCACGGTGAGCGCGATCTCGGGCAGCTTGCCCGGCGCGCTGCCCGCCAGCTTGGCCAGCCGGCCGCGCAGCGTCTGCGCCACCCAGCCCAGCGAGCGCGGGTTGTCGCGGTCCAGCACCAGCAGGTCGAGCAGGGCGGTGATGTCGTGGCGCTGCTGGTACTGCGCGTGGAAGGTGATGGTGCTGTCGAAGAGGGACACCAGCGCCTCGAAGCCCCCCTCGTCGAACACAGAGCCGGTCTCGAACGCATGGGCCAGCACGGATGAAAGGAACGCCAGCCGCTCCAGGTGGCGGCCGCTGGAGAGCAGGCGCCAGCCGTCGTCGCGCGTCATGCGGTCGGTTTGCGCGCCGGTCATGGTGGCGGTGTGTTCCGACAGCGCTTCCAGCACGCGCAGCGCCTCCACCGACGAATAGTCGCCGTCCTCGGCGCTGGCGGCGCAGCTTTCGAGAAACTCCTTCTCGGCGCGCACGATCACGTTCCACTGTTCCTGCGACAGGCGCTCGCGCACGGCCGAGGCCGCGTTGCGCAGCGCGCTCAGGTTGTAGCCCACGCTGGCGTGGTCGGGGCCGGCCAGCGCGGCGATCAGCGAGCGCTCGAACACGCGGCGCGCGTGCGTGGGCGCCGGCACGGCGGGCAGCACCAGCGCATGCGCGGTGGCCAGCTCGCCCAGCCAGGCCAGCAGCGGCTGCGAGGTTTGGTCTTCACCGTTCAGGCTTTCCAGCGCCACGCGCGCGAGGCGCGTGGTGTTCTCGGTGCGCTCGGTATAGCGGCCCAGCCAGAACAGGTTTTCGGCGGCGCGGCTGGTGGCGCTGCGCGCGCGGTGCGACATGCTGGCCGCGGGCTGCTCGTGCTGCAGCAGGCTGGTGGGGTCCACCACGCCGTCGGTCATGACCCAGGTGTCGGCGCTGCTGCCGCCGCGCTGCATGGAAGCAATTTCCAGCTCGGCGCTGGCGATGCGCGTCAGCCCGCCGGGCAGCACGCGCCATGACTGCGGCCCGTCGGACACGGCGAACACGCGCAGCATCAGCGAGCGCGGCACGATGCGGTTGGCGCCGCGCGCGCCGGGGATGATGCTGGCGCTTTTCCAGGTGGGCATCTGCGACAGCGGCAGGTAGGCCTGCACCGTGTAGTCCTCGCTCTCGCGCACGATGCGGCCGGCCCATTCGTCCAGCTCGCGGCGCGACAGCGACTTGCCCAGCACCGCGCCGGCTCCGGCGCCTGCATACGTCGGCTTGATCACGCTTTCGCGCAGGCGCGGCAGCACCGCCTCCATCGCCGCGCGCTCGCCACACCACCAGGTGGCCAGCGAGGGCAGCTGCAATTCCTCGCCCAGCAGGTGGCGAGACAGCGCCGGCAAAAAGCCCAGCATCGCCGTCGACTCCAGAAAGGCCGAGCCCGGTGCATTGGCCACCAGTACGTTGCCCGCGCGGATGGCCTGCAGCAGGCCGGGCACGCCCAGCCGCGAATCGCTGCGCAGCTCCAGCGGGTCCAGGAATTCATCGTCCAGGCGCTTCAGGATGCCGTGCACCGGCTCCAGGCCTTTGAGCGTCTTGAGGTACAGGCGCTGGTCGCGCACCGTGAGGTCGCTGCCCTCGACCAGCGTCAGGCCCAGGTAGCGGGCCAGGTACGCATGCTCGAAATAGGTTTCGTTGTACGGCCCCGGCGTGAGCAGCACGATGTGCGGGTCGTCGGTGGTGGGGCACATCTGCTTCAGGCCATCCACCAGCGCGCGGTAGCTGGCGGCCAGGCGCTGCACCCGCAGGTCGCCAAAAGCTTCGGGGAACAGGCGCGAGGTGATGAGGCGGTTTTCCAGCAGGTAGCCCAGGCCCGAAGGCGCCTGCGTGCGCTGCGACACCACCCACCAGTCGCCATGCGGGTCGCGCGCCATGTCGAACGCGGCAATGTGCAGGTGGGTGCCGCCCGCGGGCCGCACCCCGTGCATGGGGCGCAGGTAGCCGGGGTGGCCGTGCACCAGCGCCGGCGGCAGCAGGTTTTTGGCCAGCAGGGTCTGCTCGCCATAGACGTCGGCCATCACCCTGTCAAGCAGCTTCACGCGCTGCAGCACACCGGTCTCCAGCTGCTGCCAGCTTTGCGGCGTGATCACCAGCGGGAACAGGTCCAGCGACCAGGGCCGCTGCGGGCCGTGGGCATCGGCATACACGTTGTAGGTGACGCCGTTGTCGCGCACCTGGCGTTCCAGGTTGTGGGTGCGGCGGTTCAGGTCATTGAAGCCCTCACGCCCCAGGTTCTCGAAGAAACGGCCCCAGGCCCGCACGGGCAGTGCGTGGGGCGCTACAGATTTGGGAGCGGCCGGGGTTTCGTCCAGCGGCGCGGAGACCCCGCCACGCAGCTCGTCGTAGTGGCCGGCGGCGGCCGGGGGAGCCAGCGCGGCTGCCAGGGCCGCGGGCGTTTCATCGGGCTGCGCGCCGAACAGCGAATCGAGTGAATCGGGTTGTTTGTCCACGTTGCGCCATTGTCGCACTGCTACCATGACCCGCAATGAACCCGCTCAAGCACCTGCGCCCCTCGGACGCCCGCGCCATCGCGAAGCTGGCCACCGATGCCACCGTGGCGGTGACCGGCATCGCCGAGGGCGTGCACCAATCGGTGTGGGGCACCCTGGGCGTGCGCGGCAAGGGCGCGGGCCGCACCGGCGGCATCACCGGCCTGGTGTACGGCAGCGTGCGCGGCGTGACGCAGCTGGTAGCCAAAGGCGCTGAAGCGGCGCTGTCGCGCCTGGAGCCGCTGCTGGAAAAGGGCAGCAAGGGCGCCTCCACCCCCGAGCGCGACGCGGTGCTGGCCGCACTCAATGGTGTGATGGGCGACAGGCTGGCCGAAACCAAAAACCCGCTCGCCACGCGCATGAGCCTGCACCACGATGGTAAAGCCGGCAGCAAGATCGCCGTGCTGGTGCATGGCCTGTGCATGAACGAGCAATGCTGGCAGGCGCACACGCCCGCCATCGAGGCGCTGGGCTACAGCACGGTGGGCGTGCGCTACAACACCGGCCTGCACACCTCACAGAACGGCCGCGAGCTGGCCGCCCAGCTGGAGCAGTTGCTGGCGAAGTGGCCGGTGGCGGTGAAGGAGCTCACCGTCATCGTGCACAGCATGGGCGGCTTGGTCACGCGCAGCGCATTGCACTACGCCAATGAACAAGGCATGGCCTGGCCAGGCAAACTTAAAAACATCGTGTTCCTGGGCACACCGCACCACGGCGCGCCGCTGGAGCGCGCGGGCAACTGGGTCGATGTGATGCTGGGCGCCACGCCTTACAGCGCGCCGTTCAAGAAGCTCACGGCCCTGCGCAGCGCCGGCATCACCGACCTGCGCTACGGCCACGTGCTGGACGAAGACTGGGAAGGGCAGGACCGCTTCAGCCGCAAGGCCGACAAGCGCATACCCGTGCCCCTGCCCGAGGGTGTGGCCTGCTACACCGTGGCCGCCACCACCGCGTCAAAGCGCAGCCTGCTCGCCCAACGCCTGGTCGGCGACGGCCTGGTGCCGCTGCGCAGCGCGCTGGGGCAGCACGACGATACGGCGCGCACGCTGGGGTTCGCGAAGGCTGCGCAGTGCGTGGTGTATGGGACGAACCACATGGAGTTGCTGCGCAGCGAGGAAGTAGGGCGGCAACTCGGGGCGTGGCTGCGGCCCGGGCGGTAGCGAGTCAAAGGCCCCTAGGCACGGCTGGTGCGGCTTGCGGGCGCTTTTATGCCCGCGAGGCGCATCGAATGTGCGTATGGCAACGGCCCTCATGCCCACATCTTGACACTTTTGTTTGCAGCAAATATAAACCGTTGGCGCCAGCGAGCGCAATCGAACAACAGCAGCTCAAACAAAAACGCTGCTTTCCAGGGACGCGAACCATGAGATTTTTTGCACTTGCCTTGCGCATCGCGCTGACGTGCGCGGTTTTCCTTGTCGCGTCAAACGCGACCGCGCAATCCAGTCCGCCTCTGCGCAAGGTTTATCCCAACACCAGTCTCACTGCGTGCCCCGCTGGCGAGAAGCTCGAATATTTTTACTATTACCAGGACACACCCGACTTCCGTGGCCCTGACTGGTGCGCCGCCGCTCAAGCCGATCTGACCTGGGCCAATGCCAACGATCCCAACCGCTGGCGCATTCCCTACCTGATGGATTCCTGCGTGCCCGGCGTAGGCTGGTACTACTCACACGCATTTCAGGATGGCACCCGGTATCACAGCCCGATCAACCGTGACGTCAATATGGTGTGCACGGCCGCCGCCATGGTCATCGCCGTGTCCGTGGACAAATCTTCCTTGATGCTGAACGAGCGCACCAGGGTGGTGGCCACAGTTGTTAAAAGCGACGGTCAGCCAGGCAGCGGCGTCAGCGTCTCGGTGGGTGGGTCGCGTCTCGGCACTCTTGCCGGATGCGCGGGCATTACCGATGGCGCCGGCATGTTGCAGTGCGCCTACCAGGCCGGCATGACACCCGGCTCGGACACGCTGACCGGAACGTGCGATGGCTGTACCAGCCCCGGCACCGCCGGCGTTACCGTCTTGCCACCCCCGCCAGTCAACGACGGGAACAGTTGCAGCAGGAAGGTGTTGGAGGAGGGCAACCCCATCACGCCCGCTACGGGAGAAAAGACCCAGGTCGAAACCGATTTCCAGGATATAGCCGCACATCCGCTGAACTGGGTTCGAAACTTCCGCAGCACGTGGGCCACAGGGTCGCCGCGTGCCGGCTTGCTGGACGCCGGGCTGGGCAAGGTCTGGAGCCACAACCACGCAATATCTCTGACGCTGCGAGACGGGTTGGCAATGATCAATACCGGCGAGGGGGACGCGTACGTCTTCTCGCAACAAGTGGTGGGTGGCCAAACAGCGTGGGTTTCCAGCTCAGGACCCGACCGTCTGGTGCAAAGCGGCGCCGGGTACCTGTTCGTCAGCAGCCAGGACGACAGCCAGTGGCAATTCGATGCTGGCGGGCGCCTTCTGACGGTCACCCAGCGCAACGGTTGGGTCATGAGTTACACCTACAACGCGGGACGCCTTGTACAGGTGCGCAACCAGTTTGGCCGCGCATTGTCCCTGGCGTATGACGTTGCAGGCAGATTGGCCAGCGTCACAGCGCCGGATGGGCAAACGTTCAGGTATGCCTACGACGCCAATGCGGCGTTGACCCAGGTGATTTACGCGGACAACACCTCCCGCGGATATGTCTACGAAAACGGTACGTATCCTATGGCGCTTACGGGCGTCGTTGATGAGAATGGAAGACGCTTCGCCTCATTTGCATACGATGGCCAGGGGCGTGGCCTTAGCACCGAACATGCGGGCGGGGTGGAGCGCTATGAGGTGTCATATGACCCGAACGGCGGGAGTGCCGTTGTTACTGATCCTCTCGGAACTGCACGGACCAAACGCTATGCCGCGCAACAAGGAAAGCTCACGGTGGTCGACTCTGACGTCCCTGCCGCGGACGGTCCCGCCATTCGCAGCCGCGAACAGAGTAGCGATGGGTTGCTGTCGTCAGAAACTGACTACCTGGGCATCAAGACTTTCTACACTTGGGACGCGACGCGGCAATTGCGGACCGGAGTGACCGCGGCGGCGGGACTTCCGGAAGCGCAGACTGTGAATACCACGTGGCACAGCCAGTGGCGGCTGCCGGTCCAGATCGATGAAGCCGGGCGCCGGACCTTGTATGAATACGACAGCCAAGCAAATCTGACCCGCCGGACTGTCACGGACACGGCGCTCGGCATCTCGAGAAGCTGGTCCTACGGCTGGACGAACGGGTTGATGATTTCGAGCACCGACCCGCTTGGGCGCCAAGCTGGCTTTCAGTACGACGCTGCTGGCAACCTCACCAAAAGTACGAACGCGCTCGGACACGTGACGCAATTCGCGTATGACACGGCTGGTCGGGTCAAGACACTCGCAACCCCCGCAGGCGCGGTGGCCAACTACCTGTACGACGCCCGCAACCGCCTGGTGTCGCGTGCCGTAGTTCCGGCGGGCGGTGGCGCAGCCGAGACCGACAGTTTCAGCTACACCCCCTCCGGCCAGCTGGCACGCGCTGTATCTGCGAGCGGTTTTGCGCTGGATTACACGTACGACACGGCGCAACGCCTCGTTGGCGTCAGGGACACCTTCGGCAATACGGCGGCCTATGTGCTTGATGGCATGGGGAACCGCACCAGGACCGAGATGCGTGACGCGCTGGGCAATCTCGCTTTTACGCAAACGCGATTCATGAATGCCATCAACCGGGTTGAGTACGTCGTCGGCGCGCGAGACCAGACTACTCAGTTCATGTTCGACGCCAACGGCGAAGCCGTGACGGTTTCAGACCCGAATGCCCGCCGGACCGAGACCGTGCTCGACGGCCTGAAACGCCCGGTTGGCCAGCGCTTTGACGACGGCGCCGCCACCAGCCTCACCTACAACGCTCTCGACCAGACGACTGCCGCCACTGACCCCAAAGGCGTCAGAACCGCGTATACCGTCGATGCGCTCGGTAACGTCCGCGTTCAGGCCAGCCCCGACACGGGAGCCAGCAATGCGCAATTCGACGCCGCCGGCAACTTGACCAGCGCGACCAACGCCCTGAACCAGACCACGCAATATCGCTACGACGCCCTGAATCGCCTGCTGCAGATCACCTGGTCGGACGCTCAATCATCGCGCTTCACCTATGACGGCGGCGCCAATGCCAAAGGCAAGCTCACCCGCATCGAAGACGCGGAAGGCACCACCGACTACAACTACGACGGCTTCGGCCGCGTGGCCGCCAAAACCCAGACCCTGAAAAATGGCATGACCCAGACCGTGCGCTACACCTACGCGCCCGGCGGGCAGGTCGCCAGCATCACCTACCCCAGCGGCAAGGTCGTGAGCTACGCCCAGCAGGCGGGCCGGGTGACCGGCATCAGCATCGGCGGCACGCCCTTCGTGTCCAACGTCGTCTACAGCGCCCTGAACGCAGCCAAGGGCTGGAACTGGGCCAACGGCGACAGCGCCAGCCGAAGCTTTGATACCGACGGCAGGATGGCCGCCAACGAATTCGCGACCTACACCTTCGACCGGGCCGGCAACATCGTCGGCATTCAGCAGCAGCTGTACATGCCCAACAGCACAAGCACCTTTGCGCTGGGCGTGGCCAGCTACCAGATCGAGTACGACAGCCGCAACCGCATCAGCCGCATGAACCGGGACTTCAGGGAAAGGATCGTCCCGGAGCTCATGCCCATGAAACAAAACGCCGCCCCCGTGCTGGACACCGACAACCCCAACGCGCCGACCGCGCGCTTTGGCGAGCTGGAGACGTTTGAATACGATTTAAACGGCAACCGCACCAGCAGGCTTGAGCAGCTGCGCCTGATCAACCCCAACACCGGCAACATGGGGGCGGGCCTGGCCACCCAACGTTCCTACAACCTGGACGGCAGCAGCAACCGCCTGCTGGGCCTGAGCCAGACCCTCACCCAGACCAATGCCAGGGGCAATACGCTGAACAGCGCCAGTTCGACAGTCAACTACGGTCTGGACGCCGCCGGCGACCAGACCGGCGACGGCCTGAAGAGCTACGAATACGACGCCGCGGGCCGCCTGGCCAAATTGAGCTACGGCATCGGCGATGCGCGCCAGTCGGTGGTGTACCTGCACAACGGCCTGGGCCAGCGCATCTTCAAGAGCGAGCCCTTGGCCGACCAGGCCAGCCCCGACCCCGCCGTCCTGGGCCAAAGCTTCGTCGAATGGCTGCAAAGCCGCTTTGCCTGGCTGTTCACCACCACCAGGAAGAATGACAAAACCAAGCTGGGCACAGCATTCCTGTATGCGGAGGACGGCAGCCTGCTGGGTGAATACGGCGCCGGCGGCAACAAGAGCACCGGCACCACCGAACACATCTACCTGCCCACCGAGCAGGGCAACGTGCTGGTGGGGGCGATCATCAACGGGGACGTCTACGCGGTACACACCGATCACCTGAACACGCCCAGATTGATGACCGACGCGGCCAACCAGCCGGTATGGCAGTGGCGCTACAGCGCCTTTGGAGACAACGAGCCCTCAATAGCGGCCAGGAACTTCAAGGACCGGAGCTGGGCTTTTGCCAAGGGGGATCTGAAGGATCAGGCCGACGGATCAGATGACGCAGACAATGGCCCGCAGTTCGGCCGGAAGATGGTCAAGCTGAACGTGAGGTATCCGGGGCAGTACTTTGACGATGAATCGAATCTGCATTACAACGGGTACAGGACGTATTCGTCGCTGACCGGCAGGTATACGCAGCCGGATTCGATTGGGTTGGCAGGAGGATGGAATAGGTTCGCCTACGTGGGTGGCAATCCGCTTATTAGAACTGACCCCAAAGGAGAGAGCTGGTCCATCGTTCGGACGATTCTCTTGATCTGTGGCAAGGAAGTTATTCGATGGGTTCGTCAATGGGTGGCCGAAGATGAGGCCATCACTCAAAACAAGATTGCGGAGAATCGCTCCAATCATATTTTTCGAGATGCGGACGGCCATATTCCTGATACTCCGGCAAACCGAAGTCTTCTTGAGGAGGTGGCGAATGATCCGAAGTCATCGTTGGGAACTGATAAATGGGGCAACAATTGGTCTGCCAGAACTCAAAGCGATGGCACTCAAGTCTGGACTCAAACTCGTAGTGGTGAGGTAATAAACGGCGGCGTAAACCCGCAACCCAAAGTCTTCAATCCGACAACTGGATTGTCTCGCCCTTAACTAGAAAAGAAACGCCGTGAATGACGACCACATCTCCGTTCTGGAGGCTTATCGTGCGATGCTTTTGTTCTTGGAGCATGCTTACAATATGACTCAATCCAGCGATCTCGCGGGACTGCTGGGTGGATGGCAGCTGACGAAGGATGGAAGTACGATGGATCCTGCCGCTTGGAACGATTGGTTGCAAGTATTGGAAGAGGTGAGACGGCCCACACTGTGAACCTGCGAACCTCAACAGGCAGAGTTGTAGACGAATCGCGGACGAGGTGGGGGGCAGATGAAGACGCCTGTTGCAGACGACCCAAAAGTTGCCCCGAGATCCGTTACTGTTGAACCTTGCCACGTGTGCGGAGCGAGTAACAGAAAAGAAGTGAGCCAGAGCTTGCGTGGACCGAACGCAAACGACTCCACGCCTTTTCCCCAGATATCACGCGCCGTTTCGACTAAAAGGCCCGGAAGCCGCGCCAAGCTTCCGTAGAGGTTTCTCGTGTCCTTGCCTACTCAGTCGCTTATCCCGGCGCCTTCCTCAAATCCAGCGTAAACGGAAACTCCCTGCTCCCCGGCACATTGATGGTCGCGGGCGGAACCTGCAGTCTTCCCGGCGTGTGTCCCATGCGGAAAAACCGCGCCATCCTTCGGCTCTCGGCTTCATACGCGTTCACCGGGAAGGTGTCGTAGTTGCGGCCGCCGGGGTGGGCGACGTGGTACTGGCAGCCGCCCAGCGAGCGGTTCATCCAGGTGTCCACGATGTCGAAGGTCAGCGGCACGTGCACGGCGATGGTGGGGTGCAGGGCTGAGGGCGGGTTCCAGGCGCGGTAGCGCACGCCCGACACATATTCGCCCATGGTGCCGGTGGGCTGCAGCGGCAGGGCCTTGCCGTTGCAGGTGACGGCGTAGCGGCTTTCGTTCAGGCCCGTGACGCGCACCTCGATGCGCTCCAGCGACGAATCGACATAGCGCACCGTGCCGCCGGGCGAGCCTTCCTCGCCCATCACGTGCCAGGGCTCCAGCGCGTTGCGCAGCGTCAGCTCCACGCCGCGAGCCTGCACTTCGCCCACCAGCGGGAAGCGGAATTCAAAGTGCGGCGCAAACCAGGAGGTGTCGAATGCATAGCCGGCTTCGCGCATTTCGGCCAGCACGTCGTTCAAATCCATCTTGACGAAGGTGGGCAGCAAAAAGCGGTCGTGCAGCTCGGTGCCCCAGCGGGTGGCGGGGGCGCGATAGGGCTCTTTCCAGAAGCGGGCGATCAGCGCGCGCAGCAGCAGCTGCTGCACGATGCTCATGCGCGCATGCGGCGGCATTTCAAAGGCGCGCAGCTCCAGCAGGCCCAGCCGGCCGGTGCTGGAATCGGGCGAGTACATCTTGTCGATGCAGAACTCGCTGCGGTGCGTGTTGCCCGTGACGTCGATCAATATGTTGCGCAGCGCCCGGTCCACCACCCAGGGCGGCATGGCCTCGCCGTGCACCTTGCGGTTGCGGTCAATCTCGCGGATGGCCAGCTCCAGCTCGTACAGCTGGTCGTTGCGCGCTTCGTCCACGCGCGGCGCCTGGCTGGTGGGGCCGATGAACATGCCCGAGAACAGGTAGGAGAGGCTCGGGTGGTTGTGCCAGTACAGCAGAAGGCTGGCCAGCAGCTCGGGCTTGCGCAGGAAAGGGCTGTCGGTGGGCGTGGAGCCGCCCATCACAAAGTGGTTGCCGCCGCCGGTGCCGGTGTGGCGGCCATCGGTCATGAACTTCTCGGCCGACAGGCGCGTTTCGAACGCGGCCTTGTATAGAAACTCGGTGTGCTCGACCAGCTCGTTCCAGTTGTGCGCGGGGTGGATGTTGACCTCGATCACGCCGGGGTCGGGCGTCACCTGCAGCAGTTTCAGGCGCGGGTCGCGCGGCGGCGGGTAGCCTTCCAGCACGATCTTCAGGCCCAGCTGCGTGGCGGTGGCTTCCACCGCGGCCAGCAGGTCCAGGTAGTCCTCCAGCCGCTCCAGGGGCGGCATGAAGATGTAGAGCATGCCGGTCTTCTCGCCCTTGGCTTCGGCCTTGGGGCCGTTGGCGCGGCGCGGGTCGCGCGCTTCCACGCACAGGGCGGTGCGGTAGTGGCCCTTGGCCGATTCAAAGCGCGTGGGCGGCTTCACAAAGTCGGCCGGCTCGGTCTGCCCCGGCTCATGGGCATTGCCCGCCGTCTCGTAGCGGCCGGCGGCGCCCTGCATCACGCGCGGCGGGCTGGCGTAGCGCGCCTGCAGCGCGGCGGCCGCGCCCAGCGGCTCGCGCGGCGCCATGGGGTCCTGCTCCAGCAGGTAGGGAAAGTCGGTCTTGCTGATCCAGGGCAATGCATCCAGCGGCAGCCGGTAGCCCATGGGCGAATCGCCGGGGATGAGGTACATGCGCTCGTCGCGCAGGAACCAGGGGCCGGTGGACCACACCGGGCCACCCAGCTTCTTCTCGTTCTGCGGGTTCGACTGCAGCGGCAGCACATAGCCCACCACCGAATCCAGCTTCTGCCCGAACACGCGGCGCAGGCGCACGCGCTCCAGCTCGTCGTCCAGGCGCGAATCAAACGGGTCCACGTTCACCGGCAGGCGGCGCTCGCGCCACAGGTAGTAGAAGACGTCTTCATAGCCCGGCTGCACAAAGCGGTCACTCAGGTGCAGGCGCGCGGCCAGCGCGCTGGTGAAGCGCTTGGCGTCTTCGCTGGTGTAGTGCAGCTTCTCGCGCTCGTCGGCGAACAGGGCGGGGTTTTTCCAGGCCGGCTGGCCGTCGGCGCGCCAGTAGATCGACAGGGCCCAGCGCGGCAGCTGTTCGCCGGGGTACCACTTGCCCTGGCCGAAATGCAGGAAGGCGCCCTTGCCGTATTCGGCGCGCAGCTTGTGGACCAGCTCGGTGGCAAAGCCGCGCTTGGTGGGGCCCAGAGCATCGGTGTTCCATTCGGCGGCGTCGCGGTCGGCCACCGAGACAAAGGTGGGCTCGCCGCCCATGGTCAGGCGGACGTCGCCCTCATCCAGCTCGCGGTCCACCGCCTGGCCCAGGGCCAGCACGTCGGCCCATTGCTCTTCGGTGTAGGGCTTGGTCACGCGCGGCGATTCGTAGATGCGCGTGACTTCCATGTGGTGAGTGAAGGTCACCTCGGCTTCGTCGATCAGGCCTTCCACCGGCGCCGCGCTGGAAGGCGCGGGCGTGCAGGCCAGGGGAATGTGGCCTTCGCCGGCCATCAGGCCCGAGGTGGGGTCCAGCCCGACCCAGCCCGCGCCGGGCAGGTACACCTCGCACCAGGCGTGCAGATCGGTGAAATCAACGGTGGTGCCGCTGGGCCCGTCCAGCGACTTCACGTCGGGCACCAGCTGGATCAAATAACCCGAGACAAAGCGCGCGGCCAGGCCCATGTGGCGCAGCAGCTGCACCAGCAGCCAGCCCGAGTCGCGGCAGGAGCCGCTGGCGTTCTTGAGTGTTTCCTCGGGCGTCTGCACGCCCGGCTCCATGCGGATCAGGTACTTCACGTCGCCCTGCACCTGCTGGTTGATGGCCACCAGGAAGTCGATGGTGCGGCGCTCCTTGCGGTCCACCTTGTCCAGGTAGGCCTTCAGGAGCGGCGTGGCCGGCTCGGTGACCAGGTAGGGCGCCAGCTCCTTGCGCTGCGCCTCGCTGTACTTGAAGGGGAAGTTCTCGGCCTCGGGCTCCAGGAAAAAGTCGAACGGGTTGTACACCGCCATTTCGACCACCAGGTCCACCGTCACCTTGAATTCGGTGGTTTTCTCGGGGAAAACCAGCCGCGCCAGGTAGTTGGAGAAGGGGTCCTGCTGCCAGTTGACGAAGTGCTTGGCGGGCTCGACCTTCAGCGAATACGAGACGATATTGCTGCGGCAATGGGGCGCGGGGCGCAGCCGGACCACCTGGGGGCCGAGGTTGATCGGCCGGTCGTATTTGTAGTGGGTGACGTGGTTGAGGGCGGCGTGAATCGACATGCACACGATACTAGCAAGTCCCAAGCCAACGGTGTGTTGTCGGCTGCCTGCAAGGCTATGCCGTTGAGTGATGGATGCATGACGAACACCAGGCGGCGCGGCCGGGCAGGGGGTGGATGGCCGGGGCGCTGACGGCGTTCGTGGCCGCCACGGCCATGCAATTGCAGCAGCCAGCGCTGTGGCCGGGGCCGGTTTACGCGGGGCTGGTGGCGGCTGCCCTGCTGCTGGCGCTGATGGGCAGCCTGCGGGCGGCGGCGCGCGGCCGGGTGCTGGCGCTGTGCGCCGCCGGGGCCCTGCTGGCTTTCGGCAGCGTCGGGCTGCGGGCACTGCAATTCGGCGGCCAGGCGCTTGACCCTGCGCTGGAAGGACGCGAAATCTCCATCACCGGCATCGTGGCCGCCATGCCCCAGCGCAACGAGGCGGGCCTGCGTTTCCGCTTTGAGGTGGAGTCGGCCACCATGGACGGCGCCGCGGTGCAACTGCCGCCGCAGATTTACCTGGGCTGGTATGGCGGCGGCTTTGGCGGTGCCGACACCGTGCGCCCGCCGCCCGATGTGCGCGCCGGCGAGCGCTGGCAGGTGAACGCGAAGCTCAAGGCGCCGCACGGCAACCTGAACCCGCATGGCTTCGACTACGAGCTGTGGCTGTGGGAGCAGGGCCTGCAGGCCACCGGCTATGTGCGGGCCGGCCCCAAGGATCCCGCGCCGCGCCGCATGGGCGCCACCTGGCAGCACCCGGTGGAGCAGGCCCGCCAGTCGGTGCGCGACGCCATCTATGCCCGGGTGGCCGATCGAAAATCGGCGGGCCTGCTGGCCGCGCTGGTGGTGGGCGACCAGAACGCCATCGACCGGGCCGACTGGGACATCTTCCGCGCCACCGGCGTGGCGCATTTGATGTCGATTTCGGGCCTGCACGTGACCATGTTCGCCTGGCTGGCCGCGCTGGTGGTGGGCTGGCTGTGGCGGCGCAGCGCGCGGCTGTGCCTGGCGCTGCCCGCGCAACATGCGGCGCTGGTGGGCGGGCTGGCGCTGGCCGCGGGCTATGCGCTTTTCAGCGGCTGGGGCGTGCCCTCGCAGCGCACGGTGTGGATGCTGGCCACCGTGAGCCTGCTGCGCCTGTCGGCCCGGCGCTGGCCCTGGCCGCACGTGTGGCTGTTGGCCTGCGCGGTGGTGGTGGCGGTGGACCCCTGGGCCATGCTGCAGGCCGGCTTCTGGCTGAGCTTTGTCGCGGTGGGCGTGCTGTTTGCTACAGATATAGGAGCGCCTCAAGCACAACCGGTGCGCCTTGCGGGCCGATTCGCCTCTGTATTTCGGGAGCAGTGGGTGGTCACGCTGGCGCTCACGCCGCTCACCCTGCTGCTGTTCGGGCAGGTCTCGCTGGTGGGTTTGCTGGCCAATGCGCTGGCCATTCCGTGGGTGACGCTGCTGGTCACGCCGCTGGCCATGGCGGGCGTGTTCATCGCGCCGCTGTGGGACGCGGCGGCGCTGGCCATCCAGGGCATGGGCGTGGTGCTGCAGTGGCTGGCGGCTTTCCCCTGGGCCACCGTCTCCACCGCCACGCCGCCGCTGTGGGCGGCCGTGGCCGGCGTCATCGGCGGCGTGCTGCTGGCCATGCCGCTGCCGCCCGGCCTGCGCGCGCTGGGCCTGCCGCTGCTGCTGCCCGTGCTGATGTGGCAGGCGCCGCGCCCGCCGGAAGGCGAATTCGAATTGCTGGCCGCCGACATCGGCCAGGGCAATGCGCTGGTGCTGCGCACTGCGGCGCACACACTGGTGTACGACACCGGCCCGCGCTACGGCAGCGAGAGCGACGCCGGCCACCGCGTGCTGGTGCCGCTGTTGCGCGCGCTGGGCGAGACCGTGGATACGCTGATGCTCAGCCACCGCGACATTGACCACACCGGCGGTGCGCCGGCCGTGCTGGCCATGCAGCCGCAAGCCGCGCTGGTGAGTTCGATTGAGGACGGCCATGAGCTGCAGGCCCTGCGCAAATCCACCCGCTGCACGGCGGGCCAGCGCTGGCACTGGGACGGGGTGGACTTCGAGGTGCTGCAGCCGCAGGCCGAAGACTATGAAACCCGCAACAAGAGCAACGCCATGAGCTGCGTGCTGCGCATAGCCAACGGCCGGCAAACCGTGCTGCTGGTGGGCGACATCGAAAAAGAGCAGGAAGCGCGGCTGGTGGCCCAGGCCGCGCTGCTGCGCGCCGACGTGCTGCTGGTGCCGCACCACGGCAGCAAGACATCGTCCAGCGAGCCTTTCCTGGATGCCGTGCAGCCGCGCATTGCGCTTGTACAGGCCGGCTACCGCAACCGCTTCGGCCACCCGGCGCCGCCGGTGCTGGCGCGCTACGAGGCGCGGCAGGTGCGGGTGATCGACTCGGCCCACTGCGGGGCGGCCCTGTGGCGCTCGGCGCAGCCCGAGGCGGTGGCCTGCCAGCGCGAACAGGCCGCGCGCTACTGGCACCACCGCATTCCATAGGCCGCTACGCCCCTCTGGAGGCCCGGAACTTGCTATGCTGGAGTCAGGAGACCAGCCTATGCAGAAATTTGACGAGATGTACGCGGAACTGCCCGCCACCGGGCAGGGCCAGGCGCAAAGCCAGTCTCAGGGCAGCCAGAGCCAAAGCCAGTTCCAGAACGTGCGCGAGCACTACAAGAGCTATGCGCAATGGCTGGCCCGCCAGCCCGAAGACGGCATGAAAGCGCGCCGCGAAGAGGCGGAGATGATCTTTCGCCGCGTGGGCATCACCTTTGCCGTGTACGGCGCCAAGGACGAGGACGGCGCCGGCACTGAGCGGCTGATTCCCTTTGACCTGATTCCCCGCATCATCCCGGCCGCCGAGTGGCAAAGCATGGAAAAAGGCCTGGTGCAGCGCGTCACGGCGCTGAACCGCTTCCTGCACGACGTGTACCACGAGCAGGAGATCCTGCAGGCCGGCATCATCCCCGCCGAGCAGGTGCTGAACAATGCGCAGTTCCGCAAGGAAATGATGGGCGTGTACACCCCGCACCGCGTGTACTCGCACATCGCGGGCGTGGACATCGTGCGTGCGCCCAACGCCAAGGGCGAGGGCGAGTACTACGTGCTGGAAGACAACCTGCGCGTGCCCAGCGGCGTCAGCTACATGCTGGAAGACCGCAAGATGATGATGCGGCTGTTCCCCGACCTGTTCAGCCAGCACCGCGTGGCGCCCGTGGCCCACTACCCCGACTTGCTGCTGGAAACGCTGCGCGCCAGCGCCCAGCCCGGTGCGCCCGACCCCACGGTGGTGGTGCTCACGCCCGGCATGTACAACAGCGCGTATTTCGAGCACGCCTTCCTCGCGCAGCAGATGGGCATCGAGCTGGTGGAGGGGCAAGACCTGTTCGTGAAGGACCGCTACGTCTACATGCGCACCACGCGCGGCCCCAAGCGGGTGGACGTGATCTACCGCCGGGTGGACGACGACTTCCTGGACCCCGACGTGTTCCGCCCCACCTCCACGCTGGGCACCAAGGGCCTGGTGGATGCCTACGCGGCGGGCAACGTGACCATCTGCAATGCGATTGGCACGGGAGTGGCGGACGACAAGTCGATCTACCCCTATGTGCCCAAGATGATCGAGTTCTACCTGGGCGAAAAGCCCATCCTGAACAACGTGCCCACCTACATGTGCCGCAACAAGGACGACCTGGCCTACACCCTGGCCAACCTGAAAGACCTGGTGGTGAAGGAGGTGCACGGCGCCGGCGGCTACGGCATGCTGGTGGGCCCGGCATCGACCAAACAGGAGATCGAGGATTTCCGCAAGGCGGTGGAGGCCAACCCCGCCGGCTACATCGCGCAGCCCACGCTGTCGCTTTCCAGCTGCCCCACCTATGTGGAAAGCGGCATCGCGCCGCGCCACATCGACCTGCGGCCGTTTGTGCTCTCGGGCAAGGACGTGCAGATGGTGCCCGGCGGCCTGACCCGCGTGGCGCTGAAAGAAGGCTCGCTGGTCGTCAATTCGTCCCAGGGTGGCGGCACCAAGGACACGTGGATCATGGAGGTCTGATCATGCTGTCGAGAACTGCCGACCACCTTTTCTGGATGTCGCGCTACACCGAGCGCGCCGAAAACACCGCCCGCATGCTGGACGTGAACTACCAGACCTCGCTGCTGCCGCAATCGGCCGCGGTGGCGCAGGTGGGCTGGCAGGGCCTGCTGTCCATCAGCGAGCTGCTGCCTGCCTACAAGGACAAGCACGGCGAGATCACGCCGAAATGCGTGATGGAGTTCATGGTGAAGGACGAGAACAATCCTTCGTCCATCGTCTCGTGCCTGAAGGCCGCGCGCGAGAACGCGCGGGCGGTGCGCGGGTCCCTGACCACCGAGGCCTGGGAGACGCAGAACCAGACCTACCTGGAAGTCAACCGCATGCTGCGCGCCGGCGAATTCGAGCGCGACCCGGCCCAGTTTTTTGAATGGGTGAAGTTCCGCTCGCACCTGTCGCGCGGGGTGACGGTGGGCACCATGCTGATGGACGAAGCCCTGCACTTCATGCGGCTGGGCACCTTCCTTGAACGCGCGGACAACACCGCGCGGCTGGTGGACGTGAAGTTCCACGCCGTGCAGAGCGACTTTTTCGGCCACGCCAGCGAGAAGGACCAGGAATACGACTTCTATCACTGGAGCGCCATATTGCGCAGCGTCTCGGGCTTCGAGATCTACCGCAAGGTGTACCGCGACGTGATCAAGCCCGAGCGCGTGGCCGACCTGCTGATCCTGCGGGCCGACATGCCGCGCTCGCTGCACGCCAGCCTGAACGAGGTGGTGGCCAACCTGGCCAGCGTGGCCAACGACCAGTCCAGCGAAACCCAGCGCCGCGCCGGCAAGCTGCGGGCCGACCTGCAGTACGGCCACATCGAGGAAATCCTGGCCACCGGGCTGCACGCCTTCCTCACGCAGTTCCTGGACCGCATCAACGAGCTGGGCGGGCGCATCAGCCGCGACTTCCTCGTGCCGGCCAGCATCTGAATTGTGCCCCCACGTCGCTGCGCTCCTGCCCCTCGAGGGGGCTTCAGCCGCCTTGGGGCGGCCCGGCGGCGACTGAGCGCCCGGCCATGACGCCTCTGGAGCAGGGCGCCGCGCTGCTCGGCGGCGGCCGCTTTCACGAGGCGCTGCAGCAATTCGGCATGGCGCTGCGCGCGCAGCCCGCATCCCTGGGTGCGCGCATCGGGTTGGCGCAGGCCAGCCACGGCGCAGGCGACCCCTTGACGGCCATGGCCTGGCTGAGCGACGCGCATCGCATCGCCCCGCAGGAGGCGCTGCCCGCGCAGCTGCTGGCAGACTTGCTGCTGGAGCGCCGGCACTACGATCAGGCGCTGCCCGTCTACCGCCACCTGTACACGGCATTGAACGCCCGCGACCGCGGCACGCTGCTGCACCTGGCCTTTTGCCTGGAGCAGGCGGGCGAACTGGACGAAGCGGTGCGCGGCTACCGCGAGGCGATAGAGACGCACACCGATTTCATGGAAGCGCATGTGGACCTGGCCGGCGTGCTGTGGCGCGTGGGCGATTACGAAGGTTCGCTGCGGCATGCGCGGCAGGCCGTGGCGCTGGCGCCGGAGCACCCGTATGCGGTGCGCATCCTGGGCACGGCGCTGCTGCACCTGAACCGGCTGGAAGAAGCGGACCGCGAACTGCGGCGCGCGCTGCAGCTCAAGCCCGGGTTCGAGCTGGCCGAGCTGGACCTGGCCTTTGTGCTGTTGCTGGGCGGCCGGCTGGAAGAGGGCTGGCGCAGGTATGCCCGGCGCTGGAACGACGCGCAGCGGCTGCAGCGCCCCGTGTTCTACAACCCCGCCACCGAATGGAAAGGCCCGCGCGAACAGCCGCCCGCCGGCAAGGCGATTGCGGTGTATGGCGAGCAGGGGCTGGGCGACATCATCCAGTTCAGCCGCTACGTGCAACTGCTGCGCAACGACGGCGCGCGCGTCGTCTGCGTGGTGCAGGAAGAACTGGTGCCGCTCATCGAGGGCAGCATGGAAGGCGTGCAGTGCCTGGCGCCGGGCCGAACCTTCAGCGCCGACTGGCATGTGGCCCTGCTGGACCTACCCATGCTGTACGGCACCACGCTGGAAAACATCCCCGCGCAAGTGCCCTACCTGCACGCGCCGCCCACGCAGGCCGCGCAGTGGAAAGAGCGGCTGAAGCCCTGGGACGGCAAGCTGAAAGTGGGCCTGTGCTGGGCCGGCTTCCTGGGCCAGGTGAACAACCGCAACCGCAGCTTCTATCTAAGCGAACTGCAGCCGCTGCTGGCCATGGAAGGTGTGCAGTGCTTCAGCCTGCAAAAGGGCGACGCCGGCGAATTCAGCGACAGCACGCCAGGCGAAGGGCAACTGGTCGACTTCACCGGTGAATGGCAAGACTTCAACGACAGCGCAGCGATGCTGCAGAACCTGGACCTGGTGATCAGCGTGGACACCGCGCTACCCCATCTGGCCGGCGCACTGGCCCGGCCGGTGTGGACCCTGCTTGGGCCCAATCCGGATTGGCGCTGGCTGCTGGAGCGAGATGATTCGCCGTGGTACCCGACGATGCGGCTGTTCAGGCGGGAGGTGGGGGAGGAGAGGGCGGTGGTGGTGGAGAGGGTGGTGGAGGCGTTGCGGGCCAGGTTGGCGGGCCCAGCCTGAAAACCGCCCACGCTTATTCCATGCGCTTGCGGGCACAAAAACGCCCGCAAGCCGCGCCACGCCTGCGTGTCGGCGCCCTGGTGCAGGGGGCCAGGGGCCTCGGTTTTGGATGGTTTCGTCCCGCATTCGTTAACAATTCAAGTATTATTGAAATATCGACCTGCCTCTGAGAACACAGAGGCGGCCCAGGATAGGAGACAGGGTTTGACGGCTAACTCCGGAGACTTCGGCGCATGCAGGGCCGGCGAATCGCAAGCGCTGGCAAGGAGCTGCGTCTGCCTCGTGCCTGGGCGGGGCGCCGCCCGGGTTGTGTTATTCGGTCGGATATCCTGTCTTTCCCAGGATATTTCGCGGCCTAAATTACGTTAGATCTCATGGGCGCCGAAGTCTTCGCATCCCCTGTCGTGGTCCTAATCGTGCTTGTTCTCGTTGTGGGAGCCTCTGCAATCCACTACCGAAACGATGCTCGTAGGCCCGTGGTCAGTGTCCGACGGTTGGTCGCCGGATACTTCGCCGTGGTTCTGTGTTCCGCAGCGATTGCCGCATTTTCCAGCTATGTACCCCAAGGTGAAGCTCTCGCGAAGTGGCATGTGCCGCCAGAAGACTATTGGGCGGTGCAGCTTCGAGCCTATTTCGTCGAGTTCACCCTGATGGCCTGCGTTGTCCTTCTCGGCGTTGCGTTTGTCGGGCTTCCGATCGTCTTTGGCCTTGCACGCCGTGGTTGGGCAACAGTGCCAAGTGTGGTGGGGTCATCGCTTCTGGTGTCCGCAGTCGCGGCGGTTCTTATGTCGGCCGGTGACTCGCCCGCATTCCGGCATCTTGGCTTCACAATCAAGTACTTGGTCGGCCAACACCTGCTGCTTGCGCTCAGCTTCTGCCTGGCGGTCGGTCTGCCTTGGCGCAGAGAGGCGTCACGGTGAGACCTAACCCTTCCATCGAGGGGACGTCCACAAGCGGGCTTCGCCCACTTGCGGCCGCCCCTCATGTCAAACGTTAGGGCGCACATTTATGGACACGTGGCAAGTCGCAATCGTGAGTTCGCTATTAACGTTTATCGCCTCCCTTTCTGTTGCGTACTTGAGCTATCGACAGTGGAAAGTTAATCGATCGAGTGAAAATAGGAAAGCATTCTCTGCGGAGCGTGTGGCGAAGCACAGAGAACTTTGGGGATTGGTTGAAGACCTTCATGTAAGCATTCGCACCAACCTGCCCTCAAAGCAGGAATTGACTTCTCTTGATCAGACTCTGAATTCTTTCCGTTTGCGAAATTCGCTTTATCTAAGCGCGGCCGTCCTATCAGCTTCAAACTCGTACTTCAACGCGCTTCGCGACTACTATCTCTTATTGATCGAAATCGGAACGGTGGAGGACCTCCAGAGATTCGAGACTACGCAGGCTCTTCCGGCGGGTGCGACGGATGCATGGGAGCGGTTGGGAACTCACCAAGAGAGTTTTGAGAAGCGCAGAGAGGAACTGATCCAGTTGATTCGGCAGGAGCTCAACGCCGATGCGCCCTAACATGTCGCTCGACACGGAAACGAAGCTTGAATGGAGCAAAGCCATGTCCCACACCCCCGTGAATTTTCAGCAGAAGTTCAGCCTCTTCAGCGAGCAATGGACGCCCAAGGTCGTCGCCGAGATGAACGACTACCAGTTCAAGATCGTCCGGCTTGAAGGCGATTTTGTCTGGCACGACCACAAGGACACCGATGAGACTTTCATCGTGCTGGAAGGCTCGCTGCGCATCGACATGCGCGACGGCGCGGTGGTCCTGAACGCCGGGGAGATGTTCGTTGTGCCCAAGGGCGTGGAGCACAAGCCGTATGCGGAACGCGAGGTCAAGCTCCTGCTGATCGAGCCGCGCGGCGTGCTCAATACGGGGGATGAACGCGGCGACCGCACGGCGCAGAATGACCAGTGGATCTGAATGAGGGTCATCGCCTGCGACATCCCCCTGGCCAGCACGCTTGACCGCCACGCGGTTGAAGCGGCATGGTTTCGCGATTCCTACCGCGCGCCGCTGGCGCATCCGCAGGCCGGCGTCGTTCAGATCTTCTTCGCCATCTTCGGCCACCACCCTTGGTGGATGAAGCTGCTGCTGCTCGTGCGCAACCGCCTGGCCTCCTGGGGCGGGCTGGCCGCACCCACCGCGGCGGAAATCATGCATCCAATGGTCAAGCCCCGTTACGGCGTGGGCGACACCATCGGGCCCTGGCCGATCTTCAGCCTGACTGATTTCGAGCTGGTCGCGGGGCGAAACAACAAGCACCTGGATTTCCGGCTCTCGGTGTTGAAAGAGGGGCAAGGTGACGCGGCGAGCGTGGTGGTGTCCACCATCTGCAGCGTGCACAACACCTTTGGCAAGGTCTACCTGTGGTTCATCATCCCGTTCCACAAATGGGGTGTGCAACGGCTGATGGCGCGGGCCGTTGCCGCGGGCAGGCTGTGAGCAGGCTGCTCGCGCTGCTGGCTCTTGGCGCGTTGCTTCATTTGCCGTGCGCGGCGGCGCCGCGCGAGGTTCCGCTGGCCGCCAAACCCGGCGTTGACTCCGTAGACGGCCGTGCGATCGCCGACTTCCCGGCCGCGGCCGACGCCGTTATCTTCGTGCTGACGCGCAAGCTGCAGCTGCCCATGCCCTCGTTCACCATGGAGCTGTATGCCGACCGTGCCGAGTTCGCGGCGGCGCTGGTGACGCACATGAAGCTCAAGCCCGAGATGGCGACGGCCACCGCGGCTTTTGCGAAGGCCGCGGTGGCCAACAAGCGCGTGCTGGTCAACGAGCCGGCCATGGCGGCCGACGGCTGGCCCGACCGGCTGGTGACGATGGCGCACGAGATGGTGCATGGCTCGCAGCTGGAGCTGTCGGGCCACCGCCCGCTGGGGCGGCACCAGTGGCTGGTGGAGGGTTTTGCTGAATGGATTGCCTTCCAGGTGACGCACGAGCTCGGCGTGGTGGACCTGGCTGCGGCGCGCGCGGACATGCTGGCCAGGGTGCGCCCGGTGCGCAACGACGGCGGGCTGGTGGCGCTGGCGCGCATGGACTCGCTGGACCAATGGCTCAAGGTGCGGCAGGAGCGGGGCTTCAACGCCACCTATCCCTTCGCCTACCTGGTCACGGAGTTTCTGGTCGAGCGGCATTCATATGCGAAGGTGCTGGCGTACTTTCGCAGCTACCGCGAGTCGCGCGACGCGGTGGTGAATTTCCGCGCCGCGTTCGGCGAAGACCTGGCAGATTTCCAGAAGGCGCTGGACGCGCACCTGGCGGTGCTGCTGCGCTAAGTGGCTGAGGCAGCCCGCAGCCGCGCCAGCGACCTGCGCAAATTGTCCCGCGCGCGCTCCTCCAGCGCGTCATGGAAAAACGGTGTGCCGTACAAGCGCGGCCGCTCCAGGAAGCCGGTGAGCACCCGGGTGCGGCCTTCGCGGAATTCGGCGTCGGGCACGTGGGCGTACTCGGCGCGCACCTGCAGGTCGGATTCATCGAAGCGCGGCGCCTCGGCGCCCAGGATGGCCAGGTCGATGTCCAGCAGCAGCTGCAGGTCGCGGTCAGCAGCGGGGCTGTGGGTGCAGGTGGCCATCACCATGGTGTGCACGCGCTGCGCCACCTCGGGCGCCAGCCCGGCCTGCAGGATGCTTTCGCTGGCCCACTGCGCGCTGCGCGCTTCGTTGTCCTTGCGGCGCGGGTCGTAGTACGCGTCGTGGAACCACAGCGCCAGGCGGATCTCGGCGGGCTGGTTGGCTTCTTCGTACGCGGCGTCCAGGTGCGACATGCATTCGCGCAGGTGCTGCAGGGTGTGGTACTTGCGGTGCTTCTCGGTCCAGCAGCCGCACAGGCGGTTGAAGATGCCCTCGTCGGCGGCCATGGCGCCCAGCTCGCGCCATGTTTCCACCCATGACCAGAGCGAAGACATGGCCTGGGTTCCTTTAAGGCGCCTGCCGCAGCGCGGCCTTGATTTCGCGGCCCAGTTCGATCACGGCCATGGCGTAGTAGCTCGACCAGTTGTAGCGGGTGACCACGTAGAAATTCTCGGTGCCCGCCACATAACTGGGCTCGGCCGCGCCATTCTGCAATTCCACCAGCGCCAGCGGGCCCTTGTGCTCCAGGCCTTCCGGCGGCAGCACCGCGCCCTTGGCGGTGAAGCTGGCCACGCTGAAGCTGGGCAGGATGTCGGGCGCCAACAGCGCCTCTTTCTCGAGCTTACCGGTGTCGAAGCTCACGCTGTAGTGGGTGGGCATGCCGGTGTGCCAGCCGTAGCCCTTGAAGTAGTTGGCCACCGAGCCGATCACGTCGGCCGGGCTGCCGGCCAGGTCGATGCGGCTGTCGCCGTCATAGTCCACCGCCCAGCGCACCCAGCTGCTGGGCATGAACTGCGGCATGCCCATGGCGCCGGCATAGCTGCCCACCGGCACCAGCGGATCGCCGCCGGTGCGGCTTTGCAGGCTGAGGAACTGCTCCAGCTCGCCGCGGAAATACTCGCGGCGTTCCGCGGCGCGCGGATGCGCGTCGGGAAAATTGAAGGCCAGCGTGGCCAGCGCGTCGATCACGCGGAAGCTGCCCATCTGCTGGCCGTAAATGGTTTCCACGCCGATGATGCCCACGATGATTTCAGCGGGCACGCCGAATTCGGTTTCGGCCCGCTCCAGGGTTTCGCGGTTGGCGGCCCAGAACTTCACGCCGGCATTGATGCGCGTGCTGTCGATGAACCTGCTGCGGTACACGCGCCAGTTCTTGGGCGTGCCCGAAGGCGCGGGCAGCATCAGCCGCGGGATGGAGGGCAGGTGCTGCGCCTGGCCGATGGCGCGGCGCACCCAGTCGCGGTCCAGGTCGCGGCGGCTGGCAAGCTCATCGGCAAACGCCATGGCGTCGGCGCGGGTGGCGTAGGGCACGCCGGGCTGGCGCGCCGGCTTGGCCGCCGCCGGTTTTTTGGGGGGAGAATCGGCTGCAGCGCACACCGGCTGTGCGTGGGCTGCTATCAAAAAAGAAGCAATGAGAAGACGGAAGAGCATCAGGTGGGCCAGGGCAGTTGCCTGAATTCTCGCTGCAACGCGGCCAGCGCGGTGTGGGGCGAGCGCGCATAACGCTGGGCTTCCAGGCGCAGCAGCCAGTCGGCCAGCGCCTGCGTGCCGGCCCCGAAGCGGGCGGTGACAGCGGCCGCGATCTGCCGGGGCGGGCTGGCGGCGGGCAGCTCCATCCCCGCGCGCAGCAGCCGCTTGCGCGCCCGTGCCAGCAGGCGCAGCCAGGGGTCGTGCTGGGTGCGCTCCCACATCGTCCAGGCGGCGCCGCACAGCGCCACGCCCACCACAAGCGCGATCAGCACGTTGAGCAGGTCTTCCCAGCTGGGCGATTCGATGCCGATGTCCTTCAGCAGGTTCAGCTGCTTGCTTTGCGTGTAGTTCAGCACCCATTGGTTCCAGCCGTTGTTCACCGCTTCCCAGGCGGCGCGCAAGCTGGTGGCCAGGCCGGGCGTCACCGCGCCAAAGGCGGTTGCGATCACGCCGCGCGGAGGCTGCAGGCGCAGGAAGCTGCCGGTGCGGCTGGGCGCCACGGCGGTGGTGGGGTCCACCCGCACCCAGCCGCGGCCGGCCAGCCACACCTCGGCCCAGGCGTGCGCATCGCTTTGCCGCAGCGTCCAGAAGCCGTCCACGGTATTGCGTTCGCCGCCCTGGTAGCCAGTGACGATGCGCGCGGGAATGTCCATGCCGCGCATCAGCACCACGAAGGCCGATGCGATGTGCTCGCAGAAACCTTCCTTGCGGTCGAACCAGAATTCATCGGCCGTTTGCTCGCCGTACACGCCGGGCTCCAGCGTGTAGGTGTAGCCGCCGGTGCGCAGCCGGTTCATCGCGGCCTGCACCAGTGCCAGCTTGTCGCTGGGCGGCGCGGTGGAGGCGCGCATCAGCTCGGTGGCCAGCTGCAGGGTGCGGGGGTTGAAGCCGGGCGGCAGCTCGCGGTAGTCGGGCAGCACGGCGGCAAAATTGGCCGGGCCGTGGCGAAAGCTGGTGTAGCTCTCGGCGCTGTAGCGCAGCAGGTCCGTCACGGGGCGGTTGCCTATCCACTGCAGCTCGCTGGTCATCCCGGTTTGCATGGCGGGCACTTCCGGTGAACGGGGCGCCGCGTCCAGCGTGAAGATCCAGGGCCGGTTGTTCGGCTCCAGCGTCACCTCGTAGCGCACCGGCGCGCCGCTGACCTGCAGGCCCGAAGGGCCGCCCAGCGCGGAGATGCGCGAGCCCAGCCGCGGCTGCAGTGGCCGCCATTCGCGCCCGTCAAAGGCGGTGAGCACCGGGCCGCGGAAATACAGGTCCTGCTGCGCGGGCGGCTCGCCCTCGAACTTCACGCGCATGGCCACGCTTTCGTCCAGCGCCAGCTTGGCCAGGTTGCCCACCTGCATGCTGGAGGACAGGCCGCTGCGCCCGCTCATGGCGTCGCCGGGTATGCCCCACAGCGGCGCGAAACGCGGGAACAGTACGAACAGCACGGCCATCACCGGCGCGCCCAGCAGCGCCATCATCCCGGCCGTGCGCGCCGCCTGCGCAAGCGGTGGCTTGCCCACCGGCATGTGCGCGTTGACCAGCGCCGTGAGCAGCCCCAGCAGCGCCACCAGCATGGCCGCCGCCGTCAGCAGCGACTGCGAGAAGAAGAAGTTGGTGAGCATCGTGAAGAAGCCCAGGAAGAAGACCACGAAGGCATCGCGCCTGGCGCGCAGCTCCAGCGTCTTCAGGGCCAGCAGCACCACGATCATGGTGACGCCCGCGTCCCGGCCCAGCAGCGTGCGGTGCGTGAGCAACGTGGCGCCGACGGTCAGGGCCAGCAGCCCCAGCAGCCACCACTTGCCCGGCAGCGGCCGCGAGCCAAAGGCCAGCGCGCCGCGCCACACCAGCACGCCGGCGGCCAGCAGGCTGCACCACCAGGGCAGGTTGGGCACCTGCGGCAGCAGCACCCAGCAGATCACCACCAACAGGAACAGGGCGTCGCGGCCGTCGCGCGGCAGGGCGTTCAGGCGCTTCAGCATGTTGCGAGGGCCTCCAGGCAGCGGCGCTTGTGCGCCTCGCCGCTGGCGGGCTTGATCTCCAGTGCCGGCAGGCGCAGGCCGTAGTCCATGGCCAGCCGGTCGGCCTGCAGCACCCAGGCTGTCAGGCGGGAAATCTTGTGCTCGGTATCGAGGTGGCCGGCCTGGGCGAAGTCCAGCCACAGCTCGTAGCGCTGGGCCTGCTGCGTGTCGCGGCTGACCAGCTCGTCGGCCTTGGCGGCTTTTTTCCAGACCACCAGCTTGAGCGGGTCGCCCCGGCGGTAGGCGCGCACGCCGTCGAACTCGCCGGTGCTCTGGATGCGCGCGGTGGCGGCGCCGCCCGAGCGCGGCTCACCGGGCGGCAGCGGCGGCGGGAACAGCTCGGGCGCCGGGTACACCAGCACCTGCGCGGCGGGGCGCCACACGGTCCACACGCGGAAGGTGCCCAGCGGAAAGCGCGTCTCGGCCGTGAGCGGCGGCACGCGGTGCAGGCCGCGCCGCTCGGGCTTGAAGGCCACGTGCACGCTGCAGCTGCCCTGCGCGGGCACGTCGGCCCAGACCCAGCGGTCTTCATGCGTGGCGTCCAGCACCGCCATGCCGATGCCGTGGCGCACGGTCTTGCGCGTATTGGTCAGCACCACGGCGAAGGTGGCGCTGGAGCCGGCATATTGCGGGTCGGGCGCGACCAGGTTCATCGTCAGGCCGCGCAGCGTGCCGTGGCACACATGCATGCCCACCACCGCGCTGCCCGCCAGCAGGAAGGTGAGCAGGTAGCCCAGGTTCAGCTGGTAGTTGATGGAGGCCACCAGCAGCACCAGAAGCGTGGCGCCCAGCATGAAGCCGGGGCGCGTGGGCAGGATGTACACGGTGCGCTGCGTCAGCGTCTTGGTGTCCGACAGCGGGATCCGCGCCTGCCACCACTGGCGGAAGCGCCGGCGGGCGAAGCTGAAGGGGTTGAGGCTGGCGGCGTCCACGGGCACCCTTACGGCAGAGGCACGGCCTCCACCATCGCCCGCACCTGCTCCACCGGGCCGCGGCCCGCGTCGCTGACCGGGATCAGCCGGTGAGCGACGGTCTGCGGCAGGATGGCCTGCACGTCGTCGGGCGCCACGTAGTCGCGCCCGGACAGCAGGGCCTGCGCCTTGGCGGCGCGCACCACCGAAATGCCGGCACGCGGCGACAGGCCCTGCAGGAACCAGCGGCCCGAGCGGGTGGCGGCGATCAGCTCCTGCACATAGTCCAGCAGCGGGCCGGCGGCATGCACGTTCAGCACCATCTCCTGCAGCGCCTGCAGCTCGACGGCGGAGAGCGTGCTTTCCAGCCGGTCCAGCATGTCGCGCCGGTCGCGGCCGTTGAGCAGTTCGCGCTCGGCGGCCCGGTCGGGGTAGCCCAGCGAGATGCGCATCAAAAAGCGGTCCAGCTGCGACTCGGGCAGGGCGAAGGTGCCCAGCTGGTCGTGCGGGTTCTGGGTGGCGATCACGAAGAAGGGCGAGGGCAGGGCACGGGTTTCGCCTTCCACCGTGACCTGCTTTTCTTCCATGGCTTCCAGCAGCGCGCTCTGCGTCTTGGGGCTGGCGCGGTTGATCTCATCGGCCAGGAGTACCTGGGCAAAGATGGGCCCGGGATGGAACACGAAATGCTCCTTGCCGCGTTCGTAGATGGACACGCCCGACAGGTCGCTGGGCATCAGGTCGGCCGTGAACTGCACCCGCGAGAACTGCAGGCCGAAAGCCCGCGCAAGCGCATGGGCCAGGGTGGTCTTGCCGACGCCGGGAACGTCCTCGATCAAGAGGTGCCCGCCGGCCAGCAGGCAGGCCACGCAGTCCTGCACCTGGGCGGGTTTGCCGACGATCACCGTGTTAAGCTGATTGAGGAGCGCCTTGAGTTTTTGTTGTGCATCCATGGTGCGTGACGTTATCCCAATTTCCCGTTAGCTGAGCGTTAGAGTGAACAAAACCGGTTATTTCACACACGCCGACTGCCGCCGGCACGAAATGGGGCCGGGCCATCCCGAATGCCCCGAGCGGCTCGACGCGATCGAGGACCGGCTGCTGGCCAGCGGGGTCGGCGATGCGCTGGACCGGCGCGAAGCGCCCGAAGCCTCCACCGAGATGATCGAGCTGGCCCACAGCAAGATGCACGTGGCCGCCATCCGCGGGCTGGAGATGGAGCTGGCCGAGCACATTGCCGCCGGCGGCCGCGGCTACGCCCGGATCGACCCCGACACCGCCATGAACCCCCACACCTGGAGCGCCGTGCTGCGTGCCAGCGGCGCCGTGCTGGCCGCCACCGACGCGGTGATGGCGGGCGAGCTGGAAAACGCTTTCTGCGCGGTGCGCCCGCCCGGCCACCATGCCTGCCACGACCGGGCCATGGGCTTTTGCGTGTTCAACCAGGTGGCCGTGGGCGCCTTGTATGCGCTGGAGCGCCACGGCCTGAAGCGCGTGGCGGTGGTGGATTTCGACGTGCACCACGGCAACGGCACCGAGGACATCCTCTCCGGCGACGAGCGCGTGCTGATGGTGGGCATCTTCCAGCACCCGTTCTACCCCGGAACCGGCGCGCACCCGATGGGCGACAACATGGTCAACCTGCCGATCCCGGCCTACACCAAGGGCGACGTGATCCGCAAGAAGATCGAGCAGGAGTGGCTGCCGCGGCTGGAAGCCTTCCAGCCCGAGATGATCTTCATCAGCGCCGGCTTCGACGCCCACCGCGACGACGACCTGGGCCAGTTGGGCCTGGTGGAAGCCGACTACACCTGGATCACCCAGCAGATCAAGAACATCGCCAACAAGTACGCCAGGGGGCGCATCGTCTCCTCGCTGGAGGGCGGCTACAACCTGGGCGCGCTGGCGCGCAGCGTCGAAGCGCACGTGCGCGTGCTGGCCGACCTGTAAGCCATGGAAGCCGCGCTGATCGAGCACAGGGACGCGCGCGGCGTGGTCACGCTGACGATGAACCGGCCCGCGAACTTCAACGCGCTGAGCGAAGAGATGCTGGCCGCGCTGCAGGCGGCGCTGGACCAGCTGGCGCAGGACGAGTCGGTGCGCGTGGTGGTGCTGGCCGCCAGCGGCAAGGCCTTCTGCCCCGGCCACAACCTGAAGGAAATGATCGCGACGCCGCAGCTGGCTTACTACCAGAAGCTGTTCGCGCAATGCAGCCGCATGATGCTGGCGATCCAGAAGCTGCCGGTGCCGGTGATTGCGCGCGTGCAGGGCATCGCCACCGCCGCGGGTTGCCAGCTGGTGGCGCAGTGCGACCTGGCCGTGGCGTCCACCGAAGCGCGCTTCGCCGTCAGCGGCGTGAATTTCGGCCTGTTCTGCTCCACCCCCAGCGTGCCGCTGCTGCGCAACGTGCCCGCCAAGCAGGCGATGGAAATGCTGGTGACCGGCGACTTCATCAGCGCTGAGCAGGCGGTGGCGCGCGGGCTGGTCAATCGCGCCGTTGCGCCGGAACTGCTGGACGCCGAAGTGGAAAAACTGGTTGCCAGCATTCTGGACAAGCCGCGCGCGGCCATCGCGATGGGCAAGGCGGTGTTCTATGCGCAGCGCGAGATGGGCATTGAAGCCGCCTACCAGCTGGCCGGCCAGGCGATGGCCGTGAACATGATGGACGGCTGCGCGCAGGAAGGCGTCACGGCGTTCACCGAGAAGCGCGCGCCCGCCTGGAAGCCGCAGGGCCTTTGACGCCCCGATGACGGAAATCGACAAGCTGCTGCGCGACCTGGCGCACCCCGGCGCGCCGCTGGAGTTGCTGGTGCTGCTGGGCTGCCTGGGCCTGGCCTGGGGACTGTGCTGGCTGACAGGGCGCAAGCAGCCGCCCGAATCGGTGTGGTTCGGCCGCGCGGTGATCGACGGCCTTTTGTTCCCGCTGCTGGCGCTGCTGTTCACCTACAGCGCGCGCTACCTGGTGGCGGAGTACCAGCGTGTGGTGTTGCTGAAGGTGGCGGTGCCGGTGCTGGTGTCGCTGGCGGGCATCCGCCTGCTGGCGCGCGTGGGCGCGGCCGCCTTCCCCAATTCGGGCGTGGCGCGGCTGGGCGAGCGCCTGTTCTCGTGGCTGGCCTGGATCGCGGCGGTGCTGTGGATCGTGGGTGCCCTGCCGGCCGTGATGGCCGAGATGGATTCCATCCAGTTCGCCTTCGGCAAGTCGCGGGTCAGCCTGCTTAGCCTGCTGCAGGGCTTCCTGTCGTCGGGCATCGTGCTGGTGCTGGTGCTGTGGATTTCGGCGGTGCTGGAGCGCCGCATCCTGCGCCAGACCGTCAACGACCTGTCGCTGCGCAAGGTGGCCGCCAACGTCACACGTGCCGTGCTGCTGCTGCTGGGCCTGCTGTTCGCGCTGTCGGCGGTGGGCGTGGACCTGACGGCGCTGTCGGTGCTGGGCGGCGCGCTGGGCGTGGGCCTGGGCTTTGGTCTGCAGAAGCTGGCGGCCAACTACATCAGCGGTTTCGTGATCCTGGCCGAGCGCAGCTTGCGCATCGGCGACACGATCAAGGTGGACACCTTTGAGGGCGAGGTGATCGACATCAAGACCCGCTACACGCTGATCCGCGCCACCAACGGGCGCGAATCCATCGTGCCCAACGAGAAGCTGATCACCGAGCGCATAGAAAACCTTTCGCTGGCCGACCCGCGCCTGCTGGTGACCACCGAGGTGACCGTGGGCTACGAGAGCGACGTGGACGCCGTGCAGCGCATCCTGGTCAATTCAGCCCTGGCCTGCAGCCGCGTGCTGCACGACCCCGAGCCCGTGGCGCGGCTGGCCAAGCTGGGCGCCGACGGGCTGGAGTTCAGCCTGCTGTTCTGGATCAACGACCCGGCCAACGGCCAGCTGAATGTGCGCTCGGAAATCAACCTGGCCATGCTCAAGGCGCTGCGCGCGGCCGGCATCGACATTCCGTATCCGCAGCGGGTGGTGCATCTCAACCGTCATTCCCGCGAAGGCGGGAATCCAGGGCGCCCTGGGTCCCCGCCTTCGCGGGGATGACCACAGTCACTTCATCAACGACGGCAGCCACAAGCTGAGTTGCGGGAAGGCAATCAGCAGGCCGAGCATGAGGACCAGCACCAGCACGAACGGCCAGCAGCCGCGGTAGATCGCGCCCAGGCCGACGCCGGGGAGCAACGCGTTGAGCACGAACATGTTCATGCCCACGGGTGGGGAGATCAGGCCGATCTGCACCACCATCACGATCAGCACGCCGAACCACACCGCGTCAAAGCCCAGCGCGGTGACGATGGGGAAGAACAGGGGGATGGTGAGCAGCACCATGGTGAGCTCTTCCATCACCGTGCCCAGCACCACGTAGATCAGCATCATCGCCACGATGATCATGGTGGGCGACAGGCCGCTGGTGGTGATCAGGCTTTTCAGGTCGCCGGGCATGGAGGTGAAGTTCACGAAGTTGGCGAACAGCGTGGCGGCGATCAGCAGCGTGAACAGCATGGCCGTGGTGCGCGCCGATTCCACCAGCACTTCATAGAGGATGGCCCAGGTCAGCCGCCCGCGCGCCAGCGCGAACAGGAAGGCGCCGGCGGCGCCGAAGCCCGCGCCCTCGGTGGCGGTGAAGATACCGCCGTAGATGCCGCCCAGCACCACGATCACCAGCAGCAGCACGCCCCAGATGCCGCGCAGGGCGGCCCAGCGCTGCTTCCAGGTGCTTCGCTCGCCGGCCGGTGCGTGCTGCGGGTCGCGCCAGGTGATCCAGACGATGCCCATCATCATCAGCGCGGCCGACATCAGGCCGGGGATCACGCCCGCGGCGAACAGCTTGCCTATGTTGGTCTCGGTGATGATCCCGTAGATCACCATGATGGTGGAGGGCGGGATCATGATGCCCAGCGTGCCGCCGGCGGCGATCACGCCCATGGAGAGCGAGTCGCTGTAGCCCAGCTTCTTCATCGACGGGTAGGCCACCTTGCCCATGGTGGCGGCGGTGGCGATGGACGAGCCGCAGATGGCGCCGAAGCCCGCGCAGGCCACCACGGTGGCGTGCGCGAGGCCGCCGCGCACGTGGCCGATGAAGGCGTAGGCCGCCTGGAACAGCTCGGTGGCCAGCCCCGCGCGGGCCACGAAGTTGCCCATCAGGATGAACAGCGGGATCACCGACAGCGTGTAGGCGAAGCCGGTTTCGTAGACCACTTGCGAGGTGCTGGCCAGCGCCGGGTCCCAGCCGCGCAGCAGGCCCATGCCCACGATGCCGACACCGGCCATCGAGAAAGCCAACGGGATGCGCAGCAGCGCCAGCGCGAAGATGACGGCAAAGCCGGCGAGCGCTTCGATCACAGCGCGGCCCCTTCGCCTTCGGCCAGGTCGGCGGGCGGCCGGGCCATCAGGTACAGGTGCACGACGCCGGAGATGAGGCACAGCACGGCCATGCCGTAGATAAAGGGCGCCTTGGAGAGCTTCAGCTGCGCGGTGGTCTCGCCGTTGGCCAGGAACTGGCCGCCGGTGCGCCACATCAGCCAGCCCAGGCCCAGCAGGGCCAGCGCCATCAGGAGGTGGATCACGGCTTTCTGCAGCTTCAGGACGTGCGGCGGCAGGTAGCTATCCAGTGAGTCGAACAGCACGTGCTCGCCGCGCAGCGACACCAGCGGCAGCGCGCCGAAGATCACGACGACCATCAGCAGCTCGGTCATCTCCAGCGAGCCGGGGATGGAGTTGTCAAGGAGCTTGCGGCCGCCCACGTCGAAGAAGGTGAGCGCCATGATGGCGAACAGCGCCCCGCCGGAAAGCAGGCCGCAAAGCGTAACGAGCAGTTTTTTCAAGGGTGGCTTACTTTTCCTGCTTGGCGATTTCAGCGCGGAACTCAGCCAGCACCTTGGCCGGGTCCTTCAGGCCCTTGGCCGCGGCGTCGCTCACCCACTTGGCTTCCAGCTGCGAGGTCTTGGCCTTGACGTCGGCCACGAACTTCGCGTCGGCCTTGGTGATCACCACCTGGTTGACCTGCATCAGCGCGGTGGCGCGGCGGTCCACGTTGTCCCAGGCGCGGCCGAAGATGCGCGCGGCGGCCTCGCCGGAGATGGCGTCCACGGCCTTCTTCTCGTCGGCGGAAAGCTTGTCGTAGCGGCCCTGGTTCATCATGAAGACGAAGCTGGTGTTGTACAGGCCGCCCGGGAAGGTGGTGGCGTACTTGATGATCTTGTCGATCTTGAACGACTCGGTGGATTCGGCCGGGAACAGGGTGCCGTCCATCACGCCGCCCGAGAGCAGCTCGTACGAATCGGGCGCGGGCTTGAGCGTGACGTTCATGTTGAGCGTCTTGGTGATCTCGTTGACCATGCCGCCGCCCACGCGGAACTTCAGGCCCGCCAGGTCTTCCGTCTTGGTGATGGAGCGCTTGGTGTTGAAGATGATGCCGGGGCCGTGGGTGAAGCAGGTGATGACCTTCACGCCCTGCTGCTCGGCGGCGAATTCGGGGTGGCGCGAGGCCACGCGGTTGAAGGCCACCGAGATCGGCTCGGACGTGTTCCCCAGGAAGGGGAACTCGGCCATCTGCGTGTAGACGAAGCGGCCCGGCGTGTAGCCGTGCACGGTGAACGACACGTCGGCCAGGCCGTTCTTGATGGCATCGAAGGTGCCGGGCGCGTTGGTCACGCCGCGCGGCAGGATGTTGCACTTCATCTTGCCGGCGGTGTTCTTCTCCAGCAGGTCGCACCATTCCTTTTGCGCCATGCTCATGCCGTGGGTGGGCGGCAGCCAGGTCGAAACCGTCAGCACGGTCTGGGCGCCGGCGGTGCCGGCGGCAAAGGAAGCGGCAGCGGCGACAAGGGTGAGGCAAAGGCGTTTCATACAGCAGGGCTCCTGGAAAAATAAGGCTGCGGCAACTGTAAGGCGTGACGGCATCCGCGCCCGTCCAGACTTACCCGAGTTAACCAACCGCGCGGTCGGTTAACTGTCGTGCGGCGGACAATGATTTCGGCCGCCGCACCTAAAACGGCGACGCGGCCACTCTATAATTAAAAACGAACGGTCGTTCTTTTTTCTTGCCGCCAGAAGCGCCCGCATAGAATTCCAGTTTACGTAAACGTCAATTCCCCAAAAAACCCAGGAGCCCCCAGCATGAAGGTTCTCGTACCCGTGAAGCGCGTGGTCGACTACAACGTGAAAGTCCGCGTCAAGTCGGACGGCAGCGGTGTCGACATCGCCAACGTGAAAATGAGCATGAACCCCTTTGACGAGATCGCCGTCGAAGAGGCCGTGCGCCTGCGCGAAAAGGGCGTGGCCGCCGAGGTCATCGCCGTCTCCTGCGGCGTGACCCAGTGCCAGGAAACCCTGCGCACCGCCATGGCCATCGGCGCCGACCGCGCCATCCTGGTGGAAACCGCCGAGGAACTGCAGCCGCTTGCCGTGGCCAAGCTGCTCAAGGCGCTGGTGGACAAGGAACAGCCCGGCCTGGTGATCCTGGGCAAGCAGGCCATCGACGACGACTGCAACCAGACCGGCCAGATGCTTGCCGCGCTGTGCGACTACCCGCAAGCCACCTTCGCCTCGAAGGTGGAAGTGGCCGACGGCAAGGCCAAGGTCACGCGCGAGGTGGATGGTGGCCTGGAGACCATCTCCATCACGCTGCCGGCCATCGTCACCACCGACCTGCGCCTGAACGAGCCGCGCTACGTCACGCTGCCCAACATCATGAAGGCCAAGAAAAAGCAGATGGACATCTTCAAGCCCGAGGACCTGGGCGTGGACGTCAAGGCCCACCTGAAGACCCTGAAAGTGGTGGAGCCGCCCAAGCGCAGCGCCGGCATCAAGGTGCCCGACGTGGCGACGCTGGTGGCCAAACTGAAGAACGAAGCAAAGGTGATTTGAGCGGTCGCTCAAATCATCCTCGCGAAGGCGGGGATCCAGACTAAGGAATATTTATGACCGCACTTGTTATTGCTGAACACGACAACGCCTCCATCAAGGGCGCGACCCTGAACACCGTGACGGCGGCCGCCCAGTGCGGCGGCGACGTGCACGTGCTGGTGGCCGGCCACAACGCCGGTGAAGCCGCCAAGGCGGCCGCGCAGATCGCCGGCGTGGCCAAGGTGATCCATGCCGAAGGCGAGCACTTCGCCCACGGCCTGGCCGAGAACATGGCAGCGCAGGTGTTGGCCATTGCCGGCAACTACAGCCACTTCCTGTTCCCGGCCACGGCCAGCGGCAAGAACATCGCGCCGCGCGTGGCCGCCAAGCTGGACGTAGGCCAGATCAGCGACATCACCAAGGTCGACAGCCCCGACACCTTCGAGCGCCCCATCTACGCCGGCAACGCGATTGCCACGGTGCAGAGCCTGGACGAGAAGAAGGTCATCACCGTGCGCACCACGGGCTTTGACCCGGCGGCAGCCACCGGCGGCAGCGGTGCAGTCGAAAGCGCCACCGGCGTGGCCGACAGCGGCAAGAGCCACTTCGAGGGCAACGAGATCGCCAAGAGCGAGCGGCCCGAGCTCACCGCGGCCAAGATCATCGTCTCCGGCGGCCGCGCCTTGGGCAGCAGCGAGAAGTTCAATGAAGTGATGACGCCGCTGGCCGACAAGCTCGGCGCCGCGCTGGGCGCCTCGCGTGCCGCCGTCGATGCGGGCTATGCGCCCAACGACTGGCAGGTGGGCCAGACCGGCAAGATCGTCGCGCCCCAGCTGTACATCGCCGCGGGCATCTCCGGCGCCATCCAGCACCTGGCCGGCATGAAGGACTCCAAGGTGATCGTGGCGATCAACAAGGACCCCGAAGCGCCGATCTTCTCGGTGGCCGATTACGGCCTGGAAGCCGATCTGTTCACCGCCATTCCCGAGCTGATCGCCGCGCTGTAAGAGGTTGTTGTCATGAGCTACACCGCCCCCGTGAAGGACATGCTGTTCGATATCCGCCACCTGGCGGGCATAGACGAGATCGCGAAGATTCCCGGCTTTGAGGAAGCGGGCTTCGACACGGCGCAGGCCGTGTTGGAGGAATGCGCGAAGTTCAACGAGGGCGTGGTGGCGCCGCTGAATGTGGAAGGCGACCGCAATCCTTCCAGCTGGAAGGACGGCAAGGTCACCACCACGCCGGGCTTCAAGGAAGCGTTCAGGCAGTACGGCGAGGGCGGCTGGCAGGGCCTGCAGCACCCGCAGGATTTCGGCGGCCAGGGCCTGCCCAAGACCATCGGCGCGGCCTGCGGCGAAATTCTGAACTCTGCGAACCTCAGTTTTGCGCTGTGCCCGTTGCTCACCGACGGCGCGATCGAAGCGCTGCTGACGGCCGGCTCCGACGAGCTGAAGGCTACCTACCTGGAGAAGCTGGTCAGCGGCCAGTGGACCGGCACCATGAACCTGACCGAGCCGCAGGCCGGTTCGGACCTGGCGCTGGTGCGCACCCGCGCCGAGCCGCAGCCGGACGGCAGCTACAAGATCTTCGGCACGAAAATCTTCATCACCTATGGCGAACACGACATGGCGGACAACATCGTCCACCTGGTGCTGGCCCGCGTGGTGGGCGCGCCCGAGGGCGTGAAGGGCATCAGCCTGTTCGTTTGCCCCAAGTTCATGGTCAACAAGGACGGCTCGCTGGGCGCGCGCAACGACGCACACTGCGTGAGCATCGAGCACAAGCTGGGCATCAAGGCATCGCCGACGGCGGTGCTGCAGTTCGGCGACCATGGTGGAGCGGTGGGCTACATCGTCGGCCAGGAGAACCGCGGCCTGGAGTACATGTTCATCATGATGAACGCGGCCCGCTATGCGGTGGGCGTGCAGGGCATCGCGATCGCCGAGCGCTCGTACCAGCATGCGGTGGCCTACGCGAAAGACCGCGTGCAGTCGCGCCCCGTCGACGGCTCGATGAACACCAGCGCGCCCATCATTCACCACCCCGACGTGAAGCGCATGCTGATGACCATGCGCGCCTACACCGAGGGCTGCCGCGCCATGGCTTCGGTGGCCGCTTCGGCCTACGACGCCGCGCATCACCACCCCGATGCCGAGGTACGCAAGCAGAACGCGGCTTTCTACGAATTCATGGTGCCGCTGGTCAAGGGCTTCTCCACCGAGATGAGCCTGGAGGTCACTTCGCTGGGCGTGCAGGTGCATGGCGGCATGGGCTTCATCGAGGAGACGGGCGCCGCGCAGTACTACCGCGACGCCAAGATCCTGACCATCTACGAAGGCACCACCGCCATCCAGGCCAACGACCTGGTGGGCCGCAAGACGGCGCGCGATGGCGGCCAGACAGCCAAGGGCATCGCCGCGCAAATCGAGAAGACCGAAGCCGAACTGGGCAAGCGTTCCAGCGCCGAAGCCAAGGCCATGGCCAAGCGCCTGTCCGCCGCGCGCAAGGCCTTTCTTGACGTGGTGGATTTCGTTGCCGGCAACACCAAGGCATCGCCCAACGCCGTGTTCGCCGGCTCGGTGCCTTACCTGATGCTGGCAGGCAACCTGGTGGCCGGCTGGCAGCTGGCGCGTTCGCTGCTGGTGGCCGAAGACCTGTTGGCCAAGAACGAGGACGCCGGCTTCATGAAGGCCAAGATCGCCACCGCGCGCTTCTATGCCGACCACATCCTGAGCAAGGCGCCTGGCATCCGCGACAGCATCGTCGAAGGTGCCGACAGCGTCACCGCGCTGGCCATCGAGGCTTTCTGATTGCTCCTGTTTTGATAGCTGCCCACGCACAGCTGGTGCGCTTCGCAGCCATTTTTGCTTCTGAAAATTCGTAGAAAAAGGCTGATTTCATGTCCAAGCTGCCCCCAGTCCTGCGCAACCTGTCGCTGCCCGTCATCGGCTCGCCGCTGTTCATCATCAGCAACCCGAAACTGGTCATCGAGCAGTGCAAGGCCGGCGTGATCGGCGCCATGCCCGCGCTGAACGCGCGGCCGGCCGCGCAGCTGGAAGAGTGGCTGCACGAGATCACCGAAACGCTGGCCGCGTACAACAAGGCCAACCCGGACAAGCCCGCCGCGCCCTTCGCCATCAACCAGATCGTGCACAAGAGCAACGACCGGCTGCAGCACGACATGGAAATGGTCGTGAAGTACAAGGTGCCAATCGTCATCACCTCACTGGGCGCGCGCACCGACGTGAATGAGGCCATCCACAGCTACGGCGGCGTGGTGCTGCACGACATCATCAACAACTTCTTCGCGAAGAAGGCGATAGAGAAGGGCGCCGATGGCCTGATCGCCGTGGCGGCCGGGGCCGGCGGCCACGCGGGCGTGAAGAGCCCGTTCGCGCTGATCCAGGAAATCCGCCAATGGTTCGACGGGCCGCTGGCGCTGAGCGGCTCCATCTCCACCGGCGGCCAGGTGCTGGCCGCGCAGGCCATGGGCGCCGACTTTGCCTACATCGGATCAGCCTTCATCGCCACGCACGAAGCCCGCGCCAGCGATGCGTACAAGCAGGCCATCGTGGACGGCAACTCGGACGACATCGTGTACTCCAGCCTGTTCACCGGCGTGCACGGCAACTACCTCAAGCCCAGCATCATCGCGGCCGGCATGGACCCGGACAACCTTCCCGAAGGCGATGTGACGACCATGAACTTCGCGGGCGGTGAAGGCAGCAAGTCCAAGGCCTGGAAAGACATCTGGGGTTGTGGGCAGGGGATTGGTGCGGTGACGGAAGTGACTAGCGTCGCCAGCTACGTGGCCAAGCTCAGGCGCGAGTATGAAGAGGCGAAGGCAGCGCTGCTGAAATAGGCGCAAACCTCGTCATCCCCGCGGAGGCGGGGATCCAGGGGCGCTTTCTCGTCCTGACCGCAGCGGTTACTTCTCCATCGGCGCCAGGTAGCTCAACACCCCCGCCCGCCCCCAGAACACCCGGTACATGAACACCGTATAGATGATGATCGCCGGCAGCGTGATCGCCACGCCAATGAAGATCACCACCAGCGACTCGTGCGCGCTGGCCGCCTGCCACACGGTGAGCTTCTCGATCACGATGTACGGGTAGATGCTGTACGCCAGGCCCAGGAACGCCAGCATGAAGATCAGCACCGTGCTGGCGAACACCACCCAGCCGTAGCCGGCAGCCACGACCTTCGGCTTGCTGATGACGTGAAACGCCGCGAAGAACGCAGCGGCGCAAGCCACGGGAATGGGCAAAAGGCCAATGAACTGCGGCATGCTGAACCACTTGTCGAACACCGTGGGGCTGACCAGCGGCGTCGCCAGCGAGATGCCCACCAGCGCGGCGCCCATGGGCAGCAACACGGCGCGAGCCCAGCGCACGGCTTTCAGCTGCAGTTCATCCCAGGTCTTCATGATCAGCCAGCCCGCGCCCAGCATGGCGTAGGCGGTGGGCAGCGTGAGCGCGATGCCGGCCGCGAACAGCAGTGACCACAGCCCGTTGTCGAAACCGGTGAGGTAGCTGCCCAGCATCCAGCCCTGCGCCATGGCCGCCATCAGCGAGCCGAGCGAGAAAAGGCGGTTCCACAGCGCCTTGCGCGCGGCGCGCGCCTTGACCCGGAAATCGAACGACACGCCGCGCAGGATCAGCCCGATCAGCATCACTGCCACCGGCAGGTAAAGGGCAGACAGCACCAGCCCGTGCGCCTTGGGGAAAGCGATCAGCAGCACGCCGATGCCCAGCACCAGCCAGGTTTCGTTGGCATCCCAGAAGGGGCCGATGCTGGACACCATGATGTCCTTCTCTTCATCGGTGGCCAAGGGCAGCAGGATGCCCACGCCCAGGTCGTAGCCGTCCAGGATCACGTAGGCCAGCAGCGCCAGCCCCATCACCGCCATGAAGACCAGCGGCAGCAGCGAAGTCCAGTTCATTTCCATGGTGCGCTCCGGTTCAGGCGGGCCCGCCGATGGGCGTGGCGGCCTTGGGGCTTTGCGGCGTTTCGGGCGTGGGCATCGCGGGGTGCTGCGCCATGTACATCAGCACCAGCACGTACGACGCCAGCAGGAAGGCATAGACGGCGAGGTAGGCGATGAGCGTGCCCAGCACCATCTCCGGCGGGTGGTCCGCCACCAGGTCGGCCGTGCGGAACACGCCGTACACCAGGAAGGGCTGGCGGCCGATTTCGGTCACGTACCAGCCCGCCAGCGTGGCCAGCCAGCCGGAAAATGTCATCGCGGCCAGCACGCGCAGCTGCCAGCGCGAGAAGGAACGCTTGCGCCACAGCGTCAGCGCGCACCACCACGACACGGCCAGCATCAGCACGCCCATGCCCACCATGACGCGGAAGCCCCAGAACACCGGCGCCACCGGCGGGTGCGCGTTGGGAAAGGCGTCCAGGCCTTTCAGTTCGGCATTCATGTCGTGCGCCAGGATCAGGCTGGCCAGTTTGGGCACCTGGATGGCAAAGTCGGTGCGGCCTTCTTTCTCGTTGGGCCAGCCGATGAGGGTGAGGGGTGCGCTCTTCTCGGTATGCCAGATCGCCTCCAGCGCGGCGATCTTGGCGGGCTGGTGGTGCAGCGTGTTCAGCCCGTGCATGTCGCCCGCCACGATCTGCAGAGGGATCGCGATCGCGGCAGCCACCACCGCGCTGTGCAGGGCCCGGCACGTGCCCGCGTTGGCGGTGTTGCGCAGCAGCTGCCAGGCCGACAGGCCGGCGATCAGGAACGAAGCCGTGAGGGTCGAAGCCAGCAGCTTGTGCGTGAGGCGATAGGGAAAGGAGGGGTTGAACACGATGTCCCACCAGCTGTCGGCATGCATCACGCCATCGATGAGCTTGAAGCCTGCGGGCGTCTGCATCCACGAGTTCAGGCTGATGATCCAGAAGGCGGACAGCGTGGTGCCGGCGGCCACCATCAGCGTGGAAATCATGTGCACGCGGTCAGACACGCGGCCGCGGCCGAACAGCATCACGCCCAGGAAGGTGGCCTCCAGGAAAAAGGCGGTGAGCACCTCGTAGCCCAGCAGCGGCCCCGCGATGTTGCCGGCCTTTTCCATGTAGCCCGGCCAGTTGGTGCCGAACTGGAAGCTCATGGTGATGCCCGAGACCACGCCCAGCGCGAAGCTGAGCGCGAACACCTTGGTCCACAGGTAATAGGCCTCTTCCCAGGCCTGCGCCTGCGGCGTGCCCCTGGCCGCCGTGTGGCGTATGCGGAAATACACCAGGAACCAGCACAGCGCGATGTTGATCGTCGGGAACAGGATGTGGAAGCTGATGTTCGCGGCGAACTGGATGCGCGAGAGGACAAGTGCGTCCATGGCTACTTGACCCCCACGCTTGTCACTTCGTGTACTGCGCTGCCCCCCGAGGGGGCCTTCGCGCCTTGGGGCGGCCCGGCGTCGCTCAAGTTCTCCTTTGCCTTGGCTGCGGACCGGCCGGTGACCCGGTCCTTGAATTCGAGCACCTTGGTCACCGTGGCGCCCATCCCCATCAATTGCATCGCGGTTTCGGGGGCGAGCTTCTGCACGTCGTCGAACCAGGTCATCAGGCGGTCGATCAGTTCGTGCATCTGGCGCATGCGTTCCTGCGCGTGGCGCTCCGCGTCGCTGGTGGCTTCCTCGAGCAGCGCCATGCGCAGCATCGACAGGGTGGGCTCGATCTCGCGGCGGCGGCGCTCCTCGGCCAGCACGCGGAAAATCTCCCACACGTCGCCCGGCGCTTCGAAGTATTCGCGCCGGTCGCCGGCCTGGTGCTTCAGGCGCACGAGGCGCCAGGCCTGCAGTTCCTTCAGGCCCATGCTGACGTTGGAGCGCGAGAACTCCAGTGTCTCGGCGATGTCATCGGCGTTGAGTGCGCGCTGCGAAATGAAGATCAGCGCGTAGATTTGGCCGACGGTGCGGTTGATGCCCCAGCGGCTGCCCATTTCACCGAAATGCGCGACGAACTGGCGGTTCAGGGAAGGCAGGTTTTGCATGCCTCCAATTCTGCCAGAATTCTCGAGTTTTCAGTAATTACTGAAAATTCGAGAATTTCACTCGGGCAGGGCCAGATGCGCCTCAGCGGCGTGGATCACGTCCTGCAGGGCAGCGGCAAACCGCTCCAGCAGGGGCGCCGTCAGGGCCGGCAGAGCCTTCTCGCGCAGGGCGGTTTCCAGCTCCGCGGCGCACTCGGGCAGGCCCGTCGCGCCAATGTTGCCGGCAACGCCCTTGGTGGTGTGCGCAAGTCGTTCGGCCAGGGCCCAGTCGCCAGATTGCAGCGCATCGCGGATGGCCTCGCCGCCGCCGGCCTGGCCGTCCGCAAAGCGGCGCAGCATGGCGCGGTACAGGGGCTTCTTGCCCATCATGCGCGACAGGCCCAGGGCGACGTCCAGCCCGCAGGCGGCAGGCGCCTGCACCGGCGCTGCGGGCAGGGCGGCAGCGATACCGGCAGTGCCATCGCGCTGCGGCTTGATCCATTTCAGCAGCATGGCGAACAGCGCATCCGGGTCGATCGGCTTGACCAGGAAATCATTCATGCCGGCGTCCAGGCAGCGCTGGCGGTCGCGCTGCATTGCGTTGGCGGTCATGGCCACCACGGGCAGGCCGGCCAGGTGGCGCAGCTTGCGGATTTCCAGCGTGGCCGTGACGCCGTCCATCACCGGCATCTGCATGTCCATCAGCACGATGTCGTAGGCGGCGCGCTGCAGCATCTCCAGGCTGACCTGGCCGTTCTCGGCGATGTCCACCACGAAGCCCGCGTCTTCCAGGATTTCGGAGGCGACGCGCTGGTTGATGTCGTTGTCTTCCACCAGCAGCACGCGGGCGCCGCGCACCGCGGCGAGCGCGTCGGTGGCCTCTGCCGCGGCGGCGGCGGCGGGTTGCCGCTGCCCGCCGGTGCGGCCGCCCAGCACTTCCATGGTGGTGTCGAACAGCACCGAGGCACTGATCGGCTTGATCAGCACGTCACCTATGCCGACGCCCACCGCGTCGCGCAGCACTTCCTCGCGGCCGTGCGCGGTCGCCATCACCACCATCGGCGCGTTGCCCAGCCGCAGGGCATCGAGGCGGCGCGCCGTCTCGATGCCGTCCATGCCCGGCATGCGCCAGTCCAGGTACATGATGTCAAAGGGGGTGCCCCGCGCTGCCGCCTGCTGCACCTCCTGCAGGGCGGCCTCGCCGCTGGCGGCTTCGATGACGCTGAAGGTCATGCCGCGCAGCATCTCGCCGAGAACAGCCCGGGCGGTGGCGCAATCGTCCACCACCAGCGCGCGCCGGTTGCGCAGGTCGGGCTGCGGCAGGTGCTGCCGGCCGAGCGAGGTGCTGATGCCCGCGCGTACCGTGAACCAGAAGGTGCTGCCCCGGCCGAAGGTGCTCTGCACGCCCACCTCGCCGCCCATCAGGCCGGCCAGTTTCTTTGAAATCGCCAGGCCCAGCCCCGTGCCGCCGTACTTGCGGGTGGTGGAGGAGTCGGCCTGCTGGAAACTCTGGAACAGGCGACCCACCTGCTCTTCGGTCAGGCCGATGCCGGTGTCCGTGACCGAGAAACGCAGGAGCACCTCGCGTTCGCCGCGCTCCTGAACCCGCACGGCCACCACGATCTCGCCGCTGTCGGTGTACTTGACCGCGTTGTTGGCGTAATTGATGAGGATCTGCCCGACCCGCAGTGAGTCGCCCACCAGGCGCTGCGGCACCTCGGGGCTCACATCGAAAACCAGTTCCAGCCCCTTGGAGCTGGTCTTGTCGTCCAGCAGGCCGGCCACGCTGCCCAGCATTTTTTCCAGTTCGAAGTCGGCCTGTTCGATCGTCATCTTGCCGGCCTCGACCTTCGAGAAATCCAGGATGTCGTTGATGATGCCCAGCAGGTGCTGGCCGGACGACTGCACCTTGCCGATGTAGTCGCGCTGGCGCTGCGTGAGGTCGGTTTTGAGCGCCAGGTGCGACATGCCGATGATGGCGTTCATGGGCGTGCGGATCTCGTGGCTCATGTTGGCCAGGAAGTCCGACTTCATGCGCGTGGCCTCCTCGGCCATTTCCTTGGCGCGCCGCACTTCCTCTTCGGCCTTCTTGCGTTCGGTGATGTTGCGGCCGATGGCCAGTACGCCAAGCAGCTTGCCGGTGCCGTCGCGCAGCGGGCTGCGCACCGTGTCGATCAGCACCTGGCCGCCGTCGGCGTTGGTCAGCCATTCCTCGGCGGCCTGCTTCTGCAACGTTTCGATGACCAGGGCATCGCGCTGGCGGATGACGCGGGCGCGCTCGGGGCTGAAGACTTCTTCCACCGTGTGGCCCAGGACCTGCGCCAGCTGCATGCCGCCCATGGCCAGGTAGGCCTCGTTGCAGCCCAGTGCGCGTCCCTGCACGTCCTTGTAGAGGATGGTGTCGGGGATGGAGTTGATCAGCGATTCCATCAGCGCCTGCTGCCGGCGGTTCTCGCGCCGTGCGGCCTTCTGCTCGGTGACGTCCTTGAAGCTCAGGATGTAGACCGAGCGGTGGGCGTCCTGCGTCAGCGACACGGTGACGTCCACGTTGCGGTAGGCGCCGTCCCTGCGGCGCACCCGGGTTTCAAAACTCACGGGCTTGCCGGTGCGGTCCACTTCCTCGCGGATCGGCTGTGCCTGTTCCTCGGTGAAGCCGTCCTGGATCTGCGCGGCGCTCATGCCCAGGATCTCGTCGACGCGCCAGCCCAGCAGCTCGCAGGCCGAGCGGTTGGCGTAGGTGATGCTGTTGGTGGCGGGGTCGACCCACAGCATGGGCCCCGAGCCCTCGACCACCACGTGGTTGAACATCATCTTCTGCTCGAAGTTGACCCGCTGGGTGACGTCGCGGTAGTTCACCACGCGGCCCACGAACTTGCCGCCCATGCGCTGGGGCTTGACGTAGCGCTCGAAGACGCGGCCGTCGCGCAGTTCGATGACGCTGAAGTCCTCGGTATCCTCGTCGAAGGTGCTGGCCTGGGCCAGGATGTCGCCGGGGTTCTTCACCTGCACCGACTGCAGGGCGACCAGCTGCTCCTGGGTGATCGAGCTGACCATGTCCTCGGGGATGCTCCACATCTCGACGAAGGCCAGGTTGAAGTGCAGCGAGTCTTCCGTGAAATTGAGGGCGCAGACGCCGTCGGTGGTCGAGTCCAGGGTGGCGTACAGCAGGGCGATGGACGAGCGGGCGCGCAGCAGCTCGCCGTCGCGCGACTGCAGCTCGATGCGGGCCTGGCGCAGCTCTTCACGCAGCGCATCGGCCTCGCTGAAGTCGCCGTCGGCGAACGGAACGTCCAGCAGCAGGTCGATGTCGGCCATGTTCATGGTGTTCCCTAGTGCAGCCGGTCGGCCATCTCGCGCAACTGCAGTGCCGCGGCGGCGCGCTCCGCCGTGGGCAGGCGGTCCAGGTCGATCAGCACGCGCATGCCCAGCCGCTCCCAGTGCAGCACCTTGGCGTCAGCGGGCGCGGCGGTTTCGCCACGCACCGAATACACGGGGATGGGATCGGCGAAGCCCTTGGCGATCACGGGTTCGCACGGGTCGGCGTCGATCTCATCGTGAACCAGCGCATAGGTTCCGGCCGAGATCAGCACGCCGCCGGGGTCGGCCGCCTGCTCCAGCCGGGCGGCGAGGTTCACCTCGGGCCCGATGATGGTGTAGTCCATGCGCACGTCGCTGCCGAAATTGCCGACGTCGCAATAACCGGTGTTGACGCCCACCCGGATCTGGAACGACTTGCCGGAGCCGGTCTGGCGCCAAAGCACCTGCAACTCGGCCATGCGCCGCTGCATCGCCAGCGCCATCTTCACGCATTGCAGCGCGTCTTCCTTCACGCCGCGGGATTCCGGGTCGCCGAAGAAGATGACCATGGCATCGCCGATGAACTTGTCGAGCGTGCCGCCGTATTCCTCGGCGATGCGGGACATCTCTGAGAAGTAGTTGTTCAGCAGGGAAGTGATGTCTTCCGGCTGCCATTTGGCCGTGGAAGCGGTGAAGTCCTTGATGTCGGAGAAAAAGACGGTGAGCTTCTTGCGCTGGGTTCGGATTTCGGCGTCGCGCGAGCCATCCAGCAGTGATTTGCAGACCTGCGGCGCCAGGTAGCGGCTGAGCTTTCCGGACAGGGCCTTCAGCCCGCGCACACTGGCGGCGCGCTCCAGGTGGGCATGCACGCGCGCCAGCACCACGGGCGGGCTGATCGGCTTGGTGATGTAGTCCACCGCGCCCAGGTCCAGACCAAACTGTTCTTCCTCGATGCTGGTGAGGGCAGTGAGGAAGATCACCGGGATGTCGGCCGTGGTGATGTTCTGGCGCAACTGCCGCAGCACCTCGTAGCCGTCCATCCCCGGCATCATGATGTCCAGCAGGATGAGCTCGGGCGGCGTCTCGGAGCCCGCCATGGCCAGTGCGTCGGCGCCGCAGCAGGCAGTGGCGACTTGGTAGTCGTCCTCCAGCAGCGCTCCCATCAGGTACAGGTTGTCGGGCGTGTCGTCGACAACCAGGATCCTGGCTTTGTTCGGGGGTGTCTTGCTGGTGGGCATGGCGCTGGCTTCCGGCGGGGTGTATGGGCTCCATCAGACCATCCGTGCAGGCGGCGCCACTAGGCAAATTCCGCCTGCGGCCTAGGCAATTTGCTCAAGGCGACAGCCCCGCAGTTTTTGCGGCAGAGCTTGCATTCCTTGCTACATAAGGATCGGCACCATATACTGTACAAATACACAGGTTTGCTCACAATGCCCGATATCCGCATCCCCGTCGAAGCCATCAAGGGCCGCGGCGCGGCCACGCGGCTCGCGCACCGCTTCGAGCGCGACCAGCGCCATACGTTCGACGACGGCTGGGCCACGCTGGACGAGGCTGGTGCCGAAGAGGCGCCGCCGCCGCCCACGCAGGTGATCTGGGAGAACGCGCGCAGCATCATCACGGGCAACGATTCGCCCGACATTTTTTTCGAGCGATCCATCAACCCTTACCGCGGCTGCGAGCATGGCTGCATCTATTGCTATGCGCGGCCCACGCACAGCTACCTGAACATGTCGCCGGGCCTGGATTTCGAGACAAAGATCGTCGCCAAGGGCAACATCGCGGCGGTGCTGCGGGCCGAGCTCGCCAGCCGCCATTACCAGCCCAGGCTGCTGGCCATCGGCACCGCAACTGACTGCTACCAGCCACTTGAGCGCGAGCTGCGCCTGACCCGCGCGGTGATCGAACTGATGCACGAGACTAACCACCCGTTTTCACTGGTTACCAAGTCAAGCGGCGTCGAGCGCGACCTGGACCTGATCGCGCCGATGGCCGCGCGCCGGCTGGCGGCGGTGTACGTGACTATCACCACACTGGACGCCGCGCTGGCGCGCAAGCTTGAGCCGCGCGCCGCGGCGCCGCACCGCCGGCTGCGGGTGCTGCGCACGCTGGCCGATGCGGGGGTGCCGGTGGGCGTGAGCCTGGCGCCGCAGATCCCCTTCCTCACCGAGGACATGGAGCAGGTGCTGGAAGCAGCCTGGGAGGCCGGGGCGCGCACGGCCTTCTACCATGTGCTGCGCCTGCCCTGGGAGGTAAGCCCGCTGTTCCGGCAGTGGCTTGAGCTGCACTATCCGCAGCGCGCATCACGCGTGATGGCGCGCATCCAGGAAATGCGGGGCGGCAAGGATTACGACAGCGATTTCGCCACGCGCATGAAGGGCAGTGGCGCCTGGGCCCAGCTGATCGGCCAGCGCTTTGCCAAGGCCTGTGCGCGCATCGGCTTCAACCGCACGCGCATCGTGCAGGACCTGGAGGCGTTTCGCCGTCCGGGCCCGGAGGGGCAGTCCACCCTGTTCTAGCGGAACTGGTTCAGGGCGTGCACTGGGCGGCCGCGGCAGCCTTTGCCGCGCGCGCTGCCGCCTCGGCTTCGGCTTTCTTGCGCGGATCGGTTCCGCTCGCGACATTCAGCACGGCCGTGGTTTCGGCCAGCACGCTGACGATCAGGCTCTCCTGCTGCCGCACGACGGTGGCGGCTGGCGCGGCAATCACCGGCGCGGGGGCGGGCGTCAATGCGACGACCGGCGTGACGGCGGGCGCGGACGCCGGCGACGTGGCCGGTGCCGTGGCGGTTACCGGTGCAGGCGCTGGCGCTGGCGCTGGCGTGGATGTCGATGTCGATGTGGACGGTGCGGGCGCAGGGGCGGGGGCCGGCGTGCTTCCGCCGCCAGTGGTGACGGTAGTTCCTCCCGCGCCGGTTGTTCCCGTGCCGCTTCCCGTGCCGCCTGTGACGTTGGTTCCGCCATTTCCATTGCCGGAATTGCCGGTCCCCGAATTCCCGTTACCTGAGTTGCCGTTGCCGTTGCCAGAATTTCCGTTGCCTTCCTTGTCCTTGTCCTTTTCTTTGTCCTTGTCGTCCTTTTCTTTGTCCTTGTCGTCCTTGTCGTCTTTATCGTCCTTGTCTTTCGCCAGCGGTGACAAGCGCGTGACGACCTGGCCGTCGATGACCCGCGCGCCCGCGGCGACGAGCCGCAGCTTCCCGCCTTCCGGCCGGATGTCGCTGGCGACGATCAACCCGCTGTGGCGCAGGTTGGCGGCGAACATCCCCACCGCATCACCGCTGAGGGTGCCCAGGTTGATGGCGGTATCGGCAGGCGCCACCACCTCCAGGCGGATGCCTTCCAGGCCGCGCCCGGTCAGTTCCACCTTTCTGCCCGCGGCGAGCACCACGCTGCCGTCGGCCGCGCGCACCAGGGCGACCGGCCCGGTGCTGACCTCGGACGCGATCAGCACCACGTCCCCCATGCGAGCCGTGACCTGGCCATCGACGGCCACTGCGCCGCCGGCCAGCCCGTCGCCGAAGCGCAGCCGGCCCGACAGCGCGTCCGCATCCGACATGCGCAACGCGGAAGCGGTGAATCCGGCCGTGTCCACCACCGCGCCCTGGCCCACTGTGATGCCCGCCGGATTGACCAGCACGAGACGGCCATTCGATGAGAGCGTGCCCAGAATGCGCGAGGGATCGCCGCCCAGCACTCGGTTGATGGAAGTGCTGGCCGCGTCGGGCTGGTTGAACCGGGCGCTGCCGCCCGCGGGTACCGAGAACTGCTGCCAGTCAATCGCCGAGTGCTGTGTACCCGCGCCGTTGCGGGTGGTCACCACCAGCTGGCTGCCCTGTACAGAGATGGCGGCCTGGCCGTGAATGACATGGGCGCCGCTGGCCTGCGCGTGGACGCAGGCGGACGCTGACAGCAGCGCGGCAGCCATCAATGCGCCGGCGACGGCGCAGGGCTTGAACGGCTTGATTTTCTGGCTGGCCATGGCCGCCCCCTTTACTGAAAGTCGCAAACACTTACGACTCGGGGCACAGCGTAAAAGTTGAAACCGGCAGGAACGGTAGGCGCGCGCGGAGGCCGCGCGTAGGAATGGTCCTAAGCCATTTGGAGCACAGCGCTGCCGGCCAACAGGGCAAGGCCCAGACCGGCTCCGGTGGCGTTCGCCGCGAACTGCTGCGGGCCGGGCAGGCGGCGCAGCTGCGTGTTCCAGACCCAAAGCATGGGCAGCAGTGCCAGGACCACGAGCGTCGCCGGCACCTGCCAGCCCAGCAGGCTGGCCCAGGAAGGGATCACCAAGGACCTCAGGCCCTTGTCCAGCACGTTGGAATCCAGCGGCAGGGCCTGCACCCACATGCCGCAGGCGGCCAGGGCGCCCAGCAGCAGCAGCACCGTGGCGGCGGGCTTCAGTGTCCGGCGCCAGCCCAGCAGGCTCAGCAGGGTGCAGCAGCCCCCGGCCAGCAGCACGCCCATCACCAAGGCATGAAGCAGGCCGCCACCGGCTTCTGGCATGGCCCGCACCACCCGCCACAGCGAGACGTTGCAGGCGAACCCTACCCAGACACTCACGGCCAGCACCAGCCAGCCGGGATGCATGGAGACACGGGTTGTTTCACCTGGTCCCAGGATGGAGGAGTAGCCGGTCGAACGGAAGAGTTTCAGCGACATTTCGCCGCATTGTCACTCTTTCAACCCGGCAGGGCTAGGCGCTGAAGAAACTGCGCAGCTTGTCGGTCCAGCTTTCCTCATTCGGCGAGTGCTTGGCGCCGCCCTTTTTCAGGGATTCGTCCAGGTCGCGCAGCAGCTTGCGCTGGTGCTCGGTCAGCTTGACCGGCGTTTCCACCGTGATGTGGCAATACAGGTCGCCGGGGTAGCTGGAACGCACGCCCTTGATGCCCTTGCCGCGCAGGCGGAACTGCTTGCCGGTTTGGGTGCCTTCGGGGATGTCGATGGCGGCCTTGCCGGCCAGGGTGGGCACGTCGATTTCGCCGCCCAGCGCGGCGGTGGTGAGGCTGATGGGCACCGCGCAATGAAGGTCGTCACCATCGCGCTCGAAGATGTCGTGCTTTTTAAGCCGGATCTCGATGTACAGGTCGCCCGGCGGGCCGCCGTTGGTGCCGGGCTCGCCGTTGCCGGCGCTGCGGATGCGCATGCCGTCGTCGATGCCGGCCGGGATTTTCACTTCCAGCGTCTTTTGCTTCTTGACCTTGCCCTGCCCGTGGCAGGTGGTGCAGGGTTCCGGAATGATCTTGCCCGTACCCTTGCAATGGGGGCAGGTCTGCTGCACGCTGAAAAAGCCCTGTCGCATCTGCACCACGCCCTGCCCGTGGCAGGTGGTGCAGGTCTTGGCCTGCGTGCCGGGCTTGGCGCCGGAGCCATGGCAGGTTTCGCATTCGTCCCAGCTGGGGATGCGGATCTGCGCTTCCTTGCCGCCTGCCGCTTCCTCCAGCGAAACTTCCATGGCGTAGGACAGGTCGCTGCCGCGGTAGACCTGGCGGCCGCCCTGGCCACGGCCGCGGCCCCCGCCGAAGACGTCGCCGAAGATGTCGCCGAACGCTTCGGCGAATCCGCCGAAGCCTTCCTGGCCGGGGCCGCCCCCGCCGCCACGCATGTTGGGGTCCACGCCGGCGTGGCCGAACTGGTCGTAGGCGGCGCGCTTCTCGGCGTTCGAGAGCATCTCGTACGCTTCCTTGGCTTCCTTGAACTTGGCCTCCGAGCCCTTGCCTTCCTCACCCTGGTTGCGGTCGGGGTGGTGCTTCATCGCGAGCTTGCGATAAGCCTTCTTGATTTCTTCATCCGAGGCGTTTTTCGGCACGCCCAGGGTTTCGTAATAGTCTCTTTTGGTGGCCATGTTGTTCCGTCAACCGTTTCAGCGAAAACGCCGCGTTGACGCTTCTGGCGTCCAACGCGGCGTGTCGGGTGGCTGAAATCAGCCCTTTTTTACTTCCTTGACTTCCGCATCGACGACGTTGTCGTCCGCCGGCTTCGAGGAGGCGGAAGCAGTTTCCGCGCCACCGCCCGCCGCGGCCGCCTGGGCGGCCTGCTGCGCCTGCATGTCGGCGTACATTTTCTCGCCCAGCTTCTGGCTCACGCTCATCAGCGCATTGCTCTTTTCCTCGATCGCGGCCTTGTCTTCACCCTTCAGGACATCTTCGACTTCCTTGATGGCGGCTTCGATCTTTTCCTTCTCGCCCGCATCGAGCTTGTCGCCGTATTCGGCCAGCGACTTCTTCACGCTATGCACCGTGGCTTCGCCCTGGTTCTTGGCCTGCACGATTTCCAGTTTCTTCTTGTCGTCGGCCGCGTTGAGTTCGGCGTCCTTGACCATCTTCTGGATTTCCTCTTCCGACAGACCCGAGCTGGCCTTGATGGTGATCTTGTTTTCCTTGCCGGTGCCCTTGTCCTTGGCGCCCACGTGCAGGATGCCGTTGGCGTCGATGTCGAAGCTCACCTCGATCTGGGGCAGGCCGCGCGGGGAGGGCGGGATGCCTTCCAGGTTGAACTCGCCCAGCAGCTTGTTGCCGGTGGCCATCTCGCGCTCGCCCTGGTAGACCTTGATGGTCACGGCCGGCTGGTTGTCGTCGGCGGTGGAGAAGGTCTGCGCGAACTTGGTCGGGATGGTCGTGTTCTTGGTGATCATCTTGGTCATCACGCCGCCCAGCGTCTCGATGCCCAGCGACAGGGGGGTGACGTCCAGCAGCAGCACGTCCTTGCGGTCGCCGCCCAGCACCTGGCCCTGGATGGCGGCGCCAACGGCGACGGCTTCATCGGGGTTCACGTCCTTGCGGGGCTCCTTGCCGAAGAACTCCTTGACCTTCTCCTGCACCTTGGGCATGCGGGTCATGCCGCCCACCAGGATCACGTCATGAATATCGGCCACGGAAATGCCGGCGTCCTTGATGGCGGTGCGGCAGGGGGCGATGGTGCGCTCGATCAGCTCGTCGACCAGGCTTTCCAGCTTGGCGCGGGTGAGCTTGATGTTCAGGTGGCGCGGGCCATTGGCGTCGGCCGTGATGTAGGGCAGGTTCAGGTCGGTCTGCGCGCTGTTGGACAGCTCGATCTTGGCCTTCTCGGCGGCTTCCTTCAGGCGCTGCAGCGCGAGCACGTCCTTGGACAGGTCGACGCCCTGGTCCTTCTTGAATTCGGTGATGATGAAATCGATGATGCGCTGGTCGAAGTCCTCGCCGCCCAGGAAGGTGTCGCCGTTGGTGGACAGCACCTCGAACTGCTTTTCGCCGTCGACGTCGGCGATCTCGATGATGGACACGTCGAACGTGCCGCCACCCAGGTCATACACGGCGATCTTGCGGTCGCCCTTTTCATTCTTGTCCAGGCCGAAGGCCAGCGCCGCGGCGGTGGGCTCGTTGATGATGCGCTTGACGTCCAGGCCCGCGATGCGGCCGGCGTCCTTGGTGGCCTGGCGCTGCGCGTCGTTGAAGTAGGCCGGCACCGTGATCACGGCTTCGGTGACGGCTTCGCCGAGGTAGTCTTCGGCGGTCTTCTTCATCTTGCGCAGGATGTCCGCGCTGACCTGCTGGGCCGAGAGCTTCTTGCCCCGCACTTCGACCCAGGCGTCGCCGTTGTCGGCCGCCACGATCTTGTAGGGCATCAGGTCGATGTCCTTCTGCACTTCCTTCTCGGTGAACTTGCGCCCGATCAGGCGCTTCACGGCGTACAGCGTGTTCTTGGGGTTGGTGACGGCCTGGCGCTTGGCGGAAGCGCCGACAAGGATGTCGCCGTCTTCCTGGTAGGCCACGATGGACGGCGTGGTGCGCGCGCCTTCGCTGTTTTCAATGACCTTGGGGGTGTTGCCCTCCATGATGGACACGCACGAGTTGGTGGTGCCCAGGTCGATGCCGATGATTCTTCCCATGATTTTTCTCCTTTAGCTGCGGCCGCGAGGCCAATTCAATTCGTATGTGGGCTACTTGTGGATAAGTCGCCGTGTTTCAAGCTTTATTTGGGGGCCGAAACCGTGACCAGGGCGGGGCGCAGCACGCGCTCCGAGATGGAGTAGCCCTTCTGCAGCACGCCGACCACGGTGTTGGCTTCCTGGGTGGAGCCGGCGGCCACCGGAACCACCGAGATGGCCTGGTGCTGGTGCGGGTCGAATTTGGCGCCGGCGGCCGGGTTGATCTCGATGACCTTGTTGCGCTCCAGCGCGCTTTTCAGCTGGCGCAGGGTGGCCTGGGCGCCTTCGCGGATGACCTCGGTGGAAGCATCGGGAATCGCCAGGCCGGCTTCCAGGCTGTCGGCCACCGGCAGCAGGCTTTCGGCAAAGCTTTCCACGGCGAAGCGGCGGGCCTTGGAGATTTCCTCGTCGGCGCGGCGGCGGGTGTTTTGCATGTCGGCCTGGGCGCGCAGGTACTGCTCGGCCAGGTCGGCATTTTTGGCCTGCAAGGCGGCCAGGTCGGCCTGGGCCTGGGCCAGGGCATCGGCCTCGTTCGCGGCCTGGGCGGCCTCGAGTTCCTCGGGGCTGGGCGCGCCTTGCAGCGGCGCCATGGATTCGTTGGGGTTGTGGTCGGACATGCTGGTTTCAAAAGGCAAAAAAAGGCTGCAAAACAGGTGGGGCCGGCAAAGCCCCTTTCAAGACAGGGAATTCATTTCAGTCGCAAAAGGGAGGGTTTGATTCCACCGCCCAGTCGTCGGCCCAGCGGCTGAGCGGTTTCAGGTGCCGGAGCAGCCCGGCCCCGCTGGCGGTGAGCAGGTAGCCACCTTCGCCCAGTTCAACCAGCCGGGCCTCGCGCAACTCCTTGAGCCGGTCGTTCAGCACCGAGGGGGAGATGGCGTCGGCGCTGGCGCGCAGCAGGCGAAAGCTTTGCGGATGGCCGTCGCGCAGCTCCCACAGCAACCTCAGGGTGCCGCGCCTGCCAAGCAGGTCCAGCAAGGCCATGACAGGCCGCCCGGTGCTGGAGCCGCGGACCGGCTTGCCGGGGAGGGGAGTGGGGGCAGACATGGCCCGCGATTCTAGCGGCACGCCATGTCCCAAAAGCGACTTACGCTACGGAATCCGTAGCGGTAAAGTGCCCGCCATGAACCCTTCATCTCCTCGCCTCGCGCCACTGGCGCCCCCTTATTCGCCCGAGCTGCAGGCACTGCTCACAAAGATGACGCCGCCCGCCGCGCCCGCTATCCTGGCGCTGTTCCGCACCTTTGCCCACAACCCGGAGCTGGCCGAGCGCATGACCGGCTGGGGCGGCTACCTGCTGGGCCGCAAGGCCAGCCTGACGCTGCGCGACCGCGAAGTCGTGATCAACCGGGTATGCGCGCGCTGCGGCGCCGAGTACGAATGGGGTGTGCACGTGGCGGCTTTCGCGCAGGCGGCGGGCTTCACGCCGGAGCAGAACGCGGCGATCGCGGACCCGGGTGCCGACGCAAGCTCGCTCACCGAGCGGGACCGGCTGCTGGTTCAAATGGTGGACGAACTGCACGAGGGCAGCAATGTGAGCGATGCGCTCTGGGCGCAACTGGCGACGCACTGGCCAGCGCCGCAGCTGGTGGAGCTGCTGATGCTGGCCGGCTGGTACCGCGCGATCAGCTACGTGTGCAATGTTGCCCGCGTGCCGCTGGAACCCTGGGGCGAACGCTGGGCGCGGTAAAGTGGCGGCCCATTCCGGAAGGACGCAGATGGCAAGGCAACTGATCAGCTCGGGTTCGAGCTTCGAGGCGCAAATCGGCTACTCACGCGCGGTGGTCGATGGTGACTGGATCTTCGTGTCCGGCACCACCGGCTACGACTACAGCACCATGGCCCTGCGCGAAGGGGTTGTGGCGCAATGCGAGCAATGCATGCAGAACATCGAGTCGGCACTGGCACAAGCCGGCTCCAGCCTGCGCGACGTGGTGCGCGTGCATTACATCCTGCCGGATGCCGCGGAGTTCGAGGCTTGCTGGCCGGTGCTGCGCAGGTATTTCGGCGAGGTGCGCCCGGCCGCCACGATGTTCAGCGCCGGGCTGATCGACCCGCAGGTGCGGATCGAGATCGAGGTGACGGCAAGGAAGCAGTAGCTCAGTGCGCGTCGAGCAGCTCGACGTCGAACTTCAGCGTGGCGTTCGGCGGGATCACGCCGCCGGCGCCGCGCGCGCCATAGCCGAGCTGGGCCGGGATGACCAGCGTGCGCTTGCCGCCGATCTTCATGCCGGCGACGCCTTCGTCCCAGCCCTTGATCACCATGCCCGCGCCCAGCGAGAAGGCGAAGGGGTCGTTGCGGTCCACGCTGGAGTCGAATGTGGCGCCCTGCACACCGTCGTTGTAGAGCCAGCCGGTGTAGTGCACATGCACATGCTGGCCGGGCTTGGCTTCGGCGCCGCTGCCCACGGTGGTGTCTTCGTATTGCAGGCCGGAAGGGGTGGTGATCATGATGTTCCTTGTGGATGGGTTCAGTTCAGCAGCCCGCGGCGGGCCAGGTCACGCATCAGCGCGACGGCACCGTAGGTCCACGGCGCAATGCGGTCGCTGGTGTTGACGCGATTGGCGAGTGTACCGAGCTGCGGCGTCGTCAGGGTGACCAGGTCGCCCAGCACGTGCGTGAAGCCCTGGCCGGGGCCGTGCCGGTCCTGCGTGGGCGCGAACATCGTTCCCAGGAACAGCATGAAGCCGTCCGGGTACTGGTGGTTGGCACCGGTGGCCTGGGCCGCCAGGTCCAGCGGGTCGCGGCTGATCATGGCGATGGAACTGCTGCCGTCCATCACGAAGCCTTCCGGGCCGGTGACGCGCATGGCGAGCTCGCAGCGGCGCACGTCGGCTATGCCGAAGTGGTCGTCAAACAGGCGGATGAATGGCCCGATGGCGCAGCTGGCGTTGTTGTCCTTGGCTTTGCCCAGCAGCAGGGCGCTGCGGCCTTCGAAATCGCGCAGGTTCACGTCGTTGCCCAGCGCCGCGCCTTTCACTTCGCCGCGGCTATTCACGGCCAGAACGACTTCGGGCTCGGGGTTGTTCCACGTGCTGCCCGGGTGCAGACCCACCTCGGCGCCCGTGCCTACCGCGCTCATGGGCTGTGACTTGGTGAAGATCTCGGCGTCGGGGCCGATACCCACCTCCAGGTACTGGGACCACACGCCCTGCGCGATCAGCACGTCCTTGAGCTTCATCGCCTCGGGCGATCCCGGCTTCACGGCGGACAGGTTCTCGCCGATCACGCCGACCACGGCCTTGCGCACCGACTCGGCCTTCGATGCGTCACCGCGCGCCTGTTCCTCGATCACGCGCTCCAGCATGGACGCGACGAAGGTGACGCCGGCGGCCTTGATTGCCTGCAGGTCGCACGGGGCCATCAGCCAGGGCAGGGCAGGGTTGCGCGCGTCGAACGCGCTGTTGGCCAGCACGGCTTGCGTGTCCCCGATGCGCGGCGCGTCGTGCGCGCGCACGGCTTGCGCCGGGTCGGGCAGCTCCAGCAGCTGGCTGCAGGTGGGTGCCAGGCGCGACAGGTCGAAGACACCGTCGGCCGTGATGCGCACCAGCACAGCGCCGCTGCCTGCGACCCAGGCGCGGCCCACCATCAGGGCCTGCGGGGCATCGGCGGGCAGTGTCCCGGCCGGGGTAAGGATTTTTTTCATGGCCGAGAGCATATAGCTAACAATGGAGGCCCATGAACCTCGCCGGTATCCTCATCGCCGCCCTGGCCTTCGCCGTCACCTTCGGCCTGGCCCGCCTGATCATGCGGCGGCAGGCAGCGCGCAAGGCGCGTGAGGCCGGCGAAGCCTCGCGGCACAACCAGAGCCGGCAGGTGCGCCGGGCGCGTGAGCGCAGGGACAAAGCCTAGCGTGAGGGCTTGCCGCTGGCCGATATCTGTGTGCCGGCCTTGCTGTTGCCGGCCTGCGCGCCTTGCGCCTGGCTGGTGTTCAGCCCATAAGACGCGGCCGTCACCGCCAGGATGACGGGGATGCGCTGCAGCATGGATACGGTCTTGGTCTCGTTCATCATTTTCTTCCCGCACGACGTTCAATTTTTTGATAGCGCGGAGTATCTGCTGGCGCAGGGCTGCGCGGGCCGCTTTCACGGCGTGCGCTGCAAAAATGGATGGCTGCCTACAAGGCGGGTCAGCGCCTTCCCACAGGCAGGCTAGGCCGGCGCGGGCCGCGGCGCGTGGGCGAGCTTCCAGGCTGCCAGCTGCCGCAACAGCACAGGCACGGTCATGACGGCGCCGATGATCGTCACCACCAGGCCCGGCGCGATCAGCAGCAACGCGGCCGCCAGGCACAGCACCTGTTCCCAGCGTTTCATCTCGACCAGGAAGAACTTCGATAACGCCGCCGCCAGCACCACGATGCCCAGGATGCAGCCGATGAAGGTGACGCTGAAGTCATACCCGGTGAAGCCCTTGGCCACCAGCAGCAGCGAAGGCGAGAACACGAACACGAATGGCACCAGCACCTTGGCCAGCCCCAGGCGGAACGCCATGTTGCCGGTCTTGAACGGGTCGCTGCCGGCCATGCCCGCGGCCGCATACGCGGCCAGCGCAACGGGCGGGGTGATGTCCGCCAGTACGCCGTAGTAGAAGACGAAGAAGTGCGCCACCAGCGGCTGCACGCCCAGTTGCACCAGGGTGGGCGCGGCGACCGTCACCATGATGATGTAGTTGGCCGTGGTGGGAATGCCGCAGCCCATGAGGATGCAGACCACGCCGGTCATCACCAGGGCAGCGAACAGCGTAAGGCCCTTGATGTCCGCCAACGAGGCCGGCAGCACGAACGCGATGCCGTTGGCGATGGTGGTGGCCCAGGTGGTGATGATGTAGCTGATCTTGAAGCCCACGCCGGTGAGCGTGACTACGCCGATCACGATGCCCACGGTAGCGGCCGCGGCACCCACCGCCAGCGCGTACTTGGCACCGGTCTCGAACGCTTCCACCAGCACACTGTGTGGAATGCGGCCGGTGATGCCGGCCAGCAGCCAGCCAGCGAGTGCGATGGCTACGGCCGCCGCGAACAGGCCCAGCTTGATCCATTCGCTTTGCTGCCCCAGGTCGGCGAAGGCGATGACGGCCAAGATCAGGTGCAGCGCGATCATCAGCGCCCAGTTCTTCGGCTTGTTGCCGCTGGTCAGCGTGGTCAGGCCGACAATGGCGCAGGACGAGATACCGCTGAAAGCCGCCAGATAGGGCGTGCGGCCCGACACCAGGATGGCGATCAGCAGCACGAGCGGGATCAGCGTGGGCCAGCGCTGGCGCAGCGACTGTTTCAGCTTGGGCATCTCTTCCTCGGTCAGTCCGCGCAAGCCGAAGCGCTTTGCCTCGAAGTGCACCTGCATGAAGACGCCGAAGAAGTGCATGAACGCCGGAATGACGGCGGCCGCGACGATGGTCTGGTAGGGAACGTTCAGGAACTCCACCATCAGGAAGGCCGCGGCGCCCAGCACCGGTGGTGTGATCTGCCCGCCGGTGGACGAAGCCGCTTCCACGGCGGCGGCGAACTCGCGCCGGTAGCCCACGCGGATCATCGCGGGGATGGTTAGGGATCCGACAGTCACTGCATTGGCGACGGAAGACCCGCTGAGCATGCCGAACATCGCCGAGCCGAACACGCTGACCTTGGCCGGCCCGCCGGCATAGCGGCCGGCCACGCTGGAGGCGATGTCCAGGAACAGCTGGCCCAGGCCGATGCGCGTGGCCATGACGCCGAACAGCACGAAGTGGAAGACGTAGGTCGCTACAACGCCCACCGCCACGCCATAGATGCCCTGGCTGGTGAGGTACTGGTGGCTGATCATCTGGCCCCAGCTCGCGCCCGCGTGCTGCAACAGGCCGGGGAAATACGGGCCGAGCAGCGCATACACGGTGAAGCCGATGGCGATCAGCGGGAGCGGCCAGCCCATGGAGCGGCGGGTGGCTTCAAGCAGCGTGACGAACAGGATGGTTCCCATGACCACGTCCGACGTGTCCGGATTGCCGATACGGAAGGCCAGGTCGTCAAACACCCAGGGGATGTACAGCACGCTGGCCGCGCAGCACAGGCCCAGCAGCCAGTCCGCCAGCGGCACTCCACCGGGGGACAGCCAGGTGTTGCGTGGCGCGTAGTCGGCATGCTTTTTGGTGCCGGCGAACACCAGGAAGATCAGGCTGAGCACAAAGGCCATGTGCACGCCGCGGTGCGTGGTCTCGCGCAGCAGGCCGAAGCCCGCCGTGTAATAGTGGAAGCAAGAGAGCGTGATCAGCAGCCACTTGACGATCTGCAGCGCCGGCGGCACCACCGGCCGGAACCGCATCTCGGGGTCGAACTTCTCCTCCAGTTCCAGCAGTTTCTTGCTGTCCAGCGCCGCGTCAGCCACGGCTTACTTGATCAGGCCGGCTTCGCGGTAGAACTTTTCGGCGCCTGGATGATAGGGAATGCCGACGCCTTTCACGGCGTTTTCCTTGGTGATGAACTTGCCTTTGGCGTGGCCGGCCTGCAGCGCCTTTTGCGCGGCGTCGCTGTACATGGCCTTGGTCACTTCGTACACCATGTTCGTGTCCATCTTGGCATTGGTCACCAGCTGCGCGCCGACGGCCAGCGTCGTCACCGCGGCGACGTCCTTGTAGGTGTTGGCGGCGATGGTGTCCACGGCGAAGTACGGATTGGCGGCGCGCAGCGCGTCGGCCGGCGCGCCGGTCAGGGGCACCAGTTCGATGCCGGTGCCGCTGGAGGCCAGCTCGGCGATGGCGCCGGCGGGCGAGCCGCCCACGAAGAAGAAGGCGTCCAGCGCGCCGTCCTTGAGCTTGTCGCCGGCCTGGTTGGGCTTGATGTAGTCGGGCTTGATGTCGGTTTCCTTCACGCCCCAGGCGGCCAGCACCATGCGTGCGTTGATGAGGGTGCCCGAGCCCGGCTCGTCCAGTGCGACCCGCTTGCCTTTCAGGTCGGCCACGCTCTTGATGCCCGAGCCCTTTTTCACAACCAGGTGAATGCTTTCGGGGAACAGGTTGGCGATCATGCGCAGGTCAGTGATCTTGGGCTTGCCTTCAAATGCACCCGTGCCGGTGTAGGCCCACGTGACCACGTCGGCTTGCGTGAAACCGGCTTCAATGCCGCCTCCGGCCACGGCGGTGACGTTGGCCAGCGAGCCATTGCTGGCCTGGGCGGTGGCAACCAGCTTGCCGGGCTGCGAAACCGCGTTGGCGATCATGCCGCCCACCGGGTAGTACGTGCCCGCGGTGCCGCCGGTGCCGATGCGGAAAAACTGCTGGGCTTGTGCTGCGCCGGCGAACGCGAGGGCGGCGACCAGGGCCGGGGCCCAAAGCTTTGACTTCATGACTGCTCCTGAAACGTTAGGCGATTGAAGAGCAAGAAGTACACCACGCCGGCGTCCACCCGCCCCATAGTGAAAGCCCGCAGGCTATTTGTCCACGGAGGCGCTCCACCGGTCGCCCCAGCCGCGCTGGGTATCGTCAAGTTCGCGGCGCTCCCGTTTCGTGGGCCGGCCATTCTCGATGGACAGGGCGGGCTCGGGCGAGTAGCGGCGCTGTTCGGCCGCGGCCTCGCGGGCCTTGAGGCTCTCGGGTGTTTCTTCGTAAAGCTTCTGCGCTACTGGCGCGGGCCCTCGCGAGCCCGATATGCCGCGCACGATGACCGTGCGGGCCACCGGCCCCTGCCTCAGGGCCACCGTGTCACCGGCTTTCACTTCCCGGGCGGGCTTGCATTCCGCGCCGTTCACTTCCACCCGGCCCCGGGCGATCTCCTCAGCAGCCAGGGTGCGTGTCTTGTAGAAGCGGGCGGCCCACAGCCACTTGTCGATTCGCAGTTTTTCCATCAGCTCCGATTGTCGGGCAATGGCAGGCGCACCGTCGCGTCCAGGCCCTGAATGTGCCCATGGGCTTCGCGGTTTTCCAGCGTCAGCGTGCCGCCCAGCGCCTGCACGATTTCCCGGCAGATGGCCAGGCCCAGGCCGGAGCCGCTGCGCACGTCGCCAGCGGCAAACGGCTGGAACAAGCGGCTGCGCAGTTCGGCGCCGATGCCCGGCCCGCTGTCGGCCACGGTGAGCGCGGCCGAGTTGGCGTCCGCCACCACCTGCACCGAAAGCACCCCCCCCGCGGGCGTGTGCTTGATGGCGTTGTGCAGCAGGTTGCGCGCCAGCTCGCGCAGCATCCATTCGTGCGAGCGCACCGGTGCGGGAACGGTGGCGATGTCGAACTCGAGGTCCTTCTCGGCGATCAGCGGCGAGATGTCCAGCGCCACCGCGCGCACCAGCTCCGACAGGTCATTCACCGTCGTGCCCGGCTGCTGGCGCAACTGCTCGACCTTGGCCAGCGACAGCATCTGGTTGGCCAGCAATGTGGCGCGGTCCACGGTGCCCTCGATCTCCAGCAGCGCCTGGCGCGGCTCGATATCACCGTGCAGGGCCGACTGCACCTGCGTCTTCAGCACCGCCAGCGGCGTGCGCAGCTGGTGCGCGGCGTCGCGCACGAAGCGCTTCTGGTTGTCCAGCAGGTGCGCCAGGCGCGACATCACCTGGTTGGTGGCGTCCACCAGCGGCAGCAGTTCGCGCGGTGCCTCGGGCGCATCGATCGGGTGCAGGTCGCCCTCGGCCCGGGCCTTGAGCTCGCCGCTCAGACGCCGGACCGGCCGCGTGGCGCGTTGCACCACCACCACCGCCACCAGCGCGATCACGCCCACCAGCAATGCCTGCCGCCAGAGTGTATCGATCAGGATCTGCCGGGCCAGCGTGCGGCGCAGCTCCAGCGTCTCGGCCACCTGCACCACAGCCATGCCGCGGCCGTTCTGGCTGGCCACCGGCTGCAGCAGCACTGCCACCCGCACGTCGCTGTCGCGAAAACGCGCGTCGTAGAAGTCCACCAGGGCCGAGTAGGGCGGTCGTTGCGGCAGGGTGCCGCGCCAGAAGGGAAGCTCGGCAAAGCCCGAGACCATCTCGCCGCTGAGGCTGGAGACACGGTAGAACAGGCGGCTGCTGTTGTCGGCCTCGAAGGCTTCCAGCGCGGAGTACGGCACGGTGGCGCGCAGCCGCGACAGCTCGTCATAGCCCTCCACGTCGAGCTGCTCGCCGATGACCTTGGCCGAGGCCAGCAGGGTGCGGTCATAGGCCGTGTTCACGGCGGCCAGCGCCTGCGAGTAGAGGCTGAAGGTGTTGGCGGCGATCAGCGCCACCACCGGCAGCAAGATGCCCAGCAGCAGGTAGCGGCGCAGGGACAGCGTGCGCTTCATGCGGCCTTGAGGAGGTAACCCAGGCCGCGCAGCGTCATCAGTGTGGTGCCGGTATGGGCCAGTTTCTTGCGCAGGCGGTACACCACCACCTCCACCGCTTCGTATTGCACGTCGGCTTCGCCGGGGAACACCAGTTCGAACAGTTTCTCCTTGGAAACGGCGTGGCCGGGCCGTGCCATCAATGCCTGCAGCAGCGCGGTTTCGCGCGGCGTCAGTTCCATCACCTGGTCCCGCACATACACCGCTCCGCTATCTTTTTCATAGCGCAGTACGCCTAGCTGGAGCGCTCCGCCGGCCTTTTCTCCTGCGGATTCCGTGCGCCGGCGGCCGAGAGCGCGCAGCCGCGCTTCCAGCTCATCCAGGTCGAACGGCTTGGGCAGGTAGTCGTCGGCGCCGGTGTTCAGGCCGATGATGCGGTCGCCCACCGTTCCGCGTGCGGTCAGGATGAGTACGGGGGTTGCCAGGTCCGCAGCGCGGGCCTGCTCGAGCACCTGCAGGCCGTCCAGGCCGGGCAGGCTGAGGTCGAGCACCACCACGTCGGGCGGTGAGGCGCGCCACATCTCCAGGGCCTTGCGGCCATCGCCGCAGCCGGCCACCTGAAAGCCGCGGCGCGAAAGCGCGCGTTCCAGCGTGGCGCGCATGGAGGGGTCATCTTCGACAAGCAGGAGGTTCATCGGGTAACTAAGGGTAGCCGCAGCGGGGCCGTGTGCTGACTCTAGTAGTTTCCCCAATGCCCCGGACAGCCGTTTGACAGGCGGCAGGGGCATGATCCAGAGGTTGGCTAATTGCATATCAAGGAGTACCAGAATGCGTAGAGACACCTTCCTCAAATCCATGGCCGCGCTGGCCGCGGGCAGCCTGCCCCTGTCGGCCTTTGCCGCTTCCAACGTCAAGATGATGATCCCCGCCAATCCGGGCGGCGGCTGGGACACCACCGGCCGCGCGCTGGGCAAGGCGCTGCAGGAGGCCAAGGTGGCCGACAGCGTCACCTATGACAACAAGGGCGGCGCTGCCGGCGCGCTGGGCCTGGCCCAGTTCGTCAACGGCAGCAAGGGCGACGCCAACGCCATGATGGTGATGGGCGCCGTGATGCTGGGCGGCATCATCACCGGCAAGCCGCCGGTCAGCCTGTCGCAGGCCACGCCGGTCGCCCGCCTCACCAGCGAATACAACGTGTTCGTGCTGCCCGCCAATTCGCCGTTCAAGACCATGGCCGACGTGGTGGCCCAGCTCAAGAAGGACCCGGGCAGCGTCAAGTGGGGCGGCGGCTCGCGCGGCTCCACCGAGCACATCGCCGCGGCCATGATCGCGCGTGAGGTCGGCGTGGACCCGGCCCGCATCAACTACGTCGCGTTCCGCGGGGGCGGCGAAGCCACCGCCGCCATCCTGGGCGGCAACGTCACCGTCGGCGGCAGCGGCTACAGCGAATTCGCCGAGTACATCAATGCGGGCAAGATGAAGGCCATCGCGGTGACCTCAGGCACGCGCCTGAAGGGCATCAACGTGCCCACGCTCAAGGAGCAGGGCATCAACGTCGAGATCGGCAACTGGCGCGGCGTGTACGGCGCCCCCGGCATCAACGAAGCCCAGCGCAAGGCGCTCACCGACATGGTGATTGCGGCGCTCAAGACCAAATCCTGGGCCGAGTCGCTGCAGAAGAACGACTGGACCGCGGCGCCGCTGTCGGGCCCGGCGTTCGACAAGTTCGTGGACGACGAGTTCGCCAGCCTGCGCGCCACCATGGTCAAGTCGGGCATGGTGTAAGGGCCCCAGCGGCCCACGGCAGCGCCCGGAATCCTTCCGGGCGTTTTTTTGGCGGAGAAAGAACAATGACACAACAATCGTCCAATGCCCCGCTGGCCCAGACGCTGGTCGGCGGCGGCGTGCTGCTGGTCGGGCTGGCGCTCGCGGCCGGCGCGGTCTCCATTCCCTCGGCCGCGGGCTACGGCGGCATCGGTCCGAACTTCCTGCCGTGGCTGATCGCGGTGGTGCTGGTGCTGTGCGGCACGCTCATCATCCGCGAGGCGCGCAGCGGGGGCTTCCGCAACATGGAGCCGCCGACGGGCTCGCAGCGTGGCTACTGGCCGGGCTTTGCCTGGGTGTCGGCCGGCCTGCTGGCCAACGCGGCGCTGATCACCACCATCGGCTTCATCCTCAGCTGCACCCTGTGCTACATGCTGGCGGTGCAGGGCCTGCGCCGCGCAGGCGGGCAGGCCGCAGGCGCGCCGAAAACGCTGGCGATCGACCTGGCCACGGGCCTGGCGATCGCCGCGCCGGTGTTCTGGATGTTCACCCAGTTCCTGGCGATCAACCTGCCGGGCCTCACAACGACCGGGTGGCTCTGACATGGACATTCTCAATGCATTGATGAACGGTTTCGCCGCGGCGATCAGCGTGAGCAACCTGCTGTGGTGCTTCGTCGGCTGCGTGCTGGGCACCGCCATCGGCGTGCTGCCGGGCATCGGGCCGGCGGTGGCCGTGGCCATGCTGCTGCCCATCACGGCCAAGGTGGATGTCACGGCCTCGATGATCTTCTTCGCCGGCATCTACTACGGCGCCATGTACGGCGGCTCCACCACGTCCATCCTGCTGAACACGCCTGGCGAAACCGCCAGCATGGTCACTGCGATGGAAGGCAACAAGATGGCCAAGAACGGGCGCGCGGGCGCCGCGCTCGCCACTGCAGCCATCGGCTCCTTCGTGGCAGGCACCATCGCCACGGTGATCGTGACGCTGTTCGCGCCGTTCGTGGCGGAGTTTGCGGTGAAGCTGGGCCCGCCGGAATACTTCCTGCTGATGCTGCTGGCGTTCACCACGGTGAGCGCCGTGCTGGGGCAAAGCGCGCTGCGCGGCATGACGTCTCTGTTCATCGGCCTGGCCGTGGGGCTGGTCGGGCTCGACCAGATTTCGGGCCAGGCGCGCTACACGTTGGGTGTGCCGGAACTGCTGGACGGCATCGAGATCGTGCTGGTGGCCGTGGGCCTGTTCGCCGTGGCCGAGGTGCTCTACGCGGCGCTCTATGAGGGCCGTACGTCGGAGACGCAGAACAGGCTGAGCAAGGTGCACATGACGGCGCTGGACTGGAAGCGTTCCATCCCGGCCTGGCTGCGCGGCACCGCCATCGGCGCGCCGTTCGGCTGCATTCCCGCCGGTGGCACCGAGATTCCGACCTTCCTGAGCTACGCCACCGAAAAGAAACTGGCCAAGGGCGAGAACCTGGCTGAGTTCGGGACCAAAGGCGCAATCGAAGGCGTCGCCGGGCCGGAGGCGGCGAACAACGCCACCGTGACCACCGCGCTGATCCCGCTGCTGACCCTGGGCATTCCCACCTCCAACACCACCGCCATCCTGCTGGGCGCGTTCCAGAACTACGGCATCCAGCCCGGGCCGCAGCTGTTCACCAATTCGGCGGCGCTGGTGTGGGCGCTGATCGCATCGCTGTACATCGGCAACGTGATGCTGCTGATCCTGAACCTGCCGATGGTGGGCTTGTGGGTCAAGTTGCTGAAGGTGCCCAAGCCCCAGCTGTACGCGGGCATCCTGATTTTCGCGACGGTGGGCGCCTACGGCATGCGGCAAAGCTCGTTCGACCTGGTCCTGCTGTATGGCATCGGGCTGGTGGGCGTGCTGATGCGCCGCTTCGATTTCCCCACCGCTCCGGTGGTGGTGGGCATGATCCTCGGGCCCCTGGCCGAGGCGCAGCTGCGCAACGCGGTGTCCATCGGGGAGGGCAGCGCGATGGTGTTCCTGCAGCGGCCGATGTCGGTGGTGATGATCGCCGTCATCCTGGCGGTGCTGGTCGTGCCGCGCGTGCTGAAATACCGGGCGGACCGCGCGGCCGCTGGCTGAAAGCAGCCGGGTGGAGCGCGGTGCGCGCGTTACCATCCCGGGCATGCAAGCTGAAGACACCCTGCCGCGCGACGGCCAGGCCATCCTGGCGCTGGCAGCGCGCTCGATGTTCCAGCTGTTCTCCAGCGTCAGCCAGGGCATGTTCCTGGTGGACCGCAGCGGCCGCATCGTCTGGCTGAACGAAGGCTACAAGCGCTTCCTGCCCGCGCTGGGCTTTTCTTCGGTGGACCAGTTCCTGGGCCACATGGTCGAGGACGTGGTGCCCAACACGCTGATGCGCAAGGTGCTGGAAACCGGCCAGCCGGTGCTGATCGATCTGCTCACCAACCGCGCCGGCACCTTTGTCGTCAGCCGCATCCCGCTGCGCGATGACGAGAGCGGCGAGCTGATCGGCGCCATCGGCATCGTGCTGTTCGACCACCCGGAAACGACGCTGCAGCCGCTGATCCACAAGTTCGCCAACCTGCAGCGTGACCTGGACGACGCCCGCCGCGAGCTGGCCAGCCAGCGCCGCACCAAGTACACGCTGGCCAGCTTCGTCGGCGGCAGCCCGGCCGCGGTGGAGGTCAAGCGGCAGGCGCGGCGCGCGGCGCTGTCGTCCAGCCCGGTGCTGCTGCTGGGAGAAACCGGTACCGGCAAGGAGTTGCTGGCCCATGCCATCCATGCGGCGTCGGCCCGGGCCTCGGGACCGCTGGTGAGCATCAATATCGCCGCCGTGCCCGACACGCTGCTGGAAGCGGAGTTTTTCGGTGTGGCCCCGGGTGCCTTCACCGGTGCCGACCGCAAGGGGCGGGAAGGAAAGTTCAAGCTGGCCGACGGCGGCACTTTGTTCCTGGACGAAATCGGCGACATGCCGCCCAGCCTTCAGCCCAAGCTGCTGCGGGCCCTGCAGGAAGGCGAGATCGAGGCGCTGGGCTCCAACAAGGTGATCGCGTTCGACGCGCGGGTAATTGCGGCCACTTCGCGCGACCTGGGCGCGCTGGTGCGTGAAGGCAAGTTCCGGGAAGACTTGTTCTACCGGCTGAACGTGCTGCCGATCCGTGTGCCGCCCTTGAGGGAGCGCCGTGGCGACATCCCCGCGCTGGTGGAAGTGCTGGGCGAGGACATGGCCCTGCGCAGCGCTTCGGCGCCGCCGGAATTGAGCGCCCAGGCCGTGGCGCTTCTTTCGGCCCAGTCCTGGCGCGGCAATATCCGCGAGCTGCGCAACGTGCTGGAACAGGCGGCCATGCGGTCGGACTCGCAGCACATTGAAATCAGCGACCTGGAAGCGGTGCTGCGCGAAAGCGGCATCAAGCAGATCGCGCCCGCCGAGACTGTGCGCGGCCCGGACGCCGGCCCGCCTGGCACGGCCTTGCGTCCACTGGCCGACCAGGTGGCCGACCTGGAGCGCCAAGCCATTGAAGCGGCGATGGCCGCCACGGGTGGCAACAAGCTGGCCGCGGCTAAATTGCTGGGAATTTCCCGCGCAAAGCTTTACGAACGGCTGGAAAATTCTGTATGAATTTCAGTCATTTGACTGAAATTCATACAGCTAAAAATGCCTGAAACTAAGACACTCAAGTTTCAAGACGTAAAAACTCCTTAAAAATCAACGTTCTGCAGACTGGCACGGCGCGTGCAATAGGACAGCGAGAGTTCCCGCAGTCACTATAAAAGGAGACACGTCATGCACCGTCGCACTTGGGTTGCGCTCGCCGCGCTCGCCACCACCGCCTTCATTTCCCCCTTCGCCTTCGGCCAGGCCAAGGAAATCAAGATCGCCCACATCTACAGCCGCACCGGCCCGCTGGAGGCCTACGGCAAGCAGACGCAGACCGGCTTCCTGATGGGACTGGAGTACGCGACGGGCGGGACCATGATGGTCAACGGCCGCAAGATCACCGTGATCGAAAAAGACGACCAGGGCAAGCCCGACCTGGGCAAGTCGCTGCTGGCCGCGGCCTACTCCGACGACAAGGTGGACCTGGCTGTAGGGCCCACGTCGTCCGGCGTTGCGCTGGCGATGCTGCCGGTGGCCGAGGAATACAAGAAAATCCTGCTGGTCGAGCCGGCCGTGGCCGATGCCATCACCGGCGACAAGTGGAACAAGTACATCTTCCGCACCGGCCGCAACAGCTCGCAGGATGCTATCTCCAACGCCGTGGCGCTGGACCAGAAGGGCACAACCATCGTGACGCTGGCCCAGGACTACGCCTTCGGCCGCGACGGCGTGAAGGCCTTCAAGGAGTCGGTCAAGAACGCCAGGATCATCCATGAAGAGTACCTGCCGCCCACAACGAACGACTTCACCGCGGGCTTCCAGCACCTGATCGACAAGCTCAAGAATGAGCCGGGCCGCAAGGTGGTCTGGGTGGTCTGGGCGGGCGCCAACAGCCCCTTCAACAAGTTCGCCGACCTGGACCTGAAGAAGCGCTACGGCATCGAACTGGCCACCGGGGGCAACATCCTGCCGGCGATGGTTGCGTTCAACAACTATCCCGGCATGGAGGGGGCCAGCTACTACTACTACGGCTTCTCCAAGAACCAGGCCAACCTGTGGCTGGTCACCAACCACTACACCAAGTTCAAGTCGCCGCCCGACTTCTTCACCGCCGGCGGTTTCTCCGCCGCCACCGCTGTCGTGGCAGCGCTGAAGAAGACCAACGCCGACACCAGCACCGACAAGCTGATCGGCGCGATGGAAGGCATGACCTTCGACACGCCCAAGGGCACGATGACTTTCCGCAAGGAAGACCACCAGGCCATGCAGTCGATGTACCACTTCCGCGTGGCCCCGGGCGCAAGGCCCGGTGCGATGGCTGACCTTCACCTGGTGAAGGAAATCAAGCCCGCCGAGATGGACGTGCCGATCCGCAACAAGCGGTAGCCGGTTTCCACAGGGGCGGCCGCCCCTCTTTTTGATCCGTTAGCTGGAGAACCCGGGATACACCGGGGAGGGGTTGTTTTTTCCGAACACCACCACTGGAGACACTCACAATGACGTTCAAATTCATCCGAACCCTTGCCGCCGTGGCGGTCCTGGCCGCAGGCAGCGCCCAGGCCGCAGTGAACCTGCCCGCGTACAACGTGGACACGAGCAACATCACCGTGTCCGGCCTGTCATCGGGCGGCTTCATGGCCAACCAGCTGGGCGTCGCCTATTCGGCCACGTTCAAGGGCGTGGGCATCTTCGCCGCGGGCCCCTTCATGTGCGCGGGCCACAGCAACTACACGGCCTGCATGTACAACGCCACCATCTCCAGCACGATGCTGTCGACGATGCAGACGGACATCAACAACTGGAGCACCAGCGGGGCGATCGACAACAAGTCGAACATCGCGGGCCAGAAAATCTACATGTGGGTGGGCAGCAGCGACAGCACCGTGGGGCCCAATCCCATGGCTGGCCTGAAGACGCAATACACCAACAACAGCGTGCCCGCCGGCAACCTGGACTACATCCAGCAGTCGGGCGCCGCGCACACCTTCCCGACCGACTTCGACAGCACTGGCAACAACAGCTGCGGCAGTGCCGCCTCGCCTTACGTCAGCAACTGCAGCTACGACGGCGCCAAGGCCGTGCTGACCAAGTTCTACGGCACCCTGAACGCGCGCAACAACGCGCCGGCCGCCGGCAACTACGTCGAGTTCAACCAGACCCAGTTCACCAGCAACGTCGGCATGGCGGCCACGGGCTGGGCTTACGTCCCCGCCAACTGCGCTTCCGGCGCCCAGTGCAAGCTGCACGTGGCGCTGCACGGCTGCCAGCAGAGCACCGACAAGATCGGTGACAAGTTCTACAAGAACACGGGCTACAGCCGCTGGGCCGACACCAACAGCATCATCGTGCTGTTCCCGCAGACCAGGACCGACAACACCAGCCACAGCACGGCAGCCAGCGGCTCGCTGGCCAACGCCAACGCCTGCTGGGACTGGATCGGCTGGTACGGCACCAACTTCGCCCAGAAGGCCGGCACCCAGATGGCCGCGATCAAGGCCATGGTGGACCGCGCTTCCTCCGGTGCGGGTTCCGGCGGCGGTGGCGGCGGCACGACCACGCTGGCGGCGCCTACCGGCGTGGCCACGTCCAACGCCACGACCACCACGATGAAGGTCACCTGGAACGCCGTCACCGGCGCCGCCAGCTATAACGTCTACCGCAACAACAACAAGACCAATGCGCTGCCGGTAACCGCCACCAACTACACCGATGCCGGCCTGGCCGCCGCCACGCAGTATTCGTGGACAGTGAAGGCCGCCGACGGCAGTGGCCTGGAAGGCGCGGTCTCCGCCGCCGCGACCGGCACGACGACAGGCACGACGGCGCCGCCGCCGACCTGCTACACCGCGTCTAACTATGCCCACACCACAGCCGGGCGGGCCTACCAGTCGGGCGGCTACGCTCTGGCCAACGGGTCCAACCAGAATATGGGCCTGTGGAACACCTTCACGACCACCACGCTCAAGATGACCGGGACCAACTACTACGTGATTGGCACCTGCCCGTGAGCATTACCTGAACAACGGGGGACCATGAGCCTTCTCGCAACCAAGGACCTGACCATCCGCTTCGGCGGCCACGTGGCGGTCAATGCCGTGACCTGCGCTTTCCAGCCCGGCACGCTGACCGCCATCGTGGGCCCCAACGGGGCCGGGAAGACCACCTATTTCAACCTCATCTCCGGGCAGCTCAAGGCCAGCGCGGGAACGGTGACGCTCAACGGGCGTGACCTGTCCCGCATGTCGGCTTCACAGCGCACCCTCGCCGGCCTGGGCCGCGCCTTCCAGCTGACCAACCTGTTCCCGCGCCTCACGGTGCTGGAGAACGTGCGGCTGGCGGTGCAGGCCTCGCGCGAGGGCGAGCACCGGCGCGGCCTGAACCTGTGGAGCATCTGGAGCGACCACAAGGCGCTGACACAGCGGGCCGAGGAGATCCTGGACGCGGTGGCGATGGCGGAAAAGGAAAACGAGCTGGTGGCAAACCTGCCGCACGGCGACCAGCGAAAACTGGAAGTCGCGCTGCTGATGGCGCTGGAATCCCAGGTGTTCATGTTCGACGAGCCCACGGCCGGCATGAGCGCCGACGAGGCGCCCGTCATCCTGAACCTGATCCGCAAGCTGAAGGAAGACGAGAGCAAGACCATTCTGCTGGTTGAACACAAGATGGACGTCGTGAGGGAGCTGGCCGACCGCATCATCGTGCTGCACAACGGCACTTTGGTGGCGGACGGCGAGCCGGCCGCGGTCATCGCCTCGCCCATCGTGCAGGAAGCCTATCTGGGCATCGCCAGGGAGGCCGCATGAACGAGAACCTCCTCACGCTGCAGGGCGTGCACACGCACATCGGGGCTTACCACATCCTTCATGGCGTGGACCTCACGGTGCCGCGCGGCAAGCTCACCATGCTGCTGGGCCGCAACGGCGCCGGCAAGACCACCACGCTGCGGACCATCATGGGCCTGTGGAAGGCCTCGCAGGGGCAGATCAGCTTCAACGGCCAGGACATCACCGCCATGGCGACGCCGCAGATCGCCTCGCTGAACGTGGCCTATGTCCCGGAAAACATGGGCATCTTCTCCGACCTCACGGTCAAGGAAAACATGCTGCTGGCCGCGCGCTGGGCCAAGAACATCGGCCAGATCGACGAGCAGCGGCTGAAGTGGATCTTCTCGCTGTTTCCCGCTGTGGAAAAGTTCTGGAACCATCCCGCCGGCAAGCTGTCGGGCGGGCAAAAACAGATGCTGGCGGTGGCGCGCGCCATCGTGGAGCCGCGCGAACTGCTCATCGTGGACGAGCCCAGCAAGGGCCTGGCGCCCGCCATCATCAACAACATGATCGATGCGTTCGCGCAGCTCAAATCGGCGGGCGTGACGATCCTGCTGGTGGAGCAGAACATCAACTTCGCCAAGCGGCTGGGCGACAGCGTCGCCGTGATGGACAACGGCCGGGTGGTTCATGCCGGCTCGATGAAGCAGCTGGCCGAGGATGAAGCCCTGCAACGTTCACTGCTGGGGCTCGCACTATGAAAACCATTGATTTCGACTGGAAGCCGCTGGCCCTGGTGCCACTGCTGGCGCTGCTGGTGCTGCCCTTCATCGGTTCGGCTTCGACCTGGGCCACGCTGACGGTGGCGGGCCTCGCGATGGGCATGATCATCTTCATCATGGCTTCGGGCCTGACGCTGGTGTTCGGCCTGATGGACGTGATGAACTTCGGCCACGGCGTATTCATCGCGCTGGGCGCCTTCGTGGCCACCAGCGTGCTGGGAAGCATGGGCGACTGGACCGCATCCGAAAGCCTGTGGCGCAACCTGGTGGCCGTGCTGCCGGCCATGGTCATCGCGATGCTCGTGGCCGGGGGCATCGGCCTGGCGTTCGAACGCTTCCTGGTGCGCCCGGTCTACGGCAACCACCTCAAGCAGATCCTGATCACCATGGGCGGCATGATCATCGGCGAGGAGCTGATCAAGGTGATCTGGGGCCCGCTGCAGATCCCGCTGCCATTGCCGGAAGGCATGCGCGGCACGCTGCTGCTGGGTGAAGCCGCCATCGAGAAATACCGGGTGATCGCCGTCGTCGTCGGGCTGGTGGTGTTCGCCATCCTGTCGTGGACGCTGACCCGCACCAAGATCGGCCTGCTGATCCGCGCGGGCGTGCAGGACCGCGAGATGGTCGAGTCGCTGGGCTACCGCATCAAGATCCTGTTCGTGGGCGTCTTCATGATCGGCAGCGCGCTGGCAGGGCTGGGCGGCGTGATGTGGGGGCTGTACCAGCAGAACGTGATTCCGCAGATGGGCGCGCAGGTCAATGTGCTGATTTTCATCGTGCTGATCATCGGCGGACTGGGCTCGACCAGCGGCGCCCTGATCGGCGCGCTGCTGGTGGGCCTGATGGCCAACTACACCGGCTTCCTGGTCCCGAAGGCCGCCCTGTTCTCCAACATCGCACTGATGATGGCCATCCTCCTGTGGCGGCCGCAGGGCGTGTACGCGCTCAACCGCTGAGGCACCGACATGCTCAAACGCCTTCTCTCCAACGACTATCCGCGCAGCCGCGTGCTGGCCGTGCTGCTCGTGGCGCTGCTGTTTGCGCTGGCTTTCACGCCCTTCATCTTCCCCGGCGTCAAGGCCCTGAACGTGGCCGCCAAGGTGCTGGTGTTCGTCGTGCTGGTGGCCAGCTTCGACCTGCTGCTGGGGTACACCGGCATCGTCAGTTTCGCCCACACCATGTTCTTCGGCATCGGCGCCTATGGCGTGGCGATCGCCTCCACGCGCATGGGCGCGGGATGGTGGCCGCTGCTGGCCGGTACCGCGATCGCGCTGGGCCTGTCGTTCCTGCTGGCATTGGGCATCGGGCTGTTCTCGCTGCGCGTGCGGGCGATCTTCTTTTCCATGATCACGCTGGCAGTGGCCGCCGCGTTCCAGACCCTGGCTTCGCAGCTGTCGGACCTGACGGGTGGTGAAGACGGGCTGACCTTCAAGGTGCCGGAGGTCCTGTCGCCGTCATTCCAGCTTTCGGACTCACCGTTCCTCGGCGTCAGCCTGGACGGGCGCCTGCTTTGCTACTACCTGCTGTTCTTCGGTGCGCTGGTGCTGCTGCTGGCGCTGCTGCGGATCGTGAATTCGCCGTTCGGGCGCGTGCTGCAGGCCATCCGCGAAAACGAATTCCGCGCCGAGGCCATCGGCTACCGGGTGGTGGTCTATCGCACGACCTCCAGCATCCTGTCGGCGCTCTTCGCCACGCTGGCCGGCGCCATGCTGGCGCTCTGGCTGCGCTACAACGGGCCGGACACCTCGCTGTCGTTCGAAATCATGCTTGACGTGCTGCTGATCGTCGTCATCGGCGGCATGGGCACCATCTACGGGGCGGCCGTGGGTGCCGGCCTCTTCCTGGTCGCACAAAGCTACCTGCAGGACCTTCTCAAGCTGGCCAGCGAAGCGGCTTCCGGCCTGCCCTGGCTGGCGTCATTGCTTTCCCCCGACCGTTGGCTGCTCTGGCTGGGGCTGCTGTTCGTGCTCTCCGTCTATTACTTCCCGACGGGTGTCGTCGGGCGGCTGCGGGCCATGCGCTCCGCGGCCTGACTGACCCATTCATCCAACGCTGTCACCACAAGGAGACCAGAAAAATGACCTCAACCAGAAAACCGTCCCGGGCCCAGCGCCTTGCGCTCGCCACCGCAGCCAGCGCCCTCGCCCTGGCGGGCTGCGGCGGAGGCAGCAATGCTGTCGTCGCAACGCCGGTAAACAGCCTGCCGGCAGGCATGACCCAGCAGGCGGTCACGGTCTACCCGGCAACCGCGGTCGGCACAGGTGACACGGCCGCCTCGCAGGACCTGCTCACGGGCGGCATCGGCAAGACGGGCCTCGGCGCCGCGGCGCCTCCGGCCTATGCCAACGCGGCCAGCCCGACGGCGCTGGAACTGCGCCGCAACGCCCTGTATTCGAATTACCGCGGCATCCTGGATGCCAGCGCCAACGGCGGCTATGGCTCGCTTTACGGGCCCAACATCAGCGCGGCCGGCACTGTAGGTACCGGCGAAGGCCTGATCCCAGGCCGCGAATATGTCGGCTGGCTGGATGACGGCACGGGCCGCAAGAAAGTCGCCGTCGCCGTGCAGATCCCCGACAGCTTCAACACCGCCGCGCCATGCGTGGTGGTGGGCCCATCGTCCGGGTCGCGCGGTCTCTACGGTGCCATTGGTACGGCGGGCGAGTGGGGCCTTAAAAAAGGCTGCGCTGTGGCGCTGACAGACGCCGGCAAGGGCGTCGGCCTGTACGACATGATGGACGACAGCGTCAACCGTATCGACGGCACGCGCGGCACGCGCGCCGAGGCCGGCGTCTTCAACTTCTTCGCGGCGAACATCACTGACGCGGCCCGCGCCGCCTACAACGCGCTGTTTCCGAACCGGCTGGCGCTCAAGCAGGTGCATTCGCAGCTCAATCCCGAGAAGGACTGGGGCAATGACACGCTGGCAGCGGTGCGCTACGCGCTGTTTGCGCTCAACGACCGCTACGGCACCGGCACCAATCCGGTTCCCTTCGACGCCGCCAACACCATCGTCATCGCGGGCTCGGCCTCCAACGGCGGCGCCGCGGCGCTCAGGGCCGCCGAACTCGATACCAGCGGGCTGATTGACGGGGTGGTGGCTTCCGAGCCCGTGGCCGAAATGCCAACGGCAGCCGGCTATGGCATCCAGCTCGGCGGGATCGCCGTCACGGGGTATGGCAAGACGCTTGCAGACTACGTGACCTACGGCAACCTGTACCAGCCGTGTGCCGCGCTGGCGGCGCCCGCGACAATGACCGAGCTGACCACGTTCAACTTCATCACGATCGCCGGCATGACGGCGCGTGCAACGGCACGCTGCGCCGGCCTGGCAGCCAAGGGCCTGCTTTCCGGCGCGGATACGGCGGCGCAGTCACTGGATGCGCTGAACAAGCTGCGCGCCTATGGCTGGACGTCCGACAACGACCAGATGCACAACGCGCACTACGCGCTGGGCAACGGACCCATTCTTGCCGCCATGTACCCGGTGAGCTACGGCCGCTTCTCTGTCACCGACAACGTCTGCAACACCAGCTTCGCGGCGGTGGATACGGCCGGCGCCCCGGTCGCCGTGAGCGCCGCGGCAAAGGCACAAAGCTTCGCCATCGCCAACGGAACCGCCAATGGAACGCCAGCGACCGTGGTCTACAACGACTCCGTCGGCGGCGCGCGCTCGTGGCAGCTGGCCACCTCCGCATCGACCGGTGTCGCGGACTTCGGCCTGGACAACGCGCTGTGCCAGCGGGCGCTGGTCACGGGCACCAACCCGGTGACAGGCGCGGCGCTGACGGCGGCCAGCTTTCCGACGGCGGACCAGAGCGCGGCAGTGCGCGCCGGCATCGCCGAAGTGGTGCTGAACGGAAACCTGCGCAGCAAGCCCACCATCATCGTCGCCGGGCGCAGTGACGCGCTGGTGCCAGTGAACAACAACGCCCGCGCCTATACCGCGTACAACCGCTCCGTCGAAGGCGCCGCCAGCAAGCTGAGCTACATCGAAGTGACCAACGCGCAGCATTTCGACACCTTCCTGTCGCTGGGCGGCTTCGACACGCGTTTTGTTCCGCTGCACCCGTACTTCAACCAGGCCATGGACGCCATGTACGCCTTGCTGAAGAACGGTACGCCGCTGCCGGCCAGCCAGGTGGTGCGCACGACGCCGCGCGGCGGCGTGGCGCTCGCCGCGCCAGCCATCACGTCCGCCAACGTGCCGCCCATCAGCAGCGCACCGGCAGCCACCAACCAGATCAGCTTCAGCGGCACGTCCATCAACGTGCCCAACTGAGGCGCAGCACCCTCCGCCAGCGCAGCGGAGGGTGGTCCGAAGCCACAACACGTTCAGGGACTTTTTTCAGCAGTCAGGAGAACAAGTCATGAAATCATGGACATCGTTGGGGACAAACACCGTGGCGGCGCTCGCCATGGCCGCGGGGGTTTTGCTGGGCGGGCCGGCGCATGCCGACATCGTGATCGGCCAGGTTGCCCCGCTCTCGGGCGTGCTGGCCAGCACGGGCCAGCAAATGGTCCTGGGCGGAAAGATCTATTTCAGCCACATCAACGCCAGGGGCGGCGTCAACGGCCAGAAGATCAAGGTCGTGGTGGCCGATGACGCGTACAAGGTTGACGAGACCGTGCGCCTCACCAGGGAGATGCTGGCCAAACCAGAGATCGTGGCCCTTTATGGTTTCGCGGGTACGGCCAACGTCGGCAAGCTGCTGACCGACAAGGTGCTGGACGAGGGCGGAGCGGCGCTGGTCGCGCCCTACACCGGCGGCGAGCCGCTCCGTACGCCCTTCAATCCCTGGATATTCCATGTGCGTGCGGGCTACGCGGCCGAGGCGGAGCACATGGTGCAGCAGCTCACGACGCTCGGCATGAACCGCGTGGCGGTGATGTACCAGGACGACGGCTTCGGAAAGGCCGGGCTGGTCGGCGTGGAGGCAGCGCTGGCCAAGCGCGGGCTGAAGCTGGCCGCGGCCGCCGGGTACGAGCGCAACACCGACAAGGTGGAGGAAGCTGTTCGCAAGATCAAGCTGGCCGATCCCCAGGCCATCATCATGATCTCGATCAACAAGCCGACGGCGGCTTTCATCAAGAACTACCGGGAATCGGGTGGCGGCGCGCAGCTGTACAACATCTCGGTGGTGGACCCGGCCGAGCTGGTGAAACTGGCTGGCCTGAAAAATGCTCACGGCCTGGGCATCAGCCAGGTCGTGCCGTACCCCTACATGCCGAACCTGCCCGTGATCCGCGAATACCAGGAATTGCTGAAAAAGTACGCCCCGAATGAGCAGATCAACTACACCAGTTTTGAGCAGTTCCTGGGGGCCAAGGTGCTGGTCGAAGCCCTGCGGCGGGCCGGCCCCAACCCGACACGGGCCAAGGTGGTGAAGGCCCTTGAAGGCCTGAGCAATTACGACCTGGGCGGCGTGCAGGTGAACTATTCGCCCGACAACCGGATCGGTTCCCAATACGTTGAAGTCACCGTCATAGGCAGTACGGGCAAGCTCCTGAAATAGGGCTGGCGCCGGCCAAGCCAGGCACAAGAAAAACACAGAGAGGATCAACGCCATGTCTTACAGCTCCCGCTACGCGACCTGCGCCGGCCGCGAGATCCACTACACGGAGTGGGGATCGCACAACCGGCGCACCGTGATCGCCTGGCATGGGCTGGCCCGCACGGGCCGCGACATGGACGAGCTGGCGGCCCACCTGAGTTCACGCTACCGTGTGATCTGCCCGGACACGCTCGGGCGAGGCCTGAGCCAGTGGAGTCCGGACCCGGGCAACGAATACCAGCTTTCCTTTTATGCGCGGGTCGCAGCGGACCTCTTTGACCGGCTTGAAATCGAAGAGGCGCATTGGGTGGGAACTTCAATGGGCGGTGCGATCGGCACCGTGTGCGCGGGCGGTCTGGTCCAGCCGCAGCTGAAAGGCCGCATCCTCAGCCTGGTGGTCAATGACAACGCGCCGCGCCTGTCCGCCGCGGCACTGGCGCGCATTCGCGCCTACGCCGGCAATCCGCCGGCGTTTGACACCATGGCGCAGCTTGAGGCCTTCTTCCGCGAGGTCTACAAGCCCTTCGGCTGGCTGAGCGATGCGCAGTGGCGCCGCCTGGCCGAGACTTCCACCCGCCGGCTGCCGGACGGGCGCGTCACGCCGCACTACGACCCGGCGATGGTGCGCCAGTTCATCGACCATCCGAACGACTACGACATCTGGGACCACTACGACGCGATAGAAGTGCCGGTGCTGTGCCTGCGCGGTGCCCACTCGGACCTGGTCCTGCCCGATGCCGTGCAGGAAATGTTGCGCCGGGGACCCGGCGCCCGCGGCCTTGCGAAGGTGGTGGAGGTGCCTGGCTGCGGACATGCCCCGGCGCTGAATGTGGCGGAGCAACTGGACCTGGTGGCTGCGTTTGTCGCGCAGCACGACAGCGCCGAGGCGCCGCAGAAGGCGCGCGCGGCTATGCCCGTGCACCCCTAGCCAGTGCGGCGTTGCGGCTTGCCGCCAGCGCCTCGGTACCGGGCATGGCACGCGTAGGCCAGCCTGCCAGGTGGACCGCCGCGATCTCTCCCATTGCTGCGATCCAGGCAGCGTCGCCGTTGAGGCACGGGATGTAGTGGAATTCAGTGCCTCCGGCTTCCTCGAACGCATGGCGCGCTTCCTGCGCGATTTCCTCCAGCGTTTCCAGGCAGTCGCTGGTGAAGCCCGGGCACACCACGTGCACCCGCTTCACGCCCTGGCGCGCAAGGCCGCAAAGCGTCGGCTCGGTATACGGCTCAAGCCACCTTGCCTTGCCGAAGCGGGACTGGAATGTCACCACGTAGCCGTCAGCCGGCAAGCCGAGGCGCTCGGCCAGCAGCCGTGCCGTCTTCAGGCATTCGCAGTGATACGGGTCGCCCAGCGCCAGGGTGCGCTCGGGCACGCCGTGAAAGCTCATCACCAGCTGCTGCGGGCGGCCGTGTTCGGCCCAATAGCTCTCGATCTTCGCGGCCAGCGCCGAGATGTAGCCCCTGTCGTCGTGGTAGCGGTTCACGAAGCGGAACTCGGGCACGTTGCGCACCGTGCCTGCCCACGCGTGAACGGCATCGAGCACGCTTGCCGTGGTCGTGCCTGAATACTGCGGATACGCCGGCAGCACGAGGATGCGAGTCACTCCTTCTGCTTTCAGCGCGTCAAGCTGGGACGCCACGGAGGGATTGCCATAGCGCATCGCATAGCGCACCGTGAGCTGGGCATGGCCTTGCACGCCCAGCCAGTCTTGCAGCAGTTGGGACTGCCGTGCGGTCCACACCTTCAGCGGCGAGCCTTCGGCCGTCCAGATGCTGGCGTACTTGGCCGCCGACCTGGCAGGGCGCAACGGAAGTATCAGCCCGTAGAGGATGGGCATCCAGAGCAGGCGGGGAATTTCCACCACCCGCCGGTCGGCAAGAAATTGCGCAAGGTAGCGCCGCACCGAGGAGGGCGTGGGCGCATCGGGCGTGCCCAGGTTGCACAGGAGGACTGCCGTACGGGGGACCTGGCCATGGGTGAATTCAGGTTCCAGGCGGAACGGGGACGAAGGAGGCATGAGGTATTCTCCCTCGCATGCTGGACATTGGAAAAATCAGGGCGATTTCCTTCGACCTGGACGACACGCTGTGGCCGATCTGGCCCACGATAGAGCGCGCGGAAAAAACCCTGCACGACTGGCTGGTGGAGCACGCGCCGATGGCCGCGGCCCTCTTTTCCAGCCCGGTGGCGCTGCGCGAAATCAGGGACTACATGGCCGCCAACCGGCCCGAACTGAAGCACGACCTGAGCGCCATCCGCCGCGAATCGATCCGGCTGGCGCTGTACCGCGCGGGAGAAAACCCGCTGCTGGCCGACCGCGCGTTCGAAGTCTTCTTCGCGGAGCGGCAGCGCGTGACGCTGTACGACGACGCGCGCGATTCGCTGGTGTTCCTGGCCGCGCGGTTTCCGCTGGTCAGCCTGTCCAACGGCAACGCCGACGTGGCGCGGGTCGGGCTGGGCGAATACTTCCGGGCCAGCATCACGGCACGCGAGTTCGGCGTGGGCAAGCCGGACCCGCGGATCTTCCACGCGGCGGCGGGTGCCGTCGACCTGACGCCGGAGAACGTGCTGCACGTGGGCGACGATGCCACGCTGGACGCTTTGGGCGCGCTCAACGCGGGCATGCAGGCCGCCTGGCTGAACCGCTCCGACAACCTCTGGCCGCACGAGGTGGAACCCCAGGTCACGTTGGCAAACCTTACCGAACTCTGCGAGATGTTCAGGTAGGTTTCAGACCCGGCCCAGCGCCTGCACCTGCCAGGCCAGCCACAGCTTGCGCAGCGGCGTGAGGCTCACGCGCTGGTGCAGCACCTGGAAGTTGTCGCGCTCGATCTCGCTCAGCAGGGTGCGGTAGATGCTGGCCATCATCAGGCCTGCCTTTTGCGAGCGGCGGTCCGCGTCCGGCAGCAGGGCGAAAGCCTTGTCGTAAAGGGCGTGCGCGCGGTCGGCCTGGAATTTCATCAGCGCGGTGAAGCGGTCCGAATAGGTGCGCTTGAGGATTTCATGCGCCTTCACGTCGAACTGCTGCAGTTCGCTCATGGGCAGGTAGATGCGCCCGCGCATGGCGTCCTCTCCCACGTCCCGGATGATGTTGGTGAGCTGGAAGGCCAGGCCCAGCGTGTGCGCGTATTCGGTGGTCTGCGGCTGCGTCTGGCCGAAGATGCGCGCGGCCACCTCGCCCACCACTCCGGCCACCAGATGGCAGTAGCGCTGCAGCCCCGGGTAGTCGAGGTAGCGCGTTTGCTCGAGGTCCATCTGGCAGCCGTCGATCACCGCGAGCAGCTGGCGCGCTTCGATCCCGTAGGCGGGCGCAAGCGGCATCAGCGCCTTCATCACGGGGTGGCTGGGCCTGCCGTCGTACGCCTGCGCCACTTCGCTGCGCCACCAGGCCAGCTTGGTCTGCGCCACGCCGGGATCGGTCACCTCGTCGACGACATCGTCCACCTCGCGGCAGAAGGCATAGAAGGCGGTGATGGCAGCCCGCCGCGGCCTGGCAAGGAAAAGGAAGGCGTAGTAGAAGCTGCTGCCGGAAGCGGCGGCCTTCTGCTGGACATACTGCTCGGGAGTCATTGCCTCGATTGTCCCATCGCGCCGCTCCGGCTCAGCCGCGCGGGCTGGCGTATAGCGTCCGCATCGGCGCACGCGCAGACAGCGTCAGTGCGAGCACGGCCATGATCACCCGAATCTCGCCGCGCGGCACCTTCGCTGGCGCCGGCTGGCCCGGCTTGACAAGAGCCAGCGTGCGCACACCGACCAGGGCCGGCAGCGCGCTGGCCGCGCGCACCCGCCGGCTGCGCACGGCCAGTGCGTATTCCATGCCGCTGTCCAGCAGCCGCGCTGCTTCCTCGTGCCATGGCTGCGTCACCGGGGCCAGCAGCGAAGGGTTCGCGGCGGCCTGCTGCGGGCTCAGGCCGGCAAGTGCCAGTTCGCAGGCCGGGAAATAGCAACGCCCCTGCGCCAGGTCGCTTCCGGCATCGCGCAGGATGTTGACCAGCTGCAGCCCCATGCCGTAGCGCCGGCCCAGACCCAGCATGGCTCCCCGCGGCAAGGCGGCAAAGGCGGGAAGGTGGCGAAAACACAGGTGCGTCCAGAACTCGCCGACACAGCCGGCCACCAGCCAGGTGTATTCGCGCAGCTCCGCGGCCGTCGCCAGTGCCCGCGTACCGGATGCGTCAGGGAACCGCTCCACATCCAGCAGCTGGCCGCGGGTGATGGTGCGCAGCACCGATCGCACGTCGTCGCGGTCCGCCGGCTGCAATTCGTCCAGCCAGGCCAGGCACTGCGGCAGGGCCTGGATGAGCGCCTGTTCCCCGGGGTCGTGCTGCATAGGCACAAAGGAGGCGAGGGCGCGCACGGCGGCCGCGCGCGCGGCCGCATCGCCTTCGATCGCCGCGGCGAGCCGCCGCAGCTTGTCGAGGCGCTCTGGCGCGGGCAGGTCCGCGGTGTCGGCGACGGTGTCGGTCGCGCGGGCCAGCAAGTAAGCCAAGCTGACAGGCTCGCGCAGCGGTGCCGGCAGCAGGCGGATGGAAAGATAGAACGAGCGGGAAACCGCACGCAACAGGGGAAGATTCACGCCCGGAATTGTCGCTTGACAAGCCTCAGCGTTTACCCTAGATTACTAACCAGTCAGTCATTAACTGTGCTTTCGGGTACTTTCTGATCAGGTCCGCCATGTCACATCTGCCTTCATCTTCCTCCTTTCGTCTGGCCCTTGGTCTCATCAGCGCCGCTGTTGTGCTTGCGGCCTGTTCCCGGCCTGAACCCGCCCAGGAGCCCATCCGCGCTGTTCGAGTGCTCACCGTGGGCGCCGAAAGCTTCCAGTCGGGCTATGAGTTCGCGGGCGAGGTGCGGCCCCGCGTCGAGTCGCGGCTGGGCTTTCGGGTGGCGGGCAAGATCGTGCGCCGCCAGGCTGAGCTGGGCCAGCGGGTGAAGGCGGGGCAGGTGCTCGCGCAGCTCGACCCCCAGGACTACAAGCTTGCGGCCGACGCTGCCCGGGCGCAGCTGAACGCGGCGGCCACCAACCGCGACCTGGCCGCCGGCGACTACAAGCGCTATGCAGCGCTGAAAGACCAGAACTTCATCAGCGGCGCCGAACTCGAGCGGCGCGAAACGACGCTGAAGGCCGCGCAGGCGCAGCTGGAGCAAGCGCAGGCGCAACTGTCCTCCCAAGGCAACCAGGCGGCCTACACCACGCTGGTGGCCGACGTGTCGGGCATCGTTACGGCGATCGAAGCCGAACCCGGCCAGGTGGTGACGGCGGGCACGCCGGTCGTGCGCATCGCCCAGGACGGCCCGCGCGATGTGGTTTTCTCGGTCCCGGAAGACAAGGTGGCGGCGGTCAAGCCGGGCTCCGACGTGAGCGTGCGTGTGTGGGCCGAAAACCGCACGCTGACCGGCAAGGTGCGCGAGGTGTCCGCGAGCGCCGACCCGGTGACCCGCACCTATCCCATCAAGGTTTCGCTGGACCCGGCGACGCAGCCGGCGCTCGGCGCCACGGTTTACGTCTCCGCGCAAGCGCTCAGCCATGTCGGCACCCAGGTCATCAAGCTGCCGACCAGTGCCTTGAAGCAGGACGGACGGTCCACCGCCGTCTGGGTACTCGACAAGGCCACCATGACGCTGAAATCGCAGCCGGTGCAGATCGCTACGGCGGACGGCAATGAGGCCGTGGTCGCCGGCGGCCTGCTGCCCGGCATGCTGGTGGTATCCGCCGGCGTGCATGTGCTTTCGCCCGGCCAGAAAGTCACCATTTACCAGGAAAAAGTGCCGCAAGCGGGCGCCGGTACTGCTGAAGGCGCTATAAAACCTGTAGCAAACACCGCGCACGCGGCCACGCTCACGCCCACAGTGAAGTGAGCCGGCCATGACGCAGACGCAACCGAAAGAGGCTTTCAATCTTTCCCGATGGGCCCTTGAGCATCCCGCCCTGACGCGCTACCTCATGGTGGTGCTGATGCTGCTGGGATTTGCCGCCTATTTCCAGCTGGGCCAGGACGAGGACCCGCCATTCACCTTCCGCGCCATGGTTGTGCGCACCTACTGGCCCGGCGCCACGGCCCAGCAGGTGGCCGAGCAGGTCACCGACAAGCTGGAGCGCACGCTTCAGGAAGCGCCTTATGCGGACAAGATCCGCAGCTATTCGAAGCCGGGCGAGTCGCAGATCATTTTCCAGATCAAGGATTCGTCCAAGCCCGGCGACGTGGCCAACGTCTGGTACAGCGTGCGCAAGAAGATCGGCGACATGCGCTTCACGCTGCCGCCGGGCATTCAGGGGCCGTTCTTCAACGACGAATTCGGCGACGTTTACGGCGTGATCTACGCGCTGGAGTCGGACGGCTTCAACTACGCCGAACTCAAGACCTTCGCGGACGACGTACGCCAGCAGCTGCTGCGCGTGCCCGACGTGGCCAAGGTCGAACTTTTCGGCGTGCAGGACGAAAAGCTCTATGTCGAGATTTCGCAGAAGCGGCTGGCGCAGCTGGGCCTGGACCTGAACCAGGTGCTGGCGCAGATGGGACAGCAGAACGCGGTGGAGCCCGCGGGGGCCGTGCAGACGCCGCTGGACATCGTGCAGGTCCGCGTGGCGGGGCAGTTCGAGGCGGTGGAGCAGCTTCGCGCCATGCCGATACGCGGCACCTCGGGCAACCAGCTGCGGCTGGGCGACATCGCCGAGATCAAGCGCGGCTACGTGGACCCGCCAGTGGTCAAGGTGCGGCACGAGGGCAAGCAGGTCATCGCGCTGGGCGTGTCCATGGCCAAGGGCGGCGACATCATCCGGCTGGGCAAGTCGCTGAAGACCACTTTCCACAAGGTCGAGGACGGGCTGCCCGCGGGCATCAAGCTGGTGCAGATCCAGGACCAGCCGAAGAACGTCTCGAACTCGGTCAATGAATTCGTGCGCACCCTGATCGAGGCGGTGGTGATCGTGCTGGCGGTGAGCTTCATCGCCTTGGGCTTCCACTCCCGCCCCGACGCCGCGGCGCTGCCGCTGTGGAAGCGCTATTACATCGACATCCGGCCCGGCCTGGTTGTGGGCATCACCATCCCGCTGGTTCTGGCCGTCACTTTCCTGGCCATGGACTACCTGGGCATCGGCCTGCACAAGATCTCGCTGGGCTCGCTGATCATCGCCCTGGGCCTGCTGGTGGACGACGCCATCATCGCGGTGGAAATGATGGTGCGCAAGATGGAGGAGGGCTACGACAAGGTGCGCGCCGCCACCTTCGCGTACGAGATCACCGCCATGCCCATGCTCACCGGCACGCTGATCACCGCCACCGGCTTCCTGCCGATCGGCATGGCCAAGTCCACCGTGGGCGAGTACACCTACGCCATCTTCGCGGTCACGGTGATCGCACTGGTGCTCAGCTGGCTCGTCTCGGTCTACTTCGTGCCTTACCTCGGCACGCTGCTGCTCAAGGAAAAGCCCGCTGCCGCCAACGGCCAGGCCGAGCACCACGAGCATTTCGACACGCCGTTCTACCGGGCCTTCCGCCGGCTGGTGGACTGGTGTGTCGAGCACCGCTGGATCACCATCGGCGCCACCGTCCTCACCTTCGCCCTGGGCATCGTGGGGATGGGCAAGGTGCAGCAGCAGTTCTTCCCGGACTCCAGCCGCCCGGAAATCATGGTGGACATCTGGTTCCCTGAAGGTACGTCCTTTACCGCCAACGAGGAAACGGCCAAGCGTGTGGAAGCCAGGCTGCGTGGGGAGCCCGGTGTCACTACCGTCAGCACGTGGGTGGGCTCGGGCGTGCCGCGCTTTTACCTGCCGCTGGACCAGGTGTTCCCGCAGACCAACGTGTCGCAATTCATCGTCCTGCCCAAGGACCTGGCGGTGCGTGAATCGCTGCGGGTGAAGCTGCCCGCGCTGCTGGCCCAGGAATTCCCGGAAGTCCGCGGCCGGGTGAAGCTGCTGCCCAATGGGCCGCCCGTGCCTTACCCGGTGCAGTTCCGCGTGGTCGGCGCCGACCCGATCGCACTGCGCGAGCGCGCCGACGAGGTCAAGGCCGTGATGCGGGCCAGCCCGAACACCCGGGGCACCAACGACAACTGGAACGAATCGGTCAAGGTGCTGCGCCTTGAAGTGGACCAATCCAAGGCCCGCGCCCTGGGCGTCACCAGCCAGTCGATCGCGCAGGCGTCCAAGACCATCCTGGCGGGCACCAACGTCGGCCAGTTCCGCGAAGGCGACAAGCTGATCGACATCGTGCTGCGCCAGCCGCTGGACGAGCGCAACGCCATCACCGACATCGCCAATGCCTACTTGCCCACCGCGGCGGGCAAGTCGATCCCGCTGACCCAGATCGCCAAGCCGGTGTTCACGTGGGAGCCCGGCGTGATGTGGCGCGAGAACCGCGACTACGCGATCACCGTGCAAAGCGACATCGTCGAGGGGCTGCAGGGCGCCACGGTGTCGGAAGAGTTGCTGCCCAAGCTGAAGGCGCTGGAAGCCAGGTGGCCGCTGGGTTACCAGATCCAGGTGGCGGGGGCCGTTGAAGAAAGCTCGAAGGGGTCTTCCTCGATTTCGGCAGGCCTGCCCATCATGCTGTTCATCACGTTCACGTTGCTGATGCTGCAACTGCACAGCTTCAGCCGTGCGCTGCTGGTGTTCATCACGGGGCCGCTGGGTATCGCCGGTGTGGCGGGGGCCCTGTTGCTGCTGGGCCGGCCGTTCGGGTTTGTGGCGCTGCTGGGCGTGATCGCGCTGATGGGCATGATCCAGCGCAACTCGGTGATCCTGATCGACCAGATCGAGCAGGACCGCGCCCGCGGCATCCCTGCCTGGGACGCGATCGTCGAGTCGGCGGTGCGGCGCCTGCGGCCCATCGTGCTGACGGCCGCCGCCGCCGTGCTGGCCATGATTCCGCTGTCGCGGTCGGTGTTCTGGGGGCCTATGGCCGTCGCCATCATGGGCGGCCTGGTGGTGGCCACGGTGCTGACCCTGCTGGCCCTGCCGGCAATGTACGCCGCCTGGTTCCGCGTCAAGCGGGAGGGTGGCCCCGCCCCGGCCGGGCCCATTGGGGAGCCGGTGGCCGTTCCCGGCTAAAATACGCGGTTGACCGGATTTGGGCGGGCGGTCGGGGGATTCCCTGGCCGCCCGCGTCCATTTTTCAGCTCAGCGCGGGTGGCGAAATTGGTAGACGCACCAGGTTTAGGTCCTGACGCCAGCAATGGTGTGGGGGTTCGAGTCCCCCCCCGCGCACCACGCAGATTTACCTCAAGAGAGAACACCATGGCCGTGAACGTTGAAACCCTCGAAAAGCTCGAACGCAAGATGACCCTGACCCTGCCGGTCGGCGTCATCCAGTCCGAAGTCGATTCCCGCCTCAAGCGCCTGGCGCGCACAGTCAAGATGGACGGCTTCCGTCCGGGCAAGGTGCCCATGAACGTCGTGGCCCAGCGCTACGGCTATTCGGTGCACTACGAAGTGATGAACGACAAGGTGGGCGAAGCCTTCGCCCAGGCCGCCAACGAAGCCAAGCTGCGCGTCGCCGGCCAGCCCCGCATCACCGAAAAGGAAGAAGCGCCCGAGGGCGAGTTGGCCTTCGACGCGGTGTTCGAGGTCTATCCCGACGTCACCATCGGCGACCTGGCCACGGCCGAAGTCGAGCGCGTCACCGCCGAAGTAGGCGACGCCGCCATCGACAAGACCCTGGACATCCTGCGCAAGCAGCGCCGCACCTTCGCGCAGCGCGCCCAGGACGCGGCCGCGCAGGACGGCGACCGCGTGACGGTGGATTTCGAAGGCAAGATCGACGGCGAAACCTTCTCCGGCGGCAAGGCCGAGGACTTCCAGTTCCTGGTCGGCGAAGGCCAGATGCTCAAGGAATTCGAGGATGCGGTGCGCGGCATGAAGCCCGGCGAAAGCAAGACCTTCCCGCTGGCTTTCCCGGCCGACTATCACGGCAAGGACGTGGCGGGCAAGCAGGCCGACTTCATGGTCACCGTCAAGAAGATCGAGGCGGCCCACCTGCCTGAAGTCAATGAAGCGCTGGCCAAATCGCTGGGCATCCCCGACGCCACCGTGGAAGGCCTGCGCGCCGACATCCGCAAGAACCTCGAGCGCGAAGTCAAGTTCCGCCTGCTGTCCCGCAACAAGCAGGCCGTGATGGACGCGCTGGTGTCCAAGGCCGAGCTGGACCTGCCCAAGTCGAGCGTGCAGTCGGAAGTGGACCGCATGATCGAAGGCGCCCGTGCCGACCTGAAGCAGCGCGGCATCAAGGACGCCGACAAGGCGCCGATTCCCGACGAGGTGTTCCGCCCGCAGGCCGAGCGCCGTGTGCGCCTGGGCCTGGTGGTGGCCGAACTGGTGCGCGCCCACGAACTGCATGCCAAGCCCGAGCAGATCAAGACCCACGTCGAGGAACTGGCTGCCAGCTACGAAAAGCCGGCCGACGTGGTGCGCTGGTACTACAGCGACAATCGCCGACTGGCGGAAGTCGAGGCCATCGTGATCGAGAACAACGTGACCGACTTCGTCCTGGGCAAGGCCAAGGTCGCGGACAAGGCGATCGCCTTCGACGAGCTGATGGGCCAGTCCTGAAATCCGGGGGCGAGCGCGGGCCAGCCCCGCTTTTCTGCCCAGACATGGGGCTTGTGCGGGCTTGCAGTCCGGCTCACAGGCCCCATTTCATTTTGGGTACAGTACATGCAAGAAAACCGGAGTAATTCCCCATGAGCGCACTTGAAACCCAGGGCCTCGGCATGGTGCCGATCGTCATCGAGCACTCCGGCCGCGGCGAGCGGTCCTACGACATCTATTCGCGCTTGCTGCGCGAGCGGGTCATCTTCCTGGTGGGCCCGGTGAACGACCAGACCGCCAACCTGGTGGTGGCCCAGCTGCTGTTCCTGGAGAGCGAAAACCCGGACAAGGACATTTCGTTCTACATCAACTCGCCGGGCGGCAGCGTCAGCGCCGGCATGGCGATCTTCGACACCATGAACTTCATCAAGCCCGACGTCTCCACGCTGTGCACCGGCATGGCCGCCAGCATGGGCGCGTTCCTGCTGGCCGCCGGCGCCAAGGGCAAACGCTTCTCGCTGCCGAATTCCAAGGTGATGATCCACCAGGTGCTGGGCGGCACCCAGGGCCAGGCGACCGACATCGAGATCCACGCCCGCGACATCCTCAAGACCAAGGCGGTGATGAACCGCATCCTGGCTGAGCGCACGGGCCAGCCGCTGGAAAAGATCGAGCGGGACACCGAACGGGATTACTTCCTCGACGCGGACGAAGCCAAGGCGTACGGCCTGGTCGATCAGGTGATCGCAAAGCGGCCCTGAGCGGACTTTTGCCCGCCGGCGCGGCCTTTGGGTTGCACCGCAGCAACGGCGCATTCCTGTAACAGGGAGCGCCGTTTTTATTTGGTTATCATTCTGAAACTCCTTCAAAAGGCACCGCGCACATGGCCGAGAAAAAAGGCTCTTCCAGCGAAAAGACGCTTTACTGCTCCTTCTGCGGCAAGAGCCAGCATGAGGTGAAGAAACTGATCGCCGGGCCTTCCGTATTCATCTGCGACGAATGCATCGACCTGTGCAATGAAATCATCCGCGACGAGTTGCCTACCGGTGACGAGACGCGGGAGGCGCGCGGCGACCTGCCCACGCCCAGCGAGATCAAGTCCAACCTCGACAACTACGTGATCGGCCAGGAACCGGCCAAGCGCGCGCTGTCGGTGGCCGTGTACAACCACTACAAGCGGCTGCGCCACAAGGAAAAGGCCAAGAAGGACGACGTCGAGCTCACCAAGAGCAACATCCTCCTGATCGGCCCCACCGGGTCGGGCAAGACGCTGCTGGCGCAGACGCTGGCGCGCATGCTGGATGTGCCGTTCGTCATGGCCGACGCCACCACGCTGACCGAAGCCGGCTACGTGGGCGAAGACGTCGAGAACATCATCCAGAAACTGCTGCAAAGCTGCAACTACGAGGTGGAGCGGGCCCAGCGCGGCATCGTCTACATCGACGAGATCGACAAGATCTCGCGCAAGTCCGACAACCCCTCCATCACCCGCGACGTGTCGGGCGAGGGCGTGCAGCAGGCGCTGCTCAAGTTGATCGAAGGCACGATGGCCAGCGTGCCGCCCCAGGGCGGGCGCAAGCATCCCAACCAGGATTTCCTGCAGATCGACACGACCAACATCCTGTTCATCTGCGGCGGCGCCTTCTCGGGCCTGGAAAAGGTGATCGAGAACCGCACCGAGGCTTCGGGCATCGGCTTCGGGGCCACCGTCAAGAGCAAGAAGCAACGCGCCCTCACCGATGTGTTCCGCGATGTGGAGCCGGAAGACCTGATCAAGTTCGGCCTGATTCCCGAACTCGTCGGCCGCATGCCGGTGGTGGCCACCCTGTCCGAGCTGTCCGAGGACGCGCTGGTGCAGATCCTCACCGAGCCCAAGAACGCGATGGTCAAGCAGTACAGCAAGCTGCTGGCCATGGAAGGCGTGGACCTGGAGATCAGGCCCAACGCGCTCAAGGCCATCGCCCGCAAGGCGCTGGCCCGCAAGACCGGCGCGCGCGGCCTGCGTTCCATCCTGGAGCAGTCGCTCATCGACACGATGTTCGAACTGCCCAACACCTCGAACGTGGACAAGGTCGTCGTTGACGAGTCCACCATCGACGAAAACAAGCCCCCCCTGCTGGTGTATCGCGAAGCCGCGAAAAAAGCCTAAGCCATTTCCTCAACCTGGCCCCATTTGCGCGCCGGCGGGTTGAAAATGCCCTTTTTCAGGCCATATTCTCCAGGTAACTCAAAGGATCTGCATGTCCGGACACATTCCCCTGCCTGCGACCGCCATCGACCTGCCCCTGCTGCCGCTGCGCGACGTGGTGGTATTCCCCCACATGGTCATCCCGCTGTTTGTCGGCCGGCCCAAGAGCATCAAGGCGCTGGAAGCCGCCATGGAAGCCGAGCGACGCATCATGCTGGTGGCGCAGAAGGCCGCCGCCAAGGATGAGCCGTCGGTCTCCGACATGTTCGAGGTGGGCTGCGTCTCCACCATCCTGCAGATGCTGAAATTGCCGGACGGCACCGTGAAGGTGCTGGTCGAAGGCCAGCAGCGCGCGCGCGTCAACCGCATCGACGACGGCGAGGCTCATTTCTCGGCCAACGTCACCCCGGTGGACCAAGCCGCGCAGGAACCGAAGTCGAGCGAAATCGAGGCGCTTCGCCGCGCCGTGATGCAGCAGTTCGACCAGTACGTGAAGCTCAACAAGAAGATTCCGCCGGAGATCCTCACGTCCATCTCCAGCATCGATGACCCGGGCCGCCTGGCTGACACCATCGCCGCCCACCTGCCGCTCAAGCTGGACAACAAGCAGATCGTTCTGGACCTGTCGGACATCAAGCTGCGGCTGGAGAACCTGTTCGAGCAGATCGAGCGCGAGGTGGACATCCTCAACGTCGACAAGAAGATCCGCGGCCGCGTGAAGCGCCAGATGGAAAAGAACCAGCGCGACTTCTACCTGAACGAGCAGGTCAAGGCCATCCAGAAGGAGCTTGGCGAAGGCGAAGAGGGCGCGGACATCGAGGAGATCGAAAAGAAGATCAAGCTCGCCAAGATGCCCAAGGAAGCGCTCAAGAAGGCCGAGGGTGAACTCAAGAAGCTCAAGCTGATGTCCCCGATGTCTGCCGAAGCCACCGTGGTTCGCAACTACATCGACGTGCTGGTCGGCCTGCCCTGGAGCAAGAAGACCAAGATCAAGCACGACCTGGGCAACGCCGAAGAGGTGCTCAACCAGGACCACTACGGCCTGGACAAGGTCAAGGACCGCATCCTTGAGTACCTCGCGGTGCAGCAGCGCGTGGACAAGGTCAAGGCGCCCATCCTGTGCCTCGTTGGCCCACCCGGTGTGGGTAAGACCTCGCTGGGCCAGTCAATCGCCAAGGCGACCGGGCGCAAGTACGTGCGCATGGCCCTGGGCGGCATGCGCGACGAGGCCGAGATCCGCGGCCACCGCCGTACTTACATCGGCGCGCTGCCGGGCAAGGTGCTCACCAACCTTAACAAGGCCGGCACGCGCAACCCGCTGTTCCTGCTGGACGAGATCGACAAGCTGGGTACCGACTTCCGCGGTGACCCTTCCAGCGCTCTTTTGGAAGTACTCGACCCGGAGCAGAACCACAAGTTCGGGGACCACTATGTCGAGGTCGACTTCGACCTGTCGGACGTGATGTTCGTGGCGACCTCCAACTCGATGAACATTCCGCCGGCCCTGCTGGACCGCATGGAAGTGATTCGCCTCTCGGGCTACACCGAGGACGAGAAGACCAACATCGCGCTCACTTACCTGCTGCCCAAGCAGATGAAGAACAACGGCATCAAGGACATCGAACTGCTGGTGACCGAAGACGCCGTGCGCGACATCATCCGCTACTACACCCGCGAAGCCGGCGTGCGCTCGCTCGAGCGCGACCTGGGCAAGATCTGCCGCAAGGTTGTCAAGGGCCTGCTGCTGAAGAAATACACGCCGCTGGTGACCGTGAACGCCGAAAACCTCAACGACTTCCTGGGCGTTCGCAAGTTCACCTACGGCCGTGCCGAGGAGCAGAACCAGGTGGGCCAGGTGGTCGGCCTGGCCTGGACCGAAGTGGGCGGCGATCTGCTTACCATCGAGGCGGCGCTGATGCCCGGCAAGGGCATCATCACCACCACCGGTTCGTTAGGCGACGTGATGAAGGAATCCGTGGCGGCAGCCCGCACCGTGGTGCGCAGCCGTGCCCGCGGCCTGGGCATCAAGGACGAGGTGTTCGAGAAGAAGGACATGCACATCCACGTGCCCGACGGCGCCACGCCCAAGGACGGGCCCAGCGCCGGCGCGGCCATGACCACGGCCATCGTCTCGGCGCTCACCGGCATCCCGGTGCGCGCTGATGTGGCGATGACCGGCGAGATCACGCTGCGCGGGGAAGTCACAGCCATCGGCGGCCTGAAGGAAAAGCTGCTGGCGGCGCTGCGCGGCGGCATCAAGACGGTGATCATCCCGGAGGAAAACGCCAAGGACCTGCAGGACATCCCCGACAACGTCAAGGCAGGCCTGGAGATCGTGCCGGTGAAATGGATCGACAAGGTGCTGGAAGTGGCGCTGGAGCGCCACCCGACGGCACTGACCGACGAGGAAGTGGCGGCGGCCGCCGCCGCCGCGGCCGCCGCTCCGGCGGAGGCCGCCAAGCAGGGCGGGGCGCCGGTTTCGGTCAAGCACTGAGTGGGTTTGCGAAGGTGCCTGGAATTGCGCTATAATTCGAGGCTCGAAATGCGGGAATAGCTCAGTTGGTAGAGCGCAACCTTGCCAAGGTTGAGGTCGAGAGTTCGAGACTCTTTTCCCGCTCCACATTTCCAAAAGGGAAGCTCAGGCTTCCCTTTTTTGTTGAAAGAGGCACTTTCCCTTTTCACGGCGCGATAGCAAATCGGTTATGCAACGGATTGCAAATCCGTCTAGGGCGGTTCGACTCCGCCTCGCGCCTCCAGAAAACGCACAGCCCCGCCAACATCGTTGGCGGGGCTGTTTTGTTTCACAATCAGCCCCAGGGGCCTCGATGGTGAAATTGGTAGACACAGCGGACTTAAAATCCGCCGCTTCCTTAATCGGGGCGTGCCGGTTCGATTCCGGCTCGAGGCACCAAGCGGTGCAACCCTCCTAGCGGCGTTCCTTGTCGCGCTGGCCGCGCACCACGTCTCGCGCGCTCACCACCCACGAGCCGTTCTGGAAATCGGCCACCTCCGAAATTCGCACCGAGCGCATGTCGCGCCGCACGGTGATGCGGTCGCTGCCGCGCACGCGGACCCTGCGCCCGCCTTCCATCGCGAGCCAGGTGTTCGCCTTGGGCGCGATGTTCCAGTTGGTGCGTATGTCTTCATCGCGCCGCTCGGCGGTGATCGAGACCTCGATGCGCTGGTCCCAGTTGTTGATGACCCTGATTTCGTAGCGGTCGCGGTTATGGCCCTGTGCCCACGACAGGGCCGGCACGGCCAGCAGGGCGCCCAATGCGATCAGGCGAGTGCGTTTTGTGAACATGAATCCCCTCTTTCTTCGAATGGGCGTCGAGCCCGGCTTTTTCTCCCCGTCGGGACGTTAGCACCGCTGCCGGGCAGGCACAAGGCGGGCAGGGCAAACCCCGGTGTGGTGGCACAATTGAAGAAAGTCGGGTCCCGCCATGCCAAGCTACAACGCTCCCTTTGAAATTCATGTCCACGGCGAAGTGCCGTTGCGCGCCGACGTGACCTTTGCCCAGCTGCAGGACGCCCTGAAACCCCTGTGGAAATACGCTGGGGCCAAGTCCCTGGCCGACGGCGCCGAAAGCTCCTATGAAGAGGAGCCCGGCATCAAGTTCGACGCGCCCGAGCACCTGCTGCGCATGTGCTGGACGGTGCCCGGCGACGAGGATTTCCGCCAGTCGCTCGACGAGATGTGCATGAGCCTGAACGAGCTGGCCGAACAGGGCGCGGCCATCGAGGTGACGTTCTACGACGCCGAGTTCGACGAGGAAGACGAGCCGCCCGAGGGCGAGTCGCGCGACGATTTCGTGATGCTGTTCGTCGGCCCCACGCCGGCCGCCATCATGCAGGTCCAGCGCGACCTGCTGGTGGAAGACGTTATCGGCCTGATGGAGCGCCATTTCGACGGCGCAGAGCTGGGCGGCGTGGTCGCCGAGATCGACAAGCTGTTCAGCCAGCGCTTCGATGCGCTGGTCAATTCGCTTGAAATCGGCAAGCCCCCGCGTGGCACCGGCGGCACAGGGGGCGGGCACGGCGGCGGCCGCAGGCCGCGCCACCTGCACTAGCCCAAGCCCAGCACGCGCCCTAGAGCTGCAGCCAGCGCCCGGCCGCCGCCGCCAGCGCGGCCGCATCGCCGGTGGTCTCCCAGCCCGTCCCGCCTTCGCCTTGCGGCTTTGCCAGGCCCGCGGCTTCCAGCAGGCGCCGCGCCTGCCGCGCCACCGGCTCCCCGGTTTCGACCAGCCGCACCAGCGGGCCGGCCAGCGGCTGCAGGTGGTGGGAGGCAAACGGGTAGTGTGTGCAGCCCAGCACCAGCGTGTCGATCTGCCCATTTTCAGAGCCGAAAGTGCCCAGGGAGCGCATGTACTGTGCACAGAGCGCTACTATTTTTGTAGCGTCGTCGTTCTGGATGGCATCCGCCAGGCCGTCACAGGGCTGCAGCACGAAGTCGGCCTGGCCCTTCAGCGAGTCATGCAAGGCCGCGAACTTGGCGCTGGCCAGCGTGCCGCGCGTCGCCATCACGCCGATGCGGCCCGTCCTGCTCAATGCGATCGCGGGCTTCAGCGCCGGCTCCACGCCCACCACCGGCAGGCCGGGATATTCGGCGCGCAGCAGGTGGATGGCGGCGGCGGTGGCCGTGTTGCAGGCCACCACCAGCGCCTTGATGCGGTGCTCATCCAGCAGCTGCCGCGCGACGGCATGCGTGCGGGCGATGACGTATGCGTCACCCCGCTCGCCATAGGGCGCGTGGCCTGAATCGGCGAAATACACAAAGTTTTCCGCCGGCAACTCCGCGCGCAGCGCGCGCAGGATGCTCAGGCCGCCGACGCCGCTGTCGAAAACGCCGATCGGGGCCTGCAGGCTCAAGCCGCGGCTACCGGGATGTTCTTGAACTCGCCGGTGGCGATCTTCTTCTGCCACTCGGCCGGGCCGGTGATGTGGGCGCTGGTGCCGCCCGAATCCACTGCCACCGTCACCGGCATGTCGACCACGTCGAATTCATAGATCGCCTCCATGCCCAGGTCGGCGAAGCCCAGCACCTTCGCTGTCTTGATCGCCTTGGAGACCAGGTAGGCCGCGCCGCCCACCGCCATCAGGTAGGCGCTCTTGTGCTTGCGGATCGCCTCGATCGCGACCGGGCCACGCTCGGCCTTGCCGATCATGGCGATCAGCCCTGTCTGGGCCAGCATCATGTCGGTGAACTTGTCCATCCGCGTGGAGGTGGTGGGGCCGGCGGGGCCGACGGCCTCGCCCTTGACCGGGTCCACCGGTCCCACGTAGTAGATGACGCGGTTGGTGAAGTCCACCGGCAGCTTCTCGCCCCTGGCCAGCATGTCCTGGATGCGCTTGTGCGCCGCGTCGCGGCCGGTGAGCATCTTGCCGTTGAGCAGCAACGTGTCGCCCGGCTTCCAGCCGGCAACTTCTTCCTTGGTCAGCGTGTCGAGGTTGACCTTCTTGCTCTTCACGTAGTCGGGCGTCCAGTTCACGTTGGGCCAGAGGTCCAGGCTGGGCGGGTCAAGGTACACGGCGCCGGAACCGTCCATCACGAAGTGCGCATGGCGCGTGGCCGCGCAGTTGGGGATCATCGCCACCGGCTTGCTGGCCGCATGCGTGGGGTACAGCTTGATCTTGATGTCCAGCACCGTGGTGAGGCCGCCCAGCCCCTGGGCGCCGATGCCCAGCGCGTTCACCTTTTCGTACAGCTCCAGCCGCATCTCCTCGGTCTTGTCCTTCGGCCCCCGGGCCAGCAGTTCGTACATGTCGATGTCGTCCATCAGCGACTCCTTGGCCATCAGCATGGCCTTCTCGGCCGTGCCGCCGATGCCGATGCCCAGCATGCCGGGCGGGCACCAGCCGGCGCCCATGGTCGGAACGGTCTTGAGCACCCAGTCCACCACCGAATCGGAAGGATTGAGCATCACGAACTTGCTCTTGTTCTCGCTGCCACCGCCCTTGGCCGCCACGGTCACTTCCAGCTTGTCGCCGGGCACCAGCTCGGTGAAGATCACTGCCGGCGTGTTGTCCTTCGTGTTCCTGCGCTCGAACTGCGGATCGGCCACCACCGATGCGCGCAGGGTGTTGTCCGGGTGGTTGTAGCCGCGGCGCACGCCCTCGTTGATGGCGTCGTCCAGGCTGCCCGCGAAGCCTTCGAAGCGCACGTCCATGCCCACCTTCAGGAACACATTGACGATGCCCGTGTCCTGGCAGATCGGCCGGTGGCCGGTGGCGCTCATCTTGCTGTTGGTGAGGATCTGGGCAATGGCGTCCTTGGCCGCGGGGCTCTGCTCACGCTCGTAGGCGCGCGCCAGGTGGGCGATGTAGTCCGCCGGGTGGTAGTAGCTGATGTACTGGAGCGCGGCCGCGATCGATTCAATCAGATCCGCTTGCTTGATGCTGGTGGTCATGATGCTGGAGGGGAGGTGAGGGCTGGGGAATACACAAGGGCCGCCAACTCTGCTACGGTGGCTGCCACTCCGTATTTTGACAGCTGAGCCTTACTTGACCATGAACACCCGGATTGAACGCGACACCTTCGGCCCCATCGAGGTGCCGGCCCACCGCCTGTGGGGCGCGCAGACCCAGCGCTCGCTGCAGAATTTCGACATTTCCGGCGAGCGCCAGCCGCGCGAGATCATCCGGGCGCTGGCCCAGATCAAGCGCTCCTCGGCCGTCGCCAACAGCCTGCTGGGCCTGCTGGATTCCGACAAGGCGGCCGCCATCATCGCCGCCGCCGACGAGGTGATCGCCGGCCAGCACGAGGGCGAATTCCCCCTGGTGGTCTGGCAGACCGGCTCCGGCACCCAGACCAACATGAACGTCAACGAGGTGCTGGCCAACCGCGCCAGCGAGCTGCTGGGCGGCCAGCGCGGCGAGGGCCGGCTGGTGCACCCCAATGACGAAGTGAACATGAGCCAGTCTTCCAACGACGTGTTCCCCACCGCGATGCACGTGGCGGCGGTGGATGGGCTGATGCGCAAGCTGGCGCCCGCGCTGATGAAGCTCAAGGGAACGCTCGCCGGCAAGTCCGAAGAATTCAGGGACATCGTCAAGATCGGCCGCACCCACCTGCAGGACGCCACGCCGCTCACGCTGGGCCAGGAGTTTTCGGGTTATGCGGCGCAGCTGGAGCAGGGCGACAGGCACCTGCACGGCGCGCTGCCGCACCTGTGCGAGCTGGCACTGGGCGGCACGGCCGTGGGCACGGGCCTGAACGCGCCCAAGGGCTACGCCGAAAGCGTGGCGGCCGAGCTGGCCCGGCTGACGGGCCTGCCTTTCGTCACCGCGCCCAACAAGTTCGAGGCCATGGCGTCCTGCGATGCGCTGGTGCACGCCCATGGCGCACTCAAGACTTTGGCTGCCAGCCTGATGAAGATCGCCAACGACGTGCGCTGGCTGGCCAGCGGGCCGCGCAGCGGCATCGGCGAACTCTCCATCCCCGAGAACGAGCCGGGCTCCTCCATCATGCCGGGCAAGGTGAACCCCACGCAGAGCGAGGCGCTCACCATGCTGTGCTGCCAGGTGTTCGGCAACGACGTGGCCATCAACATCGGCGGCGCCTCGGGCAACTTCGAACTGAATGTGTTCCGCCCCATGGTGGCGCACAACTTCCTGCAGAGCGTGCGCCTGCTGGCCGACGGCATGGTGAGCTTCAACGACCACTGCGCGGTGGGCATCACCGCCAACCGCGAACGCATCGACGAGCTGGTCCAGCGCTCGCTGATGCTGGTGACGGCGCTGAACCCGCACATCGGCTACGACAAGTCGGCGCAGATCGCCAAGAAGGCCCACCAGGAAGGCACCAGCCTGCGCGAAGCGGCGCTGGCGCTGGGCTTTGTCACCGCGGAGCAGTTCGACGCCTGGGTCAGGCCGGAAAACATGACCGGCAGCTAGCCGGCCCGCCGCTCAATGCTTCGGGTTTGACGACGCGATGCCCGACATGATCTTGTCGGTGTAGGCGATCGCCACGGCCGACAGCAGGAAGGTGATGTGGATCGCCGTCTGCGCGATCAGCACCCGGTCGGAGTAGTTGTCGGCGTTGATGAAGGTCTTGAGCAGGTGGATGGAGCTGATGCCGATGATGGCCGTGGCCAGCTTCACCTTCAGCACCGAGGCGTTCACGTGGCTCAGCCATTCGGGCTGGTCCGGGTGGTCCTGCAGCCCCATGCGGCTGACGAAGGTTTCATACCCGCCCACGATCACCATGATCAGCAGGTTGGAGATCATCACCACGTCGATCAGCGCCAGCACCACCAGCATGATCACGGTCTCGTTGAGCGTGACGATCGGCGTACCGGTCTTGTAGCCGATGCTGGTGATCAGGCTCTGCAGGGCCTCCTGGCTGCCGAACGCGGCGTGCAGCAGGTGAACCAGCTCCACCCAGAAGTGAAACACGTATACGGCCTGCGCGGCGATCAGGCCGAGGTACAGGGGCAATTGCAGCCAGCGGCTCGCGAAGATCAGGCTGGGAAGGGGGCGCATCGGCGATGCGGGCCGTCCCGTCAGGTTTGGGTCAGACATGCCGGATTGTAGAGCGCGGAAATTTCCACAATCTTGACTGCGATCAATATGCGCGCCCCGTTTCTTGACTCCGGTCAAGGCAATTTCGTATTCGCAATCCCAGAATCGGGCCCGAGCAGATACATGCCACGCGGCGCAATCAAAGCAACCGGAGACACACAAATGGCCTACACCGACGGCGCACCCGCCCGTTCTTCAACCTATCGCTGGATGCAGCTACTCATGGGCATCGTCTGCATGGCGATGATCGCCAACCTGCAGTACGGCTGGACCCTGTTCGTCAACCCGATTTCCGACAAATACGGCTGGAGCAAGGCCGCGATCCAGGTCGCCTTCACGATCTTCGTGCTGACCGAAACCTGGCTGGTGCCCATTGAAGGCTACCTGGTCGACCGCTTCGGCCCGCGCCCCGTGGTGATGGGCGGCGGCGTGCTCTGCGGCATCGGCTGGGTACTGAACTCCTACGCTGATTCGCTGGCGCTGCTGTACTTCGCCGCCGCCGTCAGCGGTGTCGGCGCGGGCGCCGTCTACGGCACCTGCGTGGGCAACGCGCTCAAGTGGTTCCCGGACCGCCGCGGCCTCGCGGCAGGCCTCACGGCCGCCGGTTTCGGCGCCGGCTCCGCGCTCACCATCCTGCCCATCTCCGCGATGATCAAGGACAGCGGCTACCAGTCGGCCTTCCTCTACTTCGGCATCCTGCAGGGCGTCGTCGTGTTCGTGATGTCGTTCTTCCTGACCCGCGCCCCGTCCAACCTGGCCAAGAGCGCCGCTGTCTCTAAGATCAACGTGCAGCAGGGCCGCCATGACTACAAGCCCAGCGAAATCCTGCGCCGCCCGGTGTTCTGGGTGATGTACGTGATGTTCGTGATGGTGGCAGCCGGCGGCCTGATGGCGACCGCGCAGCTGGGCCCCATTGCAAGGGACTTCAAGATCGGCGACGTGCCCGTCAACATCATGGGCCTGGTGCTGCCCGCGCTGACTTTCGCGCTGGCCATCGACCGTGTGCTCAACGGCCTGACGCGTCCGTTCTTCGGCTGGGTGTCCGACCAGATCGGCCGCGAGAAGACCATGCTGTTCGCCTTCGGCCTCGAATCCGTCGGCATCCTGGCGCTGTACCAGTTCGGCCAGAACCCGATCGCCTTCGTGATCCTCACGGGCCTGGTGTTCTTCGCCTGGGGCGAGATCTACAGCCTGTTCCCCTCCACCTGCGCCGATACCTTCGGCTCCAAGTACGCCGCCGCCAACGCGGGCCTGCTGTACACCGCCAAGGGCACGGCCTCGCTGCTGGTGCCGCTGTCCAGCGTGCTGACGGCCATGACCGGAAGCTGGCATGCCGTGTTCATCGTCGGCAGCGTCATGAACGCCATCGCCGCGCTGATGGCCTGGTACGTGCTGCGGCCGATGCGCCGCGCCGAAATGAACCGGCCCGCGCCGGCTGCCGAGGCCAGCGCCAGCGGTGACTTCAGGGCCGCCGCGACGACCTGAGCCCCCAGACCTTTTCAAGGGGCATCCCGCCGCAAGGCGGGGTGCCTTTTTTCGTTGGGGCGCGCGCGTGGTCGGCGCGGCGGGCTTGGAGTAAATTGGCAAGGTTCGCGTAAGTCAGTGCGTTGTAAGTGCAAACCCTGACATTACCGGCGAAATCGAACCCCAACGGAGACAAGCTATGAGTGCCATCGAATCGGTCCTGGTCGAAAACCGCGTGTTCAACCCGCCCGAAGCCGCCGTGAAGGGCGCGCGCATTTCCGGCATGCCCGCGTACAACGCGCTGTGCGCCGAAGCGGACAGCGATTTCGAGGGCTTCTGGGCCCGCCTGGCGCGCGAGAACGTGGTGTGGTCCAAGCCCTTCACGAAAGTGCTGGATGAATCGAACGCGCCGTTCTACAAGTGGTTCGACGACGGCGAGCTGAACGCCTCGGCCAACTGCCTTGACAGGCACATGGGCACGCCGGTCGAGAACAAGGACGCCATCATCTTCGAGGCCGACGACGGCGCCGTCACCCGTGTCACGTACCGGGAACTGCTGGGCCGCGTGAGCCAGTTCGCCAACGCGCTCAAGGCGCAGGGCATAGGCAAGGGCGACCGCGTCATCGTCTACATGCCGATGACCATCGAAGGCGTGATCGCCATGCAGGCCTGCGCGCGCATCGGCGCCACCCACAGCGTGGTGTTCGGCGGCTTTTCGGCCAAGGCACTGAACGAACGCATCATCGACGCCGGCGCGGTGGCCGTGATCACCGCCAACTTCCAGATGCGCGGCGGCAAGGAACTGCCGCTGAAGTCCATCGTCGATGAAGGCATCGCCATGGGCGGCTGCACCACGCTGAAGAAGGTGCTGGTCTACATGCGCACGCCGACGGCCTGCAACATGGTGGCCGGCCGCGACACGACGTTCGACGAAGCACTCAAGGGGCAGGCCAGCGAGTGCAAGCCGCAGCCGGTGGGCGCCGAGCACCCGCTGTTCATCCTCTACACCTCCGGCTCCACCGGCAAGCCCAAGGGCGTGCAGCACTCCACGGGCGGCTACCTGCTGTGGGCCAGGCTCACGATGGACTGGACCTTCGACATCAAGCCCTCGGACGTGTTCTGGTGCACGGCCGACATCGGCTGGATCACGGGCCACACCTACGTGGCCTACGGCCCGCTGGCGGCGGGCTGCACGCAGGTGATCTTCGAAGGCATCCCGACCCACCCGAACGCCGGCCGCTTCTGGCAGATGATCGAGAAGCACAAGGTCACGGTGTTCTACACGGCGCCCACGGCCATCCGCTCGCTGATCAAGGCGGCCGAGGGCGACGAGAAGGTACATCCCGCGCGCTCCGACCTGTCGAGCCTGCGCATCCTCGGCTCGGTGGGCGAGCCCATCAACCCCGAAGCCTGGATGTGGTACTACAAGCACGTGGGCGGCGAGCGCTGCCCGATCGTGGACACCTTCTGGCAGACCGAAACCGGCGGCCATGTCATCACGCCGCTGCCGGGCGCCACGCCGCTGGTGCCGGGCTCGTGCACGCTGCCGCTGCCGGGCATCATGGCGGCCATCGTGGACGAGGTGGGCGCGGACGTGCCCAACGGATCGGGGGGCATGCTGGTGATCAAGCGGCCCTGGCCCTCGATGATCCGCACCATCTGGAACGACCCCGACCGCTTCAGGAAGAGCTATTTCCCGCCGGAGATGGGCGGCACCTACTACCTGGCCGGCGACGGCGCCGTGCGCAACAAGGACAACGCCTACTTCCGCATCACCGGCCGCATCGACGACGTGCTGAACGTGTCGGGCCACCGCCTGGGCACCATGGAAATCGAGTCGGCCCTGGTCTCCAAGACCGACCTGGTGGCCGAGGCCGCCGTGGTGGGCCGCCCCGACGACCTGACCGGCGAGGCGATCTGCGCGTTCGTCGTGCTCAAGCGCTCGCGCCCCACGGGCGAAGAGGCCAAGCAGATCGCCACCGAACTGCGCAACTGGGTGGCCAAGGAAATCGGGCCCATCGCCAAGCCCAAGGACATTCGCTTCGGCGACAACCTGCCCAAGACGCGCAGCGGAAAAATCATGCGGCGCCTCTTGCGCTCCATCGCCAAGGGCGAGGCGATCACGCAGGACACCAGCACGCTGGAGAACCCCGCCATCCTGGAGCAGCTGGCCGAGAAGCTATAAAAAAGATAGCGGCTTACGCAGGCGTGGTGCGCTCTGCGGGCCGTTTCTCCAATGAAAAAGCCCGCGGTTGCGGGCTTTTCTATTCTTTACGCAGGGTTTACTTCAGGCTGAGAACCCAGGCGGCCAGCTTCTTGGCTTCGGCTTCGTTGACCTGTGCGTTGGCGGGCATGGGCACGGGGCCCCAGACGCCGGAGCCGCCCTTCTGGATCTTCACGGCCAGCTTGTCCGCCGCGTCTTTCTGGCCGGCGTACTTGGCGGCCACTTCCTTGTAGGCGGGGCCGACCAGCTTCTTGTCGACCGCGTGGCAGGCCATGCAGTTCTTGGCCGTGGCCAGGGCCTGGTCGGCCAGCGCGGGCGCGGCGACGGCGGTGGCGGCCAGCAGGGCGAACAGGGCACGTTTCATTTTTTTCCTCGTTGGTTGGGTTACAGTCGTTCAACGCGATTGTAGTGACTGCGGTTGACCCTCGCCGCCCGGAGAACTGTCATGTATTTCCTTGGAATCGGGATTATTTTGCTGGCCATGAAGTACATGGAATTCGGCCCCGTCGCCGCCTGGCCCTGGTGGCTGGTGCTGTCGCCGTTCGGGCTGGCCGTGGCCTGGTGGGCCTGGGCCGACGCCTCGGGTTACACCAAGCGCAAGGCCATGGAAAAGGAAAACGACCGCAAGCAGGCCCGGATCGATAAAAACCGCGAATCGCTGGGCATCCAGACCAAAAAGCGCCGCTAAGGCGCTTCTTCGCACCTCTTTCTCACGCCGTGCGGGCGCGCATGCGCATTGCGCATCCGGCCCGCAGCAATCGGCATTGGCACTTTCTGCCGCATGCGCCTAGAGTGCAGGCATGCCAAGACAGTGAGGAAGAACAACATGGATGCATCCACTGACGCGCTTCGCGTCGAACGCGTCGAGGCCGTGCTGGCCCTGGCGGCCACGCGCCTGACGGCGCCCCAGCGCGCGGCCATCGAGCCGTTCGCCCGCGAGCACTTCCGCCAGCTCGATGCGCAGGACCTGGCCGAGCGCAGCAACGCCGATCTGCTGGGCGCGCTGCTGTCGCTCTGGCAGTTCGGCGCCCTGCGTGAAAAGGGCCGCGCCAAGGTGCGCGTTTCCAGCCCCTCGGTGGCCGAGAACGGCTGGGGTTCGCGCCACTCGCTGGTGGAGATCGTCAACGACGACATGCCCTTCCTGGTGGACACCACCACCATGGAGATCAACCGCCAGGGGCTGACGCTGCACCTGATCGTGCACCCGATCTACGCGGTGGAGCGCGACGGCTCCGGCCAGGTGCAGTCTGTTCGCCCGCGCGCGGATGCGCCCGAAGCGCCGCGCGAATCGTGGATGACCATCGAGGTCGACCGCATGGTCGATGCGCAGCAGCGCGCCCAGCTGGCCGCCGGCATCGAGCGCGCGCTGGCCGACGTGCGCGCCGCGGTGGAAGACTGGAAGCCGATGGTCGCGCAGCTGCAAGCCGCCACATCCGAACTGGATTCCGCGCCCGCCACCGTTTCCGCCCCGCAGGTGGCGGAGAGCCGTGCCTTCCTGCAGTGGCTCGCCCAGGACCATTTCACGCTGCTGGGCTACCGCCGGCACGACCTGGTGAGCCACGAAGGCCAGGCCGCGCTGCAGCTGGTGGCCGGCAGCGGCCTGGGCCTGCTGCGCGAGAGCGCCGATGAAAAGATGTCCGCCAGTTTCTCGGCCCTGCCGCCGCAGGCCCGGGCCCTGGCCAGCGCGCCCGAGCCGGTGCTGATCGTCACCAAGGCCAACACCCGCTCCACGGTGCACCGTGCCGGCCACACCGACTATGTGGGCGTGAAGCGCTACAACGCGAAGGGCGAAGTGATCGGCGAGCACCGCTTCATCGGCCTGTTCACCTCCACTGCTTACAGTGCACGCGTCTCCGAAACGCCGCTGCTGCGCGGCAAGGTGGAAGCCATCGCGCAACGCGCCGGCCTGCCGCCGGGCGGCCACCTGGCCAAGGCGCTGCAGCACATCCTGGAAACCTTCCCGCGCGACGACCTGTTCCAGATTCCCGACGACGAGCTGTATGAAACCGCCCTGGGCATCCTGGCGCTGGGGGAGCGTCAGCGGCTGCGCCTGTTCACCTGGCGCGACCCGTTCGACCGTTTCGTCTCCTGCCTGGTCTACGTGCCGCGCGAGGCGTACTCGACCGATCTGCGCATCAAGTTTCAGCGCATCCTGGTCGATGCGCTCAAGGGCACGGGCTCCGACTTCGACGTGATGCTCAGCGACGCCGTGCTGGCGCGCATCCACTTCAACGTGCGCACCACGCCCGGCCAGGTGCCGGCGTTCGACCGGCAGGACATCGAGCGCCGGCTGGCGGCAGCCGCGCGCCGCTGGGACGACGAGCTGCGCGACGCGCTGGTCGACGCCGAGGGCGAGGCCAAGGGCCTGGAGCTGTTCAAGCGCTGGAGCGCCTCCATGCCGGCCGACTACCGCGAGCGGGTCGATGCGCGCGCCGCGGTGCCTGACGTTCGCAAGCTGGCCGGCCTGTCGGCCGAGGCGCCGCTGGCGCTGACGCTGTACCAGCCGCTGGGCGGCGCCGCGGGCACGCTGGGCTTCAAGGTCTATCACCTGGGCGAGGCGGTGGTGCTGTCCGACAGCTTGCCCATGCTGGAACACATGGGCGTGCGCGTGCTGGCCGAATCGAACTACCGCATCGAGGTGCCGCAGGGCGAGGTGTCGCTGCACGACTTCGAGCTGCAGGCCCAGATGGCGGGCGAGGTCGAGCCCGAGGCCATGGCACGCCTGTTCGAGGACACCTTCGCGCGCGTGTTCCGCGGCGAAGTGGAGAACGACAACTTCAACCGCCTGGTGCTGCTGGCGGGCCTGGCGGCCGACGAGATCGTGATCCTGCGCGCCTACGCCAAGTACTTGAGGCAGATCGGCTTCGCGCAGTCGCAAACCACCATCAACACCACGCTGGCCGCGCACCCGCGCATCGCACGCATGCTGGTGGGCCTGTTCAAGCTGCGCTTCGATCCGGCCGCGCGCGACGAGGAGGGCGCCAGGGCGCAGGTGAACGGCATCGAGAAGGCGCTGGAAAAGGTGAGCAACCTGTCGGAAGACCGGGTGCTGCGCCAGCTGCTGGCGCTGGTGCAGGCCACGCTGCGCACCAACTTCTGGCGCACCGGCGTGGGCCATTCGGGCGCCGCCGGCCCGCGCCGCAGCTTCCTCAGCTTCAAGCTGGATTCGGCCCAGGTGCCGGGCCTGCCGCAGCCACGGCCGCTGTACGAGATTTTTGTGTACTCGCCGCGCTTCGAGGGCATTCACCTGCGCGGCGGCAAGGTGGCGCGCGGCGGCCTGCGCTGGTCGGACCGGCCGGACGATTTCCGTACCGAGGTGCTGGGCCTGGTGAAGGCGCAGATGGTGAAGAACACCGTGATCGTGCCGGTAGGCTCCAAGGGCGGCTTCGTGCTGAAAAAGGCGCCGCCCGCATCCGACCGCGATGCGTACATGAAGGAAGGCGTGGCCTGCTACCAGGATTACCTGCGCGGCCTGCTGGACATCACCGACAACCTGGCCGGCGGCAAGACCGTGCCGCCGCCGCAGGTGGTGCGCGTCGACGGCGACGACCCCTACCTGGTGGTCGCGGCCGACAAGGGCACGGCCACCTTCTCGGACTTCGCCAACGCGGTGAGCAAGGAATACGGCCACTGGCTGGGCGATGCCTTCGCCTCCGGCGGCAGCGTGGGCTACGACCACAAGGTGATGGGCATCACGGCGCGCGGCGCCTGGGAAAGCGTCAAGCGCCACTTCCGCGAGATGGGCGTGGACACGCAGGCCACGCCGTTCAGCGTGGTGGGCATAGGCGACATGTCGGGCGACGTGTTCGGCAACGGCATGCTGCTGTCGCCGCACATCCGCCTGGTGGCCGCGTTCGACCACCGGCACATCTTCATCGACCCGTCGCCGGATGAGGCGGCATCGTTCGCCGAGCGGCAGCGCCTGTTCGCGCTGCCGCGCTCATCCTGGGCCGACTACGAGGCGAAGCTGATCTCCAAAGGCGGCGGCATCTGGGCCCGCTCCGAAAAATCCATTCCGCTGTCGGCCGAGGCGCGCGCCGTGCTGGGCATTGAAGCGGAACAGCTGGCACCAACCGAGCTGGTCTCGGCCATCGTCAAGGCACCGGTGGACCTGCTCTACAACGGCGGCATCGGCACCTACGTCAAGGCCTCCACCGAAACGCACGCCGACGTGGGCGACCGCGCCAACGACGCGCTGCGCATCAACGGCAATGAGCTTCGCTGCAAGGTGGTGGCCGAAGGCGGCAACCTGGGCTTCACCCAGCGCGGCCGCATCGAGGCGGCGCTGAACGGCGTGCGCATCAACACCGACGCCATCGACAACTCGGCGGGCGTGGACACTTCGGACCACGAGGTCAACATCAAGATCCTGCTGGGCATCGCGGTGGGCGACGGCGAGATGACCGAAAAGCAGCGCAACTCGCTGCTGCCGCTGATGACGGATGACGTCGCCGCGCTGGTGCTGCGCGACAACTACTTCCAGACCCAGGCGCTGTCGGTGGCCGGCCGCCAGGGCGTGAAGCTGATCGACCAGGAAGGGCGCTTCATGCGCTTCCTGGAAAAAGCCGGCCAGCTGCACCGCGCCATCGAATTCCTGCCCACGGATGACGCCATGGCCGAGCGCAAGGCGAAGGCCCTGGGCCTGACCAGCCCCGAGCGCGCCGTGCTGCTGGCCTACAGCAAGATGTGGCTGTCCGACGAACTGATGGGCTCCGACCTGCCGGAAGACCCGTGGATTGCGACCGCGCTGCAGCGCTACTTCCCGGCGCAGCTGCGCGAGAAGTTCGGCACCTACATCCCGCGCCATCCGCTCAAGCGCGAGATCATCGCCACCCACGTTCTCAACAGCATGGTCAACCGGGTGGGCGCCACCTTCGTGCACCGCATCATGGAGATGACGGGCGCCACGCCGCCGCAGATCGTGCGGGCCTACCTGGCCACGCGTGAAGTGTTCGGCTATGTGGCTGTGTGGCAGCAGATCGAGGCGCTGGACAACAAGGTGCCCGACGCGGTGCAGTCCGAGATGATCCTGGAGCTGGACCGGCTCACCACCCGTGCCACCACCTGGTTCCTGCGCTCCAAGCGCCTGGCCGAGCCGATGGAGCAGATGGTGCAGCGCTTCATGCCCGCCATCGATGCGCTGCGCGCGCGGCTGGAAGCACCGGCCGCCGAATCGCCGCGCGTCGCCGCCTGGGTGCAGGCGGGCGTGCCGGTGGAGCTCGCGCGGCGCATCGACGCCACCGATGGCCTGTTCACCGCGCTGGACATCACCGAGATCGCCGAATCCTCCCGCCACGCCCTGGAAGAAACCGCCGAGGTGCATTTCGGCGTGGGCCAGAGCCTGGGGCTGGCGCGGCTGCGCACGCAGATCAGCGCGTTGCCGACCGAAAGCAACTGGCAGAACCTGGCCAAGGTGGCGCTGGGCGACGACCTGGCCGACCTGCAGCGCTCCATCGCGCTGGACGTGGTGAGCAAGGGGCAGGGCGCCGCCGGCGCCATGCTCAGCGCCTGGCAGGAGCGCAACCGGACCGAACTGGAGCGCGCCCAGCGCCTGCTGGCCGAACTGGCCGACGGCAGCAACGCCGACCTGGCGATGCTGTCGGTGGCGCTGCGGGAGCTGAGAAACCTCGCGTGAGTTGTCATGCCGGACTTGATCCGGCATCCGCCTGTGCGTGGCCGCACCTCGCGGGCAAAGGCGCATGCGGACGGGCCGCACCGCGCGACCTCACCGGGCACCGCCTGCCGCGACGCGAGGTGTCTCCCTGCGTGCCAACATGGACTGCGGGTCAAGCCCGCAATGACGGTCAGTACGCGTCGAGCACAGCGCCCTTGCTGGCACTCGATGCGTTGAACGCAAACTTGGCCTGCACGCCGCGCGTGTAGCGCGGTGCCGGGGCCGTCCAGGCGTCGCGGCGCTTGGCGATCTCGGCCTCGGGCACGTTCAGCTCCAGGATCAGCTTGTGCGCGTCGATGGTGATGGAGTCGCCCTCGTTCACGAAGGCGATGGTGCCGCCGGCCGCGGCCTCAGGCGCCACGTGGCCGACCACCATGCCCCAAGTGCCGCCGGAGAAGCGGCCGTCGGTGATCAGGCCCACGCTTTCGCCCAGGCCGGCGCCGATCAGCGCGCCGGTGGGGGCCAGCATTTCCGGCATGCCGGGGCCGCCCTTGGGGCCCAGGTAGCGCAGCACCATCACGTCACCGGCCACGATCTTGCCGGCCAGGATGGCGGCCAGCGCCGACTGTTCGTCGTCGAACACGCGCGCCGGGCCGGTGATCACCGGGTTCTTCAGGCCGGTGATCTTGGCCACCGCGCCTTCGGGCGAGAGGTTGCCCTTCAGGATGGCCAGGTGGCCCTGCGCGTACATGGGCTTGCCGATGGGGCGGATCACGTCCTGGTCGGCGCGCGGCTCATCGGGGATGTCCTTGAGCACTTCGGCGATGGTCTGGCCGCTGATGGTGAGGCAGTCGCCGTGCAGCAGGCCTGCCTTGAGCAAAATCTTCATCACCTGCGGGATGCCGCCGGCCTTGTGCAGGTCCACGGCCAGGTACTTGCCCGAGGGCTTCAGGTCGCACAGCACCGGCGTCTTCTGGCGCACGCGCTCGAAGTCGTCGATGGTCCACTCCACGCCCGCGGCGTGGGCGATGGCCAGGAAGTGCAGCACCGCGTTGGTGGAGCCGCCGGTGGCCATGATCACCGCCACCGCGTTCTCGATCGCCTTTTTGGTCACGATGTCGCGCGGCTTGATGTCCTTCTTGATGGCCTCGATCAGCACCTTGGCCGATTCCTTTGCCGAATTTTCTTTCTCGTCATGCGGGTTGGCCATGGTGGAGGAGAAGGGCAGGGAGATGCCCAGCGCCTCGAACGACGACGACATGGTGTTGGCCGTGTACATGCCGCCGCAGGAGCCGGGGCCAGGAATGGCGCGCATCTCGATCTCGCGCAGGTCGGCATCGCTCATGTTGCCGGCCGCGTTCTGGCCCACGGCCTCGAACACGCTGACGATGTTCAGGTCCTGGCCCTTGTAGCGGCCCGGCAGGATGGTGCCGCCATACACGTAAATCGCCGGCACGTTGGCGCGCAGCATGCCCATCAGGCCGCCGGGCATATTCTTGTCGCAGCCGCCGACCACCAGCACGCCGTCCATCCACTGCCCCTGCACGCAGGTTTCGATGCAGTCGGAGATCACTTCGCGGCTGACCAGCGAGTACTTCATGCCTTCGGTGCCCATGGCCATGCCGTCGGAGATGGTGGGCGTGCCGAACACCTGGGCGTTGCCGCCGGCTTCCTCGATGCCGGCGATGGCGGCGTCGGCCAGCTTCTGCAGGCCGCTGTTGCACGGCGTGATGGTGCTGTGGCCGTTGGCCACGCCGACCATGGGCTTCTTGAAGTCGCCTTCCTCGTAGCCCATGGCGTAGTACATCGAGCGGTTCGGCGCACGCGACTTGCCCTCGGTGATGTTCTTGCTGCGGGGGTTGATGTGGATGGTCTTGGTGTCCATGGCGTCTGGTCCTGGGTGTGCGGGAAAGCGCAAAGTATGCGCCGCCCTTCTGATACTTTCCAATCCGTTCAATGCCATCGATTAATATGCGTGGCATATGACTGAGCCGGCAATCGAGTTGCGCCTGTGGCGCCAGTTCGTGGCGGTGGCCGAAGAGCTGCATTTCGGCCGGGCCGCCGCGCGCCTGCACATGACGCAGCCGCCGCTGACCCAGGCCATTGCCCAGCTGGAGCGGCTGCTGGGCGTGCGCCTGTTCGACCGCACCAAGCGCAGTGTGCAGGCCACGCCCGCGGGGGCGGCCCTGCTGCCGCAGGCGCGCGACCTGATCGCCCGTGCCCAGGCCCTGCCAGGCGTCGCGCGCGCCGCCGCCTCGGGCGAGGTGGGCCGGCTGCGGCTGGGCTTTGTCTCCACGGTCGGGTTTGCGCTGCTGCCGCAATGGGTGCGCGGCTTTCGCGCGCTTTACCCTCAGGTGCAGCTGGAACTGATCGAGGCTACAGGCGACGTGCAGCTGCAGGCGCTGGAGCGCGGCGACATCGACGCCGGCTTCATGCTGCACTCGCCCGGCTTCGTGCCGGCCGGGCTGGCCCACCAGCGCATCGCGCGCGAGCCGCTGGTGCTGGCCCTGCCCGAGCAGCATCCGCTGGCCGCGGCGCGCAGCCTGCCGCTGGCTGCCGTGCTGGACGAGCCGCTGGTGATCTTCCCGCGCCGCATCGTGCCCTCGCTGCACGACGCCATCTTCGGCCTGTACCATGCGGCCGGCCGCATGCCCCAGGTGGCGCAGGAGGCCATCCAGATGCAGACCATCGTCAACCTGGTGTCGGCCGGGCTGGGCCTGGCCTGGGTGCCCGAGAGCGTTACGCAGTTCCAGCGCCCCGGCGTGCTGTACCGGAAGGTGGCGGCGCGCAAGGGGCCGGCGGTGCCGGGCTGCGAAACCAGCCTGGTGTGGCGGGCCGGCGCCGGCGGCGGCCCGGCGCTGGAGCGCTTCGTGGCCTTTGTGCGCCAGCAGCTGTGAAGCCGCAGGCACAATACCGCGCATGCTGATGTACCCCCAAATCAACCCGGTTGCGCTGCAGCTGGGTCCGCTGGCCATCCACTGGTACGGCCTGACCTATCTGGCCGCCTTCGGCCTGTTCATGCTGCTCGGCCTGCGGCGCCTGCAGCACCAGCCGTTCGCGTCGGTCACCGGGCCGGGCGCGTGGACGCGCAAGGACGTGGAGGACATCCTGTTCCTGGGCGTGATGGGCGTGGTGGTGGGCGGCCGGCTGGGCTATTGCCTGTTCTACAAGCCGGGCTACTACCTCACGCACCCGCTGGAGATCTTCTTCGTCTGGCAGGGCGGCATGAGCTTCCACGGCGGCATGCTGGGCGTGATCGTCTCGCAGATGTGGTTCGCGCATTCGCGCCACAAGCCCTTCTGGCAGGTGATGGATTTCGTCGCGCCCTGCGTGCCCACGGGCCTGGCGGCCGGGCGGGTGGGCAACTTCATCAATGGCGAGCTGTGGGGCCGCGCGGCCGACCCCAGCCTGCCCTGGGCCATGGTGTTCCCGCAAAGCGGCAGCATGATCGCGCGCCACCCCTCGCAGGTGTACCAGTTCCTGCTGGAAGGCCTGCTGCTGTTCGTGCTGCTGTGGTTCTACGCGCGCAAGGAGCGCAAGCAAGGGCAGGTGGCGGCCGTGTTCCTGCTGGGCTACGGCCTGCTGCGCTTCGTGGCCGAGTTCTTCCGCGAGCCCGACAACTTCCTGGGCATCCTGGCGCTGGGCATGAGCATGGGGCAGTGGCTGTGCGTGCCCATGATTCTTGGCGGGATCGGGTTGTGGGTATGGGCGGACCGGCGCTCCGTGCCGTCGGCCTAGGGTTCGCGTCGCGTCAGGCGGTATCCGGCAGGGCCTCTCACTTCGGCGGTCCCCGCTGCGCGGTGACTTCGCCGCGATTTCCGGACCGGGACCGGCGTCGCGAAACTCACTGCGGGCCTAAGGCCCCTCCGTTCAGACAGCCGCGACGAGTCAGTTTACGAAGCGCGCAAGCGCGCCCGGTCCCAGTCCGGAAATCCCGGCCGCCGCAGAGATCGGCCCTGCCGGATACCGCCTGCCGCGCCAGCCAGCGTTGTTGGTATTCGTAGGCGTGCCAACACTATTTCTGCAAAGGCGGGGCCGGGCAGGCCGCGGCGCATCATTTCGCGAGGCGCCTGGGTTTGTCCGTTCTTGCGGCCGCGCGCAGCGCTTCGTGATCTGACTCGTCGCGGCGTTTGAGCGGAGGGGCCTTCGGGCCCGCAGCGAGTTTCGCGACGGGCCGCAAGAACGGACAAACCCAGGGAAGTCAGCGCAAAGCGCTGACCGCCTCGTGGATGCGGCGCGGCCTGCCCGGCCCCGCCTTTGCCGCGAGGTCGAACCAAGCAACGAGTTAAAGCGACAAAGCCAGCGCGATCGGGATGAACACGATGGCCAGCGCATTGCCCAGCAAGATCATTGCGGCCACTTTTTCCGGCTCCTGCCGGTAGCGTTCGGCCAGCAGGAACTGCATCACCGCGGGCGGCAGCGCCGCGAACAGGATGAGTTGGCCGCGCGAGGCGCCGGCCAGGCCGAGCATCCAGGCCAGCGGCACCGCGAGGGCCAGGCCGGCGATGGGGCGGGCGAAGGCGCCCAGCAGGCCGCGCGGCACGTCTTCGCGGCGCAGGGCCGTGAGCCGCACACCCAGCGCGAACAGCATCAGCGGCAGCATCGATTCGCCCATCAGCTTCATGCCCGTGAACAGCAGGTCCGGCGGGCGCACGCCGGTGGCGGCGCTGGCAAAGCCGAGCAGCGTGGCGATCATCAGCGGGCTGAGCAGCAGGTCGCGCGTGGCCGCATGGGCGCTGGTGATGCGCGCGCCCAGCGAGAAATGGATCAGGTTACTGATGGAAAACAGGGCCACCGCGGCGCCAAAGTGCTCGGGCCCGAAGGCCAGCAGCGCCAGCGGCAGGCCCATGTTGCCGCAGTTGTTGAACATCACCACCGGCACCAGCGTGCGCGGCTGGGTGTGGGTGGCGCGCGCCAGCAGCCAGCCCAGCACGCCGCAGCCCAGGATCAGCGCGGTGCCGCCGGCCAGCAGTGCGGCATGGTCCTGCAGCCTGAACTCCTTGGCGGCCAGCGCCGAATACACCAGCATGGGCGCCAGCGCGTCCAGCACGATGTGGTTGAAGGTGGTGAGGTCGGGCCGCACACGGCGGCCGTAGAAGAAGCCGAAGGCCACGATGAAGAACACCGGCACGATGACCTGTGCGATGCGGGCGGCCAGTTCCATCAGGAGATTCTTGTCTTGAGCCAGCGCAGCAGCGGGTCGCGCGCGGGCGTGATGTTCTTGTAGGCCAGCACGGCGTCGCTCATGGACGCCAGCGAATCATGCAGGCGCTGCGCCTGGGCCGGGCCGGCGACGGCCTGGGCCAGCGGGTGCAGCATCACCCGGATGGTGAACACCGCCTGCTGCGTGCCGCGGCCCACCGGGAAAAAAGTCTGGCGCTCGGCCCGCAGGAAAGTACGCGCGGCGAACTCCTGCGCATCTGCCGCGTCGGGCCACTGCGTGCGCGGATGGCGCAGCGGATGCTGGTCATAAAGGGGCGAGGGCGTCAGCGTCCAGACAAAGCGCTCCCAGCGGCCGCCGCCGGTGGCTAGTTGCACCAGCTGTGTGGTGGCCGCTTGCAGCAGCGCGTTGTCGGCCACGGGGCCGTGGATGGCGGCCAGGCTCTGGCCCAGCTTGTCCTCGGGCGCCCAGTGCGAGGGCACGCACACGCACAGCCAGGGCACGGTGGCGGTGGCGCCATCGAGTACGGCGAAGTCCTCCTCGAAGGCCAGTTCCAGCGAAACTTCAGAAGAAAAAGTGCCTGCAAAGCGCTCCAGCTGTGCTCGGGCAGCTATCGATTCCATAGCAGGCCCGGGATCGAACCCCGGCACGGCATGGCGCGACAGGCCCGCCTGCAGCACGCTCAGCTTGTCCGCGTGCAACGCGCTGCCCGGCCGCAGCGATGTCAGCTGCGGCTCGCCCGCCTCCAGCCGCCGCAGCCCGGGCTGCATGCGGAAAGGCACGGCGATCTGGTCGAGGCTGAAGTCCATGGGTGAAAGAAAAAAGGCCCCTTGCGGAGCCTTCGATTGTCGGTGAGCGCGGCCTTAGACGCGCTTCCTGTACTCGCCGGTGCGGGTGTCGATTTCCACCTTGTCGCCCTGGGCCACGAAGATCGGCACGCCGATCTCGAAGCCGGTGGACAGCTTGGCCGGCTTGAGCACCTTGCCCGAGGTGTCGCCCTTGACGGCCGGCTCGGTCCAGGTGATTTCGCGTTCCACGCTGGTGGGCAGCTCGACCGAGATGGCCTTGCCGTCGTAGAACACCACTTCGGCGGGCATGCCTTCTTCCAGGTAGTTCAGCGCGTCGCCCATGTTCTCGGATTCGACTTCGTACTGGTTGTACTCGGTGTCCATCCACACGTACATCGGGTCGGCGAAGTAGGAATAGGTGCAGTCCTTCTTGTCCAGCACGATCTGGTCGATCTTGTCGTCGGCCTTGAACACCTGCTCGGTGTTGAAGTTGGCGATCAGGCTCTTGAGCTTCATGCGCACGGTGGCCGAGTTGCGGCCGCCGCGGCTGTATTCGGTCTTGAGGACGACCATCGGGTCCTTGCCGTGCATGATGACGTTGCCGGCGCGGATTTCTTGAGCGATTTTCATGGCGAGTTTGCGTGAGGTAGGCCGCGAAAACGCACCGGGGGGCGTGGGCTGCGGCGGGGCGCGCTATGGCGCAAAGCCCCATATTTTAGCGTTTTTTTGAACCCTTAAGGATCCCCCGGGGACGCGGCGGGCATACTTGCCAACCCATGAGGATTCCCCGCCCCGCGCTGCACACCGAAACCCTGGTGCTGGCCTGCGCCGCGTTCCTGATGCTGGCGGGCAACCAGCCCTTCTGGCGGGCGGCGCTGGCCGGGCGGCCCTGGGGCGAAATCGGCACCTGGGGATTCGCGGCCGCAGTGTATGTGGCCCTGACGGCCTTCTACCTGGCCTTTGCCGCGCTTTTTTCCACCCGCCACACCGTGCGGCCCCTGCTGGCCGTGCTGCTGCTGGTGACGGCTTCGGCGGCGTACTACATGGAGCGCTACGCCATCTACCTGGACCGGGCCATGCTGCGCAACGTGCTGGCCACCGATGTGCGGGAAGCGCGCGACCTGCTGGGCTGGGGGCTGGCGGCGCACCTGCTGCTGTGGGGCGTGGCGCCTGCGGCCCTGCTCTGGTGGCCGCATCTCAAGCGCCGGCCGCTGGGCCGGGCACTGGCGGTGCGCGCGGGCTGGGTGCTGGGCTCGGTGGCGGTGGGCGTGGGCAGCCTGCTGCTGGTGTTCGCCGACTTCGCCTCGATGATGCGCAACCAGCCCGACATGCGCTATCTGGTCACGCCCGGCAACATCGTCGCCGGCCTCGCGGCCAACACATGGGGCCGCGCCAAGCGGCCGAACCAGCCGCGCACGGTGGTGGGCGCGGACGCGAAGCAGGACACGGCCGCGGCCGCCCGCAGCCGGCCTTCGCTGTTCGTGCTGGTGGTGGGCGAGACGGCGCGGGCGCAGAACTTCGCGCTGAACGGCTACGCGCGGCCCACCAACCCCGAGCTGGCGGCGCGAAACGTCATCTACTTCCCCAATGCGAAGGCCTGCGGCACTTCCACCGAAGTCTCGCTGCCCTGCATGTTCTCGCCCTATGGCCGGGCCAACTACAACGAGGAAAAAATCCTCACCAGCGAATCCGTGCTGCACGTGCTGGCGCGCGCGGGCGTGAAGGTGCTGTGGCGTGACAACCAGTCGGGCTGCAAGGGGGTGTGCGAAGGCCTGCCGGCCGAGCAGGTGGACCACAAGCCCGTGCCCGCGCTGTGCGCCGGCGGCGAATGCCTGGACGAAATGCTGCTGCAGGGCATGGACGGCGTGCTGGCCGACGGCAAGGGCAACCTGCTGGTGGTGATGCACCAGATGGGCAGCCACGGCCCCGCCTATTTCAAGCGCTACCCGCCAGCGCAGAAGAAGTTCACGCCGGCCTGCGAAACCGAAGACCTGCGCAAGTGCGCGCCGGCCGAGATCGTCAACGCCTACGACAACTCGCTGCTGTACACCGACTATTTCCTGGGCCGCGTGATCGACTTCCTCAACCAGGCACAGAAGACCCACGACACAGCGTTGCTGTACATGTCGGACCACGGCGAATCGCTGGGTGAGGGCGGCCTGTACCTGCACGGCATGCCCTACGCCATCGCGCCCGACGTGCAGACGCAAGTGCCCTTCCTGATGTGGCTGTCGCCCGCTTTCCGTACCGCGTTTGGCGTGGACGAGGCCTGCTTGCGAGGCGAGGCGAAGAACCGCCAAGCCAGCCACGACAACCTGTTCCATTCGCTGCTGGGCATCTTCGGCGTGCGCGCCTCGGTGTACGACCGGGCGCTGGATTTGTTTGCGCCCTGCCGCGCGGCTAGCGCGAAGTAACGAAGCGCAGCAGCTGCGTCACCAGGTCGTCCTGCGCCAGCAGGCGCGCGCGCGCGGCCTGGACGCAGGCACCCCAGGCCGGCAGGTCCAGCGGGGGCAGGGTGGTGGCGATGCCGTTCCACGCTTCGTGAAAAGCGCGCAGCGAGGGCGGCGCCCGCAGCCAGTCGAGGAAGGCGCGCAGCTTGGCGTGGTGGGCATCGTCGTCCTGCGGATAGATCTGCCACACGAAGGGCCTGCCAGCCCAGATCGCCCGCGCCAGCGAGTCCTCGCCGCGCACGAAGTTCAGGCCGCAAGCGCCCAGCAGGTCGTCGAATTGAGGCTGCGTGAGATGGGGCAGGTATGAAATTGATAGCGCCCCACGCACAGCTGGCGCGCCTGGCGGGCCTTTTCCCCTCTGTACGGCGGCCTGAACGGCGGCGGTGGCCCGCCCGGCCGTCACTTGCAGATCCACGGCGCGAGGGCCTTCCGCCAGCTGCGCCAGCAGCGCGTCCAGCGCCGCCGGCTCGTAGCAGAACAGGCTCACCCGCAGCGCGCCACCGGCTTCCACATTGCCATCGGGCAGGGGGTCGGGCCCGCGCAGCAGGCCGCCGGTGGCAGCCGTGAACCCGGGATAGAAGAAGTGCTTGACGAGGCCCTTGCCCGCGCCGGCCATCACGGGCGAAGGCAGGCCATGGGCACGTTCGGCAAAGCTTTCCGCCGTCAGGTATTCCAGGTTGATCCAGCGCGGCGCGGGGCTGCGCGCGGCCATGCGGGCGACGAAAGCGTCAGGCAGGTTGCAGCCAAAGGCCTCGATCACCACATCGCTGGGATCGGGGAACACGGCATTGTCATGCCATGGCAGCACCTGCACGCCCGCCGCACCCTGCGGGGCCATCCAGGCCAGGGCGGAAGCGTCGTCCACCCACAGGCGCACCGCCTCGCCGCGCCCGGCCAGTTGCGCGGCCAGCCGCCAGCACACGCCGATGTCGCCGTGGTTGTCGATGACCTTGCAGAAGATGTCCCAGCGCATGGGCTTGGATAATAGGGCCGATGTCCGACGTTCATCCCGAACAATTGCTGGCCGAGGTGGCCGCGCTGCCGCCGCTGCCCGGCGTGTACCGCTATTTCGACGCGGAAGGCGGCGTGCTGTACGTGGGCAAGGCGCGCAACCTGAAAAAGCGCGTCTCCAGCTACTTCCAGAAGAACCACGGCGGCACCCGCATCGGCCACATGATCAGCAAGATCGTGCGGATGGAGACCACGGTGGTGCGCTCCGAGGCCGAGGCGCTGCTGCTGGAAAACAACCTGATCAAGACGCTCAACCCGCGCTACAACATCCTGTTCCGCGACGACAAGAGCTACCCCTACCTGAAGCTGGTCTCCCACCAGTTCCCGCGCGTGGCCTATTACCGCGGCGCGGTGGACCGCAAGCACCGCTACTTCGGCCCCTACCCCAGCGCCTGGGCGGTGAAGGAGTCGATCCAGCTGCTGCAGAAGGTGTTTCGCCTGCGCACCTGCGAGGACACGGTTTTTTCCAACCGCGCGCGGCCCTGCCTGCTGTACCAGATCAAGCGCTGCTCGGGGCCGTGCGTGAACCTGGTCACGCCCGAGGACTACGAACACGACGTGTCGAATGCCGAGGCCTTCCTGCGCGGCGAAACCCAGGCCGTGCTGGCAGCGCTGGAGCAGCGCATGGCGCAGCACGCGGAAAAGCTGGAATACGAGCAGGCGGCCGAGCTGCGCAACCAGATGAGCGCGCTGTCCAAGGTGCTGCACCAGCAGTCGGTGGACACCGCCTCGGACAAGGACGTGGACATCCTGGCCGTGAAGGTGCAAGGCGGCAAGGCCTGCGTGAACCTGGCCATGGTGCGGGGCGGGCGGCACCTGGGGGACAGGGCCTACTTTCCCACCCACATCGAGGACGCCACGGCGGTGCAGGACTTTGACGATGCGGCCGATGCCGCGCCGCCGCAGCCGGTGGAAGTGCAGGTGCTGGAAGCCTTCATCGCCCAGCACTACCTGGGCGTGCCGGTGCCGCCGGCGCTGATCACCAGCGAAGCCGTCAGCCGCGAACTGATAGACGCGCTCACGGAGCAGAGCGGCGTGCGCATCACCGCCGTGCACAACCCGCGCGAGCAGCGGCGCCTGTGGCTGGAGATGGCCACCAAGAACGCCGAGATCCAGCTGGCGCGCCTGCTGGCCGAGGAAGGCTCGCAGCAGGCCCGCACCCGCGCGCTGGTGGACGCGCTGGACTTGGCGCCGGACAACCTGGACACCTTCCGCATCGAGTGCTTTGACATTTCCCACACCTCCGGCGAATCGACCCAGGCTTCGTGCGTGGTGTTCCACCACCACAAGATGCAGAACAGCGAGTACCGCCGCTTCAACATCAACGACATCACGCCCGGCGACGACTACGCCGCGATGCGGCAGGTGCTGACGCGCCGCTACAGCAAGCTGGCCGAAGCCGGCCGTGATTCGCCCGATGCATCGCCTCCCGAGGGCAGTAAGGAGGCGAAGAGCAATTTCCGCCTGCCCGACCTGGTGCTGGTGGACGGCGGCAAGGGCCAGGTCAGCATGGCGCGCGAGGTGTTCGCCGAGCTGGGGCTGGACCTGGCCGTGATCGTCGGTGTTGAAAAGGGCGAAGGCCGCAAGGTGGGGCTGGAAGAGCTGGTGTTCGCCGACGGCCGCGAGAAGGTCTACCTGGGGCGCGACTCGGCCGCGCTGATGCTGGTGGCGCAGATCCGCGACGAGGCGCACCGCTTCGCGATCACCGGCATGCGCGCCCGCCGCGCCAAGGTGCGGGTGGGCGGCAGCAAGCTGGAGGAAATCCCGGGCATTGGCGCCAAGAAGCGGGCGCGCCTGCTGCAGCGATTTGGCGGCATCCGCGGCATCGCCTCGGCGGGCATCGACGACATCGCCACGGTGGAAGGCATTTCGCGCGAGCTGGCCGAGGAAATCTACAAGGCGCTGCACTAGGGAACAGCCCGCGCGCCGCACGCGCTGCGGGCTCATGCCAGAATCGTGCATGTTCTTCACCATTCCCACGATCCTTACCTGGACGCGCATCGTCGCGATTCCACTGATCGTCGGGGTGTTCTACCTGAACCTGGACCAGCCCACGCGCAACCTGATCGCCACCGTCATGTTCGTGGCGTTCGCGCTGACCGACTGGCTGGACGGCTACCTGGCCCGCAAGCTGAACCAGACATCTTCCTTCGGCGCCTTCCTGGACCCGGTGGCCGACAAGTTCCTGGTTTGCGCCTCGCTGCTGGTGCTGGTGCACCTGCACCGGGCCGACGTATTCGTCGCGCTGCTGATCATCGGCCGCGAGATCGCGATCTCCGCGCTGCGCGAGTGGATGGCGCAGATCGGCGCTTCCAAGAGCGTGGCGGTGCACATGCTGGGCAAGCTCAAGACCACCGCGCAGATGGTGGCCATTCCCTTCCTGCTGTTCGACGGCGTGCTGTTCGGGCTGATCGACACCGGCGTCTGGGGCACCTGGCTGATCTGGATCTCCGCGATCCTCACGATCTGGTCGATGGTGTACTACCTGCAGAAGGCCCTGCCGGAAATCCGCAAGCGGGTGAAGTAGGGCGGCATGGCTTCCGGTTCGCGCCAGGATGCCCTGGTCAGGGCGATGCCCATCGTGTTCGTGCTGATCTGGAGCACCGGCTTCATCGTCGCGCGCTACGGCATGCCGCATTCGCCGCCCATGAAATTCCTGGCGCTGCGCTACTTCCTGTCCGTTGCCTGTTTCGCCGTGTGGGCAGGGCTGGCGCACGCCGCCTTGCCGGCCAGCCGCGTGCAGGCCGGGCACCTGGCGGTGACCGGCATCCTGATGCATGCGGGCTACCTGGGGGGCGTGTGGTCGGCCGTGAAGCTGGGCATGGGCGCAGGCCTGGTGGCGCTGCTGGTCGGCCTGCAGCCGGTGCTGACGGCGGTGTGGATGTCGTCCCGCGGCGGCAAGGTGTCGCCGCGGCAGTGGGGCGGCCTGGCGTTGGGCTTCGCGGGCCTGGCCATGGTGGTGTGGCAGAAGCTGGGGCTGGGCGAAATCCACCCGCTGAACCTGGGGCTGTCGGTTTTCGCCTTGCTCAGCATCACCGCCGGCACGCTGTACCAGAAACGGTTCGTCGCGCCTTGCGACGTGCGCACCGCCAGCCTGGTGCAATTGGCCGCGGCGTTCGTGGTGACGCTGCCGCTGGCGCTGCTGGAATCGGAATCCATGCACTGGACCGGCGAGCTGGCCGGCGCCATGGGGTGGTCGGTGCTGGCGCTGACGCTCGGCGGCAGCTCGCTGCTCTACTTGCTGATCCAGCGCGGCGCGGCAACGGCGGTGACCAGCCTGATGTACCTGGTGCCCCCGTGCACCGCGCTGATGGCCTGGCTGCTGTTTGCGGAGCCGATCACGGCGCTCACGCTGGCGGGCATGGCGCTCACGGCTTTTGGCGTGAGCCTCGTGGTGCGCTCCGCGGCGAAGGCGGGCTGAGCTTCCAGGGCTCGCTGCGAAACCGCTCCACCAGGAAATCAATCAGCAGGCGCACGCGGCGCGGCGTGCGCGCCTGGTGCGGCGCCAGCCAGTGGATGTCGGCGTCCAGCATGGCCCAGCCGGGCAGCACCCGCACCAGCTGCCCGCCTGCCAGCTGCGGCGCGATGTCCCACAAGCTGCGCAGCATGATGCCGCCGCCGGCCACGCACCAGTCGCGCACCAGTTCGCCCGAATTGCTTGACAGCGGCCCCTGCACGCGCAGCCGCACCGGCTGCCGCTCGCGCTCTCTTTGCAGGTTCCAGGTGTCAAAGCGCTGGTCGCTCTCGCGCACTACCAGGCAGTCGTGGGCCGCCAGCTCGGCCGGCGCCCGCGGCATGCCGCGCCGCTTGAGGTAAGCGGGCGCCGCCACCAGAACCCGCTGGTTGCGCGCCAGCCGGCGCGTGACCCATTCGGAAGCGCGCCGCCCCTGCACCGACCACAGCCACACCGCGCCGTCAAAGCCCTGCACCGCCAAGTCGGGCAATTTCTCGGTGAGCTGCAGCTGCACCTGCAGTCGGGGGTGCCGGGCCTGGAACTGCGCCAGCGCCGGGCCCACCCACAGCCGGCCGAAGCCGAAAGTGGAGGCCAGGCGGATCAGGCCCGACGGCTCGGTCTGCCGCTCCTGCAGGTCCTGCTCCAGCGAGGAGAAGCCTTCCAGCAGCTGCACGGCGCGTTCGCACAGCGCCTCGCCCTCGGCCGTGGCCGTCACGCGGCGGGTGGTGCGCTGGAACAGCTTGAAACCCAGCCGCGACTCCAGCGCCGCGAGCCGCTTGGTGATGACCGAGGGCACCACGGCCGCGGCCGAAGCCGCGCCGGCCAGGCTGCCGTGCGTGCGGATGGCCAGCAGCAGTTCCAGGTCGGCGCGGTCGAGCTGCGGATTCATTCATTCCAACAGGGAAACAATCAATTGCCTGATTATTGCTTGATGCCAGGTCGCCCGCAAGCCAGAATCGGCCCATGCTGGAAATATTCGAAAAGTTCGAGGTGGTGCGCGGCGGCGTGCGGCTGGCCGCGCGCCGGGCCGGCACCGGGGAGCCGCTGCTGCTGATCCACGGCCACCCGCAGAGCTGCGTCATGTGGCACCGCGTCGCGCCGCAGTTGGCGCAGCGTTTCACGGTGGTGCTGATGGACCTGCGCGGCTATGGCGATTCGGCCCGGCCGCCCGCCGATGCCGCGCACCTGAACCATTCGAAGCGCGAGATGGCGCTGGACGCGCTGGCGGTGATGCAGTCGCAAGGCTTTGGCCGTTTCCAGGTGCTGGCGCACGACCGCGGCGCGCGCGTGGCGCACCGGCTGGCCGCCGACCACGCGCAGGCGGTGGAACGCATGATGCTGCTGGACATCGCGCCCACCCTGGCCATGTACGAGAACACCTCGCGGGCCTTCGCCACCGCCTACTGGCACTGGTTCTTCCTGATCCAGCCGCCGCCGCTGCCCGAAGCCCTGATTGATTCCGGCCCGGTGCGCTACCTGCGCAGCGTGATGGGCAAGCGGCATGCGGGCCTCTCGGCCTTCACGCCCGAAGCCATGGCCGAATACGAGCGCTGCGCGCAGCTCCCCGGCACGGCGGTGTCGGTCTGCGAGGACTACCGTGCCAGCGCCACCATCGATCTGGAGCACGACCGCGCCGACATCGCGGCCGGCCGCAAGCTGGCCATGCCGCTGCGCATTCTGTGGGGCGGGCATGGCGTCGTGGGCGCGAATTTTGACGTGCCCGCGCTGTGGCGCGAGCGCGCGCAGGACGTCACCGGCAGCGCGCTTGCGTGCGGCCACTACATCGCGGAGGAGGCCCCGGCCCTTCTGCTGGACGAAGCCTTTCAATTCTTCAGGAGCGAAAACCCATGAGCAAAAAACGCATCGCAGTCATCGCCGGCGACGGTATCGGCAAGGAAACCATGCCCGAGGGCGTGCGCGTGATGGAGGCGGCGGCCACGAAATTCGGCATCGACCTGCAGTTCGACCACTTCGATTTTTCCAGCTGGGACTACTACGAGAAGCACGGCAAGATGATGCCGGACAACTGGAAAGAGCTGGTCGGCGGGCACGACGCCATCTATTTCGGCGCGGTGGGCTGGCCCGAGAAAATCGCCGACCACGTGTCGCTGTGGGGCTCGCTGATCCTGTTCCGCCGCGAGTTCGACCAGTACGTGAACCTGCGGCCCGCGCGCCTGATGCCCGGCATCACCTGCCCGGTAGTGCGCAAGGACGGCAGCAAGCGCGAGCCCGGCGAGATCGACATGTACATCGTGCGCGAGAACACCGAGGGCGAGTATTCCAGCGTGGGCGGCCGCATGTTCCCCGGCACGGAGCGCGAATTCGTCATCCAGGAAAGCATCTTCACCCGCACCGGCACCGACCGGGTGCTGAAATTCGCGTTCGAGCTGTCGCAATCGCGACCCAAGAAGCACCTGACCAGCGCCACCAAGTCCAACGGCATCGCCATCACCATGCCCTACTGGGACGAGCGTGTCGCCGAGATGGCCAAGGCCTACCCGGGCCTCACGGTGGACAAGTTCCACATCGACATCCTCACCGCGCACTTCGTGCAGCGCCCCGACTTCTTCGACGTGGTGGTCGCGAGCAACCTGTTCGGCGACATCCTGTCGGACCTGGGCCCGGCGTGCACCGGCACCATCGGCATCGCGCCCAGCGCCAACCTGAACCCCGGGCGCAAGTTTCCGTCGCTGTTCGAGCCGGTGCATGGTTCCGCGCCCGACATCGCCGGGCAGGGCATCGCCAACCCCATCGGGCAGATCTGGTGCGGCGCGATGATGCTGGAATTCCTGGGGCACAAGGATGCGCACGATCACGTGCTCGCGACGATTGAAAAAGTGCTCGATCCCCAAAGCGGTGCCCCCCGCACGCGCGACATCGGCGGCACCGCGAAGACGTCCGACCTGGGCCGCGCGATTGCTTCAGCCTTGTAACCACTTGAACGCGTTGCGCTGCGTGAAAAAATTGCGCACTGCCGCACAAAAATCGGCCCGCAGCCCGCATGGAACCTGGGCAAAACCGTCTAGAATCCGCCTCCGCGCTGTTGTAAAGCTGCATTCGTATTGACACGGTGAAACTCCGTGGCTCTAATCGGTTGCAGTGGCCCGATGCCGCTAAAGAGTCTCCCGCTTCCTTGCCCCGCGCCCCCGCAGCGCCCGCAAAGGTTGGGGAGACAATAATTTTTTGAAGAGACATTCCTGATCAACTCTTTCTCTCTACGAGGGGCCCCTTGTGAACAAAACCGAACTGATTGAGCACATCGCAAAACATGCCGATATCTCCAAGGCCGCCGCCACGCGCGCGCTGGAGTCGATGATCGGTGCCGTCAAGACGACGTTGAAAAAAGGCGGTTCGGTTTCGCTAGTGGGTTTCGGCACCTTCGCGGTGGGCAAACGGGCCGCCCGCAGCGGCCGCAACCCCCGTACCGGCGCTGCGATTAAAATCAAGGCAGCCAAGGTTCCCAAGTTCCGTCCGGGCAAGGCGCTGAAGGATGCGCTGAACTGAAAGACGGCCATGTGGGGTGCTTAGCTCAGCTGGTAGAGCAGCGCCCTTACACGGCGTAGGTCGGCGGTTCGAGCCCGTCAGCACCCACCAAACCAAGCGAAGGCGAACATCTGTTCGCCTTTTGTGTTTCTAGCCGAGAGAGTTTTCGAGCATGTTTGATTTCGTCCGCAAGCACACCCGGGTCATGCAGTTCCTGCTGTTCCTGCTGATCTTCCCTTCGTTCGTGCTGTTCGGCCTGGAGGGCTACAGCCGCATGAAGGAAAAGGGCGACGCCGTGGCCAAGGTGGACGGCCGCGAGATCATGCAGGGCGAGTGGGATGCCGCGCACAAGATCGAAGTGGACCGGCTGCGCCAGTCCATGCCGTCGCTGGATCCCAAGCTGCTCGATTCGCCCGAAGCGCGTTACGCCACGCTGGACCGCCTGATCCGCGAGCGCGTGATCGCCGCGGCCTCCGTGCAGTCGAAGCTGGTCGCGACCGACGCGCGCCTGGCGCGCGAGCTGCAGCAAAACGAAATGATCGCGTCGCTGCGCAAGCCCGATGGCTCGCTGGACATGGACCGCTATCGCCAGCTGGCCGCCTCGCAGGGCATGACGCCCGAGATGTTCGAGAACAGCGTGCGCGCCGAGATCTCCGCGCGCCAGGTCACGGCCGGCCTGGGCGGCACCGGCTTCGCGCCGGCGTCCCTCTCCGCCGTGGCGCTGAACAGCTACTTCGAAAAACGCGAAGTGCAGGTGGCCCGGTTCGCCGCCGCCGACTATGCGTTGAAGGTGAACCCCACCGACGCCGAGCTGGAAGCCTTCTACAAGGAAAACGGCGCGCTGTTCCAGGCGCCGGAGCAGGCTGCCATCGAATACCTGGTGCTGGATGTGGAGTCGCTGAAAAAAGGCATCACGGTCAACGAGGCGGACCTCAAGACCTACTTCGAGCAGAACGCACAGCGCCTGGGCGGCCAGGAAGAGCGGCGCGCCAGCCACATCCTGCTCAATGCGCCCAAGAGCGCACCGCAGGCCGAGCGCGACAAGGCGCGTGCCAAAGCCGAGGAACTGCTGGCCGCCTTGAAGAAGGCGCCCGACAGCTTTGCCGACGTGGCGAAGAAGAACTCGCAGGACACCGGCTCGGCGGCCAATGGCGGTGACCTCGATTTCTTCAACCGCGGCGCGATGACCAAGCCGTTCGAGGATGCGGCCTTCTCGCTGAAAAAGGGCGAGATCAGCGGCGTGGTGGAGACCGAGTTCGGCTACCACATCATCAAGGTCACCGACGTCAAGGAAGCCAAGAAGCGCAGCTTCGAGGAACTGCGCCCCGAACTCGAGGCCGACCTGAAGAAGCAGCAGGCGCAGAAGAAATTCGCCGACAGCGCCGAAGCTTTCGCCAACGGCGTTTACGAGCAGGCCGACAGCCTGAAGCCCGTGGCCGACCGGCTGAAGCTGGAGATCCAGAAGGCCACCGGCATCACCCGCAAGTCCGCCCCCGGCACCACCGGCGTGCTGGCGAACCCGAAGTTCCTGAACTCGCTGTTTGCGCCCGACGCGGTGGAAAAGAAGCGCAACACCGAGGCGGTGGAAACGGGCGCCAGCCAGCTGGCGTCGGGCCGCATCACGCAGTACACGCCGGCGCGCACCCTGCCGTTGGCCGAAGTGAAGGACAAGGTGCGCGAACGCCTGCTGGCGGTGCGCGGGGCCGAGCTGGCCCGCAAGGACGGCATGGAAAAGCTCGCCGCGTGGAAGGCCAGGCCCGCCGAGGCTTCGCTGCCGGCTGCCGTGCTGCTTTCACGCGAGGATGGGCAGAAGCAGCCCGCCGCCGTGATCGAGGCCGCCCTGCGTGCCGACTCCGCGGCGCTGCCCGCCCTGGTGGGCGTGGACCTGGGCCGCGACGGCTATGCCGTGGTGCGGGTCAACAAGGCCGTGCCGCGTGACCCGCCGCACGCCGATGCGGGCCGGCAGGAACTCACGCAGTACTCACGCTGGTGGAGCGGCGCGGAAAACCTGGCTTACTACAACCTGATCAAGGAACGCTTCAAGGTGCAGGTGAAGGTGCCCAAGCCGGCGCCGCGCACGGGCGACGAGCAGCAGACCCAGTAAAAGGGCCTGCCAATTAAAAAAGCCCGCAGCGTGTGCTGCGGGCTTTTGGATTTCTGGGGTGGCTGATGGGGCTCGAACCCACGACAACAGGAATCACAATCCTGGACTCTACCAACTGAGCTACAGCCACCGTAGAGTCGGCATTATAGCGGGGGTCAGTCAGCGCCGGGCCGCCCCAAGCGACTGAGCGCCCCCTCGGGGGGCAGGAGCGTAGCGACGTGGGGGCACATCTCAGCCTTTGCCTTGCGCGGACACCAGCACCGGTTTGTCGCGAAACACCTCGGGCAGCACGGCCTTGAGGTTGGCGATCTTGGGCAGGTCGAAGGCCGCGATGTAGGGCGAATGGGGATTCAGCGTCGCGTAGTCCTGGTGGTAGCCCTCGGCCGGGTAAAACGCGGCGAGCGGCGTGAGCTGCGTCACGATCTTCGCGGGATAGGCCTTCGCCGCGTCCAGCTGCGCGATGTAGCTTTCGGTCACCTGCTTCTGGTTCGCGTCCTTGTAGAACACGGCCGAACGGTACTGCGTGCCGTGGTCGGGCCCCTGGCGGTTGAGCTGCGTGGGGTCGTGGGCCACGGAGAAGTAGATCTGCAGCAGCTTGCCGTACGACACCACCCTGGGGTCGTAGGTGACCTGCACCGATTCGGCATGGCCGGTGCGGCCCGAACCGATGGCCTGGTAGTTGGCTGTCTGCTTGTCGCCGCCGGCATAGCCCGAGACCGCGTTGAGCACGCCGCTGGTGTGCTGGAACACCGCCTGCACGCCCCAGAAGCAGCCGCCCGCGAACACCGCGGTTTCGCGCCCACTTTGCGAGGCGGCGGGAATGTCCACCGCCGGCGGCGGCAGCTTCACGGCTTTTTCAGCGGCCATGCTGCTGCCAAGGTAGGTGCAGGCGGACAGGGCGGTGGCGCCCGCCAGGACCAGGAATTTGCGGATCATCATCATGCGGCTCCCGGAGTGAAGTTGAGCGAAACGCCGTTCATGCAGTAGCGCAAGCCGGTGGGCTTCGGGCCGTCGTCGAACACGTGGCCCAGGTGGCCGCCGCAGCGGTGGCACAGCACTTCGGTGCGCTTCATGCCGAAGGTGGAATCGGTTTCTTCGTCCACGGCCGCCTTTTCCAGCGGCTGCCAGAAGCTGGGCCAGCCGGTGCCGCTTTCAAACTTGGCTTTCGACGAGAACAGCGGCAGCGCGCAGCCGGCGCAGGTGAAAGTGCCGGCGCGTTTTTCCTTGTTCAGCGGGCTGGAGTAGGGGCGCTCGGTGCCCGCCTTGCGCAGCACGGCGTACTGTTCGGACGTGAGCAGCTTTTTCCATTCAGCATCGGTGCGCGTCACTTCATAGGCGCGGGCGGCATGGGCGGGTTCGCTGGTGAAAAGGCCGCGCACGCCGGCCACCAGGCCGGTGAGGGCGCCAAGGCCCAGCAGGGAGGTTCTACGGCTCATCATGGAGTTTCCTTTCACTGTCATTCTGGCTCTACGCGTCAGTCGGCACCACGGATGTTTTCTTACATCCCCGGTTGGCGAAAAGGGGGCATCGCGGACGCGCTTGCGTCCTACAAGAGGGGGTCAACGGCGCGCCCAGCATCCCGTTAGAGACAGATGGGATTCATGTCGGGTCCCATGCACTCTTTTTCGGGAGATCAAGCATGTTCAGGAAAATCCTTCTCGCTGCCGTCATCGGCGCCTCGTTTGGCGCGGTTCCCGTGGCGTCCTTCGCCCGCCCGGTCGTGATCACCGTGGCCCCGCCGGCCCCCGTGCAGGAAGCCGTTCCCGCGGCCCGCCGCGGCAAGGAATGGGTGCCCGGCCACTACGAGTGGCGCCGCAACCACCACCAGTGGGTGGCCGGCTACTGGGTCAATGCGCGCCGCGGCTATGCCTACGCGCCCCACAAGTGGGTCGAGCGCGATGGCCGCTGGGTCATGGAGCAGGGCCGCTGGGTGCGCGGCGGCCGTGACCGCGACGGCGACGGCGTGCCGAACCGCCTGGACAGCCGGCCGAACAACCCCAATCGCAGCTAAAGCGATTCGCGCACGCCGGCCGTGAGCTCGTAGGAGCGCTGGCGTGCCTTGGGGTCGTACATTGCCGAGGCGATCATCAGTTCATCAGCGCCCGTGCGCTCGATGAACTCCTTGATGCCTTGGCGCACGGTGTCTGGCGCGCCGATGGCCGTGCACGACAACACGCTGTCCAGCAGCGCCTTCTCCGCCGGGCCCGCGTTTTCGCGGTAGCCGGGCAGGGGAGGCGGCAGCCTTCCGGGCCGGCCGCTGCGCAGGTTGACGAAAGCCTGCTGCTGCGAGGTGGCCAGCAGCGCCGCCTGCTCGTCGCTGTCGGCGGCGAACACATTGAAACCCAGCATCACATGCGGCTTTGCGAGCTGCGCCGATGGCTTGAAGCCGGCGCGGTACATCTCGACCGCCTGCATCATCATGGCGGGCGCGAAGTGCGAGGCGAATGCGAACGGCAGCCCGAGCATGGCGGCCAGCTGGGCACCGAACGTACTGGAGCCCAGGATCCACACCGGCACCTTGGCACCCGTTCCCGGTACCGCCCGCACGCGCTGGCGCGGCTCGTCTGACATGAAATCCATCAGTTCCACCACGTCACGCGGAAATTCGTCCGCATCGGATTCGAGGTTGCGCCGCAGGGCGCGCGCCGTGGCCTGGTCGGAGCCCGGTGCGCGGCCCAGGCCCAGGTCGATCCGGCCCGGGTAAAGCGCCTGCAGCGTGCCGAACTGCTCAGCGATCACCAGTGGCGAATGGTTGGGCAGCATGATGCCGCCGGCCCCGACGCGGATGGTGCGGGTGCCGCCGGCCACGTGGCCGATCAGGATGGAGGTGGCGGCGCTGGCGATGCCCGGCATGCCGTGGTGCTCGGCCAGCCAGTAGCGGTTGTAGCCCAGCCGCTCGGCGTGCTGGGCCAGCGCCAGGGTGTTGTGGAAAGACTGGCTGGCGTCGCCATCCTGTGTGATCGGGGAAAGGTCAAGAACCGAAAAAGGAATCATGCGGATGATTCTGCGCCGCTGGGCATTCCCGCGCTGGCTAGCGGTCTTGATCGGGAAACAGCCGGACCATGGCGGCGTACAGCAGCGCACCCACGGCCAGCGCCAGCGCGGCGATTTCCAGCGACAGCGTGAAGCCCTGGCCCGGCGTCGCGCTGCGCGCCAGCATCGCCGCGGCCAGCGGCGGGCCCGCGATCTGGCCCACGCCGTACATCGCCGTCAGCAGCCCCATGTAGCTGGGCGCCTGCGCCGGCCGCAGCCGCCGCACTTCCTGCATGCCGTAAAAAGTAATGGCCGTGAAGGGCAGGCCCAGCAGCAGGCTGCCGATGGCGAAGCCCGCGAGGCTGGGGCTGACCAGGCTGGCCGCGACACCCAGCGACTGGATGACGTAGCAGCCCACCAGCATCCAGCGCAGGTCCACCGCCACGCGCAGCCGCGACGCAATCAGCGCGCCGGCGATCACACCCACGCCGAAGAGGGGCCAGAACATGTCCAGCCAGGCCGAGCCCGGCAGCGCCTGGCGCGCTATCACCGGCAGGAAGGTGGCCGTGATGATGTAGCCGAAGCCGGCCAGGCCATAGGCCAGCGTCAGCATCGCGATCTCCAGGTTGCCATGCTTGTCGCCGGTTGCTGCCGCCGCCGGCGGTGCCGCCGCCGGCGGTGCCGCGGCGTTGGGGTCGAACACCGGCCACACCAGCGCGGTGAGCGCCGCAGCCAGCACGCCGAAGATCAGCCAGCCGGTGGCGGCCGAGCCGCCCAGGGCGACCATGCTGCTCGCGGCCAGCCCGCTGATGACGATGCCGCCGCCCGGCCCCGTGTAGATCAGCGCGCCCATGGCCGGCACGCCCATGCGCGCCAGCTGCGACAGGCACCAGCCGGAGGTATAGACGAACACCACCGCGCTGGCCACGCCCGCGGCAAAGCGCAGCGCGGGCCAGGCGGCGGGCAGGTGCGCCGCCATCCCCAGCGTCAGCACGCAGGTGGCCGCCAGGCCGCCGCGCACCCAGGCCGGGCCGCGCAGCGGTGGCGGGTTGCCCAGTTGCCGCCAGATCCAGGGCTGCAGCGTGCACAGCACGGCGCCCAGCAGGTAGCCGAAGTAATTGGCACTGGCCAGCCAGCTGGCGGCGCGAAGGTCGATCACCCCGTCAGCCAGCATCATGGGCAGCAGCGGCGTGAAGGCGAAGCGGCCGATGCCCATGGCCACCGCCAGCGCCACGCCACCGGCCAGCGCCACCCGCCAGGCTTTCACGTGGCCAGCCCCAATGCATGGAACACGCGCACCGCCGCGTAGGCATCGTTGGCCGCGTAGACCAGCTGCGCCTCGGTCAGGCGCGGGTTGGCCCAGTTGGAAGTGGTGGCCTTGCGCGACTTGATGAAGCGCTTGTTGAACAGCACCGCCACGGCGCCCTTGACGCCCATGTCCTTGCGATAGCCCCGTTCGCGGAACACGGTGTTGAGCTCGATCACGCCGGCCGGCTCCACGCCCAGCTTGGCCACGATGCGCTTCTTGTCGTCGCCCAGGCCGAACCCCGCCTTGTGCACGCCGGGCAGCGCAAGCAGGCTGGCCGCCACCGCGCGGCATTCCAGGTCGTGCAGCTGGAACACATAGGCCCGCTCCAGCGTGGACAGCTGCAGTATGTGCGGCCCTTCGGAAACCTGGTCCTTGAAGAAGGTCGGCTTGGACTCGGTGTCGAAGCCCCAGACCGGCGCGCCCGCCAGTTCCACCAGGGCCTGTTCGGCCTGCCCGCGCGTGGAAACCAGCGCGATGCGGTCCAGCCCCAGCCGGTCGAACGGCTCCAGCAGCGCGATTTCTTCCTTGGACGGGGTGGTGTGCGTGGTGTGCATGAGGGGTGAGCCGCAGGATAACCGGCCTGCGCCCCTGGCGCTTCGCTGTGGCCATAATCCCGCATGGCCTTCCCCCTCGACAGCGCTTCCATCACCCACGGCATCCAGCTGGCGGTGGCCCCGGTGTTCCTGCTCACGGCCGTGTCCGGGATGATCGGCGCGGTGGCCGGGCGGCTGGCCCGCATCATCGACCGGGCGCGCGCGGTGGAAGACCGGGCCCGCGCCTCAAAGGATGACGAGTTCCTGAAGCGCGCCTATGCAGAGCTGGGCGAACTGCGCCAGCGCGGGCGCCTGGCCAACGGCTGCATCGCGCTGCTGACGCTGTGCTCGTTCCTGATCGGCATCACCATCATCGTGCTGTTCCTGGGCGAAACCACGGTCTACCAGATCGACAGCTACGCCGTGCATAGCTTCCTGGCCGGCGTGGGCTGCTTCCTGCTGGCGCTGCTGTGCTTCCTGGCCGAGACGGTGATCGCGACGCGGCTGCTGAACTTTCACATGCTGCGCTAGCGGCTCAAAGGTTGCGCGCGATCTTGTCCAGGCCAACCTGGGCGCAGGCCGCATCCTTCTCGCCGCCGGGTGCGCCCGAAATGCCCACCGAGCCCACCAGCTCCTTGTTGGCCGCGAAGATCGGCAGGCCGCCCTCGATCGAGGTGATGCGCTCCAGCAGCATGAAGCCGGACAACGCGGGCTGCGGGCGCTTGCCCATCTCCGCGGTGGAGGTGCGCGTGGTGAAGGCCGTGTAGGCCTTGCGCATGCTGTTCTCGATGGTGTGCGGGTTCACGCCGTCGTCGCTCAGCACCACCAGCGGCCGGGTGTGGCGGTTCAGCACGGTGATGGTCACCTTGTAGCCGTCGGCGCGGCAGCGTTCCAGCGCGGCGCTGGCCAGCTCCATCGCTGCGCCCAGCGTGATGCTGCGTTCGGTGACCAGGCCCGCGGCCGGCGGGGTCTGGGCAATGGCGCAGCCGCTGGCCAGTGCGGCGGCGAGGATCATGGCGGTGGTGGTCTTGTTCATGGTGTTGTCTCCGGGGTTGGGAAGGTTTTTTCTAGTAGGGAATCGCGAAGCCGTTGCGGCCCGCGTTGATGCGCATGGCGGTGGGCTTGCCGTCGATCTCCTGCGCGGTGAGCGACACGCTGGCGCCATTGACCAGCAGGCCCCGGTCGCCGGGCCGGAAGGTGACCACCGGCGCGCCGGGCGGCACCACGATGGTCTTTTCGCCGTCCTTGTATTTCACCTGCAGCTTGCGGCCCTCGGGCGCCGCCGCCACATCGGCCACGGTGGCGTTGGTCATGGTGCTCTGCGGCGTGAGGTCGAACGGGTAGTGGCCCTCGCCGGTGCCGCGTGCGGCTTCAGGGAACACCGTCACCGCGATGGCGCGCTGCGAGCCATCGGCCTGCGGCATCGCGCCCACGCCGATGAAACTGCCCGCCTTGATGTCGGCCAGCTCGATGGGGTAGACCTCGTTGACCACCAGGCCCGGCGCCAGCGCCAGCTCTATCGTTTCGCCGCCGCGCGTGCGCAGGGTGACGCCGGTAGCCGACACGGCCTGCAGGTTGCCGCGCAGCCGCACGGTGCGCGCCGGCGGCGCCGAAAGGTTGGCCTTGAAGAAACCGACGGTGCGCTCCCACGCCAGCTTGGCCGCCGCCGCGTCGTAGCGTGGCGTGGTGTCGTTGTTGAAGCCGTGCTGCGTGCCGGCGTACTGGTAGGCCGTGTGCTTCACGCCGGCGGCCTTCAGCGCCGCTTCATAAGCGGGCCAGGCGGCGTTGATGCGCTCGTCGATGCCGGCCATGTTCACCAGCAGCGGCGCCTTGACCTTCGCGGCCTCGGCCGGGTCGGGCGTGTTGCCGTAGAAGGGCACGGCCGCGTCCAGGTTGGGCAGCTGGGTCGCCAGCATGTGGACGATGCCGCCGCCATAGCAAAAGCCCACCGCGCCCAGCTTGCCCGTGGCGTCCGGGCGCGAGCGCAGCCAGCCGGCGGCGGTGATGAAGTCCTCGCGCGCCTTGGCCTGGTCCAGCCTGGCGAACAGTTCGCGCGCCTTGTCCTCGTCGCCGGGGTAACCGCCCAGCGGGGTCAGGCCGTCGGGCGCGAAGGCCATGAAGCCGTCCAGCGCCAGCCGGCGGGCGATGTCCTCGATGTGCGGGTTCAGGCCCCGGTTCTCATGGATCACCAGGATGGCGGGCAGCTTGTTGGCGCCCGCGCCGGCAGGGCGTACCAGGTAGCCCTTGAGGCTGCCGTTGCCGTTGGGCGAGGGGTAGGTGACCCACTCGGCCTTCAGGCGGGCGTCGTCCTTGGGCACTTGCTGGCCGGCGGCGAAGTCGGGGCTGAGCGCGGCCAGCAGCGCGCCGGCGGTGACGCCGGCCTTGGCGAACTTCTGCGCCTGGTTCAGGAAGCCGCGCCGGTCCAGGTTGCCGTGCACGTAGGCGTCAAAGAGGATCAGCAGTTCCTGGTCGAAGTCCTGGGCGGTCAGGCGGGTTGTCATGGCGTTCTCCTTGGTTGGCATGCCTACAGGGTACGCAGCATACGCGCCAACCGATGTGCTATCAAAACGATAGCTGGATACGCTTACTGGTAGCGCTCTGCGGGCCTTTTCCCCCCCTGAAACTCAGGGCGAGCGATGGAGCCGGGGTGCCGCCAGCGCGTCGATCTGGTCGGCCACCGTCTCGTCCACGCCGGGCCAGCGCCCCGTGAAGCCGCCCGCCGCGATGGCGGCGCGCAGCTGCTTCAGGTCCTTGACGCTGGGCGCGACCTTGATCTGCGCCAGGGCCCCGTCGATGTTGCGGCCCTTGAGCAGCGCCAGCACCTTGCCGGCCCATTCATTTGCACGTGTCATGCGTCCATCCTAACGCCGGCTGCGCTACGCTCGGGCGCATGACCCCGCAACAAATACTGGCCCATGCCGACAGCGGCGAACCCTGGGGCGAAGTCCAGCCGCCCGCCGATGCGGCCGCCGCTTACCAGCAGGCGCTGGCCGTGCGCGCGCTGCGCGTGGCCCGCGGCGAGCAGGCACGCGGCTACAAGATCGGCTTTACCAACCGCGCCATCTGGCCCGTGTACCAGGTGTTTGCACCCATCTGGGGAACGGTCTGGGACACCACGCTGTCCTTCTGCGAGGGGCGGGGCGGCGTGTCGCTGGCCCGCACCTGCCAGCCGCGGCTGGAGCCGGAGGTGGCTTTCGGCCTCGCGGCCGAGCCGCCGGCTCAATGTTCGCTGCAGCAGCTTTTCGAGAGCGTCGAATGGATGGCCCCGGCCTTCGAGATCGTGCAGTCGCACCGGCCGGGCTGGAAATTCACCGCGCCCGACACCATGGCCGACGGCGGCCTGCACGCGCGGCTGCTGGTCGGGCGGAAGGTGCCGGTGCACCAGGCCGCGCGCGATGCGCAGGACCTGGAGCGGCAGCTGGCCGGCGCCGCGATTTCGCTGGAGAAGGCGGGCCAGGTGCTGGACCAGGGCAAGGGCGCCAATGTGCTGGACGGGCCGCTGCACGCCCTGCTGCATTTCGTGGGAGAGCTGCGCCAGTGCCCCGGCGCGCCCCGCCTGGCGGCCGGCGACGTCATCACCACCGGCACCTGGACCGATGCCTGGCCGGTGGCGCCGGGCGAGGCCTGGACGGCGCGCTTCGAGGCCCCCTTGACGCCCCTGGAAATCCGCTTCACCTAAGGCCGCTTGCGGGGCGGCGCGGGCGGAACTACCATGCCCCACGGCCTGCCTTTGCGGGCCTTGTGGAGGCCGCCATGCCCCAGCTGATTGCCTCGGTCGAAGGCGTTGAAATCAAGCACGTGTACCTCACGCGCGACCGCACCACGCTGGGCCGCAAGCCCGACAACGACATCGTGCTGGACAACCTGGTGGTCAGCGGCCACCACTGCGTGTTCGAGCTGCACGGCCTGGCCGATGTGTTCCTGGAAGACCTGGGCAGCACCAACGGCACCTTCGTCAACAACAAGCGTGTCAAGCGCCACCAGCTGCAGGACGGCGAAGTGGTGGCGATCGGCAACTTCCGCATCCAGTTCCTGTCCGCATCGGCCGAATCCGGCTTCCATGAGACGGCGGCCATGAAGCTGGACCCTTCGGGCCAGCCGGCGCAGACCGGTGCGCTGCATGCCAGCTTCCAGGTGCTCAACGGCTCGTCCACCGGCCTGGAGGTTCCGGTGGTGAAGGCGGTGACCACCTTCGGCAAGCCCGGCGTGGCCGTGGTGGCCGTCTCGCACCGGCGCACCGGCTATTTCGTGGCGCACCTGGACGGCGCCACCCGGCCCACGCTCAACGGCGACCCCCTGGGCGACGACCCGCTGATGCTGTCAAACCACGACGTGCTGGACCTGGCGGGCACCAAAATGCTGTTCATGCTGCGGGAATAGCGCGGATATCCGACAATTCACCGATGAGCCTGATCAAGAAATTTTTCGGCCGGCCCGCATCGCCCACGGAGGCTGTGTCCGACTCGTCGTTCCACGAGAGTGAAACCACGACCGAGCAGGGCTCGCGCAACGCCCCGCGCCGGGAACTGGTGCAGGTGGTCCTGCGCGACACGATCCGGCGCCACGGCATTCCCAGCAGCTGGATCGACTGCCGCATCCTGTCGGTCGTCACCCGTTCGGCGGTGGCGGGCATGCATGTGCAGCTGATCGTGCGCGAGGGCGAAGACCGCCTGCTGGCATTCGTGCCGGCCTTCCAGACCAGCTTCATGGATGAGATCGAGCGCTACGAGCCCCGGGCGAACGAATGGCTGCTCAGCCTGTCGTGGCAGTTCCCGGCGCTGCGCGGCGTCAACCCGGCCATGCCCGACCCGGAGGCCTGGGGCGGGCAACCCGCTGCGCCGCCGCCCGCGCCCGCGCTGGCGGCGGGCATCATGGCGCCTTCGTCGGGCCCGGTTTCGGTGTCTTCCACCGAGGAGGACGACCTGATGGCGGACGTGCAGGCGCTGTTCGCCATCCGGGACGCGGCGATGCGCTCGGAGCCGCCGCCGACCGACGAGGACACGGTCGATTTCGAGCCCACCCGCCCGGGTGCCGGGACCCGCTAGCGGGCCATGCGGCGGGTAGGACACGGCTGGTGCCAGGCCGGACGCCGCGCCTACCCCGCAACCTGCCGCCCTGGCGCAAGCTCAGGGCATGAGCAACCCTCCGCTGATCCTCAACAAGAACCTGGTCGTGCTGGCCCGTGTGCTTGAACGGCTGGAAAACAGCGCGGTGGCCGTGGACGCCGAACAATATCGTTCGGTAGTCAACCACCTGGCCAGCGAGCTGGCCGCCTCGCCGCATGACGCGGGGCTGGAAACCGTGCTGCGGGCCTGCCCCTCGGTCGCGCTGGTGTTCGAGAACCTGCACTACCACCAGGAAGGCCTGTGCCGCTCGCCGGCCGACGCGGCCATCAACGCCCTGCTGCAGGCACGCGATGCAATCGCACTGGCGCGCTTGACATAGGCTGCGCTCGGGGGCGACTGGTGGCGCTTGCAGCTATAGCTTGGGGATGCGCAGCGTCTTGCTGATCATCAGGCTGCCAGACAGCACGAACAGCAGCGACATCAGGTGCAGCTCCCACGGGCCGATGGCCCAGGCCCCGCCATAGATTTCATCCCCTGTGCGCCCTTGCCACGCCGCAAGTGCCAGCACGCCGGTGATGATCACACTGGTGGGAATCGGCGTGCCTTCGAAGTACTTCACCTTGCCTTCAGAGCCCGAGAGTGATTCGGCCGTGACGTTGTAGCGCGCCAGCCGGCTGACGCCACAGCAGACGAAGTAGATGAGTGCCGCGGCATCCCAGCCGCCGTCCAGCCCGGCGGCGAAGCCCAGCGCCGCTGGTGCGACACCAAAAGAGATCACGTCGGAAAGCGAATCCAGTTCGCGGCCCAGTGCCGAGTGCTGGTGCCGCGCTCGCGCGATGCGCCCGTCCAGCACGTCGAAGATGAAGGCAGCCGGCGCCAGGGCCGCCGCCGCGAAGAAATGAAACGGCAGCTTGCCGGCCATGTAGAGCATGGCGAAAAACACCGCGCCCACGCCGCAGGCCGCATTGCCCAGCGTGAAGAAGTCGGCGAGGTGGAAGCCCCGCAGCATCGAGAAGTGGCGGGGCGGGCGAACGGTTCTCTGCATGGCGGTCCTTGTTGGGACCACCTTAAGCACGAGTTGGCGCGCGGGCCGTGGGAAGGCATCCGGGCGTGGTGTAGTCGCAGTCCCACGCGCGAAAAAAAAGGGCCCTTGCGGGCCCCGTTGGTACTGGCGAGAAAAGCGGGTTCAGCCGCCGGCCTTCAGGTACATCAGGAACTGCTTCATCTGGGCGTCGTCCATCATGCCGGCCTTGCCGTTCATCTTCTTGTAGTTCATGTCCCAGGCCATGGACATCATGTCCATGAATTCCTGCTTGGACACCATGCCGTCCTTGTTCTTGTCCATCATCTTCATCGACATGATTTCGCTGAAGGGGAAGAATTCGGCGTTGGCCGGCTGGGCCAGCGCGCCGCCGGCGGTGAACAGGGTGGCTGCGACGGCGATGGCGCCGGTGATTTGCTTGACGTTCATTTCAGGAGTCTCCAGATAAAGGAAGGGGTTGAGGAAGGGTTGCAAAGACTGCACAGGTACTTTGCCGGGAGGCGCCGCGCCGGAGTTGCCCGATCGTTCCGAAGCGTTGCGCTTTCGTCCCGCGCTACTTGGCCCAGGCGCCGGGCGACACACCCACCACTTGTTTGAACTTGCGCACGAACGCCGACGTGGTGCCGTAGCCCACGCGCGCGGCGACGGTCTTGACCGGCAGCCGGGTGGCCAGCATCTGCTGCGCCATGCCGATGCGGTAATTGACCAGGTAGTTGTGCGGGCTGGTGCCTACCAGCCGGCCGAACAGCTCGACGAAGCGGGTGCGCGACATGCCCACGCCGCGTGCCAGCGTCTCCAGGTCCAGCACGTCCTCGAACCGGCTGTGGATGGCCGCGATGGCGCAGGCGATGCGCTTGTCGCAGGCGGCGGCGATGAGGCCGGTGGCCGGCGGGCTTTGCTGGCGCCCCTGCTCGAACAGGTGCCGCGCCAGGTAGGCCAGCAGGATGCCGCACAGCTTGTCCGCCATTTGCCGGCTGCCCGGCGCCTGCGATGCGGCCTCGGCGAAGAACGCCTCCAGCGTGTGGCGGATGGCTTCCAGCCGCGCCAGCGGCAGCACCACCATGTCGGGGAAAGACAGCGCGATGGCGCGCCGGAAGGCATCGCCGAAGGTCGCGATCGCGCACACCAGCTCGATGCCGCCGTCGTCGGCGGGCTGCACGCGGTGTTCGTGCGGCCGGGGAAAGAAAACCAGCGAAGGCTCCTCGATCGTGGCCGCCGTGCCGCAGGGCAGGTCGACGCGCGCGCGGCCGCCACGCACAAAGTGGATCGTGCCGGTGGTGTACTTGTGCAGCAGGTTCTCGCGGCCGCAGCGCGTGCCGACGAAGATCACTTCCGCGTTGAACGCGGTGGGGTCCAGGAACAGGTCGTAGGGGTCGCTCATGCGCATCAGTCGGGCGGGCTGGCCGGGTCTTACGCGCAAGCGGCGGAAATTGCTAAAGTGCCTGCAACACGAGGAGACCGCCATGCTTGACACCGAAGCTATCCAGAAGCTGCTTGCGCCGCTGTTCCCCGGGCTGATGGGCGTGCAGGTCAGCGAGCTGTCAGGCGAGCGGGTGGTGGCTACGATGCGCGTGCGGCCCGACCTGTGCACTGCAGGCGGCATTCTTCACGGCGGCGCCTACATGGCTTTTGCCGACACGCTGGGCGCCGTGGGGACTGTACTGAACATGCCGCAGGGCAAGCGCACCACCACCACCGATTCCAGCACCAAGTTCATCGGCGCCGCGCGGGTGGACACCACCGTCACGGCCGAATGCGTGGCGCTGCACCGCGGCCGCACCACCATGGTCTGGCAGACCTCGATCCGCTCCCAGGAAGGCAAGCTGTGCGCGGTGGTCACGCAGACGCAGCTGCTGCTCGATGGCGCGTAGGCCGCACTACCATGTGTATGTGGTGGAACTGGCCGACCAGGTCTGGAACGCCGCGCGTTTCCGCAAGGCCAACCCCGACTACCAGCTGGGCAAGCCGTTCGTCTATGTGGGCATGACGGGGCTGGACCCCGACGTGCGCTTTGACAAGCACAAGGCCGGCATCCAGGCCAACACCTATGTGCGCGACCACGGCCTGCACCTTCTGCCGGCGCTGTACGAACGCTACAACCCCATGCCCTATGAAGCGGCGCGCGAGATGGAGGTGGAGCTGGGCATCGCGCTGCGCCGTGCCGGCTACGGCGTCTGGCAGGCCTGAAGCACCAGGAAGGTCCAGCGGACGTCCGCCCGGCCCTGGGCGTCAGGGGCGGCCACGCTGTGCACGGCTGCAAGGCCGTGGCGCCGCGCCAGCGCGGTGGTTTCCTCTGCGCTGACTTCAAACATGCGCCGGCCTTCGGGCACCGGCCCGTGGCGCAGGCTCATCGAAATGCGGCCGCCGGGCGCCAGCAGCGCGGCCAGCGCGGCCATGGCCTCATCGCGCTCGCCTTCTTCCAGGTGCATCCACACAGCCGTGAGCAGGATAAGGTCGAAGCGCTCGCCGAGGGCGCGCACGGCGGGCAGGTTCGGCAGCATATCGTCCATCCAGCGGATGCCCAGGGCGGCGTGGGCCTGCTCGCCATAGGCCCGCAGCTGCTGCGTGGGTTCGGCGGCTGTGACCCGGTGGCCGCGCCGGGCCAGGGCCGCCGCATCGCGGCCGCTGCCCGCGCCGATGTCAAGAACCGCGGCCGGCGGCGCGGGAAAGAGCGCAAGCACCGGCGCGTGAACCTGCTCGAAACTCAGGGCTTCGTACTGGCCGGCAAGGGTTTGCGCGGCTTCGGCATAGCCGCTGTTGGAGGTGATCGCGCCCATGGCCCCGACTCTACAATGGTCCGTGATGAGTGTCCCCCTCGCCACGCTGCGCCGCAATGCCTTGCTGATCTGGCTGTACGACAGCCTGGGCCTGCACGTGGCCGTGCCGGGCACGGCCGCCAAGGCAGCGGCCGCGCTCACCACGGCCACGCAGTTCGACGCCCGGCAGGGCAAGCGGCTTGCGTTCTCGCGCGCGGACGACGCCGAGGCCTTCCTGCGGTTCTGGCGGCAGGACGTGGACAGCCTGATGGCGCTGCGCCGCGCGCTGCAAAAGAGCGAGCCGTCCACGCCCGTGTATTCCTGGAGCGATGACGAGGTGCTGCGCAGGCTGGCGGCCTGCATGGCACGCGGTGCCGTGGTGGCGCTCCAGAGCCTGGAAGCGTCGTCACCCGCGGTAATGCCCGCTGCGCCCGCGGTGGCAGCGGTGGTCAACCCGCCGGCCGTGCCGGTGTCGCAGATCCTTTCCGCCATCGCGGCGCCGGAAGTGCCGCTGCTGCCGCTGCTGGAGGAAGTGCAGATCGAAGGCGCCGACGTGCTGCCCGAGATCGAACAGTCGCTGGAGCAGGTGGACATCACCATCGGCCAGATCAAGCTGCAGCCGGTGTCGCTGGCGCCCACGCCTTCGAAGGTGCCCGCCATCACGACGGCCATGACAGACGTCAGCGCCTCCGTCACCGCCACGCTGGACAGCCTGTAAGCCCCGCATGCAATTCATCACCAAGGCCACCACCGCGATCAGTGAAGGCGCAGCCCAGGTTTCGGAGGCGGTCTCCACCGCCGGCACCACGCTCACTACCGAGCTGGCGGCCGGCGTGCAGGACGCGGGCACGGCCATCACGACTGTCTCCGGCCAGATCAGCGACGTGGCAGCCAGGCTGGGCGAACTGGGCATCACGATCGACCCGATGGCCATCGTCGGCCAGCTCACCACGGCGCTGGGCAACCTGCAGACCAGCCTGGGCAATCTGCTGACCACGGCCACCGAGGCCGGCCCGCGCATCGTCGCCGCAGGGCAGGGGCTGGCCGCGATCCCGTCGGACGTGCAGGGCGTGGCCACGCTGGTGACGGGCCTGCCCGCCCGGCTGGCGGCGATCCGCCCCGATTTCGCGGGCGTGACGGCGCAATTGCAATCGGCCGCGACGGCGGGCCAGGGGCTGATGGAAAAGGCCACCGGCCTGCAGCCGCGCGCCACCGCGTTCGCCGCCGCACTGGGCCCGCTGCAACGGCAGCTCTCGGCCGCCACCACGCCGGCCGGGCAGTCGGCCATCCGGGCCGAGGCCAAGGCGGCCCTGCAGCGTTTCCAGGGCGAGGTGCAAACCACCGACGGCGATATCCGCGGCGCCACCGGCACGATCCTCGGCGCCGTGGACGGCGCGGCGCAGGAGCTGACGACGGCGCTGGAGGCCATCGGCACGACCGTCAAGAGCTTGCGCAAGGAAGTGTCCGACGCGCTCGATGCGGTGATCGGCCGCGTGGACACCACGGTGAACGCGGTCGATGCGCAGGTGCAGGCCGTGGCCGCTGAAGTGGCGGCGCTCAAGGAACAGGTGACGGCGCTGGCGCAGCCGGTGTATGCAGCGCTGGCGGCGGTGGACACGGCCATCGATGGCGTGCTGGAACGCATCGACGCCATCAGCGACGCGGTGCGCAAGGTGCTGGATGCCATCGAGGCCCAGATCAGCCGGCTGGAAACCGTGGTGGAGAAAATCCTGGCGGTGATCGACGCGGTGGTGGACAGCGTGGACAAGGCCGTGACGGTGCTGATCGAGGCGCTGGACGAGGTTCTCGCCGAGATCGATACGCTGCAGGCCACCCTGGAGGCACTGCCCGCGCGCTTTGACCCGGTATTCGCGCAGATCGACGAGGCCAAGGCGCTGATCGAGGACATCAAGGCGCGCATCCCGCCGTTCGTGGAGCAGGCCGACCGTACGCTGGCCCAGGCCAGCGCGGAGCTTGACCAGGCCAGTGCGCGCTGCGACAACGCCATCGCGGTCTGCACCAAGTACATCACCAAGTCGTTCGCGCTGGTGGCGGCCCGGGCGCTGTTCATGGGTGTGAAGGCGATGATTCCCGGCATCCAGGTGACCATCGCCGGGGCGCGCGCCGCGGTGAAGGCGGCTGGCGCCACGGCCACCACCGCGCTGGAGACGGCATCCGGCATGGTCGAGAGCCTGCGCGGCGTGGTGCAGCAAGCGGTTGACGCGGTGAAAAAGGCCATTGCCGAAGTCGTGAAGGTGCTGGATCAGCTGCGCGACACCCTGAAGAAGGCGCAGCAGGCCCTGCGCGACGTGGTGGCCGCGCTGCGTGAGAAGGCGGAGCAGCTGAAGGAGGTGCCGCGCAAGCTGGTGGCGCAGGTGCGGGCGGCGCGCGATGCGTTCCTCGCCGCGGCGCAGCCGCTGGAGAAGATCGCCGCGGTTCGCGCGCAGGTGGAATCGCTCAAGGAAAAGCTGGTGGCGCCGGTTCGCCAGCAGGTCGATGGGGTGGTGTCCAAGATCAACGGCACCATCGATACCGTGCAGGCCCAGATGCAGTTGCCACTGCAGCCGCTCAAGGCCGGCGTGGCCACGGTGCGCAGCCAGGTGCAGGCCATGATGGCCAAGCTCGATGCGCCGGTGGACAGCCAGCTGGCGCTGCTCGATGGCCTGAAGGGCCGGCTCACCGACGGCACGGGCCAGGTGCGGTCGGGCGTGGACCAGGTGTCGGGCAAGGCCCTGGCCCTGCTGGACAAGCTGGTGCAGACGGCCACGCAGCAGGTGGATGGGCTGGGCACGGGTTCCGGTGCACAGGACTGGGCCGCGCCACTGCGCTCGGCCGTGTCGCAGGCCGAGGGCGAAGCATCCGCGGTGCTCGGCCCGCTGGCCTCGGCGGCGAAGCAGGCCCGCTCCACGTGGGAAAGCCTGCCGCAGGACCTGCAGAAGTGGCAGGCCCAGGCGGAAGGCGCGTTAAAGGCCGCCCAGCAGCAGGCCCAGGCGGCAGCCGCGCAGGCTGCCACCATGGACCCGTTTGAATCGGCGCGCGCCGCGGCGGCCAGCCAGGCCGAGTCCGCGCGCGCGGGGTTTGCCGCGCTGGCCGATTCGGCCAAGGGCTTGCAGGCCGAACTGGAATCGGCCCGTGATGCCGGCAACCGGGCCGGCAAGGAGGCGCAGGAAGCAGGCAAGGCTCAGACCGACGAGCTGGAGAAGGCCAGGGCCTCCACCGACAAACTGGTGGAGGACGCCAAGGCAGCCATCGCACCGGCCCGCGAGGCGGCTGATGACGCCAAGGCCAAGTCGCAGGAAAGCCTGTCGGGGGTGCAGGCGCAGAACGATGCGCTGCGCGAACAGGTGCAGAAGTCCCAGCAGGAAGTTTCGGACCGCACGCGCGATGTGATGCGCGACGTCACCGCGGAGCGCGACAAGGGCCAGGCCGCGATCGAGGAGTCGCTCGCCAAGGCCGAAGCCGCCAAGGCCGAGACCAATGTCGCGCGTGCCGACGTGGTGAGCGCGGAATCCATCGTGGACGCCGAAGTGCAGAAGAACGGCGGCGAACCGCTGGAGCGCAACAAACCCAAGGCCCCCGCAGACGCCGCCGCGGGCGCAGCGCCCGGTGCAGCGCCCGGTGCGGCTCCCGGTGCAGCGCCCGGTGCAGCGCCCGGTGCAGCGCCCGGTGCAGCGCCCGGTGCAGCGCCCGGTGCGGCGCCCGGTGCAGCTCCCGGTGCGGCGCCCGGTGCAGCTCCCGGTGCAGCGCCCGGTGCAGCGCCCGGTGCAGCGCCCGGTGCAGCTCCCGGTGCAGCTCCCGGTGCAGCTCCCGGTGCGGCTCCCGGTGCAGCTCCCGGTGCGGCCCCCGGTGCGGCCCCCGGTGCAGCCCCCCCCGGTGCAGCGCCCCCCGGTGCAGCGCCCCCCGGTGCAGCGCCCCCCGGTGCAGCGCCCCCCGGTGCAGCGCCCCCCGGTGCAGCGCCCGGTGCAGCGCCCGGTGCGGCGCCTGGTGCGGCCCCCGGTGCAGCCCCCGGTGCAGCTCCGGGTACCGCTCCGGGTGCCGCTCCCGAAGTGCCCCCGCCTCCCGCCCCGGCAGACGCGATTCCCGCCGACGGCGCAACTGCGGACGCAGCCGGCACGGCCGGCTCGGGCGCTGATCAATCAGGTGCCGCTGGTGCGGGCGCTGCCAAGGGGGGCCGGCCGCGCCCGGGTGCCGATCCTGGCCAGGCTGCCGGTGCATCGGGCGCGCCCGGTGCTGGCGGGCCGTCCGGTGGCGCACCCGGTGCCAAACCGCCCGGTGCAGCACCCGGCGCGCCGGGCAAGGACAGCCCGCTCAAGGACCTGCTCAAGGATGCGGACAAGGCCAAGCCGAAGCCTGGCCTGCCCAAGGACACGCCCGCCGATGCCGCCGAAAAGGCCAAGGGCTTGCTGGACCAGCTGAAGAAGGCGGCGGGCGATGGCCCGCCGAAGGGCTAGGCGCCGCTTACTGGCGGATTTTGCCGCTGCCGCTGATGATGGACAGCTCGACGAACTTGGAGCCTGAGCGCATGCCCGGCTTGAAGCCGACGTTGTAGCCACCCAGGTCGAAGCTGTCCATGCTGTCCAGCGCCTCGACCATGCCCTGGCGGGTGGGGCGCGAACCCTGGCGGCGCACGGCTTCCACGATCACCTTGGCGGTGATGTACCCCTCCATCATGGCGTAGCTCACGGGAACTTCCAGGTCCTTGGTTTTGGCCACCGTGTCGCTGAATTCCTTGGCCAGGCGCCCGGCGATCTTGTAGGGGCTGGGGGTGACCTGCGCGATGGCGACGCCCTGCATCTGCTCTTCCGACAGGCGCTTGGACAACTGCTCGATGTCGGCACCCGAGTGGGCAAAGAGCTGCGCCGCGCCGCCGGCCGCGCGGTACTGCTCGATGAAGCCCGCCGCCGCGGCGCCGCTGGCGACCATGATGATGGCCTGCGGTGTGGCGCCGGTCATGGTGGTGATGGCCGGCGATACGCGGGCCGTACCGGCCGGGTACGACGCCTTGACGATGATGCTGGCTTTTGCCTTCTTGGCCGCGTCTTCGGCGGCGGCCAGCAGGGCCGGCGCGCTGGGACCGTCTTCATAGAACAGGCCCAGCCGCGTGATGCCGATGGTGGCCAGGTGCTCGGTGAGCTTGTTGATCTCGTCACGCAGGCCGGCGCGCACGCTGTACAGCAGCGGGGTCTCCGCGCGGATCTCGGCGGTGCGGTAGCCCACCAGCGCGATCTTTTCCTTTTCCAGCAGACCCGAGGCGACCAGGTCGGCGATGTTGCGGTTGCCGAAGTAGCCGGCCAGCACCATGGGCTTGTCGTCCGCCAGCATCTGCTTGGTGACATTCACGGTGTCTTCCGCCCGGCCGCCGTCGTCCTTTCGCAGCAGGGTGAAGGTGTGGGGCCCGCCCGCCTTGTTCACATTGCTGAAATACAGTTGCATGCCGGCCGCGTAGGCCCGCCCCTGGTTGGCATCCAGCCCGGACAGCGGCCCGACCTGGCCCACGACGATCTGCGCGGCCGAGGCCGCCTGCACGGCTAGCGCGGCGCACAGGGCGCCCGTACGGACAATTTTTTTGAATGAACTCACAACGCGTCTCCGAGCCGGTGATCCGGCGCTCTAACCATAGGCCTTGTTGAAGGCAAAAGGCACTGTGGAAAGCACTTACTCCCCGTTCCGGTGCGCGAAATCCGCCAGTCGTGTCCAATAGCCGCGATGACAAGGCAGGCCACACCCGCGGATATCGAATCGCCCTACGCGTGGATGCGCCTGGCCGTCTCGCTGGTGCTGATGACCATAGGCGGCTCGGGCATGTATTCAGTCACCGTGGTGCTGCCGCGCATCCAGTCCGAATTCGGCGTGGCGCGCGGGGATGCCTCGCTGCCTTACACGTTGACGATGATCGGCTTCGGCATCGGCGGCGTGCTGATGGGAAAGCTCTCGGACCGGTTCGGGGTTGTGATGCCCGTGATGATTGGCGCGCTTGGGCTCGGTGCGGGCTTCATCGCCGCCGGTTCGGCCACCACGATCTGGCAGTTCGGGCTGGCGCAGGGCGTGCTGATCGGGTTGCTGGGCACCTCGGCCACCTTCGCGCCGCTGGTGGCCGACACCTCGCAATGGTTCGACCGCCGGCGCGGGATGGCGGTGGCGGTGTGCATGAGCGGCAATTACGTGGCCGGCGCCGTCTGGCCGCCGGTGATGCAGCATTTCATCGACAGCGTGGGCTGGCGGCCCACCTACATCGGCATCGGCATCTTCTGCGTGGCCTCGATCCTGCCGCTGGCCCTGGTGCTGCGCCGCCGGCCGCCACTGCCGGCGCCGGCCGTCGTGCCGGGGAGCGCGCAGCAGGCAGTCTCCGCGTCGCTCAAGCCGCTGGGCCTCTCGGTGGGCGTGGCGCAGGGCCTGCTGTGCGTGGCGGGCGTCGCCTGCTGCGTCGCCATGTCCATGCCGCAAGTGCATATCGTGGCCTATTGCGGTGACCTGGGCTTCGGCGCGGCGCGGGGCGCTGAAATGCTGGCGCTGATGCTGGGCATGGGCGTGGTGAGCCGGCTGGTTTCGGGCTGGGTTTCCGATCGCATCGGCGGGCTGCGAACGCTGCTCCTGGGCTCGCTCCTGCAGGGCGTGGCGCTGCTGCTGTTCCTGCCCTTCAACGGGCTGGTTTCGCTGTACGTGGTGTCGGCGATGTTCGGCCTGTTCCAGGGCGGCATCGTCCCGGCTTATGCCCTGATCGTGCGGGAGTATTTCTCGCCGAAGGAAGCGGGCGCCAGGGTAGGCACCGTGCTCATGGCCACAATGTTCGGCATGGCGCTGGGCGGCTGGATGTCGGGGGCGGTGTTCGACCTCACGGGTTCGTACCGGGCCGCCTTCATCAACGGCATCGCCTGGAACCTGCTGAACGTGGCGATCATGTCGTTCCTGCTGTACCGCGCGAGGCTGCCCACGCGGCCGGCTCAGGCGTAGGCGGGCTGCATGGCAGGCTGCAGCCGCAGCCGCAGCCCTTCCGCGGCTTGGGCCACCGCCGGACCGGTCACGCTCAGGCGCGACGCTTCCATGGCGTAGACCAGTGCGCGGCGGTGCTCCGGCGTGGTGAAGCTGCCGCCGGCCTCGAGCACGATGTCGCGCGGGTCGTTGTCCAGGGTGATCCACACCGAGCCTTCGCGGCAATCGATGCGCACGCCGGCGGCATCGGTCACGCTGAACAGGGCGCGGCGCTGCAGTTCAAGCTGGATGGGGGCGTCAAGGGTAGGCATGCTGGGCTCCTTTTGCATTCGTTGATGGAATGAATATACTGAGCGCGGCTCCCTTGTTCAAACGTTGAATTGGAATGATTGGCATGCTTGTAGGGAATGTGAAAAAGCCTAGCGGCCCGCTGGTTCCCCGGGACGGCCTGCCGCCGCTGGAGCTGCTGCGCAGCTTCGAATCGGCGGCCCGGCTCCTGAGCTTCACGCTGGCCGGCCAGGAGCTGTTCCTTACGCAGTCGGCCGTCAGCCGGCAGATCCAGCAGATGGAAGCCAGCCTGGGCGTGCCCTTGTTCGAACGCCGGCACCGGGCCCTGGCCCTGACCGAGGCCGGCCGGGTGCTGCACCGGGCGGTGAGCGATTGCCTGGAGCGGCTGGGCGACGCGGTTTCGCTGGTGCGGGCGACCTCGCAGCTGCGCCAGGTGTCCATGACCTGCACGCCCGGTTTCGCCTCGCTCTGGCTGATCCCCCGGCTGGCGCGGTTCACTGCGAACCATCCCGAGGTGGACGTGCGCATTTCGGCGAAGCTGGAAGTGCTGGACCTGGAGCGCCACCAGATCGACCTGGCCGTGCGCTTTTGCGGTTTCAGCGACGGCACCGGCGAGCCGCTGTTCGAGGAATCCGTGGTGCCGGTCTGCGCCCCGCAACTGGCCGCCGGCCGGGGCAACCCGTTGAAAAAGCCGGCCGACCTGGCCAACCACACGCTGCTGACGCTGGACCTGCCGCAGGGCAAGGCACTGACGGTGGACTGGGAGCCGTGGTTCCAGCTGATGGGGCTGCACGACGTGCGGATGAAAAACGCCGTGCGCTTCACCCAGTACACCGATGCGGTCGCGGCGGCGGTGGCGGGGCAGGGCGTGGTGATCGGCCGGCTGCCGCTGCTCGATGGGCTATTGCGCGGTAAGCAGCTGGTCATGCCCTTCGGCGGCGGGGCCGCATCACAGCGCGGCTACTACGTGATGATGAGCGCGCGCGGCGAGGAGAACCCGGATGCCCGGGACTTCGTGCGCTGGCTGCGCGCCGAAGCGGAGGACAATCGCGGTAAACATGCGCAAGGGGACGTCGTTGAACCAACCCGTTGACCGGCGCCGGCTGCTGCAGCTGGCGGGTGCCGCTGCCGGCTCGCTCTGGCTGCCGCGCAGCGCATGGAGCCAGCCGCGCCTGGCCGGCAACCCGTTCACGCTGGGGGTGGCCAGCGGCTCGCCCACGCACGACTCCGTGGTGCTGTGGACGCGGCTGGCCGGCGCAGGGCTGGGCCGGCAGCCGGCCACGGTGCGCTGGGAAGTGGCCCACGACGAGCAGTTCAGCCGCATCGCCCGGACCGGCCAGGCCCAGGCCTTGCCCGAGCTGGCGCATTCGGTGCATGTCGAGGTGCCGGGGCTGGACGCTGACCGCTGGTATTTCTACCGCTTCATGTCGGCCGATGCGGTGAGCCCGGTGGGCCGCACGCGCACGTTTCCCGCGCCGGCGGCGCCAGCGCAAAAGCTGCGGCTCGCGTATGCCTCGTGCCAGCGCTGGGACCACGGCTACTTCAGCGCCTACCGGCACATGCGTGAGGAAAACCTGGATGCGGTGCTGTTCCTGGGCGACTACATCTACGAATACCCGAATTCGGCGAACGCGGTGCGCCTGCCCACCGGCGGCTGGGTGCTGACGCTGGACGACTACCGCCGCCGCTACGCCCTGCACAAAGGGGATGCCGACCTGCAGGCCATGCACGCCGCCTGCCCCTGGATCGTGACCTGGGACGACCACGAGGTGCAGAACGATTACGCCGGCGCGCAGGCCGGCAACAGCGGAACGCCGGTGGCCGACTTCACCGCCCGCCGCGCGGCCGCCTACCAGGCGTTCTACGAGCACATGCCGGTGCGGGCCTCGGCGCTGACGCAGGCCGTCGCCGGCCTCGCCACGGGCGCCGAGATGCGGCTGTACAGCCAGCTGCGCTTCGGCCGCCTGGCCACGCTCCACTTGCTGGACGACAGGCAATACCGCGACCCGCAGGCGTGCACGCGCGACGGCAAGCGGGGCTCGGGCTACGTCAACCCGGCGGCCTGCGAGGCCTGGAACGATCCCCGCCGCACCTTGCTGGGCGAGGCGCAGGAGCGCTGGCTGGATGGTGCACTTGCGAATGCCGGGCCGGGCTGGACCGTGGTGGGCCAGCAGACGCTGTTTGGCCAGCGCGATGTGAAGCCGGGACCACAGCAGTCGCTCTGGAACGATGGCTGGGACGGCTACAGCGCCGCGCGCGGCCGCTTCGTCGAGTCGCTGCAGCGCCACAAGGTGGCCAACCCGGTGCTGATCGGCGGCGACGTGCACGAGAACTGGGTTGGCCATGTGAAGGCCGACTACAGCCGGCCCGACAGCGCCACGCTGGGCGTCGAGCTGTGCGGAACCAGCCTTACCTCGCGCTCGTCCGGCAACGACAAGGTCGCCGGGCGGCTGGCTGAAAACCCCCACTTCGTGTTTGCCGATTCGTTGGGCCGGGGCTATGGCGTGGCCGAATTCACGCCGGGCCGGATGACCGCGACGCTGCGGGTGGTGGACGACGTGACCCGGCAGGACACGAAGATCGCCACGCTGGCGCGCTTCGTGGTGCAGGCCGGGCGCCCGCAACTGGAAAAGGCCTGATGCGCGGCTGGACCGGTTGCCTGAAAGCCTTGCTGTCGCTGGCCTGCCTGTGGCCCGTGCTGTCGCCCGCCGCCGACATGGATATCGGCGCCGGTGACAGCTATTCGCTCTCGCGTTCCTTCAGCTGGCTGGAAGACAAGGAAGCCGGCCTCACGCTGGACGACGTGCTGCAGCCGGCGGCGCAGGCGCGCTTCCAGCCGCTGGCGCCCACCGGGCCGGCCGCCAATTTCGGGCTCACTTCTTCTGCCATCTGGCTGCGCATCACCCTGCACGCGCAGCCGGGCACGCCGGCCGACTGGCTGCTGGAAGTGGCCTACCCCCCTCTGGACCAGCTGCAGCTGTTCTCGCCCGACTCGGCCTTCGGCTTCGAGCGCCAGCTGGCCGGTGACCTGTTGCCATTCGCCAGCCGCGCCGTGGCCCATCGCAACCACGTGCTGCCCGTCAAGCTGGTCGCCGGCGCCGACACCACGTTGTACATGCGCCTGAAATCCGACGGCACCGTCCTCGCGCCGGTCACGTTGTGGCGTCCCGCTGCGCTGTGGCGGCATGACCAGGCCAACTACGCGGCGCTCAGCCTGTACTTCGGCCTGCTGATCGGGCTGCTGCTGTACAACCTGCTGCTGTTCCTGTCGGTGCGCGACCTGGCGTACCTGATCTACGTGCTGTTCGTTGCCGGGATGGGCATGGCGCAGGCCGCGCTCACGGGTCTGGCCTACCAGTTCCTCTGGCCGGGGCAGCAGTGGTGGAACAACGTGGCGCCACCGGTCGGCATGGCCATCGCGGCCACCTTCGGCCTGCTTTTCGCGCGCATCTTCCTCGCCAGCGCGGCACGAATGCCGCGCATGGACCGGGTGCTGCTGGCCCTGGTCGCGGGCTGGCTGCTCAGCCTGCTGGCGGCACTGACGCTGCGCTATACCGTGTCCTCCTGGATGGTCACGGTGCTGGCCGTCGTCAGCGTGGCCACGCTGGTGGGCGCCGGCGTGCACAGCGTGCGCAGCGGCCACCCGGGCGCGCGCTACTTCCTCACCGCATGGGCGCTGCTGCTGATCGGCGTGGTGACGCTCTCACTGCACAACACCGGCGTGCTGCCTTCCAACCCGCTGACGGCCAACTCGCTGCTGATCGGCTCGGCGCTGGAGATGGTGCTGCTGTCCTTCGCGCTGGCCGACCGCATCAACGTGGCGCGGCGTTTCAAGGAACAGGCGCAGGTGCGCATCGCGGCCGAGCACGCGATGGTCGAGGCGCTGAAGGAATCGCAGGAGCGCCTGCAGCACGTGCTGGACGAGCGGGAGATCATCCTGGAAAGCTCCATCGTGGGCATCGCCTTCCTGTCGGCGGGCGGCCGGCTGCGCTGGGCCAACCAGGCCATGCGCGACGTGTTCGGCGCACCGGCGGGCGAGGCGGTCACCTCGATGGAGCCGTTCTACCTGAGCCGCGAGCAGTACGTGGAGGTCGGCGGCCAGGTGGCGGCCAGCGTGGCGCGCGGCGAGGCTTACGAGCGCGAGATCCCGGTCAAGCAGTGGGACGGCACGCCGATCTGGATATCGCTTTCAGGCAAGGCCGTGAGCCGGACCGACCTGGGCCAGGGCACCGTATGGGTGATCATGGACATCACGCGGCGCAAGCAGCTGGAAGAGCAGCTGCAGCGCACGTCGTCGGAGCGCGAGGCCATTCTCAACAGCGCGCTGGTGGGCATCGTCCTGTCGGTAGCCCGCCGCCACGAATGGGTCAACGAGAAATTCGCGCAGATGCTGGGCTACCCCAGGCAGGTCCTGATCGGCCAGTCTTCCGATTACATCCATCCCGACCTGGCCTCATGGGAGCTGTTCGGCGTGGAAGCGCGTACGGTCCTGATCGAGACCGGGTCATACGTGTGCGAGCGGCAGCTGCGCCGGCGCAACGGCGAGCTGTTCTGGGTGGAGATGGGCGGAAGCTGCGTGCGGCCCAATGACCCTGATTCGGGCGTGATCTGGACCTTCCTGGACGTGACCGAGCGGAAGAAGTCGGAGCAGGAAATCCGCGAGGCGCTCGAGCAGCAAAAGGCGCTGAACGAGCTGCGAACGCGCTTCGTGGCCATGACCAGCCATGAATTCCGCACGCCGCTGGCGGCCATCCTCTCGGCCGAGGAACTGCTGCGCCACTACGGCGACCGGCTGCCGCAGGACGAGCGCATCGAGATCCTTGACGGCATCGCGGCCGGCGTGCAGCGCATGTCGCGCATGATGGACCGCGTGCTGCTGCTGGGCCGCGCCGACGCGCAGATGCTCGACTTCAAGCCGCAGCAGCTGCACCTGCCCACGCTGTGCCGCCAGCTGGTGGACGAGGCGCGGCTGCAGCAGCCGGAGAGCGGCTGCGAGGTGGCGGCCGAATGGGGGCAGGGCGTGGGTGAGGGCCTGTACGACGAGAAGCTGCTGCGCCACATCTTCGGCAACCTGCTGTCCAACGCGCTCAAGTATTCGCCGGGCGGCGGGCGCGTGCGGTTCGAGGTGAAGCGCGAGGAAGGGCAGGCTGGGGCTTCCACGGTATTCGAGGTGTCGGACCACGGCATTGGCATCCCAACCGATGAAATCCCGCACCTGTTCGAGTCGTTCCACCGTGCCAGCAACGTGGGCGCGATCCAGGGCACGGGCCTGGGCCTGGCGATCGTGAAGAACGCGGTGGAGATGCACGGCGGTACGATCGCCGTGGCGAGCGCCGCGGGGCAGGGAACGACGTTCACCGTGCGGCTGCCGCAGCGCCCTTAGGAACCCATATCTTGGCCAGCTACTTCAACATACTCGCGGGCGACCCGGCCCCCTGGTTCGTGCAGCGGACCCGGGCCAATGCGAATTTCGCTTTCGATGTCGCCGCGGGCCGCTACATCGTGCTGTGTTTTTTCGCCAGCGCGGCCGACCCGCAGGGCCGCGCGGCGGTGGACGCGGCCCTTGCCCGGCCGGACATCTTCAACGACAACGGCTGCACGTTTTTCGGCGTCAGCGTGGACCCGGCGGACGAAAGCAGCGGCCGCATCGCCGACAGCTACCCGGGCTACCGCTTCTTCTGGGATTTCGACGCTCGGGTCAGCCGCCTGTATGGGGCGCTGCCGTATGAGACCGCGCCGGGCGAGGCACCGGCCGTGCGGCGCATGTGGTTCGTGCTGGACCCGACGCTGCGGGTGATGAAGACCGTGGAGTTCACTTCGGGCGGCGACGAGGTCGCCGGCCTGATGGCTTACCTCGCCGGCCTGCCACCGCGCTCGCACTTTGCCGGCTTCGAACTGCAGGCGCCGGTGCTGGTGCTGCCCAATGTTTTCACCCCGGAAACCTGCCGGGAGCTGGTGACGCTGTACGACGCGGATGGCGGCCACGAGTCCGGCTTCATGCGCGAGGTCAACGGCAAGACCGTCGCGCTGCAGGATCCGGGGTTCAAGCGGCGCAAGGACTTCTATATCACCGACGACACCCACATCGCGCGGACCCGCGCGATGATCGTGCGCCGCGTGGGCAGCGAGATCGCCAAGGTGCACCAGTACCACGCGACGCACATGGAGCGCTATCTTGTTGCCTGCTACCGGGCGGAGGACGACGCGCATTTCAGCCCCCACCGGGACAACACCAACAAGGGCACGGAGCACCGGCGCTTCGCCGTCTCGATCAACCTGAATGAAGACTTTGACGGCGGGGAGGTGAGTTTCCCCGAGTACGGCCCGCGCGGCTACAAGCTGGCTCCCGGCGTGGCGCTGGTGTTTTCGTGCTCGCTGCTGCACGCTGTGTCACGCGTGACGCGCGGAAGCCGCTATGCCTTCCTGCCGTTTCTCTATGACGATGCCGCGGCGCGGCTGCGCGAGGCCAACAATGCGCACCTGGGCGAGGGCGTGCCGAAATACGAAGGGGGCTAGCGCAGCACTTCCAGCAGCCGGTCCAGCCCGCCCGAGTTGATCGCCACCATCGCCTGCTCACGAACCTTCGGCTTGGCGTGGTAGGCCACCGAGAGGCCGGCCACGCCCATCATCGGCAGATCGTTGGCGCCGTCCCCCATGGCGATCGCCTGCTTCGGGGAGATGCCCATTTCCGCGCAGGTCTGCAGCAGCATCCTGCGTTTTTCCTCGCCGTCGCAGATGTCGCCCCAGGGCTGGTCGACCATGCGGCCGGTGAGCTGGCCGCAGTTGGGGCCGGATTCGATTTCCAGGATGTTGGAGCGCGTGAAGTCCACGCCCAGCCGGTCATGGATGCGGTCGGTAAAGAAAGTGAAGCCGCCTGAGACCAGCAGCACCTTCAGGCCCGCGGCCTTGCAGGCGGCCACCAGTTCAGCGGCGCCGGGGTTGAGCTGCAGGCGTTCGGTGTACACCTGCTCCATGTCGGCCACCGTGACGCCGCGAAGCAGTGCCACGCGCTTGCGCAGGCTCTCCTTGTAGTCGGCGATCTCGCCGCGCATGGCGGCCTCGGTGATGGCGGCGACTTCTTCCTTGCGCCCGGCGGCATCGGCGATCTCGTCCACGCACTCGATGTTGATGAGCGTGGAGTCCATGTCGAAAGCGATCAGGCGGAAGTCCTTCAGCGCCAGCGGAGGCGTGAAGCCCTGCACGGCGAGGCCCGGCGAAAATTCGGTGGATGAGTTCATTTCAGTACGAATTCTAGAGGAAAAAAGGCCTGCAGCGCGCTCTGGATAAGCGTGGACAGCTATCAAAAATATAGCAAACCCATCAGGCGGGCTGCACCGCCTTGGGCTGGCCCAGCGAGCGCAGCACGTCGCGCACCAGCTGCGCGCGGTCCTTGGGCTCGGGCAGGGCCCGCTCGATGCGCAGCTTTTCGTTGCCCGCCAGCTTGATGTGCTTGTTCTTTTGCACCAGTTCGATGATGCGCATCGAATCGATGGGCGGGCTGGGCCTGAAGGTGATGCTGATGACGCCGGGCGCCGCATCCACCTTCACCACGCCGTAAGGCTTGGCCAGTACCCGCAGGCGGTGCACGTCGATCAGCGTCTGCGCCTGCGGCGGCAGCTTGCCGAACCGGTCCACGATTTCTTCCAGCAGGCCGTCGATCTGCTCGGGCGTTTTCGCCGTGGCCAGCTTCTTGTAGAACGACAGGCGCAGGTGCACGTCGCCGCAGTAGTTGTCCGGCAACAGGGCAGGCGCGTGCAGGTTGATGTCGGTGGTCACGGAAAGTGGCGACAGCAGGTCCGGTTCGTGGCCGGCCTTGAGCGAGCGAACGGCTTCCGAGAGCATCTCGTTGTACAGCTGGAAGCCCACTTCCAGCATGTTGCCGCTCTGGTTTTCGCCCAGCACTTCGCCGGCGCCGCGGATCTCCAGGTCATGCATGGCCAGGTAGAACCCGGAGCCGAGCTCCTCCATCTGCTGGATCGCATCCAGCCGCTGCGCGGCCTGCCTGGTGAGGCTCTCCTTGTCGGGTACCATCAGGTAGGCATAGGCCTGGTGGTGGCTGCGGCCCACCCTGCCCCTGAGCTGGTGCAACTGCGCCAGGCCGAACTTGTCGGCGCGGCTGATGACGATGGTGTTGGCGGTCGGCACGTCGATGCCGGTTTCGATGATGGTGGAGCACAGCAGCACATTGAAGCGCTGGGCCACGAAATCGCGCATCACTTTTTCCAGCTCGCGCTCGGGCATCTGGCCGTGGGCCACGGCGATGCGCGCCTCTGGAAGAAGCAGCTCCAGCCGCTCGCGCCGGTTCTGGATGGTCTCCACCTCGTTGTGCAGGAAGTAGATCTGGCCGCCGCGCTTCAGTTCGCGCAGCACGGCCTCGCGGATCACGCCGTTGCCTTCATTGCGCACAAAAGTCTTGATGGCCAGGCGCCGCTGCGGCGCGGTGGCGATGACGGAGAGATCGCGCAGGCCTTCCAGCGCCATGCCCAGCGTGCGGGGGATCGGCGTCGCCGTGAGCGTGAGCACGTCCACCTCGGCGCGCATGGCCTTCATCGCCTCCTTGTGCCGCACGCCGAAGCGGTGCTCCTCATCGATGATGAGCAGGCCCAGGTTCTTGAACCTGGTGGATTCAGACAGCAGCTTGTGCGTGCCCACCACGATGTCGACGCTGCCGTCGGCCAGCCCCTTGATCGTGGTGTTGACCTCCTTGGTGGAGCGAAAGCGCGACACCTCGGCGATCTTCACCGGCCATTTGGACAAGCGGTCCACCAGGGTCTGGAAGTGCTGCTCGGCCAGCAGCGTGGTCGGCGCGAGGAACGCCACCTGCCGCCCGCCGGTGACGGCGATGAAGGCCGCGCGCAGGGCCACCTCGGTCTTGCCGAAACCGACGTCGCCGCAAACCAGCCGGTCCATAGGACGCGGCGAGATCATGTCGTGGATGACGGCGTGGATGGCGGCGTTCTGGTCCGCGGTTTCCTCAAAGCCGAAATCGGTGGCGAAGGTTTCGTAATCCTGGGCCGAGTAGCGGAAAGCATGGCCTTCGCGCAAAGCGCGGCGGGCGTAGATGTTCAAAAGCTCGGCCGCCGTGTCCCGCACCTGCTCCGCGGCGCGGCGCTTGGCCTTTTCCCACTGCCCGGAGCCCAGCTTGTGCAGCGGCGCCTCGTCGGCGCTGACGCCGGTGTAGCGGCTGATCTGGTGCAGCTGGCTGACCGGCACGTAGAGGGTGGCCTTGTCCGCGTATTCCAGGTGCAGCATCTCCTGCAGCAGCGGCTGGCCGTCGGGCCCGGTGCCCTGGCCCAGGTCCATGTTGATCAGGCCCCGGTAGCGGCCGATGCCGTGCTGCGAATGCACCACGGGGTCGCCGACGTTCAGCTCCGACAGGTCCTTGATCAGCGCCTCGACGTCGCTGACCTGTTCCTGCTTCTTGCGCCGGCGGGTGGTGGCGCCGGCGGCGAACAACTCGGTTTCGGTGACGAAGTCGATGCCTTCTTCCAGCCAGCTGAACCCGGTGTTCAGCGGCGCCGTGGCGATGCCGAATTTTTCGTCGCTGGCCTGGAACTCTTCCAGCGAATCAAAGGCGGGCGGCACCAGGTGGCTGGCCCGGATGAAGTCCAGCAGGCTTTCGCGGCGGCCATCGCTCTCGGCCAGCACCAGCACGCGCTGCGCCGTGTTGCGCACGTGCTCCTTGAATTTGGCAAGCGGATCGTCCGCGCCGCGCACGACGGCCATCTCGGGCAGCTTCTGGAACAGCGCGCTGTCGGCCACGTCCTCGACCGAAGGCCGGATCGACAACTGCGCATGGTCGTTGGCGCGGGCATAGAACTGCTCGCTGGACAGGAACAGGGCGGAGGGCGGCAGCACCGGCCGCTCCGGGTCGCCCTGGGCCAGCCGGTAGCGCTCGCGCGTGTCCTGCCAGAAATGCTGGAACGCGGGCTCCAGGTCGCCGTGCAGCACCACCGTGGCCTCGGTGCCCAGGTAATCGAACACCGTCGCGGTCTCCTCGAAGAACAGCGGCAGGTAGTACTCGATGCCGGCGGTGGCGACGCCCGCGCCCATGTCCTTGTAGATGCGGCTCTTGGTCGGGTCGCCTTCCAGCAATTCGCGCCAGCGGCTGCGGAATTTGGCGCGCGCGTCGTCGTCCATCGGGAATTCGCGCCCGGGCAGCAGCCGCACTTCGGGCACCGGATACAGGCTGCGCTGGCTGTCGGGATCGAAGGTGCGGATCGAATCGATCTCGTCGTCGAACAGGTCCACGCGGTAGGGCACCTGCGAGCCCATCGGGAAAAGGTCGATCAGGCCGCCGCGTACGGCGTATTCGCCGGGACTCACCACCTGGCTCACATGGCTGTAGCCGGCCAGCGCCAGCTGCGCCTTGAGCCTGGCGTCTTCCAGTTTTTGCTTGACCTGGAAATGAAACGTGTATCCCGCAAGAAATTGTGGCGGCGCCAGCCGGTACAGCGCCGTGGTGGCCGGCACGATGACGACGTCGGCTTCGCCCTGCGAAATGCGCCACAGCGTGGCCAGCCGCTCGCTGATCAGGTCTTGGTGGGGCGAGAAGCTGTCATAGGGCAGGGTCTCCCAGTCGGGGAAGAGGGCGCAGCGCAAGTCCGGGGCGAAGAAGGCGAGCTCATCCAGCAGCCTTTGCGCATCCGTGGCGTCGGACGTGACGATGGCGGTGATGCGCCGTGCCGCCTTGTCACGTTCCGCCAAGCGGGCGAGCAGCAACGCGTCCGCCGAGCCGGCAGGCTTGGGCAGGGTGAATCGTTTGCCGGGGATGAGTCTGGGTAAGTCCATCAGGTCACGCAAAAATACAAAACACCCCGCCCTGAAAAGGGTGGGGTGTGTCTCGATTCTAGAATGGGGGCAGACGTATGAGTGTCAACAGCCCCAATTCCCGTTTTTTCGCCCTGATTCCCTGTGCCGGAAGTGGCAGCCGTGCGGGCACCGACGGGCCCAAGCAATACCAGCCCATCGCCGGCAAGCCGATGGTGATGCACACGCTGGCGGCGTTCGCGGCCGTCAGGCGCATCGCCAAGACCGTGGTGGTGGTGGCGCCGGGCGACGGATTTTTCACACGCAACTTCGCACCGGTCACGGCCATGCCCTGCGGCGGCGCCACGCGTGCCGTGAGCGTGGCCAATGGCCTGCATGAGCTGCGAAAGCTCGGGGCCGTGTCGGGCGACTGGGTGCTGGTGCACGATGCGGCGCGCTGCCTGATTACGCCCGCCCTGATCGACAGCCTGATCGACGCCTGTGTGGGCGATGACGTGGGCGGGCTGCTGGCGCACAAGCTGCCCGACACCCTCAAGAGCGAACGCGGCGGGCGCGTGGCGGCCACGCTGGACCGCGAGGACAAATGGCTCGCGCAGACGCCGCAGATGTTCCGGATTGGCAGGCTGCTGGAAGCGCTGGAACAGGCCGGCGACGAAATCACGGATGAGGCCGGCGCCATGGAAGCGCTCGGTGCGCGGCCGCTGCTGGTGGCCGGCGGCTCGCAGAATTTCAAGGTGACCTACCCCGACGACTTCGCGCTGGCTGAAGCCGTGCTCAAAGGCAGGCAAAGATGACCTTTCGCATCGGCGAAGGCTGGGACATTCATGCCCTGGTGCCGGGGCGCAAGCTCATCATCGGCGGGGTGGAAATCGCGTTTGACCGCGGCCTGCTCGGCCATTCCGATGCCGACGTGCTGCTGCACGCGATCACCGACGCGCTGCTGGGCGCCGCCGGGCTGGGCGACATCGGAAGGCATTTCCCCGACACGGATGAGCGTTTCAAGGGCGCCGATTCAATCGCGCTGCTGGCCCAAGCCGCGCGCCGCGTGCGTGAAGCCGGCCACCAGATCGGCAACGTCGACAGCACCGTGATCGCGCAGGCGCCGAAGCTGGCGCCCTACATCGAGGCCATGCGCGAGCGCATCGCGCAGGCGCTGGGCGTGCTGCCGGAGCAGGTGAACGTGAAGGCCAAGACGGCCGAGAAGCTGGGGCCGGTGGGGCAGGGCCAGGCCATCGAGGCGCGGGCTATCGCGTTGCTGACCCGCTAGTGCGTCTAGTGCGTCACGGCCTCGGCGCGGTCGGGCTCCACTTCGGTTCCGTTGCTGGAGGCCTTGGGCTTTTGCAGCTTGATATGGGCCGCCAGGCCCCCTGAAGTGGTGTTGGCCAGGGCGAAGATGCCGCCCATGCGCTGAACCGTCTTGTCCACGATCGCCAGGCCCAGGCCGGCGCCGGTCGCCGCCGTGCGGGCTGCATCGCCGCGGAAGAAAGGCTTGATCAGGTTGGGCAGGGCTTCCGGCGCGACGCCCATGCCGTGGTCGCGCACTTTCAGCAGCACCCATTCGTTGCGCGACTTGGCCGCGATGTCCACGATGGCGATGCCGGTCTCCGGCGTCTTGCCATAGCGGCGGGCGTTTTCCAGAAGGTTGGAAATGACGCGGGCCAGCTCGACCTCGTCAGCCAGCACGTAAAGGCCCTTGGAGACGTCCAGGTTGATGCGCATGTCGCCCTGGTCCTGCACGGCGTAGAGGCAGGCCTCGATCACGTCGTTGAGCAGCACGGGCTTGAGCTCGGCATGGTCGGGGCGGGCGTAGTCCAGGAACTTGTCGATGATGGCGTCCAGCTGGTCGATGTCGGCCGCCATGTGCTCGCGCGCATCGGCGTCGGCCACGCTCATCTCGGTTTCCAGCCGCAGGCGCGCCAGGGGCGTGCGCAGGTCATGCGAAATGCCGGCCAGCATCACGGCGCGGTCCTGTTCGATCTTGGCCAGTTGCTGCGCCATGCGGTTGAAGCCGATGTTCACCTCGCGGATTTCACTGGTGACGGCTTTTTCATCGAGGCGGCTGGCGTCGAAATCGCCGTCGCGCACGCGGCTGGCGGCGAATGAGAGCTGCTTGAGGGGCCGGTTGATCAGCCGCGCGATCAGCGCGGCACCGGCCAGCGACAGCACGGCCGCCGTGACCAGCCAGATCAGCCAGGTCTTGCCGCCGACGCGGTTGAAGCGCGCCTTGTCCATCAGCATCCAGTAGCGGTCGGCGTCGATCTTGAAGCCCACCCACAGGCCTTCCTCGCCGTTGACGCTGGCGGCCAGCACCGTGTCGGGCCCCAGGCGGGTAACCAGCTCATCCACGATGCGGCTGTCCAGCGCGCCGGAATCGAAGCCCGCGAATTTGTCGGAGGGCTCGCGCGGCGCGATGCGCACGCCCTCCTGGTCGGCCAGGGTCTTGATCAGCGAGACCCGGGCGATGGCGTCGGAGTGGACCAGTGCGGCGCGGCTCAGGTTCACCAGCGAGGCGATCTGCTGGGCGGTCTGCACGGCACGCGGCTCGAACTCGAGGGCGCGGAACGTCTGCAGCCAGGCCACGATGGAGCCGATCAGCAGCAGCGAAAGCAGGAAAAAGGTTCGCCAGAACAGCGACAGGCCGACGCGCGGGCGCATCTCAAGGGGGGCCGGTGCCGTTTCCAGCGGCGCCGGGCCGGTCACGTCAATGCTGGTGGTGACGCCTCGAATCACTTGCCTGTCCCCTGCTCAAAGAGAAATGGGCCGCCCTGATCTGCGCGGGTCGGCCCGGTCGAAAAAACTCCCGGTGGGAATCAGCCCGCGCCGTCCGGAACGAACACGTAGCCCACGCCCCACACGGTCTGAATATAGCGTGGCGCGGCGGCATCCACCTCGACCAGCTTGCGCAGGCGCGAAACCTGCACGTCCAGGCTGCGGTCGAAGGGTTCGAACTCGCGGCCACGGGCCAACTGGGCCAGCTTTTCGCGCGACAGCGGCTGGCGCGGATGGCGCACCAGGGCCTTGAGCATGGCGAATTCGCCGGTGGTCAGCGGCAGCTCGTCCCCGTTCTTGCGCAGGGTGCGGGCGCCCAGGTCGAAGGCAAAGGGGCCGAAAGTGACCACCTCGTTGTCGCTGGACGGGGCGCCGGGCGCCTCCTGCAGCGGGCGGCGGCGCAGCACGGCGTGCACGCGGGCCAGCAGCTCGCGGGGGTTGAAGGGCTTGCCCAGGTAGTCGTCGGCGCCGACTTCCAGCCCGACAATGCGGTCCACATCCTCGCCCTTGGCGGTCAGCATGATGATGGGGGTGCGGTCGTTGGCGGCGCGCAGGCGCCGGCAGATGGACAGGCCGTCTTCGCCCGGCATCATCAGGTCAAGAACGATCAAGTCGGCGGTTTCACGCAGCATCAGCCTGTTGAGTGCCTTGCCGTCTTCCGCCAGGATGACTTCAAAGCCTTCCTGCGTCAGGTAGCGTCGCAGCAGGTCGCGGATGCGGGCGTCATCGTCGACAACGAGGATCTTGTCGGTTTTCGATGCAGCTTGGTTCATGGTGCTCCCAAAACGTATTTGTAACAGAGCCGATTCTGAGGGCCTTGCACGGGCAAAAACGGCTTTTGCCGGGCGGCCTGACCAAGTGTTACAAATGTTGCCCTACTTCGCAAGGCGTTGACCTACACGCTGTGAACGCTTTGCCCCCGGGGGCGTTCAATACGCACCATGAACAAAATCCTCGTTCTCTGCACCGTGGCCCTGGCCGGCGGGCTGGCGCATTCCCAAGTCCCGGCGCAGTCCCCGGCGGACTGGCGCAGCACCATCAAGCAGGCCCGCGCCGCCGGCACCGCCGCTCCGCGGCAGTTGTCGGCTGACGAGCGTGCCTTGCTGCGCCGCCAGGTCCAGCAGCACAGCCATCCTCACGAAAAATCCTGAATCACTCCCATGACCCTCCAAAAACTGATGGCAGGCCTCGCCCTGTGGACTGCCGCCGCCGCCGCATTTGCCCAGAACGCCGGCTACCCACCGCCGCAGAACGTGCTGCAGCTCTCCGCCACCGGAACCGTGGAAGTGCAGCAGGACCTGCTCACGCTGAACCTGACGGCCACGCGCGAAGGCCCGGATGCAGGCACCGTGCAGGCCCAACTGAAGACCGCGCTGGAATCGGCCCTGGGGGAAGCGCGCAAGGCCGCCCAGCCCGGCCAGATGGACGTTCGCACCGGCAACTTCAGCCTGTACCCCCGCTACACCCGGGATGGCAAGATCAGTGGCTGGAGCGGTACGGCCGAACTGGTCCTGGAAGGCCATGACTTCGCCCGCATCACTGCCACCGCCGGAAAGATCCAGAGCATGACCATGGGCGGCGTGGGTTTTGGCCTCAGCCGCGAGCAGCGCGCGAAGGTGGAGACCGATGCGCAGACGCAGGCCATCGACCGCTTCAAGGCGAAGGCGGCCGAACTGGCCAGGGGATTCGGCTTTGCCGGCTACACGCTGCGCGAGGTTGCGGTGAATGCCAACGACCAGGGCGTGGTGCGGCCGCGGATGATGGCGATGGAAGCCAAGTCGCTCTCATCGTCCGACGCGCCTGTGCCGGTGCAGGCCGGCAAGACCGCGGTGACCGTCACCGTCTCCGGCACGGTGCAGCTCAAATAGGCGTTACTGGGCGGCCCAGCCGCCGTCCATGTTCCAGGCCACGCCGCGAACGTTGTTGGCGGCGGGCGAGCAGAAGAACACCGCCAGCTGGCCCAGTTCGTCGGGCGTGGTGAACTGCAATGAGGGCTCTTTTTCCGCCAGCAGGTCGGTGCGTGCCTTTTCCACGGGAATGCCTTCGCGCTCGGCGCGCGCATCGATCTGCTTTTGCACCAGCGGCGTCAGCACCCAGCCCGGGCAGATGGCATTGGAGGTCACGCCGGTGCGCGCGGTTTCCAGCGCCACCGACTTGGTGAAGCCGACGATGCCGTGCTTGGAAGCCACATAGGCCGATTTCTGCGGCGAAGCCACCAGGCCGTGGGTGGAGGCCACATTGATGATGCGCCCCCAGTTGGCGGCCCTCATCGAGGGCAGCGCGAGGCGCGTGGTGTGGAACGCGCTGGTGAGGTTGATGGCGATGATGGCGTCCCACTTTTCCACCGGGAAGTCCTCGACGTTGGCCACGTGCTGGATGCCCGCGTTGTTCACCAGGATGTCGATGCGGCCGAATTCGCCGGCCGCGAACTTCATCATCTCCTCGATCTCGCCGGCCTTGCTCATGTCGGCGCCGTGGTAGGCCACCTTCACGCCAAGCGCCTGCACTTCAGCCTTGGGGCCTTCGACGTCGCCAAAACCGTTCAGCACGATGTTCGCGCCCTGGGCGGCCAGGGCCTTGGCGATTCCCAGGCCGATGCCGCTGGTGGAACCTGTGACGAGGGCGGTTTTGCCTTTCAGCATGATGGACTCCGTATTGAATTAGGATGGCGTCAAAGCACAAAAATTGCAGCCGCACAGTATGCGGTTTTTTCACCGCCATGCCTCAACCTACGCTGAACTACGTACCCTGTCCCGACACTTCCGGCGGGCACCGCATGGCGTACTGGCAATGGGGCGACGCGCGGGCTTCGCACGTGGTGATCTGCATGCACGGCATCTCGCGCCAGGGGCGCGATTTCGACGTCCTGGCGCAGGCGCTGGTCTCCCGCTCTTCGCATCCCTTGCGCGTGGTCTGCCCCGACGTGGTGGGGCGCGGCCGCAGCGATTGGCTGAAGGACCCGGCGGGCTACCAGCTGCCAACCTACGCCGGGGACATGCTGGCCCTGCTGGCGCAACTGCACAAGCAGCAGGCCATCGGCAGGCTCGATTGCGTTGGAACCAGCATGGGCGGCCTGATCAGCATGGCGCTGGCCGGCACGCCCGGGCTGCCGCTGCCGGTAGCGGTGGAGCGGCTCGTCATCAACGACGTCGGGCCACTGATCCAGTGGCAGGCGCTGGCACGCATCGGCTCCTACCTGGGCAACACCGGCCGCTTTGACTCGGTACAGCAGGCGGCTGACGCGATGCTCGCCATTTCCGCCACTTTTGGTCCCCACACGCCGGCGCAGTGGCTGGCGCTGTCCCAACCCATGGTGCGCGAGTTGCCCGAAGGCGGCTTCACGCTGCACTATGACCCCGCCATCGGCGCGGCGTTCCGCACCGTGACCGAAGAGGCCGCCGCGCAGGGCACGGCGACGCTGTGGCAGCTGTATGACAACATCAAGGCCCGCACGCTTCTCACGCGGGGCCGCGAGTCCGACGTGCTGTCGCGCGAAACGGCGGATGCGATGACGCAGCGCGGTCCGAAGGCCCGGCTGGTGGAATTCGACGGCGTGGGCCACGCGCCGACTTTTGTGAACAACGACCAGGTGGAGGCCGTTGCCTCCTTCCTGCTGCAAGAATTTCCCGATGAAAAGCCTGACAGCGGAGCAACCTGACTCCGCGCAAGTCCCCGAACTGATCGCGGCGGCCGAACAGAGCCTGCCGGTGCAGGCCAACGCGCTGGCGCGCGCCCGCGCCTTCGCCGAGCCGTTCATCGCCGGTGAAACGCTGGACACCGGCGAGAACACGCTGGCCCACGCGGACGCCGTGGCCGACATCCTGAAGTCCATGGGCGGCTCCGAGGCCATGCAGGCGGCCAGCTACCTGGTGTATGCCAGCACGCACCTGAACAAGCCGCAGGAGGTGATCGCCAAGGCCTTCGGCGAGAACTACGCGGCGCTCGCATCCGAGACCACCAAGCTGGTGAAGGTGCAGGAACAGACGCGCAGCGCCGAGGATGCCGGCCACCGCCTGGACGATGCCCGCGCGCAGACCGAGACGGTGCGCAAGATGCTGCTGGCGTTCTCGCGCGACCTGCGGGTTGTGATGCTGCGGCTGGCCTCGCGCCTGCAGACGCTGCGCTTCCATGCGGCACGCAAGGGCGTCGCGCCGCCCAGCGTGGCGCGCGAGGCACTCAACGTGTTCGCGCCGCTGGCCAACCGGCTCGGCATCTGGCAGGTCAAGTGGGAGATGGAAGACCTGGCCTTCCGCTTCCTTGAGCCGGAGACCTACAAGAAGGTGGCGGGCCTGCTCGACGAAAAGCGTGTCGAGCGCGAAGGCTACGTGGAGCAGCTTCGCACCACGCTTGAGGCACAGCTGCGCAACCAGGGGATCCATGCGCAGGTGCACGGCCGGCCCAAGCACATCTACAGCATCGTCAAGAAGATGCGCGGCAAATCTGTGGACTTCGACCATGTGTTCGACATCCGGGCGCTGCGCGTGATCGTGCCGGACGTGAAGGATTGCTACGCGGCCCTGAGCTGGGTGCACGACCAGTTCGACTCCATTGCCTCGGAGTTCGACGACTACATCGCCAGGCCCAAGGCCAACGGCTATCAGTCGCTGCACACCGTGGTGCGCGATGAGGCAGGCAAGCCGATCGAGATCCAGATCCGCACCCAGGCCATGCACGACCACGCCGAGCACGGCGTTGCGGCGCACTGGGCCTACAAGGAAGCGGGCAGCAAGGGCTACGCGGGCGTGGCCGCCAGCGGGGAATACGACGCCAAGATCGCGGTGCTGCGCCAGCTGCTGGCCTGGGAGCGCGACCTGGCCGGTTCCGGCGAGGGCCTGTTCGACGACCGCATCTACGTGCTGACGCCTGACGCCGCCATTGTTGAACTGCCGCAGGGTGCGACGCCGGTGGATTTTGCCTACAGCGTGCATACCAGCCTGGGCCACCGTTGCCGCGGGGCCAAGGTGGATGGCGCCATGGTGCCGCTGAACACGCCGTTGCAGAACGGCCAGACGGTGGAGGTGACCACGGTCAAGGAGGGCGGACCCTCGCGTGACTGGCTCAATGCGGAACTGGGCTTCCTGGCCAGCCACCGCGCCAAGGCCAAGGTGCGGGCCTGGTTCAACGAGCAGGTCAAGCACGAGACCGTGGCGCGCGGCCGCGAACTGGTGGAAAAACTGCTGCAGCGCGAGGGCAGGACGGCCATGAAGCTGGAGGACCTGGCTTCGCAGCTGGGCTTCAAGTCGGCCGACGACCTGTTCGCGGTGGTGGGCAAGGACGAGTTCTCCCTGCGCAACATCGAGATGCTTCTGCGGCCGCCCGAGGCGCCGCTGCCGCAGGACGAGTTCCTGCTGAAAAAGCCGCGCGCCGCCGAGAAGACGCCCAAGGGCGGCGTGCTGGTAGTGGGGCTGGATTCACTGATGACGCAGCTTGCCAAATGCTGCAAGCCCGCGCCGCCGGACGCGATCGGCGGCTTCGTCACGCGCGGCAAGGGCGTGAGCATCCACCGCAGCGACTGCAGCAATTTCCGCGAGCTCGCCGCGCGCAGCGTCGAGCGCGTGATCGAGGTGGAGTGGGGCAAGCCGAAGACCGAGGGAGCCGCTGTCTATCCGGTGGACGTCTCGGTCGAGGCGGCAGACCGGCAAGGCCTGTTGCGTGACATCTCCGAGGTCTTCGCCAAGGAAAAGATGAATGTGATCGGCGTGCAGACCCAGTCGGTGAAGGGTACCGCGTGGATGACCTTCACGGTCGAAATTGCCGATTCGGCGCGCCTGAACAAGGTGCTTTCAGTGGTGGCCGACGTGCAGGGTGTGCGCTCCGCGCGCAGGCGTTAAGTCGCGCTCTGCTATAATCGAGGGCTCGGACAGACTTTATTTAGGCGCGTAGCTCAGCTGGTTAGAGCACCACCTTGACATGGTGGGGGTCGTTGGTTCGAGTCCAATCGCGCCTACCAATATTCCGGTTCCTTCTTCCATCCTCAGGGTAAACCTTGGGGTTTTGCTTGGGACCGGCTCCCTAGAATGTGTTGCAGTGCAATACACCGCACCGGGTGTTCGCCCGGTTGCCAGGAGCCTTCCCAGTGCAAAGCAAGAAAGCCACCGCCGCCAAGCCGGCGCAGCGCGTCATCAAGAAGTATCCCAACCGGCGGCTCTACGACACGGACACCTCCACCTACATCACGCTGACCGAGGTCAAGCAGCTGGTGATGGACAGCGAGCCGTTCGTGGTGCGCGACGCGAAGACCAACGACGACCTGACGCGCGCCATCCTGCTGCAGATCATCCTGGAGGAGGAAGCGGGCGGCTCGCCGATGTTCAGCGAAGCAGCCCTGGGCAACCTGATCCGTTTCTACGGCCACGCCGCGCAGGGTTTCATGGGCTCGTACCTTGAGAAAAACGTGCAGGCCTTTACCGACATCCAGGCCAAGCTGGCGGAGCAGTCCAAGACCGTGACGCCCGAGATGTGGGCGCAGTTCGTGAACATGCAGAACCCGCTGATGCAGGGGATGATGGGCAATTACGTCGAGCAGTCCAAGACCATGTTTGACAAGATGCAGGAGCAGATGCTCGGTGCATTCGGGATGAAAAGATAAGTCAATCGCATAGCTGGGACAATAGGGGGATGAGCGAAGTTCTCCCCCCCGAAACCAGAACACCCAAAGTCGGGTTCGTCAGCCTGGGCTGCCCCAAGGCCCTGACGGATTCCGAACTCATCCTGACGCAGCTTTCCGCAGAGGGCTACCAGACCTCCAAGACGTTTGAAGGCGCTGACCTCGTCATCGTCAACACCTGCGGCTTCATCGACGATGCCGTGAAGGAAAGCCTGGACACGATCGGCGAGGCGCTGGCCGCCAACGGCCGCGTCATCGTCACCGGCTGCCTGGGCGCGAAAGCGGGCGAGGCCGGCGGCAACCTGGTCAGGCAGATGCACCCTTCGGTGCTGGCCGTGACCGGCCCGCACGCCACGCAGGAGGTGATGGACGCGGTGCACCTGAACCTGCCCAAGCCGCACGACCCCTTCGTGGACCTGTTGCCCGACCCGGCGCGCAACTCGTTCGGCATAGCCGGCATCAAGCTCACGCCGCGTCACTACGCCTACCTGAAGATCAGCGAGGGCTGCAACCACCGCTGCACCTTCTGCATCATCCCCTCGATGCGCGGCGACCTGGTGTCGCGGCCCATCGGCGATGTGCTCAAGGAAGCGAAGGCGCTGTTTGAGGGCGGGGTGAAGGAACTGCTGGTGGTCAGCCAGGACACCTCGGCTTACGGCGTGGACGTGAAGTACCGCACCGGCTTCTACGACGGCAAGCCCATCCGCACCCGCATGCTCGAACTCGCGCAGGCGCTGGGCGAAATTGCCGAGCCTTATGGCGCATGGGTGCGCTTGCACTATGTGTACCCGTACCCATCTGTGGATGAGGTGATCCCGCTGATGGCCACCGGCAAGGTGCTGCCGTATCTGGACGTCCCGTTCCAGCACAGCCATCCCGATGTGCTGCGCCGCATGAAGCGGCCGGCCAGCGGCGAGAAGAACATGGAGCGCATCCAGCGCTGGCGCGAGGCCTGCCTGCAGCTGGTGATCCGCAGCACCTTCATCGCGGGCTTCCCGGGCGAAACCGAGGAAGAGTTCCAGCACCTGCTGGACTTCGTCCGTGAAGCGCAGATCGACCGGGCGGGCTGCTTCGCCTACAGCCCGGTGCAGGGCGCCGCCGCCAATGACATCCCGGGCATGCTGCCGCAGGAACTGCGCGAAGAGCGGCGCGCCCGGTTCATGGCCGTGGCTGAGGAGGTTTCCGCCTCCAAGCTGCGCCAGCGCATCGGCGCCACCATGCAGGTGCTGGTGGACTCGGCGCCCGCGCTGGGCCGCAAGGGCGGCGTGGGCCGCTCGTACGCGGATGCGCCGGAGATTGATGGCAGGGTGCTGCTGCAGCCCCCGGAGAAGATCAGCAAGCAGTTGCGCGTGGGCGAGTTCACGCAGGCGCGCATTGTGGGCACGCAGGGCCACGACCTCGTGGCAGTGCCCGTTTGAACAGGTTGCACACAGCAAAAAGCCGCCTCAACGGCGGCCTTCGGCTTGTGCTTTTACATACAAGAAAGCCGGCCAACACGACGTTGAACCGGCTTTATGATTGGTGCCCAGGAAGGGACTCGAACCCCCACGATGTTACTCGCTAGTACCTGAAACTAGTGCGTCTACCAATTCCGCCACCTGGGCATTTCAGGAAAGAAAAGGATTCTATATCAAAAATATTGGACACACCGGCACCGGCCTTCTCGATGAATTCGAGGGCGTGATCCAGGGCCATCGCGACGGCCACGGTTTCGTGGCGCGCGACGATGGCGAGAGCGACATTTACCTGCCGCCCAACGAAATGCGCGCGGTGCTGCACAAGGATCGCGTCAAGGCGCGCATCGTGCGCCACGACCGCAAGGGCCGCCCCGAAGGCCGCGTGGTCGAGATCATCGAGCGCCCGCCGCAACCCATCATCGGCCGCCTGTTGCATGAAAGCGGCGTGTGGCTCGTCGCTCCCGAAGACAAGCGCTACGGGCAGGACGTGCTTATCCCCAAAGGCGCGACCGGGCTGGCCAAGGCCGGCCAGGTTGTCGTCGTCGAACTGACCGAGCCGCCCAGCCTGTATGGCCAGCCCGTGGGCCGCGTGAAGGAAGTGCTGGGCGAGATCGACGATGCCGGCATGGAGATCGAGATCGCGGTACGCAAGTACGGCGTGCCGCACGAGTTCTCCGACGCCTGCATCGCGCTGGCGCGCACGCTGCCCGACAAGGTGCGGCCGCAGGACAAGAAGGGCCGCGTCGATCTGACCGACGTGCCCCTGGTCACCATCGACGGCGAGGACGCGCGCGACTTCGACGACGCCGTTTATTGCGAGCCGGCCAAGGTGGGCCGCGGCAAGGGCTGGCGCCTGCTGGTGGCGATCGCCGACGTCAGCAACTACGTGGAGACGGGCAGCGCTATCGACATCGACGCGTACGACCGGGCCACCAGCGTCTACTTCCCGCGCCGTGTGATTCCCATGCTGCCGGAAAAGCTCTCCAACGGGCTGTGTTCCCTGAACCCCGAAGTGGAGCGGCTGTGCATGGTCTGCGACATGCTGGTCAACGCCACCGGTGAAATCTACGCCTACCAGTTCTACCCCGCGGTGATGTGGAGCCACGCGCGCTTCACCTACACCGAGGTCGCCGCGATCCTGGGCAACACGCGCGGGCCCGAAGCCCTTCGGCGCAAGGACCGCATCAATGACCTGGAGAACCTGCACGACGTCTACCGCGCGCTGCTGAAGGCGCGCAACACGCGCGGCGCGGTGGACTTCGAGACCACCGAAACGCAGATCATCTGCGACGAGAGCGGCCGCATCGAGAAGATCGTGCCGCGCACGCGCAACGACGCGCACCGCCTGATCGAGGAGGCCATGCTGGCCGCCAACGTCTGCAGCGCCGACTTCATCCAGGAAAGCAAGCACCCGGGCCTGTACCGCGTGCACGAAGGCCCCACGCCCGAGAAGAAGGACGTGCTGCGCAACTACCTCAAGGCCATCGGCGTCGGCCAGACCATCAGCGACGAGCCGATGCCCGCGGAGTTCCAGCGCATCGCGCAGGCCACCAAGGAGCGGCCCGACGCGCTGCAGATCCATTCGATGCTGCTGCGCTCGATGTCGCAGGCCATCTACACGCCGATCAACGCCGGCCACTTCGGCCTGGCCTACGACGCCTATACCCACTTCACCAGCCCGATCCGGCGCTACCCCGACTTGCTGGTGCACCGCGTGATCAAGGCCATCCTGGCGCACCGCAAGTACGAGTTGCCGGTGCTGCCCACGCCGGGCGAAGCGCACGAGAAGCTCGCGCGCCGGCTGGCCAGCCGCGTGCGGGCGCCTTCGAACAAGCTGAAGAAGGCGCCGGCGCCGCCCAGCCGCGAAGTGCAGGCCTGGGAAGCCGCGGGGCTGCATTGCAGCGCCAACGAGCGGCGGGCCGACGAGGCCAGCCGCGACGTGGAGGCGTGGCTCAAGTGCAAATACATGCGCGAGCACCTGGGCGAGGAATACGGCGGCGTGGTCACCGCGGCCACCAGCTTCGGGATCTTCGTCACGCTGGACGCGATGTACGTGGAAGGCCTGGTGCACATCACCGAGCTGGGCGGCGAGTACTTCAAGTTTGACGAGGCGCGCCAGGAGCTGCGCGGCGAGCGCACCGGCATCCGCTATGCCATCGGCACCCGCGTGCGGGTGCAGGTCAGCCGGGTCGACCTGGACGGCCGCAAGATCGACTTCCGCCTGGTGCGTGAAGGCGAGGAACTGCTGGCGGGCGCGCTCAAGGACAAGGGCGTGGGCTCCGGGCGCGGCGCGGGCGTGCCTGCCAAGGCATCGACCAAGCGGGCGGCGCGCAAGGCCGCCCCCGCACCGGCCGAGCGCGCACCCAGGTCACCCATCCAGTCATTGAAGGCGGCCGTCAAGAAGGCCGCCACCGGCAAGCCCAAAAGCCGCAAGCGGCGCTGAAAAAACACAAGGAGCACGAACCATGGCAAACACATCCCAGGCAGGCCGCGTCGCCATCGTCACCGGCGGCGGCAGCGGCATCGGCAAGGCGGCCGCACTGGCCCTGCTGGCCGACGGCTGGCGCGTGGCCATTGCGGGCCGGCGCGTGGAGCCGCTGCAGCAGGTCGTGGCCGACGCGGGCACCGACCGGGCCCTGGCCGTGCCCACTGACGTGAGCGAGCCTTCCTCGGTGAAGGCGCTGTTCGAGACCACGGTCGGCGCGTGGGGCCGGGTCGACCTGCTGTTCAACAACGCGGGCATGGGCCTGGGCCAGACGCTGCTGGAAGACATCGCGATCGAGGACTGGAAGCGCGTGGTGGACACCAACCTGAACGGCATGTTCTACGGCATCCAGCAGGCCTTCCGCGTGATGAAGTCGCAGTCCCCCCGGGGCGGCCGCATCATCAACAACGGATCCATCTCGGCGCATGCGCCGCGGCCCAACTCCGTCGCCTACACGGCCACCAAGCACGCCGTGACGGGGCTGACCAAGACGGCGGCGCTGGACGGCCGCAAGTACGACATCGCGGTGGGCCAGATCGACATCGGCAACGCCATGACCGACCTGGCGGCCAAGATGGCCAAGGGCGTGCCGCAGGCCAATGGCGAGATCGCCATCGAGCCGCTGATCGACGTGAACATCGTCGGCCAGTCCATCCTGTACATGGCCAATCTGCCGCTGGAAGCCAACGTGCTGTTCCACACGGTGATGGCCACCAAAATGCCCTTCGTCGGCCGCGGCTGAGCTGCCGGCGCTATCTTTTCGATAGCTGCCTACGCAAGGCTGGCGCGCTTCACAGGCCTTTTTTCCTCTGAAATCAGGGCCTGCAAGCCAGGCTGGAGGCTGTCAGCGCCTCGCCTGCGGGCCAGCGGTCCGCGGCTAGCCCGTGGGCATGCACCGCGTCGCAGGCCGCGCTGAAGGCGGCAGCGCCTGAGGCCAGCCGCGCCGCGACCATGCCGGCCAGCACATCGCCCGTGCCTGCCGTGGCCAGGCGCGCATTGCCGGTTGGGTTGATCACCGGCACCTGGTGCGGCGCGGCGACCACGGTGCCCGAACCCTTGAGCACCACCACGCAGCCAAAGCGCTGTGCCAGCTCCCGCGCGGCGGCGATGCGATCGGCCTGCACCTGCGCCGTGCTGCTGCCCAGCAGGCGCGCGGCTTCCAGCGGGTGCGGCGTCATGACCGTGGCGCGGCCCTCGCGCTGCGCGCGTGCCTGCAGCTGCGACTGGAACTGGCTGTCCGCGGCGATCGCGTTCAGCGCGTCGGCGTCCAGCACCAGCGAACGCGCGGTGGACAGCACCCAGGGCAGCACGGTGCGCGCCGCGTTGCCGGCGCCGCAGCCACAAGCCACGCTCATGGCCGACAGGTCCAGCGAATCCCAGGCGCGGATCATCAGTTCGGGCTGCGAGGCGTCCACCGCCATCGCGCCGCCGTCCAGCAGGCCCGCATACACGCGGCCCGCGCCGGCTGTCAGGGCAGCCCGCGCGGCGAGCAGGGCGGCGCCCGTCATGCCGGCGGCGCCGCCGATCACCGCCACGTCGCCGTAGCTGCCCTTGTGCGAGGCATGCATGCGAGCCGCATCGGCAGGCGGCGCGGCCAGGCGCGCAGTGGGTTCGTCCTCGGCCAGCACCAGGCCCAGGCCGTCGAACCACACTTCGCCCGCCGCGTCTCGCCCCTCGCCGGTGAAAAGCCCGGGCTTGAGTGTGAGCAGGCTGAGCGTGTGGCGGGCCCGCACGGCCATGCCATGGCCGGTGTCGGCGTTGAGCCCGGAGGGCACGTCCACCGCCAGCACCGGAGCGCCGGCATTGAGCGCCGCTATCCACTGCGCCATGCGGCCTTCCGGCGCGCGGGAGGCGCCTATGCCCAGCAGGGCGTCGATGCCGAAGTCCCACCTGGCGGGCGGCTCATCACCGAACACAACGCCGACGTCGCGCGCGCGCTGCCACGACGACAGCGCATCGGCCGGCGCGCTGGCGGGCTGGCCCAGCCATGTCACCGCGACCTGCTTGCCCCAGTCGCGCAGGTGCATGGCCGCTTCCAGCCCGTCACCGCCGTTGTTGCCCGGGCCGCAGGCGATCCAGATGTTCTTCGCGTGGGGCGCCAGGGCCAGCGCCAGCCGCGCCGTGGCCAGGCCGGCGGCCTGCATCAACGCGTGCAGCGGCAGGCCGGCAGTGGCGCGCTGTTCGATGCGGCGCGTGGCCGCCACGTCAAACAGTGGCCAGGGGCGGTCGGGCGTTACGCGTTGCATGCCTGTCACGCACCCAGGCGCTCGACGCCCAGCCCCTCGATATCGACAGCGGGCGCGCGGCCGGCCATCAGGTCCGCCACCGCGCGGGCGCTGCCGCACGACAGGGCCCAGCCGCTGGAGCCGTGCCCCAGGTTGATCCACACGCCGGGCACGCCGGTCGCGCCCAGCAGAGGCGGGCCGTCGGGCAGCATGGGGCGCGCGCCTTTCCATTCCTGCACGCCGGCGCCGGTGTTGGAGATCTGCGCGGCGCCGGGAAACCAGTCGTGCAGCACCTTGTACAGGGTCTGGATCGAGGCGGGCCGCTTGGCCGTGGCCGAGCCGCCGATCTCGGCGCTGCCCGCGACGCGGACGCGGTTGCCCAGGCGCGAGATCGCCACCTTGTAGCGCTCATCCATCAGCGCGCTGCGCGGCGCGTTCAGTGCCTCGCGGATCGGCGCGCTGATCGAGTAGCCGTGCACCGCGGCCAGCGGCACCTTCAGCCCCACCGGCCGCAGCAGCGCGGCCGAATCGACGCCGCCGCAGACCACCACGGCATCGAACCGGCGCTGGGCCTTGCCGCCCACGGCGTCCGTGATGCCCAGCAGGGTGGGCGAGGCCGTGTCCAGCGGCGCCACCGTGTTGTTGAACTCGAACACCACGCCCTCGCGCTGGGCCTCGTTCTTCAGCAGCAGGGCGAACTGGCGGCAGTTGCCCACCTCATCCTGCGGCAGGTGCACCGCGCCCATGAACTGGGTGTCGGGGTTGATGGCGGGCTCGATCAGGCGGGCCTCGTCCGCGTCGATCTCGCGAAAAGGCACGCCCGCGTCGCGCAGCACCTGCAGGCCGGGTTGCACCAGCTTGCTGTCCTTCTCGGAGCGCAGCAGCACCATGTAGCCCAGGCTGCGGTCGTAGTCGAGCTGCAGCTTCACGGTCAGGTGGTGCAGGCGCTCGCGGCTGTAGAAGGCCAGCCGCTGCATCCGGGCGCGGTTGGCCAGGTAGGTGTCCAGCCTGCAGGCGCGCCACCACTTCCACATCCAGCCGATTTCCGCCGCCGACAGGGGCAGCGAAAGCTTGACCGGCGCATGCTGGCTGAACAGGTAGCGCGCCACCTTGCCCGGCATGCCGGGCGCGGCCCAGGGCGTGACGGCGCCGGGCGCGACCACGCCGGCATTGGCGAAGCTGGTCTCCTCGGCGGCGGCGCCGCGGCGTTCGAAAACGGTGACCTGGTGGCCGTCGGCGGCCAGCTCGTACGCGGTGGTGACGCCAATGATGCCGGCGCCCACGATGGCAATGTTCATGCAGACCCTGAAGTTGGACGCAGGCAGGCTTCGGCCTGCTGCGCGATATTCAGGATCGTATCGTCACGCATCGCCTCGTGCCAGATCATCAGGCCCACCGGCAGTTCGCCAGCGTCGTGGCAGGGAATCGAAATGGCGCAGCCGTCCAGCATGTTCACCACGCTGGTGTTGCGCAGCAACTGGGCATTGACGCGGAAGAATTGGTCGTCGCGCGCCGCGTCTTGCGCGGCATCCTTTCCTTCGCCGGGCGCCACCGAAGCGATGGGCGGCGCGGTGATCGGCAGGGTGGGCGACAGCACGGCATCGAAGCCCTGCAGTGCGGCTGCGACGCGGGCGATCCAGTCGCGGCGGGCGGTGATCAGCTCGACGTATTCATGCGCCTTCATCATGGCGCCGCGCTCGATGCGCACGCGCACGCGGGGGTCATAGCCGCTGCCCTTCGCCGCCAGCAGCTGGCGATGCCAGGCGAAACTCTCGGCCGCCGAGAAGCCGCCCGTGGCCTGGATGGTGCCGAGCTCCTGGATCGCAGCCAGTGGAATCTCGCGGATGTGCGCGCCCGCGCGACTCAGGCGCTGGAGCGATCGCTCGAATGCCTGCGCCACAGTGGCATCCAGCCCGTCGAGCATGGCGGTGCGGGCCACGGCCAGGCGGTAGCCGGACAGTGGCGCGTTGCTGCGGGTGACGGTTCGCGCCGCCAGGATTTCGTGCGCCAGGATCGCATCGCGGACCGAGCGGGTCATGGCGCACACCGTGTCCAGCGTGCTCGACAGGGGCAGCGCCCCGTCCAGTGGCACAAGTTGCGCCGTGCTTTTGAAGCCGACGATGCCGTTCAGCGCGGCCGGTATGCGGATCGAACCGCCCGTGTCCGAGCCCAGGCCGATGAAGGCCGCGCCCGTGGCCACCGAAACCGCCGCGCCGGAGGACGAGCCGCCCGGAATGCGCGCGACGCGGGTGTCGCAGGCATTGGCCGGCGTGCCGTGGTGGGGATTGATGCCCACGCCGGAGAAAGCGAATTCGGTCATGTTGGTGCGGCCCAGCAGCGCGCCGCCGGCCGCTTTCAGCCGCGCCACGGCAGGGCAGTCGCGCGCTGCCGCCGGCGCATCGGCCAGCACCACCGAACCCGCCGCGGTGACCTGGCCGGCCACGTCGAACAGGTCCTTGATGCTGACCGCCAGGCCGGCAAGGGGCTTGCGGGTGCCAGCGGCTGCCTGCGCCCGGGCCTCGTCAAAGGTGGTTTTGAGGAAAACGTGCCCGCAGGCCGGCGAGGCGGCCAGGGCGGCCGATTTCTCCAGCTCGGCCAGGGCCGTGGACTGGCCGGAAAGGAGGCGCTCTAGTGTGGCGTGCAGGTCGGGAAGCATCAGGTTGGAGCCCTCTTTGTGCTATACTCTTTGGGTTTCGCGCAGTGGCTTTGCCGCTTGCGAAATAAATCCGCAAACCAGCCCTCCCAAGGTGTCGCCCACGTCGCAAGACGGCAAGCGATTTCGGGCTGGATTTTAGACCCAACCTTTTGGAGCTCACATGTCTGTATCCATGCGTGAAATGCTGGAAGCCGGTGTCCATTTCGGCCACCAAACCCGCTTCTGGAACCCCAAGATGGCCCCGTTCATCTTCGGCCATCGCAACAAAATCCACATCATCAACCTGGAAAAATCGCTTCCGATGTTCCAGGAAGCGACCAAGTTCGTGAAGCAGCTGGCTGCCAATCGCGGCACCATCCTGATGGTCGGCACCAAGCGCCAGGCCCGCGAGACGGTGGCCATGGAAGCCAAGCGCGCCGGCGTCCCCTTCGTCGACCAGCGCTGGCTGGGCGGCATGCTGACCAACTTCAAGACCGTCAAGACGTCCATCAAGCGCCTGAAGGACATGAAGGCCCAGCAGGAAGCCGGCCTAGAAGCCATGAGCAAGAAAGAGCAGCTGATGTTCGCCCGCGAGATGGAAAAGCTCGAGAAGGACATCGGCGGCATCCAGGACATGACCGCGCTGCCCGATGCCATCTTCGTGATCGACGTGGGTTTCCACAAGATCGCCATCCTCGAAGCCAAGAAGCTGGGCATCCCGCTGGTTGGCGTGGTGGACTCCAACCACTCGCCCGAAGGCATCGACTACGTGATCCCCGGCAATGACGACTCCTCCAAGGCCGTCGTCCTGTACGCCCGCGGCATCGCCGACGCGATCATCGAAGGCCGTGCCAATGCCGTGAACGACGTGGTCAAGGCCGTGTCCGAAGGCAGCGACGAATTCGTCGAAGTGAAAGAGGCCGCTGCTGCCTGAGCGAGCCCGCTGACCCCAAAAAAGGGGCCTGCGTGCCCCTTTTTCACAACTGAATTGAACTGAACTGTACGAGGACGAGATAAATGGCTGCAATCACCGCAAGCATGGTCGCCGAACTGCGCGCCAAGACCGACGCTCCCATGATGGAGTGCAAGAAGGCCCTGACCGAGGCCGACGGCAACTTCGAGAAGGCTGAAGAGCTGCTGCGCGTCAAGCTGGGCAACAAGGCCGGCAAGGCCGCGTCCCGCATCGCCGCTGAAGGGGTGGTCACCGCCTTCATCGACGGCAGCACCGGCGCGCTGCTGGAAACCAACTGCGAAACCGACTTCGTCACCAAGAACGACAGCTTCCTGGCACTGGCCCAGAAGGCCGCCGAGCTGGTCGCGAAAAACAACCCGGCCGACGTGGCCGCGCTGGGCGCCATCGCCTACAGCCAGGACGGCTTCGGCCCCACCCTGGAAGACGTGCGCAAGGGCCTGATCGGCAAGATCGGCGAGAACATGAGCTTCCGCCGCTTCAAGCGCTTCTCGGGCGGCAACAAGCTGGCTGCCTACCTGCACGGCACGCGCATCGGCGTGGTGGTGGAGTTCGAGGGTGACGAAGTCGCCGCCAAGGACGTCGCCATGCACGTGGCCGCCATGAAGCCCGTCGCGCTGACCAGCGCCGACGTGCCGGCCGAGCTGATCGCCAAGGAACGCTCCGTCGCCGTGGGCAAGGCCGAGGAAGACCGCAAGACGGCCGAAGCCGCGGGCAAGCCGGCCCAGTCCGCTGAAATCGTCGCCAAGCGCGTCGAGGGCGGCGTGCAGAAGTACCTGAAGGAAGTGTCCCTGTTCAACCAGCCTTTCGTGAAGAACGACAAGCAGACCGTGGAGCAGATGGTCAAGGCCGCCAACACCGCGATCAAGGGCTTCACCCTGTACGTGGTGGGCGAGGGCATCGAGAAGAAGGTGGACGACTTCGCCGCCGAAGTGGCCGCCCAGGTGGCCGCCGCCAAGGGCGCCTGATCCGCGAACAAGGCCGCCAGAGGGCGGCGCAAGGTCATTACACTCACGCCAAACCCCAAGGAGCCCGCCCCATGCCCGACGCCCAGCCCGCCCACAAGCGCATCCTGCTGAAGCTGTCGGGAGAGGCGCTGATGGGGGATGACGCTTTCGGCATCAACCGCGCGACCATCATCCGCATGGTCGAGGAAGTCGCCGAAGTGGTGAACATGGGCGTGGAAGTCGCCGTCGTCATCGGCGGCGGCAACATCTTCCGCGGCGTGGCCGGTGGTTCGGTGGGCATGGACCGCGCCACCGCCGACTACATGGGCATGCTGGCCACCGTGATGAACGCGCTGGCCCTGGCCGACGCCATGAACAAGCAGGGGCTGATCGCCCGCGTGATGTCGGCCATAGCCATCGAGCAGGTGGTCGAGCCCTACGTCCGGCCCAAGGCACTGCAGTACCTGGAAGAAGGCAAGGTGGTGATCTTCGCCGCCGGCACCGGCAACCCGTTCTTCACCACCGACACGGCGGCCGCGCTGCGCGGTGCGGAGATCGGCGCCGAGCTGGTGCTCAAGGCCACCAAGGTGGACGGCGTGTACTCGGCCGACCCCAAGAAGGACCCTTCGGCCACCCGCTACACCAAGATCACCTTCGACCAGGCGATGTCGCAGAACCTGGGCATCATGGACGCCACGGCCTTCGCGCTGTGCCGCGACCAGAAACTTCCCATCAAGGTGTTCTCCATCTTCAAGCACGGCGCCTTGAAGCGCGTCGTGATGGGGGAGGACGAAGGCACGCTGGTCTACGCTTGAGGAGAGAAAAATGACGACGACGATTCCCGAAATCAGGACCAACACCGAGGCCAAGATGGACCAGTCCATCGCCGCCTTCAAGAACAACCTGACCAAGATCCGCACCGGCCGCGCCAATCCGGCGCTGCTGGACACGGTGCAGGTCGATTACTACGGCTCCAGCGTGCCCATCAGCCAGGTGGCCAACGTGTCGCTGCTGGATGCCCGCACCATCAGCGTCCAGCCCTGGGAAAAGGGCATGGGCGCCAAGATCGAGAAGGCCATCCGCGAGAGCGACCTGGGCCTGAACCCGGCCTCCATGGGCGACCTGATCCGCGTTCCCATGCCCGCCATGAGCGAGGAACGCCGCAAGGAGATGACCAAGCTGGTGCGCAACGAGGGCGAGAGCGCCAAGATCGCCGTGCGCAACCTGCGCCGCGATGCCAACGACGCGGTCAAGAAGCTGGTCAAGGACAAGCAGGCCTCCGAAGACGACCAGAAGCGCGCCGAGGGCGACATCCAGAAGGTCACCGACCGGCACATCGCCGCCATCGACCAGATGGTCGCCTCCAAGGAACAGGAAATCCTCGCCGTTTAAGGGCGCGGCCCTTCCATGAGCGCAGCGCCGGTTCCCGAGCACATCGCCATCGTGATGGACGGCAACGGCCGTTGGGCCACCCGGCGCTTCCTGCCGCGCGTGGCGGGCCACAAGAAGGGCGTCGATGCGCTGCGCGCCTGCGTTCGCCACTGCGGCGTGCGCGGCGTGCGGGTGCTGACGGTGTTCGCCTTCTCCTCCGAAAACTGGAACAGGCCGGCCGACGAGGTATCCGGCCTGATGGAGCTGCTGGCCGTGGCGCTGTCGCGCGAAGTGCCGCAGCTGCTGGCCGAGGGCGTGCGCATCCGCTTCGTGGGTGACCGCTCTGCGCTGTCCGAAAAAGTGCGCAACGGCCTGGCGCAGGCTGAGCTCGCCACCGCCGGCAACAGCCGGCTGGCGTTCAACGTCTGCTTCAATTACGGCGGCCGCTGGGACATCGCCCAGGCCGCCGCCGCGCTGGCGGCGAAGGGCGAGCCCATCACCGAAGCCAGCCTGGACGGCGCCATGGCGCTGGCGCACGTGGCCGACCCGGACCTCCTGATCCGCACCGGTGGCGAACAGCGCATCAGTAACTTCCTGCTGTGGCAGGCCGCCTATTCCGAGCTGTATTTCACCGACCGGCTGTGGCCCGAGTTCGACGAGGCCGCGCTGGACGAAGCCATCGCCGACTACGCGGGCCGCGAACGCCGCTTCGGCAAGACTTCCGAGCAGCTGGCGCCCCCGGCGGGCAAGAAAGCCGCGTAAGCTCGTTTCATGCTGAAGCAACGAGTCATCACCGCCCTGGTCCTGCTGGCCATCCTGCTCCCGGCGCTGTTCTATCCCTCGCCCATGCCTTTCACGCTAGTCGTGCTGGTGCTGCTGGCCGCGGGCGCCTGGGAATGGGGGCGGCTCAACGGCCTGGGGCAGGGCGGCTCGGTGGCGGTGGGGCTCGCCTGCGTCGTGCTGTGCGGCCTGTCCTGGCAGATGGGCTTGCTGGCGCGGCCGCTGCCGGCCCTCTGGACCGTCGCCGGCGCCCTGTGGGTGCTGGCCGCCGCCTGGCTGCTGCGCGGCGGCGTCGCGGGCTGGCCCGGCATCCCGCGGGCCGTGCGTCTGGTGGCCGGCGTGCTGGCGCTCTGGCTGGCCTGGCTGGCGGCTTCCCAGGCCCGGGCCATGGGCATCAATTTCCTGCTGTCGGTGCTGGTGCTGGTCTGGGTGGCGGACATCTTTGCCTACTTCGCCGGCCGCGCCTTCGGGCTGAAATTCACCAGGGGCAAGCTGGCCCCCGCCATCAGCCCCGGCAAGAGCTGGGAAGGCGTGTGGGGCGGCATGGCCGGGGTGGTGCTGCTGGCGGCCTGCTGGGTGGCCGCGGACGCCAGGCTGGGCGCGGGCGTGGCCAGCCTGTACACGCTGCTGGCGGCGCAGGGCTGGTGGCTGCTGCTCATCGCCGTGCTGTTCCTGGCCGCCATGAGCGTCGCCGGCGACCTGGTCGAATCGCTGATCAAGCGCAGCGCCGGCGCCAAGGATTCCAGCAACCTGCTGCCCGGCCACGGCGGCGTGCTGGACCGCGTCGACGCGCTGCTGCCCACTTTGCCGCTGGCCATGATGCTGGCTTCGTTCAGCCTGCGATGAAGCAGCGCATCACGGTTCTGGGCTCCACCGGCTCGGTGGGTGCCAACACGCTGGACGTGATTGCCCGGCACCCGGAGCGCTTCGAGGTGTTCGCGCTGAGCGCGGCCACGCAGGTTGACCTGATGCTGGCCCAGTGCGCCCGTTTCAAGCCGCGTTTCGCCGTCATGGCCGACGAAGCCGCGGGCCGGGCCCTGGCCCAAAAAATGGAGGCAGAAAGGCTGGAGACGCGCGTCCTTCATGCGCAGGCAGCTATTGAAATGATAGCGTCGCATGAATCGGTCGATGCCGTGATGGCCGCCATCGTCGGCGCGGCCGGGCTGGCCTCGTGCATGGCCGCGGCGCGCGCCGGCAAGCGGCTGCTGCTGGCCAACAAGGAGGCGCTGGTGGTGGGCGGCGAGCTGTTCATGGCGGCGGTGAAAGAGGGCGGCGCCACGCTGCTGCCCATCGACAGCGAGCATTCGGCCATCTTCCAGTCGCTGCCCGAGGATGCCGCCACCTGGGACGCGCGGGTCGAGAAAATCATCCTTACCGCGTCCGGAGGGCCGTTCCGCACGCGCAGCCCCGCCACGCTGCGGGACGTGACGCCTGAAGAAGCCTGTGCCCACCCCAACTGGGTGATGGGCCGCAAGATCTCGGTGGACTCGGCCACCATGATGAACAAGGCGCTGGAAGTGATCGAGGCCCGCTTCCTGTTCGGGCTGCCGCCTGAGCGGCTGGAGGTGGTGATCCACCCCCAGAGCGTGATTCATTCGATGGTGCAATACCGCGACACCTCGGTGGTGGCTCAGCTGGGCACGCCGGACATGCGCGTTCCCATCGCCTACGGCCTGGCTTGGCCGGAGCGCGTGGCCTCTGGCGCCCAGGCGCTGGACTTCAGCCGGCTGGCCGACATGAGCTTCGAGTCGTTCGACAGCGGAGAGCACCGTCAGCGCTTTCCCGGCCTGCTGCTGGCCTGGGACAGCCTGCGGGCGGCACCCGGCACCACGGCGGTGCTCAACGCCGCGAATGAAGCGGCCGTGGCGGCCTTCCTGGAGCGCAAAATCCGCTTTGACCAGATCCACCAGGTGAATCTCGCAACTTTGGAGGCCGTGGCGCCCTCCAAGCCTGCAACGCTGGCGGACCTGCTGGCGCTGGACGCGCAATCGCGCGAGGCGGCGCAGCGGGCCATCGCCCGCGCGGCCGCCTGAGCCGGAAAGGATTCGCATGCTGCTGACCATCGCCGCTTTCATCGTCGCCCTGGGCCTGCTGATCGCCGTGCACGAATACGGCCACTACCGCGTGGCCGTGGCCTGCGGCGTGAAAGTGCTGCGTTTCTCGGTGGGCTTTGGCCGCACCCTGTACCGCTGGCAGCCCAAGAACCCGCGGCCGGGCCAGTCCACCGAATTCGTCATCGGCGCCTTTCCCCTGGGCGGCTACGTCAAGATGCTGGACGAGCGCGAGGCGCCGGTGGCGCCGGACGAGCGCCACCGCGCATTCAATACCCAGCCCCTGAAGGCGCGCGCCGCCATCGTGGCGGCCGGCCCCGCGGCCAACCTGCTGCTGGCGGTGCTGCTGTACGCCATCGTCAACTGGTACGGCGTGCAGGAGCCCAAGGCCATCCTGGCCAGCCCGGTGGCCGGTTCAGTGGCCGAGCAGGCCGGCCTGCATGGCGGCGAGCGGGTGGACCGGGCCGGGTTCGACGGCGAGGCGCTGGAGCCGGTGCGCTCGTTCGAGGACCTGCGCTGGCTGCTCACCCGCGGCGCGCTGGACGCGCGCGACGTGCGCATCGGCATCGAGGCGGGCCGCGACCTGCTGCTGCCGCTCAGCCAGATCCAGGCGCGCGACGCCGACGCCCAGCTGTTCCGCAAGGTGGGGATCATGGGCCCCTACACCCCGCCGCTGATCGGCGAGCTGGTGGTGGGCGGGGCCGGCGACAAGTCCGGCCTGCGCAAGGGCGACCTGGTGCAGGCGGTGGACGGCAAACCCGTCGTCGATGGCCAGCAGCTGCGCGAGGTGATCCGGGCCTCGGCGCGGGGCGGCCAACCCGTTGCCGCCCAGTGGCAGCTGCGGCGCGGCGCCGAAACCCTGGTGCTGGCCGTGACGCCGCAGGTGGTGCGCGAAGGCGAGGCGACCATCGGCCGCATCGGCGCGTTCGTGGGCGCGCCGCCTGAATTTGTGTCGGTGCGTTACGGCCCGCTGGACGGGCTGTGGAAAGGCGCCGAGCGGACCTGGGAGGTGTCGCTGCTGACGCTGCGCATGATGGGCAAGATGGTGATCGGCGAGGCTTCGCTGAAGAACCTGAGCGGCCCGCTCACCATCGCCGACTACGCGGGCAAGTCCGCCAGCCTGGGGCTGACCCAGTACCTGGTGTTCCTGGCCCTGATCAGCGTGAGCCTGGGCGTGCTGAACCTGCTGCCGCTGCCGGTGCTCGATGGCGGGCACCTGATGTACTATCTTTGGGAAGCCGCCACCGGCAGGAGCGTCTCCGATGCCTGGATGGAGCGCCTGCAGCGCGGGGGCGTGGCCGTGCTGCTGGTTATGATGTCGATCGCGCTGTTCAACGACGTCACCCGCCTCTTTGGATAACCTTTTGGCCGCATAACGAAACCGTCTCGCCTGAAAGACGGTTCGGGCAAACCTGATTCATGAAAAAACAACTCAAGCGCTTCCGCGTGCGTACCGTTTCGGCTGTGGTGGCGCTGGCTTTTGCCGCCAACGCGGCCTGGGCGGTCGACCCCTTCACGGTGCGCGACATCCGCGTCGAAGGCCTGCAGCGCGTGGAACCGGGCACGGTGTTCGCGTCGCTGCCGTTCCGCGTGGGCGAGCAGTACAACGACGACAAGGGCTCCGCCGCCATCCGGGCGCTGTTCGCACTGGGCCTGTTCAAGGACGTGCGGCTTGAGACTGCCGGCGACGTGCTGGTGGTGATCGTCGAGGAGCGCCCCACGGTGGCCGACGTCGATTTCGTCGGCTCCAAGGAATTCGAGAAGGACGCGCTGAAGAAGGCGCTGCGCGAGATCGGCCTGACCGAGGGCCGTCCCTACGACCAGGCGCTGGCCGACCGGGCCGAGCAGGAACTCAAGCGCCAGTACATCAACAAGAGCCTGTACGGCGCCGAAGTGGTGACCACGGTGACGCCGATCGAGCGCAACCGCGTCAACCTCACCTTCTCGGTAACCGAGGGCGAGCCCTCGCGCATCCGCGAAATCCACGTGGTGGGCAACAAGGCCTTCAGCGAGGGCACCCTCAAGGGCCTGTTCGACCTGGACACCGGCGGCATGCTCAGCTGGTATACCAAGTCCGACCGCTATTCGCGCGCCAAGCTCAACGCCGACCTGGAAACGCTGCGCTCCTACTACCTGGCTCGCGGCTACCTGGAGTTCCGCATCGATTCCACCCAGGTCTCCATCTCCCCCAACAAGCAGGACATCACCATCACGGTGAACGTCACCGAGGGTGAGCGCTACGTGGTCTCGGGCGTCAGGCTCGAGGGCAACTACCTGGGCAAGGACGACGAGTTCAAGTCGCTGGTCACCATCAAGCCGGGCGAGCCCTACAACGCCGACCAGGTGACCGAAACCACCAAGGCTTTCGTCGACTATTTCGGCAATTTCGGCTATGCCTTCGCCAACGTCGAGGCCCGCCCCGAGGTCGACCGCGTCAACAACCGCGTCACGTTCTCGCTGCAGGCCGACCCGTCGCGCCGCGCCTACGTGCGCCGCGTCAACGTGGGCGGCAATAACCGCACGCGCGACGAAGTGATCCGCCGCGAGTTCCGCCAGTTCGAGTCGAGCTGGTACGACGGCGACAAGATCAAGCTGTCGCGCGACCGCATCGACCGGCTGGGCTACTTCAAGGAAGTCAACATCGACACCAGCGATGTGCCCGGCGCGCCCGACCAGATCGACCTGAACGTGAACGTGGTCGAAAAACCCACCGGCAGCCTGCAGCTGGGCGCGGGCTTCTCCAGCGCCGAAAAGCTGGCGCTGTCGTTCTCCATCAAGCAGGAAAACGCCTTCGGCTCGGGCAACTACCTGGGTGTCGAGGTCAATACCAGCAAGTACAACCGCACCATCGCGTTCAATACCGTCAACCCGTATTTCACGGCCGACGGCATCTCGCGCACCATCGACGTGTACCACCGCCGCTCCAAACCCTACGAGGACCAGGGCGGCAACTACGAGCTGGTCACCTCCGGCGCCGGCCTGCGCTTTGGCGTGCCTTTCAGCGAGCTGGACACGGTGTATTTCGGCGGCAGCCTTGAGCGCACCACCATCGTCCCGGGCACCAACATCCCGGCGGCCTACCTGCAGTACGCCAACCTGTTCGGCTACACCAGCTACGCCCTGCCGCTGTCCATCGGCTGGTCGCGCGACGACCGCGACAGCACGCTGGCGCCCACCCGCGGGCGCTACCAGCGGCTGGCCACGGAATGGGGCGTGGGGGCCGACGCACGCTACGTGCGGGCCAACTACCAGTACCAGATGTACGTGCCGATCAGCAAGCAGTTCACCGTGGCGCTCAACGGTGAAGGCGGCTGGGGCAAGGGCCTGTCCGGCCGGCCGTTCCCGGTGTTCAAGAACTTCTATTCGGGCGGCCTGGGTTCGGTGCGCGGCTTTGAGCAGGGCACCCTGGGCCCGCGCGACGTGACCGGCTCGGTCATCGGCGGCCCCAAAAAGCTCACCTTCAACGCCGAGGTGATCACCCCGTTCCCCGGCGCGGGCAATGACCGCACCCTGCGGATGTTCGGGTTCGTCGACGCCGGCAACGTTTTCGGCGAGAACGAGAAGATCAGCTTCAAGGACTTCCGCACCTCGGCGGGCGTGGGCATCAGCTGGATCTCCCCGATCGGCCCGCTGCGCATCGCGGCGGCCTTCCCCATACGCAAGTTCCCTGGCGATAGAATCCAGAAATTGCAATTCCAGATTGGAACGTCTTTCTAATGAAGTATCTGTCCCGTCAATGGCTGGTGGTTCTCTTCGGCATGCTGGCCTTCGCCGCGCACGCCGAGGACTTCCGGGTCGGCTTCGTCAACACCGACCGCATCTTCCGCGAGGCCAACACGGCCAAGGCCGCGCAGGCCAAGCTCGAGCAGGAGTTCTCCAAGCGCGAGAAGGAGCTCAACGATATCGGCAACAACCTGAAGTCGCTGTCCGACAAGTTCGAGCGCGAGGCGCCCACCCTGTCGGAAAGCCAGCGCGTGCAGCGCCAGAAGCAGCTGGTGGACCAGGACCGCGACTTCCAGCGCAAGCGCCGTGAATTCCAGGAAGACCTGAACGCCCGCAAGAACGAAGAGCTGCAGGCCGTGCTCGAGCGCGCCAACAAGGTGGTCAAGTCCGTGGCCGAAGCCGAGAAATACGATGTGGTGCTGCAGGAAGCGGTCTACATCAACCCCAGGCACGACATCACCGACAAGGTGATCAAGGCGCTGAACGCCGCCAAGTAAGCGGCAAGCCAGGCTGAACAGCATGGCATTGCCCCTCTCCGAGATCGTTGACGCACTGGGCGGCGAGCTGCACGGCAGCCCGGCCCTGCGCATCGAGGGCCTCGCGCCCCTGGAGGCGGCCAGCCCCGCCCAGCTGAGCTTCCTGGCCAACCCCAAATACCAGTCGCAGTTGGCCCAGTCCCGGGCCGGCTGTGTCATCGTCGGCCCTGCCGCCCGGGAAGCCGCTTTGGCCCGCGGCGCGTGCATCGTGGCCGACGACCCGTATCTCTACTTTGCCCGCCTGACCCGGCTGTGGAAGAGCCGGCACGCGGCGCCGCCGGGCCCGGCGATCCACCCCAGCGCGGTGATCGACCCCGACGCGGTGATCGATCCCTCGGCGCGCGTCGGCGCGCTGTGCGTGGTCGAGCGGGGCGCGCGCATCGGCGCGGACACCGAGCTCAAGGCCCGAGTCACCGTGGGCGAGGGCTGCGTCATCGGTGAGCGCTGCACCCTGCATCCGGGTGCCGTCATCGGGGCCGACGGTTTCGGCTTCGCGCCGCATCAGGGCGCCTGGGAAAAAATCGAGCAGCTGGGCGCGGTGCGCATCGGCAACGACGTCGAAATCGGCGCCAACACCTGCATCGACCGTGGCGCGCTGGCCGACACGGTGATCGAGGACGGGGTCAAGCTGGACAACCTGATCCAGGTCGGGCACAACGTGCGCATCGGCCGCAACACGGCGATCGCCGGCTGCGTGGGCATCGCGGGCAGCGCCACCATCGGCGCCAACTGCACCGTGGGCGGCGCGGCCATGATCCTGGGCCACCTGACACTGGCCGACGGGGTGAACATCTCGGCCGGCTCCTTCGTCGCCCGCTCCATCGCCAAGCCGGGCCTTTATACCGGCATCTTTCCCATCGACGACAATGCCAGCTGGGAAAAAAATGCGGCCACGCTCAAGCAGCTGCACTCCTTGCGCGACCGCCTGAAGGCACTGGAAAAAAAATGACAGCCCCCGTGATGGACATCCACGCAATCCTCAAGCTCCTGCCGCACCGCTACCCGTTCGTGCTGGTCGACCGGGTGCTCGAGCTCGAGAAAGGCAAGCGCATCAAGGCGCTGAAAAACGTCACCATCAACGAGCCGTTCTTCGTCGGGCACTTTCCGCACCGCCCGGTGATGCCCGGCGTGCTGATGCTCGAAGCCATGGCGCAGGCGGCCGCATTGTTGTCGTTCGAGACGCTCGGCATCACCCTGGACGACAAGACCGTGTATTACTTCGCGGGCATCGACGGTGCGCGCTTCAAGCGGCCGGTGGAGCCGGGCGACCAGCTCATCATGGACGTGACCCTGGAGCGCTCCAAGGCCGGCATCTACAAGTTCAAGGGCACCAGCTACGTGGGTGCGGATGTGGCCTGCGAGGCCGAGCTGATGTGCACCATGCGCAAGGTAGGTTAAGGGCCTGCCGTGCTGATCCATCCCACCGCGCTTGTCGATTCGCGCTCGGAGATTGACGCGACGGCCTCGATCGGCCCTTACACGGTCATCGGCCCCGGGGTGAAGATCGGCGCCGGAACCACCGTCGGGGCCCATTGCGTCATCGAAGGCCGCACCACCATCGGCGCCGGCAACCAGATCTTCCAGTTCAGCTCGCTGGGCGCCATCCCGCAGGACAAGAAGTACGAGGGCGAGCCCTGCGAACTGGTCATCGGCGAGCGCAACACCATCCGCGAGTTCTGTACCTTCAATATCGGCTCGCCCGGCGGCGGCGGCGTTACCCGCATCGGGGACGACAACTGGATCATGGCCTACACCCACATCGCGCACGACTGCGTGGTCGGCAACCGCGTCACCATGGCCAACAACACCACGCTGGGCGGCCACGTGGAGCTGGGCGACTGGGTCACCGTGGGCGGGCTGTGCGGCATTCACCAGTTCGTGAAAGTGGGGGCGCACGCCATGCTGGGTTTCGCCAGCGCGGTGTCGCAGGACGTGCCGCCTTTCATGCTGGTTGACGGCAACCCGCTGGCGGTGCGCGGCTTCAACGTCATCGGCCTGCGGCGCCGCGATTTTTCCGCGGCGCGCATCGCCGCCGTCAAGCAGATGCACAAGCTGCTGTACCGCGAGGGCCGCACGCTGGAAGACGCGCGTGCCGCCATAGGCGCCCTGGCCGAAGCCACGCCCGAGGCCGCGCAGGACGTGGCCCTGATGAGCGGCTTCCTGGCGGCAGCCACGCGCGGCATCGCCCGCTAGCGATGGACAGCGCTCCGCGTTTCGCCATGGTCGCGGGCGAAGCGTCCGGCGACTTGCTGGCCGGCCTGGTGCTTGACGGGATGAAGCAACGCTGGCCCGGCCTCACGGCGCAGGGCATTGGCGGCCCCCAGATGGCGTCCCGCGGCTTCCAGTCCTGGTGGCCTTCCAGCAAGCTGGCCGTCAGCGGCTATGTGGAGGTGCTGCGCCACTACCGTGAACTGGTCGGCATCCGCAACCAGCTGAAGCAGCGGCTACTCCAGGACAAGCCCGGCGTTTTCATCGGCGTGGACGCGCCTGACTTCAACCTGGACCTGGAAGCCGCGCTGAAAGCCCGGGGCGTGCGCACGGTGCATTTCATCTGCCCGTCGATCTGGGCCTGGCGCCCGGAGCGGGTGGAGAAAATCCGCCGCAGCGCCGACCACGTGCTGTGCATCTTCCCGTTCGAGCCCGCGCTGCTGGCGCGGCACGGCATCCCCGCCACCTACGTGGGCCACCCGCTGGCGGCGGTGATCCCGCTGGAGCCGGACCAGGCGGCCGCCCGCCGGGCGCTGGGCCTGGGGCCGGGCGAGCAGGTCATCGCCATCCTGCCCGGCAGCCGCCGGTCCGAGTTGAAAAGCCTGGGGGAGACGTTCTTTCGTGCTGCAGCCCGCATCCAGCAAGCACGCCCAGCTATCAAATTTGTAGCGCCCGCAGCGCCGGGGCTGAAATCCGCCGTGGAAGCGGCTGCTGCGGCGGCGGGCCTGGTGTACGGCCTGCAGGTGCTGGAGGGCCAGTCGCACACCGCACTGGCTGCATGCGACCTCGTGCTGGTGGCCAGCGGCACGGCGGCGCTGGAGGCGGCCCTGTTCAAGCGCCCGATGGTGATCTCCTACCGGGTGAACTGGCTCACCTACCGCATCATGTGGCCCAAGCGGCTGCAGCCCTGGGTGGGCTTGCCCAACATCCTGTGCGGCGAGTTCGTGGTGCCCGAGCTGTTGCAGCACGACGCCACCCCGGAAAAACTGTCGGCTGCCCTCTTGGAATGGCTCGATGCTCCTGCGAGAATCAGCGCCATCCAAACGAGATTCATGGCGCTGCACCACGAGCTGCTGCGCGACACGCAAACCCTGGCCACCGATGCCATTGAAAAAGTTATCCAAGCCTGAGCAGGTGCGCCTTGCCTGGGACCCCGTCGGCCTGATGGCCGGCGTTGATGAAGCCGGGCGCGGCCCGCTGGCCGGCCCCGTGGTAGCCGCCGCGGTGATCCTGGACGACACCAAGCGCATCCGCGGCCTGGCCGACTCCAAGGTGCTGACCCCGCTGCAGCGCGACAAGCTGTATGACCAGATCCGCGAGAAGGCCCTGTGCTGCTCGGTGGCCGAGGCCAGCGTGGAGGAAATCGACGAGCTCAACATCCTGCACGCCACCATGCTGGCCATGAAGCGCGCGGTGGAGGGCCTGCGCCTGAAGCCCATCAAGGTGCTGGTGGACGGCAACCGCCTGCCCACCATCGACGTGCTGGCCGAGGCCGTGATCGGCGGCGACGCCAAGATCAAGGCGATTTCGGCCGCCTCCATCCTCGCCAAGGTGACCCGCGACCGGCTGTGCCAGACCCTGCACGACGAATTTCCGCAGTACGGCTTCGCGGCGCACAAGGGCTACGGCACGCCCGAGCACCTGCTGGCCCTGAAGACGCACGGCGCCTGCCGGCACCACCGCAAGTTCTTCGGCCCGGTGTCGGCCACGTTCACCACGCCAGACGGCCAGACGATCGTGCTCGGCGCCTCGTGACGACCACCGAACCCCAGCTCATCAGTTCGCGCGAAAACGCCCTGCTGAAAGACCTGCGCCGGCTGGCGCAGGACAGCACGGCCTACCGCAAGCAGCGGCGCCTGTGGCTGGAGGGCGACCACCTTTGCCGGGCCGCGCTGGAGCGCGGTGTAAAGCCCGCGCTGGCCGTTTTTTCACAGGCGTTCTGGGCCACAGCGCAGGTGGAATGGGCATCAGCCGCTATCAAAAACATAGTAGTCATCGATGCCCTGTTCGCCGGCCTGAGCGGGCTGGAGTCTCCCGCGCCCATGGCTTTCGTGGTGGACCTGCCGGCCCAGCGCCTGCTGCAGCCGGGCGTGCCCACGGTAGTGCTGGACGGCCTGCAGGACGCGGGCAACGTCGGCGCCATCCTGCGCAGCGCCGGCGCCTTCGGGTTTCGCCAGGTGCTGGCCATCAAGGGCACGGCCGCGTTGTGGAGCCCCAAGGTCATGCGCGCCGGCATGGGCGCGCATTTCGGGCTGGCGCTGCTGGAGGGCATGGAGCCGCCCGACGTGGAATCGCTGGGCATCCCGCTCTTGGCGACCAGCTCGCACCAGGGCGGCTTTTTGCACCAAGCCAGACTGCCCTGGCCGTGTGCCTGGATCCTGGGGCACGAAGGGCAGGGCGTCAGCGCTTCGATGGCGGCCATTGCCAGCCTGCCGCTGCGCATTGCCCAGCCAGGCGGGGAAGAGTCCCTCAATGTCGCTTCGGCGGCGGCCATCTGCCTGCATGCCAGTGCGGCCGGGAGGCTATAATCAGTGGCTTTCCCGCAAACCCCGTACGCCTAGCGCATTCAAAGCCACTCCCTGAACAGAACAAGCACCAAGAGCCAAGCTTTTGAGTGTGTTTGGGCGTACCCGTAACCATCCGGAGAACCCAGTGCTTTTGTCTCAACAGGGAACCGCCCCTCCCGCCATCCTGGCGCTCGCAGACGGCACGGTCTTTATTGGCAATTCGATCGGAGCCGCCGGCTCCACCACCGGCGAAGTCGTGTTCAACACGGCCATCACCGGTTACCAGGAAATCCTGACCGACCCCAGCTACTGCCAGCAGATCGTGACGCTCACGTACCCGCACATCGGCAACTACGGCGTCAACGAGGAAGACATCGAAGCCAGCAAGGTCCACGCCGCCGGGCTGATCATCCGCGACCTGCCCCTGGTCGCCTCCAACTTCCGCTCGCACCTCACGCTCTCGCAGTACCTGCAGCGCGAGAACACGGTCGCGATTTCAAACATCGACACCCGCAAGCTGACGCGACGCCTGCGCACCAGCGGCGCGCAGAACGGCTGCATCATCGGCCTGGCCGCAGGCCAGGAAGTCACGCCCGCGCTCGTCGACAAGGCCGTTTCAGCCGCCAAGGGCGCACCCTCCATGAGCGGGCTGGACCTGGCAAAGGAAGTCTCGGTGCGCCAGCCCTACAGCTGGACGCAGACCGAGTGGGAGCTTGGCACCGGCTACGGCGACCAGAAGGATGGCAAGTACCACGTGGTCGCGTTCGACTACGGCGTGAAGAAAAACATCCTGCGCATGCTGGCTTCACGCGGGGTCAGGGTGACGGTGGTGCCGGCCCAGACCAGCGCGGCCGACGTGAAGAAGCTCAACCCCGACGGCGTGTTCCTCTCCAACGGCCCCGGCGACCCGGAGCCCTGCGACTATGCGATTGAAGCCACGCGCGATTTGATCGAGGCTGGCTACCCCACCTTCGGCATTTGCCTGGGCCACCAGATCATGGCGCTGGCCTCCGGCGCCAAGACCTTCAAGATGAAGTTCGGCCACCACGGCGCCAACCACCCGGTGAAAGACCTGGACAACGGCCGCGTTTCCATCACCAGCCAGAACCACGGTTTCGCGGTGGACGAGAAGACGCTGCCGGCCAACCTGCGCCCCACCCACATCAGCTTGTTCGACGGCACGCTGCAGGGCCTGGCCCGCACCGACAAGCCGGCGTTCTGCTTCCAGGGCCACCCGGAAGCCTCGCCCGGCCCGCACGACATCGGCTACCTGTTCGACCGCTTCACGGCATTGATGGAGAAAGGCCAATGAGCCCCCACGTTCACGGCTGCGCCGTATCACTGCCCCCCGAGGGGGCGTTCACTCCCTTGAAGCGGTTCTGCGGGAGTGAAAATGCCTAAGCGCACAGACATCAAGAGCATCCTCATCATCGGCGCCGGCCCGATCATCATCGGCCAGGCCTGCGAGTTCGACTATTCCGGCGTGCAGGCCTGCAAGGCGCTGCGCGAGGAGGGCTACAAGGTCATCCTGATCAACAGCAACCCCGCCACGATCATGACCGACCCGGCCACGGCCGACGTCACCTACATCGAGCCCATCACCTGGCAGACGGTCGAGAAGATCATCGCCAAGGAAAAGCCCGATGCCATCCTGCCCACCATGGGTGGCCAGACCGCGCTCAATTGCGCGCTGGACCTGTGGAAGAACGGCGTGCTGCACAAGTACAAGGTGGAACTGATCGGCGCCACGCCCGAGGCCATCGACAAGGCCGAGGACCGCCTGAAGTTCAAGGACGCGATGACGCGCATCGGCCTGGGCTCGGCCCGCTCGGGCATCGCCCACACGATGGACGAGGCCTGGGCCGTGCAGAAGACCGTGGGCTTCCCCACTGTCATCCGCCCCAGCTTCACGCTGGGCGGCACCGGCGGCGGCATCGCCTATAACCCGGAAGAATTCGAAGTCATCTGCAAGCGCGGCCTGGAAGCCTCGCCCACCAACGAGCTGCTGATCGAAGAGTCGCTGCTCGGCTGGAAAGAGTACGAGATGGAAGTCGTGCGCGACAAGGCCGACAACTGCATCATCATCTGCTCGATCGAAAACCTGGACCCGATGGGTGTGCACACCGGCGACTCCATCACCGTCGCGCCGGCCCAGACGCTGACCGACAAGGAATACCAGATCATGCGCAACGCGAGTCTCGCGGTGCTGCGCGAGATCGGCGTGGACACGGGCGGCTCCAACGTGCAGTTCTCGGTCAACCCCGAAGACGGCCGGATGATCGTGATCGAGATGAACCCGCGGGTTTCGCGCTCATCCGCGCTGGCATCCAAGGCCACGGGCTTCCCCATCGCCAAGGTCGCGGCCAAGCTGGCCGTGGGCTACACGCTGGACGAGCTGCGCAACGAAATCACCGGCGGCGCCACGCCCGCCAGCTTCGAGCCCAGCATCGACTATGTCGTCACCAAGATCCCGCGCTTCGCCTTCGAGAAATTCCCGCAGGCAGACAGCCGCCTCACGACCCAGATGAAGTCGGTGGGCGAGGTGATGGCCATGGGCCGCACTTTCCAGGAATCGTTCCAGAAGGCCTTGCGCGGCCTGGAAGTGGGCGTGGACGGCCTGAACGAAAAGACCCAGGACCGCGAAGTGCTCGAAAAGGAACTGGGCGAGCCCGGCCCCGAGCGCATCTGGTACGTGGGCGACGCGTTCGCCATGGGCATGTCGGTTCAGGAAGTCTATGACCTGACCAAGATCGACAAGTGGTTCCTGGTGCAGATCGAGGAGATCGTGAAGATCGAGCTCGAGCTGGAGAAGATGTCGATCGACCAGATCGATGCGAAGACGCTGCTCCTGCTCAAGAAAAAGGGCTTCTCCGATCGGCGCCTGGCCAAGCAGCTCAAGACCACCGACACCGCCATCCGCAACCTGCGCAAGAAGCTGAACGTGCGCCCGGTCTACAAGCGGGTGGATACCTGCGCCGCCGAGTTCGCCACCAACACCGCCTACATGTACTCCACGTACGAGGCCGCCACCTACGGGGGCGTCGCTGAATGCGAAGCCGAGCCGACGACCAACAAGAAGATCATGGTGCTGGGCGGCGGGCCCAACCGCATCGGCCAGGGCATCGAGTTCGACTACTGCTGCGTGCACGCAGCTCTCGCCATGCGCGAGGACGGCTACGAGACCATCATGGTCAACTGCAACCCGGAAACCGTGTCCACCGACTACGACACCTCCGACCGGCTGTACTTCGAGCCGCTCACGCTGGAAGACGTGCTGGAGATCGTCGACAAGGAAAAGCCGCTGGGCGTGATCGTGCAGTACGGCGGCCAGACGCCGCTCAAGCTTGCGCTCGACCTGGAAGCCAATGGCGTGCCCATCATCGGCACCAGCCCCGACATGATCGACGCGGCCGAAGACCGCGAGCGCTTCCAGAAGCTGCTGCACCAGCTGGGCCTGCGTCAGCCGCCCAATGCCACGGCCCGCACCGAGCCCGAAGCGCTGGAAAAGGCCGCCGCGCTGGGCTATCCGCTGGTGGTGCGCCCCAGCTACGTGCTGGGCGGCCGCGCCATGGAAATCGTGCACGAGCAGCGCGACCTGGAACGCTACATGCGCGAGGCCGTCAAGGTTTCCAACGATTCGCCGGTGCTGCTGGACCGTTTCCTCAACGACGCGATCGAATGCGACGTCGATTGCCTGCGCGACCCGACGGGCAAGACCTTCATCGGAGGCGTGATGGAACACATCGAGCAGGCGGGCGTGCACTCGGGCGACTCGGCCTGTTCGCTGCCGCCGTACTCGCTATCGGCCGAAACCGTCAATGAGATGAAGCGGCAGACCGCGGCCATGGCCGAAGGCCTGTCGGTTGTGGGCCTGATGAACGTGCAGTTCGCCATCCAGGAGATTGACGGCAAGGACGTGATCTACGTGCTGGAGGTCAACCCGCGCGCATCGCGTACCGTGCCCTTCGTCAGCAAGGCCACCGGCATCCAGCTGGCCAAGGTGGCCGCGCGCTGCATGGTGGGCCAGTCGCTGGCCTCGCAGGGCATCCTGCATGAGGTGACGCCGCCTTATTTCAGCGTGAAGGAAGCCGTCTTCCCCTTCGTCAAGTTCCCCGGCGTGGACACCATCCTGGGCCCCGAGATGAAGTCCACCGGCGAGGTGATGGGCGTGGGCAAGACCTTCGGCGAGGCTTTCGTCAAGAGCCAGCTGGGCGCGGGCACCAAGCTGCCGCGCCCGACCGACGCGGTGAAGAAGGTGTTCCTCACCGTCAAGAACAACGACAAGCCGCGTGCCGTGGAAGTCGCGCGCCAGCTGGCCGCGATGGGCTTCGAGCTGGTCGCCACCAAGGGCACGGCCGCGGCGATCAGCGCCGCCGGCATCGCCTGCGTGATGGTCAACAAGGTCACCGAAGGCCGGCCGCACGTGGTGGACATGATCAAGAACAACGAGATCGCGCTGGTGATCAACACGGTGGAAGAGCGGCGCAACGCCATCGCCGATTCGCGCCAGATCCGCACCTCGTCCCTGCTGGCCCGCGTGACCACCTTCACCACCATCGCCGGCGCCGAGGCCGCCGTGGAAGGCATGAAATACGTGGACAAGCTGGACGTGATCTCCGTGCAGGAGATGCACGCGCAGCTGGCGGCGCAGTAAGGCGCGGGGCCGGCCGGTGGAAAGCCAGATCCTCACCCTGGACGCCGCCGATTGGCGCTCTCCGGGATTCGATGCGCGCTGGATCGCCGCGGTGGAAGCCGGCAAGGTGCTGTACTTCCCGCGGCTGGCGTTTTCACTGTCGCCGGATGAGCTGTCGCTGCTGCGCCCCGACCTGCTGGCCGAGGGCGTTCGCAACATCAGCCTGGACGCGCGGGCAGCTCAAGGGCGTGGCCGGCGATGCGGCCGTGCAGGGTAGCGCCAGCGCGCTGATCGCGCGGTTCTCGGCCCACGCCACCGGCCTGGTCAACGCGCTGTTCCCGGGCTATGCCGCGCACCTGCGCGCCGCGCCGACCAGCCTGCGGCCCACCCAGGTGTCCACCCGCAAGCAGTCCGTGCGCGCCGACGACAGGCGGCTGCACGTGGATGCCTTTCCGTCCCGGCCCAACCGGGGCGAGCGCATCCTGCGTGTGTTTTCCAACATCAACCCGGATGGTGAGCCGCGCGCCTGGCGGGTGGGCGAGCCGTTCACCGACGTCGCCCGGCGTTTCCTGCCGCGCGCCAGGCGCTATTCGCCGCTGCAGGCGCGCCTGCTGAAGGCGCTGGGCATCACCAAGTCGCTGCGCTCGGAATACGACCACCTGATGCTGCAGCTGCATGACGGCATGAAGGCCGACGAGCGCTACCAGAAAGAGTCGCCGCAGCAGGCCATGGACTTCCCGCCGGGCAGCAGCTGGGTCTGCTTTTCAGACCAGACGGTGCACGCCGCCATGGGCGGCCAGCACATGCTGGAGCAGACCTTCCACCTGCCGGTGGACAGGCAATACAATCGGGAGGCGAGCCCGCTGGCCATCCTGACCCGCCTCGCCGGACACCCGCTGATTTAGCGCGGACACTCCCCAGAACACCTGCCGGACGAGCGAAGTCCGGCTTTTTTATTAAGCAGACGAAAACATGGCCACCATCCCGATCACCAAGCGCGGCGCCGAGAAGCTCAAGGCCGAGCTGCACGAGCTCAAGACCGTGCAGCGCCCCTGGGTCATCAACGCCATCGCCGAGGCGCGCGCGCAGGGCGACCTGTCGGAGAACGCCGAGTACGAGGCCGCCAAGGACCGCCAGGGTTTCATCGAAGGCCGCATCCAGGAAGTGGAAGGCAAGCTGTCGGCCGCGCAGATCATCGACCCGTCGGCGCTGGACGCGGGCGGCAAGGTGGTGTTCGGCGCCACGGTGTCGCTGGAAGACGAGGACACCGGCGACAAGGTCACCTACCAGATCGTCGGCGAGGACGAGGCCGACCTGAAGAAGGGCCTGATCAACATCGGCAGCCCCATCGCCCGCGCGCTGATCGGCAAGGAAGAGGGCGACACCGCCGAAGTGCAGGCGCCCGGCGGCATCAAGCACTACGAAATCACGGCGGTGAGCTACGTTTGAGGTTCGCCGATCGCCTTCCCGTTTTCGCGGCGGCCCTGTGGTGGGGCAGCCTCACGGCGGTCGGCTTCATCGTGGTGCCTCTGCTGTTCGTTCACCTCGCCACACCGGCTGAGGCCGGCAGGATGGCGGCAAAACTGTTCACCGCGCAAACCTGGACGAGCCTCGCCTGCGGGCTGCTGCTGATCCTTCTTTCACGGGGAAAAGAGGCCGCAGCCCGCATGGACTGGGCGCAGGGCGCTCTGGTTTTCATAGCAGGCGGGGTCTTGCTGGCGCTGTTGGGCGAGTTCGCCGTGGCCCCGCGCATCGTGGCGCGTGAGAACCTGAAGCTGTGGCACGGCGTGGGCAGCGGGATGTATCTGCTGCAGTGGGCCTGCGCCGGGGTGGCCTTGTGGAAAGTCAGCGGCCTTAAGTCTGCCGCCCCTTCTTGATCGACTTCTGCCGGGGCGGCTTGGCGCGCTTGACCTGGCCGCCGGGCGTCAGCCGCTGGTTGCCCAGCACGCGCAGCGTCTTGACCTCGGGCCGCTGGCCGGCCATCTTGCTGTACTTGAGCACCTTGACGTCGCGCGGGCCGGCCATCCGGTCTTCGTCCACTGTCTTGACTTTGGGCGGCCTGGGGCGCCACAGCACCAGCAGCTTGCCGATGTGCTGGATGGGGGCGGCGCCAAGCTCGTCCGCCAGCTGCTGGTACATGGCTTCGCGGGCGTCACGGTCGTCGCCCTGCACCCGCACCTTGATCAGCCCGTGGGCATTGAGGGCGGCGTCGGTTTCCTTCTTCACGGCGGGGGTGAGCCCGTCGTTGCCGATCATGACGACAGGCTTGAGGTGGTGGGCTTCGGCGCGGTGCTCCTTGCGCTGGGCGATGGTCAGTTGGATTGCGGGCATGAACGTATTATCGGTGTGAGCCGCGAAAGCCATGAAAGCACAAACCAAAAGCAAGAAGGTCAACCGGGCGTGGATCAACGACCACGTCAACGACACCTACGTCAAGCTGGCCCAGAAAGAGGGCTACCGGGCCCGGGCGGCCTACAAGCTCAAGGAAATCGACGAAACCCTGCATCTGGTGCGGCCCGGCCAGCTGGTGGTGGACCTGGGCTCCACCCCGGGCGCCTGGAGCCAGTACCTGCGCCGCCGGATGTCGCCCAAGGGTGCGGCCGTGGGCGAGCTCAACGGCACCATCCTGGCGCTGGACATCCTGCCCATGGAGCCGGTGGAGGGCGTCACCTTCCTGCTGGGCGATTTCCAGGAACCGGAGGTGCTGGCCCGGCTGGAGGCAGCGCTGGCCGGCCGCAAGGCCGACGTGGTGGTGTCCGACATGGCGCCCAACCTTTCGGGCATCGCCTCGGCCGACACGGCCCGCATCCTGGGCCTGGTGGAACTGGCCATTGATTTCGCGGTCCACCACATGAAGCCTGAAGGCGCGCTGGTGGCCAAGGTCTTCCACGGCGGCGGCTATGGCGAGCTGGTGCGGCTGTTCAAGGAAACCTTCAAGGCCGTCAAGCCCATGAAACCCAAGGCTTCCCGTGACAAGTCGTCCGAGACTTTCCTGGTCGGCATCGGCCTGAAAACGCCCCGCCAAAGCGCGTGAAATAAGGCCGGAAGCCCTTGCTGGCCCAATGGTGGGCGTAGCGAAAATACATCATTGCACAGCTTGAAACGCCTAGAATGGGGCTCAAGTAGCACAAGTACTCTCCCGGAGACGAAGTTGAACAATCAGTGGTTCTCGAAAATTGCCGTGTGGCTGGTCATCGCCCTCGTGCTTTTTACCGTTTTCAAGCAGTTCGACACCCGCGGCGCCGCCGGCGCCAGCGTGATGGGCTACTCCGATTTCCTTGAGGAAGTCCGCGGCAAGCGCATCAAGAACGCCATGATCCAGGAAGGCCAGGGCGGCACCGAGATCGTGGCCGTCACCACCGACGACCGCAAGGTGCGCACCACCGCCACCTACCTGGACCGCGGCCTGGTCGGCGACCTGATCAACAACGGCGTCAAGTTCGACGTCAAGCCCCGCGAAGAAGGCTCGCTCCTCATGACCCTGCTGGTCAGCTGGGGTCCGATGCTGCTTCTGATCGGCGTCTGGGTGTACTTCATGCGGCAGATGCAGGGCGGCGGCAAGGGCGGCGCCTTCAGCTTCGGCAAGAGCAAGGCGCGCATGCTCGACGAGAACAACAACACCGTCACCTTCGCCGACGTCGCGGGCTGCGACGAAGCCAAGGAAGAGGTGAAGGAAGTTGTCGATTTCCTGAAAGACCCGCAGAAATTCCAGAAGCTGGGCGGCCGCATACCGCGCGGGCTGCTCCTGGTCGGCCCTCCAGGCACCGGCAAGACGCTGCTGGCCAAGGGCATTGCCGGCGAGGCCAAGGTGCCGTTCTTCAGCATCTCCGGTTCCGACTTCGTTGAAATGTTCGTCGGCGTGGGCGCGGCCCGCGTGCGCGACATGTTCGAGAACGCCAAGAAAAACGCGCCCTGCATCATCTTCATCGATGAAATCGACGCCGTGGGCCGCCAGCGTGGCGCCGGCCTGGGCGGCGGCAACGACGAGCGGGAGCAGACCCTGAACCAGATGCTGGTCGAGATGGACGGCTTCGAGACCAACCTGGGCGTGATCGTGGTGGCCGCCACCAACCGGCCGGACATCCTTGACGCCGCCTTGCTGCGCCCGGGCCGCTTCGACCGCCAGGTCTATGTGCAGCTGCCCGACATCCGCGGCCGCGAGCAGATCCTGCACGTGCACATGCGCAAGGTGCCGATCGGCCAGGACGTCAACGCCAGCGTCATCGCGCGCGGCACGCCCGGCATGTCCGGCGCCGACCTGGCCAACCTGTGCAACGAAGCCGCCCTGATGGCCGCCCGCCGCAATGCGCGCGTGGTCGAGATGCAGGACTTCGAGAAGGCCAAGGACAAGATCTTCATGGGCCCTGAGCGCAAGAGCATGGTCATGCCCGAGGAAGAGCGCCGCAACACGGCCTACCACGAGTCCGGCCACGCCCTGCTGGGCAAGCTGCTGCCCAAGTGCGACCCCGTGCACAAGGTCACCGTGATTCCCCGCGGCCGCGCCCTGGGCGTCACGATGAGCCTGCCGGCGCAGGACCGCTACAGCTACGACAGCGAATACATGCTCAGCCAGATCAGCATGCTGTTCGGCGGGCGCATCGCCGAGGAAGTGTTCATGAAGCAGATGACCACCGGCGCCTCCAACGACTTCGAGCGCGCCACCACGCTGGCCCGCGACATGGTGATGCGCTACGGCATGACCGACGCGCTGGGCCCGATGGTCTATGCCGAGAACGAAGGCGAAGTGTTCCTGGGGCGTTCGGTCACCAAGACCACCAACATCAGCGAGCAGACCATGCAGAAAGTGGACGCCGAGGTGCGCCGCATCATCGACCAGCAGTATTCGCTGGCGCGCAAGCTGATCGAGGACAACAGCGACAAGATGCACGCCATGGCCAAGGCCCTGCTGGAGTGGGAAACCATCGACGCCGAGCAGATCGACGACATCATGGCCGGCAAGGAGCCCCGCCCCCCGAAGGACTGGACGCCGCGCACGCCCCCCGGCAGCAGCGGTGGCGGCTCGGGCGGATCGCCCGTGACCGACCCGGCGCCTTCGGCCGCATAACGCGCCGTCGCACAAAAAAGGGGCCTGGTGGCCCCTTTTGCTTTTTCGCTGCGCCAAAATCGCCCCATGCACTGGCAGACCTCCCGCTACACCATCGACCTCTCACGCCCCCGCGTGATGGGCATCGTCAACGTCACGCCCGATTCGTTCTCTGACGGAGGGCATTACGCCAGCACCCGCGCGGCGCTGGCGCACTGCGAGCAGCTGGTGGCCGAGGGCGCGCACATCCTGGACCTGGGCGGCGAATCCAGCCGGCCCGGCACGCCCCCGGTGCCGCTGGAAGAAGAACTGGCCCGCGTGCTGCCGGTGCTGCGCGAAGCCGTGACGCTGGGGGTGCCGGTGTCCGTTGACACGTACAAGCCCGAGGTCATGCGCCAGGCGCTGGACCTCGGCGCCGACATCGTCAACGACATCTGGGCGCTGCGGCAGCCCGGCGCGCGCGAGGTGATCGCGGCGCACCCGAACTGCGGCGTCTGCCTGATGCACATGCACGGCGAGCCGCAGACCATGCAGCGCACGCCGATGGAGGGCGACGCGGTGCCCCAGGTGCTGTCTTTTTTGAAGCAGCACACGCAGGCCCTGTGCGCCCTGGGAGTCGACAAGGCCCGCATCGTATGGGATACGGGCATCGGCTTCGGCAAGACCGTGGAGCAGAATTTCGCGCTGCTCGCGCGCCAGGCCGAGCTGCTGGCGGATGGCTTCCCGCTGCTGGCCGGCTGGTCGCGCAAGTCCTCGCTGGGAACCGTCACGGGCCTGCCGGTGAATGAGCGCCTCGCGCCCAGCCTGGCGGCCGCGCTGCTGGCGGCCGAGCGCGGCGCCAGCGTGATCCGCGTGCACGACGTCAAGGAAACACTGGCCGTGCTCAAGGTGCTGCGCGCTACAATTTCCATAGCATGACAAGAAAATACTTCGGCACCGATGGCATCCGCGGCACGGTGGGGCAGGCCCCGATCACGCCTGATTTCGTGCTGCGGCTGGCCCATGCCGTGGGCCGTGTGCTGAAGAAGACCGAGGAGCGCCCCACGGTGCTGATCGGCAAGGACACGCGCATCTCCGGCTACATGCTGGAAAGCGCGCTGGAGTCCGGCTTCAACTCCGCCGGCGTCGATGTGGTGCTGCTGGGCCCGCTGCCCACCCCTGGCGTGGCCTACCTCACGCGGGCGCAGCGCGCCAGCCTGGGCGTGGTCATCAGCGCCAGCCACAACGCCTTCCCGGACAACGGCATCAAATTCTTCAGCGCCCAGGGCACCAAGCTGTCCGACGAGTGGGAGCATGCGGTGGAAGCCGCGCTGGAAGAGGCGCCCGTGTGGGCCGATTCGGCTTCGCTGGGCAAGGCGCGCCGGCTGGACGACGCGCCCGGCCGCTACATCGAATTCTGCAAGAGCACCTTCGCCAACGACCTCACCCTGCGCGGCATGACCATCGTGGTGGACGCCGCCAACGGCGCGGCCTACCAGATCGCGCCCAAGGTGTTCCACGAGCTGGGCGCCGAGGTCATCAGCATCGGCTGCTCGCCCGACGGCCTGAACATCAACGACCATGTCGGCGCCACTCATCCCGAGGCGCTGGTGGAGGCCGTGCGTAAGCACAAGGCCAACTTCGGCATCGCGCTGGACGGCGACGCCGACCGGCTGCAGCTGGTCGATTCCACCGGGCGCCTGTTCAATGGCGACGAAATCCTGTACCTCATGGTGGCCGAGCGCCTGGGCCACGGCGAGAAGGTGCCGGGCGCCGTCGGCACGCTGATGACCAACATGGCGGTGGAGTTGGCGCTCAAGGCGCGCGGCATCGAGTTCGTGCGCGCCAAGGTCGGCGACCGCTATGTGCTGGAAGAGTTGGACAAGCGCGGCTGGCTGCTGGGCGGCGAGGGCTCGGGCCACCTGCTGGCGCTGGACAAACACACCACCGGCGACGGCTTGATCAGCGCGCTGCAGGTGCTGATGGCCTGCGTGCGCAGCGGCCAGAGCCTGGCCGACCTGCTGCGCGACGTGACCCTGTTTCCGCAGACCCTGATCAACGTGCGGCTGGCGCCCGGCCAGGACTGGAAGGCCGGCGAGAAACTCGCTGCCGAGAGCCGCCGCGTGGAGGCCGAGCTGAACGGCTCCGGCCGCATCCTGATCCGTGCCAGCGGCACCGAGCCGCTGGTGCGTGTGATGGTCGAGGCGCGCGACGCGCAGCAAGCCCGAAGCAGCGCTGAGCGCTTGGCCGAGGCGGTGAGGGCGGGCTGAATGGCGCGGGCCGGGGCAGCACGCGTCATCGCCGTCCATCGCAGCAGCAGCCACAGCTTCAGCAAATTCGCCGAGGACGCCATCACCCTGGTGCCCGGCCTGGGCGTGCAGGGCGATGCGCATGCCGGCACCACCGTGCAACACCGCTCGCGCGTGGCACGCGACCCCAGCCAGCCCAACCTGCGCCAGGTGCATCTGCTGCACGCGGAGCTGTTCGACGAGCTCATCGCCCGCGACTTCGCGGTCTGGCCCGGCGAGATGGGCGAGAACATCACCACGCGCGGCGTGGATCTGCTGGCGCTGCCCGCCGGCACCCGGCTGCATATCGGCGGCATCGCGGTGGTGGAGGTGACGGGCCTGCGCAACCCCTGCTCGCAGATTGACCGCTTCCAGCGCGGCCTGATGGCCGCCACGCTGGACCGGGACGCCGCCGGCAACCTGGTGCGCAAGGCCGGTGTGATGGCGGTGGTGTTGGCCGGCGGCAACGTCCAGGCTGGCGACGCGATCCGGATCGAGCTGCGGGAAGGCCGGCAGCGCCCCCTGGAGCCGGTTTAGCCGCCACCCGTCGCTCCGCAGCGACATTTCATCGGGGCTGTGACCCCAATCACTGGGCAGCCGGCGGTTTGGCGCCTAAAGTGAACTCATGCGTCTCGCCGTACTGCTCCTGTCATCCGCCCTGGCCGCGCCGGCCATGGCCGGCAGCCTCTATGAGCTGGCCGGTGACAACTGGTACGGCGGCTTGGGCCTGGCCCAGCGCTCCGCGCAGGGTTCGCCGCTGATGCAGCTGCAGGTGCGCGAGGTGCCGGCCCTGTCAGGCGGCTACCGCTGGGACGAGCGCCATTCGCTTTCGCTGCAGCTGGTGCCCACCGGGCGGCGCATGGGCCTGGCCGTCAGCTATGACTGGCCGCGCTATTTCGTGCGGCTGGCGTACGACCCCAAGGCCAATTTCATGCCGCAGGACACACTGCGCCTGTCGGCCGGGGTGCGCTTCTAGGCACTGGGGCGCTATTCATTTGATAGCTGGGTATGCAGGCTGGCTGCGCTCTGCGGGCCATTCTCTTCCCGAAAATCAGGCCAAGGCGCCCTGCGGTGTCATAAATATGTCATCGTGGCGATGAACACTGCCAAGAACCCGTCACGCCGCCGCCATCCATGTCCCCTGCCTCCCCCATCGTCCCGCATGCCAGCGCGGGCGCCGTCCCGTTCCTGGACCGCGACCACAGCATTCTTGCGTTCAACGCGCGGGTGCTCGACTGGGCGCACCGGGCCGAGGTGCCGCTGCTGGAGCGGCTGCGCTTCCTGTGCATCGTCTCGTCCAACCTGGATGAGTTCTTCGAGGTGCGCGCCGCGCCGCACCTGACGGCCTTGCAGGCGGGAGACCGCAAGGGAACCTACACCGTCGACTCGTTCGAGGCGCTGGCCGCGGCGGCACACAAACTGGTGGAGCGCCAATACGCCTTGTATAACGATGAGCTCATGCCCACCTTCGCGAAGCAGGGCATCGCCATCATTTCCCACGGTGAGCGCAACGCCGCGCAGAAGAAATGGGTGGATGAATATTTCGAGCGGGAAGTTCGGCCGCTGCTGATCCCCGTCGGCCTGGACCCGTCGCACCCCTTTCCGCAAGTGGCCAACAAGTCGCTCAACTTCATCGTGCGGCTGGGCGGCAAGGATGCCTTTGGCCGCGAGAACGAGATCGCCATCGTGAAGGTGCCGCGCGTGCTGCCGCGGCTGATCCGCATGCCGGCGCGCGTGTCGGGGAAGAAGGTGTTGTTCGTTTCCCTGTCCAGCGTGATTCGCGCCCACCTGCACAACCTGTTCCCGGGCCGCGAAGTGGGCCAGTTCTCGCAATTCCGGGTGACGCGCCACTCCGACCTGGCGGTGGACGAGGACGACGTGCGCAACCTGCGCACCGCCCTGCGGCTGGGCCTGCAGCACCGCCATTTCGGCCAGGCCGTGCGGCTGGAAGTGTCGTCGGGCTGCTCCGAGCACCTTTCAGCCTTCCTGCTGCAGCAGTTCAACCTGCCGCCGCAGTCGTTGTACCGCGTGCATGGCCCGGTGAACCTGGTGCGGCTGCAGCAGCTGATCGACCTGGTCGATGCACCAAAACTCCTGTTTCCCGCCTACAAGCCCGGCTACCCGGCGCAGTTGGTGGAAGGGCAATCGTTCTTCGACCAGCTGCGCCAGCGCGACGTGCTGATCCACCAGCCATATGAATGCTTCGATGCCGTTCTGGATTTCCTGCGTGAAGCGGTAAACGACCCGGATGTGCTGGCGATCAAGCAGACCATCTACCGCACCGGGGCCGATTCTGCCTTGATGGACCTGCTGCGCGAAGCCGTGCGGCGCGGCAAGGAAGTGATGTGCGTGGTGGAGCTGAAGGCCCGCTTCGACGAAGAGGCCAACATCAACTGGGCCGAGGCACTGGAAGCCATCGGCGCCCAGGTGGTTTACGGCGTGGTGGGCCTGAAAACCCACGCGAAGATGCTGCTGGCGACGCGACGCGAGGGCAAGCAGCTGCGCCGCTACGCCCACCTTTCCACCGGCAACTACAACACCCGCACCGCACGGCTGTATACCGACGTCAGCTACCTCACGGCCGAGCCCCTGCTCACGGCCGACGTGGAAACCGTGTTCGTGCACATGGCCAGCCAGAGCCGGCTGCCGCGCCTGAACCACGTGTGGCTGGCGCCGTTCCAGCTGCAGCGCAAACTGATCGAGAAGATCGACGTGCTGGGTGAAGCGGCTTCGCGCGGCATCGAATCGCGCATCGTGCTGAAGATGAATGCGCTGACCGACGAGGCGCTGATGCTGGCGCTGGTGCGGGCCGGCCGCCATGGCGTGAAGATCGACCTGATCGTGCGCGGCGCCTGCATGCTGCCCGCCCGGGTGCCGGGCATCACCGACAACATCCGCGTGCGCTCGGTGATCGGCCGCCTGCTGGAGCATTCACGGGTGTTCTATTTCCGCTGCGGGGCGGAGGAGCAGCTGTACCTGTCCAGCGCCGACTGGATGAACCGCAACATGCTGCGCCGCATCGAGCTGGCCTGGCCGGTGACCGACCCCTTCCAGCGCCAGCGCATCATCGACGAATGCCTGGTGGCCTACCTGCATGACAGCCGCGACGCCTGGGACCTGGGCGCCGACGGCCAATACAAGCGCGTCAAGCCCGCGGCCGGTGGCGCGCACTCCGCGCAGGATGCGCTGATGGCGCGCTACGGCGCGCGGCGAACGCCCGAAGGAGAATGAAATGGACCTGATCATCTGGCGCCATGGCGAGGCCGAGGAAGAAACCGAAGGCCAGGGCGACATGCAGCGGGCGCTGACGCCGCGCGGCGAAAAGCAGGCCCAGCGCATGGCGCAGTGGCTGGACCGGCAGCTGCCCGAGACGGCGCGCATCCTGTGCAGCCCGGCGCTGCGCTGCGAGCAGACCGTGCTGCCGCTGGGCCGCAAGTACAAGCTGGTGGACGAACTGGCGCCCGACCTGAAAGCTGGCGGGCTGCTGAAGGCCGCGCAGTGGCCCGATGCGCGCCACCCCACGCTGGTGATAGGCCACCAGCCCATGCTGGGCCAGGTGGTCGCGCAGCTGCTGGGCTTAAAGCACGACAACTGCCCCATCCGCAAGGGGGCGGTGTGGTGGCTGCGCACCCGCGAGCGCGACGGCCATGGCCAGACGGTGGTGGTGGCCGTGCAGTCGCCCGACGTGCTCTAGGCCGGCTTGCCGCGGTGGTAGGTGAGGGCGGCGGCCACGCAGAAGGCCAGCGCATCCGACGGCACCGCATCGGCCTGTTCGAAGACGATGGCGCGGTTGCCCTCGAACTTGAATTCGCGCGGGAACAGGGTGCGGAAGGTGTCCACCAGCGTGGTCTGGCAGTTGAAGTACATGGCGTACTGGGACGGGGCCGATTTCTTCCAGGCGATGCGCACCGTGCTGCCGCTCTTGCTGGCGGCGGTGAGGTAGGCCGGCTCACCCCACTTGAGCGTTTCCTCCAGCGGGCCGACGCCCTCGGTGGCGGCCGCCGTGCGCAGAATCAGCTCGCGCAGCGCCAGCAGCTTGCGCCGCACCCCGGCTGGATAGGACGCAAAGGCTTCAGCGACGGCGGGGCTGGCGAAAGGCGTCATGCGCGCTGGGCCGGGTCATAGAAGAAGGTTTCCTCAGCCACCTTCTCGCCTTCCCAGCGCTGCCAGGCGATTTCTTCCATGCGCATCACGGTGCCGTCCATGCGCTCGAAGCAGAAGATCCAGCGGATGGCCACGTGGTCGCCGTTGACCAGCACCGGCCGCACGCATTGCGAGGTGACCGACTTCACCCGCGACAGCACCTTGCGCTCGTTGGCCACGTGCGCATCACGCCCGGCGCGCGGCTGGCCCTGGTTTTCCTGCATGGTGGAGCCGGGCGTGTAGAACTCTTCCAGCGCCTCGGCGTGCGCGTTGGATTCCACGCGGGCGATGAATTTTTCCAGGGTTTCGGGGGTGGGCATGGCGCTTCCAGTCAGGGCGGAAGTGCCATCCTAGCCGGTCAGTGCGTGTCAACAGTGCCGAACCGGTCGTGCCCCAGCAGGGTGTAGAAGATGCCCACCGTGCCGCGGGTCTGCCTGCGGTCACCCAGGTCGGGGTAGGTGGCGTCGCGGCGGTTCCACAGGTACTTGATGGTCACCGCGTGCTGGTCCTTGATGCGCCAGGTGTAGGCGATGTCGGCCCGGGCGATGTTGTCATGCCCGCCGCGCGCGGAGGCGGCCACGCGGCTGACGAAATATTCGCGGCCGGTGATGTCCAGCGAAGAGCGGTCGCCGAAGATGAAACGCGGCGACACCAGCGCCTGCGGCGCCACGCCGTAGTGGTAGTCCTGGTCGACGCCGGCGGCGGCGCTGTTGAGCGTGCCCACCGCCGCATAACCCACGCCCGCCATGGCGGTCCCCTGCATCGTCACCGCGTCGCTGGCCCGCCACTGGCCGGTGGTGCCCAGTGACAACGCCGTGCTGGAGATGCGGAAGGTCTGCGGCGAGATGTAGTCGTAGCTGCCGTACAGGCCCCACAGGCCGCGGTAGGTCTTGCCGGCCTGGTATTCCCTGCCCACCAGCAGGCCGCGCGTCATCACGTTCTCGAACAGGTTGGCGCTGGAGGCCGTGGCCTGGAAGGCGAAGTAGTCGAACGGGCGTTCGTAGTGGTAGCCGTCCTTGCCCGGCATGCCGTAGTCCAGCGCGAAGTCGGCCTGCAGTTCGTTGCGGCGCAGGCGGGTGACCGAGTTGCCTTGCGCGTTCTGCGCCGTGCCCATGAAACCCACCTGCAGGCGGCTGTAATAGGGCGCGTTGTGGCTGTCGAAGATGGTGTCCAGGCCCCGGCCCGCCAGGTGCCGGTTGAAGCCGGTGGAAGGCGAGATCAGCGCCGCACCGGTTTCGCGCCAGAAGGGGCTGACGCCGCCGCCTTTTTCCAGCAGCAGGTTGGACATGCGGAACAGCGATTCGCCCAGGAAGCTGCCGCCGATGCCGGTGGAGACCTGGTCGTTGCGGGACGGCCGCGTCTTCTCACCCGCGATTTCCCAGGCGGCGCTGCCGGCGAAGGTGTAGCCCAGCGACTCCCAGTAGTTGAAGCCCGCGGAACGCGCGAAGCCGTGGTACATCGAGCCCTGGTAGGGGTGGCCCAGCTGGTTGGTGCGGAACGGGTCGGAATCCACGCCCCAGCTGCTGTGCAGGTTGCGCCGTATCGACTCCATGCTCACGGCGTAGTCGTCGCGCCCGGTGCCGCAGCAGCGGTTGTAGCGGTTGACCAGGAAATCGAAGCCCAGGATTTCCATCGCGGGCAAAGTCCAGTCCCGTTCGGGCGGCACTTTTTCTGGCGCGGTTTGCGCGTTCGCACCGCAGGCGATCAGCAGGGTTGCGAAAAGGGCTGAGCGGCTGCGAATGGCTGGCTTGGGCATTGGCCCATGATGTCAGAAGGCAGGCTCAGCCGGGTGCGTGTGTAACTGTTTGCGGCTGAGCTGGGACCGGCTAGGCGGGCTGGATTTCGTCCAGCGAGTAGTACACCGCCTTGCCATGTCCACGCGCCAGCGCGACCATCTCGTCCGCGCCGGCGGAAGGCCCGCCCATGCGCAGGCAGCCATCGCATTTGGCGACCAGCCTGCGCGAGATGGGATGGAAAATTTCGTTGAACGCCGCGTCTCCGATGCCGGCCGAACCCGCGTGCTCGATCAGGGGCAGGGCATACCACTCGCCCATCACCGGCAGGTGGCCGGCGCGGAACAGCCGCAGCGACGCCTCGGTCATGGCCGCCACGTTGGCGGCGATCAGCGCCGGGTCGTCGTTGGTGCCCGAGCGGTACGGGCCGGCCACCAGGATCATTTGCGAAGCCATGGAAAAGACCTTTCAGGGTTTGGCGACAAAGCCGCGTTCAATGCCGCCGCGAAAGCCCACGGCTTCGTACACGCGGTGCGCATCGGTGCGCTGCTCGCCGGAGAGCAGCATCACCTTGTAGCAGCCCCGGGCCCAGGCGAGGTTCAGCGTGTGCTGCAGAACGGCGCGCCCGAGTCCCTGCTGGCGAAAGCGCTGCGATGTGACGACGTTTTCAATCACGCCAAACGGCCGTGCGCCGCTGCCCAGGTTGGTGACCACGGCCAGCATGCAGGTGGCGGCCAGCTCGCCCGCCTGTTCGCAGACGACCAGCGCCTGGCTTTCGCAGGCCAGCACGCGGGCCAGCGCGGCCCGCGCCTCGGCGGCCGGCAGCACGGGGTCGTTGGGCCGCAGTTCGCGGTAGAGCACGAGGATGCCCTCCAGGTCTTGCGGCTGCGCCAGGCGGATGAGCGGGTTCATGGCGGCTGGCGCGCGTAACTCACGGTGAGCATTTCCCACTGGTGGCCGTCGGGCTCGTTCCAGTAGATGCCGCGGCCGCCGAACTGCGTGTCGATCCGGCGGTCCATCGGCCCGCGCACGTTCGCGCGATAGGGGATGCCGGCGGCCTGGATGGGCCCGAGGATGGCGTCGAACTCGTCGTCGCTCACGTGGAAGCAGAAGTGGTAGATGGGGAAGTCTTCATCCGTGTCGATGAAGTCGAGCGTCAGGCCGTCGTTCACATACACGGCGTGGAACGGCCCGGCGGCGGCAACACCATGCGCTACGCCGAGCAGGTCCGCGAGCCGCTTTGCCGATTCCGCCTTGCTGCGTGAGGGCACGATGGTGTGGTCGAGACGGATGGTCATGGGCCCTTTTCTTCAGTTTTTCATTGGGAAAAACGCCCGCAGAGCGCGTGGGGACTGCATGGGCAGCTACCATTTTTATAGCGCGTCAGGTTCGCGCGCAAATTTTCTCCGGTACGCAAGATACCAAAGAGCGCTTAACAAAGCAGAGGCAGAAATACGCCAGCGGCCCGCAATACAGGAACAGCGTCGTCGGGTCCCAGGACCTGCCGCCGCCGACCGCATACAGAAACAGCATCAGGCAGCCCCAGGCCAGCAGGGCCAGAAGGTTGAGTATGGCGACGAGGATGGCCACCTGGATCAGCGCACGGTATTGCGCGTGGCCTGGTAGCGTTCGCCGTCGAACTTCCACAGCTGCTCTTCCCGCCGCGCGGCGGTGGCCCTGGCCGTGGCGATGTTGCGCAGGCCGTTTTGCGCCGCGCTGCCGACAGTGACGTCGTACGTCACATGGAACAGAACCACCTGGAGCTGCCCGCCCGCTTCGCGCAGCACCCATACCGGTGCGGCGCTGGCGGCCCATGAACAGGCGTCCGCCGTGGTGACGATCCAGTCCCGCTCAGGCGCATCCGGTGCCAGGGCGACAGGCTTGCCGATGTAGCGGCAGGCCTTGCCCTTGTAGTCCGTGGGTACGTTCTTGTCGAAGCGCTGGATGCCCATGGCCACTGTGCGCGGTGCAGCCACCAGGGTGTCGTCTTCCACCGTCATCGTGGCGCCCGCCGCCTGGCTGGCCGCCAGCAGCGCGCCAATGCCCAGGGCGCAGAAAGACAGGCGCGCCATTTACGCCATCAGCACCAGGGCCAGGCCGATCGCGGCGGGTATGGCCTGCACGAACAGGATCTTGCGGCTTGCCGTGGCGGCGCCATAGAGGCCGGCCACCAGCACGCAGGCCAGGAAGAAGACCTTGACGCTGGTGCCCGCCGGGCCCAGGTACAGGCCCCAGAACAGGCCTGCCGCCAGGAAGCCGTTGTACAGGCCCTGGTTGGCGGCCAGCACCTTGGACGAGGTGGCTTCCTCCTGCGTGCGGCCGAAAGCCTTGAGCCCGGCGGGCTTGTCCCACAGGAACATCTCCAGCACCAGGATGTAGATGTGAAGCACGCCGATCAGGGCGACGACGATGGTGGCCAGGGTGTACATGGGGCGCTCCTCGGGTTGTTGTGCCCCGTAGTCTAGGCCAGGCCCTGGCCCAGCCCGTCCAGCGCCAGCGACCAGGGCGTTTTCTGCCAGGCGATCACTTCCTCGCGCAGCAGGTGGGCCGATTGCGGCCAGGCCTTTCCCCAGTCGGCGCGCAGGGCCAGCGTGGCCTCGCGCGAATCCGCCTGCAGTTGCACGCCCTTGAGGTCGGGGTCGCGCCGCGCATGGCACAGGATGACGGCCAGCCGCAGGCACAGCAGCTGGTGCACGAACAGCTCGTCGTCGAAATCGGCATCCAGCTTGCGCAGCTTGCCGCGGTGGCCCAGCACCAGCAGGCTGAGGCGGTGCAGCTCGGGCTGCGCGAAACCCGGCGCGTCGGCGTTGTCCAGGATGTAGGCGCCATGCTTGTGGTAGTCGCTGTGCGAGATCTGGCTGCCGATCTCGTGCAGCTGGGCGGCCCAGTTCAGCTTGCGCTGGTCGCGCTCCAGCGCTGCTGCGGCCTCGCCATCGGCAGGCTGGCGCAGCTGGCGCAGCAGTTGGCACGCCACCTTGCCCACCCGCCCCGCCTGCGCCGCGTCGGCGCCGAACTTGGCGGCCAGCCGCTGCACCGTGGCCGAGCGGATGTCGGTGCCGCCCTGCTCGCGGTCCAGCAGGTCATACAGCACGCCGTGGCGCAGGGCGCCTTGCGCGGCGTGCAGCGTTTCGATCTCCAGCAGGTCGAACACGGCCTGCAGTACGCACAGGCCGCCGCCGATGACGGCGCGGCGGTCTTCCTTCATGCCGTCCAGCCGCAGGCGGTCGGCGCTGCGCGCCGCCAGCAGCCGCCCATGCAGCCAGGCCAGCCCATCGCGCGTGACGAGGCCGGCCGGATAACCCGCGGCGGCCAGCACGTCTCCCACGGCCCCGATGGTGCCGGAGGAGCCGTAAGCCACGTCCCAGTTGCCCGGGGCATAGGAGCCCAGCGCTTCGTCCAGCACCGCCTTGGCCGCGATCTCGGCCTTCTCGAAAGCCCCTTCGGTGAACTGCCCGTCGGGGAAATGCTTCATGGACCAGGCCACGCTGCCCACGCGGTAGCTTTCCATGACCGTTGCGTCGAACTGCTGCCCGAGGATCAGCTCGGTAGACCGCCCGCCTATGTCCACCACCAGCCGGCGCTCGTCCGACTGCGGCAGCAGGTGCGCCACGCCCTGGTAGATCAGGCGCGCCTCTTCCCGGCCTGAGATCACGTCGATGGGAAAGCCCAGCACCTGGTGGGCGCGTGCCAGGAATACGTCGCGGTTGCGGGCTTCGCGCAGCGTCTGCGTGGCCACGGCCCGCACCTGCGACTTCCTGAAGCCGGCCAGCCGCTCGCCGAAGCGCGCCAGGCAGTCCCAGCCGCGCTGCATCGCTTCCCCCGTGAGGTTGCGCGCGTCGTCCAGGCCGTTGCCCTGGCGCACGGTTTCCTTCAGGTACTCGGTGCGGTGGATCTGGCCGTGCTCGAAGCGGCCGATCTCCAGGCGAAAACTGTTGGAGCCGAGATCCACCGCGGCCAGGAGCGTTCCGTTTTGCATGTGCAACCCAGCATAGCAAAGCCGCGGTGGTTCGGGGCTAGCCGACGACCCTTCCGTCGGCCGTCAGCATGCTCTGGGTCACGTAGGTCGAGCTGCGCCGCTGCGAATTGAAGCTGATGCGGTAGCCGCCCACGTCGGCCGCGGTGCGCTTCTGGAACGCGGCGAGCGCGGAAGCGCGCGTGACGGCGCCGTCGATTTCGGCCAGCACGTCATGGGTGTACTGCGCGGCGATGAAGCCGGCCAGGCTCAGGGCCACCGGCGGCTCGTCGAACAGGCGCGCCATCACCTCACGGTAGCGGCGCACGATGGGCAGGGCGGCGTTCACCATGGGCACCGCCTGCGTCGCGATGACCGGCGTGGTCTTCGCGCCGCCCATCTGCATCACGGTCTGCAGGTTGACGTCGGCCAGCGCCACCAGGTAGCGCTGGCGTGACTGCCTGTCCAGGCCCTGGGTGAATTGCACCAGCTCCGGCGTGCCGCCGACGAACAACAGCACCGCCGGTGTGCTGGCTCCCATGCGCTGGCCCAGCTGGGCCAGGTCGCCGTGGGCCTTGTAGGTCTGGACCCGGAACTTCAGCTCGCCGGCGATGCGGGCCACGTCCTCGCGGTACAGCTCGTAGTCGCGCGGCGTCGCGAACACCGCGCCCACTTCCTGCAAACCAATAACCGACAGCGACTTCAGCGCGTGGCCGATCTGCTCCTGCCGGGCCGCGAAAATCGGGAACGTTCGCTCGTCGATCTCCACGGTGGAGTTCTGCAGCCAGGGCGCAACGTGGGCGATGGCCAGGCCCTCCTTGCGCAGCAGACCGGCCAGCTGCGTGGCGACGGGGTCGCTCACGGTGCCGGAAATCGCCACGCAGGCCGGGTTGTCGCGGATGGAATGCAGTGCGGCCTGCAGGCTGGCCGCGGTGCCGTCCACTTCAAGCGAAAGGTGCTGCACGGGCCGGCCGCGTGCGCCGCCCCGGCTGTTGATGTCCTGCCACGCGGCGCGCGAGCCGATCAGGAAGTCCCTGGAAACGTCCTGCTGTTCATTGGAGGCGTCGAAGATCTGTGCAATGGCGATGGCGCGCGGCGCGGCCTTGCCCGGCTGGGCAAGGGCCGTCAAGGCCGGGCCAAGCGCCAGCGCGCCCGCGCCGCGCAGGGCCTGGCGGCGCTGCATCAGCGGCGCACCGGGGGCATCAGCACGCGGTCCACCGTGTGCACCACGCCATTGGTGGCGGCGATGTCGGCGGTCTGCACCATGGCGTCTTCCACCGTGACGAACTCGCCGGCGCGCGACAGGGCCACTTCGGCGCCGTTGGCCGTTTTTGCATTGCCGTTCTTCACTTCGCCAGCGGCCACGCGGGCCGGCAGCACGTGGTAGCTGATCAGTGCCTTCAGTTTCACCGGGTCGTGTGCCAACTCGTCCATGGTCTTGGCGGGCACGGCCTTGAAGGCGTCGTTGGTGGGGGCGAACACCGTGAGCGGGCCGCCGGTCTTGAGCATGTCGGTGAGGCCGGCCTGCTGAACCAAACCATTCAGGGTGCTCAGCTGCGGCGTGTGGGCGATGGTCTCGGCCACGGACACCGGAGCGGGCTGGGTGGCGCAAGCGGCCAGGGCGGCGGCCAATGAAGTGGCAAGAACGAGGCGGGGGATGCGCATTTTATTTTCTCCGGGGTAGGGGTTGGCGCGAGCGTAGGCAGCGCCTGTGACAGTGCCGTGACAGGGGTGTCACGCGGCTGTCACACAAGGTTCATAGAGTCGATGCAACCCCTCTGACAACCCCCAAAGGTGACTTCATGACAACCCCCTTCCGCATTGCCGCCGGCCTGGTGGCTTTTTCCTTGTCCGGCCTGGCCGCCCCCTTGATGGCCCAGGAAGTCACCGGCGCCGGCGCCAGCTTCCCCGCGCCGCTGTATTCCAAGTGGGCGGCCGACTACAACAAGGCCACCGGCGTGCGCATCAACTACCAGTCGGTCGGCTCCGGCGCGGGCCTGCGCCAGATCGAGGCCAGGACCGTGGATTTCGGCGCTTCCGATGCGCCGCTGAAGGACGAAGAGCTCAAGGCCAAGGGCCTGATGCAGTTCCCCACCGTCATCGGCGGCGTGATTCCGGTGGTGAACATCAAGGGCATTGCACCGGGCCAGTTGAAGCTGAACGGCCAGGTGCTGGGCGACATCTACCTGGGCAAGATCACCAAGTGGACCGACCCGGCCATCAAGGCGCTGAACCCTTCGCTGGCCCTGCCTGACGCGGCCATCGCCCCGGTGCGCCGCGCCGACGGCTCGGGCACCAGCTTCATCTTCACCAACTACCTGTCGAAGGTGAACGCGGAATGGAAGGGCAAGGTCGGTGAGGGCACCGCCGTCAACTGGCCCACCGGCGCCGGCGGCAAGGGCAATGAAGGCGTCGCCGCTTTCGTGGGCCGCCTGCCCAACTCCATCGGCTACGTGGAGTACGCCTACGTCAAGCAGAACAAGATGACCTACGCCATGCTGCAGAACGCGGCCGGCCAGTTCGTCGCGCCGGAAGACAACGCCTTCAAGGCCGCCGCGGCCGGCGCCGACTGGGCGAAAAGTTTCTACCAGATCCTCACCAACCAGCCCGGCGCGCAGAGCTGGCCCATCACCGGCGCCACCTTCATCCTGATGCAGAAGGTGCAGGACAAGCCGGCCCAGGCCGCCGCCTCGCTGAAGTTCTTCCAGTGGGCCTACAAGAGCGGCGACAAGACCGCCGACGACCTGGACTACGTGCCCATGCCGGCAGCCGTGAAGGCGCAGATCGAAAAGGCCTGGGGCGAGATCAAGGACGCATCGGGCAAGCCGATCTACGCCGCCAATTAAGCGATGAACAGCGTGGCGACACCGACCCTGGCGCGCGGCATCTCCCGCACCGCGCCACCTTCCGCGCCGCGCGCCCGTTCGGGTGTGGCGGCCTGGGCTGACCGGCTGTTTGCCTGGGCGGCCCGGGGCGCGGCGCTGATCACCCTGGGGCTGCTGCTGGGCATCCTGGTGGCGCTGGTTGCCGGGGCCTGGCCGGCCATTCACAAATACGGCCTGGGTTTCCTAGCCAACAGCGTGTGGGACCCGGTGAACAACGAGTTCGGCGGGCTGGTGATGATCTACGGCACGCTGGCCACCTCGATCATCGCGCTGGTGATCGCCGTGCCGGTGAGCTTCGGCATCGCGCTGTTCCTGACGGAACTCTCGCCGGCCTGGCTGAAGCGGCCGCTGGGCACGGCCATCGAGCTGCTGGCGGCGGTGCCCTCAATCGTCTATGGCATGTGGGGCCTGCTGGTGTTCGGCCCCATCCTGGCCACCTATGTGCAGCAGCCGCTGCAAACGCTTTTTGCCGGCGTGCCTTACCTGGGCGCGCTGGTGTCGGGCCCGCCGGTGGGCATCGGCATCCTCTCGACCGGGATCATCCTGGCCATCATGATCATTCCCTTCATCGCCTCCGTGATGCGCGATGTGTTCGACGTCACGCCGCCCATGCTGAAGGAGTCGGCCTACGCGCTCGGTTCCACAACCTGGGAGGTGGTGTTCAAGGTGGTGCTGCCCTACACCAAGGCGGGTGTGGTCGGCGGCATCATGCTGGGCCTGGGCCGCGCGCTCGGCGAAACCATGGCGGTCACTTTCGTCATCGGCAACTTCAACCAGCTCGATTCGCTGTCGCTGTTCCAGGCGGCCAACAGCATCACCTCGGCGCTGGCCAATGAGTTCGCCGAAGCGGCGAGCGGCCTGCACCAGGCGGCGCTGATCTACCTGGGCCTGGTGCTGTTCTTCATCACGTTCGTGGTGCTGGCGCTGTCCAAGCTGCTGCTGGCGCAGCTGCGCAAGGGCGAGGGAGCCCGGTCGTGAACGCGCCCATCCACGGCACCGGCGAAAAGCTGCTGCGCGCCGCCGACCTGGCCCGCACGCGCGAACACAAGTACGCGCAGCGCAAGCGTGTGAACAAGGTGGCCCTGGCCCTGTCGCTGGCCGCCATGGCCTTTGGCATCTTCTGGCTGGTGTGGATTCTGTGGGAGACGGTGCGGCTGGGCATAGGCGGGCTGACGATCGCCACGCTGACGCAGATGACGCCGCCGCCCAACGAGGTGGGTGGCATAGCCAACGCCATCTACGGCTCCTTCCTGATGGTGACGCTGGCCACCTTTGTCGGCACGCCCATCGGCATCATGGCCGGCATCTACCTGGCAGAGTACGACCCCAAGGGCTGGCTGGGTTCGCTTACCCGCTTCGTCAACGACATCCTGCTGTCGGCGCCCTCCATCGTGATCGGCCTGTTCGTCTATGCGGTGATCGTGGCGCGCTACAAGACCTTCTCGGGCTGGGCCGGCGTGATCGCGCTGGCGCTGATCGTCATCCCCGTGGTCATCCGCACCACCGAGAACATGCTGATGCTGGTGCCTTCGGGCCTGCGCGAGGCGGGGTATGCGCTGGGCGCGCCCAAGTGGAAAGTGATCATGAGCATTACCCTGCGCGCGGCGCGCGCCGGCGTGGTGACCGGCGTGCTGCTGGCAGTGGCGCGCATCTCGGGCGAAACGGCGCCGCTGCTCTTCACGGCGCTGAACAACCAGTTCTGGACGTCCAGCCTGGGCGAGCCGATGGCCAGCCTGCCGGTGACCATCTTCAAGTTCGCCATGAGCCCTTACCAAAACTGGCAGCAGCTGGCCTGGGCCGGCGTCTTCCTCATCACGCTGGCGGTGCTGGGCCTGAACATCCTGGCCCGCGTCCTCACGCGCAACAAGGTTTGAAATATGGATTCCAAGATTTCGGTCAAGAACCTGAACTTCTACTACGGCAAGTTCCACGCCCTCAAGGGCATCAACCTGGAAATCCCGGAGAAGAAGGTCACGGCCTTCATCGGGCCTTCGGGCTGCGGCAAGAGCACGCTGCTGCGCACCTTCAACCGCATGTACGAGCTCTACCCCGAGCAGCGCGCCGAGGGCGAGATCGTGCTGGACGGCGAGAACCTGCTGACCAGCCGCCAGGACGTGGCGCTGATCCGCGCCCGGGTGGGCATGGTGTTCCAGAAGCCCACGCCGTTCCCGATGTCGATCTACGACAACATTGCCTTTGGCGTGCGCCTGTTCGAGAACCTGAACGCCACCGACATGGACGAGCGCGTCGAATGGGCGCTGCGCAAGGCGGCGCTGTGGGGCGAGGTGAAGGACAAGCTCTCGCAAAGCGGCGCGGGCCTGTCGGGCGGGCAGCAGCAGCGCCTGTGCATCGCGCGCGGCATTGCCATCAAGCCCGAGGTGCTGCTGCTGGACGAGCCTTGTTCGGCGCTGGACCCGATCTCCACGGCCAGGATCGAGGAGCTTATCGCCGAGCTGAAGCACGATTACACCGTGGTCATCGTCACCCACAACATGCAGCAGGCGGCGCGGGTGAGCGACTACACGGCCTACATGTACCTGGGCGACCTGGTGGAAGTGGGCGTGACCGAGCAGATATTCTTCAAGCCCCAGCGAAAAGAGACCGAGGACTACATCACAGGAAGGTTCGGTTGATATGTCGGATAAACATCTCTCCACGCAGTTCGACAGCGAACTCAACGGCGTTTCCTCCCGCGTGATGGAACTCGGCGGCCTGGTCGAATCGCAGATCCGCCAGGCGATCTACGCTTTCTCCCAGTTCAGCACGGAGGCCGCTGACCAGGTGGCCGAGATCGAGCAGCGGGTGAACCAGATGGAAGTGGAGATCGACCGCGAGCTCTCGTCCATCATCGCCCGCAGGCAGCCCACAGCGCGAGACCTGCGCCTCTTGATCGCGATTTCCAAGACCACGGCCAACCTGGAGCGGGTGGGCGACGAGACCACCAAGATCGCCCGCATGGTCAAGTCCATCATTGCCAGCGGCTCGGCCCGCGCGTTGCCGTCATCCGACCTGCGTGTCGCCGCCGACCTGGCCTCGGGCCTGCTGCGCAAGGCGCTGGACGCCTTCGCCCGGCTGGACACGGCTGCCGCCGTGGCCATCCTGAAGGAGGACGACGCCATCGACAAGGAATTTGACGGCTTCGTGCGCAAGCTCATCACCTACATGATGGAAGACCCGCGCACCATCTCCGCCAGCCTGGACCTGCTGTTCCTGGCCAAGGCCATCGAGCGCATCGGAGACCATGCCAAGAACATTGCCGAGTTCATCATTTACATTGTCAAGGGCGCCGACGTGCGCCATGTGTCGATGCAAGAGGTCGAGTCCGCAGTTCAATGAACAAACCGAAAGTGCTGATTGTCGAAGACGAGCCTTCGATCGCCGAGCTGATCGCGGTGAACCTGCGCCACAACGGCTTTGCGCCCACGTGGGCGGAAGACGGCGTGGCGGCCCAGCGCGAGCTGGACGCGGTGCTGCCCGACGTGATCCTGCTGGACTGGATGCTGCCGGGGCAAAGCGGCCTGGCGCTGGCGCGCAAGTGGCGTGCCGAACCGCGCAGCAAATCCGTCCCCATCCTGATGCTCACCGCGCGCGGCGACGAGCCCGACAAGGTGGCGGGCCTGGACGCCGGCGCCGATGACTACATCACCAAGCCCTTTTCCACCCAGGAAATGCTGGCCCGCATCCGCGCCGTGTTGCGCCGCCGCGCACCCGAGCAGGCCAGCGACACGGTGGCCATCGGCGAGCTGGCGCTGGATTCGGCGACCCACCGGGTCAGCTGGAAAGGCCAGCCGCTGAAGGTGGGGCCCACCGAGTTCAAGCTGCTGAACTTCCTGATGGCGCACCCCGAGCGCGTGCACAGCCGCTCCCAGCTGCTGGACAAGGTCTGGGGCGACCACGTGTTCATCGAGGAGCGCACCGTGGACGTCCACGTCAAGCGGCTGCGCGAGGCGCTGGGCATGGCCGGCGCGATGATAGAAACCGTGCGCGGCGCCGGCTACCGCATCACCGCCCAAGCCTGAATTCGCGGGCTCGGCCCCGTGCTAACGTAGCGCCATGTTCCAGCGGGATGCTCTCTTTTTCATAGTGCTCTGTGCAGCTGTGGTGCTGCTTGTGCGCTGGTTGCTCGATGCGCGCCGGGCGCGCCAAGTGCTCGCCGCACTGCGCAAGGACACCCTTCAGGCGCTGCCGCAGCGGGCCGGCGGGCCCTGGGGCGAGCTGTCGCAGCGCATCGTGCGCCTGCTGCGCGAACGCGAGGCGCGGCTGGCGCAAAGCGATTCGAGGCTGCAGGAGTTCCTGATCGCGCTGGAGGATTCACCCAACGGCGTGGTGCTGCTGGACGACCAGGGCCGCATCGAATGGTGCAACCAGACGGCGGCGCGGCACTTCGGCTTCGACGCGCGGCGCGACCTGCTGCAGTACATCGGCAACCTGGTGCGCGACCCCGAGTTCGCCGCTTACATGGCTTCATGGAACTACAGCCGCGACGTGGTGCTGACGGTGGCGGTGGAAGCCTCGGCGCCGCTGAAGCTGGCGGTACAGGCCCATCCGTATGCGGGCAACCGGCGCCTGCTGCTCAGCCGCGACGTGACGGCGGTGGAGCAGGCCGAGGCGATGCGGCGCGACTTCGTGGCCAACGTGTCGCACGAGATCCGCACACCGCTGACGGTGCTGGCCGGTTTCGTGGAAACGATGCAGACCCTCACGCTGGAAGAGGAGGAGCGCAAGCGCTACCTGGGCATGATGGCGCAGCAGGCGCACCGCATGCAGACCCTGGTGAACGACCTGCTGACGCTGTCCAAACTGGAAGGCAGCCCACCGCCGGGCCTGGCTGAGTGGCTGCCCGTGGGTGCGTTGCTGGCGCACTGCGAGCAGGAGGGTCAGGCGTTGTCCGTGGCGCTGGGCAAGCGCCATGAATTGCGCACGGCGGCGGTGGCCGGCGACGAGATCGCCGGCGCGCAGAGCGAGTTGCTGAGCGCCATGTCCAACCTGGTGAGCAACGCCATCCGCTACACGCCCGCGGGTGGCGCCATTGATGTGGGCTGGCAGGTGCTGGCCGACGGCCGCGCTGAATTCTCGGTGCGTGATTCGGGCCCCGGCATTGCGCCCGAGCACATCGCCCGCCTGACGGAGCGGTTCTACCGGGTGGACCGCAGCCGCTCGCGCGAGACCGGCGGCACCGGGCTGGGCCTGGCCATCGTCAAGCACGTGGTGCAGCGGCACGGCGCCGAGCTGAAGATCGACAGTGCGCCCGGCGCGGGCTCGGTGTTTTCGATCCAGTTCCCGGCCGGCCGGGTGCGCCAGGTGCTCAGGCCGCCGGCTGGGGATGGCGCCGCACTGCCCGCCAGAGAATCGCAGCCAGGATAGGCGCCAGGATCAGCAGCGCCACCATGCCCGCGGCCCAGAAGGCGCCCGGTGAGTTCTGGGCCGGCCAGGGCCCCAGGCCTTCGTAGGCCAGCAGGTAGCCGCCGGCCAGGCCCACGCCCCACAGCAACACGCAATAGGCCACCAGCGGCGCCACCGCCACGCGGTAGCAGCGCAGCGTGAAGACGCACAGCGCCTGCGCCGCATCGCCCAGGTGGTACACGGCCAGCCAGGCCAGCAGGCTGGCCGCCAGCGCCGCCACCTGCGGATCGCTCACATACACGGCAGCAATGCCATGGCGGCCCAGGGCCATGGCGCCTGACAGCGCCAACGCCATGGCAGCCGCCAGCTTGAAGCCCGAACGCAGTGCCAGCCGCGCCTTGGCGTTGTCGCCCACGCCCAGCCAGTAGCTCACGCGCGCGCTGGTGGCGACCGAGAGCGACAGCGGCACCATGTACATCACGGCGGCCAGGTTGGCGGCGACCTGGTGCGCGGCCAGGGCCAGCGTGCCCTGGCGGGCGATGAACAGCGACATCAGCGTGAACGAGGTCACCTCCACCATCATCGCCAGCCCGCTGGGAATGCCGATGCGGGCGAAGGCGCCGATGGCGCGCCAATCGGGCCGTTCGATCGGGCGCCAGATCGCGTAGGGCTGGTACAGCGGCTGCGTGCGCAGCAGCCACAGCGCGAGGCCCAGGAACAGGTAATTCACCACCACCGTGGCCCAGGCACAGCCCACGGCGCCGTGCGCATCCAGGCCGAGGCCACCGAACGCGAACCAGATGGTGAGCGGAATCTTCAGCGCCAGCGATGCCGTCTGCAGCCAGGTGATCAAGAGCGGCTTGCCCAGGCTCTGGTTGATGGTGCTGTAGATGCGGAACAGCAGCGCCGGCGGCAGGGCCAGCGCCAGCACGGCGAGATAGCGCCCGACTTCAGCGCGCATCTCCGGCGGCACCTGGGTCCAGCGCAGCAGCGCGCCCGGGAACAGCAGCGCCGCGACCCCGGCCAGGGCGACCAGCGCCGCGAGGTACATGGATTGGCGCACCGACCGGCCCAACGCCTCGTTGCGCTGCGCACCGTGCAGCTCGGCCCAGGTGGGCAGCAGCGCCTGCAGCGTGCCCATCAGCGCGACAAAGACACTGATGTACGCAGCCGAGCCCACCGACAGCGCGGCCAGCGCCTGTTCCGAGTGTCGGCCGGCCACGATGGTGTCCGTGACGCCGAAGGCCATCACGGCCAGCTGGCCGACGAGCAGGGTGCCCGCATGGCGGGCGATGGTCTTGCCTTCCACCTTACTTGCCCGAACGCCTGTACAGGAGCACGTTGTCGTTGGCGTCCACCGGGCGGCGCACGCTGGCCACCAGCGTCCACTGGCGCTGGTCCATGGCGATGGACATGGCCTGCTGCATGTCGGCGCGCACCAGCAGCCACGGGCAGGCGGGCGCGAAGGTGGCGTTTTGCAGCTTCATGCCGCCGTGGTAGCGGAAGGCGGTGATCTGCCCGGGGTTGAGGCCGAAGACTTCAACGCAGCCCGGCGCATCCACGCGCTTGGCCACATTGCGCACTTGCGCGGCGTAGCTGCGGCCATAGTCCAGCGCGGGCAGCCACAGCGTCATCAGCAGCAGCCAGCACAGGGCGGCGCCGCCGGCCGGAAGCACCAGGCTTTTCCAGATCACGGCCTGGTTGCGGCCGGTGCGCCAGCGCACCAGCAGGCCCCAGGCGATGGTCGCGGCCAGCGCCGCGGCGAACGCCAGGAACGAGAAGCTGGGTTCGAAGCCGGGCGCCAGCCGTGCCACATTGGCCGCGGGCTTGGGCGGGATGCCGGTCTGCATGGACAGCCAGATCACCCAGATGGTGAGTGCGCAGCCGCTGAAGAACAGAAGGGTGAACCAGTCGATCAGCGCGGCCACGCTGCGCTTGAGCGTGGGCAGCGCGAAGGCCGCCAGCGTGGCCATCGCGGGCAGGCCCAGCAGCAGGGAGCGGTCGGTGGCCGCGGTGAGGAGGGTGGTGCCCACCGCTACCAGCACAAACCACAGCGGCAGCGCCACATGGCGGCTGGTGAGCTGGCGGCGCCAGCGCCACAGCGTCCACAGGGCCAGCGGCCAGGCCGGCCAGGTGAACCACAGCAGCAGCCGGCCGATGGGGCGCCAGTCCCGGCCCAGCCAGGTCACCGACACACGCCAGTGCCACAGGTCCAGCGCCCAGCCCAGGGCTGCGGCGGCCAGGGTGGCGCCGGCGATCAGGGCGGCGCTGCGCCAGCGGCGGGGCAGCACTTGTTCATCGGCGGAGCGGTCCAGCAACGTGGCCAGCGCGCCCCCGGCGCCCAGCAGCAGTGCGAAAGACGGCGCGCCGCTCAGCGCCAGGCCGGGCAGGCCGATCAGCAGGGCGGTGATGGGCGCGGCCAGCCGGTAGGGCAGGGCCGCCATGCCGAAGAAGCTGAGGGAAGTGAAAGCCACCTGGGCCAGCGCCGGCGTCGTTTCGTGCGTGAGCTGCGCCAGGCCCAGGCAGGCCACCAGCGCCAGCAGGCCGCCGTCGGCCATGGCGCGGGCGTAGTCGGTGGGGCTGGCCTCGCCGCCAAAGGCAAACTGCACGGGCTGGGCCTGGGGGCTGCGGGCCAGGTAATACACGCCGTACCAGGTGGCCAGCAGCGTCAGCACGAGCAGCAGGGCGAAGGGGATGCGTACCGCGAAGTCGGCCGGCATCCACGCGGGTGCCAGTTGCATGGCCCATGCGCCCAGCCAGTAGGGCAGCAGCGCGTCGAATTCGGGGGGCTGGCCCAGCAGGGCGGGGCTGAGCCAGTTCGAGACGCCCGAGGCCAGTTCGGCCATGTAGCCGAAGGCCGTGATGTCGGCGTTTTTCCAGGGCTCGCGGCCGATGAAGCCCGGCACCACATAGGCCGCGCAGAACAGCAGCAGCAGCATGCGCGGCAGCCGGCGAACGGCGCTCTGGGCAACGATGGCGGGGGTGGGCTGATTCACGCGCGCGAGTGTCTCACAGGCAAGAAAAAAGGCAGCGCGGTTTCCCGGGCTGCCCTTGTCTGGCGAAGCGGTTCTTACTTGGCTTCTTCGGCCTTGGCGGCTTCCCCGGCCTTCGCGGCTTCTTCAGCCTTGGCGGCGGCGGTCTTGCCGAACTTCTTGAAGAACTTGTCCACGCGGCCGCCCATGTCGTTGACCGACTTCTGGGTGCCCGTGTAGAACGGGTGCGATTCGCTGGAGGTGTCCAGCTTGAACAGCGGGTATTCCTTGCCGTCCTTGGACTTGCCCATTTCCTTGGTGTTCACGCACGAACGCGTCACGAACTCGAAGTTGTTGGACATGTCGACGAACAGGACGTCGCGGTAATTGGGGTGAATGCCTTCTTTGGCCATGATTCGTATCCTTGTGATCGTTGCGGGAGCCGGGCCAGACCGTCTGGACTACTTTCCGCAGAAAAGCCCACGATTATACATAAAAATCAAGGGCTTACCGCTTTTAGCCGCCCCTGCGCATCATGTCGAAGAACTCGACGTTGCTCTTGGTGGCGCGCATCGACTTCAGGACCATTTCCATCGACTCGATCTCGTCCATGTTGTACATGAACTGGCGCAGGATGCGGGTCTTCTGCAGGATCTCGGGGGCCAGCAGCAGCTCTTCGCGGCGGGTGCCCGAACGGTTGAGCTGGATGGAGGGGAACACGCGCTTTTCGTACAGGCGCCGGTCCAGGTGGATTTCGCTGTTGCCGGTGCCCTTGAACTCTTCGAAGATCACTTCGTCCATCCGGCTGCCGGTGTCGATCAGCGCCGTGGCGATGATTGTGAGCGAGCCGCCTTCTTCCACATTTCGCGCCGCGCCCAGGAAGCGCTTGGGGCGCTGCAGCGCGTTCGAATCGACGCCGCCGGTCAGCACCTTGCCCGACGAGGGCACGACGTTGTTGTAGGCGCGGGCCAGGCGGGTGATGGAGTCCAGCAGGATCACCACGTCTTTTTTCAGCTCGACCAGGCGCTTGGCGCGTTCGATCACCATTTCGGCCACGTGCACGTGGCGGGCGGCGGGCTCGTCGAAAGTGGAGGCAATCACCTCGGCCTTCACCGAGCGCTGCATTTCGGTCACTTCTTCCGGCCGCTCATCGACCAGCAGCACCATCATGTAGCTGTCGGGATAGTTGGCCGCGATGGCGTGCGCCATGTGCTGCATCATCACGGTCTTGCCGCTCTTGGGCGGCGCCACCAGCAGGGCGCGCTGGCCCTTGCCGATGGGGGCGATGATGTCGATCACGCGGCTGGTGATGTTCTCTTCGCCCTTGAAGTTGTCGCGCTCCAGCTTCATCTGTTCCTTCGGGAACAGCGGGGTCAGGTTCTCGAACATGACCTTGTGCTTGTTCTGCTCGGGCGGGCCGTCGTTGACCTTGTCCAGCTTGGTGAGGGCAAAGTAACGCTCGCCGTCCTTGGGGGTGCGCACTTCGCCTTCGACCATGTCGCCGGTGTGCAGGTTGAAGCGGCGCACCTGGCTGGGCGAGATGTAGATGTCGTCGGTGCTGGCGGTGTAGCTGGTATCGGGGCTGCGCAGGAAGCCGAAGCCGTCGGGCAGGATTTCCAGCACGCCGTCGGCGAAGACCTGTTCGCCGGCGCGGGCCCGCTTCTTGATGATGGCGAACATCAGCTCCTGCTTGCGCATGCGGCCGGTGTTTTCGATTTCAAGCTCTTCGGCTTGCTTGAGGACCTCGGACACGTGCAGTGCCTTGAGTTCGTTTAAGTGCATGGAATGACTCCTTGCGGAGCTCGTTTCGGGAATCTGGGGGAGGTTTGGGGTGGGGCGAGAAGTGCCTCACAAACCGGGAACTCGAACCGGCCGCCCTGCAGGCCACCGGTGAACTGAAAGTGATTATGACAGAGAAACGGGCGGAAACGGGGCCTGGCGGCCCCGTCCTTGGGCGGCTGCGCCGGGCATCAAGCCAGTTGCTGGTCGATGAAGGCCGTCAGCTGGGCCTTGCTCATGGCGCCCACCTTGGTGGCGGCCAGCTCGCCGTTCTTGAACAGCATCAGCGTGGGGATGCCGCGGATGCCGAACCTGGCGGGGATGTCGCGGTTTTCGTCGACGTTCATCTTGGCGATCTGCAGCTTGTCGCCGTAGGTGCCGGCCACTTCGTCCAGGATGGGGGCAATCATCTTGCAGGGGCCGCACCACTCGGCCCAGTAGTCCACCAGCACCGGCTTGCCGGACTGCAGGACGTCGGCTTCGAAGGAGGAGTCGGAGATGTGCTTGATGAGGTCGCTGGCCATGGTGTTGTTCCTTTGGGCAAGTTGGTCGGCCTCTGCGGTGAGCGGCCGAGCCATTACAGTGAGGGAATTGTGACAGAAACCAAGTCCCCGCACCGGCGACGGAAAGCCCGTTTTCCGCTATGAATGCGATAGCGCAAAGCCATCGGCCGGCGCTGCTGCGCGAGCTGATGCGCCAGGTGCGGGAGCTCATCACGCAGCGCGGCGCCCACCCGGCCCGCACCGTGGTGCTGCTGCCTTATGCGCAATTGATGGCACCTGCGCGCAGGCTGTGGAGCCAGGAAGTGCCCCAGGGCTTTGCCCCGCGCTTCGAAACCACCATGAACTGGGCCGGCGCCGCCGGCTTCGTGCCGCGCGCCGATGACATTGCTTTCGACATGGGCCGCGACCTGCTCACGGCCCATGCGCTGATGCAACGCGCCGGCCTGGGCAGCCACGCCGAGTTGCTGGCCGGCCGGCTGGTCGAGCTGGGCTGGCAGCTGGCTGCGGTGGCGGCCGCGGTGCTTCCACCCCAACGCCCGGCCTGGGCCGCGCGGCAGCGGCCACTGGTCTCGGCCGGCATGGAAGGCCCGCAGCTGGCGCTGGAGGCGGCGCTGGCCCGCGTGGCGCTGGAGTGGGCCGCGGCCTCCGCCTATGCGGGCGATGCCTTGCTCGCTGATGACCTGGCCGCATCGATCGACCTGCTGGTGGTGCTGGAAGGCTTCCAGGCCGAGCCGCTGGCCGCCACGCTGCAAACGCTGCTGGGTGCCAAGGCCGCCACACTGAGGATGGATGGCGATGCCGCGATGGGCGACGTGCTGCTGCACCAGGCCGGCGACCCTTCCGATGAAGCCGAGCGTGCCGCCGCCTGCGTGCTGGCCCATGTCGAGGCCGGCCGCGTGCCGGTGGCACTGGCCGCCATCGACCGCGTGCTGACCCGGCGCATCCGCGCCATGCTGGACGCGCGTGGCATCCAGATCCGCGATGAGACCGGCTGGAAGCTGTCCACCACCCGCTCGGCTGCGCGGCTGATGGCGGGCTTGCGCGCCTGCGCCTGGAACGCGGGCACCGACGCCGTCCTGGACTGGCTGAAAAACATCCCCGCCGCGCCGGCAAATCTCGTGCCCGCGCTGGAGCGCCGCGTGCGCCGCAGCGGCCTGCGCGAATGGCAGTCGCTGCGGGCCGCGGACCTGGAGGGCAGCGAAAGCCTGGCCGCACTGCATGTGCAAGTGGCGCAATGGCGTGAAGACATGGCACGCCCCCGGCCGCTGACGCAGTGGCTGGCCGCCCTGCGCGCCCAGCTGCAGGCCACGCAGCTGTGGGACGCGCTGCAGCTGGATGCCGCCGGTGAAAAAATTATCGCCGCGCTGCGCCTGCAGGAAAGCGCGCAGGCCGAGCTGGAGCAGCTGCCGCAGGCCGCGCGCCGCCTGCCGCTGGCCGGCTTCACCGCCTGGGTGAACGACACGCTGGAGGCTGCGAGCTTCGTGCCCGAGCCGCCCGCGGGTGAAGAGGTGGTGATCCTGCCGTTCAACCAGTTGCTGGGCCGGCCGTTCGCCGCGCTGGTGCTGCCCGGCTGCGACGAGGTGCGGCTGGCCCCGTCGCCGGAGCCGCCCGGACCCTGGAGCGCGGCGCAGCGCGAAGGCCTGGGCCTGCCGTCGCGCGAGGCGCTGGAGGCGGCCGTGCGCGAAGGCTGGCGCTGCGCGCTGCAGACGCCGCACAGCGACGTGCTGTGGCGCGCCAGCGATGACAGCGGCGAGGTGCTGCTGCCCAGCCCACTGGTGCTGGCCCTGCAGCTGCAGCACAGCGCGCGGCCCGGCACCGATCCGCGGCCGCTGCGTGAACTCACGGAGCTTCCCACGCCGCGGCCGCAGGCCGTGGCCGCGGCGCTGCCGCTGGCCGAAATCTCCGCCAGCGCCTATGAAGACCTGCGCCGCTGCCCTTACCGCTTTTTCGCGCTGCGCCAGCTGGGGCTGAAGGAGGCCGACGAGCTGGACGGCGAGATCGGCAAGCGCGACTTCGGCAACTGGCTGCACGCGGTGCTCTCGCGCTTTCATGAAGCGCAGCTGGCCGACCCGCTGCCGCACGGTGCGCAGCGCGAGGCGCGGCTCAATGCGCTGGCCGATGAAGTCACGCGCAGCCAGCGGCTGGACGAAGGCGAGTTCCTGCCGTTCTCCGCGGCGTGGCCGCGCGCGCGCCAGGGCTACCTGGACTGGCTGGCCGGGCACGAGGCGGGCGGCCCGGTCTTCGAGCAGGCCGAGAGCGAGCACCGCATGCCGCTGGGCGAACTCACGCTGGTGGGCCGCATCGACCGGGTCGACCGCCTGCCCGACGGCGCCGTGCTGGTGATGGACTACAAGACCGAGGACCTGCAGAAAACGAAGAAGCGTGTGAAGGACGCGGGCGAGGACACGCAGCTCACCTTCTACGCAGCGCTGCTGCACGACGACACGCTGCGCGCCGCGTACGTCAACGTCGGCGAGCGCGGCGAGACCCTGCACGTGGAGCAGCCGGACGTGATCGCCGCGCGTGACGACCTGGTGGCCGCGCTGATCGACGACATGCAGCGCATCGCGCAGGGCGAGGCGATGGCCGCGCTGGGCGAGGGCACGGCCTGCGAGTTCTGCGCCGCGCGCGGCCTGTGCCGCCGGGACTTCTGGACATGACCGGCCCCATGCAGGACCTTGCGTACGAACACAACGGCCGGCGCGTGGCCCGTGAGCAGTTCTACGCCATCGCCTGCGATCCGCGCCGCAGCGTGGCGGTGGAAGCCTGCGCGGGCGCGGGCAAAACCTGGATGCTGGTGTCGCGCATCCTGCGCGCGCTGCTGGCCGGGGCGCAGCCCCATGAAATCCTGGCCATCACCTTCACCCGCAAAGCTGCCGGCGAGATGCGCCAGCGCCTTCACGAGTGGCTGGAGCAGTTCTCCCGCGCCACGCCGCAGCAGCTGGACGAGGCCCTGCTCCAGAGGGGAATCGGCCCGCAAGGCGCGCCGGATATGCGTGAGGCGCTACAAAAACTATATCGGCAGCTTTTGGGCGGCGGCCGCCCGGTGCAGATCCGCACCTTCCATAGCTGGTTTGCGGCGCTGCTGCGCAACGCGCCGCTGGCGGTGCTGGAGCAGCTGGGCCTGCCCGCCAGCTATGAGCTGCTGGAAGACGACAGCGAAGCCATCGAGCGGGTCTGGCGGCGCTTTCATGGCGTGGTGGCGCGCGACGCGGATGCGCGCGCCGATTTCGAGGCCGGCGTGGCCCGGCATGGCCGCTTCAACACGCAGAAGGCGCTGCTTGCCGCGCTGGCCAAGCGCGTGGAGTTCGCCCTGGCCGATGCGCATGGCGTGGTGGAGGGCTCCATCAAGCCTTGGGGCGAGCAGTTCCCCGAATTCCAGGGCTTGGGCGAGCCCTGCGAGCTGCTCGGTGAAAGCCGGTCCGAGCGGCGCATGCTGGCCGACGCGGCGCGCGCGCTGGGCCAGGCCAGCGCCCCCACCTTCTCCGCCAAGGGCGTGGAGCTGGAGCAGGCGCTGCAGGCCGCCGACCTGCAGTCTGCGTTCGACGCGCTGCTCACGCAAAAGGGCGAGCCGCGCAAGTTCAGCGAGAAGCTGGCCGGGCTGGCGCAGGTGCGAGCCGCGCAGGAACTGGTGCTGCGACTGGCCGATGCCTGCGCCCAGCACGAGGCCTGGCAGCACCACCAGCGCATGGCGCGGCTGGCCCGCATCCTGATCGCCGAGTTCGGCGCGCTCAAGCGCGAGCGCGGCTGGGTGGACATGAACGACGTGGAGCGCGCGGCGCTGGTGATGCTGGCCGACCCGGTGCTCTCGGGCTGGGTGCAGGAGCGCCTGGACGCGCGCGTGCGCCACCTGATGATCGACGAGTTCCAGGACACCAACCCGCTGCAGTGGCAGGCGCTGCACGCGTGGCTGTCGGGTTACGCGGGCGCGGGCGGCCAGGCTCCGAGCGTCTTCATCGTCGGCGATCCCAAGCAGAGCATCTACCGCTTTCGCCGCGCCGAGCCGCAGGTGTTCCGCGCCGCGCAGGACTTCGTCGTGGAAGGGCTGGAGGGCGACCGCCTGAGCTGCGACCACACGCACCGCAACGCGCCCGCCGTGATCGCGGTGGTCAACGCGGTGATGGCGGCGGCGCAGGACGCGCATGCCTATGAAGGCTTTCGCGACCACACCACGGCATCCGTTGAAAAAGGCCTGGTCGCGCGGCTGCCGCAGGTGCCGCGCGAAGCCCGCGCGATGGCGCAGGCCGAGGCGCTTGCCGGCTGGCGCGACAGCCTCACCATGCCGCGCGAGCTGCCCGAGGAAAAGCTGGTCACGCTGGAATGCCGCCAGGCCGCGGCCTGGGTGGCGCAACAGATCGGGGGCGGCACGCAGCCCAAGGACATCATGGTGCTGGCGCGCCGGCGCGACCGGCTGGCCGTGATGCAGGAGCAGCTGCGCCTGCTGCACATTCCCGCGCAGCAGCCCGAGAAGGCCGACCTGTGCGAGCAGCCCGAGGTGGAAGACGTGGTGGCGCTGCTGGACGTGCTGGTCTCCCCGGGGCACGACCTGTCGCTGGCGCGCGCGCTGAAGTCGCCGCTGTTCGGCATCGGTGACGACGGCCTGGTGCGCATCGCGCTGGCCGCGCGGCAGGCGGGCAAGGCGGCCACCTGGTTCGAACTGCTTCAGCAAAACGAATGGGCAGACCCGGCGCTGGCCGAAGCAGGCGCCAGGCTGGCGAAGTGGAAAGCCTGGGTGGATGAGCTGCCGCCGCACGACGCGCTGGAATTGATCTTTCACGACGGCGACGTGCTGGCCCGCTTCGCGCAGGCCGCGCCGCCCGCGCTGCGCAGCGGCATGCTGGCCAACCTGCGCGCGCTGCTGGGTGCCGCGCTGCAGGTGGACGGTGCCCGCTACGCCACGCCCTACGCCTTTGTGCGCGCCTTCAAGGCCGGCGGCATCAAAGCACCGGCCATGGCCGATGCCAACGCGGTGCGCCTGCTCACCGTGCACGGCGCCAAGGGGCTGGAAGCCGATGCGGTGCTGATGCTGGACACCGATGCCGCGCCCGCGCGCGCCGAAACCATGGGCGTGGTGGTGGAGTGGCCGGGCGAGGCGCCGGCGCCCTGGCGTTTTGCTTTCATCGCCAGCGAAACCCGGCCGCCGCCCTGCAGCGCCGAGGCCCTGCAGGTGGAGCAGGCCGCGCGCCAGCGCGAGGAACTGAACGCGCTGTACGTGGCGATGACGCGGGCCCGCAAGCTGCTGGTGCTCTCATCCGTGCAGCCTCACATAGCGCAAGAGGCGAGCTGGTGGCAGCGGCTGGAAGCGCACTGCGAGGCGCTGCCTGCGCCCGCGCTGGCCCGGCCCGCCGAACCCGTGCCCAATGCGCCCGCGCCCGTTTTTTCACTGGAAATAGTGCCGCCAGAGCGCACCCAGCCTGCGCAGGCAGCTATCAAAAATGTAGCAGCCGCTGCCGACACGCCCGAGACGCTGTTCGGCAAGGCGGTGCACCGGCTGCTTGAAATCCGCGGCGCGGGCGCGTGGCAGCCGGCGCAGCTGCAGCGGGTCGCTCGCCAGTTCGGCATTTCGCCGGCGACGGTTACCGAAGCCGCGGCCATGGCGCAGCGCATCCTGCAGGGCGAGGGCGCCTGGGCCTGGCAGGCCGTGGACTGGCAGGGCAATGAGGTGGAACTGCTGCACGAAGGCCAGGCCCTGCGGCTGGACCGGCTGGTGCGGCGCGCCGGCACGCAGGAGTGGTGGGTGCTTGATTTCAAGTCTGAATCCAATCCGGAACGCAAGCAGGACCTGCTGGACAAGATGCGCACCTACCGGCGCGCGGTGCAGGCCGCGTACCCGCAGGCCACGGTGAAGGCCGCCTTCCTCACCGGGCAGGGCAAGCTGGTGGCCGTCGAATGAGCCGCGCCGCCGTCATCGGCGCGGGCCCGGCGGGGCTGATGGCCGCCGAGGCGCTGTGCGCGGCCGGCGTGCAGGTGGATGTGTACGACGCCATGCCCTCGGCCGGGCGCAAGTTCCTGCTGGCCGGCAAGGGCGGGCTCAACCTCACGCACTCCGAAGCCTTCGAGGCCTTTGTGTCGCGCTACGGCGCGCGCCGCGCCGAGCTGCAGCCGCTGGTGCGCGAATTCGGCGCGGCCGAACTGGCGGCCTGGTCGCAGGGGTTGGGCATAGACACGTTCGTCGGCAGCTCGGGCCGGGTGTTTCCCAAGGACATGAAAGCCGCGCCGCTGCTGCGCGCCTGGCTGCACCGCCTGCGCGCGGCCGGGGTGAATCTCCACATGCGCCATCGCTGGACGGGCTGGGACGAAGCGGGCGCGCTGGCCTTCAGCACGCCCGAAGGCGTGCAGGCCGTGCGGGCCGATGCCGTGGTGCTGGCGCTGGGCGGTGCCAGCTGGGCACGGCTGGGCTCGGACGGCGCCTGGGTGCCGCTGCTGCACGCCCGTGGCATCGATGTTGCACCGCTCAAGCCGTCCAACTGCGGCTTTGACGTGGCGGGCGGCTGGAGTGAATTCTTTTCCTCGCGTTTTGCCGGCCAGCCCTTCAAGTCGGTCGCGGTGCGGGTGCCCGCGGGCAAGGGCGAGGGCGTGGTGCGCAAGGGCGAATTCGTGGCCACCGCCACGGGCGTGGAAGGCAGCCTCATCTATTCGGTGTCGGCGCTGCTGCGCGACGCGATCGGCAAGGCCGGCAAGGCCACCTTCGAGCTGGACCTGCTGCCCGGCCGCAGTGCCGAACAGGTGCTGGCCGAGGTGCTGCACCCGCGCGGTTCACGCTCGCTGTCCAGCCACCTCAAGAGCCGGCTGGCGCTGGACGGCATCAAGGCCGCGCTGCTGCACGAGCTGCTGCCCAAGGAAGCGTTCGCCGATCCACAGCGGCTGGCCGCAGCCATCAAGGCACTGGCCATCACGCTGTCGGCGCCCCGGCCGCTGGACGAAGCCATCAGCACGGCAGGCGGGGTTCCATTCGAGACAATGGATGCGGGCTTGATGCTGAACGCGCTGCCCGGTGTTTTCTGCGCCGGCGAAATGCTGGACTGGGAAGCGCCCACCGGCGGCTACCTGCTCACCGCCTGCTTCGCCACCGGGCGCAGGGCCGGCCAGGGCGCGGCAAACTGGCTTCAGAACTTGTTGCGGTAGTACATCATGGGCTTGCCGCCGTTGCGCTTGAGCGTGACGCGCGCGCCGCTCTCCAGCTGCAGGCCGATGAAGCCGCGATCGACCACCAGGCCGGTCTTGCGCAACGGCGCCAGCGACATTTCCACCCGCGCGCCGTACACCGGCTGGCGCTGCTGGATCAGGCTGATGGCATCGGTGGGCGGCGTCACGCTGCGCCAGGCGGTGATGTCAATGCGGTTGCGGCCTTCCAGCGTGTGGCGCCACTGCACGCCCAGGCTGAGTCCCGGCGCCAGGTCGAGCTGGGTGCCCATCATGGGTGCGTTGGGTGGCGACAGGTTGGACAGCCCGACGGCGAAGCCCAGGCCCGAGTTGCCGGGCGACAGCAGGCTCATGTCGATGCGCTCGACCCGGTCGGCGCGCTCGCCGCGCGTGGCGCCGTCGATGCGGGGCAGTACGCCTGAGCTGACTTCCAGCCGGGCCGGCGCAGGGTTGTCGGGCAGGGCCGTGGCTGCGATGTCCAGGCCCGACCGTTCGGATTCCTGGGCCCAACAGGAGAGCGCCGCACCGCCAATGAGGAAAGCCGCCGCGAGCCGGATTGCCGGCGCGAAGCGGGAATCAGTACAGGCAGCGGGTTTGACGGCAGCACACATGGCACACCTCCGAAGGTGTAATCAATGTGGCTCATGCGAAACGGAAAGTTTGTCGGAGGCAGACGACAGCGGGTGTCAGCCGGAATCCGCGCGAAGAAGTTGACGAGCCTTACCGCTGCCCCATCTGTTCTGCCGGCCTAAGCAAATCAACGACTTGCGAGATCCTTAGCGACCCGAGTGACACAAGCCGGTGACACAGCCATGATACCGCTGACCTACATGGAAAGGGTATTCAAATGGCGACCGAAAAAGATTCACTGGAGGAGAGGGTGTTGACATGGCTCTCCGGGCACGGCTTTCCTCTGGAGATGCGGGTGGCGGAGGTTTTCCAGAGGCACGGTGCTCGCTTGATCCAATCGGAGTACTTCCCGGACCCGGTGACTGGCGAGGCTCGCGAGGTCGACTTGGTCGCGCATTGGCAGGAAACGTTTGACCAAACGGTCGTGCGACTGACGTTTGTCGTTGAGTGCAAGTCGTCTAAGGACAAGCCATGGGTCCTTTTTGCGTCTCCGACCAAGTTATCTCGCAAGGCATGCGTGTCGCAGCGAGCGGCTACCAAACTGGGGCGCCACTTCCTACGTGAAGCGGCGGACGACGCTGAGGTTCAGCGTTTGGCCGTGTTTGAGTTGCCGTCTCAAACGGCGTACGGGGGTAAGCCAGCATTCACCGAGCCAGGAAAACCTGATGCCTTTTTTGCCGCGATTTCGTCTGTTTGCGCCGCAGCCGCTGCCGAGTCAGACTACGACGACCAGCAAAGTCGGCTCAACTATTGCGAGATCGTGCTCCCTTTGGTGGTCGTAGATTCGAATCTGTTCACCGCACGACTATCCGAGACGGGGAATATGGAGTTGAAACTGCAGAAGAGCGCCGTGCTGGTCTGGCGCAACCCGGTTTTATCAATGCCCAACACCATGGTGGACATTGTTTCTGCTGAACACGTCGAAGAGTTCGTCGCCCTTAGGGCATCTGCCGTAAGAGACCTGTTGGGCATGTGCCAAGCGCGACTGCAACCGACGCTGGCGAATGCCCTTGCAAGGCGTGAGCTACATCGCGCCGTGAAGAGCGCCCCTAAGCTACCAGCAGTGGACGGCAAATAAGACTCGGAATCCGCGGCGATCTGAATCAAGACGAGTCGTGTGTAGGCGCCCAATCCCAAGCCCCAAAAGGCCGCTTAGGGATCGCGGACCTACACAGTGGCGCGTGTGAGTCTGTCACGCAACAATGCCATCTAAAGCAAGTGGCAGCATCCAGCGTCTCCTTTAGTGAGATGTTACTGCGATAGCTAATTGCAACGTCTCCCGCGACGGCCGACAATGCGCAAGTGGATGACTACGAAAATAATGTCCGGCACTTGCTGCGCGACCGCTTTGAAAGGACATTTGAAGAGAAGGTGCAGCGTGCGCTTGAAGTGCGCCCGCAGGCCATCGTGCCGAACACCCATTTCACAACGGTCTCCAATGAGTGCATATCCCTGTATCGTGATGGCTACTTCATGGCCACGGCTATGGCAACGCAAGCCCTCAACGAAGGCCTCATACGGTTCATAGCGGATCGCAATGAGATTGCCTCGAATCAAGACCCCTACGCCCTCGTAGACCAATTTGAGGCTCAGAAGATCGTGACCCCCGAAGGCGCCGCTGCCTTCAGAAGAGTGCTACGCAGCTTTCGCAATGATTTCCACCACTTGAACCCGTCTATTTCCAAGGTGCCAGTGCGGGACATTGCCAAAAGGAATATCGAAGACATAGCAGGCCTCGAACGAGAATTCTTTGAGCATGAGTTCCATGAGGGCGGGATCGCGCCGAAACAGCCGAAGTATTGGGACCTGACGCCTCAGGGCACGATGCTTGTAAACCTACGGTCAGGCTGATTCATACGCAATGATTGCCGCAAGGCAAGGCAAGGCAAGGCAAGGCAAGGCAAGGCAAGGCAAGGCAAGGCAAGGCAAGGCAAGGCAAGGCAAGGCAAGGCAAGGCAAGGCAAGGCAGGGCTGGGTTGACAAGCATCTGCATGCTGCCAATCCCGTGCCCCCTCAGTCCCCCCCGTGGCCACGGGCGCGACCCCCGGGGCACTAAGGAATCCTCCCGGTTCCGGCTACCGCGGGCTCGTATTATTCAACCATGAACACTGTGCTGCTGGTAGGGGCTGGCTTCTCGCGTAATTGGGGCTGCTGGCTGGCGCCCGAGTTAACGGGCGATTTGCTCGGCAGGCTTGCGCACAACCCTGTCCTGCACGGCGTTATGCGGACAAGTGGCGGCTTTGAAAAGGCATTGGCAACAGTGCAATCTGAGTATCTGCAGCATGGCACGGACGATGCCAAAGGGCGCCTAGACGATCTGCAGGCCGCCGTTATGGCGTCTTTCCGAGCGATGAATGAATCCTTGATCCACAAGGGTCTGGACTTCAACGACGACCTCCTTCATGGGGTGCGGCGTTTCCTGTCGAGATTCGACGCCATTTTTTCATTGAACCAAGACCTTCTGCTTGAGATGCACTACAAGCCGTTCTGGTCAGATGCAGATACTCGGTTTCAGAGCAGCTACTACCCGGGCATGGTGGAGGAGAGTAATTTCCTCGCCCAATACGACGTCGATCAGATTTGGTACCCCGACTGGGAGTGGGACCTGCAACCCCGCCGTCAGCCGATTTTCAAATTGCACGGTTCCGTGAACTGGCGCGACACCCAAGGCGGTAGCATCATGGTGCTGGGAGCAGACAAGGCGAAGTCGATCAAGGAGAAGGCCATCCTCCATTGGTACGCTGCAGAGTTTCGCGCACACCTCATGAAATCCGGTACCCGTCTAATGGTCATCGGCTACAGCTTCGGCGACGACCACATTAACAGCGTAATTCGTGAAGCAGGTCAGAGGGGGCTACAGGTGTTCCTAGTTGATCCAGCCGGCAGACAGGCGGTTCCTTCTTCCGTCTTGAATTCGGTCTATCTCATTGGTGAGTCACTTCGTCCGCTCACAACCACCTTCGGCCGCGACCACTTAGAGTGGGGCAAGCTCGCACGATTCTTTTTGGATAGTCACCAGCAGTCCACACATGATCACACTTGAACGCGCCATCGCCCTTGCCGCCGAGTCCCACCAAGGTCAGACCGGCAAGGTAGGCGCCGTCGCCGCGTTGCATCCGGCATCAGTGGCTTTGGATAGCTTTCTGGAGTTCTGCTTTAGTGCCCCAATCGGCCGTATAGCAAGTTGTGGACGCACGGGGCCGTCGGGTACCTAGTCGCGTAGACTGCCGTCCGAACCAAGCGTGAAGATAAGAGTTTCCACAGGAATTGGCACTGAGACGACAGCATCACGCAGGCGCAAATCTAGAGTCTGGACTGTGTAAGACGCATCGTGAGGAATCACGAGCACCAGAAGGATTTCAATTGTTGTCGGCCCTTCGGTCATCAAGAGGCCGCGACTTGCTCCATAAACCTGAGTGATCGATTTTTGCAACGTGGATGTTGACGGGGTAAGCCGGCCAAATTGGCGGACCTCGATTACCCTCGTCACGCCACCTTCACGGACTATCCCATCAGCGACGTACCGGCGGCTCTCATCTCTCAGTACAACATTGCGGGCAATCGGTCCCCGGTAGTACTTGCCCAACTTTTCAAACACAAGTTCCTCAATTCCAACGCGGGAGTAAACGTCGCGCTCCTGATCAGACGACACTGCGCCAGGGGGACGGAACACGGGCGAACGGGGCGCGGTGGTTTCGGTGATGGCCCCAGCGTCGGGCTGCACGGGAACGCCATCAACCAAGCGCACGGCTTCGGGTTGCTCATCCTGAGGGAGGACGGGCTCATTTTGTTCGTCAACGATCTCTTTGGTGATCTTTTGAACTTTTTCCTCGACCGTAGCCTTGGGCAAGGATTGCAGAAATGACTCGTCACTCTTGTAGTCGGAAGGTGCGTATAGCGAGGTGGGCCACCTCCATAGCGTCACAAAGAACAGGATGATCAACAAGGTAGGAAAAATCATCAAGAACCACACGTACACCGCCTGCGTGTCAGTGTCCAGAATTGGAAGCACCACACTCCCGCTTATTTCAGCGATTGCCGCAAAAATGGCGATGATTGTTAGTGGATTTTTGATCGGGCCGACTTTTTCTATCATGGTGTTATTCGTTGCTGCTTGGCCGTTTATCTACGGGCAATTGCGGATAGGTAAGCCCCCTACAGCAACTATACGGGCCGGAAGGGCGCACCGCCTCCCCAACTTGTGGGAGTATGCTGACGCTTAGGCCTTTCCCGCCCCAAGGAGCAGGCCGACAAGGAACTGATGATGCTGATCGCACCGGAACCGCGTGACTTGCGCTCGACCCGTCCCGCAGAGCCCACTCCGTGCTGACTGAGTTTTTCCTTGCGGTAGAAGATGTGGGAGCGGCGGGCACGCGGCTGAACCAGCTGCTGGCCGAACGTCGCGGCAGCGATCATCGTTTTCGTTTGCGCACACACGATCTTTGCCAAGATATCGTTGGATTCAGCGGGCTCTTCATCAAGTCCCACATGGACGCCACCATGTGGATGACAGACCTCGCGTATGAGGCTAATCATCGTTCTGGTGGCATTGCTGAAGATTCAGATATTTTCGAGGCAAGTATGGCCGGGCGTGCGCTCAGTGGCGAGCAGGCCGCTCGCCTCGCGGTCCGGCTGGCCGAAGCGGAGAAATTCTTTGAACGCTCACGTCGGCGCGAGTCTTCGCGAGCAGGCACATGGGAGCAAGACGCAGGCCGCCAGTTAACGGCCGCATACAAGGCCTACTTCTTTTTTATCCGAGCCCTGCAGGACGCTTGCTACAAGCAGTTGCTCACGTTGGCCAAGCAGCCGGCCGGGGATCAATCGAGCGTCATGGACGCGGTTAACAATTCAAAAAATCTCTTCCATGCCACTGTGGCCGGTATCTTGGGATACACAGATTGGATTGCGGACTTCCGAGAAAAGCGCAACGCGGTGAAGCGCGGCGCAAATTTTTCCCTTTGGGGCCCGCAGTGGGATGTTGGCATTGGATACGTCAAGACCACGGCCGAGGGCGGGATCGTGGTTGACGTGAGCCAACAGGCCTTTCGCATTGGAGACCTGATTCAAGCATTCCGCCAGTCCAAAGCCTTGATGGAGGCGGTCGAGGGGTACGCCAAGGAAAATCCAGCGCCATGAGGCTGCCGACCCCCCCAGCTTCGCCGCCGTACCGCCCTTGCGCATGTGGCCATTGACGTTGTTTGGCCATATGAGGCTGCTCCACGTTGAAGGATTGATCAACGTGTCACCTCAAGTGATACAGGCAAGTGATACAGCGGGCCGTTTTCAGCGCCTCAAAGAGCGCTAAGTCCTTGATTCGTAACAGCCTGCCCTTGTTCGGTTGACGAGCCTTACCCCCGGCACTGGCTCCACAGTTAGGGCTGCTTGGTTCCCCACCTGACCCGGTTGGCCGCTTCACCATGCGGGGAGGCCCGTCAACCCCGATTGTAGGCGAGCGAAGATGGCTGAGCCGCTGCCGGGGCCATCTAGAATCACCCCCGATGTCCTATCTCGTGCTCGCCCGCAAATACCGGCCCAAGACCTTCACGGAAATGGTCGGCCAGGGGCACGTGGTGCAGGCGCTGACCAATGCGCTGACCCAGCAGCGGCTGCACCATGCCTACCTTTTCACCGGCACCCGGGGCGTGGGCAAGACGACAGTCTCGCGCATCCTGGCCAAGTCGCTGAACTGCCAGGGCGCCGACGGGCAGGGCGGCATCACCGCGGCGCCCTGCGGCGTGTGCCAGGCCTGCCGCGACATCGATTCCGGCCGCTTTGTCGACTACACAGAGCTGGACGCCGCCTCCAACCGCGGCGTGGACGAGGTGCAGCAGTTGCTGGAACAGGCCGTGTACAAGCCGGTGCAGGGCCGCTTCAAGGTCTTCATGATCGACGAAGTGCACATGCTCACGGGCCACGCGTTCAACGCCATGCTCAAGACGCTGGAAGAGCCGCCGGAATACCTCAAGTTCGTACTGGCCACCACCGACCCGCAGAAGGTGCCCGTCACCGTGCTGTCGCGCTGCCTGCAGTTCAACCTGCGCCCGATGGCGCCCGAGACCATCCGCGAACACCTGGAGCAGGTGCTCAAGGCCGAGAGCGTGCCGGCCGATACGCCCGCGCTGCGGCTGATCGCGCGGGCCGCGCGCGGCTCCATGCGCGACGCGCTGTCGCTCACCGACCAGGCCATCGCCTTCGGCAGCGGCAAGCTGGAGGAAGCCACCGTGCGCCAGATGCTGGGCAGCGCCGACCGCACCCACGTGATGCGCCTGATCGAGGCGCTGGCGCAGGGCGACGGCAAGTCCGTGGTGGAAACCTCGGAGCAATTGCGCCTGCACGGGCTGTCGGCCGCCTCCACGCTGGAAGAGATGAGCATGGTGCTGCAGCGCATGGCCGTAATGCAGGCCGTGCCCGCCGCGGCGGGCGGCGCCGAGGACGATGGTGAAGGCATCGCCCGGCTGGCCGCGCTGATGCCCCCCGACGAAACGCAACTGCTCTACAGCATCTGCCTGCATGGCCGCGCCGAGCTGGGGCTGGCCCCCGACGAGTACGCCGCGCTGACCATGGTGTTACTGCGGCTGCTGGCGTTCAAGCCGCAGGCTGAAAAAAAAACTCTGACTGAGGCCCGCCCGTTGCTGGCGCCCGCGCCGGCCAGGGCTGCAGTACCGGTGCCGGTACCGGTGCCGGTGCCCTCGGCCGCCGCGCCGCCCGGGCGCATCCTGCCCGTGATCGACCCGCCGCAAGCCCGCCCCGCGCAGCAACGCCCGCAAGCCATTCCGCCGCGCCCGGGTGGCGACGTCGTCGGCGTGCCGGTGCGCGTGCAGGCCGAGTCCCCGCGCGAAGCCGCGTCGGCCCGGCCCACGGCGCCGCTGGTGCTCACCGAGGAAGGCGACTTCTGGCATGCCACGGTGCGCCAGCTGGTGCGCGAGGAAGCCATCACGGCGCTGGTGCGCGAGCTGGCGCTGCAGTCGCAGCTGGTGGCGCGCGACACCGGCCACTGGATGCTGCGGGTGGAGCGCGAATCGCTCAACCAGCCGGCCAGCCGCGAGCGCCTGCGCAACGCGCTGCAGGCGGCCGGCCACCCGGTGAACCTGAGCGTGGAAGTGGGCGGCGTCACCGACAGCCCGGCGCGCCGCAACCAGGCGGCCGCCGCCGAAAAGCAGGCCGCCGCCGAGGAAATCATCCTCAACGACCCCTACGTGCAAGCCACCCGGCGTGACTTTCCGACAGGCTGGAAAATAATCAGCATCCAGCCCGCCGCCAACCCCCCATCCAATACCTAGGAGCCACCATGTTCAACAAGGGACAGCTCGCCGGCCTCATGAAACAGGCCCAGGCGATGCAGGACAACATCAAGAAGGCGCAGGACCAGCTGGCCACCGTCGAAGTGACGGGCGAATCGGGCTCGGGCCTGGTCAAGGTCACCATGACCTGCAAGCACGAGATCAAGCGCGTCACCATCGACCCCAGCCTGCTGGCCGACGACAAGGACATGCTGGAAGACCTGGTGGCCGCCGCCTTCAACGACGGCGTGCGCAAGGTCGAAGAGACCACCCAGGAAAAGATGGGCAAGCTCACGGGCGGCATGCCGGGCCTGCCGGGCGGCATGAAATTCCCGTTCTAGAAGCAGCCTTTCCGCAGTGTCCGACACGAATTCGCTCGACGCGCTGATCCAGGCGCTGCGCCGCCTGCCGGGCGTGGGCATCAAGTCGGCCTCGCGCATGGCCTTCCACCTGCTGCAGCACGACCGGGAAGGCGCGCAGCTGATGGCGCAGGCGCTGCAGCAGGCCGCGGCCACCGTGCGCCACTGCGACCTGTGCAATACCTTCACCGAAAGCGAGATCTGCTCCACCTGCCTGGACGCGCAGCGTGACGGCAGCAAGCTGTGCGTGGTGGAAACACCGGCCGACCAGGCGGCGGTGGAACGCACGGCCGCGTTCCGGGGCCTGTACTTCGTGCTGGGCGGCAAGCTGAGCCCGCTGGACGGCATCGGCCCCAAGGACATCGGCCTGCAGAAGCTCTTCACGCGGGCCACCAGCGGCACCGTGCAGGAAGTGATCCTCGCCACCAACTTCACCGCCGAGGGCGAAGCCACGGCGCACGTGATCGGCGAAGCGCTGAAGTCGCGCGGCCTGAAGGTCACGCGCCTGGCGCGGGGCGTGCCGGCCGGCAGCGAGCTGGAATACGTTGATCTGGGCACCATCGCGCACGCGCTTGTGGACAGGAGATAAGAGAAATGGCTTTTGCGCGATTCACCGTCGCCTACTGGTGCGTGCTGATCGCCGCGCTGCTGCCCATCGCCTGCGCGGCGCTGGCCAAGTGGCAGGCCGTAGGCAAGCCGCGCCGCGAGGGCGGGTTTGACAACCACGACCCGCGCGGCTGGCTGGCGCGCCAGACCGATTGGCAGGGCCGCGCCAACGCGGCCCAGGCCAACAGCTTCGAGGCGCTGCCGTTTTTCATCGGCGCGGTGGTCATCGCCCACCAGCTGGGCGCCCCGCAGACGCGGGTGGACATCCTGGCGCTGGTGTTCGTGACATTGCGCGTGATCTACATCGCCATGTACGTGGCCGGCCTGCCGACCCTGCGCACCGTGATCTGGACAGTGGCGCTGATGGTGAACATAGGTATTCTTTTCGCCGGCTGGCGCTGATGTGCCGCTGACGCGCTGCTGACGCTTTTGCGCCTTACGTGGAAACCCGCACGGGATGTTCCCGATGCAGGCGTCCCCCACTGTGACTAACCTCAGTCCAAGCAATTAGAGAGGTTTCGCCCAATGAAAAACAACAACCTGAGCCGCCGGACTTTCACCTCGGCCGCCGTCCTGGCAGCGGCCGCAGTCGCCGCACCGCACTTGCGCGCGCAGCCCAAGCTGGAAAAAAGCAAGATCTCCATCGCCGTGGGCGGCAAGGCCGCGTTCTACTACCTGCCGCTGACCATTTCCGAGCAGCTGGGCTTCTTCAAGGCCGAGGGCCTGGATGTGGAGATTTCCGATTTCGCGGGCGGCGCGCGCGCGCTGCAGGCGCTGGTGGGCGGCTCGGCCGACGTGGTGTCGGGCGCCTACGAGCACACCATCAACATGCAGAGCAAGAACCAGGCGATCCAGTCGTTCGTTCTGCAGGGCAGGGCGCCGCAGATCGCCATGGGTGTGTCCACCAAGGCCATGCCGAACTACCGCACCATCGCCGACCTGAAAGGCAAGAAGATCGGTGTGTCGGCGCCCGGCTCGTCCACCAACATGGTGGCCAACCTCATCCTGTCGCGCGGCGGCCTGAAGGCCACCGATGTGAGCTTTGTCGGCGTGGGCACGGCGGCCGGCGCGCTGGCCGCATTGCGCTCGGGCCAGATCGACGCCATGAGCAACACCGACCCGGTGATGACCATGCTGGAGCAAAAAGGCGACGTCAAGATCATCAGCGACACGCGCACGCTCAAGGGCACGCAGGAAGTGTTCGGCGGCCTGATGCCCGCTGCCTGCTTCTACGCCCACACCGAGTTCGTGCAGAAGAACCCCAACACCTGCCAGGCGCTGGCCAATGCCATCGTGCACGGCCTGAAGTGGCTGCAGACCGCGGGCCCCAGCGACATCATCAAGACGGTGCCCGAGGGCTACCTGCTGGGCGACCGCGCGTTGTACCTGGCCTCGTTCAACAAGGTGCGCGAGGCGATCTCGCTGGACGGCCTGATCACCGAGGAAGGCGCGCGCACCGCGCTGAAGGCCCTGGCCAGTTTCGACCCCGCCATCAAGCCCGAGAAGATCGACCTCTCCAAGACCTACACCAACGAGTTCGCGCGCCGGGCCAAGGAAAGGTTCAAGGCCTGAGATTGATGTAACCTCCCGCGCATGTCCGATTTCGCGCTCGAGCTTCTCAACATCACCGTCACCTTCCGCTCGCGGGAGGACCATTCGCAGCGCTACACGGCGGTGGCCGACACCACGCTGCGCATCCGCGCCGGCGAGTTCGTTTCGGTGGTCGGCCCCACGGGCTGCGGCAAGTCCACGCTGCTGAACATCGGGGCCGGCCTGCTTGATGCGTCATCGGGTGAGGTCAAGGTGTTCGGCGAGCAGCTTTTGGGCATCAACCGCCGCGCCGGCTACATGTTCCAGACCGAGGCGCTGATGCCCTGGCGCAGCGCCATCGACAACGTCATGGTCGGCCTGCAGTACCACGGCGTGCCCGACGGCGAGGCGCGCACGCAGGCCCAGGCCTGGCTGGAGCGCGTCGGCCTGGGCGGCTTCGGCGACCGTTATCCGCACCAGCTTTCGGGCGGCATGCGCAAACGCACCGCGCTGGCGCAGACGCTCGCGCTGGACCCCGACATCATCCTGATGGACGAGCCCTTCAGCGCGCTCGATATCCAGACCCGCCAGCTGATGGAAAACGAAGTGCTGGCGCTGTGGGCCGCGAAGAAAAAAGCCGTGCTCTTCATCACCCACGACCTGGACGAAGCCATCGCCATGAGCGACCGCGTGGTGGTGCTGTCGGCCGGGCCCGGCACCCGCCCCATCGGCGAATTCGACATCGACCTGCCGCGCCCGCGCGACGTGTCCGAAGTGCGCAGCCACCCGCGCTTTGTGGAGTTGCACAAACAGATCTGGGACGTGATGCGCGAAGAAGTGCTCAAGGGCTATGCGCAGCAACTGAAGAAGGCCGCCTGATGTTCAACGCACTCAAGCCCTCCGAAAAAAACCTGCGCTGGTGGCAAGTCGGTGTCTTGATCGCCATGCTGGGGATCTGGCAGCTGGTGTCGCTCAACGACCAGTACGCTTTCTTCCTGGGCGAGCCGGTCAAGGTGGCGGGGCGCGTGTGGTCGTGGTTCATGCCGTTCGGCTTCGGCGAAAGCCGGCTGTTCCCCGAAGGCCTGCCGGGCCGCGCCGACATTTACCTGCACCTGGGCGTGACGCTGCTGGAGACGGTGCTGGCCTTCGTCATCGGCACGGTGCTGGGGCTGGTGTTCGGCCTGTGGCTGGCGCTGGCGCCCGTTGCCAGCGCCATCATGGACCCGTACATCAAGGCCGCCAACTCCATGCCCCGCGTAATCCTGGCGCCCATCTTCGCGCTGTGGTTCGGGCTGGGCATCTGGAGCAAGGTGGCGCTGGCCGTGACGCTGGTGTTCTTCATCGTGTTCTTCAACGTGTATCAGGGCGTGAAGGAAGTCAGCCCCGTGGTGCTGGCCAATGCCCGCATGCTGGGCGCGAACCAGAAGCAGTTGCTGCGCACCGTGTACCTGCCCAGCGCCACCAGCTGGGTGTTCTCCAGCCTGCACACTTCGGTGGGCCTGGCCTTCGTGGGCGCGGTGGTGGGCGAGTACCTGGGCTCGGCCCGGGGGGTGGGCTACCTCATCCTGCAGGCCGAGGGCACGTTCGACGTGAACACGGTGTTCGCCGGCATCGTGGTGCTGACGGCGTTCGCGCTGGTGCTGGACGGCGCCGTGGGCCGCATCGAGAAGCACCTGATGAAATGGCAGCCGCGCTCAGGGGAAACCGAGAAGCTCTGAAGCCTGTTTGCGCCAGCGGCGTTAAGCTGCCGGCTCGCGAAGGAGTTTTTCAATGCAATACCGACAGCTCGGCAAGAGCAACCTGCAGGTTTCCGCCCTCTGCCTGGGCACCATGATGTTCGGCGACCAGACCGGCAAGGACGAGGCCCAGGCCATCGTCGCCGACGCGCAGGCAGCCGGCGTCAACTACATCGACACGGCCGACGTCTACACCAAAGGCGCCTCCGAGACCATGGTGGGCGAGCTGCTCAAAGGCCAGCGCAACCACTGGGTGCTGGCCACCAAGCTGGGCAACGCCATGTCGGCGCGGCCCAACGAGGTGGGCTTTTCCCGCGCCTGGATGCTGCATGAGGTGGACGCCAGCCTTGCGCGCCTGCAGACGGAGCACGTGGATATCCTGTACCTGCACCGCGACAACAACGGCATGGATCTGGAAGAGCCGCTGCGCGCGCTGCAGGACATGATCCGCGCCGGCAAGATCCGCTACTGGGGCGTCTCCAACTTCCGCGGCTGGCGCATCGCGGAGGTGATGCGCGTGGCCGGGCAGCTGGGCATGCCGGGCCCGGTGGTCTGCCAGCCGTACTACAACCTGCTGAACCGCATGCCGGAAGTCGAGATCCTGCCGGCCTGCGCGCATTACGGCATAGGCGTCACGCCTTACAGCCCGGTGGCACGCGGCGTGCTCACCGGCAAGTACGCGCCCGGCCAGGCGCCGGACAAGGACACGCGCGTGGGCCGCGGCGACAAGCGCGTGGCCGAAACCGAATTCCGCGAGGAGTCGCTGGTGATCGCGCAGAAGCTCAAGGCCCATGCCGAGGCGAAGGGCGTAACGCTGGCGCAGTTCGCCACCGCCTGGGTGCTGGCCAACAAGGCAGTGAGTTCGGTGATCGCCGGCCCGCGCACGCTCAAGCAATGGCAGGACTACGCACCCGCGCTCGACTACCAGGTGACGAAGGAAGACGAGGCGCTGGTCGATTCCTTCGTCGCGCCCGGCCACCCGTCCACCCCGGGCTACACCGATCCCGCCTATCCGCTGCATCCGCGCGTCGGCTGATGACGCTGGTCTATTCCACCGATGCGGGCCGCATGTGCCCGGGCTGCCGCCAGCCGATGGCGCAGTGCACCTGCAAGCAGGCGAAGGCCGCGCCCGCCGGCGACGGCGTGGTGCGCGTCTCGCGCGAGACGGGCGGTCGCGGCGGCAAGACCGTCACCGTGGTGCGCGGGCTGGCGCTGGACGAAGCAGCGCTTGCCGCGCTGGGCAAGCAGCTCAAGGCCACCTGCGGCTCCGGCGGCACCGCCAAGGAAGGCGTGATCGAAGTGCAGGGCGACCACTGCGACAAGGTCATCGCCAAACTCAAAGCGCTGGGCCACACCGTCAAGCGGGCGGGGGGCTAGGGTGCCCTATTCGCTCAGGCTGTTTGACGCCGACGCGTCCGATGCGCAGCGCGCAGCGGCGGAGAAACTGTTTCGCGGCGCGCTGGACGAAGCGCTGGGCCACGAAAGCATGGTGCTGCCGGTGTACAACGCCTACCTGCGCATCGTGGCCACCTATGGCGAGGCGCCCGACACCGAGCTTCTGAGCGACGCCGAGCGGGAAATCTTCACGCAGTGGCAGGCCGCCGAGGCCGCCGCGCTGGCCGCAACCTTCGGTCCGCACCGCTACATGGGCGATGCGATGTATGAGATTGGGCCGGCCTGATCCGCGACATTCGGCATCCATGCCGTCATGGATGCCGGATCAAGTCCGGCATGACAACTCACCTTTTGCTAGTTCACCATCACCAGCTTGCCCTTGACCCCGCGCGAGCCCATGTGGGCATACGCCGCCTTCAGTTCGGCCATGGGCATGGTGCGGTCGATCACCGGCTTGATCTTGCCTTGCCCATACCACTGGGCCAGCTCGCCCATCATGGCCGCGTTGGCCTTGGGTTCGCGGCGCGAAAAATCGCCCCAGAACACGCCGACGATGGAGGCGCCCTTGAGCAGCGCCAGGTTGAAGGGCAGGGCGGGGATGGGGCCCGAGGCGAAGCCCACCACCAGGTAGCGGCCGCGCCAGGCGATGGAGCGGAAGGCAGGCTCGGCGAAATCGCCGCCCACCGGGTCATAGATCACGTCGGGGCCCTTGCCATCCGTCGCGGCCTTGATGGCCTCCCTGAACGAGTTCTGCAGGTTTTCCTTCGTGTAGTTGATCGTGATGTCGGCGCCGATTGACTTGCACAGCTCGCACTTCTCGTCGGTGGACGCGGCGGCGATCACCTTCGCGCCCATCACCTTGGCGATCTGGATGGCCGAGGTGCCCACGCCGCCGGCGGCGCCCAGCACCAGCACCGTCTCGCCGGCCTTCAGCTGCGCCCGGTCCACCAGCGCGTGGTGCGAGGTGGCGTAGATCATGATGAAGGCGGCGGCGTCCACATGCGAAAAACCGGGAGGCAGCGGCATGCACAGCGCGGCCGGCGCGATGGTGTGGGTGCCGAAGCCGCCGGTGCCCGACAGGCAGGCCACGTTCTGGCCCACCTTCAGGTGCGTCACGCCTTCGCCCACGGCCTGCACCACGCCCGCGTATTCAGAGCCGGGCACAAAGGGCAGGGGCGGCTTCATCTGGTACTTGTTCTGCACGATCAGCAGGTCGGGAAAATTCAGGCTGGCGGCCTTGATCTCGATCAGCACTTCGCTGGCCTTGGGCTCCCGCGTGGGCATTTCCTTCCACTGCAGCGCATCGACGCCGGTGGGGTTCTCGCAAAGCCATGCATGCATGGGATTTCTCCAGTGAAAAGTTGCCGCAATGATAGGCGCGGCTCCGGGGCCGGAATGTCTCTGCGGCGACGGGCCGGGCCCTACAATCGAAGCCAACCCCCATGAAAATCCTGATCTCCAACGACGACGGCTACCAGGCGCCCGGCATCGTCGCCCTGTACGAAGCGCTCAAGGACGTGGCCGAGGTCGAGGTGGTGGCGCCCGAGCACAACAACAGCGCCAAGTCGAACGCGCTGACCCTGCATTCGCCGCTGTACGTGCACACCGCGGGCAATGGCTTCCGCTACGTGAACGGCACACCGGCCGACTGCGTGCACATTGCGCTCACCGGCCTGCTGGGCTACCGGCCCGACCTGGTGGTGAGCGGCATCAACAACGGCGCCAACATGGGCGACGACACCATCTATTCCGGCACCGTGGGCGCGGCGATGGAAGGCTACCTGTTCGGCATACCGGCCATCGCCTTCTCGCAGACCGAGAAGGGCTGGGCCCACATCAACGACGCCGGGCGCTTCGCCCGCGAGCTGGTGCAGCAGGTGATGGCGCACGAGATCGGCGGCAAGGCCTGGCTGCTGAACGTCAACATTCCCAACAAGCCGTTCGATGAGCTCAAGCCCATGAAAGTCTGCCGGCTCGGGCGGCGGCATGCCGCTGAAAAGGTGATCTCTCAGGACAGCCCGCGCGGCGACACCATGTACTGGATAGGCGGCGCCGGCGCGGCCAAGGACGGCGCCGAAGGCACCGATTTCCATGCCACCGCGCAGGGCCACGTGTCGATGACACCGCTGAAGGTGGACCTGACCGACCACGAGGCACTGGCCCACTGGGCGCAGACCGCGAGCGAGCTGGCCGCGCATGGCAAGGCCGGAGCCTGATGGCCACCCGCCCCGGCTTTCCCGCCCGCCTTCCGGGTTCACCCGGGCACCCGCCTGCTACCAAAAAGATAGCTGGGCAAGCACAGCGGGAGCGCTCCGCGGGCCAAAACACCTCTGAAGACACGCAGCCGCGCGGGTACGGGCTGGACTCGGGCGCGGTGCGCGCGCGCATGGTGCAGAAGCTGGCGGCGCAAGGCATCAGCGACGCGCAGGTGCTGGCGGCCATGGGCCATGTGGAGCGGCACCGCTTTGTCGACAGCGCGCTGGTCAACCAGGCCTATGAAGACACCAGCCTGCCGATCGGCCTGGGCCAGACGATCTCCAAGCCCAACGTGGTGGCGCGCATGCTCGAGTTGCTGCTGGGCGGCCAGCGCGGCGCCACGGGGCGGCTCGGCCGGGTGCTGGAGATCGGCACGGGCTGCGGCTACCAGGCGGCCGTGCTCAGCCTGGTGGCCACCGAGGTCTACAGCATCGAGCGGCTGCGCGGCCTGCACGACAGGGCGCGCGAGAACCTGCGCCACTTCCGCCTTGCCAACGTGCACCTGCTGTTTGGCGACGGCATGGCCGGTTACGCCAAAGGTGCTCCTTATGCCGGGATCATCGCGGCGGCGGGGGGCGACGCCGTGCCGCCCGCCTGGGTGGAGCAGCTGGCAGTGGGCGGGCGCATCGTGGCGCCCACGGTGATGGCGGACGGCAAGCAGGCCCTGGTGGTGCTGGAAAAAACGACCCGTGAATTGAAACAAACTGTGCTTGAGGCCGTGCACTTTGTCCCCCTAAAATCAGGCATCGCTTGAAGGAAACACAAGAATGCTCGAGAAGCTGAGCCAGGGTTGGAAATTGGCGGTGCCGCTGCTGCTGGCTGGCGTGCTCGCCGGCTGCGCTTCCAGCTCGCGCTCGCCCGCGCCGGTGGAAGACCGCAGCTCCGGCGTGCGGCCGCAGCCGGGCGCCGTCGTCACCACCACCACCGAAGCGCCCAGGGCGCTGCCCGGCGCCGAGAACGCAGGCAAGCCCGGCTACTACACGGTGCGTCCCGGCGACACCATGATCCGCATCGCGCTCGACTCGGGCCACACGGTGCGCGACCTGGCCCGCTGGAACAACATCGACAACCCCAACGTGATTGAAGTCGGGCAGGTGCTGCGCGTGATTCCGCCCGGCGGCGGCGCCGAAGTCGCCGTTGTGCGGCCGGTCACGCCACCCGGCTCCATGGTGGCGGGCACGCCGACGGCGGCCGCCAGCGCGCCGCGCCCGGCCGCCTCGGCGCCGATCGTCGCCACGCCCGGCCCGGTGGCCCCACCCGTGGCCAGCGGCTCGCCCGATGACGACGTGCCATGGTCCTGGCCCACCAACGGCGCACCGGCTGTGCTGGCCGGCTTCGACGAAGTGAAGAACAAGGGCCTGGACATCGCCGGCAAGGCGGGCGACGCGGTGATGGCCTCGGCCGACGGCCGCGTGGTCTATGCCGGTGCCGGCCTGCGCGGCTACGGCAACCTGATCATCCTGAAGCACAACAACACCTACCTCACGGCCTACGCCCACAACCAGGCGCTGCTGGTCAAGGAAGACCAGACGGTGAAGAAGGGCCAGAAGATCGCCGAGATGGGCAGCAGCGATGCCGACCGCGTCAAGCTGCACTTCGAGATCCGCCGCCAGGGCAAGCCCGTGGATCCGGCCAAGTACCTGCCCGCGGCGAAGTAGCCATGAAAAAGCGCAACGGACACGCCCAGCCTGCGGTTCCGGATGCGCCTGAAAGCGGCGAGGCGGCCGAGCCCAACCCGCGCGACATCCCGGCCGAGATCGCCGGCGAATCCAGCGACACGCTGACCCTTTACCTGCGCGAGGTGCGCCGCACCGAGCTGTTCACGCCCGAAGAGGAATTCGAGACCGCCACGCGCGCCCGCGCCGGCGACTTCGCGGCCCGCCAGTCGATGATCGAGCACAACCTGCGGCTGGTGGTGAGCATCGCCAAGGGCTACCTGGGCCGCGGCGTGCCGCTGTCGGACCTGATCGAGGAGGGCAACCTCGGCCTGATGCACGCCATCGGCAAGTTCGAGCCCGAGCGGGGCTTCCGCTTCTCGACCTACGCCACCTGGTGGATCCGCCAGTCGGTGGAACGCGCGGTGATGAACCAGGGGCGGGTGATCCGGCTGCCGGTGCACGTGGTGCGCGAGCTGCAGCAGGTGCTGCGCGCGCGCCGCATGCTGGAAAACGACCCGGCCTTCGCCGCCCGCCGCAACGGCTTCGAGGGCGAGGGCGTGCGGGTGGAAGATGTCGCGGCCCTGCTGGGCCGCGAGGTGCAGGATGTGGCGGAGCTGCTGGCGATGGCCGAGGCGCCGAAGTCGCTGGACGCCTCCCTGGACCGCTCGGACGACGAGCACACGCTGGGCGATTCGATGGCCGACGAATACGCGGTGGACCCCACCGGCGTGACGCAGAACCACGAGGTGGAGAAGCTGCTGAACAACTGGATCGACGCGCTTTCGCTGCGCGAAAAGGAAGTGCTGGAAGGCCGCTTCGGCCTGCACGACCGCGAACCCGAAACGCTGGAAGTGCTCAGCGACCGCCTGGGCCTCACGCGCGAACGGGTGCGCCAGATCCAGAACGAAGCGCTGACCAAGCTCAAGCGCCACATGGTGCGCAACGGCGTCAACCGCGAAGCACTGTTCTAGGCTGCTAAAGTCCGGCCCATGAGCTGGCCCGTACTTGTTTTCGACATTGAATCCATTCCCGATGTAGCCGGGCTGCGCGCCTTGCGCGGCGCGCCCGCCGATGCCACCGACGAACAGGTCTACGGTGCCTGGCTGCAGGAGCGCAAGGACAAGGGCCAGAGCGATTTCACGCCGCTGCACTTGCAACGCGTGCTGGTGATCAGCTGCGTGTTCCGCAATGCCGAGGGCCTGAAGATCCATTCCTTCGTGGACCGCGACAACGCGAGCGAAGGCAAGGTGATCCAGACTTTTTTCAGGACCGTGGAGCAGAAGCAGCCGCAGCTGGTGAGTTGGAACGGCGGGGGCTTCGACCTGCCGGTGCTGCATTACCGGGGCCTGCGCCATGGAGTCACAGCCAGCAAGTACTGGGACCTGGGCGAGGACGACCGCGAGTACAAGTGGAACAACTACATCAGCCGGTACCACATGCGCCACCTGGACCTGATGGACCTGCTGGCCATGTACCAGCCCAAGAACAACGCGCCGCTGGATGCCATGGCCAAGCTGTGCGGCTTTCCCGGCAAGCTGGGCATGGACGGCTCGCAGGTCTACCCCGCGTACCTGGACGGCAAGCTGGAAGACATCCGCCGCTACTGCGAGACGGACGTGATGAACACCTACCTGCTGTACTGCCGCTTCCAGAAGATGCGCGGCGGCCTCACCGAGGCCGAGTACGAACAGGAGATCGCGATGTGCAAGGCCTCGCTGGGCGCGCTGGCGCCGCAGGAGGCGCACTGGCAGGAGTACCTGGCGGCCTGGGGCTGAATCAGCCCGGCGGCGCCGGCTCGGCGATCTCGTCGTAGCCGCGGCCCTGGAACTCCAGCAGGTCCAGCCCGTGGCCGAACGGGTCGGCCAGGTTGGCCATGCGGCCCCAGCGCCGCTGCAGGATGGGGCGCTCCAGCGTGGCGCCAGCCGCCACGGCGCGCCGCACCGCTTCCTCGATGTCGTGCACGGCGAAGTCCACATGCACCGGTGTCCAGTGCCGGGAGAAATCGCGCCGCTGCGGATGGTCCGGGCCCAGCGGCGCGCTGCCGGGCTCCTCGGCCAGCAGGTCGATCGGGCTGGGGGCGCCCAGCATTTCGGCCCAGCCCTTGCCCAGCCTGCGCCCGAGCTTCAGGCCCAGCGCCTGGGTGTAGAACGCGATGCCGCGCTCCAGGTCGTCAACGTCGATGCAGATGCGAACTTCCATGGACTCTCCTTGGCGAAAAGCCAGTATCCACCTGAGACAATCGGAAGATGACAGCAGAGATTGAAAAAAAGCCATTGCCCGAGGGCTGGCTGGAAGTGGATGCGCTCGACATTGACGCCAAGGGCGTGGCGCGGCGGCCCGACGGCAAGGTGGTGTTCATCGAGGGCGCGCTGCCGTTCGAGCTGGTGTCGGCCAATGTCCACCGCAGCAAGAACAACTGGGAGGCCGGCACGCTCACGGCCATCCACCGCGAATCGTCGCAGCGCGTGCGGCCGCGCTGCCCGCATTTCGGCCTGCATGAGGGCGCCTGCGGCGGCTGCAAGATGCAGCATCTGCACGAAGGCGGGCAGGTGGCCATGAAGCAGCGCGTGCTGGAGGACAACCTCTGGCACCTGGGCAAGGTCAAGCCCGAGAACATCCTGCGCCCGATCGAAGGGCCGGCCTGGGGCTACCGCTGGCGCGCCCGCTTCTCGGTGCGCCACGTGCACAAGAAGGGCACGGTGCTGGTAGGCTTCCACGAGCGCAAGAGCCGCTATGTGGCCGATATCCGCGAATGCCACGTGGTGCCCCAGCATGTGAGCGACCTGCTGATGCCGCTGCGCGCTCTCATCGGCGCCATGGACGCGATAGAAACCTGCCCGCAGATCGAGCTGGCCTGCGGCGACGACGTCACCGCGCTGGTACTGCGCCACCTGGAGCCGCTGAGCGAAGGCGATATCGCCAAGCTGCGCGCCTTTGCCGCGGAGCACGCGGGCGTGCAGTGGTGGCTGCAGTCCAAGGGGCCGGATACAGTGAAGCTGCTGGACGAAGCCAGCCCGCCGCTGGCCTATGCGCTGCCGGAATTCGGCATCACCATGCCGTTCAGGCCCACCGACTTCACCCAGGTCAACCCGCACATCAACCGCGTGCTGGTGTCGCGCGCGCTGCGCCTGCTGGACGTGCAGGATGACGAGCGCGTGATCGACTGGTTCTGTGGCCTCGGCAATTTCACGCTGCCGCTGGCGACCCGCGCGCGCGAGGTGCTGGGCATTGAGGGCAGCGAGGCGCTGGTCGCCCGCTCGCGTGCCAATCTCGAAGCGAATCGGGCTGCAGAGCGCACCGGCCGTGCTTTGGCAGCTACTGAATTTGTAGCACGCAACCTGTTCGAGATGACGCCGGAGATGCTGGCGGCGGATGGGGCGGCCGACAAATGGCTGGTCGATCCGCCGCGCGAAGGCGCGTTCGCGCTGGCCAAGGCGCTGGCCGACCTGCACTTGCAGCCCGAACTGCGCGGCGCCTGGCAGCCGCCCCGGCGCATCGTCTACGTCAGCTGCAACCCCGCCACGCTGGCGCGCGACGCCGGCCTGCTGGTGCACCAGGCGGGCTACCGCTGCACGGCGGCGGGGGTGGTCAACATGTTTCCGCACACGGCGCACGTGGAGAGCATGGCGGTGTTCGAGCTGGCATGAAAAAAGGGCCCGAAGGCCCTTTGTGTTCTGGCGCGCAGGCGCGTCAGTCGCGTTCGCCGCCCATGATGCCCAGCAGGGCCAGCAGGCTCTGGAACACGTTGAAGATGTCCAGGTACAGCGCCAGCGTGGCGCTGATGTAGTTGGTTTCGCCGCCGTCGATGATCTGCTTCAGGTCGTACAGCATGTAGGCGCTGAAGACGCCGATGGCCATCATGCTGATGACCATCATGCCGGCGGTGGAGCCGACGAAGACGTTGATGATGCCGCCCACCATGATGGCCAGGGCGCCGACGAACAGCCACTTGCCCATGCCGGAAAGGTCGCGCTTGATGACGCTGGACAGGCTGGCCATGACGAAGAACACGCCGGCCGTGCCGCCGAACGCCGTCATGATCAGGCCCGAGCCGTTCTTGAAGCCCAGCACCATGGCGAGCAGGCGCGAGAGCATCAGGCCCATGAAGAAGGTGAAGGCCAGCAGCACCGGCACGCCGGCGGCGGAATTCTTGGTCTTCTCGATGGCGAACATGAAGCCGAAGGCCACGCCCAGGAAGACGATCAGGCCGATGCCGCCCGTGAGGCCGCGGGTGATGCCCGTGGCCACGCCCAGCCAGGCGCCCAGCACCGTGGGGATGAGGCTGATGGCGAGCAGCCAGTAGGTGTTGCGCAGGACCTTGTTGCGCTGCGTGGCCGACGTTTCGACGTAGCCGTAGTCAAGGGTCTGGACGGGATCGGTCATGGCGGGTCTCCTTGTGCCGGTATGGCAAGTAGATGGGCGCATTCTAGGGGGCTTCAAGGCTGGCGCTATGCTTTAACCTTTATTTCCGCCCGTCAATTCCATGAAAACCAAATCTGTCCTCGAACTGGCCGACATCAAGGCCATCGCCGCCGCCGCTGAAGCCGAGGCGCTGAAGAACAACTGGGCCGTCACCATCTCCATCGTGGACGACGGCGGCCACCTGCTGTGGCTGCAGCGCCTGGACGGCGCCGCGCCGATTTCGGCCCACATTTCGCCGGCCAAGGCCAACACGGCCGCCGTGGGCCGCCGCGAGAGCCGGGTGTATGAGGAGATGATCAACGGCGGGCGCATGTCTTTCCTCTCGGCACCCGACCTCAAGGGCCTGCTGGAGGGCGGCGTGCCCATCATCAAGGACGGCCAGGTGATCGGTGCGGTTGGCGTTTCGGGCGTCAAGTCGACCGAAGACGCGCAGATCGCCCGGGCGGGCATCGCCGCCATCGGGTTGTAAAAGCCCTGGATCCCCGCCTTCGCGGGGATGACGCTTACTTGGTAAGAATCAGCTTGCCCAGCCGGGTGGCTTGCAGGCGGTAGGTTTCGCCGTTGTGGCGGATCTCGACCATGCGGCCGCCCTGCAGCAGTTCGGTGCTGGTTACCGCGCGCGGCGCCGCCGGCACTGCCGGGGCAGGCCTGGCGGGCAGCGCCGCAGGTTGTTTGTCCATCGCGCTCAGTTCACCTTGGGCTCGGTGATGAAGCCGATCTTGCGCAGGCCGGCCTGCTGCGCCGCGGCCATGGCGGTGGCCACTTTCTCGTAGCGCACTTCCTTGTCGCCGCGGATGTGCAGCTCGGGCTGCGGGTTCTTCGCCGACTCGGCCTTGAGCTTGGGCACCAGGTCTTTCTCCTCGATGCGGCCTTCGTTCCAGTAGTAGGTGCCCTGGGCATCGACCGACAGGCGCACCGTCTCGGGCTTGGGGTCCTGCGGCACGTTGCTGGCACGCGGCAGGTCGATGTTCACCGCGTGCTTCATCACCGGCACGGTGATGATGAAGATGATCAGCAGCACCAGCATGACGTCGACCAGCGGCGTCATGTTGATCTCGTTCATCACGTCGTCGGTTTCGTCCTGGGTTCCGAAGGCCATCTCAGGCCCCCTTCTTCATCGCCACGACGTTCTTGGTCGCGCCGGACGACACGCGCGCGCCGGTGACGAAGTAGGAATGCAGGTCGTGGGCGAAGCGGTTCAGCTTGCTCAGGATGGCCTTGTTGCCGCGCACCAGCGCGTTGTAGCCCAGCACGGCGGGGATGGCCACCGCCAGGCCCAGGGCCGTCATGATCAGCGCCTCGCCGATCGGGCCGGCCACCTTGTCGATGGTGGCCTGGCCGGCCACGCTGATGGAAATGAGCGCGTGGTAGATGCCCCAGACGGTGCCGAACAGGCCCACGAACGGCGCGGTGGAGCCCACCGAGGCCAGCACGGCCAGCCCGCCCTGCAGCTTGGCGGTGGATTCGTCGATGGAGTTGCGCAGCGACCGGGTGAGCCACTCGCTGACGGCCAGCGAATCGTGCAGCTGCGGCTGCGCGTGGTGATGGGCCGTGGCCTCACGGCCTTCGATGGCCAGCGCGCGGAACGGGTTGCCGGCGTCGTTGCCCAGCTTGCCCATGCCGTCGGCGAAATCGTTGCTGTGCCAGAAGCTCTCGGTGTGCTTGCCCTGGGAGGCGAATTTGCGCAGGTCCAGCGCCTTGATGATGATCACCATCCAGGAGGACAGCGACATCACCAGCAGCAGCAGCGCCACGGCGCGGGTAACGATGTCGCCCTGGTTCCAGAGGTTGATGAGGCCGAATTGCGATTCCATGAATGACTACTCCAGAACAAAATTGATCGGTACGTTGAACCACATGGCCTCGACCACGCCGTTGCGCTTGCCCGGCACGTAGCGCCAGCGCTGCACGGTGGCCAGCGCGGCCTGGTCCAGCCGCTCGAAGCCGCTGGACTGGCGGATTTCGGCCTTCTGCGCGGTGCCATCGGCGGCGATCAGCACGCGCACCATGACCTTGCCCTGTTCGCCCAGCCGCTTGCTGATGGGCGGGTAGGCGGGCTTGGGGTTCTGCAGGTAATCGGCATCGCTGGAAGGCAACTCGACCTTTGCCGGCGCGGGCGGGGCGGGCGCCACGGCCACGGGCGCCGCGATGGGCGGGGCCGGCGGCTGCGGCGCCGTGACGCCGGTGGGCGCGTTGGGTGCCGGCGTGGGGTCGACGATGGCCACAGGCATCGGCGGCGGGGGCAGGGCGGGCTGCACCCGTTTGACCACCGGCCGGGGCTCCGGCGGCTTCGGCACCGGGGGCGGCGGCTCCACCTTGGGCTGGGGCGGCGTGATGATCTCGCTGAGGATGGTGGCCGGCACGATGATTTCCACCGCCCGGCGCAGCAGGCCCGTCTGCAGCGCCCACAGGAAGGCGACGTGCAGGGCCACGACGCCGCCGGCGATGGCGACGTTGCGGCTCACGAGCGGCTCACGCTGGATGGAAGGGGCGGTGGCGGACATGATGGGAAAAGTCTAGCGGCGCGAGCCCAGCCATGCCGCGGCTGAAAAATTCAGCCTTGCGTCGAAGCCTGAGAAGAAGTCCATGCCCTGCTTTCCGTGATGGAAGAGGCAAGCTGGATCGCGGCAACGGGCGCCGTTGCGCTGCACTGGGCGACCACGTCGCGGGCGCAGCTTTCGCATTGGCCGCACTGGGTGGCCACGCCGAGTTCGAACTGGATGTCGTCAAAGCCCATGCCGGCACGCGCGTGGCGGGCGATTTCGCGGTCGGAGACGCGGCGGCAGACGCAGACGATCATGGCAATGGGCAGGCTTGGACTGGCGGTTGAAGAAGTGAGGTGATTATAAATACGAATCGCTCGCATTTGCAATGCACATGACGGCGATAGGGTGGAATCTTGCGGGGTCTTCCAATGGGGGGCCTTCCGGCCGAGTCCACTAGAATGCGAATAATTCTTATTTTGGAGCTCCTGATGGCGGTGGTTTCCGGCGTTTCCTTGTTGGACCAGGTTCCGCTGGGCAAGCCGTATTCCGTTCGCAGCGTGGAGTCGCCAGCGGCTGTGCCCGACCAGGGCCGGCAGCTGGAAGAGATCGGTTTTTTCCCCGGCGAGCAGGTGATGGTGATGGCACGCGGCTTTCCCGGCGGTGACCCGCTGGTGGTGCGGGTGGGCCAGTCCACCTTCGCCCTGCGCTGCGCGGAAGCCGCTTGCGTGCAGGTGGACCCCGTAGAAGCCGGGCCCGCCGCGTGAACGAGGCCGTCATCCACCTGCATCCCGCCGGCCGGCTGGCCGCGCTGGTGGGCAACCCCAATGCCGGCAAGACCGCGCTGTTCAACCGGCTCACCGGCAGCAGCCAGAAGGTGGCCAACTACGCCGGCGTCACCGTGGAGCGCAAGGAAGGCAAGCTGAGCCTGGCCACCGGCAAGACCGTGCGCATCCTTGACCTGCCCGGCACCTACAGCCTGCACCCCCGCTCGCCCGACGAGCGGATCACCTGCGAGGTGCTGCTGGGCCGCGCCACGGGCGAGAAGCGGCCCGACCTGGTGGTGTGCGTGGTTGACGCCACCAACCTGCGCCGCGGCCTGCGGCTGGTGCTGGGCGTCAAGCGCATGGGCCTGCCCTGCGTGGTGGCGCTGAACATGGCCGACCTGGCCGCCAGCCGCGGCATCATGATCGACGCTGACGCACTGGCGCGCGAGCTGGGTGTGCCCGTGGTGCGCACCGTGGCCATCGAAGGCGAGGGCGACGCCGCGCTGCGCGCGCTGCTGGACCGCCCCGAGGCCTGGGCGCAGCCGGCCGGCGCGGCGGTGCTGCCGCCGCAGGAATCAGAGTTGCCCGACCATGAAGCCGTGCGCGCGCTGCTGCGCCGGCTGAACCTGGACCACGCCGCGCCGCACCTGCCCAGCGACCGCATTGACCGCGTGGTGCTGCACCCCGTGGTGGGCCCGCTGCTGCTGGCGGTGTTGCTGTTCTTCGTGTTCCAGGCCGTGTTTGCGTGGGCGACGCTGCCGATGGACGCCATCAAGGAAGCCACCGCCTGGCTGGGCCGGCAGGTGTCTGGTCTGGTGCCGCCAGGCCGGCTGCAAAGCTTCCTGGTGGACGGGCTGGTGGCCGGTGTGGGCGGCGTCATCGTCTTCCTGCCGCAGATCCTGATTCTGTTCTTCTTCATCCTGGTTCTTGAGGAATCGGGCTATCTGCCGCGCGCCGCCTTCCTGCTGGACCGGCTGATGGGCGGCGTGGGCCTGTCCGGACGCTCGTTCATCCCGCTGCTCTCGAGCTTTGCCTGCGCCATCCCCGGCATCATGGCCGCGCGCACCATCGCCAACCCGCGGGACCGGCTGGTGACGATCATGATCGCGCCGATGATGACGTGCTCGGCCCGGCTGCCGGTCTATGCGCTGCTGATCGGCGCCTTCATCCCCAGCCGCGAGGTCGGGCCCGGTTTCGAGCTGCAGGGGCTCGTGCTGTTCGGCCTGTATGTGGCGGGCGTGACCGGTTCGTTGCTGGTGGCCTGGGTGCTCAAGCGCTTCACCTCGCAAGGCCACGCGCGGCCGCTGATGATGGAGTTGCCCAGCTACCACCTGCCGCGAGCGCGCAACGTGCTGCTGGGCCTGTGGCAGCGCGCGCAGATTTTCATGCGCCGCGTGGGCGGCATCATCCTGGTGCTGACCATCGCGCTGTGGTTCCTGGCCAGCTTCCCGTCGCCGCCCGAGGGCGCCACCCAGCCGGCCATTGAATACAGCATCGCCGGCATCCTGGGCAAGGGGCTGGCAGTGATCCTGGGTCCCATCGGCTTCAACTGGCAGATCAGCATCGCGCTGGTGCCCGGAATGGCCGCGCGCGAGGTGGCCGTGGGCGCGCTGGGCACCGTTTACGCGCTATCCGCCACCGGTGCCGACACGGCGCAGGCACTGACCCCTCTGATCGCACACAGCTGGAGCCTGGCGACGGCGCTGTCGCTGCTGGCGTGGTTTGTTTTCGCGCCGCAATGCCTTTCGACCTTGGCCACCGTGAAGCGCGAGACCGGCGGCTGGCGCTGGCCGCTGGTGATGGCGGGCTACCTGTTCGCGCTGGCCTATGTGGCGTCGTTTGTGACGTACCGCGTGGCGGTGGCGATGGGGGCAGGGTAGAGAATTTGTGCGCGAGGTGCAAAAGCTCAGCAGAATTTGGGATAATGCGAATCACTTTCATTTAGATTCGATTTGAAATGAAAGCCAAAATCCCCGGCGAGCCAAGTCCTGTTCCCAGGCGCCAGCCAGCTGATTGACATCAACCTTGACTGGAGTTTTCCTTGGCTAAAACAGCGCGCGAGCAATCCACCTTTCCGCTGGGCGCCGTCATGCTGGCCGCCTCTGTGGGCAGCTGGGCGCAGGGCATACCGGGCGAGCAGACCCTCAAGCCCGTGACGGTTATCGAAAAGGCAGAGGCGCCCCAGGGCAAGGAAGCCCTGCAGACGAAGAAGACCACCATCGGCAAAGGCAACCAGGACATCCGCGACATTCCGCAGTCCATCACCGTCATCACCGAAAAGCTGATTGACGATGTCAAGCTCGACACGCTGCGCGACGCGCTGCACTACACCGCGGGCATCACGTTCGCCGCCACCGAGAACGGCACCGACCAGGACATCCGCCTGCGCGGCTTTCCCATCGCCACCACCGGCGACCTGATGATCGACGGCATGCGTGACCCGTCGCAGTACGACCGCGACACTTTCAACATCGAGCGCGTCGAAGTGATGCGCGGCTCGGCGTCCATGCTGTTCGGGCGCGGCTCTACCGGCGGGGTGGTGAACCAGGTGAGCAAGAAGCCGCTGCTGGCCGACCAGACCGACGTGGTCGGCACGGTCGGCACAGGCGGCTACTACCGCACCACGGCAGACTTCAACATCCGCACCGGCGAGACCTCGGCGCTGCGAATCAACGCGATGTACAACAAGGCCGGCAACGGCGGAGCCAACATCGACAAGCGCGGCATCGCACCGTCGTTCAGCTGGGGCCTGGACACCGCTGACGAGTTCACGGTGGGCCTGTTCTACCTGAAGAGCAACAACATCCCGATGGCCGCCGTGCGCTATGTCAACGGCGACCTGGCGCGCGTGCGCCCCGGGGACTTCTACGGCACGACGGCCGACTTCGCGAACGGCGAGGCCACGTATGTGCATGGCGCGTGGAAGCACGCATTCGCCAATGGCGGCGAACTGCGCACGCAGCTTCGCAGCGGCGTATTCGATCGTGCGCAGTGGAGCACCGCGGTGGGCGCCTGCGGCGCCACGCCGACTGCCGCAGGCACCTGCCCGGCGGGCGCACCCGTGGTCACCTCGCTGAACCCCGCCACCTTCCTCACGCGCAGCGGCCTGACGCCGCGCAAGGACCGGTACAAGGCCACTTACGCCCAGAGCGACTACAGCCAGTCCTTCAACGCCATGGGCTTCAAACACGAACTGATGGCAGGTGTCGATGCGTCGCGCGAAGAGGCCGAGCGCTTCCAGACCAACGGGTCCACGCTGGGCATCCGGCCCGCCACCCAGGTCGGCACGCCCGACAACGGCGCGGGCCTCATCGGCACCGGCCTGGGGCCGCAGTGGCGCAATTCCAGCGGCTATTCGGCCAAGGCTGTCGGCGTATATGCACAGGACATGATCCACGTGGCGCCGGCCTGGAAGTTGCTGGGCGGCGTGCGCTACGACAGTTTCAAGGGCGATTTCGAGCAGCTCAACTACGCGGCAGGTGCGGCCGGCGCGCTGACCAGCGTGACCCGCACCCATTTGTCCAACTCGCCCTGGAGCTATCGCGCGGGCGTGCTTTATCAGCCCTCGCCGACGCAGTCGTATCACGTCTCCTATGGCACCTCGTTCAATACCTCGGCCGACACCTACCAGTTCGTGACGCCGCAGACGGCGAACACACCGCCCGAAAAGAGCCGCAACCTGGAAATCGGCGCCAAGCTTGACTGGCTGGGCGGCGCGCTGTCCACCCGCGGCGCGATCTTCCGCACCGAGAAGTTCAACGAGCGCACCACCGATGCCGACTTCGCGGCCACGACGTTTCTGCTCTCGGGCAAGCGCCATACGAGCGGCCTGGAACTGGACGTGGTCGGCCGCCTGACGCCCAAGTGGGAGATCTATGGTTCCTACACCTGGATCCCGGTCGCCCGCATCGACGCGCTGGGCAGCGCCCAAGCCGCTTCGGTCGGGGCTCGCGTGGGGCTCACGCCCCGGCATTCCGGCGCGCTCTGGGCCAGCTACCAGGTCGACTCCAAGCTGCGCATTGCCGCCGGTGCCCACGGGGCCTCGGAAAACCGGCCGTTGCAGGGCACGAGCGGTGCCGAGTCAACCACCGCGCGAGTGCCGGCCTATGTGGTCGCGGACGCGATGGTCGAATACAAGTTCACGCCCGATGTCTATGTCCAGCTCAACGTGAACAACCTGACCGACAAGGCATACGGCGACCAGCTGTATCCCGGCTTCACCGTCCTGGGCGCGAAGCGCCAGGTACTGGCGACGCTCGGCGTGCGCTACTGAAAGTGAAAGGCACAATGCCGCACCATGCTGCTCAATGTTCATGCTGTCCTGACGCCTGACGAGGTGCGCGCTGCGCGTGACGTGCTGGCTGCCGCCCCCTGGGGCGACGGCCGCGCCACGGCCGGCACCCAGTCGGCGCAGGCCAAGAACAACGAGCAGCTGCCCGAGGATTGCGAGGCGACCCGCACGGTGCAGCAGTTGCTGCTGCGCGGGCTGGAGCGGCACCAGCTGTTTTTCTCGGCTGCGCTGCCCAAGCAGATTTCGCCGCCGCTGTTCAACCGCTATGGCGGCAGCGCCAACAGCTTTGGCAACCACGTGGACAGCGCCGTGCGCTACCTGCGCAACGGCGCGGGCCGTGTGCGCACCGATATTTCCTGCACGCTGTTCCTATCCGACCCCGCCGAATACGACGGGGGTGAGCTGATGGTGGAAGACACCTTCGGCGAACACCGCGTCAAGCTCGCGGCCGGCGACCTGGTGCTTTACCCCGGCACCAGCGTGCACCGGGTTGAGCCTGTGACGCGAGGACACCGGGTAGCCAGCTATTTCTGGATCCAGAGCATGGTGCGCAGCGACGAACAGCGGCGCCTGCTGTTTGACATGGACAACCACCTGCGGCATCTGCGCAGCAACTATGGCGAGACCGATCCGGGCGTGATCGGCCTCACCAGCACTTATCACAACCTCCTGCGCATGTGGCTGGACGTCTGAGCCAGCAAGCACGCAGGTCCATCGGAGACACTTTCATGAAAACGTCCCCCATCCTCGCCGCCGTGGTGCTGGCCTGCGGCCTGGGCAACGCCTCGGCGCAGTTCATCGAGCACGACAAGGTCAAGTGCGAAGCCGTGCCGAAAGAAGAAATGCGGCCGCAGATGGAACTGCAGCGCAAGCTGACCAGCGAAGGCTGGAAGGTGCGCCAGGTCAAGACCTTCAACGGCTGCTATGAGGTCTACGGCTTCGACGACAAGGGCGCGCGGGTGGAGGCGTTCTTCCACCCCAAGACCTTCGTGCTGGTCGGGCAGGTCAAGCAGCCTTCGTGAATCCGCTCCGGGTTTGGGACCCGCTGGTGCGCGTGCTCCACTGGGGCCTGGTGGCGGCCATCGCCACGGCATGGTTCGCCGGGGAAGAGAGCCTGCGTACCCACGAATGGGCCGGCTGGGCGGCGCTGGCGATAGTTGGGGTGCGTGTTGCCTGGGGATTTGCCGGCAGCCATCACGCCCGCTTTGCACAGTTCATCCATGGTCCGCGCGGGGTAGGCGTCTATGCAAGGGACGTGCTGGCCCACAGCGAGGCGCGTTACCTGGGCCACAACCCGCTGGGCGGCTGGATGGTGCTTGTGTTGCTGCTGACAGTGGCCCTCACCAGCCTCACCGGCTGGCTCTACACCAGCGACATGCTCTGGGGCCTGGCCTGGATGGAACGGCTGCACACAGCCCTCGCCTGGGCGTTGCTGGCGCTAGCCGCGCTGCATGTGGGAGGCGTGGTCTTCACCGGCCTTCGCCATGGTGAAAACCTGGTGGCCGCCATGTTGACGGGCCGCAAGCGCCCGCCGGCTCCTGGCGACCAGGACTGAAAGCCTACCGGCTCAGCTGGCTTCGCCCATCTGGCTTTGCAGGTAGTTCTGCAAGCCGACCTTGGACAGCAGGTCGATCTGAGTCTCCAGGAAGTCGATGTGCTCTTCGGTGTCGTCCAGGATGCCCTGCAGCAGGTCACGTGAAACGTAATCCCGAACACTTTCGCAATGGGCGATGCCGGCCTTGATGGTGGCCTGAGCGCCTTGCTCGCTCTTGAGGTCGCAGCCCAGCAGCTCGGGCACGTCTTCTCCGACCAGCAGCTTGGCCAGGTCCTGCAGGTTGGGCAGGCCGTCCAGCATGAAGATGCGGTCCATCAACTTGTCGGCGTGCTTCATCTCGCCGATCGATTCCTCGTATTCTTTCTTCGCCAGCTTGTCCAGGCCCCAATGCTTGAGCATGCGGTAGTGCAGGAAGTACTGGTTGATGGCCGTAAGCTCGTTCCTGAGCTGGGCTTGCAGGTGTTCAATGACCTTGGCGTCGCCTTGCATGCGATTTCCCTTTTGGTTGTGTTCTGCGGCGATTGTCCGGGCACAGGGGCGGCACTGGCAAGACAAAACCACACGCAACCGCGCGGGTTGCGTGTGAGGTTGATAGGCGTTCGCGTTTACCGCGGCGCCGTCGCGCCTTGCTGGGCTGCCAACACCTGGGATGCGGCGTTGACGACGGCTGCGATGCGGCCGACGTCGCGCAGCTGCTGGGTGGTGATGCCCTCGGACTTGAGCAGGTCGTAGTGGCTCTTTACGCAGAAGTGGCATTTGCCCACGATGCTGGCCGCCAGTGCGTAGCTCTCGAACTTCAGCTTGCTCACCCCGCCATGGCTGGCGTAGGCATTCATGCGAAGTTCCGGGCGCAGCGCCTTGAGGTCTTCGTCGCCGGCCATCTCCACAAAGGGATACCAGGCGTTGTTCATGCCCATCAGCGCGGCTGCCGTAAGCGCGGCATTGCGCTCGGCCTCCGGCGCCGCGGCACTGAACGCCTCCACCAGCGGCTGGCTGCGCGCTGCGAAGGCCGCGGCCAGCGCCACGCCCAGCGCGTCTTCCGGTGCCAATGAAGAGCGGGAAACCACCGCGTCCAGGTTCAGCCGGATGTCCTTGGCGTAGTCGGGAATCCGGTCCTTGAGGGATTGCAGGAATTCCATGGCCTCTCCTTACAGCGTGGAGCCGCCGGCCTGGCGGTTGCACGGACACAGCTCATCGGTCTGCAGGCCGTCCAGGATGCGCAGCACTTCCTCGGGGCTGCGGCCCACGTTGAGGTTGTTCACGCTCACGTGCTGGATGGTGTTGTCCGGGTCCACGATGAAGGTGGCCCGCAGTGCCACGCCTTCGGCCTTGTCGCGGATTCCCAGCTGGTCCACCAGCGATCCCTTCGAATCGCCGAAGCTGTAGTGGCCCAGCTTGCTCAGGTCCTTGTGGTCCCGCCGCCAGCCGAGCTTGGAAAACTCGTTGTCGGTGCTGCCGCCCATGAGCACGGCGTCGCGTTCGGCGAACTGCTTCGCCAGCTTGTCGAATCCGACGATTTCGGTGGGGCAGACGAAGGTGAAGTCCTTGGGCCAGAAGTAGATCACCTTCCACTTGCCGGCAAAGCTCTTCTCGGTAATTTCCTCGAAGGCGGACTGGCCGTTTTCTTCGTGGTTGTTGAAGCCGGGCTTGACGCCGGTGACGCTGAAGGCTTCGAGTTTGTCGCCAATGGTTTTCATCCAGATACTCCTTGAGGTTGCGGTTTGCGGATGCCTCAAATCTTAGGATGAAAAAAGCTATTAAAACTTCTTTGTCGATTGGGAATAGCTTTTTTGGCGATAGCTATCAATATTCCAGCCGCTCCGGCCGGATCTCCTGGAGGATGGTGGTCGCGATCTCCTCGATCGACTTGGTGGTGGTCGAAAGCCAGCGGATGCCCGAGCGGCGCATCATCGCTTCGCCCTCGGCCACTTCCATGCGGCAGTTGTCCAGCGAGGCGTATTTCGAGTTGGGCCGGCGCTCGTTGCGGATTTCGGCCAGCCGCTCCGGCTGGATGGTGAGGCCGAAGATCTTTTTGCGGTGAGCCGTCAGCGCGGGGGGCAGTTGCTTGCGCTCGAAGTCCTCCGGAATCAGCGGGTAGTTCGCGGCCTTCAGGCCGTGCTGCATGGCCAGGTAGAGCGAGGTGGGGGTCTTGCCGCTGCGGCTGACGCCCACCAGGATCACGTCGGCCGATTCCAGGTCACGGTTGCTCTGGCCGTCATCGTGCGCCAGGCTGAAGTTGATGGCCTCGATGCGGTCGTGGTATTCCTGGCTCTTGCTGACATCCGAGAAGCGCCCGACGCGGTGGTTGGACTTCATGCCCAACTCGATCTCAAGTGGCCGCACGAAGGTGCCGAACATGTCCAGCAGCATGCCCTTGCAGCCATCCTCGATCACCTGGAGGATCTCCACGTTGACCAGCGTGGTGAAGACGATGGGCTTGCGGCCCTCGGTTTCTGCGGTGTGGTTCACCTGCCGCACCACCTGGTGCGCCTTGTCCACGCTGTCGATGAACGGCAGGCGCACGTGGCGGGGCTTGAACTCGAACTGGGCCAGGATGGCGTTGCCGAAGGTCTCGGCGGTGATGCCGGTGCCGTCGGAGATGAAAAATACGGTTCGCGTGTGCATGGGCGAAGGCTGCCTTCAGTGTTTTGCAAGGCCGCAACCGGGAGGGTGACGCCTACAATAGTGCCAATTATCCGATTCGCCGCCGCATGTCCGCCACCAGCCCACAAGAACAAGCACAAAGCTGCCGCCGCACATGCCTGCGCACCCCACGCCCCGCAGGGCGTGCAGGCCTGGTTTTAACTTCCGGAGCTTTCCCATGTCTGCACTTTTCAGCCCGACCGCCCTGGTCGTACCGTTTGAAAACCTGAGAATGAGCGACGTCGAGGCGGTGGGCGGCAAGAACGCCAGCCTCGGCGAGATGATCTCCCAGCTACCCCAGGGCGTGCGGGTGCCTACGGGGTTTGCCACGACAGCCCATGCCTTTCGCCAGTTCCTGGCCCATGCGGGGCTGGCCGACCGGATCAACAAGCGCCTGGGCGAACTGGACACCGAAGACGTGCGCGCGCTCGCCGCGGCCGGCGCCGAGATCCGCGGCTGGGTCGAAGCCCAGCCGTTTCCCGCGGACCTGGAAAAGGCCATCGGCGAAGCTTTCGCCACGCTGAGTGCAGGCAATGCGCAGGCGAGCTTCGCGGTGCGTTCATCGGCGACTGCCGAGGACCTGCCCGACGCTTCCTTCGCCGGCCAGCAGGAGACCTTCCTGAACGTGACGGGCATCGCCGAGGTGCTGCACAAGATGAAAGAGGTGTTCGCCTCGCTGTACAACGACCGCGCCATCAGCTACCGCGTGCACAAGGGCTTTGCCCATGCCGACGTGGCCCTGTCGGCCGGCGTGCAACGCATGGTCCGCTCCGACACCGGCGCCGCAGGCGTGATGTTCACCATCGATACCGAGTCGGGCTTCGACCAGGTTGTGTTCATCACGTCCAGCTACGGCCTGGGCGAGACGGTGGTGCAGGGCGCCGTGAACCCCGACGAGTTCTACGTGCACAAGCCCATGCTGCGGGCCGGCAAGCGCGCGGTCATCCGCCGCAACCTGGGCTCCAAGCTGCTGCAGATGGTGTTTTCCACGCCGGCGGAGAAGGCGGCTTCGGGCAAGCTGGTCAAGACCATCGACGTACCGCTGGAGCAGCGCAACCGCTATTCGCTGACCGACGCCGACGTGGAGCAGCTGGCGGCTTATGCGCTGGTGATCGAGCAGCACTACGGCCGGCCGATGGACATCGAATGGGGCAAGGACGGTAACGACGGCCTGCTCTACATCCTGCAGGCGCGGCCCGAAACGGTGAAGAGCCAGCAGCAGGGCAAGGCCGAGCTGCGCTACAAGCTCAAGGGCCGCGGCAACGTCCTGGCCGAGGGCCGGGCGATCGGCCAGAAGGTGGGTACCGGCCCGGTGCGGCTGGTGCACAACATCAGCGAGATGGACAAGGTGCAGGCCGGCGACGTGCTGGTCACCGACATGACCGACCCCAACTGGGAGCCGGTGATGAAGCGCGCCAGCGCCATCGTCACAAACCGCGGCGGGCGCACCTGCCACGCGGCCATCATCGCGCGCGAGCTGGGCATTCCCGCCGTGGTGGGCTGCGGCGATGCGACCGACCTGCTGAAGGACGGCACCCTGGTCACCGTGAGCTGCGCGGAGGGCGACACCGGCTTCATCTACGACGGCCTGCTGGAGACCGAGGTGAGCGAAGTGCAGCGCGGCGAGATGCCCCCGATTCCCGTGAAGATCACGATGAACATCGGTAACCCGCAGCTGGCGTTCGACTTCTGCCAGTTGCCCAACGAGGGCGTGGGGCTGGCCCGCCTTGAGTTCATCATCAACAACAACATCGGCGTGCATCCCAAGGCCATCCTCGACTACCCCAACGTCGACGCCGACCTGAAGAAGGCGGTGGAGTCGGTCGCCCGCGGCCACGCTTCGCCGCGCGCCTTCTATGTGGACAAGGTCGCCGAGGGCGTGGCCACGATCGCCGCGGCCTTCTGGCCCAAGCCGGTGATCGTGCGGCTGTCGGACTTCAAGAGCAACGAGTACCGCAAGCTGATCGGCGGATCGCGCTACGAGCCCGAGGAGGAAAACCCCATGCTGGGCTTCCGCGGTGCGGCGCGCTACATCAGCAACGAATTTCGCGAGGCCTTCGCCATGGAATGCGAGGCCATGCGCCGGGTTCGCAGCGACATGGGGCTGACCAACGTCGAACTGATGGTGCCCTTCGTACGCACGCTGGGCCAGGCCGACCGCGTCATCAAGCTGCTGGCCGAGCAGGGCCTCAGGCGCGGCGAAGACGGGCTGCGCATCGTGATGATGTGCGAAGTGCCCAGCAACGCCATCCTGGCCGACGAATTCCTCGAATACTTCGACGGCTTCTCGATCGGCTCGAACGATCTGACCCAGCTGACGCTGGGCCTGGACCGCGACTCCGGGCTGGAGCTGCTGGCGGCGGACTTCGACGAGCGCGACCCGGCCGTCAAGGCCATGCTCTCCCGCGCCATCAAGGCCTGCACTTCCAAAGGCAAGTACGTCGGCATCTGCGGCCAGGGCCCCAGCGACCACCCCGACTTCGCGCAGTGGCTCGTGGACGAGGGCATTGTCTCGATCTCGCTCAACCCCGACAGCGTGATCGCTACCTGGCAGCAACTGGCCGCGCGCGGCTCGTGAGCGGGCGCTAGCAAATACCTAGAGCCCGCGGGCAGGCAGGGTGCGATGATCGCGCCCATGTCGGACATCCAGGAAAAGCACGACCCGCGCGTACTCGCGTTGAAGGCGGGCCTGCTCGCCGTGTGGGCCACGGTGAGCTTTGGCTGCTGCTTCTTCGCGCGTGACCTGCAGTTCATGGTGGCCGGCTGGCCTTTCAGCTACTGGATGGCGGCGCAAGGCGCTGTGCTGGTTTTCATCGCCATCGTCGTGGCCTACGCCATCATCATGAGGCGCCTGTCGCCCGAGGATTCCGCGGAGTCCGCGGGTGGCTGACGCAGCGGCCTACGCGGCGCACAAGCGGCGGCTGTACCGCATCCTGGCGATCTACGTCGCGGGCCTGCTGGCCTTCCTGGGCCTGCTGGCCTGGGCCGAGCAGCGCGGGCTGTCGCGCTTCTGGCTGGGCCCGATCTTCATGTTCTCGACGGTGATGATCTATGCGGGGATCGGCATCTACGGCCGCACCACGGATCCCGAGGAGTACTACGTCGCCGGGCGGCGCATCCCGCCGATGTTCAATGGCATGGCGGCCGCGGCCGACTGGATGAGCGCCGCTTCCTTCATCAGCATGGCCGGCGGGCTCTACCTGCAGGGTTTCGGCGGCAACGAGGCCCAGGCCGGGGGCCTGGCCTACGTTCTGGGATGGACCGGCGGCTTTTGCCTGGTCGCGCTGCTGATCGCGCCCCACCTGCGCAAGCTGAACCTGTACACCGTGCCTGACTATTTCGGCGTGCGTTTCGGTGGCCGGTGGCCGCGCGTGATCGCGGCGTTCTCGGCGGTGGTGTGCTCGTTCACGTATGTGGTCGCGCAGATCTACGGCATCGGCCTCATCGCCTCGCGGCTGACCGGCGTGCAGTTCGAGATCGGCATCCTGCTCGGGCTGGGCGGGGTGCTGCTGTGTTCCTTCCTCGGCGGCATGAAGGCCATCACCTGGACGCAGGTGGCGCAGTACGTGATCCTGCTGCTGGCTTTCCTGATTCCGGTCTCCTGGCTGGCCTACAAGCAGCTGGGCAACCCCGCCGCTCCGCTGGTGTATGGCACACAGCTGCAAAAGATCGCCGAGCTGGAGAAAAAGCTGGCGCAGGACCCGGCCGAGAAAGAGGTGGCGGCGATCTACCTGAAGCGGGCGCAGGAGTATGAGATGAGGCTGCAGGACGTGGAGGCGGCCCTGCAGCGCGAGCGCTCCGCCGCGCAGGAGCGCATCCGCGCGCTCAAGGCGCAGGGCGCCGATTCGCTTCAGATCGTTCAGGCCAACCGCGCTCTGGCAGCCCTGCCCAAGGACGCCGCCACCGCGCGCGAGCGGTGGACCCGTGCTATGCACGAGGCCCAGGAGCGATCCCGGCCACTTGGCGGGCTGCCGCCACACAGCCAGGCCTTCGCGGGCGACCCGAATGGCACGCGGGCGGAGAAGGAGGCCTTCAGCACCTCACGACTGAATTTCCTTGCGCTGATGTTCTGCCTGATGGTGGGCACGGCGGGTTTGCCGCACCTGCTGACCCGCTACTACACCACGCCCACGGTGGCGGAGGCGCGTTCGTCGGTGGCGTGGTCGCTGTTCTTCATCGCCCTGGTGTACCTCAGCGCGCCGGCGCTGGCGGTGCTGGTGAAGTTCGAGGTGATGAACAACCTGGTGGGCAGCAGCTTCGACGCGCTGCCTTCATGGATTGCCCAGTGGGGCAAGGTGGACGCGTCGCTGATCTCTGTTGCCGATGTCAACGGCGACCGCATCCTGCAATGGGGCGAAATCCGGTTGGGCGCCGACATGATCATGCTGGCCACGCCAGAACTGGGCGGGCTGCCGTATGTGGTCTCCGGGCTGGTCGCGGCCGGGGGCCTGGCGGCGGCGCTGTCCACGGCTGACGGCCTGCTGCTGACCATCAGCAACGCCATCGTGCGCGATGTGTACTGCCACGAGATCAACCATCACGTGACACCCGAGCAGCGGGTGATCCTTTCGAAGTTCGCGCTGCTGGCCGTTGCGCTGGTCGCGGCGCTGGTGGCCTCGCTCAAACCCGCGGAAATCCTGCCGTTGGTGGCGGCGTCATTTTCGCTGGCCGCATCCGCGTTTGTGCCCGTGATGGTGCTGGGCATCTTCTGGGCGCGCACCAGCCGGGCCGGCGCGGTGGCCGGCATGCTCAGCGGGCTTGCCGTGACGGTGTATTACATGCTGGTCAACGCGCCGCCGTTTCGGGCATTCACGGGCTTGCCCCCCGGAGGCAATCTCTGGTTCGGCATCCAGCCTGTTTCGGCGGGCGTTTTCGGCGTTCCCATGGGTTTCGCAATGGCAGCCACCGTCAGCCTGCTTGCCCGCCGCAGGCCCTGAACCTACGCGTTCAGGGAATTCCCTAGTGGGGCTTGCCCTTGGTTTTACGGGTGCCTGCCGGGCAGCCCCGGCAGCGGACCGCCGCTGTCAGCTTCACGTCAGACGCAATTCAAACACTGGCCCGACCGAATAACCACAGGAGACATCATGGCGACAGCTGCAGCCCCCCGGCCGATGACAAAGGAGGAACGCAAGGTCATCTTCGCGTCCTCGCTCGGCACTGTGTTCGAGTGGTACGACTTTTACCTGTACGGCGCGCTGGCGGGAATCATCGCCAAGCAGTTCTTCTCGGGCCTCGACCCGACATCGGCCTACATCTTTGCGCTGCTGGCCTTCGCGGCCGGTTTCCTGGTGCGGCCGTTCGGCGCCATTTTCTTCGGCCGAATCGGCGACATGATCGGGCGCAAGTACACCTTCCTGGTCACCATCCTGATCATGGGTGCGTCGACCTTCATCGTGGGCCTGCTGCCCAGCTACGCGGCCATTGGCATGGCTGCGCCGGTGATCCTGATTGCCTTGCGCATGCTGCAGGGCCTGGCCCTGGGCGGCGAATACGGCGGCGCCGCGACCTACGTGGCCGAGCACGCGCCCATGGGCAAGCGGGGTGCCTACACCTCGTGGATCCAGACCACGGCGACCTTGGGCCTGTTCCTGTCGCTGCTGGTGGTCCTTGGTGTGCGCAATACGCTCGGTGAAAAGGACTTCGGCGACTGGGGCTGGCGCATTCCGTTCCTGGTCTCGATCATCCTGCTGGCGGTTTCCGTCTGGATCCGCCTGAGCCTCAACGAGTCTCCGGCATTCCAGAAGATGAAGTCTGAAGGGCGCACTTCCAAGGCACCGCTGGCGGAATCATTTGGCCAATGGAAGAACCTGAAGGTCGTGATCCTGGCGCTGCTGGGCCTCACGGCTGGCCAGGCCGTCGTCTGGTACACCGGGCAGTTTTACGCGCTGTTTTTCATGACCACCATCGCCAAGGTCGACAACACCACCGCCAACCTGTTCATCGCAGGGTCGCTGCTTATCGGCACGCCGTTCTTCATCATCTTTGGCGCGCTGTCGGACAGGATCGGCCGCAAGCCCATCATCATGGCCGGCTGCCTGATCGCGGCGTTGACGTACTTCGCGGTGTTCCCGATGCTGCTGAAATACGCCAATCCGGCCCTGGTGCAAGCCCAGCAGACCACCAAGGTGGTTGTGACGGCCGACCAGAAGGAATGCTCGTTCCAGGGCAGCCCGATCGCGCGCGACATTGACTTCACGACCTCTTGCGACATCGCAAAGCGGGCCCTGACACAGTCCTACATCCCGTACGAGAACAAGGCGGGCCCCGCTGGCGCCGCGGCCACGATCTCCATTGGCGACAAGGTAATCACCGCGCCGATCGCGACCCTCAACGAGCAGCGCCACGGCTTCTCCCCGGACAGCGCCAAGGCGATTGCCGAGTTCCGCAAGGGCATGACTGACGCGGCCAAGGCGGCTGGCCTCACGGCCGCGGCAGACCCGGCGAAGATGAACAAGGGAATGGTGCTTTTGATGCTCGTATTCCTGGTCATCCTGGTGACCATGGTCTACGGCCCGATCGCGGCGATGCTGGTGGAGATGTTCCCCACCCGCATCCGCTACACGTCGATGAGCCTGCCGTACCACATCGGCAATGGCTGGTTCGGCGGCCTGCTGCCTACTACGGCATTCGCGATGGTGGCCGCGACCGGCGATATCTTCTACGGCCTGTGGTATCCCGTGGTCGTGGCTGCCGGCACCTTCATCATCGGCATGCTGTTCATTCGCGAGACCAAGGATGTGGATATCTACGCGCGCGACTGAAAACCCGCTCCTCCGCAAAAGCCCGCCACCGGCGGGCTTTTTTTTGCCTTTTGCCGTATGGATAAACCCCAATTCAAAAGCGGGAGTGCGCGTGCAAAGCTCAGTGCACACAAACGGGGCATTCAGGGATAGCCGTTGAGGAGACACCATGATCATCGTGAAGACCGAGGCAGGGCACAGGGTCATGAAAGACCGGTCCATCCCGCTGACCCCGCGCCAGCGCTCGGCGTTCATACTTTTCGATGGCAAGCGCACCGTTGACCAGGTGCTGGTGGCCACTGCCGCAATGGGTGTCACCCGGGAAGACATCGACCACATGCTGGAGCTTGGGCTGCTGGCCGACCCCGCGCCGCAGCTGACGGCGGCCGAGGACGCTGCCGCCAGCGCCGTGGCGCAGGCTGTCAGGCAGCACAAGGAGCGCAGCCCCCAGGAACGCTACGCCGAGGCATACCTGATCGCCACCCAGCTTACGGCCGGGCTGGGCCTGCGGGGCTTCCGGCTCAACCTGGCCGTGGAAGCCGCTGGCAATTTCGAGCAACTGCTGGAATTGGCGCCCAAGATCCGCGAGGCTGTGGGGCCGGAAAAGTACGCGCCGCTGGACAACGCGCTGAACGACCACTGAGCCGGGCGCCGGACAGGTCAGCCCGGATCGGGCTATAATCTACGGCTTTGCCTTGCCACACCGCTTTTAGACGCTGCGGGTGGCTTACCCGGGCTCCGGCTTTCCGCCGGCGCCTTATCCACAAGGAGAATACATGCGTCATTACGAAATCATCTTGCTGATCCATCCGGACCAGAGCGAACAGGTTCCGGCCATGCTGGAACGCTACAAGGGCATGATCACCGCCGGCGGCGGCAAAGTGCACCGCGTGGAAGACTGGGGCCGCCGCCAGCTGGCCTATCAGATCAACAAGCTGGGCAAGGCCCACTACCTGTGCGTCAACATCGAGGCCGACAACGCCGTGATGGCCGAGCTGGAGCATGCATTCCGCTTCAACGACGCCGTGCTGCGCCACCTCACCGTGGTCAGGAAGAAGGCCGAAACCGGCTCTTCTTCGATGATGAAGACGGTCGAGCGCGAAGAAGCACGCAAGGCCCAGCAGGCGGAGTACCAGTCGTAAGGCGGAAACGCCAGGAGTGAACCAGGTTGTCCTGACTGCCTGTATCGCCGAGGCCAGCGCCTTGCGGTACACACCGGCCGGACTGCCCGCCCTCAACTTCACGCTCGAACACGAGTCGCAGGTCGAGGAAGCGGGGCAGCAAAGGCAGGTGAAGGTGGTGGTCAAGGCGGTGGCCTTCGGATCCATGGCGGAAACGCTGGTCCGGCAGCCCATCGGCGGCAACTGGAAGTTCACCGGATTCCTGGCGACCCCGCGCAACGGCAAACACCCCGTGCTCCATATCCAGTCATTCGTTCAAGATTAATTTTCGAGAGGCCCACATGCCCGCATTCAAGAAATTCAACAAGGACAAGCGTCCGAAGCGCAACACCCAGTCGCTGCTGTTCAAGCGCAAGCGCTTTTGCCGCTTCACCGTCGCCGGCGTCGAGGAAATCGACTACAAGGATGTCGACACCCTGCGTGACTTCATCGCCGAAAACGGCAAGATCATCCCGGCCCGCCTGACCGGCACCCGCGCGATCTACCAGCGCCAGCTCAACACCGCCATCAAGCGTGCCCGCTTCCTGGCTCTGGTCCCGTACAGCGACCAGCACCGCATCTAAGGAGCGAAGAACATGCAAGTCATCCTTCTGGACAAGGTCCCCAACGTCGGTGACCTCGGCGCCATTGTCAAGGTCAAGGACGGTTACGCCCGCAACTTCCTGATCCCCCAGGGCCGCGCCCGCCGCGCCACTGAAGCCAACAAGGCCGAATTCGAAGCCAAGCGCGTCGAGCTGGAAAAGGCCGCTGCCGCCAAGCTGGCCGAAATGCAGGGCCAGGGCGAAAAGCTGGCCGGCACCACCATCAAGCTGACCCAGAAGGCCGGCGTGGACGGCCGCCTGTTCGGCTCCGTGACAAATTTCGACATCGCTGAAGAGCTGGGCAAGCAGGGCTACAAGGTCGTGAAGTCGCAGATCCGCATGCCCAACGGCCCGATCAAGATCGTGGGCGACAGCAGCGTCAGCGTGCAGCTGCATACCGACGTGGTGGTCGACATCAACGTCACAGTGCTGGGCGAAACCGCGTAATAACCGTTCTCCCGCAAAAAAGGCCGCCTTTCGGGGCGGCTTTTTCTTTTTGACAACAGGTTTTCCGCCTCCGCGCACCGGAAACCCACCAGTTATCCACAAGCTTGTCCCGTGACTCCCGGCCATGCCGGGCGTAGCATCAACGGCTTATCCCGAGGCTTCCATGTCCGCTGTCTTTTCCGCCGTCGATGACGATTTTTCGCACGACCACCAGGTCGCGCAACTGCGCATCCCCCCGCATTCCATAGAGGCTGAATCCAGTGTGCTGGGCGGGCTGCTGCTGGACAACGGCGCCTGGGACCGGGTGGGCGACCTGCTCACCGACAGCGACTTCTACCGCTACGAGCACCGGCTGATCTACGCCTCCATCGGCGGCCTGATCAATGCGACCAAGCCCGCCGACGTGATCACCGTCTACGAGCAGCTCCAGGGCCTCGGCAAGGCGGAGGAGATCGGCGGCCTGGCCTACCTGAACTCGCTGGCGCAGTACGTTCCGAGCGCCAGCAACATCCGCCGCTACGCGGAGATCGTGCGCGAGCGGTCGATCCTGCGCAAACTGGTCTCCGCCTCCGACGAGATCGCCACCGCCGCGTTCAACACGCAGGGCAAGGCCGTTGACAAGATCCTGGACGAAGCCGAGCAGAAGATATTCAACATCGGCGAGGAAGGCTCGCGGATGAAACAGGGCTTCCAGGGCATGGACTCCCTGGTGGTGCAGCTGCTGGACCGGGTCCAGGAGATGGCCGACAACCCGAACGACATCACCGGGGTGCCCACAGGCTTCTATGACCTGGACCGGATGACCTCGGGCTTCCAGGCTGGCGACATGATCGTGCTGGCCGCCCGTCCGTCCATGGGCAAGACAGCACTGGCCATCAACATTGCCGAGCACGTGGCCTTGAACGAAGGCCTGCCGGTAGCGGTGTTTTCCATGGAAATGGGTGCCTCGCAGCTGGCGGTGCGTATCGTCGGCTCGATCGGCCGCATTGACCAGACCCACCTGCGCACCGGCAAGCTCACCGACGACGAGTGGCCGCGCCTGACAGAGGCCATCGAGAAGCTGCGCAACGTCTCATTGCACATCGACGAGACGCCGGGCCTCACCACGAGCGAGCTGCGCGCGAATGCGCGACGGCTGGCGCGCCAGTGCGGCAAGCTGGGCCTGATCGTGGTCGATTACCTGCAGCTGATGAGCGTGTCGTCCAGCATGAACGACGAGAACCGCGCCACAGCCGTGGGCGAAATCTCGCGCGGGCTGAAGATGCTGGCCAAGGAACTGCAGTGCCCGGTGATCGCGCTGTCGCAGCTGTCCCGCGGTGTAGAGTCGCGCACCGACAAGCGCCCGATGATGAGCGACCTGCGCGAATCAGGCGCGATCGAGCAGGACGCCGACGTCATCATGTTCATCTACCGCGACGACTACTACAACAAGGACTCCAAGGAGCCCGGCGTCGCCGAGATCATCATCAGCAAGCAGCGCAACGGCCCCACCGGCACCTGCAAGCTGGCTTTCCTGAAGCCATTGACCAAGTTCGAGTCGCTAGCCTCGGGGGGCGGCGATTTCTAGAGCACTTCGCTCGCGAAATCCGCCAGCCGGGAGCGCTCGCCGCGCGCCAGGGTGATGTGGCCGCTGTGAGGCCAGCCCTTGAACTTGTCCACCGCGAACGTCAGGCCCGATGAGCCTTCGGTGAGGTAGGGCGTATCGATCTGCGCCAGGTTGCCCATGCAGATGATCTTGGTGCCGGGGCCGGCCCGGGTGATCAGCGTCTTCATCTGCTTGGGCGTCAGGTTCTGCGCCTCGTCGATGATCACGTACTTGTTCAGGAAGGTGCGGCCGCGCATGAAGTTCATGCTCTTGATCTTGATGCGGCTGCGGATCAATTCGTTGGTGGCGGCGCGCCCCCATTCGCCGGCGCTGGTCTCGGTCTTGGCCAGCACTTCCAGGTTGTCGTCCAGCGCGCCCATCCACGGGCCCATCTTTTCTTCCTCGGTACCGGGCAGGAAACCGATGTCCTCGCCCACGCTCACGGTGGCGCGGGTCATGATGATCTCGGTGTAGCGCCGGTCGTCCAGCACCTGCGTGAGGCCGGAGGCCAGGGCCATCAGCGTCTTGCCGGTGCCGGCGGTGCCGGTGAGGGTGACGAAGTCGATCTCCGGGTCCGTCAGCAGGTTCATCGCGAAGTTCTGCTCGCGGTTGCGGGTGGTGACGCCCCAGACCGAATTCTTCAGGTGGCCGTAGTCCTTCAGTGTCTTGAGCACCGCGGTCTTGGCGCGGATCTCGGTCACGCGGGCGTACAGGCTGGGCTCGCCGGGCGACTCGAAATAGACAAACTGGTTGATCAGCAGGCTGGGAACGATGGGCCCGGTGATCCGGTAGAAAGTGTGCTGGCCGCTTTGCCAGCTCTCCACCGTCTTGCCGTGCTTGGCCCAGAAGTCGCCCGGCAGCGCCAGGGCGCCCGAATACAGCAGTTCCAGGTCGTCCAGCACCTTGTCGTTCTGGTAATCGTCGGTCGCCAGGCCCAGGGCCCGCGCCTTGACGCGCATGTTGATGTCCTTGGACACCAGCACCACCTCGCGCGGGGCATGCTGCTCGCCCAGGGCCTGCACCACGCCCAGGATCTGGTTGTCCGCCTTGCCCTGGGGCAGGCTGGAAGGCAAGTGGTTGGCCAGCGCCTGGGTCTGGAAGAACAGGCAGCCGCCGGCCTCGCGGTGGCCGGTGGTGCTGAGCTTGAGGCCGGAAGCGATGTCCGCGCCCTGCTGGCCGGCCAGCGCGTCCAGCGTGCGGCTGGCCTGGCGGGCGTTGCGGGCGACCTCGGTCATGCCCTTCTTGTGGCCGTCCAGCTCCTCCAGCACGATCATGGGCAGGAAGATGTCGTGTTCCTCGAAGCGGAACAGGCACATCGGGTCGTGCATCAGCACGTTGGTATCCAGCACGAAAAGCTTGCTGGGCCCGGTGGACTTGGGCTTGCGGGGGCGTGCCGCGGGCTGGACCGGCGCGCTCTGGCGCCTGCGGCCGGCCGGGCTGTCGGCCGGTTCGTCACGCGCGGCCGTTGAGTCATTGCCGGCGTGGCCGGTTTCGGGCAGCAACTCACCGCCACCCGCGCGCGGGTCGAAATCCAGCGCTGCCTGCGGTTTCTCAGGCAACGGGTTGTGGTCGGACTGCGCCTCCGTTTTTCGCTGCGCCTTGTGCGATGTGCGGGCCGGAGCGTCGTAGGCTTCCAGCGAGAGCAGGGCGGCGCGCTTGGTGGGGGCGGGAGGCAGGGGCATGGGGGGTGGGGCTCTCGGATGAGGGGGTCAAGAAGTGAAAAAGCCGCCTGGCGAGCCGGGCGGCTTTGTCTGGTTCAGCAGTGATGACGCTGGGCGTCGCAATCAACGGCATGAATTCATTATGCACAAGTGCGGTGACGCTTCAATCACAGCCTGCGGCCTGTTGCAACAAAACGTCAGGACTGCCGGGCTGGTGTCATCGGACGGCTCAGGCCGCCTTTTTCAGGGCCTTCACGGCCTTGAGCACTTCGTCTACGTGGCCAGGGACCTTCAGGCCGCGCCATTCCTGCTTCAGCACGCCGTCGGCGCCGATCAGGAAGGTGCTGCGCTCGATGCCCTTGACCTTCTTGCCGTACATGATCTTGTTCTTGACCACGCCGAACATGTGGCACATTTTTTCTTCGGTATCGGCGATCAGCTCGAACGGCAGTTCCAGCTTGGTCTTGAACTCGTCATGCGACTTCATGTTGTCGCGCGAAACGCCGAATACCTGGGCGCCGGCCTTGACGAAGTCCTTGTACTTGTCACGGAACTGCATCGCTTCCGTGGTGCAGCCCGGGGTGTTGTCCTTCGGGTAGAAGTACAGCACCAGCACGGCGCCGTTGTGCGAGGTGTTCGTGACTTTGATGCCGCCCGTGGCGTTCGCTTCAAATTCGGGGATGGGTTTGTTGACAACGATCGCCATGGGATTTTGTACTCTATGTGACAGGTGTTGGTCGTTGCTACCTGGGGCTGGGCTTGCCCCGTTGCAACCCATGATTTTACCTGAAACGGGGGTGGTACCCCCAACTGGTCAGGCCGGCTGCTCCAGCAGCAGGGCTACTGCCACGTTGCGGCCCTCCTGCGCAAGGATGTTGTAGGTGCGGCAGGCCGCTGCCGTGTCCATGGTTTCGATGCCGATCCGGCGCGCCATCAGGGGCTTGAGCCAGGCGGCCTGGGGGAAGCGGATGCGCGTGCCGCTGCCGAAGATCACCACCTCGGCGTCCACGCCAGCCAACTGCTCGAAGTGCGCGGGGCCCAGGTCCTCGAAGCGCGCCGCCGGCCAGTCCACGCGCTGGCCCTTGCTGCCCAGGATGACGCTTGCCGTGATTTTTTCGCCGTTCACGCCCACCCAGCCGGGGCCGTACCTGCTGATGGATTGGACGTCTGACTGGTCGGGTTGCAGCTTCATGGTGCGGAGGGGCCGGGGTTTATTGTTGCGCTGCACTAAATAGAGGCAGAACTATGGTCAAATTATAGGTTTTCACCCTTGTAAAACCCTGCCGGAGGGGCTTTGAAAACCGTCCAGAAATCAGCCAAGCTTGCCAACGTCTGCTACGACATCCGGGGCCCCATCATGGACGCCGCCCGGCAGATGGAGGAGGAAGGCCACAAGATCATCCGCCTGAACATCGGCAACATGGCCCCGTTCGGCTTCGATGCGCCCGAGGAAATCCAGCAGGACATGATCCGCAACCTGCCCACCTCGGCCGGCTATTCGGACAGCAAGGGCATCTTCGGCGCCCGCAAGGCGGTGATGCATTACACCCAGCAGCAGGGCATCAAGGGCGTGACCCTGGACGACATCTACCTGGGCAATGGCGCCAGCGAGCTGATCGTGATGTCCACCAACGCGCTGCTCAATGACGGCGACGAGCTGCTGATGCCCGCGCCCGACTACCCGCTGTGGACGGCGGCCGTCAGCCTCTCGGGCGGCACCCCGGTGCACTACATCTGCGACGAGTCCAACGGCTGGATGCCCGACATCGAGGACATCAAGCGCAAGATCACGCCCCGCACCAAGGGCATCGTGGTCATCAACCCCAACAATCCCACCGGCGCCCTGTATTCGGATGACCTGCTCAAGGGCATCGTGTCCCTGGCGCGCCAGCACGGCCTGGTGATCCTGGCCGACGAGGTCTACGACAAGGTGCTGTACGACGGCGTGAAGCACACCGCCATCGCCAGCCTGTCGCAGGACGTGCTCACGCTCACGTTCAATTCGCTTTCCAAGAGCTACCGCTCGTGCGGCTACCGGGCCGGCTGGATGGTGGTGTCGGGCGACAAGAAGCCCGCGGCCGACTACATCGAAGGCCTGAACATGCTCACCAACATGCGGCTGTGCGCCAATGTGCCCGGGCAGTGGGCCATCCAGACCGCGTTGGGCGGCTACCAGAGCATCAACGAGCTGGTGGCCCCCGGCGGGCGCTTGCGCCGCCAGCGCGACCTGGCCTACGAGCTGATCACGGCCATTCCCGGCGTCAGCTGCGTCAAGCCGTCCGCGGCGCTGTACATGTTCCCGAAGCTCGATCCCAAGGTCTACCCCATCAAGGACGACCGCCAGTTCTTCCTCGAGCTGCTGCAGGAAACGCGCGTCATGCTGGTGCAGGGCACGGGTTTCAACTGGGCCACGCCCGACCATTTCCGCATCGTCTTCCTGCCCCACGAAGACGACCTGCGCGAGGCCATCGGCCGCATCGCCAGGTTCCTCGACAGCTACAGAAAACGTCATACGCAATGAAAGCAATCCAGGTAGGCCTGCTGGGCATCGGCACGGTCGGCAGCGGCGTGTTCAACGTCCTCAAGCGCAACCAGCACGAAATCACGCGCCGCGCCGGCCGCGGCATTGAAATCACGATGGTGGCCGACCTGGACACGGCCCGGGCCCAGTCCGTCGTCGGCGACAGCGTCAAGGTCGTCAACAACGCGCGCGCCGTCATCGCCAATCCCGAAATCGACATCGTCATCGAGCTGATCGGCGGCTACGGCATCGCCAGGCAGCTGGTGATGGAAGCCATCGAGGCCGGCAAGCACGTGGTCACGGCCAACAAGGCGCTGCTGGCGGTGCACGGCACCGAAATATTCGCGGCCGCGCACCGCAAGGGCGTGATGGTGGCTTTCGAGGCCGCTGTGGCCGGCGGCATCCCCATCATCAAGGCGCTGCGCGAGGGCCTCACGGCCAACAGCATCCAGTGGATCGCCGGCATCATCAACGGCACCACCAACTTCATCCTGTCCGAGATGCGCGACAAGGGGCTGGACTTCGACGCCGCCCTCAAGGACGCGCAGCGCCTGGGCTACGCCGAGGCCGACCCCACCTTCGACATCGAGGGCGTGGACGCGGCGCACAAGGCCACCATCATGTCGGCGATCGCCTTCGGCATCCCGGTACAGTTCGACAAGGCCTATGTGGAAGGCATCACCAGGCTGGGCGCGCAGGACATCCGCTACGCCGAGCAGCTGGGCTACCGCATCAAGCTGCTGGGCATCACCAAGCGCACGGCCGCGGGGATCGAGCTGCGCGTGCATCCCAGCCTGGTGCCGACCAAGCGGCTGATCGCCAACGTTGAAGGCGCGATGAACGCCGTGGTGGTGCAGGGCGACGCCGTCGGCACCACGCTGTACTACGGCAAGGGCGCCGGCAGCGAGCCCACGGCCAGCGCCGTGATCGCCGACCTGGTGGACATCACCCGCCTGCACACGGCGGACGCCGCCAACCGCGTGCCGCACCTGGCCTTCCAGCCCGACGCCATGAGCGACGCCAGGGTGCTGCCCATGAGCGAGGTGGTCACCAGCTACTACCTGCGCCTGCGCGTGGCCGACCAGGCCGGCGTGCTGGCCAAGGTGACGGGCCTGCTGGCCGGAGCCGGCATCAGCGTCGACGCGATGCTGCAGCGCGAGGCCGACGAAGTGGGCGGCGAGGGGTCAACCCAGACCGACCTGATCATCCTCACCCATGACACGCGTGAGGGCACGATGAACGAAGTGCTGGCGCAGATGCAGGCGCTGTCCACGGTGCTCGCGCCCATCGTGCGCATCCGCAAGGAAGAACTCGCCTAAATGCTGTACGTCTCCACCCGCGGTCACGCGGACCGCAAGCATTTCTGCGAAATCCTGCTGGAAGGCCTGGCGCCCGACGGCGGGCTGTACCTGCCGGAAAGCTACCCGAAGGTCAACGAGGCGATGCTTGCGAAATGGCGCGGCCTGCCGTACCACGCGCTGGCCTTCGAGATCCTCTCGCTCTACATCGACGACATCCCCGCCGAAGACCTCAAGGCCATCTGCCGCAAGACCTACACGCAGGACGTGTTCGGCAGCGCCGAGATCGTGCCCCTGAAGCCGCTGGAAGAGGGCGTGTACCTGGAGGCCCTGTCCAACGGCCCCACGCTGGCCTTCAAGGACATGGCGATGCAGCTGCTGGGCAACCTGTTCGAGTACGAATTGGCCCGCCGCGGCGAGGAGCTGAACATCCTGGGCGCCACCAGTGGCGACACCGGCAGCGCCGCCGAGTACGCCATGCGCGGCAAGAAGGGCGTGCGCGTCTTCATGACCTCGCCCAATGGCCGCATGAGCCCCTTCCAGCAGGCCCAGATGTTCAGCCTGCAGGACGAGAACATCCACAACCTGGCGGTCGAAGGCGTGTTCGACGACTGCCAGGACATCGTCAAGGCCGTATCGAACGACCTGGATTTCAAGCGCAAGTACCGCATCGGCACGGTCAACTCGATCAACTGGGCGCGCCTGGTGGCGCAGGTCGTTTACTACTTCGCGGGGTATTTCCAGGCGACCTCCGGTCGCGTTCAGGCCATCCCGGAGAAGGTCCGCTTCGCCGTGCCCTCGGGCAACTTCGGCAACATCTGCGCCGGCCACGTGGCCCGCATGATGGGCCTGCCCATCGACAAGCTGGTGCTGGGCACCAACGAGAACGACGTGCTGGACGAGTTCTTCCGCACCGGCGTGTACCGCGTGCGCAGCAGCGCCGACACGCACGAAACCTCCAGCCCGTCGATGGACATCAGCAAGGCCAGCAACTTCGAGCGCTTCGTGTTCGACCTGCTGGGCCGTGACGGCGCGCGCGTGAAGTCGCTGTTCGGCGAGCAGCTTTCGGCCACGGGCAAGTTCGACCTGGGTGCCGACCCGGCCTTCAGGCAGGCCGGCCCGCGCTATGGCTTCGTCAGCGGCAAGAGCACGCATGCGGACCGGCTGGCCACCATCCGCGACACGCACAAGCGTTTCGGCGTGACCATCGACACCCATACGGCCGACGGCCTGAAGGTGGCGCGCAGCCACCTGCAGCCGGGCGTGCCGATGATCGTGCTGGAGACGGCGCAGCCGATCAAATTCGCCGGCACCATCGTCGAGGCGCTGGGCCATGAGCCGGAGCGGCCGGCGAAATTCGAGGGCATCGAGGCGCTGCCCCGGCGGGTCACGGTGATCGCACCGGACGTGCGGGCCATCAAGGACTTCATTTCCGCCCGCTGCGCCTGATTCAGAGGAGAAATCGGCCAGAGAGCGCGCCAGCTGTGCGTAAGGTGCTATCAAAATCAGAGCAAAGAGTGGTGCGATGAAAGCAATCGGTTTCGCGGGGTACTCCGGGTCGGGCAAGACCACGCTGGTGGAGCGCCTGATTCCCGCGCTCAAGGGCCGCGGCCTGCGCGTCTCGGTGGTCAAGCACGCGCACCACAAGTTCGACATCGACCACCCGGGCAAGGACACCCATCGCCACCGCGAAGCGGGCGCGTTCGAGGTGGTGGTCGCGTCCGACAAGCGGCTGGCGCTGATCCGCGAGTTCGAGCAGCCCTCGCAGCTCACGGTGCACAACCTGCTGGCCGAGCTGTACCAGGGAGTGGACTGGGCGCTGGTGGAAGGCTTCAAGCACAGCAACCTGCCCAAGATCGAGGTCTGGCGCGCCGCGTCCGGGCAGCCGGTGCGCTACCCCGACGACGATTTCGTGGTGGCCATCGCCACCGATTCGCCCGGCGAACTGCCGGTGGCAACCCAGCGCCCGGTGCTGGATTTGAACGACCCCGAAGCCGTGGCGCAGTGGCTGTCGGACAATGGCGAGCGCTTCGACTACCAACCGGAGATCTACGGGTGAACCAGCAACGAGCTCCCCTGCGCCCCCTGGACGATGCCCTGGCCGAGCTGCTGGCGCATGCGGTCGTGCTGGAGGGTACGGAAACCGTGTCCACCTTCGATGCCGACGCGCGCGTGCTGGCACAGGATCTGGTGTCGGCGTTGCAGGTGCCGCCGCAGGACAACAGCGCCATGGACGGCTATGCGGTGCGCAGCGCCGAGATCGCTGACGAAGGCGTGCTGCTGCCCGTCAGCCAGCGCATACCCGCCGGCGCCGAGGCGCAGCCGCTGTCGCCCGGCAGTGCGGCGCGCATCTTCACCGGCGCGCCCATTCCGAAGGGCGCGGACGCGGTGGTGATGCAGGAAGACTGCGAAGCCGCGGGCGAGCAGGGTGTTCGCATCAAGCGCCTGCCGGACAGTGGCCAGTGGATACGCCGGGCCGGCGAGGACGTGCGCCGCGGCGCCGTGGTGCTATCAAAAGGGGAGCGCATCACGCCCGCCGCATGCGGCCTGGCGGCCAGCATCGGCATGGAAAGCCTGGTGGTGGCGCGGCGCCCCAAGGTGGCGCTGTTTTCCACCGGCGACGAGCTGGTCATGCCCGGCAGCGTTCCGCCGGAACAGATGAAGCCCGGAGCCATCTACAACTCCAACCGCTTTTTCCTCAGCGTGCTGCTGCGCCGGCTGGAATGCGAAGTCAGCGACTACGGCATCGTGCCCGACCAGCGCGAGGCGACCATCAAGGCGCTGGCGCACGCCTCGCAGGAGCACGATCTCATCCTCACCAGCGGCGGCGTGTCGGTGGGCGAGGAAGACCACATCAAGCCCGCCGTCGAAGCGCTGGGCACGCTCGACCTGTGGCAGATCGCCGTCAAGCCCGGCAAGCCGTTTGCCTACGGCAAGGTGGGCGCCGCGCATTTCATGGGCCTGCCCGGCAATCCGGTTTCCAGCTTCGTCACCTTCCTGCTGCTGGTGCGGCCCTTCCTGCTGCGGCTGCAGGGCGCCAGCCGCACCGTGCCGCATTCGATGCAGCTGCCCGCGCACTTCGACTGGCCGCGCGCCGACAAGCGCCGCGAGTTCCTGCGCGTGCGCCACGGCAAGAGCGGCGGGCTGGAGCTGTTTCCGAACCAGAGCTCCGGCGTGCTGACCTCGGCCACCTGGGGCGACGGCCTGGTGGACAACCCGGCCGGCCGCACCATCGCGCATGGCCACAGCGTGGCCTTCATCCCGTTCGCGGAACTGCTGGCATGAAGCTGCGCCTGAAGTACTTTGCCTCGATCCGCGAGGCCCTCGGCACGGGCAGCGAATCGGTGGAAACCTCGGCGGCCACGGTTGCCGCATTGCGCGATGAGCTGATCGCGCGCGGCGGCCCCCACGCGCAGGCACTGGCGCGCGGCAAGACGGTGCGCGCCGCCGTGAACCAGGTGATGAGCGAAGAGGACGCATCCCTGAGCGAAGGCTGCGAAGTGGCCTTCTTCCCGCCGGTGACCGGGGGCTGAGCATGGCGGCACGCGTTTCCATCCAGACGCAGGATTTCAATCTCGCCGATGAGATCGCCGCACTGCGCCAGCACGACAAGCGCGTCGGGGCGGTCTGCAGCTTTGTCGGTACGGTCCGTGGCGGCTATGAGGGCAACAACGGCCCGCCCGTCCTCAGCATGGAGCTGGAGCACTACCCGGGCATGACCGAGAAAGCCATCGAGGCCATGATCGACGAAGCCCATGCCCGCTTCAACATCTACGCGGCGCGCCTGGTGCACCGGGTGGGCCTGCTAGCGCCCTGCGACCAGATCGTCATGGTGGCCGTCACCTCTGCCCACCGCGGCGAAAGCTTCAGGGCCTGCGAGTTCCTGATGGACTACCTGAAAACCCAGGCGCCGTTCTGGAAGAAGGAGCAGACGCCGCAGGGCGCGCAATGGGTGGATGCCCGCGCTGCGGACGACGCGGCGCTGGCCAAATGGGGCATCGCCAGCCGCAACTCCTGACCGTCATCCCGGACTTGATCCGGGATCCATGCCTTACCGGGGCGCCAGCGGCACGAACGCCGCGCGGGCGTCGTCTTCCAGCTCGCCCGTCAGCCGCTGCAACAGGTCCAGCAGCTGGGCCTGCTGGGCAGCGTCCAGCGGCGCCAGCAGCCGCTTGTAGGCTTTCTCCGCGGGCTTTTGTGCGGCGCCCAGCAGCGCCAGGCCGGCCTCGGTGAGCGCCGCCGAAACGTTGCGCTTGTTGTCCGGGGCGGGCGCCCGCGCCACCAGGCCGCGGGCTTCCAGGCCGCGCAGCACCCGCAGCACCGTCACCTTGTCAAAGCCCAGGGCCCGTGCCAGGCTGGACTGGCCCAGCCCGGGGTGCGCGCTGAGCACCGTGAGCACACCGAACTGGGCCGGCGTCAGGCCCGCTTCCCGGCACTCATCCTCGAACACCGCGGCCGAAATCTGGTGCGCGCGGCGCAGCAGGAAGCCGGGGCGGGCATAAAGGCGGGACAGGCTGGGGGTGGTCTTGGGGGGCAGGGGCACAGGCAAAAGTGGCGGCTCTAGGGATTGCATGGATTGTGCCTTGCCGCCGGGTGTCCAAAATGGTTAGCATGCAAACCATGGAACGAGCCATGAACCAGCTTCTTCGTACTGTCCTGCTGGCGCTGGCGGGCGCCGCCAGTCTGGGCGCCGCCGCACAGCCGGCGCTGATCGCCTCGGCACAGGCGCCGCTGCGCCTGATCGTGCCCTTCACGCCCGGCACCGGCATTGACCTGATCGCCCGCACCGTGGGCCCGAAGCTGGGCGAGCGGCTGGGCCGCCCCGTGGTGGTGGACAACCGCGCCGGCGCCTCCGGCAACATCGGCACCGAGGCCGTGGTACGCGCCGCGCCCAACGGCCAGACGCTGCTGGTCAGCGTCAACACGCTGGTGATGAACCGCAGCCTGTACCCCCGGCTCAGCTTCGACCCCGTGAAGGACCTGGTGCCCGTGTCACTTACCAGCTGGGGCCAGTTGCTGCTGGTGGCCAGCCCGAACACCGGCTGGCGCACGCCGGCCGACCTCATCAAGGCCGCCAAGGCGCGTCCGGGCAAGATCAACTACGGCTCGCCGGGGGTGGGCACACCGCACCACCTGTCGATGGAGCTGTTCAAGTCCACGGCCGGGGTGTTCCTTACCCACATCCCCTACCGGGGCACCGCACCCGCTGTCACCGACCTGCTGGGCGGGCAGATCGACGCGATGTTCCTGCCCATCCACGTGGCGCTGCCGCATGTCAAGGCCGGCAAGCTGGTGGCGCTGGGCATCGGCAGCGACAAGCGCCATGCGCTTCTGCCCCAGGTGCCGACCCTGGCCGAAGCCAACGTGGGCAAGCTCAATGTGGACATGTGGTACGGCATCTTCGCCCCGCCGGGCACCTCGCCCGACTTCGTGGCGCGGCTGAACCGCGAGCTCAAGGACATCCTGGCGGCACCCGATGTGCGCACGGCTTTTGAAACCCAGGGCATGGATCCTGCGAGCAGCTCACCCCAGGAATTCCAGCAGCTGGTGGAAAAGGATGCGGGCCGATGGGCCCAGCTCATCAAGGCACAAAACATCACGGCGGATTGAAATGGCCCCCACGCTTGTCACTTCGTGTACTGCGCTGCCCCCCGAGGGGTCGCAGGCCCGCCTAGGGGCGGCCCGTCGTCGGCCTGGCTCATGAAAATCGCCATCGTCGGCGGCGGCATCGGGGGTTTCAGCCTGGCGCTGGCCCTGCACCAGCGCGGCCTGGCCTGCGATGTGTACGAGGCCGTGCCGGAGCTGCGCGAGATCGGCGTGGGCATCACGCTGTTGCCGCATGCCATGCGCGAGCTGGCGGCCCTGGGGGTGCAGGCCGAGCTGGAAGAAGCCGGCATCGAGAACCTGGAGAGCGTGTTCTTCAACCGCTTCGGCCAATTCATCTACCGCGAGCCGCGCGGCCGGCACGCGGGCTATGTCATGCCGGAGATCGGCATCCACCGCGGCAAGCTGCACCGCACGCTTTACGAGGCCGCGCTCAAGCGCCTGGGCCCGCGCCACGTGCACCTGGACCACCGCTGCGTGGGCGTACGCCAGCGCGACGGCCAGGGCGCCGCCCTGCTGTTTGAAACCGCCGGCGGCGTGCGCATGCCCGAAGTGCATGCCGACGTGGTTGTAGCCTGCGACGGCGTGAATTCGGCCGTGCGCCGGCAGTTCTACCCCGGCGAGAAGCTGGCGTTCGCCGGCATCAACACCTGGCGCGGCACCACCGTGCACAAGCCCATCCTCACCGGCAAGAGCTACCTGCGCATCGGCTCCATCGACACCGGCAAGATGGTGATCTACCCCATCGTGGACAACGTGGACGGCAAGGGAAGCCAGCTGATCAACTGGGTGGCCGAGATCCAGCGCGAAGGCTCCGCCATGAACGACTGGAACCGCGCCGGTGCGCCGCAGGACTTCATTTCCATCTTCAAGGACTGGCGCTTCGACTGGCTGGACGTGCCCGCCCTGATCACCGGCGCGCAGCAGGTTTTCGAATACCCCATGGTCGACCGCGACCCGGTCGCGCAATGGACCTTCGGCTGCGTCACGCTGCTGGGCGACGCCGCCCATCCCATGTATCCGCGCGGCTCCAACGGCTCGGCCCAGGCCATCATCGATGCGCGCACGCTGGCCGAGCAGCTGTCGAAATCCCGGCGCGACCCGATGCCCGCGCTGGCCGCCTATGAAGACCTGCGCCTGGGGCCCACCTCGCGGATCGTGCAGACCAACCGCACGGTGCCGCCCGACTTCATCAACATGCGGGTGGACGAGCTCTCGGGCGGCAAGCCGTTCCCGGGCACCATCGACGACCTGATCAGCCCCGGCGAGCTGCAGCGCATCTCCGACGAATACAAGAAAGTCGCCGGCTTCTCGCTCGACGCGCTGAAGCGCTAGTTGAGGTAGCGCGGCTTGGCGGGCAGCAGGCCGTCGTCGGACAGGCTGGTGTCTTCCAGGCCCGCCGTGGCCGCAAAGGCCTCGCGCCACTGCGACTGGGCCAGCGCCTGCTCCAGCAAATGCATCATCCCCTGCATCAGCTTGGGCTCCATCTCCATCTGGAAGCTGCGCGGCTCGCCCTCGTTGGGCGGGCGCTCGTTGAAGCTCAGGCGCAGCCGGCCGTTGGGCAGGGGCGAGGCGTCAACATCGGTGATCAGCAGGGGCTCCTCGCCCAGCGGCAGGCGCGGCTGGTTTTCCTGGTAGGGCGTGTCGAAGTCGGCGTGCTGCAGGAATTCTTCCTTGCGGAAATCGGCCAGCATCTTCTTCAGCTCTTCGTCGGCGGCGTCCAGCGAGGTGCCGGCGGCTTCCAGCTTGAGCAGGTGCTCGGTCATCAGGCGGCTGAGCAGCGGCCACAGGCCCAGCATCAGGCGCCGGGTGAGCCACAGGCGCATCTCCTCGCCCGCCGTGGTGTTGATGCGCGCCAGGATGCGGTCCTGCTCGGGCAGGTAGGTCACCGACAGCTGGTGGATGTTCATGGCGCCATTCTAGGAGCTTGAATTCCGGCCAATAACCCCCAAGATTGTGGGCATTGGGGAAACATCCATGAGACTCGACAAACTCACCACGAAATTCCAGGAAGCCCTGGGCGAAGCGCAGACGCTGGCCCTTGCCAACGACCACGCCTACATCGAGCCCGAGCACCTGCTGGTGGCCATGCTGCGCCAGGAAGACGGCCCGCGCTCGCTGCTGCAGCGCGCCGGCGCCAACGTGCAGGGCCTGCTGGCCTCGTCAGAGGCGGCCATGCACAAGCGGCCCAAGGTCGAAGGACAGGAACAGGTGCAGGTCGGGCCCGACCTGGCCAAGCTGCTGCAGGCGACCGAGAAGGAAGGCATCCGGCGCGGCGACCAGTTCATCGCCGGCGAGCTGTTCCTGGTGGCCGTGGCCGAGACCAAGCAGGACATCGGGCGCATCGCGCGTGAAAACGGCCTGTCCACCAAGGCCCTGCAATCGGCCATTGAAGCCGTGCGCGGCGGCGAGAAGGTCAACAGCGCCGACTCCGAAGGCCAGCGCGAGGCGCTCAAGAAGTACTGCATGGACCTGACCGAGCGGGCCCGCATGGGCAAGCTGGACCCCGTGATCGGGCGTGACGACGAAATCCGTCGCGCCATCCAGGTGCTGCAGCGCCGCACCAAGAACAACCCCGTCCTGATCGGTGAGCCCGGCGTGGGCAAGACGGCCATTGTCGAAGGCCTGGCCCAGCGCATCGTGGCCGGCGAGGTGCCCGAATCACTCAAGGGCAAACGGGTGCTGTCGCTGGACATGGCGGCGCTGCTGGCCGGCGCCAAGTTCCGCGGCGAGTTCGAGGAGCGCCTGAAGACGGTGCTGAACGAGCTGGCCAAGGACGAAGGCCAGACCATCGTCTTCATCGACGAGCTGCACACCATGGTGGGCGCGGGCAAGGCCGAAGGCGCCATGGACGCGGGCAACATGCTCAAGCCGGCGCTGGCGCGCGGCGAGCTGCACTGCGTGGGCGCCACCACGCTGGACGAATACCGCAAGTACATCGAGAAAGACGCCGCGCTGGAGCGCCGCTTCCAGAAAATCCTGGTGGGCGAGCCCAGCGTGGAAGCCACCATCGCCATCCTGCGCGGCCTGCAGGAAAAGTATGAGGTTCATCATGGCGTGCAGATCACCGACCCGGCCATCGTGGCCGCTGCCGAACTGTCCCACCGCTACATCACCGACCGGTTCCTGCCGGACAAGGCGATCGACCTGATCGACGAGGCCGCCTCCAAGATCAAGATCGAAATGGACTCCAAGCCCGAAGTGATGGACAAGCTGGACCGCCGGCTGATCCAGCTGCAGATCGAACGCGAAGCCGTCAAGCGCGAGAAGGACGAAGCTTCCCGCAAGCGCCTGTCGCTGATCGAGGAAGAGATCGTCAAGCTGCAAAAGGAAATCGCCGATTACGACGAGATCTGGAAATCCGAGAAGGCGCAGGCCCAGGGTTCCGCCACCGTGATGGAAGACATCGAGAAGATGCGCCACCAGATCGAGGAGCTCACCCGCAAGGGCGATTTCAACAAGGTCGCCGAGCTGCAGTACGGCAAGCTGCCCGAGCTGGAAAAGCGCCTGAAGGAAGCCCAGGCCAAAGAAACCGCCAAGGGCACGACGAGCGCGCCCAAGCTGCTGCGCACCCAGGTTGGCGCCGAAGAGATCGCCGAAGTGGTGGCGCGCGCCACCGGCATCCCCGTGTCCAAGCTGATGCAGGGCGAGCGCGACAAGCTGCTGGTGATGGAAGACAAGCTGCACGACCGCGTCATCGGCCAGGACGAAGCTATTCAAGCGGTGGCCAATGCCATCCGCCGCTCGCGCTCCGGCCTGTCGGACCCGAACCGGCCCACCGGCTCCTTCCTGTTCCTGGGCCCCACGGGCGTGGGCAAGACCGAGCTGTGCAAGGCGCTGGCCGGCTTCCTCTTCGACAGCGAAGACCACCTGATCCGCATCGACATGAGCGAATTCATGGAGAAGCACTCGGTGGCCCGCCTGATCGGCGCGCCGCCCGGCTACGTGGGCTACGAAGAGGGCGGCTACCTCACGGAAGCCGTGCGCCGCAAGCCCTACAGCGTGATCCTGCTGGACGAAGTGGAGAAGGCCCACCCCGACGTGTTCAATGTGCTGCTGCAGGTGCTGGACGACGGGCGCCTCACGGACGGCCAGGGCCGCACGGTGGACTTCAAGAACGCTGTGATCGTGATGACCAGCAACATCGGCTCGCACATGATCCAGGCTATGGTGGGCAAGCCCTACGAGGAAGTGAAGGACGCGGTGTGGGACGAGCTGAAGAACCACTTCCGGCCGGAGTTCCTCAACCGCATCGACGAGACCGTGGTGTTCCATGCGCTGGACGCGAAGCACATCGAGAAGATCGCCGCCATCCAGCTGCGCATCCTCGAGCAGCGCCTGGCCAAGATGGACCTCACGCTGCAGGTGTCCGCCGGCGCGCTGGAAGAGCTGGCCAAGGTGGGCTTCGACCCCGTGTTCGGCGCGCGGCCCCTGAAGCGCGCCATCCAGCAGCGCATCGAGAACCCGCTGTCCAAGCTGATCCTGGAAGGGCGGTTTCCGCCCCGAAGCAGCATCCCGGTGGACGTGGATCCCGTGCGTGACCCCGGTGTCTTCCACTTCGGCAACGCGGTGCCGCTGCCCGAAGAGGCGGCGGCCTAGATGCAGGGCCTGTTCCGGTTCCTGCTGCGGCTGGTGCTGGTGGCCGTGGGGCTGGTCTTCGCGGCCACCCTGCTCGTGGCGCTGGCCGGTCTGGTGGCGCTGTGGGGCGCCCGTTCGCTCTGGGCCCGCGTGACCGGGCGGCCCGTGGCGCCTTTTGTGATGCGCGTGGACCCACGCGGCGGCTTCAGCCGCGTGGTGCGCGGCGCGCAAGCGGGTCCGCGTTCGGGCATTGGTGACATCACCGATGTGGAAGCCAAAGAGCGGCTGTAATCCTTAAGGGTTCAGTGTTGCCGCCTTGACCAGCGGCACGAAATTTCTTGGCGGACGGCGCCGCCTCCTTTACATTTGCACCGGGTGCCTGCACGGCTCCCGCATAAAAATACAGAGGGGCGAACCGTGTCACTTGAACTTCCCGTCTTGCGGCTGGGGCTGGTCGGCTTTGCGCCGGCGCAGCAGGAGCAGCTCGGCAACCTGCTCAAGGCGCGGGTGGTGAAGTGGCAGCCATGGCCGTTTGCCGATGCTGATGCCTGGTGGGTGAATGGTGCCAATGCCAAGCGCCAGCCCAACGGCATCGTCCGGGTGCCGCCGGCGGACCCCAAGAGCCGCGCGACGCTGCTGAACCTGGAGCAGGTCGACCGGCCCATGGCCTTCGCGCTGCCGCTGGCCGGGCCCGACATCGAACCCCCGGCTTCCTTCGACCCTGCCCGGCCCGAGTCGATTGCGGCCGCCCTGCAGAAATTCGAGACGGCGCTGGCGCCGCTGGGAGCGCAATTCGCGCTTGCGTGCGCCATCGAGCAGAGGCAGGGCAAGCTGACCTCGGCCATCTACCACCTGTCGGTGCGTGGCGCGCTGGTGGCCGTGATCGACCTGGGCGGCGCCGTCGGGCACGCGCCCGGCGTGCAGCCGGCCGACGTGGAGCAGGCCGAGTGGAGCGGGCGGCCTGCGGCGGCCGGCCTGATACCGCCGCACTTCACGCGCACCACCATGACGGAGCTGATGTGGCAGTACGCGCTGCGCACCACGCGCGACGTGCTGCCGGCGCGTTACCGCACCGCGCAGCTGTATTTCCGCCACTCGCCGCGCGTGCCCGGCCGCATGCTCAAGGACACCCACCTGGCGCTGATCCGCGAGCTGGCCATCGCGCCGGGCACCTTTGCCGAACTGCAGCAGCGCACCGGCCTGGGCGAATCCAGCATGGCGCATGCGCTCACGGCGCTGTTTTTCGCCGGCAGCGTCACCTCCAACCGCCAGCGCGCGGCACCCCCGCGGGGCGGCAAGGAGATGGGCCTCGAAAGCGCCGGCTCACGGCACAGCATCGTGCCCTCGATGATGGACTCGGCACTGCGATCGGACCCCGCGGCGGTGCGAGGCGACCGCCACGCCGACCAGACGGCGCCGGCACCGCTATGGATCACCGAGTGAGGTGAGCGGTGCGCCCGGCACCAGTGCCGGGCGGGTCTCAGTCCTTCTTGCGTGCGTTGACCCAGTACATGCCGCCCACCGCGGCACCCAGCAAGATCACGAAGCCCGCAAGCAAACTCAGCGTCTGGTAAACAGCCATGGAAACCTCCCTGAAGGCCGGAGCGGCCGCAAGGACTAAGGCATGGAACGTGCCAGAAAAAAAGCCCGGCGAACCGGGCTCTTCTGGTGCGCGAAGCGCTACTGCTTCAGCTGCGCCGTGGGCACATAAGCAGTGACCAGCGCGCCGCGGTCGGAATCGGAAGCCACGCCGTACAGCTGGCCGCCCAGGCGATAGGTGTAGCCGCACTGGCTCCAGTTCATGTTGAAGGCCGGCAGCCGCACGTCCACGCAGCGCTTGCCGCCCGCATCGACCGTCCAGGTGCCCTGCGCATCGCTGGCGCCGAAGCCCTGCTTGTTGACGACGGTGCCCACCACGGTGCCGTCAGCGCGCAGCGTCATGATGGCGTCGCTGTCCACGCCCTGGCGCGTCACGCCCAGCGGGCCCAGGGACTGGGCTTCGGCCGCAGTGAGCTTGCTGGCGCCCTTGTCCAGCAAATCGCCCAAAGTGCTTTGAGCCTGCGCGGCGCCGGCGCAGCCAAGCGCCGCAACCAGCATCGAAACGGGGAGCATCTTCATGGTGTTGTCTCCTGTTCAAAAAAGTATAGTTGCGGGCATATGACCACCCACGCATCCATCATCAATGAATTCGCGCCCACCGGCAAGCTGCGCTCGTCGCTGAACCTGGGCAACCCCGTGCTGGCCCACAGCAAGACATCGCCGGACAAGCCCGCCGGCGTTTCCATCGACCTCACGCGTGAACTGGCGCGCGAGCTGGGCGTGGAAGTGAGCTTCCTGCAGTTCCCCACGGCGGCCAGGTCGGTCGAGGCCCTCAACACCCAGGAGGCCGACATCGGCTTCATGGCGATCGACCCGCTGCGCGCCGCCGCCATCCATTTCACGGCCGCCTATGTGCAGATCGAAGGCTGCTACCTGGTGGCCGATGGCTCACCCTTGGCCCGCAACGAGGAAGTCGATGTGGCCGGCACCAACATCGTGGTGGGCGCGGGCAGCGCCTATGAGCTTTTCCTCAGCCGCAACATCAGGAGCGCCACCCTGGTGAAGGTGCCCACCTCCGAGGCCGTGGTCGATGGCATGGTGCAGGGCGGCCATGCCGTGGCGGCCGGCGTCAAGCAGCAGCTGGAAGCCGATGCGCAGCGCATCGGCGGCCTTCGCCTGCTGCCGGGCAACTTCATGGTGATCAACCAGGCGATGGCCATGCCCAAGGCGCGAAGTGCCCAGGCGGCGGCATACCTCGATGATTTCGTGGAGCGCATGAAGCGCAGCGGCTTCGTTGCGCAGGCGCTGGAGCGGCACGGCATCGCGGGCGCGAAGGTGGCGCCCGCCGCCTGAGCTCTATCGGCCCGAGGCCCAGTTGTCGCGCAACTGGCGCTTGAGCACCTTGCCGATTTCGCTGCGCGGCAATTCGGTGGTGAAGCGCAGCCCTGCCAGCCGCTGGGTCTTGCCCACCTGCTGGTTGGTCCAGTCGCGAATCACGGCTTCACTGGCCTGCGCGCCCGCCGCCGGCACCACATAGGCCACCGGCGACTCACCCCATTCAGAGGAAGGCACGCCGATCACGGCAGCGTCGGCCACGGCAGGGTGCCGGCGCAGGATGGCTTCGATGTCGCTGGGGTAGATGTTGAACCCGCCGGAGATCACCATGTCCTTGCGCCGATCCATCAGCGTGAGGAAGCCTTCGGCATCGAATCGGCCCACGTCACCGGTGCGGAGGTAGCGCCGGCCTTCGCCGTCGAACCATTCGGCTTCGCGCGTCTTGGCCGGCTGGTTGTGGTAGCCCGTCATCATCGAAGCGGGCGAATGGCCCACCACCTCGCCGATCTCGCCGGCGGGCAGCTCGCGGCCTTCTTCATCCAGCACCAGGAAGATGTGGCCTTCGGGCGGCTTGCCCACGGTGGCCAGCTTGTCCGGGAACAGGTGCGCCTCCAGGATGCAGGAGCCGCCGCCCTCGGTCATGCCGTAGAACTCCACCAGCCCGCCCGGCCAGCGCGCCAGGATGTCCGCCTTCAGCTGCGCATGGAAGGGCGCGCTGGTGCAGAACTTCATCACGAATGCCGACAGGTTGTAGTCGTCGAATTCCGGCAGCGCCATGATGCGCTGGTATTGCACCGGCACCAGCATGGTGTGGGTGGCGCGTTCCTTCTCTGCCAGCGCAAGGTAGGCGCCGGCGTCGAACTTCGGCGGTGCCAGCACCACGCAGCCGCCCTTGGCCATGGTGGGAAAGAAGCAGACCAGCGTGGTGTTGGAGCACAGGGAGGTGGCGATCAGCGTGACCGTCTCCGGGCCATAGCCGTAGCTTTCCGCGCGCGCCACGTGGGCCCAGCGCATGCCGTGCGCCTGCACGATGCCCTTGGGTGTGCCGGTGGTGCCGGAGGAATAGATGATGTTGAAGGGCCACTCGGGCTGCGTCTGCACGGGCCGGGGCCGGCTGCCGGCAGCCATCAGCCATTTCTCCAGCGACGGCCGTCCGCCCGCGTCCATGAAGATGCGCCGGGCGCCACCGGTGTCGAACGCCGGCACGCCCGCATCCACAAAGAAGTGCTGCGCACCGCTGTCCGCGACCATGGTCGCCAGCTGCGCAGGCAGCGAGTGGGTAGAGAGCGGCGCCACCGCCACGCCGGCCCGCAGCGCCCCCATGAACACCGCCGCGTACTCCAGCGAGTTGGCCGCGCAGATGGCGATGGCCTGGCCGGGCTGCACGCCATCGCGTTGCAGCGAGGCCGCCACCCGGTCCATCATGGCGTTCAGCTGGCCCCAGGTGACGCTGCGGTCCCCCTGCACCAGCGCGCGCTGGCCGGGCCGCTCCAGGGCATGCTGGCGGGCGAGGTCGGCGATGGCCTGGAAGGGCGGGGCGGCGGTGGCGGCGGCGAGGGCGGGCGTGTTCATCGCCCAGCAATGTAGCCCAAGGCCCGCCGCCCGGCTGTTGCCCGGATGACAGCGCAACGCCTGCTTTCAGAGACGAAATCGCCCACAGCCCGCGCCTGGTATGCGTGGGCTGCTATGAAATCAGGAGCTAACAGCCAATTTCCTGATACCGCGCCGCGCCTGCCTGTGGTAGCCTTTTTCCGGAACAGAAAAACGAGTCTTCCTGGAGGTCGTGGACATGAGGAGAGCACCCATTGAGGCGGCATTGCTGTCGCTGGCCACGGCAGCCGCGGCAGCGCCGGCTGACGACATCAAGGCGTTGCTGGAGCAGGGCCGTGACCGCCAGGCCTACGAGGCGGGCCGCGCCGCGCCCCAGCAACTGGGCGATCCGCTTTTCGATTTCTACTTCGGCATCGCCGCCCTGAACGCGGGCGTTCCGGGCGAAGGCGTGCTGGCGCTGGAGAGGTATCTCCTGCGGTTTCCGGACAACCGGGCGGCGCAGTTCCAGCTGGCGCGAGGCTACTTCATCCTGGGCGAGGACCTTCGTGCGCGAGACGAGTTCCAGGCGCTGGTGGCGGGCGCGAAGCCGGAGGAGCTTGAAAGCATCAACCGTTTCCTGGACGCCATCCGCGCACGCGAGTCGCGCTACAAGCCCACGGCCACCGCGTTCGCCGAAGTCGGCGTCGGCTGGGACAGCAATATCAACAGCGGCGTCGCCAGCGGGCAGATCGCCGGGCTGCCCGACGGGTTCGTGGTCTCGCCGGGCCAGACATCGGAAAAGCAGCGCGATTCATTCCGCAGCGTTGCGGCGGGGGTGCAGGGCACGTATCCACTGCGGCCCGGCCTGGCCCTGTACGGCGGGGCCACCGTGGCGGCGCGGGCGCACTCGAAAAATACCAGCGATGTCTTCGACCAGGAAACGTTCGCTGTCCAGGGCGGGCTGTCCTACCTGCAGGGCCGCAGCCTGTACCGGCTGGGACTGGACCTCACAACCCTGAACGTGGACCACCAGCACTATCTCGACGTCACCACGGTGGCGGGGGAGTGGCAATACCAGGCGGACCAGTTCAACCGGTTCTCGATGGCCGGGCAGTGGTCACGCCAGGCCTACAAAAGCGTGGATTCATTTCTGGATCTGGACAAGACCACCCCGGTGGCTGCCGCAGCCGATGTGCGCAGCAGCGGCCTGGCCAGTGTCACCGGCTCGTGGAACCGCACGTTCGAGCATGACTGGAACCCCGCGCTCAACATCAGCCTGAACCTGGCGCAGGAGAAGAACCGGCGCGACCGGCCCGACCTGTCGCGCAACCTGTGGGGCCTGCGCATTGGCGGCACGTCGCAGCCCGCGCCCCGGTGGACGCTCGCAGCCGGGCTGGGCTGGCAGGCCAGCCGCTATGGCGCCGAGTTCGCGGCGGGGCTGGAGACGCGGCGCGACCAGTTGGCAAGCGCGGACGTGTCACTGGCCTACGCCGTCGACCGCAACTGGTCGGTTCGCACCGAGTACCAGCACAATGAGCAGCGATCGAACATCGGGCTGTACCGCTACACCCGGGACGCGGTGGCGCTGAAGCTGCGTTACGACATGAACTGAAAGGCAAGCGCCATGAAAACCCGCATCCTCATCGCCTGTGTCCTGGCCCTGGGCGCCGCCGCCGCGCCGGCGCACGCCCAGTCCATCGCCCGGATCCTGGCTCTCGCCGGCACCGCCACCGTCGAGCGGGCCGGCCGGCAGCAGCCGCTGCAAAGCGGCATCGAGGTGGAAAACGGCGATCTGATCGACGTCGGGGACAGAAGCGCGCTTCAGCTGCGCTTCACTGACGAATCCGTGGTCGCCCTGCGTGCCAACACCCAGTTCAAGATCGTGGACTACCGCTACGGCAAGGGCGTGGAGACCGACCGTTCGGTGCTGTCGCTGTTGCGCGGGGGCATGCGCACCATCACGGGCCTGATCGGAAAGGCAAACCCGCGCTCGTACGCCGTGCAGACCACGATCGCCACCCTGGGCATACGGGGCACGCACTTCACCCTGGTGGCGTGCAACAACGATTGCACCAACCCCGACGGGACGCAATCGGCCAACGGTGTGTTTGGCGGCGTGACGGACGGGCGGGTCTCCGTCGCCAACGACGCCGGCGAAATCGAGTTTGGCCAGCAGGACTATTTCCAGGTGGTCAGCGCCGCCGCGCTGCCCCTGCGGCTGCTGGCTCCGCCGGCCATATTGAACGACCGCGCGCTGGTCGTGCGTGCCCGAGCCGCCACCGGCGTGGCTGCGGAAGGGGCAGAGGCGGACAGCAAGGGTTCGCGCCGAGCCAGTACCCAGGTTTCCACCTCGCCCCAGCTGGTGGCGCAGCGGCTGCAGGCTGCGGCGGTGCAAGCCATCCGCTCGGCTGTCGCGGCCGGGGAGAAGCCCAGCCTGGTGGCGGTGCTCGCGGCGCAAACCGACATATCAGTAGTGCAGGCATCCGCGGCTTTGGACAAGGGCGTCGTTTCCCCGACCTCTGATTCGCGCAGCCTGACGGTGAACGAAGTCAAGGCGCAGGTCGAGGAGGTGCGCGACAGGGTCTTCTACAACGCCGCGACGCTTGCCGCGCAGGTGGACAAGACCCAAAAGGTGGATGGCCGGCCCGCTGCCGGGGTCTACTGGACTTATGACTCGCCCGAGGCGGGCAAGCCGCTGGGCACGCACACGGCCTTTGGGGACACGCCGTTGGTCTCGCTTCCCGGTTCGGGCGTGGCCGTCTACAGTTTCGCGGGCGGCACCGCGCCCACCGACAACTTCGGGCGCACGGGGGCCTTGTCCGCGGGCCGGCTCGGCATGGACTTCCAGGCGCGGCAGATCAAGACACTGGATGCGATGACGCTGCAGTTCGCCCGGCTGTCGGCCGCGATTCCGGCGACCACCTACGCCATAGCCCAGGGCAATGTGTGGAACATGGCTGCAGGCGCCCAGACCCTGTCAAACGTGCAGTGTTCCGGCTGCAACGGCACGCCGCTGGGCACCATCAATGGCCGTCTGGTGGGCACCACGCTGCAGGGCTACGCCGCCGCCATCACCGTCCAGGGGGCCGTGGGAAGCGCCGGTGCCAGGCACGTGGTGGGCGGCGTGGCCACTTTCGGGCGCGACTAGGCGCCGGTTCAGTCCCAGGCGATCCGGTAGTCCAGCGAGTGCCCGATGCGCTGCGAGAAGCGGCTGACCGAGCTGGCCGCCATCCGCTCGCTCATGCCCACCGGGATCAACGTCGTGAGCCAGGCGCCCACGCCCTGGGGCTCGCCCTCCAGGTGGCGAGGAAGGGCCGTTGGCGCGTAGCCCACGTTCGCCTCGCACTTGCCGGCTTTCCCGAGCAGGTCGTACAAATCGCGGAACAGGATGAACGAGGTGTCGTTCTGGTGCACCGACCAGTTCGCCACCGGCAGGAAGTCCACCAGGTGAATGAGCTGGTAGTTCAGCGCGATCCAGAAATCCTCGCCGCTGATCGTGATCGGCTCGTTGTCGATCACCCGGTGAAAGGAGATCGAGCGGATGGCGCCGGCGCGGTGGAGGTTGTCGCGCAGTTCGCGGCGCAGCGGGCCCGCGTAGAGCAGCCGCAGCACGGAGGGAAAGGCTTCGACCTGCGTCCAGTCTGCGGGCGACATCAGCTGGCGCAACGCCGGTATCTTGTCGGCGGTCATGGCAAACGTGTTGGTGCCGGTGCCCAGGATCGAGTGCAGGAACATCACCAGAGGCGACTGACCGGGATAGTGCTGCACGGTGTACTCGAAGCAGAAGTACAGGTGGTCGAGGAACGAGCCGTCGGCATGCTCCACATCGAAGTCGCACTCGCTCACCAGGAACTGCATCAGCTCCGGGCTCATCCCGGGTAGCGGGTGCGCTGCACGCGCGGCTGCGTACTCAGCCTGGACGGCCTGGGCGGCGGCCGCGTCCCAGTGCGCCTCCTTGCCCACCCGGGTGGCCATCACGAAGCGGGCGGCACCGCCCTCCAGGGTCTTGAAGATGGTGCGATCGAGATCGAAATCAGGGATCGGCTCGACCCGCACCTTGCCGGTGTGCTCAAGAGCGGCGCCACGGGCGATGGCGGCCTTGCGTTGGGTCGTTGGGTCAGGGCGTTCGGCGGCGGACTGCTTCATGGGAAACCTCTGCGAGTACCCGCTTTTATACACCACGGATTTTTTTGGCCCCCAGCCGGCTTTCAGAAGGGAATGTGCCGGGAGCTCGCCGCCCGTGGACATTTCTTGCTATTGAAAGAGTAGCAAGTCTTCTACGGCACAGCCGGCTCAACGGGCAGGCGCGCGAACAGCAGCATGTAGCCGGCGCCGGTAGGCGTGGCAGCGGCCGCGAAGACCAGTCCGCCTGGCACCACGGCGATGCGCCCACCTGACCCGGTACCCATTCGCGAGGGCAGGGGGCCCAACTCGATGCCGACGAAGGTGGGGTCGCTCCGTCCGACAACGGCAGTGAGGTCTCCACCCGGTGATAGCCGTTGAATGATTTGCGAGTCGCGAATGTAGATGTTTCCTGCGCGGTCCACCGCCAGCCCGCTGACGCCTGCGAAACCCGTGATCTTTCGCGTCTCGTAGCCCGGCGTGTACAGGTGGATGGCGGAGTACGTGCCGTAGACCAGGCGTCCGTCCGGCAACGCCTGCACCGGGCTCGGGGTACCGGCCCCCGATAGATCGGCGGGCACCATGCTGATCGTTCCATCCGGTGCGCGCTTCCAGATCTGCTGGTCCTTCCGCACGAAGTAGAGGTTGTTCTGGGCGTCGACCGTGAAATCCTGCGCGAACGTCGGGAAGCCCGGGAACCGCTGGAAAGAGCGCAGGTCCGCGTCGATGATGTACAGCTCGCCGTTCAACGTGCTGCTGGCGTACACCCGCCCATCGAGCCCGGTCGCCACGCCCCACGAATACTGGAACTGGCATGCGCTCAACGCCTCGCACCGCACCTGTTCTTCCCAGGGCCCGCGCAACGATGTGATGCGGCCGTTCAGCTCTACACGAGAGAGCGAGGAATACGGTGCGCGCGATGCGTCCCCGGTCACCGATAGGCCGGCGATGACGGAACCGTCGGGCAGCGCTGCCGGGCTGAAGAGGGTGAAGGGCGTGTCACCGGCGCCAAATCGCAAAGTGCCATCGACGACGCCGCGGCCCTGCTCGGTCGGGTGCGCGCGCCCGGCAACCAGCGAAAGGCCTTCGCTTTCAGGGCCGGGAGGCACGGTGCCGGAGCCTCCATACGGGGAGCCGATCGCGGTAACCGTCCCCATGGTCACGGTGCCGCGCACGCCTTGCGCGACCACGGGGACAGCGACTGGAGGAGTCGTTGCAGCCGCGGGCGTCTGCGCCTCGCCCCCGCCTCCACACGATGAGCACAGCACGGCCGCTAACAGGGCGGGATACAGCGTGGACCTCATGCTTCGCAGTGTAGGCACCTGTCCGCGCACAGAGGCGCGGAACACGCGGCGCCTGTGATGAGAATCACACCTCGGGCGCGAGCCCGCGCACCTGAGTGCTCTACAAAATATGGCTATTGGCTGGGCGGATGAGGCGCCGCCTCCGCCGCCGGCTCGCTCCACCCGCCGCCCAGCGCCTTGTACAGCAGCACCTGGTTCTGCAGCTGCGCCAAACGCGTCTGCACCAGCGCCTGGCGCGCGGTGAAGAGCGAGCGCTGCGCATCCAGCAGGTCCAGGTAGCTGGCCACGCCATTCTGGTAGCGCAGGTCCGAAAGCCGCGTGCGCACCGCCTCGGCTTCGGCCACGGCGCGCTGCGCGCGCAGCTGCTCGCCCAGCGTGGCGCGGCCGGCCAATGCGTCCGCCACTTCGCGGAAGGCGGTCTGGATGGCCTTCTCGTACTGCGCCACCGCGATGTCGCGGCCCGCATTGGCGGAGGCCAGGCCGGCCTGGTTGCGGCCGGCATCGAAGATCGGCAGCACCAGCGAAGGTGCCAGCGTCCAGCCCCAGCTGCCACTGCTGAACAGGTTGGACAGCTGGTTGCTGGCGGTGCCGATGCCCGCGGTGAGCGAGATGCGCGGGAAGAAAGCCGCGCGCGCCGCGCCGATGTTGGCGTTGGCCGCGACCAGCTGCTGCTCCGACTGGCGGATGTCGGGCCTGCGGGTGAGCAGGTCGGAGGGCGCGCCGGCCGGCAGGTCGGGGAGCTGCACCGAATCGATGGCCGCCGTGGTGGTGAAGCCAGGCGGCAGCGGCTGGCCGATCAGCAGGGCCAGCGCGTTCTCGTCCAGCATGCGCTGGCGCTCCTGCTGCGCCAGCGTCACGCGCGCACCCTCCGTCAGCGTCTGCGCCTGGCGCAGATCCAGCTCGGACGTGACACCGTTGTCAAAGCGCAGCTTCGCCAGGCGCAGCGAGTCTTCGCGCGTCACCAGCGTCTGGCGGGTGATCTCCAGCAATTCCTGGTCGGACACCAGGCTGAGGTAGGCGTTGGCCACGCTGGCCACCAGCGCGATCTGCGCAGCCTTGCGGCCTTCTTCCGTGGCCAGGTACTGCGCCAGCGCCGCTTCCGAAAGGGAGGCGATGCGGCCGAAGAAGTCGATTTCCCAGGCCGTGACGCCCAGGCCCACGGTATAGACGCTGGCGATGGTGTCGTTGGCGCCCGGCGTGCGCGAGCCGCTGGCCTGCGCGTTCACCGTGGGGAAGCGGTCGGCATTGCGGATGCCGTACTGGGCCCGCGCCTGCTCGATGGCCAGTACGGCCAGCCGCAGGTCGCGGTTGCCGCGCAGCGACAGGGCGATCAGCTCGCGCAGCCGCGCGTCGGTGAAGAAGGCCTGCCATTCAATGTCAGCGGCCACCGAGCCGCTGGTCACGGCGTCGCGCGGCCAGGTGGCGGGCACCGGCGCGTCGGGGCGCTGGTAAGCCGGCTTCATCGAGCAGGCGGCCAGCAGGGCGGCACAGGCAACCGCGGCGATGCGGGTGGGCAGCAACTTCATATCTGGTCTCCCGCCTTGGCCCCGGGCGGCAGCTCGTGCTCCAGTTCGTGGGCGTACATCTTGCGCTGCCGTTCGCTGTCCTTGAAGATGCGGCGCACCACCACGAAGAACACCGGCACGAAGAAGATGGCGAGCGAGGTGGCGGTGATCATGCCGCCCATCACGCCGGTGCCGATGGCGCGCTGGCTGGCCGAGCCGGCGCCGGTGGCGACCACCAGCGGCAGCACGCCCAGGATGAACGCCAGCGAGGTCATGATGATGGGGCGGAAGCGCAGGTGGCAGGCGGCGAGCACCGCTTCCACCAGGCCCTTGCCCTGGGCATGCAGGTCCTTGGCGTACTCGATGATCAGCACCGCGTTCTTGGCCGACAGGCCGATGATGGTGATCAGCCCCACCTTGAAGTACACGTCGTTGGGCATGCCGCGCAGGTTGGCGCCCAGCAGCGCGCCCAGGATGCCCAGCGGCACCACCAGGATCACCGACAGCGGGATGGTCCAGCTCTCGTACAGCGCCGCCAGGCACAGGAACACCGCCAGCAGCGAGAACGCCAGCAGGATGATGGCCTGCGCGCCGGAGAGCTTTTCTTCGCGCGACTGGCCGGTCCATTCGTAGGCGAAGCCCTGCGGCAGCTGCGCGGCCAGCCGCTCCATCTCGTCCATCGCCTCGCCGGTGCTCTTGCCCGGTGCGGCGTCGCCCGAGATGCGCATGGCGGGGTAGCCGTTGTAGCGCACCGCCTGCATCGGCCCGGTGATCCAGCGGGTGCTGGCGAAAGCCGAGAACGGCACGGCCGCGCCCTTGTTGTTGACCACGTTCAGGCGCAGCAGGTCGTCGGGCTGCATGCGGTTGGGCGCGTCGGCCTGCACCACCACGCGCTGCAGCCGGCCGCGGTTGGGAAAGTCATTCACGTAGGCCGAGCCCAGCGCCGTGGACAGCGCGGCGTTCACCGCGTCGAAACCCACGCCCAGCGCATTGGCCTTGTCGCGGTCGATGTCCAGCTGCAGCTGCGGTGCGTCTTCCAGGCCGTCGGGCCGCATGCCCGCCAGCACCTTGCTTTGCGACGCCATGCCCAGCAGCTGGTTGCGCGCCGCCACCAGCGCCGCGTGCCCGTTGCCGCCCCGGTCCTGCAGGCGGAAGGTGAAGCCCGTGGCCGTGCCCAGCTCGGGGATCGCCGGCGGCGCCAGCGGGAAGATGAAGGCGTCGCGAATGCGCGAGAGCGCGCCGAAGGCCCGCCCGGCGATGGCCTGCACCGAATGCTCGGCGCCCGAGCGCTCGCTCCAGTCCTTCAGCGTGACGAAGGCCAGCGCCGCGTTCTGCCCCTGGCCCGAGAACGAAAAGCCCAGCACGCCCACCATGCTCTGCACCTCGGGCTGCTGGAGAATGTAGGCCTCGATCTGTTCCATCACCTGCGTGGTTCGGCCCAGCGTGGCGCCCGGCGGCAGCTGCACGTTGACGATCATGTAGCCCTGGTCTTCGCTGGGCAGGAAGGAGGCGGGCAGCTTCAGGAACAGCAGGCCCACCACCGCCACCGCGGCCGCGTACACCACCAGCGCGCGCCCGGTGCGCCGCAAGATCTTCGCGACAAAGCCCTCGTAGCCCTTGGCCGTGCGCGAGAAGCCCCGGTTGAAGCGGCCGAAAAAGCCTTTCTTCTCGTGGTGGTGGCCGGCTTCCACCGGCTTGAGCAGCGTGGCGCACAGCGCGGGCGTGAGCGACAGCGCCATGAAGGCCGAGAACATGATGGAGGCCAGCATCACGGCAGAGAACTGCTTGTAGATGTTGCCCACCGCGCCGCCGAAGAAGGCCAGCGGCACGAACACCGAGATCAGCACCACCGTCACACCGACGATGGCGCCCTGGATCTGGCCCATGGCCTTGCGCGTGGCTTCGCGCGGCGGCAGGCCTTCCTCGCTCATGATGCGCTCGACGTTCTCCACCACCACGATGGCGTCGTCCACCACGATGCCGATCACCAGCACCATGCCGAACATGGTGAGCACGTTGATCGAGAAGCCCAGCGCCAGCAGCACCGCGAAGGTGCCCAGCAGCGACACCGGCACCACGATGGTGGGGATGATGGTGTAGCGGAAATTCTGCAGGAACAGGAACATCACCAGGAACACCAGCACCATGGCCTCGCCCAGCGTCTCGGCCACCTGGCGGATGGAGATGCTGACGAAGCGCGAGCTGTCGTAGGGAATGCTCCACTTCACGCCGGCGGGGAAGAACTTGGACAGCTCTTCCATCCGCGCGCGGATGGCCTGCGCCGTGGCCAGCGCGTTGCCGCTGGGCGCCAGCTGCACGCCGATGCCGGTGGAGGGCTTGCCGTTCAGCCGGGCCGAGGAGTTGTAGTTCTGCGCGCCGAGTTCGATGCGCGCCACGTCCCGCAGGCGCACCGCGGAGCCGTCGGTGTTGGCGCGCAGCACGATGTTGCCGAACTGTTCCACCGAGCTGAGCTGGCCGTTCACCACCACCGTGGCGGCGATGCCCTGGCCCGCCACGTTGGGCAGGTCGCCGATGGAACCGGAAGACACCTGCGCGTTCTGCGCGCGGATGGCGCTGTTCACGTCGGCCGCCGACAGGTTGAAGCTCACCAGTTTCGCCGGGTCGATCCAGATGCGCATGGCGCGCTCGGTGCCGAACAGCTGGGCCTGGCCCACGCCCGGAATGCGCTGGATTTCCGGCAGCACCGTGCGCGAGGCGTAGTCGCCCAGGGCCACGGGGTCGAACGCCGGGTTGTCGGAGGAAAGGATGGTGAACAGCAGGAAGTTGCTGCGCGACTTTTCCACACGCACGCCCTGTTGCGTGACGGCCGCGGGCAGCCGCGGCGCGGCGCGGCCCAGGCGGTTCTGCACGTCCACCTGCGCCAGGTCGGCATTGGTGCCCGACTCGAAGAAGATGGTGATCTGCCCGAGGCCGTTGGCCTGGCTCACCGACTCCATGTAAATCAGCCCGGGCGAGCCGTTCATTTCCTGCTCGATCACCGCGACCACGCTTTCCTCCAGCGTGGCGGCCGACGCGCCGGGGTAGGTGGCGGAAATCACGATGGAGGGCGGCGCCACCGAGGGGTACTGCGCAATGGGCAGCTTGGCCACAGCCACCCCGCCCAGCACGATGATGAACAGCGCGATCACCCAGGCAAAAATCGGCCTGTCGATAAAGAATTTAGCCATGAGGCGGCTTTCCTTACGACCTGGCCGGCGCCGAAGCGGCAGGCGCTGCGGCCGGGGCGGCCCCGGCCTTCCAGGGCACGGGCTTCACGGTATTGGGGCCGGGGCGAAGCTTCTGGAAGCCATCCACCATCACCTGCTCGCCGGCCTTCAGGCCGTCCAGGATGACCCACTGGCCGCGCTGGTCGCCGCCGATCTTCACCGGGCGCGGCGCGACCTTGCCGTCGGCGCCCACCACCATCACCGAGTCGCCCTGGGTGGAGCGCGTCACGGCCTGCTGCGGCAGCAGGATGGCATTGCCCGCCTGGGCCTGCTCCAGCCGCACCCGCACGAACATGCCGGGGAGCAGCACGCCGCCGGGGTTGGGCACTTCGGCACGCAGCGTCACCTGGCCGCTGGTGGGGTCCACGCTCAGGTCGGAGAACAGCATGCGGCCGGTGCGCGGATGCTCGCTGCCGTCTTCCAGCACCACCCGCACGCTGGCCGCCTGGGTGCCGGCCACGCGCTTCAGGCGCCCGGCTTCCAGCGCGCGGCGCAGCTCCAGCACCTCGGTGGAGGACTGGGTGAAGTTCACGTACATGGGGTCGATCTGCTGGATCAGCGCCAGCTGCGTCGCCTCACCCTGGCCCACCAGCGCGCCTTCGGTCACCAGCGCGCGGCCGATGCGCCCGGAGATCGGCGCCATCACGTTGGCGTAGCCGAGGTTGATGCCCGCCGTCTGCACCGCGGCCCTGCCGGCGGCCACGTCGGCTTCGGCCGTGCCCTGCGCCGCGACGGCGTTGGCATAGTCCTGCTTGCTGATGGCATTGGCCTCCACCAGCGGCTTGTAGCGCTGCGCCAGGGCCGTGGCCTGCGCGGCGTTGGCTTGCGCCTTGGCCAGGCCCGCCTGGGCGCTGGCGTAGCTGGCGGCATAGGGCGCCGAATCGATCCTGAACAGCGGCTGGCCGGCCCGCACGTCGCTGCCTTCGCGGAACAGGCGCTGCAGCACGATGCCGGCGGCGCGGGCGCGCACCTGCGCCACGCGCGAGGCCTCCAGGCGGCCGGGAAGCTCCGTCACCAGGCCCACGTCGCCCGGCGCCACCGTCACCACGCCCACCTCGGCGGGCGGCATGCCGCCGCCGGGCCCGCCGGCCGGCGCACTGCTGTCGCCGCAGGCGACCAGGGTGGAAATGACGAGCAAAAAGGCAAGCGATCGCGGCTGCAGGACGGCCATGGGATTCCTAACGGGGAGGAGGGCGCGGCCATGCAAGAAGCCGGCCGGGCGATAAAGGCGAAGACCGAAGTATAGGGAGCGCCGGGCGATCACGCTGGGCGCCGGTGCAAGGCCCCGGCGTCCCTCAGCCAGCGGCCTTGATGAGGTATCCCAGGCCGCGCAGCGTCACGATGGCCACCCCGCAGCGGGTGAGTTTTTTGCGCAGCCGGTGCGCCACCACCTCCACCGCGTCTTCAAGCACGTGGCCGCGCGGAAACACCGTCTGGACCAGCCCTTCCTTGGGCACGGCCTGGTTCGGCCGCTCGAGCAAGGCGCGCAGCAATGCCTTTTCGCGCGGGCTGAGGGACAGCGGCTCGCCGCCACAGCTGAAAGCACGGGCACCGGCGTCCCAGCTCAGTGCGGCCAGCGTGCGGCCGCGCTGTGGCAGCGGCGGCTGGTTGCGGCGCAGCAGCGCGCGCAGCCGCGCCTCCAGCTCGCCCAGGTCGAACGGCTTGGCAAGATAGTCGTCGGCGCCAAAATTGAGGCCCAGGATGCGGTCGCCCAGCGTCGCCCGCGCGGTCAGCAGCAGCACCGGCGTGCGCAGCCCCAGGGCCCGCCCGCGCTGCAGGACGTCCAGCCCGTCCATGTCGGGCAGGCCCAGGTCAAGCAGCAGCACGTCGGGCGGCTGGGCCTGCCAGCACGCGAGCGCGGGGCCGCCGCGGGACTCGCAGCACACGGTGAAGCCCCAGCGCGCCAGTGCCCCGCACAGGGCCTGGCGCATCGGCGCCTCATCCTCGACCACGAGGGCGTGCATCACCGGGCCGCGGCTGGCGCCGTCAGAACGAGTGCCGCACGCCCAGCTCGTAGCCGTCGGCGCTGCCGCCCGGGGTGGTGGGCGCACGGCCTACGTTGTAGTTTGTGCCGCCGTTGCGGTTGGCCACGCGCGAGTAGTTCGCGTACAGCGCGGTGCGCTTCGAAAGGTTGTGCACATAGCCCAGTGCCCACTGGCTGGCGTCGTTGGCCACACCGGTGGTGCGCACCTTGCTGTAGGCCACGCGGACCTGGCCCGCGCTGCCCGCAGGCACCAGCGCGCCGACCAGCCATGTCTTGGTGCGGGTCACGCCGACCTTGTTTTCGTTCCACAGCAGCATCGGCTTGGCCACGCCGAAGTCGTAGCTCGCGCCCGCGTTGGTTTGCGTCAGGTCGCCCAGCGCACTGATCTTCGTGCGCGTGCTGCCCACGGCCACGTCGAGGGCACCCGCGGCATAGCCCAGCCGCAGGCCCACCACCTTGCCGTCATCCTCCGTGGCGCCGGCGTTGGAGGCGTTCTCGCCCAGCCCCACCATTGCCTGGCCGTAGAAGCCTCCAAGAGCCGGCAGGAAGTAGCCGATCGAATTGGAAGCGCGCACGTGGGTTACGCGCGCGGCACCCTGCACGGGGTAGAACAGGAAGCCCGAGCTGCCCACGCCGTTGGTGCCGAAGGGACTGAATACCGAGAGGTTCCAGAAGCCCGGGACATAGTCGCGGCCCAGGCGTACCTCGCCCCAGCTGCCCGACAGGCTCACCGTCGACCGGCGCCCGAAGGTCAGGCCCTGGCGCCCCGCGACGGCGGCGCCCGCGCCGCTCGCCTGGTTGTTGCTGTTGGTCGCGCCGCCCTGGCCGTCGTCCGGCGTCATCGCCGCTTCCAGCCAGAAGCCGGCTTTCATGCCGCCGCCCAGGTCCTCCGTCCCGCGAAAACCGATCCGGCTGGACTGGTAGCCGTCGTTGCCCAGCACGGTCTGCGAGCCGTTGCCCTGGCCGCGGAAGTGCGCGTAATTGATGTCGAGCAGGCCGAACAGCGTGACGGACGACTGGGCCTGGGCGGCGGCAGCGCCCAGCGATGCGACCGCGACCGCCAGTGGCAGCAATTTCATGAAGGTGTCTCCTCGTTCTGTCTGTGTTGTGTGCAGGATGTCTGCCACGCCGATGCTAGGAATGGCGTCTGTCAATCCGCTTTCAGTTTTGTGCGCGGCAAGGGCGCGCCCATAATCGCCGCACCCATGAACAAGCTTGCCCAGCGCCTGCGCCACACCGGCCTGCACCGTCCCCGCCTGCTGGCGGCGCTGGTGCTGGGCGTGGCGGTATTCGCCGCGCTGCCCGCGCACTGGACATTGGTCAGCCGCGCGCTGGTCGCGTGGAACGGCGCCCTGTGGCCATACCTGGCCTCGATGGCCTGGCTGATGCTGCGCTCTTCGCCCGAAAAGGTGCAGGCCATCGCCCGGCAGGAAGACGCCAGCAGCGGCGTGGTGCTGGCCGTGGTGTCGGGCGCCGCGGTGCTCAGCCTGGTGGCCATCGTGGCCCAGCTGGCGCACGCGCGTTCGGCGGACGTCGGCCCGGCGCTGGCCTATGCGCTGCCCCTGGTCACGGTCGTCGGCTCCTGGCTGCTGCTGGGCGCCGTCTACACCTTTCACTACGCCCACATGTTCTACCAGTCGCCCGCCAAGGCGCGCGCGCTGCGCTTTCCCGAAGAGCTGGCCGCGCCCACGTATCACGACTTCCTGTATTTTTCCTTCACCATCGCGGCCGCCGTGCAGACCTCGGACGTGACGGTGATGTCCACCCGCATGCGCGGCGTGGTGGTGACGCAGTCGGTGCTGTGCTTTTTCTTCAACACGGCCGTGCTGGGCCTGCTCATCAATATAGCGGCCGGGCTGGTGGGCCGGGCCTGAGCCGGAACTTTTGCGCATTTCGCGGTCCGGCTGCTCGTTTTGGCATGGCGATTTCTTGTAGGCTCAACCGGGCCCGCCAACCACTGCCTGCCCCATGAACCTCATCGTCGCCACCCGTGTTGATGCCCTGCATGTGCGCGTCGAGGCCGAGGGCCGCTGGCAATACGGCGATGCGCTCAAGCTGGCCTATGCCGTGAAGGCCGCGGGGCTGCGCAGCCAGCGCGACCGCTTCCTGGTCGATGTGCGGCGCGTGATCAGCCCGCCCGCGGGCGATGAAAAATTCCTGATCTGCGACCGGCTGGAGCGCGTATTCGCGCCGCCGCTGCGGGTGGCGGTCATCGCGCACGATGACTTCATCGATGCGCCGCAGGACAGCGGCGGCGAGCCCGCCATCGCGGTGTTCAACGCAGAGCGCGACGCGGTGAACTGGCTGCTGGCGCCCTAGAAAAAATCCCCCGGCCGCTGAAGCGCCGAGGGACAAGGGCCGGTGAAGAAACCTGAAAAAGATTCCGGCCACTCAGTTGGAGAGCAATTTTCGCGCCGGGTTCCGGGCGTTACATCCTTGCGCCATGGCTCAGCCATGCTATGAATCCGATAGCGCCTCAAGCACGTCTGGCGCGCTCTGCAGCCGTTTTTCCCTCTGGGAATTGGATGAAAGGCCGAGTTCAAGCGCCAGGTAAGGAGCGGTGCGGCTGCGCGCCGAGGCGGCCACAGCGGCCGGGGCGCCGCATGCCACCAGGCGGCCGCCTTGCGCGCCCGCACCCGGGCCGATGTCGATGACCCAGTCGCTGTGCGCGACGACATGCATCTCATGCTCGACCACGATCACGGTGTTGCCCGCATCCACCAGGCCATTGAGCTGGGCCAGCAATTTGTCCACGTCGGACGGGTGCAGCCCGGTGGTGGGCTCGTCCAGCACGTAGAGCGTGTCGCCGCGCTGGGTGCGCTGCAGTTCCGTCGCCAGCTTGATGCGTTGCGCCTCGCCGCCCGACAGCTCGGTGGCGGGCTGCCCCAGCCGCAGGTAACCCAGGCCGATGTCCTGCAGCACTTTCAGCGGCCGCAATACGGCGGCTTCATCCGCGAAAAATTCACACGCCGTGTGCACCGTCATGCCCAGCACGTCGGCGATGGTCTTGCCATTGAGCGTGATCTTCAGCGTCTCGGGGTTGTAGCGGGCGCCATGGCAATCGGGGCAGGGCGCATACACGCTGGGCAGGAACAGCAGTTCCACGCTGACGAAGCCCTCGCCCTCGCAGGTGGGGCAGCGGCCCTTGGCCACGTTGAACGAGAAGCGGCCCGCGTCATAGCGGTGGCGCCGGGCCGCGGGCGTGGCCGCGAACAGCTTGCGCACCGCGTCGAACAGCCCGGTGTAGGTGGCCAGGTTGGAGCGCGGCGTGCGGCCGATCGGCTTCTGGTCCACGCAGACCAGCCGGCGGATGGCGTCCATGCCCTGGGTGATGCGGCCTTCGGTCGGTGCTTCGGTGCTTTCCGCGAGCAGCGGGTCCATTTCTTCCGGCGGCTCGCTGGCGTGGCCCAGGTGTTCGCCCACCAGCTCCAGCAAGGCCTGGCTGACCAGGCTGGACTTGCCGCTGCCGGAAACGCCGGTGACGGAAGTAAAGCAGCCCAGCGGGAATTTCGCGTCCAGTCCCTTCAGGTTGTTGCGGGTGACGCCTTCCAGCCGCAGCCAGCCGGCCGCTTCGCGCGCGGGGCGTGTGCGCCGTGCGGGTTCACCGAACAGGTGGCGGCGCGTTTGCGAAGCTTCGACTTTCGCCAGCCCTGCAGGTGGGCCGCTGTAGAGCACTTCGCCGCCCTGTTCGCCGGCGGCGGGGCCCACGTCCACCAGCCAGTCGGCGTGGCGCATCACGGCCAGGTCGTGCTCGACCACGAAAATGCTGTTGCCCGAATCCTTCAGGCGCTCCAGCGCCAGCAGCAGCGCTTCACCGTCGTCGGGGTGCAGGCCGGCCGACGGCTCGTCCAGCACATAGACCACGCCGAACAGGTGCGAGCCCAGCTGCGTTGCCAGCCGCAGCCGCTGCAGTTCGCCCGGCGAGAGCGTAGGCGTGCTTCGGTCCAGCGAGAGATAGCCCAGGCCCAGCTCGGTGAGCGTGGCCACGCGCACCAGCAGGTCTTGTGCGATGCGCTGGGCCGCGATGCGTTTTTCCTGTGAGAGGTTGCCGGTGCGGCGCACGTCCGGCGCTCCCGCGTGCGCTGACCCGCCCGCCGCGACACGGCGTTCCGTATCCTTACGCGCGTCGGTGCGGCTCAGCGGGGCCGCAACGGCATGGTCCTGCACCAGCCGCCCCTGCGCCGCCGGCTGCAGCACCTGCGCCAGCTGATCCAGCGACAGGCGCGACAGCTCGCCGATGTCCAGGCCGGCGAAGGTCACCGAGAGCGCCTCGCGCTTGAGCCGCTTGCCGTCGCAGACCGGGCAGGTGCCCCCCGCCATGTAGCGCGACACCCGCTTTTTCATCAGCGGGCTCTGCGTGGTGGCGAAGGTGTGCAGCACGTACCTGCGCGCGCCGGTGAAGGTGCCCATGTAGCTGGGCTCCATCTTCTGTTTCAGCGCACGGCGGGTTTCGGCGGGCGTGAAGCCGGCGTACACAGGCACCGTGGGCTGCTCTTCGGTGAACAGGATCCAGTCGCGGTCTTTCTTCGGCAGGTCGCGCCAGGGCTTGTCCACGTCGTAGCCCAGCGTCACCAGGATGTCGCGCAGGTTCTGGCCGTGCCAAGCCGGCGGCCAGGCGGCGATGGCGCGGTCGCGGATGGACAGCGTGTCGTCGGGCACCATGGTTTTCTCGGTCACCTCGTACACCCGGCCCAGCCCGTGGCAGTGCGGGCAGGCGCCTTGCGCGGTGTTGGGGGAAAAGTCTTCCGCGTACAGCATGGGCTGCTTCGCGGGGTAGCTGCCGGCGCGCGAATACAGCATGCGCAGCAGGTTTGAAATGGTGGTGACGCTGCCGACGGAGGAACGGGTGCTGGGTGTGCCCCGCTGCTGCTGCAGGGCCACCGCCGGGGGCAGGCCTTCGATGGAGTCCACCTCGGGGACGCCGGCCTGGTCGATCAGGCGGCGCGCATAAGGTGCGACCGATTCCAGGTAGCGGCGCTGCGCTTCCGCGTACAGCGTGCCGAAGGCGAGGGAGGATTTGCCGGAGCCCGAAACGCCGGTGAAGACCACCAGCGCGTCGCGCGGAATATCGACGTCAATGTCCTTGAGGTTGTGCTCGCGCGCTCCGCGCACCCGCACGAAGCCGCTTTTCGATGCTGCCATCGCCGCCGGGGTTCACAGCAGGCCGCGGGCGTCGGCGTTGCGGATCTGCGCGGCCAGGTTGCCGGCGTCGTCATCGCTGGTGATGGGCTGGGCCAGTTGCTGGAGCAGGAAGCGCGGCAGCCGCAGCGGCGGGGGCGCGGTGCCGGTGCGCGGCTGGGCGCTGTTGGAGCCGGAGCGGTTAACTTGCGTCAGGGTGGACATGATGTGCGCCTTTGAAGGTGGTGTCGCTGTGGGGTCCATCGTGCGCGGCCGGCGGGCCAGGGCCGGTAGCCTGCGGCGCTGCAACGCGGTAGGTGCGGGCGGGCTTCGCCTGTCAGAAGCGGGCGGGCAACTGTAGGCTTGTGCCTACCTGCGGGCGCCGCGCCCAGGGTTATGGTTGGGGCACGAAAACGCAAGCCCCTTGACCGACCTTTCCGTCAGCGCCTGGTTTCACGCGCACACCCACCCCGTCCTCACCCAGGCCCTGCTGCTGGTGACGAACCTGCACGGCACGCTGGGCATCTGCCTGATGGCGGCGGCACTGGGCCTGGTGCTGCTCAAGCTGCGCCGCCCGTGGTGGCTGCTGGCGCTGGTGCTGAGCGTGCCGGGTGGCCTGGTGTTGAACGCCCTGGTCAAGCAGGTGTTCCGCCGGGCCCGGCCGCATTTTGACGACCCGCTGCTGAGCCTGCCGACCTACAGCTTTCCCAGCGGCCATACGGCGGGCGCTACGGTGTTCTATGGTTTCCTGGCCGTGCTGCTGCTGGCGCACGTGGAGGCGCCGCGCTGGCGGGCCGCCATTGCCGGGGGCGCCGCCGCGATGGTGCTGCTGGTCGGCATTTCGCGCATCTACCTGGGCGTGCACTACCTGAGCGACGTGGTGGGCGCCATCGTGGAAGGCCTGCTCTGGCTGGCGCTGTGCTTCGGCGCGGTGCGCGCGCTGCGGCGGCGCCGCGCGGGAGTGCTGCAGGCATGACCGGCGCGGTCACCGTCATCCTCAATTCCACCGCCGGCGCCGGCTGTCCGCCGGAATGGGTGGAGCAGCTGCGCGAAAAATTCACAGGCCACGGCCTGGAGGCGGCCGTGAAGCTGGTGCGCAGCGGCGCCGATATCCTGGACACCGTGAGGCAGGCCGTCGCCGGCGGTGCACAGACCGTGGTGGCGGGCGGCGGCGACGGCACCGTGAGCGCCGTGGCCTCGGCGCTGGTGGGCAGCGATACCGTGCTGGGCGTGCTGCCCATGGGCACGCTGAACCACTTCGCCAAGGACCTGCGGATCCCGCTTGCGCAGGACGAGGCCGTGGCGAATATCGCGAACGGGCGGGTGCTGGCAGTGGATGCGGGCGAGGTCAATGGCCGCACCTTCATCAACAACTCCAGCCTGGGCCTGTACCCCGACATCGTGCGCGACCGGGAGCAGCTGCAGCGCCGCCTCGGCCACGGCAAGTGGCGCGCGTTGCTGCAGGCCAGCATCGCCGCGGCGCGCCGCTACCCGGCGCTGACGGCGCGCATCGAGGTGCAGGACCGGATCTGGGAGCGGCGCACGCCCTTCGTCTTCATCGGCAACAACGAGTACACGATGGAAGGCTTCCAGATCGGTGAGCGGCCCACTGTGAGCGACGGCCGGCTCTCGCTCTACGTGGCGCAGCGCACGGGCCGCTTCGGCCTCTTGCGCCTGGCCCTGCTGGCGCTGTTCAGCCGGCTGGACCAGGCGCGTGACTTCGACATCGCCACCGCGCAGGAGTTCGTCGTGCACACCCGCCACAAGCGGCTGCGCGTGGCCACCGACGGTGAAGTGACCTTGATGGAAACGCCCTTGCGCTACCGGGTGCGGCCGGGTGCGCTGCGGGTGATCGTGCCGCAACAGGAGCCCCCGCCATGAAGACCCTGGTCCATCTCTCCGACCTGCATTTCGGCCGCACCGACGCGGCGGTGGTCGCGGCGCTGGCGCCCCTGGTGCAAAGCCTGCAGCCCGACGTGGTGGTGGTGTCGGGCGACCTGACCCAGCGGGCCAAGCCGGATGAATTCCGCCAGGCCCGCAGCTTCCTGGACGGGCTGCCCCGGCCGCAGATCGTCGTGCCCGGCAACCACGACGTGCCGCTGTACAACGTGTTCCAGCGCTTCGTGCAGCCGCTGGACAAGTACCGCCGCTTCATCACCGACGACCTGGAGCCGTTTTATGCGGACAGCGAGATCGCGGTGGCCGGCATCAACACCGCCCGCTCGCTGACGTTCAAGGACGGGCGCATCAACGGCGAACAGATGCAGGCGCTGCGTGCCCGCTTCACGCCGCTGGCGGAGTCAATGACCAAGATCGTGGTGACCCACCATCCCTTCGACCTGCCGGCGGGCAATGACGACGACGAAGTGGTGGGCCGCGCCGAAAAGGCGATGGAGGTGTTCCGCCGCAGCGGGGCCGACATCCTGCTGTCGGGCCACCTGCACGTGAGCAACACCAGCAGCAGCGGCGGGCGCTACAAGCTGGACGGCTATGCGGCGTTGATCATCCAGGCCGGCACCGCCACTTCCACGCGGGAGCGCGGTGAAGCCAATTCATTCAACCAGCTGGTCATCGACGGCGACACCGTGCACATAGACCGCTGGGTCTGGGACGCGGCCGCGGGCCGCTTCGCCGTGGGGCATAGCGAGACCTTCCGCCACACGGGTACCGCCTGGGAGCTGCAGGGCGGCTAGCGCCCCGGCGGTCAGGCGGGTTTGCGGGGCTGGGGCTGCTGCTCCTGCGTCAGCGGGTCAGCGCCGGGGTCGGCCCGCATCCGGCGCTTCTTGAGCATGGCTTCCAGGGCGCTGTCGGCGCCCTGGCCGGTGGTGTGAGTGTCGCCGCCCTCCGGAACGGGGGGCGGCACCGTCTCGAGCGGATCCTTCGGCGTGGTCATCGGCTGTCCCGCACGGCGTCGTCGGCCTTGTCCTGCTGTCCCATCGTCGTGCTCACCTGTTGTTGGAGTACAGGAGCAATTCAAGCGCACGGAAAAAGGCTCAACGGTAAGAAGCCCCCGAAGGCGTGTGTAGGACTTTTCCGCAACGCGCCTCAGGCCGCGCTGGCGGCCAGCCCGGCGGCACGCTGCACCTCGACCCGGATTTCTTCGGTCAGCCGGGCCTTGAGCTCGACGAAGGCCGGCGTGGTCTTGACCGAGTAGGCGCGCGGGTGCTCGATGGCCACCGGCAGGTCGCACTTGATGCGGCCGGGCCGGGCGCTCATCACCACCACCCGGTTGGCCATGAAGATCGCCTCGTCGATGTCGTGGGTGACGAACAGCACCGTCTTGCGCTCGCCCTCCCAGATGCCCTGCAGCAGTTCCTGCATGAGCTCGCGCGTCTGGTGGTCCAGCGCGCCGAAGGGCTCGTCCATCAGCAGGATGCGCGGGTTGTTGGCCAGCGCCCGGGCCAGCGCCGTGCGCTGCTGCATGCCGCCCGACAGCTGTTTTGGGAAATGGTTTTCGAAACCCTTCAGCCCCACCTTGGCGATGAAACCGTAGGCAATGGCATGCTGCTCGGCCAGCGCCAGCCCTTTCTCGCGCAGGCCGAAGCAAACGTTCTGCAGCACGGTGAGCCAGGGGAACAGGGTGTAGCTCTGGAACACCATGCCGCGGTCGGCGCCGGGGCCGGTGACGGGCTTGCCATCCAGCTCGATGCTGCCGGCGGTGGGTGTGTCCAGCCCCGCCACCATGCGCAGCAGCGTGCTCTTGCCGCAGCCCGAGGGGCCCAGGATGGTGATGAAGTCGTTCTCCTGCACGGCCAGGTCGGTGGCCTGCAGGGCGATGGTGCCGCCGTTGGCGCCGGCAAAGGTCTTGGAGATGCGGGTGACCTGGAGAATGCTCATGACTCAAACTTGGTTGGCGAGATCGGGGCCGCGGGGGACATTCGCCGCGGCGGCCCCCCGGCGTCCCTTGCTGGTGGGCACTCTCATCTTCCCAGCTGCGCCCACGGAAACATCCTGCGGTTCAACGCCTTGAAGGCGAAGTCGCTGGCCAGCCCGATCAGGCCGATCACGATGATGCCGAAGATGATCTGGTCGGTGGCCAGCAGCGCCTGGCTGTCGGTGATCATGTGGCCGATGCCGCTGGAGGCGCCGATCAGCTCGGCCACGATCACATAGGTCCAGGCCCAGCCCAGCACCATGCGCAGGGTCTCCGCGATCTCGGGTGCGCTGCTGGGCATGAGCACGCGCGTGACGATGCCGCGGTCGGCGGCGCCCAGTGTGTAGGCCGCCTCCACCAGGTCGCGCCGCGTGTTGCCCACGCTCACTGCCACCATCAGCACCAGCTGGAAGAATGAGCCGATGAAAATCAGCGACAGCTTTTGAGCCTCGCCGATGCCGGCCCACAGGATCAAGAGCGGGATGAAGGCCGAGGCGGGCAGGTAGCGCGCGAAGCTCACGAAGGGCTCGAAGAAAGCCTCGACGCCCTTGTAGGCGCCCATCATCACGCCCAGCGGCACGGCGAGCAGCGCGGCGATGGCAAAGCCGCCCAGCACCCGCCACACGGTCATGCCGATGTCCTTGATGAAGCCCTGGTTGACCAGCAGGTCGTAGCCCGATCTCACCATGGTGATCGGGTCGGCCAGGAAGGTCTTCGACACGAAGCCTCCCAGCGTAGCCACCGCCCACACGGCGAAGAACAGCACGAAGAAGCTGATCCCCAGCGCGACGCGCGCGCGAGGAGAGACGGGTTGCAGCGGGCGCAATTTACTTGATGAACGAGGTATCGGCCAGCTTGGAGAGGTCGGGGATGGACTTGATCACGCCGGCTTCCAGCAGCAGGTCGGCCGCTTCCCTGGTGAAGGCGGCATGCTCACCCGCGAAGAACTTCTGGTTGGCCGCCTTGTCCTGCCAGCGCAGGAAGGCGGCGGACTTGCCGAACGCCTCGCCGGTCTGCTTGACGTCGGCGCCCATGATCTCGTAGCTCTTGGCCGGGTCCTTCTTGATCATCTCCACGGCCTCGAAATAGCTGTCGGCCAGGGCCTTGGCGGCCTTGCCGTTTTCGGAGAGGAACTTCGGCGCGCAGCCGAAGGTGTCCATCACCATCGGGTAGTCCAGGGTGGTGGCGATGATCTTGCCGGCTTCGGGCTTGGCGCGCACGGCCGAGAGGTAGGGCTCGTAGGTCATGCCGGCGTCCAGGTCGGCCACGCCCGCGATGATGGCGTTGGCGGCGGGCTGCGGCTCCATCGTGGTGACCTTCACGTCCTTGATGGACATGCCGTTCTTCTTCAGCATCCAGGCCAAGGCGAAGTAGGGCGAGGTGCCCGGCGCGCTGGCGCCCACGGTCTTGCCCTTCAGGTCGCTGATCTTGTTGATGCCGGGCTTGACGACCATGCCGTCGGCGCCGTAGCTCTTGTCCAGCTGGAAGATCTGCGTAGTGGCCACGCCGGCGGAATTCCACACCACCCAGGTTTCCACCGTGGTGGCGGCGCACTGGATGTCGCCCGAGGCGATGGCCAGGTGGCGGTCTTTCTGCGGGATCTTCTTGATCGTCACGTCCAGGCCGTTCTTCTTGAAGATGCCCGCTTCCTTGGCCAGCGTCAGCGGAGCGAAGCCGGTCCAGCCGGAGATGCCGATGGCGACCTTGGTTTCCTGGGCGTTCACGCCGGCGCAGGCCAGGGCGATCGAGAGGGCGAGCAGTTTCTTCATGGGCTTCTCCGTGGATAGGTGGTGGTGAGGTGAATGTACGCAGGCTTCATGCCAGCCGCAAGGCGTGTAACTCGGGGATGTCCGCTTCCGTGGCATGGCCTATGCCGCCGCCGGCCACCAGGTGGTGCACGGCTTCCATGTCGCGCGCCAGGCTGCGGTCTTTCATCATGGCGGGAGACACGCTGCGCACCAGGCGCAGCACGCCTTCCAGCGCGGCGGCGCTTTTCAGGGGCCGCAGAAATTCGATGCCCTGCGCCGCGGCCAGTAATTCGATGGCCACGATGTGGGCGGTGTTCTTCAGCATGGGTTGCAGCCGCCGCGCCGCGAACGTGGCCATGCTCACATGGTCTTCCTGGTTGGCCGAAGTGGGCAGGCTGTCCACGCTGGCGGGGTGCGCCAGCGACTTGTTCTCCGAAGCCAGCGCCGCGGCGGTGACGTGCACGATCATGAAGCCGGAGTTCAGGCCCGGCTCGGGCGTGAGGAAGGGCGGCAGGCGCGACACCGCCGTGTCCACCAGCATGGCGATGCGCCGCTCGGTGATGGCGCCGATCTCGGCGATGGCCACGGCCAGCGCGTCGCAGGCCAGCGCCACCGGTTCGGCGTGGAAGTTGCCGCCGGAAAGCATGTGGCCCTCTTGCGCGAACACCAACGGGTTGTCGGTGACGGCATTGGCCTCGATCACCAGCACGCGGGCCGCGTGGCGCATCTGGTCCAGGCAGGCGCCCATCACCTGCGGCTGGCAGCGCAGGCAGTACGGGTCCTGCACCCGGTCATCGTTTTCCAGGTGTGAATTGCGGATTTCGCTGCCCGCCACCAGTGCGCGGTAAGCCGCCGCGCAGTCAATCTGCCCGACCTGGCCGCGCACAGCGTGGATGCGGGGGTCAAACGGGCCGTCGCTGCCGCGCGCGGCGTCGAGCGTCAGCGCGCCGGAGATCACCGCGGCTTCAAACAAGCGGTCGGCCGCCAGCAGCGCGTCAATGGCCAGGGCGGTGGAAACCTGCGTGCCGTTGATGAGGGCCAGGCCTTCCTTGGCCGAGAGCTTGAGCGGCGCGATGCCGGCCTGCTTCAGCGCCGAGGCCGCGGTCATGCGCTCGCCCTTGTAGAACACTTCGCCCTCGCCAACCAGCGGCAGCGAAAGGTGGGCCAGCGGCGCCAGGTCGCCCGAGGCGCCGACCGAGCCTTGGCAGGGAATCACAGGGGTGACGCCCTGGTTGTGCAGGGCCAGCAACGTGTCGATGACTTCCGGCCGCACGCCCGAGTAGCCGCGCGCCAGGCTGGCCGCCTTCAGCACGAGAATCAGCCGCACCACACGGGGTGCCAGCGGCTCGCCCACGCCTACCGCATGGGAGCGCAGCAGGTTCAGCTGCAGCGCGGCCAGATCGTCATGCGCAATGCGCTGGTTGGCCAGCTTGCCGAAACCGGTGTTGACGCCGTAGACGGCGGCCTCGCCATCGGCCGCCTTGCGCACCACGGCCGCGCTGGCTGCGATGCCGGCGCGGCACGCCGCATCCAGCGCGACGGGCAAGACCTCGCTCGCGCACAGCCGGCGCAGCTGCGCCAGCGTCAGGCCGCCGGGAACAATGGTTTCCGCCATCAGCCGGCCATCGGCAGCTTCAGGCCGTTGTCGCGCGCGCATTGCTGCGCGATTTCGTAGCCCGCGTCGGCGTGGCGCATGACGCCGGTGGCCGGGTCGTTCCACAGCACGCGCTCTATCTTCTTCGCCGCTTCAGGCGTGCCGTCGCAGACGATGACGACGCCGGCATGCTGCGAGTAGCCCATGCCCACGCCGCCGCCATGGTGCAGGCTGACCCAGGTGGCGCCGCTCGCGGTGTTGAGCAGGGCGTTGAGCATCGGCCAGTCGCTCACCGCGTCACTGCCGTCCTTCATGGCTTCGGTCTCGCGGTTGGGCGATGCGACGGAGCCTGAATCCAGGTGGTCGCGGCCGATCACGATGGGCGCCTTCAATTCGCCGGACTTCACCATGTCGTTGAAGGCCAGGCCCGCCAGGTGGCGCTCGCCCAGCCCGATCCAGCAGATGCGCGCGGGCAGGCCCTGGTAGCTGATGCGTTCCCCGGCCATGTCCAGCCAGCGGTGCAGGTGCTTGTTCTGGGGGAACAGCTCTTTCATCTTCGCGTCGGTCTTCTTGATGTCTTCCGGGTCGCCCGACAGGGCCACCCAGCGGAAGGGGCCCGTGCCGCGGCAGAACAGCGGCCGGATGTAGGCCGGCACAAAGCCGGGGTAGTCAAAGGCGTTGTCCACGCCGAAATCCTTCGCCACCTGGCGCAGGTTGTTGCCGTAGTCCACGGTGGGAATGCCCATGGCATGGAATTCAAGCATGGCCTTCACGTGCACCGCGCACGATTCGCCGGCCGCCTGCTTCAGGCGCTCGTGCTGCGACGCGTCCTTCTGCGCGGCCTGCCATTGCTCCACGCTCCAGCCTATGGGCAGGTAGCCGTTGATGATGTCGTGGGCGGACGTTTGATCCGTCACGATGTCCGGCTTGATGCCACCGGCTTTCGCGCGGCGCGCCAGCTCGGGCACGATCTCGGCCGCGTTGCCGCACAGGCCGATGGACACGGCTTCCTTGCGGGACGTGTGGTGCTGGATGAGCTCAAGCGCCTCGTCCAGGCTCTTCGCCTGCTTGTCCAGGTATTTCGTGCGCAGCCGGAAGTCGATGCGGCTTTGCTGGCACTCGATGTTCAGCGAACAGGCGCCTGCAAAGGTGGCGGCCAGCGGCTGCGCGGCGCCCATGCCGCCCAGCCCGGCGGTGAGCACCCAGCGGCCGGCCAGGTCGCCGTTGTAGTGCTGGCGGCCGGCCTCGGCAAAGGTTTCGTAGGTGCCCTGCACGATGCCCTGTGCGCCGATGTAGATCCAGCTGCCGGCCGTCATCTGGCCAAACATCATCAGGCCGGCGCGGTCCAGCTCGTTGAAGTGTTCCCAGGTGGCCCATTTGGGCACCAGGTTGGAGTTGGCGATCAGCACGCGCGGCGCGCCTTCGTGGGTGCGGAACACGCCCACCGGCTTGCCCGACTGCACCAGCAGCGTTTCATCGGGCTGCAGCTTGCGCAGCGAATCCAGGATGGCGTCAAAGCTGGGCCAGTTGCGCGCCGCCTTGCCGATGCCGCCGTACACCACCAGCTCCTGCGGGTTCTCAGCCACGGCCGGGTCCAGGTTGTTCTGGATCATGCGGAAGGCGGCCTCGATCTGCCAGTTCGCGCAGGACAGTTGGCTGCCCACAGGCGCTTTCACGGGCCGGGCCTTGCTGTCGAGAAAAGGGGTTTGCGAGAGGTCGGACATGGCGCGCTCCAGAATTCGGCTGAATCGTAGTTGTCTATACAACTCGTGTCAACTGGGGTATTCTTGCGCCATGGCAGCCAAACCATTGCCCGCGTACGAACAGGTCAAGGCCTTCATCCGCGGCCATATTTCCAGCGGCGGGTGGAAGCCGAACGACCCCGTGCCCAGCGAGGCAGCGCTGATGCAGCAGTTCGGCATCAGCCGCATGACCGTCAACCGGGCGCTGCGCGAGCTGGCCGGCGAGGGCCTGGTCACCCGGGTGCAAGGCTCGGGCACGCGGGTGGCCGAGCTGCACCGCATCTCCTCGCGCCTCACCATCCGTGACATCCATGAAGAAGTGGCCGAGCGCGGCCATGTGCACACCACCCGCGTGCTGCTGGTGGCGGCCGAGAAGGCCAACGCGGAGCTGGCCCAGTCGCTCGGCCTGCGCACCGGCGCCAGGGTCTTCCACACCATCCTGGTCCACCTGGAAAACGGCATCCCCATCCAGTACGAAGACCGCTACGTGAACCCCGCCGCCGCGCCCGGCTACCTGGACACGGACTTCACCCAGACCTCGCCCACGCTGCACCTGCTGCAGCACGCACCGCTGACCGAAGCCAGCTATTGCATTGAAGCCAGCCTGGCCACGGCCGAAGAGGCGAAGCAGCTGGACATCCAGCCCAGCGAACCGTGCCTGACGATGATGCGGCGCACCGTCAGCGGCGGCAACGTGGCCAGCGTGGCGCGGCTGGTGTACCCGGGCACGCGCTACAGCTTCGCGGGGCAGTTCCAGGCATGAGCCGCCGGGCCGCTCCCAAGGCGAATACCGCAGCGCGCAGCGCGGAGGTTTCCGAATGAGCTGGAATCTTGTGTCGCTGGCGGATGTCGCGGCCACGCCGTGGAAAAACGGCGGCGGCGTCACGCGCGAGCTGCTGGCCTGGCCGTCGGCTCAGGACTGGCGGGTCCGCATCTCGGTCGCCGAGGTGGAACAGGACGGGCCGTTCTCGCGCTTCGATGGCGTGCAGCGCTGGTTCGCCGTGCTGCACGGCGCGGGCGTGCGGCTGGATGTGGAAGGTCGCCTGCACGAGCTCACTTCAGCCAGCGAGCCGCTGGCTTTCGATGGCGGCGCCGCCACGAACTGCACGCTGATCCAGGGCGCGACACGGGACTTCAACCTGATGAGCCGCGGTGGCCCTGCGCGGCTGCAGCGCGTGCGCGGAACCCTGGACATCACGCTCAATGCTATGACTTTGATAGCTGCCTACGCAGGCGGGGAGCGCGCTGCAGCCGTTTTCTCCAGTGAAGAGCTGGAAATCCCGCCGGCCACGCTGGCTTGGCGGATACTCGACGCGAACGCGCGCATCCGGCTCTCGGGCGGCGACGCGCTGTGGATGGAGGCCCCTGCTTGAGCATCGAACTCTGGACCGATTGCCGTGTGGCCACGCTGGCCGCCGATGCGGCCGCGCCTTACGGCCTGATCGAGGACGCGGCCATCGCGGTGGAAGGCGAGCGTATCGCCTTTGTGGGTGCGCACGCTGACTTGCCGCAGGCTCTGGTGGACCGCTGCTCGCAACGGCACGATTGCGGCGGCGCGCTGGTGACGCCGGGTTTGATCGACTGCCACACGCACCTGGTCTATGGCGGCGACCGCGCCCATGAATTCGAGCTGCGCCTGAACGGCGCCAGCTACGAAGACATCGCCCGCGCCGGCGGCGGCATCGCCTCCACAGTGAAAGCGACTCGCGCCGCCACGCAGGAACAACTGGTGGCGCAGAGCGTGCCGCGCCTGCGCGCGCTGATGGCCGAGGGCGTGACCACGGTGGAGATCAAATCCGGTTACGGCCTCTCGCTGGAACATGAGGGCAAGGCCCTGCGCGCTGCGCGCGCGCTGGCCGCTTCGCACGATGTGGACGTGCGCACCACATTTCTCGGCGCCCATGCGCTGCCGCCCGAATTCGCGGGGCGCGCCGACGCCTACATTGACGAGGTGCTGGCCATGCTGCCCGCGCTGCATGCGCAAGGCCTGGTCGATGCGGTGGACGCGTTTTGCGAGCGCATTGCCTTCAGCACCGCGCAGACGCAGCGGGTGTTCGAGGCGGCGCGCGCGCTGGGCCTGCCCGTGAAGCTGCACGCCGAACAGCTGAGCGATTCCGGCGGCGCGCAGCTGGCGGCTCGCTTCGGCGCGCTGAGTTGCGACCACCTGGAGTGGCTGGGCGAGGAGGGCGCGGCCGCGATGGCCAAGGCGGGCTCGGTGGCCGTGCTGTTGCCCGGTGCCTTCTATTTCCTGCGCGAAACGCGTGTGCCGCCGGTGGCGCTGCTGCGTGAACACAAGGTGCCCATGGCCGTGTCGACCGACTGCAACCCGGGGAGCTCCCCCTGCACTTCGCTGCTGCTGATGCTGAACATGGCCTGCACCCTGTTTCGCCTGACACCCGAAGAAGCGCTGGCCGGCGTGACCCGCGTGGCCGCGCAGGCGCTGGGCCTGAAAGACCGGGGTGTGCTGGCCGCCGGCCTGCGCGCCGACTTTGTGTTGTGGTCGGTTGAGCGGCCCGGGCAGCTGGCCTATGCGATCGGCGCCAACCCGCACCTGCAAACCGTTTTCAAGGGCCGTGCCTTATGAGTTTCAGCCTGCATCGGGGCAGCGTGCCGCTGGTGGTGAGCATGCCCCACATCGCCACCGGCATTCCCGACGAACTGCGTGGCGGCTTCGTACCGCGCGCGCTGGCGGTGGAAGACGCCGACTGGCACCTGGACCGGCTCTACAACTTCCTTGGCGGCATGAACGCCAGCGTGCTGCAGCCGGTGAACGCGCGCTACGTGATCGACCTGAACCGCCCGCCGGACGATGCGCCCATGTACCCCGGCGCGTCGAACACCGAGCTGTGCCCCACGCGCTTTTTCAACGGCGACGCGCTGTACGCCGAAGGTGCCGCGCCCGACGCGCAGGCGCGCTCGCGGCGGCGCGAAACCTGGTGGCAGCCCTACCACGATGCGCTGGCGGCGGAGCTGGCGCGGGTGAAGGCCGAACACGGTTTTGCGCTGCTGTGGGACGCGCACAGCATCCGCTCCGAAATCCCCTGGCTGTTCGAAGGCAGGCTGCCGGACCTGAACATCGGTACGGCGGACGGCGCCAGCGCCGATGCGTCCATCGCCGCTGCTGTGGTGGCAGCCTGCGCCAGGGCGCCGGGCGTGAGCCACGTGCTGAACGGCCGCTTCAAAGGCGGCTACATCACGCGCCGCTATGGCCGGCCCGCCGACAACGTGCACGCGGTGCAACTGGAGATGTGCCAGAGCCTGTACATGGAAGAGGTCGTGCCCTACGCCTACGACGAAGCAAAAGCGGCGCGCATCCAGCCGGTGCTGCAGGACATGATGCAGGCGGCGCTGGCCGCGGCGGGCAGGCTGTATGGCCGCTGAAGCGCAGCACTTTTTCGCGGGCCGGGCCTGGGTGGGCGGTGGCTGGGCCGACGACGTCCTTCTCACCGCGGAGGACGGCCGCTGGACGGCGGTGCAGCCGGGCTGCACTGCGGCGCAGCGGCAGGGCGCCGGGGTGCTCGCGGGGCCAGTGCTGCCGGGCCTGGTCAACGCCCACAGCCACGCCTTCCAGCGCGCCATTGCGGGCCTGACCGAGCGCAGCAGCGGCGCGGCGGATGATTTCTGGAGTTGGCGTGACCGCATGTACAGCGCGGCCAACCGCATCACGCCGCAGCAGCTGGAAGCCGTGGCCACCTTCCTCTACGCCGAATTGCTGCAGGCGGGCTACACGCAGGTCTGCGAGTTCCACTACCTGCACAACGCGGCGGATGGCGAGCCGTATGCCGACCCGCTGGAGATGTCGCTGGCATTGGTGCGCGCGGCCCATGCCGCCGGCATCGGCCTTACCTTGCTGCCCACCTTGTACATGCGTGCGGGCTTTGGCGCGAAGGGGCTGCGCGATGACCAGCGGCGCTTTGCTTCCACGCCCGATACCGTGCTGGCGATCGCGCAGGAAGTGGCCCGGCGCGAAGGCGGCGGCCTGGTCAATGCCGGCGTGGCGCTGCATTCGCTGCGAGCGGTCGATGAGGCCGCGCTGCGTGAAACGGCCGAGGCCGCCCGCCAGCTCGCACTGCCGGTGCACATCCACATCGCCGAGCAGCAGCAGGAAGTGGATGACTGCATCGAGCGCCACGGCCAGCGGCCGATTGAATGGCTGCTGGGCCAGGCCGCGCCGGACGCACGCTGGAACCTGGTGCACGCCACCCATACCTATCCCGAAGAGCTGCGCGGCGTGCGCGAGGCCGGCGCCGCGATCGTCATTTGCCCCAGCACCGAGGCCAACCTGGGCGACGGCGTGTTCGACCTGCCGGGCTGGATGGGGCAGACCGGCAACTGGTCGATCGGCTCCGACAGCCACGTCACACGCAGCTGGCAGGAAGAGCTGCGGCTGCTGGAATATTCGCAGCGCCTCACGCTGCGCCAGCGCAATGTCGCGGCCCGCGCCGCGGTGTGCGAGAGCAGCGCCGCGGCCTTGTTCGAAGGAGCGCTCGCGGGCGGCAGCGCAGCCACCGGGCAGCCGCTGGCGGGCCTCGCGGTGGGCCAGCGGGCCGACTTCATGGTGCTGGACCCCCAAGCGCCGGCCTTGCTGGGTGTGCCGGATGGGCACGCGCTGGATGCGCTGGTGTTTTCCGCGCCTTCCGCCGCGCCGCTGCAGGTGTTCGTCGCGGCCCGCAGGGTGGACACGGCGCAGGTGCTCGCCCAGGCCGCACCCGGCTACCGGCTGGCCTTGCGCGAACTCTGGGCCTGAGCGCCTAGCGCGCCGCGCGCGGCTGGAACTGGCTGGGCGGTTGCCCCATCGCTGCCTTGAACATTGCGCTGAACGCGCTGTCGCTGGCATAGCCGCTGGCAGCAGCCACGTGGCTCACCGGTGCGCCGCGCGCCAGCAGCGGCAGCGCATGGGCCAGCACGGCCTGCTGGCGCCACTGCTGGTAGCTCATGCCCAGTTCGCCCTGGAACAGCCGCGCCATGGTGCGCTCGCTGGCGCCGACGTCGGCGGCCCAGCCGGCCAGCGTGGCGCGCTCGGAGGGCGCGCGCAGCACCCGCTCGCACAGCGTGCGCAAGCGCTTGTCGCCGCCATCCACCGCCGGCATCGGCACGCCCAGTGCCTGGATGCTGGCGTGGGTGATCTCATCGAGCACCAGCGCCGCCAGCCGCTCTTCGCGCATGCGCGCGGGCGGCGGCGCATCCAGCGCGTGGATCAGTTCGCGCAGCAGCGGCGACACCACGATCATCCGGCAGCCGCCCCAGCCGGCGGGCGTGACCGACGCGTCGATGTACAGGGTGCGGAACTCGGCATCTTCCAACACATGCACCGCGTGGCGCGCGCCCGGCGCGATCCACACGGCGCGCGACGGCGGCACGATGTAAGTGACTTCATCGCCCGTGCCGCCGTTGTGCGCGGCGGTGACCTGCACGATGCCGGTGGCGCAATAGGCCAGCTGCGACCAGGCATGGCTGTGCGGCTCGAAATGCGAATCGGCCTGCATGGTGCGCGCGCGCACGCGCACCGGCCGGGCGCGGCTGGGACGGAACGGATCGACGTCGCCCACGGGCGTGACGCGGCGGGGGGTGCGGATGGTGCGGGTGGTGGTTCGGGCCATGTGGCCGATTTTCGCGCAATTGGCGATTTCCGTCTTTTTGCCGCCGAGCCGATAGCATGGCCGGATGCAGGAACGCTACGCGCTCGCCGCCACCGTGCTTGGCTCGTCCATGGCCTTTGTCGATGGCTCGGTGGTCAATGTCGCACTGCCCGCCATGCAGCGGCAGCTGGCCTCCGGTGCGGGTGGGCTGGCGGCGATGCAATGGGTGGTTAACGCCTACCTGCTGGCGCTGGGCTCGCTGGTGCTGATCGGCGGCGCGCTGGGCGACCGGTATGGCCGGCGCAAGATTTTCCTGGCGGGCGTGGCGCTGTTCGCGGCGGCCTCGGTGGGCTGTGGCCTGGCGCCCAACGCCGTGTCGCTGATCGCGGCGCGCGCGGTGCAGGGCATCGGCGCGGCGCTGCTGGTGCCTTCCAGCCTGGCCATCCTGGGCGTGCTGTTCGAGGGCGCGGCCCGCGGCAAGGCGATTGGCACCTGGGCCGCGTGGGCCTCCATCACCTCGGCCGCCGGGCCGGTGCTGGGCGGCTGGCTGGTGGACCAGTGGTCGTGGCGCGCCATCTTCTTCATCAACCTGCCGCTGGCGGCCGGCGCGGCCTGGCTGGCGCTGTACGCGGTGCCCGACAGCCGCGACCCGGATGCGCCGGCCCGGCTGGACTGGGGCGGTGCGTCACTGGCCGCGCTCGGGCTGGGCGCGCTGACCTGGGGCCTGACGCAGGCGCCGCAGCAGGCCTGGAGTGAAGTGGGCGTGTGGGGCAGCCTGCTGCTGGGCGCCGCCGCGCTGGCGGCCTTTGGGGTGGTGCAGGCGCGTGGGCGGGCGCCGATGATGCCGCTGTCCTTGTTCCGCTCGCGCGAATTCAGCGGTGCCAACCTGGTCACGCTGCTGTTGTACGCCGCGCTGTCGGGCGTGGTGTTCTTCCTGCCGTTCGCGCTGATCGGCGCGTTCGGCTATTCGGCCACGCAGGCGGGCGCCGCGCTGCTGCCGTTCTCGTGCATGCTGGGCACGTTGTCGCCCACCATGGGGCGGCTGGCCGTGCGCTGGGGCGCGCGCCTGATGCTCACGGCCGGCCCGGCCGTGACGGCGCTGGGCGCGGCGATGCTGGCGCTGCCCGCCCCGGGCGGCTCCTACTGGACCGGTTTTTTCCCCGCGATGCTGGTGATGGGCCTGGGCATGACGATAGCCGTGGCGCCACTCACCACCACCGTGATGGCTTCGGTTCCGGCCGCCCATGCGGGGCTGGCGTCCGGCGTGAACAACGCCGTCTCGCGCATCGCCGGGCTGCTGGCGGTGGCGGCGATGGGCGTGCTGTTCGCCCACGTGCTGGGCGGGCCGGTGGAGTCGGCAGCGGCGGACGTGCTGGTGCGGGCCTTCCGCTGGACTGCACTGGCGAGCGCGGGCTGCGCGCTGGGCGCCGCGGCGTGCGCGCTGGCGTGGCTCAAGCCGGCCGGCAAACGGGCGTGAACAGGGGCGGGCTGTTTGGCGGGATTTAGCGGAAACATGTCTTTCTGTCGCATTTCAGAAAAGCCATGCCGCACTACGATCAGGGCATGACGACTGCAACTGCCGCGGCCACCATGCCGCCCGTGAGCCTGCGCCAGGACGCCGGGGTTATCGGCCTGGTGGGACTGGCCCACATGATCAGCCACTTCAGCCAGCTGCTGCTGGCGCCGCTGTTTCCCTGGCTGAAAGACGCGTTTAACGCCAGCTACACCGAGCTGGGCTTTTTGATGACGCTGTTCTTCGTGGTGTCGTGCACGGTGCAGGCCGCTTCCGGTTTCCTGGTGGACCGCTACGGCCCGCGCCCCATCCTGTTCAGCGGCCTGTCGCTGCTGGGCCTGGCCGCTTTCGGCTTCGCGCTCAGCCCCAACTACTGGGCCATGGCGGCGTGCTCCATCGTCGCGGGCGTGGGCAACGGCGTGTTCCACCCGGTGGACTACACCCTGATCAACCGCAAGGTCAGTGCGCCGCGCCTGGGCCATGCCTACAGCTTTCACGGCATCACCGGCAGCCTGGGCTGGGCGCTGGCCCCCGCGGTGGTGGTGCCGCTGGCCATTGCCTTCTCGTGGCGCGTGGCGCTTGCGGGTGCGGGCACGCTGGCCTTCGTTGTGCTGGCCGTGCTGTGGCTGAACCGCGCGAAGCTGCAGCTGCCAGCCTCGGCGCCCGCCGGCAAGGCGCAGGCAGGCAACGCCGAGGGCAGCTTTGACTTCCTGCGGGTGCCTGCGGTGTGGATGTGCTTTGCGTTCTTCTTTTTCTACGCCGTCATCCTGAGCGTGGTGCAGGCCTTCGCGCCCGAAGCCGCGCGGCAGCTGCACGGCGTGCCGGTGGCCCTGGCCGCCATGTGCCTCACGGTGTACATGGTGTGCGCGGCAGGCGGCATGGTGCTGGGCGGCTTCCTGGCATTGCAGCCGGAGCGCTGCGAGCGCGTGGTGGGCCTGGGATTCGGCACGGCGGCGCTGGTGGCGCTGGCCATCGGCTTCACGCCGGTGCCCGCGCTGGCCGTGCCCGCGCTGTTCGGCTTCATGGGTTTCGCCAGCGGCATCGCCGGCCCCTCGCGCGACCTGCTGGTCAAGCGCTCCACCCCCGAGAACTCCACCGGCCGTGTCTACGGCATCGTGTACTCGGGCCTGGACATCGGCCAGGCGATCGCGCCGCTGTTCTTCGGCATGCTCATGGACCACCACGAGTACCGCAGCGTGTGGCTGGGCCTGGTGATCTTCCAGGGCATCCTGATCGCCAGCGCGTTCAATGTGAGGAAGGTGAGAAGGACGGTGCTGGTGGCGGCGTAGCGGGCGGCGGCGCTGAGGGTTATCCTTGCCGCCATGTACGCGCCATTTTTCGGTCTGAAGCACGAGCCGTTTTCGATCGCTCCGGACCCGCGCTACCTGTTCATGAGTGAGCGGCACCGCGAGGCGCTGGCGCACCTGCTGTACGGGCTGGGGGGTGGCGGCGGCTTCGTGCTGCTGTCGGGCGAGATCGGCACGGGCAAGACCACGGTGTGCCGGCTGTTCCTGGAGCAGATCCCGGCCAACTGCAACGTGGCCTACATCTTCAATCCCAAGCTGACGGTGATCGAGCTCTTGCAGTCGGTGTGCGACGAGTTCCATATCGAGGGGCCGGCGCGCGGCGCGCAGCCGCCCACGGTGAAGGAGTACCTGGACCCGCTCAACGCCTTCCTGCTGCGCGAGCACGCGGCCGGGCGCAACAACGTGCTGATCATCGACGAAGCGCAGAACCTGGCACCCGAGGTGCTGGAACAGCTGCGCCTGCTCACAAACCTGGAGACCAGCGAGCGCAAGCTGCTGCAGATCATCCTGATCGGCCAGCCCGAGCTGCGCGGCATGCTGGCGCGGCCCGAGCTGGAGCAGCTGGCGCAGCGCGTGATCGCGCGCTTCCACCTGGACGCGCTTACGGAAACAGAAACAGCGCAGTACGTGCAGCACCGGCTCGAAGTGGCCGGGCTCACGCAGGCGCTGCCATTCGAGCACAAGGCGCTGGCGCGCGTGCACGCGCTCTCACGCGGCGTGCCGCGGCGCATCAACCTGCTGTGCGACCGCGCGCTGCTGGGCGCATTCGCCGGCGGCCAGCCGCGGGTGGACCGCGCCATCGTGGACAAGGCCGCGGCCGAAGTGTTCGACACGCCGGCTGCGCGCGCCGCCCCGCCGTGGCGCCGCACGGCCGCCGTGCTGGGCTTGGGGCTGGCGGCCGGAGCGGGACTGTTTGCGATGGCCAGCCAGCCGTGGAAAACGCCGCCGCCCGCCACAGCCGCTGCCGCGCCCGCATCAGCCGTGCCCGCCAAGGTGGCGCAGGCGGTACCTGCCGCACAACCCAAACTGCTCACCGACCAGGACCAGGCCTGGCGCGAGCTGTCCACCGCGTGGAAGCTGGCGCCGGGCGACGGCGAGCCCTGCGAGGCGCTGCAGCGCGAACAGGTGCGCTGCTTCAGCAAGAACATGAGCCTGGCGCTGATCCGCCAGCTGGGGCGGCCCGGCATCGTCACGCTGGACGCACAGGGCAAGGCGCCGAGCTATGCGCTGCTCACGGCCCTGGGCGCCGACAGCGCCACGCTGCGCGCCGGCGGCAGTGAGCAGACCGTGACGCTGGCCGCGCTGGCCACGCGATGGAACGGCGACTTCGGCACGCTGTGGCGCGCGCCGGCGGGCTACAGCACCCGCGCCAGCGGCCGGGAGGCGGATGCCTCGGTTGAATGGCTGGCCAACCGCCTGGCCACGCTGGACGGCAAGACGCCCCCTGCCGGCAAGCCTGCGCTGGATGCGGCCCTCAGGGCGCGCGTGCTGGCCTTCCAGGTGGCGCAGGGGCTGCCCGCAGACGGCCGGCCCGGCCCCATGACCTTCATGCAGCTCAATCGCGCGTCCGGTGTCGATGAGCCGCGCCTGCGCACAGAACCGTAAACAGTCTTCCCATGTCATACATCCTCGATGCGCTGAGAAAGGCCGACGCCCAGCGCGAGCGCGCCCCGGCGCGCGGCATTCATGCGCAGGCCGCTGCCAGTTCCTCGGGCGGGGATTCCACGGCGGCGCGTTTGCCCATGCCGTTGATGTACGCCGCTGCCGCCCTCGCGCTGGCCGGCGTGGGACTGGTCTGGTGGCGCATGAGCGCGGCGCCGGCGCCCTTGTCGGCACCGCCAGTGGTGGTTGCCGCTGCGCCTGTATCCGCGATCATCCAGCCGCCGCCCGCACCCGCGGTGTTGCCGATGCCGGCACCTGCACCTGCACCTGCACCCGTACCGGTGCCCGTACCGGTGCCCGTACCGGTGCCCGTACCCGCGGCAGCGCCGGCGCCGGTGGCGCCGCAGAAGAAGCCTGCGCCTGCCGCAGACGCCATCGTCACCCAGGCCGAATTGCCTGCCGACGTGCAGCGCGAATTGCCCAAGCTGGCGATCAGCGGTGCGGTGTATTCAGAAAATCCGGCGCAGCGCATGCTGATCGCCAACGGCCAGGTGGTGAACGAAGGCGCCGAGCTGGCGCCCGGCCTGGTGCTGGAGCAGATCCGCCCCAAGAGCGCGGTGCTGAAGTTTCGCGGCCAGCGCTTCAGCCTGGGCTATTGAGCGGGTCGTAGATCCAGCGGGGCCTGGAACACCGACCAGTGCCCGTCCTTGAACAGGTACAGCGCTGAAGACACGCGCGAGCGCGTGCCGCCCGCGTACATGGCCGCCGCGCTGAAGCGCAGGCCCTCCACCGCATCGGCATCGTCCGCCGGCGCATAGACCAGGCCGCCGCGCTGCGGCACCGCCACCACCAGCCCCTGCGGGTGCGGGCGCTGCTGCTCCTGCCAAAACTCGCGGTCCAGGAACCAGCTGCTGTCCAGGTCGGGTGAGGTGCCGCGCACCTGCGTCAGGCCGCCGCTCCAGGGCTCGGCCTGCGGCGGGCCATAAGCGCGCCGCAGGTTGGCCACCGCCAGGCGCAGCGCTTCTTCCGGCGAGAGCCGCAGGCGCTCCAGGTCTTCGGGCGAGGCGCTCTGCATGTTCTGCACGCCGTCGAACACCAGCCGCAGGTGCATGTCGCCGAGGTAGCCGAACCAGCTGATGTCCACGTCCATCACGCGGCCGTCGGCCAGCGTGGCGCGCAGCTTGCCGAGCGGCTTGAGCGTTTCGTCCTGTTTGTTGGCGCCGCCCGATTCACGCAGCACCGCGATCAAATTGCCGGCGCCGGTGTTGAAGGTCTCCGCTTCGGGGCCACCAGCGTGCGCGTGCGCGGGGACGAGGGCGCCGGCCAGCAATGCGATGCAAAGCGGCAGGAAACGGGAAGGGCGGATGGCCATGGCGAGTCCCTCGTGTGCGTGAGGACCCATTGTCAATTTGGTTACCGAACTTGCGCAAGCGGCTGAACATGTAATGGCTGTGTTCCGTAGCATCGGCAGCTCTTTCCACAACACTTAGAGGACTTATTTCATGGCAACACCCTTCTTCAACAAGAAAGAGCCCGACCCCTACGCGCAGCGCCACGGCAACAACCCCAACGCCGCCATCCTGGGCGTGGGCCAGCCCGTTGCCGCCCCGGTAGCCGCCGCCGCCAACACGGCGCCCGCCGCTCCCACCGCCAAGGAAGGCGAGAGCAAGCTCACCGTGGGGCCGAACATCAAGCTGAAGGGCGTGGAGATCACCGACTGCGACACGCTGGTGGTGGAAGGCTCGGTGGAGGCCACGATGGATTCACGCGTGATCCAGATCTCGGAGCGCGGCTCGTTCAAGGGCTCGGCGGAAATCGACATCGCCGAGATCCGCGGCGCGTTTGACGGCAGCCTCACGGTGCGCGACAAGCTGGTGATCTACGCCACCGGCAAGGTCACGGGCCGCATCCGCTACGGCAAGGTGGTGATCGAGGAGGGCGGCCAGCTGTCCGGCGAGATCGCCTTCGGCACCGCGCCGCAGCAGCGGCCGCTGGTGGCTGCGCCGGTGCGCCCCATGCAGGTGCATACGTCCTCGATGGGTTGATCAGACGGCGCTGCGGTGCCGCTCGATGCAGGTGGAGAGAATCTCGTCGGTACCGCGCTGCCACCAGTTGCCGGTGGAGAAGATTTCCACCTCGCTGTAGCCCGTGAAGCCCTGGGCCTCGGCCCAGCGGCGGATCTTTGGGATCTCGATCACGCCGTCGCCCATCATGCCGCGGTCGTTCAGCAGGTCGGCCGTCGGCGTGAGCCAGTCGCATACGTGGAAGGCCAGCAGCCTGTCCTTGCCGGCGCGGGCGATCTGCGCCTTGAGCTTGGGGTCCCACCACACGTGGTACACGTCCACCGCCACGCCCAGCGCGCCAGATCGCATGGGGTCGAGTTCGTCGCACACATCCAGCGCCTGCTCCAGCGTGTTGATGCAGGCCCGGTCGGCCGCGTACATCGGGTGCAGCGGCTCGATGGCCAGCGGCATGCCCATGGAGCCGGCGTAGTCCAGCAGCTCACCGATGGCATCGGTCACCTGGTTGCGCGCGAGCTGGATGTCCTTGTGGGCGGCCTTGCCGGCCAGCGCGCCGGGCAGGCTGCCCACCACCAGCACCAGGCAGGCGGCCTTGAGCGCGCAGGCTTCGTCCACCGCGCGGCGGTTGTCGTCGCGCGCGGCCTTCATGCCCGCCTCGTCGGCGTAGGGGAACATGCCGCCCCGGCAATAGCCCGACAGTTCCAGCCCATGGGCCTTCACCAGCCTGGCCACGTTGTCCAGGCCGGCCGCGGCCACCTGGTCGCGCCACGGCGAGATGGCGCGGATGCCGTGCCTTGCACAGGCCTCGATGATTTCCGGCAGCGGCACCTCGGTGCCGTGCTGCCTGCGCACGGTGGCGGTGTTGATCGAGAGCCAGCGGTGGTCAGTGGAAAAGTCCCGCATCAGTCGATCCCGTGCAGCGCCAGCAGCGTCTTCATGCGGCGCAGCGCGAGATCAGGCTGCTCCAGCAGGTTGGCCGCATCGGCCAGCCGGAACAGTTCGGCGAAGTGCACCAGCGAGCGCGTGCTTTGCTGGCCGCCGACCATGGTGAAGTGGCTTTGGTGGCCATTGAGCCAGGCCATGAACACCACGCCCGTCTTGTAAAAGCGCGTGGGCGCGGCAAAGATGTGGCGCGACAGCGGCACCGTGGGGCCCAGGATGGCGTGGAATTTCTCCACATTGCCCTGCGCCAGTTCACCCAGCGCGGCGCTGGCGGCCGGTGCGATGGCGTCGAAGATGCCCAGCAGCGCGTGGCTGCCGCTGTCGATCAGCTCGGCGTAGTTGAAGTCGTCGCCCGTGTACATGCGGACACCGGCGGGCAACCGGGCACGCATCGCGATTTCCTTGTCCTTGTCCAGCAGCGAGATCTTGATGCCGTCCACCTTGTGCGGGTGGGCGGCGATGATGCCCAGCGCCGTGTCCATGGCCTTGTCCACATCGCTGCTGCCCCAATACCCCGCGAGGGCCGGGTCGAACATGTCGCCCAGCCAGTGCAGCACCACCGGCTGCTTCGCCTGGGAGAGGATGCGGTCATAAACACGTTCGTAGTCGGCCGGGCTTTGGGCCACGCGGGCCAGAGCGCGGCTGGCCATCACGATCAGCTTGCCGCCCAGCTTTTCAATGGCGGACATCTGCTCTTCATAGCCTGCGATGACTTCATCGACAGTCTTCACGTCGTCCAGCACCAGGTGGTCGGTGCCGCAGCCGGAAGCCACCAGCGCGCCGGGCACGTCTTTCGCGGCATCCAGCGAGCGGCGGATCAGCTCCAGCGAAGTGGGCCAGTCCAGGCCCATGCCGCGCTGCGCGGTGTCCATCGCTTCAGCAACGCCCAGGCCCAGTGACCACAGGTGCCGGCGGTAAGCGATCGTGGCGTCCCAGTCGACCGCGCATTGCAGCCAGGGGTCGACGGCGGCGCGCGGGTCGGCCACCACGTGGGCGGCGGAATAGGCGATGCGGTTGAACGCCACGTTCCTGGCGGGCTTCACGGGCGAGGCGCCGCGCGGCGTGTAGGCCTGCAGCGTGCCGGCGGCGGTGGGGAGCTGGAGTGCTTCAGTCATGAGGTTTCAGAGGGAAAAAGGCCTGCGAAGCGCATGGAATAAGCGTGGGCAGCTATCAAATCTGTAGCGCAGGCACATCCACCCAGCGCCGTTCCTGCCAGCTTTGCAGGGCTGCCTCGACCAGCTGCACGCCTTTCGCGCCCTCGGGCAGCGTCCAGCGCCAGGGCTCGTTCTCGGCCACGTGGCGGATGAAGTGCTCCCACTGGATCTTGAAGCCGTTGTCATAGAACTGCGAGTCGGGCACTTCCTGCCATTGGTCCAGGAAGTTCATGTTCTGCTTGATGTCGGGGTTCCACACCGGGCGCGGCGTGGTCACGCGGCTTTGCGCACGGCACTCCTGCAGGCCGGCCACGGCCGAGCCGTGCGTGCCGTCCACGTGGAAGGTGACCAGGTCGTCGCGCCGCACGCGGGTGGCCCAGGACATGTTCATCTGCGCGATCACCGGCTCTCCGTTGTGCCCGGTGAGTTGTGCCGTGGCGTACGCGGCGTCGTCGGCCGTTGCCTCGTACGGCTTGCCGGCTTCGTCCCAGCGCTTCGGGATGTGCGTGGCGCCCAGGCACGAGATGGACTTCACTTCGCCGAACAGGTTGTCCAGCACATAGCGCCAGTGGCACATCATGTCCAGGATCATCCCGCCGCCGTCTTCCTTGCGGTAGTTCCAGCTGGGGCGCTGGATGGGCTGCAGGTCGCCCTCAAACACCCAGTAGCCGAACTCCAGCCGCACGCTGAGCATGCGGCCGAAGAAGCCGGCGCGGCGCAGCATGTCCAGCTTGCGCAGCCCGGGTAGGAACAGCTTGTCCTGCACGGCGCCGTGCTTGAGGCCCGACTTTTCCGCGAGGCGCGCGATCTCCACCGCCTCGTTCAGGTTGGTGGCGATGGGCTTTTCGCAATACACGTGCTTGCCCGCGCGCAGCGCCTGCGCCAGCAGGGTGGGCCGCATCTGCGTGGTGCCGGCATCGAAGAAGACGGTGTCGTCCTTGTTGGCCAGCGCCTGCTCGAGGTTGGTGCCGAAGCGCGCGATGCCGTGGGCTTTGGCCAGCGCCTCGATCTTCTCGGCGTTGCGCCCGATCAGGATGGGGTCGGGCATGACCTTGTCGCCGTTGGACAGCATCACACCGCCTTGTGCGCGGATGGCGACGATGGAGCGGATCAGGTGCTGGTTCATGCCCATGCGGCCTGTCACGCCGTGCATGATGATTCCGAGTCTCTGGGTAGCCATGTGTATTCCTTGAAAACTAGTTCTGTTGCAGCGGCTGCATGTGCGGCCAGTCCGGGTGCGCGCTGGTGGCAAAACCGGGCGCGGCCAGGGAAGTGATGTCGATCCGGCCGCCGGTGACGCGAAGCCGCACGTTGTCGCCGGCCGCTTCGTAAAGGCCCGGCTGCGCGGCGAGGAAAGCCTGCCGCTCCGCGATGCCCGCACCCTGGCCGGCAAAGCCGTTGACGTAGTGGTGGCCGTTGCGCTCCACGTGCGTGAGGCCCAGCAGGTTGACCAGCGCCAGGTCTTGCTGCACGGACAGGCCGGCCTGCGTGGTCAGGTCTTCGGCCGACATGAAATAGGTCTTGCCGTCGTTGCGCGCATTGAGCATGCGGCAACGCGCGGCATTGAGCAGCGATTTGTAAAAGCCCTTGCAGTTCTTGCTGGAAACGCCGGTGTAGCCATGCGCCAGCGCTTGCGGAAAAGCTTCCAGCGTGCCGTCGGATTCGTCGATCAGCACGGGGCGCATGGCGGCAAGCGCCGTGACGTCACTGGCAAGCGCGATGGAGCGCGGCAGGGGTTGCTCGATGTAGAGCGTGGCGGCCGCCAGGCGCTTGAGTGCCGGCGTGGCCTGCACTTGCTGCCAGAACCGCGCGGCACTTTCCGCATCCTTGAACTGCTCGTTGCCGTCCAGCGTGACCACGTAGCCGGGCACGGCCTCCAGCACCTGCGCAATCCGGGTGAGCCGGTCAATGTCCTGCTGCGCATCGCCACAGACCTTGAGCTTGAAATGACGGCAGCCGGTGGCGTGCACCACTTCTTCCAGGGTTTCGGGCAGGCCGTCATCAACGCGGCTTTGCGTGTCCGCGCTGGTGATGGCATCGACCAGGCCCACGGTGTGGCGCAGGGCAATGTGCTGCGCCGGCTTGAGTGACTGCGTGAAGGCCTGGAAGTCAAAACCCGCCAGGTCGGCAGTAAGCGATGCGTCAAGGCCCACCGTGTTTGACTGGACGGCAGCGTAGAACGACTGGCCGGTGGCGCGGCACAGCGCATCCATCAGCGCGCGGTCGACCAGTGCGGGGCCGTAGCAGGCAATCAGCGGGTTCAGTTCGCGTGCGGCGCAGGCGTCGATCTGGCTTTGGTAGTGCGCGGCGGAATGGCCGAACGCGGTGCGTTCCGCCGGCTGCGAAAGATAGGCCTCGCGCGCGATGCGCAGGGAATCGCGCAGCTGGTGGAAGTTGTCTTCATTGCTGAGGACCAGGTTCTTGTCGAACCACTTGGGCGCGAGCAGTTCGGCGCTGGCGCCTTCGGCCTCGCGGCCGTCGGCCAGCCGGATGCGGGCGCGCACAAAGGCCTGCGGCGCGGCGGTGAGTGTCACCACGCCAAAGCGGAAGGGCAGGCGCAGGACCACCGGACGCTCGAACAGATCGATGGCGAGGATGCGGAAGGCGGTCACATCGCCTCCCGGATGGCGCGCAGGTAGCCTGCGGCGAACGCGGCCACGCCCGGGCCGTCGGGCACGTAGTCAAAGGGCTCGACGCCGATGGCGCCGCTGTAGCCGTTGCGCTGGAGCGCCGCGAAGATGGGCGCGAACTTCATCTCGCCCTGGCCGGGGCCGCGGCGGTTCGGGTCGTTCACCTGGATGTGGCCGATGAGGCCGGTAGGCAGCCACAGGTCGATGAGTTCAGGCAGTGAAAGCGCCTCGCTCTGGCCCGCCGCGCTGCAGTCGATCATGGTGCGCAGGCTGGGGTGGTCGATGGCGCGCACCACGTCCGCGGCCTGCGCCACGGTGTTGAGCACCTCGGTTTCCTTCGCCGACAGCGGCTCGATGCAATAGACCACGTCGTGCGAGGCGGCGTATTTCGCGGCCTGGGCCAGGCCGTCCTGCAGCCGCGACAGGGCGACGGCGTGCGTCTCGCCGGGCGCCACCTGCCGCTGCTTCGGGGAACCATGCACCAGCACCTTCCCGCCCAGCTCCGCACACAGGCCGCACAGCCTGTCCATGACCTGCAGCGTGCGGCCGCGCAGCGCCGCATCGGGCGAGGTGAGCGACAGGCCTTCGGGCTTGACCAGCAACCAGTGCAGGCCCGTGACCACCAGGCCGAAAGATTCGACGGTGGCGCGGATGGCGGTGGCCTGCGCGGTGGATATCTTCTGCGGCTCGGCGCCCAGCGTGAAAGGCGCCACCTCCAGCCCGTCGTAGCCCAGGCCGGCAGCGTACTCGCACTGCTTTTCCAGCGGCATGCCGGCCAGCACTTCATTGCACAGGGCGATGCGCATGGGCGGTCTTCAGGCGCGGCGCGCGAACAAGGACTTCAGCATGGCCATTGCGCCACCAGTCACGCCCTTCACCGCGGCCTTGAAGGGCGGCACATAAAGCAGGATGGTGAAGATGGTGACGGCGGCGAAGCCCATGGCGATCGGCCGCGTGAAAAACGGCGCCAGGTTGCCGTCCGACAGCACCAGGCCGCGCCGCAGGCTCTTGTCCAGCAGCGGGCCGAGCACCAGGCCCAGCACGAACGGCGCCATCTCGTAGCCGCGCCGGCGCAGGCAGAACGCGCCGATGCCAATGGCGAGCATGACGTAGATGTCAAAAAGCCGCGAGGCGGTGGCGAAGGCGCCCACGGTGCACAGCAGGAACACGATGGGCATCAGGATGGCGCGGCGCACCTTGAGCACCTGCAGCAGCGGGCGCACACCGAACAGGCCGAACAGCAGGATGGTGATGGAGGCCAGCGTGGTCATGGCCACCACTTCGTAGATGAAGTGCGGGTGCTGGATCATCAGCATCGGCCCCGGCTGGACGCCGTGGATGATCATGGCCGCCATCAAAACGGCGGAGGGGGCCGAGCCGGGGATGCCCAGCGCCAGCGAGGGAATGATGTGGCCGGGGATGGAGGACATGTCGCCGGTCTCGGCAGCCATCAGCCCGTCGATGGAGCCCTTGCCGAATTTCTCCGGCTCCTTGGAGAGGGCCTTGGCGGCCGCGTAGGACATCCAGGCGCCCGCGTCTTCGCCCACACCGGGCAAGAGGCCGGTCAGCACGCCGATGATCCCCGAGCGGATCACGGTCCACCGGTAGACGACGATCTCGCGCCAGCGCGGCAGCACTGAATCTTTCATGTCGGCGATCTTGCGTTCGATGGGATCGGCCAGGGTGGTGAGCACTTCAGCGAGGCCGAAGGCGCCGACCAGCGCCGGGATCAGGCCGATGCCGCCGGCCAGGTCGTCCCAGCCGAAGGTGAAGCGGTTATAGGCATACAGGCTTTCCTGCCCGACCTGCGCGACCAGCAGGCCCAGCAGGCCCATCATCCAGCCCTTGAGCGGGTCGCCGCCGACGATGCTGCCCGACATGGTGACGCCGAACAGGGTGAGCCAGAAGAATTCGAATGCGCCGAACTGCAGGGCCACTTCGGCCAGCGTCGGGGTGAACAGCGCCAGGCAAACCACGCCGATGAGCGTGCTGACGAAGGCGCCCGAAGTGGCGATGCCGATGGCGCGGCCCGCCTGGCCCTGCATTGCCAGCGCATAGCCGTCGGCGCAGGAGGCGGCGTTGGCCGCCGTGCCCGGGATGTTCAACAGGATGGCGGTGCGGGAGCCGCCATAGAGGGCGCCGACGTAGGAGCAGATCAGCACCAGGATGGCGTCGTTCGCCTGCAGCTTGATGGTCAGCGTAGTAAGCAATGCGATGGCCAGCGTGGCCGACAGGCCCGGCAGGATGCCCATCACGATGCCGACGAACGCGCCGCCCAGGCCGTAGAGCAGCGTCATGGGGTTCATGAAGCTCAGGTAGGCGGCGCCTAGGTCTTGCAGTCCTTGCAGCATGGAGGGCAATCGAAAGGGAAATGAAGGCCGCGGCTTAGGGCAGCCGCACGAGGAACACCTGCTCGAACACCAGCCAGGTGATGACCGAGGAAGCCGCGCCGATCACCACCGCCTTGGCCCAGGCGCGCGCGTCGAGGCGCCGCTCCTGCGGGTCGCGGCTGAGGCGGCGGAAGATCGCGATGGAGGCCGTCACGTAGATGGTGGACGCCGCCCAGAATGGGATGCCGTGGCCGACGAGCACCACGCCGTAGCCGATGCACAGGGCCACCGCGATGGCCACCCGCTTCGTCTGCTCGCGGTCGTCGGCCGAGCGCGGGGGCACGGCTTGCGTGAGCGCGCCACGGCGCCAGCTGCGCAGGCCGAGCACGCAGGCCAGCAGGATCATCGCCCCGCCCAGCAGCCCCGGCAGCAGGCCGGGCACGGTGTACGGGTTGATGTTCTGGTTCTGCAGCCGGTCCATGATGAATGAGCCGATCACCGTGGCGATGCCCAGTGCCAGCCAGCCGGCCGCGTCCTTGAGGTCGGAACGCGGCGCGGCGTGCTTTTCGTCCGCGCCCGCCGGGACGGAGTGTTCAGGAATGAGCGCGGGATCGGTCATGGCATCAGGGCTTGGGGATGCCGACGGTGTCGGGCGAGACCTTGGTCTTGCCGCTGTCGTGCAGGTTCCAGGCATTGGCCTGCACAGCGGGGAACACGGCCTTCTGCGCGGCGTCGCCATACAGCGGGTTGAACAGGGCGCCGCGGCTGGTGGCGTACTTCTTCAGGGTCTCGCTTTTGGCGATCTGTTCGCTCCAGATCTTCTCCACCGTCTTGATCACTTCATCAGGCACGCCCTTGGGAATGAAGATGCCGAAGTAGTTGGCAGGCGCGTTGAAGCCTGGCACAGTCTGCGAGAGGGGCGGAATGACGCCGTAGCCTTCCAGCTCCAGCGGCTTGTCGCTGACCGTAGCCAGGGGGCGCAGCCGCTTGCCGCGGATCATGTCGGCCTGCTCGACGGCGAGCTGCGTGGTGAGGTCGGCCTCGCCCGCGACCGTGGCCACCACGGCCGGGTTGCCGCCGTCATAGGAGACTTCCTTGTACTTCACGCCGGTGGCCTTGACGATCTGGTCCATGGCCGCGTGGGCGGCGGAGGTCACGCCGGCCGTGGCTACGCTGATCTGGCCGGGCCTGGCCTTCATGTCGTCCAGCAGTTCCTTGGCGTTCTTCCAGGGGCGCGACGGGTTCACGCCGATCACCTGGATGTTGGCGACATTGAGGAACAGGTGCCAGTCCTTGATGCTGGTGTTGACCGAGCCCAGGGTCTGGTAGGTGCCCAGGTCCTGTGCCGCGCCTGCTGTCCAGGTGTAGCCGTCCTTGGCGGCGTCCAGCGCGCTCTTGGTGCCGATGGCGCCCGAAGCGCCGGGCTGGTTGACGATGACGATGGTCTGGCCCAGGGCCTTTTCCATTTCGGCCGCGGCGACGCGCGTGACCTGGTCGGTGGAGCCGCCGGCGGCCCAGGGCACGATCAGGTTGATGGGGCGGGCGGGTTTCCATTGCGCGTAGGCGCTCATGGTGGCGGCCGACAGAAGGCCGAGGACGAACAGGCGGCGGCCGAGCCGGGCGCTAAAGCTGGATTTCATGCAGGGTCTCCTGTGGGTTAATTCACTAGCGGGTTAATTCTAGAAAACGTGCGGGGCAGCGTCAACGCCGCGCCAACCTCAGTCCCTGAGTACATACCCTAGGATCACATCGCACATGTGCGACAAACGTTCGCTGTGGGCCTTGCGGGCCATCAGGTTGCGGCCAAAGATGGCCGACAGGGTGAAGTTGTTGGACAGGTAGAAGTACGACAGGCCCGCGATGGAAATGTAGAGCTGCACGGGGTCGATGCCGCCGCGGAAGATGCCCTCCCGGCGGCCGCGCTCCAGCACCTCGCCCAGCGTCTGGATCAGCGGCGAGTTCATCTCGCGCACCCGCTCGGACTTTTCCAGGTGGCGCGCCTGGTGCAGGTTGGCGCTGTTGAGCAGGGTGATGAATTCGGGATGCTGCAGGTAGTAGTCCCAGGTGAATTCGGTCAGGCGGCGCACCGCCTCGGCCGGTGCCAGGTCTTCCAGGTGCAGCTGCTTCTCCGCCGTGCGGATGTCGGCATAGACGCTCTCCAGCACGGCCAGGAACAGGTCGTCCTTGCTGGTGAAGTAGTAGTACAGCATCCGCTTGTTCAGGCCGGCGCGTTCGGCGATGCGGTCCACGCGCGCGCCGGCCAGGCCGTATTGCGCGAACTCGTCGCGGGCGGCCGCCAGGATCGCTTGCTGGGAGCGGTCGGCGTCGCGCGAGCGCGGCTCGGGAGCGGGGGCCTTGGATTTTGCCATGGCCCGTAATGTAACCAACTGGTGAATTAAATCAAGGCGCCGGATAATCGGGCCAGACCATTGACCTCAAGGTAAACCAAGATGACTCAGCAGATCGCAGGCCACCTGCTTGTTGAATGCCTGATCGAGCAGGGCGCCACCCATGCCTTCGGCGTGCCGGGCGAAAGCTACCTGGCCGCGCTGGACGGCTTCCATAAATACGCGGACCGCATCCGCTTCATCATCAACCGGCAGGAAGGCGGCGCGGCCTACATGGCCGAGGCGCACGGCAAGCTGAGCGGGCGGCCCGGCATCTGCTTCGTGACGCGGGGGCCTGGCGCGACCAATGCCTCCATCGGCGTGCACACTGCTTTCCAGGATTCGACGCCGATGATCCTGTTCGTCGGCGACGTGGCCAGCGACCAGCGCGACCGCGAGGCTTTCCAGGAAGTGGACTACTGCAGCTTCTTCGGGCCCAGCACCAAGGGCATGGCCAAGCGTGTGGAGCGCATCGATGAGGCCGAGCGCATCCCGGAATACGTGGCGCGCGCCTTTGCCACCGCGATGAACGGCCGGCCCGGCCCGGTGGTGCTGGTGCTGCCGGAAGACATGTTGACCAAAACCGTTTTGGCCCGGCCCCTGCCGCGCGTGGAGCCCATCGAGGCTTGGAGCGACCCCGGCTCGTTGCGCACGCTGCGTGAAATGCTGCTGGCTTCCAGCAAGCCTTTCGTGATCGCCGGCGGTGGCGGCTGGACGCCGCAGGCCGCGCAGGCGCTGCAGCGCTTCGCCGAGAACTGGAAGCTGCCGGTGGGCAACGCCTTCCGCTTCCAGGACACCTTCGACAACCACCACCCGCTGTACGCGGGTGACGTGGGCATCGGCCTGAACCCCAAGCTGGCGGCGCGCGTGAAGGAGAGCGACCTGATCATCGCGATCGGCCCCCGCCTGGGCGAGATGACGACCAGCGGCTACACGCTGCTGCAGGTGCCCAAGCCGAAGCAGAAGCTGGTGCACATCCACGCCAGCGCGGAAGAGCTCAACCGCGTGTACCAGGCCGACCTGGCCATCAACGCGACGATGAACGCGGCGGCGCGCTCGCTGGAAGTGCTGACGGCGCCGCCCACCGTGGCGTGGGAAGCCTGGACGGCGTCTGCCAACGCGGACTACGAGGCCAACCTGGTGCCGCAGCCGCTGCCCGGCGAGATCGACATGCCGGCCATCGTCGGCGTGCTGAAGAAGCATTTGCCCGCCGATGCGGTGCTGACCAATGGCGCGGGGAATTTCGCGAGCTGGGTGCATCGGTTCTTCAAGCATCACGGCCTGGTGAAGGGGCTGAAGACCCAGCTGGCGCCGACGGTCGGCTCCATGGGCTACGGCGTGCCCGCGGGCATTGCCGCCAACATCGTGAGCGGCCGCACGGCTTTCACGATCGCGGGCGACGGCGATTTCCTGATGAACGGCCAGGAGTTGGCGACGGCCGTGCAGCACGGCGCCAAAAGCATCATCGTGCTGCTGAACAACGGCATGTACGGAACCATCCGCATGCACCAGGAGCGCGAATACCCCACGCATGTGAGCGGATCGAATTTGTCGAATCCCGATTTCGCCGGCCTGGCGCGCGCCTACGGCTATGCCGGCGTGCGCATCACGCGCACCGCGGAGTTCGAGCCGGAATTGATCGCCGCGCTGGAGCGCAAGCAGGGCACGCTGATCGAGGTGATGCTGGACCCGGAAGTGATCACCACGCGGGGCACGCTCAGCGCGATCACGCAGGGCGCGCTGAAGAAATAAAAAAAGGGCCGCGTGAGCGGCCCTTCTTCATCAAGCGGCTGGCGCTTACTTGACGTGCTTGCCGATCAGGCCGGCCATCTCGAACATGGAGACCTGGGCCTTGCCGAAGATTTCCTTCAGCTTGGCATCGGCGTTGACCATGCGCTTGTTGACCGCGTCCTGCAGCTTGTTCTTCTTGATGTAGACCCACAGCTTGGAGACCACTTCGGTGCGCGGCAGGGGAGCCGAGCCGACGACGGCGGCCAGCGCGGGGCTGGGCGTCAGGGCCTTCATGAACGCGGCGTTGGGAGTGCGCTTCTTGGCCGGAGCCTTCTTCGCAGCAGCCTTCTTCGCGGGAGCGGCCTTCTTTGCCGGAGCTTTCTTCGCCGGTGCGGCCTTCTTTGCCGGAGCCTTCTTTGCAGCGGCCTTCTTCGCCGGAGCAGCCTTCTTTGCGGGGGCCTTTTTTGCGGGGGCCTTTTTCGCAGCTTTTTTCGCAGTTGCCATGATTGATTTTCCTTCTAGAAGTTGATTAATCACCAGCGAGAACCTGCATTCCCTTCTGGCACTGCGGATGCTACTGGAGAAAAAACGCGTTTCCAAGCGAAAAACGAGTTTTTTCGCTCTGGCGTGTTGTTTTTTTCATGCGCGTTTTCAGGCCGTTTTCCCTCTGAAGATCAGGAAAACGCCGGCGAGGATGACGCCGCAGGCAAACCATTCGCCGCCGGTGACGGCTTCGCCGGCGAAAACTACGCCCAGAAAAAGCGCGATCAGCGGGTTCACCAGGGCGTAACTGGTGGCCATCGCGGGCGATGCGTGGGCCAGCAGGTAGAGGTACGCGCTGAAGGCCATCAGCGAGCCGAAGACGACAAGGTAGAGCCACGCGGCCCATGCAACGGGCTGTATCGGGCCGTGAGTTTGCTCACCCAGCGCGAGAGATATCGCCATCAACACCGCGCCGCCACACAACATTTCGCTGGCGAAGCCGGCGGCCCCCGGCGCGAGTGGCAGCCGCGTGGTGGAGAGCACCGAGCCCAGCGTCCAGGCAAGCGTGGCGCCGGCGATGCACGCAATGCCCCAGGGCGCCGCCGAAAAGCTGGCGCCGCGCACCAACAGCAGGACGCCGGCCATCCCCACCGCCATGCCCGCCAGCTCAAGCCGGCTTGGACGCTTGCCGAACAGCAGGCCCCAGCCGCAGGCCATCATCGGGGTGACGGCGATGAAGGCGGCGATCACCCCGGAGCCGATGTGCTGCTCGGCGCTGGCCACCAGCCCCATGCCGCCGCCCAGCATCAGGCTGCCCACGGCGAGGGCGTTGCGCCATTCAATGCGGCTGGGACGCGCATGGCCGCGCCAGAGCACCCAGGCCATCAGCAGAACGCCGGCAGCAAGGAAACGCGTGCCCATCTGGAAGAAGGGCGGAAAGCTCACCAGCGCGAAGCGGATGGCCAGGTAGGTGGAGCCCCAGATCAGGTAGCAGGCCAGCAGCGCCGGCACAAGCAGCGAGGCACGGCGGACGGGGGAGGAAAGGGTGGCGGTGGTCATGGGATGATGCTAATTTTGTGCGGCGATGCTTTCCATGGATGAAACAAGGTCAGGTATAAAGTCCGCCTTGTTTTTGAAGGTTAAATGCCATGTCCACCGAAATCTGTCAGCTGGATCACTACGACAGCCGGATCCTCGCCGAACTGCAGCGCGATGCGCGCATCACGATGGCGGAACTGGGCCGGCGCGTGCACCTCAGCCAGCCGGCAGTCACCGAGCGGGTGCGCAAGCTGGAGCTCAACGGGGTGATCAAGGGCTACCGCGCCGAGGTGGACTACCAGCAGTTGGGCTACGGCATCCGGGCCATCGTGCGGGTAGGGCGGGCCGAGTACGCCCGGGTGGTGAAGCTGGTGGAGCAAACGCCGGAGGTCATCAACGCCTTCAATGTCACCGGCGAGGACAGCTGGGTGATGGAGATCGCGGTGATCGACGTTGGGCACCTGGACGCGGTGGTGACCAAGTTCTGCATCCTGACCGAAACCTCCACCTGCATTGTGCTGAACGCGGCGCGCGAAAATGCCGTGGTGCTGCCCGCGCGGCGCGAGAACATCAAGCCGCAGATCAGGAAGGTGACCGGGAAGTAGCAGGCAGGGTTGCCAGCACCACGCCGACCAGGGCAATGGCGAACGCCGCCAGCTGCGCGCCGCCGAGGCCCTCGCCCAGCACCAGCACACCCACCAGGGCCGCCGAGATCGGAAGCATCACCGTGAATACCCCGCCCTGCGAGGCCGGCACCGCCTTCAGTCCCGTCATCCACAACCACACTGTCCACACGCTGGCGGCCAGCGAGTAGAACAGCAGCAGGAGCCAGATACCGGGCGTCACGGACGTGAAGTCAAAATGCAGCGCGCTGTAGATGCCCAGCGGCGTCACCAGCGCGAAGCCCCAGAGGTTGATGATGGATGTGATGCGCTTGGGCCCCAGGGCGCCGGTGAGCTTCTTGCCGATGACCGCGTAGGAGGCCTCGCAAAGCACGGCCCCGAACACCAGCAGGTTGCCCAGCAGCGCGCCGCCATCAGGTGCGCTACCAGCGTGGCCGGGTCGGGCCAGCGCCAGCAGGCCGATGCCCAGCGCGGCGCAGCCCACGGCAGCGCCCACGCGCAGGCTGATACGTTCGCCCAGGAAGGCCCAGCTCATCAAGGCCACGGTGGCCGGAATAGAGGCCATGATCACGCCGGCGGAAACGGCACTGGTCATGCTCACGCCAAACAACATGCAGATGGAAAACAGGAAGTTGCCCAGGAACGATTCGAGAAACAGCAGCTTTTTCGTCTGTGCTGACAACGGCTGCTCTGAAGCGGGCTTGCGCAGCCAGTGCAGCATGGCCGCGCCGCCGATGCCAAAGCGCAGCCAGGCCAGCAGGAAGATGGGTATGGCCGCTGCCAGCGGCTTGGAGAGCGCGACGTAGCTGCCCACCAGCGACATGCTGAGCGCCAGGCACAGGAACGCGACGGGGCGGGAAGGGTGGTAGCTCAAGGGGTGGCGTGCCGGACAATGCTGTTTTTTGCCGCTGCCGATCATGCCCGAAGCTGAACCGCGCCATGTCTTTGTCTACGGCACCCTGCGCCGCGGCGGGCGCAATGACATCAACCGCCTGCAACCCGCCCCGCGCTACGTGGGCATGGGCGAAGTGCAGGGCAAGCTCTACCAGATCGACTGGTACCCCGGCCTGACACTGGGCGGCGAGAAGGCCGTCACGGTGGTGGGCGAGGTTTACGAGCTTCAGCCCGAGCTGGAGGCACTGCTGGATGAAATCGAGCAGATCGTGCCCGGTGACGACAGCGAATACTTCAAGCGCGTTCTCACCATCGAGGTGGACGGCCGGCCGCTGCCGTGCCTGGTTTACGAGATCAACCCCGAAAGGGTGCGCGGCCGCCAAGCGATGGGGCACGGCGACTGGATTCTTTTTCACCCGGCGTAACTAGCTTTCCACGATGTGGGAATTCGGAATGGTGCACTGCGCCAAAATTTCTCAATACAAGAAATTAATTTCCATATTGAGAAATGGCGACGCTAAGCCGTTGATTTTGCTGGAACTAAAAATATCTCTTGTATAAGACATAAGATCTTCACAAAGTCTTGTAGAAGACTTAAAGTTCATTCATCGGCATCGCGCTTGCATCACCCGCAGCCGACCTGTTTCATATCAACCGGAGTGAACTTCATGAGCAACTGGACCCACCTGACCCGCGAACAGCAGATCGCCGCCCTGGAAAAAGACTGGGCTGAAAACCCGCGCTGGAAAGGCATCACCCGCGGTTACTCCGCCGCCGACGTGGTCAAGCTGCGCGGCTCGGTGCAGATCGACCACACGCTGGCCCGCCGTGGCGCCGACAAACTGTGGAACCTGATCAACACCGAACCCTTCGTCAACACGCTGGGCGCGTTGACGGGCAACCAGGCCATGCAGCAGGTCAAGGCCGGCCTGAAGGGCATCTACCTGTCCGGCTGGCAAGTGGCCGGCGACGCCAACACCAATGGCGAGATGTACCCCGACCAGTCGCTGTATTCGGTGGACTCGGTGCCGAAGGTCGTGAAGAAGATCAACGCCACGTTCGCGCGCGCCGACCAGATCCAGTGGAGCGAAGGCAAGGGCCCCGGCGACGAAGGCTATGTCGATTACTTCGCGCCCATCGTGGCCGATGCCGAAGCCGGTTTTGGCGGCGTGCTGAACGCGTTCGAACTGATGAAGGCCATGATCGAAGCGGGCGCGGCCGGCGTCCACTTTGAAGACCAGCTGGCCGCGGCCAAGAAGTGCGGCCACATGGGCGGCAAGGTGCTTGTGCCCACCCGTGAAGCCGTCTCCAAGCTGGTCGCCGCCCGCCTGGCGGCCGACGTGATGGGCACGCCCACCATCCTCTTGGCCCGCACCGATGCGGAAGCCGCCGACCTGGTCACCACCGACGTGGACCCGATCGACAAGCCCTTCTTCACGGGCGAGCGCACGGTGGAAGGCTTCTACCGCAGCAAGAATGGCCTCGAGCAGGCCGTCAGCCGCGGCCTGGCCTACGCCCCCTACGTGGACCTGCTGTGGTGCGAAACGGGCACGCCGGACCTGAAGTTCGCCAAGGACTTCGCCGACGCCATCCATGCCAAGTTCCCCGGCAAGCTGCTGGCCTACAACTGCTCGCCTTCCTTCAACTGGAAGAAGAACCTTGACGACACCACGATCGCCAAGTTCCAGAAGGAACTGGGCGCCATGGGCTACAAGTTCCAGTTCATCACGCTGGCCGGCTTCCACAGCCTGAACTACTCGATGTTCAACCTGGCCTACGGCTACGCCCGCAACAACATGACGGCTTTCGTCGAGTTGCAGGAAGCCGAATTCGCCGCCGCCAGCAAGGGCTTCACCGCCGTGAAGCATCAGCGCGAAGTGGGCACCGGTTATTTCGACTCGGTCACCACCACCATCGAAGCCAACGCTTCCACGGCCGCGCTCAAGGGTTCCACCGAAGACGACCAGTTCTTCGACGAGAAGAAGGTGGCCTAAAAAGGCTGCCGGCCGGGCTGCAGCCCGGCTGCGAACCCCGCCGTTCCCACCGGGACGGCGGGGTTTGCCGTTTGGGGGTTTCGTCGTAGAGTAGCCATGCCACCAAAGACAGGGGACAAGCCATGACGGAAAAGACGGGCGTTTTTGATGCCAGCAAGCTCAACCAGGCAAAGTGCCCCGATTGCGCAGGCACCGGCGAGCTGCGGATCGACAGCGAGAACATCAACGAGAACTTCGAGGTGGAAAAGCAGACCGTGATCACGGGTTGCCCGCGCTGCAATGGCACGGGATTCGTGCAGGCGGGTTAAAATTGGGCCGGAAACCCGCGTGGCGCGGGCCTACAAGAGCGAGAAAGGCACCCAGGTTATGACACCGCGAACTACAACCACAGGTTGGACGACCCCCTAGGAGGTCGCGTAGTCGCGTGCACTGAACCCTTTCCCCGGATTCCAGACAGAAGCGCGGCTTGCGGCCGCGCTTTTTGTTTTTCAGGACGTATTGCAGACATGATCCAGATCACGCTTCCCGACGGTTCCACGCGCGAGTACCCGGGCCCCGTCACCGTGGCCGAGGTGGCCGCTTCCATTGGCGCCGGCTTGGCCAAGGCCGCGCTGGCCGGCAAGATCGACGGCAAGGTTGTGGACACCAGCCACACCATCACCGCCAATGCGCCGCTGTCCATCATTACCGCCAAGGATGCCGATGGCCTGGAGGTCATCCGCCATTCGACAGCCCACTTGCTGGCCTACGCGGTGAAACAGCTTTTCCCCGAGGCGCAGGTGACCATCGGGCCGGTGATCGAAAACGGGTTTTTCTACGACTTTTCGTACAAACGCCCGTTCACGCCCGAAGACCTGGTGGCCATCGAGAAGCGCATGGCCGAGCTCGCCGCGAAGGATGAGCCCGTCACGCGTCGCGTGCTGCCGCGGGATGAGGCGGTGGCCCATTTCAAGGGCATCGGGGAGCACTACAAGGCTGAGATCATTGGCAGCATCCCTGCGGGCGAGGACGTGTCGCTGTATGCCGAAGGCGGCTTCGAAGACCTGTGCCGCGGCCCGCACGTGCCCAGCACCGGCAAACTGAAGTTCTTCAAGCTGATGAAGGTCGCCGGTGCCTATTGGCGCGGCGACCACCGCAACGAGATGCTTCAACGGATCTACGGCACGGCTTGGGCAACCAAGGATGAGCTGCAGCAGTACCTGACCATGCTGGAAGAGGCCGAAAAGCGCGACCACCGCAAGCTGGGCCGCGAACTGGACCTTTTCCATATTGACGAGCATTCCCCCGGCACGGTGTTCTGGCATCCCAAGGGCTGGACAGTGTGGCAGGAGGTGGAGCAGTACATGCGCCGCGTCTACCGCGACAACGGGTACCAGGAGGTCAAGGGCCCGCAGATCCTGGATGCGGCGTTGTGGGAAAAAACGGGCCACTGGGAAAAGTACCGCGAAAACATGTTCACGACCGAGAGCGAGAAGCGCGATTACGCCCTCAAGCCGATGAACTGCCCCGGCCATATCCTGATTTACAAGCAGGGCATCAAGAGCTACCGCGATCTGCCCCTGCGCTTCGGCGAATTCGGCAACTGCCACCGCAACGAGCCCACCGGCGGCCTGCACGGCATCATGCGCGTGCGCGCCTTCACGCAGGACGATGGCCACATCTTCTGCACCGAGGACCAGATCCAGGACGAATGCGTGGCCTTCACGACCCTGCTGCAGAAGGTTTACCGGGATTTCGGCTTCACCGAGATCATCTACAAGCTGGCCACCCGGCCGGAAAAGCGCATCGGCTCCGAGGAAAGCTGGGACAAGGCCGAGGACGCCCTGGCCCGCGGCCTTCGCGCCTCGGGCTGCGATTTCGAGATTTCGCCCGGCGACGGGGCCTTCTACGGTCCGAAGATCGAATACACGCTCAAGGATGCGTTGGGCCGCCAGTGGCAGTGCGGAACCATGCAGGTGGACCCCAACATGCCGGAGCGCCTGGACGCGGAGTTTGTGGGGGAGGATGGCTCGCGCCACCGGCCGATCATGCTGCACCGGGCCATCGTGGGCAGCCTGGAGCGTTTCATCGGAATATTGATCGAACAGCACTCCGGCGCCTTGCCCGCCTGGCTGGCTCCGGTGCAGGTCGCCGTGCTCAATATCACGGATTCACAGGCCGATTACGCCCGTCACGTCTCCAAAACGCTGCAAAATCAAGGGCTTAGGGTTGAGCTGGACCTGCGCAACGAGAAAATTACGTATAAAATACGGGAGCATTCGATGCAGAAGCGGCCTTTCATCGTCGTCGTGGGCGACAAGGAAAAGGCGGCTGGTGCTGTCGCAGTGCGCGCCCGGGGCAATCATGACCTCGGTGTGATGTCCCTGGAGGCGTTCTCGCAAAAGGTCGCCCAGGACATCCAAAACAAAAGCTGATCTTGAATAAAGAAGCTCTTGCCGCGTGCACCCAAGGCAGCTTTCGCCCCGGTTTTCCGTGGCCTATGAATTGAAGGATCTGGACCATCGCTACTGAATTTCGCGACCGCCGCCAACGCGAGGAACGCAAACACCGCCTGAACCGGGAAATCATGGCCCCGGAAGTACGCCTCTCGGGGCCCGAGAACGAGCCGCTGGGCATCGTCAGCCTGTCCGAGGCGCTTCGGATGGCGGGTGAAGCCGATGTGGACCTGGTAGAAATTGCCGCCACTGCCGTGCCGCCGGTTTGCCGGCTGATGGACTACGGCAAGTTCAAGTACCAGGAACAGAAGAAGGCGGCGGAAGCGAAAGCCAAGCAGACGGTCATCGAAATCAAGGAAGTCAAATTCCGGCCAGGCACCGACGACGGTGACTACAACATCAAGATGCGCAATATCAGGCGCTTCCTGGCCGAAGGCGACAAGTGCAAGATCACGCTGCGCTTCCGGGGGCGCGAGATCACGCACCAGGAAATCGGGATGGCGTTGCTGAACAAGATCCGCGACGAACTGGCGGACATCATCATCGTCGAGCAGTTTCCCAAGCTGGAAGGCCGGCAGATGATCATGATGATCGCGCCGGGCAAGAAGAAAGTGGCTGTGAAGCCCGCCGCTGAAACCGCGCCCCAGTCGGCGTCAGCGTAAGAATCGGCACTCTTTCGGGGGTGAAGAAGGCGAGTGCGAATCTCGCCAAAAGAAGTGTCTCGGGGCCTACAAGGCGCGGAATCGATCCGCGACGCCTCACGAGCACAAAGTAACGGAGCATTCAATGCCCAAAATGAAGACCAAGAGCGGCGCGAAAAAGCGTTTCCGCGTTCGTCCCGGTGGCACCGTCAAGCGCGGCCAAGCCTTCAAGCGTCACATCCTGACCAAGAAGACCACCAAAAACAAGCGTCACCTGCGTGGTGCAGTCGCGGTTCACGAAACCAACATGGTTTCGATGGCCGCCATGCTGCCCGGCCGTGGCATCTAACACCGACGAACAAGGAAGGACACAACATGCCTCGCGTCAAACGTGGTGTAACGGCTCGCGCCCGCCACAAGAAGGTTCTCGCCCTCGCCAAGGGTTTCCGCGGCCGCCGCGGCAATGTCTTCCGCATCGCCAAGGAAGCGGTGATGAAGGCCGGGCAATATGCCTACCGTGACCGCCGCACCAAGAAGCGCGTCTTCCGCCAGCTGTGGATTGCGCGTATCAACGCAGCAGCCCGTGAATGCGGCCTGACCTACAGCCAGTTCGCCAACGGCATCCGCAAGGCCGGCATCGAGATCGACCGCAAGATGCTGGCCGACATCGCCGTGCACGACAAGGCCGCTTTTGCCGGCATCGTGGAGCAAGTCAAGGCCAAGCTGGCTGCTTGAGTTCACGGGGGCCGCCGTCGACCGGTTGGCCCGCGCATCCGAAACAAGGGCTGGAGCTTGAAAAGGCGCTGGCCCTTTTTCTTTTTTGAGAATTTATGAACGAGCTGGATTCCATCGTCGACAGCGCCCGCCAGGCCTTCTCCGGGGCGGCCACGCCTGCGGAGCTGGAAAACGCCAAGGCGCTGTTTGTCGGCAAGTCGGGCCGCATCACCGAGCTGATGAAGGGCATGGCAGCGCTGAGCGTGGACGAAAAGAAGACGCGCGGCGCGGCCATCAACCTGGCCAAGCAGGCCATCGAAGCCGCGCTGAACGCGCGCCGTCAGGCGCTGGCCGACGAGGAACTGCAGGTCCAGCTGAAGGCTGAATCGCTGGACGTGACGCTGCCCGGGCGCAAGCGCGAACCCGGCGGGCTGCACCCGGTGAGCCTGACGATGGAGCGCATCGAGCTGATCTTCGCCAGCATGGGCTTCGACGTTGCCGACGGCCCCGAAATCGAGTCCGACTGGCACAGCTTCACTTCGCTGAACAACCCGCCCAACCATCCCGCCCGCTCGATGCAGGATACGTTCTACGTCGACATCAACGGTGACGACGGCATCCCCTACAACCTGCGTCCCCACACCAGCCCGATGCAGGTGCGCTATGCCCACGCGCACATCAAGAAATACGCGGGCCGCGACATGCCCGAGATCCGCGTCATCGCGCCAGGCCGCACCTACCGCGTCGACAGCGACGCCACCCATTCGCCCATGTTCCACCAGTGCGAAGGCCTCTGGCTGGGCGAGAACGTGAGCTTCAAGGACCTGAAGGTGGTCTTCACGGATTTTTGCCGCACCTTTTTCGAAAGCGACGACCTGGCGCTGCGCTTCCGCCCGAGTTTCTTTCCCTTCACCGAGCCGAGCGCGGAGATCGACATCCAGTTCCAGAGCGGGCCGCTGGCCGGCCGCTGGCTGGAGGTGGCCGGCTCCGGCCAGGTGCACCCGGCCGTCGTACGCAACATGGGACTGGACCCCGAAAAGTACATCGGCTTCGCCTTCGGCATGGGGCCCGACCGGCTGACCATGCTGCGTTATGGCGTGAACGACCTGCGCCTGTATTTCGACGGTGACGTGCGCTTCCTCAGCCAGTTCCGCTAACCAGACTTTCCGACAACATGCAATTCCCCGAGTCCTGGCTGCGCGAATTCTGCAATCCGCCGCTGACCACCCAGCAGCTTGCCGACACCCTGACCATGGGCGGCCTGGAGGTGGAAGAATTGCGACCCGTCGCGCCGCCCTTCACACGCATCGTCGTGGGCGAAATCCGCGAGGCGGTACAGCATCCCGATGCCGACCGCCTGCGCGTGTGCAAGGTCGATGCGGGGCAGGGCGCCCTGCTCAGCATCGTCTGCGGCGCGCCCAACGCCCGGGTGGGCATCAAGGTGCCGTGCGCCCTGGTCGGGGCCGAATTGCCGCCTGGTGAGGACGGCAAGCGCTTCCTGATCAAGCAGAGCAAACTGCGCGGCGTCGAAAGCCAGGGCATGCTGTGCTCGGCGCGCGAACTCAAGCTGAGCGATGACCATGGTGGCCTGCTCGAACTGGGCACGGATGCCACTGTGGGCGCCGATATCCGTGACGTGCTCAAGCTGGACGACACGCTTTTCACGCTCAAGCTCACGCCCAACCTGGCCCATGCGCTCAGCGTTTACGGTGTGGCACGCGAGCTGTCGGCCCTGACGGGCGCGCCGCTGCGCAAACCGCAGTTCGCGGCGGTGAAGCCGGCGCATGACGCCAGGCTGAAAGTGACGGTGAGCGCGCCAGACCTGTGCGGCCGCTTCTCCGGCCGGGTCGTCCGCGGCGTGGACACCCGTGCAAAAACCCCTGCGTGGATGGTTGAACGCCTGGCACGCTGCGGCCAGCGAAGCGTCACGGCGCTGGTGGACATTTCCAACTACGTGATGTTCGAATTCGGCCGTCCCTCCCACATCTTTGACCTGGACAAAATCCACGGCGGGCTGGACGTGCGCTGGGGCAAGCCCGGCGAGCAACTGAAGTTGCTCAACGGCAACACCGTGACCGTGGATGAAAAAGTGGGTGTGATCGCCGACGATGCCCAGGTCGAGTCACTGGCCGGCATCATGGGCGGCGACTCCACCGCGGTCTCCGACGACACAAAAAACGTCTACGTCGAGGCCGCTTTCTGGTGGCCGCTGGCGATACAGGGGCGATCGCGCCGCTACAACTTCTCCACTGACGCCGGCCACCGGTTCGAGCGCGGCGTGGATCCCGGCACCACCGTGGAGCACATCGAGCACATCACGCGCCTGATCCAGGATATCTGCGGCGGCAGCGCCGGCCCCATGGACGACCACGTTGTGGCAATGCCTGAACAGAAACCCGTGATGCTGCGGGTGGCGCGGGCCGCCAAGGTGATCGGCATGCCGCTCACGCAGCAGCAATGCGCCGAAGCGCTTTCCCGGCTGGAGCTGGATGTCGCCGCGAACGATGGTGCGCTGGTGGTGAAGCCGCCTTCGTATCGCTTTGATATCGCCATCGAGGAAGACCTGATCGAGGAAGTCGCGCGCATCGTGGGCTATGACAAGCTGCCGGTGACACCGCCGCTCGCCCCCGTCACGCCGCGATTGCGCACCGAGGCGCAGCGAAGCCGGTTCGCCGTGCGGCGCCTGCTGGCCGCGCTGGGCTACCAGGAAACCATCAACTTCAGCTTCGTGGAAGAGAGCTGGGAACGCGACCTGGCCGGCAACGCCGACCCGATCCGCCTGCTCAATCCGATCGCCAGCCAGATGGGCGTGATGCGCTCGTCGCTGGTCGGCTCCCTGCTGCAAGTGCTCAAGTTCAACCTCGACCGCAAGGCCGAGCGGGTTCGCGTGTTCGAGGCTGGCCGCGTATTCCTGCGTGATGCTTCGGTGACCACCACAGACACCACGGTGCGTGGCATCCACCAGCCCATGCGGCTGGCAGCGCTGGCCTATGGCGAGCCGGACGGGCTGCAATGGGGCCGCAAGGGCCAGGCGAGCGAATTCTTCGACACCAAGGGCGATGTGGAAGCCCTGCTGTCGCCGCTGAAGGCGGTGTTCCAGCCAGCGGCGCACCCGGCCCTGCATCCCGGCCGCTGTGCCGGCATCTGGCTGGAGGGCCGCCAGGTGGGGGTTGTCGGCGAACTGCATCCCCGCTGGCGGCAAGCATGGGAACTCGCCCATGCGCCCGTGCTGTTTGAGCTCGAACTCGACGCTGTCACGGCGCGCAAGGTGGCGCAATTCGAGGCCGTGCCCAAATTCCAGCCCGCCCAGCGTGACATTGCCGTCATCGTTCGTGATTCGGTCGGCCATGCCGCATTGATGGACGCGATCCATTCGGCCGATACCGGCGGTTTGCTGCGCGACGCGCTGCTCTTTGACGTGTACAAGCCGAAGCAGGCCAGCGCCGGTCAGGCCGCCGACGAGAAAAGCCTGGCTGTGCGCTTGACGCTCGGCAGTGCTGAAGCCACACTGACCGACGAGCAGATCGACAGCGCGGTGAGGGCGGTGGTCGAACAGATCACCACCCGGCTGGACGGGCGCTTGCGGAGTTGAGACAACATGACGGCACTGACAACAAGAACACAGGAAGAGGTCGCGATGGATTTTTCAGTCGAGAGCCTGGAGACGCCGGCGCTGACCAAGGCGCAGCTCGCCGAGCTGCTGTTCGAGCAGATCGGGCTGAACAAGCGCGAATCCAAGGACATGATCGATGCCTTCTTCGACCTCATCGCCGACAGCCTGGTCGAGGGTGGGGACGTGAAGATCTCCGGTTTTGGCAATTTCCAGATTCGCACCAAGGCGCCGCGCCCCGGACGCAACCCCCGTACGGGTGAAGCCATCCCCATCCAGGCGCGGCGGGTCGTCACCTTCCACGCCAGCCACAAGCTCAAGGAACAGATTCAGGGCCCCGGCGCCGAGCCGGACTGAAACTGGGCATTATTTGCCAGGGCGGGGGCCCGAATTGGGCTTTGCATGCAGGGCCGACTTAGAGTAACCTAGCAGCTTTCTCTCCTACAACATTGATTTCAATGGAGAAAGCTCTCCCTTCAATACCGGCCAAGCGCTACTTCACCATCGGTGAGGTCAGCGACCTGTGTGGCGTCAAGCCTCACGTGCTACGGTATTGGGAGCAAGAGTTCACGCAGCTGCGCCCCATGAAGCGGCGCGGCAACCGCCGCTACTACCAGCACCATGAGGTCCTGATGATCCGGCGCATCCGCGATTTGCTGTACGACCAGGGCTTCACCATCAGCGGTGCGCGCAACAAGCTGCAGGAGCTCGTGCAGGTCGAGCGTGACAAGCGCCGTGCGGGCGAGGTCATGCTGGAAGGCGTCGAGGTCATCGAAGTCGAGGATTCGACATTCGAGGATTTCGAGGACAGCACGCCGGCGGAAGAGCGCAGCGCAGTCTCGCAGAAGCTGCTGCTGGTGCGCCGTGAGCTGTTCGAGATACGCGACCTGCTCAGCGCCACTCACTAGGTGGGTTAGAATATGAGGCTTGTCGGCGTGTAGCGCAGCCTGGTAGCGCACTTGCATGGGGTGCAAGGGGTCGCGAGTTCGAATCCCGCCACGCCGACCATTGATGCCAAGGGTTAGCAGGAGTTTCCTGCTAACCCTTTTTGCTTGGTGTTCCCGCTTCGCTCCGGGCCGCATAAAATCGCGGCGGGTAACGTTTATTCACACACCTGACCCGGACGCTTAATTCAAGTGGCAACCGTCGTATTCGCAGACCTCGTGGGCAGCACCGGCATATTCGAGCGCCTCGGCGACGAGACCGCCGGACGCTTCGTGACGCAGCTGACCACGGCGCTGTCCAAGACCTTCGAGCAGCACAGCGGCCGTGTCGTCAAGCTGCTGGGCGACGGCCTGTTCGTGGTTTTCCCGCAGGAGGGCGACGCCATCGCCGCCTGCGTGGCCATCCAGAAGCGCCTCGAGGAAAAGCCGGTCTACGCCGGCGGCACGGGCGCACCCGTGCAGATGCAGATGGGCGTGGAATGCGGCGAAGTCGTCGAGATCGATGGCGACTGCTATGGCGACGCCGTGAACAGCGCCGCCCGCCTGGCCGACCTGGCCGGGGCGGAGCAGATTCTCACCACCCAGCGCGTGCGCGACGGGCTTTCGTCCGCCCAGCAGGAGCAGATGCGCAGTCTGGGTCCCATGTACCTGCGCGGCAAGGCCGATGCGACCGAGGTCTTCCGGGTCGACTGGCAGGTCGAGCGCGACACCGATGCCACCGTGATGGGCGTTTCCATGTTCAAGGCGGCGGGCGCGGGCCGGCTGGAGATCGCCGCCGGGGGCAAGACGGTCACCCTGGAGCCGCGCGGCGAGCGGCTGACCCTGGGGCGCGCCACCACCGCATCGCTTTCCATCAACGATTCACGCGTCTCGCGGGTCCACGCCACCGTGGAATGGCGTGGCGGCCAGTTTGTCCTGAGCGACGCCTCCAGCTTCGGCACCTGGGTGTATGTGGGCAACCAGAGCGAGCCCGTGGTGCTACGCCGTACGGAGTGCTACCTGGTGGGCAACGGCCAGATCGCGCTGGGTTGCGACCGCAGCGCCGAAGAGGCGCCGCTGGTCACGTTCGCGGTCAAGGCCTGATGCGCGGGGGCCGCTGACCGATGGCTCTGGAAATCGGCATCGTGGGACCCGAGCTTGATACGGTGCGCAAACTCGCGCCCGGCGATGCTGAAATGGTGCTGGGCCGCGACGCCGACTGCGACATCTGCCTGCCCGACCCCCAGCGAAACGTCTCCCGCCGCCACCTGGCCGTCTGGAATGAGGCCGGCGAGCTTCATTTCCGCGTGCTGTCGGTGGTCAACGGCGTCGAAATGCCTTTTGGCGAAGCGCCTCCCGGTGCCCAGGGCGTGCTGCCTCCCGGCCAGTCGCTGAAAGTCGGGGACTACCGGGTCGAGATCCTGCAGGCCGATGCGCAAGCGGATCCCTGGGCGGTGTTTGACCGCGATGGCGACGGGGCGCGGCCTCTTCCCGGCCCTCCGGCGCCGCCCGTTGCCTCCGAAGACGACCCGTTCGGCGACTGGGGCTTCGAATCCACGTTTGGCCCAGGGCTGGGCGGTGCCGCGGCGATGGGCCCTTCGGGGCCCGGCGCTCCCGACGTGACCGCCTTTTTCCAGGGTATGGGGCTGGACCCCGCCAAACTCGGCCCGCTCAGCCCCGGTGAGCTCGAGACCGTGGGCCGGGCGGTGCGGATGGTGGTGACCGGCCTGCTGGACCTGTATGCCTCCCGCAACGATGTCACCCAGGACCTGCGGGCCGAAGACCGCACCATGGTGGCCGTCAAGGACAACAACCCGCTGAAGACCGACTGGCCCGAACAGACCAAGCTGCAGTACCTGTTCGGGGGGCGCGCCGCCAGTGTGGGTTTCATCGGTCCCGAACGGGCCTTGCGCAGCCTTCTGGGCGACCTGCTGGCGCATGACGCCGCGGTGGGCGCCGCTGCCCGGGCAGCCGTGGAGGGCACGCTGCGTGAGTTTTCTCCCGCCACGCTGCGCACCCGCCTGCTGGGCGGGGGCAGCAAGCTGTTCGAGGGGGCCCGCGCGTGGGATGCGTACGGCAAGTACTACGCCGAGCACAGCCAGGACATGACGGCCTGGGCCCAGCGACTGCTCGATAAGCACTTCACGGAGGCCTATTTGCGCGAGAGCGCGCGTAGCAGGCGCGAGACAGGTTCCGGGTCGCGCTGACGCCCGGCGCGGGGCGCAGGCTAGAATCTGCCGTTGTGAGTCTCAAGAAGCTTGGCCGATACGACCTGATACGCGTTCTGGGGAAAGGCGCGATGGGAATCGTCTATGAAGGACGCGATCCCAATCTCGACCGGCGGGTGGCGATCAAGACCGTCAAGGTCGAAAACCTCTCCGAAGAAGCCGCCGCCGAATACGAAGCCCGGTTCCGCACCGAAGCCCGCTCGGCAGCCCGCCTGCAGCACCCCAACATCGTCAGCGTCTACGATTCCGACCGCGACGGCGACATCGCCTTCCTGGTCATGGAATACATCCAGGGCGACGACCTCAAGCACCACATCGACAAGGGCGTGCGCTACTCGCTGGAGCAGTCGCTCAAGATGATCCGCGACCTGCTGGCCGCGCTGGATTACGCGCACAAGCAGGGCATCGTCCACCGCGACATCAAGCCCGCCAACCTGCTGATCGAACCCGGTGGGCGTGTCAAGCTCACCGATTTCGGCGTGGCCCGCATCCAGGACTCGGGCGAGGCCACGCGCACCCAGGGCAGCATGGTGGGCACGCTCAAGTACATGTCGCCCGAACAGGTGCAAGGCCAGAAGATCGATTCACGCGCGGACCTGTTTTCCGTCGGCGTGGTCCTCTACCAGCTATTGACCGACAAGCGCCCGTTCGACGGCGACAACGACTTTTCCATCATCCACCAGATCATCGGCCAAACCCCGGCGGCGCCGACCTCGGTCAACGCCAGGCTGCCTTCGGCGATTGACGCCGTGGTCGCCCGCGCCCTGGCCAAGGACAGGGACCAGCGCTTTGCCACTGCGCGGGACTTCGCCACCGCGCTGCAGTCCGCGATCCGCCGTGCTGAAGACGCCACCGTGGTGCCGCCGGCCGACCCGTTCAAGAAGCCGGTGGATGAGGGTGCCGGAACCGGCTCCAAGGGCACGGGCGCGTCGATGGCCAGCACGGCGACATCGGGCACCAGCGGGTCGACCGCCACCGTCACCCAGGAACTCGAGCTGGTGTACTGGAAGGACATCAAGGATTCCACCGACCCGGAGGAGCTGGAAGGCTTCCTGGGCAAGTTTCCTGCCGGCATCTATGCCGATCTGGCCCGCAGGCGGCTGCGCAAGCTGGCCAGCGGCAGCTTGCCCGACCAGACTGTGCTGGGCGGCCTCACGAACGCCGCGAGTGACCAGGACATGGAGGCCACCCGCCTGCGGGTAGAGCCTGCCCGCATGCCCGCCGCCGTTGCGGCCGCGGCGACCGTGGCTGCGGCTGAACCCGCTGCAGCGGTTCCGGCGCCCGAAGCCGTCGTGCCGCCGGCCGTGGAGGCGCCCGCACCTTCTACCGCTCCGGTGGTTGCAGATGCGACCCGCACTCTTGTCGAGCCCCGGCCTCCGGCTCCCGCAGAGGCTGCGGAGCCACCACCCGCGGCCGCGTCCCCCGAAGCGGCACCGCCTGATCTCACTTCCAGTGCGCCGGCCCGCAAGAAGCCTCCTGTGGCCGTCTTTGCCGGCGCAGGTGCCGTGGTGCTCGCGGGTATCGTCGCCTTCGCGATGATGGGCAAGGGCGGTGACAAGGCAGCGGCTGTGCCGCCGGCTCCCCAGGCGGCGGCCAGCCAGCCCGCAGTCGTGGTGGCGGCGGCAGCCACCACGGTCGCCGTACCCGCAACCGAGCCTGCTGCTGCGGCAGCTTCGGATCCCGCGGCCGCCAAGCCCGCCGCAGTGGCCGCAAGCGCGCCGCGAAAGCCGGCCAGCGCGCCCAAGCCGAAAAAAACCGCTTCCGCTCCCGCTGCGGCGGTCGCCACCCCGGTCGCTCCCCAACCGGCCGCAACGGAGCCTGCGCGCGAAACTACGCGCGCGACCGTCACCACGGCACCCACCCAAAGGCTGGTGCCGCCCGCCGAGACCTGCAAGGACAAGGTTTTCCTGTCCAAGCAGTTCTGCCTCCAGGAAGAATGCGCCAAGCCGGCTTTCCGCTCGTTCCCCGCCTGTGTGCGCCTGCGCGAGGAAACCAAGCTGCGCGAGGACAGCAAGATCACCAACTGACCCGCCAGCGGCGGCCAGCCGCTACGCGACGATGTCGAAGGTGTGAACTTCGAAACGGCCCTTGCGGCGGTCCTCGAAGTAGCGTTCCAGGGTTTCCTTCACCGTCCGGAAGGATATTTCGTCCCACGGAATTTCCTCTTCGGTGAACAGGCGCGCCTCGATGGTTTCGTGCCCGGGATTGAACACGTCGCTCAGCAGCCTGGCCCGGTAGAAAAGATGGACCTGGCCGACTCGCGGCACGCTGATCACGGTGAACAGCGGTTCCATTTCGATCTGCGCGCCGGCTTCCTCATCGGTTTCCCGGGCCGCGCCTTCCGCCGTGGTTTCGCCCAGTTCCATGAAGCCGGCCGGCAGCGTCCACTTGCCCCAGCGCGGCTCGATGTTGCGCTTGCACAGCAGGACGCGCCCGTCCAGGTAGGGAACAGTGCCCACCACGTTCAGCGGGTTTTCGTAGTGGATGGTGTCGCAGGCCGGGCACACGGCCCGCTCGCGCGTGTCGCCGTCGTCGGGGAGCCGGTAGGCCACGGCGCTGCCGCAATTCCTGCAGTGCTTGATGGGTCCGCGAAACAGCATATCTGCCCAAGTTTACGGGCAAACAAAAAGGGTTCCCGCGGGAGCCCTTGCATTGGCCGGCCGGAAATCAGGCCTTGGTGGTCCGGGTGTGCTTTTCGATCAGCGCGCGGGCGGTCTCGATCAGCTTGCGGCCGTCGGCGCCGCGCTTGTTCATGTCCTCGACCCACTCCACCTCGATCGCCCGCGACTTGCGGCGGAATTCCTGGGCATCGGCGGCACTGACGGTGAAGATGGTGTTGCCCCGGTCGCTGGCCGACTTGCGGCCGATCGGGTCATTGCCCTGCTGCACCTTGCCCAGCCAGGCTGAAGTGGCCATACCCGAGTTGTTGTCGATGATCTTGCGCAGGTCAGGCGCCAGCGAGTTGTATTTGGCCTTGTTCATGGCCATCACGAATGTGGTGGTGTACAGGCAGCCGCCGGCCGGATCGAACTCGGCGTGGAACTTGGTCAGCTCGTTCACCTTGACGGACGGCACCACTTCCCAGGGAATCACGCAGCCCGTGATGGTGCCCTTGCTCAGCGCATCAGGAATGCCCGGCAGCGGCATGCCCACCGGCGTGGCGCCCAGCGAGCCGACCAGCTTGGTCACCTGGCGCGTGGGGGCGCGCACCTTCAGCCCGCGCATGTCGGCCACGTTGTGCACCGGCTTGTCGGCGGTGTGGATCACGCCCGGGCCGTGTACGTGCAGCGCCAGCATCTGGGTGTCCTTGAACTCGTCCGGCGCCATGGTCTGCACATACTCCCAGTAGGCCTTGGAAGTGGCTTCGGCGTTGGACATGATGAAGGGCAGCTCGAACACCTCGATGCGCGGGAAGCGGCCCGCGGTGTTGCCCGGCAGCGTCCAGACCACATCGACCACGCCATCCTTGGCCTGGTCATAGAGTTGCACGGGCGTTCCGCCCAGCTGCATGGCGGGATAGCCCTCGAACTTGATGCGCCCGCCGGATTCCTTTTCGACCTTTTCCATCCAGGGCTTGTGCATGGTCAGCCAGACGTTGGACTGGGGCGCCATGAAGGTGTGGAACTTCAGCGTCACCGACTGCTGGGCGAAGCCGCTCAGCCCGGGGGCGCCCAGCGCCACGGCGGCCGAGGTCTTGAGAAGGGTGCGACGCTGGATCATGGAGCTCTCCGTTGGGTAATGTTCTAAGTTAACGCAGCCGGGCGGCGCGCGCCTTCGGGGCTTTCCCTCAACCGACGTACTTCACCAGCCACAGCGAGATGCCCGGGAAGAACAGCAGCAGCAGCGTACGGATGGTGTCGCTGATCAGGAAAGGCATCACGCCGCGGTAACTCTCGGCGATGGGCACGTCCTTGGCCATGCCGTTCACCACGTAGACGTTTAGGCCTACCGGCGGAGCCAGCAGGCCGAACTCCACCACCATCAGCACCATAATGCCGAACCAGATCGCCACCGATTCCTTGGGCATGCCGAAGTCCAGCCCGATCACCATCGGGAAGAAGATCGGGATGGTCAGCAGGATCATTGACAGTTCGTCCATCACCGCGCCCAGGATCACGTAGAAAACCAGGATGGCCGACACCACCATAAGGGGGGAAAGCCCCCAGCCGCCGACCAGCGAGGCCAGCTGGTTGGGCACCTGGGTCAGTGCCAGCGCCGAATTCATCAAATCCGCGCCGATGAAGATGAGGAAAATCATCGCGGAGCTCTCGGCCGTGGAATAAAAGCTCTGCTTGAACTTCTCCCAGGTGATCTCCCGCTTGATCAGCGCCGCCACGAAGGTGGACGCAGCGCCGACCCCCGCCCCCTCGGTCGGCGTGAACAGCCCGCCATAGATGCCACCGAACACCACCAGGAAGATGATCACGATGGGGGCGATGCCCGACAGCGCCTCCATCGTCAGGCGCGATGTGTCCTTGTCCACTTCCGGTGCATGGCCGGGGACGACCCGCACGTAGATGGCAATGGCGACCATGTAACCGAACATGGCGATGATGCCGGGGATCATGGCCGCGGCGAACAGCTTGGCGATGTTCTGCTCGGTCAGGATGGCGTAGATCACCAGCGGCACCGAAGGCGGGATCAGGATGCCCAGCGTGCCGGCGGCGGCCAGCGTGCCCGTCGCCAGCCGGCCCGAGTAGCCGTGGCGCTTCATTTCCGGCAGGGCGACCGAGGTGATGGTGGCCGCCGTGGCCACCGAAGAACCGCAGATCGCGCCAAACGCCGCGCAGGCCAGCACGGCCGCCATGGCCAGCCCGCCCTTGAAGCGGCCCATCACGGCCGCGGCAAACTTGAACAGCGCCTTGCTGATGCCGCCCTGCGTGGCGAAATGCCCCATCAGGATGAACAGGGGTATCACCGACAGGTCGTAGCTGGCGAATCGCGCGAAAGCCTGGTTGTTCAGGAAATTGGAAAACGGGCCCCAGCCCGTCTGCGTCACATAACCGATGGCGCCGGCGGCGAACATGGCTACTGAAATGGGCACGCGGATGGCCATCAGCCCCAGCATGATCCCGAAGATCATCAGGGTCAGCGTCAGCGAATTCATGCGTGGGCCTCCGGCGCGTCGGCAAAGCCGAACAGCATCTGGTACAGCGCGATGACCGTGGTCAGCACGAAAGGCGGAACCATGATCGCGTACACCGTCCATTCCGGGTAGCCGATGATCTGGGTTTCGGAGTGCGTGTTGAAGGAATTGAGCGCGCCCAGCGTGGTGCGCCAGGCCAGCAGCGCGAAGGTCAGCGCCAGCAGCAGGGCGCCGAAGCGGTCCAGCAGGTCAATGGTGCGCCCGCTGGCTTTGGCGGTGAAGAAGTCCACGATGATGTTGCCGCGCCGGCACTGGCACCAGGGCATGAACAGGGCGATGGCCGCGCCGGTAGCAACGCCGGTGAGTTCGAAGTCGCCCACCAGCGTAGTACCCACCGTGTTGCGCCCGATCAGGCTGGCGCACGTCATCAGCGTGATGAACGTCAACAGGACACCGGCCAGCACCGCGCTGAAACGGGCCAGGGATTCAAGTGCCTTCAAGCGATCTTCACGGTGAGCGTGGGCAGCCCGGCGACGCCGCATTCCAGCGTGTCGCCCGCCACCACCGCCGCCACGCCCTCGGGCGTTCCGCTGTAGATCAGGTCGCCGGGCTGCAGGTCCCAGGCGGCAGACAGGTGCTCGATGGTCTCGCCGATGTTCCAGATCAGCTTGGACACGTTGCTGCGCTGGCGGTCCTGGCCGTTGACCTTGAGCCAGATTTCGGCCTTGGTGACGTCGCCCGCTTCTTCCTTGCGAACGATGGGGCCGATGGGCGCTGACTGTTCGAACGCCTTGCCGATGCACCAGGGGCGGCCCTGTTTCTTCATCTCGCCCTGCAGGTCGCGGCGCGTCATGTCCAGGCCCACGGCGTAGCCGTAGATGTGCTTGTCGGCGTCGGCGGCCTTGATATTGCGCCCGCCGGTGCCGATGGCCACCACCAGCTCGATCTCGTGGTGCAGGTTGCTGGTGAGCGTGGGGTAGGCCATGGTGCCGGTTGTTCCGGCGTCCACCACCACGGCTGTCGTCGCCGGCTTGATGAAGAAGAACGGCGGCTCGCGCCCGGTGAAGCCCATTTCCTTGGCGTGCTCTTCGTAGTTGCGGCCCACGCAATAAATGCGGTGGATGGGGAACCGCTCTGTCTTGCCGACCACGGGCACCGAGGGCACCGGGACGGGGGTGAAAACGTAGCTCATGACAACCTTTCTTCTCGGTGGATGCCCAGCGCCTGGTGCACGGGGCGGTCTGAAAAACTGAACAGCACGCAGCCGGGGGCCGACTTGAAGCGCGCAGTGTGCCATGACGGCACGACGAAATGATCGCGCGGCCCGAATGAAAAAGTGTTTTTCGCGCCCGCGCCTTCCACCTCGATCTCGCCATGCCCTTCCACCACGCTGAACACGGCGCCGTCGGTCTGGCGCCACGGCTGGCCAGCGAACCCGGCTGGCAGTTTCTGCATGAAGGTGGCCATGGTGGGCATCGGCGCGCCGCCGGTCAGGGGGTTCAGGTAGCGCAGCTTCACGCCGTCCCAGCGGTCCACCGGTGCGTCGCGTTCCAGGCGGTCCAGCGCATCGCGGCTGCGCTCATAGGGGTAGCTGAAGATCGGCGAGGTCGCGCCGAAGGGCGCATCGTGCCGCACCGGCGCCATGTTGTGGCCGTAGCGCGCAAGGCTGGTGCCCTCGGGGCGCGACACCGCCTGCGACTTGCTGGTGTCGTTCTGGGCAAAGCCGGCGTCGAAGAAGCGAATGGTCGGGATGTCCAGCCCATCCAGCCACACCACCGGCTCGGCGGCTTCGTTGCCATGGTCGTGCCAGGTCCAGCTGGGCGTGATTATGAAGTCGCCCGGGCGCATGGTGGTGCGCTCGCCGTCCACCGCGGTATAGGCGCCGGAGCCTTCGACGATGAAGCGCAGCGCGCTCTGCGTATGGCGGTGGCTCGGCGCCACCTCGCCGGGCAGGATCAGCTGCAGGCCCGCATACAGCGACTGGGTGATGGCCGACTGGCCGCGCAGCGCCGGGTTCTCCAGGATCAGCACGCGGCGCACCGCTTCCTCGGCCGTGATAGCCTGCCCCGCGCGCATCAGGAAGGGCCGCACCTGCTCATATTTCCATAGCGCCGCATGGCACGGGGACGCGGGCTGTGGCGGCACCAGGGCATGCAGCACTTCCCACAGCGGGGTCAGGTTCAGGGGCGCCATGTCGCTGTACAACTGCTGGCGCGCGAGCGCCGTGGGGTGGGGTGCATTCATGTTTCGTTTCCTTCTACCAGGCCAGGCCCAGGTATGCGCCGTCGCTTTCAAGGCGGGATTGCAGGGCCGGCACCTCTACGTCTGCGGCGTTGCAGCCGGCCGCCAGCGACAGATGGGCGGCGGTGCCGGCTGCCTGGCCCATGACAAAGCAGGCGCCCGTCACCCGCGCCGCCGATTGCGCCTCATGGGTCATCGAAGCGCACCGGCCCGCGACCCAGAGGTTGTCCAGCGCCGGCGGCACGGTCATCCGGTAGGGCAGGTGGTTGAAGCCGCGGCTCTCGGGAATCTTCGGCCAGCGGAATTCCACGTCGCCCTTCAGGTGCAGCTCCAGCGGCCAGCCGTTGACGCCGATGGTGTCGGCAAAGCTGGCGCATTCCAGCACGTCGGCTTCGGTCAGCATATACAGGCCCTGCACGCGGCGCGTTTCGCGGATGCCCACCTGCGGCGCGATGTCCACGATGTACGATTTTTCGAAGCCCGGCACCTCGCGCAGGAAGCCCGCCACGCTGGCGATCTGGCGGCGGCCCAGCGCCTCGGCGTCGCTCAGCTCGTCGGCGTCGGTGCCGTCCATGGCGTTGCCCTGCGCGTTGGCCAGCTGGGTGAGGTTGACGCGCCATTCGATGCCGCTCTTTTGCGGCCGCACGATGGGCGTCTTGCGCGGGAAGGTGTACCGGCCCTCGGCCTCGGCCTTCAGCATCAGCGCCGGGATGGTTTCCCAGGCCTTGCCCGCGCGCTCAGGGTCGATGCCGTTGATGCGGAACATGGTGGAGGGGTAGAGCATGTTGCCGTGCCCGTCGCCTTTTTCGTAGGCTGCGCCGGCCCAGGCCGCCAGGTCGCCGTCGCCCGAGCAATCAATGAACGCGCGGCCCACCACGGCACGGCGGCCGGACTTGGTTTCCACCAGCAGCGCCTGCACCTGGCGCGGTGACCGCATCACGACGCCGGCGGCCAGCGCGTGGAACAGCACCTTTACGCCGGACGAAAGCAGCAGATCATCAGCAGCGATTTTGTAGGCGGCTGTGTCATAGGCCTGTGCCACCGTCTTGCCGAACAGGTTGTGCGGCGCGTTCAGCCCGCCCAGCGCGGCGATGCGCGAGAGCAGGTCGTCGGCCACGCCGTGCACCACCTGGCGGATGTCGCCATGAACGTTGGCATGCAGGCCGCAAAAGTTGGTTACGCCCGCGGCGGTGCCCATGCCCCCCAGGAAGCCGTAGCGTTCGATCAGCAGGGTGGAACGGCCCGAGCGCGCCGCCGCGACGGCGGCGGCAATGCCCGCCGGGCCGCCGCCGAGCACGACCACGTCGTATTCGCCATAGACCTCGGTCTGGCGGCTGGGTTCGGTGAGGGTGCTTGCCATGCTTGTCAGTTGAAAAGTTTGCCGGGGTCGATGCCTTCGTACATCCACTTCAGGCCGGCGAATCCCGCCGATTCGGTGCCGCCCTGGAACATGCGGTTGCGCAGCTCGCGCTGCACGCCTGAGGCATGGTAGATGTCTCCATAAAAACGCGCAGTGAGCTGGACCCTGCCCGTGCGCAGGTAGCGCGCCTGCTGGTATTGCCGGAAGGCCTGGGCCACGTCGCCGCGCGTGAAGCGCAGGGCTTCACGCAGCACCACGGCATCCTCGATCGCCTGCCCAGCGCCTTGCGCCAGGTACTGCAGCATGGGATGTGCCGCATCACCGAGCAGGGTGACGCGGCCGTCGCTCCAGTTCTTCACGGGCTCACGGTCGCACAGCACCCACATCTTCCAGGTCTCGATCTTGCCGAGCAGTTCCTTCACCTGGGGCACGGCATCGGCAAAGCGCGCGGTCAGCTCTGCCGTGTCGCCGAAGGTGTTCCAGCCTTCGTCGTATTTGTCGCTGTGGAAAACGGCCACCAGGTTGAACAGTTCGCCGCGGCGCAGCGGGTAGTGCACCAGGTGGGTCTTCTCGCCGCCCCACAGCAGCACGTCGTCGCTCCACAGGTGGGCGGGAACGTCCTCGCGCCTGAGCACCGCCCGGTAGGCGACGTGGCCCGAAACACGGGGCTTGCCGTCCCCGACCACCGCCTCGCGGATGCGGCTCCACAGGCCGTCGGCCCCGATCAGCGCCGCGCCTTCGACCGTGTCGCCGCCGGCCAGCCGCACGCGCACGGCGTTGGCATCCTGCGTGAAGGACTCGACTTTCGCGCCGGTGCGCAGATTCACATTCGGCTGCGCCTTGCAGGCGTCGAGGAAGACCTGGTGCAGGTCGGCGCGGTAGATCACGCCGTAGGGGAAACCGTAGGCCGCCCGCGCCACTTCGCCCAGCGGCACGCGCACCACCTTCTCGCCGGTGCGCACGTCGTTCATGCCCAGGCCCGGCGGAAAGTAGGCGACGCGGCTAATGGACTCGGTCATGCCCAGGTAGTCGAACATGCGGAAGATGTTGGGGCCGAGCTGGATGCCGGCGCCAATCTCGCCAAAGGCCGAAGACTGCTCCAGCACCGTGACGGCGTGGCCGTCCTGCGCCAGCACCAGCGCCGCCGCCAGCCCGCCAATGCCGCCGCCGGCCACAAGGATGGGAAGGGGCTGGGTCATCGCGGGCTTGTCTCTTTATGCGGCCGGTGAATTGGTAAGCATACATATTATTTCACCGCGCCACAAGAGGGCGAATGCGGCCGGGGCCTCGCTACACTCGCCGAATGCCCAAGAGCTTCGATTTCCAGCACGCGCCCGGGCACCTCATCCGGCGCGCGCACCAGCTGGCGGTGGCGATCTTCATGGAGGAGACCGGCGCTTTCGACGTGACGCCCGTCCAGTTCGCCATCCTGAACGCGCTGATCGAAGACCCGGGCGAGGACCAGGTCACGCTGGCCGGCCGGGTCGCCTTCGACGCGGCCACATTTGGTTCCGTGATCGGCAGGCTGGAATCCAAGGGCTGGGTGCGGCGCGAGGCCGATGCGCGCGACCGCCGGCGCAAGCTGCTGTGGGTCACTCCGTCGGGCGAAGAAGCCGCCCAGCAGATGAAGCGCGCCGTCAGCAAGGCGCAGGCGCGCATCGTGGGGCCGCTGGATTCGGGGGAACGCGAGCAGCTGGTGGCGCTGCTGGGCAAGCTGGTCACCGGCCACGAAGCCGGCGGCTGATCTCTTGGCGCAAGACCTCGCGGAAAAGGCGGGGCCAGGCAGACCGCGTCGCATCCGCGAGGCGGTCAGCGCTTTGCGCTGACTCCCCTGGGTTTGTCCGTTCTTGCGGCCCGTCGCGAAACTCGCTGCGAGCCTCAGGGCCCGCAGTGAGTTTCGCGACGCCGGTCCCAGTCCGGAAATCCCGGCGAAGTCACCGCGAAGCGGGGACCGCCGAAGTGTGAGGCCCTGCCGGGTACCGCCTGCCGCGACGCGAGGTCGCCGATCCTGAAACCCTAGTGCTGGTTCTCCGGCAAATCCACCGTCAACCCATCCATCGCATCCGTCAGCACCAGCTGGCAGCTCAGGCGGCTGTTGGGCTGGCGCGGCGAGGCGGTGAATTCAAGCATCGCCGCCTCGTCCGGTTCGGGCGCCGGCAGCCGGCTGGCCCAAGGCTCGCGAACGTAGACATGGCAGGTGCCGCAGGTCATGAGGCCGCCGCAATCGGCCTCGATGCCGGACACGTTGGCAGCTATGGCCGCCTCCATCAGGCTGCCACCCGTTTCAGAGGAAAAAGTGGCTGCAGTGCGCTCCAGCTGTGCGTGGGCAGCTATGAAAGTAATAGCAATCATGGTCAGAACCGACTGAAGTATTCGCGCCGCTGGAAGTCGTCCTTGTCCTGCGCCTGCTCGTGGCGCAGCAGCTCGCTCTGCTTGATGCGCACGAAGTAATTGACGAAACCGGCGCCGAAAGCATCGGCCAGCACCGTGTCCGCCTGCAGCGCATCCAGCGCTTCGCCCAGGCCGGTGGGCAGCCGGGCCTGCGTTTCGCCATAGGGCGAGTCGGTGGCCGGTGGCGCCTTGAGTTGCCGCTCGATGCCGTCCAGACCCGCGTGGATCTGCGAAGCGAGGTAGAGGTAGGGGTTGGCCGCCGGCTCGCCGATGCGGTTCTCGATGCGCGTGGCCGCATCGCCGCACTGGCCCACCACGCGCAGCATGGCGCCGCGGTTGTCGCGGCCCCACAGCACCGACTGCGGCGCCAGCGCGTTGGGACGGAAGCGCCCGTAGCCGTTGACGGTGGGCGTGCAGAACGCGCTCATGCCGCGGGCGTGGTCCAGCAGGCCGGCCAGGTAGTGCTCGCCGAGTGCAGACAGCGTGTGTTGTGCGTCGGCGGGCGTGCTGCGCTCAGCCGGCTTGTCGCGGCTGAACACGTTGCGCCCGGTTTGCGCATCGACCAGCGACTGGTGCAGGTGCCACCCGCTGGACATGATGTTGGGGAACGGCGGGCGGCACATGAAGGTGGCGTGGTAGCCCGCGCGGCGCAGCGCCTGCTTCACGCCATTGCGGAACAGCACCATGTTGTCGGCGGCCGTCATCGCATCCGTCACGTCGAACACCGCTTCCACCTGGCTGGGGCCCAGCTCGATTTCCAGCGACACGAGCGGCAGGCCCAGCGCCTGCGCTGTGCGCTGCACGATGCGCAGCGGCTCATCGGCCATGTCGAACCAGGCTTCGGTCAGCAGGTTGTAGCCGGGGTGGATCATGGACACGGCGGGCGGCAGGCCCGGCCATGCGGCCTGCTCCGGGTCAAGCTGCGCGCGCGCGTCCTCGATGCGGTAGATGTGGAACTCGACTTCCAGCCCGCATCGCATGCCCAGCCCGTTGCCCGCCAGGCGCTGCAGCGCCCGCTGCAGGATGCGGCGCGTGTCCAGCTCCACTGGGGTGCCGTCCTGGAAATACGGCTGCGCCCGCAGCCACCCGGTCGCCGGCGTCCACGGCAGTTGCCTGAAGCTGGCCGGCTCGGCCAGCAGCATCAGGTTGTTGGCGAACTCGAATCCCGGCAGGTCGGCCGTGCCGCCCGGCTCGAACACCTTGAAAGCCGTGCGGTCCGAGCTGTCCTTGAGCATCAGCGTGCTGACCATGCCCAGGCCGCCGCGCATCGCGTCGCCGGCGGCCGAAGCCACCAGGGTCTTGCCGCGCGTCACGCCGTGCAGGTCGCACCAGGCGAAGCGCACCAGTTCCAGCCCGCTGGCGGCGATCAGCTTTTCGGTGTGCTCCAGCGCCTGTTGGCGCGCGGCATCGTGCACGCCGCAGCGTTGCGCGAAACTGGTCATGCGGTTTCGGTAGCCTGGGCGGCGCGGGCGCTCCACGGCGCGCCATCGCGCTTGGCCTGCGCCTGCTCGCGCCACCAGGCGGGCCATTCGCCGGCGGGTGCGATGCCGTCCACGGTGTCGGGGCCGGCCATGGCGGCTGCCTGCGCGGCGTCCGCCACGCCCGGCGCGGTGCCGCCGGCCTGCACGGATTCAATGGCCTTGAGCAGCGTGCGGCGGTTGGCCATGATCACCTTGTCGCTGGTGCCCAGGTGCTCGCGCGTGCGGTCCTGGATGGCGCCCATGCTCTCCACGGCCCACTGGTCATGCACATTGATGTCGTCCTCGCCCATGCCCAGGAAGGTCTGGGTGCGCTGCTCGGCGCCGCTGAAGCCCCAGTTGTCGTGGCGGCCCGCTTTCGGCGTGTAGTCGGGGAGCTGGATGTACTGCAGCCGCTGGTTGCGCATGGCTTCCTTGTCCACCGGCCCCGCGAAGCTGGTGAAGACCGAATACCAGTAGGTGTGCGTGTCGTCCACCGGCACGTGCATCTGGGTGATGGTCATGGTCTGCGACAGCGGGATCACGAAGGTGTGCGGGAAGATCGCATGCGTCACCCGCACGTGCGTGAGCGCTTCGGTCATGGGCCGCAGCGCGGTGAGCTGCAGGCCCCAGGGCTGCTGCTCGAAGCTGATTTCGGGCTGGTGGAACTCGCGCATGATGCGCGTCATCGGCCAGTGCTCCCCGCCGATCTCGCCGGCCGCGGCGCTGCGGAACTGCTTGCCCGCCGCGTTGTTGCCCACCTCGGCCAGCGCCACGTCGTTCAGGAAGCGGTGCAGGAAGGATGGATGGGCCGGGTCAATGCCTACTTCAAAGCATTGCAGCCAGTTCGCATTCCACAGGCCTTTGAAAGCGAAGGTATGGCTGCCGGGCGCGGCAAAACAGTCGAAAGCAGGGAAGGGCGGCGGCGCCTTGTCCGCCTCGCCCAGCCAGGCAAAGAGGATGCCGCTTTTCTCCAGCACCGGGTAACTGCGCTGCCTCACGCGGTCGCACAGCTTGCTGCCGGCCGGTTCGGCCGGCGTGTCCAGGCAGCGGCCCGCCACGTCGAACTTCCAGCCGTGAAAGGGGCAGCGCAGGCCGTCGCCCTCGTTGCGGCCGAAGGAGAGGTCGGCGCCCCGGTGCGGGCAGTCGCGGTCCAGCAGGCCCCAGGCGCCCTGCGCATCGCGGAACAGCACGAAGTCCTGGCCCATCACCCGCACGGCCTTGACCGGGCGGTCCTGCATGCGCGCATCCAGCGCCGGGTTGAACTCGTCGACCAGCGCCACCGGCTGCCAGTAGCTGCGCAGCAGTGCCCCGCATGGCGTGTCCGGGCCGGTGCGGGTTACCAACTCGTTTTGATCTGCTTTCATCCACTGCTCCTGAAGGCTTCACGGACCGGGGCCAGTGTACATTCGGCCGCATCGAATCACAGGGGGTGGGCAGTTGGCGACAGAGGCGGTTTCCTTCACGGCGCAAGGCGTGCGGCGTGGCTTCATGGCGGCGCAGGTGCTGGCACCGGGCGTGGTGTTCTACGCCGTGGTGTTCGGCGTGGTGGCCAGCGACCGAGGACTGTCTGCAATCCAGGCCATGCTGATGAGCGCGGTGGTCTATTCCGGCAGCGCGCAGCTGGCAGCGCTGCAGGGCTGGACGAATTCAGCGGTGATCGCGCCGCTGGTGGCCACCATCTTCGTGATGAACGCGCGCTACGTGCTGTACGGCGCCGCGATCTACCCGTGGCTCAGCCAGGCCAGCCGCGGCCAGGCGTACGGCAGCCTGTTCTTCCTGGGCGACGGCAGCTGGGCGATGGCCATGCGCGAATACGACGCCGGTTATCGCGACGCGGGCTACATCTTCGGCTCGGGCATCGCGATGTTCGTGCCCTGGGTGCTGGGCACGCTGGCCGGCCACGTGCTGGCCCGCGAGGTGCCCAATCCAGCCGCCTTCGGCCTGGACTTCGTGCTGGTGGCGTTCGCGGCCATCATCGGCATCCAGATGTGGCGCGGCAAGGCGGATGTGTGGCCCGCTGTGGCTGCGGCCCTGGCGGCCCTGGCTTTCCACCGGCTGCTGCCCGGGGGCTGGTACATCGTGGCGGCGGGGCTGGCCGGCGGGCTGGTGGGGGCGTGGCGCCATGGACGTTGACAACGGCTTCCTGCTGGCTATCGCCGGCATGGCGGTGGCTTCCTATGCCTGCCGCATCGGCGGCCACCTTCTGATGGGGTACGTGACCATCACGCCGCGCGTTGAGGCGGCACTGAAGGCGATTCCGCTGGCCGTGATGATCGGCATCGTCACGCCCGCTGCCACGGCAGGCAAGGTGCCGGAGCTGGCCGGGCTGGCGGCCGTGTGGCTGGCCATGAAGCTGACCGGCAAGGACGTGGTGGCGGTGCTGGCCGGCGCGGCGGCGGTGGCGCTGTGCCGCTTCGCAGGCGGGTGAGCGTCAGCCAGCCAGCGCCCGCCGCAATTCCGCCGCGCACAACGCCACCGCCGTGTTCGCCTCATCGATCACCTTGCCCATGGTGATGAAGCCGTGGATCTGCCGTTCAAAGCAGACCAGCGTCGCGCGGTTGCCCGCCTCGGTGAGCTTCTGCGCGTAGTGCAGGCCTTCGTCGCGCAGCGGGTCGTAGCCGGCCGTGAGAACGAAGGCGGGCGGCAACCTCGCCAGGTCGGCATGCAGCAGCGGGGAGGCGCGCCAGTCGCTGTCGTCCTTGCGGTCGGGGATGTAGTTGCCGCGGAAATAGCGGATGGTGTCCGCGGTCAGCAGGTAACCCTGTCCGTTGGTGGTGTGCGAGGCCGCGGTGGCGCGCATGTCCGTGGCGGGGTAGATCAGCAGCTGGAAGGCGATCGGCAGGTCGCCGGCATCGCGTGCGGCCAGCGCCACCACGGCGGCCAGGTTGCCGCCGGCGCTGTCACCGCCCACGGCCATGCGGCCGGCATCCAGCGACAGCTCTGCGGCGTTGGCGCGCACCCAGCGGGCAGCGGCGACGGCATCGTCCACCGCCGCGGGAAAGCGGTGCTCCGGCCCCATTCGGTAGTCCACCGACACCACGGCGCAGCCCGAGCCGTTGGCCAGCTCGCGGCACAGCGTGTCGTGCGTGTCCAGGTCGCCGATGGTCCAGCCGCCGCCGTGGTAGTACACCAGCACGGCGAGTTTTTGCGCGGCCTGGCTGCCCAGCGGGCGGAACAGGCGCAGGGGGATGCCGCCGCCCGCATCCAGGTCGCGCACCAGCGCCACCTCGGGCGGGGCGGGCTGGGTGACGGCGCGGCGCTCGCGGTAGTACTTGCGCGCTTCTACCGGCGTGAGCGATTCCATGGGCGGGAAGCCCTTTTCCTCGATCAATTTCAGCAGGGCATGGGCGCTGGGGTGGAGCATGGTGTTTCCTTCATGGTTGCGGCAGTTTATGCCGTGCCGGTTTATGCTGGATGGCATGAAGCTCTACAACTATTTCCGCTCCTCGGCATCGTTCCGTGTGCGCATCGCGCTGGAACTCAAGGGCCTGCCCTACGATTACTTCCCGGTGCACCTGGTCAAGGGCGAGCACAAGCAGGGCGCGTACGCCGCCATTTCTCCTTCGCTGCTGGTGCCCATGCTGGAAACCGACAGTGGCGAGCGCTTCGGCCAGTCGATGGCCATCATCGAATACCTGGACGAGACCCACCCCCAACCAGCCCTGCTGCCGCACGATGCGGCGGGCCGTGCCCATGTGCGCGCGCTGGCGCAGCTGATCGCCTGCGAGATCCACCCGCTGAACAACCTGCGCGTGCTCAAGTACCTGGTGCGTGAACTCAAGGTGGACGAGGAAACCAAGAACAACTGGTACCGCCACTGGGTGCGCGAAGGCCTGGAGTCGTTCGAGCGCGAATTGGCGCAGCTGCCGCCCTCGAAGTTCTGCTACGGCGACACGCCCACGCTGGCCGACTGCTGCCTGGTGCCGCAGATCTTCAATGGCCGGCGCGTCAACACGCCGTTCGACGGCCTGCCGCGCACCATGGCCGCGTTCGACGCCTGCATGGCGCACCCGGCTTTCCAGAAGGCGCAGCCTTCCAGCCAGCCCGACAACGAAGCCTGAACGCGTGCAACCGGACTGGCTGATCCCCGACTGGCCGGCACTGGCCAACGTTCGCGCCGTTTGCACCACACGCGCGGGTGGCGAATCGATGCCGCCCTATGACAGCCTGAACCTGGGCGACCACGTGGGCGACAGCCCGCAGGCGGTGGAGCGCAACCGCGAAGTGATGCGCCGCGCAGTTGCAGCGAGGCCGGTTTTCCTGGAGCAGGTGCATGGCAGCCGGGTCGTCACGCTGGACACTGAAACGGCGGACGGTACGCAGGCCGACGGCTGCGTCACGACGCAGCGGGGCGTGGCCTGCACGATCATGGTCGCCGACTGCCTGCCGGTGCTGCTGGCCGATATGCAAGGCCGCGTGGTGGCAGCCGCCCATGCGGGCTGGCGGGGCCTGGCCGGCGTGGGCGGGCAGGGTATCCTGGAATCAGTTTCAGAGGCGATTCGGGCTGCAGCGCGCGCCCAGCATGCACAGGGCGCTATCGAATTGGTAGCGTGGCTGGGTCCGTGCATAGGCCCGGAGGCTTTTGAAGTCGGGCCCGAGGTCAAAGCGGCATTCGAATTGCACGACCCGCAAGCGGCCCCGTTGTTCAGGCCGCATGGGGCAGGCAAGTGGCTGGCCGACCTGCAGGGGCTGGCGCGGCGGCGGCTGGCCGCACTGGGCATCACGGCGGTTCATGGCAACCACGGCGGCGCTGCGTGGTGCACCGTCAGCAATCCTTCAAGATTCTTTTCGCACCGGCGCGACCGCGTCAGCGGCAGGCTCGCCGCCTGCGTCTGGCTGGGCTGAGGCCGCTGCCTGTTCGGCCTGCCACTCAGCCACTTCGCGCGCCTTGCGGGCCTGGCGCCGCCCGGGGGAGCGCATCAGGTAAATCACCAGAGCCACCGGCCCCACGCCATAGAGCAGAAAGGTGACAATGGCTCCGAGCACCGAGCCCGTGCTGTTGGTGGCCTCGGCGACCGCCATCATCAGGGCGACATAAAGCCAGCCAATGGCCACGATGTACATGCTGAGGTTCTGTTTTATGTTGCACCGCAACATTGTTAATGGGATACTCCGGGTTAACCCGAGCTAACAGGGTATCAGGAGACAAGATGAATTCTGAAGCAGACTGGACCGCCGCGGCCCAGCAGTTCCAGCAAACCTTTGGCGAGAGCTGGGCAAAAGCCTTGCAGTCATTCCAGCAGATGGGCCTGGGGAATGGCGCCATGGGCGGCGCGCCCGCCGGCCTGCCCGCCGCGCCCGCACTGTCGTTCTCGCAGGACAAGCTGCAGGAACTGCAGAAAACCTATATCGCCGAAGCCACCGAGCTGTGGAACCAGGAGCTGAAGGGCGTGCCGGCCATGTCCGACAAGCGCTTCACGGGCGACGCCTGGGCTCACAACCCCGTCGCGGCGTATACAGCCGCCGCCTACCTGCTGAACGCGCGCACGCTGATGGGGCTGGCCGATGCGGTGGAAGCCGACGCGAAGACCAAGGCCCGCCTGCGCTTCGCCGTGGAGCAGTGGATGGCCGCTTCCTCTCCCAGCAACTTCATGGCGCTGAACGCCGAGGCGCAGAAAAAGGCCATCGAGACCAAGGGCGAGAGCATCGCCAAGGGCATGCAGAACCTGCTGCACGACATCCGGCAGGGCCATGTGTCGATGACCGACGAGAGCCTGTTCGAAGTGGGCAAGAACGTTGCCACTACCGAAGGCGCCGTGGTGTTTGAGAACGAGCTGTTCCAGCTGATCGAATACAAGCCGCTGACAAAGCAGGTGCATGAGCGCCCCTTCCTCCTGGTGCCGCCCTGCATCAACAAGTTCTACATCCTCGACCTGCAGCCGGAGAACTCGCTGATCCGCTACGCGGTGGAGCAGGGCCACCGCACTTTCGTGGTGAGCTGGCGCAACCCCGACGAGTCCATGCAGGACAAGACCTGGGACAACTACATCGAGGACGCGGCGATCAAGGCGATTGAAGTGGTGCAGGACATCACCGGCGCCGGCAAGATCAACGCCCTGGGCTTTTGCGTGGGTGGAACGATCCTGGGCACGGCGCTGTCGGTGCTGGCCGCGCGCGGCGAGAAGCCGGTGGCCTCGGCGACTTTCCTCACCACCTTCCTGGACTTCTCCGACACCGGCGTGCTGGACCTGTTCATCGACGAGGCCTTCGTCAAGTACCGCGAAATGCAGCTGGGCCAGGGCGGCATCCTCAAGGGCCAGGACCTGGCTTCCACTTTCAGCTTCCTGCGCCCGAACGACCTGGTGTGGAACTACGTTGTCGGCAACTACCTCAAGGGCGAAACCCCGCCGCCGTTCGACCTTTTGTACTGGAACAGCGACTCCACGAACCTGCCGGGGCCGATGTACGCCTGGTACCTGCGCAATACCTACTTCGAGAACAACCTCATCAAGCCGGGCAAATGCACGGTGTGCGGCGAGAAGGTCGATTTGCGAAACGTCGACATCCCCGTCTACATCTACGGCTCGCGCGAAGATCACATCGTGCCCATCGGCGGCTCGTATGCCACCACGCAGGTGCTCCCCGGCAAGAAGCGCTTTGTCATGGGCGCCTCCGGGCACATCGCCGGCGTGATCAATCCGCCCGCCAAGAAGAAGCGCTCTTACTGGACCAACGACAAATTGCCCAAGACCCAGGCCGAATGGCTCAAGGGCGCGAAAGAACACCCCGGCAGCTGGTGGACCGACTGGTCCGGCTGGCTCAAGGGCCATGCGGGCAAGCTCGTCGCCGCGCCCAAGGGCTACGGCAAAGGCAGCAAGTACAAGGCCATCGAACCCGCGCCCGGCCGCTACGTCAAGGCGAAAGCCTGAACCCCCAACATCACTGGAGAGACACCATGGAAGACATCGTCATCGTTTCAGCCGTCCGCACGGCAGTCGGCAAGTTCGGCGGCTCGCTCGCCAAGATCCCCGCCACCGAGCTGGGCGCCATCGTCATCAAGGAAGCGCTGGCGCGCGCCAAGGTCGATCCGGCCATGGTCGGTGAGGTGATCATGGGCCAGGTTCTGGCCGCGGGCGCCGGCCAGAACCCGGCACGCCAGGCTTCGCTGAAGGCCGGGCTGCCGAAGGAAGTGCCGGCGCTGACCATCAACGCCGTCTGCGGCTCCGGCCTGAAGGCCGTGATGCTGGCCGCCCAATCCATCGCCTGGGGCGACAGCGAGATCGTGGTGGCCGGCGGCCAGGAAAACATGAGCGCCGCCCCCCACGTGCTGATGGGCTCGCGCGACGGCCAGCGCATGGGCGACTGGAAGATGCAGGACACCATGATCGTGGACGGCCTGTGGGACGTCTACAACCAGTACCACATGGGCGTGACGGCGGAGAACGTGGCCAAGGCCCACGACATCAGCCGCGACGCGCAGGACAAGCTGGCGCTGGGCAGCCAGCAGAAGGCCTCCGCCGCGCAGGACGCCGGCAGGTTCAAGGGCGAAATCGTCGACGTGAGCATTCCGCAGCGCAAGGGCGATCCCGTCGTCTTCAACAGCGACGAGTTCATCAATAAGAAAACCAGCGCCGAAGCGCTGGCCGGGCTGCGCCCCGCCTTCGACAAGGCCGGCAGCGTGACGGCCGGCAATGCCTCCGGCCTGAACGACGGCGCCGCCGCGCTGGTGCTGATGAGCGCGAAGAAGGCCAAGGAACTGGGCCTCACGCCGCTGGCGCACATCAAGGCGTTCGGCACCACCGGGCTGGACCCGGCCACCATGGGCATGGGCCCGGTGTCCGCTACGAAGAAGGCGCTGGAGCGCGCGGGCTGGAAGGCCTCCGACGTGGACCTTTTTGAGTTGAATGAAGCCTTCGCCGCGCAGGCCTGCGCAGTGAACAAGGAACTGGGCATCGATGCCGCCAAGGTTAACGTGAACGGCGGCGCCATCGCCATCGGCCACCCCATCGGCGCCTCCGGCGCCCGCATCCTGGTGACGCTGCTGCACGAAATGCAGCGCCGCGAAGCCAAGAAGGGTGTAGCCGCGCTGTGCATCGGCGGCGGCATGGGCGTGTCGCTCGCCGTGGAACGCTAAGACGCTTAGCCGATCTCCACGGCCACCGGCTGGTGGTCCGAAGCCTGCGTATCGCTGTCGATGCGCAGGCTTTTTACCTTGTGCTTCAGGCCGTCGCTCACGAAGACGAAATCGCACGCCGCGGGCACCGGGCTGTAGGTGTGGTTGTGCACGTGGAAGGTGGGCGTGTGGGGCGCGTCGCCGTGCACCGCGTGCCATGCGTCAACGAAACGTTCCTGCAGCACGGGGTACTCCGGGTCCGTGGGCGCCAGGTTGAAGTCGCCGCACAGAATGGCGTTGGCGGTGTGGGCCTTGGACTGGAACGGCGAGCCATCGCCGCTGGGCAGGGGCGGTGCATCGGCCTGTTCGCAGGCCGCAAGGTGCAGGTCACGCAGCGCGCAAGCCTGGGCCATGCGCTGGGCCCTGGAATAAAACTCCAGGTGCGTGGTCATCACCCGCACCGGGCCCAGCGCCGGATCGGCAACCGTCACCACTGAACACATGCGCGGCATGCTGCGCACCCCGGCATCGGCCGGATAGGGCAGCGCGTGATGCTGCACCTGCAGCACCGGCAGGCGCGTTGCGACCAGGTTGCCGAAGCGCTGGCGGCCTTCGGCCGTAAATTCATCGACGGCGGCGCCGAAGAACAGCTGGAAGCCGGGCAGCAGGGCGCCCAGCAGCGCCACCTGGTCGTGGCCCGCGTTGCCCAGCAGCCGTGGGTAGTTGACGGCGATTTCCTGCAGGCAGAGGACGTCGAAATCCGCCAGCGCACGGGCGCCGTCGACGATGCGCCGCGGGCTGACGATGCCGTCGTTGCCGCAGCACCATTGCGTGTTCCAGGTGACCAGCTTCACTTGATGCCCGCCCGCATGAAGCTCTGCACGAACTGCCGCTGGAACAAAAGGAACCCAATCAGCAGCGGTGCCGAGGTCATCAGCGTCGCTGCGGTGATGATGGACCAGTCCACCCCCTGGTCCACCGACGAAAACACCTGCAGCCCCACGGTGAGCGGCCGCGCCTTCACGCTGTTGGTGATGATCAGCGGCCACAGGAAGTTGTTCCAGTGGAAGCTGACGGAGACCAGCGCGAACGCCGTGTACACCGGCCGGGCCAGCGGCACATAGACGCGCCAGAGGATCTGCATGGCGGTGGCGCCTTCAACCCGGGCCGCCTCATCCAGCTCTTTCGGGATGCCCAGGAAAGTCTGGCGCAGCAGGAAGATCGCAAAGGCCGAGGCGAAATAGGGCAGGCCGATGGCCACCAGCGTATCGACCAGGCCCAGCTGCGCCATGGTCTTGTAGTTTTCCACCAGCAGGATGTCCGGCATGATCATCAGCTGCACCAGCACCAGCGCAAAAGCCACGTTCTTGCCGCGGAACTCGTAGCGCGCGAAGGCATACGCGGCCAGGGTGGCCAGCACCAGCTGCACCGCCAGGATCATGGCGACCAGCATGGCGGTATTGAGGAAGTAGCGCGCGAACGGCGCCGCCTCCCAGGCGCGGCGGAAATTGTCCAGCGTGAGCGGCGCGAACAGCGCGAAGCGCGTCGAGTACTCGGTGGGATGGAAGGCCGTCCACACCGCGTACACCAGGGGCAGGATCCACAGCAGTGCGAGCACCCAGGCCGCCACCGTGTCCAGCCAGCCGGGGTCGTTGTAGACGAGGCGCTGCGCGCGCGCAGCCTGCGGTGCCGCGCTCATTTGTAGTGCACCCGCTTGTCCAGCACGAAGAACTGGAACAGCGCCACGCTGGCCAGCACAGCCACCAGCACCACCGTGATGGCTGAGGCATAGGCCGTATCCCAGAACTTGAAGCCCACCTCGTACAGGTGGTACAGGAGCAGGGTGGACGCATTGTCCGGCCCGCCGCGCGTCAGCACGAACACATGGTCCACCATGCGAAAGCCATTGATCACCGCGTTGATCAGCACGAACAGCGTGGTCGGCATGAGCAGCGGCCACTGCACCCGGCGGAAGAAATACCAGCGCGATGCGCCTTCGATGGCGGCCGCTTCGCGCAGCGAAGGGTTCAGCGTCTGCAGCGCTGCCAGGTAAAAGATCATGAAGAAACCGGCTTCCTTCCACACCGCCACCAGCGTGATGCAGGCCAGCGCGGTGCGCTGGTCGCCCAGCCAGTTGTGGGAAGGCAGGCCCAGCGCGCCGGTGATCTGCTCCAGCAGGCCGTATTGCGGCGTGTAGAAAAACAGCCAGATGTTGGCTACCGCAATCATCGGCAGCACGGTGGGCGTGAAATAGGCCATCCGCAGGAAGGCGCGGCCGGCAATGCGCTCGTTGACCCACAGCGCCATCACCAGCGCCAGGCCGATCGACAGCGGAATGGTGGCGCCGGCGAACCACAGGTTGTTCTTCACCGCTTTCCAGAACACCGGGTCCTCGGCCATCGCCTGGTAGTTCTCCAGGCCCACCCACACGCCGGGGCGGCTGCCCTTGGGTGTGGAGTAGAAGCTGTCGATCAGCGTCGAGACGGTGGGCCAGTGGGTGAACGCCACCAGCAGCACCAATGCCGGCAAAAGCAGCAGCCACGCGTGGATGGCCGCGTGGCTCTGATGGCTGCCGGAGCGCGTCACTCAGTCGCCGCCGGGCCGCCCCAAGGCGACTGGGCCCCCCCGGCGGGCAGCGCAGTACACGCAGTGACAAGCGTGGGGGTCATTTGTAAGAGCGCAGGAGGCGGTCGGCCTCCTTCTGTGCGTCTTCCATCGCCTGCTTCGGCGTCTTGGTGCCCGTCAATGCGGCCTGCAGGCCGTCATTGAGCGCCTTGGTCACACGCTGGTTGTCGTGGGTGGAGAACTCCGCCACGGACACGGGCAACTGGTCCTTGGCCACCAGCGCGGCGGGAAAGTCACGGCCGTATTTGCGCAGGGCATCGGTGGCATAGGCCGCCTCGGAGGTGCCGGCGTAACCCGTCTCCATGCTCCAGAGCGCCGCGCGCTCGGGCTGGGTGATCCACTTGATGAACTTGAAGGAGGCTTCCTGCTGCGCCGGCGTGGCCTTCTTGAAAATGTAGAAGTTGCCGCCGCCGGTGGGCGAGCCCTTGCGCTTGTTGCCCGGGACCATGCCCACGCCGAAATCGAACTTGGCGTTGGCCTTCACGTTGGTCAGGTTGCCCGTGGTGGTGAACATGATCGCCACCTTCTTCTCGAAGAAGTCCTTGGGTGTGGTGCCCCATTCCACGACGCCGGGCGGGTGCACGCCGGCCTTGCCCAGGTCCACCCAGTACTGCAGCGCCTCGACGACCTTGGGGTCGTCGAACTTCACCGCGTTGCCCGCTTCATTGGCCAGGATCGCGTCGTTTGGCGTGGTCAGGATCTGGAACAGCCAGTACGGAAAGCCGCTGGAGGGGATCTGCACGCCCCACTGCGTGACCTTGCCCGAAGCGTCCTTCTTGGTCAGTTTGGTGGCCGCGTCCTTCAGCTCGGCCCAGTTGGACGGCGGGTTGGCGACACCGGCTTCCTTGAGCAGTTCCTTGTTGTAGTACATGACCACGGTGGAGCGCTGGAACGGGATGCCCCAGGTCTTGCCGCCGGTCTGGCTGTTGGCCATGAAGGCCTTGTAGAAGCCGTTCAGCCAGGCCTTGTCGTCGGCGGTCTTGATGAAGGTGTCGATGGGAACGATGGCGTCTTCGTCGATCAGGGTGAACATGTCGGTGGACAGCAGCACCGAGGTGACCGGTGGCGTGCCCGACTTGTGCGCGGTCAGCGCCTTGACGATGGTTTCCTGGTAGGTGCCCGCGTAGATCGGCGTGACCTTGATGCCGGGGTTGGCCTTCATGAAATCGGCGGCCATGCCGTCGATGAACTTGGCTATCGGGCCGCCCACGGCCACCGGATAGAAAAAAGAGAACTCGGTGGCGGCCTGCGCCTGGGCGCTGCCCCAGCCCATGGCCAGGGCGGCGCCGGCGGCGACGGCGAAGCGGTTGAAGGTCTTGCGTTGCATGAGTGTTGTCTCCTCGTTGGTTTTGGGTGTTACGGGACGCGCTGTCCCTGTGAATCGAAGTGGTGCATGGCGGCCTCGGGCCAGGCCAGCATGACGTTGCTTCCCGCGGCCAGCTCGTTCTGGCCGCCGGTGCGCACGGTGATGGTTTCGCTGCCCACGGCGCAGTGCAGGATCAGGTCGGCGCCCAGGTATTCGATGCTGCGCACGGTGGCCGGCACTTCGCCGCCCAGCGCCACCGATTCGGGCCTCACCCCCATCCAGTGCGCCTCGCGCCCGGCACTGACCTGGCTGCCTGCGATGCGGCCCGCGTCCAGCCGCAACAGGTTCATCGACGGCGTGCCGATGAAACTGGCGGCAAAAGTCGTTGCCGGTTTCGCATACAGGCTGCGCGGCGTGGCCGATTGCTCGATGCGCCCGCGGTTGAGCAGCACCACCTGGTCGGCCATGCTCATTGCTTCGGCCTGGTCGTGGGTGACGTACACCACCGTCAGGCCCAGCCGCTGCTGCAATTCGCGCAGCTCAGTGCGCATCTCCTGGCGCAGCTGCGCGTCCAGGTTGGAAAGCGGCTCGTCCATCAGGCACACCCGGGCCTGCGCCACGAGCGCCCGCCCCAGGGCCACGCGCTGCTGCTGGCCGCCCGAAAGCTGCGAGGGCTTGCGCTCCAGCAGCGCGGTGAGGCCCAGCAGTTCCGCCGTCTCGGCCAGCCGGCGGGCCATCTCGGCCGCCGGTGTCTTGCGCACCGACAGGCCGAAGGTGATGTTGTCGGCCACGCTCAGGTGCGGGAACAGCGCGTAGTTCTGGAACACCATGGCCACCCCGCGCTGGGCGGGCGGCAGGTGGGTCACGTCGCGGCCGTCGATGAGGACCCGGCCGCTGGAGGCTGTTTCCAGCCCGGCGATGATGCGCAGCGTGGTGGATTTTCCGCAGCCCGACGGGCCCAGCAGCACACAGAAGCTGCCGGGTTCGATGCTCAGTTGGATCCCCTCCAGGGCGGTGGTGTTTTCCCATCGCTTCGCCACGTCAACAAGTTGAATTGATGACATCCGTTCAGTATAGGAACGCATCGCGGCGTTTGCGCGTAGTGCCAGCCCCAATTGCTTCAGTGTTTTCCACAGCAGGACGTGCATCATTTAGAGGTACAGTGCCAGCGTTCGCCCCACTTTTCACGGGGCCAGGAAGGACACGAATGAGCCAGAAAATCGCCTACATCACCGGTGGCATGGGCGGCATCGGCACCGCCATCTGCCAGCGCATGCACAAGGAGGGCTTCAAGGTCATCGCCGGTTGCGGCCCCACTCGGGACCACGCCAAGTGGCTTGGCGAACAGAAGGCCCTGGGCTATACGTTCTACGCCTCCGTCGGCAATGTCGGCGCCTGGGACTCCACGGTGGATGCCTTCGCCAAGGCCAAGTCCGAGCATGGCGCCATCGACGTGCTGGTCAACAACGCCGGCATCACCCGCGACCGCATGTTCCTGAAAATGAGCCGCGAGGACTGGGACGCCGTGATCGAGACGAATCTAAACTCCATGTTCAACGTCACCAAGCAGGTGGTGAGCGACATGGTCGAAAAGGGCTGGGGCCGCATCATCAACATTTCGTCGGTCAACGGTGAAAAGGGCCAGGCCGGCCAGACCAACTACTCGGCCGCCAAGGCCGGCATGCACGGCTTCAGCATGGCGCTGGCGCAGGAGCTCGCCAACAAGGGCGTTACCGTCAACACCGTGAGCCCGGGCTACATCGGCACCGACATGGTCAAGGCCATCCGCCAGGACGTGCTGGACAAGATCGTTGCCACCATCCCCGTGAAGCGCCTGGGCCAGCCGGAGGAAATCGCCTCCATCATCGCGTGGCTGGCTTCGGAAGAGGGCGGTTACGCCACCGGGGCTGACTTCTCCGTCAATGGCGGCCTGCACATGGGGTAAGGGCCAGGCCCCGCCGCGCGCAAGGCCCGCTCCGGCGGGCTTTGTGCTTTGTGGAGGGCGCCGCCACAATTGCGGCCTTTCATGCCCTAGGATGAGTTCAAGGGGCTCCATCTTTCTTCATGCGTCTTCGCATCGTTCACCAACTCTCGCTGCTGCTGGCCGCCGCCGTGCTGCTGGCCGTCGCGGCCGTGGGCGGGCTGGTGGCGTGGAACCTCAAGACCGGTTTTTCCGACTACCTGCGCAGCCGCGACCAGCAGCAGCTGGAACGCTTCGCGCAGGTGGTGGCCGACCGCGCTGGGCTGGATGGATTGCTCACCGCCTCAGGGGGCGTGCAGGTTCGCATGAAGGACCTGATGGACGAGTTTCTCCATCGCGAAGGGCTGGCGCCGCCGCCCGGCTGGCGGCCGCCGCCCCAGGGGCGCGGACCGCTGGATCCGCCCCCGACCGAGCGCCCATTCCCGCCGCCGCCGCAGCGCGATGGAGGCGGGCCCCAGGCCGGCCGGGGCTCACCCGACGGCCTGGCCCAGCGCATCCAGGTGGTCGATGCGCACCGCGTTCGCATCGGTGGGCCGACGTTCCCGGACGGGCGCGCCCTGCTGGAAGAGCCGGTGCGCGCCGCCGGCGCCGTGGTGGCCTATGTGCGCATGCTGCCCAGCACCGAGGCCCAGGGCGTGGACGCACGTTTCCTCAGCCGCCAGTACAGCGGCCTGGCGTTCGCCGTGGCGATCACGCTGGCACTGGCGCTGCTGGCCGCCTGGTTCGGAGCGAGGCGGCTCGGCCTGCCTTTGCGCCAGGTGCAGGCGGCCACGCGCCGCATCGCAGCGGGCGAGCTCGGCATCGTGGTGCCCGAATCGGGCTCGGTCGAGATGGCCGAACTGATCGCCGACGTCAACCGCATGGCCGCCTCGCTCAAGACGCTGGAAGGCGCGCGGCGCAACTGGCTGGCGCAGATCTCGCACGAGCTGCGCACGCCGCTGTCGGTGCTGCTGGGCGAGCTGGAGTCGGTGCAGGACGGTGCCCGCGAGGCCAGCCCCGCGCTGGTGGCCAACCTGCGTGACGAGGTGCTGCACCTGGTGCGCCTGGTCAACGACCTTCACACGCTGTCGATGGCCGACCTGGGCGCCTTGCCCTGCGAATTCAGCGACGGCGACGCCTCGGGCGCCCTGTCGCGCACCGCGCAGCGTTTCCTGCCGCGCGCCGAGCGGGTGGGCCTGGTGCTGGAAGTGGAAGCCGGCCCGCCCGTGCAGGCGCACTGGGATTTCGGCCGCATCGACCAGCTCGTCACCAACCTGCTGGAGAACAGCCTGCGCTACACGGTGGCGCCGGGGCGGGTGCGGCTGGAATGGGCCTGCCAGGGCGGCGTGATGGAGCTGCGCGTGGAAGACACGCCGCCGGGCGTGCCCGCCGCGCAGCTGGAACAGGTGTTCGAGCCGCTGTTCCGGGCCGACTCGGCGCGCCAGCGGCGCGCCGCCGGTGGCAGCGGCGGCAGCGGGCTGGGCCTGGCGATCTGCCGGGCCATCGTGCAGGCCCACGGCGGGCATATCCGCGCCTTCACCTCGCCGCTGGGCGGCATGGGCGTGATGGCGCGGCTGCCGCTGAATCCCGCGGGGCGCGGATGACGCCCGCACCGCCGCAGCGCCGCATCCTGGTCGTCGAGGACGACCCGCGCATCGCGGACATGCTGGACAACTACCTGAAGGCCCATGGCTTTGCCACGCTTCTGCTGGCCAACGGGCTGCAGGTCGCGCCGGAGATACGCCGCATGGAACCTTCGCTGGTGCTGCTGGACATCATGCTGCCCGGGCTGGACGGGGTGGAAGTCTGCCGCGAAGTGCGGGCGTTTTCCTCTGTGCCCATCATCATGGTCACGGCGCGGGTGGACGAGATCGACCGGCTGATCGGGCTGGAAGTGGGCGCCGATGACTATGTCTGCAAGCCCTTCAGCCCGCGCGAGGTGGTGGCGCGCATCCAGGCCCTGCTGCGCCGCGCGGAGGGGCGGCTGCAGACCGGGGGCGCGACGCATGGCTTCCGGGTGGATGACAGCGCGCAGCGCGTCGCCTGGCAGGACCACTGGCTGCCGCTCACGCCGCTGGAGTTCCGCCTGCTCAAGAAACTGCTGTCCCGGCCCGGCCATGTGTTCTCGCGCAACGCGTTGCTGGAAAGCGTTTACGACGGGTTTCGGGACACGACCGACCGCGCCGTTGACAGCCACATCAAGAACCTGCGCCGCAAGATCGGCAAGGTGCGAGCCGAAGGCTCGGCCATCACCTCGGTCTACGGCATGGGATATCGATTCGATCCCGACCTGCCCGACGCGAATCCATAGTTCCTCCACATTGGTTTTCCACACTGGATTGCAGCGCGGTGCATCCGCCGCGCGCAGCAATGAGGGGCTGATGATGAATGCAATGCGCGAAAGCAGGTGGGCTCTTGGGGTGGCGATGTGCGGTGTGATCGCGGGCTGCGGCGGAGGAGGATCGGACACGCCGGCGGCGTCGGCTGCCGCCGCCACGGCCGCCCCGGTGACCGCACCCGCGCCCGCGACAGCGGCCCCGGTGACGCCGGTTCTTTCCGCCGCCGCCTCGGCGCTGCTGGCGCTGGACCTGGGCAACCTGTTCAACTACGCCGCGCCCGCGCTGCCCGCCTATTACGACGCTGCCGTGGCCGCCACCGACAACACCCCCGCGGCCAACCGCGCCACCAATGCCGCGGCCACCCTGGGCCGCGTGCTGTTCTACGACAGGAAACTGAGCGTCAACAGCACCATCGCATGCGCCTCATGCCACCAGCAGGCGCTCGGCTTTTCCGACAGCGCCCGGTTCAGCGCCGGCTTCGCGGGCGGCGCCACCACGGCCCATTCAATGCGGCTGGGCAATGTGCGCTACTGGCAGCCGGGCAACATGTTCTGGGACCGCCGTGCCGCTTCGGTCGAGGCGCAGGCCACGCAACCGATTCAGCACCCGGTGGAAATGGGTTTCGATGCCGGCAACGGCGGCATCGCGGCGCTTCTGGCCAGGATGCAGGCGCTGCCGTACTACCCCGAACTGTTCACGTTCGCCTTCGGCGACACTGCCATCACCGAGGTGCGCATCCAGCTTGCGCTGGCGCAGTTCGAGCGCGCCATGGTGTCCACCGGCAGCCGCTGGGACCAGGGCTACGCCCAGACTTTCAATCCCGCGCTGCCCGACAAGGGCCTGGATACGGCGGTGCCCACGCTGACGGCGCAGGAAAACCGGGGCCGGCACCTGTTCGTGGCCAACGCCGCGCAAGGCGGGCTGGCCTGCGCCGCATGCCACGTGCCGCCTACTTTCGCGCTGGCCGCGAATTCACGCAGCAACGGACTGGATGCGGGGGAGACCACGGTGTTCAAGTCGCCCTCGCTCAAAAGCGTGGGCCTGGCCACGGCGTTCATGCACGACGGGCGGTTTTCCAGCCTGGAGCAGGTGGTGGAGCACTACAACAGCGGTGTGCAGGCGGGCCCGGCGCTGGACAACCGGCTGCGTGGCGGCGGCGGCAATGGCGCGCCGCGCGGGCTGAACCTGCCGGCGGACGACAAGGCCGCGCTGGTGGCTTTCCTGCGCAGCCTCAGCGATGCCTCGCTGGCCGCGGACGCGAAGTTTTCCAGCCCGTTCAGGCCAGGTCTTCAATGACCAGGTGGCGATACTTCTGGGCGTAGGAGATGCGGGCGTTCTTCAGCACTTCCATGATGTGCTCGGTCTCTTCAGCCGAGGGCGCATGGATCAGCAGGGCGTGGTGGCCCTGGCTGGCCAGCTCGGCATAGCGGCGCACCGTATCGGCCTCGGTGCCGGCGGAAGGCAGGGGCGTATCGCCGCCCATGGTGCGCGCGACCTTTTCCTGGATCATCTGCGGGGTCAGCAGCGAGATGGACTCGCCGCTGTAGCCGTCGTCCTCGATCAGGCGTTCGGCGGCGCGGGCGTCCTGCTCGGTGGGGAACATCAGGAACATGTAGCCGGTGGGGTAGAAAACCCCACTGAAGGTCAGCATGTTCGGCGAAAGTGCAAAAGGCGTCATGTCATCTCTCCTTCCATTCATTCGCCATTAATGCCCAAAACCGCCAGCGCGGCTGTAAGCGCCTGTTTCCGGCGCCTGTAGGACACATGGCCTTCAACTCTGCGGCAAGAATGGTGCGGCCGGGCCGAATTGTCAACCGCCGATCATCACGTTGAAAGAGCCGAGCATGATCATGCCGCCGTGCGCGGTGCTGTCTCCCAGCCGGGCCGCCGGCCGGCCGCCGATCTTCACGGTGGCGGACCCTTTGATGATGGAGTCGGGCGGCCCCACGCAAACACACATGTCGCCGAGCACGGCGGCCGGGAGCCCGCCGATCAGTACCGTGGGCACGCCCGGTCCCACGATGGGCCCGCCCACGTGCGGGATGGGCGGGATAGCCGGTGTGACCATCGGGCATTGATGAAAGTCGGTGATTCTTGCGCCTGGCGGCATGGTCGGCTCCCGGGTTAGTTGATCATGACCATGGCGGCCTTGATCGTGGCTTCCATGCCGCCGCTCAACTCGGCGCTCGTGTTCCCGCTCGCCTTGTATCCGGCGGTGGCGGCATGGCTGATGTTGATTCCCGTACCCTTCAGGTCGGCGCGCGCGGCCAGCTCAATGTTGCCCGCCGAATCGGCGCTGATTTTTCCCTTGGCGTGGAACGTGAGGTCGCCCGCGCTGGTGATGGCGATGCCTTCGGCGGTCATCTCGATCTTGTTGCCGTTCATGTCCTGCAGGACCATCGACTTGTTGGGGTCGTCGATGATGATCATGCTGCGTGAGCGGGTAATGATGGTCACCTTGCCAAGCGCCTCATCGACGTTGATCAGGGTATCCGGGGAGGAGGCGCGCGACATGTTTTGCTCCGGGCTGGTGGAAAGCAAACTCTACAGCACCAAGCCGTGACTCTCATCCGGGTTGAAGGGCATAAAATACAAAAGTCCTTATGAATCAACAACATAGTCCCTGGAGAATCTCTGTTGCCCCGATGATGGACTGGACCGACAGGCATTGCCGGTATTTCCATCGCCTGCTCACCCGCCACGCGCTGCTGTACACCGAAATGGTGACCACCGGCGCCCTGGTGCACGGCGACGTGCCCCGCCACCTGGATTTCAGCTCCGAGGAGCACCCCGTCGCGCTGCAACTGGGCGGCAGCGATGCGGCTGACCTGGCTCATTGCGCCCGGCTGGGGCAGCAGTGGGGCTATGACGAGATCAACCTGAATTGCGGCTGCCCCAGCGAGCGGGTGCAGCGCGGCTCGTTCGGTGCCTGCCTGATGGCTGAGCCGCAGCTGGTGGCCGGCTGCGTCAAGGCCATGGTGGATGCGGTGGATATCCCGGTGACGGTGAAGCATCGCGTGGGCATCGACAAGGCAGAAAGCTACGAGTTCATGCGTGACTTCGTGGGCGCCGTCAGCGAAGCGGGCTGCGGCACCTTTCTCATCCATGCCCGCAACGCCTGGCTCAAGGGCCTGTCGCCCAAGGAAAACCGCGAGGTGCCGCCGCTGCGCTACGACTTCGTGCACCGGCTCAAGCGCGACTTTCCGCACCTGAACATCGCCATCAATGGCGGCATCACCACCACGCTGCAGGTCACGGGCCAGCTGCTTGAGCTGGACGGAGTGATGGTTGGCCGCGAGGCGTACCACAACCCCTGGTGGCTGGCTTCGTGGGACAGCGAGTTCTTCGGCGAAGCCGATGACGGCAAGACCCGCGAATCGGTGGAAGCGCAGATGTGCGACTACATGGCGCGCGAGGCCGCGGCCCGCGGCACGCCCTGGAGTGCCGTCGCCCGCCACATGCTGGGCCTGCGCAACGGCCTGCCCGGCGCGCGCCGCTGGCGCCAGGTCTGGAGCGACCACAAACTGAAAGCGATGCATCCGCGCGACGTGATGGCCTTGGCGCACGACGCTGTTGAGCAGGTGGCCTGAAGCCGCAGCGCCGGCATTTGCACGCCCAGATGCTTTAAGCTTAAACTATCTAGGTCTCCAGCTTCGAAAGCGTCCATGAATATCGTCTGCATCGGCGGCGGCCCCTCGGGCCTTTACTTCGCGCTGCTGATGAAAAAGCAGAACCCGGCGCACGAGATCACCGTGGTCGAGCGCAACAAGCCCTACGACACCTTCGGCTGGGGCGTGGTGTTTTCCGACCAGACGCTGGGTAACCTGCAGGCGGCCGACCCGCAGACCGCCGGCGAGATCCTGGGTGCCTTCAACCACTGGGACGACATCGAGGTCAACATCCGCGGCCACAAGCTGCGCTCGGGCGGGCACGGCTTCTGCGGCATCGGCCGCAAGCGGCTGCTCAACATCCTGCAAAAGCGCTGCGAGGAACTGGGCGTGAAGCTGGTGTTCGAGACCGATGTGAAGGGCGACGAGCAATACCCCGACGCCGACCTCATCATCGCCAGCGACGGCCTGAACAGCCGCATCCGCGCCAAGTACGCCGAAACCTTCAAGCCCGACATCGACCTGCGCCAGTGCCGCTTTGTCTGGCTGGGCACGCACAGGAAGTTCGAGGCCTTCACCTTCGCCTTCGAGGAGACGGCGCACGGCTGGTTCCAGGCCCACGCCTACCAGTTCGACGGCGATACCTCCACCTTCATCGTGGAGGCGCCTGAAACGGTGTGGCGTGCGGCCGGCCTGGAGACCATGGAGAAAGAGGACGCCATCGCCTGGTGCGAGAAGCTCTTCGCCTCCACCCTGCAAGGCCACAAGCTCATCTCCAATGCCAGCCACCTGCGCGGCTCGGCCCAGTGGATCCGCTTTCCGCGGGTGATCTGCAACTCCTGGGTGCACCACAACGGCAAGGCGCCGGTGGTCCTGATGGGCGACGCCGCCCACACGGCGCATTTCTCCATCGGCTCCGGCACCAAGCTGGCGCTGGAAGACGCCATCGAACTGGCGCGCTGCATCGAGCGGCGCGGCAACGACCTCACGCAGGCGCTGGCCGACTACGAGGCCGTGCGCAGCGTCGAGGTGCTGAAGATCCAGAACGCGGCGCGCAACTCCACAGAGTGGTTCGAGAACGTGGCGCGCTACGTCAATTTGCCGCCGGCACAGTTCGCCTATTCGCTGCTCACGCGCAGCCAGCGCATCAGCCATGAGAACCTGCGTCTGCGCGACAAGGCCTATGTGGAACAGTACGAGGATTGGATGGCCGGGCTGGCCGGCGCGCAGCGCCAGCCCTCGCAGCGCGCGATCCCGCCCATGTTCACGCCCTTCACCGCGCGCGGCGTCACGCTGAAGAACCGCGTGATGGTTTCGCCGATGGCGCAGTACTCCAGCGTGGACGGCCTGCCGGCCGATTACCACCTGGTGCACCTGGGCGCGCGCGCCATGGGCGGCGCCGGCATGGTGATGGTGGAAATGACCTGTCCTTCGCCCGACGCGCGCATCACCCCCGGCTGCCCCGGCCTGTGGAACGAAGCGCAGCGGGACGGCTGGAAGCGCATCACCGATTTCGTGCATGGGCAAAGCGACGCCAGGATCGCCCTGCAACTGGGCCACGCCGGCGCCAAGGGCTCGACCCGGGTGCCGTGGGAAGGGGAAGACCAGCCGCTGGAATCCGGCAACTGGCCGCTCGCCTCCGCCTCGCCGCAGCAGTACCTGGACGGCGTCAGCGACTGGTCGCGCGCCATGACGCGCGACGACATGGACCGGGTACGGGATGATTTCGTGCGCAGCACGCGCTTCGCGGCCGGGGCCGGCTTCGACTGGCTGGAGCTGCATTGTGCGCACGGCTACCTGCTTTCCAGCTTCATCTCGCCGTTGACCAACCAGCGCACCGACGAATACGGCGGCTCGCTGGAAAACCGGCTGCGCTACCCGCTGGAAGTGTTCAGCGCGATGCGTGCCGTGTGGCCCGCGCAGCTGCCCATGTCCGTCCGCGTTTCGGCGCACGACTGGGTGGAAGGCGGCATCACGCCCGACGACGCGGTGGAAATCGCCCGCGCCTTCAAGGCGGCCGGCGCCGACATGATCGACTGCTCCTCCGGCCAGGTCAGCAAGAAGCAGCAGCCCGTCTATGGCCGCATGTACCAGACACCGTTTGCCGACCGCATCCGCAACGAAGCCGGCATCGCCACCATCGCGGTGGGCGCGATTTCCGAGGCCGACCACGTGAACAGCATCATTGCCGCCGGCCGCGCCGACCTGTGCGCCGTGGCGCGCCCGCACCTGGCCAACCCGGCCTGGACGCTGATGGAGGCCGCGAAGATCGGCTACCACGACGTGGCCTGGCCGAAGCAATACCGCTCGGGCAAGGTGCAGTTGGAGCGCAACCTGGAGCGGGAAAAGGCCATGGCTGCCCCCGCACCGATTAACCGCGAGGAGACCCAATGAACAACAACGACCGCGTGGACCCGCAGCTGGCCGCGGGCAACCGCAAGCTGCTGGCCGGCTACAGCCCGCAGCACTTTCTCTGGGGCGTGGCCGATGGCGTGGCCACCATCACGCTGAACCGTCCCGAGCGCAAGAACCCGCTGACCTTTGATTCGTACGCCGAGCTGCGCGAACTGTTCGGCCAGCTGAAGTACGCCACCGACGTTCACGCCGTGGTGCTGGTGGGCGCGGGCGGCAACTTCTGCTCCGGCGGCGACGTGCACGAAATCATCGGCCCTCTGGTGCGGCTGCAAGCGCCGGAGCTGCTGATGTTCACCCGCATGACGGGCGACCTGGTCAAGGCCATGCGCGCCTGCCCGCAACCCATCGTTGCCGCGATCGACGGGGTGTGCGCCGGGGCCGGCGCCATCATGGCGATGGCTTCTGACCTGCGCCTGGGCACGGCGCGCAGCAAGACGGCCTTCCTTTTCAACCGGGTTGGCCTGGCCGGCTGCGACATGGGTGCCTGCGCCATGCTGCCGCGCATCGTGGGCCAGGGCCGCGCCAGCGAACTGCTCTATACCGGCCGTTCGCTGGGCGGCGAAGAGGGCGAACGCTGGGGATTCTTCAATCGCCTGTGCACGCCCGAAGCCGTGCTGGAAGACGCGCAAAAGCTCGCCGGCGAGCTGGCGCAAGGGCCCACGTTCGCCAACGGCATCACCAAGACCATGCTGCACCAGGAGTGGGCCATGACGATAGAGCAGGCCATCGAGGCCGAGGCGCAGGCCCAGGCCATCTGCATGATGACCGAGGACTTCACCCGCGCCTACGAGGCTTTCGTCGCGAAGCAGAAGCCGAAGTTCGAAGGCAATTGAGATGAGTGATACGCACTATCTTGACTGGCCGTTCTTCGAGGAGCGGCACCGCGAGCTGGCCCGCTCGCTGGAGGCCTGGGCCGCCGACAACATTCCGCATACGCACGACACCGACGTGGACGGCCAATGCCGCTCGCTGGTTCGCCTGCTGGGGCAGGGCGGATGGCTCGAGCACGCCGTAGGCCAGCGCAATCCTATCGACACCCGGGCCATCTGCCTGATCCGCGAAACGCTGGCGCGCCACCACGGCCTGGCGGACTTCGCGTTCGCGATGCAGGGCCTGGGTTCCGGCGCCATCAGCCTGCAGGGCACGCCGCAGCAAAAGGAGCGCTACCTTGGCCGCGTGGCCCGGGGCGAGGCCATCGCGGCGTTCGCGCTGTCTGAGCCCGAGGCCGGCTCCGACGTGGCGGCCATGCAGTGCAGCGCCCACATTGACGGCAACGAGGCGGTTCTCAACGGCGAGAAGACCTGGATTTCGAATGGCGGGATAGCCGACTTCTATGTGGTGTTCGCCCGCAGCGGCGAAGCGCCCGGCCCGCGCGGCATCTCGGCCTTCATCGTCGATGCCGACACGCCGGGCCTAGAAATCGCCGAACGCATCAACGTGATCGCACCGCACCCGCTGGCGCGCCTGCGCTTCACCGACTGCCGCGTTCCGCTGGCGCAGCGCGTCGGCGAGGCCGGCGAGGGCTTCAAGGTGGCGATGCGCACGCTGGACGTGTTCCGCACTTCGGTGGCCGCCGCGGCGCTGGGCTTTGCCCGCCGCGCCATGGATGAAGCACTGCAGCGCGCCACCACGCGCAAGATGTTCAACCAGGTGCTGGCCGACTTCCAGCTCACGCAGGCGAAACTCGCGCAGATGGCCACCACCATCGACGCCTCGGCCCTGCTGGTCTACCGCGCCGCCTGGCAGCGCGACCAGGGAAGGAACGTCACGCGCGAGGCAGCGATGGCCAAGCTCACCGCCACCGAAGGCGCGCAGCAGGTCATCGATTCCGCAGTGCAGATTTTTGGCGGGCAGGGCGTGGTCAGCGGCGGCGCGGTGGAAATGCTGTACCGCGAAATCCGGTCGCTGCGCATCTACGAGGGCGCCACCGAAGTGCAGCAACTCATCATCGCAAGAGAGCTTCTGAAAGACGTGAAGCCAACGAAAGAGACATCATGGAAGTAATCCTCCCCCCGGGCTGGCCCCGGCCCAAGGGCTATTCGAACGGCGTCGCCGCCAATGGCCGCATGCTGTTCATCGCCGGCATGATCGGCTGGGACGCCGACGGCGTTTTCCACAGCGACGATTTCGCACTGCAGGCCAGGCAGGCCCTGCAAAATGTCGCGGACGTGCTCAAGGAAGCGGGCGGAAAGCCGGAGAATATCGTGCGGATGACCTGGTATGTGACCGACCGGCGCGAGTACCTCGCGGCGGCCCGTGACATCGGCCAGGCCTTCCGCGAAATCATCGGCTCGTATAACGCGGCGATGACGGCGGTGCAGGTGGTGGCGCTGATCGAGGACCGGGCCAAGGTCGAGATCGAGGCCACGGCCGTCATCCCGGCCTGAAGACGAACACGCAACATCGAGAGAGAACACCATGGCTTCTTCCAAAGCATCCTTCCACTGGGAAGACCCGCTGCTGCTGAACGAGCAGCTCACCGACGACGAGCGCATGGTGCGCGAATCGGCGGCCGCGTATTGCCAGGACAAGCTGGCGCCGCGCGTGGTGCAGGCCTTCCGCAACGAAACCACTGACGCATCGATCTTCCGCGAGATGGGCGAGCTGGGCCTGCTGGGCTCCACCATCCCCGAGCAGTACGGCGGCGCCGGCCTGAATTACGTGTG
>JACPOK010000003.1 GCA_016191525.1 Burkholderiales bacterium | reverse complement strand
TTCATCGCTTTGGTCTCCATTCATCGGCTGCGCGCGCTCAGTCCTAGAATTTGACTCTGCTCGGCATCACAAGGCCGCCCATTGCGAACGAAGGCGAACCGTCAAGCCGGCGTCCCCTGTTGCAGCCGCCTGGAGCAAGAGTCTGTCATTTGCCGGCGCGCAGCCTATCCTGCAATCATTTTTCTCGTCTATGTGACTCACATCCGAATCAGAAGTGACGCGGAAGCGAACCAGAAGCGACCCGGGATTGAGTCAGAAGTGACGCAGAAGTGATTCGCAAAAATAGACTTCCTTGCATTTCCTTGGACTCCGATTTAACTGGTCAATAGCGACGCGCATCTCTAAGATTTCGACAACGAAATCGGAGCACGCGCGTGACGCTCACACCGAAGCGACCTCCCGGTCGACTCAATCGCAAGGCGCTTGCCTTCGCCGCTGACATCCAGCGCTTGCACTGGCAAGGTCATTCGTGCGAGGCCATTCGCCAAGCCCTCGCGGACGCGGGCCTGACCGTGAGCCGAAGCACCGTCACAAGGGAAGTCGCTAGACAGGCGAAGCGCCGGGCACCCGGCGACTCAAGCGGATTCGCCAGTGCCGCCGATGTCCCGAGGGCACCGGCGCGCGAGCCGGACCCCGTCAGCACACCTGCACTCACGTCAGACCCGCGAAGCGGCCAGGAGATAGCCGCGTCTTGGGTCGCCGGCCGCAACACCAATCCATTCCTGCTCGCGAGGATCGCCAATGAAAATAGCCGTCATTAACTTTTCCGGCAACGTCGGCAAGACCACGATCGCACGTCATCTCCTGGCGCCGCGCATCACGGATGCCGAAGTCATCTCGATCGAAAGCATCAACGCCGACGTCGACCAGGCGACGCCGCTTCGGGGAAGCCAGTTCGGCGAGCTGCAGGAATACCTGCAAACGGTCGACAACGTCGTCGTCGACATTGGCGCCAGCAACGTCGAAGATCTGCTCAGCCTGATGCGCAAGTACCGCGGCAGTCACGAAGACTTCGACTACTTCGTCATCCCGACCGTTCCCGCGTTGAAGCAGCAGCAAGACACGATCGCGACCCTGGCCGAGCTGAGCCGGATCGGCATTCCCGCGGCGAGGATCAGGCTCGTCTTCAACCTGGTCGAAGACGGCACGGACATCAGCGAATCGTTCGACGCTCTGCTGTCCTTCATCAAGGAGCACCCGATGACGCGGGCGTCTATGCGGTGCAGGCTGGGAGTCAACGAGATCTACGAGCGCGTGAAGGGCACGAGCACCGATCTTGCCGAGCTAGCAAAGGACGAGACTGACTACAAGGCGCAGATAGCCGTGGCCCCGGATATCTCCGAGAAGCTCGTCCTGGCTCAGAAGCTAGCCACCCGCCGTCTTGCTGCCGGGGTCGTCCCCGAGCTGGACGACTGCTTCGCGGCGCTCGAGCTGAGCTAATTGACTCGGGCCGTTCGACGATGGGCCGCCCGAGCGATACCCGCGAAGTCCTGATCGCTGAGGCGCTCGGCGACTTCGTCAAGGTGCTCGACCGCATCGACGCGGTGACACCGACTCTCAAGGAAGCTCGCGACGAGCTCGAAGTCGCGGCCGCCCGGCTGCTCGGCAGCGTCGAGCCCTTCCAGAGGCGCATCGTCACGATGGCGGCCGAGACCCAGAACCGGGCGGTAGCGCACATCGTCCAGCAGGCGAATATTGTCGCCAGGAAGACCCTCGACGAGCAGACCTGCGCCATGCAGGAGTCGGCACGGAAGATCTTCAACGACGAGGTCGTCCCACCGCTGCAGCGAGTTGCCGGCGAACTTCGGCAGGCGAAGCTGCGGGCGCAACCTGCTTGGGAAGTCTGGCTGACTCACGCCGCGGCGGCGGTCACTGCCGCCAGCTGCACGGCCGCGTTCCTGATGTACCTCGTACCGGTGAGCGCTGCCGAGACCAAGCCGGTCGCTAGCGCCCCATCTCCGGGCTGCCCGGAGCCAGCGGTACGTCCCGAGAAGGCTCGCGTCCGGAAGTGATCTCGCGGCGGAGCTGCGCGCTGTGGAGCGTCAGACCGCGCGCGCGGACGAATGGCATCGAGCGGACGAACTGTTCGACACTTTGCGCCAGTTCACGATCGGCAGGATCGCCAGAGCGGGCCAGGCCACTCGCGATGTTCGTCCATGCCTCGACCGCTTCCTGGCGACTGCGCTCGGCTCCTGGACTCGACTTCGACTGCGCGCGCCCGGTCGTCCGCCGACCCTCTTCGGCGGCCTTGATGCGCCAGAGCTGCTCGTAGTTGCGCGCCTGGCCACGCGTCGCCTGACGTGTCGCCGCGGCGTCGATGCCCCAACCGCGCAGCTTCTCTGCGAACGTTTCGCGCCAGCGCTGCAGGTCGGCCTTGCGCGGGTTGAGCCGCTTGCCATGCCGGGATTCGGCGCGCACGCTGAGGTGCACGTGCGGATTGGCTTGGTGGTCGTGCAGGACCATCACGTAGCGATGGTCAGCGAGCTCGGCCTGCGCGAACTCCCGGGCGGCGCGCTGCACGATCAGCGGGTCGGTGCCGCTCGGCATCGACAGCATGATGTTGAACGCCTCGCGCCGGTGGGTCGTCTCGTCGATGAACGATCCACCGTATTGCCACTGCTCGGCCAGGTCATTCAGCGCCTCCTTGCCTTCGCGAGCGACGCCGCGGTCGTCCTCGAACGCCAGGCGGCCGCCCTTGCTGATGTACCGCAAATGCGCGGCGATCGCCGCCATGCCTCGGCCACCCCCGGTGACCTTGACCTGAACTGGCCCCCGAAAAATGGACGCCACGAGGTCTGTTATTTTTGACCTTGTGGAGGACATATGAAGGCAGGACCAGATCGGCGGTATACGCCTGAGTTTCGGGACTCGGCAGTGAAGCAGGTGATTGAGGGTGGGCGGTCGGTAGCGGCGGTTGCACGTTCGTTGGAGATGTCGAGCAAGTCGCTGGCGAACTGGGTGTATCGCGCCCGCAAGGGCCAGGAGTTGGTCAAGCGGGCGCCGGCACAGCCGGTGTCGGAGCTCGAGGCCGAGTTGAGCCGATTGAGGCAGGAGAATGCCAAGCTCAAGCTCGAGAAGGAGATCTTAAAAAAAGCCGCAGCGTACTTTGCGAGGGAGTCGATGTGAAGTACGCGTGGATCGAAAAGCATCGACAAATCTATTCGGCAACGATGCTGTGCGAGTTGCTGTCGGTATCGCGCAGCGGGCTCAACGCCGCACGCGTGCGGGCGCCCTCGAGGCGCGCGCAAGACGACGAGCAGTTGGTCAGGCAGGTCCGCGACTCCCAGCGCAAACATCGAGGCCGATACGGCCGACGCCGAATGACCACCGAGGTGAGCGAGGCGCAGGGCCGACCGGTCAATCACAAGCGCGTCGCCCGGGTGATGCGCGAGCATGAGCTGCAGAGCCACAAGCGGCGGCGCTTCCGGGTGGTGACGACGGACTCGAAGCACGCGCACCCCGTGGCGCCCAACCTCCTGGAGCGCGACTTCAAGGCGACTGCTCCGAACCAGAAGTGGTTGGCGGACATGACGTACGTGCCGACCAAAGAAGGCTGGCTGTACCTTGCATTGGTGCTGGACCTGTACGCGCGCAAGCTCGTGGGCTGGGCGATGAGCGAGACGATGCGGCAGGAGTTGACGCTGAGCGCGCTGGACGTTGCATTGGGGTGGCGCGATCCCGATGCGGGCCTGGTGCATCACTCGGACCGCGGGTCGCAGTACGCGGCGAAGGACTATCGAGGCAAACTGAAAGCGCGCGGCATCAAGGTGTCGATGAGTCGCAAGGGCGATTGCTGGGACAACGCGCCGATGGAATCGGTCAACGGCACCTTGAAGGTCGAGTGCGTCAATGACGTGCACTTCGAGACGCGCGACGAGGCACGACAAGCCATCGTCGAATACATCGGTTACTACAATACCGAGCGGCGCCATTCCTCGCTGGGCAACATTGCACCGGCGGAATTCGAGCGGCGCTGGCGCGCCGGGATCAAACCCAAAGAGCAAGGCCTCGCGCTTGTGAGGCACCGCGTTACCCACCGACGGCCGGTTCCCGGTTCGTCGCAAGCGACCGAACCAGCCGTCCGTGGATAACGCTCATCGTGCTTCGTGGCGTCCACTGAACGGGGACCGGTTCA
>JACPOK010000040.1 GCA_016191525.1 Burkholderiales bacterium | reverse complement strand
ATTTCCGGACTGGGGCCGGGCGCGCTTGCGCGCTTCGTGAACTGGCTCGTCGCGGTGTCTGAACGGAGGGGCCTCAGGGCCCGCAGTGAGTTTCGCGACGCCGGTCCCAGTCCGGAAATCCCGGCGAAGTCACCGCGCAGCGGGGACCGCCGAAGTGTGAGGCCCTGCCGGGTACCGCCTGACGCGACGCGACGGACCTGGCTCTGGAAGAAGCTACGCCACCACCGGCGGCTCCTGCATCGCCTCGATCTGCTCTTGCAGCATCTGCACCTGGCCCATCCAGTAGTCGCTGCTGCCGAACCAGGGGAAGGCGGCGGGGAACGCCGGGTCGTCCCAGCGCCGGGCCAGCCAGGCGCTGTAGTGGATCAGGCGCAGCGTGCGCAGCGGCTCGATCAGCGCCAGCTCTTCGCGGTCGAATTCGCGGAACTGTTCATAGCCGTCGAGCAGCGCGCTGAGCTGGCCGCCGCGCTGCGCGCGTTCACCCGAGACCAGCATCCACAGGTCCTGCACCGCGGGCCCCGTGCGCGCGTCGTCCAGGTCCACGAAGTGCGGCCCCTGGTCCGGCGTCCACAGGATGTTGCCGGGGTGGCAGTCGCCGTGCAGGCGCAGCGAGCGCCCCCACTGCGCGCGCGGCCTGATCAGTTCAATCGCCTCGTTGCAGGCCTTGAGCCACTGGGCCTGGATGTCCAGCGGTATGGCCTGGTTGGCGATCAGCCAGTCACGCGGCTCGACGGCGAACGACTGCAGGTCCAGCGCGGGCCTGGACTCGAACGGCCGGGCCGCGCCCACGGTGTGGATGCGCGCGAGAAAGCGGCCTATCCATTCCAGCACCTCGAAGTCGTCCAGCTCGGGCCGGCGGCCACCGCGCCGCGGGCTCACGCTGAATGAAAACCCGGCGTGGCGGTGCAGCGTGGCGCCGTTCAGCAGCAGCGGGCCGACGGCGGGAATTTCGGCGGCCATCAGCTCGGCGGAGAAGGCGTGCTCTTCCAGGATCTGCGCCTCGCTCCAGCGCTGGGGCCGGTAGAACTTGGCCACCACGGAGGCGTTCCCTTCATGCGGGTCTTCCAGCTGCACCTGGTACACGCGGTTCTCATACGAGCTCAGCGCCATCAGGCGGCCATCGCCGTGCAGGCCGACACTGGACAGGGCATCCAGCACCACGTCGGGTGTCAGCGATTCATAGGGGTGGGTGGACATGGCCCATTGTCGCCGCGAGGCGCGCAAGGGCCGGTTTTCACCAAACTTTGAGAGGAGAAAGTGCCGGCGAAGAGCGCCAGCTGTGCGTGGGCAGCTATTATTTTGATAGCGAAAGCATGTGACCCTGGCGTGGATCGCCCTTGCCGGCAAGCACCATGGCATAGGCGGACTGCACCGCCTGCGGGCCATGGTGGGCCTGCACGTTGAGCCAGGGCGCACGCGCATCCACCACCCTGGCGTGGAACGCATTCCAGCCGGCCAGCAGGCGCTTCTTCAATTCCTGGGGGCCCCATTCCGCGCCGCGCTTCTTGCCTTGCGCGGGCGCGAAGAACAGCGTGGCGCGTGGCCCGGGCAGGTCCTTGGCGCCGCCCAGCTGCTCCACGTGGGTGCCGCCGATGGAGCAGCTGTATTTCAGGTTGGCAAAGCGGGTGTGGATCTGGCGGCGAAGGCCGGCGTTGCCCGCGAAGTCGATGTACACGCAGGCCGCATCGGCCGGCACCTGCTCAAGCTCTTCATAGGAGAGCACGCGGCTGTAGCAGCCCAGGCCCTCGCAGAACGCGCGGTTGGCGGCGGAGGTCAGGCCCACCACCTCGATGCCCGGCCGCTGGATCAGCTGGAAGGCCGTGCCGTACGCCGTCTTGCTGGAGGCGCTGGACAGCAGCATTACTTTCGCGCCGAAGAAATCGTTCTCGGCCATGAAGTCGTCGATCAGCCAGGAGGTGGTGAACAGCGGGCGCAGCAGGGCCTGCGCGCTTTCGCTGTCCGCTGCGTAGAACGGGTCGGCGCTGCAGCGCAGGTACTGGTTGTACACAGCCGGCAGCCCGGCGCGATGGGCGCTGGCATCGGTGAAGCCGGCCGGCGAAAGCCTGTCGGGCTGCAGCACGGCGCTGTCCGCCATGGGCCAGTAGCCGTAGAGCCGTTCGCCCACCGCCACGCCGGGATGCAGCGACTGCACCACGCTGGCGAATCCCCACACGGGCACGATGCCCCAGCCCTCCTGCGCCGCCGGATAAAAATTCCAGTAGCTCATCGCGTCGCCGAAAGCGGCGTAGGTGATGTTGTTGGAGGTCAGCGCGAAAGTGTCGATGCGCACGCGCACCTGGCCGTCAGCCAGCGGCTTGTCGGTTTCGGTCACCAGCTGGGTGGTGGGCAGGCTGTCCTTGCGGACGAGAAGGGTGGTGCTCATGCCTGCACCGTACCGCAGGACGCGGCGCGGGGGAATCACCCCCGCGACATCATTCCTTCTCGATGCCGGAGGATTTGATGATGGCGGCCCATTTCTGCGACTCGGCCGCCTGGAACTTGCGCAGATCGTCGGGCGTGCTGGTCAGCGCCTCGGTGCCCGTGGGCCCGAAGAAGGTGCTGTTGGCGCCGGGGCTGCGGATGGCCTTGACCAGCAGCTCGTTCAGGCGTGCCACCACCGGCGCGGGCGTGCCGGCCGGCACGTAGGCGGCGAACCAGTAGGTCATCTCGTAGCCCTTGACGCCGGCTTCGCTGATGGTGGGAATCTCCGGCGCCAGCGGGCTGCGCTTCGTCGTCGACACACCCAGCGCCTTCAGCTTGCCGCCCTTGACTTGCGGCAGGCCGGTGGCCATGTCGGTGATCATCACGTCGATGATGCCGGCCAGCAGGTCGGTGACGGCGGGCGGGTTGCTGCGGTAGGGAATGTTGACGATGTAGGTGCCCGACATCTGCTTGAACAGCTCGCCCGCGATGCGGCTGGACGAACTGCCCGAGCCGAAAGTCAGGCGCCCGGGCTTCGACTTGGCCAGCTTGATGAAGTCGCCCACGCTGTTCACGGGCAGGCTGTTGTTCACCACCATGATCTGGCCGCCGCGGCCGATCAGCGTCACAGGCTCGAAATCCTTCACCGGGTCGTACGGCAGCTTCTTGAACAGGTGCTCGTTGGCGGCGTGCGTGGTGTTGGTGGTGATGAAGACGGTGTAGCCGTCGTTCTTCGCCTTGGCCGCGGCCTGCGCGCCGATGAAGGCGTTGGCGCCCGGCTTGTTGTCGATCACCACCGGCTGCTTCGTCTCCAGCGTCATGGCCTGGCCGAGCGCGCGGGCCAGCTGGTCGGTGGCGCTGCCGGCGGCGAACGGCACGATGAAGGTGACGGGCTTGTCCGGGAAGGCCTGCGCCATGGCGTGCGGTGCGAAGGCGGCGGCGAGGGTGCAGGCCAGGGTGGCCAGCGCGAAGCGGCGGTTGCGGTTCATGGTGTCTCCTTGAGGTTCAGTTGTGATGCGAGGCCGGCGTCCACCGTCATGGGCAGGGCCAGCAGCAGGAAGGCCAGTGCCTTGCCATGCGTGTCGAGATTGAGCGAGCCGTTCACGCCGCCGTCCAGCACCTCGTCCAGCACGAAGTTCATGGCGTGGAGCCTGGGCAGCAGGTAGCGGGTGACGGCGGCCGGGCGGCGGCTGGCGAAGAGTTGCGCCACGCGCTCCTGCGTGACCTGCGCCTGCAGCAGCGGCCAGGCACGTGGGTCGTAGGCGATCAGGCTGATGCACGAGCGGTTGCCCTTGTCACCGGTGCGGCCGTGGGCCAGGGCGTGCAGCGGCAGCGTGATGGGGTTGTTCATTGCGCGAAGCTCCAGCCCGGCGAGATCCATTCGCGCGGCACAAAGCAGGAGTCGCTCACCAGCCGGCTGGTCACCTGCGTGCGTACGCCGCCACCGCCCGCCGGGCCGCAGGTGTACAGCGCCAGCACCTCGCGTGTGATGGCTTCGGCTTCCGGCTTCGAAGCGCAGGAGCCCGCCACGCGCAGGCGCACGTCCTGGCTGGTGAACGACGGCGCTAGGGCCGGCTCGTTCCACCAGCGGCCGCCGTCATCCGCGAACACGCTGGCCACGCCGATCAGGTCCATGCGCAGCGGCAGGTGGCCCAGCTGCAGCAGCTTCAGGCGATCGCGCACCACCTCGCCGGCCAGCTTCGCGCGCGCCGCCGCGTTCGGGCCCGCATAGGAAATCTCGCCCTCGGCCAGCCAGCCGCCCTCGAAGCACACGGTGGCCTTGAGTGTGGGCGGGCGGGCGTGGCCGCGGACACCGCGTACTTCCACCCGGTCGGGCCCCACTTCGATGACTTCGCATTCGCTGATGTCGGCCACCACGTCAGGCGTGAGGTAACTCGCCGGGTCGTGGATTTCGTAGAGCAGCTGTTCCTTCACGGTGCGCGCATCCACGCAGCCGCCGGTGCCGGCGGGCTTGGTGACCGTGAACGCGCCGTCGGCCCGCATCTCGACAATCGGGAAGCCCACTTCGGCCAGGCGCGGCACGTCCTTCATGCCGGGGTCGGCGAAGTAGCCGCCGCAAACCTGTGCCCCGCATTCCAGGAGGTGGCCGGCCATGGTGCCGGCCGCCAGCAGATCCCAGGCGTCATCGGCCCAGCTGAAATGCGCCAGCATCGGGCCCAGTGCGAGGGCCGGGTCGGCAACACGTCCGGTCACCACGATCTGCGCGCCGGCCTTGAGCGCCTGCGCGATCTCGCGCGCACCCAGGTAGGCATTGGCGCTGACCAGTTCCCGGCCGGCTGCCGCGGCGGGCAGCAGGCCCTGCAGTTGGCCCGGGGCCAGCGCCGCCAGCAGGTCGTCGCCTTCCACCACCGCGATGCGAAGCGGTGCCAGGCCCAGCGATGCCGCGAGTTGCTGCAGGCAGGCTGCCGCGCCGCGCGGGTTGGCGGCGCCGAAATTGCCGACGATGGGAATGCCGGCGCGCACGCAATCGGCCAGCACCGGCGCGGCAAAGCGTTCCAGCGCGGGCTCGAAGCCGGCCTGCGGGTTCGCCCGGCGCTGCAGCTGGGCCAGGGCCAGCGTGCGTTCGGCCAGCGTCTCGAACATCAGCACGGCAGGCCGGCCGCTGGCAACGAGATCACGCACCACCGGCACGGCCGCATCCCAGCGGTCACCGGAAAAGCCGGCACCGCAGCCGATCAGCAGGTTGCCTGGGGAGTCTTCCTTATGCATCCGGCGGATGATCCGCCTGCGGCCATCATCTGTAAAATGGAAAGAATCACATGATCTATCCATGAAATCAATGAATGTCTCCAGCCGCGACCTGGATGCCTTCCTGGCGCTGGCGCAGACGCAGCACTTCACCCGTGCTGCCGAGCTGTGCCACCTGTCGCAGAGCGCCTTCAGCCAGAAGATAGGCCGGATCGAGGAGGAAGCCGGCGTGCGCCTGTTCGAGCGCTCCACCCGCCACGTCACGCTGACGCCCGAAGGCGAGGTGTTCGCCGGGGAGGCTCGGCGCATCTCGCAGGACCTGCGCAACGCCTTCGCCGGCTTGCAGGACCTCGCCAGCCTGCGCACCGGGCGCGTGGCGGTGGCGGCGCTGCCTTCGGTGGCGGCGGTGTGGATGCCGCAGGTGATCGCGCGCTACCGCGCCGCGTTTCCGGCCGTGCGGGTGGAGCTGTTCGATTCACTGGCCAACGCAGGCCTGGCGCTGCTGCGGGAAGGCAAGGCCGACCTGGCCGTCACCTCCGGAGGTGAACTGCGCGAATTCGACGTGCAGGTGCTGCGGCAGGAAAAGTTCTTCCTGGTCTGCCGCAAGGACCATGCGCTGGCGGGCAGGAAGTCCGTCACGCTGGCCCAGCTGGCGGGCCAGGAGCGGATTCACCTGGCGCGCAGCAGCAGCGTGCGCCAGCAGCTGGATGCGCTGCCGGGCGAACACGCGGCGGATTCACAAGGGCTGGAGGTGGAGCACCTGGCCACGGTGGCGGCGCTGGTGGCGCAGGGCCTGGGCATCAGCGTGGTGCCCGAGCTGACGCTGTTTCACTTCACGCGGGCGCAACTGGCGGCGGTGCCGGTGCGGGGCACGCAGCTGCGCCGCCCCATCGTGCTGGCGCGGCGCAAAGGCAAGGCGCTGTCGATCGCGGCGCAGGCCATGGCCGGGCAGATCGCCCGGCAGGCCCGCTCGAAGACCGCTTAAACCAGGGTGATGGTCACGTCCACGTTGCCGCGGGTGGCGTTGGAGTACGGGCACACCTGGTGGGCGGCGTCTATCAGGCCCTGCGCGGCGGCGCGGTCCATGCCAGGCAGGCTGACGTTCAGGCGCGCGGCGATGCCGTAGGCGTTGGGGATGGGGCCCAGGTCGACTTCAGCGTCGATGGCCAGGTCGGCCGGCAGCGTGACCTTCATCTTGCCGGCCACGGCCTTCATGGCGCCGATGAAGCAGGCGGAATAGCCGGCCGCGAACAGCTGCTCGGGGTTGGTGCCGGTGCCGGGCTGGCCGGGGGGCGACAGCTTGATGTCCAGGCGGCCGTCATCGGTCTTGCTGGCGCCGTCGCGGCCTCCGGTGGTGTGGGCTTTGGCGGTGTACAGCACTTTTTCGAGCGTGGTCATGGTCTCTTCCTTTGGGTTAAAAAATCAGGCGGTCAAACGGTCGCGCAGCAGCTGGATCTGCTGCGTGAGCGAAACGAGTTCGGGCACCGGGCACCGGCTGGCGGCCAGCACACAGGCCGGGATGCCGGCGGCGCGGGCCTTGAGCTTGCGGCCGGCAGCCGTGAGGGTGATGTGCACACGCCGCTCGTCGGCGGTGTCGCGGATGCGGGCGATCAGGCCCGCGGTTTCCAGCCGCTTGAGCAGCGGCGTCAGCGTGCCGGAATCCAGGAACAGGCGTTCGCCCAGTTCCGACACCATCAGGCCATCGCGCTCCCACAGCACCAGCAGGGCCAGGTATTGCGGGTAGGTCAGGCCCAGGGCCTCGAGCAGGGGCTTGTACAGCCTGGTCATGGCCAGCGAAGCCGAGTAGAGCGCGAAGCACAGCTGGTTGTCGAGCAGCAGGGCCTGGTCGGGATGGGGCTGGCGGGAGGGCATGGCCGAATTATAGCGTCAAATTAAATTGTGTGCAAGTTAATTGATCCGCGAGCTTGCGCAAGGCCGCGGCGGCCCCTGCCTACAGGGAGAGTTGTTGCAGGTTGCGCAGGGCCTGCGCCGCCTGGCGGGCCAGCATCCAGCGGGTGAGGTTGCCGTCCAGCAGCGCCCAAGCGCCTTCGGAGCGGAAGTCGCAGGTGCGCTCGAAATGGCAGCCGCCGGGCGCCGGCGCCATGCGGTAGGTCAGCACCGAAGCGCCCAGCGGCGTGGCGGTGGTGATGCGCCACAGGCGCCCCGGGTCGCAGTCGATCACGGTCCAGGTGGCCTCGAAGCTGCGGTGCGCCGCCTTGATGTGCTCGACCATCTGCTCGCCCTTGACCAGCGGCCGGTCCGGCACATTGCGCACGGCGTGCGTGGCGGGGTGCCAGCGGTGCCACTGCGAGGCATTGGTGACGAAGTCGAACAGGGTATGCGGCGTGCAGGCGAGGTCGGCCCTGTGGACGATTCGCGTGGCACCGCGCAGGCCGGGCGGAACGGGGGCGCTGAAGGGGTTTTGCATGGGACGTATACGGCCCGCGATGCAGGCCGGATGCGCTGGCTTCAGCGGCCGGTGAACCGTGCCGGCCGCTTTTCGACGAACGAGCGCACGCCCTCGGCCGCGTCCTCGCTGTTGGACAGCTGCTTCTGCGTGGCGATGAAGCCCTCCATCGCGGCCAGCGGACCCTGCTCGACCGCCTTCAGGGCATTCAGCCGAGTGGCGATCACGGCCAGCGGCGCCTGCGCAGCGATGGACTCGGCGATGCGCAGCGCCTCGGCCAGTTCCTCGCCCGCGGCCACCACCTTCTGCACGAAGTTCAGGCGCAGGGCCTCGGCGCTGCCGAACTCGTCGCCGGTCAGCAGGTGCAGCATGGCATTGCCCAGGCCGGCCCGCTCGGCCATGCGCAGCGTGGCGCCGCCGGTGGCCATGATGCCGCGCTTGACCTCCAGCTGCGAGAAGCGGCAGTCATCCGCCGCCACCACGACGTCGGCCCCCAGCATCAGCTCGATGCCCAGCGTGTAGGTGATGCCCTTGACGGCCACCACCATCGGCTTGGTGCGGCGCCGGTAGCCCGGTGTGCCCAGGTCGGTGGGTTCCACCAGCCCGAACGGAATGGCCTTCTCACCCCTTTGCATCAGCGGCGCGATGGTGGGCAGGTCCAGCCCCGCGGTGAAGTGTTTGCCAAAGGCGTGCAGCACGCCGACGCGCAGTTCGGGGTCGTCGTCCAGCAGCGTGTAGGCCTCGCCCAGTTCGCGGAACATGCGCGGGGTAAAGCCATTGAGCTTGGCGGGCCGGTTGATGCCGACCAGCAGCACGGCGCCGCGGCGCTCGCAGCTGATGCAGCCTTCGGGGAGTGGGAGCGGATCTGTCATGCCCGCCAGCTTAAAGCAGGGAATCCACCGCCGCCGCGGGCCGCGCCTCCATGGCCTCGTCCAGCACCGAGTCAAGGAACATCATGTCGCGGTACACGCCCAATCCCAGCAGGGGCGGGCCCGAACTCTTGTGGCGCGCTTCGTGCTCGCCCAGCATCCAGCGCAGGATGAACATGCGCGTTTCGCGAAACGGCCATTTGCGCACGATGTCGCCGCACAGCTGCTGGTCGGCAACCAGCTCCATCGCCTCGGTGGAGGGCGCGGACCATGCCGGCGCGTTCTGGCCGAAGCGGGTCTTGAAGACCTCGCGCGCGTCGTCCCATTCCTTTTCGCGGTCCAGCACCTTGTAGAGATCGCGCAGTTCCAGGAACACCCAGGGGCTGGTGTAGCGGAAGTCCACCAGGTGCTGCTGCAGCAACAGCACAGCGGCCACCACGTCGCCCCGGTTGCGCCGGCGGCCCAGCTTGCCCTCCAGCTGGTGCAGGTCGATCAGCGTGGCCTCGCGGCGGGAATTGGTGTCGCCGATGGCGGTGACGTAGATCGCCCGCGCGGCTTCGGCCGGGTCGGGGCTGTCGGGCAGGATGTCGTCCAGCCCGCCGGCCGTGGTGACGATGGAAGCGCCGTGCGGCTGCACATCGGCCCACAGCACCGAATCTTTTTCCATTTCCATCAGGCGGCGGCGCCGGCGCTCGTAGAGCCAGCCGACGCCGGCGATCAGCGCCACGCTGGTCACGGCCCAGGTCATGGGTGGGGTGGATTGCGTCAGCCGCTGCGGCAGCGTTTCGAGGCTGATGGGCTGGGCATTGGCCGTCATGGGCGCCGCTTGCGGCTCAGGGGCGGGCACCGGCGAGGGAACCGCCGCCGCGGCGGGCGCGGGCGGCGCTTCCGGACGCTCGGCCGGCACCCGGCCCAGCTGGGTGCTGGCCCTCAGGGACAGCGACTCAGCCTGCGGCCCGGCTTCGCCGGACGACGGTGCGTTGGGTTCCTCGTTCACAGCTTATTGCGTGCGCAGGCTCTCCGCGCGGACGCTCCCGGTTTCTGCAATGCGCATTCGTGACTCCACAATGACAGGGCGAATGGTACAAGCACGCTGGGGATTTGGCGACTTTGGTTGTAAGTTGTGTCCCTGCACTGGAGGAGACATGGCTGACTACATCATCATCGGCGGCGGTTCCGCGGGCTGCGTGCTGGCCGCAAGGCTGACCGAGGACCCCGCCATCAACGTGACCCTGCTGGAGGCCGGCCCCGCCGATTCCAGCGTGCTGATCCATTGCCCGGCCGGGTTGGCCCTGCTGGCCAAGAACGGCCAGGCCAACTGGGCATTCCAGACCGTGCCGCAGCCCGGCCTGGGCGGGCGCCGGGGCTACCAGCCCCGCGGCAAGGTGCTGGGCGGCTCCAGCTCGGTCAACGCCATGATCTACCTGCGCGGGCCGCGCCAGGACTATGACGGCTGGGCCGCCCAGGGCAACCCCGGCTGGGGCTGGGACGACGTGCTGCCGTATTTCCGCCGTGCGGAACACAACGAACGCGGCGCCGACGAATGGCACGCCACCGGCGGCCCGCTGAACGTGATGGACCTACGCAGCCCGAACCGCTTCGGGCCCGTCTTCGTGGAAGCCGGCAAGCAGGCCGGCTACCCGGAAAACCGCGACTTCAACGGCGCCACCACCGAAGGCGTCGGCATGTACCAGGTCACCCACAGGAAGGGCGAGCGCTTCAGCGCCGCCAAGGCCTACCTCACGCCGAACCTGGGCCGGCCCAACCTGCAGGTGATCACCGGCGCGCACACCACCCGCATCCTGATGGAGGGCCGGCGCGCGGTGGGCGTCGAATACCGGCAGGGCGGCGAGCTGAAACAGGTGAAGGCCTCGCGCGAGGTGCTGCTTTGCGCCGGCGCACTGCAATCGCCCCAGGTGCTGATGCTGTCGGGCATCGGCCCGGCCGCGCAGCTGCGCGAGCATGGCGTTCCGCTGGTGCACGACCTGCCGGGCGTGGGCGCCAACCTGCACGACCATGTGGACGTGGTGCAGGGAGTCAACGCGCCGCACCTGAAGGACCTGTTCGGCCTGTCGCTGGCGGGCCTGGCCCGGGTGGTGAAGGGCATCTTCGAGTGGCGCGACTTCCGCAGCGGAATGCTGACCACCAATTTTGCTGAAGCCGGCGGCTTCATCCGCAGCCAGCCGGGCGAGCCGCTACCGGACCTGCAGCTGCACTTCGTCATCGGCAAGCTGGTGGACCACGGCCGCAAGACGGTGTTCGGCCACGGCTATTCCTGCCATGTCTGCCTGCTGCGGCCGAAAAGCCGCGGCAGCGTGAAGCTGGCCAGCGCCGATGCCATGCAGCCGCCGCTGATCGACCCCAATTTCCTGGGCGAGCGCGACGACATGGAGCGGCTGGTGCGCGGCTTCCGGCTGATGCGCCAGATCCTGGGCCAGCCCGCGCTGGCGGGCTATCGTGGCCAGGAGCTGCCCACTTCGGCGGGCGCCACCACCGATGCGCAGATCGAGCAGTTCATCCGCGGCCATGCCGACACCATCTACCACCCGGTGGGCAGCTGCCGCATGGGCCCGGGCGCGATGGACGTGGTGGACGCGCAGCTGCGCGTGCATGGCGTGCAGGGGCTGCGGGTGGTGGACGCCTCGGTCATGCCCGACATCGTGGGCGGCAACACCAACGCGCCCACCATCATGATCGCGGAGAAAGCGGCCGACATGATCAGGCAGCAAAGCGCCTTCGCGTGAGCGCCAGCGCCACCCAGAAGGCGCCTACCGTATAGGCCAGCAGCACCAGCGCGTGGCGCAGCGGGTGCGCCGGCCACTGGTCCATGAACAGTGGGCGCACCAGTTCCACCGCGTTGGTCAGCGGCAGCCAGTCGCTGGCGATGCGCAGGGGCCCCGGCAGCTGCTCGCGCGGGAAGAACACACCCGACAGGAACATCATCGGCGTGAGGAACAGCGTGAAGTAATACGTGAAGAAGTCGTAGCCCTTGGCCAGCGCATTGAAGATGAGCGCGATGCACGAGAAGGTGATGCCCGCGCCCAGCAGCACCGGCCAGGCCGCGAGCAGCTTGGGCGAATGGCTGATGCCCAGCGCCAGCATGACGAACAGGATGGCGGTGACGGTGAAGAGCGCCTTGAACGCCGCCCACAGCATTTCGGCCAGCACCACGTTGTCCAGGCTGACCGGTGCGTTCATGATGCCGTCCCAGGTTTTCTGCACATGCATGCGCGAGAAGGCGGAATACAGCGCCTCGAACGAGGCGGCGTTCATCGCGCTCATGCAGATCGAGCCGCTGGCCAGGAACAGGATGTAGGGCACGTTCGCGTCTCCGATCCGCACCTGGCCCACCAGCGCGCCCATGCCGTAGCCGAAGGCCACCAGCCACATCAGCGGTTCGGCGATGTTGCCCACCAGGCTGGGAATGGCCAGCTTGCGCCAGACCAGCAGGTTGCGCAGGAACACCGGCCACCAGCGCAGGGAGAGGTCGGGGGCCCGCCAGATGCTCTGGCTCATCCGTCTTCCCGGATCTGGCGACCCGTCAGTTTGAGGAACAGGTCTTCCAGGTTGGCCGGGCGGTGCAGCGTGCGCAGGCCGGTGTGCGTGGCCAGCAGTTCCAGCAGCGCACGCGCGTCGTGCGTGTAGAAGAAAACGGTCTCACCGCTCACCTCCACCCGCGCGGCCAGTTCCTTGGCCGGCGATTCGGCCAGCCCGAGCGCGCCGGCGCCGTAGGCTTCCACCACGTCGGGCTCCAGGTGCTGCGCGATCAGGTCGCGCGGCTTGCCCTCGGCGATCTTGCGCCCGTGGTCCAGTACCAAAAGGCGCGAGCACAGGCGCTCGGCCTCGTCCATGAAATGCGTGGTGAGCAGGATGGCCTTGCCCTGCTGCAGCAGCAGTTGGAGCCGCTCCCACATCAGGTGGCGCGCCTGCGGATCCAGCCCGGTTGTGGGCTCGTCCAGCAGCAGTAGCCGGGGGTCGTTCACAAGCGCCCGCGCCAGCGACAGGCGCCTGCGCATGCCGCCCGACAGCTCGCCGGGCTTGGCATCGGCCTTGTGCGAGAGCGCGGCAAATTCCAGCAGCGCCGGGATGCGCTCGCGAATCTGCGCGTCCTTCATGCCGAAGTAGCGGCCATAGACCAGCAGGTTCTCGGCGCAGGAAAAATCGGGGTCCAGCGTGTCGAACTGCGTGACCACGCCCAGCTGCGCCTTGATGGCCAGCGCATCGCCCGGCATGGAAAGGCCCAGCGCAGTGACGCTGCCTGAATCAGGGGCGGTGAGGCCCAGGCACATGCGGATGGTGGTGGTCTTGCCAGCGCCGTTGGGCCCGATCACGCCCAGGCATTCGCCCGGCGCGATGCCAAACGACAGCCCGCTGACCACGGTGGTGCCACCGTAGCGCTTGCTGAGCTCGCGGGCCTCGAACAGGGACTGGGTCATTGCCTTTATTGTGACGCCCGGCCCGAAAGGGCATGGCGGTAGCCTAGAATTTTCACTCCCCTGACTACCGGTGACTGATGTGTCCGATCGCCTCGCGGTGACGCCCCAATACCTGATGCCCAAGCGGGCCCTCACCGTGTTCGCGGGCTGGGTGGCCAACCTGCGCGGCGGGCCCATCACCCAGTACCTGATCCGTGACTTCATCCGGCGCTATGCGGTGAACATGGCCGAGGCCGCCAACGCGGACCCGCAGGGCTACGCCACCTTCAATGAATTTTTCACGCGCGCGCTGCGCGAAGGCGCGCGGCCCATCGCCGATGCATCGCTGGTCTGCCCGGTGGATGCGGCCATCAGCCAGTTCGGCCCGATCGAGCACGACCAGATCTTCCAGGCCAAGGGCCATAGCTATTCCACCCGCGCGCTGGTGGGCGGCGACCAGCAGTTGGCGCACCGCTTCGACCACGGCCACTTCGCCACGCTGTACCTGGCACCCAAGGACTACCACCGCATCCACATGCCCTGCGAGGGGCGGCTGACCCGGATGATCTACGTGCCCGGTGACCTGTTCTCGGTCAACCCGCTGACGGCACGGCACGTGCCCAGCCTGTTCGCGCGCAATGAGCGCGTGGTCTGCGTGTTCGACACGGCGTTCGGGCCGTTCATCAACGTTCTGGTGGGCGCCACCATCGTCGGCAGCGTGGCCACGGTGTGGCACGGCGTCGTGAACCCGCCCCGCACGCCCGGCATCCGCGAGTGGACCTACGAAGGCAAGGACATCACGTTGCGCAAGGGCGAAGAGATGGGCCGCTTCCTGCTGGGCTCGACCATCGTGATGCTGTTCCCCAGGAGCGTGGTGACCTTCACCCGCGACTGGGCGCCTTCGAAGCCGGTACGGCTGGGCGAACCGATGGGCACGCTGGCCTAGAGGGAAAAAGGCCTGCAGAGCGCTCCAGCTGTGCTTACGCAGCTATAAAAAAGGTAGCAAGCGGGGTTTCAGCGGGTCCGCTTGAGCGTGGCCTTCAGCGCCCGGGCGAAGCGCGGGTCGCCCACTGCACCCACGTTGTAGCGCGCCCAGGGCGAGATTTCCGAGGAGTCCACGCGGAACACCCGGCCCGGCGCGATGACGATGCGCTCGCGCAGCATCTCCTTGGCCAACTCCAGCGAATCGGGAATGCCCGGAAGCGCCGCCCACAGGTAGAGCGACGAGGCCGGCCGCACCAGCACGTCGGCCTGCACCGAGGTGAACAGCGCCAGCGCTTTCTCCGTGGCTGCGGACAGGCGGGCGCGCAGCTTGGCCAGGTAGCGCTGGTAGTGGCCTTCGCTCAGGATCACGTCCACCGTGCGCTCGCAATACTCCGAGCTGCTCACGTGGATCAGCGCCTTCAGGTCGGCCAGGTCGCTGGCCAGGTCGGCGCTGCAGGCGATGAAGCCCACGCGCAGCGCCGCCGAGAACGACTTGGCGAAGGTGCCGATGTAGATGGTGCGCTCCAGCTGGTCCAGCGCCGACAGGCGCGGCGCGGAGGTGGGCTTGAAGTCGGCCAGCGGGTCGTTCTCCACCAGCAGCAGGTCGTTCTTCTGCGCCAGCTGCAGCACCTTGAAGGCCTTGGCCGCCGAGGTGTCCGAGCCGGTCGGGTTGTGCCCCACCGACTGGGTGAAGAAAAGCCGCGGCCGATGCAGCGCCAGCAATTGCTCCAGAGCCTCGATGTCGGGCCCGTCCGCCATGCGCGGCACGCCCACGATCTTCGCGCCCGCCAGCTTGAGCTTGCCGAACAGCGGGTAGTAGCCCGGGTCATCGACCAGCACCACGCCGCCCGGCGGCACGAAGTAGCGTATGAGGATGTCCATCGCGTGGTTGGCGCCGTGCGTCAGCACGATCTGCCGGGGCTCGGTGCCGATGCCGAAGTCGGCCAGCTTGCGCACCAGGTGGTGGCGCAGCGGCTCGTAGCCGAAGCGGTTGCCGTAGCGGAACAGGCTGCCCAGGCCGGTGCGCACCACCTTGTGGTGGAACTTGTCCAGCCGCGCCTCCTGCAGCCACTCCACCGGCGGGAAGCCGTCGCCCACGCTCAGCGTGCCTGGCTCGGACTTCAACTGCTCGCGCATCAGCCAGACGATGTCCATCGCGCGGCCGAGCGAGCCGGCCTCTTCCTCGGCGCGCGGCTTGGCGCTCTCGCGCACGAAGTAGCCGGCGCCGCGGCGCGGGTCGATCAGCCCGCGCGCGACCAGCAGCTCGAACGCGGCAACCACGGTGTTCTTGGCATAGCCGTGCAGCTGGGCCAGCTCGCGCAGCGAGGGCAGCTTGTCGCCGGCAGTGAGGACGCCGTCGGCAATCTGGCGCGCGATGGAGTCGGCCAGCGATGCGGCGAGCGATGTCCTGCTGGCGGGGGCGGCGGCCTTTTTCATGGAAGTGACTATGACAGTTGCCGGCGGCTGGTGGACACGCCGCGTCACTGTCCCGCACAACTGTACCCACAAATGCTGGTACAGCGAACCTACAGTTCGGCCATCAGCACCGCCCGGCGCTGCCTGACCCGAAAGAGAGACGATGGTTGTCGATTCCCGCTTGCCGAATTTCCGCGCGCTGACGCCGGCGCAGCGCCTGGCGCATGTGTCCGCCGCCGCCTCGCTTACTTCGCAGGAGACGGCCCTGCTGGCGGCGCCCGGCGCGCTGCCGCTGGAGGTGGCGAACGGGATGATTGAAAACCTGATCGGGACTTTCGAGATCCCGCTGGGCATCGCCGGCAACTTCCGCGTGAACGGCCGCGACGTGCTGGTGCCCATGGCCGTGGAGGAGCCTTCGGTGATCGCCGCGGCTTCGTTCATGGCCAAGATCGCCCGCGAGTCCGGCGGCTTCGAAGCCTCCAGCACCGGCCCGCTGATGCGCGCACAGGTGCAGGTGCTGGGCGTGACCGACCCCTACGGCGCGCGCCAGGCGCTGCTGCAAAAGCGGGGCGAGATCCTCGAGGTGGCCAACAGCCGCGACAAGCTGCTGATCACGCTGGGTGGCGGCTGCCGCGAGATCGAAGTGCATGTGTTCCCCGACACGCCACGCGGGCCGATGGTGGTGATGCACCTGATCGTGGACGTGCGAGACGCCATGGGAGCGAACACGGTGAACACCATGGCCGAAGCCGTGGCGCCGCTGGTGGAGCGGGTCACGGGCGGCTCGGTGCGGCTTCGCATCCTGTCCAACCTGGCCGACCTTCGGCTGGCCCGGGCCCGTGTGCGGGTCTTGCCCGCGGCGCTGGCCACCGCAACCCAGTCCGGCGAAGCGGTGGCCGAGGCCATCCTGGACGCAGCCGCCTTCGCGGTGATCGACCCCTACCGCGCCGCCACCCACAACAAGGGAATCATGAACGGCGTGGACCCGGTGCTCGTGGCCACCGGCAACGACTGGCGCGCAGTGGAGGCCGGCGCGCATGCCTGGGCGTGCCGGGGCGGGCGCTACACCTCGCTCACCCAGTGGGAGCGCGACACCGGAGGCGCCCTGGTCGGCAGCATCGAAATGCCGATGCCCGTGGGGCTGGTGGGCGGCGCCACCAAGACCCATCCGCTGGCGCGCATCGCGCTGAAGATCCTCGGCGTCACCACGGCGCAGGAACTGGCCGAGATCGCGGTGGCGGTGGGCCTGGCGCAGAACATGGGCGCGCTGCGCGCGCTGGCCACCGAAGGCATCCAGCGCGGCCACATGGCGCTGCACGCCCGCAACATCGCCCTGGTGGCCGGCGCCCGCGGCGCCGAGGTGGACCAGGTCGCCCGGCGCATGGCTGAAGAAAAAGACGTGCGCGCCGACCGCGCCGTTGCCCTGCTCGGCGAACTGCGCGGCTGAACAAATCACAACCGGAGACACGACATGCTCAAGCAATGGACTCTTTCAATGGCCCTGGCGATGCTGGGCGCGGCCTCGCAGGCACAGGACATCCGTATCGGATTCAACGCCGACCAGTCTGGCACCGGCGCGGCCGAACTGGGCGTGGCCGCGCGCCACGGCTTTGACCTGGCCATCGAGGACATCAACAAGGCCGGCGGCCTGCTGGGCCGCAAGGTCACCGGCCTCGTCCGTGACGACACCGGGGCGCCGCCCAAGTCGATCCAGAACATGTCGGAGCTGATCGACAGCGAGAAGGTGGTGGCCGTCGTCGGCCCCACCAATTCGGGCAATGCGCTGGCCTGGCTGCACCTGCCGCAACAAAAGAAGGTGCCGGTCATCGTGCCCGTGGCCACCGCCACCGACATCACCCGCCGTTACGCGGGCGAAGCGCAGAACTACATCTTCCGCGTTTCGATGGTGGACCGCGAGCAGGTCGCGCTGCTGCTGGCCTACGCGGTGAAGGCCAGCAAAAACAGGAAGATCGCCTTCATCGCCGACACCACCGGCTTCGGCCAGCAGGGCACCAAGGACCTGACGGAGGTGCTGGCCATGCACGGCCAGCAGCCCGTGGCGGTGGAAAAGTTCGGCCCGAAAGACACCGACATGACTTCGCAGCTGGCCAAGATCCGCGACGCGGGCGCCGACACGCTGGTGGTCTACGGCCTGGCGGACGCCAACGCGCAGCTGCTGCGCAGCATGGAGAAGATCAACTACTTCCCCGTGACGCTGGGCACCTGGGGCAACATGAGCACGCCGCTGCTCAACATCGCCGGCACCAAACTGGCCGAACGCATCATCTTCGCCACCTCCACGGCGGAAGACAGCAATGCGCGCGCCGTGGAGCTGGCGGGCCGTGTGCGCCAGCGCTATCCGCAGCTGCCCACCTTCGTGGCGGCCGCGCAGTCGTATGACTCGGTGATGCTGCTGGCCGCGGCCATCCGCCAGGCCGGCAGCACCGACGGCGAAAAACTCGCTGGCGCGCTGGAGGCCCAGGGCACCGACGTGCAGGGCGTGGTCAAGCTTTATCGCAAGGCCTTCACCAAGGCCAGCCACGAAGGCCTGTCGGTCAGCGACTTCCACTTGGCGCGCTGGAAGGACGGCAAGGTGGCCGCGTACCACGACGCGATCACCCAGGGCCTCACCCCCGCCGACCTGAAGAAGTAACCCATTCACGCAGTACCGGGGCTTTCCATGGTGACTTTGTTCCAGGCCCTGCTCAGCGGCCTTGCGCTGGGCGGCATCTACGCACTGGTGGCGCTGGGCTTCAGCATCACCGACACCACCACTCGCACGCTGAATTTCGGCGAAGGCGAGTTCCTGGTGGCGGGAGCCTTCGTCGCCGTGGCCTGCCTGCTGCTGATGGCCGGCAAGGGCCACACGGGCGTGCTGGCCGCCGCCGACGTGACGCCCGCGCGCTACGCGCTGGCGCTGCTGGCCTCGCTGGCGGTGCTGTGCGTGCTGGGGCTGCTGCTGTACTACAGCGCGGTGCGGCCCTTCTTCGGCTCGGGCGGCATGTCGTGGGTGATGAGCACCATCGGCTTCGGCATCATCCTGCAGAACATCGCGCTGGCCATCTGGGGTCCGGGCGCCATGGCCATGCCCTCGCCGCTGGGCGACGAGGTGCTGCGCATCGGCGGGGCGGGCACCCGCCCGCAGGAAATCCTGGTGCTGGTCGTCACGGTGGCCGTGATGCTGGCGTTGGACCATGCCCTGCGCCGCACCCGCATCGGCAAGGCGGTGCGTGCCGTCTGCGCCAACCATTCGGCGGCGGCGCTGATGGGGATCAACGTGAACGCGGTGGTGGTGCTGGCCTTCGTGCTGTCGTCGGGCCTGGCCGCGCTGGCCGGCGTGCTGATCGCGCCCATCACCACGGCTTCGGTGTTCATGGGGCTCACGATCGCGCTCAAGGCGTTTTCAGCGGCCATCGTCGGCGGCCTGTCCAATCCGCGCGGCTGCATTGCCGGCGGCTTCCTGCTGGGCTGCACCGAGGCGCTGGTGGGCCTGTGGCGCGCCGAGATGCGCGAGATCACGGTGTTCGTGCTGATCATCGTGGTGCTGGCGATCCGGCCCCAGGGCCTGTTCGGCCGCGCGGCCTTTGAAAAGGTCTGACCCCATGCGCGCGCACACCCTGGGCTTTTGCATCGCGGCCGCCGTGGCCGTGGCCGCACCGGCGCTGCTGACCAACGAGTTCCACCTGAAGATCATCTTCACGGCCGGCATGTATTACCTGGCGGCGTGCGGGCTCAACGTGCTGGTGGGCTGGGCGGGGCAGAAGTCGCTGGGCCACGCCGGGCTGTTCGCGGCCGGGGCCTACACGGCGGCGCTGCTCACGGCGCAGGCCGGCTGGAACGCGTGGCTGGCGCTGCTGGCCGCCGCCGGCGTGGCAGCGCTGTTCGGTGTGGTGATCGCCATTCCCTCGCTGCGCGTGAAGGGGCCCTCGCTCGCGATGGTGACCATCGGCTTCGGCATCGTGGTGGAAAAGGTGGTGACCGAGTGGCAGGTGCCTTTCGGCGGGCAGCAGGGCATCTACGGCGTCGCGCCGCTGTCCATGGGCGGGCGCGCGTTCGGCATGCGCGAATGGGCCTGGCTGGTGCTGGCCTTCGCGCTGGCCACCCACCTGATGCTGCGCGCGTTGCTGCATGGCAAGCACGGCCGCGCGTTCCAGGCCGTGCAGGCCGCCGAGGTGGCGGCCGAAAGCATCGGGGTGAACGTGTACCGCACCAAAGTGCTGGCCTTCGTCATCAGCGCCGTCACCTGCGGCGTGGCGGGCGCGCTGATGGCGCAGCAGAACCAGTACATCAACTCGGACTTCATCAGCTTCAACCTGTCGGTGTTCCTCTTGCTGGTGGTGCTGTTCGGCGGCCCCTCGGTCATCGGCCCGGCGCTGGGCGCCGTATTCCTCACGGCGCTGGACGCGTTCCTCGCGCCCTGGCCGGGGCTGCAGCACTTCAGCTATGGCGCGCTGCTGCTGTTCGCGCTGTATGCCATGCCGCAGGGGCTGGCCGGCGCCTTGCAGGGGGCGGTCCGGCGTCTGCGGCCCGCACGTGCAGCGGCGCCCTTCGTGCCCGGCGCGGACGCGGAAGAATGGCAGCCGCGGCCCGGCGAACAGCTGGCCACCACCGGCGTCATCCTGCGCACGGACGCGCTGTACAAAGCCTATGGCGGCGTGGTGCCGGTCAATGAGGTGAGCCTTGAACTGCGCCCCGGCCACGTCCATGCGCTGATCGGCCCCAATGGCGCGGGAAAAACCACGCTGCTCAACCTGCTGTCCGGCACCGTGGCGGCGGACCGCGGCAGCATCGTCTTCGCGGGGCGCAACATCGCCGGCCTGCGCGCCAGCCGCATCTGTTCGCTGGGCATCGCCCGTACCTTCCAGAACCTGAAGCTGTTCTCGCACATGAGCGTGCTGGACAACGTGCTGGTCGGGCTGCATGCCCAGCTGCCCGCCGGCTTCTGGGCCTGCCTGCTCGGGCTGCCTTCGGCCCGGCGCGAGGAACGCGCGGCGCGCCAGGAAGCCATGCAGCTGCTGGCTTTCGCCGGGCTGGCCCATCGCGCGGGCGACACCGCGGCCAGCCTGCCCTACGGCCTGCAGCGCCGGCTGGAACTGGCGCGCGCCCTGGCCACCCACCCACGCCTCTTGCTGCTGGACGAGCCGGCCGCCGGGTTGAACCCGCAGGAAACGGCGGACCTCACCGCGCTGCTGCAGCGCGTGCGCGCCAAGGGCATCACCATCCTTTTGATCGAGCACCACATGGACCTGGTGATGGCCATCTCGGACCATGTGCTGGTGCTGGACTACGGCGCCAAGATAGCCGAGGGTTCGCCGGCTGCCGTGCAGTGCAACCCGCGCGTGATCGCGGCTTATCTCGGCCTGGACGAGGCGAACGATGTGCCGGCGCCCGCCGCCGCCGCTGCCTGAGGACGCCATGCTGAAAATCGACAGGCTCTGCGTGCGCTACGGCGCGATCGAGGCATTGAAGGGCGTCAGCCTGGAGGTGCGCGCCGGCGAGATCGTCACGCTGATCGGCGGCAACGGCGCCGGCAAGAGCACGCTGATGAAGGCCATTTCCGGCCTGGAGCCCGCGGCCGGCGGCGCGATTGAGTTCGAGGGCAGCGACATCCGCGCCGTGCCGGCGCACCGGCGCGTGGGCCTGGGCATCGCCCAGTCGCCCGAGGGCCGCCAAGTGTTCGCCGACCAGACCGTGCACGACAACCTGATGCTGGGCGCCTACCTGCGCCGGGGCGACAAGGCCGCCGTCGAGGACGACGTCGAGGCGCAATTCAGGCTGTTCCCGCGCCTGCGCGAGCGCCAGCACCAGCTGGCGGGAACCATGAGCGGCGGCGAGCAGCAGATGCTGGCCATGTGCCGCGCGCTGATGGCCCGGCCGCGCCTGCTGCTGCTGGACGAGCCCTCGCTCGGCCTGGCGCCGCTGGTGGTCAAGGAGATTTTTTCCGTCATCCGCGCGCTCAAGGAACGCGGCGTGACCATCCTGCTGGTCGAGCAGATGGCCAACCAGGCGCTGAAGGTCGCGGACCGCGCCTATGTGCTGAAAACAGGGGAGATTACATCGTCAGGGCCTGCAGCCGCGCTGCTAGCCGACCCGGCGGTACGTGAAGCCTATCTGGGCAAACACTGAAGGAGTCGTCATGGGATTCGCAACCGTTCTCCGGGGCCTCGCCGCCCCGTGCCTCCTCGCCTGCGCCACCGCCAGCCTGGCGGGCCAGGGCATCGATGCCGCCAGCATCACCTTCGTGCAGGCGGCCGACATCAGCGGCTCGCGCAGCGCGCTGACGCTGGAGCTCAACGCCGGCACGATGGCTTACTTCAGCCAGGTCAACAGCCAGGGCGGTGTCCATGGCCGGCAGCTGCGGCTCAAGACCGTGGACGACGGCTATGCCGTCAAGCGCACCGAGCAGGTCACGCGCGAGTGGATAGAGCACGACGACGTGTTCGCGTTCGTCTCGTCCATCGGCACCGCCAACGCGGAAGCCGTGCTGCCCCTGATCAATGCCGCGCGGGTGCCGTTGGTGGCGCCCCTGTCCGGCGCGATTTCGCTGCGCGAGCCGTTCAGCCGCTACGTGTTCCATTCCCGCTCCAGCTACGCGCAGGAGGTGGAGAAGATGGTCGAGCACGTGCTGACCATCGGCATCAGCCGGGTGGCGGTGTTCTACGACGACGACGCCTTCGGCCAGGACGTACGGCGCGGCGTGGAGGAGGCGCTGGCGCGGCGCAAGCTCAAGGCTGTGGCTTCGGGCAAGGTCGAGCGCGGCTCCAGCGACGTCACGCAGGCGGTCAAGGCCATCGCCGCCGCCAGGCCGCAGGTGGTGATCTGCGGCAGCTTCGGCAAGTCGCTGGTGGAATTCATCAAGGCGATGAAGCTCACCGCCGTGCAGCCGCAGTTCTATGCCTTGTCGTTCTTCACCGCGGGCGCGTCGATCACGCAGCTGGGCAATGACGCCCGCGGCATCGGCGTGACGCAGGTGATGCCCAAGCCCAACGCCACCAACCTGCCCATCGTGCGGGAATTCCACGCCGCGATGGCGAAGTACGCGCCGGAAAGCCGCATCAGCTACATCAGCCTAGAGGGCTACGTCACCGGCAAGATCCTGGCGGAGGGCCTGCGCCGCGCTGGCCGCGGCGTGACGCGGGAGAAGTTCGTCGACGCGCTGGAAGGCATGCGCAATGTCGACCTCGGCGGCGTGTTCCTTTCCTACTCGCCGACCGACCACAGCGGGCTGAAGCGCGTGGAGATCACGGTGATTGACGGCGCGGGCCAGGTCCTGCAGTAGGGCGGTACCAGTCCGTGTTCACGAACGGCGTGCCGGACTCGTACTTTTCGCCCACCCGCGGCGTCACCAGCTGCACGCCTTGTGCCTTGGCGGCGGCTACGCTGCGCACGATGGGCTCGGCCCACTCGTGATACGCCAGGTTGAAGGTCGCCCAGTGCACCGGCAGCAGGGTGCCGGCGCCCAGGTCGCGGTGCGCCTGCGCCGCGGCTTCCGGGTTCATGTGGATGTCCAGCCAGGTGTCGCCGTACGCACCCACTTTCAGCAGCGCCAGCTCCGGCGCGCCCAGCCGCTCGCGGATCGCCTTGAAGTGGCCGGCGTAACCGGTGTCGCCGCTGAAATAGGCGGAGTGGGCAGGCCCCTTGATCATCCACGACGCCCACAGCGTGGAGTTGTCCATGCTCCTGCGGCCCGAGTAGTGGCGCGCCGGCGTGCAGTGGATGGTCACGCCCTTGATCTCGGCCTTGTCCCACCAGTCCATCTCGTGGATCTGCGCGGCAGGCACCTGCCATCGCTCCAGGTGGGCGCCTATGCCCAGGCCGACGTAGAAATGCGTGCCGCCCGCGGCCAGCTGCTGGATGGTGGCCATGTCCAGGTGGTCGAAATGGTCGTGCGAGATCACCACCGCGTCGATGTTCTTCCATTGGTCCAGCGCCAGCGGCGCCGGGTGCAGCCGGGCCGGGCCCGCAAACTGGAACGGCGAGGCCCGTTCGGAAAACACCGGGTCCGTGAGCACGCGCACGCCGTCGATTTCCAGCAGCACGCCGGCGTGGCCCAGCCACCAGGCGCGCAGGCCGGGCGCGGCGGGGCGTGCCAGGTCGCCCGCCTCCATCTTCAGCACCGGCACCTCGAACGTGGGCTCGCGCACCTGCTCGCCCATCCAGGCCTTGAGCTCTCCCGTCAGCGACATGTTGCTCACATAGGGCGGCGTGTTCTCGAAGCGCCCGTTGATGAACTGCTGCGACTGGCGCATGCGCTCCAGCCGCGCGCCTTCGGGCACGCCGCCGAACACCGGCAGCCGCAAGACCAGCCAGGCGGCCAGCACCAGTACCGCCAGCAGGACCAGCAGCGCCAGGGCAACTTTCCTGAGTTTTCTCATGGGCGGCGCGTCACTGGAACGCCACCTCGTCGAAGCTGCGCAGCTTGCGGCTGTGCAGGCGCTGGCTGCCTTCGGCGCGCAGGATCTCGATGGCGCGCATGCCTATGCGCAGGTGCTGGTCCACGCGCTCGCGGTAGAACTGGTTGGCCATGCCGGGCAGCTTGATCTCGCCGTGCAGCGGCTTGTCGGAGACGCACAGCAAGGTGCCGTAGGGCACCCGGAAGCGGAAGCCGTTGGCGGCGATGGTGGCGCTTTCCATGTCCAGCGCCACCGCGCGGCTCTGGCTGAAGCGGCGCTGCGGCTGGTTGCCGGGCAGCAGTTCCCAGTTGCGGTTGTCGGTGGATGCCACGGTGCCGGTGCGCATGATGCGCTTCAAGTCGGCGCCCTGGCACTGCGTGACGTCCGCCACCGCTTTTTCCAGCGCCAGCTGGATTTCGGCCAGCGCCGGAATGGGCACCCACAGGGGCAGCTCCTCGTCCAGCACATGGTCCTCGCGCACATAGCCGTGGGCCAGCACGTAGTCGCCCAGCTGCTGGCTGCTGCGCAGTCCCGCGCAGTGGCCCAGCATCATCCAGGCGTGCGGCCGCAGCACGGCGATGTGGTCTGTGATGGTCTTGGCGTTGGCCGGCCCCACGCCGATGTTGACCATGGTGATGCCGCCGTGGCCGGGGCGGATCAGGTGGTAGCCCGGCATCTGCGGCAGGCGGGGCGGCGCGGCGCCCAGGGCATCCACCGCTTCGGCCGCGAGGCCCGTGCGCCGCGTGATGACGTTGCCCGGCTCGACAAAGGCGATGTAGTCGCTTTGCGGGTTGGCCATCTCCTCGTGGCCCAGCCGCACGAATTCGTCGATGTAGAACTGGTAGTTGGTGAACAGCACGAAGTTCTGGAACCAGTCGGGCGCGGTGCCGGTGTAGTGGCGCAGGCGGTGCAGCGAATAGTCCACCCGCGCGGCGGTGAACAGCGACAGCGGCTGCGGCTCGCCCGCGCGCTGCTCCCAGGTGCCGTTGGCGATGCCGTCGTCCATGGCGCCCAGGTCGGGCAGGTCGAAAACGTCGCGCATCAGGGCGCGGCGCTGGGGGCTGAGCGAGCCTTCGATGTGGTCATGCTCGGCGAACGAGAAATGCACGGGGATGGGCTGCGTGCTGGTGCCCACCTCCAGCTCCACGCCGTGGTTCTGGCGCAGCAGGCGGAACTGTTCCAGGTAGTAGTTGCCGTACAGGTCGGGGCGGGTCAGGGTGGTCTCGAAGCGGCCGGCACCGGCCACGAAGCCGTAGCTCAGGCCCGCGTTTTCCAGTTCATCCTGGCGCACCACGGTGTCGGTGTGGATTCGCACAAACGGATAGCAAGCCCTCACATGGCCCGGCAGCGTGTCGCCGGCGACGAAGCGCTGCATGGCTTCGCGCAGGTGGCCGATCTGTTGCCGGTAGATCTCGCTGACCTGGGCCAGGGCACTGGCCGGGTCGGCATGGCGGGTGGGGGCGATGAACGGGGGCAGGTAGGGCATGGCTTTATTGTGCAACGCCGCACAGAGCCGCGCCCGGCTCATCGTTGTGAGACAAAGTCCTACACGGTGTAACGAACTCACCTGACTGCCTGAGAACCGCCGCATTTCCTACAGTAGGGACATCGACACACGGTATCCCCAACTTGCCCACAGGAGAGAGCAGATGAGAGCAGCAACGATGGCGGCGAATCCCTTTGCGCTGATGATGGACCCGGCTGGCGTGCGCCAGACGGTGGACCAGTCGGAGGCCTTGCGCAAGCTCAGCCAACGCCAATGCCATCCGCTGGACCGGGCGGTGATCCGCAGCGCCAGCGCCGAACTGGCCGCCTACGACGCCAAGATCGACCGCACCACCATCTACCTGCCGCCCGAAGAGGACAAGCAGCCCGTGGTGCGCGCCTTCACCGAAACCTTCAACTGATCAGCCGCCGTGGCGGTGGCCCTGGTGCCGCTGTTCGCGGTTCACCCACCGCCCCTGGGGGTAGTGCGGCGCCCAGCGGTTGACCACCACCGGGCGCGGGTACCACACGGGCGCCCATGAAACGCTGCGTGGCCAGGGCGTATACGCGTAGGGGTGCGGATAAACGACCGGGTAGGCCGGCATCACACTCACCACTTGCGGCGCAGGCTGCGAAATCCATTGCGGTGGCATAGTTTGCGGCACGGATTGCTGCATCACCTGGGGCAAGGGTTGCGGCACGACCTGGGCGATCACCTGCGCAGCCACCTGCGCATGCTGGACAGGCTCTTGCGGTGCTGCCTGCACCGGCTCGCGCGACGCCGCGGCCGCCGCCGCCGACTGCCTCGCCACCTGCTGGTCACGCCCGGTCAGCCACCTGTCAAAACTGTCGGCTTGCGGGCTTTGCTTGACTGACGCCTGCGCCAGCGCGCGGCCCGAAAAAACGATCTGCTTGTTCGCCGTGACCGGCAACGGGCTGCCGTTCTCGCCATAGACCACACCCGAGCCCGAAATGACCGTGACGCGGGTGGTCCCGCGCGAGGTATCCACGTCCACGCGGTATTCGCCGGGCTGGCTGGCGCGGAACGCCAGGTTGGGCGTGTCGATCTCGAAATTTTCCTGCGCCGCCAGCGAGCGCAGCCGTGCGTTCAGGCTGCCCTGCATCACCACCACCTGGGCGGCATTGGGCTGCAGCGCGTGGATGTCCACGCGCGTCTGCCCGTTCATGCGAAGCGAAGCATTGCCCAGGCTCAGGCCCGAATGGCCGCCGCGGTCGGTCCACAGCCGGTCGCCCTGCGCCAGGGTGCGGCCCGTCTGCACGTCGGCCCATTCGTTGTCGCCTGCGCGGGAGGCCACAACGGAGCCTTCAATCAGGTCCAGCCGCGCGGAGCGCGCGGGTGCATTGGCCTGGGCCATGGCCAGGGCGGGCAAGGCCAGGGCGAATGCGGGCGCTGCGCGACGCAGCAGGAAATGGGCGAGGGCGGATGATTTCATGATGGCTTTCTCCTAGGAGCGGCTTCCCCGCATGACGGGTATGCCTTGGGGTGGCGCGACGATGAAGGGGGCGGGCTGGCGCTGTTGCGCCTCTTGCTGCAGGCGGCGCTCGAGTTGTTCGCGGCGGCGCGTTTCGGCCAGCAGCTGCTGTTCGCGCTGCTGGGCTTCGCGTTGCGCCTGGGCTTTTTCCTGGGCCAGGCGGTCGCGGTCCTGCTCATCGCGGCGGGCTTGCTGCTCGCGGCGATCCTGTTCGTCGCGCCGGGCCTGCGCCTCGCGCTTGGCTTGCGCATCCGCGCGGGCCTGGGCATCGGCGTTGGCCAGGCTCAGGGTGCGGCGCACCTGCGCTTCGTGCCGGGCCTGCTGCTGGGCTTTTTCGGCCGCCAGCGCTTGGCGGCGCGCCTGGTCGCGCTGGGCCTGTTCCTTCTGCAGCTTCGCGAGCTTCACGGCCTGCGCCTGCCGCGCCACCTGTTCCTGCTGCTGTTGCAGCTTGCGCCTGGCCAGCAAGGCATCGCGCTGCGCTTGCTCACGAAGTGCCTGTTCACGGAGCGCCTGGTCGTGCAAGGCCTTTTCCCGTTGCGCCTTGGCAAGTTGCGCCCTGGCCTGCGCCTTCGCTGCCGCCTGGGTTTGCGCGCGTGCTTGCGCTTGCGCCTGTGCGCGAAGGGCCTGCTCCCGTTGTGCCTGTTCGGCTTGCTGGGCTTGCTCACGCCTGGCGCGTTCGGCCTGCAACGCCTGTTGGACCTGCTCGCGCGTCACCGTCACCTGGCGCGCCGGCGCTGGTGCGGCCGCAGGTGGCTGCACGGCTTTCGCAGGTGGCTGTGCCGGGGCTGCCGCAACCGGGGGCGGTGCGATCAGTGTCGGCGGGGCAGGCGTGGCCGCGGCTGGAGCAGCAGCGGGTGGGGCAGCAGGCGGCTTTTGCGCGGGGGCTACCCGTGCCATTTCCATGCGCGGCGGCTGCGGCAGTGAACTGCGGGCCGGCGCCGCGGGCAACGCGGCTACCTGGCCCCGCGCCAGCTCGCCCAGCGCCAGCTTCTGCGCCCGGCCGCGCACAGGCCGGCCGTGCTGGAAATCATCCAGTGCGATGGCTGTGAGCGCTTCGGGCCGGCGGTGCACATAGGCACTGCCCGCGGGCTCGCCGGCGGTCATGTTGCGGTTGACGTTGCCCACATAGACGGGGCTGGCCTTGTAGCCCGGTTTCCAGGCTTCGCCCGGCGCCAGCGGGAACCACGCGACGCCGGACCGCCCTGTTCCCAGATGCACGTTGGAGCTGTCGCCCGCCGCGCCGTTGCCGATGAAGCCTACCAGCGCGGGCGAATACACAGGCCGCGCGGCCATGCGGCCGGGCACCCAGGCCCAGCGCGCGCCCAGCTGCGTCCAGCGGCCGTAGTGCGAGGTGGCAAATCCCCAGGGCGCCTCATCGATCCAGGTCCAGCCCCAGGGGGCCACCAGGTCCCAGCGGCCGTAGCGAAAGGGCATCCATGCCGCATCCACATCGCGCGGCTGCCACACGGCGCCAAGGGCAGGGTCCTTGATCCACTTGCCCCAGGCGTCGAGCTGCTGGTAACCCGTGACTTCGCGCGGCACATAGCGCGCCGATACCGACTGGTCCTCGCGCCGGTCGCGTTCCGCCGCCCAGCGGTCGAAGACGTCGGTGGGCGGGGCTTCCTGTGCGGCGATTTGCACGAGCGCGCGGCCGCGGAACTCCACCTGCTGGCCGCCGCCCATTGCCAGCGACTGGCCGCCTTCGCCATAGGCCACGGCAGTGCCTGAGTGAACCGTGACGCGGGTCGTGCCGCGGTCGGGATCGACTTCGACGCGGTATTCACCGGCTTGCGCCGCGCGCAACGACAGGTTGGGCGTGTCCAGCTGGAAACTGTCGCCGTCCGCCAGTTCGCGCACGCGCGCTTGCAACGCGCCATGGTTCAGGGAGATCTGCGTGGCATGGTCATCCAGCGCCACGAATGCCAGATGCGTCTGGCTGTTCATGCGCAGTGCGATGGCTCCGGCATGTAGCTCGGCGCGAGAGCCGCGGTCGGTCCACAAGCGGTCGCCCTGCGTCAGCGGGCGGTTGAGCACCGCATCGGTCCATTCGGTATCGCCCGCGGGCGAGAAGGCGACAGAGCCTTCATTCAGGTTCAGCCGCGCCACGCGCCCGGGCGGGTCGGTCTGCGCCATGGCTTGCGCCGCCAGCAAAGCCAGCAGCACGGCAGGCAAGTGCCGTGAGAAAAGCCGGTGTAACAAATGACGCGCGCGCATGACGTTCTCCCACTACAAATGAGAGAACGCTCCAGCACGCCAAAAATCCGCAAACGGGAGGTAAAGCCCGGCCTTGGAAACCCAGTGTTTTGTAATGTGCGGTAACGCTGTTACAGCTCAGCCGGCATATGGGTCGCGCATCGTGACAAATTCCTCTGCCAGCGTGGGATGGATGCCGATCGTGCTGTCGAAGACCGCCTTGGTGGCGCCGGCCTTCATCGCCACCGCAAAGCCCTGCACCACTTCGCCGGCGTCGGGGCCGACCATGTGCAGGCCCACCACCCGGTCGCTCGCCGTGTCCACCAAAAGTTTCATGAAGGTGCGCTCGCCGTTGCCGCTGAGCGTGTGCTTCAGCGCCTTGAATTCGCTGCGGAACATCGTGACGGCGCCGAATTCCCTGCGCGCCTGGCTTTCGCTGAATCCCACGGTACCGATGTTGGGATGGGTGAAAACGGCCGTGGGAATGAAGTCGTAGCCCATGCTGCGCCTGCCGTCCCCGAACAGGTGGTCGACCACCACCATCGCCTCGCCCAGCGCCACCGGCGTCAACTGCACGCGCGCGGTAACGTCGCCCAGCGCGTGAATGGATGCCACGGAGCTGCGGTAGTGCGCGTCCACGGTGATGGCGCCGCGGCTGTCCGCCGCCACGCCGGCCGCCCCCAGGCCCAGGCCATTCACGTTGGGCACACGGCCCGTGGCGTAGAGCACCGTGTCCGCGACCAGGATGCTGCCGTCCGTCAAGGTGGCCTTCAGCCCGTCGGCGGTCTTCTCGATGGACTGGACGTCGGCCCTGGTGCGCAGGTCCACGCCGTGCTTGCGCATTTCCTGCGCGATGAAGTGGCAGACGTCGGTGTCGAAGCCGCGCAGGATCTGTTCGCCGCGGTAAAGCTGCGTAACCTGGGCACCCAGGCCGTTGAAGATGGAGGCGAACTCGCAGGCGATGTAGCCGCCGCCCACCACCAGCAGGCGATTCGGGAATGGCTCGAGGTCGAACATGCTGTCTGAGGTGACCACGTGCTCGCTGCCGGGAAAGGTGGGCACGCTGGGGGTGCCCCCGGTGGCCACGAGGATGTGCTTCGCCGTGAAGGCCTGCACCTCTTCGGTGGTCTGCACCTGCACCGTGTGTGCATCGACCAGCCGGGCCCAGCCGCGGACGATGCGCACGCCGGGGCTGGCCAGCAGCTGCTGGTAGACGCCGTTCAGGCGGCTGATTTCCTTCGCCCGGTTGGCCTTGAGCACCGCCCAGTCGAAGCGCGGCTGCCCCACCTGCCAGCCAAAGCCCGCCGCATCCTGGAAATCGTGCGCGAAGTGCGCCGCGTAGCTGTACAGCTTTTTCGGGATGCAGCCCACGTTCACGCACGTGCCGCCCAGCGCGGCCGCTTCCGCCAGCACCACGCGCACACCGCGCTGCGCTGCCATGCGGGCGGCGCGCACGCCGCCGGAGCCGCCGCCGATGACGAAAAAGTCGCAGTCAAAATCGGCCATCATTTGTCCTTTGCGGCAGTGAAGCCGGTGATCTCGTTTCGGATCCAGTCGATGAAGACCCGCGTGCGGGCCGGCAACAGCCGGGCATGGGGGTACACCACGCTGATGGGTCGGGGCGGCTGCTCGAATCTTTCAAGCACGATCTTCAGCCGCCTGTCGGCCAGGAAGGGCGCGACCTGGTAGGAAAAAAACATGCCGAAGCCGGCGCCCTCGGCGCAGGCCTGCACGGCGGGCAGCACGTGGTTGAACTCCAGGTTGCCGGTGACGGGCAGGCGAAAGCCGCGCCCGTTTTCCTGGAAGCCGCCCCAGGTGGGCGGCCCGGCGATCATGCGGATGCAGTTGGCCTGCAGCAGCTCGCGCGGGTGCTTCGGCACGCCATGCCGGCGCAGGTAGGCCGGGTTGGCCGCCACCACGCGGCGGATGCGGCCCAGCGGCTGCGCGACCAGCGAGGAATCTTCCAGCTTGCCGATGCGAATGCCCAGGTCCATGCCCTCCTCCAGCAGGTTCACCACCCGGTCCAGCAGGATGACGCTGCATCGCATCTTGGGGTGCTGCTGGACGAACCGGGTGACGGCCGGCGCCACGTGCATCTGGCCGAACAGCACGGGCGCGGTGATGGTGAGGTGGCCTGCGGGCTCACCGGCCCCGGCACTGAGCGCGCCTTCAGAATCTTCCACCGCGGCCAGCACCTGCCGGCAGCTTTCCAGGTGCTGGCGGCCTTCTTCGGTGAGCGAGATGCGGCGGGTGGTGCGGTTGAAAAGGCGCACGCCCAGTTCGCCTTCGTAAGCGGCCAGCGAGTGCACCACCGCAGGCAGCGACGAGCCCAGCGACCTGGCCGCTGCCGTCAGGCTGCCCTCGTCGGCGATGCGGGCGAAGGTCTGCATGGCCCTGAATTTGTCCATGCTTCATATTAAACCGATTATCGGAGTAGTGAAGTGCAGGCCGCGCCATTTATCCGGACGATGGAATAGCCAAGAATCCAGTCTTCCCGATAAATTGAGGAGTTTTTAAATGATCAAGCTGCACCGCATGGGCATTTCCGGACACTGCCACCGGGTCGAGCTGTTCCTGTCGCTGCTGGGCCTGCACTTCGAGATGATCGAGGTGGACCTGGTGGGCGGCGCGCACAAGCGCCCGGACTTCCTCGCGCGCAATCCCTTCGGGCAGATTCCCGTGATTGAGGACGGCGAGGTCACGCTTTCGGATTCGAACGCCATCCTGGTCTACCTGGAAGGCCGTTACGCCGCAGGCCAGTGGCTGCCGCGCGACCCGGTGGGCGCCGCGCAGGTGCAGCGCTGGCTTTCCGTGGCCGCGGGCCAGCTGGCCTTCGGCGCTGCGGCTGCCCGCGTGATCGCCCTGTTCAAGCGGCCGGTGAGCCCGGATGACGCGATCGCCCGCGCCAATGCGCTCTTCGCGCTGATGGACGAGGAGTTGTCGCGGCGCGCCTTTCTTGCGGGGGACAAGCCCACGCTGGCCGACATCGCCAACTACAGCTACACGGCCCACGCGCCGGAGGGCGGCGTGCCGTTGCAGCCCTACCCGAACGTGCGCGACTGGCTGGCGCGCATCGAGGCGCTGCCCGGGTTCGTGCCGATGATGAAGTCACCGCTGCCTTTGGCGGCCTGAGGGCAGGGCGTGGACTCATCCCCTTTCCACGAAGGTGAAATGGCGCTGCAGCGGCAGGCCGGCTCGTTCGGTCGGCTCGCGGAAATCGGGCCGGCGATCATCCGCGACCATATGCCAGAACAGCACCGCCAGTTTTTCGCGCAGCTGCCCATGCTGATAGCGGGCAGCCTCGACGCGCAGGGCCGGCCCTGGGCCTCGGTGCTGGCGGGCGCGCCCGGCTTCGTGCAGTCCCCGCATCCCCAGCTGCTTGCGGTGAACGCCCTGCCGCTGGCCGGCGACCCGCTGCACGGCAACCTGCAGGCGGGCGCGCAAATCGGACTGCTCGGCATCGAGCCGCACACGCGCCGGCGCAACCGCATGAACGGCGTGGTGGAGCAGGTCGGCGCGGAGGGCTTCGCGGTGCGGGTCACGCAGAGCTTTGGCAATTGCCCCAAGTACATCCAGGCACGCAGGCCGGAATTCATCACGGACCGGGCGGCGTCGCCCACTGTGCATGAGGGCGCGCAACTGGACGGCGAGGCGCTGCGCATCATCCGCAGTGCCGATACCTTCTACATCGCGACAGCGCATCCACAGGCGGCGCAATCAACTTCCGCCTCGCAAGGTGTGGACGTGTCGCACCGCGGTGGCAAGCCGGGCTTTGTGCGGGTGGACGGCAGCAGCACGCTCACGGTGCCCGATTTCCTGGGCAACTTCTTTTTCAACACGCTGGGCAACATCGCGGTGAATCCGCGCGCCGGCCTGCTGTTCATCGATTTCGATCGCGGCGACCTGCTTTACGTGGCGGCGCGCGCGGCCATCATCGCGGACGGCCCGGAGGTGGAGGCTTTTGCCGGCGCGCAGCGGTTGCTGCGTTCCGAGGTGGAGCAGGTCCGCCGGCTGGAGGCCGCCTTGCCGCTGCGCTGGGGCGAGGCGCAGCTGTCGCCGCAACTTCTGCGAACCGGTGACTGGGAGGGGCGGGCTATCATCCCGGCATGACCCCGCTGCCGCCTTGGTACCACGCGCTTGAGCACACGGGCACGGCGCCGCTGCGCTGGGCAGCCGGCTGGTGGCGGATTCTTTACTTCGGCGCGATGGTGATGGTGCTGGGGCTGTCGCCCTCCAGCTATGGCGCCGGCAACCGCGGTGCCGTGGCGCGGCACCTGTACATGGATACCGCGCCCATCCTGGGCTGGTTCACGGTGCTGTGCGCGCTGCTCACGCTGGTTATCACCCGCATCGTGGTGGTGACGGCGCTCAGCTACGGCCTGTCGCAGTACGCGCTGGAGATGGTGATCCGCGTGCTGGTGCTGGAACTGATCCCGCTCACGGCGGCGCTGTTCGTGGCCCTTCGCTGCACCATTCCGAACGGCGCGGCGCTCGGCGAGATGCGGCGCACCGGCCAGTTCGATGCGTTGCGTGGCCACAGCCGCGACCCGGTTGTGCATGAAGTGCTGCCGCGCGTGCTGGCAGGCGTGTTCTCGTCCATCACGCTAGCCGCCCTGAGCTGCGTGGTGGCGCTGGCGCTGGCCTACCTGGCGGTCTACGGCCCGTCCGCCGCCGGGCTGCCGGCCTACACCCACATGTTCGGCCACGTCTTCAATCCGGCCGTGACTTTGATCTTCATGCTCAAGACGCTGTTCTTCAGCCTCGCCGTGTCCATCATCCCCATGGCCTCGGCCCTGTATGACGTGGAGGGCGATGGCTCACGCGAGAGCGCGGCCCTGCAGGGGCTGGTGCGCATGTTCGCCGTGCTGCTGCTGATGGAAATCGCTTCCCTGGCGGGCAATTACTATTGAGACCTTGCGGGACAGATCTTCAGCTCTGTCCCCAACTTACCAAACATGCCCGACACCCCCGTCAGTAACTCCGAACCCGCCGCGCAGCCTGCGGTGCGCCACCTGGAACTCAAGGCGCGCCTGCTGCTGGCGTTCACCGTCCTGCTGGTGGCCGGCTCGGCCCTATACCTGCTGTATGCCCGTGGCGTGTTCGAGCCCATCCAGGCGCTGGTGCTTACCGCGGAAGATTCCGAGGGCGTGGTGGTGGGCATGGACATGACTTTCTCGGGCTTTCCCATCGGCCGGGTGAACCGGGTGGAACTGGCCCCGGACGGCAATGTGCGCATCCTCATCGACGTGGCGAAAAAGGATGCCCACTGGCTGCGCACCTCCAGCGTCTTCACGTTGACGCGCGGCGTGGTGGGCGGAACCAACATCCGCGCATTCACCGGCATGCTCACCGATCCGCCGCTGGGCGACGGGGCGATCCGCCCGGTGCTGCGGGGTGACGCCACTGCGGAACTGCCGCGCGTGATCGCGGCGGCCAAGGAGGCGCTGGAGAACATCGTCGCGATGACCGCGCAGGACGCGGCGCTGCGCAACACGCTGGCCAATGCCCAGGCCGTGACCGACCGGCTGAAGGGCCCGCGCGGGGCCATGGGCGTGCTGCTGGGCAATGACGAAGACGCCGGGAAGATCGTGGCCGCGCTGGACAGGGCCAACACGCTGCTGGCGCGAATGGATACGCTGGCCGCGCGGGTGGACGGCCTGGCGGTGAAAGCCGACACGCAGGTGTTCGGCCAGCAGGGGCTGGTCAAAGACGCCCAGTCCGCGGTGCGCCAGATCGACGGCCTGCTGGCCGACACGCGGGCCAGCCTGAAGAAAATCGATGCCGTGCTGGCCGAGGCGCAGGCTGTCGGCGCCAACGTGCGCGGCGCCACCGGCGACCTGGGCGCGCTGCGCGCCGATGTGGACGCCAACCTGCGCAAGATCGAAGGCCTGGTCAACGAGATCAACCGCAAGTGGCCCTTCGCGCGTGACACGGAAATCAAAGTTCCATGAAGACACTGCTTGCCTGCGCCATCGCACTGCTGCTCGCCGCCTGCGCCGACAAGCCGGTGGTGCCCGACTGGCAGATGAATGCGCATGGCTCGCTGGAGCGTTACGCCGCCGCTTTCATGAAAGGCGACGCCAGGGTCGAGGCCGCCGAGTTCGACCGCGCGCGCCACGAACTCGCCGCCACCGCCGATGTGGGCTTGGTGGCACGCGCGGAGCTCACGCGTTGCGCACTGCGGCTGGCCAGCCTGGTGGTGGAACCATGCGCGGGCTTCGAGGCATTGCGCCAGGACGCACCGGCCGCCGAGCGGGCCTATGCGGATTACCTGGCGGGCAAGGCCCAGCCGCGTGATGCCGCCCTGCTGCCGCCGGCCCACCGCGCCGTTGCTTCCGGCGGCGAGGCCGCGGCCGTTGCCGCCATCGCCGATCCGCTCGCGCGGCTGGTGGCGGCCGGCGTGCTGTTCGAGACCGGCCGTGCCAGCCCCGGCGTGCTGCAGCTGGCGGTGGACACCGCGTCGGCGCACGGCTGGCGCCGCCCGCTGCTGGCATGGCTGGGCCTGCAGGCCCAGCGCGCCGAAAGTGCCGGAGCGGGCGAAGAGGCGGCCCGGCTGCGCCGCAGGATGGCGCTGGCCGGCGCCGATTTGCTACAAAATAAATAGCTGCCTACGCAGACTGGGTGCGCCTTGCGGGCATTTTTCCTTCTGTGGATGCCACATGCGCAATAATCCGGCTGAATTTCCAAAGGAGTTTTCCGTGCGATCCATTCTTTGCGCCACTGCGCTGACGCTCGTTGCCACCGCCGCCCTTGCCCAGGGCGCCACCGTCACCACGAAGAGCGGCCTCATCTACCAGTCACTGAAGGAAGGTGCCGGCGCCTCGCCTTCCGCCACCGAGACCGTCAAGGTGAACTACCGCGGCACGTTTCCCGACGGCCGCGAATTCGACAGCTCCTACAAGCGTGGCGAGCCGATCGAGTTTCCGCTCAATCGGGTGATCGCCTGCTGGACCGAGGGCGTGCAGCTGATGAAGCCGGGCGGCAAGGCGAAGCTCACCTGCCCGCCCGCCATTGCCTACGGCGAGCGCGGCGCCGGCAGCGCGGTTCCGCCCAATGCGACGCTCAACTTCGAGATCGAGCTGATCTCGGTGCGCAAGTAGGCGCGGCCATGCTCCTGAAGGTCGGCGAGCTGGCAAAGCACACCGGCCTCACGGTCCGCACGCTGCACCACTACGACGCAATCGGGCTGCTCAAGCCCACGGGCCGCTCCGACTCGGGCTACCGGCTTTACGGTACGGATGACGTGGCGCGCCTGCATGGCATCCAGGCGCTGCGGCACCTGGGACTGGCACTGGGCGATGTTGCCGGCCTGCTGGACGGCGAGGACGCGCAGCCCGGCCGCATCATCGAGCGGCAAATGGAGGCGCTCGATGCAGAGATCGCCCAGGCCACCGAGCTGCGTGGCCGCCTGGCCCTGATGCACGCCGGGCTGGTCACGGGCGCGCAGCCCGGCATGGAGGACTGGCTGGGTACGCTGGCGCTGATGGCCACTTACGGCAAGTATTTCAGCGCCGCCGAGCTCAAACGTATTTTCGCGAGCTGGAAGGCGATCGAAGGCGAATGGGTGCCGCTGATGGCGCAGGTGCGCACCGCCATGGATAGCGGCCTGGCGCCCGACTCGCCGCAGGTGCAGCCCCTGATCAACCGCTGGATGACGCTGATGATCAACTGGATGGATGGTGACTTCAACCTGATTGAGCGCTGGGGCCGGATGTTCCGCGACGAGCCCTCCGCCCATGGCCGCAATAACGCACCCGAGGGCGACATGATCGACTACGTTACCCGGGGTGTGGACGTTCGAATGGCGCTGATGGGCAAGTACCTGTCGCCCCAGCAGCTGCGGCGCATCGGCAAGGTCGCGCCCGCGGAATGGCGCGCGCTGGAGGACTCGGTGAACGGGCTGTTGCGCGGCGGGGTGCCGCCGCAAAGCCCGGCGGCGAAGGAAGCGGCTGCCTGCTGGCAGGGCCTGGTCGGCAGGCTGGCCGGCGGCGACGCGGAAATGGGCGCCGCGCTGAGGGCGGCCTGGGCCGCCGAGCCGCTGCTCGCCGCCGGCTCGTCGCTCAGCGCGCCGGTGCGCGCCTACCTGGCGAAAAGTATTCCCGAAAGTGCTTGACCCTCACGCCACGTGAGGGTCCACAGTCGGCTTCCAGATGAAGGAGCCGACCATGAAGACCACTGCCAGTATCCACACCACCAACCCGCCGCCGCAAGCGGCACAGGCCCGTGCCGAGCTTTTCCGGGACCGCAACTTTCTCTGGATGACCGGGGGCGGCGCGCTGTCCATGCTGGGCGACCAGTTCACCCTGATCGCGCTGCCCTGGCTGGTGCTGAAGATGACCGGCGACACGCTGGTGCTGGGCGCCGTGCTGGCACTGGTGAGCGTACCGCGGGCGCTGTTCATCCTGGTCGGCGGCGCCATGGTGGACCGCTATTCACCCAAGCGGGTGCTGATGCTCACCAAGCACATCAACACCGTGCTGCTGGGCCTGCTGGCGGCACTGGTGTTCACCGGAACCTTGACTCTGCCCATGGTGTATGTGCTGGCGCTGGGCATCGGCCTGGCGACGGCCTTCAGCATCCCGTCGGGGACGGCGATGATGCCGCATGTGGTGCCGCCCCGGATGCTGCCGGCGGCCAACAGCGTGATGCTGGGCATGCGCCAGTTGTCGATGTTCATCGGCCCGTTGCTGGCTGGTGCGCTTATCGCCTTGTTCGGCGACGGTTCACAGGGCACCGGCATCCATGCCGGCGGCATTGGCGCCGCGTTTGCCTTCGATGCCCTGAGCTTCGTGCTCTCGGCCTGGACGCTCTCGCGCGTCACCACGCTGGCGCGGCCCGCCGCACCAGCCGGGCCGGCACCCGCGGTGTGGGCTTCCATCGCCCAGGGGCTCGCGCACTTCTGGCGCGACGTGGAGCTGCGCACCTGCTTCCTCTACTGGGGCGCGGTGGCGCTGCTGATCATGGGGCCCATCCATATCGCGATACCGGTGCTGGCTGCAAGCCATCCGGCGCTGGGCGCGGCGGCCCTGGGCACCATGCTGGGCGCGCACGGCGCCGGCACGCTGCTGGGCATGGCACTGTCGGGCGCCTTTCCGCGCCTGCGGCTGGCCAGCCTGGGCCTCACCATCCTGCTGGTGGACGCGCTGATCGGCCTGCTGTTCATGCCCATGGGGCAGATCACGGCGGCCTGGCAGGGCGCTGGGCTGATGCTGGCCATCGGCGTGCTGGGCGGCTTCGTCCAGGTGGCGGTGTTCACCTGGATCCAGCAGCGCGTGCCGCCAGCGCTGCTCGGGCGTGCCATGAGCCTGTTCATGTTCATCTTCATGGGCGTCGCGCCCATGTCGGCGGCGGCCACCGGCTGGGTGTTGCGTGGCATCACGCTGGGCCAGCTGTTCGCGGGTTGCGGCGCCTTGCTGCTGGGGCTGGTGGCGGTGGCGCTGCTGGCGTCGCAGATGCGGCACGTGGGCGACACTCCCGCCGTCGCGCGGTGACCGCCTCGGCTCAGTCCTCATGCCCCAGGTAACGCCCGACACGCGCGGTACCCGGCCCGGCCCGCCCGCCGGGGCCGGCCTGGAATTTCAGGTCGCCCAGGTCCAGGGGTTCGCCGCAGACCGAGCAGGCCGGCACCGCCGCCGTTACCTTGCCGCAGCCCTGGTGCACCACCAGCACGGGCTGCTCGCCGGGCTGCGCCAGCCACTTGTCGCCCCAGGCCATCAGCGACAGCAGCACCGGGTAAAGGTCGCGGCCGCGCGCCGTGAGGCGGTAGACACGGGCGCGGCCGTCATCGGGCGCCACCTCGCGCTCGACCAGGCCGGCGTCAAGAAGGCGCTTGAGCCGCGCCGCGAGCATGTTGGTGGCGATGCCCAGGTCCTGCTGGATGTCGTCGAAGCGCTCCATGCCGGCGAACAGGTCGCGCAGCACCAGCAGCGTCCACCATTCGCCGATCACGTCCAGCGTGCGCGCGATGGAGCACGAAAAGTCGGCGAATCCCGGTTTTTCCATTGGCTTGCGTTTCGAAAGTTGATTAAGCTAAACTGCTTGCATTATGCAAGTTAAATCCAGCCTGCGCTGACAAGGAAACCCCATGTACCACGCCATCGTCGCCCACAAGGTCCGTGCCGTCTTCGCCTCGATCAGCCGGGGCGATGCCTGGCCCATGATCGACAGCCTGGCGCCGCGCTTCGTCTACCGCTTCGAGGGAGACTCGCCGATCGGCGGCGTGCGCAACAGCCGCGAGAGCATGCAGCTGTGGTGGGAGCGGATGTACCGCCTGTTTCCCGGCCTGTCCTTTGTGGTGCGCGACGTGCTGGTGGCCGGCGCCCCCTGGAACACGCGCATCTGCACCCAGCTGGACTTCCTGATGCCGCTGCCCGACGGGCGCACCTACCGCAACGTGGTGATGCAGTCCATGCGCATGCGCTGGGGCCGGATCACTGAGATCCACACCCTGGAGGATACCCAGCGCTGCGAGCGGCTGCTCCGGTGGCAGGCTGACATGGGCAAGGCCGAGGCGCTGGCGCCGCCCATCAGCGACGCGGAATGGCCACAGCGCGGGCCTTTCATGGGCGCCCAGCCGCAGCCGGCCTGAAATGAAAAAACCCGGCGCCTTTCAGCGCCGGGTTCAGAGAGCGACTAGCGCTTCTGCTCAGGGCTTGCTGGCCGTGGGAAACGGCCAGGCGGCTTGCGGGTTCAGAGTCGTCTGAGCCGCAGGCGCTGCCGGAGCAGCCGCTGCCTTTGCTACGGGTTTCGCAGCAGGTTTGGCAGCGGGCTTTTTCGCTGCTTTCTTGGCAGCGGGCTTTTTCGCAGCCTTTTTCTTCGCCGCAGGCTTCTTTTTCGCAGCAGCCTTTTTCTTGGCAGCGGGCTTCTTCTTCGCCGCTGCCTTCTTCTTCGCAGGCGCCTTCTTGGCCGCGGCCTTCTTCGCCGGAGCCTTCTTGGCTACCTTCTTCGCGGCCTTCTTGGCAGCAGGACGCTTTGCAGCGGCCTTCTTCGCCGGGGCCTTCTTCGCGGCTACCTTCTTGGCGGCCGGACGCTTTGCAGCGGCCTTCTTCGCCGGAGCCTTCTTTGCGGCCTTTTTAGCCGTAGCTTTTTTCGCAGTTGCCATTTTCATTCTCCTTGATCAAGTTGATCAATATCAACTAAGAAGCACTCCATGCCTGTTGGTTTGCATGAAGCGATCCATGGGGTTGGGCCGAAGCCCAGCTCCATGAACACCGTTGCCCGGAATGCGCCCGCTCTGTGGCGGTGTCATCACTCCTGGCGAATCTCACTCAAATACCGACTCTCGCAGTTGCTTTTCAATCCCAGGAAAGAGCGCCGCCCGATTGGTATTCAATTACCCGGGTCTCGAAGAAGTTGCGCTCTTTCTTCAGGTCAATCATTTCGCTCATCCACGGGAAAGGGTTTTCCTCGTTGGGGAAGAGCGCTTCCAGGCCGATCTGCGTGGCGCGACGGTTCGCGATGTAGCGCAGGTAGCCCTTGAACATGGAGGCATTCATGCCGAGCACGCCGCGGGGCATGGTGTCTTCGGCATATTTGTATTCGAGCTCGACGGCCTTCTGGAACAGCACCTTGATTTCGGCCTTGAAGTCGGCCGTCCACAGGTGCGGGTTCTCAAGCTTGAGCTGGTTGATCAGGTCGATGCCGAAGTTGCAGTGCATCGATTCGTCGCGAAGGATGTACTGGTACTGCTCGGCAGCGCCCGTCATCTTGTTCTGCCGGCCCAGCGCCAGGATCTGGGTGAAGCCGACATAGAAGAAGAGGCCCTCCATCAGGCAGGCGAACACGATCAGGCTCTTCAGCAGCGTCTGGTCGGTCTCGGGCGTGCCGGTGTGGAAGTTGGGGTCCATGATCGCCTCGATGAAGGGGATCAGGAACTGGTCCTTGTCGCGGATCGACTGCACCTCGTTGTAGGCGTTGAAGATCTCGCTCTCGTCCAGGCCCAGCGACTCCACGATGTACTGGTAGGCGTGGGTGTGGATGGCCTCCTCGAAGGCCTGGCGCAGCAGGAACTGGCGGCATTCAGGGGCCGTGATATGGCGGTAGGTGCCCAGCACGATGTTGTTGGCGGCCAGCGAATCGGCGGTGACGAAAAAGCCGAGGTTGCGCTTGATGATGCGGCGCTCATCCTCGGTCAGGCCGTTCGGGTCTTTCCACAACGCGATGTCGCGCGTCATGTTCACTTCCTGAGGCATCCAGTGGTTGGCGCAGGTGGCGAGGTATTTTTCCCAGGCCCACTTGTACTTGAACGGCACCAGCTGGTTCACGTCGGTCTGGCCGTTGATGATGCGCTTGTCGGCCGCATTGACGCGGCGGTGCACGACGGCCTTCGCGGCTTCCGAGACGGTAGTGGCGGCACGTGCGGGAATGGGCGCGCCGTCATCAAGCGTGCGCAGCGCGGGCTGCGGAATCTGGGGAGTTGCTTGCGAAAGAGGTGAAGAGTTCACCTCGCGGTTTGAAAGTAAACCGCTGGGGAGGGATGCTGGCGATGAGGGCTTGACTTCTTCGTCCCAGGTCAACATAAGTTTTCCAATGCTCGGATTATGTGAGCAGTGATGCGAAATGAAAAGTGTTCGTTCACATCACTGCCCGATTGTGTTGCTCAATTGCATCGGTGCGTTGTCAGAGAACACCGACAATTTTTTCCGCCGCGCCATTCATTTATTGGCAGGCCTCACATGTCGGATCGTCGATCGCGCAGAACTTGATGTCGGTCGCCGGCGTTGCATTCATCTGCGCTTGCGCCGCGGCTGCGGCAGCCTCAAGCGCGCTCATGCCGCCGGAAGAAACGGCGTTCAGCCGGCCCGAGGTCACCGTGGATTTCTCTGTGTGCGTGGCGCTGATGGTGCGCAGGTAATAGGTGGTCTTCAGGCCGCGGATCCAGGCCAGCTTGTAGGTGTCGTCGAGCTTCTTGCCGGACACGCCCGACATGTAGATGTTGAGCGACTGGGCCTGGTCGATCCACTTCTGGCGGCGGGCCGCGGCTTCCACCAGCCAGGTGGTCTCGACTTCGAATGCGGTGGCGTAGAGCTGCTTGACTTCCTGGGGCACACGGTCGATAGGACGCAGCGAGCCATCAAAGTGCTTGAGGTCCATGACCATCACGTCGTCCCACAGGCCCAGGCGCTTCAGGTCGCGCACCAGGTAGTGGTTGATCACGGTGAATTCACCGGAGAGGTTGGACTTGACCGAGAGGTTGCCGAAGCAGGGCTCGATCGAGGCATCCACGCCGATGATGTTGGAAATGGTGGCCGTGGGCGCGATGGCGACGCAGTTGGAGTTGCGCATGCCGTCCTTCGCGATCTTCTTGCGCAGGGCATCCCAGTCCAGGCTGGACGACTTGTCGACCTCGACATAGCCGCCACGGGCCTTCTCGAGCAGCTCAAGCGTATCCAGCGGCAGGATGCCCTTGTCCCACAGCGAGCCCTTGTAGCTGGAGTACTTGCCGCGTTCCCTCGCCAGCTCGGTCGATGCCCAGTAGGCGTGATAGCAGACGGCTTCCATCGACTTGTCGGCGAACTCGACAGCTTCTTGCGAGGAGTAGGGGATGCGCAGCTCATACAGCGCGTCCTGGAAGCCCATGACGCCCAGGCCCACCGGGCGATGGCGCATGTTGGAGTCGCGGGCCTTCTTGACGGCGTAGTAATTGATGTCGATCACGTTGTCGAGCATGCGCATCGCCGTGGTGATGGTCTTCTTGAGCTTGTCGTGGTCCATGGCACCGTCTTTCAGGTGCTGGAGCAGGTTGACGGAGCCCAGGTTGCACACCGCGGTTTCGGTGTCGCTGGTGTTCAGGGTGATCTCGGTGCACAGGTTGGACGAGTGCACGACGCCGGCGTGCTGCTGGGGCGAGCGGACGTTGCAGGCATCCTTGAAGGTGATCCAGGGATGGCCGGTCTCGAACAGCATCGTGAGCATCTTGCGCCACATGTCGGCGGCCTGCACCGTCTTGCTGGGCTTGATCTCGCCGCGCCTGGCCTTTTCTTCGTAGGCCACATAGGCCTTCTCGAAGTCGATGCCGAACTTGTCGTGCAGGTCGGGCACGTTGGAGGGCGAGAACAGCGTCCACTCGCCCTTTTCCATGACCCGGCGCATGAACAGGTCGGGGATCCAGTTGGCGGTGTTCATGTCGTGCGTGCGGCGGCGGTCGTCGCCGGTGTTCTTGCGCAGCTCCAGGAACTCCTCGATGTCCAGGTGCCAGGACTCAAGATAGGTGCAGACCGCGCCCTTGCGCTTGCCGCCCTGGTTCACCGCCACGGCTGTGTCGTTGACCACCTTCAGGAACGGCACCACGCCCTGTGATTCGCCGTTGGTGCCCTTGATGTGGGAACCCAGCGCGCGCACGCGCGTCCAGTCGTTGCCCAGGCCGCCCGCGAACTTGGACAGCAGGGCGTTTTCCTTGATCGATTCGTAGATGCCGTCCAGGTCGTCCGGCACGGTTGTGAGGTAGCAGCTGGACAGCTGTGAGCGCAGGGTGCCTGCGTTGAACAGCGTAGGCGTGCTGGACATGAAGTCGAAGCTGGACAGCACTTCATAAAACTCGATGGCGCGGGCTTCACGGTCGATCTCGTTGAGCGACAGGCCCATGGCCACGCGCATGAAGAAAGCCTGGGGCAGCTCTATGCGGCTCTTGCGCACGTGCAGGAAATAACGGTCGTACAGGGTCTGCAGGCCCAGGTAGTCGAACTTCAGGTCGCGCTCGGCCTTCAGGGCGCCGCCCAGCTTCTTCAGGTCGAACTGCAGCAGCTTTTCGTCGAGCAGCTCGTTGTCCACGCCGCGCTTGATGAAGCCGGGGAAGTAGTCGGCGTAGCTCTGCGCCATTTCGGACGGGGCCAGGTCGCGCTCCAGCACTTCCTTGAAGATGGTGTGCAGCAGCAGGCGGGCGGTGGCGTAGGTGTAGTCGGGATCTTTCTCGATCAGCGTGCGCGCGGCCAGGATGGAAGCCTTGTAGACCTCGTCCATCGGGACGCCGTCGTACAGGTTGCGCATGGTCTCGGCCATGATCGGGTCGGGTTTGACGTCGGCGCCCAGGTTCTGGCAGGCGCTCTGGATCAGGCCCTTCAGGTGGTCCAGGTCCAGCACGATGCGCTGGCCGTTGTCCAGCGCGTGCAGCGTGGCCGCCTTGGGCGTTTCCTGGACCTTCTGGCTTGCGCGCTCCTGGGTGCGGCGCTCGCGGTACAGCACGTAGGCGCGGGCGATCTCGTGGTGGCCGCCGCGCATCAGGCCCAGCTCGACCTGGTCCTGCACGTCTTCTATATGGAAGGTGCCGCCGCCCGGGCGCGAGCGCATCAGCGCTCGGATGACGGACTGGGTCAGGCCGTCCACGGTTTCGCGAACGCTGGCCGATGCCGCGCCCTGCGTGCCATGCACGGCCAGGAAGGCTTTCATCATGGCGATGGCGATCTTGTTCGGCTCAAAAGGCACGACGGCGCCGTTGCGGCGGATGATCTGGTAATTGGCCAGCGGGTTGGCGGCTGTAGCGGCGGCCTGCTCGGTGCCGGCACCGGGGGCGAAGCCCGCGCCGGCGCTGGAAGGGGTGCTCAAGGCGATTTGCATGTTTCCTCTTTCGCTTTGCTTTTGTGGGGTACGGCGGCCGGCTTTGCAGGTGCGCCGGCATGTTCTTTGTCAGACAAGCTGCACAACGTGGGACACTATATCTAGTGTCTGGATGGAATTCAAGCCACTACAGGTAGTGTATGGCAGCAGATACAAGTGCTTACTTGTGCACCGCAAAAACCCCTGCGGGGAAGTGCCCGGGCGGCCATGCCAGGGCACCCTGCAAGCCGCGCCAATCCATGCGTTCGCCCGGATCAGCCTTGCGTCCTGGTGCGATGTGCTCGTGCCCCGCGATGTGGCAAATCGGGTACTTCTGCGCAATCGCGGCGCACAGAGCGGCCAGCGCTTCGTACTGGGGCGCCTCGAAATCGCCGCCTTCCAGCCCCTCCAGCTCGATGCCCACCGAATCATCGTTGCAGTCGCCGCGGCCGCGGTAGCTTGACTGGCCGGCGTGCCAGGCGCGGTCGTCGCAGCTGACGAACTGCCAGAGCTCGCCCGTGCGGCGGATGTAGAAATGCGCCGACACCTTCATGCCCTCGATGCTCTTGAAATAGGGGTGGGCGTTCCAGTCGAGCTGGTTGCAGAAAAGCTGCTGCACCTGGCCGCCGCCGTATTCGCCGGGAGGCAGGCTGATGGAGTGCACGACGATGAGGTCGATCAGCGCGCCGGCCGGCCGCGCGCCGAAATTGGGCGAGGCCAGCGACCGGGCGTAGCGGTACCAGCCGCCTCGCCACATCACGGCAGTGCCGTCAGCCGGGTCCGTCATGCGGTTCGTCACCGCCCGGGGCGGCAATCGCCAGCCGGGCAATGCGGTAGCGGATCTGGCGCAGGCTCAGGCCCAGGCGCTGCGCCGCCGCCGTGCGGTTGAAGCCGCTTTCATGCAGGGCCTTGACCAGGATTTCCCGCTCCTGCTGGTCCAGGTAGGCCTGCAGGTCGCCGGGCATCACCCCGGATGCGGCGCGCGCGGAAGGCGGCATGGCCGTTCCCGCCGGCAGGGCTTCCAGCGCGCCGGCCTGCGTGGGCGCGAAGTCCACCTGCAGTTCCTCGCCGTCGCTGAGCGCCACCGCGCGGTGCAGCAGGTTTTCCAGTTCGCGCACGTTGCCGCCCAGGGGGTGCGAGCACAGCCGCTCCAGCACCGCCGGTGAAAGCACCGGCACCGGCATGCCCGATTCCTGGGCGATGCGGCCCAGCAGCGCCTCGCACAGGGCCGGCAGGTCGCCGCGCCGCTCGCGCAGCGGCGGCACGAGTATCTCGATCACGTTCAGCCGGTAATACAGATCCTGGCGGAAACGCCCGGCCTGCACGTCCGCCGCCAGGTCCTTGTGGGTGGCGCTGACGATGCGCACATCCACCGCGTCTTCCTGGGTGGAGCCCAGCGAGCGCACTTGCCGCTCCTGGATGGCGCGCAGCAGCTTGGACTGCATGGCCAGCGGCAGGTCGCCGATCTCATCCAGGAACAGCGTGCCGCTGCGCGCGGCCTGGAAGTAGCCTTCGCGGTCCTGCGCCGCGCCGGTGTAGGAGCCCTTGCGCGCGCCAAAGAATTCCGCTTCCAGCAGGGCTTCGGGAATGGCGCTGCAGTTCACCGCCACGAACGGGCCGTCGGCGCGGTGGCTGCAGGCATGCAAAGCGCGTGCGGCCAGCTCCTTGCCCGTGCCGGATTCGCCGCGCACCAGCACGGGCGCCATGCTGCGCGCCACTTTGGCGATGCGCTCTTTCACGCTGCGCATGGCGGCCGACTCGCCGACCAGGCGCTGCAGCGCGGCCTGGCTGTCCAGCGGCCGATCTCCACTGGTACGCGTGGTGCCACGCGGCGCGCGTGGCGCCGCGGTATTTTCCTGGATGGCCGAGGCCACCACGCTGCGGAACTGCTTCAGGTCCACGGGCTTGGTGAGGTAGTCGAATGCGCCGGCCTTCAGCGCTTCCACCGCGTTTTCGGCGGAGCCGTAGGCCGTCATCACGATGCAGCGCTCGCTTCGCTGCTGGGTGGCCATGCGGTTGAGCAGCTCCAGGCCCTGGCCGTCCGGCAGCCGCATGTCGGTGATCACCGCATCGAACTTCTTCGCATCCAGCTGGGCCCAGGCTTCAGCCAGCGTGCCGGCCGCCTCCACCCGATAGCCTTCACGCAGAAGCGTCAGTTCGTAGAGTGTGCGCAAGTCGGGTTCGTCATCGACAACCAGGACTTGCGCGGCAGTGGGGGAAGCAGCGGCCATCAGGCGGGTATTGTGTCAAATGGCCGGGTGTCCGCAAGGCCGGTGCCGACCGTGCGGAATGTCACGAAAAATTCATTGCCATCGGGAACGTCGTTCCCGGGCGACGCGGCGCGGCGGTAGCCGATCTGCGCGCCGTGGCGCTCGCACAGCTCGCGGCAGATGTACAGGCCCAGGCCGCTGGAGCGGCTCTCGGAAGAAAAGAAGGGCTCGAACAGGTGGCGCTGCACGGTCTGCTCCAGGGGCGCGCCGTCGCTCCATACGCGCAGCGTCACGCCGCCCGCCACCTGCGTGCTGACGCGGATGGAGCCGGCTCGGGTGCCGGCGTAGCGCAGCGCGTTGTCCAGCAGGTTGACCAGCACCCGCCGCAGGTGGTCGGGCTCGAAGGCCACCAGCGCGCCGCCGCTGCCGGCCGCCAGCGCCAGCCGGTCGCCACAACGCGCCTGCATGCCCCAGTCGCTGCAGGCCGAGGCGGTGGATTCGTCCAGCGCAAGCAACGGCGCCGAAGGATTGCCGCTCTGGTGCTGCACGCGGGAGATGTCCAGGATTTCCTCGACGATTTGCGCCAGCCGCTGCGCGTTCTGCCGCACCAGCCCGCTCAGCTGCTTCTGGCCGGGGTCGACCAGGTCCTCCTCCAGCAGCGCATTGGCCTGCGTGATCGCGGCCAGCGGGTTGCGGATCTCGTGCGCCACCGCCGCCGACATGCGGCCCATCGCGGCCAGTTTCTCGGTGCGAAGCCGCGCTTCCATCTCGCGCAGGTCTTCCAGGAACATGACGCACAGGCTCTGCGCACCGTTGTCGTGAGGCGCCGTGAGCCGCGTGCGCACATGGATGCGGCGCGGGCTGCCGGCGCCATCGTCGATGGCGATGTCGCCCAGCCGGGAGTCGCGGTGCACGAAGGTCTGCAGCGCGAGGGTCACCAGCGGCTGCCAGGCGGGCCGGGCGGCGAGGACGAAGGGGCCCGAAGGGCCGGACGCGGCGGGGCCGAGCAGCCGCCGCGCGGCGGGGTTGGCCGCGCGCACGCGGCCCTCGGCATCCACCACCAGCACCCCGTCGCCGAGATTCTCGATCACCAGTTCATTGACTTGCGCCTGCACCCGGGCGGCCTGCTGGCCGTGCCGTGCCGCCTGTTCCTCGCGCGCCAGCCGCGCGGCCTGCTGGTTGGCCAGGAACGCCAGCGCGAAATAGCCGACGCCGGTCAGTCCCGCCTGCAGGAAGCGGGCGGCGGCTTCGGACGGCAGCTGCAGCGCGATCACCCATGCTTCGGCCAGCAGCAGCAGCGTCACGCCGGCGGCCGTGCCCAGCGCCAGCAGGCCTGAGCCGAGCACCGCTGCCATCAACACAGGCAGGGCGAACAGCGGTGAATAGTTGATGCCGCCTGCCTGCAGGAAATGCAGTGTCGAAAAGGCGACCAGGTCGACGCCGATGGTGAATACCCATTGCGGATCGAACGTGTTGCCGGGTGGCTGGGGCCGCATCATCACCCGCACGGCCAGCGTCGCCGCCAGGTAGGTGGCGCACAGGCCCGTGAGCCAGTTGCCCAGGTGCAGGGCGGGTGCCAGCGTGTAGAGCGAGGCCAGCAGGACCAGCAGGGCCAGCGCGATGGTCACGCGGGCCGTCATGAAACCAAGCCAGAGCCGGTTGAAAGCCGAATCCGCGTTCAGCGGGTCGGCCGACTCGTCCCAGGGAATCGACAGGGGCGAGGCGGCCATTCAGCCTCCGGCGCTGCTGCGGTGTTCCGGGCTGCAGTAGAGCTGCCCGCCCGGCCCGGGCAATGCGTCCGCGCGCGGCAGGTGCACGGCACAGACGGGGCAGCGCACCATGTCCTGAGGCAACGCGGCGCTGGGAGGCGTGCGCGGGGCTTCGCCGTCGCGCTCAGCCTTGCGGTTGTTTCGCCACAGCCAGACGCCGAACAGCACCACGGCCAGCACCAGCAGGTACTTCACGGCGCACGCCCCAGCACCACTTCCAGCACGAAGCGCGAGCCCACATAGGCCAGCAGCAGCAGCAGCGAGCCGGCATAGAGCACGCGCACGGCCGTGCGCCCGCGCCAGCCAAAGCGCGCGCGGCCCAGCAGCAGCAGCGCAAAAGCCAGCCAGGAGAGCACGGAAAACACCGTTTTATGGTCCCACTTCCAGGCCTTGCCCTGGCCGTACAACGCCTCGGTGAAGAAAAGGCCCGCCAGCAGCGTTGCCGACAGCAGCACGAAGCCGGCGCCGACGAAGCGGAAGGTCAGGCGCTCCAGGGTCAGCAGCGGCAGGCCCGAATGCGGGTCGGCCGCCTGCCGCATTTCCTTTTCGGCGCGGCCCATCAGCCAGGCGTGGACCACGGCGGCCGCGAACAGCCCGTAGGAGGCGATGCCCAGGGCCCAGTGCAGCGGCAGCCAGGGCGAAGCCGACACGTGCAGCGTGTTGCCGGGAAAGGCCAGGGCCAGGAGCACCGCGGCGGCGCCCAGCCCCGCCAGCGCCCAGCGCGCTTCCAGCTTGGGGAACAGCTTGCGCTCCACAGCGTAAACGGTCAGCACCAGCCAGGCGGTCACGGACAGCGCGGGCGCGAAGCCGAAGCGCGGCGCCTCCCCCAGCAGGCTGGCCACCAGCACCGCCGCATGCAGCAACCATGCGGCAAGCAGGGCCAGCCGGGCGGCCTGCTCGCTCAGGCGGCGGGCCAGCGCGGCCGGCACGGCGTAGGCGGCCGCCGCGGCGAACGCCAGCACCACGCTCGCAGGGGACGCACTCGCTAGAATCATGTTCCTTAGTTTAGCCCTTTGCTTCGCTCGCACGAAGCGCTCCCATGGCCTCCGCCCTCACCGACAAACTCTCCCGCCTCGTCAAGGAAATGCGTGGCGCAGCCCGCATCACCGAAGCCAACGTGCAGGACATGCTGCGCGAAGTGCGCATGGCCCTGCTCGAGGCCGACGTCGCCCTGCCGGTGGTGCGCGACTTCATCGCCCGCGTCAAGGACAAGGCCATGGGCGCCGACGTGCTGGGCTCGCTGTCCCCCGGGCAGGCGCTGGTCGGCATCGTCAGCCGCGAGCTGGCCGCCACGATGGGCGAGGGCGTCTCCGACATCAACCTGCAGGCGCAGCCGCCCGCGGTGATCCTGATGGCCGGCCTGCAGGGCGCCGGCAAGACCACCACCACCGCCAAGCTGGCCAAGCACCTGATCGAAAAGCGCAAGAAGAAGGTGCTCACGGTGTCGGGTGACGTCTACCGCCCGGCCGCCATCGAGCAGCTCAGGACCGTCACGAAGCAGGCCGGCGCCGAATGGTTTCCCAGCACGCCGGACCAGAAGCCGGTGGACATCGCGCGCGCCGCGCTGGACTACGCCAAGCGCCAGTACTTCGACGTGCTGCTGGTCGACACCGCAGGCCGCCTGGCCATCGACGAAGTGCTGATGCAGGAAATCAAGGAGCTGCACGCCGCGCTGAACCCGGTGGAAACGCTGTTCGTGGTCGACGCCATGCAGGGCCAGGATGCGGTCAACACGGCCAGGGCCTTCAAGGAAGCGCTGCCGCTCACCGGCATCATCCTGACCAAGCTGGACGGCGACTCGCGCGGCGGCGCCGCGCTGTCGGTGCGGCAGGTGACGGGCGCGCCGATCAAGTTCGCCGGCACCAGCGAAAAGATCGACGGGCTGGAGGTGTTCGACGCCGAGCGCCATGCCGGCCGCATCCTGGGCATGGGCGACATCGTGGCGCTGGTCGAGCAGGTCACGGCCGGCGTGGACATGGAAGCGGCGCAGAAGCTGGCCGCCAAGGTCAAGAGCGGCGACGGCTTCGATTTGAACGACTTCCTCTCGCAGATCCAGCAGATGAAGAGCATGGGCGGCCTGTCCAGCCTGATGGACAAGATGCCTGCCCAGATGCAGGCCAAGGCCGGCCAGGTGGACATGGCCCGCGCCGAGAAGGACATCAAGCGCAAGGAAGGCATCATCCAGAGCATGACGCCGCTGGAGCGGCGCAAGCCCGACCTGATCAAGGCCACCCGCAAGCGCCGCATCGCCGCCGGCGCGGGCGTGCAGGTTCAGGAAGTCAACCGCCTGCTCAATGAGTTCGACCAGATGCAAGGCATGATGAAGAAGATGAAGGGCGGTGGCCTCATGAAGATGATGAAGCGCATGGGCGGCGGTAAAGGCATGCCCAAGATGCCTTTCTGAGAGGGAAAAAGGCCTGCAGAGCGCGCCAGGCTTGCGTAGGCAGCTACAAAAACTGTAGCAATCAGGCCGTCAGCGCTTCGCGCGTCACCACTTCGCCGCGCAGCGAATGCGGCATGGCTTCGGTGATGCGGATATCCACCATCTGCCCGGCCAGCCTTTGCGGCCCATTGAAATTGACCATGCGGTTGCAGTCCGTGCGGCCGGCCAGTTCGGCCGCGTTCTTGCGTGAGGGGCCTTCCACCAGGATGCGCTGCACGGTGCCGACACGGCTGGCGCTGATGGCGCGGATGTTCGCCTCGATCACGGCCTGCAGCGCCTGCAGCCGCTTGAGCTTCACCGCGTGCGGCGTCTCGTCATGCAGCGTGGCGGCCGGCGTGCCGGGCCGCGGGCTGAAGATGAAGCTGAAGCTGTTGTCGAAGCCCACATCGTCGATCAGCTTCATCATCTTGCCGAAGTCTTCCTCCGTCTCGCCGGGGAAGCCCACGATGAAGTCGCTGGACATCGCCATCTTGGGGCGGATGGCCCGCAGCTTGCGCACCGTGCTCTTGTATTCCATGGCGGTGTAGCCGCGCTTCATGGCCATCAGGATGCGGTCGCTGCCGTGCTGCACCGGCAGGTGCAGATGGCTCACCAGCTTGGGAATCTTTCCGTAGGCATCGACCAGCCGCTGGGTGAACTCGTTGGGGTGGCTGGTGGTGTAGCGGATGCGCTCGATGCCCGGGATGTCGGCAACGTATTCCAGCAAGAGCGCGAAGTCGGCGATGTCCGCGGTCCCCCCCATCTTGCCCCGGTAGGCATTCACGTTCTGGCCCAGCAGCGTCACTTCCTTCACGCCCTGGTCGGCCAGGCCGGCCACTTCCACCAGCACGTCCTCGAACGGGCGCGAGACTTCCTCGCCGCGCGTATAGGGCACCACGCAATAGCTGCAGTACTTGCTGCAGCCTTCCATGATGCTCACGAAAGCGGTGGCGCCTTCCACCCGTGCCGGCGGCAGGTTGTCGAACTTCTCGATTTCGGGAAAGCTGATGTCCACCTGCGGGCGGCGCTGCTCTTCGCGCTGGCGCAGCAGCTGCGGCAGGCGGTGCAGGGTCTGCGGGCCGAACACCACGTCCACATAGGGAGCGCGTTCGATGATGGCCGCGCCTTCCTGGCTGGCCACGCAGCCTCCGACGCCGATCAGCACGCCCTTTTTCTTCAGGTGCTTCACGCGGCCCAGGTCGGAGAACACTTTCTCCTGCGCTTTCTCGCGCACCGAGCAGGTGTTGAAGAGGATGAGGTCGGCCTCATCAACGTCCTGCGTGGGTTCATAGCCCTGCGCGGCATGCATCACGTCGGCCATCTTGTCCGAGTCGTACTCGTTCATCTGGCAGCCGAACGTCTTGATGAAAACCTTCTTCGTCATGACCGCGCCCTTACCTGCGCGCGCCGAAGATCAGCGCCAGCAGTTCGGCAAAGCGCTGGTAGCCCTGCAGGTCGCTGCCGTCGACGCCGCCCAGGCGGGCGTATTCGGCGGGGGTGAGCAGCCATACCTCATGCACCAGGCCGGCCGCGTCACGGCGGTAGACCACCGGCAGGTTCTTGCCCACCACACCGCCGGAAAGCACCAGCATGTTGTTCAGGTCGCGGATGCGCGAGCCGGGCGATAGCCGGTCAGGCTTGCCGTTGAGGGTGATTTCGGGCGGCGCGGTGATCACCATCGTCGCCGCCTTCACGTCCTTGGGCGCTTCGCGCACGATGCCTTGGGCGATGACGGCGGGGGGTGCAAAGTTCAAAAAAAGGCCGGTCAGGGCGGCGCCAAGCGCGCGGCCAACCCGGCTTCTCGTGCAGCGGTTCATGGTATTTGTCCAGAGGCTGTGAAAAGAACGGGAACGGCGGTCAGCCGCGCCCGGGTGGGGGGCCAGTGTAGCAAAGCAGGCCAGGCCGGCTCAGGGGCAGATATACCCTGTGCCGGCGGGACTCTTGAAGCAGCCCACCGACTCGGGCAGAAGGACTTTCGGCAGCCACAGGACCACATCGGGGAACAGCACGACAAAGGCGATCGTCAGCAGGAAAACCGCATACAGCGGCAGCGAGCGCACCACTGCCTTGCCAAAACCCACGCCCACGTATTTCGACGCCACCAGCAGCGACAGGCCGTAGGGAGGCGTGATCAGGCCGAAGACCAGCGTCGTGATGATCACGACGCCCATGTGCAGTGGATGGATGTTGCCGATCTCTGTCAGCTTGTTGATGATGGGCATGAAGATGATGATGGCCGGCACGGCGTCGATGAAGTCGCCGACGATGACGAACAGCACCACCAGCAGGAACATGATCATCGGCCCGCTGGTCCCGGCAATCCCGGTGATGTAGGCGGCGACCAGGTCCGGGCCGCGCAGGTACGCAACCATCCAGCCAAAAGCGGAAGCCGCGGCCACGGCGGCCAGCGGCAGGGAATAGAGCAGGCCGGCGTACATGAAGTCGCGCGGCAACTCATAGACGTGCCGGGGCCGGTAGACCGGGATGAGCACCAGCAGGATGTAGACCGCCGCGGCCATTCCCGCTTCCGTGGGCGTGAACCAGCCGCTGAGGATGCCGCCCATGATGATCACCGGAATCACCAGGGGCAGGGCCGAGGCGCGGCCCGCGCTCGCCACCTCGGACAGCGAGGCGCGCCTTTTCTTGATGCCCACCGGACCCCAGAAGTAGCTGTACACCATCAGGCCGATCCCGATCAGCACACCGGGCACCACGCCCGCGAGGAACAGGCCGCCAATGGAAACGTTGCCGGTGGCGCCGTACACGATCGCCATGATGCTGGGCGGGATCAGGTTCGCCATGGTCGAGGCCGAAGCAATCAGCGCCGCGGTGAATGCCCGGTCGTAACCTTCCCGGTCCATTTCGGGTGCGACGGTGCGGCTGAGAACGGCCACATCGGCGGTCGACGAGCCGGAAATGCCGGCGAAGAACATGCTGAACAGCGTCACCACCTGCGCCAGGCCGCCGCGCAGGTGCCCCACCAGGGTTTGCGCCAGCCGGATCATGCGCTGCACGACATCGGAAGATGCCATCAGCTCGCCGACCAGGAGGAAAAAGGGAACGGCCAGCAAGGCCTCCGAATCGATCCCGTGAAACAGCTGGCCGACCATCGATTGCATGCTGACCTGTGTGAACTGCACCGCGAGCAGCACCCCCGCGATCAACGCGAAGGTCACGGGCACGCCCATGTAGCCGAAGGTCAGGAACAGCCCCGCCATGAGGATCAGGATCGCGCCATTGCTCATTTCTTTTCCCCGGGGGCTGCGAAATCGTGGTCTTCGGGGCCCTCGAAGCCGTGGCGCAAGCCGTTCACCAGCTGCTCCACCGTGAACAGGGCGATCAAGGCGCCCGCCACCGGGACGATGCCGGTGTAGACCGCCAGCGGAATCAGTGACGGCATGCGGAAGCTCCCGAGGTCGAGGATCGCGTTCTTCCACCCAAACCAGACAAGTGCCAGCGCCACCGCCAGCGCGATCAGCCGGTTCGCGGCCTCGATCAGGCTGCGCGGCACGCCGGTCATGCGCTTGGTGATTTCGGTCAGATAGAAGTGGTCATTCCGGCGGGTCGCCGCCGCCATTCCGATAAACACACCCCAGGCGAAAAATGCCGTGGTTACCTGCTGCAGCCACAGCCAGGGCGTGCCGATCGAGCGGGTGACCACATCGCACAACACAGCCAGCGTGAACATGAAGATGCAAACGCCGCACAGGACCATCAGCAGCGCCTCAAGTGGGTCGAGCGCCTTCCATTTCAGGTGGCGGTGCCGCGGCAGGACCAGGGCCCGGTGATGCTGATCGGCCATGTCAGCGTCCTCCCGCGGCCATGAAAGGCCTCACTTGACTTCGCGAACCAGCTTGAGGATCTTCACCGCATGGGGCCCGAGCTCGGCGGCCAGCTGGTCCTGGATGGGCGAAGCCGCCTTGATGAACCCGCTCTTGTCCACGTTTTCCACCACCTTGACGCCGAGCTTCTTGAGTTTTTCGCCGGAATCCTTCTCAAGCTGCAGCGCCATCGCGGGTTCCTTGCGGGCCACTTCGTCAGCCGCCTGCTGAACCCACTTCTGCTGCTCCGGCGACAGGCTGGCCCAGGTCTTGTCGCTCACCCAGATGCAGTTGTTGTTCGCTTCGTGCTCGGTCAGGGACAGGACGGGGGCCACCTCGTAGTGCTTGTTGGCCATATAGACATTGACGCCGTTCTCCGCCACGTTGACCACGCCGGTCTGCAGCGATGTGTAGACGTCGCCGAACGGCATGTGCACGATCTGCGCGCCATAAGCCGGAAAGTGAGTGTCCTCCGTCTTGGTGGCTTGCACCCGCACCTTCTGCCCCTTGACGTCGTTCAGCGACGTTATTTCCTTCTTGCTGTACATGCTGCGCAGGCCCATGGTCATCAGGCCCAGCACCTGCGCGCCCTGCACGGAGTCCTTGACCATGTCCCGGAACGCCTGGGCGATGGCCGGGTCGGCAAGCGACTTGGCCAGGTGGGCCTGGTCGCGGAACAGGAAGTGCAGCGAGAACACGCCGGCCTGCGGGGCGACCGTGGAAGCGTTCGCGGTCGACGTGATCACGAAGTCAATGTCGCCGGCCCGCATCTTCTGGAGCATCTGCGGCTCCTGGCCGAGCTGGGCGCTCGGAAACTGGTTTGTGCTCAACTTGCCGCCGCTCAGTTCCTTGAGTTTCGCGTCAAAAATGTTGGCGGCGATGCCGTAGGCCGTGCTCGGTGGCTGGTCGTAGGCGAAGCTGAAGGTCCGGTTCTGGGCGAGTGCGCCGCCGGTCCAGCCGATCGACATGGCCAGACCCAATACCGCAAGAACGGCCCTTCGGCCGTGTGTTCCTGATTTCATGTCGTTGTCTCCGTTAATATTTTGATTTGGAGCCGGCAACTCACGGCAAGGGCCAAAATCACTATATCCCAGCCTTCGGGGTAGCGCAATCCTCCTCTGTGCCGAAGGATGCGGACGTTTTAAGGAGACTCGATGAACCTGGTTGACAGCTTTGCGGACGTTTCGCGCTTTGTCCGCCTGCGGCGCGACATCCATGCGCACCCCGAACTGGGATTCGAGGAGCACCGCACCTCGAAAATGGTGGCCGAGCTGCTGGCCGAGTGGGGCATTGATGTGCACACCGGCATCGCAGGCACCGGCGTGGTCGGCGTGCTGCGCTGCGGCGACGGCCCGCGCACCATCGGCATCCGCGCCGACATGGATGCGCTGCCGCTGCAGGAAGAAAACCGCTTTCCCCACCGATCGCAAAACGACGGCCGCATGCACGCCTGTGGGCACGACGGCCACACCGCCATGCTGCTGGCGGCGGCCTGGCACCTCTCGCAAAGCCGGGACTTCAGCGGCACGGTGAACTTCATCTTCCAGCCGGCGGAGGAGATGGGCAAGGCCGGCGCGCTCAAGATGATGCAGGAGGGCCTCTTCGAGCGCTTCCCCTGCGAGGCGGTGTTCGCGCTGCACAACTTTTCGATCGGCGCGGTGGGCGACTTCGCGCTCAACCATGGCGCGCTGATGGCGTCCAGCAATACCTGGCGCGTGACGCTCACCGGCCGCGGCACGCATGCTTCCATGCCGCACACGGGCATCGACCCGGTCGCCGCCACCATCAACCTCGCCCAGCAGCTGCAGTCGCTGGTGCCGCGGGTGGTCAATTCGACCGAGCGCGCGCTGCTGGCCGTCACACAGATCCAGGGCTCCGACGCGCCGAATGTCATCCCGGACAAGGCTTGGGTGGGCGGCACTGTGCGCACCTTCTCGGTCGATGCGCTGGACAGGATAGAAGCGGGCCTGCGCCAGCTGGCGGAGCACATCGCGCAGGCGCAGGGCTGCACCGCCGAGGTCATGTTCCGCCGCGCTTCGCCGCCCGTGGTCAACCACGAAAAGGAAGCGCGATTCGCCGCCAATGTGATGCGCGAGGTGGTGGGGGACGGCCGCGTCAATGAAAACCTGCCGGCCGTCATGGGCGCCGAGGACTTTGCCCACATGCTGCGCGCCAGGCCCGGCTGCTATGCCTTCATCGGCAATGGCGACGGCGGCCACCGCCTGCCCGACCACGGCGCCGGGCCGTGCATCATCCATAACACCTCGTTCGATTTCAACGACGAGATCATTCCCATCGGCGCGAGTTATTTCGTCCGGCTGGCGCAGCGCTGGCTGGCACAACCCCAGGAGAAGTCATGAAGTTTTCCGTCATTCGCCGCCTGGCGGCAGCCGGCGTGCTGGCGCTGCTGGCCAGCGGCCCCGCGCTGGCGCAGCGCGTCATCCACATCATCGTGCCGTTCGGGCCGGGGGCGGTGCAGGACACCATCGCCCGCACCTTCAACAATGAACTGGGCAAGGAACTCAATGCCTCGGTGCTGGTGGAAAACCGCGCCGGCGCGGGCGGCACCATCGGCACGGCCCAGGTGGCCAAGGCCGCCGGCGACGGCAACACGCTGGTGCTGGCGGCTGCCAGCCACACGCTGGCCGGCCACATGTATTCCAAACTGGGCTACGACCCCATCAAGGATTTTGTCGGCGTCACCTACCTGGGCAACTCGGGCTACGTGATCGCCGCGCCGGGCGGCCTGGGCGTGAACAACCTGGCCGACTACGTGAAGCTGGTCAAGTCGCAGCCCGGCAAGCTGAACTACGCATCGGCGGGCAATGGCAGCGCAACCCACCTGGGCATGGCGTCGTTCCTGGCGAAAGCCGGCGCGGAGATGCAGCACATTCCCATGAAGTCCACCGGCGACGCAGTCAACGAAGTGCTGGCGGGCCGCGTGCAGGGCGTGGTGCCGGCGGTGATCGGCGTGGTGCCCTTCAAGCAGGATGCGCGCATCAAGCTGCTGGCTTACACCGGCACCACGCGCTCTCGCTTCCTGCCGGACCTGCCCACCGTGGCCGAGGCGGGCGTACCGGGCTACAAGTTTGATTCGTGGATCGGCCTGCTGGCGCCGGCATCGACGCCTAAGGCGGAAGTGGAGCGCCTGAACGCCGCCATGCAGAAGGTACTGGCCGACCCGGCAGTGCAGCAGCGCTTCGCCAATCTCGGCGTGGAAACGGGCGCCATGTCCGCCGACGATTTCGGCAAGCTGCTGCGCGCCGACTGGGACACTGCCGGCGCCATCGTCAGGGCCTCCGGCGCGAAGGTGGAATAGGCATAAAAAAGCCCCGGACCATATGGCCCAGGGCTTTGAATTCTGGTGGCGCTTCACGGATTCGAACCGCGGACCTGTGGATTATGATTCCATCGCTCTAACCGACTGAGCTAAAGCGCCGAGCCGACGATTATAGCCAATCGCCGCTAATCAGCTCCCGCGCGCCAATTTCCCCAGCTCTTCCGATACCAGCCGCACCACCAGGCGGTCCAGCGTGTCCACCGAATAGTTGTTCACGTCGTGCACGGTCTCGCGGCCGGGGCCGCTGCCGGGATGGTGGGCCTGGGCGTAGGTCAGGAAAACGAAGCGCCCTCCGGTGTACTGGGCGATCTGCCGCTGGATGTATTCGCCCTGCTTGTCCAGGCCGCTGGCGCCCACGCTGAACACCTTGATGCCCTTGCCCAGCGCGGCCAGCATGTCATCGTCGTAGTACGGGCCCCCGTAGTCCAGGTGCGGGGGCGCGTCGGCCAGCAGAACCACCATGCGGGTGGCACCGTCGCCGCGCCAGCTGAGGTTGTGCACGGTTTCGTGCAGCGCCTCGTTCATGGCCTCGGGGTAGTCGCCGCCGCCCGCTGCATGCAGCGCATTGAGCACGCCCTGGAAGGCCCCCAGGTCGTTGGTGAAGTCGTGGCTGCGCAGCAGGAAGGCATCGCCCTTGTCCCGATAGGCCACCAGGCCGAAGCACAGGTCCGGCTGGCTGGGCAGGCGTGCCACGTCGGCGGCAATCGTGCGCAAGGTGGCCTTGAGCTTGTCGATCTCGTCGGCCATGGAGCCGGTGGCATCGACCAGGAACACCAGGTCCAGCCGGGCGCGGGCTTCGGCGGGCCGGGCTTCCAGCACCACCTCCACCGCGCTCTTCTGGCCCCGTTGCAGCCGGCCCGACGACTGGCGCCCGTCCTTGCGCACCGCCACGTCATACCAGGGCGAGCGCGACGGGTCGAATGCGTTGGGGTGCAGCCAGACGCGGCCTGCGGTGTCGGTGCGCGCCCACATCGCGTGGCCGCTCGGGGCCTGCACCGCCACCTCGGCATCTGAGATGCCGCGGCCTCGGGCATCCTTGACCTCAAGCAGGTAGCGCTCGCGGATGTCGCGCGCGCGATGCTCCACGCGCGTGCGGTCGCGAAATGCCAGGTAGCTGGTGAAGTCGGCGTTGTCATCGACCATGCCGGCCGTGACGATCTGCTGCGGGGGCTGTTGCTGGCGCTGCGGCTGCGGTGGCGCGAAGGATGGCGAGGCGGGCTTGCGGGCCGCGTCCGCCGTGGCGCCGGATTCCGCGCGCGCTGCCGGCGCCGGCGCTGCGAGCGAACCGGCGGCCGCTTCGGCCGATGCCGATTTGGCCGTGCGCCCGCGCAGTTCCACGCCGGCCTGGCCTTGCGGCCAGCCAGGTACTTCGCGCGTCTGGATCGGGCGCGCGCAATGGCTGGCGGAAGGTGCCTGGAAATTGGGAGCGGCGCGCACCACGGCCGGTGCCTGCGGCCACGACTGGATCTGCGGCTCCGGCCAGCGGGCGGGCTCGGGCGGCAGCGGCGTGTGGGCGGTGGCGGTGCAGGCCGCCAGCATCAGCTGGGCGCTGAGCAGGGCGGCAAGGGAGCGGGGCGGGTGCTTTTTCATCGGGGCCTCCAGGTTGTGGTGAAGGCTGATACGGCCGGCCAGCGCGGGCAGGGTGAAAAAGATCGCTCGTGTTTAACCCCGATGCACGCTGTGCCCCGTACAACGTGGTGTGAAAATCTGTTCATGCACCGCGACATGCCCGACGAGCAACTGATGCTGGCCTATGCCCAGGGCGACGCCGCCGCGTTCGACGTCCTGTACGCCCGCCATGAAGGCGCGCTGTTCCGCTTCGTGCGCCGGCTGCTGGGCGCGCCGCTGGCGGCGCAGGCCGACGAGGTGTTCCAGGACACCTGGCTGCGGATCGTCACTGCGCGCGCCAGCTTCTCGCCGCAGGGCGCGGCCTGGCGCACCTGGGCCTTCACCATCGCGCACAACGCGGCCATGGACCGGCTTCGCACCAGCGGGCGCGAAGTCTCGCCGGAAGCGCGTGACGACCAGGACGACCCGCTGGAGTGGCTGCAGGCGCAGCTGGACCTGACCCATCCGTCCAGTGAGGACGTCGCATTCTGGCGCGCGGCCGGGCAGCAGCTGCTGCATTGCCTGGACGAGTTGCCCGACGCCCAGCGCGCCGCCTTCCTGCTGCACCACGAGGATGGCGCCAGCGTGGAAGAGCTCGCGCAACGCCTGGGCCTGGCCTTCGAAACCGCGAAGAGCCGGTTGCGCTACGCGCTGCAGAAGCTGCGCGGCTGCATGAAGCGCTATCTCGAAGTGCTGGAGCAGCCGGCATGAGCGAGCTTCGCGACGCACGGCTGAAACGCGCGCTGGAGTCCGCACCCGACGCACACATGCTGCCGGCGGCGGCGACGCGCCATGCGATCCGGCTGGCCGCCCGCCGCGCTGTTTCATCCGAAGCGACATGGTGGAGGCGGCTGGCGCCTGCGGCACCCGGCCAGCGCATGCCCTGGAACGCGGCCTTCGCCACGCTGCTGCTGGCCAGCCTGGTGACGCTGCTGTGGCGCGACCATGAAATTCCCGGCGCGGTGCCGGATGGCCCGATGGCGCAACTGCCCGCTCCGGCGCAAGCTCTGCCCGCGCCTGCAGCGCCGGCTACACCAGCCGCCACGAGCGCCCCCACGCCGGCGCCCGCCGAGCCCGCGAAGAAAGCCTCGCCGCGGCCGGAAACCGACCGCAAGCCCGCCGCGCCGCGCCTGCGCGAAGAAGCTGCGCCGCTGGCCAAAAGCGCCGCTGCGCCACCGGTTGAAGCGAGGCAGGCAGACAGCGTGGCCTCTGCGGGCAGTGTCGCCAGCGAGCGGGCGTCGCCCATGCCGGCACCCGCCGCACCGGCGGCCGCTCCGGCGGCGCGGCAGGCGGCGCCCGCGCTTGCGCAGGGTTTCACTCTTTCACCGCCATGGACGGTGGCGCTCATCAGCGTTGACGGCAGGACCGTCGAAGTGGCGCGCGAGCAGGGCGGCCGGCTGGCCGCGCTGGTTGCGGCAGCGGCTGCGGCTGCCACCGGTACGGAGCCCCTGGCGGAACCCGCGGGCGACAGGATCGAGTTGCGCGGGCCGCAGCAAGCGCAGGCCACGCTGGAGATTTCCGGTCCGCAGGTGCGGTGGACCCAAGGTGGGCGCATCCTCACCGGCCGGCCCGATCCCGCGCTGCTTCAGGCGCTGCGCGAAGAGCTGCGGCGGCTCACGCAGCGCTGAAGCCGCGCGCTACTGATGCTTGAACTGCGCCTTGCGCTTGTTCACAAACGCGTCCATGCCTTCCTTCTGGTCGCTGGTGGCGAACAGGGCGTGGAACATGCGCCGCTCGAACATCACGCCGTCCGACAGGCTGCCTTCGAACGAGCGGTTGACCGACTCCTTGGCCGACATCACGGCGATCTGCGAAAAATCGCAGATCACCAGGGCCGCGCCCAGTGCCTCGTCCATCAGCTTGTCCAGCGGCACCACGCGGCTGACCAGGCCCGAGCGCTCGGCTTCGGTGGCATCCATCATGCGGCCCGTCAGCGCCATGTCCATCGCCTTCGATTTGCCCACCGCGCGCGGCAGCCGCTGCGTGCCGCCGGCGCCGGGAATGATGCCCAGCTTGATCTCGGGCTGGCCGAACTTCGCGTTGTCGGCCGCGATGATGAAGTCGCACATCATGGCCAGCTCACAGCCGCCGCCCAGGGCGAAACCGCTCACCGCCGCGATCACGGGTTTGCGGATGGAGCGGATGGTTTCCCAGTTGCGGGTGATGTAGTCGCCCTTGTACACGTCGGCATAGCTGTAGGTGGCCATGGCACCGATGTCGGCGCCCGCAGCGAAGGCCTTTTCGCTGCCGGTGATGATCATGCAGCCGATGGCTTCGTCGGCGTCGAAGGCCTTTAGCGCGGCGCCCAGCTCGTCCATCAGCTCGTTGTTCAGCGCATTGAGCTGCTTGGGGCGGTTCAGCGTGACGACGCCGACCTTGCCGGCTTCGGTGCGCACTTCGATGTGTTGGTTGGCCATGCTGATTTCCGGATTTCTGTTGCAATGGAAGCGACTATACCCAAGCAATTGATTAGCCGACCGATTGGTCGGGCAATGGTAAAGTGCCTTCAGGAGACCTGACATGACCGAAAAGACCATCCTGTTCGAGACCCGCGGCGCGGTGGCGCTGATCACCTTGAACCGGCCCCAGGCACTGAACAGTTTTACGCGCGGCATGCACGATGAGCTCTGGGCGGCGTTCGATACCATCGAAGGCGACAAAGCGATTCGCGCGCTGGTCATCACGGGCGCCGGGCGAGGCTTTTGCGCCGGCGCCGACCTGGCGCAATTCAACATGGAACCTGGCCCGGACCTGATCCGGCGTGCCGATCCCGGGCCGGTGATCGAGAAAGCCTTTAACCCCACGGTGAGGAAGCTGCAGGCGTTGCGCGTTCCGACCATCGCCGCCGTGAACGGCATCGCGGCCGGCGCCGGGGCTTCGCTCGCCATGACGTGCGATCTCGCGGTCGCTGCGGCGGACGCCAGTTTCGTGCAGGCCTTCAGCAAGATCGGCCTGGTGCCCGACGCGGGAGGCACCTGGTTCCTGATCAAAAAGCTCGGCCTGGCCAGAGCCATGGGCGCGGCCATGCTGGGCGACAAGCTGAGCGCCAGGGACGCAAAGGAATGGGGAATGATCTGGGACGTCGCGGCCGAGGGCGAGGATTGCGTCGAAGCCGCGATGAAGCTGGCGCGGCGCCTGGCCACCATGCCGACCAAGGCCCTGGTGGAAACGCGGAAACTGCTGCGCGCCGCCGCGAGCAACGACCTGGATACCCAGCTCGACCTCGAGCGCGACACGCAATCCGCTCTCGGAAAGACCCATGACTTCATCGAAGGCGTTACGGCCTTCCGGCAAAAGCGGCCGCCGCAATTCAAGGGCGAATGATGGACCCGGATGCACTCGCCGCCCGGGTCGGCGAAAGCATGTTCGCGGCCGACCAGGCCAGCCGCGAATTCATGCAGATGGAACTGGTGAGCTGCGGGCCCGGCCGCGCGGTGATGCGCATGGCCGTGCGTGAGGCGATGCTCAACGGCCACCGCATCTGCCACGGCGGGCTGATCTTCACGCTGGCCGACTCGACTTTTGCCTTTGCCTGCAACAGCCACAACAAGGTGGCCGTGGCCGCCGGCTGCAGCATCGAATTCCTCAAGCCCGGTCAGCTGGGTGACGTGCTCACCTGCGAGGGCATCGAGCAGGCCCTGCAGGGCCGGCACGGCATTTACGACATGAAAGTCATCAACCAGCGCGGCGAAGTGATCGCCATGTTCCGCGGCAAGAGCGCGCAGATCCAGGGAACCGTGATTCCGGAGACACCATGAAGAGTTTTCCGCTGGAGCCGATCGAGAAAGCCAGCCGCGACGAACTGCAGGCCCTGCAGCTCAAGCGGCTGCAGGCCACCCTGCGGCATTCGTATGCGAACTCTCCGGCCTATCGGGTGAAGTTCGACGCGGCCGGTGTGCACCCGGATGAATGCCGCTCCCTGGCCGACCTGGCGAAATTCCCCTTCACGACCAAGCAGGACCTGCGCGCCGGCTACCCCTTCGGCATGTTCGCTGTGCCGCGCGAGCAGTGCGTGCGCATCCATGCCTCCAGCGGCACCACCGGCAAGCCCACAGTGGTGGGCTACACGCGCAACGACATCGACACCTGGTCGGACGTGGTGGCGCGCAGCATCCGCGCCGGCGGCGCGCGGCCCGGTGACCTGGTGCATGTCAGTTATGGCTACGGCCTGTTCACCGGCGGCCTTGGCGCGCACTATGGCGCCGAGAAACTGGGGCTGACGGTGGTGCCCTTCGGCGGCGGGCAGACCGAGCGGCAGGTGCAGCTGATCGAGGACTTCAAGCCCGACATCATCATGGTCACCCCCAGCTACATGCTGGCCATCGCGGATGAATTCGAGCGCCAGGGGCTGGATCCCGCGCAATCCTCCCTGCGCCTGGGGATCTTTGGCGCGGAGCCCTGGACCAACGACATGCGCACGGCGATTGAAAGGCGCATGGGCATGGACGCGGTGGATATCTACGGCCTGTCGGAGGTGATGGGGCCTGGCGTGGCCAGTGAGTGCGTGGAAACCAAGGACGGCCCAACCATCTGGGAAGACCATTTCTACCCCGAGATCATCGATCCCGACACCGGCGCGCCGGTGGCCGACGGCGAGCTGGGCGAACTGGTCTTCACCAGCCTCACCAAGGAGGCGCTGCCTATCATCCGCTACCGCACGCGCGATCTCACGCGCCTGCTTCCCGGCACTGCGCGGACCATGCGCCGCATGGAGAAGATCACGGGCCGCAGCGACGACATGATGATCGTGCGTGGCGTGAATGTGTTCCCCACGCAGATCGAGGAGCTGATCCTCAAGCGCCCCGAGCTGGCGCCGCATTACCAGTGCATCCTCACGCGCGAGGGGCCGCTGGACTGCCTGACCGTGGCCGTTGAAACGCGCCACGGCACGCTGCCCGATTCATCCGCTGCGCGGATGGCGGCGCAGCAGCTCTCGCATGAGATCAAGACCTATGTCGGTACCAGCGCCAGGGTGGAATTGCGCGCCGAAGGCGGCGTGGAGCGCAGCCTGGGCAAGGCCAAGCGGGTGCTGGACCAGCGCGGCGGGGCTTGAGCCCTATCGCTGCTCGATCTTTTCGATCAGCAGGTCGACATAGACCCCGTCGCCCATGCTGACCTTGATGCGCACCGGCAGGTATTTCAATGAAGGGGCAAACCACATCTCGGCCGTGATGTTGCCGCGCGGGCGGGCCAGCGGCCGCGGTTTCAGGCGAAACGCTTCCACGTCCCCGTACTGCGGCGTGCGCAACGTTTCCCTTTCGGCGACGTCGTAGGTCCACAGGTCGGTTCCGCCCGGCCGCGCCATCCAGAAACTCAGCGTGTTGCCGACTTCGAGCGGCTCCCTCCCCGAAGCAAAACGCTGGCTCAGCTCGACGAACTGGCTGGCGGTATCCTGCAGCCCCGGCGGCCGTGGCACCGTGGTGCCGTCGGAAAGCACCACCGATTCCTCCCCCACCGCGAGATTCCTCGGGCTGCCGTTGCGGCTTTCCTGGTACATCCGCGGATGCAGGCCTTCAGCCGAGAATTCGCCCTGGCTGGTCATGACGAAGGTGGCCAGTCCCAGCCCGATGTCCACCGCCACCTGGTACCCCAGCGCGTCGCGTTGCCACTGCACGGTGGCCTTGCCGTGAATCTCGCCGCGGAAGAAGCCGCCGACGCGGTAGCTCAGGCGCGTGTCCGGAGGCCAGCCCTCCGCCGATGCTGTCGCGGAAATGGCCGGCATGCCCGAAGTGGGGGCCGCGGAGGCCTGCGGCAATTCGGGCGCGGCCGGCGCAGGCTGCGACATGGTTTCCTGCGCACTCGCCTGCGGCGGCAATGAAGGGGCCGCCGCGACCTCGACGGGCGCGGGCGTTGCGATTGCAATGGTCGGTTCGTGCGGGCGCGGCACGCGGGTGGCTGGTTTCTTCGGGGCAGGCGGCGCCGGGGGATCGGGTTCCTCCGGCATCAGCAGGCGCGTGAATATCGGGGCAGGCACGGCGCGCAGCGCCGGGACGCTGATGGCCCGTGCCGCCCAGTCCAGCGTAAGCCCATGGACCAGCAATACCGCTGCGACCAGCAGCAGCCAGCTCAGTGCGGTGCGGCGAGCCACGGCTGTGCCAGGGCGGCGTCGCGCATGACCAGCCGCCAGGTGGTGGAGGCGGCGGGCAGCGCGAGTTCCAGCCGCAGCAGCCGCTTGTCCCGCGCCACCAGCGCCATGACCTTCCTGTGCTGGCCGGCATACAGCACCAGGTCGTCCAGCTTGGCCATGCGCCAGGCCGAACCGCCTGCCTCGATGCCCAGCCATTCGTCATTGGCGGCCATGCCGGCCTGCTCGGCCGCGCCGCCGCGCAGCACCTGCTTCACGAATAGCCCGGCGGTTTCGGTGACGCGCAGCCCCAGCCGCTGTGCCAGCTGCGCGGGATCCTCGATCACCGCGACGCCGTGCTTGCCCAGCAACTCCTGCAGCGGGAGGTCGCGCGTGGAATGCACCCAGGCCGCCAGCTCCCGGGTGAAGGCCCGGCCGCCAACTTCCTTGAGCACGGCCGCGAGATCGGCCTCGGTCATGGGGCCGGCCTTGCAGCGCAGCCACAGGGCGCGCATCACCTCATCCAGGCTGCTGTGGCCCTCGGCGCGCAGCATCAGGTCGAAGCACAAAGCCACCAGTGAGCCCTTGGTGTAGTAGCTCACCGTGGCGTTGGCGGTGTTCTCGTCCTGGCGGTAGTACTTGACCCACGCGTCGAAGCTCGCCTGCGCGACCGACTGCACTTCGCGGCCCGGCGTCTGCATCACCTGGTTGATCGTCTTGTTCAGCAGCTTGAGGTAGGCCGCATCGTCAATCAGGCCGGCACGGCGCAGCAGCAGGTCGTCGTAATAACTGGTGAAGCCCTCGAAGAACCAGAGCAGCTGCGTGTAGTTCTCCGCGCCGTACTCGTAATGCGTGAACTCCGCGGGCCGCAGCCGCTTGACGTTCCAGGTGTGGAAGTATTCGTGGCTTACCAATCCCAGCAGCGTGGTGTAGCCGTCGCTCACGCGCGTGTCGCCCAGCCGCGGCAGGTCCCGCCGCGCGGCAATCAGGGCCGTGGAATTGCGGTGCTCCAGCCCGCCGTAGCCGTCGTCCACCACGTTCAGCATGAACAGGTAGCTCTTGAAGGGCGGCTTTTTCCGGTCGTGCCAGAAACGGATTTCCGTCTCGCAGATGCGCTGCGTGTCGGCCAGCAGGCGGGCGCTGTCGAACGACTCCGGCGCGCCGGCGACCACCAGCCGGTGCGCAACGCCGCCCGCCCTGAATTCGCCGCTCCAGAAAAGCCCCAGTTCCACCGGGCAATCGGCCAGCTCGTCGTAGTCGGCTGCCAGATAGGTGCCGAATCCCTGCCGGTTGACCCTGTGCGGCGTGAGACCGGTGGCCGCCTGCCAGCCGGTGATGGCTTTGCTCGCGGCCAGTTCGACCGCATGGACCTGGTTTTCCTGCTCGTGCACCCGCAGGCACAGGCTGGTGCCGTTGAAAAAGCCGCGACTGTCATCCAGCCAGGCCGTGCGCACCGAGTTGTCGAAGGCGTAAACCTCGTACGTCAGCACCAGCGGGCTGCTGGGCACGCATTCCGCTTGCCAGCTGCATTTGTCCAGTTGCCGCAGCGAGACTGCCCGGCCTGCCTGGCGCGCCGACAGCCGCTGCAGGTTTTTGGAGAACTCGCGCACCAGGTAGCTGCCCGGGATCCACACCGGGAGCGAGACGCGCTGCTGCGCCGCGGGCTGCGCGATGGTGAGCGTGACGCGGAACAGGTGGGCGTGGAGGTTCGCGATCTCCACGCGATAGTGGATGCTCGCCGTGCGGCTCACTTCGCGTCGGCCAGGAATTTCTCGACCTGCGGCGCGCCGATGGCGCCGGGAACCCGCGAGCCGTCCACGAAGAACAGCGTGGGCGTGCCGGTGATCTTGTGCTTCTTGCCGAATTCCAGGTTGCGCGTGAGGGCGGCCGTGTCGCAGGTGCCCGCCGCCAGCGGCGTGTCACGCACCATCCAGTCCTGCCAGGCCTTGCCCTTGTCCCTGGCGCACCACACGCTGCGCGACTTGTCGGTGGAGTCGGCGCTCAGGATGGGATAGAGGAACATGTAGATGGTGACGTTGTCCACCTTCTGCAGGTCGCGCTCGAAACGCTTGCAGTAGCCGCAATTGGGATCTTCGAACACCGCCAGCTTGCGTTTGCCGTTGCCGCGCACGATGGTGAATGCGTCCTTGATGGGCAGGGCGCTGAACTCGATGGAGGTGAGCTTGTCCACCCGTTCCTCGGTGAGGTTGCGCCGCTGCTTGGAATCGATCAGGCTACCCTGGATCAGGAAGTTGCCCTCCGAATCGGTGTACAGGATGTCGGTGCCCACGCGCACTTCCCACAGCCCCGGCATAGGGGTCTTGCTGACCTCGTCGATCTGCTGCAGCTGGGGGATGCGTTCGCCCAGGTTCTTGCGGATGGTGGCTTCCTGCGCCTGCACGCCCAGTCCCGCCGCCATCAGGGCCGCCAGCAGCCCGGTCTTGATCAGATTCATGTTTCTTCCCATCTTTCGTACTTCATTGTCATTGTCACTGCCGGCCCATGGCCTGCCTGGCCACCCACTGCTTGAGCGGCCCGCTGCGATCGAAACCCTTCATGCCCCAGTTGCGCAGCAGCGTCCAGGGTTCGGCCGGCTGGGCGAACAGCTGTTGCAGGCCATCGGTGGCCGCGCCCATTGCCAGCACATCGGCCTTGCGCGACCGCTCATAGCGGCGCAGCAGCTTTTCGTCGCCCACGCCGCGCCAGTATTCGCGTTCATGCAGCACCCGCGCCAGTTCGCGCGCGTCGGCCAGCCCCAGGTTCAACCCCTGGCCCGCCAGCGGGTGCACGGTGTGCGCCGCGTCGCCGGCCAGCGCCCACCCCGGGCCGCACCAGCGGCCGGCCCGTGCCAGCTGCAGCGGCCAGGAGGCGCGCTCGCTGTCCAGCAGCAGTTTGCCCAGGGCATGGTGGCTGGCCAATTCGAGCTGTGCGGAGAATTCTTGCGCTCCCAGTTCCAGCAACCCGGCCGCGCGTTCCTCACGGACTGACCAGACAACGGCGGCCGAGTTCCCGCCCGGGGCGCCGCCCAGGGGCAAAAAGGCGAGTATTTCGCCGCCAGCGAACCATTGCCGCGCCACCCCGCCATGGGGTTTTTCACAGTGGATGCGCGCCGCGATGGCGCGCTGGGGATAGGAGGTGAAGTCGAAGGGCACACCGAACTCGGCCCGGGTGGCGCTGGCGCGGCCTTCGCAAACCACCGTCAGCGCGGCGGCGCGGGGCGCGTCCAGCAACTCCACCAGCGGCTGGTAGCGCAGGGCTTCGGCCAGCCGGGCCTGAAGGGCGCCCACATCCACGATCCACGCCAGGGCATTGGCGCCTTGGGCTGCCGCGTCGAAAGTCACTTCTCCGCCGTCGTCGCCGTGCACCTGCATCGCTGTGACCGGCGTGGTGTGCTGCGCCTCGGGCCAGGCGCGCAGAAGTTCCAGCAATTCCCGGGAGGCGCCATTGAGCGCATAGGCGCGCACGTCGCTGGCGTCGCCGGTGCGGACGGCGGTCGTATCCACCAGCCCGACGCGCAGGCGCTCGCGCGCCAGCAACAGGGCCAGCGTGCGGCCCACAATGCCGGCGCCCCGGATACAGACATCAAGGGGAGGCGCCATGAAGGGATTGTAGGAGCCGGGCACAATCCCGGCTGTCCCTGCCAGCAATGCCCCGATTCCAGGAAACCATCCCGTGAGCGCTTCTTCTCCCGATGTCACCGCCCGCATCGCGCGGCTGTTCGTATACCCCATCAAGTCCTGCGCCGGCGTGGAGCTGTCCGAGGCCGTTCTGACAGAGACCGGGCTGGACCTGGACCGGGCCTGGATGGTGGTGGACGAGCAAGGCGAATTCGTCACCCAGCGCGAATTGCCGCGCATGGCACTCATCCGGCCGCAGCTCAAGCTGCACGAGGTGGTGCTGCGGGCGCCGGGCATGCTGGCGCTGCACCTGTCCATCGAGTCCGTGGAAGAGCCGGTCAAGGTGCGGGTCTGGGGCCAGGAGGTCAGCGCCTACGACATGGGGGCGATTGCCGCGCAGTGGTTCACCGATTTCCTCGGCCGCAAGTTGCGCCTGGCGCGCTTCGACCCCGACCACAAGCGCCCCTCCAACATGAAATGGACCGGCGGCGTGGAAGCGCTCAACCAGTTCAGCGACGGCTACCCGATCCTGGTGGTGAGCGAAGCGTCGCTCGAAGGGCTGAACCAACGGCTGGCCTCGGCTGGCCACGGGGCCGTGGTGATGGAGCGGTTTCGCCCGAACATCGTGCTGGCCGGGCTGGAGGCGCACGACGAAGACCGGCTGGAAATGCTGCACATCGCGGCGGAACAGGAAGTGCAGTTGCGGCCGGTGAAGCCCTGCCCGCGCTGCCCCATTCCCAACGTGGACCCTGCCACGGGCGAAACCAGCCCCGAGGTCAGCGACGCTTTGCAGGCCTACCGGCAGGACGACCGCGTGAACGGGGCGGTGACGTTCGGCATGAACGCCATCGTGATCGAGGGCCTGGACCAGACCCTGCGCGTGGGCCAGGCCGTGACGGCTAACTACTCATTCGGCTGAGTGACGGCGCCGGACCGTCCGGGCGCGGCAGCATGCTGTCTTCCTCGGCGGGGTGCATCGAGTCCGGGTCCAGCGGCGCCGGCTGGGTGACTTCCGGCTCCAGGAAACGGATCGGCCGGCGGGTGCGCGACGACATGCTGGACAGCAGCGCCGACAGTGCGTCCACCAGGTCCGGCGCTTCCATCATCCGCTCGTCCAGCAGCACCGCGGCCGTGTGGAACTGCAGCGTGACATCGGGCTTGAGGCCCTTCAGCGGCATCAGGCCGGCGGCGATGAGCCGGGCGGCGCGGTCGGTTACGGCCACGCGCGAGCCCACGCCTTCCAGGATCAGCCCGAAGCGGGCCTCCCCGATGCGGCTGACGGTATCGACGTCCCGCAGCAGGCGGCGCAGCTTGATCACGCTGCGCAGCAGGCTCTGCTCCGCCACCGCCGAGCCGTAATAGTCCTTGATGCGCGGGTAATTCACCAGGTCGATGAAGACGACCGCGGCGTTTTCCTTGTCGCGCTTGTAGCGCGCGACCACCTGGCGCAGCCGGTCGTGGAACAGGTGCGGCGCCAGCAGGCCGGTGAGCGCATCCTGGCTGGACAGGGCCAGCTCGCGGATCTGCGCGCCGTGACGCTCGCGCGAGCGGATCGACAGCGCCACCAGCAGCAGCGGCACCTCGAACGCCATGGCGACCACCACCGAGTACTGGGTGCCGAAGAACACGGGCAGCCAGCCGAACAGGCGCATCACCGACATCGTCACCGACAGCGTGAGCGGCAGGTAGGCCAGCAGCACCCAGCGGCCCACCACATCCTGGCGGCGCCAGGCGGCCGCGGCAATGACGAGGACCACTACCGTTGCCGATACGACGTAGACGGACAGGATCGCCAGCGCGGTGCTGCGTGCCAGCACGGGATAGACGGCCGCCAGCACGATCCCGGCCATGCCGTACGCCTGCACCAGCCTGTCCATGACCTGCAGCCGCGCGGGAATGCCGATGAGGTTGCGCACGAAAAGCAGGGCTGCGCCCGCGGCCATGGCCGCCAGGCAGCCCACCGGCGCGTCTTCCAGGGCGCCGAAGTCAGGCCACAGCAGGTGCGCCGTGACGCCGGTGTAAGCCGCCACGGCCAGGGTGGTCACGGTGGCATACAGCGCGTACCAGGCGTAGGCCCGGTCGCGGTAGACCCAGCTTTGCGCCAGGCAGGCTGAAATCAGCAGCACCAGCGCGCCGAAGGCGACGCCCAGGCCGAGGTACTCGATCTGGATGTGCTGGTCATGGGCCGACTCGGTGACCAGGCGCACCGGGAAATTGGCCGAAGTGAGGTTGCGGATGCGCACGAAGACGTCGTGCGGCTGGCCGGGCGGAAGGTCGAGCCGGAAATACGGGTAGCGGCCCGCTTCCGCCCATCGGGACACGGCCATCAGGTCGCCGGCGGCCTGGGCCCGCCACTTGCCACCAGCGTCCTGCTGGTAGACGGTGACGGAGTCCAGCAGCGGCATGGGGAATTCGATCAGCCAGCCCTGGCGGTCGCCCAGCCCGCGCATCAGCCGGTAGTGCAGCCACAGCGCGGAGCTGTCGCCCAGCGAATAGATCACGTCGCCGCGTTGCGGCGCGAACCGCACGGCGGGGCCGCCCCCGCTCACTTGCTCGATGGTGGCGGCGCCGCCCGTGTCGACCCAGCCCAGGCCCAGTGCTTCGGCATCGAGGCGGGGGTTGGCGTCGCCCAGCGCCACGGTGCGCGGCTGCACGCCCTGCCCGGCCGCGGGCAGGGCGGCCAGCGCCATCAACCCCAGCAGTGCCAGCGCCCGAAGACCCGCCAGCAGCCCGGCGGCGGTGCATCGCATACACTTTCCGCCTAGATTTTCTGGAAATGACATGAGCTTGAAGTGCGGCATTGTAGGCCTGCCCAACGTAGGTAAATCGACCCTGTTCAACGCGTTGACCAAGGCCGGGATCGCCGCCGAAAACTACCCCTTCTGCACCATCGAGCCCAACGTCGGCATCGTCGAACTGCCCGACCCGCGCCTCGCGCAGCTGGCGGAAATCGTCAAGCCCGAACGCATCGTGCCAGCCATTGTCGAGTTTGTCGACATCGCCGGCCTGGTGGCCGGCGCGAGCAAGGGCGAAGGCCTGGGCAACCAGTTCCTGGCGCACATCCGCGAGACGCATGCCACGCTGAACGTGGTGCGCTGCTTCGATGACGAGAACGTGATCCACGTCAACGGCAAGGTCGACCCGATCTCGGACATCGAGGTGATCCAGACCGAGCTGTGCCTGGCCGACATGGGCACGGTGGAAAAGGCGCTGCACCGCCATACCAAGACGGCACGCTCGGGCGACAAGGAAGCCGCCAAGATCGTGGCCATCCTTGAAAAATGCCAGGCCGCGCTGAACGAGGGCAAGCCGGTGCGCGCGCTTTCGTTCAGCAAGGAAGAGATGCCGCTGGTCAAGCCGCTGTGCCTGATCACCGCCAAGCCGGCGATGTTCGTGGGCAACGTGGACGAAAAGGGTTTCGAGAACAATCCCTACCTGGACAAGCTGCGCGAATACGCCGCGAAACAGAACGCGCCGGTGGTCGCCATCTGCGCCAAGATGGAAGCCGAGATGGCCGACATGAGCGACGAGGACAAGGGCATGTTCCTGGCCGAGATCGGGCAGGACGAACCGGGCCTGAACCGCCTGATCCGCGCCGCCTTCAAGCTGCTGGGGCTGCAGACCTACTTCACCGCCGGCGAGAAGGAAGTGCGCGCGTGGACCGTCGCGGTTGGCGCCACCGGCCCGCAGGCGGCCGGCGTGATCCACACCGATTTCGAGCGCGGCTACATCCGCGCGCAGACCATCGCGTTCGACGACTACATCGCCCTGAAGGGCGAGCAGGGCGCCAAGGACGCGGGCAAGATGCGCAGCGAAGGCAAGGAATACATCGTCAAGGATGGCGACGTGATGAACTTCCTGTTCAACGTCTGATGCGCCGCGGCCCTCAGGCCGGAAACACGTAGAGCAGCGCCGCCGTCATGCAGACGTAGCGCAGGAATTTGCCCACCAGCATGTAGCCCGCGCAGGGCCAGAACGGCAGCTTGGCCCAGCCGGCCACCGCGCACAGCGGATCGCCGACGATGGGCAGCCACGACAGCAGGCAGGCCTTGGGGCCCAGGCGCTCCAGCCACACCAGGGCGCGCGCGTGATGGCGGGAATGTGAGTACTTGTCCACCACCTGGTGCGCGCCGTAGCCCATCCACCAGTCGAGCATGCCGCCTAGCGTGTTGCCGGCGGTGGCGACCGTGACGGCGCTCCAGAAAATATCGGGGTTCAGCCGCAGCACGCCATAGAGCACGGGCTCGGAGCCGATGGGCAGCAGCGTCGCCGATATGAACGCGGCGACAAAGAGTGTGCTCAAGCCGTACTGGGGCAGCGCGAGCAGCGCGAGTGCGGAATCGAGCCAGGCTTGCATGCGAACCCAGTATAGGCAGCGGCGGGCGGGGTGCCTGTAGGCGCGTACGCATTTTTATTTCAGCCGCTGAAACGGCGGGGGCATACAATCGTGCCTCATTTTTCAGCAGCCGCGCTTCCTCCTCCCCGCATGAACATCGGTCCCCACCTTCTCGCGAACAACCTGTTCGCGGCCCCGATGGCGGGCGTGACCGACCGGCCGTTCCGCCAGCTATGCCGCCAGCTTGGGGCGGGCTACGCGGTCAGCGAGATGGTGACTTCGCGGCGCGAACTCTGGAACAGCCTGAAGACCTCGCGCCGCGCCAACCACGACGGCGAGCCGGGCCCCATCGCCGTGCAGATCGCGGGAACCGACGCGGCCATGATGGCCGAGGCCGCCGCGTACAACATCGACCGTGGCGCGCAGATCATCGACATCAACATGGGCTGCCCGGCCAAGAAGGTGTGCAACAAGTGGGCCGGCTCCGCGTTGATGCAGGACGAGCCGCTGGCCGCGGCCATCGCCCGGGCGGTGGTCGAAGCCTGCGCACCGCATGGCGTGCCGGTGACGCTGAAGATGCGCACCGGCTGGTGCCGGGAACACCGCAACGCCGTTTCCCTGGCGCGCGCTTTTGAGGACGTGGGCATCCAGATGCTGACGGTGCATGGCCGCACACGCGAGCAGGGGTATGGAGGCAACGCCGAATACGAAACCGTGCGCGAGGTAAAGGCGGCCGTGCGCATCCCGGTGGTCGCCAACGGCGACATCACCACGCCGGAGAAGGCGCGCGACGTGCTCGCGGCCACCGGTGCCGACGCCATCATGATCGGCCGCGCGGCCCAGGGCCGGCCCTGGATCTTTCGCGAAGTGGCGCAGTTCCTTGCGACGGGTACGCATCTTGCACCGCCCCTGGTGGGCGAGGTGCGGCGCCTGCTGCTGGACCACCTGCAGGACCACTATGCCCTGTACGGCGGCTTCACCGGTGTGCGCAGCGCGCGCAAGCACATCGGCTGGTACGTGAAGGCGCTGCCGGGAGGCGCGGCATTCCGCGCCCGGATGAACCTGATCGAGGATTGCGAAGAACAGCTGCGCGCGGTGGCGCTGTTCTTCGACGAGATGGGCAGCCACACGGATCGCATGCCGGCGGCTGGAGAAGGCACGGAAAACAACGAACAAGAAGCGGTGGAAGAGAACGCATGAGCAAGAAGCACATAGAAGAGTGTGTGCGCGCCAGCCTGGAAGGCTACTTCCGGGACCTGCGCGGCACCGAGCCCGATGGCATGTATGAAATGCTGGTCAAGGTGGTGGAAAAGCCGCTGCTCGAAGTGGTGATGGCCAAGGCCGACCAGAACCAGTCCCGGGCGGCCGAATGGCTGGGACTGAACCGCAACACGCTTCGCAAGAAGCTCGTCGAACACAAGCTTCTCAAATAAACAACCTTGCGGGACAGATCTTCAGCTCTGTCCCCAACTGACTATGCAAGCACTCATCTCCGTTTCGGACAAGACCGGCATCGTCGAATTCGCCCAGGCGCTGCATGCGCTGGGCATCCGGCTGCTCTCCACCGGGGGCACCGCGAAGCTGCTGGCCGACAAGGGGCTGCCGGTGACCGAGGTGGCCGAGCTCACCGGCTTTCCCGAGATGCTGGACGGCCGCGTGAAGACGCTGCATCCCAAGGTGCACGGCGGCCTGCTGGCCCGGCGCGACCTGCCGCAGCACATGGCGGCGCTTAAGGCGCACGGCATAGACACGATCGACCTGCTGGTGGTCAACCTGTATCCATTCGAAGCGACCGTGGCCAAGCCCGGCTGCACGCTGGAAGACGCGATCGAGAACATCGACATCGGCGGGCCCGCCATGGTGCGCAGCGCCGCCAAGAACTGGAAGGACGTGGGCGTCCTGACGGATGCGTCGCAATACGAAGGCGCGCTGGCCGAGTTGCGGGCCGGGGGCAAGCTCACCGACAAGACGAAGTTCGCGCTGTCGGTGGCCGCTTTCAACCGCATCAGCAACTACGACGCCGCGATCAGCGACTTCCTGTCGCGCATCCAGGAAGACGGCAGCCACTCGCTCTTCTCGGCGCAGGCCAACGGCCGCTTCGTCAAGCTGCAGGACCTGCGCTATGGCGAGAACCCGCACCAGCAGGCCGCCTTCTACCGCGACCTGTATCCCGCGCCCGGCTCGCTGGTTACCGCGAAGCAGCTGCAGGGCAAGGAGCTGTCGTACAACAACATCGCCGATGCCGACGCGGCCTGGGAATGCGTCAAGAGCTTCACGGACTGCGCCTGCGTCATCGTCAAGCACGCCAATCCCTGCGGCGTGGCCATCGGCGGCGATACGCTCCAGGCCTACAGCAAGGCCTTCCAGACCGACCCTACATCGGCCTTCGGCGGCATCATCGCCTTCAACCGCGCGATGGATGCCGCGGCGGCGCAGGCGGTGTCGAAACAGTTCGTCGAAGTGCTGATGGCGCCCGGCTTCACGGCCGAAGCGCTGGAGGTGTTCAAGAGCAAGGTGAACGTGCGCATCCTGGAAATCGCGATGCCGCCCGGAGGCAAGACCGACTGGGACAACGGCCGCAACCTGATGGACGTCAAGCGCATCGGCTCGGGCCTGTTGATGCAGACGGCTGACAACCACGAGCTGGCGCTGGCGGACCTGAAGGTCGTCACGAAAAAGCAGCCGACACCCGCCCAGCTGCAAGACCTGCTGTTCGCCTGGAAGGTCGCCAAGTACGTCAAGTCCAATGCCATCGTGTTCTGCAAGGACGGGATGACCATGGGCGTGGGGGCGGGCCAGATGAGCCGGCTCGACTCCGCACGCATCGCCAGCATCAAGGCGCAGCATGCCGGCCTGTCGCTGGAAGGCACGGTAGTCGCCAGCGACGCCTTCTTCCCGTTCCGGGACGGGCTCGACGTGGTGGTGGATGCGGGCGCCAGCTGCGTCATCCAGCCCGGCGGCAGCATGCGCGACCCCGAGGTCATCGCCGCCGCCGACGAGCGCGGCGTGGCGATGGTGTTCTCAGGCGTGAGGCACTTCAGGCACTGATTTTTAGAGGGAAATCAGGCGGTAGAGCGCACCAACCGTGCGTGGGACGCTACTTATTTTGTAGCAGCCGGAAAACCTCGCGAGCCGCGGCAATGGTCTGCGCGATGTCCCCGGCGCTGTGCGCGGAGCTCACGAACCCTGCCTCGTACAAGGCCGGAGCGATGTAGATGCCCCGGTCCAGCAGGCCGTGGAACAGCAGGTTGAATTTCGCGCCTTCGGTCTTCATCACCTGGCCGTAGTTCTGCGGCAGGGTGTCCAGCAGGAAGAAGCCGAACATGCCGCCTTCGCAATCGGCGCTGAAGGGCACGCCTTCTGCCTTTGCCGCGGCAGCCAGGCCTTCCACCAGCGAGCAAGTGGAGGCAGACAGCGCCCCGAAGAAGCCGGGCTTGCGGATTTCGCGCAGCGTGGCCAGGCCGCACGCAGTGGCCACCGGGTTGCCCGAGAGCGTGCCGGCCTGGTAGACCGGGCCCAGCGGCGCCAGCTGTTCCATGATGGCGCGGGGCCCGCCGAAGGCGGCCAGCGGCATGCCGCCGCCGATGACCTTGCCCAGCACCGAAATGTCCGGCGCGAAGCCGGGGATGGCTTTTGCATAGACGCCCTGCGCGCTGCCCAGCCCGACACGGAAACCTGTCATCACCTCATCGAACACCAGCAGCGCGCCGTGCTGCGTGCACAGCTCGCGGCAGCGCTGCATGAAGGGCACGCCGGCCCGCACGAAATTCATGTTGCCGGCGATCGGCTCGATCATCAGGCAGGCCAGCTGGCTGCCGTGCAGCGCAAACGCTTCTTCCAGCTGCTGCAGGTTGTTGTACTCCAGCACCAGCGTGTGCTGCACCACCTCCGGCGGCACGCCGGCGCTGGTGGGGTTGCCGAAGGTGGCCAGGCCCGAGCCGGCCTTGACCAGCAGCGCGTCGGCGTGGCCGTGGTAGCAGCCCTCGAACTTGATGATCTTGCTGCGGCCGGTGGCGCCGCGCGCCAGGCGGATCGCGCTCATCGCGGCCTCGGTGCCCGAGCTCACCAGGCGCACCATCTGCATGGAAGGCACCAGGCTGATGATCTCTTCGGCCAGTTCCACCTCGCGCTCGGTGGGCGCGCCGAAGGAGAAGCCTTCCAGCACCGCCTTTTGCACCGCTTCCACCACCGCCGGATGGCCGTGGCCCACGATCATGGGACCCCAGGAGCCGATGTAGTCGATGTGGCGCGTGCCGTTCGCGTCCCAGAAATAGGCGCCGTGGGCGCGCTGCACGAAGCGCGGCGTGCCGCCGACGGCGCGGAATGCGCGCACCGGTGAATTGACGCCGCCGGGGATGAGCTGCCGGGCGCGGTCGAAAAGAAGCTGGTTGCGGTCAGTGTTTGGTGTCATGGGCGGGCATGTCGAAGACCTGCAGGGCCTGCGCTTCTTCGTCGGTGATTTCTTCGCTCTCGCCTTCGGGCTGGGCCCAGAACAGGCGGTCGGGCACGACATTGCCCATGCCGGGCCGAAAGCCGGCGTCAAGGCAGCGGTCGAGGTAGCTCAGGGCTTCGGTGGCGGCCGCGGCGAGGTCGCTGCCGCTGGCCACCAGCGCCGCGAGCGAGGCCGAGAGCGTGTCGCCGGCGCCGGAGAACACGGCTTCGAAGCGCTCGAATTTTTCGCTGCACAGCACCGCCTGCGGCGTGGCCAGCACGTTGTCGATGAACTGCTCGGGCAGGGGAATGCCGGTCACCAGCGTGTAGGGCACGCCCGATTCCGAAGCCGCCTTGGCGATGTCGCGCGCGGTGGGGCTGCGCTCACTGCTCCACTCCGGCAGCAGCCAGCGCCACAGCGTGCTGTGGTTTCCTACCAACACGGTGGTTTGCGGTAACAACAATTCGCGGAAGGCATCCAGATACAGGTCGATCTGCGCCTCGTCCCACCATGACAGGTTGGGCATGTAGGCGATCAGCGGAATCTCGGAATAGTCGGCCGCGATTTCAGCGATGGTGCTGAGGTTCTCGGGGCTGCCCACGAAGCCGACCTTGATCACCTGCACCGGCACGTCTTCCAGGATGGCCCTCGCCTGTTCGGCCACGACTTCCTCGTCGAAGGCGAAATGGTCGAACACTTCGGCGGTGTCGCGCGCATAGGCACCTGTTACAACCGGCACCGCATGCGCGCCGACCGAGGCCACCGCTGTTACATCTGCGGCGAGGCCGCCGGCGCCGCTGGGGTCGTTGGCGTTGAACACCAGGACGCAGGCGGGATTGCCTTCGTCGCTGTCGGCGTCGTCATCCGCGCCGGGGGTCAATGTGGGGGAATTGGGGTTTGTCATAGGCCTGAATTTCGCAGGCAGCGGCACGCTGTAGTCTCAGGGCGCAACAGGGCCTCGATACAATCGTTGCATTCTATTCGAAGGCCCTTTAAGCTGTGACTGAAGAAACTAAAACGTGGATGTGTCTGATTTGCGGGTGGATATATGACGAAGCGGCCGGTGCGCCAGACCACGGACTGGCACCCGGAACTCCCTGGGCCCAGGTGCCCATGAACTGGACCTGCCCCGAGTGCGGTGCCCGCAAGGAAGATTTTGAGATGGTTCAGATTTAAAAGGGTGCGCGCTTGTTACATCTTTGGATGATGCAGCCCCCTAGCAGTTACAAATATTGAGGAGCAGCGTCAAGTGAGCACGACTGGAGCCGGGTTCAAGGTCCTGGTGATTGACGACAGCAATACCATCCGGCGCAGCGCTGAGATCTTCCTGAAGCAGGGTGGCCATGAAGTCATGCTTGCGGAAGACGGCTTTGATGCGCTGGCCAAGGTCAATGACTACCAGCCCAACCTGATTTTCTGCGACATCCTGATGCCGCGGCTGGATGGCTACCAGACCTGCGCCATCATCAAACGCAATGCCAAGTTCGCTTCGGTGCCGGTGGTGATGCTGTCTTCCAAGGACGGCGTTTTCGACAAGGCCCGCGGACGCATGGTCGGCTCCCAGGACTATCTGACCAAGCCATTTACCAAGGACCAGCTGCTGCAGACCGTGCAGCAGTTCGGCGCCGCAAAACAAGGAGTAGTGTGATGCCCATACAAAAAGTCCTCGTCGTTGATGACTCCAAGACCGAGTTGATGTTCATGACGGACCTGCTGCAGAAGAACGGCTTCGCCGTGAAGACCGCCGAGAACGCGGAGGACGCCTTCCGCCGGCTGGCCGAGGAAAAGCCCGACCTGATCCTGATGGATGTCGTGATGCCCGGCCAGAACGGCTTCCAGCTGACCCGTGCCATCACCCGCGACCCGCTCTACGCCGACGTGCCGATCATCATGTGCACCAGCAAGAACCAGGAAACCGACCGCGTCTGGGGCATGCGCCAGGGCGCGCGCGACTACATCACCAAACCGGTGGATGCCGACGAACTCATGGCCAAAATCAAGGCCCTGAGCTGAAGCGGCGCCACCCCTGAACGATGGCCAACCGCGAAGCCCTCCGAGAACTCCAGAGCCGTCTGGCCACCCGCCTTCAGGCCGCGCGCACGGAGGGCGTGTCCGCATCCTGGCTCGCTGTCGAGGCCGCGGGAGCCAAGTACCTTTTCCCGCTGTCGCAAGCGGGCGAGATTTTCCCGTTCGCCAGTCCCCAGCCGGTGCCCTACACCCAGAACTGGTTCATGGGCGTCGCGAACCTGCGCGGCGGGCTGTATGGCGTGGTGGACCTGGCCAGCTTTGCCAGCGGCCAGGCACCCGCGATGCGATCTGACGCCACCCGGGCCGAGTCGCGGCTGGTGGCGCTGAACGCCACGCTTGAAGTCAATTGCGCCCTGCTGATCGACCGGCTGTCGGGCCTGCGCAGCATGGAAGCTTTCTCATCGTCGGCCGCGCCCCCCGAGGGCTCGCCCAACTATTTCGGCAGCGGCTACACCGATGCCAACGGGGCGTTCTGGCAGGAAATCAACCTGCAGGCGCTGTCGCAACAACCCCAATTCCTGAGCATCAGCGCTTAAGTTTTCCCGGAAGGTTCGCATCATGTCGTTGATTGACAAACTCAATAGCCTCTTTTCGAAAAAACCCGCGGAGCATTCGGCCGATCCCAGCGGCGAATTGAGCCTGGCGATGCCGGACCAGTCCATGGACCCCATGGCCACTGGTGCCATGGACGGGCACAACCAGCCGGTTGCCGCGGCCGCGATGGAAGGGCGACCGGAGGACAGCGTCGACGGTGAGGATTCGATCGAGCCGGCCGAGGTGGCAAACGAAGCCGAACTGATCGGCGTGCCGCTGCTCGGGCGCCGCACCATCGTCACGCACCAGCGCATCCTGTTCACCTTGCTGGCCTTGTCGCTCGCCGTGCTGGGCACGGTGGCCTTCCTGGCGGTGAACCAGGCCGACCGCGTCGCCCAGCAGGTGGCGGGTACCGGCCAGTCGCTGATGCAGTCGCAACGCCTTGCCAAGTCGGTGTCGCAGGCCCTGGTGGGCAGCGCGCAGGCCTTCCCGGACGTGAAGGAAAGCTCCGACGTGCTGGCCAAGACGGTGCGCGGCCTGAAGGGCGGCGACGACAGCCTGCGCCTGCAGCCGGTGGCTGTCGAATACCAGGACGACGTGGAGAAGATCAACCCGCTGATGGAGCGCGCCGAAAAGAACGCCGCCACCGTGATGGGCCAGCAGAAGATCCTGACGCAGGTGGGCAACGCGCTGCGCACCATTAACCGCCAGTCGTCAGACCTGCTGGAAATCGCCGAGACCGTGTCTTCGCTCAAGCTGCAGCAGAACGCCGCGCCGGCCGAGATTTCCGCCGCCGGCCAGCTGGTGATGCTGACGCAGCGTATCGGCAAGTCCGCCAACGAATTCCTGACGATGGAGGGCGTGTCGCCCGAGGCGGTGTTCCTGCTCGGCAAGGACTTGAACTCCTTCAAGGAAATCGCGCAGGGCCTGCTGGACGGCAGTCCCGAACTGCGGCTGGCCGGCTCCAAGGACCCGCAAACCCGCGAGCGCCTCGAAGCGCTGATGAAGCTGTATGAACAGACCCGCACGCAGGCCGGCGCCATCCTGGGCAACCTGCAGGGCCTGGTGTCCGCGCGCGAAGCGCAGGCCGCGATTATTGCGGACAGCGAACCGCTGCGCCGTTCGCTGGAAGACCTGCAGGGCAAGCTGTCGTCACAGACCGGCCTGGGCCTCGGCGCCCTGGTGGCCCTGGGCCTGGCTGCCCTGTTCGCCATCATCGCGGCCATCGGATTGGCCTACGTTCAGCTGCAGGACAGCCGCAAGCGCCAGGTGGTTGCTGAAACGCAGCGGCTGGAAGCCGAGCAGCAGGAGCAGGAAGCCAAGCGCGTGAACGACGCCAACCAGGCGGCCATTTTGCGGCTGATGAATGAATTGCAGACAGTGGCCGAAGGCGACCTGACACAGGAAGCCACGGTGACCGAGGACATCACGGGCGCCATCGCCGACTCGGTGAACTACACGGTGGAAGAGTTGCGCCAGCTGGTGGGCAACGTGCAGAACACGGCGACCAAGGTTGCCCAGACGACGGCGCAGGTGGAGTCCACGTCCACCGAGCTGCTGGCGGCTTCCACCGAGCAGCTGCGTGAAATTCGCGAAACCGGCCAGTCGGTGCTCGACATGGCCGGCCGAATCAACCAGGTGTCCGGGCAGGCGCAGGAATCAGCCCTGGTGGCGCGCCAGTCGCTGCAAGCCGCTGAATCCGGCCTCGCGGCCGTGCAGAACGCCATCGGCGGCATGAACTCCATCCGCGACCAGATCCAGGAAACCTCCAAGCGGATCAAGCGGCTGGGCGAATCGTCCCAGGAGATTGGCGAAATTACCGAGCTGATCTCGGACATTACCGAGCAGACGAACGTGCTGGCCCTGAACGCTGCCATCCAGGCGGCGTCAGCCGGCGAAGCAGGACGAGGCTTCTCGGTGGTGGCCGAAGAAGTGCAGCGCCTTGCTGAACGTTCCGCGGATGCCACGCGCCAGATTTCGGCGTTGGTGAAGGCCATTCAGACCGACACGCAGGACGCCGTGGCCGCCATGGAACGCTCCACGCAGGGTGTGGTGGAAGGGGCCAAACTGTCCGACAACGCGGGCACGGCTCTGACCGAGATTGACCAGGTGTCGCGCCGCCTTGCCGAGCTGATCGAGTCGATCTCCGCGTCCGCGTCCAAGGAAGCCGAATCCGCCAACGTGGTGGCCGGCAATATCCAGCACATTTTCGCGGTGACGGAGCAGACGGGAGAAGGCACGCGCTCCACGGCGCAGCAGGTGCGGGAACTCTCGCGCATGGCTGAAGAACTGCGCCAGTCGGTGTCGCGGTTCAAGATCGCCTGAACATATGGCCCCCACGCTCGCCCGAAGCTCGCTGCCCCCCGAGGGGGGCTTTCGCGCCTTGGGGCGGCCCGGCGGCGCGAATGCGCCGCTGATTGATTAGGCACAGTCACCATGCAAGCCAACGAAACCGACATTGATCTCGCCGCCAATGACCTGGGCCCGCTGGCCTGGGTGCTGGACGAGCTTCGCAAGTCGCTCGACACGGCCTCGGCGGCATTGCGCCGGTTCGTGCGTGACGCCAACCTGGCGCGCGGCTCGGACATGGCTTCGGTCGATACCGGCCAGCTTCGCATCGCACGGCAGCAGCTGCACCAGGCCGTGGGCGCGCTGGAGATGGTGGGCCTGGCGGCGCCCGCACACATGCTGCGCTCGATGGAGGGCGCGGCCCAGAAATTCATCGAACGGCCCGACCTGTGCAGCGAGGCTGCCACCGCCAAGATAGAGCGTGCCGGCTTCGCGCTGACCGAATACCTGGAAGGCGTACTGCTGGGCAAACCCGTGTCCGCGGTGGCGCTGTTTCCCCAGTACCGTGACACGCAGGAACTGGTGGGCGCCGACCGCGTCCATCCGGCCGACATGTGGGGAATGGACTGGCGCTGGTCCGAAATCCAGAGCCCGGCGGGCCTGGACAAGCTGGTCTACGACCCCGCAGTCCGCAGCCGCATGGACCAGGCGGTGCTGGCCGTGGTCAAGAGCGGCGACGGGCAGGCGGCCCGCGGCCTCGTCAGCGTCAGCCTGGGCCTGGCGGAATCGCAAACCGCGCGCCAGCCCCGCATCTTCTGGAAGATCTGCGCCGGCTTTTTCGAGGCGCTGGCGCAAGGCCTGCTGCCGGTCGATGTCTATGTGAAGCGCGCCGCCTCGCGGGTGCTGATGCAGTACGCCTCGCTCGCCAAGGGCGAACTGGGCGTGTCGGACCGGCTGGCGCAGGACCTGGTCTTCTTCTGTTCGCAGGCAGTGCCCCAGCGTGCCATCGACGCCCCGTCGTTGACCGCCGTGCGCCAGGCGTACGGCCTGGCCCGGTTCAAGCCGGTGGATTACCAGACCAGCCAGTTCGGCCGTTTCGACCCCGTGCTGCTGGCCCAGGCCCGCAAGCGCATCGGCCTGGCCAAGGAAACATGGTCCACGCTGTCGGGCGGCGACGCCACCAAGGTCAAGGGCGTGTCCGACCAGTTCCACCTGGTCAGCGATTCGCTGGTCAAGCTTCATCCTGCCAGTGCGCCGCTGGCGGAGGCGCTCAATGCCGCCATCGACGCCGTCGCCAAGTCCGGCCGCGCGCCGGGCCCCGAACTGGCGATGGAAGTGGCCACCGCCGTGTTGTACCTCGAGGCGGCGTTCGAGGACCTGGACCCCACGGATTCGCAGCTGGCCGCGCGCACCGCGCGCCTGGCGCAGCGCCTTGGCAACGTGCGCCAGGGCGGCCAGCCCGAGGCGCTGGAGCCCTGGATGGAAGAGCTGTACCGCCGTGTCAGCGACCGCCAGACCATGGGCAGCGTGGTGGGCGAGCTGCGTTCCACCCTCAGCGAGCTCGAAAAAGTACTGGACAACTTCTTCCGCAATCCCAAGGACAAGAAACCGCTGGGTGATGCGCCGGGCCACCTGTCGCAGATGCGCGGCGTGCTGTCCGTGCTGGGCCTGGACCAGGCGGCGCAAGCCGTCTTGCGCATGCGCGAAGCCGTCGAGGAAATCCTGGTGACCGAGGTCGACGAAGAGAAGGCGCGCGCCGCCGGCACCTTCGACAAGCTGGGCAACAACCTGGGTGCGCTCGGCTTCCTGATCGACATGCTCAACTACCAGCCCGCGCTGGCCAAGAAGCTGTTCCTGTATGACGACTCCACGGGCGAACTGCGGCCGCTGATGGGCCGCACCGGCCACACACTGGGCGAGGTCGATGCCGGCGTCTCGGTCAACGAGGACATGCTGTCGCAGGAAGTCATGTCGGTGGTCAGCGAGGCTGCCGATTCGGGCATGGGCCAGTTGACGGCACGGCTCGACACGCTGGCAACCCACGCGGTGCTGGCCGACCAGTCGGGCATGGCACAGTCCGCGCGCGACGCCGCCGCAGCCGTGTCGGCACAGGACAGCCACGCCACCGCGGCGGCGCTGAGCGATCTCGCCGCCACCGTGCAGCCCACGCCCACTGCGGCGCCTGTAGCGGCACCGGAAGAAGATTTCGAGGAAGACGACCTGCGCGACATCTTCCTGGAAGAGGCTCGCGAGGTGGTGCAAAACGCCAACACGGCCCTGGCGACGCTGGCTGCCAATCCCGGCGACGTGGGCGAACTCACGACATTGCGCCGTGCCTTCCACACGCTCAAGGGCAGTTCGCGGATGGTCGGCCTGAATGAATTCGGCGAAGCCGCCTGGTCGCTGGAGCAGGTTCTCAACACCTGGCTGGCTGACGGCAAGCCCGTGACGGACGACCTTAGAAGCCTGGCAGGGGACGCGGTGCGCGGCTTTGGCCGCTGGGTCGAAGACATCGCGGCCAATACCGACGGCGACTGGAAGGCCGGCCTGTTCCGTACAGCCGCCGATGCGTTGCGCACCGAGAACCGCCTGGTTCCGCTGGTGTTGCCGCAAGAGAGCCTGCCGCCGGCTCCGGCACCGGTTGCGGTGGAAACACCCGCGGCGCCCGAACCCGTGCAGGCGCCCGCCGCCTTGCCGGAAGAGCCGGTGTTTTCATTCGAGGCGCCTGTTGCGGCTCCCGTTTCAGCGCCCGCGTTCGAGCCGGTGGCCACTGTCATATTCGAAATGCCCAGCGCCAGCGCCCCGGCGCCCGTGGTGTTCGACACCACGCAGGTGATTCGCGCGCAGGTGCCCGAAGTGGCGGAACTGCCGGCGGCCGAATTGCCTGCCGAGTTCAACTTCGAGCTCCCGTCCGCTGCGCCGGAACCGACACCGTCGGACATTGGCGGCATCGATTTCGCAAGCCTGCTGGCCGTGTCCGGCCCGGCGGCCGAACCGCCCGCCTCCGAAGGCAAGCCGGCCGAAGTGTTCATCGACTTCGATGCGGCCACCGCCGAAGGCGTGGACGTTTCGTACACCGAGCTTCCCGCGGAAAGCGCGGAACCCTCGTTCGAACTGCCCGATTTCGAAGTGGCGGCGCCGGCGGCGGAGCCCGTGGAGGCAGCTGAGTCGGTGGACGAGCAGATCAAGGTGATCGGTTCGCTGCGCATCGGCATTCCGTTGTACAACGTGTACCTGAACGAGGCCGACGAATGGTCGCGCCGGCTGGTGACGGAAGTGTCCGAATGGTGCCTGGAGCTGAACCAGCGCGTTCCCGATTCCACCGTGGGCCTTGCCCATGCGCTGGCGGGCAGTTCCGCCACAGTGGGCTTCCATGCCCTGTCGGATATTGCACGGGCGTTGGAGAATTCGCTGGAGCATACCCAGCGCCTGGCATTCGGCACCCCCGCGCATGGCAAGGCCTTCACCGACGCGGCCGAAGAAATCCGCCGCCTGCTGCACCAGTTCGCCGCCGGTTTCCTGAAGGAACCCGAGCCGGGCGTTGCGCAAGCGCTCCAGGCCCTGAAAGACCTGGATGTACCGCAGCGCGAGGACGCGCCTGAAGACCTGCCCTTCAGCGGCTTCGGTGACCTGCAAGCAGCGCCCGAGGCAACGCCGGCCGAAGCGCCTGTACCCGAGTCCGCACCCGAGCCTGTGGCATTCGAGCCGCCGGCCCCCGAGCCCGTGATTGCCGCGCCAGTCGCGATGCCGCCGGCAGTCGCCGTTCCCGTGCGGCCGGTTTTGTCCGCGCCCGTCGAGACGCCCGTACGGGTGCAACCGGCAGCCATCCAGCGCGGCGATGACGACCAGGACGACCTGGACGTCACCGACGCGATCGACCTGGACCTGTTCCCGATCTTCGAGGAAGAGGCGGTTGAATTGATGCCCCAGCTGGGCGGCGCGCTGCGCCAGTGGGCTTCGCGTTCCGAAAACCGCAGCGCGCGCGACGAAGTGCTGCGCGCCCTGCACACCCTCAAGGGCAGCGCGCGCCTGGCCGGCGCCCTGCGCCTGGGCGAACTGGCGCACCGCATGGAGTCCGAGATCGAGTACCTCGGCTCGGAAAACGTGCAGGCCGGCGATATCGAGCCCCTGCTGCACCGCTTTGACGCGATGCAGGCGAACTTTGACCGGCTGCGTGAAACCGGCGGCCTGACGCCCGCCGCGCCGGAGCCCGTGGCACCGGTGATGGAGCAGCAGCCGCTGCCCGCAGCCGCGGCTGCCGCTGGTGAAAACGTTGCCGCCCCGCGGCGCTCGCTGGTGGCCATGCCCGTGGTCAGCACGGTCGCGCCCATCCGCCAGGCCGCCAACCAGGCGGTGCGGGTCCGGTCCCAGCTGCTGGACCGCCTGGTCAACCAGGCCGGCGAGGTGATGATCACGCGCTCGCGCCTTGAAAACGAGCTCAAGCAGCTGCGCGGCTCCCTGACCGACCTGACGGGCAACCTGGACCGCCTGCGCGCCCAGCTGCGCGACATCGAATTGCAGGCCGAGTCGCAGATGCAGTCGCGGCTGGCGCAGGCCAAGGATTCGGCCGCCAACTTCGACCCGCTGGAGTTCGACCGGTTTACCCGCGTGCAGGAACTGACGCGCATGATGGCCGAGTCGGTGAACGACGTGGCCACGGTGCAGCGCAACCTGCAGCGCACGGTGGAGTCGACCGAAGACGACCTGATTGCCCAGGCCCGCCAGACGCGCGAACTGCAGCGCGACCTGCTGCGCACGCGCATGGTGGAGTTCGAAGGCATTTCCGACCGCCTCTATCGCGTGGTCCGGCTGGCATCCAAGGAAACCGGCAAGCAGGTCAAGCTGGACATCACCGGTGGTTCCATCGAAATGGACCGTGGCGTGCTGGACCGCATGACGCCCGCCTTCGAACACCTGCTGCGCAATTGCGTGGCCCACGGCATTGAAGACCCGGCTACGCGCGCCGCCGCAGGCAAGGACCCCGCCGGCACCATCCTGATTGGCCTGCATCACGAGGGCAATGACGTTTCGGTGGAATTCCATGACGACGGGGCCGGCCTGAACATCGCCCGCATCCGCGAAAAGGCGCTGGCCCAGGGCCTGATCACGCCGGAGCAGGAACTGTCCAACCAGGAAGCCGCCAACCTGATCTTCATGCCCGGTTTCTCGACGGCCGCGCAGGTCACCGAGTTGTCCGGCCGGGGTATCGGCATGGACGTGGTGCGTTCCGAAGTGAACGCGCTGGGCGGCCGGGTGGAGACCACCACCGACGCCGGCAAGGGAACCAACTTCAAGCTGGTGCTGCCGCTGACCACCGCCGTGACGCAGGTGGTGATGATCCGCAGCGGCAACCTCTCGGTGGGCGTGCCCGCCAACGTGGTGGAACTGGTGCGCCGCGCCCCGGCCAAGGAAGTGCAGCAGGCCTATAACTCCGGCGTGTACGAGTTCGGCGGCGAGCAACTGCCGTTCTTCTGGTCGGGCGCGCTGCTGCAGTCTTCGCAGCGCAGCGCCGAGCAGCAGGGCAAGACGCTGCCGGTGGTGATCTTCCGAAGCGCCGCGCAGCGAATCGCCATGCACGTGGATGAAGTGCTGGGCAACCAGGAAGTGGTGGTGAAGAACCTGGGCCCGCAGCTGGCCCGCCTGCCCGGCCTGGCCGGCATGACGGTGCTGGCTTCCGGCGCCGTGGTGCTGATCTACAACCCGGTGGCGCTGAGCACGGTGTTCGGCGACCAGGCGCGGCAACTCAGTGCCGACCACGCCCAGGCGGACGTGATGGGCGATGCCGGCACCAGGCAGCCCGCGGCGCAGGTGATGCAGGCTGCCCCGCAGATTCCGCTGGTGCTGGTGGTGGACGATTCGATCACGGTGCGCCGCGTCACGCAGCGGCTGCTGGCACGTGAAGGCTACCGCGTCACCCTGGCGGCGGACGGCCTGCAGGCCCTGGAAAAACTGGCCGAGGAAAAGCCCACGGTGGTGTTGTCGGACATCGAGATGCCGCGCATGGACGGCTTCGACCTGGCGCGCAACATCCGCGGCGACGCCCGCCTGAAAGACCTGCCGATCATCATGATCACTTCGCGCATCGCCGAAAAGCACCGCGAGCACGCCATGGAACTGGGCGTGGACCACTACTTGGGCAAGCCCTATTCGGAAGAAGAGCTGCTCAGCCTCGTCAAGCACTACAGCGAGGCGAAGATCCCCGCCTGACGAAGAGAATCGGGCTGCAGGGCGCGCCAGACAAGCATAGAACGCTATCGATTCGATAGCGTTCTGCTTTTCAGGGGGTGCCTTTCCTCACCACCGCATAGCGCGCCAGCGTTTTCTCACGCGCTTCGTCGTGCTGCACCAGCGGCTGCGGGTAGTCCTTGCCGAGCGTCAGTCCCGCTGCCGCCAGTTCCACCGGGCTTGCCGTCCAGGGGGCGTGCAGCGCAGCCTCCGGCAGGCCCGCAAGCTGCGGCAGGTATTTCAGGATGAACTTGCCCTGCGGGTCGAATTTGCGGCTCTGGCTCACCGGGTTGAAGATGCGGAAATACGGCTGCGCATCGCAGCCGCTGGAACTAGCCCACTGCCAGCCGCCGTTGTTGGCGGATAGGTCGAAGTCGTTCAGCTGCTGCGCGAAATAGCGCTCGCCCCTGCGCCAGTCCAGCCCCAGGTCCTTGGTGAGGAAGCTGGCCACCACCATCCGCAGCCGGTTGTGCATGTAGCCCGTCTGGTTGATCTGCGCCATCGCTGCATCCACCAGCGGGTAGCCGGTGCGGCCCTCGCACCAGGCCGCGAATAGCGTGTCCGCCGCCTTGCCGTGCTCCCACTTGATGGCGTCGTACTCGCGCTTGAAGCTGTGGCTGTTGCCCGCTTCGTCAGACACATGGGGAAAGTTGGCCAGCACCTGGAAGTAGAAGTCCCGCCAGATCAGTTCAGACAACCAGACCGCGGCACCGCCGCTGCCCTGCGCCGCCAGCTGATGGGCGCTGCCCGCCAGCGCGCGGATCGACACCGTGCCAAAGCGCAGGTGCACGCCCAGATAGCTCGGCCCCTTGACCGAGGGGAAATCGCGCGATTCACCGTAGTGGCCGATGCGCGGCATGAAATCCGCCAGCAGCGCCTGCCCGCCCGACATCCCGGCGGGAATCGGCAGCTGCGCCAGGTTGGTGGGCTCGAACCCGAGGGCCGCCAGCGCGGGAACCTCGCGGCGCAGCGCTTCCGGGCGGGGGGCCAGCGCCTGCGCGTATTTCTCCACCGGGTAGGGCTTGAAGTAGAACGCGTCGGCCTTGGCCAGCCAGACGTTCTTGTAGGGAGTGAACACGGCATAGGGCTTGCCCGCCTGCGTGAGCAGTTCCGTGCGTTCGAAGATGGCATGGTCCTTGGCGGTGTGGAAGGCGATGCCCGCGTCGGCCAGGGTACCCCGCACGGCGGCGTCCCGGGCCACTGCCTGCGGCTCGTAGTCGTGGTTGGCAAAAACCGACTGCACGCCCAGTTCGCGGGCCAGGCGGGGAATTTCCAGGGCAGCCACGGCGTGGCGGGTGATGAGGCCCGCATGGTCATGGCCGGCCAGGCGGCGCAGCTGGGCGTCGAGTTCAGCCAGCGAGTCGCGGATGAACTCCAGCCGGCGGTCGCGCCGGGGCAGGGCTTGCAGGATGGGGGTGTCGAAAACAAAGGCGCAATGCAGCTGGCGGCAGGCCTTCAGCGCCTGGTACAGGGCCGCGTTGTCGCTGGTGCGCAGGTCGCGGCGAAACCACATCAGCCCTGCGGGATAGGTCTTTTCCACGGCGTCCGCTAAAATGCCGATCATGCCCGCCGATGAGTCTTCGATCAACCTGACGCATCATTTCCTGATTGCAATGCCCGGCCTGGAAGACGAGGCCTTCGCCAAAAGCGTGGTTTACCTGTGCGAGCACAGCGCCCGCGGCGCCCTCGGCCTGGTGATCAACAAGCCCAGCGACATCAACCTGAAGAGCCTGTTCGACAAGGTGGAGCTGCCCCTGCGGCGCGACGACCTGGTCGGCATCCCGGTGTTCCATGGTGGCCCGGTTCAGACGGAACGCGGCTTCGTGCTGCACGAAGCCGTGTACGCGGGCGATGCCGCTCCCAGCGAGCCGGTCTACGCTTCCACCATGACCATCCCCGGTGGCCTGGAGATGACCACCTCCAAGGACGTGCTCGAGGCGCTGTCCACCGGCGCCGGCCCGCGCAAGGTGCTGGTGTCCCTCGGCTATTCGGCCTGGGGCGAGGGCCAGCTGGAATCCGAGTTGGCCGAAAACAGCTGGCTCACGGTGGACGCCGACATCTCGGTCATCTTCGACACGCCGATCGAACAGCGCTACGCCAAGGCGCTGTCGCTCCTGGGCCTGGAAGCCTGGATGCTCTCCCCGGATGCGGGGCACGCATAGTGAGCCCCCACGCTTGCCACTGCGTGGACGGCGCTGCCCCCCGAGGGGGCTGCGGCCTTCTTGGGGCGGCCCGGCGGAGGCCGGCATGAGCCTCGCGGCCATGCCCCCCGTTCCCGACCACCTCCAAACATTTCTGGCTTTTGATTACGGCGCCAAGCGCACCGGCGTCGCCGTGGGCAACCGGATGCTGCGCACCGCCACGCCGCAGCCCACCATCCGGGCCGAGGGGGATGCGCGCTTCGACCAGGTGCAGGCGCGCGTGCGCGAATGGCAGCCCGACGCGCTGGTGGTGGGTGTGCCTTTCCACCCGGACGGCGCGCCGCACGACAATACCGCCCGGGCGCAGAAATTCGCCCGCCAGCTGCGGGGCCGCGTGAAGCTGCCGGTGTTTGAAGTGGACGAGCGCTACAGCACCACCGAAGCACGGTCCAACGGCGCGGCGGATCCGGATGCGGGCGCCGCCTGCGTGATTCTTGAACAGTTCCTGAGGAGTCTTCCATGAGTAACCCGAGCGACGCCGGGCCGCCCCAAGGCGCGAGCGCCCCCTCGGGGGGCAGCGCAGGCGCCTTGGCGGCAAGCGTGGGGGCCCTTCTTCTTGATGCCGAGGCCCTGTACCGCGAATTACTGCGGGGCGTGCAACAGCTGAGCGTGCCCGGCACCCGGCTGGTGGGCATCACTTCCGGGGGCGCCTGGCTGGCCGAACGGCTGCATGGTGATTTGAAACTGCCCGGCAACGCCGGTGTCATTTCATCGGCGATGCACCGGGACGATTTCGCCAAGCGCGGCCTGTCCGGCGCCGGCCAGCAGACGCAGCTGGACTTCGACGTCAACGCCTCACACATCATCCTGCTGGACGACGTGCTGTACACCGGCCGCACCATCCGCGCCGTGATCAACGAGCTGTTCGACTACGGCCGACCCGCCAGCGTCAAGCTCGCCGTGCTGGTGGACCGCGGCGGGCGCGAACTGCCGCTGCAGGCCGACTACGCCGCCGCGCGCGTGGCCCTGCCCGACGCGCAGTCGCTGGCGCTGGCCCGCGACGACGCCGGCAAATTCACATTCAAGGTCGAGGAAGCCTGACCGTGCTCTACAAACGCAACCCCCAACTCAACAAGAACGGCGAGCTGGTCCACCTGCTGTCCATCGAGGGCCTGCCGCGCGACATCGTCACGCACATCCTGGACACGGCCTCCAGTTTCGTCAGCGTGAGCGACCGCGAAGTCAAGAAGGTGCCCCTGCTGCGCGGCAAGAGCGTGTTCAACCTGTTCTTCGAGAACAGCACGAGAACGCGCACCACCTTCGAGATCGCGGCCACCCGGCTGTCGGCCGACGTGATCAACCTGGACATCGCGCGCTCCTCTGCCTCCAAGGGCGAATCGCTGCTGGACACGATCGCCAACCTGTCGGCCATGGCGGCCGACCTGTTCGTGGTGCGGCACAGCGAGTCGGGCGCGCCCTACCTGATCGCCCAGCACGTGGCACCGCATGTGCACGTGATCAATGCCGGCGACGGCCGCCACGCGCATCCCACGCAGGGCCTGCTGGATATGTACACCATCCGGCACTACAAGAAGGACTTCTCCAACCTCACCGTGGCCATCGTCGGCGACGTGCTGCATTCGCGCGTGGCCCGCTCCGACATCCACGCGCTCACCACCCTGGGCTGCGCCGAGGTTCGCGTGGTCGGCCCCAAGACGCTGGTGCCGGGCGACATGGCGCAGATGGGCGTGCGCGTGTGCCACACGCTGGAAGAGGGAATACGCGGCTGCGACGTGGTCATCATGCTGCGCCTGCAGAATGAGCGCATGAGCGGCGCGCTGCTGCCATCCTCGCAGGAGTTTTTCAAGAGCTTCGGGCTGACGCCCGAGAAGCTGCAGCTGGCCAAACCCGACGCCATCGTGATGCATCCGGGCCCGATCAACCGGGGCGTGGAGATCGATTCGGCGGTGGTGGACGGCAAGCAGAGCGTGATCCTGCCGCAGGTGACCTTCGGCATCGCGGTGCGAATGGCGGTGATGTCCATCGTCGCGGGAAATGAGGCGTAAGACGGCATGAAGATCCTGATCAAGAACGGCCGGGTGGTAGACCCCGCCTCCAATTTCGACGAGGTCTGCGACCTGGCCCTCGCCGCGGGCCGCATTCTCGCCATCGGAAAAATCGCTGAAGGCTTCAGCCCGAACCGCGTCATTGACGCGAGCGGCTGCATCGTGGCTCCCGGCCTGGTGGACCTGGCCGCGCGCCTGCGCGAGCCCGGCTACGAACACGAAGGCATGCTGGAAAGCGAAATGGCGGCCGCCGTGGCCGGTGGCGTCACCAGCCTGGTCTGCCCGCCCGACACCGACCCGGTACTGGACGAGCCGGGCCTGGTGGAAATGCTGAAGATGCGCGCCGAAAAGCTGCACCAGGCCCGCGTGTTTCCGCTGGGCGCGCTGACGCGCAATCTGCAGGGCGAGGTATTGACCGAAATGGCGGAACTCACCGAGGCCGGCTGCGTGGGCTTCAGCCAGGCCGAAGTGCCACTGTCCAACACGCTGGTCCTGCAGCGCGCGATGCAGTACGCCGCCACCTACGGCTACACCGTGTGGCTGCGGCCGCAGGAGCTGCATCTGGGCCAGGGCGTGGCCGCCAGCGGTGCGCTGGCGACCCGGTTGGGCCTGTCCGGCGTACCCGTCGCGGCGGAGACCATCGCCTTGCACACCATCTTTGAATTGATGAGGGTGACCGGCGTGCGCGTGCACCTGTGCCGCATCAGCAGCGCGGCGGGCGTCGCGCTGGTCCGCCAGGCCAAGGACCAGGGGCTGGCTGTCACCTGCGACGTCAGCATCAACTCGCTGCACCTGATCGACAACGACATCGGCTACTTCGACAGCCGCATGCGGTTGAACCCGCCGCTGCGCCAGCAACGTGATCGCGACGCGCTGCGCGAAGGCTTGGGCGACGGCACCATCGACGCGCTGGTGTCCGACCACACGCCGGTGGACGAAGACGCCAAGACCCTGCCTTTCGCCGAAGCCGAACCCGGCGCCACGGGGCTGGAACTGCTGCTGGGCCTGGCGCTCAAGTGGGGCCAGGAAAGCGGGGTGGGCCTCCCGCGGGCGCTGGCCGTGCTCACCAGCGAGCCGGCCCGTGTGCTGGGCTCCGCGCTGGGCACACTGCAAGCCAGCGCCGGGCAGCTGGTCGAGGGCGGCGTGGCCGACGTCTGCGTGTTTGACCCGCAGGCCGCCTGGACCGTGGCGCCCGGCGCGCTGCGCAGCCAGGGCAAGCACACGCCTTTCTCCGGCTACGAGCTGCCCGGCCGGGTGCGCTGCACCATCACCGCGGGACAGGTCGCCTACGAGGGCTGGCAGCGGGCCTGATCCGCGGATGAAGCTCCTTCGCGCTCTCGCCATGGCCTGGCGCGTGCTGGCGCATGCGCTGGCGGGCTGGCTCACCATCAGGTTCGAATTTCCAAGGCTGGACGACGCGGCGCGCCAGCAACGCGTCCAGGCCTGGGCGCGCCGCATGCTGGAATTGCTGCGCATCGGGCTGGTGCTGCGCGGGCAGCCGCCGGTGGCGGGACCTCTGCTGCTGGTGGCCAACCACATCTCCTGGCTGGACATCCTTGTCTTGCATGCAGCCCGGTATTGCCGCTTCGTCTCCAAGGCCGAAGTCCGGCACTGGCCCCTGGTCGGCACCTTGGCCACGGGCGGCGGCACCCTGTACATCGAGCGCGAGTCGCGGCGTGATGCGCTGCGCGTGGTGCACCGGATGGCCGAAAGCCTGAAGGCAGGCGACATCGTGGCGGTATTTCCCGAGGGAACCACCAGCGATGGCCTGTCCCTGCTGCCTTTCCACGCCAACCTGATGCAGGCGGCGGTGTCCGCCGGTGCGCCCGTGCTGCCCGTGGCATTGCGCTTCGTGGATGCGGCCAGCGGCGGGCCCAGCACCGTGCCCAGTTACGTCGGTGACGACACGCTGGTGGGGTCGATCTGGCGCACCCTCACCGGCCCGCGCTTCAGTGCCGTGGTCAGCTTCGGCGAGCCCCAGGTTGCCGATGGGCGCGACCGCCGCGCCTGGGCTGCGGACCTGCGCGTGGCGGTGGAAAAGCTTCGCCAGCCCTGAGTTGTGTTGTGCCTCGCTGACGGCCGCTGCCCGGGTATTTGCGTATGCTTTGGACCCATGGCTTTCCCCTTCCGTTCACGCTGGCTTGCCGTCCTGGTTTTGCTGCTGCTGGCAGGTTGCGGCGGCGGCATGCCGCCTCCTCCACACGCGGCCGGCGGGGTGCTGGACCTGGGCCAATGGGATTTCCCGAAAGACGGCGTAGCGCCGCTGGATGGCCAGTGGGCCTTCAGCTGGGGCCGCTTCGACGACCCCGAAGCGCTTGCTGCACAGCCAACCGCGCGCGCGCCGGTACCCGGCTCCTGGAACGAGTTGCAGGCGGCAGGCGCCTACGGCTTTGCCAGTTACCGGCTCACCGTCCTGTGCGGGCAGGCTTCGGGCCTGGCGCTGAATCTGCCGGTGCAGCACAGCGCCGTGCACTGGTATGCCAACGGCCAGCTGGTCGCGCGGCAAGGCGACCCCGGCACTTCGGCCGGAACAGCCGCGCCGGCGCCGGTGCAGCAGATCGTGCACCTTGATGGCCAGGCCTGCCCTCTGAACATCGTCGCGCATGTTTCCAATTTCGACATGCGCCGCGGCGGCCTGGTGCGCAGCCTGACGTTGGGCACAAGGCAGCAGGTGCGCGAGGAGCGCGAGCGGGCCGTGGTGCGCGATGTGTTCGCGATGGGCGGGCTGGTGTTCATGGGTGGGCTGCCGCTGCTGTTCTTCCTGACGCGGCGCAAGGATCCCAGCCCACTGCACTTCGGGCTCTTTTGCCTGACGCTGGCACTGGGCCTGGGCCTGACCGGGACCCGCGCGTTGCAGCCGCTGGCGGCGCCGCTGGGCTGGGACGGCTACATGAAGATAGTGTTCTTCTGCTGGTACGGCTCCATCACCTTCTTTGCGCTGTTCGTGCACAGCCTGTACCCCCAGGAGTTCAACCGCAGGGTGGTCCAGGCGGTCGCCGCCTGGGGTGCTGCTTCGGTGACGGTGGTGCTGTTGACGCCGGCGAGTGTCTTCACCTGGCTGGCTTACACCCTGCAGCTGGGCTCCGCGCTGGCGGCGCTGTACATGGCGCTGGTCATGGTGCGGGCCTTCCGCGCCGGCAGGCGCAGCGCCGGCGTGCTGCTGGCAGGCGTTGCCGTACTGACGGTGACGGTGGTCCATGACACGCTGCAGTTTGAGCACCTTCAGCGGCTGGCCCTGGTGCCCTACGGCCTGTTCGTCTTCGTCGTGGCGCCGGCCATCCTGCTGGCCCGCAGGTTCTCCCGCGCCCTCTCTTCCGAGGAGCTGCACTCGATCGAGCACCGCGAGCGCGCCGACCTGATCGTGAGGGCTACCAAGGCCGGCGTGCTGGACTGGGACGCCATCAAGGACAGGACCGGCTACTCCGACCGCTACCGCGAGATGCTGGGCTATCCCGTGGGCCCCGATGCGCCCGACCCGCCGCCTTTCAGGCAGCTGCTGCATCCCGAAGACCATGACAAGGTGCACGGCAGTTTTATGAAGCAGCTGCGCGACCGCAGCGTGACCAGCGGCGTGCGCGTCAACGAGCCCATGGACTACCGGATGAAACGCGCCGACGGCGACTACCTGTGGATCCATGCCGAAGGGATTTCGGTGTGCGACGCCGATGGCCGCACGCTGCGCTTTATCGGCTCATTCATCGACATCACCGAGACCAAGCGGCACGAGACCGCCATGTCCAACCGCATCAAGTTCATCAACGACCTTTTCGACTCGGTGCCGCTGGCGCTGGCGCTGCGCGACACGGAAGGCCGCCACCTCTATGTCAACCGCAATTGGGAGCAGTCGGTGGGCATCACGCGTGACAAGGTCATCGGCCGGTCCCTGCTGGACCTGAACGACCCGGCCGCCGCCGCCACGCTGGCGCTGGACCGCGAGGCGCTGGCGCTGCGGCCCGGCGAAGTGTCGCCGCAGCGCGAATACGATTTCCGCGGGCGCCGTTTCATGCAGACGCGCACCGTCATGGTCGACTCCGAAGGCCACCGCATCGGGGTACTGGTGGCCAGCCTGGACATCACCGAGAAATACGCCACCGAGCAGGCGCTGGACGTGGAACGTGAGCGGCTGCGCCTGCTGGTGCGCTCCACCAAGGCGGGTTTCGGCGACTGGGATGCGGTGCGCGACACGATCACGTATTCGGGCCGCTTCAAGGAGATGCTGGGCTACCCGCAGGACACGGACACCTCGGCCTGGCCCAGCATCTTCGAGCTGATGCACCCCGAGGACCAGGAGAAGGCGCGCGGGCAGTTCCGCGCCATGATCCGGCGCCGGGCGCCGGGCGCCGAGGAGGCACCCGGCGAGCCGATGTCGTACCGTCTGCGGCGTGCGGACGGGTCGTGGGTCTGGATCCACGCCGAGGGCATCTCACAGGCGGACGAAGCCGGGCGCACGCGCCGCTTCATCACGTCTTACCTGGACGTGACGGCGTTCCACGAGCAGGAAGAAGCGCTGCGCGCGCAGATGGCATTGACCCGCACCGAGCAGCGCCGGCTGGATCTGGTGGTGCGGGGCGCCCGGGTGGGCATCGTCGACTGGGACGGCCGCACGCACGAAACGTACTATTCGCCGCGCTTCCGCGAGATCCGCGGCTACGCGCCCGACGCCGACACCACGGACTGGCCGGATTACTTCAAGGTGATGATCCATCCGGACGACCGCAAGCGGGTGACCGGGCGCTGGGTGCCGTTCATCATGGGCAAGGGGCCGGAAGGGCCGCTGGGCGAGTACTACGCGCCGGAAGATTACCGGCTGCTGCGCGCCGACGGCAGCTATGCGTGGGTGCAGGTCAGCGGCATCGCGGTGCGCGATGAAAAGGGGTTCGTGCTGCGCTGGATCGCGGCCATCATCGACATCACGGGACGGCGCGCGCAGGACGAGGCGCTGCGCGCATCGCATGACCAGATCGCGGCGCAGGCGGCGCAGCTGGAGTCGCAGAACGAGGCACTGAAGGAAAACGTGCGCCTGCGCGAAGAGGTGGAGCGGATCGGCCGCCACGACATCAAGACACCGCTGAACAGCATCGTCGCCGTGCCGCGCCTGCTGCGCGAGGAGCGCAAGCTCGGGCCGGAGGCCGACGAGCTGCTGGGCATCGTGGAGCGTGCCGGTTACCGAATCCTGTCGATGGTCAACCTGTCGCTGGACCTCTACAAGATGGAGCAGGGCAACTACGTCTTCCGCCCCGATGCGGTGGACCTGACCGATCTGGCCAACAAGGTGATCGCGGACGTGCGCATGCACGCCGCCTCCAAGCAGGTGCTGCTCAAGCTCGACATCGGCGAAGTGCCGTATGCCTGGGCCGAGGAACTGCTTTGCTATTCGCTGCTGGCCAACCTGCTGAAGAACGCGGTGGAAGCCTCGCCCGACGGCGAGGTGGTGACTATCGGCGCCGGCGCCGGCGCGGACGGCACCGTGCGGCTGCACATCCACAACCACGGCGTGGTGCCGGAGTCGGTGCGGCTGAATTTTTTCCAGAAATACGCGACGCAGGGCAAGGCCAGCGGTACCGGGCTGGGGACCTATTCGGCGCGCCTGATGGCCGGGGTGCAGGATGGCGACATCGCCATGGAGACTTCGGAGGGCGGCGGCACCACGCTCACGGTGACGCTGCGGGCCGCGCCCCTTGGCGCGGTTCCGGCGACCATGCGGCACGCGGCCGAGCGGCGGGGCGCCGAACCGCAGGTTGTTTCTTCGCTGCCCCCCACCCGTGTGCTGCTGGTGGACGACGACGAGTACAACTTGCTGATCGTGCGGCGCTTCCTGCCGACACCGCCCTTCACGGTGGACACCGCGATCAACGGCAAGGTGGCGCTGGCGGCGGCCGAACTGCAGTGGCCCGACGTGATCTTCATGGACCTGGACATGCCGGTGATGGGCGGGCTGCAGGCGGTGCAGGAACTGCGCTCGCTGGAGCGAGCCACGCTGGCCAGGCGCTGCACCATCGTCGCGCTGTCGTCGCATGAGGACGACGAGACCCGCAACCGGGCCCTAGCCGCCGGCTTTGACCGCTACCTCACCAAGCCCGTCACGCGCGACGCCATCCACGAAACCCTGCTGGAGCTGAACGTGCTGATCGGTGCAGAGCCCGTGGTGCCGCCGCCCAAGGCCCAGCCGCCGGCGGCGCAGGCTGGCAGCAACGACCCGGTGCTGGCCGACGCCGATGTCGAGCCGGTGCTTGCCGACTTCGTGGCCTCCCGCCGCGGCCTGATAGCCGACATGGGCGCCGCCATGCGGGACGGGCAGCGCGGCGAGGTGCGCCGCATCGCCCACCAGCTGGCGGGCAGCTTCGGCCTGTACGGCTTTCACTGGGCGGGCGACCAGAGCCGCTGGATCGAGAAGAACTTCAGCGATGTCGATGAGGCGCAGCTGGTTGCCATGATGGACGATCTGCTGCTGCACCTGGACACCGTGGAGGTCCGTTTCGTCCAGTCCAGCGTGCAGGGAAGTTCATGAAACCGGCCACCTGTATCATGGTGGCTGTCCCTGGGGAACCGCAATGAGCGCGAAGAAAAAGATCCTGCTGATCGATGACGACGATGCCGTCATCACCTACCTCGTCACCAAGCTGAGCAAGCTTTATGACGTTGTGAGCACCATCGATCCGCGCAAGGCGTTGACCCTGGCGAAGGCCGAACTGCCCGACGTGATCCTGTGCGACATCGACATGCCGCAAATGAGCGGCGGCGACGTCGCGGCCGAACTCTCGTCCGACTCGCAGACCGCCCGCATCCCCTTTATTTACCTCACCGCGCTGGTGTCGCCGGAGGAAGCCAAGGACCTGGATGGCCAGGTCGGCGGGCGCCCCGGCATCGCCAAGCGCGCCCCGCTGGCCGAACTGGTGGCAAAGATAGACGACCTGACCCGCAACGCCTGAGGGCGCGGGGCGCTTCGCTAGAGCTCGTCGGCCGCCTCCGTGCGCGGCGAGGCTTCCTTGCGAAAAACAATCTCGCCCGTGGGCACGTGGATCACGCGGATTTCCTGGCCGCAGGGCAGGGTCACGCTCTTGGCGGCCATGGCCACGGCCAGCGACCGGTCGCTGAAAAAATACTCGCGCTCGCCCGACACCGGCAACAGCCGGCCCGCGATGGGATGGGTGCTTTCAATGCGGTAGTCGGGGCAGGCCATGGCGGTTCCTCGGTGGGGGATTTGAGGATTCATCCTAGGCTTCGCACAAGGCAGCAACGTGACGCAGGTGCAAGCGCCGCGTGACACCTGTAACCGAACGCAATGGTGCGCTGCAAAATATTACTGGTCCCCTCGACAGGAATCGAACCTGTATCTGGCGCTTAGGAGGCGCCCGTTCTATCCATTGAACTACGAGGAGCGAACGCGGGATTGTAGGGGAGGGCTTACTTGCTCAGCAGGCGCATGGCCTCTTCCAGGCCCTTGATGGTCATCGGGAACATGCGCTGGTTCACCAGTTGCTGGATCACGCTGATGCTTTGCCGGTACTGCCACACGCCCTGCGGCTCCGGGTTGATCCAGGCGAACTTGGGGAAGGCGCTGGTCAGCCGCTGCATCCATTCGGCGCCAGCTTCCTCGTTGTTGTACTCCACGCTTCCGCCGGGCTGCAGGATCTCGTAAGGGCTCATGGTGGCGTCGCCCACGAAGATCAGCTTGTAGTCCTTGTTGTACTTGCGGATGATGTCCCAGGTGGCGAACTTCTCCGAGAAGCGCCGCCGGTTGTTCTTCCACATGAAGTCGTACACGCAGTTGTGGAAGTAATAGAACTCCAGGTGCTTGAACTCCGCCTTGGCCGCCGAGAACACCTCTTCCACCCGGTGGATGTGCTCGTCCATGGTGCCGCCCACGTCCATCAGCAGCAGCACCTTCACCTTGTTGTGCCGCTCGGGCACCATCTTGATGTCCAGGTAGCCGGCATTGGCCGCGGTGGAGCGGATGGTGTCGTCCAGGTCCAGCTCTTCCTGCGCGCCTTCGCGGGCGAACTTGCGCAGGCGGCGCAGCGCCACCTTGATGTTGCGCGTGCCCAGTTCCTGGGTGTCGTCGTAATCCTTGTAGGCGCGCTGGTCCCAGACCTTCACCGCGCTCTTGTTGCGGCTCTTGTCCTGCCCGATCCGGATGCCCTGCGGGTTGAAGCCGTAGGCGCCGAAGGGCGAGGTGCCGCCGGTGCCGATCATCTTGCTGCCGCCCTCGTGGCGCTTTTCCTGCTCTTCGAAGCGCTTCTTCAGCGTCTCCATCAGCTCGTCCCAGCCCATGGCCTCGATCTTGGCCTTCTCTTCGGGGCTGAGCTCCAGTTCCAGGTTCTTGCGCAGCCACTCCAGGGGAACGTCTTTCGTGAAGTCGGCCACCATCTCCACGCCCTTGAAATAGGCGGCGAAGGCGCGATCGAATTTGTCGTAGTGCTTCTCGTCCTTCACCAGCGCGGTGCGCGAGAGGTAGTAGAAATCGTCGATCTTCCAGCCGCTGCCGTCCTCGCTTTCGCTGTTGGGCCCCACGACCCCTTCCTGCAGCGCTTCGAGCAGCGTCAGGTATTCCTTGACCGAGACCGGCAGCTTGGCGCCGCGCAGGCTGTAGAAGAAGTCGATCAGCATCGGAAGGCCCTCAGGGACGGGGTTTGTCCAGCAGGTATTGCAGCTGCGCCCGCACTTCGGGCCACTCGCCTGAGCGCAGGCTGTAGATCACCGTATCGCGGATGGTGCCGTCGCGCCGGGGTGCGTGGCCGCGGATCACCCCGTCCTTCTTCGCTCCCAGCCGCTCGATGGCGGCTTGCGACGCAAAGTTGAAGTTGTCGGTGCGCCAGCCCACCACGTGGCAGCCCAGTGTGTCGAAGGCGTGGGTGAGCATCAGCATCTTGCAGGTAGTGTTGACATGGGTGCGCTGGCACCGCCTGGCGTACCAGGTGTAGCCGATCTCCACCCTTTTGACCGACGGCACGATGTCGTGATAGCTGGAGGAGCCCAATACCGTGCCCGTCGCCGCATCGGTGACGGCGAAGGCGAACCGGTTGCCTGCTTCGCGCATCTGCAGCGCCGCTTCGATGTAGCCGCGCGTGTCCCCGGGTTCGGGCACCGAAGTGACGCGGATGTTCCAGAGCTCCCCATCGGCCGCCGCCGCGCGCAGCCCTTCTTCGTGGCCAAGTTCCAGTGGCACCAGCGAGACACCGCGGGCCGACAGGGTGACGGGCTCGACAAAAGCCATGCGGGCTACTCCTTCTTTTGCGTTCTCGATCTGCGCCAGTGACGGGCCAGTTGCAGGCCGGCCCCGCCGCCGATGCCGGCCATCACGATGCCGCCGATGGCGCTGCCGCCGTAGCCCTCGGCCAGCGGGTCGAAGCCCAGCATCAGCCCCAGCACATAAGCCAGCAGCACGCCGCCGACAAAACCGGCGGCATCGGTGAGGCCTTCAAACAGCAACGGGTTCATCGGTTGTGGCGCTGCATGAAGACCAGCTTCTCGAACAGCGTCACGTCCTGCTCGTTCTTGAGCAGCGCGCCCACCAGCGGCGGCACGGCGACCTTGTCGTCCTTGCTTTGCAGCGCCTCCAGCGGGATGTCCTCGGCCACCAGCAGCTTGAGCCAGTCCAGCAGTTCGGAGGTGCTGGGCTTTTTCTTCAGGCCGGGCAGGTTGCGCACGTCGTAGAAGGTTTTCATGGCCGCGGTGAGCAGCTCTTTCTTGAGGCCGGGGAAATGCACGTCAATGATCTGCTTCATCGTGTCGGCATCGGGAAACTTGATGTAGTGGAAAAAGCAGCGGCGCAGGAAGGCGTCGGGCAGTTCCTTCTCGTTGTTGGAGGTGATGAACACCAGCGGCCGGTGCTTCGCGCGGATCAGCTCGCGCGTCTCATACACGTAGAACTCCATCCGGTCGATTTCGCGCAGCAGGTCATTCGGGAATTCGATATCCGCCTTGTCGATCTCGTCGATCAGCAGCGCCACCGGCTGGTCGGCCGTGAAGGCCTGCCACAGCACGCCCTTGACGATGTAGTTGTGGATGTCCTTGACCCGCTCGCCGCCATCCACGTCCGACAGCTGCGAGTCGCGCAGCCGGCTCACGGCGTCGTATTCATAGAGGCCCTGCTGGGCCTTGGTGGTGGACTTGATGTGCCACTGCAGCAGGGGCATGTTCAGGGCCTGGGCCACTTCCTCGGCCAGCATGGTCTTGCCGGTGCCCGGCTCGCCCTTGACCAGCAGGGGCCGCCTCAAGGTGATGGCTGCATTCACCGCAAGCATCAGGTCCTGGGTGGCGACGTAGTTCTGGGAGCCTTGGAACTTCATGGGATTGGCGGGGGGATGGACGGGAGGGGAAGCGCGGGGCCGCGCTGGATATAATCTAAGGTTGATCTGGAACACGAACCTTCACCCGATTGTGCGCGCAAAATGAACAAGTTGTTGACCACGCTCTCCGCCCTGGCTGTCGCTTCCGTGACGGTTTTGGCCCACGCCCAGGCACCGGCAGCCCCCACGGCCGCCGCCGCAGCCCCGGCCGCCGCCAGCAGCCCCAAGTCGCTGGACGCCAAGATCGCCATGTGCATCGGCTGCCACGGCATCAAGGGGTACCAGGCCAGCTTTCCCGAGGTCTACAGGGTCCCCATGATTTCGGGCCAGAGCGCCAAGTACATCGTGGCCGCCCTCACCGCCTACAAGCAGGGTGACCGCAAGCACCCGACCATGCGCGGCATCGCTGACTCGCTGTCCGAGCAGGATATGAACGACATCGCGGCCCACTACGCTGGCGATGGCCTGGCCCAGGGTTCCACCCTGGCCGAAAAGGCGAACAAGGAGCCCAGCGCCCCCGTGGCGGCCCTGCTGCAGAAGGCGGCCTGCGTTTCCTGCCACGGCGCCAACTTCGCGAAGCCGATCGATCCGACCTATCCCAAGATCGCCGGCCAGCACAAGGACTACCTGTTCGTCGCGCTCAAGGCCTACAAGACCGAGAACAACGCCAACATGGGCCGCTCCAACGGCGTCATGGGCGCCATCGCCAAGCAGTTCTCCAACAATGAGCTCAAGGACCTGGCCGGCTACGTCAGCTCGCTGGACGGCGACCTGAAGACGGTTCCCGAGAAGAAGTTCCGCTGATTCAGTTCCGCGTGGCGCGGCGCTGGACGCAGGCCACGTAGGCCTCGCCGTCCGGTGGACGGCCCGAGCGCTGGCTTTCCCACAGCATTTCGCCCAGGCACTCCATCGCCTCGTGGTGCGCGCCGTGCAGCGAATCGCGCCGCGAGGCCAGCAGCTCCACGGCCTGGCGGATCCCTCGCGGCTGGTCGATGGAGCACTGCTCGCTGATCGACAGGTGCATCGACAGGTGCAGGAACGGATTGGCCTGCCCGCCGCTTCCGTCATAGGCCTTCACCAACGCGGCTTCCACGTCAGCCAGCTCCGGGTGGTACTCGGGATGTTCTTCCAGCCACTGGCCGGCCAGGGTCTCCAGCGCGTCCATCGGCTGGCCGGTCAGGTGCTTGGCCCGCACCGCGCAGAAAAAGCGGCGCACGTCGGCCTGGGAAGGGGTGAACATGCATTCGAGCCTAGCATGCGCATCGGGCTGCCGTCCTACGGACAGGCCCCCCGGCAAGCTCTACATTGGGGCCATGAACACCCTCAAAATCATCGGCGCCGCCCTCATCGTGCTGGGCCTGGCCGGCTTCTTCACCGGCGGCTTCAGCTTCACGAAGCAGACCACCGCCGCGCAGATCGGCCCGCTGAAGCTGAACGTGCAGGAGCGCGAGACGGTGAACTTCCCGCAGTGGCTGAGCCTGGGCGCCGTGGTGCTGGGTGGTGTGCTGCTGGTGGTGGGCTTCAAGCGCCCGTAGTTCCCGGGTTCAGGCGCCCTGCACGCCAAGCAGGCGCGAGATTGATGCCGCAGCTTCCAGCAAAGAGGGCAGCATCGTTTCCTGCATCAGCTTCGCGCTGGTGCGGTTGGCCTGGCCGCTGATGTTGAGCGCTGCGATGGTACGGCCCGCGCGGTTGGTCAGCGGCGCGGCCACCGAGATCAAGCCTTCTTCCAGTTCCTGGTTCACCAGGCACCAGCCCTGGCGCCGCGCCTGGTGGATTTTTCCGAGCAGCACATCCGCGTCCGTCAGCGTATGGCGGGTCAGCGCCTTGCGTGGCACGGCCTGCAGGCGGCGCAGCACTTCTTCGTCGGGCAGGCTCGCCAGCAGCACCCGGCCCATCGAGGTGCAGTAGGCCGGCAGGCGCGAGCCCACGCCCAGCCCGATGCTCATGATCTTGCGCGTGGGCACCCGCAGCACATAGACGATGTCGGCCCCGTCCAGCGCCGCGGCGGAGCACGACTCCTTGACCTGCGACACCAGCGCTTCCATCACCGGCTCGGCCAGGTTCCAGATCGGCATCGATGAGAGGTACGCGAAGCCCAGGTCCAGGATGCGGGGCGTCAGCCAGAACAGCTTGCCGTCGCCTTCCACATACCCCAGCGCCTGCAGCGTCAGCAGGATGCGCCGGGCGCCCGCGCGGGTCAGGCCCGCCTGCGCGGCCACCTGCGTCAGGGTCTGGCGCGGCGCGGCGGCGCTGAATGAACGTATGACCTTCAGCCCGCGCGCGAACGACTGCACGTAGTTGTCGCCAGGTTTGGGTGCCGCCGCGGGCGGGGCGTTTGCCATCGGAATCAGAATGCCTTTAAAATTCAATACACGAACACTTGTTCATAATTAGAACAAAAGCCCTGCCGCCGCGCAAGCCGACATGATCAACAAGATTGCCCTTTCCATCGCCGAGGCCCTGGCGGGCGTGCCCCATGGCGCCACCGTCATGGTCGGCGGCTTCGGCACTGCGGGCATCCCGAACGAACTGGTCAACGGGCTGATCGAGCAGGGCGCGACGGACCTCACTGTGGTCAACAACAACGCCGGCAACGGCGACGCCGGGCTGGCCGCGCTGCTCAAGGCAGGGCGCGTGCGCAAGGTGATCTGCAGCTTCCCACGCCAGGCCGACAGCCATGTTTTCGATGCGCTGTACCGCAGCGGCAAGCTCGAGCTGGAACTGGTGCCGCAGGGCAACCTGGCAGAGCGCATCCGCGCCGCCGGCGCCGGCATCGGCGCCTTCTTCACGCCCACCGGCTACGGCACCGAGCTGGCCCGGGGCAAGGAAACCCGCGAGATCAACGGCCGCATGCAGGTGCTGGAACACGCCATCCATGGCGACGTGGCCCTCATCAAGGCCGAACGCGGCGACCGCTGGGGCAACCTCACCTACCGCATGGCCGCGCGCAATTTCGGCCCGGTGATGGCCATGGGCGCGAAGCGCACCATCGCCACCGTGCACGAGGTCGTGGAACTCGGCGCGCTGGATCCCGAGGCCATCGTCACCCCGGGCATCTTCGTCAGCAAGATCGTCAGGATAGACCGCGTCGCCACCCAGGCCGGCGGCTTCAGGAGCTAGGCATGGCGTATACCCGTCGCACCAAGGAGCAGCTGGCGCAGCGCGTGGCGCAGGACATCCACGACGGCGCCTACGTCAACCTGGGCATCGGCATGCCCACGCTGGTGGCCAACCACCTGCCCGCGGGCATCGAGGTCATCCTGCAAAGCGAGAACGGCATCCTGGGCATGGGCCCCGCGCCCGCCGCGGGCGATGAAGACTACGACCTGATCAATGCCGGCAAGCAGCCCGTCACGCTGCTGCCCGGCGGCGCCTTCTTTCACCACGCCGACAGCTTCGCGATGATGCGGGGCGGCCACCTGGACATCTGCGTGCTGGGCGCCTTCCAGGTTTCGGCCACGGGCGACCTGGCCAACTGGCACACGGGCGAGAAAGACGCCATCCCCGCCGTCGGCGGCGCGATGGACCTGGCCATCGGCGCGCGCCAGACCTGGGTGATGATGGACCTGCTCACCAAAAAGGGCGAGAGCAAGGTGGTGGCGCAATGCAGCTACCCGCTGACCGGCATCGGCTGCGTCAAGCGCATCTACTCGGACATCGCCACGCTCGAATGCACGCCGCAGGGCCTGCGGCTGGTCGACATGGCGCAAGGCCTCACCCATTCGGAACTTGAACAACTCGTCGGCCTGCCGGTCGCCAACTGAATATGGAGCAAACACACATGACCACCCAAGCCTTCATCTGCGACGCCATCCGCACGCCCTTCGGCCGCTATGGCGGCGCCCTGTCGTCCGTGCGCACCGACGACCTGGGCGCCATTCCGCTCAAGGCGCTGATGGCGCGCAACCCCAAGGTGGACTGGCAGGCCGTCACCGACGTCATCTACGGCTGCGCCAACCAGGCCGGCGAGGACAACCGCAACGTGGCGCACATGGCAAGCCTGCTGGCGGGCCTACCCGTGGCGGTGCCCGGGGCCACCCTCAACCGCCTGTGCGGCTCGGGGCTTGACGCCATCGGCACGGCGGCGCGCGCCATCAAGGCAGGCGAAGCCACGCTGATGATCGCGGGCGGCGTGGAGAGCATGAGCCGAGCCCCCTTCGTCATGCCCAAGGCCGACAGCGCCTTCTCCCGCGCGAACGCCATTTACGACACCACCATCGGCTGGCGCTTCATCAACAAGCTCATGAAAGAGATGTACGGCGTGGACTCGATGCCCGAGACCGCGGAGAACGTGGCCACCGATTACAAGATCGAGCGCGAGGCGCAGGACCGCATGGCGCTGGCCTCGCAGATGAAGGCCGTGGCCGCGCAGAAGGCCGGCTTCTTTGACAGCGAGATCACGCCCGTCACCATCGCGCAGAAGAAAGGCGACCCCATCGTCGTCAGCCGGGACGAGCATCCGCGCGAGACGTCGATGGAAGCGCTGGCGAAATTGAAGGGCGTGGTCCGCCCCGACGGCACCGTCACCGCCGGCAATGCCAGCGGCGTGAACGACGGCGCCTGCGCGCTGCTGCTGGCCGACGAGGCGGGCGCCGCGAAGCACGGCCTCACGCCGCGCGCGCGGGTGGTGGGCATGGCCACGGCCGGCGTGCCGCCGCGCGTCATGGGCATCGGCCCGGCGCCCGCTACCCAGAAGGTGCTGGCGCTCACCGGCCTCACGCTGGAGCAGCTGGACGTGATCGAACTCAACGAGGCCTTCGCCGCGCAGGGCCTGGCCGTGCTGCGCATGCTGGGCCTGCAGGACGACGACGCGCGCGTCAACATCAACGGCGGCGCGATCGCGCTGGGCCATCCGCTGGGCGCGTCGGGCGCGCGGCTGGCCACCACGGCGGTGAACCAGCTGCACAAGGGCGGCGGCCGCTATGCCCTGTGCACCATGTGCATCGGCGTGGGCCAGGGCATCGCACTCGTCCTTGAAAGGGTCTGATGTGACCGTTCAGCGCGGTGGTGCGGCCCACGCAAAATGATTTTTTCGGCTCGCCCCTTGCCTTCCAGCGGGCGCGGTTCCACACTGCGCGCCATGGAGACTCAACAAGATCCTGGCGCCGGCAGCGCGCATTCGAGGCGGTGCTTCGCCGCCGCGCTGGCGCTGGCGCCACTGGGCACGGGCTGGCTCGCCGGATGCGCCAGCCCGGCACCGGCGGCGGCGCTTGAACCGGTTTCAGTCATCAGTTTTGGTGGCGGCTTCAACCTGCCGCTGTGGGCCGCCCGCGACCAGGGGTTCTTCGCGCGCAACGGGATCGCCGCCGCCTTGCAGATCACACCGGACTCAAAGCAGCTGTTCAGCGGCCTGATGGACGGGCGCTACCAGCTCGCCATCACCGCGTTCGACAACATCGTGGCCTACCAGGAGGGGCAGGGCGAAGTGGCGTTCAGCCCGCCCAGCGACTTCTTCGCCTTCATGGGTTCCGATGACGGGTTCCTCAGCCTGGTAGCCGCGCCCGGCGTCATGACTTTTGCCGACCTGCGCGGCAAGACCATTTCCGTCGACGCCATGAGCAATGGCTTTTCCTTCGCGCTGCGGGAGATGCTGGCGAAGAACGGCCTGGCCGAGTCCGACGTGCAATGGGCGCGCGCCGGCGGCACCGACAGGCGTTTCGCCGCATTGATGGAAGGCCAGCACGCCGCCACCATGCTGCGCGCGCCGTTCGACATCCAGGCGAAGAACCGCGGGTTCAATCAGCTGGGGACAGCGCGTGAGGTGATCGGCCCCTATCTGGGCATCGTCGGCGCGGCACGCCGCAGCTGGGCCCTGGCCCATCCGGCCACCGTGACCGGCTTCATCCGCGCCTACCGCGATTCCGTGCGCTGGCTCAAGCAACCGGAGAACCGGGCCTCGGCCGAAGCTCTGCTGCAAGCCAACGTGGCCGGAATGACACTGCCGCTGGCACGCCAGTCGTGCGAATTGATGCTGGATGCCAAAACCGGCTTTTTCTCCGATGCCCGGCTTGACGCGCAGGGCGTGCGCGCGGTAATGGCATTGCGCAGCAGGCTGGGCGAGCCCCGCAGCGTGCTGGACGATCCATCCAGATACATTGACGCGCGTTACTGGCAAGCCGCCATGGCGCGCTGAGCACAGCTTCAACCCAAAAGGATTCCTGGCAAATGGCAAACAGCATCGGATGGATAGGCCTGGGCCGCATGGGCGAGGCCATGGTCAAGCGGCTGCTCAAGGCGGGCCATGGGGTCACAGTGTGGAACCGAACCGCTTCAAAGGCCGCGCCCCTTGGCGAATACGGCGCCATGGTCGCGCCCGCCAGGCAGGAGTTGGCCGCATGCGAAGTGGTGTTCACCATGGTTTCCACCACGGACGACCTGAAGGAAGTGCTGTTCGGCGAAGGCGGCCTGGTGGCCGGAGCGCGGCGCCCGGGCGCGGTGGTGGACAGCTCCTCGATTTCGCAGGAGGGATCAGCCGAAATCCGCCGGCGGCTCGAGGCCATGGGCGTGGCCTATCTGTGCACGCCTGTATCGGGCAACGCCAAGGTGGCCAAGGCCGGCAAGCTGCTGATGGTCTCTTCCGGGCCCAAGCCGGTGTATGAGCAGGCCCGCCCCTATCTCCAGGCGATGGCGCGCAAGGTGATGTGGGTGGGTGAGGGTGAGCTGGCCCGCGTCTGGAAAATTGCGCACAACACCATGTTCGGCGTGGTCATCCAGAACCTGTGCGAGATCACGGTGCTGGCCGAAAAAGCCGGCATACCGCGCCACCTGTTCCTGGAAAGCATCAACGATTCGGTGCTGGGATCCATGTACACCCGCTACAAGACACCCACGCTCGTCAACCTCACGTTTGACCAGGTCACTTTCACCCCCAAGCTGCTGCTCAAGGACATGGACCTGGGCATGGCCGCGGCCCGGGCGCACGGCGTCGCGATGCCGGCGGCGGCGGCCACCCGCGAATCGGTGGCGCGCATGGTGGGACATGGCCACGACCATGTCGACTTTGCCGTGCTGCTGGCCGAGACCGCGAAGGACGCGGGCCTTGAACTGCGGCCCGAGAATGTCCAGATCAGCGACGGCCTGGAATCCTGACCGTGGCACGCACGCTGATCCGTGGCGCGGCCATTGTCACCATGGATACACAGGGTGACCTGGCGCAAGGCGACATCCTGGTCACGGGGGACAGCATCACCGAGATCGCGCCACGCCTGCACGTGGACGATGCGCAGGTGGTTGAAGCCCGTGGCTGCATCGTCATCCCCGGGCTGGTCAACGCCCACATGCATACCTGGCAGACCGCGCTGCGCGGGGTGGCGGCCAACTGGACGCTGCTGGAATACTTTCGCAAGATGCACGCCGGGCTGGCCACCGTGTTCGAGCCTGAAGACATGCACATCGCCACTCTGGCGGGCGCGTTGAACCAGATCAACTGCGGCACCACCACCCTGGCCGACTGGTGCCACAACAACCGCACGCCCCAGCACAACGACGCAGCCATCGCCGCCTTGCAGCAGTCCGGCTTGCGCGCCGCCTTTTTCCACGGCACCCCCAAGCCCGAGCCGGGGCCGGGCGAGCGGCCGTTCTGGGAAATTCCGCACCCCCGAGCCGAAATCGAGCGGTTGCGAAAGCGCCACCAGGGCGAAGCGCTGCTGGACATTCACGCGGCCGTGCTGGGCCCGCACTATTCCACGCTGGAGGTCGCGCTGCACGATTTCCGCATGGCACGCGAACTGGGCCTGATCGCGTCGCTGCACCAGGGCGGTGGCCCGGCCCGAACGCCTGGGGGCTGGGACAGGCTGGAGGCTGAAGGTTTGCTGGGCGACCACGTCAACATCGTGCACGGTCACGCGCTGTCGGACGCGCAGCTGCAGCGCTTCTGCGAACTGGGCATGAGTTTTTCTGCTGCGGCCGAGAACGAGATGTCGCAGGGCCACGGCCATCCCATCACCGGGCGCCTGCGCCAGTTCGGTCGGGCGCCGTCGCTGGGAGTGGATCTTGAAAGCGTGCTGGGCGGTGACATGCTGAGCCAGGCCCGCATCGCGCTGGGCATGCAGCGCAGCCTCGACAACGTCGCCTGGCGCGAAGCTCACGGCACCATCCCGACGACCTCGACCATCACCACGCGCGAGGCGCTGTCCTGGGTCACGCTGGAGGGCGCGCGCATGCTCAAGCAGGAGCATCGCATCGGCTCGCTGGCCGCCGGCAAGCAAGCCGATCTGGTGCTGGTGCGCGCCGACATGCTGAACATGCAGCCGGTGCATGATCTGGTCAACACGGTGGTGATGCAAACCTCGCTGGCCAACATCGACAGCGTGATGGTGGCCGGCCGGTGGAAAAAGCGCGAGGGCCGGCTGCTGGAAGTGGATCTGGCGCCCGTGCTCACAAGCCTCGCCGCCTCGGGCCGCAGGGTCACCGAATCTCTCGGGCTACAAATTTCATAGCAGACAAAGCACAGCTGGTGCGCCTTGGCGGCCAATTCCCCAATGAAAAAGCAGGAGACAAGATGAATAGACTACTCACCCTGGCGGCCATGCTGTCAGCTGCGGGCTTGGCGCTGGCGCAGCCGGCCCTGCCGGCCTCCGGCCCCGCCTGGCCCGTCAAGCCCATTCATTTTGTCGTGCCTTTCACGGCCGGCAGCGGTACCGACATCATCGCCCGCACCGTGGGCGATGTGATGAGCAAAGGCTTGGGCCAGCCCATCATCATCGACAACAGGCCCGGCGCGGGCGGCACCATCGCCGCGTCGCAGGTGGCCAGGGGCGACGCCGACGGGTACACCGTGCTGATCCATTCATCTGGCCATGCACTGAACCCAGCCATCTACCCCAACCTGTCCTACGACACGCTGAAAGACCTCACCGGCGTAACGCCACTGGCCGCGCTGCCAAACGTGATGGTGGTTTCGCCCGAGCGCGGCTGGAAGAGCGTGGCCGACGTGGTCGCCGCGGCCAAAGCGAGGCCCGGGGCGCTGAACTACGCGTCGGCAGGCGTCGGCAGCGCCACCCACCTGAATGCCGAGAAGTTCAAGCTGCAGGCCGGCTTTGACGCAGTGCATGTGCCTTTCAAGGGCACGCCCGAAGCGCTGAGCGACGTGATAGGGGGGCGCAACGACTGGTTTTTCGCGCCGCTGTCTTCGGCCCTTCCGCTGATTCGTGACGGCAAGCTGCTGGCACTCGCGGTCAGCACGCCGCAGCGCGCTCCCGCACTGCCGCAGGTGCCCACCACCGTGGAGGCCGGCGTAGCGGGATCCGACTACACGTTCTGGGTCGGGATGATCGTGCCCAGTGCCACGCCGGCCGCCGTAGTGCGGCGGCTGCACGAAGAAGCGCTCAAGGCGCTGGCCAGCCCCGAAGTGAAGGAACGCATGAAGGTGGTGGGCGCCGACCCGTTCCCGATGGCGCAGGACAGGTTCAATGCCTTCATCAGGACCGAGATGGAGTCGGCGGCCCGCATCGCCAAGGCGGCCAACCTGAAGGCGCAGTGACCGTGAAGAGCTTCACCTGGTCCGGCCAGCGCGACGCGCAACCAGTACCCCAACCCGAGCGTGGCGCTCCGGGCGCTGCTGCAGCAACGTCGCTAGCCGCGGCCTTCGGCGCCGCCGCCGCCAAAGCGCCCGCCCAACCCGATGACGAGCGCGGCGAACAGTCCGCGGCGGGCGGCCCACCACAGCACGCCGGCCAGTGAGCCGCCACCGGCCGCCGCCTGCGCCAGGCGCGTGTGGAAGTCCTCGCCCAGCACCGCATGCACCATCAGCATCAGCCCGAAAGGCAGGGCCACCAGCAGCGCCAGTGCCACCAGCCAGAGCGACCAGCGCGTGCCGGGCTCGCCCCCCGCCGCGCGCGTGCTCTCGCGGCTGTCCAGGTACAGCGCCATCGCCACGCATGCGGTGAAGGCGCCCGCCACTGAAAACGCCAGTTTGGCCGGGTGCGGCACGAAGCCCTGCAACCCCAGGTAGGCGATGAGCAGAACGAACACGAAGTGCCCGAAGCTGCGCAGCACCACCATCAGCACGTCGGCCGGCTTGCCGGGAAACAGGAATACCGCCAGGCCAATGGCCAGCATGCCGGCGAACAGCGGCGCCGCCCACACCTCCTCGACGTTGCCCGACAAGCCCGCACCCACGAAGACGGTGACCACGGCAAAGAAGATCAGCACCGCGGCCGCATTGCCGATGCCCTTGGCAACGCCCAGCCAGCGCGGCAGGCCTTCGCTGCGGGAATGGTTCAGGCCCCACAGCAGCGGCAGTACGAAGGCAACGCAAGCCACAGCCACCGCCGCGTGCACGGAATTCCATAGCATCCACGCGGCCCCGCCCAAAAAGCCCGCGAACAGCGGCGCGCTCACCAGCCCGGGCCCCCGGCCCAGGAACAGCGGGAACAGGGCGAAGGGCGAGAAGATCGCCAGCACGAAAGGCAGCTTCCACTCCGGGTGCTGGTCTAGGATGTTGAGCGCGGTTGGCGCTGCAGCCTGGGCGGGCAGCGCAGCCTCCACCTGGTCCAGCAGCCGGCCCAGCCCCGCCGCCAGCTGCTGGTTCTTCAGCGTGGGCAGCAGGCCCGCGACCCATTGCGATGCGCGCAGGTCGGGAATCGCGCCCTCCAGGCCGTAGCCCACTTCAATTCGGGCGGCCCCGTCAGCGGGGACCACGACGACCAGCAGGCCGTCGTCGTGCCCGGCATGGCCCAGCTTCCAGCTTTGCGCGACGCGCAGTGAATATGCGGCCAGCGGCTCGCCCTGCGTGGAAGGCGTCACGAGGACGGCCACCTGCGCGCGGCCGGAAGCCTGGATGGCCTGCAGGCGCTGCTGCAGCGCGGCGGCGGCACCCTGTTCCAGCGCGCCCGCGGCATCGACCAGCAGGGCCGTCTGCCGGGGCACCGGGGCCTGCTGCGCCTGCGCCAGGGCCGGCGCCAGCAGGCAAAGGACCGCAAGCCATGTGGTGAACAGCGCTCTCAAGGGGACCTTCCGGGGTGGGTGTGGAATCATAGGGGCATGACCGACAGCTTCTCCCGCCTTCCCCTGAACCCCGCCACGCTCGCCAACCTGGAGCGCCTGGGCTACCTCGCCATGACTCCCATCCAGGCGGCCAGCCTGCCGCCCGCGCTGCTGGGCAAGGACATCATTGCCCAGGCCAAGACCGGCAGCGGCAAGACCGCGGCCTTTGCGCTCACGCTGCTGGCCAACCTGAACGCGCGGCGCTTCGCCGTGCAGTCGCTGGTGCTGTGCCCCACGCGCGAGCTGGCCGACCAGGTGACCACCGAGATCCGGCGGCTGGCCCGCGCCGAGGACAACATCAAGGTGGTCACGCTCTGCGGCGGCGTGCCGCTGCGCGGCCAGCTGGCCACGCTGGAGCATGGCGCGCACATCGTGGTGGGCACGCCCGGCCGGGTGATGGACCACCTGGAGCGCGAAAGCCTGAAGCTGGACGCCATGAACACCCTGGTGCTGGACGAGGCCGACCGCATGCTGGACATGGGCTTCTTCGAAGACATCGTCACCGTGGCGAAGCAGTGCCCCAAGACGCGCCAGACGCTGCTGTTTTCGGCCACCTACCCGGAAGGCATCGCGAAACTCGCGGCGCAGTTCATGCGCGAGCCGGTCACCATCAAGGTGGAAGCCCAGCATGCGGGCGGCCAGATCGCGCAGCGCTGGTACGAGGTGAAGAACAGCGAGCGGCTGAAAGCCGTGAGCCTGCTGCTCAACCACTTCCGGCCCGCCAGCACGCTGGCCTTCTGCAACACCAAGGCACGCTGCCGCGAGCTGGCCGAAGCGCTCAAGGCCGAAGGCGTGAGCGCCCTGGCCCTCTACGGCGAACTCGAGCAGCGCGAGCGCGACCAGGTGCTGGTTCGCTTCGCCAACAAGAGCTGCTCGGTGCTGGTGGCCACCGATGTGGCGGCGCGCGGGCTGGACATCGCCAGCCTGGCCGCGGTCGTCAACGTGGACGTGACGCCCGATGCCGAAGTGCACATCCATCGCATCGGCCGCACCGGCCGCGCGGGAGAAGAAGGCCTGGCGCTGAACCTGGTGAGCATGGACGAGATGGGCTACGTGGGCCGCATCGAGGTGCTGCAGGGCCGCGAGTCGGAATGGCACAAGCTGGAGGAGCTCACCCCCGCCGGCAAGGGGCCGCTGGCGCCACCCATGGTCACGCTGCACATCCAGGGCGGCCGCAAGGAAAAAATCCGCCCCGGCGACGTGCTGGGCGCCTTGACGGCCGACCTGGGCTACAAGCGCGAACAGATCGGCAAGATCGACGTCAACGAGTTCTCAACGTATGTGGCGGTGGAGCGCGCCATAGCGCATGAGGCCGCGAGCCGGCTGAACGCCGGCCGCATCAAGGGCAAGAGCGTGAAGGTGCGGCAGCTGGACGACTGAGGCCGCGGGCTCAGTCCGCCACCGCGCCCGATTCCTTGACCACGCGGCCCAGCCGCACGGTCTCGGTCAGCACCAGCGCGCCGAACTGCTCGGGCGTGCCGCCCACGATGGGGGAGCCGATCGCCTCCCAGCGTTTTTTGATGGCGGGGTCGGCGAAGATCGCGTTCATCGCCTGGTTCAGCTTCAAGACGATGGGCCGCGGCGTCGCGCCTGCCACCGCGATGCCGTGCCAGGCCGAGAAATCGAAATCGGTCATGCCCAGTTCGGCCAGCGTGGGCACATTGGGCAGCGCCGGGCTGCGCTGCGCCGTGGTGACGGCGAGGGGCCGCAGCTTGCCGGCCGCAATGTGCGGCAGCGAGCTGGCGATCACGTCGAACATCACCGGCACCTGGCCGCCCAGCAGGTCATTGAGCGCAGGGCCGGCGCCCTTGTAGGCGATGTGCTGCATCTTCACGCCGGCGCGGCGGTTGAACAGTTCGCCCGCCAGGTGCTGCGGCGTGCCGCTGCCGGCCGAGGCGAAGTTGTAGGCATCGGGCTTGGCCTTCGCCGCGGCCACCAGCTCCTTCAGCGTCTTCGCTTCCACCGAGGGATGCACTTCCAGCACCAGCGGAAAGGCCGAGATCTGGATCACCGGCGCGAGGTCCTTGATCGGGTTGAAGGGCAGCGACTTGTACAGGCTGCTGTTCACCGACATCGGGCCGCTCGCCGCAAGCAGCAGGGTGTGGCCGTCCGGCGCTGACCGGGCCACCATGTCGGTGCCCACGTTGCCACCGGCGCCCGCCTTGTTCTCGATCAGCACCGGCACGCCCAGGCGCTTTTGCAGTTCGGGCTGCAGCATCCGGGCCATCAGGTCGGTGGGCCCGCCGGGCGGGTAGGGCACGATGAAATGGATGGCCTTGCCCGGCTGCGGAAACGTATCCGCCGCATGCGCCGCGCCGGCAGCGGCGAGGGCCGTGAGGGCCATGAAGGCGGCAGGCAATAATCTATTTTTCAAGCGGCTCTCCAGTACACCGGATTGTGGTCCCGACCGCGAATGGCGCTGCACAGAGCTAACCCTCAGCACGAAAAACCGCAGGAGCAAGGAATGGCAATGAATGAAGCGCTGAACGACGAACTGCTGGTGCGCCGGATGATCGAGCGCTGGGCCCTGTGGCGCGACGCCGGCGACTGGGAGCGCTTTGCCACCGTGTGGCACCCCGACGGCGTGATGATGGCCACCTGGTTCCAGGGCCCGTTCGCGGAGTTCATCCGCGTCACGCAGGAGGGCTGGGCCCGCGGCGTGAGCATCCTGCATTTCCTGGGCGGCTCGGCCATCGAGGTGGCGGGCGACCGCGCCATCGCCCAGACCAAGATGACGATCTCGCAGCGCGGCATGGTGGAGGGAGTGCTGTGCGACGTGGTGTGTACCGGCCGCTTCTACGATTTCGTGGCCCGGCACGAAGGCGCCTGGAAGCTGCTGCTTCGCCAGCCGATCTACGAGAAGGACCGCATCGACCCGGTGGACCCTGCCGCCCGGCTGGCCCTGGACGCGCAGGCGCTGGCCGGCTTTCCCGAGGGCTACCGGCACCTGGCCTACATCCAGACGCGCATCGGCTACACGGTCAAGCTGGACATGCCGATGCTCAAGGGCCCGCAGGTGGAAGAGCTGTACCGGCGCGGCGCGCGCTGGCTGGGTGGCGCGCCTTCGCCGTGACGCTGCCGCTCATCACCGACCCCTTCTTCTACGCCGTGGCCATCCCTGCAGTGCTGCTGCTGGGCATCAGCAAGAGCGGCTTCGGCTCCGGCTTCGGCTCGCTCGCCGTGCCCCTGATGGCGCTGGCCGTCACCGTGCCGCAGGCCGCGGCCATCCTGATGCCGGTGCTGCTGGTGATGGACCTTCTTGGGCTGCACGCTTTCCGCCGGCATTTCGACTGGAAGCTGGTGCGCTTCCTGCTGCCCTTCGGCCTGCTGGGCACGGTGGTGGGCACGCTGTCGTTCAGCCTGCTGGACAGCCGGCTGGTGGCGGGCATCGTCGGCGTGTTCACGCTCGTGTTCCTGGCCCAGCGCCTCGTGTTCCCGCCGCGCCCGGACAGCCCGCATCCGCCGCGCTGGCTGGGCGCCATGCTGACGGTGACGGCGGGTTTCACCAGTTTCGTGTCGCACGCGGGTGGCCCGCCGGTCAACTCGTATGTGATCCCGATGCGGCTAGCGCCCTTGGTCTTCACCGCCACCATGTCGGTGTTTTTCTTCGTGCTCAATCTGAGCAAGTGGATTCCCTATGCGTGGCTGGGCCTGCTGGACATGCGCAACATGTCGACCTCGGTCGCGCTGCTGCCTTTCGCGCCCATCGGCGTGCTGGTCGGGGTGCGCGTGGCGCACCGCATCAACCCTGTGCTGTTCTACCGGCTGGTGTACGCCGGCATGTTCCTCACCGGCTGCAAGCTGGTGTGGGACGGGTTCTTCAGCCGCTAGGCTGCGGCGCAGCCCCGCGGGCAATATCCCCGTGGCCGGCTCACCCGCCGGGAAGCGATTGGGCCAGCGACCTGGTCAGGGCCGTGAGCGTGCCCTCAAACACACGCAGCAGGGCATCCAGCGGCGGCCCGCTGGTGCCCTGCCTGAGGGCCTGCTCCAAGTCGCCGGCCACGCCCTGCAGCACGGTGGCGCCGATATTTCCCGCCACGCCCCGGGTGGTGTGGGCGTGCCGCTCGGCCGTGCCGACGTCCCCGGCCGCCAGGGCGGCGGCAATGTCGCGCGCCGTGTGGCGCTGGCCCTGCACGAAGCGCCCCAGCATGGAGAGGTAAAGCTTCTTCTTGCCCATCATGCGCGACAGCCCCAGTTCGCAGTCCAGGCCGGCGATGCCCTGCGGCAGGTCGCCTGGCGCGGCGGCCACGGACGCCTGCGCGGGCTGCACGGGGGTTTGCGCGGCCGGCAGCCGCGCCGGCCTGATCCAGCGCAGCAGGATGGCCCACATATCTTCCGGGTCGATGGGCTTGACCAGGAAGTCGTTCATGCCGCAGTCCATGCAGCGCTTGCGGTCCTGCGCCATGGCGTTGGCCGTCATCGCCACCACCGGCATGTTCGACAGGCGGGGCAGCTTGCGGATCTCGCAGGTGGCCGTCACGCCGTCCATCACCGGCATCTGCATGTCCATGAACACCAGGTCGTAATCGGCGCCGGCAAGCATGTCCAGCGCGACCTGCCCGTTGTCGGCCACTTCCACCACGAGGCCGGCGTCCTCCAGCAGCTCACGCGCCACCTGCTGGTTGATGTCGTTGTCTTCCACCAGCAGGATGCGGGCGCCCCGGATGGCAGCCACCTTGCTGGCGGCGCTGGGACCGGCTTCTTCGCTGCGGGCCTCGCCGCGCCGCCCGCCCAGCGCCGCCATGGTGGTGTCGAACAGGATGGAAGGGTTCACCGGCTTGACCAGCACGTTGGCGATGCCCACGGTCTCGGCTTCGCGCAGCATCTCTTCGCGGCCGTAGGCGGTGACCATCAGGAACAGCGGGGGCGAGGCCAGCCCGAGCGACTTGATCTGGCGCGCCGTTTCCATGCCGTCCATCCCCGGCATGCGCCAGTCGAGGTAGACGATGTCGTGGGGCGTGCCGGCCTGGGCGGCCCGGCGCACCGCGTTCACCGCGGCAGCACCGCTCGAAGCCTGCTCCGTCACGAAGGTCATGCCCTCCAGCATGTCCACGATGACGGCGCGCGCATGCTCGTTGTCGTCCACCACCAGGGCGCGGCGCCCGCGCAGGTCGGGGTTGGGCATCAGTTCGCGGGCATGGGCCGCCCCGATGCCAAGCCGGGCCGAGAACCAGAAGGTGCTGCCCTTGCCGTATTCGCTTTCCACACCCACCTCGCCCCCCATCAGCTGGGCCAGTTGCCTGGAGATCGCCAGGCCCAGGCCGGTGCCTCCGAACTTTCGCGTGGTGGAGGTGTCGGCCTGCGAAAAGCTCTGGAACAGCCGCCCCATCTGTTCGGGCGTGAGGCCGATGCCGGTATCGCGCACCCGGAAGTGCAGCAGCACGTCCTTGTCGGTGTGTTCGCTCGCGCGCACTGAAATGACGATCTCGCCGCGCTCGGTGAACTTCACGGCGTTGTTGGCGTAGTTGATGAGGATCTGCCCCAGGCGCAGCGAGTCGCCGCGCAGGAAGGCCGGCACGTCCGGTGCGATGTCGAAAACCAGCTCCAGCCCCTTGGCATGGCTTTTCTCGCTGAGCAGGCTGCCGGTGTTGTCCAGCAGCTTTTCCAGCTCGAAGTCGGTCTCTTCCAGGTCCAGCTTGCCGGCTTCCACCTTGGAGAAATCCAGGATGTCGTTGATCACGCCCAGCAGGTGCTGGCCCGAGGTCTGCACCTTGGTGATGTAGTCGCGCTGGCGCGGCGAGAGGTCGGTTTTCAGGACCAGGTGCGACAGCCCGATGATGGCGTTCATGGGGGTGCGGATTTCGTGGCTCATGTTGGCCAGGAAGTCCGACTTCATCCGCGTCGCCTCTTCGGCCAGCTCCTTGGCGTGGCGCACTTCTTCCTCGTTCTTCTTGCGCTGGGTGATGTTGCGGCTCACGCCCAGCAGGCCCTGCGCTTCGCCGTGTTCGTCCCACAGTGGCGAGACGACGGTCTCGAACAGGGCGCGCTCGCCGTCCGGGGCGGTGATCCAGTCTTCGGACGACTGCTCGACCAGCTGCTCCAGCGATGCGCGGTCGCGCGCCAGCATCGGGGCGGCGCTCCCCGCGGAAAACAGGTCGGCACAGGTCAGGCCGCGCACTTCGGCGGCCGGCCGGCCGACCAGGGCGGCATAGGCGGTGTTGCAGCCCAGGTAGCGGCCTTCGCGGTCCTTGTAGAAGATCAGGTCCGAGATCGAATCGATCAGCGACTTCAGTGTGGCCTCGTGGCGTTTCTTTTCCTTTTCGGCGAGCTTCTGCGCGGTGATGTCGCGCGCGGTGATGACGTAGATCCCTTTCTGCGCCGTGTCGGCCTTGAAGGCCCACAGGCGCACATTGCGCTCTGTGCCGTCCTTGCGGCGGTGCCGGCTGTCGAAGCTCACCGGCCCGTTGGCTTCGCGGATGCCCCGCTCCAGCGAGGCCAGGCCGTCGTCCTTGAAGTCGGCGTCGTAGCCTGAAATCTTCATGCCCAGCAGCTCATGGTCCTCGTAACCCAGGTGCTTGCACATGGCCGGGTTGACGTAGCACAGGGTGCCGGCGTCGCGGTCGATCCAGTACATGGGCGGAGAGTTCTCCAGCACCACGTGGTTGAACATCATCTTTTCCTCGTAGCGCACCTTGTCGGTGACGTCGCGGAAGGTGATGACGCTGCCCACGCACTTGCCATGCACGCGCTGCGGCAGCACCTGGCGCTCCAGCACGCGTCCGTCCAGCATCTCGATGACGCTGAAGTCCTCGTTCTCGGGGTTCAGGCGCCGCTGCTCGATGTGGGCGATCAGGCTCTCGGGGTCCTTCACCCGGGTGGCCTGCAGGGCGACCAGGGCGGGGCTGTCCATGCCGCTCAGCTTGTCTTCCGGGATACCCCACAGCTCGACGAAGCGGATGTTGTAGTAAATGGAATTGTCCGAGTACTGCAGCGTGAGGATGCCGTCGTTGGCCGCGTCCAGCGTGGACACCAGCAACTCGTGGGAAGAGCGCAGCCTGGCCAGCTCCCGCCGCACGCGCACCAGCTCGTCCTGCGCAAAGTCAAGCGGGCCCGCGGCTTGCGCGAGCGCTGCGGTCAATTCTGTGGGGGCGCGATCCATGGCAGCCTCTCTGACGGAGTGAGGTCCCATGAAATCATCCGCAGGGGCACCGGCCCTAGGCAATTTGCCTAGGCAGGTTAGGGATTTTGCGGTGCTAGTCGCCCCAGCCCGGCGCCCGGGCCTGCTCCTGCCGGCGGCGCTCCTCGCGCTCGGCGCGCTCCTGCGCCATCTGCGCTTCCAGCTGGGCGCGGCCCTGCTTGGCCACGGCGATCAGCTTGCTGCGGTCCTTGCGGTGGGGGTACATCTGCTCGAACAGCTCGATGTTGTGGCGGCGGAAACGCACCGCGTGGTTACGCGCCTCGTGCGGCGCGTAACCCAGCAGTTCCAGCACGGTGCGCGCGCTGCGCAGGCTGGACTCGAACAGCTCGCGCTCGATGCGCGTCACGCCCCGGTCGCGCAATTCGTTCCAGTGGGTGACGTCGCGGGCCCGCACCACCATCTCCAGCTGCGGAAAATGCTCGCGCGCCAGGTCGACGATGGCCAGCGACTGGTCCTTGTCGTCCACCGCCACCACCAGGATCTTCGCGGTTGCGGCGCCGGCGGTGCGGAGCAGGTCCAGCCGCGTCGCGTCGCCATAGAACACCTTGTAGCCGAAGGAGCGGGCCGCCTCGATCATGTCGGCATCGTGGTCCAGCACCGTGGCGGGCAGGCCCTCGGCCGTCAGCATGCGGCCGATGATCTGGCCGTAGCGGCCGAAGCCGGCAATGATCACCGGCGCGTTTTGCGGCTCGGAGATCTCCTCCAGCTGCGGCACATTGCAGTTGGCCCAGCGCGGTAGCAGCAGCCGGTCGATGGCTACCAGCACCAACGGGCTGAGCAGCATGGAAATGGCCACCGCGCCGATGAACAGCGAGGCTGTGGCGGCAGGCAGCACCTGCGCGCCCACGGCCGCCTGGAACACCACGAAGGCGAACTCGCCACCCTGCGCGAGCAGCAGCGTGAACACCGGCCGCTCCTGCAGCGGCAGCCCCATCTGGCGGCCGACGAACCAGATCACCAGCGCCTTGATAGCCATGAAGACGGCCACCAGCGCGGCCATCAGGCCGGGCGACTTCAGGATCACGCCGAAGTCGATGCTCATGCCCACGGCGATGAAGAACAGGCCCAGCAAAAGGCCCTTGAAGGGCTCGATGTCGGTTTCCAGCTCGCGCCGGTATTCGCTCTCCGCCAGCAGCACGCCGGCCAGGAAGGCGCCCAGCGCCATCGACAGGCCCACCAGCTGCATCAGCGCGGCGATCGCCACCACCAGCAGCAGCGAGGCGGCGGTGAAGATCTCCGGCGTCTTGCTCTTGGCGATCCAGCGCAGCAGCGGCCGTATCGCCAGCCGCCCGCCCAGGATGATGCCGGCCACCACTGCTACGATTTTTATAGCGTCCCACGCCCATCCGGCGCGCGCTGTGGCCTCATTTCCCTCTGAAACACCGCCCAGCAGCGGCAGCAGCGCCAGGATGGGGATGGCCGCCACGTCCTGGAACAGCAGGATGGAAAAGCCGGCCTGGCCGCTGCTGGTGGGCAGCAGGTTGCGCTCGCCCATGACCTGCAGGGCGATAGCGGTGGACGACAGTGCCAGGCCCAGCGCCGCCACCAGGCTGACCCGCCAGTTCATGCCGCCGGCCAGGCCCGCGGCGAACAGCAGGGCCGCGCAGCCGAGCACCTGGGCCGAACCCCAGCCGAAGATCGGCCGGCGCAGGTTCCACAGCCGCCGGGGCTCCAGTTCCAGCCCGACCATGAAGAGCATCAGCACCACGCCGAATTCGGCGAAATGAAGGATGTCTTCCACGTTGGTCACCAGGCCCAGGCCCCAGGGCCCGATGGCGATGCCGGCGGCCAGGTAACCGATGATCGATCCGAGGCCGACGGCCTTGGAAAGCGGCACCACGATGACGGCGGCGCTCAGGTAAATCAGGCTGTTGGTCAGCCAGGCCGGTGCGTGTTCCATCAGTCGTTTTCTCCAGGCCGGTCGGTGGGCGGCACTTCGCAGGCCGGGCAGGAATCCATTTCGTCCAGCTCGGGCCACTGCGGGTAGCTTTGCAGGCGTTCGCGGAACATGTCCACGTGCGCCGACACCGCGGCCTCGGGCGTGGTGTGGGCGCCGTGCAGCAGCATGGGCGGCAGGAAGCGCATGCCGCACAGCGCGGCTGTCTGCTCGTAGGGCGGCAGGAAGGCGTCGAAGAAATAGCGGTTATAGCTTTGCGGGTGGTAGGACGATTCGGGCCCGCCTGTGGTGGCCACCAGCCACAGGTCCTTGCCGCGCAGCGCGGTGCCGCCGGTGCCGTAGGCCCACCCGTAGGCAAGCACTTCGTCCAGCCAGAGCTTTTGCAGCGCGGGCATGGAATACCACTGGATGGGGTGCAGCAGCACCACCAGCTTCGCGGCCGCCAGCCGGGGCTGCTCCAGGGAGACGTCAATGTCGAAATCGGGGTAGCTGGCGTACAGGTCGTTCACGTCGGTGCCGGCCACGGCGCGCGCCGCCGCCACCAGGCGCTGGTTGACCCTGGATTCACGCCAGTTCGGGTGGGCGGCCAGCACGTAAATGCCGGAATCCGCCCCGTTTTTTGCCTGCTCAGCCATACCGGTAACATAGCGCAGTTGCGAAAGTCATCGCAGCCACCCTAGCTTTCACCAGGAGTTGCCCATGCCTGTCGTGGTTGTCGCCAATCCCAAAGGCGGTGTCGGAAAGTCCACCGTCGCCACCAACATCGCCGGCTATTTTGCAAGCCGCGGCCACGCGGTGATGCTGGGCGATGCCGACCGCCAGCAGTCTTCACGCCTGTGGCTGGGGCTGCGCCCGGCCGCCGCCCGGCCCATCAGCACCTGGGAGCTGACCCCCAGCAACATCGTCAAGCCGCCCAAGGGCACGACCCATGTGGTGCTGGACACGCCGGCCGGCATGCACGGCAAGCAGTTCACCGAAATCCTCAAGCTGGCCGACAAGGTGATCGTGCCGCTGCAGCCCAGCGTGTTCGACATCTTCGCCACCCGGACTTTCCTGGACGAGCTGGCGGAGCACAGCAAGGCCAGCAAGATGCAGGTGGGCATCGTCGGCAGCCGGGTCGACAACCGCACCATCGCCGCCGACAAGCTGCACGAGTTCGTAGACAGCCTGGGCCTGCCGGTGCTGGGCTACCTGCGCCACACCACCAACTACATCCAGCTGGCCGCGCGCGGCCTGACGCTGTTCGACGTGGCCCCTGGCCGGGTGGAGCGCGACCTGGAGCAGTGGGAAGGCATCTGTCGCTGGCTGGACAAGTAAACCGGTGCGTTTGCGGGACAGACCTTCAGCTCTGTCCCCAACTGGTCAGGGGCGGTAACGCCCGCTTGCTACATTGGGGGAATGAAAACCCTCCAGAACCTCGGCGAGCTGAAATCGCTTGTCGGCCAGGAAGTCGCCGTCAGCGACTGGATCACCATCACGCAGGAGCAGGTCAACCTGTTCGCGCAGGCCACCGGCGACCACCAGTGGATCCACATCGATGTCGAACGGGCCAAGGCAGGGCCCTTCGGCGCCCCGATCGCCCACGGCTTCCTCACCCTCTCGCTGCTGCCGAAATTCTTTGAAAGCGCGATGGAAATCCGCGAAACCCGCATGGGCGTGAATTACGGCCTGAACAAGGTGCGCTTCACCTCCCCGGTGCCGGTGGGCAGCCGGCTGCGCGCCCGCATGAAGCTGGTCTCGTGCGAGGACATCGAGGGCAACGGCATGCAGATGGCCTGGCTGGTGACGGTGGAGCGAGAAGGCGCCGACAAGCCGGCCTGCGTGGCGGAATCGCTGACGCGCCGCTACGCCTGACGGGCGCGCTGCTGTCGCGTGGCGCCCGCGCCACTTCTGTCGGTTTTTGTAGCGCGGGCCCGCGGGCTCAACAATAATTGCCGGCATGAAATTGCCGCCAATCAGCCTTCCCCGCCGCGCTTGCCTGCTGGTCCTGGCCTCGCTGGCGCCGGCCGCCGGTGCCCAGACCGTGGCCGCCAACCTGGCCGACCTGTCGCTGGAGCAGCTGACCAACATCGAGGTGACCTCGGTCTCCAAGCGTGTGCAGCGCCTGGCCGACGTGGCCGGCTCGGTCTACATCATCAACCACGAAGACATCCGCCGCTCGGGCGCCACCAGCCTGCCGGAGGCGCTGCGCCTGGCGCCCAACCTGCAGGTGGCGCGCGCCGACGCCATCCAGTACGCCATCACCGCGCGCGGCTTCAACAGCGTGCTGGCCAACAAGATGCTGGTGCTGATCGACGGGCGGACGGTCTATTCGCCGCTGTTTTCCGGTGTGTTCTGGGAAGCGCAGGACGTGATGCTGGAAGACGTGGAGCGCATCGAGGTGCTGAGCGGCACGGGTGGCACGCTGTATGGCTCCAACGCGGTGAACGGCGTGATCAACATCATCACCCGCAATGCCTCGGAGACGCATGGTTTCCTGGCCAGCGCCGGCGCCGGCAACCAGGACCGGCGCCTGGCCGCGCGCTTTGGCGGCGCGACGGCCTCAGGCACCAATTACCGGGTCTTTGCGCAGCGTTCGGAACGCGAGAATTCCACGCTCAATACGGGAGCGGCGGTGCGGGATGGCTCCGGCATGACGCACCTGGGCTTCCGGGCCGACCGCACCGAATCGCGCGACCAGTTCACGCTGCAGGGCGACGCCTACGAAAGCCGTATCGACCAGGCCCCGGCGCCGCGCCGCGTGAGCGGCGCCAACCTGCTGGGCCGCTGGACCCGCGACCTCGGACAGGGTAGCCGCGCACAGCTGCAGGGCTACCTGGAACAAACGGGGCGCGACCAGCCGGGCTCGGTGCGCGACACGCTGGACACGGCCGACTTGGAGTTCCAGCACCAGTCGCAGCCCTGGGACAGCCATGAATTCCTTTGGGGCGCGGGTTACCGGGCCCAGCGTGACAGGGTGGTCAACATCAACCCGGCGGCGCTGGCACTGTTGCCCGCCGACCGGCGCATGAATCTGGCGAACGTGTTCGCGCAGGATGAAATCCAGCTGCCGGGCCGCATCAAGCTCACCGTCGGCGCGAAGCTGGAGCACAACGACTACACCGGCACCGAATTCCTCCCCAATGCCCGGCTGGCGTTTGACGTCGCGCCCAACCACCTGCTATGGGGCGCCGTCTCGCGGGCGGTACGCACGCCGTCGCGCATCGACAAGGAGTTCTACTCGCCGGGCACGCCGCCTTTTGTGGTGGTGGCGGGCGGGCCGAATTTCAATTCGGAAGTCGCGCGCGTTTACGAGCTGGGGTACCGCGCCCAGCCGGTGCCCGCGGTATCGTGGTCGCTGACTGCGTTTCATCACGATTTCGACAGGCTGCGCTCGCTGGACGCGGGGCCGGGCGGCCCCACCTTCAACAACAACCTGGAAGGCCGGGTCACCGGGGTCGAAGCCTGGGGCAACTGGCGCCTGTCCGACAGCTGGCGGCTCGATGCTGGCTACGTCAGGCAGAACCAGCATTTCCAGGCGCTGGCGGGCACGGCGCCCATCGGCGGCGTGGCCTCGCTGGGCAACGACCCGCGCTACTACGGCTCGCTCGGCCTGGCGTGGAACGCCAGCCACACCATGGAGGCCGATGTCCAGGTGCGGCGCGTGGGCGCCCTGCCCAGCCCGGCTGTGCCGGCCTACACGGCGGTGGACCTGCGCTGGGGCTGGCGCGTGCGCCCCGACCTGGAACTGTCGTTCACGGTGCGCAACCTCACGGACTCGCGCCATCCTGAATGGGGCAACCCCGCCAGCCGCGTCGAAATAGAGCGCTCGTTCCTGCTGAAGGCCGTATGGCGGATCTGAAGGTTTTACTGCGCGCGCTGGCGCGGTGGGCCCGCGCAGTGGCCTGGAGCGCGCTGGCCGCGGCCAGCGTGCCGGCCCTCGCGGCCAACGAAAGCGCGGACAAGGCGCGCGAGACGCTGGTCAAGGCGGCGTTTCTGCACAAGTTCGCAAGCTTCGTGGAATGGCCTGCCGAAGCTTTCGCCAGGGCCGACAGCCCGCTTCGCATCGGCGTGATGGGCGACGACCAGGTCTGGCAGGACCTGACCGAGCTGGCGCGCGACCGTGACCGGGATGGCCGGCCGGTGGTGGCCGTGCGGCTGAAGCCGGGCGACGCGGTGACGGGCTTTCACATCCTGTACGTGAGGACTTCCAGCGCCGCGAAGATGCTGGAGCTGTTGCCGCATGTGCCCGAAGGCGTGCTGACCGTGGCTGATTCCGACGGCGCCCACCCGCGTGGCAGCGTGATGAGCTTTTTCATCGAGGACGGGCGGGTGCGCTTTGGCATCTCGCTGGAATCGGCGACCCGCCAGAGGCTGCGCATGAGCGCGCGGCTGCTGGCGGTGGCCCGCAACATCCAGGGCAGCGTGGGCCTGCCCGCCCTGCTCGTGCAGGGCATGCTGCCCTTGCTGCGCTAGGCTGATTTACATCAGGCCGATTTCACCGCGCGAGGTCTGGCCGGTGCGCACCGCGGCGGCGGCCTGGGCCTTCACGTCGGCGGCCTTCACGGCGGACTGGGTCACCCCGATGAAACCGGTGCTGCCGTTGCTGATGCGCACGGGCATCCGGGCCTCGGCCTGCACTTCAGCGGCATTGCGGGTCGAATTGAACATCAGGCCGCGCTGCGAGCCGTCGGCCTCGTCGGCGTGGGCTGCGAAGGCGGAAAGAGTGGCGAGGGCGGCGATGGCGATCAGTTGGGTCTTCATGGTGGGCTCCTGGGGTTGAACAGTGGTTTCAAGGTCCCCGGCAAACCGGTTTGTTTGTCGGTGGTCTCTGCTTTACGCACCCGGACCGGGCCCTGGAGCCGCCTCAGTTTTCAATTGAGCGTTGCCAAAAATGAAATAATCAAGCGATTGGAATACAATTTGTTGCATGGATCGGCTGCAAGCGATGAAGGTATTCCAGCGGGTGGTGGACGAAGGCGGCTTCGCGGCGGCGGCCCGCGCGCTCGACATGTCGCCCGCCGGCGTGACGCGCATGCTGGCCGCGCTGGAGGACCACTTGGGCGTGCGGCTGCTCCAGCGCACCACCCGCAAACTGGCGCTGACCGATGCCGGCGAGGCTTACCTGCTGCGTACCCGCGCCATCCTGCATGAGGTGGAAGATGCCGAATCGGCAGCCGCCGAGCACTCGCGCGAACTGCATGGCGTCCTGCGCGTGCTGGCGACGCCGGTGCTGGCCTCGTACTACCTGGCGCCGCGCGCCGCCAGCTGGCACGAACGCCATCCCAAGGTGCTGCTGGACCTGGCAACCGACCCGTTCCCGCAAGCCCGCATCGAGGAGTTCGACCTGACTTTCGTGGTGGTGGACGAGGGCTTTGACGCCGACATCGTGGCCCGCCCGCTGGCCACCACCGACTGGATTGCCTGCGCTTCCCCCGAGTACCTGCAGCGCGCCGGCACGCCGCAGGCGCCCGGGGAGCTGCAGGTCCACAGCTACCTGAAATTCCAGTGGCCTCAGGGCTCCGGCCACCATGGCCGCCAGGCACGGCTGCAGCCGGTGGCGGGCGGCGATGCGGTGGCGGTGGACCTGTCGCCGGTGCTGCAGACCAACAGTTTTGACGTGCTGCTGCGCGCTGCGCTGGACGGCGCGGGCATCACTTTCCTGTCGCGCCTGCTGGTGGCGCCGCACCTCGCACGTGGCACGCTGGTGCACTTGCTGCCCGGCTGGGTGTTCGGGCGCTTCACCATCTACGCGGCGCTGCCCACGCGCAAGTTCATGCCGGCCCGGACCCGGGCGTTCCTGGATTTCCTGGAAGAAACCCCGCCTGCCGCCACGCCTCGAACACGGTGACCGCGACGGCGTTCGACAGGTTCAGGCTGCGCTGGCCGGCCACCATCGGCAGGCGCAGCAATTGCGCCGGCGGAAACGAGTCGCGCAGGGCGGGATCCAGCCCCCGGGTTTCGGAGCCGAACACCAGGAAGTCGCCCGGGCTGAAGGCGGTGTCATGCACGAAATGCGTGGCCTTTGTGCTCATCGCGAACAGGCGGCCGGCGGGCGGCTGTTCCGCCGCCAGGAACGCCTGCCAGTGCGCGTGGCGCCGGACCTGCGCGTACTCGTGGTAATCCAGCCCGGCGCGCCGCATGTGGCGGTCGTCCATCGAAAACCCCAGCGGCTCCACGAGGTGCAGCGCGCAGCCGGTGTTGGCCGCGAGCCGGATCACGTTGCCGGTGTTGGGCGGTATTTCGGGCTCGACCAGGACGATGTTGAACATGGCCGCCATTGTGGCGGCGCTGGGCTCAGCCCGGTTCGCCGGTGCGCGCCAGCACCACGGCCGTGACCCGCGCCGCGCCGGCCTGCTTGAGCACCGCCGCGGCACTGGAGAGCGAGGCGCCGCTGGTCATGACGTCATCCACCAGCGCGACGTGTTTGCCGCGAACGGCGTGGGCCCGCAGCGGCTCCAGTGCGTAAGCGTCTTTCACGTTGGCCAGCCGGCGGGCGCGGTCCAGCGCGGCCTGCGGCGGCGTGTGGCGCACCCGCAGCAGCAGGCCGGCTTCGGCCTTCGCCGGTGCCAGGTGGCGGGCCAGTTCCAGCGCCTGGTTGAAGCCCCGCTCGGCCAGCCGCGCCGGCGCCAGCGGCATCGGCAGCACCAGGTCGGCCTGCTCCAGTGCCGGTTCGATCCACGGCGCACTGCGCATCACGGTCGCGAGCGCGCGGGCCCAGCCCGGCTGGTCCTGGAACTTGAATTGCGCGACCAGGCCCGACCAGGGGTAGGCATAAGGCACGGCGGCGTAGCAGCTGTCCAGCACCGGGGGCTCGCGCAGGCAGTGGCCGCACCGCGCCACACCGCCGGGCACCGGCAGCGCGCAGGTGGCGCAACGCGGCTGCGGCTGGGCGAACCGCGCCACGCAGTCCTCGCACAGCGGCTGCGCCGGCCAGGCGCGGCAGACCGCGCATTGGCCGGGCGTGGCCGCCTTGAGGCTGTCGATCCACTGGCGAAGCATCGGCTCAATATACTCGTCGCACCCGCCTTCATGACCGCCGAACGCCCCCCCACCATCGACCCCAACGCCGCTGCCCGCTGGCAGCGCGCCGCGCCGCCGCGACCGCCCTGGCTGCATGAGGAAGTGGGCCGGCGGATGGAAGACCGCCTGCAGTGGATCCGCCTGCAACCCACCGCGTGGGCCGACTGGGAGCCGGTGCGTGGCGGCCTGGAAGCCGACGGCCTGGTGGCGCGCCGCTACCCCCGCTCGGAGCGCCTCGTGGCCGAGCCGCAGCCCCGGCGTGCGCAGGTGGCGATGAAGTCCATGGCCAAGCCCTGGTGGCAGCGGCTGGGCGGTGCGCCCACCCGCTTCGGGCCGCTGCCGGACAGCGGGGTGCAGATGCTGTGGGCCAACATGGCGCTGCACATGGCCGCTGACCCGCAAGGGCTCATCGCGCAGTGGCACCGGGCACTCGCCACGGACGGTTTCCTGATGTTTTCCTGCCTGGGCCCGGACAGCCTGCGCGAATTGCGCGCCGCCTACCAGGCGCTGGGCTGGCCGCCGCCGGCCCACGAATTCACCGACATGCACGACTGGGGTGACATGCTGGTGGCGGCCGGCTTTGCCGAGCCGGTGATGGACATGGAGCGCATCACCCTGACCTGGGAGAGCCCCGCGCGGCTGCTGCAGGAGCTGCGAGAGCTGGGCAGCAACCTGCATCCCCGGCGCTTTGCCGCCCTGCGCGGCCGTGGCTGGCGGGCCGGGCTGGAAACGGCCCTGGCCGAGGCGCTGCGCGGGCCGGACGGCAGGCTGGCGCTGACTTTCGAAATCATCTACGGCCATGCCCTGAAGCCCGCGCCGCGGGTCAAGGTCAGCGCCCAGAGCGCCGTGTCGCTGCGCGACATGCGCGAGCTGCTGCAGGGGAGGGGGAGTGGGGGATAACCCGCGCTACAATGCCGGGTTGATTTTGTGAGCGTCGTCCGTGCCCCACCCGGTATTTCGTTTCGCCACTGTCCAGGGCCAGAACATCCACTGGTTTTTGAAGCGCAACTGCTCGGTCAGCCCCGCCCAGCTGGGGTGGCTGTACGCGTCGCTGTGCGTGGTGTCGCTTGGAATTGGCGGGTTTTTCTGGTGGCAGGGCGCCACGCTGGTGCTTCCCTTCGCCTGGGCCGAGCTGGCTGCGGTGGGGGCGGCATTCCTGGTGTACGCGCGGCACGCGGCCGACGGCGAGAAGATTTCGCTGCAGGGCCGCCAGCTGGTGGTGGAACTGGAGAATGCCGGGCGGCTGGAGCGCGCCGAGTTCGACCGCGATTGGGTCCGTGTGGAGCCCAGCGAGGCCGACCGGTCGCTGATCGCGCTGTCGGCCCGGGGCCGGTCGGTGACCGTGGGCCGCTTCGTGCGGCCCGAGTTGCGCCCGGCGCTGGCGCAGGAAATTCGAAGGGCCTTGCGCGAAGCGTAAGGCGGGCCCCGGGGCAGGCCGGGGCGACGGACAGGATTTGTATTTGAGGCTTAAGGCAACGTGAAAACCATGAAGAGCATTTACAACAAGTTGGCCTCGCTGCTGCTGGCCGCAACGGTGACCGGGGCCCATGCGGTCAATGACCTGCCCGGCGGCCCCGCGGTGCGCCAGCTGAACCTGCACCCTGCGGTCACCCGCATCGCCGAGGAGCAGGCCTGGCTGCACTGGTTCATGCTGATCACCTGCACGGTGATCTTCGTGGTGGTGTTCGGCGTGATGTTCTATTCCATCTGGAAGCACCGCAAGTCGGTGGGCCACAAGCCGGCCAACTTCCACGAATCGGTGACGGTGGAAATCATCTGGACCATCATCCCGTTCGTCATCGTGATCCTGATGGCGCTGCCCGCCACCAAGGTGCTGGTCGCCTCCAAGGACACCAGCAACGCCGACGTGACCATCAAGGCCACCGGCTACCAGTGGAAGTGGGGTTACGACTACCTCAAGGGCGAGGGCGAGGGCGTGTCCTTCCTGTCCACCCTGGACGCCACCCACCGCGAAATTTCCAACGACGGCGCCAAGGGCACCATCCCGGACAACTACCTGCTGAAGGTCGACAACCCGCTGGTGGTGCCCGTCAACAAGAAGGTGCGCATCATCACGACCGCCAACGACGTGATCCACGCCTGGGGCATCCCGGCCTTCGGCGTCAAGCAGGACGCGATTCCCGGCTTCGTGCGCGACACCTGGTTCCGCAGCGAAAAGACCGGCGACTTCTACGGCCAGTGCTATGAGCTGTGCGGCAAGGAGCACGCCTACATGCCCATCCATGTGAAGGTGCTGGCCGCCGCCGAGTACAGCGCCTGGGTCGACGGCCAGAAGAAGGCCATGGCCGCAAAGCAGGACGACCCGGCCAAGGTCTGGACGCTGGACGACATCAGCAAGCGCGGCGAGAAAGTCTATGCCTCCAACTGCGCCGCCTGCCACCAGGCCAACGGCAAGGGCGCCGGCCCGATCAAGCCGTTGGACGGCAGCCCCGTGGTGCTGGACGCCGACAAGACCAAGCAGATCCACACCGTGCTCAACGGCAAGGGCGCCATGCCCGCATGGAAGCAGCTGTCGGACACCGACATCGCCGCCGTCATCAGCTACACCAAGAACAACTGGTCCAACAAGACCGGCCAGCTCGTGCAGCCCGCCGAAGTCCTGGCCCAGCGCGGCAAGTAAGCCGCCCCGCACCGAATCGACAAGGAAATCAAGATGAGCGCAGTCCTCGACCATCACGATCATGAGCACGGCCACGACGAGCACCATGCCCACCCGCATGGCTGGCGCCGCTGGGTATTCGCCACCAACCACAAGGACATCGGTACGCTGTACCTGCTGTTCTCGTTCACGATGTTCATCGTGGGCGGCATCCTGGCGCTGCTGATCCGCGCCGAGCTGTTCCAGCCCGGCCTGCAGGTGGTGAATCCCGAGCTGTTCAACCAGCTCACCACCATGCACGGCATCATCATGGTGTTTGGCGCCATCATGCCGGGCTTCGTGGGCTTCGCGAACTGGATGATCCCGCTGCAGGTGGGCGCGGCCGACATGGCCTTCGCCCGCATGAACAACTTCAGCTTCTGGCTGCTGATCCCGGCCGCCATCATGGTGGTGGGCTCGTTCTTCATGCCCGGCGGCGCCCCCGCCGCCGGCTGGACGCTGTATGCGCCGCTAACGCTGCAGATGGGCCCCTCGATGGACGCCGGCATTTTCGCCCTGCACATCATGGGCGCCAGCTCGATCATGGGTTCGATCAACATCATCGTCACCATCCTGAACATGCGCGCCCCCGGCATGACGCTGATGAAGATGCCGATGTTCGCCTGGACCTGGCTGATCACCGCCTACCTGCTGATCGCCGTGATGCCGGTTCTGGCCGGCGCCATCACGATGACGCTGACCGACCGCCACTTCGGCACCACGTTCTTCAACCCCGCCGGCGGCGGCGACCCGGTGATGTACCAGCACATCTTCTGGTTCTTCGGCCACCCCGAGGTGTACATCATGATCCTGCCGGCCTTCGGCATCATCAGCCAGGTGATCCCGGCCTTCGCCCGCAAGCGCCTGTTCGGCTACGCCTCCATGGTGTACGCCACCAGCTCCATCGCCATCCTGTCGTTCATCGTGTGGGCGCACCACATGTTCACCACCGGCATGCCGGTGACGGGCCAGCTGTTCTTCATGTACGCCACCATGCTGATCGCCGTGCCCACGGCCGTGAAGATCTTCAACTGGATCGCCACCATGTGGCAGGGCTCGATGACCTTCGAGACGCCGATGCTGTTCGCCGTCGGCTTCATCTTCGTGTTTACCATGGGCGGCTTCACCGGCCTGATCCTGGCGATCGCGCCGGTCGATCTGCTGCTGCAGGATACCTACTACGTGGTGGCCCACTTCCACTACGTGCTGGTGGCCGGCTCGCTGTACGCGATGTTCGCCGGCTTCTACTACTGGGTGCCCAAGTGGACGGGCGTGATGTACAACGAGAAGCGCGGCAAGATCCACTTCTGGGCCTCGCTGATCTTCTTCAACGTCACCTTCTTCCCGATGCACTTCCTGGGTCTGGCCGGCATGCCGCGCCGCTATGCCGACTACCCGATGCAGTTTGCCGACTTCAACATGGTGGCCTCCATCGGCGCCTTCGGCTTCGGCCTGGCGCAGGTGTACTTCTTCTTCTTCGTCGTGCTGCCCTGCATGCAGGGCAAGGGCGAGAAGGCTTCGCAGCGCCCCTGGAACGACCCGGACGGCAAGGGTGCCGAAGGCCTGGAATGGGAAGTGCCGTCGCCGGCGCCCTTCCACACTTTCGAGACCCCTCCCCGCCTGGACGCCACGGCCACCAAGGTGCTGGACGCCCGGGTGATGCCCGAGCCGAGCTCGCCGGCCGTGCACATGCCGCCGCCGCAAGAGCAGCCTGACGGCAGCGTCGCCTGAACGGGAAGGCCGGCATGATGACCCCCGAGCAGAAGAAGAACAACCGGCGCATGGCGCTCGTCCTCGCGTCCATCGCGGCGGTGTTCTTCATCGGCTTCATGGCCAAGATGATCCTGCTGGGCCGCTGACGGGAACGAGATGGGCATGCGCGCGGAAAACCTGAAGATGGTGCGAAAGCTGGCCGTTGTCGCGGCCGGCATGTTCGGCTTCGGCTACGCGCTGATCCCCATCTACAAGGCCATCTGCGAGATGACCGGCGTCAACATCCTGTCGCTGTCCGAGCGCCAGGTGCCGGGTGGCAGCACCACGGGCCGTGAAGTGAACCTGGCCAATTCGCAGGTCGACCTCACCCGCACCATCACCATCGAATTCGACGCGAACTCGCGCGGCCCCTGGGAATTCAGGCCCGCGCAGCGCTCGGTGCAGGTGCACCCGGGGCAGCTCACCACGGTGATGTACGAGTTCCAGAACGTGCAGAACCGCCGCATGTCGGCGCAGGCCATCCCCAGCTACGCGCCCAGCCAGGCGGCGGCCCACTTCAACAAGCTGGAGTGCTTCTGCTTCAACCAGTACACGCTGGAGCCGGGCGAGAAGAAGCAGTGGCCGGTGGCCTTCGTGATCGATCCGCGGCTGTCGAAAGACGTCACCACGATCACGCTGTCGTACACATTTTTCGAGGTCGGGGGCAAGACGCCCGCCGCGCCGGCATGAACGTGCTGCAAACGGTCCGGGCCGTGGCATGGTCGTTCGTGGGCATCCGCAAGGGCGCGGGGCTGCAGGAAGACATGGGCAAGCTGAACCCTGTCCACATCATCATCGCCGCGCTGTGCGGCGTCGCCCTGTTCGTCGCGGGGCTGGTGCTGCTGGTCAACTGGGTGGTCAGGTGATTACGGGTATTCAAAGAAAAGATTTCGGGAATCAGGAGTTCAAATGAGTTCAAGCGCACCAGGCACCACGCCTTACTATTTCGTGCCCCATCCGTCTCGCCACCCGGTGATGGCGGCTTTCGGGCTGCTGTGCATCATCTTCGGCGCCACCCAGTGGATCAATGGCACCGATGCTTTCAAGTACCTGCTGTTCTTCGGCTTCCTGTGGCTGTTCTGGGTGCTGTTCCAGTGGTTCCGCGACGCCATCGGCGAAAGCGAATCCGGCCAGTACGGCCACAAGGTGGACCTGTCGTTCCGCTGGAGCATGAGCTGGTTCATCTTCTCCGAAGTGATGTTCTTCGGCGCCTTCTTCAGCGCCTTGTGGTGGATGCGTGACCACTCGGTGCCCGCGCTGGGCAGCCTGGACAACGCGCTGCTGTGGCCCAACTTCAAGGCCGTGTGGCCCAGCCTCGCCGCCGGTGCCACCGCTTCGCCGGGCGGCATCATCGAGCCGTTCGAGACCATGACGCCGTTCTGGCTGCCGACGATCAACACCGCGCTGCTGCTGTCCTCCGGCGTCACGCTCACCATCGCCCACCACGCGCTGCGCGAAAACCACCGCGGCCGCACCATCGCCTTCATGTGGGTCACGGTGATCCTGGGCGCCACTTTCGTCGGCGTGCAGGCTTACGAATATTTCCACGCCTATCACGAGCTGAACCTGAAGCTCACCTCGGGCGCCTACGGTTCCACCTTCTTCATGCTGACGGGCTTCCACGGCTTCCACGTGCTGATCGGCATGCTGATGCTGCTGTTCATCACCCTGCGCCTGATGAAGGGCCACTTCACGGCCGACCGCCACTTCGGCTTCGAGGGCGCGGCCTGGTACTGGCACTTCGTGGACGTGGTGTGGCTGGGCCTGTACACGCTGGTCTACTGGCTGTGACCTGCCCCGCCGGGACAAGGAGCGCCGCGAGGCGCTCTTTTTACTTTCCGGCGGGAATGCCGGTCGGCTGGATGTAGCCGAACTTCCAGGCCAAGAGGATGCAGACGAACAGCAGGATGGAAAAGCCGACGCGAAACGCCAGCGCGCGCGCCATGTTGCTGGTCTTGGCCTTGCCGCCCTGCCCGTCCTTCATCATGAAAAACAGGGCCGAGGCCAGGCTGCCGATGATGGCCACGAACGCGAGCAGCACAAGGTACTTCATGCGGGGGATTATCCCGTGACACGGCCTGCCGCGCACCGCTTCTGGCTGTTGACCCTGGCCGCCCTGCTGGGCATGGCGGCGACGGTCTGGCTGGGTGCGTGGCAGCTGTCGCGCGCCGCCCAGAAAGAAGCGCTGCAGGCCGCGATTGAAGAGAGAAAAAGCCTCGCGGCGCTTGATGGGCGCGCTTTGGCAGCTATAAAAATAATAGCAAACGAGATGCACAGGCCGGTGCGGCTGCGCGGCCGCTGGCTGCCTGAACACAGCGTCTACCTGGACAACCGGCAGATGCAGGGCAAGCCGGGCTTCTACCTGGTGGCGCCCCTGGCGCTGGAGGACGGCGGCGTTGTCGCCGTGCAGCGTGGCTGGGTGCCGCGCGACTTCGCCCAGCGCGACCGCCTGCCGCCGGTGGAAACACCGGCCGGCATTGTGGAGGTGCAAGGCCGCATCGCCCCGCCGCCGGCCAAGCTATACGAGTTCGCCGGCTCGCCCGCGGGCGCCATCCGGCAGAATCTCGACCTGGGCGAGTTCAGCGCGCAAACCCGGCTGCCGCTGCGGCAGGACCTGTCCGTGCAGCAGACGGGCGCGCCTTCCGAGGGCCTGCTGCGCGACTGGCCCCGGGCGGCCAGCGGCGTCGAGAAACATTACGGCTACGCGTTCCAGTGGTTTGCACTGGCCGCCCTTATCGCAACCCTTTATGTCTGGTTCCAATTTGTCGCCCCCCGCCGAAAATCCAGGCGCGCATGACCAGCCGCTGGGGCTGACGGTGCATTCGCTGCCCGCGCCGGGCGACGCCATGGATGCGCAGGCCCGGCGCACCGTGCGCGGGCGCCTGCGCATGCTGGCCGTGTTCGCGGTGTGCGCGGCGCCGGTGATTGCTTCCTACCTCACCTACTACGTGATCCGTCCCGAGGGCCGGCGGAACTATGGTGAGCTGGTCGATCCGCAGCGGCCCATTCCCGAACTTGGCGCCGCGACCCCGGAGGGCAAGCCGGTGGCGCTGCGCTCGCTCAAGGGCCAGTGGCTGCTAGTGAGCGTGGCCGGCGGCGCCTGCGACCCCGCGTGCGAGCGGCATCTGTACCTGCAGCGCCAGCTGCGCGAATCCCTCGGCAAGGACAAGGACCGCATGGACTGGGTCTGGCTGGTGGCCGACACGCAGCCGGTGCGCCCGGCGTTGCTGCCCGCACTGCAGCAGGCCACGCTGCTGCGCGTGGATGGCGCCCAGCTCGCGCAGTGGCTGGCGCCCGCGCCCGGCCAGCAGTTGGCCGACCACCTGTACCTGGTCGATCCGCTGGGCAACTGGATGATGCGGTTCCCGGCCGCCCTGGACACCAGCGGCGCGCCCCGCGCCAAGCGCGACCTGGAGCGGCTGATGCGCGCCTCGGCGTCCTGGGACACGCCGGGCCGGGGGCCATAGCCATGAACGCGCAACCGGCCTACAACCTCGCGCCCACGCTGGCCGTCATGCTGGCGGGGCTGCTGCTCGCGCTGGGCCCGCTGGCCTGGGTATGGCTGCGCAACAAGCCCGCCACGCCCGCGGGGCGGCTGCAGGCGCTCACGGTGCTCACGCTGTTCCTCACCTTCGACCTGGTGCTGTTCGGCGCCTTCACGCGGCTGACCGATTCGGGGCTGGGCTGCCCGGACTGGCCGGGCTGCTACGGCAACGCCAGCCCCGGTGGCGCGCACGCCGAAATCAGCCTGGCCCAGGCCGCCATGCCGACCGGCCCGGTGACGCATGGCAAGGCGTGGATCGAAATGATCCATCGCTACCTGGCCACCGGCGTGGGTGTGCTCATCACTGTGCTGGCCGGCGCCACCTGGTACCTGCGCCAGCGGATCGCGCTCCCGGTCAACCCCTGGCTGCCGGCGCTCACGCTGGCGTGGGTGTGCCTGCAGGGCGCTTTCGGCGCGCTCACGGTCACCATGAAACTCTTCCCCGCCATCGTCACCCTGCACTTGCTCGGCGGCATGGCGCTGCTGGCGCTGCTGTGCGTGCAGGCGGTTGCATACGCGCGCGCGCAACGCGGGGCGACTGCGGCCCCTCTGGCAGCGCACTCGCGCACGTTGCTGGCCGCTACCTTCGCGCTGGTGGCCCTGCAGGTTGCGCTCGGCGGCTGGGTCAGCACCAACTATGCGGTACTGGCCTGCAACACCTTCCCGGCTTGCCAGGGCAGCTTCTGGCCGGCTATGGACTTCGGCCAGGGCTTCGAACTGTGGCGTGAATTGGGCATGACGGCCTCGGGCCAGCACATCGCTTTTGAGGCGCTCACCGCCATCCACTATGCGCACCGGCTGACCGCCTATGCCGTGTTCATCGCCCTGGGCTGGCTGGCGTGGCGGCTGTGGCACGCGGGCGCGTTGCGCCGCCAGGCGAAATGGCTGGCCGGGCTGGCACTGTGGCAGTTCGCCACCGGGCTTTCCAACGTGGTGCTGGACTGGCCGCTGGCGGCCGCCGTGTCGCACACCGGCGGCGCCGCGGCGCTGGTGGTGGTGCTGACCTGGGCCGCCTGCGAAAGCCGCGCGGGGGTGGCTGCGTGATGAACGTCGTCCGCCAGTTCTATGCGCTCACCAAGCCGCGAGTGGTGCAGCTGATCGTCTTTTGCGCGCTGATCGGCATGGTGCTGGCCGTGCCCGGTGCGCCCACGTGGGCCGATACGGGGCTCGCGCTGGTTGCCTGCGCCGGCATCTGGCTGGTGGCGGGCGCGGCCGCGGCCTTCAACTGCATCGTCGAAAAAGGCATCGACGCCAAGATGCGCCGCACCGCCTGGCGGCCCACGGCCAAGGGCGAGCTGTCGGACTGGCAAACGCTGCTGTTCGCGGCCGTGCTGTGCTCGCTCGGCTCGTGGATTCTTTATGCATGGGTCAACCCCCTGACCATGTGGCTGACCTTCGCCACATTCGTCGGCTACGCCGTGATCTACACGGTGGTGCTCAAGCCGCTGACGCCGCAGAACATCGTGATCGGCGGCGCGTCGGGGGCGATGCCGCCGGTGCTGGGCTGGGCCGCGATGACGGGCGACGTCGGGCCCGAGGCACTGATCCTGTTCCTCATCATCTTCCTGTGGACGCCGCCGCACTTCTGGGCGCTGGCCCTGTACCGCGTGGAGGACTACCGCAAGTCGGGCCTGCCCATGCTGCCCGTGACGCACGGCAACGAGTTCACGCGGCTGCAGGTGTTCCTCTACACGCTGGTGCTGTTCGCCGCCTGCCTGATGCCCTTCGCCTATGGCATGAGCTCATGGCTGTACCTGGCAGCGGCGGTGGGCTTGAGCATCGGTTTTTGCGCGTACGGGTTCCGGCTCTGGCGTGAATACTCCGACGAACTGGCGCGCAAGACCTTCCGTTTTTCACTGATCCACCTGAGCGCGCTGTTCGCGGCGCTGCTGGTGGACCACTACATCTTCTGATCATGAAACGACGCAATGCTATTAAAAGTGTAGCTGGCTACGCAATGCTGGCGGGCGCTGCAGGCCTTTTTGCCGCGTGTTCCGAGTCAAAGCCGCAGTTCCGCTCGGTGGACCTCACGGGCGCCGACTATGCCAAGGACTTCCAGCTCACGGACCACAATGGCCAGCCGCGCAGCCTGAAGGATTTCGCGGGCAAGGTGGTGGTGCTGTTCTTCGGCTACACCCAGTGCCCCGACGTGTGCCCCACCACCATGGCCGAACTCGCCGAGACCAAAAAGCTGCTGGGCAAGGACGGCGACAGGCTGCAGGTGCTGTTCGTCACGGTGGATCCCGACCGCGACACGCCGCAGGTGCTCAAAGGCTACATGGCCAACTTCGACCCGGGCTTCATCGCGCTGCGCGGCACGCCCGAGCAGCTGGCCGCCATGGCCAGGGACTACAAGGTCTACTACAAGAAGACCGAGGGCAAGACGCCTTCCAGCTACACCATGGACCATTCGGCCGCCAGCTACGTGTACGACCCGCAGGGCCGCCTGCGCCTGTACACGCGCTATGGCAGCGGAGCCCAGGCGCTGGCTTCGGACATCCAGCTGCTGCTGAAGGGCTGACCAGCGTCATCCCCGCGAAGGCGGGGATCCAGGGCGTCCAAAGCCGAAAGCACTGGGTTCCCGCCTCCGCGGGAATGACATCTATTCGGCCTTGATGTTGCGCATCACGATGACGCCGCCGAGGATGGCGGTGTCCTGCTTGATGCGGTTGGCCAGGCCTTCGGCCGAGGTGCCGGCCACCTGCCAGCCCTGCTGGAACAGCTTGGCGCGCACTTCGGGCGTGCGGGCGATTTCGCTGATCAGCCTGGATAGCCTGGCCACGACGGGCTTGGGCATCGAGTTCGGCGCCGCGGCGGCCGTCCAGATTTCCAGCTGGAAGCCGCGGATGCCGCCTTCGTCCAGGCTGGGATATTCGGGCACCAGCGGGCTGCGGCTGCTGGAGGTGACGCCGATGGCCTTGAGCTTGCCCGCGCGGATCTGCGCAGCGGCGAGCGCCGGCGGCAGTAGCGACAGCTGGATCTGGCCGCCGATCATGGCGGTGATCACCTGCGGGTTGCCCGGGTAGGGCACATGCACCGGGTCCATGTTGGTCTTGGTCTTGAGCAGCTCCATGCCGATGTGGCCGACGGTGCCCACGCCGGGCGAGCCGTAGCTCCACTTGGTGCCGGCGTTGCGCGCGGCCAGGAAAAACTCCTGCGCGTTGTTGCCCGGCGCGTTGGCCGGCGCCGTCAGCAGCAGCGGGGCGGTGCCGATCAGGCTGATGGGCGTGAGGTCCTTCAGCGGGTCGAACGGCGTGGCCGGGTTGAGCATCTTCGCGATGGTCATGTTGCCGTTGATCATCACGCCGATGGTGTGGTCGTCGGTGGCCTTGGCCACCTGGTCGGCGGCGATGTTGCCGCCGGCGCCCGGCTTGTTCTCGACGATCACCGGCTGGCCGATCGCCCTGGACAGCGGCTCGGCGATGGTGCGGGCCACCAGGTCGGGCGTGGAGCCGCCCGGAAAGCCAACCAAGATACGCAGGGGTTTGGTGGGCCAGGCGGGCGCGGGGGCGGCCGCGGCGGGCCTGGCCTTCTGGGCGAACGCGGCCGAGGCGGCAAGGGCAATCGCCAGGGCCAGCATCGTGCGGCGTTGAGCGGGCTTAAACATTGGGTTTATTCCTTGAATGAGTGGTGGCTCTTTGAGCCAAGCCGGCAATGCTAACGCCTTCCCGCCGGCGGCGGCGGGCTCAGAAATTCAGCGGGCGGATGGAGCGGCGGGCGTCCGGGCGCATCGCGTGCACCGCGTCCAGCAGCCACTTCAGGCTGCCGGCCGCATCGAAATCCTTGTCGGGCAGCAGCGCCGCGGCGACCTGGAACTTCAGCGCCACCGCGGGTGGCAGCGCTTCCGAATGCTGCAGCCCCCTGGCGACCACCTGCTGCGCCCGGTTGACCGCGTTCTCCGTCGTGGTGGGGCCTTCCAGCAACAGGGCGAAATCATGTTCGCCCACGCGCGCGGCGACGTCGATGTCGGTAATCGCGAAGCGCAGCACCGATGCGGTTACCACCAGGGCGCGGTCGGCGATTTCGCGGCCGAACTCCTGCGCGATCGCTTCGTAGTTGCACAGCTTGATGACCAGCAGGGCGCAGGCGTGCTTCTGGCTGCGTGCCCGGATCAGCGCCGCGTCCAGCCGCCCCTGCAGGGAGCGGGTATGGGCCAGGCCGGTGAGCGCATCGGTGCGCGACAGCGCCGCGGTCCGCACCTCGGCCTCGCGGCGGCGGGCGCCGCGCAGGCTGAGGGCATAGAACAGGATGGGCATCTCCAGCGCGGCGCCGATCGACAGGCCGTAGCGGGTGAGTGCGCTGGCCGGGATCAGGTTCAGCCCGCGCGCGACCGGGAACAGCGCCATCACCACCACCGGCAGGAAGCCCAGCGCGATCAGCCGGATGTAGGGGTCATCGCCATACATCCACACCATGCCGATCAGCAGCATGACCACCACCAGGCCCACCACCGTGAGCGCCATGACCACCGCGAAACTGGGGCGCGAGGCCATGAAGGTGTCCACCGCCACCGCCGCCAGCACGCCGGCGATCAGCAGCCACACCAGGTAGTCCAGGCCGCGCGAAAAGCGGGCGGGCTCGGTCACCGTGCGCGCGAACCACAGCGCCGCCGCCGTGGATACACCCGGCAGCACGAAGGTGGCCACTTCGTTCCAGCGCAGCCAGCTGTCCCACACGTGCTGCGCCCCGACGCCCAGGTAAGCCACCTGGCCGACGCTCAGGGCGACCACATAGACGGCATAGGCCGCGAAATTGCGGTCGCGGTACACCACCGCGTTGGCGATGGTGACAAAGGCGATCAGCGCCGCCAGCCCGAAATAGGCGCCCAGCAGGAACTGCTCGCGCTCGCGCGAGGCCAGCAGCGAGGCCTGGTTGTAGATGATGAGCGGGGTGGCGAAGTTGACGCGCGCATGCTCGGTGCGCAGCAGGTAGTGGACCGGCTGGGGCGTGGCCTGCGCCAGCTCGAAGGTGGGCACGCGGCCGGGCAGCGGCCACTCGGACACCGGCCGGGTGTCGCCTGCCTCCTGTTGCACCCACTGGCCATCGGTGCCGCGGTAGAACAGCTGGGCGCGGTCCAGGCCGGAGGAGGCGAGCTCGAGGTACCAGCGCCCGCCGTCGCGCACCTGGGCATCGAACTCGAACCACAGGGCCTTGCCGTCGATGTTGTACTGGGCGGCGGGTTCGCGCAGGGCCCAGGGCGTGGTTTCGGCCGACGTTTCGACCTGCCGCGGTGTCGCGCGCGGCGCGGATTCAATCCAGAAGCGGGCCCGCCTGTCCAGCGAGACGACCGGCGTCTGCGCATCCAGCAGGATGGGGGCTGGCCGGGACAGCTTGGGCGGCGCCATTGTCATGGTGTCCTGGGCCAATGCCGTGCCCAGCGCCAGGCAAAGCGCGGCCAGGACCATCCACACCGAAGGTTTTCCCATCCTCATCCGTGTGATTGTCACAGTAAAAAAGGCCCGGGGTCACCGGGCCTTCCTGCTTGTGGGCGCCGCGCGGCGCGCGGGTTCAGGCGTAAGCGGCCAGCGCCTTCTTCATCTTCTTCATGGCCGCCACCTCGATCTGGCGGATGCGCTCGGCCGAGACGCCGTATTCGGCGGCCAGGTCGTGCAGCGTCAGGCCGCCCGAGCCGTCGTCGTTGACCTTGAGCCAGCGCTCTTCAACGATCCGGCGGCTGCGCGGGTCGAGCTCTTCCAGCGCGGCGGCGATGCCGTCGGTGGCCAGCACGTCGCGCTGGTGCGACTCCATCATTGCCGTGGGCTCGTGGTTGGCGTCGGCCAGATAGGCGATCGGCCCGAAAGCCTGCTCGCCGTCGTCGCTGGGCGCCGGGTCCAGCAGCACATCGCCGCCGGACATGCGCGTTTCCATCTCAATCACTTCCTCGCGCTTGACGTTCAGCGTGCTGGCCATGTGCTCGATCTGCGCGTCCGTCAGCGTCTCGCGGTGGGTTTCGCTGCCTTCGTCGTCCTTGAAGCCCTGCTTCATCGAGCGCAGGTTGAAGAACAGCTTGCGCTGGGCCTTGGTGGTCGCCACCTTGACCATGCGCCAGTTCTTCAGGATGTACTCGTGGATCTCGGCGCGGATCCAGTGCAGGGCATAGCTCACCAGCCGCACGCCCTGGTCGGGGTCGAAGCGCTTGACGGCCTTCATCAGGCCGATGTTGCCTTCCTGGATCAGGTCGCCGTGGGGCAGGCCGTAACCCATGTACTTGCGGGAGACGGAAACCACCAGCCGCAGGTGCGAAAGCACCAGCTTCCCGGCCGCTTCCAGGTCGTTGCTGTCCTTGAGCTTGCGCGCGAATTCCTGCTCTTCCTCGGGGGTGAGCATCGGCATCCGGTTGACGGCCGAAATGTACGCGTCCAGGTTGCCCAGCGAGGGCACCACGGCCCACGGATTGGCTACTGCCAACGCCGAGCCAGACGCTCCAATTGAGTGGGACATACCAGAAACTCCTTTCAAGTTGAAAGTCATATTAGCACTCCGTTAGAGCGAGTGCTAAATGACAAGTTCTATCGTCACGATAGCAAAATCAGGGTATTCCCGCAGTATCAAACCGTGTTCTTAGCTGGCCCTTAGCGGGGGGCTGATCTAACATGTAGAAACATGTTGTAACAAAGTGGGGGCTCGGCTGGCCTCCCACCGGAGGAAGGGGGCAAGCCATGAAAGCAATGCTTGGGCGCGTTTTCGCCAGGAAAGAAGAGCCGTCCGCGCCGCAGGTGCAGGCCGTGTCTTCCGAGCTGACGAACAGCGACATCGAAAACTACTATCTGCGCATCATCGCCGACTGCCTCAAGCGCATGCTCGTGCCTTCCGATGCGATCGAGGTGGGCGTCAAGCGCGCCGGCATCGGCCCAACCGGCCTTACGGCGTTCGCCGGCTACGTGCGCATCCTGAAATGGGACCCCGTGCTCACGCCGGTGCTGCTGCAGAACATGGCGGTGATCGATGCGCGCATCCGCAAGGTCGTTGCCGCATCGGTGATCCTGGAGCACACCCATTTCTCGGGCCTGTGGTTCCAGTCCACCGACACCACCGAAGGCGCCCCCCGGGTGCTGGTCGGGCTGCCGGCCGAACTCATCCACCAGAGCGGCAACCCCGCCGCCGCCGCGGCCTAGCGGGCGCGGGCCGGCGGAAAACCTTGCTTCAGCGCAGCTGCAAACGCGGGCCGGCACCGGCAGCGGCAATGCCGCCGATCACGGCAGCGCCTGCAAATCCGTGCCGCGCGAACAGGGCCAGCACCGCATCGGCCGCCTCCGGCGCGCACGACACCAGCAGCCCGCCACTGGTTTGCGGGTCGGTCAGCAAGGCCGTGGCCGTGAGGGGGAAATCCACGGGCAGGCCCACTTCCGCGCCGTAGCCGGCCCAGTTGCGGCCCGAAGCACCGGTGATATGGCCGGCCTCCGCGAGTTGAACCACGCCGTCCAGCAAGGGCACGCGGCCCCAGTCGATGTTGACGGTCAGCCCGGCGCCGCGCGCCAGTTCGAGCGCATGGCCGGCCAGGCCGAAGCCCGTGACATCCGTCAGCGCGTGCACGCCGTCCAGCGCGGCCAGTTCCGGCCCGGGCGTGTTCAGGCGCGTGGTGGTGGCGATCATCTGGCGGTAGCCGGCTTCGTCCAGTTTTTCCTTCTTGAGCGCGGCCGAGAGAATGCCCACCCCCAGCGGCTTGCCCAGGATCAGCACGTCGCCCGCGCGGGCGTCGGCATTGCGCTTGACGCGCGACGGATGCACCAGCCCCAGCGCCACCAGGCCATAGATCGGTTCCACCGAGTCGATCGTGTGGCCGCCCGCGATCGGGATGCCGGCCTCGCGGCACACCGATTCGCCGCCCTCCAGGATGCGGGCGATGGTTCGCGTGCTGAGCACGTTGATGGGCATGCCCACCAGCGCCAGCGCCATGATGGGCCTGCCGCCCATGGCGTAAACGTCCGAGATGGCGTTGGTGGCGGCGATGCGGCCGAAATCGTAGGGGTCGTCCACGATAGGCATGAAAAAGTCGGTGGTGGCGATCAGTGCCTGCTCATCATTGAGTTTGTAGACGGCCGCATCGTCCGCGGTTTCTATGCCCACCAGTAGCTCGGGCGGCAGTGGCATCCGGGCCGTGCCCCTGAGGATTTCGGACAGCACGCCCGGCGCGATCTTGCAGCCGCAGCCGCCGCCGTGCGAGAGCGATGTCAGGCGTGGTTCGTTGTTGGGCAGGTCCATGGCTTGTTCAGGTCATCAGCGCCAGCGCGAATTCGCGGGCGCTGAATGTCTCCAGGTCTTCCAGCTTTTCGCCCACGCCGATGAAGTAGACCGGCACGGGCCCGCCCGTGCGCTCGGCGCCCCATTGCGCGATCGCGGCGAGCACGCCGCCCTTGGCCGTGCCGTCCAGCTTGGTGACGATCAGGCCCGTGAGGCCCAGCGTGTCGTCGAAGGCCTTCACCTGCGCCAGCGCGTTCTGGCCGGTGTTGCCGTCGATCACCAGCAGCACCTCGTGCGGCGCGGTCGCATCCGCCTTGGCCACCACGCGCTTGATCTTCTTCAGCTCTTCCATCAGGTGCAGCTGGGTGGGCAGGCGGCCCGCCGTGTCCACCAGCACCACATCCTTGCCGCGCGCCTTGCCGGCCGTGACGGCGTCGAAACTCACGGCCGCGGGGTCGCCCCCTTCCTGGCTGACGATTTCCACCGTGTTGCGGTCGGCCCAGACGGCGAGCTGCTCGCGCGCCGCCGCGCGGAAGGTGTCGGCCGCCGCCAGCAGCACGGTGGCGCCTTCGGTGGCCAGGTGTTTGGTGAGCTTGCCGATGGAGGTGGTCTTGCCGGCGCCATTGACGCCCGCCACCATGATCACGGTGGGCTTGAACTCGCCGATCACCAGCGGCTTCTCCAGTGGCCGCAGCAGCTGCGTGAGCGAGTCGGCCAGGATGTTCTTGACCTGCACCGGCCGGGTGGCGCCGCTGGCCGCCACCCGGCGCTTGACCTCATCCAGCAGGTGCTGGGTGGCCTTGACGCCGGTGTCGGCCATCAGCAGCGCGGTTTCCAGCTCTTCGTAGAGATGGTCATCGATCTGCCCGCCGGTGAAAACCTCGGAAATGCTGGAGCCGGTTTTGCGCAGCCCGGCGCTCAGCTTGTCCAGCCAGCCCTTGCGTTCCGGCGCCACCGGCGCGGCGGCCGGCACCTCCATGGGCGTGACCAGCGCGCTGCCGATCAGGCCGCCGGCCGCGGGCGGCGCCACGGCGGGAGCGGCGGCGGGCGCGGATATGGGTGGGGCGGGTGGTTTTTTCCTGAAGAAACTGAACATCGGGAGGCTTTTTAGAATCACACGATTCTATGAAACACCCCCCGCCGCGTTTTCTGCGCTTTCTCATCCCCCTTCTGCTGGCCTGCAGCTTCACCCCGGCCGCCCTGGGCCAGGGCGCGGCGAAGGCCGAGCAGTTCACGCTTTCCAACGGCATGACGCTGATCGTCAAGCCCGACCGCCGGGCCCCCACCGCCGTTCACATGGTGTGGCTGCGGGTGGGCGCCATGGACGAGGTGGACGGCACCACCGGCGTGGCCCATGTGCTGGAGCACATGATGTTCAAGGGCACGCCCAGCCTGAAGCCGGGCGAGTTCTCGCGCCGCGTGGCCGCGCTGGGCGGGCGTGAAAACGCCTTCACCAGCCGCGACTACACCGGCTTCTACCAGCAGATTCCTTCCAGCCGGCTGGAAGACGTGATGAAGCTGGAGTCCGACCGGTTCGCCAACAACCAGTGGGTGGACGACGAATTCAAGCGCGAGCTGGAGGTGGTGAAGGAAGAACGGCGCCTGCGCACCGAGGATTCGCCGCGCGCCCTGCTGTACGAAAACATGAACGCCGCGGTGTTCCAGGCGTCACCGTACCGCCGGCCGGTGGTGGGCTGGATGAACGACCTGGATTCCATGACGGCGCAGGACGCGCGCGCCTTCTTCCGCCAGTGGTACGTGCCGGCCAACGCCGCCGTGGTGGTGGCCGGCGACGTGGACGTGGCGGCCGTCAGGCGGCTGGCGGAAAAATACTACGGCAGCATTCCTGCGCGCGAGGTGCCCGCGCGCAAGCCGCGCGTGGAGCCGCAGCAGGCGGGCCAGCGCCGCGTTGATTTCAAGGCGCCGGCGGAGCAGGCCTACGTGGCCCTGTCGTTCAAGGTGCCGCAATTCAGCTCGTCGTTCGACGCTTCGCAGGACAACGACGACGCACTCGCGCTCACGGTGCTGTCGGCGGTGCTGGATGGCTACAAGGGAGCGCGGCTGGAGCGCGCGCTGACCCAGGGCCCCGACCGGCTGGCCGACAGCGCCGGCGCCAGCAACGGCTTCTGGGGCCGCGGGCCGCAGCTGTTCACGCTGGATGGTGTGCCCGCGCCCGGCAAGACGGCCGAGCAGGTAGAGGCCGCGCTGCGCGCCGAAGTGGCGCGCGTGGCGAAAGACGGCGTGACCGAGGCCGAGCTCAACCGGGTCAAGGTGCAATGGGTGGCCAGCGAGGTCTACAAACTCGATTCGGTGATGAACCAGGCCCGCGAACTCGGCGGCAACTGGGTGCAGGGCCTGCCCCTGGATGCGAGCGAGCGGCTGATCCAGCGGCTGCGCGCCGTCACGGCGGCGCAGGTGCAGTCGGTGGCCGCCAGGTATTTTGGCGACGACCAGCTCACCGTAGCCGTGCTGCGGCCGCAGCCCGTGGACAAGAACCGCAAGCCGCGCACGCCCCCGCCGGGCCTGCGCCACTGAAAGCGTTTTTCACATGATTGCTACAAAATCAATAGCTGTCCATGCACTGCTGGTGCTGGCTGCAGCCGTTTTCTCTTCCCATCCGGCGATGGCGGGCATCCCCATCCAGCAATGGACGCTGGCCAATGGCGCGAAGGTGTTCCTGGCCGAAAGCCATGCCATCGCGATGGTGGACGTGGAGCTGGACTTCGATGCCGGCGCGCGCCGCGACCCGTCCGACAAGGCGGGGCTGGCGAGCATCACCGCGCAGATGGCCTCCAAGGGCGTCACGGCTTCACAGGGCCAGCCGGCGCTGGACGAGAACCAGCTGGGCGAAGCCTGGGCCGACCTGGGCGCGAGTTTTGGCGCCGGCGCCGGTGGCGACCGCATGAGCTTTTCGCTGCGCTCGCTGAGCTATCCCGACCTGCTGCCCCGCTCCGCGCAACTGGCCGCCCGCCAGCTGGGCGGCCCGGCATTTCCCGCCGATGTGTGGGCCCGTGACCGTGAGCGCATGAGCGCCTCGATCCGCGAAGCCAATACCCGCCCCGGCACGGTGGCCGGCAAGGCGTTCTCGGCGGCGGTATATGGCACGCATCCCTATGGCTTCCAGGCCGACGAGGCATCGCTGGCCCGCATCACCGTGGCGGACATGCGCGCGCTGTACGCGCGCGCCGTCGAGCCCTGCCGCGCCAGGGTCAGCATCGTCGGCGACGTCACGCGCGCGCAGGCCGAGGCGCTGGTGAACACGCTGCTGTCGCAGTTGCCGGTGCAGGCCGCGGGGCGCTGCGAGCCGCTGCCGGCCGTGCCGGACGTGGCGCCGCTGGCCGCGCCCGTGGTGCAGGAGATTCCGTTCGCTTCCGCCCAGGCCCATGTGCTGATCGGCCAGCCCGGCTATAAGCGCGACGACCCGGACTATTTCCCGCTCACGGTGGGCAACTACATCCTGGGCGGGGGCGGCTTTGCCTCGCGCCTGCAGAACGAAGTGCGCGAGAAACGCGGCCTTACCTACGGCGTCTCCAGCTACTTCATGCCCGGGCTGCATGCAGGTGCCTTCACCCTCAGCCTGCAGACCCGGCCGGACCAGACGGCGCAGGCGATCCAGGTTTCGCGCGACGTGCTTTCACGCTTTGTTGCCGAGGGCCCGACCGAGGCGGAACTGAAGGCGGCCAAGGACAACCTGGTGGGCGGATTCGCATTGCGCATCGACAGCAACCGCAAGCTGCTGGACAACATCGCCGGGATCGCCTGGAACAACCTGCCGCTGGACTACCTGGACACCTGGACGGCCCAGGTCGAGCGGGTGACGGTGGCGGACATCAAGGCCGCCTTCGCCCGCAAGCTGCAGCCGCAGCGCATGGTCACGGTGACAGTGGGCGCTGTCGCGCCGCGCCAACAATAAGCCGGCTTTACAAGGCCACCCCTGTCAAGGTTGACAGGGGTGGCGCTTGCACCGCGCGCGTTCTCCGCAAGAATCCTTTGGTCCCGCTGTCACGCAGGGAAGCCTTTCAAGAACAGTGGAATCAAGGGAGTTGTAGAGAGTGTCATAAGAGTTGAAGCGCGCGGCCCGCAAGGGCTGCGCGCTCTTTTTTTTGCCTGGCCGCGTGGCGTTAAGCTGCGGCCATGAAAAATGAAGTGCGCATCATCGGCGGCCTGTGGAAGCGGACCAAACTGCCGGTGGCAGACAAGCCGGGCCTGCGGCCGACACCCGACCGGGTGCGCGAAACGCTTTTCAACTGGCTGGGGCAGGACCTGGCCGGCTGGCGCTGCGTCGATGCTTTTGCCGGCACCGGAGCGCTGGGCCTGGAAGCCGCGTCGCGGGGCGCGGCGAGCGTCCTGCTGGTGGAGCAGGACGCGGACCTGGTGGACAAGCTGCGCGCCGTCCAGGCCAGGCTGCAGGCGGCCGCCGTCAAGGTGGAGCGCGGCAACGGCCTCACCGCGCTGCAGCGGCAAGCCGCGGGAAGCGTGGACCTGGTGTTCCTGGACCCGCCGTTTGACGCCAAGTTGTACGACAAGGCCCTGGCTGCCGCAGCGCCCGCGCTGGCGCCCGAAGGCCTGGTGTACCTGGAAGCGCCGACGGCCTGGACCGATACACAGCTTGCAGCCTTCGGCCTGGGCGTGCAGCGCCACCTGCGCGCGGGAGCGGTGCACGCGCACCTGCTGCGCCGCACTGCATAATGCAGGCGCCCCGTCGTTGAGGAGAGAGCCATGGCCAGTAACGTGATCGCCGTTTATCCCGGCACCTTCGATCCCATGACCCTGGGCCACGAGGACGTGGTGCGCCGCGCCATCCAGCTGTTCGACCGTGTGATCGTCGCGGTGGCGGCCGGCCACCACAAGAAGGCCATGTTCACTCTGCAGGAGCGCATCGAGATGGCGCGCACGGTGGTGGCGCCTTTTCCCCAGGTGGAGGTGGAAAGCTTCTCCGGCCTGCTGCGGGACTTCGTGGTGTCGCGCGGCGGCAAGGCCATGGTGCGCGGCCTGCGCGCCGTGACCGACTTCGACTACGAATTCCAGCTGGCCGGGATGAACCGCAGCCTGATGCCCGACGTGGAGACGGTGTTCCTCACACCCAGCGACAAGTACCAGTTCATCAGCAGCACCTTCGTGCGCGAGATCGCGGTGCTGGGCGGCGAGGTGGACAAGTTTGTCTCGCCCACCGTGCAGTCGCGGCTGATGGAAAAAGTGCGCAGCCTCGGCCGAGAGTAAATAGCCCCCACGCTTGCCACTACGTGGCTGCGCTGCCCCCCGAGGGGGCCTTCGCGCCTTGGGACGGCCCGGCGGCGCTCAACCTGCGTAGCCACGCCAGCAGCGTGGCGTTCACGATCTCCGGCTGCTCCATCGTCAGCATGTGCCCGCACTGCGGCACCATCACCAGCTGCGCACCCGGGACCAGCGAAGCAATTTCCCTGGAGCATTCCGGCGGCGTGAGCTGGTCGTCTTCGCCGCACATCACCAGCGTGGGGCAGCGCACCTGCGGCAGGTGGGTGCGGGCGTCGGGCCGGGCGATGATGGCGCGGTTCTGGCGCACCAGCTGCTGCGCACCGGCGCCCAGCACGAAGTCCAGGTAGGCCTGAACCAGCGCCGGGTTGGCGGCCTGCCGCGGGTGGAACGCGAAGGCCACGTTGGGTGCGATCACTTCCTCCACGCGGCCCTGCTCGAACAGCGCGATCGCCGCTTCACGCAGGGTGCGCATGTCATCGGTCTCGGGCCGCGCGTTGGTGCCCAGCAGGGCCAGGCCGGCGATTCGCCGCGGCGCCTGGCGCACCGCCTCCATCGCGATGATGCCGCCCATCGAGGCGCCGCACAGCACCAGCTGGCCCGGGTGTTCGGCCAGCAGGGCGGCGGCCATGTCGGGCACCGTGCCCAGGCGCATGTGGACGTCGCTGACCGGCGTGCCGGCAGGCAGTGCGGCCAGCTGGCTGCGCCACATCACGGCATCGCCCGCCAGCCCCGGAAGCAGGATCAATCGGCTCATGGGGTCATTGTGCCGCCCGCCCGGATACTACAAAAACAATAGCGGCTTATGCAGGCTGGGTGCGCCTTGCAGGCCATTTCAGTGTGAAATTACCAGTGAAAAGCGGTTTTGCATGGCGGATAATCGAGCCATGACCGAACTGATCCTGATCCGCCACGGCGAGACCGACTGGAACCGCGAGCTGCGCTTCCAGGGGCAGGTGGATGTGTCGCTCAATGCCACGGGCATGGAGCAGGCCCGCCGCCTGGCCGGCTGCCTGTCGGCCGGGCAGGCCAAGGCCCTGTATGCCAGCGACCTTCTGCGCACGCAGCAGACGGCGGAGCCCGTGTCGCAGCGGCTTGGCCTGCAGGTGGTCACCGACGCCGGCCTGCGTGAGCAGAGCTTCGGCCGCGTCGACGGCATGCGGGTGGACGACATCAAGGAGCAGCACCCCGAGGCCTGGGCCGGCTGGCTGCGCTTTGAGGAAGACTTCTGCATGCCGGGAGGCGAAAGCACGCGCCAGTTCCATGAGCGCGTGATGGGCGCGGTGAACCGCATCGCCAGCGCACATCCCGGCGAGACGCTGGTGGTGGTGACCCACGGCGGCGTGCTGGACATGATCTACCGCACGGCCCACTCACTGGGACTGAATGGCCCGCGCGAGAGCGACATCCCCAACGCGGGCCTGAATCGCGTGCGGGTCGATGGGCAGGGCGGCGTGGAAATTCTTTCATGGGCCGACGTGGCCCACCTGGCGGACCTGCCGCCGCAGCCGGTCTACGATCAGAAAAAGCTGGTGGCGAGCGAGCCCAGCCCCAACGAGGCATAGACCCCGGCGGCCTGGCGCTTCAGCCGCAGCGATTCGGGCTGGCCGCGCAACTGCTGCTGCAGCACGTGCTGCGCGCCGGCCAGGTGGCCGCTTCTCACCATTGCATCCAGGTGCACCTGCGCGAACAGGTCGCGCTGCGCATGGCTGCCGCCAATTTCGGTCAGGCGGGGCAGCGCCTGGCCCAGTTCATCGAGAGCCCGCGCCCATTCGCCGCGTGCGTGCGCCAGCAGGCCGCGGCATGCTGGCAGGCATACGCGCTGCCACGCATCCTTCGAATGGGCCGGCGGGTGGGCGGCATGCGCCTCGATGTTGCGCATCAGCACGTCGGCTTCGGGCCGGCCGGCGCGCGCCAGGCCGTACAGGTACTGCATGTCCAGGAAGGGCATGACCTGGTCGTCCACGCGCGCCGCCAGGTAGCTTGCCACGTCCTGCCAGCGCCCGCCCACGTCCACGCCCGCCAGTTCCAGCCGCGCGAGCAGCGAGACCGCGTTGATCTGGTCCTGCGAATATTCCTTGGCCACGCCCCAGACCTGCCGGTCATACAGCGCCAGCACTTCGTCGTGCAGCCCGAGGTCCAGTGCGAACAGGGCCTGGTGCCACCAGTTGTGGGTGGCCATGAAGGAATTCAGCCCGGTCCAGGTGGGGCTGACTTCCGCCAGGAAATCATGGCCCTCGCGCAGCCGGCCCTGCGTGAGCATCACGTGCGCCAGCGCATGGTGCGCCCAGGGCTCCTTGCGGCGCAGCGCGATGGCCTTGCGGGCAGCGGCCTCGGCCTGCTCCAGCAGGTGGCACTGCTCCCAGGCGAAGGCCAGCATGCCATGAAGGTAGGCCACGTCGCCCGCCGCGGGCAGCGCCGCCAGCGCCACGCGCAGCATGCCGGGCGAGTCGCCCGCGTTGAACAGGTGGTAGTGGGCCAGCTTCAGGGCCACCAGGTCGCGCGGATGTTCGTGCACCTGCTGCTGCAGCAGGGCCAGCGATTGCGCAACATCGCCCTCCACCCAGGCGGCGATGGCGCGCGCGAACCGCTGTTCGCGCGGGGTCGCTTTCACCGGTGAGTTCAGTGCGCCGTCGATGAAGGGGCGCGCGTCACGCGGCGCATCATGCGTCTCGGCGAACATGTGCAGCGCGGCGGCGCAGGCCTGCACCAGCGGACTGTGATCGATGGCCGCGGCCTCCAGGATGTTGGCGGCGCGCGCCTCGCTGGAGATGAAGCCCTCGACGAAATCGTTGAGCCCCGCCAGGCCGCGTGCATCCTGCAGCGTGACGGCGTTGCCCAGGCTGTCAGTCGACATGGTGCAGCGCTTCGGAAGGCGGCTGCGGCCAGGGGCGTTGCGCGTCCCGTATCAGTTCGAACGCACGCGAGACCTGGAGCACGCCCAGGTCATCAAAGCGCGCCCCCGCGATCTGCAGCCCGATCGGCAGACCCAAGGCCGTGTAGCCGCAGTTGATCGAGGAGGCCGGCTGCTCCGACATGTTGTAGGGCACGGTGAAGCCGATGTGCTCCAGCGGCCGCAGCGGGTCGTTGGTGGGCGAGGGCAGTTCCGCCGGGAACGCGGGCACTGGCGAGGTCGGCGAGATCACGTAGTCGAAGGCGCGGCCGGCGGCCACGGCGGCCAGCCGCGTGGCGTGGAACTGGCTGAATGCCTTGAACACGGCTTCGCCCCCCATGCCGGCTGCGCTGTCGCCCCATTGCTGGATATAGGGCAGCACGCGCGCCTTGACGGCGGGAGGCAGTGCCTTCATGTCGATGTGCGAGCGCATGCGCCAGAAGCGGTCCATGCCGTCCAGCATGGCCTGTGTCATGAAAGGCTTCATCGGCGCCACCACGGCGCCGGCCCGCTCGAACAGCCGCGCTGCGTGTTCCACCGCCGCGCGAACCTCGGGTTCCACGGCCAGGCCGCAGCCCGCCTCCAGCATCAGCCCGATGCGCAGGCCCTTGAGTTTTTCAACGCCCTGGTCGAATTGCGCCCAGGCAATGTCCTGCCAGGGCAGGCTCATGCTGTCGCGCGCATCTGGCAGCGACAGCACCTGCATCAGCAGCGCCGAGTCCGCCACGGTGCGCGTCATCGGGCCGGCGGCGCGCCCCATGTAGGGCGGATCGATCGGGATGCGTCCCAGGCTGGGCTTGAGCGTGAAGATGCCGCACCAGCCCGCCGGCAGGCGCAGCGAGCCGCCGATGTCGGTGCCCAGGTGCAGGGGCCCATAGCCCGCGGCAGCGGCCGCGCCCGCGCCGGCACTGGAGCCGCCCGGTGTCTTGCTGCGGTCCCAGGGGTTGCGCGCCAGTTGGTGAAAGCTGGAAAGGCCCGAGGACAGCATGCCGTAGTCGGGCATGGTGGTCTTGGCGACCAGCACCGCGCCGGTTTCCTTCAGGCGCGCCGCTGGCGGCGCATCGGCGGGCGCGGGAACCAGTTCCACGGCAGCCGTGCCCAGCGGCGTGGGGTCGCCCTGCGTGGCGATGTTGTCCTTGATCGTGACTGGCACGCCGTCCAGCGGGCCGGCGGGCTCGCCGCGCAGCCAGCGCGCCTCGGATGCGCGCGCCTGCTGCAGTGCCTGCTCGGGCCGCAGCAGGTACAGGGCGTTCAGGTGAGACTCCCAGCGCTCGATGTGGCCGAGGACGGACTGCGTGACTTCCACCGGCGACAGGTCGCGCCGGCGGTAGGCCGCAACTAGTTCGGCGGCGGAGAGCTCATGCAATGCATGTGGATACTGCTCAGACATGCAAGCTCGTCCTTCAGCCCCAGGACAGGGCGGCCAGGTCGTTGCACAGGATGGGCATGGCCGTCCACAGGCCCTTCACGCCCTTCTTGGCGATGATGGGGAACTGCGGCTGGTACAGGAAGCCGTTGGCCGCGTCGTTGGCCAGGATCTTCTGCGCTTCGCCCAGCAGCTTGTTGCGTTCCGCCGGATTGCCGGTCGTCTTGAGCTTGTCGTACACCGCGGCGAAAGGCTTGCCCTCGTAGCCCCAGTAGTAGCCGGGTTTGGAATAGTTGCCCAGGTCGAACGGCTCGACGTGCGAGATGATGGTCAGGTCGTAGTTGTTGGCGCCGCCGTAGGTGTTGGACAGCCACTGTGCCCATTCCACGTTCTGCGTCTTCACGGTGATGCCGATTTTCGCGAGCGCGGCCACGATGACCTCGCCGCCCTGGCGCGAATAGGGTGGCGGCGGCAGCGTCATGGTCAGTTCGAGCGGTGTCTTCACGCCGGCCTCGGCGAGCAGCTTCTTGGCCTTCTCGACGTCGAAGGGGTTGACGCCGGTGGTGTCCACGTAGCCGGGCGCGCCCGGCACGTAATGGCTGCCGATGGGCGTGCCCATGCCGTCAGCCGCGCCCTCGATGAAGGCCTTGCGGTCCACGGCGGCCAGGATGGCGCGGCGAACACGCACGTCGTCCAGCGGCTTGCGCTTGTTGTTGATCGCCAGGATGGTCTTGGCGCGGGTGCCGCCCAGGATCACCTGGAACTGCGGGTTGCCCTTGAACTGCGGCACGATGCGCGTGGCAGCGCGGGGAAATGCGTCCACGTCGCCGGCCAGCAGCGAGGCGGCCTGGGCCGCGGGCTCGGAGATGAAGCGGAAAGTGACCTTGTTGATCTTGGCCAGGCCCGGATTGCGGTAGCCCGCCCACTTGACCAGCACCGCCGACGAGCCCTTGCTCCAGCTCTCCAGCTGGTAGGGGCCGGTGCCGACCGGCTTGGTGGCGTTGGTGTCGGCGCTCTTGGGCTCGACGATCACTGCCGTCGCCTGGCCCAGCAGGAAGGGCAGGTCAGGGTCGATTTCCCTGTTCAGCAACACCACCGTGTACGGGTCGATGACCTGCACGCCGAGGTTGGCGAAGGTGCGCTTGTCCTTGTTGGTGCTCTTGTCACCGCCAGCCCGCGCGAAAGAGAACTTCACCGTGTCGGCGTTGAAGGGCTCGCCGTTCTGGAACTTCACGCCGCGGCGCAGCTTGAAGGTGTAGGTCTTCAGGTCGGGCGACACTTCCCAGCTTTCGGCCAGCAGCGGCGTGATGCTGCCGTCGGCGTTGATCTTGGTCAGCGTTTCCAGGATGTTGTATTGCACGACTTCGGCGATGGACGAGGCGGCGCTGGCGGTCGGGTCCATGCCCGTCGGCTCCAGCGCCATGCCAATCACGATGGAGTCCTTGCGGCCCTGGGACAGCGCGAGCTGGGGCAGGGTGGCGGACAGCGCTGCGGAAGTGAGAACGGTGCGTCGATTCAGCATGAGGAAAACTCCAGGCAAGGACGAGGAAAAACACGAAGGTAGATTGATCGGCGGGGGATGGCAAGAGGGATTTGCTTATATCGGGCTGACAGCCCGCTCCGGTGGCGGCTCGGCCCGGGGCACGGCCTGCACCAGCGCCCGGGTGTAGGGGTGCTCGGCGGCGGTGAACAGCCTGCCGGGCGGGCCCTGTTCGACGATGCGGCCCTGCCACAGCACGGCCACATCGTCGCATAGGTGGTGGACCACGGCGAGGTCATGGCTGATCAGCATGTAGGTGACGCCGAACTCCGCCTGCAGGTCCTGCATCAGGTTGAGCACCTGGGCCTGCACCGATACGTCGAGCGCGCTGACCGGCTCGTCAGCGACGATCAGCCGCGGCCGCGTGATGAGCGCGCGGGCGATGGCGATGCGCTGGCGCTGGCCACCGGAAAACTCGTGCGGGTATTTCTCCAGGTCGGCCGCGCGCAGGCCGACCGAATCCATCACCGCGGCGGCGCGCTGGCGCTGTTCAGCCGCCGTCATGCCGCCCTGCGCCGCCAGCGGCTCGGCGACGATGCGCGCCACTGTCTGGCGCGGGTCGAGCGAGCCATAGGGATCCTGGAACACCATCTGGAAATCACGCCGTGCCCGGCGCAGCTCCTCACGGGGCAGGGTGTGCAGGTCGCGGCCGTCAAGCAGCACGCGGCCCGAGGTGGGCGCGTCAAGCGCCATCACCAGCCGTGCCAGCGTGGACTTGCCCGAGCCCGATTCGCCCACGATCCCCATGCTGCGGCCCGCTTCGATCGTGAAGCTCACGCCGCTGAGCGCATGCACCCGGGGCGGCGGTGCCAGCAGTTTTTCACGCGGCATGGCGTATTCGCGCACCAGGTTTTCCACCTGCAGCAACGGCGCGCTCATGGCAGGGCCTCCGCAGCCTTCACGGCCGCCACGGCGTCCAGCCGGATGCAACGCGCATGGTGGTCCGGTTCCACCTCATGCGGTGGAGGCACCGTGACGTGGCACTCGGGGATGGTGAAGCGGCAGCGGCCGGCGAACGGGCAGCCCGGCGGCAGGTCGGCCAGTTCAGGCACGGTCCCCGGAATCGTTGTCAGGCGCTGGCCCCTGGCTGAGCCCAGGGCGGGGCGGGCGCCGAACAGCCCCAGTGTGTAGGGATGGACGCGGTTGGCGAATACCGTGACGGTGGAGCCGCTCTCCACAACGCTGCCCCCGTACATCACCATCATCCGCCGCACGTTCTGCGCGATCACGCCCAGGTCGTGCGAGATGAGGATGAGGGCCATGCCGCGCTCGGCCACCAGGCCGCGGATCAGGTCGAGGATCTGCTGCTGGATGGTGACGTCCAGCGCCGTGGTGGGCTCGTCGGCGATCAGCAGGTCAGGCCCGCAGGCGAGCGCCATCGCGATGGTGACGCGCTGGCGCTGGCCGCCCGAGAACTGGTGCGGGTAAGCGTCGATGCGCCGCGCGGCGTCGGGGATGCCGACCCGGTCGAGCAGCGCGACCACTTCCGCGCGCGCCGCCGCGCCGGTGAGGCCCCGGTGCAGGCGCAGCGGCTCGGCAATCTGCCGGCCGATGGTATGCACGGGGTTGAGTGCTGTCATGGGCTCCTGGAAGATCATGCCGATGCGGTTGCCGCGAATCCGGCACATCTGCGCATCAGTCTTGCCCGTGAGTTCCTCGCCGTCGAAGCGGATGCTGCCCGTCACGCGCGCGTTGTCGGGCAGCAGGCCCAGCAGTGACATCGCGGTGATGGATTTGCCGCAGCCCGACTCGCCGACCAGGCCCAGCGTCTGGCCCCGCTCCAGCGAAAAGCTGACGTCGCGCACAGCCAGTGCGGGGCCGCGCTGGGTCTGCAGCTGCACGCTGAGGCCTGAGACTTCGAGCAGGGCCATCTACCGTTTCCTCGCCAGTCGCGGGTCCATCAGGTCGCGCAAGCCATCGCCCAGCAGGTTCAGGCCCAGCACGGCCAGCGCGATGGCGACCCCGGGGAACACGGCCAGCAACGGCGCCTGGAACATCAGGGTCTGCGCCTCGCTGAGCATCCGGCCCCAGGATGGCTGCGGCGGCTGCGTGCCCAGCCCCAGGTAGGAAAGGGCCGCCTCGGCCAGGATGGCGATGGCGAAGCGGATCGTGGCCTGCACGATCAGCACCGACAGGATGTTGGGCAGCACGTGTTCAACGGTGATGCTGAAGGCGCCCTTGCCGCAGGCCCGGGCCGCCAGCACGAACTCACGCGCCCAGATGGCGTTGGCCGAGGCGCGCGTGATGCGCGCGAAGGTCGGTATGTTGTAGATGCCGATGGCGATGATCGCGTTGACCATGCCGGCGCCGAACACCGCGGTGAGCATGATGGCCGACAGGATGGCCGGGAAAGCGAAGCCGAAGTCCGACAGCCGCATGATGGCCTCTTCGACCCAGCCGCGCCGGGCGGACGCCAGCAGCCCCAGCGCGGTGCCGATCAAAAGGCCTATGCCCACCGCAATCACGCCGACCGCGATCGAGGCGCGCGCGCCCACCAGCAGCAGGGTCACCACGTCGCGGCCATAGGCGTCGGTGCCCATCCAGTGGCTTGCGCCGGGGGCCAGCAGCTTGGCCGGCATGTCCACTTCGTACGGTGAGTAGGGGGTCCAGACAAACGACAGCAGCGCCGCGGCCGCGAGCAGCAGGCTCAGGACGGCGCCGAGCACAAAACTGGGATGGCCCAATGCGCGCCGCCAGAAGCCGCGGCCCACAGGCGCCAGCACGATGGGAACCGGCACGGCGCTCATATGTCGCTGGCCTTCACGCGCGGGTCGATCACCGCGTAAAGGATGTCGACGACGAAATTCACGATGACCACCATGGCGGCCAGCAGCATGACGCAATTGCGCACCACGATCAGGTCGCGGTTGGAGATCGACTGGAAAATCAGCCGCCCCAGGCCCGGCAGGTAGAACACGCTTTCCACCACGATGGTGCCGGCCAGCAGCTCGGCGAACTGCAGGCCCATGACGGTGATCACCGGAATCATGGCGTTGCGCAGCACATGGCCCCACAGCGTGCCGCGCCGGGACACGCCCTTGGCACGCGCTGTGCGCACGAAATCCTCGCGCAGCACCTCGAGCACGGCCGAACGGGTGATGCGGGCCAGGATGGCCGCCTGCACCACGGCCAGCGAAATGGCGGGCAGCAGCAGCGACTTGAACCCGGCCAGGATGCCTTCGTGCCAGCCGCCAAACCCGCCGGCCGAAAACCAGCGCAGGTGCACAGAGAACAGCAGGATCAGCAGGATGGCGAACCAGAAATTGGGGATGGCGATACCGACCTGGGTCAGGCCCATCAGGCCGACATCGCCCAGCTTGTTGTGGCGCGCGGCTGCATATACGCCCGCCACCAGCGCCAGCACGGTGGTCAGCGCCATGGCCATAAGCGCCAGCGGCACCGTGAGGCCCAGGCGCTCGAGAACGAGCTCGGAGACCGGCGTGCTGTAGGCGTAGCTCAGACCGAGGTCGCCCGTGAGCATGCCGCTGATCCAGTCCCAGTAGCGCTGCGCGGGAGGCCGGTCAATTCCCAGCTTGGCGGCCAGCGCCGTCACCGCTTCAGGGGATGCGTCGGGTCCCATGAGGATCTGCGCGGCGTTGCCCGGCAGGATTTCCAGCACAAGGAACACGACAACCGAAGCGCCCACCAGCGTGGCCATCAGCGTAACCAGGCGCTTGAACAGGAAGACACTCATGGGCAGGAAGGCGCCCGGCGGGTGTGGGCTTGGAGGGCTCGATTCATTCTGAACCCACAGCTTATCCCGAAAACTAGTTCGCCTTCCGCTGGCGGCTGCGGCGCAGCCTCTCCTTCAGTTCGTCGACGGTGATGGGGCTGTTCAGCCCGCTTTCGAAGAAGCTGCTGCCGGCGTCCTGGTCACGCAGCGTGAGGCGAAGCAACGTCGGCGGGGTCCGAGGCAAACCGCCAGGGGTTGCCGGGCCGACGGCGATGACTGTGCCTGCTGCGGGCGCGGGCGCGGGCGTCTCCACTACAGGTGTGGCTCCACCGCCGCCCACGGGAGCAGGCGCCGGTGGGGTGGGCGCTGGCGGGGCCGGCGGGGGAGGCGGGGGCGGCGCAGGCGTGGGGGCCGGCGGCGGCGGGGGAGGTGCCGGCGGCGGTGGTGGCGGCGGAATGGGCGCGCCCGCCGCAATGATGTCGGCAGCCGTGGTCGCACTGGCGTTATGCGTGTAGTTGCCTGCGTCCGTGCCACTCACACTCAACCCACTGACCGTGATAGGGATCGCACTACCGGCTGCAGCGGTGCTGAAGCTGGCGGAAGCGTATCCCAACGCCAGGGCGTCTCCGGAAATCCGATTGTCTCCCAGGGAAACACTGGCATTCTGGGTTCCATCGGCCACACGGTTGATGCCGCTTGCCGTGATCGTGAGGGCCCTGGCGGTGATGTCCGCCGCGGTGCTGGCGGTGACGTTCGGCGTGTAGTTGGCGGCATCCAGGCCGGTCAGGGAGATGCCGCTGACCGTCACGGGTTTCGCGGTGCCCACATTCTTGTCGGCGAAAGCGGACGCGCCGCTCACCGTGAGCACGTCTCCAGTGACCCGGTTGTCCGTGAAGCTTACCGTCGCGCCCGTCGTGCCGTCATAAACCCGGTTGACGCCCGTCGCGCCGATGGTGATGGCGCGGGGTGTGATGTTCGCCGTCGTCACGGCGCTGGAATTGAACGTGTAGTTGCCGGCGTCGGTGCCAGTCACCGCGATGCCGCCCGCTGTCACCGTCTTGCCGGTTCCGGCGTTCTTGTCGGCGAAGCTGGCCCCGGTGCTGCTGATGGTGAGCGCGTCACCGGCCACCCGGTTGTCGCCCAGCGTGACACTGGCGGCGGTGGTACCGTCATAGACCCGGTTCGCCGCGGTCGCGGAGACCGCCAGGGTGCGCGCCGTGATGTCGGCAGCCGTGCTGGCGGTGGTGTTGAAGGTGTAGTTGCCCGCATCGGTACCGCCCAGCGTGATGCCTGTCACGCTGACCGCCTTGCCGGTGGCGACGTTCTTGTCGGCGAAACTGGCGCTGGCGCCCAGGGTCAGCACGTCGCCGGCAACCCGGTTGTCCGCGAGGGTCACTGTGGCCGCGGTGGTGCCGTCATACGTCCGGTTCTGGCCGGTGGCGGTGACGCTGAGGGCCCGCGCGGTGATGTCGGCCGCGGTGGATGCCGTGGTGTTGACCGAGTAGTTGCCGGAGTCCGTTCCCCCCAGGCTGATGCCCGTGACGCTGATGGCCTTGCCCGTGCCGACGTTCTTGTTGGCGAAGTTGCCCGTGCCCGTGACGGTAAGGACGTCGCCTGCGACGCGGTTATCCGTGTAGGAAACCGTGGCGCCGGTCGCGCCGTCGTACACCTTGCTCTGTCCTGTTGCGCCGACCGTCAGGCTGCGTGCGGTGATGTTGGCGGTGGTTGACGCCGAGGTCGCCACCGAGTAATTCGCCGCGTCCGTGCCCGTGGCACTGATGCCGGATACCGTCACCGCCTTGCCGCTGCCGACGTTCTTGTCCGAAAAGGTGGCGCCAGTCTGGGCGACGGCAAGCACATCGCCCGCGACGCGGTTATCCGACAGGGTGGCGGTGGCGGCATTGGTGCCGTCATAGACACGGTTGGATGCCGTCGCGCTCACCGTGAGTGTGCGGGCGGTGATGTTGGCGGTGGTGGACGCCGAGGCCGCCACCGAGTAATTGCCGGCGTCCGTGCCCGTCGCACTGATGCCGGACACCGTCACCGCCTTGCCGGTGCCGACGTTCTTGTCAGAAAAGGTGGCGCCAGTCGGGGCGACGGTGAGCACATCGCCCGCGATGCGGTTGTCCGAGAGGGTGACGGTGGCGCCATTGGTACCGTCATAGACACGGTTGGATGCTGACGCGCCAACAGTGAGTGTGCGAGCGGTGATGTTGGCACTGCTGGTGCCGGTGGTGCCGAAAGAGTAGTTCCCTGCGTCGGTGCCGGTGACACTGACCCCGGTGATATTGATGGTTTTGGCGGTGCCGACGTTCTTGTCCGCGAAACTCGCACCGACGGCACCCACCGTGAGCACGTCACCGGCGACGCGGTTGTCAGAGAGCGTGAGCGTGGCGTTGGTGGTGCCGTCATAGACACGGTCAACACCCGTGCCCGAAACGGTCAGCGCCCGGGGGGTGATGTCCGCTGTCGTGGACGCGCTGGTGTTGAAGGTGTAGTTCGCGGCGGAAGCGCCTGTGACGCCGATGCCTGTGACGTTGACGGGCTTGGCGGTGCCGACGTTCTTGTCGGCAAAGGCCGCACCGGTATTGGCAATGGCGAGGGTGTCTCCGGCCACGCGGTTGTCGGTCAGCGTGACCGTGGCCGCGGTCGTGCCGTCGTAAACGCGCGTCTGGCCCGTGGCGCCGACGGTGAGCGGGCGCGCTGTAATCGCCAGCGTTGCATTGGTCAGCGTCAACCCATAGTTTTCCGCGTTGGTCGCGCCGGCTGTGATGGCCACGGGGCTGGAAGCGACCGGCGTATTGAAGACCGCCGCGGTGGTGTAGGTCACGCCGACGCTGGAGGCGGTGTCCCCGTCGATGAAGCCGCTTGCCGTGCCGTCGAGCGCGGGATTTGCATCACCATAGACACGGGTCTTGCTGTTAGCCGTGACTGTCAGCGCCGGGGCGATCCGGTAGAGGAACATGCTGCCACTGCCGCCCGGCGCGAAGGTCGCCGCGGTGTTGTAGCGCTTGGCGTACCCCGACGTGCCCTCGGTGGTCGACCCGGGATCGCCGCTGTAGGCCAGGTAGCGCCCGCTGGACGCAACGATGCCCCCCGCGCCTACGCTGTTGATGATCTGGCCGCCGGTGGCCGTACCGGCGGCGTTGGACGAGCCGGCCTTGAGCACCACTGCGTCTCCGGTGGCGCTGGAACTCACCGCGTTGCTGATGGTGAGGTTCGAAGAGGCGCCTGTCGTTTCCAGTGCCACCGCGCCCGACCCCGTGACGCCGACAACACTGCCAACCGTGCCAACGGTGAGCACGCCTGCCTGGCGGTAGCTGAACGCGCCGGTGCTTGCGGCCAGCGTGGTGACGGCGTTGCCCGCATCTTGCAGCGAATAGCTGGACGAAGCGCCCGACAGCGCGAGCCCGGCCGCGGCGATGGAGCCCGACTGCGTCACGGCGCCGCCGGCAACCAGCGTCGCGTTGCCGGTGGTATTGACGGCGGCAATGTCGAAGCCGTTGGTGTCGGTGTACTGGATCGCGCCAGCCGCGTTGGCCGTGTCGCCCGCATTGCGCGCCTGCAGATTGACTGTCACGGCATTGTTGGTCGCCGTGGTCAGCGTGATGCCCGCCGCGCCCGCCGAGAGCGTCTTCACCGCGAGCGTGCCCGCTGTGATCGCGCCGCTTTGCGTGACCGCACCGCTGGCTGTCAGGTTCAGCGTGCCGCTGCCGACGCTCGACGCTCCGCCGCCCAGGTTGACTGCGCCGGTACGAAGGAAGGCGTCCGCGTTACCGGTCGTGGTAACCACCAGATTGGTTGCCGCGACGTCTATGCCGTCGCTGCTGCCGGTGCCGATCTGGCCGGCGGCATTGAGCGTGAGCGTGCCGGCCGTGATTGTCTTTACGCCGGTGTCGGTGATCGAGCCGGCGTTCAGCGTGAGTGTCTTGCCGGTGAAATTGGCGGCGCCGCCGATCGTGAGCGCCGCCGCCGATGCGGCGTCACCGACGACGATCAGGCCGGTAGCGCCGGTGGTGATCGCCGTGATCTCGGCCGCCGAAAGGTCGAACGCCGCGGTCCCTGCCAGCGACATCGGCTGCGCCGCCGTCTTCGGCTTCAATGTCAGCGTGCCGCTCGTGGTGAGCGCGTTGTTGCCGGCGTTGCTGTTGATCGCGATGGCATCGGCCACGACGGTGATCGCGCCGCTGCCGGCGCTGATGTCGATATTGGTGTTCTGGGTGTACGTGCCGGTGCCGGTGTCGATCGACACCGCGCTGTTGGTGGTGCCCAGGTTGCCTGCCACGATCACGCTGTTGTTGCCGTTGGACAACGAGAAGCCGCCGGGTGCCGTGGTGCTGTTGATCTGGGCGACGTTGTTGGCTTGCGTGCCGAGGTTCAGCGCGCCGGCGGTCAGCGTCGCCGTCAGGCTCGATGCGGTTACCGCGCCGCTCTGCGTCACGGCGGCACCGGCAGTAAGCGTCAACGCCCCCGCGCCGCCCGTGCCAGTATTGACCCCATTGATGTTAAAGCCGCTCGTATCGCGGTACTGGAGCGCGGCGGTGGTGTTGTTGGCGCCGACGGCGGCGCTTGTACCGTCGCGAGCTTCCAGCGCAAGGTTGGTCGCGTCGTTGCCCGCATTGATGAGCGTGATTGCCGCGCCCGCACTGTTGGCGGTTGTCACTGAAAGCGTATTGGCCTTCACTGCGGCCGATTGCGTCACCGCGCCGCCGGCAACCAGCGTGACGTTGCCGCCGGCGCCGGTGCCGGTGTTGATGCCGCTGGTGGCCAGTGCGCCCGAGTCTACGTAGGTGATCGCTGAAGCTGCCTGATTGGCTGCGCCCACTGCGGCCGCGGTTCCCGTGCGTGCGTTGAGATTGACCGTCACGGCGGCGTTGCTGCCGTTGTCCAGCGTCATGTTGGCGCCGGCCGCATTGGCGGTGGTTACCGTCAATGTATTGGCCTTCAGCGCGCCGGTTTGCGTGATCGCGCCGCCGGCGATGATCGTCACGTTGCCGCCCGCGCCGGCGCCGCTGTTGATGCCATTCACCGCGACGCCGCTGGTGTCGGTGTACTGGATGGCGACATTGGCGTTATTCGCGCCGACTACGGCCACGCTGCCGTCGCGCACTTGCAGGTTCGCCGCCGCCGCGTCATTGCCGGAATTGGTGAGCGTGATCGCCGAGCCGCCCGCGCTCGCCGTGGTCACGGCGAGCGTATTCGCCTTCACGGCGGCCGTCTGCGTGACAGCGCCGCCGGCCAGCAACGTCACGTTGCCGCCCGCGCCTGTGCCGGTGTTGATACCGGAGGTGGCGATGGCTCCCAGGCCGGTATACGTGATGGACGATGCGGCCTGGTTGGCCGCGCCCACTGCCGCGGCGGTGCCGGCGCGCGCGTTGAGATTGACCGTGGTCGCGCTGTTGCCGGTGTGGGCCAGCGTCATGTCGGCGGCTACGGCATTGGCCGTGGTCGCGGTCAGCGTGGAGGCCTTGATCGCGCCACTCTGGGTCATGGCGCCGCCCGCTATCAGGGTGACGGCGCCTGCCGCGCCGGCACCGCTGTTGATGCCGGTGAAATCGACAGCGCTGGTGTCTGTGTACTGGATCGCGACATTCGTGTTGTTGGAACCGACCGCGGCCACGTTGCCGTCGCGCACTTGCAGGCTGACACTGGCGGCATCGTTGCCGCCCTGGGTCAATGTCATGGCGGCGCCAGCGGCGTTCGCCGTCGTGGAGGTCAGGATGTTCGCCTTGATCGCGCCGGACTGGGTCAGCGCGCCGCCGGCGAGGAGCGTCACGTCGCCGCCGTTGCCGGTGCCGCTGTTGATGCCGGACACTGCAACGGCATTGGCGTCGGTGTAGCTTACCGCCGCGCCCGAGTTGGCCGCGCCGAGTGCCGCCACGGTGCCGGTGCGCGCCTGCAGGTTGACAGTGGTCGCATCATTGGCTGTGTTGGTAAGCGTGATGGGCACGCCCGCCGCGTTGGCCGTAGTGGCGGTGAGCGTGGCCGCCGTGACCGCACCGGTCTGGGTGATCGCGCCACCCGCCAGAAGCGTGACGTTGCCGGTACTGAGGGCTGTGGCGACGTCCAGCGCGCCGGTGCCGGTGAAGCTGATCGCGCCCGGGGCATTGGCTGTGTCGCCCGCGTTGCGTGCCTGCAGGTCCACCGTGGTCGCGCTATTGGCAGTGTTGGCGAGCGTGATTCCGGCGGTGCCGGCGGACAGGGTCTTGACCTTGACGGTGCCCGCCGTCACCGCGCCGCTTTGTGTCACAGCGCCCGTGGCCAGCAGGTCCAGGATCCCCGTCCCCACGCTCGACGCGCCTGCGCCAAGATTGATGGCGCCGCTGCGCAGGTATGCATTGCCATTGCCACCCGTCGTTACCCGCAAGTTGGTGGCCGCCACGTCGATGCCGTCGGCGCTGCTGGTACCGATCCCCGCCGCCGAAGCGAGAGTGAGGCTGGTGGCGGTGATTGTATTCACGCCCGCGTCGGCGATCGATCCCGCATTGAGCGTCACGGTTTTGCCCGCGAAGCTGGCGGCGCCGCCGATCGTCATCGCAGCGGTGCTTGTCGGGTCGCCGACAACGATACTGCCCGTGGCGCCCGTCAGGATGGCTGTGATTTCGGCCGCGGAAACGTCGAACGCCGCCACACCCGCCAGCGACATCGCCTGTGCGGCTGTCTTGGGCTTGAGCGTGATCGCGCCGCTGGTGGTCAGCGCGTTGTTGCCAGCGTTGGTGCCGATGGCGAGCGTATCCGCAATGACTGTGATGCCGCCGCTCCCGGCGCTGATGTCGATGTCGTTGTTCTGCGTGTACGTGCCGGTGCCGGCGTCGATCAGGACGGCCATGTTGGTCGTGGTCAGGTTGCCGGCAACCATGACGCCGTTGTTGCCGTTGGTGAGCGAAAAGCCACCTGCAGCGGTGATGGTGTTCAGCTGGCTGATGTTGTTGCTTTGCGTGCCAAGGTTCAACGCGCCCGCAGTCACGTTGGCATTCAGGGTGGATGCGTTGACGGCGCCGGTCTGGGACACCGCCGCACCGGCGTTGAGCGTCAGGGCGCCAGCCGTCCCTGCGCCATTGTTGATGCCGGAGACCGCGTAGCCGGTGGCGTCGGTGTACTGGATCGCGGCGTTGGCGTTGTTGGCGCCCACTGCGGCCGCACTGCCGTCGCGCACCTGGAAGTTGACCGTAGCCGCGTCGTTGCCGGCCGTCGTCAGCGTGATGGCCGACCCGGCCACGCTGGCGGTCGTCGCCGCCAGCGTCGCAGCCTTGACCGCGCCCGACTGCGTAATTGCGCCACCGGCCAGCAATGTCACGTTGCCGCCCGCGCCGGTGCCCGAGTTGATGCCCGAGGTGGCGAGCGGGCCGATATGGGTAAAACTTATCGAGCCGCCCGCTGCATTGGCCGCGCCCGGAGCCGCCGCGGTCCCGGTGCGGGCCTGCAGATTGACGGTGGACACGTCGTTGCCGGCGTTCGTGAGCGTGATATTCGACCCTGCCGCGTTGGCGGTGGTGACGGTGAGGGTGCCCGCCTTGATCGCGCCGGACTGGGTGATGGCCCCGCCGCCGATGACGGTGACGTTGCCGCCGACGCCCGCGCCCGAATTGATGCCCGAAAAATCGAAGCCGGCCGTGCCGGTGTAGGCGACCGTGGTGGCCGCGACGTTGCTCGCGCCAACCGCTGCCACTGTGCCATTAAGTCCCTGCAGGTTGACTGTGGCGGCGTCGTTTCCGCTGTTGGCGAGGGTGATATTCGCGCCCGCGGCGTTGGCCGTGGTGACCGACAGCGTTGCGGCCTTGATCGCGCCGGCCTGCGTGACGGCGCCACCGGCGAGCAGCGTCACGTTGCCGCCGGCACCGGTGCCGGAGTTGATCCCCGACACCGCGAAACCGTTGGTGTCCGTGTAGCTGGCGGCCGCCGGCGCATTGGCCGCGCCGATCGCCGCGACGGTACCGGTGCGCGCCTGAAGGTTGACGGTCGTCGCGTCGTTGCCCGCCTGGGTGAGCGCGATCGTGGAGCCGCCCGCGCTGGCGGTGGTTGCCGAAAGCGTCGCCGCCGCAATGGCACCCGTCTGGGTGATCGCGCCGCCAGCCAGCAGCGTGACGTTGCCGGTGCTGGCGGCGCCGGCAATATCCACTGCGCTGGCGTCGGTGTACGAGATCACGCCGGATGCGTTCGCCGTGTCGCCGGCGTTGCGTGCGCGCAGGTCCACCGTAGTGGCATCGTTGCCGGTGTTGGTGAGCGTGATGTTCGCCGCGCCGCCCGACAGGGTCTTGACCTTCAGCGTGCCGGCGGTGATGGCGGCCGTTTGCGCGACGGTTCCTGTGGCCAGGAGGTCGATCGTGCCCGTGCCGACGTTCGACGCGGTCGCACCCAGGTTGACCGCGCCGGTGCGCACGAAGGCATTGTTATTGCCTGCCGCGGTGATACTGAGATTGGTGACCGTGGCGTCGATGCCGTTGCTGGCGTCGGTGCCGATGGCCCCGTTGGTGGCGTTCAGGTTGAGGGTTCCGGCCGTGATGGCATTCACGCCGACGTCGGAGATCGATGCTGCCTTCAGCGTCACGTTCGCCGCGCCGAAACTGATCGCCGAACCTACGGTCATCGCGCCCGTTCCCGCCGAGTCGCCGATCACGATGGGTCCGGTCGCACCGGAGATTGCAGTTGCCGTTGTTGTGTTGATGTTGAACGCGGCGGCGCCGCCAAGCGACAGCGACTGCGACGCGGTTTTTGGTTTGAGCGTGATGGTGCCGGTGGCGTTGAGCGCGTTGTTGCCCGTATTGGCGGCGATCGAGACCGCGTCGGCGACGATGGTGATGGCCCCGCTGGTGCTGGCCACGTCGATGTTCGTGTTCTGCGTGTAGGTGCCGGTGCCGACGTCGATGATGACGGGACTGGCCGTGGTGGAGACCGCGCCCGCGACGATGATGCTGCTATTGCCGTTGGTCAGCGACAGCCCGCCCGGCGCCGTGGTCGCATTGAGCTGTGCGACACTGTTGGTCTGTGTTCCGAAGTTGAGCTGGCCGCCGGCGCCCAGCGTCGCGGTCAGCTGAGATGCATTGACCGGGCCGGTTTGCGTGATCGAGGCATTGCCTGACTGCAGCGTCACAGTGTTGGCCGCGCCGGCTCCGGTGTTGATGCCCGAAACATCGAAGCCGTTGGCGTCCCGGTAGTTGATCGCGGCTGCGGCATTATTGGCGCCCACCGCGGCAACGGTGCCATCGCGAACCCGCAGGTTGACCGTGGCGGCATCGTTGGTTGCAACGCCGTTGAGCGTGATCGCCGAGCCAGCCGCGTTGGCGGTGGTGACCGCCAGCGTGTTGGCCTTGATCTGACCGGTTTGCGTGATTGCGCCACCTGCCAGCAGCGTTACGTCCCCGCCCACGCCGGCGCCCGTGTTGATGCCGGACACGGCCACGGCGTTCGAGTCGGTGTAGCTGACCGCGGCCGAGCTGACGTTGTTGGCTCCAACCGCCGCCGGCGTACCGTCGCGCACCTGCAGGTTGATGGTGGTGGCGTTGTTGCCGGTATTGGCCAGCGTGATGGCGGAGCCGGCGGCATTGGCCGTGGTCGCCGCCAGCGTGGCCGCCGCGATCGGGCCGCTCTGGGTGATCGCGCCGCCGGCGATGAAGGTGGCGTTGCCGGTACTGTTGGCCGCGGCGACGTCAAAACCGTTCGCGCCGGTGTACTGGATCGCTCCGGCGGCATTGGCGGTGTCGCCGGCGTTGCGCGCCTGCAGGTTCACGATGCCGGCGTCGTTGGTCGCAGTGGTCAGCGTGATGTTGGCCGTCCCGGCCGACAGCGTCTTCACCTTCAGCGTGCCCGCCGTGACGGCGGCGCTTTGCGTCACGTTGCCCGTGGCTACCAGGTCGAGAGTGCCGCTACCCACGCTGGACGTGCCCGACGCCAGCGCCACGGCCCCGGTCGCGCGCACAAACGCGCTGGCGTTTCCGCTGGAGTTGACGCGCAAGTTGGTGGCCGAGATGTCGATGCCATTCGTGCCGTCGGTGCCGATCTGGCCATTGGCGTTAAGCGCGACGGTGGTGGCGGTGACGGTCTGTATGCCTGTGTCGGTGATCGAGCCCGCATTGAGCGTGAGGTTCCTGCCCGTGAACGCGGCGGCGCCGCCGATGGTCATGATGCCAGAGCTCGTGGCGTCGCCGATCACAATGGGGCCGGTGGCGCCGGTGAGGACGGCCGTGATTTCCGCGGCCGAAAGGTCGAAGGCCGCGGCGCCCGCCAGCGACATCGCCTGCGACCCCGTCTTGGGCTTGAGCGTAAGTGTGCCGCTGGTGGTGAGCGCGTTGTTGCCCGCGTTGGCCGCGATGGCGACGGCATTCGCCGCAACGGTGATCGCGCCCGCGCCCGCGCTGACGTCGATGTTCGTGTTTTGCGTGTACGACGCTCCGCTGATGGAGATGGCGCCGCCGGCCGAGGTGACGTTCGCCGCCAGCGTGACGCCGCCCGCGCCGCTGTTGTCGGCATCGGCGTTGAGCGTGATGGTCCCGGCACCGGAAACCGTCAGCGCGCTGTTGATCGCGATGTTGTTGTTGGCCTCGAACTTCACGCTGTTGCCTGCGCCCATGGTCAGAGGCGCGTTCAGCGTGATGTTGTTGTTGGCTTGCAGGTACAGCTCGCTGAAGCCGGTGACGTCGGCCACTTCCACTGTGTAGGTGCCGGCCGCGGGCGGCGTGGCGAATGCCACATCGGGCGTATTGTTGGCGTTGTTGGTGGGCGCAGCCTGCGCCGTGTTGTCGATGACGATGTCCTGCGGATCGAGCAGTACCGTGCCTCCCGTGCCCTTGGGTGCAGTCACGTCGACCTTGCCGTGGAAGTCGAGCTGATTCTTGCCCGACACCTCCACTTTGCCGCCGTCGCCGCCCTGCGGGCCACCACGGGCGCTGATGGCGCCGAAATACCGTGTGTCGCCGTCGGCCCAGACCACCACCTTGCCACCGTTGCCGCTGCCCGTCGCGTCGGCCAGGATGCGGGACTGCGCGCCCACATGGGTCTGGGTGGCGTTCTGGACGACGCCCTTGCCCTGGTAGTCGCCGCCTACCAACGCCGTTCCGCCGCCCGCTTGCCCGGAAACATCGACGAGCGCGGTGCCGGCAAGCAGCACCTTGTCGCCGAGCACATGAACCGTGCCGCCCTTGAGCCCGGCGCTCTCGCCACGCGCGAGCAGTGAACCGGTCACGCTGGCCACGCCCTGCGCCCCGGCGCTCAGCACAATCATTCCGTCGCGTTCCAGTACCGAGTCGGCACGGATCACGCCGGATTGGTTGACCACGGTGGCCAGCGCGGGCCCGATGGCGCTCGCCAGCACGGCCACCTGCCCCCCATCGGCCACGATGCTGCCGCTGTTGGCCGCGAGCGCATGGGCGGCTGCCGCGTCCACCGAGAACCTGACCAGCCCCGCGCCGGAAGTATCCAGCGTGACGCGCGACCCCGCGGCCAGGCCGACGGAGCCGGCTTCGGCCGAGATCGAGCCGGTATTGGCCACGGTCTGCGCCGCCAGGAGTACGTAACCCCCGCGCGCCGCGGTGATGCTGCCGTGGTTGACGACGCTTCCGCCGCTGCCCGAGAACTGGTAACGGCCGGACATGAAGTCGGCATTGGACAGGCCCAGGCTGGATGCCACCAGCCCGCCGACGTCAACTTGCGCGCCGGGGGCGAACAGGACCCCGGCCGGATTGACCAGGAAGACCTGGCCGTTGGCGCTGAGCGAGCCATAAATGGAAGAGGGGTCGGACCCTACGACGCGATTGAGCACCACCGACGAGGCGCCGGGTTGCACAAATCGCACCGACTCGCCGGACGCGATTCCAAAGCTGCGCCAGTCGAGCACGGCCCGGGGCGTGGTCTGGTTGATGAGAAGCGCGTTCGCCGCTGGCTGGTTGATGGCCGCCTGGCCCGCGGTGACGGCACCGCCCTGCGGAAGCGCGTGCACGAAGCAGGAGAACGGCGCCAGCAGCAGCCCCAGGAGGCGCGAGACCGCGCGCCGCTCATAAAAGCGGTAGGTGATCTTGAACTTGCGGGAAAGCTGGAGAACCAGCGTTCGCGGGCCCGGACGCCGCACCCGGCGGCGCGGCAGCATCACTGCTGTATCGCTGGAATGGGCGGGGGCCGGATGGGTCATGGCGGGTTTTGGCTCGTCAGAACCATTTTTGGGTGGAAAGCCACAGCCGTGGCGAACGATCGGGGTCGGCCGTGGTTGGCAAGGGGCCGCCTATGCGCCAGGACAGCGAAGCATTGAGCACAAAATTTCCCGGCCGGCCGGCGGCGACACCCAGGCCCGCGGAATCCAGGCTCACCCGGTTGGAGCCGGTTGCGCCGTCCTGGTTCAGCCGGACTGTGCCGAAGTCATAAAAAGCCTGCAGGCTGACGGGTTCACCGGCGAGTGTGATCGGGGCGGGCAACTGGCGGCGCAACTCCAGGCTGCCCTGGGCGCCGCTGTCGCCGGGGCTCTCGCCGGTGGCGTAGCCACGCACACCAGAAGGGCCGCCAAGCGAGATTTTCTCTGCGGACGTCAGGTTGCGGGAAGCGAGTTGTGCCTGCAGCGACGCGTGAACGCTCCAGCCGCCCGACAGAAACTGCACACGCTGCAGTTCCAGGTTGGCCTTGGTGAACGATCCAGAGGTGTTGGCCCCTCCGACGGCCTGGTCGCCGGCCAGGGTGATGTCGTCAAGGCGCAGCCTGCCGCGCGTGACGCTCGCGGCGTAGCTGGTGAAAGCGCCTCCGCCCGCCACGTCGTCGACAAAATTGCCCAGCACGCCCGCGCGCACCGATTCGACCTTGCGCTGTGCCGGGCCGGCCTGGACGGCCAGTTCATCGCGCAGCTGCTTGTGGTCCAGCGAAATCGAGCCAAACAGGTTGCGATCGCGCGAGCGCAGCAGGGGATGCAGCACCGAAGCGCTCAGGATGTCGGCACGCCCGGTGGCGCCCAGCGCGGCAAACGCGCCGCCTAGTGCGTATTCAGTCCGGATCGCGGCGAGGTTGACGCGGCCGCCCGTGGTGGCCGCCGGCAGCGAATAAGTCAGTTTGTAGAAGCGGGTCTGGGTTTCGTCGGCAATCTGCACGCGCGCGCTGAGTGCGTCGCCGATGCCCGAAGGGTTGGCTGCGTCCAGGGCGGCGAAAGCCCTGAACTGGCCGGCCGCGCGCGCGCCATGATTGTCCAGCCCGACGGAGGCTTCTACCGGACGGCCCGCCGGTTTGACCAGCAGGATTACATTGACTTCGCCTGTCTTCGAGCCTGGTTCAACCAGGGCGGACGCGTCGAAGCCCGTCTGGTCACGCAGCAGCAGCACTGGCTTGTCCAGGGCGTATTCGCTCACGGCATCGCCGGGTTGCAGGTGGCTGGCCGCAAGGCGCTCGGCAAAGCGCTGGGAAACGCCGCTGCCCTCGGTTTGCACGGACACCCGGCCAACCCGCGCCTCGACGACGGTCAGCGTCACCGTTCCGCCCTGCGCCTGGAATTGCTGCGGCGGAATGTAGACGTCGGTCAGGAGATAGCCGCGGTCCTGGTAGTAGCTCTTGATTTCCCGCGCCGCCTCAGCGAGCCCGGGAAGGTCCGTCGGCCGGTTGAGCCGCGGCTCGAGCAGCGCCAGCAGGGTCTCTGCCGGGAAGACCGTGTTGCCTTGGATGCTGAATCCGGCGGGTGTCAGGCGCACCTGGCCTGCGGCGCTGGCAGCGGGCGCCACATCAGGCACGGCAATGCGGGGCGCGCCCGGAAGAGGCAACGCGGGAATCTGCCGCTGCGGTTCTTGCAGGGTGCCGGCGTCCGGCCGGATTTGGGCTGTGGCCGATATCGCCGCAGTGGCCCAAAAGAGAGCGGTCATGGCGCGGCCCGCCGCCAGTGCTGACGCGGCCATCAGGAATCGCTCACTATCTGGTTTTCTCAACACACCGCGGCTTTGTAACATTTGCTAACATTTTCCCTCAAAACCCAAATCCAGGCTAGGGGTCATTTTTGTGCGCCGATAATGCCTTGCATGACCCCCACAGGAAGCCGCAAGGCGACGGACGGCACCCGTCGCCGCCCAGGAGGGCCGCAATGGCCTTGATGATCACTGACGAATGCATCAATTGCGACGTCTGTGAGCCCGAATGCCCCAATGAGGCCATTTACCTGGGCGCGGAAATCTACGAGATCGACCCCCTCAAGTGCACCGAGTGCGTGGGGCATTTCGACGAGCCCCAGTGTGTCCAGGTCTGCCCGGTGGCCTGCATCCCGCTCAACCCGCAGTTCACCGAGAGCCACGAAACGCTCTGGCAGAAGTACCGCCGGCTGACCGCGCAGGCCGGGCAAGAGGCGGCAGGCGCCCCGGCGGCAAGCCCGCAAGGCTAGGCCCCTTCCTTCGCAGCCGCCTTTTTCTTCTTTTTCCTTGCGGGCTTCTTTTCGCCCGGCTTGAGTGGCGCAACTGCGGTGAAGTACGGCGGTTTCTTGGGCTTGACCATCACCGGCTTTGATGCGGCTTGCTGCGGGGCGGACGCAACCACCGGCTGCGCGGGCCCGGATTTGGCGGCCGTGCCTTCCTGGGTCAAGCGCTCTTTTCCCAGCGCATCGGCAGATTTCGCGTCTCGCCTGGCCGCAGCTTCCGACTGGGTTTTCTGCGCGCCGGTGCGCGCATCCTCGACGGCCACGACCTTGCCGCCCACGCAGGGCTGCTGGCTGTACGTGTCGCCGCACCTATAGGTGTTCTGAGCTGCAGCGGGCGCCAGAGCTGCACTGAGCGCTATGAAAATAATAGTAACGAGTGGCGTTTTGGTCATTGCTCCTGCTCCTCCTTCTGGTTTTTCTAGACGCCTTCGGGTCGCGGCGGCTTGGGCCTTGGCGGCTTGCTGGTGTGCACGATCAGGGTGGCCTTGTCCATTTCGCCGACCAGCATGGCGGGCACGGCCTTGAGCGTGCGGGCTACGCTTTCTTCCAAGGCGGTTCGCTGTTCGGCCGAGGGCTTTTTCAGCACCCAGTCGGCCACCTCGGACTTCACCCCGGGATGCCCGATACCCAGGCGCAGGCGCCAGTAGTCGCCCGTCCCCAGCTGCCCGTGGATGTCCCGCAGGCCGTTGTGGCCGGCATGGCTGCCACCGAACTTCAGCTTGGCCTGGCCCGGAACCACGTCGAGTTCGTCGTGCACCACCAGGATCTCCCCAGGGGCGATCTTGAAAAACCGGGCCAGCGCGGCGACGGACTTGCCGGAAAGGTTCATGAAGGTCTGTGGCTCCAGCAGCCACAGGTTCTGGCCGTCGATGGAGGTGCGCGCCACCAGCCCGTGGTAGCCCTTGTCGGCCACGAGGCGCAGCTTGAGTTCGCGTGCCAGCGCGTCGATCCACCAGAAGCCGGCGTTGTGCCTGGTGGCTTCGTAGTCCGGGCCGGGATTGCCCAGGCCGACAAACAGTTTGATCATGTTGCGCGATTATCGAAGGTTCAAAAGCAAACGGCCCACCGAGGTGGGCCGTTTACAGCATGCCGGGAAAAACGGCTTACTTCTTGGCGGCAGGGGCCTTGGCGGCGGGCGCCTTGGCATCCTTGCCCGGGGCGGCCTTGGCATCGCCAGCCTTGGCGTCCGGCTTGGCCTCGGCCGCGGGCGCGGCGGCGGCCGGCTCTTCGGCCTCGGCAACCGTCACCACCGAGACCAGGACCGGGTTCGGCTTGCCGCGCGTGACAGCCGTCACGCCCTTGGGCAGCGTGATGTCGGCCAGATGCAGCGAAATGCCCTTCTTCAGGCCGGACAGGTCCACCTTGATGAATTCAGGCAGGTCGGCCGGCAGGCAGGAGATGTCCAGCTCGGACATGACGTGGTTCACCACGCAATGCTCGAACTTGACGGCCTGGGACTCTTCGGAATTGACGTAGTGCAGCGGCACCTTCATGTGCAGCTTGGTCTTGGCGTCCACGCGCTGGAAGTCGATGTGCTGCACCAGCTGCTTGTAGGGGTGCATCTGCACGTCGCGCAGCAGGACCTTGGCGTCCTTGCCGCCCAGCTCCATGTCCAGCACGGTGGCGTGGAAGGCTTCCTTCTTCAGGGCGTGCCACAGCGCGTTGTGATCGAGTTCGATCAGTTGCGGCTGGCCTTCGCCACCGTAGACGATACCGGGCGTGCGGCCGGTGTTGCGCAGACGGCGGCTCGCACCCGTACCCTGCTTTGCGCGCTCAAAAGCGACGAATTTCATGACTGACTCCTGACAGGAACCCACCGCGACCAGTGTGGCTCCGGGTTTAACAAAGGCCCCGTGAAGGGGCCCGCTTGATCGCCCGCCGACCGGATTGCCTAAAAAAGGTTTTCCTGGTCGGAGAACAAACTCATGACCGACTCACCCTTGGCGATGCGCTGGATCGTCTCTGCGATCAGCGGCGCCACGGTGAGCTGGCGGATTTTCTTGCAGCTGGCGCCTGCCTCGGACAGCGGGATCGTGTTGGTCACGACCACTTCGTCCAGGGCGCTGCCCTTGGTGATGCGCTCGATGGCCGGACCCGAAAAAATCGGGTGCGTGCAATACGCATAGACCTTCTTGGCACCGCGCTCCTTCAATACCTCAGCGGCCTTCACCAGCGTGCCGGCGGTATCGATCATGTCGTCCATCACCACGCAGTTGCGCCCGTCGATCTCGCCGATCACGTGCATCACCTCGCTGACATTCGCCCGCGGGCGGCGCTTGTCGATGATGGCCATGTCGCAGCCCAGCTGCTTGGCCAGGGCACGGGCCCGGACCACGCCGCCGACGTCGGGCGACACCACGATCAGGTCTTCGTAGTTCTTCTGCCGCAGGTCGCCCAGCAGCACCGGCGACGCATAGATGTTGTCCACCGGGATGTCGAAAAAGCCCTGGATCTGGTCGGCATGCAGGTCCATGGTCAGGACGCGGGCCACGCCCACGGTCTGCAGCAGGTTGGCCACCACCTTGGCCGAGATCGGCACCCGGGCGGAGCGCGGGCGGCGGTCCTGGCGGGCGTAGCCGAAATACGGGATGACGGCGCTGATCCGCTCGGCAGATGCGCGCTTGAGCGCGTCCACCATGATCAGCAGTTCCATCAGGTTCTCATTGGTCGGCGCACAGGTGGACTGCACCACGAACACGTCGCGGGCCCGCACGTTGGTGTTGACCTCGACGGTGACTTCACCGTCGGAAAACCGGCCCACGCTGGCGGCGCCCAGCGAGATGCCCAGATGGCCCGCGATTTCGGCGGCCAGCCCCGGATTGGCGTTCCCGGTGAACACCATGAAATCAGGGGATTGAGCAACGTGCATGGGAGTCCCAGCGATTGAATTTACGTTTGTGCCTGTACGTCTGAACGTATTTGGCAGGGGAGGAAGGACTCGAACCCTCGCATGCTGGAATCAAAATCCAGTGCCTTTACCAACTTGGCGACTCCCCTACACAGGTTGATGGCCCTGCACCCTTTCAGGCACCCGGCCGCCCACCGAAATCGTCGCTGGTTGCCCAGCCCACAAGGGGATGGACTTCCAAATTGCCGCATTCACGTACCTGCCAGCCTGCCGGAGCGGGCCGCAGGCCCTGGCCTTGCAGCATCTGCGCAAACACCGCACTTCCGGAGCCGGTCATGCGGGCCTTCAGGCCCTGCGCGCCAAGCCACTCCAGGGCTTGAGTCACAGGCGGGCAAAGCCGCTGCGCAACCGGCTGCAGGTCGTTATGGCCAAAACCATACGGGTTTGCAGCAAAGCCTGAAATTATAGCAGGAGGCGTGTCCCGCTTCAGGTGCTGGTCGCCAAAGATCAGCTCCGTGGACAGGCCTTCGGCCGGTTTTGCCACGGCAAAATGGGCCGAAGGCAGGGCCAGCGGCGCCAGGCGCTCGCCGATCCCCTCTACCCAGGCGTTGCGGCCGCGCAGGAAAAAGGGGACGTCGGCGCCAAGTCGCAGGCCGATTTCCTCCAGCCTGGACAGGGGCAGTGCCAGCTTCCAGAGCCGGTTCAGCGCGAGCAGGCAGGTGGCCGCATCGGACGAGCCCCCGCCCATTCCCGCCTGCGAGGGAATCCGCTTTTCCAGGGTGATGTGCACGCCGCTCGCAGTTGCGCCCGCCGCCTGCAGGGCCCGGGCCGCCCGCACCACCAGGTCTTCTGCCGGCAAGGCCACGCCCACGTCCTGGCGGGTAATGCGGCCGTCGGACCGCGGTTCGAACGACAAGGCGTCGCACCAGTCGATCAGCATGAAGGCGGATTGCAGCAGGTGGTAGCCGTCGTCCCGCCGGCCGGTGATGTGCAGGAAAAGGTTGAGCTTGGCCGGCGCCGGAACGTCGTACAGGGCCTTCATTTGCCCGGCGCCTAGCGGTCCAGTGCCAGCCGGAGGTCCGCAGCTGGCGCAGGTTGCGAGCGTTGCGCGCGCATTCGCCCCTGTGGCAGCTGTGATAGGTCGGCCTGCCAGCCGGGCACAGGGGTGTTGGTGCCGGCCAGCCAGTCAAACAGCGCGGCCACCGGGATGGCCGCGCCGGTGGCGGTGGCCACCAGCTCGTCCAGCGACTGGAAATCGCGCACCTGCCCGCCCGAACGCAGGCTCGCCACGCCGGGCGCCCAGGTCAGCAAGGCCACCGTGCCGCCCAAAGGATTGGTGAGCGCCAGTTCACCCGCCTTCGCGTTCCCCTTCAGTTCAAACCCGGCGGAAAAAGATTGGGGCTGGCTGCTTTCCACCTGCAGCGCCAGGCGGCCGCTCCACGATCGATTTTGGGAGTCAATCGGGCCGCTGGAGCGCATGGGCTGTGCGCAGCCAGCTATGAAAACGATAGCAAACGCCCATCCGGCGACGAGCCGGCGGCCGGCGTTCATGGCCTGACCCGCAGCCGCTTGAGCGTTTCCTGCAGCGTTTCGTTTTCACGGTTGAGCAGCAACCCTTCCTTCCAGACCGACTGCGCCCGCTCGCGCTGCCCCAGGCTCCAGAGCACCTCGCCCAGGTGGGCCGCGATCTCGGCATCGGGGCGCGCCTTGTAGGCGGTGTCGAGTACGCGCAGCGCCTCCGCCTTGTTGCCCATGCGGAATTCAACCCAGCCCAGGCTGTCGCTGATGAACGGGTCGCCCGGCGCGTATTCCAGCGCCTTCTGGATCAGCTGCCTGGCTTCGGGCAGGCGGATGCTGCGCTCGGCGAATGAATATCCCAGCGCGTTGTACGCATGGTGGTAGTCGGGCTTGGCCGCGATCACCACGCGCAAAAGCCGCTCCATTTCGTTCAGGTCGCCGGTCTTTTCCGCCAGCATGGCCTGGTCATAGACCAGGTCTGTATCTTTGGGGTCGCGTGCCGCGGCCTGCGCCAGCAAGTCGTAGGCCGGCTTGAATTGCTTGTTCTCGCGCAGCAGCTGGATCTCGGCCATCAGCTTGCTTCGGCTGTCTCCCGGATTGCGCTCAGGGATCGCCTGGATGAGCTTGCGCGCCTCGTCCAGGCGGCCCTGGCGGGCCAGGATCGATGCGCGCCGGTTCTGCGCGGAGAGAAGGTCCTGCGAGTTTTCGATCTTGTCCAGCCAGGCGCCCGCCAGGGGGTAGTCGCGCCGCTTCTCCGCCAGCTGCGACAGCGACAGGTAAGCCTGTGCCAGGCCGCGGCTGCGCTCTTCGCCGGGCCGCTGGGCCTGGGCGAGCTCGACATAGCGCTTCAGGGAGATTTCGGCCGGGCCGAACTGGTTGTCCTGCACCTGCAGCGTTCCCAGCACCAGCCAGGCTTCCGCGAAATCCGGGCGGTCCGCCGTGATCGCCACAAGTTGCTGAGACGCTTCCGCGTAGCGCTGGGTGTCAAGCAGTGCCCGTGCGTAGCCCATCCGCAGCTCCGGGAGCGGCTTGCCGGCGAGGTACTTGCGCACCAGCGGCTCGGCCTGCGGCGTCTTGGGGTCCATCATCTCCAGCGCCAGCAGGGCCGGGCCTTCGGCGCGAGCGTCCAGCGCCTGGCCGCGGCCGGCCGCGTCGAGCGCGCCGGCCGTGTCGCCCGCCGCCAGCCGCAGCCGCCCCACCGCCGTCCACGCGGCCGCACCGGTGGCCGGGTTGGCCAGCGAATCCGCCAGCGCCTGCTCGGCCACGGCCGCTGCCAGCTTCTTGTCGCCCACCCGTGCGTAGGTGCGGGGGATGGTCGCGAGCACCAGGACACGATCCTTCGCCGGGGCCAGCGATATTTCAGATTTCAGGGGTTCGGCGGAATCCGCGACGCGGTTCAGCGCGAGCAGGATCTGCAGGACAAAGCGGTTGGCTTCACGCGATTCGGGCTGCGCCTGTTTCCACGAACGCGCTGCCTGGAGCGCGGCGTCGCCCGAGCGGGCCTGGAAGGCGATTTCGACCGCGCGCTGGTACAGCGATGCATCGTTGGTCTTGCGCGCGGCGTCCAGGATCAGCGAATAGCCGGCGCCGGGTTCGCTATCGCGGGCATTTATTTCTCCCAGCAGGAGCTGGTAGAACAGCTCCGCGTCGAGGGCGGTGGGCGCGGTGGATGCCGCTTCGGGCGAGGCGGCATCGCTGCGCTGCGTTTGCGCGTCCACCGGGTGTGCAAGCACGAGCATCAGCAGCGCGCCGGGCGCAAGGCGGTGAAATCGCTTCATCGAACCATAATAATCCAAGCTTTCTCCCCCCATGCCCGAACTCCCAGAAGTTGAAGTCACGCGCCTGAGCTTCGCCTCCCGCATCGCCGGCGCGCGAATCAGCTCGGCGCGCCTGGGCAAGCCGCTGCGCTGGCCGCTGGGGTGCGACCCGGCCCAGCTTGCGGGCCGAACCGTGCTGGCCGTGCGCCGCCGCGGCAAATACCTGCTCATCGACCTGGACCAGGGATTGCTGCTGCTGCACCTCGGTATGTCCGGAAGCGTCAGCTTCACGGATCGATTGCCCGAGCCCGGTACGCACGACCACTTCGACCTGGTCACCAGCCGCGGCAGCCTGCGGCTGAATGACCCCCGGCGCTTTGGAGCCGTGGTGTTCGCGCAGGACGAGGCCGCGCCGCAGGCCGTCAAGCTGCTGGGCGGCCTGGGCGTCGAGCCCTTGACGGCGGAATTCGAGCTTGAGGGTTTCCACGCCGCGCTGAAGCGGCGAAGCGCGCCCATCAAGCAGGTGCTGCTTGCCGGCGACATTGTGGTTGGCGTGGGGAACATCTACGCTTCCGAAGCGCTTTTCCTGGCCGGCATCCGGCCGACCACGCGGGCATCCCGCCTGAGCGGGCCGCGCGCCGCCCGGCTGCTGGCCGCAGTGCGCCAGGTGCTCACCAAAGCGGTACAAAAGGGCGGCAGCACGCTGCGGGATTTTTCCAATGCCCAGGGGCAGTCCGGCTACTTCCAGCTGGAGGCCATGGTGTACGACCGTGCGGGCCAGCCGTGCCGCACCTGCGGCACGGCCATCCGGATGATCCGGCAGGGCCAGCGCGCCACCTACTTCTGCCCCCAATGCCAGAAAGCCTGAGGGCTTCTCCCCGCGTGGCGGGGTGCTATATTTGACGGCATACCGGGGACACAGTGGGCACTTCCTTCAACGAACAATTCGACCAGCATGGGGCGTGGCGGCGCGAATTCGCCCTGCGCCTGAAGCTGCTGTCCGAATGGCTCAAGGATCATGAGCTGCTGGATTCCGCCGTCGAGGAACGCCTGCGCCGCCTTGAAACGCAGATGCGGTCGGACAAGGTCATGGTGGCCTTCGTCGCCGAGTTTTCGCGCGGCAAATCCGAGCTGATCAACGCCATTTTTTTTGCAGGCTACAAGCGCCGCATCATGCCGGCGAGCGCGGGCCGCACCACCATGTGCCCGACCGAGCTGGGCTACGACAGCGACGTGCCCCCCTGCCTGCGCCTGCTGCCGATCGAAACGCGGCTGCAGCCCCAGGCGCTGATGGAATGGCGGATGGTTCCCGAGAAATGGACTCGCGTCGATCTGGACGTGAACGACCCGGCGCAGCTTGCCCAGGCGTTCGAGAAGGTGGCCGAGATCAGGCACGTCAGCAAGGACGAGGCCAAGGCGCTGGGTTTCTGGCACGACGAGGTGCCCGAAGACAATCCGATGGTCAATGCGGCCGGCCTGGTCGAGGTGCCGAAATGGCGCCACGCGCTGATCAACATTGCCCATCCGCTGCTCAAGCAGGGCCTGGTCATCCTGGATACGCCTGGCCTGAACGCCATCGGCGCGGAACCGGAACTGACGGTGAACCTGATCCCGCAGGCCCACGCGGTGGTGTTCATCCTCGCGGCCGACACGGGCGTGACCAAGTCCGACCTCGCGATATGGCGCGAGCACCTGATCACCGAGGCTGAAAACACCGATTCGCGCCTGGTCGTGCTGAACAAGATCGACACGATGTGGGATGCGCTCAGCACCCCGGCCCAGGTGCAAGCGCAGATTGCTCGCCAGCGGGCCACGTCCGCCGAGATTCTTGGCCTGCCGCAGGAGCAGGTGATTCCCGTGTCCGCGCAAAAGGGGCTTGTCGCCAAGGTCAACAACGATGCCGCGCTGCTGCAGGCCAGCCAGTTGCCGGTGCTGGAGCGCGCGCTCAGCCAGGGTGTGATGGGCCAGCGCCAGAAGATCCTGCGCTCGGCTGTCTCGGGCGGCATCAGCGAGCTGCGGGTCGAAGCGGCACGGGCCATCAACATCCGCCGGCGCGACCTGGCCGAGCAGATGATCGAGTTGAAGGGCTTGCGCGGCAAGAACACATCCGTCATCAAGCACATGCGTGCGCGCATCGAACAGGAGCAGGGCGATTTCGACGTCAGCGGCGCCAGGATTCACGCGGTGCGCTCGGTGCACCTGAAGCTGCTGCGCGAGGTGTTCACTCTGCTGGGCACCAGCACGCTGAAGGCCGAAATGGTGGAATTGACCACCGCACTGCGCCAGCCCGGCATCAAGCTGGGTGTGAAGAAGGCCTATTCGCAGACTTTCGAACGGCTTCGCGCCGGGCTGCGCAAGGCGCAGTCGACGAATGCCGAAATCCAGTCCATGCTGACCGGCACCTTCCGCCAGCTCAACGCCGAATACGGTTTCTCCCTGCAGGCGCCCAAGGAGCCGGACCTGGCCCGCTATGGCCGCGACCTGGACCTGGTCGAGCGCAGCCACAACCAGTATCTGGGTGTTGGCAACGCACTGCGGCTGGCCCAGCCCGAATTCGCCGACCGGCTGGTGCGCGCGCTGGCAACGCGCTTGCGCGTGGTCTACGAATCAGCACTGGGCGAAGTCGAGCTCTGGAACAAATCCGCGGCGGCGCAGCTCGACGCGCAGCTGCGCGAGCGCCGCCGCAATTTCGGCCGCCGGATCGAGGCGATCGAGCGCATCCAGGAAGCCGCTACCGGGCTGGATGACCGCATCGGCGAGATCGAGTCGCAGGAAACAGCGATCGACGAGCTCGATGCCAAGCTGCTTGAGCTGACCGGGCACCTGGTCAATATCCCGGCCAACGAGGCTTCCGTCGAGGCGCAGCCCCAGCTCAGGACAGCATGAACCCCCGGCCGCAGGGGTTTGCCGGGCGCATTGTCCGGTGGCAAAAGCTGCATGGCCGCAACAGCCTCCCGTGGCAGGGAACACGCGACCCCTACCGCGTGTGGCTTTCCGAAATCATGCTGCAGCAAACGCAGGTGGCGACCGTGCTGGACTATTACCCGCGCTTCCTGGGCCGATTCCCCGACGTTCGCGCGCTGGCCGCCGCCGGCGAGGATGACGTGCTGGGCCTGTGGAGCGGGCTGGGTTACTACAGCCGGGCCCGTAACCTGCATCGCTGCGCACAGGCCGTGGTGCGGGACCACGGCGGTGAATTTCCCCGCAGCGCGCAAGCCTTGCAGGCACTGCCGGGGATAGGGCGTTCGACCGCCGCTGCGATTGCGTCTTTCTGCTTCGGTGAGCGGGTGGCCATTCTCGACGGAAACGTCAAACGCGTGCTGACCCGGGTGCTCGGCTTCGGTGCCGACCTGCAGGTTGCCGCCAATGAGAAGGCGTTGTGGGAAGAGGCGCAAGCCATGCTGCCCCTGCGTTCCGTGCAGGAGGCCATGCCCGGTTACACCCAGGGCCTGATGGACCTGGGCGCCACGGTCTGCCTCTCGCGCAGCCCGAACTGCCTGATCTGCCCCGTGCACGACCTGTGCAGCGCGCAGGCGCAGGGGCGTCCCGAAGACTACCCGGTGAAAAAGCGCAAGCTCAAGCGCAGCGCGCAAGCACTGTGGATGCTCCTGGCGCGCGATGCGCGGGGCGCGGTCTGGCTGGAGAAGCGTCCTGTGCCGGGCATCTGGGCGGGGCTGCATTGCCTGCCTTCTTTTGGCAGCCGGGCGGCACTGGAGGAAACACTGCCCGCGGGGGCTGCAACCCACCTTCAGGAGGGCGAGCCATTCGTGCACGTGCTGACCCACAAGGATCTGCACCTGCATCCCGTCGCGCTGAAGCTGCCGTCCGGCGCTTCGCCTTCGGGTGGCGGTGAATGGTTCGCGGCGGATCGATGGCCGCAACTGGGACTTCCCGCGCCGGTGCGGCGCTTGCTGGAAAACTAGTCCGCGTCCAGTTCGCGGTGCCGGCGCAGGGTGATCCAGCGTTCAGCGAACGCCGCCGCCAGCCGTTCAACCAGGAAAACCGAGCGGTGCTGCCCGCCCGTGCAGCCGATGGCAACGGTGACGTAGCTGCGGTGATCACGGGCCAGCGGCTCCAGCCAATGGTTGAGGAAATGCTCGATATGGCGATACATCTGGTCCACGTCGGCATGCTGGCGCAGGAAGGCCGCCACCGCCTCGTCCTTGCCCGTCAGGTGGCGCAGCGCAGGCTCGTAGTGCGGATTCGGCAGCATCCGCACGTCGAACACATAGTCGGCGTCCACCGGGATGCCGCGCTTGAAAGCGAAGGATTCGAATACCAGCGTGAGCTGGCTGACAGGGGCCGACAACAGCGACTTGACGTGGGCCTGCAGCTGCGACGGCCGGATCACGCTGGTGTCGATCACGTGCGCGTGCTCCCGCAGGTCGGCCAGCAGCTCCCGCTCCAGTTCGATCGCGTCCACCAGGGCATGCTGCTGGTCGTGCGCGGCACCCGGGACTTCCGGCCCGCGGCCGCTGGAAAGCGGATGCCGCCTGCGCGTCTCCGAAAAGCGGCGAACCAGCGTGTCGGTGGTGGCATCGAGGAAAAGCGACCTGATCACCACACCCTGGCTTCGCAGCTCGCGCAACTGCGCCGGCACCTGGGGCAGGGAGGTCGCGCTGCGCACGTCCATCGCGATCGCCACGCGGTTGGCGGTATTGCGCTGTTCCAGCGCGATGAACGACAGCAGCAGTTCGGGCGGAAGGTTGTCCACGCAGTAGTAGCCCGCGTCTTCCAGTGCACGCAGGGCCACCGACTTGCCGGAGCCCGACATGCCGGTGATGAGCACGGCCTCCAGCGTCATGGCCGGCTGCGCGCGGCGCCGTCGCCGAGCATTTCCTTGGCGTGCGCCAGCGTCGTGCCGGACAGCCGTTCGCCGCCGAGCATGCGGGCGACTTCGGCGACACGCTGCTCGCCTTGGACCGGCGAAACCGTGCTGGCCGCGACGCCGGAGCGGCTTTGCTTGGCCACGACGAGATGATGGTCCGCGCATGCGGCGACCTGCGGCAGGTGCGTCACGGCCAGGACCTGCCTGTCGCGGCCCAGCTGCTTCATGAGGCGCCCGACGGTTTCTGCGACCGCGCCGCCCACGCCCGAATCCACTTCGTCGAAGATCAGCGTACCGGCGCTTCCGAGCTGGCTGGTGGTCACGGCAATTGCCAGCGCGATGCGAGAGAGCTCGCCGCCCGAGGCCACCTTGCCGATCGGGCGCGGTGTGCTGCCGGCGTGGCCGGCGACAAGGAAAACCACGTCTTCCAGGCCGGCTTGCGCGGGCTGCGCGCACTTTTCAAGCGCCACTTCAAAACGGCCGCCGGTCATTCCCAGGCCCTGCATGGCCTGGGTCACGGCATGGGCGAGCTTGGGAGCCGCCTTGCTGCGGACCTTCGATAGCTGGCGCGCCTCGGCGAAATAAAGCTCGGCCTGCTTTTTCTCCGCCGTTTCCAGCGCTGCGAGGTCAGCGGCCGCGTCCAGCCGGGCCAGCTCTTCGCGCCAGGTGCCGAGCAGGGCGGGCAACTCGGCCGGGCTTCGCTTGTACCGGCGCGACAGCGATACCCATAGCGACATGCGCTCGTCCAGCTGCGCCAGGCGCGCCGGGTCCAGTTCCGTCTTGCGCAGGTAGGCGCCCAGGGTCCTGGCCGCATCCTCCGCCTGCGCAAGACTGGCTGCCAGCGTCTGTGCGAGGTCGCTGAACGCGGGCTCGACATGCTCCTGCGCGTGTAGCAGCGCCAGAGCGTGGGCAAGGCCGCGGCTCGCGCCGCCATCGTCGCCCTGCAGCGTGTCCAGTGCGCCTTGCGCCGCTTCCAGCAGGGCCTGTGCATTCGATAGGCGGCCATGGCTGGTGTTGAGTTCGTCCCACTCGTTGACCGCCGGCGCCAGCTTTTCCACTTCGCCGATCTGCCAGGCCAGCCGCTCACGCTCCCGCTGCAGCGAGTCCTGCGCCGCCCGCGCTTCCTCCAGGGTTTTTTGCGCGGCGCGCCAGCCATGCCAGATCTGCTGAAGGCGCGCGATGTCCGCGCCGGCATAGCCGTCCAGCAGGGCACGCACCACGTCGGGGCGCGTGAGACTCTGCCACGCATGCTGGCCATGGATGTCCACCAGCCGCTCGCCCAGTTCGCGCAGCTGGGTCGCGGTGGCCGGGCTGCCGTTGATCCAGGCGCGGCTCTTGCCCAGGCTGTCGATGCTGCGGCGTAGCAGGAGCGTGTCCGCGATGTCGAAGCCGGCTTCTTCCAGCCATGCCTCCAGGCCGCCCGGCGCATCGAACTCCGCGCTGATTTCGGCGCGTGCGGCGCCTTCACGCACCACGTTCGCATCCGAGCGGGAGCCCAGCGCCAGCTGGAGCGCGTCAACCAGGATCGACTTGCCCGCGCCGGTCTCGCCAGTCAGGACGCTGAAGCCCTGTTCCAGGTCGAGCTCGAGCTCATGGACGATGACAAAGTCACGCAGTGCAATGCGCTTGAGCCCCATGCCTATCCGCCTTCATTCCAGTGAAGTTTTTTTCGCAGCGTATCGAAGTAGGTCCAGCCCCGCGGATGCAGGAAGCGGACCTTGTGCTCCGACCGCCTGACGGTGATGCGGTCCCCGCGAAGCAGCGAGGCCAGTGACTGCATGTCGAAATTGGCGCTGGCATCGCGGCCGGACACTACCTCGATCGCGATCTCGGCGGCATCGGCCAGCACGATGGGGCGGTTCGACAGCGTGTGCGGCGCGATGGGCACCAGCACCCAGCCGGGATTGGAGGGGTGCAGCAGCGGGCCGCCGGCCGAAAGCGCATAGGCCGTCGAACCCGTGGGCGTCGCCACGATCAGGCCGTCGGCGCGCTGGCTGGCGACAAAGTGGCCATCGACCTCGACACGCAGTTCGACCATCCCCGAGGTCGCGCCGCGGTTGACCACCACATCGTTCATCGCCAGGGCGTCGAAAACGCAGCGGCCGTCGCGCATCACCTTGGCCTGCATCAGCGTGCGCTGGTCTTCCTCGAACTCGCCCTGCAGCATCGGCGTGAGCGTGGCGCGGTAGGTCTCCAGCGGAATGTCGGTGATGAATCCCAGCCGTCCCTGGTTGATGCCGATCAGGGGTACGCCATGGCGCGCCAGCTGCCGGCCGATGCCAAGCATGGTACCGTCACCCCCTACCACCAGGCCCAGGTCGCACTGGGCCCCGATCTCGGCCAGGTCGAGCGTCGGGTAGCCCGTGACACCGGCGTTGGCGGCGGTCTCGCGTTCCACCACAACGTCACAACCCTGGGAGGCGAGAAAGTGGGCAATGTCATCCAGCGCACCGCGCGCCGCGCCCGCCGGGGTACCCGAAACCGCGGCATGGTACTTGCCAATCAGGGCGACCTGGCGGAATTGGGATTTCATCGGCAAATTACATCATTAAAATTGCCGAAACCACACCAATCATGCTCGATGACCGTGCCAAGCTGTTGTTGAAAGCGCTGGTCGAGCGCTATATCGCCGACGGCCAGCCCGTGGGCTCGCGAACCCTTTCGCGCGCCTCGGGGCTGGATCTGTCGCCGGCCACGATCCGCAACGTGATGTCGGACCTGGAAGAGCTGGGCCTGATCGCCAGCCCGCACACTTCGGCGGGGCGCATCCCCACGGCGCGCGGTTACCGGTTGTTCGTCGACACCATGCTCACCGCGCAGCGTGAGCAGTTTCCCGCCCCCAGCCTGGCGGCGGACCAGCCTCAGAAGGTCATCAGCAACGCGGCGCAACTGCTGTCCAACCTGTCGCAGTTTGTCGGTGTCGTCATCGCGCCGCGCCGCGCCTCGGTCTTTCGCCACATCGAGTTCCTGCGGCTGTCGGAAAAGCGCTTCCTGGTCATCATCGTGTCGCCCGAAGGCGATGTACAGAACAGGGTGGTCTTTACCGAGGCCGACTACACCCAGCCGCAGCTGATCGAGGCGTCCAACTACCTCAACGCGAACTACGCCGGGATGGCCATCGAACAGGTGCGCGAGCGCCTGAAGGGCGAGGTCGAGCGGCTGCGCGGGGAAATCGGCGCGCTGATGCAGACGGCCGTCGAAGCCGGCTCCGAGGCGCTGGACCAGGCGCAGGGCGAAGTGGTGATCTCCGGCGAGCGCAACCTGCTTTCGGTCAGTGATTTCTCCGCCGACATGGGGCAGCTGCGGCGCGCGTTTGACCTGTTCGAGCAGAAGACGCAGTTGATGCGCCTGCTCGACATCTCCAGCCAGGCCGAAGGGGTGCGCATCTTCATCGGCGGTGAAAGCAAGGTGGTCCCCTTCGAGGAACTTTCGGTCGTCAGCGCACCCTATGAGGTCAATGGCCAGGTGGTTGGCACGCTCGGCGTGATCGGCCCCACGCGCATGCCCTATGACCGGATGATCCAGATCGTCGACATCACCGCGCGGCTGGTTACCAACGCCCTCAGCCACAACAGGTAGGCCTCTTACAATCGACGGCGGCGGGACGTTAGCTCAGTTGGTTAGAGCAGAGGACTCATAATCCTTTGGTCGTTGGTTCAAGTCCAACACGTCCTACCATTCCGGCCCGCCCGCCGGGAACTGCTATAATTTAGGGCTTGCGCGGCTGTAGCTCAGTTGGATAGAGTACTTGGCTACGAACCAAGGGGTCGTGGGTTCAATTCCTGCCAGCCGCACCAGATTTTCGTTAACGGACAACGGCCCGGAGGCTCCAACCCTCCGGGCCGTTTTTCCTTGTGGGCGCGCATGCGTCACACTTCCCTCGCCATGGCGCAAAGTCACGAATACAAGGGGACGGAATTCACCATCCAGCTCAGCGAGAGAAATGAGCGCTGGAGCTGGGCCGCCTTGTTTGCCGACGGCAGGGCCGGGCAGGGCGGCGAGAGCTTCGGGCGGACTGAAACCGTGGCCGCCGCAGAAGCGGTGGAGGCCGTGCGCGAAATCCTCGACAAGGCTGAAAAACCAATCGACTACGTGCGCAAGACCGACGGCAAGCGCTTTGCCTACCGGGTCAGGTACGTGCCGGGAACCAGCACCGAATGGGTCGCGACTGTGACCATTCCCGGCCAGGGCGAGCTGGAAACCCGGGGCGCTCTGGCGAACAACACGCTGGCCGGCGCCGCCCTTTACCTGGCCGTGCGCGGCCGGGTCGAGGCCTTTATCGAAAATCCCAGGGGCTAGCGCTCCACCACGCGCCGCCACGCTGCCCGCGTAGCCTGTCGCGCTTCGTCCCAGGTCAGGCGCGAAGGGCCTTTCACCTGTTCCCAGTCACGGTGCAGCTCACCTTCCAGGGCGTTGAAGCTGCCGCCGCGGCGCAACGGGCCCGTATAGCCCACCCGATACGCCGGGCTGTAGTCCTGGTAGTCGAGCTCGGGCTTGTAATACGGCTCCTTGCGAAACGCGTCCTGCCAATAGGCATCTTCTGCGGTGGGATTGAACACGTGGGGTGCGGAGTTATTGCTGGCCATGGCTGCTCCTGGGTTTGCCTGATTGTTCATCGCAAGCCGCCCTGGCCGCCATAGGACGCCGCCGAAGCGGACGTAGGACAAGCGCCAGACGCAAACCGCGCGGGCTTGGCTATGCTTGGGCGCATGAGCAAGGCATTCACGCGCGAGAGCGACAACGACGACGAGGAAGACGGCGACGTTCCCGCCCTACCTGCCGCCGGCAAGAACTACATCACCCCGGCGGGTTACGCCCGGCTGCGCGCTGAATTGCTGCAACTGATGGACGAGGAGCGGCCCAAGGTGGTGGAGGCCGTGCACTGGGCCGCCCGCAACGGCGACCGCTCCGAGAACGGCGACTACATCTACGGCAAGAAAAGGCTGCGCGAAATCGACCGCCGCATCCGGTTCCTGACCAAGCGGCTGGAGATCGCGGAGGTGACCGATCCCGCCGTGCATCATGGGCGCGACCAGGCCTTCTTCGGCGCGTCGGTCACCTACGCGGATGAGTCCGGCCAGGAGCGGACGGTCACCATCATGGGCATCGACGAGGCCGACAGCGCGCTGGGGCAGGTCAGCTGGATTTCACCGATCGCGCGCGCGCTGCTCAAGGCCCGCGAGGGAGACGTGGTGCGGCTCGTGACGCCCGCCGGAGCGCAGGAAATCGAGATCCTGCGGGTGCGGTACCCGCAGCCGGCCGGCGCGTCAGGCGCCGCCTGATCCACCGGGCCGCACGCGCTGCGCCCGCATCACCGAAGGCGTGCGCTTGAGGATGCGCAGCGCCGCGTCCAGGTGGGTCTTGTCGCGCACCGCGATGACGAACCGCAGGTCCGTCGCGTCCTGCGCCCGCTCGTCGCCCATGTCCACGTGGGTGATGTCGGCCTCCGCGCTGGCCAGTGCGGCGGCCACGCGGGCCAGCACCCCCTTGCCGTTGGAAACGGTCACCAGCACGCCGGTCTCAAAGGCGCGCACGGGCTCATCGGCCCACTCGACGCCGATGAAGCGCTCGCTGTCCTTGTGCTGCAAGCGCTTGGCCACCGCGCAATCGTCGGTATGGACGACCAGGCCTTCGCCGCGTCCCAGGTAGCCGACGATGGCATCGCCGGGAACCGGCCGGCAGCAGGTGGCGAATTGCACGGACGCGTTTTCGCTGCCGTCCAGCGTCACCTCGCCCTGCGAGACGTTTTCATGGGCGGTATAGCGCTCGCGCGTGATCAGCAGCGCATCGGGCCGCTCACCGCGCTCGGCCAGCAGCGTCATCAGCCGCTTGGCGACGATGCTGGCGATGCGCTTGCCCAGGCCGATGTCGGTCAGCAGTTCCGCCCGCGTACGGTTGCCGGTGAACCGCAGCAGTTTTTCCCACAGACTGTGGTGGCCCTCATCGTCGGTCGGCAGCTTTTCCATGCCTTCCGCCCGCAGCGCCTGCGTCAGCAGCTTCTCGCCCAGCTGCTGCGACTCGGCCTGCTTCATGGTCTTGAGGTGATGGCGGATCTTGGAGCGGGCGCGGCCCGTGCGCACAAAGCCCAACCACGCCGGATTGGGCGTGGAGACGGGCGCGGTGACCACCTCCACCACGTCGCCGTTCTTCAGCTCGGTACGCAATGGCACCTGCTGGCCGTTGATCCTGGCGGCCGCCGTGCGGTCGCCGATGTTGCTGTGGATGGCGTAGGCAAAGTCCACCACGGTCGCCCCGCGCGGCAGCGCCATGATCTGGCTCTTCGGGGTGAATACATACACGGCATCCGGGAACAGGTCGATCTTGACGTGGTCCCAGAACTCGGCGGCATCCCGGGTTTCATGCTGGATGTCCAGCAGCGACTGCAGCCACTTGGTGCCCAGCCGGTCGGCCCCGTCGCCGTCAGGCTGGCTGGCCTTGTAGAGCCAGTGGGCGGCCACGCCCGACTCGGCCACCACGTGCATGGCTTCGGTGCGCATCTGGAATTCGACATTGACACCCGAGGGCCCGACCAGCGTGGTGTGCAGCGATTGGTAGCCGTTGACCTTGGGAATGGCGATGTGGTCCTTGAACTTGCCCGGCACCGGCTTGTACATCTGGTGCAGCAGCCCCATGCCGGTGTAGCACTCGATCACGCCAGGCACGATCACCCGGAAGCCATAGATGTCGGTCACCTGGGCAAAGCTCAGGTGCTTGTCGTCCATCTTGCGGTAGATGGAATAGAGCGTCTTCTCGCGGCCTGCGATGCGCACTTCCATTCCCGCCGCCGCGAAAGCGGATTCGACTTCGCGCTGCACCTTCTGGATCAGGTCGCGCCGGCGGTTGCGGGCCTTGGTCACCGCCTTGGTCAGGATGGCGTAGCGCCAGGGCTGCAGGTGGCGGAACGACAACTCCTGCAGCTCGCGGTAGGTCTGGTTCAGGCCCAGCCGGTTGGCGATGGGCGCGTAGATCTCCAGCGTCTCCGACGAGATGCGGGCCCACTTCTCGCGCGGCACGTCATCGAGCGTGCGCATGTTGTGGGTGCGGTCGGCCAGCTTGATCAGGATGACGCGCACATCGCGCGCCATGGCCAGCAGCATCTTGCGGAACGACTCGGCCTGGTTCTCTTCGCGGGTGTTGAACTGCAGCTTGTCCAGCTTGGTCAGCCCGTCCACCAGGTCGGCCACCGGCGCGCCGAACCGCTCGATCAGCTCGGGCTTGGTCACGCCGCAATCCTCGATGGCGTCATGCAGCAGGGCGGCCATCAGCGCCTGCGCATCCAGCTTCCATTCGGCGCATTGGGCCGCCACGGCGATCGGGTGGGTGATGTAGGGCTCGCCGCTGGCGCGGATCTGGCCGAGATGGGCTTCATCGGCGAAGCGGTAGGCCTTGCGGACCTGTTCCACCTCGGCCGGCTCCATGTAATCAAGTTTGGCCGTGAGCGCGGCAAAACTGGCGGCGGCTGCGTTGGCCGCGGCAGGGCTGGGCTTGGCCGCAGGCTTGCCTTTTTTACCGGGAGAAGATTGCAGCACGGCGCTCATGCCCTAAATGTAGCGTGATGGTGCCTGCGGGGGGCGCCCCATGAAAAAAGCACCGCGGCGCGGTGCTTTTTACGGAAGCGCGGGCCAGCTCAGCCGGGCACTTTCTTGAGCATTTCCAGGCCGATCTTGCCTTCGGCGATCTCGCGCAGGGCGGTGACGCCCGGCTTGTTCTTGCTTTCGATCTTGGGCGCGTGGCCCTGGCTCAGCATGCGGGCGCGGTAAGTAGCCGCCAGCACCAGCTGGAAGCGGTTCGGGATTTGCAGCAGGCAATCTTCAACGGTGATGCGGGCCATGACGTTCTTTCGGAAAAACTCAGGTGATATTGAGGGCTTTGAAGGTGTCGGCCCGGGCGCGGCGCTGTGCCGTGAATTTAAGCCGCTGGGCGTGAACTATCGCTTTAAGGTCAAAAAGCGCGCGTTCAAATAACTCATTGATTATAACGAAATCGAATTCCCGGGCCTGGGTCAACTCCGTGGCGGCGTTTTTCAGCCGCAACTCGATGATATCCGGCGCATCCTCGCCTCGGCGCTCCAGCCGCGAACGCAGCTCTTCCCAGCTGGGCGGCAGGATGAAGATCAGCACCGCGTTGGCGAAGATGCGCTTGATCTGCAGGGCGCCCTGGAAGTCGATTTCCAGGATCACGTCGGCGCCCTGGGCGATGCGCTCCTCGATCGCCTTGCGCGAAGTGCCATAGCGCTGGCCGTGCACATGCGCCCATTCCACGAAGCCGCCGCCCAGGACCATGGCGTCGAATTCCTCCGAAGGCACGAAAAAGTACTCCCGCCCGTGTTTTTCCTGGCCCCGGGGCGGGCGCGTGGTGTGTGAAACCGAGGGCTGGACCCGCGAATCGAGCTCCAGCAGGGCCTTGACCAGGCTGGATTTGCCGGCCCCGCTGGGGGCGGCAACGACGAACAGGTTACCGGGGTAGTCCATGGCGTTGAAAAATGGTTTATTCAATATTCTGGACCTGCTCGCGCATCTGTTCGATCAGCACCTTCATGTCCACCGAAATGCGGGTCAGCTCCAGTGCGGCGGACTTCGAGCCCATGGTGTTGGCCTCACGGTGCAGCTCCTGGATCAGGAAGTCCAGGCGTTTTCCGATTTCGCCGCCCTTCTTGACCAGCCGCTCGATCTCCTCGATGTGCGAGCCCAGGCGGGTGAGCTCCTCCGCCACGTCGATGCGGATGGCGAAAGAGGTTGCCTCGGTCAGGGCCCGGTCCTGCGCCGCTTCGGGCAAGGTGCTGCCGTCGGCCAGCGACATCGCGTCCTTCCAGCGTTCCAGGAAGCGGGCGCGCTGCTGTTCCACCAGCTGCGGCACCAGGGGCCCGGCCTGCTTCGCCAGCTCCCGCAGTTGCGCCAGGTGCCCGTTCAGCATGGTGGCCAGGCGCGCGCCTTCACGCTCGCGCGCCGTCATCAGGTCTTTCAACGTCTTGCCGGCCAGCGCCGCCAGGGGCGCGCCCCAGTCGGAATCTGCGCCGCCTTCGGCCGAACCGAGCCGGATCACGTCCGACACGCTTAGCGCCTTGGCATCCGGCAGCCACGAACGGATGGTGTCCTGCAGCGTGTTCAGCCGCTGCAGCATGCGCGGCGTGGGTTCGCGCAGCGTGTCGGAACCGCTGTTCTCAACGCCGGCGCGCACTTCGACCTTGCCGCGCTTTAGCTTGGCGGTGAGCAGTTCGCGCAGCGCCGGCTCGTGCTGGCGCAACTCCTCCGAGAGGCGGAAACTCAGGTCCAGGAAGCGGCTGTTGACGGAGCGGATTTCAAGTCCGAGGCGCCCTGGCGCCGCTGCTTTTGCCTCCTGGCCGGCAGCTGCAGGCCCGGGGCTGTGCTGGGCGCTTGCATAACCGGTCATGCTGTAAACTGGCATGGAGACACTTCCAGATGATCGTTGCGGGATTGCCGAGAATAACCGGGTCCGCCCTGCAGACCCCACATTCTTAAATTATGTCAAAGGTCAAACCAGCCCCGTTGCCACCCGATACCGTGATAGGTGGCTATCGCGTGGTGCGCAAGCTTTCGGCAGGCGGGTTTGGCGTGGTGTACCTCGCAGTCGACAACGAAGGCCAGCAGGTCGCCGTCAAGGAATACCTGCCCTCATCCCTCGCCACGCGCGCCCCCGGCGAGCTGTTGCCGCAGGTGCAGCCGGAAAAACTGTCGCTGTACCGCCTGGGCCTCAAGAGCTTCTTCGAGGAAGGCCGCTCGCTCGCGCAGATCTCGCATGCCTCCGTGGTGAGCGTGCTGAACTTCTTCCGCGAGAACGAAACCGTCTACATGGTGATGAACTACCTGGAGGGCGCGACCCTGCAGGACTTCATCATCACCGCGCGCGAGCTGAAGAAGCAGAAGGTCTTTCGCGAATCGACCATCCGCTCACTGTTCGACGAGATCCTGCGCGGCTTGCGCATCGTGCACCAGCACAAGATGCTGCACCTGGACATCAAGCCGGCAAACATCTTCATCACCGACGACAACAAGGCCGTGATGATCGACTTCGGCGCTGCGCGCGAAGTGCTGTCCAAGGAAGGCAACTTCATCCGCCCCATGTACACGCCCGGCTTCGCCGCGCCCGAGATGTACCGGCGCGATTCGTCGATGGGCCCGTGGACCGACATCTACGCCATCGGCGCCTGCATCTATGCCTGCATGCAGGGCTACCCGCCGAACGACGCGCCGCAACGGCTCGAAAAAGACCGCCTGGCCCTGGCCCTGTCGCGCCTGCGCGGCGTCTACTCCGACAATTTGATCGAGGTGGTGGAGTGGTGCATGTCGCTGGACCCGCTGTCGCGCCCGCAGTCGGTGTTCGCGCTGCAAAAGGAGCTCTCGCGGGAAGGCGAGCGCCGCTACACCAAGCTGTCGGTGGGCGAGAAGATGCGGCTGCAGTTCGACAACATGGTGTCAGACACCAAGAAGAACGTTCGCAAGGCGACGGGCTTCGGCGGCGTGAAGGCCAAATAAGATGAAGTTCTCCGTCTTCCAGATCAGCCGCAAGGGAGGCCGCGAGAAGAACGAAGACCGCATGGGCTATTGCTACACGCGCGAATCGGGCCTGTTCGTGCTGGCAGACGGCATGGGCGGCCACCCCGAAGGCGAAGTGGCGGCACAGCTCGCGCTGCAGACCATCTCCGCGCTGTACCAGAAGGAAGCGCGCCCCATCGTCAAGGACGTCACCGAGTTCCTGGCCACGTCGCTCATGGCGGCGCATCACCAGATCATCCGCTATGCCAGCGAGAAGGGCATGCTCGACACGCCGCGCACCACGCTGGTCGCAGCAGTCGTGCAGGGGACCGGCGCCACCTGGGTGCATTGCGGCGACTCCCGGCTGTACGTGATCCGCGACGGCGAGCTGCTCACCCGCACGCGCGACCACTCCTACCTGGAGCAGCAGAACGCCGGCGTGATCAAGATGGACCGGATCAACCGCAACATCCTGTTCACCTGCCTGGGCTCGCCCACCAAGCCCGTGTTCGACGTGACCGGTCCCATCGTTCTGCAGCAGGGCGACAAGATCCTGCTGTGCTCCGACGGGCTGTGGGGCAGCCTGAACGACATCGACATCGTGCGCCACCTTTCCACCCAGCCGGTGTCTGATGCGGTGCCGGACCTGGTCGAATCCGCCCTGCGCAACGGCGGCGAACATTCCGACAACGTCACCGTCATTGCGTTCGAGTGGGAAACTCCCGACTCCTTCGAATCCACCCGGGGCATTTCCACCGACAGCATTAGCGACGGTGTGTTTGCCTCTACCATCCAGGCCGGCGTGCTCGACACGATGGTCGAGGACCTTGACGATGCCGCCATCGAGCGCTCCATCGCCGAGATCAACGAAGCCATCAAGCGCTCGGCGGCCAGAAAATCCTGAAACCTTGCGGGGCGGACCTTCAGTCTGTCCTCAACCGACTAGATCCATATGAGTGAATTTGCAAGAAGCGGCGGCCGTGCCGCCGACCAGCTGCGTCCGATCCGCATCACCCGCGGCTACACCATCCACGCCGAGGGCTCGGTGCTGATCGAGTTCGGCAATACCCGCGTGCTGTGCACCGCCTCGGTGGAAGACAAGGTGCCACCGCACAAGCGCGGCAGCGGCGAAGGCTGGGTCACCGCCGAATACGGCATGCTTCCGCGCGCCACCCATACCCGGAGCGACCGCGAGGCCGCGCGCGGCAAGCAAAGCGGCCGCACCCAGGAAATCCAGCGCCTGATCGGCCGTTCCATGCGCGCCGTGTTCGACCTGAAGGCCCTGGGCGAGCGCACCATCCACCTGGATTGCGACGTGCTGCAGGCCGACGGCGGCACGCGCACGGCAGCCATCACCGGCGCCTTCGTCGCCGCGCAGGATGCGGTGGGCGTATTGCTGGCGCAGCGCAAGCTGATCGCCTCGCCTATCACTGGCGCCGTGGCCGCTGTTTCGGTCGGAATCGTGCAAGGCGTGCCACTGCTCGACCTGGAATACATCGAGGACGTGGCCTGCGACACCGACATGAACGTCGTCATGACCGGCCTGGGCCACTACGTGGAAGTACAGGGCACGGCCGAAGGCGCCGCCTTCACCCGCGCCGAGATGGACGAGTTGCTGCGCCTGGCCGAAAAAGGCATCGCCGAATTGGTGGTGATGCAGCGCCAGTCGCTATCAAATTCATAGCTGTCCACGCACAGCTGGCGCGCTCTGCAGGCAAAAATGACTCTTAAATTGGTGCTGGCTTCGAACAACGGCGGCAAGCTGGCCGAATTGCAGGCCCTGCTGCTGCCGCTGGGTGTGGAGCTGGTCCGCCAGGGCGACCTGGGCATTCCCGAAGCCGAGGAGCCGTACCGAACCTTCGTCGAGAACGCGCTGGCCAAGGCGCGCAACGCCGCGCGGCACAGCGGCCTTCCGGCATTGGCCGACGACGCCGGGCTGTGCGTCGATGCGTTCGGCGGGCTGCCGGGCGTGGATACCGCGTTCTACGCCACGCAGTTCGGCTACGAGAAGGGCGACGACAACAACGTGCGCGCGCTGCTGGAGCAGATGAAGGGTCTGGCCAACCGCCGCGCCGCGCTGGTCAGCACGCTGGTGGCCGTGCGTTCCGCCGACGACCCCGAGCCGCTGATCGCCGCGGGGCGTGTCATGGGCGAGATCGCGCCGCAGCCGGCCGGCAGCAATGGCTTTGGCTTCGACCCCGTCATGTTCATCCCGCAGTTCGGCCAGACCTTCGCACAGCTGCCGGCGGAAGTAAAAAACGCCAACAGCCACCGCGGCAAGGCCGCGGCACAGATGGTGGCGCTGATCCGCGAGCGCTGGCTATAGGCATGCCGGTAGACATCCAGCACTACATGCGGCCCGGCACGCTGCAGCTGGCCGCGCTGCCGCCGCTGTCGCTCTACGTGCACCTGCCCTGGTGCATCCGCAAGTGCCCCTATTGCGACTTCAACTCGCACGAGATGAAGGCCGGCGAGCTGCCCGAGCAGCGCTACCTTGACGCCGTGATTGCCGACCTGGAAGCCGCGCTGCCGCTGGTGTGGGGCCGCACCATCCACAGCATCTTCATCGGCGGCGGCACGCCCAGCCTGTTCTCCCCGCAGGGCATCGACCGGCTGCTGGGCGACATCCGGGCCCGGCTGAAACTGGAGGCCGATTGCGAGATCACGCTGGAGGCCAACCCCGGCACGTTCGAGAAAGACCGCTTCCGCGCTTTCCGCGGCGCCGGCGTCACGCGCCTGTCGGTTGGCGTGCAAAGCTTCAACGACGAACACCTGAAGGCGCTGGGCCGCGTGCATGATCGCTCGCAGGCCATCGCGGCGGTGGAAGAAGCGGCCCAGGCCTTCGACACCTTCAACCTGGACATCATGTATGCGCTGCCGGGCCAGAGCCTGGCGCAGGTGGAGCAGGACGTGACGACGGCGCTGTCCATGATGCCGCCCCACATCTCCATCTACCACCTCACCATTGAGCCCAACACCTACTTCGCCAAATTCCCACCCAAGGTGCCCGAAGACGATGCCGCCTACGCCATGCTGGACCGCATCACCGAAATGACCACGGGCGCTGGCATGGAGCGCTATGAGGTTTCGGCTTACGCCAAGCCGGGCCACGCCTGCTGGCACAACCTGAACTACTGGCAGTTCGGCGACTACCTGGGCATAGGCGCGGGCGCCCACAGCAAGCTCAGCTTCGCCCACCGCGTGGTGCGGCAGGTGCGGTTCCGTGAGCCGAAGCTCTACATGGACAACGCGCTGGCCGGCAACGCCATCGCGCAGGACGAGGAAGTGGCCCGCGCAGATTTGCCGTTTGAGTTCATGCTCAATGCGCTGCGGCTGAAGGACGGCTTCACGTTTGCCCAGTTCAGCGAACGCACCGGGCTGCCGGTCAGCGCGATCGAAGGAGCACTGGCGCAGGCCCAAGCCAAGGGGTTCATCGAGCGTGACCTGGCCCGCGTCTGGCCGACGACGCGGGGCTTCGATTTCCTGAGCGACCTGCAGTCGCTGTTCCTGCCCGCCTGAGGCGCTCAGCAGCCGGAGTCAAATTCCTTCCAGCCGGCCAGCGAAACAATTTGCAGCGTGCCGTCGCGGCTGCGCAGCAGGTAGGGCTTCACGCCGACGTCCTGGTCCGTATTGCGTTTGGCGCCGCTCGCATCGGGCGCCATCACGCACATCAGCCAGGCCTGTTCGCGACCGTCAGCGAAGTTGATGCCGGTTACCAGCCGCGGCCCGGAGATGAAACGCACGCCCTTGAAATCCGACGTGGCCTTGACGCTGCGCGAAAGCTCGATCATCACGGCCTGCCGCGCCTGCGTCTCGCTGGGCTGCGGGCCCGCCTGCAGCGCCAGCTTGTCGGGCGCGCCGGCCAGCGCGCCGCAGCAGGCCGCGGCGAGGGCTGAAAAGGCGAGCAGGGCTTTCATCAATGCATGCTAAGCCTTTGCCACGCCGCCGGGGGCTCACTGTAACGAAGATAATCCTCGCAGCCCAAGGACCCGCCGCATGACCTCCGAACCCCTTCCGCCCGGCAGTATTTCCCTGGAGCAGGCCATGCAGGAGGCCGTGCAGCACCACCGCGAAGGCCGGCTGGCGCAGGCGCAGCAGCTGTATGGCCTGATCCTGCAGGCGCAACCCGCCCATGCCCCGGCCAGCCACAACATGGGTGTGCTCGCCGTTCAGGGCGGGACACCCGCTGCGGGGCTGGCGTACTTCCGGCAGGCGCTGGCGTCCGATCCGAACCAGCCCACGCACTGGGTGAGCTACATCGACGCCCTGATCCAGGCCGGCCATCCCGCGCTGGCCAACGACGTGCTGGCCCAAGGCCGCCGCGCGGGGCTGAAGGGGCCGCAGGCCGACGGCCTTTCGGCGCGCATCAGCGTGGGCGACACGCCCGAGCCGGAGGAGATCAACGCGCTGGTCATGATGTTCAACGAGAACATGTATGCCGAGATCGAAGAGCCGGCGCGCGTGTTGTCGAAGCTCTATCCCGACCAGGGGCTGGTATGGAAGCTGTGGGGCACGGCGCGTGCGATGCGGGGCGAGGCGGCGCTGGCGCTCGAGCCGCTGCAGCAGGCGGCGATCTGGCTGCCGCAGGACGCCGACGTCCGCATCAACCTGGGCAACGCGCTGAAGGCGCACGGGCAGCTTACGCAGGCGGAAGCGGCATATCGGGAAGCGCTGGCGCTCAACCCCGAAGCGGCCAGCGCCCACGGCGCGCTGGGCAACCTGTACCGCCAGCAGGGACAACTTGCGCTGGCCCAGGCCTGCTATGAACAGGCGCTGGCGCTGCAGCCCGCGCTGGCGGGCGCCAGGCAGAACATGGGCGTGGTGCTGGCCGAGCAGGGGCGGCTGGACCAAGCACAGGCCGCTTACGAGGCAGCACTCGCGGCCCGGCCCGACTTCATTGACGCTTACATCAACCTGGCCACGCTGCTGCAGAACACGGGGCGGCTCGGCGAGGCGCGCAGCTGGCTGGACCGGGGCCTGGCTGCCGTGCCTTCGGGCCAGTGGATGCTGGCCAGCCTGGCGCTCACCGGCTGCTGGATCGAAGGCGACTGCGCCGCCACGCGCCCTTTGCTGCAAGCCTGGCTGGCCCAGGCGCAGACCGAGGAGGCGCGGCTGCAGGATGCGCCGCTTCGCGAGTTCTTCCTGCTCGCGGTGCGCCTGCTTGCCGCGCGCGAGCAACTGCCGCAGCTCTACGCAGGCGAGGGTGCCGACGCGGTGCTGGACGTGCTGGGCGAATCACACTGCATGGCCGCCGCGCACGCCAACTTCGCCTGGCAAGGCGCGCCCGTTCGTGGCCGCAGCCGGCTCGTCAAGGGCGTGAAGATGCACCACCTGGCCGTGCCGGGCGACAACCAGTACAAGGCCAGCCTTGCGCGTCAGCTTGACAGCCTGCCCGAGGGCGCCTCGCTGTTGCTGGCGATCGGCGAGATCGACTGCCGGCCGCTGGAAGGGATCTGGCCCGCCGCGGCCAAGGGCAAGGGCGCGCTGCCGGAGATCGTCGCCGCCAGCACGCAGGGCTACCTCGCGTGGGTCCAGGCACAACTGCAGGGCCGGCCCCTTTCCGCGGTGGCGCTGCAAGGCGTGCCGGCTCCGGCCTGTTCGCTGGACATGGTGAATGACAAGGCTTCCTACCTGGCCATGGTGCGCGACGTCAACGCCGCCCTGAAAGCGGGTGCGGCGCGGCGCGGCTGGAAATTCCTGGACGTGTACGCGGCCACGGCGGCGGCCGATGGCACCAGCACCCGGCGCTGGCATATCGACGACTTTCACCTGCACCCGGCGTTTTATGCGCAGGCGCAGCAGTGGCTGGCATGAATGGGGAAGGGTGCCGGCGGAGAGTGTGAGATTCGAACTCACGGATGTCTTTCAACATCGCCGGTTTTCAAGACCGGTGCATTCAACCGCTCTGCCAACTCTCCGGGCAGGCGATTTTACCCCTGCACCAGCAGGCCCTTGCGCTCGATGAAGGCCACCACCTCGTCCAGCCCCGAGCGGGTTTTGAGGTTGGTCATCACGTAGGGCTTGTCTTTTCGCATCCGCTTCGTGTCGGTTTCCATCACGCCCAGGTCGGCGCCCACATAGGGCGCCAGGTCGGTCTTGTTGATGACGAACAGGTCGCTCTTGGTGATGCCGGGCCCGCCCTTGCGCGGAATCTTTTCCCCGGCGGCCACGTCAATCACGTAGATCGTGAGGTCCGACAGCTCGGGGCTGAAGGTCGCTGCCAGGTTGTCGCCGCCGGACTCGACGAACACGATGTCGGCATCGGGGAACTCCACCAGCATGCGGTCGATGGCTTCCAGGTTGATGGAGGCGTCCTCGCGGATGGCGGTGTGGGGGCAGCCGCCCGTCTCCACGCCCATGATGCGCTCGGCCGGCAGCGCACCGCTCACGGTGAGGATGCGCTGGTCTTCCTTCGTGTAGATGTCGTTGGTGATGGCGACCAGGTCGTACTTGTCGCGCATGGACTTGCACAGCATTTCCAGCAGCGTGGTCTTGCCGGAGCCCACGGGCCCGCCTATGCCCACGCGCAGGGGCGGAAGTTTTCGGGTGCGGTTGGCGATGTGGTGAAGGCTCATGAACGGAACAATCTTGAGTATTGGGTTTCGTGGCGCGATGACAGGATGGCCAGCATGGGGCAGAAGGCCTGGCGTTCATCGTCCGCCAAAGCCAGCGCATGGTCAACGGCAGACGGGATTTCGGCCGCCAGCCGCAGCAGGATGCGCTGGCCCGCGCTTTGGCCGAGCGGCACCGACTTGATCGCCGCCTGCATCATGTTCTCGGCCCAGCCGAAGGCAAACGCCAGCAGGCTGTCGCGCGCAGGCGCCGCTATCACCGACGCCGCCAGTGCGAACGCCACCGGGTAGGTCAGCGAAGGTTCCGTTCGGGCTGAGCCTGTCGAAGCCCAGCGGCGAGCCGGCCCTTCGACAAGCTCAGGGCGAACGGTTCTTAGCCATTCCACCAGCGAGCGGCCCATCTGCTCGGCCTGCTGGCGCAGCTCGCTGGTCTCCCGTGTCTGCAGCACCCATGCGTTGAGCTGTGCCAGGCGCGGCTCGTCGCCGCTGCGCCATGCCGCAATGGCCTGCGCGATGGCGGCCAGGTCGGCGCGCGCCAGCCCCAGATGCAGCTGGTCGGCCAGCCAGTTGGCGGCGCTGCCTTCGTCGGTGACAAGGCCGGTGTCCACCGCGCCTTCCAGCCCTTCGGAATACGAGAAGCCGCCGATCGGCAGGGCCGGTGAGGCCAGCCAGATCAGGCCCAGCAGCGCGGCGTCAGTGGGGGTGGTCATGGCCGTCGTGGTCATGATCGCCGTGTCCATGCCCGTGGCCGTGGGCCGTGGTTTGCGAGCTGTAGGCCCCGCCTTCGGGCTCGAACGCGGCGTTCTCTTCCTTCACGATCATGTGCATCGCGCGCAGCATGTCGGCCAGCACGTGGTCGGGTTCGATCTTCAGGTGGTCGGGCTTGAGTTCGATCGGCACGTGCCGGTTGCCCAGGTGGTAGGCCGCGCGCGTCAGGTCGAACGGGGTGCCGTGCTCGCTGCAATGGGTAATCACCAGCACCGGCTGCGGCGCGGCGATGACGCGGATCATCGAGCCGTCCTCTCCCACCAGCACGTCGCCTCCGCGCACCAGCGTGCCGCGTGGCAGGAAAACGCCCAGGTGCCTGCCTTGCGAGTCGGTGGCGTCGAAGCGGCTCTTCTGGCGCACGTCCCAGTCCAGCTCCACCGTCGCCGCGCGCTTGACTAGCACCGGCGCCAGCCCGTGGCCCGCGGCCAGAACCCTGGAGACCTGCAGCATTTTTCTAAAAGAGGAAGTAGCGCTGCGCCATCGGCAGCACGGAAGCCGGCTCGCAGGTCAGCAGCTGGCCGTCGGCGCGCACCGCATAGGTCTGCGCGTCAATCTCCATCTTCGGCAGGTAGCCGTTGTGGATCATGTGCTGCTTGCGGACACCGCGAATGTTTTTTACCACGCCGACGTTCTTGCCCAGGCCGTAGCGCTCTTTCACGCCGGCCTGCATCCCGGCCTGCGACACGAAGGTGAGCGACCCCCTGGCGATGGCGCCGCCGAAGCTGCCGAACATGGGCCGGTAGTGCACGGGCTGCGGCGTGGGTATCGACGCGTTGGGGTCGCCCATGGCGGCCATCGCGATGAAACCGCCCTTGAGGATGAGCGCGGGCTTCACGCCGAAGAAGGCGGGCTTCCAGACCACCAGGTCGGCCCACTTGCCTATTTCGATGCTGCCGACCTCGTGGCTGATGCCATGCGAGAGGGCCGGGTTGATGGAGATCTTGGCAACGTAGCGCTTGGCACGGAAGTTGTCGTTGCGCTCGCCGTCACCAGGCAGCTTGCCGCGCTGCAGCTTCATCTTGTGCGCTGTCTGCCAGGTGCGCATGATCACCTCGCCCACGCGGCCCATGGCCTGGCTGTCGCTGGACATCATGCTGATGGCGCCCAGGTCATGCAGGATGTCCTCGGCGGCAATCGTCTCCTTGCGGATGCGGCTCTCGGCGAAGGCCAGGTCCTCGGCGATGGCCGGGTCCAGGTGGTGGCACACCATCAGCATGTCCACGTGCTCGTCCAGTGTGTTCACGGTGTAGGGCATGGTGGGGTTGGTGGAGGAGGGCAGGAAGTTCTCCTCGCCCACCACCCGCAGGATGTCCGGCGCGTGGCCGCCGCCCGCGCCTTCGGTGTGGAAGGCGCACAGGCTGCGGCCCTTGGTGGCGGCAATCGTGTTCTCCACGAAACCCGATTCATTGAGCGTGTCGCTGTGGATCGCCACCTGCGTATCGGTCTCTTCCGCCACGTCCAGGCAATTGCTGATGGCCGCGGGCGTGGTGCCCCAGTCCTCGTGCAGCTTCAGGCCGATCACGCCGGCGTTGATCTGCTCGTGCAGCGCGGCCGGCAGGCTGGCGTTGCCCTTGCCGAGGAAACCCAGGTTCATCGGGAAGGCGTCAGCCGCCTGCAGCATGCGCTCGATGTTCCAGGGGCCGGGCGTGCAGGTGGTGGCCAGGGTGCCGGTGGCCGGGCCGGTGCCGCCGCCGAACATGGTGGTGATGCCGGCGGCCAGCGCCTCCTCGATCTGCTGCGGGCAGATGAAGTGCACGTGCGTGTCGATGCCGCCCGCGGTGACGATGTTGCCTTCGCACGAAATGATTTCGGTGCCGGGGCCGATGATCATGTCCACGCCCGGCTGCGTGTCCGGGTTGCCGGCCTTGCCGATGGCCGCGATGCGCCCGTCCTTGATGCCGATGTCGGCCTTGACGATGCCCCAGTGGTCCACGATGAGCGCGTTGGTCATCACGCAGTCCATCGAGCTTTCAGCCCGCGTGCGCTGCGATTGCGCCATGCCGTCGCGGATGGTCTTGCCGCCGCCGAACTTCACCTCTTCGCCGTAGCCGCCGGCGCGCAGCGTGTAGTCGTCCTCGACTTCAATCACCAGTTCGGTATCGGCCAGGCGGATGCGGTCCCCCGTGGTGGGGCCGAACATCTCGGCGTAGGCGCGGCGTCCGATGGTTGCCATTACAGCTTTCCTTGCACCAGGCCGCGAAAGCCGTAGACCATGCGCTCGCCGCCCAGGTCGACCAGTTCCACGGTGCGTTGCTGCCCCGGCTCGAAGCGCACGGCCAGCCCGGAGGCGATGTTCAGGCGCATGCCGCGCGCCGCATCACGGTCGAACTTCAGCGCGCCATTGGTTTCGGCGAAGTGGTAGTGCGACCCCACCTGGATCGGCCGGTCCGCCGTGTTCTGCACCACCAGGGTGGCGGTGCGCCGGCCCGGGTTCAAGGCGTGGTCGCCCGCGTCGGTGAACAGTTCGCCTGGAATCATTTCAGGTCATGCCCTTCAAACCACAGGCTGGTGGACGGTGACGAGCTTGGTGCCGTCAGGAAAGGTGGCCTCGACCTGGATGTCGGGAATCATCTCGGCCACGCCGTCCATCACGTCGGCCCGGGTGAGCACGCTGCGCCCCTCGCTCATCAGCTGGGCCACGGACTTGCCGTCACGCGCGCCCTCCATCACCGCGGCTGAAATCAGCGCCACCGCTTCGGGGTAATTGAGCTTGAGCCCGCGCGCCTTGCGCCGCTCCGCCACCAGGGCGGCGGTGAAGATCAGCAGCTTGTCTTTTTCTCGGGGTGTGAGTTCCATGGCGCCGGGCGGGAGTCTTCGGGCCATCATATTGCAAGCCCTGTGCCCTGCCATACGTCCAAAGGCGCATGGACAAGGCCTTTGTGGCACGGAATCTGCACCCTTCCCGGTGTGAGCGGCACCATTCCCATCTTCCCCGTGACAGAGGACGCCCCGGCCGGGGCCCCCGGCGCGGGCGCGCCCCAGCGCGTGGTGAAGGTGCGGCGTGATTACAACAGCTGGGTGGCCAGCGAGACCATGGAAGACTACGCGCTGCGCTACACGCCGCTGCGCTTTCGCAAATGGTCTTTTTTCCGGGTGGCCAATACCGCGTTCGGCGCCGCCTCGTTCCTTATCCTGGAGGCCGTTGGCGCCACCCTGCTGGTGCAATACGGCTTCCTCAATGCCTTCTGGGCCATCGTGGTCACCGGGCTGATCATCTTCCTGGCCGGCCTGCCGATCAGCTACTACGCCGCCCGCTACGGCGTCGACATGGACCTGCTCACCCGCGGCGCGGGTTTCGGCTACATCGGCTCCACGCTCACTTCCCTGATCTATGCCTCCTTCACCTTCATCTTTTTCGCGCTGGAGGCGGCCGTCATGGCCTACGCGCTGGAGCTGGCGCTGGGTATCCCGCCGAGCTGGGGCTACCTGGTCTGCGCGCTGGTGGTGATTCCGCTGGTGACCCACGGCGTATCGGCCATCAGCCGGCTGCAGATGTGGACCCAGCCCCTCTGGCTGGTGATGCTTGTGGTGCCATTTGCCTATGTGCTGGTGCGCGATCCTGGTGCGTTCGCTGGAATAACGCACTACGGAGGGGATAAAGGAGCCGGCGCTGGCTTCGATATGCACCTGTTTGGTGCTGCATTGACGGTTGGCATCGCCCTGATTACCCAAATGGGGGAGCAGGCTGATTACCTGCGCTTCATGCCGGCCCGCACGGCCGCCAACAGCAAGGCCTGGTGGTTCGGGGTGCTCGCGGGCGGCCCGGGGTGGGTGGTGCTGGGTGTGATCAAGATGCTGGGTGGCGCCCTGCTGGCCTACCTGGCCATCACGCACATGGTGCCGCCGGACCGCGCGGTGGACCCCAACCAGATGTACCTCGCTGCCTACGAATACGTGTTCCCGCGCTACGGCTGGGCGGTCGCGGCCACTGCGGTGTTCGTGGTGGTGTCGCAGCTGAAGATCAACGTCACCAATGCCTACGCAGGCTCGCTGGCCTGGTCGAACTTCTTCTCGCGCGTCACCCACAGCCACCCGGGGCGGGTGGTGTGGGTGCTGTTCAACACGCTGATCGCCTTCATGCTGATGGAGATGAACGTGTTCCAGGCGCTGGGCGACGTGCTGGGCCTGTACAGCAACATCGCCATCGCCTGGATGATGGCGGTGGTGGCCGACCTGGTCATCAACAAGCCGCTGGGCCTGTCGCCGCCGGGCATCGAGTTCAAGCGCGCCTACCTGTACGACATCAACCCGGTGGGCGTGGGCGCGATGGCCCTGGCCTCCGCGCTGTCCATTCCCGCGCACCTGGGAATGTTCGGGCCCACGGCCCAGGCCTTCTCCGCCGTCATCGCACTGGGCGTGGCCTTTGTCACTGCGCCGCTGATCGCCTGGGCCACCAAGGGCAGGTACTACATCGCCCGCGGGCAGGACGGCGCGGGCCCGCACGACACCGGCCCGCGCGAGCAGGACAGCTACCAGCGCCTGGTGCTGCAGCGCTGCGTGATCTGCGAGCGCGAGTACGAGGGGCCGGACATGGCCCACTGCCCGGCCTACCAGGGACCCATCTGCTCGCTGTGCTGCACGCTGGATGCGCGTTGCGGCGACCTGTGCAAACCGCACGCAAGCCTGTCTGCCCAGTGGTCGGCGGCCCTGCGCTGGCTGCTGCCGCGCCCGGCGTGGCGCTACCTGGACACCGGCTTGGGCCACTTCCTGCTGCTGATGCTGATCATCGTGCCGCTGCTGGCCACGCTTTTCGGCCTGCTTTACCACCAGGAGGTGAGGGCGGTGGCGGAGATGTTCGACCCGTCGGCCGTGTCCGAGGGCACGCTGCGTTCGGGTTTCCTGAAGGCCTACATGGCGCTGCTGGTGATCGCGGGCATCGTGGCCTGGTGGCTGGTGCTCGCGCACAAGAGCCGGCAGGTAGCGCAGGAGGAATCCAACCGGCAGACGCATTTGCTGATGCTGGAGATCGAATCGCACAAGCAGACCGACGAGGCGCTGCAGGCCGCCAAGCGCGCGGCCGACCAGGCCAACCAGGCCAAGAGCCGCTACATCAGCGCCATCAGCCACGAACTGCGCACGCCGCTGAACAGCATCCTGGGCTATGCGCAGCTGATGGGCGAGGACGCCAGCGTGCCGGCGCACCGCAAGCAGGCCGTGAGCGTGATCAAGCGCGGTGGCGAGCACCTGCTGTCGCTCATCGAGGGCACGCTGGACATCGCGCGCATCGAGTCGGGCAAGCTCACGCTCAACGTCAAGCCGATGCGCTTCGCCGACTGCGTGCACGAGATGGCCGGCATGTTCGAGCCGCAAGCGGCGGGCAAGGGGCTGGCGTTCCGCTTCGAGGCCCAGGGCACGCTGCCCGAGGTGGTGCGCGCCGATGAAAAGCGGGTGCGCCAGATCCTCATCAACCTGCTGGGCAACGCCATCAAGTTCACCTCGCAGGGCCAGGTCACCTTCCGCATCCGCTATGCCCGCGAGATGGCCACGCTGGAGATCGAGGACACCGGCCCGGGCCTGGCCGGCCAGGAACTGCAGCAGATATTCGAGCCGTTCGCGCGCGGCGCCAGCGCCAGCCATTCCGCGCCTGGCGCGGGCCTGGGCCTCACCATCGCCAAGATGCTCACCGACCTGATGGGCGGCGAGCTGAAAGTGGACACCACGCCGGGCGTGGGTTCGGTGTTCCGCATCAAGCTGTTCCTGCCCGAGATGCACAGCGCCGGCGTAGCGGGGCCGCAGGCCGCGCCGCGCCCGCGCAAGGGCTATGCCGGCGCGCGCCGCAAGCTGCTGGTGGTGGACAACGAGGAGGCCGACCGCGACCTGCTGGTGCACCTGCTGGAGCCGCTGGGTTTCGAGCTGCGCACCGCCGCCAGTGGCCACGACGCGCTGGACCTGCTGGCCGCAGGCATGCAGCCCGACGCGATCCTGGTGGACCTGGCCATGCCGGGCATCGATGGCTGGGAAACCATCCGCCGCGCACGCCGGCTTGAACGCGGCCTCCCCGCCGCCGAGCCGCCTCAAGGCGGGGAAGCCCCCTTGGGGGGCAGCGCATTACACGAAGTGAAAAGCGTGGGGGCTAGTTTCGCCATCGTCTCGGCCAATGCTTTCGACAAGGGCCTGGACAACGACGTGGGCATCCGGCCGGAGGACTTCATCCTCAAGCCCGTGCGTCACAGCGAGCTGCTGGACTGGCTGGGCCGCCAGCTCGGGCTGCAGTGGCTGGAGGAGCCCCAGCCCGCCGCACCGCCCGCGCCGCAGCCCCTGGCCTGGGCCTGGCCCGACACAGCCGCCCTGCAGGCGCTGCGGCCGCTGGTGCAACTGGGCTATTACCGCGGCATCGTCAACCAGCTGGATGCCATCGAGGGGCAGCAGCCCGAATGCGCCGCCTTCGTCACCGCCATGCGCGAGCTGGCTCGCCAGTTCCAGTTCGAGGCGATGAGCCGGCGCCTGGACGAAGCGGATGCCCAGGGCGAGGCCGTGCAATGAGCGGCGCCGCCACCACCTTTGACCGGGCCACCAGCGAGGTGGTGCTGATCGTGGACGACGTTCCCGACAACCTGTCGGTGCTGCACGACGCGCTGGACGAATCGGGCTACACCGTGCTGGTGGCCACCGGTGGCGAGGCCGCCCTGGCGCGCGCCGCCCAGGCGCTGCCCGACATCGTGCTGCTGGACGCGATGATGCCGGGCATGGACGGCTTCGAGGTGGCCAAGCGCCTGAAGGCTGCGCCGGAGACGGCGCACATCCCCATCATTTTCATGACCGGCCTGACCGAGACCGAGCACCTGGTGGCCGCGCTGGAGGCCGGCGGCGTGGACTACGTGACCAAGCCGATCAAGCCCAAGGAAGTGCTGGCCCGCATGGGGGTCCACATGGAGGGCGCCCGGCAGGCGCGGCAGACCCGTAACGCGCTGGACGCCTTCGGCTACGCCAGCATCACCGTGCGGGCGAGCGACGGCAAGCTGATGTGGCAGACGCCGCTGGCGCGCGAGCTGCTGGCCGAGTACTACGGCACACGCGCCCCTGAAACTCCGGCGCCGGTGGTGGACTGGCTGCGCCGCCACCTGAAGGAGGCCGAGCAGCAGATCGAGCCGCCGCGCCTCACGGCCGAACTCGGGGCGCGCCGCCTCACGTTCCGCCTGCACCAGCAGACTGGCGACGATGACTGGCTGATCGTGATGCGCGAGGTGTCCGACACAGCCGTCATCGAGGCCATGAGCCTGTCTTTCAAGCTGACCGCGCGCGAGGCGGAAGTGCTGTACTGGGTGGTGAAGGGCAAGATCAACCGCGACATCGCAGACATCCTGGGCTCCAGCCCGGCCACCGTCAAGAAGCACCTGGAGCGGGTGTTCGCCAAGTTGGGGGTGGAAACCCGCACCGCCGCGGCTGCCATGGCCATGAACCGCATCCGCCAGCTGCACCCCCAGTTCGGCGGCTGATTGCGCCGGTGTACGCCATGCGGCGTATTCCCCCCCGCTGAGCCTCCGCCCAGAATCAAATCGTCCACATCAATAGCCCGCCAAGGGCCCGGTGGGGCGATTTCCGGGACTGTTTCGACTCAGGTTTCTTCTTTTTCTTTCAGGAGCATTCATATGCAACGTCGTTTTACCCTCAAGGCGCTGACGGCCGCCGTAGCCCTCGCCAGCGCCGGCCTGCCCGCACTGGCCCAGTCCGGTGACACCATCAAGGTCGGCATCCTGCACAGCCTGTCCGGCACCATGGCCATTTCGGAAACCGTGTTGAAAGACACCGTGCTGATGGCCATCGAGGAAATCAACGCCAAGGGTGGCGTGATGGGCAAGAAGCTCGAGCCCGTGATCGTCGATCCGGCCTCCAACTGGCCCCTGTTCGCCGAAAAGACCAAGCAGCTGCTGACGCAGGACAAGGTCGCCGTAATCTTCGGCTGCTGGACCTCTGTGTCGCGCAAGTCGGTCCTGCCGGTCGTCGAGGAACTCAACGGCCTCCTGTTCTACCCCGTGCAGTACGAAGGTGAAGAGCTGTCCAAGAACGTGTTCTACACGGGCGCGGCCCCCAACCAGCAAGCCATACCCGCAGTCGACTACCTGATGTCGAAAGAAGGCGGCGGCGCCAAGCGCTGGGTCCTGCTGGGCACCGATTACGTGTACCCCCGCACCACCAACAAGATCCTGCGCGCCTACCTGAAGTCCAAGGGCGTGAAGGACACCGACATCGACGAGAAGTACACCCCGTTCGGCCACAGCGACTACCAGACCATCGTTGCCGACGTGAAGAAGTTCTCGGCCGGCGGCAAGACCGCCGTCGTGTCCACCATCAACGGCGACTCCAACGTTCCGTTCTACAAGGAACTGGGCAACGCCGGCCTGAAGGCCAAGGACGTGCCGGTTGTCGCCTTCTCGGTGGGCGAGGAAGAACTGCGCGGTGTTGACACCAAGCCGCTGGTGGGCCACCTGGCCGCCTGGAACTACTTCCAGTCCATCAAGAACCCGGCCAACACCGAGTTCGAAAAGAAGTGGGCTACCTACGCCAAGGCCAAGAAGCTGCCCGGCTCGGACAAGCCGCTCACCAACGACCCGATGGAAGCCACCTACATCGGCATCAACATGTGGAAGCAGGCCGTCGAGAAGGCCAAGTCCACCGATACCGACAAGGTCATCGCTGCCATGGCCGGCCAGACCTTCAAGGCACCGTCGGGCATCGTCTCCAAGATGGACGAAAAGAACCACCACCTGCACAAGTCGGTGTTCATCGGCGAAATCAAGGCCGACGGCCAGTTCAACGTAGTGTGGAAGACGCCGGGCCCGGTCAAGGCCAAGCCTTGGTCCCCGTACATCGAAGGCAACGACAAGAAGCCCGACGAACCCGCCAAGAAGTAAGACGCCCGAAACGGCCCCCCGGGGCCGTTTCCGCCCCGCGCCCTGGAATGGGGCACGGTGCTTGCATGGTGGGTAGCGTGCTGCCCACCCTACAGGTTCCCCAATGATCAAGAGTTTCGTTTTACTGGCCGTGCTCTGGACGGCAGCCAGCGCCCATGCGCTGACGGCCGCGGAAGCCAAGGCCATCGCCAGCGGCGAAACGGATGCCCGCATCGAGGCGTTGAACAAGGCCGTTGCCACCGCCGACGACAAGACCGCGGCCTTCATCCAGGCCCTGACCGACGACGCCGTCAAGCTGGCGGGTGACAAGGCCTTCATCGTCAGGGACGGCAAGCCCACCGATCCCGTCACGGGCGCCGCAACGGCCATGCCCGCCGACGCCGAGGACGTGATCAACAACAACCGCATGCGCGGCGAGCTGGATTCGGCGATGGCCGCGCTCAAGCTGTTCTCGCCCGATGAAAAGCTGCGCCGCGAAGCCGTCAAGGCCATGCAGAGCGAGACGGATGAGGCCAAGCTCCCGCTGATCGAAAAGGCCTTCGCGGCCGAAGCCAACCCCGAGATCAAGCTGCAGCTGGGCATGGTGCGCGCCGCGGTGCTGCTTTCCAGCAGCGACAAGGCCAAGCGGCTGGAAGCCGCGCGCCTGCTGGCCACCAGCGGCCACCCCAGCACCAAGACCGCGCTGCTGGAGCGGCTGAAGACCGAATCCGATCCCGAGGTCAAGGCGGCGCTGGAAGCCACCCTGCGCACCGTGGAAGGGGCGCTGGCCTGGGGCGACAAGATCGCCGCCATGTTCTCCGGCATCAGCCTGGGCTCCATCCTGCTGCTGGTGGCGCTGGGCCTGGCCATCACCTATGGGCTGATGGGCGTGATCAACATGGCGCATGGCGAACTGATGATGATCGGCGCCTACGCCACTTACGTGGTGCAGGGCCTGTTCCAGAAATACGCGCCCGGCGCGTTCGACTGGTACCTGCTGGCCGCCGTGCCGGTCTCGTTCGCGGCCTCCGCCCTCATGGGCGCCGCGCTGGAGCGCAGCGTCATCCGCTTTCTTTATGGCCGGCCGCTGGAGACGCTGCTGGCCACCTGGGGCATCAGCCTGATGCTGCAGCAGCTGGTGCGTTCGGTGTTCGGCGCGCAGAACGTGGGCGTGGAAAACCCCAGCTGGATGAGCGGCGGCGTGGTGCTGATGGGCAACCTGCAGCTACCCTGGAACCGCATCATCATCATCGGCTTTGCCATGGCAGTGCTGCTGGGCATGGCCTTCCTCATCGGGCGCACGCGGCTGGGCCTGTTCGTGCGCGGCGTCACGCAAAACCGGCCCATCGCTTCCTGCATGGGCGTCAATACCGCGCGCATCGACACCTATGCGTTCGCGCTGGGTTCGGGCATCGCGGGCCTGGCGGGCTGCGCGCTCAGCCAGATCGGCAACGTGGGGCCCGACCTGGGCCAGGGCTACATCGTTGATTCGTTCATGGTCGTGGTGCTGGGCGGCGTGGGCCAGCTGGCCGGCACCGTCTACGCGGCGCTGGGCCTGGGCGTGCTGAACAAGCTGCTCGAAGGCTGGACCGGCGCGGTGCTGGCCAAGATCGCCGTACTTGTGTTCATCATCATCTTCATCCAGAAGCGGCCGCAGGGCATCTTCGCGATGAAGGGCCGCAGCGCGGAGGCCTGATGATGACGCGAGACCCCAACCAGGCCGTTGCCCCGCTGGTGCTGCCCGGCAAGCCCTCCGTCCTCAGCGGCGCGGGCTGGACGGCCTTCATCGTGGCGCTGATCGTGGTGTGCGCCCTCGCCCCGCTGCTCAACCTGGTGGTGCCCGCGGGCAGCGCCTTCCACATGAGCGACTACGCCGTGGCGCTGGTGGGCAAGATCATGTGCTACGCCATCTGTGCGCTGGCGATGGACCTGATCTGGGGCTATACCGGCATCCTGTCGCTGGGCCACGGCCTGTTCTTCGCGCTGGGCGGCTATGCGATGGGCATGTACCTCATGCGCCAGATCGGGCGCGACGGCAACTACAAGAGCGACCTGCCCGACTTCATGGTGTTCCTGGACTGGAAGACGCTCCCCTGGCACTGGACGTTCTCCGACAGCTTCATCGCCACCCTGATCTTCATCGTCGTGGTGCCGGGGCTGGTTGCCTTCGTGTTCGGCTTCTTCGCGTTCCGCTCGCGCATCAAGGGCGTGTACTTCTCCATCATCACGCAGGCCATGACGTTCGCGGCCATGCTGCTGTTCTTCCGCAACGAAACGGGCTTCGGCGGCAACAACGGCTTCACCGACTTCAAGCGCATCCTGGGCACGCCGATCGCCACGCCCTCCATGCGCATGCTGCTGTTCGTCATCACCGGCGTGACGCTGCTGGCTTTCTTCCTGTTCGCGCGCTGGCTTGTGGCCAGCAAATTCGGCCGCGTGCTGCAGGCCATCCGCGACGCCGAATCGCGTGTGATGTTCTCGGGCTACAACCCCATCGGCTACAAGCTCACCATCTGGACGCTGTCGGCCGTGATGTGCGGCGTGGCCGGCGCGCTCTACGTGCCGCAGGTGGGCATCATCAACCCCAGCGAGATGAGCCCGGCCAATTCGATCGAGATCGCCATCTGGGCGGCCGTCGGCGGCCGGGCCACGCTGATCGGTCCCATCGTCGGGGCGTTCATCGTCAACGGCGCCAAGAGCTGGCTGACGGTCACCGCGCCGGAGTACTGGCTGTATTTCCTGGGCGCGCTGTTCATCGTGGTCACCCTGTTCCTGCCCAGCGGCGTCGTCGGGCTGGTAAAGAAACTGAAAGGCCGCGGAAAATGACTCCCGACCTGATGGAAGAAGGCGCGCGCCGCGCTGCGCTGCTCAACCCGCCCAAGCCCGCCGGCAAGACCGAGTCGGGCGGCCGCGCGGCCGGCTTCTCGCGTGTGGCCGCCGCGCCGGGCGAAGTGGATACCACCCATGGCCGCATCCTGTACCTGGAGGACGTCAGCGTCAGCTTCGACGGCTTCAAGGCGATCAACAATCTCTCCCTGGACATTGCGCCGGGCGAACTGCGCTGCGTGATCGGCCCCAACGGCGCCGGCAAGACCACGATGATGGACATCATCACCGGCAAGACGCGGCCCGACTCAGGCACCGTGTTTTTCGGCTCCACCATCGACCTGCTGCGCTACACCGAGCCGCAGATCGCGCAGATGGGCATTGGCCGCAAGTTCCAGAAGCCCACGGTGTTCGAGCAGCTCACGGTGTTCGAGAACCTGGAGCTGGCGCTCAAGACCGACAAGGGCGTCAAGTCGTCGATGTTCTTCCGGCTGGATACCGGCGACAGCGACCGGCTGGCCGAGATGCTGTACACCATTCACCTGGCCGACAGCGTCACGCGGCTGGCCGGCACGCTCAGCCACGGCCAGAAGCAGTGGCTGGAAATCGGCATGCTGCTGATGCAGGATCCCAAGCTGCTGCTGCTCGATGAGCCGGTGGCCGGCATGACCGACGAGGAAACGGCGCGCACTGCGGAGCTGTTCCTCACGCTCAAGGGCAAGCATTCGCTGATGGTGGTGGAACACGACATGAGCTTCATCAAGACCATCTCCGAGATCGTCACCGTGCTGTGCGACGGCTCGGTGCTGGCGCAAGGCACGCTGGACCAGGTGCAGGCTGACGAGCGGGTCATCGAGGTCTACCTGGGACGCTGAACATGCTCTCCATCAAGAACGTCAACCAGTACTACGGCGGCTCGCACATCCTGCGCGACGTCAGCCTCGAGGCGCGGCAAGGCAAGGTCACGGTGCTGCTGGGCCGCAACGGCGTGGGCAAGACCACGCTGCTCAAGTCGCTGATGGGCCTGGTGCCCATCAAGACCGGCAGCATCGAATTCAACGGCCAGCCCATCCACAACGCGACCCCGTATGCGCGCGCGCGCGCCGGCATCGGCTTCGTGCCGCAGGGCCGCGAAGTTTTCGCCCGCCTCACGGTGGAAGAAAATCTGCGCATGGGGCTGGCGTACAAGAGCGGCTCCACGCCCGTCCCGCCCGAGCTGTTCGATCTGTTCCCCGTACTCAAGCAGATGCTGGGGCGGCGCGGCGGTGACCTGTCGGGCGGCCAGCAACAGCAGCTCGCCATCGCGCGCGCGCTCGCCGCCGGGCCGAAACTGCTGGTGCTGGACGAGCCGACCGAGGGCATCCAGCCGAGCATCATCAAGGACATCGGCCGCGTCATCCGCATGCTGGCCGACCGCGGCGACATGGCCATCCTGCTGGTCGAACAGTACTACGACTTCGCGCAGGAACTGGCCGACGACTACCTGGTGATGGAGCGGGGCGAATTCATCGCCCGCGGCGAGGGCAAGGACATGGAAACCAACGGCGTGCGCCAGCTGGTGGCGATCTGATCCGGCCCGCTCAGCCGTTGCGTCCCGGTACGGCGGCGGGGCGCTGCTTCGCCAGCTGGAACTGGCGCACCCGGTCTTCCACGTCATAGGCGCCGAACACTTCCCTCGCGCTGCGCACCTCGGGCAGCACATAGGCCACGCTGGCTGCCGCGCCCAGAGCCTGCAGGTGGCTGCGGAAAAAATCCCTGTCCACGTGGAGCGAACCGTCTGAGATTCGCTTGTCACGGGCTTCGCCGGAGGCCAGCCGCTGCGCGCTGTGTCCCGGCGCCGACGCCAGGGCAACGGAGCTCCCGTGCAAAGCCACTGCAGCCTGGCGATTGGCCCATACGATGCTGCCGCTTGCCGCGGCTACGGCAGGCCCCGCCACAAACCGCCCCGCCGGCGTGAGCGGCACGGCAGCGTCGTCACCCCGCGCCGCGCCCAGCAGCACGGGTGAGTCGGCGCGCAACCTGCCAGCGGCGTCGAACGCGTAAAGCCGGGCCTGGGCCTTGTCGACGATCAGGAAAGGCAGGCCGGCGTTGTCGCGCGAATCAACGATCCACTGGGCAACGAAGGTGGCTTCGGGAGATGCCCGCACCTGGGTCAGGTCGGCCCGCGCCTGCACTACGGCGTTTGGCAGCGCGTGTGGCGGTGTCACCTGGGCCATCTGGTCAAAGACAACCCCGAAAACGACGACGGTGGTGGCAAGAAGCCCGTAGAACAGGGCCGCCGCGGGGCCTTGGCGAGATACTGGATGAGTCACGATTCCAGCCTACCGCGCACTGCCCGGCTTTCTGTAGGACAAAGCCCCGCCTACATATTGTTGCGCCATGAAAAAGCGGGCCGCAGCCCGCTTTCTAGCGCCAAAAGGTTTACTTGGCCGGAACCAGCACGACCGGATCGGCTGTTCGCGGCTCGATGGTCACGGAACCCTGGCCGGCGGGCAATACAACAGTTTCGACCTCACGCAGCACGCCGCCACCGGCCACGCTGCCGGTGGTGCTGCCGTAGCCCAGGATGCGGGCCTGGCACGCAGCCTTGTCTTCCCCCGTCAGCACGTCGCAGCGCGAGGTGGCATTGGCTTCGAACTGGCCGCCGGCATTGTCGAGCACGCCGCGCTTCTTGTCGGCCTGTGCATTTCGGGCTTCACGCAGGCAGGTGGCCTGGTCCTGCTGGGTCTTGCCGGTCATGCAGGCGTTGATTTCCTGCTGGTAGCTGCCCGAGGCGTCAATGCCCGTGGTGCCCGTGGCAACCTGGGCAGTGGCGGCGGTTACCGCCAGCAGGGCGGCTACGCCAAAGTACACAAGGCTTTTGCGCGAGCGGGTGGTATCGGTGGCAGACATGGGGAACTCCTTGAAACTGGTTTGATGAATGCAGTTTCGCGGCGAAATCGCGCCAGCCGTGCCGGAGAGCACACCGCATTGGGGGTGGCGCCCTCCGATTGCGCCGTAGGACGGCGCTTGCACGGCCGGGCTGAAGCGTGCGGGTTTGCCCTGCTACAGGGCCCAGGTGCGCGGCACCGTAGCCGGCATGTCCCAGAGTTCAGGCCGCCAGGCCGACCGGACCGCCTTGAGCAGGCCCAGCGCGGGCTCGACCAGCGGTGCCAGCACCCGCACTGCGACCACACGCGGCCCCGGCGAAGTGGCCCCGGCCGTCGCGGCCAGCGGATGCGCTTCGATCACTTCGCGCGCCAGTTCCAGCGCCCGCTCGCGCCGCGGCCGGGACAGCTCGGTGCCGGCCACGAGGAACAGCGTCGCCAGGCAACGCCGGCCCGCCAGGCCCAGTGGCCCATCCATCAGGCGGGCGTCGCCAGCCGCGATGCGGCCGCGCTCCAGCCAGGCGCCCGGCATTTCAATGTGCTGCTGCAGGCTGCCGCTGGCGAATGGCAGGCCCGCTTCCGGCAGGCCCAGCGCAGCAACGTCCCAGCCGATCAGCTCGCTGCCCGGCGCCAGCGCCAATTCCAGCCGGTTTTCCGCGATGCAGCCGCTGTAGCAGATGGCCTCCAGCGGCAGCCACTCCAGCCGCGCCCCCGCGTCGAGCGAGATGCGGGTGCGCTGGGCGGCAGTTTCACCCTCGGAGCGGTAAAAGCGTGTGGCACCGGGCGTGGTCACCAGGCCGTGAGCGCCCGCTTCCGCGCTGATGCTGATGTCCAATGTGTCGCCGCCCACCAGCCCGCTGGGCGGGTGCACCAGCACGTTGTGGCAGACCGCATCGCCTTCCGGATACAGGCTTTGCAGGATGCGCAGCGGCCCCTCATGCAGGAACCGGGCGACGCAGCGCCCCGCCTCCACGCGGTAGTCCAGCTGCAGCTTCGCCCGCCAGGCCATGTGCTGGCTTACTCGCCCTGCGAGCCGCGGTGGGCCCATGCGGTCGTGTGCTTCTCGATGTAGCTGAAAAGCTCATACATCACCATGGCCATCGCGCCCACCACCACCAGGCCGGCGAAGGCCAGGCCCATCTGCATGGCCGAACCCGCCGAGATCAGCAGGTAGCCGATGCCTTCGTTGGCGGCCGTCATCTCCGACACCGTGGTGCCGACGAAGGCCAGCGTGATCGCCACTTTCAGCGAGCCGTAGAAGTAGGGCATGGAGCGCGGCAGCCCCACTTTCAGCAGCACGTCCCAGCGCTTGGCGCCCAGCACGCGCAGCACGTCCTCCAGCTCCGGCTCCAGCGTGGCCAGGCCGGTGGCGATGTTGACCATGATGGGGAAAAAGGAGATCAGGAAGGCCGTCAGGATGGCCGGCCCCGCGCCGATGCCGAACCACACCACCAGGATGGGCACAAAAGCCGCCTTCGGCAGCGCGTTAAACGCCGTCATCAGCGGGTACACCGCCGCATAGGCCAGGCGCGAACTGCCGATGACAAAGCCCAGCAGCACACCGACCACGATGGCGATGCCAAAGCCCGCCATCGTTACCCAGTAGGTGCGCCAGGCGTGGCCGGCGATCAGGCCGCGGTATTCCACCATCTGCGTCCAGATGCGCAGCGGGCTGGGGAAAATGAACTCCGACACATTGAATGCCGAGCAAACAAGCTGCCACAGCGCGATCACCGCCACCAGCAGGATCCAGGGCGACCATGTCTCGAGCCGGCGGCCCTTCATGGCGCCACCGCCGCGGCTGCGGGCGTTCCTGTGCGGATGGCCCCGATGTGGCCGCGAAGCTCGTGCACGATGTCGCTGAATTCCTTGGTATAGGTCAGCTCCAGCTCGCGCGGGCGCGGCAGTTCAATGGTTTTCTTCGCCATGAAGCGCCCCGGGCTCTTGCTCATCACATACACGGTGTCGGCCAGGAACACCGATTCGCGCAGGTCGTGCGTCACCAGGATCACGTTGAAGCGCTGCTCGGTCCACAGGTCGCGCAGGATGCACCACAGCTCCTCGCGCGTAAAGGCGTCCAGCGCGCCGAAGGGCTCGTCCAGCAGCAGCATCTTGGGCTCATGGATCAGGGCGCGGCAGATGCTGGCGCGCTGCTGCATGCCGCCCGAAAGCTGCCAGGGAAACTTGTCCTCGTAGCCGCCCAGGCCCACCTTCTGCAGCAGCTTGCGGGCCCGCTCTTCATACTCGGCGCGCTTCGCCTTGAAGTTGCTGCGGTAGGGCTCCACGATCTCCAGCGGCAGCAGCACGTTGTCCACCGTGGTCCGCCACGGCAGCAGCGAAGGCGCCTGGAAGGCCATGCCCGAAATCTTCAGCGGCCCGGTCACGGCGTCGCCGTCGATCAGGATGCGCCCGCGGGAGGGCATCTTCAGCCCCGTGGCCAGTTTCATGAAGGTGGACTTGCCGCAGCCCGACGGTCCCACGATGGCGATGAACTCGCCCTGGCGCACCTTCAGGTCGATGGCCTCGACCGCGAAGTGCTGCTGCGCCAGCAGCTCGTCGTTGTAGGCGAGCCAGACGTCCTGGAAATCGACGAAAAACCCGGAAGCCGGGGCGGCCGGCATCATTTCTTCGGAACGGGCAGGATATTCAGCTCCGCCTTGGTGGGCAGGAACGAGCCGTTCCACACCGCCTCGGGGTTCACGCGGGTCTTGGTGTTGAAGGCATCCGACACCTGCGAAGCCATCAGAGACAGGCGGCCCGGATTGACCTGGCCGAAGCCCTCGGCGCGCGCATCGGCGCTGTTGATCACCGTGTCGATGGCCAGCTTGAGGCGGCGCGTCTCCAGCTCCGAGTTGATGATGCCGTCGCGTGCCTTGACGTCGGCGATGGCCGCCTCGGGCCTGGCGATCACGTCCTTCATGCCGCGCGTGAACGCCTGCAGGAAGGCTTTCACCGCCGCCGGGTTTTCCTTGATCATCTTCGGTGTGGCGATCACCACGTTGCCATAGAGCTTCACGCCGTAGTCGGGGTACTGCAGGATCACCACGTCTTCGGCCTTGACGCCGCGCGCCTCCAGGTTCAGCAGCGAGGTGAAGGTGAAGCCGGTGATGGCGTCCACGTCGCCGCGCGCCAGCATGGTTTCGCGCAGCGGCGGGTCCATGGCGGTCCAGGCCACGTTGCCGATGCCGTTGGCCTTCTGGAAAATCGGGAAGGCCCGGCGCCCGGCGTCAAATACCGGCGCGCCCATCTTCTTGCCGTTCAGGTCAGCAGGCTTCCTGATGCCCGACTTCTTCAGCGCCATGACCGAGGCCGGCGTGTTGTTGTAGACCATCATCACGGCCACAGGCTTGTTGGGCGCGTCGGGGTTGTTGGCGTGGAATTCCATCAGGGCGGCCAGGTCGGCGAAGCCCATGTCGTAGGTGCCGGAGGCGACCCGGGTCACGGCGCCGCCCGAGCCGTTGCCCGCGTCTACCGTCACGTCCAGCTTCGCGTCCTTGAAATAGCCCTTGGCGACAGGGGTCAGGAACAGGGCGGCCGGGCCCTCGAACCGCCAGTCGAGCTGGAATTTGATGGGGGTGAGGCCCTGGGCCTGGGCCGGGGCCAGGTTCATGGCCAGGGCCAGCGCCGCGCCGGCGAAGAGGAAAGCACGTTTTGTCATGGAGGACTCCGCAAGCGGTTTAAGTGAACAAAGGGCTACAAAGCAAAAACGATGCCGCATGGTAAGGCTTTGTCCGACGCGGCGACGCGCCACCAGCGCACGGCCAGCCTGTGCCGCCGACTACGCGGCACCCCCCGGGCCGGCGGGATATTGGATTCATCTTCAACAACACGCCGCTCGCGGCAAAGGAGTTCAACATGGGTCTCATCCTCTGGTTAATCGTAGGCGGCATCGTCGGCTGGCTGGCCAGCATGATCATGAAGACTGACGGCCAGCAAGGCGTCCTGCTCAACATCGTGGTCGGTATCGTCGGCGCCTTTATCGGCGGCTGGCTGATCTCTCCCCTGGTCGGCGCGGGCACCATCAACAGCGGCTTCTCCATCGCCTCCGTCCTGGTCTCCCTGGTCGGCGCCGTGATCCTGCTGGCCATCGTCAACCTGTTCCGCCGCGGCCGCGTCCGCTAAAAAAGTGGCGGCTGACCTGCGCGTTCAGCGCAGAAGATCGAGCAGCGTGCGCGCCACCACCCTGGTGGCGCGCCGCAAGTCTTCCAGCTCCAGCCTTTCATCGGCCCGCTTGGCGTGCGACTCCAGCACCGTCCTCGGCCCGGCCCCGTAAATCACCCCCGGAATTCCTGCCTCGGCATAGAGGCGCACATCGGTGTACAGCGGCGTTCCCATCGCGGGAATCGCTTCGCCGAAGACTTCGCGCGCGTGCTTCTGGATGGCCTCCACCAGCGGCGCGTTGCCCGCCAGCGGCTTCATCGAATTGGCCAGCAGGATGCGGCGGATGTCCACCGTGATGCCCGGGCATTGCGCCGCTGCCTCAGCAATCACGCCCCGGATCGCGGCTTCCACTTCCACCGGGTTTTCCTCCGGGATCATGCGGCGGTCCAGCTTGAACACCACCTTGCCCGGGACCACGTTGGTGTTGGTGCCGCCTTCGATGCGGCCCACGTTCAGGTAGGGGTGGTTGATGCCCTTAACCGCGGAGCGGACCTTGCGGTATTGCGCGTTCTGCCCATAGAGGGCCGCCAGGACCTGTGCCGCACCCTGCAGCGCATCGACACCTGTATCCGGAATGGCGGCGTGCGCCATCTTGCCGTTCACCGTGACCTCCAGCTGCAGGCAGCCGTTGTGCGCGGTAATCACCTCGTAGCTGAAGCCGGCCGCGATCAGCAGGTCGGGTTTGGTGTGGCCGTTGCGCAGCAGCCAGCCCGGGCCCAGCTCGCCGCCGAATTCCTCGTCGTAGGTGAAGTGCAGTTCCACCCCGCCCTTGAGGTGCGCGCGCAGCGATTCGAGCGCGCGCACGGCAAAAGTGAAGCTGGCGAAGTCCGATTTGCTCACCGCCGTGGCGCGGCCATAAATCCTGCCGTCCACCACTTCGGCGGCATAAGGGTCGTGGCTCCAGCCTTCGCCCGGCGGTACCACGTCGCCGTGCGCGTTCAACGCCACCGTGCGCCCCTCGCCGTAGCGGCGGCGCACGATCAGGTTGGTGATGGACTCCATGCCATAGGCCCGCACTTCATCCTGCGGCACCGGGAATTTCTCGGCTTCGAAGCCAAAGCCCTGCAGCAATTGCGCAGTGCGCTCGGCATGCGGGGCGTTGTTGCCGGGGGGCGTGTCGGTGGGCACGCGCACCAGTTCCTGCAGGAAGCGCACTTCCTCGTCGAAATGGGCGTCCACCCAGGCGTCAAGCTTTTCGTAATCGGTCATTGAACTTGTTGTGAGAGTTTGTCCAGCAGGTGCTGGAAGGCCTGGACGGCCAGTTCGATGTCGTCGCTGGTGGTCGATTCCAGCGGGTTGTGGCTGATGCCCGAATTCTGGCCGCGCACGAACAGCATGGCCTGCGGCATCACCTCGTGCAGCTTCATCGCGTCGTGGCCGGCGCCGCTGGGCATCCGGTACAGAGGAACGCCGAGCGTAGCGACGGCGCTTTCCCAGCGCTTGCGCCATTCCGGCGCGCTGGGCGCGGCGGCGGCCCGCATGGTTTCCTCGGTGCTGAAGCGCACGCCGCGCCGCTCGCACACCGCCTTCAGCTCGGCCAGCACGTCCGCCACCAGGGCGTCGCGCTGCGGGTCCGTGGGCGCGCGCATGTCCAGCGTGAACAGGCAGCGCCCGGGCACCACGTTGGTCGAGCCGCCGGGCACGTTGAGCATTCCGATGGTGCCTACCGAATCGCCGTCCCGCGCCGCGCGCTGTTCCAGGTAAATGGCCAGTTCGGCCACGGCCGCGGCGGCGTCCCGGCGCTGGCCCATGGGGGTGGTGCCGGCGTGGCTGGCCATCCCGGTCACCTCGCACTGGTAGCGCACACCGCCGTTGATGGAGGTGACGATGCCCAGGGGCAGGTCCAGCTGCGTGAGCACCGGGCCCTGTTCGATGTGCACTTCAACAAAGCCCAGGTATTTGCCAGGGTCGCGCTTCAGGCCGGCGATGTCGTCCACGCACAGGCCGGCGTGCTGCATCGCCTGGCGCATGGTGACGCCGTCCGCGTCCTTCTGCTCCAGCCAGGCGGTGTTGAACTGGCCGATCAGCGAGCCCGAGCCCAGGAAGGTGGCCTTGTAGCGCTGGCCTTCCTCTTCGGCAAAACCGATCACCTCGATGTCGAACGGCAGGCGCCGCTTGTGCTGCGAGAGAGCGCGCACGCAGGCCACCGGCGTGAAGATGCCCAGCCGGCCGTCGTACTTGCCGCCGTTGCGCACCGTGTCGTAGTGGCTGCCCGTCATCAGCGTCTTCGCCCCGGGCGCGGCCCCCTTGTACCGGCCCACCACGTTGCCCACCGCGTCGATCGTCACTTCGTCGAAGCCGCTCTCGTGCATGGTGGCGCTGATGCGCTGGGCGCAGGCGCGGTGCGCATCGGTCAGGTAGGTGACGGTGAGCTGGCCTTTCTCCGCAAAGCCCGGGTCGCTGTGCTGCGCCAGCTTTTCGTGCCAGTCCCACACCAGGTTGCCCTGCACGGGCTCCACGCCGAACTTGTCGTTCAGCCGCAGCTCCACGATGCGGTGAATGTTGCGCAGCGCCTCGCCCAGCTCGAAGTCCGGGTGGTTCTCCACGCGGCGCTCGAAGGTCTCGATGATCTCCTGCCGCGCCAGGCCGGTGCCGCGCGGCCCCCGCACCGCCAGGATGAAGGGAAAGCCGAAGCGCGCGTTGTAAGCCGCGTTGAGGGCCTGGATCTTTTCAAACTCTGCCGGCGTGCAGTTCGACAGCCCCGCCTTGCCCTGCTCGTTGGTGGACTCGGCGGTGAGCGTGTTGCTCACCATGGCCTTGCCCGCCAGCTCGGGGTGGGCGCGGATCAGCGCCAGCTGGGCGTCGCGGCCGGCATCCGCGACGATGCGCGCCATCATGTGCTTCAGCTGCGGCAGCGAGGCGAAGGGCCGGTGCGCGAGCGCCTGCTGCGCTATCCACGGCGAGTGCTCGTACAGGCCGTCGAGCAGCTGCGCCGCCTCGGCCTGCGGCGCGGCATTGACTTGTTCCAGGGTGAGGGCCATGTTCAGCTCTTGTAAGGGTGGACCTGCTTCCAGTGGCGGGCGATGTCGATGCGGCGGCAGACCCACACCTGCTCGTGTTTCTGGACATGGTCCAGGAAGCGCTGCAGCGCGGCGATGCGCCCCGGGCGGCCCAGCAGGCGGCAGTGCATGCCCACGCTCATCATCTTCGGCGCGGTCTCGCCCTCGGCGTAGAGCGCGTCGAAGCTGTCGCGCAGGTAGATGAAGAAATCCTCGGCCTGCGAAAAGCCCTGGGGCAGGGAAAAGCGCATGTCGTTGGTGTCCAGCGTGTAGGGCACGACAAGGTGCGGCACCACCGCGCCGTCGGTCTTGCGCACTTCCATCCAGAAGGGCAGGTCGTCGCCGTAATAGTCGCTGTCGTATTCGAAGCCGCCGAAGTCGGCCACCAGCCGCCGCGTGTTAGGGCTGTCGCGGCCGGTATACCAGCCCAGCGGCCGCTCGCCCGTGAGGCGGTGGATGATGTCCATGCCTGTGCGCATGTGCTCGCGCTCGGTGGCTTCGTCCATGCCCTGGTAGCTGATCCAGCGCCAGCCGTGGCAGGCGATCTCGTGGCCCAGCTCACGGAATGCCGCCGTGGCCTCGGGGTGGCGCTGCAAGGCCATGGCCACGCCGAACACCGTCAGCGGCAGCTTGCGCTTTTCGAATTCGCGCAGGATGCGCCACACGCCGGCGCGCGAGCCGTATTCGTAGATGCCTTCCATGCTCATGTGCCGGTCGGCGAAGGCCGGCGGGTTGAACATCTCCGACAGGAACTGCTCGGAGCCCGCGTCGCCGTGCAGCACCGAGTTTTCTCCGCCTTCCTCGTAGTTCAGCACGAACTGCAGCGCCACCCGCGCGTTGCCGGGCCACTGCGGGTGAGGCGGATTGGGGCCATAGCCGGCGAGATCGCGCGGGTAGGAAGCGGTGGAGTTGTAGTTCATGACAGGGCCAATGCAACGTCATGCGTCGGCACCTTGCGGTCCAGCGCCAGGCTTTCTTCCACGTGCAGCAGGTGCTCGTTCATCAGGCGCACCGCGCGCGCCTCGTCGCGCGCCGCCAGCGCCTTGACGATCTCGTTGTGTTCTTCCTGTGAATGCTCGGCCGCGCCGGCGCTCTGGTACATGAGGGTGATGAGGGAGCAGCGGGAAGTCAGGTCACGCAGGATCTGCGCCAGCACCTCGTTGCCCAGCAGTTCGGCCATGCGCACATGGAAATCGGCAAGCAGGTCGTTGCGCGCGGCCGGGTCGTCCTCGCGCAGGGCGGCGCGTTCGGCCGCCACGTGCTCGCGCAACGCGCGTAGGCGCGCCGGCGTCATCTGCCGCACGAATGCGCGCGTCATCTCCGCTTCCAGCATGCGGCGCACCGCGAACACCTGGCGCGCCTCGTCGGCCGAAGGCGCGGCCACGAAGGCGCCGCGCGCCGGCTCCAGGGTGACCAGCCGGTTCTGCGCCAGCTGGAACAGCGCCTGGCGCACCAGCGTGCGGGACACGCCGAAGTGGTCGGCCAGCTTCTGCTCGGCCAGTTTGCTGCCGGGCTGCAGCCGGTGGTCGACGATGGCGCGCGTCAGCGCTTGGGCGATGTCGCTGGTGGAAGGCGCGGTGGCGGGCGCTTGCATGCACGCATGATAGCCGCAACGCCGAAAAGTGTATACACTTCTGTCCACCAAACTGCACGGGGGAATGCGCCATGGGCCTGAGCACACACGTACTGGACACCATGCATGGCTGCCCGGCCGCCGGCATGGCCGTGGAGCTCTATGCCACGCAGGGCGCGCAGGCCACGCTGGTGAAAAAACTGGTGCTCAATGCCGACGGCCGCACGCCCGGCGGGCCGCTCTACAACGACGGCGAGCTGGGCGCGGGAACGTACCGGCTGGTGTTCGAGGTGGCGGCTTATTTCAAGAGCCGCGGCGTCACGCTGCCGCAGCCCAATTTCCTGGACCGGGTGGCGCTGGATTTCGGCGTGGCCGATGTGGCGCAGCACTACCACGTGCCGCTGCTGGTCAGCCCCTGGAGCTATTCCACCTACCGGGGCTCCTGAAGCCTGTCAGTCCTGGCCTTCGGTCAACGTGTCCAATTGAAAGCGGCCGCTCTGGTGCCACAGCCACGTGTCGGTCCAGGTCACGCGGCCCATGCGGACCGGCGCCGGGTAGGGCGAGGCGGCGCGAACCGTGCGCTCGATCTCGGCCACCACTTCCGGCGCGTGGCTGGGCTTGCGCATCCAGTTCAGCGCCCGCACGCCGCCATTGCTGTCCAGGTCCACCTGCAGCACGCCGATGGCGTACAGCAGGGGCGGCATCCGGCCCTTGTAGATGCGGTCCTTGTTCAGGCCATAGACGTGCGACGCCGCGTCCTGGCGATAGGCCCTGGGCGTGGCGGCGGCGGAATTGCGGGAGGCGGTGATGGGCGTGGCGCCGGCCGCCACCTGGGCCGGCGGCGCCGTGGCGGCGGTCACGGGCGCGGTAGCCGCCACCGGCTTGTCGGCCGGCAAGGGGGTGGAACTGCAGCCGGCAACCAGTGCGGCGAAGCCCGCCACCAGCGCCGTGAGGCCGCCAATCAGCAGGTTGCGATCAAAAGTGTTCATCGAATGTCTCCAACGAAATTTAACAGGTACTGCGGCAAAAACGCGGCGGCTCAGCATTCAACGGCGCGGCGCATACTCTGATGACGCCGGTTACCAAATAAATCCCTTTATCGCCTGCGGAGCCGCTTGTGTCGCTGGTTACCATGAATGAATTCACGGCCAGGTTGGCCGCGCAAGACGCCGTGCTTGTGACGGTTGAATCATCGCAGGGTTCGGTGCCGCGCGAAGCGGGCGCCTGGATGGGGGTTTTCGCGGATGGCCTGTGCGGCACCATCGGCGGCGGCCACCTGGAACTGCAGGCACTGGAAGAGGCCCGGCGGCAGCTGGCCGGCGGCACCGGCGAATCCGTGATCCGCTATGCCCTGGGGCCCAGCCTGGGCCAGTGCTGCGGCGGCGTGGTGAACCTGCGCTTCGAGCGGGTGACGGCGGCGGACGCCGGCCCGCTGGCCCGCCGGCTCGCTCCCGCGCTGTGCCCGGTCGCCCTGTTTGGCGGCGGCCACGTGGGCCGCGCGCTGGCGGCGGCGCTGGCGCCGCTGCCTTTCGCGGTGCGCTGGATCGACAGCCGCGACGAGATCTTCCCGGCCGGCCTGCCCGCCAACGTGCAATGCGAGCATTCGGACCCGGTGCAGGCGGCGGTGGCCGACCTGGCGCCGGGCTCGCACGTGATCGTCATGAGCTTCAGCCACGCCGAGGATCTGGACGTGGTGGCGGCCTGCCTGCTGCGCCAGCGCAGGGCCAACGACCTGCGCTTCATCGGCCTGATCGGCAGCAAGACCAAGTGGGCCACCTTCCGCCACCGGCTGGAAGAGCGCGGCTTCGGCAAGCCCGAGCTGGCGCAGGTCACCTGCCCCATCGGGCTGGCCGGCATCCAGGGCAAGCAGCCCGAAGTGATCGCCGTCAGCGTTGCGGCACAGCTCTTGCAGGTAAGGAACTGGGAGGCGGCGGAATAGTCCGTAAACTCCCCACGCCATGGAAAGTTACCTCCTCGATTGGGCCAACCTGCTGCTGCGCTGGCTCCACGTCATCACCGCCATCGCCTGGGTCGGCTCCTCGTTCTATTTCGTCTTCCTCGATTCCAGCCTGACGCCGCCGGTGGAAGATGAGCTGAAGAAGCAGGGCGCCACGGGCGAACTGTGGGCCGTGCACGGCGGCGGCTTCTACCACCCGGTGAAGTTCGCGGTGCAGCCGCCGGCGCTGCCGCCGCACCTGCACTGGTTCTACTGGGAGAGCTACACCACCTGGATGTCGGGCTTTGCCCTGTTCACCGTGTCCTACCTGTGGAACGCCAGCAGCTACCTGGTCGACAAGTCGCTGATGGACTGGCCGCCGGGCGCGGCCATCGGCGTGGCGATTTCGTTCATGGTCGTGTTCTGGGTGATCTACGACGCCATCTGCCGGATGTTCGCCGACCGGAAAAACGGCGACGCCATCGTCGGCGCGCTGGTGCTGGTGCTGGTCTGCGCCACCGCCTGGCTGGCCTGCCGCTGGTTCCCCGGCCGCGCCGCCTTCCTGCTGGTGGGCGCCACCATCGCGACCAGCATGACGGCCAACGTCGGCTTCTGGATCATTCCCGGCCAGCGCAAGGTGGTGGCGGCGATCAAGGCGGGCCAGCCGGTGGACCCGGTGCACGGCTTGCGCGGCAAGCAGCGCAGCGTGCACAACACCTACTTCACGCTGCCGGTGCTGTTCGCCATGCTGTCGAACCACTACAGCTTCACCTGGAGCCACCCGCTCAACTGGCTGGTGCTGGTGCTGATGATGTTCGCCGGCGCCGCCATCCGCCAGTTCTTCGTGATGCGGCACGGCTGGAAGCTGGGGCGCAACCCCAACCCGCTGCCGTACGCGCTGGTGGGCTTGGCCGTGATCGCCGGCACTATCGTGTGGATGAAACCGGTTGCTATCAATTCAGTAGCTGGTAGCGCACAGCTGGCGCGCTCTGCAGCCGATTTCTCCTATGAAAATGTGAAAGTGGTGCTGGCCCAGCGCTGCTACATGTGCCATGGCGAGCAGGTGCAGATGAAGAACCTGCGGCTCGATTCCCCGGCCTCGGTGAAGCTGCATGCGCAGGCCATCTACCAGCAGGCGGTGGTCACGAAGGTGATGCCGCTGAACAACGCCACCGGCATCACCGATGCCGAGCGCGCGCTGATCGGCCAGTGGTTCCAGGCGGGCGCGAAGGCCGAGTGAACCCCTGCATGCGGCGCGTCAATCCGCCGTGATGCCGGCGCTCTTGATCGTCCTGGCCCAGAAAGCGGTTTCTTCTTTCACCAGCGCGTCCAGTGCTTGCGGCGGCAGGTAACGCAGCTCGATGCCGGCCGTGGTGGCGCGGGTCCGGGTTTCCGGCTGGTCCAGCGCCTGCCTGATGGCGGTGGTGAGCTTGTCGATCACGTCGGCCGGCGTTCCGGCCGGCGCGAATATCGCCACCCAGGCCTCCAGCTCGAAGCCCTTCAGCCCCGCTTCGGAGGTTGTGGGCACCGCGGGCAGACCGGGATGGCGCGTCTTGCCGGCCACCGCCAGCCCCTTGAGTTTGCCGGCCTGCACATGGCCCATCACCGAAGGCGGCGTGGTCATGAACACCTGCACCTGGCCCGACAGCACGTCCTGGATGGCCGGGCCCGAGCCGCGGTAGGGAATGTGGACCATGCTGGTGCCGGTCTGCTGCTTGAACATCTCCGTGCCGATGTGCGAGAGCGAGCCATTGCCCTGCGAGGCATAGCTCAGGCGCCCGGGATTTTTCTTCAGGTAGGCGATGAATTCGCCCAGGTTGTTCGCCGGCACGCTGGGGTGCACCGCGATCACGTTGGTGGCCACCGTGATCAGCGCCACCGGCGCCAGGTCTTTCTGGGCCCAGGGCAGCTTGGGGTTGAGTGCCGGATTGCCCACGTGATAGGCCGAATACGACACCAGCAGCGAATAGCCGTCGGGCGTGGCCCGGGCCACCTGCCCGTAGGCCACGTTGCCGCTGGCGCCGCCCTTGTTCTCTATCACCACCGGCTGGTTCAGGATGCGCGACAGCGGGTCGGACAGCAGCCGGGCCGAGCCATCCACCAGGCCGCCCGGCGGGTTGGGCACGACCAGCGTGATGGGCTTGCTGGGATAGCCCTGCGCGCCAGCCAGTGCGCAAAACGCGGCGGCGCCGGAGGCGATGGCCAGGCGCAGAAAAGGGCGGCGATTCATGGGGTGTCTCCCGGAAGGGTCTGGGCCATCAGTATCGGCTAAGCCATTGGTTCCTGCAGGGCGCGCACTTCGCGCTAACCCTGCCCCGGCGCGGCGCGTGAAAGCATAGAGTCGGCGTTTTCGCCATCCCCACACGACTCGACATGAAGACCTACAGGATCGCCTGCATTCCCGGCGACGGCATCGGCAAGGAAGTGATTCCCGCGGGGCAGCAGGTGCTGCAGGCACTGGCCGCCGCGCAGGGCGGCTTCCAGTTTGAATTCACCAGCTTCGGCTGGGGCGGCGACTGGTACCGCGAACACGGCGAGATGATGCCGGCCGACGGGCTGGAGCCGCTGCGCACGATGGACGCCATCCTGTTCGGCTCGGCCGGTGACCCGCACATTCCCGACCACATCACGCTGTGGGGGTTGCGGCTGAAAATCTGCCAGGGGTTCGACCAGTACGCCAACGTGCGGCCCACGCGCATCCTGCCGGGCATCGACGCGCCGCTCAAGCGCTGTGCCGCGCGGGACCTGGACTGGGTGATCGTGCGCGAGAACTCCGAGGGCGAGTACGCCGGTGTCGGCGGCCGCGCCCACCAGGGCCACCCCATCGAGGTGGCGACCGACGTGAGCATGATGACCCGGGCCGGCGTGGAACGCATCATGCGTTTCGCCTTCAGGCTGGCGCAATCGCGCCCACGCAAGCTGCTGACGGTGGTGACCAAGTCCAACGCGCAACGCCACGCCATGGTGATGTGGGATGAGATCGCGCTGCAGGTATCGAAAGAATTTCCCGATGTGAAGTGGGACAAGGAACTGGTGGACGCCTGCACCGCGCGCATGGTGAACCGCCCGGCCTCGCTGGATACATTGGTCGCCACCAACCTGCATGCCGACATCCTGAGCGACCTGGCGGCGGCGCTGGCCGGCAGCCTGGGCATCGCGCCCACCGGCAACATCGACCCCGAGCGGCGCTACCCGTCCATGTTCGAGCCCATCCATGGCTCGGCCTTCGACATCATGGGCAAGGGGCTGGCCAACCCGGTGGGCACCTTCTGGAGCTGCGTGATGCTGCTGGAGCACATCGGCGAGCCCGCCGCGGCGCAGAGGCTCATGAAGGCCATCGAAGCCATCACGGCCGACGCGCGGCTGCACACGCGCGACCTGGGCGGCAAGGCCCGTACTGAGGAAGTCACCAATGCCGTGTGCGGGCTGCTGGCCCAGAATGAATCCACCGAACCAAGGAGACAAGCCGCATGAAAGCAGTACTCAGGAAGTGGCTGGGCATCGCCTGCCTGCTGGCCGCGCCGGCCGTGATGGCACAGACCGGGACGGGCTCCGGCGTCGCATGCCCCGAGAAGAACGTGCTCTACTGGCAGGCCTTCCCGCCGGGCGGCGAGTCCGACCTGTCGGCGCGCCACCAGCAGGTGGTGCTGAAGAAAAAATGCGCGGCCATCGACACCATCATCCAGTACAAGGCCGGCGCGGGCGGCGGGCTGATGTGGGCCCAGATGAACCAGCTGCCCGGCGACGGGCTGAACGTGGTGGGCATCAACCTGCCGCACATCGTGTTCCAGCCGATTGAAGGCGAGGTGCAGTACAAGACCGCCGACATCACGCCGGTGTTCTGGTTCCACTTCACGCCCGATGCGCTGGTGGTGCCGGAGGCCAGCCCCTACAAGACCTTCCAGGCTTTCATTGCCGCGGCGAAGAAGGATCCCGGCAAGATGAACCTGGGCGGCTCGGGGCTGAACTCGGCCAACCACGCTTCGCATGAACGGCTGAACGCGGCGTTCGGCATGAAGAGCACCTATGTGCCGTACAAGGGCACGGGCGACATGGCGCTGGCGGTGGTGGGCAACCAGATCGACGGCGCCGTCACGTACACGGCCTTCGCCATCAACAACAAGACCAAGGTGCGCGCGCTGGCCGTGGCTATGGAAAAGCGCCACCCGCTGCTGCCCGACGTGCCCACCTTCCGCGAACTGGGCGTGGATTGGGTCGACGGCGCCTACCGCGGTATCGGTGTGCCGAAGTCCACGCCGATCGAAGCGCGCAAGAAGCTGGCCGACATGTGGCTGGCGCTGAACACCGACCCCGAGATGAAGGAGCTGGCGGCCAAGAGCGGCTTCGAGCTGGTCAACGTGGGGCTGGACCAGATGGACGGCTTCATGAAGGACAAAGCCGCGCTCTACACGGAAAGCGCCAAGCGGCTGAACCTGGGCAAGAAGTAGCGGCCGCGAGTTACGGCGCGGTTACCGCGTCACAATGCGGGCGGAGACAAAGCAATGAGCACCGCCCCCGATTTCGCCACCCAGCCCCGTGAGTTCCTGCAGCACCTGTACCGCGCCGCGGTACAGCGTGCCCTGCCGCTGCACAACACCGCGGCCTTTCTGCCCAGGCCGCCGAAGGGCCGCACCATCGTGCTGGGCGCGGGCAAGGCCGGCGGCTCCATGGCGCAGGCGGTGGAAGCGCTGTGGCCGGCCGATGCACCGCTCGAAGGGCTGGTGGTCACGCGCTACCACCACATCCCGCCGCGCCCGGCGGGCCTGGCGCAGCGCATCGAAATCGTCGAAGCCTCCCACCCCGTGCCTGATGCGGCCGGACTTCAGGCCGCGCAGCGCATCCTGGCCATGACCCAGGGGCTCAGCGCCGACGACCTGGTGCTGTGCCTGATCTCCGGCGGCGGCTCTGCCCTGCTGACCCTGCCCGCCGAAGGCCTGACGCTGCAGGACAAGCAGGGCATCAACAAGGCGCTGCTGAACAGCGGTGCCAACATCTCTGAAATGAATTGCGTTCGCAAGCACCTGTCGCGCATCAAGGGCGGGCGGCTGGCCGCGGCCTGCGCGCCGGCCCGCGTGGTGACGCTCACCATCAGCGACGTGCCGGGCGACGACCCCTCCATCATCGCCAGCGGCCCCACGGTGCCCGACGCCACCACCTGCGCGGATGCGGTCGCCATCCTGCAGCGCTACGGCATCAGCGTGCCGGGTGCGGTGATGAGCCTGCTGGAGCAGGGCGCGCTGGAAACGCCCAAGCCCGGCGACGCCGTGTTCGCGGGCAATGAGGTGCACATGATCGCCACGCCGCAGCAGTCGCTGGAAGCGGCCGCCGAAGCGGCGCGCGCGGCCGGCCTCATGGCGCACATCCTCAGCGATGAAATGGAAGGCGAGTCGCGCGAAGTGGGCAAGGTGCAGGCGGCACTGGCGCGCGCGGTCTCGTTCCGCGGCCAGCCGTTCGCCAAACCCTGCGTGATCCTGTCGGGTGGTGAAACCACCGTCACGATCCGCAAGCAGCCTGAAGGAACGCCCAGGGGCCGCGGCGGCCGCGCCGGCGAGTTCTGCCTGGGCCTGGCCCAGGCGCTGCAGGGCCGGGTGAATGTCTGGGCGCTGGCGGCGGATACCGACGGCATCGACGGCGTGGAGGACAACGCGGGCGCGTTCGTGGCGCCCGACACGCTGCACCGGGCGCAGGCACTGGGCATGAAGGTCGACCAGTACCTGGACCGCAACGACGCCTACGGCTACTTCGGCGCCATCGGCGGGCTGGTGGTCACCGGCCCCACGCACACCAACGTCAACGACTTCCGCGCCATCCTTATTACCTGAGGCCGTTGATGCCCTGCTCGCGGTAGTAGCGCAGTGCGCCGGGGTGGAACGGCACGACAGTGTTGTTGGGCGCGTTGGCCGCGCGGGTCGGGCCGGCGCTGGCGTGCAGGGTCTTCGGGTCGGCCACGCTGAGCACCGTGCGCGTGATCCAGTAGGCATCGGCGTCGGGCAGGTCCTTGTGGGCCACGATGAAGTTCCATGCCGCCACGCTCTTCAGCGGTGCGCCTTGGCCGCGGTAGGTGTTGGCGGCCACGGTGGCGGGGCTGAGGAACGGGAAGCGCTTGAGCATCGCGGCCAGCTCGTCATCCGCCAGGCCGAACACCACGGCGTCGCTGTTGTCGGCGACTTCCTTGATCGCGGGAATCGGCAGCGCGGCACCCTGCCACAGCGCGTCGATGCGGCCGGCCTTCAGGTCTTCGGCCAGCGCCGCGGGTGTGCCCGCCACGGTCTGCACCTGCAGGCCGGTGGCTTCGGCCAGGCCCTTGAAGAAGCTTTCCGCCGGGCCGCCGGCCGGGCCCACGCCCACTTTCTTGCCGGCCAGCTGGCGCAATGAGGCCAGGCCCGAGCTGCGCAGCGTGACCACCTGGAACGAGGTCTCGTACATCGGGAACAGCGCCCGCACGTTGGCGTGCTTTTTTCCGGCTGTCCAGGCGCCAGTGCCGCTTACTGCTTCATACGCGGTTCCCAAGAAGGCCGTGCCCAGCCGCTGCGGCTCGGCATCCACCTTTTTCAGGTTCTCGATGGAGCCGCCCGATTCCAGCGCCTGCGCCTTCAGGCCGCTGGCGGTGAGGTGGCGGGCAATGCCCTGCGCGTAAGGCAGGAAGGCGCTGCCCTGGCCGGCCGAGTAAATGCCGGCTTCGGCCAGTGTGGGTGGGGTGGGCGGGCTGGCACAGGCGGCCAGGACGAGGGACGTGACAGCAAAAAGGGCGAGGCGTCGGATATGCATGGGCCAGTGTAGGCTGCGCCGCCCCGCGCGTGCGGACGTTTCGGAATCAACTCATTCCAGCCGCTACTCGCAGAGCTTGCGGATCGCCTCGGGAACGGGCAGGGCGCGGATGGCCGTGGGCTCACCGTCGCGCCGGGCGGCGAAGATGCGCACTTCGTCGCATTCCATGATCAGGTCCGCGCCGCCGGCGGCGCCTTCGCTGTTCGCGCGCATGACGCGGTGGCGCTGCACGAAGCTCTTGCCCCGCCATTCGGCAATCGACGTGTGGATCTGCAGCACGTCGCCATAGCTGGCTGTCTTCACGAACTTGGCATGCGTGTCCACCAGCGGCGTGCCGATGATGCCCAGGGTGCGTTCGGTCTCGTGCCAGGGCGGCACACCGCACTCGACGAAGAAGTGGCGCGAGGCCGCATCGATCCAGCGGAAGAAATTGGGAAACCAGACGATGCGCGCCGGATCGCAGTCGCCGAACTCCACCTTTTGTGAGTAGATGGCTTCCTTCATCCCATCCTCGAAGGCAGCCACAGCGCGATGACGGGAAAGGAAATCAGGATGACCAGGCGGATGATGTCGGTGGCCACGAACGGCAGCACGCCCTTGAAGATGGTGGTGAAGCTCACGTCCTTCACCACGCTCTTGATGACAAAGACGTTCATCCCCACCGGTGGATGGATCAGCCCGAGCTCCACCGTCATCACGATGATGATGCCGAACCAGATGGGGTCGAAGCCCAGCTGCTGGATCACCGGGAAGATGATAGGCACCGTGAGGATGATCATCGCCATCGCGTCCATCAGGCAGCCCAGCACCAGGTACATCACCATGATGAGCGCCAGCACGCCGTACTTGCCCACGCCCAGCGCCGTGAGGAAGGCGGTGAGCTTCTGCGGGCTTTGCGTGATGGTGAGGAAATAGCCGAACAGCAGCGCGCCGATCAGCACCGTGAACACCGCCGCCGCGGTACGCGTGGCCGAGAGCAGCGCCTCGCGGATGTTGTCCTTGTTGAGCTTGCGCCGCAGCAGCCCCAGGATGAAGGCGCCGCTGGCGCCCACGCCACCGGCCTCGGTCGGCGTGAAGAAGCCGCCGTACAGCCCGCCGATGACGAACAGGAACAGCACCACCGGCGCCCACACGTTCTTCAGGTCGGCCACGCGCTCCTCCCAGGGCTTCTTGTCGGCGCCCGGCAGCCAGTCGGGCCTGACCTTGACGATGATCATGATGGTGATGACGTACATCAGCATCGCCAGCAGGCCGGGGATGATGCCCGCCATGAACAGCTTGCCGATGTCCTGCTGCGTGAGGATGGCGTACACCGCCAGCACGGTGGAAGGCGGCAGCATTGCACCCAGCGTGCCGCCGGCCGCGATCACGCCGGTGGAGAACGACTGCGGGTAGCCGAAGCGCCGCATCTCGGGGTAGGCCACGCTGGAGAAGGTGGCGGCCGTGGCCACCGAAGAGCCGCAGATCGCCGCGAAGCCGCCGCAGGCCAGCACCGTGGCCACGCCCAGCCCGCCGCGCAGGTGGCCGATCATCGAGTTGGCGGCCTTGAACAGCTCGCGACTGACCCCCGACACCGAGACGATGGCCCCCATCAGCATGAACATCGGTATCACGCCGAAGGTGTAGTCGGTGACCGTGCGCATCGAGGTCTGGCCCACCAGCTTGAGCGCCGGGCCCGGGCCCACGATGTACGCATAGCCGGTGACGCCGACCAGCCCCATCGCCATGCCTACAGGCACGCGCAGCAGCATCAAGACAAAAAGGGTGACGAAGCCGAGGATGGCGATCGCGTCGGTGCTCAATTCCATTTGTTGCTCTTCTTATTCGACCTGGTGTTGCTCTGCGTGCTCTTCTTCCAGCGAGCCGGGGCTGAAGATCAGCCGCCAAGTGCGGATGGCGATCAGCACCACCGCACACACGTCGCCCGCCCAGGCCACCGCATAGAACGGCCAGGTGGAAATGTTCAGGTCATAGGTCTGCACGTTGTCGACATAGGTGCCCTTGACCTTGTCGAACAGCATGGCGGTCTGCACGATCACCACGAACAGCAGCACCAGCGTGGCGAACACGTCGATCACCCGGCGCCAGCGCTTGCTGGCGGCCTGCCACACCAGGTCCACCGTGATGTGGCCGCCTCGGTAACTGGTGGCCGCGATGCCCCAGAAGATGAGGATGCCCAGCAGCATGCGGCCGAAGTCATACGCGTCGGGGATCGAGGTGCTGAAGAACTTGCGCAGCACCACGGCCGCGAAGATGTTCAGCGCCACGATGCCGACGAAGATCGCCGCCAGCCACTCGATGCTGTTGATCAGCCGGTCGGCGAGGTTGCGCTTCATGCCCGGATCAGAGGGCCGACTTGTACTTGGCCAGGCTGGCCTTGAGCGCGTCCATCACGGCCTTGGGGTCGCCGCCGGCCTTTTTCACGCCTTCGCCCCATGTCGCCTCGCCGGGCGCCACGGCCTGCTTCCAGGCATTGAGCTGGTCGGCGGTGAGCTTGTAGCTTTCGTGGCCGGCCTGCGTGGCCAGCTTGTTGCGGCCGCCAAACTCGAAGTCGGCCCACGGCGTAGCCACCTTCTCGGCCCACTCGGTGGTGCAGTGGTCGTCGATCACCTTCTTCTGGGCAGCCGACATGCTGTCGTACTTGGACTGGTTCATGGCCCAGACGAAGGGCGTGACGTACAGCGGCACGTCCATGTGGAAGGTCGTGACCTTGTCGATGCCGAACAGGCTGATCGAGCCCCAGGGGAAGGTGATGGCGTCGGCCACGCCGCGCTCCAGCATGTCGCGCGCCTCGGGCGCGGACGACTGCACGTTGGTGCCGCCCAGCGAGGTGACCATCTGGCCGATGGTGCTGGTGGCCGGGCGGATCTTCATGCCCTTGATGTCGGTGGGCGAGGTGACCTTCTTGCGCGCGTGGAAGGTTCCCGGGTCGTGGATGAAGGCGAAGCAGTACTTCACGTCCTTCATCTCCTTCGCGGCGTAGTTGCGGTACCAGGCGTCGATGGCGGCGGTGCCGCCCTTGGCGTTGGCGAACAGGAAGGGCAGCGAGGCGCCGGCCATGATGGGAAAGCGGCCGGGCTGGTAGCCGGGGTTCACGTAGGCGAAGTCGGCGATGCCGTCGCGCGCCATGTCGTAGTGGTCAAAGGCCTTGCCCAGCTGCTCGGAGGGGAACAGCACGGCGCTGATGCTGCCGTTGGAAGCCTTCTTGATGTCGTCGGCCCAGGCCTGCAGGCTGGGGTTGAGCGGGTGCTGCGCCGGCACCCAGCTGGAGAGCTTGAGCTGCACCGGCTTGTCCTGGGCCTGGGCGGCGGATGCAAGGGCCAGCGCGGCCACGGCCACTGCGCTGAAGGCGAATCGGAAGGTACGCATGATGTCTCCTCTTGGGGTACGGGTAAGGTTACTTTATATAACGAAGGTGAAGGTGCAAGCCACGGTGTTTGTCCTCACTGCGCGGGCCGCCGCATGAAGCGGATCGGTTGGGCCTTGACCGGGCGGGCCTGGGCGCCATGCGCCACCAGCGTGGAATCCAGCGCCTTGCCCGCATCGTCGGCCAGCGCCGCGCCACGCGCATCGGCGATGGCGCGCGCCACGTCCTCGGCCGGCCGCTGGGAGGTGGCGAGCTGCTCCAGCACGTGCAGCAGGTTGTCCTTGCCGCGCTCGTTGGTGGCGCCGTAGCCCTTGATGAGGCGCCCGCACAGGGCGATCTCATGGCCCAGCGCCCAGCGGCGGCGCGTGCCCCGGAGCACGCCGTCCAGCCATTGCTCGATCATGGCCTGTTCATTGGCGTAGCGGCTGCCGCGCACGCGCAGCCAGCGAAACGAAGCCAGCACGCGCAAGGACAGCATCCCGAAAACCGAATGCGTTCCGATCTTCAGCGGCAGCGCCCATGGCGTTTTGCCCTTGAGCACGCGGGCGCGGTCCCAGCGCAGCACACCCGCGGCCAGCGAGGCGGGCAGCAGCGCGGCGAATTCGGGCGCGCCGGGCTTGAAGTGGTCGTAGACCTGAAGCAGGTCGTCGTCGCCCGCCTTCACTTCGCCCTTGACGCGCTGCCAGCGCGTGCCGCGGCTCTTCAGGTCGGCGACGCGCACGATGTCGTCGAACGCCATCCACAGCGCCAGCCAGCGCGCCATCTCGGTGGTGGTGGCAAAAGCATGCGCGCCGGCGGGGTCCGCCTCGCGCTCGGCCGCCAGCACTTTTTCCATTCGCTGCACATACAGGCGCGCGTAATCGTCGCCCTGGTATTCGCGCATGCGGGCATGGCCCAGGCCCAGCATGAAGTGGGTTTGCGGCGGGAATTTTGCTGCCAAATCGGGCTGCAGAGCGCTCTGCGCCTGCGTAGACAGCTCCTCATTTGATAGCAGATCGTTGACCAGCGCGGCCTGGGCGCGGGGCTGACTGACCTGTTCGAACCCGCGCGAGAAGCCGCGCAGGCTGGCCTGCGCCATCCGGTCCACCTTCTCGGGCGCGCTGGTGTCCGCGCCGCGCACCACCGCTTCATAGGCCTCGCGCGGAAACGGAAAAAGCCCGCTGCCGGCGATCGCACCCAGCATCACGGCGCTCACCACCGTGCCCGATTCCTTCGCTGCCGCGCCCATGTCGAACACATGGTGCTCGCGGCTGAACGTTGTCACCACCTTCAGCAGTTCCGCACTGTCGGCCCGGCCGTCGGCCAGCTGCATGCGCTCGGCCGTGGTGAAGGTGCGGCTGGAAGATGTGATGACCAGCGTGCGCTCCGGCGAGCTCATGCCGTTGCCGATCTGGCGTGTTGTTTCCAGCAGCTCGGACGAGACCATGGCGTCGAGCGCCCCGGGCACGGGGTTCAGGCTGAACACCGGCTTCTTTCCCTGCAGCTGGCTTAGCGGGACGGGGAAGACTTCCAGGTAGTAGGTGGTGGCACCGGTTCTTTGCGCCACGCCGGGAATCGATGTGCTCTGGGCTGCGTAGCCAGCATGGCGGGCGATGTCGACCAGCCATTCGGTCAGCACACCGCCGCCTTCGCCGCCGAGTGCGCAGATGAGGAGGCTGGTGGGTCTTGCATCGTTCATTGAGACCTCTCTGAAGGCCGAAGCACATTGACCACCGCCAACCGCGCGGCCGCGACAAGACGCTCATGCCACCGTGCGTTCTGAATCACCTCCGCCCGGTAAAACGAAGGGCACAACGTCGCCGCATGCGCATTCTCTCCGCAGAGACCACAGCCAACGCACCCATCGATGACAACGGCAACAGGATCCACCTTCAGCGGATCCGGGTTGTCCTTGATCGTCAGCGTCGGGCAACCAGACAACCGTATGCACGCATGGTCGCCATTGCACACATCCTCATCCACGCCATATTTCACGCGGACGACACGCTTGCCCTTCTTCAGCAGCGAGGCAATCCAGGGCTTGATGCGGCGCTGGCGTTCCAGCTGGCATTCGCCCTCGGCCACGATCACCTTCAGGCCGTTGAAGTCGCTGGTGAAGGCCTCCTTCAGCGTTTCGCGCATCTGCTCCACACGGTAGGTGTGCACGGTGCGCAGCCACTGCACCCCCAGGCCCTGCAGGGTGGATTCAATGGTCGTGTTGGTGTGGGTCTGGCTCTTCATGCGCTCGCTGGTCATCGGCTCATCGCCGCTGCCGGGCGTGGAGATCAGCTCCTGCGTGCCGGTGGCGGATGAGTAGCCGTTCTTGAAGATCAGCAGCACCGCGTCGTCGTTGTTGAACAGGGCACTCTGCACGCCCGTGAGCAGGCCGTTGTGCCAGAAGCCGCCGTCGCCCATGATCGACAGGGTGCGCCGCTGCATCATCGGCGACACGCCCGCGCGGCTGGCCAGGCTCATGCCGTAGCCCAGGATGGAGTGGCCCATGGAAAAGGGCTCGAAGGTGCCGAAGGCGTGGCAGCCGATGTCGGCGGCGATGTGCACCGGCCCCACGTCCTGCTGCGCCAGCTTGATGGCCGAGAACACCGGCCGCTCGGGGCAGCCGATGCAGAAGCTGGGCGGGCGGTTGGGCAGCGGCTTGTCGAGCAGCGCCGCCACGGCGGCGCGCCGCTCGCGGTTGCCGGTGAGCCAGGCACGCGCACTCTCTCCGTTCGCCCTGAGCTTGTCGAAGGGCTGCTGGGCTTCGACAGGCTCAGCCCGAACGGGGGTGGGCTCAGCCCGAACGGGGCGATAACGGTCCCAGAACGAAAGCAAACCAGCGGACACAACCTCCACGCTGTACTCACCGGCGGCGGGCAGCAGGTCCTTGCCGTGCAGCGGGGTCTGGATGTCCCGCCGGCGCAGCAGGGTGGCGATGTCCTGCTCTATGTATTCGGGCTGGCCTTCTTCCACCACCAGCACGGCGCGCTTGCCCATGCAGAAATCCGCCACCTGCTGCGGCACCAGCGGGTAAGTCACGTTCAGCACCAGCAGCGGGATGTCGCTCTCGCCAAAAGCGTTGGCCAGGCCCAGCTGCTGCAGGCTGCGGATGAGGGAGTTGTACAGGCCGCCCTGCACCACGATGCCAAGGTCAGCATGCTTGCCGGGAAGCAAATCGTTGAGCTGGTTGTCGGCGATGTATCGGCGCGCCGCCGGGATACGTTCGTCGCCCTTGAGCTTTTCCTGGCGGAATGTCACGGGCGGGTGCGCCAGCTTCATGTAGTCGAAGCCGGCGGGGTTTTCCATCAACGCGCGGGTGGAAATGGCCGGCGCCAGGTTGTCCTTGGCCTCGAAGCTTCCGCGCACGTGGCAGGCCCGGATGCGCAGCTCCAGGATGCAGGGCATGTTCGAAGCTTCCGACAGGCGAAAGCCGTGCTCCACCATCTTCACCATCACGCCCAGGTCCGGCCGCGGGTCGATCAGGCACATGCTGGACTTGAGCGCGTAAGCCTGCGTGCGCTCCTGGATGACGGAGGCGCCTTCGCCGTAGTCCTCGCCCACCACGATCAGCGCGCCGCCCTTGACGCCGGGCGACGACAGGTTGGACAGCGCGTCCGAAGCCACGTTGGTGCCGACGATTGACTTCCAGGTGACGGCGCCGCGCAACGGGTAGTGGATGGAGGCGCCCAGCATGGCGGCGGCCGAGGCCTCATTGGCGCAGGCTTCCACGTGCACGCCCAGCTCGTCCATGTAGGGCTTGGCCTGCACCATCACGTCCAGCAGGTGCGAGACCGGCGCCCCCTGGTAGCCGCCCACGTAGGCCACGCCGGACTGCAGCAGCGCCTTGGTGATGGCCAGAATGCCTTCGCCGTGGAACGTATCCCCCGCGCCCAGGCGCAAGGATTCGATTTCCTTGCCGAATGAAACTTCCACGCGCTTGTCTCCAATAGTCGAACGGCCAAGTCTGGACGCCGGCGCGGTATTAATCAATAAAATAAGCAGACTAACTGATATTAATTAAATGCATATCAACGACCTGGACCTGAACCTGCTGCGCCTGTTCGACACCGTCTATACCACGCGCAACGTCAGCCGCGCGGCCGAGCTGCTGAATCTCACCCAGCCGGCCGCCAGCCAGGGCCTGACGCGCCTGCGTGCGCTGATCCACGACCCGCTGTTCGTGCGCGGCGCCGGCGGCGTGCAGCCCACCCCGCGCGCCAACCGGCTGGCCGACCCGATCCGCCAGGCGCTGGCCACCATCGGCCAGGCGCTGGGCGAATCGGCCGGCTTCGAGCCGCGGCAGTCGAAGCGGGCCTTTCGCATCCACATGAGCGACATCGGCGAGGGCCGCTTCCTGCCCGAGCTGATGGTGGCGCTGCGCGAGCAGGCGCCCGGCGTGCAGGTGGAAACCATGCCGCTGCCGCGCGGCGAGATCACCGATGCGCTGGATTCGGGCCGCATCGACTTTGCGTTCGGTTTCCTGCCCATGGTGAAGGACACGCAGCGCGTGCAGCTGCTGAAGGACCGCTACATCGTGCTGCTGCGCAAGGGCCACCCCTTCACCCGGCGGCGGCTGGCCGGCAAGGCCCTGCTGGAAGGGCTGAAAGCGCTGGAATTCGTGGCCGTGCGCACCCATGCCGACACCCTGCGCATCCTGCAGCTGCTGCAGCTGCAGGACCGGCTGCGCCTGACCACCGAGCACTTCATGGTGCTGCCCGCCATCGTGCGCGCCACCGACCTGGCCGTGGTGATGCCGCGCAACATCGCCGAGGGCTTTGCGCAGGACGGCGGCTACGCCATCGTGGAGCCGCCGCTGCCGCTGCGCGACTTCGTGGTGTCGCTGCACTGGAGCAAGCGCTTCGAGGCCGACCCCGGCAACCGCTGGCTGCGCCAGGCCATCGTCGGCCTTTACAAGGCCTGAGGCCATCACAAAAAAATCGCGACAATGCCGCCATGCCCGAACTGAAACTCGCCGCCATCGACGTCAAGCCCGGCGCGGCGATGGAAAGCCAGTCGGGCCTGCAGCTGCTGCGCCCGCGCATCTACGGCGCGTGGATGCAGCCCGCCGGGCCGAAGAAGGTGGCGGCCATCGTGATGCACCCCACCAGCAACTTCATGGGGCATTACCTGATCGCGCCGCTGGCCGAGCGCGGCGTGGCCTGCATGGGCCTGAACTCGCGCTACGCGGGCAACGACACGCTGCTGCTGATGGAGCGCGTGATCCAGGACCTGGGCGCGGGTGTGCAGTTCCTGCGCGCGCAGGGCTACGGCAAGGTGGTGCTGGTCGGCAACTCCGGCGGCGCATCGCTGTCGGCCTTCTACCAGGCGCAGGCGGAGCAGCTCACCATCGAGCACATGCTGGACGGCGATGCGGCCAACCTCTCGCCCGCCGACCTGCCGCCGGTGGACGGCCTGGCCCTGTGCGCGGCGCACGAAGGCCGCTCCACGCTGATGCGCAACTGGATCGATCCTTCGGTCATCGACGAGCATGACGCGCTGGCGGCCGACCCCGCGCTGGACATGTACAGCCCCGTCAACGGCCCGCCCTTCACACCGGAATTTCTTGCGCGCTTCAAGGCGGCGCAGCAAGCACGGCTGAAGCGCATTGAAGACTGGGTGCAGGCGCGGCTCGCACTGCTGCGCGGACAGCAGGCGCCGGGCAGCGCGCGCGACCAGGCCTTCATCATCCACCGCACCCATGCCGACCCGCGCTGCCTGGACCTGTCGCTGGACGCCAACGGCCGGCAGCTGGGCAGCGTGTGGGGCAACGGCGCCGCCGGTGCGCGGGCCGTGAACTACGCGGCCAGCCAGATGGGCCGCATCACCTCGCTCACCGCGTTCCTGTCGCAGTGGTCATCGAAGAGCCGGGCCGACGGCCCGTCCAACCTCGCCAGAACCAAAGTGCCGGTGCTGCTGTGCACCTACACGGGCGACCAGTCCACCTTTCCCAGCACGCGCGATGCGTGGCTGCGGGCGGGCGGCCCGCGCATCCGACAACATCGACATTCCCGGCGGCAACCACTACCTGGCGGGGCAGCCTGGGCTCGTCACGCAAGTAGCCGACGGGATGGCGGCCTGGATGCACGCGCTGTGAAGGCCGTCTGACTTGGACTTCGCGCTCGTCCTCATCCTGGGCCTGGTGGCCGGCACCGTCGGCGGCGTGGTGGGCTTCGGCACCTCCATCATGCTGATGCCGGCGCTGGTGCTGGTGTTCGGCCCGCGTGAAGCCGTTCCCATCATGGCCATCGCCTCCATCATGGCCAACGCCTCACGCGTGGCGGCCTGGTGGCACGAGGTGGACTGGCGCACCACGCTGGCCTACGCCGCCACCGGCATGCCGGCCGCGGCCCTGGGCGCGCACACGCTGCTCACGTTGCCCGTGGGCATCGTGGAGGTGGCGCTGGGCGTGTTTTTCATCGCGATGATCCCGGTGCGCAGGTGGATGGCGCGCCAGCACTGGAGGCTCAATCGCTGGCACATCGCGCTGGTGGGCGCCGTGATCGGCTTTCTCACCGGCATCGTGGTGAGCACCGGGCCCATCAACGCGCCGTTCTTCCTGATGCATGGGCTGGTGAAGGGCGCCTTCCTGGGCACCGAGGCGCTGGGCTCCATGGCCGTGTACTTTGCCAAGGCCATCACCTTCCGCACGCTGGGCGCGCTGCCGGTGGAGGCCATCGGCAAGGGGCTGATCGTGGGCAGCTCGCTGGTGGCCGGCGCCTTCATCGCCAAGCGCCATGTGCGCCAGCTGGATGCCGACAAGTTCAGGCTGCTGATGGATGGGCTGCTGCTGATGGCCGGGCTCACCATGCTGTGGGCCGCCCTGCGCGGCTAGGCCACGGGCCGCCCGGCGTCCGATTTGTCCGACACGGCCTGTCGCCATCTGCTCAGCCGCCCAGCCGCCGCCCGCCTACAACGCGGCCGGCCGAAATCAGCCTCAATACAGTCCATGAAAGTACTCAACTTTATCCATGTGGCGTTTGCCCAGGCGTTCTACAAGTGGGCCATGCGCGAGATCGACCCCATGCACCCCGACGTGCCCCGCATCCTGATGCGGCAGCAGGAGCTCCGGGAAAAAGCCCATCGCATCTTCGCCTGAGGGGAACGCGCCGCTTTTAGCCTGGCTTGCCGCGAAGCTTTAAGCTTGCGGCATGGATTTCGAGCAACTCAACACGCCCGCCGCGCTGGTGGACCGGGCGCGCATGGAACGCAACATCGCCCGCATGCAAACGCGCATGGACGGGCTTGGCGTGGCCTTCCGCCCGCACGTCAAAACCAGCAAGTGCCTGCCGGTGGTGTGGGCGCAGCTCGCGGCCGGTGCGCGCGGCATCACGGTTTCCACCCTCAAGGAAGCCGGGCAGTTTTTTGCCGCCGGCGTCACCGACATCCTCTATGCCGTGGGCATGGTCCCTTCCAAGCTGCCGCAGGCGCTGGCGTTGCTGCGCAAGGGCTGCGCTATTAAATTGATAGCTGACAACGCACAGTCCGCGCGCTCTCTGGGCCAATTTGCCAATGAAAACGGGGTGAAATTCGAGGTCTGGATCGAGATCGACGCCGACGGCCACCGCTCCGGCATCAAGCCGGACGAGCCGGCGCTGATCGAGGTGGGCCGCGCGATCCATGAAGCCGGCATGCTGCTCGGCGGCGTGATGACGCACGCCGGCTCCAGCTACGACTGCGGCACGCCTGAAGCGCTGCAGGCGATGGCCGAACAGGAGCGCGCCGGCTGCGTGCGGGCCGCCGAACGCCTGCGCGCGGCCGGCCTGCCCTGCCCGGTGGTGAGCGTGGGCTCCACGCCCACCGCGCTTTCCGCCAGGCACCTGGAAGGCGTGACCGAGGTGCGCGCCGGCGTCTATGTGTTCTTCGACCTGGTGATGGCCAACGTGGGCGTGTGCGCGCCGGGCGACGTGGCGCTGAGCGTGCTCACCACCGTCATCGGCCATCAGGCGGACAAGGGCTGGGCCATCGTCGATGCGGGCTGGATGGCGATGAGCCGCGACCGTGGCACGCAAAAGCAATCGCACGACTACGGCTACGGCCTGGTGTGCGACCTGGCCGGGCAGCCGCTTGCGGGCTACGTGCTCAGCAGTGCCAACCAGGAGCACGGCATCCTGTCGCGCCAGGGCGCGCCCGATGCGGACATCGCCCGGCGCTTTCCGGTGGGCGCGCAATTGCGCATCCTGCCCAACCACGCCTGCGCCACCGGCGCGCAGTTCCCCGAATATCACGCGGTGGCCGCCGACGGCAGCACCGAAACCTGGAGCCGCTTCTATGGCTGGTGAACTCAATCCCCCCACGCTGGCAAAACCAGGCGGCCACTACAGCCATGCGGTGGTCGCCAACGGATTCGTGTTTGTCTCCGGCCAGCTGCCGATCACGCCCGATGGCGTGAAGCTGGTGGATGCGCCCTTCGAGCAGCAGGCCCGCCAGTGCCTGGCCAACGTGCAGGCTGCGCTGGAAGCCGCGGGCAGCGGCGTGGCGCAGCTGGTGCAAGTGCGCGTGTATGTGGACAGTGTTGAGAACTGGCCGCTGTTCAACCAGGTCTATGCGCAGTGGGCCGGTGCGGCCCGCCCCGCGCGCGCCGTGGTGCCCACGGGGCCGCTGCACTTCGGGCTCAAGGTCGAGGTGGAGGCGGTGGCGCTGGCGGCATGACCAGCCGCGCCTGCAGCCCGCCCTGCGCGCCGCCGCGGTTGGCCAGTTGCAGCGAGGCACCCAGCGCCGATGCCAAATCGCGGCAGATGGCCAGGCCCAGCCCGGCGCCGCGCGAGGGCCGGTCGGTGGCGAAGGGCGTGAACACCTGCTCCTTCATCGCGTCCGACAGGCCGGGGCCCGAATCCCACACCACCAGCGCGGGGCTGCCGCCCTCGAACTCGGTGCGTATTCCCAGCACGCCGTGATCCGGCGTGAACTCGATCGCGTTCTTCAGCAGGTTGGCGACGATCTCGCGCACCATCCAGCGGTGCGTGCTGGCCGTGCAGGGTTCGCACTCGAACCGGAAGTCCAGGTATTTGGCGGCGATCAGCGGCGAAAGCTCGACGGCCGCCTCGCTGGCGATCTCGCGCAGGTCCGCGTCCTGCGGCGCTTCGGTGGCGGCTGTCTGCTGCGCCTTGGCCAGCGACAGCAGCTGCTCGGCCAGGCGGGTGGCGCGCTGCGTGGTGGCGGCCACCGAAGCCAGCGCCTCCTGCGCCGGCACGTCGCCGCGCAGCCCTGACTCGGCCTGCAGCTGCAGCACCGTCAGCGGTGTGCGCAGCTGGTGCGAGGCGTCCGCCACAAAGCGCCGCTGCTGCTCCTGCGCATGGGCCAGCCGCGCCAGCAGGCCGTCAAAGCCGCCCACCACCGGCGTGAGTTCCGACGGCACCGGCGCGGGCGCCAGCGGCGTGAGGTCATGCGCGCTGCGCGCATCCAGCCGCGCCGCCAGCAGTGTGAGCGGCTTCAGCGCCAGCGTGGCCACTACCCAGATCAGTGCCAGCACCACTACCAGCAGGACGGCCTGGCGCACCAGCGTCTCCAGCAGGATGCGCCGCGCCAGCGCGTCGCGGTAGGCCGACGACTCGGCCACCTGCACCACCACCAGCCGCGCGCCGTCGAACGATTCCACCGGCTGCAAGAGGGCGGCCATGCGCATCGGCTCCGGCCCGCTGCGCGAGTCATACAGCTCGATCATCGAGCGGTAGACCGGGTGGCTGGGCGGCCGCGCCGTGTAGGCGGGCAGTTCCCTGTCGCCCGCCAGGTAGGCGCCGTCCAGGAAGCCCACCCGATACAGCATGCGGCCCCGGGTCTCCAGCTCGCCTGGCTCCGCGGCGGCAGATACGTGGTCGTAGATTTCAAGCGCTGCGTGCGGCAGGCTGATCACCAGCTGGCCGCGCTCCAGCCGGATCAGGTCGGCCAGCGCATGGGTGGAGGTGACCAGCAGCCGGTCGAAGGCCAGCTGCGCCGTGCGCAGCGCCGCGCTGTAGTTGGCCCAGGCGTCGATGGCCAGGAACACCACCAGCGGCAGCGACAGCCAGAGCAGCAGCCGGGCCCGGATGGAGCGGGGCAGGGCCAGCCGCGCGGGCAGGCCGCGGCCTTCAGGCGGCACGCTTTTCCTCCTGCAACAGGTAGCCCAGCCCGCGCAGCGTGGTGACCTGCGCACCGGTGCCCACCAGCTTCTTGCGCACGCGGTGCACCAGCACCTCCAGCCCCTCGCCCTGTGAAAGCGCGTCGTCGGAGAACGCCAGCAGCGCCAGCCGCTCGCGGGTCACGGCGTGGCCGGGCTGCGCCATCAGGGCCGCCAGCAGCGCGCTTTCGCGCCGCGTGAGTTCCAGCGCCTGCTCCTTCACATAGAACGCGCCCGAGCCGCGCTCGTAGCGCAGCTCGCCGCAGCGCGGGTCGTCCAGCCCGCGCGAGCGGCGTACCAGGGCGCGCAGGCGGGCGTCCAGCTCGTCCAGGTCGAACGGCTTGGCCAGGTAGTCGTCGGCCCCGGCGTTCAGGCCGGTGACGCGCTCGCCCACCGAACCGCGGGCCGTCAGCACAAGCACCGGCACGGTGCTGCCGCGGCCACGCAGGCGCTGCAGCAGCTGCAGGCCGTCGATGCCGGGAATGCCCAGATCGAGGATCACCGCCTCGAAGCCGTCGGAGCGCAGCAGCGCCAGCGCCTCGATGCCGTCGTTGCTGTGGGTCACGTCGAACCCGCGCTTGCGCAGCACCCGCGTCAGGGCGCCGCTCAGGTCGAAATCGTCTTCCACCAGCAGGAGCTTCATGGCGCAAGACTGCCCTGAAACCCGCGCGCCGGCCCCTGCGGAATACCCCGAAGCTTCTGTAATCAGGATGAAATCTTCCTGAAATGCGGATGAAATCCAGGCCTTTCGCGAAGGCGAAGGGCTGCCTACAGTCAAGCCACGTTTTCACGAGGAACCCATGAAGCGCCAACCGACCCGCCTGCTTGCCGCCCTGCTTTCAGGGCTTGTTGCCTGCGCACCCGCGCTGGCCCAGGACAGCTGCCCCCGCCGGGGCGACCTGGACACCGCGTTCTGCGACGCCAACAACGACCTGGTGGCCGACCTGCCGGCCGACGCACGCAAGCAACGCAATCCCAACACCATCGTCTTCACCTTCACGCCGATCGAAGACCCCGCGGTGTACGAGAAGCTGTTCGACCCGTTCGTGCAGCACCTGTCGCAGTGCACCGGCAAGAAGGTGGTGTTCTTCCAGGTGCAGAGCAATGCCGCGCAGATCGAGGCCATGCGCGCCGGCCGCCTGCACGTGGCGGGCTTTTCCACCGGCGCCACCGGCTTTGCGGTGAACGTGGCCGGCGCGGTGCCGTTCGCCGTCAAGGCCGGCGAGCAGGGCCAGCGCAGCTACCACCTGATCGTCATCACGCGCAAGGACAGCACCATCAAGACCCCGGCCGACCTGAAAGGCAGAAAGGTGGCGCACGCCTCGCCTTCATCGAACTCCGGCCACATGGCGCCGATGGCGCTGCTGCCCAAGCAGGGCGTGACGCCCGGCAAGGACTACAAGGTGCTGTTCTCGGGCAAGCACGACCAGTCGATCCTGGGGGTGGCCAGCGGCGACTACGACGCGGCGGCCGTGGCCTCCGACGTGTTCGAGCGCATGGCGGCGCGCGGCGCCATCAAGGCCGATGACTTCCGCATCGTCTACCGCAGCGAGAAATTCCCCACCTCGGCCTTCGCCCACTCGCACGACTTGGCGCCCGCGGTGCGGGACAAGCTGGTGTCCTGCTTCATGAGCTACCGCTTCACCCCGGAGATGACCAAGGCCTTCGAGGGCGACACCAGGTTCATCCCCGCCACCTACATCAAGGACTACGCCATCGTGCGTGAAGTGGCCGAAGCCGCTGGGGAGAAATTCAACCGCGAGGCTTTCGACAAGGAAGCTGCGAAGAGGAAATGAGCATGAGCGACATCGCATCCCCCGCCGCCTTCAGTGGCAGCCTGGGCATCCGCAACCTGGTCAAGGAATACGTGCCCGGCAAGCCGGTGCTGAAATGCATTGACCTGAACATTGAAGGCTCCGGCCTCACAGCCATCATCGGCCCCTCGGGCACCGGAAAATCCACGCTGATCCGCTGCATCAACCGGCTGGTCGACCCCAGTTCGGGCGAGATCTGGCTGAACGTGGCCGGGCAGCGGCTGGACATGGCGCAGCTGCGCGGCGCGGCGCTGCGGCGCAGCCGCCGCCACATCGGCATGGTGTTCCAGGAATACAACCTGGTGGAGCGCCTGTCGGTGATGGAAAACCTGCTGACCGGGCGGCTGGGCTACATCTCGGCCTGGAACGCGTGGCGCCGCAAGTTTCCCGAGGCCGACGTGTTGCGCGCATATGCGTTGCTGGAGACAGTGGGGCTGGCGGACTTCGCCAACCAGCGCGCCGATGCGCTCAGCGGCGGCCAGCGCCAGCGGGTGGGCATCGCGCGCGCGCTGATGCAGCAGCCCAGCCTGCTGCTGGCCGACGAGCCGACTTCCTCGCTGGACCCCAAGAGCTCGGTCGAAATCTTCCAGCTGCTGCGCGAGCAGGGCCGGCTGCACGGCATCCCGGTGATCGTCAACATCCACGACGTGGAGCTGGCGCGCCGCTATGCCGACCGCATCGTGGGCATGAACGGCGGGCTGGTGGTCTATGACGGGCCGCCGGATGGCCTGACGCCGCAGCGCATGCAGAAGATCTACGGCGGCCAGGGGTGGCTGCAATGAACGTGGCTGTCGTTCGCGCGGCGCGGCCTTTTTCCTGGTCCACCGGCAGCCGCCTGCTGGTGCTCGGCGTGCTGGTGTACGCCGCGTATGTGCTGGCGCAGGTCGACATCAGCGCCGAGCGGCTGGCCTTCGGCCTGAAGCAGGGAGCGCGTTTCCTCGCGCGCATGTTCCCGCCGGACGTCTCGAAAATGGACGTGCTGTGGACGGGCATCCGCGAAAGCCTGCAGATCGCCGTACTCGCCACGGTGGTGGGCGTCGCGCTCAGCCTGCCCATCGGCGTGCTGGCGGCGGGCAACCTGGTGCCGGGCTTCGCGCGCCTGCCCGCGCGCGGCTTCATCGCCTTCTGCCGTTCGCTGCACCCGGTCATCAAGGCCATCCTGTTCGTCAAGGCGGTGGGCTTCGGCCCGCTGGCCGGCATCCTGGCGCTGGTGCTGGGCACCATCGGCTTCGTCGGCAAGCTGTTCGCCGACGCTATAGAGGAAATCTCGGCCAAGCAGGTGGAGGCGGTGCGGGCCACCGGCGCGTCGTTCATGAACGTGGTGCTGTTCGGCGTGCTGCCGCAGGTGATGGCGCGCTTCGTGGGCTTTTCCACCTACCAGCTGGATTCGAACCTGCGCAACTCCACCATGGTGGGCATCGTCGGCGCGGGCGGCATCGGCGGCGCGCTGTTCTCGGCCTTCCAGCGCTTTGACTACGACTTCGTCTTCACCATCCTGGCCACCATCGTCGCCATCATCGTGGCCGGCGAGCTGGTGGTGAACGCGGTGCGGAAGGCGCTTCATGTCTGAGCCGCTCGCACGCCAGTGGCAGCGCTTCAGCCCGGCCCAAAGGCTGATGCGGCACGCCGTCTTCATCGCCGTCGTGCTGGCCGTGGTGCAGTCGCTGCGCTCGATCCAGGTGATCCCGGAGTTCCTGTACGACGCACCGGAGCAGATGGGCGACATGCTGTCGCGCATGTGGCCCATCGCCTGGACCCATTACCCGCAGGCGATCCACCCGGCGCTGGTGGAGACGCTGCACATGGCGACGCTGGGCACCCTGCTGTCGCTGCTGCTGGCCGTTCCCTTCGGCCTGCTGGGCGCTGCCTGCGTGGTGCCCAGCCGCATCGCGGGTTTCGTGTCGCGGCTGGTGCTGGTGTCCAGCCGCTCGGTCAATTCGCTGGTCTGGGCGCTGCTGTTCGTGGCGATCTTCGGGCCGGGCCCGCTGGCGGGCATGCTGGCCATCGCCTTCCGTTCCGTCGGCTTCACCGGCAAGCTGCTGGCCGAGGCGCTGGAGCAGGCGCCGCGCGGGCCGATCGAGGCGCTGCAGGCGGCGGGCGCCTCCTGGTCGGCCCAGCTCTGGTACGGCTACTGGCCGCAGGTGAAGCCGGCGTTCTGGTCCATCGTGCTGCTGCGCTGGGACATCAACGTGCGCGAGTCGGGCGTGCTGGGCCTGGTCGGCGCCGGCGGCATCGGCGTGGTGCTGGACACGGCACTCAACCTCTTTCAATGGAGCCGGGTCGCGGCGGTGCTGGTGACGGTGTTTGCCGTTGTCATCATTGCCGAAGTGGCCGTGACCCGGATTCGCAAGAAGCTCCTCTGAGCACTTCGGCGCAACCCAGGAGACATCATGAACAGGAACGTCGTTGCCTTTCCCCTCACCGCCCTGGTGGCCACCAGCCTGCTGGCGCAGCCGCCCCAGCCGGCCCAGCCCCAGCCCGCCCGCCCCACGCTGGCGGTTGCTTTTCCCAAGGCCGTGAACCGGGTGGAGACCAGCAAGCTGTACGGCCGCTTCCTGGTGCACCTGGGCGAGTGCGCCAGGGTGAACCTGGTCAACCAGCGCGGTGAATCGGTGGACTCGTACTTCAACGGGCTGGACCTGCTGAGCGAAGACGAAATGCTCGACGGCCTGAAGGGCCGCAAGCTGGACATGGTGCAGCTGTCCAGCGGCATCGTGCCGGTGGCGGTGGAAGCCAGCGAAGCGATTCCATTCGCGGTGCGCGGCAACAGCCGCACCCGGCAGATCGGCGCCTACAAGCTGCACCTCATCGTGCGGGCCGACAGCCCCTACCGCAAGCCGGCCGACCTGAAGGGCAAAAAGATCGCGCACACCACGGCGGCTTCCAACTCGGGCAACCTGGCACCGCGGGCTTACTTTCCCGGCATCGGCCTGGTGCCCGAGAAGGACTATGCGGTGGTGTATTCCAACGGCCACGAGCGGTCCATCGCGGGCGTGATGAACGGCTTCTGGGACGCGGGCGCCGTGGCCAGCGACCAGTTCGACCGCATGGTGGCCAAGAGCGAGATCAGGGCCTCGGCCTTCCGCACTTTGTGGGAAAGCGCGCCGTTCCCGGCCTCGGCCTTTGTGTTCGGGCCGCAGGTGCCCAAGGCGCTGCAGGAGCGCGTGAGCAGGTGCACTTACCAATACCGCTTCCCGGCGGAAACCCAGCGTCTGCTGGACGGCAGCGACGCGTTCCTTCCCGTGGACTATGAAAAGCAGTACGCGCCGGTGAAGTTCGTGCTGCACAGCGCCCGGGCCGCGGGCTCCCTGAAATAGGGGGTTGCCATAAACTGGCGCAATGAAATCGCGCCACAGCCAGCACCACAAGCCGCCCCATGGACGCGGCTAGCCTGGCCGCCGGCCTGGCGCTGCACCAGGCCGGGCGGCTGGCTGAAGCCGAAGCCATCTACCGCCAGGTCCTGCAGGCCGAGCCGCACAACGCCGATGCGCTGCACCTGCTGGGCCTGCTGGCGCGGCAAGTCGGGCGCGGCGATGTCGCCATCGCGCTGATCGGGCAGGCGCTGGCCATTGCGCCTGCCCATGCCGGCTACCTGAACAGCCTGGGACTGGTCCACCAGGACGCCGGTGACGCGGCACTGGCCATGGACTGCTATGGCCGCGCGCTGGTGCTGGGTGCCGAAGCCGTGACCTACATCAACCTGGGCAACTTGCTGGTGAAGCAGGGCCGGCTGGATGATGCGCTGGCGGTGTACGACAACGCCGTGGCGGCGCACCCCGCCTCGGCCGAGGCCTGGACCAACCGCGGCAACATCCTGGACGCATTGCGGCGCTGGGACCAGGCGCTGCCCTCCTATGCGCAGGCGCTGGCGCTGCGGCCCGGGCTTGGCGTGGCGCTGCGCGGCCGCGGTAACGCGTTTCGCGGATTGGGCCGCCGCGCCGATGCGGCGGCTTCGTACCGTGAAGCTCTCGCCGTGGAACCGGCCAACACCGTGCTGCTGGCCGACCTGGCCGTCGAATGGATGGCGGTGAACCGCGTGCCCGAGGCGCTGGCTTGCTGCGACCAGTTGCTGGCGCTGGAGCCGCGCAACGTGGCGGCCCTCAGCAACCGCGGCAACCTGCTGAAGGCGCTGCGCCGCTATGAAGAAGCGGCGCAGTGCTTTGAGGCGGCACTGCAGATCGCGCCGGGCCATCCCTATGCGCTGGGCAGCCTGCTGCGCTCGCGCATCTTCAGCTGCGACTGGACGGGTTACACGCAGCTGGCCGCAGCGCTGCGCGAACAGGTGCGCGGCGGCGCCCGCGCCGACACGCCCTTCAGCTTCCTGGCCGTCAGCGGCGATGCGCAGGAGCAGCTGGCCTGCGCCCGCACCTATGTGCGGGACAAATATCCACCCGTGCCCGCGCTATGGACGGGCGGCCGGCGCAGCCACGAGCGCATCCGCGTCGCCTACGTTTCGGCGGATTTCCAGAACCATCCCAGCATGCACCTGATGGCGGGCCTGTTCGAGCAGCACGACCGCAGCCGCTTCGAGCTCACGGCCCTGTCGCTGGGCCCCGATTCCAGCCACCCCATGCGCCAGCGCGTGCAGCGCGCGTTCGGGCGCTTTGCCGACGCGCAGCACCTCACCGACCGCGAGGCCGCCCAGCTGCTGCTGGAGCTGGAGGCGGACATCGTGGTCGACCTGAACGGCTTCACCCAGGGCAGCCGGCTGGGCATCCTCGCGCACCGGCCCGCACCGCTGCAGGTGAGCTACCTGGGCTATCCGGGCAGCTGCGGCGCTGATTTTTTTGACTACCTGATCGCCGACGCCGAAGTGCTGCCGCCGCAGCAGCGCGCGCATTACAGCGAGAACATCGCCTGGCTGCCGGGCTGCTACCAGGCCAACGATGCGGCGCGCGCCATCGACGATGCGCCGCTGTCGCGGGCCGATGCCGGGCTGCCACCGGAAGCCTTCGTGTTCTGCTGCTTCAACAACAACTACAAGATCACACCCGGAGTCTTCGGTGTGTGGATGCGGCTGCTGGCGCAGCTGCCGCACGCCGTGCTCTGGCTGCTGGAAGACAACGCGGCCGCCATGCGCAACCTGCGCGCGCAAGCGCAGGCGCGCGGCATCGATGCGCAGCGGCTGGTGTTCGCGCCGCGCGCGGAACCGGCGCAGCACCTGGCGCGCCACCGGCTGGCCGACCTGTTCCTGGATACGCTGCCGTACAACGCCCACACCACGGCCAGCGACGCGCTGTGGGCCGGCCTGCCCCTGCTCACCTGCCGCGGCGGCGCCTTCGCCGCGCGCGTGGCTGCCAGCCTGCTGCGCGAGGCGGGCTTGCCTGAGCTGGTGACCGATTCGCTGGCGGAATACGAACGCAAGGCGCTGGAGCTGGCGCGTTCGCCGCAGTTGCTGGCTGCTTTAAAGCTGCGTGTAGCGCAGGCGCGCGAAACATCGACGCTGTTCGACACGCGGCAATTCGCGCGCGACATTGAGGCGGCTTATGCGCAGATGTGGGAGCGGCACCAGCAGGGCCTGCGGCCCGAAGATTTCCTGGTTACGCGGCAGCCGGCGCCTTGAGCAGCCAGGCGCGCAGCGCCTCGATGATCGGCGCCTTGGTGCGTTCCTGCGTGGTCACCAGGAAGTAGCTGCGCGGTGAGACAAAGGGCTTGTCGTGCAGCCGCACCAGCCTGCCGGCTTCCAGTGCCGGCGCGGCCACATAGTCCGGCAGCAGGGCCGCGCCCAGCCCGGCCTCGGCAGCGGCAAGGGCCATGGTCAACAGGCCGTAATGCGGGCCCGGCATCGGGATTTCGACGGACGCGCCCAGCTGGCGCAGGTACGCGGGCCATGCATTCGGCGCGGTGCTCTGGTGCAGCAGGGGCAGGGCGGCCAGCTGCGAGCCCGATAGCGGCGGCTTGGCGCGCGCCAAGCCGGGCGCGGCCATGGGCAAGGAGTGGACCGGGTGCAGCAAGTCGGCCACGCAGCCCGGTTCGGGCCCCTCGCAATTAATGATGGCCGCGTCCAGCCCCGAGTCGCGCATGGCGATCGGGCCGGTGTGCGTGGCCACGTCCAGCTGCACGTGGCGGTGCGCGGCCGCGAAGGCGCACAGCCGGGGCATGGCCCATATCGTGCCGAACGTCGTGGGCACGGACATCCGCAGGATCTTGCCGGGCATGGAACCCATCGACGCGGCGATGGTGGCCGACTCCAGTTCGTCCAGCAGGGTGCGCACGCGGCGTAAATAGTTGGCGCCGTCGGTGGTGAGCTCCAGCCCCGTGGGGGTGCGGCGGCACAGCGGCACGCCGACAAAGCTTTCCAGGTCCGAGAGCTGGCGGCTCACCGCGCTTTGTGTCAGGCCCAGTTCATCCGCCGCCGCCGTGACGCTCAGGCGCCGCGCGATCACCTCGAAGGTGTTGAGGTTGACGATGGATGGCAGGTGCCGCTGCGTGGGGTATTTCATGGGGCTGTGCCGATTATCGGCAGGCGGCGCGCGGGGGGTATGAGAAAAACGCGGGGACCCCATGCATTAATTCTGTTGGACAGGCGTGGCGCCATCTCCGACATTCACACCAGCCCGGCAGCGGGACCCCCCAAAGACGTTGGTTGGAGAACCCCATGAAAAAACTTAAGGCAGGCGCCGCGGCGCTGCTGGCGCTGGCCAGCCTCCTGGCTTCGGCGGCCGAATGGCCGGCGGGCCAGCCGCTCAAGCTGGTCGTGCCATCGGCCGCGGGCGGCACGCCCGACCTCACCAGCCGCAAGCTGGGCATCTACCTGCAGGACAAGCTGCGCCAGTCGGTGGTGATAGAGAACAGGCCCGGCGCGGCCGGCACCATCGCCATGCAGGCGGTGGCCACCGCCAAGGCCGACGGCTACACGCTGGGCTTCGGCAATATCGTCACCATGGCGATCAACCGCAGCCTGATCGCCAAGATGCCCTACAACCCCGACAAGGACCTGGTGCCGGTGGCGGTGCTGTCGCAGGTGCCCAACGTGCTGGTGGTGCGCAAGTCGCTGGCGGTGACCAGCGTGCGCGACCTGGTGATTTATGCCAAGAGCCATCCCGGCCGGCTGGCCATGGGTTCCGGCGGCAACGGCACCACCAGCCACCTGAGCGGCGAGATCCTCAAGGAGAAGGCGGAGATCAGCTTCACCCACATCCCTTATCGCGGCGCGCCCCAGGCGCAGACCGACCTGATCGGCGGCCAGATCGACTTCATGTTCGACAACCTGCCCTCCATGGTGGGCGCCATCCAGGCGGGCCAGGTGCGGGCGCTGGCAGTGACCAGCAAACGGCGCTCCGCGCTGTTGCCGGACGTGCCCACGATGGAGGAGGCGGGCATCGCCGGCTTCGAGGTTGTGGCCTGGGGCGGCATCGTCGCGCCGGCGGGCACGCCGCGGCCGGTGATCCTGCGGCTGAACCGCGAGATCAACGGCTGGCTGCAGTCGCCCGCCACCCGCGCCGAATTCGCCCAGCTCGGGCAGGTGGCGCTGGGCGGCACACCGGAGTTCTTCCGCGCCCACATCGACAGCGAAGCGAAGAAGTGGGGCGAGGTGATCCGCAAGGCCGGGGTCAAGCTTGACTAGCCCCGGCGCGCTGGACCTGCTGGTTCGCGGCGGCATGCTGGTGGATGGCAGCGGCGCGCCCGCGCGCCGGGCCGACGTGGGCATCGCCGGCGGCGTGGTCACCTTCATCGGCGACGCCGGCGCGGCACGGGCCACCCGGGTGATCGAGGCGGGCGGGCTGATCGTGGCGCCCGGCTTCATCGACAGCCATGCGCATGACGACCGCGCGGTGCTGGCCGACCCGCAGCTGCCGGCCAAGCTGTCGCAGGGCGTGACCACGGTGATCAACGGAAACTGCGGCAACAGCATGGCGCCCTACCCGGTGGGCGCGGTGCCGCCGCTGCCGCTGCGGCCGGTGGAGCCGCAATACCAGTTCCCGGTGTTCGGCGCTTACCTGGACCGGCTTGCAGCGCGGCCCGCGGCCGTGAACGTGGCCTCGTTGGTGGGCCACACCTCCCTGCGCGCCTGCCACGTGAAAAACCTGGACCTGCCGGCCACCGAGGACGAGGTCCGTGCCATGCGCGGCGCCGCGGCGGCCGCGCTGCGCGCCGGCGCACTGGGCCTGTCCAGCGGCACCTTTTATCCGCCGGCGGCCGCCGCCACGGCGGATGAAATCATCGCGGTGGGCGCCGACCTGGCGCGGCATGGCGGCGTTTACGCCACCCACATGCGCGACGAGGGCGACCGGGTGCTAGAAGCCATCGACGAAGCGGCCACCATCGCGCGCGCGCTGGGGGTGCCGCTGGTGGTGTCGCACCACAAGGTGATGGGCGCGGCGAACTTCGGCCGCACCGTGGATACGCTGGCCAAACTCCAGCTGCTGGCGCAGGCGCAAAAGATCTGCCTGGACTGCTACCCGTACACCGCCTCGTCGTCGCTGCTGCGGCCCGAGCGGCTGGCGCAGTCCAGCGACATCATCGTCACGAGCTCGCGCACCTTGCCGCAAGCCGCCGGCAAGACCGTGTCGGCCCTGGCCGCGGAGTGGGGGTGCTCGCGCGAAGAAGCCCTGGCCCGCGTGATGCCAGGCACCGGCATGTACTTCATGATGGACGAGGCCGACGTGCGGCGGGTGCTGGCCTATGGCGACACCATGGTCGGATCCGACGGCATCTCGGCCGACAGCTACCCGCACCCGCGCCTGTGGGGCGCCTTCACCCGCGTGCTGGGCCACTACAGCCGCGACCAGAAACTGTTTTCGCTGGAGACGGCCGTGCACAAGATGAGCGGGCTCACGGCGCGGGCGTTCGGCCTGCACGGGCGCGGCGAAATCCGCGAGGGCTTCGCGGCCGACGTCACGGTGTTCGACGCCGCCGCGGTGCGCGACCGCTCGACCTACACGGCGCCCATGCTGCCTTCGGGCGGCATCGAGCATGTCATCGTGAACGGTGTGCCGGCCTGGGCGGCGGGCGAGCCGACCGGCGCGCGCGCGGGCCAGTGCCTGCGGCGCATCAACAGGGGAGACACAGCATGAACGCACAGCAACTCTTCACCCGCCGCGCGGCGGCGGCCCTCGCATTGCTGCTCACCGGCGCCGCCGGCGCGGCGGATTTCGACGTGACCGAAAAATCGATCGCGCAGCTGCAGCAGGCGCAGGCTTCCGGCCAGGTCACCTCGCGCCAGCTGGTGGAGGCCTACCTCGCGCGCATCCGCGCCTATGACGGGGCGGGACCGGCACTGAACGCGGTGCTGCGGGCCAACCCCTCCGCGCTGGACGACGCGCAGGCGCTGGACCGCGAACGGGCGGCGCGGGGGCCGCGCGGGCCGCTGCATGGCATCCCGGTGCTGGTCAAGGACAACTACGACGCGCTGGGCATGCCCACCTCGGCCGGCACGCTGGCTCTGGCCACGCTGCAGCCGCTGGGCGATGCCTTCCAGGTCCGGCGGCTGAAGGAGGCCGGCGCGGTGATCCTGGGCAAGACCACGCTGCACGAACTGGCGGCGGGCATCACCAACGTGTCGTCCCTGAGCGGCGTGACGCGCAACCCCTACCACCTGGACCGCGTGCCCGGTGGCTCCAGCGGCGGCACGGCCGCGGCCGTGGCGGCCAGCTTCGCCGCCGCCGGCATGGGGTCGGACACCTGCGGCTCGATCCGCATCCCCGCCGCCAACCAGAACCTGGTGGGCTTGCGGCCCACGCTGGGCCTTTCAAGCCGCGCGGGCATCGTGCCCCTGTCGGCCAGCCAGGACGTGGCGGGCCCGCTGGCGCGCAGCGTGGAGGATCTGGCCGTGATGCTGGACGCCACCGTGGGCACGGACCCGGCCGATGCTTCCACCCTGGCCGGGGCCGGGCACGTCCCCGCCTCGTACCGGGCCTTGCTGCAGCCCGGCGGCCTGCGGGGCGCGCGCATTGGCGTGCTGCGCGCGCTGTTCGGCAAGGACCCGGACGATGCGGACACCAACGCGGTGATGCAGAAAGCGCTCGAGGCCCTGAAGGCCGGCGGCGCCGAAGTCAGCGACGCCGAGGTGCCCGGGCTGGAAGCGTTGCTGCGCGACACCAGCACCATCGCCCATGAATTCAAGTTCGACCTGGCGGACTTCCTGGCCGCGCGGCCCGGCGCGCCGGCGCGGTCGCTGGGCGACATCATCACGCAGGGCCTGAACCACGAGGCACTGGACGCCACGCTGCGGCTGCGCAACACACCGCCCGCGCGCGACACCGAGGCTTACCGCAAGACGCTGGCGCAGCGCAGCGCGCTGCGCGCGGCGGTGCTCGCGGCCATGAGCGCGCACGGGCTCGACGCGCTGGCCTACCCGGTGCTGCAGCGCCGGCCCGCGCTGATCGGCGAGCCGCAGCGCGGCGCGAACTGCCAGCTGAGTGCCAGCACCGGCCTGCCCGCCATCGCCATCCCCGCGGGCTTTACCGCGGACCAGGTGCCCGCGGGCCTGGAGCTGATGGGCACGGCGTTCAGCGAGGCCAGGCTGCTGGCCCTGGCCTACGATTGGGAGCTGGCGCAAAAGCCCAGGCGTGCGCCGTTCAGCACGCCGCCGCTGGTGGGCGGCAGGGCACCGGCGGTTCGCACGGCGGCGATTGATGTGCCGCTCGTTGCGCAAGGTGACGCGCTGGTGCGGCTGCGCTTTTCCTGGGACGGCACCACGTCGGCACTGGCCTGGACGGCTCGCCTGGCGGGCGCACGCCAAGGTGATGCGGTGCTCGCGCTGGCGCTGCACCGCGGCACGCCGGCGCAGCCCGGGCCGGTGATCGCGCACCTGCTGCGGCGCGGCGCAACGGACGAGACATCCAGCCTCAAGCTGGGCGCGCAGGATCGCCAGGCGCTGCAGGAAGGGCGGCTGTATGTGCAGGCCTATTCCACGGGTGCACCGCTGGGGGCCGGCCGCGTGCCGCTGGACCTGGCGCAGGCCGCCAAGTAGCTCCGGCGCGGCTTGCAGGCCGAAAACGGCCGCGAAGGCGCGCGGAACGTGCTTAAACGGTTTGGGCTGTCTGGCCGGCCACCAGCTCCAGCACCGCATCCGCGAACACGCGCGGCACTTCCTGCGGCATGTTGTGGCCCACGCCCGGCACCAGTCGGTGTGAGCGCGGGCCGCTGAAGCGGTGCGCATGGGCCGAGGCGTCAGCGGGCGGGCGCACGCCGTCGTCGATGCCGTCGAAGGTGATCGTGGGCACGCTGATCACCGGGTGCGCGGCCAGCCTGCTTTCGATTTCCGCATAGGCTGGGTCGCCGTCCACCAGGGCGAAGCGGTGCCGGTACGACTGGATCACCACATCGACGAAATCGGGGTTGTCGAAGGCGGCGGCGGAGCGCTCGAAGGTGGCGTCGTCGAACGCCCACGTAGGGGACCACAGGCGCCACAGCAGTTTCGTCACGCCGCGCCGGTCCTTCGCCAGCCCCGCGCGGCCACGCTCACTGTGAAAGTAGTACTGGTACCAGAGGCTGTGCTCGTTCTCAGGCGTGTCGGGCTCCATCGCGCGCGCGATGTTCTGGATGTTGTAGCTGTTGAACGAGACCAGGCCCGCGCAGCGCTGCGGCCACAGGGCCGCCACCACGCAGGCCGCGCGCCCGCCCCAGTCGTATCCGGCCAGCACCGCGCGCGGCACCTGCAGCGCGTCCATCAACGCCAGCAGGTCGGCCCCCAGCGCGGCCTGTTCACCGGAGCGCGGTGTGGTGTCGCTCCGGAAGCGTGTGGCGCCGTAGCCGCGCAGGTACGGCACGATGACCCGGCAGCCGGCGGCGGCCAGGATGGGTGCCACTTCGGCATAAGCGTGGATGTCGTAGGGAAAGCCGTGCATCAGGAAGACGGGGGGCCCGCCGGCCGGGCCGGCCTCGTGGTAGGCGATGTCCAGGACGCCGGCGTTGATGTGCTTGATCGGGGTCATGCAAACATTTTTGCATGCCGTCGCCTCCTTCAGTTGGAGGATGACTGGCCACAAAAATCGGCACAGACTCGCCTCCGGCCGCGCCGCACGTCCGGTGCGGCCGTGCCATGGCCCAGCCAAGGAGACCCCCATGCCCAAACCCACCGCTCCGGAGCCGTTTTTCACCCGTTTCAAGGGATGGGTCGTCGGTTTGACGGGCGTCTTTGTCGTGCTGCCCGCACTGATCAATGGTGGCCACGACGTGTATTCGCTGCTGGCAAAGCTTCCGCGAACCGATGCCGAGCGGGTCAACGAGAGGCTGACGCGGGAATACTTCAGGAAGACACCCATCGCCATCATGCCGGTGCCCATCAAGCAGAACAACGGCACGGTGGAAGTGCGTTTTGAAATCTACGAGAGAGGAGATGTCTTCGTGGAGTTTGGCAATGTCACGCAATGGTTTCCGTTCCCCGCGCGTGACGGTGAGAAGAAAACGAGCGGTCTCTCGCTGATCTCCGAGGCCATTGCGCAGGCCGTGCGGCCATCCCCGCAGGGAATGGGGCGGTACACGCAAAGCGACGAGTTGAAGGACGATGCCGTCGTGCGGGAGAGAACCTATGAAAACGGCGTGGTGGAGGCGCAGGTGATCGATATCCGCAGCGGCGCCATCCTGAGGTCATCGTCGCGAGCCACGGCGCAGAAACCGTTCCCCGTGGCGCCCAACTCCCCGCCCGTTCCCAAGATCACTCCCATAGACCTGGATCATTTCAGGACGACCAAGGTGGGCGCGCCGCCGCAGGACGATTGGCGGGAGTCGCTGAAGGCCGGCCTGGTCTGGTGCGGCGCCAAGGACAATTTCCTCAGCCGGGCACTGTGCGAATACCGGGAGAAGGAGCGATTGTGCGGCGTGGACAACAGGCGGGAGCAGTCGGCCGAGTGCCGGAAATAGCGTCAACGCAGCGAGCGCAGCACGTTCTCCGCGGTGGCGGGCGCATCCATCTGCACCAGCTGGCCCGGCGCCCTGGTAGAAGCCACGGCATCCCGCAACGCTTCCCACACGCTGATGGCCAGCATGAAAGGCGGCTCGCCCACGGCCTTGCTGCCGCCCACGTTGTCCTCGCGGTTGGCTTCGGGCCAGAGCTTCACCTTGAAGTGCGCGGGCACATCGCCGGTGGCGGGAATCTTGTAGGTGCTGGGCGCGTGGGTTGAGAGCATTCCCTTGTCGTTCCAGACCAGCTGCTCGGTGGTGAGCCAGCCCATGCCCTGGATGAAGCCGCCTTCGATCTGGCCGATGTCGATGGCCGGGTTGATGCTGGTGCCCACGTCGTGCAGGATGTCCACGGCCAGCACGCGGCTCTCGCCGGTCAGCGTGTCGATGGCTACCTCGGTGCAGGCCGCACCGTACGCGAAGTAGAAGAACGGCCGGCCCGTCAGCGTGGTTTTGTCGTAGTGGATCTTGGGCGTGCGGTAGAAGCCGTCGCTCCACAGCTGGATGCGGTTGGCGTAGGCGGCCTTCACCACGTCGTCAAAGCTTCGCGTGGCCTTGGGCGAGATCACCTGTCCGTTCGCGAACTGGATCGCGCCGGCGCCGCAGCCGTCCAGCCCCGCCGCGAAGGCCGCCAGGTTGTCGCGCACGTTGCGCGCGGCGTACTGCGCGGCGCGGCCGTTCAGGTCGGTGCCGCTGCTGGCGGCGGTGGCGGAGGCATTGGGCACCTTGCTGGTGTCGGCCGCCGTGCTGCGCACGCGCTCGAACGCGATGCCCAGTTCGTCGGCCACGATCTGCGCCACCTTGGTGTTCAGGCCCTGTCCCATCTCGGTGCCGCCGTGGTTCACCTGCACGCTGCCGTCGGTGTACACATGGACCAGCGCGCCGGCCTGGTTGAAAAAGGTGGCGGTGAAGCTGATGCCGAACTTCACCGGCGTGATGGCGATGCCACGCTTGATCACCGCATGCCCCGCGTTCCAGGCGGAAATGTGCTGGCGGCGGCGCCGGTAGTGCGAAGACTGCTCCAGTTTTGATAGCAGTGGCTGCAGGATGTTATCTTCCACCTTCATCTGGTAGTGGGTGGTGTTGCGCTCCTCGATGCCATACAAATTTCGCATCCGCACATCCAGCGGGTCCAGCCCCAGCTTGCGCGCGATGTCACCCAGGATGGCTTCGATCACGATCACGCCCTGCGGCCCGCCGAAGCCGCGGAAGGCCGTGTGGCTTTGCGTATTGGTCTTGCAGCGGTAAGACGAGATCACCACGTCGCTCAGGAAGTAGGCGTTGTCGGTGTGGAAGATCGCGCGGTCAGCCACCGGGCCCGACAGGTCGGCCGAGAAGCCGCAGTTGGCCAGCATGTCCAGCTTGAGCGCGGTGATGAGGCCCGTGTCGTCAAAGCCCACGCTGTAGTCATAGGCGAACGGGTGGCGCTTGCCGGTGATGAGAAAGTCGTCGTCGCGGTCCAGCCGCAGCTTGACCGGGCGCTTGAACTTGTTGGCGGCCAGCGCGGCCCACACGGCCAGGTGGCCGGCCTGCGTTTCCTTGCCGCCGAAGCCGCCGCCCATGCGCCGGCACTCCACCGTCACCGCGTTGTTCTCCAGGTGCAGCGCGTGCGCCACCCAATGCTGCACCTCGCCCGGGTGCTGGGTGCTGGAGTAGATCCACCACTGGTTCTGCTCCAGCGGCAGCGCATAGGCCACCTGGCCTTCCAGGTAGAAGTGCTCCTGGCCGCCCACTTCCAGCTGGCCGGCCAGCCGGTGTCGGGCCTTGCGCAGCGCCTGCTCCGGGTCACCACGCCGCACGATGACGGGCGGCAGCACATAGCTTTTGGCGGCGTGCGCGGCGCGCGATGTCAGTACCGGCGGCAGCGGCGTTATCTTCAGCTGCACCTTGCGCGCGGCTCGGCGCGCCTGCATCACCGTGTCGGCCACCACCAGGCCGATGACCTGGCCGATGTGCTGCACCGTGTCCTGCGCGAACACCGGCTCGTCGTGGACAAAGGTGGCCAGCACCGTGTCGCCGGGAATGTCCTGCGGCAGCACCACGCCGCGCACGCCGGGCATCGCCAGCGCGGCGGAGGCGTCCACGCCCTTCAGGCGGCCGTGCGCCACGGTGGAAAGAATGGGCGCCGCATGCAGCGTGCCCCTCACCTCCGGAATGTCATCCACGTAGGTGGCGGCGCCTGCCACCTGGGCGCGCGCGCTCTCGTGCGGGCGCGAGACGCCGGTGGCAGGGCCGGGCGCTGCCGGCGCGTGCGGCGACTTGGTGGCGGGCGCGATGTTGCGCTCGCCCAGGGCGGCGTTGTCACGCGTGTTCATGCGGCTTCCCCCGCCAGCGTGAATGACTCGAGGTTGATGTGCGTCTCGCCCTGGCTTTCCAGCCAGAAGCGCTGCAGCAGGTTGCCCAGCACCTCGCTGCGGTAAGCCGCCGAGGCGCGCATGTCGGAGATGGGCTGGAACTCGGCGCGCAGCACGGCGCCCGCTTCGCGCGCCGTCTGCGCGGTCCACGGCTTGTTGAACAGGAAGGCTTCGGCGTCCACGGCCCGCACGGGCATGGCGGCCACGCCGCCCGCGCCGATGTCCACCCGCGTCACGGTGCTGCCCTGCAGCCGCAGGTTGATGGCCAGGCAGACGGCCGAGATGTCGTCGTCGTAGCGCTTCGAAATCTTGTACACGCGCAGGAACTCGCTGGCCTGCGGCCGCGGCACCTTGATCCAGGCCAGCACCTCGTCAGCCGCCAGCACGTTCTTGCGGTAGCCGGTGTAGAAATGCTCCAGCGGCATTTCGCGGTGGCCGCGCGCGCTCATCAGCACCACGTGGGCGCCCAGCGCGATCAGCAGCGGCATCGAGTCACCGATGGGCGAGCCGTTGGCCACGTTGCCGCCCAGCGTGCCCGAGTTGCGCACCGGCAGGCCGGCAAAGCGCTGGGCGAAGGTCTTCAGCTGCGGCCGGTCTTCCACCAGCGCGGCATAGGCGTCGGTGAGAGTTACGGCCGCGCCGATGGCGATGTGGTTCGGGTAGCGCTCGACACTGCGCAGTTCGGCCACCCGGGTCACGTCCAGCACCTCGTGGAACTGCATGTGCATCTTGGTCACCCACAGGCCCACGTCGGTGCAGCCGGCCACGATCTGGGCCTGGGGATGGGCGGCTCGCAGGGCCAGCAGTTCGGCCAGGCTGCGGGGAGAGAAATAGGATGAATCGGGCTGCAGCGCGCTTGTGGATTGCTTGAGCAGCTGCAATTTTGATAGCAACACAGGTTCGTCCACCGCCGTGCGGGGCAGGGCCGCCATCTGCTGCGCGGCATCCAGGATGGGCCGGTAGCCGGTGCAGCGGCACAGGTTGCCCGAGAGTTCCTCCTGCGCCAGCTCGCGCGTGATGGCCTGGCCATTACAAACGTGGTTCTGGTACATGCCGAACAGGCTCATCACGAAGCCGGGGGTGCAGAAGCCGCACTGCGAGCCGTGGCACTGCACCATGGCTTCCTGCGCCGGGTGCAGCGTGCCGTCGTCGGCGGCGATGTCTTCCACGGTCCACAGCGCCATGCCGTCGACCGAGTGGGCCAGGCGGATGCAGCTGTTGATGGCGCGGTACTGCAGCCTGCCCTCGGCTTCGCCCCTTGACGCTGGCGTCAATTCGGCAACAACCACGGTGCAGGCCCCGCAATCGCCTTCGCCGCAGCCCTCCTTGGTGCCGCTGGCGCCCAGGTCCTCGCGCAGCACCTCCAGCAGGGTGCGTTCGGGTGGTACATTGCCCAGCGAGACTGTCTCGCCACGGCGCAGGAATCGGATCGTTCTGGTTTGCATCTTGGGAAAGAGGGTAGTGCCGCCCGCCCGGCACCGGCATAAGCATTGCGATATGACAAGAATGCAGGCACTGGTATGAGAGATCAAGCGCTTTTCGACAAGATAGACCTCCACCTCATCAGGGTCTTGTACACCGTGCTCACCGAACGCAGCGTTTCCCGGGCGGCCCTCCGCCTGGGCATGCACCAGCCCGCCGTGTCCGCCGCGCTCAAGCGCCTGCGCGACCTTGCGGGCGATCCGCTTTTGGTGCGTTCGGGCGCGGGCATGGTGCCCACCGATGCGGGCCTGCGCATGGTCGAGCCCGCATCAAGCATTCTTCGTGCCGCCGAAGTGCTGTTCACCGATGCGCGCGGCTTCGAGCCGCAGACCGCCACGAATACTTTCCGCATCGCCGCCAGCGATTACCTCGACCCGCAGTTCCTGCCGCAGCTGGTGGCACAGATCAAGGCGCAGGCGCCGCTGACCCGCATCGAGATCTTTCCGCTCTCGGGGCAGGCCGACTACCACGCCAACCTGGCGCAGGGCGACGTGGACGTGGTGGTGGGCAACTGGCAAAAGGCCCCGGACGAGCTGCACCGGGGCGAGCTCTTCACCGACGAAGTGGTGTGCCTGGTGGCCAAAGACCACCCGGCCGTGCGCCGCGGCTGGAGCGAGGAAGACTGGCTGGCCGCCGAGCACATCGCTCCCACGCCCATGCACCCCGGCGCGCGCGGCGTGATCGACGAGCACCTGGCCTCGCTCAGCCTCACGCGCAACATCACGGCGCGCTGCGCCCACTTCGGCCTGATTCCTGCCATGGTGGCCTCCAGCCTGCTGGTGATGACCACCGGCCGCCTGTTCTGCGAGCGCTACCTCAAGGTTTTGCCGGTGAAGATCCTGGACTGCCCGATCGCCTTCCCGCCGCTGGCCTACTACCAGCTGTGGCATGAGCGCAGCCACGCCTCCGCCGCCACCAAATGGCTGCGCGGCCAGGTCAAGTCGGCGGCCGCTTCGCTGCGCGCGCCATCGACAACAATCGGCGCATGAGTTCCCCCCGGCTCCAGCTGCAAGGCATCACCAAGCGTTACCCCGCGGTGGTGGCCAACGATGGCGTGTCGCTGGCGGTGCAGCCGGGCGAGACGCACGCCGTGCTGGGCGAGAACGGCGCGGGCAAGTCAACGCTGATGAAGATCATCTACGGCAGCGTCAAGCCCGACGAAGGCAGCGTGCTGTGGAACGGCCAGCCCGTGCACGTGCGCAACCCGCAGGAAGCGCGGGCGCTGGGCATCGCCATGGTGTTCCAGCACTTCAGCCTGTTCGACACGCTCACCGTGGCGCAGAACGTCTGGCTGGGGCTGGACAAGAGCCTGTCGCTGGCCGAGGTGGCGCAGCGCATCACGGCCAAGGCCGGTGAATACGGGCTGGACATCGACCCCTCGCGGCCCGTGCACACGCTCTCGGTGGGCGAGATGCAGCGGGTGGAAATCATCCGCGCGCTACTCACCAACCCCAAGCTGCTGATCCTGGACGAGCCGACCTCGGTGCTGACGCCGCAGGCGGTGGAAAAGCTGTTCGTGGTGCTCAAGAAGCTGGCATCCGAAGGCTGCAGCATCCTGTACATCAGCCACAAGCTGCACGAGATCCGCGAGCTGTGCAACGCCTGCACCGTGCTGCGCGGGGGCAAGGTCACGGGTGTGTGCAACCCGCAGCAGGAAACCAATGCCTCGCTGTCCCGCATGATGATCGGCGCCGAGCCGCCGGCGCTGGAACACCACGAGCGCGCCGCCGGCGAGGCCGTACTGCGCGTTCAGGCCTTGCGGCTGGCGCGCGAGGACCAGTTCGGCGTGGACCTGGATGGCGTGTCGCTGGAGGTGCGCGCCGGCGAGGTGGTGGGCATCGCCGGCGTGTCGGGCAACGGCCAGAAGGAATTGCTCTACGCGCTGTCGGGAGAAGACACGCGGGCACCGGCCGCGATGGTGCAGGTGTTCGGCAACAGCGCCGGGGGGCTGGACCCCGCCCAGCGCCGCGCACTGGGCGTGCATTTCGTGCCCGAGGAACGGCTGGGCCGCGGCGCCGTGCCCACGCTCAGCCTGGCGCACAACCTGATGCTCACCCGCACCGACGCGATCGGCAAGAGCGGCTGGATCGACGTGAAGGCCCTGCAGAAGCAGGCGCAGCAAGTCATCGCGCGGTTCAACGTCAAGGCGGGGGGCCCACAGGCGGCGGCGAAGTCGCTGTCCGGCGGCAATCTGCAGAAATTCATCGTGGGGCGCGAGATCGATGCGCAGCCTAAGCTCCTGATCATTTCCCAGCCCACCTGGGGTGTGGACGTGGGCGCGGCCGCGCAGATCCGCGGCGAGATCCTGGCGCTGCGCGATGCGGGCTGCGCGGTGCTGGTGGTGAGCGAAGAGCTCGATGAGCTGTTCGAGATCTGCGACCGGCTGCACGTGATCGCCAAGGGGAAACTGTCGCCCTCGGTCGCGCGGCGCGATGCCACGGTGTCGCAGATCGGCGAGTGGATGTCGGGCCTGTGGGAGAGCGCTCATGCTTAGGCTGGAGCCTCGCCCCGAAGCGTCGAAGGCCTGGAGCCTGGGCTCGCCGCTGCTGGCGCTGGCCATCACGGTGGTGATCGGCGTGCTGCTGTTCATGGCGCTGGGCAAGGACCCGGTGCGCGGCCTGCAGGTGTTCTTCTGGGAACCCATCAAGTCGCCGTATGCGCTGGGCGAATTGATGGTCAAGGCCACGCCGCTGCTGGTCATCGCGCTGGGGCTGGCGGTGTGCTTCCGCTCCAACGTGTGGAACATCGGTGCCGAAGGCCAGTTCGTCATCGGCGCGCTGGCCGCAGGCGGCGTCGCGCTGCTGGCCGGCAAGGACACCAGCCGCTGGCTCGTGCTGGCGATCGTGCTGGCCGGCGTGGCGGGCGGCATGGCCTGGGCGGCCGTGACGGCGGTGCTGCGCGACCGCTTCAACGCCAATGAAATCCTGGTCAGCCTGATGCTGGTCTATGTGGCCGACCAGATCTTGAGCTACATGGTGTTCGGCCCCTGGAAGGACCCGGGCGGCTTCAACTTTCCGCAGAGCAAGACCTTCGAGGCCGTGACGCAGGTGCCGCGGCTGATGGCCGGCTCGCGCGTGAGCATCGGCCTGCTCGTGGCGCTGGCAGGTGTGGCCGCGCTGTGGGTCTTCCTGTTCCGCACGCGCGCGGGCTTTGCCCAGCAGGTGGGTGGCCTGGCCCCGGCGGCGGCGCGCTATGCCGGCTTCTCCTCGCGCAAGGCGCTGTGGATCGCGCTGCTCACTTCCGGCGGCGCGGCCGGGCTCGCCGGTGCGCTGGAAGTGGCGGGGCCGATCGGCCAGCTGACCCTCTACGTGCCGGCGGGCTACGGCTTCGCGGCCATCATCGTAGCCTTTGTCGGCCGGCTGCACCCGGTGGGCATGGTGTTCTCCGCCATCCTGATGAGCATGTTCTACATCGGCGGTGAGCTGGCGCAGTCGCGCCTGGGCCTGCCCAAGTCGCTGACCGGTGTATTCCAGGGCCTGCTGCTGTTCACGCTGCTGGCCTGCGACACGCTGATCGCCTACCGAATCGTCTTTCCCGCGAAGGCGGGAATCCAGGGCACCCGGGTTCCCTGATGGAGTCCTACGCACTTCTCATCGCCGCCACGCTCAGCGCGGGCACCGTGCTGGCCATCGCGGCGCTGGGCCTGCTCATCAATGAAAAGGCGGGCATCGTCAACCTGGGCGCCGAGGGCATGCTGCTGTGCGCGGCCATCGCCGGCTTCGCGACGGTGGTGCACACGGGCAGCGACCTCATGGGCTTTGCCGCCGGCATTGGCGCGGGCGCGCTGCTGGCGGCCGTATTCGGCGTGCTGGTGATCTGGCTCAACACCAACCAGTACGCCACGGGCCTGGCGCTCAGCCTGTTCGGCGCCGGCTTCTCGGCTTTTGCCGGCATCAAGTACGTGCAGGAAAAGCTGCCCGCGCGGCCGCAGTTTTCGGTGCCGGTGCTGGGCGACATTCCCCTTGTAGGCCCGGCCCTGTTCCGCCAGCACCCGATGGTCTACCTGGTGATCGCGCTGATGGCCTTCCTGGTCTGGTTTTTGTACCGCTCGCGGGCGGGGCTGGTGCTGCGCTCGGTGGGCGAATCGCCCGAATCGGCCCATGCGCTGGGCTACCCGGTGCGGCGCATCCGGTTCGCGGCCGTGGTCGCGGGCGGCGCCCTGTGCGGGCTGGCGGGCGCCTACATCTCCGTCATCTACACACCGCTGTGGGTGGAAGGCATGATCGCCGGCAAGGGCTGGATCGCCCTGGCGCTGACCACCTTCGCCACCTGGCGCCCGGCACGCGTGTTGCTTGGCTCCTACCTGTTCGGGGGCGTGACCATGCTGCAGTTCTATTTCCAGGCGGCCGGGGTCGACGTTCCCAGCCAGTTCCTGATCATGCTGCCCTACCTCGCCACCATCGCCGTGCTGGCCCTGATTTCGCGCAACCCGGCGTGGCTGCGCGTCAACATGCCCGCGTCGCTTGGTAAACCCTTTTATCCCGGCTCATAATCGCAGTTTTTCGCCCCCCAACCTCAGAGGATTTTCAAAAATGACTGACCTGAAGAAACGCTCCCTGTTGCAGGCCGCGGCCCTGTCCGCGCTGGCCGCGGCGGCCCTGGTGGGTTGCGGCAAGAAGGAAGAACCCGCGCCGGCCCCGGCCCCCGTGGCCGCCGCGCCCGCGCCGGCGCCCAAGCCCGAGCCGCTGAAGATCGCCTTTGCCTACGTCGGCCCGGTGGGCGACGGCGGCTGGACCTTCGCGCACGACAACGGCCGCAAGGCCATCGAGAAGGAATTCGGCGACAAGGTCGTCACCAGCTTCGTCGAGAAGGTGCCCGAATCGGCCGACGCCGAGCGCGTGATCCGCGACATGGTGACCCAGGGCAACAAGCTGATCTTCGGCACCACCTTCGGCTACATGGAGCCGATGCTCAAGGTTGCCGCCGACAACAAGGGCGTGAAGTTCGAGCATGCCACCGGCTACAAGACCGCAGAGAACCTGCGCACCTACGACAGCCGCACCTACGAAGGCGCGTACATGGCCGGCGTGGTCGCCGGCAAGATGACCAAGAACAACACGCTGGGCGTGGTCGGCTCGGTGCCCATCCCCGAGGTGATCCGCAACATCAACAGCTTCACCATGGGCGCGCAGTCGGTCAACCCCAAGGTCAAGACCAAGGTGGTGTGGGTCGGCGAGTGGTTCAACATGACCAAGGAAACCGAGGCCGCCACGGCGCTCATCAACGGCGGCGCCGACATCCTGTTCCAGAACACCGATTCGCCCGCCGTGCTGAAGACCGCCGAGGCCATGAACAAGCGCGCCTTCGGCTGGGACAGCGACATGACCGCCTACGGCCCCAAGGCCCACCTGGGTTCGGCCGTGATCAACTGGGCCCCGTACTACACCAAGGCCGTGCGTGACGCGCTGGACGGCAAGTGGGCCACCGGCCAGGTCTGGTGGGGCGTGAAGGAAGGCGCGATCGACATGGTGTCGCTGGCTGCCGACGTGCCGGATGAGACCAAGAAGAAGATCGACGAGATCAAGGCCGGCCTGAAGGACGGCAGCTTCTCCATCTGGAAGGGCCCGATCACCGACAACACCGGCAAGGAAGTCGTGGCCAAGGACCAGGTCGCCGACGACAAGTTCCTGGGCGGCATCAACTTCTACGTCAAGGGCGTTGAAGGCAAGGTGCCGGGCGGCGACAAGAAGTAGGCAAGCCGCCGTGCACACCGGCCAGGGCATTCCCCGTGAGCGGCTGCCGCAGCTGCTTGCGCGGATGCCCAAGGCCGAGCTGCACATCCACATCGAGGGCTCGCTCGAGCCCGAGTTGATCTTCCGGCTGGCGCAGCGCAACGGGGTTGCGCTGCCCTACGCCAGCGTGGAGGAGTTGCGAAAGGCCTATGCCTTCAGCAACCTGCAAAGCTTCCTGGACATCTACTACGCGGGTGCAAGCGTGCTCATCACCGAGCAGGATTTCCACGACATGGCGCAGGCCTACCTGCGCCGCGCCGCGGCCGACAACGTCGTCCACGCCGAAATATTCTTCGACCCGCAGACCCATACCGCGCGCGGCGTCGGCATGGACACCGTGATCAACGGGCTGCACCGCGCCTGCGCCGAAGCCCAGGCCGAATCCGGCATTACGGCTTCCCTCATCCTGTGCTTCCTGCGCCACCTGAGCGAGGAAGAAGCTTTCGAAACGCTCGAGCAGGCGCTGCCGCACCGTGACAAGTTCATCGGCGTGGGGCTGGACTCCAGCGAAGTGGGCCATCCGCCGGAGAAGTTCGCCAAAGTGTTCGCGCGCTGCCGCGAGCTGGGCCTGCACCTGGTCGCGCACGCCGGCGAGGAAGGGCCGCCCGCCTATGTGTGGACGGCGCTGGACCTGCTGAAGGTGGAGCGCATCGACCACGGCGTGCAGTCCATCAAGGACCCGGCGCTGATGGCGCGGCTGGTGAAAGACCGCATCCCGCTGACGGTGTGCCCGCTGTCCAACCTGAAGCTGTGCGTCTTCCCGAAGCTGGAAGAGCACAACATCGGCCGGCTGCTGGAGGCCGGCATCGTGGCCACCATCAACTCCGACGACCCCGCCTATTTCGGCGGCTACCTGAACGACAACTTCCTGCAGACCTTCGCGGCCACCGGCCTCACGCTGCAGCAGGCCTATCAACTCGCGGCGAACAGCTTCGAGGCCAGCTTTGCCGATGCATCAGTCAAGCGCCGCTACAACGACCTGCTGGACGAGACCTTCGCCTCGTTCGAATAGTTCTCGTCATTCCCGCGAAGGCGGGAATCCAGTGCCCCGGCCGTTTTTTTAATGCCCTGGATCCCCGCCTTCGCGGGGATGACGAGGCCAACTAGAATGGCGTAGCCGCTGTGCCCCGCAGCGGCATTTTTCATCACCGGGGCCATGTAGAGGACCACCATGTACAAAAACCTCGCCGCCGTCATCACGGCTGCCTGTCTGTTTTCATCCCCCGTTTTTTCGCAGGCCAAGGAGCCGCTGAAAGTCGGTTTTGTCTATGTCGCGCCGCTGGCCGACACCGGCTGGGTGCACCAGCACGACGAAGGCCGCAAGGCGGTGCAGGCCGCGTTCGGCGACCGGGTGAAGACCACCTATGTCGAGAACGTGGCCGAAGGCGCGGATGCCGAGCGCGTGATCCGCGACCTGGCACAACAGGGCCACAAGCTGATCTTCACGCCCAGCTTCGGCTACATGGAGCCCACGCTCCGGGTGGCGAAGGACTTTCCCGATGTGAAGTTCGAATCCATCACCGGCTACAAGGCGGCACCCAACGTCGCCACCGCCAATGCGCGCTACTACGAAGGCCGCTACCTCGCCGGCATCGCCGCCGGCCGCATGACGAAGACCAATGTCGCGGGCTATGTGGCAGGCTTCCCGATCCCCGAAGTAGTGCAGGGTATCAACGCCTTCACGCTGGGCATGAAGTCGGTCAACCCCACGGCCACCGTGAAGGTGGTGTGGATAGACAGCTGGTTCGACCCGGGCCGCGAGCGAGACGCGGCGATGACGCTGTTCAACCAGGAGGTGGACGTGATCGCCTTCCACACCGGCTCGTCCGCCGTGATGGCCGCCGCCCAGGAGCGCGGCAAGCTGGCCGTGGCCTACCACTCCGACATGCGCAAGGTGGCGCCCGACGCGCAGCTGGTGGCCGTCACCCACCAGTGGGGCGACTACTACCGCCAGCGCACCCAGGCGGTGCTCCAAGGTACCTGGAAAAGCGGCAATGTCTGGGGCGGCGTGAAGCAGGGAATGATCCGCGTCGGCGACTTCGGTCCCAAGGTGCCCAAGGCGGTGCAGGATGAGGTGCTGGCGCGCCAGAAGGACATCGCCTCCGGCAAGCTGAAGCCGTTCGGGGACATGACGGACGAACAGATACTGTCCATGAAGGATCTTGTATCGGGCGTGCAGGGAAAGCCCGCAAAATAGCGGCATGCACGCTTACCGGGCCGCTATCCTCCGCTTCACCGATGACGGCACCGCCGTCTACGAGAAGGACGGTCTGCTGGTCACCGGCCCCGACGCCACGGGGCGCAAGGTGGTGCGCGCCGTCGGCCCCTATGAGCAGCTGGCCCCGAATTTCCCCGGCGTGGCCATCGAGCATTTCCCCGGCCGCATCATCGCGCCGGGCTTCATCGACCTGCACATCCACTTCCCGCAGCTGGACGTGATCGGCTCACCGGCCGAGGGCCTCTTGCCCTGGCTGGAGAACTACACCTTCCCGCAGGAAGCCAAATTCTCCGGCGAGGCGCATGCGCAGGAACTGGCCACGCTGTTCCTGGACGAGCTGGCGCGCCACGGCGTGACCACCGCGCTCACGTTCTGCACCTCGCACCCATCGTCGGTGAATGCGCTGATGGCCGAATCGCAAAAGCGCGGCCTGCGCATGATCGCGGGCAAGGTGCTGCAGGACCGGCACTCGCCCGACGGCGTGCGCGACGAAACGCAGCAGTCGCTTATCGACACCGAAGATTTGATCCGCGCCTGGCACGGCAAGGACCGGCTGGGCTACGCCATCACGCCGCGCTTCGCACCCAGCTGCAGCGATGCCCAACTGCGCGGCGCCGGCGAGCTGGCGGCGAAATACCCCGACGTGTGGATCCAGTCTCACGTGGCCGAGAACAAGGACGAGATCGCCTGGGCCAGGCAGCTGTTCCCCGATGCGCGCAGCTACCTGGCGGTGTACGACGGCTATGGCCTGATGCGCGAGCGTGCCATCTACGCGCACTGCATCCACTTCGACGATGACGACCGGCGGTTGATGCGCTCCACCGGCGCCGCAGCGGCCGTCAGCCCCACCAGCAACCTGTTCCTGGGCAGCGGTTTCTTCGACTACGAAGGTGCCCGGCGCATCGGCTTCAAGCACGGCCTGGCCAGCGACGTGGGTGGCGGCACCAGCTTCAGCCCCTTCCACACCATGCTGGCCGCGTACTACGTGGGCCGCGAAGGGCAGACCAAGCCCGGCCTGTCGCTTTCGCCGCAGAACCTGTGGTGGCAGCACACCGCGGGCGCCGCCCAGGCGCTGGGGCTGGAGGGCGTGGTGGGCAACCTGCAGCCCGGCTGCGAGGCCGACTTCATCGTGCTCAACCCTGCCGCCACGCCGCTGCTGGCGCGCAAGACGGCGCAAGCCGCCAGCCTGGACGAACTGCTGTTCTCCATGATCGTGCTGGGCGACGACCGGCTGGTCGAGAAGGTCGTGGTTTCATAGGGAAAATCGGCCACAGGGCGCGCCCAGCATGCACAAGCCGCTCTCAAAAATATAGCAAGAGGTATGCCGGCGGGCCGTTCACTAGAATGCCCCCAGGAGAAAACAATGACGATCAAGAGCGACAAGTGGATCCGCAGGATGTGCGAGCAGCACGGCCTCATCGAGCCGTTCGAGCCGCAGCAGGTGCGCGAGGTGGAGGGCAAGCGGGTCATCAGCTACGGCACCAGCAGCTACGGCTACGACATCCGCTGCGCGCCCGAATTCAAGGTTTTCACCAACATCCACAGCACCGTGGTGGACCCGAAGAACTTCGACGAGAAGAGCTTTGTGGATTTCCATGACGACGTGTGCATCATCCCGCCCAACAGCTTCGCGCTGGCGCGCACGCTGGAATACTTCCGCATCCCGCGCAACGTGCTCACCATCTGCCTGGGCAAGAGCACCTATGCGCGCTGCGGCATCATCGTCAACGTCACGCCGTTCGAGCCGGAGTGGGAAGGCTTCGTGACGCTGGAGTTCTCCAACACGACGCCGCTGCCCGCCAAGATCTACGCCGGTGAAGGCTGCGCGCAGGTGCTGTTCTTCGAGAGCGACGAAGTCTGCGAGACCAGCTACAAGGACCGCGGCGGCAAGTACCAGGGCCAGCGCGGGGTGACGCTTCCGAAGGCCTAGCCAAGAGAAATCAATGACCAATCGTCAAGCGTTGACACTGTCAGACCTGAAGCTTGAGCGTGCCAAGCAAGTCCTGCGGGCGGCGCGAGAGCATGCTGAACTGGAGTTTGTCGGCAAGATGGCCGATATGGCTCTGTTGTTGATGGAACCGATGCCATCGGTTGAGATGCTCAATGACGATATTGCAAGTGAATTGGCTGGCGAACTGACAAGCGCGATCGACGACTTGGCGGAGCAAGCGGCAAAACCTCTAAGTGAACTTAAGCGTAGCGACGTTTTTTGGGCGCTATTTGCACTCGCAAAAATTCGGTTGGCGGGGTCGTTCGTTAAGCGGACCTTTCAGCCTGTTGATGTGGAGCTACGTTCGTTTATCGATGCTCACAGGCTCCAATTCATTGCCGACGAGAAAATCAGAATTGATCACCTGCTTGGTGGCCTCCCGAGAGACTTGATAACTAGCCAAGTCAAGGCCGTGCTGGCATCGCTTGAGAAGGGTGCGGAAGGTCTTGCCGAGCCGCTTAAGAGCGAGAACGCTCGTGCCGATACGGCACTCAACGCGCTAATGCAGTTGGAAGGGCGCGCTCAAAAGCTCAACGCGCTTTTAAAGGATCAAGCTGAGAAATTGAATTTCATTGGACTTTCTCAAGGATTCAAGCAGCTAGCGGACGAAACGCAGGCTGCCCTGAAATCGCCTCTGTTTTGGCTGAGAATTTGCGCTGGCGCCATGTTGGTAACTCCAGGAATTTCTCTGATTGCTCCTAAACTATCAGTTCTAGATGGGTACGAATGGTGGCAAATCGGGATCCCAGTACTTGCCGCAGAACTGGCGCTGTTTTATTTTTTTCGCGTTCTGCTGTTGAGGTATCAATCGCTTAGTGCGCAACTGTTGCAAATAAAGCTTCGTTTCAGTCTCTGCGCTTTTGTTGAAGGCTACTCGGATTTCGCTAGTCGAGTGCGCAAGTCGGCTGACGATCGGACGCTTGACAGATTCGAAGCGCTAATTTTTTCGGGCATTACTCCGGATCCGCAAAACGTTCCGAGCCAGTTTGATGGCATAGATCAAGTGACGAATTTACTTAAGGCATTGGCTCCGGGAAAATAGGAAGCTACGCGCTCGAGTTCGTCGGCCGCGCCGCCATCAGATCCTGGCCCGTCCCGCCGCGGCGCTTTGAATAGCACCGGCTCCCCGAACTGGGAGCAGGAAGCCGTCCGCTCAGGGCAGGGCCAGGCGCGAAATGCGCTGCCATTCACCGATCATCAAGGCTTGCCCGTTCAATGCCAGCCCGCTGGGGTTGAACAGCGCATCGGGCCGCGCCGACAGCGTTGTGACCACCCCGGCCGCTGAAACTTTCCGGATCGCCCCGTTCAACGGGTCCGCCACATAGACATTGCCCGCAGCGTCCACCGCGATGCCGGCCAGCAGGCTGAAGCGCGCCGCAGCGCCGGTGCCGTCGGCCGAGCCGATCGCGCCCGGCGAGCCCGCCAGCGTGGTGACCGCGCCGCCGGGTGTGACCTTGCGGATCGTCGCGTTGTCGGCCACGTACACATTGCCCTGCGCATCCACCGCCAGGCCGGAGACCGAGCGGAATTGCGCGGCGGCGCCGGTGCCGTCCGCGCTGCCCGCGGTGCTGCCCGCCACCAGCGTCACCGTGCCGTCGGCCGCGCGCTTGCGCAGGGCGGGGCCGCTGTCCATGAAATACACCGCGCCCGCGCTGTCCACGGCCAGCGGGCTGGTGCCGGCGGCCTGCGGCAGCGCGAATTCGCTTTCGAGGCCCTGGTTGCCGAAGATCGAGACCGTGGCCGTGCGCGCCTGGAACAGGTAGGCCTTGCCCGACGGTGCCGTCGCCAGCGCCAGCTGGTCGGGGAAAATGCAGCCGGCGGTGCCGCAGAGGGCGCGCTGGTCCCAGCCGCCAGCCAACGGCGTCACCCGGCCGTCCGCCGCGATCCTGAACAGGCGTCCTGCGGCGGTGCTCATGTTGGCCACGGCCATCACCGAGCCATCCGCCAGCGCGGCGACATTTGCCACCATGGTGAAGCGGGCGGGGATGCCCGTGCCTGCCATCTTGCCGGTGTCGGGCTGCGAGCCGAACTGCCCCAAGCCGGCCAGCACGCTAAGCGGGCCGGCGCCAGTGGGCAAGGCGGGCGATGCGAGGCCGGCCGCGCGCACCGGCTGCGTCGCCAGCGAGACCGCCGGCGCGCCGCTGATCCACATGCCGCTCGGGCCCACGGCGAAGCCGGTTGGCGGCACGATCAGGCCGGGCAGCGCGTCGCTGTTGGAGTTGGCGCTGAACACGACGGGCCCCAGGAATCCTTCCACCGTGCCGGAGGGCGAGCGCTTCAGGATGTTGGGGCCATTGATGGAATAGAGATTGCCGGCGTCGTCGGTCTGCAGTGCCGTGCCGCGCAGTTCCGTCACAGTGCTCACGGCGCCGGCAGGGGTGACCTTGCGGATCACGCCGCTGGTGAACTGGGAGACGTAAACGTTGCCCACGCTGTCCACGGCCTGGCCGAATGCGAAGCCCGTGCCCAGCGACTGGTCCACCACGTCCTGGCGATTGCCCAGGAAATACAGGCCGCCGTCGGTTTCCAGCCGGCGCAGGGCGCCGTCGCGGGCCCAGAAATAGATATTGCCGGCGCGGTCGGCGCTCAGCGGCCCGGCCGTCATTTGCGGCACCGACAGCGTGCGTTCGACCCCGCCACCGCCGAAGATGAAGAGGCTGCCGTCCATCGCCTGGTACAGCAGGCCCTTGCCGGCGGAGCCCTGCCCCAGCGCGATAGCATCATTGAAAGGGCAGCCGAAAATTCCGCACACCACGTTCCTGGTGTTCCACGTGCCTTGCAGCGGCGTGACCAGGCCCTGCGGCGTCACCTTGAAGACACGTGCGCCCTCGGCAGGGCTGCGTGACAAACCACCCAGGTAGATCGCCGAGCCGTCATCCAGCGCGGCGATGGCACCGAACGAGGTGGAATTGCGGGCAACCGGCGCGCCGGTGTCGGTGAGCGTGCCCTTGACCACGGCGTCGGCGCCGAACTGCGCCGTGCCCGCCACCAGCGCCACGGTGGGCGCGCCCGTTGCCGGGCTGCTGTCGGCGGCGCCGCCACCACCACCACCGCCGCAAGCGACCAGCGCCGCCGCCACCAGCGCGCACAGCGCGGGAAGATAGGTGTTTCGCATGGGCGACTCCATCAGGGAACAAGCGGCAGGCGCGAGATGCGCTGCCATTCGCCGATCAGCAATGCGTTGCCGGCCAGTGCCAGCCCGCGCGGGTTGAACAGCGCATCAGGCTTCGCGGAAAGCGTGGTGACCACGCCGCCCGAAGTGATCTTGCGGATCGCGCCGTTCAGCGGGTCGGCGGCATAGAGGTTGCCCGCGGTGTCGATCGCCAGGCTGGCCAGCAGGCTGAAGCGGGCCGCCGCGCCCGTACCGTTGGCGCTGCCGATCGCGCCGGGTGATCCGGGCGGTCCGGCCAGCGTGCTGACCAGGCCGGAAGGCGTCACCTTGCGGATCGTCGCGTTGTCGGCCACATACACATTGCCCTGCGCATCCACCGCGAGGCCGGAGACGGAGCGGAACTGCGCGGCAATGCCAATCGCATCCGTGCTGCCCAGGGTGCCGCCGGCCAGGAAGCCCAGCGTGCCGTCGGGGTTGCGCTTGCGCAGCGCCAGGGTGTTGTCCATGAAGTACACCGTGCCCGTGCCATCGACCGCGAGCGGGCTTGAGATGGCCATTTCGGGCAGCGTGAACTGGCTTTCCACACCGGCGGCACCGAAAACGTGGATGGTCGAACTGCGGGCCTCGAACAGGTAAGCCTTGCCCGAGGGGGCCGTTGCAAGGGCCAGTTGTTCCGGGGTGCTGCAGGCGAGCGTTCCGCAGGCCGCGGCGCGCTGGTTCCAGGAACCTGCAAGCGGCGTCACGACGCCGTCCGGCGCAATGCTGAACAGCCGCGTTCCCGAGCCGGCCAGGGTGGCGACGGCCAGCGCCGAGCCATCGGCCAGCGCGGCCACGCCGGCCACCTCGGTGAACCGCACGGCAGCACCTGTGCCGGCCAGCGTGCCCGCGGGCGGCCGGGGGCCGAACTGCGACTGGCCGGCAAGGATGGCGAGGCGGCCGGGACCGCTCGCCGCCGGCGGCGGTGCCAAGCCCGCCGGCCGCCGCGGAAGTGTCGCAAGCGAAATGGCGAAGGGGCCGGTCACCCACATCCCCTGCGGGCCCACCGCCATCCGCCAGGGCGTCTCCAGCAGGCCGGAAACGGTGTCGCTGCGCGGGTCGGTTCCGAAACCCGCGGGAGCGAGAAACCCTTCAACGGCCCCACCGGGTGACTGCTTCAGGATGGAGCCGCCGTTGATCGCGTAGAGGTTGCCGTTGTCGTCGGTTTCCAGCCAGCCTCCCCGCAGCCCGGCCACGTCGCTGATGGCGCCGCCGGGCGACACCTTGCGGATGATTCCGCTGCGGACCTCCGCCACATAGACGTTGCCCTGGCCGTCCACCGCCTGCCCGCCGGCGGACGCGTTGCCGAGGGTCTGCGCCACCACGTCCTGCCGGTTGCCCAGGAAATAAAGGCCGCCGTCGGGCTCGAGCCGCCGCAAGGCGCCGTCGCGTGCCCAGAAATAAATGCTGCCGGCACGGTCCATATTGAGCGGCGCAGCTGTCATCTGGGGTATCGACAGCGTGCGCTCCACTCCAGTGGCGCCGAAGATGGACAGGCTGTTGTCCAGGCTCTGGAACAGCAGTGCCTTGCCCGCGGAACCCTGGCCAAGCGCTATGCGATCGAAGAAGGGGCAGCCCAGTGCAGCCGTGCAGCCGCCGTTGGCGATGTGGTTCCAGCTGCCCTCGAGCGGTGTCACCAGGCCTTTCGCCGTGATGCGGAAGACGCGCGGGTGTTCCGGCGTGGTTTCCCTGACCAGCCCGCCCAGGTAGATCGCCGAGCCGTCATCCAGCGCGGCAATCGCGCCGTCAAGAGCGGTGGCATTGAAGACGGCCGGCGCGCCGGTGTCCGTGACCGTGCCCTTGACGATGGTGTCCGCGCCAAACGTCGCGCGGCCGGCCACCAGCGCGATGGTGGGCGCATTGCCTGCGGGCGCCGCCGCTTCGCCGCCAATGCCACCACCGCCGCCGCCGCCGCAGGCGGCAAGGCTCGCAACAAGAATGGCCCACAGGCCGCACAGCCATGTATTTCGCATGCAGCCATGCTAGGCCGGTCACCAGTTTGGTGCGGCGTCTGGGCAGACGCCGTTGTGACCCGAATCACCCGTGGCTTGTAACCGTCAGCCCGGCAGCAGCGCGGTGCGGGCAGCGGCCAAATCCCAGCCCGCCCAGCCGCAGCTCTTGAACAGCACGGGGCCCTTCACGGGGACGGCGCCCCCCAGCACGGCGCGCAGGTCCGCGAACCGCGATACATCCAGCCCGGCCTGCAGCAGGTCGCCGGCTTCGTGCTGCGCATCGGGCGTGTCCACCAGCACCGTGCCGTGATCCGCAAAGTGGCGGCACAGGCCGGCATCCAGCTCGACCATGCGGGGCGTGAAGGCGCCCATCGCCGCCACGAATGCGTCCGCGCGCGGCAGGACGCGCAGCACCACGGCGCCGGCGGGCGTGCAGGTGACCACCAGCGGGCACTCGGCCATCTGCGCATCGGCGTCCTGCACCACGCTGGCCCGCAGCCCCAACGAGCGTGCGTGCGCTGCCAGTGACTGGGCGCTGCCGGCGCTGCGCGATGCAATCCGCACTTCACCAAGGGGCAGGCCCTGCGCAAATGCCTCCAGGTGCGCCTTGCCCTGGGCGCCGGCGCCAAGGATGAGCAGCGGGCCCGCCTTGTTGGGCGCGCAACGCTGCGCGGCCAGGAGGGAGACCGCGGCGGTGCGGCGCGCCGTGACCGTGGGGCCGTCCAGCAGCAGGCGGCGCTCACCGGTGGCGATGTCAAACACCACCACATCGCCCTGGATGGTGGGGCGCCCGCTGCCTGCATTGCCGGGCGTGAAGGTGATCAGCTTGGTGATGGCCACCTCGCTGTCGAAGGCGGGCATCACGAACAGGCTGGCGCCGCCGGGCAAGGCCTGCACCAAACGCGCGGGTACCTGCACGGAGCTGTCGGCCAGCAGCCGGGAGATCTCCCGCACCAGCGCGGGCCAGGGCAGGCGGGCGGCGGTGGCTGCGGCATCGAAGTGGTGCGTCATGGCCCGATTTTGTCCTACGTCGCGTCGCGGCAAAGGCGCTATCGCCGGGCAGGGGCCCCACCTAGCATCGAAGCATCCACCAAGGAGTTTTCCATGCAGTTCGACCAGCTTCACGATTTCGCCGACACACCGCGCAAGAAGCTGCTGTGGAGTGCCTTGGCCGTTGTGGCCGCCTTCCTGCTGGCGGCCTTCTACATGGTCTGCAGCCAGCAGGTGCAGAAAGCCCAGATGCGCGAAGCGCAGTGGACGGTGCAGCGCAACGCGGTGACCGACTGCCTGGACTTCATGCCCAAGTCCACCGTGGGCGGCTGCCGCCAGCACCTGACTGCGGCGCGCGGTACCGATGGCGGTGCGGTATCCGCAGCCATGCCGGTGGGCTTCACCTACCGTTAAAGGCAACCGCGGCCACGGCCGCCGGGAACAAAAAAGGCGCATGCACCATGCGCCTTTTTTTTCAGCCCGCCTTCAACAGGCTGAGCCTGCGTCCGACATTGTGTAAGCGCCCGGGCTGACTGCGCCGCCGCCGCGCCCCGCCTATTGTTGGATCACGCTTCCACCACACAGGAGTTCACCATGGCCCACGCAGCAACCGCTACCACCAACGAAACCGCCCGCCCGGATGTTTCGATGGAAGCCTCGGATGAATTCGACATCGCGTTCGATGCAAGCCGCTACTGCCCGACCGAACTGCTGGGGACTTTCTCGCTGCTGATGGCCGGCCATGGCCGCTGCATCAGCTCCGCCATGATGCTGGGCGACCGCGAATACGCGATGTGGCAGCTGGCCCGGGCCCACACGATGGCCGATGACCAGCTGCGCGCCGTGGCCGTCCGCCTGTTCGCCTATTTCGACGACCCGCGCGGCTGGGGCACGCAGCTGCGGGCCGCGTAAGCTACCTTTCTTCCGCGCCTTCCACCAGGAAGCGCACCCTTCGCACCCCCTGCCATTCATCCGCATCGAGCCGGAACGCAATCGTCACCCGCGCCGGCAGCGGCTCGGTGTGGCCGAACCAGATGCCGTCCACCGGCTGGCCCTGGTGCTTCAACTTCAGCGCCAGGTGCTTTTCCCCCACCAGCCGCTGCGACACCACTTCCACTTCTTCGCTGAACATCGGCGGCGCAAAGCCCTGGCCCCAGACCTCGCGGTGCAGCGTGTCCACCAGTTCCGGCCGGCGGTATTCGGGCGACAGCGGCCCGTCGGTGTGCAACCGGCGCAGCAGGGTGGGCGCATCCAGCCACTCCCGCGCCACCAGCGCCATTGCCTGCTCGAATTGATCCAGGCTTTCCTCGCCAATGGTGCAGCCCGCCGCCATGGCGTGGCCGCCAAAGCGCAGCAGCACGCCGGGGTGGCGCTTGGCCACCAGGTCCAGCGCGTCGCGCAAATGAAAGCCGGGGATGGAGCGGCCCGAGCCCTTGAGCTCATGCTCCTTGCCGGGCGCCTGGCTGGCGGCGAACACGAACGAGGGGCGGTGCAGCTTGTCCTTCAGCCGCGAGGCCACGATGCCGACCACGCCTTCATGGAAGTCGGGGTCGAACACGCAGATGGCGGCCGGCGGGTCTTCGCCTTCCTCGAACAGCGACTCGGCGATCTGCATCGCCTGCTCGCGCATGTCGCCCTCGATCTCGCGCCGCTCGCGGTTGATGCCGTCCAGCGTGCGGGCTAGCTCATCGCCGCGCGCAGCGTCGTCCGTGAGAAGGCATTCGATGCCCAGCGTCATGTCCGAAAGGCGGCCTGCGGCATTGATGCGCGGGCCCAGCGCAAAGCCGAAGTCGAAAGTCGTTGCCGCAGCACTGGCGCGGCCTGCAGCCGTAAAAAGGGCTGCAAGGCCCGCCGGAAGCGCGCCGGCCCTCACGCGCCTGAGGCCCTGGGCCACCAGGCGGCGGTTGTTGGCGTCGAGCTTGACCACGTCGGCCACCGTGCCCAAGGCCACCAGCGGCAGCAGGGCGTCCAGCTTGGGCTGCGTTTCAGCAGTGAAGGCGCCGCGCTTGCGCAGCTCCGCGCGCAGCGCCAGCAGCACGTAGAACATCACGCCCACGCCGGCGATGGACTTGCTCTCGAAGCCGCAGCCCGGCTGGTTGGGGTTGACGATCACCGCCGCGTCGGGCAGCTGCGGGCCGGGCAGGTGGTGGTCGGTCACCAGCACCTTCAGGCCCAGTGCGTTGGCGGTGGCCACGCCTTCCACGCTGGCGATGCCGTTGTCCACCGTGATGAGGATGTCGGCGCCGCTGTCCTTCACGCGCTGCGCGATAGGCGAAGTGAGCCCGTAGCCGTCCACCACCCGGTCGGGAACGATGTAGCCCACGTGCTTCGCGCCCAGCAGGCGCAGGCCACGCAGCGCCACGGCGCAGGCGGTGGCGCCGTCGCAGTCGTAGTCGGCCACGATGCACAGCTTCTGGCTGGCGCTGATCGCATCAGCCAGCAGCACGGCGGCCTCCCCGGTGCCCTTCATGCCCGAAGGCGGCAGCAGGCGCGACAGCGCATCGTCAAGTTCCTCGGTGCCCAGCACGCCGCGCGAGGCGTACAGGCGCGCCAGCAGCGGGTGCACGCCGGCCTGCTCCAGCACCCACACGGAGCGTGGCGGAATGTCTCTTACTATTAATTTCATAGCGTCTCAAGCAGGCTGGATGCGCTCTGGCGGCCGAAAACGCTGGAGAATTTGCTGAAAAAACCGGTCTTGCCGGACGAGCGGCTGACGGCGCTGCGCTCGCCGCACAGCGTCAGCGTGACGGCGCGGCCGCTGTCCAGTGCCTGCGCCAGGCGCGGGCCTTCCTGCGCATCGAGCTGCATCCAGGCGGCGGCCCAGGCCGGCCAGTCCTCGCGCAGCGCCGCGTCGCGCAGGGAGTGCATGACCTGCAATCCGCCGGGCGTGGCCACGGGCGTCGAAGGCAGCGCGCCGGTGCCGCTGACCCAGAAGGAATTCACCGGCAGTTGCCCGCCGCGCACCCGCGCGTCCGTGGCTTCATGCGTGTACAGCAGCATCTGCATTTCCTGCTGCAGGCGGCGCAGCGTGCGGGCGGCTTGCGCACGCGGCACAAAGGCGTCGATGTCGCGGCCCGACACCCGGTCCAGCGAGGCGGTGGCCAGGCCGCGGAAAATCTCGCCGCGCGCCAGCCACAGCGTGGGCGCGTCGTATTCCAGCGTGATGCCGTCCTGCGCGAAGAAAGGCTGCATGGCCGCGAGCAGCAGCTTCGATTCGTCCGCATCCAGCCGCAGGTCCTGCGGGTGGTGCATCACGATGTGGCTGGTCGCCACATGCCAGTGGCAGGGCGTGATCCAGGCCCAGGCCTCGCCGCCCGCATCGCGCCCGGCCTGCCGCACCTGCCAGGCCGCCCAGGGGATGCAGCCGTCCGGCGCCTGCAGGCCGCAGGCGCGGGCCAGCACCCGCTCATGCGGCGGCGACAGGCTGGTGTCTTCGCCGGGGTCCGTCGCCGCTACGGGCAGGCGGGAAAGCAGTTTCTGGAAGTGGGGCAGCCGCAGGCCGGGGATGGCCTCGTGGCAGCCGTCCGCGCCGCACGCGGCATAAGGGATCAACAAGTGGACGCCGTCTGACATGCGCCTATTGTCCGGGATGCCACAATCACGGCCAATCACACGCTCCTTCATGCGAATTCCCTACGAACTGGCCCTGGGCTGGCGCTACACCCGCGCCGGCCGCGCCACCCGGCGCAACGGCTTCATCTCCTTCATCTCGGGCGTGTCCATGCTGGGCATTTCGCTGGGCGTGGCGGCGCTGATCATCGTGCTGTCGGTGATGAACGGCTTCCAGAAGGAAGTGCGCGACCGCATGCTGGGCGTGGTGTCGCACATCGAGATCTATGGCGCCGGCGGCGGCGTGCTGCCGGACATCAACCGCACCATGCAGGAAGCGCGGCGCAACCCGCAGGTGACCGGCGCCGCGCCCTTCATCTCGGCGCAGGCCCTGCTGGCCCGCGGCGAGGACATGCGCGGCGCGATCGTGCGCGGCATCGACCCGGCGCACGAGAACGAGGTCACGGACCTGGCCGCCACGCTGCAGAAAAACGCCAGCCTGCAGAAACTCGTGGCCGGCCAGTTCGGCGTGGTGCTGGGCGCGGAACTTGCGCGCAACCTGGGCGTGCGTGAAGGCGACCCGGTGACGCTGATCGCGCCCAGCGGGCAGGTGACGCCGGCCGGCATCGTGCCGCGCCTGAAGCAGATGACGGTGGTGGGCACCTTCGATTCCGGCCACTACGAATACGACAGCGGCCTGGTGCTGCTGCACATCGACGACGCGGCGCGCATCTTCCGGCTGGAAGGGCCGACCGGCATCCGGCTGAAGCTAAAAGACCTGCACCAGGCGCGCGAAGTGGCGGGCGAGCTGGCGGGCACGCTCACCGGCCAGTTTTTGATCCGCGACTGGACGCGCCAGAACCGCACCTGGTTCGCTGCCGTGCAGCTGGAAAAACGCATGATGTTCATCATCCTCACGCTGATCGTGGCGGTGGCGGCCTTCAACCTGGTGAGCACGCTGGTGATGACTGTGACCGACAAGCGCGCCGACATCGCCATCCTGCGCACGCTGGGCGCCAGCCCGGGCAGCATCATGGGCATCTTCGTGGTGCAAGGCGCGATGGTGGGCGTGATCGGCACGCTGGCCGGGCTGCTGCTGGGCCTGGGCATTGCGCTGAACATCGACGTGATCGTGCCCGCGCTGGAAAGCGCGCTGCATGCCAATTTCCTGCCCAAGGACATCTACCTGATCAGCAGCATGCCCAGCGACCCGCAGAGCGCCGACATCGTGCCGATCGCGGTGATCTCGCTGGTGCTGGCATTTGTGGCCACCATCTACCCTAGCTGGCGCGCGAGCCGTGTGAACCCGGCGGAGGCGCTGCGCTATGAGTGATGTCGTATTGCAATGCCAGGGCCTGTCCAAGCGCTTCAGCGAAGGCGGGCTGGACGTGGAAGTGCTCAAGGGCATCGACCTGCAGGTGCGCGCCGGCGAAACGCTGGCCATCGTCGGCGCATCGGGCTCGGGCAAGAGCACGCTCCTGCACCTGCTGGGCGGGCTGGACGCGCCCACCCGCGGCGCGGTGCAGCTGATGGGGCAGGAGATGTCGCAGCTGAGCGCCGCGCAGCAGGGGCGCCTGCGCAACGAGCACCTGGGCTTTGTCTACCAGTTTCATCACCTGCTGCCGGAATTCAGCGCGCTGGACAACGTGGCCATGCCGCTGCGCATTCGGCGCATGGAGCCGCAACAGGCGCATGCCATCGCCGCGAAGACGCTGGCCTCAGTGGGTTTGACCGAACGCGTGAAGCACCGGCCCGCGGAACTCTCGGGCGGCGAACGCCAGCGCGTGGCCATTGCGCGCGCGCTGGTGACGCAGCCGGCCTGCGTGCTGGCGGATGAGCCCACCGGCAACCTGGACCGCTCCACCGCCGACGGCGTGTTCGAGCTGATGCTGCAGCTGGCCCGCGACATGGGCACGGCCTTTGTACTGGTGACCCACGATGAAACGCTGGCGGCGCGCTGCGCGCGGCAGCTGCGGCTGGTGTCGGGCGTGCTGGCCTGATTCCCCTTCACGCACTATCCATGCGGCTTGCGGGCCTTTTTAAGCCTGCAAGCCGCGCCACGCTTGCGTTCTGAATTCTTGGCGTAGGGGCGCCGCAGCGTCTTTTCGGTGCTTTTTTCCGTGCAGCGATAGATATTTCAAGAATTGTTGAAATATCGCCTGAAGGCGGCGGCCCGCGGATATTGCTTCAGAGAATCCGGTTGAACCAGAGCAGCGAGAGCCCCGCTGAAACCAGGGCCAGCGCCGCGGCCACCAGGGCCAGCAGGCCGGAGATTTCGGTTTCCTTCTTCTCCACCGTCAGGCGCGAGCTGAGCGTGTCGTACACCTTCTTCAGGTCGGCGGCCGTGCCGGCGTAGTAGTACTCGGCGCTGGTTTTCTGGGCGATGGATTTGAGGGTTTCCTCGTCCAGCCGCACCCGCATCGACCAGCCTTCGAAGCCGATGGTCTCGCCGTCCACCGTGCCTATGCCCACGGTGTACACGCGGATGCCGCGGTCGGCGGCCAGCTTGGCGGCCTCCAGCGGGTCCACGCCCGTGGTGCGCTGGCCGTCGGTCAGCATGATGATGGCGGCCGACGCGTACGAGCCGGGTGCCACGGGCTTGAATTCCTTCAGTTCTTTCTTCTCGCCGTCGATGGCGAAGCCGCGCTGGCGCTCGCGCCCGGTCTGCAGTGAATCGAGGCTGATGCCCGCGTCGGGGAACAAGGTGGCCAGCGAGATCACGATGGCGTTGCCGGTGGCGGTGGCGCGCTGCAGCTGGAAGCGGTCGATCGCGGTGACCAGGTCTTCGCGGTTGGTGGTGGGCAGCTGCGCCACCTGGGCCGAGCCGGCGAAGGCGACGATGCCCACCTTCACATGGCGCGGCAGGTCGGCCAGGAACGACTTGGCCGCGTCCTGCGCGGCGACGATGCGGCTGGGCTTGACGTCGGTGGCGCGCATGCTGCCCGAAACATCCATGGCCAGGATGATGGTCTGCTGGGTCGAAGGCAGGGTGATCACCGCCACCGGGCGCGCGGCCGAAACCAGCATCGCGATCAGGGCCAGCAGGAACAGCGCCGGCGGGATGTGGCGGCGCACGGTCTGGCCCTGCCCCATGGCTTCGCGCACGATGGACAGCGACGCATAGCGCAGCGCCATCTTCTTCTTGCGCCGCAGCAGCCACAGGTACGCCAGCACCAGCAGCGGCGCGGCCAGCAGCAGCCAGAGGAAATTGGGCCAGAGGAAGGTCATCGTCGTTGGTCTTTCAGGCGGCCCGTTTCAGGTGGGCCGGCAGGCTGCCCGCGGACAGCCGCGAGCGGCGCTTGCGCATTTCGGTGAAGCGCACCACCGCATCGACCAGGTCGCCGTCGGTGGAGAGTTCCAGCGCATCGACACCGGCGCGCACCAGGCTCTGGCGCAGCTCGGCCTCGCGCTGCGCCGCAATGCGCGCGAAGCGCTTGCGAAAGCCGGCGTCGTGCGTGTCCACCAGCAGCTGCTCGCCGGTTTCGGCGTCGCGGATGGTCAGCAGGCCCAGGTCGGGCAGCTCCAGCTCCAGCGGGTCGAGCAGGCGCACGGCCACCACCTCATGGCGCTGCGCCAGGTGGGCCAGGGGCTTTTCCCAGCCCGGCTCGCTGACGAAGTCGGACACCACGAACACGGTGGAGCGGCGCCGCACCAGGTTGTTGGCGGCGCCCAGCAGGTCGGCCAGGCGGGTGGTGCCGGTTTCTTCCGGCGCCGGCCGCGTCTGGATGCTGTTGAGCAGGTGCAGCACGTGGCGGCGCCCGCCGCGCGTGGGAATGACCGTGTCCACGCCCGAGCCGTACAGCATGGCGCCGACGCGGTTGCCGTGGCGCGTGAGCAGGCGCGACAGCACCGCCACGAATTCGGCCGAGACGTTGCGCTTGCGCTGCTCGCCCGAGCCGAAATCGACGGAAGGGCTCAGGTCCAGCAGGAACCAGGCCGCCATCTCGCGGTCTTCGGTGAAGACGCGCACATGGGGAATCTGCAGGCGCGCCGTGACGTTCCAGTCGATGTGGCGCACGTCGTCGTGGTGCTGGTATTCGCGCAGGTCCGCCAGGTCCAGGCCGGAGCCGCGCAGCAGCGTGCGGTAGTCGCCTTGCAACAGGCCGTCCAGGCGCTTGATGACGGTCCATTCGAGGCGGCGCAGCACGTGCTCGGCGCCCTGCGCCGGCACCATCGCGGTGGTTTCAGGCGGCGAGTTTTTCATGTTCCAGCGGGCGCGGGGGCGCGGGAATTTTCGCCATGATCTTGCCGACGATAGCGTCCGAGGTCAGCCCTTCGGACAGCGCCTCGTACGACAGCACCAACCGGTGCCGCAGCACGTCGGGCACCAGGTCGGTCATGTCTTCCGGCAGCGCATAGGTGCGCCCGCGCAGCATGGCCATGGCGCGTGCGCCTTCGGTGAGATTGATGGTGGCGCGCGGGCTGGCGCCGAAGGTGATGTACTTGGCCAGGTCCTTCAGGCCGTGCTTGTCGGGCGAGCGGGTGGCCGACACCAGCTTCACGGCGTACTGCACCAGCGAAGGGTCGACATAGACCCGGCGGCACTCGCTCTGCAGTTCCGCCAGTTGCTCGGTGGAGGCAACCGCGGAGATGGTGACGGCCGGGCCGGTGACGCGCTCGACGATGACGAATTCTTCCTCGTCTGTGGGGTAGTCCACCAGCACCTTCATCATGAAGCGGTCCACCTGCGCCTCAGGCAGCGGGTAGGTGCCTTCGGTCTCGATGGGGTTTTGCGTGGCCATCACCAGGAAGGGGCTTGGCACCTTGTGCGTTTCGCCGGCGATCGTCACCTGGCGCTCCTGCATCACTTCCAGCAGGGCGCTTTGCACCTTGGCGGGCGCGCGGTTGATTTCATCGGCCAGCAGCAGGTTGGTGAAAACGGGGCCCAGTGCGGTGGAAAATTCGCCGGTCTTCTGGTTGTAGATGCGGGTGCCCACCAGGTCGGCAGGCACCAGATCGGGCGTGAACTGGATGCGCTTGAACTGCCCGCGCACGCTGCTGGCCAGCGTCTTGACGGTCAGCGTCTTGGCCAGGCCGGGCACGCCTTCCACCAGCAGGTGGCCCTGAGCCAGCATGGCCACCATCACGCGCTCCAGAAAACGGTCCTGGCCGACGACGACGCGCTTGACCTCGTAGAGGATCTGCTCCATCAGCTGTGCGGTTGCGCTGTCCTGGCGGGTCGTGGGATCCATGGGTTGTCTTTCTCTCAGAAGGGAGGCAGGCCGGCCGCCGAGGCGGCGTTCTCAATGGGCACGGCAAAGCCGATGCCCAGGAAGGTGCGCGCCGACGTCGGGTTGAGGATGGCGGTGACGATGCCCACCACCTCGCCGTCCATCGTCACCAGCGGGCCGCCGGAATTGCCCGGGTTGGCCGCCGCGTCGAACTGGATCAGGTTCTTCATCTCCTGCCTGCCTTCGGGCGAGCGGAACACGCGCTTCAGGCCCGAGACGATGCCGCCCGAGGCGGACGGGCCGATGCCGAAGGGAAAGCCCACGGCCAGCACCTTGTCGCCGGGGGCGAGGTCGCTGGTGGAGCGCATGGTGGCGGCGATCATGTCGTCGGGGATCTTCTGCGCCTGCAGCACGGCCAGGTCGTTCTCGGGCTGCGCGCCGGTGACGGTGGCGATGGATTCCAGTCCGTCGGAAAAAATCACCTTGATGCGGTCGGCGCCCGACACCACGTGCAGGTTGGTGAGGATGACGCCCTTGTCGATGATCACCACGCCGGTGCCCACGCCGTGCTCGACCTCGTCGTCGTCATCGGATTTCGCTTCGGGGGTGACGGCGGGCCCCAGCGGCTTGGGCCGGGGCGTGGCCTTTGCCAGCTTGCTGTCCTTCTCGTCTTTCAGGCGGCTTTTCTTCACGTAGCTGACCACGCGCACCACTGAAGGAAGGATCTTGTCGTAGGCACGCGCGTACTCCGACGGCATGACCTGGGTTTCCATGGTCTTGAGCACGGCCGCGTTGATGTCGTCCTGGGTCAGCTTGCGCTGGCCCTGCCGCACCTGCAGCGTGAAGCTCAAGCCCAGCAGCAGCGCCAGCAGGGCGATGGCGCCCCACAGCACACGCGGGCTGGAAGCGGAAAAACGGAAGCGGGAGAAGCGCGATGTGCCGGCGGAAGCGGCGGTGGCAGGCGCGTTCATGGGGCCGGGCGCGGCGGGAGACTGGGGCTCCGCGACCTGGCCGGAGCGGCTGGAGCTGTAGAGGGCTGGCCTGCGCATCCGTTCACCTTGAAGACAACTGCGGGGAAACGAAAACACACGGTATCACGGTTTCGGCCGCCATGCACGCCCCCGCGCCGCGCTCGGGCATCATCCGGCCATGCCTTCGTGGATTGATACACATTGCCATCTGGACGCGGCCGAATTCGCGGGCGAAAACGCGGCTGTGCGAGCCCGCGCCACTGCCGCCGGCGTGGCGCTGTGCGTGATCCCGGCCGTGGGCGTGCCCAACTTCGATGCCGTACGCGTGCTGGCCCACGAAGGCGGCGATGCCTATGCGCTGGGCATCCATCCCCTGTGCACCGGCAGTGCCGCCGACGGCGACCTGGCGCTGCTGGACGCGGCGCTCACGGCCCACCGCGCCGACCCACGGCTGGTGGCCGTGGGCGAAATCGGCCTGGACTACTTCGTGCCGGGGCTGGACCCCGCGCGCCAGGAACACTTCTACCGCGAGCAGCTGCTGCTGGCACGCAAACATGCGCTGCCGGTGCTGCTGCACGTGCGGCGCTCAGCCGACAAGCTGCTCAAGCACCTGCGCCGGATTCGTGTTGCCGGTATTGCCCACGCCTTCAACGGCAGCGACCAGCAGGCCCATGAATTCATCAAGCTGGGGTTCAAGCTGGGATTCGGTGGCACGGTGACGTTTGATTCCGCGCTGCAGATCAGGCGGCTGGCCACGGAGCTGCCACTATCGGCGCTGGTGATGGAAACCGATTCACCCGATATCCCGCCGCACTGGATTTACCGGACGGCGGGCGAGCGGCAGGCGGGCCTGCCGCAAGGTCGCAACGAGCCGGGAGAACTGCCGCGCATTGCCACGGTGCTCGCGGAGCTGCGTGGCATGGAGCCGCAGGAACTGGCCACCGTGACCACGCGCAACGCGGTGCAAGCGTTGCCGCGGCTGGCCGCGCTGCTCGCGGCCTAGGTGAGAGCGCGCTGCGCCGTGCGGATCTCCGGAACCGGGTAGCCCGCCGCTGCGAAGGTATCAACGATGGCCTTGTGGGTGTCGAAATACACCTGCCAGTAGTTGTCGGCGTGCGTATAGGGCCGCACCGCCAGCAGCGGGCCTTCGGGCGTGAACTGCAGGATTTCGATGTCGGGCTTCGGGTCATGCGCCACGTTCGGGATCTTCGCCACCGCCTCGCGCAGCTTCTCGATCGCGTCGCGCACGTTGACGCTGTTGTCCACCTTCGCCGTGGTGTCCACCCGCCGCGCTGGCAGCGTGCTGAAGTTCTGGATGGTGTCGGAGAGCACCTTGTTGTTGCCCACCAGCGCCGTGACGCTGTCGCCCGTGACCAGCGTGGTGCCGAACAGGCCCAGCTCCTTGACCACGCCGTTGACGCCGCCGATCGTTACATGGTCGCCCACCTTGTAGGGCCGCAGCACCTGCAGGAAAACGCCGGCCGCAAAATGGGTGAGCAGCCCGCCCCAGGCGGTGCCGATGGCCAGGCCCGCGCCGGCCAGCAGCGCGGCGAACGAGGTGGTGCGCACCCCGAAGATGTCCAGGATGGCAAGGATCAGCAGGACATTCAGGCCCACCGAGACGATGGCGCTGAGGTAATGCGCCAGCGTCGCGTCAACGCGCTGGCCGCGCAGCAATGCCGCGTTGGCCAGCCGCTTGAGGATGCCTATCAGCCAGCGGCCGACGAACCAGGCGACCACCGCGCCCAGCACCTTCAGGCCGAAATCCATCCCCTGGGTGCTCAGGAAAATCCAGGCTGCGTCCATGTTCATTGCGTCTCCTTCGGCAAAAGTGCTGGCGGCGATTCTGCCCCAACGCCTGTCTTGCGGGTGCTTGGCAAGGCCGCAAGCCTGTGCGATAAGCCGCAATCCACAAGGAGACAACATGAAAAAAGCAATGCAATGGCTGGGCGCTGCGGCGCTCGCGCTTGCTGCCCACGCAGCGGCGGCGCAGAACCTGCCGGCGGCCAAACCCGAAGACGTGGGCATGTCATCCGAGCGGCTCGGCCGCATCGGCACCTGGATAAGGGCCGAGGTCGACGCCAAGCGCATCCCGGGCGCGGTGGTGATGGTGGCGCGCAACGGCAAGCTGGCCTACTACGAAGCCATCGGCCAGCAGGACCCGGGTCGCCCTGACCCCATGAGCCGCGACTCCATCTTCCGCATCTACTCGATGACCAAGCCGCTGGTCACCGTGGCGGCCATGATGATGGTGGAGGAAGGCAAGCTGCTGCTGGAGGCGCCGGTCTCGCGCTACATTCCGGCGTTCGCGAACGTCAAGGTGGGTGTCGAGAAGGTGGACGCCGCCACCGGCGTCAAGCGGCTGGAGCTCGAAGCCGCGCGCCGGCCGATCACCGTCCAGGACCTGATGCGCCACACCTCCGGCCTGACCTACGGCTTCTTCGGCGACTCGCTGGTGAAGAAGGCCTACCTGGACGCGGGCGTGGGCGCCGGCGACTTCACCACTGCCGAGTTTGCGGACAAGCTCGCTTCCATGCCATTGCATTACCAGCCCGGCAGTACCTGGGATTACAGCTATTCCACCGACGTTCTGGGCCGCGTGCTGGAAGTGGCTTCGGGCCAGAGCCTGTACAGCATCCTGCGTGCCCGCCTGCTCGACCCGCTGGGCATGAAGGACACCAGCTTCTACGTGACCGAAGCGGCGCGCCAGGCCCGCATCGCCGAGCCGCTGGCCGATGACCGCAGCTTCGGCGCCGGCGCGGCTATCGGCAATCCGCGTGAGGCAATGAAGTTCGAATCGGGCGGCGGCGGCCTGGTCTCCACCGCCACTGACTACTCGCGCTTCCTGCAGATGATGCTCAACGGCGGCATGCTGGACGGGCGCCGCTACCTCAGCCCCAAGACGATTGAATACATGACTTCCGACCACCTGGGCTCCACCGTGGCCACCACCCCGCTGTACCTGCCGGGGCCGGGCTACGGCTTCGGGCTGGGGTTTGGTGTGCGCAAGGTCAATGGCGAAGCCCCGTTCATCACGCCCGCCGGCGAATACAACTGGGGCGGCGCGGGCGGCACCTATTTCTGGGTGGACCCGAAGACCAACCTGTTCGTGGTGTTCATGATGCAGTCGCCGAAGCAGCGTGTGCCTTACCGGTCCATCGTGCGCAACATGGTGTACGCCGCGGTGGAGAAGTAGGGCGGGGGCCGGTGGATAATCGCGCCACCTTGAAAGCCCGCGCGCAACGCCTTCCCGAAGTCAACTTCTCCGACCACGGCGACATCCGGTACCTGCACCTGGGCACCGAATGGGTGCAGGGCTCGATGCTGCTGGATTCGCCGTTCGAGATCCAGCTGGAGTATGTCCAGCGCATGATGGCATGGCTGCTGTTTGTGGACCCCGCTTCGGTGGCGAAGCGCCACGCGATGCAGCTGGGGCTGGGAGCCGCCTCGCTCACCAAGTTCTGCCACAAGAAGCTGCGGATGAAGACCACCGCCATCGAGCTCAACCCGCAGGTGGTGGCGGCCTGCAGGCTGTGGTTCAAGCTGCCGGCCGATGACACGCGGCTGTCGGTGGTGCTGGGCGACGCGGCCGAGGTGGCCGCGCATGAGCACTGGCGCGGCCAGGTCGATGCTCTGCAGGTGGACCTGTACGACCATGAGGCCGCGGCTCCGGTGCTCGACAGCGAGGCCTTTTATGCGGATTGCCGCAAGCTGCTGACCGAGGACGGCTGCATGACGGTCAACCTTTTCGGCCGCTCGTCCAGCTACGCGCAGAGCCTGGCCAAGATCAGCGCGGCCTTTGGCCCGCAGGCCGTTTGGGCGTTCAAGCCCACCCGGGAAGGCAACACCGTGGTGCTGGCGCTGCGCACACCGCAGCGTCCCGCCCGCGACGCGCTTGCCGTCCGCGGCGAAACCATCCAAACTCGCTGGGGCCTGCCCGCGCCGAAGTGGCTGCGGGTATTCAAACCCGTGGAGTGAAATGCCCCGAACCATGAGCGCCGTCAAGAATTCCGCCCTGGCCAGGACGCCTCACCGCGGCCCGCTCGACTGGCGCCACATGGTCGAGTGGCTGAACCAGGATGGCGTCATCTCCGACGAGGAGGCGCGCCGCACCGTGGCCCGCTGCTCCCAGGCGCAAAGCGCCCAGCACCCGCTGGTGCGGCTGGCCGCCGTGGCGATGGCGCGCGCCAGCGACGGCAAGCCGCTGGACATCGAGGCGCTGACGCAATACCTGGCGCAGCGCGCCGGCCTGGAATACCTGCGCATCGACCCGCTCAAGGTCGACGTGGGCAAGGTGGCCGACACCATGAGCGCCGCCTACGCCGAGCGCCACCGCGTGCTGCCCGTGCAGGTGACCGGCACCGAAGTGGTGGTGGCGACAGCTGAGCCCTTCATCACCGACTGGGTGGATGAGGTCGAGCGCCAGTCCAAGCGCGGCGTGCGCCGCGTCGTGACCAACCCGCAGGACATCCACCGCTACACGGCCGAGTTTTTCGCGCTGGCCAAGTCGGTCAAGGCCGCGATGAAGTCGGGAGGCAACGCGGGCGCGGCCAGCTTCGAGCAGCTGGTCGAACTGGGCAAGACCAACAAGCAGCTGGATGCCAATGACCAGGGCGTGGTGCAGGTGGTGGACTGGCTGTGGAACTACGCCTTTGACCAGCGCGCCAGCGACATCCACCTGGAGCCGCGCCGCGAGCAGGGCGTGATCCGCTTCCGCATCGACGGCGTGCTGCACCCCGTCTACCAGATGCCCATGGGCGTGCTGAACGCGATGATCGCGCGCATCAAGCTGCTGGGCCGCATGGACGTGGTGGAAAAGCGCCGGCCGCAGGACGGCCGCATCAAGACCCGCAACCCGCGCGGCGACGAGGTTGAAATGCGGCTGTCGACCCTGCCCACCGCCTTCGGCGAAAAGATGGTGATGCGGATTTTCGACCCCGACACCGCGGTGAAGGACCTGGACGCGCTGGGTTTCGCGCAGCACGACGCGGCGCGCTGGGAAGCCCTGGTCAAGCGGCCGCACGGCATCATCCTGGTGACCGGCCCCACGGGCTCGGGCAAGACCACCACGCTGTATTCCACGCTCAAGCGCGTGGCGACCGAGGAAGTGAATGTGAGCACGGTGGAGGACCCGATCGAAATGATCGAGCCCTCCTTCAACCAGACGCAAGTGCAGCCGCAGCTGGACTTCAACTTCGCCGAAGGGCTGCGCGCGCTGATGCGGCAGGACCCGGACATCATCATGGTGGGCGAAATCCGCGACCTGCAGACCGCGGAGATGGCGGTGCAGGCGGCGCTGACCGGCCACCTGGTGTTCTCCACGCTGCACACCAACGACGCGCCGTCGGCCGTCACCCGGATGATGGAGCTGGGCGTGCCGGCGTACCTGATCAACGCCACGCTGCTGGGCGTGCTGGCGCAGCGCCTGGTGCGCACGCTTTGCAGGCAGTGCCGCGAAAAGGACGACGGCACTTCCCGCGCGGATGTCGATGAAATGGTCAAGCCCTGGAAGATCAGCGGCGGTTTCCAGCCCTACAAGCCGATGGGCTGCGTCGATTGCCGCATGACCGGCTTCATGGGCCGGATGGGCCTGTACGAACTGCTCACGGTGAGCGAGGCCTTCAAGGAAATCGTCACGCGGGACCCGGGCACGAGCGCCATGCGCCGGCAGGCGGTGACTGATGGAATGCGTCCCCTGCGGCTGGCGGGCGCCCTGCGTGTGGCCGAGGGCCTGACCACGCTGGAGGAAGTGCTCACTACTACGCCTCCGCTTGACTGAAACTGAGCGTGGGCTGACCTGACCCGGCGTTTGGGCGGCCCCGGAATAGGTGGAACCCACATCAATTGGCTGGGGGAATCCACCCACAATCCCGCCATCCGAAATCCTTTTCGAGGAGATAAAACGTGAAAATCAAAAGTCAAAAGGACTTCTTTTCCGGCGTCATGTTCATGATCGTCGGGATTGCGTTCGCCTGGGGGGCAACCACCTACAACGTGGGCGAAGGCGCCCGCATGGGGCCGGGCTACTTCCCGCTGATGCTGGGCATCGTGCTGGCGCTGATCGGCGCTGTCGTGCTGTTTACATCGCTGGTTGTGGAAACCGAAGACGGCGAGAAGATCGGCGCCTGGGCCTGGCGCCCGCTGTTCTTCATCATCGCGGCCAACCTGGCGTTCGGCGTGCTGCTCGCCGGGCTGCCCTCGATCGGCGTGCCCGCGATGGGCCTGATCGCCGCCATCTACGGCCTGACGCTGATCTCCAGCATGGCCGACGGCAAGTTTCACCTGCGCCCGACGCTGATCCTGGCCACGGTGCTGGCGATCGGCAGCTACCTCGCATTCATCGTGCTGCTTAAGCTGCAGATCCCGGTGTGGCCTTCGTTCATCACGGGTTGAGGAAAACAAAATGGACCTGATTGCAAATCTCTCCCTGGGTTTCGGCGTCGCCTTCACGCCCATCAACCTGCTGTATGCGTTCATCGGCTGCCTGCTGGGCACGCTGATCGGCGTGCTGCCCGGCATCGGCCCCGTGGCCACCATCGCCATGCTGCTGCCCGCCACCTATGCGCTGCCCCCCGTGTCGGCGCTGATCATGCTGGCCGGCATCTATTACGGCGCGCAGTACGGCGGCTCCACCACCGCCATCCTGGTGAACCTGCCGGGCGAATCGTCCTCGGTGGTGACCTGTATCGACGGCTACCAGATGGCAAGGCAGGGACGAGCGGGACCGGCGCTCGCGGCCGCGGGCCTGGGCTCGTTCTTCGCGGGCTGCGTGGGCACGCTGATCCTGGCCGCGTTCGCGCCGCCGCTGACCGAGCTGGCCTTCAAGTTCGGCCCGGCCGAATACTTCTCGCTGATGATCCTGGGCCTGATCGGCGCCGTGGTGCTGGCGTCCGGCTCCCTGATCAAGGCCATCGGCATGATCGTGCTGGGCCTGCTCATGGGCCTGGTGGGCACCGACGTGAACTCCGGCGTGGCGCGTTACAGCTTCGACATCCCTGAACTCACCGACGGCATCGGCTTCGTGGTGATCGCCATGGGCGTGTTCGGCTACGGCGAAATCATCAGCAACCTGTCGACCCACGAGGACGACCGCGAGGTGTTCACCTCCAAGGTCACGGGCCTGTGGCCAACCAAGCAGGACTTCATCAACATGACGCCGGCCGTGCTGCGCGGAACGTTCCTGGGTTCGGCGCTGGGCATCCTGCCCGGCGGCGGCGCGCTGCTGGCGGCCTTCGCGGCCTACGCTCTGGAAAAGAAGATCAGGATGAAGCCGGGCGAAGTGCCCTTCGGCAAGGGCAACATCCGTGGCGTCGCATCGCCCGAGTCGGCCAACAACGCCGGCGCCCAGACCTCTTTCATCCCGTTGCTGACGCTGGGCATCCCGCCCAACGCCGTGATGGCGCTGATGGTGGGTGCCATGACCATCCACAACATCCAGCCCGGCCCGCAGGTGATGACCAGCAACCCGCAGCTGTTCTGGGGCCTGATCGCCTCGATGTGGATCGGCAACCTGATGCTGATCATCCTGAACCTGCCGCTGATCGGCATGTGGATCAAGCTGCTGACGGTGCCCTACAAGTTCCTGTTCCCGGCGATCGTGCTGTTCTGCGCGGTGGGCGTGTACTCCACCAACAACAACACCTTCGACGTCTGGATGGTGGGTGCCTTCGGTTTCATCGGCTACGCCTTCGTCAAGCTGGGCTGCGAGCCGGCGCCGTTGCTGCTGGGCTTCATCCTGGGCCCGATGATGGAGGAAAACCTGCGGCGCGCGCTGCTGCTCTCGCGCGGCGACTGGAGCGTGTTCGTCACCCGCCCGCTGTCGGCCGGCCTGCTGGCCGCCGCTGTGCTGCTGCTGGTGATCGTCCTGCTGCCGGCCGTGAAGAACAAGCGCGAGGAAGCCTTCGTCGAAGAGTAAGCCGGCGCTGCCGCGACGGAAAAACGGCGCCTGCGGGCGCCGTTTTTTATTGCGTCACAATCTCGGGCTCGGGAGAAGAGCCACTTGAACACCAGCCATCCGCAGGCGCACCCTCAACGGGTCGCGCTGCACAACGAAATCCATGCGCGCCCGCCTGAGGCGATGGCCGCGCCGCTGGCGATCTCGCATATCGTCATGGTCTGCGACGCAGCGGGCCGCGAGGCCAGCCGCGCGCACGTGGCGGCACTCCTGCGCGACCACCACCTGCCGCAGCCCGACGCGCAGTCCACCCACATGCGCATGGATCTGGGCGCGTTCCGCATCCGCTGGGAAATGCACACCGAGTTCGTCACCTGGTCGTTCTCGCGGGCGATGGAGGCAGCGGGTTTCGGCGACCGTGAACCGGCCACCGCCATGGAGGCCGTGCCGCAGGACTGGGTGGCCCGGCTGCCGGGGCAGTGCCTCGCCAGTGTGCATCTTTGGGTCCTGCCCACCCAGGCTTTCGGCAGCAATTCGCTGGTCAAGCACGTGCTCAACGAAGACACGCTAGTGGCCTCCACCGTGGCCGACGGCCACGGCGAGGTCTATACCGATTTCGCGATCCATGCCGATGGGTTCTCGCGGATGGTGCTGCTGGCCGGCAGTGTCACGCCGCGGCGCCTGGGGCGGCTGGTGCAGCAGCTGCTGGAAATCGATACCTACCGCATGGCGGCGCTGCTCGGCCTGCCCGCCGCGCGAGAGGCCTCCGCCGTGCTCGGCCACGCCGAGATCGAGCTGGCCGAGCTGGCGGACTCCATCCGGGCCGCCGCGCGCGACGACGAGCCGCAGCTGCTGGACCGGCTGACACGGCTGGCCGGCAAGGTCGAGAGCCAGTACGCGGCCACGCACTCGCGCTTCTCGGCCAGCGCCGCGTACTTCGAGCTGATCGACCGGCGCGTTGCGGACATCGCCGAATCACGCCTGGCCGGCCTGCAGACCATCGGCGAATTCATCGAGCGGCGCCTGTCGCCCGCGCGCAGCACCTGTGCCTGGGCCACGCGCCGGCAGGACGCGCTGTCGCAGCGTGTCTCGCGCATGAGCAACCTGCTGCGCACCCGCGTGGAGATCGAACAGCAGCAAAGCAGCCAGGCCCTGCTGGGGGCGATGAACACCCGCCAGGGGCTGCAACTGAAGCTGCAGTCCACGGTGGAAGGGCTGTCGGTCGCGGCCATCACTTACTACATCGTGGGGCTGGTGAGCTACCTTGCCAAGGCGGCGCACGCCGTGGGCTGGCCCTGGAGTGCGGAGAGCACGGCTGCCTGCGCCATTCCGTTCGTGGCGCTGGCCGTATGGTGGTCGCTGCGGCGGTTGCACCACAAGGCGCTCGCGGCATGATTCGTTAGAACTCCTGACTTAAAATTGCCGTTTTCAAAAGGGATTCGATGCTGAACAACAGTTGCGCAACAGTCCTGGCCGCGGTCCTCCTGGCTGGATGCGGCGGGGGAGGTTCGGAAACAACCACGGTGACGGTAGTCACGCCCGCGCCAGTGGTTCCGGAACTGACCGGAAGCAACGGGGATCTCGGGAAATACGCCTCCGCCAGCTGGAACTCCAATTGCGGCGTTTCATTCCTGTCGTCGAATCCGTTGGCCAGGTCCGTGTACAACACCTTCAGTTTCGGCCCGGCAACCGGCAGTTCTGTGACCGGCACGCTTACCACGCAGTACTACACCGACTTTGACTGCCGTACGGCCAGTGTCCTGACCACCTCCCTTGGGGGCAGTTCGATCCCGATCCGGGTGACCTTTCTGTCGACCGTGCCGGTCAAGGCCAATACGCCTGCCACTGCTGTCGGTAGCGCAGACCTGACCGTGCTGACGACGATCTCCAGTGGTGCGACCCAGAGCCTTTCGATCGGATTCGTCCCCGGGTTCACGCAATTCCGCACGGCCGGTGCCGACGCAAACTTCTCATCCAGCTCCCTGACGTACAAGAAGTAGCCGCGCGCCAACCCGCTGTGTCCCCATCTTCCCGTTCCTCCGGCCTGCTGCTTGCGGTTGTGGGTGCCATCGCCTTCAGCGGCAAGGCGATCATCGTCAAGCTGGCCTACCGCCATGGCACCGACGCGGTGACGCTGCTGATGCTGCGCATGCTGTTCGCGCTGCCGATCTTCGCCGTGATGGCCTGGTGGGCCAGCCGCGGCAAGCCGGCGCTGTCGGCGCGCGACTGGCTGGGCGTGACGGGTCTGGGCGTCACGGGGTACTACCTGTCCAGCTTTCTTGACTTTGCCGGCCTGCAGTACATCAGCGCCTCGCTGGAACGGCTGATCCTGTACCTCAACCCCACGCTGGTGATGCTGCTGGGCTGGCTGCTTTACCGCCGTACCTTCAGCCGCGCGCAGCTGTCCGGCATGGCGATCAGCTATTGCGGCGTGCTGCTGGTGTTCGGGCACGAGATCCGGCTGGAGGGCAGCCAGGCGGCGCTGGGCGCGCTGCTGGTGTTCGCCAGCGCGGCCACTTACGCGGTGTACCTGGTCTACAGCGGACAGATGGTCAAGCGCCTGGGTTCGCTGCGCCTGGTGGGGCTGGCGACCACGGTGGCCTGCGTCTGCTGCGTCCTGCAGTTTGCCCTGCTGCGGCCGCTGGATACCGCTTTCGCGGTGGCGCCGCAGGTGATCTGGCTGTCGGTGCTGAATGCCACGCTGTGCACCGCCGTGCCGGTGCTGCTGGTGATGATGGCGATAGAGCGCATCGGCCCGGCCCTGTCGGCGCAGACCGGCATGGTGGGGCCGATGTCCACCATCCTGATGGGCGTACTGATTCTGGGCGAGCCTTTCACGGCCTGGATCGCGGGCGGCACCGTGCTGGTGATCGCCGGGATCTTCGTCTTCAGCCGCGCCAGCGCCGGCGCTAGCGCTAGCGCTAGCGCTTCAGCCGCTGCGCCACGCTGACCGGTGGCTTGCCGCTGAAGGCATCCAGCCGGTTGCCCATGGCCTGCTCCAGCTGGTCCAGCCTCTGCTGCGCCGGCGGGTGGGTGGCCAGCGACAGGCTGAACAGCGGGTTGTCCGGCGTGGCCGTACGCAACTGCTGCAGCACCGAGGCCAGCCCATACGGGTCGAAGCCGGCGCGTGCCGCAAGGGCCACGCCATTGCGGTCGGCGTCGAACTCGTCGTCCTGGTCCAGCCCGCTGCCATAGAGGTTGCGGCCCAGCGCCAGCATCTGACCTGAAATCGCGCCGCCCACGTTGCTCCTGATCTGGGAGCCGATCACCTGCGTCACCATGCCGGCACGGGCCTTGGCGCGGATGGCCTTCAGGTGGTGCTTGTCGGTCACGTGGGTGATTTCGTGGGCCAGGATGCCGGCCAGTTCGGCCTCATCCACCCGGTCGACCAGGCCCTTGGTCACGAAGATGTAGCCGCCGGGTGCCGCGAACGCATTGAAGCCGGGATCGTCCAGCACGCCGAAGGTCCAGGGCAGGGTGGGGCGCGCCGACTGCAGGCTGATCCAGCGGCCCAGCCGGTTTACATAGCGCTGCAGGGCCATGTCCGGGTGCAGCGGCTTGCTGCCCAGAAGCACCGCCGCCAGTTGCCGCCCGATTTCGATTTCCTTGGGCTCGTCGATCTGGTCCAGCGACTGTGAAAGCAGCTGCAGCAGGTCGCCGGTGTTGGCGCCGCCGCCACCCGAAGGCCCGGGAAGCACCGCGCCGAGCGGGTTGCCCGAACCGCCACGGATCAGCGAATTCAATGCGCCCAGGCCCTGCGCCGGTATGGACGCATGCACGCCGGCGGACAGCGTGAAGGCAACAAGAGTGGACTTCAACCTGCTCATGGCATCTGGCCCGTGTTGGGTCCGGCCTGCGGCGCACGCGGCCTGGCGGGCAAAGGCAGGGCCGGCACGGTGGCGCTGGCGAGCGAGGCTTCGGCCGCGAAGTCACGGGCCTGTGATTCGCCCTGCCGCAGCGCCTCCATCTGCAAGACGCCGTTCATGTTGGGCTGCGCGTTGGCCAGGTCTTCAGCGCCCAGGCCGCGAATACCGATGGTGGAGGTGGGGCTGCTCGTCTGCTGCTGGGCCCCACCTTTGTTGAACAGGCCGGTGATGCCGCGCAACGCGCCGGCGGCGCTGTTGCCCGTGGGCGCGCTGGTGCTGGCCGACGTGCCCGCCGGGCCCACGTCGAACATGTGGACCCAGCCGGTGGCACCGGCCGCGGAACGCACCTGGATCCAGGCGCCCTGCCGCTCACCCGTGCGCGTGACGGGCGACTGCGCGGCCAGCGGGGCCAGGCTGCGGGCAGCCTCACCCGGGGCTTCGCGCAATTCGGCGGTGCGCTTCATCAGCGCGGCTTCGCCCTGCTGGGCCTGCGCCGCGCCGGCCGCCAGCAACAGCGCCAGCAGCAGGCAATAGCCCGCTTTCCCCACTTTCAGCACCCTCGCACGTATCATGCTTTTATCTTCCGTTTCGCAAGAGGGCATTGTTATGGATTTGGGCATCGCGGGCAAATGGGCGCTGGTATGCGGCGCCAGCAAGGGTTTGGGATTCGGCTGCGCGCAGGCGCTGGTGCGCGAGGGGGTCAACGTGCTGATCGTCGCCCGGGGCGCCGAAGCGCTGGAGGCCGCCGTTGAAAAGCTGCTGGCCGATCCCGGCCGGCCGAAGGACACGGCGGTGCAGCACCTGGCCGCCGACATCACAACCGCTGAAGGACGCGAAGCCGTGTTCGCGAAACACCGTGAGTTCGACATCGTCGTGACCAATGCCGGCGGCCCGCCGCCCGGCGACTTCCGTGACTGGGAGCGCGAAGCCTGGATCAAGGCGCTGGACGCCAACATGCTCACGCCCATCGCGCTGATCAAGGCCACGGTGGACGGCATGGCCGCGCGCGGCTTCGGGCGCATCGTCAACATCACCTCCAGTTCGGTCAAGGCGCCGATCGACGTGCTGGGGCTGTCCAACGGGGCGCGCAGCGGCCTCACCGGCTTTGTGGCCGGCGTCGCGCGCACCAGCAAGCTGGCTTCGGCCAACGTGACGATCAACAACCTGCTGCCCGGTGTGTTCGACACCGACCGCATCCGCACCATGGCGCAGGGCCAGTCGCAGAAAACCGGCCAGGCGGTGGACGTGATCCTGGATGCGCGCCGCGCGGCGGTTCCGGCCAAGCGGCTGGGCACGCCCGCCGAGTTCGGCGCGGCCTGCGCATTCCTGTGCAGCCAGCACGCCAGCTACATCACAGGCCAGAACATCCTGACGGATGGCGGCGCCTATCCCGGCACTTATTGACGCCTAGCTGCAGGTCTGGGCGCTGGCCGGCGGGTTGGCCTTTTTGTCCTTGTCGCGCCGGGAGCCGGCGGCGTCATCCTGGCGCAGCGCCTCGGCCTTGAGCAGCGTGATGAAGGTCGCGACCAGGTTCTGGTTGTCCTGGATCGCCTGCGACAGGTCGCGCTGCACCGACGGCGTGGCGGCCGCGATCACCAGCTCGCCGGGTACCACGATGCTCGTGCCAGGAATGACGGCGGGCGCCGGCGCGGGCGCCGGTGCTGGTGAAGGCGTGGGTGCGGCTGTCGGCGAGGGCGTCGGTGCCGGTGTGGGCTGCGGAGTAGGCGCGGGTGTGGGAGCCGGCGTTGGCGTCGGCGCGGGCGTTGGAGCCGGTGTCGGTGCGGGCGTTGGTGCCGGCGCGGCCGTGGGAGCCGGCGTCGGCGCCGGCGTGGCCGCGGGCGCCGACGGGGGCGGTGGGGGCGTGGGGGCGGGAGTCAAGGCCTGCAGGCGCACGGGACCGGTGGCCAGGTTCAGCGCGAACGAAGGCGCCGGCGTGACTGCCACGGTGCCGGCAAACGTGCCAGTGGCCGTCACTACGTCGAACAGGTCGTTCATCGCATAAGTGGCACCTGAAGCCGCGGAAGCCTGAACACCACCGGCCAGTGAGACGTTGCCGGTGACGTTGAGGCGGTCGGCCAGGCTGGTGGACGACAGGCGCACGGCCAGCTTGCCCGCCGCGCTTTGCGTGTAGTTGCCCTGCAGCGATAGCGTGCCCGGCCCGCCCGCATCGCCGGGCGATACGGTTCCGTCGTTGGTCAGCGTCGTGAGCGAGATGGTGCCCGCGCCCCGGATGGTGCCGGTGGTGCCGTTGGTCAGCGGATTGCCGGCCGTCGTGAAAGTGGTTCCCGCCAGCGCGTGGATGGTGCCGTTGTTGGTCAGGTTCTTGGGCAGGCTGATGGTGCCGATATCGACGCGGATGGTGGAGCCGGCGTTGAGCGCGTAGCCGAGCACATTGCCGGCCATGGTGGAGGTTCCCGTACCACCGGTTTTCCTCACGGTGCCGTCGTTGTTGAAATTGCAGGGCCCGCAGCCGGTGCTCTCGCCGATGTAGGTGTCAGCCTTGAAATCGAACACGCCGCCGGCCAGGTTGTTGAAGGTGGAGCCGTTCTGGATCAGGAAGCCGTTGGACACGCCGACGTTGTCGTTGACGATGCCGGCATTGCTTATGGTATGCCCGTTCAGGGCGTGATCGAAGTTGTTGTTCAGGTTCAGCGTGGCGCCGCTCGCCAGGGCCAGCGTGCCGCCGCCAAGGGCCCCGGCATTCCAGTTCAGGACGGCGCCGGAAGGCAGGCTGAGTGTCTTGCTGCCATTCACTCCCAGGCTGCCACCGGTGTAGTTGAAGGTGTTGTTCACGGTGGTGTTGCCGAAGGCGAGCGCGGATCCGGTCAGGTTCAGCGTGCCGTTGACCACGGCGCCGTCGGCAAAGGCGTGGCTGCCGGCGGCGAACTGCACGTTGGCGCCGGTCAGGGTGAGGGTGCCGGAGTGGGAGTGGCTGGTGCCCGAGGTGAAGCGCAGGGTGCCGGTGCCGCTGTCCAGCGTCTCGCTGGTGCCGGTGTAGTTCAGCACGTT
>JACPOK010000038.1 GCA_016191525.1 Burkholderiales bacterium | reverse complement strand
GGCGCGCGACATGATGGGCGGCAACGGCATCAGCGACGAGTTCGGCGTGGCCCGCCACATGGTCAACCTGGAAGTGGTGAACACCTACGAAGGCACGCACGACGTGCATGCGCTGATCCTGGGGCGGGCGCAGACCGGCATCTCGGCGTTCTAGCCGTCATTCCCGCGGAGGCGGGAATCCAGCGCGCTTTTTCAGAGGCGAAAAGGCCTGCAGAGCGCATGGGTCGTGCTTAGGGCGCTATCAAAAGAGTAGCAAATCGCCTACGCCGCCGCCTCCAGCCCGTTGCTGAAGTGCTCCTGCATCTTCTGCACGGTGGCGGCGGGGTCGCGCTTGACCAGCGCTTTCATGATGGCGCGGTGCTCCTTCATGGATTCCTCAATGCGGCCCGACTTCAGCAGCGAGTTGTGGCGATTGAGCTTCATCACCTTGCGCAGATCGGCCACCATCTGGTCGCGCCAGCGGTTGCCGGCGATCTCCAGCAGGCGCATGTGGAAGCGCTCGTTGAGGGTGAAGAAGCGGTCTCGGTTGCCGGCGGCGGCTTCCAGCTGCTCGTGCAGGGCCTGCAGCTCCTTGATCTGCGCCGGCGTGGCCTTCTGCGCCACCACACCCGCGGCGTCGCTCTCCAGCAGCGAGAGCAGGTGGTAGACGTCTGACAAATCCTTTTCCGATACCTCGGTCACGTAGGCGCCTCGGCGCACCTTCATCGTCACCAGGCCTTCGGCGGCGAGGACCTTCAGCGCTTCGCGCAGGGGCGTGCGGCTGATGCCGTATTCCTCGGCCAGCTTCAGCTCGTCGATCCAGCTGCCGGGCTCCAGCTCGCGCTGGAAAATCCGCTGGCGCAGCAGCTCCGCCACCTCCTGGTAGAGGGCGCGGGGGGCAAGGGAGACGGCAGCGGCCATGGGCGGATTCTAGGGCTGATTCAATTCTTTATCAATAATTATAAATGAGGTAAACTGGCCAAAACACGGAAAACGCAACCATGAGCACGCCCGAAATTCCGCCCGCAAGCCTTGAAGCCTGGGCCCGCGCCGCAGCCAGGTCCGCGCCCGGCGGCGACATCGATGCGCTGGGCTGGCGCACGCCGGACGGCATCCACATCAAGCCGCTGTATACGGCGGCCGACACGGCGGCACTGCCCCACACCAACACGCTGCCCGGCTTCGAGCCCTACCTGCGCGGCCCGCAGGCCACGATGTATGCGGCGCGGCCCTGGACGATCCGCCAGTACGCGGGCTTTTCCACCGCTGAAGAATCCAATGCCTTCTACCGCAAGGGCCTGGCCGGCGGCGGGCAGGGGGTGTCGGTGGCGTTCGACCTGGCCACCCACCGCGGCTACGACAGTGACCACCCGCGCGTGACCGGCGACGTCGGCAAGGCCGGCGTGGCCATCGACTCCGTTGAAGACATGAAAATCCTGTTCGACGGCATACCGCTGGACAAGGTCAGCGTGTCAATGACCATGAACGGCGCGGTGCTGCCGGTGCTGGCGGGCTACGTGGTGGCGGCGGAAGAGCAGGGCGTTGCGCAGGCCAAATTGAGCGGGACCATCCAGAACGACATCCTCAAGGAGTTCATGGTCCGCAACACCTATATCTACCCGCCCGGCCCAAGCATGCGGATCATCGGCGACATCATCGAGTACACGGCCAGGAACATGCCGAAGTTCAACTCGATTTCGATCTCGGGCTACCACATGCAGGAGGCCGGCGCCAACCAGGCGCTGGAGCTGGCCTTCACGCTGGCGGACGGCTCCGAGTACGTGAAGACCGCGCTGGCCAAGGGGCTGGACGTGGACGAATTCGCCGGGCGCCTGTCGTTCTTCTGGGCCATCGGCATGAACTTCTACCTTGAAGTCGCCAAGATGCGCGCCGCGCGGCTGCTGTGGTGGAAGATCATGAAGGGCTTCAACGCCAAGAACCCGAAGAGCCTGATGCTGCGCACGCATTGCCAGACTTCCGGCTGGAGCCTCACGGAGCAGGACCCCTACAACAACGTTGTGCGCACCACCATCGAGGCGATGGCGGCGGTGTTCGGCGGCACGCAGTCGCTGCACACCAATTCATTCGACGAGGCGATTGCCCTGCCGACCGAAACGTCGTCGCGCATCGCAAGGAATACGCAGCTGATCATCCAGGAAGAAACCCACATCACCAGCGTGATCGACCCCTGGGCCGGCAGCTACATGATGGAGAAGCTCACCCAGGAGATGGCCGACGCGGCGTGGAAGATCATCGAGGAAGTTGAAGCCATGGGCGGCATGACGCGCGCGGTGGATTCCGGGTGGGCCAAGCTGAAGATCGAGGCGGCCGCCGCCGAGAAGCAGGCGCGCATCGACAGCGGCAGGGACGTGATCGTGGGCGTCAACAAGTACCGCCTGGCCAAGGAAGACCCCATCGAGGTGCGCGAAATCGACAACATGGCGGTGCGCGACGGGCAGATCGCGCGGCTGAAGGCCATCCGGGCCAGCCGCGACACGCAGGCCGTGCAGGCGGCGCTGCAGGCGCTGACGGCCGCGGCCGAAAGCGGCGAAGGCAACCTGCTCGACCTGAGCATCCGCGCCGTGCGCCTGCGCGCCACGGTGGGCGAGGTTTCGGATGCGCTGGAAAAAATTTACGGGCGCCACCGCGCCGATACGCAAAAGGTGACCGGTGTGTATGCAGCTGCCTATGACTCCGCCGAGGGCTGGGAAAAGCTCCAGCACGAAATCGCCGCGTTCGCGCAGGAGCAGGGCCGCCGCCCGCGCGTGATGATCAGCAAGCTGGGCCAGGACGGGCATGACCGCGGTGCCAAGGTGGTGGCCACGGCCTTCGCCGACCTGGGCTTCGACGTGGACATGGGCCCGCTGTTCCAGACGCCCGAAGAATGCGCGCGCCAGGCCATTGAAAACGACGTGCACGCGGTGGGCGTCAGCACCCTGGCCGCGGGCCACAAGACGCTGGTGCCGGCCATCATCGAAGAGCTGAGGAAGCAGGGCGCCCACGACATCATCGTCTTCGTCGGCGGCGTCATTCCCGCGCAGGACTACGACTTCCTCTACGAGGCCGGCGTCAAGGGCATCTATGGACCCGGCACCCCCATCCCCGCGAGTGCCAAGGATGTGCTCGAACAGATCCGCAAGGCGCTCGCCGCGCGATGAGCCTGGCGCAAGACGTTGTCGCCGGCGGGCCTGCGGTCCAGCGCCGCGGCATTGCCAAGGCCATCACGCTGCTGGAGTCCACGCGCGAGGACCATCGCGGCGAGGCCGACGACATGCTCACGGCGCTGCTGCCGCACACCGGCAAATCGTTCCGCCTGGGCATCAGCGGCGTGCCGGGCGTGGGCAAGAGCACGTTCATCGAGGCGCTGGGCCTGTACCTGATCGGCCTGGGGCACAGGGTGGCGGTGCTGACCATCGACCCGTCATCCACCGTCTCCGGCGGCTCCATCCTGGGCGACAAGACGCGCATGGAAAAGCTGTCGGTGCACGAGAAAGCCTACATCCGCCCGAGCCCTTCCAGCGGCACGCTGGGCGGAGTGGCGGAGAAAACGCGCGAGGCCATGCTGGTGTGTGAAGCGGCTGGCTACGACGTCGTCATCGTCGAAACCGTGGGCGTAGGCCAGAGCGAAACCGCAGTGGCCGGCATGACCGACATGTTCGTGCTGATGCAGCTGCCCAATGCGGGCGACGACCTGCAGGCCATCAAGAAGGGCGTGATGGAGCTGGCCGACCTGGTGGTGATCAACAAGGCCGACCTGGACGCTGACGCGGCGACGCGGGCCCGGGCGCAGATCACCAGCGCGATGCGCCTGTTCGGCCAGCACGGCCATCCTTCGCATGCGCAGCACGATGACAAGGTCTGGCATCCGCAGGTGATGCAGTTGAGCGCGCTGCTCGGGCAGGGCGTGGACGCTTTCTGGAACACGGTCGGCGAATTCCGCGCGCTGCAGGAAACCAGCGGCCGGCTGGCCACGCGCCGCCAGCAGCAATCCCTGTCATGGATGTGGGAGCGCATCGACGCCGCTCTGAAGCACGAATTCCGCCATCACGAAGCCGTACGCGGCCTGCTGCCGCAGGTGCTGGCGGAAGTGGCCGCAGGCCGCCTTCCGGCCTCCACCGCCGCGCGCAATCTGCTCGCAGCCCGCACCGGCATTGCGTAGCCAGCTATCAAAAACAGAGCACATCGAAGAGAAAACCATGCACGACATCCTGGAGCAACTGGAAGAGAAGCGGGCCGCGGCGCGCCTGGGGGGCGGGCAAAAGCGCATCGATGCCCAGCACAAAAAGGGCAAGCTCACGGCCCGCGAGCGGCTGGAGCTGCTGCTGGACGAAGGCACGTTCGAGGAGTGGGACATGTTCGTGGAGCACCGCTCGCACGACTTCGGCATGCAGGACAACAAGATACCGGGCGACGGCGTGGTCACCGGCTACGGGATGATCAACGGCCGGCTGGTGTTTGTCTTCAGCCAGGACTTCACCGTATTCGGCGGCGCGCTCAGCGAAGCCCATGCCGAGAAAATCTGCAAGGTGATGGACCAGGCCATGAAAGTCGGCGCCCCGGTGATCGGGCTCAACGACTCGGGCGGCGCGCGTATCCAGGAAGGCGTGGCGTCGCTGGGCGGCTATGCCGACGTGTTCCAGCGCAACGTGATGGCCTCGGGCGTGGTGCCGCAGATCAGCATGATCATGGGCCCGTGCGCCGGCGGCGCCGTGTACTCGCCGGCCATGACCGACTTCATCTTCATGGTCAAGGACTCGAGCTACATGTTCGTCACCGGCCCGGAAGTGGTGAAGACCGTGACGCATGAGGAGGTGACAGCCGAAGAGCTGGGCGGCGCCACCACCCACACCACCCGCAGCGGCGTGGCCGACCTGGCGTTCGAGAACGACGTGGAGGCGCTGATGATGCTGCGGCGCCTCTACAACTACCTGCCGCTGAACAACCGCGAGAAGGCGCCGGTGCGCCCCAGCAACGACCCGGCCGACCGCATGGACCTGTCGCTGGACACGCTGGTGCCCGAGAACGCCAACAAGCCCTACGACATGAAGGAGCTGATCGCCAAGACGGTGGACGACGGCGACTTCTTCGAGATCCAGCCCGAGTACGCGAAAAACATCATCGTGGGGTTCGGGCGCATGGAGGGCCAGACCGTGGGCATCGTGGCCAACCAGCCGCTGGTGCTGGCCGGCTGCCTGGACATCAGGAGCAGCATCAAGGCGGCGCGCTTCGTGCGCTTTTGCGATGCGTTCAACATCCCGGTCGTCACCTTTGTCGACGTTCCCGGCTTCATGCCCGGCACCAGCCAGGAGTACGGCGGCATCATCAAGCACGGCGCCAAGCTGCTGTACGCCTACGCCGAGTGCACGGTGCCGAAGATCACGGTGATCACACGTAAGGCCTACGGCGGCGCCTACGACGTGATGAGCTCCAAGCACCTGCGCGGCGACGTGAACTTCGCCTGGCCCAACGCCGAAATCGCAGTGATGGGCGCCAAGGGCGCGGTGGAAATCATCTTCCGTGAAGACAAGGGCGACCCGGCCAAACTGGCCGCGCGCGAGGCCGAGTACAAGGCGCAGTTCGCCAACCCCTTCATCGCCAGCGCGCGCGGCTACATCGACGACGTGATCCTGCCGCACGAAACCCGCAAGCGCATTTGCCGCTCGCTCATCATGCTGCGTGACAAGAAGCTGGAAAACCCGTGGCGCAAGCACGGCAACATTCCCCTGTGATTCCGCTGAAAGGAAGTGACCCCATGGCCCTGACCCTTTACTACCATCCGTACTCGCGCGCTGCCGGCAGCCTCTGGGCGCTCGAGGAAGCCGGCGTGCCCTACGACCTGAAGGTGGTCGATATCATGAAAGGCGGGCAGAAGCAGCCCGAAGTCGTGGCTAAGAACCCGATGGGCAAGCTGCCCACGCTGGTGGACGGCGATCTTGTCGTCACCGAGGCAGCGGCGATAGCGCTGTACCTCGCGGACCGTTATGCGGCCGGGCGGCTGTCCCCTGCGCTGGACGACCCGCAACGCGGGACCTACCTTCGCTGGTCGTTCTTCGCGCCCAGCGTGATCGAGCCCGCCGTGATGGCGAAGCACTCGGGCTGGCAGGTGAAGGAGGTCGCTGCCGGCTGGGGTACGTACGAAGCAATGATCGCCGCCGCCGAGGGTGCCATCGCTAAAGCCCCGTTCCTGCTGGGCGAGCAGTTTTCGATGGCCGACGTCGTGTTCGGCGGCACGCTGCGCTTCATGATCGGCTTCAAGCAGATCGAGCCCGGCCCGGTTTTTACCGCGTACGTCGAGCGGCTGGACGCCCGCCCGGCGGCCCAGCGCGCCGAAGCGAAGAACGCAGCGATGCGCAAGTCGCTGGGACTGCAATAACACCATGTTCACCAAGATCCTGATCGCCAACCGCGGCGAAATCGCCTGCCGCGTCATCCTCACGGCCCGCAAGATGGGCATCAAGACGGTGGCGGTGTATTCCGATGCCGACCGCGATGCCCGGCATGTGGAGCTGGCCGACGAGGCCGTGCACATCGGCGCCTCACCCAGCCGCGAAAGCTACCTGCAGGCCGACCGCATCATCGCTGCGTGCAAGGAGACGGGTGCGCAGGCCGTGCATCCGGGCTATGGCTTCCTCTCCGAGAACGCCGGCTTCGCCAGGCGGGTGGAAGAGGAGGGTATCGTTTTCATCGGGCCCAAGCACTTCTCCATCGCGGCAATGGGCGACAAGATCGAATCCAAGAAGTTGGCGGGGGCTGCGGGCGTGAACTGCATTCCCGGCGTCAACGATGCGATCGAAACGGCGGAGAAGGCGGTGGAGATCGCCAAAGGCATCGGCTACCCGGTGATGATCAAGGCCAGCGCCGGCGGCGGCGGCAAGGGCTTGCGCGTGGCTTTCAACGACAAGGAAGCCTTCGAGGGCTTCACCTCCTGCCGGAATGAAGCGCGCAACAGTTTTGGCGACGACCGCGTCTTCATTGAGAAGTTCGTCGAAGAGCCGCGCCACATCGAGATCCAGGTGCTGGGCGATTCGCACGGCAACGTGATCTACCTGAACGAGCGCGAATGTTCCATCCAGCGGCGCCACCAGAAGGTGATCGAAGAGGCGCCTTCGCCCTTCATCAGCGAGGCTACGCGCAAGGCCATGGGCGAGCAGGCAGTGCAGCTGGCCAGGGCGGTGAAATACCAGAGCGCCGGCACGGTGGAGTTCGTGGTCGGCAAGGACCAGAGCTTCTACTTCCTGGAGATGAACACGCGCCTGCAGGTGGAGCACCCCGTGACCGAGTGCATCACCGGGCTGGACCTGGTGGAGCTGATGATCCGCGTGGCGGCCGGGGAGAAGCTGCCCCTCACGCAAAAGGATGTGCAGCGCAACGGCTGGGCGATGGAGTGCCGCATCAACGCCGAAGACCCGTTCCGCGGCTTCCTGCCTTCCACCGGCCGGCTGGTGCGCTTCCAGCCGCCCCGCGAAAGCATGTGGGCTTCCGATACAGAACACCTGTACGGCGTGCGCGTGGATACGGGCGTGCAGGATGGCGGCGAGATTCCGATGTACTACGACTCGATGATCGCCAAGCTCATCGTGCACGGCAAGGACCGCAACGAGGCGATCGCAAAGATGCGCGAGGCGCTCAACGGCTTCGTCATCCGCGGCATCAGCAGCAACATCCCGTTCCAGGCCGCGCTGCTGGCCCACCCGAAATTCGTCGCCGGTGATTTCAACACCGGCTTCATCGCCGAAAACTACGGCAAGGGCTTCCACGCCGAGGACGTGCCGCACGACGACCCGCAGTTCCTGGTGGCGCTGGCCGCGTATGTGAACCGCCGCGCGCTGCAGCGTGCCTCGGGCATCACCGGCCAGCTGCCCGGCCATGAATTCACGGTGGGCGAGGAGTTCGTCGTGGTGTCGCTGGGCGCGGAGGGCAAGAACCTTTCGCAGCCCGTGAAAGTGACGGATTTTCAGGCGCAATCGGGCTCCAGCCGGCTCCAGCTGGGCGTGAGCAGCTATGAAATATGTAGCAACTGGCACCTGGGCGGCTCGCGCATCCGCGGCACGGCCAACGGAAAATCCTTCACCGCGCAGGTGGAGCGGGGCGTGGGCCGCAACCCGCTGGCGGTGCGCATCATGCACAACGGCACGCAACTCGATGCGCTGGTGCTGGCGCCGCGCGCCGCCGAACTGCACGCGCTGATGCCATACAAGGCGCCGCCCGACATGAGCCGCTATGTGCTCTCGCCCATGCCCGGCTTGCTGGTCGACGTTGCTGTCACTCCAGGCCAGAAAGTGCAGGCAGGCGAGCGTGTGGCGGTGATCGAGGCCATGAAGATGGAGAACGTCCTGTTCGCCGCGGCGGACGGCATCGTGGGCAAGGTGCTGGCGGCCAAGGGCGAGAGCCTGACAGTGGACCAGCCCATCATCGAGTTCGCCTGAGCATGAAGCGCCGCGAACTCCTGACCGGGGGCGCCGCGCTGGCGGCGGCAGGCGGCTGCGCGGCGCCGGGCGGCCAACCCGGAACGGCGCTCCCAGCCGCGCCAGCGCAGGCGCCGCTGCGCCGCATCGCCCTGGGCTCGTGCTTTGACCAGACCAAGGCCGCGCCCATCTGGGACACGATCACCGCGAGCAGGCCCGACCTGTTCCTGTTCGGCGGCGACAACATCTACTGCCAGATGCCGTATTCGCTGCCGCGGCTGCGCGAGGCCTATGCGCTGGCCGCCGCCTCGCCGGGGTTGTCGCGCCTTCGCGCCGCCGTGCCGCACATGGCGATCTGGGATGACAACGACTACGGCCTGAACGACGGCGGTGCCGACTTCACTGAAAAGCTCACCTCCAAGGCCGAATTCCTGCAGTTCTGGCAGGCCGCCGCTGACGATCCGCGCCGCGGCCGCGAAGGTCTGTACGACGCGCGCATGTTCGGGCCACCGGGCCGCAGGGTTCAGGTCATCCTGCTGGACACGCGCTGGTTCCGCTCGGCCTGGAAGCGCACCGACCAGCGCGACGCACCCGGCAAGGAACGTTACGTGCCTGATGCGGACCCGGCCAAGACCGTCCTGGGCGAGGTGCAGTGGCGGTGGCTGGAGGCGCAGCTGCGCCAGCCGGCCGAGGTGCGGCTGCTGTTCTCGGGCATGCAGGTGGTGACGCAAGGGCACGGCTGGGAGCGCTGGGGCAACCTGCCGCTGGAGCGTGAGCGCCTGTACCGCCTGATCGGCGACACCGGCGCCCAGGGCGTTGTCGTGCTCTCGGGTGACCGGCACATCGGCGCCCTCTACCGCGAAGACCGGGGCACGGCCTATCCGTTGTATGAACTGACGGCCAGTGGCTTCACCCACACCTGGACCACCGCCAGCGAGGCCGGCCCCAACCGGCTGGGCGAGCTGTACCGCGAGCTGCACTATGGCGCGGTGGAAATCGACTGGGACTCGCGCAGCCTGCGGCTGGACGTAGTCGATACCGCTGGCCTGCCGCAGCGCAGCCAGTCCATCGCATTCAACGAACTCAGGGCCCGCCCATGACGCAACGACCGTTCAAAGTGCTCGGTATCCAGCAGATCGCCATCGGCGGGCCCGACAAGCTGCGCCTGCAAAAGCTCTGGGTGGAGATGTTCGGCCTGGAAGTAACGGGCACCTTCCGCAGCGAGCGCGAGAACGTGGACGAGGACATCTGCGCCATCGGCAGCGGTCCTTTCAAGGTGGAAGTGGACCTGATGCAGCCGCTGGACCCGGACAAAAAGCCCGCCGTGCACACCACGCCGCTGAACCACGTAGGCCTGTGGCTGGATGACCTGCCGCGCGCCGTGGAGTGGCTCACGGCGCAAGGGGTGCGCGTCGCCCCCGGCGGCATCCGCCGGGGCGCGGCGGGTTTCGACATCTGCTTTGTGCACCCCAAGGGCAGCGAGGAGTTGCCCATCGGCGGGGAGGGCGTGCTGATCGAGCTGGTGCAGGCGCCGCCCGAAGTGATCCAGGCTTTTGCGGGCCTGGCCGCACAACCCTGACCGCGCATCCGGCGTTCTCGGGGAGAATGAATTCCCATGCCGGATTTACCTGAGACGCACGCTTCACCCGACGCCGCATCCGCCGTGCTGCGCGCGCAGGCGGCCCTGCTGTCGCGTGGACCGCTCGAGGAGGCCGCCACCGCGCTGGCGGTTGAACTGGCGGGCCTGCTGCGCTGCACGCGCGCCAGCGTGGGCATCCTGGACGGCCGGCTCGAGGTGGTTGCCACCTCGCAGGCCCGCGACCTCGATGCGCGGATGGATGCGGCCGCCGCCATCGGCGCCGCCATGAACGAGTCGCTGGACCAGTCCGCCACGCTGTGCTTTCCCGGCACCGACGGTGGCGTCCCCATGGTCACCCTGGCGCACCAGGTGCTCGCGGCCACGGGCGCGGCCTGCACCGTGCCCGTGAAGGGAACGGACGGCGTGGTGGGTGCCCTGACGCTGGAGCGGCCCGAAGCTTTTTCGGCGGGCGAAATCGCGCTGTGCGAAGACGTGGCCGGTTTTGCCGGGCCGGTGCTGGAGCTCAAGCACCAGGCGCAGCTGGCCTGGTGGCGGCGCGCCATGCGCGGCGGCCGGCAGTGGCTGGGTTCGCGCGGCAACCTGGGGTTCAAGCTGGGCGCCCTGGCCACCGTAGCCCTGCTGGCGGCGGCATTCACGGTGCCGGTTTCATACCGGGTGAGCGCGCCGGCGCGGCTGGAAGGCTCGGTGCAGCGGGTCATCGTCGCCCCGGCCGACGGTTTCCTGCAGCAAGCCAACGTGCGGGCGGGTGACGCGGTGCGCGAGGGCCAGGTGCTGGCCGAAATGGCCTCGCAGGACCTGCAGCTGGAAAAACGCCGTCGCGAAAGCGAATTGAGCCAGCACGAAAACGCCTATCGCACCGCGCAGGCCCGCAACGACCGCGCCCAGATGGTCGTCAGCCAGTCCAAGGCCGGTGAAGCGCAGGCCATGCTGTCGCTGGCGGACAGCCAGATCGACCGGGCCCGCATCCAGGCCCCCTTCGACGGCGTGGTCATCAAGGGCGACCTCACGCAGACGCTGGGCGCGCCGGTGCAGCGCGGCGAAGTGCTGCTGACCATCGCGCCCAACGACAGCTTCCGGCTCATCGTGGAAGTGGACGAGAGCGACATCGGTGCCATCCGGCCCGGTCAGGCGGGCGAGCTGGCCCTGGCGGCGGTGCCTGAGCGCGCGCTGCGCTTCACCACCCGGCGCGTGGTGCCGGTGGCCACTTCGGCCGACACGCGCAATTATTTCGAGGTCGAGGCCGCGCTGGAACCGCAGGGCGCCAGCCTGCGGCCCGGCCTGTCGGGCGTGGCGCGCATCGACGCCGGCGAGCGCACCACCTGGTGGCTGCTGACGCACCGCCTGTTCAACTGGCTGCGGCTGTCGGTCTGGTCCATGGGGTGGTAGCCGTGGAGCCGCTGTTCAGCGAATCGTGGTACCGGGTGGCCGGCCTGCGCCCGCGGCTGGCGCAGCAGCTGAAGGTAGTGCGCCAGCCGGTGCGCGACCAGGTCTGGCATGTGCTGGTGGAGGCGGATTCGGGGCGCCAGGTGCGGCTGAACCCGGTGGCCTGGGAATTTGCCGGGCGCTGTGACGGCTCGCAGACCGTGGCGGCGCTGTGGGACCTGCTGCTAGTGCGCCTGGGCGGCGACGCGCCCACGCAGGACGACATCCTGCGCCTGCTGGCCCAGCTTTACCGCAACGGCATGGTGCAGTTCGACGCCGCCCCGCACCTGTCGATGCTGTTTGCCCAGCGCGCAACGGAAGGGCGGGCCCGCAGCCGCGCCTGGATCAACCCCATGCTGCTGCGAATGCGCCTGTTCGACCCCACGCGTTTTCTTGACCGCGTGGAGCCGGTTCTGCGCCCGCTGTTCAGCCGCGCGGGCCTGCTGCTGTGGGCCGTGTGCGTGGCCCTGGCCGCGCTGGCCTGCGCGGTGGCGTTTCCGCAGCTGCGCGCGGAAGCGGCGGCGCAGGCCGCATCGCCGCGCCTGCTGTGGCTGGCCTGGCTGTGTTACCCCGTGATCAAGGCCGTTCATGAATTGGGCCATGCACTGGCGGTGCGCCGGTTCGGCGGCGCGGTCCATGAGGTGGGCATCACGCTGCTGTTTCTCACGCCCGCGCCTTATGTGGACGCCTCCGCCGCCAATTCATTCGAGCGGCGCGGACCGCGCATCGCGGTGAGCACGGCGGGCATCATGGTGGAGCTGTTCCTGGCGGCGGCGGCCGCGGCAGTGTGGTTCGCGGTGGAACCCGGGCGTGTGCGCGACGTGGCCTTCGTGACGCTGCTGATCTGCTCGGTGTCGACCCTGTTTTTCAATGGCAACCCGCTGCTGCGGCTGGATGGCTATTACGTGTTGAGCGATGCGCTGGCGCTGCCCAACCTGGCGGCGCGCAGCAACGCCTGGTGGGCCGCGTGGGCGCACCGGCTGGTGCGCGGGCGCGACGCAGTACCGCACGCCGAGCTGGCGGCCGGCGAACTCAAATGGCTGGTGGGCTACGCGCCGGTCTCATGGCTGTACCGGCTGGTGCTGCTGTTCGCGCTGGTGGGCTGGATCGGCAGCCGCTCGTGGCTGCTGGGCTGGCTGGCGGTGGTGGTGCTGCTGGGCTGGATCGCCCTGCGCGGCGCGGCGGGCATGCTGCGGTTGTCGGAAGGCCGGGCCCGGTTTCGCGTGCGGGCCATCGGGTGGATGGCGGCGGCGGCGCTGGCCGCGGGCGTCTTCCTGTTCCTGGTGCCGGCGCCGAATTCGGTGGTGGCGCGGGGCGTCGTGTGGCCGCCCGAGCGGGCGCAGCTGCGCCCCGAAGTGGCGGGCTTCGTCGCCACCATGCCGGTTGCGGACGGCGAACAGGTCGCCGCGGGCGACGTGCTGCTGACGCTGGCCGAGCCGGCCCTGGCGGCCGAGCGCGACCGCCGGGCCAACCAGCTGGCCGGGCTTCAGGCGCAGCAGTACCAGGCGCTGCTGCACGACCCGGCGCGCGCCACGGACCTCGCGCAGGACATTGTCCGCAGCGAGGCCGAGATCAGCCGGGCCGAGGAGCAGCTGGCGCAATTGCAGGTGCGCAGCCAGGTCGCCGGCCGCCTGGTGCTGCCCAAGCCGGGCGACCTGCCGGGAAGTTTTGCGGCGCGTGGCGCGATGCTGGGCTACATCCTGGGTGATGGTCCCGCCAATGTCCGGGCCGTGCTCGACGAGCAGGACGTGCTGCTGGTGCGCAACCGCATCCACGCCATCGAAGTGCGGCTGGCCGACATGAGCGGGGAGCCGCTGGCGGCGGCGCTGGACCGCGAGATGCCCGGTGCCACCCGGTCCCTGCCGAGCGCGGCGCTGGGCGACCGGCATGGCGGCAGCTTTGCCATCGACCCCGCCGACAAGGATGGCCTGCGTACCCAGGTGCCGGTGTTCCTGGTGGACGTGCGCGTGCCGGGCTATCCACCGGGCCGCGTTGGCGCACGTGCCTGGGTGCGGTTCGACCTGGGCTACGAGCCGCTGGGCCTGCAGTGGCTGCGCCGTGTGCGGCAACTGCTGCTGCGCGACTTCAATCCGCAGGGCCAGGTGTGAGGCGGCCGTTCCCCGGCGCGGTCTGGGGCGGCTACCCGCAGCGCGGCGGCGAGCGCGAGCCATGGGCGTCGTCAGCCTGGCGCGGCCTGCGGCAGCTGGCGGGCGGGCCCCGCGCAGCACGTTACCGGCGGTTCGCACGGAAAGTGGCTGAGCGTGACCTGTCCGGAAGCGACGCCGCGCTGGTGAAGGACTTCGTGCGCGCCTGCGAAACCATGGAATCCACCTTGCAGGTCCGGCCATACCCTTCCCAGGTGATGGCGGCACGGATCATGCTGGACGGTTGCCTCGCGGAAATGGCCACCGGCGAAGGCAAAACGGTGGCCATCGCGCTCGCAGCCGCCATCGCGGCGTTGGGAAACACACCGGTGCATGTGATCACCGCAAACGACTACCTGGCCTCGCGCGATGCGCAGGCCATGGCTCCCTTTTTCCAGGCGCTGGGCCTGGCCGTGGGCGCTGTCACCCAGCCGATGGACCAGGCGCAGCGGCGCGCGGCCTGGGCCTGCCACGTTACCTACTGCACCGCCAAGGAACTGGTTTTCGACTACCTGCGCGACGGCCTGGCCGGCGGCCGGGGCCTGGCCGACCTGGAACAGCGCGCGCGCCGCCTGGCCGCCGGGCCGCAGGACAGCATGGTGCCGCTGCTGCGCGGGCTGTCGATGGCGATCGTGGACGAGGCCGACACCGTGCTGATCGACGAGGCCGGCGTGCCGTTGGTGCTGTCGCAGCCCGCACCGGCTGCGCTGGAGCATGGGTTCCTGCAGCAGGCCGCCGGGCAGGCCGGCGCATTGCGCGAAGGCACGCATTTCACGCTGGCGCCCGATGGCAAAGGGGTCTCGCTGACGGATGCGGGGCGCGAACGGCTGCTGCAAGACTGGCCGCCTGCGCGCCAGCCTGCGCACAACGACAGCCGCCACCGTGAAGACACGGCCATCCTGGCGCTCACGGCCCTGCACGGGTTGCGGCGCGACCGCGACTACGTGGTGCGGGACGGCAGCGTGATCCTGGTGGACGAAACCACGGGCCGCGCCGCCCCGGGGCGCGCCTGGTCGCGCGGCCTGCACCAGCTGGTGGAAATCAAGGAAGGCTGCGCCTTCACCGGCCGCAACAGCACCGTGTCGCAGATCACGTTCCAGAGATTTTTCCCCCGCTACCTGCATTTGTGCGGGATGAGCGGCACGGTGGCAGGCAGCGCCTGGGAAATGAGCTCGGTGTATGCGCTGCCCACGGTGGTGGTGCCGCCGCGGCTGCCCTCACTGCGCAGGAGCGAACCGCTGGCCCTGCTGCCTGACTCGCCGGCGCTCTGGCAGGCCGTCTGTGCACGGGTGAACGAGGTTCATGCCACAGGCCGCCCGGTGCTGGTAGGCACGGGTTCCGTCGCCGAGTCGGAGCAGCTGTCGGCCGTGCTGCATGCAGCGGGCTTGGCCCACACCGTGCTCAACGCCCGGCAGGACAGCGGGGAGAGCGAAGTCATCGCCGCGGCCGGCCAGCGCGGCCGCATCACAGTGGCCACCAGCATGGCCGGGCGGGGCACCGACATCGTGCTGGGCGACGGCGTGGCGGCGCTGGGCGGGCTACACGTGATCCTGTGCCAGCACAACGTCTCCCGCCGCATCGACCGCCAGTTCATCGGCCGCGCCGCCCGCCAGGGCCAGCCCGGGGGCGCCCAAGCCTTGCTGGCACTGGATTTCCCATTGATGAGGCGATGGTTGCCGGCATGGTGGCGGCGGCTCGCGGCCAAGGGTCTGCCCCCGCCGCTGTTACACCTCACCGCCCGCTGGCCGCAGTGGGTTGCGGCCTATACTCAGCGAAAACAGCGCCAGACGCTGTGCCGCGCCGACGAGGAAACGGAACGCGAGTTGTCGTTCAATCGCGAAAAGTTTTCATGAACAGAGTTGTTGGGACTGCTTTTTTCATGCTGTCCGCCCTGCTGCTGGCGGGCACTGCCGCGGCCGCGCAGCCGCTGGGCTGCCTGATCGAGCCCTTCCGCGTCGCCGACGTGGGAAGCCCGGTGATCGGCGTCATCGAAACCATCAAGGTTGAACGCGGCGACCGGGTTGAGAAAGGCCAGCCGCTGGCCACCCTGCGCGCCGATGTCGAGCGCGCCACGGTCGAAGTGGCGCTGGGCCGGGCCCAGGCCGTGGGCGAATACAACGCCGCAGCCAACAACGCCGAGCTGGCGCGCCAGAAGCTGGCCCGCGCCAGGGACCTGGCCGACCAGCATTTCATTTCGCCGCAAGCACTGGAGCAGGCACGCGCCGAAGCGGCGGTGGCCGAAAACCGCCTGGCGCAGGCGCGCGAACAGCGCGGCATCCTGGCGCGCGAGCATGAGCTCACCCAGGCCCAGCTGAACCTGCGCACCATTCGCAGCCCCAGCAGCGGCGTCATCGCCGACCGCTACCTTTCGGTGGGCGAGCGGGTGGAGGAAAAACCGGTGTTCCGGGTCGCGGTGGTGGACCCGCTGCGGGTGGAAGTGGTGCTGCCGGCCGCGCTGTACGGCGTCCTTCATACCGGCATGGCCATGGCCATCACGCCTGAATTTCCCAATGCCGGCCCGCGCCAGGCCAAGGTGGTGCTGGTGGACAAGCTGATCGACGGCGCCAGCAACACTTTCCGCGTGCGGCTGGAATTGCCCAACCCGGGCCTGGCGCTGCCCGCCGGGCTGCGTTGCAAGGCGGACATGGGCTCGATAGGCCCGGCCGCGCCCGCGGCCGCGAGCACCCGAAGCCGTACCACCGCCCCTGCGCCCGATGGGGGACTGTCGCTTCGCATTGATTCCGGGCTGTCAGCGCAGCCCAAGGCCCCCAAGCCCTGACGGCGGACGCGCAATCATGTGGTGGCCCCTTCAATCCCGCCCGAATGCGAAGCGCCGCGGCGCCCGCCGGCCGGTGGCTGAGGTGCTGGAGCCGCGCATCCTCTACTCCGCGGACATTGCCGCCGGCCTGATGCTGGCGGCCGGCCAGGGCGGGGCTGCTGAGCACCGCAGCCTGGACGCCGCCGGCGAATATGCCGTTGCGGCAGCCGCTTCGGACCCGGTGGTCACCACCGCGCAAACGCGGGACACGCAGGCCGTGGCGACGGCCTATGCCGCGGCCGCCCTGAATTTCGAGGCCAATGTCGGCCAGGCCGCGGCGCAGGTGGACTTCCTGGCCCGGGGCAGCGGGTACGACATTGCGCTGTCGCGCACGAGTGCCGACCTGACCCTGGCCACCGGGGACGCCGCGCAAACCGTGCGCATGAGCCTGGCGGGCGCCAATGCCGCGGCCACCGTGCAGGGCCAGGGGCTGCTGGCGGCGCAGAGCAACTACCTGCTGGGCAACGACAGCGCCGCCTGGCGCACCGGCATCGCCAATTACGCAGGCGTGCTGTACGGCGATGTCTACAGCGGCATCGACGTGCGCTACTACGGCACGCAGCGCCAGCTCGAATACGACTTCCTTGTCGCCGCGGGTGCGGATACCGAGGCGATCCGCCTGCGCTTTGAGGGCGCGCAGGCGAGCGTTGCCGCCAACGGCGACCTGGTGCTGGCGCTGGACGGACAGGACAACGAGGTGCGCTTCAAGGCGCCGGTGAGCTACCAGCAGGGCTCGGGCGGGCGCGAGGCAGTGCAAAGCGCATGGCGCCTGAATGCCGATGGCAGTGTCGGCTTCGCGCTGGGCGACTGGGACCGCTCGCGTGCGCTGGTGATCGATCCGGTGCTCAATTACGCCAGCTATTTCGGCAGCACCGGCGCGGATGCCGGCATGGCGGTGGCGGTGGACTCTTCGGGCTCGGTGTACATCACCGGCCGCACCACCGCGGCCCTGTCGTCGCTGGTGGGTGCGGGCGGCGGCGCGGGCGACATCTTCGTGGCCAAGTTCAGCGCCGACCTGTCCACCCTGGTTTATTCCACGCGCATTGGCGGCACCGGTGACGAGCGAGGCAACGCGATCGCGGTTGACACGACCGGCAACGCCTCGGTCGCCGGCTGGACCAAGTCCACCAATTTCCCGACCGCCTCGGCCACCCAGGCGTCGCGTTCGGGAGCGCAGGACGCCGTGATCTTCCGGCTCAATGCCGCGGGCACGGCAATGACTTTCTCCACGTATTTCGGCGGCAGCGGTTCCGGGGATTCGGGAAACGCCATCGCGGTGGACGCGGCGGGCAACGTGTATGCCGCCGGCGAAGCCAAGGACGATGTTGCGGGCACCACGCTGCTGGGCGGGCTGCTGGGAGGCATTCTCGGGACATCGACGGAAGATGCCTTCGTCGTCAAGTTCAACTCGAGCGGCGCCCTTCAGTATTCTTCACTGTACGGCGGCGGCGGCACCGATGCGGCCAACGGCATCGCAGTGGATGGATCGGGCAACGTGTACATCGTGGGCACCACCGATTCGACCAACCTGACCACCGTCAACCCGAACGACAACAGTGCCAGCGGGGGTACAGACGCTTTTCTCGCCAAGCTCAATTCCACGGGGGGGACCATCCTGTATTCGTCGTATGTCGGCGCCAGCAAGGACGACACGGGCGTGGCCATCGCGCTGGACAGCGCGGGCAAGGTTTACATCACAGGCACAACCAAGGTCACAGGTGGCACCAGCTTCGGTGTCACGACAGGCGCACTGCAGACCACATCACCCAGTGGCACGGCCGGCTTCGTACGTGTCTATGACCTGAGCCTGAGCGGCGCCGCAACGCTGGTGTATTCCAGCTACCTGAGCGGCAGCGGCAACAACAACCTGGCGACCGGCATCGGTATTGACGGATTGGGCCGCATCGTCGTTTCGGGCCAGACCGACTCCACCAATTTCGCGACCACGGCCGACGCGGCGCAAGGCACCAACAGTGGCACCAGCCTGTTCCTGCTGATCATCAACCCGGCCGGCGGCGGCGGCACCGACCTGGTGTACGGCACCTACTACGGCAGCGGCATGACGGCCGGTGGCATGGCGGTCAGCACCTCCCAGGCGTTCGTGATCGGCAGCACCAGCACCGCCAGCCTGGCGACCACCGGCGCGAACCGCACCACCTCGGCCGGCGGCGCTGATGCGCTGGTTGCCGGGTTCACCCTGTACAACGCGGCGCCCGTCCTCAGCGGCGCCAACACCCTGACGGGCATCCTGGAAGACCCGGCTTCAAATACGGGCACGCTGGTTTCAGCGCTGATCTCGGGCCGGGTGACGGACACCAATGTGGCGGCGCTGACCGGCATCGCGGTGACGGCGGCGGACAACACCAACGGAACGTGGCAATACTCGGTCAATGGGGGCACCGCCTGGTCCGCAGTCGGTGCGCCCAGTGGCGCGGCCGCGCTGCTGCTGGCGGCCGACACGCTGACCCGCGTGCGCTTCGTGCCGAACGCCAATTTCGCGGGCACCGTGGCCAGCGGCCTCACGTTTCGCGCGTGGGACCGCACCACCGGCACGGCGGGCGGCACGGCCACCACCGCGGTCAACGGCGGTACCACGGCTTTCAGCAGTGCCACCGCCAGCGCGGCGATCACGGTCACCGGCGTCAATGACGCGCCGACGCTGACCGCTGGCACGGTGGCCGACCTGGCCGTGGCCGAGAACTCGGGAACGACCAGCCTGGGGCTGGGCACGCTGGTGTATGGGCCAGGCGGCGGCGCAGACGAGGCGGCGCAGACCTTCACGTATACCGTCACCGCGGTCCCCGGCGCCGTGCTGGGCGACGTGGTGCTGGCTGACGGCACCACCGTGGTGACGGCGAGCACGAACTACACGCTGGCGGAATTGCAGGGCATGCAGTTCCGCACCGCGCTCAATGCCAACGGCGGGCCGATGGCCTTCAGCTGGACGGTCACCGACAGCGGCAGCACCGCCAACAGCGGCGTGAATTCGCTGGCGCAAAGCCTGGACATCACCATCACCACCGTCAACCAGGCGCCAGTGCTCGCCGGCGCGAACGGGTTCGCCGCCGTGCTGGAAGACGCAGCGTCGGGCACTGGCACGCTGGTGTCGGCCCTGGTGTCGGGCCAGATCACCGACGGGAACGCAAATGCGGCAACCGGCATTGCCGTCACGGCGATCGACAACACCAATGGCGCGTGGGAATATTCGCGCAATGGCGGCACCAGCTGGACGGCGTTCGGGGCGCCCGCCGACGCGACTGCCACCCTGCTGGCGGCCGACGCGAACACGCGGGTCCGCTTTACGCCCAACGCCGACTGGAATGGCACGGTTCTCAATGGCTTCACCTTCCGCGCATGGGACCGCACAGCGGGCACTGCGCCCGGACCTGCCGATACCACGGTGAACGGGGGCGCCACGGCGTTCAGCACGGCCACGGCCAGCAGCAGCATCACCGTGACCGGCGTCAACGATGTACCGGCCCGCACAGCCGGCACGGTGGCCAACCTCACGGTGCTGGAAGGCTCCGGCACGACGGGGCTGGGGTTGGGCACGGTGGCGTACGGCCCGGGCGGCGGCGCGGACGAGGCCGGGCAGGCGTTGGTCTATACCGTCACGGCCGTGCCGGCAGCCTCGCTGGGCACCATCGTGCTGGCGGACGGCACCACGGTGGTGACCGCGGGCGGTGGCTACGCGCTGACCGACTTGCAGGGGATGCAATTCCGCGCGGCCGCGAATGCCAACGGCGGTCCGGCGACTTTCAGCTGGAGCGTGGCCGACAACGGCGGCACAGCCTCCGGCGGCGTGGACACGCTGGCCCAGAGCCTGACCATTTCCGTGACCGCCGTGAACAACGCCCCGGTGCTCACGGGCGGCACGCTGACCAACCTGACGGTGGCAGAAGACTCCGGCTTGACCAGCCTGGGCCTGGGCGCGGTGACGTACGGCGCGGGGGGTGGCTCGGATGAAACCGCGCAGACCCTGACTTTCACCATCACGGCGCTCCCGGCCGGCACACTGGGCGACGTGGTGCTGGGCGACGGGACCGTGGTCACCAACGGCGCCAGCTACAGCCTGGTCCAGCTGCAGGGCATGCAGTGGCGCACCGCGGCGGATGCCAACGGCGGCCCGGCCGCCATCAGCTGGAACGTCACCGACAGCGGCGGTACCGCCAACGGTGGCATCGACACGCTCTCCCAGAGCATCAACGTGACGGTAACGGCCGTCAACGATGCGCCGGTGCGCAGCACCGGGACCGTAGCCAACCTGAGTGTGGTGCGCAATACCGGCGCCACCAGCCTGGGGCTGGGCGCACTCGCGTATGGGACCGGCGGCGCCGCCGATGAAGCGGCGCAGACCCTGACGTTCAAGGTAACCGCGGTGCCCGGCGCGGCGCTGGGCGATATCGTGCTCGCGGACGGCACCACCGTGGTCGTGGCCGGCAATGGGTACACACTGGCCGAACTGCAGGGCATGCAATTCCTGGCCGCGCCGGGTGCCACCGGCGGGCCGGCCACAGTCGGATGGTCGGCGCGGGACAGCGGTGGCGGGCTGGACACCCTCAGTGAAAGCCTGACCGTCACCGTGACAGCGGCGCCCGCACCCGCGCCGGCGCCCGCACCGGCACCCGCGCCAACACCGGCGCCCGCTCCCGCTCCTGCGCCGACCACCGCGCCGGCACCGGCACCGACGACCGCGCCGGCGCCTACGCCCGCTCCCACCAGCGCGCCGGCGCCAACCCCAGCGCCCGCACCGACCACCGCACCGGCGCCTGCGCCCACCACGGTGCCCGCGCCCGCCCCATCGCCGGTATCGGTGTTCGTGTCGCCCTTTCCTGCGTTCGACGACGGGCAGGGCGGCGGGGTGGTGACGCTTACGGCGCCCGCGCCGGCCCCGGCGCCGGCGCCGGTCAGCGCACCCACGGCGTCACCGGTCGCCGCGCCTGCACCGGCTGCCGCCGCGACGCCGGTGGCAGCACCGGCATCGCCGGTGGGGTCCGTTGCGGCGCCGGCGCCCGCTGCGCGCGGCGGGGGGGAAGTCCTCGAAACCCCAGACGCGGGCGCGCAGCAACTGGTCACGGCGCTGGGCGTTCCGTCCGCCCAGGGTTTTTCAGTGTCGACGGCCCCGGTCGTTGTGCCCGAAGGGCAGGGCGTACCGATACCGATCATCTCGCTGGAACGCCGCTTCGATGGCACCGCCCAGAACGCCCCGCTGGAGCTCAGCCCGGTGTCGTTCGATGGGCAGTTGCGCGGGCTGCAGGCTTCGCATGAGGACGTGCAGCGGGCCCTGCGTTCGCCGGTTTTCGTGGAGGAGATGGACCGGGCGCGCGAGGAAATTCGCAAGGAGTTCAATCTCGACCAGACCGTGGCCATCTCCGCGGCGGGCGTGAGCTTCGGCATGTCGGTGGTCTATGTGCTGTGGCTGATCCGAGGCGGCGTGCTGATGGGCAGTTACCTCTCGGCCATGCCGGCCTGGCGCGTGCTGGACCCGCTGCCCGTGCTGGAGCAGGTGGGTGAATCCGGCAATGAGGACGACGATTCGCTCGATGCCGTTGCGGACGACCCGGGCGACCCCCTGCACAGCCTTCGGGGCTACTGATGCGGCGTTTCCTCAGCACCCGGACGTACATCGCGCTGGGCCTGGTGTCCCTGGTCAGCAGCGCCTTGCTGGGCGCTTCCTTTCTTGGCCTGGTTCCTGACCGGATGGCCGCGCAGCGGGAAGGCCGCGTCGCGCTGGCGGAGTCGGTGGCCGCGGGAAGCACCGCGATCCTGAGCAGCAGCGACCCGGGCCGCCTCGATTCCGTCTTCAGGTTCCTGCTCAAGCGCAACGAGGAACTGCTCTCCATCGGCCTGCGGGCGGAAGACGGCAAGCTGGCGCTGTCCGCCGGCGACCACGCGCGCCAATGGGTGCCGATCGGCGGTGGCAACGCATCCGCCGCGCAGGTCCAGGTGCCGGTATTCGCGGGCTCGCGCCCGTGGGGACAGCTGGAGTTCCGCTTCCGGCCGCTGACCAGCGGCGGCATCGCCGGCTTGCTGGAAACGCCGCTGCTGCAATTGATCGCCTTCTGCTCGCTGGTCTGCCTGCTGGGCTTCCAGGTCTATCTCAGCCGCGTGCTGCGGCATCTCGACCCGTCGCAGGCGATTCCCGGCCGGGTTCGCTCTGCGCTGGACTCACTGACGGAGGGACTGCTGGTCATTGACCAGAAGCGCAACGTCGTGCTGGCCAACGAGGCTTTCGTCAAGCTTGTCGGCCGCTCCAATGAGCAGCTGATGGGGACACAGGCTTCGCTGATCGCCTGGCTGGACGGCGCCGGCGCTCCCGTTTCGGGCCAGTACCCCTGGGAGCGCGCCCTGGAGCAGGGCGTGGTGCAGCAGGGTGCGGTGATGCGCCTCGCGGCCGCGGACGGGCGCATCCGCACCTTCGTCGTCAACTGCTCGCCGGTGCTCGGCACCACCGGGCGGCCCGGCGGCGTGCTGATCAGCCTGGAAGACATCACGCTGCTGGAAGAAAGCAAGGTGGAACTGCAGGGCGCGCGCGACGAGGCGGAGGCAGCCAACCGGGCCAAGAGCGAATTCCTGGCCAACATGAGCCACGAGATCCGCACCCCGATGAACGCCATCCTGGGCTTCACCGAGCTGCTCAAGCGGGGCTACAGCAAGAGCGAGCGCGAATCCACCCGCTACCTCAACACGATCCACACCAGCGGGCGTCACCTGCTTGAACTGATCAACGACATTCTTGACCTGTCCAAGGTGGAGGCAGGGCACCTGGAGATAGAAAGCCTGGCCTGCGCACCCCACGCCGTGATCCGCCAGGCCGTCGCCGAACTGGGCGAGAAGGCACGCGAGAAAGGCATCTCGTTGATGGTCGAGGCGGTGGGCGAGCTGCCCGAAACCGTGATGTCGGACCCGGCGCGGATGCGGCAGATCGTCCTGAACCTGCTGAGCAACGCCATCAAGTTCACCGAAAAGGGCGGCGTGAAGGTGGTGCTGGGCTGCACTGCGGTTGGCGGTGATGGAATCTACAGCGTGGAGGTGCACGATTCCGGCATCGGCATTCCAGCCGACCGCATCGAGTCGATGTTCGATCCCTTCACGCAGGCGGACGCGTCCATCACACGGCGGTTCGGCGGCACGGGCCTGGGACTGACGATCAGCAGGAAGTTCGCGCGCGCCATTGGAGGGGACATCACCGCGGCCAGCGAGCCGGGCCGCGGCAGCGTGCTGACCCTGACCTTCCGCACCGGGCCGCTGGAGGGTGTGGCACTGCGGCCTGCCCGCGAACTGCTGGACCAACAGGACACGGCCGCCGCCACGCAACGCGTGCGCTGGAATATTCCCTCGTCGCGCCTGCTGGTGGTGGACGATGGGGCCGAAAACCGGGAACTGCTTTCGCTGGTGCTTGCCGAGCAGGGCCTGTGGGTGGAAGAAGCGGAGAACGGCCAGGTGGCGCTGGACAAGGTGGCACAGGGCGGCTTCGACCTGATCCTGATGGACATGCAGATGCCCGTGCTGGATGGCTTCGCCGCCACCCGCATATTGCGCGAGCGCGGCGTCAAGACACCGATCGTGGCGCTGACCGCGAATGCGATGAAGGGTTTCGAGCAGGAGGTGCTCGCGGCAGGCTGCACGGCCTATGTGACGAAGCCGGTCGATATCGACGCGCTGCTGGCCAGGCTGGCCGAACTGCTGGGTGGAACGCGTACGGAGGTTTCGGCAGAGGCCGCTTCGCCGCCAGCCGCCGCACCAATAGCGGAGACCGCATTGCCGCTGTCCACCGCCGGGCCAATTGTGTCAAGGCTGGCCGGAAATGCGCGGCTGGCACCCATCGTACGAAAGTTCTCGGCCCGGCTTGACGAGCAGATGACCACGGCTGAAGCGGCCTGGGGCCGGCGCGACAGTGCCGAGATCGCTCGATTCGGCCACTGGCTGGCCGGGGCCGCAGGCACCATGGGATATGACGTGTTCACCGAGCCCGCGCGCGAACTGGAACAGTTTGCGCTGGGCAAGGAAGAAGAAAAGGTTACACGTGCCATGGCCGGGCTGCGGGAGATGGCGGCGCGGGTCAAATCGCCCCCTGAGCTGGTTACACAAGAAGTCGGCGCCAAGTGACAATCTGTAGAGATTTTTGGATTTAGATGGACGACTCCAGCAACAGCTCACTGCCCAGCGCCGTCTTTCCCGCCGGCAGCGCCAAACTGCCCATGAAGGCCATGAAAGCGCTTTCGGTCCGGGAAGATTCGTTTTCGCGGCAGTCTGATTTCGATGCGGTGGACGCCGTCATCATGATGGTGGACGATGAGCTGCTCAACATCGAGATGACGCAGGCCTTCCTGGAGGAGGCGGGTTACCGCCGGTTCGCGGCCACGCACGAATCGGAACTGGCGATCGAGATGATGCAGCTGCGGCCGCCGCATGTGCTGCTGCTGGACCTGAGCATGCCCAAGGTGGGGGGCATGGAAATCCTGGAGCAGATGCGTGATGACGAGAAGCTGCGGCACATTCCCGTCATCGTGCTGACCAGCAACGCGGATGCGCAGACCAAGCTGCGCGCGCTGGCCCTGGGTGCGATGGACTTCCTTGCCAAGCCGGTGGACCCCAGCGAGCTGGCGCTTCGGTTGCGCAACACCCTGGCTGCCACTGCGTACCGGGATTACCTGGCCAACCATGACCCTTTGACCGGCTTGCGCAACCGCCCGCGTTACCTGCTGGAAGTGGAGGCGGCGCTGCTGACCGCGGCCGATCGCGGCCATGGCTGCGCGCTGCTGCACATGGGTGTGGACAGGCTTTCCCAGATCAACGACGCGATGGGCCGCGCTGCCGGCGACACCCTGCTGCAGCGCATGGCAAAGCGCCTGCGCCAGTGCGTGGAGAGCGCCCAGGGTGGCGAGCTGGGCCAGTTCGAGACGCAGCACCCCAGCCTCTACCGCTTCGACGGTGACGAATTCGCCATCCTGGTGCCCTTCCTGGACGAGATCGAATCAGCGGCGGGCTTCATCACCAGCCTGCTCGAGGCCGCAGCAACCAGCCTGCGGGTGGACAGCCGCGAGATGTTTGTCACGGCCAGCCTGGGCATCGCCGTGTTTCCGCTGGATGGGCGCACGCCGGACGACCTGGTGAAGAACGCCGGGCTGGCCATGCGGCACGCCAAGCAGACGGGGCGCAACACCTATGAATTTTTCTCGCCCGAGCTGAACCAGCAGGCGGTCAGCGCCTTGCATATCGGCGGGGACATCCGGCGCGCCCTCACGCGCGACGAACTGAGCATGCTGTACCAGCCCAAGATCAACGTGAGCACCGGCAGGCTGATGGGCGCGGAGACGGTGTTGCGCTGGGCCCGTCCCGACGGCAGCGTGGTGGAAGGCAACCAGGTCATCCAGATGGCGGGCACGTCCGAGATGGGCATGGTGCTGGCTGAATGGATGTTCGAGCAGGTCGGCAAGCAAACCCGCGCGTGGCAGGCCGCCGGGCTGGCTGTGGTGCCCTTCGGCATCAACCTGTCGCTGCGGCAGTTTCCCCTGCCGCAACTGATGGAAATCGTGTCGGCCGCATTGAAGGCCAACGCGCAGCCCGCGCATTTGTGCCTGGAGCTGAGCGCCTTGTCCGCGCTGGATGACCCAGCCACCTCGGCGCACGTGACGGGAAAGTTCAAGGAGTGGGGCCTGCGCGTGGCGCTGGACCACTTCGGCACCACCGATGCCACTTTGAGCCACCTCAACGGCCTGTCCATCCACGAGATCAAGGCCGATCCGGTTTTCATGTTCAAGATCGAGGAAAACAAGACCAACGCGGCGATCATGCGCGGCATGATCGACCTGGCGAAAAGACTGGGCATCACACTGGTGGCCACCGGTGTCCAAACCCTTCACCAGCTGGCCTTCCTGAAGGACAACGGTGCCGACCAATGCCAGGGGCGGCTGTTCAACAACCCCTTGCCGGCCGAAGAGTTCGCCGCCAAGTGGCTGGAGCCCGCGCGCCGCTAGCGGTGCTGACACCAAACTGACGCGCTTCGGGATTCACCCGAGAGCCGTGCCCCCCGCGAGGCTTAGACTGGCCCGAGACCACGAACCCCGACCCGGGGCGCAGCGGCTACAGAGGCAAGGAGACAAGCTTTGCAGCGAACCGATATCGCCAACCCGGCCTATTTTCACAAGGTCGTGGATTGCCAGTACGCCTGTCCGGCGCACACTCCCGTCCCCGAATACATCCGCCTGATCGCCCAGGGCCGCTACAGCGATGCCTACATGATCAACTGGGTGTCCAACGTTTTCCCCGGCATTCTCGGGCGCACCTGCGACCGGCCGTGCGAGCCCGCCTGCCGGCGCGGCCGTGTCGAGGAGAACAACGGCGTCGCCCCGGAGCCGGTCGCCATCTGCCGGCTCAAGCGTGTCGCGGCCGACATGAAGGACGGCGTTACGGGACGCATGCCCAAGGCGGGCAAGAGCAACGGCAAGCGCATTGCGTGCATCGGCGCCGGCCCCGCATCGCTCACCGTGGCGCGCGACCTGGCGCCGCTGGGCTATGAAGTGACGGTCTACGACGGTGAGGCCAAGGCGGGCGGCTTCATCCGCACGCAGATACCGCGCTTTCGCCTGCCCGAATCGGTGATCGACGAGGAAACCGGCTACATCCTCGACCTGGGCGTGCAGTTCAGGAGCGGGCAGCGCATCGAATCCATGAAGGCGCTGATGGGCGAGGGCTATGACGCCATCTTCGTGGGCTGCGGCGCGCCGCGCGGCCGCAACCTGGAACTGCCGGGCCGCGAGGAGGCCAGGGCGAACATCCATATCGGCATCGACTGGCTGGCATCTGTTTCATTCGGCCACATCACCAGTGTCGGCAAACGGGTCATCGTGCTGGGCGGCGGCAATACGGCCATGGACTGCTGCCGCTCCGCGCGCCGCCTGGGCGGCACGGACGTGAAGGTCATCGTGCGCAGCGGCTTCGAGGAAATGAAGGCCTCGCCCTGGGAAAAGGAAGACGCCCAGCATGAGGGCATTCCCATCCTCAACTACCACGTGCCCAAGGCTTTCGTGCATGAAGGCGGCAAGCTCAAGGGCATGACCTTCGAGATCGTCAAGGCCATCTATGACGCCAAGGGAAAGCGCAGCCTGGTGCCCACCGGCGAGCCTGATCCCTTCTTCGAGTGCGACGACGTGCTGGTTGCCGTGGGCCAGGAAAATTCTTTTCCCTGGATCGAGCGCGACAGTGGAATCGCTTTCGACGAATGGGGCTTGCCCAACCTGGACAAGCACACTTTCCAGTCGACGGTGCCCAACGTCTTCTTCGGCGGCGACTCGGCATTCGGGCCGAAGAACATCATCACGGCGGTGGCCCATGGGCACGAAGCCGCGGTGTCGATTGACAGGATGCTCAACGGCGAGGACATCCGCGTCCGGCCCGCGCCCATGACCAACCTGATGTCGCAGAAGATGGGCATCCATGAGTGGAGCTACGACAACGACACCATCAACGACACCCGCTACAAGGTGCCGTGGGCCAAGGCAGAGAAGGCGCTGTCCAGCATCAAGGTGGAGGTGGAACTCGGCTTTGACGTGGCTACCGCCATCAAGGAGGCGGGCCGGTGCCTCAACTGCGACGTGCAGACCGTGTTCAACGAGGACACCTGCATCGAGTGCGATGCCTGCGTGGACATCTGTCCCATGGATTGCATCACCTTCACCGAGAACGGTGAAGAGGCGGACCTGCGAACGCGGTTGAAGGCGCCGGCGCTGAACCTGGCGCAGCACCTGTATGTGTCGGGCGAGCTCAAGACCAACCGCATCATGGCCAAGGACGAAGACGTCTGCCTGCACTGCGGCCTGTGCGCCGAGCGCTGCCCAACGGGCGCATGGGACATGCAGAAGTACCTGCTCAATACCACCCAGGCTGGCAAGGCCTGCCGCGACGGCACGATGGTGGTGGCGCTGGAGGCTGTCGCATGAGGATCGAAGCCGTCAACGATTTCGTCATCAAGTTCGCCAACGTCAACGGCTCGGGTTCGGCAAGCGCCAATGAGCTGTTTGCCAAGGCCATCCTGCGCATGGGCGTTCCGGTGAGCCCGCGCAACATCTTCCCCAGCAACATCCAGGGCCTGCCCACCTGGTACGAGGTGCGGGTAACCGAGCAAGGCCACCTGGGCCGTCGCGGCGGCATCGACATGATGGTAGCCATGAACCCGCAGACCTGGGACGCCGACGTCGCCGAGCTGGAGCCGGGCGGCTACCTGTTCTACGACAGCACGCGGCCCCTGCCGCCCTCGAAGTTCCGGCCCGACATCCACGTGATCGGCATGCCGCTCACCGAAATCTGCAACGCGGTGTACACCGATCCGCGCCAGCGCCAGCTATTCAAGAACATCGTCTACGTGGGCGCGCTGTCGGTGCTGCTGGAGATCGATCCCGAGGTGATCGAGAAGCTGTTCGGCGAGCAATACAAGGGCAAGGAAAAGCTGCTGGCTTCCAACGTGCAGGCGCTGCACCTGGGGCGTGACTTCGCAAAGGAGCACCTGCAATCGCCGCTGGGCATCCGCGTGCGCCGCGCCGACAAGGTGGGCGACCAGATCTTCGTGGACGGCAACAGTGCCGCGGCGCTGGGTTGCGTTTACGGGGGTGCGACCGTGGCCGCCTGGTACCCCATTACCCCGTCGTCGTCCGTGGCTGAGGCGTTCCAGAAGTACTGCATGAAGTACAGAGTGGACGCAGCCACCGGCCAGAACCGCCATGCCATCGTCCAGGCCGAGGACGAGATCGCGTCCATCGGCATGGTGGTGGGCGCGGGCTGGAACGGTGCGCGCGCTTTCACCGCGACATCGGGTCCCGGTGTCTCGCTCATGACGGAATTCATCGGCCTGGCCTACTTTGCCGAGATCCCTGTCACCATCATCAATGTGCAGCGGGGCGGGCCGTCGACGGGCATGCCCACGCGCACGCAGCAGGCCGACATCATCTCCTGCGCGTATGCGTCGCACGGCGACACCAAGCATGTGCTGCTGTTCCCCGAGGACCCGCACGAGTGTTTTGAGCACGCGGCGGCAGCGCTGGACCTGGCTGACCGGCTGCAGACACCGGTGTTCCTGATGACGGACCTCGATATCGGCATGAACCAGCGCCTGTGCCGCCCCTTTGCATGGGAGCCGGGACGCGGCTATGACAGGGGAAAGATCATGACCGCCGAAGAACTGGAAGCCGGCAAGGATTTCGGGCGCTACAAGGATGTCGATGGTGATGGCATTCCCTGGCGAACGCTGCCGGGCACCCACGCCACCAAGGGCAGCTACTTCACACGCGGTACCACGCGCGATGCTTATGCCCGCTACTCCGAGCGCGGGCCCGACTACATCTACAACGTGGAGCGGCTGCTCAAGAAGTTCGCGACCGCCGCCTCCCTGGTGCCCCAGCCCGTGCTGCGCCCGGCGGCGCGCAAGACCCGGCTGGGCGTGATCTATTTCGGATCGACCAGCCCCTCCATGCACGAGGCGCTGGATGCGCTGACGGAAGCCGGCATCCACCTCGATGCGCTGCGGCTGCGGGCCTTTCCGTTCCCCGACATCGTGGCGCAGTTTCTGGCCGAGCATGACGAGGTGTTCGTGGTGGAGCAGAACCGAGACGCCCAGATGCATTCGCTGCTGGTCAATGAACTGGGTGTCGATCCCGGGCGCCTGGTCAAGGTGCTGCACTTCGACGGCACCCCCATCACCGCCCGGTTCATCACCAAGGCCATCACGGCGCAGGTGCATTCCGAAGTCGTCGCGCCGAAGAAGCGCAAGGAACGTTCCAGGGAGCAAGCGGCATGACCTATCTCGCCAAACCACGGCTGCACCACCCGACGCTGGAGCTCAACAAGGTCGGCTACACCCGGCGCGACTACGAAGGCAAGGTCAGCACGCTGTGCGCCGGCTGCGGGCACGACTCCATCTCCGCCGCCATCGTGCAGGCCTGCTGGGAGCTGGACATCGAGCCGCATCGCGTGGCCAAGCTCTCGGGCATAGGCTGCAGTTCCAAGACGCCAGACTATTTCCTGGGCGCCTCGCATGGCTTCAACACCGTGCACGGCCGCATGCCCTCGGTGCTGACCGGCGCCAACCTGGCCAACCGCGACCTGCTGTACCTGGGCGTTTCGGGTGACGGCGACTCGGCCTCCATCGGCCTGGGGCAGTTCGCCCATGCCATGCGGCGTGGCGTCCGGATGGCCTACATCGTGGAAAACAATGGTGTCTACGGCCTGACCAAGGGCCAGTTTTCCGCCACGGCCGACCAGGGCTCGCGCAGCAAAAAAGGGGTGACCAACAGCGACAGCGCGATTGACCTGGTTGCCATGGCGTTGCAGCTGGGCGCCACCTATGTGGGGAGAAGTTTCTCGGGCAACAAGGCGCAACTGGTGCCGCTGATCAAGGGTGCCATCAGTCACGGCGGCGCGGCCTTCATCGACGTGATCAGCCCCTGCGTGGCCTTCAACAACCACCCGGGCAGCACCAAGAGCTACGACTATGTGCGCGAGCACAACGAAGCCGTCAGCCGCATTGACTTCATCTCGTCGCGCGACGAGATCACGCTGGAAGCCGCGCCGGGTGAAGTGGTCGACGTGCGCCAGCACGACGGCACGCTCCTGCGCCTGCGCAGCCTGCACAGCGACTACAACCCGACTGACCGCTACGCCGCCATGAGCTACATGCAGAAGCACCAGGCGCTGGGCGAGGTGGTGACAGGCCTCCTGTACGTGGACCCGCTGGCCACCGATCTGCATACCGCGCTGAACACCACGGCCATGCCGCTGAACGCGCAGGGCGTGCCACAACTGTGCCCGGGCGCCGCCGCGCTGGACAAGATCAACGCTTCGTTGCGCTAGCAGCAAACCCAACGGGAGGCCCGCCATGGCTGAACGCACCGTTTTCCAGTCCATCACCCGCAACCACGTGCTTTGCCTGGGGCCGCTGGCCACGGTCCGCGAAGCCGCCGGCGTCATGACGCGCGCCAACTGCGGCAGCGTGCTTGTGATGGAGCCGCCGGACATCCTCCTTGGCATCGTCACTGAGCGGGACCTGATGACCCGCGTCCTGGCCAAGGGGTTGGACCCGGAGCGCACCACCATGCGCGAGGTCATGACTGCCAAGCCGATCTGCGTGCCGCCGGAGATGGTGGTGTCGGACGCGGTGGTGATCATGATCGAACGGGGCTTTCGCCACCTCCCCATCCTGGGCCCGGGCTCGAAGATCCTGGGCGTTTTTTCCGTACGCGACGCATTGCCCCGCGAGATCGGCGCGGCGCTGAGCCAGACCGAGTTCCACGAGCAGGTGAACGACGCGCTTGGCTAGGTCTTGCGCGAGCGCACGCGGGCCAGGGCGGCTTCGATCACGGCGCGTTTGCGCGCCTCATCGCCGGCCGGACCAGGGAGGGGCTTTTCAGCCTCATTTTCGGGCGAAAAACGGCCAGAGAGCGTGCCGGATAAGCGTTGACCGCTATGAAATTGGTAGCGTTGCAGCGCTTCCGACGCCTTGGCGGCGGACCACGCCTGCCACCCGGTGCGCTCGCCGGTGACGTTTTCCAGGCTGATGCAGTCGACCGGGCAGACCGGGATGCACAGCTCGCAGCCGGTGCAATACGGCTCGATCACTGTGTGCATCAGCTTGTTGCTGCCCAGGATGGCGTCGGTGGGGCAGGCGTCCAGGCAAAGCGTGCAGCCTATGCACCAGTTCTCGTCGATGACGGCCAGGGCGCGCGGCCCTTCGACCCCATTGGCGGGATTCAGCGGCAGGACGGGCCGTGAGGTGATGGCCGAGAGGCGCGCGATGCCTTCGGCGCCGCCGGGCGGGCATTGGTTGATAGCTGCCTCGCCCTCGGCAATGGCCCGGGCGTAGCCCGCGCAGTCGGGATAGCCGCAGCGTGTGCACTGGGTCTGGGGCAGCGCGGAGTGAATCCGCGCCGCCAGGGGCCCCAGCGGCGCGTTCACCGGCGGCGCGCGGCCTTCTTGGCGGGCGCCAGAGCCGTGGAGGTCTTGCCGCTGGCCTTGATCATCGGGCCGGTGCTGTGCTCGGCAATGAAGGCCTTCACCTGCGGGTAGACGATTTCGCGCCAGCGGCGGCCGCTGAAGATGCCGTAGTGGCCCGCGCCCTTGACTTCCAGGTGCTTCTGGCGCGACTTCGGCACGTTGATGCACAGGTCGTGCGCCGCTTCGGTCTGGCCCGAGCCGGAGATGTCGTCCAGCTCGCCCTCGACGGTGAAGTGCGCGGTGGTGGTGATGTCCTCGGGCTTGACGCGCTCGAGTTCGCCGTCTTCGCTGATCACGTCCCAGGTGCCGTTGACCAGGGCGAACTCCTGGAACACCACGCGGATGGTTTCCAGGTAGTAGTCCGCATCCATGTCCAGCACGGCGTTGTACTCGTCGTAGAACTTGCGGTGCGCTTCGGTGCTGGCGTCGTCACCCTTGATCAGGTTCTTGAAGTAGTCGTAGTGGTTCGATGCGTGGCGGTCGGGGTTCATCGCCACGAAGCCGGTGTGCTGAAGGAAGCCGGGATACACGCGGCGGCCTGCGCCCGGGAAATTGGTCGGGACGCGGAAGATCACGTTGTTCTCGAACCACTCGTAGCTCTTGTTCATCGCCAGGTTGTTCACCGCCGTCGGCGACTTGCGCGCGTCGATGGGCCCGCCCATCATGGTCATCGTCAAAGGCGTGATCTCGCCGCGAGAAGCCATCAGCGAGACCGCCGCCAACACGGGCACCGTGGGCTGGCAGACGCTGATCACGTGGCAGTTGCCGTAAATGCCCTGCAGGTGGCGGATAAATTCCTGGACGTAGTTGACATAGTCGTCCAGGTGGAATTCGCCGTCGGCCAGGGGCACGGTCCGGGCGTTCTTCCAGTCGGTGACGTAGACCTTGTGGTCCTTGAGCATGGTGCGGACGGTGTCGCGCAGCAGCGTGGCGTAGTGGCCCGACAGCGGCGCCACGATCAGCACGGCAGGCTGGCCCTTGAGGCGCGTCAGCGTGGCCGGGTCGTCGGTGAAGCGCTTGAATCGGCGCAGCTCGCAAAAGGGCTTGTCGATTTCCACCCGCTCATGGATAGCGATATCCGTGCCGTTCACGTTGACGGTCTTGATCTCGAATTCAGGCTTCTCGTAATCCTTGCCCAGCCGGTAGGCGAGGTCGTAGCCGGCGGCCACCCGCTGGGCGAAGGGATTCTGGCCGAACGGGGACAGGGGGTTGCTGTACATCTTTGCGGCGGCCTGCGCAAAGTCTGCAAAGGGCTCCATCAACGATCGCTGGGTTTCGTAAATCTGATAAAGCATTGGCTAATCCCGCTATTGGTGCAGTGCAATATATCATCGGTAACAAAGTCCAAAGAGGGAGGAACCCCCAAAACCGCCTGCTGAACTTTTCTTTGTCACCGGACTCACTCAGTTGGTTATAAAGAAGAACGTTTTCATATGAAACGCAGACATTTCCTTGCCGCCGCCGGCAGCGTGACCGCTTCAGGAGCCCTGATGACCGATTTTTCGGACGCCGCCAGCCTGGACGGCCTCAAAAGCCTCAAGAAAACCCCTCGCATGCCGGTCCTGTTCGTGGGCCACGGCAGCCCGATGAACGCCATCGAGGACAACGAGTACCGTCGCAGCTGGCAGGCCCTGGGCCACGACTTCGGTGGCAAGTTGCCCGTGCCGCAGCTGATCCTGTGCATTTCCGCCCATTGGCTCACGCACGGCTGGTGGCTGACCGGCATGGACAAGCCCAAGACGATCCACGATTTCGGTGGTTTTCCCCAGGAGCTGTTCGCCCAGCAATACCCGGCGCCCGGGGCGCCAGCGGCAGCCCAGGAGATCAGCCAACTGGTCAAGCACCCCGCCGTGGGGCTGGACAAGGCCGAATGGGGCTTTGACCATGGCACCTGGTCCGTCCTCAAGCCCATGTTTCCCAAGGCCGACATCCCGGTGGTGCAGCTGAGCATGGACTACAGCCGGCCGGCGGCCGAGCATTTTGCGCTGGGCCGTGAACTCAGGGCCTTGCGAGACCATGGCGTCCTGATCGTGGGCAGCGGCAATATCGTGCACAACCTGCGCGCCATGCGGCGCGACGTGGCCAGCAACCAGGCGTACGACTGGGCCGTGGAATTCGACGGAAAGATTGCCCGTGCGCTGGAGGCCGGTGACTTCCAGGCCGTGCAGGATTTCCAGAAACTGGGACAGGTGGCGCAGATGGCCCATCCCAGCCATGACCATTACCTGCCCCTGCTTTACGCGGCGGGCGCGGTGGACCCCCAGGAGCAGCCGCGCTTTTTCAACGCCAGCTACCAGGGCGCAGCGATTTCGATGCGCTCCGCCGTCTGGGGCTGAACCGTCAGATCACTTTCGCGATCGAGGCGCAAACGTAATCGATGTTCTTGCTGTTGAGCGCCGCCACGCACATGCGGCCGGTGTCGGTGCCGTAGACGCCGAATTCATTTCGCAGGCGCACCATCTGGTCCTTGGACAGGCCGGAGTAGCTGAACATGCCGATCTGGTCGGTGATGAAGCTCATGTCTTCCTTCACGCCGGCCGACTTCAGCTTTTCCACCAATGCAACACGCATCTGCTTGATGCGAAGGCGCATGTCGCCCAGTTCCTTTTCCCAGAGCGAGCGCAGTTCGGGGGTGTTCAGCACCATGGCGCACACCGTGCCACCGTGGGTGGGCGGGTTGCTGTAATTGGTGCGGATCATGATCTTCAGCTGGCTGAGCACGCGCGAGCACTCTTCCTTGTCCTGGCACAGCACCGACAGGGCGCCTACGCGCTCGCCGTACAGGCTGAAGCTCTTGGAGAACGAGGTGGAGACGAAGAAGTTCTGACCCGAGGCCACGAACTTGCCCACCACGGCGCCGTCCTCGGCAATGCCGTAGCCGAAGCCCTGGTATGCCATGTCCAGGAAAGGCGTGAGCTTGCGGGCCTTCACGGCAGCGATGACCTGGTCCCACTGCCCGGCGGTGATGTCGTAGCCGGTGGGGTTGTGGCAACAGGCGTGCAGCACGACGATCGTGCCCTCGGCGGCCGCGTTCAGCGCGGCCAGCATGGCGTCGAAGTCGATGCCACGGTCCTTGGTGTTGTAGTAGGGGTAGGACTCGACCTTGAACCCGGCCTGGGTGAACAGCGCGCGGTGGTTTTCCCAGCTGGGGTCGCTGATCAGCACCTTGGCGCCCGGGCTGATCATTTTCAGGAAATCGGCGCCGATCTTCAGCCCGCCCGTGCCGCCCAGGGCTTGCACGGTGGCCACGCGGGCGCTCTTGACCGGTTCGCTGTCGGCGCCAAACACCAGGGTCTTCACGGCTGAGTCATAAGCCGCGATGCCGTCAATGGGAAGGTAGCCACGCGCCTTGGGCGCCTCCATCATCTGCTTTTCAGCTTCCTGCACGCACTGCAGCAGCGGGAGCTTGCCGTTGTCGTCGTAATAGACGCCCACGCCCAGGTTGACCTTGTGCGGGTTGGCATCGGCGTTGAACTGCTCGTTGAGACCCAGGATGGGATCGCGCGGGGCCATTTCGACGGCGGTGAAGAGAGACATGGAATACCTTTGGGAGTTGTCAGTAGCGAAAGAGGCCGGGCCTGTTGTAGTCTTGCCGGTTGCCCCAATTTTAACTGTCACACAACGTCACACGTCAGCACCCCATGTCCGAAGTCTCCGAAGTCGTTCCCGAGCAGAAAAAAGGCGAGTTCATCAGTTTTCCTGATTCGCCGTTCGAGCTGTTCATGCCTTATCCGCCGGCCGGGGACCAGCCGAAGGCTATAGAAAAGCTGGTGGAAGGCGTGAACGACGGTGAGGTGTTCCAGACCCTGCTGGGGGTCACCGGTTCGGGCAAAACCTTCACCATGGCCAACGTCATTGCCCGGCTGGGCCGCCCGGCCATCGTTTTCGCACCCAACAAGACGCTGGCGGCGCAGCTTTACAGCGAGTTCCGCGAGTTCTTCCCGAAGAACGCGATTGAATATTTCGTCAGCTACTACGACTACTACCAGCCCGAGGCCTATGTGCCCCAGCGCGACCTGTTCATCGAGAAGGACAGCTCGATCAACGAGCACATCGAGCAGATGCGCCTGTCGGCCACCAAGAGCGTGCTGGAGCGCAGGGATACGGTGATCGTCGCCACGGTGAGCGCCATCTACGGCATCGGAGCCCCGGAGGACTACACGCAGATGCGCTTCATCACGCGGGTGGGCGACAAGATCGGCCAGCGCGACATCATCAGCCAGCTGATCCGCATGCAGTACAACCGCAACGAGCAGGATTTCTCACGCGGCACCTTCCGCGTGCGGGGCGACACCATCGACATCTTCCCGGCCGAGCACTCCGAGCTGGCCATCCGGGTGGAATTGTTCGACGACGAGATCGAGTCGCTTTCGCTGTTCGACCCGCTCACGGGGCGCGTCCGCCAGAAGGTGCCGCGCTTCACCGTGTACCCGTCCAGCCACTATGTGACGCCGCGCGAGAAGGTGGTGTCCGCGGTGGAGAGCATCAAGCTGGAGCTGGGCGAGCGCCTGAAAGAGCTGGTCTCGCAAGGCAAGCTGGTCGAGGCGCAGCGGCTGGAGCAGCGCACCCGGTTCGACCTGGAAATGCTCAGCGAAGTGGGCCACTGCAAGGGCATCGAAAACTACACCCGCCACCTTTCCGGCGCGCCGCCCGGCTCACCCCCTTCCACGCTGACGGACTACCTGCCCAAGGACTCGCTGATGTTCCTGGACGAAAGCCACCAGATGATCGGCCAGCTGGGCGCCATGTACAACGGCGACCGGGCCCGCAAGACCACGCTGGTGGAATATGGCTTTCGCCTGCCGTCGGCGCTGGACAACCGGCCGCTGAAGTTCGAGGAGTTCGAAACCCGCATGCGCCAGGTGGTGTTCGTGTCCGCGACCCCCGCGGCCTACGAGAACGAGCATGCCGGCCAGGTGGTGGAGCAACTCGTGCGGCCCACCGGCCTGGTGGACCCGATGGTCGAGGTGCGGCCCGCAACCCACCAGGTGGATGACGTGCTGCAGGAAATCCGCATCCGCGTCGAGAAGAACGAGCGGGTGCTGATCACCACGCTGACCAAGCGCATGGCCGAGCAGCTGACCGACTACCTGGCGGACAACGGCGTCAAGGTGCGCTACCTGCACAGCGACATCGATACCGTGGAGCGGGTGGAAATCCTGCGCGATTTGCGGCTGGGCAGCTTTGACGTCCTGGTGGGCATCAACCTGCTGCGGGAAGGCCTGGACATTCCCGAGGTGTCGCTGGTGGCCATCCTCGACGCCGACAAGGAGGGTTTCCTGCGGGCCGAGCGTTCGCTGATCCAGACCATAGGCCGGGCGGCGCGGCACCTGAACGGCCGCGCCATCCTCTATGCGGACAACATGACCGAGTCCATGAAAAAGGCCATCGGAGAGACCGAACGGCGCCGCGCGAAGCAGATCGCCCACAACGAGCTGCACGGCATCACGCCCCGCAGCATCGTCAAGCAGGTGCGCGACCTGATCGACGGTGTGTACAGCGAGAAAACCAGCAAGGAGATGGAAAAGCAGGAGCTGCAGCGCGCCATGACGCAGGACATGTCCGAGAAGGACGTGGCCAAGGAGATCAAGCGGCTGGAAAAGCAGATGCTGGAGCACGCCCGCAATCTCGAATTCGAAAAGGCGGCGCGGGTGCGCGACCAGCTGGCCATCCTGAAGGAGCAGGCCTTTGGCGCGGCGGTGCACGACAACATCGTGGTGCCGATCGGCGCGGGCAAGAGGGCTTGAGGCGTGGCGCGGAAGTATTCGGTGCTGATGGTCTGCATGGGCAACATCTGCCGCAGCCCGACGGCCGAAGGCGTGCTGCGCCACCAGGTGCGCGAGGCCGGGCTGCAGGACCAGGTCGAAATCGATTCGGCGGGCACCCATGACTACCATCCCGGCGCGCCGCCCGACGAGCGCAGCCGCCACCATGCGTCACTGCGCGGCTACGACCTGTCGGCGTTGCGGGCGCGGCAGGTAAAGCAAGCCGATTTCGGGCGCTTTGACCTGATCCTGGCCATGGACTGGGACAACCTGGCCGAGTTGCAGGACGAATGCCCGGCCGGACACCAGCACAAGCTGCGGCGGCTGATGGAGTTCGCCGGGGCTGTCCCCAGCGAGGTGGTGGTGGACCCGTATTACGGCGGCAGGGATGGTTTTGAGGCCGTGCTGGACCACGTCGAGGCGGCCTGTGCGGGGCTGGTACCGCACATCCGGGAGAAGCTGTCCGGGACCGGTGACTGAGCAGTCTAGTAACCCGAGCGATTCGATGGGTTTTATGGTATAGTTGACTCAAATAGTCAAGAACAAGCCTTGCGCAAAAAGGCAAGCGTTTTCAAGGGCCCGGCACGAGCCGGGGTAGGGCGGAGACGGTGCTTCCGGGCCACAAGTCCGCGGAGTGTTTTGAAGCGAAGCCAGGCAATAAGGAGCTAGCGATGCGTCTCACAACCAAAGGCCGTTTTGCGGTCACTGCAATGATTGATCTGGCCCTGCGCCAGAACAACGGCCCCGTCACGCTGGCGGCCATCAGCCAGCGCCAGCAGATTTCGCTGTCTTACCTCGAGCAGTTGTTCGGCAAGCTGCGCCGGCACGAACTGGTCGAATCCACCCGGGGGCCGGGTGGCGGCTACACGCTGGGCCGCAAGGCGGCCGAGATCACCGTGGCGGACATCATCGTCTCGGTCGATGAGCCGATTGACGCGACCCAGTGCGCCGGCAAGGAAAACTGCCATGGCGACGGCGGCCGCTGCATGACGCACGAGCTGTGGGCATCGCTGAACCAGCGCATGGTCGAATTCCTCGACTCCGTCACCCTGCAGAAGCTGGTGGATGACCAGTTGGCCAAGGGCGTGACCATCGAGGACAAGCCCAGTCCCAAGCGCGCGATTTCCAGCCAGCCGGTGGTCAAGCCCATCCGCGTGAATGCGCCGAATTCAGTGTTCGCACTGGGCAACGCCATCTTCTCCAAGTCCTGATTTTTCCCTTCTTGCCAGCCGAAGAGCCAGCCATGGATACGACTCCGCATTTCCCGATCTATATGGACTACGGCGCCACGACGCCGGTGGACCCGCGCGTGGTTCAGGCCATGATTCCCTGGCTGAGCGAGCATTTTGGCAACCCGGCGTCCCGCAGCCACGCCTGGGGCTGGGAAGCGGAAGCGGCCGTGGAAAAGGCCCGTGGCGAGGTGGCCGACCTGATCGGCGCGGACCCGCGCGAGATCGTCTGGACTTCGGGTGCCACCGAGTCGAACAACCTGGCCCTGAAGGGCGCCGCCCACTTCTACAAAAGCAAGGGCAAGCACCTCATCACCGTGAAGACGGAGCACAAGGCCGTGCTGGACACCATGCGCGAGCTGGAGCGCCAGGGTTTTGAAGTGACCTACATGGAAGTGCAGGAAGACGGCATGCTGGACATGGAGGCCCTGAAGGCCGCCATCCGGCCCGACACCATCCTCGTCAGCGTCATGTTCGTCAACAACGAAATCGGCGTCATTCAGGACATCCCCGCCATCGGTACGCTGTGCCGCGAGAAGGGCATCATCTTCCACGTCGATGCTGCACAAGCCACCGGCAAGGTCGAGATCGACATGAAGACGCTGCCGGTCGACCTCATGAGCCTGGCCTCGCACAAGACCTACGGGCCCAAAGGCATCGGCGCGCTGTACGTGCGCCGCAAGCCGCGCGTGCGGCTGGAAGCGCAGATGCACGGTGGCGGCCATGAGCGCGGCATGCGCTCGGGCACGCTTCCCACGCACCAGATCGTGGGCATGGGCGAGGCATTCCGCATCGCCAAGGCCGAGATGGCGCAGGACAACGCCAAGGCGCGTGCCTTGCACGACCGCCTGGTGAACGGCCTGAAGGATGTGGAGCAGGTGTTCCTGAACGGCCATGCGCAAAAGCGCGTGCCGCACAACCTGAACATGAGCTTCAACTTCGTCGAGGGCGAATCGCTCATCATGGGCATCAAGGGCCTGGCGGTGTCGTCCGGTTCGGCCTGCACCTCGGCCTCGCTGGAACCCAGTTATGTGCTGCGCGCCCTGGGCCGCAGCGACGAGCTGGCGCACAGCAGCCTGCGCATGACCATCGGCCGCTTCACGACCGAGGAAGAAATCGACTACGCCATCGCCACCATCCGCCAGAACGTCGGCAAGCTGCGCGACCTGAGCCCGCTGTGGGAGATGTACCAGGACGGCATCGACATCTCCACCATCCAGTGGACGGCGCACTGAGACACCAGAAGTAACGAGGTACCCCAAATGGCCTATTCAGAAAAAGTCGTTGATCACTACGAGAACCCCCGCAACGTCGGCTCCTTCGACAAGGGCGACGAAGACGTCGGCACCGGCATGGTGGGCGCGCCCGCCTGCGGCGACGTGATGAAGCTGCAGATCAAGGTGAACCCGCAAACCGGCGTCATCGAAGACGCGCGCTTCAAGACCTACGGCTGCGGCTCGGCCATCGCCTCGTCTTCGCTCGTGACCGAATGGGTCAAAGGCAAGACGCTGGACCAGGCGGCGGCACTGAAGAACAGCCAGATCGCCGAAGAGCTGGCTCTGCCGCCGGTGAAGATCCACTGCTCCATCCTGGCCGAAGACGCCATCAAGGCGGCGGTCGAGGACTACAAGAAGAAGCACGCGCACTGAAATGGCGATCTCCCTGACAGAAGCAGCAGCCCGGCACGTCACCCGTTATCTCGGCAAGCGCGGCAAGGGCGTCGGCGTGCGGCTGGGCGTGAAGACCACCGGCTGTTCAGGCCTGGCCTACAAGCTGGAATACGTGGACGAGGTGGCGCCTGAGGACATCGTCTTCGAGGACCACGGTGTCAAGGTGCTGATCGATCCCAAGAGCCTGGCTTATATCGACGGCACCGAGCTCGACTTCGTGCGCGAAGGCCTGAACGAAGGCTTCAAGTTCAACAACCCGAACGAGCGCGACCGCTGCGGCTGCGGCGAGTCGTTCCGGGTGTGAACCTCCAGGCCAGCGACTTCGAGCTGTTCGGCCTGCCTGCGCGCTTCGCGCAGGACCGCGCGGCGATCGACGCCCGCTGGAAAGAACTCCAGCGCGAGGCCCACCCCGACAAGTTCGCTGCCCAGGGCGCGGCCGCCCAACGGGTGGCCATGCAGTGGTCGGTGCGCATCAACGAGGCCTACCAGCGGCTGAAGAACCCCTTGTCCCGCGCTGCCTACCTGTGCGAGCTGCGCGGCGCGCCGATCAATGCCGAGAACAACACGGCCATGCCGGCGGCTTTCCTGGTCGAGCAGATGGAGTGGCGCGAGGCGCTGGACGAGGCGGGCGCGGCGGACCAGCTGGAAGCGCTGGAGACCCAGCTGAAAAGGGCGGCCAGCGAAACGCTGGCGCAGATCGAAAAGCTGCTCGACCACGACAACGACGCCCTTGCTGCCGCGCAGCAGGTCAGAGCCCTTATGTTCATTGAGCGCTTTGGCAAGGACGTCGAGTCGCGCCTGGATCAACTGGGACAATAGGGCCATGGCTCTCCTGCAGATTTCAGAACCCGGGCAATCCCCCGACCCGCACCAGCGGCGCATCGCGGTGGGCATCGACCTGGGCACGACACATTCATTGGTGGCGGCGGTGCGCAGCGGCGTGGCCGAATGCCTGCCCGACAGCGAAGGCCGTGCGATTCTCCCCTCGGTGGTGCGCTACCTGGAAAACAACGGCCGCCAGATCGGCCATGAAGCACAGGCCGCTCAGGCGCTGGACCCGCAGAACACGATCGCCTCGGTCAAGCGTTTCATGGGCCGCGGCCTGGCGGACATTGCCGGGCGCGACAAGCTGCCCTACACCTTCAACGACCGCACCGGCATGGTTTCGCTGCAGACCCGCGCCGGCGAAAAGTCGCCCGTGGAGATCAGCGCCGAAATCCTGGCCACGCTGCGTTTCCGTGCCGAAGACAGCTTCAACGACGACTTGTACGGCGCGGTGATCACCGTGCCCGCGTACTTCGACGACGCGCAACGCCAGGCCACCAAGGATGCGGCCAGGCTGGCCGGAATCAACGTGCTGCGGCTGATCAACGAACCGACCGCGGCCGCCATCGCCTACGGCCTGGACAACGGCAGCGAGGGCATCTACGCGGTGTACGACCTGGGCGGCGGCACCTTCGACATTTCCGTCCTGCGGCTGACCCGGGGTGTGTTCGAAGTCATTGCCACCGGCGGCGATTCCGCGCTGGGCGGCGACGACTACGACCGCGCGCTGGCCGCGCTGATGCTGCGCCAGGCCGGCCTGGAAGCAGAAACGCCGGGCGACAAGGCCGCGATCAAGATGGCTGCGCGCGCTGCCAAGGAAGCGCTCTCTGCTACTGAAACGATAGCTGCCCACGCACAGTTGGCGGGCGTTGCAGCCCGATTCACCATCCAAAAAAGTGATTTCGAGGCCGTTACGGCGGACCTGACGGCCCGCACCATGACGGCGGTGCGCAAGGCCCTGCGCGATGCGCGCCTGGGCAAGGACGAGGTCAAGGGCGTGGTGATGGTGGGCGGCTCCACCCGCATGCCGCAGGTGCAGCGCGCCGTGGCGGAATTCTTCGGGCGCGAACCGCTGAACAACCTCAACCCTGACGAAGTGGTGGCGCTGGGCGCAGCCATCCAGGCCAACCAGCTGGCGGGCAATGACCCGGGTGGCGACCTGCTGCTGCTGGACGTGATCCCGCTGTCGCTGGGCATCGAGACCATGGGCGGCCTGGTGGAGCGCATCGTGCCGCGCAACGAGACCATTCCCACCGCCAAGGCGCAGGACTTCACCACCTACAAGGACGGCCAGACCGCTCTGGCGCTGCACGTGGTGCAGGGTGAGCGCGACCTGGTGGCCGATTGCCGCAGCCTGGCGCGGTTCGAGCTGCGCGGCATCCCGCCGATGGCGGCCGGCGCCGCCCGCATCCGCGTGACATTCACCGTCGATGCGGACGGCCTGCTGAACGTAAGCGCGAAGGAGCAGGGCAGCGGCGTGGAGGCGCGCATCGACGTCAAGCCTTCGTACGGGCTGTCGGACGAGCAGATCGCGAAGATGCTGCAGGACAGCTTCTCCACCGCGGAACAGGACATGAAGGCGCGCGCTGTGGCGCAGGCCAAGGTCGACGCGCAGCGCATGCTGATGGCGACTCAGAGCGCGCTGGATGCGGACGGCGCCATCCTGGATGCCAGTGAACGGCGCGACATCGCCGCGCTGATGGAACAGCTTCGCAGCACCGCCGCGGGCAGCGAAGAAGCCGCCGCCATTGAAGCCGCCACCGAAGCCCTGGCCAAGGGCACCGAAGCGTTCGCCGCCGAGCGCATGAACCACAGCATCCAGAAGGCGCTGTCCGGCAAGAACGTGGAGACCCTTTAAATGCCTGTCATCAAGATCCTGCCGCACCCGGAATACTGCCCGCAGGGCACGGAGGTGACCGTTCCCGCGGGCACCTCCATCTGCGAGGCGCTGCTGGACAACGACATCAACATCGAGCACGCCTGCGACATGAGCTGCGCCTGCACCACCTGCCACATCATCGTGCGCGAGGGCTTCGCCTCGCTTAACGAGATGGACGAGAACGAGGAAGACCTGCTGGACCGCGCCTGGGGGCTGGAGCCGAATTCGCGCCTGTCATGCCAGGCCATCCTGGCCCAGAAAGACCTGACCGTCGAGATCCCGAAGTACTCGATCAACCACGCCAAGGAAAACCACTAGCGGGTCAGGAGATCGAGTAGCCGCCGTCCACCGGAATGGCGGTGCCGGTCACGAAGTCCGAGGCGCTGCTGGCCAGGAACACCGCGATGCCGGCCAGGTCGGCCGGCACGCCCCAGCGGCCCGCCGGCGTGCGCGCCAGGACGCGTTCATTCAGCCCCTTCACCTGGTCGCGCGCCTTGCGGGTGAGCTCCGTGTCGATCCAGCCTGGCAGCACCGCATTGGCCTGGATGTTGTCCGCCGCCCAGGCCGTTGCCAGCGAGCGGGTCAGTTGCACCACGCCACCCTTGCTGGCACCGTAAGCCGGCGCATAGGGCGCGCCGAAAATCGACAGCATGGAACCGATGTTGATGATCTTGCCTCCGCCGGCCTGCTTCATGGGCCCATGGCCGGCGCGCGAGCACAGGAACGCGCTGGTGAGGTTGGTGTCCATCACCGTGGTCCATTCCTCCAGGCTCATGGCGTCGGGCGCCTTGCGAATGTTGGTGCCGGCGTTGTTCACCAGGATGTGCAGTGCGCCGTGGCGGCGCAGCACTTCGGCGACAAGCTGTTGCACCGAGGCCTCGTCAGTCACGTCCGCTTCCACCGCGTCGGCCTTGTGGCCCTCGGCCGCCAGCGCCTTCACGGCGTCGGCCGACTTGGCCGCGTCGCGCCCCGCGAGGACGACCATGGCGCCGGCCTGCGCCAGCCCCCGCGCCATGCCCAGACCGATACCGCCGTTGCCGCCCGTGACCAGGGCCACCTTGCCGCCAAGCTGAAACATTTCCTGCTCCTTGTTTTGATATCGCTCAAGCATAATCCCGCCATGCGCCAGATCGTCCTCGACACCGAAACCACCGGGCTTTCCGCCGAAGGCGGCGACCGCATCATCGAAATAGGCTGTGTGGAACTGGTGGCCCGCAAGCTCACCAGCAACAACCGCCACTTCTACCTGAACCCCGGGCGCGACAGCCACGAAGACGCGCTCAAGGTGCACGGCATCAGCAATGAATTCCTGCGCGACAAGCCGAAGTTCGCCGCCGTGGCCGATGAACTGATGGAGTACCTGCGCGGCGCGGAGATCATCATCCACAACGCGGCGTTCGACGTCGCCTTCCTGAACAAGGAACTGGAGCTTCTCGGCAAGCCGGGTTTCCGCAGCTTCGTGGGCAGCGTCACCGACACGCTGGCCATGGCCAAGGAGATGTACCCGGGCAAGCGCAACAGCCTGGACGCGCTGTGCGACCGGCTCGGCGTGGACAACTCCAGCCGCACGCTCCACGGCGCGTTGCTGGACGCCGAACTGCTGGCCGATGTGTACATCAACCTCACGCGCGGCCAGGATGCGCTGCTGATCGACGTGGGCGCGTCCGACGCGGTGGCGGGCATCGTGACGCAGGTGGACCTGCGCCAGTTCACGCTACCCGTGCTCCTGGCCAGCGACCAGGAGGCCGCCGCGCATGAAGAAGTGCTCAAGCAGCTGGACAAAGCCAGCGGCGGCAAGACGCTGTGGAGGCTGGCCCAGCCTGTGGCATAATTTAAGGCTCGTCTGGAAACAGAAGGGGCGATTAGCTCAGCGGTAGAGCACTGCCTTCACACGGCAGGGGTCACATGTTCGATCCATGTATCGCCCACCAACGCAATCAGATTCACGGCACCTTCGGGTGCCGTTTGCGTTTTGGGCCCAGAATCGCCCACCATGACCTGGTCCATCCTGGCGCGCGATGAACATGGCAATTTCGGCGTCGCCATCGCCAGCCGCTTTTTTGCCGTCGGTGCGCTTTGCGTCCATTCCCGCCGCGGCGTGGGCGCGCTGTCCACCCAGGCATTGATGAACCCGCTTTACGGCCCGCAAGGCATGGCGTTGCTGGCCTCGGGCTGTGCGGCGGCGGACACGGTCAATTCGCTGGTCAATGCCGATGACGGCCGGGCCCATCGGCAATTGCACGTGCTGCCCGCCTCGGGCCTGCCAGCCGCCTGGACGGGGCCTGCCTGCATCGACTGGTGCGGCCACCAGCAAGCCGATGATTTCAGCGTGGCAGGGAACATGCTTGCGGGTCCGCTCGTGATTGAAGCAACTGCATCCGCGTTCATTAACACCAAAGGATTGCCGCTGGCCGAACGGCTGCTGGCCGCAATGCAGGCCGGCGAGGCCGCCGGCGGTGACAAGCGCGGAAAGCAGGGCGCGGCCTTGCGCGTCCATGGCGATGAAGACTACCCCCAGCTGGACATCCGCGTGGACGACCACGAAGAACCTCTGGCCGAACTGGGCCGCCTGTACCGCAAGAGCCTGGAGCGCTACCAGCCCTTCATGGCCTGCCTGCCGGGCCGCCATGACCCCGTCGGGCTGACCGATCGCGCGCAGATCGAGGCGCGCATCCAGCAGTTCCAGGCCGCGCGCGAGGGCCGTTCCTGATGGCCCTGCTGGAAGTCAGCGGCCTGCAGACGCATTTCAGCACCGACGATGGCGAGTTTCCCGCAGTGGATGGCGTCAGCTTCTCCGTGGAGCCAGGCCGCACGCTGGCCATCGTCGGCGAGTCGGGCTGCGGCAAGAGCGTGACGGCGCTGTCCATCATGGGCCTGGTGCCGCAGCCGCCGGGGCGCATCCGTGGCGGCTCCATCCGCTTTGAGGGGCGCGAACTGGTGGGCGCGCCCGCCCGCCAGATGCAGGACCTGCGTGGCAACGGGATGGCGATGATCTTCCAGGAGCCGATGTCCTCCCTGAACCCGGCCTTCACCATCGGCGACCAGATCGTGGAAGGCTTGCTGCGGCATCGCCCGATCAGCCGCGCGCAGGCGCGTGAGCGGGCCATCGAGGTTTTGCGCAAGGTGCGCATCCCGGCGCCGGAGCAGCGTTTCGATGAGTACCCGCACAAGCTCTCCGGCGGCATGCGCCAGCGCGCGATGATTGCCATGGCGCTGGCGTGCGAACCGCGCCTGCTGATCGCCGATGAGCCCACCACGGCGCTGGACGTCACCATCCAGGCGCAAATTCTCGAGTTGATGCGGGTGCTGCAAAAGGAAACCGGCACCGCGGTCATCCTGATCACGCATGATCACGGTGTGGTGGCCGAGGTGGCCGATGAAGTGGTGGTGATGTACGCAGGCCGCGTGGTCGAACGGGCGCCCGTGCAAATTCTGTTCGCGCAGCCGCAGCACCCCTACACCATTGGCCTGCTGGGCTCAGTCCCCCGGTTGGATGTGGAGCGCGGCCGGCTGGCGTCCATCGAGGGGCAGGTTCCCAACCCTTTGCAGCGGCCGCCGGGCTGCAGCTTCGCGGACCGTTGCCCCTTTGCCATCGCCCAATGCCGTGCGGTGGATCCGCCGCTGCGGGGCGTCGGCGTTTCGCACCAGTCGGCCTGCATCCGCGCGCCACTGGACCCGCTGGTGCTGCTGCCCCCGCAGGCGCACGCACAGCCCGCATGAGCATTTCGGCGCCCCTGCTGGAACTGACCGGCCTGGTCAAGCACTTCCCGGTCCGCCGCGGTGTCCTGGGCCGCGTCAGCGGCGCAGTGCGTGCCGTTGATGGCGTTGACCTCGCCATCGCGGCGGGTGAAACGCTCGGCGTGGTGGGCGAGTCGGGCTGCGGCAAGTCAACACTGGGCCGCCTGGCATTGCGGTTGATCGAGCCCACTGCCGGCAGCATCCGCTTTGAGGGGAGCGACATCGCGGACCTGGACGCCGGGGCGCTGCGGCGCCAGCGGCGCGCCATGCAGATCATTTTCCAGGACCCCTATTCGTCGCTCAACCCTCGCATGACCGTAGGCCAGACGCTGGCCGAGCCGCTCATGCTGCACGGCCTGCACACGGGCCGGCATGCAGCCCGGGTGGCCGAGCTTCTGCGCATCGTGGGCCTGGCGCCCGAGCATGCCCAGCGGTTTCCCCATGAATTCTCGGGCGGGCAACGCCAGCGCATCGGCATCGCCCGCGCGCTGGCCGTGGAGCCCCGGCTCATCGTCTGCGACGAAGCGGTGTCGGCGCTGGATGTTTCGGTGCAGGCGCAGGTGGTCAACCTGCTGCAGGACCTGCAACGCGAGTTCGGCCTGGCCTACATGTTCATCGCGCACGACCTGGCGGTGGTCAAGCACATCGCGACCCGGGTGGCGGTGATGTACCTCGGGCGGGTGGTCGAGATCGCCGGCAAGCGGGAGTTGTTTGCCCAGCCGCGCCACCCCTACACCCAGGCGCTGCTGTCCGCCATCCCGCGGCCCGAGCCCAGCGCCGCCCGTGAGCGGGCGGTGCTGGGCGGCGACGTGCCCAGCCCCCTGAACCCGCCGTCCGGCTGTCATTTCCACACCCGCTGCCCGCATGCGCGGCCGCTTTGTTCGCAGGCCGCACCGCCGCTGGAAGGCGCGGGCGGCCACGCCGTGGCCTGCCATTTTTGGCGCGAAATTCCGGCGGCCGCCAGCCCGGCCCCGGTGGCCGACGCACCCGGCCGACAGCGGCTGGAACTGCTGCAATCGGCTTTCATTGCGCCGCCCAAGCCCTTATCCTCTTCGTCTTCACCCTGGAGTGCCTAGCCATGCAGTTCAAACAACGATTTATCTGGCCGGCCTTGCTGCTGGCATGTGCCTCGATCGCGGCGCAAGCCCAGACGCTGCGAGTGGGCCTGGCAGAAGATCCCGACGCGCTGGACCCGACGCTAGCCCGCACCTTCGTCGGCCGGGTGGTGTTTTCGGCGCTGTGCGACAAGCTGCTGGACATCGACGAGAAGCTCAACGTGGTGCCGCAACTGGCCACCTCATGGGAGTGGTCGGCCGACAGCAAGTCGCTGACGATGAAGCTTCGCCAGGGTGTCACGTTCCATGACGGCGAGAAGTTCGACGCGGCCGCGGTCAAGTTCAATATCGAGCGCCACAAGACCATGGCCGGCTCCAACCGCCGCGGCGAACTGGCGCCGGTGGCCAGCGTTGACGTGGTGGACCCATCCACGGTGCGGCTGAATCTCTCGGTACCGTTCGCGCCGCTGCTGTCCCAGCTGACTGACCGTGCCGGCATGATGGTTTCGCCCAAGGCGGCGCAGGCTGCCGGCGAAAAATTTGGCGCCAATCCGGTGTGCTCCGGCCCCTTCAGGTTCGTCGAGCGCGTGGCGCAGGACCGCATGGTGTTCGAGCGCTATGCCAACTACTGGAACAAGGCCGCCATCGGCTTCGACAAGATCATTTACACACCGATTCCCGACGCCACAGTGCGCCTGGCCAACCTGCGTTCCGGCCAGCTTGACTTCATCGAGCGGGTCGCGCCCAGCGACATGGAAAAGATCCAGGCCGAGAAGAAGCTGAAGTTCTCGCGCATCACCGAGATCGGCTACCAGGGCATCACCATCAACGTGGGCAAGAGCGACAAGGCCAAGCAGAATCCGCTGGGCCGCGATGCCCGCGTGCGGGAGGCCTTCGAGCTGTCGCTGGATCGGCAGGGCCTGGCCCAGGTGGTGATGGACAACGAAGCCACCGTCGGCAACCAGTGGGTGGCCCCGAACAACCAGTACTACGCGAAGAACGTGCCGGTGCCCAAACGCGACGTGGCCCGCGCCCGCGCGCTGCTGAAGGAAGCCGGCGTCACGAATCCGAGTTTCACCCTGGTGACGCCGACCACTTCCGATGCCCAGCGCCTGGCACTGGTGGTGCAGGCCATGGCGCGCGATGCCGGTTTCGACGTGAAGATCCAGTCCACCGAATTCGCGACTTCGCTGAACATGGCCGACAAGGGCGACTTTGAAGCCTACGCCCTGGCCTGGAGCGGCCGGCCGGACCCCGACGGCAATCTCTTCAGCTTTGATGCTTGCAAGCAGCCGCTGAATTACGCGGGCTATTGCACCGCTGAAACCGATGCGCTGCTGAACCAGTCGCGCACGCTGCGCGACCCGGCCCAGCGCAAGAAGGTGTTCGAGCAGATCGCTGCCCAGGTGCTCAAGGAACGGCCGATCATTTACCTGTACCACCGCAACTGGCTGTGGGCCTACAACCCGAAGCTTACCGGCGTGCGCAACGTGCCCGATGGCCTGCTGCGCCTGACCGGCCTGAAGATGGCGCCATGATCCGCGCCGGCTGAACGCTATGTGGGAATACCTGGCCAAGCGGGTCGCGACACTGGTGCCCACTTTGGTGTTCGTCTCGATGCTGATCTTCGGGCTGCAGCAACTGCTGCCCGGCGATCCGGCCCAGATCCTCGCGGGCGAGGACCAGGACCCGACCGTGGTGGCCTATCTGCGGGCCAAGCTGCACCTGGATGAGCCGCTGCCCGTGCGCTATGGCTATTGGGTGGCCGGCGTACTGAAGGGTGACCTGGGTGAATCGCTCCGCACGCAGCAGCCGGTGCTTGAACTTGTAGTGCAGAAACTGCCGGTGACGCTGGAGCTGGCGGCATTGGCGATGGCCATCGCGCTGGTCATCGGCATCCCGGCAGGCATTGTCTCCGCGGTAGGGCGCGGCACGGCGTGGGACTACGCAGCCAACCTGTTCGCGTTGTGGGGGCTGTCCACGCCCAACTTCTGGCTGGGCATCCTGATGATCCTGCTGTTCTCGGTGCAACTGGGCTGGCTGCCGGCCTCGGGCTATGTCAGCCCCTTCGAGGACCTGGGCACCAACCTGCGCGCGATGATCATGCCGGCGTTCGTGCTGGGCAACGCCATCGCCGCCGTGTTGATGCGCCACACCCGCAGCGCCATGCTGCAAGTGCTGTCGGCTGACTATGTGCGCACTGCGCGGGCCAAGGGCCTGGACGAAAAAACCGTGGTGCTCAAGCATGCGCTGCGCAACGCGCTCACACCCATCATCACGCTGGGCGCGCTGGAGCTGGGCACGCTGCTGTCGGGCGCGGTGCTCACCGAGCAGGTGTTCACCATCCCCGGTTTCGGCAAGCTGATCATCGACTCGGTCTTCAATCGCGACTACCTTGTTGTGCAGGGTGTGGTGCTGGTCACGGCAACGGCCTACATGACGCTGAACCTGCTGGCCGACCTGGCGTATTTCGCGGTGAACCCGCGGCTGCGGCACTGATGGCTGCCGTGCTCCCCGTTGCCGCCGGCGCCCGGCGCCCCGCGCAGTCCGGCCCCTGGATGCGCGCGTGGCGGCGCCTGCGCCGGCGGCGCGGCGCGCTGCTCGGGCTGGCGGTGGTGCTGGTTTTCATCGCCTTGGCCCTGTTCGCGCCCTGGGTGTCGCCGCAGGACCCGATCGCCACCAGCTGGAGCGCCATCCGAAAGGCGCCGAGCGCGCAGCACTGGTTCGGCACGGACGAAATCGGCCGCGACGTGCTGTCGCGGGTGATCTGGGGCACGCGCGCATCCCTGCTGGCCGGGGTGGTGTCGGTGTCGATTTCGCTCCTGATCGGCGTGCCCATCGGTCTGGCCGCGGGTTTTTTGGGAGGCTTCGTGGACGCGCTGATCTCGCGCATCACCGACGCCTTCCTGGCTTGCCCGTTCCTGATCCTGGCGATTGCGCTGGCGGCCTTCCTGGGCCCCAGCCTCACCAATGCCATGATCGCCATCGGCATCTCGGCGGCGCCCATCTTTGTGCGCCTGACCCGTGCCCAGGTCCTCAACGTCAAGGTCGAGGATTACATCGAGGCCGCGCGGGCCGTCGGCAATTCGCCGCTGCGTATCGCGCTGCGGCACATCCTGCCCAACATCACGGCGCCGCTGATCGTGCAGGCCACGCTGGCCATTGCCGCGGCCGTGATCGCCGAGGCCAGCCTGTCCTTCCTGGGTCTCGGCCAGCAGCCGCCCGCGCCCAGTTGGGGCAGCATGCTGAACACGGCCAAGAATTTCATCGACAACGCACCGTGGATGGCGATCTGGCCCGGCATTTCCATTTTTCTTCTGGTTTTGTCCTTCAACCTGCTGGGCGATGGCCTGCGTGATGCGCTGGACCCGCGCCAGCGCTGAGGAGCGCGCGTGACGTCCAACCGAGCGCCGCAGGCCGAACAGCTGCTCCAGCAGGGCATCACGGACCAGCAGGCCGGCCGCCTGCCTCAGGCCGAGGCTGCCTATCGCCAACTGCTCTCGGCCAACCCGCGCGACCCTGATGCACTGCATCTTCTGGGCTTGGTGGCCCACCAGGTGGGCCGCAACGACGTGGCGGCCACGCTCATCGCGCAGGCCATCGCGGTGCGGCCTGACGTGGCGATGTACCACGCCAACCTGGGCCATGTCTGCACCGTGCTCAAACGCCTGGACGAGGCGGTGGTCGCCTGCGAACGCGGCATTGCACTGGATCCCGCGCACGCGCCGGCCTACCTGAACCTGGGCAACGCGCTCAAGGAGCTGGGGCGCATCGAAGAGGCGATAGGCTGGTTTGAAAAGTTGTGCGTGATGCAGCCCCGCTCGGTGGCCGCACACAGCAACCTCCTGTACACACTGCACTACTCGCAGGGCCGAAGCCAGGGCGAGGTGTTCAAGAGGCACCGCGATTTCGCCGACCGGTTCGAAGCGCCATTGCGTCAGGCTGTGGGCCCGGCCGCGGGGGCGGCCGGGCCGGGTCGGCGACTGAGAATCGGTTACCTCTCGCCCGACCTGCGGGAGCACCCGGTGGCCTATTACCTGGAGCCCGTGCTGGAGCACCACGATCGCACCGGGTTCGAGATCACCTGCTACTTCGACCATCTCCAGGCGGACGCCTTCACCCAGCGGCTGAAGGAGCGTTGCGAGCACTGGGTCCCCTGCACCCAACTGGACGATGAGGCGCTCGCCGCCCGGATCAGGGCCGACGGCATCGACATCCTGGTCGATCTCGCGGGCCACACCGCGGGCAACCGGCTGCTGGTGTTCGCGCGCAAGCCGGCACCGGTGCAGGTCACGTGGCTGGGCTACGTGGGCACGACGGGGCTTTCCGCCATGGACTGGCGCCTGACCCATCCGGACGCCGATCCGACTGGCAATGACGCCTTCTACAGCGAGGCGCTGCACCGGTTCGAGCGCAGCCTGTGGTGGACCTACCGTCCCCGCGACGGCATGCCGGGCGTGGCGCCGTGCCCCGCGGTGGCGAACCGCTTCGTCACCTTCGGCTCCACCAACAACATTGGGAAGCTCAACCCTGCCGTCATCGCAGCCTGGGCGGATATCCTGCGCGCTGTCCCGGACAGCCGGCTGCTGCTGGCGGGCATCCCGCCCGGTTCGGCCACGCAGTCACTGCTCGCCGCATTCGACGCGCGGGGCATCGCGCCGCAGAGGGTGATTCCGCATGGCAAGCTGGATCCCGAACGGTTCTGGGCGCTGCACCACGACATCGACATCGCGCTGGACCCGTTTCCGTACAACGGCGGTGCCACCGCGTGCGACGCGCTGTGGCTGGGGCTGCCCATGGTGGCATTGGAGGGCGAGGCCTTCGTCTCGCGCATGGGCGCCACGCTGTTGCGCCACCTCGGCCTGGCTGAATTGGTGGCGCCAGATGCACAAGGATATACAGCGCTCGCCGTGGCGCTGGCGCGGGACATCCCGCGTCTTGCCGCCCTGCGCGCCGGCATGCGCGATCGCGTGGCCGCCTCAGCCCTGCGCGACGAAGCCGGTTTCACGAAGGAACTTGAAGTGGCCTTCCAGGCCATGTGGCAGCGCCTCGTTCAGCCCGCCGCGCACTCCTGAAGCAGCCACCCGCGAAAGCCCGCCACCACGGGCAGGTGGGCCTTCGCCTCCGGGTAGCACAGCCAGTAGCCCAGGTCGTCCACATAGCCGTCGTCCAGCGGCGCGGAGACCACGCCAGCCGCCACATCGTCGCGCACCAGGCAACGCGGCACCAGCGCCAGGCCCATGCCGGCCGCCACAGCGCGGATCAGGCTGTGGAACTGGTCCAGCTGTGCACCCGCGAACGGGTTGATGCCTTCCACACCATGCGCCTGGAACCAGTGGCTCCAGGCATTGGGCACCGAGATGTGCTGCAGCCGCTGGAACTTCGCTACATCCTGCGGCTTGCGCAGCAGCGGCTTGCTGCGCGGGGAGGGCGGGGCGATCAGCATCACTTCCCGGCCCGTCAGGTAGTCGGCCACCGCGCCGGGCCAGTGGCCGTCGCCGAACAGGATGGAGCAATCCAGGTCCGGCCGGTGGAAGTCATAGCCCTGCACATAAGGCACGAAGTGCAGCGCGGTCTGCGGGTGCGCCTGCTGGAAGGCCGGCAGGCGAGGGATCAGCCATTTCGCGCCGAAGGTCGGCAGCGTGGAAAGATGCAGCGCGCCGCCGCCGTCGCCGCTGGTGATGAGGTCCATGGTGGCGGCTTCCAGCTGCGCGAGCAGGGGCCGGATGGCCGCCTCGTAGCGCTGCCCCGCAGGCGTGAGGCTCAGGCGCTTGCGCACGCGTTCAAACAGCGGCACACCGGTGGCGCGCTCCAGTTCCTGCACCTGCTTGCTCACGGCGCTTTGGGTCAGGTGCAGCGCTTCGGCGGCGCGGGAGATGCTGCCGAAGCGGGCCGTGGTGGAAAAGGCCTTGAGCAGGTGCAGGGGCGGGTGCAGGCGGCGCATGCGCAAATGATAAGTCATTTCATTCCAAAATGGAATGTTTTGTGGCCCCGATTTCGTTTGCCGCACGCAGCGCCGCTGGCCAGAATCTCCCTTACCAATAACCGTTGAGGAGTGCGAAATGCAGCGACGACCCTTGCTGGCCCTGGCGGCCGGTTCATTACTTCCTGGAATTTCATTGGCACAAGGCCGGCCCTTGCGGCTGGTCGTGCCTTTCCCGCCCGGCGGCGCCACGGACATCACGGCGCGGGTCCTGACCGAGCCGCTTTCGCGCCTGCTCGGCCAGCCCGTGGTGGTCGATAACCGCGCCGGGGCGGGTGGCTCGATCGGCATGGCTGAAGTGGCCAAGTCGGCGCCCGATGGCCTGACCCTGGGCGTGGCAACGCTGTCCACGCACGGCGTGAACCCGGCGGTCTACAAGAAGCTGCCCTACGACCCGATCAAGGATTTCGCAGCGGTGACTGAAATCGTCAAGGCCCCGGGGGTCGTGGTGGTGAACCCGTCCGTGCCCGCCACCAACTTCGAAGAATTCATCCGCTACCTCAAGGCCAACCCAGGCAAGGTGACCTACGCGTCGCCGGGCAACGGCACCATCGGCCACATGTGGGGCGAGCTGTTCAAAAGCACGACCAACACCTTCATGGTCCACATTCCGTACCGGGGCGCGGGCCCGGCGCTCAATGACCTGCTGGCGGGGCAGGTGTCGGTGTACTTCGACCAGGTGGCTTCGTCGCTGCCCTACATCCAGGCGGGCAAGCTGCGCGCGCTGGCCGTCTCCTGGGGCAAGCGGCTGGACGTGCTGCCGGCCGTGCCCACCTATGGCGAGCTCACCTTGTTCTCCAACAACGACCCTTCCTGGTTCGGGCTGGTGGCGCCCGCGGGCACCCCCCAGGTCGCCGTGAGGCGGGTGCAGGAAGCGGTGGCGAGGACGCTGCGCGAGCCCGCGGTTCGCGAGCGGCTGGCCGGCCAGGGCCTGTTCGCCTCCGGCACCACGCCGGACGACTTTGCGGCCCAGATCCGCAAGGAAATCGACAAGATGCAGCGCATCAGCAAGTTCGCGCGCATCAACCTCGATTGAAGGCGCCACAAGCACAGCTGGACCCCGTGTTACAGCTGATGGCGCGCCGCTTCGCGGCGCGCTGCGCGACAATCCCCGTCATGAGTTCCATGGTCCGTTACCTGCCGGGCACCACGCCGGTGGTGCTTGATTCGCCGCACAGCGGCGTCGACTATCCCGCCGACTTCGGCCACTGCTGCGACCTGTCAGCGCTGCGCAGCGCCGAAGACACGCACGTTGAGAAGCTTTACGATTTCGCCCCCGCGCTGGGTGTTGCCTGGGTGGAGGCGCTGTTTCCCCGCAGCTACCTGGATGCCAACCGCAACGTGACCGAGGTTGACGCCACGCTGCTCGACGCGCCGTGGCCCGACGCCGTCGAGACCGATGCCAGGGCGCTGGCGAAGGTCCGGCTGGGCAAGGGCCTGCTGTGGCGCTGCACCGATGAGGGTGTCCCGCTCTATGACCGGCAGCTGTCGGTGGCCGAGGTGCGCTCACGCATCGACAATTGCTGGAAGCCTTATCACGCCGCGGTGGCGCAGGCCATAGCCCAGGCCCACGCGCGCCATGGCTACAGCATCCACGTCAACTGCCACTCCATGCCGGCGGTGGCGGGCGACTATTCCACCGACTACCCGGGCCTGGTCCACGCCGACTTCGTGGTAGGCGACCGTGACGGCACTTCCGCTGACCCGCGACTTTCGGCGCTGGTGTGCCGGCACCTGGAGTCGCTGGGCTACAGCGTGTCGTACAACCATCCGTACAAAGGGGTCGAGTTGGTGCGCCGCTATGGTGATCCGGCGCAGCAGCGGCACAGCATCCAGCTTGAGATCAACCGCCGGCTGTACATGGACGAGCAGACTTTCGCGCTGACGGAAGGCACGGCCAACCTGCGCCGCAGCCTCAAGTCACTGGTGCTGCTGCTGCTGGAGACCGATCCGCGGAGGCTGGCCTGATGGACCAGGTCGACGCAGTTGTCATCGGCGCCGGCGCCGTCGGGCTCGCTGTCGCGCGGGCCCTGGCGCAAGCCGGCATGGAAACCGTGGTGGCCGAGGCGCAGACCGCCATCGGCCAGGGCGTGAGCTCGCGCAACAGCGAGGTGATCCACGCCGGCCTGTACTACACGCCCGGCTCGTTCAAGGCGCAGCTGTGCGTGCGCGGCAAGGAGCTGCTGTATGCACTGTGCGCCAGCCACGGCGTGGACTACCGCAACTGCGGCAAGCTGGTGGTGGCGCAGGACGACGGCGAGATGGCGGCGCTGCGCGGGCTGCAGGACAAGGCCACCGCGAACGGCGTGCCGGTCCAGTGGCTGGACGCGGCACAGGCGAAGGCACTGGAGCCGCAGCTTCAATGTGACGGCGCGCTGCTGTCGCCCACCACCGGCATCGTGGACAGCCACGGCTTCATGCTGGCGTTGCAGGGCGACCTGGAACGCGCCGGCGGCATGGTGGCCTTGGGATCGGCTGTGGATTCCGCAGTCTTGTCCCGTACCGGGCCGCACGTGCTGCGCATGGCTGACGGCGGGGAGCTGGCCGCGCGTGTGGTGGTCAATTCGACCTCGTTGCATGCATGCGCGCTGGCCCGCAGGTTCGAAGGGCTTGCGCCTTCCCTGGTGCCCAGGGAAACCTTTGCCAAGGGGAGCTATTACGCGCTGACCCAGCGCTCGCCGTTTTCGCGGCTGATCTATCCCGCTCCGGCCGATGCCTGGCTGGGCGTGCATCTCACACTGGACCTGGGCGGCCAGGCCAAGTTCGGGCCCGACCTGGAGTGGCTGGCGGCGGCTACGCCGGAAGAGATCGACTACACCGTCGAATTGCGCCGCGCGGACGGCTTCTACGCCGAGGTGCGGCGCTACTGGCCGGGCCTGCCTGACGGCGCGCTGGCGCCCAGCTACAGCGGCGTGCGGCCCAAGATCTACGGCCCCGGCGAGAAGGCGCCCGACTTCCGCATTGACGGGCCGGCGCTGCATGGCATCCCGGGCCTGGTCAACCTGTTCGGCATCGAGTCGCCCGGCCTGACCAGCGCGCTGGCCATCGCCGAGCACGTGGCCGGCCTGCTCAATGCCTAGCGCATGGCCTTGATGGCGCGCGCCGCCTGGCTCACCAGGTCAGGGCCCGCGTAGATCAGGCCGGTGTAGATCTGCACCACGTCCGCGCCCGCGCGGACCTTGGCCACCGCATCGCCCGCGCTCATGATGCCGCCCACGCCGATGATCGGAAATGAAGGGCCCAGCGCCGCGCGCAACTGCCGGATCACCCGGTTGCTGGCCTCCAGCACCGGCGCGCCACTCAGGCCACCGGCCTCTTCGGCGTGCGGCAGGCCTTTCACGGCCTCACGGTTGATGGTGGTGTTGGTGGCGACCACGCCGTCCATGCCGTGCCGCATGAGCGTGGCGGCAATGACCTGGACCTGCGCCTCGCCCAGGTCGGGCGCGATCTTGACGAACACGGGCACACGCCGGCCATGCCGGTCTGCCAGCACCTTGCGCTCCAGCGCGATGGCGCCCAGCAGGCCATCCAGGGCTTCGTCGCCTTGCAACGCGCGCAGGTTCTTGGTGTTGGGGCTCGAGATGTTGACCGTCACGTAGTCGGCGTGCGGGTAGACGCCATCCAGCGCCACCAGGTAATCGCTGGTGGCGTTCTCGATCGGCGTGGCGGCATTCTTTCCGATGTTCAGGCCCAGGATGCGGCCGCGCTGGCGGAACGACGACCGCTTGACGTTGCTGATGAAGGCCTCCAGCCCGTCGTTGTTGAAGCCCAGGCGGTTGATCAGGGCGCGCCCCTGCGGCAGGCGGAACATCCGGGGCTTCGGGTTGCCCGGCTGGGCCTTGGGCGTCACGGTGCCCACCTCCACAAAGCCGAAGCCCATCGCGCCCAGGCCGTCGATACAGCGGGCGTTCTTGTCCAGCCCCGCCGCCAGCCCGACACGATTGGGGAATTTCAGGCCGGCCAGTTCAATGGGATCGTCGACGAGGGTGTTGCAGTACGCCCACTCCAGCGGCGTGCCCTGAACGCGCGCCAGCGAATGCATGGTGAGTTCATGGGCGGTTTCGGCGTCCAGGCCGAACAGGAAGGGGCGGGCAAGGGAGTAGGGCAGCAGCGACATGGGGATAATTCGGGATAACCGAGAAGGATTGTCTCAAATGACCCAGGATGAACTCAAAGCGCTGGTCGGGCAGGCCGCATTGCAGTATGTGGTGCCCGGTGAAATCGTCGGGGTGGGAACCGGGTCCACCGTCAACAAGTTCATCGATGCGCTGGCTTCGATGAAGGACAGCATCAAGGGCGCCGTTTCCAGCTCCAACGCTTCAACCGAGCGCCTCAGGGCCCTGGGGATCACGGTGTTCGACTCGAACGACGTGGAAGAACTGGCGGTCTACATCGACGGCGCCGACGAGATCGACAGCCGCGGCTACATGATCAAGGGCGGCGGCGCCGCGCTGACGCGGGAAAAAATCGTGGCGGCCCAGTCCCGGCGCTTCGTCTGCATCGCGGACGAGTCCAAGCTGGTCGGCGTGCTGGGCCGGTTCCCGCTGCCGGTGGAAGTGATTCCCATGGCTGCCCGGCGCATCATCCGGCAGTTCTCGGCGATGGGCGGCAAGGCGCAGCTGAGGCAAAAGGACGGCGCCCCCCTGGTCACCGACAACGGCCAGCTGATCCTGGACGTGACCGGCCTGACCATCAGCGAGCCGCTTCGCTTCGAGAACGAGGTGAACCAATGGCCCGGCGTGGTGACCGTGGGCGTGTTCGCCACGCATAAGGCTTCGGTCTGCCTGCTGGGCACGGCCCAGGGCGTGAAGACCCTGGATTTTCCCTAGAACTTGATCCCGGCCGGGTTGTCCGCCGGCGGTTCCGCCGCAGGCGCGGAGGCGCGCGGGCGTTCGGCGGCGCGTGCCGCGGCGGCCGCCGCCGAAGCCGCGGCATTGGGATTGGGCGCCTGCTGTACGGCCACCAGCGGGGTGGCCGGTGCAGGGCGATAGCTGGCAGGCAGCAGCGAGTTCTTCGGGTAGCCCGCCGCGTCCAGGAACTGGACCCATTCAATTTCCGAGTAGCCATTGAGCTGCTGGCCGCCGATGGTCAGGAACGGCAGCGAGGCGCCCCCGCTCATCCGCTGCAGGGCCTCAATGTCTTCATTGGTGGTAACGGTTTTCTCGGTATAGGGGATGCCGCGGCTGGCCAGCAGCGCGCGCCCCGCGCCGCAGGGCCCGCAGTTGTTGCCGGTATAAAAAGTCACGGGGTAGCGGCTGGCGACCTGGCGCAGTTCGAACGGCAGGGCCGAGTTGCCCGCGCCGCCCGGCAGGGGCACCGCCTGCGCGGTGCTGGCCCTGGCATTGGGTTCCACCGGCGGCTTGTCGGAGAAGGTGACCTTGCCATCGGGCCCGACGATGCGGAACACCTGCTGGGCGCCCGCTTGCGGGGCCACCAGAGCTGCTGTGGCCAGGCCAAGCAGTAACGCTGCGAGGGAAGGGCGGGCGAGGGGCATCTGCATCAACTCCAATTTTTTTGTTTGTCCGGTCAGGCCATGCCCTGGTGGCGCAGCAGGGCGTCCAGCGAGGGCTCACGGCCCCGGAACGCCTTGAACGATTCCATGGCGGGCCGGCTGCCTCCGGCCTCGAGAATGGCCTGGCGGTATTTTCGCCCGGTTTCCACATTGGGCAAACCGTCTTTACCCGCAGTTTCCTCGAAGGCCGCATAGGCGTCGGCCGACAGCACCTCCGCCCACTTGTAGCTGTAGTAGCCGGCCGCGTAGCCACCCGCGAAGATGTGGCTGAAAGTATGCGCGGTGCGGCTGAAGGCCGGCGGCTGGATCACCGCCACTTCGCTGCGCACCTGGGTCAGCAACGGCATGAAATCCTGCGCCGGGTCATGGTCGGTATGCAGCAGCATGTCAAAGAGGGCGAATTCGATCTGGCGCAGTGTCTGCAGCCCGCTTTGGAAATTGCGCGCGGCGATCATCTTCTCGAACAGCTCGCGCGGCAGCGGCGCACCGGTGTCCACATGGGCCGTCATGTGCTTGAGCACGTCCCACTCCCAGCAGAAGTTCTCCATGAACTGGCTGGGCAGCTCCACCGCGTCCCATTCCACGCCACTGATGCCCGACACGTCGCGTTCGTTCACCTGCGTCAGCATGTGGTGCAGACCGTGGCCGGTTTCGTGGAACAGGGTGGTTACGTCGTCATGCGTGAGCAAAGGCGGCTTGCCGTCGACGCCGTCGGCGAAGTTGCAGACCAGGTGAGCCACCGGCATCTGCAGCTGGCCGGTGTCGGGGCGCAGCCAGCGCGCACGCACGTCATCCATCCAGGCGCCTCCGCGCTTGCCCGTGCGGGCTGAAGGGTCCAGGTAGAACTGGCCCACCAGCTGCGTGACCGCAAGGTCGCCTTCACGGCTCTGCCGTTCGATGCGGTAGAACTCCACGCCGGGGTTCCAGACCGGCGCCACGTCACGGCGGATGGCCACTTCGAACAGGGTCTCCACGATCTTGAACAGGCCGGCCAGCACCTTGGGCGCCGTGAAGTACTGCTTGACCTCCTGCTCGCTGAAGGAATAGCGCGCTTCCTTGAGCTTTTCACCGATGTAGGGCCAGTCCCATGGCTGAGGGTTCTTCAGGCCCAGGTGTTCCGCGGCGAAGGCGCGCATGTCCGCCACGTCCTTCTCTCCATAGGGCCTGGCCTTCACGGCCAGGTCGCGCAGGAAGTCGATCACCTGCTGCGGTGAATCGGCCATCTTGGGCACCACCGACACTTCGCCGAAATTGCGGTAACCCAGCAGCCGCGCTTCCTCCTGGCGCAGCGCCAGGATTTCCTTGATCAGCGCGGTGTTGTCGAATTTCGGGTCGCCCTGGTCGCTGGCGCGGGTGACATAGGCGCGGTACAGCGTCTCGCGCAGTTTGCTGCTGTGGGCGAACTGCATCACCGGCAGGTAGCTGGGCATCTTCAGCGTGACCTTGTAGCCCTCCTTGCCGTCAGCCTGGGCGGCCGCGCGAGCGGCCTGGATCACGTCCTGCGGCGCGCCGTTGAGCTCGCCCTCGCTGGCGTAGTAGGCGTAGGCATCGGTGGCGTCCAGGGCGTTTTCGCTGAATTTCTGGCTCAGCTCGGCCTGCCGCTCCTGGATGCGCGAGAAGCGCTCCTTGTCGACCCCGGTGAGCTCGGCGCCCGACAGCACGAAATTGCGCACCGCGTTCTTCAGTGCCTGGCGCTGCTCGGGATTGAGCGTGGCCGGGTTGATCGCCTTGTATTTCGCATAGAGGCGCTCGTCGGCGCCCAGGCGGGTCCAGAACTCGGTGACGCGGGGCAGCGCCTCGTTGTAGGCGGCGCGCAGTTCGGGCGTGTCCGCCACGCCGTTGAGGTGGCTGACCACGCCCCAGGCGCGTCCCAGCTGTTCAGTGGCAATGTCCAGCCGGCGGGCGATCTCGTCCCACTGGGCCGGAAACTCCGGCCGGGTCACCGCCTCCAGCGCTTCGTTGGCGCGGGCCAGCAGTTCATCGAGCGCGGGCGCCACGTGGGCGGGCTGGACCTGGTCGAAAAGCGGCAGGTCCTGGAAGTCGAGAAGGGGGTTGCTCATAGCCTGCATTTTGCGGCAGGCGGCCCGGTTTCAACGGGCCACGGCGGATAAGACCTGCCTAACGCTGCGATTGGGCTCGCTCGGCGGCTTCCAGCGTATTGACCAGCAACATGGCCCGTGTCATGGGGCCCACGCCACCGGGCACCGGGGTGATCCAGCCCGCGACCTGGCTGACGCCAGCGAAATCCACGTCACCGCAGAGCTTGCCCTCGTCGTTGCGGTTCATGCCCACGTCGATCACCACCGCGCCGGGCTTGACCATGTCGGCCGTCAGCACGTTGCGCTTGCCCACGGCGGCCACCAACACGTCGGCCTGCAGCGTCATGGCTTTCAGGTCCGGCGTGGCGCTGTGGCAGATGGTGACGGTGGCGTTCTTGCCCAGCAGCATCAGTGCCATGGGCTTGCCCACGATGTTGCTCCGGCCGATGACCACGGCATGCTTGCCCTTGAGGTCGTAGCCGATGCTCGCCAGCATCTTCATGCAGCCGTAGGGCGTGCACGGCCAGAAACCGGGCTGGCCGACCATCAGCGCGCCGGCGCTGGCCACGTGGAAGCCATCCACGTCCTTGGCGGGCGCGATGGTTTCTATGACCGTGCTGGCGTTCATGTGCTTCGGCAGCGGCAGCTGCACCAGGATGCCGTGCACGGAAGCGTCTTCATTGAGCGCGCGGATGCGGGCCAGCAAGTCGGCCTCGCTCATGTCCGCCGGGTAACGTTCCAGCGTGGCATGCAGGCCGGTCTCGGTGCTGTCGTTGATCTTGTGCTTTGTGTAGACCTGGCTTGCCGGGTCTTCACCGACCAGGATGATGGCCAGCGAAGGCTGAACGCCTTTGGCTTTCAGGGCCGCGGTGCGGCCGGAAACTTCGGCGCGAATCTTCTTGGCAAGCGCGTTGCCGTCTATCAGCTGGGCCGCCATCTCAGGCTTTGGGCGCGTTCTGGCCCAAGGCGATCTTGAGCAGGTCGGCGACCGTGTTGGCGTTCAGCTTTTCCATGATGTTGGCGCGGTGCGCTTCCACCGTCTTGATGCTGATGCCCAGATCGTCCGCGATCTGCTTGTTCAGGCGGCCGGCGACGATGCGCTCGAGCACCTGCGCTTCGCGGCTGGTCAGCTTGGACAGCAGGGCGTCGCGGCTGGCGGCGCTCTGGTATTCGGCGAAGGCGCCCTTGGCGTGCTCCAGCATGCGCTCCACCAGCCCGACCAGCTCGTCTTCCTTGAAGGGCTTCTGGATGAAATCCATCGCACCCTTCTTCATCGTGTTCACCGCCATGGGCACGTCGCCGTGTCCGGTGATGAATACGATGGGCAGCGGGGACTTGCGCTCGATCAGCCGGTCCTGCAGTTCCAGGCCCGTCATGCCGGCCATGCGGATGTCCACGATCAGGCAGGCCACCTCGCGGGGGTCGTAGCGGGAGAGGAACGATTCGGCCGAGTCGAAGCAGCGGACGCGATAGTCCTTGCCTTCCAGCAGCCACTGCAGGGAATCGCGGACGGCTTCGTCGTCATCGACAACGTAGACCGTGCCCTTCTTGGGAATCAAACTCATGCAGTCACCCCGGCATCCTTGTTTACTATCGAATTTATAGCGCCGGAGACAGGAATCCAGAAGGAGAAACGGCACCCGGCGACTTCCGTCCCATTGTAGATGTTCTCCGCCTGCATCCGTCCCTGGTGCGACTCGACGATGGTGCGGCACAGGTTCAGGCCGATGCCCATGCCTTCCACCTTGGTCGAGAAGAACGCCTCATACAACCGGTCCATCACCTCGGGCGCGAGGCCGGCGCCGGAGTCCAGCACCGAGAACTCGATCACGCCCTGCTCGTCGACATGGCGCGGGATCACCCGCAGCTCCACGTTGCGGCGCGAGGTCGGGCGCTGCGCATGGTCGATCGACTCGGCGGCGTTCTTCAGCAGGTTGACCAGCACCTGCTCGATCAGGATCGGATCGACCAGTACCTTGGGCAGGCGCGCCGCCACGTAGTGCGACAGGCGCACGTTGCGCCGGCGCAGCTCGATGTCGGCCAGTTCCACCGCCTCATTGACCATCATGGTCACGTCCGACAGGGTGCGGTTGGGCTCGCTGCGCTTCACGAACGAGCGGATGCGCTGGATGATCTGGCCGGCCCGCTGGGCCTGGCGCGCCGTCTTGTCCAGCGCGGCCAGCAGGTCTTCCTCATTGATCTGCTTGCCCTTGATGCGCGACACCATGCCGTTGCAGTAGTTGTTGATGGCCGTCAGCGGCTGGTTCAGCTCGTGCGCCACGCTGGAGGCCATTTCGCCCATGGTGATCAGGCGGCTGGCGGACTGGGCCCGCTCGGCCTGCGCGGCCGACTGCTCCTCGGCGTGGCGGCGCGGCGTGATGTCGGTGGCGATCACCATCTGCGCCAGGCGCCCATCCACCCAGTTCAGGTAGCGCGAACGCACTTCCAGCCATTTGCCCAGTTCGGGCACGAAGATTTCGGCGTTCTCCGACTGCGCTGTGGTGAGCGTGCCCGTGGGCAGGCCCACCAGCGAATCCACCTCGTCCAGCGATTCGTCGGTGGTGCGCGGGTGGTCGGGCACGCCGGCCTGCGCCACCATCTGCAGGTGGCCGGCCGTCTGCACGCCGAACCACAGGCGGTACAGCTTGTTGGCGAACAGCAGCTCCTCGCTGCCCAGCGGCGCCACCGACACCGAGGCGTCCAGCGCCTCCAGCACGGTGGTGAAGCGCTCGTAAGAGGCCGACAGCTGCTCGCGGATGCGGTTGGGCTCGGTGATGTCCGTCATCGAGGTCATCCAGCCGCTCTGGTGGCCCTTGGCGTCCACCAGCGGCGAGACATACAGGCGCGCATCGAACAGGGTGCCGTCCTTGCGCTTGACGCGCACCTGGAAGCCGCCCGGCGTGGTGCGGCCGTGGATCTCGTCGTCCAGCCGCGCGGCCAGCTGCTCGCGGTCGGCATCGGGCCAGTAGGGGAAGGGCGGGGTGCGCCCCACCAGTTCCGGTTCGCTCCAGCCCGTCATCTGGCAGAACGCGGCGTTCACGTAGGTGATGCGGCCCTGCAGGTCCAGCGCGCGCATGCCGGTCAGCATGGAGTTTTCCATCGCGCGGCGGAAGTTGGTTTCGGCGATCAGCGCCTGCTGCGCCTGCATGCGCCTTCGGGTGTGGCGCCAGTTGCCGATCAGCATCCATGCCGTCATGGCGCTGAGCGCGCCCACCAGCCAGAACAGGCCGCTGCCGATCACGCCGAGGGACGTGCGGTAGGCCTGCGCGCGGATCACCAGGCCGTTGCCCACGGGCGAGACCGGCACCTCGTATTCATTGGGCTGCGCGGCCCAGGGCAGCAGGCTGGCCGGGCTTCGCGTGGGCACCGAGGTGCCCGCCAGCACGCGGCCCTTGCCATCCAGCAGCGCCACCGCGTACTTGGCGGACACTTCCGACGGCACGCCGTAGCGCAGCAGGCCGTCGATGGAGTATTCGCCCAGGATGACGCCGCCGAAGCGGCCCTGCATGGTCAACGGCACGTGCAGTTGCAAAAGGCCCGTGCTGTCGGTGCCGGCCACGGGTTGCGAATACACGGGCGCCTGCAGGTCGCGCGCCAGGCTGTACATGTTCTCGGTCTCGCCGACGCGCAACACCTCGCCCGCGATCCGTAGCTGGGCGCTGGCCACGCTGGGCCCTGCGTAGCCTGCCTTGATGCGGCGGCGATCGTCGATCCATGACACCGCCTGCAGCTCGGGGTACTGGATCACCATGGACTCGGCGCGGCCCATGAATTCCTCGGGATCGACTTCCAGGTTGGAGATGTCGCGCGCCAGGCGCATCAGCTGCTCCTGGCGCTCCAGCAGGCGCAGGCGCACCCGTTGCTGCGCGTACTCCACGTCACGCTTGACGGCCTCCTGCTCGCGGTCCATTTCTTCCAGCCGCAGGTAGACAAAGGCCGCGGCAATGGCAGCCAGGAACAGGGCCACCGCGGCCAGCGGGGCAAGCATGGCGAACCGGTCCTGGTGCACCGGCGTTTGCCGGCGCCACCAGTGCCGCCACCAGGCGGTGGGCGCGGCCGGTTCCGCAAGGAGGCCGGTGACGTTTTCGGGGTGCTGCATGGGGAACCCTAGTGTAAGGCGCCATCTCCCGCTTCTAAGTAAAACCCACATAGTGAAATCAATACGCACCATTTGAAATATGCAAAATTCTGTGCGACACTCGGCCCAGCGTGCGGAGACCCCGTACTAAATTACGTCAAGGCCCCAAAAAGGAGACAAGCATGTCAGCACAGCCCGACAACCTGTTCGGCGCCGCCGCCAATGATGCGGACGCACAGGAAACCCGTGAATGGATCGACGCGCTGTCCGCCGTCATCGCCACCGAGGGCCGCGAACGGGGCCACTTCCTCATCGAGCAACTGCTCGAGCAGGCGCGCCAGGAAGGCATTGACCTGCCGTTCTCGGCCACCACCGGCTACGTCAATACCATCGAGCCGCACGACGAGGCGCATTGCCCCGGCAACATAGAAATCGAAGAGCGGCTGCGCGCTTTCATGCGCTGGAACGCCATGGCCATGGTGGTCAAGGCCAACCGGCACCACCCCATCGATGGTGGCGACCTGGGCGGCCACATCGGCTCGTTCGCCTCGCTGGCCCACATGTTCGGCGCCGGCTTCAACCATTTCTGGCACGCCGAGAGCGAGAACCATGGCGGCGACTGCATCTTCATCCAGGGCCACGTGTCGCCGGGGGTCTATGCCCGCGCCTACTTGGAAGGGCGCCTGACCGAGGAGCAGCTGCTGAACTTCCGCCAGGAAGTGGACGGCAAGGGCCTGTCGAGCTACCCGCACCCCAAGCTGATGCCCGAGTTCTGGCAGTTCCCCACCGTCTCCATGGGCCTGGGCCCGCTGATGGCCATCTACCAGGCGCGTTTCCTGAAGTACCTGCATGCCCGCGGCATCGCCAACACCGAGAACCGCAAGGTCTGGGTGTTCTGCGGCGACGGTGAAATGGACGAAGTGGAATCGCTGGGCGCCATCGGCCTGGCCGCGCGCGAAAAGCTCGACAACCTGATCTTCGTCATCAACTGCAACCTGCAGCGTCTCGATGGCCCGGTGCGCGGCAACGGCAAGATCATCCAGGAGCTGGAAGGCGAATTCCGCGGCTCGGGCTGGAACGTGATCAAGCTGGTCTGGGGCAGCGGCTGGGACGCGCTGCTGGCGCGCGACAAGGACGGCGCGCTGCGAAAGATCATGATGGATACGCTGGACGGCGACTACCAGGCCTTCAAGGCCAACGACGGCGCCTATGTGCGCAAGCAGTTCTTCGGCCGCGACCCGCGCACGCTGGAGATGGTCGCGCACATGAGCGACGACGACATCTGGAACTTGAAGCGCGGCGGCCACGACCCGCAGAAGGTCTATGCCGCGTACGACCGCGCCGTCAAGCACAAGGGCCAGCCCACCGTGCTCTTGATCAAGACCGTCAAGGGCTTCGGCATGGGCAAGATCGGCGAGGGCAAGAACAATGTCCACCAGACCAAGAAGCTCACGGACGAGGACATCAAGGCCTTCCGCGACCGCTTCAATATCCCCATCCCCGACGGCCAGCTGGCCGACCTGCCGTTCTACAAGCCAGCGGACGACACGCCCGAGATGCAGTACCTGCACGCCCGCCGCAAGGCGCTGGGCGGTTACCTGCCGCACCGCCGCACCAAGGCCGACGAGAGCTTCACCGTGCCCTCGATCGAGACTTTCAAGTCAGTGATGGAGCCCACCCCGGAGGGCCGCGAGATTTCCACGACGCAGGCGTACGTGCGCTTCCTCACCCAGCTGTTGCGCGACCAGGCGCTGGGCCCGCGCGTGGTACCCATCCTGGTGGACGAGGCGCGCACCTTCGGCATGGAAGGGCTGTTCCGCCAGGTCGGCATCTACAACCCGGCGGGCCAGCAGTACACCCCGGTCGATAAAGACCAGGTGATGTACTACAAGGAAGACGTCAAGGGCCAGATCCTGCAGGAAGGCATCAACGAAGCCGGCGGCATGAGCAGCTGGATCGCGGCGGCCACCAGCTACAGCACCAGCAACCGCATCATGGTGCCGTTCTACGTGTACTACTCGATGTTCGGCTTCCAGCGCATCGGCGACCTGGCCTGGGCGGCCGGCGACATGCAGGCCCGCGGGTTCCTTTTGGGCGGCACCTCCGGGCGCACCACGCTGAACGGCGAAGGCCTGCAGCACGAGGACGGCCACAGCCACATCCTGGCCAACACCATCCCCAATTGCGTGAGCTACGACCCCACCTTCGCGCACGAGGTCGGCGTGATCCTGCACCACGGACTGAAGCGCATGGTGGAGAAGCAGGACAACGTCTATTACTACCTTACGCTGCTGAACGAGAACTACGCGATGCCGGGCCTGAAGGCCGGCACCGAAGAGCAGATCATCAAGGGCATGTACCTGTGCAAGGAGGGCTCAAAGCTCACTCCGCGCGTGCAGCTGCTGGGTTCGGGCACCATCCTGCGCGAATCGATCGCGGCGCAGGAACTGCTGGAGAAGGACTGGGGCGTCAGCGCCAATGTGTGGAGCTGCCCCAGCTTCAATGAACTTACCCGTGACGGCCAGGACGCCGAGCGCTACAACCTGTTGCACCCCGAAGAGAAGGCCCGCGTATCGTTCGTGGGCCAGCAACTCGAAAAACACAGCGGCCCGGTGGTCGCCTCCACCGACTACATGAAGGCCTACGCCGAGCAGATCCGCCCGTTCATTCCCAAGGGCCGAACCTACAAGGTGCTGGGCACCGACGGCTTCGGCCGCAGCGATTTCCGCAGCAAGCTGCGCGAGCACTTCGAAGTCAACCGCCACTACATCGTGCTGGCCGCGCTGAAGGCGCTGTCGGAAGAGGGCACCGTGCCCGCGGCCAAGGTCACCGAAGCCATCAAAAAGTACGGCATCAAGGCCGACAAGATCAACCCGCTGTACGCTTGAACCCATAAAAAGCAGAACAAACCGGAGAACAAGAACATGGCAGTGATCGAAGTGAAGGTTCCCGATATCGGGGACTTCGACGAAGTGACGGTGATCGAGGTGCTGGTGAAGGCGGGCGACACGGTGAAGGCCGAGCAGTCCTTGGCCACCGTGGAATCGGACAAGGCCTCAATGGAGATTCCTTCCTCGGCCGCGGGCGTGGTCAAGGAAGTGAAGATCAAGCTCGGCGACAAGGTGAAAGAGGGCTCCGTGCTGCTGATGCTGGAGTCGTCCGCAGCCCCCGCCGCAGCCCCGGTTTCAGAGGAAAAACAGGCTGCAGCGCCCGCCACGCCTGCACAAGCCGCTACAAAAACAGTAGCAAGCGCGGCTCCGGCCGCCGCCGGCCCGATGGAGGTGCGGGTGCCCGACATCGGCGACTTCAAGGACGTCTCCGTCATCGAACTGCTGGTCAAGCCCGGCGACACCGTGAAGGCCGAGCAGTCGCTGCTCACGGTGGAATCGGACAAGGCCTCGATGGAAATCCCCTCGCCGGCGGCCGGCGTGGTGAAGGAGCTGAAGGTCAAGGTCGGCGACACCGTGAACATCGGTGACCTGATCGCGATGCTGGAGGGAAGTACCGCCGTTCGGGCTGAGCCTGTCGAAGCCCTTGCTGCTGCTGCTGCTGCGTCGCCGCCGCCGGTAAGCCCTTCGACAAGCTCAGGGCGAACGGATGTTTCTGCGCCCGCCGCAGCAATGCCCGCGCACCAGCCCGGCGCGCCCACCGGCAACCTGCCGCATGCCTCACCCTCCGTGCGCAAGTTCGCCCGCGAGCTCGGCGTGCCGCTGGAGGAAATGAAGGGGACCGGCCCCAAGGGCCGCATCACCGAGGAAGACGTGAAGGGCTTCACCAAGGCCGTGATGTCCGGACAGGCCGGCACCAAGGCGTCGGCCGCCAAGGCACCCGCGGGCGGCGGTGGCGCGGGGCTGGACTTGCTGCCCTGGCCCAAGGTGGACTTCGCCAAGTTCGGCGCTGTTGAGCGCAAGGAGATGTCGCGCATCAAGAAGATCAGCGGCGCCAACCTGCACCGCAACTGGGTGATGATTCCCCACGTCACCAGCTACGACGATGCCGACATCACCGAGCTGGAGGCCTTCCGCGTGGCGGCCAACAAGGAAAGCGAGAAGTCCGGCATCAAGATCACCATGCTGGCCTTTGTGATCAAGGCGGCGGCGGCGGCGCTGAAGAAGTTCCCCGACTTCAACGCCAGCCTGGACGGCGACCACCTGATCTACAAGCAGTACTTCAACATCGGCTTCGCGGCGGACACGCCCAACGGGCTGGTGGTGCCGGTGCTGCGCGACGTCGACAAGAAGGGCATCCTGCAGATCAGCGCCGAGATGGGTGAACTGGCCAAGAAGGCGCGCGACGGCAAGCTGTCGGGCGCGGACATGCAGGGCGGGTGCTTCTCGATCAGCTCGCTCGGCGGGCTGGGCACCACCTACTTCACGCCGCTTATCAACGCGCCCGAAGTCGCCATCCTGGGCCTGTCGCGCAGCGCGATGAAGCCCGTATGGGACGGCAAGGTGTTCCAGCCGCGGCTGGTGATGCCGCTGTCGCTGTCGTATGACCACCGGGTGATCGACGGCGCCGCCGGCGCGCGCTTCAATACCTACCTGGCCCAGGTGCTGGCGGATTTCCGCCGCGTGCTGCTGTAAAAACGAACGCGGAGCCTGCTGAATGACGACAGTCGTTGTGGTGAGAAAGGCGGGGCAGATCGCCATCGCCGCCGATACCCTGGTGACCTTCGGCGACACGCGCCTGGCGCATCGCTTCGAGAGCAACACCAAGGTCTTCCAGGTGGAAACCGACGGCGGGCCCAGTTTCATCGGCATGGCCGGCACGGTGGCGCACTTCCCGGTGCTGCGCAAGGCCATGGGTTCCATGCCGCGCGAGATCCTGAAGCTGGGCAGCAAGGACGAGGTGTTCGACACCTTCACCAAGCTGCATCCCTACCTGAAGGAAAACTTCTTCCTGCAGACCAAGGAGGAAGACAGCGACCCGTATGAGTCCAGCCAGTTCAGCGTGGTGATCGCCAATGCCACCGGGATCTACGGCCTGTACAGCTACCGCGAGGTGTTCGAGTTCAAGGAGTTCTGGGGCATCGGCTCCGGGCGCAGTTTCGCGCTGGGTGCCATGCACGCGGTGTACGCCAAGGCCAAGACGGCGAAGGAAATCGCCGAGGCCGGCATCGCCGCCGGCTGCGAGTTCGACCGCAATTCCGCCGGCCCGGCCGACATATTCACAATAAAAATGAAGGGCGCCAAATGAGTGTCATCGAGATCAAGGTGCCGGACATCGGCGACTTCGACGAAGTCACCGTCATCGAGCTGCTGGTCAAGGCCGGCGACACCATCAAGGCCGAGCAGTCGCTGGTCACGGTGGAGTCGGACAAGGCGTCGATGGAAATCCCTTCCTCGGCCGCGGGCGTGGTCAAGGAGCTGAAGGTCAAGCTGGGCGACAAGGTGAAGGAGGGCTCGGTGCTGCTGTCGCTGGAGGCGGCCGGGGCCGCGGTTCCAGAAGAGAAAACGGCTGCAGCGCCCGCCAGCAGCGCGCAGGCAGCTACCAAAACGATAGCGCCGGCGGCGGCGGCTCCTGCCGCTTCGTATGCCGGCGGCGCCGACATCGAATGCGAAATGCTGGTGCTGGGCGGCGGCCCGGGCGGCTATTCGGCCGCTTTCCGCGCGGCCGACCTTGGCATGAAGGTGGTGCTGGTGGAGCGCTACGCCACGCTGGGGGGCGTGTGCTTGAACGTTGGCTGCATTCCCTCCAAGGCGCTGCTGCACGTGGCCGCCGTGATGGACGAGGTCAGCCACTTCGAGGCGCTGGGCATCAGCTACAGCAAGCCGGCCATCGACCTGGCCAAGCTCAAGACGCACAAGAACAAGGTGGTGGGCAAACTCACCGGCGGCCTGGCGGCCATGGCCAAGATGCGCAAGGTGACCGTGGTGCGCGGCTACGGCGAATTCATGGACCCGCACCACCTGCAGGTGGATGAAACCACCGGCGGCGCCCAGGAAAAAACCGGCAGAAAGCAGACCATCAAGTTCGCCCAGTGCATCATCGCCGCGGGCTCGCAGGCGGTGCACCTTCCGTTCATGCCCAAGGACCCGCGCGTGGTGGACTCCACCGGCGCGCTGGAGCTGGGCTCCGCGCCCAAGCGCATGCTGATCCTGGGCGGCGGCATCATCGGCCTGGAGATGGGCACGGTGTATTCCACGCTGGGTGCGCGGCTGGACGTGGTGGAAATGCTGGACGGCCTGATGCAGGGCGCCGACCGCGACCTGGTCAAGGTCTGGCAGAAGATGAACACGCCACGCTTCGACAACATCATGCTCAAGACGAAGACCGTGGGCGCCGAGGCGACCAGGGACGGCATCCGCGTGAACTTCGAAGGCGAGCAGGCACCGAAAGAGCCGCAGCTGTATGACCTGGTGCTGCAGGCCGTGGGCCGAACGCCCAATGGCAGGAAGATCGGCGCCGAGAAGGCCGGCGTGGCCGTGAGCGACCGCGGCTTCATCCCGGTGGACATCCAGATGCGCACCAACGTGCCGCACATCTTCGCCATCGGCGACATCGTGGGCCAGCCCATGCTGGCGCACAAGGCGGTGCATGAGGCGCACGTGGCGGCTGAAGTGGCCGCGGGTGAAAAAAGCACCTTCAATGCGCGCGTGATTCCCAGCGTGGCCTACACCGACCCCGAAGTGGCGTGGGTGGGGCTGACGGAAGACCAGGCCAGGGCCGAAGGCATTGCTGTCAAGAAGGGACACTTTCCCTGGTCGGCTTCGGGCCGTGCCATTGCGAACACGCGCGACGAGGGGTTCACCAAGCTGCTGTTCGACGCCACCACGCACCGCATCCTCGGCGGCGGCATCGTGGGCACCCACGCGGGCGACATGATCGGCGAAGTGGCCCTGGCCATCGAGATGGGCGCGGACGAGATCGACATCGGCAAGACCATCCACCCGCACCCCACGCTGGGCGAGAGCATCGGCATGGCCGCGGAAATCGCGCACGGCACCTGCACCGACGTGCCGCCTGCGCGCAAGTAGAGAGGGCTCAGGCGCGGCGCGCGCGCCCGCCGCGCCGGCGCAGGAAGACCAGCACCACGCAGCCTGCCAGGCCCAGCAGCAGCCCGGCCCGCCGTCCCGGCAGCTGGTAGTCCAGTTCCACCTCATGGGGGCCGGCGGTTACCGGTGCCGCCAGCATGCCGAAGTTGGCGCGCATCAAGGCGGTGGGCTGCCCGTCGATGCGCAGCGACCAGCCCTGGTAAGCCGGAATGGAAAACACCAGCACGCCTGCTTGAGCGGGCTGGATGCGCCCGGCGACCCGGTCACTGGCGAAGTGCGAGAGCACCAGGCCGGTTGCCTGCAGGGCGCGGGCAGGCTGCGCGTAGGTGGCCGGTCCGTCCAGATCGCGCCCACGCGCGAATGCCTCGATGTCCAGCGGCTTGCCCAGCGCGGCGAGCGGCTCGTCCACCACCACCGCGTTCATCAGCACGGCATCCTTGATGCGGCGGCGCTCCTCCAGCGCGAGCGTGTCCAGCGCCGCCATGGTTTGCCGAGTGACCTGGCGCGCCTGCACGATGCCCAGCGGCAGGGCCAGCTCGTTGCGGTAGGTCATGAACCCCGCGCCCGCGTCCACCTGCCTGAACCCCGGCCACTGCACCGGCTTGTCCGTAATGACGTACCGCACGCCCAGCAGCGAATAAAGGGGGTAGCGGCTGCCCGGCGGCGGCAGCCAGTTCGTGTAGTTGACGGGCTTGCCCCAGGGGTAGCCGGGCATCAGGTCCATGGACGAATGGAAGTCCACGATGGCGCTGCCCTGGTAGTAGTACGACTTCAGCCCCATGTAGTCCTGCGCCACCGCGTCGCCGAAAGTCATGCTGTCGAATGTCTTTTCAACGCGGTAGACCGACGGGTCGGTTCGCCTGATGTTGCGCAGGGCGGCCATGGCCGCGACATGGTGGAACGGCTGATTTTCCGGTGAGGCCAGCTGGCGCCGCCAGAAAAAGGAGTCCGGCGCGACGGCCAGAATCTCCATGCATACCAGCGCCATGAGAACCACAGGTCTCCCGCGCGGACGGATCAGCCGCGTGTTCAATGCGACGAGCGCGAAGCCCGCACCTGCCGCGAGGAGGGCCAGTGCCATGGCGTGCGGCAGCCAGACGTGGATGTGCTTGTTGGCAACGATCGCCGCGACTGCGGCGGCAAATGCGCCGATACCCACCAGCAGCAGCCGAAGGCTGGTGCCCCTGGTGAATATGCCGTCGAGCGCGCGCAAGGAAAGCAGCATCAAGCCCAGCGTCACCCAGACAGCCGTGCTGCGGAAATAGGGAACGGCAAATCCCATCCCGGCCAGCCGGAAAATCGGGAACAGAACATAGGCGGCAATGCCTGCAAGGCCCACCAGCAGCGCGCGCCGGTCGGCTGGCCCGCCGCTCCACAGCTGGGGAATCACCAGCAGCGGCAGCACGCCGATGTAGAACTCCGGGGCCTCCAGGTAATTCAGCGGCCCCGAGTGCAGGTTGCCGATGCCGAAGATGTCCTTGTGCAGCAGGCCGCCCAGCTGTTCCAGCAGGCCGCCCGGGCCGCTGATGCCCAAGGCCTCGGCCCACACCGAACTAAACGCCGAACCGGCGCCGGCCAGGCGCGGGCTGTCCAGCAACTGCAACGCGAATGGCAGCACGTAGGGCGCGGCAAGCAGGAAGCCCAGCGCCGCCAGCGGGAAGATCCGCGTGAGCCAGGCCTTGAACATGGCACGCGGCGCGTCGCTGCTGGCTACAAAGCCGGCGCAGGCCACAAGCAGCGATACCCCGGCAGTAAAGAAGAACACCCCCGACAGCAAGGTGGCCGCCACCGCCACCGGCAGTGCGGCCCAGCCGCCTTCACGCAGGTGGCGCGAGATCGCCCACAAGACCAGCGGGAAGAAAACCCAGGCGTTGGCCTCGCCATCCCACTGCCCGTTCACCACGGCGTACCCGCAGAACGAATAGGCCAGCGCCGCCACCAGCGCGGCCTGCGGCCGCGTGGCCAGCCGGCGCGCCAGCATCAGGAAGAAGGTGCCGGCCAACACCACCTTGAAAAGATAGACCCAGATGCGCAGTTCGAGCACGTGTTCCGGGCCGGCCAGGCCGGCGAGCAGCAGCAGCGTGTCACCCATCAGCCAGGCCGTGGGCGCGCCCATGCCGATCTGGAACGACCAGCCGGGCCAGCCCTCGCGCATGAACTGGCGGGCCATGTGCATCGCATGGGCCGACATCTGCGCGTAGGTGTCGGCCCCGACGTCCAGGTAGGCGAAGTACCGGCTGCCGTCCAGCACACCGTGGAAGATGGCCGCCGCGAGCAGCGCCTGAACGCTGAACAGCACCAGCCAGCTTTTCAGGAAGTCTTTGGTCATACAGGCGAGTCGGGGAGGCTCGCAGTGTAGCGGGCCTTCCCCGGCGGACCTGCGGCGCTCAGGCTCGCTTCAGGCTGTGGTTCTTCACCGGCAGGTCGCGGATGCGCTTGCCGGTGGCGGCGTAGATCGCGTTCAGCACCGCGGGCGCGGCGACGGCGATGGTGGGCTCGCCCACGCCGCCCCAGAAGCCGCCCGACGCCACGATGACGGTTTCCACCTTGGGCATGTGCTGCATCTGCACCACCGGATAGGTGCTGAAGTTGTCCTGCTCCATGCGCCCGTCCTTGAGCGTGCATTCGCCGAACAGCGCCGCCGACAGGCCGTAGGCGAAGGAGCCTTCGACCTGCGCCTCGATCTGCTGCGGGTTGACGGCGTAGCCCGGGTCGGTGGCCGCGACGATGCGGTGCACCCGCAGTTCGCCGTCGGCACTGACGGACACCTCGGCGCAGGCCGCCACATAACTGCCGAAGCCCATGGTCTGCGCCAGGCCGCGGTAAACCTTCTGGCCCCCGACGTCAGGCGGCGGCACATCCCATTTGATGCGCTCGGCCACGGCGTTGAGCACGCCCAGGTGCTTTGGGTTGCTGGCCATCAGCTTGCGGCGGAAGGCCAGCGGATCCTGCTTGGTCGCCGCGGCCAGTTCGTCGATGAAGCTTTCCAGGTAGATGGCGTTCTGGTTCAGGTTGACGCCGCGCCAGAAGCCCGGCGGCACCGGCGGGTTGCGCATGGCATGGTCGATCAGCAGGTTGGGAAAGCTGTAGCCGATCGATGCTTCGGGGCCCGGCGCGTTCAGCCCCTGGAACACCACGGGGTCGCGGCCGCCCTGCATGGATTGGGGGGCGACACCGGCCAGGATGGACTGGCCGGAGATGCGCATGTGCAGCGCGGTGACGTTGCCCTGCGCGTCCAGCCCCGCCGTCATCCTGCATTGCGTGATGGGGTGGTAGCGGCCGTGCAGCATGTCTTCCTCGCGCGTCCACAGCAGCTTGATGGGCACGCCCGGCATCTGCTTTGCGATTTCGACCGACTGGCGCACCCAGTCGTGCACCGCGCCGCGCCGGCCAAAGCCGCCGCCCAGGTGCAGCTTGTACACCTCGCATTTGGCCAGCGGCAGGCCGGCAGCCTCGGAGGCGGCAGCCAGCGCAGCCTCGCCGTTCTGCGTGGGCGTCCAGACTTCGCAGCGCTCGGGCGTCCATCGCGCCGTCGCATTCATCGGCTCCATGGTGGCGTGGTTCTGGTGCGGGTAGGAATACACCGCCTCGACCTTGCGCGCGGCGGTGGCCAGAGCGGCCCTGGCGTCGCCGTTGGAGTTGCCGACGATTGCATCGCTGGCATCCAGCCCGGCCTTGAGGGTCTGCGCCACCTGCGCGCTCGAGAGCGAGGCGTTGGGGCCGTTGTCCCATTCGATGGGCAGCGCGTCCAGCGCGGTCTTGGCGCGCCACCAGGTGTCGGCCACCACGGCCACGGCCGAATCGCCCACCCGCAGCACGGCCTTGATGCCGGGGCGCTTGTCGATGGCCGCGGCGTTGAAGCTCTTGACCTTGCCGCCGAACACCGGGCAATCCTTGATGGCCGCGTTCAGCATCCCGGGCAGCTTCAGGTCGGCGCCGTAGATCTGGCGGCCGGTCACCTTGTCCACGGTGTCCAGCCGGGCCAGGCGCTTGCCGACCAGCTTCCAGTCCTTCGGGTCCTTCAGCACGACGTCCGCCGGCACGGCCAGCTTGCCCGCCGCGGCCGCCACACTGCCGTAGGTGAGCGTGCGGCCAGAGGGCGTGTGGGTGATCACGCTGTTCGCGGCGCGGCAATCGGCGGCGGGCACGTTCCACTGCGCGGCCGCGGCCTGCACCAGCATCATCCGCGCGGCGGCGCCGCCCTTGCGCACATAGTCATGCGACTCGCGGATGCCGCGGCTGCCGCCCGTGGAGAAGTTACCCCAGGCGCGGTTGCGCGCCACGCTCTGGCCCGGTGTGGGGTACTCGGTGGTCACCCTCGCCCAGTTGCACTCCAGTTCCTCGGCGGCCAGCTGCGCCAGGCCCGTGAGCGAACCCTGGCCCATTTCGGAGCGGGCGATCCGGATCACCACGGTGTCGTCGGGGCGCACCACCACCCAGGCGTTGATCTCGGGTGCGGCGGCAGCAGCAGCCTGCGCCGCCACCTTGCCCGCGAAGGGGATGTGGAAAGCGACGACAAGGCCGGTGGTGGCCGACGTCTTCAGGAAGCCCCGGCGGCTGCTGGTGGTGACGGCGCTCATGTCGTGCTCCCGTCGGCGTGCCGGATGGCCAGGGCGGCGCTTTTGGTGTTGCCACCCTGGGCCACGACCTTGATGGCCGCGCGGATGCGGTTGTAGGTGCCGCAGCGGCAGATGTTGGTCATGGCGCCGTCGATGTCGGCGTCCGTGGGGTTGGGCTTGTCGCGCAGCAGCGCGGTGGCTGCCATGATCATCCCGCACTGGCAGTAGCCGCACTGCGGCACGTCCAGCGCGGCCCAGGCTTTCTGCACCGGGTGCGAGCCGTCGGGCGACAGGCCTTCGATGGTGAGGATCTTTTCCGTGGCCGCCACGGTGGAGACGGGCCGCACGCAGCTTCGGGTGGGGACGCCGTCGATGTGCACCGTGCAGGCGCCGCAGGCGGCGATGCCGCAGCCGTACTTGGTTCCGGTCAGCCCCAGCTGCTCGCGCAGGACCCACAGCAGGGGCGTATCACCCTCCGCCTCGAAATCGCGCACCGCGCCATTGACGTTGAGTTTTGCCATGCCTGCTCCAGTCGTGTGTATGCCAACTGGCGTGCATGTTACGCCTGAGCCTGGAAACGGGAAGGGGGTTTGCGCGCATGCCGCGCGGCGAGGCTCAGGGCTCGCTGAACGACGGGCCCAGTGCCTGGGCGGCCGGGCCGGAGTTGACGCGGCGGGCGCCGTCGAAGCGGCGGGCCCAGTAATTCACGCCCATGTCCTCGACCCGCACTTCCGCGCCGGGCTTGGGCGAGTGGATGAACTTGCCGTCGCCGACATAGATGCCCACGTGGCTGAAGGCCTTGCGCATGGTGTTGAAGAAAACCAGGTCCCCCGGCTGCAGGTCCTGCTTGTCGATCTTCTGGGTGGCGGCGGCCTGCTCGTTGGCGCGGCGCGGCAGGATCAGGCCCACCGTCTGCTCGTACATGGCGCGGACAAAGCCGCTGCAGTCGAAACCGGTTTCTACCGTATTGCCGCCGCGGCGGTAGGGCACGCCCAGAAACCCCATGGCCGTCACGACCAGTTCGGATGCGCGATCCTTGACCGTGTGGCGGACCTGCTCCAGCTTGGTCAGCAGGCCCTTGTCGGCCATGAAGCGGCCCATGTCATCCTCGGCGGATGCGGGAGCCGCCAGGCTGGCGGCACTGGCGCAGGAAAGAAGCAAAAGGCAGAGCCATCTGGACATGGAGCGCGAGGTTACCGGTCAAATACTGATAAGTCAAGTGAGGTATGACTTCCAAGTCATTGATTCTTATGAATTTACATGGTTTTGTTGTAAAGGTTGAGCTGGTAGCGGCGTTGGCGGGCCTGGTCTGGGCCATGCCTTCTGCGGCGCAGGGCGTGAAGGTGGAACCAGTGGCGACGGGCCTGGAGCATCCATGGGCGGTCGCCTTCCTGCCGCAAGGGCGCTACCTGGTGACCGAGCGCCCGGGGCGCATGCGGGTGGTGGCGCCGGATGGCCGGTTGGGCCCACCGCTGGCCGGATTGCCGCCGGTGGCCGCAGGCGGGCAGGGCGGCCTGCTGGACGTGGTGCTGGATTCGGACTTCGCACGCAACCGCAGCCTGTATTTCTGTTTTTCCGAGCCCGGGGCAGGGGGCAACAGCACGGCGCTGGCGCGGGCGCGGCTGGCCGCCGACGAGTCGGCGCTGGAAGCCGTGCAGGTCATCTTCAGCCAGAAGCCCAAGGTGGCCAGCAGCCTGCACTTTGGCTGCCGCATCGTCGAAGCCGCCGACGGCAACCTGTTCCTCACCCTGGGCGAGCGCTATTCGCGCAAGGAGGACGCGCAGAAGCTGGACAACCACCTGGGCAAGGTGGTGCGCCTGACCAAGCAGGGTGCGGCGGCGCCGGGCAACCCGTTGGCGGGCCGCGCCGGCGCGCTGCCGGAAATCTGGAGCTGGGGCCACCGCAACCCCCAGGGCGCCACGCTGGGGCCGGACGGCCGGCTGTGGATCCACGAACACGGCCCGCAGGGCGGGGACGAGATCAACCTGCCGCAGGCCGGGCGCAACTACGGCTGGCCGGTGATCACCTATGGCGAGAACTACGGCGGCGGCAAGATCGGGGAGGGCATCACCCAGCGCGCGGGGATGGAGCAGCCGCTGCACTACTGGGTGCCTTCCATCGCGCCTTCGGGCATGGCCTTCCTCACCAGCGAACGCTATGGCGCGGGGTGGCAGGGCAACCTGTTCGTCGGCTCGCTCAAGTTCGGCTACCTCGACCGCATCGAGCTGGAAGGCGGCAAGGTGGTGCGCGAACACAAACTGATCGCAGGGGAGAGCGAGCGGGTGCGCGATGTGCGCCAGGGCCCCGATGGGCTGCTGTACGTGCTGACCGACAGTGAAAAGGGCCGGCTGCTGCGGCTGCTGCCCCGGCCCTAGGGCCCGCTCAGGGCTTGATCAGGCCCTTGCGCATCGCGTAGCGCGTGAGGCTGGCGATGTCGTTGAGGTGCAGCCGCTCCATGATGCGGGCGCGATGCACGTCCACCGTCTTGGGTGACAGGCCCAGCTCAAAGGCGATTTCCTTGGACGCGCGGCCCTGGGCGATGAGCCTGAGGATTTCCACCTGGCGCTGCGTGAGCTCGTCGTCCACCGTGGGTTCGGAGGGCTGCAGCAGGCGCTGCGCGATGGCCGGGCTGAAGTAGCTGCCCGTTGCCATCACGCTTCGCACCGCCTGCTCCAGCTCGAACGGAGGCGCGTCCTTCATCAGGTAGCCGCAGGCGCCGCTGCCCACGGCACGCTTGACGAAATCCACCGTGTCGTACATCGACAGCACGAGCAGGCGCACCTGTGGGTGGCTGGCGTGGATATGCGCGATGGCGGTGATGCCGTCCATGCCAGGCATGGAAATGTCGGTCATCACCACGTCGGGCACCAGGCTTTCGACCAGCTTGATCAGCTCGGCGCCGTCGCGCGCCTCGGCGATGACTTCCACCCCTTCAATCATCGAGAGCAGGGCCTTGATGCCCGAGCGCACGAGGTCGTGATCGTCGGCGAGCACGACCCTGATCGGTTTTGAAGCTGCTGCTGCGTTTTTCATGCGGTCTTGCCCCCTTCCTGGCTCGTACGGTAACAGGTTACAACACCGCGCGGATGGCGACGCCGCGGCCGGGCCGCGTGCGCAGGTGCAGCCGCCCGCCGACCAGCTCGGTCCGCTCGGTCATGCCGTACAGCCCAACGTTGCGCTCGCTCGGCCCCGGGCCCATCAGGGCGGCCTTGTCGAAGCCCACGCCGTCATCCACCACCAGCACGCTGATGCGCCCCTGGTCGAGAAAGCGCAGCCGCACGGAGATCAGCGTGGCTTCGCCGTGCCGGACCGTGTTGGTCAGCGCCTCCTGCACCAGGCGAACCGCGACCGAGGCAGTCTCGCCCAGCAGCTTGGGTTCGGTACCGCGCGAACTGACGGTGAAGGCCAGGCCGGCCGGCTCGGCGATGCGTTGCACGGCGCTTTGCACGGCCGCCACCAGGCCCAGCAGGTCCAGCTGCGCCGGGCGCAGCGAAAACGACAGTGTCTTGACCTGCTGCACCGCACCCTGCGCCATCTCCATCGCGGTTTCGGTGTGCTTGCGCGCGGCCTGGGGGTCGGGCGCGCGATCGGCCGCGCGCAGGTGGATCACCATGCCGGTCAGCGTCTGGCCGAGCTGGTCGTGCAGCTCGCGCGATATCAGCGTGCGTTCGCGCTCCTGGGCCACCACAACGCGCGCCGACAGCTCCTTGAGCCGCAGATAGGCCGCTTCCAGCTCCCGGGCCATGCGCTCCTGCTCGAGCACGCGCTGGCGCTCGCCGATCACGCGGTCGATGATCTGCGGCAGCGTGCCCAGCTTGTCCTTGGTGAGGTAGTCCTTGGCGCCGCAGCGCAGCACGTGAACGGCGGCTTCCTCGCCGATGGCGCGGGTCACCACCACCAGCGGCGTGCCGCAGCGCCGGGCCACCAGGATCTGCAGCGCGGCGTAGGGCGAAAAGCGGGGCATGTTGAAGTCGCACAGGATGGCGTCGAAATCCTGCTGCAGCGCCTGGCCGAAGGCGTTGGCGTCGTCGACCCGCTGCAGCTCATAGCGGCGGTGCGGGTCCGCGCGTTCCAGCGCGATCGCCATGAGTTCGAGGTCGTCGGGGTTGTCTTCGACGCACAGCAGCCTGATCGTGGCGGGCGGGGAAAGGGACACGGGAGAAAGGTGTTTTCCGGTTGCGCGTTCTTGCGCCGCCGAGTGTACCCCCCGCGAGGCATGCCGAGGGCTGGCGTGGAAAACCTTGGTCTTACGGCAAGTCCTGTCTTGACAGCGGGGGTGCGCAGGCGAACACTGGGGGAGCGTCGTTTACTGGCCGTTGACCGCGGAACCACCGCGGCAACGTGGGGGGCCCCAGGGCCCGATAGATACAGGGAACCAAGTGACACGTGCTTTCGGGCTGCGCGCAGCGCTGATCCTGCTTGTGCTGATTGCGATCGCGCCGGTTTTCGCCGTGGTCGTGCAGGCTTCGCTGTCCGAGCAGCAGGGGCGGCTGCAGCGCGCCGAGACCAGCCTCAAATCCGTCGTCGAGCTCAGCGCCGCCCACCAGGAGCGGCTGGTCGACGGGGCCCGCCAGATGCTCACGGCCATCGCCAATTCACCGCCGGTGTACGGGGACGATCCCGCCGCCTGTGCCGGCTACATGAAAAAGCTGCAACTGCAGTTCCCGGTGGCCTACGGCACCTTTGGCCTGCTCGACGCCCAGGGCCGCCTGACCTGCCGGGCCGAGGCGCCCGCCAGTTCGGTGGTGTCCAGCGACCGCCTGTTCTTCCGCACCGCCGTGCAGACGGGCCGGTTCAGCGTGGGCGAGTTGGTCCTCAGCCGGGCCAGCGGCCGGCCGGTGCTGACCTTCGGGCTGCCTGTGTACCGCGATGCCGACCGCGGCTTGCGAGGTGTGGTCTATGTGGCGCTGGACGTGGCGCAGGCCGACGAGCACCTGCGCCGGCTGGCTATACCGCCCGAAATGACGCTGCTGGTGCTGGACCTCAACGGCGTGGTGCTGGCATCGGCCGGCACGCGCGCACTGGAGGTGGGCTCGCGCCTGGCCGGCGGGTTCCTGCGTGAGGCCGTCACCGCGGGCACGCAGCGGCTGGAGCGCGCGCCCGGGGCCGGCGGCGGCGAATGGCTCTACGCGGTGCGGCCGGTCGGGCGCAGCGAAGAAGGCCGGTTATTCGTCGCCGGCATGGTGTCCAGCGCCGACGTGCTGGCCCCTTCCACCCTGCGCCTGCGCCAGCAGCTGATCGCACTGGCATTCATCACCGTGCTGGCGGCCGCGGCGGCCTGGGCGTTCGGCGACCGGGTGGTGGTGCGGCCGATCAGCCGGGTGCTGCGCCGCATGGACGCGCTGGAGCAGGGCGAGGTGAGCTTCGACGACCGTTCGGCCTCGCGGCCCGCCCTGCGCGAAGTAGCGGAGCTCGACCGGCGCTTCCACGGCATGGCCCGGTCGCTGGCCGAGCGCTCGGTCCAGCGCGACGGGGCGATGGGCGAAATGGAAGGGCAGCGCAACCTGCTGGAGTCGGTGCTTCAGAGCATGGCAGAAGGCGTGCTGGTGGTGGATCCGCGAGGCCACGTGCTCCACCTCAATGCCGCGGCATCCGCCATCCTGCCGGGCATCAGCCTGCTCGGAAGGGGCCGTGGGCCGACCTTCGTGTCAGCGGCGGAGCCGGGGTTCCATCACCTGGATGGCACGCCGCTGCCGCCAGAAGAGCGGCCGGTGTTCCGCGCACTGCAAGGTGAAGTGGTGGAAGGCTTCCGGTGGAGCGCGCGCGGCGCGCTGACCGGAGGTGCGGAAAAGATCATCCAGAGCGGCGCCCGGCCGCTGCTTGGGCCCGACGCCCGGGCCGTCGGCGCGGTGCTGGTGTTTTCCGACGTCACGGCCACCTACCAGGCCGAGCTGGCATTGCGCGAGAGCGAGCAGCGCTACCGCTCGCTGTTCCAGTCCAACCCGCACCCGATGTGGGTGTTCGACCTGGAGACGCTGCGCTTCCTCACGGTGAATGATGCCGCCGTGGCGCATTACGGCTACTCCCGCGAGGAGTTCCTGGCCATGACCATCGCCGACATCCGCCCCCAGGAAGACCGCGGCAGCCTGCTGGAGGCGGCGCGCGCGCAGCAGCCGATGCACGGGCCCGCCGCCTGGCGCCACCGCCTGAAAGACGGGCGGCTGATCTTCGTGGAGATTTCCTCCCACACGCTGGAATACGACGGCCGGCCCGCCCGCACGGTGCTGGCCCACGACATCACCGGCCGCCTGGAAGCGCAGCACGCGCTGCTGCAGCTCAACGAGACGCTGGAGCGCCGGGTGAGCGAGCGCACCCGCGACCTGGCCATTTCCAACCAGGAGCTCGAATCGTTTTCCTACTCGGTGTCGCATGACCTGCGCGCGCCGCTGCAGGTTATTGACGGTTTTGGCCGCGCACTGATGGCGCGGCATGCGCAGCGGCTGGACGGCCAGGCCCTGCACTACCTGGAGCGCATCCGCGAGAACACCGGCCACATGAGCGGGCTGATCGACGACCTGCTGCTGCTGGCCCGGGTCACACGGGCCGAAATCCGCCGCGAGACGGTGGACCTGGCGCCCGCGGCGCTGCGCGTCATCGAGCGGCTGCGCGCGCGCTTCCCCGAACGCGAGGTGGCCGTGGAGATCGACCAGCCCATGCGCGGCCAGGGCGACCTGCGCCTTTTGCAGGTGGTGCTGGAAAACCTGCTGGAAAACGCCTGGAAATTCACCGCCCGCATGCCTGCCGCGCGCATCCATGTGGGCTGCCATGCCGGCGAACGGGGCGAGACGGTCTACTTCGTCAGCGACAACGGCGCGGGCTTCGACATGGCCTACGTGGACAAGCTGTTCCATGCCTTCCAGCGCCTGCACGCCGTGACCGAATTCGAAGGCACGGGCATCGGTCTGGCGACGGTGCACCGCATCATCAGCCGGCATGGCGGCAGGGTCTGGGCCGAGGGCCGCCCGGGAGAGGGCGCCTCGTTCCGGTTCACACTTCAGGGAGTGACTCATGATGAAGAACAGCAGGATCCTCCTGGTCGAGGACAACCCGGATCACCAGGAACTCACCCTGATGACGCTGGCCGAGAACAACGTCCTCAATGAGGTGGTGGTCGCCAATGACGGCCTGGAGGCGGTGGAGTACCTGTTCGGTACCGGCCGCCACGAGGGCCGCGACCCGCGCGACGTGCCCGCGCTGGTGCTGCTGGACCTGAAGCTGCCCAAGCTGGGCGGCATCGAGGTGCTGCGGCGCATCCGCGACGACGAGCGCACGCGCTACGTGCCGGTGGTCATCCTCACCTCGTCCAGCGAGGAAGAGGACGTCGTCGCCAGCCTGCAGCACGGGGCCAACAGCTACGTGCGCAAGCCCGTGGACTTCAGCCGATTCATCGAGCAGGTGCAGCGGCTGCAGGTGTACTGGCTGCTCGTGCACGAGCCGCTGGGCGGCCGCCCGAATTAGCGGCGGCGGCCCGCTTAAGCCATTTTCCTACGCCGGCTGCGCGATTGGCCTAATCGCCGCCGCTCGCCGGGTGGTCTCATACCTGCAGGCGCACGCTGTGCGCGCAGGAGACACACAGTGGACATTCCGTTTGAACCGACCAGCATCGAGGATCCCCGCCGCCGCCGCCAGGCCGGCCGGCCCGCGCACGGGCGGCCCGGACGGGTGCTCACCGCGCTCAAGCCCTGGGTCGCGTGGTCCATCGGCGTAGCGCCTGCCTGGCTGGCGAGCACCGCCTACATGGAAGCCGGGCCCGGCGGGCCGGCGCAGCCGTTCTTCCTGTTCTGCCTGGGCATTACGCTGGTGTACTTCGCGCTCCTGATCCTGGCGGCCAGGTTCGGCGCGGCGATTCGCCGCAACGCGCAGCGGCAGAAGGGCTGGATCGACCTCACCACCGGGCTGTACAACCGCAGCGGGATGGTGGGGCGTGGCGGCGAGATGCTGGCGGATTGCCGGCGTGAGGGTCGCGCCCTCAGCATTGCCGTATTCGATTGGGCCGACCTGCTGGAGGTGCGCACTATCTACGGCAACCGCGTCAGCCGCAAACTGATGGACCGGGTGGTCCGCAAGATGGCGGCGCTGGCCGGCGAGCACGGGATGGCCGTGCGCACCGGGCCGGTGGAATTCACGGTGTTGATGCCGATGACGCGGGAAAAAGCGCGCCGCGCCGTGACCCGGGTGCTGGGCGACCCGGGCCGCATCGAGCTTGACGCGGGCGACAGCGAGATCGTGCTGGTGCCGGACTGCGCGCTGGAGGGCGCGGATGGCGAAACTGCCTCCGTCGGGGGGCTGTACAAGTCGATCTGCGTGGCCATGGCGGCCCGCAAGCAGGACGAGGACCGGCGCCGGCACCACATGCAGCGCGACCGCGAGCGCCATTCACGCCCCATGAGCCTGCCCTGGGCGGCCGATTCCCGGCCGCTGCGGGTGCCCAGCGCGCTGACGGTCCCCATGCCGCTGACGCCGGCCTGAGGCCAGCCGCCGGCCCTGCCGGCCCTGCCGTGCCGCGGCGGCAGTAGTTTTCCTGTGCCGGCTTTGGGGGCACACTGGAATAATCGGGCGCAACCCCAAGGAAAACAATCCTCATGCTGCTCGACGAATCGGACTCCCAGCTGGTGCTGGTGGACTACCAGGCCCGGCTGATGCCTTTTATCCACGAAAGCGAAGCCGTGCTGCGCAACGCGGTGCTGCTGGGCCGCATGGCCGGCCAGCTCGAGGTGCCGGTCTGGGGCACCGAAGAGAACCCCGCCGGCCTGGGCCAGGCCGTGCCCGAGGTGCGGGGCCTGTGCCGCAAGACCCTGGCCAAAATGCATTTCAGCGCCGTGGCCGATGGGCTGGCGGACTTGCTGCGGCCGGCGGCCCGCCAGCAGCAGGGCGGCAATGCGCGCAGCCTGCCCAAGCACCTGCAAAAGCCCGCCCAGCCCGCCGAGCAGCGCAACACCATCGTCCTGGCCGGCTGCGAAACCCATGTGTGCCTGCTGCAGACGGCGCTGGACCTGCTGGACGAGGAGTTCGACGTCTGGGTGGTGACCGATGCCAGCGGCTCGCGCACCGAGCGCAACCGGGATGCGGCCTTCGACCGGCTGGCGGCCGCCGGCGCGGAACTGGTCACCACCGAAATGGTGGCTTTCGAGTGGCTGCGCACGGCCGACCACCCGCTGTTCCGCGAAATCAAGGACATGGTGAAGTAACCGGGGGAAGGCGCGATGAATTACGACGACTTCTACCAGCGTTCGCTGGCCGAGCCCGAGGCTTTCTGGGCCGAGCAGGCGCAACTGATAGCCTGGCAGGCGCCGCCGCAAACGATCTGCGACAACACCAACCCCCCATTCACCCGCTGGTTTGTGGGCGGCACCACCAACCTGTGCCACAACGCGGTCGACCGTCACCTCAAGGACCGCGCGGAGCAGCCGGCGCTGATCTACGTCTCCACGGAAACCGGCACTGAAAAGACCTACAGCTTCCGTGAGCTTCACGAGCAGGTGCAGCGTGCCGCCGCCATGCTGCTCGGCCTGGGCGTGAACAAGGGCGACCGGGTGTTGATCTACATGCCGATGATCGCCGAGGCCGCTTTCATGATGCTGGCCTGCGCCCGCATCGGCGCCGTGCACTCCGTGGTGTTCGGCGGTTTTGCTTCCATGGCGCTGGCCTCCCGCATCGAGGACGCGTCGCCCCGGCTCATCGTCAGCGCCGATGCCGGCTCGCGCGGCGGGAAAGTGGTGGAATACAAGCCGCTGCTGGACGAGGCGATCCGCCTGTCCAGCCACAAGCCGCAAGCCGTGATCATGGTGGACCGGGGCCTCGCGGCCTTCACCATGCAGGAAGGCCGCGACCATTCGTGGGAGGCCCTGTCGCATAAGCATGCCGGGACCAGCGTGCCCTGCGAGTGGCTGGACGCCACCGACATCAGCTACACCATCTACACCAGCGGCACCACCGGGCGGCCCAAGGGCGTGCAGCGCGACGTCGGCGGCTACGCGGTGGCGCTGGCGGCCAGCATGAAGCACATCTTCGAGTGCGAGGCGGGAGAAACCTATTTCTCCACCAGCGACATCGGCTGGGTGGTGGGCCACAGCTACATCGTCTACGGCCCGCTGATCGCGGGCATGGCCACCATCATGTACGAGGGGCTGCCGGTCCGGCCCGACGCGGGCATCTGGTGGAGCCTGGTGGAGAAGTACAAGGTCAAGGCGATGTTCAGCGCGCCCACGGCGGTGCGCGTGCTCAGGAAGCAGGACCCGGCGTTCCTGAAGAAGTACGACCTGTCCAGCCTGAAGGCGCTGTACCTGGCGGGCGAGCCGCTCGATGAACCCACCGGCCGCTGGATCAGCGAAGCGCTGGGCGTGCCCATCATCGACAACTACTGGCAGACCGAGAGCGGCTGGCCCATCCTGACCGTGGCCAACGGCGTGGAGAAGAAGGCCAGCAAGTTCGGCAGCCCCGGCGTGCCCATGTACGGGTTCAAGGTGAAGATCGTCCATGAGGGCACGGGAGAGGAGTTGACGCAGCCGGGCGAGAAGGGCGTCGTCGTCATCGAGGGACCCACGCCGCCGGGCTTCATGCAGACCATCTGGGGCGACGACGCGCGCTTCGTCAAGACCTACTGGCAGAGCATTCCCGGCAGGATGGTCTACAGCACCTTCGACTGGGGCATCCGCGAACAGGACGGCTACTACTACATCCTGGGCCGCACCGACGACGTGATCAACGTGGCCGGCCACCGGCTGGGCACGCGCGAGATCGAAGAGAGCATCTCCAGCCACCGCAACGTGGCCGAGGTGGCGGTGGTCGGCGTGGCCGACGCGCTCAAGGGCCAGGTGGCGATGGCCTTCGTGGTCGCGCGCGATGCGGCCGCGCTGGGCGATGAGGCGGCCCGCATGAAGCTCGAAGGCGAGATCATGAAGGTGGTGGACGAGCAGCTCGGCGCGGTGGCCCGGCCCTCACGCGTGCACTTCGTCGGCCTGCTGCCCAAGACGCGCAGCGGCAAGCTGTTGCGGCGCGCAATCCAGGCGGTGTGCGAAGGCCGGGACGCGGGCGACCTGACCACCATCGAAGACCCCGCCGCGCTGCGGGCGATCACGGATTCATTGGGAAAGTAGGCTGCAGACCGCATGGGACATGCTTATGCGGCTATGAAAATGAGAGCGGCCTGCGCACTGGCGGGCTTGCTGGCCTGTGCTGCGGCCGCCCAGGCGCAACCCACCGTCTACCGCTGCACCGGCGCTGGTGGGCGCACGGCGTACAAGGATGCGCCTTGCAATGAATCGGGCGGCAACGACCGGGAAGCGCTGGTCAAATTGCCCAGGCTGGCAGCACCGGCGGCTGCGGCGTCCCGGCCCGCCAGCCTGTACAAGCCGGAAGTGCGCGCGGCCTTCACGCTGTATTACGACCCCGGCAACGAGCCGGCCGAGCATCCTGCCGCCACCGTCGAGGCGGCGATCCGCCGGGCCATGCAAGCCTGGATGGACGGCTGCAAGGTGGACCTGAGCTATGGCGGGCGGGCGCCGTATCAGGCCGACGGCAGGCCCGAGCGCGTCAGCATCCGCTGGCGGCTGGATTACCTGAAGGCAAGCGCCAACGGCGGCGGGATCGCAGGCACCGGCAGCCTGCAAACCGGCATCGAGCTGAACCCGCGCATGACCGACCTGCCCTCGGTGGTGGTGCACGAGATGGGCCACGTGTTGGGGCTGCCGCACACCCATGAGCAGGCCGATTCGGTGATGAGCTACCTGCGCGACGAAAGCATACGCAAGCGGTCGCAGCCGTCCGCCGGCGACCACCTGGCCTGCAACCTCTCGATGAAGCGGCAGTTCGGCATCGAATTTACTCCCCCGGCAGATGTGGCGCCGCCCACGGGCAGCACCATGTCCGATCGTGAAGCCGTGACGAAGATGCGCGAAGCGTGGCAGCGCAAATCGAATGAGGAAAGCCGCGAATACAACAGCGGTGCGCGCCAGGCGCCAGCCATCCCGCGCTGACAGCGCCAGCCGTTGGTGGCACAATCAGGGCTGCAACACCAGGCCCTTCCAGCCACAGTCGCATCCGCCATCCGGTCCAGCCGTGTCGCGGGAGGTTTCTTGAACCAGCCAATGTCTCCTGCAGGGAGACGGAAAGTCAGCGAACAGCATGAGTGAGCCCAGCTCCGTCTACACGGCCTATCAAGGCAATTCCTATCTCTTCGGCGGCAACGCGCCCTATGTCGAGGAGATGTACGAAAACTACCTCGCCAACCCCGGCAGCGTGCCCGACACCTGGCGCGACTATTTCGACGCCCTGCAGAACGTGCCCGCCGTCGACGGCAGCAATGCCAGGGACGTGCCGCACCTGCCCGTGGTCAATGCCTTCGCCGAGCGCGCCAAGCAGGGTGGCACACGCGTGGTGCAGGCCACCGGCGCCGACTCCGAAATGGGCCGCAAGCGCACGGCCGTGCAGCAGCTCATCGCCGCCTACCGCAACGTCGGCGCCCGCTGGGCCGACCTGGACCCCCTGAAGCGCACCGAGCGCGAAAAGATCCCCGAACTCGAGGCTTCCTTCTACGGCTTCTCGGATGCCGACCAGGAAATCGTGTTCAACACCAGCAACACCTTCTTCGGCAAGGAGTCGATGTCGCTGCGCGAGCTGATCAACGCGCTGCGCGAAACCTACTGCGGCACCATCGGCGCCGAGTACATGTACATCAGCGACCAGGGCAAGAAGCGCTGGTGGCAGCAAAAGCTCGAATCGATCCGCAGCAAGCCCAACTTCTCGGCCGAGAAAAAAAGGCACATCCTCGACCGCCTGACGGCTGCCGAAGGCCTGGAGCGCTTCCTGCACACCAAGTACGTTGGCCAGAAGCGCTTTTCTCTGGAAGGCGGCGAGAGCTTCATCGCCTCCCTTGATGAGCTGATCCAGGAAGCCGGCGCCAAGGGCGTGCAGGAAATCGTGATCGGCATGGCGCATCGCGGCCGGCTGAATGTGCTGGTCAATTCGCTGGGCAAGGTGCCGGCCGACCTGTTCGCCGAGTTCGACCACACCGCCAAGGAAGACCTGCCTTCCGGTGACGTCAAGTACCACCAGGGCTTCAGCTCGGACGTGACCACCTCCGGCGGCCCGGTCCACCTGACGCTGGCCTTCAACCCGTCCCACCTGGAAATCGTCAACCCTGTGGTCGAAGGGTCCGTTCGGGCCCGGATGGACCGCCGCGCCGACCCGCAGGGCAAGCAGGTGCTGCCAGTGCAGGTGCACGGCGACGCCGCCTTCGCAGGGCAGGGCGTGGTGATGGAAACGCTGGCGCTGGCCGAAACCCGCGGCTACTTCACCGGCGGCACGGTGCACATCGTCATCAACAACCAGATCGGCTTCACCACCTCGGACCCGCGTGACAGCCGCTCCACGCTGTACTGCACCGACGTCGTCAAGATGATCGAGGCGCCGGTACTGCACGTGAATGGCGACGATCCCGAAGCCGTGGTGCTGGCCACCCGCCTGGCGCTGGACTACCGCATGGAGTTCGCCAAGGACGTGGTGGTGGACATCGTCTGCTTCCGCAAGCTCGGCCACAACGAGCAGGACACGCCTTCCCTGACCCAGCCGCTGATGTACAAGAAGATCGGCCAGCACCCCGGCACGAGGCGCCTCTACGCCGACAAGCTGACGGCGCAGGGCATGGGCGAGACGCTGGGCGACGACATGGTCAAGGCGCTGCGCGCAGCGCTGGACGCCGGCAAGAACACGTTCGACCCGGTGCTGACCAACTTCAAGAGCAAGTACGCGGTCGACTGGAGCCCTTACCTGGGCAAGAAGTGGACCGACGCGGCCGACACGGCCATTCCCACCGCGGAATGGAAGCGCCTGGCCGAGAAGATCACCACTTTGCCGGCCGACTTCACTGCGCATCCCCTGGTCAAGAAAGTGCTGGACGACCGCGCCGCCATGGGCCGCGGCGAGACCAATGTCGACTGGGGCATGGGCGAGCACATGGCCTTCGCATCGCTGGTGGCCAGCGGCTACCCGGTGCGCCTGTCGGGCGAGGATTGCGGGCGGGGCACCTTCACCCACCGGCACTCTGTGCTGCACGACCAGAACCGCGAAAAGTGGGACATCGGCACCTACACGCCGCTGTGCAACGTGGCCGACAACCAGGCCCCCTACGTCGTGATCGACTCCATCCTGTCCGAAGAGGCGGTGCTGGGTTTCGAGTACGGCTATGCCTCCAACGACCCCAATACCCTGGTGATCTGGGAAGCGCAGTTCGGCGATTTCGCCAACGGCGCACAGGTGGTGATCGACCAGTTCATCGCCTCGGGTGAAGTGAAGTGGGGCCGCGTGAACGGCATCACGCTGATGCTGCCGCACGGCTATGAAGGCCAGGGCCCGGAGCACAGCTCGGCGCGGCTGGAGCGCTTCATGCAGCTGTCGGCCGACACCAACATCCAGGTGGTGCAGCCGACCACGGCCAGCCAGATCTTCCATGTGCTGCGCCGCCAGATGATCCGCCCGCTGCGCAAGCCACTGATCATCATGACGCCCAAGTCGCTGCTTCGGAACAAGGACGCCGCCTCGCCGCTGGTGGAGTTCACCAAGGGCAGCTTCCAGACCATCATTCCCGAGAACAAGGAACTGAAGGCCGAGAAGGTCAAGCGCATCGTGCTGTGCTCGGGCAAGGTGTATTACGACCTGGCCAAGAAGCGCGAGGAAAAGGGCGCTGACGACACGGTCATCCTGCGCGTGGAGCAGCTCTATCCGTTCCCGCACAAGGCCTTCGCGGCCGAGCTCAAGAAGTACCCGAACGCCACCGACATCGTCTGGACGCAGGACGAGCCGCAGAACCAGGGCGCCTGGTTCTTCGTGCAGCACTACATCCACGAGAACATGCTGGAAGGCCAGAAGCTGGGTTACTCCGGCCGCGCCGCCTCCGCCTCGCCCGCGGTGGGCTACTCGCACCTGCACCAGGAGCAGCAGAAGGCCCTGGTCGACGGCGCCTTCGGCAAGCTCAAGGGCTTCGTCTTAACCAAATAACGAAAACGAACAGAAAAATGGCTATCGTAGAAGTCAAAGTCCCGCAGCTGTCCGAATCGGTTGCCGAGGCAACCCTGCTGCAGTGGAAAAAGAAGCCCGGCGACGCCGTGGCGATGGATGAGATCCTGATCGAGATCGAGACCGACAAGGTGGTGCTGGAAGTGCCCGCGCCCGCAGCCGGCGTGTTGGCCGAAATCGTGCAGGCCGACGGCAGCACGGTGGCCGCCGAGCAGCTGATCGCGAAGATCGATACCGACGGCAAGAGCGTGGCGGTGGCCCCGGCCCCGGCCGCAGCAGCTGCCGTGCCCGCCGCTGCGGCGGCGCCGGCAGCCGCCGCTTCGGTGGGCAGCAAGGCCGGCATCGCGATGCCGGCAGCCGCCAAGCTGATGGCCGACAACAACCTGGCCGCCGGCTCCGTGCCGGGCACCGGCAAGGACGGCCGCGTGCTCAAGGCGGACGTGCTCGGCGCTGCGTCTGCTCCTAAATCTGTAGCTGCCCAAGCACAGCCGGCGCGCCCTGCAGCCGCTTTCCTCCCCCAGGTGAACGCGTCCGTGGCGGCGCCGGACCTGGGGCAGCGGCCCGAACAGCGCGTGCCCATGAGCCGACTGCGGGCCCGCGTGGCCGAGCGCCTGCTGCAGTCGCAGTCGAGCAACGCCATCCTCACCACGTTCAACGAAGTGAACATGGCTCCGGTGATGGAAATGCGCAAGCGCTTCCAGGAGAAGTTCGAGAAGGAGCACGGCGTGAAGATCGGCTTCATGAGCTTCTTCGTGAAGGCGGCGGTTCATGCGCTGAAGAAATACCCGGTGATCAACGCATCGGTCGACGGCAACGACATCGTCTACCACGGCTACTTCGACATCGGCATCGCCGTGGGCTCCCCGCGCGGCCTGGTGGTGCCCATCCTGCGCAATGCCGACCAGATGAGCTTCGCCGACATCGAGAAGAAGATCGCCGAGTACGGCGCCAAGGCGCGCGACGGAAAGCTGGGCATCGAAGAGATGACCGGCGGCACCTTTTCCATTTCCAACGGCGGCGTGTTCGGCTCGATGCTGTCCACCCCCATCATCAATCCGCCGCAATCGGCCATCCTGGGCGTGCACGCCACCAAGGACCGCGCCGTCGTGGAGAACGGGCAGGTGGTGGTGCGGCCGATGAACTACCTGGCCATGAGCTACGACCACCGCATCATCGACGGCCGCGAAGCCGTGCTGGGCCTGGTGGCGATGAAGGAAGCGCTGGAAGATCCGTCGCGCCTTCTCTTTGACATCTGAGGTACCGAAGATGGCAAAGAACTTTGACGTGATCGTCATCGGCGGCGGTCCCGGCGGCTACATCGCCGCCATCCGCGCGGCGCAGCTGGGCTTCAACACCGCCTGCATCGACGAATGGAAGAACGCCAAGGGCGGCCCGGCCCTGGGCGGCACCTGCACCAACGTAGGCTGCATCCCGTCCAAGGCGCTGCTGCAGTCCTCGGAACACTTCGAGCACGCCGGCAAGCACTTCGCCGAACACGGCATTGAAGTGAAAGGCCTGGCGCTGGATGCCGCGAAGATGCTGGCCCGCAAGGACACGGTCGTGAAGCAGAACAACGACGGCATCGTGTTCCTGTTCAAGAAGAACAAGGTGACGTTTTTCCACGGCCGCGGCTCGTTCGCGAAGGCCGCGGACGGCGGCTACGAAGTCAAGGCTGGCGAAGAGTCGCTGGTGGGCAAGAACATCATCGTGGCCACCGGCTCCAATGCCCGCGCGCTGCCCGGCACGCCGTTCGACGAGGAGAACATCCTTTCGAACGACGGCGCGCTGCGCATCCAGGGCGTACCGAAGAAGCTGGGCCTGATCGGCTCCGGCGTCATCGGGCTGGAGATGGGTTCCGTCTGGCGGCGCCTCGGCTCGGACGTGACCATCCTCGAAGGCCTGCCCACTTTCCTGGGCGCGGTGGACGAGCAGATCGCCAGGGAAGCGAAGAAGGCCTTCGACAAGCAGGGCCTGAAGATCGAGCTGGGCGTGAAGGTGGGCGAAATCAAGACGGGCAAGAAGGGCGTGTCGATCGCCTATACGAATGCCAGGGGCGAGGCGCAGGCGCTGGATGTTGACAAGCTGATCGTCTCCATCGGCCGCGTGCCCAATACCATCGGCCTGAATCCCGAAGCCGTTGGCCTGAAGCTGGACGAGCGCGGCGCCGTGGTCGTCGATGAGGAGTGCCGGACCAACCTGCCGGGCGTGTGGGCCATCGGCGACGTGGTGCGCGGCCCCATGCTCGCGCACAAGGCCGAGGAGGAGGGCGTCGCGGTGGCCGAGCGCATCGCCGGCCAGCACGGCCACGTGAACTTCAACACCATTCCCTGGGTGATCTACACCAGCCCGGAAATCGCCTGGGTCGGCCAGACCGAGCAGCAGCTCAAGGCCGCGGGCGTGAAGTACAAGGCCGGCACCTTCCCTTTCATGGCCAACGGCCGTGCGCGGGCGCTGGGCGACACCACCGGCATGGTGAAGATGCTGGCCGATGCCGCCACCGACGAAATCCTGGGCGTGCACATCGTGGGCCCCATGGCCAGTGAACTGATCGCCGAGTGCGTGGTGGCGATGGCGTTCCGCGCGTCCTCGGAAGACCTGGCCCGCATCTGCCATGCGCACCCGTCGCTGTCCGAGGCCACCAAGGAAGCGGCGCTGGCCGTCGACAAGCGCACACTGAATTTCTAGCGTGACTTCAGTCCGCGAGGCCTACGATGCGGAGCTTCTGGCGCGGGGTTACACAAGCGACCCCGCGCAGCTTCGCGCCGTTGAAGCCCTGGACCGCTGCGCCCGCGAATGGGCGCAGTTCAAGGAGCAGCGCTCCAACCCCCTGAAGAAGCTGATCAACCGGCCCGATATCCCGCGTGGGGTGTACATGTACGGGGGCGTGGGCCGCGGCAAGAGCTTCCTGATGGACTGCTTCTTCAATGCCGTGCCGCTGGTGCGCAAGACGCGCCTGCACTTCCACGAGTTCATGCGCGAAGTGCACCGCGAACTGTCCGAGCTGCAGGGCACGGTGAACCCGCTGGACGAGCTGGGCGCGCGGATGGCAAAACGCCATCGCCTGATCTGCTTCGACGAATTCCACGTGGCGGACATCACCGACGCGATGATCCTGCACCGGCTGCTGCTGGCGCTGTTCGACAACGGCGTGGGGTTCGTCACAACGTCCAATTTCAAGCCTGATGACCTGTATCCCGATGGGCTGCACCGCGACCGCGTCCTGCCCGCCATAGCTCTGCTCAACGAGAAGCTGGAAGTCATCGGTGTGGACAACGGCACCGACTACCGCAGCCTCACCATGGCGCAGGTCAAGCTCTACCACACGCCGCTGGGGCCGCAGGCGGATGCGGCGATGGACGAGGCCTTTACCCGGCTGGCCGAAACGCGCGATGAAGACCCGGTGCTGCACATCGAGTCCCGCGAGATCCGGGCCCGGCGCAAGGCCGGCGGGGTGGTCTGGTTCGACTTTCGCACGCTGTGCGGCGGGCCGCGTTCGCAGAACGACTACCTGGAGATCGCGAGCCAGTTCCACACCGTGCTGCTTTCCGGTGTGCCCTATATGCCCGTGCGCATGGCTTCAGAGGCCCGGCGTTTCACCTGGCTGGTGGATGTGCTGTACGACCGGCACGTGAAACTTATCATGTCGGCTGAAGTGCCACCGGCGGCGTTGTACACGGAGGGGCCGCTGGCCCATGAGTTCCCGCGCACGGTGTCGCGCCTGACGGAAATGCAGTCGGCGCGGTTCCTGGCGCTGGACCGCCGCACTGTGGATACCCGCCTGACATGAAAACACCTTGCCTCATCCTTGCCGTGCTGGCCTGCTCGCTGGCCCAGGCCGAAACGCCCCAGCGCATCGAGGCCGAGCAGGCCCGCATCGTGTCCCTGCGCGCGGAGGCCGAGGCGCGCTATGCCGCCGACCAGAAAGACTGCTGGCAGAAATTCGCGGTGAATGACTGCCTGGCCGCCGCCAAGGCGCGCCGGCGCGAAGTGCTGTCCGACCTGCGCCGGCAGGAGATCTCGCTCAGCGACGCCGAGCGCAAGCGGCGCGGCGCCGAACGCGTGCGCGCCATCGAAGAGAAAACCTCCACGCAAAAACAGGAGCTGAATTCCAGCACGCGGCTGCGGGCCGCGACGGAGCAGGCCACCAAGGAAGAGCACGCAGCCCAGAAGGCGGCGGAGCGCCCCGCCGCGCTGGCTTCGCAGAAAGAGCGGGCCGCGCAACGGGAAAGCCAGGCCCGGCAGAAAGCCGCTTCGGAGCAGGCCGCGCGCGACGCCAAGGCGGCGCGGGCCGCACAGGAAAAAGCCAAGGTGCTTGAGCGCCAGAAGGAAGCGCAGGAACGCAAGGACCGTGTCGCGAAGAAACTGGCGGAGCCCAAAAAGGAAGAGGTCAAGCCCCTGCCCGTGCCGCCCTGAGCCGGCTCAGCTTTCCAGCGGTTCCAGCTTGACGATCACCAGCGACAGGTTGTCGCCGCCGCCGCGGGCGCGGGAGCGCGCCTTTTCGATGAGGAACTCCGTGGCCTCGCGCGGCGAGAGCGACGACAGCACCGAGCCCAGCTCGTTCGGGCTGAAGTAGTGCCACACGCCGTCGCTGCATGACATGAGCACGTCGCCCGGCCGCAGCTGCGGGATGAAGTGGATGTCTGCCGGCGGATCGTCCTCCGAGCCCAGGCAGCCCATCAGGATGTTGGACTGCGGGTGCACGTTGGCTTCTTCCTCGGTGATCTCGCCCTTGTCCACCAGCGTCTGCACGTAGGAATGGTCCATGGTCCGCTTGACCAGCTTGCTGCCGTGGAAGTGGTAGATGCGCGAGTCGCCCGCATGGACCCAGTGGCAGTCGCCCGCCGGGTTGATCAGGAACACGGCCAGCGTGCTGTGCGGCTCCTGCTCGGCGGAAATGGCCGTCAGCTTGATGACGATGTGGGCTTCCTGCACGATCTGCTTGAGCAGGGAGGGCGCGTCGTCGTGTTCGGGAGAGTAGCGCTCGAACAGCTGCTTGGCGGTCATCATGACCTGGTCGGAGGCTTTGCGCCCGCCGCTGCGCCCGCCCATGCCGTCGGCGACCACGCCCATCACGCAGCCGGTGATGCGCGGATGGCTGATCAGCGCAATCTGGTCCTGCTGGTATTCGCGGTCACCCTTGTGGATGCCCGTCGAAGCGGTGAGTCGGTAGCCTTTTGCCATGTTCAGGGGGGTTCTTTCGTCGGCCCATTATGGGCTGGGGCGCTCGATTAAACGCCGCCAAGCACGTATTATCGGGTGAACCCGAGCCCCGGCCATTGCGCCAGCCCCATTCCCTTGGACTCCAATCTCCACTCCCCCGAGCGCCACCTGATCGAATTGAAGATGGAGCACGCCGACCTGGACGCACTGATCGACCGGCTGGGCCAGGAAACGCCCTTGGACGAGCTGATGATGCGGCGGCTGAAGAAGCGCCGCCTGGGCCTGCGGGACCAGATTTCCAGGCTGGAGCTGGCCCTGGACCCCAAAGAACCTGCATGAGCTTTTCTTGAGCCTTGAGCCAGCGGTCCGCGAAGCGTTCGCGCCCCACGGGGTGCTGTCGCGCGCGGCCGACCATTTCCAGCCGCGCCAGGGCCAGACCGACATGGCCGTGGCGGTGGCCCGGATCATCCAGGAGGGCGGCGCGCTGGTGGTCGAGGCCGGCACGGGCGTGGGCAAGACCTTCTCGTACCTGGTGCCGGCGCTCCTCAGCGGTGAACGCGTGCTGCTGTCCACCGCCACCAAGACCCTGCAGGACCAGCTATTCGGCCGCGACCTGCCGCGGCTGGTGCAGGCCCTGGGCCTGCCGGTGCGCACCGCGCTGCTCAAGGGGCGTGGCAGCTATCTCTGCGTGCACCGGATGGAGCTCGCCAGGAACGAGGCCACGCTGCCCGACCGCACTTCGGCGCGCACCCTGGCCAAGGTGGAAGCCTGGGCACAGTCCACCCGCACCGGCGACCTGGCCGAGCTGTCCGGCCTGGACGAGCGTTCGCCACTGATCCCGCTCGTCACCTCCACGCGGGAAAACTGCCTGGGCGCCCAGTGCCCCAGATTCCGCGGCTGCCACGTGAACACGGCGCGCCGCGAAGCGCTGGCCGCCGACGTTGTGGTGATCAACCACCATCTCTTCTTTGCAGACCTGGCGGTACGCGAGTCGGGCATGGCGGAACTGCTGCCCACGGTGCGGGTGGCGATTTTTGACGAGGCGCACCAGCTCAACGAGACCGGCGTTCAGTTCCTGGGCAGCCACCTCACCACCGGCCAGCTGCTGGATTTCAGCCGCGACCTGCTGGGCGCGGGCCTGCAGCTGGCGCGCGGCCTGGCCGACTGGCAGCAGCTCGCGGCAGGCACCGAGCGCGCGGCGCGCGACCTGCGCCTGGTGGTCGGCAAGAGCTGGCCCGGCGCCAAGCTGCGCTGGACGGGCGAGGCGCCTGAGCAGGTGGACGCCCTGCCGTGGCGGCAGGCGCTGGAAGACGTGCGCACGGCCTGCGGCGAGGTCATTGAGGCGCTGGACACGGTGAGCGAGATCGCGCCTGATTTCGCCCGCCTGCATGAACGCGCCACGCAGTTCGCCGAGCGGGCCGCCGCCTTTGCCTTGCCCTGCGCGGCGGGTTCGGTGCGGTGGGTGGATGTGGGCACGCAACTGCGCCTGGTGGAGTCACCCCTGGACATCGCCAAGGCCGTGCAGGAAAAACTGCTGCGCGCAGGCGAGGATGGCGCCGAAGCCTCCACCCGTTCATGGATATTCACCTCGGCCACGCTGGGCGATGACGCCGGCCTGACCTGGTTCACCGAGCCGTGCGGGCTGGCGGGGGCGGAAGTCCTGCGGGTGGGAAGCCCGTTTAACTATGCCAGCCAGGCGGCTGTCTATGTGCCGCGCGACCTGCCCAAGCCCAGCGATCCCGGGCACAGCGCACAGGTGGCCGTGCTGGCCGCCGACGGCGCCCGCCGGCTGGGCGGCCGCACCATGGTGCTCACCACCACGCTGCGGGCCTTGCGCGCGATCGGTGAGGCCCTGCAGGCGCGGTTCGAAGGCTCGCTGGAGATCGAGGTGCTGGTGCAGGGGCAACTGCCCAAGCGGCGGCTGATGGAGCGCTTCCGCGAGGGGGATTCGCAGGGCCGCGCCGGATGCGTCCTCGTCGCCTCCGCGTCGTTCTGGGAGGGCGTGGACATCCCCGGTGATGCGCTGCAACTGGTGGTGATCGACAAGCTGCCGTTCCCGCCGCCTGGTGACCCGCTGGTCGAAGCCCGTGCCCAGCGGCTGGAGGGGCAGGGGCGCAGCGCCTTCAACGACTATTTCGTGCCCGAGGCCGCGGTGGCGCTCAAGCAGGGCGCGGGCCGGCTGATCCGGCGTGAATCAGACCAGGGGCTGCTCGTGGTGTGCGACTCGCGGCTGGCCACGATGGGATACGGGCGCCGCCTGCTGGCGGCGCTGCCGCCGATGCGGCGGATTCAATCGGCCGCGGAGTTCGCCCAGGCGCTCGAGGCGCTGGCACCCGCGGCCGGGGTGGTGGCTACCAGAACTTCCACCACGGATCCTGGCTGGACTTGAAGCCGCGGCTCAGGTATTCGCTCTTGGGAAAGGTTTTTTCCATCACGCGGCGGGTGTCGTCGCGCAGCGAAGCCATACCCAGCGCGTCGTAGGAGCGCAGCATGATGTACAGGGCTTCTTCCAGCGCCGGCACGTCCTGGTAATCGGTCAGCGCGTTCTGGGCCCGGTTGATCGCCGCCACGTAGGCGCCGCGGCTGTAGTAGTAGCGCGCCACGTGCACCTCGTACTGCGCCAGCGAGTTGACGATGTAGGTCATGCGCGCCCGGGCATCCGGCGTGTAGCGCGAATCGGGGAAGCGGTTGGCCAGCTCGCGGAAGGCCTCGAACGATTCCTTGGCGGCCTTCTGGTCGCGCTCGGACAGGTCCTGGCGTGACAGGAAGGAGAACAGGCCCAGGTTGTCGTTGAAGTTGACGATGCCCTTCAGGTACAGCGCGTAGTCGATCGCCGGGCTGGAAGGGTGCAGCTTCATGAAACGGTCCAGCGTGGACAGGGCCTGGGCCTGGTCGCCGGACTTGTACTGGGCATAGGCCTTTTCCAGCTGGGCCTGTTGCGCCAGCGGCGTGCCGGCGGCGCGGCCTTCGAGCTTTTCGAACAGCGGGATGGCCTTGTCATAGGAGCCGCTGTTGGCTTCGTCCTTGGCTTCGGCGTAAATCCTGTTCGGGCTCCAGGAGGCCGTCTTGTCGTCCGGCGTGGACGAGCAGCCCGCGACGAAGGCGGCACCGGCCAGCAGCAGGACGGGGACAACCGATAATTTGGCGCTAGGCATCGCTGGCAACTTTCTTGAAACAGGGCAAATTCATTATATCGACCGACCCTTTGGCCCCCGAGGCGGACGGCGCGCTTGACGAGCCCGCCGACGCCGGGCCCGACAGCGAACTGCGCGCCTTCACCGTGAGCGCGGCGCAGCATGGTGAGCGGCTGGACCGAGCGCTCGCCGCGCTGGTGCCCGAGTTCTCGCGCAGCTACCTGCAGCAGCTGCTGGAGGCGGGTGCGGTGCTGCTCAATGGCCAGCAGGCCGTGAAGTCTTCGCTCAAGGTCAGGGCCGGCGACAGCGGCACGGTGGAACTGCGGCCCACACCGCAAAGCCAGGCCTTCCGGCCCGAAGCCATGGCGCTGAACGTGGTGTTCGAGGACGAGCACCTGCTGGTGCTGGACAAGCCCGCCGGGCTGGTGGTTCACCCCGCGCCGGGCAACTGGAGCGGCACGCTGCTCAACGGGCTGCTGGCCCGCGACGACAAGGCGGCCTTGCTGCCGCGCGCGGGCATCGTGCACCGGCTCGACAAGGACACCAGCGGCCTGATGGTGGTGGCGCGCTCGCGCGCCGCCATGGACGCGCTGGTGCGGCAGATCGCCGCACGCGAGGTGGCCCGCCAGTACGTGGCGCTGGCCCACCGGCCGTGGAACGGGGCCGCCTTGCGGCACGTGGATGCGCCGGTCGGGCGCGACCCGCGCAACCGCCTGCGCATGGCGGTGGTCGACCTGGAAAGGAATTCCGGCAAGACGGCGTCCACCACTTTCGAGCTGCTGCAAAACGCCCAGGACGGCTGCTGGGTGCTGGCGACCCTGCAGACGGGGCGTACCCACCAGATCCGCGTGCACATGGCGTCCATCGGCCACCCGCTGGTGGCGGACGCGGTCTATGGTGGCGCGCCGGCGGCCGGGCTGGAACGGCAGGCCCTGCATGCCTGGCGGCTGGCGTTCACCCACCCGGTGTCGGGAGGGGACCTGGTTTTCCGCTCGGCCCTGCCGGCAGACCTGCGGGGGGCGCTGGCGCAATGGGGGCTGCGCTACAATGATTCCGAATGGCTCCCGAGCCACGCCCCCGGCTAGCCCGCGGTGCAGTTTGCGCCCCTGGCGCCCTTTTCCTTTCGAACTGCAAAAGACAATGAATACGGCGGATGCCAAGCGCGTCCTCGAAACCGCCTTGATCTGCTCGCAGCAGCCGCTTCCGGTGCGCGAGCTGCGCGTGCTGTTCAACGACGAACTGGGCGCCGACACCATCAAGGCGCTGCTTCAGGACCTGCAGGGCGACTGGGCCCAGCGCGGCGTCGAACTGGTGGCCGTGGCCAGCGGCTGGCGCTTCCAGAGCCGCCCGGAGATGCGCGAGTACCTGGACCGGCTGCACCCGGAAAAGCCGCCCAAGTACACCCGCGCCACACTGGAGACGCTGGCCATCATTGCCTACCGCCAGCCGGTTACCCGGGGCGACATGGAAGACATCCGCGGCGTCACCATCAACACCCTGCTGCTCAAGCAGCTGGAAGACCGCGGCTGGGTGGAAGTGATCGGCCATCGCGAAGCGGCGGGGCGGCCGGCGCTGTTCGCCACCACCCGCCAGTTCCTGGATGACCTGGGCCTGGAATCGCTGGACCAGCTGCCGGTGCTGGACAACCCGGCCGAGCAGGCCGGCGTGCTGGCCTCGCTGGCCGCCGAACCTGACGCGGCCCAGCCCGGGCTGGCGATGGAAGCCGAAGAGCCCGCCCTGGACCCACCCGCCGATGAAGGCGCCGCCGACGCTGCGGCAGAAAAAGCAGTCGAGACCTGAACATGACCGATCCGCATTCCCGCGCCGCCCCTACCGCCACCCTCGAGGAAATGGAAGAAAAAGAGGCTGCGGCGCGCGCCGACCGGGAACGTGATGCCGCCGAATTCGCGTCGGACGACGATTACGACGACGAGGACCTCGACGACGACGATCAAGACCGGCCGGCGGCGCTGGCCGAGGCGGCCGTGCCGCCGGCCCCCATCCTGTTCGCCGACGTCGTGTCGGGGCAGTTCGACGCCGACGAGCAAAGCCCCGAGGTGGTGCTGCCCAAGCGGGTGCTGTCGGCCCAGGCGGATACCCCCAAGCTGCACAAGGTTCTGGCCCAGGCCGGGCTGGGGTCGCGCCTGGAGATGGAGCAGCTCATCACCGAAGGCCGCATTTCCGTCAACAACGAGCCGGCCCATATCGGCCAACGCATCCAGTTCGGCGACCAGGTCAAGCTCAACGGCAAGCCGATCCGCTTCCGGATCGCGCCGCCGCCGGCCCGGGTGATCGCCTATCACAAGCCCGCGGGCGAGGTGGTGACCAACGACGACCCGCAAAACCGGCCCACCGTGTTCCGCAAGCTGCCGCGCCTGTACCAGGGCAAGTGGCAGTCGGTCGGCCGGCTGGACCTGAACACCGAAGGCCTGCTGCTGTTCACCAGCTCGGGCGAACTGGCCAACAGGCTCATGCATCCGCGCTTCGGCCTGGAGCGCGAATACGCCGTGCGGGTGCTGGGCGCGCTCAGCACCGAGGAAAAGCAGCGCCTGACCGAAGGCGTGGAACTGGGCGATGGGCGGGCCCAGTTCGGCGCCATCGAGGACGGCGGCGGCGAGGGTGCCAACACCTGGTACCGCGTGACGATTTCCGAAGGGCGCAACCGCGAGGTGCGCCGCATGTTCGAGGCGGTGGGCCATGCCGTCAGCCGGCTGATCCGCATCCGCTACGGCGCCATGGTGCTGCCGCGCGGCCTCAAGCGCGGCGCCTTCATGGAACTGGACGAGCGCGACATCCGGGCGCTGATGAACGCCGCCGGCAGCCAGCAGGGCGAGCGGCCGCCGCGCGGCGAAGGCGCCAATGCCGAAGGCGAGGGTGGTGGCCGGGGCGGCCGCAACCGCCGCCGGGGTGGGCGCAGCGGCGGTGCCGGTGGCGGGCGGGGCAACAACGACGGCCAGCGCGCGCAGGGACCCGGCGGCCCTCCCGGCCAGGGCCGGGGCAACGGCGGCGGGCAGAGCCAGGGCCAGGGGCAAGGCCAGGGACAACGCCGCAAGAACCGCGGCGGCGACCGGCAGCAGGACGGTGACCGCCAGGGCGGCAGCGCCCAGCCGGACCCGATGAAGACTTCGCTGGGCTATATCGGCGCCGACAGTTTCACGCGCCAGCGCCAGGGCGGCCCGGGCGGGCAGCGCCGGGGCGGCGGGGGCGGCGGCACGGGTGGTGGTGGTGGCGGTGGCGGCCAGCGCCGCGGCGGCCGCGGCCGCTGACGGCACAGGCCCCGGGCGGGCGGGGGTGAAGTCCCGTGCCGCGGCGCTGTAGCGTCCAAAGGCTAAAATACAGGGCTTTGCCGAAATCGGCCGCGAACTTTGCGGGCCGGCGAAAACCTAACAAATCAATCCAGGAAGATCCAACATGGCTATCGAACGCACCCTTTCCATCATCAAGCCCGACGCCGTGGCCAAGAACGTCATCGGCCAGATCTACGCCCGCTTCGAGGCTGCCGGCCTGAAGGTGGTTGCCGCGAAGATGGCCCACCTGTCGCGCGGCGAGGCCGAGCAGTTCTACGCCGTCCACAAGGAGCGCCCCTTCTTCAAGGACCTGGTCGAGTTCATGATTTCCGGCCCGGTGATGATCCAGGCCCTGGAAGGCGAGAACGCCATCCTGAAGAATCGCGACCTGATGGGCGCCACCGACCCCAAGAAGGCCGACAAGGGCACCATCCGCGCCGATTTCGCCGACAGCATCGACGCCAACGCGGTGCACGGCTCCGACGCGGTCGAGACGGCCAAGGTGGAAGTGGGCTTCTTCTTCCCCGGCATGAACGTCTATTCCCGCTGAAAGCGGGAATCCCGATGCGATGACGGCCAACCTTCTCGATTTCGATCTGGAAGGCCTGGCCGCGTTCTGCGAAACGCTGGGCGAGAAGAAATTCCGCGCGACGCAGCTGTTCCGCTGGATCCACCAGAAGGGCGCCGCTGATTTCAGCCAGATGAGCGACCTGGCGAAGTCGCTGCGCGAAAAACTCAAGGGCGCCGCCCACCTGCAGGGCCTGCCCGTCATCACCCAGCACGAGTCGAAGGACGGCACCATCAAGTGGCTGTTCGACGTGGGGCAGGGCGACGCGGTGGAAGCCGTGTTCATCCCCGAGGATGACCGCGGCACGCTGTGTGTCTCCTCCCAGGCCGGCTGCGCGGTGGGCTGCCGTTTCTGCTCGACCGGCCACCAGGGCTTCTCGCGCAACCTCAGCACCGGCGAAATCGTGGCCCAGCTCTGGTTTGCCGAGCACTTCCTGCGCAAGCACCTCAATCGCGAAGACCGCGTCATCTCCAACGTGGTGATGATGGGCATGGGCGAGCCGCTGCAGAATTATTCGGCGCTGGTCCCGGCCCTGCGGGTGATGCTGGACGACCACGGCTACGGCCTGTCACGCCGCCGCGTCACCGTGTCGACCTCGGGCGTGGTGCCGATGATCGACCGCCTGGGCCAGGATTGCCCCGTCGCGCTGGCGGTGTCGCTGCACGCACCCAACGATTCGCTGCGCGACAACCTGGTGCCGCTGAACAGGAAATACCCGCTGGCCGAGCTGCTGGACGCCTGCAACCGCTACCTCGAGCACGCGCCGCGCGACTTCATCACTTTCGAATACTGCATGCTGGACGGCGTCAACGACCAGCCGGAACACGCGCAGCAGCTTGTGCAGCTGGTGCGGCGCCATGGCGGCGGCGGCGTGTCGTGCAAGATCAACCTGATCCCCTTCAACCCGTTCCCCGCGTCCGGCCTGCTGCGTTCCGCGCAACACCAGGTCAGCGCTTTCGCGAAAATCCTGGGGGATGCTGGTATCGTCACCACTGTGCGCAAAACCAGAGGGGACGATATCGACGCCGCCTGCGGCCAGCTGGCCGGCGACGTCAAGGATCGCACCCGGGTGGGTGATCGGATCGCCCAGCAGCGCACCGTGATGCTCAAACAGGTGCCGGCGGCCGCCCGTGCCGCCAAGGAGATCCAGGAACCATGAAATCAGCAAGCGGTTGGGACGCCAAGGCCTGGCTCGTGTGGGCATGGCTGGCAGGCACCGTGCTGCTCTGCGTGGGTGGCTGCGCGAGCAAACCGGGCGAATCCGCCGCGGGCCCCGAAATGTTCACCGCGTCCGACGAGCCCGAGGCGAGAAAACGGGCCCGCATCCGGATGGAACTGGCGATCGGCTACTTCGAGCAGGGCCAGACCGCCGTGGCGCTGGACGAGTTGAAGCAGGTGATCCTGGCCGATCCCAATTTCCCGGATGCGTACAACCTGCGCGGGCTGATCTACATGCGCCTCAACGACATGAGGCAGGCCGAGGACAGTTTCCGCCGCGCCGTGGCGCTGAACCCGCGCGACCCCAACGCCCAGCACAATTTCGGCTGGCTGCAGTGCCAGCAGGCGCGCTACGACGAAGCCATGCGCTCGTTCGAGCAGGCGATGGCCAACCCGCTTTACGCCGAGCGGGCCAAGACGCTGATGGCCCAGGGCCTGTGCCAGGCGCGGGCCGGCCGCAAGGAAGATGCCGAGCGCAGCCTCTCGCGCTCGTATGAGCTGGACGCGGCCAATCCCGTCACCGGCTACAACCTGGCCAACCTGCTTTTCCAGCGCGGTGAATTCCAGCGATCACAGTTCTACATCCGCCGGCTGAACAACACAGACCTGGCCAACGCCGAAACCCTGTGGCTGGGCATCAAGGTGGAGCGGCGCATGAATGACAGCGTGGCCATGCGGCAGCTGGGCGAGCAACTGAAGAAGCGCTACCCGCAATCGCGCGAAAGCCGCAGCTGGGACCGGGGGACGTTCGATGAGTGAGGAGACGGGGCAGGGGGATGTCCCGCAACAGGCAAGCGGCACCACTGCGGGCACCCTGTTGCGCGAGGCGCGCGAGGCGGCCGGCCTGCACGTGGCCGCGCTGGCGGTCTCGCTCAAGGTGCCGGTGCGCAAGCTGGAGGCGCTGGAGGCCGACCGGCTTGACCTGCTGCCCGATGCCGTCTTCGTGCGCGCGCTGGCAGCCAGCGTCTGCCGCACGCTGAAGATCGATCCCGCGCCGGTCTTGGCGCTGTTGCCGCAGACCGGCGCGCCCCGTCTGGCGGACAGCGAAAGCGGCATCAACGCGCCGTTCCGCTCCCCCAGCGATGGCGCCGGGCCTTCCTGGCTGGACCAGCTCTCCCGCCCGGTGTTCCTGGCGGTCTTTGCGCTGTTGCTGGGTGCGCTGGTGCTGATCCTGCTGCCCGCCACGCAGCGCGACGAAGCGCCGGCCGTGGCCCGAAGCGACGTGGTGATCCCGCCGATCCCGCCGACGCCCATGGTCTACCAGCCGCCTTCGGAAGGCGCGGTGCCGGCTGCTTCTTCGGTGACAGCCGTGGCCATCCCGCAAGCCACATCGCACACGCCCACGCTCACGCTGGCCAGGCCGGCGACCCCGGCATCGGCGCCCGCCGCGACCACAGTGACAAAGAGCGTGAGTCCCAGTGTCATGCCTACGGCGACTGCCACCGCGGCCAAGGTCGCCTCGGCGCCGGCGCCGGTGCCAGCCGCATCCGCGCCCGCGGCCTCGACCAGCGGGCTGGTGGTATTCAAGGCCAGGGCCCAGTCGTGGATCCAGGTCACCGACGCCAAGGGCACCGTGACGCTGCGCAAGCTGCTCATGCCCGGTGAAACAGCGGGCGCTTCCGGCACCACGCCGCTGGTCGTCACCGTGGGCAGCGCCAATGGCACCGAAGTGGAAGTGCGCGGCAAGCCGATGAACCTGGCGCCGTATGTGCGGGACAACGTGGCCCGTTTTGAGGTGAAGTAATGCAGCCTTGCCTGCCGATCGAAGCAGCGTTTCCCAAGCCCCGCCACTCCCGCCAGGCCCGCGCCGCCTGGGGCGCCAACGTGGTCACCATTGGCGGCGACGCGCCCGTGCGCATCCAGTCGATGACCAACACCGATACGCAGGACGCAATCGGCACGGCCATCCAGGTCAAGGAACTGGCCATCGCCGGGTCCGAGCTGGTGCGCATCACGGTCAACACGCCCGAGGCCGCGGCCCAGGTGCCCTACATCCGCGAGCAGCTGGACCGCATGGGCATCGCGGTGCCGCTGATCGGCGACTTCCACTACAACGGCCACCGGCTGCTGACCGACTACCCGGATTGCGCGCAGGCGCTTTCCAAGTACCGCATCAACCCCGGCAACGTGGGCAAGGGCGACAAGCACGACAAGCAGTTCGGCCAGATGATCGAGGCGGCGATGCGCTGGAACAAGCCCGTGCGCATCGGCGTGAACTGGGGCAGCCTGGACCAGGAACTGCTGGCCGGCCTGATGGACGTGAACAGCGCGCGCGCCGAGCCTTGGGACGCGAAACTGGTGATGTACGAAGCACTCGTCACTTCCGCCATCGATTCCGCGAAGCTGGCCGAAAGCATGGGCATGGACGGCAGCCAGGTCATCCTGTCGTGCAAGGTCAGCGGCGTGCAGGACCTGATCTCCGTCTACCGCGAACTGGCCCGCCGCTGCGACTACCCGCTGCACCTGGGCCTGACCGAAGCGGGCATGGGCACCAAGGGCACCGTCGCCTCCAGCGTGGCGCTGGGCATCCTGCTGCAGGAGGGCATCGGCGACACGATCCGCGTCTCGCTCACGCCGCAGCCCGGCGAATCGCGCACGCAGGAAGTGGTGATCGCCTCTGAAATCATCCAGGGCCTGGGCCTGCGCAGCTTCGTGCCCAGCGTCACGGCATGCCCCGGCTGCGGGCGCACCACCAGCACCACCTTCCAGGAGCTGGCCAAGCAGATCGACGACTACCTGCGCGCGCAGATGCCGGTCTGGCGCAAGAAGTACCCCGGCGTCGAGAAGATGAAAGTGGCCGTGATGGGCTGCATCGTCAACGGCCCCGGCGAGAGCAAGCATGCCGACATCGGCATCAGCCTGCCCGGCACCGGCGAGGCCCCGGCCGCGCCCGTCTTCATCGACGGGCAGAAGGCGCTGACGCTGCGCGGCGAGAACATCGTCACCGAGTTCCACCAGATCGTCGAAAACTACATTGAAAAGCGCTTCGGCACGGTTGCCGAAACCGCCTGACCCCCGGAAAAACATGGCCGACAAACTGAGTGCCGTCAAAGGCATGAACGACATATTGCCGCCCGATTCCGCCCGCTGGGAGTGGGTGGAGGGCAAGGTGCGCGCGCTGATGGCCCGCTATGCCTATCGCAACATCCGCACGCCCATCGTGGAGCCCACCGCACTGTTCGTTCGCGGCCTGGGCGAGGTGACCGACATTGTCGAGAAGGAGATGTACTCTTTCGAGGACAGCATGAACGGCGACCGGCTCACCCTGCGCCCCGAGGCCACCGCCGGCATCGTGCGCGCCATGGTGGAGCACAACGCCCTGTACAACGGGCCGCTGCGCATCTGGACCATTGGCCCCATGTTCCGCCACGAGCGCCCGCAAAAGGGCCGCTACCGGCAGTTCCACCAGCTGGACGTGGAAGCGCTCGACTACGCCGGCCCCGACGTGGATGCCGAGCTGATCCTGATGTGCCGCGCCCTGTGGCGCGACCTCGGGCTGGCCGAGGGCAGCGACGTGCGGCTGGAGATCAACAGCCTGGGCCAGGCCGACGAGCGCCAGGCGCACCGCGCCGCGCTGATCGCCCACTTTGAAGCGCATGCGGACCAGCTGGACGAAGATGCGCGCCGCCGCCTGCACAGCAACCCGCTGCGCATCCTGGACAGCAAGAACCCGGCGATGCAGGCCCTGGTGGAAGCGGCGCCCAGGCTGATGGACTTTTTGGGCGAAGCTTCGCTGGCGCACTTCGGCGCGGTGCGCGAGGTGCTCGATGCCGCGGGCCTGGCCTACCGTGTCAACCCGCGGCTGGTGCGCGGCATGGATTACTACAACCTCACCGTGTTCGAGTGGGTGACCGACCGGCTCGGCTCCCAGGGCACCGTATGCGGCGGCGGCCGCTACGACGGGCTGATTGAGCAATTGGGCGGCAAGCCGGCACCGGCGGTGGGCTGGGGCCTGGGGCTGGAGCGCCTGATGCTGCTGCTCGAGGCGGCAGGCATTGGCGCACCGGCGGACGCGCCCGATGCCTACGCGGTCGTGCCGGACGCGCAGGCACGCCTGCCGGCGATGGCCGCCATCGAGGCCTTGCGCGCCGCGGGCGTCTCGGTCGCCATGCACGCCGGCGGCGGCAGCATGAAATCGCAGTTCAAGAAGGCCGATGCCAGCGGCGCGCGCTTCGCCCTCGTCTTCGGCGCCGATGAACTGGCTGCCGGTGAAGTCACGGTGAAATCGCTGCGCGACGGCAGCGGCGCGCAGCAGCGCCGCCCGCTGGCGGCGCCTGCCGAATGGGCCGCCACCCTACAATCGCAGGCTTGACACAAGAGACCCATGGCAAAACACCTCGACCTTGAAGAGCAGGAGCAGCTTGCGGAGATCAAGCACTTCTGGAACACCTACGGCAATGCCATCACCTGGCTGCTGATCGCCGTATTCGGCTCGATCGCCGCCTGGAACGGCTGGAATTACTGGCAGCGCACGCAGGCCGTGCAGGCCGCCGCGATGTACGACGAAGTGGAGCGCGCCGTCACCAGCGGCGACGCCGCCCGCGTGGAGCGGTCCTTTGCCGACATGAAGGACAAGTTCGGCGGCACCACGTACGCGCAGCAGGCCGGCATGCTGGCCGCCAAGTCCTTCGCCGAGAAGGGCAACACCGACGCTGCCAAGGCGGCACTGGCCTGGGTGGCCGACAAGGCCTCCGATGAGGGCTACCAGGCCGTGGCCCGGCTGCGGCTGGCCGGCGTGCTGGCCGACGCGAAGGCCTACGACGAAGCGCTCAAGCAGCTGGGCGCATCGTTCCCCAAGGAATTCGAGGCGATGGTGGCCGACCGCAGGGGCGACATCTACAGCCTGCAGGGCAAGAAGAACGAGGCCAAGGCCGAATACACCAGGGCCTACCAGGGCCTGGACGAGCGGGCGGAATACCGCCGGCTGGTTGAAGTCAAGCTGACCGCGCTGGGCGTGGATCCCAAGTCGCTCACGCCGGCCCCCTCGGCCACCACCGCTCCCGCAGGGTCCAAACCATGATTTACGAGAAGAAAACGGCTGCAACCCGCACCGGTATTGCTTACGCAGCTCCTGTTTTTGTAGCACTCGCGATTTCCGGCTGTTCCATGATGCCGTCCTGGCTGGGCGGCAGCAGTTCCGTGGAAAAGCCCAAGCCGGCCGAACTGGCACCCAACGCGGCCCTCATCGCCGTGCGCCCGGCATGGACGGCACGCGTCGGCGAAGTCGGCTTTCCCCTGGCCGTGAACGTCAGTGGCAACACGGTGGCCGTGGCCAGCAGCGATGGCTCGGTGGTTGCGATCGACGGCGCGACCGGGCGTGAGTTGTGGCGCGCCAGTGCGGGCGGGCCGATCGCGGCCGGCGTTGGCAGCGATGGCAACCTCACCGCGGTCATCACGCGCGGCAACGAAGTCGTGGCCTTCAGCGGCGGCAAGCAGGCCTGGCGCCAGAAGCTGGTGGCCCAGGGCTACACCGCGCCTTTCGTGGCGGGAGGCCGTGTCTTTGTGCTGGCGGCGGACCGCTCGGTCAGCGCTTTCGACGGCCAGAGCGGCCGCAAGCTGTGGACCCAGCAGCGCCCCGGCGAGCCGCTGGTGCTGCGCCAGTCCGGCGTGATGCTGGCGGTGGGCGACACCCTGGTCACCGGCCTGGGTGGGCGCATGGTGGGCCTGAACCCGATCAATGGCAGCGTCCGCTGGGAAGCTGCCATCGCAACGCCCCGCGGCACCAACGATATCGAGCGTCTGGTGGACCTGGTGGGCCGCACCAGCCGGGTCGGCAATACGGTTTGCGCACGCGCCTTCCAGGCCAGCGTGGGCTGTGTGGACGCGGCGCGCGGCACCGTGCTGTGGTCCAAGCCGGCCAATGGCGCCGAAGGCGTGCATGGCGATGAGCAGATGGTTTACGGCACCGAGAGCGACGGCAAGGTCGTCGCCTGGAAGCGCGACGCCGGTGAGCGCGCCTGGACCAGCGACCGCCTGCTGTACCGCGGCCTGACCGGCCCGCTGGTGGTGGGCCGCTCCGTGGTGGTGGGTGACAGCGCGGGCCTGGTGCACCTGCTGTCCCGCACCGATGGAACGCCGCTCACGCGCCTCACGACCGACGGCACGGCCGTGGCCGCCGCCCCTGTCCTGGCGGGCAACACCCTGGTGGTCGTAACGCACGGCGGCGGCATCTACGGCTTCGTGCCTGAATAATCCCGCGGCCCGATGAAACCAGTCATCGCCCTGGTGGGCCGCCCCAACGTTGGCAAGTCGACGCTTTTCAACCGGCTGACCAAGTCGCGCGATGCGATCGTGGCCGACTTCGCGGGCCTGACGCGCGACCGCCATTACGGCAACGGCAGGCAGGGCAGGCACGAATACATCGCCATCGACACCGGCGGCTTCGAGCCGACGGCCGAGAGCGGCATCTACATGGAGATGGCCAAGCAGACGCGCCAGGCCGTGGCCGAGGCCGATGTTGTGATCTTCGTGGTCGATGGCCGTGCCGGCCTGTCCGCGCAAGACCACGACATCGCGAACTACCTGCGCAAGCTGGGCAAGCCGACGGTGCTTGCCGCCAACAAGGCCGAGGGCATGACCGAAGGCATCCAGCTGACGGAGTTCTACGAGCTGGGCCTGGGCGAGGTGCACCCCATCTCGGCGGCGCACGGGCAGGGGATCCGTGACCTTGTCGAGGTGGCGCTGGAGCCGCTGAACCTGCCCGACCCGGACGAAGCGGGCGAAGCCGAGGAGCCGGGCGTCATCAAGCTGGCCGTGGCCGGCCGGCCCAACGTGGGCAAGTCCACCCTGATCAACACCTGGCTGGGCGAGGAGCGGCTGGTGGCCTTCGACCTGCCGGGCACCACGCGCGACGCCATCAGCGTGCCGTTCGAGCGCGGCGGCCAGAAGTTCGAGCTGATCGACACGGCCGGGCTGCGCCGCAAGGGCAAGGTGTTCGAGGCCATCGAGAAGTTCTCGGTGGTCAAGACGCTGCAGGCAATTGAATCGGCCAACGTGGTCCTGCTGCTGCTGGACGCGACGCAGGGCGTGACCGACCAGGACGCCCATATCGCGGGCTACATCCTGGAGAGCGGGCGCGCCGTGGTGCTGGCCATCAACAAATGGGACGCCGTGGACGCCTACCAGCGCGAGCAGTTGCAGCGTTCTGTCGAGCTGCGCCTGGCCTTCCTGAAATTCGCGCCCATGCACCTGATTTCCGCGAAGAAGCGACAGGGCCTGGGGCCGGTCTGGACGTCCATCGCCGCGGCCCACCGCTCGGCCATGATCAAGATGCCCACGCCGGTGCTGACCCGCCTGCTGCTGGAGGCGGTGCAGTTCCAGGCGCCCCAGCGCGCCGGCATGTTCCGCCCGAAGTTGCGTTACGCGCACCAGGGTGGGATGAATCCGCCGATCATCGTGGTGCACGGCAATTCGCTGGAACATGTGACCGAGTCCTACAAACGATTCCTGGAAGGGCGCTTCCGCAAGGAATTCAGCCTGACCGGCACGCCCCTGCGGATCGAGATGAAAAGCTCGAAAAATCCGTACGCCGGCAAGGACTCGGACTAGCCCGCCCTTGAAGTCGCGGGCAGGGCCCCAAACTGCCCTTCAGCCAGGGCCGGGTTTTCGGCGTTGGACTACTTGCACGGTGCTTTCGCTGTGGTAAGGTGATATTCCAACAACACTTTTCAGAACACGGAGCAATATCGTGAGCAACAAAGGGCAGCTACTACAAGACCCATTCCTCAACACCCTGCGTCGCGAGCATGTGCCGGTGTCGATTTACCTCGTCAACGGCATCAAGCTGCAGGGCCAGATTGAGTCTTTTGATCAATACGTTGTGCTGTTGCGCAACACCGTGACCCAGATGGTCTACAAGCACGCCATCTCCACCATCGTGCCCGGGCGCGCCGTCAACTTCTCGGCGGCCGAGGGCACAGACGCACCCGCCCCCTGAATACGACCAACGACCGCACGGCGGCGCCCACCATCCTTGTCGGGGTGGACCTCGGGCTCCCCCATTTCGATACTGGCCTCGAAGAGCTCGGCCTGCTCGCGCAGACCGCCGGCATGGACCCGGTGGCCCGCGTCACCTGCAAGCGCAAGGCGCCTGATGCGGCGCTTTTCATCGGCAGCGGCAAGGCGGACGAAATCCGGCTGCTGGCCGAGCAGACGGGCGCCCAGGAGGTGCTGTTCGACCAGTCGCTCAGCCCGGCCCAGCAGCGCAACCTGGAAAAGCACCTGGGCCTGCCGGTCAATGACCGCACACTGCTGATCCTGCAGATCTTCGCCCAGCGGGCCCGCAGCCACGAGGGCAAGCTGCAGGTCGAGCTGGCGCGGCTGCAATACGTTTCCACCCGGCTGGTGCGCCGCTGGTCCCACCTGGAGCGCCAGACCGGCGGCCAGGGCCTGCGCGGCGGCCCGGGCGAAAAGCAGATCGAGCTGGACCGCCGCATGATCGGCGAGGCCATCAAGCGCACCAAGGAGCGCCTGGGCAAGCTGAAGAAACAGCGCCAGACCCAGCGCCGGCACCGCGAGCGGCAGGGCGCCTTCAATATCTCCCTGGTCGGCTACACCAATGCCGGCAAGTCCACGCTGTTCAACGCGCTGGTCAAGGCCCGCGCCTATGCGGCCGACCAGCTGTTCGCCACCCTGGACACCACCACCCGCCAGCTGTACCTGGCGAACGCCGATGACAGCGGGCAGGGCGGAGGCCGCTCGGTTTCGCTGTCGGACACCGTGGGTTTCATCCGCGATTTGCCGCACGGCCTGATCGCCGCTTTCCAGGCCACTCTGCAGGAAGCCGTGGATGCCGACCTGCTGCTGCACGTGGTGGACGCCGCCAACCCCGGCTTCCAGGAACAGATCGACGAGGTGCAGCGCGTGCTGCACGAGATCGGCGCCGCCGGAGTGCCCCAGATGCTGGTGTTCAACAAGATCGACGCGCTGGAAGAAGGCCGCCAGCCGCTGCAGGCCAGTGACACCTATGAGCTCGAGGGCGTGGCGGTGCCGCGGGTCTTCGCCAGCGCCCGCACCGGCCAGGGGCTGCCCGAGCTGCGCCGCCTGCTGGCCGGGGCGGCTGCCCGGCCGCCCGACGACATGCCCCTGCAAGATGCCCCTGAATTCACCGATAGCCCGGCCTGATTGGGCACAATCGGGCGGCACAACAAGAAACCAAGAGCGCATGAACCTCCATTTACGCAGCCTGCCCTGGGCCGGGCTGAAAGGCCGGATCAGGGGCATGTTCAACCTGAACGACCCGCGCTGGGGCCGGGGTGACGACAAGTCCGCCGAAGGCAACAAGCCCGAAGGCGGCCCGCCCAAGGGCCCCAACCAGGGCCCGCCCGACCTGGACGAGCTGTGGCGCGATTTCAACCGCAAGCTCGGCGGGCTGTTCGGCGGCAAGGGCCGCCGCACCGAAGGCGGCGGAGGCAATGGTTTCGGCGGCGGCAATGGCGGCGGCTTCCAGCCCGACATGCGCTCGGCCGGCATCGGCGCCCTGGTGGTGGCGGTGGTGGTGGTGCTGATCTGGCTGGGCACCGGTTTCTTCATAGTGCAGGAAGGCCAGCAGGGCGTTGTCACCCAGTTCGGCAAGTACCACTCCACGGTGGAGGCCGGCTTCAACTGGCGCCTGCCTTATCCCATCCAGCGCCACGAAACCGTGAACCTCACCCAGCTGCGCTCGGTGGAGATCGGCCGCAACAACGTGGTGCAGTCCACCGGCCTGCGCGAATCGTCCATGCTCACGCAGGACGAGAACATCGTGGACGTGCGCTTCACCATCCAGTACCGCCTGAAGAGCGCGGCGCAATTCCTGTTCGAGAACCGCAACCCCGACGACGCGGTGATCCGCGCGGCCGAATCGGCGGTGCGCGAGGTGGTGGGCCGCGTCAACATGGACGACGTGCTGGGCCGCAACAGCGAGAACATCCAGCGCGACGTGGCCAAGTCGATCCAGTTCCAGATGGACCGCTACAAGACCGGCATCGAGGTGCAGAACGTCAACATCCAGAACGTGCAGCCGCCCGAGCAGGTGCAGGCCGCGTTCGACGATGCGCTCAAGGCCGGCCAGGACCGTGACCGGCTGAAGAACGAAGGCCAGGCCTACGCCAACGACGTGATCCCCCGCGCCAAGGGCGCCGCCGCGCGGCTGAAGGAAGAATCCGACGGCTACAAGTCGCGCATCCTGGCGCAGGCCGAGGGCGATGCGCAGCGCTTCCGTTCGGTGCTCAATGAATACCAGAAGGCGCCGCAGGTCACCCGCGACCGCATGTACATCGACGCGATGCAGCAGATCTACAGCAGCGTGACCAAGGTGCTGGTCGACTCCAGCAAGGGTACCAACCTGCTGTACCTGCCGCTGGACAAGATCCTGCAGCAGACGGCGCAGGTGCCCGAGCCGGCCGCCGCGCCCGCCGCCACGCCCGCCGTTCCCGCCGCCCCGCCGGTGATCTCCGGCGATGCCCGTGCCCGCGACAACTCGCGCACCCGCGAACGCGAAACGCGATAGGACTGACATGCCCCCACGCTCACTTACGTTCGCTGCCCCCACGGGGGGCCGTGACCTCCTTGAGGCGGCTCTGCGGAGGCCCCCTTCAAAATGAACAGAATCGGATTCGTCATCTCCACCGTGCTGCTGGCGCTCGCGCTGCTCAGCTCCATGCTTTTCGTGGTGGACCAGCGCCAGTTCGGCGTGGTCTATTCGTTCGGCCAGATCAAGGAAGTGATCACCGAGCCCGGCCTGCGCTTCAAGCTGCCGCCGCCGTTCCAGAACGTGGTGTTCCTGGACCGCCGCGTGCTCACGCTGGACAGCCCGGAAACCGGCTCCATCCAGACCGCCGAGAAGAAGAACCTGGTGATCGACTGGCTGGTGAAGTGGCGCATCGCCGACGCCAAGCAGTTCATCCGCAACAACTCCGGCGGCGTGAACATCACCACCGCCGAAAGCCGCCTCACCTCCGTGGTGCAGGACGCGCTGAAGAACGAAGTCAACAAGCGCACCGTGCGCGACCTGCTGGCCGGCGAGCGCGAAAAGGTCATGCAGGGCGTGCAGAAGCGCCTGGCCGACGACGCCAAGACCTTCGGCATCGAGATCGTCGACGTGCGCATCAAGCGCGTGGACTACCCCAAGGAAGTGGTGGACTCGGTCTACCGCCGCATGGAATCCGAGCGCAAGCAGGTGGCCAACGAACTGCGTTCCACCGGCCAGGCCGAAGGCGAAAAGGTGCGCGCCGATGCCGACCGCCAGCGCGAGGTGATCCTGGCCGAGGCCTACCGCGACGCGCAGAAGGTCAAGGGCGAAGGCGATGCGAAGGCCTCGGCGATTTACGCCGAGTCATTCGGCCGCGACCCGCAGTTCGCGCAGTTCTACCGCAGCCTGGAAGCCTACAAGTCCACCTTCAACAAGAAGGGCGACATGATGGTGCTGGACCCGGCCGGCTCGGAGTTCTTCAAGGCGCTGCGCGGCAATGCCGCGCCGGCCGCCGCGCCCTCCGGCCGGAAGTAGCCGCTTGGACAGCAACGTCCTGTGGGCCGCCATGGCCCTGGTGCTGGTGCTCGAGGGCCTGCTGCCTTTCATCTCCCCCGGCGGCTGGCGCCGCACCTTCGAGAAGCTGCTGACCCTGCAGGACGGGCAGCTGCGTTTCTTCGGCCTGTGCAGCATGCTGATCGGGCTGGCGATGCTCTGGTTCCTGTCCTGAACCGCGGCGGCCGGCGGGGCCGCTCCGGGAGCCCGGTAAAATACCGTTTTTAACAGCCTCCCAAAATCATGTCCGCCTGGGTCCTGCCGGATCACATCGCCGATGTACTGCCTTCCGAGGCCCGGCATATCGAAGAGCTGCGCCGCCTGCTGCTCGACACCGCCCGTGGCTACGGCTATGAGCTGGTCATGCCGCCGCTGCTGGAGCACCTGGAGTCGCTGCTCACCGGCACCGGCGAAGCGCTGGACCTGCAGACCTTCAAGCTGGTGGACCAGTTGTCCGGCCGCATGATGGGCCTGCGCGCCGACACCACGCCCCAGGTCGCCCGCATCGACGCCCACCTGCTCAACCGCCAGGGCGTCACCCGCCTCTGCTATTGCGGCCCGGTGCTGCACACCCGCCCCGACCGGCCCCATGCCACCCGCGAGCCGCTGCAGTTCGGCGCCGAAATCTACGGCCACGCCGGCCTGGAAGCCGACCTGGAGGCGCTGCAGCTCGCGCTCGACTGCCTGAAGGCAACCCGCGTCTCCAGCCTCACGGTGGACATGGCGGATGCGCGCATTGTGCGCAGCCTGCTGGCCGGCGTGCCGGTGGATGCCGCCGTGCTGGCCGACGTGCACAGCGCGCTGGCCTCCAAGGACGCCAGCAGCCTGGCCTCGCTGACCCGCAGCTTCCCCGCCGCCTCGCGCGAGGGGCTGGCCGCGCTGGTCTCTCTCTACGGCGACGACAAAGTGCTTCTTGAGGCGGAAAAAGCCCTGCAAGGCGCGCCAGCTGTGCGTGAGGCGCTATCAAATTTGAAGTGGCTGGCCTCCCATGTGGAAGGCGCGAAGGTCAGTTTTGACCTGGCCGACCTGCGCGGCTACGCCTACTACAGCGGCGTGCGCTTCGGCATCTACACACCGGGCGCCAGCGATGCGCTGGTGCGCGGTGGCCGCTACGACGAGGTGGGCGCCGTGTTCGGCCGCAACCGGCCGGCAGTGGGCTTCAGCCTCGACGTGAAGGAACTGGTCGGCGTGGTGGGCCACCGGCCGCTCAAGGCCGCCATCCGCGCGCCATGGCTGGAAGGCCGCGAGGCGGGCGGCCTGGCTGCCGCCATCGCCGCCTTGCGCGGCCAGGGCGAAACCGTGGTGTGCGTGCTGCCGGGCCACGAGAGCGAAGTCGCCGAGTTCGAATGCGACCGCGAGCTGGTGCCAGCCGCGGGGCAATGGGCCGTCAAGGCCCTGTGATTCTCAATCCGTTTCAACTGAAGTTTCCATGAACAAGACAACAGGCCGCAACGTGGTCGTGGTCGGCACCCAGTGGGGCGACGAGGGCAAGGGCAAGCTGGTCGACTGGCTGACCGAAATGGCGCAGGGCGTCGTGCGTTTCCAGGGCGGCCACAACGCCGGCCATACGCTGGTGATCAACGGCGTGAAGACCGCGCTGCACCTGATCCCCAGCGGCATCATGCGCCCGGGCGTGAAGTGCTACATCGGCAACGGCGTGGTGCTGTCGCCGGCCAAGCTGTTCGAGGAAATCGAGGGCCTGGAAAAAGCCGGTGTCGAGGTGCGTTCGCGCCTCCGCATCAGCGAGGCCTGCCCGCTGATCCTGCCGTTCCATTCGGCGCTGGACATCGCGCGCGAGACGCGGCGCGAAGAGGGCGGCACCGAGAAGATCGGCACCACCGGCCGCGGCATCGGCCCGGCCTACGAGGACAAGATCGCCCGCCGTGCCCTGCGCGCGCAGGACATGAAGCACCCGGAGCGCTTCGCCGAGAAGCTCAAGGAAGTGCTGGACCTGCACAACTTCGTGCTCACCAAATACCTCAACGCACCGCCGGTGGACGAGAAGGCCGTGTTCGACCAGGCCATGATCCACGCCGAACTGCTCAAGCCGATGCTGGCCGACGTGTCGCGCGAGCTGAACGAGGCGCACATCCACGGCGACAACCTGTTGTTCGAAGGTGCCCAGGGCACGCTGCTGGACGTGGACCACGGCACGTATCCCTACGTCACCTCCAGCAACTGCGTGGCGGGCAATGCCTCCGCCGGCGCCGGCGTCGGGCCGGGCATGCTGCACTACATCCTGGGCATCACCAAGGCCTACTGCACCCGCGTGGGCGGCGGGCCATTCCCCACCGAACTGGACTGGGCCACTCCCGGCACCGTGGGCCACCACCTGTCCACTGTGGGCGCTGAGATGGGTGTCACCACCGGGCGCTACCGCCGCTGCGGCTGGTTCGACGCGGCGTTGCTCAAGCGCAGCGCCCAGGTCAACGGCCTCACCGGCCTGTGCATCACCAAGCTGGACGTGCTGGACGGCATCAAGGAGCTGCAGCTGTGCACCGGCTACGAGCTGGACGGCGAATACACCGACATCCTGCCGATGGGTGCGGATGAGATTTCCCGCTGCAAGCCGGTGTACGAGACCATGGAAGGCTGGAGCGACAGCACCGTGGGCGTGACGCAGTACGACAAGCTGCCGGTGAACGCGCGGCTGTACCTGCAGCGCATCGAGCAGGTGACGGGCGTGCCGGTGGACATCATCTCCACCAGCCCCGACCGCGACCATACGATCATGATGCGGCATCCCTACTTGCCCAACTGAAAACCGGAGCCCCACCCATGTTGACGGAAGACGGCAAGCACCTGTACGTAAGCTATGACGAATACCACAACCTGATCGAGAAGCTTGCGATCAAGGTGCACCAGTCGGGCTGGCAGTTCGACACCATCCTGTGCCTGGCGCGCGGCGGCATGCGGCCCGGCGACATCCTGTCGCGGGTGTTCGACAAGCCGCTGGCCATCATGTCCACCAGTTCGTACCGCGCCGACGCCGGCACCATCCAGGGCCACCTGGACATCGCCCGCTACATCACGACGCCGAAGGGCGAGATCGCCGGCAAGGTGCTGCTGGTCGACGACCTGGCGGATTCGGGCCACACGCTCAACGCCGTCATCGACATGCTGCGCAACAACTACGCGCCGATCACCGAGCTGCGCAGCGCGGTGATCTGGACCAAGGGCCTGTCGAAGTTCACGCCCGATTATTCGGTGGAGTTCCTCCCCACCAACCCGTGGATCCACCAGCCCTTCGAGGGCTACGACAGCATGGGCCCGGAGAAGCTGCTGGCCAAGTGGAAGGTCTAGCGCAGCGAAGCGGCGCGGGGCCGGATAACATGGCTGCATGAGCAATCCAGTCACCGACCTCATCCACCATCCCTACCTCCCGCCGGCCGGTTTTTCCGCGCCGCAGCCGGGCGTCTTCAAGGCGTCCACCGTCATCTTCAAAAACGTCGCGGCGATGCGCTCGCGCGACTGGAAGCACAAGAGCGGCTACACCTACGGCCTGCACGGCACGCCCACCACCTTCATGCTGGAGGAGCGCATCGCCACGCTGGAAGCGGGCAGGCACTGCATCCTGGTGCCCAGCGGCCTGGCCGCCATCGCCAACGTCGACATGGCCCTGCTGAAGGCGGGCGACGAAGTGCTGCTGCCCGATAACGCGTACGGTCCCGGCAAGGCGCTGGCCGAAGGCGAGCTTGCCAACTGGGGCATCACGCACCAGCTGTATGACCCCATGGACCCGGCCGACCTCGCCGCGCGAATCAGTTCGCGCACCCGGCTGGTCTGGCTGGAGGCGCCGGGCTCGGTGACCATGGAGTTCGTGCCGCTGGCGCACCTGGCGCAGGTGTGCCGCCAGCGGGGTGTGCTCACGGCGCTGGACAACACCTGGGGCGCGGGCCTGGCCTTCAACGGCTTCGACCTGGGCCGCGGCGACAGGCAGGTGGCCGGCAGCGGTGCCGACATCGTGGTGCAGGCCCTCACCAAGTACCCCAGCGGCGGCGGGGATGTGCTCATGGGCAGCATCGTCACCCGTGACGGTGCCTTGCACGAGCGCCTCAAGCTCACGCACATGCGGATGGGCTGGGGCGTGGCGGCCAACGACGCCGAAGCGGTGCTGCGTTCGCTGCCCAGCATCGCACTGCGCTACCGCGCGCACGATCTCGCGGCCCGGGAACTGGCGGCATGGCTGAAGGGGCGGCCCGAAATCGCGCAACTGCTGCATCCCGCTTTCGAAGGCTCGCCGGGCCACGCGCACTGGGATGCCCTGTGCGGTGGCGAGGACGGCGGCCTTGCGGCAGGTTTGTTCTCCGTGATTTTCGACCCCCGTTACGGCGCCGGCCAGGTCGATGCATTTTGTGACGCGCTGCGCCTCTTCAAGCTCGGCTATTCCTGGGGCGGGCCGATCAGCCTGGTCGTGCCCTATGACATCCCCGCCATGCGCCGCGCCTGGCCGCACAAGGGCGTCCTGGTGCGCTTTTCGGTGGGGCTGGAGGCCCCGCAAGACCTGCGGGCCGACCTGGAGCAGGCCTTGGGGAAAATGGCTTAGCGCGCACTGTTCCGGGGCGTCTTTATGCCTTAAAGTCCCCCCATCGACCAACCAAACGGATTTGCCAGTGGCCACACCCAATTACGGATACGAAAAACGGCAAAAAGAGCTGGCCAAAAAGCGCAAGAAGGAAGACAAGCTCAAGGCCAAGGCGGACCGCAAGACCGGCGGGCCCGAGGGCGATTCCCCGGATGAAGGCCAGGAGGGTGGCGCCGTGCCGCCGCAGCCGGGCTCCACCCCGCAGCCCTGAACCGCAGGCCGGCAAGCTTAAAGTTTCGCCCGCGGCAGCCAGCCCAGCGCCTTGGCATGCAGGCTCTGGATGTACAGGCGGTCCGCCGTTTCCGTGACACCCGTGGTCTCCGGGTAGGCCCCCGAAGGATCCTGCAGGTCCGCCACCACCTTCCCATCTTCAGTGAACGCCATCACATGGCCATAGGCCGGGGGGATGGGCCATAGCGCCCGGGGCAGCCGCAGCGTGAGCTTGCGCATGAACGGCTGGCCCGCCAGCTTGTCCACCGTCGCGTTGCGCGGCTTCACGAGGCCGACCCAGATCTTGCCATCCAGCCCGCGCATCAGGTTGTCGGGGTAGCCGGGCAGGTTGTCGAACAACAGCACGGCTTGTGCCGCGCCGCTGCCAGCCAGGTCCAGTTTGCCAGCGCTCGCGGGAATCTTCCACAGGCGGTATTTGCCGGTTTCGGCCACGAACAGCTGCTGCCCGTCCTGGCTGAGCGCCAGGCCGTTGGCGAAGGCCAGGCCGCTGGCGACCACGCGGGTGGCCTGGCTGGCGGGGTCGTATTCGAGCACCCGCCCGCTGGACGACTGCTCCAGGATGTCGAGCACACTGGCTTCGAAAGTGCCGCCCCATTGCTTGGCGCCAAAACGGGTGGAGGCATCGGTGAAATAGATCTTGCCGTTTTTGGCGACGACAACGGCGTCGGCGTAACGGATGGGGTCACCGCCGACCTGGTCGGCCAGCACCTTCACCTTGCGGTCGGCGCCAATGGAAAGCAGGCCGAGGTAGGCGTCGGCCGCGACCAGGTTGCCGGCCGCGTCGAAATCAAAGCCCAGCACGCGTCCGCCGGTCGTGGCAAACACTTCCAGCGCACTGCCGTCCGTGTTCATCCGCAGGATGTTGCCGCTGGCGACCGTGGTGTACAGCTTGCCGTCCGGCCCGATCGCGACATGCTCAGGCCCGCTGTCGGCGCCCAGCGAGATCATCTGCATTCCGGCCAGCTTGTTGTTGATCGCGTAGGGGCCTGCGTAGCCCGGGGCCACGGGCGCCGCCCAGGTGACGGGCTCGATCGGCACCGGCCAGAAAGCCAGGTAGGCCACCAGGGCCAGCACGGCGGCCCCCACCGCGATCAACAGGCGCTTCATGATGATTCCTCCAGGATTTGCTGTGCCAGTCCGGCCAGGGTGGCGATGGAACGGTCTTTTGCCAACACCGGTTTGGCGGCCGCGTACTGCGCGAAGTTGCGCTGTATCGACGACAAGTACCCCGGGTCGTAGTGCTTCAGCAGCAGGTCGCGCACCACGGCTTCGGTCTGGCCCGCCCTGACCTGGTCTATCCATCCCTGCACCACGGCCTTGCCGCGCAAGGCCGTCAACACGGCCAGCCGGTCGCAGAACAGGTCGCTGTCCTTGACGAAGCCGTCATAGTCCTCCAGCAGCAGGCCCACGCGCTCGTCCAGCGGCAATTCCAGCCGCAGGCAGGGGCTCGCACGCATGGCGGCGATCAGCGCGTCCGGCACCGTCAGGTCGCCGACCTTCTTGCTCTCGCTTTCCACGAACACCGGGCGCGCCGCGTCGAAGCTGCGCAGCTTGTCCCAGACCAGCGTATCGAAGCGCTTGGGGCTGGGCTGGGGCACGCCGGGAATCGAGCCCAGCACCGACGCGCGATGGCTGGCCAGGGCCTCCAAATCCAGCACCTGCGCGCCGGCCGCCTGCAGCGCATGCAAAAGGCGCGTCTTGCCCGACCCCGTGGGGCCGCACACCACGCGGTATTGCAGCCGCGCCGCCATGCGGGGCAGGTCGGCCAGCACGGCGCCGCGGAATGCCTTGTAGCCGCCCTGGATGATGTGCACGCGAAAGCCGATCTGGTCCAGTACCAGTGCCAGCGATCCGCTGCGCTTGCCGCCGCGCCAGCAGTACGCCAGCGGCTGCCAGCTTTTGGGCTTGTCGATCACCTCGCGCTCGATATGGCGTGCGATGTTGGCCGCCGCCAGCGCCGCGCCGCGTTTTTGCGCTTCGAACGGGCTGATCTGGGCGTAGATCGTCCCGACCAGCTTGCGCTCTTCGTTGTTCAGGGTGGGCCAGTTGAGCGCGCCCGGAAGGTGGTCATCGGCATACTCGGCTTCGCTGCGGGCGTCCAGGATGCCCCCGAACTCACCCAACCGGGCCACCGCCTCCGCCGCGGAAATGACCTGCACCGTCACTTGAGCAGCTTCTTCAGCTCAGGCCAGACGTTGTCCAGCATCGCCGGGTGGGCCTCGGCCCGGGGGTGGATGCGATCCGGCTGGAACATCTTCACGGCGTCGTCGCCATCGGCCACGCCCTTGAGCAGGAAAGGCACCAGGCTCGCCTCGTGTACCTTCGCCACCTTCTCGAACAGGCCGGCGAAGCGCCGACTGTAGTCGGCGCCGTAGTTGGGCGGCACCTGCATGCCGACGAGCAGCACGCGCGCGCCGGCTTTTTGCGCCGCCTGCGTCATCTGCGACAGGTTTTCCTCGGTGTTGCCCAGGGGCAGGCCGCGCAGCGCGTCGTTGCCGCCCAGTTCGATGACCACGTGCGTGGGCTTGTGCTGCGCCAGCAGGGCGGCCAGCCGTGAGCGGCCGCCCGAAGTGGTTTCGCCGCTGATGCTGGCGTTCACAACCCGGGCGGGGATTTTTCCGGCCGCCAGGCGCGATTCCAGCAGGGCCACCCAGCCCGCGCCCCGCTTCAGGCCATACTCGGCGCTGAGCGAGTCGCCCAGGACCAGGATGGTGCTTTCCCCGGCGGCCCGCAGGGCCACCGTGTAACTGCCAGCTAAGGCGGCCGCGATAAAGTCGCGGCGGCGCAAACCACCCACATCCATGTCAGACCCCATCATTTCCGTCGAGCACATCTTCAAGTCGGTCACCGATTCAACAGGCACGCTCGACATTCTGCGCGATATCGATTTCACGCTGGCCGCCCGGGAAACCGCCGCCATCGTGGGTGCCTCGGGCTCCGGCAAGAGCACGCTCCTGTCGATCATCGCCGGGCTGGACACGCCCACCCGCGGCACTGTGCGGCTGGCGGGGCACGACCTGTTCGCCATCAGCGAGGACGACCGGGCCGCGCTGCGCGCGCAGAAGGTAGGTTTCGTCTTCCAGGCGTTCCAGCTGATGGGCAACCTCACGGCGCTGGAAAACGTGATGCTGCCGCTGGAGCTGGCGGGACGGCGCGACTCGCGCAAGGCGGCGGGCGAGATGCTGGCGCGGGTGGGCCTGGCGCAGCGGCTGGGCCACTATCCCAAGGTGCTGTCGGGCGGCGAGCAGCAGCGGGTGGCGCTGGCGCGTGCCTTCGTCGTGCAGCCGGCGGTGCTGCTGGCCGACGAGCCTACCGGCAGCCTGGACTTCGCCACCGGCGAAACGGTGATGGAGCTGATGTTCGACCTGAACCGCGAGCTGGGAACCACGCTGGTGCTGGTCACGCACGACCAGGCGATCGCGGCGCGCTGCGAGCACCGCATCACCATCGAGGCCGGGCAGATCAGCCGCTGAAAGCGGCTTCAGAACTGCCGCTTGGGCAGGCCCCGCTTGAGCGCCTGCACGAACGCCTCGCGCTGGCCGGGGTGGTCGATATTGGCGGCGATGGCCGCGGCAAATTCCTTGAAGTCGATGCAACGGCCGATTTCCTTGCGGATCAGCATTTTGGCCATCGGCCCGATGAACTTGCTGAGCGTGTGCTCCACGATCACCATTTCCTCGGGTGGAATGTCCACCTGGCGGGTGGAGTCCGCGCCACGGTTCAACCGGCTCATGGGCTGGCTCATGGGCTGGCTCATGGGTTGGCTGCGCTGCACGGCCTGCGGGCGCTGGGTCAGCTGGCCGCGCTGCAGCTGGCTGGCAGGCTGGCTCATGGGTTGACTCATGGGCTGGCTGCGCGGCTGGCTGGGCTGACTGGGCTGGGGCCGCGAGGTCAGCGGCATGCTTTGGGAACTGGGCCCCAGGCCACCCCACTGGCTGGTGCGGCTGGACGTCGGCGATTTGCTGCTGTTGCCGGCGGGCCGGCTGACCGGATGGCTGTGGGTGGGCCGGCTCGAGCTGTGGATGCCCGCGATGAAGGCTTCGCGCGCGCGCGGCTCCTGGATGGTGGGTGCCAGCGCGTCGCGCAACTCCTGCAGGCTGGCGGCCAGCGGCCGGGCCTTGCGCACCAGCACGCGGGCCAGAGGGCCGATCAGGCGGGCCAGCTCGGCCTCGACTTCCATCACCTCGTCGGCGTCCAGCGGCTTGATGGTGCGCATCGGCTGGGTCTGGGTGTAGCCGGTGGACGGGCCTTCCCGCCGGGTGGTGTTGGCGTTCGGGGTGCCTACGGCATAGACCTCGTGCATACGCCCGTGCTTGTCCTCGTACTGGCCCAGGTTCTGGAACATGTCGGCCGTGTCGTCGGTGATGCGCGAAATCACGTCGTAGTACGAACGCGAAACCAGCACCTGGTTGGCCTGCGCGAAATCCATGACCCGCTGCGCCACGTTGATGCCGTCTCCCACCACGTTGACGCGGTCGTTGATGTCGGCGATGACGCGCACCGGCCCCATGTGCAGCCCGATGCGCACCGACAGGGCGTGGCCGTAGCGCTGGCCCAGCAGGTCGCGCAGCAGCAATGCCGACTGCAGCGCCTCCTCGGGGTCGCCCATGAAACAGATGGCGGCGCCGTCGCCCGTGTCGATGGAGATGCGGGTGTCCTCGGGCACGCCCTTGAGCGCCTTGCCGATCAGTTCGTTGAAAAGTTTCTTCAGCGCCACCTGGTCGTCCACCGAGCGGATGGAATAACCCACCAGGTCCAGGAACATGATGGTGCACAGCAGGTTCTTGCGCAGGGCGCCGGAGGGGCCCGTGACGCGGCCGGGCACGGAAGGCGCATCGCCCGCGGCGGAAAGCGCGGGGCCGTCGCCCTCCAGGTCAAAGTCCAGCGCGGATGCCGCCCCGGTCTTTTCCGAGCCCTGGATCGCGGCGCGGAACTGCCCCACGGTCTGGGGCCGCTTGCCTTCGTCCGGCAGCAGCGCCCAGTCGATGGCCTGCAGCAGGGTGGCGCCGAACACGCTGGCTTCCGCCAGTCCGGAGGCCGGCAGCATGCCGTCGGTCTTGACGCGGGAGGCGGACTCCATGGGCTTCTTGCCGGTGGTCATCCAGTACATCACCGCGCCCAGCGAATAGATGTCGGTCCAGGGGCCCTGGTTGCCTTGCGAGTGGTACTGCTCGAACGGCGCGAAACCCGGGCTCACGATGTTGGTCATGTCCTTGTTGGCCGTGACGCGGCGGGCCGCGCCGAAGTCCAGCAGCACCGGCGTGCCGTCGGCGCGCACATAGATGTTGTCGGGCTTGATGTCGCGGTGCAGGAACCCCGTCTTGTGCACGGCTTCCAGCCCGTCCAGCAGCGGGTAGACGATGGACAGCAGGGCGCGTTGCGACAGGGGAGTGTTCTGCGGCAGCCAGCGCTTGAGCGACAGGCCCGACTCGTACTCCATCACGATGTAGGCGGTGCCGTTCTGGCGGAAGTAGCGCAGCACCCGCACGATGTTGGGGTGGCGGAAGGTGGCCAGCGCGCGGGCCTCGTCCAGGAAGCGCTCCAGCCCCCATTCGTAGGTTGCCTTTGCCTCGTCACTGGCGCCGCCGCGCACGCTCACGCTCTGGTCGGGGCCGCGCGTGACCAGGTCGCTGGGAAAGTATTCCTTGATGGCGACCGGCAGCTGCAGGTTGCTGTCGGTGCCCAGGTAGGTAATGCCGAAGCCGCCGCCGCCCAGCGAACGCTCGATCTGGTACTCGTGGATGCGGTAGCCCGCGGGAAGCGCGGCGGCGTCCGCCGGCGCCGCGGGCGGGGGAGTGGGGCGTTCAGCCATCCGTGGTGCGCTCCCGGCCCGTGCCTTACTCGCCGATCATCTGCATGGCTTTTTCGAGGCTGCGGCGCATGCGGTTGAACGAGCTGCCCAGCACGGCCATTTCGTCCCGGCCCTTTTCGTTGAACTCAGGCTCGTTGAATTCGCCCGTGCTGATCTTGTCGGCCGACTGCGACATGCGGCGGATCGGCCGGATGATCATCCAGCTGAGCATCATGTTGAGCACAATGAAGACGACGACGAACACCGCCGCGAGCGACGCCATGAAGGTGTTGAACGCGCGGTCGGCATTGCGCAGCGGCAGGTCCATGGGCACCGTGACCAGCTGGGTGCCGACGATTTCGTTGTGCTTCCAGCCGAAGCCGTTGGCCTCGCCGTAGATCTTGACCATGGTGGGCGGGGCCATGGCGGCGGTGGTGTGGCACTGCAGGCAGGCGGCGTTGGTGATCTGGATCGGCTTGGCGATGAACAGCGTGCGGCCGGTGGACGACTGGCGCTCCGAGACGATTTCCTTGATGTCGGCGCTGGCCCGGAACTTGTTGACCAGGTCGGCCTCCCAGTCAGCCGTGCGGTCGCGCGGGTTGGTGGGGTTGAGCGTGGCTTCCTTGTAGCTGTAGTCGGGGTACTTCTTGCGCAGCTCGTTGATGGCTTCGGTGGCCGCGTAGGCCGGCACCGTCTGGGGCAGGAACACTTCCTCCAGCTGCTTGATCAGGTGAGGCCGGATCTGGTCGACGGTGTAGGTGCGCACCGAGGTGGCGGCCTCCATCATCAGCCGCGCGTTGCGGATCACCTCGTCGCGGGCGTTCTCCTGCAGCAGCTGGCGCGAGACGAATCCCGCCGCGCCGAAACCGGCGAGAAACACCACGATCAACACCAGGTTGAACTTCAGCCTCAGTCCCATGCTCGCTCTCCTTCTTTGTGATTCATTTTATACAGGGGCTAGGCGCCCGCCCACGGGATAATCCTGTGATGTCTGCCCCCAAAGTACTGTTCGGATTTCACGCCGTGGGCGTGCGCCTCAAAACCGCGCCCCGCTCAATCATCGAGATATACGTCGACCCTGCCCGAAAAGATGCACGGATGCGCCAGTTCACCGAGCGCGCCCGGGAAGCCGGGGCCCGTCTGATCGACGCCGACGGCATGCGGCTGGCCAAGCTGGCCGGCAGCCACGGCCACCAGGGAGTAGCCGCCCGGGTGGAGGCGCTGCCGCAGGTGAATTCACTGGACGACCTGCTGGATTCGATCAAGGAGCCGCCCCTGCTGCTGGTGCTCGATGGCGTGACCGACCCGCACAACCTCGGTGCATGCCTGCGGGTGGCGGACGGGGCCGGCGCCCATGCGGTGATCGCCCCCAAGGATCACGCGGTGGGCATCAACGCCACTGTCGCCAAGGTGGCAAGCGGCGCGTCCGAGACCATGCCCTATTTCATGGTCACCAACCTGGCGCGCACGCTGGGCGAGCTCAAGGAGCGCAGCATCTGGTGCATAGGCACCAGCGACGACGCCCCCAAAACGATCTACCAGATGGACCTGAAGGTGCCGGTTGCGCTGGTGCTGGGCGCCGAAGGGGAGGGCATGCGCCAGCTCACGCGCAAGACCTGCGATGAGCTGGTGGGCATCCCCATGCGCGGCGCGGTGGAAAGCCTGAACGTCTCGGTTGCCAGCGGTGTGTGCCTGTACGAAGCATTGAGGCAGCGCACAGGGTCATGAAGATTGGCCCGCCGCCGGAGGACGTCAAGGGCTGGGCTTCCCGAACTGCTTGGCTAGCCGCCGGTGCTGGCGGTGTCCAGCGCCGCCGTGGCCGACGCATCCAGTTTCAGCTCGCTGGCTGCCACCAGGTCGGCCAGCTGCGCCAGTGAAGTGGCGCTGGCGATCGGCGCCGTGACGCCGGGGCGGGCGACCAGCCATGCGATGGCCACGCGGGCAGGAGTGCTGCCGATGGCGCCAGCCACCTCATCCAGCGCAGCCAGGATCGCCAGCCCGCGCCCGTTGAGGTAGCGCGCGATGGTGGATGCGCGCGCGCTCGTGGCCGTGTCGGAATCCTTGCGGTACTTGCCTGTCAGGAAGCCCGCCGCCAGCGCATAAAAGCTGATCACGCCCAGCCCTTCCTTCATGCACAGCGCCTGCAATTCGTTTTCGAACACCGCGCGGTCCGACAGGTTGTACAGCGGCTGCAGGCTTTCGTAGCGCGGCAGGCCCAGCCGCCGGCTGGTCTCCAGCGCCTCGGCCAGCCGCGGCGCGCTGTAGTTGGAGGCGCCGATCACGCGTACCTTGCCCGCCTTGATGAGCGCCCCGAAAGCTTCCAGCGTGTCGGCCAGCGGCGTGCCGGCATCGTCCTTGTGCGCCTGGTACAGGTCGATGTGATCGGTTTGCAGCCGCCGCAGCGACGCTTCCACCGCTTCGCGGATGCGCGCCGGCTTCAGGCCCACCCGGCCATCGCCCATGTCCATGCCCACCTTGGTGGCCAGCACCACCTTGCCGCGCCGGCCACCCTGCGCCAGCCACTTGCCGATGATGGTTTCCGATTCGCCGCCGCTATGGCCGGGCGCCCAGCGCGAATAGACGTCAGCCGTGTCGATGAAATTGAAGCCTGCGTCCAGCCAGGCGTCCAGCAGCGAGAACGAGGTGCGCTCGTCCACCGTCCAGCCGAACACGTTGCCGCCGAAGCAAAGCGGCGAAACTTGCAGGGCCGAGCGGCCCAGGGTGCGGTATTGCATCGTTGGTCCCCCCTGCCTCAGGCCAGTTCCCAGAAACGCATCACCACCTTGTCGGGGTGGCGCGCGCCGCTGCCCACGAACATCCGCTCGGTGATCCATTGCAGCGAAGCCGAGGCGGTTTCGAAGCTGGGGCTGCAGCGGAAGTAGATCTGCGACGCATCGACCGGCTCGCCGCGCACCAGTTTCGCCATGAGCTCGGGCGGCCCGGAACGCACTGCCCGGTTGGTGACGTAGATGCGGTCGCCGCCGTCGGTTTCGAGCATGTAGCGCGCATCCAGCTCGGCCAGCGTGTCGGTCACCACCAGCTGGAAGTCTGCGCCGCCGGGCAGCACGCGGGCCGTCCAGCCGTCGCCGCGCGCCTCGCCGCCCAGGATGGGAATCAGCCGCCGCAGGCCGCGCGCGGTACGCCCCACTTCCTGGGGCTTGTCCACCCGCACCGAAAGGTCGGCGAAGAATTTGAGTTGGGGAACGGGCAAATCGCTCATGCGCCGATTATGGGCACGAGCGGTGGTCCCGAGCAGGCGCTACAGCAGGTAGCCCGCCAGCCGCTGCAGCACCGCCTCGCACTCGGCGTACAGGCCCACGCTTTGCAGGTTGCGGGCGGAAGCCAGGTCGCTGCGCACGATCAGGTCCGCATTCACGGAAGCCGAATCGGCCGGGCTCAGGCCCGACGACGACTGGGCCATCTTGCTGAACTCCGAGGACTTGCCGCGCAGGCCCGCGTCGGCATACAGCAGCGACAGCTGGGCCAGGCCGCGAGCTTTTTCGGTGCCTGTTTTCGAGGCCAGCTGGGCTCCGAGCTCGGTGGCTGCCGCCTGCATCTTCTCGGTGGCGGCGCCCCCCGAGAGCTGGCCGACGGCGCGCAACAGGGCGGCGCGCTCGGCCAGGCCGCCGGCCTTGGCCACCTGCTTGAGCGCCGTCTCCATGCTTTGCGTCGACTTGTCCTGCTGGCCCAGCTGCTGCTTGACCTGGTAATCGATGGCCGCGAGCCGGGCCTGCGAGGAGGCGTCCGAAAGCTGCTTGGCGAGGCCCTCGACCTGCCCGCCCGCTGCCTGGGCCTTGGCCCACGCGCCCGTGCGGGCGCGGTTGGTTGCCTCGGCCATCAGGGCCTCGCCCAGGCCGACGGCCCAGTCGCTGAGCGTGGCGGCGGCAACGCGCTGGTCGGACACCGCCTTGAGCGATTCACTGGCGGCCGTGAAGAACGAGCGCACCGTCTCGAAAGGCAGCCGGCCACTGCGGCTGAGGATCACGCCGACGCGTACCAGCGCCTGGGTGCGCTCCGCCGCGTCGCTCAGGGCGCCGGCCTCGGCCATCAGGCCCTCGGCCACCTGCTTGGCGCGTGCCTCGCCCTGCGCCTGGGTGGCCCAGGCCTTGATCTCCAGGTCAGCGATCCGCGCGGCCGAAGCCACTGCCGCGTCACCCGTGACTTTGGGCGAGCCCTTCAGCGCGCGCATGATTTCCATGGCCCGCGGCACCTGGCCCATTTCGGCCAGTTGCTTGGCGAATTCGAGTGAAAGCAGGGCCTTGAGCTGCGGCGGTGCTTCCGCGCCCGCCGCCCCGCCGGCGGTGCCGTCGGCCGGCCCGCCCGCGACGGCGCCACCGCCCGCTGACCCGCCCGCTGACCCGCCCGCGCCCGCCCCGCCAGCGCCCGCCCCGCCAGCGCCCGCCGGACCGGCAGGCCCGCCGCCGTTCATGGCGCGGTCGATCGTGTTGTTGCCAACCGCCTTGCCCAGCGCCTGCGCGGCGCCCACGGCCTGTTCGATGGTCAGGCCCTTGGCGCCAATCCTCTTGCCGCCCGCGGCCTGGATCAGCGGATCGTCGATATCCACATCGCCCGTGCTGCCTGCCTCGGCCGTGGCCGTCCCCCCGCCCGCGGCACCCTTGGCACCTGCGCCGGCGGCACCGGCCGCACCTGCGGCATCAAGTATCTTGCCCGTGTCGGCGGTCTTGGAACCGTTCGCTGATTTGAAGGGCCCCCAGTTGGTGGCCTCCGACCATGAAAAGCCCGAGGCCGTTGTTCCCTTGCCCCCAAGAAAAGCCACCGCCACCAGCAAGCCGGCCCCGGCGATGCGCGCGGCGCCGGCAAAGCGGCCCAGGAAGCCGCCTTTCTTGCCGCCGTACTTTTCTTCGAGCTCGGCGCGGACCTTGGCCCGTATCGACGCTTCCAGGCTTTCCCGGATGCGCTTCTCGGTGTCCTTGGCGTCGCGCGCCGACCGGAAGTCCATCTGGCTTTTTTCCTGCTCCATGATCTTGCGGCGCAGCAGGACGTCGTCGGTCACCTTGTCGACAAACACGCCGCAGTTCGGGCATTGCCTGTTCTCGGGGAGCACCACGCGGGTCTTGCAGCCGGGGCATTCGTGCATGCCGTCGAAGGCGCCCGTCACCATGTGCTGGACGGTGAGGACGGGGGTGATTTCGACGATCAGCCCGGCCTTGCCGAATTGTTCCCTGGCGCGGTCCGCGCGGTCACGCGGTACGCTCGCGCCGATCTTGGCCTGCGGAACGCTGCGCAGAACCGTGACCAGTTTCTCGACCCGCTCGGCGGGCACGCCCGCGGCCTGCGCGAGCCGCGCCACGTCTTCGAGCCGCGCGCCGGGCGGCATCCTGACGACGATGTCAAAGAGGGGGACGGCTGCCTCTTTCAGGCCCTGGTCTTCTTGCTCGCTCACGTGTGCTCCGGCAGTGCTGTCGAGTCAAGTGTATCAATCTGTAGCTATCTGCGACAGCGCTGTTTCAATTTAGATCCAGCCCAGCGCGCCCAGCGTTGCGCCGGCGCCCAGAAGCCACAAAAGATGTAACCGCGTTCGCCAGACGACCAGGGCCGCCGCGACGGTCAGGGCCCAGCGCGGCCAGTCATGCAGGGCATAGCTGCTGCCTGTGGACAGGATCCACCCGGTGGCGATCAGCAGGGCGATAACGATGGGCGCCATGCCCTGCTTGAACGCACGCACGGCGCGCAGGTCGCGGTTCTCGTGGCCCCAGCGGGCGGCCAGGTAGGTCAGCGTGGTGCTGGGGATCAGGATGCCCACCATGCTGACCAGGATGCCGAACAGGGCCAGCGGGAGGCCACCGGCGTTCAGCCCCACGTTCCAGCCCATCAACGCCACGAACAGCACATTGGGTCCGGGCGCGGCTTGGGCGATGGCGATGGAAGCGCTGAATTGCGGGTCGCTCAGCCAATGCTGCCGGTCCACCAGGAAGCGGTGCATGTCCGGCGCAGTGGTGATCGCGCCGCCCACCGAGAGCAGCGACAGCGAAAGGAAATGCCCGAACAGCGTGAGCCAGTCGGCCGCCGTCAGGTGCAGCACGGGGTTCATGCGCGCAGCTTCCGCCAGGTGAGGGCGCAGGCCACGCCGCCGAGGCCCAGCAGCACATACACCAGCGGCAGCCGCAGCAGGGCGACGGCCACGAAGGTCAGCACGCACAGGGCGATGCAGGCCGGCAGGCCCATCGGACTCTTGCGCAGCGCGGGCAGCAGCTTGAGGCCCGTCGCGGTGATCAGGCCCGCGGCCACGGCGCCCATGCCGCGCAGCGCACCGGCCACCTGCGCGTTTTCGGCGAACCGGGCATAGATCAGTGCCAGCGCCAGCACCACCAGCAAAGGCGCCGTCAGCATGCCCGCCAGCGCCACCATCGCACCGCGCAGCCCGAAGTAGCGCCCGCCGATCATCAGCGCCAGGTTCACCACGTTGGGCCCCGGCATGATCTGCGCCACCGCCCATTCCTCCACGAATTCCTCGCGCGTCATCCAGCCCTTTTTCTCCACCAGTTCGCGCTGGACCACGGCCAGTACGCCGCCGAAACCCTGCAGGGCCAGCAGGGTGAAGGAGACAAACAGGTCCGTGAGGGAGTTGGGCTGGGGGCGCGGGCCGGGCGCGGCGCCGGGAGCTTCGGCAGGCGGGAGACTCATGCCCCCGATTATCGGCGCGAGGGTGGCGCGGGCCGTGTGGCTAACCACAAGCCCCCGGCAATCAGCACCAGCGCGGCCAGCACTTCCAGGCGCAGCGCTTCGCCCAGGAAGGCCCAGCCGAGCAGCGCCGCCGTCACGGGGTTGAGCGAGAGGAACACCGTGACCCGCGTCGGCGATTCGTGCTTGAGCGCATAGAGCCACCAGTAGTAGCCGATGCCGCTGGACACGCCGATGAAACCTGTCGCAGCCCAGGCCTGCGCGCTGAAAGAACTGACGCGCGTGGGCCAGGCCTCCCCAAGCGCCAGCACGGCCAGGAACAGCACCGAGGCCAGCATCGCGAAGGCCGAGACCGCAAGGGTGGGGTAGCGCTGCAGGTAGGGGCGGTACAGCACGCTGCAAACCGCGCCGGTGCAGGCGGCAGCGGCGACGGCCGCTTCGCCCCACCAGTCGCCCGTGCCCTGCAGCCGCGCCGACAGCGACACGGCGATGCCCGCCACGGAAAGCAGCACGCCAAACACCAGCGCCGCCGTTACCCGCTCGCGGCCGAGGGCGGCCGACAGCATCAGCGTGAGCAGGGGAAAGAGGCTGAAGATCAGCGCGGCCTGGGCGGAACCCACGCGCTGCAGCCCGAAATTGAGCAACGCGATCAGGATGCCGAACTGGCCGATGCCCAGCGCGGCCATGGCGAAAAGGTCGGGTGCTATCGATTTTGTAGCCGCCCACGCATGCTGGGTGCGCCCTACAGGCCTTTTTCCCTCCCAAACGAAGGGCAGGAGGCAGGCAAACCCGATGGCATAACGCAGCATCGCCAGCGTCAGCGGCGGCACTTCCGCCACGGCGAACCGCGACGCCACGATGGCTGCGCCCACCTGCACTCCGGTGGCGGCTGCTGCCAGCAAGGCGAGGTTCAGAGCTTCAACTCCCAGGTCTCTCCGACCAGCGCGTGGCCGCCGTAACTCTTGTACGCATCGCTTTTCACCAGCGTGAATCCCCGCCTGGCATAGATGGCGCGCGCCGCCAGCAGGTTGCTGTTGGTCCACAGCACCATCTTGCGGTAGCCCTTGCCGCGCGCGAACGCGATGCATTCGTCGGTGAGGCGGGCACCCAGCCCGTGGCCGCGCGCCTGCGGCGTGAGGATCAGGAGGCGCAGCTGGGCCACCGTGGCGCTCTTGCGCACCACGAAGACCGAGCCGGCGCGTTCGCCATCCACCTCGGCGATCCAGCAGCGCTCCCATTGCGGCTGGAAGTTCTTGACAAAGCCGGCCGCCACATCGGCCACCAGGCCCTCGAACTCCATGTTCCAGCCGTATTCGCGGGCATAGATGTCGCCATGCTGCTGGACCACCCAGCCCATGTCGCCCGGCCGCGGGTCGCGCAGGACCACGGTCTGCCGCTGGGGCGGCGCGCCTTGCGGGTCCAGCAGCCGCTGCAGCGTCCCCATGGCTTCAATCAGCCTGCCGCGCGCGGCCGCTGGCAGGGCTGCCAGCAGTTCAGCGGTCTCGTCGCGCGACTTCTGCTGCAACGGCGCGAACGCCGCATGCCCGGCGGCGGTCAGCGTCAGCAGGCTTTGCCGGGCGTCGGCGGGCGAGGGTGCGCGCGCCAGCCAGCCCTGGCCCTGGAAGCGCCGCAGGATGCGGCTCAGGTAGCCGGCGTCCAGCGCGAGCTCGCGCCCCAGCTGCGTGGCGGTGGAGTCCTTGCGGTGGGCCAGCTCGTACATCACCCGCACCTCGGTCAGTGAAAGCTCGCTGCCCAGGTAGGGGTCGAGCACGCCGATGCGCTGTGTGTAGAACCGGTTGAAGCCCCGGACGGCCTTGACCTGGGCGGCGGAAACGGATGACATGCTTGACATCGTCAAGCAAATGCTTGCCTGAGTCAAGCATTGCACGGCCTCAGACGGTCATGCCGCCGGAAACCTCGATGACGGCGCCGTTGACGTAGCTGGCCTCGTCGCTGGCCAGGAAGGCATACACATTGGCGATTTCCTCGGGCGTGCCCAGGCGGTGCAGCGGCACGCGGTTCTTCATGTCTTCCAGCACCTTGTCGGGGATGGAGTCCAGGATGTGGGTGAGGATGAAGCCCGGCGCCACGGCGTTCACGCGCACGCCCTTGGGCCCCAGCTCGCGGCTCCAGGTCTTGGTGAAGCCGATCACGCCGAACTTGCTGGCCGCGTAATTGGACTGGCCGAAGTTGCCGTACAGGCCCACCACCGAACTGGCGTTCAGGATCACGCCGTACCCCTGCTCGATCATGGTGTCCACCACCGCCTGCGCGCAATGGAACACGCCGCGCAGGTTGACGTCGATCACCCGGTCGAACTGTTCGATGGTCATCTTCTGCAGCCGCGCGTCCTTGGTGATGCCGGCGTTGTTCACCAGCACGTCGATGCGGCCGAACTGCTCCTTCACCTGCGCCACGGCGGCATCCACCATCGCACGCTGCGTGACGTCCACCACCCAGCCGCCGGCCTCGGCCCCGGCTTCGCGGCACTGGCGCAGGGCTTCGTCGATGCCCGGCTGGGTCAGGTCCCAGATGGCAATGGCCGCGCCTTCGCGGGCGAACTTGAGCGCCGTGGCCAGGCCGATGCCCTGGGCGCCGCCCGTGACGATGCAGACCTTGTCTTGCAGGCGGGGGGTAGGTGTTGTCATGGAGTGGTACTGCCGGAGAAATTCAAAGCCGCGAACTTACCATGCGCTTTCAGGAAAGCCAGCGCGCCAGGTTTTCGCGCACGAAGGCGTCGTCGGCCAGGTCGCCGTGCACGCGGTACACGCGGTCGATCTCCTGCGACTGGCCGGCTCCCATGCCTTCCGCCGGGTCCAGGCACCAGATGCCTTCCAGCAGGCCCTGGCGCCGCAGCACCTCGTGGCACCCGGCAATGCAGCCATGGAAATTGTTGGCCACGTCGAAGAAAGCGGCATTGCAGTCTGTCACCCGCGAATCCAGGGCCAGCAACGCGGGGCTGAGGCTGCCGTTGCCGGCTTTGAGTTCGGCCTTGATGCGCGCCAGCTGTTCCACCGCGCTGCGCGTCCACACCGACCAGTGCCCCAGCAGGCCGCCGCGAAAGCGCACGCTGACGGGTTGTCCGTCGCGCATGGCGGTGAAGGGCAGGGCCAGGTCCAGCACGATGTGGTCGTCGTTGCCCGTGTAGAGAAAGACACGCTCCTCGGCATGCGCATCGACCAGGCCACGCACCACGTCCAGCGTGCGGTAGCGGTTGAAGGGCGCCACCTTGATGGCCAGGGCGTTGGGAATCAGCGCGAAGCGGCGCCAGAACCCGCTGGACAGGACAGGCCCGCCCACCACCGTCTGCAGGTAGAAGCCGACGATGGGAATTTCACTCGCCACGGCCTCGCAATGGGCAATCAACTCGTCCTCGGGCGCCTTCGCCAGAGCGGCCAGGCTGAGCAGGCCGGCGTGGTAGCCCAACGCCACCGCCGTACGCGCCTCGCCTGATGCCTGCGCCGTGCCGCCGCACAGGCCGGCAATCATGGCCATGGGCTTGCCGCTCCACGCCAGCCGGTCTTCCATGGCGCTGCGCAGCACGGTCTCGTACAAGCCGTGCTCGCGGATGCTGAACTGCGTGGTGTGCACGCCCACCGCCAGCCCGCCCGCGCCGGCGTCCACGTAGTAGCGCGTCAGCGCGCGCTGGCGCCGGCGGTCGAATTGGCGCCGCGCGTCCAGGGCCAGCGGATGCGCGGGGATCACCGCGCCTTGTGCCAGCAGCGCCAGCACATCGGCGGGAAGGTCGGACCGGTTCAATGCCATGAGGAAACCTGCTTCAGTACTTGCCGTCGCGGGCTTCGAACTTGGTCGGCTTGCCGTACAGGCGCTGCTCACGGGCGATCCAGTCGGCCACCCAGCCCACCAGCCGGTGCAGCGGCACGCGCGGGTAGCCGAACAGGCGCTCCGCCTCGCCGGTGTTCATCAGCCAGGCGGTGGGCGCTTCCTGGCCGGTGATGGCCACGGGTTTGCCCAGCCGGCGGCCGAACTCTTCGGCCAGCCAGCGGATCGACGTTGTCTCGGGCCCGCTGACGTTCAGCGGCGAAGTGGGTACGGTGGCGGCCGCCAGGCAACGCAGGGCCTGCGCGTTGGCGTCGCCCTGCCAGATCACGTTGACGTGGCCCATGGTGACGTCCACCGGCTGCCCGCGCCAGACCTTCAGCGCCACGTCGGCCAGCACGCCGTAGCGCATGTCGATGGCGTAGCTCAGGCGGAACAGGCGCCCGGGCGTGCCATGAACCTGCGAGAAATGCTCGAACATGCGCTCGCGCCCCACGCAGGAGTTGGCGTATTCACCGGGCGGGCTTAGCGACTCGGATTCGCTCGCACCCTGGCTGGTCACGGGCACGAACGGATACACACATGCGGTGGAGAAGGCCACGATGCGCGAGGCCTTGAAGTTCTCGGCCACCAGGGCGGGCACGTGGGTGTTCATCGCCCAGGTCAGCGGGTTGTTGGCATCGGCGCCGAATTTGCGACCCGCCATGAAGACCACATTGGGGCACTGGGGCAGGGCGGCGATGGCAGAGCGGTCCAGCAGGTCGCACGCGATTGTCTCGATGCCGTGCGCTTCCAGTGAGTCACGCACGCCGGCCTCGCTGAAGCGCGCCACCGCGATCACGCGGCGCCCGGGCATGGCGTTGCGCGCCAGCCGGGCCAGGGTGGGGCCCATCTTGCCGCCCACGCCCAGCACCAGCAGGTCGCCGCCCGCGCGGGCCAGGTCGTTGACCAGGTCGCGCGATGGCAGGGCCAGGTAATCCTCCAGCGCCTGCTCGGTCTCGAAGCACTCGGGGAAAGGGGTGTCGTCGAGCAGCACCATGGTCAGTACGCCGGCTGGTGCTTGCGGATCGCGTCCTTCACCGCGGCGGTGAGCGCGAAGCCGGGCCCGTATTTGCCGGCGAGCTGTTCGGCGCGGGCGCAGAAGGCATCGATACCGGTGCCGTAGATGAACTGCATGGCGCCGCCGGTCCAGGCCGGGAAGCCGATGCCGAAGATCGAGCCGATGTTGGCGTCGTGCACGGTGGTGAGCACATTCTCCGAAAGGCAGCGGGCCGTTTCCACGGCCTGCCGGTACAGCAGGCGGTCCTTCAGGTCCTGCATGTCCCAGGCGGCGCCGGGTTTTTCGAACTGGTTTTTCAGTTCGAGCCAGAGCGACTTCTTCGCGCCTTTTTCCTCGGGGTAGTCGTAGAAGCCGGCGCCGGCGGCGCGGCCGTTGCGGTCGAATTCCTTGACCATGCGCTCGACCAGCAATTCGCCCGGTGTCGCGATGTAGGTGCCGCCCTCGGCGCGGATGTCGGTGCGGGTCTGGTCCAGCACGTGCACGCTGAGCGACAAGGCGGTTTCGTCCAGCACGGCCAAGGGCCCGACAGGCATGCCCGCCTGGATGCCCGCCTGCTCCACCACCGCGGCGGGAATGCCCTCGCCGACCATGGCCGCGCCTTCCATGACGAAGGTGCCGAACACGCGGCTGGTGAAGAAGCCGCGCGAATCATTCACCACGATGGGGATCTTGCCGATGGCCTGCACATAGTCGAAGGCGCGGGCCACGGTCTCGCTGTCGGTCTGCTTGCCGCGGATGATTTCCACCAGCTTCATCTTGTCCACGGGGCTGAAGAAGTGGATGCCGACGAATTTTTCGGGCCTGGCACTGGCCTTGGCCAGGCCGGTGATGGGCAGGGTGGACGTGTTGCTGGCGAAGAAGCCGCCGGGTGCGAGCAGGGGCTCGGCCTCCTGCGTCACTTTGGCCTTGAGGTCGCGGTTTTCGAATACGGCCTCGATGATCATGTCGCAGCCCTGCAGGTCCGCGGCCTTGTCGGCGGGCGTGATGCGGGCCAGCAGTGCGGCCTGGTCGTGAGGGCTCATACGCCCCTTCTCCACGCGCGGCTGCGTGATCTTCACGCTGTAGGCCTTGCCGGTTTCAGCCTTGTCGAGCGACACATCCCTGAGCACGGTCGCCACGCCGCGGCTGGCCTGCACATAGGCAATGCCCGCGCCCATCATCCCGGCGCCCAGCAGGCCGACCTTTTGCGGCTTGTAGCGCGGCACGTCTTTCGGCCGTGACTGCCCCGACTTGATCGCGTTCATGTTGAAGAAGAACGTGTTGATCATGTTCTTCGCCACCGGGCTCACGATCAGCTTGGCGAGGTAGCGCGATTCGATGCGCAGCGCCGTATCGAAGTCCACCTGCGCGCCTTCGACCATCGCGGCCAGCGCATATTCGGGCGCGGGATACAGGCCGCGCGTTTTCTGCTTGAGCACCGCCGGCGCCACGCTGAGCATGCCCGCGATCTTGGGGTTGCTGGGCGTGCCGCCCGGCATCTTGTAGGCCTTGTCGTCCCAGGGCTGCTGCGCCTGCGGGTGGGCCGCTATCCAGGCCAGCGCGGCGGGCCGCAGGGCCGCGTCATCGGGGACGATCTCGTGCACCAGCCCCAGCTCGAGTGCCTCGCGCGGGCTGAACAGCTTGCTCTCCAGGATGTAGGGCTGTGCGCCCATCAGGCCGAGCAGGCGCGTCATCTTGGTGATGCCGGAGGCGCCGGGAATCAGGCCCAGCGTGATCTCGGGCAGGCCGAACTGGATCTTCGGGTTGTCCACCGCCACGCGGTAGTGGCCCACCAGCGCGACTTCCCAGCCGCCGCCCAGCGCCGTGCCGTTCAGGCAGCTCACCACCGGCTTGCCCAGTGTTTCCAGCGTGCGGAAGCACTTCTTGGTCTGTTCGATCTCGCGGAACACATTCGGCGCGTCTTCGGGCTTGAGGCGCATCGTGCCTTTGAGGTCAGCGCCGGCGAAGAACGTCATTTTGTTCGAAGCGAGCACGATGCCCGCGATCGCATCTTTGTTCTTCACCACCTGGGCCGTCACTTCCACCAGGTCTTGCTGCCATTGCGCGCACATCGTGTTGACGGGCGAGCCTTCCTCGTCGAAGGTGATGGTGGCGATGCCGCCTGCCAGTTCGTACTTGATGGTCTTCATGGGCTCAAATCCGTTCCACGATGGTGGCAATGCCCATGCCGCCGCCGACGCACAGCGTGGCCAGTCCGTAGCGGAGCTTCCGGCGGTGCAGTTCATCGACCAGCGTGTTCAGGATCATCGCGCCGGTGGCGCCCAGCGGGTGGCCCATGGCGATGGCGCCGCCGTTGACGTTGACCTTGTCGTGCGGCACGCTCATCTCCTTCATGAACTTCATGGGCACGGCGGCAAAAGCCTCGTTCACCTCGAACAGGTCGATCTGGTCGATGGTGAGGCCGGCCTTGGCCAGCGCCTTGCGCGCGGCGGGCATCGGTCCGGTGAGCATGATGGTCGGGTCCGCACCCGAAAGCGCAGCCGCCACGATGCGGGCGCGCGGGGTGAAGCCGTGCGTTTTGCCGGCGGCTTCGCTTCCGATCAGCACGGCGGCGGCGCCGTCAACGATGCCCGAGGAATTGCCGGCGTGGTGCACGTGGTTGATGCGCTCCACCTGCGGGTAGCGGCTGATCGCCACCTGGTCGAAGCCCATCGCGCCCAGCTGGTCGAAGGCGGCCCGCAGGCCGGCCAGGCCTTCCATGGTGGTGCGCGGCTTGATGAATTCGTCCTCGGCCAGGATCACCTGGTCCAGGAAATCCTTGACCGGCACGACGGAGCCGGCGAAGAAGCCGCCTTCGCGCGCTTTCGCCGCGCGCTTTTGCGATTCCATGGCGAAGGCATCCACATCCTCGCGCGAGAAGCCTTCCAGCGTGGCGATCAGGTCCGCGCCGATGCCCTGCGGCACAAACGAGGTGGCGCAATTGGTTTCGGGGTCCTGGGCCCAGGCGCCGCCGTCGGAGCCGATGGGCACACGGCTCATGCTCTCCACGCCGCCGGCGACCACCAGGTCTTCCCAGCCGGAGCGCACCTTCTGCGCGGCCATGTTCACGGCCTCCAGCCCGGAGGCGCAAAAACGGTTCAGCTGCACGCCCGAACAGCGGAAGTCCCAGCCGGCCTTGAGCGCGGCCACCTTGGCGATCACCGAACCCTGTTCGCCGATGGGCGAGACCACGCCCATCACCACGTCGTCCACCTGCGCCGTGTCGAAGTCGTTGCGGCGCTGCAGCTCGCGCAGAACACCGGCCAGCAGATTGACCGGCTTGACCTCGTGCAGGCTGCCGTCCTTCTTGCCCTTGCCGCGCGGCGTGCGGATGGCGTCGTATACAAATGCTTCGGTCATCATGGTCTCCTGGGGCTTCGCTGAAGTATATTCATTTCACCAAGCGGATGCTCTGTAAAAATGGCGGCAACAGGAGGCAAAACAGATGAAAAGCGCTTACATCACACGCCGGCGGGCAGCCCTGGGGGCCGCCGCGGCGCTCTCGGGGCTGGCCTTGCCCGGCCGTGCGCAAACGCCGGTGCGCAAACCCTATGTGGCCGACATGCATTCGCACTACGGCATGTTCCTGCCGCGCCTGTTCGGCATGGACATGGACAAGCACATGCGCGAGAACCGCATCACGCTGCTGTCGTGGGCGGTGGTCGATGACCGGCCCTGGATGTCGTCCACCGCCAACGGCAACCGGCAGGTCGCCCAGCCGCAGGCCGGCCAGATCTGGGCGGCGTTCCAGGGCACGATGGCCGACTACCGGGGCCGGCTCGCGGGATGGAAGGTGCAGCAGGCCTTGACGCCTGCCGACGTGGACCTCGCGCTGGCCGGGGAACCGCGCGTGCTGCTGGCGTGCGAGTCCGCCAACTTCCTGGAAGGCGAGCCTGAGCGTCTGGCGCAGGCCCATGCCATGGGCGTGCGGCACCTGCAGCTGGTGCACTTCATCCGCAGCCCGCTGGCCGACCACCAGACCGCCGACCCGGTGCATGGCGGCCTGACGGCGGTCGGCGGCAAGGTGGTGGCCGAGTGCAAGCGCCAGGGCATGGTGGTCGACCTGGCGCACAGCACGGCGTCGGTGGTGGACGGCACGCTGGATGCGTCAGAAGCGGCGCCGGTGTGGTCCCATTCGTGGATCTCGCCGCAGGGCGGCACCTCGCGGGATCCCGGCTACATCGCCCGCTCGCTCAGCCTGCCGGCTGCGCGCAAGATCGCCGCCCGCGGCGGCGCCATCGGCCTGTGGTGCCTGCGCCTTTCCAGCGACCCGTCCTACGCCGTCACCAGCAAGGCCACCTATGCCGACGAGATCATGCGCATGTGCGACCTGGTCGGCCCGCAGCACGTGGCCTTCGGCACGGACATGGAAGGCGTCTGGCCGGGGCGCATGATGAACGACTACGCGGACCTGCGCGACGTCATCGACAACCTGGGCAAGCGCGGCATCAGCGACGCCATCCTGCACGGCGTTTTCATCGGCAACTACGCGCGCATCGTCAAGGCCGCGATGAACGGGAGGACAGCATGATCAACCGCACCCTTTTCAACAGCGACCACGAGGCCTTTCGCGACGCCTTCCGGAAATTCCTGGACAAGGAGGTGATGCCTTTCCACGAAGAATGGGAAGAGCAGGGCTATGTGGACCGCGCCGTATGGAACAAGGCCGGCGAGAACGGCTTCCTGTGCCCCACGATGCCCGAGGAGTACGGCGGCGCCGGCGCCGACAAGCTGTATTCGGTGATCCAGTTCGAGGAGATCTACGGGCTGGGCGCTACCGGCCTGGGCTTTTCGCTGCACAGCGAGATCGTGGCGCCGTACATCCTGCATTACGGCACCGAAGAGCAGAAGAAAAAGTACCTGCCCCGGCTGGCCAGCGGCGAGATGGTGGGCGCCATCGCCATGAGCGAGCCGGCCGCGGGCAGCGACCTGCAGGGCGTGAAGAGCACCGCCATCAAGCAGGCCGACGGCAGCTACCTGCTCAACGGCAGCAAGACCTTCATCACCAACGGCTGGCATGCCGACCTGGTGATCGTGGTGGCCAAGACCAACCCGGCGGCCGGCGGCAAGGGCACCAGCCTGATGCTGGTGGAGCGCGGCATGAAGGGCTTTGAAAAAGGCAAGCGCCTGAAGAAGCTGGGCCTGAAGGCGCAGGACACCTCCGAGCTTTTCTTCGACAACGTCAGCCTGCCGGGCGACAGCGTGCTGGGCGGCGACGCCTTCGAGAACAAGGGTTTCATCTGCCTGATGGAGCAGTTGCCCTGGGAGCGCATGCAGATCGCCATCGGCGCCGTGGCCGCGGCGCAGGCCGCCATCGACATGACGGTGGCGTACACCAAGGACCGCAAGGTGTTCGGCCAGCCGGTGGCGGCCTACCAGAACACCCGCTACAAGCTGGCGGAGCTGCAGACCGAAGTACAGATTGCCCGCGTGTTCGTGGACAAGTGCACCGAACTTGTTTGCCAGGACAAGCTGGACACGGCCACCGCCAGCATGGCCAAGTACTGGACCAGCGACCTGCAGTGCAAGGTGATGGACGAGTGCGTGCAGCTGCACGGCGGCTACGGCTACATGTGGGAATACCCCATCACCCGCTTCTACGCCGACGCGCGGGTACAGCGCATCTACGGCGGCACCAACGAAATCATGAAGGAAGTGATCACGCGCGCCATGGGGCTGGGCGCGAAGTAACGCGCTAGCGCCTGGCGGCTGGTGCCTTGGCGGCTTGCGCCGCGAAGGCCACCGGCGAAGGCACGACGCTCTTGTAGACCACGATGCCCACGGTCGCCAGCGCAAAAGCCATGGTGGCGAACAGCAGGTACCAGGGCCAGGCGGCGGTTTTTTCCGCAATGGGTGCCCGCACAGGCCGCGGTTTCGCCGCCGCGATCCAGCTGTCATGCGAGGCGCGCTGGGCCGAGTCCGACAGCACCTGGTAAGCCGTGTTGATGGCCGTCATCACGCGCGCGGCGTTGGCGTCGCCGGGCGCCTTGTCGGGGTGGTATTTCTGAGCCAGCCGGCGGTAGGCGGTGCGGATGCTTTCGGGCGGCGCGTCGCGCTCCACCCGCAGGATGTCGTAATAGTTGTTGAAGCGCACTTCCATTTCGCTATGGATTTTATAGCGCGTCATGCGCTCCTGGCGAGCGTTGCAGGCCATTTCGCCAATGAAAACCAATGCCGGTGTGGGCCGTGCGCGACAGCGGCGTCAACGCGCGGCGGCCTCGAAATAGGGCATGCCCAGCCCAAAAGTGGAGCACTCGAGCGGCGGCAGGTGGTCGATTTGCTCGCGCGCCGCGCGGGCGGCGCCGGAGATGGCTTCCTCGGCGCAGCTGTGGCGCTCGCCGCCGAACAGCTTGAAGATCGCGTCGGCCTCCCAATAGCTTTCCGGCCGGTCGCGGCACACCTTGGCATAGCTGCAATAGCGCTCCTGGCCGGGCAGGGGCCAGGCATAGGCCGCGACATAAAACCCGTTGACCGGACCGATGATCCTTTCCATGTGTTTCTCCCTTTTTTTGCGTGACAGCGTGGGGCGTTTGTACCGCTGTCCGCACGGGCCGGGGCGTGCGCATTTCACGCTGCAAACAACTCGCGGCCACGTCCTACATCGCCTTCGGTTACGGCTTCAGAATGTGGCCCCTCGCGGCCAGCCCGGCAGTAACGCAGGCAAGCGCGTGAATTTGTCACGCGCGCGTTCGTAAGCAATTGAAAAGCAACCTTTTCGCTTTCACGGAAAAGCGAGTGTCTGTAGGATTGCGCTGACAAGGAAGTAAACGCAGTCATGTCCGACCTGACATCCCCCCAGCCCCCCCAGCCCGAGCACAACGAAGCCGCCGAATCGCCCTCGTCGCCATGGCTCGCCTTCCGCAAGGCGGCGGCCCGCCTTCAGGACTGGTTCACCATCCAGTCGGCCGGTGTGAAGATGATGGTCATCGGCATCGCCATCCTGATTCCCGCCACGGCCGGCTATTCGTGGTCTGTCATGCAGCGCCAGGAAAAAGTGGCCGAGCAGGTCAAAGCCATGGCCACGGCCGACAAGTCGGGCGACGGCGTGTGGGCCTTCAACAAGAAGCTGCCCGTGGTGTTCGGTGCCGGTTCGGTACTGAGCTTCCTGGAAACCAATGCTGTGGACCACATCACCGTGATCTACACGCCGCTGTCGTGGAACGTGTCGGAGCGCTACATCCTGATCGAATCGCGCGGCACGCAATACGCCTATTACCCCTCGGACATCGAGACCAAGATCTTCACCGACAAGGCCGTCAGCGCGCCCTGGGGCGGCAAGCTCAGCTTTGTGCCGCGCTCCGAACTCGACCCCGAAACCACCGAGGTGTTTGCCCGGCTGGAGCAGCGCTTTTCCGGCGCCCGCCCGCAAAGCGAGAAGGACGCCTGGAAGGCTGGCGTGAGCGCCGTCATTTCCGCGGCCATGACGCTGGGCCTGCTGGCGTTCCTGTGGTTCCAGCTTCGCGGCCAGTTCAAGGCGCTGAAGTTCGTCGAGCCTTCGCAGGTGCATGGCGACATCCACGAACTGGTGGGCATGGACGACATCAAGTCCGAAGTGGCCCAGATCAAGGACCAGTACCTTCGCCGCAAGGAGTACGCCGAGTACGGCGTCAACAAGCCGTTCAACGTGATGTTCAGCGGCCCCGCCGGCACCGGCAAGACCAAGCTGGCGAGCTACCTGGCCAAGGAGCTGGGCCTGCCCATCCTGTTCCATTCGGCGGCCAACCTGGAAACCGGCTATGTCGGCGGCGGCTCGCAGACGCTGGGCCGCATCCTTGCCATGGCCAAGCGGCGCAAGCGCTGCATCGTGTTCCTGGACGAGGCGCAGGACTTGTTCATGAAGCGCGGGGGCAACCGCAAATTCGACGACGACACCCAGAACATGCTGCTGGCCGTGCTGGACGGCGTGCGCACCAAGGCCGACGCCGAGATCATCTGGATCGTCGCGAGCAACTTCAACCAGGAGCAGCAGCAGATGGACGAAGCCATGCTGCGCCGCTTCCAGATGAAGGTGGACTTCCGCCTGCCCAACCGCGAAGAGCGCGGCGCCATCATCGGCCACTACCTGGCGCAGCGCGCCGTGAAGGTCGATGGCGGCATGGACCTGCGCCACCTTGTAGAAATAACGGAGGGCCGCAGCCCGGCCGACCTGGAGACCATCGTCAACCAGGCCGGCATCATCGCAGTGCAAGCCGGCGACAAGATCGGCGAAAGCACCTTGATGCAGGCGGCCGAGCGCGTACTGGTGGGTAACGTCACCGAGCGCACAACCAAGGAACGTGAGCGCGACCGGCGCGTGATCGCGGTGCACGAGTGGGGCCACTTCCTGGTGGACTTCGAGCGCGAGCGCGAGCTGGCCGGCGGCGACTGGGAGAAGGTCCAGGCCGAGATGAAGACCATCAAGATCTCGCTCAAGGCCAACCCGCGCAGCAACGCGCTGGGCTTCGTGTTCCACAAGCAGGGCGGCAACCTGCTCAAGACCAAGGGCGACATCGAGCACGACGTGCGCGTGCTGCTGGGCGGCATGGCCAACGAGGAACTGTTCTTCGGCGAGCAGGGCACGACCAACGGCGCCCACAACGACATCACCCGCGTCACCAAGCTGCTGCACCATGCCGTCGGCGAGATGGGCATGTACCGCAAGACGCGCCTGAACTTCGGCGCGCTGGAGCAGGGCGGCAGGAGCCTGGACGACGAGACGCGCGGCATCATGGAGGCGCAGAGCGAACGGCTCTACGGCGAAACCCGCACCACGCTGGCGCGCCTGAAGCCGCTGACCGAGCACTTGGCCGGCAAGCTGATGGAAGCGGGCGAGATGAGCCTGCGCGACGCGCTGTTCGAGATCCGCAGCTTCGAAGCCGCCTGCTACGAATTCAACAGCCGGGCCGGGCTGGCCCAGGCTGTCTGAGCGCTAGCGGAACACGCCCAGGAAAATACAGGCGAAGCCGGCGACCGCCAGCAGCGCGTGGCCGATGATGATGTTCTTGGGCACCGGCAGCAGCTTGGCGTGGAAGGCCAGGTTCAGGTAGACGCCGCCCAGCGCGGCGAGCACCAGCAGCGCCAGGCCCACCCAGACGGTGCGCGGCACCCCCACCGTAAAACCCGCATACAGCAGCAGGGTGAGCCCGCTGGCGGCCAGCAGGCCGTGCGCCATAGCGAGCCACGAGGGCGGGCGCTCCGCGCCGCCGAAGCGGATGAAGGCCATCAGCAACCCGCCCACGGCCGTCAGCGCCAGCAGCGCGGTGGCCGTCTTCAACAGAAGGTTTGCGTCCATGTTGTCTCCTTTGGAACTCAGCAGCGAAGTCTAGCCGCGTGGCCGGCTCCCCCGCCGTAGGACTGCTCCGCCAACCCCGGGCTGGCGGCCCGCCCGTCCTACAGCGGGCGCGCCAGTTTTCCCACTGCACATCCTTGCGTTTTCCGGCATGACCCGCAGCAGCAGCCGCCTATGCTGGAAGCACGGCATAGGAGGCCATCATCATGTCCGAAGACAAAGGCAAGCGGGGCGGCGAAGAGTTGCAGGTCAGCCTGGAGCACGAGTGGGAGCGGCGCAACTGGGCCAGCTGGCTGCATTGCAATGAGCAGGAGCTGCGCCACGCGGTGGAATCGGTGGGCAGCGATCCCGACAACGTGCGCCGCTTCCTGCGGCAAGCTCGCTGAGATGTGCCCCCACGTCGCTGCGCTCCTGCCCCCCGAGGGGGCTTCAGTCGCCTTGGGGCGGCCCGGCGGCGACTGAGGCTACTTGCTGGCGGGCTTGGCCGCCGGCCTGGCGGCCGGAGCCGCCGGGGCCGCGCCGCCCGAAGGTGTCACGCCCAGCTTTTTAGCCACGGACTGCTCCAGCGCCTTGACCTTGGGCTCAATGGTGCTGCGTGTTTCGGCCACCAGCTTTTCCAGCAGGGCGCGCTGCATGTCGTTGCCCATCTGCTGGAACTTGGCGAACGCGGGCGATTCCAGGATGCCCACCACCTGCTTGAGTTCGTCCTCGGTGAATTTTTCTTCCAGCACGGCGCCGATGGTCGTGGGCGCCAGCTTGAGCGCGCGCTCCCGCACCAGCGGCACGGCTTCGTCAAGGTATTTCTTGGCGTCGGCACGGATGCCCTGGGCCACGGCTTCACGCTTGTCCGCCGGCACGCGCTGGGCCAGGGCCTGCTCGGCCGCGGCCATCATCTGCTCGGCGGGCTGCTGGGCCAGGCCGGTGGCGATGGCCTCGATACTGGCTTGCTGCTGCTTGATGATGCGGGCCGCCAGGTCTTTCTTGGCGGGCGTCGACTGGGCCTGCGCGGCGCCTGCCGCCAGCAGCAGGGCTGCGATAAGTAGGTGTTTTTTAGGCATGCGGCATCTTAAACGCCGCTGGCTGCGTACCCTGCCTTGCCGAACACATGCTGACACAGCGGGAACTCAGCCTTAAGAAACCATGCTAAAAACAATTGAATGCGCATCCGCACCCACCTTGTCCTGATGGCGACGGCTGTGCTGCTGCCTGTCGCGCTGGCGGCGGGGATAGCGCTTGAAAAGATCCGTGACGGGGAGCGCGACGCCGCCCTGCGGGGGCTGCGCGAAACCGTGCGGGCAACAGCGCTCATCGTTGACCGTGAAGCGCAGGGCTCGCTGTCGGCCCTGAAGGCGCTGGGCCTTTCAGAACACCTGGAAACCGGCAACTTCAAGGCCTTTTATGCCCAGGCCACGGCCATGAACCAGCCGCCGGACGTCTGGACGCTGCTGCTGGACAGTCAGGGGCGGCAGATCCTGAATACGGTCGCGCCGTACGGCACGCCGCCACCGCCGCCTTCCGCCCAGGCCCGGGTGGCGCAAGTGCTGGGCAGCGGGAAACCCCTGATCACCGACCTGTTCGTGGGCCCGGTCACCGGCAAACTGCTGACCACCATCTACGTTCCCGCCGCCGCTGGCGGCGGCAAGTCCATGGTGGTGGCGCAGGGCTTCTCGGTGGACCACTGGAAAAAGACCGCGCTGCAAAGGGAGTTGCCCGCCGACTGGATCGTCGCCGTGATCGACCGGCAGGGCCGCTTCATTGCGCGCAGCCACAAGACCGGCGACCTGCTGGGCCAGGCGGCACGGCCTGAACTGGTGGCAGCGGCCGCAGCCGCGCAGGATGGGCTGATCCGCCATTCCACGGTCGAAGGGGTGGAGTCGTACGACGCCTTTGCGCATTCCTCATTGACCGGCTGGACCATTGCCGTGGCCGCGCCGGTCCAGTCCATCGAGGCGGCGGCGGGCCGCGCGATCCAGGTGGCCCTGGCCGGCATGCTGCTGGCTGTGGGTGCCGCGATCTTCGCGGCGGCCGCGTTCGGCCAGCGCTTCATCCGCGCGATCGAAAGCGCCGGCCGGGCGGCCGTGGCGCTGGGCCGCGGCGAGAAACCCCGGGTGCGCGCCACGGCGCTGGATGAAGTGAACGAACTCAACCAGGCGCTGGTGGAGGCGGGCACACTGCTGGCCGCGGAGCGCCAGCAGCGGCAGGCCGCCGAAGCCGAGCGCGAGCGGCTGCTGGCCGGGGAAATGTCGGCCCGCGAGGCTGCCCAGGCGCAGAACGTGGCCAAGGACCAGTTCCTGGCAATGCTGGGCCACGAACTGCGCAACCCGCTGGCCGCCATTTCGGGCGCCACCTCGTTGCTTGAGATCGGCGGGGTGGGCAAGGACCGCAGCGGCCGCTACCTGGAGATCATCCGCCGGCAAAACCGCCACCTGGGCCACATCGTCAACGACCTGCTGGACGTCAGCCGCCTGATGGCCGGCAAGATCACGCTGGAGCCGCATCCGCTGAACCTGGGCGCCTGCGTCACCAGCTGCGTCGAGGCCCTGCGCGCCACCGAGCGCGCCATCGGCTACCGCATCACGGTGCGCGCGGGCGCGGTCTGGATCGACGGCGATGCCGTGCGCATCGAGCAGATCCTGAACAACCTGATCACCAACGCCCTGAAATTCTCGCCCGCAAGCAGTGAAATCGTCGTCGAGGTGCACCACGACGGCGGCAAGGCGGTGGTGAGCGTGCGGGACGCGGGCGCCGGCATCTCGGCCGACCTGTTGCCGCGCGTGTTCGATCCGTTCATGCAGGGCCCGCCGCCCCAAAACCGGATGCAAAGCGGGCTGGGCATTGGCCTGGCGCTGGTCAAGCAACTGGTGGAACTGCATGGCGGCGTGGTGCACGCCACCAGTGGCGGCCAGGGCGAAGGCGCCACTTTCACGTTCTGGATTCCCAGCATTCCCGCGCCGGGCAGCGCCGCGCCGGCCGGCCCGGCCACGACCGGCTCCGGGCGCCGGCTCCTGTACGTGGAAGACAACCCCGATGCACGCGAGACGATGGCCGAACTGCTGCGCAGCTTCGGCTACCAGGTCGCGGAGGCGGGCGACGGCCTGGGCGCGGTGGCGGCGGTGCTGGCCGCACGGCCCGATGCGGTGCTGCTGGACATCGGCCTGCCCGACATTGACGGGTATGAAGTGGCTCGGCGCCTGCGCGCCAACCCCGCCACGCAATTCATCCCGCTGGTGGCGCTGACCGGGTACGGCCAGCTGCGCGACAAGGAGTCGGCCGCGCTGGCCGGCTTCGATGCGCACCTGGTCAAGCCGGTCGACCCGCAGCAGCTGATGCACACCATAGAACAAGTGCTCTCACGCACGGCAGTCGCCTGATGGGGCCGCGTCAACGCTGGCAGGCGCTGGCCGTCCTGTGCGTGGGCGTGCTGATGATCGTGCTGGACACGACCATCGTGAACGTCGCCCTGCCTTCCATCCGCCAGGACCTGGGCTTTTCCGAAACCTCGCTGGTCTGGGTGGTCAATGCCTACATGCTCACCTTCGGCGGCTTCCTGCTGCTGGGCGGCCGGCTCGGCGACCTGCACGGCCACCGGCGGCTGTTCCTGGCGGGCATCGCGCTGTTCACGCTGGCCTCGCTGGCCTGTGGCCTGGCCGCGTCGCAGCTGATGCTGGTGGCGGCGCGGGCGGTGCAGGGCCTGGGTGGGGCGGTGGTGTCGGCCATTTCGCTCTCGCTGATCATGAACCTGTTCACCGAGCCCGGCGAGCGCGCCAGGGCCATGGGCGTTTACGGCTTTGTCTGCGCGGGCGGCGGCAGCATCGGAGTGCTGCTGGGCGGCCTGCTGACCGGCACGTTCAACTGGCACTGGATTTTCCTGGTCAACATCCCCATCGGCATCGCGGTACTGGTGCTGTCCATGAAGCTGTTGCCCGCGGCCACCGTGCGCGAAGGCGAAAGGAAGCTGGATGTGGCGGGTTCGATCACGATCACCGCCTCGCTGATGCTGGCGGTGTATGCCATCGTCAACGGCAACCAGGCCGGCTGGACCTCGGTCCGTACGCTGGGCATGCTGGCGGTGGCTGCCGCGCTGCTGTGCGCGTTCATCGCGATCGAAAAACACGTGGCGGTGCCGCTGATGCCGCTGGGCCTGTTCCGCCTGCGCAGCGTGGCGGTGGCGAACGTCGTGGGCATGCTGTGGGCCGCGGCCATGTTCGCCTGGTTCTTCATCTCGGCGCTTTATATGCAGCTGGTGCTGGCCTACACCCCCATGCAGGTAGGCCTGGCCTTCCTGCCGGCCAACCTGATCATGGCGGCGTTTTCGGTAGGGCTGTCGGCGAAGATCGTGATGCGCTGGGGACTGCGCGGGCCGCTGGCCGTGGGCCTGCTGATGGGTGCGCTCGGGCTGGCCCTGTTCGCGCGCGCGCCGGTGGACGGCAGCTTCGCCGCCGACGTGCTGCCGGGCATGCTGTTGCTGGGGCTGGGCGGCGGCATGGCGTTTAATCCGCTGCTGCTGGCCGCCATGGGCGACGTGAGCCCGCAGGAGTCCGGCATCGCCTCCGGCATGGTCAACACGGCCTTCATGATGGGTGGCGCGCTGGGCCTGGCGGTGCTGGCCAGCCTGGCTGCCGCGCGTACCGGACAGCTGTCAGCCGCCGGAAGCGCGGCGGCGCTTAACGGCGGCTACCAGCTGGCGTTTGCCGCAGGCGCGCTGTTCGCTGGCGCGGCGGCCGTGCTGGGCGGGATGCTGCTGCGCAAGCGCTGAACGCGCTCAGGGATTGGAAGCGGTGTGGGCGTGGCGATGGCGGGGCCCGTCCGGCACGCCGTCATGGTTGCGCGAGGCGGTGAGTTCGTAGAGTACTTCCCCGGCGCCAACAACATCCCCGGGCGGCGCCATCAAGTTCCGCAAGCTGCAGATCAGGGAGCTGTAGCGCGCCGCTTCAGTGCCCGTGCAAAGGCCCAGCCGGCCAGCGGCAGGGCCACCGCCGGGCAAAGCAGCAACGGCACGGCGCCGATGTGGTCGAAGGCGTAGCCGGCCAGGCTGACGCCGACGGCCTGGCCGACGAACAGGCAGAAGGCGAACAGCGACACCGACGTGCCGCGCGCGGCCGGCACCATCTGGGTGGCGTGGGTCTGCAGCGTGTTGTGGAACAGGTAAGTGCCAAAGCCCACGGCCAGAGCGATGGGGCCGGCCAGCCAGCCGATGGGCGACAGCCACCAGGCCAGGTAGCCTGCGCCCATGATGAGCCCTCCCGATGCCACCATGCGCCGCTCGCCCAGCCTGCGCACGATGTGCCGGGCCGACATGGAATACACCAGCCCACCTACCGCGTAGAGCGCGATCAGCGCCGAGGCCGACGCCAGCGTGAGGCCGTACCGGGTGTGCAGGTACGACGGCAGGTAAGCCATCGGCCCCAGCAGGAAAATGCTCTCGGCCAGCACGGCCGCCAGCACCACCCGGGCCCACGGCACGCGCAGCACCGACGTGAGCTGCGCGATAAACGATTTGTGCGGCTGGCCTTTGGCCGGCGCCGCGGCCGGCAGGCGGCGCACGCGTACGACCAGTAGCACCGCCACGACCAGGTATCCCGCGGCCAGTGTGAAGAAGGCTCCGCGCCAGCCGGGCGCGGCGTCGGCGAACAGGCCCCCCATGAGCTGCCCGCCCATCATGCCGGCCAACGTGCCCGTGAGCAGGCGGGCGAGCGTGGCCTGGCGCTGCTCATAAGGCACGGCGTCGCCGATCCAGGCCAGCGCGAGCGGGATCACGCCCGCCGCGGCCATGCCCCAGAGCACGCGCAGGCCCACCAGCGCATCGAACCCCGGCGCCAGCGCGCAGGCCAGGGCGCCGACAGCGCAGCCGAACATCGCCAGGCACACCATGCGAATCTTCCCGTAGCGGTCGCCCAGCGGGCCGAACAGCAGCTGCATCAGGCCGTAGGCCACCGAAAAGCTGATGATTACGCGGCCCGCGGTACCGGGCGTGCGGCCGAAATCCGCCGCCAGCCGCGGCAGCAGCGAATCACACACGCGCAGCGCAGCGCCGCTGAAAAACGCGGCCGTGGAAAGCAGCAGGATGGCAGCCTGCGTGCCCGTGGGCAGGGGCGGGGCCGGCGGCTGCGCGGCGCTCATCCCAGCACGATCACCCGCGCCTTGGGCACCGACGTGTAGGGGTCGTAGCCCATCAGGCCGGCACGGAACGCCGCCTCCTGCTGCAGGGCAAGCTGCTTGCGCCCTTCGGCGTCCGCTTCGCGCATGCTTTGCTCCAGCGCCGGTTCGAGCCGCACGGTGATGGGCGTGGCCATGTCGTAGACCGCTCCCGGCGTGTTGGTGATGGCCCAGGAAATGGCCAGCGTGCCGTTGGGCAGCTGGATGGCCTGGGCGTGCAGCGGGAAAAGGTGGCGCACGGCAGACCAGATCGCGTCGCAGGCCGGATCGGCGAGTACCGTCGCGGTCGCCGTTGCCGCGGATACGCCGGGTGCTGGCGCCTCCTCAAGCAGCCAGGCCACCGCGGCGTCCCTGGAGTCGAAGATCTTCAGCTGCACGCCATGGGCGCGGGCCACCTGCTCGCTGGCGCGGGTGATCTTGTCGGCAGGCACCACCGAAGCCACGCGCGCCAGGTGCCCCAGCCGCAGCACGACCTGCTCGCCTACCTGCATCTGGCTTGCCAGGTGGACCTCGCCTTCCAGCCGCAGCAGGTCAAACAGCAGGCGGCTGTCGCCGCTGCCCTGCGTCAGCGCGCCCAGCTTGCCTATCAGTTCGAGCAACTTGTCCAGGTCAACGTGGCCGCTGAGCTCCACATCCACGTAGTCGGGCAGGCGCGAGACATGGGCCTGCATCGGGGCGCCGGTGTGCTGCTCCTTCATGCCTGGCCAGCGCCGTGGCACTTCTTGAATTTCTTGCCGCTGCCGCAATGGCACGGGTCGTTGCGGCCGGGTTCGGGCTCCTTGCGCACCGCCTGTACCCGGGGGCCCAGGCTTTTCCAGAGCTGGCGCAAGTCATACACCGCCCAGATGGCGGCCCCGAAATCGTCCAGCCGCTGCTGGCTGACGCTGGGCGGGCCATCCTCCGCGAACATCGAGACTTCGGGCTTGCCCTTGTCGTCTTCCGCCAGCGCAACGATGGCGCCCAGCGCGCCGTCCAGCATCAGCGCCGCATCGGCGTCGCGCGGCGGCTGCCAATCTTCAGGCCAGGTCTCCACAGCGTACATGAAGCCGATGGCCCAGACCTGCGCAAATGAGGGCAGGGTGGCCATTTCCGTTTCGCCGCGCTCTTCCCCGGGCAGCGCCAGCACGGCGCCGAGCGTGTCCAGCACTTCGGGCTGGTAAGTGCTGTCGTCGTCCAGCGTTTCCACCGCCGTATCGAGGGCGGTGGCGATTTCCGCCCAGCGGCGCTTCCAGCGCAGCACGAACTCCATGTGGGCCATCGGCTTGAAGGTCTCGCCCAGCAGCACCGGCCAGTATTCGTCGGGTTCGATGGCGCGGCGCGCGCAGACCAGCGCGGCCAGGAAACCCTCGCAGAATTCCCATTGCGGGATTTCGTCGTCGTGCTCGCGCAGGGCGTCAAGCTCGGCGTCCTGGGCATCAAAGTCGTCGGCGTCCAGGGGCTGGCCGGCGTTGGCGGGTGCGAGGGTCATTACGCCGATTTTCGCATCCCGCGGGCTACCGGCGAGCGACTCCGCCACGCGCCGTTATGATTCCAGCGTCTTGAAAACACTCCTGCTGCTCGCGGTCGTCGTCATCTTCGCCAGCCTGGCCGCCGCCTGGGCGGGCGCCATCCGCTCGCGGACGCTGCGCCACAAGTTCGAGTCGCTGGGCGTGATTCCCGGGCGCACCATGGCTGAGATCATCAAATTCGTGGGGGAGCCGCACCGGCGCAGCAAGCTGGCGCCGGGGCGCGAGGTGCTCGAATGGCGCCGCATCAACTTCCATGTGGTGCTGACCTTCACCGCCGAAGTCTGCGACAAGGTCGAATACGACGCGGGACCTTGAGGCCTGCCTAGATCTGCAGCGTCTCCCAGGCAGTGAGCGTGTCCACCTGCTTGCGCAGCCAGTACTGCGGCTGCGCCTGCGAGCCCCAATGCGGAATGCGGCCGGCCGATTCGCCCATCGCCCAGAATGAGCGCACGGCCGCGAACGGCACCACGGCAGCCGCGTCGGCCTCGGGAATCGGCCGCACGCTGCGGTAGCCGGCCAGGTAGCGCGCCCACTTTTCGCGCACCGCCGCATCCGGCTGGGCCTTGAATTCCCGCGGCAGGTTGGCCCAGAGATAAACCACCAGGTCGTACGCCAGGTAGCCCGGGCCGGCGTCGTCGAAATCGAAGAACGAGGCGGTCCGCTTTCCACCCGGTGCGGTGAACATGAAGCTGTTGTAGCCGTGGCAGTCGCCGTGGCAGCCCACGCGCGACAGTGCGGGCATGGCGGTGATGCGCTCGTCCAGCCGCTGGGCGATGGCGGAGAAATCCTTTTGCAGCCGCGCGTCCATGGTGGGCGAGGCCAGCAGCCGTTTCAGCGGCCGGCGAAGCAGATGGTCGAGCTCCAGCGTGTACAGGCTGGGCGGCCCGCTGTAACTGGCCGAGGCTTCGTGGATCTGCGCCAGGCCCGCGCCCACGGCCGCGATGTCGTCCAGGTTGTCCAGCGGCGGGTCGCCTTCCAGGTACTCGAATGCCATCAGCGTGCGCGCCCCCTCGGGCAGCATCACGGGCACACTGGCGGCGCCCTTGTGCGTCAGCAGCGCCGTGCCCACCGCGACGCCCGCTTTTTTCAGGTGGCGCAGCAGCGCCGACTCGTATTCGGCGTTGGCCGGCCCGCGCGGCCGCTGCGCGCTCAGGCGCACGATGCAGCGCTTGCCACCGGCCAGCTGCAGCTCGTAGACATCGTTGAAGCCGCGCCGCGCCAGGTTCCCGCCGGCCACGCCCGGCAACTCGTAATTGGCCTCGACGATGCGGGCGATTTCGCCGGCCGTGAGCGTGGTGTGGGAAACGTGGGACATCGCGGCGATTCTAGGTGGCCCGGCTGGGTACACTTGTTGCTCCCGACTGCAGCAACAAACAAAGGGCAACGATGGACCAGAATGAAGCCGAGATCACCGCTGCGCAAAGCCTGCTGGCCGCGCTGGACGTGTATGAGGCCAAGTTTCATTCGATGGTCCTGGACGACATGAACCCAGGCACCTACGAAGAGGTCAACCGGGTGCTGGAGCAAATACGCGCCGCCAAGCTGGTGATCTTCCGGCGGGTCGCGGGGGAAGCGGTGGAATTCCTGCTGGCGCACAGCTCGCTGATGACGGCGCTGTGGGATTTCCAGCTTTCCAGGGTGCGCGGAACGCCCTCGGTTTCCGAAGGTGGCCTGCCCGGGCTGACTGCCGACCACGACGAGGCGGTGGAGCGCCTGCGCGAAGCCTGCGAAAGAATCGTGCGGGCCAGCGGCGCCGGCACCCGCAAGCCGCCCGCGGCGCCCAGCGTAGGCTTCTGATTCAGTGGGTTTTTTTCAGGATGTAGCTGCGCAGCGCGGTGACCGCGAGCGCATGCCGCGCCTGCCGGTCTGACAGGTCCTTCTCCGTGAACCTCGCCAGCCCGCGCTGGTTGCGAAAGCGGTGCAGGTCCAGCAAGGCGATGGCCACATCATTGTGGGCCAGCACCACGTCGATCATCACCACGGCCGCTTCCGGAAAAGACGCCTTCTGCAGCTGCATCAGCGCCGAGAATTCGTCCGTCACCACGTCGTAGATGTCCCGCGTTTTCCAGGCCGAGACCATCAGGTCGAAGTTGGCCGAATACCGGTCCAGCACCGCGATGAACTCGTGGGCCGCGGCGGATGCGGAATGGCTGGTCGGGGCGGGTGACGAAGGGGTGGGTCTGATCATGGGTCGCGTGCTGGCGCGCTGCGCCAAAAGAGTTTCCCACAAAACCCGGCACCAGCGTGCCGGGGTGGCGTGCTAACCTTTCGGCTGTGCAGGACCGCCACCTCAAAGCCATTTCCCTCCCGCTCAGGACCCTCGGAATACTGAGCATCGCGGTCCCCCTGATCTTCTACAGCACGCTGGGCGTTTACCGCTACCTTGAAACCAGCACCACGGCCGAGCAGCGGGTGAGCCGCTCGCTGCGGGTCGCGCACGAGCATGCGGCCAAGGTGATCGGCGGGGCCGAAGCCCTGGAAGACCGGCTGTTCGACATCGTCGACGGCAAGAGCGCCGCCGGCCTGCGCAAGGCCGAGGCCTCGCTGCATGCGCTGCTGCTGGCCAAGGTGAAGAACGAGCCGCAGATCCAGTCCATCTGGATCATCGGCGCCGACGGCCGGCCCGTCGTCACCAGCCGCTTCTTCCCGGCGCCCGATATCGATTTCTCCGACCGCGAATATTTCCGGTTCCACCGGGCCACCAAAGACCAGCGCTATTTGTCCGCGCCTTTCACCACCCGCACCACGGACGAACGCATCGTCAACCTGAGCCTGGGTTTCAAGGGCCCTGACGGCGCTTTTGGCGGCGTGATCAACATCAGCCTGCTGGCCGCGTATTTCGAGCAGTTCTACAGCGACCTGGTCTCCGACGAGCCGGGCCTGGCGGTGAACCTGTTCCGCGAGGACGGCCCGATCTACACCCGCTGGCCCAGGCTGGCCGGCGCGCCCGACCGGCTGGCACCGGGCAGCCCCGTGATGAAGAGCATCGCGGCAGGCCGGTCCTCGGGCCAGATCCAGGGCAAGTCGTCGGTGGATGGGCTCAGCCGGCTGATCGCCTACCAGCGCGTCGGCGCCTACCCGCTGTTCGTCGGCACCGGCATGAACCTGAGCGCGGTGTGGGCCGATTTCTTCAAGGAGCTGGCCATCCTGTTCGTGCTGGGCATCCCGCCATTCGCGGCCCTCTACTTCGCGGCACGCGTGGCCCAGCGCCGCACGCAGGAGGCAGTCGAGACCGCGGACAAGCTCACCCACGAGACCACCACCCGCCGCCGCGCCGAAGACGCGCTGCTGCAGGCCCAGAAGCTGGAAGCGATGGGGCGGCTGACCGGCGGCGTGGCGCATGACTTCAACAACGCGCTGATGGTGATCAGCAACAACGCCTACCTGCTGCAGCGCAACGTCACCGAAGGCGGCAAGCGGCAGCTGGCTTCCATTTCCCGCGCGGTGGAATCGGCCACCAAGCTCACCCGGCAGTTGCTGGCGTTCTCCCGGCGTCAGGCGCTGGTGCCGGAAACCTTCCGGCTGCAGGACGCGCTGCCGGCCGCGAGGGAGCTGATCGTGCCGGTGCTGGGCAGCCAGGTCGCGCTGGACATCGAGGTGGCCCCCGATACGCGTGCAATCACCGTGGACATGGCCGAGCTGGAACTGGCGCTGCTGAACCTGGCGATCAACGCGCGCGACGCCATGCCGTCCGGAGGCGCTTTCACCATCATGGCGCGCAACGCCACGGGCGAACTGCCGGCGCCGCTGAAGGGCGACGCCGTGGTGGTCGAGGCCGGCGATACAGGCGGCGGCATTCCCGAAGAGGTGATCGGCAAGGTCTTCGAGCCCTTCTTCACCACCAAGCCCGTGGGCCACGGCACCGGCCTGGGCCTGAGCCAGGTGTACGGCCTGTGCGAACGGGCGGGCGGGGCCGCCACCATCACCAGCGTGCCCGGCAACGGCACCCGCGTCAGCCTGTTCTTTCCCGCCACCGAAGCGGCTGCCGCGCCTGGCCCGGCCGACCGCAGGGCGGTGGACCGGCAGCTGGGAAAACGCGTGCTGCTGGTGGAAGACAACGACGAGGTCGCCGGCTCGCTGCTGGCCCTGCTGGAAGCGCTGGGCTGCACGGTAACGCGGGTGGACCGCGCCGCTGCCGGGCGCGAATGGCTGGCCGCGCACGCCGACCTGCCCGACCTGGTGCTGACCGACGTGGTGATGCCGGGCGACATGGACGGCGTGGGCCTGGCGCAATTCATCCGCCAGACGCTGCCTTCGCTGCCCGTGCTGCTGATGACGGGTTACGCCGAGCACATGGAAGCGATCGGCAAGCTCGACTTCGAGGTGCTGCCCAAGCCCTGTTCGGCGCAGATCCTCAGCGCCGCCATCACCCGGGTGACCGACAAGGGCCCGGCCGGCTGAATTGGCTCGCGTCCTACAGCTGAGCCGTCAGGGCTTCACTAGGATGGATTGGCCATGTCCACTTCCAACCCGGAAAAGACCGCGCCAGCCGCCGAGCCCACCGACCATGGGCGCACCGGTTCGGGCGCCGCCAGCGTGCTGCCGCACCTGGCCCACCAGTCGCTGGTGCAAAGCCGCACCAAGGACGAAGACATTCCCACCGGCGGCGGCCCCGGCAGTGACGACGAAGACCGCGAGGGGAGATAGGCATGGCCGCACCCGCCAGCACCCGTACCACCTGGAAAGGCGCGATCAGCTTCGGGCTGGTGCACATCCCCATCGTCCTGTACAGCGGCGTGCAGGACACGCGCCCGAAATTCAAGTGGATTGACCGCGAGAGCATGAGCGCCGTGGGCAATCAGCAGGTGAGCAAGACCACCGGCGAGGCAGTGGCGCAGCAGGACATCGTCAAGGGCATCGAAGTGGAGGAGGGCCAGTACGTGACCCTCACGCGTGACGAAATCCGCGCCGCGCTGCCCAAGACCACCCAGACCATAGAGATCGAGGCCTTCGTGGACGCCGGCGCCATCCAGCCCGGCTACTTCAACAAGCCCTATTACGTGGCGCCCGCCACCCGTGGCACCAAGGCCTATGCGCTGCTGCGCGACACCATGAAGAAGACCGGCAAGGTCGGCATCGCCCGGGTGGTGATATCCACCAAGCAGCACCTGGCCGCGCTCATTCCCACCGAAAAAGGGCTGGTGCTCAACCTGCTGCGCTGGGCCGATGAAGTGCGTGACGCGCCAGCCGATGCCATGCCCGACGTCGCCGTCAGCGACAAGGAAATGAAGATGGCCGAGCTGCTGGTCAACGACCTGGCGGCCGAATGGAGCCCGGGCCTGTACCACGACGAATTCAAGGAACAGCTGCAGCGGCTGGTGCAGGCCAAGGCAGCGCGTGGCGACATCGCGCTGGTGCAGGCGGCTGAGGGTGAAGAGGCGCCGCGCCCCAGCGCCGACGTAATTGACCTGACCGAGTTGCTGCGCCGCAGCCTGCAAGGCAAAACCGCCCCGGCCAGCAAGGCCAAGGCGCCGGCCAAGGCCACCGGAAAGCGCAACGCCGCCAATGACGAAGCGCCGGCGCGCGCACGCGCCGCTGCCGCCGGCAAGGCGCCGGTCAAGGCCAAATCCAGCAGCAAGCCTGTCGCCAGGCGGCGTGCCTAGGCGCTCTCAGGCTGTTTCCGGGTAACTCAGCTGCGGGTACCACTTCGGGTCACGCCCCTCGGGCGTGTTGTCCAGGATGGTCCACAGCGGCGCCAGGTCGGGCGCGCCGCGCGGGTCCTGGCCCGGGTCGGCCGTCACCGCGCCCATCTCGCCGCTCCAGAAATGGCGGATGCCGCCGTCCCTGCGGGTGAAGACACTGAAGCCCGGCACATCGGCATCCTCCGCGCTCACATAAGCGCGCGTGTATTCGCCGCTGGGGTCCGAGTAAAGCTTCAGGTGGTGCCAGCCGCGCTCCTTCTTGAACGCCACCAGCCGCTCGATCGGTGAGCGCGCCACCATCGCCAGGGCGATGTTCTGCTCCACATCGGGCGCGGGGCCGTCCCAGGAAGACATCAGGGTGGTGCACATGGGGCAGGGCCGCTTGCGCTGGGGGCCGTACATGTAGCTGTAGATGGCCAGGGTCTGTTTGCCGCCGAACATCTGCGAGAGTTTCACGGGCCCGCTTTCGCCGATGAACTCGTAGTCCTTCGGCACCAGGCCGCCGGGCGGCAGTTCGCGCCGCTGCTGCGCCACGCGCTCGATGTGGCGGCGCAGCTCGATTTCCTGGGCCAGCAGCGCCTCTCGAGCCCGGCGGTACTCCGCGCTCTCATTGGGGAAGCGGACAGTGTTTTTCTTCGCCAGTTCGGTGGCGGATGCCAGTTGCTGCTGCTGTGCGGTCATGCGCTGCTCCGTGGATGCAAAACGCATCATAGGAACGGGCAGCGCGGCCGTGTGTGACTGTACGCAACCCCATGGCGGCCGCCGCCGCCATGGGCAATGGCTGAGATACCTGCGTTTTTCCCCGCCCTTCGCTCATTAGTCCCAGCTGCCACCCCCGTCACTGCCGCCGCCGTCGTCCCACGAGCCGGCATCGTTCACGCCGAAATCATTGCCGCCCATGTCGGCGTTCTGGTCCAGCGGCTTGAAGCTGTCCTGCGCCGACTGCGGCGCGGCGCGGTCGTGGTGGTCCGGCCCGAACAGGTTGCGGCCGATGGCTTCGGCCGCCATCACACCCGCTCCCACTGCCAACCCCGTTGCCACGCCGCCGGCGATGCGGCTGCCCATGCCCGGCGCAGGTGCCGGCGCGGCAGCGCCGTACGGGCTGTAGGGCGCCGCGCCGGGGTTCATGCCCATGGGCTGTGCCGGCATGCTGGTGGGGCCTGCGGAGCCCGCATATGCGGCTGGCGCGGCCGGCGCGGCCTTGCGCCGCGACAGCACAAACACATACACAGCGCCCGCCAGCGCGGCAAAGCCCAGCGCCATGCCCCAGGGGAATGATGGTGCGGGAGCCTGCGACGGCGCCACCGAAGACTCGCGCGCCACGTTGCTGCCGCGCGGCGTGAGATCGGTCACCGGTGAAATCTCGGCGCGCAGCGCCTGCACCGCGGCCGGCTTGGCAAAGGGCAGGCCGGGGGCCAGCGATTCGGCCAGCGCCAGCTCTTCCCGTGCGCGGGCGCCCAGCCCCTGGCGCGCCAGCAGCTCGGCCTCCACGTAGTGGGCCTTGCCGCTCTTGGGGTGGTTGGCCAGCACCTGTTTCATCATTTCCTGGGCCTGGATCAGCTGGCCGGCCTGGGCGGCCTTGTAAACCTGGTCGAGCGTGGGCTCGGCCTGGGCCAGGGCGGCGGTCAGCGTGGCCGCCGCGGAAATGGCCACAAGAAGTCGGGCAAGGCGTTTCAGCATGGAGGCTCCTTCGCGCAAAGGTGCGCTTGACCCGCTGAAGATGCGCGCCCGCCGGCCCTTTTCAAGGCCCGCCACGGATCAGGTGGTGCTGAGCAGGTCCTGGTAGTTCGCGTGCTTGGCGATGTAGCCGGCGAAAAACTCGCACTTCGGCACGACCTTCAGCCCGCGGCCGCGCGCGTTGTCCAGCGCAAACACCGCCAGCCTGGAGCCCAGGCCCTGGCCTTCGTTGCCCGGCAGCACCTCGGTGTGGGTGAAGGTGATGACGCCGGGCGCCAGCGTGTATTCGGCGAAGGCCGCCACAGCGCCGCCCTTGCTGAGCTCAAAGCGGTTCCCGCCGGGGTTGTCGGTGAGGGTGATTTCGTTCATGGCCAGACTGTACCGCGCGCCAAGCTGCTATGCATTCGATAGCTGCCCACGCACAGCTGGAGCGCTTCGCAGGCACTTTTTACTCTGAAATCCGGTTCAACTCTTTTCGCTGGCCGGCTTCACGCGCCGGCGCGTGACGGGCGATGCCGGCTTGCGGCGGGCCTTGCCGGCGCTTGCGGTGGGTCGGGCGCCGTTCTTTTCCTGATACATGTCCCAGGCCTTCTTGGCCAGGCCCGAGGTGATGGCGAGGGCGATGAGTTTGCGCAGCATGGTTCTCTCCGGTTGATCGCATGCAGCCTAAAACCACCGTGCGCACCGCCGTGTCGGACGAAGCCGCGATGCATGATCAAATTGCGCCATGAAAACAGTGCGGCTGCCTTCGGGCGACGTGGTGCCGGCGCTGGGCCAGGGCACCTGGAACATGGGCGAGAACCCGGCGCTGCGGGCGGCCGAGATCGCCAGCCTGCGCGCCGGCCTCGACGCGGGGCTGCGGCTTGTCGATACGGCCGAGATGTATGGCGACGGCCTGACCGAAAGCCTGGTGGGCGAAGCCATCGCCGGGCGGCGCGACGAAGCGTTCCTGGTCAGCAAGGTGTACCCGCATAACGCTTCGCGCAAGGGCATGGCAACCGCCTGTGCCGCCAGCCTGCGGCGGCTGAAGACCGACCGGCTGGACCTGTACCTGCTGCACTGGAGCGGCAGCGTGCCGCTGGCCGAGACGGTGGAGGCATTCCAGCGGCTGCAGCGAGAAGGCCACATCCGCAGCTGGGGCGTGAGCAACCTGGACATCGACGCCATGCAGGAGCTGTGGAACCTGCCCGGCGGCCGCGAAGTGCAAACCAACCAATTGCTCTATAACCTCACGCGGCGCGGCATCGAATGGGACCTGCTGCCCTGGCAGCGCGAGCGGGGCGTGCCCACCATGGCCTATTCGCCCATCGAGCAGGGCCGGCTGCTGCGCCACAAGGGCCTCGCCGAATTCGCCGCACCGCGCGGCATCACGCCTGCGCAGGCCGCGCTGGCCTGGGTGATGGCGAAGGACGAGGTCATCGCCATCCCCAAGACCGCCAGCAAGGAGCGGCTGGCCGAGAATCTGGCCGCCTTGGAGAATCCGCTGGATGACCAGGCCTTGGCCGAGCTGGACGCGATCTTCCCGCCGCCCCGGCGCGCGGTGCCGCTGGAGATGCTGTGACCGGCGTGGGCCCGCGCTAAAGTGGCACCATGTTTTCACACGTCTTCACCAGCGTCACCAATTTCCACCGCGCCCTGGCCTTCTACACGCCGCTGATGGCCGCGCTGGGGCAGGAGCAGCGATTCGTCGATGCGGGCAAGCCGTGGGCCGGTTGGCACAGCGCAGGCAAGACGCGTCCGCTCTTCGTGATCTGCCGGCCGCACAACGGCGAGCCGCATGACGCGGGCAACGGGCAGATGGTGGCTTTCATGGCGGGCGACCGGGCCACCGTGGACAAGGCGCATGCGCTGGCGCTGGCGAATGGCGGCACCGACGAAGGCGCCCCCGGCCTGCGGCCGCAGTATCACGCGCACTACTACGGCGCCTATTTCCGCGATCCGGACGGCAACAAGATCTGCGTGGCATGCCACGAGGCTGCGTGACGGCCCGGCCTCAACGCACCCGCAACTGAAGCGACTGCGCCAGCGCGCGCATCTGCTCCACCTGCTGCTGCACATAGGCATCCAGCTCGGCGCCGGCCATGGGCAGGGGTTGCAGCGCGTATTTGTCCAGCAGCTTCGCGTACTCCGGCGTGGCCATCAGGCGGCGCAGGGTACGGGCCCATTCGGTGCGGTCCTTCTCGCTGACGCCGGGACCCATGTACACGCCGCGCACCGTCGGCCACACCACGTCCAGGCCCGCCTCGCGCGCCGTAGGCACGGCGCGGTAAGCCTGCCCCAGCCGCTGAGGCGCCAGCACGGCCAGCAGCTTGATGTCGCCGGCCAGGAAGGCGTCGCGCGCTTCGGCGGCGTCCCCGCAGAACACGTCCACATGCCCGCCCTTGAGCGCTGCGATGGCCTGGCCCCCGCCTTCGAACGAGACAAAGCGCATGGCGCGGTGGTCCCCGCCCGCCGCGCGCACCAGCAGCGCGGCCTTGGTCCAGTCCTGGCTGCCCGCGCCACCGCCTGCGCCAAACACCGCGGCGGCGGCGTTGGCCCGCAGCAGGTCGCGCAGCGCCGAAAGGGAGGTGATGCGCGAATCCCTGCGCACGGCCACCACGCCGTATTCGGTGCCCAGCGTGGCCAGCCATTTCACGTCGCCCGGCTGGTGCGGGCCGAACTTGCCCTGCGCCAGGTTCAGCAGTGAACCGGTGGAGAACGCCACAAACACGCGCGGATCGGCCCATTGCTGGCGCACTGCCCGGTCGAACGCCACGGCGCCGATGCCGCCCGGCATGTACTTGATGTCCACCTCCGCCGCCGGTAGCGGCAAGGGCAGGCGCAGCATGTCGCGCACCAGCTTGCAGGTCAGGTCAAAGCCGCCACCGGGTTTGGCCGGCGCGATGCATTCCAGGGGCTTGGCGGGCGCGGCCGCGCCGCCCAGCGTGTGCACAAGCAATGACAGGGCGAGGACGAGGTGCTTCATGGCGTGGGCGCATTGTCGGCCGGGCGCGGCCACCACAGGCTGGCGCGCAGGCCGCTGTGCCGCTCGGCGGGCTCCAGCCGCAGCACGCCGCCATGGCGCGCCGCGATGGAGCGCACGATCGCCAGGCCCAGGCCCGACCCCGTGCGCTGCCCGCCTGCCGCGCGCACGAAGCGCGAGCCGGCGGTGCGTTGCAGGTCCGCGGGCAAGCCCGGCCCGGTGTCTTCCACGCTGACGGCCCAGCCCATCGCGTCGGCCGCGCAGCTGAGCGTGATGCTGCCCTGCGTGTAGGCGATGGCATTGGCCACCAGGTTGGACACCGCCTCGCGCAGCAGCCCGGCATCGGCAATCGCACGCTGCGGCTCGCCCTCCAGTCCCAGGTCCAGGCCCTTGGCGCGCGCCTGCGGCAGGAACTCGCGGGCCACTTCTTCCAGCAGCGTGTTCAGGCCGAACTCGGCCGGCTCCAGCGCTGCCGTATCGCTGCGGCCCAGGCTGAGCAGCTGCTGCGTGCTGCGCATCGCATGCTGCAGTTCGGCGCCCAACGCAGCCACGGCATCGTGCACCTGGGCCGGGTCGGGCTCGCGCAAGGCGTAGTCCACCTGCATGCGCAGGGTGGTGAGATGGGTGCGCAGCTGGTGCGACGCATCGTCCAGGAACTCGCGCTGCTGCGACGCCAGCTGTTCGATGCGGCGCATGTGCTGGTTCATCGCGTCCACCACCGGCCGTATGTCGGCTGGCAGGCCCTCGCCCGGGATCGCGCTCAGGTCCGCCGCGTCGCGGTTGGCGATCTGCGTGGACAGCCCGGCCAACGGCCGCAGCGCAACCACCACCGCCAGGATGGCCAGGCCCACGGTCAGCGCGAGGAAGAAGACATTCTCGATGGCGGCCCGCCGGATGAACACCTGCTTGAACTCGTCGCGCGAGCGCATGCTCTCGGCCACCTGGATGATCAGCTGCTTGGCCGGCGATTCGGCGGTTGGCCGTTCCAGGTCGCGCGTGTACGCCACCAGTCGCACCGGCTCGCCGAAGTACACGCCGTCATAAAACTCGGGAACGCCGGTGCGCAGCCGCGCCGCGGGCAGGGGCAGGTCCGCGCTGCCCAGCTCCACCAGCCCGTCGGCCGTGGCGACGCGGTAGTGCACCGGCCCGCTGGCGGTGAGCTCGAAGAATTCGAACATGCGGTAGGGCAGCTCCACCGACAGGCCGCCCGATTCGGTGGAGACGTTGGCGTCGATGGACTTCAGCGCGCCCAGCAGCGAGCGGTCGTAGGCCGTGTTGGCCGCCTGGTGCACGTCCAGCGCCGTGACGCGCAGCTCAACCAGTGACACCACTAGCAGCGCCGGCAGCAGCAGCAGCAGCAGGGCTGGTGCGAGGCGCAGGCGCCTAAGCCGTTTCCAGCGCATAGCCCAGGCCCCTGAAGGTGGAAACGCGCACGCCGGTTCCCTCCAGGCGTTTGCGCAGGCGGTGCACGATCACCTCCACCGCATCGGGCTGGATGTCCTTCTCGTCGGACACCACGCGCTCCAGGATCTGCTGCTTGGACATCGGCTCGCCGCTGTGCTGGATCAGTACCCGCAGCACCGCGAATTCGCGCGGCGAGAGGGCCAGCGCCTCGCCGTTCAGGGCAAAACGCTGGCTGGCCAGGTCATAGGTCAGCGGCCCGCAGCCCAGGCGCGCGGCTTGCGCGCCGCGCGCGCGGCGCAGCAGCGCGTGCAGGCGGGCCTCCAGTTCCTGCAGCTCGAAGGGTTTGGCCAGGAAGTCGTCGGCGCCGGCGTGGAAGGCGCGCACCTTGTCGGCCAGCGTGTCGCGCGCCGTCAGCACCAGGGTAGGAACCAGCGCATCCTTCTCGCGGATGCGGGCCAGCAGGTCCTGGCCGTCCAGGTCCGGCAGGCCGAGGTCGAGCACGATGACGTCATGTGCGCGCGCGCCCAGCGCCGCCAGGGCCGTGCGCGCGCTGTCCACCCACTCCACGATGATCCCCGAGCGTTCCAGCGCCTTGCACAGCCAGGTGCCCAGCGTGTGTTCGTCCTCAACCAGCAATATGCGCATTCGGGCGTGCGCGATTTGCGCAGGGTTACTCGGGCCTGATTTTGGCCCGCTCGACCACCATTTTCCAGCGCTTCTGCTCCTGCGCGATGAATTGCGCGAATTGCGCCGGCGTGCCGCCCACCGGCTGCGCCGCGTCCTGCGCCAGCCGCTCGATGGAGGCAGCGGACTTCATGGCCTTCATGGTCTCGGACGACAGCTTGTCGATGTGGGCCTGTGCCATGCTCGCGGGCGCCAGCATGCCGTACCACTGCGTCATCTCGAAGCCGGGAAAGCCCTGTTCGGCCACCGTGGGCACGTCGGGCAGCTGCGGCAGGCGCTGGGTGGAGCCGGTCGCGATGCAGCGCAGCTTGCCGGCCTTGATGTGCTGCAGGATGGCCGAGGCGCCCACCGAGGCGGCGTCCAGCCGGCCCGACAGCAGGTCGGTGAGCTGCGGGCCGGTGCCCTTGTAGGGGATGTGCAGCAGGAAGATGCCGGCCGTGATCTTCAGGTACTCAAACGCCAGGTGGCCGGCGCTGCCGGTGCCGGCCGAGCCGTAGTTCAGCCGCCCGGGCTTTGACTTCGCCAGCGCCACGAATTCAGCCAGGTTCTTCGCGGGCACGCTGGGGTGAACCACGTACAGGCTGGGCACCTTGGCCAGCAGGCTCACCGGCTTGAAGTCCTTGTTGGCGTCGTACGGAATCTTCTCGTACATGTAAGGGTTGACGGCCAGCGTGCCGATGTGCCCGAGGATGATGGTGTGCTGGTCGTCGGCGCGTGCCGCTTCGGCCATGGCGATGTTGCCGGACGCGCCGGGCTTGTTGTCCACGAAAACGCTCTGGCCCAGCGTCTTCGTCAGCTCAGCCGCCGCCGAACGTGCCACGATCTCCGAGCTGCCGCCCGGCGCGAACGGCACGACAAAGCGCACCGGCTTGGCCGGCCATGCCGCCTGCGCGAAGGAAGGAAAGGGTGCCGTGCCGGCAAGCGCCGCCGCGGCGCCAAGGATGGAACGTCTTGTGTAGTTCATGGTGTCTCCGCTGCCGCCGGGATGGCGGCTGCGGTGGACATTAGCGGGGCACTGCTTTCAAGCCGCTTTCATCCCGGCAGCAATGATCGGAGGAGGACTTTAGTTGGCAGGGACAAAACCCCGTTGCTGGCCCGTGTGTCCGGGTGTAAAACAATGCTTCCGAAGTGTCTGGAGGTTGCCATGCACGACCGTGTTTGTGGACCGGTGGGACCGTTCTTCGTTGCGGTGTACGCCGCCGAAATGGGCGAACTCGGCCAGGAGTTTCTCGGTTACTTCAAGATTTGCCGCCGCAGCCCGGACAATTACTGGGACGCCAAATGCATATTCAAGGGCTGCGCCGATGAAGTGTCCGACTCGCCCGAAGCGGCAATGAGCGCGGCGCAGGCGCGGGCCACCTGGCTGATATCAACCGACCCCGACCTGATCGCCCGTTCGTGGGCGCCCTCCACCAAGCCGCCACACATGCGCCTGACCTAGGCGCGCCTCACTCCCCGGTGATCTTGCGCTCGCGCACGATCTTCTCCCACTTCACCGATTCCTTCTGCATGAAGTCCAGCAGCTCGGCGCGGGTGGTGGGGTGGGCGCTCAGCCCGTGCTTGGTCAGTGCGTCCTTGATGGCGGGGTCGTTCAGCACCTTCACGATTTCCTGGTTCCAGCGCTCCTGCATGGCCACGGGCATCTTGCTGGTGGCGATGAAGGCATACCAGTTGAGCGCCTCGAAACCAGGGAAGCCCGACTCGGCCACGGTGGGAATGTTGGGCAGGTACGCGGGCCGCGTCAGGCCCGTGGTGGCGATCGCGGTGAGCTTGCCGCTTTCCACGTGCGGCAGCGAGGTGGGCGGCGCCGAGAAGTAGCCGGTGAAGCGGTTGGCCAGCAGGTCCTGCATGGCCGGTGCGCCGCCGCGGTAGGGCACGTGCAGCATTTCCACGCCGATGCGCGCGGCGAACAGCTCGCCGGTGAGGTGCGATGCCGAGCCCGAACCGGTGGACGCATACGACACGGTGTTGGGCGCCTTCTTGGCCAGTGCCACGAAGTCGGCCAGGTTCCTGATGCCCGACGACGAATTCACCACCAGCATGTTGGGGAAGTGCACACCACCCGACAGCGGCGCCAGGTCCTTGAACGGGTCGTAGGGCAGCTTCATCATGTGCGGCGCGATGGTCAGCGGCCCGATGGAGCCCAGCAGCAGCATGCTGCCGTCGACCGGGCCGTTGGCCACCAGCTGGTGCGCGATGTTGCCGCCCGCGCCGGCTTTGTTGTCGATGACGATGGACTGGCCGATGTTGTCGCCGAGCTTTTTGGCGATGAGGCGCGCCGCCGCATCGGCCGCGCCGCCCGCGGCAAAGCCGACAACCAGCGTCACCGGCCTGGCGGGCGGGAAAACGATCTGCGACCAGGCTGGCGCACCCAGCACAACGGTGGACAGGGCGAGCAGCAAATGGCGTTTGTTCATGGTGTCTCCGCAAATAAATCCAATGGCACAGCGTAGCAAATCCCGAATCACGCAGGCGCCAATGCCGGTGCGGTGCGCAGGCTGCGGCCCAGCGCCAGCTTGCGCACGCAGGCCGCGAACGAGCGCACCGCCGGGGCCTGTTTGGCATCGCGCTTCCACAGCATGCCCGGCGTGCGTACGGGGGTCGGGCTTTCGAGGGGAATGACGCACACGTCGTCGCGCGGCTGCACGGCGTGGCTGGAGACGATGGCCGCCAGCTGGGTGCGCGCCACCAGGCCCACGATGGGCGCGATGGTGTTCATCTCCGCGGCGATCACCGGCTCGGCCCCGCAGGCGCGGAAGCACTCGTCCAGCATGGTGCGGGTGGCAAAGCCGCGCGGCAGCAGCACCAGGCTCTGTCGGTGCAGCTCCACCATGCGCACCCGCTTGCGCTGCGCCATGGCGTGGCCGCGCGCCACCACCAGCACCATCTCCTCGGTGTAGAGCGGCTCGAACCACAGGTGCGTGGGGTCCGATGGCTGGTAGGCAATGCCCACGTCGAGCGAAGCATCGATCAGGCGCTGCGCGATCGCATCCGCCGCCAGTTCGTCCACCGTCACCTTCACCGTGGGGTGGCGCCTGAGGAACAGGGCCAGCGCCTCCGGCACGAAGCCGATGTTGAAGGTGCCGGTTGCGCCTATGCGCACCTCGCCCGAAATCTCGTCGACCGCGCGCATCAGGTGCGACAGGCCGTGGTCCACCTCCTGCAGCGCCTTGGCGGCATAGCCCAGAAAGGTCTCGCCCGCCTCGGTGAGCATCACGCGCTTGCCGATGCGGTCGAACAGCGGCTGGCCCAGCTCTTCTTCCAGCTGCCGGATCTGGTGCGACAGCGTGGACTGCGTGACGTGGGCGCGCTCGGCGGCGCGGGTGAACGACAGGCACTCCGCCAGCGCGGTGAAATAGCGCAGGTGGCGCAGTTCCATAGGGTTTACCAGGGTTAATGATCGACGGGGTCGATGCAATGGATTGAAATTCTTCACTTCTTCCGGCGCCTGTCAATCGATAGAGTCCCGCCCACTGACGGAGATTTACATGGCCCAGATGGAATACGACACCGAAAGCATCACCGACGCCGTCATCGGCCGGCTCACCGAATGCCAGGACCCGCGCTTCAAGCAAGTGATGACCGCGCTGGTGCGCCACGTGCACGCCTTCGCGCGCGAAGTCGACCTGAAGGGCGACGAGTGGTTCACGGCGATTGAATTCCTCACCGCCTGCGGCAAAACCTGCGACGACAAGCGCCAGGAATTCATCCTGCTGTCGGACACGCTGGGCCTGTCGATGCAGGTGGTGGCGCTGGAACATGCGCGCGCGCTCAAGGGCCGCACCGGTGCCACGCCGCCGACCGACGCCACCGTGCAGGGCCCGTTCTTCTGGGAAGGCGCGCCCGAAGTGCCGCTGGGCGGCGACATCGCCGACGGCGTGGCGGGCGAACCCTGCCTGTACAGCGGCCGCGTGACCGACCTGGAAGGCAAGCCGCTCACCGGCGCGCTGCTGGACGTGTGGTCCGGCGACGGCGACGGCGTGTACGACATGCAGCGCACCGACGGCGGCATGCGCGCCCGCGCAAAAATCCGCACCGATGGGGAAGGGCGCTACTGGTTCTGGTCGATCCGCCCCACCTTCTACCCGGTGCCCGACGACGGACCGGTGGGCGACATGCTGCGCAAGATGGGCCGCCACCCCAACCGTCCCGGCCACATTCATATGAAGGTGTCGTCGCCCGGGCACAAGGAAGTCACCACGCACCTGTTCGTCAAGGACAGCCCCTACCTGGATTCCGACGCCGTGTTCGGCGTGCGCGAAAGCCTGATCGTGGAATTCGAAAAGCACGAGCCCGGCACCGCGATGGACGGCCGCAAGATGGCCCAGCCCTACCACGTGGCGCACTACGACTTCCGGCTGATTCCGCAGGGCGCAGCAGCATGAGCGGGGACACCAAGTCCATCAACAAGATCGGCAAGTCGACGGTGCCGCGCACCGCTATCTGCAAGTCGGACGAGCACAGCATCACCGTGCGCGGCGAAGACCTGTGCGGCGAGCTGATCGGCCATATCTCCTTCACCGACTACTTCAGCCTGCTGGTCACTGGCCAGCGGCCCACCCCGGGCGACTCCAAAGTGCTGGACGCCACGCTGGTGGCCATCGCCGAGCACGGCCTGGTGCCCAGCGTGCAGGCCAGCCGCATGACCTACGCCGCCGCGCCGGATGCGCTGCAGGGCGCGGTGGCGGCCGGCATCCTGGGCTGCGGCAGCGTGATCCTCGGTGCGTCGGAGACGGCGGGGCGGCTGTTCACCGAAGTGGACAAACAGGCGGGTGACGGTGACCTGCACGCGGCGGCGCGCGAGGTGGTGGCCAAGTGGCGCGCCGCCGGCAAACCCATTCCTGGCTACGGCCACCCGCTGCACAAGGACCGCGACCCGCGCGTGGCACGGCTGTTCGCGGTCGCGAAAGAGGCGGGCACCAGCCTGCGTTTCGTCGAGATTGCCGAAGCCATCGAAAAGGTCATCCCCGACGTGGTGGGCAAGGACCTGCGGCTGAACGTTTCCGCCGCCATCCCCGCCGTGCTGCTGGGCACCAATTTCCCGCTGGTGGGCCTGCGCGGCGTGCCCATCCTGGCGCGCACCGCCGGCCTGATCGCGCACCTGTGCGAAGAAGCCGTCAACCCCAGCGGCTTCGCCCTGTCGTACCAGGCCACCCGCGAAGTGATTTATGAAGGCAAGCCGTGATTGAAGTCCTCAAGGGCGTGCGCGTGCTCGAGCAGGGCACCTTCATCACCGGCCCGGCCTGCGGCATGCTGCTGGGCGACCTGGGCGCCGACGTCATCAAGGTGGAGCAGCCGGGCACGGGCGACCCGTTCCGCGCCTTCAAGGGCGGCCTGTACAGCCCGCACTTCCAGACCTACAACCGCAACAAGCGCAGCATCACGCTCAACCCCAAGCTGGCCGAAGACCGCGAGCGGCTGTACGGGCTGGTGAAAACGGCTGACGTGTACATCCAGAACTTCCGCCCCGGCGTGGCCGAGCAGCTGGGCGTGGGCGAAGAGCAGCTGCGCGCGCTGAACCCCCGCCTCATCTACTGCTCCATCAGCGGCTTCGGCGCCACTGGCCCTTCGGCCAACCGCCCCAGCTACGACACGGTGGCGCAGGCCGCCAGCGGCTACCTCAAGCTGCTGGTCAACCCGGCCAACCCGCGCGTGGTGGGCCCGGCCATTGCCGATGCGGTCACCGGTTTTTACGCGGCCTACGGCGTGCTGGGCGCGCTGTTCGAGCGCTCGCGCACCGGCAAGGGCCGCAAGGTGGAGGTGTCCATGCTGGAAGCCATGACCCACTGGAACCTGGACGCGTTCACGCACTATTACTCCGCCGGCGAGGTGATGGGCCCGTTCAGCCGCCCGCGCGTCTCGCAGTCGTACGTGATGGAGTGCAAGGACGGCAAGTGGCTGGCGCTGCACATGTCCTCGCCCGAAAAATTCTGGCAGGGCCTGGCTAACGCCATCGAGCGGCCCGCCATCTTCCAGGACCCGCGCTTCGCCACGCGCGAGGCCCGCATCGACAACCAGGAAGCCATGATCGAAGTGCTGGCCGCGCGCTTTGCCACCCGCAGCCGAACCGAGTGGTGCAACCGCCTGCTGGCCGAGGACGTACCGCACGCGCCCATGTACGGCACCGACGAAGCTCTGCAAGACCCGCAGGCCCAGCACCTGCAGCTGCTGGTCTCCGCGCGCCACGCCACCATGGGCGAATTCCGCACCGTGCGCCCGCCGGTCTCGTTCGACGGGGAACGCTCTCTGTCGGTGGTGCCGCCGCCCACGCTGGGCGAGCACAACGGCGAGATCGACAGCATGCTGGCGGCCGGGAGCGCGGCATGAGCCTGAACATCGGCGTCATCATCGGCAGCCTGCGCCAGGCCTCGTACAGCCGCCGCCTCGCCGGCGCGCTCACCGCGCTGGCGCCCGCCGGCATGGCCCTGCAGGAGCTGGGCTACGGCGACCTGCCCATCTACAACGCCGACCTGGAGGCCGACACGCCCCAGCCCTGGCAGCGCTTTCGCGGCGAGGTGCTGGCCTGCGATGCGCTGCTGTTCGTCGTGCCCGAATACAACCGATCCATCCCCGGTGGGGTGAAGAACGCGATCGACGTGGCTTCCAAGCCCAATGGCAAGAACTGCTGGGTGGCCAAGCCGGTGCTGGTCATCAGCCAGAGCAGCGGGCCACTGGGCGGCATCGCCGGCGCCTTCGCGCTCAAGCAGACGCTGGCCGGCGTGGGCGCCGCCACCCTGCCGCACCCCGAGGTGTACCTGGGCCGCATTCCCACGCTGTTCGACGGCGACGGCCCGCTGGTCGCCGACACGCAGGAATTCCTGCGCGGCGTGCTGCTGAACTTCGAGACATGGACCACGCGACTGACAACAAGGAGACAGACATGACAACGAAACCCACTTTCCACCGCCGTACCGTGCTGGCGGCGGCCGCAGCTTCGGCCGCCTTGCCGATGGCCGCATGGGCCCAATCCGCGTCCACCGCGCCGATAAAAATCGGCAGCACGCTGGCGCTGACCGGGCCGCTCTCGGCCACGGCGCAGGTGCACAAGCTGGTGGGCGAAATCTACGTGGACGACCTGAACCGCCGCGGCGGGCTGCTGGGTCGCAAGGTGGAATGGATCCTGAAGGACGACCAGTCCAAGGCCGACCTGGCCCGCACGCTCTATGAGCAGCTGATCACCTCCGACAAGGTGGACCTGCTGATGGGACCGTACGCCACCGGCGCCATCCTGTCGGCCGTGGGCGTGGCCCAGCGCTACGACAAGGTGCTGGTGCATCACACGCTGGGCGTGCCCTCGCTGGTGAAATACGAGAGGCAGTTCCCCGCCTGGTCGCTGGGCTCGGACCCCGGCACCACCACCACCAACACGGTGTTCGAGGCGCTGGCCAAGGGCCCGAAGCCGCCCAAGACGGTAGCCGTGGTCACCAGCAAGTTCCCCTCCATCCACTTCATGTCGATGGGCGCGCGCGAAACCATCAAGAAGCGCGGCCTGCAGGAAGTGCTGTTCCTTGAATGGGAATTCGGCAACCGCGACTTCGGCCCCATCGCCAGCCGCATCAAGGATGCCAAGCCCGATTTCGTGTGGGTGGGCGCCATCGGCCTGGACGGCAACCTGCTGCTGGACGCGATGAAAAAGATCGACTACGTGCCGCCGCAGCACTTCTACCTGTACCCCGCGCCGGGCCCGCTGGTCACGCTGCCCGAGGCCAGCGGCGCGCTGTCGGTGACGATCTTCGAGGAACACGCGCCCTTCAGCAGCCGCCCCAAGGCCGCCGACTTCATCAAGACCTACCATGAGCGCGCCGCCAAGGCGAACTTCCCCGACACAGCGGTGGAAGTGCAGGCCGCCGCCTCGTTCACCGCCTGGCAGATCCTGGAAGCCGCCGTGGTCGCCACCAAAAGCCTGGACGACAAGGTGCTGGGCGACTGGCTGAAGAAGAATCGCGTGGACACGATCCAGGGCTCGCTGCGTTTTGACGGCCCGTCCAACTACGGCGACGACCTGATGCGCATCAAGCAGGTGCAGAACGGCAAATGGCTGGTGGTGTACCCGCCCGAATTCGCCGCCCCCGGCGCGAAGATGACCTCACGGTGAGCTGGCCGAGCTGGACGCTGCTCGCGCAGTCGGTGCTGTCGGGCGTGTTCGCCGGGGCGCTGTATGGCCTGCTGGGGCTGGGGCTGGGCCTGAGCTGGGGGCTGCTGCGCACCATCAACCTCGCGCACTTTGCGTTTGCCTTCCTCGCGGCCTACATCTGCTGGCAGCTGGCGGCGGTGGTCAAGGTGGACCCGCTGCTCACGCTGGCCTGCGTGGTGCCGCTGATGTTCGCGTTGGGCGCCGGGCTGCACTGGCTGACCGAGCGCTTCCGGCTCACGCCGTTCAGCTCGCTGCTGCTCACCTTCGGCTGCATGGGCATCGCCGAATCAATCATGCAGACAATCTGGACGGCCGACCCGCGCAAGCTGGAATCGCACTACGCCGAAATGAAGTTCCGCCTCGGCCCGCTGTACCTGCCCGTGCCCGAAGTGCTGACGCTGGTGCTGGCGGTGGGCCTCTCGTTCGCGGTGTGGGCCGTGCTGCGCTACACCGACCTGGGCAAGGCCCTGCGCGCATCGGCCGAAGACGCGCCGGTGGCGGCCGCCTTCGGCATCGACCAGCGGCGCAACGGTTTCCTGCTGGCGGGCAGCTGCGCCGCCATCGCCGGCGTGGCCGGCGTGTGCATCGCGCTGTCAAGCAGCATCAGCCCGTCGCAGATGTACACCTGGGTGGGCGTGGTGTTCGCCGCCGTCATGCTGGGCGGGCTGGGCAGCGCGCTGGGGCCGCTGGCGGCCGGCATCCTCATCGGCGTGAGTGAGGCGGTGACCATGGCCGTCACATCGCCTTCATGGGCGCCGCTGGTGTCGTTCACGCTGCTGATCGCCATCCTGGTGCTGCGGCCGGGGCGCGTGCGATGAAGCTGCGGCGCGCTCCCGCCGGCATCCTGGCCGCCGGCGTGCTGATGGGCGCGCTGCCCTTCCTGAAGCTGCCGGCCTTCTACGAATCGTTTTTGTACCTGGCGCTGTTCTGGATCGTGCTGGCCACGTCGTGGAACATCCTCTCGGGCTACGCGGGCTACTTCTCGTTCGGCCATGGCGCGTTTTTCGGCGCGGGGGTGTACACCTCGGCCACGCTGGCCGGCAAGTTCAACTGGCCGTTCCTGTGGACGCTGCCGGCGGCGGCGCTGGTCGCTGCGCTGATCGGCGTGGGTGTGGGCGCGGTGGTGTTCCGCGTTCGCGGCATACGCGGCGAGGTGTTCGCGCTGCTGTCGCTGGCCGTCACCTTCGTGGTGGCCACCATCATCGGCAACACGCCGATCGACGGCGGGCCGGGCGTGTACCTGAACTCGGTGCCTGTGCCGAAGATCGGCCCCACGCCGACCTCCAGCCTGTACCTGATGATGCTGGCCGCCGCCGTGGCCACGCTGCTCGTTTCGTGGGGCATACGCCAGTCGCGCTTCGGCGCCGGGCTGTTCGCCATTCATGACGACGAGGACGCGGCGGAAGTGATGGGTGTTCCCACCTTCCGCTGGAAGCTGGCGGCGCTGGCTGTGTCGTGCGCGCTGGCCGGTTGGGTGGGCGGCATCCACGCGCTGTTCGTCTCCTACGTGACGACGGCGGAAACCTTCAACCTCACCGTGCCGCTGACGGTGGTGCTCATGAGCATCCTGGGCGGCACGCGGCACTGGGCCGGCCCCGCCATCGGCGCGGTGGCCATTACGTGCCTGCTGTTCTCGTTCACGGGCGGCGAATATGCGGTGATGGGGAAGGGCGTGATCGGGTTGATCCTGGTGGTGGGTGTGCTGTTCATGCCGACCGGAGTGATGGGAAAGCTGCGCCCTCGTCATCCCCGCGAAGGCGGGGACCCAGTGCGCCCGAATCCGGAAGCCCTGGATTCCCGCCGGCGCGGGAACGACGGGGGTGTATTGCTCGACGTCAAAGACCTGAGCAAATCCTTCCGCGGCCTCAAAGCCCTCAACGGGGTCTCGCTGCAAGTGCGCGAAGGCGAAATCCTCGGCCTGCTCGGCCCCAACGGCTCCGGCAAGTCCACCTTCATCAACGTCGTCAGCGGCCATTTCCTGCCCGATGGCGGGCAGGTGCTGTTGGACGGGCGCGACATCGCGGGCCTGCCGGCGCACCGCATCGCGCGGGCCGGCATTGCGCGCACCTACCAGATTCCCCGGCCGTTCGCGCAGATGAGCGTGCTGGACAACGTGGCCATTGCCGCCATGTACGCCGGGCGCGGCCTGCCTTCGATGGAGGCGGGCCGGCGCGAGGCGCGGCAGTGGCTGGAGTTCACCCATCTCGATGGCAAGGCCGGCAGCCTGCCCGGTGAGCTGAACCTGCACCAGCGCAAGTTCCTGGAGCTGGCGCGCGCGCTGGCCGCGCGGCCGCGGCTTGTGCTGCTGGACGAGGTGCTGTGCGGCCTGACACCCACCGAAATCCAGTCGGCCGTGGAGCAGATCCGCCGCATCCGCGACCAGGGCACGACCATTGTGTTCGTGGAACACGTGATGGACGCGGTGATGGCGCTGGCCGACCGCATCGTGGTGTTCGACCAGGGCACGGTACTGGCCGAAGGCTTGCCGCGCGAAGTGATGCAAAGCCCCGCCGTCATCAGCGCCTACCTGGGGGTGGCCCATGCTTGAACTCAAGCAGCTCACCGTCAACTACGGCGAGGCGCGTGCGCTGTGGGACATCTCGCTGCGCGTGGCGCCCGGCGAGCTGCTGTGCGTGGTGGGGCCCAACGGAGCGGGGAAGACCACGCTGGTCAACACCGTGGCCGGCATCCTGAAACCCGTGTCAGGCAGCATGAGCATGCAGGGCCGCGACATCACCCGGCTGGCACCGCACAAATTCTGCGAAGCCGGCATCGCGCTGGTACCCGAGGGACGGCGCCTCTTCACCGGCCTCACCGTCGCCGAAAACCTGGACATCGGCAGCTTCCTGCCCGCTGCAAAGGCCCGCCGCCGCGAGACGCTGGAAGAGGTGCTGGCCCTGTTCCCCGCGCTGAAAGCCAAGCTGCCCGCGCCCGCCGGCGAGCTTTCGGGCGGACAGCAGCAGATGGTGGCCATTGCCCGAGCGCTGATGGCGCGGCCGCGCCTGCTGCTGCTGGACGAGCCTTCGCTGGGCCTGTCGCCGCTGGTGGTGGCCGACATGTTCGAGGCCATCCGCAAGGTCAGCGCGGCGGGCATCACCATCATGCTGGTGGAACAGAACGTGTCCATGGCCATGCGCATCTCGCACCGCGCCTGCGTGCTGGAGCTGGGCCGCATCGTGGCCGAGGGCGCGCCCGATGAAATGATGCAGCGCCCGGAAATCCGGCAGGCCTACCTGGGCGTTTAACAAGACAAGAGAAGGAGACGAAACCATGCTGTTCCCCACCACCATCGTCGGCAGCTACCCGCAGCCCGAGTGGCTGATCGACCGGGCCAAGCTGGCAGGGCGCTTCCCGCCACGCGTGCGGGCGCGCGAGCTCTGGCGGCTGCAGGAACCCTACCTGGCGCAGGCGCAGGACGACGCCACGCTGCTGGCCATCCGCTTCCAGGAAGAGGCGGGCCTGGACATCGTGAGCGACGGCGAGATCCGCCGCGAGAGCTATTCGAACCGCTTCGCCACCGCGCTGGAAGGCGTGGACCTGGACAACCCCGGCTCGGCGCTGGACCGCTCGGGCCACCCCAACCCGGTGCCGCGCATCGTGGGCAAGATCAGGCGCATGCACGCCGTGGAAGTGGAAGACCTGAAGTTCCTCAAGCGCCACACCAATCTCATGACCAAGATCACCGTGCCCGGCCCCTTCACCATGCTGCAGCAGGCGCAGAACGACTATTACAAGAGCGAGGAAGAAGCCGCCAACGATTACGCCGCCGCGGTGAACGCCGAGATCAAGGACCTGTTCGCCGCCGGCGCCGACGTGGTGCAGATCGACGAGCCCTACATGCAGGCGCGGCCCGAGAAGGCACGCCAGTACGGCCTGGCCGCGCTGAACCGGGCGCTGGAAGGCGTGCAGGGCACGACCTGCGTGCACATCTGCTTCGGCTACGCGGCCGTGATCCATGTGCGGCCCAGCGGCTATTCGTTTCTGCCGGAGCTGGCGGGCTGCAGCTGCAAGCAGGTGTCGCTGGAAACCGCGCAATCCAACCTGGACACCAGCGTGCTCACCCAGCTGGAAGGCAAGCAGATATTGGTGGGCTGCATCGACCTGTCGGACATGAACGTGGAAACGCCGGAGACCATCGCCGCCCGCGTGCGGCGCGCGCTGAAGCACGTGAAGCCCGAGCAGGTGATCCTGGCGCCCGACTGCGGCATGAAGTACCTGCCGCGCGAAGTGGCGCAGGGCAAGCTGCAAAGCATGGTGGAAGCCGCGCGCATCCTGCGGCGCGAGCACGGCGTGCAGTGAAGGAACAAGGCATGGACAAGCACATCTCCCGCCGCACGCTGGTCGCCGCCGCCTTGGCCGCCGCCGCACCCGCGCTGTTCGCGCAGGCCACCACGCCCGAAGGCACGCTGCGCCTGGTCGTGCCCTTTGGCGCCGGCACCACCACCGACATCGTCAGCCGCGTGGTGGGCGAGGGCCTGGCCAAGGCGCTGCAGCAGACCGTGGTGGTGGACAACCGGGCGGGTGCCGGCGGCTCCACCGGCTCCGACCAGGTGGCCAAGGCCGCACCGGACGGCCGCACCATCGTCATGGGCACGGTGGGCACGCACGCCATCAACGCATCGCTGTTCCGCAAGCTCCCGTACGACCCGCTGCGCGACTTCGCGCCCGTGGCGCTGGTGGGCTTCACGCCCACGCTGCTGGTGGTGGCCGCCGATTCACCCGCCAAAACGCTGGCCGACCTGAAGGCCATGGCCGCGCGGCCCGAAGGCGTCACCTTCGCGTCGGCCGGCAACGGCACCTCGGGGCACCTGGCCGGCGAGATGCTGGCACAGCGACTGGGCGTGAAGATGACGCACGTGCCCTACAAGGAAGGCGCCATGGCCATGACCGCCGTCATGGGCCGCCAGGTCGACCTGATGTTCTATCACCCTGCCGCCGTGATGCCGCAGGTCAAGGGCGGCAAGCTGCGCGCGCTGGGCGCCAGCAGCGCCGTGCGCAGCGCCGCGGCGCCCGAGGTGGCCACGCTGATGGAGCAGGGCCTGCCCGATTTCGACCTGGTCGCCTGGTTCATGCTGTACGCGCCCGCCGCCACGCCGCCCGCCGCGCTGGCCAGGCTTCGCACCGCATCGGCATCGGTGCTGGCCTCACCCGAAGTCGCGAACAAGCTGCGCGAGCAGGGCGTGGAGCAGCGCGCGCTGCGCGCCGACGAATTGGCCGCGTTCAACCGCGGCGAGATCGACAAGTGGGCCCAGCTGGTCAAGCGCTCGGGCGCGCAGGTGGATTGAAATGCTGTCATTCCGGGCTCGACCCGGAATCCACCCGCGAGGCTCTCATGCAGTCCCCATGCGGCCTGCAGCCCGAAAAGCTGCCAGGAGGCGCATGGAACCTGCGTAAAGCCGCACGACCGCAGCATGGCGCGCTTATCATCGCCACGATGAAAAGCGCTCTTCGCACCTGTGTCTTCGCGGCGGGCCTGCTCGTCGCGATGGCGCCGCCGCTGTGGGCGCAGGCCCCGCAGCCGTCCCCGGCCAAAGCCCTCTTCGACGAGTACTGGTCGCGCACCGCCGTGATGTACCCCGAGTGGGCCACCTACCGCGGCGACAACCGCTTCGGCGACAAGCTGAACGACGGTTCGCTGGCCGGGCGCACGCGCTGGTACGGGCTGTCGCGCGAGATGCTGGCGCGGCTGGCGGCGCTGCCGATGGCGCAGCTGGACGCGCAAGACCGGCTGTCGGTGGAAATCCTCACGCGCCAGTTCCAGGCTTCGCAGGCGATGGAAGGCTTCACCGGCTTCGAGTCGATGACGGTGGACGCTTCGCCATGGCCCTTCCAGGCTTCGTTCAGCAGCCTGCTGCGCAGCTCGCCCACCGCGACCGAGGCGCAGGCCCGCCAGGTGCTGGCGCGCATGGCCGCGTACCCGCTGCGCGTGGAGCAGGAGATCACCAACCTGCGTGCCGGCATGGCGCTGGGCTGGGTGCCGCCGCGCCGGGTGCTGGATGTGGTGCTGCAGCAGCTGGATACGCAGCTGGCCGCGCGGGGCGAGGCCAGCATGTACTTTGAGCCGTTCACCCGGCTGGGCACGGGCATCGCGCAGCCCGCACGCGACGCGCTGCGCCGCGAAGGCGCCGCCGCGGTGGACCAGCAGGTGCTGCCCGCCGTGCAGCGCCTGCGCGACTTCGTGGCCACCGACTACCGCCCCAAGGCGCCCGACGAAGGCGGCCTCTCGCGCTATCCCGGCGGCCTGAAGGTGTACGAGGTGATGGTGCGCAACCAGACCACCACCGATTTGAGCGCCGACGCCATCCACGCCATCGGCCTGGCGCAGGTGGCCACGGCGCAGCAGGGCATGGAAGCGGTGCGCCGCGAAACCGGTTTTGCCGGCGACATGCCCGCCTTCATCAAATACCTGAACACCGACCCGCGTTTTTTCAAGCGCAGCGGCGAAGAGGTGCTGGCCGGCTACCGCGACATCATCAAGCGGGTGGAGCCGGAGCTGCCGCGCCTTTTTGCCCAGCTGCCGCGCGCGCCGGTGGGCGTGCGCGCGATTCCCGAATTCCTGGGCGTGGGCGCGGTGGAGTCGTACAACGGCCCGTCGCTGGACGGCACGCGGCCCGGCTGGTTCAACGCCAACGCGCTGGCCTTCGCGGTGCGCCCCGCCTGGGGCATGGAAGCCATCGCGCTGCACGAAGCCGTGCCCGGCCACCACCTGCAGTTCGCGCGCGCCTCCGAGCTGGCCGACATGCCCATGTTCCGCCGCAGCGGCGGCTTCGCGGTGTACGCCGAAGGCTGGGGCCTGTATGCGGAAACGCTGGGGCCCGAGCTGGGCCTGTACAAGGACCCGTACAGCCGCTTCGGCTTCCAGACCAATCAGGCCTGGCGCGCCGCGCGCCTGGTGGTGGACACCGGCATCCACGCCAGGGGCTGGACGCGCCAGCAGGCCATCGACTACATGGTTGCCGCCACCGGCATGGAGTTGAACCGCGTGGAGTGGGAGGTGGACCGCTACATCTCGCAGCCCGCCCAGGCGCTGACCTACATGATCGGCCAGCTGAAATTCCTTGAGCTGCGCGACAAGGCGCAGCGCGCCCTGGGCCCGCACTTTGACATCCGCCAGTTCCACATGGCCGTGCTCGACCAGGGCCAGTTGCCACTGGATTTGCTGGAGCGGGTGGTGGACGAGTGGATCAAGGCGAAGCTGCAGTAAGCAGCGATTCGCGTGATACTCAGCCTGACTAACCGACCCAGGAGTACCCCGTATGCGTGCAAGACTTCTCGCGGCGCTCACAGGCATCGCCCTTTTCGGCGCATCGCTTCCCGGCGCCCACGCGCAAGCATGGCCGTCGCGCGGGCTGCGCATCGTGGTGCCGTTCGCGCCCGGTGGGTCCACCGACATCTTCGCGCGGCTGGTCGGCGACCGGCTCGCCACTGCCCTGGGCCAGCCCGTCGTCGTTGACAACCGCCCCGGCGCCGGCGGCAACATCGGCGCCGATGCCGTGGCGAAGGCGCCGCCCGACGGCTACACGCTGTTGATGGCCACCACCGGCGTCATGGCGATCAACAACGCCATGTACAAGAGCCTGAGCTTCGACGCCGAGAAGGACCTGAAGCCGGTGATCTACATCGCCTCGATCACCAACGTGCTGATCGTGCCCGCCGATTCGCCGTTCAAGAGCGCGGGCGACGTTATCGCGGCGGCGAAGGCGGCGCCGGGCAGGGTGTCGTTCGCCTCGTCGGGCTCCGGCTCGTCCACGCACATGTCGGCCGAGCTGTTCCGGCTGATGACGGGCACCGAGCTGCTGCACATTCCCTACAAGGGCAGCGGCCAGGCCATGCCCGACGTGATTTCCGGCCGCGTCTCGATGATGTTCGAGAACATGCCGGGCGCCGTGGGCCAGATCAAGTCGGGCAACGTGCGGGTGCTGGCCGTCACAGGCCTGCGGCGCACGCCGGCGCTGCCGGATGTGAAGACGGTCGCTGAAGCGGGTGTGCCGGGCTACGAATCGCTGTCGTGGAGCGGCATCGCCGTGCCGGCCGCAACGCCGCCTGACGTGGTGGCCCGGCTCAATCGCGAGATCAACGCCATCCTGGCCAACCCCGAGATGAAGCAGAAGCTGGCGGAGCAGGGCGCCGAGGCGGTGGGCGGCACGCCCGAAGCGTTCAGCGAGCACATCGGCCGCGAGCGGCAGAAGTGGACCAAGGTGGTGCGCGACGCCGCTATCGTGGTGAATTGATGTTTCTTTCAGCACGCGTTGCCCGCGCCCGGATCTCGGCCTCGGCGGCATCCGCGCAGCGCACGCGCGAATTGCGCGCGGCGGGGGTGGACATCATCGGTCTGTCGCAGGGCGAACCCGATTTCGCGACACCCGACCATGTGATCGAAGCGGCGCACCGCGCCATGCGCGAAGGCCAGACCCGCTACACCCCTGTGGACGGCACGCCGGAACTGAAAGAGGCCATCGTCGCCAAGTTCCAGCGCGAGAACCGGCTGACTTTCAGGCCGGAAAACATTTCCGCCAGCGCCGGTGGCAAGCAGGTGCTCTACAACGCCTTGATGGCGACTGTCGACGCGGGCGATGAAGTCATCATCCCCGCGCCCTCGTGGGTGGCGTACGCGATCATGACGGAGTTCGCCGAGGGCGTGCCCGTGTGGATTCCCACCGGGCCCGAGAATCGGTTCAAGATCACGCCCGCCCAGCTGGATGCCGCCATCACACCGCGCACCAAGTGGCTGATGCTCAACTCACCCTCCAATCCTTCCGGCGCCGTGTATTCGCGCGATGAACTGTGTGAGCTGGCTGCCGTGCTGGAACGCCATCCGCATGTGTGGATCCTGACCGACGACATGTACGAGCACATCGTGTTCGACGGGCAACGCTTCGTCTCCTTCGCCGAAGCCGCGCCGCAGCTGGCCGAGCGCACGCTGGTGGTGAACGGCGCATCCAAGACCTATGCCATGACCGGGTGGCGCCTGGGCTACGGCGCCGGCCCGGCCAGCCTGATCCGCGCGATGGCGCGCATGCAGTCGCAAAACTCGCTGAACCCTTCGTCGATCAGCCAGGCCGCCGCCGTGGCCGCGCTCAACGGCCCGCAGGACCTGGTCGCGCAGCGCTGCGCGGAGTTCCAGCTGCGGCGCGACACGCTGTTGCCGCTGCTGGACGCGATCCCGGGCCTGTCATGCACCCGGCCCGATGGCGCGTTCTACATCTACATCTCGTGCGCGGGCTGGATAGGGCGGCGCACGCCCGGTGGGCAGGTGCTGGCGACCGATGCGGACGCCGCCGCGTACCTGCTGGAGCAAGGCGTCGCCGTGCCCGAGGGCGCCGGCTACGGCCTGTCGCCGTACTTCCGCATTTCTTTTGCGACTTCGCTGGAGCAGCTGAAGGAGGCGTGCCGGCGGATGGATGCGGCGGCGCGGCAGCTGGGTTGATGGCGGCTGCGTCACTTTCACCCGCCCTAAACCGCATCTCGCGCCACCTCCCGGCATTCCGTCGCAATCCACTGCCCTCGCGGCGCCCCGCGCCGCACCATCGGCTCCAGTTGCAAGCCTTGCGACACCAACGGAGCCCACCATGTCCTTCTCACCGCGCCACATCCCCCTCATCCTTTGCGGCCTGCTGCTGACCACGGTCCAGGCCATGGCCTCGCAGGCCGGCATGCGCCAGATCACCATTCCCGGCAACGCCGCCGGCGCCGCGCCCATCGTGGCCCTGCTGTACTACCCCACGCAGGCACCCGCGCGCATCATTCCCATGGGGCCGTTCAAGGCCAACGTGGCGATGCAGGCCGCGCCGGAGGCCAAGGTCAAGGGCTTGATCCTCCTGAGCCATGGCACCGGCGGCACCGAACTGGGCCACAGCAGCCTGGCCGAAGCGCTGGCGCAAAACGGCTACCTGGTGGCCGCACTGCGCCACCCCGGCGACAACTGGCAGGACCGCTCGTTGCGCCAGACCAGCATGGAGAGCTATGCCACCGCGCGGCCGCAGCAGGCTTCCCGTGTGATCGACGCCGTGCTGCAAGACCCCGAATGGAAAGACCGCATCGCCAGCGACGCCAAGGGGCCGCGCGTCGGCGCCGTGGGCCACTCGGCAGGCGGCTACACCGTGCTGGCGCTGGCGGGTGCCCGGCCCGAGCCGGGGCGCTTCGACGCGCACTGCGACGCCGAGCGAGCCCAGGATCCGATCTTTTGCGGCACGCGCGGAGCGCCTCCGCCGGCCGCGAGCAATGGAGCGGTGCCGCCCATCCCGCCTTTGGCCGATGCGCGTGTCAGGGCCGTGGTAGCCATGGCGCCAATGGGAGCCGTGTTCAGCGCCGCTTCGCTGGCGCAGATCCGCATTCCGGTTGCCGTGTACGAAGCGCAGCTGGACCGCTTCCTGGTGCCGCGCTTTCATGCCGAATGGGTGGCCGCCAATGTGCCGGGTGTTGAGATGCACCGCGTGCCCAATGCCTGGCACTTCGCGTTTTCCGATTCGGCCAGCACGCCCATCCCGTCTGAAGACGGCGACATCTCAGCCAACCCGCCCGGCTTTGACCGCGCTGCTTACCTGGGCCAGCTGCAGGGCGAGCTGCCGGCCTTCTTCGACAAGGTGTTCAACTAGTTCATGAGTTCCAGGGCTTTACACGCTGGACACCGCCGGGAAACGCCGCGTTGAGGTTTTGAGCGTGAAAATTGCACACATGAATGCCCCAGCAATTGCCCTGAACCGTTTCGGTCTCGGCGCCAGGCCCGACGAGCCGGCGCCGGCCGACCCGCAGCGCTGGCTGCTGTCGCAGCTGGACAAGTACGAGGCGCTGCCCGTGCCCTGGAGCGCGGCGTCGCGAACGCCGGCCCTGGTGGATGTCTGGCTCGCGCAGCAACGCGCGGCGCGGCAGGCGCCCGAAGGCCAGCGTGCCGGTATCCGCGAGGCCTACCTGCGCAAGGGCCGCGAAGAGTACGTGGCCGCGGCCGGTGCCCGCGCCACCAGCGCGCTGCAGACGCCCACGCCCTTCGTCGAGCGGCTGGTGCATTTCTGGTCCAACCATTTCGCGGTCTCGGTGGACAAGCTCCTGGTGATCGGCCTGGCCGGCGGCTTCGAGGCGGACGCCATCCGCCCGAACGTGCTGGGCCGCTTCGAAGACATGCTGCTCGCCGTTGTCCGGCATCCGTGCATGCTTCTCTACCTTGACCAGGCGCAGTCCATCGGCCCCGCAAGCCCCGCGGGCGCGCGGGCGCAAGAGCGGCAGCAGCCGCGCGGGCGCGGCCTCAATGAGAACCTGGCGCGGGAAATCCTGGAACTGCACACGCTGGGCGTGCGCAGCGGCTACACGCAGCAAGACGTGACCGAATTCGCGCGCGCGCTGACGGGCTGGACACTGCCCGCCGATGAAGGCGTCGCCAGCGCCACGGCGACCTTCCGCTTCGTGCCCGCCCTGCACGAGCCCGGGGCCCGGACGGTGCTGGGCCGCACCTACGCCGAAGGTGGTGAGCAGCAGGCCCGCGACATCCTGCACAGCCTGGTGGCGTCACCGGCAACTGCGCGGCACATCGCGCGAAAGCTCGCGCGCCATTTCGTGGCCGACGATCCGCCGCCCGGGCTGGTGGACCGGCTGGCGGCCACCTTCACGCGCACCGGTGGCGACCTGCCCAGCCTGTACCGCGAGCTGGTGGCGGCACCGGAGGCATGGCAGGCCGGGGGCAGCAAGTTCAAGTCGCCCTGGGACTGGGCGATCTCCACCTATCGCGCGCTGGGCCGCCGCGAGATGCCGCCGATGCAGGCAACCAACCTGATGAACCAGCTGGGCCAGCCGGTGTGGCGGCCCGGCTCACCCGCCGGCTACGACGACGGCTCCGCCACCTGGGCCGCGCCCGACGCGCTGCTGCGGCGGGTGGAGGCCGCGCAGCGCATTTCCACCCAGGCGGGCACGGCCATCGACGCCCGTGCGCTTGCGCCACGCCTGTTGCCCGGCGACGCGCTGGGCGAGGCCACGGCCGGCGCGATCGCCCGAGCCGAAAGCGGCAGCACGGCGCTGGCGCTGTTGCTGGTGTCGCCCGATTTCCTCCGGAGATAAGCATGAGCCTTGATCGACGCAATTTCCTGGGAGCCACCGCGCTGCTGGCCGCGCCTCGCATCCTGTTCGCGCAGGCCGCCACCGAGCGGCGGTTTGTCTTCATCATCCAGCGCGGCGCGGCGGATGGGCTCAACACCGTCATTCCGTACGCGGAGCCGGCCTATGCCAGGCTGCGCGGCGCGCTTGCGATCGACAGCGCGGCCGCGCTGAAGCTGGACGGAAGCTTCGCCCTGCATCCGTCGCTGGCCAATCTCCATGCCCTCTATGGCGCGGGCCAGGCCAGCTTCTTCCATGCCGTGGCTTCGCCCTACCGCGACCGTTCGCATTTCGACGGGCAGAACGTGCTGGAGACCGGCGGCAGCGCGCCGTACCAGGTCAAGGACGGCTGGATGAACCGGCTGCTGGGCACGCTGCCGCGCGGCGGCAAGCCCGCGGTGGCCTTCTCGCCCGGCGTGCCCATGGCGCTGCGCGGCGCGGCCGAGGTCACTTCGTATGCGGCTTCGGCGCTCCCGCAGCCCAACGAAGACCTGATGACGCGTGTCGAGCAGCTCTACGCCACCGACGGGCAGCTTCATGCGCTCTGGTCTTCCGTGCTCGAGGCGCGCGGCATGGCCGGTGGCGCGGGCGGCGGCACGAACCGGCAGGATGCGGCCGCGCTGGGCCGCATGGCGGCGGGCTTCCTGGCCCGTAGCGACGGCCCGCGCGTCGCGATGATCGAGACCAACGGCTGGGACACCCACAGCGGGCAGAACGCGCGCCTGGCCACCCAGCTCAAGGGCCTGGACAGCCTGGTGGCAGCGCTGCAGGAAGGGCTGGGCTCCGTGTGGGCGCAAACCGTGGTGCTGGTGGCGACCGAGTTCGGCCGCACGGTGGCGGCCAACGGCACGGGTGGCACCGACCACGGCACCGGCGCCGTGGCCATGCTGGCGGGCGGCGCCGTACAGGGTGGCCGCATCGTGGCCGATTGGCCCGGCCTTGCGCCCGCCAACCTGCACGACGGCCGCGACCTCAAGCCCACGCTGGCACTGGACGCGCTGGTCGCCGGGGTGTGCGCCGAAAGCTTCGCGGTGGATCAGGAGCAACTGGCGCGCGTGCTGTTTCCTCACGGCATGCGGGGCAAGCCCTTGGGCAAGCTGCTGCGGGCATGAAGACGGGCGGGATCAGCCCGCCGCCGGAAAGTGCAGCTCCCGGCGGCTGGCGAAGCTGCGCGCCTCGCCCGTGATGGGGTCGCGAAACGTAATGCCGGCGGCCAGCAGCCGCAGCGGGTTGGCCGGCTCGTCGCCGCCATGCCCCATCAGCTCGGGGTAGATGCGGTCGCCCAGGATGGGCAGCCCCAGTGCCGCCATGTGCACCCGCAGCTGGTGCCGCTTGCCGGTGGCGGGGCGCAGGCGGTAGCGGGCCCAGGGGCCGCGCGTTTCCAACAGCTCGATTTCGGTTTGCGCGTTGGGCCTGGCGCCAGGTACATCGGCCTCGCGCATCTGCATGAAGTGGTCGGCGGGGAGCAGGGTGCTGCTGCGCGTGAGCGGAAACTGCAGCCGCGCATCACTCGGCGCGATGGCCTGGTAATGCTTGTCGACCTGGCGGTTGGCGAAGAGGTCGTGATAGGCACCGCGTGTTGCCGGCTGCTTGGCGAACAGCACCACGCCGGCGGTTTCGCGGTCGATGCGGTGCAGGGGCGTCAGCTCGGGCAGCCCGATCTGGCGACGCAACCGCACCAGCAGTGTTTCCTGCAGGTACTGGCCGGATGGCGTCACCGGCAAAAAGTGCGGCTTGTCGGCCACCACAAGGTGCTCGTCCTCGAACAGCACGCTGGCCTGCGCGGCATTGGGCGCTTCGTTGGGAACGGTGCGGTAGTAGTACAGCTTGCCGTGCGGAACATAAGGGTGCGCCGCCGCGACAGCGCGCCCGGCTGCGTCCACCACGTCACCCGATTCAATGCGGCCTGCCCACTCAGCCGCGGAGATGGCGGGGAACCGCTCCACCAAAAAATCAAGAACGCAAGTCCACGGCCCGGCGGGCAGGGACACCTGGCTGGCACCAACCCCATTGCGCACCGGCAGCATGGCTACTGCGCGCCCGCCGCCGCGAGCCGCAGGGCCCGCTGCAGCCGCCACGGCCCGTCGCGCTCACCCTGGTACACGTCTTCGTGGGTGGTCGCGGTTTCCTGAAGGCCCGCGTCCAGAGCGACGCGGTTGTCGAACACGAAGCACTCGCCCTGCCAGTCGCGCGCAGCATCAGGCACCTGCTGGAAGTAGTTGAGGATGCCGCCTTCCAGCTGGTACGTCTGCATGCCCAGGCCCAGCATCCACGCGCTGGTTTTCTCGCAGCGGATGCCGCCGGTGCAATACATCGCCACCCGTTTGCCTTCCTCCTTCCATGTGGCGGCGTGGGCCCGCACATAAGCGGGAAAGTCGCGGAAGTTGGCCACCTGCGGATCGATGGCGCCCGAGAAGTGCCCCAGCCGGTATTCAAAGCTGTTGCGGTTGTCCAGCAGCACCACATCGGGCCGCCTGATCAGCGCGCCCCATTCCAGCGGGCTGACCTGTGTGTCCGTGATGCGTGCATCCACGCCCTCAACGCCCAGCGGCACGATCTCCTTGCGCACATGCACCGTCATCCTGTTGAACGGCCGGGTGGTGCACGCGCTGTGCTTGAACGCCATGCCGGTGAACGCGCCGGCGAAGGCCGCGTCGTGCTGCAGCGCCTGCTCCACGCGCTCCACGGCGGCCGCGGAACCCGCCAGCATGCCGTTGATGCCTTCGGGCGCGACGAGGATGCTGCCCGCAAGGCCACCCGCATCCGGCCCGGACACCAGAGCGCGCAACACGGCGGCTGCCTGCTGCGGCTGTGGCAGCGGGGTGAAGCGGTAGAAGGACGAATGGATCAGCGGCGGCATGGGGCATTTTCCCATGCAGGCAACTTGCCGCCACCGCATCCTCCATTTGTGGAGTGCGAAGGTTCACACAGTGCCGTTAGCCGCCCACGGTTTTTTGCGAATGCAGATATATTGCCGAACAGGTGGCGCAGCAACGCCACGGAAAGGGAGCATGAGCGCTCAGCCCGCACAGACGCGCCCCGCGCAAGCGAACGGCACACAAGCCGGCCCGGGCCATGGTGAGGCCTATGCGTTCGATGCCCGCGGCGCCGATGCGGGCTATGTGGCCAGCAGCCGCTCGGCCTTCCTTTCCACACTCACTCCTGACCAAAACCAGTGGCGCGCCGCGCTGGCCGTGGTGCTTCTGTCGCTGGTGCTGTTCGCCGCCATGGTTCCGTTTGCCCGGGTGCCGCTGCCGCCACTGCCCGGCTTCCTGCCGATCTACCAGTCGGCGCTGGTGGTGGTGGACCTGATCACGATGACCCTGCTGCTGGGGCAGTACGCCATCCTCAAGTCCCGCGCGCTCCTGGTGCTGGCCTGCGCGTACCTGTTCGGCGCGCTGATGGCTGTGGCGCACGCCCTGAGCTTCCCCGGCCTGTTCGCTCCCGCCGGGTTGCTGGGCGGAGGACAAACCACGGCCTGGCTGTACTTTCTGTGGCACGCGGGCTTCCCGCTGTTCGTCGTGGGCTATGCGCTGCTGAAAGGGCGTGAGCCACCAGGCACGGCATCGCGCGACACGTTCAAGGCGCATGTGGCGTCCGGGATCGGATTGACGCTGGCAATCGCGGCACTGGCCGTTGGCGTGGCCCACTCGATTCCGCGGGCATTGCCGCTGATGGTGGGTAACGCGGATGCACAAGCCAAGGTGGTGGTGGCGGCGGCCACCTGGCTGATCGGCATGGGGACGCTGGCGCTGCTGTGGCGCCGCCGGCCGCATTCGGTGATTGACCTCTGGCTGATGGTGGTGCTGTGCGTCTGGGCCGCCGACACGGCGCTGGCCGCCGTCTTCAACAACGCCCGCTACGACGTGGGCTGGTACGCCGGCCGTGTCTATGGCTTGCTGGCCAGCACCTTCGTGCTGGCCGTGCTGCTGCTGGAGAACAGCATGCTCTACGCGCGGCTGGTGGAAGCCAACGAAGCCCAGCGGCGCCGCGCGGCCGAGCTGCAGCGCCTGAGCACCGACCTGGAAGCCGCCAACCGCGACCTGGATGCGTTCGCGGGCGGCCTGGCGCATGACCTGCAGCAGCCCATCACCACCATCGGCGCGTTCGCCCAGGTGATGCAGCGCCAGGGCGGCCTCCCGGCCAGCGCAGGGCAGGATTCGCACCTGCAGCGCATCATCAATGCTGCGGGCGCGGCGCACCGCATGATCCGCAGCCTGCTCGAATTCGCGCGGCTGGGCCAAAAGCAGATAGAGCCGGCACCGGTGGACCTGAACCTGCTGGTGCGCGAAGCCCGCAACAACCTGGCCGCCGACGCGGACGCGGGGACCACGCCTGTCCGATGGACTGTGGGCCCGCTGCCCGTCGTACACGGCGACCCTTCGCTGCTGCTGCTGGCCGTCGTCAACGTGCTGTCCAACGCGGTGAAGTACAGCCGGGCGTGCGAGCAGCCGCACGTGCACGTCGACGGGCTGTGGGACGCGGCGGGTGACTACCGGTTGCGCATCAGCGACAACGGCATCGGTTTCGAGACGGCGCAGGCCGCCTCGCTGTTCCGGCCGTTCCAGCGCCTGCATACAACGGACACCTTCGAGGGCACGGGGATGGGGCTGGCCAATGTGCGCCGCATCATGGAGCGGCATGGCGGCCGTGTACTGGCCGACGCTGCGCCGGGCAAGGGTGCGTCGTTCACGCTCGTCTTCGCGCGGGCACGGGCTGGTCCAGGATAGGGCTGCAGCGTCCCCAGGCAACGAGGCAAGCGCAAATGATGCAAACTGGCGAGGCATCGCATTCCAACCGATATGGCCGTCCCGCTCGTTCGCCTTTCAGCCCTCGATTTCCTGCGGGGTTTCGTCGCCGCCGGCCGGCGCATGAGCATGGCACTGGCAGCGGAAGACTTGTGCCTCACGCCCTCCGCATTGAGCAAGCAGATCACCAAACTTGAAGAGTCGCTCGGCGTCAGGCTGCTGGTCCGCGGGCATCGTTCCATCGCATTCACAAAAGAGGGCGCCGAACTGTATGAAGCGGCAAATTCAGCGCTGCAACAGGTGCAGGACGCGGTGGGGAGAATCCTGCCCGGAGTCACGGGCAAGCCGGTAACCATCACCGCCAGCATCGGTGTCACGGCGCTGTGGCTGCTCCCGCGGCTGGGGCGGCTGCAAGCGGACCACCCGGATATCGATGTGCGCGTGGCAGCCAACAACGCCGTGCTCGACGTGCGTGCCGAGGATATCGATCTGTCCATCCGGTACAGCCCCGAAGACGCGGTGCCCGGCACCGCGATCCGCCTGTTCGGTGAAACCGTGGCCCCGGTGGCCAGCCCCCTGCTTCGTGTGCGGCCAATCCTGACGCCCGACGACCTCGCCGGCCACACGTTGCTGGAACTCGATGGCAGCCGCCGCCCCTGGCTGCAATGGGCCGGCTGGATGGCCGGCGCCGGCTGGGAGTTCACCAGGAAGCCCAAGAGCGTGCTGCGGTTCAACCAGTACGACTTCGTCATCCAGGCGGCGATGGCCGGCCAGGGCATTGCACTCGGGCGCCTGGAATTGCTGGGCCCGATCATGAAAGCGGGCCAGTTGCAGGCAGTGAGTACGCCTGTCGTGACGCAGCCTTGTGACCACGCCTATTGGCTGGTGATGGCCGAGAAAGTTCCGCGGAGATCCGTGGTGCGCATCGCCGACTGGATCGAAGCCCAGGCGCGGCTGGCTTGAAAAGCGGGCGGCACCCCGCCTGCGATTTCACCCGAACCAGCCCGCGGTTGAAGCAGGATTGCTTCCAGGGAGAAGCCACATGCTTCTCCGGAAAGCAAAAAGAATCCCATGCCACTCGTTCGAATCTGCCTGTTGGTCGCGGGCATTCTGATGTCCGCGTCGGGGACCAATGCAGGTGCGGCGCCCGTGCCCCAGGTGCCGGGCACCTGGTTGCCCGAAGCTGAAATGGCGCTCCTGCGCGGCAGTTACGTGCGGTGCTTGGCGGAGGGCTTCGGCAGCATCGGCTACCCGATAACCAGGACGGCCCTTGCAAAGATCTTCACCCGGGACTCCGAGGACATGTCTCTTTGGGTGACATCCCACGAAGTCCGGAACGCGCCCAGGGTCACCGCCCTGAACCGGGAGTACATCGCGTGCGCGTGGTTCGGAAGGAACAGTCCCAGGCCGTATCCCGAGTGATTGGCTGACGCTGGTGCGAACGCATCTACACTGCGTCGATGCAGCTCATCCGCACCCTGCTCCTGGCCTGGCTCGCCCTGCTGGCGGCGGGCGTGGGTGCGCAGCCGGCGCTGGGCGTCGCCCGGCAAGGGGTGGTGCAACTGCCTTCACTTGATCAGCGGGTGGTGGAACTGCAGGGGGAGTGGGGTTTCGCCTGGCAGCGCTTCGTGGACCCTGCGTGGACGACGCTGCCAACCCAGGCGTTCGCGGCCCCGCTGGGTGGCTGGAACGAACTTACCGCCGACGGCAAAACGCCGGGCCGCGATGGCTGGGCCAGCTACGCGCTGCTGGTGCAGTGCCCGGCCGGCGAGCGCTACGCTGTTGCGGTGCCCAACCAGCGCACCGCGACCCACTTGTTTGTGAACGGCCAGCTTGTCGGAGCGCACGGGGACCCCGGCCCATCGCCGCAGGAATCGCGCCCGGCGGTGCAAACGCGCAACCCGATTTCGCACGAGTTCGCCTGCCCGCTGCGCATCACGGTGCACCTTTCCAACTACAGCCACCGCACCGGGGGCATGTTCAAGGCCATCCCCCTGGGCAGCGCCAATGCGCTGGCGGCCCAGCGCGAACTGCGCGTGATCGGCGATGCCACCTTGCTCGGGGCCTACCTGCTCACCAGCGCGCTCACCATCCTGTTCTTCCTGGTGCGGCGCGAAGAGCGGGCGCCGCTGCTGTTCGGCCTGTTCTGTATCGCCATCGCCGTTTATGCCGACATCACCGGCGAGCGCCTGCTGCTGCGGCTGCTGCCCGGCGAGCTGCCGTGGGAGCTGTTCCTGCGCATCGAATGGCTGTCGTGGTTTGCCGCGCTGGGCTTTTTCACGGCCACCATCCGCGCGCTGTTCCCGGGCCACGTGCCGCTGCGGCCGGTGCAGGCGCTGATATTGGCCTGTGTGCTGCCGTCGCTCGTGGTGCTGGCCACGCCGGCCCGCGTGTACTCGTACCTCGCGCCGGTGGGGCAGGTGATCACCAGCCTCATCGTGCTGCATGCGATCTTCGTGATCGCGCGCGCCGCAATGCGCGGCAGCCGCGGTGCGCGCGTGCTGCTGGTGGGGCTGGCGGCGATTCTCGCTTCGCTGGTGGCGGACGTGGTGCTGTACTACTTCCACACGCCGGTGCGGCGTTTCGTGCCTCTGGGCGCCGCCGTCTTCGTGCTGATGCCGGCTTTCCTGCTGGTGCGGCGGCTGGCCCGGGCGCTCGGCGCCGAGGCACGCACGCGCACGCTGGAAGAGAACGCACGGCTGCGCGAAGACGTGGAGCTGATGTCGCGCCACGACCTGAAGACGCCGTTGAACAGCATCCTGGGCGCCGCGCGCATCCTGGGGGACGACCGCAAGCTGTCCACGGAACACCGCGAACTCGTCTCCGTGCTGGAGCGGGCCGGCTACCGCATGCTGGAGATGGTCAATCTGTCGCTGGGACTGTTCAAGATGGAGACCGGCACCTACGACTTCCATCCCCAGGCCGTGAACCTGCGCGAGGTGGCGGGCCGGGTGCTGGTGGACCTGCATGCGCAGGCGGAGGCCGGCCAGGTGAGCCTGAAGATGGGGAGCGCCGGCGTTTCGTCGGCATACGTGCGCGGCGAAGAGCTGCTGTGCTATTCCATCATCGCCAACCTGGTGAAGAACGCGATCGAGGCCAGCCCGCCGGGTGGCGTGGTGAGCGTGCGCGTATTGCCGGGCGAACCGGTGCGGCTGGAGGTGCACAACGCGGGGCTGGTGCCGGAACGCGTGGCGCAGCACTTTTTCCAGAAGTACGCCACCGGCGGCAAGGCGGGCGGCACCGGCCTGGGCGCGTACTCGGCGCGGCTGATGGCGCAGGCGCAGGAAGGCGACGTGCAGATGCGCAGCGCGCAGGACCAGGGCACCACGCTCACCCTGTTGCTCAAGCCGCTCACCGGCGAGGCGCCGGCCGTTGCGGCCGTGCCCGGCCAGCCATCCGCCACGGCGCCGCCGGCCGCGCAGTTCGCGCCGACCACCGTGCTGGTGGCGGACGACGACGAGTACAACCGCCTGATCCTGCGCCGCTACCTGAGCGACCCGCCCTTCACCGTGCAGACCGCCGTCAACGGCCAGGCCGCCATCGAGGCGATGCAGCGCCACTGGCCGGATTGCCTGCTGATCGACCTGGAGATGCCGGTGCTGGACGGCATGGGTGCGGTGACCTGGCTGCGGCGCGAGGAGGCGGCGCACGGCCGCCCGCGCTGCACCGTGGTGATGCTGTCGTCGCACGACGACCCGGCCACCATCGCGCGCTGCCTGGCCGGCGGCGCCGACCACTACCTGGCCAAACCCGCCAGCCGCGAGGCCTTGCTGGCGGCACTGGGCGCACGGCAACTGGCGCCCGCGCTCAGCCCGGTGGTGGCCGTCGATGCGGATCTGGCGGACAGCATCCCCGCATTCCTGGCGTCGCGGCGCGAACTGGCCCGCGACATGGACGCCGCGCTGCAGCGGGCCGACCGGGGCGCGCTGCGCGCGCTGGCACACAAGGCCGGCGGCGGGTTGGCGCTGTATGGATTCGAAGAGGCCGCGCAGCGATGCCACCGGCTGGAGCGGGATGCGGCGCAGGGCACCGCCGCCGCGCTTGCGGACGACATTGCGTGGCTGCTTGCGCACCTGGACAGCGTGAACTGAGCTTTCCGCAATGCCCTGTTTGAACAAAACTTGAAAAACATGCTTGAAAAATACAAGGCATCGGCCTGGGCCCTGATCGTCGCGGGCATTGTGGCGGGCTGCGGAGGCGGAGCGGCCGATTCTGAAGCCGTGGCCGACAAGGCCGTCGCCGCACCTGTGAAGCTGCAGGCGCAAGCGAGCACCACACTCGACGCGACGTCTTTTTTCGAATGGGCGCAGACATCATTTCCGGGTCTGTTTGGTGGTTCGTACCAATCCGGGGTGCTTTCGCGATACGTTTTCCGTTATTACCCCATCAGCAGTACCTACCTGATCGTCGCGAGCAATGATGTTTACTATCTCGGGCCTTCAACCAACGGGCAACTGACATATCTCGTACCGCTGGGTGCGTTGAGATGCCGGATATTCGCAGCAACTTGCGCGACAACTTCCACTTTTGGGGTTTACACCGGCACGCCGGGCGGCGCATCGCCCAATTCCTTGATGTTGTATAGCGACTACGGCACCTTTGCCGCCATCAACATCAGCGGCAATGGCGGGGAGGTTGATTTCCTGACCGGCACGGCCTTTTTGTCAGGAAACTTCTGGTCGAGCAGAATCATGAACATCGGGCACTACGCCAACGGCACCCAGATCGTTGCGTCGGTTCCGCAGCTGAGTGCCCGAGTGGGCGGCGGGACCATGACCGTCACCATCTCGACAGCCGGCAGCCCGATAGTCGGCAGCAGGCTGGACCTGACGTACAACCCAATATCAGCCCTTCCTGCCTCCGGCGCGACTGTGGGCGGTGCGTATGTTTCGGCGTCCACGGGGCAGAACGTGACTATCGACCCCGTGTCAGGCATCGTGTCCGGCACCCTGGTGAGTGGCTGCGCAATTTCTGGCAATGTAGGCGCGAACGACCCTAGCGTGAATTTGTATGCGGGACAGGCAACCTTGCAGGGCAGCACATGCAACTCCGCAGGCACGTACACGCTGATCGGGTACTACGACCAGACCGCAGGCGCGCCGGCCGTCTTCAAGCTTGTCGGTAACGCCACGGGCACCAGCCTGAAGGACAAGCTGATCGTGCTGACGCGCGCAGGATGAGCAACCGCGGCCCGAGGCGGGCCGCACGCACAGCCTGCATAGAATCCGCGCATGCAACTCGTCTGGCCCGCTCCTGAATACCTGCGCTCGTACTGCGAAGCGCTGCAGCGCGGCTGGTCGCCCAACAACCTGCAGCCGCAGGTGGCGCAGGAAGAACTGGCCGCCATCAAGAACAACCCCGACGCCTTCTTTGAGCAATTGGTGAACTTCGAAGGCGGTGGCATCGGCGTCAAGTTGCCTGATGGTTCCGTGGTGCCCCGGCTGCCGGGTTACCGCAGGTGGATGTGGGACGGCGAGTTTTGCGGCAGCATCCAGCTGCGCTGGGCCACGGGCGCGGCATTGCCCGACTATTGCCTGGGGCACATCGGCTACAGCGTGGTGCCCTGGAAGCAGCGGCGCGGCTACGCCACCTGCGCGCTGGCGCTGCTGCTGCGTGAAGCGCGCAGCCGCGGGCTGCCCCACGTGGAGATCACAACGTCACCGGACAACGCCGCATCGCAAAAGGTGATCACCGCCAACGGCGGCGTGCTGGTGGAAGAATTCGAGAAGCTGGCTTCGCTGGGCGGCGGGCGCGAGCTCAGGTTCCGGGTCGGGCTGTAGATGCCTGCCGATCTCCAGCAGCCTCAGGAAATATGCACAACGGTTCCGGGTGGCACCAGGTCGAACAACTCCACGACATCGCTGTTGCGCATCCGGACGCAGCCGTGAGATGCCGCCTGGCCGATCAGGTGTTCGTCTGCCGTGCCATGGATGTACACGAAGCGCCTTAGCGTATCCAGGCGCCCGCCGCGGTTGTGACCGGGCTCCAGTCCGTCGAGCCACAGAACCCGGCTCAGGATCCAGTCACGATCGCCATGGCTGGCCGCAAGCGCTGGTGTGAAGACTTCGCCCGTGGAACGCCTTCCACGGAACACGGTTCCGGCAGGGCACCCGTCCCCGATCTTGAGGCGAACGCGGTGTTTGCCGGTCGGCGTGCAATAGCTGCCCTGCAGGCAACCCGTACCCCGCACGGCCGTCGATATGGGGTAGCGCCGCAATCGGCCGTCCGCAAGCCGCAGGCAAAGCTCTTGATCCGCCACGCTGACGAACATCTCGACGGGCGAATCAAGGGGTGCGGCAGATTGGACACGCATAGGTTTGGCGTAGTCTAGGACAGGGCAGTAGAAACTGCTTGTGCAGGTTCCGTGCGGCTTGCTGGATCGCAAGCAGGTATAAAACGGGATGCCTCCAACCCCGGCCCCCGACACCCCGCAAACCCAGGCCCCCGAGCTGTTGCGCCGCCTGCTGCGCGCGAAGGACCGGATGGACGCCGCCTCGCACGAAGAATGGCCCGTGGAGCGGCTGGCGGCCGTGAGCGGCGTTTCCGAAGCCCACTTCGCACGTTCCTTCAAGCAGGCCTTTGGCGTGCCGCCGCACCGGTACCTGCTGACACGGCGCATCGAGAAGGCGACAGCGCTGCTGCGCGACACCCAGCTGTCGATCACGGAGATCGCCTTTGGCACCGGCTGGGAAAGCCTGGGCACGTTTGGGCGCACCTTTCGCGACATCACCGGCGCAAGCCCCAGCGCCATCCGGGCACGCGCGGCGTCCGAAGCACAAGCGCTTGCCAGCGTGCCGGCTTGCGCCGTGAGCGCGGCGCACCGGCCCCAACTCACGACAGCAGTTTCGGAGAAGCGCCGCCTGGCCGCGGGCGGTAAAAACGGGCTCCAGCAATTAAAGGAGATTCCATGAACCAAGGTGTTGAAGTCGTCGGTATTTATGTGCAAGACCAGGACGAGGCGCTTGCTTTCTATGTGGACAAGCTCGGCTTTCGCGTGCATACCGACGTGCGCAATGGCGACTACCGGTGGCTGACGGTGCAGCACCCCGAGCAGCCGCTGTTCCAGCTCGGGCTGTTCAAGCCGGGGCCGCCGGTGCTCGACGAGGCCACCGCGCAGACCATGCGCGCGATGGTCGCCAAAGGCGCCATGCCGCCGCTGGTGCTGGCGGTGGACGACTGCCGCGCCACCTGCAAGCGGATGGTGGCCCTGGGTGTGGAATTGACGCAGGAACCCACCGAGCGTTATGGCAAGGTGGACGCCGGGTTTCGCGACCCATCCGGCAATGGATGGAAGGTGATCCAGGCCGGCGAGAAAGCCGCCAAGCCCCAGTAAGCCGGCAGGCCGGACACGGCAGACCCCCCCCAGCGTGGTATTCCGTCACGAACCCCCGCAAGTCCTACGCGGCTCAGCCGTTCCGACTACAGATGAGGCGCGCCGCGGTGCGCAGACTACAAGTCTCATCAAGGGGATGCCATGTTCGAGCGAATTTCTGGACCTTTTGGCCACTGGTATGTGGCCGTCTACGTTGAACCGTGTTCCGGCTGCGACATCGTTGGCTATTACAAGATTTGCCCGTCTCGTCCGGAAAGCTACTTCGAATCAGCCTGTCTGTACAAGGGCTGCTCGCCGACCCGCGAGCACTCGGTGCAGGATGCACTGCAGTCGGCGGAAGCAGCGGCGTTCCAGGTGATACGACGCCTCGAACACGGCCACTTCCTTATTGCCGGCGCTACGGCAAGCCCAGCTTTTTAAGGTGCGCATCCACGTCAGCGCGCCGCAGCGCCGCTGAATTACCGCCGCTGCTGGCCGTCCCCTTCACGTTCACGTTCACGTTCAACGTCCAGCTCGCATGCGGGTAAGGCTTGTTGGGCCGCACCGTTATAGTTCCTGAAGCGGGTCATGGTGCAGGAGGTTGGTTCTGCAAAACGCCATCAGGAGGAATGCATGGGTGCATGGGGTACAGCTCTCTATTCGGACGATACGGCTTGCGACGTACGCGACGACTATGTGCAGAACCTGAAGCACGGCCACTCGGGCGAAGATTCAGCCAGACAGGTTATCGAAGGTTACGCAGACCTGCTTGCCGATCGCGAAGTCGCCTGCCTTGTCTATTTCGCGCTCGCTGACACGTCATGGCGATATGGGCGCCTGACAGAGGCGGTGAAGACCCGTGCGCTGGAACTGATTGCGCAGGGGGGCGACGTCTTTGTCTGGCTGCGCGATTCGCCGGGCGACGCGAAGGGGCGAAGCAGCACGATCAAGTCGCTCGACGCGCGCCTGCGCTCCCCGCAGCCGGCGCCCAAGGTCGTCAAGACGTCAAAACCCAAACCGAAGAAGGTCTGGACAACGGCTCCCGTGGGTTCGGTGTTCCTTCTCGAATTGCCCGGTGGCGGCCATGCGGCGCTGGTGCTGGCGGGGTTTCTTGACCTGGGGAAAAGCCTCGACCCGGTGTTTTCAGTTCCTGCATGGCGGGGCGCCACGGCCCCGACGGCATCAGAACTTGGAGGCAAGCGCATGAAGACCCTTCGCTTTGCATCCGGGTTGGGCCCGCAGGAGCACGTCGGCATAATCCCAAATGGACGGGCCAGCGTGATGGCCGGCCTGGTGCCGACAAAAACTTTGCTGGGCCCGGAAATCCGATTCGATCCGGACAGCGTTGTCTTTACCGACGTCCAGCAGATTGCGAAAGAAATCGATGCGCAGCTGTAGAAAGCGTTTACGCAGGTTCCATGCATGTCCTTCACTCTTCCCGGCTTTGACCTGACTGTCTTTGTCACCACAACGCTGTCCGAAGACCTCGGCATTGGCCTTCCCGGGGGCGGGCGAGACGTCACCTCGGAGAGCGTCATCCCGGCGGATGCGCGCTTTGCCGGGGTGATGGACAGCCGCGAGGCGATCACCGTCGCAGGGCTGCCTTTGGCGGCCGCGTTCTTTTGCCATCTCGACCCGGCGTGTGAGATCGAAATGCTTGTGCAGGATGGCCGGAGCGTCACTGCCGGGACCGCGCTGATGCGGATCGCCGGCAATGCGCGCGCCCTGCTCACCGCCGAGCGCAGCGCTCTCAATACCGTTCAACACCTCTCGGGCATCGCGACGATGACGCGCGCCTATGTCGAGGCGATGCAGGGCCACGCCACGTTGCTGGACACCCGCAAGACTATTCCTGGCCTGCGCGCGCTGGAGAAATACGCGACGCGGATGGGCGGCGCGACCAATTACCGCATGGGCCTGTGGGATGCGGTGCTGATCAAGGACAACCACGTCGCGGTGGCGGGCGGCGTCGGGCCGGCGGTGGCGCGGGCCAGGACGGCGGGCGCCCTGCGGATTATTTGCGAAGTCGATCGGATCGACCAGATCGAGCCGGCGATCGTGGCCGGCGCCACGCAGATCCTGCTCGACAACATGACGCCGGCGATGCTGGCCGAGGCAGTGGCGCTGGTGGCGGGCCGTGCGGCAACCGAGGCCAGCGGCGGCGTGCGGCTCGAAACAATAGGCGCGGTCGCTGCGAGCGGCGTGGATTACGTCTCAGTCGGGCGGCTGATGCAAAGCGCCCCTGCGGCCGATATCGGGCTGGATTTTGAGCTGGTGTGATGGGATTTATGCAATGCGCCAGGCTGACCAGGCCGTACCGTTATAGTTTCTGGAACGGGTCATGGTGTAGGAGGTTGGTTCTGCAAAACGCCGGAGAGGTGGACGTGTACAGGGTGTGGGAGTTCATCTCCTATGCCTGGACGGAGATCGGCATCGACGAAACCGAGAGCCGGTCGTTGGCCCTTGCCGCCGGGCTGAACCCGGGCAACCTCCACCAAGCGGACCGCATCTTCCTGAGAGATGTCTGCGCTTCCTTTGCCGTCGATTCGTTCCTGATCATGCCCATGATGCTGTGGATGATCATGCCCGACTGGGGTTATGACGAGAAATACCTGCGCGCGCGGATGCATGACTGGTATGCCAAACCCTATTGGCGGCACTTCCTGAACCCGCTCAGGCTGCTGGGTTTTCCCGTCGCACTTGCCTTTGGCCTGAACTACCGCCGCAAGCTGCACAAGGCGGTTCGCGCGAATGCGCAACTTCGATGAACATGAAATTTCGGCGCACCGATGACGAAGAAGCAACCCAAAAAGCTTGAACGGCCCGGCGTCGATCGCCTAGGTCGCGCGCCCTTGCACTATGCGGCCCATGAAGGTGAACTCGCGCAGGCTCGGGAATTGCTTCGCGCCGGCGCTGACGGCAACGCGAAAGACGACAACGGCTGGACGCCCCTGCACTTCGCCACCAAGTCCGGACATCTGGAGATTGCGCAACTGCTGCTGGCTGCCGGCGCCGACGTGAATGCGCGCGACTCCAACGGGAATTCACCGCTGTCCAATGCGGTGTTTGCCTACCAGGACGACGGTGCGCTGATCGAGGCTTTGCGCGCGGCAGGCGCGGACCCGCTGCGCGAGAACAACCACGGCGTCTCTCCGGTGAGCCTTGCGCGGGACATCGCGAATTGCGACGTGGCCAGGTTCTTTGCTGATCAGGAGTAAAAAGCGTTTACGCAGGTTCCATGCGGCCTGCAGCCCGAAAGAGGCCCGCAAGGCGCATGGATAGTGCGTGAGGCTTTTCGGCTCAGGGCTTGCGGAAGATGCCGTTGTTCACGAACCCCGCAGGCTCCCTGTAGGTGAACCTGAGCTCATCGCCCACCACCTCCATGCGGCAAGTGCCGCCGGGGATATTGCAGGCGAAGGTGATGGCGCCGTCCTTGATGGGAAGCTGCTTGGCCACAGTGGGCGGCGTGTCGGTCGGGCTGTAGGCCAGCGTGGCGATGCAGTCGTTGGTGACGTGCGTGACATGGATGCGCTGCGTGCCGTAGTAGCCCTGCGACCAGGTGCCTGACCATTGCCCGAGGAAAGCCGCGCAGGCCGGCGGCGCGGCTTCGGCGGCGGGCTGCGCGGCGCAGGCTTGCGCGGCAGCCCACACCAGCAAGGCCAGCGCGCGCCGCATGCGCACGACGCGCAGGGCGCCGCGCTGCATCAGCCGCTCTGCTTGCACTGCCCCACATCCACCACCTTGCCCGTGACCGGGTTGGGATAAGGGAACTCGGGCAGGTAGTAGCCGGGCCACGACTTGTAGGTGATGCTGGGCGGCGAGTCGGGGCCGTTCTCGGTGCCGGCGGGCGACTGGGGAATGGCGAAGTTCTTCAGGCCGCCGGGCATCACCAGGTACACGTTGCCGAAGTAGTGCAGGTCGGCAATGCGCCAGGTGCCGCCGTCTTTTCGGAACTTGAGGTTGTACACGCCTTCCTGCAGCATGAAGTCACCATCGCGGATGGCGATCATGCCGATGATGCGGGCGCGGCCGGTGGCCGTAGTGCCGTCCGGCGCCACGGTGATGATGGGCTGCAGGATCATGTGGTTGTTCAGCCCGCTGGGCGGCAGGCAGTTCTTGCCGCGGCCGAACACGTTGACATACAGCCGCTCCACCCCCGCGCGGTTGCGGTACACGCCGCGCTGCGCAATCTCCACCCGCGCGTCGTCGGCAAACAACGTGGTCGCCTCCTGCCACAGGCCCTTGTCGAAGTAGTAGCCATAGGCGCGGAACAGCCGCTCGATCTTCTGCTGGTCTTCGATGGCGTTGAGGCGCGATTCGAGGGCGGCGATGCGGGAGGTGGCGTCGGGGGAGGGGAGGGTGGTGCAGGCGGTGAGGAGGGTGAGGGCTGCGAGGGCGGCGAGATTGAGCAGGCATTTCATGCGGGGCTCCCGGGGTGTTGTGGGTGGGAAGATTTCAGCATAGGTGAGGAGGTTGTGCAGGATGGACGCGGATTGTGGAATGAAACGGGGCTGAGCGGGGCGTGGGGCTGCGAGAAGCGCTTTCTAGTGTGATAGAGAAAAGCCGGAGTGAGGAGGTAGAGTGGCAGGTGAGCGATCAGTTGGCACGTCCCGTAGACGCTTATGGTTGCTTTTATGAAACGGAGCTCCTATGAATTGGTGGACCCTTAAACAGCTAAGAGCAATGGTGATAACCGACTTGGCTTCAGTCATTCCGCCTGGCTATTTCGCTAGCCAAGTCGCTCGACCGCTTCTGCCCGAGCTAAAAAGCTCTAGACATTTCTCGCGCGAATTGGCGTGGGGGCAATTGGCAGGGCCGCTTGGGAAGAAGTTGTTTTTTGAATCGGAAGGGGCAATGTCGGCGCGGCAGACCGCAGCGAGCGAAGTGTTGATGCATTTGGGGATGCTCGCAGCCGCAGATGCTGCGCGTGGCGCTACCGCCGCCGTTTCATTTCACACGCAAAGCCACGGCATGGCCGGAAGCGCTGGCGAAGTCTCCCAGCAGCTCTCCGAGCATCACATTCCCACCTTCTTGGCCAACGTTCGCGGCGGCTTGCGTAGGTATCTGAAGTATCTAAGCCCTAAGGAAGCCGAACCCTTTTGGGATCTTCTTGTGGAAACCCATGAAGTCACCGGAGACGCTATTTCAGATGGAAGCAAATCTGGCAAGCTATCGACCGACGACATGCCATATAGCTCCGTTCTCGAATCCATCGAGCCTTACGTCGAGTGCGCATTTGAACGGTTGCCCCTCGAACTAAAGAGAGCGGTCAGACTCGCGTTCTTCCCTATGCCTCACTGGGATGAACTCAGCCCCCATCAGCGGCGGTCGTTGGCCGAACAGTACGACGCACAGCATGATCCAAAACAGGAAGCTGAGCGGACATACTGGTTTGACTTGGCCTCTGAAATCGGTCGAACCGAGCGAGACATTGCGTCCTGGGAGGGCACAAATGATCGAAATATCCCCAGCGAGGCACTTCTTCGGAGAACCCAGATTTCGCTTTTAAGGACGCGATTGACGTGTCTGACGAAGTTTTGGGAACTCCCCCCTTTTGCCGTTTCGAGTTGGTTCGAGATTTCGACGGAGGCGCTAACCACCGCGCTTGCGAACGCGGATAGGAAGATGGCCGAACCTACAGCGACGCCTATCCAACGCAGCGCAGCTCAAGACGCAACGATTCTGGCTGCCATTCGGGCTTTGGAACAGGACCCCCTGTCTCTTCCGAGAGCCAGACCGGGGAAGCCTGGCGTCAAGGCACAAGTTCGCGAGGCTGTCGGCACCAAGGGAATTTGGAGCGGAGCCACGGTGTTTGATAAGGCGTGGGAGCGACTGAGAAAAAGCGGAGAAATCCAGGACTGCCCTTGACCTCCCCGCAATTGGGGGTCACGTGGAGGGTTGTGGGGGAGGGCGGACCTCGGAAAAGAATGGGTCTCTAATTGGAGATCCAAATGAAAAGTGGGCGTATCAAAACCAACAAGCACGCCGAACGACCTCTAAAACACACGAGGAATATTGACTACCCTGCGCTAATTTCTGCGGTCGCGGCGCTTTTGAGTGCCGCGATGCCACTCTTGCTGGCGTTTATCTAGATGCGGGGGGAAGTAGGCGTGCCACAAGTCAGTTGTTGTTTCGAACGATCATTGTTCGAACGGTGGGCTCTGCAGATCCAAATGAGTAGTCCGCCTCCCACTTCGCGTCGTCTAACACAACCTCTTGATCCACTAAAATCGCAAACAAGAGAACGCGAATGTTTGGATGACGAGTATAGAAATCGGATAGACCGGTCAGTGTCTTGACTGTCTCGCGAGCGTCACCGGCATCCTTTATGTGTTTTAGTTCAACGATCAGTTGATTCCCAAACAAGTTAAAGTCGGCGCTTTTGGTCTTTCCGTCGTAGACGATCGCCACTTCTTCTCGGGCCAAACCGGGGAGCCAAGGCTTGACGGTTATCCAAAACAAGTTCTGAAAGTCATATTCACTTGCTAGCTTGACAGTCCAGCCAGTGCTTGCGGAGCCGTGATTCGTTACGCTTCGACTTGCAGAAGGGATTGACCGAATCACTGTTTGAATAAAGTCGCTTGCCTCCGCGGTCGATATGCCAAGATAAGGTTTTGCAGGGAGACCGTGCTCTCGCGCCCTCGCGAAAAACTTCTGCAAGGCTCCGACTTCATAGTATTCACTCGTAGCACTAGGAAGCGTAGTGAGATTGAAAGTCACCCGTCTGTCTATCAAGACAGTCTTGTTCTTTGTCAGAAATTCAGTGGAACCGAATCCGCGAGAATAAATCTCCACGGCGTTTAAGTCACGAATTAGGGCGATGTTGTTGGCGGCTGAAATGAAGCTCTCATTGGCCACGCTCTCAGCTTTTCCGTTTTCCATAACGAAAAGATCTAGAGCGGTTCTGTACTTAATAGTGAAGTCGCGAAGCTTGGATTTTTTTATGGGAGCACTGCAATCCAGGAGTATGTCGATGTCTGATCTGGTACTGCGAGTTCCATACCGCCGCGATCCGAAGAGATACACGCGGTCAATGTCGCCGAACTCTCCGCATAAGGTCTTGACCGCCGCTTCTAAATCGAAGACTTCGTCTTGTGGCTGTGTCGTTTCCATTAAATGTCCTTGTTTTCTACCTGGCTAGGTCGACGCAATGAAATGCGGTGAACCTATGGCTGCCGCACTGGATGTCACGTTAAGAGGTTCTGCCTTCTCACTATCCGTGGGCGGCATCATAAGCGGCGTGCGTACCCGTTGTCCGATGGCTCGAAGTTTCGGAGCCCGGTTGAAATCGATCTTCTCGACATTGGTTATGAAAGGGCGCTTCGCCTACTAGCTTGACGGTAGTCCCGCTCCGATTGGCGCGGGGCAACCCATGTCAGACCGTACATCGGACTGGGAATGACCGGTACGAGCCCACGGTATGCTACGTTGACGAGCCCGATGGCCGCAAGAATGTCGCGTATGCCTTCCTCAGTATCTCAAACACCAAGTGAAGTCCTGCAGGCGGCCAGCCGCCTGCTGGTGCAAGAATTTGCGGAGCTTCAAGCAAATAATCCCCACGCCGGTGAGCGCGGAGCAGAGGTGGAGGGAATACTTCAGACTTTCCTTTCTGACCGCTTGCCAAAGCGGTTTGCGATTGAGGGAGGATTTGTCATAGGCGTGACAGGCGGCATGAGCCGCCAGACAGATCTGATAATTTACGATTCGATCAATAGCCCGGTGTATCGCGCCACGAAGCGCGCGCATATCATCCCGCGAAACAGTGTTGCCTCCGTTATTGAGGTCAAGTCAAAGCTGAATAAGGAGGAATTGCGTGATGCGGCGCTCAAATTGGCCGAAATCAAAGCAATGAAAGTCTCCCCCATTTCGAATCTTGACCAGAAGCACGAGCATGGGATCATCCTCGACAGGCCGATGACCTGTGTCTTCGCCTTCGACTCGTACACATCCCTTGATGCGCTCGCTGAAAATCTAGAGGAGCTAAATCGCGAACTCCCGTCAGAACTGTGGGTCGATATGGTCGTGGTTTTGAATAAGGGCGTGTTGTCGTATGCGGGGCAACTGCCCCATGCGTCGCAGTTACTTGGAAATTGGGGTGGACCGACCGCGGATATGAAATCTGTGGCCCCGGTATTCGTGCATCTAATTCGTAGAGATGACAGTGAGTTCGCGCTCAACCATTTTTTCTCTCATTTGATCTCCCATCTGGCATTCTTCCGTCAACGGGCGGCTATTGAATTTGAAGGGATGGTGCCCAGTAGCGGGCAAGTCATGACCATCCAAGGCTATCAAAGCAAACTCGACGGATCATTGGTTCCTGCCGAAAGTAACGCGTTCACGAAGCCGACGATCAGGTACAACATCTACCTCAGGAAGGACAAGACATTGCTCGGTCAGGTTTGCTACTGGCCCTGGCAGGATGGAGCGGTGGTTACTTGCTCAACGCGATCAATGCCTCCTCAAATGATTCTCAGCATGTTCTGCCACCACGAGAAGGTTCCAATGATCGAGTTTGAAACCGGCTCTGTGCCCCCGCTAAAAATGACGCCCGTGCTTTCGCTGAAGCCGGATAAGTTTGAAAAGATTGCCGGAGCAATGTCGGGTGAGATATTCGCTGTGAAGGACCCTGACGGCGCCGCTCCACCAGACCCTGTCTATCGTGAGAAGGCACCGCCGCGGAGCCGGTAGGCCGCGGTTCCTGCTAGCGCGCATTTCCTTGCCAGACTTCGTCGAAAACATCGACAAATCTATTCTCCACCACCGACATCGGCCGATACCGATTCCGGATAATCCGCACCGGCAACTTCTCGCTGGATTGAAACGGCCGCACCTCCAGCCCTGCCAGCAGTCCCCCCGCAATCGCCACCTGGTCCACCACGGCCACGCCTACGCCGGCCTGGGCGAACCAGCAGGCGGTGGTGGAGCTGGTGCACTCAAAGTCCTTGTGCATCTTCTCGCCGGCGGCGCCGAAGGCTCGCCTTAGCGTCTGGCCAAAGGGGGTGGATTCGGGGGACGAGATCACGCGCAGGCCGGCCAGGTCGGCGGGCTTGATGATCTTCTTCTTGGCCAAGGGGTGATCACTCCTCATCACGCAGGCCAGGCCGCACTGGTAGGCCTTCACGGTTTCCAGGTTGGGGTGGTCGTGCGGGGCCAGTGCAATCCCCAGGTGGCTGGTGCGGTCCAGCAACTGCTGGTTGATGATGTCGGGCGCCACCACCTGCACGCGGCATTGCAGGCGCGGGAAGCGCTCATAGAGCTTGGCCACGGTGCGTGACACCAGGTAGGGCGCCAGGCTGGCGCTGCACACGATGCGCAACGTGGCTTGCGTGCCTTCGGCCAGCTCGCGGCTGGTGTCGCGCACTTTCTCCACGCCGTGCCACAGCTTGTCGATCTCGGCATACAGCTGGTGCGCTTCGGGCGTGGGGATCAGCCGGCCCTTGACCCGCTCAAACAGCACCAGGCCGCTGGCCTTCGTGGCCTGGGCCAGCACCTTGCTGATGGCGGGCGGCGATACGTGCAGCAGCTCGGCGGCGCTGTTCACCCCGCCGGCATACATCACGGCGCGGAAGACTTCCATTTGGCGCAGGTTCATGGCGTGGCCTTTGGTTTGCGGGGGTGTTAACTGCAGTTTAACTGTGGGGTTGTTAATTTCAATTGCGGGTGAGGGGGTGAGGGGGAAGAATGGGGGTTAACCATGGCTGGCGTGGATCCCGGGTCGAGCCCGGGATGACAACCCTGATTCAGGAGACAAGACATGACACACATCACTACTCGCAGGCGCTTTGTCGCCACTTTGGGCGTGGCTTCGGCGGTGCTGGCTGCGCCTTCGCTGGTGCGGGCGCAGGGCAAGCCGCTCACCATCTTCCTCACTGTTCCGCCGGGCACATCGTCCGACACGCTGGCGCGCATGCTGGGTGAGCGGATGAAGGCCAAGCTGGGCCGCACGGTGGTGGTGGAGAGCAAGTCGGGCGCGGGCGGGCTGGTGGCCATCCAGGCGCTGCGCCAGTTCGATGCCGATGGCTCCTACCTGATGATGGCGCCCAACTCGGCCGTGTCGTTGCTGCCGCTGTTTGCCACCAAGCCCACGTTTGACTATGAGTCGCAGTTGCAGGCGGTGGTGGAATGCGCTTCGGCGCCCATGGCCTTCACGGTGCACCCGGATTCGGGTGTGAAGACGCTGGCCGAGTACTTTGATTCGGTCAAGAAAGACCCCAAGAAGGGCTCCATCGGCGTGCCCAGCCCGGTAAGCATGGGCGCGCTGGTCATCTACCAGCTGGGCAAGCAGCTCAACCTGCCGCTGCAGGCCATTCCCTACCGCGGCGGCTCGCCGCTGCTGGCCGATTTGCTGGGCAACCAGGTGCCCGCCAGCGGTTCCATCCTGCCCGATTACCTGGAGATGCACCGCGCCGGCAAGCTGCGCGTGCTGGCCCACGCCAGCGAAAAGCGCTCGCCGCTGGCGCCCGAGATTCCCACCATCACCGAGGCGGGCTACCCCGGCTATGTGGCTGTTACGTCGTTCGGCCTGTATGCCAAGCAGGGCATGCCCGCCAACATCGCCAATGAATACGCCGCCATCGTCACCGAGGCGCTGGGCACGGCGCCGGTGGTCGAGGCGCTGCACAAGATGGGCCTGGTGCCCGTGGGCGGCACGCCGGCCGAGTTTCACAAGAAGGTGCTGGCCGACCGCACCCGCTGGGCGCCGGTGATCAAGGATTCCGGCATCAAGATGGATGCCTGACAACAATCGTCATTCCCGCGAAGGCGGGAACCCAGGGCGCTCTGGGTCCCCGCCTTCGCGGGGATGACGAGGGAAAGGGCGGGGATGACGAGAGAAAAACACATGACCAATATTGAAGATCGCGTTACCGCCATCGGCCTCACGCCCAAGGCCACCGGCATGCAATACCGCCACGTGGGCCGCTCGGGCTTGATTGCTTCGGCCATCGGCGTGGGCTGCTTTCCGTTTGGCGGCTTCGTGAAGCAGCCGGAGGTGCAGGCGGTGGTGGACCAGGCACTCGACCTGGGCATCAATTACTTCGACACGGCCAACAGCTACGGCATCGGCAAGTCTGAAGAGGCTTTGGGCTTCGCGCTGGCGGGCGGTAAGCGGCAGCAGGCACTCATCGCCACCAAGTTCGGCAATCGCACGGGCGACGGGCCCAATGAAATCGGCGCTTCGCGGCTGGCCATCATCAACGCCTGCGAGGCCAGCCTGAAGCGGCTGAACACCGACTACATCGATCTGTACCAACTGCACTGGCCCGACCACGACACGTCCATCGAGGAAACGCTGCGCGCGCTGGATGACCTGGTGCGCGCCGGCAAGGTGCGCTACATCGGCGCTTCCAACCTGTTTGCCTGGGAGCTGTGTGAGGCGCATTTCACGGCCGAGAAGCTGGGCGTGGGCAGCTTTGTTTCCGCGCAGGACCACTACAACCTGCTGTACCGCGACATTGAAAAGCGCTTTGAGCCTTTCTGCGTGAAGTACGGCGTGGGCATGACGCATTACTTCCCGCTGGCGGCCGGCATGCTGTCGGGCGTGCACAAGCGCGGCGAAATCGTGCCCGGCTCGCGGCAGGACAAGAACCCCAACACCGCCGCTTGGCAGTCTGACCGCAACTGGAGCGTGACCGAGAAGCTGCAGGCCTTTGCGCAGCAGCGCGGCTGGACGCTGGCGCAGATGTCGCTGGCCTGGCTGCTGTCGCGGCCAGCCACGTTCACCGTGATTGCTGGGGCAGACAAGCCGCAGCATTTGATCGACAACGTGAAGGCGCTGGAGATTCGGTTCACCGCCGAAGACCTGGTTGAGATCGACCGCATCACGCTGGTGGATGAAGACCGCACTGTTGCCCCGCCTTACCGCACGCTGCGGCCGGAGAAGGTTCATGAATTCGAGGCCATGCAGCTGGCACGCGCAGGGGCGCCCAGCAGGGCCGCCCACTAACCCCACACCTGAGCTTGTCGAAGGGCTTCGACAAGCTCAGCCCGAACGGTAGTAAACAGGAGAAACCGAAATGCTCACCACCGTCAAAAACCAGCAAATCACCGTGCACAACCCCGTGGGCTACCCGCCCAAGGTCAGCCGCAAGCAGCCGGCGTCGCGCTTGTCCAGCCTGGACGGCAAGACCGTGTACCTGATCGACAGCCGCTTCGACGATTCGGTCGAGCTGCTCAAGCAGGTGCAGATCTGGTTCGCCGAAAAGATGCCCGGCGTGAAAACAGTGCTCAAGTCCATGGCCAGCTACTACGGCAAGGACGATCCCGAGCTGTGGAACGAGATCAAGACGCAGGGCCACGCGGCCATCATCGGCGTGGGGCACTGCAGCACCTGCGCGCCGGCGGTGTCTACCCACGCCATCACGCTCGAGACGCAATACGGCGTGCCCACGGTCGCCATCCACACCGACAAGTTCGTCAAGGTGGTGCAGTCGGTCACGCGCATGGGCGGGCTGGCGCAGGCGCCGCTGGTGTTTGTGCCGCAGCCCGTGATGGGCAAGACCGAGGCCGAGCTGCGCGCCTATGTGGAAGGCAACGACCCCTACACCGGCAAGCCTGTGATGAAGGCCATCGTAGATGCGCTCACCATCGGCCTGGCCGCCAGCGTTCCCGGTGACGAGCCCTATGCCCGCACCACGCCGCGCCTGGAAGAGCCGGTGACGGAAGACGAGCTGCACGCCCTGTTTGAAAAGAACCTGTGGACCGACCACCTGCCCATCGTGCTGCCGACCGAAGAGCGCGTGGCCGCCATGCTCAGGGGCACCAGCCGCAAGGCGGACGAGGTGGTGGGCCGCATGCAGCCCACGCCCAACCGCGGCCTGTGGGAATACACGGTGGAGAAGGTCGCCGTCAACGCCGTGATGGCGGGCGCCAAACCCGAATATTTCCCCATCATCCTGGCGCTGGCTGCCACGGGCATCTCGGCGCGGGGCAGCACGTCGAGCTCGGCCGCGGTGATGACGGTGGTCAACGGCCCCATCCGCAATGAAGTGAACATGAATTGCGGCATCGGCGCCATGGGCCCCTACAACCATGCCAACGCCACCATCGGCCGCGCCTACAGCCTGCTGTCGCAAAACCTGCAGGGCGGCTCGGTGCCCAATGAAACCTTCATGGGCTCCATCGGCAGCAACTACACCTACAACGGCATCTGCTTCGCCGAGAACGAAGAGCGCAGCCCCTGGGAGCCGCTGCACGTGCAAAAGGGCTTTGACAAGAGCGCCAGCACCGTCACCATCTTCCACGGCAACCGCTCCACCACCTTCTGCCTGGGCCTGCGCAAGGACCACTGGCGCGAACACGTGAAGGACATGCTGCTGGGCACCGACGCCATCACCGCCCCGGTGCTGGTGCTCGACCCCATTACCGCGCGCCAGTTCGTGGAGCGCGGCGGCTTTGATACCAAGGCCAAGCTGATCCGCTGGCTGCACGAAACCGCCGAGATGCCGGCCGGCCGCTACTGGGACCTTCAGCTGGTGCAGAACTACATCTACACCAAGGCCACCTTCGGCGAATCGCCCAAGAAGAAGTACCTGAACGTGCCCGACGACACGCCGGTGCGCATGTTTGAAGAAAGCGACATCAACGTGGTGGTCACCGGCGGCGAGGCCAACGGCTACTGGCAGATGATGGGCGCGCACCACAAGGCCACGGTGTCGGTGGACGAGTGGCGATGAGCACTTTGCGCGAGACCGACCTGGCCATCATCGGCGCCGGTGTGGCGGGCCTGACGGCCGCCGCGGCGGCCGCGCAGCAGGGCCTGAAGGTGCTGGTGATAGAGCGCATGGGCGCGGGCGGCCAGGTGATGACCGTGGAACGCATCGACAACATGCCGGGTTTTGCGGCGGGCACCTCCGGCTTTGAGCTGGGGCCGGAGCTGCAGGAGCGGGCCGAGGCGGCGGGCGTGGAATTCACCATGGACACGGTGCAGGCGCTGGAAGCCGGCGCCGGCGGGCGGCATGTGTTGCGCTGCGAAGGTGAATCGGTCTCCGCACGCGCCGTGCTGGTGGCGGCCGGTTCAGCACGCCGCAAGCTGGGCGTGCCGGGTGAAGAGCAGCTGGAAGGGCGCGGCGTTTCGCACTGCGCCTCGTGCGATGGGCCGCTGTTTCGCGGCCAAAGCGTGGTGGTGGCGGGTGGCGGGGATTCGGCCTTTGGCGAGGCCATGGTGCTGGCCGGCCATGCGGCGAAGGTGACGCTGGTGTTCCGCGAGCCTGCACCGCATGCGCAGGAACACCTGGTGCGCGATGTGACCGGGTTCCCGAATGTGGAGCTGATTGCGGGCGCGGAGATTGTGGAGATCACGGGTGATGCCAAGGGCGTCACCGGCGTGATGGTGCTGCAGGGCGATGCGCCGCCGCGGCAGGTGCCGGCGGAAGGCGTGTTTGTTTATGCCGGGCTGCAGGCCGACAGCCAGTTTTTGGCGGGCGTGCTGAAACTTGATGCGCAGGGGCGTATCGAAACCAATGGCGACATGGGGACTTCAGTGCCCGGCGTGTTCGCGGCGGGGGATATCCGCTCGGGTGCGGAATATTTGCTGGCCTCGGCGGCGCTGGAAGGTGCTGCCGCAGCGCAATTCATCGCCCTGTCATTGCGGGCTTGACCCGCAATCCATGGATCATCTGGAGACGAAGTTGTACAAAAGACAAACCCTCAAGGCCTTGCTGGCCGCCGCGCTGCTGCCGCTGGCCTTCAACGCCGCAGCCGCTGAATTCCCCATCCCCGGCAAACCCATCAAGATCGTTGTCGGCTTCCCGGCCGGCGGCGGCACCGACATCCAGGCGCGGCAGATGGCGCAGCAGCTCACGGCGGTGCTGGGCGTGCCGGTGATCATCGACAACCGGCCCGGCGCCGGCACCATGCTGGCCGCGGCCGAAGTGTCAAAGGCCGCGCCCGATGGCCACACGGTTCTCTACACGCCGGCCTCCACGCTGGCCCAGCTGCCGCAGACGCTGGCCGCGGTGAAGTACGACACCTTCAAGGACTTCACGCCCATCGCCCAGGGCGCGCTGGGCCCGCTGGTGCTGATGCTGCACAAGTCGATTCCCGCCAACAACGTGAAAGAGCTGGTGGCCTATGCCAAGGCACACCCGGGCGAGCTGAACTATGTGTCGCAGGGCGTGGGCACGTCGTCGCACCTGTTCGGCCAGATGTTCGCCAAACAGGCCGGCATCGACATCGTGCATGTGCCGTACAAAGGCGCCAACGACGTGGCGAAGGACTTCATCAGCGGCCGCGTGCACATGCAGTTCGCATCGTCATCGGCTGCCGTGGCGCTGGCCAAGACCGGCGACGTGAAGATGATCGCCGCCGTGGCGCCCAGGCGCAGCGCGCTGTTCCCCGAGCTGCCCACCATGGGCGAGCAGGGCATCTCGGGTGTGGACATCGAAAGCTGGATCGGCTTCTTCGGCCCCGCCGGCATGGACCCCAAGACCGTGGCCAAGCTGAGCGATGCGATCAGCCAGGTGCTCAAGACCCCCAAGATGCGCGATGACTTTCGCGCCGGCGGCGTGGAAGCCAAGTACGCCGGCCCCGAGGAGTTCGCGGGCATCGTGCGCGAGAGCTATCAGTTGTGGGGCAAGACACTCGCGCAGGTGGGCTACAAGAAAGAGTGATCGGGCCGCATCCGGTGGGGGTATTTTTCCTTAGGCGATTGCCCTAAGGTGTCGGCCGCACCATGCGGCATCCTTGGAAACATTCAGATACACAAGGAGACCGACATGAGACTGACCAAGACCGAAGCAGGTGTGAAGGCCATGCGGGACCGCTCGGTGCCGCTGACGGCGCGCCAGCGTGGCGCGTTCATCCTTTGCGATTCGCGCTATCCGAAATCCCGCGTGCTTGCCAACGCCAGGATGGCCGGCGTGGCCGAGAGCGACATTGACTACCTGATCCACCTGGGCCTGGTGGCGGAGATCGCGGATGAACAGGAGCTGGCCGCTGAACGCGCGGCCGAGGAGTTCCACAACCGCCCGCCGATCGCGCGGTTCAAGGACGCCTATCCGATGGCGGTGCGTCTGTCGGGCGCCATGGGGCTGAAGGGCTTCAGGCTGAACATGGCCGTGGAGCGCTGCGGCAGCTACGAAGACCTGTGCCGTGTGCTGCCCGCGCTGAAGGCGGCGGTCAAGCCTGAAATGTTGCGCCCGCTGGAACAAGCGCTGTACGGCTGAAGAACCCGGAGCAACCCATGGCAGCCTATATGGATAACCTTGAGTGGTTCAGGAACGATTTCTCCGCCGGGCTCACGGTCCTCGAAGGTGAGTTTGCGTCGGTGACGGGCGACGATGCGGACGCGCCACAACTCACCGCGCTGGTGCCGGTGCTGCACCGCCTGCGCGCCGCGTTCGGCATGGACATGGTCTTCATCGGGGAGTTGCGCAACGGCAAGCTCACCGGCCGCGAGGTGGCGCCGGGTGACGGCTGCCATCCTTTTGAAGAGGCTTACGGCCGCGAGCTGCTGCAGGCACGCTGCGGCTCGGCGCTGTTTGATGCCGTGCCGGTGTACAGCCGCGAGGGCATGGAAGCGGGCACCCTCATTTGCGGCGTGGCGGCCCGTGACGGACGCCAGCCTTCCCCAGACTCACTCAAATCGGTGTCGCGTCTGCTGGCGACCTCGATGCGGCGCATGGCCTGCGCCTGAGCGCGCGGGGCTACAGGAACGAGTAGGCCGCCCCGTCGCCGAAGAAGCACTTGTAGCCGCGCTGCGTATCCATGTACTCGCGCATGCGGTGGATGCGGCCTTCCTTCACCTCGATAACAAAGCAGTAGTCGTTGTCGTAGTCGCGGCCGTTGGCCAGCTTGGCTTGCAGGCGCTGCTGCAGGAAAACGGTGTTGCCTTCGGCGTGCAGGCCGGTGAAGGTGACGTTCACGTCGGACACGAACAGCTTGCCGTATTCCTCCGAGAGGAACTTCACCATCAGCGGCTTGGTCAGCACCGTTTCCATGTGGCCCGAAGCCAGCGCGGTGGCATTGCCCGGCGGCACATGCCATTCCACGTCGTCGGGCAGCGCGGCGGCGATCTGCGCGGCGTCGCGCGTGCCGAAGGCTTTCCAGGTGTTGATAACGGCCTGCTTGGCCGTGGCGGCGGTTGCTGCTGGGTCCATGGTGTCTCCTGTTGTGGATTGCATGGAACGCATGATCTCCCCCGCCCGGGAAACGGGCTGGCCGTTTCCGGACGTGTTCATCCGCGCCGGCGGCTTACTGGCGGCGCGGGTCGTTGGGGCGGCGGTCCCAGCGGTTGGGAACGCCGTCGCCGTCGCGGTCGCGCCGCGAGCCGTAGTAGCCCGGTTGCGAGTACACGGTGACTGAGGGGTCGCTGTAGCCGTAGCCATAGCCATTGACGGGGTAGGCCACGCAGCCGGCCAGTCCCGAGACCGCCAGGACAATCAGAAGCAGTGCTTTCATGGAAATCTCCTTGGTTGTATTCATTGAACGCCGCGCGTGTGTCGCGCAGGCTTCGCAGCGGTATCGACTGGTAACTGTTGGTCAGTTGTGGGTCAGGCGGCGCCCAGCCATTGCCGGCCATGCCCGACAATCGGCTCATGCGTATCGCACCCACACCGGCCAATGAAACCCAGCGCCTGGAAGCGGTGCGCAATGCCGTCTGTGCGTATGCCCCGCGAGAGGAACGCTTTGACCGGATCACGCGCACCCTGCGGCGGCTCATGCATGTGCCGATCGCGCTGATCACGGTGGTGGAAGAGGACGAGCAGTGGTTCCGCTCGGTGCAGGGCCTGGATACCGACCACACACCGCGCGACATTTCCTTTTGCGGGCACGTGGTGGCCAGCGGCCGGCCGCTGATCATCCGCGACACCTGGGCCGAGCCCGACTTCGTGGACAACCCGCTGGTGACCGGCGCGCCGGGCATCCGCTCCTACGTGGGTTGGCCGCTGGAGATCGGGCAGGGCCTGTTCGCCGGCTCGCTGTGCGCCATCGACACCATTCCCCGTGTGTACAGCGAGGACGAGTTCGCCGGGCTGCGCGACCTGGCCCACATGGCCGAATGCGAATTGCGCGCGCATGCCGCCGCCAGCCTGCAGAAAAACCTGCTGATGCGGCTGGACCTGATGCAGCGGCGCCATGCGCTGGACCCGGTGACGGGCTGCTGGACCATCCGCGGCTTCCGCGAGCTGCTGGGCCTGGCCGTGCAGCAGGCGCATGCCGATGGCGCGCAGCTGGCGCTGTGCCACATGCGGGTGGAAGGCATGGACGAAATGGCGGCTTCGCTGGGCGAGACGGGGCGTACCAGCGTGCTGTCGGTGCTGGCGCAGCTGCTGCGCGAGCGGCTGCCGCCCGAAGGCGCGCTGGCCCGCCTGAGCGAAACCGAGTTCTGCGCGATGGTGCCCGCGCATTCGGCCAATGCACTTGAATACGCGCTGCAGCCCGTGATGCAGCCCGAGCTGGAGGGCGTGCTGCCCGACGGCCGCACGCTGGGCGCGCACCTGGCCTGCCGCGCGGTGCGCCTGTCCGAGCTGGAGCAGGCCGCTTCGGCCAGCCGCTTCTGGGGCGCATTGCTGGTTTCGGGCTAGCGTCTGCCCCATGGGGGCCCCACGGCCGAGCTGGCCGTGATAAAAATGGCGCAGATGCCCGCCGACTTCCGCCATCCCAGCACCGTTGCCGAGAGCGAGCGCCGCCTGCGTTTCCTGGATGAGCTGGCCCAGGCCACGCGCCTGGTCGGCGAGCCGGGCGACATCATGCAGGCCACAGCCCGCCTGCTGGGCGAGCACCTGGGCGTGAACCGCTGTGCCTACGCGCAGGTGGAAGAAGACGAAAACCACTTCGACCTGATCGGCGACTACAACAACGGCGTGCCCAGCATCGTGGGCCGCTACGCGTTCTCGGACTTTGGCGCCGAGGTGCTGCGCCTGATGCGCGCGGGCTTGCCTTACGTCAACCCCGACGTAGACACCGACCCGCAGACGGCGGGCACCGATCTGGCGGCTTACCGCCTCACGCGCATCCAGGCCGTGATCTGCGTGCCGCTGCACAAAAAGGGGCGTTTCGTCGCCGCCATGGCGGTGCACCAGGCCGTGCCGCGCGCGTGGACACCGGAAGAGATAGCGCTGGTGCGCGAGGTGGTGGCGCGCTGCTGGGAATCGCTGGACCGCATCCGCGGCGAGCGGGTGCTGGCCGAAGCGCACCAGCGGCTGAGCCTGGCCATGGAAGCGGGCGACCTGGGCGACTGGAGCTGGGACGCCGCCACCGACGTGATCGTGCTGGGTGGCCGCGCCGCCGCCATGTACGGGCTGGAGGCCGGCAAGCGGCTGCTGCGCAACGAGATGAGACAGGTGCTGCACCCGGATGACCGCGGCGAGGCCGAGGCCCGCGCCCGCAAGTCGATGGAAGAGCACGGCGTGTATTCCATCGAGTACCGCGTGATCCGGCCTGACGGCACCCAGCGCTGGATAGCGCCGCGCGGCAAACCCACCTATGCGGCCGACGGCTCGCTCACGGGGATGATCGGCATCGTGCAGGACGTGACGCACCAGCACGAGATGCTGGAGAGCGAGCGTGCGGCGCGGCAGGAAAGCGAGCGGGCCGGCGCCATCAAGGACGAATTCCTGGCCACGCTGTCGCACGAGCTGCGCACGCCGCTGTCGGCCATCCTGGGCTGGGCCCACATCCTGCGGCGCAAGCTGGTGCCGGAGCAGGCCGACCTGCTCAAGGGCGTGGAGGTGATCGAGCGCAGCACGCGCATGCAGACGCAGCTGATCGACGACCTGCTGGACATGAGCCGCATCACCTCCGGCAAGATGCGGCTGGAAGTGCGGCCGGTGTCGCCCGTGGCCTTCATCCAGGGCGCGATCGACACCATGCGGCCCTCGGCCGATGCGGGCGGCGTGCAGATTGAGGCCGCGCTGGACCCCGACGCGGGCCCGGTGCTGGGCGACACCACCCGCCTGCAGCAGGTGGTGTGGAACCTGGTGGCCAACGCGGTGAAGTTCACGCCGCGCGGCGGCGTGGTGCAGGTAGGGCTGGAACGCGTGGACGGGCACGTGCGCATCACCGTGGCCGATACGGGGGTGGGCATCAAGCCCGATTTCCTGCCGCACATCTTTGACCGCTTCCGCCAGGCCGATGGGTCCATCACGCGGCGCTACGGCGGGCTGGGGCTGGGCCTGTCGATCGTGCGGCACCTGGTCGAATTGCATGGCGGCACGGTGGAGGCCAGCAGCGGGGGCGAAGGCGCCGGTTCCACCTTCGTGGTGCAGCTGCCGCTGGCCGCGCAGAGCGCGGCGGACAAGCGCGATTCAGCGCGGCAGGCGGCGCGGGCGCCGTCGCCCTTTGACACCATGGACCTGCACGGCATCCGCGTGCTGGTGGTGGATGACGAGCCGGACGCGCGCGACCTGCTCAAGCGAATCCTGGAAGAGTGCGGCGCCGTGGTGCTGGTGGCTGATGGGGCTACTGCCGCCCTGGCCATGGTGGAGGCGCAGCGGCCCGAGGTGCTGGTGTCCGACATCGGCATGCCCGATGTGGATGGCTACGAACTGCTGCGGCGGGTGCGCCAGTTGGGCCCGGGCCGTGGCGGCGCGCTGCCGGCCATTGCGCTCACGGCGTTCGCGCGCTCGGAAGACCGGGTACGCGCGCTGCGCGCGGGCTTTGCGGTGCATGTGTCCAAGCCGCTGGAGCCTTCTGAAATCGTGGCCTCGGTGGCCAGCGTGGCCGGCCGCACGGAGCAATGATGAACGACGAACAAACCTGGAATTCACCGGCCGTCGCGGCCTTGCGGGCCGACCTGGCGCTGGCGCTGCGCGCGGCGGCGCACCATGCGCTGGGCGAGGGCGTGTGCAACCATTTCAGCGTGGCGCTGCCGGGCAACGCCGAGCAGTTCCTGCTGAACCCGCGCGGCCTGGCCTGGAGCGAAGTGCAGGCCGGTGACATCGTTCTGGTGGATGCGGGCGGCGGCAAGCTGGCCGGCCGGCACGAGGTGGAACCCACGGCCATGTTCATCCATGCGGCGGTGCATGGCATCGCGCGCAAGGCCTGCGTGCTGCACACCCACATGCCCTACAGCACCGCGCTCACGCTTACGCAGGGCCGCGCGCTGGACACCACGCTGTCGCAGAACGCCATGCGCTTCCATGGCCGCGTGGCCATCGACGCGAACTACAACGGCCTCGCGCTGGACGCCGGGGAGGGCGAGCGCATCGCCGGCGCCATGCAGGGCGCCGACATTGTTTTCCTGGGCAACCACGGCGTCATCGTCTGCGGCCAGCGCATCGATTACGCATATGACGACCTGTATTACCTGGAGCGCGCCTGCATGGTGCAGGTGCTGGCCCAGTCCACCGGGCAAAAGCTGATGCCGGTGGACGAAGCACTCACGGCGCGTGTGGCGCAGCAAGCCAACGGCGAGCGGCTGCAGTCCGAGCTGTTCTTTGCCAGCCTGCGGGGGACGCTGCGCTGAAGCGATGATTTCGCGCCAAAGGCCTACACGCCCGGGCCCACGGCTGGGGCACGATGGGGGCATGAACCTCATACCTCACCTTGGCCCCCTGGCGTCGCTGATCGCCGGCATCCTGATCCTCGCGATGCCGCGGCTGCTGAACTTCATCGTGGCGATCTACCTGATCCTGATCGGCCTTTTGGGCCTGTTCGGGCGCTAGGCCCGGCGCCGGACAGCGCTAGCCTTCAGCCACCTGGTGCTGGACACCGGTGATGGCATAGCCTTTTTCGCGGATCTGCGGGCCCGGCTTGTCGATGCCGTAGTCGGGCAGTTCGGCCGCTTCCTCGTTCACTTCCACGCCGCGCGTGTGCACCACCCAGTCGACATTGGTCACTTCCTCGGGAAGCAGCTTGCCTGCCGGTACCAGCAGGAAGGAGAGTTTGTGTTCGTGTTCGGCCCGGTGGTAGACGTCCATGCGCATGAGAGTGTCCTTTCAGAGGTAAGCAGCTTCCCTTATCGCCCGCCGCTGCACGCGGTGGTGTAGGACGGGCCCGGCTTTCCAGCCCAATGTAAACAAAAAGCAAAAGACGTGTTGAAAAAGCAAAAGGATTAGCCGTCCGCCGGGTTAGCTGCTAGTTTGTGAACATGCGCCACATCGCCATCTTCGTCGCCATCGTTGTCCTCGCGGCAACCGCCGCCGCCCTGTCGGGCGGCCTGGCCTTTTACCTGGCCGAAGAGCTGGCGCCTGACGAAATCCGCCTCGTTCCACCCGCTCATCAGTAGGCGCATCCGGCCGGCAGGCTAGGATAGGTGGATGACCACGTTCACCGTCACCTATTCCGACCCCACGGGAAGATTCACGGCGCAGGCCGCCAGCATCCAGGCCGACGTGCTTTATGCGGCGGGCGTGCTCAACCGCTGGATTGCAGGCGGCATCGGCGACATCAACATCAGCGTGATCATCGACCCGGCGGTCGCCACCGCCAACGGAGGCCCCGCCACCACCGTGCAGACATCTACTGCCAGCGGCTTTCGTATCCTGAATTCCGGCTTTGCCAACGAGGTGGCCACCGGCATCGACCCCAACGGCACCACCGCCGACGCGCTGATCCGCGTGGGCGCGGATTTCCTGGCGGGCACCTACTGGGTGGACGCCACGCCCGAGACCAGCAACGACATCCCGGCCTCGGGCTATGACTTTGTCTCGGCGATGGAGCATGAACTGCTGCATGCGCTGGCCTTTTCGGGCTTTCGCGCAGCCACCACCGGCGCGCTGCCGGCCGACTACATGACGCCGTACGACCAGAACGTGCAGGTGATCGCGGGCTCAACGTTCTTCACCGGCGCCACGGCGCGCGCCGTGTACGGCGGCAACGTGCCGCTGTATTCCGACATGTACCACTACGGCTCGGCCTCGATCGGCCGCGTTGGCCTGCTGGCCAGCGTAATGAACGGCGGCGGGCGCGAGTTCGGCCGCCGCTATGACCTGAACGATCTGGACCTCGCGATCCTGCAGGACAGCGGCGTGCGCATCAACCACCCGACCACCGGCACCGAGAGCGCGGAGGCTATCACCAGCGTGCTGGCGGGCACGTTTTCCGGGCTGGGCGGCAACGACACCATCACCGGCAGCCTGTTTGCCGACACCATCGACGGCGGCAGCGGCACCGATACGGTGGTTTTTTCGTCCACGCGCGCGGCCACCACGCTCACGCGCAACACCGACGGCAGTTTCACCACCGCCGGCGCGGACGGCACCGACACGCTGCGCAACGTGGAGCGCCTGCGCTTTTCCAGCACCAGCCTGGCGCTGGATGCGGGCACCAGTGATTCGGGCGGCAGGACCGTGCTGCTGCTGGGTGCGGTGCTGGGCCAGGCCGCGCTGTCGGCCAAGGCACCGCTGGTGGGCACGGTGATCGGCCTGTTCGACCAGGGCTTCAGCCTGCGCGACCTGTCGGGTGCGATCATGCGGCTGGACATCTGGGGCATCCTGGCAAACGGCGGCGCGGCCAGCGCCACCAACACGCAGATCGCCAGCTACCTGCTGAACACCGTGAACCGCGCCGCGCCCGACGCTGCCACGCTGGCCAGCGGTGTCGCGTCGCTCAACAATGACACGCAGGGCGATTTCCTGTGGCACCTGGCGGAATCCGCCGCCAACCAAACCCAGGTGGGCCTGGTGGGGCTGGCATCTACAGGCATTACGTTTAGCTGATCGCATGCTGGCTTCAGCAGCCAAAGTAATGAAACTCCTTTGGCAACGGAGTTTTCTGTCTGCGCGAACAGCGCATTTATGTTGCACTGCACAAAACGCGAACTAAGCTTCATCCGTGTCCAACTTCCTGTTCACGTATGAACGCCCTGACCCTGGAGCCGCAACCCGGCTCGAATGATCCCGCCTCGAGCGCGCGGGCAGCCCTCACGCTGGCTGCGCTCGGTGTTGTGTACGGCGATATCGGCACTTCGCCGCTGTATGCCTTCAAGGAGTGCCTGAGCCCCGCGCATGGCGTGGTGCTGAACGCGGCCTCGGTGCTGGGGCTGCTGTCGCTGGTTTTCTGGGCGCTGATGCTGGTGGTGACGCTGAAATACGTGGTCTTTGTGCTGCGCGCCGACCACGATGGCGAGGGCGGCATCCTGGCCCTGCAAGCGCTGGCCAAACACGCGGTGGGCGGGCAGGCGGGCCATCCGGCGGTGCTGGCTGCGCTCGGCGCGCTGGGCCTGACCGGCGCCGCAATGTTCTATGGCGACAGCCTGATCACCCCGGCCGTCTCGGTGCTCTCCGCGGTCGAGGGGCTGAACGTCGTGACGCCGGTGTTCGACAAATACGTAGTCCCGCTGACGGTGGCCATCCTGATCGGCCTGTTCGCCGTGCAGCGGCACGGCACCGGCCTGGTCGGCAAGGTGTTCGGGCCCGTGATGCTGCTCTGGTTCGGCGTGCTGGCCTGGCTGGGGCTGCAGCAGATCGCCCGTTCGCCCGAGGTGCTGCAGGCCATCAACCCGGTCTGGGCGGTGGGCTTCCTGACCGACCACCCGGGTCAGTCGCTGGCGGTGCTGGGTTCGGTTTTCCTGGCCGTCACGGGCGGTGAGGCGCTGTATGCGGACATGGGCCACTTCGGCGCCAGCGCGATCCGCCGCGCCTGGTTCTTCGTCGCGTTGCCGGCGCTGGTGCTGAACTACTTCGGCCAGGGTGCCTTGGTGCTTCACGACGCCACAGCCATCGACAACCCCTTCTTCCACATGGTGCCGACCTGGGGCGTGATGCCCATGGTGGTGCTGGCTTCGGCCGCCACGGTGATTGCCTCGCAGGCCGTGATCTCGGGCGCCTTCTCGCTGACGGCGCAGGCCATGCGCATGGGCTACCTGCCGCGGCTGCGCGTGGTGCAGACCTCCGGCGACGCGATGGGCCAGGTCTACCTGCCGGTCGTCAACTGGCTGCTGATGGGGGGAGTGCTGGCGCTGGTGGTCGGTTTCGGGACTTCGACGGCGCTGTCCGCGGCCTACGGTATTGCTGTGTCACTGACGATGGTGACCACCACCCTGCTCGCCACCGTAGTGGCACTGCGGCTGTGGCGCTGGAACCCGGTGGCCGTGGCTATTGGCGGCGGCGCGTTGCTGGCAGTGGACCTGGTTTTCGTGGTGGGCAACAGCCTGAAGGTCGCCGAGGGCGGGTGGGTGCCGCTGGCCATTGCGGCGCTCGTGCTGGTGCTTTTCACCACCTGGGCGCGCGGGCGCAGCATCAGCCGCCGCGCTGCGCAGGCCGACCGCATCGACCTGGCGCCGTTTGTCGAATCGCTGGGCGCGCAGCCGCCGCATCGGGTGCGCGGCACGGCCGTGTTCCTCACGTCGGAGCCCGATTCGGTGCCGCACGCGCTGCTGCACAACCTCAAGCACAACCAAGTGCTGCATGAGCGCGTGCTGGTGCTGCAGGTGGAAGCCATCGACACGCCGCGCGCGGAAGCGGCCGACAAGCTGCGGGTGCGCGGGCTGGGCCACGGCTTCTGGCAGGTCACTGCCCGCCATGGCTTCATGGAGCGGCCGGACGTGCCGGAGTTCATGAAACTGCTGGCGTACCAGAAGGGCATAGACACCTCGGTCATGAGCACTTCGTACTTCACCTCGCGTGAAAACGTGGGGACAGGCCGGCTGCCCGGCCTGGGGTGGGCACGGCAGGTGCTGTTTGCCTGGCTGCACCGCAACGCGGGCCGGGCGTCGGATTACTTCGGCCTGCCGTCCAACCGGGTGGTGGAGATGGGGCGCCGCGCGACCTGACGAACGCGGGGTCGCCGATAATTGCGGGCTTTGAGCCCCGCATCCTTGCCTACCCTGGAAATCACGTTCCCCGAATCGCTGCCGGTCTCGGCCAAACGCGACGACATCATGGCCGCGATGGCGGCGCACCAGGTGGTGATCGTCTGCGGCGAAACCGGCTCGGGCAAGACCACGCAGCTGCCCAAGATCGCCTTGGGAATGGGGCGGGGCAAGCTGAATGCGGCGGCCGGCACTCGCGGCCAGCTGATCGGCCACACCCAGCCGCGCCGCATTGCCGCCACCAGCGTGGCCAAGCGCATCGCCGAAGAGCTGAAGACGCCGCTGGGCGAGGTGGTGGGCTACAAGGTGCGCTTCCAGGACCGCCTGTCGCGCGATGCCTCGGTCAAGCTGATGACCGACGGCATCCTGCTGGCCGAGACGCAGGGCGACCCGCTGCTGAAGGCCTACGACACGCTGATCATCGACGAGGCGCATGAGCGCTCGCTGAACATCGACTTCCTGCTGGGCTACCTGCGCGAGATCCTGCCGCGCCGGCCCGACCTGAAGATCGTGGTGACTTCCGCCACCATCGACGCCGACCGGTTCGCCAACCACTTCGCCTCGAAGAACGGCCCGGCGCCCATCATCTACGTCTCGGGCCGCATGTTCCCGGTGGAGCAGCGCTGGCGCCCGTTCGAGGAATCGCGCGACCACGGGCTGAATGAAGCGATCGCCGACGCGGTGGACGAGTTGTGGCAGGGCAACGCGGGCGGCGACATCCTGGTCTTCCTGCCGGGTGAGCGCGAGATCCGCGAGGCGGCCGACCACCTGCGCAAGCATCTGGTGCACAACGTGATGACCCGCAATGCCGAGGTGCTGCCCCTGTTCGCGCGCCTGTCGCAGGCCGAGCAGGAACGCATTTTTGACGGCCATACCGCGCGGCGCATCGTGCTGGCCACCAACGTGGCGGAGACATCGCTCACCGTGCCGGGCATCCGCTATGTGATCGACGTGGGCACGGCGCGCGTCAAGCGCTACAGCTTTCGCAGCAAGGTGGAGCAGCTGCTGGTGGAGCCGGTGAGCCAGGCCGCGGCCAACCAGCGAGCGGGGCGCTGCGGCCGCGTGGCCGACGGCATCTGCATCCGCCTGTACGACGAGAAGGATTTCAATTCGCGCCCGCGCTTCACCGACCCGGAAATCCTGCGCTCTTCGCTGGCGGGCGTGATCCTGCGGATGAAGTCGCTGCACCTGGGCGACGTCGCGAACTTTCCTTTCCTGGAGGCGCCGGCGGGCCGTGCCATCGCCGACGGCTACCAGCTGCTCAACGAGCTTGGCGCGGTGGACGACAACAACGACCTCACCCCCATCGGCCAGGAGCTGGCGCGCCTGCCGCTGGACCCGCGCGTGGGCCGCATGATCGTGGAGGCGCGCGAGCGCGGCGCGCTGGACGAGGTGCTGGTGATCGCCTCCGCCCTGTCGGTGCAGGACGTGCGCGACCGGCCCATGGAGATGCAGACGCAGGCCGACCAGCAGCACGCCAAGTTCGACGACGACAAGAGCGAGTTCTCGGGCTACCTGAACTTGTGGAGGTGGATCCACAACGCGCGGGGCGGCCATGACAACGAGCACAAGCTTTCCAACCGCCAGTACGAGCAGCTGCTGCGCCAGAACTTCATCAACATCCGCCGCGTGCGCGAATGGCGCGACATCCACAGCCAGCTGCACACCGTGGTGGCTGAGCACAAGTGGAAGCTCAATACCCAGCCGGCCAGCTATGAGCAGCTGCACAAGGCCATGCTGTCGGGCTTGCTGGGTAACCTGGGCTGGAAGATGGAAGAGCCGTCGGCGGGCCAGGGGAGCACCGAATACCTGGGCGCGCGCGGCATCAAGTTCTTCCCCCATCCCGGCGCCCACCTGAAGAAAAGGCCGGGCCGATGGATCGTGGCGGCCGAACTGGTGGAGACCACCCGCCTGTTCGGGCGCGGCATCGCCAACATCGACCCGCAGTGGATCGAGGAGGTGGCCGGCCACCTGCTGAAAAAACAGCTGCTGGACCCGCACTGGGAAAAGAAGGCCGCCGACGTGATGGCGCTGGAGCGCGCCACGCTGTACGGGCTGGTGATCTACAGCGGCCGCCGCGTTCACTTCGGGCCGGTGGACCTGCACGGCGCGCGCGAAATCTTCATCCGCGAGGCGCTGGTGGCCGGGCAGTGGGAGACCAGGCTGCCCTTCCTGGCGGCGAACCAGAAGCTGGTGAAGCAGGTGGAGGAGATCGAGCACAAGTCGCGGCGGCAGGACGTGCTGGTGGACGACGAGCTGATCTACGCCTTCTACGACCAGCAGCTGCCGCAGGACATCCATAGCGGCCACGGCTTCGAGAGCTGGTACCGGCAGGAGATCCGCAAGAACCCGGAGCTGCTCAAACTCACGCGCGACGAGTTGATGCGGCATGAGGCGGCGGGCATCACCACCAACGCCTTCCCCAAGACCATCCGCCTGGGCGGCGTGGACTGCGCCGCCAGCTACCTGCACGAGCCGGGCGATGTGCGCGACGGGCTGACGGTCACGGTGCCGCTGTTTGTGCTGAACCAGGTGAGCGACGAGCGCTGCGAATGGCTGGTGCCCGGCATGCTGCGCGACAAGCTGCTGGCGCTTTTGAAAAGCCTGCCGCAGCGCCCACGCTCGCGTTTTGTGCCGCTTCCCGAATCGGCAACCAAACTGGCGAATGAGCTCACGCAGCCGCAGGCCTGGACCGTGGGCGGGCTGACCGATGCGCTGCTCAGGCGCGTGCGCGACGCGACCAGCCTGGACGTGAAGCGCACCGACTTCAAGCTGGACATGGTGCCCGCGCACCTGTTCATGAACCTGCGGGTGGTGGACGAGCACGGCCGCCAGATGGGCATGGGCCGCAACCTCGGCGCCCTCAAGGCGGAGCTGGGCGCGCAGGCGCGCGGCGCGTTCCAGGCGCTTGCGGGCCTGAAGGCGCCGGCTGCCGCGGAGCCTGAGGTTCCAGAAGGAAAAACGGCTGCAGAGCGCACCAGTCATGCACAGGCAGCTATCAAAGATATAGCAAAAGTATTTCCGGCGGGGGAGCAGCGCTTCACCTCATGGACGTTCGGCGAACTGCCCGAGCTGATGGAAGTGCGCAAGGGCGCCACCAGCCTGGTGGGTTTCCCGGCGCTGATCGACCATGGCGACGCGGTGACCATCGAGGTGTTCGACGAGCCGGAGGTGGCGGCGGCAAAACATCGCGCGGGCCTGCGCCGCCTGTTCGCCCTGCAGATCCGCGACGCGCTGAAGTACCTGGAGAAAAACATCCCCGACCTGCAGAAGATGGCTGTCGCCTTCATGCCGCTCGGAACGCAGGAAGAGCTGCGCGACCAGATCATCGAGGTGGCGCTGGAGCGGGCTTTCCTGCTGGAGCCGCTGCCCACCGACGAGGCGGCGTTCAGGAAGCGGGTGGAAGAAGGGCGGGGCCGGCTGACGCTGATCGCCAACGAGGTCGCGCGGCTGGCCGCCACCATCCTGCTGGAATTCGGCGCGGCGACGCGCAAGATCAAGGACACGCGCAACCAGCCCGATGCCACGGCCGATGCGCAGCAGCAATTGCAAAGGCTGGTGCCCAAGCGCTTTCTTGCGGCCACGCCGTGGGGCGCGCTGCAGCACTTTGCACGCTACCTGAAGGCGATCACCTTGCGGCTGGACAAGTTGCGCGCCGACCCGGCGCGCGACGCGGCCAAGCTGGCGGAATTGCGGCCGCAGGAGCAACGCTATTGGCGCCTGGTCGCGGAGCGAAAGGGCGCCACCGATGCGCGCATGCAGGAGCTGCGCTGGCTGCTGGAAGAGCTGAGGGTGAGTTTTTTCGCGCAGGAACTGCGCACGCCGCAACCGGTCAGCGTCAAGCGGCTCGACAGGCTGTGGGCGCAGCTTGCGCATTAACCCTGGAGCCCTTAAGAAAATCCCCCAAGGCCCGGCGTGGCGGATCGCCGATAGTGGGTCCATGGAACTTGACGCCCCCGTTAGCCCTTCGCAGACGCTGCACCTTGCGCTGGTGCTTGATGCGCTGGCGGCACAGGCCGCGCTGCTGGACGCGCGGGGGGTGATCTCGCAGGTCAACCAGGCGTGGCGGCAACAGGGCGCCGGCGCGCTGCCCGGCCCGGGTGCCGACGCGGCGGCGCTGTGCAACAGCATGGGGCCGGGCGGCGTGCTGGGCAGCGGTGTGGTGGCCGGGATGCGGCGCGTGCTGGCCGGCCAGTCGCCCAACTTCCGGTACGAATTCGAACGCCAGATGCGTGGCGGGCAGCGTTGGCTTGAAATGACGGTATCGCCGCTCGGCCGCGGCGGTCCGCAGGGCGCGCTGGTGCTCGTCACCGATATCACCGAGCGCAAGCAGGCGCAGGAAACCCAATGGCGCGACCGGCAGCTGCTCAACAACATCGTGGAGAACATTCCCACCGCGGTGCACGTGAAATCGGTGGCGGACGGCTGCCGGGTCATGCTGTGGAACAAGGCGGCCGAGGGCATGTACGGGCTGCCCAGGGCCGAGGCGATCGGGCGCAATGTGCACGACCTGTGGCCGGCGGAATCGGCGCACCGCATGCATGCGGCGGACATGGCGCTGCTTGAGCAAGGGGGGGAGCAGACTTTTGCCGACCGGCCGGCCCAGACCAGGGACCGGGGCGAAATCCGGGTTCACATGCGCAAGGTGGCGCTGCGCGACTCTTCCGGCAAGGTCAGCCACCTCTTGGTGGTGGCCGACGACATAACCGAGCAGCTGGCCCGGCAGGAAGAGCTGCGCGAACGCGAGCAGCGGTTTCGCAGCCTCACCGAAATGGCCTCTGACTGGTATTGGCAGCAAGACGCGCAAATGCGCTTCACTTTTTTCTCGGGCGGAGATGCCGACGATCTTGCAGGCCCGCCGGGGGAGCGGCAGGGCGCGCTGGGCAAGGCGCGCTGGGAGCTGCCTGACCTGCAGCCTGCGCGTGGGACCTGGCAGGCGCACAAGGACGACATGGCGGCGCGGCGGCCTTTCCGCAACTTTGAATATGTCCGCAACCGCCCCGGAATGGAGCCGGTATACCTTTCGGTCAACGGCGAACCGGTGTTCGACGCACAGGGCGCCTTCACTGGCTATCGCGGAACGGCGCGCAACATCACGCCGGCAAAGCTGGCGGAGCAGGAAATCCTGCGCCTCAAAGCCCAGCTGGGGACGTAAAAACGCCTCCAGCCCGCATGCAGCGTGCTGGAGGCGCTACGAAAACGATAGCGTCTTCGGTGTTAGATGCGTCCCATCAGCATCAAGACCAGCACGATCAGCAGCACCAGGCCCAGGCCGCCGGAAGGACCGTAGCCCCAGCTGCGGCTGTGGCCCCAGCTGGGCAGGGCGCCGACCAGCAGCAGGATCAGGACGATCAGAAGAATGAGGGAAATGGACATGGTGTTCTCCAGGTGTTGTGTGCAGTGATAGTGGCAGGCGCGCTCAGCCGTTCCGGACAGCGGATGCCTCAGCCGGGAGTCAGGGGTTTCCTACGGTTGGCGTGGGCCGGGAGCTTGCCCGGGCCTCTCAAGCGCCGTCTTGCAGGGCCGCGATGGTCATGTTGGCCTGGCGCACGCGCTCGGCCAGGGTTCGCACCACGAAGGAATGAACCTGCATGGCGGTTTCTGGCGCGCTGGTGTGCAACTCCTCCAGCGCCTCGCGGTCCAGTGACCACACTACCGTGTCACGTTCCGCCGTGACGCTGGCCGAGCGGTTGGCGTTGGAATACAGCGCCATTTCGCCCACGATGTTGCCCGCCATCAGGCTGGCCAGGCGCCGCCCTTCGGCCTGGCCTTCCAGCCGCACCAGCAGGCGGCCTTTTTCGATCAGGTAGAGCGTGGCGTTCGACGCGTCGGCCTGGTGCATCAGCTCGCTGCCGGCCGGCAGCTCGTGCCGGCGCAGCAAGGGCACCAGGCGTTCCCAGTGCTGCACGCCTCCCAGTTCGCGCGGCAGCCACTGGTCCAGCGGCTCGGGCATGGCGGCCGGGTCCACGCCGTTGGCGGCCAGCAGTTTTTCTTCAGCCGCGTCCAGCGCCAGGTCGAGCGTGGCGGCGATTTCGCCGGCCTTCGGCGCCACCGCACGGGTAGCCGGGCCCAGCCCGCACATCACCAGATCGACACCGCCCGCCGCCGCCAGCTGTGCGATCTTGGTGAAAGTGAGGCCCGCCGATGAATCGGCGCTGGCCACGTGGCTGAAGTCCAGCACCAGTTCGCGCCGCGCGCCGCCGGCGGGGCGCTCCAGGAAGCTGCGCACCTGCTCCAGCACCGCGCTGGCGGTGCCGAAGAAGATCACGCCGCGCAGCACCAGCACGCGGATGTCCTTGCCGTGCGCGGCCAGCAGCTGGCGGTGCGCGGCCGGGCGCAGTACCGCGCTGCGCAAGGCGGTGCCGTCCAGGTCGTGCTGCACCACGCCCACGCGGCTGTAGCTGAGGGCGAAATTCAGGCTGCTGGCCAGCACGCCGGCGACCACCGCAATGGCGAAGCCGATGGTGATGGTGGTGGCCAGGATGATGATGACCAGCGCCCAGTCGGCCAGGCCCAGCCGCCGGCGCGACGCCACCACCCAGTCCCACAGGATGGTGGCGCCGAGGTAGAACAGGAAGGCGCCCAACACGACACGCGGCACCCAGCCAAGCAGCAGCGTGGCGCCCACGGCCGTGATGGCGCACACGCCCGCGGCCACCAGGCCCGCGGCCCGCGTGCGCGCGCCGCCGTCCAGCAGCACGGCGCTGCGGCTCACCGAGACCAGGCTGAGCGTGCCGCCCAGCGCCGCTGAAGCGAGGTTCAGCCAGCCGTGCAGGCGCAGCTCGTGGTCCAGCGAGATGTCGCTGCGCGACATGACTTCCAGGCCCGAGGCGCCAAGCAGCACCGTGATCACGGCCACGGCGGCCACGGCCAGCATGTCCAGCCATTGCCCGGCGATCCAGGACCAGTCGATCGCGCCGGGTCCGCGCAGCCACTGCCAGGGCGCCATCCACTGCACCTTGTCGGTGTGGTCGAACAGCCAGCCGTCCACCCGCGCCTGCTGCACGGGCACCCCCGCAATGGCCAGCCCGGCGAATACCAGCAGCGCGCTGCCGAACAGCAGCGCTGGCATCGCAAAGGGGTTGCGCCACACGCGAAGCACCGCCAGGTAAGCCAGGCCGAGTGCCAGTGTGGCCAGCAGCTGCGGCTCGGCCAGCGCCTTGGGCAGGCGCGAAAGTGTGTCGATGGTGATGGCCAGGTCGCCCCCCACGCGCAGGCCCCCAACGGCGATCAGCCAGCCGGTGGAAGCCAGGAAACCACCGATCACCGGGTAAGGGATGTAACGCACCGCCAGCCCGAGCCGGCCCACGCCCAGCGCGAGGAACAGCACGGCGCACAGCAAGGTGGTGATGGCCAGCAGCAGCAGCACCTGCAGCAGCCCGGCGCCGGAAGCCGCGGCGCCGCTGGTGCTCACGGTTGCCGCCATCGCGGCCAGGATCGACAGCGTGTTGCCGTCAGGCCCGCCCAGCGCGAACGGCAGCTGGCTGCGCCACGCGAGCCAGAAAGCGCCGAACAGCGCGCTGGCCAGGCACAGGCCCATGCCATAGGGAACCAGGTGCGCCAGCGAACCCTGGAACAGCAGCGCGGCATACGACACGGCGTAAAGCACCGACACCACACCGGCCACCACACCCGCCGAGACTTCGCGGGGCCAGCTGTGTTTGAGGGTGGCGAACGGGCTGCTCATGGGTGGGAAAGTGTGTCCATTATGCGGAACTGGGGACTTTGTTCTTCGGTACAAAGCCTTTTGACAGGGCGCGCACCGGCCGATACGTTAGGGCACCTGGAGGACACACGGACATGGATCGACGCAGTTTTATCGAATCATGCACGGCGGGTGCGGCCTGCCTTTCCGGCAGCGCGGCGCTGCCGGCGTTCGCGGCCAATGCGCGCCCGAAGGCGTATGCGCGCGCGCTGCTGGTCAACGAGCAGGGGCAGCCGGTCAAGGCGTCGCAGCTGCTGCCGCTGACCAACTACGTTTTCCATTACCCGTTCGAGGCCACGCCCGCGTTCCTGCTGAACCTGGACAAGCCGGCATTGCCGCAGGCCATGAGCACGCGCAGCAGCGATTCGTATGCCTGGCCCGGCGGGGTGGGCGCGTCGCGCAGCGTGGTCTCGTATTCGGCGATCTGCGCGCACCAGCTGGTGTATCCGACGAAAGAGGTGAGCTTCATCAGCTTTCGCAAGACGCGGCCCCAGCGCGGCGTGCAGGACCACCTGATCCACTGCTGCGCCGACCACAGCCAGTATGACCCGGCCAAGGGCGCCGAGGTGCTGAGCGGGCCGGCACCGCAGCCCTTGTGCGCGGTGCTGCTGGAGCACAACCCCCGCACCGATACGCTCACCGCCTATGCCACGCTGGGCGGCGAGCTTTTCGACGACTTCTTCCGCAAATACCAGATGAAGCTCAGTCTCGAGGTGGGCCCCAGGGCCACCAACGCCGTGAGCGGCCAGGCCGTGGTGCGCGAGCTGGAGAAGTTCTGCCGCAATTCGATCCAGTGCTAATGTCGCGGGCATGAACACACAGCACGAAAAAGCACTGCGCTTCCAGGCGCTGCACCGCGGCCCCGCCGCCTTCCTCATCCCCAACCCGTGGGACGCCGGCTCGGCCCGCATGCTGGAAGGCCTGGGCTTCGCGGCGCTGGCCACCTCCAGCGGCGCCTGCGCGGGCGTGCTGGGGCGGCGCGACGGCAAGGTGACGCGCGAGGAGGCGCTGGCACACGCCGGCGCCATCGCGCGGGCGGTGGACATTCCGGTCTCGGCCGATCTTGAGAAGGGCTTTGGCGACTCGCCCGCGGATGCGGCGCTCACCATCCGCATGGCCGCGGACTTCGGGCTGGCCGGCGGCTCCATCGAGGACGCCACCGGTGACCGGGAGCGCCCCCTCTACGACCTCGGCCAGGCCACCGAGCGCGTGGCGGCGGCAGCGGAGGCGGCGCGTGCGCTGCCGTTTCCCTTCACGCTGACGGCGCGCTCCGAGAATTTCCTGCGCGGCAACCCCGACCTGGACGACACCATCCGCCGGCTGCAGGCCTTCGAGAAAGCGGGGGCCGACGTGCTGTTCGCGCCGGCGCTGCCCGACCTGGCGGCGGTGCGCGCGGTCTGCGCTTCGCTGGGCAAGCCGGTGAACTTCATGGTGGGCATACCGGGCAAGTCATTCACCGTGGCCGAACTGGAAGCGGCGGGGGTGAGGCGCATCAGCCTGGCCACGTCACTGTGGCGGGCCGCGATGACGGGGCTGTTCACTGCGGCCACCGAGGTGAAGGAGCAGGGCACGTTCGGCTATCTCGACCGGCTGACGCCGGGCGCGAAGATCAACGAATTCCTGCAGGGCTAGCGCGGCCTAGAGCTTGGCCAGCCGGTCCAGCGCCAGGTTGAGCGTTTCGTCCTTCTTGGCGAAGCAGAAGCGCACCACGCGCTGGTCGAAGCCATCGCCGTAGAAGGCCGACAGCGGAATGGCGGCCACGCCGATCTCGGTGGTGAGCCACTTGCAGAAGTCGGCCTCGCTCAGGCTGCTCACGTCCGAGATGTCCACGCACTGGAAGTAGCTGCCCTGCGTGCCCAGCACGCGGAATTTGGTGCGCTTCAGGCCTTCGCGGAACAGGTCGCGCTTGCGCTGGTAGAAGGCCGGCAGTTGCAGGTGCGGCGTGGGGTCGGCCATGTACTTCGCCAGGCCCCACTGCACCGGCGTGTTGACGGTGAAAACGTTGAACTGGTGCACCTTGCGGAATTCGGCCGTGAGCGCGGGCGGCGCGGCCACGTAGCCCACCTTCCAGCCCGTGACGTGGTAGGTCTTGCCGAAGCTGGAGACGATGAAGGCCCGCGCGGCCAGGCCGGGGAAACGCGCCGCGCTCTGGTGCTCCTGGCCGTCGAACACCATGTGCTCATAAACCTCGTCGCTGATCAGCAGCGTGTCGGTGGGCGCCAGCAGTTCCTGCAGCGTGAGCATCTCGTCCCGCGACCACACGGTGGCGCTGGGGTTGTGCGGGCTGTTGATGATGATGGCGCGCGTGCGGCTGCTGAGCGCGCCAGCGATCTTGCCGAAGTCGGGCCGGAAAGTGCCGGGCGTGAGCGGCACGCGCACCACCTTGCCGCCGGCCAGCTCGATGTTGGGCACATAGCTGTCGTAGCAGGGCTCCAGCACGATCACCTCGTCGCCCGGGTGCACCACGGCCAGGATGGCGGTGATGATGGCCTGTGTGGCGCCGGCGGTGATGGTGATTTCGCTGTTCGGGTCGTAGGCGCGGCCGTACATGGCCTGCACCTTGGCGGCGACGGCTTCGCGCAGCGCCGGCACGCCGGTCATGGGCGGGTACTGGTTCAGGCCCGAGGCCATGGCTTCGGTGACGGCGTTGACCAGGGCCGGGTCGCAGTTGAAATCCGGGAAGCCCTGGCCGAGGTTGACGGCGCTTTTTTCAACCGCCAGCTGCGACATCACGGTGAAGATGGTCGTGCCCACCGCGGGCAGCTTGGTTTCGATGCGGGGAGTGCGTTCGATGGTCGTGCTCATGGGTTCAAAGCTCGTAATCGTTGACGTGGCCGGTCATGGCCTTGGCGAGGAGGTTGCGGTCGAGCCGGTCACTGAGCAGCTCGGCGAATTTGTAGACGAAGTTGCGAAGGTAGGCGCTGCGCTTGAAAGCCACCCGCGCGACGTTCTGGCCGAACAGCGTGCCGAGCGGGCGCACGGCGAGGTCGGCGTTGCTGCCGTCGTCGCGCACGGCCATTTCAGCCACGATGCCGATGCCCAGGCCGAGCCGCACATAGGTCTTGATCACGTCGGAGTCGATGGCTTCCAGCGCGATGCGCGGCGTGAGCTTGCGCTGCGCGAAGGCGGTGTCGATGCGGGTGCGCCCGGTGAACGAGGGGTGGTAGGTGATGATGGGCTCGGCCGCCAGGTCTTCCAGCGTGATGCGTTCCTTCTTCGCCAGCGGATGCGCCAGCGGCAGGACCAGCACGTGCTGCCATTCGTAGCAGGGCAGGGTGACGAGGTCGTTGTAGTCGGAGAGCGATTCGGTGGCGATGCCGATCTCGGCGACTTCATCCATCACCATGCGGGCCACCTGGTCGGGCGAGCCCTGGTGCAGGCTGACGTTGACCTTGGGGTAGGCCTCGCGCAGCTTCGCCACCGGCACGGGCAGCACATAGCGCGCCTGGGTGTGCGTGGTGGCGATGGAAAGTGTGCCGCTGTCCTGGGCGCTGAACTGCTCGCCGATGCGCTTGAGGTTGCCGACTTCCCGCATGATCAGCTCGATGCTTTTGAGCACGTGCTGGCCGGGTTCGGTGATGCGCTTCAGGCGCTTGCCGTGGCGCGCGAAGATCTCGACGCCCAGTTCTTCTTCCAGCTCGATGATGGCCTTGGAGACGCCCGGCTGGGAGGTGTGCAGGGCCTTGGCGGCCTCGGTCAGGTTCAGGCCCCGGCGTGCCGCTTCCTGCACAAATCGGAATTGATGGAGGTTCATACCGAATTTCTTCTAAGAGAGAAATTCATTATGCCATCGCGATCTTTGCCAGCAAATCCAGAAGCTCGGGATTTTCGCCCACCGGGGATTGCAGCACAAAGGCGGCGGCGGGATGGGCCTGCCGCAAGGCCTCCACCAGCAGGGGCAGGTCCTCCCGGGCATGGCGTCCCGTGCCGAGGAACATGGGAACGATGGTGATATGCGCGGCGCCTGAGGCCAGCAGGGGCTCGGCCGCCGTGGGCAGGTCAGGGGTGTCCAGTTCGAGGTAGGCGCAGGCTACCGGCAAGCCGGGTTGCGCGGCCCGCAAGCGCGCCGCAACGGCTTCCATCGGCTGGCGCCACAGCGGGTCCCGCGAGCCGTGCCCGAACAGGATGATGGCCTTGCCCGCCATGCCTACCTGCGCAGCACCAGCCAGCCGAACGCCCCCAGCGACAGCACGGTGTAGATCAGGCCGGGCGAGGCCGAGGTGAGCCAGGGCCACCAGTTCTGCAGGTTGCCGATATAGCCGAACACGTTGTTCAGCAGGAAGAAGCTGATGCCGATCAGCACCCCGCCGAACACGTAGGTGGTGATGCCGCCGGCGCGGAAGTGCAGGTAGGCGAAGGGCAGGGCCAGCACCACCATCACCATGCAGCTGAGCGGGTAGAACAGCTTGCGCCAGAACTCGATTTCGTAGCGCTGCGAGGTCTGCCCATTGGCGTCCAGGTGCTGGATGTACTGGAACAGGTCCAGCGTGCTCATGCGCTCGGGCTTGAGCAGGGCCACCGACACCATTTCGGGGCTGATCTCGGTGGGCCAGCGCAGGGTGGGCAGCTTGACGCGCTCGACCTTGGCCATCTCGGTGCCCTGTGTCGTGAATTCGCTGCGCTCGGCGTTCTGCAGCAGCCAGGCGCCGTCGTCACTGAAACGCGCCTTGGGCGCCTGGGTCACCGAAACCAGGAAGCCGCGCGCGTCAGATTCGAATATGCGCACGCCCTGCATGTCGCCCTCGGGCGTCAGGGCGTTCACGTTCACGTTGTAGGTGTGGAAGGACTGTTTTTCCTTCAGCCAGGCGCCGGTCTGCCCCAGGCTGATGCGGCCCTGAAAGCGCGCTTTCAGCAGCTGCGCCGTGCGGTCCGCGATCGGCGCCAGGTAGTCGCCGGCGGCAAAAGTCAGCAGGGTGAACATCAAGCCCAGCACCAGCAGGGTGCGAAGGGCCCGCCAGGGCCCCAGGCCGCTGGTGCGCAGGATGGTGTATTCGGAGCTTTGCGCCAGCCGGGCCATCACGAAGATGGTGCCGATCAGCACGGCGATGGGCAGCAGTTCGTACAGGTGGCTGGGCACCAGCAGGGTGACGAATACAAGGGCCTGGGTGAGCTGGTAGCCCGTGGTCGCCTTGCCCACGTTGGGCAGTTCGTCGACGAAATCAAAGAAGAAGAACAGCGCCAGGAAGCCGATGGCGACAAACACCACGGCGGCCAGCACCTCGCGGTAGATCAGGCGGCGGATGGTCTTCATGCGGGCACCTGCGCCTTGCGCCGCCAGCGCAGCGACCAGTTGTTGTGCTGCTTGGCCAGCCACAGAATGCCCAGCAGCAGCACGCCGCCGTGCAGGCCCAGCATGAAGCGGCCCAGGGCCACCTGGCCGGAGCCTATCCAGTTCTGGCCGAGGTTCAGCAGGTTGTAGTACACGACGAAGGCGAACAGGGCGAACACCAGGTTGCCGCTGCGGCCCGCCCGTGGGTTCACACTGGACACCGCCACGGCGATCACCACGAAATTGAGCGCGGCCAGGGCCAGCCCGAGCCGCCAGGCCAGTTCGCCCAGGTTGGGCCGCGTCGGGTCCACCATCAGCGCCAGCGTGGAGCGGGCCTTGGCCGGGGTGTCCTGCGATCCCAGTTCACGGCTGCCCACACGGTTGCCGAATTCCTCGAACTCGCTGATCTTCAGGCCGGGCGCGTTGACCGAGCTTTCCAGCCGCTGGCCGTTGGACAGCAGCAGGAACTGGTCGTCGCCCATGGCGATCACCCGCCCGGTGCGAGCCGAGGTCACGGTTTCCTTGCCGCGTTCCAGCGTGGAGATGAAGATGTTCTTGCCCGACTTGTTGTCGGGCGTGTCCTTGTCCAAAAAGAACACCCGGGTGCCGTTGGCCGACTCCTGGAACTGGCCGGGCGCCACGCGCTCCAGGTCGCCGCGCTTGCCGTAGCGCTCCTTCATGTCCTGGGTCTGCTGGTTGGCCCAGGGCCAGATCACCAGCGCCAGCAGGGTCACCACCAGCAGGATGGGCCAGGCGAAGCGGAACAGCGGGCTCAGCAGGGACGAAAGGCCGCGGCCCGAGGCGAACCAGATCACCATTTCGCTGTCGCGGTACATGCGCGACAGGGTACCGACGATGGCGATGAACAGGCACAGCGTGAGGATGGGGGGCAGGTAGCCCAGCACGCTGTAGCCCATCACCATCAGCACTTCCTGCGGGTTGACGCTGCCGCGGTTGGCCTGGCTGAGCGTGCGGATCAGCGTCATGGTCATCACGATGGTGACCAGTACAACGAGGGTCGCGCCGAAACTGCGGGCCAGTTCCTTGCGGATGGAGGAATGGAATAACATCGGGCGCGAAAAGGCAGTTCCACTACAAGACAGCGGATTATGGACTTCGAACTCAAGACCCTTGGCACCGCGGCCGCCGCCGGCGAAAAATGCGACGCGCTGGTGCTGCTCGTGCCGGCAGCCTTCAAGCCCGGCAAGGACGCGCTTTCGCGCCTGGTGGCGCAGGCCCGGAAGGCCGGCGACCTGGAAGGCAAGCCGGGCCCCGTGCTGCAGGCCTATCGCGCCGAAGGCATCGCCGCACGCCGCCTGGTGCTGGCGCCGTGTGGCGAGGGCACCCCCGCGCAGGTGCGCTCGGCGGTCCTGGCCGCGGTGGGCGCGCTGCGGGGCAGCAAGGCCCGCCGCATCACCCTATGCCTGGGTGACGCGCCCGGCGCCGCCGTGCGCGCCGCCGTGGGCGCCGTGGCCGAGGCCAGCTATGTTTACGCCACCACCAAATCCAGCGCGGAAGGCCGCAAGCTGGAGCGCGTGGTCATCGGCGTGGGCAATGCGGCGCTGGCGCGCACGGCCTTTGCCCATGCCACCGCCGTGGTGCAGGGCATCGAGCTGGCCAAGGAATGGGCCAATCGCCCGCCCAATTACGCCACGCCCACGATGCTGGGCGAGGCTGCCCTCGAACTGGCGAGGGCCCAGGGGCTGGAATGCGAAGTGCTGGGCCCGAAGGAAGTCGCCAAACTGGGCATGGGCTCCTTCATGTCCGTGGCCCAGGGATCCAACGAGCCCCTGCGCTTCATCGTGCTGCGCTACAACGGCGCGCCCAAGTCGCAAGCGCCCGTGGTGCTGGTGGGCAAGGGCATCACGTTCGACACGGGTGGCATCTCGATCAAGCCCTCGGCCGAAATGGACGAGATGAAGTTCGACATGGGCGGCGCGGCCAGCGTGCTGGGCGCCTTCCGCGCCGTGGCGCAGCTGAAGCCGGCCATGAACATCGTGGGCCTGATCCCCAGTTGCGAGAACATGCCCGACGGCCGCGCGGTGAAGCCGGGCGATGTGGTCACCAGCATGAGCGGCCAGACCATCGAAATCCTCAACACCGACGCCGAAGGCCGCCTCATCCTGTGCGATGCGCTGACCTATGCCGAGCGCTTCAAGCCGCGCGCCGTAGTGGATATCGCCACGCTTACCGGCGCCTGCGTGATCGCACTGGGCGGGGTGCGCAGCGGCATGTTCGCTACCGATGACGGGCTCGCCGAGGCATTGCTTGCCGCGGGCGACGCCGCGCTCGACCCGTGCTGGCGCATGCCGCTGGACGACGAATACGCCGACGGGCTGAAGAGCAATTTCGCAGACGTGGCCAATGTGGCGGGGCGCGCCGGCGGTGCGATCAACGCCGCCAAGTTCCTGCAGCGCTTTACCGCCAGGTACCCCTGGGGCCACCTGGACGTGGCGGGCACGGCATGGAAGAGCGGTTCGGCCAAGGGCTCGACCGGGCGGCCGGTGGGCCTGCTGGTGGAGTTCCTGCTCGGCCAGCAGCTGGAAGCCGCGCCCAAGCCCGCACGCGCCCCGGCGCGCCGTAAATGACACCGTCATGACCGAGGTCGCCTTCCACTTCAATGCGCCTGACCGGCTGGGCTACGCCTGCCGGCTGGTGCGCAAGGCCGTGGGCGCCGGCGCGAAAGTGGTGGTGACCGGCGAGCAGCATTGGCTGAGCCAGCTCGACGTGGCGCTGTGGACGTTCGCCCCTCTGGAATTCCTGCCGCACAGCCATGACGCGTCGCCGGCGGTGACGACCGCTTCGCCCGTGGTGCTGGCCCAGTCGCCGCGCATCTCACCGCACCAGCAGGTGCTGGTGAACCTGGGCGGGCCGGTGCCCGAGGGCTTTGAGCGCTTCGAGCGGCTGATCGAGGTGGTGACGCAGGACGAGGACGACCGGCAGGGCGCGCGACGGCGCTGGAAACACTACGCCGATCGCGGCTATTCGATCACCCGCCACGACCTTGGCACCAGGGAGGCCGGGTGACGCCGGGCCGCACGCCGCCCCGCTTCGTGCCCACGCTGACCGAAGTGGTGCGCGTGGATGGCGCGCAGCCCTTGGCGCAGCAGCCTGCGGCGCTGTCGCCCGAACAGCTGGTCCACCGTATCATGCAGAAGGTCGACCTGACGCTCGACAGGCGGCTGCGCGAAGCCATCGCCACCACGGTGCTGGAGCAGACCCGCTCATTGGGCCCGCAACTGCGCGAGGAAATCGAGGCCGTGGTGCGCGACACGGTGTCGCAGGCCATGGCTGAAGAGCTGGTCGCGGCCCAGAATACCGCCAAGCCAGGCTTGTGAAATCGTGATTTCATTAGCGCCACTGCACAGCGGGTAAACCCCCTTATCGGTGCGCACCTAGACTTTTCCCTATGGTTCGGGTCCGGAAATTGCGATATGTTCGCCGCCGTTGAGCCTTAAAAAATTTCTCAACCTTTTTCCCTAATCTGGAGGTTTTATGCAAATGAAGTTGAAACTGACGGTCGCCGCCGCCATCGCCGCGGTTGCCGGCATCGCGTCCGCCCAAGACGTCCAAACGGTCAAGATCGGCCACGTCGCACCCGTCTCCGGTGCCCAGGCCCACTACGGCAAGGACAACGAGAACGGCGTCCGCATGGCCATTGAGGACCTGAACGCCCAGAACATCGTGATCGGCGGCAAAAAGATCAAGTTCGAGATCCAGGCCGAAGACGACGCCGCTGATCCGAAGCAGGGCGCGGCAGCCGCCCAGAAGCTGTGCGACGCCAAGGTCGCCGGCGTGGTCGGCCACCTGAACTCCGGCACGACGATTCCCGCCTCCAAGGTCTACAACGACTGCGGTATCCCCCACGTCACCGGCGCGGCCACCAACCCCAACCTGACCAAGCCCGGCTACAAGACCACCTACCGCATCATCGCCAACGACAATGCGCTGGGCGCCGGCCTTGCGTTCTACGCCGCCGACACGCTGAAGCTGAAGAAGGTCGCCATCATCGACGACCGCACCGCCTACGGCCAGGGTGTCGCCGAAGTGTTCAAGCGCACCGCCATGGCCAAGGGCATGACGGTGGTCGACGAGCAGTTCACGACCGACAAGGCCACGGATTTCATGGCCATCCTGACCGCCATCAAGGCCAAGGCACCGGACGCCATCTTCTACGGCGGCATGGACCCGCAAGCCGGCCCGATGCTGCGCCAGATGGAACAGCTCGGCCTGAGCAACGTGAAGTACTTCGGCGGCGACGGCATCTGCACTTCCGAGATCGCCAAGCTGGCCGCCGGTGCCAAGACCCTCAACAACGTGGTGTGCGCTGAAGGCGGTGCCTCGCTGCAGAAGATGCCCAGCGGAAGCGCCTGGAAGGCCAAGTACGACGCCAAGTACCCGGGCCAGTTCCAGGTCTACAGCCCGTACACCTATGACGCCACGTTCGTGCTGGTCGACGCCATGAAGCGCGCCAACTCGGTTGACCCGAAGGTCTACACCGCCAAGCTGGGCGAGACCAACTTCAAGGGCGTGACGGCCAACATCGCGTTCGAGCCGTCGGGTGAACTGAAGAACCCGGCCATGACCCTGTACATCTACAAGGATGGCAAGAAGGACGCGCTGAACTGATTCTTTCAGCTCCGCAAAAAGCCGCCTCCGGGCGGCTTTTTTCTTGGCCGGCCGCAATCGCGCCGCGTTTCGCGGGCACTACATCCGCCCGTCATTCTTTTGCTTCTCTTCGCGTAGGTATGGTCCTACAGGCCGCGCCAGCATTGGGTTTGCGGGGTGCCGGCCCCTCCGGCCCAGTTGAACGGCCGAGCCGAAGCCGGTACCCTGCTTCGAATTGTTTCTTGACCGACGGTTACGAATTGGGGGACACCATGGAAGTAGTGGCAAAACTGCCTTCAGCGGAACAGCGTGAGGGCGACCTGCGCGCGGTGCTGAAGGCGCTTGGTGCGTTCAGGCGCGGCGAAAGCGGCGTCACGCTGCCCACCGAATGGGAGGGCACGTATGGAAAGATTGCCACCGAATTCAACGAACTTACGTCGCAGGCGGCACGCACCTCGCACAAGCTCAAATCGGTCGAGGGCGCGCCGCGCAGCGCGCGCCCCAACCGGCGCCTGAGCGACGACAAGCTGGCCGGCTTCTGGCAGGACAACGTAGCCACTGTCAACTCGCTGCTGGACGAGGCGGACGTGGCGTCGGAGCACATCCGCACTTTCCTTGCGGCGTTGACGGATCTCAAGAAAGGCAACGCGGCCGCCCAGTTGCCGCAGGACTGGACGGGGGTGTTCGGCAAGGTGGCAGACGCCTTCAACGATGTAGTGGCCGAAAACGTGCGCATGTCGCACGAGCTGGCCCGCCTATCCCGCGTGGTGGGCAAGGAGGGCAAGCTCAAGGAGCGGGCCTACGTGCCCAATGCCAGTGGTTTCTGGCGCGACTCGGCGGAATCCATCAACTCGCTGATTGCCGACCTGGTGCACCCCACGTCTGAAGTGGCGCGGGTGATCGGCGCCGTGGCGCAAGGCGACCTCTCCAAGTCCATGGCGCTGGAAGCCGAAGGCCGGGCGCTGGAGGGCGAGTTCCTGCGCACCGCCATGATCATTAACAAGATGGTGCAGCAGCTGGGCACGTTCTCCGCGGAAGTGACGCGGGTGGCGCGTGAAGTGGGCACTGAAGGCAAGCTGGGCGGCCAGGCCGACGTGCAGGGCGTCGCGGGTACCTGGAAGGATTTGACCGATTCGGTTAATTTCATGGCGTCGAACCTCACGGCCCAGGTGCGGAACATCGCGGATGTGACAACGGCCGTGGCGGCCGGCGACCTGTCCAAGAAGATCACGGTGGACGTGAAGGGCGAAATCCTGGAACTGAAAAACACCATCAACACCATGGTGGACCAGCTGCGATCCTTCGCTTCGGAAGTGACGCGGGTGGCCCGGGAAGTGGGCACCGAAGGCAAGCTGGGCGGCCAGGCCGACGTCCAGGGTGTGGCGGGTACCTGGAAGGACTTGACCGACTCGGTGAACTTCATGGCCGGCAACCTGACGTCCCAGGTGCGCAACATCGCGGACGTGACAACGGCCGTGGCGGCCGGCGACCTGTCCAAGAAGATCACGGTGGACGTGAAGGGCGAAATCCTTGAATTGAAGAACACCATCAACACGATGGTGGACCAGCT
>JACPOK010000037.1 GCA_016191525.1 Burkholderiales bacterium | reverse complement strand
CGCCGATGTAGCTGTCGCTCTTGAATTCAAAGACGCCACCGGCCAGGTTGTTGAAGGTCGAGCCGTTCTGCACCAGCAGGCCGTTCGAGGGGCCGAGGTTGGTGGTGACAGTGCCCGAGTTGTTCAGCACCTGGCCGTTCATGGGGTGATCGATGGTGTTGACCAGGTTGAGCACGGCCCCGCTGGAGATGTTGAGCGTGCCGCTGCCGAGCGCCCCTCCCGTCCAGTTCATCGTGCCGGCCGCCAGCGTGAGGTTGCCTCCGCTCAGCCCGCCGGCCACGCCCACCGTTGTCGCGGAAAGCGCTCCGGTGATGCCCACGTTGCCGAGCGTCACGGCGCCCGAACCGCCCGTCGCGGTGATGGTGCCGCCGTTGGTGTTGATGCCGGCGTTGACGACGCTGGTCCCGCCGCCCGCCGCGTCCTGGTTCGCCACCAGCACCACATTGAGCTTGTTGGACGACGAGGAGAGCGTCGAGTTGATGTTGATGTCGTTGTGCGCGCGCAGGGTCAGCGTGGCATCGGGGCCGGCGATCTTCAGCACGGACGCGTTGACGTTGATGTTGCCCGTGCCGCTGCCGCCGCCGGTGGTGTCGATGATCACGCTGGTGCCGCCGTTCAGCGCCGTGGTCAGGACCGTCACGTCCAGCGTCGAGCTGCCGGCACCTGATGGCGTGAACGGCGTGGCGCCCGAAATGTTGGATGAAGGCGCGGCCGCGATGGTGATGTCCTCCGGGTCCAGCAGCCAGGTGCCTGCCCGGCCGGCGGCCGCGGAAAGGTCGGGTGCGCGGGTGACTTCGAGCCTGCGCCGGGCCGAGGTTTCGATAAAGCCGCCGTCGCCCGCCTGCGTGCCGCCGCGCGCCGACAGCGCGCCCAGCGCCTGCGTGTTGCCCTCGGACCAGATGGTGATGCTGCCGCCGTTGCCCGCGGCGGCGGCGTCCGCCTGGATGCGGCTGCCCTCGTCTAGCCGCGCCTCGCTGTCCGCCCGCAGGACCACGCGCCCGCCTTCCTGCGCCGCCGTGCGGGCCGAGATGGCGCCGGAATGGCGCAGCGTGCCCGCGAAGATGCCCACCGCATCGCCTTCCAGCCGCCCCAGGTTGGTGGCGGTTTCGGCCGGGCTTTTCAGCTCGAGCGTGATGCCTTCCAGGCCGCGCCCGGTGATTTCCGCCTTGCGTCCCGCAGCCAGGATGACGCTGCCGTTATCCGCGCGCACCAGGGCGTTGGCCCCAACGCCCACCTGCGGCGCCAGTAGCACGATGTCGCCGTTGGCCGAGCGGATGCTGCCGTCCACCTGCACGGCGCCGCTGCCCGGCGCGGCAAGGAAGCGCATCCGCCCGAGGGCCCAGTCGCTGTCGGTGATGAGCAGGGTGGAGGCGGTGAAGCCCGCCGTGTCCACCACGGCGCCGCGGCCCACCGCGATGCCGGCCGGGTTGACCAGCACGATGCGCCCGTTGGAGCTCAAGGTGCCGAACACTTCCGTGGGATTGGCAGTCACCACGCGGTTGAGCACCGAGCTGGCGGCGCTTTGCTGCTGGAAATGCGTGGTTTCGCCGGGGCGGATGGAAAAGCTCTGCCAGTTGATCGCCGCGCCGGGGGTGTTGATGACGGTGAGCCGGTTGCCGCTGGTTGCGAAGCTGGCCTGGCCCTGCACCACCTGGCCGCCCTGCGGGTTGGCGTGGGCAATGCCCGGCAGCCATGCCGTGCACACCGCGCCGGCGAACGCGGCGCTGAGTGCCAGCGAAAGGGGATGCGGGGACTGCGGAGGCGACGAGGCAGGGCCGGGCATGACGATCCTTGAGCCCTTCCTGCGGGCCGCCCGCCGAGGGTACCGGCTTCGCTGGCGCGCCGCAAGCGCCAGCGGCCTCAGCGGGTGGACGAAATCACGATGCCGCCCACGATCAGGGCAAACGCCAGGCCGTGGTACAGGTGGGGCAGCTCGCCCAGGAACGCAGCCGACATCACCGCGGCGAATAGCGGCGTGAGGTTGGCGAAGAAGCCCGCGACGTTGGGGCCGGCCCGCTGCACCCCCATGCCCCAGCAGCGGTAGGCCAGGATGGCGGGACCGACGGCCACGTACACCAGGGCCGCCACCAGCGGCCAGCTCCAGTGGATCTGCTCTTCGGTGACCGCCCACTCGCCCGCTGCGAACAGGGCCGACCAGCCCAGGCCCATGACCACCTGCGCCATCAGGAACGCGGCCCAGTCGGCGCGGATGGCGGGCACGTCGCCCGGCCGGGTCAGCAGCCAGCTGTAGACCGCCCAGGCCGCGGTGGCCAGCAGCACGTAGAAGTCGCCGGGCACCAGCCGCACCTGCAGCAGCAGCGCCAGTTCACCCCGGCACAGCACGACCAGCACGCCGGCGATCGACAGCACGGCGCCCGCCAGCTGCCGCCCGGACACGCGCTGGCCGAAGAACAGGGCGCCGGTGGCCAGCATCCAGACCGGCGAGCTGGCGGCCACCAGCGTCACGTTCAGCGGGGTGGAAGTTGTCAGCGCCAGGTATTGCAGCGCGTTGTAGCAGCCCACGCCCAACAGGCCCAGCACGGCATAGCGCCGCCAGTGGGTCCACAGCCCGCTTCCGCGGCGCACCACCCAGCCCGCCAGCGGCAGCAGGATCACGAAGGCCAGCAGCCAACGCAGCAGGTTGAGCGTGACCGGCGGCACCATGCCGTTGAGCAGCCGGCCGATGACGGCATTGCCGGCCCACAGCAGGGGAGGAACGGTGAGGAGGGCAGCGGTGCCGGGCGTCAGGCGCAGTGTCATGCGCCGACTCTAACCAACCGCGCCACTGCTCGCCGCCCTGCGGTTATTCGATGTCGAAGAAACCCACCAGATCAGTCACCGTGAGGTTGGGATGGCCGGAGCCGGTTCCGATCAGGGCGATCACCACCGACTGGCTGGCACCGTTGCCGTCGGCGTCGTACATCAGGCGGCCGGTCGGCCGGTCATAGATGATGCGGTCATCGGCATCATGGGCGGCGGCGCCCTGCCAGAAAAACGAGGTGTTGGTGAACTGGTAGTAAATGCCGGCCGCGCCGGGCAGGATTTGCATAGGTGAAGTCTGGACATCGACGGTGCCGATCAACCCGTATGTTGACAGTCCCAGCAGGATTTTGTCGGTTCCGGGCTTGAAGTCGGTGATGGTGTCGACGCCCGGAAGCTCGTTCCCGGAAGCCGCGAAAAAACGAAAAAAGTCGGACCCGCCAGCGCCAGTCAAGGTGTCGTCGCCCTTGCCGCCGTCGAGCACGTTGCCGGCCGAGTTGCCGGTGATGTGCTGGTTCTTATATCCTTCAACGTAACACCACAGCTCGCTTGTACCCGTGAGGACGAAGTTCTCGATAGATACGCCATTGAAGCCACCGATCTGGACAGAGGTTCTGACGGTGTCGTTTCCCTGTCCGTCCAGCTCGATGATCGCGTCGTCGTAGCGGTCAACGATGTACGTGTCGTCTCCCAGGCCCCCCATCATCACGTCTGCGCCGGCGCGGCCGTCAATCACGTTGTTGCCGTCGTTGCCCACCAGGTAGTTGTCCTGCGCGTTGCCGGTGATGTTGGCGTCGCCGTTGCCCACGAGGATTACGCGCTCGACATTCGCCGCGTTGAACGTCACCGTGGTGTAAACGGTGTCGTACCCGCCCGTGGCGCTTTCCTGCACCACGTCGCCGATGTTATCCACGTAGTAGGTGTCGTCGCCCGCACCGCCGCGCATCGTGTCAGCCCCGATGCCACCGTCAATCACGTTGCTGGCTGCGTTGCCGGCAATCACGTTGTCCAGTGAATTGCCCGTGCCATCGATGGCCGCTGTACCGCTGAGCGTGAGGTTTTCCAGATTCGCGCCCAGAGTCCAGTTGACCGATGACTTGATGAGGTCTGTGCCTTCATCCGCAGCCTCGACCACGGTGTCACCGTTGTCGTCCACCACATAGGTGTCATTGCCTTCGTTGCCTGCCAGCATGTCCGCGCCGGCCCGGCCATTCAGTGTGTCGTCGCCCAGCCCGCCGGTCAGCGTGTTGGCCGCCGCGTTGCCGGTCAGTGTGTTCGCCAGCGTGTTGCCGGCGCCACTGATCGCGGCCGTGCCAGTAAGCACCAGGTTTTCCACGTTGTCGGTCAAGGCGTAGTCGATTGACGACCGCACCGTGTCGGTGCCTTCACCGGCGGCTTCGAAGACAAAGTCTCCCGCGTTGTCCACGTAGTAGGTGTCGTCCCCGGTACCGCCGTACATCCCGTCCGCGCCCGTGCCGCCATTGAGCCGGTCATTGCCGCCATAGCCATACAGGTCGTCGTGGCTCCCCTTGCCGAGCAGGAGGTCGGCGCCGGCGCTGCCGAACACGGACTCGCTGCTGTTGGTTCCGGTATGGGTATCGCTGACCGGATTCACGGTGAGGGTCGCAATGTCGCTTTCCTCGCTATAGGCATCGCCACCAATGCTCACGTAGTCGCCACTGGCGGCGCCGGTTCCGTCCCACGCATGGAACTCGAAGCCCACGGTACCGTTGTAGTCCACCGCCGGCACAAACCGCACCCGCGCCGCGGCGTCCAGCGCCAGGCCGTAGCCGGGAGTGGCGTTGAGCACGCTGTTGTCAATCGCTGACCAGCTTGAGCCCCCGTCCACGCTGTATTGCCATTGCCCATGGCTGTTGTCGACGCTCTCGATGACGATGGCTTCCGGGGCCGCCGGCGTATCAGCGTCGGTAATGCTGCCATCCACGACGAGTTCCGCGACGATGGTGCCATTGCCGGGCGGTGCGTCTTCGTCGATGGAGCCAAGAACGGGATTTGAAGGGAACAGAACAGGGGAAGTCATGGCGCAGCGGTCTCCTAAAACAAAGGTTCAGAAAATGGTGAGGAAATGTACCTTAATTAGCTAGACGCCACTGACCGCGCGTTTGCGGCGAGCTGTCGCGATTGATGGCACGATCACAGCTTGTTTTTCCCCCCAGGAGTTGCCATGAGCCGAGCCGTCCGCATCGAAAAGCACGGAGCTGCCGAAGAAATGAAAGTGGTCGATGTCAGCGTGGGCGAGCCGGGTGCCGGCGAGATCCGCATCCGCCACAAGGCGGTGGGCCTGAACTTCATTGACGTTTACCAGCGCACGGGCCTCTACCCGATGCCGATGCCGCTGCAGCTGGGCATGGAAGCCTCGGGCATCGTCGAGGCCGTCGGCACCGGCGTCACGCACCTGAAGGCGGGCGACCGCGCCGCCTATGCCAGCCAGCCGCCGGGCAGCTACTGTGAGGTGCGCGTGATGCCGGCCAAGACCGTGTGCAAACTGCCCGACGCCATCAGTTTCGAAACCGGCGCGGCGATGATGCTCAAGGGCCTGACGGCGCAGTACCTGCTGAAGAAAACCCAGCCCCAGGGCGGGCTGAAGGAAGGCGACTTCGTGCTGTTCCATGCCGCGGCCGGCGGGGTGGGCCTGATCGCCTGCCAATGGGCCCGGGCCATGGGGCTGCAGCTGATAGGCACCGCGGGCTCGGACGCCAAGTGCGCGCTGGCAAAGGAGCACGGCGCGGTGCACGCCATCAACTACAGCAGCGAGGACTTCCTGCCCCGGGTCAAGGAGGTCACCGGCGGACGCGGCGTGAAGGTGGTCTATGACTCGGTGGGCAAGGACACCTGGGACAAGTCGCTGGACTGCCTGCAGCCGTTCGGCCTGATGGCCAGCTTCGGCAACGCATCGGGTCCCGTGGCACCGTTCTCGCCCGGCATCCTCGGCCCGAAGGGTTCCATTTACGTGACGCGGCAGACGCTGTTCACCCACATCGCCACGCGCGAGAGCACGCAGGCCATGGCGGACGACCTGTTCGAAGCCGTCACAAGCGGCAAGGTGAAGATCCGCATCGACCAGTCCTACCCGCTGGAGCAGGTGCAGCAGGCCCACCGCGACCTGGAAGCACGCAAGACCACCGGCTGCACCATCCTGACCCTGTGAGCGGCGTGGCGCCTCCGCCGGACTGGCTGGCCCGCCTGCAAGCCGCAGCCGCCCAGCCGCCGCGCAAACCGCGCGAGCCCCTGTGGGCGGGCAGTGCGTTGATTGGCAGTGTTGAACCCGATTTTCCGAAGCGAATCGGCCAGCAGAGCGCGCCAACTGTGCGTGAGGTGCTACAAAAAACGGAGCGTGATGGAGTCACGGGCTGGCAGTTGCATGGCGACCCCACGGCGGCGCTTGGGCTCATTGCCTTCGCCATGCGCGACGCCGGGCTGGCCGGCGCCTGGCGTGACGAGCAACTGGCCGTGGCCGATGAAAACGGGGTCCGCGTCGGCACCGTGGAGCGGGCTGCCGTGCGGCCGCTGGGCATCGCCACCCATGCCGTGCACCTGGCCGCGCGCAGCCCCGACGGGCGGCACTGGGTGCAGCAGCGGGCGCTGACCAAGGCCAACGACCCTGGCCTCTGGGACACGCTGATGGGCGGCCTGGTGTCGGCGGCCGATTCGCTGGAGCAGGCGCTGGAACGCGAAACCTGGGAAGAGGCGGGCCTGCGGGTGCCGCAACTGCAGGGCGTGCGGCGCGGGGGACTCATCCCCACGCGCCGGCCCTCGGCGGATGGCGGCGGCGCCGGTTACGTGGTGGAACACATTGCCTGGTTCGAGTGCGTCCTGCCTGCGGCGGTGGCGCCGGACAACCAGGATGGCGAGGTCTCCCAATTCGCCCTGTTGCGTCCGCAGGAGGTGCTGGCGCGGCTGGTGGCCGGCGAGTTCACGCTGGAGGCCGCCCTGGTGCTCTGCGCGGCGGGTCTGTAGCGGCCCGTTACCAACGCTTACTGCGCAACTGAGCGAACTCTCCTACAGGGGCTTGGCTTGGGTGCTTGCACCCCGCGGCGGTGGCCGCGGCTAATCTGGCCCCAATGTGCATACGTGTCCCCACCGGAGAAGATCATGAAATTCAGGGCTTACATCGTCGAGGACAGCCCGACGATCCGAGAAAACCTCATTGAAACGCTGCAGGAGCTGGCGCTGGTGGAGCCCGTGGGCACCGCCGACACCGAGCACGAGGGCAAGCAATGGCTGGCCAAGAACGACGCCTACTGGGACCTGGCCATCGTGGACCTGTTCCTGCGTGAAGGCAGCGGGCTCAATATCCTGGAAGCATTCCGCTACCGCCGGCCCGGCCAGAAGATGATCGTGCTGTCCAACCATGCGACCAACGACGTGCGCTGGCGCTGTGCCCAGCTGGGTGCCGATGCGGTGTTCGACAAATCCACGGAGATCGATGCGCTGGTCGAATACTGCGTGAACCAGCGCGACAAGGTCGAGGCGAGCCACTGACGCCCGCTGCGGCGCCCGCTCAGGCGTCCGACAGCGGCGCCTGGCGCAGGCGGTTGGGTGCCAGCGCGCCCGCCGAATCGAGGATGGGATAGGCGATGGAGCAGATGTGCGAGTTGACGCGCTTCAGGTCGCTGATCAGGTCGATGTGCAGCGAGCTGGTTTCGATGCTCTGCACCGTGTTGTCGGTCAGCCGCACCAGGTGGCTGGCCGCGTAGGCGCGCTCCAGATCGCGGAAGCGGGCTTTTTCTTCCAGCAGCTTCTGCGCATCGCGCACATTGCCGTTGAGAAACACGCTCATGCCCAGGCGCAGGTTGTCGATCAGCCGCGCGTGCAGCTCGCAGATCTCGGCCATGCCGGCCTCGGAGAAATTGCGGCTCTTCTTGATTTTCTTGTCCTCGATATCGATCAGGATGCGCTCCACGATGTCACCGATCTGCTCCATGTTGATGGTGAAGCTGATGATGTCCGTCCAGCGCCGGCTTTCTTCCTCGGACAGGGCTTCGCGCGAGATCTTGGTCAGGTAGTACTTGATGGCCGAATACAGCTCATCGACCGTGTCGTCCAGCCGGCGCAGCTCCTCGGCCAGCCGCAGGTCGTTGTTCTTGATCACGGCCAGCAGGCCCACCATCATGGTTTCCACGATGTCGGCCTGGTGCAGCGCCTCGCGGGCGGCGCATGAAATCGCCAGTGAAGGTGTGGCCAGGGCGGAAGGGTCCAGGTGGTGCGGGCGGCCGGCCATCATCGACTTGTCCGGCTTGGGCAGCAGCCGCGTCACCGTGCGCGCGATGGGCAGCGTGAAGCCGATGAACAGCACCGTGACGACGAGATTGAAGGTCAGGTGGAACAACACCACCACGGTGGCGGGGTCGCCGAGATAAGGCCGCACGTAGCGCAGCCACAGCCCTGCCAGGGGCGCCATGATCAGCACGCCCAGCATCTTGAACACCAGGTTGCCCAGCGGCACCTGGCGCGCCTCGATGGTGGAGCGCAGGGTCGTGAGCACCGCCAGGACGCCGCTGCCCAGGTTGGCGCCGAGCACCAGGCCCAGCGCCACGTCCACCGGGATGATCCCCGAGGCGGCCAGGGCCGCGGTGAGCAGCACCAGCGCCAGGCTGGAATACGAAATCACGGCGAACAGCGCGCCCACGAAAATCTCCAGCAGCAGGTCGCTGGAAAGGGAGGCGAGCAGGGTCTTGGTGGTGGGCGACTGGATCAGCACCGCCGTGGCCTCGCTGATCAGGCGCAGCGCCAGCAGCATCAGGCCCAGCCCGATCAGCACGCGGCCGAAGCGGCCCACCGCCGTGGCCTGGCGCGAGATGAACATCACCACGCCGGCGAAAATGAACAGCGGCGACAGCCAGGACAGGTCGAACGAGAACACCACCGCCATCAGGCTGGTGCCGACGTCGGCGCCCAGCATCACGGCCAGTGCCAGCGGCAGCGTGACGAGGCCCTGGCCGACAAAGGCGGAGACGATGAGGGCGGTGGCGGTGCTTGACTGCACCAGCGCCGTGACGCCGATGCCGGAGAGGGCTGCCGTGTAGCGGTTGCTGATGCTGCGCGCCAGCACGTGGCGCAGATTGGCGCCAAACACCCGCAGGATGCCGGTACGTACGAGTTGTGTGCCCCACACCAGCAGCGCGATGGCCGCCAGAAGATTCAACAGATGCTTCATTCTTGAAGCATCCAATGATACGCCTGTGAAAAGGCCTTATTTGCTGCGCCGCACCCTGAGCAATTCGTCCAGGATCAGGGCGCCCGCGCCGATGGTGATGGCGCTGTCGGCCACGTTGAACGCCGGGAAGTACCAGCCGCCCCAGTGGAACTGCAGGAAGTCCACCACGTAGCCGTAAAGCAGCCGGTCCACCACGTTGCCCACCGCGCCGCCCAGGATGCAGGCCAGGGCAAAGGAAAACAGCTTCTGCCCGGCGTGCGAGCGCAGCATCCAGACGATGAAGATGGTGGCGGCGACGCCGATGCCGGTGAACAGCCAGCGCTGCCAGCCGGATTGCGCGGCCAGGAACGAAAACGCCGCGCCGGTGTTGTGGGCGCGCACGACGTTGAAGAAGCTGGTGACGTAGGTGGAGTCGCCCAGCCGGTAGTAGCCCAGGATGAGCACCTTGGTGAACTGGTCGGCGATCAGCAGGATGAGGGCCAGGCCCAGCCAGGGCATCCAGCTGCCGGCGGAGGGCTTGGCCATCAGGCGTACTTCCTGTCTTCGCCGGCGCCGAACAGGTTGCTGGTGCAGCGGCCGCAGAGGGTGGGATGCGCGGCATCGGCGCCCACGTCGTCGCGCCAGTGCCAGCAGCGCTCGCATTTGGTGCTTTTTGAGGCTGCAGCCCGCACCAGCAGTGCGTCAGCAGCTATTAAATCAATAGCAGACGTGATGAACACGAACTTCAGGTCGTCCCGCAGGCTGGCCAGCAGGGCGCGGTCCGCGGCCGGCGCCTGCAGGGCGACGTTCGCCTGCAGCGACGAGCCCACTTCACCCGCGGCGCGCAGTGCCTCGATCTCCTTGTTGGCCACATCGCGGATTTCGCGGATGCGGTTCCACTTGGCCAGCAACGCCTCGTCCACATCAGGCAGCGAGGCGTATTCCTCCATGAAGATGGATTCGGAACTGCCGAAGATCTTCCAGGCTTCTTCTGCCGTGAAGCTGAGGAAGGGCGCCATCCAGCGCAGCATGGCGTGGGTGATGTTCCACAGCGCGGTCTGGGCGCTGCGCCGGGCCAGCGACTTCGGGGCCGTGGTGTACAGGCGGTCCTTCAGGATGTCCAGGTAGAAGCCGCCCAGGTCTTCCGAGCAATACAGCTGCAGCTTGGCGACCACGGGGTGGAACTCGTACACCTCGTAGTGGGCCAGCACCTCGGCCTGGAACTGCGCGGCGCGCGACATGGCGTAGCGGTCGATCTCCAGCATATCGGCCACTGCCACCGCGTCCTTGGCGGGATCGAAGTCGCTGACGTTGGACAGCAGGAAGCGCAGCGTGTTGCGGATGCGGCGGTAGCCGTCAACCACGCGGGCCAGGATCTTGTCGTCGCCGGCGATGTCGCCGGAATAGTCGGAGGCGGCCACCCACAGGCGCACGATCTCGGCGCCCAGCTTCTTGTTCACTTCCTGGGGCTCGATGCCGTTGCCCATCGACTTGCTCATCTTGCGGCCCTGGCTGTCCACCGTGAAGCCGTGCGTGAGCAGGCCGCGGTAGGGCGCGCGCCCATACATCGCACAGGCGGTGAGCAGCGAGGAGTGGAACCAGCCGCGATGCTGGTCATGGCCTTCCAGGTACAGGTCGGCCTCGGGGCCGCTGGCGTGGGCGGCGCCCGCGTGCGAGCCCTTGAGCACGGTGGTGTGCGTGGTGCCGGAGTCGAACCACACTTCCAGGATGTCGCTGCTCTTGGCGTAGCTGGCCGCGTCGGCCGCCGCATTCACCTTCGCCAGGATTTCTTCCGGCGTGGCCTTGCTCCAGGCTTCGATGCCGCCGTTTTGCACCATGTCGGCGGCCACGTCCAGGATGTCCATGGTGCGCGGGTGCAGCTCGCCCGAATCCTTGTGCAGGAACAGCGGCAGGGGAACGCCCCAGCTGCGCTGGCGGCTGATGCACCAGTCGGGCCGGCCGGCGATCATGTCGCGCAGGCGGGCCTTGCCGTTCTCGGGGAAAAAGCCGGTTTCCTCGATGGCGGCCAGCGCCATGTTGCGCAGCGTGTCGGGCGCCTTGTCTTTGGTGAAGACACCAACGCCTTCGTCCATGCGGATGAACCATTGCGCGGCGGCCCGGTAGATCACCGGCGTCTTGTGGCGCCAGCAGTGCGGGTAGCTGTGGCTGATGGTCTCGGTGGCGAACAGGCGCCCCGCGCCCTTCAGCGCCTCGATGATCTGGGGCACCGCTTTCCAGATGTTCAGGCCGCCGAAGAGCGGGAAGTCGCTCGCATAGGCGCCGTTGCCCTGCACCGGGTTGAGGATGTCGTCGTAGGCCATGCCGTGCGACACGCAGCTGTTGAAGTCATCCAGGCCATAGGCGGGCGATGAGTGGACGATGCCGGTGCCGTCTTCGGCGGTGGCGTAGTCGGCCAGGTACACGGGTGACAGGCGGCGGTAGCCCGCATCGGCGTCATACAGCGGGTGGCGGAAGTTCAGGCCGCCCAGCTTCTCGCCCTTCACGGTGGCCAGCACGGTGCCCTGCAGGTGGAAGCGCTCCAAGCATTTTTCCACCAGCACCGAGGCCAGCACCAGCAGGCCGCGCTCGGTATCCACCAGCGAATAGTCGAGCTCGGGGTTGAGGTTCAACGCCTGGTTGGCCGGGATGGTCCACGCGGTGGTGGTCCAGATGACGACGTAGGCATCCTTGGCCAGGGCGGGAAGGCCAAACGCGGCGGCCAGTTTCTGCGGCTCATCCGACTGGAAGGCCACGTCGATGGTCTGCGACTTCTTGTCGGCGTACTCGATCTCGAATTCGGCCAGCGACGAGCCGCAGTCGAAGCACCAGTACACGGGCTTCAGGCCGCGGTAGACAAAGCCGCGTTCCACCACGCGCTTGAACGCGCGGATTTCGCCGGCCTCGTTCTCGAAGTCCATGGTGCGGTAGGGATGGTCCCAGTCGCCCAGCACGCCCAGGCGCTTGAAGTCGGCCATCTGGATGCCGATCTGCTCGGTGGCGAAGGCGCGGCTCTTGGCCTGCATCTCGTCGCGCGGCAGGTTGCGGCCGAACTTCTTCTCGATGGCGTTCTCGATCGGCAGGCCGTGGCAGTCCCAGCCGGGGATATAGGCGGCGTCCAGGCCCTTCAGCAGCCGGGCCTTGACGATCATGTCCTTCAGGATCTTGTTGACCGCGTGGCCCATGTGGATCTGGCCATTGGCATACGGCGGGCCGTCGTGCAGCACGAACTTCTCGTGGTTGCAGCGGGCGGCGCGCAGCTTCTTGTACAGGCCGTTGTCCTCCCACTCCTTGACCCAGCCCGGCTCGCGCTTCGGCAAATCGCCGCGCATGGGGAACGGGGTGTCGGGCAGGTTGAGCGTGGCGCGGTAGTCGGTCTTGTCGGCGGTGGGGTCGGTCATGAAAAAGCCTTGATTCGTCATTCCGGGCTTGACCCGGAATCCAGGATGTTTTGCAGCAGTGCGATGGATTGCGGATCTAGTCCGCAATGACAACAAGTCAAATTCGGTCGCGCGTGGTCTGGCGACGGGTGGATGCGAAGTAGGCGCGAGCGGCGTCGCAGTCCTTGCGGATGCCCTGCGTCAGGGCGTCCAGACTGTCGTACTTCAGCTCATCGTGCAGTTTGTGCAGCAGGTCCACGGCGATGATTTTACCGTACGCCCCCTCTTCCCCGAGGCTGTCGGGCCATTCCAGGCAGTAGGTCTCCAGCAGCACCCGCCCGCCATTGACGTCGCCGGGGTCCAGCGAGGGGCGGATGCCCAGGTTGGCGACCCCGGGCAGCGCGCCCGCGGCCAGCCCGTGCACCTGGACGGCGAAGATGCCGCTGGCGGCGGGCTTCCAGTGAGAAAAGCGCAGGTTCAGGGTCTTGAACCCCAGGGTGCGGCCGAGCTTGCGGCCGTGGACCACGTGGCCACTGACGCTGTAGGGCCGCCCCAGCAGGGCGGCCGCGCCGGCCATGTCGCCCGCGCCCAGCGCCTCGCGCACGGCGGAGCTGGAGACGCGCAGATTGCGCACTTCGTAGCTGTTCATGCGGGCGACATCGAAGCCGCGGGCCTGGCCGGCGGCATCCAGCATCGCGTAGTCGCCCGCGCGTTTCGCACCAAAGCGGAAGTCGTCGCCCACCAGCACGTAATGCACACCCAGGCCCTGGACCAGCACCTCGTCGATGAAGGCGCCGGGAACCAGCGAGGACAGGCGCGAGTCAAACGGCAGCACCACGCACTGGTCTACCCCGCAGCGGGCCAGCTCGGTCAGCTTGTCGCGCAGGGTGGCCACGCGGGCCGGCGCCAGTTCGGGCTTGCGCTGCACGGCCGCGAAGTAATCGCGCGGGTGCGGCTCGAAGGTCATCACGCAGCTGGGCACGCCGCGGTGCCGCGCCTCGTTGTTCAACAGGGCCAGCATGGCCTGGTGGCCCCGGTGCACGCCGTCGAAATTGCCGATGGTCAGCGCGCACGCCGGTGCGATGCCGGGATGGTGGAAGCCTCGGAAAATCTGCATGGCGCGTTGGTATCTTTTTGATAGCGGCTGGCGCCCGCCCTTCGAGGGCCGCGGGGCGGGGCGCCAGCGAAACAAGGTATATTGTGCTGTAGAGAGAGAGTCGGTTCCGTTCAGTGGTTCGCCATCGTTGAAGGAGGCGTGTCTTGAAGGTCTTGAAGCTGTCGGCCCAGGGGTTGCCCCAGTCGTGGATCTCGCTTGAGCAGGCTGTGCTGCACTACGCCGCCGAGGAAGTCCGGTGGGAGGTGGGCGCGCAGGTGGCGCTGTTCCGCGGCGGCAACAACGCCGTCACCGGCGAGCAGTCGCAGATTGCCGTGAGCAGCATCATCGGCACCAAGGGCGTGCCCAACATCAACCCCTTCGACCTCAAGCCGGGCCTGACCAACGGCAAGCTGTTCGCGCGCGACCGCTGCGTCTGCGCCTACTGCGGCGGCCTGTTCCACGAGGACGAACTCACCCGCGAGCACATCATCCCGTTCGCGCAGAACGGCAAGGATCACTGGATGAACGTGGTCACCGCCTGCCGCGCCTGCAACCATCGCAAGAGCAGCCGCACGCCCGAGCAGGCCCACATGCCGCTGCTGTACACCCCCTACGTGCCCAGCCTGTGGGAAGACTTCATCCTGCGCAACCGGCGCATCCTGGCCGACCAGATGGAGTTCCTGATGGCGCACCTGCCGCGCACCTCGCGCCTTTACGCCTAGCGGGCCTGCAGCCACCCCAGAAAAAAAGCCGTCTTGCGACGGCTTTGCTGTTTTTGCGGATGCGGCGGCCAGCCGCGCCGGCTAAAACCCTGTCGCGTTTACCAGGCAGGTGAACACCAGGCTGACCGACGATCCCGAGTTGAGCGTGGGTATGGTCAGCCCCGGCGACTGCAGCGCGGCCAGGGTGGGCGAGACAGGGCACCCTGCTGTCCCCGTGAAGCTGCAGACCACGGGGTCGGCGCAGGTCAGCCCCGTCACGGTGCCGTCCACCACCGTTGTGCCCGGCGCATTGGCCGGGCCCAGGTTGGAGACCGTGATGGTGTAGGAAGTGGTCTGGCCGGTGGCCAGCGCCGACACGTTGTTGGTCTTGGTGACCTGCAGGTTGGCTACCGGCGAGATGGTGGTCGTGACCGTGGCGTTGTTGTTGCTTGAATCGGGATCGATGATGCCGCCCACCGCCACGATGGTGACGGTGTTCTGCAGCGTGGTAGTGACCGCGACCGTCGCGCTTCCGCGGGCCGTGATCAGGATGGTGCAGAAGGAGTTGGGTGGTGCGTTCGTCACCGTTCCAAGAATCTGGTTGCGCCCGCCCACCACCAACGTCGCGGTGCTGCACGTGGCGCCCCCGGTCGGCGTGGCCGTGACCGACAGGAGCGGCGTTATCAGCGTCGGCAAGGTGTCCGTGAACGTGACTGAGCCGTTGGCGAACCCTGTGTTGGTAATCGTGAGCTGGTACTGGATGGTGAGGCCCGCGCCGATAGTCGTGTTGGCGGTGGTGAAGGCACCGCTGCTGCCCGCACGCTGGTCTTTGGTGACGGTGAAATCGGTCGCGGAGCGGGCGAAAGTAGCGGTGGCCTGCGCCGCGTTGCTGCCTGCGGACGTGGTGAGGCTGCCCGCAGGTATGGAATTGTTGTATTCGCCCGCCACGGTCGTCGATACCGACACCGTGGTGGTGCACCCTCCCGCCGGAATCACGCTGTTGGCGGCCCAGGTGATGCTTGTCGACGCGGCTCCGGCCGCGTCGCCCGCGCAGGTGCCGCCCAGGCTGGGTGTGTTGTGGACGCGCATCGCACCGGGCGTGGTGGGCAGAAGGTCCCTGAAGATCGTTGTCACCGTGATCGCGGCGGTATTGCTGTTGGTGATGACGATGTACAGCGTGGACGTGCCGGGGTTTGCGGCACTGAAAGTCGGCGAGAAGAACTTGCTGATCGTGGGCGGGATCGGGCTGATGGTGGTCGTGACAGTCGCACCGTTGTCGGTGGAGTCGATGTCTGCGATCGACCCGAACGCGGCAAGGGTCACGGTGTTCTGGAACGAGGTGGGCGTGCCAACCGCGGTGCTGGCGAAGGTGGTGATCAGCACGGTGCAGGTCGCGTTGGTGGGGGCAGCAAGAATGGTGCCGGTCAGCTGTGTGCGTCCGCCGACTACGGCCGTCGCCGTGGTGCAGCTTCCGCCGCCGGTCTGCACGGCGCTGATCGACACCAGGGGCGTGGCCAGGGTGGGCAGTGTGTCGGTGAAGGTCGCCGAGGCGGTTGCCACGCCCAGGTTGACGATGGTCAGTTGGTACTGGAGGGTCTGGCCGGCCACCACTGTGAGGGTGGAAGTAACGAAGGGTGCCGAGGTATCGGTGCGCTGCGCCTTGGTAACAGTGAAGTCGGCCAGGTTGGCGGTGAATGTGGCGGTGCCGTCCAGGGCGTTGTTGCCGGCCGCGGTGGTGACGCTTCCCGCCTGAATCGTGTTGAGGAAATCCCCGGCCACAGTGACGGAAATTGCGAAGGAGATCGTGCAGCCGCCGGCCGGTATCACGTTGCCCGCAGCCCAGGTCACGCTCGTCGATCCCGCGGGCGCTACCGGCCCGGCGCAACTGCCCTGCAGCGATGGCGTGTTGTGTATTCGCATCTGCCCCGGGGACGAGGGCAATATGTCCTTGAACGCAGTTGTCAGCGTCACCGGGCCCGCGTTGGTGTTGCCGAAAGTGATCAGCAACGTGGACGTGGCAGGCGCGTTGGTCGTGATCGCGGGGGTAAAGCTCTTCGTCACCGTCGGCGCCACGGGTGTCAGCGTGGTGAAAATGGACGCGTCGTTGTTGCTGCTGATGTTGTCGGTGGCTACCGAAGTGGTGTTCTGCACGGTGGTGGGCGTTCCCAGGGCCCGGCCGAAGGCGGTGATCAGCACGGTACAGGTGGCGCCGACAGGTGCGCTGTTGAAGCTGCCCGTGACCACCGTGCTTCCTCCCACCACCGCCGTGGCCGTGGTGCACGCCCCCCCTCCCGCGGGGGTGGCCGTGACTGACAGCACGGGTGTGATCAGGGTCGGCAAGGTGTCGGTGAACGTGGTGGAGCCTGTGACGCCTCCGCTATTGAAGATGGTGATCTGGTACTGGATGGTGTCGCCCGTGCCGATCGAAAGCGTGGAAGTGGTGAAGGCGCTGACGGTGTCGGTGCGCTGGGTCTTGTCGACCAGGAAGTCGCGCAATGTGGTGGGGCCGGTCACCGTCGCGGTAACGCCGGTGGGATTGGACCCCACGGTGGTTACCAGCGCGCCGGGTCCGATGACGTTGGTGTAGGTCCCTGGCGCCGCGATGTCGACGACGAACGATATCGTGCATCCCCCCGCCGGGATTTGCCCCCCGGAGGCGAACGTCATGCTGGTGGACCCCGCGGTCGCAATGATGCTGTTGCCTCCCACCAGGCAACTGCCCTGCAGGTTGGGCACGAGATACATCTCCATCTGCTGCGGCGAGGACGGCAGGATGTCCTTGAAGTCCGCGTTCAGGTAAATGGGCGCGGTATTGGCATTGCCCAGTGTCAGCTTGACGGTGGTACTGCCGGTGGCCACCACCGTGGGGCTGAAGGTCTTGGATACCGTGGGCGCCGCCGGTGGGAACGGGCAATTGCCCATGTCCGCGATCGTGTAGGCCGTGGTGGATTGGGCCAGCGTCGCCACGCCCGTGAGCGGGTTCAGGATGTAGGTGGTCGAGCCCGAATTGCTTGTGCCGAAGTAGATCTGGCCGTCAATCGGGTTGACGGCCGCGCCGGCAACACCCACGTTGCCTGCGCCCGTGATGACCAGGGCCGGGCTGTTGGTGCGGGCCGTGGTGAGGTCCACCACGTGATAGGTTGGTGGGGTGGTGTTGGAGATGATGTAGGCGACGCCGTCCGCCCCCATATTCATGTCGCCGCTGCCCGAGATGAGGGGCGTCGCCCCCGCGGTGGTCAGGATCTGCGTCCACGACGTGACGGTGGCGGCTGTCGCGGTGGAAATCTGCGCCATCGCCACGTAGGGATTGGGCGACCCCTGTGTGGCATAGACGTACAGCTTGCCGGTCAGGTCGAAGGTGGCGCCGAGAACGTTGCCCGCCGTCGCTGGCGCCGGCGGTGCCGGAATCGTGCCGATCGAGGCTGAAACGACGTTGGTGACCGGGTCGTAGGAATACAGGTTGCGCGTGGTCCGGTCCACCATGTAGAGCAAGCGGCTGGTGGTGTCCCCAGCAAGCGCATTGGGGTTGCCGCCCGGGATGGCTACCGTCGTGGTCACCCAGTCCGATGTGGAGGTGTTGTACCAGGCCAGGTGGTTGGTGCTGAGGATGGCCCACATTGCCGTACAGGCCGAAGCGGCCAGCACGCTGCCGGGCAGCAAGGCCAGCACAGCCAGCACCAGGCCAAGGACGAAGCGGATGAAAGTGCGGGTCACGTCGCAGCGAGTTTATGCGAGGTAAATCGCATTCGCTGCATTTTGTTACAAGCGCAAGCGTATTTCCAGTTTTCTGCGACGAAGTTGGTTTTTTGCCGCGTTCGCGCCACAGGTTAATACGTCAATTCGAGCACCGAGACATGATCGCCCGCGGCGGGCCAGGCGCGCCCGGTGACCCGCTCGCCATTGAATTCCCCGGACACCGGCCTGTCCGGGCCCACAGCCAGCTTGATCTTCGAGCTGGCGACGCCGGCCCCCGGCAGCGCCCCGGGTGGCGGGCTCTGGCCGTCGAAAACCATCTTGTCGCGCACCGGGTCCAGGTAGCCGCGCGGGCGTACCAGGGTGACCACCGCGCCCGCGTCCTTGTCGGCATCGGCAATGCGTTCGGCGCGCAGGTTCACGATGCTGCTGGAGCGGGGAAAGGGGCTGCGGTAGATGTGGGTGGTGGCATAGCCGGGTGCAGTCACCACGAACTCGTAGCGCGCGGCAGATTGCGCGGTGAACGGCCCCCACATCCCGTCCGGACTGACGGTGCGGCTGTATACGGCGGGGCCGGTTCGCGCGCCGGTGGTGGCATCGACGGCATAGATGTCCAGCACGGCACCCGGGATGGGCAGGTTGTTGCTGAAGTTGCCCGTCTTCGGGTCGGACACGTTAACGCCCAGCCCGGCGATCTTGCCGGACAGCACGACCGGTTCCTGCACGGCGGGGGTGGTGGTGGCCGGCGCCCGGCCGGTGATGAAACGGTAGGCCGCCTCGAAGGCCGCCGGGGAATAGGACGTTTCGCGGTGGTCCAGGCGCGGAACCACCACGTTGGTCGCGCCCTTGAGTTCGGGGCCGGCGAAGGTCACGTTGGTTTCCTTGCCCCGCATGCCGATCCACTGGCCTTCCGGCTGGGCGAACTTGTCATTGCTGTCGGAGCGGACCGTGAGCCACTTGACCGGCCCGGCCACCTCGTCGCCGGCCGCGTTCTTCGGCGCATTCAGCGACATGAGGAAGGGGCCGGTACCGGAGAACTCGTTGCCTTCGTTCAGGCCCTTGATGGCCTGCACGCCGTGGTTGGGTGTGCCGCCCAGGATGGCGTGGCTGACGGTGCGGTCGCCTCCGCCGTTCTGGATGTAATTGCGGATGGCGTTGCCGCCGCGCGAGTTGCCCATCAGCACCACCTTCTTCGCGCCGGTGGCGGCCAGCACCTTCTCGACCTCGGCCTTCAGGTAGGCCATGTGCTCCGCGGCGGAGGTGCGCCCGGGCTGCGGCTTGGTGTCGTCGTCGCGCGCCAGCGGGTAGGGCGCGTCGATCGCGTGCAGCCGCTCGCGCGGCCAGCCGTTGGATTCGAAGCGCCACAGCGTGGTCTGCCACAGCGCGGCGGTATCGCCGTTGCCGTGCACGAAGACGATGGGCGGGGCTTCGTCCAGCGAAGGCGTGCCGGGCGTGGCGCATCCGGCCACCACCAGCACGGCAGCGGCGGACAGGCCCAGGAACAGGCGGCGAATCATCATTTTCTTGTCTCCTACCTTTTTTGCGAGCCACCGCGGAACCGGCTTTGCCGGGCCGCTGGTGGCGCCCCTTGGGGGGAGGCGGCCGCAGGCCGCTTCGGGGGGTTAAGCAAATACCCCGGCCGTGTCCTGCATTCTTTCCGAGACTTCGCCCAGCTGGTGCAGGGTATCCCCGAAGGTCAACTCCAGTTGCGTCAGCTTGCGGAAGTAGTGGCTGCCGATGTATTCGTCGGTCACGCCGATGCCGCCATGCAGCTGCACCGAGTTCTGGCCGATGAAGCGCATGGCCACGCCCAGCTGGTACTTGGCGCGCGCCATGGCGCGGCGGCGCTCTTCGGCCGGTGCGTTCAGCTTCAGGCTGGCGTAGTAGCTCATGGAGCGGGCCAGTTCCTGCTGCATCTTCATGTCGGCCATGCGGTGGCGCAGGGCCTGGAAGCTGGAGATCACGACACCGAACTGCTTGCGCGTGTTCATGTACTCGGCGGTGGCCTGCATGGTCTTGTCCAGCACGCCCACGGCCTCGGCGCAGGCGCAGGCGATTCCGATGTCGACCGCGTGTTCCAGCGCGGTGAGGCCGTCCTGCGTGACCAGCGTGGCCGGCGCGGACTTGAACGCCACGTCAGCGGCGCGTGCGCCATCCTGCGTGCCGTAGCCCCTGGCCGTCACACCGGACGTGCCGCGCTCCACCAGGAACACGGCCATCTTGCCGTTGGCTGTGGCGGGCACGAGGAACGCATCGGCCTTGTCGCCCACCGGCACGATGCTCTTGTTGCCGGTGACGGTCCAGCCGCCGCCGGCCTGGGTGGCGGTGGTCTCGCAAACTTCCAGGCGGTAGCGCGCCTTGCGCTCCTGGTAGGCGAGCACCACCAGCGCTTCGCCGCCAGCGATCTTCGGCAGCCAGGCCGACTTCACTTCGACGCCAGCATAGGCGCTGATCACGCCGCTGGCGATCAGGGTCTGCGCCATCGGTTCCAGCACGATGCCGCGGCCCAGCTCTTCCATCACCACCATGCCTTCGATGGGGCCCATGCCCATGCCGCCATCGGCTTCGGAGATGTACAGGCCCGCCAGGCCGAGCTCGGCGAGTTCGTTGTAGGCGGCGCGGTCAAAGCCTTCGCCGTCCGCGGCCTTGCGGCGGCGCTCGAAGCTGTAGCCCTTGTCCACCCATTTGCGCACGGCGTCGCGCAGCGATTCCTGGTCGTCGGAAAAATCGAAATCCATAGCTAGTTTCCTAATCAGTTGGGGTCAGAGCTGAAGATCTGACCCGCAATTACCCAAGAACGGTTTGCGCAACGATGTTGCGTTGCACTTCATTCGAGCCGCCGTAGATGGTGGTCTTGCGCATGTTGAAGTAGGTGGAGGCCAGCGGCGCGTTGCCGATGACGCCGCCGGGGAAGTCGCCCTGCCAGCCGGCTTCCATCGCCTCGTGGATCAGCGGCAGCGCGAACGGGCCGGCGGCCAGCATCATCAGCTCGCTGTAGCGCTGCTGGATTTCGCTGCCCTTGATCTTCAGCAGGCCGGCGATGTCCAGCGAGTTCTTGCCCGACTTCTCGGCCGACAGCACACGCAGCACCAGCATCTCCAGCGCCACCACGTCCACTTCCAGCCGCGCGATCTCGTCGCGGAAGCGCCGGTCGTCGTACACGCCTTCCGTTTTGGCGATGCGCTTGAGGCGTTCCAGTTCGCGCTTGGCTCGGTTCACGTCGGCGATGTTGGTGCGCTCGTGCGACAGCAGGTGCTTGGCGTAGGTCCAGCCCTTGTTCTCCTCCCCGATCAGGTTCTCGGCAGGCACTTCCACATTGTCGAAGAACACCTCGTTGACTTCGCACTCGCCGTCCAGCAGCTTGATCGGGCGCACGGTGACGCCCTTGGACTTCATGTCCAGCACGATGAAGCTGATGCCGGTCTGCGGCTTGCCCTCGGTGCTGGTGCGAACCAGGTTGAACATCCAGTCGCCGAACTGGCCCAGCGTGGTCCAGGTCTTCTGGCCGTTGATGATGTACTTGTCGCCCTTGCGTTCGGCGCGCGTCTTCAGCGACGCGAGGTCCGAGCCGGAGCCCGGTTCGCTGTAGCCCTGGCTCCACCACACTTCGCCGCTGGCGATGCCGGGCAAGAAGCGCTGCTGCTGCTCGGGGCTGCCGAAGGCCATGATCACCGGCGCCACCATCACGGGGCCGAAGGGCACAACGCGCGGTGCACCGGCCAGCGCGGTCTCTTCCTCGAACAGGTGTTTCTGTATGGCGTTCCAGCCGGGGCCGCCGAACTGCTGGGGCCAGCCGTAACCCAGCCAGCCCTTCTTGCCGAGGATGCGCGCCCATCGTTGCATGTCGTCACGCGTCAGGCGCAGCGCGTTGTGGACCTTGTCCGAAATATCCTTGGGCAAAGCCTCGCGCACCCAGGCGCGGATGTCTTCGCGAAACTTCTGTTCTTCAGGGGTGAATGCCAAATCCATGAGGTGTCTCCAGAGCAGGCCTGATTATTAGCACGGTCGTTCTATTTCACTGTCGGGGTGGCGACAGCCCGAGTTGTTCGCACAGGTTTTGCACCGCAGAACGAAGTGACGCGACTTCGTTTTCGAGCGCCTGCACGCGTGCCGCAAGCATAGGTTCAGCGGCGCCGGATTGCGAGCCCGCTGCCGAATCCGTTTCCTGCTGAGCCAGGCCCGCGTCCACTGGCCCGCACAGCAGGTGCGCCCAGCGCTGCTCGCGCATACCTGCGGCTCGCGCCAGCTTCACCACCAGCGGGCCGCCCTTTTCAGCGGCGCGCTCCTGCAGCTCATCCAGGAAAGCCTCCACCGATGAGATGTCGGCAAAGCGGTACCAGCGCTCGCTGTTGATGCGCAGCTCGCCGGCTGTCCGCGGCCCGCGCAGCATCAGCAGGCCCAGCAGCACGGCTGATTGCTCCGGCACGCCGACCGATCGCTGGAAGTTGTGTTCCCAGCGTGCGACGCGGCTGCCGCTGGATTCGAACACCAGCGACAGCAGCTTGAGCGAGTCCAGCGCTTCCTGCGCCTGGGCGTCGCTCACATTCATCAGCGGCTCGCGGCTGCTTTTCTGGTTGCAGCCCGAGACCAGCGAATTGAGCGTGAGCGGATAACTGTCGGGCACCGTGCGGGCTTTTTCCATCAGGGTGCCCAGCACGCGGGCTTCGGTCGGCGAGAGGGGGCGCAGCGGCATGGCGGGATAATTACCGGAAATGAAGAACATCGTGATTCTGATCTCTGGCGGCGGCTCCAACATGGCGGCCATCCTGCGCGCCGCGCAGCAGGGCAACTGGCGCAAGACGCTGGACGCGCAGGTGGCGGCGGTGATCAGCAACCGCGCCGACGCGGGCGGCCTGCAGCTCGCGCGCGAGCAGATGGTGGCCACCGAGGTGGTGGACCACAAGCGCTTTGCCACCCGCGAAGCCTTCGACGCCGAGCTGGCCGCGGCGATCGACCGGCGCCAGCCCTCGCTGGTGGTGCTGGCCGGCTTCATGCGCATCCTCACGCCGGCTTTCGTGGCACGCTACGAAGGGCGGCTGATCAACATCCACCCCTCGCTGCTGCCGGCCTTTCCCGGCCTGCACACACACCAGCGCGCCATCGACGCCGGCTGCCGCTTCGGCGGCGCCACGGTGCACCAGGTGACTTCGGAGCTGGACCACGGGCCCATCCTGGAACAGGCGGCGGTGCCCATCATGGCGGGCGACACCGCGGACACGCTGGCTGCGCGCGTGCTCACGCAGGAACACCAGATCTATCCGCTCGCGATTGCCGCATTGCTACCGAATTTGTAGCGGCTTAAGCACAACTGGCGCGCTCTGCAGGCCGATTCAGCTCTGGACGGGGGTGAATCGCAGTGCCGCACGCCGGCGATCACCACCTCTTCGTTGAACATCGCGGCCGGCCTCACCCACAGGCCGTGTTCGCCGTACAGCGCACGGTACAGCGTCATCGGCTCCAGCGTTTCGCTGTGGCGCACGGTGCCCACCACCTCGTACAGCAGCCCCTTGTAATGGCGATAGCGCCCGGGCGGGGTTTCGACAAGCGGGGGAAGTGATCCGTCGGGCATGGTGTGCGGGTGCAGTGAAGGGGTGCGATGGGACAATACGCCCATGCATCCTAAAGCCCTGCTTGACGCCTGCGCCGAACTCGTCAAGCTCACCCTCAAGTTCGACCACCCCGCCGATTCCATCGTCTCGCGCTATTTCCGCGACAACCGCACCCTGGGCCCGCGCGAGCGCGCCACGCTGGCCGAGACCGTCTACACCGTGCTGCGCAACAAGCTGCGCTTCGACCATTTCGCGCCGTCGGGCAGCGGGCCCAAGGAGCGGCGCCTGGCCATCCTGGGCTTTCATGGCCCGCGCGATTTCCTCAAGAGCGCGCTCTCCGACCAGGAAAAGAACTGGCTGGACCAGTGCGACGCCGTCAAGACCGAAGACCTGATGGAGCGGCACCGCCACAACCTGCCCGAATGGCTGGTGCAGCCGCTGAAAGACCAGCTGGGCGCGGAATTCTGGCCGCTGGTGGAAGCCATGAACCAGCCGGCGCCGCTGGACCTGCGCGTCAACACGCTCAATGACAAGCGCCCCGACGTGCAGAAGGAACTCACGGCCGCCGGCATCAAGTCGCAGGCCACGCCGTACTCGCCCTGGGGCCTGCGGCTCGCGGACAAGCCGATGCTGACCAAGGTGGATGTGTTCGCGCGCGGAGCCATCGAGGTGCAGGACGAAGGCTCGCAGCTGCTGGCGCTGCTGCTGGATGCCAAGCGCGGCGAGATGGTGGTGGACTTCTGCGCCGGCGCCGGCGGCAAGACGCTGGCCATAGGCGCGACCATGCGCAACACTGGCCGGCTGTACGCATTCGACACCTCGGCCCACCGGCTGGACGCGCTCAAGCCGCGGCTGGCGCGCAGCAAGCTGTCCAACGTGCATCCGGCGGCGATCGCGCATGAGCGCGACGAGCGCATCAAACGGCTGGCGGGCAAGATAGACCGCGTCATCGTCGATGCGCCGTGCTCGGGCCTGGGCACGCTGCGCCGCAACCCCGACCTGAAGTGGCGCCAGTCGCCGCAGTCTGTCGAGGAGCTGGCGGCCAAGCAGGCGGCCATCCTGCAAAGCGCGGCGCGCCTGCTCAAGCCGGGCGGGCGCCTGCTGTATGCCACCTGCAGCATCCTGCCGCAGGAAAACGAGGCCATTGCGCAGGCATTTGGGGAGGCCAATAAGGAGTTCACTCCACTTCCGGTGGGGGAGATCCTGTCCAATCTGAAGGTGGAGGCTGCGGCCAGCCTCTGCAGTGGCGGCGAGAGCGGCCAGCAATATCTTCGCTTGTGGCCGCACCGGCATGCCACGGACGGATTCTTCGCCGCGGCATGGGTGAAAAACTAGACGTTTAGGGCCGATTGAGGCCCGGCTGTGGTTAACCACAGCTTGCTTTTGGCCCCCTCACCGTAAAATAGGGTCAAACCATAAGCAGTTTCCCCTGGCTGTTCGTTTTTGAGAGAGACCCCACCCCTATGTTGCTTCCCGATTGGGCCGTGCTGAACGCGGCGATTGACTGGCTCAGCAATGGCCTGCTTGGCTTTGCCTGGTGGCAGATTGTTCTGTACACGCTGGTCACCACGCACATCACCATCGCCGGCGTCACCATCTTCCTGCACCGCTCGCAGTCGCATCGCGCGCTCGACCTGGGCCCCATCCCGTTCCACTTCTTTCGCCTGTGGATGTGGCTGGGCACCGGCATGGTCACCAAGGAATTTGTGGCCATCCACCGCAAGCACCACGCCAAGGTCGAGACGGAGGAAGATCCCCACAGCCCCCAGACGCGCGGCCTGAAAAAGCTGCTGCTCGAAGGCGTTGAGCTGTACCGCGCCGAATCGAAGAACGCCGAGACGATGACCAAGTACGGCACCGGCACGCCGGACGACTGGATCGAGCGCAACCTGTACACGCGCTACAGCTGGCAGGGCGTGGGCCTGATGCTGATCATCAATGTCGCCTTCTTCGGCGCCATCGGCCTGGCCGTCTGGGCCGTGCAGATGGCCTGGATCCCGGTCATGGCCACCGGCGTGATCAACGGCATCGGACACTACTGGGGCTACCGCAACTTCGAGTCCCCGGATGCCAGCACCAATGTCTCCTTCTGGGGCATCATCATCGGCGGCGAAGAGCTGCACAACAACCACCACACCTACCCCACGTCGGCCCGGTTCTCGGTGAAGAAGTACGAGTTCGACATCGGCTGGTTCTACATCTCGCTGATGGAGAAGATCGGCTGGGCCAAGGTCAAGAAGACCGTGCCGAAAATGCAGCTGGGCGCCATCAAGCCCGTGGCCGACGAGAAGACTCTGGAAGCGCTGATCGCGAACCGCTACGAAGTCATGGCCGGCTATGCCCGCGAGATGCGCCAGGCCTGCAAGGGCGAGATTGCGCTGCTCAAGGAAAAAGGCGCCGACCTGTCGCCGCTGAAGGCCGCCAAGCGCTGGCTGCACCGCGACGACGACAAGGTGCCGGCGGCTGCCCGCCCGCACCTGGCCCAGGCCCGTGCCGCCCACCCGGTGCTGGACAAGATGGTGACCATGCGCGAGGAACTGCGCCAGATGTGGCTGAACACGAACCAGTCGCGCGAGCAGCTGGCTGCCGACCTGGCCGCCTGGTGCCACCGGGCTGAGGAAAGCGGCATCGAGGCGCTGCGCCAGTTCTCCATGAAGCTGCGCGCTGCCCACGCATAACCAGCGCCGCAGGCCCCAAGAAAAAAGCCCCGCTTGCGGGGCTTTTTTCCGTGTTGGCGAAGCGCTAATCCCGCAGTTCGGCCGGCACCTTGCCGCCGTTGGCGGCCAGCTTGTTCATCACCTGCTTGTGCAGCCAGAGGTTCATTTCGGCCGACCCGTCCTTGGCGCCGGTGTAGCCCAGCTCGGTGGCCAGTTCCTTGCGCTCCTGCAGGCTGCTGTCCATGTCCAGCAGCTTCATCAGGTCGACGATGGAGGTGCGCCAGTTCAGTTTTTGCGGGTTCTTGGCAGCCATCCCGTTGAGCACGGCTTCGACATCGACAGGGGCTGCCGCCGCCGCAGAGGCCTGGGCCGCGGCACCGGCGGCGGCCGCGTCAGCGCCGGAGGGGGCGGCGGTGGTGGCTGCGGCTGCATCGCCGCGATGGAAGATCTTGTTGAAGATGTTGCCGAGAATGCTCATGTCTGCTCCAGTGCGAGGCGGGAATGCCTGGAAGCCATGTTCCGGCAAACGCTGAGCAAGCCGTGTCGGACAAGCACGCGTTGTCGGCCCGGCAATAAAAAAGCCCCGCGTCGCGGGGCTTTTTCTTGTGCGGCTGAATTTACTTCAGCTTCGTTTCTTTGTATTCGACGTGCTTGCGAGCCTTGGGATCAAACTTCATGATCGCCATTTTCTCGGGCATGGTTTTCTTGTTCTTGCTGGTGGTGTAGAAGTGGCCGGTACCCGCAGTGGATTCCAGCTTGATCTTTTCGCGTCCGCCTTTGCTTGCCATGGTGGTGCTCCTTAAGCCTGGCCGCGGGCACGAAGGTCCGCCAGCACGCTGTCAATGCCGTTCTTGTCGATCAGGCGCAGGCCCGCATTGCTGATGCGCAGGCGAACCCAGCGGTTTTCAGTCTCGACCCAGAAACGGCGGTATTGCAGGTTCGGCATGAACCGGCGCTTGGTTTTGTTGTTGGCGTGGGAAACGTTGTTTCCCACCATCGGGCCCTTGCCCGTGACTTCGCAGACGCGTGCCATTGCAGCACTCCTAAAAACCGGCCGTCACTCACCGCAAACGCCAGGCGTTTGCTTAATGACTGGCCTCACCTCGCCCATTACGGGGGCGGTTACCGGCTGGAAATCCAGCAGAGCCCTAAATTATAGCCTATGAAGCTATTCCTGCTGTTCCAGGAACCGCTGGGCGTCCAGGGCGGCCATGCAGCCCGTGCCGGCGCTGGTAATGGCCTGGCGGTACACATGGTCCTGCACGTCGCCGGCGGCGAACACGCCCGGCACGCTGGTCATGGTGGCAAAGCCCTTCAGGCCGCTCTGGGTGGTGATGTAGCCGTTTTCCATGGCCAGCTGCCCCTGGAAGATGTCGGTGTTGGGCGAATGGCCGATGGCGATGAAGCAGCCCTTGAGCACCACGTCCTCGGTTTGACCGGTTTTCGTGTCCTTCAGCCGCACGCCGGTCACGCCGCTGGCGTCGCCCAGCACCTGGTCCAGCGTCTTGAAGGTCTTCAGCTCAATCTTGCCGGCCGCCACTTTTTCCATCATCTTGTCCACCAGGATGGGCTCGGCCTTGAACCTGTCGCGGCGGTGCACCAGGGTGACCTTGCTGGCGATGTTCGACAGGTACAGCGCCTCTTCCACCGCCGTGTTGCCCCCGCCGATCACGCAGACGTCCTGCTCGCGGTAGAAAAACCCGTCGCAGGTGGCGCAGCCGGAAACGCCGCGGCCCATGAAGGCGGTTTCCGAGTCCAGGCCCAGGTACTTGGCCGAGGCGCCGGTGGCGATGATCAGCGAGTCGCAGGTGTACTCCCCGCTGTCGCCCTGCAGCGTGAACGGCCGCTTGCTGAAATCGACCTTGTTGATGTGGTCGAAGATGATCTCGGTCTTGAAGCGCTCCGCGTGCTCCAGGAAGCGCTGCATCAGCTCGGGCCCCTGCACGCCGTGCACGTCGGCCGGCCAGTTGTCCACATCGGTGGTGGTCATCAGCTGCCCCCCTTGCGCGATGCCGGTGACCAGCACCGGGTTGAGGTTGGCGCGCGCGGCATAAACGGCGGCGGTGTAGCCCGCGGGGCCGGAGCCGAGGATCAGGACTTTGGCGTGTTTGGTGGTGGACATGGGTAATACCTGTGTGGATAAAGCCACAGCTCGGTGTACATTTCGGGCCTAGAACGCAAGTATCAACCGGCACTGGTCCGGGAGTTGCTTGGCAATTTCAATCCATGCGATTGTAAGAACCCATCGCGAGGACTTCGGGCCAGGAGGGCTTTTCAAGATGTCGATGCTGTCGAACCTGGAGCTGATACGCCGCGTGCCGCTGTTCGCATTGCTCACGGCCAACCAGGCCGAAGCGGTGGCTGAGGCCGTCGTCAAGCGCCGGTTCAAGCGCGGCGAACTGATCGTCGAGCAGGGCGAGAAGTCCAACACCCTGTTCATCATTCTCACGGGCCGGGTGCGCGTGGTCACCTCCGACAAGCGCGGCCGCGAAGTCATCCTGGCCACGCTGCAGCCCGGCGACTACATCGGCGAGATGAGCCTGATCGACAACGAGGCCCATTCCGCCACTGTGCGCGCCGAGGTGCAGACGGACATGCTGGCCCTGGGCCGCGCCGAGTTCGCGCGCTGCCTGCCGGAAAACAGCTCCATGGCTTACGCCATCATGAAGGGCCTGGTCCAGCGCCTGCGCCAGGCCGACCGCAAGATCGAATCGCTGGCGCTGATGGACGTGTATGGCCGCGTGGCCCGCGCCCTGCTCGAATTCGCCGCGCCCGACCGCGAGGGCCTGATGACCATCCGCGAACGCATTTCGCGCCAGGACATTGCCAAAATGGTCGGGGCTTCGCGCGAAATGGTCAGCCGGGTCATGAAAGACCTGGAAGACCGCGGCTTCATCGAGACCCGCGAAGACGGCTCCATGCTGATCAAGGACCGGCTCACCACCCTCGGGTAGCCGTGGAGCGTTGCGGTAAGCTTGCGCTCGCGCAATGACCTACTCGCTCAACACCCTGAACAACCCCACCGCCCAGGGCGGCCCGCAGCGTGGCGGTGTCGGCCGCTTCGCCCATGAAATCGCGCTGGTGCTGGGGCTGGTGGCCCTGGTGTTCTGGCTGCTCGCGCTGGTGAGCTATTCGGCCCAGGACGCGGCCTTCTCCACTTCAGGCGCCGGCGGCGCCATCCGCAACTGGGGCGGGCGGCTGGGTGCCTGGCTGGCCGATGCCAGCTACTTCCTCCTGGGTTTTTCCGCCTGGTGGTGCCTGGCCGCCGGCGTGCGCGCCTGGCTGTCCACGCTGGCGCGCTGGATGCGCGGCGAAGGCCCGCCCCCGGCGCAACCGCGCTTCAGCCGCACGCGGCTGGCCTTCTGGGTCGGCCTGGCCGTGCTGCTGTGCGCCAGCACCGCGCTCGAGTGGTCGCGGCTGTACCGCTTCGAAGCCCGCCTGCCCGACCACGCGGGCGGGGCCCTGGGCTACCTGATGGGGCCGGCCGGCGTGAAGTGGCTGGGCTTCACAGGCTCCGGCCTGGTGTTCGTGGCCCTGGTGGTGCTGGGCGCGGCGCTGGTGTTCCGTTTTTCATGGAGCCATGTGGCCGAGCGCCTCGGCGCCCGCATCGACAACTTCATTGAGTCGCGCAAGGAAAAGCGCGAGCGCGCGCAGGACCTGGCTTTCGGCCAACAGGCGGCGCGCGAGCGCGAGGAAATCCTGCTGGAAGAACGCATCGAGATCGAGGAGCACCACCCCACGCCGGTGATGATCGAGCCCCAGCTGGTGATGGACGTGCCCAAGAGCGAGCGGGTGGCCAAGGAGAGGCAGAAGCCGCTGTTCACCGAAATGCCCGACAGCAAGCTGCCGCAGGTGGACCTGCTGGACGGGCCCCAGGGCAAGCAGGAAACGGTTTCCAGCGAAACACTGGAGATGACCAGCCGCCTGATCGAGAAGAAGCTCAAGGATTTCGGCGTCGAGGTGCGCGTCGTGCTGGCGCAGCCCGGCCCGGTCATCACCCGTTACGAAATCGAGCCCGCCACCGGCGTCAAGGGCTCGCAGATCGTCGGCCTGGCCAAGGACCTGGCGCGCTCGCTCAGCCTGGTCTCCATCCGCGTGGTGGAAACCATCCCCGGCAAGAACTACATGGCGCTGGAGTTGCCCAACGCCAAGCGCCAGTCGATCCGGCTGTCGGAAATCCTCGGCTCTCAGGTCTACAACGAAGGCAAGTCGCTCCTGACCATGGGGCTCGGCAAGGACATCGTGGGCAACCCCATCGTCGCCGACCTGGCCAAGATGCCGCACGTGCTGGTGGCCGGCACCACCGGCTCCGGCAAGTCGGTGGGCATCAACGCCATGATCCTGTCGCTGCTGTACAAGGCCGAGGCGCGCGATGTGCGCCTCTTGATGATCGACCCCAAGATGCTGGAAATGTCGGTCTACGAAGGCATCCCGCACCTGCTGGCGCCCGTAGTCACCGACATGCGGCAGGCCGCCCACGGGCTGAACTGGTGCGTGGGCGAGATGGAGCGGCGCTACAAGCTGCTGTCCAAGCTCGGCGTGCGCAACCTGGCCGGCTACAACCACAAGATCGACGAAGCCAAGGCGCGCGAGCAGTTCATCTACAACCCCTTCAGCCTCACGCCCGACAGCCCCGAGCCGCTGGACCGGCTGCCGCACATCGTGGTGGTGATCGACGAGCTGGCCGACCTGATGATGGTGGTGGGCAAGAAGATCGAGGAGCTGATCGCTCGGCTGGCGCAGAAGGCGCGGGCCGCCGGCATCCACCTGATCCTGGCGACCCAACGGCCCAGCGTGGACGTGATCACCGGCCTGATCAAGGCCAACATCCCGACCCGCATCGCCTTCCAGGTGTCCAGCAAGATCGACAGCCGCACCATCCTCGACCAGATGGGCGCCGAGGCGCTGCTGGGCATGGGCGACATGCTCTACATGCCCAGCGGCACGGGCCTGCCGATCCGCGTGCATGGCGCCTTCGTCAGCGACGAGGAGGTGCACCGCGTGGTGGCTTTCCTGAAAGAGCAGGGCGGCGAGCCCAACTACATCGAGGGCGTGCTCGAAGGCGGCACGGTGGACGGGGAGGACGGCGACCTGCTGGGCGATGCGGGCGGCGAGAAGGACCCGATGTACGACCAGGCGGTCGAGGTGGTGCTCAAGAACAAGAAGGCCAGTATCTCGCTGGTGCAGCGCCACCTGAAGATTGGTTACAACCGCGCCGCGCGGCTGGTGGAAGATATGGAGAAGGCCGGCCTGGTCAGCGCGATGAGCGGTGCGGGCCAGCGCGAGATCCTCGTGCCCAACCGGGCCGAGTGAACCTTTCCCCTCCCGCCGGAGTCCATCCGGCAGCCACTTTCGATGCTCATGAAAAAACTGATTGCTACACTTTTTATAGCGGCCTGTGCACTGCCGGTGCGCGCTGGCGGCCTGGAAAGCCTGGAAAACTTCATGAAGACCGCCAAAAGCGGCAAGGCGGATTTCACCCAGGTGGTCACGGCGCCGGCCCGTGAAGGACAGGCCGCGCGCACCAAGACATCCAGCGGCACCTTCGCGTTCTCGCGGCCCAACCACTTCCGCTTCAACTACAGCAAGCCTTTCGAGCAGGTCATCGTGGCCGACGGGCAGACGCTGTGGCTGTACGACGTTGACCTGAAGCAGGTGACGCAGCGGCGGCAGGCGGCGGTGCTGGGCTCCACCCCTGCCGCCCTGATCGCTTCCTCGCCCGACCTGGAGGCGCTGAAGAAGGATTTCAGCATCGAGGCCGCGCCGGAAAAAGACGGGCTACAGTGGGTGCAGGCCACGCCCAAAGCCAAGGACGGGCAGCTCAACAGCGTACGCGTCGGCTTCCGGGGCGATGAACTCGCCGCGCTGGACATCCTGGACAGCTTTGGCCAGCGCTCGCTGATCACCTTCTCGAAGATGGAGATCAACCGGCCGGTACCGCAGGACGCCTTCCAGTTCCGCCCGCCGCAGGGTGCGGACGTGATCAAGCAGTAATCACAGTCCTTCCGCCGACTCCTCGGCGGGGAGTTCAAGCTCCGGGTTGCCGATGCCGGAGGGGGCGCCGTCGGCTACCGGGTCGGCTACGGGTTCGTCCTCGCTTTCGCGCGGGTTCGATTCGTTCCAGACGCCGACATCATTGTTGGCGGGGGTCGGCATCTTGTTGACCGACCTGTCCATGGCGTTTGAGGTTTGATACCGCACTTTGACGTTCCCCAACCCCGGTTTGGTTGCCAGTTCAGCAGCGACTTTCCTGGCGAAGGCCGATTCATACTGCGGCACCTGGCCAGCCTGCGTGGTGAAAATCTTGCACGCCGAGAGGTAGACCGTTCCTCTGTAATTGTCGGGCAGTACGTTTTTTTGCAGGAAAGTCGCCAGGTGCGGGGCGTCGTAGATGCCCCTTTCGGCCAGCTTGTCGGGCTGTTCCTGGTAGTTCGTCAGGTCGTTCAGCGCGACCCGCTTGCCGATCCAGGGCCCACCCTCTGTGCTGATCTCCTTGCCGCGGACGACTTGGTCCTCGCCGTGGGCCACCACCATCACGTTTTCGCCGAGGCCCGGCTTTACGTTGCTGCCGGAAATCCAGCGGTTGCCCAATTCCTGCTGCCTCAGATTCCAGGCGGAATCGCTCATGCCGTCGGGCCGCATGTATTTCTCGGCGATGGCCGTGGTTAGCTGCGCGTCATCTGGAGCGAGGTTGACGATCATGATCGCGCTCCTTGCGTCAGGCCGCGACCGTGTTCTGGGTCGACTGGATAGTCTGGGGCGGCGGCGGCTGGATCACCGGGATGTAGCGCGTGGCAGTGGCGGGGAAGAAGTGCGCGCCATCCTTGCACCAGATCACCAGCAGGGCCTTGAGTTCCAGCTTGAAGGCCGCGTAGCTTGCCGTGGCACGGGTACTGGAGCGTGCTCCCTGCCCATCGTCGGCGATGCGAAAGATGTGCTGAACATAAGGGCTGAACGCCGTGATCGACTGGTTCGAGCCCGGCATGATGATGAAGTTGTACTGGGCGCTGGTTGAGCTCTGGTTGTTGTACAGGGTGACGTCGCTGATCGAATAGCTGCGCGAGTTGGAAGCCGTGACCGTTTGCGAGTAGCCCGCCGTTGGCGTGTCCCCGAAGCAGCCGGCGTTGATCGATACGCTCTGCGAGAGGCTGGAACTGAAGGACGTGCTGCCCACGGTGCTCAGGGGCGCAGTGCCGATGCAGGCGACGCCGGCAGCCGGTTGCAGCCGTCCGCCCGGCCGCAGCGGCGAGGAAGAGCCGGAATTCGCCGGGCCACTTGCGGCGATGCAGCCTAACGGGATTTCAGAAACTTGACTCACCGTCGCAATGACCGAGGTCAGGCCGTAGTTCACGTAGCCGGGAATCGACAGTATGCTTTGCGCGGACGGTTGGCGCACGGTGATGTCGTGGCCCAGCCAGTAATAGTCGTACACGGTGTTCTCGTCCTCCGCATCGGGCATGGACACGGTGAAGGCGGTGGTGGTCACGGTCACTCCCAGCGCAGCATCGGATGGGCCGCCGTTGTCGTAAGGGACCTTGTCGAGAATCCAGGTATCGAGCAGGTTGGGCAGGTTATTCCACTTGGCAATCGGATCAGGCATGGGATGGTTCCATCAAGGCGGGTTTTGGGGTGCGCAGAAGCGCTTTGGGCGTGATGCGAACTCGGCACCGCATTCACGTAAGCAAATGTAGAGGCCGCGTGCGGCCGGATCCTGTGCGGTAGTACCCCCAACGCCGTGACAAAAGCAGGACCGCAAAAGAACTTCAGATCTCGCGCGTGATCTTCGCCAGGTCCTTGCGCTCGATGTATTCGTCCATGCGCGAGAGCAGACGCCACCACTCGCTGCCATCGTCGCGGTAAACGCGGATCGCGCCGGCGCGCACCAGGATTTTCCTCAGCTCGTCTTCCTCGAAGCCGCCCAGGTTTTTCTGCAGTGTCTCGAAAGAGCGGTCGATAAAGCTCCTGTGGCTGAGGAAATGGCGCGCCGTTTCCTCGGCCATGAACTCGGTCTTGTGCTGCTGCTGCAGGATGCGCAGCTGGTTGGCGAACTGCTGGCGGTTGAGCAGGAAGCTGATGGCGCCGCCCACAATGGCGCCCCAGCAAGGCAGAGAGAGCTGATTCCATGGTGGGCGGACTATAAACTCAGACGTGGCCAAAACCGTCCCTTCCGCCCACCAGCCCCTGGCTGAGCGCCTGCGCCCCAAAACTCTGGGCGAAGTGGTCGGCCAGCAGCACCTGCTGGGCGAGGGCATGCCGCTGCGCATCGCGTTCGAGTCGGGCCAGCCGCACAGCTGCATCCTCTGGGGCCCGCCCGGCACCGGCAAGACGACCATCGCGCGCCTGATGGCCGATTCGTTCGACGCGCAGTTCATCACCATCAGCGCGGTGCTGGGCGGCGTGAAGGACATTCGCGAGGCGGTGGAGCAGGCGCTGGTGGCGCAGGGAATCATGGGCTCGGGGGGCCGCCGCACCATCGTCTTCGTCGATGAGGTGCATCGCTTCAACAAGAGCCAGCAGGATGCCTTCCTGCCGCATGTGGAGTCGGGCCTGTTCACCTTCATCGGCGCGACCACGGAAAACCCTTCATTCGAGGTCAACTCCGCCCTGTTGTCGCGCGCCGCCGTCTATGTACTGCAGCCGCTGGCGGAAAGCGACCTGGAGCAGATCGCCGGCAAGGCGCAAGGCATAGGCGCCGTGCCCGCCATCGAAAAGGCCGCGCTCGACCGGCTGGTGGCCTACGCCGACGGCGACGCGCGCCGCCTGCTCAACACGCTCGAGACACTGGCAGTGGCCGCCGCCAGCGAAAAACTGCAGGAAGTCACCGACGCCTGGCTGCTGAAAGTGCTGGGCGAGCGCATGCGGCGCTACGACAAGGGCGGCGAGCAGTTCTACGACACCATCAGCGCCCTGCACAAAAGCGTGCGCGGCTCCGACCCCGACGCCTCGCTGTACTGGTTCGTGCGCATGCTCGATGGTGGTGCCGATCCGCGCTACATGGCGCGCAGGCTGGTGCGCATGGCCACCGAAGACATCGGCCTGGCCGACCCGCGCGCGCTGCGGCTGGCGCTGGACGCGGCCGAAACCTATGAGCGGCTGGGCACGCCGGAGGGCGAGCTGGCGCTGGCCGAATGCGTGATCTACCTGGCCGTGGCGCCCAAGTCCAACGCCGTCTACACCGCCTACAACGAGGCCAGGGCCCTCATCAAGAAAGACGGCACCCGCCCCGTGCCCATGCACCTGCGCAACGCGCCGACGAAGCTGATGAAGGACCTGGATTACGGCAAGGACTACCGCTATGCCCACGACGAGGAGGGCGGCTTCGCGGCCGGCGAAAACTATTTCCCCGAGGGGATGAAGCCGCCGCAGTTCTACCGGCCGGTGGAACGCGGCCTGGAAATCCGCATCGCAGATAAGCTGAGAGAACTCAAGAAATTAAATGATAAGAAAGACTAATAGGTAGAGAACCGCCCTTAAAGCGCATTCTTCGAGGGTAAACCCCGCCGCGAAGGCCTTTTTCGCCGTCAGGTCGCTTGGCTACAATCCGACACCACAAACCCGCCCATGCGTATCTTGGCGGGTTTTTTGCTAGATGGCTGGCGGGGCTCACAAGGCCATGCTGGCCGACAAAAGCCGATAAAAACGGAGAAACCTGATATGGAAATCCTGCTGCAACAGATCATCAACGGTCTGGTCCTCGGCAGCATGTATGCCTTGGTAGCGTTGGGCTACACCATGGTGTACGGCATCATCAACCTGATCAATTTCGCGCACGGCGAGGTGCTCATGGTGGGCGCGCTCACCAGCTGGGCGCTGATCGTCACCATCCAGGAAGCCATGCCCTGGATGCCCGGCTGGATCGTCCTCGTCGTGGCGCTGGTCGTCTCCTGCGTGGTGGCCGCCATGCTCAACTTCATCATCGAGAAGGTGGCCTACCGGCCGCTGCGCAACAGCCCCAAGCTGGCGCCGCTGATCACCGCCATCGGCATGTCCATCCTGCTGCAGACGCTGGCCATGATCATCTTCAAGCCGAACTACAAGCCCTATCCCACGCTGCTGCCGCCGGTGCCTTTCCAGGTGGGCGGCGCCGTGATCACGGCCACGCAGATCATGATCCTGGGCCTCACCGCGGTTTCGCTCGCCGTGCTGATGTACCTGGTGAACTACACCCGCATGGGCCGCGCGATGCGCGCCACGGCGGAGAACCCGCGGGTGGCCGCGCTGATGGGCGTCAAGCCCGACACGGTGATCTCCGCCACCTTCATCATCGGCGCGGTGCTGGCCACCATCGCCGGCGTGATGTATGCCTCCAACTACGGCACGGTGCAGCACACCATGGGCTTCCTGCCCGGGCTGAAGGCCTTCACCGCGGCGGTGTTCGGCGGCATCGGCAACCTCGCCGGCGCGGTGGTCGGCGGCATCCTGCTGGGGCTGATCGAATCCATCGGCTCGGGCTACATCGGTGCGCTCACCGGCGGCGTGCTGGGCAGCCACTACTCCGACATCTTCGCTTTCATCGTTCTTATCATCATGCTGACGCTGCGGCCCTCCGGGTTGCTGGGCGAGCGTGTGGCCGACCGCGCTTAAGGAGCCACGAACATGATGAACTTCATCAACCGCCAGAACAAGCATGTGGTCATGGCCGTCGGCGCCCTGTTCCTCATCATCCTGCCGCTCGTCCTGCAGAGCGGCGGCAACGCCTGGGTGCGCATCGCCGACACCGCGCTGATCTATGTGCTGCTGGCCCTGGGCCTGAACATCGTGGTGGGTTACGCCGGCCTGCTGGACCTGGGTTACGTGGCCTTCTATGCCATCGGCGCCTACATGTTCGGCCTCTTGGCATCGCCGCACCTGACCGACACCTTTCCCGCCGTCGCCGCGTTGTTCCCCAACGGCCTGCACATGCCGCTGTGGGTCGTGATCCCCGCCGGAGCCCTGCTCGCCGGCCTGTTCGGCGTGCTGCTGGGCGCACCCACCCTGAAGCTGCGCGGCGACTACCTGGCCATCGTCACGCTTGGCTTCGGCGAAATCATCCGCGTGTTCCTGAACAACCTGGACCACCCGGTGAACATCACCAACGGCCCCAAGGGCCTGAACCAGATCGACGCCATCCACTTCTGGGGGCTGAACCTGGGCAAGCCGCTGACCGTCGGCGGCTTCGAGATCGCCTCGGTCTCGCTGTACTACTACCTGTTCCTGGCGCTGGTGGTGGGCAGCGTGATCATCTGCCACCGGCTGGAGCTGTCGCGCATCGGCCGCGCCTGGATGGCCATCCGCGAAGACGAGATCGCTGCCAAGGCCATGGGCATCAACACCCGCAACATGAAACTGCTGGCTTTCGGCATGGGCGCCACCTTCGGCGGCGTGGCCGGCTCGATGTTCGGCGCCTTCCAGGGCTTCGTCTCGCCCGAGTCGTTCAGCCTGATGGAGTCGGTGATGATCGTCGCCATGGTGGTGCTGGGCGGCATCGGCCACCTGCCGGGCGTGATCCTGGGCGCGGTGCTGCTGTCGGCGCTGCCCGAGGTGCTGCGCTACGTCGCGGGGCCGCTGCAGGCCATGACGGGCGGCCGGCTCGACTCCGCCATCCTGCGCCAGCTGCTGATCGCGCTGGCCATGATCGTGGTGATGCTGATGCGCCCGCGCGGGCTGTGGCCCGCGCCGGACCACGGCAAGTCACTGCAGAACGCGAAGTAAGGAGAACACCATGGCAGAAACAGTTCTCCGCGTTGCCGGAATTTCCAAGCGCTTCGGCGGCCTGCAGGCCTTGTCGGACGTGGGCATCACCATCGAGCGCGGCCAGGTCTATGGCCTGATCGGCCCCAACGGTGCCGGCAAGACCACCTTCTTCAACGTCATCACCGGGCTGTACACGCCCGACAGCGGCACCTTCGAGCTGGCCGGCAAGCCCTACCAGCCCACCGCCGTGCACGAGGTCGCCAAGGCCGGCATCGCCCGCACCTTCCAGAACATCCGCCTGTTCGCCGAAATGACGGCGCTGGAAAACGTGATGGTGGGCCGCCACATCCGCACCGGCTCGGGCCTGCTGGGTGCGATCTTCCGCACGCCCGGCTTCAAGGCCGAGGAACTGGCCATCGCCAAGCGCGCGCAGGAGCTGCTCGACTACGTGGGCATCGGCAAGTTCGCCGACTACAAGGCGCGCACGCTGTCATACGGCGACCAGCGCCGCCTGGAAATCGCGCGCGCCCTTGCCACCGACCCGCAACTGATCGCGCTGGACGAGCCCGCCGCCGGCATGAACGCCACCGAGAAGGTGCAGCTGCGCGAGCTGATCGACCGCATCCGCAACGACAACCGCACCATCCTCCTGATCGAGCACGACGTGAAGCTGGTGATGGGCCTGTGCGACCGGGTGACGGTGCTCGACTACGGCAAGCAGATCGCCGAGGGCACGCCGGCCGACGTGCAGAAGAACGACAAGGTGATCGAGGCCTATCTCGGCCACGGCCACAGCACCACAGGCGCCGCCGCGGCCGCGCCCGCGGCCATCGAGGCGGAATAAGACATGGCACAAACTCTTTTGAAAGTCACCGGCCTCAAGGTCGCGTACGGCGGCATCCAGGCCGTCAAGGGCGTGGACTTCGAGGTGCGCGAGGGCGAGCTGGTCTCGCTGATCGGCTCGAACGGCGCCGGCAAGACCACCACCATGAAGGCCATCACCGGCACGCTGCCGCTGGCCGGCGGCGACATCGAATACCTGGGCAAGAGCATCCGGGGCAAGGGCGCCTGGGACCTGGTCAAGCAGGGCCTGGCCATGGTGCCGGAAGGCCGGGGCGTGTTCACCCGCATGACCATCACCGAGAACCTGCAGATGGGCGCGCACATCCGCAACGACAAGCCCGAGATCGCGGCCGACATGGACAAGGTGTTCGGCATCTTCCCGCGGCTGAAGGAGCGGGCGGGCCAGCTGGCCGGCACGCTCTCTGGCGGCGAGCAGCAGATGCTGGCGATGGGCCGCGCCCTGATGAGCCGGCCCAAGGTGCTGCTGCTGGACGAGCCGTCGATGGGCCTGTCGCCCATCATGGTGGACAAGATCTTCGAGGTGGTGCGCGAGGTGTACGCCCAGGGCGTGACGGTGCTGCTGGTGGAGCAGAACGCCAGCCGCGCGCTGGACATCGCCGACCGCGGCTACGTGATGGAATCCGGCCTCATCACCATGAGCGGGCCCGCCAAGGAAATGCTGAGCGACCCGAAAGTGCGCGCCGCCTACCTCGGCGAATAACTCAGTAGCGGTACTGCAGTCCCAGGCTGGTGGAGCGCACCGGCTCGCGGGCATTGCCCAGCCGCAGCTCCTGGCTGTCCCAGGCCAGCGTGGCAGAGAGGCGGGGTGTGAACTCATAGCTCACTCCCGCGCCGAACGACATGCCGAAACCGCGCTCCGGCACGCCGGCAGCCAGCGCCAGGCTTTCGGTGCGGGCATACGTGGCACCCACCCTGCCGAACACACCGACCGACGCGGCAATGGGCGCCTTGCCCACCAGGCTGGCGTTCAGGCCCTGTGTGCGGCCGATGCCAGCACGGCCGACGCGCCCCGCGTCCACATAGCCCAGGTCCAGGCCCCAGAAGTTGCCGCGCAGGGGCACGGAATAAAGATGCACGGAGTTGTCGCTGAGGTCGCAGCCCAGCGCGGTGGCACTGCAGGGAACGTTGCCGCGGGCCCGCACCGGGTTCAGGCCCAGGTAGCCCGGCTTGCCCACTTGCGCCAGTGCGGCGGCCGCATCCAGCGCCAGGGCGCCGCCGGCGCCGCACAGCCCAGCCACGATACACAGCGAAAGGCGGAAGGCTTTCATGACGGCTCCTGATGTGGTTGCCCGATACGCAAACTTACGTCTCGTCGCAAAAAAGCCGTGTCGGACAAACCGCACACGCGGCGTAGGAAAAGCTCAGCTACGCTATCAATTCAATAGCTGCTCATGCACATTCAGCGCGCTTCGCAGCCATTTTTCCCAATGAAAACCGGCTTACCGGGTTTTACCCTGAGCCAGGTCCATCACCATGCGCGTGGCCAGGTACAGCCGCGGCTGGATCGAATCGATCATCACGTACTCGGCGTTGCTGGAGTGAGCGCCGAAGCCCTGCAGGCCGAAGCGTTCCACCACCGGCGCCTTGGTCTCCAGCGCGGCGAAAGCGGCGTCCGTGCCGCCGCCCTCGGCCTCGGCATCGACGACCAGCTCCTTGCCGATTTCCTTGTAGATGCGCTGCGCGTGGGCCGCCAGCGCGCGCGATGCGGGCGTGGCTTCCAGTGGCGGGCGGCGGTTTTCGATCTTCACTTCCACCACGGATTGGGGCAGCAGCTTGTTCTTGATGCGCTCGTTGATCCTTGCTTCCAGCCCGGCCAGGTCGGACACCTTCAACAGGCGGATGTCGGCCCAGGCCACGGCGCCAGGCGGAATCATGTTGCGCACCAACCCGGCCTTGGCCACGGTCCAGTTCACCTTCAGGCCGCTTTGCGGCACCGACAGGTCGCGCAGCTGCAGCAGCTGGTGCGACATCTCGTACAGAGCGTTGACCCCGCGCTCCGGCGCGCTGCCCGCATGGGAGGCCAGGCCGCGAACCGTCAGCGCGGCCAGCGCGATGCCGCTGGTGGCCAGCGAGACCTTGTCGGAGTCCACGCGAGACGCCTCGAACGACATCACCGCGTCATGCTCGGCGCCGGCGCGGGCCAGCAGCTTGCGCGCGGCCGGCGAGCTGATTTCTTCGTCGCCATTGATCAGGATCGTGAGCGTGCCGTACTCGCGCACGTTCAGCGCCTTCAGCATGGCGGCGGTGTGCAGCAGCAGGGCCACGCCCTGCTTGTCGTCGGCGATGCCCAGGCCGAAAGCCTTGTTGCCCTCGATGCGCCACGGCTGCTGGGACAGCATGCCGGCGGGATACACCGTGTCCATGTGGGCGATCATCAGGATCTTCTTGGTGCCCGTGCCCTTGAAGGTGGCGCGCACTATGCGCCCGATCTCCGCCGGGTTTTCCGGCGTGTCTTCCATACGGTACACGTCGGCAGCGGAGGGTTCGATGTACTGCACATCGGCGCCCAGCGCCTTCAGGCGCTCGCCGACCAGCGCGGAGAGCTTGTCCAGCCCGGCGCGGTTGGTGCTGCCGGTTTCGATTTCCACCAGTGTCTTGAGTGTTTCCAGCAGCCTGGGCTGCTCGCTGGCGGCCAGCTGCTGCACCGAGGTCATGGGCTGGGCGAATGCGCCGGCGCAAAAGGCCAGAGCGGTGAGGGTCAGCAATGTTTTTTTCATGGGTTCAATCCACTTTGGCGCCAGAGGTTTTGACAACTTTTTCGTACTTGGCCAGTTCGGCCTTCATGAAGCCCGCGAATTCCTCGGGGCTGTTGGTCACCGGCTCGGCCATCAGCGCAGCGAAACGGGTTTTCGCCTCGGGCGTCTGCAGCGCCGCGACAAAAGCCTGGTTCAGCTTGTTCACCACGTCGCGCGGCGTGCCCGCGGGCGCCACCAGGCCCCACCAGGTATCGATCGCGAAGCCCTTGAGCGTGTCGGCCACCGGCGGCACGCCCGGCAGGTTGGGCGAAGGGGCCAGCGTTGTGACGGCCAGCGCCTTCAGCTTGCCGCCGCGGATGTTGGGCGCCGCCGTGGCGAGGTTGTCGAAGTTGAAATCGACCTGGCCGGACAGCAGGGCCAGCTGCGCGGGGTTGCCGCCGTTGTAGGGGATGTGCACGATGAACACGCCCGCATCGCGCTTGAACATTTCGCCCGCCAGGTGGCCGGCGCTGCCGTTGCCGCCGCTGCCGTAGTTCAGCTTGCCGGGGTTGGCCTTCGCGTACACGATCAGGTCGCGCAGGGAGTTGATCTTCAGCCGCGCGGCGGTCTCGGCGTTCATCACCAGCACGTTGGGCACCCGCACCATCTGCGTGATTGCGGCGAAGTCCTTCGTCGCGTCATAGGGCATCTTGCTGAACAGCCAGGGGTTGATGGCGTGCGTGGCCACGGCCGAGATGCCGATGGTGAGCCCGTCCGGCGGCGCCTTGGCCACGATGTCGGCGCCGATGTTGCCGCCGCCGCCCGGCTTGTTGTCGATGATCATCGGCCCGAGCGAATCCTTGACCCGCTCGGCCAGCAGCCGCGCGGTGACGTCGATCGGCCCGCCCGCCGCGTAGGGCACAACCAGCCGGATCGGCTTGTTCTGCGCGAACGCAGTGGCTGAGAAAGATGCGGCAAGCACGGCCGCGGCAGCGAGGATGAGTTGTCTGCGTTTCATGCCGCTATTGTCGCCAAGCCGGGCCGCGCCTCGACCGTGACAATCCCTTACGAGGAATGTGGGACATGTCCGTCATTCGGCTATGCGGTGGGCGCGTTGAATGCGGGTGGAAGCCGTTTCCATGCAACCAACCAAGGGAGTCATCCATGAAATTCCGCACCCTGCTGATCGCCGCATCGCTCGCCGCCGGCGCCACCGCCTTTGCCGCGCCCAACGACACCGCCAAGGCACCCGCCGAGCCGGCGGCCCAGTCGACCACCACCGGCGCGAAGCTGCCCGACGTGATCAGGCACCCCATCCGCCATGCGCGCGCCGCCATGCACCGCCACCAACGGCATCAGGCCGCCAGCACCACGCCGGCGCCGCAGACCAGTGCGGCCGACCAGGGCCGTGAAGCGCGCATGGATCAGGCGCTGGCGAACTACCGCAAGACGCACAGCTAAAGCGCGCGTCAGTCCTTGTGCTTGTCGGCTTCTGTCGTGAAGGAGTCCGCGAAGAACTCCTCCGGCAGCAGGCCGGCCTGCGCGCTGAATTCGGCGCGGGCTGAATCCACCACGATGGGCGCCCCGCAGGCATAGACCTGCAGGCCCGACATGTCGCGGAAATCTTCCAGCACCGCCTTGTGCACGAAGCCCGTGCGGCCGGTCCAGTTGTCTTCGGGCAGGGCGTTGGAGATCACCGGCACGTATTTCAGGTTCGGCATGACGGCCAGCTGCTGGCGCACCCAGTCGTCCAGGTACAGGTCATCCGGCCGGCGCCCGCCCCAGTAGAGCGTGGCGGGGCGGGTGATGCCCTTGTGCTGCATGTGCTCGATGACGGCCTTGATCGGTGCGAAGCCCGTGCCCGAGGCCAGCAGCACCATGGGCTTGTCCGAGTCCTCGCGCAGGTAGAAGCTGCCGTAGGGCCCCTCCACCCGCAGGATTTCCTTTTCCTTCATGGCCGTGAACACGTGGTCGGTGAACTTGCCGCCCGGCATGTGGCGGATGTGCAGTTCAATGCCCGGTCCACTCGGAGGCGAAGCCTCCGACTTCACCATTGTGTGAGGAGCGTTGGCCATCGAGTAGCTGCGGCGCGCGCCGTCGCGCAGGATGAATTCCACGTACTGCCCGGCGTGGTATTTCATGGTGTCGTTGGCCGGCAGCTGCAGGCGCAGCAGCATCACGTCGTGAGATTTCTTTTCCAGCGTGGTCACGCGCGAAGGCATCTTCTTGACCGGGAAGGCCGACTCGTCGGTGACCTGGCGGGACTCGAGCACCAGGTCGGTTTGCGGCACGCCACAGCAGGTGAGGATGTAGCCCAGGGACTCTTCCTCGGCCGACAGGGCCTTGCTCTGGTGCGGGCCGTGCACCACCTCGCCCTCGAGCTTCTTGCACTTGCAGGAGCCGCAGGCACCGTCCTTGCAGCCATAGGGCATGCCGATGCCCTGGCGGATGGCTGCCGGCAGGATCGCCTCGCCGGGGTTGACGCTGAAACCGCGGCCGCTGGGCTGCACGGTGACCTGGAACGTGGCCGTGGAAGGCGTGTCGCTCGTCATGTATTGGTTATCCTCGGGCTCTTTTCTTGCGAACTGCCTGATTTTGCCTTCAAACCAAAGCCCCCTTGGCGCGCTGCCCGCGCGCTTTCGCCGCGAACGCGTGCTCGTGGTGGGCTGCGGCGACGTGGGCCTGCGCGTGGCGCGCGGCCTGCGCGGGCGGGCGCGGCTGCTGGCGCTGACCTCCAGCGCGCACCGCGTGGCCGAGCTGCGCGGGCAGGGCGTCACGCCCCTGCGCGGCAACCTGGATGAGCCGGCAACGCTGGCGCGGCTGGCCGGGCTGGCCACCCGCGTGGTGCACCTGGCGCCGCCGCCCGGGGACAGGCAGCAGCAGTGGTGGCGCGACCCGCGCACCGTCGCGCTGCTGGCCGTGCTGCGCCGGCGCTCGCCGCCTGCCTCCATCGTCTACGGCTCCACCAGCGGCGTGTATGGCGACTGCGCGGGCGAGCGCGTGGCCGAGACGCGCGCGGTGCAGCCGCGCACGCCACGCGCGCAGCGCCGCGTGGACGCGGAGGTGGCGGTGCGCCACTACGGCCGCAGCGCCCATGTGCGCGCCAGCATCCTGCGCATTCCGGGCATCTACGCGCCTGACCGGGAAGGCGGCACGCCGCGTGAGCGGCTGCTCAAGAGAACACCGGTGCTGAGGCCGGAAGACGACGTCTATACCAACCACATCCACGCCGACGACCTGGCGCGCGCGCTGCTGGCGGCGCTGTGGCGCGGCGGGCCTCAGCGCATCTACAACGCCAGCGACGACAGCGAGCTGAAGATGGGCGACTACTTCGACCTGGCGGCCGACCTGTACGGGCTGCCGCGCCCGCCGCGCGTGCCGCGCGGCGCCGCGCAGGACCAATTGCCGCTGGTGCTGCTGAGCTTCATGAGCGAGTCGCGTCGCATGGACAACCTGCGCCTGAAGAAAGAGCTGCGCGTCACGCTGCGCCACCCCTCGGTAGCAACCGGTCTGCTATCGAATAAATAGCTGCCCACGCACAGCTGGCGCGCTTCGCGGGCCTTTTTGCTTCTGAAAATCAGATGCCGGCGGGCTTCATCATGGTGGTCATGCGGTCCACCGGCTTGACGGTCAGTACCTTCAGCTCGGTGCCCTGCAGCACCGTGAGCTTGATCTCGTCACTGGGGTTGGCGTGGTCCCACAGGCGCTTGTAGAACTCTTCCAGCGTTGCGACCTTGGTGCCGTCCACCGCCAGCACCACGTCGCCCGGCCCCACGCCGGCCGACTGCGCCGGGCTGTCCTTGCTGACGCGCACCACCTGCACGCGGCCGCCCTGTTCGCTGGAGGTCAGGCCCAGCCAGGGACGGCGGCTGTTCTTGCTGCTGCCGGTCTGCTGCAGCTCGGCCAGGATGGGCTTGAGCAGGTCCACCGGCACGAACATGTTGCCCGGCAGGCGGCGGTTCTCGCCCATCGCATCCGCCACGAACAGGCTGCCGATGCCCAGCAGCTCGCCGCGCTGGTTGAAAAGGGGCGCGCCACTGTGGTTGCCGATGGGCGGGCTGGTGAAGATGGCCGCGTCGATGTGGTATTCCCAGTAGCCGGAGAAAGCGCGCTTGCTCACCATGCGCGTCATGGCGACGCCGCCGTCCTCGCCGCCCACGGCCGCCATCAGCGCCTCGCCGTCCTGCATTTCCTTGTGGCTGCCCAGCGGCACCGGCGACACGCCGCGCAGCGGCAGCAGCGGGCGGATCAGGCCGAAGCCGGTGGCCAGGTCATAGGCGACCGGGCGCGCCGGCAGTGTGCGGTTGTCCTGCGTCACCACCTGGATGCTGTCGGCCTCCATCATCAGGTAGCCGATGGTGAGGATCAGCCCGTCGGGCCCGATCACCACGCCGGAGCCTGAGCGCTCGCGGCCCAGCGTCTCGGCGGAGCGCGCGCCTTCGGTTGCCTTGACCTGCACGCCGACCACGGCCGCGTTGGCGCGTGTCAGCGCGTCTATCACGGCCTGCGCCGGCGGCGCGGATGCGGCAGCCAGCGCGGCCGCCCCGGAAAACAGGAGCATGGAACCCAGGGCGAGGCGCCGCAGGTGGTGGATGGCGTGCATGGCAGACCCCCGAAGTGGTCGCACAAGAATGGCCCAAACCGGCGCCGGCTGCAACCGCCCAGGTGAGAATATTTTTGGCCGCCCGCCCGGCAACGCAAAATAGCGCCATGTCGATTCAATCAGGCACCTTGCTGGTGCTTCCGGTGGTGATGGCGGGCGGCGGCGGATCCCGGCTGTGGCCGTTGTCGCGCACCGGCCATCCCAAGCAGTTCCTGGCGCTCGGCCACGACCGGCTCAGCCTGTTCCAGCAGGCGGTGTCGCGTTTGGCCGCCGTGGCATGCGCCGACATTGCCGTGCAGCCCGCGCTGGTGGTGGGAAATGAGGAGCACCGCTTCCTGCTGGCTGACCAGCTGCAGGAAGCGGGCGTGGTGCCGGGCGCCATCGTGCTGGAGCCTGCGGGGCGCAATACCGCGCCCGCCCTGGCGCTGGCGGCGCTGCACGCGGTGCAGCAGGGCGAAGACCCGGTGCTGGTGGTGGCGCCGGCCGATCACGTGTTTGCCAGCGAGGCTGCGGGCGTGGACGCGTTGCGCGCCGCTGTCCGGCTGGCCGCCGGCGGTTCCATCGTGCTGTTGGGGGTGCCACCGACACGCCCCGAGACCGGCTACGGCTACCTGCGCGCCGAGCCGCACGAAGGCGGGCTGCGGGTCGCGCAATTCGTGGAAAAGCCCGACTTGGCCACGGCTGAGGACTACCTGGCGCGGGGCGGCTACCTGTGGAATGCGGGCATCTTCGTGCTGCGGGCCTCGGTATGGCTGGCGGCATTGGCCCGGTTTCATCCGCCCATGGCGCAGCTGGCGTCCCAGGCCTGGCAAGCCCGTTCGCACGATGGCCGGTTTGTCCGGCCCGATGCCACGGTGTTCGCGCAGATTCCCGCGGTGTCGATCGACTACGCTGTGATGGAAAAGTGCCCGGGCAGCCCATTCGACATCCGCGTGGTGCCGCTGGAAGCGGGCTGGAGCGACCTGGGCGCGTGGGACGCGGTGTGGCAATTCGGCCCGCGCGACGGCGACGGCAACGTGCTGATCGGCGACGCGCGCGCCAGCGAATCCCGCGATTGCCTGGTGCACGCCGGCAGCCGCCTGGTCAGCGTGGTCGGGCTGGAGGGTGTGGTCGTGGTTGAAACCGCCGACGCCGTGCTGGTGATGGACAAGGCGCGCGCGCAGGACGTGCGGCAGGTGGCCGCTGCGCTGGAAGCAGAAGGCCGGCCGGAGCCCGCGCTGGCGCGCAAGGTGCACCGCCCCTGGGGCTGGTACGACAGCGTCGACGCGGGGCCGCACTTCCAGGTCAAGCGCATCATGGTCAAGCCGGGCGCGTCGCTCAGCCTGCAGCTGCACCACCACCGCGCCGAGCATTGGGTGGTGGTGGCGGGCACCGCCGAAGTGACGCGCGGCGATGAAACCATCACACTCGAGGCCAACCAGAGCACCTACATCCCGGCAGGGCAGAAGCACCGCCTCGCCAACCGGGGCACCGCGCCGCTGGAGCTGATCGAAGTGCAGTCGGGCAGCTACCTCGGCGAGGACGACATCGTGCGCTTTGACGACCGCTACGGCCGCGCCTGAGGCTTGTCACAATGCGCGCTGCAAACCATCCGTTGCGAAAGAATCCATGACAAAGCCAAAGGTCGCGTTGATCACCGGTGTCACCGGGCAGGACGGCGCCTACCTCGCCGACTTCCTGGTGAAAAAGGGCTATGAGGTGCACGGCATCAAGCGCCGCACCTCGCTCATCAACACCGACCGGGTGGACCACCTGTTCCATGACCCGCAGACGGCCGGCCCGCCGTTCCAGCTGCACCACGGAGACATGACGGATTCATCGTCGCTGATGCGCATCATCCAGCAGGTGCAGCCCGACGAGATCTACAACCTGGCTGCGCAGAGCCACGTGGCGGTGAGCTTCGAGGAGCCCGAGTACACGGCCAACAGCGACGCGCTGGGCGCGCTGCGCCTGCTGGAGGCGATCCGCATCCTGGGGCTGGGCGGGCGCACCCGCTACTACCAGGCCTCGACCTCCGAGCTGTTCGGCCTGGTGCAGGAGACGCCGCAGAAGGAGACCACGCCGTTCTACCCGCGCAGCCCCTATGCCGTGGCCAAGCTGTACGCGCACTGGATCACCGTGAACTACCGCGAGGCCTACAACCTGTATGCCTGCAACGGCATCCTGTTCAACCACGAGTCGCCCACGCGCGGCGAAACTTTCGTCACGCGCAAGATCACCCGCGCGCTGGCCCGCATTTCGCTGGGCGTGCAGGAACGCCTGTACCTGGGCAACATGAACGCCCTGCGGGACTGGGGCCATGCAAAGGACTATGTCGAGGCGCAGTGGCTGATGCTGCAGCAGGACGCGCCGCGCGACTACGTGATCGCCACCGGCGAACAGCACAGCGTGCGCGAGTTCGTGAGCCTGGCCGCGGCCGAACTGGGCATCACGGTGCGCTGGGAAGGCGCCGGCGCCGACGAGAAGGGCTATGACAGCGCCGGCCGCTGCATCGTCGCCGTGGACCCCCGCTACTTCCGCCCCACCGAAGTGGAAACGCTGCTGGGTGATGCTTCGCGCGCCCGGGCCGAACTTGGCTGGCAGCCACGCGTGAGCTTTGCGCAGCTGGTCAGCGAGATGGCGGCCGCCGACCTGCAGGAAGCCAGGCAGGAACAGCTGCTGGCGCAGCACGCCGGAAAGAAGCCCTGAGATGACGGTGGAAATCAGCGCCTGCCGGCTCTGCGGCGGCACGCAGCTGGCCACGGTGTTCAGCCTGGCCAACCAGGCCCTGACCGGCGTTTTCCCCCCATCGCGCGAAACGCCGGTGACCAGCGGCCCGCTGGATGTCGTCAAGTGCACGGCACCCGGCGGCTGCGGCCTGGTGCAGCTGCGCCAGACCTATGACCTGTCCCAGATGTACGGCATGAATTACGGCTACCGCTCCGGGCTGAACGCCGGCATGGTGCGGCACCTGCAGGGCAAGGTGGCCGCCATCCTGGCGCGCGGCGTGCTGCGCGAGGGCGACCTGGTGATCGACATCGGCAGCAACGACGCGACGACGTTGCGGGCCTATCCCGAGGGGCTTTATGAGCTGGTGGGCATCGACCCCACCGGCGTGAAGTTCTCGCAGTACTACCCGCCGGCTATACGGCTGGTGCCCGAATTTTTTTCCGCGCAGGCGGTGGCCACCGCGCTGGCCGGGCGCAAGGCGCGCGTCATCACGTCGTTCTCGATGTTCTATGACCTCGAAGACCCGCTGGCCTTCGCGCGCGAGGTCGCAGGCTCGCTTGACGAAGAGGGCATCTGGGTCTGCGAGCAAAGCTACCTGCCCGCGATGCTGCGCACCAACTCGTTCGACACCATCTGCCATGAGCACCTGGAGTTCTATGCGCTGCGGCAAGTCGCCTGGCTGCTGGAGCGGGCGGGGCTGAAGCTGCTGGGCGTGGAATTCAACGAGGTCAACGGCGGCAGTTTTTCCTTCACGGCCGCGAAGGCCTCCTCGTCGCAGGTACCGGACAGCGAGGCCGTCAGCAAGGTGCTGGCAGACGAGCAGGCCATGGGGCTGGACGGCGTGGAGGTGTTCGGGCAGTTCGCGCAGCGCGTGCAGGCCGCGCGCGAAAGCGTGATGGCGTTCCTGGAAACGGCAAAGGCCCAGGGCAAGCGGGTTTGCGGGCTGGGCGCTTCCACCAAGGGCAATGTGCTGCTGCAGCATTTCGGCATTGATGAACGGCTGGTGGAATCCATCGCCGAAGTCAATCCAGACAAGTTCGGCGCGTTCACGCCGGGCACGCTCATTCCCATGCTGCCGGAAGACGAAGTGCTGGCCTCCAGCCCCGACTACCTGCTGGTGCTGCCCTGGCACTTTCGCGATTTCTTCCTGGGCCATCCCAGGTTCAAGGGCCGCACGCTGGTGTTTCCCTTGCCTTCGCTGGAGGTGATCCGTGCCTGAAGAAAGAGGCAGGGTGCTGCTGCTGGGCGGCACCGGCTTCGTGGGCGCGCACCTGTCGGCGCAGCTGTCGGCGCGTTGGCAGGTCAGCGCCTTTGGCCGCGGCCTGGACGTGCGCGACGCCGTGCAGCTTGAACAAGCGATTCGCAGCATCGACCCGGATCACGTGGTGTACCTGTCGGCGTTGACCACGCTCGGTGAATCGGCTTCACGGCCGGCCGAGATGCGCGCGCTCAGTGCCGGCGGGCTGGCCAACCTGTTCGCCGCGCTGGGCAAGACGGCGTTCGCCGGCACGGTGCTGTTCGTGAGCTCGGGTGAAGTTTACGGGCCGGTGCCGCCCGAACATCTCCCCGTCAATGAAAGCCAAGTGCCCGATCCGCGCAGCGCCTACGCGCAGGCCAAGCTGGAGGGCGAAGCGCTGTGCCGCCAGTGGAGCCGCGGCACCGGCGGGTGCGCCGTGATCGCGCGGCCGTTCAACCACATCGGGCCCGGCCAGAGCGCGCGCTTTGCCATCGCGGCCTTCGCGCGGCAGATCGTGGCCATCGAGCGCGGCGAGGCGCCCGCGGTGCTGAAGGTGGGTGACATCGACACCACGCGCGATTTCCTGGATGTACGGGACGTGGCCGAGGCGTATGAGGCTCTGCTGACGGTTGGAGTTGCCGGGGAAACCTACAACGTGTGCTCGGGCGTCGAGCGCACGGTGCGGTCGCTGCTGGAGGAGATGCTGGCGCTGGCAGGAACGGCGGTTGAGATCGAGCTGGACCCGGCGCGTATCAGGCCGGGCGAGCAACGCAGGTCATGGGGCGACGACGCGAAGCTCAAGGCGGCGGCCGGCTGGCAGCCGCACCGGGACATCGGGCAAACGCTTGGGGATGTGCTCGCAGCTGCGCGCGGCGCGGCCTGACGCGGCTGGTGCCCGGGGCCGGAATCGAACCGGCACGCCTTGCGGCGGGGGATTTTGAGTCCCCTGCGTCTACCAATTTCACCACCCGGGCAGCGGGAGAGGGAAGCCGGAAATTATGGCACAGTGATGCCCATGAACTATCCAACGATCGAAGATGTCATTGGCAAAACGCCCCTGGTCGCGCTGCAGCGCATCGGCGCGGCGGACAACGCCAAACGCGGCAATGTCATCCTCGGCAAGCTCGAAGGCAACAACCCCGCGGGCTCGGTCAAGGACCGCCCGGCCCTGTCGATGATCAAGCGCGCGCAGGAGCGCGGCGACATCAAGCCGGGCGACACGTTGATCGAAGCCACTTCGGGCAACACGGGCATTGCGCTGGCGATGGCGGCCGCGATCAAGGGCTACCGGATGGTGCTGATCATGCCGGAGGACCTGTCGGTGGAGCGCGCGCAGACCATGAAGGCTTTCGGCGCCGAGCTGGTGCTCACGCCCAAGAGCGGCGGCATGGAATACGCGCGCGACCTGGCCGAGAACATGCAAAAGGAAGGCAAGGGCCGCGTGCTGGACCAGTTCGCCAATGCCGACAACCCGCGCATCCATTACGAGACCACGGGGCCCGAGCTGTGGGCCGACACCAAGGGCGGCATCACGCACTTCGTCAGCGCCATGGGCACCACCGGCACCATTACCGGCGTGTCGCGCTTCCTCAAGGAGAAGAAGCCGGCGGTGAAGATCATCGGCGCCGAGCCGAAGGAAGGCTCGCGCATTCCCGGCATCCGCAAGTGGCCGCAGGAATACCTGCCCAAGATATACGACCCGGCGGCTGTGGACCAGATGGTGTCGGTGAGCCAGGAGGATGCCGAGGAAATGTGCCGGCGCCTCGCGCGCGAGGAGGGCATCTTCGCGGGCATCTCGGCCGCGGGCGCGTGCTGGGTGGCGCAGGAAATCGCGAAGACCGTGGAGAACGCGACCATCGTTTTCGTGGTGTGCGACCGGGGCGACCGCTACCTGTCCACCGGCGTGTTTCCCGCATGAGCCACCAATTCAACTTCTGCCCCAACTGCGCCAACCCGCTGGAGATGATCGCGCAGCTGGAAGACGGCGGCGCGAAGGAGCGGCTGCGCTGCGTGGCCTGCGGCTGGACGCACTGGAACAACCCCACGCCGGTGCTGGCGGCCGTCATCCAGTACCAGGACCAGATCCTGCTGGCGCGCAATGCGGCCTGGCCGGGCCGGCGCTTCGCGCTGATCACCGGTTTCATGGAGGCGGGCGAGTCGCCCAAGGAAGGCATCGCGCGCGAGATCAAGGAAGAGACCGATCTCGATGTGAGCGAGCTCAACCTGATCGGCGCCTATGAATTCCTGCGCATGAACCAGGTGATCATTGCCTATCATGCGGTGGCGCATGGCGAGGTGAAACTCTCACCCGAGCTGGCGGAGTACAAGCTGTATGGTTACGACACCGTGAAATGCTGGCCCGCGGGCACGGGCTATGCGCTGGCGGACTGGCTGCGCAGCCGCGGCCACGAGCCGGAATTCATTGATCTCTTCCAACGGGGCTGAAGGACACGACATGAACATCGACAAGGAAATCGACACCCGCGGCCTGAACTGCCCGCTTCCCATCCTGAAAGCCAAGAAGGCATTGACGGACATGCAGGCGGGCCAGCTGCTGAAGGTGGTGGCCACCGACCCCGGTTCGGTGCGCGATTTCCAGGCCTTTGCCAAGCAGACCGGCAATGAGCTGGTGGACCAGCAGAGCGTGGAACAGGACTTCGTCCACGTGCTGCGCCGGCGTTAAATGGCCCCCACGCTCACTTCGTTCGCTGCCCCCCGAGGGGGCTTAGCCGCTTTGAGGCGGCTCGGCACCGGCTAGAGCGGCAGCGTCTTGAGGTACTCCCTGAACGCCGCGCCCACCTCGGGGTGCTTCAGGCCCAGTTCCACGGTGGCTTCCAGGAAGCCCTGCTTGCTGCCGCAGTCGTAACGCTTTCCCTCGTACGAATAGGCGTGCACGCCCTCGGTTTCGATAAGCGCGGCGATGCCGTCGGTCAGCTGGATCTCTCCGCCCGCCCCGCGTGCCTGGTTGCGGATACGGTCAAAAACAGCCGGCGTGAGAATGTAACGACCTGCAACCGCGAGCTGAGAAGGCGCGTTTTCAGGGCGTGGCTTCTCGACCATCTTGGTCACCTTCACGACCTTTTTGTCGATCTGCTCACCTGCGACGATGCCGTAACGCTGCACATGATCGAGCGGAACCTGCTGCACGGCGAGCACCGAAGACTGGAACTGGCCAAACACTTCCACCATCTGCGCGAGCACGGACGGACCGCCGTCCAGGCCCGTCATCAGGTCGTCGGCCAGCAGCACCGCGAAGGGCTCCTGCCCCACGAGCGGCTGGGCGCAAAGCACCGCGTGCCCGAGCCCGAGCGAGCGAGGCTGGCGGACGTATGAACAGTCCATGTCGTCGGGCTGCATGGAGCGCACCAAGGCCAGCAATTCGTGCTTCTGGCTGGCCTCCAGTTCGGTCTCCAGTTCGTAGGCCGTGTCGAAATGGTCCTCGATGGCACGCTTGTTGCGGCCTGTAACGAAGATCATGTGGCGGATGCCGGCGCCGTAGGCCTCTTCCACCGCGTATTGGATCAGTGGCTTGTCCACCACCGGCATCATTTCCTTCGGCTGGGCCTTGGTGGCCGGCAAAAAGCGGGTTCCCAGGCCCGCGACGGGAAACACGGCCTTGGTGATTTCTGTGACTTTGTTCATCGACGCAATTTTCGATTCTCGTTAAAGTCTGCCAAGTTTTTCACGGTTGAGCACCCCCCTGTTGCCCAAACCGCCACAATTTCTGTCGGACAAGGACCCAAGCTGTTGGACATCTTACTTCTCGAACGTCTGGTACCCGAGGCACTCGCGTGGCTCGAGGCGCGCCATTCCGTCGAGAGCCGTCCGGAGCTGGCGAACGATCCCGGCGCGCTTCGCAAGGCCATCTACAAGGCCGAAGCAGTGGTGCTGCCGCGCAAGGTAGTGGTAACTCGCGAGTTCCTGGACTTCGCGCCCATGCTCAAGGCCGTGGCGCGCATGCACGTGGGCACGGACAACACCGACCTGGAAGCCTGCCGTGAACGCAAGGTGCGTGTGATCCAGGCGACCACGGCCAACGTGCGCTCCAACGCCGAATACTTGCTGGCCAGCCTGCTGCTGCTGTACCGCCGGGGCATCGGCTCGGCGCTGATCGGCGACCGCCACGCTGACATCCGGCTGGGGCGCGAACTCAATGGCAGTGTGGTTGGCATCTTCGGCCTAGCACCCACGGCCCACACGCTGGCCCTGATGCTGCACGCGCTGGGCGCCAAGCTGATCGGCTACGACCCGGCGGTGCACCACACCGCGCCCATCTGGAGCCGCCTGCAGATCCAGCCCGTGAGCCTGCAGGACATGATGGCGCACTCCGATGCCATCTCGGTGCAGGTGATGTATGCCTCGCGCTACCAGGGCTTCATCAACGACAAGATGCTGGCGCACTGCAAGCCGGGCCAGATGTGGGTGGGCATCAGCCGCTCGGGCTTGTTCGACCCGCAGGCGCTGGCCACGGCGCTGTCTGACGGCCGCATCGAAGCCTGCATGATGGATGGCGCCGAAGCCGGCTTCGCCTCCAAGGGCACGCCGTTGCACGAGATCTCGAACCTGTTCCTCACGCCGCGGCTGGGGTCTCACACCCGCGAATCGCGCCTGCGCGCGAGCTGGTATGTGGCGCACCGCATCCACGAAGCGCTGGCGCCGCGCCACAGCGGGATGGACCAGCTGAGCAGCTCACCGATGGACCTGGAGCCCGGTTCCGGCGGCGGCGGGCGGCCCGGCGAGCCGCAATTCATCATCCGCTAGGCTCAGCCCAGCCGCCGCAACTGGTCCTTGAGCTTGGCCAGCGTGGCCGTGAAGTCGGCGATGCGCTTGCGTTCCTGGTCGATCACTGCGGGAGGCGCCTTGGCAACGAAGGCCTCGTTCGCGAGTTTCGCGGTGGCCTTGACCAGCTCGCCTTCGATGCGCGCCGCTTCCTTGCCGATGCGGACCTTCTCGGCAACCACGTCGATCTCCATGTACAGGCACAGGCGCGCGTCGCCCACCACGGCCACAGGCGCGGCCTGGGCCGCGGCAGCCCATGCGGCTTCATCGTCGAAGACCTTCACTTCGCCCAGCTTGGCCAGCGCCTGCAGCACCGGCGCGGCCTGGCGCAGGAACGCGGCATCGCCCACCGCATAAAGGGGCAGCCGGGTACCCGGCGAGACATTCATTTCGCCGCGCAGGTTGCGGCAGGCATCGACCACCGCTTTCAGGCGCGTGACATGTGCCTCCGCTTGCGGGTTGATCGCGGCGCTGTTGGTTGCGGGGTAGGGTGCGATGCTGACCGAGTCGCCCGTCTTGCCCGCCACCGGCGCCACCTTCTGCCACAGCTCCTCGGTGATGAAGGGAATGATGGGATGGGCCAGGCGCAGAATGGCCTCCAGCACGCGGATCAGCGTGCGGCGGGTGCCGCGCTGCTGCGCCGCGTCGCCGGTCTGAACCTGCACCTTGGCGATCTCCAGGTACCAGTCGCAGAACTCGTCCCAAACGAACTGGTAGATCGTGTTGGCCACGTTGTCCAGCCGGTACTCGGCAAAGCCCTTGGCCACGTCGGCCTCCACGCGCTGCAGGGTGGAAACGATCCAGTGGTCGGCGGCGGTGAGTGTCGCTCCCTGCTCAGCCAGGTCCTGGCCCTCGCAGTTCATCAGCGTGAAACGGGTGGCGTTCCAGAGCTTGTTGCAGAAGTTGCGATAGCCCTCGCAGCGTTTGGTGTCGAAATTGATGTTGCGGCCCAGCGAGGCCATGGAGGCGAAGGTGAAGCGCAGCGCGTCCGCGCCGAACGCCGGGATGCCTTCGGGAAATTCCTTTTCGGTGTTCTTGCGCACGGCGGGCGCCGTCTCGGGCTTGCGCAGGCCGGTGGTGCGCTTTTCCAGCAGCGGCGGCAGCGAGATGCCATCGATCAGGTCCACCGGGTCCAGCACATTGCCTTCGGACTTGCTCATCTTCTTGCCATGCGAGTCGCGTACCAGGCCGTGGATGTAGACATGGCGGAACGGCACCTGGCCGGTGAAGTGCGTGGTCATCATGATCATCCGGGCTACCCAGAAGAAGATGATGTCGTAGCCTGTCACCAGCACCGATGAAGGCAGGTAAAGGTCCATGTCCTTCGTCTTCTCGGGCCAGCCCATGGTCGAAAAAGGCACCAGCGCCGAGGAATACCAGGTGTCCAGCACGTCTTCATCGCGGCGCAGGGTCTTGCCCGGCGCCTTCGCCTGCGCTTCTTCCTCGTTGCGCGCGACGTGCACATTGCCGTCCTCGTCGTACCACGCCGGAATCTGGTGGCCCCACCAGAGCTGGCGCGAGATGCACCAGTCGGTGATGTTGTTCATCCACTGGTTGTAGGTGTTGACCCAGTTCTCGGGCACGAAGGTCACGGCGCCGGTCTGCACCGCGTCGATGGCTTTCTGCGCGATCGACTTGCCGGTGGGGTCCTGGTCGCTGACCTTGGTCATCGCCACATACCACTGGTCGGTCAGCATGGGCTCCACCACCTGGCCCGTCCGGGCGCAGCGCGGCACCATGAGCTTGTGCTTCTTCGTCTCGACCAGCAGGCCCTGGGCTTCCAGGTCGGTCACCACCTGCTTGCGGGCGGCGAAGCGGTCCAGCCCGCGGTATTTGGCCGGCGCGTTGTCGTTGATCTTCGCATCCAGTGTCAGCACGCCGATCATCGGCAGCTTGTGTCGCTGGCCGACGGCATAGTCGTTGGCATCATGCGCCGGGGTGACCTTCACCACGCCGGTGCCGAATTCCTTGTCCACGTAGTCGTCGGCGATCACCGGAATGTCGCGGTCGCAAAGCGGCAGCCTGACCGACTTGCCCACGAGATGCCTGTAGCGCTCGTCTTCCGGGTGCACCATCACCGCCACGTCGCCCAGCATGGTCTCCGGCCGGGTCGTGGCCACCACCAGAGCGCCCGAGCCGTCCACCAGCGGGTAGCTGATGTGCCAGAGGAAGCCGTCTTCCTCCTCGCTTTCCACTTCCAAGTCGCTCACCGCGGTCTTGAGCTCGGGGTCCCAGTTGACCAGCCGCTTGCCGCGGTAGATCAGCCCCTGCTCGTAGAGCCGCACGAAGGTCTCGGTGACGATCTTCGACAGGCCCTCGTCCATGGTGAAGTACTCATGGCGCCAATCCACGCTGTCGCCCATGCGGCGCATCTGCGTCGTGATGGTGTTGCCGGATTTTTCCTTCCATTCCCAGACGCGGGCAACGAATTTCTTGCGCCCCAGGTCATGGCGGCTCTGGCCCTGTTCCTGCAGCTGGCGCTCTACCACGATCTGGGTGGCGATGCCGGCGTGGTCGGTGCCCGGCACCCACAGCGTGTTGAAGCCGCGCATGCGGTGGTAACGCGTGAGGCTGTCCATGATCGTCTGGTTGAACGCATGGCCCATGTGCAGCGTGCCCGTCACATTGGGCGGCGGCAGCTGGATGGAGAAGGCCGGCTCGCCGTCCTTCGGCTTGCCGGTACCGCGGTAACCGGCGCTGCCGTAGCCGCGCTGTTCCCACAGCGGGCCCCACTGGGCCTCGATGGCCGCGGGTTCGAAAGACTTGGAAAGGCTGTTCAGGCCGGGTTGCAGGGGCGTATCGCTCATCGCCCAATTTTACTTGGGCATCTCCAGCGCCGCCGCCACGCACTCCCCCAGCACCCGGGCATCGCCCACCTGGTTGGCCAGCAGCAGGATCAGGCGGGCGTTGAGCAACTGCGATTCCTCGGCGGACAGGCCCTGGTGCGCATCCAGCAATTGCTCGTAGAACGTGTCGGGGTCCTGGAAGTTCAGCGCGGTCTTCATTCGTGCTCTCCCTGCAGCGCGGCGCCCATGGCCTGGCCGATGGCATGCACCAGCGAGGCGTCGATGCTCTCACCGGTGGCCGCTACATAGCTGTCGGGGCGCACCAGCGCCCATGCGTGGCCGAACACGTGGCAGGCGCCCTGCAGGTGACCCTGTGGGTCGCGCACGTGTTCCGGGGCACCGGGCCGCCCTTCGGCGCCCAGCACCTGCACGCAGCGCACGGGCGCGGTTTCCGCCAGTGCGCGCAGCCGGTCCAGGCTGGTGCCGCTGGCATCGCCGAACAGCAGCAGCAGGAGGCGTCCGTCAGCCCATGCCAGCAAGTCGTTGACCACGCCGCGCGTGCCGTCGGCCCACTGGAAAGAAACGTTCTGCACCGACTGGCCGCCCGTGCCATGGCAGGCGCGCGAGCGGGTGTAGGGGTTGGCAATCGCCATCCGTCCGGTATTGACCAGCTGGCGCGCGAACACATGCTGGCGCGCCAGGCTGAGCGCGGCGTCACGGAACAGCTTTTCCACACCGGGCGAGGGGCGCAGGAAACGCGCCGTGCGGTTGGTGACGAGCACGTTCTGCAGCGCCGCCTCGTGGCGCTCCTCGTGGTAGCTGTCCAGCACGGCTGGCGCCGCGTGGCCTTTCATGACAGCCGCCAGTTTCCAGGCCAGGTTGTCGGCGTCAGCGATGCCGGTGTTGCCGCCGCGCGCGCCGAAAGGGCTCACCACCTTGGCAGAGTCGCCCATGAAGAACACGCGGCCGCAGCGCATGCGGTCCACGCATTCGCTGCGGTAGGCGTAGGGGCCGACCCAGACGATTTCCACTTCGCAGTCGTCCCCAAACTGGCGGGCCAGGCGCTCGCGCACCACGTCTTCGCGGCTCACGTATTCGGGGTCGGCATCGGGCGGCATCTGGTAATCGATGCGCCAGACGCCGTCGCCCATCAGGTGCTGCCAGACGGCGCGATTTTCATTGAACGGCGCCTCGATCCAGGTATGGCGTTCCACCGGAGGCGTCTTGGTGAAGCGCACGTCGGCGATGCACCAGCGGTCATCCCCCTTCTTCGCGGTGACGGCATTGCCCGCCCACTGGCGGAACGGGCTGTGCGAGCCGGTGGCGTCGATCACGTGGTCCGCGCGGATGCGGTAGTCGCCGGCAGGGGTCGTTACAGTCAGCGTCGCGCATTCGTTGTCCTGCGCGAACGCCGTGACGCGGTTGCTCCAGCGGATGTCGACCTCGCCCAACTCATCGATGCGCTCCACCAGGAAACCCTCGATGTAGAACTGCTGGATGTTGATAAAAGGCGGCTGGCTGGACAGGTTGTAGGCGCTCTGCTGGCGCAGGTCGAATGAATAAACCTCGTCCTTGCCGGCGAACGTGCGCCCCACGCTCCACTGGATGCCCTTGGCGGCGATACGCTCGTAGACGCCCAGGCGGTGGAAGATTTCCAGCGACTTCTGCGTGTAGCAGATGCCGCGCGACGAAGCGCCCTTGACGCCCACGGTGTTGTCCTCATCCAGCAGCACAGCCGCGACGCCGTAGCGCGCCAGGGAGCAGGCCAGCGTCAGCCCGGCCAGCCCGCCGCCCACAATCACGATGGGGTGGTGGCTGGTTTCGCCGGACTGCAGCTCAGGCGGGGGAACAAATGGGTACTCGGGCAGTACATAGCCCGTGCCACGCGTGAACTGGTAGCTGTTGCTGAACGCCGTCTGGGCGTAGCCCGGCGCCGCCATTACTTCTTTCCCGCCACTTCGGGCCGGTCGTTGCGCTGGGGCTTGAGCGGCTGCGCTGCCTGGCCCTCGGCCCGCTCCCTGCGCCACTGCTCCTTGCGCGCCGTCCATTGCGCAAGGCGGGCGTGGGCGGTCTTGCTTTCCTGCAGCATCTGGAACTCATCGGCCAGCTGCGCCGTCAGTTCCAGCCGCACGCCGTTGGGGTCGAAGAAGTAGATGCTGTGGAAGATGTGGTGATCCGTGATACCCAGCACCTCGATGCCGTTGGCCTCCAGCCGCTCCTTCATGTCGCGCAGGGCCTGCTGCGAATCGACGCGAAAGGAAATGTGGTTCACCCACAGCGGGGTATTCGGTGAAGGCAGGGCGGCCTCGTCATTGCCAAGGTCGAAGAAAGCGATGAACGAGCCGTCCTGCAGCCGGAAGAAAAAGTGCGTGTAGGGGCAGTATTCGCCAGTGCTGGGCACATGGTCGCTCTGGATGATGTGGTACAGCGGCAGGCCCAGGATGTCCTCGTAGAAATGCCGCGTTTCCTCGGCGTCCTTCGCCCGGTAGGCGTAGTGGTGCAGCTGGTGGATGGGGGCCGGCGCGGGCAGGGTTTTCGGGTCGTTGAGGACGGCAGCCATGGGCTCTCCTGATTTACTAATGCGTAACGCATTTACTATACCGTAATCATTCCGGCGGACCAAGCGCGGCAGCGCTTCGATGCAGTATGATTATTGATGACTAAATATTGATAGCTGAATTCAATCATTTGCATTGACGCAGCCAATTAGACGGCGCCCCACAAGGGGGCTACTCTCGCTTAGTCTTCGACCCTGAAATCCAAGGCGTACGACCCGGACCCTGTTCATCAACCCACTAGGAGATTTCCATGGCAGCACTCAAAGGCTCCAAGACGGAAGAAAACCTGAAGGCCGCCTTCGCCGGCGAATCGCAGGCCAACCGCCGCTACCTGTATTTCGCAAACAAGGCCGACGTGGAAGGCCAGAACGATGTGGCGGCCCTGTTCCGCTCCACCGCCGAAGGCGAAACCGGCCACGCCCACGGCCACCTGGAGTGGCTGGAGCAATGCGGCGACCCGGCTACCGGCCTGCCGATCGGCCCGACCCGCGACAACCTCAAGGCCGCCGTTGCCGGCGAAACGCACGAGTACACCGACATGTACCCGGGCATGGCCAAGACCGCGCGCGAAGAAGGCCATGACGAAGTGGCCGACTGGTTCGAGACGCTGGCCAAGGCCGAGCGCTCGCACGCCAACCGCTACACCCGTGCGCTGAACGAGCTGGTGGACTGATCCCCGGCTGTTTGCTGTTGGGCGCTGCCTGCAGCGCCCAATGGCAAGCATCATTCCGGAGCAACAAGAACATGGCCGCAGCACGCGAAGGCAACCTGGAAGCGCCCACCCGGCACCCCATCGACTGGAAGAACCCCGGGTACTACGACGAGAAAGCCACCTTCGACGAGCTGGAGCGCATCTTCGACATCTGCCATGGCTGCCGCCGCTGCGTCAGCCTGTGCGGCTCGTTCCCCACCCTGTTCGACCTGGTCGACGAAAGCAAGACTGGCGAGGTGGACGGCGTGGACCGCAAGGACTACTGGAAGGTGGTCGACCAGTGTTACCTGTGCGACCTGTGCTACATGACCAAGTGCCCCTACGTGCCGCCACACGAATGGAACGTGGATTTCCCGCACACCATGCTGCGCGCCAAGGCCATCAAGTTCAAGAAGGGCGAGGTGAGTTTCGGCGAGAAATTCCTTTCGTCCACCGACGTGCACGGCCAGTTCGCGGGCATTCCGATCGTCACGCAGGTGGCCAACGCCGTGAACCAGACCAAGCCGGCGCGCGCGCTGATGGAAAGCACGCTGAACGTAGACAGGAACGCCTGGTTGCCGGCGCTGGCCACGCGCAAGTTCCGCTCTGGCGCGCCCAAGTCGAAGGATTTCGCGATCCGGGACGGCGCCAAGACGCCCGGCAAGGTAGCGATCTTCTCCACCTGCTACGTCAACTACAACGAGCCCGGCATCGGGCATGACCTGCTCAAGGTGCTGGAGCACAACGAAGTACCTTATGTGCTGGTCAGCAAGGAAAAATGCTGCGGCATGCCCAAGCTGGAACTGGGCGACCTGGAATCGGTGAACGAAAGCAAGGAAGCCAATATTCCCGTGCTGGCGAAGTACGCGAAAGAGGGCTGGGCCATCCTCACGGCCGTGCCCAGCTGCACGCTGATGTTCAAGCAGGAACTGCCGCTGATGTACCCGCAGGACGCCGACGTGCAGGCCGTCAAGGAAGCGATGTGGGACCCCTTCGAATACCTGATGCAGCGCAAGCGCGACGGCTTCCTCAAGACCGACTTCAGCCGGCCGCTGGGAAAGATCAGCTACCAGGTACCGTGCCACAGCCGCGTGCAGAACATCGGCAAAAAGACCGAGGAGATGCTCAAGATGGTGCCGGACACGTACGTGTTCACCAATGAGCGCTGCTCGGGCCATGCAGGTACCTTTGGCGTGAAGATGCCTTACCACGAGCAAGCCATGAAGATTGGCAAGCCGCTATTCAAGAAGATGGCCGAGCACCCGCAGGGCGGGGTACCCGACTACATCAGCTCCGACTGCCCGCTGGGCGGCCACCACATCGACCAGGGGTTTGACCGCAACTCGCTGGGCACGCCGAAGCTCGAGCACCCGCTTACGCTGGTGCGCATGGCGTATGGATTGACGTAATGCAACTGACCGGAAACATCACCCGCGAGAGCCTGATGACGCTGGAGGCCTACGCCAAATGGCGCAAGGCCCACAAGCCGGACATCATCGCCCACCGCAAGCTGCGCTCCGTGGGCCTGGGCGACCACGTGAACGTGCAATTCGAGAGCGAGATGACCATCCGCTACCAGATCCAGGAGATGCTGCGCATCGAGAAGATCTTCGAGGAAGAAGGCATAGCTCAGGAGATCGAGGCCTATGTGCCGTTGATGCCCGAAGGCAGCAACTGGAAGGCCACGATGCTCATCGAATACCCCGACGAGAACGAGCGCAAGCGCGAGCTGGCGCGCCTTATCGGCATCGAGGACCGGATGTTCGTCGAAGTGGAAGGCCATGCTCGGGTCTATGCCATCGCCGACGAAGACCTGGACCGCGAGAACGACGAGAAGACTTCGGCGGTGCACTTCGTGCGCTTCGAGTTCACCCCCGCGATGGCGGCCGCCGTCAAGGCCGGCGCCAGCGTCAAGCTGGGATGCGATCACCGCAACTACCCCGCCCACACATCCATCGCGGCTGAAACGCTGGCTTCGCTGGCCGGCGATCTCAAGTAGGCGAAAAGAGGTCGACGCGGTCGGTGATGATGCCGTCGGTGCCCAGCGTGATCAGGCGCTGCGCCGCCCACTCGTCATTCACGGTGTAGCTGAGCGTCCTGAAGCCGGCGCTTTTCGCCTGGGTGACGCTGGAGACATCCCATAGCGCCTGGTTGCAGACGATGGCGGCGCACTCGAGCGTGAGCGCGGTCTCCAGCCAGCCCTTCCACAACGTATCGAGCAGCAGCCCGCGCGGCAGCTGCGGCGCAGTAGCCTGCGCGCCTTCCAGTGCTTCAGGCTTGAAAGAAGTCAGCAGGGGGGGCACGTGGCCTGCCCACAGAAGCGCGGCCTGCCGGGCCACCGCTTCGCCTGTTTCGCGTTCGGTGCGCGGCGTCGGCTTGATCTCTATGTTCAGGAAATAGCCGTTGGCCAGGCAATAGCGCGCCGCATTTTCCAGCGTCAGCAAAGGCTCGCCGGCATGGGCGCGCGAGTGCCAGCCACCCGCGTCCAGCTGCGACAGGGCGTGCCACGGCTGGTCGCCGCCGACGCCCTTGCCATTGGTGGTTCGCTCCAGCGTTGCGTCGTGCATCAGGAACACCACGCCGTCGGCCGACAGCTTGGCGTCGCATTCAAACATGCGGTAGCCGTGGTGCGCGCCCAGCCGGAACGCCGCCAGCGTGTTCTCGGGCGCCAGCTTGCCCGCGCCCCTGTGCGCGACCCAGCGCGGATAGGGCCAGTCCGTGCTCATGCGCCCGGAATGCGCTTGCCGGTGGCCGCGTCGAAGGCGTGCAGGCGGTCCGAGCGCGGCGTGACGTTGATGGTGGTGCCGGGTGCGGGCGGCGTGTGGTTTTCGTCCGTGCGCACGATGATCATCTCATCGCCCAGCCGGCCGTAAATCAGGCGCTCGGCGCCCAGCATTTCCGAGGTCTCGACCTTCAGTTCCCAGCCGTAGGAGGTGATGTCCAGGTGCTCCGGGCGGATACCCAGGATGGTGCCGGGCTTGCCGCCAGGCGCGTTCTTGATCAGGTTCATGGGCGGTGAGCCGATGAAACTGGCCACGAAGGTGGTGGCCGGGCGCGTGTAGACCTCTTCAGGCGTTCCGAACTGCTCCATCACGCCGGCGTTCATCACGATCATGCGCTGGGCCAGCGTCATCGCCTCCACCTGGTCGTGCGTGACGAAGAGGGAGGTGATGCCCAGCTCGCGGTGCAGCTTCTGGATTTCCAGCCGGGTCTGCGCGCGCAGCTTGGCGTCCAGGTTGGACAGCGGCTCGTCGAACAGGAAAACCTGCGGCTGGCGCACGATGGCGCGGCCCATGGCCACACGCTGGCGCTGGCCGCCGGAGAGCTGGCGCGGCTTGCGCTCGAGCAGGTGGCCCAGCTCCAGGATGCCCGCGGCCTTGTCCACCCGCACCTTGATCTCGTCGATGGGCACCTTCTTGATTTTCAGGCCGTACGCCATGTTGTCGAACACCGTCATGTGCGGATACAAGGCGTAGTTCTGGAACACCATCGCGATGTCGCGTTCGGCCGGTTCCAGGTTGTTCACCACGCGGTCGCCGATCCAGATTTCGCCGCCGGAGATTTCCTCCAGGCCCGCCACCATACGAAGCAGGGTGGACTTGCCGCAGCCCGAGGGTCCCACGATGACGATGAACTCGTGGTTGGCGATGTCGGCGTTCACGCCGTGGATCACCTGCAGTTCCGCCTTGCCCTTGCCGTACTTCTTGACGACATTTTTCAGTTGGATCGAAGCCATATTGTTTCCGTCTTACTTTTCTGTATCAACCAGGCCCTTGACGAACCATTTCTGCATCAGCATCACCACGATCGCCGGCGGCAGCATGGCCAGGATGGCGGTGGCCATCACCACGTTCCACTCGATATAGACCTCGCCGAATATCAGGCGCTTGATGCCCATCACGATCGGGTACATGCGCTCGTCGGTGGTCACCAGCAGCGGCCACAGGTACTGGTTCCAGCCATAGATGAACTGGATGACGAACAGGGCCGCCATTGACGTCTTGGACAGGGGCAGCAGCACGTCCTTGAAAAAGCGCATCGGCCCGGCGCCGTCCATCCGGGCGGCCTCCACCAATTCGTCCGGCACCGTGAGGAAGAACTGCCGGAACAGGAAGGTGGCGGTGGCCGAGGCGATCAGCGGCACGGTGAGGCCGGCCATCGAGTTCAGCATGTGCAGGTCCGACACCACCTGGTAGGTCGGCCCGATGCGCACCTCCACCGGCAGCATCAGCGTCACGAACACCATCCAGAACACGATGTTCTTGAACGGGAAGCGGAAATACACGATGGCGAAGGCCGAGAGCAGCGAGATGGCGATCTTGCCGATGGAGATGATGAGCGCGCTGGCCAGGCTGATCATCATCATCGGGGCAGCCGCGCCAATGGTGGCGCCGGCCTCGGTCTTGCCGCCGAACAGCGCGAAGCGGTAGCTTTCGATGAAGTTGTTGCCCGGCAGCAGCGAGATGGGGTTGCTGGTGAGGATCTGCTGCGCGGTCTGGGTCGAGCCGATGAAGGTGACGTAGATCGGGAAGAACACCACGATCACCCCGAGGATCAGGATGAGGTGGCTGAAAAAGTCGAGGACGGGGTTGCGTTGAATCATCAGTAGTTCACCTTCTTCTCGACGAACTTGAACTGCACCACCGTCAGCACCACCACGATCACCATCAGCACCACCGATTGAGCGGCCGAGCCGTTGATGTCCATGGCCTTGAAGCCGTCGTAGTACACCTTGTAGACCAGGATGGACGTGTCCTTGCCCGGCCCGCCATGCGTGGCCGCGTCGACGATGGCGAAGGTCTCGAAGAACGCGTAGACGATGTTGATCACCAGCAGGAAGAAGGTGGTGGGCGTCAGCAGCGGAAACACGATGGTCCAGAAGCGCCTCCAGGGCGTGGCACCGTCAATCGTGGCCGCCTCGATCAGCGAATGCGGGATGGACTGCAGGCCCGCCAGGAAGAACAGGAAGTTGTAGGAGATCTGCTTCCACACCGCAGCCATGACGATCAGCGCCATGGCGTGGTTGCCGTTGAGCACGTGGTCCCACTGGAAACCCCATTCCCTCAGCCAGTACGAAATGGCGCCGTAGGGCGAGGCGAACATCATCAGCCACAGCACGCCGGCGACCACGGGCGCCGTGGCGTACGGCCAGATCAGCAAGGTCTTGTAGATGCCCGCGGCACGCACCACGCGGTTGGCCATCACGGCCAGCAGCAGGGCGATGCACAGCCCCGACACGGCCACCAGCGCCGAAAACAGGGCGGTGGTGTAGAACGACGCGAGGTAGGTCGGGTCATTGAAAAGGCGCTGGAAGTTTTCCATGCCCACGAATTCGGTGGACGAGCCGAAGGCGTCCTGCTGCAGCACGCTTTGGTACAGCGCCTGCGCGGCCGGCCAGAAAAAGAACACCAGGATGATCGCCATCTGCGGCGCGATCAGCACCCAGGGCAGCCAGGCGGACTTGAAGAGAACTCGTTTTTCCATTGGTCGCTATAAAAATGATAGCGGCCTGAGCACGCTGGAAGCGCGCTGCAGGCCTTTTTCTCTCTGTACGGAGCCGCGCGCGGTCCCGCCCGGACCGCAGTTTACTTGTTGGCCTTCTCGAACCGCTCGAGCTGTTCGTTGCCGCGCTTCACCGCCAGGTCCAGCGCTTCCTTGGGGGCCTTCTTGCCGCTCCACACGCCTTCCAGTTCCTCGTCGATGATGGTGCGGATCTGCACGAAGTTGCCCAGGCGCACGCCGCGCGACTTGTCGGTGGTCTTGCGGATCATCTGGGTCACGGAGACATCGGTGCCGGCGTTCTTCTTGTAGAAGCCTGACTTGTCAGTCATCTCGAAAGAGGCCTTGGTCACGGGCAGGTACCCGGTGCGCTGGTGGCTGGCCGCGGCTACATCAGGCTTGGACAGGTAGTTGAAGAACTGGGCGACGCCCTTGTACTCGTCGGGCTTCTTGCCGGACATCACCCACAGGCTGGCGCCGCCGATCACGGTGTTCTGCGGTGCGCCCGGAACGTCGGGGTAGTAGGGCAGGGCGCCGATGCCGTAGCCGAACTTGCCGTTGCGCACCACGCTGCCGTACAGGGCCGAGGAGCCGGTGGCCATCGCGCACTCGCCGGACACGAAGGTGGCGTCAGCCGCGTTGTTGCGGCCCTTGTAGATGAACAGGCCGCTCTTGGCCATGTTGGCCAGGTTCTCGATGTGGCGCACGTGCAGCGGGGTGTTGAATGCCAGGCGTGTGTCCAGCCCGCCGAAGCCGTTGTTCTTGGTGGCGTACAGCACGTTGTGCCAGGCCGAGAACGATTCCAGCTGCGTCCAGCTGATCCAGCTGGTGGTGAAGGGGCACTTGTGGCCGGAGGCCTTCAGCTTGGCGGCGGCCAGGGCCACTTCAGGCCAGGTCGTCGGCGGCTTTTCGGGATCGAGCCCCGCGGCCTTGAAGGCGTCCTTGTTGTAGTGGAACACCGGCGTGGAGCTGTTGAACGGGAAGCTCAGCATCTGGCCGTTGGGGGCTGTGTAGTAGCCGGAGACGGCGGGCACGTAGGCGTTCGCATCGAAGCTCACGCCGGCCTTTTTCATCACTTCGGCGACCGGCACGATGGCGCCCTTGGAGGCCATCATGGTGGCGGTGCCCACTTCGAACACCTGCAGGATGTGCGGCGCATTGCCGGCGCGGAAGGCGGCGATGGCGGCGGTCATCGACTCGTCGTAGCTGCCCTTGAAGGTCGGCACGATCTTGTAGTCCTTCTGGCTGGCGTTGAAGTCCTTGGCCAGGTCATTGACCCATTCACCGAGCGCGCCGCCCATGGAATGCCACCACTGGACCTCGGTCTGGGCCTGGGCCGGAAGGGCGAAAGCCACGGCGAGGGCCGCGGCAGTAAGTTGCAGTTTCATGAAATCTCCTGGATTGCCTGCTTCAGATTACAAGGATTTTGTGACAGGCGATTTAACCGACCGCGCAGTCGGTTCACAAGCGGGGTTTCCATGAGGCATGGGGCCTTGGCTCGCTGGGGCCACGGCCCATGCTGCACTGCGGTAACATCGTCCTTCAGCCGCGTTTGTATTCCTTTGGCTGACCTTCCGAAGACTGATGAACGCACCCACCACGCTCGATAACCTCATGGCAGCGGTCGATGGCGACGCGCCCCGCCTGCGTGAGATTCCCTACAACTACACCTCGTTCTCGGACCGCGAAATCGTGATCCGGCTGCTGGGCACGCGAGCGTGGGAGCTGCTGCTGACACTGCGCGGCGAGCGCCACACCGGCCGCTCGGCCCGCATGCTTTACGAGGTGCTGGGCGACATCTGGGTCGTGCAGCGCAACCCCTACCTGCAGGACGACCTGCTGGACAACCCCAGGCGCCGCCGCCAGCTGGTGGAGGCACTGCACCACCGGCTTGCCGAAGTCGGCAAGCGCCGCACGCCGAAGCAGGACCCCGAGCGTGATGCCTTCGTCGGCGAACTGCTGGCCGGCGCGGGCCGCGCCATCATTGCTTTCGACGACAGCTTCATGGAGGCAGCCGGCCTGCGCCGCCAGACACAGAAGGTGCTGGGCCGGCTGACGGCGAAGGACAACATCAAGTTCGACGGCCTGTCGCGCGTCTCGCACGTGACGGACGCAACCGACTGGCGCGTGGAATACCCTTTCGTGGTGCTCACGCCCGACACCGAGGCCGAGATGGCCGGGCTGGTGAAGGGCTGCATCGAGCTGGGCCTGACGATCATTCCGCGCGGCGGCGGCACCGGCTACACCGGCGGCGCGATCCCGCTGTCGTGGAAGAGTGCGGTGATCAACACCGAAAAGCTCGAAGCCATGACCGAGGTGGAAATGACCACCATCCCCGGCCACGACAAGCCGGTGCCCACGGTGTGGACGGAAGCCGGCGTGGTGACCCAGCGCGTGGCCGATGCGGCCGAGCGGGCAGGCTTCGTTTTCGCGGTGGACCCGACCTCGGCCGAGGCTTCGTGCATCGGCGGCAACATCGCCATGAACGCCGGCGGCAAGAAGGCCGTGCTCTGGGGCACGGCGCTGGACAACCTGGTGTCGTGGCGCATGGTGACGCCGCAGGCCCAGTGGCTGGAAGTCACGCGGCTGGACCACAACCTGGGCAAGATCCACGACGCGCCCACGGCCAGCTTCGAGCTGAAATATTTCGAGGCCGACGGCAAGACCCACGTGCGCACCGAGCGGCTGGACATCCCGGGCCATACCTTCCGCAAGGAGGGCTTGGGCAAGGATGTGACGGACAAGTTCCTCTCCGGCCTGCCGGGCATCCAGAAAGAGGGCTGCGACGGCCTGATCACAAGCGGCCGGTGGGTGGTGCACCGCATGCCGGCGCACACCCGCACGGTGTGCATGGAGTTCTTCGGCAATGCCAAGGACGCGGTGCCCAGCATTGTGGAAATCAAGGACTTCATGTTTGCCGAGCAGCTGCGCTGCGGCGTGCTGCTGGCCGGGCTGGAGCACCTGGACGACCGTTACCTCAAGGCTGTCGGGTACACCACGAAGTCCAAGCGCGCGGTGTTGCCGAAGATGGTGCTGGTGGGCGACATCGCGGGCGACAACGCGGACGACGTGGCTCGCGTTACTTCGGAAGTGGTGCGCATCGCCAATTCGCGCAGCGGCGAGGGCTTCATCGCCATCAGCCCCGAGGCGCGCAAGAAATTCTGGCTCGACCGCAAGCGCACGGCGGCCATCAGCAAGCACACCAACGCCTTCAAGATCAACGAGGACGTGGTCATCCCGCTGCCGCGCATGGCCGAGTACACCGACGGCATCGAACGCATCAACATCGAGCTGTCGCTGCGCAACAAGATCAAGCTGGCTGATGCGCTGGAGGCGTTCTTCAGCCGCGGCAACCTGCCGCTGGGCCGGCACGACGACGCCAGCGAGATCCCGTCGGCCGAGCTGCTGGAAGACCGTGTCGGCCAGGCGCTGGGCCTGGTGCGCGAGGTCCGCGCCATCTGGCAGGGCTGGCTGGACAACGTGGAAGCGCTGTTCCCCCAGCTTCAGGACCACTCGCTGCGCGCCAGCTGGAAGGCCCAGATCCGCGCTCCGCTGCAGACTATTTTCTCCGGCGACGCATTCGCGGGCATCCTGGCGGAGTGCAACGCCATCCACAAGCGCGTGCTCAAGGGCCGCGTCTGGGTGGCGCTGCACATGCATGCCGGCGACGGCAACGTGCACACCAACATCCCGGTCAACAGCGACGACTACGAGATGCTGCAGGCGGCGCACGAGGCCGTAAAGCGCATCATGATCCTGGCGCGCTCGCTCAACGGCGTGATCTCCGGCGAGCACGGCATCGGCATCACCAAGCTGGAGTTCCTGACTGACGAGGAGCTCAAGCCCTTTGCCGACTACAAGCAGAAGGTCGATCCCGAAGGCCGCTTCAACAAGGGCAAGCTGCTGCGCCACGCGCAGGCCGATTCGGACACCTCGGTCTATGCAGACCTGACCAATGCCTACACGCCCAGCTTCGGGCTGATGGGGCATGAATCGCTGATCATGCAGCAGTCGGACATCGGCGCCATCTCCGAAAGCATCAAGGACTGCCTGCGCTGCGGCAAGTGCAAGCCGGTGTGCGCCACCCATGTGCCGCGCGCCAACCTGCTCTATTCGCCGCGCAACAAGATCCTGGCGACTTCGCTGCTGGTGGAGGCATTCCTGTACGAGGAGCAGACCCGCCGCGGCGTCTCAATCAAGCACTGGGAAGAATTCGAGGACGTGGCCGACCACTGCACGGTGTGTCACAAATGCGAGTCGCCCTGCCCGGTGAAGATCGACTTCGGCGACGTGTCGATGAACATGCGCAACCTGCTGCGCAAGATGGGCAAGAAGAGCTTCCGGCCCGGCAATTTCGCGGCCATGCTGATGCTCAACGCCACCAGCCCCGAAACCATCAAGTTCATGCGCACCGCCATGGTGGACGTGGGCTTCAAGGTGCAGCGCCTGGCCAATGACCTGATGCGCGGGCTGGCGCGCAGGCAGACGGCCAGCCCCCCGTCCACCCATGAGCGGGCGCCGGTGAAGGAGCAGGTCATCCACTTCATCAACAAGAAGCTGCCGGGCGGCCTGCCCAAAAAGACGGCGCGGGCGCTGCTGGACATCGAGGACAAGGACTACGTCCCCATCATCCGCAACCCGAAGGCCACTACTTCGGAAACCGAGGCGGTGTTCTACTTTCCCGGCTGCGGGTCCGAGCGATTGTTCTCCCAGGTGGGGCTGGCCACGCAGGCCATGCTCTGGCACGCCGGGGTGCAGACCGTGCTGCCGCCGGGTTACCTCTGCTGCGGCTATCCGCAGAAAGGGTCGGGCCAGTTCGACAAGGCCGAAAAAATCATCACCGACAACCGGGTGCTGTTCCACCGCGTGGCGAACACGCTGAACTACCTGGACATCAAGACCGTGGTGGTTTCCTGCGGCACCTGCTACGACCAGCTGCAGGGCTATGAGTTCGACAAGATATTCCCCGGCTGCCGCATCATCGACATCCACGAATACCTGCTGGAAAAGGGCATCACGCTGCAGGGCGCGGGCGGCTACCTGTTCCACGACCCCTGCCACTCCCCCATGAAGCTGCAGGACCCGATGAAGACGGTGAAGGCGCTGATGGGCGACAACATCCGCAAATCGGAGCGCTGCTGCGGCGAGTCGGGCACGCTGGGCGTGACGCGGCCGGACATCGCCACCCAGGTGCGCTTCCGCAAGGAAGAAGAGCTGAAGAAGGACGAGGCGGTGCTGCGGGCTTCCGGCGCGGTCGGCCAGAAGGACGACATCAAGATCCTCACCAGCTGCCCCAGCTGCCTTCAGGGCCTGTCCCGTTACGGCAATGACCTGCAGAACGGCCTGCTGGAGGCCGACTACATCGTGGTGGAAATGGCCAACAAGATTCTGGGCGAGAACTGGATGCCGGAGTACGTGGCCGCGGCGAACACCGGCGGGATTGAGCGGGTGTTGGTCTAGCTGCCGTGCTGGCGGTCCGAAAATTGCTCGTTAGTGTGAAATTCGCACGTAGATGGTGCTCACTGTCCACGGTTTCACTGTTGGGCTTTGGTCCCGGCCGTGTATAACTCATACAGTTCAACGGCTTAGCGCAAGACTGGTTTCCGGAGGTAAGCAACCATGGTCCGACAATTTCGTCTCCAACGGCTGGCGCCTGTGGCCTTGGGTATTGGTGCGCTGCTTGCATCGGCCGGGGCCATCGCCCAATCGGCCGGGGAGGTGGAGTTCTCACGCGGCGTGGGCTTTGCCCAGACACCGGGCCAACTACCGCGCACTCTTGGCAAGGGCATGCCCCTGCGGGAAGGTGACCGGCTCACTACCTCCGAGGGCGGCCTGGCCGTCATCAAGCTTGAAGACGGAACCCGCATGACCGTGCGGCCGAACTCCGAGCTGGTGATCCAGCAATACCAGTTCAAGGAAAACGCGTCCGACAACACCATGTTGATGCAGTTGGTGCGTGGCGGTTTTCGCGCCGTCACCGGCCTGATCTCAAAAAGCTCGCCCAACGCTGCCCGCGTACAGACCAACACCGCTACCATCGGCATACGCGGCACGGATTTCGATGCCCGCATCTGTTCGAGCGACTGCAAGACTGAATCGTCCCAGATCTCGGCAGCCGCCCGGCCGAACACGGTGCAAGCCAGTGCCAAGGTGGTTTCCTCCCAAGGGGTGGTCAACGCCGTGGATGGCGCGGGCCAGCGCCGAAGGCTGGTCGAGGGCGGCAGCATTTATCCGGGCGACATGGTCGAAACCGGCAGCGGCACCCAGGCCGTGCTCGCGTTTCGGGACGACACGCGCATCACCTTGGGTTCCACCACCCAGTTCCGCGTGGACAACTTCATTTTTGACGACAAAAATGCAGGCGAAGGTCGCTTTCTCGTGTCCCTTCTCCGGGGCTCGGTTCGAGCCCTCACGGGCCTGATCGCCAAGGCCAACAACCGCAACGTCGGCTTCAGCACGGCCACGGCAACGATCGGTGTTCGCGGCTCCGGCGCTGACCTTGTGTTCAATCCCGCCACTGCGGGCCTGACAGTGTTTTCCTGGCTTGGCGCCTGGACGGTCCAAGGCACTAACCAGACCGCCTTGCAACTGCTTCAGGCCGGCCAGGGGCTGCTGATCACCCCGACCGGAATCCAAGCCGTGACGGTTCCGCCGGTTATGGAGGGTCGGCGGCCTGACACCGACCCGCCCATCGACCCGAAGTTGTTTGGCAACAACACCGGGTCCGAGGAATCTGAGGGCCTGTTCGTGGTAGTCCGTGATGGGCATATCGAATTGCTGACCGCCAAGGAAAAACTGCAGCTCGGCAAGGGTGAGACAGGCGGTGTAAACAACAGCGGCGACACGTTCCGGCCCACGTTCGAGCCAAAGTTCTTCACTTTCGACCGGATACCCAAGCCAGGTGACAAGGATAAAGGGCTGGTCGATATCAGGAAGATCATCGGCGGCACCTGTACCTAGTTCGCCAGGGGTGACAGGAACGTCGCCCGGATGAGACAATTAGCGCTCAGTAGGTGACAACAAGAGGGCGAGAGGAAATATGGTCAAAGGCTTTTGTGCGCCATGCGCTGGTCGCAGCCCTGTAGCCTTGCTCGTGCTCGCAGTCTTGGTCGGCTGGGGTGGTGCGCGGGCGCAGGCTCCCCTTCCGGCAATGCCCGCGCCCGCCGCCGCCGCTGTTTTCGCCATCAAGGGTTTCACCGTCACGGGCGACAACCCGCTCGGCGATGGCGACACCTCGCGCATCCTGGCGCCGTTCCTGCGGGCGGATGCCACCATGGATACGCTGCAAAAGGCCACCGCTGCGCTCGAGACGGCCCTGCGTGAACGCGGCTATGGCCTGCACCGCGTGGCGCTGCCACCCCAGGAAGTGGGCGATACCGTCACCCTGAACATCGTCAAGTTCACCATCAGCCGCGTAACCTTCGAAGGCCTCGCCATCTACGACGAGGCCAACGTGCGCCGCTCGCTGCCCGAACTGCGGCAGGACCACACGCCCAACTTCAAGAAGCTGGCCGTTCAGACGGCGATCGCCAACGAGAACCCCAACAAGCAGATCCAGCTGGGAATCAAGGAAGCGGAGGAGCCCGACAAGATCGAGGCCACCGTCACCGTCAAGGAAAGCCGGCCCTGGACTTTCGGTGCCAGCCTGTCCAACGGCGGCTCCGAATCGTCGGGCCGCGACCGCTTCACCCTGACAGGCGGGCACACCAACCTGTTCAACCGCGACCACCAGTTCGTGGGCGCCTACACCACCTCCCTGCAACGCACCAGCGACGTCAAGCAGCTGGGCCTGCAATACAAGGTGCCGCTTTACGAACTGGGCGGCGTGATCGGCGGCAGCTATACGCGTTCCGACGTGGTCGGCAATTTCGGCACCTTCACCAGTACCGGCGCGGGCCATACGATGGGCGTCAACTACACCATCTACCTGCCGCCGGAGGGCGGGCGCCGCAGCTACGTGACGGTCGGCATCGACGACAAGGTGTTCAACGCCTCCAAGATCAACGACCAGCAGGTCGCCGGCACGGCGGACCGGCGCAGCCGCCCCGTCAGCATCGGCTACTCGGCGCGCACGGAGAGCGATACCTCGGTCTGGGGCTACAGCACGGACTTCGCGTTCAACACCAGCAGTGGCAAGGGCAACGACCTGGCATCTTGGCAGACGGAAGACCCCCGCATCACCACCACCCGCTTCAAGATACTGCGCGGCAGCGCCTCCTATTCGGCGCCGTTCATGGAGAAATGGCTGTGGAGCGTGCGCGGCCAGTTCCAGTACAGCCCCGACGTACTGCTCTCCGGAGAGCAGTTCGGCCTGGGCGGGACCGGCTCGGTGCGCGGCACCGCGATTGAGCGCCCGATCTCCGGCGACAAGGGCCTGGTTGGTACCTTCGAGGTCACCACGCCCGAACTGTTCGAGGGCTTTCGCCTGCTGGCCTTCCTGGACGCCGGCTGGCTGGGCAACAACAGCCCCAACGCCACCAACAAGCCTTCTGCCGATCACCTGGTCGGCGCCGGCCTGGGCCTGCGCTATGGCAACGGGCCGTTCGCCCTGTCCATCGATTACGGCCGCCTCCTGACCGGCAGCCGCGTGCCGCTGTCCTTCAATCCCCCGCAAAAGGGCGAGGACAGGTTCTACGTGAACCTGTCCGTGCGCTTCTGAGCGGGGCCCGAAGCCGATGGCTGGTCTCCAGGCGGGTGCGCCCACCCCCACCGATATCACCGTGCACGGCCAGTCGCGGGTGCTGGAAGTGGCGTTTTCCGACGGCGCGCGCTTTCGTATCCCCTTCGAGCTTATGCGTATCTACTCGCCGTCGGCCGAGGTGCAGGGCCACGGCCCGGGCCAGGAAGTGCTGCAGACGGGCAAGCGTGAGGTCGAGCTGACGTCACTGCAGCCGGTGGGCAACTACGCCGTGCAACCCGGGTTTTCGGACGGGCACGACACCGGCATCTTTTCCTGGGACTACCTGTATTTCCTCGGCTCGCAGCAGGACCAGCTTTGGGCCGACTACGAGAAGCGGCTGGCTGCGGCCGGCGTCGGGCGCGACGCGCCGATGCCCCAAAAGGGCGGCCACGCCTGCGCCAGCCATTGACCGGGCGGCGTTTCCCCTTTCATCAGAATCGCGACATATTCCCTGCATAGGCGCAGGGTTGTGCCCTCGGTCGCGACCGTAAGCGCCTAGCATCGGGCCATGAGCGGCAGCACCCACTTCGGTTTCGAATCGGTCGACGAACGCGACAAGGCACGGCGTGTGCGCGGCGTGTTCGATTCGGTCGCGCCGAAATACGACCTGATGAACGACCTGATGTCGATGGGCCTGCACCGCGCGTGGAAGGCCTACACCGTGATGGTCGCGAACGTGCGCGAGGGCCAGCAGGTGCTGGACATCGCGGGCGGCACGGGTGACCTGGCGATGGCGTTCGCAAAAAAGGCGGGCACCACCGGGCGCGTGGTCCACACCGACATCAATGAGGCGATGTTGCGCACCGGGCGCGACCGCCTGCTCGATGCCGGCGTGGCGCTGCCCACGCTGGTTTGCGATGCGGAAAAACTGCCGTTCGAAACCGGCAGCTTCGACCTGGTGAGCGTGGCCTTCGGCCTGCGCAACATGACGCACAAGGACGCGGCCCTGGCCGAGATGAATCGTGTGCTCAAGCCCGGCGGCAGGCTTTTGGTGCTGGAGTTCTCGAAAGTGGCCAAGCCCATCGAGAAAGCCTACGACTGGTATTCATTCAAGGTGCTGCCCCGCCTGGGGCAGCTGGTGGCCGGCGATGAGGGCAGCTACCGCTACCTGGCCGAGTCGATCCGCATGCACCCGGGGCAGGAAGAGCTCAAGGCCCTGATGAAAAAAGGTGGTTTCGGGCATGTGGACTATCACAACCTGACGGGCGGGGTCGCGGCATTGCATGTTGGAATCAAGTGTTGAGGCATTCACGGGAAAGCAGGAGATCGTCATGAAATTTTTGTCTTTGGTGTTGGTGGCATTTCTGGCGCTGGGCGGCATCCAGGCCGAGGCCAAGCGCCTTGGCGGCGGCAGCTCGGTGGGCAAGCAGTCCGGCAATGTGACGCAGCGCGAGGCGGCCAAACCCGCCGGCGCGGCGCAAAACCAGGCCGCGCCCGCCACCCCGGCGGCCAACCCTGCGGCAGCCGCGCCCAAGCGTCCCTGGGGCGCCATGCTTGGCGGCCTGGCGGCCGGCCTGGGCCTGGCCTGGCTGGCCAGCTCGCTCGGCCTCGGCGCGGCGTTCGGGCAGTTCCTGATGATCGCGCTGCTGGTGCTGGTGGTCATGGTGGTGATCGGGTTCGTGATGCGCCGGCGCAGTGCGCCTCCCGCGCAGCCGGCCAGCCCCTACGCCTTCCAGGGCGCGGGCGCCGAAGCGGCGGCCACGGCGCCGCAGTACAGCCCGGACAAGGTCGGCAATGATGCGTCGGCACGGCCCTGGGAGCGCAGCAGCATGGCCTTCGACGCCGCCAAGTACGCGCCGGCCGGCAGTGGCGTCCAGATCGGTTCGGCACTTGGTGGCGCGGCGCTGGCCGGCTCGCAGAGCTGGGGTGTTCCGGCGGGCTTCGACAACGAGGGCTTCATCGCGGCCGCCAAGCGCAACTTCGTGACCTTGCAGGACGCCTGGGACCGTTCGGACATCTCCTCGCTGCGCGCGATGATGACTGATGCCATGCTCAAGGAAATCCAGTCCCAGTTGTCCGAGCGCGAATCGCACATCGGCGCGCAGGTTAACAAGACCGACGTGGTGATGCTCGAAGCGCAGCTGCTGGGCATCGAGGACATGGGCGACGACTACATGGCCAGCGTGGAGTTCTCCGGCATGATCCGCGAAGAACCCTCGGCCGGGCCCAGCCCGTTCCGCGAAGTCTGGAACATGACCAAGCCCAAGAGCGGCAGCAGCGGCTGGCTGGTGGCGGGCGTCCAGGCGCTTCAGTAGGGGCGCCCTGCCCGGCGGACGGGCATACATAATCAGGGGACTATGGCAACACAGTCCCCTTTTCCTTTTCTGGACGACCTGTTCGGCAAGCTCGGTGGCGGGTTCCAGCCGCCCGCCTGGCTGGTGGAGGAAGTCCAGCGCCGCCTGGTCCTGCTGCTCAATCACGTGCTGATGCAGGAGCCGGAGGCCCAGGCCCGGCTGGCGCGCCAGAGCGGCCGGGTGGTGGAGGCGCAATGGCGCATCTTCACTGTGCGGCTGGCGGCCACGCCGGCCGGCCTTCTGGACCTGGCTTCGCCCGCGGCCCAGCCTGACCTGACCCTCACATTGACCGAGGAGTCTCCCTGGCAACTGACCCAGGCCGCGCTGCGCGGCGACAAGCCGCCGGTGCGCATCGCCGGTGACGTGCAGTTCGCGGCCGAGATCAACTGGCTGGTGGACAACGTGCGCTGGGACATCGAGGAAGACCTGTCGCGCCTGGTAGGCGATGCGCCGGCCCACGCCGCGGGCCAGGCGCTGCGGCGCATGGCCGAGGCGCTGCGCCAGTTCATCGCGCCATCCCCTCCCGCCCCCAAGGCGTAAGGCATGACGCGCTATTTCCGCGGCGTTTTCATCGTCTGGATTGCCCTGCGCTACGGGCTGGACGAGCTGGTCCTGAGCAGTTTCCGGCGGCCCTGGCTGCGCACCCTGGCACGGGTGCTGGCGTTCGGCCGCAGGCTGAACGCGCCACGCGGCCAGCGGCTTCGGCTCGCGCTGGAGCACCTGGGGCCCATCTTCGTCAAGTTCGGCCAGGTGCTGTCCACCCGGCGCGACCTGCTGCCGGCGGACATCGCCGACGAGCTGGCGCGGCTGCAGGACAGGGTGCCACCCTTCGATTCGGCGATCGCCATCGCCACCATCGAGCGCGCCTTCCGCAGGCCGGTGGACAGCGTGTTCGCCAGCTTCGAGCGGGTACCCGTGGCCAGCGCCTCCATCGCGCAGGTGCATTTCGCCACGCTGAAGGACCGCAGTGGCAACACGCGCGAGGTGGCGGTGAAAGTGCTGCGCCCCGGCATGCTGCCCGTGATCGAGAAAGACCTGAGCCTGATGCGCATGATGGCCGGCTGGGTGGAAGGGCTGTCGGCCGATGGCAAGCGCCTGAAGCCGCGCGAAGTGGTGGCTGAATTCGACAAGTACCTGCATGACGAGCTGGACCTGGTGCGCGAAGCCGCCAATGCCGCCCAGCTGCGCCGCAACATGGCCGGGCTGGACCTGGTGCTGATCCCCGAGATGCTGTGGGACTTCTGCCACCCGGAAGTCATCGTCATGGAGCGCATGTACGGCGTGCCCATCAGCCAGACCGAGCGGCTGCGCCAGGCGGGCGTGCAACTGCCGCAGCTGGCGCGCGACGGCGTCACCATCTTTTTCACCCAGGTGTTCCGCGACGGGTTTTTCCATGCCGACATGCACCCCGGCAACATCCAGGTCAGCCTGGCACCCGCCACTTTCGGGCGCTACATCTCGCTGGATTTCGGCATCATCGGCACGCTGACCGAGCATGACAAGGAATACCTGGCGCAGAATTTCACCGCCTTCTTCCGGCGCGATTACAAGCGGGTCGCAGAGCTGCACATCGAATCGGGCTGGGTTCCGCCGGAAACGCGCGTGGACGAACTGGAAGCGGCGGTTCGCACCGTCTGCGAGCCGTACTTCGACCGGCCGCTGCGCGAGCTGTCGCTGGGCATGGTGCTGATGCGCCTGTTCCAGACTTCGCGCCGCTTCCACGTTGAAATCCAGCCGCAGCTGGTGCTGCTGCAAAAGACCCTGCTGAACATCGAGGGCCTGGGCCGCGAGCTGGACCCCGAGCTGGACCTGTGGAACACCGCCAAGCCGTTCCTGGAGAGGTGGATGCTGGAGCAGGTGGGTCCACAAAAGCTGGTGGACGAACTCAAGGCGCAGGCTCCGCGCTATGCCAAGCTGTTGCCCGACCTGCCCCGCCTGCTGCATGCCTACCTGGCGCAGCGCCCCTCGGACCACCGCCGCGACCTGCAGGAACTGCTGGCCGAGCAGCGGCGCACCAACAAGCTGCTGCAGGGGATCATCTACGGCGGCATCGGTTTTGCTTTGGGACTGCTGGCCATGCAGGTCCTTCTGCGCGTGCGGTTGTTCTGACGGCCAAATCCGGGATAATCCCGGCCAAATTCGAGGAGTGAGCGATGCTGCTGACGCTGGTGTTCGTCTATCTGCTGATCACGATCGGCATCGGCCTGTATGCCGCCAGGCGCGTCAAGAACACCGCCGACTTTGCCATCGCCGGGCGCAACCTGCCGCTGGTGATGATCGTCACCACCACCTTCGCCACCTGGTTCGGCTCCGAGACGGTGCTGGGCATCCCGGCCAAGTTCGTCAACAGCGGGCTGAACGGCGTGGTCGAAGACCCGTTCGGCGCCGGCACCTGCCTGATCCTGGTGGGCCTGTTCTTCGCCGGCAAGCTGTACAAGATGACGCTGCTGACCATCAGCGACTACTACCGCGAACGCTTCGGCCGCACGGTGGAAGTCGCGTGCTCCCTGATCATCATGCTCAGCTACCTGGGCTGGGTGTCGGCGCAGGTCACGGCGCTGGGCCTGGTGTTCAACCTGCTCTCGGCCGGGGCCATCAGCATCCCCCTGGGCATGACCATCGGCGTGGTGTCCATCCTGGCCTACACCCTGTTCGGCGGCATGTGGTCGGTCGCCATCACCGACTTCCTGCAGATGATCATCCTGGTGGTGGGCCTGGCCATCCTGGCCGTGTTCGCTGGCAACCTGGCCGGCGGGGCCGACAAGGTGGTGTCGCTCGCGATAAGCAAGGACATGTTCCGGTTCTGGCCCGAGCCCAGCTTCAAGGACATCCTGTTCTTTTTCGCGGCGGCCATCACCATGATGCTGGGCTCGATCCCCCAGCAGGACGTATTCCAGCGCGTGATGTCGGCCAACAGCTCCGGCGCCGCGACCAAGGGGCCCGTCATCGGCGGCATCTGCTACATCCTGTTCGCTTTCGTGCCGATGTTCCTGGTGGTCAGCGCCATGATCATCATGCCGGAGCAGACGGCCGTGCTGCTCAAGGACGACCCCCAGAAAATCCTGCCCACCCTGGTGCTGGAAAAAATGCCTTTCCTGATGCAGGTGATCTTCTTCGGGGCTCTGCTCTCCGCCATCAAGTCCACCGCATCGGCCACGCTGCTGGCGCCCAGCGTTACCTTCACCGAGAACATCTGGCGCCAGTTCAGGCCGCGCACCAACGACCGGCAGGAACTGCGCACCATGCGCATCACGGTGCTGGTGTTCAGCATGTTCGTGCTGGCCTACGCCATCAAGAGCCAGGGCACGTCCATTTACGAAATGGTTTCCGGCGCCTACCAGGTCACCCTGGTGGGGGCCTTCATCCCGCTGGTGGCCGGCCTGTACTGGCAAAAGGCCACCACCCAGGGCGCCATCCTGTCCATCGTGCTGGGTGTCGGCACCTGGCTCGTCTTCATGATCGCGCCCATCGGCGCCGAATTCCCCGGCCAGCTGGCCGGCGTTCTGGCGGGGCTGGCGGGCATGCTGGCCGGCTCGCTGGCGCCCCAGGCCATCAAGAACAGCCACGGCTCGCACCACCGCCTTGCGGGCGCCTGAGGGCGCATTACCCCTTCTGGGTCCCCGCCTGCGCGGGGATGACGGCGGTGCCGTCACCTATAATTGAGGGCTTTGCACCCCCACAACCCTCCTTAGCGCAATGCCCATCTACGCTTACAAATGCGGCTCCTGCGGTCACGCCAAGGATGTCCTGCAGAAGATGTCCGACGCGCCGCTGACGGTCTGCCCCGCCTGCGGGGCTGCGGCTTTCACCAAACAGCTCACCGCTGCCGGCTTCCAGCTCAAGGGCTCAGGCTGGTACGCCACTGATTTCCGCAGCTCTGGCGCTGCTCCCGCGCCGGCCGCGGCTACCACCGAGGCAACGAAACCTGCCGCCGAGGGCGCCAGGCCGGACGGCGGCAGCAAGCCGGCCGACGCACCTGCGCCCAGCGCCAAGCCCGACACCCCTTCCACCGGCGGCAAGAGCAACACGCCCGCCGCCCCGGCCGGCAACTGAAAGCCAGCCATGGGTGCCCTGCGCAAATGGCTGTTCGCCGGCCTCCTGGTCATCGTGCCCCTGGCCATCACGGTCTGGGTGCTGCAATGGATCGTGAGTACGCTGGACCAGACCCTCCTGATCCTGCCCGGTGCCTGGCAGCCCGACAAGCTGCTGGGCTTCCACATTCCCGGCTTCGGCGTGCTGCTGGCCCTGGCCATCCTGCTGGTGGTCGGCGCGGCGGCCAGCAATTTCCTGGGCAAGAAGCTGGTGGTCTGGGGTGACGCCATCCTGGGCCGCATCCCGGTGGTGCGCTCCATCTACACCAGCGTCAAGCAGGTGTCGGACACACTGTTCTCGCCGGGCGGCAATGCCTTCCGCGTCGCGGTGCTGGTGCAGTGGCCCCGCCCCGACGTCTGGACCATCGGCTTCGTCACCGGCTCGCCCGGCGGCGACGTCAGCAACTACCTGCTGGGCGAATACCTCAGCGTGTACGTGCCCACCACGCCCAATCCCACGGGCGGCTATTTCGTGATGCTTCGCCGCAGCGACTGCATTGAACTCAAGATGTCCGTGGACGAGGCGCTGAAATACGTGGTCTCCATGGGCGTCGTCTCGCCTGCGGGGCCTAAACCCTAACAAGGGCGCGCCACCGAAAGGCGGCTCGTTATCTTCCGTGACTTCATCCCAGAAAATGCGTACGACATATTGCGGTCTCGTGACCGAAGCCCTGCTGGGCCAGACCGTCACCCTGTGCGGCTGGGTCAACCGCCGGCGCGATCACGGCGGCGTGATCTTCGTTGACCTGCGCGACCGCGAAGGCTACGTGCAGGTGGTGTGCGACCCCGACCGCGCCGACATGTTCAAGGCCGCCGAACTGCTGCGCAATGAGTTCTGCGTGCAGATCAAGGGCCTGGTGCGCGCCCGCCCCGAGGGCACGACCAACGACAGCCTCAAGAGCGGCAAGATCGAGCTGCTGTGCCAGGAACTGACGGTGCTCAACCCGTCCGTCACGCCGCCGTTCCAGCTGGACGACGACAACCTGTCCGAAACCACCCGGCTGATGCACCGCGTGCTGGACCTGCGCCGCCCGTACATGCAGAACAACCTGATGCTGCGCTACAAGGTGACGATGGAGGTGCGCAAGTTCCTCGATGCCAACGGCTTCATCGACATCGAGACGCCCATGCTGACGAAGTCGACGCCCGAAGGCGCGCGCGACTACCTGGTGCCCAGCCGCGTGCACGACGGCATGTTCTTCGCGCTGCCCCAGTCCCCCCAGCTGTTCAAGCAGCTGCTGATGGTGGCCGGCTATGACCGCTACTACCAGATCACCAAGTGCTTCCGCGACGAGGACCTGCGCGCCGACCGCCAGCCCGAGTTCACCCAGATCGACGTGGAAACCTCGTTCCTGGACGAGGAAGAAATCCGCACCATGTTCGAGGGCATGATCCGCAGCACCTTCCACCATGCGATCGGCGTGGAGCTGCCGGCCTTCCCGGTGATGAAGCACGCCGAGGCCATGCGCCTGTATGGCTCCGACAAGCCCGACCTGCGCGTCAAGCTCGAATTCACGGAGCTCACCGACGTGATGAAAGACGTGGACTTCAAGGTCTTCTCCAGCCCCGCCAATGCCGAGGACGGCCGCGTGGTCGCCCTGCGTGTGCCAGGCGGCAGCGAGATGAGCCGCGGCGAAATCGACGGCTACACCGAGTTCGTCAAGATCTACGGCGCCAAGGGCCTGGCCTGGATCAAGGTCAATGACGCGGCCACCGGCCGCGAGGGCCTGCAGTCGCCCATCGTCAAGAACATCCACGACGCAGCTATCGCCGAGATCATCAAGCGCACCGGCGCGGCCAACGGCGACCTGATCTTCTTCGGCGCGGACAAGGCCAAGGTGGTCAACGACGCCATCGGCGCGCTGCGCGTGAAGGTGGGCCACAGCGAGTTCGGCAAGGCGCGCGGCCTGATCGAAGGCGCGTGGAAGCCGCTGTGGGTTGTCGATTTCCCGATGTTCGAGTTCGACGAGGACGGCCAGCGCTGGAACGCGGTGCACCACCCGTTCACCTCGCCCAAGGACGGCCATGAAGACTGGCTGGAAACCGATCCCGGCCGCTGCATCGCCAAGGCCTACGACGCTGTGCTCAACGGCATCGAGCTGGGCGGCGGCTCGGTGCGTATCCACCGCGAGGAAGTGCAGAGCAAGGTGTTCCGCGCGCTGAAGATCGACGCCGAGGAAGCGCAGCTGAAGTTCGGCTTCCTGCTTGACGCGCTGCAGTACGGTGCGCCCCCGCACGGCGGCATCGCCATCGGGCTAGACCGTTTCGTGATGCTGATGACCGGCGCGGAAAGCCTGCGCGACGTGATCGCCTTCCCCAAGACCCAGCGCGCGCAGGACCTGCTCACCCAGGCGCCGGGCCCGGTGGACGAGAAGCAGCTGCGCGAACTGCACATCAGGCTGCGCAGTACCGAGAAGGCCTGAGGGCAGCGGCATGAGCCGCCCCTTCAAGATCCCCGAGTCGGTGCTGGTGGTGATCCACACACCGGTGCTGGACGTGCTGCTGATCAACCGGGCCGATGCGCCCGGGTTCTGGCAGTCTGTCACCGGAAGCAAGGATGAGCTTCACGAGCACCTGGAAGGCACTGCGATCCGGGAGGTGCTGGAGGAAACCGGCATCGGCTGCGGCCCGGGCATGGTACTGAAGAGCTGGGGCCTGCAGAACATCTACGACATCTACCCGCGCTGGCGGCATCGCTACGCCCCCGGCGTGACGCGCAATACCGAGCATGTCTTCGGCCTTTGCGTGCCCGAAGGAACACCCGTCGTCCTGAACCCGCGCGAACACAGCGGCTACCGGTGGCTGCCCTGGCGCGAAGCCGCCGACGCCTGCTTCTCTCCGTCCAACGCCGAAGCCATCCTGTTGCTGCCACAATTTGCTCAATGAGCACATTGCGGATTGCCACGTACAACATTCACAAGGGTGTGCAGGGCATCGGCCCGGTGCGGCGGCTGGAAATCCATAACATCGGCCATGCGGTCGAGCAGCTGGATGCGGATGTGGTCTGCCTGCAGGAGGTGCGCAAGCTGCATCGCCAGGAAGAGAAGTATTTCACCCGCTGGCCCACGCTGCCGCAGGCCGAGTTCCTGGCCCCGGAGGGCTACGAGTCCATCTACCGGACCAACGCCACCACCAAGCATGGGGAACACGGCAACGCGTTGCTTTCGCGCTGGCCGGTGCACTCGCATGCGCATGAAGACATCTCGGACCACCGCTTCGAGCAGCGCGGCCTGCTGCATGCCGAGGTGGAGGTGGATGGCCGCACGGTGCACTTCATCGTGCTGCACCTCGGGCTGATCGCCGGCAGCCGGCTGAGGCAGATCGCCCAGCTGGGCGCCTACATCGCCCGCGAGATTCCCAAGCGTGCGCCGGTCGTGGTGGCCGGCGACTTCAACGACTGGGGCTGCAAGCTGCGCCCCGCGATGGGCGCGCTGGGTTTCCACGACTTCATCGGCGAGCGGATACAGACCTACCCGGCGCGGCTTCCGCTGACTCAGCTGGACTTCGTTTATGCCCGCGGCCTGAAGCCTGTGGGCGTGGAGATTCCCCGCGGCCGCATCTGGTGGCGCATGTCGGACCACCTGCCCCTGATCGCGGAGTTCAAGGTCTAGCCTTTCCATGTCGCACGCCATCCCGCCATTGCGCCCCGGGCACGGGCTGCAACTGCTGCAGGGCAGCGGTGAGCTGTTCCCGGCGCTCGCGCAGGCCATAGATGGCGCGCTGCGCGAAGTGCGGCTGGAAACCTACATCTTCGACTTCACCGGTTCCGGCGCCGACGTGGCGTACGCGCTGGAACGCGCGGCCCGCCGCGGCGTGAGCGTGCAGGTGGTGGTGGACGGCTACGGCACCGAGGCGCTGCCGCCGGCCTGGGCCGAGCGATTCGCGCAGACCGGCGTGCAATGGGCGGTTTATTCGCCGCTGGGTTGGCTGGGCCTGTTGTGGCCGGGCAGCTGGCGGCGGCTGCACCGCAAGCTTTGCGTGGTGGACGCGCAGGTGGCGTTTTGCGGCGGCATCAACATCCTGGACGATTACCACGACCCCAGCCACGGCGCGCTGGAATTCCCGCGTTTCGATTTCGCGGTGCGCGTCACCGGGCCGCTGGTAGCCGCGGTGCATGATTCGATGGAGCGCCAATGGCTGCGCATGCAGGCCATGCGCAGCCTGCGCCAGGCACGGCTGGGCGGCGTGCTGGATTCGCTGCGCGCCACCGCCACGCCCCGGCTGGCGCCGGCCGCCCCCGAGCCGCGGGGCCCGCGTTCCCGGGCGGCCCTGGTGCTGCGCGACAACCTGCGCAACCGGACCCGGATCGAGCGCGCCTACCGCCGCGCCATTGCCCGCGCACGCAGTGAAATCATCATCGCCAACGCCTATTTCGTTCCCGGCCGCAAGATGCGGCGCGCGCTGCTGAGCGCCGCCGCGCGCGGCGTCAGGGTGCAGTTGCTGCTGCAGGGGCGCTACGAATACTTCATGCAGTACTACGCCGCCCGGCCGGTCTACGGCGCACTGCTGGCAGCGGGCGTGGAAATCTACGAATACTCTCCCAGCTTCCTGCATGCCAAGGTGGCCGTGGTCGATGGCACCTGGGCCACGGTGGGCTCGTCCAACCTCGATCCCCTGAGCCTGCTGCTGGCGCGCGAGGCCAACGTGGTGGCGCAGGACGCGGTTTTCGCCGCGGGCCTGCGCGCCCGCCTGGTGGGCGCCATGCAGCACGAAGGCCGGCGCATGGATGCGGCGCAGTACGAGCACAGGCCACACGGCCAGCGTGCCCGTGAATGGATCGCGCTCGGGCTGATGCGTTTCGCGCTGATGGTCCAGGGAAAAAAATACCTGTAGCGCGGCCATGGCTGACCTCGTCGTCCAGCGGCCCGAGGGCCTTTACTGCCCGCCCGGGGATTTTTACATCGACCCCTGGCGGCCGGTTGACCGTGCCGTGATCACGCATGCGCATTCGGATCACGCGCGCATCGGCCACGGCCACTACCTCGCGGCGGGCCCGGCTGAAGGGGTACTGCGGGTGCGGCTGGGCGACGTCAACCTGCAGACGCTGCCGTATGGCCAGCGCACCAGCCACAACGGCGTGACGGTGTCGTTGCACCCGGCCGGCCACGTGCTGGGCTCGGCCCAGGTGCGGCTGGAGCATGGCGGCCAGGTCTGGGTGGCCAGCGGCGACTACAAGGTGGCGCCCGACCGGACCTGTACGCCCTTCGAGCCGGTGGCCTGTGACGTGTTCATCACCGAATCCACCTTCGGCCTGCCGATCTACCGCTGGGCGCCGGACGACGACATCTTCGCCGGCATCAACGAATGGTGGCGCGGCAACGCGGATGCGGGCCGCGCCAGCGTGCTGTGCTGCTACAGCTTCGGCAAGGCGCAGCGCGTGCTCAGCGGGGTTGACACCTCCATCGGTTCCATCATCGTGCACGGCGCCGTGGAACCACTGAATCGCGCCTACCGCGAAGCCGGCGTCCGCCTGCCGCCGACCCGCCTCGTGACGGATGTGAACGACAAGGCCGACCTGCGGCGCGCGCTGGTCGTGTGCCCGCCCAGTGGCGCCGCCAGCACCTGGATCCGCCGCTTCGGCGACACCAGCACCGCTTTCGCCAGCGGCTGGATGCAGCTGCGCGGCGCGCGCCGGCGCGGCGGGTACGACCGCGGCTTTGTGCTGTCCGACCATGCCGATTGGCCGGGCCTGATGGGCGCCATAGGCGCCACCGGCGCGCAGCGTGTCATCGTCACGCACGGCAGCATCCCCGTGATGGTGCGCTACCTGACCGAGCAGGGGCTGCAGGCGCAATCCTTCCAGACCGAGTACGGCGATGAGCCCGGTGAGGAAGATGCGGGCCCGCCGGGAGCCGCTGCATGAAGCGGTTTTCGCGCCTGTTCAGCGAGCTGGACTCGACCACCTCGACCAACGCCAAGGTCGAGGCGCTGCAGCGCTATTTCGGCGAGGCGCCAGCGCAGGACGCGGCGTGGGCGGTGTATTTCCTGTCCGGCGGCAAGCCGCGCCAGGTGGTCGCTACAGCGCGGCTGCGGGTGCTGGCCTGCGAGCTGGCGGGCATCTCCGACTGGCTGTTCGAGGAGTGCTACCAGGCGGTGGGTGACCTGGCCGAGACCATCGCGCACGTGCTGCCGCGCGAAGGCGAGTTGTCGGATGTGGGCCTGGCCACCTGGGTGGAGGAGCGCCTGCTGCCGTTGCGCGGAATGGGCGAGGAAGACATCGCGGTGCGCATCAAGGCCTACTGGCGCGAGCTGGATGCGCAAGGGCGATTCCTGCTCACCAAGCTGGTGGGCGGCGGCTTCCGCGTGGGGGTGAGCAAGCTGCTGGTGCAGCGAGCACTGGCGGCTTACGGCGGCGTGGACGCCAGGCGCGTGGCCCAGCGCATGATGGGCTACACCGATGGCAAGAGCACGCCTTCCGCCGAACGCTACCTCGCGCTGATCGCGCAGGTGGAGGAAGGCGTGGCCGACATTCAGGACGAGGGCCAGCCCTATCCCTTTTTCCTGGCCCACCAGCTGGATGCGCCGCCGGAAGTGTTTTCCTCCAAGCTGGGGCCGGTGGCCGACTGGCAGGTCGAGTGGAAGTACGACGGCATCCGCGGCCAGATCGTCAAGCGTTCCGGCAAGGTCTGGGTCTGGTCACGCGGCGAGGAGCTGGTGACCGAGCGTTTTCCGGAACTGGTGGCGCTGGCGCAGCCGCTGCCCGACGGCACGGTGCTGGATGGCGAGATCCTAGTGTGGGGCGCAACGGGCCCGGCGCCGTTCTCGCTGCTGCAGCAACGCATCGGCCGCAAGACGTTGACGAAGAAGGTGCTGGCCGACGCGCCGGTGACCTTCATGGCCTACGACATCCTGGAGCAGGACCGTGAAGACATCCGTGCGCGGCCCCAGCGCGAGCGCCGCGCGCGGCTGGAGGCGCTGCTCGAAGGAACGCAGTTCCGCATCTCGCCTATCGAGTTCGATGCCTCCTGGCTGGAGTTCGCCAAACGCAGGCAGCAGTCGCGCGAGCGTGGTGTCGAGGGCTTCATGCTGAAGCGCCTGGACGCCGCGTACGGCACCGGCCGGACGAAGGCGGACGGCCTGTGGTGGAAGTGGAAGATCGACCCCATGGCGATCGACTGCGTGCTGATCTACGCGCAGGCCGGCCACGGCCGCCGCGCCTCGGTCTACACCGACTACACCTTCGCGGTCTGGAGCCGCACGCCGGCGGACAAGGCCGAGGCCGACGCCGTCATCGAGGCCATTGCCGCGCGCGAACCGCCGCGGCCCCGAGCCGAAGGTGAATCCCAGCCCCCGCTGCAGCTGGTGGCCTTCGCCAAGGCCTACTCCGGCCTGACCGATGAGGAGTTCCGCCAGGTGGACGCCATCATCCGCAAGACCACGCTGGAAAAATTCGGCCCGGTGCGCAGCGTGCGGCCGCAACTGGTGTTCGAGCTGGGTTTTGAGGGTATCAACCGCAGCCCGCGCCACAAGAGCGGCATCGCGGTGCGCTTCCCGCGCATGCTGCGCATCCGCGCCGACAAACCGCTGCACGAGGCCAATACCCTGCAGGACCTCGACTCGCTATTGAATTGATAGCTGCCCGTGCAGGCTGGGTGCGCCTTGCAGGCCAAAAACCCTCTGAAACGCCCCGGAGCCGCGCGGTGTTAGCATTTAGCATGCTTATGCAAGCCCAACCGCCCACCCAGCCTGCCGACGGCGACGCCGGCACGCCCATGTCCGTGAAGATTCGCGAGCGCATCACAGCGGCACGCAAGCGCTTCCACGCCAACGACAACATCGCCCAGTTCATCGAACCCGGCGACCTTGAAAAGCTGCTGGACGAGGTCGAGGTCAAGATGCAGGGCGTGCTGGACAGCCTGGTGATCAACACCGAAGGCGACCACAACACCAACAACACCGCACGCCGCGTAGCCAAGATGTACCTTAATGAGGTCTTCAAGGGCCGGTACGTCCACGCCCCTGCCATCACCGAATTCCCCAACGCCGAGCACCTGAACGAGCTGATGATCGTCGGCCCCATCACCGTGCGCTCGGCCTGCAGCCACCACTTCTGCCCGGTGATCGGCCGTGTCTGGATCGGCGTGATGCCCAACGAGCACACCAACGTGATCGGCCTTTCCAAGTACGCGCGCCTGGCCGAATGGGTGATGGGCCGCCCGCAGATCCAGGAAGAGGCCGTGGTGCAGCTGGCCGACCTCATCATGGAAAAGACCCAGCCCGACGGCCTGGCCATCGTGATGGAAGCCACCCACTACTGCATGGCCTGGCGCGGCGTGAAGGACATGGACAGCAAGATGATCAACTCGGTGATGCGCGGCGCCTTCCTCAAGGACCCCGCCCTGCGCCGCGAATTCCTCGCTCTCATTCCCGGAAGAAACTAACCATGCTCGTACGCCTGCTTTATGCCAGCCGCGCGGTGGACACCAGCCCGGCGGCCATCGAATCCATCCTCTCCCAGGCCCGCGAGCACAACCCGGTCAGCGGCATCACCGGCATCCTCTGCTATGGCGGCGGCATCTTCCTGCAGGCCATCGAGGGCGGGCGCATGCAGGTGAGCGACCTGTTCGGCACCATCCAGGCCGACAAGCGCCACAAGGACGTGGCGCTGCTGCACTACGAAGAAATTTTCGAGCGCCGCTTCGGCGGCTGGACGATGGGCCAGGTCAACCTGTCCAAGCTGAATCACTCCATCCTGCTGAAGTATTCGGAAAAGCCGGAACTGGACCCCTATGCGGTGTCCGGCAAAGTGTCCCTCGCGCTGCTGGAAGACCTGATGGCCACGGCGGCGATATGCGGACGGGTATGACCACCCTGGCGGCCGGCTGAGCGGTCCGTGCCCCCCAGCGCGCTTGCCCTCATCGTCCTTGCCGGACTGATCCACGCCAGCTGGAACATCGCCGCCAAGAAGGCGGGCGGTGACGCCCGGTTTGCCGCCTTCACCGGCTTCGTGATGATGATCTTCTGGGCGCCGCTGGGCATCTGGCTGGGCATCGCGCAGATTCCCGGCTGGGGCCGCGCCGAATGGCTGCTGGTCGCGGCCAGCGCCGTTTTCCACACCATCTATTACATCGTGCTGCTGCGCGGCTACCGCAAAGCCGACCTCACCGTGGTCTATCCGCTGGCGCGCGGCTCGGGACCGCTGCTGTCGTCGCTGGCTGCCATCCTGTTTCTGGGCGAGAGCATTTCCGCGCTGGGCCTCACGGGCATCCTGGGCGTGGTGGTGGGGGTGTTCCTGATCGCAGGCGGGCCGGGCCTGTGGCGCGCCTCGCACGACCCGGTCCTGCGCAAGCGCGTGCACAAGGGAATGATCTATGGCCTGCTGAGCGGCGCCTTCATCGCCAGCTACACCGTGGTGGACGGCTACGGCGTGAAGTTCCTGCTGATGTCGCCAATCCTGATCGACTACATCGGCAACCTCGCGCGCATGTGCCTGCTGGCGCCGGTGGTGCTGCGCGATACCGCCACCGCCCGCACGATGTGGCAGGCGCAGTGGAAATATGCGCTGTACGTGGGCATCATCTCGCCCGTGTCCTATGTGCTGGTGCTGTACGCAATGCAGACCGCGCCGCTCTCGCACGTGGCGCCGGCGCGCGAAGTCTCCATGCTGTTCGCCGCGCTGATCGGCGGCCACCTGCTGGGCGAGACCGACCGGGGCGTGCGCGTCATCGGCGCCGGCTTCATCGCCGCCGGCGTGATGGCGCTGGCCCTCGCGTGAAATGAGCGCGGCGCTTCCCGCCCCGCCGCTCGTGGGCTGCGACTTCTCCAGCAGCCCGACGCGGCGCAAGCCCATCGTCCTGGCCCATGGCGCCGTCACCAGTGGGCGGGTGGTGCTTTCGCGGCTGGAGCGGCTTGAATCCCTGCAGTCTTTCGGCCACTGGCTGGCACAGCCGGGCCCCTGGCTCGGCGGGTTCGACTTCCCCTTCGGCCTGCCGCGCGAGCTGGTGGAAACCTTGGGCTGGCCGCTGCAATGGCGCGAGTGCATGGCGCACTACGCCGGTCTCAGCCGCGAGCAGATCCGCGGCACCTTCGCCGGTTTCTGCGATGCACGGCCGGTGGGCGGCAAGTTCGCGCACCGTGCCTTCGACAGGCGTGCAGGCTCCAGCCCTTCAATGAAATGGGTGAACCCGCCGGTGGCCTACATGCTGCATGCCGCGGTGCCGCTGCTGCTTGCCGCCGGCGTGCACCTGCCGGGCCTTCATGCCGGCGACCCGCAGCGGATTGCGCTGGAAGCCTACCCCGGCCTGCTGGCGCGCGAGTTGCTGGGCAACCGCAGCTACAAGGCGGACGACAAGGCGCGGCAGACGCCGGAACGGCTGATCGCGCGCAAGGACCTGGTCCACGCGCTGGAGATGGGGGCCACGCGGCTGGCGCTTCGCATCAAGCTCACCAACGCGCAGCGCGACACGCTGGTGGAAGACGCCAGCGGCGACAGCCTGGACGCCGTGCTGTGCCTGGTGCAGGCCGCCTGGGCCGCGCTGCAGGGCGGGCCGCTGTATGGCATGCCGCCGCAGCTGGACCCGCTGGAAGGATGGATCATCTCGGCATGAAAGGCATCCCATGAATTCAACATCAGGCAGCGTCAGGGCGGTTGCGGTGCCACCCGAGGCGCGCACAGCTTCAGGACTCAGCCCCATCAACTTCGCGGATGCCTATGCCGGCCACGCGGCGCGGCCCGGGCTCACCGCCATGCAGCTGGCCCGCGCGATGTTCGAGCAGCCTTCGCCCGCGGCAACAGCCCTGATGGCGGCGCGCAATGCCATCGTCGGCCCGCTCGGGCTGAAGACGCCGGATCCGCGGCTGGGCGGCGACGCCGCCCACGCAGGCATCTTCCCGATCCTGTCCGACAGCGGGCCCGAAATGCTGCTCGGGCTGGACGACCGGCACCTGGACTTCCGCATCTGGCTGTCAGTGCGCGAGGGTGAGGGCGGCAGCGACGTGGTGATGTCAACGCTGCTGCGCTTCAACGGCATATCGGGAAGAATCTATCTGGCCGCCATCCTGCCGTTCCACTACCTGCTGTCGCGGCTCATGCTCCAGCGGGCGCTGGCCTCGCTGGCGCGCATCGACAACCCAACTTGAAAAGGAACGCCATGCCCTCCATTCCCTCCCGCGACGCATTGTTCGACCAGGCCGCGGCCACGCTGGGCCACAGCTTCGACGGCGAGCTGGTCATCGGCGGCAAATACGCCTCCTGCGTGCGCAACGGCAACGAGATCTATGTCAGCGGCCAGGTGCCGCGCGTGGGCAACACCGTCAAGGTCACGGGCCGCGTCGGCGCGGGCACGACGCTGGAACAGGCGCAGGAAGGCGCGAAGATCTGCGCCATGCGCGCGCTGGCTCTTTTGCGCCAGGCCGCAGGCAGCCTGGACAACGTGAAGCAGGTGCTGCGCGTCACGGTGTACGTGCAATGCGCCGAAGACTTCACGCAGCTGAGCGAAGTGGGCGACGGCGCCTCTGAAATCCTGCAGGCGGTGCTGGGTGCGGCCGGTGTGCCCACACGTACCTCGGTCGGCGTGTACCAGCTGCCGAAGAACGCCTCGGTGGAGCTGGACATGATCGCCGCGCTGGCCTGACAGCGCTTCCAGCCTTTCAAGGACTGAGGCGGCCGAACGCCACCAACGCCTCGACGTCGGTGCGATACATCCGCAGCAGCGGGCTGTCGGCGAGCGACCCCGCGCTGCGCAGCACGCGCTCCACCGGCAGCTTGATGCCGCTGACGTGCAGCGTGATGCCTTTGTCCTGCAGCCTTGCCAGCAGCTGGGTGAACACTTCCACCCCCGTGGCGTCGATGCGGTTGATCGGCTGGGCGAACAGGCACACATGCCGCACTTCCGGGTGGCCGGCCAGGTGTTCGACGATGGCGCGCTCGAAGGCGCTGGCTGAAGCAAAGTCCAGTTCGTCGTCCATGCGCAGCGCGTAAGTCTGCGCGGCGATCGGCGGCAGCTTCCACAGGTGGCGGTCGCGCAGGCTGCCATCGGGGTGCAGGCCGACTTCGATGATGCGCGGGTGCAGCCGCAGGTACAGGAAGTGCGCCAGCCCCAGCACCACACCGGTCAGCACGCCCCAGTAGATGCGCGGCGCGGTGGCGATGGTCACGCCGAAGGTGACGAAGGCGATGAGCGCTTCCACCCGGTTGATCTTCACCAGCTTGAGCAGCGTGTGCGGCTTGAACAGGCCCGCCACCGCGGCAACCACGACGGCAGCGAGCACCGCGCGCGGCACGTGCTGCAGCGCCGGCGTGAGGAACAGGAGCACCAGCACCACAACCGCGGTGGCCGACACGGTGGCCCAGCCCGTCTTCGCCCCCGCATACAGCGTGATGGCCGAGCGCGAGAACGAGGTGCTGGTGGGGAAGCTGCCCGACAGGCCCGAGACGATCTTGCCCAAGCCCTGGCCCACCAGGTCGCGCCCCGCATCCCAGCGCTTGCTGTCGTGCTGCGCCTCGATCTTGGCGCTGGACGCCATCTCCAGCGAGCTCACCAGCGTGATCACCATGGCCGGCACCAGCAGCGTGCCCAGCGTTTCAAGGCCGGGCCAGCCCGGCCAATAGGGCGCGGGCAGGCCTACCGGCAGCGAACCGATCACCGCCCCGAGCGCCGAATAGCCGGTCCACGCGCTCAGCGCCCCGGCCGCCGCCACCGCCAGCAACACCATGGGAACGCGCGGCACATACTTCTTGCCCAGCACGAACAGCACGAGGCTTACCACGCCATAGCCCGTGGCGGCAAGGTCGAATTGCGGCGCCTGCCAGAGCGAGGCCAGGCCGCCCTGCAGCCCGATGAGCGTGGGAATCTGCGAGGCGATGATCAGCAGGGCCGCGGACTGGCTGAAGCCCGTGAGCACCGGCGAACTCACCAGGTTCAGCACCCAGGATGCGCCGCCCGCGCCCAGCGCGAACTGCATCAGCCCTGAAAGAAACGCCAGCCACACCACCAGCGCCACCCACTGCGCGCTGCCCGGCTGCGCCATGCCCACCAGCGAAGCACCGACCAGCACGCTGGTCAGTGCCGACGGGCCGACTGAGAGCCGCGTGGAACTGCCGAACATCACTGCCACCAGCGCGGGCAGGAACGTCGCATACAGGCCTGTGACAAGGGGCATGCCGGCCAGGCCCGCATAGGCCACCGACTGCGGCACCATCACCACCGCCACCGTCAGGCTGGCGGCGATTTCGCCGCGCAGCAGCGCCGCATCGGGCCGCGGCCAGTTCAGGAAGGGGAACCAGCGGGAGAGGTCGCGCATGCGGTTGGCTTGACTTCAGCGCTGCGGCATGTCCCTGGCGGAATAGCCCAGGCTCACCGTTGCATCGTCCGGTATCGGCGGCATGGTGGCGTTCCACGCTTCCCAGCCGGCACGCATCTGCTCCAGCCGCTGCGGCTCGCGCGGCGCGCGGTTGGCACGCTCGCGCTCGTCCGCGGGAATGTTGAACAGGTAGTCGTTGCCGTCCACCCGAAGGTACTTCCAGTCGCCGTCGCGCAGGGCACGCTGGCCGCGGTGGTTCATGCGCCAGTGCAGCGGACGGTGAAAGCTGTGCGACGCATCGCGCAGCACCGGCAGCAGGGAAATTCCGTCCAGCGGGTAGTCCGGGCTGGCGGCGACGCTGGCGGCGGCCAGGAAGGTGGCCGACCAGTCCATGGTCATGCATTGCTGCACGCTGGTGCCGCCGGTCTTGATCTGCCGCGGCCAGTGCGCAATCCAGGGCACGCGGATGCCGCCTTCGGTCAGGTCCATCTTGCCGCCCACCAGCGGCCAGCTGTCGGAGAAACGCTCTCCGCCGTTGTCGCTGGTAAAGACCACCAGCGTGTTGTCCGCCATGCCGTGCCTGTCCAGCGCGGCCATCAGCTGCCCGATGCCCTCGTCCATGTGGTGGATCATGCGGCGGTAGCTGTGAATGTTGCCGCCGTGCAGGTGGAACAGGTTGTCCTTCACCTCCTGGGCCAGCGCTTCGTCGTCGCGGGTTTCCCAGGGCCAGTGCGGCGCGGTGTAGTGCAGGCTGAGGAAGAAGGGCGCGTCGTTTGCCTTCTTCTGTTCGGCCATGCGGTCCACATAGTCCACGGCCCGTTGCGAGATCAGGTCGGTGAGGTAGCCGTCCTGCCGATGTTCTTCCTCGCCGAACCACAGGTCGTGCGCGCCGCGCGAGTCGCAGTGGGTGAAGTAGTCCACGCCGCCCGACATGGGGCCGAAGAACTCCTCATAGCCCGAGCGCAGCGGCGAAAACGAAGGCGGATAGCCCATGTGCCACTTGCCGATCAACGCCGTGCGGTAGCCGTCGGCCTTCAGCAGCGAGGGCAGGGTCGGGTGTTCGGGCGGCATGCCCAGCGTGGTGCTGCCGCGGCTCTTGCTGTTGATCGGCTCTTCGGCCGCGCCTCGCAGCCGGTACTGGTAGCGGCCCGTCATCAATGCGAAACGAGTGGGCGAGCAGACCGGCGAATTGGAGTAACCCTGCGTGAACAGGATGCCGTTGGCCGCCAGCCGGTCCAGCACCGGCGATACGGGGGCGCGGCCACCGTAGCAGCCCAGGTCGGCATAGCCGAGGTCGTCGGCAACGATGAAGATCAGGTTGGGCTTGTCCATCAGTCGGTCGCCACGAAGTTGGTGGCACGCATGATCTTTCCCCAGCGCTCGGTGTCTTCCCGCATCGTCTTGAGCAGCGCATCGGGCCCGTCCCCGACGGGGTACATGCCGTTGACCAGCAGTTGCTGGCGCACCTCGCGCGAGTTCACGGCGCGGGCGAACTCGGCGCGCAGCTGGTCCACGACGGGCCTGGGCGTCCTGGCCGGCGCGTAGTAGGAAAACCAGGCGGCGGCGATGACGTCCTTGAAGCCGAGCTCGACGAATGTGGGGATGGCGGGCATGGGCGGCGAGCGTTTCGCGCCGCTGGTGGCCAGCACCTTGATGCGGCCCGAAGGCAGCATGGTGATCGCGCCGCCCACCGTATCGAAATAAAGGGGCACGGTGCCGCCCATCACGTCCTGCCGCGCTGGCGTCGATCCCTTGTAGGGGATGTGCACCATCTGCAGGCCGGTGGCGCGGTTGAGCATTTCACCCAGGAAGTGCGAAGGCGTGCCCGCGCCGTACGAGGCGAAACTCACCTTGCTGCCACTGGGCCCCTGCGTCCTGGCCCAGGCGACGAACTCCTGCAGGGTGACGGCCGGCACGTCCTTGTGGATGCACATCGCCAGCTCGAAGCTCGCCGCGTTGATGATGGGAACGAAATCCCGGACGGGGTCGTAGCTCAGGCTTTTGTACGCATTGGGAAACATCGTCATCATGCCGGCCGTGCCCAGCAGCAGGGTGTGGCCATCAGGCTCGGCGTTCTTTACCACCTCCACCGCGATGCGCCCTGCCGCGCCGCCGCGGTTGTCGATGATCAGGTTGCCCAGTGTGGGCCGCACCGCGTCGGCGATGGCGCGGGTAAGCACATCCTGCGTGCCGCCGGCCGGCACGCCGATCAGCACCCGCGTGGGTCTGGAGGAAAAGGATTGGGCCCGCGCCAGCGGGGCGAGGGCCAGGCCGCCCAGTGCGCCAAGCGCGGCGCGGCGGGTGTTGAAACGATGGGTCATGAAGCTCTCCTGCACATCTGACTCTAAACCCCTCACAATCGTTTTCCCGCCCCGTTCCCACCCGCATAAACCCTGTGCCCGCGAAACCTTCACTGCCGCCCGTGCAAGCCTGGCTGGCCGGGCGCGGCTGGAATGCTTTTGAATTCCAGCGCGAGGTCTGGCAAGCCATCGCCGAAGGCCGCAGCGGCATGCTGCACGCCACCACCGGCTCGGGGAAAACCTACGCGGTGTGGCTGGGCATGCTGGCCCAGTTGCTGGAGCGCCATCCACCGGCCAAGTCGGCGGAACCGCTACGCGTGGTGTGGCTCACGCCCATGCGGGCGCTGGCTTCCGATACCACCAAGGCACTCACCGAACCGTTGGGCGCGCTGGCGCCCGCCTGGACCATCGGCCAGCGCACGGGCGATACGCCCAGTGCCGAGCGCGCCCGGCAGGACCGTCGCTTTCCCACCGTGCTGGTGACCACGCCGGAGTCGCTGACGCTGATGCTCACGCGCGACGAGGCGCGCAGCGAACTGCAGGGCATCGAATACGTGGTGGTCGATGAATGGCACGAGTTGATCGGCAGCAAGCGCGGCGTGCAGGCGCAGCTGGCGCTGGCCCGGCTGCGGCGTTTCAACCCCGGCCTGGTCACCTGGGGTTTGTCGGCGACGCTAGGAAATTTAGAGCAGGCTACGCAGGTCCTGTGCGGGCTGCAGCCTGATTTGCCTCCCAAACTGGTGCGCGGAAAGATCGACAAGACGCTTGTCATCGACACCCTGATCCCCCCCGATCCCGGAAAATATTCCTGGGCCGGCCACCTGGGTGCCCGCATGCAGCAGCCGGTGGTGGATGAGATTGCAAGGTCTTCGGGCACCACGCTGGTTTTCACCAACGTGCGCTCGCAGGCCGAGATCTGGTACCAGCTGCTGCTCGAGGCGAAACCCGAATGGGCCGGCGAGATCGCGCTGCACCACGGCTCCCTGGACAAGGCCACGCGCGAATGGGTGGAGCAGGGCCTGAAGGAGGGCAGGCTGCGTGCGGTTGTGGCCACTTCGTCGCTGGACCTGGGCGTGGACTTCCTGCCCGTGGAGCGGGTGCTGCAGATCGGCTCGCCCAAGGGCGTGGCGAGAATCATGCAGCGCGCCGGGCGCAGCGGCCACGCGCCCGGCCGCGCCAGCCGCCTGACGCTGGTGCCGACCCACACCATGGAAATCATCGAGGCCGCCGCCGCCCGCCGCGCCGCTTACGCCGGCCGCGTGGAAAGGCGCGAGGCGCCCGACAAGCCGCTGGACGTGCTGGTGCAGCACCTGGTGACCATCGCGCTGGGCGGCGGCTTCCGGCCCGACGAGATGTTCGCGGAGGTGTGCACTGCCTGGTCGTACCGTGAACTCACGCGCGCCGAATTCAACTGGGCACTGGTGTTCTGCGAGCGGGGCGGCGAGAGCCTGAACGCCTATCCCGACTACCACCGCATCACGCTGGACGAAGACGGCGTGTACCGCGTGCGCGACCGCGCGATTGCGCGGCGCCACAAGCTGGGCATAGGCACCATCGTCAGCGACGCCTCCATGCAGGTGAAGTACATGACCGGTGGCAACATCGGCACCATCGAGGAAGGCTTCATCGCCCGCCTGCGCAAGGGCGACTGCTTTTTCTTCGCCGGCCGGCTGCTGGAATTCATCCGGGTGCAGGACATGGCGGCTTATGTGAAGAAGGCCACACGCAACAAGGGCACGGTTCCCACCTGGCAGGGCAGCAAGATGGCGCTTTCCACCGAGATGGGTGACGCGGTGCTGGAGATGATGCAGAGCGCGGCGCAGGGCGATTTTTTCGAGCCCGAGCTGCAGGCCGCGCGGCCCATGCTGGAGACGCAGGCCCGGCTCTCGCGTATACCGACGCCGGGTACGGTGCTGGTGGAAACCTTCAGGTCGCGCGAGGGCTATCACCTGTATGTCTACCCGTTCGCCGGGCGCCACGTGCACCTGGGGCTGGCCAGCCTGCTGGCCTGGCGGCTGGCGAAGGAGCGGCCCAATACCTTCAGCATGTCGGTCAACGACTATGGGTTCGAGCTGGTTAGCGCCGAGGAGTTCGACCTCGCTCCCGTGCTGGACAAGCGCGTGTTCGCCACCGCGGACCTGCTGGGCGACGTGCTGGCTTCGCTCAACTCCTCCGAGCTGGCGCAGCGGCGTTTCCGCGAGATCGCCCGGGTCGCGGGCCTGGTGTTCAGCGGCTATCCGGGGCAGCCCAAAAGCGCCAGGCAGCTGCAGGCATCCAGCGGCCTTTTTTTCGAGGTGTTCCGCAAGTACGACAGCGGCAACCTGCTGCTGACGCAGGCGGACAAGGAAGTGCTGAGCCAGGAGCTGGAAATCGGGCGGCTGCGCGCCACGCTGAAAAAGCTGGGCGCTCGGACGATGGATTTCGTTGAGCTGCGCCACCCCAGCCCCATGAGCCTGCCGCTTATGGTGGAGCGCTTTCGCGAAAAACTCACCACCGAACAGCTGTCTACGCGGCTGGACCGCATCCTGCGGGACATGGAAGCGGATACCGGTTGAAACGTTTCGATTGGCAACGCGAGAGTTGTCCTACGGCCGGCACGTGGCTGTGCAGATAAATTGAAAAGTGCCAGCGGGCCTTGCTTGCCCGCCATCCCACTTTGCCAACCCCCGAAAGGAATCCCATGAAACCCGTTCAACAGAAAAGCCTTCTTGCCGTTTCCGCCCTGGCGGCCCTGCTTGCCCTCGGCGGCTGCAACCGCACCACCGACGGCACGGTGAACGAGCCCACGGCCAGCACCAGCCCGGCCACCACGCCGGCTACCACGACAGCCAATGCGCCGAGCTCTTCCAATACGGACACCTCGCTGAACAACGCGGCCGATGCCACCCGCACGGCCGGTGCCAGTGGGGGCACGACGCTGGGCGAGAAGCTGGATGACGCCGGCATCACCGCCAAGGTGAACGCGGGCCTGGCCGCTGACTCGGACCTGAGCGCCATCAAGATCAACGTGGACACCAAGGACGGTGTGGTCACGCTCAATGGCCCGGCGCCCACCGCCGCCGCCAAGGATCGCGCCACCGAGATCGCCAAGAACATCAAGGGCGTGAGCTCGGTGAACAACCAGCTGGCCGTGCGCGGCTGATCCCGCGTTAACCCACAACCCACGGCGAAAAGGCCGCCTTGCAGGCGGCCTTTTTTCATGGCGCTGTGGTGCTGGAAGAAGCCTGGATCACGTCGTGCACGAAGTTCAGCTTGGCGAGCGCGGCCGGCGCCAGCGCGAACGGGTAGGCGTCTTCCTGGCCCAGGCTCCTGTTCAGGCTGTTGAGCAGCAGCGTCAGCGGCACCCATTGCCCGACCAGCGAAGCGAAATCCACCGTGCCGCCTTCAAACGGGTTGGTCACCTCGTCCACGTCGTCCTCATCCCCGGGCAGCGCCAGCGTGGTGTTGTACGAGGCCGCCGTCTCCAGCAGGTCGACCATGTGAAGGTAATGCGCCCAGGTTTCCGCCCAGTCTTCCCACGGATGCGAGGTGGCATAGGCGCTGACATGGGTGTCCTGCCAGTCGGCAGGCAGGCCGCCCGCGGCGTAGTGCGCCGCCAGCGCCTGGCCGTAGTCGGCGCGCTCGTCGCCGAACATGGCGCGGAAGCCCTCGATGTGGGCCGAATCGCGGATCAGGCGGTCCCAGTAGAAATGGCCCGACTCATGCCGCAGGTGGCCCAGCAGCGTGCGGTAGGGCTCGTGCAATTCCACACGGCGGCGCACGCGCTCGGCGTCGTCCGCCTCCGAAACATTCAGGGTGATCAGCCCCTGCCTGTGGCCCGTCATCACCTGCCGGCCGGGCAGGTCGGCCAGGAACTCGAACACCGGCCCGTCCTGGTCCTCGTGCGGTGCCGGCGAGACCAGGCGCAGGCGTGCCAGCGTGTAGAAAAGGCGCCGCTTGGCAATCTCGATGCGGCGCCAGCGGTCTTCGTTCTGCGGCACCGACAGGTCGGGCAGAACGCGCGTCTGCCTGCAGGAGACACACAGGGGATTGGCATCGGCCGCGGGCACCGCGAAATTGCAGGCCTGGTAAGCGCTGCTGTTGGCGCACAGCCGGTAGCGGCGCGTCGCGGCCGTGCGGCCTGCGCGCTTCTTTCGGCGCCACAGGCCCTGATCCTCATCCGGCACGGGTTCGACCGCGCAGATGGCCATGCGGTCGGGCAGGAAGGCCAGCGCGCTTTCGCACTGCAGGCACCTCACGTTCTCGAAGAAGACGGGGTGGCCGCAACTATCGCAGTGGAAGATTCTCATGGGGTCGGGTTCTGCCGGCAAATGAAAAAGGCAGGCGCGCTTGCGCTCGCCTGCCTTCCTTCACGCCGCCCGCGGGCGGCGCCCGCCGTTGCGCTTAGGGGCGCACGGCCAGGTTGTTGCGGACTTCGCGCACGCCCTTGGTGTTGCGCGCGATGTATTCGGCCTGGGCCTTCTCGGCGCCGGACTTGGCGAAGCCGGACAGGGCGACGGTGCCGTTGAGCGTTTCCACCTTGATGGCGCCGGCGTCAACGGTCTTGTCCTCGACGAACTTGGCCTTCACCGCGGTGGTGATGGCGGCGTCGTCAACATAGGCGCCGGCCGTTTCCTGGCCGCGCACAACGGCGCAGCCGGTCGACAGGATGGTGGCGCCGGCCAGGGCGGCGAATGCGAGTGCTCGTGCGTATTTCATGGTTTTTCCTTCAGGTTGGTTCGAAACGGTGCGGGTTGTCAAAAAAAGCTTGCTGGTCGGCCGCACCACGCCGGCCAGCTTGCATTCATCTTTCTCGGCCGGCTTCTTCCTGCCAGCCGCCAGCGGCGGACATGGCCGAGAGCACCACGCTGGACAGCTGCGACGACTTGACCAGGGCCACCAGCAGCGTGGTGACGGAAATCAGGCGCCAGGGCCGCAGCAGCACCAGCGCGGCACCGGCCGCGGCGGCGACGCCCAGCACCTGCACCGGCTTCTCGCGGGCGTAGGTCTGCAGCACCGGGGTGGCCACCTCCAGCGCCATGTGCGCCGGGTGGTAGCGCCACCAGGTTTTCAGGCCGTGCTTGAGGGTGGAAAACCAGCCTCGGTCGCGCGGCTCGTCCCCTCCATCCTCGGCCGCTTCGTCAGCCGGCCCATCGCGCTCTTCCACGCGGCCGTCATGGCGGCGCTCGCGCCGCTGCAGGTATTCCACGATGGCGAGGCGGCTTTGCGCCAGCTTGTCGGTGGCATCGCTCATGATTTGGCCCGCGCCGCGCGCAACGCCTGCGCGTCTGCCTCGAGCTGCGCCTTGAGTTCGACAAAGGCCTTGCCCGGCACGCTCTGGCGCGCCAGCCCCACGGCCAATGCGCTCAGCACCAGGGCGATGCAGGGAACCGCCACCAGGACCCAGTGGAATTCGCCGTACATCACGCCCAGCATCACGGCCGCGCCGGCCAGCACCAGGAAGATGGTGAAGGCCAGCACGGCCACGCCCCAGGCCACGGCACGCCGGGCGACGTGGGCGCCAATGCTTGACGCCTCCTGGTGTACCAGCGAGGCATAGCCGGCCACGTGGTCAACCACCAGTTCCGGGCGACTGATCAGTACCGAGAAGATGGGATGGACCATGCGGCTTGCGGGCGGCAGCGGTTCAGGGCTGGTTGCGGCGGCGCGCAGCCACGACCAGGGCGGCGATCACGGCGCCGGCGGCGGCGGCGATCAGCACCGACTTGACGGGCTGGTCGGCCACGTAGCGGCCGGTGGCGTCCGCATAACGCGAGAGCTGCTTCTGGGCGGCGGCAGCCGCGTCACCCGCGCTGCCCATGCCCTTGCTGGCCAGGTCTTTCATGCCGACACGCAGGTCGCGCACTTTCTCGCTGGCCTTCTCGATGGCCTGGGTGGCCAGCTGGCGGGTGGTGCCCAGGGCCTGTTCAGCCGAGTTCAGGGCGTCGTCCGCGTAACTGGACGTGGTGGATGCCGCGGTGCGCAGCGAGTTGCCGGTGGTAGGGGTGGTCATGTGGGGTCCTCTCTTGGTTGATTGCCGAAGGGCGAAGCGGCGCGCGGCCCCAGGGCCGCGCATCGGAAAAAACAGGAAATGGGCGGTCAGCGCCTGCGGAACAGGCCGAGGACGAAGGTGACGACGGCCAGGATCACGAAGATGAAGAACAGGATCTTCGCGATCTCGACGGCACCGGCCGCGATGCCGCCGAAGCCGAACAGGGCGGCGATCAGCGCGATCACCAGGAAGACGACGGCGTAATGCAACATGCTTGAACTCCTTGGCGCGCGGCGCCCTGTATTTAAGCGGCGCCGCCTTGTGCGAACGCCTGAGCCAAGGGTATTTGCAGCGAAGGCCGCTGTTGATCAGCAACGCGCCTTATTGTTTGTCGGCGGCGGCGCGTGCCGCCTGTAGGAGAACACCGACGGGCGGCCTAGCCCGTGTGGACGGCCTTGGGCAGCACCGCGGAGATGCGCGTGCCGGCGCCGGGCGCCGAGGTCACGTTCAGGCGCCCGCCCGCCGCCTCCACCCGGTGGCGCATGCCCGCCAGCCCGTGTGTGCTGGGGCGCACCTGCGAGACGTCGAAGCCCGCGCCATCGTCCTTGACGTCCACCTCCACATGGGCTTCGTAGTTGCGCACGCTGATGTCCACCTGCTGCGCCTGCGCGTACTTGCCGACGTTGGTGAGTGACTCCTGGATCAGGCGGTACACCGTGAGCTGGCGCGATTCATCCAGTTCCACCGTGTCCAGGCTGGTGGCGATCTCCATCCCCGAGCGCTCGGAGAACTCGCGCGCCAGGATTTCCAGCGAAGCCGTGAGCCCCAGGTTGGACAACGAGGACGGCCGCAGGTCCTCGATGATCCGGCGCTTCAGCGCGATGCCGCTGTTCAGCGTTTCCGTCAGGTGCACCAGCCGCTGCCCGACCTCCGGCGCCGGCGAGCCCAGCCGGGACTTCAGCCGCGCCACGTCCAGCTTGGCCGCGGTGAGCAGGGCGCCCAGTTCATCGTGCAGTTCGCGCGCCAGGTGGCCGCGCTCTTCCTCCCGCACCATCTGCAGGTGGGTGGCCAGCTCGGCCAGCGTGGCGGTGCGCTCCCGCACCTGGCGCTCAAGCAGGTCGCGCTCTTTCTGCAGCACCTCCTGCTGCCGCTCGCCGGCCAGCTTCAGCGCGGTGGTCTGGCGAAGGTAGAGGTAGAAGGCCAGCAAGCCGGCCAGCGTCACGGCGGCGATGCCGACGCGGGAAAAGACCAGCGCGCGCCGCACCTGGGCCTGGCCCACCTCCATGCGGGTGGTGGAGGCGTTGATCAGTTTGGTGGCCTGCTCGCGGATGGCGTCCATGTGTTCCTTGCCGATGTCGGTCATCAGCACGAATTTCCAGGCATCCTCGTTGCCCTGCTTGCGGGCGCGGACCGAAAGATCCATTTCGGCCAGCTTGCGCTGCACGTTGCGGCCCAGCTGGGCCAGGATGTTGAATTCCTCGGCGTTCGGCGTGTAGACGCTGCGCAGGTTGTCCAGAACCTGGTTGATGTCGGCGACGGCCGAGTCGTAGGGCTCCAGGTAGCGCGGGTCGCCGGTCAGCAGGTAGCCGCGCTGGCCCGTCTCGGCGTCCAGCACGTGCTGCAGCAGGCGGTTGAGCGAGCCGCGGGTGCGCGAGGCTTCCGCAATGTCGTCCAGCGCGTCGCTGGAGCGGATGAAGCCGGTTTCGTTGATGCCGACCAGGATCAGGGCGGCCAGCACGGCCAGCAGCAGGCTGATCGCCATTTTCGGCAACGCAAAAGATCGCATCAATATCGCTCCAAATTGCCGTGGTTGTGCATAGAATCGCAAATAATCATGGCTCAAGGGAGAGGCCCGGGCTTGTTGTTGTAACAATTGGCCTAGTACTTGCCATCACGAAAGAGAACCAGACATGATCAAAGTCGGAATTGTGGATGACCATGCGATTGTGCGCTCCGGACTCAAGCAGTTCTTCTCGGAGCAGGTCGATTTGCGCGTAGTCGGCGAGGCCGCGAGCGGCCGCGAAGCCATCGACCTGGTCCGCACGACCGAACTCGATGTGCTGGTGATGGACCTGTCCATGCCCGGGCAAAGCGGCATCGACGCGCTGGGCATGATCCGCGCCAAGGCCCCTGACGTCGGCATCCTGATCCTGTCGGGCTACCCCGAAGAGCACTACGCGATGAACCTCATCCGCCAGGGCGCCAGCGGCTACCTGAACAAGGAATGCGAGCCGATGGAGATCGTCAATGCGATCCGCACCATTTCGCTGGGCCGCCGCTACATTTCTCCCGCCGTGGCCGAGCTGCTGGCCCAGCAGCTCAACCGCAAGGAAGGCGGCGCACCGCACGAGCAGCTCTCCGAACGCGAGTTCCAGGTGTTCCTCAAGCTCGCCAAGGGCGAAACGGCCGGCGACATCGCCAAGGCCCTGTCGCTGAGCGTGAAGACCGTCAGCACCTACCGCACGCGGCTGATGGAGAAGATGAGCCTGGCTTCGAATAGCGACCTCACCTACTACGCGCTGAAAAACAAGCTGATCGACTGATCCGCCTTGCCGCGCCTTACGGCGCGGGCGGCGTGCATTGCTGGATGCAATAGTCCACCAGCGCATCGATCTCGTTGGATTTATCGAACACCGCGTCAGCGCCCAGCTGGGCGCAGCGCTTGCGCATGTCGGCCGTGGCGTAGTTGCTCAGCACCACCACTTTGCGGCCTTCCGGACGGCCCTGGCAGGCCTCGAGCACGCCCAGCCCGCTGCCTTGCTTGAGGAACAGGTCGACCACCGCCAGGTCCCACTGGCCCTGGTGCGCAACCAGCCAGCCCTTGGCCTCCTCCTCGCTTTCCGCCCAGCCCAGCGCCTTGATGCAGGCCAGTTCTTCCAGCGTCCCGATCAGGTTTTCGCGGATGGTGGCGTTGTCTTCGACGATGTAGGTTCTCAGTTCCACAGTGGGCAGTCAGACGCGGCCGCGCAGGGGGGGCTGGGAGGCAAGCTGAGCAATTTGTATCTCGTTGTTTCGTGAGCGCTGCCCATTTTGCCAGCGGACCTGCGGGCGCCGCGTAGGATGTTTCCTACAGTTCGCAATGTAGGCACGCGCCCACATCACCTCAGGCGGGGTACTGGCATCCTTGCAACGGCGCGCGGAACAGACTGGGGCGATGAATGAAGCAGTCCCCCATGCCCCATCCGCGGCGCCCGCCGCCGGCCATCCGTTGTGGGTCAAGCTGGCCGCCGGCCTGGCCACCCTGCTCCTGCTGCTGGTTCTGCTGGTCGTCTTTTTTCCGTGGGACGTGCTGCGCGGCCCGTTGAACCGCTATGTCAGCGAGCGCACCGGACGGCACTTTGAAATTACCCGCAAGCTCGACGTGAAGCTGGGGCGCACCACGCGCATCCTGGCCGACGGCATCGAGTTCGCCAACCCTGAATGGGCGCAGGACAAGCATCTGGTCAAGGCCGAATCGGCAGAGATCGATGTGCGCCTGCTGCCCCTGCTGCACCGCCGGATCGAACTGCCGGTGGTCACGCTGCACAAGCCCGTGCTGGGTCTGCAGATGGAGCCTGACGGGCGGCGCACCTGGGCGCTGGGACGCGACACCGGGGACAAGACGAATCTGCCGCAGATCGGCGCGCTGGTGGTGGACGAAGGCGCAATGCACTTCGTGGCACGCGAGCATGGAGCCGATATCCACACCGACTTCGCCATCGACGGCAACGCCGCGGATCAGCTGCCCTTGACCTTCAAGGCCAGGGGCACGTGGCAGAAGGAAGGCTTCAGCGCGCAGGGCCGCACGGGCAACGTGCTGCACCTGGCCGAAACCATGAAGCAGCCTTTTCCGCTGCGGGTGAACCTTTCCGCCGCGAACACGGTGCTTCATGCGGAAGGCTCGATGTCCAGCCTGGCCACGCTGGATGGCGCCGACGCCAGCTTCAGCCTGCAGGGCCACAACCTGGCGGAGCTGTACAAGCTGCTCGGCGTGGTGCTGCCGGAAACCCCGCGCTATGCGCTCAAGGGCCACATCACCAAGCAGGGTGAAGTGTGGAACGTGACGCAGATCAACGGCAAGCTGGGCAACTCCGACCTCACCGGCCAGTTGGCCTTCGACCAGACGCAGTCCGTCCCGCTGCTGTCAGGCAAGGTGCAGTCGAAGGCGCTCGACTTTGACGACCTCGCGCCGCTGGTGGGCCTGCCCGAACAACCGCGCAGCGCCTCGGCATTGCCGCAGGTGCCAGTGGCCGCTCCCGCGCAAAAAGTGCGCACAGCGCGAGCGGCCCGTGACCCCGCGCGCAAGGTTCTGCCCACCGCCGCGCTCGACCTGGAGCGCCTGAAGGCCATGAACGCCGACGTGCACTACAGTGCGGCCCGCATCACCAACGTGCGCCAGCTCCCGCTCGACCGGATGAGCCTGCATGTAAAACTGAATCAGGGCGTGCTTCTGCTCGACGAAATGAACCTCGGCGTGGCCGGGGGCAGTGTCCTTGGCAAGCTGCGCTTCAACGGCAACAGCAATCCGGCCGTGGCCGAGGCCAGGCTCGATGCCAAATCGCTTGAACTGGGCAAGCTGTTCCCGGGTGCGAAGATCACCCAGGCCAGCTTCGGCAAGATCCATGGCCTGATTGACCTCAAGGGCCGAGGTAATTCCGTGGCCCAGATGCTGGCTACTTCGTCTGGCAACGTGGCGGCGCTGATGGGCAAGGGCCAGATCAGCAACCTGCTGCTGGAGATTGCCGGCCTGGACGGCGGCGAGATCATCAAGTTCCTTATTCGCGGCGACCAGAACGTGGAGGTCAGATGCGCGGCGGCCGGGTTCAGCGTAGACAAAGGGCTGATGAGCACCCGCACGCTGGTGTTCGATACCGCCGACACCGTGATGTATGGCGAAGGCACCGTGAGCCTCGCGCAGGAAGCCATGGACCTGACGCTGCATCCCTATCCCAAGGACAAGAGCATCCTCGCCCTGCGTTCGCCACTGAAGGTGGGCGGCACGTTCTCCGCGCCGCGCGCAGGGGTCGACAAGGGCGCGCTGGCGGGCCGCGCCGGCGTGGCGCTGGCGCTTGGCGTGATCAACCCGCTGCTGGCCCTGGCCGCCACCATCGAAACCGGGCCTGGCAAGGATGCCGACTGCCATGCCGTGCTCGAGGAGGCGGCAGCACCCGCGGCAGCGGCGCGCGCGGCCGCAGCCGGCACGCCGGCGCCGTCCAAGCCTGCGCAGGCGCCTGAAGCGCAGGGCCCGGCGGCGCGCGGTGAGAAACTGGCTCGCAAGTCGCAGCCCTGGACCGCCGAGCAGATCTACAAGCAGTAAATCCGCGGGGGGAATTCAGTGCTGCTTGGCCAGCACGCTCACATAGTCGTGGCCAGCGGTGTTGATGGTGGAGACGCGGTACTCCACGGGCTTTTCGCCAAAGGTCAGCGCGATGCGGTGCACCTCCAGCACGGGCAGCCCGGGCGCCACGCCCAGGATGCGCGCGGTGGCACTGCCGGCCGGGCAGGCCCGTGCCCGCTCACGCGCGCGCAGCACCGTGATGCCGTAGTCGCGCTGGTACAGGTTGTAGACCGTGCTGGGCCGATCCAGGAAACGTTTCTCCGTGAGGTTGCGGAAGGTCTGCGCGGCCAGCACCAGCCGGTCGTGCACCACCGGCCGGCCGGCCAGCGAAAGGCGGTTGTCGATACGAAGCACCGCGTCGCCTGCGCGGATGTGCAGTGCCTGGGCCTCGATGTCGTCCGCACGGCCCCGCGCAAAGCCCACGCACTCCACCTGGGGATATTCGCGGCCGCGCGGCGGCTCGCCTTCAGCTTCCTCGCGCGCCTCCACATGGAAGAAATGAAACAGGAAGCGGTCGTCGGTGTGCAGCGCGACGAAGGTGCCCTTGCCCTGCCTGCGCACCAGCACGTGTTCGTGGACCAGCTCATCCACCGCCTTGCGCAGCGTGCCGATGCTCACCCCCAGCCCGCCCGCAATCACGCTCTCGCTGGGCAGGGTGTCGCCGGGCGCGTAGCGGCCAGCTTCCACCAGCCGCAGCAGCTCGCGCTTGACCTGCCGGTACAGCGGGCCGGCGCCGTCCTCGGCCAGCGGGGCGGGTGCGGTGCGGGACTTCATCGGGCCAGTGTAGTACAGCAGTTCTGGTCATCTATATGAGCTGGTTGACAGCGCGCGCGCGGGGCGAAAGACTGCGCGCTGCACAACTGGAGCCGAGATGATTCATTTCGTATTGCACGACGCGGCCGACACGGTGGCCGTGGTCGTGGTGGAGGGCGTGAAGGCCGGCGCCCAGCTCGCGGGCTGGGTGATGGACGACGACAGGATGGTGAACCTGGCGGCGCGCCAGGACATCCCGATCGGCCACAAGATCGCGCTCAAGGACATGGCCGTGGGCGACACCGTCATCAAGTACGGCATCGACATGGGCAAGGTGGTGGCGCCCATCCAGGCCGGCCAGCACGCGCACGTTCACAACATCAAGACCAAGCGGTGGTAAGCAGCATGTCAAAAGTCAATTCCGAAACCACCTTCCTGGGCTGGCGGCGCGAGAACGGCCGCGTTGGCGTTCGCAACCACGTGATCATCCTGCCGCTGGACGACCTGTCCAACGCCGCGGCCGAGGCCGTGGCCCACAACATCAAGGGCGCCCTGGCGATCCCCCACCCCTACGGCCGGCTGCAGTTCGGCGCCGACCTGGAGCTGCACTTCCGCACGCTGATCGGCACCGGCTGCAACCCCAACGTGGCGGCGGTGGTGGTCATCGGCATCGAGGACGGCTGGACGAAGAAGGTGGTGGATGGCATCGCCGCCACCGGCAAGCCGGTCTGCGGCTTCGGCATCGAGGGCCATGGCGACCACGAGACCATCATGCGGGCCAGCAAGGCGGCGCGCGAATACGTGCAATGGGCCAGTGAGAGGCAGCGCGAACGCTGCGGCATCGCCGAACTGTGGGTGTCCACCAAGTGCGGCGAGTCGGACACCACATCCGGCTGCGGCGCCAACCCCACGGTGGGCAATGCCTTCGACAAGCTGCACCCCCTGGGCAGCTACCTGTGCTTCGGCGAAACCACCGAGCTCACCGGCGGCGAGCAGATTGTGGCGGCGCGCTGCGCCAATGACGCGGTGCGCGAGAAGTTCATGTTCATGTTCAACCGCTACCAGGAAGTGATCAACCGCCACAAGACCAGCGACCTCTCGGACTCGCAGCCCACCAAGGGCAACATCGCGGGCGGCCTCACCACCATCGAGGAAAAGGCGCTGGGCAACATCCAGAAGATCGGCAAGAAGTGCACGGTGGACGGTGTGATCGACAAGGCCGAGGTGCCCAACCATCCCGGCCTCTGGTTCATGGATTCTTCCAGCGCCGCGGCCGAAATGGTGACGCTGTGCGCGGCCTCGGGCTATGCGGTGCATTTTTTCCCCACCGGGCAGGGCAACGTGATCGGCAACCCGATTCTTCCCGTCATCAAGATCTGCGCCAACCCGCGCACGGTCCGCCTGATGAGCGAGCACATTGACGTCGATACCTCCGGCCTGCTGCAGCGCGAAATCACGCTGGACCAGGCTGGTGACCAGTTGCTGGAGTGCATGCTGCGCACCGCCAACGGCCGCCTCACGGCCGCCGAGGCGCTGGGTCATAGAGAATTCGTGCTGACGCGACTCTATGAATCAGCCTGATGCCCCGGATATCCATCGAAGCAGCCACTGAACTTTGCAGCCGCGCGCTGGAGCGGGCCGGCGCCAGCCCGGCCGCGGCCGCAAGCACCGCGCGGGCGCTGGTGCGGGCCGAGGCGCAGGGCATCGTCTCGCACGGCCTGTCGCGTGTCTCGCAGTACAGCACGCACCTGCGCAACGGGCGCGCCGATGGAGCAGCTGTTCCCGTGGTGGCGCGCCGGCGCGGCGCGGCGCTGCTGGTGGATGCGAAGACCGGGCTGGGCTTTCCGGCCTGCGACCTGGCGATAGCCCAGGCGATTGAAACGGCGCGCGAATTGGGCGTGTGTTTCGTGGGCATCGCCAACAGCCACCACTGCGGGGTGGTGGTGGACCACCTGCGCGCCGTGACGGATGCGGGCATGGTGGGGCTGGGCTTTTCGAATTCGCCGGCGGCGATGCCGGCGGCCGGCGGGCGGCACCCGGTGTTCGGCACCAACCCGGTGGCGGCGGCGTTTGCACGCCGCGGCGCCGACCCGCTGCTCATCGACATGTCGCTCAGCGAAGTGGCGCGCGGCAAGCTGGCGGTGGCCGTGAAGCAGGGCAAGCCGATCCCCGAAGGCTGGGCGCTGGACAGGGACGGCAACCCGACCACGGACCCGCAGGCGGGCATGGACGGCTCCATGCTGCCCATTGGCGCGGCCAGCAGCCCCAAGGGCGCGATGCTGGCGCTGGTGGTCGAGCTGCTGGTGACGGCGCTGGTCGGCTCGCAGTTCGGCTTCGAGGCCACCACCTTCTTCGCGGACGAAGGCAACGTGCCGCGCCTGGGGCAGGCCTTCATCGTGATCGACCCGGGCGCGCTGGCGGGTGCCGATTCCTATTTCGGGCGGATCGAAGTGCTGGTCGCGGAAATGCTCAGCGACGACGGGGTGCGGCTGGCCGGCGCACGGCGGCTGTCGCTGGAACGCAAGGCCCAGGCCGAAGGGCTGGACCTGCCGCAAGCGCTGCTGCAGTCATTGCGCGGCTGAGCCGCACACCGCGCACTGCGCGTTGCGCGGCACCTTCATCTCGTTCCATTCCATCGCGCGGCCATCCAGCATCAGCATGCGGCCGGCCAGCGATGGACCGCCGCCGCTGAGGAGCTTGAGCGCTTCGGCCGCCTGCATCGCGCCGATGATGCCCACCAGCGGCGCGAACACACCCATCGTGGCGCAGGCGGTTTCCTCGAATTCACTATCCGGCGGGAACACGCAGGCATAGCAGGGCGACGCTGCATCGCGCGGGTCGAACACCGACACCTGCCCGTCAAAGCGGATGGCCGCGCCCGAAACCAGGGGTTTGCCGTGACGCACGCAGGCCGCGTTGATGGCCTGGCGCGTGGCAAAGTTGTCGCAGCAGTCGATCACCACGCCGGCCAGCGGGACCAGCCCGTCGAGCAATGCCGCATCGGCACGCTGGGCGAGCGGCGTCACCTGGACTTCGGGATTGATGGCCGCGATGGCCTGCTGCGCCGAGGCCGCCTTGGGCTGGCCGATGCGCTGCATGTTGTGGGCGATCTGCCGCTGCAGGTTGGTGAGGTCCACCGTGTCGGGGTCCACCAGCGTGATGTGGCCGACACCCGCCGTGGCCAGGTAAAGCGCCACCGGCGAACCCAGGCCGCCGGCGCCTATTACAAGGGCGTGTGCCGCCAGCAGGCGCTGCTGGCCTTCAATGCCGATTTCGTCGAGCAGGATGTGGCGCGAATAGCGCAGCAGCTGGTCGTCCGTCATGGACGGCTCAGTTTTCCTTCTTCTCGTCCTTGCGCTCGACCACTGCGGTCTTGCTGACCAGCACCGGCCGGCCCTTGAGCTGGTTCAGCGCCTGCACCAGCTGGAAGTCCTTGTCGCTGCCGAACTCGGGCACCTTGCGGTCGGCCACGGGCTTCCTGGCTTCTTCCTCGGCCTTCTTGCGGGCGTCCTCGCGCAGCTTTTCGCGCGCCGGGTCCTTGGTTTCAGCGCCCTGGCCGCTGCCCAGGTGCTTGTCCAGGTCGGCTTCACGGGTGCGCAGCAGCGAGAACACGTTGCCTTCTTCGCTCTCGTCGACCATCACGTCGGGCACGATGCCCTTGGCCTGGATCGACTTGCCGCTGGGTGTGTAGTAGCGGGCGGTGGTGAGCTTCAGGCCGGTGTCGGGGCCGAGCGGGCGCACGGTCTGCACCGAGCCCTTGCCGAAGGTCTGGCTGCCCAGGATGGTGCCGCGCTTGTAATCCTGCAGGGCGCCGGCCACGATTTCGCTGGCCGAGGCCGAGCCTTCATTGACCAGCACCACCAGGGGAACGGTCTTCAGGCCGGCGGGCAGGCGGCGCAGCGGGTCGGCGCTGCTGCGGCGCTGGTAGAACTCCGGCGCGGCCTTGTAGACAAACTTGCTTTCGGCCAGCTGGCCGTTGGTGGAGACCACCGTCACGTTCTCGGGCAGGAAGGCGGCCGAGACGGCCACCGCGGCGTCGAGCAGGCCGCCCGGGTCGTTGCGCAGGTCCAGCACCAGGCCCTTGAGGTTGGGCTCCTGCTTGTAGATGTCCTCGACCTTCTTGACGAAGTCATCGACCGTGCGTTCCTGGAACTGCGACAGGCGGATCCAGGCGTAGCCGGGTTCCATCACCTTGCCGCGGACCGACTGCGTGCGGATTTCCTCGCGCGTGATGGTCACGGGGAAGGTGCGGTTCTCGTCCTTGCGGAAGATGGTGAGCATGACCTTGGTGTTGGGCTCGCCGCGCATCTTCTTGACGGCGTCGTTCAGGCTCAGGCCCTTCACGACGGTGTCGTCGATCTTGGTGATCAGGTCGTTGGGCTTCAGCCCGGCGCGGAAGGCGGGCGAGCCTTCGATGGGCGAGACTACCTTGACCAGGCCGTCTTCCTGCGAGATCTCGATGCCCACGCCGACGAAGCGGCCGGAGGTGCCTTCGCGGAATTCCTTGAAGGACTTCTTGTCGAAATACTGGGAGTGCGGGTCCAGGCTGGCCACCATGCCGGAGATGGCGTCGGTGATCAGCTTTTTCTCGTCAACCGGCTCCACATAGTCGCTCTTGACCATGCCGAAAACCGCGGCAAGCTGCTGCAGCTCTTCCAGCGGCAGCGGCGCCAGCGAGCCACGCGCAACGGTCTGCAGTGAAACCGTTGTCAGCGCACCGGCCAGTGCGCCCACAGAAATCCAGCCGGCAATCTTGAGTTTGTGGCTCATAAAAGAAAATCCAAGTCCTCTAGCGGTCAATATACACCTGCGAATGGCGTATGACGCTGTTCCCTGTGCCGGGGTTCCACGGGCTGTGCCCAATTTGTGGAAAAGTCCCGCGCGTTTACCTGGGCTTGACGGGAAAGAGGACCCGCGCGGCGCCTAGCGCGCCGCCAGCGTGCTGCCGGACTTCAGGTCGGCCGTCACCAGGCTGGATTCGACATCGCGCCAGGTGGCTGCCAGCTCGCCGGCGCAGCCGCCCTGCGCGCGGCGCAGCGCCGAGGCGAACACCATGTTCCGGAAGCTCTCGCCGCTGCGCATGATCAGGTAGGTTTCCTGCGCCGCGCTGTCCAGTTGCCCCGCATGGACCCGGTCCATGCGCGAGGTGGCGCGAGTCAGGTCGGACTCAGAAATGAGGTTGCAAAGCCTCGCCGCGGTGGCGATGGAATGCACGGCCACGGCCTCCTGGACGGCGTCGCGCACCCCCTGTTCCTGGGCCTGGGCGGCGCAGGTGAAAACGAGGCAGGCGGCGAGGGCGGTGATCTTGTGCATGGGGGGTCTCCAACAAACGTCCATGCAGCCACTCTACGGCCCAGCCGCGCCCTTGCAGTAAGCCGTTTGCCACGCCGGCGGTAGGGCGTTTGCCTAAGCCTTGCCCTGCCCGGCCACGGCCGCCGCGGCTTTGGCGGCCGCCTCCGCGTCACCCAGGTAGTAGTGGCGGATCGGCTTGAGCGCCGCGTCCAGCTCGTACACCAGCGGGATGCCGTTGGGGATGTTCAGCCCGACGATCTCATTGTCGGAAATGCCGTCCAGGTACTTGACCATGGCCCGGATCGAGTTGCCGTGGGCGGCGACCAGCACCCGCTTGCCGGCCTTGATGGCCGGCGCCATCGATTCATTCCAGAAGGGCATGACCCGCGCCACGGTGTCCTTCAGGCATTCGGTCAGCGGGATCTGCTCCGGCGAGAGCTTGGCGTAGCGGATGTCGCCGCGTTCGCTGCGCTCGTCGCCCGGCTCCAGCGCGGGCGGCGGCGTGTCATAGCTGCGGCGCCAGACCAGCACCTGCTCGTCACCGAACTTCTTCGCGGTTTCGCCCTTGTTCAGGCCCTGCAGCGCGCCGTAGTGCCGCTCGTTCAGGCGCCACGAATGCACCACGGGCAGCCAGGTGCGGTCCATCTCGTCCAGGCAGTGCCACAGGGTGCGGGTGGCACGCTTGAGCAGGCTGGTGTAGCAGAGGTCGAATTCATAGCCTTCGGCCCTCAGCAGGCGGCCGGAGGCCTTGGCCTGCTCGACGCCGGTGGGGGTCAAATCAACGTCGGTCCAGCCGGTGAAGCGGTTTTCGAGGTTCCAGGTGGATTCGCCGTGGCGGATCAGAACGAGTTTGTGCATGGCCTGTGGAATGCGGTGGTTAACCCGGCATTCTAAAATCGCGGGTTAGCCCAATTCCCCCACCTGAAGGAAAACCGTGAATTTCATTGTCGAGAACTGGATGATCATCGCCGTGGCGCTGGCCTCCGGCACCATGCTGATGCTGCCCGTGATCCAGGGCGCCACCGGCGGGCAACTGAGCGCGGCCGGGGCCGTGCAGCTCATCAACCGCGAAAAGGCCGTGGTGGTGGACGTGTGCGAGGCGGATGAGTTCGCGGCCGGCCACGTGGGCGGCGCGCGCAACGTGCCGTTCAGCGAGCTGGAAAAGCGCCTGCCGGAGGTGGTGAAGAACAAGGCGCTGCCGGTCATCCTGGTGTGCACCACCGGCGGCCGCGCGGCGCGGGCCGAAGGCGTGGCCAAAAAGCTGGGCTACGAGCGCGCCCAGGCCATGGCCGGCGGCCTGAAAGCCTGGAAAGAGGCTAACCTTCCCATTGAGAAAGCCTGACCCAGCCCCCAGCTGTTTTTGACCATGCAACCCGTCAAGATGTACACCACGGCCGTTTGCCCGTACTGCATTCGCGCCAAGCAGATCCTCAAGGCCCGCGGCGTCGATGCCATCGACGAGGTCCGCGTCGACATGCAGCCCCAGGAGCGGATGAAGATGATGGAGATCACCGGCCGGCGCACCGTGCCGCAGATCTTCATCGGCGACACCCACGTGGGCGGCTGCGACGAGCTGATGGCGCTGGACAGCCGGGGCGGCCTGCTGCCCCTGCTCAACGGCTCCTGAGATAATCCTTCCCCTACCGATAAGTTGCCCGCTTGCAGCCGCCAGCGGGCTTTGTTTTGACCTTGCCGAAAGATGAGCCATGGCTGACCAGCAACAAGAACCCGTATTCCAGATCCAGCGCGTCTACCTGAAGGAAGCCTCGCTCGAGCAGCCCAATTCCCCCGGCATCCTGCTCGAGCAGGAGCAGCCCGCGGTGGACATCCAGCTGGGCGTGGAAGCCACCCAGGCCGCCGACGGCGTGTACGAAATCTGCGTGACGGCCACCGTCACCACCAAGGTCAAGGACAAGACCGTGTTCCTGGTGGAAGCCAAGCAGGCCGGCATCTTCGAGATCCGCAACCTCTCGCCCGAGCAGATGAACCCCATCATGGGCATCGCCTGCCCGCAGATCGTCTACCCCTACCTGCGCGGCAACGTGGCGGACATCATCACCCGCGCCGGCTTCCCGCCCGTGCACCTGGCCGAGATCAACTTCCAGGCCATGTACGAGCAGCAGCAGGCCGAAGCCGCCCAGGCCGGCACCCCGGCCGAAATGCCGAAAATCATCACCCGGGCCTGATTTTTCATAGGAAAAGGCCTGTGAAGCGCGCCAGCTGTGCGTAGGCCGCTATGAAAATCATAGTATTCGGCGCCGGCGCCTGGGGCACGGCCCTGGCCGCCAGCGCGGGTTCTCGGCATGCGGTGACGCTGTGGGCGCGTGATGCGGCCCAGTCGGCGCAGATGCGTGCCACGGGCCAGAACGCCCGCTACCTGCAAGGCGTTGCGCTGCCCGCTTCAGTGGCGATCGATTCTTCACGGCCTGACGCACTGGCCGCGTTGGCTGCCTCCCACGACCTGGCCATCATCGCCACCCCCATGGCCGGCCTGCGGGGCCTGCTGCACACGCTGCAAGCCAGCGCCATGCCGGTGGCCTGGCTGTGCAAGGGCTTTGAATCGGGCACCGGCTTCCTTGGCCACGAGATCCGCGCCGAGGTGGCACCGCGGCTGCGCACGGGCGTGCTCAGCGGCCCCAGCTTTGCACTGGAAGTGGCGCGCGGCCAGCCCACGGCGCTGGTGGCGGCCAGCGAGCACGAGGGCGTGCGCGATGCGCTGGTTGCCGCTTTCCACAGCCCCTCGCTGCGCGTTTACGGCAATGACGACGTGGCCGGCGTGGAAGTGGGCGGCGCCGTCAAGAACGTGCTGGCGATCGCCACCGGCCTGTGCGACGGGCTGGCGCTGGGGCTTAACGCGCGCGCCGCGCTGGTCACCCGCGGCCTGGCCGAAATGACGCGGCTGGGCCTGGCGCTGGGCGCGCGGGCCGACACCTTCATGGGCCTGTCCGGCCTGGGCGACCTGGTGCTCACCGCCACCGGGGACCTGAGCCGCAACCGCAAGGTCGGGCTGCTGCTGGCACAGGGCAAGACGGCGCAGCAGGCGGTCGATTCACTCGGCCACGTGGCCGAAGGCGTTTACTGCGCCCACACCGTCGTGCAGCGCGCTGCGGCCCTGGGCGTGGACATGCCCATCGCAAAGGCGGTCGTGGACCTGCTGGCCGGCAGGCTGCAGGCCGCGGACGCCGTGGCCCAGCTCATGGGCCGCGGGCCTGTGGCTGAGAAAGTCTGAAACAAGTTCCTCGGGGAATGCCCGGGATTGATGCGGCTCCCGCGCCCGGTTAGGGTGGCGGCTCGCGGGCAGCCGCCCGTCAACCCCAGGAGACAACAACATGAACTTCCTTCAAAAATCCGCGTTGCTTGGCGCCGCCGCTGTATTGGCTGCCTGCGCTTCCATGTCCGGCTCCAGCCCCATGGGCTTTTTCGTCACCAGCGCCAACCCCGGCAAGGGCGCTGACCTGGGCGGCATCGGCGGTGCCGACGCCTATTGCCAGAAGCTGGCTTCGGACGCCGGCGCGGGCGGCAAGACCTGGCGCGCCTACCTGAGCACCACCGGTGCCGGCGGCGTCAACGCGCGCGACCGCATCGGCCGCGGCCCGTGGCAAAACGCCAGGGGCGAGGTCGTCGCCACCAGCGTCGATGACCTGCACGGCCCCGGCAACAAGCTGAACAAGATGACGGCGCTGACCGAAAAGGGCGGCACCATCATGGGCCGCGGCGACGCCGTCAACATGCACGACATCCTGACCGGCTCCACCGCCGACGGCCGCGCTTCCACGGCGGCGGGCGATAGCACCTGCGGCAACTGGACGCAAAGCGGCGCGGGCGCGGCGCTGGTGGGCCACCACGACCGCACCGGCCTGGACGAATCGGCGCCGGCCAAGTCGTGGAATTCGTCCCATCCCAGCCGCGCCTGCGACATGGCGTCGCTCAAAGCCACCGGCGGCGCGGGCCTGATGTACTGCTTCGCCGCGAACTAGCTCTTTTTCGGCGCGTTGTTGTAGACGAAGGTGGAGTAAGTGTGTTCGGCGAAGCGGTGCCACAGCATCACCTCGCCGCGGAACTTGCTCCATGATTCATACAGCTTCCTGAACGCGGGGTTCTTCTCCGACTCCTCCAGGTAGAGGTCGAACGCCGCGTCCTGCGCCGCCCGCATCAGTTCCACCGGGTAGGCGTGCAGCTTCACGCCGTTGCCCACCAGCCGGCGCAGCGCCGCCGGGTTCTTGAAGTCGTACTCGGCCATCATGTCGATATTGGCTTCGGCGGCGGCGGCCTCGAACGCGGCCTGGTACTCCTTGGGCAACGCCTCCCAGGCCTTGGTGTTCACGTAGAACGAATACATCGAGTTGCTTTCCCACCAGCCGGGGTAGTAGTAGTGGGGGGCGATCTTGTAGAAACCCAGCTTCTCGTCGTCGTGGGGGCCCACCCATTCGGCCGCGTCGATGGTTCCCTTTTCCAGCGCGGGGTAGATGTCCCCGCCCGGGATGTTCTGCGGCACCGCGCCCAGGCGCGCCATCACTTCGCCGCCGATGCCGGGGATGCGCATCTTCAGGCCCTTCAGGTCGGCCAGCGAACGGATCTCCTTGCGGAACCAGCCGCCCATCTGCACGCCGGTGTTGCCGCCGGGAAAAGTGATGATGTTGAAGTCGCGCAGGAAATCGCGCACCAGCTGCAGGCCGCCGCCGTAGTAGATCCACGCGTTCTGCTGGCGCTGGTTCAGGCCGAAGGGCAGCGTGGTCTCGAAGCCGAAAGCCTTGTTCTTGCCCACGAAGTAATAGCTGGCGGTATGCGAGCACTCCACGCTGCCGCCCTGCACGGCGTCCACCACCCCAAAAGCGGGCATCAGTTCGCCGGCGGCGTGCACCGAAATCTGGAATTTGCCGCCGGTGATGGCCGCCACCCGTTTGGACAGGACCTCGGCGCCGCCGTAGATCGTGTCCAGGCTTTTGGGAAAGCTGGAAGCCAGCCGCCAGCGCACGCTGGGACTGGCCTGCGCCAGCGCGGGCGCGGAAACCACAGCGGCCGTCGCGGCCGCACCTGCCTGGAGAAATCGTCGCTTGTCCATGGGTGCCCCCGGTTGTTGGTTAGCACGCTAACCAAGCAAAACCGGTGCCAGGGCCAGCACCCCTTTGACAGGCGGCCTCAGGCGGTGGCTTGCGCCCGCGCGAGCGCTTCGCTGATCTCGCCGGCGCTGCCGGGCCGCACCACGCGGGCGACTTCCTTGCCATCGCGCAAGACAACCAGGGTGGGCCACAGCTTGACGCGGAACGACCGGCCCAGCGGCCGGCCGCTGCCATCCTCCACCTTGACGTGATGCACCTGGGGCCGGCCCTGCAGCGCCTGGCTGATCGGCGCCTGGGCGGCGCGGCAATAGCCGCACCAGGGCGTGCCGAACTCCAGCAGGGTGGTTCCCGGGAGTGCATCGACTTCGGCCCGCGTGGGGCCGGGGCTGGCATAAGGGGAAGTCATGTTGTTGATTGTCCCGGAACACCCCGGCGCCCGCGTCAGCGACAGGCGACAGCGGGGGTCGGCCTAGGCCAGCACCTGCAGCACGCGGCCGGTGCCCACGGCCACCTTGCCGGCCAGCACGGTGAAGACCCGGCCGTGTTCAAAGCGCGGCAGGGCCAGCGCCGGCCTGAGCAGTTCGAGCTGGACGGTGCGTGCCTCGCCGGAGCCCAGCCATTCCGCCATGGAAATGGGCAGCCGGGCGGTGAAGCCGTCGGTGCCCATTGCCAGCACGCACAGGCCGCCGTCCAGCGCGCCGGCGGCCTGTGCCGCATTGCCGGCCGGCAGCACGAGCGGCGTCAGCTCGGCCAGCAGGTGGCCATGGAACGGGCTGTTCACCGCGAAATCCCTCGCCGGCTCCATCTGCCGGCGCGCGCGGCGGATGATGAACGCCACGACGTTGCCGATCACCGGCACCCACAGCACCAAGAGCAGGTTTCCGATGTCGTGCGCCACCGAAGGTTGCGGCGCGAGCAGCCGGATGGCGCCGCCCACCAGCGCCAGCCCGAGCAGGATGAAGACGATGAGCTGCCGGCGCGATGAAATGGTGGTGGCCATGGTTCAGGCGGCGCTGGGCTGGGTGCGGGCGCGGTACAGCGCGGCGTGCTCCAGCGTGTAGCAGGACAGCGGGCCGTGGCGCGCATCCAGCTCGCGGAACTGCGTTGCGGGCTTGAGGTAGGCGAAGACCGCGCGGACCGCGCCCGCGGCATCGGCGGTATCGGCGACGTCGATCACCACGCGGCGGTACCCATCCGCCTCGCCAATGCGTTCCAGCGCATCCATGCGCGCCAGCGTTTCGCCGTCCACCTCGAACAGTTGCCCCGCCACCCGGTGCCCCTGGCCCGGCTGGTCGATCATCCAGGGCGAGCAGCGCTCGCCGACCAGGTACAGCGGGAAAGCCTGGGCCGTCACGAACTCGCCCGCGATCCGCGCGCCCTTGTTGGTGGCGAAATTGGGGAAGCCCTCTTTCAGCGTGCCAAAGACAAAAACCAGGTGCGGCATGGGATGCGGCGTGCCAGGCGCTAGCGCTGCTCGGGCGGAATGTCCCTGATCGCGGCGGCGAACTGCCGGTGCGCGGGCGGGTCCACCGGCTTGTGGCGCACGCGCGTTGCGGGCGGGTACTTGCCCAGCCAGTTTTCCCCGCGCAGGTCGTGCGCGGGGCGCACCGGCCGCGGCGCGAAGCCGCCGCCGCAGTTGGGGCACACGTTGTCCAGCAAGCTTTCAACGCAGGCAGCGCAGAAGGTGCATTCAAAACTGCAGATCCGCGCCTCGGTGGAGGCGGGCGGCAGGGCCTTGTTGCAGTGTTCACAGGTGGGGCGGAGCTCGAGCATGCGGCCATCTTAGCGGCAAGCCCATGCCCCGGTGCCCCGGCAACCGCGATGCGATGCCGCTATGCTTTGGCCCATGAGTGCAACATTCGATTTCTCCCCGGCCGCCGTGGCCCAACTGGCACGCGGCGACGCGGCGCGGGCCCTGGCCGAAGACGTGGGCGCGGGCGATCTTACGGCCGCCCTGGTGCCGGCAGGCCGCCGCGCCCGCGCGCGGGTGCTGGCCCGCGAGTCGGCGGTGATCTGCGGCGCGGCCTGGGTCGAGGCCACGGTGCAGCAGGTGGATGCCAGCCTGCAGGTGCACTGGCTGGTGCACGAGGGCCTGCGCACCATGGCCGACCAGGTGGTGCTGGAAATCGAGGGCCCGGCGCGCAGCCTGCTCACGGCCGAGCGCACCGCGCTGAACTTCCTGCAGCTGCTGAGCGCCGTGGCCACCAAGACCGCGGTGTACGTGGAAGCGGTGCGCGGCACGCGCGCGCAAATCGTCGATACCCGCAAGACCCTGCCGGGCCTGCGGCTGGCGCAGAAATACGCCGTGAAGGTGGGCGGCGGCACCAACCACCGCATCGGCCTTTACGACGCGGTGCTGATCAAGGAAAACCACATCGCCGCGGCCGGCGGCGTCGCGCCCGTGCTGCGGGCCGCGGCCGAAGTCGCGGCGAAGGCCGGCTTTATCGAGATCGAGGTGGAGACGCTGGCCCAGCTGGAAGAGGCCCTGGCGGCCGGCGCAAAGATGGTGCTGCTGGACAACATGGACCTGCCCACGCTGCGCGAAGCCGTGCGCATCAACAACGCCCGCGCCGTGCTGGAAATCTCGGGCGGCGTCACGCTGGACAGCGTGCGCGCGCTGGCCGAGACCGGCGTCGACCGCATCTCCATCGGCGCCCTGACCAAGGACGTGAAGGCCACCGATTTCTCCATGCGCCTGAAAGAACTGCCATGAGCGCCGTCATCCCCATCTTCGACGTTGAGTACGAGCAGCCGCGCGAATCGTCCGGTACGGTCTGCGATACCAAATTCGCCTGGGCCCGTGTGCCCGTGGAGCCGTCGCAGGAACAGCGCGCCGCGCTGAAAGACAAGATCAGGCGCCTGCTGAAAGAGCGCAACGCCGTGATGGTCTCGCACTACTACGTGCACCCCGACCTGCAGGACCTGGCCGAGGAAACCGGCGGCATTGTCAGCGATTCACTGGAGATGGCGCGCTTCGGGCGCGACCACCCGGCGCAGACCCTGGTGGTCTCCGGCGTGAAGTTCATGGGCGAGACCTCCAAGATCCTGTCGCCCGAAAAACGGGTGCTGATGCCCGACCTGGACGCCACCTGCTCGCTCGACCTGGGCTGTCCCATCGACGAGTTCTCGGCCTTCTGCGACCAGCATCCTGACCGCACGGTGGTGGTCTACGCCAACACCAGCGCCGCGGTGAAGGCGCGCTCCGACTGGCTGGTGACTTCCAGCTGCGCGCTGGACATCGTGCGCGCGCTGAAGGAAGCGGGCCACAAGGTGCTGTGGGCGCCGGACAAGCACCTTGGCTCCTACATCCAGCGCGAGACCGGCGCCGACATGGTGTTCTGGAACGGCGCCTGCATCGTGCACGACGAGTTCAAGGCCTTCGAGCTGGAGGCGCTGAAGAAGCAATACCCCAAGGCCAAGGTGCTGGTGCACCCCGAGTCGCCGGCCGACGTGGTTGCGCTGGCCGACGCGGTGGGCTCCACCAGCGGCATCCTCAAGTCAGCTCAGGAGATGGATGCGAAGGAATTCATCGTCGCCACCGACAACGGCATGATGCACAAGCTGCGCACCCTCAACCCCGGCAAGGTCTTCATCGAAGCGCCCACCGCCGGCAACAGCGCCACCTGCAAGAGCTGCGCGCACTGCCCCTGGATGGCGATGAACGGCCTGGCGGGCCTGGCCCATGTGCTGGAGACCGGCGCGAATGAAATCCACGTCGATCCGTCGCTGGGCCTGCGGGCCCGGCTGCCGATTGATCGGATGCTGGCGTTTACGGCGGCATTGAAGGCCGGGCAGGCGGCGGGGTCGCTGGTGCCCAACATCGGGGCGGCCTGACCGTCATCCCCGCGAAGGCGGGGACCCAGTGCTTCCGGCTTTCCTTGAAGCACCTCGTGCCTATTCCGAGCGGCCCAGCCCCAGGCGGGCAGGCTGCGTCGCGCAGTCCGGCGGTCAGGGGCGGTCTTCGCCGCCCACCGACTGAACCTGCGTGGGTCCGCTTGCGGGTCCGCATCGCGGCAACTCGCTATGAGTGCCTGAAGCACTCTCCGCTCAAACAGCCGCGATGAGCCAGAGCACGAAGCGCGGCAAGCCGCGCCGGACCCGCAAGCGGCCCCCCGCAGGCGCTCGGCCTTGATCGCGCGCCGCAGCCCGCCCACCCGGGGCTGGGCTGGAGGCTTGGTTTGCGCGCTGCTGTGGAAACCGCTCACGCGCTATTGGCGCGGCTTGTGGCAGAGAAATGGCCTGGGAGGCGCATGGAATGCGCGTGAGTCTTTGCATCCGTGTTGACTGAAATGTTAAGTCCCATCACGGTGGGTAGTGGGTAGATACCTTTTTACTTCGAGATCGCTTGGACGAGGCGAAGCAACGAACCCAACATCAACAGGGCTGCCATCAACGCCCCGCCTTAGCCAGGCTAAGCCGGTCTCTCCAGGCTCTCCATGCGGAAGAGGAGAGTCGAGGACCACGATCAGAACAGCGATCATCCAGCCAATTACGAGGGCTGCGAGTGTGACTAGTCATGGAGTCCAAATCGCCCACGCACTATCCATGCGCCTTGCAGGCCATTTCTCTGCCACAAGCCGCGCCAATAATGCGTGAGGGGTTTCATCAGCGGCACGCGACAACGACTCCAGCCCAGCCCCAGGCGGGCGGGCTGCGTCGCGCGATCAAGGCCGAGCGCCTGCGTGGGGGCGCTGCGGGTCCGGCGCGCTTCAGCGCGCTTCGTGCTCTGGCTCATCGCGGCTGTTTGAGCGGAGAGTGCTTCAGGCACTCATAGCGAGTTCCCGCGATGCGGACCCGCAAGCGGACCCCCGCAGGTTCAGTCGGTGGGCGGCGAAGGCCGCCCCTGACCGCCGGCCTGCGCGGCGCAGCCCGCCCGCCTGGGGCTGGGCCGCTCGGAGCAGGCGCGAGGGGGCTTCAAGGAAAGCGGAAGCACTGGGTCCCCGCCTTCGCGGGGATGACGCACTATGGCGTCAGGATCGTCGGCTTGGGGTCGGCCGACATCTCGGGGTAGTCGCGGCTGAAGTGCAGGCCGCGGCTTTCATGGCGTGCCTGCGCGGAGCGCACGATCAAATCGGCCACCTGCACCAGGTTGCGCAACTCCAGCAGGTCGCGCGAGATGTGGAAAGCGCTGTAGAACTCCTGGATTTCGTCCTGCAGCAGCCGGATGCGGTGGGCGGCGCGCTCCAGCCGCTTGTTGGTCCGCACTATGCCCACGTAGTCCCACATGAAGCGGCGCAGCTCGTCCCAGTTGTGCGAGATGACCACCGATTCGTCGGCGTCGGTCACGCGGCTCTCGTCCCAGGCCGGCACGTCGGGCGGCGCGGGCAGCGGCGTGGCCATGATGTCCTGCGAGGCCGAGCGGGCGAACACCATGCACTCGACCAGCGAGTTGCTGGCGAGCCGGTTGGCGCCGTGCAGGCCGGTGTAGGCGGTCTCGCCGATGGCGTGCAGGCCCGTCAGGTCGGTGCGGCCGGCCAGGTCGGTGTGAATGCCGCCGCAGGTGTAGTGCGCGGCAGGCACCACGGGAATCGGCTGCTTGGTGATGTCGATGCCCAGCTCCAGGCAGCGCGCGTGGATGGTGGGGAAGTGTTCCTTGATGAACTCCGGCGGCTGGTGCGAGATGTCCAGGTACACGCAGTCCAGGCCGTGCTTCTTCATCTCGAAGTCGATCGCACGGGCCACGATGTCGCGCGGCGCCAGCTCGGCCCGCTCGTCGTGTTCGGGCATGAAGCGCGTGCCGTCGGGCAGCAGCAGCTTGCCGCCTTCGCCGCGCACGGCCTCGGTGATCAGGAACGACTTCACCAGCGGGTGGTACAGGCAGGTCGGGTGGAACTGGATGAACTCCATGTTCGTGACGCGGCAGCCCGCGCGCCAGGCCGCGGCAATGCCGTCGCCGGTGGCCGTGTCGGGGTTGGTGGTGTAGACGTACACCTTGCCCGCGCCGCCGGTGGCCAGGATGGTGTGGGGCGCGCGAAAGGTGAGCACTTCGTCTGTTTCTTCGTCCAGCGCGTAAAGCCCCAGGCACCGGTTCACCGGCAGGCCGCGTTTCTTGCTGGTGACCAGGTCCACCAGCGTGTGGTTCTCGAACAGCGTGATGTTGGGCGTGCGCCGCACGTGCTCGATCATCGTGCGCTGCACGGCGGCGCCGGTGGCGTCCGTCACGTGCACGATGCGCCGCGCGCTGTGGCCGCCCTCGCGCGTGAGGTGCAGGTGGCCCGCTTCCTGCGAGAACGGCACGCCCAGCTCGCGCAGCCAGGCGATGCTCTCGGGCGCGTGCTCCACCACGAAGCGCGTGGCGGCGGGGTCGGACAGGCCCGCGCCCGCGACCAGCGTGTCGTCTACGTGGGAATCAAAGGTGTCGCCCTCGCCCAGCACGGCGGCAATGCCGCCCTGCGCCCAGTTGCTGGAGCCGTCGCTCATCGAGCGCTTGGTCAGCACCGCCACGCGGTGGGTGGGTGCCAGGTGCAGCGCGGCGGACAGGCCGGCCAGGCCGCTGCCGACGATCAGCACATCGAAATCGTAAGGCGATTCGGTCATGCGGGGAAAGGAAAAAAGGGGTTAGGCGGGCGAGTAGGCCAGGCGCACGTAGATCGGGGCGTAGGCCTCGGCCTGCGTCACGTCGATCAGCATTTCCTTGGCCAGCTCGAGCATGGCGATGAAGGTGACGATCAGCACCTGCATGCCGCGCGTCACGTCGAACAGGTCCTCGAACTCGACGAACTTGCGGCCCTGCAGCCGGCGCAGCACGATGCTCATGTGCTCGCGCACCGACAGCTCCTCGCGGGTGATCTTGTGGTGCTGGATGAGCTTCGCGCGCTTGACGATGTCGCGCCAGGCTTCCTGCAGGTCCACCACGTTCACGTCGGGGAAGCGCGGCTGCAGCGACTGCTCGATGTACACCTGCGCGCGCAGCACGTCGCGGCCCACCTGTGGCACTTCATTCAGGCGGAAAGCGGCGGCCTTCATCTGCTCGTATTCCAGCAGGCGGCGCACCAGCTCGGCGCGCGGGTCTTCCGGCTCCTGGCCCTCGGCGGTCCTCTTGGGCGGCAGCAGCATGCGTGACTTGATCTCGATCAGCATCGCCGCCATCAGCAGGTATTCGGCGGCCAGCTCGAGGTTGCGGCTGCGGATCTCGTCCACGTACACCAGGTACTGGCGCGTCACCCCGGCCATGGGGATGTCCAGGATGTTGAAGTTCTGCTTGCGGATCAGGTACAGCAGCAGGTCCAGCGGCCCCTCGAAGGCCTCCAGGAACACTTCCAGCGCGTCCGGCGGGATGTACAGGTCCGCCGGCATGGCGAACAGCGGCTCGCCGTACAGGCGCGCCAGCGCCACCTGGTCTACCACCTGGGGCATGCCCGAAAGCTCGGGCGCCGCGGGCGCGGGCAGGGTGGCGGCGGCGCTTTCAGTCATGGATTGCTATGAAAAGAATAGCTGGCTACGCAATCTGGGTGCGGTCTGCAGCCGTTTTCCTCAATGAAAAACAGCTATTTGACGCGGTTCTGGTAGACGTAGGCCTGCTGGGGCACGCTGGCCTCGCTCCACTCGCCCTGGGCCTCGCGGTCGATCTGCTTGTCCCACAGCAGGGCGCGGCCGGCCCGCTGGCGCGCTTCCAGGCCGGGTTCGTCGGACTTCAGGTGCTCGATGAACTGGGTGACTTCGGAGGTGTAGTCGGGGCGGCGGAAGATGCGTTGCAGGATGGACATGGGTGGAGGCCTTTGCCCGATTTTAGCTGGCGGCCAGTTCCCGGTCGAAGCCGGCCAGCTCGATGACCCCGCGCGGCTGCTGCTGCAGGTTTTCCAGCCGCAGCGTGCCGCCGCGCAGCAGCACGGCCTTGTGCAGCTGGCGCAGCGCGTCCAGCCCCGAGGTGTCCAGCAGCACCAGCTGCAGCGCGTCCAGCACCACCACCGGCCGGTCGGGCCCCTTTTCCACCGCCTGCACCACCGGGTCGATCTTGGCCACCGCGCCGAAGAACAGCGCGCCGTACAGCCTGTAGTGGATGAGCGGGCCGTCCCCCTCCATCGGCTCCACGGTGAACAGCGAGCTCATGCGCCGGATGAACAGGGCGCACGCCAGCACCAGCCCGACCTGGACCGCCACCGTCAGGTCGAACACCACCGTCAGGAAGAAGGTGCCCAGCAGCAGCAGCCGGTAATGCGTGCTGTAGTGGCCCAGGCGGGCGAACTCATGCCATTCGCCCATGTTCCAGGCCACGAACAGCAGGATGCCCGCCAGCACGGCCAGCGGCACATACAGCGCCAGCGGCGCGGCCGCCAGTACGATCACGGCCACGGTGCAGGCGTGCAGGATGCCGGCCACGGGCGTGGTGCCGCCGGAGCGCACATTGGTCACCGTGCGCGCGATGGTGCCAGTGGCCGGCATGCCGCCGAAGAAGGGCGTGATGAAGTTGGCCACGCCCTGCGCCATCAGTTCCTGGTTGGGGTCGTGCCGCGGCAGTGAAGTCAGCTGGTCGGCCACCCGGGCGCACAGCAGCGACTCGATGGCGCCCAGCATCGCGATGGTGAGCGTCGGGGTGAGCAGCAGCTTGACGGTCTCCCACGAAAATTCGGGCAGCGCGAAGGCGGGCAGCCCGCGGGGGATGGCGCCGAACCGCGAGCCTATGGTCTCCACCGGCAGGCTGAAGAACCAGGCGAAGAGGGTCAGCGTGACCAGGGCCACGACGGGCCCCGGCAGGCGTGCGCTCACCCGGCTGGCGCGGCGCATGCCGGGCAGGTCCATCGCCAGGTGCAGCGGCGACTTGTCCGCCCAGAGCCTGGGCCACACGAACAGGCCCAGCAGGCAGGCCATGCCCAGGCCGAAAGCACTGGGATTGAAGCTGCCCATGCTGGCGCCCAGCACCTTGATCTGGGCAAAGAAGTCGGCCGGCATCCTGGCCACCTGCAGGCCCAGCAGGTCCCTGGCCTGCGACAGCGCGATCAGCACCGCGATGCCGTTGGTGAAGCCGATGACGATGCTGACCGGCACGTAGCGCACCAGGGTGCCCAGCCGGAGCACGCCCAGCACGAACAGCAGCACGCCGGCGCAGGTGGTGGCGATCAGCAGGTTGGCCAGGCCGTAGCGCTCGACGATGCCGTAGACGATGACGATGAAGGCGCCGGCCGGCCCGCCGATCTGCACGTTCGAGCCGCCCAGCAGCGAGATCAGCAGGCCCGCGATGATGGCCGTCCACAGGCCCGCTTCGGGCTTCAGGCCCGAGGCGATGGCGAAGGCCATGGCCAGCGGCAGCGCCACGATGCCCACGGTGATGCCGGCGCCCAGGTCCGCGGCGAAACGCGATCGTGTGTAGCCGTGGAGCGCGTCCAGCAGGCGCGGGCGGAACCGGAAAGCGGTGAGGCGCGTCACCCCGGTGAGTATGCGCCCGGCTATTTGGCCGGGGCGGGCAGGGCGGCGTCGGCGGCCGCGCCGATCAGGCGGTTGGTCAGCCGCATGGTGTTCATGGTGGTTTCCGCGGCCAGGCCCGCGCCCTTGATGGCCAGGCCACCCGCGGTTTCCAGGCCCCTCGCGGTGAGGCTGGCGGCGGTGTCGACCACGGTGATCACGGCGCAGCCTGAAAGGAAAAAGGGGAGGGAAAGAAGGGCCGCTGCGGCGAACGCGCGGGCGGCGGAACAGGGGTGGCGCATGAACATCTTTGGCCTCCGGGGTTGCGCCAATTTTACCCGGCAGGTGCCACCGCCCCTTCTGTTTTCGCCAAAGCGGCGGCGTTGTGTTGCACGAATGCCGACACATCGCGCAGCACCTGGCCGATGTCGTCCTTCAGGGCCGCGAAGCCGGGGCCGGGCTCGCGGGTCTTTTCGTCCATGTAGATCGCGCGGTTGATCTCGATCTGCAGGCTGTGCCGGTTGCGCCCCGGCGCGCCGGAGATGCGCACCAGGTCCGCGCCTTCATAAGGGTCGTTGACGGCCACGCTGTAGCCCCGGGCGCGGAAGGCCTGCGCCACCGAGTCGACGAAGCCGGGGCCGCAGGTAGTGCCATGCCGGTCGCCCAGCACTACGTCGGCCAGCGGCCGGGGCGGCAGGGCCAGCCGTTCATAGGCGTTGCTGGGCATGGAGTGCAGGTTCAGGTGCCAGCAGCCGCCGTGCTTTTGCGCGGCCTCGTCCAGCAGCCGCGCCAGCGCTTCGCGGTAGGGCCGCCAGCAGCTGGCGATGCGCTGCTCCACCTCGCCCACGGACAGCTTGCGCGTGTAGATCGGCAGGCGCTCGGGCGTCTCGCGCCAGATAAGGCCGATGCCCAGTTCCAGGCAGCGCGGCGAGGGATGCGCGGCGTGCGGCCAGGTGCCTTCAATCATCGCCACGTCGATGTCGGCCTGGTCGCGGTTCGCGTCCAGGTAGCTGCGCGGGAAGTTCGCGCACAGCAGCGTGCCGCCCACCTGGGGCACGCCGGCCCAGAGCGCATCCACGTGCGTGTCCTCGCTCTGGCGCAGCGGCGCCCGGGCGATGGCGTGGCCGAAGTCCTGGGGGTACCAGGTGCCGCTGTGCGGCGAGTCGCAGACCAGGGGAATGGCGGGCACGCCGTGCGAAGGCGCGTGCAGTTCGAAGTGCGGGACAGCCATCAGTCGGGCTTGATGCCGGCGGAGCGGACCACCTCGCGCAGCGTGGCCAGCAAAGCCACCGCGTCCGTCTTGAACTCGGCGCCGCTGCTGGGGCTGATGGAGGCGGATACCGCCAGGGTCCGGTCGACGAAGCTGCGGTCCACCATGGCCTTGTGGGCGGCCGCGCGGATGCGGGCGAGCATGGGCTCGGGCACGCCGGCCGGGGCTACCAGGCCGAACCACAGCGGCTTGGATACGGCGGCCAGGCCCAATTCTTCGTAGGTGGGCGTGTCCGGCAGGGCCAGCAGCCGCCGCGTGTCGCGCACCGCCAGTGGCCGCATGGTGCCGTTCTTCACGTGCGGCAGCAGCTCGGGCAGGTTGGTGGACAGGGTGTCCAGCTGGCCGGAGATCAGGTCGGTGATCATGGTGCCGCCGCTCTTGTAGGGCACCAGCAGGAATTTCACGTCGGCCAGCTTCATCAGGTATTCCGTCAACACGTGGCCGGCCGAGCCCAGGCCCGGCACGCCGATGCTGATGCGCCCCGGCTGGGCGCGGGCCAGCGCCACCAGCTCCTTGAAGTCCCGCACCTGCAGCTTCAGGCTGGAGACCATCAGGCTGGGGGCGGTCGCCACCTTGGTGATGTACGAGAAGTCCTTCGCCGGGTCGTAGCGCATGGCGGCCGCGGGCTGCACCGCCGGCCCGGCGCACAGCGTGCTGACCGAGGCCATGCCGATCGTGTAGCCGTCGGGCTTGGCCTTGGCGACATAGGTGGCGCCGATCAGGCCGCCCGCGCCGGCCTTGTTGTCCACCAGCACCTGGGTGCCCAGCAGCGGGCCCATGCGCTCGGCCAGCAGACGCGAGAAATAGTCGGTGGTGCCGCCGGCGGGAAAGGGGTCGACCAGCGTGATCGGCTGGTTGGGCCAGGCGCGCTGCGCGAGCGAGGGCAGGGCGAGCGCTGCCGCGCCGGCGGCGCTGGCTGAAAGGATCTGGCGGCGGGTGATCATGGCTTTCTCCAACGTTTAGTAATGAGCCGAAGGTTAGGGCGGCTGCCCCGCGATGCACAAACGACATTTGGGTCGCCGGTGATGACATGATGTAATTGGAAAATGCCGATCCAGAGCCCCTCGTTGGTGGAGTTGCATGCCTTCCTGGCCGTGGTGCGCGCGGGCAGCTTCCGCAAGGCGGCCGAGGAGCTGTGCGTGACGCAGGCGGCCGTGAGCCGCGCCGTGCTGCGGCTGGAGCAGGAGCTGGGGCAGGACGTGCTGCAACGCAGCGCCTCCGGCGTGACGCTGACGCCGGCCGGGCTCGAATTGCGCCGGCTCACCGAGAAGCCGGTGGCCGCGCTCGAAGCGGCGGCGCTGCGCCTGCGAGTGAAACCCGAGCGCCTGCGCCTGCGCGTTTCGGTCATCACCAGCCTGGGCAGCCTGTGGCTGATGCCGCGGCTGGAGGGCTTTCGCGAGCAGCACCCCGAGGTGGAGATCGAGTTCCGCCAATACCACCACGACGAGGACTTCACGCGTGACGATGTGGACCTGTGGATAGAAGTGAAGCGCAACGCCGGCCGGCCCTGGCCGCGGCAGATCGCGGCGCGCTACCTCATCGGCCGCGACATGGTGGCGGTCTGTACGCCGGCGCTGGCAAAAGGCATCCACACGGCGCAGCAGGTGCTGGCGCGGCCACTGCTGTACCACTCCAACTTTCCCGGCAACTGGAACCTGTGGGCGCAGGCTGCGGGCGCGCAGCTGCCCGCGAAATGGAAGGGCACCGGCTTTGACCTGGTGATGAACCTGCTGGAGGGCGCGCGCGCCGGCATGGGCGTGGCGGTGGTGCAGCAATGCCTCGCCGAATCCGACCTGCAATCAGGCCGGCTGGTGATTCCCGTGGAAGGCTCGGTCTCCAACGGCCGCGGCTACTACCTGTGCCACCGGCGCGCGCAGGAGGCGCATGCCGCCGTGGACCTGTTCAGCGAATGGGTGCTGGGCCAAGCCGCTATCGAACCCGCATGCCGGGCACCGCGCCCGGCCAGGGGTTGAGCACGTAGATTCCCGGCGCGGCCTTTTCGTCGGCGTGGCTGGCGGCCAGCACCATGCCTTCGCTGATGCCGAACTTCATCTTGCGCGGCGCCAGGTTGGCCACCATCACGGTGAGCTTGCCCACCAGTTCTTCCGGCTTGTAGGCGCTGGCAATGCCGCTGAACACGTTGCGCGTGCGGCCTTCGCCCACGTCCAGCGTCAGGCGCAGCAGCTTGGTCGAGCCTTCCACCGCTTCGCAGTTCAGGATCTGCGCGATGCGCAGGTCGATCTTCACGAAGTCGTCGATCGAAATCGTGGGCGCGAGTTCTTCACCACCCGGCACGGTCTTCTCTGGTTCGGCTTCAGCTGGCGGCTCGAACAGCGCATCCAGCTGCTTCACGTCCACGCGCTGCATCAGGTGCTCGTATTTGCCGACGGTGTGGCCGGCACCCAGCGGCGTGGCGGCGTTGCCCCAGTCCAGCGGCGCGCACGCCAGGAATTTCTCGGCTTCGCCCGCCAGCGTGGGCAGCACCGGCTTGAGGCACGCCGTCATGACCTTGAACGCTTCCAGGCATTCCGAACAGACGGTGGCGGCTTCCTCGGCCTTGCCTTCCTTCACCAGCTTCCAGGGGGCGGCACCGTCGAAGCGCAGGTTCACCTCGTCGGCGAACGCCATGATTTCGCGCAGCGCCTTGCCGTAGTCGCGTGCCTCGTACAGCGCCTTCACCTGTCCGGCAAGGGCCACGGCCTTCGCGCTGGGCGGCGAGGCCACGAGCTTGCCGCCCGCAACGAACTTGACGGCCCGGCTGGCGATGTTCACGTACTTGCCGATCAGGTCGGAGTTCACCCGGGCCATGAAGTCTTCGGGGTTGAAGTCGATGTCTTCGTTGCGGCCATTGAGCTTGGCGGCCAGGTAATAGCGCAGCCACTCGGGGTTCATGCCCAGCGACAGGTATTTGAGCGGGTCCAGGCCCGTGCCGCGGCTCTTGCTCATCTTCTCGCCGTTGTTCACGGTGAGGAAGCCGTGCACGAAGATCTTGTTGGGCACCTTGCGGCCGCTGAACTTCAGCATCGCCGGCCAGAACAGCGTGTGGAAGGTGATGATGTCCTTGCCGATGAAGTGGTACTGCTCTACATCGTTCTTCGGGTCGATGTATGCGTCGTAGTCCACGCCGATCTTGCCCAGGTAGTTCTTGAGCGAGGCCAGGTAGCCCACAGGCGCATCCAGCCACACATAGAAGTACTTGCCGGGCGAATCGGGAATCTCGATGCCGAAGTAGGGCGCGTCGCGGCTGATGTCCCAGTCGCCCATGGCGGTCTTGCCGGTTTCGTCGGGCACCAGCCATTCGCTGATCTTGTTCAGCACCTCGAGCTGCACCGCGCCGCTGTTCGTCCATTCCTTCAGGAACGCCATGCAGCGCGGGTCGGACAGCTTAAAGAAGAAATGCTCGGAGTTCTTCAGCACCGGCGTCGCGCCCGACAGGGCCGAGTAGGGGTTGATCAGGTCGGTGGGGCTGTAGACCTTGCTGCACACCTCGCAGTTGTCGCCGTACTGGTCTTTCGAATGGCAGTTGGGGCACTCGCCCTTGATGAAGCGGTCGGGCAGGAACATGTTCTTCGCCGGGTCGAAGAACTGCTCGATCACCTTGCTGGAAATCAGGCCGTTGGCTTTCAGGTCGCGGTAGATCTGCTGCGCCAGCTCATGGTTTTCGGGTGCGTCGGTGCTGTGCCAGTTGTCAAAGGCGATATGGAAGCCGTCCAGGTAGGGCTTGCGGCCGGCCGCGATGTCCGCCACGAACTGCTGCGGCGTCTTGCCGGCCTTTTCCGCCGCGATCATGATCGGCGCGCCATGCGCGTCGTCGGCGCAGACGAAATGCACCTGGCTGCCCTGCATCCGCTGGTGCCGCACCCAGATGTCGGCCTGGATGTATTCCATGATGTGGCCGATGTGGAAGTTGCCGTTGGCGTATGGCAGGGCGGTGGTGACGAAAAGCTTGCGCTGTGCGGGCATTGGGGGCATTTCCAGAGGGAACCGGCCATTTTAGGGGTAGTCGTTACACTGCACCCGCAACAGGAATTCGAGAACCATGGCAACCCAGGAACAGCTTCTTTCGGCCCTCTCGGCCGTGATCGATCCCAACACGGGAAAAGACTTCGTCAGCACCAAGGCGCTGAAGAACCTGCAGGTCAGCGGCGCGAACGCTTCCTTTGACGTTGAGCTGGGCTACCCCGCCAAAAGCCAGATCCCTGCGCTGCGCACCGCGCTGGTGGCTGCCGCCCGGGGCGTCCCCGGCGTGGAGAGCGTGTCGGCCAACCTCAGCAGCAAGATCGTGGCGCACTCGGCCCAGCGCGGGGTGCAGCTGCTGCCCGGCGTGAAAAACATCATCGCCGTGGCCTCGGGCAAGGGCGGTGTCGGCAAGAGCACCACCGCCGTCAACCTGGCGCTGGCGCTGGCGGCGGAAGGCGCCGCCGTGGGCCTGCTGGATGCCGACATCTACGGTCCCAGCCAGCCGATGATGATGGGTATCGACGGCCGCCCGGAAAGCTCGGACGGCAAGACCATGGAGCCGATGGAAAACTACGGCGTGCAGGTCATGTCGATCGGCTTTCTGGTGAACCAGGACGAAGCCATGATCTGGCGCGGCCCCATGGCCACCCAGGCGCTGGAGCAGCTGCTGCGCCAGACCAACTGGAAAGACCTGGACTACCTGATCGTCGACCTGCCGCCCGGCACCGGCGACATCCAGCTCACGCTCAGCCAGCGCGTGCCCATGACCGGCGCGGTGATCGTCACCACGCCGCAGGACATCGCCCTGCTGGATGCCAAGAAGGGCATCAAGATGTTCGAGAAAGTGGGCGTGCCCATCCTGGGCATCGTGGAAAACATGGCGGTGCACATCTGCAGCCAGTGCGGCCACGCCGAGCACATCTTCGGTGAAGGCGGCGGCAAGCGCATGGCGGCCGAGTACAAGATGGACTACCTGGGCGCGCTGCCGCTGGACATCAAGATCCGCTTGCAGGCCGACAGCGGCAAGCCCACGGTGGTGGCCGACCCTGAAGGCGAAGTTGCGGGCATCTACAAGGCCGTGGCGCGGCAAGTGGCGATCAAGATCGCGGCCAAGGCCAAGGATTTCTCCTCCAAGTTCCCGACCATCACGGTGTCGAAGGACACCTGACGCTTCACATGGAACGGCCCAGCGTCGAAGTTGCCGTCGTCATGCGCCGCGAGCGCATAGACAACAAGTGGCAGCCCTGGCGCTGGATCCTGGCGGAAGTGGTTTCGCAGGAGCCGGGCTTCGGCAGCGAGCCGCGGCTTTTGTACGAGAGCGATTCCGAAGAGCGCTGGCTGCACCCGGGCTTCACGGTGGAACTGTTCCGCGACGACGCCGAGGGCTACTACCTGAACCACACCACGCCCGCGCCCTGCTGGTTCGTGCTGTGGCGGATGGAAGAAGAGGCGACGGTGACGCCCGAGCCCATGGCGCGGCCGGTGATGGTGTCGCTCAGTTATCACGATGCCGGGCGCTGGCTGGATGCGCAGGAAACCGTGGAACAGGTTCCGGCGCCGGCCGAGGTTGTGGAGTGGATGCGCGCGTTCACCGAAGAGAACTACGTGCTGGAGGCGAAGAAGCGCAACCGGCCGCAGAGCTTCCGCGGCCTGCAGGACCGCTTCGGCAATCCGGCTTCAGTGAGCACCGAAAAGAAATTTGGCGGGGGCGGTAATGGCTGATGGTTTCCTCGGGCGCTGGTCCAGGCGCAAGCTGGACGTGAAGGCGGGCGAGCCGGAAAACTCCGAGGTCGTCATCCCCGCGAAGGCGGGGACCCAGGGCGCCCTGGATCCCCGCCTTCGCGGGGATGACGGCGGGGGCGGGGATGCCGCGGGGGGCGGGGATGGCGAAGTGAAGCCTGCACCGCCAACCCTGGAAGACACCCATTCCCTCACCCCCGAATCCGACTTCAAGCCGTTCATGAATGCCGGCGTCTCGCCCGAAGTGAAAAACGCGGCAATGAAAAAGCTCTTTACCGACCCGCACTTCAACGTGATGGACGGCCTGGACACCTACATCGACGACTATTCCAAGCCCGACCCGATTCCCTACGCGATGCTGCGCCAGCTGGCCAGCGCCAAGTTCCTGGGGCTGTTCGACGAAGAGGAAAAGCAGGAAGCCAAGGAGGCCGCCCGCAAGGCAAGGGATGTTGCGGATAACCCCACAAGCCAATCCGTGGCAAAGTCAGAAGCAGATGCCGACCCTGATTTGCGATTGCAACCGGACGATGCCGCTCCAGGAAAAGATCCTGGGCGCGGCGCTCAATGAGGAGCTGACGCTCCACTCCACCTTGTGCCGGCGCGAAGCGGGCGCCTTCCAGCAAGCCATCAAGACCGGCGCCGAAGTCATCGTCGCCTGCACGCAGGAAAAGCGCCTGTTCGCCGAGCTGGCGCAGGAAACCGAGGGCGCGGTCTCGCCCATCCGCTTTGTCAACACCCGCGAAACCGGCGGCTGGAGCCGCGATGCGGGCCAGGCCATGCCCAAGATTGCCGCGTTGCTGGCGGCAGCGCACCTGCCCGAGCCCGAGCCGGTGGCCACCGTGACCTACAAGAGCACCGGCCGCCTGCTGGTGATCGGCCCGCTGGCGCAGGCCGAGCGCGCGGCGGCGATGCTGGAAGACGTGCTGGAAGTGACGCTGTTCGCCGAAGGCGGCGCCGGCGCGCAGGAGCGGCGCTACCCGGTGCTGGCCGGCCAGCTCACCTCCGTCACGGGCTGGCTGGGTGCGTTTGATGTGAAGTGGGTGCAAGGTAACCCGATCGACCTGGACCTGTGCACCCGCTGCAATGCCTGTGTCACGGCCTGCCCGGAGGGCGCCATCGGCCTGGACTACCAGGTGAACCTGGATGCCTGCAAGGACCACCGCGCCTGCGTCAAGGCGTGCGAGGTGGCGAGCGCGATTGATTTCAGCCGCGCGCCCCAGGCGTTGTCCGAGAACTTCGACCTGGTGCTGGACCTGCGCGCCGTGCCGGCCTTCACGCAGCACGCCCCGCCGCAAGGCTATTTCCATTGGGACGGGCACGACCTGCCCACGCTGCTGAAGCTGCGCGAGATGGTGGGCGAATTCGAAAAGCCAAAATTCTTCGCCTACAAGCAAAAGCTGTGCGCCCACAGCCGCAATGAAACCGTGGGCTGCAATGCCTGTATCGAGATCTGTTCCGCGCAGGCGATCAGCAGCGAAAAATCGCGCCAGCAGATCAAGGTGAACGCCAACCTCTGCGTGGGCTGCGGCGCCTGCACCACCGTGTGCCCCACCGGCGCATTGACCTACGCCTATCCCCGCGCCGGTGAGCAGGGCACGAAGCTGCGCACGCTGCTGTCCACCTATGCGGGGGCCGGCGGCAAGGACGCCGTGCTGCTGCTGCACAGCCAGGAAAAAGGCCAGGCACTGGTGGAGCAGCTGGGCCGGGCCGCGCAGCTCAAGAAGGCCGCGGGCGTTCCGGCCAACGTGATTCCCGTGGCCCTGTGGCACACGGCCAGCGTGGGCGTCGACCTGTGGCTGTCGGCCGTCGCGTTCGGCGCTTCCCAGGTGGCGGTACTTACCACCAGCGAAGAGGCGCTGCAGTACATCGATGGCCTGAAGCAGCAGATGGCGGTGGCCCAGGCCATCCTCAACGGCCTGGGCTACAGCGGCACCCACCTGCAACTGCTTTGGGCCGATTCGCCGGGCGAACTCGATGCCGCGCTCGGCGCGCTGGGCCGCACCCGCCAGAAGGCGCCGGCGGTGGCCGCACGGTTCGCCGTGGCGCAGGAAAAACGCAGCACGCTGGAACTGGCTCTGGACCACCTGGTGGAACACGCGCCGGCGCGGCCCGAGGCGATCGAACTGCCGGCCGCGGGTTCACCTTTTGGATCCATCGTCGTCGACAAGGACAAGTGCACGCTGTGCCTGAGTTGCGTCAGCGCCTGCCCGGCCAGCGCGTTGCAGGACAACCCGGCGCTGCCGCAGCTGCGTTTCGTGGAAAAGAACTGCGTGCAGTGCGGCCTGTGCGCCACCACCTGCCCGGAAGACGCGATCACGCTGCAGCCGCGCCTGCTGCTCACGCCGCAACGGAAGGTTGCGCGCGTGCTCAACGAAAGCCAGCCCTATGGCTGCGTGCGATGCGGCAAGCCGTTCGGCACGCTCAAGGCCATTGAAGCCATGCTGGGCAAGCTGGCCGGCCATTCGATGTTCCAGGGCGCGGCGCTGGAGCGCCTGAAGATGTGCGGCGACTGCCGCGTCATCGACATCTATTCGGCGCAGGATGAAGCCAAGATCAGCGACCTATGAGCGAATCGATTCCTGTCTCGTCCGCGCTGGATGAAGAGACCGCGCGCGCCGAGGTCTATGGCCTGCTGGCGCAGCTTTACTACACGCCCCTGCCGCCGGAGTTGCTGGCGGGGCTGCGCGTGGCGGCCACCGAAGCCCCGGCGGCAGGCGGCTTCCTGGAAGAGCCCTGGCGCGAACTGGTCGGCGTGGCGCGCGCCATGGGCGACGAGGAGATCGGGCGGGAGTATGACGCGCTGTTCGGCGGTGTCGGCAAGCCCGAGATCTACCTGTTCGGCTCGCACTACCTCAGCGGCTTCCTCAACGAAAGGCCGCTCGCGAAGCTGCGCACCGACCTGGAGGCGCTGGGCCTGGCGCGTGACGAAGCCATGCCCGAGACGGAAGACCACATCGCCTACCTGTGCGAAGTGATGCGCTACCTGATCGCCGGCGACGATGTTGCCGTGGCCAACCTCACCCGCCAGTCGGAATTCTTCGCCGCCCACCTGCAGCCCTGGATGACGTTGATGTGCGACGCCATCGCCGCCCATCCCAAGGCGCGGTTCTACGCCGTGCTGGCCGGCTTCACCCGGGCTTTCGCCAGCGTGGAGGCGCAGGGCTTCGACATGCTGGACGGCGCCCAGTAGCGTCAGGCCTCCAGTGACGCCGGCCACAGCGGCGGGCCTCCGGCTTCCAGGTGCGTCAGGTACAGCCGCAGGTCGAATTCCAGCTGGTGGTAGGCCGGCTCCATGTGGGCGCACAGCTTGTAGAACGCCTTGTCGTGCGCAGGCTCGCGCAGGTGGGCAAGTTCATGCACGGTGATCATCTTCAGGAACTCCGCAGGCGTTTCCCGGAACAGCGATGCGATGCGGATTTCGCGCTTTGATTTCAGCTTGCTTCCCTGCACGCGCGACACCGTAGTGTGCGTACCCAGCGCGTTGGCGATGACGTGCAGCTTGCTGTCGAAGCAGACCTTGCTGAGCGGCTCGGCCCCCCGAAGGTACTCATTTTTCAGGTTCATGACGTAGCCATACAGCGCGCGGTCGGTGCGCACACCGTGAAGCACGGGGTACCTGCTGCGCAGCATCGCACCCAGCCGGCCCTGCGCGAGCAGCTGCCCGGCCTGGGCCTGGAGGTCTTCGGAATAGGCCCGCAGGTAGTTCATGGATGTCGCATTTTGAGACGGGAGACCGCAACGCCTTGTTCCTGCTCGTTTTCCCTAGGCTGAGGTGGGGCTTTTGGCATGCAAACGATGGCTGGCTGGTCTAGAGTATGCAAAGCAGTTCATAACCAGCCATCCAATGGAGACAACCATGCAGGACAGCCAGCCCAAACCCTCGCGCCGCCGCTTTTTTGCGGGTGCAGCGGCAGCCGGCGCCGCCGCCGCGGCCGCCGCGGCCCTGCCTTCACTGCAATCCGCCGCGCCCCTCGCGGCAGAGCCCAAACCCGCGCCTGAAAACGGCGGCGGCTACCAGCTGACGGAACACGTCAAGCGGTACTACAAGACCACCCTCGTTTAACTCCGCCTCCAGGAGACCCCCATGTTGCTGACCAAGAAATCGGGCCCGGCCCGTGGCGCCCCGGACGGTGCTCGCTCGCCGTTCGTGCACAGCCTGCAGCGCGGCCTGTCCAAGGCGCTGCCCACCATGGACCGGCGCGCTTTCCTGCGCCGCTCGGGCCTGGGCGTGGGAGTGGGCATCGCCGCCTCCAGCCTGGCGCTGGTGAAGAAGGCGCGCGCGGCCGACGGCAAGACCACGGCGGTGGGCACCGGCAAGATCGAGGTCAAGCGAACCGTCTGCAGCCACTGCTCGGTCGGCTGCGCCATCGACGCCGTCGTGGAAAACGGCGTCTGGGTGCGCCAGGAACCGGTGTTCGATTCGCCCATCAACCTGGGCGCGCACTGCGCCAAGGGCGCCGCCATCCGCGAGCACGGCCACGGCGAATTCCGCCTGCGCTGGCCGATGAAGCTGGTCAACGGCAAGTACGAACGCATCAGCTGGGACACCGCGCTGAACGAGATCAGCGCCAAGCTGATGGAACTGCGCAAGGCCAGCGGCCCCGATTCGGTCTACTGGGTGGGCTCGTCCAAGCACAACAACGAGCAGTCGTACCTGATGCGCAAGTTCGTCAGCTACTTCGGCAGCAACAATTGCGACCACCAGGCGCGCATCTGCCACTCCACCACCGTGGCCGGCGTGGCCAACACATGGGGCTACGGCGCCATGACCAATTCGTACAACGACATGCAGAACAGCAAATGCGCGTTGTACATCGGCTCCAACGCCGCCGAGGCGCATCCGGTCAGCATGCTGCACATGCTGCACTCCAAGGAGAACGGCTGCAAAATGATCGTGGTCGACCCGCGCTTCACCCGCACAGCGGCCAAGGCGGACGAGTACATCCGCATCCGCTCGGGCTCGGACATCCCGTTCCTGTTCGGCATGCTGTACCACATCTTCAAGAACGGCTGGGAAGACAAGAAGTACATCAACGACCGTGTCTACGGCATGGAAGACGTCAAGAAGGACGTGATGGAAAAGTGGACGCCGGACAAGGTGGAGGAAGCCTGCGGCGTGCCGGAAGCCACCGTCTTCAAGGCCGCGCAGATGATGGCCATGAACCGGCCCTCGACCCTGGTGTGGTGCATGGGCCAGACCCAGCACACCATCGGCAACGCCATCGTGCGCGCCTCCTGCATCGTGCAGCTGGCGCTGGGCAACGTGGGTGTGTCGGGCGGCGGCGCCAACATCTTCCGCGGCCATGACAACGTGCAGGGCGCCACCGACATCGGCCCCAACCCCGATTCGCTGCCGGGCTACTACGGCATCGCCGAGGGCGCATGGCGCCACTTCGCCAAGGCCTGGGGCGTGGACTACGACTGGATCAAGGGCCGCTTCGCCAACGCCGGCATGATGACCAAGCCGGGCCTCACGGTCTCGCGCTGGATCGACGGCGTGATGGAAAAGAACGAAATGATCGACCAGGATTCCAACCTGCGCGCGGTCGTGTTCTGGGGCCACGCGCCCAACTCGCAGACCCGCGGCATCGAGATGAAGCGGGCCATGGACAAGCTGGACCTGCTGGTGGTGGTGGACCCCTACCCGTCGGCCACGGCGGCGATGGCCGCCATGCCCGGCCAGGCGGAAGACCTGAACGCCAATCGCGCGGTGTACCTGCTGCCGGCCGCCACGCAGTTCGAGACCAGCGGCTCGGTGACGGCGTCCAACCGCTCCCTGCAGTGGCGCGAGAAGGTGATCGAGCCCCTGTGGGAAAGCCGCAGTGACCACATGATCATGTACCAGCTGGCCGACAAGCTGGGCTTCGGCAAGGAACTGGTCAAGAACTACAAGCTGCAGAAGGTCAAGGGCATGGACGAGCCCATTCCCGAAGACATCCTGCGCGAGGTCAACAAGTGCATGTGGACCATCGGCTACACCGGCCAGAGCCCGGAGCGGCTGAAATCGCATATGCGCAACATGCACCTGTTCGACGTCAAGACGCTCAAGTCCAAGGGCGGCAAGGACCCGATCACCGGCTACGACACCACGGGTGACTACTTCGGCCTGCCCTGGCCCTGCTACGGCACGCCCGAGCTGAAGCACCCGGGTTCGGCCAACCTGTACGACACCAGCCGGCACGTGATGGACGGCGGCGGGAATTTCCGCGCCAACTTCGGCGTGGAGCGCAACGGCGTCAACCTGCTGGCCGAGGACGGCTCGGTCTCCAAGGGCGCCGACATCCAGACCGGCTTCCCCGAGTTCGACCACGTGCTGCTCAAGAAGCTGGGCTGGTGGGACGAGCTGACCGATGCCGAGAAGGCGCTGGCCGAAGGCAAGAACTGGAAGACCGACAACTCCGGCGGCATCATCCGCGTGGCCATGCAGAACCATGGCTGCCACATCTTTGGCAACGCCAAGGCCCGCGCGGTGGTGTGGAACTTCCCGGACGGCATTCCGCAGCACCGCGAGGCGCTTTACAGCACCCGTCCCGACCTGGTGGCCAAGTACCCGTCGCACGACGACAAGAAGGCCTTCTGGCGCCTGCCCACCCTGTACAAGACGATCCAGCAGAAGAACTTGGTGGACAAGGTGGCGGAGAAATTCCCGCTGATCCTCACCTCCGGGCGGCTCACGGAATACGAAGGCGGTGGCGAGGAGACGCGCTCCAACCCCTGGCTGGCCGAGCTGCAGCAGGAAGCCTTCGTGGAAATCAACCCGAAGGCCGCGGCCGACCGCGGCATCCGCAACGGCGACCGCGTGTGGCTGAAGTCGCCCACCGGCGCCCAGCTGAATGTGCAGGCGATGGTGACCGAGCGGGTCGGGCCCGATACGGTCTGGATGCCGTTCCACTTCTCCGGCCGCTGGCAGGGCGCGGACATGCTGGCTTACTACCCCAACGGCGCGGCGCCGGTGGTGCGCGGCGAGGCGGTGAACACGGCGACGACCTACGGCTACGACAGCGTGACGATGATGCAGGAAACCAAGACGACCATCTGCAACATCGAACGCGTTGCATGAATATGACCCCCACGCTTTTCACTTCGTGTAATTCGCTGCCCCCCGAGGGGGCTGTACTTGCTTGGGGCGGCCCTGCGCTGCGTACGGAGACAACATGGCAAGAATGAAATTCATCTGCGACTCGGAGCGCTGCATCGAGTGCAACGGCTGCGTCACGGCCTGCAAGAACGAGCATGACGTGCCCTGGGGCGTGAACCGCCGCCGGGTGGTCACGCTCAACGACGGCGTGCCGGGTGAGCGGTCGATCTCGGTGGCCTGCATGCACTGCTCCGACGCGCCCTGCATGGCCGTGTGCCCCGTCAACTGCTTCTACCGCACCGAAGAGGGCGTGGTGCTGCATGACAAGGACGCGTGCATCGGCTGCGGCTACTGCTCGTATGCCTGCCCGTTCGGCGCGCCGCAGTTCCCCTCCAGCGGCACTTTCGGCGTGCGCGGCAAGATGGACAAGTGCACCTTCTGCGCCGGTGGCCCCGAGGCCAACGGCAGCGAGGCCGAGTTCGACAAGTACGGCCGCAACCGCCTGGCCGAAGGCAAGCTGCCGGCCTGCGCCGAGATGTGCTCGACCAAGGCGCTGCTTGCCGGCGACGGCGACGTGGTGGCCGACATCTTCCGCAACCGCGTGCTCAAGCGCGGCAAGGGCGCCGAAGTGTGGGGCTGGGGCACCGCCTACGGCTCCAAGCAGGCCGGCCAGCCGGGCGGAGCCAAGTCATGAAGGCCGCATTCATGCTCGTGGCCGCAACCTTCGCGCTGGCTGCCTGCGGCGAAAAGCCGCAGTCACTGCAGCCGCCCAAGCAGGATGCCTCGGCCTTCCAGGGCACCGGCATGCCGTTCGCGGCGCCGGGCTGGAAGCAGGGCGACAAGACCAGCTGGGAACAGCAGCTCAAAACCCGCGCACAAAACGGGCAGAACGACTATGCAAAGGTCAATTAGGCCCGCAGAGCGCATGGCGCCTGCGTGGGCAGCTATCGTTTTGGTAGCGTGCGCAGCGTGGTGCGGCAGTGCGGGCGCACAGAACAAGCTGCAGGTGGAGCCGCTGGCCCCGCCCGCCGCGGCACCCGCGGCGCCGGCGCAGCAGGGCGGCATCCAGGGCCAGAACATCTTTGACGTGAAGCCCGAGGTCAAGCCCGACGCCAGCTCCGACCCCAAGTACCTGGAGCAGACCAACGCCCAGCGCAACAAGGTGCAGCCGGGCAACAACGCGCCGATGTGGCGCGGCGTGGCGGGCGGCATGGAAGGCGTCACCAGCCTGCCCAAGAGCCAGGCGCCCGAAGCGGGCATCCTGATCCAGGCGCCGGTGCAGTACCCGGGCTCGCGCATGACCACCGCCGGCGAAGCCTGGCGGCAGGTGCGCAATGAGTGGCTCATCCCCTATGGCGGGGCGCTGTTCCTGATCGTGCTGGGCGCCATCGCCATCTTCTACTTCACCAAGGGGCCGATCGGCCACAACCCGGCCGATGGCGGCAAGGGCGCGCGGATCGAGCGGTTCACCCCGTTCGAGCGTTCCGCCCACTGGTCCAATGCCATCGCCTTCTGCATCCTGGCCGTCTCGGGGCTGGTGATGGCCTTCGGAAAGTTCATCCTGCTGCCGGTCCTCGGTGGCTCGCTGTTCGGCTGGCTGACGTGGGTGCTCAAGACCATGCACAACTTCGCCGGGCCGGTGTTCGCCGTTTCGCTCATCATTGTTTTCGTCACGTTCCTGCGCGACAACTGGCCGCAGCGCGGCGACCTGGGGTGGCTGCTCAAGGGCGGCGGCATGTTCGGCAAATCCGAAGGGCATGAGCCGCCATCCAACCGCTTCAACGCCGGCGAGAAGCTCATCTTCTGGGGCGGCGTGCTGGTGCTGGGCTTCTTCGTGGTGTCGTCGGGGCTGGCGCTGGACAAGCTGCTGCCCGGCATCACGTATGACCGCCAGACGATGCAGATCGTGCACATGTTCCACAACGTGTCCACCATCCTGATGATGTGCATGTTCGCCGGCCACATCTACATCGGCACGATCGGCATGCGCGGCGCCTACACCGCCATGCGCCGCGGGTATGTGGACGAAGCCTGGGCGCGGGAGCACCACGCCTACTGGTATGAAGACATCAAGGCCGGCAAGATCGCTGCGCAGCGCAGCCAGCCGCTGGTGGCGGCCGACGCAAACCTGGGAGAGCAACGCGCATGAACAAGCTCTGGATTTCCGCGGCGCTGGCCGCCGCCTGCACGCTGGCCCTGGCCAAGATCCCCCCGCCCGTGCTGGACGATGCGGGCAAGCTCAAGGCTGCCGAGACCGCCGCCAAGACAGCCTGGCAGGCCAAGCTCGACGGCTACCAGCTGTGCAAGGCACAGGACAAGGTGGTGGCCTCCTACATGAAGACCGCCAAGAGCTCCGGCAAGGAAGTGAAGCCCGCTACGCCGGTGGTGGCACCGGCGGCCGCCGCGGCTGCTGCCTCCGCCGCCCAGGCCAGCACGCCGGTCAAGGCGGCGCCACTGCCCGCATGCGCCGACCCCGGGCCTTTCGCGTTCACGCCGCCCGACCAGAAACCCCTGGAAGCCTCCGGTGCGCATTCGCCCCCCGGCAATGCCACCAGCCCGCCCAGCACCAGGACGCCGTCAGCGGAAACCAATCCCGCCAAAAAGTCCTGAAACCGCGAAGTTGGCAAGTGAAAGGGCCGGGCCCCCAAGGCGCCGGCCTTTTTTGTTGTAGCCTCGTGGTGCCATGCCTGTCCCCCACCTCACCGAAGCCCGCGCGCCGCTGACGCGCGAGGTCGAGGCCGTCAACGAGCGCGGCGACCGCGAAACCATTTCTATCCCCGCCGAGCGGGCGCTGACCGTGTATGTGGACAAGCGCGAACTGGTCACGCTGATGACGCTCGGCGCCCACCCCGAATGGCTGGTGCTGGGCTACCTGCGCAACCAGCGGCTCGTCAATTCGCTGGACGAGGTTGATTCCATCACCGTCGACTGGGAGACCGGCGCCGCAGGCGTCAAGACGCGCTCGGGCATAGACCGCATCGAGGAGCGCACCTCCCGGCGCGTGGTCACCACCGGCTGCGGGCAGGGCAGCGTGTTCGGCGGCCTAATGGATGAGATCGACACGCTGAAGCTGCCCGATGCCTCGCTCACGCAGGAGCAGTTGTACGGCATCGTCAACACCATCCGCCTCAAGGAGAGCACCTACAAGTCGGCAGGCTCAGTGCATGCCTGCGCGCTGTTCCGCGGTGAGGAGATGCTGCTGTTCGTGGAGGACGTGGGCCGCCACAACGCCATCGACACCATCGCGGGCTGGATGTGGCTGCAGGGTACCGAGATGGCCGGCACCCACGACAAGGTTTTCTACACCACCGGCCGCCTCACCAGCGAGATGGTGATCAAGTCCGCGCAGATGGGCGTGCCCATCGTGGTCTCGCGCAGCGGCATCACCCAGATGGGCCACGAGATCGCGCAGCGGCTGGGCCTGTGCGCCATCGGGCGCGCCACCGGCCGGCACTTCCTGTGCTACAGCGCGGTGGAGCGACTGAAGCTCACTTGATTTGGCGTGCGACGGCAGAGCCTGGGCTTACCATGGAGGTTCAATCGCGCGTTGGGGACGTAATGGAAGCTAGTGTTATGAAGTCATTCGCCTTGGCACTCGATGCCCTGGAGGCAGTCACGGTGTGCCCGGAGCATGTTCCTGCGTGGTGGCAGATGATGCGGTTTTCGCTGCCGCTGCCACCCCAGGAAAAAGCCCAGATCATCACGCGCGTATCGCAATTATCCGCGGGCTCGCTGCAGGCCCAGTGGTTCAGGCATTCAGCCCTCTACGGCTTGACCCAGGATGCTGGACATCTGGTCGCCCAGGCCGAATTGGCCGCAATCCTGCCCGATGCGCAGCGACGGATGTCGCTGGCGCTGCTGGTGTGGTCCTATGCGTTGGCCCACGTGCCGCAAAGAGATGCATTTCGCCAGCTCTTTGTCGATACCCGGCAGGTCGAACTGCTCGGAGGGCTATGTGCGACGCTTGACTGTGCGCCACGTCCTCAAGGACCGCCAAAAACGGCATTTCGGGTTGCCATACTGGCGCAGCAGTTGTCCACTGGCCTGCACGCTGGCACCTCCATTGCTTTCAACCTGGCAGGCCTGCTTGAAGGACAGGGCTTTGAAACCAGGATATTTGCTGCGCAGGAGCTGACCATTGCCGCAATGGCTGGCTATTCAGCCTGCGGGGAGCGGATGGTCGCCAGCGTCGCCGAGCCGGCGACGTGGCCGGCACACTGGCCCCGTGGCATTACCGCGGTGCTTGCTGATGCAGAATTTTCAGTATCGGCTCGTTGGGCCCAGCTGGCCGACGCCCTTAGTGCCTATGCACCTGACCTCGTCCTGCTGGTGGGCTTTGCTTCGCCGTTGGCCTGGGCCTTGCATCGCAGTTATCCCATGCTGGGGTTGTCATTGCACACGCTCGCGCCCCTAGCGCCCGTCGATGTCTGGTTGGCGGCGGACGCCGCTGCCGGACAAAGCTGCTTCTGGCCAGGCTTGCCGGCGCCCCGGATCGCACATTTTCCCTACCGGTTCTGGCCGGCCGGCGCCTCCGCCGCTCTCACGCGCGCAGGTACCGATGTGCCAGAAGGAGCCGTGTTGCTGGTCAGCTGCGGCAGCCGCCTGGACCAGGAAATCTCCGAACCCTTTGCCGGCAACATGCTCGGTTTCCTGGACGCGAATCCCCAGGTGCACTGGCTACTGGTGGGTTTGCCGGACCCGCAACGAGCGCCGATGGCGGGAAAGCATGAACGTATTCACCACGTGCGGGGACAAACCAACCTTGCGGACTGGATCCGCCTGGCTGACATCTACCTGAATCCCCCTCGCATGGGCGGAGGCACCAGTGTTGCCATGGCCATGGAACAGGCGTTGCCGGTCGTGGCCATGGAGGCTTGCGATGGCGGCGACAAGATAGGGGCATTGGCGGCACCGGACCTAGACGGTTATTTCGCACGTCTGTCGCAATGGGTGTCAGATCCCGCTTTGCGAAAACGGGATGGTGGCAACCTCAGGCAGGCATTCCACGATCAGCTGGACCTGTCCAATCCGGCGGCAGGGCCGCAACTTGTCCGCGCTTGCGAACAGGCCATCGAATGCTTTGGCTTGCGCAAGGCGGGGGCGCGGGAACAGCCGGCCCTCCTATGAATGTGCCCGTCACGCGACCCGTCGTCATTTTCGGCACGCTTCGCTCAGCCAGCTTGGCGCGCTACTGCCTTGAGCACGACTCCGCCCTCAGGGTCGCCGCTTTCACGGTTGATGCGGAATATGCGCGTGACCGGGAACACGAAGGCCTGCCGCTCGTCGCCTTCGAAGAGCTCGAAACGCGCTTCGGGCCCGAAGATTGCAGGCTGCTCATTCCCATGGGATACCAAGGCATCAACGGCGTGCGTCGGGCCCGCTATGAAGCGGCCAAACGCCGCGGCTATGATTTTGCCAGCTACATATCCAGCCGCGCGAGTACCTGGCCGGACCTCGTGACCGGAGACAACGTAATGATTCATGAGCACGCGATCGTGCAGCCCTTCAGCCGCATAGGCAGCAACTGCATCATCCGCAGCGGTGCCCACCTGTCCCATCATTGCGAGGTGGCGGACCATGCTTTCGTGGCCGCCGAAGCGGCGATGGGCGGGGGCTGTCGGATCGGCGAACAGGCGTTTTTGGGTGTGGGTTCCGTACTGCGTGATGGCATCCACGTGGCCGCGCGCAGCTTTATCGGGGCCGGCGCCGTGGTCATCGCTGACACCGAAGCCGACGCGGTCTACGTGGGCAACCCGGCCCGCAAGCTTGCCCGCAGCGCCATGGAAGTGAGCGGCACTTGGTGAACGCCGATGACATTCCGTGCGATCCTTTCGTCACGTTCGGCGCACCCGATATCGGCGATGACGAGGCGCGCGAAGTCATGGCAACCCTGCGCAGCGGCTGGCTGGGGACGGGGCCGCGCGTGGCCTCCTTTGAGGCGCAGTTCGCGCGCTACAAGGGGCTGGGGCCTGACCACGCCGCGGCGGTGAACTCGGGCACCGCGGCATTGCACCTGAGTCTGGTCGCAGCCGGGGTGGGCCCGGGAGACGAGGTCATCACGACGCCACTGACGTTCTGCGCAACCGCCAACGCGATCCTGCATACCGGCGCCATTCCCGTCCTGGCCGATGTGGACCCGGCCTCGATGAACATCGACGCCGGCAACATCGCAGCTCGCGTGACTGCTCGCACCAAGGCCGTGCTCCCCGTGCACTTTGCGGGCCGCCCGTGCGACATGGACGCGGTGATGGCCGTGGCGGACGAGCATGGACTGGCAGTCATCGAGGATTGCGCCCATGCCGTCGAAGCGCGCTGGCGCGAAAAGCCGGTGGGCACCCTGGGAGACTACGGATGCTTCAGTTTCTACGCCAGCAAGAACCTAACCACCGGCGAGGGCGGCATGGTGCTGGGGCGCGACGCGCAAAAGCTCTCGCGAATCAGGAGCCTGTCGCTGCACGGAATGACACGTGATGCCTGGCAGCGCTACTCCAGCCATGGCTTTGTCCACTACGACGTGGTCGAGTGCGGCTTCAAGTACAACATGATGGACCTGCAGGCCGCCATTGGCCTGCACCAGCTCAAGCGCGTTGAGCGGGCATGGGAAGCCCGCAAGGCCATCTGGAACACTTACCAGCAGGCTTTTCGGGGTTTGCCGGTGACCCTGCCCGCCGAGGTTTCGCCGCACGCCAGGCACGCGTTCCACCTGTACACGCTCCTGGTGGACGAAGCCGCATGCGGTGTGGCGCGCGACCGGTTCCTCGAGCGCATGACCAGCCAGGGTGTTGGTGTGGGAGTTCACTACACGGCCTTGCCGCAACATACCTACTACCGGGAGCGGTTGGGATGGAAACCGCAGGACACACCCGTCGCGACTGCCATCGGCCGCACGACGGTCAGCCTGCCGCTGGCTCCCCAATTGAGCAGTGAAGCGGTTGCCAGGGTCATCACCGCGGTGCGCGGGGCGCTGGCATGATGGCCACATGGAAGAAGTTCTTTCTCCGCAACCCCGGCCGGATCCACTGATTGCGGCACGTCGCGCCAGTACGCTCGACTGGCTCGCCGAGGGCATACGCGCCGGCGTCCTGCTGCGTCCCCGGGTGGGCGGCAGCCAGCCCACCGTGCGGCAGATGTTGCTGCTACTGGTGGCGCTCTCGTTGCTGGAGATCGGGCTGGCGCGGCTGGAAATGCGCGGCACCGCCGGCTTCGACCTGAAGAGCTGGCTGGGGCCGCAGTGGGGCACCGCCGCCCTGGTGCTGCTGGCCTGGTGCGTGCTGCCGGGTACAGCCGGGCCGGACCAGCCCCAAGGCCTGGCGGCCTGGTTCGCGCTGTGGATGGGCGCGGTGCTGCCCGCCAACACCGTGTCGCAGGCCCTGGGCATCGCCCAGGCCTACGAGCTGCTGCCGCCGCTGCTCGCCACTTCGGCCTGGGCCGCCTGGGGCGTTTACTTTTTGCTGTGGGCCTGGTCGGTGGCCGTGGCGGTGCGGCTGGCGTCGCGCTTCGGCGCCACGCCGGCCCGGCAGGGCGCGCTGGCGCTGGGCCTGGTGGCGGTCTTCGGGCTCACCGCGTGGCAGTTCCCTGACCGGCCCTGGCAGGGCGGCGAGGTCGCCGGCGCGGCCGAGCAGGCGCCCCGGCTGGAGCTGAGCCAGGAAGTGTTTGAGGACCAGCAGGCCCTGTGGCGAACCACGGTGGATAACCTGGCGCCGCAACGCCCGGGTGTGACCGATGTTTATGGACTGGTGTTCGCGCCCTACGCCAGCGAGGACGTGTTCCTGCGCGAAAGCAGCATGGTGGCGCGGCTGCTGGCCGAGCGCTTCGACGCGAAGGACCGGGTGATCCACCTGGTCAACCACATCAGCACCACCGGCAGCCATCCGTGGGCGACCCAGCTCAACCTGGAGCGGGCGATCGCGGCGATCGGCAAGCGGATGGACCTCGAGCACGATGTGCTGGTGGTGTACCTCACCTCCCATGGCGCCAGCGATTACAAGCTGGCTGCCGCGCATCCGCCGCTGGAGGTGGACACGGTGAGCCCCGGCGAGCTGCGCGAAGCGCTGGACAAGGCCGGCATCAGGAACCGGGTGATCGCCGTGTCGGCGTGCTATTCCGGCGGCTGGCTCGGGCCGCTGGCGAACGACACCACGCTGGTGATGACGGCGGCGGACGCCACGCACACCTCCTACGGCTGCGGCCGGCTGTCGGAGCTGACCTTCTTCGGCCGCGCGGTATGGGACGAGCAGCTGCGCAAGACCCATTCGTTCGAGCAGGCCTTTGCCCAGGGCGTGCCCGTGATCGCCCAGCGCGAGAAGGAAGCGGGCAAGGACGACGGATTTTCCAACCCGCAGATCAGCGTGGGCGAGAAGATCAAGCCGGTGCTGCGCGAGCTGGAGCAGCGGCTCGACGCGCAGCCCGTGAAGCATTGAAACCCCGCTAATCCCCGCTTGAGTCTTTTGCGCTAAGGTGCGGCGATGAACACCACTTTTTGGCACCTGGGCTGGCGCACGCTCTGGCGCGACCTGCGCGCCGGCGAGCTCAAGCTGCTGATCGTGGCCGTGACGCTGGCGGTGGCCGCGCTCACCGCCGTCGGCTTCTTCGCCGACCGGCTCAAGGGCGGCCTGGCACGCGATGCCCGCCAGCTGCTGGGCGGCGATGCGGTGGTGTCCAGCGACAACCCCACGCCCCAAGCCTTTGCCGACAAGGCCCGTGCCCTCGGCCTGCAAACGGCGGTGACGATGGGCTTTCCCACCATGGGCCGCGCCAGCGATGCGCAGGGCGGCGCGAGCCGGCTGGTGGCGCTGAAGGCCGTGGCCGCGGGCTATCCGCTGCGCGGCAACCTCACCGTGAGCCAGCAAGCGGAAGGCGAGGGCGCCAAGACGCGCGACATTCCGGCGCCGGGCGAAGCCTGGGTCGATGCGCCGCTGCTGGAAGGGCTGGGCCTGAAGGTCGGCGATGCGCTGCTGCTGGGCGACGCGCAGGTGCGTATCGGCCGCATCATCGTGATCGAGCCCGACCGCGGCGCCGGCTTCATGAGTTTCGCGCCGCGCGTCATGCTCAACCAGGCCGACCTGCCCGCGACAAAGCTGGTGCAGCCGGCCAGCCGCCTCACTTACCGCCTGGCCGTGGCGGGTGAAGACCGGCAGGTCAGCGCCTTCGTCAAATGGGCGCTGGAAGAAGTGAAGAACCCCGCCGTCCGCGGCGTGCGGGTGGAGTCGCTGGAAGGCGGGCGGCCCGAGATGCGGCAGACGCTGGACCGGGCCGAGAAATTCCTCAACCTGGTCGCGCTGCTGGCGGCGCTGCTGAGCGCCGTGGCGGTGGCCCTGGCCGCTCGCGGATTCGCCGCGGCGCACCTGGACGACTGCGCCATGCTGCGCGTGCTGGGGCAGAGCCAGCGCACCATCGCGCTGGCCTATTCATTCGAGTTCGCGCTGATCGGCCTGGCCGCCAGCGCGCTGGGCGTGGCGGTGGGCTTCGGCGTGCACTTTGTCTTTGTGCTGCTGCTGGCCGGGCTGGTCGAGACCTCGCTGCCCATGGCCAGCATCTGGCCGGTGGCGTTTGGTTTCGGCATGGGCCTGACGCTGCTGTTCGCCTTTGGCCTGCCGCCGGTGCTGCAGCTGGCGCAGGTGCCGCCGCTGCGCGTGATCCGGCGCGACGTGGGCAACCTGCGGCCCGCATCGGCCGCCGTGCTGGCGATCGGTATAGCCGGCTTTGCCGCGCTGCTGCTGGCCGCCAGCAGCGACCTGCTGCTGGGCGCCATCGCGGTGGGCGGTTTCGCCGTCGCGGTGCTGGTTTTCGCGGGCCTGAGCTGGGTGGCCGTGAAGCTGCTGCGCCGCAGCGTGAACGAGCAGACGGCGCCGCGCTGGCTGGTGCTGGCCACGCGGCAGATTTCGGCGCGGCCCGCGTATGCCGTGGTGCAGGTCAGCGCGCTGTCGGTGGGCTTGCTGGCGCTGGTGCTGCTGGTGCTGCTGCGCACCGACCTGGTTGCCAGCTGGCGCCGCGCCACGCCGCCGGACGCGCCCAACCGCTTCGTCATCAACGTGATGCCCGAGCAGAACGAGGCCTTCCGCCAGGCGCTGCAGGACGCGGGCGTGAAGAAGTTCGACTGGTACCCCATGATCCGCGGCCGCCTGGTCGCGGTGAACGGCAAGACCGTGACGCCCGACGACTACCTGGAAGACCGGGCCAAGCGGCTGGTGGACCGCGAGTTCAACCTGTCGGCCACGCCCCGCCAGCCGCCGCACAACGAAGTGACGGCCGGCCGCTGGCAGGCCGAGGAGGCGGGTGCCATCAGCGTGGAAGAGGGCATCGCGAAAACGCTGGGCCTGAAGATGGGCGACACCATGCGCTTCGACATCGCCGGCACGCAGACCGACGCGAAAATCACTTCGCTGCGCAAGGTGGACTGGGGCTCGATGCGCGCCAACTTCTTCGTCATCTACCCGGTCACCAACCTGCCCGACGTGCCCGTCACCTACATGAGCGCGTTCAAGGCACCCGAGAAAAAGAGCTTCGACAACCAGCTGGTGCGGGCGTTCCCCAACATCACCAACGTGGACATGACCAGCACCATCAACCAGATCCAGGGCGTGCTGGACAAGGTGATCCGCGCCATCGAATTCCTGTTCGGCTTCACGCTGGCGGCCGGTGTAGTGGTGCTGTTCGCCGCTGTCACGGCTACTCGCGAGGAGCGGGCGCGCGAGTTCGCCATCATGCGAGCCGTGGGTGCGCGCGCCAGCCTGCTGCGCCAGGTGCAGCGGGCCGAGCTGGCCGGCGTGGGCCTGCTGGCGGGCTTTTTGGCCAGCATGGTGGCCACCGGGGTGGGCTGGGGCCTGGCGCGCTACGCCTTCGACTTTGAATGGACGGCTTCGCCCTGGGTGCTGCTGTTCGGCTCGCTCAGCGGCGCCGTGCTGGCGCTGGCGGCCGGCTGGTGGGGCCTGCGCGAAGTGCTCAACCGCCCCGTCGTGGAGACCCTGCGCCGCGCCCCTGAATGAACTTCGCGGGACAATGGCGGCATGCAGATCCAGGAAAAGCCGCAGTTCGCCACCCCGTTCGAGTGGATTGGCGGCGAGGAAAAAGTCAAGGCGTTGGTCGAGCGCTTCTACGACCTGATGGACCTGGAGCCCGCGTATTCGGACCTGCGCGCCGCGCACGGCAGCGAACTCACCAAGGCACGCCAGCACCTGTTCTGGTTCCTGTGCGGCTGGCTGGGCGGGCCGCAACATTACACCGAGCGTTTTGGCCATCCGAAGCTCCGCATGCGCCACATGCCGTTCACCATCGGCATCAAGGAGCGTGACCAGTGGCTGGCCTGCATGGACCAGGCGATGGGCGAGACCGGCGTGCCGGACGAGCTTCGCGCCCGCCTGAAGGAAAGTTTTTTCCAGACGGCAGACTGGATGCGCAACCTGAACGGCTGAATGTGGCCCCCACGCTCACTTCGTTCGCTGCCCCCCAAGGGGGCGTAGCCGCTTTGAGGCGGCTCGGCACCGGCTGAATGTGGCCCCCACGCTCACTTCGTTCGCTGCCCCCCAAGGGGGCGTAGCCGCTTTGAGGCGGCTCGGCACCGGCTAGGAAGCCTTCAGCAGGACCACCAGGGCCCCGGCGCCGCCCTCGTCGGCGCGGGCCTGCACAAAGGCCAGCACCTCATTCTTCTGGATCAGCCAGCTTTGCACCCGGCCCTTGAGTACCGGCGTCTTGCCCGGTGAACCCAGGCCCTTGCCGTGGACCACACGGATGCAGCGGATGCCCTGTTTGCAGGCCTCGCGGATGAAAGCCGCCAGCGCCTCGCGCGCATCCTCGCGGCGCAGGCCGTGCAGGTCGATTTCGCGCTGGATGCTCCAGCCGCCCTTGCGCAGCTTGCGCGTCACGTCGGTGCCGATTCCGGGGCGCCGGTAGCTCATCGCGTCATCCACGTCCAGCAGCGTCGACGCGTCAAACTCGTCGCTGATGGATTCGTGCATTACGCGCTGCTCGTCAAGCTGGTGCTGCACGGCGATGGGGGGCGCGGGCTCGCGCGCCAGCGGCACGCGCGGCCGGTCGCGTATCGGCTTGACGGCGCCGGCGGCCCGCACGAAAAGGCTGCTGTCGGCCTGCGCCTTGCGCTCGGCTTCCTTGCGCGCCGCCTCCTGCTCCGCGGCAAGCTTCTGCTGCTCCGCCAGCTTCCTTTGTACTTGCTGCAGGTCCTGCAGCGACTTGATCTTCACAGCAGGCCCTTCTCGGCCATGGACAGGGCCTCGCCCTGCGCCACGATCACGTGGTCGAGCACGCGCACATCGACCAGCGCCAGCGCCGCCTTGAGGGTCTGCGTCAGCGCCTCGTCGGCGCGCGAGGGCTGCACCGTGCCGCTGGGATGGTTGTGTGCCAGCACCACGGAAGCCGCACCGAGCTTGAGCGCATGCAGCACCACCTCGCGCGGGTACACGCTGGTCTGGGTGAGGGTGCCGCGGAACAGCTCTTCCATGGCCACCAGCCGGTTCTGCGCATCGAGGAACAGCACCGCGAACACCTCGTGCGCCTTGGCCGCCAAGTGCAGCTGGAGGTACTGCTTCACCGCATCGGGCGAGCTGAACACCTCGCGCTCCTTCAGCTGCTGCGACAGGGCCCTTCGCGCCAGCTCCAGCACGGCGATGAGTTCGGCCCGCTTGGCCGGGCCGCCCAGGCCCTTGAACGCCTTCAGGTCCTCCGCCGTGGTGTTCAGCAGGCCGGCGATGCCGCCGAACTGGTCCAGCAGTTCCTGCGCCATCTGCAGCACGCCGCGGCCCGTGGTGCCGGTGCGCAGCAGCAGCGCCAGCAGCTCGGCGTCGCCCAATGCACCCGCCCCGCGGGCCAGCAGTTTTTCGCGCGGCTGCGCATCGGCGGGAAGGTCTTTCAGGGGCATGGGGCGGCAGGCAGGGCGGGGTTTCTACAATGGAGGCCAGTTTATCGGGACTTCCATGGCCTCCTCAGTGCCCCGCGTCCACGCGGGCTCCTTCCTCACCCTGCATTACCGCCTCGCGGGGCCGGGTGGCGACATCATCAACACCTTCAGCGACAAGCCGGCCACGCTGTCGCTGGGCACGGGCGAGCTGTCGCCGGCCGTGGAGCAGCGGCTGCTGGGCATGGAAGAGGGCGCGCGCGCCAGCTTCGAGATCCCGGCCGGTGAAGCCTTCGGCGAGCGCAACCCCGACATGGTTCAATGGGTCGCGCGCAAGCTGCTCAACCAGCTGGGCGACCCGGATGAGCAGTACCAGGCGGGCGACGTGGTGCAGTTCCCCACGCCCGACGGCATGGGAAGCTACGCGGGTGCCGTGCAGCAGGTGCGCGGCGACGGCGCGGTGCTGTTCGACTTCAACCACCCGCTGGCGGGGCAGCCCGTGACCTTTGAAGCGCATGTGATCGGAGTGCTATGAGCGACGTTGGCGACGTGACCGGCCCTGCGGAAATCATCCTGGCCGAGCCGCGCGGCTTTTGCGCGGGCGTGGACCGCGCCATTGAGATCGTGGAGCGGGCGCTGCAGAAATTCGGCGCGCCCATCTACGTGCGCCACGAAATCGTGCACAACACCTTCGTGGTGAACGACCTGAAATCCAAGGGCGCGATCTTCATCGAGGACCTGGCCGACGTGCCGCCCGGCGCCACGCTGGTCTTCTCAGCGCACGGCGTGAGCAAGGCCATCCAGCTGGAGGCGCAGGGCCGCGGCTTCGAGGTGTTCGACGCCACTTGTCCGCTGGTCACCAAGGTGCACGTAGAGGTGGCCAAGCTCGCCAAAGAGGGTTATGAGTTCATCATGATCGGCCACAAGGGCCACCCCGAAGTTGAAGGCACCATGGGCCAGCTGGACCACGGCATCCACCTGGTGGAGGACGTGGCGGACGTGGCCCGGGTGCAGCCCGCGCAGACGGCCAAACTGGCGGTGGTGACGCAGACCACGCTGAGCGTGGACGATGCGGCCGAGATTTCCGCGGCCGTGCGCGCGCGCTTTCCCAGCGTGCGCGAGCCCAAGCAGCAGGACATCTGCTACGCCACCCAGAACCGCCAGGACGCGGTGAAGGTGATGTCGCCGCAGGTGGACGTGCTGATCGTGGTGGGCAGCCCCACCAGTTCCAACAGCAACCGGCTGGCCGAGCTGGCGCGCAAGCTCGGCGTGGACAGCTACATGGTGGACAACGCCGGTGAGCTCAAGCCCGAATGGCTGGCAGGCAAGCAGCGCGTCGGCCTCACGGCCGGCGCCTCGGCCCCCGAAGTGCTGGTGCGCGAGGTGATCGACCGCATCCGCGGCCTCGGTGCCGTGTCGGTGCGCAAGATTGACGGGATTGAAGAGACGGTGAAGTTTCCGCTACCGAAGGGGCTGCGCCTTGACACCAAAGGGTCTGCAGCATGAACCGCTCTGAAATTGATAGCGCCCATAGCAGACTGGGTGCGGGCCGTGGGCCTTTTCTCCTCGAGACGCCGCTATGGAAACTGCGTGGCGAGGTGCTGGGCGTGGCCTGCGCCGAGGTCTGGCTCAAGCTCGAGCATTGCCAGGTGAGCGGCAGCTTCAAGGCCCGCGGCATGCTCAACCGGCTGCTGTCCAACCCCATCCCGGCCAGCGGCGTGATCGTGGCCTCCGGCGGCAATGCCGGCATCGCCACCGCGGCAGCGGCCAAATCGCTGGGCGTGAAATGCGAGGTGTTCGTGCCCACCGTGTGCAGCCCCGCCAAGCAGGCCAAGCTGCGCGAGCTGGGCGCCGAGCTGGTGGTCACGGGCGCCGTCTACGGCGAGGCGCTGGCTGCCTGCATCACCCGCCAGCAGCAGACCGGTGCGCTGATGACCCACGCCTACGACCAGCCCGAGGTGGTGGCCGGGGCGGGCACGCTGGCCAAAGAGATCGAGCTGCAGGGCGGCGTGCCTGACAGCGTGCTGGTCAGCGTGGGCGGCGGCGGGCTGATTGCCGGCATCGCCGCCTGGTTTGAGCAGCGCACGCGCGTGGTCGCGCTGGAGCCTGAACTGGCACCCACGCTGTACCAGGCCCGGCAGGCCGGCCACCCGGTGGACGTGGCGGTGAGCGGCATCGCCGCCGATTCGCTGGGCGCCAAGCGCGTTGGCGCAATCGCCTGGGAGATCACCCAGCGGCTGGTGAAGGATTCGCTGCTGCTGCCCGATGCGGCCATCCGCCAGGCCCAGCTCACCCTGTGGAAACAGCTCAAGCTGGCGGTGGAACCGGCGGCCGCCCTGGGCCTGGCCGCTCTGCAAAGCGGCGCTTACCGGCCCGGTGCGCAGGAGCGGGTGTGCCTGGTGATCTGCGGCGCCAACCTGGACCCGGCCACGCTGTCCTGAGCCGGCCGCACCCGGCCCGATAAAATGGGGCGATGCTAGACATCACCCTGCTCAGAAAAGACCTGCCCTCCGTCATCGCCCGGCTGGAGTCCCGCCGCCAGCCGCAGGCCTTCCTGAACGTGGAAGCGTTCACCGCGCTGGAAGCCGAGCGCAAGACCATCCAGACCCGCACCGAGGAACTGCAGGCCCAGCGCAACCAGCTGTCCAAGCAGATCGGCCAGCTCAAGGGCAAGGGCGAATCCGCCGACGCCGTCATGGCCCAGGTGGGCGCTCTCAAGGCCGAGCTGGATGCCTCCGCCGCGCGGCTGGAGCAGATTCAGCCCGAACTGCAGGCCCTGCTGATGGCCGTGCCCAACCTGCCGCATGAAAGCGTGCCCGTGGGCGCCGACGAGCACGGAAACGTCAAGCTGCGCGAATGGGGAACACCGCGCAAACTGCGCTTTGCTGCCAAGGACCATGTGGACATCGGCGAGAAGCTGGGGCTGGATTTCGAAACCGGCGTCAAGCTGTCGGGCTCGCGCTTCACGGTGATGAAGGGGCCGATTGCCCGCATGCACCGGGCGCTGTCGCAGTTCATGCTGGACGTGCAGACGCAGGAGCATGGCTACACCGAGTGCTATGTGCCCTACATCGTCAACGCCGAGTCGCTGCGCGGCACCGGCAACCTGCCCAAGTTCGAGGGCGATCTGTTCGCCGCGAAAAAAGGCGGCCAGGAAGGCGAAGCCGCGCCCGACAACGCGGCGCTGTACCTCATCCCCACCAGCGAGGTACCGCTGACCAACTTCGTGCGCGACGAAATCGTGGCCGAGGCCGACCTGCCGATCCGCCTGACGGCCCACACGCCGTGCTTCCGCTCCGAGGCGGGCAGCGCCGGGCGCGACACGCGCGGCATGATCCGCCAGCACCAGTTCGACAAGGTGGAGATGGTGCAGATCGTGCACCCCGAAAAAAGCTACGAGGCGCTGGACCAGATGACCGGCCACGCCGAGGCCATCCTGCAAAAACTCGGCCTGCCCTACCGCGTGATGCTGCTGTGCACCGGCGACATGGGTTTCGGCTCGGCCCGCACGCATGACCTGGAAGTGTGGCTGCCGGCGCAGGACACCTACCGCGAGATCAGCTCGGTTTCCAACTGCGAGGCCTTCCAAGCGCGGCGCATGCAGGCCCGCTTCAAGAACGCGCAGGGCAAGAACGAGCTGGTCCATACGCTCAACGGCTCCGGCCTGGCCGTGGGCCGCACGCTGGTCGCCGTGCTGGAGAACTACCAGAACGAGGACGGCTCCGTCACCGTGCCCGAGGCGCTGCGCCCCTACATGGGCGGCCTGGAGCGGCTGGCGCCTTGAGCTAGAATACGGGGCTTCGCACCACGCGAAACCGGTTCCGGAGAGGTGGCAGAGTGGTCGAATGTACCTGACTCGAAATCAGGCGTAGGGGCGACCCTACCGTGGGTTCGAATCCCACCCTCTCCGCCAGCAACCCAGCAAAAATGCGCCTTTTGGCGCATTTTTTGTTTCCGTCTACAGCCTCCAGATTCGCGATATTTCAACAAAACTTGAAATATCGCGAGGCCTCCCGGGCTCCCGCACCAAAAAGCCTTCACGCAGGCGGAATGTGCGTACTGCTTTACCGCTCGCGTGGAACCGGGGGCTTGGCGAGTGACGGAATCTGGATGCCGCCAAGGCCGCGGAAGAACAGGTCGCGCACCAAGGGCGCGATGGTGACGTAGTTCAATGCGCCGTCGGGGCGCATCCAGGTGAACATCCAGTTGAGCATCCCGAAAAGCAGCATCGCCACCGCCTTGTGCAGCCCGGCCTCGGCCAGGTCCGGGCGCTGCACGCCAATGGCGTGCGCGAAGCCGTTCACGACGACGCGCTCCAGCTGCAGAATCCGCTCCCGCGCAACCGGCGGCAGAAACTTGACGTCCTCGGTCAGTACCCGGTGGGAGTTCTGGGCATCGGCGTATTCCGTGAGGAAGCGGGTGATCAGGACGTCAAGCCGGTCGGCCGGCGCGATCGAAGCGTCGCCCTGCACCGACTTCACCAGTTCGGCAAGCCGGGCGACGTGCGCCTCGGCGATGTTGGCCAGCAGGTCGTCCTTGTCGCGGTAATAGTGATACAGCGACGCCTTTGAAAGGCCGCACGCTTGCGCCACGTCGTTCATCGACGCACCCAGGTATCCACGGCGCGCAAACAGCTCGGCAGCGCCTTGCAGGATCACCTCTTTCTGGTCATCAAAGCTTTGGGTCTTTTTACGCGCCATGACGGCCTGGGTTCGGTGGGCGGTGGTCCGCGATCCGTCGATCGAGCTGATGCTCGTACGCGGGTTTCTACTTATTCGTTACTTCGCAATGCAGCCTAGAATTAATTGACCGACCGTTCGGTCTATTAATTATCTCGTTTTAAATCAATGAGTTAGATGTTTTTAAGTGATTTGGATGCCTTGTGGGCAGTTGTTTGATTCTGAAGTCTGGAGCAAAGAATGATTATCTACGGTAGCAAATTGGGGCAGTCCCCGCGCCTGTTGGCAGCGGGCTTCGTGGCCGTAGCGCTGGCGGGTTGCGGCGGTTCAGGCGGGGGGGTGGCGGAACCCGCGGGCCCCACGGCCGAGGCGCTGAAGGCGACCTGTGCCTCGCTCAAAGGGCAGACCGTGGAAGGCGTGCTGATCACCGCCACCAACAGGATCGAAGCGAAAACCGGCGTGGCTGACGCAGGCATGTGCCAGGTGCTGGGCACGCGTGCCCCTTTCCTGGATATCGAAGTCACTGTTCCCGACAACTGGTCCGGCCGGCTGTACCAGCAAGGAGGCGGCGGCCTGGACGGCCGCCTGGCGTCGGCGGTCACGCTGGCCAACGGCACCCTTGCCGCGGTGCACGCGTCGGTTGCGCAGAAGGGCGCGATCTATGCGGCCTCCAACGGGGGCAACCGTGCAGCGGTGCCCGCCCAGGCCTCCCCCGCCGTATGGATCGGCGGCTCCGCCGACGCGCAGGCATCCGCCACCGACTACGCATACCGGGCGCTGGGCACCACCGTGACATTCGCCAAGGGCATCGCCAAAGCGTTCTACGCCAAAGTGCCCACCTACACCTACTTCAACGGCTGCTCCAATGGCGGGCGCAACGCGTACACCGCCGCGCAACGCTGGCCCACGGAATACAACGGCATCGTGTCCGGCTGTGAAAGCATGGACATGGGCGGGCTGATCACGGGCATGCTGAATACGGCCGCGAAGGCGAACACGCCTGCCGACATCACGCCGGCCCAGTATGCGGACGCGTATGCGAAAGCCGTCGCGGTGTGCGATGCGCCGGGCACGGCCGTCGATGGGCTTGCCGACGGCTACCTGGCCAATCCGGGCGCCTGCACGCTCACCGCGGCCGCGCTCCAGTGCGGCCAGCCCGGTGCCAGCACCGACCCGGCCTTGTGCCTGAGCGCAGCCCAGGCGACCACACTCTCCGGGCTGCTTGGCAATCTGGTGCTGACCAGCGGCGCCACCGCGTACAGCAAGCTCAACTGGACAAACTTCGCGCCGGCATCGGCCATACAAGGCGTGCCCGCCCTGGGCGTCACCAGCTACGGCGGACTGGGTGGTGCCTTCGCCTTCCTGGCGACGAACGATCCTCGCTGGTTCGGCGCGCCGCCGCCCTCGACGGCCCCGGCCCCCAACCTCACCGGCTACGACTTCAATGTGCAGTACCCGATCTTCACCAGCGGGCTGCAGCAGGCCGGTGCCGACCACGACAAGGCCGCCATCGGGGCGTATGTCGCATCGGGCAGGAAGCTGCTTTCCTGGCATGACGCCGGCGATCCGCTGATCTCCGCGAACGACCACATGCGCAATTTCTCCACGATGAGCAATATCGCCAGGACACTAAGCCCGACCGATCCCCGCAGCAACGCGCGGATGTTCATCGTGCCCGCATCGACCCATGGCGCCGGCGGCAACTTCACTGAGATCGACTGGCTCACCGCCATCATCGACTGGGTGGAAACCAACAAGGCGCCGGACCAGCTGACCTACAGGTTCGCCACGGGCACCACTGCCCGCAGCATGCCGGTCTGCGAAGCACCGAAGTACCCGCGCTACAACGGCACGGGCGACATCAATTCCGCATCAAGCTTCACCTGCACCTAGCGCGGGAGAGACGGCCAGGTGCGCGCAAGACGCCCCGCCCGTCGAAATAACGAAATCGTTGGAAATCATGAATTACCCGCTATTCGAAAAACACAGGGCGCGCCTGGAGCAGGCGACCGAGGCGCTGCGCACGCGCGGCTACTGGAGTGCTTTCGCAGAGATGCCGAGCCCCAAGAGCTATGGCGAAACGGCAGCAGCGGATGGGAAGCGCGCGTTTGAAGCGCACCTGGGCAAGACGTTCGAGCTGGCCCAACCCGGCGTCACGGGCACGCACGCCGGGGAGCGATCGCCCTATGGCATCCAGCTTGAAGTCGCCTATCCGGTCAGCGACCCGGAAGCCCTCATCGAGGCCGCCCTGGCGGCGATGCCGGCCTGGAACAGGCAGGGCGCCGAGGGCCGATGCGGCATCCTGATGGAAGCCCTCGACCGGCTGAACCGCCGAAGCTTCGAGATCGGCCACGCCGTGATGATGACGACGGGCCAGGCATGGATGATGGCGTTCCAGGCCGGCGGGCCGCACGCGCAGGACCGTGGGCTCGAAGCCGTGGCATGCGCCTGGCGCGAACAGGCGGCCATCCCGGGCATGGCGGTGTGGGAAAAGCCGCAGGGCAAGAACCCCCCGATCCGCATGGAAAAGCACTTCGAGATCGTGGGCCGCGGCGTCGCGGTGGTCATCGGCTGCGGCACCTTTCCCACCTGGAATACCTATCCCGGCGTGTTCGCCGCCCTGGCGACCGGCAACCCGGTCATCGTCAAGCCGCACAGCAACGCCATCCTGCCCGCGGCCATCACCGTCTCGGTGATACGCGAAGTGCTGGCCGAGAACGGCATCGATCCCAACGTGATCACGCTGGCGGTGGCGCCGCAACGCACCGCCACGCAGATCCTCGCCACGCACGCGAGCGTGAAGTCCGTGGACTTCACCGGCAGCAACCAGTTCGGCAACTGGCTGATCGAAAACTGCAGGCAGGCCCAGGTGTATGCCGAGCTGGCCGGTGTGAACAACGTGGTGATCGAATCGACCGACGCCTACCGCGCCATGCTGAAGAACCTGGCGTTCACGCTGTCGCTGTATTCGGGGCAGATGTGCACCACCACACAGGCCATCATTGTTCCTTCGCAGGGTATCGCCACCGACGAAGGCCACAAAAGCTTTGACGAAGTCGCGGCCGACCTGGCTGCGGCCATCGACGCGTTCGTGGCCGACCCCAAGGTCGCGCACGCGGTGCTGGGCGCGATCCAGTCGCAGGACACAGCGAGGCGCATCGACGAGGCGCACCAGTACGCCGAAGTCCTGTTGCCATCGCGCAAGCTGGTGAACCCGGAATTCCCCGCCGCCGACGTGCGCACTCCCATGCTGCTGCAATGCGATGCGCGGGACGAGGCGGCCTACATGACGGAACGGTTCGGCCCCATCAGCTTCGTCGTCAAGGCCGGGAACGCGCAGGCCGCCATCGAGCTGGCCGAGCGCATCACGCGAGACCATGGCGCGCTGACCGCGGGCATCTATTCCACCAGCGCCGAATTTGTCGACGCGATGGTCCAGGCAACCTGGCGCACCAAGGTGGCCCTGTCGATCAACCTCACCGGCGCCATCTTCGTCAACCAGTCGGCGGCTTTCTCCGATTACCACGGCACGGGCGGCAACCCATCCGCGAATGCCTCGTACGCGGACTCCGCGTTTGTCGCCAACCGGTTCCGTGTTGTCCAGCGCCGCGTGCACGCCTGATGCCTGCCCATACCACCCCCACCGCCTTGCTCGATCCCATCGAGCGGGCGAGCCGAGATGAAATCACGGCGCTGCAGGTGCAGCGCCTGAAGGCGATGCTTGAACGTGTTTACGCGAACGTCCCGCACTACCGGAAGGCGTTCGACGCGCGGGGCGTCCACCCGGATGACCTGAAGGAACTCAAGGACCTGGCGAAGTTTCCGTTCACCAACAAGGCGGACCTGCGCGACAACTACCCGTTCGGCCTTTTCGCCGTTCCCAGGGAGCAACTGAGCCGCGTGCACGCTTCGTCCGGCACCACGGGCAAGCCCACCGTTGTCGGCTACACGAAGCAGGACATCGACAACTGGGCGGACCTGGTGGCCCGTTCCATTCGCGCGGCGGGCGGGCGGGCCGGCGACATGGTCCACATCGCCTACGGCTACGGCCTTTTTACCGGTGGATTGGGAGCGCACTACGGTGCTGAACGCCTGGGATGCGCCGTCGTGCCGATGTCAGGTGGCCAGACGGAAAAGCAGGTCCAGCTGATCCAGGACTTCAAGCCACGGATCATCATGGTGACGCCTTCCTACATGCAGGTGATCATCGAGGAATTCGTGCGCCAGGGGCTTGACCCGCGCGAGTCGTCGCTGCGCATCGGCATTTTTGGCGCGGAGCCGTGGACGGAGGCGATGCGCCGCGAGATCGAAACGCTGGCCGGCATCGATGCCGTCGACATCTACGGCCTGTCGGAAGTCATGGGGCCGGGCGTCGCCAGCGAGTGCGTTGAATCCAAGGACGGACCCGTCATCTGGGAAGACCACTTCTACCCCGAGATCGTTGATCCGGAAACCGGTGAAGTGCTGCCCGACGGGCAAGAGGGCGAGCTGGTCTTCACCTCCCTGACGAAGGAAGCATTTCCGATCGTCCGCTACCGCACGCGTGACCTGACGCGGCTGTTGCCGCCCACCTCGCGCTCGTTCCGCCGGATCGGCAAGATCGTGGGGCGTTCCGACGACATGCTGATCATCCGCGGCGTCAACGTTTTCCCCACGCAGATCGAAGAGCTGATTCTCAGGCACGGCGGGCTGTCGCCCCTGTACCAGCTCGTCGTGACGCGCGAGGGCAAGCTCGACCAGGTGGAAGTGCTCGTCGAGCTGCAGCCCGCGGATGCCGCCATGCACATCGACGAGGTCTCGGAGATCGGCCGCTGGCTGCAACAGCGCATCAAGACCATGGTGGGGATCAGCGCGAGAGTGACTGTGATGCCGCCAGATTCCATCGAGCGCACCCAAACGGGGAAAGCCCGGCGCGTGGTCGACAACCGGCCCAGGGCGTGACGCCCGTCCCGTCAATCCCGTATTCATTCCAATCCAAGGAGATATTCATGAAAAGGCGCACCCTGATTTCCCTCGCGGTCCTGCTGCTCGCCACGCAAGCCTTGCCGTCCGCCGCGCAGGGCAAGGACCCCATCCGCATCGGCGCAGTGCTGTCGACCACCGGCCCGGCGGCCTACTTGGGCGACCCGCAGCTCAAGACGCTGCAGACCTACGTCGCGCAGATCAACCAGGAGGGCGGCGTGCTCGGGCGGAAGATCGAGCTGGTGCACTACGACGACGCCTCGGAGGCCGCCAAGGCCAACGGCTTCGCCAAGAGGCTGATCGAAGACGACAAGGTGGACCTGCTGATCGCCGGAACCACGACCGGGGCCACCATGGCGATGGCTCCGCTGGTGGACAAGGCGGCGATCCCGCTGATTTCCCTGTCTGGCGCCGTGGTGGTGGTCGAGCCGGTGAAGAAGTGGATTTTCAAGACGCCGCACACGGACAGGATGGCGGCGGAAAAGGTGTTCGAAGACATGAAGAAGCGCGGCTTCACCAAGGTTGCGCTGCTCAGCGAAACCAGCGGGTTCGGCCAGTCCGGCGCGAAAGAAACCCGGGCGGTGGCGCAGAAATACGGCATCGCGCTGGTCGCCGATGAAACCTACGGCCCCAAGGACACGGACGTCACGGCGCAGCTTGCCAAGATCCGCAGCGCCGCCGGCGTGCAGGCTGTCTTCGTCTTTGGCCTGGGCCAGGGCCCTGCCGTGGTGACCAAGAACTACGCGCAGCTGGGGATGAACCTGCCGCTGTACCAGTCGCACGGCGTGGCTTCCAATGAATTCATTAAGCTGGCCGGCAAGGCGGCGGAAGGCGTGCGTTTGCCATCGCCGGCATTGCTGGTGGCGAATTCGCTCGCCGCCAGCGACCCGCAAAGGCCGCTGGTGACAAGCTATGCGGCGACGTACTGGAAGCAGTACAAGGACGAGCCGTCGACGTTCGGCGGCTACGCGCTCGACGCCTTGATGCTGGGTGTCACGGCCATCAAGCGGGCGGGCAGCACCAACAAGGAGGCCGTGCGGACCGCGCTGGAGCAGACCAGGGGGTTCATGGGGACGACGGGCCAATTCAACATGTCCGCCTCCGACCACATGGGGCTGACACTGGCCGCCTTCCGGATGCTGGAAGTCAAGGACGGCGGCTGGGCCCTGCTGAAGTAAGACCAGGCGATGTCCGAGCTTCTGCAATTCCTGTTCTCCGGCTTGACGGTGGGCGCGACCTATGCGCTCGCGGCGCTTGGTTTCGCCATCATCTACAACGCCAGCGGCGTGATCAACTTCGCGCAGGGCGAGTTCATCATGCTGGGGGGCATGGCGGCGGCGGCACTCACGGGACTGGGCCTGCCGCTCCCGCTGGCGATCATGCTGGCGGTCGCGACCGCGGGTGCTGCCGGCGCGCTGATCGAGAAGTTCGCGATCGAGACGGCCGGGCGCGCCGACGTGGTCCCGCTCATCATCATCACCATCGGGGCGTCGCTGGTCGTTCGCGGCCTGGTGCAGGTTACGCTGGGCAAGAAGACCTATTCGATGCCCGCGTTCTCCGGCGAGCAACCGCTGTCCGTGGCCGGGGCCACGCTGCTTCCCCAGAGCCTTTGGGTCGTGGGCGTCGCCGCGGTGGTGGTGGCGATGCTGGGCTGGTTTTTCGGATTCACGCGGCACGGCAGGGCCATGCTGGCCACTTCGCACAACAAGCTCGCGGCCGAGCTGGTCGGCATCAGCACCCGGTCGGTGCTCTTGCTGGCTTTTATCCTGTCGGGCGCGTTGGGGGCGGTAGGAGGAATCCTTGTCACGCCCATCACCTACACCTCCTATGACATGGGCATCATGCTCGGCCTCAAGGGCTTCGTGGCGGCGGCGCTGGGGGGCCTGGGCAGTGGCCTTGGGGCGGTTGTCGGCGGCCTGCTGCTTGGCGTGCTGGAGGCATTGACGGCCGGTTATGTCTCATCGGCCTACAAGGACGCCATGCCCTTCGTGCTGATCCTGCTGGTGTTGTTCTTCATGCCGCAGGGCCTTTTCGGCGCCCGGGCGATCGACAGGGTATGAAAGTGAACATGGCCAGGTTTTCCCCTGAATCGCGCGGCCTGCTGTTGATGGCGGCCGTGCTGGCGTTCCTGCCACTGGTGCTGCCCAACGGTTTCTATTTCGACGTGGTGACCCGCATCGCGATCAATGCGGTCATCGCCATCGGCCTGAACCTGCTGATCGGCTACACCGGCCAGATCAGCCTGGGCCATGCCGGATTTTTCGGCCTGGGCGCCTATGCCTCCGCCGTGCTGACTGCCCGCTACGGCTGGCCTTCACTGGCTGCGCTGGCGGCGGCTACCGGGGGCGTCGCCCTGCTGGCGCTGCTGGTCGCGCGGCCCGTGCTGCGGCTGAAGGGCCACTACCTTGCCATGGCCACGCTCGGTCTCGGCGTAATCATCATGATCGTCCTGACCAACGAGTCGGCATTCACAGGCGGTCCCGACGGAATGGTCGTGCCGGCGTTTTCCATTTTCGGCTGGGAGATCAGCGGCGAAAAGACCTGGTACGCCGTCTGCGCACTGCTGCTGCTGGCCATAACGTGGGCGGCGCTGAACCTGGTGAGGGCGCCGGGCGGAAGGGCGCTGCAGGCCATCCACGGTTCGGAGATCGCCGCCTTGGCGGTGGGCATCGACGTGACGGCCATGAAGGTCAGGGTGTTCGTTCTTTCCGCGGCGATAGCCAGCGTGATGGGCAGCCTCAGCGCGCATTACGTCGGCTTCATCACGCCCGGGATCGCGGGGTTCCTGCACTCCATTGAATTGGTGACCATGGTCGTGGTGGGCGGCATGGCGTCGGTCTTCGGTGCGGTGGTGGGAGCGGTGGTCCTGACCCTGCTTCCCCAGCTTCTTTCATCGTTCGAAGGCTGGGAGACGGTCGTCTTCGGCGCGGTGCTCATGCTGGCCATGATCTTTCTGCCCAGGGGTGTGGTGCCGAGCCTGCGCGCCAGGTTGAGCGGGAGCGCGCCGTGACGCTGATGGAAGTGCAATCGCTCACCAAGTCCTTCGGCGGACTGAAGGCGGTGCAGGACGTGAGCTTTGCGGTGCGTCAGGGGTCCGTGCATTCACTGATCGGCCCGAACGGTGCCGGCAAGACCACGTTGATCAACCTCATCACCGGCATGTACACGCCGACTTCGGGCCGGGTGATGCTCGGCTCCAGGGACATCACGGGCAGCGCACCGCAAAAGCTGGCGGCTCTGGGTGTTGCGCGCACCTTCCAGAACCTGCAGGTCTGCATGAACATGAGTGCGCTTGCCAATGTCATGGTCGGGGCGCACCTGCGCCACAACAGTGGCCTGATCGCGGGCCTGCTCTCCTTGCCGAAACTGAGACGCGACGACCAGGCTTGCCGGGCCCAGGCGCTGGAAGCCATGAGCCTGGCGGGCGTTGCCGAGCATGCGGGTGCCGAGGCCGGCCAGATGTCCTATGGCGCCCTGAAGCGCCTGGAGATCGCACGGGCCCTCATGACGCGCCCCAGCCTGCTGTTGATGGATGAACCGGCGGCCGGCCTGAATCCGACCGAGACCGCCGGCGTCGGCCGGTTGATCCGCCAGCTCGCGCGCGATGGGCTCACCGTGGTGCTGGTCGAACACGACATGCAGATGGTGATGAGTGTTTCGGACACCGTCACCGTGCTGGATCATGGCCGCAAGATCGCCGAAGGTTCGCCGGCCGAGGTGTCCTCGAATTCCGACGTCATCGCCGCGTACCTGGGTGCCGAGCCGCAGGAGCCGGCCGCAGCCAGGCTGCAGAAGGAAGTTGCATGAGCAACATGGCGCCGATCCCGGTACCCGAGCCGCAAGCCCTTCTGTCGGTCAGGGGCCTCACCAGCCACTACGCCCGCATCCAGGCGCTCCATGGCGTGGACATCCACGTCGGGCGCGGGCAACTCGTCGCGCTGGTCGGCGCGAACGGCGCGGGCAAGACGACCTTGCTGCGGGCCATTTCAGGTGTGCAGCCCGCCACGGGGGGCAGCGTGGCACTGGGCGGCGAGGACATTGGAAAGTTCACGGCCAGCAGGCGCGTGCGGGCGGGCATCAGCCAGGTCCCGGAGGGGCGGCAGATCTTCGGGCCCATGAGCGTCGAAGACAACCTCGTGCTGGGCGCATTCACGCGCCCGGGGAGGGAGAAGGCGTCCAGCCTCGATTCCATGTACAGCTTGTTCCCGATCCTCGGCGAAAAGCGAAAGCTGCCTGCCGGCACGTTGTCGGGCGGCCAGCAACAGATGCTCGCGATGGCGCGGGCCCTGATGGCCCAGCCCAGGCTGCTGCTGCTGGACGAGCCGAGCATGGGCCTGGCCCCGTTGATCGTCAAGGAAATCTTCCAATTGATCAGGAGGCTGCGTGACCAGGGAATCACCATCCTGGTCGTTGAACAGAATGCCCGCGCTGCCCTGTCCATTGCCGACCGGGGCTACGTGATGGAACTGGGCCGCGTAGTGATGTCGGGCCCTGGACCGGAGCTGCTGCTTGACGAGAAAGTCAGGCAAGCCTACCTGGGCATGTAAAGGGCCGCGGACAAGACGGGCGGCCATGCGTAGTAACCCACAACAGGAGACATCATGACCACCTCTCTCAGAAAAATGCACCGGGCCATCGTCGGTGCAAGCGTTGGAATTTCCATTTTGCTGGGCGCCCCGGCCGCCCTTGCCCAAGCCACCCCCGGGGTGTCCGATACCGAGATAGTGATCGGGCAGTCATGCCAGATGACCGGGCCGCTCGCCGCGCTGTCCAGCGAAGTACGGCAGGGCGCCAGCCTGTACTTCGACCACGTCAACGCGACCGGGGGCATACGCGGGCGCATGATCCGGGTCGTGGCGCTTGACGATGCGTACGACCCCAAAAAGGCCGCCGAAAATACGGTGAAGCTGATCGAGGAAGAGAAGGTGCTGGCGCTGTTCCAGTACGCCGGCACGCCGCCGACCATGGCTTCTGTGCCGATCGCTGAGGAGAAGGGAGTTCCCTTCATCGCGCCGTTCACCGGGGCGGATGCGCTGCGGCAGAAGTTCAGCCGCCAGGTGTTCAACATCAAGGCGGGTTACAGCACCGAGCTTGACGCGATGGTCAAGCAGCTCGCCACCGTGGGCATCACCCGGATTGCCGCGGTGTACCTGAACAATGCGTTCGGCACCGGCGGCCTGGCGTCGGTCGAGAAGTCGGTCAAGGCCCACAAGGTCTCGCTTGTCGCGCAGGCCCCGCTTGAAGTGGATGGCTCCAGGATGGATGCGGCCGTGGAAGCGGTCGCAAAGACGACGCCACAAGCCATCATCGTCATCAGCGCCGGCAAGCCCAGCATCGATTTTGTCGATGCCTACCTGAAGGCGGGCCATCGCTCCACGTTCTACATGCTGTCTGTCATCAGCAACCTGCAGCTCGCCAAGGCATTGGGAGAGCGGGCGCGCGGGATTGTCGTGTCGCAGGTCGTTCCCTCGCCGTGGAGCAAGACCGTGCCTGTCGCCAGGGAGTTCCAGACGCTTGCCGCGGCCAAGGGCATCAAGGAGTTCACCTTCAGCCAGATGGAAGGGTTTCTCTCCGCCAAGTTCTTGGTCGAAGGCCTGAAGCGATCGGGAAAGAAGCTCAGCCGCGAAAGCCTCATCACCGGGCTTGAAAGCATGAAGAACGTCAACCTAGGTGGCTACCCGGTCGAGCTGTCGACCACGCAGCACAGCTCAGGGCGGTATGTCGACCTGCTGATCGTGGGGCCTGAAGGCGCGTTCACGCGATAGATCCCCGCGATAGCCCGGTAAAAATCCCGCCGCCGCAGCGACTGCCAGGCAGTCGCTGCGGCTTGCTTTTTGGCGCTTCACATGTGAGGCACCAGGGCATACATCATGCGTATGGCTGGGGATACAAAACCAGTATTTGCCGGTATCGCTTTCCACTCCTAGTATCAAGTTGCAAATGGATGACCGGATTCGGGAGACACCAGTCTCTACCTGGCACTTGGAGCAACCGCTCCCTGAAGGCGGGAGAGGCCAGAACAGCAGTCGAGGTAACCATGCAGTCTTTGGACAGGGCGCAGCCCCCGCAACCCGCAATGAACGGGTGCTCGGCCGACGGGTTCATCTTCTCCGGAAGCACGTTCCACAACCGCTACGACAAGGACTATCGCGGTGCTGCCGACGCGCAGCCTCCAGCAAGATGGATCCAGGACACCGCGCTGCTGCAGCACGATCATCCGAAGGTGCGGTTGCTGGGCATGAAACTGACCCAGCTCAAGAGCGGAAATCGCGACAAGGCGGTCGCCTGCTTCGAGTACGTCAGGAGCCTGAAATTCAGCTGCGCCGTCGATGCGGTTCACATGCCCTCGGTGGAGGTGCTGGCAGCCAGGATGGGTGACGGTTTCAGCAAGAGCACGCTGTTCATTGCCCTGCTGCGCTCGGTCGGCATACCCGCGCGGCTGCGCATCGTGCTGCTGCGCCCTTCCTACATGCGCGGGATCTCGGGCGGTGACGGGTCGGTCGTCGAGCACGCGTTCACCGAGGTCTTGGTCGACCGGGAGTGGCTGGGTGTGGATACCTACGTCATCGATCTGCAGCTCAATCTCAGGGCGCGTACGCGCCTGGCCGAAGAGCGCCGCAGCGCGGGCTACGGCGTCCACACCAAAGGCAGTGTGTCATGGGACGGAAAAAGCAGTTCCTTTGGGCAATTCAGCAGCGAGGATCCCGGCAGCCTTCCGATACTCGACCTGGGCGCGTATGACGACGTTCACCAGTTTCATGCCTCGGCAGGTCCTGCGGCCCTTTCGGAATGGGCCAGCCGCAAGACATGGTCCTTCACGTCCGTGATGGCCAACCGGCGGCTGAGGAAGCTGCGCCGCCCTCACGAGGGCGAAAGTTGCCAGGCCGTCGTACCGATGGTCGGAGCGGTCGTTCCCGCGCGCTCTGCGCAGCGCTGACAAGAACCGGTCCATCCCGGTCCTTTCATCCATACGAAATCAGTATGGCCGCGATACCAAGTTGATATTTCCTCCAGGGGTCCCGGCCGCCTACCATCGCGGCGACCAACAACGCATGCCGAGGAGGCAACATGAAGCTTCGTTCCACAGCGGTATCCGCCGCGCTCCTGCTGTCCCTGTCCGTCGCCCAGGCACAGGGCGTCAGGACCGAGAAGAACATCTCGCTCGAACTGGCCATGCAGATCGCGACGGCGGCGATCACCAGCTGCACGGCGGGCGGCTACCAGGTGGCGGTCACCGTCGTCGATCGCGCGGGGGCGCCGCGCGTGGCACTGCGTGCCGATAACGCCGGCGCCCATGCGCTGCCGTCGAGCCAGCAAAAGGCCTTCACTTCCGCATCGGCAAAAAACAATACGCAGGCCCTGATGGAAGGTTCGCAGACGAACCCGGGCGCGAGCTATCTGGTGCACATCCCGGGCTTCCTGCTGCTGGGCGGCGGCGTCCCTATCCGTGCGGGCAGCGAGGTGATCGGCGCGGTGGGCGTGAGCGGCGCGCCGCGAGGGCTGCTGGACGAGCAATGCGCCGTGGCGGGGCTCGACAAGGTGCGCGACCAGCTCAAGTAAGCGGCGCATCGGTACGTTAAAGATATCGAAAAATATACAAATATAGTATTTGAACGTATTGCAAGTCGACTCTAGGATCGGCGTATTGGAAATATTGATGATGCGCAACACACGATATTCACAGGCCGCAATCGCGATTCACTGGCTCGCGGCGATGCTGATCTTTTCCGCAATCGCCATGGGCGTTTACATGACACAGCTGCAGATGTCGCCTATGCGGTTGAAGCTCTATAACTGGCACAAGTGGCTGGGCGTCACCATCCTGGCGGTGTCCGTCGTGCGCCTGGCCTGGCGGATGGCGAACCGCCCGCCGGCCGACTTGCCGATGCCGGCGTGGCAGCAGCGAGCCGCGCACAGCGCTCACTGGGCGATGTACTTCCTGTTTTTTGCCGTGCCGCTCTCGGGCTGGACCTACAGCTCCGCTGCCGGCTTTCCGGTGGTCGTCTTTGGCCTGCTTCCGTTGCCCGATCTGGTGGCGCCGGACACGCAGCTCGCGGCGACGCTGAAGTCGCTCCACATCGGCCTGGCGCTTTCGCTGGGCGGCATCGCCGTGCTGCACGTGGCGGCGGTCCTCAAGCACCAGCTGCTGGACCGTGACGGCATCCTGTCGCGCATGGCTCCGTGGAACTTCCGCAGGGTGCAGACATGAAAAATCTTCTTCAAATCAGTTGCATCGCCTGGGCGCTGTGGGCTTGCAATCCGGCGCTGGCGCAGAAGCTTGAGCCAGCGCAAAGTGAGATCTCGTTTGTCTTCAGGCAGATGGGCGTGCCCGTCGAAGGGCGCTTCTCGAGGTTCGGCGGCCAGTTCACTTTCGATCCGAAAAAGCCGGAGGCGGGCAAGGTTGTGCTGAACATCGACGCAGCGAGCGCCCGCTTCGGCTCGCCAGATACCGACAGCGAGGCGGCGAAGAGCGACTGGTTCAGCATCGCCAAGTTTCCACAGGCGACGCTGGAATCCACAAGCATCAGTTCCGCTGGTCCGGGGAAGTTCGAGCTCGCGGGCAAGCTGAACATCAAAGGCACCGCAAGAGACGTCCGGGTGCCTGTCACGCTGGCCAGGGCCGGCGCCGTTCACATCGCGACCGGCACGCTGACGGTGAAACGGCTGGATTTCAGGATCGGCGAAGGCGAATGGTCGGACACATCGATGGTCGCCAACGAAGTCCAGGTGAAATTCAAACTGGCGCTGTCAGGCATTGCGGCGCCCTAACCACGAAACGAAAGCCATGAAGAAAAACCTGCTACTGATACTGGCCGCATCGGCCTGCATGGCGGCGAATGCCGCCACCTACAGCCTCGACCCGCTGCACACCAACATCACCTTCGAGATCGATCATGTCATCTCGACCAACCGGGGCAAGTTCGACAAGAAGGAAGGCGTGGTCGAGTTCGATGCGGCGGCAAGGACCGGCAAGGTCAGCTTGACCGTGGACACTGCCTCGATCAACACCGGCATCCCGCCGTTCAACAAGCAGCTGCAGTCCAAGGACTTCTTCAACGTCGAGCAGTACCCCACGGCAAAGTTCACGGCGGAGAGCTTTGTCTTCAATGGAGACAAGGTAGTCGAGGTCAACGGAAACCTCACCATGGTCGGCAAGACGAATGCGGTCAAGCTCAAGGCCCTGCGCTTCAATTGCGTGTTCAACGGCATGCTCAAGCGCGAGATCTGCGGCGGCGACTTCGAGGCCATGATCAACCGCAGTGCCTGGGGCATCGAGTGGGGCCTGCCGCGTTTCCCGGACGTCGTCCGGCTGCTCCTGCAGGTTGAAGGCATCAAGCAGGAATAACCGCGCCTACGCATGAAGCATCTCCATGATTTCCCCGTGCGTGAACTCCCGGCCGTCATGCGGGGGCCGCGCCGCGAGCGCCGCAGGGTCCTTGTCGGCAACACGCCGTGCTGGGGCACGGTTCGAGGCGAAGGCGAGCTGGTCCTGGATGATGGCCGGCAAGTGTCTCTTGAGGGCCTGGTTCACCTGCCGCCCTGTGAGCCTTCGAAGATCATCGCGGTTCATCTCTCCTATTCGTCGCGCGGCGTCGAGACGCGGGACAATCCGCGTCCGACACGGACGCCCACCTATTTCACAAAGCCGCCCACGGCGCTGACCGGCCACCAGGGCGAGATCGTCAAGCCGGCCGATTGCGGCTTTCTCAACTATGAAGGCGAGTTCGCCGTCGTGATTGGCCGGGTCTGCAGGAACGTGACGCCCGACGAAGCGTGGGATTACATGGAAGGCTTTGTTCCGGCGCTTGACATGGGGCTGCAGAACTTCCGGGATACCGACCAAGGCTCGATGCTGCGCGTCAAGGGCGCGGACGGATTGCTGCCGCTGGGGCCGGGAATCGTGAGCGGCATCGACATTTTCGAGCAGCGGCTCACCACTTATGTGAACGGGCAGGTTGTTCAGGACGCGCATATCGGCAACGAGATGATTTGGGGCCCGCACTACATGGTGGCGGACGTGGCCCGGCATATCACCTTGATGCCGGGGGACGTTCTGCTGACGGGAACACCTTGCCACTCGCGATCCGTCGTGCCGGGCGACCTGGTCGAGGTCGAGATCACCGGCCTCGGCCGGCTGGCCGCCCGAGTGACGCAGGGCCTGATACCGCGGGCATCGATGCTGGGCGTGGGGCATGAGCCGACCGACAGCGCCGAGGTGAGGCGCGTCGCGCTCGGGTTCGACGAGCGGGTGCCGCAGCACTTGCGCGACGGCCTGGCGCGGGCCCGGTCGAAGTCCACGGCATGAAGGTCGCCATCGTTGGCGCCGGCGCCATCGGCGGCTGGCTGGGCGCCAGGCTTTCCTCGGCTGGAGGCTGCGAAGTCAGCGTGTTGGCGCGCGGTGCCACGCTTGCCGCCCTGCGGCAGCATGGCTGGCAGTTGCAGGAGCGGGGCGAACTGATTCAATGCCCGGTGAAGGCCAGCGACCATCCGGCGGATCTCGGGCCCCAGGACCTGGTGATCATCGCGGTCAAGGGGCCGGCGCTGGCTTCGGTTGCCGGCGCGATGCAGCCCATGCTGCGCGAGGATACCGCTGTGATGCCGGCCATGAACGGCGTGCCCTGGTGGATCACGCAGGTATTGCCGCTCGCCGACAAAAGCCCGCTGGCGACACTCGATCCCCAGGGCGTCATTGCTTCGGTGTTGCCCGTGGGGCGAGTCATTGGCTGCGTCGTTCATGCCAGCGCTTCAACGGTGAGCCCTGGCGTCGTGAAGCACCAGATGGGCAACCGGCTGGTTGTCGGCGAAGCCTGCGGCGGGCTCTCCGACCGCGTGCTTTCCGTGGCCAGGCTGTTGATGGACGCCGGAATAGACACGACCGCATCCGCCAGCATCCGAAACGACATCTGGTACAAGCTCTGGGGCAACCTGACAATGAACCCGGTGTCGGCGATCACCGGCGCCACCATCGACCGTTTGCTGGACGATCCCCTGGTTACGCAGTTTTGCTCGGATGCGATGACAGAAGCGGCCGAAATCGGCCGGCGCATCGGACTGGTGATCAACCAGTCGCCGCAAGACCGGCACGAGGTCACGCGCAAGCTCGGCGCGTTCAAGACCTCCATGCTGCAGGATGCGCAGGCCGGCCGGCCGCTCGAGCTGGACAGCATCGTGGGCGCGGTGCACGAATTGGGCGGAAGAGCCGGGGTTGCAACCCCCAATATCGCGGCGGTGCTTGGCCTGGCGCGGCTCTTCGCGAGTGTTCACGGCCTTTACCCCGCGAACGGAACCCGCTAATGCTTTCCGAGGACACCACCCGGACGCTGGCGCAGGAGCTCTACGGCGCCCGCAGGCTGCGCCGGCAGGTGCGGCAGTTTTCCCTGCGGCATCCGGGAATGACCATCGAGGACGGGTACAGCATCCAGCGCCAATGGGTGCGGCTGGAAATGCGCGATGGGCGCGTGGTCAAGGGGCACAAGATCGGCTTGACCTCGCGGGCGATGCAGCTCGCCTCCGGAATCACGGAGCCGGATTTCGCGCCCCTGATGGACGACATGTTCTTCCAGGAAGGAGCGGACGTTCCCGTCGCCGCCTTCATCGCGCCCCGGGTGGAAGTGGAGCTGGCATTCGTGCTGGGCACGCCATTGCAGGGGCCGCACGTGGCGCTGACCGACGTGTTGCGGGCCGCCGAGTATGTGGTGCCGGCGCTGGAGATCATCGATGCTCGCATTGAGCCGGTCTGCAGCGAAACAAAGGTCCGCCGCAAGGTGGTGGACACCATTTCCGATTTCGCGGCGAACGCGGGCGTTGTGATGGGAGGGCGGCCGGCCCGCCCCTCGGACGTCGATCTGCGCTGGACCGGGGCCATGCTGTTCAAGAACGGCGTGCTCGAGGAAACCGGACTTGCCGCCGGCGTGCTCAATCACCCGGCCAAGGGCGTCGCGTGGCTGGCTAACAAGATCGCGCCGTATGGCGAGCGCCTGGAGGCCGGCGAGATCGTGCTGGCCGGCTCCTTCACGCGCCCTGTCGAAGCATCCGCCGGCGACGTCTTCACGGCGGACTACGGGACGCTGGGCTCCATTTCCCTGCGGTTCGTTTGACGATGATGAAGCCACAGCGCATCGACCCCGGCGCGCAACCCGCGCTGCTTGCCTCCCTCCGGGCGGCCTTCGCGGGCCGCCTGATCACCGACCCCAGCGATGCCGCCCCCTTTCTGCGGGACTGGCGGGGCAAGTGGACCGGCCGCGCCATCGCGATTGCTCAGCCGGACACCACCGCGGATGCCGCGAGCATCGTGGCGTGGTGCGCGGAGAACGCGGTCGCGGTGGTGCCGCAGGGCGGTAACACAGGCCTGTCGGGCGGAAGCGTCCCCGAGAGCACGGGCCTCAACCTGGTCCTGTCGACCAGCCGCTTGAACAAGGTCAGGCTGGTTGACAGCGTCAACAACGTGATGGTCGTTGAGGCCGGTGTGACGCTGCAGCAGGTGCAGGAGCACGCCGAGGCGGCCGGCCGGTTCTTCCCTCTGAGCCTGGCTGCCCAGGGCAGCTGCACCATCGGCGGCAACCTGTCCACCAATGCGGGCGGCGTACAGGTGCTGCGCTACGGCAACATCCGGGACCTTTGCCTGGGCCTGGAGGTGGTGACGGCCGGCGGCCAGGTCTGGGATGGCCTGCGCGCGCTGCGCAAGGACAACACGGGCTACGACCTGCGCGGCCTTTTCATCGGCTCGGAGGGCACGCTGGGCGTGATCACCGCCGCCGTGCTCAAGCTGTTTCCGCCGCCTGCCGCCCGCGCCGCGGCCTTTGCCGCCGTGCCGTCACCGTCAGCCGCCGCGCAGCTGCTGCAGCTCGCGCAGGAGGCGCTGGGTCCCCGTCTCACCGCCTTCGAGCTGCTGAGCGAAGCCTGCCTGGGCCTGGTACTGCGCCACATCCCGGCGGCACGCCGGCCGCTGGACGGGATTTCGCCGTGGTATGCGCTGCTGGAAGCGTCGGGCGAGAACGAGGCGAACCCCATAGCCGACGTGCTCACGGACGTGCTGGGCACGGCCCTGGAAGAAGGCGCCATCAGCGATGCCGCCGTATCGTCATCCGTCTCGCAGTTTCGCGAGCTGTGGGCGTTGCGCGAGAACATCTCGGAGTCGCAGGCAGCGGAAGGCCGGACGATCAAGCACGATATCTCGCTTCCAATCTCGGCAATTCCTGAATTCATCGAATCCACGAGCGCGGCATTGGGCGCGGCTTTCCCGGGAACGCGAATGGTCGTTTTCGGACACCTGGGCGACGGAAACCTGCATTTCAACCTGTCTCCGGCGCCCAATGCCGATGTGGCGCGGGCACGGGCCTTTGAACAGCTCGAAGCGCCCGTCAATCAACTCGTGCATGACGCCGTCGCCGCGCGTGGCGGGTCGATCTCCGCCGAACACGGCCTCGGTGTGCTGCGCCGCGACGAGGCGGCGCGCTACAAGACGGGCGTAGAAATCCAGCTGATGCGAGCCGTGAAGAACGCGCTGGATCCGCTGGGAACCATGAACCCTGCAAAAGTACTTTCGCCATGAGCACCTGCATAGACATCGGTGGATTCAAGATTTCACCAGACCACTACATCGACGGCGGGCGCGTGGCCTCCGCCGCGAGCTTTGAGCTGCATTCGCCGATCGACCAGAGCTTCCTGGGACAGGTCAGCGAGGGATTTCCCGAGCACGTGGATGCAGCGGTCACCGCCGCGGGCGAGGCGTTTCCAGCCTGGGCCGGGATGGGGCCGGTGCAGCGCGGCATTGTGCTGAACCGGTTTGCCGAGGAGATCGGAAAGCGCGCGGAAGCTTTCTGCCTGGCCGAGTCCACGGATGCGGGTGTGCTGCTCTCCCGCATGAAGCACGGGGTCGTGCCGCGGGCGATGCTCAACATCTCGTGGTTCGCCGAGCAGGCCCTGCGCCTGCAGGACCACACCATCGAGACAGACCAGGCGACGCACCTGGTGCGCCATGACCCGGCCGGCGTCGCCGCGGTCATCACGCCCTGGAACGCGCCGCTGATGCTGGCGACCTGGAAGCTGGGGCCGGCGCTGGCGGCGGGCAACACGGTTGTGCTGAAGTCGCCGGAGTGGGCGCCCCTCACTTCATCGCTGCTGGCCGACGCCGCGCACGCCGCGCAGATGCCCGCCGGCGTCTTCAACCTTGTCCACGGCGCCGGGATCACCACGGGCGCAAGGCTGGTTGCCGACCCGCGCCTGGCCCGCATCTCCTTCACCGGCTCCGTTCCCACCGCGCGCGCCATCGCAAAGCAGGCGGCCGAGCACCTGGTTCCCTGCAGCCTGGAACTGGGCGGCAAGTCGGCCTTTATCGTGCTGGACGACGCCGACCTGGAGCACGCCGCAGCGACTGCGGCGCTGATGTACCGCAATGCCGGGCAGGTCTGCCTGGCAGGCACCCGCCTGCTTGTCCACGCCCGCGTCTACGACCGGTTCGTCGCGCTGATGCGCGGGTACGTGGAGAAACTGGTTGTGGGGGATCCGCGATTGAGCCAGACCGAAGTGGGCCCCATCATCCACATGCGTCAGGTTGACCGCATCTGCGGATATGTGGAGCGGGCCGTGGCCTCGGGGGCCGAGCCGCTGTGGGGCGGCCGCCGGCATCCGGCCGGGCCCCAGTACTACGAGCCGACCCTGCTGGCCGGCGTCGCGCAGGACAGCGAGATCGTCCAGAACGAAGTGTTCGGGCCGGTCCTCACGGTCCAGGCGTTCTCCAACGATGGCGAAGCTGTCGAACTGGCCAACGGAACCGACTATGGCCTGGGTGGCGTCTGCTACGGGGAAACCGGCCGCGCCACCGGGGTGGCGAAAGCGGTGCGAACCGGCTTCATCTGGGTGAATTCGTTCGGCATACGGGATCTGGCGGCGCCTTTCGGCGGCATCAAGCGTTCGGGCATCGGCCGCGAGGGCGGTTCGTGGAGCTTCGAGTTCTTCTGCGACGTCAAGGATGTCGTGTTGCCCAAGACCCCATTTCGCGCCAGCTTCAGCTCGCGCTAACACAGGAATACATCATGGGCCAGATCGTCGGCGCCGCCATCGTTTCGCATCACCCGGGCTTGATGCAGTGCGAGGACTATCGCCTGCGGCAGGGCAACGGTGCCGACTCGGACCTCATCAGCGGGTTCGACCGGTTACGCGCCGAACTCGACGCCGTCAAGCCGGATGTGCTCGTGATCTTCGACACGCACTGGTTCACCACCGGCTACCACCTCGTGGATGCCGGCAAGCGTTACGCGGGCAAGTACGTTTCGGACGAAATGCCCTGGTATCTCTACGGCCTGCCCTATGAGTACGAAGGATGTCCGGAACTTGCCCGCGAGGCTGAACGGGTCGCGCGCGAACGCAAGGTGGAATTGCGTGCGGTAGCCGACCCGGACCTGGGCCGCCACTACGCCACGCTGAACGTCGTCAGCAAGCTGCAGCGGGACGAGAAAGTGGTTTCCGTCAGCGCCTGCCAGAACTGCAGCCCACACCACTACCTGGAGTCGGGCTCGGCCATCGGCGAGGCTATCCGGCGCAGCGACCTGAGAGTAGTGCTGCTGGCGTCGGGGGCACTCAGCCACAAGTTCAACCCCATCGACTGGAAGCCGCGCAACCCGCGCATCTTCCATGAGAGCAATGTGTTCTCCGAAGCCAACGCCGAAAGCGACAAGCGCGCCATCGATCTGTTGAAAGAGGGGCGCCATGACCTTGTGCTGGAGAGATGGGACATCGAGTACAGGAAGGTTTTCTGGGAGGCGTTCGGCTCGCACTACCTCCAGATGGTCGGCGCATTGGGCGGGGCCGAGTGCCGTGTGAAGGGCAAGCCTCTTTCCGAGTATGAAAACGCCCGCGGTACCGGCAACATCCATGTCTGGTTCGATGTCGTCGGGCACCGCCTGGCGGCGGCTCCCGCCGGCTCCGAATTCAGGTCGCCCTGATGCCGGGACTGGAAGCCGGGGCCTTGCTAGGCTTTGCCTCCATCCTGCTGGCCGCGGGCCTCGTGGCAGGTTTTCTCGGTGGAATGGTGGGTGCCGGCGGCGGGCTGATCGTGGTGCCCGTGCTGTATTACGCGTTCGCCAGCCTGGGCGTCGATCCGGGCGTGAGGACTCACATGGCCGTAGGCACCGCGCTCGCTGCGGTCGTGCCCACCTCGCTGCTCGGCGCGCGCGCGCACTGGCTTCGCGGCAACGTCAGCCCCGGTATCTTCAGGCGCATGGCGATACCGGTGCTGCTCGGCTCGGTGCTCGCGGGCGCGCTGGCGGGCAAGGCCGACGGCCGGCTCCTGAGCCTCCTGTTCGCGCTGGCCGCCGGGGTGGTGGCGGTGAACATGTCGCTCAGGAAGGGGTTTGCGCTGGGCGATGGGCTGCCCGGCCCAGTCGCCACCACGCTGATCGGCGGCGCGATCGGCTCTATCTCGACACTGGTGGGCATCGGCGGCGCGACCCTGACGGTGCCGGTACTCCACGCCTTTCGCACGCCCATGCCCGTCGCCGTGGGAACCGCCGCCACATTGGGATCATTAATCGGGTTGCCCGGGGCGCTCGCGTTTGTCGCTGGCGGCCTGGATGCGCCCGGGCTGCCGCCGGGCAGCATCGGCTACGTCAACCTGGCCGCGGTGGCCATCATCTTTCCGGCCAGCGCGGCCGCCATCTCCTGGGGCGCCAGGTTCACCCGGCGCGTGAACGAACGGCTGCTGCGGTCGGTGTTCGCCGTCTTCCTGGTGCTGACCGCGGCGAGAATGGTGCTGGCGCTGCCTTGACCTACTTCGCCTTGCGCGCGTTGATCGTGGAGCGCAGGATTCGCAGCAGCGTCTCCAGGTGCGGGTTGCTGTCCCCATCGCGATAACACAGGTAAAGGCTGGACACGGCATCCTTGTCGAGGATCTGGCTGTACAGGACGCCCGGCAGCTGGATGCACTGGGTGTCGTTCGGGACGATCGCCACGCCCGAGCCCGAGGAGACCAGGCCGATCATGGTAGAGGCATCGCGGGCCTCTTGCATCACCGCCGGGCGGAAGCCGGAGCGGGAACACAGGTCCAGGACCTTCCAGTACAAGCCTATGCCCGAGTCGCGCGGATACACGATGAGCGGCACGTCCTTGAGTTCCTTGATGTAGATGCCCTTGCCCGTGGTGAGCACGTGCTGCTCCGGCATGGCGGCGATGAGCGGCGCCGAATACCACTCCTCGATCGTCACGCCCGTGGGGATGCCGATGTTCGGCTTGCGCAGCACGCCCAGGTCAAGCGAGCGGTGATGAATCGCATCCAGCTGGTGCATGGAAGTCATCTCGGCCAGATTCAGCACGACAGACGGGTAGGCCGCCCGGTACTTCCTGATCGTCGCGGGCAGGGCGGACGTGAGCATCGACGATGCCGTAAAGGCCATGGACAACCTGCCGACCTCGCCGGAGGCCGCGCTCTTGACTTCATCGCGCGCCGACTGGACCGAGGCCAGGATGGTGCGTGCACGGTCCAGGAAATGCCGGCCCGCCTGGGTGAGGTGGACCCGACGCTTGTCGCGCTCCAGCAGCTGCACGCCCAGCTCTTCTTCCAGACCCCGGATCTGGGTGCTCAAGGGGGGCTGCGCCATGTACAGCCGCTCCGCTGCCCGGGTGAAGTTCAGCTCCTCGGCGACCGCCACGAAATAGCGCAGGTGACGAAGCTCCATGATACCTCCAGCATATGGGAATCTATCCAGATTGAGTATTTCCGAATATAGCGCCGATTCTCTACGATTCCTCCATCAAATGGCGAACAATCCCGGCGGCCGTGCGGCCACAGAGGAGAAAAATGCAAGACAACAAAAATGAACTGGTGCCCGGCTCAGCGGGCAATGTCGTTGAGCGGCTGAAGGCGGGCCTGCCGGTGCTGGCGCTCGGTGTGCGGAGCAGCCGCACCGCCGACATCGCCCGGCTGGCCAAGGCCAGCGGCCACGACGTGATCTGGATCGACCTGGAGCACAGTTCGATTTCCATTGACGCTGCGACCCAGATCTGCGCCACCGCGCTCGACATCGGCCTGACGCCGTTCGTGCGGATCCCCGAGCGTGAGTACGGCGTCATCGGCCGCCTGCTCGACGGTGGCGCGATGGGCATCATGGCCCCGCGCGTCGAAACCGCCGCCCAGGCACGAGACCTGGTGGAGGCTTGCCGCTTCCCGCCCTTGGGCCATCGTTCCGCCATCGGTACGCTGCCGCACGTGGGCTACCAGAAGATGCCCGTCACGGCCTTCAACGAGGCCATGAACCGGTCAACCATACTCAAGGTGCTGATCGAGAGCCCGGTGGGCATCAGGAATATCGGAGAGATCGCCGCGGTGCCGGGCGTCGACATGCTGGGCATAGGGACCAACGACCTCACGGCCGAGATGGGTGTCGCGGGCCAGTACCAGCACGCCAGCGTGCGCCAGGCCCATGAGGAAGCGATCGCGGCCGGCAAGAAGGCTGGCAAGCCGCTGATGATCGGCGGCATCGCCGACGCGGCCTATTCAGCCGAGCTGATCCGCAAGGGCGCGGCGCCCTTTCTCATGACCGGCATCGACACCGACATGCTCCTTTCCATAGCGCAGGCCCGCGCCAAGCAGGCCCTTGAATCCATCAACCATCAGTAGCATCATGAGTAACGAAGTTCTGACATCCACGCCCACGCGGGACGCCTTCACCCTCACCAAGCCCAGCTTCACGGTTCCGGCCGGCGCCTGGGATTCGCACGTTCACGTGTTCGAGTCTGAAGACAAGTACCCCCATGTCGACAAGCCGCACTACACGCTGCCCGACGGGCCCCTCACCAAGCTGAACCAGATGGCCGACTTCCTGGGCCTGGCCCACTACGCCATTGTCCAGTCCAGCTTCTACGGCACCGACAACCGCTGCCTGCTGGATGCACTGGACAAGGCCCGCGATCGCGCACGGGGCGTGGCGATGGTCGACGAAACGGTCACGGATGCGGAACTGCAGGACATGCACCGCCGTGGCGTGCGGGCCCTGCGCCTGGACCTCTTCCTGCGCGCCGGACTGCCCACCGCGCAGATCGTCCAGTACATCGAGCGCAGCGCGAAACGCGTCAAAGCCCTGGGCTGGCACCTGCAGTTCTACACCCCGGGAAAGATTGTGCGCGACCTCATCCCGTTCCTAGGCCACCTGGACGTGGACTTCGTCATCGACCACATGGGCTACATGCTCGAGAGCGACGGCCTGACCCGCGAGGACTTTGATCGGCTCCTGTCCGCGCTCAAGAGCGGCCGCGGCTGGATGAAGCTCTCCGGCCCCTACCGCTTGGCCAAGGACGGCAACTACGAAAAGCTGCGGCCGCTGGCCCGGGCCATCGTGCAGGAGCTTCCCGACCGCGTGATCTGGGGCAGCGACTGGCCGCACATTCCCAACGGCGGGCGCGACACTGGTGAGTTGCTCAACCTGCTGGCGGACTGGATTCCGGAAGCGGACGCGCAGCAGCGCATCCTGTCGGGCAACCCGGCGCGCCTGTTCGGCTTTGGCCAGTAGCCCGCAGAAAGAAGTACCAGGCAATGGCGCACATGGAAAACATGGTGAGCCGCCGCTACACGCTGGTCCTTTGCGCCTGTGCCGCTTTGTGCCAACCGCTCTGGAGCGCAGCCCAGCCTGCTTGGCCGGCGGGCGCGTCGATCAAGATCGTGACGCCCACACCTGTCGGCGTCGGCACGGACCTCTTCGCGCGCGTCTACGCCGAACGTTTGGGCAGGGAACTCAATACCGCAATCATTGTCGAGAATCGTCCGGGCGCCTCGGGCATGCTCGGCATGGACGCGGTTGCCAAGTCGCCGCCCAACGGCTTGACGCTGCTGATTTCCGTCAGCCGCCCTTTCACGACCCCGGCCGAGCTCTTGCCAAAAATGCCGTCCAGCCCGGCGCAAAATCTTGTCGCGGTCACCCAGCTGTACCACAGCGGCTCGTTCATCATTGCCGGCAGCACCTTTCCCGGCAACAGCTTGAAGGACCTGATCGCGATCGCCAGGCAACGGCCGCGCTACCTCAGCTACGCCTCCTACGGCGGGGCCAGCACCGCCCGCCTGGGCATGGAGCTGCTGCAGGACGCCGCGGGCATGGAAATGCTCCAGATACCGTACAAGCAGAGCGCAATGCCCGACCTGATGGGTGGGCAGGTGATGGTCGGATGGGAGCCGCCGGCCTCCGCCGTGCCGGGTATCCGGTCGGGCAAGGTCAAGGCGCTGGCCTTTGTCGGCGAGCGCCGCAGCGCGGCCTTGCCCGACGTGCCCAATGCGGCCGAGATCGTGCCGGGCTTTGACATGATTCCGACCTGGGTCGGCCTGTGGACGCCCGCCGGGACGCCCGCGCCCATCGTCAAGCGCCTCCAAGATGCCGTCGGCGCCGTCAATAAGGACCCGGTCTTGCTCAAGATTCTGGCCGACTCCGGCGCCGAACCCAAAAACGTTACGCAGGCGGAAATGGCCGCCGCCATCCAGCGCGAGCTGGAGATGACCACCCGCCTGGTCAAGGCCAAGAACATCACGCTCGACTGAGCCTTAAAGAAAATGAGAGATTCCATGCCCACCACCGCCGACACCCGCCCCTTCCTCACCGAACACCAGCGCCTACCCACTTCCGGTGGCCGTTCGGTGCTTGCCTTCCAGCGCAACGGCCAGCAATACCTGGCCGTGCCCCAGTTCGCGCTGGATGTGCCCGGACACAAGCCCGGCATGCACTCGGGCAACGCCGACATCGACTCGCCGATCTACCGCTGGGAAGGCGGCCGCTTTGTCGAAGATGCTCGCCTGCCGACCACCGGCGCCGAATGCTTCGAATACTTCAGGATCGGCAGCGCCGAGTTCCTGGCCATCTCCTCCGCGCGCACCGGCAGCGGCCCTTACGATGAGAACAGCGTCTCGAAAATCTACAAGTGGGACGGCAGCGAATGGGCGCAGTTCCAGGCGATGGAAGGCGTGGTGTCCAAGCACTGGCACTACTTCAGCTTCGACGGGCGGCATTTCCTCGCGCTCTCGCAGGGCGTGACCAACGACAAGATCGTGGTGCGCCATCCGCGGACCTCCATGATCTTCGAGTGGAACGGCGAACGCTTCGTCCCGTTCCAGGACCTGGAAGGCCGCTGGGGCTACAGCTGCGCCTATTTCGAGCTGGCCGGCCAGCGCTTCCTGGCCTATGCCGACCATGTCGACGGCTCACGCATCTACCGCTGGGACGGCAGCCGTTTCGCCCCTTTCCAGGAGCTTGCCGAAAAAGGCGGACGGGCCTTCAGCTTCTTCGAAGACGACGGCGGCGCGTACCTGGTGTTCCTCAACATCCTGAGCGACTCGCAGCTGTACCGCTGGAGCGGCGAGCGCTTCGAACTGGCTCAGACACTGGAGGGCACCGGCGGCCGGGAGCTTGCGCAGGTGCGCACGGCCAAGGGCCTGTACGTGGTGCGCGTCAACTTCATCCGCGGCACGCCCCCGACGCCGACGGTCGACCTGAATTCGCAGCTGTACCGCTTCGACGGCGGCCAGCTCACGCTGGTGCAGGAGTTCCCCACCTTCGGCGGCACTGGAGCGGCGGCTTTCAGCGCCGGCGGCCAGACCTATGTTGCAGTCAGCAACAATATGAACCCCGAACTGCGCTTCCGCCAGGACTCGGTGGTCTATCGCTTCAACGATTGAGCAGAGGGAATCCGCACCATGGCCTATATCCCGCATCCCGAGTTCAAGACCCTGTATTCGATTTTCACGCCCGACATCGGCAGCATCGGCGGGGATCTGAACGCCTTGCGGGCGCGCGTCGCGTCCGACGATCCCCTGTTAGTGGCCACTGGCAGCGACCTGGTCATATTCCCGGGCTCGGGGCGCCCACCGCTGATGGAGAGCTTTCGCAATTCCACACGCGGGTTCGTCGAGCTCACGGCCATCTCCCATCTCGGCATCGCCGTGCCGTTTCTGACGCGCATGCGAGAACTCGGCGAACCGGCTTGGGAAGCGCACGCGCATCGCATCCTGGACCAGATCGTTAAAGTGCGCGAGATCAACACCGAAGCGTACTGGCGTGAGACGGTCGCCGTGGAAGCCTGGGCCGGCATGGAGGAAAAGATCACCGACATGGTCGAGTACAGCTGCGCGGTGACGCAGGACTACATCCAGCGCGGTTTGAAGGATCACACTCTCTTCACCTTCGACCATCTGCGCGAGCACTTCCTCGAGCCGGTCGATTCGCCGGATATTCCGGTGCCCATGAACGACATGATGGCCGGGACCTTCGGGCTGGTCTTTCTCGATATCGGGTACCGCATCATCCGCTGGTTGCGGGAGCAGGGCCTTGACTGGCAACGCATGATGGTGATCGTCAGCGGCCGCGCCGGCCGGCCCACGGCGGGCCTGACCTGGGCAACCAACACCATGTGCCACCTGCTGTGGCAGGCCTCCGGCCAGAAGCTGGCGCCGGACCGGCTTTATCTTGCCGCGCACGCGCCGACGCTGGCGCTGGACGACCTGAAAGACGAGACCAAATGCACCGCGCTCGAGTTCCAGTTCCGCAAGATCTGGTTCAGCACCCGGTGCACCGTTGAAGTCGGCCGCGAGATGTACAAGGGCTTTCCGTCCTTCACGCCGATGATCAAGAGCGGCCCCGTCATCGACGAAACCACGCAAACGATCAGCGAAATGCCGGCCGTGCAGTCGGCCGATGATCGGCGCGCCGTCATGACGCGCCTGCGTTTCGTGATGGAGGACCCGATGCAGCAGCTTGCCAACTCCGTCGCGCCCTACATCGTCGACGCGCTGTGCGAAAGCAACAACCGCCCCGCCGAAGTGGTCGTCCCCGGATTCACCAACATCGGCTATCCGCGGCGGCCATCCCGCGCCTGAGCGCTACCTGCTGGCATGGCGCCACGAACCATCCCAGTTCCTACGTATAAAGCCGCGCATCCATACCCGACAAGTATGGGCTTCGATGCACAACCAGTATTGGCGCTTTCACCCGCCAGTTTTTAACATCCGGAAACAGCACAACCCCCCGCAGGAGACAAACATGACGTACTTTAGAATATTTGTGGCACTTTGCGCAGCCTGGCTGGCGATACTGCCTGCGTATGGCCAGAAGGATTCTTGGCCATCCAAGCCGATCAGGATCGTCACGCCGACGCCGGCGGGGGTGGGTTCCGATGCGTTCTCCCGGCTGTATGCAGACAAGCTATCCAAGGCCCTGAAAGTCCCCGTCGTGGTGGAGAACAAGCCCGGTGCGCTTTCGACGCTCGGGGTTGATGCGGTCGCCAAGGCGCCTGGCGATGGCTACACCATCCTTTTTTCAACGGGCAACCCTTTCACGATGGCGCCTTTCCTGTTGTCGAGGCTGCCGTACAACCCCGAGAAGGATTTCATCCCCGTAACGCAGATCTTCCGCGGCGGCTCTTTCCTTGTCGTCAACAAGGATGTTCCGGTGAAGTCTTTGCGTGACCTGATCATCATGGCCAAGAGCAAGCCGGGCAAGGTGACCTTTGCCTCCTACGGCCCCGGCACCACGTCGCACCTGGGGCTTGAGCTCTTGCAGGACGCTGCGGGCGTGGACATGCTTCACATCCCCTACAAGCAAGGCGCCTTGGTCGATGTCATCGGCGGGCAGGTTATGGTGGGATGGGAGCCGCCCGTGTCCGCGCTGCCCCACATCAAGGCCGGCCGCGTCCGCGCCCTCGCCTATACCGGCAGCAAGCGCAGCAGCGTGCTGCCCGACGTGCCGACCCTGGCCGAGATCTATCCGGGGCTGGAAGTCTTTACCTGGGTCGGTGTCTGGGTGCCAAAATCGACGCCACCCGCCATCGTTCAACGCCTGTATTCCACCATCACCGCGATCACCAAGACGCCGGAAATGCAGCGCTACATCGACGAGGCTGGCAACGACCCGATCAGCCCGACGCCGGTCGAAACCGCCGCGGCCATCAAGCGCGAGGCGCAATTCATGGGCACCCTGATCAAGGCGAAGAACATCAAGCTCGACTGAGCCGCCCCAAGGCCGGCGTTCGGCCCAGTGAACCTTCTTGAACTGACGGAGGATGCAATGGGCATTCAACGCATATGGCGCGGGGCACTGGCTCTGGGCCTGGGAATCTACGTGGGCGCCGCGGCCGCGGGCCAGATCGTGATCGGGCAGGTCGCCCCGCTCACAGGCCTGGAGGCGGCGCAGGGCCGCGCCTACTCCGCCGGCATGCAGCTTTGTTTCGACCAGATCAACAAGGCCGGCGGCGTCAATGGCCACACCTTCCTGCTTGTGCGAAAGGACGACGGCGGTCGGGCCGAGGAAACCGCGGCGGTTACGCAAAGTCTGCTGCAGGAACACCGGCCGCTGCTGCTGGCGGGCTACTTCGGATCGCAGGGGATCACCAATCTTGTGACCTCCGGGCTGCTTGACAGGGAGCGGCTCGCGCTGGTCGGCTACCGCGCGGGAGACATTCGCCCCGAGACGCCATGGCTCTACAACGTCAGGGCATCGCTGAAGGACGAGATCAGCAAGATCATCGAGCATGTGGCGACGGTGGGAGTGAAGCGGCTGGCGGTCGTGCATGAGGACGGGCCCGCGGGAAGGCTCGTGCTGAGCGTGACGGAACAGGTCGCCCGCGACGCCGGCGCCGCCATCGTGGCGGCGGGAAGCTATCCCGCCGGCACCGTGAAGACGGGCAGCGCAGCCCAGGCGGTCGCGAAGGCCACGCCGCAGGTGGTGATCGTTGTGGCATCCGCCGCGGCGACCGGCGCCTTTGTCGAGCACTACAGGGTTCTTGGCGGCAACGCCCAGATATTCGCGCATTCAGGGGCCGATATAGAGCAACTGGCCAAGCGGCTGTCCGAGGAACAAATGCAGGGTGTCGCGATCGCACAGGTCACGCCAAACCCCTACAAGCTGTCCGGCGCCCTGGTCAGGCAGCTGCAGGAGGCGCCGCAGAAGAAGAGCGACGATGGCGGCACGGTCAGCTACGCGATGATGGAAGGCTTCATCAATGCCAAGGTCATCGTCGAAGCCGCGCGCCGGACGGGAGCCCGCATCAGCCGGGAGGCCTTCGTCACGGCGCTGGAGGGTCTGCAGCGATACGACCTTGGCGGCTATGTCGTCTCGTTCAAGCCCGGCGCGCGTACCGGATCGCATTACGTGGAGCTGACCATCATCAGCAAGGCCGGCCAGATACGGCAATAGAGTCTCATACGTCGCAAGTATTGCAATGGATATCAAAGCAGTATTTGTGCGTATTGGGCACCTTGCCTACGATTCGAAACATCCCTGCTGCAGATGCAGCGTCAGCGGCAGGGAGAGCAAATCGAAACCGGGCACAACGACCCCTAGCAATCTAACGGACGGAGACTAATCATGAGCGACTATCGGCGCCTTTCGGGGCTGGCCGCGGGCCTTCTTTTGACTTGCGGCGGCGTGGCGGCGCAATCCAGCGTCGCGATCTACGGAGTCATCGACGAATACGTCGGAAAGAAACAGCTGGCCAGCGCGACCGGCGCGCACACCAGCAACGTGGACGCAGGCGGCCTGACGACGTCGTACTTCGGCTTTCGCGGCACGGAGGACCTGGGCGGCGGGCTGGCCGCGATCTTCGATATCACCGGAAACGTCCGGGCCGACATCGGCGATGTGGGCCGATTCGCCGGCGACCCGATCTTCTCCAGGTCCAGCTGGGTCGGCATGCAAGGCCCCTGGGGCGTGGTGCGCGCGGGCCGCATGAGCTCGCCGAACTTCCTGCTGGCCATCCGGTTGAGCCCGTATGCCGAATCGACCTCGTTCGGACCGTACATGCTGCACACCTATGTCGGCGGCCAGCCGCTGGACGCCTCGGTCGCACCGGGCGGTCCCGCAGCGGCGTCCGACTCCGGTTACAGCAACGCGGTGACTTACGCCTCCCCGAAGATGGGCGGTTTCCAGGGAATGGCCTCCTACTCGATGGGCGAGGCGGCAAGCGCCAGCGACAACCGGCGCATCAGCTACAGCCTCACCTATGACCAGGGACCGGTATTCGTCGGCCTCGGCGGTGAGCGCGTGCACCGCCCGACCCTGGCCGCCCCGCCGGCGGTGCCCGCGGCGAACCAGAAGAGCGAACAGGACACCATCCAGTTCGGCGGTGCTTACGATTTCGGCGTGGCGCGCGTTTTTGCCTCGCACAGCCGCACCGACATCGACCTGCCCGTGCCGAACACGCGCCGATTCAGGACTACGCAACTGGGAACATCCATCCCCGTCGGCGCGGGCGCCATCCTGCTGTCGGGGGCCAAGACCACCAAGCGCGAAACCGCGCTGGCTGACATCAAGCGGTCTACCTACACGCTGGGCTACGACTACTTCCTGTCCAAGCGCACCGACGTCTATGCCGTCGCGATGAAGGACCAGGTCACCAATCTCAAGTCCGGCACCACGTTCGCCGTGGGCGTGCGGCACAGGTTCTGACGAGGCATGCGGCTTCTCGAGTTGAGCCGCAGACACTCCATCCCGATCAGTAGTGTCTCCAAGGTGATTAACAAGGCACCTTTCCCCCCGCTGCCGTGAGGTGGCGGGGATTTTTTCGGCTTGACGCCTTGAAACCGCTTACCCGCGGAATTGGGCGTTGAAGCCCGACCAAACTTCGTCGTAATCCGGCTGCAAGTTGGCAGTGCCCAGCGCCTGCTGGGTCGGGTGGAAGACGTGACGGCTTTCGAACATGAAGGCCAGGGTGTCTTCCAGCTTGTGCGGGGCCAGCGGCCCCGCGCTCGCTTTCTCGAAGGTCGCCGCATCGGGGCCGTGCGGGAGCATGGAGTTGTGCAGGCTGATGCCGCCCGGCACGAAGCCCTCGGCTTTTGCGTCATACACGCCTTTGACCAGCCCCATGAGCTCGCTCATGATGTTGCGGTGGAACCAGGGCGGCCTGAAGGTGTCTTCCGCCACCAGCCAGCGCGGCGGGAAGATCACGAAGTCGCAGTTGGCCACGCCTGGCGTGTCGGTGGCCGACGTGAGAACCGTGTTGATAGACGGGTCCGGATGGTCGAAGGAAACCGTGCCTATCGCCATGAAGTCCGCCAGGTCATACTTGTACGGCGTGAGGTTGCCGTGCCATGCCACCACGTCCAGCGGCGAGCCGGCCTGCTCGCCTTCCCAGAACGCGCCCAGGTACTTGTTCACTAGTCTCACGCGGTCGTCGCGCTGCTCGTAGGCCGCCACCGGCGCCAGGAAGTCGCGCGCGTTGGCCAGGCCATTGGAGCCGATGGGCCCAAGCTCAGGCAGGGCGAACGGGACGCCGTAGTTTTCGCAGACATAGCCGCGGGCCTGGCCGTCGGGCAGCTCCACGCGGATGCGGATGCCCCGCGGGATGACGGCGATCTCGCCCGGCGCCAGCTGCAGCCGACCCATCTCGGTGTGGATCAGCAGCTGCCCCGACTGCGGCACAACGAGCATCTCGCCATCGGCGTTGGCGAAGTAGCGATCCTTCATCGGGCGGTTTGCGCAATAGATGTGGGCCGCGACACCGCTTTGCGCGTCGGCCTGGCCGTTGCCCGCCACGGTGAACATGCCTTGCACGAAGTCGGCTTCCGCCGGCATCGGCCAGGGGTTCCAGCGCAGCCGGTTTGAGGGAGCCTGCGTCGCGGAGAACGGCCCGGTGAGCCAGCTGGCGTGTTGGAAGCGCGTGAACTTTCCATGCGCGGCCGAGGGCCGGATGCGGTACATCCAGGTGCGCAGGTTGTGCTTGCGCGGTGCGGTGAACGCGGAGCCTGAAAGCAGCTCGGTGTACAGGCCCAGCGGCGCGCGCTGCGGTGAGTTGCGTGCAACGGGCAGCGCGCCGGCTGTCGCCTCGCTCGAGAAGATGTTGCCGAAGCCGTTCTGGTATCGCAGGTCGGCCTGCGGGTTGGGCGGGTGGCCCGAAGTATTCGCCATGCCTTGTTTCTCCTCCGTGGGCGTGTCTTTTACGCTTCCTGCCAGACCGGCTGGAAGAAGCTGGTGGGTGTCAGGATTTTGCTCTCCTGCCGTTGTAGCAGCGGCAGCATCCTGGCGACATAGCTCTGCCATTGCGCATCCTGCAGCAGCGCGGCCCGGCGCTGCGCGCGTTCGTTCAGGTCCTGGTAGGCCCACAGGTGGACAATCTGGTTGAGCTCGCCGAATTCCGTCGTGTAGTAGCCCACCATGCGGCCCAGGATGCGCTTCTGCACCGCCAGCCCCTCCGCCTCATAGAGCTTGAGGTAGTCGCGCCATTTGCCCGGGTGCGCGGTGTAGGTGCGCATTTCAACCAGCATGGTTTTCTGCCTCCGCATCAACCGCAAGGATGGCCGCCTGGCATTGGCCGAAGCCGATGGAAACGAAACCCTCACGTTCGCATCGGCCGCCAAAGATCACCTCGTCGCCATCTTCCAGAAAGCTGCGCTGCTCACCGGTGGCTTCCAGGTGCAGCGCCCGGCTGCCGCCCGCGGTCAGCTCCAGCAAGGCGCCTTGCGCGCCTTCGCCTTCGCCGGAAACCGTGCCGGAGCCGAGCAGGTCGCCGCTGTCCAGCGCGCAGCCATTGCTGGTGTGGTGGGCCACCATCTGGCCGAAAGTCCAGTACAGGCTGGCGGTGTTTGAGCGGCTGAGCCGCTTCGGCGGCAGGCCCAGCTCGGCCATGCGCCGCGTGCGCAGGCTCGCGTCCAGCATCACCGCCAGGCCTCCGCTCTCCTGGTCCGTGCCGGAAAACAGGTGCGGCAAGGGCCGTGGGTCGCCGGCGTCCCGCGGCGCCGCCGGCACCCGGAAGGGAATCAACGCCTCGGCGGTGACTACCCAGGGAGAAACAGTGGTGGCGAAGCTCTTGGAGAGAAACGGCCCCAGCGGCTGGTACTCCCAGGACTGGATGTCGCGCGCCGACCAGTCGTTCAGCAGCGAGAAGCCGAAGACGTGGTCCCAGGCGCCATCGACCGGGATGGGTTCGTCGCGCGTGGACGGCGCGCCGATGTAGAGCCCGAGTTCGACTTCGTAATCCAGCCGGCGCGAAGGCCCGAATACAGGCGCGGTTTCGCTTAGCCCCTTGGCCTGCCCGCGCGGCCTGCGAACCGGCTCGCCGCTGACGCGCACGCTGTTGGCGCGGCCGTTATAGCCGATAGGCACGTACTTGTAGTTGGGCAGCAGCGGATTGTCGGGCCGCATCAGCCGGCCCACATTGGTCGCATGGTGCACCGAGGCGTAGAAGTCGGTGAAGCCGCCGATGCGCACTGGCAGGTGCAGCTCGACCTGCGACAGGGGAATGAGTGCCGCCGCCACGGCTTCGCGGTCGTCGCTGCCGGACGCCAGCAGCTGCGACAGGCGCCGGCGCAGCGCCGAGGCCGCAGGTTGGCCGAGCTTCATCAGGTCATTGAGCGACGCCGCGCGGCAGGCGTATGCGGCGGCCCGTGCGAGTGCGTCGCCCATCAGGTCGGCGCAGGCACCGACGTCCAGGATCTGGTCACCGATGCCGACACCGCATCTGGGGTGGTGGGGGCTCGCCGTGCCCGGTGAAAAGACGGCGAAGGGCAGGTTCTGGATGGGGAATTCAGCGCCGGGCACATTGGCCGACTTCACCCAGCTGCGCAGCGCCGCGGCATGGGTGGCGTTGGGGGCGGGGGAGCTCATAAAGTGAATCCCCCGTCGATGACGATGCGGGTGCCCGTGGCCGTGCGCAAATGTGTGACGCAGCCGACCACGGCCAGCGCGACATCCTCGGGCGTGACGGCGCGCCCGAGCGGCGTGGCCTCACCCTTCTTGCGCACGTCGTCGCGGGACCGGCCGGGAACAAAATCCGTGTCCACCGAAGCCGGCGATACGCAGAGGAAGCGAACCTGCGGGCCGAAGGCACGGGCAAACGACAGCGTCATGGTATCGATCGCGGCCTTGGCCGCGCAATAGGCGATGTTGCTGCCCGAGCCGGTGAATGCCGCCACCGAAGAGACCGACACCACGGCGGCGTCGCCCGATTTGCGCAACAGCGGCATCAGGGCGCGCATGATGGAATAGGTGCCGCCGGCATTGGCCAGCAGCACTTCGTTGAACAGGCGGCTGTCCAGCCGCTCCAGGTCGTTGTGGGGAATGCGCGTGGTGTAGCCCGCACAATTCACCAGCACGTCGACCTGCCCGCCGTCCCGGGCCAGGCTGTCGGCCAGCCCAGCGTGCGCGGCGGCATCGTCCAGCGGAATATGCGCGGTGCGGTGGCCATCTCCCGGCAGCGATGCGCGCAACGCTTCGGCCCGCTCCTGCCCCTGGTTGTAGCCGATGACGACCTGTGCACCCTCGGCCGCCAGCGCGGCCACCGTCGCGGCGCCGATGCCGTTGCTGCCGCCTGTGACGACAGCTCTTTTCCCCCGCAGCGCCTGGCGGGTGTCCGTTTGATTCATTCTTGATTCCCTTCGTGCGGCCGGCGCGAAACCCTGGCCATGCCCAGGCGGATTATGTTCGCCCGGCCCGATTCCATCAGTACAATTTCCGTTTAATGGACATGGCTTGCAGCTGATGGCGAATCAACCCGATACCGGCTCCCTGAAGCGCGGCGTGCTCCTGCTCAAGGCCCTGGCAACGGCGGGCGCCCGCGGCCTGGCGCTCACTGAAGTTTCACAACAGGCCGGCACGCCGCATCCTTCAACCCACCGTGTACTGGGCCAGCTGATCGCCGAGGGCCTGGCCGAATACGTGCACGAGACGCGCCGCTACCGCCTGGGGCCGCTGGCGTTCGAGCTGGGCTTGGCGGGCTCGGCGCTGCACGACATCCGCGACCTCTGCCAGGAGCCGATGGCCGGGCTGGCCTTCGAGACCGAGGACACGGTGTACCTGGTGGCGCGCAGCGGCTTCGAGGCTGTCTGCATGCACCGCATCGAAGGCTCGTTTCCCATCCGGACGCTGGTGCTTCAGGTCGGCAGCCGGCGACCGCTGGGCGTAGGTGCCGGGGGGCTGGCGATCCTGTCCGCCATCGAGCCCGGCGAGCGCGACCGGATCATTGCCCGGGTGGCGCCGGCATTGAAGGCCTACGGCAAGCTCAGCGCCCGCGCGCTGGCCGAAGCCGGCCTCCAGGCGTGTGACAGCGGTGTGGCCGTCATCCGCGACGTGGTCACGCTCGGCGTCACCGGCGTGGGCGTGGCGTTTTCCAGTCCCGCGGGCCAGCCGATCGGCGCCTTAAGCGTCGCCGCCCTCAGCCAGCGCATGACGCCGCGCCGGGTACAGCGGATCGCGCAAAGCCTGAAGGCCGCGTGCGCCGAAGTGGAGCGCAAGCTGCGGGCCGGCGGGCGATAGCTCTGCCGTAGAGCGGAACAAGCGGAAATTTCCGGACGATCCGGTAAGGGGCAGGAGTATCCGATTCGCGCCGCCCAGAGCGCTGTGCCTACAGTGCGGTCATGGGCGATGCACACCTCAGAATGGAAAGATTCCGGCCAGCGGAAGTTTCTTTAGGCCACCAGGCAGCGCCTGAACTCGCTTGGCGGGATCGCGATGTGCTGCGCGAAAAACCGGGTGAAGTGGCTGGGCGCATAAAAGCCCAGCTGCGCCGCCACCTCCGCCAGCGGCAGGTCGGAACCCGCGAGCATCTTGACTGCCAGGTGCAGGCGTACCCAATCCAGGTAGTGCTGGGGCGTTACGCCCACGCTGTCCTTGAACCGGGCGAAGAACTGGGAACGGGACAAGCCGGCGTGGGCGGCGACCGTCAGCAGGTCCGGGTTGTTGGCCGCGTGCTGCTGGATGTAGGCGATGGCCCGGCGCACGCGCGAATCGACCCGGCCCATGCGCAGGGCCGGGCCTTTCTGGGCATAGGCGTAGCTCACGGCGGCCACCAGTTCGCGCACCAGTTCCGCGTGTGCCCGCTCGTCGTGCGCGGGGCCGATGCCATGGATGCTCTTGACCAGCTTTTCCGCCAGCGAACGCAGGGCCGGTGTGGTGCGCACCGAGTTGCATGGAAACATGCCGTCGCCGGCGGCCGGCCCGTAGACGTTGGCCTCCAGCCAGTCCGCATCGATCAGCAGCGACAGCAAAAGTGTCGGCTCGCCCGCGTTCTCTTCCTTGGCGTGCGTCGTCCAGGGGTTCAGCACGATCATGTGCTCGCCGTCGAGCGGCAGCGGCTCGCCCTCCACGCGGAACACCGCGTCGGCGCCCTCGACCTGGAACAGGAAATTGAATTCGGCGTGCGCGTGGGCCACCACGGCGCGCGTGCCCATGCTGACGGTGGCGCGCCCGAAGGGCCCGATCAGGACCGCGGCATGAGGTTTCGTCTCCATGTCACCACCTCAACTTGAATTGCAGCAGGGGAATCGATGTTCTTGTATTTTCCGGAAAATTATAGGTGGTCGCTCGCCGTTCTCCGAGCGATTGCCGCGGGCGGGCTGTTCGGCGAGATCGACTGGGCCTGCTCGCGCCTGAAGGAAGCGGCGGGGCGGGGGCCTTCGGGCGATCTCGAGGCCTGGCACGCGGCATGGCGTGAACTGGGGCGGCAGCTGGAGGATTTCGCTGTCCAGGCCGCTGATGCCGGCTCGCTTGTGAGCGCCAGCGATTCGTTCCTGCGCGCATCGGTGTACTACCAGTGGGCGGAAGGCCTGCTTGACCCCGACGACGGTCGCGCCGCCGCCATGTACGGCAAGCACCTGTCGTGCTTCGCGGGTTTCGCGGCGCATCGAGACCCTGCGATCGAAGTGGTCGAAATTCCGTTTGGCGCGCAGACCATCCCGGCTTATGTGGTGCCCGCCGCCGGCGTGCAGGGCCGGGCGCCCGCCGTGCTGCTGTCCGATGGCCTGGACGCCAACAAGGAGGAGATGTTCTATGTCGCGCTCTCGCTGGCACGCCGGGGCGTCACGACCGTCGCCTTCGACGGGCCGGGGCAGGGCGCCGCGCTGCGCCTGCAAGGGATGACCGCACGCCACGATTTCGAGGTGCCCGTGAGTGCCTGCATTGACTGGCTGCAGCAGCGCGCCGACGTCGACCCCGGCCGCATCGGCCTGCTGGCGGCCAGCTGGGGCGGCTACTACGCGCCGCGTGCGGCGGCGTTCGAGAAGCGCATCAAGGCCTGCGGGGTGATGGGCGCGGTTTTCGACACACATGCCTGCATGGCGCGGCGCGTGGGCTATGTGCCCGGCCAGGGCGCGACCCAGCTGGGCGGCAACGCGCCCCTGGGAACCACGGGCAAGAACATCCTCCGCATCCTGGGCGCACCGGACTGGGAGAGCGCTTTCGCCAGGCTGGAAGACTTCCGCCTGGAGTCCGTCGCATCGCGTATCGAATGCGACCTGATGATCGTGCACGGTGCCAACGACCGGCATGCCCCGCCGTCGGAAGCGCAGCGCCTCTACGACGCGGTGTCCTCGCCGCACAAGCGGCTGCGCGTCTTCACCGAGGCCGAGGGCGGCGCCGCCCACGTCAACCTGGACCGGCCTGAACCGGCCTTGAGCATGATCTGCGACTGGATGGCCCAGCGCCTGGGCAAGGAGGTGCTCCATGGCTGAAAACATCCGCGTGTCGCGCGACGGCGTGATCCTTACGATTTCCATAGCCCGCGCAGATGCCGGCAATCGCCTCACCAATGAGATGGCCGGCGCGCTTGCCGATGCGCTCGACGCGGCGGGCGACAGCCGGGTCATCCTGCTGCGGGCGCTGGGGCCGGACTTCTGCCTGGGCCGCGACATCGAGCCGCCGGCGCCCGGTGCCGGCGTGCGCGCGCTGGATGTGCTGCGCGATGACGCGGGCCCGATCATCGCGCTCTACGCCGCGCTGGCCCGGCGCAACCAGCCCATCGTTGGCCTGGTGCAAGGCAAGGCCTGGGGCATCGGGCTGGTGCTGGCGGCGATGTGCGACCTGAGCTTCGCGGCGCAGGGCAGCAGCTTCCGGCTGCGTGAACTCGAACGCGGCATCCCGCCCTGCATCGCGATGGCGCCGCTGCTTCATCGCCTGCCCGGCAAGGCATTGGCGCACCTGGTCTACACGGCCGGCGAGATGGATGCGGCATGGGCGCTTGCCAACGGCGTGGTGAGCGAGATCGCCGACGGGGCCGCGCTGGAGCGGCGCGCGCGTGAAGCGGCGGAAAGGATTGTTTCCTTCCCGCCCGAGGCGGTGGATGCGGTGAAGCAGTTCATGGCCCATGCGCCGCGCTCGGACGAGAGCAAGGCGGTTCTCTATGGCGCAAGCCTGCTGGCCAATGTGCTGGGATCGCGCTGACCCGCTAGCAGTATTCAAAGGAGACAAGCAATGAGAACAATCATGAAACTGGCGCTTGGCGCCGCCGTTCTCGCGCTGGCCGCGGTCGAGCCGGCCTGGGCCGCGTATCCCGACAAGCCGGTGCGCATCCTCGTGGGCTTTCCTGCAGGCAGCACCGGTGACCTGCTGGCGCGCACCGTGGGCCAGAAACTCAGCGAGCGGCTGGGCCAGCCCGTGGTAGTCGAGAACCGCACCGGCGCGGGCAGCAGCATCGCGGCCGAGGCGGTCGCCCGGTCGCCGGCGGATGGGTATGTGTTGCTGTTGAGCACGTCGGCCAACGTCATCAACCAGAGTGTCGCCAGCGGCCTGAAGTTCGATTTCACGCGAGACCTGGCACCGGTGATGCTCATCGGCGAGAACCCAGTCGTGCTGGTCGGTGTCGCGTCTTCCGCGCCACGATCGGTGGCGGCGCTGATCGCGCGTGCCAAGGTCTTGCCCGACCGGATGACCTACGCGTCGTCGGGCAACGGCACTTTCACGCACCTGTACGGCGAGCTGTTCAAGCTGACGGCGGGCGTGAGGATCACCCATGTGCCCTATCGCGGCAGCGTCCCGGCGATGACCGATCTGCTGGCGGGCGTGGTGGACCTGTCCTTCACGCCCGTGACACCGGTCATGGCGCACATCAAGTCGGGCCGCCTCAAGGCACTGGCCGTCATCGGCAAGGGCCGGATGGCGGCACTGCCCGATGTGCCGACATTTGCGGAGGCCGGCATCCCGGGTTTCGAATCGGCCCTGTGGTTTGGGCTGAGCGCGCCCACGGGAACGCCTCCCGCGATCATCGAGCAGCTCAATGGCGAGCTGCGCACGGTGTTGAAGATGCCGGACGTCAAGTCGCAGCTGGATGGGCAAGGCATCGCCATCGTCGGCGACGGCCCGGCCAAGTTCCGCCAGCTGATCACGCGGGAGCAAGGCCAGTGGGCCCGCATCGTCAAGGCTGCCGACATCAAGAGCGAATAATCTGAAACGCGAAGGAGTGAAAAACATGATTGCCCACGAATGCCTTGGAAACGGGCCGGCCCGCGTCTTCGTTCTGCACGGCTGGTTCGGCGACCACGGGATCTGGAAGCCCACCTACCCGCTGCTGGACACGGAGCGTTTCAGCTATGTCTTTGTCGACTACCGGGGCTACGGCGCGTCGCGCGATGTTTCCGGGCCGCACACCATGGCGCAGATTTCGGCCGATGTCCGCGAACTCGCGGCGCACCTGGGCTGGACGCGCTACGCAGTGGTGGGCCACTCCATGGGCGGCATGGCGGCGCAGCGGGTGGCGATCGACGCGCCCCATGCCGTCAGCGCTGTGGTCGGCGTGACGCCGGTGCCCGCCAGCGGTGTGCAGCTGCCGCGGGAAGTGCTGGCCCTGTTCGAGTCCGCCGCCACCGACGATGCCGCGGCCGCGGGCGTGGTTGAAGGCTCGCTCGGCAACCGCCTGACGCCGGCGCTGACAAATATGATCCTGGCGCACACGCGCAAGACCGTCGCGCCCGAAGTGTTGTCCGACTACCTGCACGCTTTCACGGGCACGGACTTCTCCGCCGAGTGCGCAAGCTACAAGGGCCCGCTGCTGGTCCTGATCGGCCAGCACGACCAGGGTGTGAGCGACGAATTCGTGCGCGCTACTTTCCCCAGGCTCTACCCCCAGGCCGTGCTGCAGGTGCTGCCTAATGCCGGCCACTACCCGATGGTGGAGACGCCGGCGCACCTGGTCACGGTGATCGAGGCGTTCCTGAGGCAGTGATGCCCGCCAACGAGCCCGACGGGCCGGCGCTGTCCGGCGCGGGCCTGGTCCGGCGCGCCGCGGTGATCCTGCGCACGCTCGCCACTGTCGGCAGCCAGGGCGCTCCGCTCACCAGCCTCGCGTATGCGGTCGGGCTGCCCAATGCCACGCTGCACCGGCTGCTCAGGCAATTGATCGAGGAGCGGTTGGCCATGCAGATCGAGGGCAGCCGCCGTTATGCGCTCGGCCCGCTGGCCTACGAGATCGGCCTGGCTGCGGCGCGGCAGTTTGACATGCGAAGCCTGTTCAGCCCGGTGCTGGCCGACCTGGCTTCGCAGACCGGGGAGACGGTCTACCTCATTCTTCGCAGCGGTGACGAAGCGGTGTGCATCGACCTGGTCGAAGGCCCGGCGCCGGTGCGCGTGACCAGGCTGCAGGTGGGCAGCCGCAGGCCGCTCGGCCTGGGCGCCGGCGGCCTCGCGATCCTGGCCGCACTGCCCGCGCACGAGGCGGACCGCGCGTTGCGCGCGGTGGCCGCGACGATCGAGCGCGAGTGGGGCCTGTCCGAGACTTACCTGCGCAAGTCGCTTCTGGATACCCAGCGCAACGGCTATGCGCTGATCCGAAACCGCATTTCAGCAGGCGTCACCGCTGTCGGCCGCAGCTTCAGCGATGGGCTGGGGCGGGTCTTTGGCGCCGTCAGTGTGGCGGCCGTGAACGAGCGCATGGGGCCGGCCGCGGTGGCGGGGTTTCATGGGCCGCTGGCACGGGCCTGCGCGGCGCTGGAAGCCACCCTGCGTCGGCGCAGCTGGCCATTGGTCGATTCGTGATTTCCGGCACAGCGGGCATTTTTTGACAGACCTTTGATACCCCGATGCCAGACTGGCGCGATGGTGATCCTCGAACAAATGCTCACGCGCGCCGCTAGGTTGTACGGTGACAACGAAGCCGTGGTCGACGGTGCCGTGCACCTGACCTACGCCGGGCTGGCCGAGCGGGTGCACCGGCTCGCGGCGGGCATGGCGGGGCTGGGCCTCGTAACCGGCGACCGGGTCGGCCTGCTCAGCCGCAACAGCTTCCGCTGCATCGAGGTCAACCTGGCATGTTCGGCGCTCGGCCTTATCCTGGTGCCGATCAACTTCCGCCTGGCTGCGCCGGAGATCGCCTTCATCACCGAAGACACCGGCTTGCGCGTGATGTTCGCCGAAGCGCACTACGAGGTCGATGCCGAACAGCTTGTCACGTGGCCAGACGGCGATCCGCTTGGAGCCGACAACGCATACGAGTCGCTGGTCGCCGGCAGCACGCCGCTGGAGCCCGGCTCCGTGCCGCACGGAGCGGCCGATGACATCGCCCAAATCTTCTACACCAGCGGCACCACCGGCCGGCCCAAGGGCGCGTGCCTGACCAACGGCAACCTGGTGGCCAGCGCGCTCGACGCGATCATCTCGCTGGAGCTGCGACAGCGCGACGGCTGGCTGCACGCCTCACCGATGTTCCACCTGGTCGATGCGTTCGCGATCTGGGCCATTACGCTGATCGGCGGCCGCCACATCGTCACGCACTTTTCGCCCGAGCTGTTCGGCCCGCTGGTAGCGGCCGAGAAGGTCACCAAGACCAGCTTGCCGCCGACGCTGCTGGATCGCATCGCGCGCGAGCCGTCGACAGCGATGTCGGATTTGTCGTCGCTCGAGCTGATCAGCTATGGCGGTTCCCCTATGCCCGATGCGGTGTACCGCCGCTGCTTCGACACGCTGGGTTGCGCGCTGTTGCAGGCCTACGGATTGACCGAGGGCTCGGGCTTCGTCTGCCACGAGGCGGTGGGCGACAACTCGCAGCCGCGGCAGGTGCTCAACACCGTAGGGCGGCCGACGCTGCATACGGTGATCGCTCTCGTCGATGAGAAAGGCCAGCAGGTAGCCGACGGCACGCCCGGTGAAATCTGGCTGCGCGGCCCGCGTGTGCTGGCCTCGTACTGGCGCAACCCCGAGGCCACAGCCGCGGCGTTCCACGAAGGCTGGTACCGCACCGGCGATCTCGGGCAGGGCGACGGCCAAGGCCGCCTGCAGATCGTCGGGCGCAAGAAGGAAATGATCATCAGCGGCGGCGAGAACGTCTACCCGGCCGAAGTGCAGAACGTGCTGCTGGCCTATCCCGGCGTCACCGAAGCCGCGGTGTTCGGCCTGCCCAGCAAGGCCTGGGGCGAGGAAGTGCGTGCCGTCGTCTATGGCGAAGGCGAGGGCGGGCACCGCCTGCTGGAAGCCGACTTGCTGCGGCACTGCCGCGAGCGCATCGGCGCCTACAAGGTGCCCAAGCAAATCCACATCGCGCAGGAGCCCCTGCCCAAGAACGGGCCGGGAAAGATCGCCACCGCCCAGATCCGCGCGCTCTATCTTTCAAAGGGACTCACATGACCATCGATTTCAACCGTTTCCGTCTGCGAAGCTTCCTGGACACGCTGGTGGCGCAGGGCGAATGCTTGGTCCACGAGGCGCCAATCGACCTGATCGACGTTGCCGCGCGGCTGGAAGAAGTGCCGCAGGCCGTCTGGTTCAAGTCGGCGGGCGGCGCCGAACTTGTGGGTAATGTCATGGGCTCGCGGCGACGGCTGGCGCTGGCCTTTGGAGTTGACGAGGCAGACCTGCCGCGTGTGCTGCGTGAGCGCGGCAGTACCGAGATTGCGCCCACCGCAGTGAGTTCGGCCGAGGCGCCCGTGCACCAGGTGGTGAAGCTGGGCTTGGACGCCGACCTCTGTGCGCTGCCGGTACACCTGCAGCATGAGCTGGACGGCGCGCCCTATATCTCGGCCAGCATCGACTACGCGCGCGACCCTTCCACCGGCGGCACCAACCTGGGTTGCCGGCGCATGATGCTGCGCGGGCAACAGGCCGCCGGCGTGGACCTGAACGCGCCCAGCGACCTGCGGGCGATCTACCAGGCCGCACAGAAGCGCGGCGAGCGGGTGGAAGTGGCCTATGCGGTGGGCTCGCACCCGATCGACTTCCTGGCCGCGACGTTCTCTTCACGCGCCTCCGACGAGCTGGGGTTGAACGGCGCATTGCGCGGCTCGTCGGTGCCCGTGGTGAAGTGCAAGACCATCGACGTATGCGTGCCGGCCGATGCCGAATACGTGCTGGAAGGCTACCTGGACGCCTCGGGGTTCTCCGAGGCCGAAGGGCCCTACGGCGAATACCTGGGCTACTACGGCCACGTCAAGCGCAACCCGGTGTTCCACCTCACGGCCATCACGCACCGCGCGGATGCCGTGTTCCAGACCGTCACCATCGGCGGCCCGCAGCTGGCCCGCACCGACACGGCGCAGCTGGTGGCCGCCAAGACCGAATCGACGATCTGGATGTCGCTGCTGCAGGCGGTGCGCGAGCCGGTGGCGGTGTGCTGCACGGCCTCGTGCGGCGGCATGTACAACGTGCGCGTTTCGCTGCGCCAGCGCTACCCCGGCGAGGCGCGCAACGCCATCGCCGCGGTGTTCGCATCGGTGGCCGACATCAAGCATGTCTTTGTCGTCGACGAGGATGTCGACGTGTTCGACGACGGCCAGATTGACTGGGCGATGGCGACACGCTTCCAGGCCGACAAGGACATCGTCATCGGCGAAGGCTTTCGCGCGGTGCCGATCGATCCTTCCCTCGAAGGCAAGCGCGTGGGCGCCAAGGCCGGCTTCGACTGCACCAAGCCGCTGGGGCCCGCTGCCGCGGCCTCTTACAGGATTCCGGCGCCGCCGAAGCTGCCGGTGTCCGCGCACGCCGGCGTACTGGCCGCCCTGAACGCGGGGCCGGCGACTTTTATCGAACTGATGGCCGCGGCGCGCTCGCGCGACGGCCGCGACGTGGTGCGCGCGCTCGATCCGCTGTACGCCGCGGGTCTCATCGGCCGCACCGACGACGGCCACTACCAACTACTGAACCAAGGAACCCAACATGGCATCACCCGCTAACACCTCCGTCGTGCTGGATGCAGACGGCCGGCCTTCAGGCTTCCTCGAACTGGTGGATGAATTCCGCACCATCAGGCAGGAAGTGACGGAGGACGGCATCGCGGTCGTCACATTGGCTCGCCCGGACAAGCTGAACGCCTTCGACGAGCGGATGATCCGCGAGCTGCGCACGGTGGTGTGGAAGGCCAACTTCGACGACGGCATCCGGGTGCTGGTGATCACGGGCGAGGGCCGTGCCTTCTGCGCCGGCCGCGACATCGCCGGCCTGGACTACGAGAACAACCTCAAGACCGCGCAGTACCGCGCCTATGTGCGGGCCAACCACGAGCTGTTCGACGACATCGAGGCGATCGAGAAGCCGGTGATCGCGGCCGTCAACGGCATCTGCGCCGGCGGCGGGGTGGAGATGGCGATCGCCTGCGACTTCCGCATGGCGTCCCGCAACGCCAGCTTCCTGCTGCCGGAGAACCAGCTCGGCGTGATCCCGGCATCGGGCGCCTGCTCGCGGATGATCCAGATGATAGGCATCGGGCGGCTCAAGGAAATGATCATGGCCGTCGAGTCCATCGACGCGCAGACCTCGCAGGCCTGGGGACTGGTCAACCGCGTGTTCGAGCCCTATGCCTTGATGCCGGAGACGATGGCCTTCGCGCGCAAGCTGCTGGGCAAGGCGCCGCAGGCCATGGGCATGGCCAAGCAGGTCATCAACATGTGCCAGAACATCGACACCGAGACCGGGCGCCTGCTGGAACGCCTGGGCCAGTCGGTGCTGATCCGTACCGAGGACAACAAGGAGGGCATGGCCTCCTTCCTCGGCAAGCGCGCGCCTCATTTCCAGGGAGTCTGAGCCATGTCCACTACCCGCATGACCTTCGCCGCCTGCGCCATCGCGGCGCTCGCATCCGCGTCGGTGAGCGCGCAGATCGTCAACGCGCCGGAGTGGAAGATCGGCGTCATTGCGCCCACCACAGGCCCCATCGCGACGATCGGCACACGCCAGCTCGCCTCACTGCAATGGTGGGAGCGCGAGGTCAACGCGGGCAAAGGCATCAAGGGCCGCAAGGTCGCCATCAAGCACTGCAACGACGAGGCCAATCCGGAAAAAGCCGCCACCTGCGCGCGCGACCTGCTGGCGCAAGGCGTGGTGCTGCTGCTCAACGCCTCGGTGACCGGCCCGATCCGCGCGACCATGCCGCTGGTGAAGAATGGCCCGGTGATGCTGACGCCGTCACCCAACATCCTGCCCGAGGCCTCCAGCTACGTGTTCCAGACCAGCCCCTCGGATGTTGACCTGGTGCAGGCGGTGGCCGACTATGCCAGAGCCAACGGCGTGAGCAAGATCGGCATGGTGGCCGCCACCGACGCCAGCGGCGAAGTCGGCGTTGCCAGCGCGGCGGCTGTGTTTCCGAAGCAGGGAATCCAGTACAGCCTGGCGCGCATCGACCTGCGCGCCACCGACGCGACTACCCAGCTTTCGCGTGTGTCGGGGGGCGAGGTGCCCCTGCTCTATTCCACCTATACCGGCGGCGGCGCCGTCACGGTGGTGAAGGGCTACGCCAATCTCGGCCTGACGCAGCCGCTGGTGGTGAGCTACGCCAACATCTCCGATCCCTTCATCGCGCTGATCAGGAACGACTTGCCCAAGCGCCTGCTCGGCACGGCGCTCAAGGGAGTGGCGCCCGAACTGCTCACCGATGCCGGCGAGCGCGAGCGTGTCGCCTACTTCACGAAGAGCTACGAGCAATGGCGCGGCGGCGAGCGCGCCGACATGCTGAACTTGCTGGCGCTCGGCATGGCGGACGCGGCTGAATCGATTCTGACCAACGTGGCAGACCCAAGCAATGCCGACGCCGTGAAAAAGTACCTTGAGACCACTCCGATCAAAAGCTTCCAGACCATCCGCTTCTCACCGCAGAGCCACGTGGGCATGAATGCCGGCGATGTCGCCATCGTCGAATACCGCGGCAACCGCTGGACCAAGGCAGACCCGGTCCGATGAACCTCTTTACCCAGTCGGTCATCAGCGGGCTGATGGCGGGCGCCGTCTACGCGCTGCTCGCGGTCGGCCTCATCATCACCTTCCGTACTTCACGGATTCTCAACCTGGCCTATGGCGAGACCTACGCCATCGCCGGTCTCGCCGTCGCGCTGCTGGTGAATGCCGGCGCGCCGGTGTGGCTGGCCATCGTCGCCGCGCTGGCGTTAGCGGTGGTGTTCTCGGTGGCGCTGGATCGCTTCGTGCTGCAGCCGCGCAGCCACTGGCCGATTCCCATGCTCATCCTCGTCACACTCGGCGTGGCATTCGTCAGCCGCGGCGTGCTGCTGGTGCTGGCCGGCATCGATCCCCTGTCGTTTCCGCGCCTGGTCGGCGGGCCGCCGCTGCGCTGGCTCGGTGGCGCGCTGCCGCCGCAAGGGCTGTTGCTGATCGTCGTTGGCGTTGCGGCTGCCTTCGCGGTAACCGTGTTCCTGGCGACCACCCGCGTGGGCAAGCAGTTACGCGCCTGCGCCGCCAACCCGGATGCCGCGCAATTGCTGGGCGTCAACGTGGGCCAGGCGCGAGCGATCGCGTTCGGCATCGCCGGGCTGCTCGGTGGCCTGGCGGCCGTGCTGCTGGTGCCGCTGACCTCGGTGGACTTCCAGGCGGGCCTCGCGATGACGCTGCGCGGCTTCATCGCCGCGGCGCTGGCCGGCATGGTGCCATCGCGCGGCGTGCCCGCCGGGCTGTGCCTGGGCCTGTTCGAATCCTTCGTCAGCACCTATGTCGACGCGCTGGCGCAGGACCCGATCGTCTTCCTGGTGCTGATCGCCATCGCGCTGTGGCAAAGCCGCTGGATTCGACACGGTGGAGGGCTGCGCGCATGAGTGCTTTGCCCTTCGCTCGCATCCTCGCCATCGGCCTCGTCGCGGCGCTCTGCGCGGCCAGTCCCTACTTCGGTCTTCCGGCCTGGACGCCTTCACTGGCTACGGTCGTGGCTTTGCTAGCCGTGTCGCTGATGGGCCTGAACCTGATCTTCGGCAACACCGGCATGCTGGCATTCGGCCAGGCCGCGTTCGTCGCGCTCCCGGGTTACGTCGCGGGCATGCTGTCGCTGCACCTGCATGTGCCGACACTGGCCGCCATTGCATTGGCGTTGATCGTCACCGTCATCGTCGCCGACCTCGTGGGGCGGATCTTCATCCGCCTGCCCGGCATCTTCTTTGCCGTGGGAACGCTGGGCTTCGCCTTCGTGGTGGAAGGGCTGGCGCGCGCCTTTCCTTCGGTGACCGGCGGTGCCTCGGGCCTGGTGTTCAGCGAGGGCACCCAGCTCTCCGGCAATGCCTGGTATGCGCTGGCCCTGGCGACCCTTGCATTCGCCTTGGCCTCGTACCTTTTCCTGGTGCGCAATCGCTATGCGCGCACGTTGCGCGTCGTGCATCACGACGAACTCGCGGCGGCGGTGGCGGGCATCGATGTCGCCCAGGTCAAGTCGCGCGCCTTCACGCTGGGCTGCGCCTACTCGGCGCTGGGCGGCGTGCTGCTGGCCTACTTCGTCGGCGTGGTGGTGCCCGAGAACTCGGGCGTAAACCGCTCGCTGGAGATGGTCGGCATGGTGATGCTGGGCGGTCCAGGCCGCGTGCTGGGGCCGTTGCTCGGTGCCGGCCTGGTGCAGTGGTTGTTCACGGCTGCAGGCTTCGCGAAGCAGTATGAGGTGCTGCTCTATGGCGTTGCCTTTCTCGGCACGGTGCTGTTCGCGCGCGAGGGACTGGGTGGCCTGCTGCAGGCGGCGTGGCATCGCATCGGGCCGGCCGGCGTGCCACCAGTGCTGGCGCCGGGTCGCGGCAGCGAGCCTGCCCCGGCGCTGGCCCCCTCCGATGGCGCGCTGCGCGTCGCCGCCCTGAAAGTCGACAGTATCGCCAAGCGCTTCGGCGGCGTGCAGGCGATCAGTGACGCCAGCTTCGAGGTGTGGCACGGAGAAGTCTTCGCGCTGGTCGGCCCCAACGGCGCCGGCAAGACCACGTTGTTCAACATCATCTCGGGGCTGGAAATGCCCAGCGCCGGCCGCGTTTTCGTCGAGGGCCGGGACGTCACTGCGATCCCGGTGCATGAGCGTGCCGCCGGCATCGGCCGCTCGTTCCAGGTGGCGCGGCTGGTGCCCGACCTGACCGCGGCCGAGAACGTCATGGTGCGGCTGGACCACATCGCGCCACACATGGCCGAGGCGGAAAAACGCGCCGCGGCGCTCGCGCTGCTGGCGCGGTTCGGTCTGGGCGATCTCGCCAACTCCCGCGCCGCGCAGCTGTCGGCGGGCCAGCGCAAACTGGTTGATATCGTGCGGGCCGCGCTCGGCTCGCCGTCGCTCCTGCTACTGGACGAACCGGCGGTCGGCCTGACCGAAGCCGAGCTGGACCAACTGGCTGTGCTGCTGAACAAGCTGAAACAGCAGCGCTGTGGCATCCTGCTGGTGGAGCACAACATGCGGTTTCTCAGCCGCGTCGCCGGCAGCGGCGTGGTGCTGCACGGCGGTGTCGTGATCGCCAGGGGCGACTTGGCGGCCATGCTCCAGGACGAAGCGGTACGCAGTGCCTACCTGGGAGTAGTGGAATGACGCCGGTACTCCAGACGGCCGGCCTGACCGGCGGCTATGGCGAATTGCAGGTTTTCCGCGACCTCAGTTTCACACTCGCCTCGAACGAGGTGCTGGGCATCCTCGGCCCCAACGGCGCGGGCAAGACCACGCTGCTGCGCACGCTGGCCGGGTTGCTGCCGCGTCAGGCGGGCATCGTGAGCCTGGACGGACAAGACCTCAGCCGCACGCAAGCGTGGCAGCGCGCGCGTGCCGGCCTCGTGATGGTGCCCGAGGGGCGGCAGATCATCCCCGGCCTCACCGTGTTGGAAAACCTGGAACTCACGCGGGCCTCGGGCCGAGCCGGTGCGGACGAGGCATCGTTTCGCACCCGCGTCGAGCAGGCCTGGGAGCTGTTTCCGCGGCTGGCCGAGCGGCGTGACCAGCCCGGCGACGCCCTCTCCGGCGGCGAGCAGCAGATGCTGGCCATCGCCCGCGCGCTGATGATGGACCCCAAAGCGCTGCTGCTGGATGAACCCACCCAGGGCCTTGCACCCATCGTGGTGCAGGAGTTGCGTGGCGTGCTGCAGAAGCTGGCCGGGCGTTTCGCGATCCTCCTGGTGGAACAGAACCGCGCGTTCATGGACGGCCTGGCCACGCGCAGCGCGGAGATGCGCGGCGGCAAGCTCTTTGCAACCTGACATGGATACACCCCGCAAGCTCATCGTCGGCATCAGCGGCGCCTCGGGCGTCGTCATGGGCGTGCGCATGCTGCAACTGCTGCGCGAAGCGGATGTCGAAACACACCTGGTAATCAGCCGCAGCGCGCAGATCACGCTGGCCTACGAGACCAACTGGAAGGTTCGCGACGTGCAGGCGCTGGCGAGCGTGAGCCACAAGCAGGACGATATCGCCGCGGCGATCTCCAGCGGCTCGTTCCGCACCGACGGCATGATCGTCGTGCCCTGCTCGATGCGTACGCTGGCCGAAGTGGCGACCGGCACCACCAGCTCGCTGCTCACGCGTGCGGCCGACGTGGTGCTCAAGGAGCGGCGGCGGCTGGTGCTGATGGTGCGCGAAACGCCGCTTCACCTGGGCCATCTGCGCAACATGACCGCGGTCACGGAAATGGGCGCGATCGTCTATCCGCCGGTGCCGGCGTTCTACAGCAAACCGCAAACCATCCAGGACCTGGTCGACCACAGCCTGGGGCGCGCGCTCGACCTGTTCGGCATCACGCTGCCGGGCATCAAACGCTGGGGAGCGGACTGTGGGCCGGCCGCCTGAAATGTCACGCGGCCGCCAGGTTCGGCACACTCTGACCGAATGCGCCCAGGCGCCGCCCATCGGGCGCGAACAGCGGCGCGACGACGCGCTGCTGGCGGCAGCGCTGCCCGTCCTTGGCCAGCAGCGTGATCTCTCCGGTCCAGCTGCCGAACTCCAGCGCCGAGTCGATGATGCGGGCGGCCAGGCCGGAGTCGCCGTGCAGCATGGCAGGCGTACGCCCGACCACTTCTTCCTTGGAAAAACCGAGCAACTGCTCGGACTTGCTGTTCCAGCCGACGATGCGGTTGTGCATGTCGGTCACCAGCACGGGATGCGGGATCTGCTCGACGACGAAGACATAGTCCTCGATGCGGAACACCGGCCCCGCCGGGGCCGGGGCGTCGTGCAGGATGGACTCGTAGGTCGAGACCAGCTGCGCCGAGGGGCGCACGTCAAGCTCGCGGTCCAGGTCGGCCGCCAGCCGGTTGAAGTGCGCCACCACCATCTGCTTCAAGCCCTGGCGTGCATAGGTCTCCATGATGCGGCAGTGTGCGCGCTCATCGAAGGGATCGACCTTCAGCAGCGCACGGCTGATGCGCAGCATCTCATCGCCGTCGAGCGCCTCGGCGCCGGCCGACAGCAGCGCACCGATGCTGCGGTGGGCCGCGCGGCGCACGCGCTCACGCTCGGCCATCAGCCAGCCGTCGAATCCCTCCTCGGCCAGTTCCATGCCGGGCAGGAAGTCGCCTTGGTACAGCCGGTCGGCCGCCAGCGAAGCCTCGGTGCAGCGGTCTTCGGCCAGGCGCAGGACTTCGCCGGCATCTACCGTGATTGCCCCTTTGGTGATCCAGACCAGTTGGCCGCCGCTGCGAACCACCTGCGGCCCAAGGCAGCGCTTGAGGTCGTAAAGCGCCTGGCTGAGGCTGTGCCGCGCCCGCGCCTCGTCGTTGTCGCCCCAGAAGGCCGCGGCCAGCACCTCGCGGCCGCAGACGCCGTTGGGCTGCATCGCGAGATAGGCGAGCAAGGCCATCTGCTTGCGCGTCGACAGGGTGAGCGGCATCCCCTTGGAATCCAGAACCGCGAAGCGGCCCAGCGTGATGATGTGATACAGGCTCATGTGAAAACTCCCGCATGGGTGGGAAGGGGCCGGTTTGCTTCGGCGTTCGCGGCTCATTCCATCAATTTCTTCGGCGCGCTGCATCAGCGTTTACCCGCCGCGCCCGACCTGCGGCATCGCCTCATTTCCATTGAATGGAATATGCGGCGCGCAGTACCGGCCCGTGCCCAGAATCAAACCAGGAGACACAGCATGCAAATCTTTTTGAAGCTTGCCGGCGCGGCGGCTTTCATCGCCGCCGTGGCGGTGCCGGCCGGCGCGTCGGCGCAGGAATGGAAGATCGGCTTCATCACCCCCACCACCGGCCCCGCGACCACGGTGGGCACCCGCCAGCTGGCAACGGTACGCTGGTGGGAGCAGGAGGTCAACGCTGGCAAGGGCATCAAGGGCCGCAAGATCCAGGTGATCCATTGCAACGACGAGGGCAACCCGGCCAAGGCCGTGACCTGCGCGCGCGACCTGCTGGCGCAAGGCGTGGTGCTGCTGATCAACGGCTCGGTCAGCGGCGCGATTCGCGCCACCATGCCGCTGGTCAAGAACGGGCCGGTCATGCTCACGCCGGCGCCCGGCATCCTGCCCGAGCCCTCCAGCTACGTCTTCCAGACCAGCCCGGCCGACGCGGGCCTCACCACCGCCGTCGCCGAATATGCGAAGGCCAACCGGGTGGCGCAGCTTGGCATCATCGCGGCCACCGACACCAGCGGCGAGCTCGGCGCCGCCAGCGCGGCCGCGGTGTTTCCCGCGCACGGGGTGAAGTACGCGCTGGCCCGCATCGACCTGCGCGCCACCGATGCCACCACCCAGCTCACCCGCGTCGCGGGCCCCGAGACGGCGCTGATCTATTCCACCTATACCGGCGCCGGCGCGGCCACGGTCGTCAAGAGCTACGCCAATCTCGGCCTGACGCAGCCGCTGATCGTGAGCTACGCCAACATCTCCGATCCCTTCGTCTCGCTAATCAAGGACGACATGCCCAGGCGCCTGCTGGGCGTGGCGCTCAAGGGCGTGGTTCCCGAGCTTCTGTCCGACCCGGCCGAGCGCCAGCGCTCCACCCATTTCACCAGGAGCTACGAGCAGGCCCGCGGTGGCGAGCGCGCCGACATGATCAACATGATCGCGCTGGGCATGGTCGACGTCGCGGAGTCGGTCCTGCGCAACGTCGCCGACCCGGCCAATGCCGACGACGTCAAGCGCTACCTGGAATCGACGCCGGTCAAAAGCTTCCAGACCATCCGCTTCTCCCCGCAAAGCCACATCGGAATGGGTCCTGCCGACGTGGTGGTGGTGGAACTCAAGGGCAATCGCTGGGTCAAGGCCGACCCGCTGAAGTGAGCTCAGTCATACGCTGGAAGTATGACTGCCCACCCGCATCCAGTATTGGTTTTTCTGTCCGGGGATTCCTAACATCAACCTGAAACGGAAATGGTTCCGTTGTGAGAAAAAGCAGGAGACAAGCAATGATTCGATCAATCGTTTGGAGACATTTCGCGCTCGTGGCCGCGGCACTCGCCCTGGCGGGTTGCGGAGGCGGCAGCAGCACGCCGCCGGACCCTACGCTGGCGCAAACACAGCAGGGCGCGGTAAAGGGCACTGCAGCCAACGGCGTCGTGCAGTTCCTGGGCGTTCCCTATGCGGCAGCCCCGACCGGCGCGCTGCGCTGGAAAGCCCCCGCGCCGGCGCCGGCCCGTGCCGCGGTTCTGGAAACCAAGACGGCCGGAGCGCAATGCCTGCAAGCCGGGCCCCCGCCGACCTTCACGCCTTCCGGCAGCGAGGACTGCCTGTTCCTGAACATCTACCGCCCGGAAGCCGCACCGGCCGCGCCCCTGCCTGTGATCGTCGCGATCCACGGCGGCGGCTTCGTGCTGGGCTCCAGCGCCTTCCAGGACGGCACTTCGCTGGCGAAGAACAACAACGTCATCCTGGTATCGATCAATTACCGGCTGAGCGCCCTCGGTTTCCTGGCGCACCCCGCGCTCACCGCTGAAAACGCGGCCTCGGGCAACTACGGCCTGATGGACCAGAACGCCGCGCTGGCGTGGGTCAAGCAGAACATCTCGGCCTTCGGCGGCGACCCGGCCAACGTGACGATCACCGGCGGTTCGGCCGGCGGCCTGTCGGTGTTCAGCCACATGGCCTCGCCGATGTCCTCGGGCCTGTTCGCCAAGGCGGCGCCGCAAAGCGGCGGCTTCAGCAGGCTGCAGGCGACCCTGGCGCAGTCGGAAGCGGCCGGCGTCTCGTTCGCCGCGCCGTGGACCTGCAACAGCGCCGGCACCAATGCGCAGATCGCGGCCTGCCTGCGCGCCCTGCCTGCCACCACCACGCTGGTCGGCGCGGTGCCGCCACCCATTGGCGGCACGGGCAATCTCTCCGCATGGCTGCCGATCGTCGACGGGAAATTTCTCACGACATCGACGTCGCTGGCTTTCAGCAGCGGAAACTTCGCCAAGGTTCCGCTGATGACCGGTGTGGTCGAGGACGAAGGCACGTTCTTCGTGAGCGCGGCGTTCGGCCAGGCGCCGCTCAGCGCAGCCACCTATGAGCCGGTCGGCATCGCCGGCTTCCTGGGGCTGGCCAATCCCACCGCGGTGTCGGCACTCTATCCGCCGGCTTCCTACGCAACGCCCAACCAGGCGCTGGCGCGGGTCTACGGCGACTTCCGCGTGACCTGCGGCATCCTGCAGGACACCGACAACATCGCGAACGCGCTGCCCGCCACCGCCAAGGCCTACGTCTACCAGTTCTCGGAGAAGGCGCCCTATACCAACGCCCTGTCGCTCGCGAACCGCCTGCCGCCCAACAACAACATCACTTACGGTGCCTTCCACGGCGCGGACGTGAACTACTGGTTCGACCAGATGACCAGCCCCACGACGCCGGCGCAGCTGCAGCTGGCACAAACCATGTCGAAGGCCTTCGCCAACTTCGCCAAGAGCGGCAATCCCAATGTGGATGGCACGCTGCCGCAATGGCAGGCGTATTCGGCAAGCCAGCGCGGCGTGCTGAACCTGACCCATGCCGCTTCGACGGCCAATGTCGATGCCTACGGCGCGCACCAGTGCGGCTTCTGGTACGGCCAGCCGCCTTCCACCCGCCTGTAAGGCGCGGGTCCCCGCAAGCCCTGATGGACTTCAGGGCTTGCGGCCTTCCGGGATGGCAGATGATCACGCTCTACCACTGGGAAAACGCCCGCTCGTTTCGCGTTCTGTGGATACTGGAAGAGCTTGGTCTGCCCTACGACCTGAAGGCACCGCCCTTCCCGCCTCGCGTGCATGACCGAATCGGCTGCGATCTGCCAGTAGCTGGCCAGCCGTTACGCGCCAGGTTCGCTGAACGTGCAGAGCAATGAGGCGGACTATGCGCTTACTTGAACGGACTCCACTTTGGTGAAGCCTCGTTGACTTTTCCACAAACCCTGATCCTGCGGTACGAGATGCTTGAGCCCGAGGACCGGCGCCTTCCCCAGGCGGCTCTTCGCCGCGATTCCTCCGGCTAAGGGCGTCGGCCGATGGTGCCGAGAAACTCGGCCATCGGTGAAATGCGGCCGTGCAGCGGCAGGATGCGATCGACCTTCAGGGCGAGGCGGTCGATGTTGTCGACCAGGTTCTGGTTGTTGGCGTTGACCAGGCCGGGCGCGGGGTTGGTGTACAGGCCCGGGGTGTAGGAGTCGGCCTGGACCAGCAGGCGCTCGGCGGGGAGGTAAACGATCAGCAGGCCCTGCGAATGCACGCTGCCCTGCATCTCGTGCACTTCCACGCTGCGGCGCCCGTCGCTGAAAACCTGCTTGCCGCCGACGCCGATGATGGTGGCGGTCTTGCCCGATTGCGCCAGGCGATCCGGCTGGATGCGATTGGGATTGGCGAAGATGCGTTCGTAGTAGGGCCTGGCCATGGCGCTGGTGACCAGCGTGGCGCCTTCGGCCGCCGCGGCGCGCAGGCCGCCGGCATGGTCGAAGTGATGATGGGTGCCGACGACGTAGCGTACCGGCTTGCCCGGCGCCAGCCGGCGTGCCTCGGCCAGCACGGCCTGTGCGCGCGCGTCGTTGACCGGGCTTTCGACCAGCATGAGATGGTCGCTCATCTCGATCAGCACGCTGTTGTGCGATCCCTCGGTGATGAACCAGACGCCATCCGCGGCCTGCTCGGCGTGCACACGCTCCTTGAACTGGCGAACGTTCTCCAGCACCACCAGGTCGACCACGGGATTGAGTTCGACCGAATGAACCGACACATCCAGCGCGTCGAAGCCGCCCTGGGTCTGGCGGATGCGCATCGGGAACCTGACGCCGGCGCCGACCTCGCTCCAGTGCAGGTAGCGGGTGATGACTTCGGTGTCACCCAGCACCGGGTGCGGCATGCGTGCATCGACACGGGCAACCAGGCCCTGCGCATCGATCCATGCCGTGGCTTCGAGGTGGCCAGGCACGGCAAAGCTCAGCGTTGTGAATGCCTGCCCGTTGTCCTGGGCAGTGCCCGCGCGCGCGCCCCAGCGCCGCGCGGCATGCAGCACGCCATGCGGCGATGTCCACAAGTCCACCAGGCGCGCGTCCAGCCCGGTGGGGGAGGGCACCGCGGAATTGTTGGGGCCGGCGTTCCATGCATGGTCGCCAAGCGCGAAGCCCGCGGCGCGCGACTCGCCCTGTCCCATCAGCGGCAGCATGCCGCCGCCGGTCGGCTCGGAGCGGGTGCGCACGTAGTCCTCGGCGATGGCGCCCTTGTCATAGTCCATGCGGCGCGCCAGGCGCGAGTAGTTCATCGTCGGCCAGGCCTGGCCGGGCGCGAAGGCCTGGCCGACCGAGCCGCCGCTGCCGGTGGCGATGAACGCGATGGATTTAACCTTGCCCGCGCCGGTGGCCAGGTCCACCTGCCGCAGGGTAGCGTCAGCGTCCTGCGCGGAAGCAGCGGGCGGCGGGGTATTGGCGCAGGAATGCAAGAGGAAGCCCAAGGGGGCGGCGAGCAACAGGCGGCGGCGGACGATGGTCATGGGCGGGGAATTCCCCTGATGAATTTCAGCAAAGCTTCGCTCACCACACGGTCGTCGGTGTGCAGCGAGTAGGGCTGGGCCATATGGTTGTGGTCCGCGAAGACGGCCGAGGCGGGGCAGCGCGAGGCCTTGCACAGCGCCTCGACCAGATCAACGGATTGCTGCGCGAACGGCGGTGGATCGAGCTCGGCCGAGCCGACGAACAGCGGCACCGTGGACGCGAGCAACCCCGGCAGCGACGATTGCCCGGCGTACCGAGACGGGTCGCTCCCGTGGTAGGCGGGCACGACCAGCGGCGGCGCCACCTGGTAGGCGCCCGACAGGAGCATTGCCGCGGCGAGCCCCGATCCGCGCACCTGCTGCAAGCGCGGGCTGGCCAGGTAATCGGCAACATGCGCCGCGCCGGCCGAATGGCCGAGGATGAAGACCCGCTGCGGATCGCCGCCGCGTGTCGCGATATTTTCGTGCACCCACTTCACCGCCAGGGCGACGTCCTCGCCGCCGGCGGGCCAGGGATTCTGCGGCGCGATGCGGTAGGTCATGGTCACGCCGACCATGCCGTTGCGCACGGCCCACAGCATCACGTTGTCGTAGAAGGGGCTGCCGGGGCTGCGGCGCGCGCCGGCGACAAAGCCGCCGCCGTGAACGAAGACCAGCACCGGGCGCGGCGAAGCGGCATCGGTGGACTGGAACACATCCAGCAGGTTGCGCTCGGCCGGGCCGTAGCGCGCATCGCGCTCGATTTTCAGGTTCGCGAACGGCTCTCGCTCAAGCACCCGCGGCGCAAAGATTTCGGCCGTTGCCGGGCCGTTGACGACACGGCCCAGGGCCTTGACCTTCCCGGCGGCATCAGGCGGCATCTGCACAGTCGCGCAGGATGCCGTCACCAGGGCGGCCATGACGGCCATCGCAGCCAATGCGGTGTTGTTCATGAATGGCTCTCTTCCGTGCTGTATTTCTTCTGGGGCAAGGCGGCACCGGGTTCGCGCACGCCCAGCACCACCAGGGCAAGGGCCGCCGCGCACGCAGCCAGCGCAATGGCCAGGATGATCTCGATGCCCATGCGATGCGCCATCGCACCGGCCACGGCGGGTGCGATGGCGCCGCCCAGCACCTCGCCGACACCGACCACGATGCCGGTCGCCGTGGTCGCCAGGCGGGGGGGCACGGCGCCGCTGGTGAGCGGGCCGACAGTGATGCCGACGACGCCGGCATTCATGAACATCGCGACCAGCAGGATGGCAAACAGCTTGGCCGGCTCGGCACCGACGCCGGGCAGCAGCGCCAGCGCAGCGAGCTGGATCACCAGCGCCATCACCATCACCGGTTTGCGGCCCAGGCGGTCCGACAGCGCCGGTACGACGAGCAGGCCCGCGCTGCCGCCTCCCATGCCAGCCAGCACAAAGGCCATCTGGTCCAGGCCGAGGTGGAGGTGGTCGGTCAGGTAGCTGGGCATGAACGCACCCAGCGTGATCATGCAGGTCAGGTAGCAGAACATCGCGACGGTGTTAACGATGACGCCGCGGTGGCGCAGCACTTCCGGCCAGCGCCCCGGTTGCGGCGCGGCCGGCACGGCCCGCGCCGGCGGCGCATCGTCGCGCAGCACCCTGGCCATCACCACGGCCAGCAGCAGGCCGGGCAGCGCGGCGATCGCGAATACCCAATGCCACGAAGGCACGACCTTCAGCAGGGCCACGGCCAGCACCGGCCCCAGGCCCAGACCGACCAGTGGCATCGCCATCTGCTGGATGCCGGTCATCAGCCCCACCCGCGCCGGCTTGGCGGCCACCACCGTCGCCACGATGCTCGGCGGCACGTAGGCGCCTTCGGCCAGCCCCATCAACGCGCGGATCAGCAACAGGCTGGCCAGGCCGGCTGCCAGCCCTGTGGTGGCGACCAGGAGAGAGAACAGCGTGATCGCCGCCATCAGCACTTTCTTACGGCCGATGCGGTCCGCAAGGCGCCCCGCATAGACCGAAGCCAGGCCCCAGGTCAGCGCCAGTACGCCGGAGATCAGGCCCAGGTCTTGGTAGTTCAGGCCAAGGTCCTTCTGCATCACCGGGAACAGCGGGTTGATGATGAAGCGGTCCAGGCCCACCATGCCCAGGCCCAGGGCCAGCAGGCCGACTGCCTTGAATTCGTAGCGGCGGTCCCAGGTCGTCGCGGGCATGTGGGGTCTGGCGCCGCTCAATCCTGCAGCCGGGCCCTGGCCGCGAATTCGGCAACCGGCTTGCGGCTGCTCGGCGTCTCCCTTGCCTGCAGGCGCTCAGGCAGGCTGGCACGGTCGCCGAGCTTGCCGACAGCAATCGCGGCCTCCACGCGCTGGGTCGCCGGCACGCCCAGCCGGGTCTTGACGCGGTCCATGTGGATGCCGTTCAGGGTGTGCGTGTACAGGCCTTCGCGCCGCGCCTGCAGCGCCAGCAGGGCGCAGGCGGCGCCCGTGTCGAACGCGTGGCTGTGCGAGGGCGACAGCTCCTCGTCCATCGGTTTCTTGATCTGCGTTTCCGACGTCACGAAGATCAGCGCCGAGGCATTTTTCGCCCACATAGCGTTGAAGGGCATCAGCAGATCGACAAAATCCGCCCAGCCCGGTTCCTGGCGCAGCGCAAAGGCAAATCGCCAGGGCTGCCAGTTGAACGCCGAGGGCGCCCAGCGCGCCGCCTCGAACAGCGGCGCAAGGCCGACTTCGGTAAGGGTGAAGCTGGTGTCGAATGCGCGCGGCGACCAGCGATCGAGGAACTGGCTGTCGATGGGGGCGTCGGCGATGCGTTCGTTGCTCATTTCTTTCCTTTCGCGGCTTGCGCACGCTCTTGCAATACACCGGCCTTCATGGCGCGGTTGACTTCCAGGTACTTCGCCGCGCAATCGGGCGGCAGCAGCTCGCACAGGACCTCGTTTTCGATCCACATCTCCACAAGCGGAAACTCCGCGCGCTGCGTGCGCCGGCACAGCCAGCCCTGGCGCGCCGCGATCATGAGGATATTCTCTTCGCTCGCATCCACGCTTAACGCGAAATGGGTGGCCACGCCACCACTGCTTCGCGCGCCGCGGATGAAGCCCGGGTCATCAGGCTCGAGCGTGGTGCCCAGCGGGTGGATCTCGATCTCGGTGCCCACGTCATCAAGCTGGAACACCATGAAGCTGCCATGGTTCGGGCGGAAGGGGATGACCACGCCGCCGCCGAAGATTTCGGCGAACACCGTGGCAACGTTCTCGGGATCGCGCGCGGCGATGGAGAGGTGGTGGATCATGAGGGAAAGCGCTCTTGCAGCCAGGCAATGACGATCTTGAGCGCCGCCTCACGCCCGCCGTGGTCCGGCGCGGACGGCAGCGGCAGGCCGAAGTGGTCGCCGTCCACGTGCGCGATCTCCTTGTCGGCGGCCGGCGACCGGGTGTAGATGGCTTCGGCGTTGCACGGATGGATCGCGCTGTCACCGGTGTAGTCCATCACCAGCGTGGGCACCGCGACCTTGGGCAGGTTGTCCAGCACCGAAGCGCGCGAGGCATGGCCCGACCAGAGGCTGAGCCAGGCCCGCGGCGTCAGGTTCTTGGCGAAGCCCGCTTCGGTGTAGTTGGACAGGTCGGGGCGCACCGACATGATGGAACCGTAGGCGCGCTTGGACGGATCGATGGAGAGGTCGGTCACCGCCGGATTCGCATCGGTGCGATAGACGTTCATGAAGCGGCCCAGCACCGCGCGGCGCAGCACGAAGGCCCGCCGCTCGGCCGGCAGCTTTTCGAAATCGGGCTGGCGGGCCATCTCCTGGAAGTAGCGCTGTTCCTCGATGCAGCCCCGGGCGATCGCATCGATGCGTGCGACGCGTGCACTCTGCGCTTGCCGATAGCGGGCCAGGAACTCGGGGCTGTAGCTGCTCAGGGCCGGCGGCTCCCTGAACCCGTTCTTCGGGTTGTACATATCGAGCCCGGGGTCCAGCGACAGCGGGTCGCCCTCGTCGGTGACCGACGGATCGATCTCGTTGAGCATGGTCTTGCCGGCCCCAAGGTGGGCGGCGATGAACATGATGCCGTCGGCCGGCGGCATGTGGAAGCCGTTGAGATCGAACGGGTCGCCGGCTGCGGTGTCCGTGAGGCGCTGGCCGATCGGTGTCACTGCCTGCGACTGGTAGAAGCTGTAGACCGAGCCGCCGCCGCTGTACCCCAGCAGCACCACCTTGTCGAAGCCGCGGCTGCGCATGCTGACCATCATCGCGGCGACGTCGGCCAGCAGCAGCTCATGGCTGGCCGTGACGTCATTGCCCGGCCAGCGGCTCTCCTGCGCGAAGACCGCGTAGCCGCCCTTGACCAGCGCTGGGATGGCGTAGTGGCGCGTCATGTCGCCGCGCGGGTGCAGGATGCACACCAGCGTCTTTTCGCCTCGCTTGCGATAGAGCACGCCCTTGGACTTTCCGCCGTCCTGGGCGACCACGCTCACGATCTCGGGCACCACGTCTTCGGGTGGAACTTCGAAACTCAAGAGATCTCTTCCGGCGCCGTAGCGGCCGATTCTGGGCAAGCTCATTGCGTTGTTTCCTCGATTCGCCTGGCCGCAATGTACGGCCGCCCTATCAAAGCTTCATCAAAAGGAACCGGACGAATGGGTCTTCATCTACGAAGCCAAGTGACTAACCATGAACGGTAGCCGCGGAGGTATGGAGGCGGCTGCTTGTCGCGACACACCATTTGCCCGAAAACCTGGAGACACAGATGAAGAAATTGATTTCGAACGGCCGCGCCCTTGCTTTGCTTGCAATTGGTTGGGCTGGTACCGCGCACGCGCAGAGTACGGTCACGATGTTCGGACTGATCGATGCCAACGTCGGCCGCTACAAGGGAGTAGCGGCCGGCGTGACGCCCACCGACACCACGATCACACGGCAGGATGCCAGTGGCCTGTCCACCAGCTATTTTGGCGTGCGCGGCACGGAGGACCTGGGTGGCGGGCTCTCCGCCAACTTTGAGCTTCAGAGTTTCATCCGCAATGACACCGGGCAACCGGGTCGCAGCGATGCGATCTGTGCCGGTCCTCCGGCCCCGGCCCCTGCCTGTTCTGCGGTCAACGTGGGGCCCGATCCGTTCTGGTCCAAGGCCGCGTTTGTGGGCTTGGGCAGCGACACCGTGGGCCGGGTGCGCCTAGGGCAGATCACCACCGCGATCTTCATCAGCTCCGTGTCAAGCAACGCGTTTGGCGACTCGACATCGTTCTCGCCCATTAATCTGTTGATGTTTATCGGCTCGCCCCTGGCCGGCGGTACCGGGTGGAGCAACAGCATCGCCTACGATTCGCCCAATCTCGCCGGATTCAACTTCAATCTGCAAAAGTCGCTTTCCGAGGGTTCCAATGGCGGAAACGTGGGCGGTCGTATCGGCTATGCGGGCGGCCCATTCTCTGCGGCGCTGGCGTACTCCGACGTCAAAAAAGACCCCGTGACATTCTCCGACGGCACGACGCGCAACAACACCAAGAACACGCTGGCAGGCGTAGGCTATGACTTGCAGGTGGTGAAGCTCTTCGGGCACCTGGGCCGCATCGTTAGCGACGGGAGTGGCACCGCCACGCTTGCCGATGACAACATCAGCTTTCGGATCTGGGACCTCAGCGCCTTGATCCCGGTGGGCTCTGGCCGAGTGATGGTCGGGTACGGCGTGCGCAAGGGCAACGAGGCCTTCGCGTCCAAGCGCAGCCTGGCTTCGGTGGGGTATGCCTACAGTCTGTCCAAACGCACCGACCTCTATGCCTTGCTGCGCCACGACCGGAACCGCGCGGCCGGAACGGTCGCCACGGCCGTCGAGGCCAGGGGCACGAGCTACGCGCTGGGCATCCGCCACTTCTTCTGAGCGCCCGCATGACGCGATCCGCCTTCCTGGCCGCATGCCTGCTTGCCCTGCAAGTGCAAGCAGGCATAGCCGCGCCCGCCGAACCCCCGCCGCGGGGCTGGCACGCGAAGAACGTCAGCGTGGTCGGCTACAACAACCTGGACGACAAGCCTGCGTTCAAGATGTCGATCGTCCGCTCCGGCGACCGCTGGTACCTCTACATGGGGCATTTCTGGGTGTCGGGCTGGACTATCCTCGACGTCACCGACCCGGCCGACAGCAAGGTCGTCAAGTTCATCCCGGGTCCCAAGGGCGCGTTCACGGGCCAGGTTGACATCCATGGCACCACCATGATCACCGGCATGCAAAAGCCGGTGGTGCCCGGGATCGGCGCGGACCGCAATGCGGCATTCGAAGAGGGCGTGCTGATCTGGGACATCAGCGACCCGGTCAATCCCCGGCAGGTCGGGCAGTACAGGACGGGCGGCGAAGGCACGCACCGCAACGGCTACTACGGCGGCAAGTACATGCACCTGTCGGCCATCGTTCCCGGGTTTCGCGGCAACATCTACGTGATCGTGGACATCAGTGACCCGGCGCATCCGGTCGAGGCCGGCCGCTGGTGGGTCAAGGGCCAGGGCCCCGGTGAAACACCAGTGTCGCCGTTCGTGGCGCTGCACGGGCCCGCCTACCTGGACGGCAATCTCGCCTACCTGCCTTACGGAAGCGAAGGTTTCATCGTGCTGGACATCTCGGATGTCTCCAAACCCAGGCAGGTCGGGCAATTGGCCGCCAGCCCGCCTTTTGACGCGCGGTTCGCGGGCCACACCATCATTCCACTGCACGACCGCAAGATCGCGATCGTGACCTCCGAAGGCATCACGCCCGAATGCAAGGCGGCGCCCAGCTTCGCGGGTATAGTCGACATCGCCGATCCCGCGCAGCTGCGCCTGATGTCGCTGTTCCCCTACCCGTTGCCGCCACCCGAGATGAAGATTGCAAGCTTTTGCGATATCAAGGGCAGCACTTTCGGCACCCACAACGTCAACACGCTGCTGCACAACCCCTATGTGCAGCCGCAGGGTGACCTGGTGTACCTGACTTACTGGAATGCAGGCCTGCGCCTGATCGACATCGCCAGCCCGACCGCCCCGCGCGAGGTGGGCTGGTTCATCCCGCCGGTGCCACGCCGCCGCTACGGCCCGTTCCCGCAGATCCTGGCGCCGCAATCCGAAGACGTGCTGGTCGATGCGCGCGGCTACATCTACGTCACTGACAACAACCAGGGCGTCTGGATCCTGAAGCACAAACCGCCGTCGTGACCGGCCCCGGTGGCAAGCTGGCTCGTCGGGATATTGTTCTCAAAAAGGCGGCACGAAAGCGTGCGGATAGTCCATATGGGTGAAGCCAGGCAGTACCACCTTGTCGGGCCGGTTGCCGTTCTCGCACAACTGATCAATGACGAAGTGCGCCGCGGCGTTGGAAATGAGCTGGGCCGGATCCTCCAGCACCATGCGCAAGCGGGTCACCATGGCACGGCGATCATCCATCGAGCGCAGGGATGGCATCTGGTCCACCGTGGTCGTGCCAGGGTCGATAAACAGCCGTTCCTCAACCGGCGAGCGGTATTGCGGATATCCCTCGAACATGCGCGGCGCGAGCTCCAGGCCGGCCAGTGTGCGCGCGTAGCTCCAGCGATACTGTTCCTCGATCTCCACGAATTCGTCGGGCTCCATGTTGTCGCGGATGACGAGCGACGGCGCATGAGGAGCGATGTGCAGATTTTCAGGCGGCAATTTCTGGCCCGAGGCCTGCCAGATCAGGTGGCACATGTTGTTGGTCGCCCAGGTGAAGCCCGAAGTTGCGCGGCCGGTACGGCCGGTGATCAGTACCATCGTGCGCGTCCAGTCCATGTCCTCGCTGCGCAGCCAATCGATGATTCGATGGCCGATATCGAGAAAAGCGAGCCCGAAGGTTGCGCCCATCATGTCGTTCATCGGCACCGGCACCTGGGGCGACGCTACCGGATCGAGATAGTGCGCCCTCAACTCCGCAAAACTGATGCCCTTTTCCGACGCCAGCTCACGCCGCACGAAAGCAGTGGTCACAACACAGGTGTAGTCGATGAGGTCGGCGATCTTCGCTTCGATGCCGCGATAGGCGGGAACATCCACGTGCTCACGCCAATACTGTTCGCTGTTCTGTTTGCGGACATCGGCAAGCTGTTCGATCAGGTAGTGCGCATCCTTGCGCCAAACCTCATATCCCAGTTCACGCATTCGCATCATCCAGGCGATTGCGCAGGGGAGATGGGAAACCGCCGTCAGCTCGATGAAGCCACGCGTCGATTTGCGGAAACTGCGGATGACCGGTTCACGCCCGCCGCCGGGAAATATGATCATTTCAGTGCCGGTGGTGACGAACAAGGGGTCGTCGCCCCGGTCTTTCATCAGGGCATCGGCCAGGTGCTTGCCCATGCTGAAAGCATCTGACGTGAAGGCGGCGAACAGCCGATGAAAAGCATCACCGGGGCGATAGCGGTCATGATCGATCACGAACGACCTCCGATCCGGCGAGGCGATAAATGATGCTGTCCTGGCGGAACCGGATATCGGGCGTCAGGCTGTTGGCCACGGCGAGATGGGGTTTGCCATCCGCCATGAACGGCACGCCATCGACGCCGCCATGGGTCGGGAATTCCTCAACGAGCATGAAGGCGCCGGCCTCCCACCGGAACAGCTGCGACTTGAGCGTGGGATCAGGATCGGCCGGGGTGCCTTGAATGAAGCAGACCCGCACCAGGTGCAGCACACCGTCCAGTTCAAAAAGCGAAAAGTCGCGCCCGCCTTCGCCGCCCAGCGACTGGACCGGGCGGAATATTTCCCCATCCCATTTGTAGAGCGAGGAGCGGTTCAGGATGTCGGCGTAACAAAGATAGCCCGCGCCGTCACGGCGAAAGTATTTGAATGAGCGGCCACCCATGTTCGAAAAATCCTGGAAGGGCTCGAACCGCTTGCCGTCCCACTTGTAAATCTTGGACGCCAGGCCGTGGTCGCAATAGCCCAGATAGTGGGCGCCCTCGTGCTCAAAGTAGTGGAAGCTGTATCCGGCACGGCTTTCAACGTTTTGCAGTGCTTCGAATTTCGAGCCATTCCACTGGAAGATGGTCGAAGCCCGGCCATGGACCACCGTCGTGTCGCGTCCCGGCAGGTTCTGCGCCAGCGCCAGGCAGCGGCGCCCTTCGAACTCGAAGTAGTGCCACTGCTTCGCGGCAAAGGTCGGAACCTCCTGAAACAACGCCCACTCCTCGCCATTCCACTTATAGATGATGGAAATGGAATTCAGGTCATAGGGGTCAGAGCCGGTGCGGATGCTTGCGGTGGCGAGATAGTGGACAGCGTCGAACGAAAAATATTCGGCATCTTCACCGGCCGAAACCGGCAATTGCTGCACCAGGGCAAAGGCGCCGTCCACCCATTTGTAAACCAGCGTGGGGATGTCGCTGTCCCCGGCATTCATCGCGGCCACGGTACCCGGGATGTCGCGGGCATGCTGGGAAATCGCGAGGTAGGTGGAGCCGTCGATCACATAAGGCATGACCGCCCGCGCCGCCGATGTCGGCAGGCGCTGAAACTCTGTCAATGCCGCCCTTGTAACGGTGTCTGGTGTTTGCTGGGGCGCCATGCCATGACTCTGTCTCGGGTTGAAGTGGCGCCATTGTTGCTTTGGTGCCGGACATGCCATTAGCCACAAATGGCCAATACATATCGCGATCCGGCCAAATTTGTGCGGAGCAGTCCGCCCGGGTCAGCGTGAGTTGCTGAGGAACCTGGCCGGCGGCGCGCCATGCAGCCGCTTGAACATGGCCACGAACGCGCTGACCGATTCATAGCCCATGGCGAGTGCGACGGAAGAGACTGACTCCCCGGCGGACAGCAGCTCGACCGCGCGGCTCGCGATCACCCTGCGCCGCCAGACCGCGAAGCTCAAGCCCGTCTCCTCGACAAAATGCCGCGTGAACGAGCGGCGCGAGAGCGCCGCCTCGCTGGCCCACCCGTCTAGCAGGAGATCGTCGTTCGGCTCCTTGAGCAAGCGCTCGGCGATCGTCCGCAGGCGCGGTGAGCGCGGCATCGGAATTTCCAGCCCACAGGTCCGCGCGTGGTCGATCTCGAGCAGGATGACCTCCGAAAGCGCGGACGCGACCTTGCGATCGGATTCATCGAGCGTGGTCAAGCGCTCCAGCGAGGCGCGCAGCAGCGCCGACGACTCGAGCACACAGATGCGATCTGGCAAGCGCGGTGTAAAGCTGGGCGGCACCAGGACCAGCCAGCCTTCGACGCCGTCGGAGCGGACCGAATGGGCCGCGTGAGGCGGAACCCAGATCAGGCGATCGCGGGGAACGACCCAGATGCCCGCATCCGTTTCCTGGCTCACCACGCCGGAGATGACGCAGGTGAACTGCCCATGGCGGTGGGCGTGCAGGCCCACTTCGTGCCGGCCTTCTTCATGAAAACGCCGCACGTCGAAAACGTCAAAGCTGCGCAGCATGCTCTTTGGCCCGATCGCGATATTTATTGACTCTCGCAGAATAATAGCCTGCGCGCTCCCGTCCTACCATCCTCGCATCGAACCCATAAACGAGACTTGGAGACAAGACATGAGACGCCGCTGCAACCTGGGCCTGTTGGCCTGCGCCGCTTTGCTTATTCCGTCCTGGAGCGCCGCTGAGCCGGCCTGGCCGGCGGGCGCGACGATCAAGCTCGTCACGCCGACGCCGCCGGGCGTCGGCACCGACGTTTTTGCGCGGGTGTACTCGGTGCGGCTGGGCCAAGAGCTTGGCACTTCCGTGGTCGTGGAGAACCGCCCGGGCGCTTCGAACGTGCTCGGCATCATGGCGGTGGCCAAGGCGCCGCCCAACGGCCAGACGCTGCTGATTTCCGTCAGCCGGCCTTTCACGACCCCGCCTGAACTCCTGTCGAAACAGGCCCTGGACCCGACCCGGGATCTCGCCCCGGTCGCCCAGCTGTACCACAGCGGATCGTTCGTCATTGCGGGCTCCGGCTTCGCCGGCAGGAACCTGCAGGACTTGATCGCCACGGCCAGGCAGAGACCAGGGCACCTCAGCTACGCCTCGTACGGTACCGCCAGCACAGCGCGCCTCGGGATGGAACTGTTGCAGGACGCCGCGGGTATCGAGCTGCTGCAGGTTCCCTACAAGCTGAGTGCGATACCCGATGTGCTTGCCGGAATGGTGACGATAGGCTATGAGCCGACTTCCTCCGCCTTGGCGGGCATCAGGTCCGGCAGGATCCGGGCCCTGGCCTATGTCGGCGAGCGCCGTAGCGCGGCGCTGCCCGATGTACCCACGGTCAGCGAGATCCTGCCGGGCTTTCAACCGATCCCGACCTGGGTGGGGCTATGGGTGCCGAAGGGCACGCCCGACGCCATCATCAAGCGCCTGCAGAAGGCGATCACGGCACTTCATGCCGACCCCGCCTTCATCAAGACGCTGGCCGACGCCGGTGTCGAGCCCCGGCAGGTCGCTGGTCCGCAAATGGCAGCGGCCATCCGCCGCGAACTCGAACTGACCACGCGGCTGGTCAAGGCCAAGAACATCACATTCGACTAATGGAGAGCCGGCATGATCGAAATAGTCGTCAACCAGACCCGCCGCCGTTTCGGCGGCGACCCCGCAACCCCGCTGCTCTGGTACCTGCGCGATGAGCTGGGGCTGATGGGGACCCGCTTCGGCTGCGGTGCCGGGCTGTGCGGCTGCTGCACCGTGCACGTGGACAAGGACGCCGTGCGCTCCTGCACAGTCGCACTGGCCGACCTCAAGGGCAAGGCTGTCACCACGATCGAGGGGCTGGGCGCCAGGGGCCTGCATCCGTTGCAGGCCGCGTGGGTTGAGCACGCGGTGCCGCAGTGCGGGTACTGCCAGTCGGGCCAGATCATGCAGGCGGCGGCGCTGCTGCAGGCCAGGCCGCACCCGTCGGATGGCGAGATCGACAGCGCGATGGCCGGCAACCTCTGCCGGTGCGGCACCTACCCGCGCATCCGGGCCGCCATCAAGCAGGTGGCATCGGCAAGGAAGGCCGGTTCATGAACGCCGCCCCGCTGCAGCCGGCGCTCTCGCGCCGCGGCTTCGCCTTCGGCATCAGCGCAGTGGCCGGCGGGCTTGTGCTGGGCACCCCCGCCGCATTCGCGCAAGCCGCGGCCCAGTTGCCATTGGCGCCCAAGCCCGGCCAGCCGGAACTCACGGCCTGGGTGGTGATCCAGCCCGACGACAGCGTGCTGATCCGCATCGCGCGTTCGGACATGGGGCAGGGCACCTTCACCTCGCTGCCCATGCTGGTGGCCGAGGAACTCGAGTGCGACTGGGCCCGGGTGAAGCCCGAGTACGCGCCGGTGGCCGAGCACCTGGCCCGCAAGCGGCCCTGGGGCAATATGGTCACCACGGACAGTGTGTCGGTTCGCCGGTCGCAAGACTTCCTGCGCAAGGCCGGCGCCCAGGCTCGCACCATGCTGATCGCCGAAGCCGCCTCGCGCTGGACTTGCCCGGCCGGGGAATGCACGGCCCGCAACAGCGTGGTGACGCATGGCCCCAGCGGGCGCAGCCTGCGCTACGGCGCGCTGGCCGAAGCTGCCTCGGCCCGCCCGGTGCCGGAGAACGTTGCCCTCAAGCGGCCGCAGGACTGGAAGCTGATCGGCAAGTCGGCCTCCCAGTTCGACATGCGGGCCAAAGTGACAGGGCAGCTGGTCTACGCCATCGACGTGCGCGTCCCCGGCATGCTCCATGCCGCGATCAAAGCCTGCTCGGCCCACGGCGGCAAGCTCAAGAGCTTTGATGCCGCCAAGGTGACGGGCATGCCGGGCGTGCGCCAGGTGGTGCCAGTGGGCGACAACGCGGTGGCCGTCGTCGCGGCCAGCTGGTGGCAGGCAAAAAAGGCGCTCGATGCGCTGCCTGTTGCCTGGGACGAGACGGCCAGCGCCAACGTGTCCACCGAGTCCATCCTGAAGACCCTGCAGCAGGGGCTGGATGCCGGCGACGTGGTGGTGGGCAACCGCATCGGCGATGTGGACGCGGCGCTGGCCGCCGCCGCCACGCGAGTCACGGCCGACTACCAGGTGCCCTACCTCGCCCACGCCACGATGGAGCCGCAGACCTGCACCGCCCACGTGGTCGATGGACGGGCCGAAGTCTGGGCGCCGACGCAAAACGGCGAAGGTACCGCCCAGGTCGTGGCGCAGACCTTGGGCCTGGATATTTCCAAGGTGGTAGTCCACAAATGCCACCTGGGCGGCGGCTTCGGGCGGCGCGGCCTGTCGCAGGACTGGGCGCGCCAGGCGGTGCTGATCGCCAGGGCCGTCGGCCAGCCGGTCAAGATGATCTGGACGCGCGAAGAGGACATGCAGCACGATTTCTACCGGCCCATGGTGGTGGCCAGGCAGACCGCAGGCTTTGACAGCGGCGGCCGGCTGGTCGGCTGGAAGATACGCCTGTGCGGCTCGTCGATCTTCGCCAGCCTGGCGCCGCATTTCATGCGAAACGGCCAGGACCCTTCGATGACGAACGGCCTGCACAAGGGCGACATGGGCTATGCCATTCCCACCTTCGAGGCCGGCTGCGTGATGCGCAACACCGCCATCCCGGTCGGCTTCTGGCGCGCCGTGAACTACTCACAGAATGGATTCTTCCGCGAGACTTTCATCGATGAAATGGCGCACGCCTGCAAGCAGGACCCCTACCAGTTCCGCCGCCCGCTGCTGGCGCAGGCGCCGCGCACGCTGGCCGTGCTTGACGAGGCGGCGCGGCGGGCCAACTGGGGAAAACCGCCGGCCGGTGTGCACCAGGGCATCGCGGTCGTCGAGTTCGACGATGCGGTGTGCGCGCAGGTGGTGGAGCTTTCGGTCGACAAGGATGGCGCGATCAAGGTGCACCGCGTGGTTTGCGTCATCGACCCGGTGTTCGCAGTGCATCCCGACACCATCGTGGCCCAGATGGAAGGCTGCATCATCCAGGCGCTCGGCGCCGTGCTGACAGGCGAGATCACCTTCAAGGCCGGGCGCACCGAGCAAAGCAACTTCCACGATTACCCGCTGCTGCGCATCCATGAAACTCCGCGCATCGAGACCTACATCGTGGCGAACGGGACCGACGCCGGCCAGCCCTGGGGCGCGGTCGGCGAAACCGGCGTGCCGCCGCTGGCTCCGGCGCTGGTGAATGCGGTGTTCGCGGCCACCGGCCAGCGGGTGCGGTCGCTGCCGCTGAAACACCACACCCTGCGGCCCGCCTGAACGCGGGCCCGCAGAATCAGACGCCGAATCCGGCCCAGAACGTGCACTTGTGGTCGGCGGCGAACTGGGTCGTGGAGCCCGGGCCACCCGGCTTGAGTACCTGCACCATGTCGAACTGGCTGGCATACGGCGGCCAGGCCACCGCGGGCAGTACCGGCAGGCCCGTTGCGGCGAAGTTGGACCAGTAGCCGATCATCTGGTCGGACAGGGCCAGCTGTGCCGAAGTCATGAAGCTTGACGCCGCCGGGCTGCGGAAGATATAGGCCGTTTCCGCTCCGTGGTACGAACCCATGGCAAACGGCGCGGGCGTTCCCGGCGGCAGGCCGAAGGGCGCGAAATTCACCGGCGCGTTCGGGTCGTTGAACTCATAGGCAAACACCGGCGTGCGGGCCGAAGCCAGGCGGTTCATCGTGCGCGCCGCGCAGGAGAAGCTCGAGTCGGTGACCAGCGCGGCGTAGGCCAGCGACGGCGATGCATAGCTGGCCGCGGGGTATTGCGCCAGCACCGGCGCCGCGGCGGGACCGAACATCTGGTTGACCAGCGCCGTGTAGCTGGCAACGGTCAGCGGGTTGCCGCGCAAGTCGAACCCCAGCGCCGCGAACAGGCGGCCCTCGTCGTGATTGGTGCCCTGCAGGATCGCCACCTTGTTGAAGCTGCCACTGGTGACGGCGCCCTTCGCCGACTGGGGCAGCACGGCGCCACCGGTGGCGGGCTGAAACGTCACACCCATCGGCCCCGGGGGCAGGGCGCTTTGCACGCCGATCACCGCGGCCACCGGCATCGCGCGCAGGCAAGCCGCGACAGCTGCGCCGGTGCCGGTGCAGCCGATGTTGGCGGCGAAGGTTGAACCCAGCGCTTCGCCGTTTGCCAGCGGCGTATTGGTGTCCGGGCCGCTTTGCACGATGGCGCGGGTGAACAGGCCGGCCGCCTTCGGCGAGGCCACGTTGGCCCAGACCGAGGCGCCACCGGCCGAACCGCCGAACAGGGCGACCTTGGTGGTGTCGCCGCCAAAACCGGCGATATTGGCCTGCACCCACTTCATCGCGGCCTGCTGGTCGAGCAGGCCGTAGTTGCCGGAGTTGTCGCGGCTCTCTGCCGTCAGCGAGGGATGTGCCAGGTAGCCGAGCGCGCCCAGCCGGTAGTTGAGCGTGACGATGATCGCGTTGGCCTTCTTGGCCAGCACGGTGGCGTCGTAGTCGCTGCCGGCACCGGCAACGTAGGCGCCGCCATGCAGCCACACCATGACGGGCAGCCTGGCCGTGGGCGAGACCGGTGCGGGGGTGTAGACGTTCACGAAAAGGCAGTCTTCGCTGCCGCGGATCACCGGGTTACCGCTGGCGTCAAAGGCGCCTTGCGGGCAAACGCTGCGTGCCGCAGTGGCGTCGCGCGTGCCCGACCAGGCCGGTGCGGCGCCGGGCGCCTTCCAGCGCAGCGCACCGACCGGTGGCGCCGCATAGGGGATGCCGAAGAAGGCACGGTAGGTGCTGGCGACAGACCCCTTGATGGTTCCACCGGAGACGGAAATGACCGACGGGTCCGCAGCGGCCGCGCTCATGGCCAGCGGGGCGCTTCGGGCCGGGTCCGCGCTGGTTGCCGGCGCCGCGCTGTCTTCGTCGGCGGCTCCGCCGCAAGCGGCCAGGCCGCAAGCCAGTGCGAGTGCCGCAACGGCGGGCGGGACGCGGCGTGAACCGCGGAATTTCATCGGGAAAGTCATGTTGCTCCTGTTCGTTGTTGACCTATCTATTAATAGTCCGACCGGTCGGTCTATTAATAGAGGCGAATACTGGAGCATTAAGTTGAGCCGATGGCCTGGTAGAAACCCTTGAGGCAAAAACTGGAGGCAGCGGACATGAATTCGCAAGCGCGGACGGACGATACGCAGGGCATATCGATTGCGCCACGCATCTGGTATTGGCCCTTTGTTGCGGCTCTCGATAGCATCGCTCCGGCCAATTCAGCCCGTTTCGTCCCACCCTTTTTTGCATGAATATCCTGCACATCGACTCCAGTCCGATGTTCGAGACATCGAACTCAAGAAAACTGTCTGCAATGCTCGTTGAGCTGCTGCAGGCGCAGTACCCGGGCTGCAACGTCACCTACAAAGACCTGGCCCGCGACCCGATCCCCCACCTGACGGAGGATGTGTACCTTGCCTATCGCCGGCCGGAGGACGAACTGACGCCCCGGCAGCGCGATGAGAAGGCGATGACCGACGTGCATATCGAGCAGCTGCTGGCGGCCGACATCGTGGTTATCGGCGCGCCCTTGTACAACCTGTCCATCCCTAGCCAGCTGAAGGCGTGGATCGACCGGATATCCCAGCCCAAGCGCACTTTCCTGTATGCCGAGAGGGGCCTTGTTGGCCTCATTTCGAACGTGCGGGTCATCATCGCATCCAGCCGCGGCGGCATGTATTCGCTGACCGAGCAAGGGCGCGCGCGCGACTTTCAGGAGCGATACCTCGTGACGGCGCTCAAAACGCTGGGCATCGCGAACGTCGACATCGTGCGCGTCGAGGGCGTCAACGTGAGCACGGAACGGCGGGCCGATGCTCACGCGCAGGCCCAATCCACCGCAACGGAAATTGTCTCGTCGATTCTGGCCACCCAGGCGCAATGGCGGCGAGCCGTGCCGGCCTGACGCCGTGGTGAGCTGCCTCACGCTGCTGAACGACAGCCACATCCTTGCGCGGTGCACGGACGGCTTCAATCAAACGCTTTGCGGCATGGCCATCGCCGTGCAGGACACCCTGCCAGCGCTGATCGCGCATGACCCCGCTGGTGCAAGCTGCCTCCGGTGCCAGGACATGATGCGTCACGAAGCCGCCGCGCAAGCCGTGCAACCGCGACCGCTCAGCGCGAGGGCACTCGTCCAGCGGCTGGTCGATCACCTGAACAACAACGACACCACCCGGCTGGAAGAGCTTCTGGCCGGGTCGCTGCTCAAATCGCTTTCCGCGCAGCGCATGAGCCGCCTGCACCAATTGTTCCCGGGATGGTGCGCCACGGTGGATGAGCTGATCGCGGATGAGGGCAGCGCGGTGCTGCGCTACCAGGTGAGCTTCGCCGACGCCTTCAGCTTGCTCGGCTGCCTGGGCCCCGCAGTCAAGACCGGGCAGGCGATTGTCCTGCGTCTCGCGAACCACAGAATCACTGACGCGTGTCCCATCGTCGACGACTTCGCGTTCTGGTCGGGCCGGGCCAGCACGGCCGATACCGGATGCGCCCATTGCATACCCCATACAAATGTCACCGAAGGCAGCATCAATGACCGCCATTACTATTGAACAGGCTACCGAGGTCGTGGACGCGGGCCTGCGCCGTGCGCGCGAGTTGGGCTTGAAGCCCTTGACGATCGCCGTGCTCGACCCCGGCGGCCATCTCGTGGTTCTCAAGCGCGAAGACAGGTCGGGAATCCTGCGGCCCGAGATCGCATACGGCAAGGCCTGGGGTGCGTTGGGGATGGGCCACGGCACCCGGTTTCTCGCGCAGAGGGTGGAGAAGGCGCCGGCGTTTTTCACCGCACTGGCAAGTGCATCACAAGGACGCATGATCCCTGTTCCCGGCGGTGTGCTGGTCCGCAACGCGCAGGGCGACGTGCTGGGCGCCGTGGGCATCAGCGGTGACCTGCCGGACAACGACGAAGCCTGCGCGGTCCATGGCATCGAAGCCATCCACCTGGTGGCTGACCCCGGCCTGCCGCACTAGGCGGACGGCCGTGGCAGAGGCAACGCCGCCACGCGCTGCGCCTCCTTCGCGGGCATCCCCAACCCCTGCAACACCATGGCGGCGATCAGCTCGGAAAAATTCGCCGGCGTCGGCTCCGAGATCGCCGTGCGGATAGCCAGGGTAATGGTGCCCATGCTCAAGGCCAGCGCAGCCTGGAGTGACCGCCAGTGAAACCGGCCAAGCTTTCGCCCGTTTTCCAGGTCTTCCAGCACGCCCCGCCGCATCTCATCGCTCACCGCGCCGCCGGACAGGGGAATCATCCTGACCAGCAAGCCGCCCTGGTGCGGATGGCGCATGCTCATCTCGATGAATTTGCGGATGGCGATCGCCACTCTTTGCGCCGGGTCATCGGCCACGGCAAACAGCGGAAGGATCTCCTGGTCCACGCTGTCGGCCACATGGGCGGCCGCGGCGATCAGGAGTTCATCGCGGCTCCTGAAATAGTTGTAGAAGGTTCCCCGCGCCACCTGCGCCGCTTCAATGAAGTCGTCGATCGTGGGGGCATCGAAACCCCTGTCCGAAATGACCTGCAGGGCGACCTGGATCAGCGCCGCGCGGGTCTTTTCCCGTTTGATCTCACCGATCCTCGCCCTGCCCTGAAGAGGTTTCCTGGCCGCCATGCCGCCGATTGTTGCAGACCGGCCGGGCAGGAGGGTTTCCATTGAATGAAATCGGCAATAGCGTAAATTGTCAAAATGACGATATAGTACATTTCGATGCAGCGCAACAGCGCGATCGCGTCAACCCAACTGATCGGAACGTCAACATGGATTGGAAAGCGGAATCGGCCAGGCTGCGCGCGGAGCGTGGTGGCCTGGAGGACTATCAACCCCTCCAGCCGTTCGTTTCCGGCCGGACGGTGGACCGCGCGCTCTGGTACGAGGGCCAGCTCATTGTGATGTACGCACAGGGCAAGCAGGTCGGCAATACCTGTTGCATCTGGGAAGGCAATATTCCCGAGCATGTCGGCCCGCCGCCGCACATCCACCTCTACGAGCACGAAATCTTTTTCATCATCGAGGGCCACCTTACCGCTTGGGTGGAAGGCGTGCCCTATGACGTCCCCAAGGATTCCATGATCTTTATGCCTTGCGGCCGGATGCACTGGTTCGTCTCGGCCGCGCCCGTCACGCGCATGTTCTCGCTGACGGTGACGGCGGACAAGGAATTCCCCGCCATCAACAACAACACCAGCCTGTTCAAGTTCATGGGCCGGCCGGCGCAGGCCCTCACGCTGCCCGCACTTGAAGGCGTTGAGAAGCTTCCCGATCCTGCCGAAATCCGCCGGGTGAGCCAGGAGTCGGGATCAGACATTCCCGACCTGGAAAGAATCGGATGGCGCCGGGGTTTCGGTGACGGCGGCAAGCACGGCAAACCATAAGGAGACACACCACATGCAGCACACACGCAGACAGATACTCGGGATCGCGGCCGGCCTGGTGGCGGCGCCCACCCTGGCCATCGCGCAGGACACGGCGGACACCTATCCGAGCCGCCCGGTGCGCCTGGTCGCGCCTTTCCCGGCGGGCTCGGTATTCGACGCCGTGGGGCGCAAATTTGCCGACGCCCTGTCGGCCCGCATGAAGGGAAGCGTCGTCATCGACAACAAGACCGGCGCGGGCGGCGCGATCGGCGCGAGTGAAGTCCTGCGGGCTCCACCGAACGGCTACACGCTGCTGCTCACCGTCGCCGATCCGATCGTGACGACGCCGGCCACCATGAAGGTGAACTATGACCCGCGCGCCGACTTCACGCCGATCATCAAGCTGGTGCGCAGCTACCCGGTCCTGCTGATCCACAGCAGCTACAAGAGCAACAACCTCAAGGAATTCGCGGAAGAGGCCCGGGCGGCCAAGGCGCCGCTCACCTACGGCTCGTTCGGCACCGGCTCCTTCCCGCAGCTGGTCATGGAAAGTGTGGCGGCCAAGGGCAACTTCAAGTTGACCAACGTCCCCTACCGCGGCACGCCCCCGGCCCTAAACGACATGCTGGCGAACCAGATCACATTGGCGTTCACATCGCCTGGCCAGGCGGGGCCGCTCATCGCGCAAGGCAAGGCTCGGGCGCTCGCCATCATGGGGCCCGCGCGCTCTCCCGCGCTACCGCAGGTCGCCACCTTCGCGGAATCCGGCTTTGACAACTTCTTCACCCGGCGGGACAGCTGGCTCGGCCTGCTGGGCCCGGCCAAAATGCCGGCCGACCTGGTGGAGAAGATACGCGGCCACGCGCGGGCAGTCCTGCAGGATCCCGAAATGACCCGGTGGCTGGCAACGCTGGACATGGCTATCGACAGCGGAACTTCCGCGGCCCAGTTCCGGGCCGACATGGATGCGGAGGTGGTTGCCGTTACCAAATTCATTCGTGACGAACTCAAGATCAACCCCCAGGAGCTGCAGGAGCTGCAGCGCTGACCCGCCCTTTGGAGCAACTGACCGTGAGCATGAACCCAGCCCTTCAGGACCCCGCGATCCGCGTGCGCATCACGGAACTGATCGACGATTTCTTTAGCCGCGTCGATCGTGGTGAATCGGTGGCCGACCTGCTGGAAGAGCAGGCGGTGTTCAAGACGCCGCAGCGCTATGCCGAAGGCCGCCAGGGCGTGACCGAGCTGCTGCTTTCGCTTGCCGAAATGCGGCGCGAAAAAAAGCGGGAGGCCCGGCACTTCGGCGGCAACGTCAGCATCGACAGCCTGGGGAACAACCAGTACCGCGTGCGGTCTCTGGCGATCGTCATCGCCCTGGACAAGGGCGACACCCCCAAGGGCGTGCTGAACATGGGAGACCACGACGACGTCGTCTCCTTCGACGAGCAAGGCCGCTGCCGCTTCGTGCGGCGCACGATGATGCCCGTGATGCAGCTCGAACTGAACGCCGCGGCCTGATGGGCGACAGCGACCTTGCCGCGATCCAGCGGCTGCTCGCCGACTTCGCCTGGGCCGCGGACCGCGGCCTTGCGGCGGAGTTGTCCGAATTGTTTCTGCCGGAAGGGGCGCTGACGGTCAATGAGGTCAGGCTCCTCGGCCGCGAGCAGATCGCTCAGGACTGCCGGCATCGCTTCGAAACCCCGCAGAGAAAGACGCGCCATGCCTTGTCGAACCTGCGCATCGACGCGTTGAGCGACGGGGCCTGCGCCGGCACGGCGGTGCAGCTCACATTCGAGTCCGCCGGCGCGGGGCAGCCCATCAAGCTACGGGTGAGCGACGTGACGGACCGGTTCGAGCGGGATACGCAGAGGCGCTGGCGGTTCAGGAGCCGGACGATAGAGCGGCAAATGGCCTTGTCGATTCCTGCCTGAAGGGAGAACTCCAGATGCCGGATGTCATCAAGCATCTCGCTCGCGGACTGGTCGCCGCGCACTGTCTGCTGGCAGCCACCTTCGCCCAGGCCGCGGGCCTGTTCCCGGACAGGCCCATCACCATCGTCGTTCCCACGCCGCCGGGCGGCCCGATCGACCGGGTCGCGCGCGCGGTCGGGCAGCAGCTGCAGTCGGAGCTTGGGCAGGCGGTGGTGATCGACAACCGCGTGGGGGCGTCCGGCAAGATCGGTGTGCAGTCGGCCCTGCGCGCACCGCGCGACGGCTACACGCTGATCGCCGTCTCGCCCTCGATCGCATCGGTGAACCCCGCGGTGGACAAGGCCGTGGGCTACGACCCGCTGAAGGATTTCGAGCCGCTGGGCATCGTGGCCAAAAATTCCGGCGTGGTCGCCGCACGCGCCACGCTGCCCGTCGCCAGCATGCGGGAACTGGTCGCGTACGCCCGCGCGCGGCCCGACCATCTGACCTACGGCTCCTTCGGCATCGGGACCAGCCTGCACCTGCACAGCGAGGAGCTGGCCTCGGCGCTGGGCATCAGCCTGCGGCACATACCCTACAAGGGCGAGTCGCAGGCGCTGAATGCGCTGATCGCCGGTGAGGTGGACCTGATGCTCTATGTCACCAGCCCGGTCGTGCCCTTCGCCGAAGGTGGGCGTGTGCGGGCGCTGGCCGCTACGTCCACACGGCGCTGGGCCAGCCTGCCGCACGTGCCGAGCTTCGCCGAATCCGGCGTGCCGGAACTCCAGGCCTACACCTACCAGTCATGGGTGGGATTCGTGCTCCCGGCTGGTGTGCCGCCCGACGTGGCGGAACGCCTGGGCCAGGCCTTGCGCGCGGCCGTCGCCAAACCGGAACTGCGGCGCCAGCTGGAAACGCAGGGCTTCGAGGTCGTCGATGGCAGAGCCGCGGACATGAAGCAGGTCATTGCCACGGAACTCGCCCGCAACCGTGGCCTTGTCGCCTCCGGGCGCGTGCGGCTCGACTAGAGAGCATTGAAGCGCGCCCTAGTTGGGGGTACCAGTTACGTACTAGGTTTGAGGCGCGGCGTTTTTCGTTTGCTGACGCCTAGTTAGGCTCTCGATACTGCTGCCACCCTCTCCGCCAGTCGGCCCATCCATCTTTGGACGGCCCAGTCGCTCTGAGCCCGCAGCGCAGAACCTACCCTTTTTGTTTCTTCCCCGCCCGCCGGTCCTGCAAAAAGATGTTCACCAGCAGATACACCGCGCCGAGCGCGGCGGCCATAAAGCAGGCGATCGCGAAGCCAGGGTAGCCCATGATCCGGAAGTCGGTTTCCACGCGCATGAGCAGGGCCGCCCCGATGATCAGCGCCGCCAATATCAGGCCCGAGGTCACCCGATTGGCGATCTTCTGCATGCCCTCGATGATGTCGGCCGCGTCCGTCGCGCGGACCTTGATCTCGAGTTCGCGGTTGGCGATGGCATCCATGACCCGGTTGACGCGCTGGGGCAGGCCCGCGGCGAAATTCTTGAATTCCAGCGCCGCGGCGATCAGGTTCCCTTCCGACGCTTCCTGTTTCAGCCGCTTCGACGTGAGCGCCGCGGCGTGGCGGCGGATCGCCGCGTTCGGATCGAACGCCGGATCAAGCACCTTGCCGATCTCGTCGAGCTGCAGCAGCGTCTTGGCCAGCAGCGTGAGTTCGCTGGGCACGAAGAATCCGCAGTCCGCGGCGGAGCCCGACACATCGAGCAGGGTGGTGCCTACGTTGGCGTCTCCGATGGCACGGCCGCGCTGCGCCGCCACCAGCGCACCCATGAGCCGCTTGAACTGCACCGTGTCACTTTCCGGGGCCCGTTCGCTGAAGGCGATCACGGCGTCCGCCGCCTGCTCGCTGCGCCCCTCGCTTACGGCGATCAGCACTTTCAGCAGGTGCTCCTGCATGTCGGGCGTGGTGCGGCCCACCATCCCGAGGTCGAGCAGGGCGAGCCGCTTGTCCTGCGTGATGAAGACGTTGCCCGCGTGCGGGTCGGCGTGGAAAAGCCCGTCGACCAGCACCTGCTTCAGGTAGGCATGGAAGAGCTGGTCGGCCAGCCCGGGGCCGTCGAGGTCCGCGCGGGAGTACGCGGAAACCTTGGTGATCTTGGTCCCGAACACCCGCTCCATCGTCAGCACGTGGCCGGTGCAGTAGTCGGAGATGGGTTGCGGCACCACGATGCCGTCGAACTGCGCGAGCTGCCGGCCGACCACCCTCAGGTTTTCGGCCTCGCGCTCATAGTCGAGCTCTTCCTTGATGGACGCGCGGAACTCTTCCAGCACGCGCCGCAGCCGGTGCCGCCGGCCGACCTCGGTGTGGGCGTCGAGAAATTTGGCGACCTGCGCCAGCTCCTTGAACTCGTCGGCCACCTGCTGCGCGACCTCGGGCCGCTGCACCTTGACCACCACAGGCCTGCCGTCGCGCAGGGTCGCGGCATGAACCTGCCCCAGCGACGCCGCGGCGATCGGTTCCGGGTCGAAGCTGGCGAAGCCCTTCGAGATGCGCACGCCCAGCTCCGATTCGACAATGACAGTGACTTCTTCGAACGAAAAGGGTTTCACGTTGTCCTGCAGCCGCGCCAGGGCCTTGGTGTACCGCGGCGGGAGCAGGTCGGGCCGGCTCGACAGGACCTGGCCCAGTTTGACGAAAGCAGGGCCCAGCTCTTCAAGGTCGTCGGCCAGCTGCCCGGGCAGTGCCTGCCCATCCTGGGTGGGAATGTCGTGGTACTTCCAGGCCAGCGTGGCCAGTTTGGTCCAGCGCTGGACGCGTTCGAGTGTGGGGCTGGTGGCGGGGTTGGCGGCGGCGGTGGGTTGCATGGCCAGCCGAGTTTGAGCGCGACGCGCAGCCGCGCGCATAGGCGGCTGGCGCATCCGCGTGTCGGAATGTCCCCTATCGAAAGCAGGAGGCCGCTACGAGCCTTATGCAGTATCCGCGCGCCTCGCAGGCCCTTTTCGGCCCGCAAGCCGCGCGGAATGTGCGTATCAGCCCAGCGCCGCTTGCGCTTCCCGCGCCATGCGCGCAATGACTTCGCCTGCCGGCGGAAGGTCTCGGATCAATCCAACGGCTTCTCCCACCGTGACGTTGGCGCGCGTGAAGTCGCCTTGCGCGGCGGCCTGCTCGAACAAGGCGCGGGCCTCGTCAGGCGCAGCCCGCAGCGCGTCGGTTTGCCCTTCCCATTCGCGATGCATCGCGTTGCGCAGCGCGCGGAAGTTGTAGGTCGTGGGCCAGTCCTTGCGCCGCAGGATGTCGAACACCGCGCTGCGGGCGGTGGCGTCGCCGTCCTGCGCCAGCGCATGGCGCTTGGCCGCATCGGACGCCAGGCATTCCTGCGTGGCCCACAGGCGTGAACCCACCAGCACGCCGTCCGCGCCGAGGATGAGCGCGGCGGCAAGCCCGCGGCCGTCCGCGATGCCGCCGGCCGCCAGCAGCAGCGTGGAAGGCGAATGGGCGGCAAGCCAGTCCGCCGCTTCGGGCACGAAGCTGATCACCGCGCGGCCATTCAGTGTGTCCATGCCGTGGCCGCCCGCCTCGCCGCCCTGCGCCACCACCACGGCCGCGCCGGCCTCGATGGCGTGCGGAATCTGCTCCATCCGCTGCACCTGGCAGATCAGCGCGGCACCCGCATCGGCAATGCGGCGCGCATACGGCCGCGGGTCGCCGAAGGAAAGCATCACGGCGGCGGGGCGGTGTTGCAGCACCCAGTCAAGCGCCGAAGCGTCCTCGTCGAGCTTCCAGGTGATGAAGCCGCAGCCGATGCGCTCGCGCGGGCCGGCCGAAAGCGCCAGCGCGTACTCGCGCTGCAGCCAGGGCAGTTCGCCATACCCGCCGCCCACCAGGCCGAGGGCGCCGGCCCGCGCGCAGGCCGCCGCGAGCGCGCCGCCCGCGGCATAGGCCATGGGCGCCTGCGCGATGGGGGCGGCCAGTGAAAAGGCTTCAGTAAAGCGGAAGCTCGCGATGGAAGAGGTCATCGGCCATTCTTGCTTTTTTTTCGCGCCCTGTCGAAATGCGGCGCCCTTGCGCGTCATTGTCATAGCGGCGCATGATGCTCCGCGACAACCCTTCAAAAGGACACTGACATGCAATACCTGCTTCTCATCTACGCCGACGAATCCGCCATGCAATCCATGAGCGCCAGCCAGGCCACCGAATCCAGCGCCGCCTACGGCGCCTACACCCAGGCGCTGCAGAAGGCGGGCGTGCTGGTCGGCGGTGAGCGGCTGCGCCCCTCCGCCATGGCCACCTCGGTTCGCCTGGTCAGCGGCAAGACCGAGGTGCTTAACGGCCCCTATGCCGAAACCAAAGAACAGCTGGGCGGCTACTACATGATCGACGTGCCCGACCTGGACGCGGCCCTGTCCTGGGCGGCGCGCTGCCCGGGCGCCAGCCACGGCACCATGGAAGTGCGGCCCGTCTGGGCGATGTAGCCGGCCGATGACGGCGCAGCCCGTCCACGCCACCGCCGAAGCGGTGGCGCGCCGCAGCTACGGCAAGCTGGTGGCGTTTCTCGCTGCCCGCACGCGCGACGTGGCGGGCGCGGAAGATGCGCTGGCCGAGGCTTTCGCCACCGCGCTGCAAAGCTGGCCCGCCAGCGGCGTGCCGGACAACCCGGAAGCGTGGCTGCTCACGGTGGCGCGCCGCAAGATGATCGACCACGGCCGGCAGCGCCGCCTCGGCGAGGGCGCGGCCGAGCACCTGCTGCTGCTGGCCGAACTGGCCGAAGGCGAGGAAAGCGACGGCCACATTCCCGACGAGCGGCTGGCGCTGATGTTCACCTGCGCGCACCCGGCCATCGATGCCGGCGTGCGCGCCCCGCTCATCCTGCAAACCATCCTGGGCTTCGACGCCGCCACCATTGCCTCGGCCTTCCTGGTGTCACCGGCCACCATGGGCCAGCGCCTGGTGCGCGCCAAGGCTCGCATCCGCCAGGCGGGCATTCCGTTCCGGGTGCCGGGCCAGGCCGACCTGCGCGAGCGGCTGGACGCCGTGCTGGAGGCCATTTACGCCGCCTATGCCGAAGGCTGGGACGACCCTGCCGGCACCGACGCGCGGCGCCGCAACCTGGCGGAAGAGGCGATCTGGCTGGGGCGGCTGGCGGCGGCGCTGATGCCCGCCGAGCCGGAGGCGCTAAGCCTTTTGTCGCTGATGCTGCATGCCCAGGCCCGGCGCGGCGCGCGGCGCGACCCGGACGGCGCCTATGTGCCACTCGCGCAGCAGGAACCGGCCCGCTGGGACGCGGCACTGATCGACGAGGCCGAGGCCCTGCTGGCGCGTGCCGGTGCGCTGCCCGGCATCGGCCGCTACCAGCTGGAGGCGGCAGTGCAGTCCGCGCACGTGGTACGCCGGCGCACCGGCCAAGCCGACTGGCCGGCCATTGACCGGCTCTACGAGGCCCTGTGGACATTGACGGGGTCGCCGGTGGTGGCGGTGAACCGCGCAGTGGCGCAAGCAGAGACGCGTGGCCCGCCGGTGGCACTGGCCTCGCTGGATGCGCTGGCGCAGGACGCGCGCATGGCTGACTACCAGCCCTACTGGGCGGCACGAGCCGAGTTGCTGGCGCGAAGCGGCGACAAGCCGGCCGCTGCAGCCGCGTATGAGCGGGCCATCGGCCTGGAGCGGGATGAAACCGTGCGGCAGTTTTTGCAGCGCCGCCGCGCGCAGCTGGACACCTGAGGCAACGCGCGTCAGGCAGCGCGCCGGGCCTTGGCTTTGGCGGGGGTCCTGTGTTTGGCAGCGGGCTTCGCGCCCGCAGATTTTTTGGCGGCGGCCTTCTTCGCCGGAGCCGCGGCCTTGCCGCCCTGCAGGCTGCGCTTGAGCAGCTCGGTCAAATCAATCACCTCGGCGCCGGAGCTGGCCACGGGCTCCTCGACCTGCGTCACCGCCTCGGTCTTGCCTGCCTTGGCGCGCGATTCGACCAGCTTCATGATTTCTTCATGGAACGAGTCGCGGAACTTGTCGGCGCTCCACTCCGAGCTCATGTCGTCGATCAGCTGCTTGGCCATCTTCAGCTCGCTCTCCTTCAGGCCGGCGGCCTTGGTGCCCACCGGTGGCAGCTTCAGGTCTTCCCACGAGCGGATCTCGCCGCCCCAGCGCAGCAGGTTCAGCACCAGGGCGGGGCCGCAGGGGATCAGCACGGCCAGGTGCTGCTTGGTCTGGATCACCACCTTGGCGATGCCCACCTTGTTGGCCTGCTTGAGCGATTCTCGCAGCAGCGCGTAGACCTTCTCGCCTTTGTTGATGGGGGCCACGTAGTACGGCCGCTCCAGGTACACGAAGGGCACTTCGTCGGCATCGACGAAGGTTTCAATCTCTATGGTCTGGGTGGTGCGCGGGTAGGCGGCGGCGATTTCCTCGGCTGAGAGGATGACGTATTGGCCGTCCTCCCACTCAATGCCCTTGACGATGTTTTCCTTGTCGATCTCGCGGCCGGTTTTCTTGTTGATGCGCTTGTAGCCCACGGGGTCCATGGAGCGCTTGTCCAGCCAGTCGAAATTGAGGTCGGTCTCGGCGGTGGCCGAATACAGCGCGATGGGAATGTGCACCAGCCCGAACGTGATCGCGCCCTTCCACAGCGTGCGCGTGGAACTCTTGGCCATTCCCTTGGTTTGTGCCATTGGTTCTTTTTTCAGCTGGAAGCCAGCAACGTGACCAGCAAGCCGCGGCCGCCTTGCGGGCGCACCGGCGGCGCCAGGGCGCGGGCCGTGGCCTGCCAGCGCAATGCCAGCCGGCTGAACGAAGCACGGCTCTTTTCGCTGAAGGATTCAGCGCCCGCCAGGGTTGCGAAGTTGGCCGCGATGCGCCGCGCCAGCAGCAGCCGGTGGGCGGGTGCCGGGGTGGACATGTAGGCCGTCATCAGGGAGAGCGTCGCCAGCCACAGCGCTGTGCAGGCGCGGGAAAGCGGGTCGGTGCTGCGCGTTGGAGTCATCGGCTGAATCCTAGGCGGCCCGCGCAACCCCAGCTGTCGGCGGGCGCCACCGCGAAAAGCGCGGCCTTTCCTACAGCCGCACGGCCGGGCTCAGCCCTGGGCCGGCAGGTGGCGTTTCTTGCCGGCCGCGCGGGCCTCTTCACTGGTGAATTCGTGCGCGTGGCCGCTCTGGTGCGCGGCGCGGCCGCCCAGGCTGGCGATCTCGCGCTGGCGCTGCGGGTCCATGGCGGCAAAGCCGCGCAGGCTTTTTTGCGGCTTGTCGCCGGAGTTGCGGGTATCCAGGGTGCCGGAGGTATCGGGAGCCATTCTGTTGTTCCTTTCTTGGGGGTGGGGGAAGGGGCAAAGCTGCGCCTACTGTAGAGACAGCGCGCGGCTGAGCCTTGTGCGCAATCTTCCGCGCGGCGCGTAGGACAACTGCCCGCCCGGGCCTGTGCGGCCGTTGTTCTAGACTGCGGCCATGAAGCCAGACACCTCCCCCGCCGTCGCCACCCCCGCCGAGGCGCAATGGGTGGAGGGGGAGCTGGTGCGCAGCCTGCTGCGCACCGCCCGCAACACTCAGTTCATCGGCTGGGCGCTGGTGCCCGTCTTCCTGGGGGTGCTCTACAACGACGCGTCACTGGGCGCGCTGCTGGCCTGGACGGCGGCCGCCGCCGGCATTGCCGCCGCGCGCTACCGGGTGCTGCGCCTGTACACCAGCGACGTGGCGCGCGAAGGCGCAGCCGTGCACCTGGCGTTTTTCAGGCGCTGGCGCGGGCTGTGGCCCGCCAGCGCGCTGGTGTGGGGGCTGGCGACGGCGCTCTATTTCGACCGCGCGCCGCTGGCCGACCAGTTCATCTGCTGGCTGATCATGGCGGGCCTGGCCATGTTCTCCATCAACAGCCTGTCCAGCCAGCTGCCCACCATGCGTGGCTACCTCAACGTGCTGGCGGTGACGGCGCTGGGCGTGATGGGCTGGCGCATCGGCGTGGAGCTGGAGTTCCACGGGCCGTCCTATCACTACTGGGTGGTGGCGCTGCTGCTGATCTTCTGGCAGGTGCTGATGCAGGCCGGCCGCAGGCTGCACGTGACCCACCGCAAGAACTTCGAGCTGCAATACCGCAACAACCAGCTGATCGAGTCCCTCACGCGGCAGACCCAGGCCGCGCTGGACGCGGTGGAAATCAAGAACCGGTTCCTGGCGAGCGCCGCGCACGACATCCGCCAGCCGGTGCACGCGCTGGGCCTGTATGCCGACTGGCTGGGCAGCGAACCCGAGCTGGTGCACGAGATCGCGCCCAAGATCGTCGAATCAACCAAGGCGGTGAACGCGTTGTTCGATTCGCTGTTCGACCTGGTGCGGCTGGACTCCGGCAAGATCAAGCTGAACATCGAGACGGTACACCTGGGCAAGCTGCTGCACGACCTGGAACTGCACTACCGCCCGCTGGCCGAAGCCAAGGGGCTGCAGTTCCGGGTGCATGGGGTGGCGGGCACCACGATGTCCGACCCCATCCTGCTGCAGCGCATCCTGGGCAACCTGATTTCGAACGCGGTGAAGTACACCAACCGCGGCGCCATCCTGGTGGCTTCGCGCGCCACGGCCAGCGGGCCGCGCATCGAGATCTGGGATACGGGCGTGGGCATCGCGCCGGTGCACCAGCGCGAGATTTTCCGGGAGTTCTACAAGGTACCCAGCCACACGGGCACCGAAGATGGCTTCGGGCTGGGGTTGTACATCGTGGCTCGGCTGTCGGGCATCCTGGGCCATCCGCTGACCCTGGCTTCCCGGCCGGGGCGCGGCACGGTGTTCAAGCTGATGCTCAACCCGACCGACCCGCGCCAGGCGGCGGAGCGGGCGGTGTCATCGGTTGCTCAGTTGCTGAGCATGCCGTGGACGCGGGCGTAGTGGATGGTCTGCGTGCGGCTCTTCACGCCCAGCCGGCGGAACAGGCGCCAGAGGTGAACCTTGACGGTGTGCTCGCTGATGCCCAACTCGTCGGCAATTTCGCGGTTGGACAGGCCCCGGTCCAGCATGACGATCAGCTGCTTTTGGCGCTTTGACAGCTTGTTGTCAGCCGGCGTGAGCTCTTCGAAGCCGCCGTCGGCGTTGATCAGCGCGCGGATGGCGTTGCCGATTTCCTGGCCGCCGGAAGATTTTTCGATGTAGATATCGGCGCCCGCCTCGATGCACTGCTCCTCGGCATCGGCGGCCGGCGAGGCCGAAAGCACCGCCAGCGGCGTGTCGGGGAACATGCGCTTGAGTTCGTGGATGCCGGAGGTGCCGGTGGTGTCGGGCAGCTTCAGGTCCAGGCAAATCAGGTCGGGCGCGCCGTGCTGCTTGACGGCGGCATCCATGCCGCCGAGCCGGTCTAGTTCCACCACGTTGGCGCCCGGGCGCAGCCGCCGCAGCAGCATGACCACGGCGTCGCGCATGAGGGGATGGTCATCAATGACGTAGAGGCTCATAGGGCTTAAGTTCTTCGTTTCGGGGGGCATATTGAAACGAAGGATAACCGCGATTGCCGGTCGCTGTCCTGCCGCTGCCTAGTTCCCCATCTCGGCAAAGGCCTGCATCACCTCGGCCGGGTTCCGGGCGGAACGCCACCAGGCAGCGACCTGTTTCAGTGCCGCGGTGTCGCCCTGCTTCAGCTGGGCGATCAGCTGGCCCGCTTCCTTGGGCGATTCGAACCCGGCGCTTTGCATCAGCTCGGCGCCGTCCACGTCCAGCAGCCTGAAGTAGAACTTGCCGTCCGCTTCCCGGTACTGTTTGAAAACCGGCAGCGCGGCCCTGGCGGCTTTTTCCTTTTTGCCCGCGCCCGCGCCGGTGCCCAGGTTGCGCAGGCCCACGGCATGGCGCAGCTCGGCCATGAATGGCGCAGACCGGGCGCGCGCCTTTTCGGCGCCGTGCTGCAGGATTTTTTCCAGCTCCGCGGGGTTGCCTGCCAGCGCTTCGTAGCGTTCGCGCATGGGTGCGATCTCGCGGTCGATGCGCTCGAACAGCCATTGCTTGGCGTCACCCCAGGCAATGCCTTCGGCGTAGGCCTTGCGCAGCGCATCGCTCTCCTGCGGTGAGGCAAATGCCTGGTAAATCTGGAACAGGGCCGAGCCTTCCACTTCCTTGGGCTCGCCGGGCGCGCGTGAGTCGGTCACGATGCCGGCGATCTGCTTCCTGATCTGCGCGGGCGGCGCGAACAGCGGAATGATGTTGTCGTAGCTCTTGCTCATCTTGCGGCCGTCCAGCCCCGGCAGCATGGCCACCGACTCGTCCACGGCCGCCTCCGGCAGCACGAAATGCTCGCCGTACAGGTGGTTGAAGCTCTGCGCCATGTCGCGCGCCATCTCGATGTGCTGCACCTGGTCGCGCCCCACGGGAATTTTGTGCGCCTTGAACATCAGGATGTCGGCGGCCATCAGCACCGGGTACATGAAGAGGCCCGCCGTGACGTCGGCATCGGGGTCGTTGCCGGCGGCGGTGTTCTTGTCCACCGAAGCCTTGTAGGCATGGGCGCGGTTCAGTACGCCCTTGCCGGTGACGCAGGTCAGCAGCCAGGTCAGCTCGGGGATTTCCGGGATGTCCGACTGGCGGTAGAAGAACACCTTGTCCGCGTCCAGCCCCGCCGCCAGCCAGCAGGCGGCGATTTCCAGGGTGGAGCGCTGGATGCGGGCCGGCTCGTCGCACTTGATCAGCGCGTGGTAGTCGGCCAGGAAATAGAAGTTCTCGGTGCCCGCGCGCCGGCTCGCCTGCACGGCGGGCCGGATGGCGCCCACGTAGTTCCCCAGGTGGGGCGTGCCGGTGGTGGTGATGCCGGTGAGGAAGCGGACGGTGGAGGGCGAACTCATGGCGGTCAATGGAAAAGGTTTTGCAGCGGGGTGAGCAGCAGGCCGAGCACGCCGTAGCCGATGTCGATCAGCGGTTGCAGCCAGTAGGTTCCCACGACACCGAGCAACACCAGGCCAAGCACGATGAAAAAGCCCCAGGGCTCGATGCGGGACACGGCCTGCGCGGCGCGCCAGGGCAACAGGCCCACCAGCACCCGCCCGCCGTCCAGCGGCGGCAGCGGGAACAGGTTGAAGGCCCACATCACCAGGTTGACCAGGATGCCGGCCTTGCACATCTCGATGAAGAAGCGCTCCGTCACGCCGTAGCCGGCCAGCACGGTGAAGCCGATGGCCCAGAGGATGGCCTGGATGAAATTGGAGGCCGGGCCGGCGAGCGCCACCCAGATCATGTCCCGCTTGGGCCGGCGCAGGGCGCCGAAATTCACCGGCACGGGCTTGGCGTAGCCGAACAGGAAAGCGCCGGAGGTGGCGAAATACAGCAGCAGCGGCATCACGATGGTGCCCATCGGGTCGATGTGCTTGAAGGGGTTGAGCGTGACCCGTCCCTGCACGTAGGCGGTGTTGTCGCCGAAGTAGCGGGCGACATAGCCGTGGGCCGCTTCGTGCACGGTGATGGCGAACAGCACCGGCAGGGCGTAGATGAGAACGGTTTGAACGAGGTTGGCGATATCCACGAAGGCGATTGTCTCAGAGCGCCTCAGCCCGGCTCGGCCAGGCCCAGCGCGGACACATCGCCGCGCCCCACGCGCACCACGATCGCGTCACCGCCGTCGCCCATCGGCGTCATGTCGATCACGGTGGTGGGTTCCGACGGGCAGGCGCCCGCGTCGATCACGGCGGCAACCTCGCGCTCGAAGCGGTCGCGGATTTCCTGCGCGTCGTTCAGCGGCTCGGTCTCGCGCGGCGGGATCAGGGTGGTGGCCAGCAGCGGGGCGCCGTGCAGCGCCAGCAACTCCTGCAGCGCCTTGTGGTCCGGCACGCGCAGGCCGATGGTCTTGCGCTGCGGGTGGCTCACGCGGCGCGGCACTTCGCGCGTGGCTTCCAGGATGAAGGTGTACGGCCCCGGCGTGGCGGATTTCAGCAGCCGGTATTGCCGGTTGTCGACGCGGGCGTAGTTGGCCAGCTCGCTCAGGTCGCGGCACAGCAGCGTGAGGTGGTGCTTGTCGTCCACCCCGCGGATCTGGCGCAGCCGGTCGGCGGCGGCCTTGTCATCCAGGTGGCAGGCCAGGGCGTAGCTGGAGTCGGTGGGCAGCGCCACGATGCCGCCGCCCTGCAGCAGGGCCACGGCCTGCTTGAGCAGCCGCACCTGCGGGTTGTCGGGGTGCACTTCGAAATACTGGGCCATGCCTTATGAGCCGTTCAGGCCTCCACGGGTTCCACTGGGATGCGTCTTTCGCGCACCGTGAGCCATGCGCCGCCCGCGCCGCAAACCGCGATCATGGCGATGCCGCCAATGGACCAGCCATCCGGCACATGCGAAAACACCAGCAGCCCGCCCAGCATGGCGAAGGCGATCTGAAGGTACAGGTAAGGTGTGAGCGTCGCGGCCGGCGCGCGCTGGTAGGCCAGGATGAGCATGAAGTGGCCGATGGTGGCCATGAAACCCATGAAGCACAGCGCCAGCCAGAGCCACGAGGCGCCCAGGTGCGTCCAGGCAAAGGGCAGGGCCAGCGAGGCGACCAGCGTGCCGACCCAGCCGGTGTAGAGGTGCATGGTCAGCGGATCTTCGGTGCGGGCCAGTTTGCTGGTCAGCACCTGGAACCAGGCGTTGGAGCCGACCAGGCCCAGCGGCAGCAGGCTGGCCCAGCCGAACGCCTCGCCGCCCGGCCGGATGATGACCAGCGTTCCCGCGAAGCCGCCCGCCACCAGCGCCCAGCGCATGAGCGAGACGCGTTCCTTCAGCACTGTGGCCGCGAGCAGGGTGATGGCCAGCGGCGTGATCATCACGATGGCGGTGAATTCGCCCACCGGCATGTGCTTGAGGCTGGCGAAGGCAAACAGGCTGCTGGTCAGCAGCAGCAGCCCGCGCAGGCAGTGAAAGCGCGGGTGCATGGTGCGCAGGGCGCGCATGCCCCGGGTGGGAAGCACATAAAGCGTGGTGGCGACGGCCTGGAACGCATAGCGGAACCACAACGCCATCAAGAGCGGCACCCAGGCGCTGACGTATTTGGTGGTGGTGTCCAGCGCCGCGAAGCAGGCGCCCGCGGCCGCCACCAGCGCGATGCCGGCGAACACGCCCTGCGGCCGCGCGTTCACTGGATGCGGTCGGCCAGCAGCTCCCACACCGGCGTAAGTTCGCCGTTCAGGAAGGGCAGCTGGCCCAGGTCGGTGTGGCTTTCGTCGGGGCTGTGGAAATCGCTGCCGCGCGAGGCGGCCAGCCCGAATTCACGGGCGGTTTCGCCGTACTTCACGTATTCGGCGGGCGTGTGGCTGCCCGTCACCACTTCCACGCCCTTGCCGCCGTGCGTCTTGAATTCGCTGAACAGGGCGAACTCCTCGTTGGCGCTGAACTTGTAGCGAGCCGGATGGGCGATCACGGCCACGCCGCCCGCCTGGGTGATCCACTCCACCGCATGCTTCAGCGAAGCCCAGCGGTGCGGCACGTAGCCCGGTTTGCCTTCGGTGAGGAAGCGGCGGAAGACCTCGTTGGTGTCCTTGCAGGCGCCGGTTTCGACCAGGAAGCGGGCGAAGTGCGTGCGCGAGATCAGCTCGGGGTTGCCCACGTACTTGAGTGCGCCTTCGTACGCATTGGCAATGCCCACCTTGGCCAGCCCCTCGGCCATTTCGCGGGCGCGCGGGCCGCGGCCGCCACGCGTGTCGTTCAGCCCCTGCAGCATGGCGGCGTTGTCCGGGTCGAAGCCGAGGCCGATGATGTGCACCGTCTGCCCGGCGAAAGTGACGGAAATCTCGGTGCCCGTGAGGTACTTCATGCCGTTGGCCCGAGCCGCGGCGGCGGCGCGGTGCTGGCCGCCGATCTCGTCATGATCGGTCAGGGCCCACAGTTCCACCCCGTTGCCGGCGGCGCGCGCCGCCAGGTCTTCGGGCGTCATCGTTCCGTCGGAGACGACCGAATGGCAGTGGAGGTCGGCGTTCTGGATGGGCACAGCCTGATTTTAGGCGTTAAGGGGTTTGTGCGCGGACGCAGGCGCCAAGTCCCTGCTGACATAACATGGCCGCTGCAAAAGGGGGAAGCTCATGATCGTCGTCCATCACCTGAACAACTCACGCTCCCAGCGCGTGCTGTGGCTGCTTGAGGAACTGGGGATCGACTATGAGCTGCGGCTGTATGAACGCGATCCCAGGACCATGCTGGCGCCGGCGGAACTGCGCTCGGTCCACCCGCTGGGCAAGTCGCCCGTGATCACCGACGGCGAGACCACCCTGGCCGAGTCGGGCGCCATCCTTGAATACATCGTCGAGCGCTACGGCGCCGGCCGCATGCAGCCCGATGCCGGCACGCCGGACTGGCTGCGTTACCGCTACTGGATGCACCATGCCGAAGGCTCGGCGATGCCGCCGCTGCTGCTCAAGCTGGTGTTCGACGCTATCGAGCGCGCGAAGATGCCGTTTTTTATCAAGCCGGTGGCGGTGGGCATCTGCGACCGCGCCCGCAAGAGCTTCATCCAGCCGCAGATCAACCAGCACCTGGATTACCTGGAGGCCGAACTGGGCAAGAGCCACTGGTTCGCGGGCCACGCTTTCACGGTGGCCGACATCCAGATGAGTTTTCCGGTGGAAGCAGCCCGCGCGCGCGGCGGCCTGGATGAAACGCGCCCGCGGCTGATGGATTTCCTGGCCCGCATCCACGCGCGCCCCGCCTACCAGCGCGCGGTGCAGCGAGGCGGGCCTTACGCGCTGATGAGCTAGCAGGCTTCAGTTCAGCGCGCCGGCCTGCTTGCGGATGTCTTGACCGGTGGTGAGCGCGCAGCGGATCGCGACCTTCAGGCCTTGGGTGATGTCCTCGACGCGCATCGAGGGCTGGCCTTGCTCCGGTAGCCAGGGCACGTGGATGAAGCCGCCGCGCGTGTGGCGCAGCGCACGCCGCGTGGCCAGCGAATGCATCAGGCCGTAGAAGATGTGGTTGCACACAAAGGTCCCCGCGGTCTGGGACACCTCGGCGCTGATGCCTTCACGCTCCAGCGCGGCCAGCATCGCCTTGATCGGCAGGCCGCTGAAGTAGGCCGCGGGGCCGCCGGCCACCACGGGCGTGTCCACCGGTTGGGCCTGCGCGTTGTCGGCAATGCGCGCGTCGTTCACGTTGATCGCCACGCGCTCCAGCGAAATCGCGCCACGGCCGCCCGCCTGCCCGATGCAGACGACCAGGGCGGGCTTGTGCTCATCCAGCAATGCATCAAGCGTGGCCAGCGACTGGCCGAAAACGGTGGGCAACTGGGCGGCGACCAGCCGGTGGCCGGCCACCCGCTTGCCGTGCAGGGCCTGTACGGCAAGCCAGCTGGGGTTGACGGCATCGCCGCCAAACGGGTCAAACCCGGTTACCAGAACCGCCGGAAGCCGGCCCACAGCCGGGGTGGATGCGCGTACCATCGTTTCACTTTACCGCAGCAAGCGGTACGAACAAGGAGAACAGCATGCGTTGGGAAGGCAACCGGGAATCGGGCAACGTGGAAGACCGCCGCGACGAGGGCGGCGGCGGGGGCGGGGGCTTCGGCTTCGGCGGCCGCAGCATCGGCATCGGCTCCATCGTCATCGCGCTGGTCGGCGGCGCGATCTTCGGCGTCAACCCCCTCACCATCCTGGGCCTGCTCAGCGGCGGCGGCGGGCCTGCGCCCCAGACGCAGCAGGCGCCCGCGCATCCGCCACCGGCCAACGACCCCATGGCCAAGTTCGTTTCCACCGTGCTGGCGGATACCGAAGACGTGTGGAAGCAGCTGTTCAGCCAGGGCGGCGCGACTTACGTCAACCCCAAGCTTGTGCTGTTCCGCGGCGCCGTGCGCACCGGCTGCGGCCAGGGCGAATCGGCCATGGGCCCGTTCTACTGCCCGGCTGACCAGAAGGTGTACATCGACCTGAATTTCTATGAAACCCTGAAGACCCGGCTGGGCGCGCCCGGCGACTTCGCGCAGGCCTACGTGATTGCCCACGAGGTCGGGCACCACGTGCAAAAGCTGCTGGGCATCTCGGACAAGATGGACCAGATGCGCGGCCGCGCGAGCCAGGCCGACGCGAACGCCATGAGCGTGCGGCTGGAACTGCAGGCCGACTGCTTTGCCGGTGTGTGGGCCAACCACGCCAATGAAGCCCGAAAGATCCTCGAGCAGGGCGATGTGGAAGAAGCGATGAACGCGGCCGCGAAGATCGGCGACGACGCGCTGCAGGCTTCGCGCGGCGGCGCGGTGGTGCCTGAAAGCTTCACCCATGGAACCAGTGCGCAGCGCCAGCGCTGGTTCTCGGCCGGCCTGAAGACCGGCAGCATCAAGGCCTGCGACACTTTCGCCAGCCGCAGCCTTTAGCGCCAACGATTGGTCAGTGGCCGTCGCCGCTGACGTGGCTCAGCTCGAAGACGATCGCCGACAGCAGCTTGTCCCTGACGGTGGAGGCGCTCACCCGCGCCATGCTGCGCGAGCCGAAGCCGCCGACGTCGAAGACGTTGGCCACGGCGGTCACCTCCACCACCGCGATGGTGCGCCCGCGCACTTCCTGGGCGCAGCGCCGCCAGTGGCGGAACGCCTCGGTGTCGAGGAACTCGGTGGTGGACACGACGCAGTCGGGCACCAGGGTGCTGTCCGCCAGCGAGCGCAGGTCGGTCAATGCCTTGAGGTTGCGCACGTGCGGGCGCAATGCCGTGATGGCGGTGACTGACAGGTTGCCGCGCGGCATGACGCACCACACCTCGGTGACGTCGGGGTCGAACGCCGGCACTTCTTCCTGCGCCGGCCCCACTTCCAGCACCGCCATCCCGGAGTGCTGGCTCATGACGCGGGCGAACTGCACCATGACGCGGATCCGGTCGGCCTCGACCTTGCGCTTGACCTTCACGCCCTTCAGGCGGGCGAGCTGCCACAGCACATACCAGTCGACGGAGTTGAGCTGCCTGTCGTCGTGCGCCCGGTCGTTGAGCTCGCTCACCCGCAGCCACAGCTCGCCGCGCGCGGCGCCGCGCTCGCGCACCAGCCGCACGTTGACGTCGCGCCCCAGATTGATCCCCCAGACAAGCAGCGAGTCCATCGCGCTGGCCAGGGCTTCGGGCTCGGCCTGCACGTCCAGCATGGTCAGGTCGGCGACGATGCGGTGCGAGGGCGAGCGCTGCTGGTGGTGCGACACCGCATCCGCCACCAGTTCATCCAGGCTGACTGTTTCCTGCGCGGTGGTGCCGGCGCGGTCCACCAGGCGCGAAAGCTTCTGCGCCGAAACGCCGGTCTGGTACAGGCGCATCAGCGGCTCCTGCAGCCAGCGTGCTTCGTGCACGCCGATGCGCTTGGAGCGCGCCAGCTCGGACACGCCGGCCAGCGTCTGGCGCACCGATTCGGCCATGTCCGCACCCATGCTGGCCATCAGACCCTGCCAGCGGCCCTGGGCCATGGCATCACCCAACGATTGCTGGAAGACCGATTCGAAGCCCAGGCTGGTGCCCCAGGCGACAGGCCGCGTCGTTGCCCCCATAGTTCTTCTCCTTTGGACCCGAGATACCGCATGCGGGCTGTAAGTATAGCGAAAGAATCACTAATTTGAACTCTTTTGGGTTAACTCCAAGTGCTTGATGGCTGGCTGGATTCCCTAGGCCCCGGACGGGCAGGGGCCCCATGCGACAATCGCGGGTTAGATGACAGATTCCTTTTCCAACTTATCGCTGGCCGAGCCGCTGGCGCGCGCCGTAGCCGAAATGGGCTACGAGTCCATGACTCCCATCCAGGCGCAAGCCATCCCGGTCGTCCTGACCGGCAAGGATGTGATGGGCGCGGCCCAGACGGGCACCGGCAAGACCGCGGCGTTCTCGCTGCCCCTGCTTCAGCGCCTGCTGAAACACGAAAACGCGTCCACCTCGCCCGCGCGCCATCCCGTGCGCGCGCTGGTGCTGCTGCCCACGCGCGAACTGGCCGACCAGGTGGCGCAGCAGGTCAAGCTGTACGCCAAGTACACCAACCTGCGCAGTGCGGTGGTGTTCGGCGGCATGGACATGAAGCCGCAGACCCTGGAATTGAAGCGCGGTGTCGAAGTGCTGGTGGCCACCCCCGGCCGCCTGCTGGACCACATCGAGGCCAAGAACGCGGTGCTCAACCAGGTTGAGTACGTGGTGCTGGATGAGGCCGACCGCATGCTGGACATCGGCTTCCTGCCGGACCTGCAGCGCATCCTTTCCTACCTGCCGAAGCAGCGGACCACCCTTTTGTTCTCCGCCACCTTCTCGCCGGAAATCAAGCGGCTGGCCGGCAGCTACCTGCAGGACCCGGTCACCATCGAGGTGGCGCGGCCCAACGAGACGGCCTCCACCGTCGAACAGCATTTCTACAGCGTCAACGATGACGACAAGCGCCGCGCGCTCAAGCAGATCGTGCGCCAGCGAGGCCTGTCGCAGGCCTTTGTGTTCGTCAACAGCAAGCTCGGTTGCGCCCGGCTGGCCCGCACGCTGGAGCGCGAGGGCATGAAGACCACCGCACTGCACGGCGACAAGAGCCAGGACGAGCGCCTGAAGGCGCTGGCCGCGTTCAAGGCCGGCGAAGTGGACTTGCTGGTGGCCACCGACGTGGCCGCGCGCGGCCTGGATATCAAGGACGTACCCGCCGTATTCAATTTCGACGTGCCGTTCAACGCTGAAGACTACGTGCACCGCATCGGCCGCACCGGCCGTGCGGGCCAGTCGGGCCTGGCCGTCACTTTCGTCTCGGGCAGCGATGCGCGCCTGATCGGTGACGTGGAAAAGCTGCTGAAGAAAAAGATCGAGCTCGAAGCCATCGAGTACGAGGAAGACAAGCCGCGCGGCCGCATCAACGACGGCCGCCGCGCCTGGCGCGAAGCCGGCGAGCTGGGCGATCCGCGCGACGTGCTGGACGCGCAGCGCGACCGGCCGCCGGCACCCGCGCGCCCACAGCGCGAGTACCGGGCACCCGCGGCACCGCGCGACCCGTTTTTCGACCAGCCTTACGAGGCGCCGGCCACCGATGCGCCGCCGGCATGGGAATCGGTGGCCAAGCCCGCCAACCGGATCTCCGCCAACATCAAGCCCAAGCGCCGCGTGGCGGCGCTGTTCAAGGCCGAATAGGGTGAACAGGCCCTGATCACTCCCCGGGCGCTTGCGCCTGCGGGCAGCTGACCTGGATGATTTCCTCCGCGGCCCCGCCGGCGCCCAGCCGCATGGCGCTGAGGCAGCCGCCCCACACACAGCCCGTATCCAGCGACACGATGTCGGGCCGCAGCACCAGCCCCAGCGTCGACCAATGGCCGAACGCAATCCGCGCCGTGGCGGTTTTCCTGCCCGGAACGTCGAACCAGGGCAGGTAGCCCGGCGGCGCATCCTTCAGCCCGCCTGAAGCGCGCAGGTCCATCGCGCCCTCCGGCGTGCAAAAACGCAGCCGCGTCAGCGCGTTGACGATCACGCGCAGCCGGGCGGCGCCGGCCAGTGAGTCGCTCCATTGCGCGGGCTCGTTTCCGTACATCTGCGCCAGGAAATCAACCAGATCCGGGCCCCGCAGCACCGTTTCAACTTCAGCGGCGAGCGCCAGTGCCTGCGGCACATCCCATTGCGGCAGCACGCCGCCGTGCACCATCAGCAGGCCCTGGGCGCTGATCGCCATGCGGCGATGGCGCAGCCAGTCCAGCATGGGCTCCCGGTCCGCGCCGGCCAGCAGTTCATGCAGTGTGTCGTTGCGGTGGGGCGCGCGCAGGCCGCGGGCGATCGCCAGCAGGCTCAGGTCGTGGTTGCCCAGCAGGCACTGGGCGCTGGCGCCATAGCCCATCAGCCGGCGCAGCACGCCGGCCGAATCCGGGCCGCGATTGACCAGGTCGCCCAGCAGGTAGAGGGTGTCACGGCTGGGAGAGAAATCGATCTTGTGCAGCAGGCGCTGCAGGGGCGCATCGCAGCCTTGCACGTCGCCAATCAAGTAAAGTCCCATGGTGTCCGATTCTCGCCTGCCTGCATGGATTTCCTGCTGATCGCGCTGCTCACCTTTGTCAACGGCCTGTTCGCCATGTCCGAGCTGGCCCTGGCCAGCAGCCGCAAGGCCCGCCTGCTGGCGATGGCCGAGGCGGGCGACAAGGGCGCGGCAGCCGCGCTGAAGCTGCTGGAGCATCCCACCCAGTTCCTGTCCACCGTGCAGGTGGGCATCACGGCCACCGGCGTGCTCAACGGCATCGTGGGCGAGGCGGCGTTCAGTGCCGGCATGGCGCAGTGGCTGCAGACCTTCGGCGTCGCGCCCAAGGCCTCGGGCATCGCGGCCACGGCGCTGGTGGTCACGGCCATCACCTTCATCACCATCATCTTCGGCGAGCTGGTGCCCAAGCGCATCGGCCAGCTCTACCCCGAGCCGGTCGCGCGCTGGGTGGCGCAGCCCATGGCCTGGCTGGCGCGCGCGGCCGGCCCATTCGTCAAGCTGCTGTCGGCCACCACGCAGGCCATGCTCAAGCTGCTGCGCATCGACACCACCCAGACCCGGGGCATGACCGAGGAGGAGATCGAACACAGCCTGGAGGAGGGTGTGGACGCCGGCGTGATCGAGCAGCACGAGCGCCAGATGGTGCAGAACCTGTTCCAGCTGGACGAGCGGCCGCTTACTTCCATCATGCTGCCGCGTTCAGACATCGTCTGGCTGGACGCGGCGCTGCCGGTGCACGACTGCCTGCAGCGCGCCGGCGACGGCAACGCCCACTCCTGGTACCCGGTGTGCCGCGGTTCGCTGGACGACGTGGTCGGCGTGGTCAGCATGGCCCGGCTGCTGCAGCTGGGGCCGCAGCACGAGGGCGCGATCGAGACGCAGGCCCAGCCCGCGCTGTTCGTGCCCGAGACACTGACCGGCATGGAGCTGCTGGAGCAGTTCCGCCAGCGCGCCGGCCGGGTGGTATTTGTGGTTGACGAATACGGCGTGGTGCAGGGCCTCATGACCCCGCACGACCTGCTGGAGGCCATCACCGGCGAGCTGCAGCCCGGCGCCCAGGCCGATGCCTGGGCCACCCGGCGTGACGACGGCTCCTGGCTGCTGGACGGGCTGATGCCGGTGGGTGAGCTGAAGGCGCGGCTGGAGATCCGCGACCTGCCCGAGGAAGGCCGCGGGCGCTACAACACGGTGGCGGGCCTGCTGATGGCCGTGTCGGGCCGCCTGCCCGCGCCCGGCGAGCGCATCGACTGCGGCGACTGGGTTTTCGAGGTGGTGCAGCTGGCGGGACGGCGCATCGACAAGGTGCTGGCCCTGCCGGCGCAGGCGCAGCAAGCGTAGAACAAGAGGAGAAACGGGCCATGTCCGACGCCGTGTATTACGAAAAGCCGGTGCTGCTGCACCGCGACAAGCACCGCAACCGCAAGGTCACGGCCAGCAACAGCTTTGCCTTCGCGCGCAAGGCCAACTCGCTGTACCTGGCCGGCGTCGAGTTCAACGAGGCCAGCAAGGAATACGCGATCGTGTTCACCCGCGTCGCCAGCGGCCGCATCGTGCCGGTGGTCATGCTGGGCCTGCGCGCGCGGGAAAACCTGTTCGTGGGCGATGACGACAGCTGGGGCGCCACCTATATCCCGGCGTTCGTACGGCGCTACCCGTTCGTGCTGGCCGAGCTGCCGGGCCAGCCGGAGATGGGCGTTTGCATCGACGAGGCCTTCGCGGGCCTGAATACGAAGAAAGGCGAGGCCCTGTTCGACGAGCAGGGCGGCAACACGCCGTTCCTGCAGAACGCGCTGGATTTCCTCTACCAGTACCAGGCCGAGTACCAGCGCACAGAAGCCTTCTGCCAGCGGCTGGAGCAGGCCGGCCTGTTCCGCGAAATGAACGCCAAGGCCGACCTGGTGGACGGGCGCAGCTTCACCCTGAACGGCCTGATGATCGTGGACGAACAGAAGCTGCTGGCGCTGCCGGATGCGGTGGCGCTGTCGCTGTTCCGCGCGGGGGAAATGCACCTGGTGTCGATGCACCTGATGTCGCTGTCCAACATGCAGAAGCTGGTGGACCGGATGGCGCAGCGCAAGAGCCCGCTGGTGCCCGCGCCCAAGCCCCAGTAGCTTTTCTCAGGCGGCGGCGCGGGCCACCGGGAATTTGGACGGGTCGATGACTTCAACCTCTTCGTTGGCCACCAGGCGGCGCAGCAGCCGGTCCACCTCGGCGGCGGGCCGCCCGGAATGCCGCAGCATCCAGTGCCGGTTGACCGGGCGGCTGCTCATCACGGACAAGGTTTGGTAAATGCCGGCGGTCTTGCTTGCCGGGGGCAGGTCCGGCCATTGCCGCAGCCGGTAGATCAGCTCGTCGCCGCTGTCTGCCGCAAGGTCATCGCTTTCATCGAGAAAGAACAGCTCGGAGAACGACGAGGTCTTTTTTCGGGCCCATTCAAACAGGCTGTCGCAAACGGAAGTCATGCGCCAGTCTGCAGGCCGGGCGCGGGCCGGCCTTAAGCCAATCCGCCAGCGGGATTAGGGAATTTTCCTAAGCCCGCAGCCAGGAAACGGTGGCGATGCCGAATGCCGTGAGCGCCAGCGAGCCCACCAGGTGGGCGAAGGCGGTGGCCAGCGCCCAGCCGGGGCGCCCCTGCTGCAGCTGGGTGACCACCTCGGCCGAGAAGGTGGAGAAGGTGGTGAGGCCGCCCAGGAAGCCGGTGATCACGAAAAGCCGCGCCTGCGGCGGCAGGTCGGGCAGCGCCGCGAAAAGCGCCACCGCAACTCCCACCAGGTAGCCACCGATGAGGTTGGCGGCCAGTGTGCCCGGCGGCAGGAAGGGCAGCAGCGGATTGAGCTTGTGCGACAGCAGCCAGCGCAACAATGCGCCCAGCGAAGCGCCGGCGGAGATGGACAGGACAGACGCGATCATGGCGATTCCCGATGAAAAAAGCCCCTGCAGCTTAACTGCAAGGGCTTTTCCAGATTTGGTGCCGGAGAGATGAATCGAACACCCGACCTTCTCATTACGAATGAGCTGCTCTACCGACTGAGCTACACCGGCTTTTTTTCAAGCCTTCGATTATACCGCCGAGTGGTAGGAGGCCACCCGTTCGACTTCATTCCTCGAACCCAGGATCACGCTGACCCGCTCGTGCAGCTTTTCGGGCTGGATGTCCAGGATGCGCTGCTTGCCGTTGGTGGCGGCGCCGCCGGCCTGCTCGACCAGCCAGCCCATGGGGTTGGCCTCGTACATCAGGCGCAGCTTGCCGGGCTTGTTGGGCTCGCGCCTGTCCCAGGGGTACATGAAGACGCCGCCTCGCGTGAGGATGCGGTGCACGTCGGCCACCATGCTGGCGATCCAGCGCATGTTGAAGTCCTTGCCGCGCGGGCCTTCGGCGCCGGCCAGGCATTCGTCGATATAGCGCTTCACCGGCGCGTCCCAGTGCCGCATGTTGCTCATGTTGATCGCGAATTCCTTCGTGTCTTCCGGGATCTTCATGTGCTCCTGCACCAGCACGAACGAGCCCTGCTCGCGGTCCAGCGTGAACATGGCCACGCCGTCGCCCACGGTGAGCACCAGCGTGGTCTGCGGGCCGTAGATGCAGTAGCCGGCCGCCACCTGGCACTTGCCGGCCTGCAGGAAGTCCTTTTCCTGCACCCCCGCCTCGCCCGCCGGTTTTTTCAGCACGCTGAAGATGGTGCCGATGCTGACGTTCACGTCGATGTTGCTGGAGCCGTCCAGCGGGTCGAACAGCAGCAGGTATTCGCCCTGGGGGTAGCGATTGGGCACCACATAGATGCTGTCCATTTCCTCGCTGGCCATGGCAGCCAGGTGGCCGCCCCACTCGTTGGCCTCGATCAGCACCTCGTTGGCGATGATGTCCAGCTTCTTCTGCACCTCGCCCTGCACGTTCTCGCTGCCGGCCGTGCCCAGTACGCCGCCCAGCGCGCCCTTGTTCACGGCCTGGCTGACGCTCTTGCAGGCGCGCGCCACCACCTCGATCAAAAGGCGCAGTTGCGAAGGGATGTGGCCGTCCACCCGCTGCTGCTCGACCAGGTAGCGGGTGAGGGAAATTTTCTGGCTCATGGCGGCTCCTCGTGTCTTTTCTTTTATTCGGCGAGCGCGCGGGTGACCACCTCGCGCACGTCGTTGGAGAGGTCGGTGCGCGCGGCCACGCGGGCGATGGCTTCGCGCGCGGCGCCGCGGCAGGGCTCCACCAGCTTCTTCCAGCGGTCCAGCGCGCGCGCCAGGCGGGCGGCCACCTGCGGGTTGATGGCGTCCAGCTCGATCACGCGGTCGCTCCAGAACACATAGCCCGCCGCGTCGGGGCGGTGGAAGGCGCCGGGGTTGGCGCTGCAGTAGCTGAAGATCACGCTGCGCGCGCGGTTCGGGTTGCGGATGCTGAAGTCGGGGTGGTTGAGCAACTGCTTCACCGCGGCCAGCACGTTGCCGCCCCGGTCCGGGGCGCCGGCCTGCAGCGCGAACCACTTGTCCAGCACCAGCGGCTCGTCCTTGAACATGGCATGGAAGCGCGGCAGCGCCTGGCCCGCCAGCTCGTGGCCGCTGATCACCAGCGCCGACAGCGCGTTGAAGCGGTCGGTCATGTTGCCGGCGTCCTTGAAGGCCTGGTACGCCTTGCCGGGCCACACTGCGTCGCCGCTGCGCGTCGCCGCGATGCACAGATGGGCCAGCGCCATGCCGGCCAGCGCGCGGCGGCCGGAGGAGACGGGGTCGGGGCTGTAGGCGCCGTTTTCGCGGTGGGTCTCCCAGGCCCACTCCCAGTCGCCCTGCAGCGCCTGGGCCATTTGCGAGCGCATGGCTTCGCGCACCGCGTGGATGCGCTGGGGGTCGACCACATCTAGCTGCTCGGCGATGTAGGTTTCCGAAGGCAGGGTCAGCACCAGCTCCTTGAAAGCCGCGTCCAGGTGAGGGTGGCGCAGCACCGTGCGCATGGCCTCCACATAGGCCGCGTCAAAGGAGAAATCGGCCACAGAGCGCGCCAGCTGTGCGTTGGGCGCTATGAATTCGATAGCTCGGTGAAGCGCCAGGCGCTGCCCCGCCTCCCAGCGGTTGAACGGGTCGCTGTCGTGCGCCAGCAGCGCCAGCAGCTGCTCGTCGGTGTAGCCGAACTCCAGGATCACCGGCGCGCTGAAAGCCCGCAAGATGGAAGGCACCGGCGCCGCCTCGATGCCGGTGAAGGTCAGCGTTTCGCTCTCCTGCGTCAGCACGTGCATGCCCGTCGTCAGCTCGCTGCCGTCGGCGCCCAGCAGGCCCAGCGCCACCGGGATCACGTACGGCTCCTTGGCGGCCTGGCCCGGCGTGGGCGGGCAGCTTTGCGACAGCGTCAGGCTGTAGATGCGCGCATCGGCGTCGTAGCTGCCCACGGCCTTCACGCGGGGCGTGCCGGCCTGGCTGTACCAGCGCTTGAACTGCGGCAGCAGCTGCGCCAGCTTCGAATCGGGGTTGGCATCGGCAATGGCCTGGGCGAAATCGTCACAGGTCACGGCGTGGCCGTCGTGGCGCTCGAAATACAGCGTCATGCCCTTCGCAAACCCCTCGCGGCCCACCAGCGTCTGCATCATGCGCACGACCTCGGCACCCTTTTCGTAGATGGTGACGGTGTAGAAGTTGCTGATCTCCAGGTACTGGTCGGGCCGCACGGAATGGGCCATGGGGCCGGCGTCCTCGGGGAACTGGGCGGTGCGCAGCACCCGCACGTCCTCGATGCGCTTGACGGCGCGCGCCGAATCCTCACCCGAGAGGTCCTGGCTGAACTCCTGGTCGCGGAACACCGTGAGGCCTTCCTTGAGCGACAACTGGAACCAGTCGCGGCAGGTGACGCGGTTGCCCGTCCAGTTGTGGAAGTACTCGTGGCCTACCACCGATTCGATGTTGGAGAAATCGGTGTCGGTGGCGGTGGCCTGGCTGGCCAGCACGTACTTGGTGTTGAAGACGTTCAGGCCCTTGTTCTCCATGGCGCCCATGTTGAAGTCGCTGGTGGCGACGATCATGAAGCGCTCCAGGTCCAGCGTCAGGCCGAAGCGCGCCTCGTCCCAGGCCACCGAGGCCATCAGCGAATTCATGGCGTGCTCGGTCTTGTCCAGGTCGCCGGGGCGCACATAGACCTGCAGCAGGTGCTCGTTGCCCGCGCGCGAGGTGATGCGCTGCTCGCGGCACACCAGCTGGCCCGCCACCAGCGCGAACAGGTAGCTGGGCTTGCGGTGCGGGTCCACCCAGCGGGCGAAATGGCGGCCGTCATCGAGCTCGCCATGCTCCACCAGGTTGCCGTTGGACAGCAGCACCGGGTAGCGGGCCTTGTCGGCGCGCAGCAGCACGCTGTAGCTGGCCATCACGTCGGGCCGGTCCAGGAAATAGGTGATGCGGCGGAAGCCCTCGGCCTCGCACTGCGTGAAGAACGAATCGTTGCTCACGTACAGGCCCATCAGCTTGGTGTTCTTCACCGGCGCGCAGGTGGTGAAGATCTCCAGCTCGAACGGCTCGTTGCCTTCGGGCAGGTTCTCCAGCACCAGCTGGTTGCCTTCGATCCTGAACGAGGTGCCCTGGCCGGCCACCAGCACGCGCGCCAGGTTCAGCTCCTCGCCGTCCAGCTTCAGTGGCTGGGCCGGCACGTCGGGGTTGCGGCGCAGGCGCATCTTGTTGAGGACGCGGGTCTTGGCCGCATCCAGATCGAACGTGAGCTCGACCGAGTCGATCCAGAAAGCCGGCGCCGTGTAGTCGGCGCGGTGGATCACCGTGGTTTGTCCTTCACGCAACATGCAGGCTCTCCAGAAAATTCTTGTCCATCAGCTCGTGGTAGTCGCGCACCTGCGCAACGACGTGGGGGCCGGCCAGTTCCTGCGCGCTGTGGCTGGTGCACACCGCCACGGCACGCATGCCGGCGCGGCGGGCGGCCTCGATGCCCAGCGGCGCATCCTCGAAAACAATGCATTCGGCTGCCGCCGCGCCCATGCGCCGCGCCGCTTCCAGGAAGATCGCGGGCTCGGGTTTGCCCGGCAGGCCTTCGTCGCCGCCCACCACAGCGTGGGGCGCGGGCTCCATCTTCAGGTGGGAGAAAGCGAAGGCGATGTTGTGCCTGTCGCCCGCGGTGCCCACGCCCATCCTCAGCCCGCGGCCATGGGCCTGCGCCGCAAAAGCCCTGAAGCCGCCCACCTCGGCGAACACCGGGGTGAACAGCTCGCGGTAGATGGCTTCCTTCTCGCCCACGAGGCGCAGAGCCTCGTCGTCGGCCAGTTCGCGCGCGAACAGCTCACGCATGCATTCGGGACCGGTGCGCCCGGTGGTGCGGCGCAGCAGCTCCTTGACGTCCATCGGGATGCCATGCCGCCGCGTGAATTCCACCCAGCTCTTCGCATGCCAGGGCATGGAGTCCACCATGGTTCCGTCCATGTCGAAGATCAGGGCGGACGTGCGCATCACACGCCTTGCTTCAGGCTGGCTTCAATGAATGGATCCAGGTCGCCGTCCAGCACCTTCTGGATGGCCGAGATTTCCACGCCGGTGCGCAGGTCCTTGATGCGGCTGTTGTCCAGCACGTAGCTGCGGATCTGGTGGCCCCAGCCGACGTCGGTCTTGGTGTCTTCCAGCTTCTGCTGTTCTTCCATGCGCTTGCGCATTTCATGGTCGTACAGGCGCGAGCGCAGGCGCTGCCAGGCCACGTCCTTGTTGCTGTGCTGGCTGCGGCCGTCCTGGCACTGCACCACGATGCCGGTGGGAATGTGCGTGAGGCGCACCGCCGAATCGGTCTTGTTGATGTGCTGGCCGCCCGCGCCCGACGCGCGGAAGGTGTCGGTGCGCACATCCGAGGGGTTGATGTCGATCACGATCGAATCATCCACCTCGGGGTAAACGAACACGGAGGCGAACGAGGTGTGGCGCCCGCCGGAGGAGTCGAACGGCGACTTGCGCACCAGCCGGTGCACGCCGGTCTCGGTGCGCAGCAGGCCGAAGGCGTACTCGCCTTCCACCTTGATGGTGGCGCTCTTGATGCCCGCGGTATCGCCCGCGGTTTCTTCCTCGACGTAGGCCTTGAAGCCCTTGCGCTCAGCGTATTTCAGGTACTGGCGCAGCAGCATGCTGGCCCAGTCGCACGCTTCCGTGCCGCCGGCGCCGGCCTGGATGTCCAGGAAGGCGTTCAGCGGGTCGGCCGGGTTGTTGAACATGCGGCGGAACTCCAGCAGCTCCACGTCCTTGGCCAGCTTGGCGCCTTCTGCCTCTATGGTGGCCAGGCCCGCCTCGTCGCCTTCCTCCTTGCTCATTTCAAAGAGCTCGAGGTTGTCCGACAGCTCGCTGGTGAGGTTGGTGATGGTGAGCACCACGCCATCCAGCTGCTTTTTTTCCTTGCCCAGTTCCTGGGCCTTCTTGGGGTCGTTCCAGACGCCGGGGTCTTCCAGCGAGGCGGTGACGGTCCTCAGGCGCTCCGATTTGGCATCGAAGTCAAAGATACCTCCGCAGATCTTCGGTGCGAGCCGACAGATCCGTGAGGGTGGAACCGATGAGGTTGATGCGTTCTGCGTCCATGAGTCAATCCTAGGTGAACCCGGGATTTTCTCATGGGCGCGCCGCGCCAGGGTTCTAGCGCTGCGGAACGGGCGCGGCGCGGCTGCTGGCCAGGGTGCCCAGGCGCTGCTGCGCGGGCTGGTTGCCCTGGCTGGCGGCCTGCTGGAACCAGCGCACGGCCACGGTCGCATCGCGCGGCACGGTGGCCCCTTCCTGGTAGGCCACGCCCAGGAAATAGCTCATTTCGCGGCGGCCGTGGCGGATGCCTTCGTCGGTGGCCTTGCCCGAGCGCTTGATCACGGCCGGGATGTCGCCCTGGCCGCTGGCGTAGGCCTGGCTTTGCTGGATGGCGGCGGCCAGGAACTGGTTGCGCACCAGGGTGGCGGCGGGCTTGTCGGCCGCGGTGGCGACCAGCTCGTCGGCCAGCACCGGCAGCGCTTCGAACGGCGTCATGCCGGGTGCCATGCGCGGCGAATACCAGGCGCGCAGCATCACGCGGTCCAGCGGCAGCAGGCCGTCCACGCGCCAGGGGAAATAGCTCAGCACAGTCTTGCCGGCCGGGTGGCCGCGCAGGCCCATCAGGTGCATGGCCTCGTGGTAGGCGCAGCGCCACACGTCCTTGCCGCGCATCTGGATGGTGGCGTTATCGATGCGGGTCTCGTGCTTGAAGTCCAGGTAGGTAGCACAGGGCTGGTTGTCTTCCAGGCCGTTGTCGGCGACGAATTCGACATCGACGTTGGAGAGCTCTTCCGCATCGGGCGAGTCGCTCACGTCGGTGAGCTTGACGCCGGCTTCGGTGGTGACCGCGCGCAGCGCCTGCAGCGCATAGGCGCGGTGCGACGCTGAGTTGACGCCGAAAATGCGCACGCGGATGTCGCTGTCCCAGCGCACAACGCGCGTCGGCGTGCCGCTCTGGTGCCACAGCACTTCCCACAACGTGCCCAGGCCCTGCTCGAACTCATCGGCACGGGCGACGCCCGAACCGATCAAACCTGCAAGGCAAAACAAACCCAGGAACAGCTTCCGCATGAGTCACCCCGTTACTTGTGGTCACAGTGTGGGGTAGGACAACTCCTACGACAAGCACTGTTACCTTTCCGGGGTGGAGCGGTGGCTCAGGTTGAGAGAAATTCCTCAATTAGCCGAGCCAGCGCCTCGGGCTGGTCGTGATGCAGCATGTGACCGGCGTCGGCAATAAAACCTTTGCGTGCATCGGGCACACTCAGAAGCCGTTCGTGGTACTCGGCCAGCGTGAACTTGCCCTGCCACCATTGCTCCAGGCTGTTGTCGCCGGCTTCCACGGCCAGCGTGGGCGCGCTGATGGCCTTGTAGATTTCCAGCACCTCATCCACGCGAAACAGGCTGGCGTTGGTTATCTTGTGGGCCGCGTCGCCCAGGATGCGCCACTTGCCGTCGGCATCGGGATGGGCCCAGTGCTGGGCCAGCCATTCGGCCTTGTCGGCGGGCAGGCGCTTGTTGGTCTTCATCAGGCGTTTGGCCACGCCCTCGGCCGAGTCATAGAGCTTCAGCGCCAGCTCGCCGCGGTGAAAGCCCTTGAGCTCATCCATCCAGCGGGCATAGCGTTTGGGCGCCTGCGCCGGCCGCGTGGCCGGCATGCCGAAGCCTTCCAGGTTGACCAGCTTGCGGATGCGCGCCGGCCGGCTGCCGGAATACAGCATGGCGATGTTGCCGCCCATGCTGTGGCCCACCAGATGAACCGGCGCGGCCGGCGAATAGTGGTCCAGCAGGAAATCCAGGTCGGCCAGGTAGTCGGGAAACCAGTAGTTGTCGGCCACAGGCGATTCGGTCAGGCCGTAGCCGCGCCAGTCCGGCGCGATCACGTAATGGTCCCTGGCGAACGCATCGACCACGAACTGGTAGGAAGCGGCCACGTCCATCCAGCCGTGCACCATCACCAGCGGCACCTTGCCCGCGCCCGGCTCGCCCCAGATGCGCACGTGGTACTTCAGGTTGCGGATGGGGACAAACTCGCTGCGGGATTCACGTTGGGCTTGGTACATTGCCGTCAATGATAAGGAGACAGCGCATGGCCGTCAGTCAAGGCAGGGACAACTACGCGGCGATGCACCGGGGCTTCCGCTGGCAGGTGCCGGAGCATTTCAATATCGCCCAGGCCTGCTGCGGGCAGTGGGCCCAGCGCCCCGATGCTACAAAAAGAGTAGCGGTCTACGCACATTCGGCGCGGCCTGCAGCCGATTTCCTCTCGTACGCGCAGTTGCAGGAGGGCGCCAACCGGTTGTCGAACGTGCTGCGGGCGCTGGGCGTCAAGCGCGGCGAGCGGGTGGCCATCATCATGCCGCAGCGCTTCGAGACAGCCATCGCCTACATGGCGGTGTTCCAGCTGGGAGCGGTGGCCATGCCGCTGTCGATGCTGTTCGGCCCCGAGGCGCTGGAGTACCGCCTGCAGGACAGCGAGGCGGTAGCCGCCATCTGCGACGAAAGCTCCCTGGCCAGCCTGCGGGCGGTGCGCGCGCAGTGCCCGGCGCTGCGCAAGGTGATCGGCGTGGGCACCGCGCTGGAAGGCGCCGACCTGGAATGGGAAAGCGCGCTGGCTTCGCAGGGCGCGGCTTTCACCGCCGTGGAAACCAGGGCTGATGAGGGCGCCGTGCTGATCTACACCAGCGGCACCACCGGCCCGCCCAAGGGCGCCTTCATTCCGCACCGCGCGCTGATCGGCAACCTGCCGGGCTTTGTCTGCAGCCACAACTGGTTCGGGTTTGACCCCGCCAAGGCTTCGACAGGCTCAGCCCGAACGGAGTCGCGCGCCGTGTTCTGGTCGCCGGCCGACTGGGCCTGGACCGGCGGCCTGATGGATGCGCTGCTGCCCACGCTGTATTTCGGCCGGCCCATCGTGGCGCACAACGGCCGCTTCAGCCCCGAGCTGGCGTTCACGCTGATGCAGCAGCACGGCGTTACGCACACCTTCCTGTTTCCCACCGCGCTGAAGGCCATGATGAAGGCCTACCCCAGGCCCTCCGGCCAGTTCAAGCTGAAGCTGCAGGCCATGATGAGCGCGGGAGAAGCAGTGGGCGACGCGGTGTTCGCCTATTGCAAGGAGCAGCTGGGCGTCACCGTCAACGAGATGTTCGGCCAGACCGAAATGAACTACGTGGTGGGCAACTGCGCCATGAATGGCAACACGGCGGGCGGCATTGGCTGGCCTGCGCGTCCCGGCAGCATGGGCCGGGGCTACCCCGGCCACCGGGTGGCGGTGATCGACGACGACGGCAATGAATGCGCGGTGGGCGTGGCCGGTGACGTGGCGGTGAACCGCTTGGACGTGCACGGCCAGCCCGACCCGATCTTCTTTTTGGGCTACTGGAAAAACGACGAGGCCACCGCGCGCAAGCACACCGGCAACTGGTGCCGCACCGGCGACCTGGCCACGCGCGACGCCGACGGCTACCTCTGGTACCAGGGCCGGGCCGACGACGTGTTCAAGGCGGCGGGCTACCGCATCGGGCCCGGCGAAATCGAGAACTGCCTGGTCAAGCACCCGGCCGTGATCAATGCCGCCGTGGTGCCCAAGCCCGACAAGGAGCGCGGCGCCGTGGTCAAGGCCTTCGTCGTGCTTGCTCCTGATTTCATAGCTGCCCGCGCAGGCGGGAAGCGCTCTGCAGCCGATTTTGACTCGGAGCTGATCGCGCAGTTGCAGCTCCACGTGCGCGGCATGCTGGCGCCCTACGAGTACCCGAAAGAGATCGAGTTCATCGACGCGCTGCCGATGACAACCACCGGCAAGGTGCAGCGGCGGGTGCTGCGGCTGCAGGAAGAAGAGAAGGCCAAGGCACTGTCGTTGCGGACCTGACCCGCAATCCACCTACCCATACCGCATTTGGCAGTTCTCGCAGAAGAAGCTGCGGCGGTTTGTCCTGCCCAGGTGCGCCTTGACAAACGGGATATCGCAGCGCGGGCAAGTACGTTTGGTGTGGGCCAGCCAATGCTTCTTCAGCACGAACGCCTTCTTCCACTCGTAGAAGTCGAAGCTGTATTGCCGCGCCTGCGCCACCAGCTCGCGCAATTTCGCCGCAGGCAGGGCGCCAATGGTGGACAGCGGGTGCACCCGGATGCGGAACAGCACCTCGTTCTTGATGATGTTGCCCACGCCCGCGAAGATGTCCTGGTACAGCAGCGCGTCGCACACCAGCATGCCGGGCTGGGCGCGCAGGCGCTTGCGCGCCAGCGCCGCGTCCCACTCGTTCGACATCACGTCGCCCCGCCAGTCGTACACCTCATCCAGCGGCTCCTCGATGAAGCGCACCGAGCAGGTGTAGAAGTTCAACTCACCGTTGGTGAAGCCGAGTGACAGCCGCGGCGGCGCTTCCTTGCGCTCATTGATGCGGTAACTGCCGAACATCAGCAGGTGGATGCGCACGGAAAACTTCGGCAGTTCGATCAGGAAATGCTTGCCCCAGCTGCGCAGCGCCACGACGCGCTGGTTGAGCAGGCGCTCCTTTTCGATCTTCGTATTGCCCTCCACCCGCAGGATCTTCCGGCCGGCGAAGGCGGCGGCTTCTTCCTTCAGGATGACGATGGACGGGCCTTCTGGCATGGCGGTGACTGCGTCGATGGGGAAAATCAATTATTCTGCGCAGTCCATTCCCCTCCCTGTAGTCCTTCTTCCATGAACAAAGTCCAACTCGACGCCAGCGACCTGCAGGTCACGCCCATCTGCCTCGGCACCATGACCTTCGGCGAACAGGTGGATGAGGCCACGGCCCACACCATCCTCAGCCGCTCGCTGGAGCGCGGCGTGAACTTCATCGACACGGCCGAGATGTACGCGGTGCCGGCGCGCGCCGAAACCTTTGGCGCCACCGAAACCATCATCGGCAACTGGTTCGCCAAGAACCCCGGCGCCCGCGACAAGCTGGTGCTGGCCACCAAGGTGGCGGGCCCCTCGCGCGGCATGCCCTGGGTGCGCGAGGGCTCCGGCATGACGGCAAAAGACATCCTGGCCTCGTGCGAGGCCAGCCTGAAGCGCCTGAAGACCGACGTGATCGACCTCTACCAGATCCACTGGCCCGAGCGCAATGTACCGATGTTCGGGATGATGTATTTCGACCCGTCCAAGGACCGCGAAGGCACGAGCATCCACGAGCAGCTGGAAGCGCTGGCCCAGCTGGTCAAGCAGGGCAAGGTGCGCTACATCGGCCTGTCGAACGAAACGCCGTACGGCGTGCATGAATTCGTCAGGCTGGCCGAGCAGCACAACTTGCCGCGCATCGCCACCGTGCAGAACGTGTACTGCCTGGTGAGCCGCGGCCTGGAGAACGGGCTGGACGAATCCATGCACCGACTGGGTGTGTCGCTGCTGGCCTATTCGCCGCTGGCCTTTGGCCTTCTGACCGGCAAGTACGACAAGCCGGGCATCGACGGCCCCGACACGCCCAAGGATGCCCGCATCGGCAAGTTCGAGTCGGTGCGCAAGCAGCGCTGGGGCCGCCCCGAAGCCCTGGCCGCCGCCCGCCGCTACAACCAGCTCGCCCGCGACAACGGCATGACACCGACGCAAATGGCGCTGGCCTGGTGCTACACCAAGTGGCAGGTGGCCAGCACCATCATCGGCGTGACGACCCTGGCGCAGCTGGAGGAAGACCTCAACGCCTGGGGCACGCAGTTGTCGCCGGAGCTGCTGAAGGCGATCGACAAGGTGCGCTGGGAAATCAGGGACCCCGCAGTTTGATGTCATCCCGGGCTTGACCCGGGATCCATGGATTGCGGGTCAAGCCCGCAATGACAAGGCACTCATGGCCAAGAAAGACCACGTCAGCGAAACCCCCGCCACCGCGCTGTTGCGCGCCAGCAAGGTGGCGTTCACCGAGCACCCCTATGAATACCTGGAGCACGGCGGCGCGCAGCACAGCGCGCAGGTGCTGGGCGTTGACCCGTTCATGGTGGTGAAGACGCTGGTGATGCAAGACGAGAAGGCCCGGCCGCTGCTGGTGCTGATGCACGGCAACCGCAAGGTGTCGACCAGGAACCTGGCGCGGCAGATCGGCGCCAAGTCGGTGGAGCCTTGCAAGCCCGAGGTGGCCAACCGGCACAGCGGCTACCTGGTGGGCGGCACCTCGCCCTTCGGCACGCGCAAGCAGATGCCGGTGTACATCGAGCAGGCGATTCTTTCGCTGCCGAAAATCCTGATCAATGGCGGGCGGCGCGGCTACCTGGTGGGGCTTGACCCGCAGGTGTGCGTGCAGCTGCTGGGCGCCCAGCCGGTGAACTGCGCGCTGGAAGAATAGGGCGCCTCAGGCCACCGCCCGCCGCAGCGCGGCGCGCGCCAGCAGGCGAGTGGAGTCCAGCGTGGGTAGCGGCGAATTGGCGTCGTTCATGATCAGCGGGATCTCGGTGCAACCCAGCACAACGGCGTCGCAGCCTTCATCCTTCATGCGCTTCATCACGTGGTGGAAGTAGGCCACCGCGTCGGGCTTGAACACGCCGTACACCAGCTCGTCCATGATGATGCGGTTGATCTCCTTGCGCTCGGCCGGGTTGGGCCGCACCAGCTCCAGGCCGCGCGCGGCCAGCTTGTCGGGGTACACCGCGCTGTCCACCAGCCATTGCGTACCCGTGAGGCCCAGCCGCTTGAAGCCCTTCTCGCGGGCGTATTCGGCCACCTCGCCCGCGATGTGCAGCCAGGGCAGGGGCGAATGGTCCAGCAGGTGGGGCAGGGCCTGGTGGATGGTGTTGTCGGGGCAGATCAGGAAGTCGGCGCCGGCCTTGGCCAGCTTGTGGGCCGAGGCCAGCATCAGCTCGCCCACGCCGCGCCAGTCATCGCGGTAGATGAACTCCATGTATTCCGACAGCGGGAAGGTGTGCATGGAGACCTCGGGGTGCGCGTGCGCGCCCATCAGTTGCGCGCCTTCCACGCAGATGGTCTTGTAGCAAAGCGCTGCGCCTTCGGCCGAGCAGGCCACGATGCCGATGTGTTGTGTCATGACGATCTTTCGGTCAGTTAGAACGCATACGCCGCGTTCACGCCCGCCAGCCAGTTGCGCCCCGGCGCGGGTTCGAAGTAGCGGCCGTTGCCCTCGTTGACGATCACTGATCCAGAGTAGTTGCGGTTTTGCAGGTTGTCCACCCGCAGGAACTGCGTCAGCGTCCAGCGCCCGGGCTTTTGCGTGAGGGACACGCGAAGGTTCAGCGTTCCTGCCGCGCCGGCGGCATCGGTGTTGCGGTCGTCCACGTAGACGCGGCCCACGTGCCGCCATTCCAGCGCTGTCTCCAGCCCCCAGGGCCGGTGCTGCCAGGCCAGTTCGGCGAAAAGGCCGGTGCGCGGGATACCCGGGATGCGGCTGCCCGCGGGCACCAGCGAGTCGGGCGAGGCGCACGGAGTGGCCGTGCAGGTCAGGAAGCCGCGGCTGTAGACCGCGTTCAGCCAGGTGGCGGCGAGTTGGGCCGACCAGCCCTTGCCCCAGCTGCCGCCGAGCGCCGCCTCCACACCATCGCGTTTCGTCGCCCCCGCGTTCTGGAAGGTGCTGCGCCCGCCGGTGTTGGAAAGCACCACGATTTCGTTGGCGGTGCGCGCCTGGAAATACGCGACGTTGGCGCGCCAGCTTTCGGACAATTCGCTTTTGATGCCGGCCTCCCATTGCCGGCTGGTGGCGCTTTGCAGCGCGAAGTTCAGCCCGGTGGCGCCGCTGGCGCGGTACGCCAGTTCGTTCAGCGTGGGCGTCTCGAAGCCGCGGCCCGCGGCGGCGTACAGGTTGATGGAATCGGTGGCGTGGAAGACGACGCCCAGCGCCGGCGTGGTGGCCTGGTAGCGCACAGCGCCGCTATCGTCGCCGTTGCCGGCCGCGATGTACCTGTCGCGCGAATCGAAGGCCACGCTGGCGTGGCGCACGCCGGCCGAAATGCTCCAGCGCGCGGAAGGCTCCCACTGCGCCTGCAGGTACTGGTCGAAGCCGCGCACCGTGTTGTCCTCGTCCCGGCGCAGCGCGCCTTGCACGCCCAGCGCAGCGCCCGTGAAATTCTGGAAGCCGCGCCGCGCCTCCCTCAGCTGGTCGGCCGACAAGCCCGCCGTGAGCGTGAGCGGCTTGTCCGCCAGCCGCGTTTTGCTGATCCAGCGCGCGTCCAGCCCCTGGTAGCGCCGTGCCAGGCCGATCACGCCGCCGGGCTGCGTGGGCGCGGCCTGCGTGGCCACGGGAATCGACTGGAATTGCTGCGTGGCCCGCTCGCCGTAATACGCCGTGACCAGCAGCGACTGGCCGCCGCCCAGCCGCTGGTCCAGCACCAGCCCGCCCTGGGCCTGGTCCACCGACTTGCGGGTGTTGAAGGCCAGCGCCGACGGCGTGGCCTGGCGCGGATTGGCCTGCAGCTCGGCACGCGTCAGGCCCAGCGGGTCCTGCACGTCCGGCATGCGCACCGAGTTCAGCACCAGGGCGATGTGGGTGTCCTCGCTGGCGTTGTATTTCAGCTTGGCATTGAAGCTTTCGCGCGTTGCGGCGCTGTGTTCGCGCACGCCGTCCGTGGAAAAGCGGGCCGCGCTGACCGTGTACTGAAGCTTGCCCGCTTCGCCGCCCAGCTTCACGCCCAGGCGACGGATGCCGTCGCTGCCAAAGGCGGTGGACACGTCGGCCACGGTCTGTGGGCCGCCGTCGGCGGTGAAGATGCTGATCACCCCGCCGGACGAGTTGCCGTACAGCGCGGAGAACGGCCCGCGCAGCACCTCGATGCGCGAGGCCGAGGCGATGTCGAAATGCGAGACCTGGCCCTGGCCGTCGGGTCCGCTGGCGGGAATGCCGTCGGCATACAGCCGCAGGCCCCGCACGCCAAAAGTGGAGCGCGCGCCAAAGCCGCGTGAGGAAATCTGGATGTCCTGTGCGTAGTTCTGCCGGTTCTGCACCACCAGCCCCGGCACCCGTGACAGGCTCTCGGACAGGTTGACCTGCAGCTGCCCCTTTTGCAGTGTTTGGGCGCCGATCACGTCCACCGACGCGGGGGCGTCGAAGCCGGATTGCGCCACGCCGCGCGTCACGGTCACTACCACCGGCCGAAGCGTGGGTTCGGCCGGTTGCTGGGCGGCGGCGCGCGGCAGGGCCGCCAGCAGCGCAAGCCCCGCCAGCGCGCTGGGAACGGCGGCGGCAGTCAGGTACAACACAGGGCGATCATGCACAATGTTTCACACCCTGTGGGGACCTCGCCCATGAACGCCGAACCGCACCTGCCCGCCCAGCAACGCCTGCTCCAGATCGGCGAGGCGCGCCGCGCCGTCATGGAAGAAGGGCGGGCCGCCACCGGGGTCGTGACGGGCCCGCTGGGCGACCGCGGCTGGATAGAGCGCTCCTGGCGGCGCTGCCTGGCCAGCGGCCAGCGGCCCGAACAGAAGCTGGCCTTCGACATGGTCACGGCGCAGGCGGCCCGGCGCACCGAAGAGGCCAACCGCACCCTGGTGCAGGCCGCGCGGCCGGTGCTGGACAGGCTGGGGCGTGCCATCGCCAACACCCGCTACTTCGCCATCCTGACCAATGCCGAAGGCGTGGTGGTGGACGTGAACGGACCGATCGACCGCAGCGACCCGCGGGCCCACCTCATCACCCGCGTCGGCGTCGATTTGTCCGAGCGCAGCGTGGGCACCAGCGCCATCGGCGCCGTGCTGGCCGAGCTGGAGCCGGTGTGGCTGCACCGCGGCGAGCATTTCTTCAATGACACCAGCGTGTTCAGCTGCGCCGGCGCCCCGCTGTTCGGCCCCGATGGCCGCTGCGTGGGCATGCTGGACCTGACCGGCATCGACGCCGTGGAGCGGCCGGAGCTCAAGCACCTGGTGTCCCAATCGGCGCGCAGCATCGAGAACGCGCTGGCGCTGGGCCGCCCGCACAGCCTGCTGGTGCGGCTGAACTGGGCCGGCCGCGCGCTGGGCGACGACAGCGACGGCCTGTTGTGCCTGGACGGCGAAGGCTGGGTCACCGGCTCCAACCAGGCGGCGCGGCAGATGATGTCGCCGCTGGACGGCCGGGGTGCGCCGGTGCACGCCAGCGAGCTGTTCGCCCAGCCCTGGGAGCAGCTGTTCGACGCGGCCGGGCAGGGCAGCGTGCTGGGCCCGCTGGAGGTGCCTCTCTGGTCGGGCCTGCGGCTGCACGCGCTGCCGCTGCTGGCGGGCAGCGAGCCGCGCCGCGGCGCCGCAGGCGGCAACGCACTGCCGCTGAAGGACCTGGAAGTGGCGCTGATCCGCCAGGCCGTGCATGACGCCCGCGGCAACGTGATGAAGGCCGCCCAGGCGCTGGGCATCAGCCGCGCCACCGTCTACCGCAAGCTCGGGCGCAAGTAGCCGGGGCGGCGGCGCGGGCCGCTGGCAAAATGGCGGCACTTCCGGGGACATCGCCTTGCAAACTGTTTATCCGCTCCTGGCCGTGCTGGCCGCCTACCTGACCGGCTCGCTGTCGTTCGCCGTCATCGTCAGCCGCGTCATGGGGCTGAAGGACCCGCGCACTTTCGGCAGCAAGAACCCGGGCGCCACCAATGTGCTGCGCTCCGGCAGCAAGGCCGCGGCCATCGTCACGCTGCTGCTGGACGGGCTCAAGGGCTGGCTGCCGGTGGTGCTGGTGCGCTGGTTCGGCAAGCCCTATGGCCTGGAAGACGGCACGCTGGCGCTGGTGGCGCTGGCCGCCTTTCTCGGCCACCTGTGGCCGGTGTTCTTCGGCTTCAAGGGCGGCAAGGGCGTGGCCACCTTCATTGGCGCGGTTGCAGGCATCGACCTGCTGCTGGGCATCGCCACCGGCGCGACCTGGCTGATCATCGCGTTCTTCTTCCGCTATTCGTCGCTGGCCTCGCTGGTGGCGGCGGGGTTCGCGCCGGCCTATTACCTGCTGGGCGACCGCATCCAGTGGTATGCCGAGAAGTCAGTGCTGTTCGCGTTGTTCATCATGGCCATGTTCCTGGCCTGGCGGCACCGCGAGAACATCAACCGGCTGCTGGAAGGCAAGGAGTCGCGCCTGGGCGGCGGTGCGAAGAAAAGCTGAGGGGCGCCTAGCCGAGATGAAGGATGAAGAAGGCTTCCCCGGTATCCAGCGTGCATTCGGCCAGCGCGTAGTTCACCGCGTTCACGTGGGCGATCTCCCAGCGGATCACCTCCGTCAGGTCCACCACCTCCAGCGGTGAGGTAATCACCTTCGAATCGAGCCATTTGCGGTAGGCGGCGCTGGCGTTCTGCTGCCCGCCCAGTTCGGCCTCCAGCCGCACCAGGAAGCGTTCCTCCAGGCGCGCCTGCTCGGCCGGCTGGACACCCTTGAGGTTGGTAAGAGACGCCCGTAAATGTTTCATTGGCGCGAGGGGGGACTGCGCATCACACCCTCGCGTACCAGCCGCATCACGGGTTCCGTTTCGGCCAGGACCGGGCGCTGCGAACGCGGCGGCTCGGTCCAGGGCTGTATCCGCTGGGCGGCAACCAGCGGCAGGGGATCGGCGGCGGGCTCCTGCTGCGCGAGCTGTGCGCGGGCAGGGAACACGGGTTGCGGCGGCGCGGCGAACCGCACCGCCACCAGGCCCAGGGTCAGCACCGTGACCAGCGCGGCGCCGCCCAGCAGGTACCACGACCAGCCGAAGGCATCCTGCCCGCGCATCACGGCACGGGAAGCCGCCAGGCGCCGGCGGTTGCGGCTGGCCAGCGACATGTCGTACTGGGCGCGGCGGCATGAATCCGACAGCACCTCATAGGCCTCGTTGATGCGGGCCATGAGGCCCGCCGCCTGCGCGTCGTCATGGCATTTGTCGGGGTGGAACTTCTGCGCCATGCGGCGATAGGCGTCCCTGACCAGGTCAGCCGATGCCAGCCGGTCCACGTTCAATATGTCGTAATGGCTCGCGTCCATCAGAGTCCCTGGATTTCCTTTGGGGCGGAAGATAGCACGCAAGGCGCGCATATTCCAAAGCTGATATGTTGTGCAACAACATGGAACATTCGCTTACACCTTTCACCCTGTTTTCCGGGCCTCTCAGCATGTTCGGCGCCAAGGCGCAGATCGCCGCGCTGGAAAAGGGCCTGGCCTTCGAACTGGTCATGGTGCCGTTCGACTTTCACGCCCTCTACACGCCCAAGCACCCCGAGGTGCTGCGCATCAACCCGAAGTCGCAGGTGCCGGTGCTGGTGCACGGCGGGCTGGAGATTTTCGATTCCACGCAGATCTTCGAATACCTGGAAGACCTCAAGCCCGAGCCCGCGCTCTGGCCGAAGGACCTCAAGGAGCGCGCCCGCGCGCGCTTGCTGGAGCACCGCAGCGACGAGGTGTATTTCCCGCATGTCGTGCGGCTGATGGGGCTGCAAAAGAGCCTGCATGAAGAGCCCGCGCTTGCCGCCATCGCCGCAGCCGGGCGCTACTACGCGCAGATGGAAGCGCAGCTGCAGGGCCGCGAGTGGCTGGCGGGCAGCTACTCGTTTGCCGACATCGCCTTCTACATGGCCGCGCTGTTCGGCGAACGCCAGGGCGCGGTGCTCACCGCTGCCACGCCGCTGCTGCTGGCCTGGCGCGACCGCATGACGGAACGGCCGGCGGTGCGCCAGGTGGCGGGCGCGATGGCGAAGTGGCTGGCTTCGGCGGGGCGGCCGGTGCCGGCTTTCCTGCACGCGGCACAGGCGGCGGCCTAGCGCTCCAGCAGGTAGCGCGTCACCCGCGGCGGCTCGGCCCCGACGTGGAAGCCCAGCTTGCGGTCACGCAGGGCCACGTCGTCGGCCGTCACGCGGTCGAAGCGGCGCAGGTGCTCGGTCCAGGACTCGTCGGTGACCTGCTCGATGAAGCGTGCGGGGTCGTACAGGTCGTGCAGCAGCTCCCAGGCCAGCGCGCCCTGGCGCATGCGGCTGCGGCGGCTCTCCTGCATCACCGCCAGGAATTCGGCGGTGCGGCCGGGGTCGATGCGGTATTCGATCTGCGCCTGCACGCGGCCGGCGGCCGGCGGCGCGTCAGCCACCGGCACCTTGAACACGTTGGAGGGCGTCAGGTCCTCCTCGATGCCGCGGTCCACCACCAGGCGTTGCGCGACCAGGATGGCGGCCACGCTGCTGGCCGCCGCCGCGGCCAGCGCGGTGTGGATGCTGGTGAGCGTGGCCACCTGGCCCCACAGCGCGGCGCCCGCGGCGGTGGAGCCCATCAGCGCCATCTGGTAGATCGACATGCCGCGCGCCCGCACCCAGTCGGGCAGGGCCATCTGCGCCGCGACGGTGAGCGAGTTGGCCACCGAGATCCAGGCCGTGCCGGCCAGGAACATGGCGGGCACCACGATGTAGATGTTGGGCGCGAACGCCACCACCAGCATGGAGCCCGCCTGCAGCACGGTGCCGGCCAGCAGCCGCCGCTCCAGCGTCAGCAGGCGGCGGATGTGCGGCATCAGCAGCGCCGCCACGATGGCGCCCGCGCCCATGGCGGCCAGCAGCAATGTGAAGGTGCCGGCCTGGCCGCCGGGCAGGGCGCGCGCCACCAGCGGCAGCAGCGCCAGCAGGGCGGTGGAATGCAGGAAGAACAGCGAGATGCGCAGCAGCAGGCCGCGCATTCGCTGCGACTGGCGCACGAACTGCAGGCCCACGCGCATGGCGCTGGCCAGCCGCTCGCGCCCCAGCGGGCTTTCCTTGTGAACCCGGCGCCAGCGCATGATGATGAAGCCCGCCGCCAGCGAGAGCGCCGCGTTCAGCACGAACACCCAGGCGCTGCCGGCGCTGGCGATCACCGCGCCGGCGGCCAGCGGGCCGATGATGCGCGAGGCGTTCATCGCCACGCCGTTGAGCGCCAATGCCGCGGGCAGCTGCGGGCGCGGCACGATCTCGGGAATGATGGCGGCGAACACGGGCCAGCGCATGGCCAGCCCGACGCCGTTGGCGAACGTGAGCAGCAGCAGCAGCGGGGCGTTCATCCATCCCATGAGCACTACCATGCAGGTGAAGGTGGCGATGCCCGCCACCCAGAACTGGGTGACCATGAAATAGCGGCGCCGGTCCAGGATGTCGGCCAGCGCGCCGCTGGGCAGGCCCAGCAGGAACACCGGCAGCGTGGAGGCCGACTGCACCAGCGCCACCCACAGCGGCGATGCGTCCAGCGACGTCATCAGCCAGGAGGCCGCCACGTCGTTCATCCACATGGTGGTGTTGGCCGCCAGCCAGGTGACCCACAGCATGCGGAACACGGGCAGCTTCAGCGGGCCCAGCGCTCCCTGCGAATCAAGGCCAGGTGCGGCCGGGGGGGTAGATTGCGGGTCTTGCTCGGGCGGCATGCGGATCAGTGCTTGCTATGGAAAATATAGCTGTACAAGCACAGCTGGGGCGCTCTGCAGGCCTTTTCCCTTCTCAAAACCGGCGCTCCAGCACCATCTGGTCGTTCTCGCGCTTCATCTGGAAGCGGGTGAGGAAGCTGTTGCCGAGCAGCACGAAGGGCATGGGCTGGCGGGTGACGATGGCGTCCACGTCGAAGACTTCGACATCGCCGATGCGCACTGAATTGAGCTTGAACGCCCAGCCTTGGGTCACGCCGTTGGCGGTGCTCATCTGGATCGGCCGGCCGGCCTTGTAGTTCAGGCCGGCCCGGTCGGCATCCGCGGCCCCCAGGCTCACGGCGGTGGCGCCGGTGTCCACCACAAACTGCACGGCGCGGCCGTTGACGCTGCCCAGCGCCATGAAGTGGCCGCCGCTGTCCGCCGTCATCACGATACGCGTGCCGCGCGAATTGCCCGCGGCACCGCCCACGCTGGCGGGCGAGTCGCCCACGCGCAGGCTGTGGCGCTTGCCGCCGATCTCCAGCACCGCGGTGTCGCCCGAGGTGGAAACGACCTTCACGCCCTGCAGCGAGTCGCCGGGCGCCACGCTGCGCGGGGCGGCGCCGTCGATGATCAGCAGCGCCCGGTTACCCATCATCCCCTGCAGGGCCACGGTCTGGGCCGCGGCGGCGCCGCACAGCAGCAGCGTGGCCAGCAGCGCCGGCACGGACTTCATGGCGTTCAGTCCCTGAAGTTGTTGAACGACAGCGGCATGTCGGCGATGTCCTTCCTGATCAGGGCCATCGCGGCCTGCAGGTCGTCGCGCTTGGCGCCGGTGATGCGCACCGCGTCGCCCTGGATGGCGGCCTGCACCTTCAGCTTGCTGTCCTTGACGAGGCGGGTGATTTTCTTGGCCTGCTCGGTCTCGATGCCGTTGCGCACCTTCAGCACCTGCTTGACCCTGTCGCCGCCCACCTTCTGCACGTCGCCCTTGTCCAGGTAGCGCACGTCCACGCTGCGCTTGGTGAGCTTGCCGGTGAGGATGTCCTCCACCTGCACCAGCTGGAAGTCGGCGTCGCCGTACATCGTGATCTCCTTGTCCTTGAGGTCGATGGCGGCGGAGGTGCCCTTGAAGTCGAAACGCGTGCCGATTTCCTTGGCTGCGTTCTCGACGGCGTTTTTCACCTCGACCATGTTCGGTTCGCAGACGGTGTCGAAAGACGGCATGGAAACTCCCTGGATTGCATTGGCCTGATGCGACAATTCTCCCATGATCGTGGAGCAAAACGTGCCGCTGCAGGCACACAACAGCTTTGGCATCGTCGCCAAGGCCCGCACGCTGGTCCGCGTGGCAGGCGAGGCCGACGTGCAGCAGCTGCTGGCCGACCCGCAGCTTGCGGCCAGCCCGAAATTCGTATTGGGCGGCGGCAGCAACATCGTCTTGACGGGCGACGTGAAGCCGGTGGTGCTGAAGGTGGAGGTGATGGGCCGCAGGGTGCTGGAGGACGGCCCGCGCGCCACGGTGATCGAGGCCGGCGCCGGCGAAAACTGGCACGAGCTGGTTACCTGGACGCTGGCCCAGGGCTTCCCCGGCCTGGAAAACCTGGCGCTGATCCCCGGCTGCGTGGGCGCATCGCCGGTGCAGAACATCGGGGCATACGGGGTGGAACTGCAGGACCGCTTCGAGTCGCTGGATGCGATGGACCTGGCGACGGGCCGCGTGTTCACGCTGGATGCGGCGCAATGCGCCTTCGGCTACCGCGACTCGGTGTTCAAGCACGAGGCGGCGCAGGAAGGCGATTTCGGCCTCTCGGGCCGGGCCATCATCCTGCGCGTGCGGCTGCGCCTGCCCAAGCCCTGGAAGCCGGTGCTGGGTTATGCCGACCTGGAGCGCAAGATGAACGAGACCGGGGTGCGCCAGCCCGCGGCGCAGCAGGTCTACGACTGGGTTTGCGCCATCCGCAGCAACAAGCTGCCCGACCCGCGCGTGATCGGCAATGCCGGCAGCTTCTTCAAAAACCCCACCGTATCGCAGGACCAGTGCACCGACATCATCGCCCGCGAGCCGGGCATCGTGCATTACCGCATGGCCGACGGCAGCGTGAAGCTGGCCGCGGGCTGGCTGATTGATGCCTGCGGCTGGAAGGGCAAGTCGGTGGGCAATGCCGGCGTGTACGACAAGCAGGCGCTGGTGCTGGTCAACCGCGGCGGCGCCACCGGCGGCGAAGTTGTGACGCTGGCCCGCGCCATCCAGACCAGCGTGTACGAGCGCTTCGGCATCCGGCTGGAGCCGGAACCGGTGGTGGTGTAGACCCCCCAAACACGGGGTATCCACGGCGAGGCGCCATTCCTAGAATTGGCGCACCCCCACCCGCCTCCGAGGAATCGCCATGGCCCCACTTCGTCTCGTCCTTGCCGCCGCCCTGGCCCTCTTCATGCACGCCGCGGCCGCGCAAGCGCCCGCGGCCGGGGAAACCGATCCCGATACCTTCTTCAAGGGCAGGATGGGCGGTACCTTCGGCAAGAACATCATCGAAGTCATGCCGTCGGCCAGGCGTGTCGCGGTGGCGGCCTTTCGGGTGGCTTTCGTCACGGACAACAGCGTGTCGGCGCAGGTCCGCGGCTCCTACCTGCCCGGGCGCGACACCAGCGGCGCGAGTTCGTCGCTCTACGTGGCGTTGAAGGGCGTGGACCCCAGGACCATGCAGGCTATAGCCGACAAGGCTTATGCCGACCTGCTGGTTCAACTCGCGGCCTCTGGCCGGGAAGTGGTGCCGCAAAGCGAGATGAGCGAGTTTTTCGCCAGCGTGAACGCCACGCCGTCGGACGCAGCGCGCCCGTATTCGAAGGCGCACAACGGCCAGACCGCGAGCTTCTTCTCGCCCACAGGCATGCCGCTGCTGTTCACGCACTTCGACGGCGGCTGGGGCGACCGCGGAGCGTTCGACCTGAACAACTATCGCCGCCTGGAAGAGTATTCATTCAAGTGGAAGGCGGCAGTGATCGCGCCGCTGCTGGTCGTGAACTTCGCCAGGATGAGCACCAGCGGCAACCAGTCGGGCCTGATGTCCCGCACGGCGGAAACCGGCGCCGAGCTGTCGATGTCGGTCGCCGCGCTGCAAAGCCTTTATTCGCGCGCTGACGAGTTCCGCAACGGCATGGCCATGGGTGGCGACGGGGGCGGTTTCAGCCTGGCGGTGCCGATCGCGAGCCCGCTGCCGTTCGGCACCATGGAGAAGACCGCGCAAGAGAACAACACGGCCGTCAAGGGCATCTTTGACGTGCTGGGCAAGGCGGCAGGTCTGGCCAACGCCGGAGGCTCGGCGCGCAGCAGCTCGCGGTATGTGGCCGAGACCAGCGACACTGCCTACGCCGCGGCCGCGCAAGACGCCCTGCATCGCATGAGCACCACGCTGGCCGGCTGGTTCAAGAAGTACCCACCGGCGAACTGACGCGGGCCTGATGTGCCGGGCTTGACCGTCGCCGTGCTCATGGCGGCGGGCCGGCCGCATGCAGGCCGGGCTAGAGGTAGTCCAGGCCGTGCTGCTGCAGGCCCACCAGGTCAATATTGATGTTGTTCAGGGGCAGCTGCGCCACCGCCCAGGCGAAGCCCGCCTGTGAAAAAGCACCGCCGTCCAGCAGCCCAGCCAGGGCGTCCAGCGTGCCGGCCGAAGGGGCGGTTCCCACCACGTTGGTGAACACATAGCGCACAAAATCGCGGTTGCTGTGCGAGCCGGCAAAGATGGCGAAAAGGCCCGAGCCGGCGATGGCGCCCGCCACTTGCTCGTAGCTCAGGCCTGCCGCCGCCAGGTCCATCAGGACGGTGACGGCCGGTTTCACCGTGACGTACTGGCGGCCCAGCACCGCGCCGATGATCTGCGCGGCCGCCAGCGGCGCGCCTTCGATGTCCAGCGCCACCCTGCCGTCGGCGAACTCCAGCCGCTCCACGCCGCTCAGGACGTCGCTGCCGTTGCGCCCGGCCGTGCGGTCGGCCACCGTGAATCCCGGGCCGCTGCGGCTGATGGTGTAGTCGGCGCGGTTGCCGCTGTACACCACGGTGTCCTGGCCCGTGCCGCCGTCCATGGTGTCGGCGCCCGCGCCGCTGTAGAAGACGTCGTTGCCGCCATTGCCGGAAAGGCTGTTGCCCAAGGCGTTGGCGAACAGCAGGTCGTTGCCGCTGCCGCCGCGCGCCACCGTGTACTGGCTGGCGAAAGGGATCGTCACGTTGTCGTGCGCCGGGCCGCCGGCCGTATCGAACACGCCGATCGAGCTGAGCGTGCCGGGCACCAGCGAGATCACCGACGCGGTGGTTTGCGACGACGCATCGATGGTGTCGCCGGTTTTGCCCACGGGCGCGGTGATCACAACCGGGATGCTGGTGCTGACGCTGAAATTGATGGCGCCCGCGTTCGCCGCGCCGCCGTACATTGACTGGAGCGCTGCGATATCCAGCGGAGCGAAGCCGGAGTGGTAGGTCGAGCCCATCGTGAAGCTGTTGTACGACATGAGCGAAAAAAGCCCCTGATCCCACGCCACCGGGAGATAGGGCGAGACAGCCGTGCCGCTGAACACGTCGTAGTTGCCGGGATGCTTCAGGCCCAGTGCGTGGCCGGTTTCGTGTATCACGGTGGCATAGCCGCGCCCGCCCGCGAAGACGCTGGCCGTGGCGGCCGTTCCGCTTTGCGGCGCGTTGTCGATGTAGATGTCGTTCTGGCGGAAATACCCTTCAGAAGTGCGGTTGAAGTAGGAAATGCCACTGCCCGCCCCGGCGAGGTCGGTGATGCCGTACCGCAGGTTCGCCGCGGCCATGTCGGTGGTCTCTGTGAACCGCACGTTGATGATCGTGGAAATGCCGGCCAGGATGTCGCGCACGGCCTGCTTCTGGGTGTCCGAAAACGCCGCAAAGCTGGTGTAGCTGTCGCCTGAGGGGCTGCCCTTCTGGGTCAAGAAGCCGAATGTGAGGGTGAGCGGGGTGTCCGTTTGCACCTTCCACTGGTCACGTGCGCGGGCAGTATTGGCGGAGTACTTGTCCGCAAGAAGCAGCTCGTCGACTGTGCTTGCCGTTTCGGAAAGGGTGAAGCTCCCAGTCGCCCCCAGGCCGTTGACGGCGACCACGTAGCGGCCCGAGGCGGGCGCGATGAATGCGATGTGGGGGTCGGTGGTGCCGCTGGACGTGCCGGACGAGAAGGCGGTGATCGAGGTGGATTCCAGCGACTGCCCGTTGGAGGCCAGCAATGAAAGCGTGGCGCCCCGCAGGCTGCCGCCGCCAGTGGCCTGCGCAAGCGAGAAGTCGTAGGCCTTTCCGCCCACCAGATTGACTGTGTAGATCTTGATCGGCGCCCCGGCACTGACGCTATCGGTGACGCCTGCGCCGGCCGAGAGCGTGGCGGTCGCCACGTCGGCGTACGTTTGCGCGCTCACCGTATAGTTGCCGTATTCGCGCGAGGCGCCACTGGCGACCTTCACGTAGTAGCGGCCGGCCGCGACGGACGCCTCGAACAACGAGGTATTGCTGGCCGTGGAAACCTGGTCGATGACCCGGCCCGTGTTGTCGAGCAGGCTGAGCAGGAAGCTGTCGGCGTCGCGCTGGCTGGGGGCGGTGAAATTCACTGCCAGCCGGCCCGCCGCGGCAACGTCCACTGCGTAGTAGTCGACATCCTCGCGCACGTCGATCTGGCCCGTCATCTGCTGCCCCGCAGCCAGCGATGTCGCCTGCCCCAGGCTGTCGTTGGGGCGGCTCTCGTAATTCGCAACTGCGCCCGTGCCCCGCTGTACCGTCAGCGTGTAGGCATCGCCCGAGTAGTTGGCGGGCGAAAACACGTCAAGGTAGGTTGTGCCGGCGCCCAGCGCAATGGTGTAGTCGCCGCCGTAGATGCCGCCCAGGTAGTTCAGGCCCAGCTGTGTGTTGACCGAGTTGATGAACGTGTAGGCCGAGATGCCGAAACTGAAGTTGCTGTAGCTGCCCGCGGCGAGCGTGATCCGCACGACGGTCGGCTCTGTCAGGACGAGCTTGAACACGTCCTGGTCCGCCGAGGAAGACAGGCTGCCGGTGCCGGTATCCCCCAACGAAATGGCGTTGGCAACGGAAGAACTGTTGTTGGACTCGCGCTCAGTAACGACGGACATTCAGGAACCGCATTGAAAATTGCAATTCTAAAGGCGTAACGCTAAAGTACAGTTTAAAAAATTCAGCGGAGTCACTGTTATGAGCGGTCGTTTTTTCTGCAGCATTGCTGTTTTTGCCGGGCACGCTGCCGCCCAGCAATGGGAATACCTGAGCAGAAGGCCCGCCTGCTTTTCCGCTGGCTGACCGCAAGCAGTAATCTACTTTTCCTGCTTGTCGCTTCCCAGCTGCGGCAGGCCTGCCGCGGCGCCCAGCGACAGCAGCCCGGCTTTCGAATACACCGCGAGCTTCTCGCGCGTGTCCACGATGTCCAGGTTGCGCATCGTGAGCTGGCCGATGCGGTCGCGCGGCGAGAACATCGACTCGCCCTTTTCCATGGTCAGCCGCTCGGGGTGGTAGGTGAGGTTGGGCGACTCGGTGTTCAGCAGCGAGTAGTCGTTGCCGCGGCGCAGTTCCAGCGCCACTTCGCCGGTGATGGCGCGCGCCACCCAGCGCTGCGCCGTTTCGCGCAGCATGATGGCCTGCGGGTCGAACCAGCGTCCCTGGTACAGCAGGCGGCCCAGCTTCAGGCCGTTCATGCGGTACTGCTCGATGGTGTCTTCGTTGTGGATGCCCGTCACCAGCCGCTCGTAGGCGATGTGCAGCAGCGCCAGCCCCGGGGCCTCGTAGATGCCGCGGCTCTTGGCTTCGATGATGCGGTTCTCGATCTGGTCGCTCATGCCCAGGCCGTGCCGGCCCCCGATGCGGTTGGCCTCCAGGATCAGCTCTACCGGGCTGGAGAAGGTCTTGCCGTTCAGGGCGACCGGCTGGCCTTCCTCGAAGCGCACCGTGACCTGTTCGGCCTTGACCACGACATCGTCCTTCCAGAACGCCACGCCCATGATGGGATTGACGATCTTGATGCCCGAATTCAGGTGCTCCAGGTCCTTGGCCTCGTGCGTGGCGCCCAGCATGTTGCTGTCGGTGGAGTAGGCCTTTTCGGCCGACATCTTGTAGCCGAAGCCGGCCTTGGTCATGAAGGCCGACATCTCGGCGCGGCCGCCCAGTTCGTCGATGAACAGCTGGTCCAGCCAGGGTTTGTAGATCTTCAGGCTGGGGTTGGCGAGCAGGCCGTAGCGGTAGAAGCGCTCGATGTCGTTGCCCTTGAAGGTGCTGCCGTCGCCCCAGATGTTGACGTCATCCTCCTTCATGGCGGCCACCAGCATGGTGCCCGTCACCGCGCGGCCCAGCGGGGTGGTGTTGAAGTAGGTGATGCCGGCGGTGGAGATGTGGAAGGCGCCGGCCTGCAGCGCGGCGATGCCCTCGTTGGCCAGCTGCAGGCGGCAGTCGATCAGGCGGGCCAGCTTGGCGCCGTACTCCATCGCCTTGCGCGGGATCTCGTCGTAATCGGGCTCGTCGGGCTGGCCCAGGTTGGCGGTGTAGGCATAGGGAATCGCGCCCTTCAGCTTCATCCAGTGCAGCGCGGCGCTGGTGTCCAGGCCGCCTGAAAAGGCGATGCCGACCTTCTGGCCGGCGGGCAGGTTTTCGAGAATGGTGCTCATAGCCGCTTATTGACCAAAATGGCAGATGTAGTGGTAGGCCTCGGCCACCCGGATCTCGAACTTCGAGTTGGCCGGCACGCTGAATTTTTCGCCCGCGCCGGACTTGACCCAGGCATCGCCGCCGGCCAGCTTGTATTCGCAGGCGCCGGCCACGCATTCCATGATCTCGGCCGCGCCGGTGTTGAACGTCAGGCTGGCGGGCAGGATCACGCCCACGGACTTTTTCGTGCCGTCAGCCAGCTGGATGCCGTGGGACACGCATTTGCCGTCAAAGTAGACATTTGCCTTCGTGGTGACGGAAACGCCGTCGAATTTTTCGGTGGTCATCCCCCAATTTTACCGGCCAGCCCCGCCCGGCCCCTGAATCCGGCCGCCGCCGCCGTGCGTAGTATGGATAAGCCCGACAATCCCACCATGGCAAACGACCTCCAAGACCTCCAGCTGATCGCCCTGATCGACCGCATCGCCACCCGTGGCGGCGACGGCGCCCGGGTGCCCGACGGCGAGGCCGCCCTGCGCGAACTTTATGACCTGACTTCGTCCAAGCTGTACGGCGTGGCCCTGCGCGTGGTGAGCAACCGCAACTGGGCCGAGGACGTGCTGCAGGAGGCCTACCTCAACATCTGGCGCATTGCCGGCGACTACCGCGCCGCGCTCAGCCCGCCCATGGCCTGGATGGGCGTGATCGTGCGCAGCCGGGCGCTGGACTTCCTGCGCCGCCGCGCCAGCGAGCGGGCCGATGCCGGGCTGGAGCTGGACGACGCCATCACCGAAACCGTGGCCGGCGACTCGCCCAACCCGATGGACACCACCCAGGCCAGCGAACAGGCCTGGGCCCTGCACGAATGCCTGCGCAAGCTGGAAGCCCGCCAGCGCGAGGTGGTCAGCCTGGCCTACCTGCGTGACCTGTCCCACAGCGAACTGGCCGAGCAGCTGAAGCTGCCGCTGGGCACCGTGAAAACCTGGATACGGCGCGGGCTGGAACAGCTGCGCGGCTGCATGGGGAGGTTTGCATGAACCTGATTAACAACCCCGAACTGCTGGACCGGCTGGCCGCCTCCTACGCCCTGGGCACCCTGCGCGGCGGCGCGCGCCGCCGTTTCGAGAGCCTGGCCCGCCAGAGCGCCACCGTGCGTGCCTCGGCCCTGATCTGGCAGGAGCGCTTTGCCTCCATGACCGAGCTGCAATTGACGCAGGCGCCCAGCCCGAATGTGTGGAAACGCATCGAGAACCTGCTGGCTGCGCAACCGGTCAACGCCGCTCGCAACGAGGAGACACCCATGCTGCTCGAAAAGCTACGCCGGGCCCTGGGCCTGTGGCGGGGCGTCGCGGTGGCCGGCGCGCTGGCCAGCGTGGCGGCCGTGCTTGTCGGCGTGAACCTCAGCCGGGAAGTGGACAGCCGCGAGAGCCAGATTGCCCAGGCCAGACAGCAGGGCACGCAGCTGGCGCAGCAGAACGCGCAGCTGGCCGCGCGCCTGCAGGCCGCGCCTGAAATCCAGTACGTGGCCGTGCTGGCCGACGATAAGGCTTCGGCCTCGATGCTGGTGACCTTCGACCCCAAGCACAACACCCTCACGCTCAAGCGCGTGGGCGGCTACCAGGAAGCGTCGGACAAGTCGCTGCAGCTGTGGGCCTTGCCGGCATCCGGCCCCAAGTCGCTGGGCGTGCTGGGCGGCGACGCCGTCGTCAAGCTGACGGCCGCCGAGGGCGAGGTGAAGGAAGTGCCCGCGCTGGCGATCAGCCTGGAGCCCAAGGGCGGCGTGCCCGCCGGCAGCGGGCCCACGGGCCCGGTGCTGTTCAAGGGCGCGCTGATCCCGACGACGCTATAGGAAGCCCAGGTTTTTGGTGCTGAAGTTGGCCAGGTTGGGCAGCACGCTCGCCTGGTCGGTGGCCGAGACGCCGAACCAGCTGGCCAGCGTCGCGCCGTACTGGTCCACCGAAAGCGCCGGCAGCAGGCGGCCCTGGCCCACGTCATCGGCGCCGTTGTTGGCCAGCACCGGCGCCGCACCCACGTACGACTTGCCTTGCACCGCGCCACCCACCACGAACTGCATGTTGCCCCAGCCGTGGTCGGAGCCATCGGTGTTGGACAGCAGCGTGCGGCCGAAGTCCGAGCCGGTGAACGTGGTTACCTGGCTGGCCACGCCCAGGTCCACCGTCGCCTGGTAGAACGAGCTGAGCGCGGTACCCAGCAGGGCCATCAGCCCGGGGTGCACGCTGGTCAGGCTGTCGTGCGTGTCAAAGCCGCCCAGCGAGACGAAAAACACCTGCCGTTTGGCGCCCAGCACATCGCGTGCCCCGATCATCCGGGCCACGGTCTTCAGCTGGTCGGCCAGGCTGTTGCCGGTGGGAAAGGTGGTGGTGAGCGAAACGCCTGCCAGCGCACTGGTGAGCTGGTCGTTGGCATCCACCGAGCGCTTGGAAACCCGGGCGTACTCGTTCTCGAACAGGTGGGTGCGCGGCGCGGTCATCAGGCCCTGCAGCGCGGTGGAACAGGCCGTGGAGCCGAACAGGGCGCTCTTGATGCCATTGACCGGCACCGAGCCGCTGGTCGTCACCTGGTACTGCACGGCCGACTTGCCGGCCAGGTACACGGCGTTGCCCGCCACGCTGACGCAAGTGAAGGTGGCGTTGCCATTGCCCGCCGCATAAAGATCGCCCATCCGGCCGCCCCAGCCCGAGGCCGCGCCTTCGGGCGAGGAGGATTGCCAGAACGACTGCTGGTCGTTGTGCGAGAACAGCTTGGGCGGCAGCGGCACCGACTTGTTGTTGTACTGCGTCTTGGTGGTGGGCTGCGATAGCGTGCCCACGTTCAGGACCACCGACATCTTGCCCGCATCGAACACCGGCACCAGCGACGACAGGCCGGGCGCCAGCGCGAACTGGCGTCCGCCCGCCAGCGGCGTGGTGGGGTTGAGCACGGTGGCGTCCAGGGTGTTGCGGGCTATGGCCAGGTTGCTGCGAAAGCCCTGGTAGGTGGTGTAGCTGGCCTGGTCGTAGGGAATCAGTGTGTTGGCGTAGTCGTTGCCGCCGTACAGGAATACGCAGACCAGGGCCTTGTAGTCGGTGGCCGTGGCCGCCGCCGCCTCGCCCATGGCGGCCAGGCTCAGGGCCCAGGGCGTCGCTCCGGCGGCGACGGAGAGTGCAGCGCCGCGCTGCAGGAAGGCCCGGCGCGAGGCATTGTCGGGTTGAATGTTCGGGAAGTGTTTCATCTGGACTCCGGATCAGTTGAGGACAGAGCTGAAGATCTGTCCCGCAAATTCATTCACTTCTGGACGATGTACTCGGGCGACGCCAGCATCAGCGTGAGCGCCGCGTTGATGCGGTTGTTCTTGCCGGTGTCCGTGGTCACGGAGATGGTGTCGAGCGCGGTCTTCAACGTGGCCAGCGTGGCGGCCGAGACCTGCCCCGCCGCGAGCACCAGGTTGATCTCGGCCAGCAGCGCCGCTGAATCCGCCACCAGCGCCAGCAAGCTCGCGTAGTTGGCCCGCACGTCGCCGATGCCGGTGCCGGCCACGGCCCGCTGCATGTAGTTGACGTAGCCCGCCACCGACGATTCGGTGGTGATCTGGAATTCCGGCCCCGTCAGCCCCAGTGTGGCCAGCGCGCTGTTGGGCGGCACGTAGCCTGGCCGGAAGAAGTTGAACACCGACGAGGAGCGCATCGGGCTCTGGCCGAGCCGGGTGGCGGGGTCGGACAGGTCGCCGATGGCCCACGTGTCGGTGGCCGAGGAAGCGCCGAATCCGCGCGCCCAGTTGAGGAAGCGCACCGCCGGCTCACGCTGCTTGCCGAACGCGGCGCCCGCGGCCGCGGCCGCGTCGCGCGCCTCGGCATCCGTCAGGATGGCCTTGACCACTGCCTTCATGTCGCCACGCACGCCCGCGCCGTTGTTGGCGAAGACAGCCGACACGCGGCCGACATAGGCGGCGCTGGGGTTGCTGGTCACCATGCGCTGGATCAGCTGCTGGCAGACGAAGGGCGGCAGGTTGGCGTGGGCGAACAGGGTGTCGAGCGCCGCGTTCAGCGCGGCCGAGGCGGAAGTGCCCGCCGCGATAGTGCTGCCCAGGAAGGTCTTGCTGCCGGTTTCGTAGCGGCTGGCCACCTGGCTCATGGGGCGGCGGTGCACGTCGGGCGGGAGCGGGTTGGAAAGGCCCGTGGTGTCCAGGTCCCAGCCGGTGAAGACCCGCGCCAGGCCGCTGACATCATCCTGCGTATAGGTCTCGCCCGCCCGCACCGTGCCGTCGGCGTTGAGCTGCAGCAGGCCGATGGTGAACAGCTGCATCAGTTCGCGCGCGTAGTTCTCGTCGGGCTGGCTGCCGGTGGTCGCGTTGGCCTTGGCGTTGCCGCGGTAGGTGAGGTAGTAGCCCATGGCCGTTGACAGCGACACCTGCCCCAGCAGCGTGCGGTAGTTGCCGAACGCGTTGCTCTCCAGGATGTCCATGTAACTGGCCACCGCGAACTGGCGCCAGGCCGCGTTGATGCCCAGCACGGACACCACGCAGATTTCCGACAGCGCCAGCGTCACGCGCTGGCGCAGCGGGTCGGCGCCGGAAATGAGCTTGCGCCACAGGGTGTTGTCCAGGCCCTGCATGCTGTTGCGGAAGGATTCGTCGCTGTAGCCCTTGGCCACCAGCCAGTCGTAGTGGCCCTGGCTTTGCGGCAGCGCGAACTGCGCGTCGATCCAGCTGGAATAGGCGGACGACTGCATCGCGGTGACCTCGGCCCGGCTGGCACCCAGCGTGGCCTGCGCGAGGAAGCGCGCGGCTTCGGCGGCACTGGCGGGGCCCAGCGCGCAGTCGGACGGATAGACGCCGCAGCTGAAGTCGGCCAGCGAGCCGATGCGCTTGAGCGTGCCCGCGGTGACAGGCCCGAGCACATAGACGTCGCTGCCTGCCACGGCCAGGAAATTGCCGGTGCCGTCGTAATAGCGGTAGACGAAGGTGCCCTTGTTGACGGTCGCGGGCGCACCGGGAAAGAACTGCGGGAAAGCAGCCTGTGCCCAGTTCATGAAGCCGTCCGCATCGGGGGTGCGCGCAGGCGCGGCGGCGGCCTGCGGCCGGCTCAGGAAGGCGGGGTCACTGGTCGCCGTGTCGAACGCCGACAGCTCGGGTGGCGGCGAGGAAGAGCCGCCGCCGCAGGCAGCCAGCGCGGCGGCGGTACCCGCCAGCAGCGCGATGGATTCCCACGGCGCGGCCGGCGTTTCGGCGATGGATTCGCTTGCTTGCATGGGAGTCTCCTCACTTGTTGCTGCTGTGCTCATTCAACGCGCGAGGCGCGGCGGCGGCCATGCCTATCCGACAAACGCGCAAAAAAAACCGCCGTGCGGGGACGGCGGCTTTCTTGCGGGCGGGCGATTTCAATGCCAGCGATGGCCGCGGTGCCCATAGCCACGGTAATAGCCGATGCCCAGGGAAACGCCCACCGGCGGGTAGTAATAGGGGCTGGCGTAGTAAGACGGGTAGGCCACGGTGGAAGGCATGATCACCTGGGGCAGGGGCTGCACGCCCTGGGGGTAAACGCCTTGCGGATACACGCCCGAGGCATAGGGGTCGGCCGCGGGCGGCGTGGTGCTGGCGCCCACGGGCGAGAGCTGCAGGCGGATGGTGGGGCCCGGGTCCTGCGGCATCTGCACGCTGTATTGCTGGCCCGCGTATTCGTAGGTGACGTTGTAGGCGACCGTGCGGTTTTCCAGGGTGGTTTGGGTGGTGCAGCTGGCCACGTTCTGCACCTGGGCCACGTTGCCATTGCCTTCGATGCGGTCACCGACCACTGCGCCGCCGATCACGCCCAGCACGGTGGCCGCGGCGCGGCCGCTGCCGCCGCCGATGGTGTTGCCCAGCAGGCCGCCGGCAATGGCGCCGATGGCGGTGCCGGCGCCCGAGCGGGGCTGCTGCACGGCCACGGGCTGGTTGCTGCACACCTGGCGCGGCACCTGCACCTGCTGCACGATGGGAGTGCTGGAGAGGACGCGGCCGGTGATTTCCTGCGCGCCGGCGGGCGCGGCGGCGATGGTGGCCACCGCGCCGATCGCGGACAGCAAAAGGGTCTTGTTCATAAAGGCCTCACTTCGGTTCATGCGGTGATCTACACCGATGCACAAATTTTAGGCATGCCGCGCATACGGCGCTTGGCTGTTGGGTAAAGCACGCGTAAAAGTTGTGGTTTCAGGGAGCGGCCAGCGACGCCCACTGCGGCTCGTCAAAGCCCACGGTGATTGCCTTTCCCCATTCGACCACCGGGCGCTTGATCACACTGGGCTGCGAAAGCATGACTTTTTTCGCGCTGGCCGCGTCCTGCACGGAGGATTGCACGGCCGCGTCGAGCTTTCGCCACATCGTTCCCTTGCGGTTAAGCACTCTCTCCCAGCCGGCCGCGGCCATCCAGGCGTCGAGCCGCGCAGGCGGCACGCCCTCCTTCTTGAAGTCGTGGAACCGGTAGTCGATGCCGTGCTCCGTGAGCCAGGCGCGCGCTTTTTTCACGGTGTCGCAGTTGGGGATGCCGTAGAGGGTGATGGGCTTGCTCATGCCCCGGATCATCCCATCGGCGCGCGTGGGCGACAATTTCGCCTTCATGCAAACCCTAAAAGACTGGCTGGCGCACTGCGAGCGCCTGCATCCCAAGGCGATCGCCCTGGGCCTGGACCGCGTGCGCGATGTGGCCGGCCGCATGGGCCTGCGCTTCGCCTGCCCCGTCATCACTGTCGCCGGCACCAACGGCAAGGGCTCCACCTGCGCCATGCTGGAAGCCATCTGCCTGCAGGCCGGCTGGCGCGCCGGTGTCTACACCTCGCCCCACCTGGTGCATTTCGAGGAACGCTGCCGCATCCGCGGCGAGGCCGCAACGGCGGACGCCCTGGTGCCGTACTTCGAAAAGGTGGAAGCCGCGCGTGGTGAGGTGCAGCTGACTTATTTCGAATTCACCACGCTGGCCATCATGGGCCTGATGGCGGCGTCACAACTGGATGTGGCCATCCTCGAGGTGGGGCTGGGCGGGCGGCTGGACGCGGTGAACATCGTCGACGCCGACTGCGCCGTCATCACCAGCATCGACCTGGACCACATGGACTTCCTGGGCCCCGACCGCGAAAGCATAGGGCGCGAGAAGGCCGGCATCCTGCGCGCAGGCAAGCCCGCCATCGTCAGCGACCCGGTGCCGCCGCAAAGCGTCATCGATTGCGCCACCGAAATCGGCGCCGACCTGTGGCTGCTGGGCCGCGACTTCAATTTCTCGGGCGACAAGCAGCAATGGGGCTGGGCCGGGCGCGGGCGCCGGTATGCGGGGCTGGCCTACCCGGCGCTGCGCGGCGCCAACCAGTTGCTCAACGCTTCCGGCGTGCTGGCTGCGCTGACGGCTGTGCGCGACCGCTTGCCGGTGACGGCCCAGGCCGTGCGCAACGGGCTGGCGATGGTGGAATTGCCCGGGCGCTTCCAGATCGTTCCCGGCCAGCCGGCGCTGGTGCTGGACGTGGGGCACAACCCACACGCCATCGCGGCCCTGGCGGCCAACCTGGATGCGATGGGTTTCTATCCCGTCACCCATGCCGTTTTCGGCGCCATGGCCGACAAGGACCTGACCGCCATGCTCAAAAAAATGGGGCCGCTGGTGGACCGCTGGTACTTCTGCGACCTGCCGACGCCGCGCGCCTCGTCCGCCGCTGAACTGATGGCGCGCTGGCAGGCCCAGGAAACGCGCAAGGACGTGGCCGCCAGCACCCACACCGGCCCCATGGAAGCGCTGCGCGCGGCGGTGGCCGCGGCAGACCCCGCTGATAGAATCGTGGCCTTCGGATCGTTCTACACGGTGGGGGGCGTTCTGCAGGACGGGGTGCCCCGCCTTCAAGCCAAACACCTGGCCTAACCAGGCGACACTTTTCATGGCCTTTTTCAAGTTCCGCAAAGGTGGCGACGAGTCGGCGGCCACGCCCCATCCGCCGGAAAGCATCGAGGCGATGCGCAGGCGCGCCAGGCACCGCCTGATCGGCGCCGCGGTGCTGGTGCTGGTGGGCGTGATCGGCTTTCCCCTCCTGTTCGACACCCAACCGCGGCCCATCGCCGTGGACATCCCGATCGAGATTCCCGACCGCAACAAGGTCAAGCCGCTGGCCGTGCCGGCCCAGGCGGCGGCGCCTGCGGCTTCGGCCGCTGCCCCCATGGCACCGCCGGCGGCCGCCGTCGCCGTGGCGCCAGAGGAAAAACCGGCCGCAGCGCGCGCCCCTGCTGCGTCAGGCGCTATCAAAATAGAAGCAAAGCCGGAACCGAAGGTCGAGCCGAAAGTGGTGGCCAAGGCGGAGCCGAAAGCCGAAATCAAGCCCGAGCCCAAGCCCGAAGCCAAACCGGTGCCCAAGCCCGCCGCCAAGCCGGACGACGGCGCCAAGGCCCGGGCGTTGCTGGAAGGCAAGCCGCTGGATGAGCCGGCACCGGCTGCGGCGGAAGGCCGCTACGTGGTGCAGGTGGGCGCCTTCTCGGACGCCACCAAGGCGCGGGAGACGCGGCTGAAGGTCGAAAAAGCCGGCATGAAGACCTACACCCACGTGGCCGAGACCAAGGAAGGCAAGCGCATACGGGTCCGGGTGGGGCCGTTCGGCACCAAGGCCGAGGCCGACAAGGCTGCCGAGAAGATCAAGGGGCTGGAATTGCCCGCCGCCATCCTCACCTTGTAGGGTGGGCGTGACGCAACTGATGGCTGCGCTGGACTGGGTGTTCCTGGCCGTGCTGCTGGCTTCGCTGGTGCTGGGGGCGTGGCGGGGGCTGGTTTATGAGGTGCTGTCGGTGGTGGGGTGGGTGGCGGCTTTCGTGCTGGCCCAGTGGCTCGCCCCGGACGTGGCCAGCCGCCTGCCGATGGGCGGGGCCGGCGAGGCGCTTCGCTATGCGGCCGGCTTCGTGCTGGTGTTCGTCGCCACCGCTTTCGCGGCGGGCCTGGTGGCCTGGGGCGTGAAGAAGCTGGTGGAGGCGGTGGGCCTCAGGCCCATCGACCGCACGCTGGGCGCGGCCTTCGGGCTGGTGCGCGGCGCGGTCCTGCTGCTGGCGGCCGCGGTGGTGGTAAACATGACCTCGCTCAAGAGCGGCGAGTGGTGGACGGAATCGAAGGGCGCCGGCGTCACGACGGCGGTGCTCAAGGGAATGAAACCGGTATTGCCCGAACGGTTCGGGCAGTACCTGCCGGGTTAGCAGTACTAAAGAGCATCAACATGTGTGGAATCGTCGGGGTCGTCAGCAGTGCGCCGGTCAACCAGCTGATCTATGACGCCTTGCTGCTGTTGCAGCATCGCGGCCAGGACGCGGCAGGCATCGTGACGCAGCAGGAGCGCAAGTTCTTCATGCACAAGGCCAAGGGCATGGTGCGCGACGTGTTCCGCACCCGCAACATGCGCGGCCTGCCGGGCAACGCGGGCCTGGGCCAGGTGCGCTATCCCACGGCCGGCAACGCCTACAGCGAGGAAGAGGCACAGCCCTTCTACGTGAACGCGCCGTTCGGCATTGTGCTGGTGCACAACGGCAACCTCACCAACGCGCAGGCGCTCAAGGGCGAGCTGTTCTCCAGCGACCACCGCCACATCAACACCGAGAGCGATTCCGAAGTGCTGCTCAACGTGTTCGCCCACGAGCTGGAAAAGACCACGCGCGGCGTGCCGCTGCAGCCTGACGATGTGTTTGCCGCCGTGAAAAACGTGCACCGCCGGGTGCGCGGCTCGTACGCCGTGATCGCGATGATCGCGGGCCACGGCGTGCTGGCGTTTCGCGATCCCTTCGGCATCCGGCCGCTGTCGCTGGGCAAGGGCCGCGACGGCACCTGGATGGTGGCCAGCGAATCGGTCGCGCTGGAAGGCACGGGCCATGTGTTCGACCGCCATGTGGCGCCGGGCGAGGCGGTGTTCATCGACCTGGAAGGCAAGCTGCATTCGCGGCAGTGCGCGGACAACCCGAAGCTGTTTCCCTGCATCTTCGAATACGTCTACCTGGCCCGGCCCGACTCGGTGCTTGATGGCATCTCGGTCTACCAGGCGCGCCTGAACCTGGGCGAAACGCTGGCCAAGCGCGTAGTCTCCACCGTGCCGCCCAGCGAGATCGACGTGATCATCCCGATTCCCGAATCCAGCCGGCCCAGCGCCACGCAGCTGGCACACCTGCTGGGCATCCCGTACCGCGAGGGGTTCGTCAAGAACCGCTACGTGGGCCGCACCTTCATCATGCCGGGGCAGGGCGTGCGCAAGAAGTCCGTGCGCCAGAAACTCAACGTGATCGCCAGCGAATTCAAGGGCCGCAACGTGATGCTGGTGGATGACTCCATCGTGCGCGGCACCACCAGCCGTGAGATCGTGCAGATGGCGCGCGACGCCGGCGCGAACAAGGTGTACCTGGCCAGCGCCGCGCCGCCGGTGCGCTACCCCAACGTATATGGCATCGACATGCCGACCTCCAGCGAACTGGTGGCGCATGGCCGCACCATCGAGGAAATCCGCGAAGTGATCGGCTGCGACGCGCTGATCTACCAGGACGTGGAAGGCATGAAGCGCGCCATCGGCTCGCTCAACCCGAAGCTGGATGGCTTCGACGCTTCCTGCTTCGACGGCGTTTACGTCACGGGCGACATCAACGCCGACGACATCGCCCGCATCAATGAAGCGCGCATCGGCCAGGAAGACCCGCTGGAGGAAGACACGTCGCGCCTGGCGCTGCCCAACGCGCAGGAAGCTTGAGCCAAGCAAGTGCAAAAGAAACTTCCGCCCAACCTGCATATCGACACGCTGGCCGTGCGGGCCGGAATCGAGCCCAGCCAGTACGGCGAGAACTCCGAGGCGCTGTACCTGACCAGCGGTTTCCTTCAGCCCGACGCAGAGACCGCCGCGCGCCGTTTCGCGGGCACGGAAGAAGGCTTCACCTACGGGCGCACTTCCAACCCCAGCGTCACGGCTTTCGAAAACCGGCTGGCCGCGCTTGAAGGGACCGAGGCGGCGATCGGCGCGTCCAGCGGCATGGGCGCGATCCTGATGATGGGCATGGGCCTGCTGAAGGCCGGCGATCACGTGATCTGCTCGAACTCGATGTTCGGCTCCACCATCAACCTGTTCGCCAAGGAATTCGCCAAGTTCGGGGTGGAGAGCAGCTTTGTCTCGCAGACCGACGCCGCGCAGTGGCGGGCGGCCGTGAAGCCCACGACAAAACTGCTGTTCGCGGAAACGCCGACCAACCCGCTGACCGACGTGTGCGACATCCGCGCGCTGGCCGACATCGCGCACAACGCCGGCGCGAAGCTGGCGGTGGACAACTGCTTTTGCTCGCCCGCGCTGCAGCGGCCCGCTGAACTGGGCGCGGACCTGATCGTTCATTCCGGCACCAAGTACCTTGATGGGCAGGGCCGGGTGATGGCCGGCGCGATCTGCGGCCCGGCGTCGCTGGTCGTCGATGTCTTCGGCCCGGTGGTGCGCACCGCCGGCATGGTGCTGGCGCCGTTCAACGCCTGGGTCGTGCTCAAGGGCATGGAAACGCTGCGCATCCGCATGCAGGCGCAAAGCGCCAACGCGCTGGCGGTGGCCCGCTGGCTGGAGACGCACCCGGCCGTGGGCCGCGTCTACTACCCGGGCCTGGCCTCGCATCCGCAGCACGAACTGGCGATGCGCCAGCAGTCGGGCCTGGGCGGCGCGGTGGTGTCGTTCGACGTGCGTGGCGGCGACGCAGCGGCACTGCGTGCCAACGCTTTCCGCGTGATCGACTGCGCGCAGCTGATCAGCATCGCCACCAACCTGGGCGACACCAAGTCCATCATCACCCACCCGGCGACCACCTCGCACGGGCGCCTCACCGAAGCGCAGCGCCAGGCCGCCGGCATCGGCCAGGGGCTGATCCGCCTGGCGGTGGGCCTGGAACACATTGAAGACATCAAAGCCGACCTTGTGCGCGGCCTGGAAACGCTGTGAAAGTACGAACCAGATTCGCCCCGTCGCCGACCGGCTTCATCCACCTGGGCAACATCCGCTCGGCGCTGTATCCGTGGGCGTTCGCGCGCTCGCAGGGCGGCGACTTCATCCTGCGGATCGAGGACACCGACGTCGAGCGCTCCTCGCAGGCCGCGGTGGACGTCATCCTCGAAGGCATGGCCTGGCTGGGGCTGGACGCTGACGAGGGCCCGTTCTACCAGATGCAGCGCATGGACCGCTACAAGGCCGTGCTGCAGGAGATGAAGGCGGCGGGCCACGTCTATCCCTGCTACATGGGCATGGCCGAACTCGACGCGCTGCGCGAAAGGCAGATGGCCGCGAAGGAGAAGCCGCGCTATGACGGCACCTGGCGCCCTGAGCCGGGCAAGACGCTGCCACCGGTGCCTGCGGGCGTGCAGCCGGTGCTGCGCTTCATGAACCCGGTGGGCGGCAGCGTGGTGTGGGAAGACAAGGTCAAAGGCCGCATCGAGATCAGCAACGCCGAGCTGGACGATCTGGTGATCGCCCGGCCCGCAGAAAACGGCGAAACCGTGGGCACGCCCACCTACAACTTCTGCGTGGTGGTTGACGACATCGACATGGCCATCACGCATGTGATCCGCGGCGACGACCACGTGAACAACACGCCGCGCCAGATCAACATCTTCCAGGCCCTGGGCAAGGAGCCGCCGGTGTATGCCCACCTGCCCACCGTGCTGAACGAGCAGGGCGAGAAGATGAGCAAGCGCAGCGGCGCCAAGCCGGTGACGCAATTCCGTGATGAGGGTTTCCTGGCCGATGCGGTGGTGAACTACCTGGCCCGCCTGGGCTGGAGCCACGGCGACGAGGAAATCTTCAGCCGCGCGCAGTTCCTGGAATGGTTCAACCTGGACCACCTGGGCCGCAGCGCCGCGCAGTTCGACGAAGCCAAGCTGCGCTGGGTGAATGCCCAGCACATGAAGGCGATGGACGACGAAGCGCTGGCCGACCTGGTGGCGGAGCAGCTGATCAAGCGCCGCATCGACCCGGATGACCGCCTCGCGGCCATCTGCGCCCTGTTCAAGGACCGCTGCGACACCACCGTGGCGCTGGCGGGGTGGGCTGCGAAGTTCTATGCCGACGTAACGCCCGACCCCGACGAGAAGGCCAAACACATCACCGACGGCGTACGTCCCGCCATCGGCATCCTGGCGCGCGCGCTGGAAGGCTGCCCGTGGAACAGGGCCGCCATCGGCGAAGCGATCAAGGAAGTGCTGCGCGCCACCGGCATCAAGATGCCGCAGCTGGCCATGCCGGTGCGGGTGCTGGTGATGGGCACGGCCCAGACGCCGTCGCTGGACGCGGTGCTGGCGCTGTGCAATCGCGAGGCGGTGCTGGCCCGGCTGGCGGCCGCCTGAATTTTTCAGGCTATAATTCAAGGCTCGGAAATTGACGGCGCCGCGTAACAACGGCAACGGCAAATTGGGGGTATAGCTCAGCTGGGAGAGCGCTTGCATGGCATGCAAGAGGTCATCGGTTCGATCCCGTTTACCTCCACCAAGGTTTTGACCCTATCGTCTAGAGGCCTAGGACATTACCCTTTCACGGTAAGTACCGGGGTTCGAATCCCCGTAGGGTCGCCAGGTTAACTTCGGTTGATACGGCACAAGTCGCCAGCACTTGGCCCCGTCAAGGGGCGCACGCTGGCTACCAGGAGTGGTAGTTCAGTTGGTTAGAATACCGGCCTGTCACGCCGGGGGTCGCGGGTTCGAGTCCCGTCCACTCCGCCAGGAATTGAAAAAAGCCCCGTCATGCGGGGCTTTTTTTCGTCCAGCATCGCCGCCACGCCTCAGCGGGCCGGCGCCTTGTTCAGCGCCGCAGCGGCGCGGACCAGCGCCTTGAATGCCTTCTCATCGACTGCACCGCCTTCGTGGATGTCGATCGCCCGCCGGGTGTTTCCTTCCAGGCTGGCGTTGAAAAGGCCCGACGGGTCTTGGACTGACGCCCCCTTGGCAAAGGTCAGTTTCACGGCCTTCTTGTAGGTCTCACCGGTGCAGATGATTCCGTCCTGGGACCACACCGGCGCGCTCCACTTCCATTCCTCGACCACCTTGGGCAGCGCCTGCTTGATGAGATGGCGCATGTGGGCGAGCGTCTCGCCGCGCCAGTCGCCGAGATCGGCGATCTTCTGGTCGATCAGGCGTTCAGCGGATGCTTCAGGGCGAACTGCGCTTTTTGTCATGCCCGCATTTTGCAGCGCCGCCGGCTTCTGGCGGCTGTTGCATATGGTGAGCCCGACCGCTGCTGTTACAACAACACACATCTGAACGCAAAGAACGGCCAGCAATGGCCTGCTTGGCAAATCCACCTCGTCCTACATCGCGTACCCGATGGGCTGCCTAGCATCATTTGCATGAGCGGACCCCTACGCCACATCGCGCTGACCGTCGAGAAGACGGGCACCGGCGCCTTTCACTGGTTGCTGATCGAGAGCGCCGGCGGGAGGCTGTTCGTGCTTGAGCGCGCGGCCACGAAATTCAGCACCTATCTGCGCGCGCTGCAGGCGGGTTTCGAGCATCTTGCGCTGCTATCGGCCAGCGGCCTGCACGAGCGCGGGCTGGAATACACGCCCGGCGCCGAAACCTACCGGCAGCCCGCCGAAATGATCGAGTAAGCCATGCGCTACACCCGCACCGAATACAACCGCATCGTCGCCGCCCAGCAAGAGGTCACCGAGGCCCAGTCGGATTACCAGCGCCTTCGCGCCGCCTACCTGGACATGGCGCGCAACGAGCCGCAAAACGAAGTGGGGCTGGCGATGGTGGGCGCCGACATGGACCGCGTGCACGCGCACCTGCAGGCTTTGATCGGCCTGCAAAGCCTGCCTTTCACCCACGAGCCGACCACCGTGCTGCGCCGCGAAGCGCAGCGCATGGCCGACGACAGGGGGCACGCATGATCCCGCAAGACTCCTTTGCCGGAGGGGAATGCGCCGAAGCAGCGCCGGAGCAGCTGGACGACGGGTTCTCCCCGCCGCCGGTGCATGGCGAAGATGCCGCGGCGCTGCAGTTCGGTGAACCCGAGCTGGAACTCACGGACACATTGGGCGAGAAGAGCGACTTCTGATGCCCCAGCAGCCCGCCTCGCCGGACCCGTCACCCCAGGCCCCGGCGCCCGCACCCGCCAACCCCACGCAGTTGCCCGTGGAGCCGGAGTTCGGCATTGCGCTGCCGCCCGCCGAGCCTGAAGATCCGGGTGTGAAACCACCCGTCATCTGAACCATGGCCAGCGAACCTGCCCCGCCCGCGCCGTCACCGGCGCCTGATCCGGGCAACCCCGAGCCTGCCGACAAGCCGGTCGATCCCGAGCACAAGCATGAGCCGGTGAAGGAGCCGGGTACCGAGCACCCGATCCAGCTGGGCTGATCAGCAGGCTGTGCCGGCTTCGCCCAGCAAGGCCTGCGCGTCTTCGCCCAGCCCTGCCGCGGGCGTGGCTTTGGCCAGTGCCATCCAGATGCCGAACGGCAACCCGCTGCGCGCGCGCCGAGGGGCGGCCCGCGCCACCGACAGCCGCCCGCCTTCCAGCACCAGCACACCGCATTCGGCCGGCACTTCGTCCGGTGCCCCGATGCAACGGCCCCGGGCGTCACTGCCCAGCACATACCAGCACTCGCCCATGTCCAGGTAGGCGGCGCGCTTGGCGGGCTGGCGCAGGTCGCCCAGCAGATCGGCACGCCGCACTTTCACTTCATGCACGATGGGCTCGACATAGGCTTCCACGGACGTATGCCGGATCGAAAACACGTCGGGCTTGGCGACGCACCAGCGCAGGGGCTTGTCCTGGCGCCCCGTGGCAACCTGCGCGCGCATCGCCAGGCCACGCCACGCGATGCGCCCCGCGCGAACCATCTCCGTGGCCACCCGCTCCACCAGCGCCTCATGTACCGACAGCGAAGCGCGGTTGGCTGCCAGTGTGGCGGCCAGCAGCGCGATGCCGGCCTGCGTCACCCGCAGCGACTCGTGCCCCGCGGGTGCGCGCACCCGTTCCAGCAGCCCGGCGGCAAGCAGTTCGATCTCGAGCAGGTCCTGCGAAGGCCAGCCCGCCGAACGGTAGATGTCGCGCAGCCTCCGCGCGTGGGCCTTGCCCAGTGCTGAAGGGGGTTGTTGCGGTGAGGTGGCGGCAGTCATGAAACAACGCGATACAGGGCTGCCAGTTTATAGCGGTACCGTAGGCACCCGCCGACGCGTACAGGGGCCCTTGGCTGATCGCGGCGGCTTCACAAATCCGCAGAATGCACGAATGACTGAAAAAGCTGTTTATGGCATCACCGCCCTGCGTTACGCAGGCCACCAGGTCGTTGGCGCCATGATGGGCCTGATCGACCGAAAGCGCTCGCGCTGGGACCTGCGTCCCACGCCGGCGCGCATCGTGGAGGTGGTGGACCGCATGGTCGAGGGCGATACCGTGATCTCGCTGTTCCCCGACGAACAGGGCGGCCTGCGTGCGGGCCCCGAGGTGAAGGTGGACCTCCTGCCGGAAGGCACCGAGACGCTGGCGCTGGATGACGACGCGCGCGGCCGCAGCCTGAAAGACCTGCCGCGCTTCTGATCAGGCGCTGCGCTGGCGCGACGGCAGCCTCAGCAGCCCGGTGGACAGCGCGGTGCCGCACACGATCACCACGCCGCACACCAGCATCCAGCCTGTCACAGACTCTTCCAGGAACAGCACGCCATAGAACACGGCGAACACCGGCAGCACAAAGGTCACGGCCAGCGCACGGGCCGGCCCCGCGTTTTCGATCAGCCGGAAATAAAGAACATAGGCGATACCGGTGCACAGCACGCCCACGGCCAGCAGTGCCGCCCACGCCCTGGCGCCGGGCATCTGCGCAGGCCACAGCCACATGGCAGGCAATGCCAGTCCAAGCGTGGCGCCCATCTGGCTGCCCGTCGCCGTGACCAGTGGCGGCAGTCCGCTCAGGTAACGCTTGGCGGCGCTGGCGGCAACGCCGTAGCACAGGGTGGCGAACAGGCAGGCCAGCACGGCCCATCCTGTCACCAGCCCGGAGGCATCGGGCTTGAAGCTGGCCTTGTCCCACGCCAGCATGGCCACTCCCGCAAAACCGACGGCCAGGCCCAGCACGCGCGAGCGGCCGGGCCGGTCGCCCAGCCAGCCCCAGGCGATCAGTGCCCCGAACAGCGGTACCGTCGCATTGAGGATGGCCGACATGCCGGTGGTGATGGACAGCAGCGCGAACGAGAAGCAGGCGAACGGGATGCCCGAATTGAGCACCCCGATCAGGAACACCGGCCGCCAGTGCTGGCGCAGCTGTGACGCGTGGCCCCGCAGCACCATCAGCGGCCAGAGAAAGGCCGCCGCAATCGCGACGCGCAGGGCCGCGGTTGGCAGCGCGCCGAACTCGACCACGCTCACGCGCATGAACAGGAACGACGCACCCCAGATCGCGGCCAGCAAAACGAAGTCAATGACCCAGCGCTTGCCTGTCCCCGTCAAAGCGCTCCCTCCAGCTGCAGCAGTGCGCTCTTGCGCTCTAGCCCGCCGGCATAGCCGGTGAGCGAGCCGTCCGTGCCCAGCACGCGATGGCAGGGCACGATGATGCTCACCGGATTGCGGCCCACCGCAGCGCCCACGGCCCGTACCGCGGCCGGCTTGCCGATGCGCTGGCTCAGCGTCCCGTAGCTGGTGGTCTGCCCCGGGGGAATCGCCAGCAGCGCCTGCCACACCGATTGCTGGAACGGCGTGCCGCCCTGCAGGTCCAGCGGCATGTCGAAGCGGGTCCGCGCGCCGGCGAAGTACTCATCGAGTTGCGCGAATACCTCGCGCAGCACCGGATGCCCTGGCTGCTGCGGCCAATCGCTGCTGTCGGGCATGTGCCGCTGGCCCTCGAACCACAGCCCTGCCAGGCCCTGGGCGGTGGCGGCCACGATGATGACGCCCAGCGGACTTTGGTAGTGCGCCTGGACGATGGAGTTGTCGAATTTCATGGCTTGCTTCCTTTCTGTTGGCTGGCCGCCGCGGGCGCCGCGCCCATGGCCGTCCATGCGCGGATCACTGCGTAGCTGCGCCAGGGTTTCCAGGCCTGCGACGCGGCTTCCGCCTCGCGTGCCGGGTTTTTGGCGCCCTGCACGCCCAGCGCCTTGTGCAGCGCCACGTCGCCCGCCGGAAAGGCGTCGGGCCAGCGCAGCGCCCGCATGGCGATGTATTGCGCCGTCCAGTCGCCGATGCCGGGCAGTTCCTTCAGCGCATGGATGGTGGCGTTCACGTCGGCGCCGCTGTGCAGCTGCAGCCGCTTCTGCGCCACCGCCGTCGCCACCGCGACGATGGCGGCCTGCCGCTGCTTGACGATGCCCAGCTGGCCCAGCGCGTCGCCACTGGCCGCGGCCAGCACTGCCGGCGCCGGGAACAGGCGCGTGAGTTCGGGGTAGGGCGTTTCAATCGCCTGGCCGAAGCGGTCCACCATGCGCTGCGCCAGCGTGCGCGCGGCCGCGACGGTGATCTGCTGGCCCAGGACGGCACGCACCGCCAGCTCGTAGCCGCTCATCGCGCCCGGCACCCGCAGGCCGTCGCCTTGCGGAAAGCTGTCATGCAGCACGGCGTTGATCGCCATCGGGTCGGCATCCAGGTCCAGCGAAGCGCGCAGCCGGCGGATCACCAGCGGCAGCACCCCGCGCAGCGAATCGCTCACCCGCAGCAGCACCAGGTTGCGCGGCGCATCGAATTCGCCCACCAGCCAGCCGCTGTGGGTCCTGCCGCCATGATCGATAGAAAAGGTGCGGCCGGTGCGGCTGGCGCCGCCCTCGTCCGTCACGAACTCCACGCCCTTGACCAGGCGCTTCCTGAAAAAGCCGAGCATCGCCTCCACGTCATAGGGCGGCCGATAGCCCAGCTTGACCAGCGTGCCCTGTCCCTGGCCTGTCCCGGCTGAGCCCTCGCGGCGCAATTGGGTCGGGTTCAGGCCGTAGTGTTCGACAAAGGCCGCGTTGAAGCGGCGCACGCTGGCGTAGCCACTGATCAGGGCCACCTGCGTGATGGGCAGGTCGGTGTCGGCCAGCAGTTGCTTGGCCGTGAGCAGCCGCCGCGTTTGCAGGTACTGCACCGGCGAAACCCCGAACTGCGTTTCGAAAATCCGCCGCACATGGCGGTCGCTGACGCCCAGGCGGGCGGCCAGCAGTTCCACGCTGGGTGGTGCATCGCCCCACGCCTCGGGCTCGTCCAGCAGACGTGCAGCCTGCTGCGCCAGGATGGCCGAAGCGTCCTGGATGGACCACACCACCGAATTGGGCGCCAGTTCGGGCCGGCAGCGCAGGCACGGGCGGAAGCCCGCCTGCTCGCATTGCGCCGCGTGGCCGAAGAAGCGGCAGTTCTCGCGGCGCGGGATGCGCACCTTGCACACCGGCCGGCAATAGATGCCGGTGGAGGTGACCGCGATGAAAAAGCGGCCGTCAAAGCGCGCGTCCCGGGCCTTCAGGGCCAGGTAGCAGGCATCGGGTTGCAGGTCGGCGGCTTCGGTGGGCATGGGTTGGATGATACGCAGCGGCCATGCGCGGACTAGCCGTTTTCGGACATCCCCCTGAAGCCCCCGGGGCCTACAATCCGGCGTTCGCGCCAGCCCCGGGAAAACTCATCCATGCAGCTCTCCGCTTCGATTTTCAAAGCCTACGACGTCCGCGGCGTGGTGCCCTCCACGCTCACCGAAGAGGTGGCGCAGGCGCTCGGCCAGGCCTTTGGCACGCTGGCCCGCGCGGAAGGCGAGCGGGCCGTGGCCGTGGGCCGGGACGGCCGGCTGAGCGGGCCATCGCTCAGCGCCGCGCTGATCCGCGGGCTGGCCGCCGCCGGGGTGGACGTGATCGACATCGGCATGGTGACAACGCCCATGCTCTACTTCGCGGCGAACACGCTTTGCGCCAGCGGCATCCAGGTCACCGGCAGCCACAACCCCAAGGACTACAACGGCTTCAAGATGGTGCTGGCCGGCCGCGCGATCTACGGCGACGAGATCCAGAAGCTGCGCGGCATGATGGAAGCCCAAAGCTGGAAGCTGGTGGACGCGGCCCAGCGCGGCCAGGTGCGCAACGTCAACCTGTTCGCGCCTTACCGCGACCGCATCGCCGGCGGAGTGAAGCTCGCGCGGCCGATGAAGATCGTGGTCGATTCAGGCAACGGCATCGCCGGCGCCTCGGCGCCCGCGATCTTCCGCGCACTGGGCTGCGAGGTGATCGAGCTGTTCAGCGAAGTGGACGGGAATTTCCCCAATCACCACCCCGATCCCAGCAAGCCGGAGAACCTGAAGGACCTGATCGCCGCGCTGAAATCCAGCGGCGCTGAACTCGGCCTGGCCTTTGACGGCGATGGTGACCGGCTGGGCATCGTCACGCCGGCCGGCAACAACATCTACCCCGACCGGCAGATGATGCTGTTCGCCCGTGACGTGCTGACCCGCGTGCCCGGTGGCACCATCATCTTCGACGTCAAGTGCACGCAGCGCCTGGCGCCCGCCATCCGTGAGGCGGGCGGCGTGCCCATGATGTACAAGACCGGGCACTCGCTGATCAAGGCCAGGATGAAGGAAGTGGACGCGCCGCTGGGCGGCGAGATGAGCGGCCACATCTTCTTCAAGGAACGCTGGTTTGGTTTTGACGACGGCACCTATGCCGGCGCGCGCCTGCTGGAGATCGTCTCGCGCAGCGACAACCCGGCTGCCGTGCTTGATGCGTTGCCCACCAGCTTTTCCACCCCCGAGCTGAACGTGAGGTGCATAGAGGGCGAGCCGCCGGCCGTGGTTGAAAAGCTGGTCGCGTCGGCGAAATTCGAGGCACCCGCCGAGGTCTCCACCATCGACGGCCTGCGCGTGGACTGGCCCGACGGCTTCGGCCTGATCCGCGCTTCCAACACCACGCCGGTGCTGGTGCTTCGCTTTGAAGGCCAGACGCAGGCCGCGCTGGACCGCATCGAGAAGGCCATGCTCGCCCTGCTGCGCAGCGTCAAGCCTGACGCCGCCATCGGCGAGGCGGCGCATTGAGCGGCGACGGGCCGCCCCTAGCCGCGAAGGCCCCCTCGGGGGGCAGCGCAGCGGCCTTGGCCGCAAGCGTGGGGGCTCGATGAAAATTCTTGTCGTCAAGCTGTCCTCGCTTGGCGATGTGGTGCACGCCATGCCGGCCGTCCAGGACATGCGCGCTGCGTTGCCCGGTGCGCAGATCGACTGGGTCGTGGAGCGCGGCTTCGCGCCGCTGGTGGCCCGCTGCGAAGGCGTGCGGCGCGTGATCGCCAGTGACCTGCGCCGCTGGCGCAAGGCGCCGCTGGCCGCGCAGACGCGCAGCGAGTGGCGGGCGTTTCGCGCCGAGCTGCGCGCGCAGGACTACGACGCGGTGATCGACCTGCAGGGCCTGACGAAGTCGGCGCTGGTGGCCCGCGCCGCGGGGCTGTCACCCGCAGGCAAGCGCTACGCATTGGGCAACCAGACCGAGGGCGCCGGCTACGAAGCGCCCACGCGCTGGGTGGCCGACGTGGCCATCCGCATCGCACCGCGCATCCACGCCGTGCAGCGCTCGCGCGAGTTGTGTGCCCGCGCACTCGGCTACAGCCTGCCGGTTTCATTGGCGTATGGGCTCGCAGAGCGCGCCGGATATGCACAAGACGCTATTAAAACAATAGCAAACGCGGTGGCGCTGGTCCATGGCACGTCGCGGGCCGACAAGTGCTGGCCCCAGGCGCACTGGGTCGAGCTCGGCAGGCTCCTGCTCGCGCAGGGGCACAGCCTGGGCCTGCCGCATGGCAGCGATGAAGAGCGCGAACGCAGCGAACGGCTGGCGCAGGCCCTGGGCCCGCAGGCCACCGTGTGGCCGCGGCTTGACCTTGATGCGCTCACATCGCGCCTGGCGCAATGCGGCGGCGTCATCGGTGTGGACAGCGGGCTCAGCCATATCGCCGTCGCGCTGGGGCTGCCGCACGTGCAGGTCTACAACTTCGACACCGCCTGGCGCACCGGCCCGCTGAACGCGCCGCACCAGCAAAGCGTTTATGCGCAGCCGGTGCCTTCGGTGGAGGCCGTGTGGGACGCGTGGCAGCGCGTGAAGGCCGCAGCGTGATGCGCGCGCTCTATTCGCTGGTGATGCGGTGCGCGCAGCCCTTCCTGCGCCGCAAGCTGCGCAGGCGCGGCCACGCGGAGCCCGGCTACCTGCAGCATGTGCAGGAGCGCTTCGGCGAGTACGCGCAGCCGGCTGCGCCCGGCGCCGTCTGGATCCACGCCGTGTCGCTCGGCGAAACGCGCGCCGCCGCCGTGCTGGCGGCCGAGTTGCGCCGCCAGCAACCCGGCGTGCGGCTGCTGCTCACGCACGGCACGGCCACGGGCCGGGCCGAGGGCGTGAAGCTGCTGCAGCCAGGCGACCTGCAGGCGTGGCTGCCCTGGGACACCCCACAGGCCGTGCTGCGGTTCCTGAACCACTTCCAGCCGTGCCTGGGGGTGCTGATGGAAACCGAGGTCTGGCCCAACATGGCGGCGGCCTGCAGCGAGCGCGGCATTCCGCTGGCGCTGGCCAATGCGCGACTGTCGGAAAAGTCCCTGCGCCAGGCGCAGCGGCTGGCCGGCCTGTCGCGCCCGGCCTATGCCTCGCTGGCGGCCGTGTGGGCGCAGACGGCGGATGACGCGAGGCGGCTGGCGCTTGCCGGAGCCACCGTCAAGGGCGTGTTCGGCAACCTCAAGTTCGACGCTGCGGTTGACGCGGACCAGCTGGAGCAGGGACGGCGGTGGCGCCGGCAGTCGGCACGGCCGGTCGTGATGTTCGCCAGCTCACGCGAAGGCGAGGAAGCGCAGTTCCTGCGCGCGCTGGAGCCGGCCGCCGGCGTGCAATGGCTGCTGGTGCCGCGCCACCCGCAGCGCTTCGATGAAGTGGCCGCGCTGGCCGCGGCCCAAGGGCTTGCAGTCTCGCGCCGCAGCGAGTGGGAAGGTGAGCCGCGGCCCGCCCCGCTGTGGCTGGGCGATTCGCTCGGCGAGATGGCGCTCTATTACGGCCTGGCCGATGCGGCCTTGCTGGGCGGCAGCTTCGCGCCGCTGGGCGGACAGAACCTGATCGAGGCGGCGGCCTGCGGCTGCCCAGTGGTGATGGGGCCGCACACTTTCAATTTCAGCGAGGCATCGCAGTTGGCGCAGGAAGCCGGTGCGGCGCTGCGCGCGGAAAACATGCAGGAGGCGGTGCGGATGGCGCTGGCCCTGGCGGCGCGGCCGCAGCGCCGTGAATCGGTGGCGGCTGCCGCGCTGGGCTTCGCGGCCGCGCACCGCGGGGCGGCTGAAAAAACCGCGGCGGCGATCCTCTCGCTGGCCGCTGTGCGCGCGGGGTTTACTTCAGCAGCAGCGCGTTGAGCTTTTCCAGGTCTTCGGCACTGAGCGTGCCGTTGGCCTGGCGCAGCTTCAGCAGGCCCAGCAGCACGTTGTAGCGGGCCTGCGCCAGGTCGCGCTTGGTCTGGAACAGCTGGCTCTGCGAATTGAGCACGTCGATGTTGATGCGCACGCCCACCTGGTAGCCCAGGCGGTTGGCATCCAGCGCGCTCTGGCTGGATGCCTCGGCCGCTTCCAGCGCCTTGACTTGGCCCGCACCCGACACCACGCCGAAGTAAGCGGTGCGTGTGGCCTGCGCCACCGCACGGCGCGTGGCCTCCAGGTCGGCCTGTCCTTTTTCTTCCAGCGACAGGGTTTCGCGGATGCGGTTCTGCGTGGCGAAACCGGCGAACAGCGGCAGGTTGAATGCCAGCCCCACCTGGCCCAGCCCCGAGCGCGAATTGGCGGCGGAGGTGGTGTTGCCGCTCAGGTTCTTGGTGACGTTGTAGCTGGCCGTCAGGTCCAGCGTGGGCTTGTGGCCGGCCTTGGCCTTTTCGGTTTCCAGCTGTGCGATCTCGAGGTTGGTGCGCGCCTGCAGGATGGCCGGGCTGCTTTCCTCGGCCTGTTGCACCCACACGTTGACGTCCGCCGGTTGCGGCGCGGGCACGTTGAGCGGCACGGGCAGCGGGTTGGGCTGCGCATCGGCCTTGCCCACCAGCGTGTCCAGCGCCAGGCGCTTGACGCGCAGGTCGTTTTCAGCGGCGATTTCCTGGGCGATCACCAGGTCGTAGCGGGCCTGGGCTTCACGCGTGTCGGTGATGGTGGAGGTTCCCACCTCGAAGTTGCGCTTGGCCGAAGCCAGCTGTTCCGCCACGGCCGCCTTCTGCGCCCGCACGAAGGCCAGCGTGTCCTGCGCGGCCAGCACGTCGAAGTACGCCTGGCTCACGCGGATGACCAGGTCCTGGCTGGCGGCGGCCAGCACGCCCTGCGCCAGTTCCACCTGCCGCTTGCCCTGCTCGTAGGTGGCGAAGTTGCCGGGCCGGTACAGCGGCTGCGACGCGCTCACGGTGGCCTGCTGCGTGCCGAAGCCGCGGTTGACGTCCGGGGTGTCCAGGTCAAAGCGCGAGCGGCTGACGCCGGCGGCCAGGTTGGCTGTGGGCAGGATGCCGGCCTTGGCCTGCTCCGCGCGGAACAGGTTGGCATCGAACTGCGCCTTGGCCGACTGCCAGGTGGCGTCGTAGGCACGGGCCGATTCGTACATCTGGAGCAGGCTTTCCGCGTGCGCCGCCTGGGAAAACGCCGCACCCAGGGCTGCCGCGAGAGGTAGAAGCCGCAACAATTTCATGATCCGTCCTTACGTGAGAGTCTGCTTGTTGTGTTCGGGGAATTCAGTAGCGGGGCACGGCGGCGTCGCGCTCGGCCGACCAGGCGTCAATGCCGCCGGCGATGTTCGCTACCTGGGCGAAACCGTTCTGCGCCAGGAACATCGCCACGCGCTGGCTGCGCGCGCCGTGGTGGCACAGGCATGCCACCGGGCGGTCCATGTCCAGCTCGGAAAGCCGCGCGGGAATCTCGTTCATCGGTATGGCCACCAGCTCGAAGCCCTCGCCGGGCGTGACAGCGGCGGTCTGCAGCTCCCACGGTTCGCGCACATCCAGCACCACGGCCGGGCCGGTCGCGCCCGCCTGCTGCTGCAGCCAGGCGTTGAGGTCGGAGGGGCGAACCTGGGCGATCATGAAGCGGGCCTAGAAATGAAAGCGCGAAGGCTCGGCGAAATTCGCCAGCCGCGGCGCGGACGTGTCCCAGGGCTGGGCCGTGGTGAAGGACGCTTCGCCGGTGCGCGTGATGAACGTTGCGCGCATGACGGGCTCGCCGCCGGTGATGGCCGCCAGCCGGCCGCCCACCTTCAGCTGGGCCAGCAGGCCCTGCGGCACTTCGGCCACCGAGCCGCTGAGCAGGATGGCGTCGAACGGGCCTTCAGGCGCCACGGCGCTGGAGCCATCGGCTTCGCGCACCTCCACGTTCGTGATGCCGGCCTTTTGCAGGTTGGCCCGCGCCATCTGCGCCAGGCGCGGCTCGATCTCCAGCGAAATCACCCGCGCGCAGCGGCGTGACATCAACGCCGCCATGTAGCCCGAGCCGGCGCCGATTTCCAGCACCTTGTCGCTGGCTTTCAGTTTCAGGTCCTGCAGCAGCCGACCCTCGACCTTGGGCGCCAGCATGCAATGCCCTTGGGTCATGGCTTCTTCCTCGCTGCCCAGCAGCGGGATTTCCATGTCCACGAAAGCCAGTGCCTTGTGGGCCAGCGGCACGAACTCCTCGCGTTTCATCAAAGAAAGCAGGGCCAGGATGTCCAGGTCGAGCACATCCCAGGGGCGGATCTGCTGCTCGATCATGTTGAAGCGGGCGTGTTCGAGGTTGGCTGGGGCTGTCATTTCGTTTCTCCGGGAGGCTGGGCGGTGGATCAGGACAAACCCTCGATTTTAGAGGCAGCAACCGCTTCGGCCGTCCCGCCGCCACCCGACGCCCTGGCGCCGCCCGTGAACTTGCGCTTGAACCAGTTCGCCAGGTCGTCCATGTAGCAATAGACCACCGGCACCACCACCAGCGTCAGCAGCGAGGAGGTGATCACCCCGCCGATCACGGCCTGGCCCATGGGCGCGCGCTGCTCGGAGCCTTCGGACAGGGCGAATGCCAGCGGCACCATGCCGAAAATCATCGCCAGCGTGGTCATCAGGATGGGCCGCAGCCGCACTTTGGCGGCCAGCAGCAGTGCCTCGGCGCGGTCCATCCCCTGCTCGCGCATGCGGATCGCGAAGTCCACCAGCAAGATGGCGTTCTTGGTCACCAGCCCCATCAGCATCACCACGCCGATGATGGAGAACATCGACAGCGTGGAGCGGAACATCAGCAGGGCCAGCACCACGCCGATCAGCGTGAGCGGCAGCGACGTCATCAGCGCCAGCGGCTGCAGGAAGCTCTTGAACTGGCTGGCCAGGATCATGTAGATGAAGATGATCGCCATCGCCAGCGCCGAGACCGCGTAGCCGAACGACTCCGCCATGTTCTTGGTCGAGCCGCTGAAGCTGTAGCGGTAGCCCGGCGGGAAGCTGATGCCGTCAAGCTGGGCGCGGATGTCGTTGGAGACTTCGCCGGCGGAGCGCATGTACACGTTGGCGTTGATCGCCACCTCGCGCGTCAGGTCGCGCCGGTTGATCTGGTTCGGGCCGGTCGATTCCGTCACCGTGGCCAGCTGGTTCAGCCGCACGATGCGCGAGCTGCCGTCGGCATTGCTGCCCATGGCGAAGGGAAGCCGTTCCAGGTCCTGCGGCGAATTGCGCGCGTCGGGCGCCAGGCGCACGTTCACGTCATAGGTCTGGTCATCGGGAGCGCGCCAGTTGCCCACGGTCTGGCCGGCCACCAGCGTGCGCAGAGAGCCGGCGACCTGCGCCACCGACAGGCCCAGGTCGGAGGCCGAGTCGCGCTTGACGTCCACCGCGATCACCGGCTTGTCCTGCTTGACGCTGGAGTCCAGGTCCACCAGTCCGGGAATACCGCGCACGCGCCCGCTCACCAGCCGGGCCAGCCGCTCCAGTTCCTTCAAGTCGGGGCCCTGCAGGGAGAACTCGACCTGCTTGTTTCCGCCCACCGCGTCCAGCAACCCGACGTGGGTCACGGTCATGCCCGGCACCTGTGCCAGGCGCGTGCGCAGCACGCCCGACATGTCGTCCACGCTGCGCTTGCGGTCCTTGCGGTCCACCAGCCGGACATAAACCGACGCGTAGATCTTGCCCGCCGCATTGCCCGTGTTGATGGTTGCCAGCGTGTAGCGCACCTCGGGAAACTCGCGGATGATGGATTCGACCTGACGGGCCTTGGCCTCGGTCACCTCCAGCGAGGAACCTACCGGCGTGTAGAAACTAACCGTGGTTTCCGAGTAGTCGGCCTTGGGCACGAACTCGGTGCCCAGCAGCGGCACCATGAAGATGCTGACCACGAAGATCACCAGCGCCAGTCCCACCGTGGCGAGCCTGTGCCCCAGCGACCAGCGCAGGATGTTCTGGTAGGCCCCGGACATCGATTCCGTGGCCCGGTCGAACCATCCGGTGACGCGGCCGATGGTCTTGTCATAGAAGTTGGGGTTGGCCTTGGGCTTGCCGTGCGCCTCGATCTCCGGGTCGTGCCAGATCGAGGAGAGCATAGGGTCCAGCGTGAAGCTGACGAACATCGAGATCATCACCGCGGCCACGATGGTCACGCCGAACTCATGGAAGAACTTGCCGATGATGCCGCCCATGAAGCCGATGGGCAGGAACACCGCGACGATGGAGAAGGTGGTGGCCAGCACCGCCAGGCCGATCTCCTGCGTGCCGTCCAGCGCCGCCGCATAGGGCGCCTTGCCCATCTGCACGTGGCGCACGATGTTCTCGCGCACCACGATGGCGTCGTCGATCAGCAGGCCCACGCACAGGCTGAGCGCCATCAGCGTGACCATGTTGACGGAAAAGCCGAACAGGTTCATGAACAGGAAGGTGCCGATGATGGAGATCGGCAACGTGAGGCCCGTGATCACCGTGGAGCGCCAGGAGTTCAGGAACAGGAAGACGATCAGCACCGTGAGCAGGGCGCCTTCGATCAGCGTGCGGCGCACGTTTTCCACGGCCACGCGAATCGGCCGCGAGCCGTCGGCGATAGGCTCCAGCCGCACGCCCGGCGGCAGCTGGGTGCTCATCTCGGCCAGCGTCTTCTTCAGCCCGTCGATCACCTCGATGGTGTTCTCGTCCTGAGATTTCTGGATGGTGAGCAGCAGCGTGCGCTCGCCGTTGTACAGCGCCAGGCTGTCGATTTCCTGCGCGCCGTCGGAGATGCGCGCCACTTGGTCCACGCGCACGGCCGTACCCCCGCCGGCTTGACCGGCGGCTCCTGATGCTTTGCGCGCCACGATGATCTTGCCGAAATCCTCCGGGCGCTTCATGCGCGCGTCGATCTGCACCACACGCTCCTGCGCCAGCGAGCGGATCGCGCCCACGGGCAGGTCCTGGTTTTCGTTGCGCACGGCCGCCACCACCTGGTCGGCCGTGATGCCCAGCGCCTCCATGGCCTGCGGGTTCAGGTACACGTTGATCTCGCGCTTGGTGCCGCCCACCAGCGTCACCGAGCCGACGCCGCGCACGTTTTCCAGGCGCTTCTTCAGCACCTGGTCGGACCAGTTGGTGAGCTCCACCGCCGTCATCGCCTTGCCCTTTGCCGCATCGGGCAGCACGGCCAGCGACCAGATGGCGCGGCTGGAGGGGTCGAAGCGCAGCACGCGCGGCTCTTTCACCTCGGTGCGGAACAGCGGCCGGATGGCGGAGATTTTTTCGCGCACGTCCTCGGCCGCCTTGCGCCCGTCCACGTACAGCTGGAATTCGATGATGACGACCGCCTGGCCCTCGTAGCTGCGCGAGGTGAGGGCGTTGATGCCGGCGATGGAGTTGACACCTTCCTCGATCTTCTTGGTGACTTCGCTCTCGACGATTTCGGGCGAGGCGCCGGGATACTCGGCCGTGATCACCACCACCGGGAAGTCGATGTTCGGGAACTGGTCAACCTTCAGGCGCTGGTAGGAAAACAGGCCCAGCACGACCACGGCCAGCATGGCCATGGTGGCGAACACCGGATTCTTCAGGCTGACACGGGTGAACCACATGGGTCAGGGCGCTTTCGCCGCGGCCGCGGCCGTGGCCTGGGTGAATTTGACGGCCGTGCCTTCGCGCAGCGGCCCCAGGTAGCCCTTGATCACCACGGCGCCGGGCGCCACGCCCTGCACCGCGACCATCACGTCCTTGCCCGATTCGCCGCGCGCGCCTGCCGTCACGGCCTTGTGCGCCACCTGGTTGTTTTCCACCACCTGCACATAGGGTGCGGGCTTGTCCGTGCGCACGGCCGACAGCGGCACTGCCAGGGCGGAAGCCTTGCCCGTGCCCAGCGTGCCTTGCGCGAACAGGCCCTGGCGCAGGCCGCTGCCGTCGGCGATGGCCAGGTAGGCCAGCACGCTACGGCTGCCGGCCTGCGCGCTGGGGTTGATGCGAACCACTTTGGCGGCGATGGGCCTGTTGCTGCCCTCGATCTGCAGCACCGCTTCCTGGCCCACCCGCACGTCCACCGAATCGGCGGCGCTGAGCGTGGCTTCCAGTTCCAGCCGGCTCAGGTCGACGATTTCCACCACCTTGGCATCGATGCCCACGCGCTCGCCCGGCTGGGCCAGGCGCTGCGAAACCAGGCCGGAAATCGGTGCGCGCAGCACCGTGTCGTCCAGGCCCTTCTTCGCCATGTCCACGGACGCCAGCGCGGCCTTGTGGTTGGCCTGGGCGGCCGACAGGTTGTTCATGGAAGTGTCCAGCGCGGACTTCGAGATAAAGCCCTGGTCCACCAGCGCCTTGTTGTTGTCCCACTGGCGCTGCGCGATGTCTATCTGCGATTTGGCCGAATCGGCCTGTTCCTGGGCCTGCCGCACCCGCGATACGCTGTCGGCCGGATCCACCCTGGCGATCACCTGGCCGGCCTTGACCACGTCGCCTTCGCGCACCGCCAGGCCCTGCAGCTCACCGGCCGCGCGCGCCTTGACCACTGCCGAGTTGACGGCCCGCAACGTGCCCGAGACCGGCAGGCCCTGCGCCAGTTCGCGCGTTTCGGCATTGACCACGTCGCCGGGCGCCAGCTCGACCAGGGTCTGCGCCTTGGGCACGCTGGCCTGGGCCACGGCTTCCTGCTGCGACTTGCGCGCCGACAGGGCGCGCACGACGCTGCCCACGATCAGCAGCGCGACCAGGCCGAGGGCGAACAGCTTGAGGGTTCTCTTGCTCATTGGGAGGCTCCGGGGGGCGGCACGTCACCGGGCCGCACGCACAGGCCGTGCAGCACCGTTTCGACCTGCGAGGCGATGTAGCGCTCAGGGTCCATCACGAAATCCTGGGGCGTGCACACGCCGAGCGAATGTTTCATCATGATGAGGAAAATCATCGGGGCGATGATGCTGTAGGCCGCGTACTCCACGTCCTTGAGGTGGAACTCGCCGCGCTCCATGCCGCGCTTGAGGATGCGCTGGATCAGCTCCTGGCCGGGGCGTATCACTTCCTGCTGGTAGAAGCTGGCGATCTCGGGGAAATTGCACGCTTCGCTGATGATCAGCTTGGTGATGCCGGAGGCGCGCGTGGCGCCCAGCCGTTCCCACCAGATCTTCATGCAGTAGCGCAGCATGTCGGGCGTGTTGCCCTGGAACGTCTGGAACTCGTCATTCCACGCAGTGAAGCGCCCGGAGATGTTCTCGCGGACCACGGCCTTGAACAGCTCTTCCTTGCTGGGAAAGTACAGGAACAGCGTGCCCTTGGACACACCGGCGCGAGCGGCCACTTCCTCGGCGCGCGTGGCGGCAAAGCCTTTTTCGACAAACAGGTCGAGCGCGGCTTCCAGCAGCTCGCCGGGCCGGGCTTCCTTGCGGCGTTCCCGCTTGGCCTGGACCTCGTCGGGACGCACACCGATGAACTTGGAAAGGGACATGAAAGTTAATGACTGACTGGTTAGTAATGTAGCTTTCACGCCGCCGGCCGTCAAGCTTCAGCCCCGCTTTTGTTCGCTAAGTGACTGTTTTTCAAGGAAAACCGGCACCGCACGCCAGAAGCGCATGATGGCTGATCAAGATGTTGTTGGGGAGTACGGTATCAATTCATATATCTGGTGCGCCGTGGGCGCCGGGGTCGGCTTTCTGGCGGGCCTCATGATGAAAAGCGACGGGCGCACGCTGCTGGTCGAGAACATCCTGGTCGGCGTGTTCGGCGCCTTCATGGGCGGGGACTTCATCGTTTCGCTCATCAACGGCGGCGTGGTCAACGACAAGGACTTCAAGGCCAGCTCGCTGGCGATGGCGGTGGTGGGTGCCGTGACGACGGTGGCTATTCTCAGGCTCATGCGCCACGTGGTCGGCCCCATGCGCGCCGGCAAGGCCAAAGCCCCGCGCAACTGAGCAGGGCGATTCGCGGCGTAAGATTGCGCCCGTCGTTTCGCATCAGTTTTCCGGGAGATTTCGCTTGTCCTCAGCTCTACAAACCATCGTCCTGGGCGGCGGCTGCTTCTGGTGCACCGAGGCCGTCTACGTGAAGGTCCGCGGCGTCACCGACGTCGAATCGGGCTACAGCAACGGCAGCCCGCAGCGCCCCAGCTACGAGCAGGTCTGCACCGGCACCACCGGCCACAACGAGGTCGTCAAGCTCACCTATGATCCGGGCCAGATCAGCACGCAGCAGATCCTGGAAATCTTTTTCGTGGTGCACGATGCGACCCAGCTGAACCGGCAGGGCAACGACACGGGCACCCAATACCGCAGCGGCATTTACTACACAACGCCTGAACAAAAAGACGTCGCCGACGCGCTGATCCGCCAGCTGAACCAGGACAAGACCTTCGGCAAGCCAGTGGTGACCGAAGTGCTGCCGCTGGCCAACTACTGGCCGGCCGAGGAATACCACCAGGACTTCTTCGAGAAGAACCCGAACCAGGGTTATTGCGTGGCGGTGGCCGGCCCCAAAGTCGCCAGGTTCCGCAAGACCTTCGCCGAACTTTCGAAAGACTGATACCGCGTGATCGAGACCTATTCGCTGCGCTACAAGTACCCGGCCGGGCCGGCTCTGGCGTTCGACGACCTGCGGGTGCCGCAGGGCGCCACGCTGCTGCTGCGCGGGAACTCCGGCTCCGGCAAGTCCACCTGGCTGGCACTGGTCGCCGGGCTGCTCACGCCCACCTCGGGCGAGGTGGCGGTGGCTGCGCAGCCGCTTTCGCAGCTGTCGCGCCGCGGCCGTGACCTGTTCCGCGCCCGCCAGATCGGCTTCCTGCCGCAAAAGCTGCACCTGAGCGATGCGCTCGACGTGGAGGGCAACCTGGGCCTGGCGTTCTTCGCCGCCGGCATGCCGCACGACACGGGCACGGTGCAGCGCGCGCTGGCATCGCTGGGCGTGGCCGATCTCGCGCATCGCAAGCCCTCGGCGCTGTCGGGCGGGCAGGCACAGCGCGTGGCCCTGGCCCGCACCATCCTGATGGAACCCAAGGTGATCCTGGCCGACGAGCCCACAGCCAGCCTGGACGACGAGGCCGCGGCCGCCGGCCTGCGCCTGCTGCAGGACTGCGCCTTCCAGTGCAACGCCACGCTGGTGATCGCCACCCACGATGCCCGCGTCGGGCAGGCGCTTCCCGCCGCGATCGTTCATCAAATCGGGCTGGAGAGCGCTTCGGACATGCAGGGAACGCTATGAAAACAATAGCGCTGGCATTCCGCTACCTGTGGTCACGGCCGCTGGCCGCACTGCTCAATTTGCTGCTGCTCACGCTGGGGCTGGCCTCCATCACCTTCGTGCTGCTGGTCAGCGAGCAGGTCAACCGTTCGTTCGAGCGCGACCTCGCCGGCATCGACATGGTGGTCGGCGCCAAGGGCAGCCCGATGCAATTGATCCTGGCCGGCGTGTTCCATATCGACACGCCGCCCGGCAACATCCCGCTGTCCGAAGTGCAGGAGCTGGCGAAGAACCCGCTGGTGGCGCGGCTGATCCCGCTGTCGCTGGGTGACAGCCTGCGCGGCTATCGCATCGTCGGCACCACGCCGGCCTACCTGGAGCACTACGGCATGCGCGTGGCCCAGGGCCAGGCCTGGACGCGGCCCATGGAAGCGGTGATCGGCTCGCAGGTGGCGCGCGCCACGGGGCTGGGCCTGTCCGACAAGTTCAGCGGCAGCCATGGCCTGGCCGGTGGCGGGCAGGATCACGGCAACAGCCAGTACCGCGTCACCGGCATCCTCGCGCCCTGCGGCTGCGTGGTGGACCGGCTGGTCATCACCGCCGTGGAGTCGGTGTGGAACGTGCATGAGCAGCACAAGCCCGGCGCGGCCGAAGCCGATGCCGACCGCAAGGCCGAAGAGGCTAAACGGGAAGTGACGCTGGCACTCATCAGCTACAAGAGCCCGCTGGCCGCGGCCAGCCTGCCGCGCTTCGTCAACAGCAACCCGCGCATGCAGGCGGCCGCGCCGGCGCTGGAAGTCTCGCGCCTGCTGCGCTTGCTGGGGGTGGGCACCGAGGCATTGCGCGGGCTGGGTGCGGTCCTGCTGCTCACCGCCGCGCTGAGCGTCTTCATCGCTTTGTGGAATGCGGTGCGCGAGCGCCGTGCCGACCTGGCCATGCTGCGCATGCTGGGCGCCACGCCGGCCAAGGTGTCGGCCCTGCTGCTTTGCGAAGCGCTGTGGCTGGCCGTGCTGGCTTCCCTGCTGGGCCTGGCCGCCGGCCACGTGCTGGCGCAGTTGCTGGGCCAATTACTGCAGGCCGAGCGCTCCCTGCCCGTCACCGGCTGGCTGTGGCTGCCGGACGAAGCCTGGATTCCCGGCGCTGCCGTGGCCGTGGCCGCGCTGGCCGCGCTCATCCCGGCGATTAGCGCTTACCGTGTCGATGTGGCACAGTTGCTCAATTCGAGGTGACGCCATGAAAAGAGTCCTTTTTCTGCTGGCCGCGGCACTGCTTGCCGCCTCGGCCGGCGCGCAGGTTTCCCCCCAGGTGCCCATGGGCACGGGTGCCGGCATCCATGATCCCAACAGCCCGTTCGCACCGCTTCCGGCGCGCAGCGACGTGGTGCCCTGGTCGGTGCTGACCGACGTGAAAACGCGTACCGAAAAGAACCGCGTGCTGCCGAATTTCGCCGCCACGCAGATCGCGCTGAACCAGAAGACGCAGCGCGTGCAGGGCTTCATGATGCCGCTGGAGCCGGGCGAGAAGCAGACCCATTTCCTGCTCAGCTCGGTGCCGCTGAGCTGCTCTTTCTGCACGCCCGGCGGGCCCGAGAGCATGGTGGAAGTCAAGACCCGCACACCGGTCAAGTACACGCTGGACCCGGTCACGGTGGAAGGCAAGTTTGCGGTGCTTAACGACGACCCCTACGGGCTGTATTACCGCATCACCGACGCCGTCGGCGTGAAATAAGTGACGCAACAACGGCGCTGGCTCTGGTGGCTGATCGCCGCGCTGGTCGCGGCGCAGACACTGGGTCTGGTCCACCGCATCGCCCACAGCTCACCCACTGCTTTCGCGTCAGCCGCGCCTGCCGCCTCTGATTCGGGACACGGCTGGCTGGCCAGCCTGTTCACCGGCCACGACGACGACTCCGGCTGCCGCGTCTATGACCAGTTGGGCCATGCCGACGGCATCGCGCCGCTGGCGGCCATCGCGCCCGCCATGGCCGTGGCGCTGTTCCTGCTTCCTTTCTTCCAGGGCGAAGCACTCGCCCGCTGGGCCGCGCTGTTCGAGGCGCGCGGCCCGCCCCAGCCTCGCTGAATCCCCTTCGCGCCCGCGCGTGCTTTGTGGCACCGCGCGCGGCTGTCGCATCCAGATTCTTCGAGGCTTTGATGAAACCCATTTTTCGCCTGCGCGCCTTGGCCGCAGTCATTCTCCCGTTCTTTTCGCCGGGCGGCGGTACCGCGTTCGCCCAGGACACATCCACGCTCAAGGAAGTCACCGTCACCGGCAACCCGCTGGGCGCCACTGACCTGGTGGCGCCCGCGGTGCAATACAGCGGCCCCGCGCTGCTGCTGCGCTCGCAGACCACGCTGGGCGAAACGCTGAGCGGAACGCCCGGTGTGAGCAGCAGCTACTTCGGTCCCAATGCCAGCCGCCCTGTCATCCGCGGCCAGGACGGCGACCGCATCCGCATCCTGTCGAACAGCGGCGCCAGCGTCGACGCGTCAGGCCTGAGCTTCGACCACGCCGTCACAGCCGACCCCATCAGCATCGAGCGGGTTGAAGTGCTGCGCGGCGCCGGCGCGCTGCAGTACGGCGGCAGCGCCGTGGGCGGCGTGGTGAACGTGATCGACAACCGCATCCCGCGCGAACCCTCACCCGGCTTCAACGGCAAGGCCGACCTGGGCCTGGCCAGCGCCAACCGCGAGCGCGGCGCCGGCCTGCTGCTGGAAGGCGGCACTGAACGCTTCGGCCTGCACGCGGACGTGTTCGACCGGCGCACGCAGGATGTGCGCGTGCCCGCTTCCCTCGCATGCACGCAGGCCGGCGTCACGCGCTTCGCCAGCCGCATCTGCAATTCCGCCAGCCATGTCGATGGCGGCGCGATGGGCGGCTCGCTGTTCTGGGACGACGGCTACCTCGGCGCATCCGCCGGCACCTACCGCAACCGCTACGGCACCGTGGCCGAGGACGAGGTGACGATCAACATGCGCTCCAACCGCTATGCGCTGGAAGGCGAGGTGCGCAAGCTGGGTGGGGCGCTGCAAAGCATCAAGGGCCAGCTGAGCCGAACCGATTACCAGCACACCGAGTTCGAGGCCGGCGCGCCCGGCACCGTGTTCAGCAACAAGGGCACCGACTGGCGGCTGGAAGCGCGCCACGCGAAGCTCGGCGCGCTGGACGGCGTGATCGGCCTGCAGGGCGAGAGCAACCGCTTCTCGGCCGACGGTAGCGAAGCCTTCGCGCCTTACAGCCGCACGCGCAGCAACGCGCTGTTCGCCACGGAGGAGCTCGCCACCAGCTGGGGCAAGCTCACGTTTGGCGCGCGAGCCGAGTCGGTCAAGGTCGAATCGTTCGGCAACCCCGCCATTGCGCGCTTCGTGCCTGCCAGCCGCAGCTTCACGCCGGGCAGCGTCGCGGCGGGCGCGCTGTGGAATGTGGCGCCGCAGTGGCAGCTCACCGGCAATCTCGCAGCCACGCAGCGCGCGCCGAAGGACTACGAGCTGTTTGCCGACGGCCCCCACGTGGCCACCGGCGCCTGGGAGCTGGGCAACCCGCTGCTGCAAAAGGAGAAGTCCACCAACCTCGACCTCGGCCTGCAGTGGAAGAGCGGACCCCACAACGCGAAGGCCAGCGTGTTCTCCAACCGCTTCGACAATTACGTGTCACTGGAGGCCACGGGCAACACGCGCGGCCCCGATGCGCTGCCCGAGTTCGCCTATCGCCAGGTGCGCGCGCGTTTCAGCGGCGCGGAAGCCGGCGGCACGGTGCGCCTGCTGGATGCGGGGCAAACGCTGGATGTGGAACTGCGCGGCGACCTGGTGCGCGCGGACAACCTGGACACCGGCCAGCCGCTGCCGCGCATCGCGCCCGTGCGCGCCGGCGCCACGCTGGCCTGGGCGCGTGGCGCCTGGGGCGCGCGTCTGGGCTTCGACCGCGCCGCGGCGCAGACGCGGGTGCCGGCGGGCGATCGCGCCACGGGTGGCTACACGCTGTGGAATGCGGCGGTTACGTGGCGCACAAAGGCTGCCGGCGCGGACCTGCTCTGGTACGCGCGGCTGGATAACGCGGGCGACCGGCTGGCCTACAGCGCGAGCTCCATCCTCACGCAGACGGCGCCGGGCAAGGCGCCGCTGCCGGGGCGCAGCTTCAAGCTGGGCCTGCAAGCCGCTTTTTAGCTATTTTTCAGAGGGAAAAAGGCCTGCAACGCGCACCAGTTGTGCGTGGTCCGCTATAAAAAAGTGAGCAACCGCCGCTTCAGGCGCCGCCGCGGAAGCACGACAGGCCCCACGCGGTGAGCTTGACCGGCAGGTGGTAGTGCTGCGACAGGTCTGCCAGCGCGAAGCGGAACAGCGCCAGTTCGATGAAGGCCGGCTCGGGCAGCTCGGTGCCCAGCTTGCGGTAGTAGTCGGCCACATGCAGGCGCAGCTCGTAGCCGCCCACCTCGAACAGGCTTTCGCGCTCCGCGATGCCGTCCACCACGCCGTTCGCGCCCACCGTGCCCGTGACCACGTGGCTGGCGGCATCGCCCTCGATGCGCCAGATCTCCACGGTCATTCCCGCCGCGACGCGGCCATTGGCGATATCGACGATGTGGATGGAGACGGCTTGCATGGCGAGGATGCTAGCACCGGCGCAGGTATCCTTGTGGGGCATGCAAAGCCCCGTCGTCTCATCCCTTGCGCCCGTGGTCATCCTCATCGCCCTGGGCTTCCTGGCGGGCCGCATGCGCTGGGTCAGCGGGACGGCCGTGAAGGAACTGTCCAACCTGGTGTTCCTGCTGCTCACGCCGGCGCTGCTGTTCCGCACGATGAGCAAGGTGCAGCTGGCGCACCTGGACTTCACGCCCGTGGCGGCCTACTTCATCGGCGTCATCGCGCTGTTCGCCGCGACGCTGCTGGTGTGCGGGTTCAACCGCCGCTCGGCCGTGCTGGCACTGGCCGCGACCTTCGGCAACACGGTGATGATCGGCATCCCATTTGTCAGCCTGGCTTTCGGCGAGGCCGGGCTGGTGACGCTGTTCACGCTGTACACCGTGCACACGGTGCTGCTGCTGACCAGCGCGACGCTGGTGCTGGAACTGGCCGTCGCGCGCGAGGAAGGCGCCGCCGGCGGGCCGCGCCGCTCCATGGCGCGCACCGTGTTCATGGCGTTGCGCAACTCGGTGATCCACCCCATCCCTCTGCCCATCATTGCCGGCATGCTGTTCGCGCAGACCGGCCTGGCGATTCCGCCGCTGCTGGACACGCCGTTGCAGCTCCTGGCCAGCGGCCTGGCGCCGATGGCGCTGCTGCTGGTCGGCGTGACGGTGGCGCAGACGCACATCGGCGGCCAGCTGCGCGGCGCGCTCGCGCTGTCGGCGGTGAAGAACCTGGCGCATCCGGCGCTGGTGGCCACGGCCGGCTGGGCGCTGGGGCTGTCGGGCCTGCCGCTGGCGGTGATGGTGGTCACGGCCGCACTGCCCATCGGCGCCAATGTCTTCTTGTTTTCGCAGCGCTACAAGGTGGCCGAGGAGCTGGTGCCGGCCAGTGTCGCGCTGTCCACCGTGGCGGCGCTGGTCACGCTTTCCCTCGTGCTGGCGCTGGTCCAGCGGCTGTGAATGCATGGGTTGCGGCGGCGGCCTACAGCCGCAGGCCGCGAACAGGCCTAAGGTGGGCGAATGAGAGCCCTTGCCACCGCGCTGCTGGTTTCCTTTCTTGTCGCCTGTGGCGGCGGGGGAGGGGGCGGTGCAACGCCGGCGCCCCCCGCGACAGCGCAAATGGTGGGCGAGATTTTCAGCACACCGTCTGAGATCGGCACCGCCGAAATCCGGTCGGGCTTTGGCTACGCGGGCAACCTGCCCACATCCAGCGCGATCCAGGCTGCCGGCAAGCAAAACATCCTGGACCTGCTGTTCATGACCCGCGGCGCGGTAGCCGGCGACCGGCTGCAGGGCCGGCTGGCGCCCAACGTGGAGCAGCAGCTCGCCCAGTACGCGAGCGACAACCGCGCACTGCTGGTGCCGGGCATCCGCGTGCTGGTGGCCGACGAGGTCTACTGGAACCCGCCCGACCAGGACGACAGCACGCCGGTGCTGCAGCGCCAGCTGGACGCGCTGGCGCAGGCCGTGGCGCTGGTGCGCAAATACATTCCCCTGGCGTCGGTGGGCGTCACGGCCACGCCGTACTCTTCGTTCGGGCGGCCCAACACGGTGGCCTTCATCCGCAAGGCAATCGCGCTGGTGGACTGGGTGGGCACCGATGCCTACTGGCTGGGGGATCCAGCCACCGTACCGGCGCTGCACGCCTGGTCGCGGGATTTCCCGGCGCTGGCCAAGGCCGCCAACCCGCGCGTGGAGACCTGGTACATCGCCCAGGCGTTCCGCCTGCCGTCGTGGGATCTGGCGACGTTCCGTGCCTTCATCGGTGAGGAGCTGGGTTACGCGCAGGCCTACGACGGCGTGCTGTTTTTCGGCTGGCAGTTCGCGTCGGAGCTCGACGCGCAGTCCATCGGCGCGAAGTTCGACGCCGACACCAAACGCCTGTACCAGCGCTACCTGGTCAGCCCGTGACTTTGATCCAGTACTGCCGCTGCTGGCGGTGGCGGTACAGGTCGCAGGTGGTGCAGGGAATGTCCGCCCGCGCCGGCTCGGCGCCCTGCAGCATGCGGCGCGCATAGCGCATCTTCTCCCCGTTGACGGCGGCCTCCAGGCCATCGCCAAAAGCGTTGCCGCCGAACTCGCCCCAGAAGTTGCGGCAGCAGCCCAGCACCTTGCCGTCCCAGTTGACCTGCGGTTCCAGCCACAGTTGGGTGCAGATGCCGGCCATGTAGTCCACGCCGTGCTGCTCGCGGTATTGCTCGCGGACATCGCGGTCCCAGCGCAGCTTGGCGCGAAACTCCATCCCCAGTTCCGCCGCCATGGCGCGCGCCGCGGGCAACTCGTGCTCGTTGTGGGGGAAGACGATGAACTGCCAGGCCAGCGCGGGATACGGCGAGCCGTTCAGTTGCTTCAGCGCGTTGATGCGCCGGATGTTGGCCAGCACGGTGGCCAGCGTGCCGCGCACCCGGTAGCTCTCGTACACGGCCTGGCTGGCGCCGTCGATGGAGCACAGCATGCTGCGCAGCCCGTACTTCACCAGGGCCTGCAGGACAGCATCGCTCACGTCGTTCAGGTTGGCGCCGTTGTCGCAGAACAGCGCCACGCCGCGCGCATGGGCATATTCCAGGATGGCTTCGAGCTCGGGGTTGACGAAGATCTCGCCATAGTTGGACAGCTCGATCTCGCGCAGCTGCGGGTTGGCATCCAGCAGTTGCCTGAAGTCCCCGAACTTCAGCCAGCCCTTGCCGACGACGGCCGCCGCGTCACCGGTGGTGGTGGGGCAGGAGGGACAGCGCAGCTGGCAGGCCGAGCTGGCCTCCAGCCGGATGCGGGTGGGGGTGATGCGGTCAACCAGCATCGCCGCGCTTCCTCACGGGGCAAGGCGTTCCCGCACCCAGCCGCCGGCCTGCAGCGTATAGCGCAGGCGGTCGTGCAGGCGGCTCTTGCGGCCCTGCCAGAACTGCCACTGGTCTGGCACAAGCCGGTAGCCGCCCCAGTGCGGCGGGCGCGGCGGGTTGAGCATGAATTGCGCGCCGTATTTCGCCGCGTTGGCCACCAGCACGGCGCGGCCGGGGATGACCTGGCTTTGCGGGCTGGCCCAGGCGCCGATGCGCGAATCCAGCGGGCGGCTGGCGAAGTAGGCGTCGCTCTCCTGCGCACTGGTTTTTTCGATGCGGCCTTCGATGCGCACCACCCGCTCCAGTTCCACCCAGTGGAATTGCAGGGCGGCCCAGGGGTTGCCCGCCATCTCGACGCCCTTGCGGCTTTCGTAGTTGGTATAGAAGACGATGCCGCCCTCGTCGTAACCCTTGATCAGCACCACGCGCGTGCTGGGGCGCAGGTTGGCGGCCACGGTGGCCAGCGTCATGGCGTTCGGCTCGGGCACTTCGGACTTGATCGCCTCGTCCAGCCAGCGGCCGAACTGGTTCAGCGGGCTGGCGTCGGACGCGTCCTCGCTCAGCTCGGCCCGCTCATAGCTCTTGCGAAGTTGGGCGATGTCTTTCATTGGTTCCAGTATAGGCAGGCGCTGCCGCGGTTCGCCGGGCGAACGCCGGTGTATCAAATTGCGAATGGCTGGGGGCTTTGAGGGTTAACACTATCAACATTTCCCATCAACGGAATAGTCTGCGCTGCAGAGCCAAACCCAACAAGGAGACTAGCCATGAGTGTGAACTTCAACCTGAACGGAAAGTTCGTGACGGCCGAGGCCGAGCCCGATACGCCCTTGCTGTGGGTGGTGCGTGATGAACTGGGCCTGACGGGCACCAAATTCGGCTGCGGCATGGCTCTGTGCGGCGCCTGCACCGTGCACCTGGACGGCCAGCCGGTGCGCTCCTGCCAGACGCCGCTGTCGGCCGTGTCGGGCCGCAAGGTGGCCACGGTGGAAAGCCTTTCCGGAACGAAGAACACGCACCCGCTGCAGGTGGCGTGGATCAAGCACGACGTGCCGCAATGCGGCTACTGCCAGTCCGGCCAGCTGATGAGCGCCGCCGCCCTGCTGGCGACCAACAAGAACCCGAGCGACGCGGAGATCGACGCCGCCATGAGCGGGAACATCTGCCGCTGCTGCACCTACCCCCGCGTGCGCGCGGCCATCAAGGACGCCGCCGCGTCCATGCGCGCTTAAGCCCTTCGACAAGCTCAGGATGATCGGAACAACATCATGAATACCGTTGCACAGACTTCGCGCCGCGATTTCGTCAAGATCACAGCTCTCGGCGCCGGCGGCCTGCTGATGGGCGTGGCGCTGCCGGGCCTGCTCAAGACCGCCGATGCCGCCGGCCTGCTGTATACGCCCAATGCCTGGGTGCACATCAGCGACGACAACACCATCACCCTGATCTCGGCGCGTTCCGAGATGGGGCAGGGCGTCTACACCTCCATGCCGATGCTGATCGCCGAGGAGCTGAACGTCGACATCCGCAAGATCAAGGTGGCCATGGCGCCGCCCAACGCCAAGATCTACGGCAACCCGCTGCTGGGCGGCCCGCAGCTCACGGGCGGCTCCACCTCCGTGCGCGACGGCTGGGAAAAGCTGCGCGTGGCCGGCGCCCAGGTGCGCGAGATGCTGGTCAGCGCCGCCGCCGCCAAGTGGAATGTGCCGGTGGGCGAGCTCACCGCCTCCGACGGCATGGTGATGGGCCCGCGCGGCATGAAGGCCACTTATGGCGAGTTAGCCGAAGCGGCTTCGAAGCTGCCGGTGCCGGAGAAGGTCGCCATCAAGGACCCCAAGGACTTCCGCATCGTCGGCAAGCGCACGCCGCGGCTGGACACGCCCGCCAAGGTCAATGGCACGGCTGAATTCGGCATCGACGTCAAGCTGCCTGGCATGGTCTATGCCGCACTGGAACAGTGCCCCGTGATCGGCGGCACCGTCAAGAGCTTCAACGCCGAGAAGGCCCGCGTGATGCCCGGCGTGGTGGCCGTCGTGCAGATCCCCGACGGCATCGCCGTGGTGGCCGACAGCTGGTGGCGCGCCAACGTGGCCCGCAAGACGCTGGACATCGTCTGGGACGAGGGCGCCGGCGCCACGCTCAACAATGCTTCCATGCTGGCAGGCATACGCGCCGCGGCCAAGACGGGCAAGCCGCTGCCGATCAAGGCCGTGGGTGATGCTGATGCGGTGATCGCCGCGGCCGCACCCGGGCGCGTGGTGCGCGCCGAGTACGTGAGCCAGCTGCTGTCGCATTCGCCGCTGGAGCCGATGAACTTCACGGCCCACTACAACGGCGGCAAGATGCGCCTGATCGGCCCGACCCAGTGGCAGGACGGCGCCCAGGGCACGGTGGCCAAGGCCATCGGCATGAAGCCGGAAGACGTGTCGGTGGAAACCACCTTCCTGGGCGGCGGCTTCGGCCGGCGCATCGACCTGGACTTCATCGTCCAGGCAGCGCAGATCTCCAAGGCGATCAACAAGCCGGTGAAGCTGGTCTGGTCGCGCGAGGACGACATGACGCACGACTTCTACCGCCCGCAGTCGGTCCACAACGTGGCCGCGGCGCTGGGCGCCGACGGCAAGCCCACGGCCATGACCTTCCGCATGACCTCGCAGTCCATTACCGGCCGCGTGTTCGGCCTGCCGGGCGAAATCCAGGATCCGCTGATGACCGAGGCGGCGCTGGCGGCCTACGAGATTCCCGCCATCAAGCACGACATCGTCAAGCACGACGCAGGCCTGCGCGTGGGCTACTGGCGCTCGGTCAGCCACATGCTCAACGCCTTCGCCAACGAAAGCTTTGTCGATGAGCTGGCCAAGGCCGCGGGCGCGGACCCGTATGCCTACCGCATGTCGATGCTGGCCGGCCAGCCGCGCTTTGCCAATGTGCTGAAGCTCGCGGCCGAGAAGTCGGGCTGGGGCACGCCGCTGCCGGCAGGCCGCGCACGCGGCATCGCGCTGATGGAAGGCTATGACACCTACATGGCCCAGGTGGCCGAGGTCAGCATGAACCCGGACGGCAGCGTCAAGGTGCACCGCGTCACCGTGGCGGCCGACCTGGGCCGCATGGTGAACCCGGACACGGTGGAAGCGCAGATCCAGTCCAGCATCTCGTTCGGCATGGGCGCCGCACTCATGCAGGACATCACGCTGGTCAACGGCCGGGTGCAGCAGACCAACTTCCACCAGTTCCCGGTGGTGCGCATGAACGAGGCCCCGGCCATCGACATCGTTCTGGTCAACAGCACCGAAAAGCCGGGCGGCATCGGCGAGCCCGCCACGGCTGTAGTGGTGCCGGCGATTGCCAACGCGGTGGCCACGCTAACCGGAAAACGGGTGCGCCAGCTGCCCCTGACGGCCGACGCGATCAAGGCCGCCTGAAACCGGCTGTTTCAGCCAGAATCGACCGCATGGAAAGTCTCGATCTGCGGGTGCTGGGCGACGCGCTCGCCTGGCGCCGCGCCGGCCATGCCGTCACGCTGGTCACGGTGGTGGAAACCTGGGGCAGCGCGCCGCGCCCGCCGGGTGCGCTGCTGGCCGTGCGTGATGACGGTGTTGTCAGCGGGTCTGTGTCCGGCGGCTGCGTGGAGGACGACCTGATCGCCCGCATCAAGGCCGGCGAATACGAGCAGATGGGCAGCGGCAAGCCGTCCATGATCGCCTATGGTGTCAGCAAGGAAGAGGCCACCCGCTTCGGCCTGCCCTGCGGCGGCACGCTGCGCCTGGTGCAGGAGCCGCTGCGCGATGTGGCCTGGGTGGAGGAACTACTGGCTCGCACCGCGGGGCATGAACTGGTCGCACGCACCCTCACACTCGCTACCGGCGTGGTCACGCTGGCGGCAGCGGGCCGCGACGGCCGCATGCAATTCGACGGCGGCACCCTCACCACGCTGTTCGGCCCCAAGTGGCGGCTGCTGCTGATCGGCGCGGGGCAGCTTTCGCAGGCCGTGGCGCAGATGGCGCAGATGCTCGATTTTGAAGTGCTGGTCTGCGACCCTCGCGAGGAGTACGCGGCCACGCTGGCGGCGGGCACGGCGCGGCGGGTGGAAGGCATGCCCGACGACGTGGTGCGCGAGATGAAGGCCGATGCGCACACGGCCATCGTGGCGCTCACGCACGACCCCAAGCTCGATGACATGGCGCTGCTGGAAGCCCTGCGCTCGGGTGCGTTCTATGTGGGCGCATTGGGGTCCTCGCGCAACCAGGCCACGCGCAAGAAGCGCCTGGCCGAGCACTTCGACCTGACCGAGGCCGAGCTGGCGCGGCTGCACGGGCCCGTGGGCCTGCGCATAGGTGCGCGGACGCCGGCCGAGATCGCGGTGTCCATCGTGGCGCAGATCGTCGAAGTGAAGAACGCTGTCGTGCACGCGCCGGCCGCAGCCCCCGGCTGCACCGTTTCTTGAACCTCCCCGTTGTCGTCGTCCTGGCCTCCGGCCGGGGCGAGCGCTTTGCCGCTTCCGGTGGCACCGGCTCCAAGCTGCAGGCGCTGCTGGGCGGCCGGCCCGTGCTGCAAAGGACGCTGGACGCGGTGCGCGCCAGCGGCCTGCCTTTCCATGTTGAAGACGCCGGCCACGAAGGCATGGGCGACTCGATTGCCGCTGGTGTTCGCGCGGTGCCGGACGCGCCGGGGTGGCTTGTCCTGCCGGGCGACCTGCCACTGGTCCAGCCCGCCACCCTGCTCGCCGTGGCCCAGGCGCTGCAGGCCCACAGCGTCGTGGTGCCCGCCTTCAACGGCGCCCGCGGCCACCCCGTGGGTTTTGCCGCCGCCTGCGGCCCCGAGCTCATGGCTCTAGAGGGAAAACAGGGCGCAGCCCGCGTGGTTCGTGCGTGGGGCGCTACAGAATTGATAGTGAATGACGCCGGCGCGGTGACCGACATCGATACGGTGGACGATCTCGCAGCCGCCGAACGGCTTCTTGGGGGATAGGTTCCCGGAACGCTTCGCGTCGCGGCAGGCGGTATCCGGCAGTGCCTCACACTTCGGCGGTCCCCGCTTCGCGGTGACTTCGCCGGGATTTCCGGACTGGGACCGGCGTCGCGAAACTCACTGCGGGCCCTGAGGCCCCTCCGTTCAGACACCGCGACGAGCCAGTTCACGACGCGCGCAAGCGCGCCCGGCCCCAGTCCGGAAATCCCGGCCGCCGCAGAGATCGGCTCTGCCGGATACCGCCTG
>JACPOK010000036.1 GCA_016191525.1 Burkholderiales bacterium | reverse complement strand
CAAGATGGTCGATGCCTACGCGCCGGTCCTCAACGCCACGTTCGAGAAGAAATACGGCGCGCGCGCCATGAACTACTACATCTGGCCGTCGCAGATGTTCTACTGCAACTCGGCCATCAAGGGCCTGGCCGACATCAAGGGCAAGAAGGTCCGCGTGCAGGGCACATCGCAGGGCGACCTCGTCGAGGCGCTGGGCGGCACCGGCGTCACGATTCCGTTCGCCGAGGTCGTGCCCGCCCTGCAGCGCGGCACCGTCGATTGCGGCATCACCGGCACCATGCCGGCCTACAAGGCGGGCTGGCACGAAGTGACGTCGCACGTGCTGACCTTGCCGGTCGGCTTCTCGGTGTCGTTCACCATCGCGAGCCTCAACACCTGGAACAAGCTCGACGACAAGTCCAAGGCCTTCATCGACGGCGCCATCAAGGGTCAGACCGACAAGTGGTGGCAGGTCATCATCGACGAGGACAAGGAGGGGCTGAACTGCACCACCGGCACCGGCCCGTGCAGCGTCGGCAAGCCGGGCAAGCTCATCAAGGTCGAGCCCACCGCTGCCGACAGCGCGATCCTCGAGACGGCGATGAAGGATGTCGTGCTCAAGCGCTGGGCCAAGCGCTGCGGCGCCGATGCCGCCTGCATCAGCAACTGGAACGCCACCGCCGGCAAGGTGGCCAATCTGACGGCGGCGCCGTAACCCTGCCGAACCGGGCCGGATGGAGTGCATAAAACTTCATCCGGCCCTTCCTTTGGCAGGCAGCGTTTCGGGGGAGCGTTGGATGCAGACAGTGTTGAAGTGGTTCGGCTCGGTGTCGCGAGCGGGCGCCATCGTGGCCGGGTGGGCCTTGATGGCCATCTCGTTTGCCACCGTCATCGAGATCCTGGGTCGCAAGTATTTCAACTTCTCGTTCAGGAGCCTCGACGAGATCGGCGGCTACATGCTGGCCGGCGTGAGCGCCTTCGGTTTTGCCTACGCGCTCAGCAAGCATTCGCACATGCGCGTGACCTTGCTCTTCCCCTACGTTCCCGCCTCCGTGCAGTCGTTCCTAAACGCGCTGGCCATGGTCACACTGGCGGCCATGGCGGCGTTCTGCGCCTGGCGTGGCGGCGCGGAGGTCCTCGAGCTCGTTGAGACCGGCAAGCGCTCCAATACGCCGCTGTCGGTCCAGCTCTGGATCCCGGAGTCGATCTGGCTTGCCGGCATGGTGCTGTTCGCGCTGGGCGCCGTCGCCATGGCCTTCCATTCGCTCGCGCTCCTGGTCGGCGATCGGACGCGCCTCAACCGCATCTATGGACCACAATCGCTCGAAGAGGAGATCTCGACGGAGATCGCGCACGCCGGGCTTGGTGACGCCAAGGAGGCGAGCCGCACATGATCGACATCGCTTCCGTCACGATCGGCTTCCTCCTTCTGCTGGGCGCGATGACGCTTGGCCTGCACATCGCCACGGTGATGTTCGGCGTGGGCTTCATCGGCGCCGCGCTCTATCTCGGCTGGCCCGGTGCCAACGCCCTGGTCGTCGTCTATCTGGGCTCGATGGACGAGTCCGTGCTGCTGCAGCTGCCGCTGTTCATCCTGCTCGGTGAGATCCTGGTGCGCTGCGGTGCCACCGACCGCATGTACCGATCGCTGGCTGACTGGCTCAATCCATTGCCCGGCGGTCTCTTGCACACCAACGTCGCGGCCTCGGCCCTGTTCTCGGCAGTTTCGGGTTCCTCGGTGGCGACCGCGGCCACCATCTCCACCGTCGCCCTGCCGTCGTTCAGGAAGAAGAGCTACGACACCCGCATGGTCCTGGGCTCGATCGCCGCCGGCGGGTCGCTGGGCAACCTGATCCCGCCCGGCATCGCGCTGATCATCTACGGCGTCCTCACCAACACGTCGGTCGCCCGGCTCTATGCCGGCGGGGTCTTTCCCGGCCTCGCGCTCACCTTGATGTTCATGGGCGTCATCGTGCTGATCGCGCTGTGGCGGCCCTCGATCGCGCCAAAAGAGGTCAACACCGACCCGATGCTGGTGCGGCTGAAGCGCCTGGTCGACCTGCTGCCGCCCTTGATCATCTTCGTCGTCGTCATGGGCTCGATCTACACCGGCTGGGCGACCTCGACCGAGGCGGCGGCGCTGGCCGTCGTCGTGGCGCTGCCGATCGCGGCCTTCTACGGCAGGCTCACCATCGGCGTGCTGCACGATGCCTTCCTGTCGACCGTCAACCTGACGGCGCTCAGCATGCTCATCCTGGCCGGCGCCTTTGCGCTCAACTTCGTGCTCGGCCTTTTAGGCGTCACCTCGGCGCTGACCAAGTTCGTCGCCTCGATGAACGTCACGCCGCTCGAGCTGATCTACGTCCTGTTCGCCTTCTACGTCATTCTCGGCACCTTCTTCGAGACGCTGCCGATGATGGTGGGCACGCTGCCTCTGGTGCATCCGCTGATCGTGGCCGCCGGCATCGACCCGGTCTGGTTCGGCATCTTCCTGGGGCTGATGTGCGAGATCTCGCTTATAAGCCCGCCCGTCGGCATGACGCTCTATGTCATCCAGGCGGTGCGCAACGAGGGCTCGATCGGCGACGTCTTCCGCGGCACCGTGCCGTTCTTCTTGACGATGCTGGTCATGACGGTCCTGCTCATCCATTGGCAGGACCT
>JACPOK010000039.1 GCA_016191525.1 Burkholderiales bacterium | reverse complement strand
CTCTCAGACCAGCTACAGATCGTCGGCTTGGTGAGCCTTTACCCCACCAACTACCTAATCTGCCATCGGCCGCTCCATTCGCGCGAGGTCTTGCGATCCCCCGCTTTCATCCGTAGATCGTATGCGGTATTAGCGTAGCTTTCGCTACGTTATCCCCCACGATTGGGCACGTTCCGATGTATTACTCACCCGTTCGCCACTCGCCACCAGGATTGCTCCCGTGCTGCCGTTCGACTTGCATGTGTAAGGCATGCCGCCAGCGTTCAATCTGAGCCAGGATCAAACTCTATAGTTCGATCTTGATTTGCGCCCCATCTCGCGATGAGGCAAAACTCATAAAAAAAGAAATTGAAGTGAACTTCACTTCTATTCTCATGAGCGTTTAAAGTCTTGCGACTTGTTCCGTAGAACTTCGCAATCACCTTCAAACGCCCACGCTTATCGGCTGTATATTTTTAACGAACCTTGTTGGCGCCGGCTCGACTTTGCGTCTTGCTTTTGCCTGCTTAGCTGCGATGAGCTGAGCCTTGAATTATGACACGTTTTTTGAAAACCTGTCAAATTTGAGGGTTACTACCGATTTCGTTTTGCTGTCGTTTCCGCTGCGCTTTCGCGCTGTGAATCAACTGCATTTCGTTTTCAGCAGAGCCTCGAATTATATACCGGTTTTTGCATCCCGGTCAACTCGAAGTTTTTAACCTTCACCCTGCCTTGCACCCCTTGCGGGCCGCTTCTTTCGAAGCGCTGTGTTTAGCCGAGCCCTCGACTATAGCACGGGTTTTCACGCCCTCGCCAGCCCCCGTTCACTCTTTTGTAAAAGCCGCTGCTACAGCACGAACGGCAGGCTGCGCATCCGGGTGGACGTGAGGGCGAACAGCGCGTTGCCTACTGCGGGCGCGAGGGGCGGCACACCCGGCTCGCCGACACCGCCGGGCGGCTTCTGGCTCGGCACCACGTGGGTTTCCACCAGCGGCGCCTGCGCCAGCTTCACCATGGGATAGCTCGGGAAATTGGCCTGCTGCACCACGCCGTCCTTGATATCCACGCGGCCGTACAGCGCCGCAGTGAGCGCGAAGATCACCGAGCCTTCCATCTGCTGGGCCACGATGTTCGGGTTGATCACCGTGCCGCAGTCAATCGCGCACACCACGCGGTGCACGCGCGGCTTGCCGTCCTGCAGCGACACCTCGGCCACCTGCGCCACGATGGAGCCGAACGATTCGTGCAGCGCGACGCCGCGGGCCCGCCCGGGCGCCAGCTTGCCACCCCAACCGGCTTTCTCCGCCGCAAGGTTCAGCACAGCCAGGTAGCGCGGCGCGCCCTTGAGCAGCTTGCGCCGGAACTCCACCGGGTCCTGCTTCACCTGCGCGGCGAGCTCATCGATAAAGCTTTCCGAAAAGAAAGCGTTGTGCGAATGCCCGACCGAACGCCAGAAGCCCACCGGCACCCCCATGCGGGTGGCCACGTGCTCCATGCGCTGGCTGGCCACGCCGTACGGCAGGTCGAACAGCCCTTCGGCCGTGGTCTTGTCGGGCGTGTCCACCGGGCCGGACAGCATCGGGATGCCGCGCTCCATCCAGCGCGGCGAGATCGCGTCACCGGCGGATTTGATGCGCAGGCTGGCCACCTGGCCTTGCCCGTCCACCACGGCACGGAGCATGGCCACATGCATGGGCCGGTAGAAATCGTGGGTCTGGTCTTCCTCGCGCGGCCACACCAGCTGCACCGGTGCGCCGCCGCAATCCATGGCAACGCGCACGGCCTGCGCCACCGAATCCACCTCCAACCTGCGGCCGAAGCCGCCGCCCAGCAACGTCACATGCAGCGTGACGTCGCCCACCGGCACGCCGGCCACCTTGGCCGCGATCTCCCGCGCCATCTGCGGCACCTGGGTCGGCGCCCACACCTGGACCTTGCCATCCTTCACCTGCGCGGTGCAGTTCATCGGCTCCATGGCTGCGTGCGCAAGGTAGGGCGCCTGGTACCAGGCCTCGACCACCCGCGCCGCCGGCTTCTGCCCGTCTTCGGCGGCAATCCGCTTGTCGGTCTTCAGGCGGCCTTCCGCCTCGAAGACATCGCCCCGGCTGTAGAAGACGAAGCCGTCGCTGTTCTTCACCGCATCACGCAGCCCTGCTTCGATCTGCGCCGAATCCAGCGCCCCCAGCGGGCGCTGCTGCCATTCCACGTCCACCGCCGCGGCAGCCTGCTTCGCGTGCCAGTAGCTTTTGCCGACGACAGCAAAGCCCGCGGTGGAGCCCGCATAGGCCGGCAGCAGCACCAGCCGCTGCGCGCCCGGCATCGCCAGCGCCGCATTGGCATTGATCTGCCCCGGCGAGCCGCCCAGCATCGGGCACATCCGGACCACCGCGAAGCGCATTCCCGGCAGCCGCACGTCCAGCCCGAACTGCGCCGAGCCGTCCACCTTGGCCGGCACGTCCTTGCGCATGGCGCTCTGGCCGATGAGCCTGAACTCCTTGTGTTCCTTCAGCCGCACCGTGCCGGGCGGCGTGGCCGAAGCGTGCTTCGCCAGTTCGCCATAGGCCGCCGACTTGCCGGAGGGATGCGAAACCACCCCGTCCTTCACCGACAGCTCGTCCACCGGCAGCTTCCATTGGAGCGAGGCCGCACCCAGCAGCGAGGCGCGGGCCGTGGCTGCCGCCGTGCGCACCACATCCCAGGCATCCGCCACGCTGGACGAGCCGCCCGTGGCGTTGATGCCCAGCTCGCGCGCCACCTTGCCCACCACCCAACGGCCGGCCTTGACCCGGCCAAAGCCATCCTCGGCCTCGGCGTCCAGCGGGTGGAACGGCAGGCTGGCCACCAGCATGGCCACGTTGCCGTAGATCGCGTCGGCGCCGGCCTGTTCGATGCGCACCGCCGACAGCGGAACGTCCAGCTCCTCGGCAGCCAGCATCGGCAGCGCGGTGTGGACGCCCTGCCCCATCTCGCTGCGCGGCATGGCCATGATGACGCTGCCGTCGGCGGCGATCTTGATCCAGCCGTTGAGCGCGATGTCGCCCTCCCTGGGCAGCATCAGCCCGCCCGAGCCCAGCCGCGAGCGCGCGGGCAGCACGCCCCAGCCCACCACCAGGGCGCCCGCCGCACCGGCAGCGCTCAAAAGCAATGTACGGCGCCTCATGCCTGCGCCTTTACCGCCGCCGGAACGGCGCCCGCGGGCCGGGTGCCGGCGGCGCGATGGATGGCCGCCCGCACACGCTGGTAAGTGCCGCAGCGGCAGATGTTGCTCATCGCTTCGTCAATGTCGGCATCGGTCGGCTTGGGCTTTTTCTCGAGCAGCGCGGCCGCGGCCATCAGCATCCCGCTCTGGCAATAGCCGCATTGCGGCACCTGCTCGGCGATCCAGGCGGCCTGCAGCGGGTGCGGCTTGCCCGGCGCACCCAGCGATTCGATGGTCTGGATCTTCTTGCCCGCCACCGAGGACACCGGCGTCACGCAGGAGCGAACGGCCTGCCCGTCCACCCGCACGGTGCAGGCGCCGCAGGCGGCGACGCCGCAGCCGAATTTGGTGCCCGTCATGTTCAGCACGTCGCGCAGCACCCATAAAAGGGGCATGTCGGGATCGGCCTCCGCCTGCACCGCCTTGCCGTTGATTTGCAGTTCCACGCCCGCCTCCTGTCGCTTTGTCTGATGAGTTGCGAATCACTATATAGAGCCTGCCCGGCAGGCGATAGAGGGCGCACTCCACCCGGCGCGGGATAATCGAAGGCTCGATGGCATTAATCACACTACTTGACGCGCAGCTGGCCTTTGGCCATGTCGCACTCCTGGACCACGCCGACTTTTCGCTGGAGGCCGGCGAGCGCGCGGGCCTCATCGGGCGCAACGGCGCGGGCAAATCCTCCATGCTGAAAATCCTCGCGGGCCTGGAAAAGCCCGACGACGGCACGCTGCAGATGCAAACGGGGGTTCGCGTCGCCTACGTGGCGCAGGAGCCCATCCTGGATGCCGACGCCACCGTGTTCGACGCCGCCTGCGCCGGCGTGGCCGACGTCATCGCACTGATCGACGAATACAGCCACGGCCACGGCGACCTCGACGCGCTGCAAGGCGCCATCGAGGCCAAGGACGGCTGGAACTGGGAGCAGCGGGTGGAAGAAACCCTGCACCGCCTGCACCTGGACAAGGACGCCATCGTCTCCACGTTGTCCGGCGGCACCAAGAAACGCGTGGCCTTGGCCCAGGCGCTGGTGAGCCGCCCTGATGTGCTGTTGCTGGATGAGCCCACCAACCACCTGGACCTGGATTCCATCGAATGGCTGGAAGGCCTTTTGATCGACTTCAAGGGCAGCGTGGTCACCATCACCCACGACCGCTCTTTCCTGGACCGGGTGGCCACCCGCATCGTGGAGCTGGACCGCGGCAAGCTGCTCACCTACCCCGGCAACTTCACCCAGTACCAGTTCCTGAAGGAAGAACAGGCGCAGCAGGAGGCCGTGATCAGCGCCCGCGCCGACAAGCTGCTGGCCCAGGAAGAAATCTGGATCCGCAAGGGCGTGGAAGCGCGGCGGACCCGGGCCGTGGCGCGCATCGGCCGGCTGGAAGCCTTGCGGGCCAAGCGTGCCGCGCGGCGCGAAGCGCTGGGCAGCGTCAAGCTGGACGTGGCCTCGGGCCAGAGCAGCGGCAAGATCGTGGCCGAGCTGACCGAGGTGGACAAGTCCTTCGCCCATTCGACAAGCTCAGGGCAGTCGGTCGCCGTGGTGCGCAATTTCAGCGCCACCATCCTGCGGGGCGACAAGGTGGGCCTGATCGGCCCCAACGGCGCCGGCAAGACCACGCTGCTGAAGCTGATCCTGGGTGAGCTGGCGCCCGACAAGGGCAAGGTTCGCCAGGGCGCCAACCTGCAGGTAGCCTACTTCGACCAGATGCGCAACGCGCTCGACCTCAACGCCACGCTGGAAGACTTCATCAGCCCCGGCAGCGAATGGATCGAGATCGGCAGCCAGCGCAAGCACGTCAAGAGCTACCTGGGCGACTTCCTGTTCTCCCCGGCACGCGCCAACTCGCCGGTGCGCTCGCTCTCCGGCGGCGAGCGCAACCGGCTGCTGCTGGCGCGGCTGTTCGCGCGCCCGGCCAACGTGCTGGTGCTGGACGAGCCCACCAACGACCTGGACATCGACACGCTCGAACTGCTGGAAGACCTGCTGCAGAACTACGACGGAACCGTGTTCCTGGTCAGCCACGACCGCACCTTCCTGGACAACGTGGTCACCAGCACCATCGCCTTCGAGGGCGATGGCAAGTGGCGCGAATACGAAGGCGGCGTGCAGGACTGGCTGGTCCAGTCGCGCCGCTCGCAGGCCTTCGCCGCGGCCCAGCAATCCGGCGCCGCGAAATCCACGCCCGAGAAGGAAAAAGGCCTGCAGCCCGCGCCAGTTGTGCTTAAGCCGCTATCAAAAAAGAAGCTGAGCTACAAGGAGCAGCGCGAGCTGGAAGGCCTGCCCGCGTTGATCGAGGCGCTGGAGCAGGAGCAGCAAGCCATCGCAGGCGACCTGGCCGACGGCAGCCTGTATGCCAGCGACCCCGCCCGCGCCGCCGAACTTTCCGCGCGCAGCGCGCGCATCGACGACGAGTTGCTGGAAGCCATGGAACGCCGGGAAGCCCTGGGCGGTAAGTAGGCCAGGCCGCGCGCCGCCGTATGTAAGCGCTTGTCCTGCAAGGGCTGGCGGCTACGGCTGACCTTCGCGGGGCCCCGGGGCGAGGGCCCCGCAGGTACATTGGGTTCACCCCATGGCCCACATCGCAGCACCACGTTTCGCACCGGCGCCCGCCTCGCGCTGGCCCCGGCTTTTCCGGCTTTTTTCCATGTTTCTCCTTGCCACCTGGGCGGCCGGCTGCGCCAGCCTTCCCGCCAATTCGCAGCGCCCGGTTTCAAACGCCTACGGCACGCCGGACGACACCGCGCTGGGCCGCCTGGCGCAGGCGCGCCGTTCGCAGTCAGCAGCCAAAAGTGATTCCGGTTTCCGCCTGCTGGACAGCGTGGATGCCGCCTACGCCAGCCGGCTGGCGCTGATCGAAGGGGCGCAGCGCACGCTGGACCTGCAGTACTACGCCGTGCATGCCGACAGCAGCACCGAGCAATTGCTGGAGCGGGTCCGGGCCGCCGCACAGCGCGGCGTGCGGGTGCGCATCCTGCTGGACGACTTCAACACCGTGGGCGCCGACGCGCAGGTGCTGCGGCTGGCGTTCGAAAAGAACATCGAGCTGCGCCTGTTCAACCCCATCGCGGGCTCGCGCTCGTCGCTGCTGGGCCGCATCTTCACTTCACTGAAAGACCTGGACCGGGTGCAAAAGCGCATGCACAACAAGCTGTTCATCGCCGACAACGCCTGGGGCATCGCCGGCGGGCGCAACCTGGGCGACGCCTACTTCGGCCGCGGCGAGGACAGCAATTTCGTCGACCTGGATATCCTGGCTGCCGGCCGCATCGTGCGCGACATGTCGGCCAGCTTCGACGCCTACTGGAACAACGACCTGGCCTACCCGGTGCAGACACTGCTGGACAAGGAAGACCTGGACAAGCTGCGCGCGCCCAGGGCGGCGGCACCAGGCGACGCTTCGCGCCAGGCGGCAGCCAGCACCCCAGCCGCCGTCTCGCCCACCCACACGGCCTCCGTGCTGCCCGACGTCACGGCCACGGCCGTGCAGGGCGATGCGCGCCGGCCCATGCCGCTGGACCGGGTGTCGCTCACCTGGGCACCCTCGGCGCTGATGGTCGACAAGCCCGGCAAGGTCGGCCCCGGCGACGACGAAGCCGATGCCGGCGACACGCTGGTCGACGGCCTGCTGGCGCTGATGGGCCAGGCCAGACAGGACCTGCTCATCATCTCGCCCTACTTCGTGCCGGGCGAGCAGATGATGAAACTGTTCGCCGACCTGCGCGCGCGCAAGGTCCGCATCCGGGTGCTGACCAATTCGCTGGCTTCCAACGACGCACCGGCCGCGCACGCCGGCTATGCGCGCTACCGCAAGAAACTGCTGGCCATGGGCATCGAGATCCACGAGATGCGTTCGGACCAGCAAGGCTCCGCCGGCGGCTTCGGCTCGGGCGTGGGGACGCGCGCGGGCGCGGGGTCCGGCTCGGGCGCGGCGCCCGGCGGCTCAAAAAGTGGTACTTCGCGCGCCAGCCTGCACAGCAAGGCCGTGATCATCGACGGCCGCCTGGCGGTGATCGGCTCCATGAACCTGGACCTGCGCTCGCAGCTGAAGAACAGCGAGGTGGCGCTGGTGATCCGCAGCGCCGCGCTGTCGCAGCAGGCCACGCAGCTGATCGAAAACAGCTTCGCGCACGGCTCCTACCTGCTTCAGCTCAATGACGGGAACCTGGTGTGGCGGGCGCCGCCCGGCGCCGATTTCAAGGATGCCACCAGCGAGCCCGATGCCGACCTGAAGCTGCGGCTGCTGGTGGACGTGCTCGGCCCGTTCGCACCGGAGCAGATGCTCTAGCGCGGCGCCTTCACATCCGCCGCACCAGCTCCGAATACTTCTTCCAGAACACCGCGTCCTGCGTGGTCGCGAAGTTGATGCGCATCAGCGTGCTGGGCGTGCGCTGCGCGTGGAACAGCGCGCCGGGCGCCAGCAGGTAGCCTTCGTCCAGCATGCGCTGCGACAGCGCATCCGTGTCCACTCCGGTATCCACCCAGCCGAACAGCCCCACCGGCTCGGCCGCAAAGGTGCAGCCGGCGTTCAGCGCCAGCTTCACGCTGCGGCTGCGCGCCGCGTCCAGCCGGGTCTTGATGCGCTCGGCATGCCGGCGCAGCTGGCCCTGCTCCATGCACAGCGCCAGCGCCTTTTCCAGCAGCGCGGGCGTCGTCAGCGTGCCCAGCAGCTTGGTATCCAGCAGCTGCTCGGTCAGCGCCGGCGGCGCCGCCAGGAAGCCCACCCGCCAGTTCGGCGCCAGGATCTTGGCGAAGCCGCTGACGTGGATGGTCCGCTGCAGCCCGTCCAGGGCGCACAGGCGCGTGGCGTGCTCGGGCGCGATGTGGCTGTAGGTGTCGTCCTCGACGATATGGAAGTTGTGCTGGTTGGCCAGCTGCAGGATGCTGTGCGCGCTGGCCGGCGACAGGCAGTAGCCGGTGGGGTTGTGAAACACGCTCACGCTCACATACAGCTTGGGTGAATGCAGCTCGCAATAACGCGCCATGACCTCCAGGTCGGGCCCGTCGGCGCGGCGCGGCACGGGCAGGAGGCGCATGCCCATCGCGTTCAGGCGTGCGAACTCCACGGCCCAGCCCGGCTCTTCCACCATCACGTGGTCGCCGGCGCGCAGCAGCGTGCGGCTCACGATGTCCAGCGCGTGCGTGGCGCCCACGGTGGTGATGATGTTCTCCGGCGCCGCGTGCACGGAGAGCGTCGCCAGTTTCTTGGAGAGCGCGCGGCGCAGGCCGCTGTCGCCCAGCGGCTCGCCGTACTGCAGCGAGAACTCCTGCAGCGCGCGCGTGCTGGTGACCTTGCGCACTGCCGCCGGCATGAACGTCGATTCCAGCCACTCGGGCGGGAACACGCCCATGCCCGGCTGCGGCTTGTTGCTGATCTTGTGGAACATGCCGCGAATCAGCGCCGTGGCGTCGATGGGCGCGCGGGCGGTGGGCCCGGCCAGCCCGGTGGCCGTGCTCCAGGCCGTGACCGCGCCCCCTTTTGCTACTGTTTTGATAGCTGCCTGCGCGCTACCAGAGCGCGCTGCGGGCATTTCCCGCACGAAAAACCCGCGGTTTTTGCGTGCTTCCACCAGCCCCTGTGCCAGCAGCTGGTCGTAGGCCGCCACCACGGTGGAGGGGCTCACACCCTGCTGCTGTGCGCATTGGCGCACGGAAGGCAGGCGCGCGCCGGGCGCCAGCAGCCGGGTGCGGATGCGCTCGGCAAAGCGCGACGACAACTGCTCGGTGAGCGATTGCGTGGTGGTTCTCATCAACATTTCCGGGTGCCTGCTGAAGTGTGCTGGTTGTGTACTGGAAGCCGAGATTAACGACAGACCTGGTTTTTGCCAAGGCCGGGCGGAATTTGAGTGCTTACTACCTATACTCTCGGGCGAACTAAAACTTTCAAACGAGGAGACTCCATGTTTTCAAACACCGTCCGCTCACTGCTGCGTGCCTGCCTGGCCATCGCAGCGCTGTCCGCAAGCGCCTTCTGCGCCGCGCAACCTGTCTTCTCCGCCCCGACGCAGGTCACAGCCACAAGCCCGACCGCGTCGTCCATGGCCATCCACTGGAATCCGTCGTACGTCACGGGCATCACCAGCACCTTCACCATCGGCTACAACATCTACCGCAGCGGCACCCGCGTGAACAGCGGCACGGTTTACACCACCAGCTACACCGACTACGGCCTGGCACCGGCCACGCAGTACGCCTGGACGGTCGCGGCCACGGACGGCGCCACGGTAGGCCCCTTGTCTGCCGCGGCTACCGGCACAACCTTGGCCCAGCCGCTGGCCGCGCCGACGGGCGTCAGCACCTCCAACGCCACGACCAGGACCATGCAGATCAGCTGGAATGCCGTGGCCAGCAACGGCACGGGCACGTTCAGCATCAGCTACAACGTCTATCGCGCCGGCAACAAGGTCAACGCCCTCCCGGTTTATCCGACGAGCTTCACCGACAGCAACCTCACTCCCGCGACGGCATACAGCTGGACGGTTGCCGCAGTGGACGCGAATGGCGTCCAGGGCGCCATGTCGGCCAATGCCGGCGGCACCACCCAGGCGGTCTCGGCATGCACCACCGCCTCCAACAACGACCACATCCTTTTCGGCCGGGCCCACAAATCCGGCAACAAGGCGCTTGCCAACGGCTCCAACCAGAACATGGGTTCCGCCAGCGCGGGCACCATCACCACCCTGAAAATGATTTCAGCCAACTACTACGTCATCGGCACCTGCCCTTGACCTGACGCCTGCGGCCCCCGCCGCGGCCGGGAACCTGTAACGCCGCAACAGGCAATACAGTTCGGCAACTGAGCTGTTAACTGTACTGCTTGTGTACTGAGTCGGCCTTTAAAGTGGGTTTCCGCCCACTCTTGCGGCTTTGCCGCCCCGCACCCTTCATGAGCGCCGCTGAGCTCACCGCCCTTTTGCTGTTCTGTACCGCGATGAGTTTCTCGCCGGGGCCGAACACCACGCTGTCCACCGCACTGGCCGCCAACCACGGCCTGAAGCGGGCGCTGCGCTTCTGCATTGCCGTACCCACCGGCTGGACGCTGCTGATGTTGGCCTGCGGCCTGGGGCTGGGCGCGCTGGTCACCGGCGTGCCGGCCCTGCGCTGGGCGGTGAAGCTGGGCGGCGTGGCCTACATGCTGTGGCTGGCCTGGAAGCTGGCGGGCGCCGGCCAGCTGGCGCAGGTCGACGCTTCGCGGCTGGACGTCAGCTTCTCGCAGGGCGTGGGCCTGCAGTTCCTCAACATCAAGGCCTGGATGCTGGCCCTCACGCTCACCGCCGGCTGGGTGGTGAACGCCGCGGGACAGCCTGCCAGCAACCCCGGCGAGCGGCTGGCCATCATCTGCGCGCTGATGGTGGTGTTCGCCTTTTCCAGCAACTTCGTCTATGCGCTGATGGGCTCGCTGCTGCGCCAGTGGCTGGCGCAGGGCGCGCGGCTGCTCTGGTTCAACCGCGCGCTGGCCCTGGTGCTGGTGGCCACCGCCGCCTGGATGGTGACGGTATGAGGGCCGATGAAATCAGGGGCCTCTGGTTTGGGGCGCTGGGGGTCGTCATCTTCGCCCTCACGCTGCCGATGACGCGGCTGGCCGTGGGCACGCCGGAAGCGCCCCAGATGTCGGGCGTGTTCATCGCGCTCGGCCGCGCGGTCGTCGCGTCGGTGCTGTCGGCGGTGTTCCTGGCAGCGACCCGCGCGCCGCTGCCCCGGCGCGAAGACTGGTGGCCGCTGGCCATCACCTCGGCCGGCGTGGTGTTCGGCTTTCCCCTGTTCACCTCCATCGCCATGCGCCATGTGGAGGCCGTGCATGCCAGCGTGATCGTCGGCGTGCTGCCGCTAGCCACCGCGGGCGTGGGCGCGTGGCTGCACCGCCAGCGGCCCTCGGCGGGCTTCTGGGTCTGCGCGGCGGTGGGCAGCGCGCTGGTGGTGGCGTTCGCCGTGATCCGCTCCGGCGCTTCGGGCCTGGGCATCCAGCCGGCCGACGTGCTGCTGCTGGCCGCGATGGGCTGCGCCGCCGTCGGCTATGCCTGGGGCGCGCGCCTGTCGCAGCACATGCGCGCCGAGTACGTGATCTGCTGGGCGCTGGTGATGGCGCTGCCGCTTACGCTGCCCGCCGCCCTCATCACGCGGCCGCAGGCGCCGCTCTCGGCCAGCGCGTGGTGGGGCTTTGCCTATGTGGCGGTGTTCTCGATGTGGCTGGGCTTTTTTGCCTGGTACCGCGGGCTGGCACTGGGCGGCACCGTGCGCGTCAGCCAGGTGCAGCTGTTGCAGCCGTTTCTTGGAATGCTGTTCGCGGTGCCTTTGCTGGGCGAGCGGCTGGACGCGCTGACGCTGGGCTTCGCGCTGGCGGTGATCGCCACGGTTTTCATCGGCAAGAAAATGCCGGTTCGCGCGGCCGCCGCCTGAAGGACACCCATGCAAATGAACCAGATTCCCTTCGCCACCACCGACTGGTCGGCCATCGCGCCGGTGGAGAAATCTGCCGAGGCCGGGCAGGCTTTCTGGCGCACGCAGCAGTTCGGAGAAATCCGCGTGCGCATGGTCGAATACACCCCGGGCTATGTGTCGGACCACTGGTGCGTCAAGGGCCACGTGCTGCTGTGCCTGAAGGGCGAGCTGCACACCGAACTGGCCGACGGCCGCCGCTTCACGCTGCTGCCCGGCATGAGCTACCAGGTGGCCGACAACGCAGAGCCGCACCGGTCCACCTCGCCGCAGGGCGCCACGCTGTTCATCGTCGATTGAACAGGAAAGAAATACACAGGAGAGCACCATGAAACTGAACGACCTGCAACACACGCAATGGATGCTGGCGCGGCGCGCCGAGAAGATGAACCCCTCGGTCATCCGCGAGATCCTGAAGGTCACCGAGCGGCCCGGCATCATCAGTTTCGCGGGCGGCCTGCCTTCGCCCAAGACGTTTCCGATCAGCGAATTCGCGGCCGCCTGCGACAAGGTTTTGCGCGAAGACGGCCAGGCCGCCCTGCAATACGCCGCCAGCGAAGGCTACGCGCCGCTGCGCGAGATGGTAGCCGCAGGCCTGCCGTGGAAGGTCGATCCCGCGCAGGTGCTGATCACCACCGGCTCGCAGCAGGGCCTGGACCTGGTGGCCAAGGTGCTGATCGATGCCGGCTCGCGCATCCTGGTGGAGACGCCTACCTACTTGGGCGCGCTGCAGGCCTTCACGCCGATGGAGCCCGAGGTCGTTAGCGTGGCCAGCGACGAGGGCGGCATCGACATTGAAGACCTGGCCGACAAGGCCTGTGCTTGCGAGAGCGGCGGCACCGTGAACACCGCGCGTTTCCTGTACCTGCTGCCGAATTTCCAGAACCCCACCGGCCGCACGCTGGCCGAAGAGCGCCGTGCCGCGCTGTCGCGCCGCGCCGCCGAGCTTGGCCTGCCCATCGTGGAGGACAACCCCTATGGCGACCTGTGGTTCGACCAGCCGCCACCGCTGCCGCTCACGGCGCGCAACCCGGAAGGCTGCCTCTACCTGGGCTCTTTCTCCAAGGTGCTGGCGCCCGGCCTGCGGCTGGGCTTCCTGGTGGCGCCCAAGGCCCTGTACCCCAAGCTGCTGCAGGCCAAGCAGGCGGCCGACCTGCACAGCCCCGGCTTCAACCAGCGGATGATTGCCGAGGTGATGAAGGACGGCTTCCTCCAACGGCACGTGCCCACCATCCGCGCGCTGTACAAATCGCAACGCGATGCCATGCTGGCCGCGCTACAAAAGGAAATGGCCGGCATCGACGTGCAATGGAACACCCCCGATGGCGGCATGTTCCTGTGGGCCCGGCTGCCGCAGGGCATGAGCGCGATTGACCTGCTGCCCCGCGCGGTGGACAAGGGTGTGGCCTTCGTGCCCGGCGCGGCCTTCTATGCCGACCGGGCCGATGCGCGCACGCTGCGCCTGTCGTTCGTCACGGCCAGCGTGGAACAGATCAACACCGGCGTCGCGGCGCTCGCCGCCGCCATCCGCGAGCAGCAGAAGGGATAGCGCCATGCTCAAGCTCTGGGGCCGCATCTCGTCCATCAACGTGCGCAAGGCGGTGCTGGCGGCGCAGGAAGCCGGCGTGCCGTTCGAGCGCATCGATGCCGGCCACGAGTTCGGCATCGTCAAGACGCCGGAGTACCTGGCCAAAAACCCGAATGCCATGGTGCCGCTGCTGGAAGACGGTGACGTGCGGCTGTGGGAGTCGAACGTGATCGTGCGCTACCTGTGCGCGAAGTACGCGCCCGGCACGCTCTACCCCGAGCCGCTGGCGCAGCGCTTCGACGCCGAGCGCTGGATGGACTGGCAGCAGACCACGCTGAACCCGGCCGGGCGTGACGCCTTTATCCAGTGGATGCGCACGCCCGCCGAGCGGCGCGACATGGACCGCATCGCGCGCTCCACCGCGGCCACGGAGGAATTGATGGCGATGCTGGACGAGCACCTGTCGCGCCGAGCCTTCATGGCCGGTGACGCCTTCACCATGGCCGACATCCCCATCGCCTGCGAACTGCACCGCTGGACCGGCCTGCCCCAGCCGCGGCCCGCACGGCCGCACCTGGAACGCTGGTATGCCGCCGTGCTGGCCCGCCCCGCCAGCCGCGGCGCGCTGGACGTGCCGCTGTCATAACGCCAAGGAACTGACCATGAAGCAACGCCCCTTCAAGCAAATCGACGTCTTCACCGGCGTGCCCTACCGCGGCAACCCGCTGGCGGTGGTGCTGGACGGCAGCGGCCTGTCCGACGAACAGATGCAGCATTTCGCGCAGTGGACCAACCTGTCGGAAACCACGTTCCTGCTGCCGCCGACCGAGCCGGGCGCGGACTACCGGGTGCGCATCTTCACGCCCGGCGGCGAATTGCCGTTTGCCGGCCACCCCACGCTGGGCAGCTGCCACGCCTGGCTGGAAAACGGCGGCAAGCCCAAGGGCCGCAACGTCATCGTCCAGGAATGCAAGCAGGGCCTGGTGCGCATCCGCGCCGACGGTACGCGCCAGGCTTTCGCGGCGCCGCCCATGAAGCGCAGCGCACCCAGCCCCGCCGTTCTGGCGCAGGTGGCTTCCGCGCTGGGCGTCAGCGCGCAGCAGGTGGTGGCGGCGCAGTTGCTGGACAACGGGCCGGTCTGGCTAGGCCTGCTGCTGGACAGCCCGCAGACCGTGCTGAAGCTCTCGCCGAGCCACCTGGAGCTCAAGAACCTGGGGCAAAAAGTGGGCGTAGCCGGCATCCAGCAAGCACAAGGCGCTAGCAATTCGATAGCAAAGCCGCTGCTGGAGGTGCGCGCTTTCGCCGCACCCGTGGGCATCAACGAAGACCCCGTGACGGGCAGCCTGAACGCCAGCCTGGCCCAGTGGCTGATCGAGGAAGGCCACCTCCCGCCCGCCTATGTGGCCGCGCAGGGCACCTGCATGGAACGCGCCGGCCGCGTGCACATCGAGCGCGACGACAACGGCCAGGTCTGGGTGGGCGGTGAATCCGTCACCTGCATCACGGGCACGGTGGCGCTGTGATCATTTCCGCCCAGGTCGACCACCTCGTCATCGCCGCGGACACGCTGGCGCAGGGCGAGGCCTGGTGCCGACAGGTGCTGGGCGTCGAGGCCGGCCCGGGCGGCGAGCACCCGCTGATGGGCACGCACAACAAGCTGCTGCGCATCGCCGGGCCGCAGTTTCCGCGCGCCTACCTGGAGATCATTGCCATCAACCCGGGCGCGGCCGATCCCGGCCGCACGCGCTGGTTCGACCTGGACGACGCCCATCTCCGCGCAGCGGTGAAGCACGAGCCGCGGCTGGTGCACTTCGTCGCCAATACGCAGGATGCCGCCGCGGCCATGCGCGCGCTGGCGGGCCTGGGCATCGACCGCGGCGCGCTGCTGCATGCCGAGCGGCCGACGCCGCGCGGCCTGCTGCAGTGGCAGATCAGCGTGCGCGCCGACGGCCAGCGTCTGTTCTATGGCGCGCTGCCCACGCTGATCCAATGGGGCGAGGTGCACGCCGCCGACGGCTTGGCGCCTTCGGAACTGTCGCTCACCGCCATGGCCGCCACCCACCCCCGGCCCGACGACCTGCGCGCCGCCTATGTCGCCTTGGGCCTGCAGCAGGTCGCAGTGCAGGCCGGCCCGCCCAACCTGTGCGCGACGCTGACGACGCCGCGCGGCGCCGTCACGCTTGAATCGAAAGGCACCTGATGCTGGAACTCCCTGAACTGGGCTGGTTCGCCCTGGCCTCGCTGGTGCTGGTGCTGACGCCCGGCCCCAACATGATCTATTGCATCTCGCGCACGCTGTGCCAGGGCCGCAGCGCGGGCCTGATCTCGCTGGCGGGCGTGCTGCTCGGCTTCGTGGCGCACCTGCTCGCCGCCACCGTGGGCCTGAGCGCGGTGCTGATGGCCGTGCCGCTGGCTTTCACCGCCATCAAACTGGCCGGCGCGGCCTACCTGCTGTGGCTGGCTTGGCAGGCCATGAAGCCCGGCGGCAGCAGCCCATTCCAGCCGCGCGTGCTGCCGCCCGATTCGCCCGCCAAATTGTTCCGCATGGGCTTTGTCACCAACCTACTCAACCCCAAGGTGGCGATGTTCTGCCTGTCGCTGCTGCCGCAGTTCCTGCACCCCGAACGCGGCAGCGTGCTGGTGCAAAGCCTGCAGCTGGGCGCCACGCAGATCGCCATCAGCGGCACCGTGAACTCGCTGCTGATCCTGGGCGCCGCCGGCATTAGCGCCTTTCTCTCGCGCAGCCGCGGCTGGCTGCTGGCCCAGCGCTACCTGATGGGCACGGTGCTGGCCGGCCTGGCCCTGCGCATCGCCTTCATGGACCGCAAATGAAATTCAAACCCGAAGAAGTCGTCGCCGCACGTGAAACCGTGCGCGCCGTGTTGCTGCCCACGCCCCAATACGCCTGGCCCCTGCTGCGTGAGCGGCTGGGCATGACGGTGTGGGTCAAGCACGAGAACCATACCCCCGCCGGCGCTTTCAAGGTGCGCGGCGGCCTGACCTACTTCGAGGCGCTGGCGCGCGAGCAGCCGGCGCTGCGCGGCGTGATCAGCGCCACCCGCGGCAACCACGGCCAGTCGGTCGGCTTTGGCGCGCGCAAGTACGGCATGGCCGCCACCATCGTGGTGCCGCGCGGCAACTCGGTGGAAAAGAACGCGGCCATGAAGGCGCTGGGCGTCACGCTGCTGGAGCAGGGCGACGATTTCCAGGCGGCGCGCGAATTCGCGATCCACATGGCGGCGGAACAGCGCCTGCACATGGTGCCCTCGTTCCACCGCAACCTGATCCTGGGTGTGATGAGCTGCTGGGTGGAGTTCTTTGAGAGCTTTGCGCGCGGCCAGGAACCCGACGTGCTGTTCGTTCCCATCGGTCAGGGCTCGGGCTTTTGCGCGGCTGTAGCGGCACGCGCGCACACCGGCGCGAAATCGAAGCTGGTGGCTGTGTGCTCGGCGCACGCCACCACTTACCTGGATTCCTTCCGTCAACGCAAGGTGGTGGCCGCGCCCGTGACCACCGTGCTGGCCGATGGAATGGCCTGCCGCATCGCCGATGAAGAGCCGCTGGACATCCTGCTGCGCAACGCGGAAGAAGTGGTGGCCGTCACCGACGATGAAGTGGCGCAGGCCATGCGCGTGCTGTTCGCCGACACCCACAACGTGGCCGAAGGCGCGGGCGCCGCCGCGCTGGCCGCTGCAATGCAGCAAAAGGGCCGCTGGCGGGGCCGCAGCGTGGGCGTGGCGCTCACCGGCGGCAACGTGGACAGCGCGGTGTTCGCCCAGGTTCTGTCGCGCAGGTAACCCCTTACCGGTCAGGACGACTGACCCGCAAGGTGGCCTCGCGCTCCTGGCCGCCGACCGTCATGACGGTGTCCGCCACGACCGACCAGCCCATGCGTTGAAGGAACGACCGCCCCGGGCTGGTGAATGCATGGAGCGAATCGAATCCGAGCCCGCGTGCATGCGTCGACGCGTGAGTGCAAAGCACCCGGCCGATTCCCTGGCCGCGCCGCTCCGGCGCCACGATCAGGTCTGCGAGGCACAGCAGGCTGCCCGGGCCGATCGGATTGTCCTCGACCACCAGGCTGGCCGTGCCGGCCGGCTCGCCGCCCGCCTCGACTACCCAGACCGCGACGGGTTCCGGTGCCAGCAGCCGCCGTGCGAGTCGCGCCTGGACTTCGGCCACCGGTTCGCCCCGGTGGCAGGCCCATTCGGCGTGCAGCCAGCCGGCGACGACTGCCACCCACGGCGGCCGATCGGCCAAGCGAAGAACGCGGGCCTCAGACGCCGCGGCCGCCTCTCTTCTGCGTGTGCGACGTCTGCAACTCGAGGTGCTGTGCCTGCGCCTCGGGCGACCGGACGATCGCCTTCACCTCCTCGGGAACGTTGGCATTATTGGTGACCTTCGACGCGACTCCCTTGAAGAAGCTCTCCGCGGCAATCGGCGTGGCGACGCTGCACTTCTTGAGTTCCTCCTTCAGGTTCTTCGAGCTGTCCGGCGCGAGCCCCTTCTCCAGCCGCTGGAAAGCCTGGATCTGGTCGGGGGACGTGAAGTTCTCGTAGATCTGCTTCGCAGTGAACATTTCGGGCGGCTGGAAGCACCCCGGGTGCTTGTCGCAGATGCCCTTGTAGATCTCCCGCTGGCTCTCCATGAACTGGTCTTTGCGCTTGTCGAGCTGCGGGGTGTAGATATCCTTCTCGCATTCCCTCAGGAAGTCGCCCAGCTTGATGTCCGGGTTGTTGCCCAGGATCGTCTGCATGCCCTTCACCGATTCCTTCGCCAGCACCATGCCCTGCTCGAGGCCCTTGATGTTCTCCTCCGACATGCCGGCCTTGCGCGCCTCGGCGATCACGGCCTGGCTTGCCGCCTCCATCCCCTCCAGGCTGATCTTCCCGAACCGCTTTTTCAGGTCGTCGGAGATCGGCAGCTTGGCGGCGGCGTGCTCGTCGCCCTTGAATTCCAGCAGGTTCATGCCCTTGGCCTGGCCCTCCGTCGCCAGGCCGTAGCCCGCGAACAGGTTGTCCGTCGGGAAAGCCGCGCCGCCGTCGAACGGGCGCAGCTTACCCGTGCCTTCTTCCTGCATCACGTTGCCCCACTTGATGTCGAACTGCGACATGGCGAGGTTGACGAACTCGTTGAGCTGGATGTCTTCCGGCTTGAGGGAATTGAAGCGATCCTTCGCCTCCTTGTGGTTGTCGCCGTCCCGGTAAACCTCCCGGCCCTTGATGCCGTCGATCAGCGCACCCTTCTGCGGCACACCCGCCAGATCCTTGATCTCCGTCAACGTGGTCTGCGGCCACCCGGTGTCCAGCTTGCCCGGACCGTACTTGAACTCGTTGCAGATCGCGCTGGACATCACTTCGCGCAGGGCGCCGCCGCCCTTGGCCAGCCCGGTCTGGTCGGTCTCGCCCTGGATGCTCTTGAAGACGAAGGCGACCTCGTTCTTGCCGGTCTGGGGGTTGGGCACCGTGATCCCGCCGACCGCGGAGGTGCCGCCGCTCAGAGCCTTCATCCCGAACTTTTCGCGCAGCGTCCTCGCGTCCTCGAGGCGGAGGTCGGCATTGAGCTGGGCGTTGTGCGGGTCCTTTTCCTGCTGCGCCTTCAGCGCCTTGAGGTTGTCCAGGCCGCCCGACATCTGGGCCTTGGTGAGCTCCGCGCCGGCGATGATCTGCTCGCAGGCCTTGATCTTCTCCATGCGCTTTTCGTCGGCTTCCTCGGTCCGGTTGGAGAGGTTCCCGGTCTGCTTGCGCTTGCCGTTTTCGTCGAACTGCCCGCGCCACTCCTTGGCCTGCGCAAGGAGCTTTTCGACCTGCCTGCCCACCTCCACGCTGTCGGCGACGTGTTCCTTGTCGAACATGCCGGTCTTCATCTTCGTGTTGTTCTCGCGCGAAGCGATCGACTTCGACGTGAGCTCGGCCTGGTCGAGCATCTTGCCGAAATCGTCCTTCATCACGCCAAGCCCCCGCTCGGTCTTGGACCGGAGGTCACCGATGCTGTCCGGGGTGAACTGCTTCGAGAACTGGTAGTCGAGCAGCGCCGCCGACTTCAGCACGTGCGGATCCGCTTGCAGCTGCGGCTGCTGCTGCCCACGCTGGCCGATGAAGTTGCCGCGGCGCTCGCTTCTACCGCTCTGTTCGGTTGTCGATTCGGCCATTGTGTTGCTCCTGTGAAAGAGGAAGAGGACCACGCCGGCGCACGGCGGTTTCGACGCGCGCGACGTAGCCGTTGCGGAAACCGCGTTCGGGGCTGCCGGTGTTGTAGGCCGATACAGCCTGCCGCAGCGCGACCTGCGGGTCGGGCTGGCGCGCGCGCATCGCCTGGTAAGCCTCGTGCAGCACGCTCGCGCCGGCGGCGAGGTTGCGGCAGGGGTCGAAGGCGTTGTCGGGTGTGAGGCCGAACCGCGTGAAGTGCATGGTGTTGACCTGCGTCAGGCCGACGTCCACCGAATGGCCGCGCGCCATCAGCCAGTGCAGCCAGGCCCGGGCCTCGCTCAGGTCGCGCGGCTGGCGGCCTAACTTCCAGGCGCCGTTGACGTTCAGTGCGAGCGGATTATGGCCACTTTCCACCGCGATGATCGCCCGCAAGGTCACGGCGGCCACCTGCGGCGCGCACTGCTCCATCACGGGCGTGAAGTCCATCATGGCTTGGCGAAGACCGGCTCCGGCTCTACCACCGTGTCGCTCATGGCGGGCGCGGGAACCTTGGCCCGTTCGGAGAAAACGGGGTCCATGAAGTACAGGATCTGCTTGCCGTAGATCGGCGAGTGGCCCGCCATGAAGACCAGCATGTCGCCGGCTTCCTCCACGTTGCCCGAAGCGTCCTTGCGCGCGGCAGGCAGGCGCATCACCTCGTCGGGCGACAGCAGGGGACGCGAGGTCTCCTGCGTGCTGATCGACACGTTTTTCTTTGACGACATCGCCGTGCCCGAATACGACTTCGTGTCGCGCACGATGGTCGTCGTGCCGCACATCTTCGACAGCAGCTCCGCCGTCTCGATCTTGTTGGGCGCATAGGCGATGCGTACGTGGCAGTTGGAGAAGATGCTCTCGTCCTTGCCGTAGGCCGTCCACAGCTGCGAGATGTCCTGGATGATCAGGTAGGCCTTCAGGCCGTAGCCGGCGATGAAGGCGAGCGACTCCTCGAAGACATCGAGCTTCCCGAGGCTGGGGAATTCGTCGATCATCAGCAGCAGGCGGTGCTTGTAGCTCGCGACGCTGCGGCCGTCGGCAAACTCCATCTTCTCGGTGAGGCCGCGCACCACCTGGTTCACGATCAGGCGAATGAGGGGCTTCAGGCGGTCCTTGTCCGAGGGTGGCACCACGAGGTACAGCGAAACCGGCTGGTCGAGGTTCATCAGGTCGCCGACCTTGAAGTCGATGCCGGACGTGTTCGCGGCGACGATCGGGTCGCGGTAGAGCGTCAGGTACGAGATCGCCGTCGAGAGCACGCTGGACATCTCCTCCTCGGCCTTGTTCGTCATGTCGCGGGCCACCGCCATGACCACCGGGTGCTGGAAGGTCTGCTTGCCGCTCGCGCCCGTCCAGCCTTCGCCTTCCAGGTCGTGGTCGACCGCCATCATGTGCTCCAGCGTCTCCTTGATCGTGCGCTTCGGGTTGCTCAGGAACTCCACGATGCCGGCCAGCGTCTTGTTCGGCTCGGAATAGAGCACGTGCAGCCCCACGCCCACCAGCAGTGCCTGCGAGCTCTTTTGCCAGTGGTCCTGCAGCCCCTTGCCGTCAGGGTCGACGATCATGGTCATCAGGTTCTGCATGTCCGCCACTTCCTTGCCGGTGCGAAGCCGCACTTGCGCGAGGGGGTTGTAGCGCACGCTCGAGCCGTCGCCGGCGGTGGGCTCGAACTTCAGCACCTTGTTGTTCGCTTCGTTCTTGCGCCAGCCCGCCGTGAGGGCCCAGTTTTCGCCCTTGATGTCGTAGATGAGCGCACTGTGCGGCCACGCGAGCAACGTCGGCAGAACCAGGCCCACGCCCTTGCCCGAACGCGTCGGCGCGAACGCCATGATGTGCTCGGGCCCGTCGTGGCGCAGGTAGGCGATGTCCCCGCTCCTGGGGTGCTTCCACGCGCCGACATACACGCCCTTGCCGCTGCCGATGAGGCCGGTGTTCTTCACTTCGTCGGGGCTGGCCCAGTGCGCGGAGCCGTGCAGGTGGTCGCCGCGGTTGGCTTCGTCCGCGCGTTTGATCGCGCTCTGGAATTTCGCCATCGCGACGATGGCGATCAGCACGATGCCGATTCCGCCGGCCCAGATGACGTGCACGAAAGGCCCCGAGATCTTGGGATCGGCGGCCTTGCCCCAGGTCTGGTACCACGTGAACACCTTGACGGGTTCGTAGATGCGGTGGCCGCCGAGCTCGAAAAGCTGGCCGCCCAGTGCGTTCTGATAGCCGAAGCGCCACGCCACGTACTGCGTGCAGACCAGCAGCAGGAGCAGCGCCATGAAGAGCGCGCCGCCAACGTACTTGCCCATCAGCTGGCCCGGCAGCACCAGCTTGCCGGGCACCTTGTACAGGGGAGAGGTGGATGTGTTTGCCATCAGCGCATGTCCACGTAAGGGCTGGGGAAGACGAGGTCCTTGCTGACCATCACCGAGAACTGGCTGCCGCGGCGCACTTCGATGGTGGGCTGCACGCGCAGGTTGCGTTTGACGATCTCCAGGCCGAGCTGCCCCATCTGCTGGCCCACGGCGCCCGCCCCGACCTGCTGCGTGGTCATCGCCACGTTGGACCCCGGGGCCGGCAGCGGCTGCGACAGCTGCATGCCCGCGGTGAAGAGCGACGTGAGCAGGGCCGCGCTGAAGGTGCGCACGTAATGGTGGTTCACCTTGTCGGCCAGCCCCGCCATCCCCGCCTTGTCCACGGCCGCCATGCCGCCGAGGTCGATCGTGTCGCCGTTCGGGTAGATCAGGCGCGACCACACCACCAGCAGCCTGTCCTGCCCGAAAGCGACGCCGGAGTCGTAGTGGCCATACAGCTTCGTGCCCTGCGGCACGAGCAGATAGCGGCCACTGACGGAGTCGTAGACGTTCTGCGAGACCTGCGCGACGATGTCGCCCGGAAGGTCGGAGTTGATCTGCGTGATGAGCAGGGCCGGGAGGATGGAGCCGGTCTTGATCTCGTAGCGCGAGAGCGGCGGCTGTGGGCGCGCGACCTTGTAGGCCGGGCCCTGGGGCTGCCCACCCTTGTCGAGGAACTCGCGTTTTTGCGCCTGGCGGTTCAGGTCGGGTTCGTTCGCGGGCTCGTTGGGGTCTGGCGGCGCTGCAGCGACTTCCTTGCGGGCGGCGGACGCGGGTGCGGCGGGCATCGAGGCAGCCGCGACGGGTGCCGGTGCGGGCGGCGCCGAGTTGGCCCCCATGAAATGGGAGAGTGCGGTGTCGCTGCGCAGGGCCTGCTGAAGGTCGGGGTCGGACGCGGCCTGCTGCGCGGGTCGTGCCGCCTGGGACTGCAGCGGTGGGACACCTTCGGGGGCGTGCGAGACAGCGGGTGCGGGCGACTCGTCGAGCAACGGTGGCCGCGCGGGCGCGATATCCGGCACGTCGCGCGTGAGTTCCTGGCCGGCGTTCTCGGCCGCCAGGATGCGCGGCGCCTTGGTCGTCTCCACCTTCTTGGCAGCCTCCTTCGGCGACGACGCGAGGTTCATCAGCACGAACACGGCGATCGCGGCCAGGACACCGCCCATCACGAAGAGCGCCTTGCGATTCAGGCGCGCGCTGGCCTTTGGCTTTTGCCGCAGCTGCAGGCCGTCGGGGGAGGGGGTGGCGGCCACGGCGTCAGTTCCGCGGTGCGGGCGCCGCGCACTTGTGGAACCAGCCGCTTCGGTCGCACACGCCGCGAGAGATGTCCACGCGCTGTTGCGCGGACCCGCTGCCGGACACCAGCGCAAGCTTGTCGGCCAGGCGGTCGATGATGAAGATATTGCCGCGCAGGCGGTAGTTCACGATCTGCTCGGTGCCGTCGGCGCCGATGAGGAAAAGCACGGGCGCCTCCTCCACCGACATGTTGTCGGCCATCGTGATGTACACCCGCGCGCCATCGTCCATCACCCGGACGGGCTTGAACTTCGGGTTGCCGGCGGCGGCGGTGACCTGGTAGTCGAACCGCAGCTTGCCGACTGCGACGGAGGGCAGGTCGTCGGCCGGCGGCGGGGTCACCACGGCGGCGGGCGCGGACGCGGGCCGCGCCGCCGCGGCCGCCGGTGCGGGCACCGACACCTTGAGCCACGACCGGGCGTCCTCCGGGTACTCGAAGGCCACGCGCGAGACGTACCTGTCCTCGCTGGACACCAGCCGGATGTAGTAGGTGCGCCGGTCGGTGGGCACGATCAGGTTGGTATCGAGCTCGGCGGCGGTCGCCTTGATGATGAGGTGGGTGACGCGCTGGTCGCCCTCGTAGGACACGGCCGGCGCAATTCGCCAGCGTACCGCGTCCCCGATGTGCGGCGCGCCCTGGATGTTCTCGCCGGGTTCAAGTTCCACGTCGCAGACGCGCAGTGGTGCACAGACCACCGTGGGGATCGAGTCGCCGAACGAGAAGAGCACCTTGCCGCCCTTGCCGACCCCCGGCATCCCCGCGGGGTTGTTGGCGAACTGCTCCGCCTCGGCCATCGAGGCGCGCGCTGCCGCATTGAGGCGAGGGTCGTTGCGTCCTGGCGCCCGGGCGCTGGGCTGCGGCTTGAGTTCGGGCGTACGGCCGGCCGGGGTCTCGTGTTGGGGTGCCGGGCGCGCCGCGGCCTGAGTGGGCGGAGCCAGCATGGGCGAGACCTGCAGGGCCTGCGCCGATGCAGGCCGCGCGGCAGCCGATGCTGCGCGGGCTGGGGCAGGTACCACGACCGTCAAGGCGGGAGCCGGTGCGGCCACCGGGGCCGTTTGCGCCGGTGCAAGGGGTGATGCCGGCGCGGGAGCAGGCGCGGCAAGCGTGGGTGGCCCGCCCGGCGCCAGCAGCGCGGGCGGCGGCGTGGAGCCTTGGGCCAGCGCACCCGTGCACGCCAGGGCGGCAAGGAACGGCACGGACAGCGTGAGGAGAGTGGGATGCACGGCTGGCCTTTCCGGTTTTTAAAGCTGCTGGGTGAAATTCAGGTCCGACACGTACACGCCCAGCGGGTTGCGCGAGATCTCGTCCTCGGTCGTGGGCGGCGAGACCGTCACCGTGAGCGTCGCCTTGAAGCGGACGGTCTTGAGCAACTGCCCGCGCATGTCGCGGTAGGTCTCCAGCCATTCGGCCTGCCACGTCTGCCCGGAAATCGGCAGGATGGAGACGAGCTGCACGGACACCCCGTTGGTTTCGGCTTCCTTGAACGGGCTCTTGGCGCGGAACTGCTCGTTGAGCTTGTTGAGCGCCGGCGACGAGACAGGCAGCATGGCGTACAGCTTCTGGATCGAGTCCTTGTGCACCACCCGGTCGGACGGCAGCGTGCGCCACCAACCGATGAAGTTGCCCAGCGCGTACTTGATGATGCGGTTGTCCACCGGCTGCGCCTGCTCCGCCAGTCCCTGCGCGCGCGCGTCGCCGATCTTGTCGACCTCCACCACGTAGGGGACGATGCGCGTCTGCGAGCTGACGTACACCAGCCCCAGCACGCACGACAGCGCCGTGATGCTGCTCAGCACGGCGATGCGCCGCCAGTTGGACGCCTGGATGATGTAGGTGCCGTAGCGTTCGTTCCATTCGCGGCGCGCCTCGAGGTAGGGATTGGTCTCCAGCTCGCTTCTCAGCTCCTCCCGCGTCACGGGCGCCACGCGCGGCTGCACGCCGCGCATGGGCTCCCCGATCGGGATGTCTACCTTGGCTTTTCTGAATGGATTCTTCATGGGCGTCCGGGTGGGGGTCTACTTGGTGCTGGTACCCATGCAATTTGGCACTGCGGACGTGGCGCTGTGGCCGCCGGCCGCCTCCTTGCCGGCACCCGTGAAGGGGTTCTTCATCCCCATGGCCTCGGCCGACTGTGCGATGGTGCCGGGCGCGCCGACCACGGTGGCCGCCGCGTTCACGCCGGTCATCACGGTGTCGGCCACGGAGTTGGCGGTGAGCGCGGCGCCGCCGGTCATGAGCGCGCTGGCGAGTTCCGGCGCCTTGATCGCCAGGAAGGTCTTGGTCAGCACGAGGAACAGGATGCCGAGCGACGACATGGCCGCGCTCAGCTGGGCGCCGTGTTCCGACGCGGTGCCCGTCGAGCCGACCGACATGGCGTTCGACATCGCGCCCGTCCACGCGCCGGTGGTCGCCGCCCACGGGTCCTGGTCGACGCCCGCCAGCGTGAAGCTCAGGACCATCATCAGCACGAGGTAGCGCAGCCCGGTGACGAGCGCGTGGTTCATGTACTTCTGCACGTAGTCGCGCGTCCAGCGCGAGCCGCCCAGGCCGAGGAAGACGGCACCGGCGGCCATCAGCAGGCACATCTCCACCTGCAGCATGACGAGCTGCAACGCGATGATCAGGTAGCAGATCAGGACGCACAGCGACACGAGCCCGCCGATCATGAAGCCCGTGAAGCCCCAGAGCACCGTGGCGCCGATCGAGACAAGCGTGGTCATGACGGCTTCGGCGTTCGTGCCCACCAGGGCCATCATCGCGATCACCTGCGAGATGAGGGTGGCGATCTGGCTGGCCAGCCCCGCCCACAGGTTGAGCGGGTTGAGCATGTTGATCTGAACGAAGATCGACGCCCGGACGCCCTCGGCGATCACGCCGTCGGGCGTGAGCGCCGTGACCTTGAGGCTGTTGGCCGACACGCTCTTGAACTGCTCGTGGATGATGCCGATCCACTCCGGCGCGTTGACCATGAGCGCGTAGAAGAAGCACAGCGTCATGATGGTCTTGACCATGTCGCCCATCATGCTGCTCATGTTGTCCTTCTCGAAGGCCCACAGCGCCGCGCACCAGGTGATCTCGATGGTGGCCAGCGCAATGAAGGTGGTGCGGGCGCCCTGGGCGAGGGTGGACATGATGCCCTTGCCCTGTTGCTCCACCACGCCCAGGATGGCGTCCATCCCCTGGGCATGGGCCCCGCTCATCCAGTAGAGCATCCCGTAGGTCGCACCGAATGCGAAGACGAAAGACCGGATGCGGCGGCGGTCCGACTCGTAGTCGTGGAGGAATGCGGGATTCATGCTTCGCTCCATCGTTGCGCCCATTCGTCGAGTCCGCGGCTTCGCAGCCAGTGCTCGGGCCACACGGGGCCGTGTTGGCGCACCAGGTCGCGCACGATTCGCAGGTCTTTCTGGCCGCTGGCGCCCACGAACGAGAGCGCCACCGGCCCGAAGCCGAAGGAGAACACCCGCCGGCCCAGGGGCGACTTGTAGTAGTAGTCGCGCTTGACCACGGCGTTGGCAAGCAGCTCGATCTCGCGGTTGTTCAGCCCGATGATCTCGTAGGCTTCGCGCGAAGAAGGGTCCTGCGCCTCGGGGTTGGGCAGCAGCAGCTTGGTGGGGCAGCTCGCGAAGATCACGTCGCGGATCGGGCTGGCGATCACGTCGGCGACCTCTTGCGTGGCCAGCAGGATGGCCGCGTTCTTCTTGCGCCAGGTCTTGAGCCACTCGCGCACCTTCTCGCGAAACAGCGGGTGCGACAGCATCAGCCAGCACTCGTCCAGCGGCACCAGGGTGGGCCGGCCGTTCAGGCGCTTTTCGATGCGGCGGAACAGGTAAAGCAGCACGGGCACCAGGTTCTTGTCGCCCATGGCCATGAGGTGTTCCATCTCGAACACCTGGAAGTCCGCGGTGTCCAGGCTGTCGGTCTCGGCGTCCAGCAGGTGGCCCATCGGGCCGGCCAGGGTGTAGTGCTGCAGGGCCTGGCGCAGGTCTTCGTCCTGCAGTTCCGCCACGTATTCGGTGAGCGTGCGGCGAGGCGAATTCACCAGCCGCAGGATCGCCTTGTAGACCTGCTCGCGCACGTACGGTGTGACGCCCACGCCCTGCAGCATGAGCATGGAGGTGATCCATTCCGTGGCCCAGGCCTGGTCCTCGGGGTCGTCGATCTGCTTGAGGGGGCAGAAGGCGATCTCTGCGTTTTCGCCCCCGATGTCGTAGTACGTGCCGCCGCAGGCTTCGCACAGCACGTACGACGAATAGCCCTTGTCGAAGGCGAAGATCTGCGCGCCCTCGTAGCGCAGGTGCTGCGCCATGATGAATGCGAGCGCGGTCGACTTGCCGCCGCCGGTCTTGCCGATCATCAGCGTGTGCCCCACGTCGCCCACATGCAGGCTCAGGCGGAACGGCGTCGAACCCGTCGTGGCGGCGTACAGCAGCGGTGGGGCCGGTTGCGGATAGAACGGGCACGGGTTGCCGTCCATGCCCGACCAGACGGCGGTAATGGGCAGCAGGTCGGCCAGGTTCAGCGTGTGCATGATAGGCCGGCGGACGTTCGGGTACCCATGCGCGGGAATCGAGCCGAGGTAGGCCTCCACGGAGTTCACGTCCTCGATGCGGGCGCCGAAGCCGAAGTCGAGGATGCGCTTGCGGACCTCGCGTGCCTGGTCGTCCAGGACCTGGGGGTCCTCGTTCATCAGCACGATGCACGACGTGTAGTAGCCGAACTTCACGGCGTTGCTCTCGGCCTCGCCGAGCGCCTGCTCGGTGTCTTGCGTCATACGCACGGCGTCCAGGTCCACCGGCCCGCGCGCCGTGTTGAACATCTGGTCCTTCAGGCCGCGCTGCTTTTGCTGCCAGCGCCGGCGCACGCTGGTGATGACGCCCTTGGCCTGGTAGGTGTCCAGGAAGATGAAGCGCGTGGACCAGCGATAGGGAAAGTCCAGTTCATCGAGCACGTGCAGGATGCCCGGGTAGCTGTCCTGCGGAAAGCCGTCGAGCGCGATCACCTTGATGTGCTTGTCGCCCACGCGCGGCGAGATGCCCGCGGCGAATGGATGGGCACCGATGATCGCGTCCAGGTACATCGGCAGGCTGGGCAGCTGCACGGGGCGCTGCACGCCGCTCACGCAGAATTCCAGGAACTGCAAGAACGCGTCGGTGACGCGCGGCCGCCCCGTGGGGTCCGTATCGTGGATCGAGCACATCCGGCGCATCGGGAACACCGAGGACAGCGAGGATTCGAAATCATCGACCTGCTCGCGGAACTGCTCGAGCAGCCGGTTGGCCAGGCCCTGCTCGCTGCGGTCGCGCTGCTCGTCGTCGTACATCATGTCGGCGAGCTTGCTGGCCTGTCGAAGCGGCGGCAGGAAGGTGAGCGTGAGCGTGTAGAGCGTCTCGAAGTGGCGGCCTTCGGACTGGTACTGTTCGCGCCGCTCCGCGTCGATCAGCGCGGACGTGCGGTCCGGGAACGCGCCGAGGCCGGGGTAGGTGGTGGCGTGCCGCCGGATGGCGTCGGCGTTGAGCATCCAGCCGCTGCCGAGCGTCATCAGCGCGGCGTTCAGGCGCGCGGAGATCGCGGCGAGCTCCGCGTGCGTGCAGCTGCCCATGTCCTCGCCGCGAAAGAACCACGCGGCACTGAAGCTGCCGTCCTTGTTCTGCAGGATGCCGTCGTCGACGAGCATCGCAAAATTCAGCAGGTCGGGAAGGCCCCTTGCGCGGCTGCGGAATTGGTTGAGGTTCAGCACGCGGGGGCCTTCTCGGGGGTCAGAGCTTCAGCTGCTTTTCGGGCAGCAGCTGCGCATGGACGCAACCCCGCGCGTCGTACGACGCGCGGTATTTCAGGTGCCGCTGGTACACCACGCTCATGTCGGGGTCGACCTTCGCGAGCTTCACCAGCAGCGCATGGGTCGCCACCCAGAAGAGGGCGCTCACGGCCAGTGCCGACGGCTTGAAGTTCGCGCTGAAGGCCAGCACGGCAACGATGAGCCCGGTCATCATGACCAGCGTGCGCTCGCCGCCCAGCAACAGGTGCCGCCGGTTCAGCGAGCTGTGGATCGGGATGCGGCGGGGAGCGTCCATTGCGGGCCGGTCAGGAATTGCCGAAGATGGCGCCGATCATGCCGCCGCCGAGGATCATGACGGAGACGGCCAGCACCACCATCAGGATCTTCTTGGTGAACTCGTTGAGCTCGCCGCCGAAGACCAGCATGCCGCCGGCCGCGAAGAGGGCGATCGTCCCGATGCTGCGGGCAACGGTGCCATTGAGCATCTTTGCCAGGCCGTCTAGCGACTTGCCCCACGGGTCGCCGCTCTGCGCCCATGCGAACTCTGGCACGAGCACGCACACCGCGACGACCGCGAGCGGCAGCAGGTAGGAAAGCTTGGAAGAGGTGGTTTCAGGCAGGGACATGGATTTCTCCTGGGTTGGTAAGGGCTGGGGACACGAGCGATTCGGTCAGGAAGCTGCCTTTCGAACAGCCCACGACCCGCACGATCTGGGTGACGCGGCGGCCGGGCGGGCCTTTCACGCGTTCGATGAACAGGACGACGTTGACGGCCTCGGCGATCATGGCGTCGATGGCGGTTTCGGAAAGGTTGGCGGCTTCGGGGGCCTCGTAGATCAGCTGGCGCAGGCGCAGCAGGCCCGCTTCGGCGGAGTTCGCGTGGATCGTGGCGACGCCGCCGGGATGCCCCGTGTTCCAGCTCTTGAGAAGCGTGAGCGCTTCGCCGCCGCGCACCTCGCCCACGACGATGCGGTCCGGCCGCAGGCGCATCGTGGCGCGCAGCAGGCGCTGCATGGTGATGTTGTTGTTGGTGCGAAGCAGCACGTGGTTGGGCGCGCTGATCTGCAGCTCCATCGTGTCTTCGATGGCCACCAGGCGGTCGTTCGGCGATGTGCGCGCCACTTCATCGAGCACCGCGTTGGCCAGGGTGGTCTTGCCGCTGCCGGTGGCGCCGACGATCAGGATGTTGGCGCGCAGGCGCACGGCCTCGCGGATCGCTTCGATGGAGTTGGCCACGCGCCCGGGCAGGGCCAGGGCGGGCGTCTGCGCTTCGGGCTCGAGGCGTTCTTCCTCGGCCACCTGCGGCGCATCGGCGAGCACGCCGGAGCGGCGGAAATCCTCCAGCGACAGCACCCTGGAGGTGCGCTTGCGGATGGCGAATACCGGCGCGCGCACGATGGGAGCGATCAGGCCTTCGAGCCGCGAGCCATCCAGGGGGAACTCGCCCTCGAGGATGGGTGAGTCGTAGTGCACCGTCGTGTCGAGCATCGCGGCGCACGTCATCAGCATGCTTTCGGCCGCGGAAGCGGCCATGCGCGCGCCAGTGGGGACCATGCCTTCGCCGTGCTTGTCGATCCAGATCTGGCCGTCGGCGTTGAGCATGACTTCGACGACGTTCGGGTCCGCGAGAGCCTCGACCACGGCCGGACCGCATTCGCGCGAGAGCTTGTCGCGCAGGCGTGCCCGGACGGCGTCGCGGCCACCATCAGTCATGGCGCACGGCGCCCTGCGGGCTGCGCGCGATGGAGGGTGGGACACATCGGGGGTTTGTCATGTGAGGAGCCTTGAGCCCGACTGTAGGCAGCGCACTGGCGCCTGTATGCCCCTAGAAATAGGGTCACGTCGCGCAGTGTTCGTGGCGTTTGTCGCGATCCCCGGGCCGCCCGGCAACGGCCCTGTGACGCAATCGACTGGCGTGACTTCCTCCGGCGGCAAAGGGTCAGGAGTTCTCGGCCGGTGTCAGCCGCTTCGGGGGGCCTGGAGCGTCCACCTGCAGCGGCAGCACCAGGCTCAGGCGCGTCCCCGATGCGCTGGATGCAAGTTCCAGCCGGCCACCCAGTTCGGCCGCCCGGCGCTGCTGGTTCATCAGGCCGCGGCCGCCGCCGCGCTGCTGCGTCGCTGCCACATCGAAGCCGGTGCCGTTGTCCGCTACGGTCACCCACACCGAAAGCAGGTCGGCATGGGTCGCCACGCGAATCTCGCTGGTCCGGGTGTGCTGCAGCGCATTGGCCAATGCCTCCTGCAGGATGCGCAGGATGTGCAGTGAGCGGCGCGGGTCCAGCCACTCCAGTTTTGGCACCTCGGTGACCTCCCAGCGCAGGGTGATGCCCGCGTGCTGCAGGCGCGGGCCGAAGCGATAGCGCAGCGTGGCCAGCAACTGCAGCAGGTCGTCCTGCACCGGCTCCATGGAATCGATGGTCAACTTCAGGTCGTCGATGCAGCTGCGGATCACCGCCTGCAGCTCGGCGTCGGTGTCATAGCGCTGGCTCACCATGCGCAAGACGCTGGAGAGCGACGAGCCCAGGCCGTCGTGCATGTCGTCCATCAGTCGCTGGCGCTCGTCGCTCAAGGTCTGGCGCCGCTCGATCTCGCTCAGCCTCGCATGGCTTTGTTGCAGCTCGGCCTCCCGCAGCTGCAAGCGCTCTTCCAGCGTGCTCTTGGCTTCCTTGATCTCGGCCACCAGCTGCACGTAGTGGCGCATCGTCAGGTACACGCACGCCGCCACGAAGATCCGCGGCACGTAGATGGAGATCAGGGAGATTTCACCCTCGATCCCGCCGAACACGCCGAACACGCCTTCGCTCAGGGCGGCGGCCAGGCCGACCAGCATGCAGATGGCCAGCAAGCCCGAGTCGAACGCGCGAGCGCGCCAGGCATTCCACAGGCCCGCAGCGATGACGACCAGAGAGACTGCGATCACCAGGGTCTGGATCGTCAGGGCACGGTTGAACATCGCATGCGGCGGCAGCCACGCCACGGACAGGGTCAGCAACGGGGTCACCACGCCCACGAGCAGCAACGCTCGATCCAGCCACACCTGGCGCCTGCCGTGCAACGACTTGATCAGCCAGTGCTGTGCGATGAACTGCCACAACACCGCGTTATGGGTCAGCCAGATGAACCAGGGGTCCGGGACAGTGGCGTGGTCGACATCCAGCTGGAAATGCCAGCGCCACACGATGGCCAGGACCGAGATGGCAAAGATCAGGCGGCCTGGGAAGTCGCGCCGGTAACACCACAGCCCCAGTGCGAAGAACCCCAGCAGCAGGAACACCGCGCTGACGGTGTAGGGGATCTGGCGCAGCAGCAGGTGGTTGCGCTGCGCCAGATCGGCCACCTGCGCCGTCGGGCCGACGTAGAGGGAAGACAGCGAGACTTGCTTGTCGGCCACCCAGGTCAGCCGGATCAGCAAAGTGCGCGGCGGGGCACCATCGTCGCCGCGGCTGAGCGGCAGCAGCACGGCACGCCGCGCCGCCAGGTTGCGCATCGGCGACTTCGATGAGCGATAGATCAACTGCCCGTCGCTGTAGATCGCCAGTTGCCCGAAGGCGAGCCAGCGCATCAGGTAGAAGTCGATCGCACCGCGTGCGTCCGCCAGCGCATCGAGGCGCACGCGCACCCAGGCCGTCTGGCGGCCGCCGGCGTTCTGTACCAAGTCGGCGCCCGGCAACTCCTTCAGGGAAATCGGCAGGGAACGGGTTTCCCAACGGCCATTCAGGGTTGCCTCGTCGACCGTCTCGCTGATGATCTCGTTGAAGGGATCATCAGCGGCCGTGCCGGGCCCCGGGGGTTCGCGCAGGACCTCGACCTGCGTCACATGCACCATGGTTGGCGCCGGGGGCTCGCCAGCCCCCCACGCCGGCAGCGTGAGCAGGCCCGCCCATGCGGCCAGCCACCACGCGACGCAGCCAAGCAGGCGCCGTGCGGCGCTAACGCTTGAGCCAGCCTCGATGGCGCGCTTCATTGATTGCTTCCACCTTCGAATTGACTTCCAGCTTGCCATAGATGCGGCGCACGTAAGACAGCACGGTGTGATGCGAGACCTTGAGTGCCTGGGCGATCTCCTCCGCCGTGAAGCCGCGCGAGATGTGGTGCAGCACCTCGTGCTCGCGCTTTGACAACAGGTCCGGCTGTGCCTCTTGCGGCGCAGGCGGCTGCGGCAGCATCATGTCGCGGAAGCGGCTCAGGATCTTGCGCGCGATCAGCGGGCTGATCGGGCTGCCACCCGCGCGCAGACTGCGAATCTCGTCGAGGATGTGTTCCGGCGCGCTGTCCTTGAGCAGGTAGCCCGCGGCCCCGGCCTCGATCGAGCGGATCACGTGGACCTCGTCGCCCAGCGCGGTGCAGACCACGATGCCGCACTCGCTCCATCCCGAGTGCGCCGCCTGGATCAGGTCGATGCCCGAGCCATCGGGCAAACCCAGGTCGACCAGCAGCACGTCGGGTGCCGTCCCCTCCAGCAGGCTCAGCCCTTGCGCGAGCGTGCCCACCACGTGGGTCAGCACCATGTCCGGGGCCAGGGAGACCGAGTGCGCCACGGCGTGCTGAAAATGCACGTCGTCCTCCACCAGCGCGACGCGGATGGGCGTGGCAGCTGCAACGGCAGCCATCAGGCCGCCTTGTCTGGCTGCGCCGGGGGCTGGGTCGATGGGCGGCGCCGGCCCGGCGGGAATTGCTCGAAGCTGTTCACGTTGCAGTGGGCGTATTGATGCCTGAAGGATGGTTTCGGCTGCGTATCATCGCTCAATCGATGCAGCCGGTTCCATGTGACTTTAGGCAGCGGACCGCTACCTGTATGCCCCAAGAACTGGGGGCATGCGCCGGCTCCCGGCCTCGCAGGCGTTGGCCGGAAGGGAGTCGAGGGTGATTTTCTGCCAATTGCCAGTCACCCCGGAGACCAGCCGTTGGACAGCCGGTCGGCAAAATTGCCGCATGGGAACACTCTATCTGGTGCGGCACGGACAGGCCTCCTTCGGTGCCGAGGACTACGACAAGCTGAGCGAACTCGGCCGCCGGCAAAGCGTGCGGCTGGGCGACTACTTTGCACAGAAGGGCGTCACGTTCGACGCGGTGATCGCGGGCACGCTGCGCCGCCACCTCGAGACGCTGGCCGGCATCCGCGAAGGCATGAAGCACGAGGGCGAGCACCTGCCCTGGGAAGGCCTGAACGAATACGACAGCGAGGCGGTGATCGCCACCATCCACCCGCACAAGCTGGAAAAGCCCACCTCGCCCGAGATGTACCGCGCGCACTTCAGGCTGCTGCGCGACGGGCTGGCGCAGTGGATGGCGGGCGTGGTCAGCCCCAGGGGCATGCCCAGCTACGACCAGTTCGTGGAAGGCGTCGCCAGCGCGCTGGCCCACGTTCGCGCCAACCACCATGGCGGCAATGTGCTGATCGTCTCCAGCGGCGGCCCGATCTCCACCGCCGTCGGCCAGGTGCTGGGCACCTCGCCCGAGACCACGATTGAATTGAACCTGCGCATCCGCAACACCTCCATTACCGAGTTCGCCTTCACGCCCAAGCGCCACATGCTGGTCAGCTACAACGGCATCCCGCACCTGGAAGGCCGGGAATACGAAAGCTGGATCACGTATTCTTGAGGCATGGACGGTGAACGGGATGGCCAACGGCGGGTGATCGGGCTGTGCGCGCAATGGTGCGGCGTGTGCCGTGAATGGCGCGCCGCCTTTGACGCCGCTGCCGCCGCGCACCCGCAGGACCACTTCGAGTGGATCGACGTCGAGGACGAAGCCGACCTGATGGGCGACATCGACATCGAGACCTTCCCCTCGCTGCTGGTGGGCCGCGCGGACCGCGTGCTGTTCTTCGGCACCGTGCTGCCGAAGGCGGAGATGCTCACGCGCCTGCTCGCCAGCCTGGATGCGGATGCCGGCCCCGGCACACCGCAGGCACGGGCACTGATGCGGCGCATTGCCTCGCGCCAGTTGTAACCCCGCAAGGCATCGTCCTACAGATGCCTTCCCTCCAGCCTTACTTCTGAAGACGCAAAGCGGGCTCCCAATGGGTTCGTGACTGGCCTTGTGCCGGCATGCAATACCCAACTTTTCAGGAGAGCATTCATGGCAGACACTCAGGCAACACCCGGCGCAAGCAAAACGTCCAATCGGGGCTTCGCTTCGATGGACCCGCAGCGCCAGCGCGAAATCGCCAGCCAGGGCGGGCGCGCCGCGCACGAAAAGGGCACGGCCCACGAGTTCAGTTCTGAGGAAGCGCGCGCCGCCGGCCGCAAGGGCGGCCAGGCCCGCAGCGAGAACAGCCGCGCCGGCCGCGCCCAGGCGTCAGCCGGTTCGGGCAGCCCGTCAGCGTCCAGCAGCATGGACAGCGGGAACATGAGCAGCGAGCGCTAGACCCGGAACCGCATCGGCACAAAGGGCGCTTCGGCGCCCTTTGTGCTGTTCAGCCCCGCGTCCTACAGCTTCGCGCGACCGCCGCGCACACCGGCCCTGGCGGGCGGCACCCAAGCTCAGCCACTCACACCCACAGGAGACCCGCATGAATACCACCCAACGAATTGCCGCCTGCGCCCTGGCGCTGGCCGTCGTGCCCGCCACCTGGGCTGCCGGCAACAAGGCTTCGGCCGAGGCCCAGGCCAAGTACAACAAGGAACGCGCGCACTGCATGAGCGGCCAGTCCAACCAGGACCGTGCCACCTGCCTGAAGGAAGCCGGCGCAGCGCTGGCGGAAGCCAAGCGCAACAACCTGGGCACCAGCGGCGACGCCAGCCTGGCGGGCAATGCGCTGGCGCGTTGCGGCGCGCAGCCCGATGCCGACAAGCAGGCCTGCGTTCAGCGCATCCAGGGCGCGGGTTCGGCGCAAGGCAGCGTGGAAGCCGGCGGCCTGATCCGTTCGACGGAAACGCCGGTCAAGTAAAGATGATGGGCTGGGCCTGCCGCGGCGCTGAGCGCGCCCGCAGCTGGCCGCAGCCCGCGTCCACGTCCTGCCCGGCCGATTGCCGCAGCTTGGTCAGCACGCCGCGCTGGTGCAACGTGCGCGCGATCTGCGCCGAGCGCTCCCACGAAGGCCGTTGGTACGGCAAGTCGGGCACCGTGTTGTACGGGATCATGTTCATCACCGCGTACTTGCCCTTGAGCAGGCGCACGATCCCGTCCAGCTCTTCCTCGCTGTCGTTGATGCCCTCCAGCAGCGTCCACTGGTACTGGATCGGGTAACCCGTGGCGCGGGCGTAGCGCTCGCCCTCGTCCACCAGTTCCTGCGGCGAAATTTTCGGCGCGCGCGGCAGCAGCCTGGTCCGCAGCTCGGCCCGCGTGGTGTGCAGCGACAGCGCCAGCGCGGGCTTGACCCGGCCCCGCGGCAGGCGTTCGAACACGCGCGGGTCGCCCACCGTGGAGAACACCAGGCTTTTGTGGCCGATGTTGGCCACGGTGCCCAGCAGATCGATGGCCTCCATCACGTTGTCCAGGTTGTGCGCCGGCTCGCCCATGCCCATGAACACCACCTTGTTCACCGGCCGCAGCGAGCGGGCCAGCGCCACCTGCGCCACGATCTCGGCGCTGCCGAGCTGGCGCAGCAGGCCGTCGCGCCCGGTCATGCAGAACACGCAACCGACGGCGCAACCCACCTGCGATGAAACACACAGCCCGCCGCGCGGCAGCAGCACGCTTTCCACCGCCTGGCCGTCCACCAGTTCGACCAGCAGGCGGGCCGAGCCGTCCTGCGCCGGGTGCTCGGAGCGCAGTTGGGCCAGCGATTCAAGTTCGGCGGTGATGGCCGGCAATTCGGCCCGCAGCGGCGCCGGCATGAAGTCTTCCAGCCGGCGGCTGCCGCTGTCCTGCGGCAAGGCCTGCGACCACAGCCGCAGCACCCGCTGTTCGTGGCCGGGCTTGGCGCCCAGGGCGCGCAAACGTTGGCGGATGGCTTCGATCTGCATTCGCCAAGCTTAAACCACCGTCATTCCCGCGCAGGCGTGGCGCGGCTTGCGGGCACAAAATGGCCCGCAAGCCGCATGGATAGTGCGTGAGGGAATCCGGAGCTAGTACGTCTTGTAAGGCAGGAACTTCCCCGACAGCACCACATTCACCCGGTCGCCCTTGGGATCCGCCTGGCGCTGGATGTCCATGGAGAAATCGATGGCGCTCATGATGCCGTCGCCGAATTCCTCATGGATCAGCTCCTTGATGGTGGCGCCATAGACGCTGACGACCTCGTACCAGCGGTAGATCAGCGGGTCGGTGGGCACCTGCGTGGGCAGCGAGCCCTTGTACGGCACAACCTGCAGCCACTTCTTCTCGTCCGCGGTGAGGGCGAAAAGATCGCCCAGCACATCGGCCTGCTCGGCGGTGGCGGTCATCTGGCCCAGGCACAGGGCGGTGGTCCACTCCTTGGACTGGCCCACTTTGGCGGCGATGTCGCCCCATTGCAGGCCCCTGGAGACCTTGGTGGAAATGATTTTTTCGGTGACGTCATTGCGGTTCATGTGTTGCTCCTGTGGACAAGAAAATCGACGATGTGGTTGCGCAGCTCGTAGTAGCCGGGCAGGTGGTGCAGTTCGGCGCGCTTGCGCGCCTTGGGCAGGGGATTGTTGACAACCTCGGCGATGCCGCCGTGCTTGTAACCCGACGGGCTTTCCGCGCCGTTGCTCATGAGCAGGATGCGGTCGGCCAGCAGGATGGCCTCGTCCACGTCATGCGTAATCATGAAAACAGTCTGATGCGTTTCGCGCACGATGGACATCAGCTCGTCCTGGATGGTGCCGCGTGTCAGCGCGTCCAGCGCGCCGAAGGGCTCGTCCAGCAGCAGCATCTTGGGCTGGATGGCGAAGGCCCGGGCAATGCCCACCCGCTGCTTCATGCCGCCTGACAGCTGCGAGGGCTTCTTCTCGATGGCCGGCGTCAGGCCCACCATGGCGACAAAGGTTTCAACATGCTCATTGACCTTGGCGCGGGACCAGTCCGGCCAGCGTGATTCGACCGCGAAGGCGATGTTTTTGCGCACCGTGAGCCAGGGCATCAGCGCGTGGCTCTGGAACACCACGCCGCGCTCCAGGCTGGGGCCGGCGACTTCGCGCCCGTCCATGAAGACGTGGCCGGAGCTGGCGGTGTCCAGGCCCGCCAGCACGTTCAGGATGGTCGTCTTGCCGCAGCCCGAGTGGCCGATGATGCAGACGAATTCGCCCTTGTCCAGGGTGAAGGAAACATCGGCGAAGACCGGTTTGTCCTCCGCGAACGACCTGGACAGGCCTTCTATTCTCAGGAAGCCTTGCATGCGCGGCACCTCGGCGTTGTCATTGCGGGCTTGACCCGCAATCCATGGATCCCGGGTCAAGCCCGGGATGACGGCCCCGGTCTCATTCAACATACGTCACCCATTTCTGGAACTGCGCGAACGCCAGGTCCAGCAGCATGCCCACCACGCCGATCACCAGGATGGCGAAGATCACGTTGGTGAGCGAGAGGTTGTTCCATTCATTCCACACGAAGTAGCCGATGCCCGTGCCGCCCACCAGCATCTCCGCGGCCACGATCACCAGCCAGGCGATACCCATGCTGATGCGCATGCCGGTAAGGATCGTGGGCGCGGCGGCGGGCAGGATCACCAGGAACGCCTTGCGCAGGGGTTTGACTTCCAGCGTGCTGGCCACGTTCAGCCATTCGCGCTTGACCGAGGCCACGCCAAAGGCCGTGTTGATCAGCATCGGCCAGACCGAGCAGATAAAGATGACGAACACGCCGGAGATGGACGAATCCTTGATGGTGTACAGCGCGATGGGCATCCAGGCCAGCGGCGAGATCGGCTTCAAGACCTGGATGAAGGGGTCAAACGCCTTTTGCAGCAGCGGCGACATGCCGATCACGAAACCCAGCGGAATCGCCACCAGGCAGGCCAGCAGGAAGCCCAGGCCCACCCGGCCCAGCGAATGGCCAAGCTGGATGGCGATGCCCTTGTCGTTGGGTCCGTTGTCGTAGAACGGGTCGGACAGCTGTTTCACGAATGTCGCGCCCATCTGCGAGAGCGTGGGGAAGCCCGTGGTCTTGCTGCTTCCCACATCCTTGCCCATCATCCTGTTGTACTCGGCCTGTTCCGCCGCCACAGCGCTGGTGGTGACGGTGCCGGCCGCCGGCAGCGTGGCCATGTGCCACACGCCCAGGAAGGTGAGAAGCAGCAGCACCGAAACCAGCGCCGCCTTCCAGTTCAGGGCTTTCACGCGGCGCTCATCTTGTTGATGGCGAAGCTCTTGACGTACTCCTCGGGCTTGGCCGGGTCGAACTCCTTGCCCATCACCTTGAACTTGCGATAGGCGCCTTCCGGCGGCTTCCAGCCGGCCTGGGCCATGTACTTCTTGGCATCGGTCAGCAGGAACACCTTCTCGGCGATCTGCCTGTAGTTCACGTCGCCCTTCACATAGCCCCAGCGCTTCATCTGCGTGAGCATCCACACCGCCATGCTCTGCCAGGGAACCGGGTCGAAGTTGGCCCGGTCCGGCACGTTGCGGATGTTGCCCAGGCCGTCGGCGAACTTGCCGGTGAGCACCTGCGCCAGCACGGTTTCCGGCTGGTTCAGGTACTGCGCGGGGGCGATCACCTTGGCGATCAGCTCGCGGTCCTTGGGCTGGCTGGCCATGAGGGATGCCGTCAGCACCGCGCGGTAAAGCGCGGCGAAGGTGTTGGGGTTCTTCTGGATGAACTCGTCGCTCACCCCAAAGGCGCAGCAGGGGTGGCCGTCCCAGATTTCCTTGGACAGGATGTGGATGAACCCCACTTCGTCGTACACCGCGCGCTGGTTGAAGGGGTCCGGCCCCAGGAAGCCGTCGATGTTGCCGGCGCGCAGGTTGGCCACCATCTCGGGCGGCGGCGTCACCCGGATCTGCACATCGGTGTCGGGGTTGATGCCGTTTTCCGCCAGGTAGTAGCGCAGCAGGAAATTGTGCATGCTGTATTCGAAAGGCACGGCGAACTTGAACCCCTTCCAGCTCCTGGGGTCGCGCTTGTCCTTGTGCTTGATATGCAGCGTGATCGCCTGGCCGTTGGTGTTCTGGATGGTGGCCACGTTCATCGCCACCTGGCTGGAGCCCAGCCCCATGCTCATGGCCAGCGGCATCGGCGACAGGAAATGCGAGGCGTCATGCTCCTTGTTGATCATCTTGTCGCGGATCAGCGCCCAGCCCGCCGTCTTGTTCAGCTGCACGTTCAGGCCCTGCTGCTTGTAGAAGCCCAGGGGGTCGGCCATGATCAGCGGCGTGGCACAGGTGATGGCGATGAAGCCGATCTTCAGGTCCTTCTTTTCCAGTGGGCCGCGCTCTTGCGCCATGGCCTGCAACGCCGACACCGGCAGCAAGGAAGCGATGGCCGCGCGCGCGGTGCCCGCGCCCACTGCCCGGAGAAAACCGCGCCGCACGTTGTCCACCGGGAACAGGGCCTTCACCAGGCTGGCTTCCATGAAGTCGTGCGACAGGCCTTCCTCGCTCTGGATCGCGGCCGGGTGGTGGTCGGCGGGGGCATGGTCCTGGCCGCAGGCACAGCGCAGCATCAGCGGCTTGTCGGCGTCATAGGCATCGTAAGGACTGGACATGGGGCACCCCTTGTTGAATGGTGCTGATGCGTTGCAAGCCCTGCGCCCGCTGCCCTCGCGCCGCCCAGATCGCAGACGGGGCCACAGGGTCTTGTAGGGGCGCCACTACAAGGCGCCGCCTTTGCCCAGCCTTTCGGCATAAAGGGCCAGTTCCACATCGTTCTTGGTACCGGTTTTTTCCAGGATGCGCGTGCGGTAGGTGCTCACCGTGTTGGGCGCCAGCTGCAGCTGCGCACCAATTTCGCTCACGCTGTGCCCCAGGATGAGGAGCCGGAATACCTGGTGCTCACGGTGCGACAGGGCTTCGGGCCCCGCTTTGGCGCCGGCGCCGCCCACCGCGCTGGCCAGGGCCTCGGCCGTGAGCGAAGTGACGAAGACGCCGCCGGCGGCGGCCTTGCGCACGGCCGCCACCATGTCGTCGGGGTCGGCGCTCTTGTTCAGATAGCCCGAGGCGCCCAGCTTGATGCAGCGCACCGCGTATTGCTTTTCAGGGTAGGTACTGAGCATCAGCACAGGCAGCGCCGGCCAGGATTTGCGCAGCTCCTGCAGCACGTCCAGCCCGTCGCGGCCAGGCATGGCGATGTCCAGCAGCACCACGTCCAGCCCGTTCGGGCCGCCCCGGTCGCGCACTGCATCCAGCACCTCGGCGCCAGTGGTGGCCTCGGCGCACACCTCCACTTCGGGCGCATCCGCCAGCACCTGCTTGAGGCCCTCGCGCACGATGCGGTGGTCGTCGCCCAGCAGAACCCGGATCTTGCCGCTATGCATCTTGCAGGGGCAGTACCAGCGTGAAGGCGGAGCCGCGCCCGATCTCGCTGGAGATGGCGAGGTGGCCGCCGAAATGGCGGGCGCGCTCGCGCATGCCCATCACGCCGTACGCGGTGGGCGCCTCGAAGGCTTCGGGCGCGGCACCGCTGCCGTTATCGTCCACCGTGATGCGCACCAGCTTCAGGCTCGCATTGATGCGCACCGCCACGCGGCTGGCTTGGGCATGCCGGCCCACGTTGCTGAGCATTTCCTGGAAGATGCGGAACACCGCCATCGCGACCGGGCCCGTGAGGTCGGGCGCGTGCTCGGCCTGCAGGTCCCACTCCAGCTCCAGCTCGGCCGACTGCACGAACTCGTGGGCCTGCCACTCCAGCGCGGCCCACAGGCCCTGGTGGTCCAGGATGCTGGGGCGCAGGTCGGTGATGATGCGGCCCACATTGTCCACCGCGCTCTCGATCAGGCGGCTCATGTTCTGGCACTTGCTGCGCATGCGTTCGCGCATGTCCTGGGCCGCCTCGGGCGCGCGGCCCGGCTGCTCCGAAAGGCGCTTGTCCAGCCAGTTCACGTCCATTTTCAGGGCGACCAGCAGGCTGCCCAGTTCGTCATGCACCTCGCGGGCGATGCGGGTGCGCTCTTCCTCGCGCACCTTCTCCGAGTAGGCGGCCAGCTCGCGCGCCTGCTCCAGCGCCGACGAGAGTTCGCGCGTGCGCTCGGCCACCCGCAGCTCCAGCTCGGCCTTGGTGCGCTGCAGCGCGTCGGCCGCGCGTTTGCGCTCGGTGATGTCGACAAAGGTGATGACGGCGCCGCGCACTTCGGTGCCGTCGATGATGGGGTAGCTGGAGTACTCCACCGCGAACGCGGTCTGGTCGCGCCGCCAGAACACCTCGGTGTCCAGCCGGCACGGCAGCCCCTGGCGGAAGGCGTTGAAGATCGGGCAATCACTGTCCGGGTAGTGGGAGCCATCCGCGTGCGAGTGGTGGGTGAGCTCGTGCATGTTGTGGCCCAGCACCTCCGCCGGCTCGAAGCCCAGCATCCGCGCACCCGCCCGGTTGATGAACATGCAGTGGCCGCCCAGGTCGACGCCGAAGATGCCCTCGCCGGTGGATTCCAGCAACAGCCCCAGCTGGTGCTGCCACAGCGGATGCGAGATCGGCCCGGCCACGGCCGCGGGCGGGCTCAGCACATGGAGGGTGTCGGAATGCATCCCCATGGTGCAAGCAACGGCTGTGCCAGATTGGTGCGCCAGGCGCCGCGTCAGAGCCCCAGTTCGGACAGCCCCGGGTGGCCGTCGGGCCGCCGGCCCAGCGGCCAGTGAAACTTTCGGTCGGCCTCCTTGATGGGCAGGTCGTTGATGCTGGCAAAGCGCCGCTGCATGAAGCCGTGCTCGTTGAACTCCCAGTTCTCGTTGCCGTAGCTGCGGAACCACTGGCCCGCGGCGTCGTGGCATTCGTAGGCAAAGCGCACCGCGATGCGGTTGCCGGCGCAGGCCCACAGCTCCTTGACCAGGCGGTAGTCCAGCTCCCGCGCCCATTTGCGCTGCAGGAATTCGCGTACCTGCTCCCGCCCCACCGGGAACTCGGCCCGGTTGCGCCAGCGCGTGTCTTCGGTATAGACCTGCACCACGCGGTCCGGGTCGCGGGTGTTCCAGGCGTCCTCGGCCATGCGCACCTTCTGGGCGGCGGTTTCGGGCGTGAACGGGGGCAGCGGCGGCTTGGTGTCCATGGGGGGCTCCGTGAGTAGACAGGGTTGTCTACTTACTTTGCCACAGGTAGACAGGGCTGTCTACAATGAGCACCCATGGACCTCGCCACCCTGCCCGCCCGCGAACGCATCCTGGTCACGGCGCACGACCTGTTCTACCGCGACGGCATCCGCGCCACCGGCGTGGACCGGCTGATCGCCGAATCCGGCGTGGCCAAGCTCACCTTTTATCGCCACTTCGCCTCCAAGGACGAACTGGTGCGCGCCTTCCTGGATTACCGGCACGAGCGCTGGATGGCCTGGTTCGTCGATGCGCTGGGCCGCCATGGCGCCCGGCCGGGTGGCGGGCTGGCGCCGGTGCTGGCCGCCATGGGCGAGTGGTTCCGCGACCCGGCATTCAGGGGCTGCGCCTTCATCAATGCGGTGGCCGAGGTGGGCGGCAGCTTGCCGCAAGCCCTGGCCATCGCCAGGCGCCACAAGCAGGACATGACCGAGGTGATCGCCCAGCTGCTGCCCGAAGGCGCGCAGCGCCAGGCGGGCGCACAGGCGGCCGCCGTGGCGGTGGATGGGGCTATCGTGGCGGCCCAGATGGGCGGGGTGGCGCCGGCGCTGGAGGCGCTGGCCCTGCTGCTCAGGGCCGGCTGACTACCACTCGCCGGAGGCGCGGACGCGCTGGTCCAGGTCCTGCGGGAGGTGGTTGTACGCGGGCACAGGCAGCGGAAGCTCGATCGCGTCGCGCGGCGCCTGCGGCGCCAGGATGCGGCGAACGAGTTCAGCAGCCGCCGGGTCACGCATCGGCTGCGAAGTGTTGATGGCGGCTGAAAAACGCATGGCGGGCTCCTTTCCTGTGGCTCAAGTGTAGGAAAGAGCGCGTGAAACGCCTGTGACCAAGCTCACAAGTACGCGATTTATTGCGCGCTTATTGGCGCGCAAGCAACAGTGCTCAGAGCGAAGGTTTGTCGACCAGCGTTGAAAGCGGCAGCGCCGACATTTCCGAGAGCAGCAGCGCCAGCTGGGCACCGGCGGCGTCCAGCAGCGCCCGGCCCTTGTCGGCGGTGGCGGCCGCCGCGTTGCCGGCGGCGCCGTGGGAGTTGTAGTCCTGCATCTGCCAGCCCAGTTTGGCGCTGGCGCCGTTACCGAGGATGGGGTAGTTGGCCGCCCGCTCCTGCGAGGTGGAGCGGAAGTCGCGGGCCTGGCCCATCTCGACGAACTGCGGGCGCAGGGCCAGCATCATCGAGGTCTCGATCTCGCCGGCGTGCACGCCGAAGCGGTGCTCTTCCTTGCTGAACAGGCCGTTCACCGCCTCGCCCAGCGGCAGGTTCCACCAGCTGCAGCTGTAGACGATCAGGTTGCAGCGGGTGCGCAGTTCGCGCGCCACGATGTCCATCACGCTGGTCTGGCCGCCATGGGAGTTGAGCAGCAGCAGCTTTTTCAGGCCGGCGCGGGCCACGCATTCGCCCAGCTCGATCCAGCTGGCGGCCAGCGTGGCGGACGACAGGGTCAGCGTGCCCGGGAAGCGGATGTGCTCGGGGCTGTAGCCCACCTGCTGGGTGGGCAGGAACAGCACCGGCAGCGCCGCCGGCACCCGCGGCAGCGCGGCGGCGATCACCCCATCCACCAGCGTCTGGTCCACCGACAGCGGCAGGTGCGGGCCGTGCTGCTCGGTGGCGGCCACCGGCAGCACCGCCACCGTGGCGGCGGCGTCCAGCTGCGCGAACTGGCGGGTGGAGAGGTCGGCCCAGAAGCGGGAGGGAGTTGCCATGGGCGCATCTTAAAGCGGCAGGCCACTTTCAATGAAACGCGACAACTGTTTGCGGCCCCGGCTGCTGTTTCCCGCAGGCACGCCTTCCTAGGATTGTGCCCACCTACAACGAGGAGACTTCATGCAGCGCATTCCCCATCTCAAATCCAAATTTGCCGCGGCAGCCGTGCTGGCCGCCGCCGTGACGACCGCCTGTGGCGGCGGCAGCGACGCGCCCGTCGCCGCCGCCCCGCCGCCCGCCAAGGGCCAGGCGAGCCTTGAGGTTTATGCCGAGCTGACCCAGTCGGGCATCGCGGCCATCACGCAGATGCAGAACGGCAAGCTGATCATCGGCTACCACCCGTTCTACCTGACCCCCACCACGGTGCAGGTGGCCACGCTTAACGACGACCGCAAGTCGAGCACGCCCTACCCAACCGCGGGCTCCGGGCTGCTGCAAAGCTGCAGGAACCCCGACGGCACTTTCCTGCCTGCCCAGGGCGGCCGCTACGATTTCTGCCTGGACTGGGTGCTGGGCTTCCACGCGGACGCGAACGGCATTCTGTGGATTCTCGATGGCGCCAAGTCGACCGACCAGGCCAAGGGTGCGACCGCCAACCGGCCGGCCGCGCTGCACGCCAAGTACGTGGGCTGGGACACCAAGACCAACAAGCTGTTCAAGGTGATCGATCTGGATGCCGTGACCATTCCCTCGTCCCAGCACAACGACTTCGCGATCGACACGAAGCGCAACCTGCTGATCCTCGCGGATGAAGCCGTGGGAGACGCCAACAACGCGGCGCTTGTCGTCACCGACATCGCGGCGGGCACGAGCCGCCGCCTGCTGCAGGGCGACTCGCATGTGATCGCGAACCCCGACCCGATCCGCTGGGTGGCGCAGGGAGGCCAGCCGGCCGCGGCCTGGGGCCTGGGGGTGGGCGTGGACGGCATCACGCTGGACAAGAACCAGGAATGGCTGTATTTCGCGCCGCTTGGCGGCTACGAGATGTACCGCGCGAAGATGGATGACATCGCCAATGCAGCGCTCACCAACGCACAGCTCTCGGCCAAGGTCGAGTTCTACGCAAAGAAGCCGTACAACGGCGGGCTGACCATCGACGCCAGCAACAACCTGTACCTGACCGAGGTCGGCGCCACGACCATCGGCATCATCCGGCCGGATACGCGCAAATATGAAACCTACGTGACGGACCCGAACATGGTCTGGCCGGATGGCGTCTCCTACAACTCCGACGGCTACATGTACTCGGGCGCCGCGCAGCTGATCCAGACGGGCACGTTCCAGGACAACGCCACGCCCAAGGGAACCGCCAACAACAAGGCGCCCTACCGCATCTACCGTTTCCGCCCGGAGGCCGCGGGCACACCGGGTTCCTGAGCACCCGCCAGCGCCGCGAATTGAGCAGCCAGGAAATCCAGCAGCGCGCGCGTGCGCGCCGGCACGAAGCGGTTGCTGGGCAGGACGGCGCTGAGCGGGCGATGCTCACCCTTCCAGTCCGGCAACAGGCGAACCAGCCGGCCGGCGCGCAGGTCATGCCACACGTCCAGCTCGGATTTGCACACCAGGCCCACGCCGGCCAGCGCCCATTGGTGGGCGATGGCCGCGTCGTCCGCACCGCGGTCGCCGTTGACGCGCACCTCGGTCCACTCGCCCTCCTTCTCGAAACGCCAGGTGGCCAGCCGCCGGCCGCCGATCTCGAAAGTAAGGCAGTTGTGCGCCGCCAGGTCGTGCGGATGGGTGGGCGCGGGGTTGCGCTTCAGGTAGGCCGGCGCGGCGCACAGCACGCGCCGGCTGGCGATCAGCGGCCGGGACACCAGCCGCGAATCTGCCAGTTCGCCATAGCGCAAGGCAACGTCCACGGCGTCGCGCATCACGTCCTGCACCCGGTCCGATACCGACAGGGCCAGGTGGACGCCGGGGTGCGCCGCGAGGAACGCATCGAGCATGGGCAGCAGCACGCAGCGCGTGAGGTCCGACGGTGCCGCCACGCGCACCGTGCCCACCAGGGCGCCGCCCTGCGAGGCCAGCTGCGACTCGCCTTCCTCCAGCAATTCCAGCGCGCGGGTGGCGTAGTCCAGCAAGGCCTGGCCCTGGGGCGTGAGGCGCATGGCGCGCGTCGAGCGCTCGAACAGGCGCTGGCCCAGTTGCGCCTCCAGGCGCTTGAGCATGGCGCTGGCCGCGGCCGGCGTGACGCCCAGCACCCTGGACGCGGCGGTCAACGTGCCGCCGCGCGCGGTTTCCACCAGCACGCGGATGTCTTCGACGTTTTCAATTTTCATTTGAAACTGTTGGCGGCCGGGGCCGGCTTATCTCCTGCAGTTCGCGCCCCAGATGAGCTGCTCCCCCTCCAACCAAAAGGAACCCTTTCATGAAAGCCGTCGGCTATTTTGAACCCCTGCCCATCAGCCACGACAACGCGCTCGTCGACCTGGACATCGCGCCACCCGCGCCCGGCCCGCGCGACCTGCTGGTGCGCGTGCTCGCCGTTTCCGTGAACCCGGTGGATGCCAAGCTGCGCGCCTCTTCGGCGGCGGCGCCCGGCCAGCCGAAAGTGCTGGGCTGGGACGCCGTCGGCGTGGTCGAAGCGGCGGGGCCCGAAGCGCGCCGCTTCAAGCCGGGCGACCGGGTGTACTACGCCGGGTCGATCGCGCGCAGCGGCACCAATGCCGAGCTGCACGCTGTGGACGAACGGCTTGCCGCGCTGGCCCCGCGAAGCCTGCCCGACGGTCAGACGGCCGCGCTGCCGCTGACTTCCATCACCGCCTGGGAATTGCTGTTCGACCGCCTGCAGGTGCCGCGCCATGGGGGCCAGGGCCAAAGCCTGCTGGTCGTCGGCGGCGCGGGCGGTGTCGGCTCGATCCTGGTCCAGCTGGCGCGGCAGCTCACGGGCCTCACGGTCATCGCCACCGCCTCGCGCGAAGAGACGCGGCAGTGGTGCCTGGACATGGGTGCGCACCACGTGATCGACCACGCCCGCCCGCTGCCCGCCCAACTGAAGGAGATCGGCCACGGGCAGGTGGACATGGCCGCCGGCCTGACGCAGACCGATGTTCATTTCGACGCCCTGGTGGAAAGCCTCAGGCCGCAGGGCCGCCTGGCGCTGATCGACGACCCGAAGGGTTTGGACATAGGCAAGCTCAAGCGCAAGAGCCTGTCTCTGCACTGGGAGCTGATGTTCACGAGGTCGCTGTTCGAGACGCAGGACATGGACCAGCAGGGCGCGCTGCTGGCGGAAGTCGCCGCGCTGGTCGACGCGGGCCGCATCCGCAGCACGGCCAGCGCCGACTTCGGCACCATCAACGCGCGCAACCTGAAGCGCGCCCACGCGCTGATCGAAAGCGGGCAGGCGCGCGGCAAGATCGTGCTACAGGGGTTTCGCGGGCTGTAACGCATGGCGGGCCGCCCGCGCGATGGCGGCCGCGTCCACGCCGAAGAAATCGCGCAGCGCGGCCCGCGTGTCGCTGCGCCCGAACCCGTCGGTGCCCAGCGTGGTGTAGCGCCGGCCTTCGGGCAGGAAGGCGCGGACGCTTTCGGGCACGGCACGCACGTAGTCGGTGGCGGCGATGATCGGCCCCCGGCTTTGGGCAAGCTGCTGCCCCACGTAGGCCTGCTCCCGCGCCAGCTCGCTCCAGCTGGTCACGCTGAACACGTCGCAGGCAATGCCTTCGTCCGCCAGCAGCCTGGCCGCCTTCAGCACCTCGGTGAAGATGGCGCCCGAGCCCAGCAGTGTGACCTGGGCATCCGCCGCGCCGGCGAACTTGTAGCAGCCGCGGATCACGCCTTCCTGCGCGCCCGCCGGCAGGTCGGGCTGGGCGTAGTTCTCGTTCATCAGCGTGACGTAATAGAAGACGTCCTTTTGCTCCACCAGCATCTCGCGCATGCCGCGGTCGATGATGACGGCCATCTCGCCGGCGAAGGCCGGGTCGTACGCCTTGCAATTGGGAATGGTGGCCGCGACCAGGTGCGACGTTCCGTCCTGGTGCTGCAGCCCCTCGCCGCCGAGCGTGGTGCGGCCGGAGGTCGCGCCCAGCAGGAAGCCGCGCGAGCGCTGGTCGGCCGCCGCCCAGATCGCGTCGCCCACGCGCTGGAAGCCGAACATCGAGTAGTAGATGTAGAACGGCAGCATGGGCACGCCGTGCACGCTGTAGCTGGTGGCGGCGGCCGTCCAGCTGGCGATGGCGCCGGCCTCGCTGATGCCCTCCTCCAGGATCTGCCCGTCCAGCGCCTCGCGGTACGACAGCACCGAGCCGATGTCCTCCGGCTCGTAGCGCTGGCCCACGCTGGAATAGATGCCCACCTGCTTGAACAGGTTGGCCATGCCGAAGGTGCGCGCCTCGTCGGCGACGATGGGCACGATGCGGGGGCCCAGCTCCTTGTCCTTCAACAGGTTGCCCAGCAGCCGCACGAAAGCCATGGTGGTCGACATTTCCTTGCCGGCCGCCGCGGTGGCGAAATTGGCATACGAAGCGAGAGCAGGCACGGGTATGGCCTGCGAGGTGGTCTGCCTCTTGGGCAGGTAGCCTCCGAGCTTCGCGCGCCGAGCATGCATGTAGCGCATCTCGGCGCTGTCTTCCGCCGGCTTGAAGAATTCGAGATTGGTGGCCTGCGCGTCCGAGATCGGCAGGTTGAAGCGGTTGCGGAATTCGATGAGCGCGCCCTCGTCCAGCTTCTTCTGGCTGTGCGTGGTCATCTTGCCCTGGCCGGCCGTGCCCATGCCGTAGCCCTTCTTGGTGTGGGCCAGGATCACGGTGGGCTGGCCGGTGTGGGCGGCCGCCGCGGCGTAGGCGGCGTGGATCTTCACCAGGTCGTGGCCGCCGCGCTTCAGGCGGTCGATCTGCTCGTCGGTCATGCCCTGGGCCAGGCGCTGGAGTTCCTCGTTCTGGCCGAAGAAGTTGTCGCGGTTGAAGCGGCCGTCCTTGGCCGCGAAAGTCTGCATCTGGCCGTCGACCGTGTTGGCGAAGGTGCGGGCCAGCGCGCCGGTGGTGTCGCGCGCGAACAGGCCGTCCCAATCGCTGCCCCACACCAGCTTGATGACGTTCCAGCCCGCGCCGCGGAACAGTTTTTCCAGCTCGTCGATGATGCGGCCGTTGCCGCGCACCGGGCCGTCCAGCCGCTGCAGGTTGCAGTTGACCACCCACACCAGGTTGTCCAGCTTCTCGCGCGAAGCCAGCGTCAACGCGCTCATGCTCTCGGGCTCGTCCATCTCGCCGTCGCCGAACACGCCCCATACACGTCGCTTGCCGATGTGTATTCCATTCTCTTTGCGGCCTTCGCAGTCAAGCAGGTTGCGGTGCGTGAGGTAGCGCATGAAGCGCGCGTGATAAATGGAGCTGATGGGGCCGATGCCCATCGATCCGGTGGGAAACTGCCAGAAATCCGGCATCAGCCACGGGTGGGGGTAGCTGGACAGGCCGCGCGCGCCTGCTGCGGGCGCGGTGATCTCTTGCCGGTAGTGGGCGAGGTCGCCCTCGGTCAAGCGCCCTTCCAGATAGGCGCGTGCGTAAACGCCGGGCGCGCTGTGCGGCTGGAAGAACACCAGGTCGCCGCCCTGCGACTCGTTGCGTGCCTGGAAGAAATGGTTGAAGCCCACCTCGAACAAGTCGGCCGCGCTGGCATACGAGGCAATGTGGCCGCCCAGCTCGCCATAGGCGGCGTTGGCGCGCGCCACCATGGCCAGCGCGTTCCAGCGCATCAGCGACCCCAGCCGCTCCTCGATAGCCAGGTCGCCGGGGAAGGCCGGCTGCTGGTCCACCGCGATGGAGTTGACGTACGGCGTCACCAGCTCGGGCGACCAGCCGACCTGCGGGCTGCGTGCCAGCGCCGCGATCTCGTCGAGGATGAAGCGCGCCCGCGCCGGCCCATGCGCGGCTACCAGCGACAGCAGCGCGTCACGCCATTCGGCGGTCTCGGCCGGGTCGATGTCGCCGTTGTCGGCGGTGAGAAAACGGGTGAGGCTGTGGTCGGTCATCTGCGGAGCTCCAATGCCCTCACTGTAGGCAGGAAGGCGCCAAACAGGGTTGCGAAAAATAGGCCGATAAGCGACTTTCGGAGAATAAAATGCCGCAACTCAAGATTTTTGAGAAATTAAATGCAACTAGACGCGGTTGACCTGAGAATCCTGGCCGAGCTGCAGCAAGACAGCTCGCTGACCAACGTGGCGCTGGCCAGGCGCGTTCACCTCTCACCCTCGCCCTGCCTGATGCGGGTCAAGGCGCTGGAAACCCAGGGCGTGATCCAGCGCTACGTGGCGCTCACCGACCCCAAGGCGCTTGGCCTTGGCCTGAACGTCTTCATCTCCATCAGCCTGAAAGAACAGGCCCGTGAATCGCTGGCCGAATTCGAACGCCGCATCGCGGAGCACGACGAGGTGATGGAGTGCTACCTCATGACCGGCGACAGCGACTACCTGATCCGCGTGGCCGTGGCCGACATCGGCGCGCTGGAAAAATTCATCCTGAACCAGCTGACACCGATTCCCGGCATCGAGAAGATCCGCTCCAGCTTCGCGCTGAAGCAGGTGCGCTACAAGACGGCGCTGCCGCTGCCGCGCTAGCGTGCCGGCGGCGCGACCCGCCAGACCACGTTGCCCACGTCGTCCGCCACCAGCAGGCCGCCCTTGCCGTCCATCGCCACGCCTACCGGGCGGCCATAGGCATCGCCTTCGCGGCTGACGAAGCCGGTGAGGAAGTCGATCGGCTCGCTGGAGGGCTTGCCGCCGGCGAAGGGCACGAACACCACCTTGTAGCCGCTGCGCGGATTGCGGTTCCATGAGCCGTGCTCGCCGATGAAGGCGCCGCTCGCGTAGTTCTGCGGCATGGTGCGGGCATCGGAGAACGCCAGCCCCAGCGGCGCCACATGCGAGCCCAGGCCGTAATCGGGCTGGATGGCCTTGGCCACCATTTCCGGGCGCTGCGGCTTGACGCGCTCGTCCACCCACTGGCCCCAGTAGCTCCAGGGCCAGCCGTAGAACGCGCCGTCCTTGACCGAGGTGAGGTAGTCGGGCACCAGGTCGTTGCCCAGTTCGTCGCGCTCGTTGGCCACCGTCCACAGCACCTTGGTCTCGGGCTCCCAGCCCATGCCGTTGGGGTTGCGGATGCCGGTGGCGAAGATGCGCTTGGCGCCGGTGGCGCGGTCCACTTCCCAGATCGCGGCGCGGCCTTCCTCGGCGGCCAGGCCGTTCTCGCCCACGTTGCTGTTGGAGCCCACCGTGGCGTACAGCTTGGCGCCGTCGGCGCTGGCGATGATGTTCTTGGTCCAGTGGTGGTTCAGCGGCCCGGCCGGCAAGTCGGTCACTTTCACCGGTGTGGCGGTGATGCTGGTTTGCCCCTGCACATAAGGCACCTTGACGATGGCGTCGGAGTTGGCGATGAACAGCTCGTTGCCGATAAGCGCCATGCCAATGGGCGAGTTCAGGCCCTGCATGAACACCGTGCGGGTTTCGGCGATGCCGTCGCCATTGGCGTCGCGCAGCAGGGTGATGCGGTTGGCGCTGGGCACGCCCGCGCCGGCCTTCTTCATCACCTGCTTCATGACCGCGCCTTTCACGCCCTTGCCGTCATCGGGCTTGGGCGGCGCATTGCTTTCGGCCACCAGCACGTCGCCGTTGGGCAGCACGTAGATCCAGCGCGGATGGTCCAGCCCGGCGGCCAGCGCGGTGACCCGGAAGCCCGCGGGCGCGGCGGGCTTGATGCCGGCGGGCCAGCCCTTGGCCGGCGCGATATGCACCGTGGGCACCAGGCTTTTCTGCGGCGGCGGCAGCGTGGGGTTGGCGCCTATGCCCACGTTGGCGGGCGAAAGCGCCGCCGCGCCGCAGGCGGCGAGGCTGGTGAGGACGAGGGCGTACAGGGGGGCGAAGCGGGGCATGTTCATAACCCGAAAGTCTGGTATCTGCCAAGCGCGGCGGCTGTAGGCTAATACCGCGACTACGCACCGCACGGGGCAAAATGAGCAGATGACCCAAGACCTGTTCCGCCAAGACGCTTACCTGCGCGAGTGCAGCGCCACCGTGGTTTCCATCGGCGAGCAGGGCATCGTGCTCGACCGCACGGTGTTCTATCCGCTAGGCGGCGGCCAGGCCGGCGACAGCGGCGTGCTGGTGCTGGCCGACGGCAGCGAAATCGCCATTGCCGATACCCGCAAGGGCAAGGACGCTGAAGGCCATTTCACTGATGAAATATGCCACCAGGGCGCGCCAGAAATGCATGAGGCGCTATCAAAATTGAAGCAAGGCGATGCCGTGACGGCCCGGGTGGACTGGGAACGGCGGCACCGGCTGATGCGCTTCCACACCACCACCCACCTGCTGTGCCACCTGGTGCCGCAGCTGGTGAACGGCTGCTCCATCACGCCCGACTACGCCCGGCTGGACTTCAACATGACAGACCCGCTGGACAAGGACGAGCTCACCGCCGGCATCGCGCGGCTGGTGGCGGCCGCCCACCCGGTGGCCGTCGGCTCCATCAGCGACGAAGAGCTGGACGCCAACCCGGCGCTGGTGAAGAGCATGTCGGTGCAGCCGCCGCGCGGCTCGGGCTTCGTGCGCACCATCAGGATCGGCACCGCGACCGCGGATGCCGTGCAGGTCGGCGGCGAGCAGATGATCGACTACCAGCCCTGTGGCGGCACCCATGTCGCCAACACCGCCGAGATCGGCGCCGTGGTGGTGACCAAGATCGAAAAGAAGAGCGCCACCACGCGGCGGGTGGTGCTGGGGTTCGCCCCGGCCGGAACTTAAAGCCCACGGTCGAGCTCCGACAGCACTGTGATGAAGCCCCTGCACCTCCTCGCTGCTAGTGTTTTGATAGCGGCCTGCGCACTGCCCATGCGGGTCGCAGCCCAAAATACCTCGAAAAACGTGGTTTCGACCGAGCGCGTGCGGGCCGAGCTCATGGCCCAGGCGCCCGATGGCGTGGAGGCGGGCAAGCAAGTGTGGGTCGGCCTGCAGCTGGCCCACCAGCCGGAATGGCACACCTACTGGAAGAACTCCGGCGACTCGGGCCTGCCCACGCAGCTGGAGTGGACGCTGCCGGTGGGCGTGCTGGCCGGCGACATCGCCTGGCCGCTGCCGAAGAAGATTCCCATCGGCACGCTGGCCAACTACGGCTACGAGAACACCGTGCTGCTGGCCGTGCCGCTGACCATCACGCCCGCCTTCAAACCGTCGTTCCTGGCGAGTGAGCTGGAAGTCAAGCTCAAGGCCAGCTGGCTGGTCTGCCGCAAGGAATGCATCCCGGAAGAAGGCGAGTTCACGCTGAAGATTCCGGTGAAAAGTTCGACGGCGCTGAACAGCGCGGCCTTCAACGCCGCGTCCGCGGCGCAGCCGAAGCCCGTGTTGCGGGGAACCCGGGGCATCGTGCCCGACAGCAATGTGCAGCTCGACGGCGACGCCATCAAGCTCACGGTGCAGGGCCTGCCGGTGGCGCTGCGCGGCAAGACGCTGGAGCTGTTCCCGGAAACCCCCGAGGTGATCGAGACCAGCGCCAAGTGGACCCAGGAATGGAAAGGCGGCGTGTGGACCGCGCGCGTGCCGGTGTCGGCGCAGCGCAGCGCCAGCCCTTCCGTGATGCCGGTGGTGCTGTCTTCCGATGGCCAGGGCTGGCGGGCCGAGCTGAACGTGCTGGGCACCTGGCCGCCGGTGGCGGCGGTGGCCGGCGTTTCACCGCAGCTGGATGCCGCCCTGCGCGGCAACGCGCAGCCCGCCCCGGCCGTGCCCACCAGCCTGGCCGCCGCGCTGCTCGGTGCGCTGCTGGGCGGCCTCATCCTCAACCTCATGCCCTGCGTGTTCCCCGTGCTGGCCATCAAGGTGGTGGGCTTCACCCGCCACGCCGATGACCGCCGGGCGCACCGCATCAGCGGCCTGGCCTACACGGCCGGCGTGGTGGCTTCGTTCCTGGCGCTGGGCGCGCTGATGCTGGCGCTGCGCGCGGCCGGCGAGCAGCTGGGCTGGGGCTTCCAGCTGCAATCGCCGGCGGTGGTCGCCACGCTGGCCGCCCTGTTCACGCTGATCGGGCTGAACCTGGCCGGGCTGTTCGAGTTCGGCTCTTTCCTGCCGTCCAGCGTGGCTTCGCTGGAGGCGCGGCACCCGGTGGCCAACTCTTTCCTGTCGGGCGTGCTGGCGGTGGCGATCGCATCGCCCTGCACCGCGCCCTTCATGGGGGCCTCGCTGGGGCTGGCAATCGGGCTGCCGGCAGTGCAGGCGCTGCTGATCTTCGCTGTGCTCGGCTTCGGCATGGCCCTGCCCTACCTGGCCGCGGCGCTGGTGCCGGCGGTGGCGCGGCTGCTGCCGCGACCCGGCGCCTGGATGGACGTCTTCCGCAAGCTGATGGCCTTCCCGATGTTCGCCACCGTGGCCTGGCTGGTCTGGGTGCTGGGCCAGCAAAGCGGCATCGACGGCGCCGGCGCGCTGCTGCTGCTGCTGGTGGCGCTGGCCATGGTGATCTGGGCGCTGACGCTGCGAGGCCGCGCACGGGCCGTCGTTGCTACCATTTCCATAGCGGGCTTTGCATTACTGGCGCTCGCTGCGGGCCCGAGCATCACCAAGCCCGCAGCGGTGGCGCCGCTCGCGGCCGACAGCGGCTGGCAGGCCTGGGAGCCGGGCCGGGTGGACCAGCTGCTGGCTTCGGGCCAGCCGGTGTTCGTGGACTTCACCGCCGCCTGGTGCGTGACCTGCCAGTACAACAAGAAGACCACGCTGGCGAATGGGGATGTGATTGCGGACCTGGCGGGCAAGAAGGTAGCCTTGCTGCGGGCCGACTGGACTCGGCGCGACCCGGCCATCACGGCCGCGCTGGCCGGGCTGGGCCGCAACGGCGTGCCGGTCTATGTGTTCTACAGCCGGGGGCGGGCCCCGGTGGTGCTGTCGGAAGTGCTGGGCGTCGATGAAGTGCGCTCGGCGATCGCCAAACTCTAAGGAGATTGCCATGTTGCGCCGTACGCTGATTGCCTCTCTCTTCGCCTTCGCCGGCATCGCCCATGCCGCGCCCTCCGTGGGCCAAGCCGCGCCCGATTTCACGCTCAGGGACGCCACCGGCAAGGCCGTGAAGCTGAGCGACTACAAGGGCAGGCATGTGGTGCTGGAGTGGACCAATCCCGGCTGCCCCTACGTGCAGAAGCACTACAACAGCGGCAACATGGCCGCCACGCAAAAAGACGCCACGGGCAGGGGCGTGGTCTGGCTGGCTATCAACTCCACAGAAAAGGCCAGCTCCGATTACCTGGAGCCGGCGAAGCTCGTGGCCTGGATGGGCGAGCGCAAGGCGCAGCCCACCGCCACGCTGATGGACGAAGAAGGCACCGCCGGCCGCCTGTACGGCGCCCGCACCACGCCGCACATGTACATCGTGAACCCCCAGGGCCAACTGATCTACGCCGGCGGCATCGACAGCATCGCCTCCAGCAATGCCGAGGACATCAAGGGCGCCGTCAACTACGTGCGCACCGGCCTGGCCGAGGCGCTGGCAGGCAAGCAGATCACCGCGGCCACCACCCGGCCCTACGGCTGCTCGATCAAGTACAAGAGCTGACACCGTCGTCCCCGCGAAGGCGGGGAGCCAGAGCTTCCGGATTTGGCGCCCTGGATTCCCGCCTTCGCGGGAATGACGAACTACACTGCCCGCATGAGCACCATCAGCGAACTGCGCCGCATCCTCGCAAGCAACCGGACCATCGCGGTCGTCGGCCTGTCGCCCCAGTGGCACAGGCCGAGTTTTTTTGCGGCCAAGTACATGCAGGCCCACGGCTACCGCATCGTTCCCATCAACCCCTCGGCCACCGAAATCCTGGGCGAGCGCTGCTACCCCAGTGTGACGGCCGCAGCCCAGGATGTACGCATCGACATGGTCGACTGCTTCCGCAAGACCGAAGACATCCCGCCCATCGCCGAGGAGGCTATTCGCATCGGGGCGAAATGCCTTTGGCAACAGATCGGCGTGGTCAATGAAGAGGCCGCGGCCAAGGCGCGCGCGGCGGGCCTGGAGACGGTGATGGACCGCTGCGTGAAGATCGAGCATGCGCGCCTGTATGGCGGGCTGAACTGGGCCGGCGTGAACACCAAGGTGATTTCGTCGCGCCGCCCGCAAAACCTGCCCTACTGAACATGACAAGCAAGGACCGCGAATACGGTTTCGGCACGCGCGCCATCCACGCCGGCGCCATTCCCGACCCGGTGACCGGCGCGCGTGCCACGCCCATCCACCAGACCACCAGCTTCGTCTTCGATTCGGCCGAGCACGCGGCCAGCCTGTTCAACCTGCAGACCTTCGGCAACGTCTACAGCCGCATCAGCAACCCCACGGTGGCGGTGCTCGAGGAACGCGTGGCCTCGCTGGAAGGCGGCCGCGCCGCGCTGGCCTGCGCCACCGGCATGGCAGCCCAGATGACGGCGCTGCTGGCCATCCTGAAGACGGGTGACCACATCGTGGCCGCCTCCACGCTGTACGGCGGCACCGTGGGCCAGCTGGGCATCGGCTTCTCGCGGCTGGGCATTGAAACCACGTTTGTCGATCCGCAGGACCCGGACAACTTTCGCCAGGCCATCCGCCCCAACACCCGCGCCGTGTACGGCGAGACGCTGGGCAACCCGCTGGTGAACGTGCTGGACATCGAAGCCGTGGCGCGCGTGGCGCACGAGCACGGCCTGCCGCTGGTGATCGACAACACCGTGGCCAGCCCCTACCTGTGCAATCCCTTTGCCTTCGGCGCCGACATCGTGGTGCACAGCGCCACCAAGTACCTGGGCGGCCACGGCACCACGATGGCGGGCGTGGTGGTGGAGTCGGGCAAGTTCGACTGGGGCTCTCCGTTGTCACGGGACAAGTTTCCCGAGATGCTGGAGCCCAGCCGGGCCTATCACGGCGTGAAGTTCTACGAGACCTTCGGCGACTTCGGCTACACCATGAAGGCGCGCATGGAGGTCAACCGCACTTTCGGCGCCACGCTCTCGCCCATGAACGCCTGGCTGATCCTGCAGGGCATAGAAACCCTGCACCTGCGCATGCAGGCGCACTGCCGCAACGCGCTGGCGGTGGCGCGGTTCCTCGCGGACCACCCGCTGGTGAGCTGGGTCAATTACCCGGGCCTGGCCGATTCGCCCTACGCGCAACTCGCAAAAAAGCAGTTCCGCAGCATCGACGGCAATCCCGGCGCCTCGGGCATCCTGACCTTCGGCATCAAGGCCGCCGACCCGGCGAAAGCCGGCGAGCGCTTCATCGACGCCTGCGAATTCGCCAGCCACCTGGCCAACATCGGCGACGCCAAGACGCTGGTGATCCACCCGGCTTCCACCACGCACCGCCAGCTGAGCGAAGACGAGCTGCTGCGCGCCGGCGTGCGGCCCGACATGATCCGCCTGTCGGTGGGCATCGAGGACGCGGACGACATCCTCTGGGATATTGATCAAGCGCTCCGGCGAGCCGTCGCTTAGCGACCAGGCGCAGTTCCTGATGATCGACGCCGACCTTCTGGCTTTCATCGAGCAGATGCAGCGGGACCACCCGCCGGCGCGCGACCCCAACGACCTGGCCGCGCACGTGAAGCGCTATGCAGCCGTGGCGGCGGCCCTGCCCTCGGTGCTTACGCCCGTGACCGTGGGTGATTTCAAGCTGCGCGGCGGCGGCAAGACCATCAAGGCGCGGCTGTTCTGGCCCACCGGCGCCGTGAAGCCGGTGCTGATGGCCTGGTTCGCCGGGGGCGGCTGGAGCGCCGGCACGCTGGAGACGCACGACGGCCTGTGCCGCCAGCTGGCGCATGACCTGGGGGTGGCGATCGCCTGCATCGAGCTGGCGCCGCCCGCGGGCAGGCCGTTCCTGCAAAGCTGCGACGAGGCGCTGCTGGCGCTGCAGTCGCTGGCCGATGGGCGCGGCAAGCTGGCCGTCAACACCGAACGCCTGCTGGTCGGCGGCGACGGCAGCGGCGGCCACTGTGCGCTGCAGGCGGCATGGCGGCTTGCGCGTACCCAGCCCGGCAGCGTGGAAGCGGTGCTGGCGCTGTACCCGCTGGTCAAGCCCGATTTCAACACCGCCAGCTACATCCGCTGCGCCCAGTCGCCCGTGTTCCCGCGGGACGACGCGGTGCGCGCCTGGCAGGCCCTGCTCAAGGGCCGCTGGGAGCTGTGGGACGAGCGCGCCGTGCTGATGCACGGCAACGCGCCGCTGCAGCGCCCGCCGGTGGTCGTGCTGGTGGCGGCCGAACAGGACGTGGCGCATGACGACGCGATCCATCTGCACGACTGGCTGCGCTCGCTGGGCGTGCGCTGCGAATTCCTGGGCGCGCCGCGCATGCCGCACGACTTCGCACGCATGCAGCACGCCAGCCCGGCGGCCCGCAAGCTGATGCAAGACGTGCTGGCGGCGTTCGCGGAGATCGCCCAGCTGGGCCCCGCCCCTAGCGCCTGACCAGCCAGGCGTAGATGCCGGGGATGGGCACGCGCTGGTCTTCGCGGATGGCACGGCGCGCCAGCTGGCTCACCTCGAAGCCATGTTCCTGTGCCAGCGCCCGGATGGACCGCTCGGAGTGCACGTAGCGCAGGCTGCCGCGCAGCGCCAGGTCTTCCCCTTGCGCGGCTTCCTCCACCGAGAAGCAGAACACGCCGCCCGCATCCATCAGCCGCGCGACGCCGGCAAACACAGGGTGCAGCGCGCCAACGTAGATGAAAACATCGGCGGCCACCACCAGGTCGAACCGCTGCGCTGACTGCGCCAGGTGATGGGCCGCGTCGTCCTGCGCCAGCGCGTCGTAGATGCCGCGCGCCGCCGCCTGCGCAACCATGTTGGCGGACAGGTCCACACCTTCCAGCCGGTCAACCAGCGGCCGCAGCTGCGCGCCGCACAGGCCGGTGCCGCAGCCCAGGTCCAGCGCGCCGGCGAAGCGCCGGCCCAGCCCGCGCACGCCGTCGGCCAGCACCTGGTGCGCGCGGTAGTTGAGCAGGCCCACCAGGTGGTCGTCAAACCCCGCGGCATAAGTGTCGAACAGCATTTCCACGTAGCGCCGGGGCGGCGCGTCGGGCGCGCCGTGCCCGGTGACGGCGGCCAGGAAATAGCGGTTCAGTTCGGCGTCGCCGCCGCGCTCGATGGCATTGCGAAAGGCCGATGCGGCCTCGGCGGGACGATCCAGATCCTTGAGCAGGCTGCCCAGCATGCTCCAGGCCGAGCCGCTGGATCCGTCCAGTGCCAGCATGCGCGCCAGGCAATCGGCCGCTTCCTCGCGCCGGTCCAGCGCGGCCAGCGCCGCGGTGCGGTGCCCCAGGGCCTCGGCGTTGTCCGGCTGCGCGGCCAGCGCCTGGTCCAGCGTGGCCAGCGACTCGTGCGGCCGCCCGAGCTTGAGCAGGGTGGCGCCCAGGTTCAGCAGGGTGGAAGGCATGGCCGGCGCCAGCGCCAGCGATGCGCGAAAGCCGGCTTCGGCCTCGGCCCACCGGCCCGCCTGGAAATGGGCCACGCCCGCCTGGAAGGCGCCACGGGCCTGTTCGAAGGGGCTGCTCATGAGGCTGAATGTAGCCCGCCCTGCCTGCGACAATCTAGGCATGACTTTCGCGAAGCTAGAGAACGACACTTTCCTGCGCGCCTGCAACCGGCTGGCCACGCCCTACACGCCGGTGTGGCTGATGCGCCAGGCCGGCCGCTACCTGCCCGAGTACCGCGAGACGCGGGCCCGCGCGGGCAGCTTCATGGGGCTGGCCACCAATGTGGACTACGCCACCGAAGTGACGCTGCAGCCGCTGGAGCGCTACCCGCTGGACGCGGCCATCCTGTTCTCGGACATCCTCACCGTGCCCGACGCGATGGGCCTGGGCCTGAGCTTCGCGCTGGGCGAAGGCCCGAAATTCGCCAGCCCGGTGCGCGACGAAGCCGCGGTGGCGGCGCTGGCCGTGCCGGACATGGAAAAGCTGCGCTACGTGTTCAACGCCGTCACCTCGATCCGCAAGGCGCTGAACGGCCGCGTGCCGCTGATCGGTTTTTCGGGCAGCCCCTGGACGCTGGCCTGCTACATGGTGGAGGGCGCGGGTTCTGACGACTACCGCCTGGTCAAGACCATGATGTACAGCCGGCCCGACCTGATGCACCGCATGCTGGAGGTCAACGCCGACGCGGTGGCCGCGTATCTGAACGCGCAGATCGAGGCCGGCGCGCAGGCCGTGATGATCTTCGACAGCTGGGGCGGCGTGCTGGCCGACGGCGCTTTCCAGCAGTTCAGCCTGGCCTACACCGCGCGCGTGCTGTCGCAGCTGAAGCGCGAGCACGACGGCGTCTTCATCCCGCGCATCGTCTTCACCAAAGGCGGGGGCCTCTGGCTCAAGAAGATGGGCCAGCTGGATTGCGAGGTGCTGGGCCTGGACTGGACCGTGAACCTGGGCCATGCCCGCCACTTCGTGGGCGACCACAAGGCGCTGCAGGGCAACCTGGACCCCAATGTGCTGTTCGCCCAGCCCAACCAGATCGAGGACGAGGTGGCGCGCGTGCTGGAGAGCTTCGGCGCGCCGCACCAGGGCGAGGGCACCGGACCCACCCACATCTTCAACCTGGGCCACGGCATCAGCCAGCACAGCCCGCCGGAGAATGTTTCGGTGCTGGTGAATGCGGTTCACTCGCATTCCCGCCGGCAGCGCGCGATGCAAAGCGCCGCGCCCGAGTAAAAGTCATCAGGGTGTACCCCTAAATACTGCTTCAGCAAAATCTTTGCCAGCGTATTGACTTATGCACAAAAGTTGTGTTGCGGGACAGCATGAAAACGCTTTTGCACGCCGCGTTGCTATAAAACCAATAGCGCATGTAAGTCGTTGATTATGAAAGACATTTTTCTTTGCGCTTTTTTCGGGCATTCCAGCCGAAGCCTTGATTTTCAAGGGCTTGCGGCTGCTGGCGGCAGGTTGTCAACAAAGTTATCCACATAAAACACGGATCAGGTGCAAAGTAGTTTGAAATCAAAGACTTAACGGCGCTTTCACCAAAACGCCTGAGCAGAACACGCTAAACCAGCCCATTCCATGTCCCACCGGTTGGCCGTTGTTGTCCCCACGCCCGCGCACAGTTCACTGAGCGGGCCCCTCAGCTATCGAAGTGAGTTTCCACTAGCGCCCGGCGTGCTGGTGCGCGTGCCCTTGGGCAAGCGCGAGGTGCTGGGCGTGGTGTGGGATGCGCCGCAATCCGGTGAGGACGAACGGCTTGCACTGCAGGACAAGCCGGTTGCCGGGGTGCTGGAAGGCATCGCGCCGCTGGGCCATTCCTGGCGACAACTCGTTACTTTTTCAGCGAACTATTACCAGCGCGGTTTGGGTGAGGTTGCGCTCGCAGCGCTGCCCCCGCAGCTGCGTGACCTGAGTGCGCAGCAGCTTTCGCGCCGCCTGAAAAGAAAAGACGGCGCGGCCGATGGGGCGCAAGCCGCGCAGCGCCCGCCGCTCACCGCCGAACAGGGGCTGGCGCTGCAGCAGTTCGAATCCGGCGAGGGCTGCTTCCTGCTGTTCGGCGCCACCGGCAGCGGCAAGACCGAGGTCTACCTGCGCGCGGTGGAGCGCCTGTTCGAGGCGCAGCCGCAGGCCCAGGCGCTGGTGATGGTGCCGGAGATCAACCTCACGCCGCAGCTGGAAGCGCGTTTTGTCGAGCGCTTCGGCGAGGCCGGCGTGGTCGCCCTGCACAGCGGCATGACGCACCCGCAGCGCCTGAAAAGCTGGCTGGCCGCGCACGCGGGCGGCGCGCGCATCGTGCTCGGAACCCGGATGGCGGTGTTCGCCTCGATGCCGCGGCTTGCGCTGATCGTGGTCGACGAGGAGCACGACCCCAGCTACAAGCAGCAGGAAGGCGCGCGCTATTCGGCCCGCGACCTGGCCGTGTGGCGCGGCCGGAACGAAGGCGCCCGCGTGCTGCTGGGCTCGGCCACGCCGTCGCTGGAGAGCTGGCAGGCCAGCGAGAAGGGCCGCTACACGCGCCTGGCCATGCCCTCGCGCGTGGGCGAAGGGCGGCTGCCGGCGGTGAAGCTGGTGGACATGAACCTGCAGCCGAAGAAGACGGTGTTTTCGCCGCAGCTGCTGGAGGCCATCCAGCAGCGCGTGGCGCGCGGCGAGCAGTCGCTGATGTTCCTGAACCGGCGCGGTTATGCGCCCGTGCTGGCCTGCACCTCGTGCGACTGGAAAAGCGAATGCCCCAACTGCAGCGCCTTCCGCGTCTTCCACAAGGTGGACCGCACGCTGCGCTGCCACCACTGCGGCTTCACCGAGCGGGTCCCGCGCGCCTGCCCGGCCTGCGGCAACGTGGACATCGCGCCGCTGGGCCGCGGCACCGAGCGGCTGGAGGAGCACCTGGGCGAGCTGTTGGCCGACGTGCGCCTGCCCGGCGGCGGGCCCGTGCGCATCGCCCGCATGGACGCCGACACCACCCGGCTGAAGGGCGCACTGCAGGCGCAGCTGGCGCAGGTGCATTCGGGCGACGTCGACGTGCTGGTGGGCACGCAGATGATCACCAAGGGCCACGACTTCCGGCGCATCACGCTGGTGGCGGCGCTCAATGCCGATTCGGCGCTGTTTTCGGCGGATTTCCGCGCGCCCGAGCGGCTGTTTGGCCTGCTGATGCAGGCCGGCGGGCGGGCCGGGCGCGACGCCCTGCAGGCCGGCAGCAGCGAGATGTGGGTGCAGACCTTTCACCCGGCGCACCCGCTGTTCGCGGCGCTGCGCCGGCACGACTACCCAGCCTTCGCGGCGCAGCAGCTCAAGGAGCGCGAGCAGGCCCTGATGCCGCCCTTCGGCTACCAGGCGCTGGTGCGGGCCGATGCGCGCACGCAGGAAGTGGCCCAGGCCTTTCTGGGCGCGGCGGCCGCGGCAGCCGCCGAGCTTGAGGGCGCGCCGCAGGTCACCCTGTATCCGGCGGTGCCGATGAGCGTGCAGCGCGTGGCCAATGTCGAGCGCGCGCAGATGCTGGTGGAAAGCGCCTCGCGCACGGCGTTGCAGAAATTCCTGGCGGCCTGGCACCCGGTGCTGCAGGCCACCCGCGAAAAAGGAATGATCCGCTGGGCGGTGGACGTGGATCCGCTGGCTATTTGAATGTCATCCCGGGCTTGACCCGGGATCCATGGCCTTGAGCTTCAGCGCGGCTTCATACAGCTCGTTGCGCGAGCCGCCGGTGATTTCGGCGGCGAGCTTGACGGCACCCTTGACCGGCAACTCCTTGAGCAGCAGCTGCAGCACCCGCAGGCCGTCGTCGGCCGCGGCGGCCTGCGGCACGCCATGCAGCACCAGCGCGAACTCGCCGCGGGTACGCTGCGCGTCAGCGTCCAGCCAGGCGCTGAAGCCGGCGCAGTCCAGCGTGGCGATTTCCTCGAACTGCTTGGTGAGCTCGCGGCCCACGGTGACCAGCCGTGAACCCAGCGCAGCCAGCGACTTCGCCAGCGCCTCGATGCGATGCGGCGCTTCCAGCAGCACGACGGGCAGCGCCTGCGCCGCCAGGGTCTGCACCGCCGCATCGCGCTCGCCCGCCTTCGCGGGCAGGAAACCCGCGAAAACAAAACCCGATTCACCGCCCCCGGCCAGCCCGGCCACGCTCACGGCGGCGGTGATGCTGCTGGCGCCCGGCAGCGGCACCACCCGCAGGCCGGCTTCGCGCACCGCCGCCACCAGCCGCGCGCCGGGGTCACTCACCGCCGGCGTGCCGGCGTCGCTGGCATAGGCCACGCGCTGGCCCTGCCGCAGCCGCGCCACCACGGCCTGGGCCGCTTCGCTCTCGTTGTGCTGGTGCACGGCCAGCAACTGGGCCGGCGCCTTGTCGATGCCGTACGCGCGCAGCATCGCCTGGGTGTGGCGGGTGTCCTCGCAGGCCACGCAGTCGGCCAGCGCCAGCACGTGCAGCGCCCGCAGGCTGATGTCGGCCAGGTTGCCGATGGGCGTGGCGACGACGTAGAGCGCGCCTTGCGGATAATGCTGCGAAGCCGCGGCATCGCGCGCGGCGGACAGGGCTGAAGCAAAAGAAGCGCTCAATGGATTTCCCCAGGAAGACGGCTGTCACCACCAAGCAGGCCGGCGATGCCGCCGAGGACCGCGCGCTCGCCCACCTGGTGGCGGCGGGCCTGCGGCTCGTTGCGCGCAATTATCGGACGCCCGGGCGCGGCGGCGGTGAAATCGACCTGCTGATGCGCGAGCCCGACGGCACGCTGGTGTTTGTCGAGGTGCGCCGGCGAACCACCAGCGCCTTCGGCGGCGCGGCCGCCAGCGTGGGCGGCATCAAGCAGCGGCGCATCATTTTCGCGGCCCGCCACTACCTGATGCGCCTGGCGCAGCTGCCGCCCTGCCGCTTCGACGTGGTGGGCGTGCAGGCCGGGCAGGTGGAATGGATCAAGGCGGCTTTTGATGCCGGTTAGCCCGCCGGCGGCGCATCCCCCATCTGGAGGATGGCAAGGCGAGCGCCCCCGGCGTATGGTGCGGGTACCAACCTCCTGGAGAAGCCATGCCCAACCCTTGTGTCCGGCGCACACTGGCCGCTGCCTTGCCGCTGCTCGCCGCGCTGCTGTCCGGCTGCGCCACTGCTCCGGCGCCCCGCGCCGATGCGTGCCCCGAAGCGGACAGGCTCACTTCGAGCATCCAGAACTTCTGCCAGGTGACGGCAGGCATCCTGTGGCGCGGCGCAAGGCCCGACGGGGCCGGGGCACCTTGGCTGATGGCCAACGTCCGCACCGTCATCAACCTTGAATTGGTCAACGACGACAAATCCGCCCTCGTGGAAGGCCGATACGCAGGGACCGCTCGCGAGGTGGGCTACTTCAGGGTGCGCGACTGGGAGTTGCTGCCTCTGCTGGCGCCGCAGATGACCGACGACAACGTGGCTCACTTCCTGGCCATCGTGGAGCGCGAGCCCAAGCCCATCTACGTCCATTGCCGCTCGGGCCAGAACCGCACCGGCGTCATGGTGGCGGCGTACCGGGTGCTGGTTGAAGGCGTATCCGCGGACGCTGCCATCGGCGAGATGAGCCGCTACGAAGGCTACTGGTTCAAGGCGGACGCCGACTATGTGCGGGGGCTGACTCCGGAGCGCCGCCGCCTGATCCTCGAGCAGGCGCGCGCGTGGCAGGTCCGCCTGAAGGCCGATGCCCGCCTGGTCTGCAGGGATGGCAGCTGCGCTGTCGGGCTGTAACAGGCGCGGTAACAGTCGCGGTAACAGGGCAGGCGGTTATCATCGCCAGCCATGCTCGAGCAACGCATCCAACAGCATTTCATCGACAGCGCCGACCTGAAGTACCAGTCGGCCCAGTCGCTCAGCAAACCCATCGCCCAGGCCGTGCAGGCCATGCTGGCCTGCGTGACCAGCGGCGGCAAGGTGCTGGCCTGCGGCAACGGCGGCTCGGCCGCCGACGCGCAGCATTTCTCGGCCGAGTTCGTGGGCCGCTACGAGCGCGAGCGGCCCGAGCTGGGCGCCATCGCGCTGACCACCGACAGCTCCATCATCACGGCCATCGCCAACGACTACGACTTCATCCGCATCTTCTCCAGGCAGGTGCGGGCGCTCGGCCAGGCCGGCGACGTGCTGCTGGCGATTTCCACCAGCGGCAACTCGGCCAACGTGCTGGCCGCGATCGAGGCCGCGCACGAGCGCGAGATGACCGTGGTGGCCCTCACCGGCCGCGGCGGCGGCAAGATCACCCATGCGCTGCGCGAGACCGACGTGCACATCTGCGTGCCGCACGACCGCACGGCGCGCATCCAGGAAGTCCACATCCTCGCGCTGCACTGCATCTGCGACGGCGTGGATGCCCAGTTACTCGGCGAACAGGAACCCCCGACATGAACACCCGACCCAAATCCCTGCTGCTGGCCACGCTGGCCGCCTGCGCCCTGACCAGCCTCACCGCCTGCGTGCCGCTGGTGCTGGGCGGCGCCGCCGTCGGCACGATGATGGTGGTGGACCGCCGCACTTCCGGCGCGCAGGTCGAGGACGAGGGCATCGAGCTGCGTGGCGCGAGCCGCCTGCGCGAGACTTTCGGCGAGCGCGCCCACATCAACCTGACCAGCTACAACCGCCAGGTGCTGCTGACCGGCGAAGTGCCCAATGAGCAGGCGAAGCAGCAGGCCGAGCAGGTGGTGACGGCGGTGCAGAACGTCAAGTCCATCGTCAACGAGCTGGCCGTGATGGGCGCCACGTCGCTGGCCCAGCGCTCCTCGGACGTGCTGGTCACGGGCAAGGTCAAGGCCTCGCTGCTGGACGCCAGGGACCTGCAGGTCAGCTCGTTCAAGGTGGTGACCGAGCGCGGCGTGGTGCACCTGATGGGCCGCGTGACGCAGCGCGAAGGCGACCGCGCCACCGCCATCGCCCGCCAGGTGGGCGGCGTGCAGAAGGTCGTCCGCATCTTCGACACCATCAGCGAGGAAGAGCTGAAGCGCCTGCAGCCCTGATTTTCAGAGGCGAATCGGCCCGCAGAGCGCGCCGGGCGTGCTTGGGCAGCTATCGAATCAATAGCAATGCCGGCTATTTCAGGCGCGTGATCAGGCTGGACGTGTCCCAGCGCCGGCCGCCGGCGATCTGCACGTCGGCATAGAACTGGTCGACCAGCGCGGTGACGGGCAGCCGCGCACCGTTGCGCTTGGACTCTTCCAGCGCCAGGCCCAGGTCCTTGCGCATCCAGTCCACCGCGAAGCCGTAGTCGAACTTGCCGGCGATCATGCTCTTGCCGCGGTTGTCCATCTGCCAGCTCTGGGCCGCGCCCTTGCCGATCACTTCCAGCACCTGCACCATGTCCAGCCCGGCCTTCTGGCCGAAGGCGATGGCTTCCGACAGGCCCTGTACCATGCCCGCGATGGCGATCTGGTTGACCATCTTGGCCAGCTGGCCGGCGCCGCTTTCGCCCAGCAGCGTGTAGGCGCGCGCAAAGGCCATGGCGGCGGGTTTCGCCGCTTCAAAAGCCTGCGCGTCGCCGCCGCACATCACGGTGAGCAGGCCGTTCTGGGCGCCGGCCTGGCCGCCTGAGACCGGCGCGTCCACAAAGGACAGGCCCAGCTTCTTCGCCGCGGCATGGAGTTCGCGCGCTACGTCCGCCGAGGCGGTGGTGTGGTCCACAAACACGGCGCCCGCTTTCATGCCGATCAGGGCACCCTCTTCTCCCAGCGTGACGCTGCGCAGGTCGTCGTCGTTACCGACGCAGCAGAACACGATGTCGGCGTCCTTCGCGGCAGCGGCGGGCGTGGCCGCCGCGCGGCCCTTGAACTCGCCGCACCAGGCCTGGGCCTTGCCAGCGCTTCGGTTGTAGACCGTGACGTCATGGCCCGCCAGCGCCAGGTGGCCGGCCATGGGGAAGCCCATCACGCCCAGCCCCAGGAACGCGACTTTGCGGGCGGGCGTGGCTTCGTACTGCTTGGGATTCGTGGAGGGCATGCTGCGCTTTCTGTGACGCTGGGGAAAGGGCAAATTCTAGGGCCCTACAGGGCGTACTGCGCGATGCCGCCCCCGAAAGACCAGTTCTCCCGCGCAGTTTCCACCAGGTTGATGATGACGTCGGCGCTCTCAAACCCGCCCCGCTGCGCCACCCCGGCCGCGATGGCGGCGTAAAGCGCCTTCTTCATGTCCAGGCTGCGGCCCGGCGCGCAGGTGATCTGGATGAAGGCAATGCGCGCCGAATGCCGCACGCCGAGGTACTCGGGCGCGCAGATGATCTCGTCCGCGGCGCGCCGCCCAATGGCCTGGAAGCGGTCGTCGGGCGGCACGTTGAAGGCCTGCACCAGGGCCTGGTGGACTGCGTCGGACACCGCGGCCACGGCCTCGCTGGAGGTGGCGGCGGGCAGGTCGATTCGTACAAATGGCATGGGGCACTCCTTTTGGTTTGTGCCCCTACTGTGCCGGGTGGCCGCCTGCGGCGAAACCCGCCGCGGGGCAAAATGGCTGTGCAGGAATTGCACAACCATGAACAACCTCACCCTGGATGATTTCTCGCTGTTCGCGCAGGTCGCGGCGAAACAGTCGCTGTCGGCGGTGGCGCGCGAGCGCCACGTGGTGGCCAGCCAGGTGTCGCGGGCGCTGGCGCGCATCGAGTCGGAATGCGGCATGCTGCTGGCCCACCGCACCACCCACGGCCTGTCGCTGACCGACGAGGGCGAGGTTTTCCTGGAGCACGCGCAGCGCATCCTGCGCGAGCACGGCCAGCTGCAGGACAGCCTGGGCAGCCGCAGCCGTACCGTCAGCGGCACGGTGCATATCGGCGTCAGCCAGCTGCTGGCCGAGTACGTGCTGATTCCGCGGCTGCCGCGCCTGCGGGCCGCGCACCCGCAGCTGGCCGTGAACCTGCACGTGGACGACCGGCTGGTGGGCCTGGCCGAAGAAGGCATCGACATCATGGTGCGGGCCGGCGTGCCGCCCGCCGGCACCATGATCGCGCGGCCGCTGTGCAGCCACGGCAGGGCGTTGTACGCGGCGCCCTCCTACCTGCGCCGGCACGGCACGCCGCGCACGCCGGATGACCTGGATGCGCACACGCTGATCGGCAACACCGCATCGCCCGGGCACAACAGCTGGGGCTTCATGGCCGGCGGCGTGGCGACCACGCGGGTGGTGGCGGCGCAGTTGCGCGTCAACAGCAGTTCGGCCGTTGTGTCGCTGGCGCTGGCCGGCGCGGGCATCGCGCGCATCAACGACGTGCTGGGCCGCAGCCTGGTGCGGCAGAGAAAACTCAGGCCCGTGCTGGCCCGCCACGGCATTGCCGGCGAGCACCACATCTACGCGGGCATCCTGGCCGAGCGGCATCGCGCGCCCAAGATCCGGGCCACGATGGACTACCTGCAGGACGCCTTCGCGGCGTTCCTCGCGCCGGCCTGAGGCCTAGACGATGGCCAGGTGCTCGGTGCCGGCCGACAGGTCCTGCGTCTTGGCGCGCTGCGAGTTCAGCTTGATCTGCAGGCGCAGGTCATTGACGGAATCGGCGTTGCGCAGGGCGTCCTCATAGGTGATGAGGTTGGTCTCGTAGGCATCGAAGAGGGCCTGGTCGAAGGTCTGCATGCCCAGGTTGCGGCTCTTCTTCATGATTTCCTTGATCTCGGAGACCTCGCCCTTGAAGATGAGGTCGGAAATCAGCGGCGAATTCAGCATGATTTCAACCGCGGCCTGGCGGCCCTTGCCGTCCTGCTTGGGCACCAGCCGCTGCGAAATCATGGCCCTGAGGTTGAGCGACAGGTCCATCAGCAGTTGGGTGCGCCGCTCTTCGGGGAAGAAGTTGATCACCCGGTCCAGCGCCTGGTTGGCGCTGTTGGCGTGCAGCGTGCACAGGCACAGGTGGCCGGTCTCGGCGAAGGCGATGGCGTGCTCCATGGTCTCGCGGTCGCGCACCTCGCCCATCAGGATCACGTCGGGCGCCTGGCGCAGCGTGTTCTTCAGCGCTGCTTCCCAGCTGTCGGTGTCCAGCCCCACTTCGCGCTGCGTGACCACGCAGTTCTTGTGCGGGTGCACGAACTCCACCGGGTCCTCGATGGTGATGATGTGGCCCTGCGAGTTCTCGTTGCGCCAGTCGACCATCGCGGCCAGCGTGGTGGACTTGCCGGAGCCGGTGGCGCCCACCAGGATGGTGAGGCCGCGCTTGGCCATCACCACTTCCTTGAGCACCTGGGGCACGCCCAGGCCGTCGATGGTGGGCAGGATCTGCGGGATCACCCGCAGCACCATGCCGACCTTGCCCTGCTGCACGAAGGCATTGACGCGGAAGCGCCCGATGCCCGGCGGCGAGATGGCGAAGTTGCACTCCTTGGTGCGCTCGAACTCGGCCGCCTGCTTGTCGTTCATGATCGAACGGGCCAGCGCCAGCGTGTGCCCGCTGTTCAGCGGCTGCGGCGACACCTTGGTCACCTTGCCGTCGACCTTGATCGCCGGCGGGAAGTCCCCCGTGATGAACAGGTCGCTGCCGTTGCGGCTGATCATCAGCTTGAGCAGGTCGTTGATGAATTTTGTAGCCTGGTCGCGTTCCATGGCGGTCCTTACTTCGTTGCGCTGTATTGCTTAAATTGTCAGGGGTTTTGCCGGTCCGACAGCCTGGCCCCCACCACCCGCAGCCGCAGCGAGAGCTTGCGGGCCAGCAGGGCGATCAGGCTGGCCGCGAGCTGCGGCGCCTCGTTCATCATCTGGTCCATGCCTTCGGCGCCGAGCACGGCGATCTCGCACTCGGCCAGGCTGGTGCACATGGAAAACCTCATGCCGCTGTCCAGCAGCGACATCTCGCCCAGGATGTCACCCGGGCGGGCCTCGGTCAGGCGCATCTGCTCGCCCCAGGGCTGGACCCGGTCCACCGCGATGGTGCCCGTCAGCAGCACGATCATGAAGTTGCCGTACTCGTCCTGGCGGATGATGTCGCGGTCGGCGGAGACCGTGGCGAAATCGAAGAACTTTTCCAGCCGCTGCGTCGACGGCGCGTCCAGCCGGCTCATGTACTTGTCCTTGGCCCACAGCGCCTGCAAGAGGCCGATGCCGCGCGACTTGGACATGCGCTTGGCAGCCACCTCGTTGGCGCGCGCCTCCCACGGGATGAGCATGGACGGGTCCACGCCCTGGTCCGCGAAGGCGGTGGTGAAAAACAGCGAATCGCTTTTTTCCTCGCCCTCCCCGTGCGGCGCGGAGCGGCGCAGCAGTCCCAGTACACCTTTCATGGCACTTCCTTTCTCATCCCGGGAAGTTGTCGGGAATCTTGGCCTTGCCGCGCGCTTCGCCGGGGCTGATGACGTTGCGCTTGACCAGGTCCGACAGGTTCTGGTCCAGCGTCTGCATGCCGAAGCTGTTGCCGGTCTGGATGGACGAATACATCTGCGCCACCTTGGCCTCGCGGATCAGGTTGCGGATGGCGGAGGTGGCGATCATGATTTCGTGCGCGGCGACGCGTCCGGTGCCGTCCTTGGTCTTGCACAGCGTCTGCGAGATCACGGCCTGCAGCGATTCGGACAGCATGGCCCGGATCATTTCCTTTTCGTCGGCGGGGAACACGTCGATGATCCGGTCGATGGTCTTGGCGGCGGACGAGGTGTGCAGCGTGCCGAACACCAGGTGGCCCGTCTCAGCCGCCGTCATGGCCAGGCGGATGGTTTCCAGGTCGCGCATTTCGCCCACCAGGATCGCGTCCGGGTCTTCGCGCAGCGCGGACCTCAGCGCCGCGGAGAACGACAGCGTCATCGGGCCGACCTCGCGCTGGTTGATCAGGCATTTCTTGGATTCGTGCACGAATTCGATCGGGTCTTCCACCGTCAGGATGTGGCCGTACTCGGTTTCATTCAGGAAGTTGACCATCGCGGCCAGCGTGGTGGACTTGCCCGAGCCCGTGGGCCCCGTCACCAGCACCATGCCGCGCGGCTTGAGCGCCAGGTCGCCGAAAATCTTGGGCGCGTTCAGCTGCTCGAGCGTGAGGATCTTGGAGGGAATGGTCCGGAACACGGCGCCGGCGCCGCGGTTCTGGTTGAAGGCGTTGACGCGGAAGCGCGCCAGGCCCTCGATCTCGAATGAAAAGTCGACTTCCAGGAACTCTTCGTAGTTCTTGCGCTGGGTGTCGTTCATGATGTCGTACACCATGCCGTGAACCTGCTTGTGGTCCAACGCGTCGACGTTGATGCGCCGCACGTCGCCGTGCACGCGGATCATGGGCGGAAGCCCTGCGGAGAGGTGAAGGTCGGATGCCTTGTTCTTGACGCTGAAAGCGAGCAGCTGGGTAATATCCACGGATCCCTCGTTTTGTTCGTTGGCGTTGGCCTTGGGTACGCCGGTTAATTATGACCACGATTCGTAACAACCTCCAGAGTGTTCACCAGCGTATCGCCGCGGCCTGCCGGGCAGCCGGCCGCGACGTGAACGAAGTCACGCTGCTGGCGGTGTCCAAGACCTTCGGCCCCGACGCGGTGCGCGAGGCGCATGAGGCGGGCCAGGCTGCGTTCGGCGAGAACTACATCCAGGAAGGCGTGGAGAAGATCGCCCTGCTTGCCGGCCTGGACCTGCAGTGGCATTGCATAGGCCCGATCCAGAGCAACAAGACCCGCCTGGTCGCGGCCCATTTCGACTGGGCCCACGCGGTGGACCGGCTGAAGACGGCGCAGCGCCTGTCGCAGCAGCGGCCCGAGGGCCTGCCCCCGCTGCAGGTGTGCATCCAGGTCAACGTGGATGGCGGCGCCACCAAGGCGGGCGTGGCGCCGGCCGAAGCCCTGGCGCTGGCGCGCGAGATCGCGGGCTTGCCGAACCTGCGGCTGCGCGGGCTGATGACCCTGCCCGAGCCCGCTCCTGATTTTGTAGCGCAAAAGGCCCTGCACATGCGGGCGCGGGCACTTTTTGACGAAATCAATGGGGCCGGTGTGGCGCTGGACACCCTGTCCATGGGCATGACCGCCGACCTGGAGGCCGCGATCCACGCGGGCAGCACGATGGTGCGCGTGGGAACCGCGATTTTCGGCGGAAGGGCTACTTCTTCGGCAGCGCCGGCGGCTTGATGTCGCCGCAGTCGGCGCCCAGCCACTTGCCGGAGCCGGACATGTTCATCTTCTCGGGCTTGCCCTGCACCTGCGTGTTGACCGTCATCTTCATGCTGTAGGCGTCGGAGCCCGAGAAGGTGTACTCGCCCTCGCCCGAGGAAGGCGGGTTGGCGCAGGCGAAAGTCATCTTCATCGTGTTGCCCGAGCGCGGCAGCATGGTGGTCTTGCAGTCGCCGCGCTGCGACGGGATCTCGTTGCGCTCGGCCATCTCGCGCGTCATGCAGATCTTCATGCTCATGCCGCCGGGGCCGCCCGCGCCCAGCTTCATGCCCTGCTTGGCCATCATTTCCTCCACCATCTTGCGCTGCTCGGGCGGCATGTTGGCCATCTGCTGCTGCGCCATGGCCATCTGCTGGTCCATCTGCGGGTTGCTGCTCTGCATCTTGTTGGTCATTTCCCACAGCCCGGGCTTGAGGCTCTGGGCACCGGCACCACAGGCGGCGGTGGCGAGCGCCGCGGCAGCAAAAAGGAATTGCGGTTTCATGGGCGTTTCTCCTGGCTGGGTGGTCAAAACCCGCATTGTCGCGTCAAGCGGCCGTGGCCTGGCGCACGGCGTGTTCCCACTGGTCCATGAGTTCCGCCGCCCGGGCCCGCTCCAGCGTGGGCAGGAAGCGGCGCTCTGACTGCCACAGCGCCGCCAGTTCGTCGGTGCTGCCATAGACGCCGCAGGCCAGCCCGGCCAGGTAGGCCGCGCCCAGCGCGGTGGTTTCGGTGACGGCGGGCCGCACGACCGGAATGCCCAGCAGGTCGGCCTGGAACTGCATCAGCAGGTCGTTGACGCAGGCGCCGCCGTCCACCCGCAGCTCGCTCACCGGGGCGGCGCCCGCGGCCACGGCGTCGCGCCCCATGGCCTGCAGCAGCGCGCTGCTCTGGTAGGCGATGCTTTCCAGCGCCGCCCGCGCGATGTGGGCCACCGTGGTGCCGCGCGTGAGGCCGGTGATGGTGCCGCGGGCATCCGGTTTCCAGTAAGGCGCGCCCAGGCCCGTGAACGCCGGCACCACCATCACGCCGCCCGAATCGGGCACGCTTTGCGCCAGCGCCTGCACTTCGCCGCTGCCCTTGATGGCATGCAGCCCGTCGCGCAGCCACTGCACCACCGCGCCGCCGACGAACACGCTGCCCTCGATGGCGAATTCGGTGCGCGCCGTCACCTGCGCCGCGCTGGTGGTGAGCAGGCCGTTGGAGGATGTCTGGAACACCGGGCCGGTATGCATCAGCATGAAGCAGCCGGTGCCGTAGGTGTTCTTGGCCATGCCGGCCTTGAAGCAGGCCTGCCCGAACAGCGCGGCCTGCTGGTCGCCCGCCACGCCGCCGATGCGGATGGCGCCGCCCAGCAGGCCCGGCTGGGTACTGCCGTATTCCGCGCTGGAGGGCAGCACGGCCGGCATCAGCTCCTTCGGGATGCCCAGCAGGGCCAGCAGCTCGCCGTCCCACTGGTTGCTGTGCACGTTGAACAGCATGGTGCGCGAGGCATTGCTCACATCCGTGGCATGCACCTGGCCGCCGGTGAGCTGCCACACCAGCCAGCTGTCGATGGTGCCGAACGCCAGCTCGCCGCGCTGCGCCTGCTCGCGCGCCCCCGCCACGTTGTCCAGCAGCCACTTGATCTTGGTGGCGGAAAAATACGAGTCGATCAAAAGGCCCGTGCGCTGCTGGATCAGCGCCGCGTGGCCCTGCTCGCGCAGCTGCGCGCACACCGGCTCGCCGCGCCGGTCCTGCCACACGATGGCGTGGTGGATGGGCTGGCCGGTCTTGCGGTTCCACAGCACCGTGGTTTCGCGCTGGTTGGTGATGCCCAGCGCGCGGATGTCGCCGGCCTTCAGCCCCGCCCTGGCGAGCGCCTCCTGCGCGGTGGCCAGCTGGGTGCGCCAGATTTCCATGGGGTCGTGCTCGACCCAGCCGGGGCGCGGGTAGATCTGCGGCAGCTCCTGCTGGGCCTGCGCCACGATGCGGCCCTGGCCGTCGAACACGATGCTGCGGGAACTGGAGGTGCCCTGGTCCAGGGCGAGCAAGTAAGTCATCTGGAAACCTTTGGCGCAACCGGCCGAATTTAACCGCCCGCCACGGTGCATGTCACGCTGGCCTCAGCCAGCAGCGCCGGGAACGGTTCCGGCGGCGCCTTGTCGGTGAACAGGCGGTCCACCTGCGACAGCGTGGCCAGCTCCACCATCGCCGGGCGGTTGAATTTGCTGCTGTCGGCCGCCAGCCAGACCTCGCGCGAGTGCTCGATGATGGTCTGGGCCACCTTCACCTCGCGGTAGTCGAAGTCCCGCAGCGAGCCGTCGGCCTCGATGCCGGAGATGCCGATCAGGGCGATGTCCACCTTGAACTGGCGGATGAAATCCACCGCCGGCTCGCCGATGATGCCGCGGTCGCGGGTGCGCACCACGCCGCCGGCGACGATCACCTCGCACTGCGGGTTGCTGCTCATGATGGCCGCGACGTTCAGGTTATTGGTGATGACGCGCAGGCCGGTGTGGCTGAGCAGCGCCCGGGCGATGGCCTCGGTGGTCGTGCCGATGTTGATGATCAGCGAGCAATCGTTGGGCACCTGCGCCGCCACTTCACGGGCGATCGCGGCCTTGCCCATGGCGTGCAGGCTTTCACGCTGCTGGTGCGCGATGTTTTCCACCGTCGAGCTGGGAACGCGCACGCCGCCATGAAAGCGCGTCAGCAGGCTGGCTTCGGATAGGCGCTGCACGTCGCGGCGCACGGTCTGAAGGGTCACGCCCAGCGTTTCGGCCAGTTCCTCGACCGTGACCGAGCCCCTCATCCGAACGACGTCCAGCAGTTTGATCTGCCGAGGATTTGAATTCACAACCAGATTTCTTGTTATCGAGCAATGCTTTAGGCGACTGTAAAGCGAAACATAAGGAACAAATCAAGGGAAAACGCGTATTAAAAACGCGTCCAAAGGAAGAACAATAGAAAGAACCCGAAACACAAATAGATACATTTAGCGTAGTTTTGCAGTGCAGAATTCTTTAAACGTCAACAAATCGACATTTTTCGCCATTCGGATCAGCGCGTTTATGCGCGAATCGGGTTTGAAATGCAGCTGACCCTGGACGGCATCAGCAAGAAAGTCGGCGCCCAGGACTGGCTCTACGAGATGAGCCTGGCCCCGCGGCCCGGCGCGGTGACGGTGCTGCTGGGCGCGACGCAGGCCGGCAAGACCAGCCTGATGCGCATCATGGCCGGGCTGGACACGCCCAGCCGGGGCCACGTGCGCGTCGATGGCCGCGACGTGACCGGCGTTCCGGTGCGCCAGCGCAACGTGGCCATGGTCTACCAGCAGTTCATCAACTACCCCTCGATGAAGGTCGAGGACAACATTGCCTCGCCGCTCAAGCTGCGCGGCGAAAAAGACATCGCGCGGCGGGTGCGGCAACTGGCCGAGCGCCTGCACATCGACATGTTCCTGGACCGGCTGCCCGCGCAGCTGTCGGGCGGCCAGCAGCAGCGCGTGGCGCTGGCGCGCGCGCTGGCCAAGGGCGCGCCGCTGATGCTGCTGGACGAGCCGCTGGTGAATCTGGACTACAAGCTGCGCGAGGAACTGCGCGACGAGCTGGGCCAGCTGTTCGCCGCCGGAGACTCCACGGTGGTGTATGCCACCACCGAGCCGGGCGAGGCCCTGCTGCTGGGCGGCTACACCGCCGTGCTGGATGCCGGGGAACTGCTGCAATACGGGCCCACCGCCGAGGTTTTTCACGAGCCCTGCTCCCTGCGCGTGGCCCGCGCCTTCAGCGACCCGCCGATGAACCTGATCGCCGCCGAATCCGCCAGCCTGGGCGTGCGGCTGGGCGCCGGCCCGGCGCTCTCGATCCCCCTGCCCGCCTCCGCGTCGAAGGCCCTGACCCTGGGCGTGCGTGCCGGGGCCCTGCGCGTGCGCCCGCGTGAAGGCGACACCGCGCTGGCGGGCAAGGTCGAGCTGGCGGAGATTTCGGGCTCCGACACCTTCGTGCACGTGGAGACCGCCGTCGGTGAACTGGTGGCGCAGCTCACTGGGGTGCACTACTTCGACCTGGGCGCGCCGGTCACGCTGTACCTCAGCCCCGCGCAGGCCTATGTATTCGACAGCGGCGGCCAGCTGCTGGTGGCGCCCGCGCGCAGGGGAGCCTGAGATGGCCCGCATCGAACTCGACCTGGCGCATGCCTACAGGCCCGACCCGCGAGAAGACAGCGACTACGCGTTGCTGCCGCTGAAGATGGTGTTCGAGGACGGCGGCGCCTACGCGCTGCTGGGGCCCTCGGGCTGCGGCAAGACGACCATGCTCAACATCATCTCGGGCCTGGTCGCGCCATCGCAGGGCACGGTCCGCTTCGACGGCCAGGACGTCACGCGCAGCAGCCCGCAGCAGCGCAACATCGCCCAGGTGTTCCAGTTCCCGGTGATCTACGACACCATGACGGTGGCGGAAAACCTGGCGTTTCCATTGCGCAACCGCAAAGTGCCGGCCGAGCAGATCAGGCGCCGCGTGGGCGAGATCGCTGAAATGCTGGAGCTGAGCGGCCAGCTCGACCAGCGCGCCGCGGGCCTGGCGGCCGACGCCAAGCAGAAGATCTCGCTGGGCCGCGGCCTGGTGCGGCCCGATGTGTCCGCAGTCTTGTTCGACGAGCCGCTCACGGTGATCGACCCGCACCTGAAATGGCAGCTGCGCCGCAAGCTCAAGCAGATCCACAGCGAGTTGCGCCTCACGCTGATCTACGTCACCCACGACCAGGTGGAGGCGCTGACGTTCGCCGAGCAAGTGGTGGTGATGACGCGCGGCCGAGCGGTGCAGATCGGCGGCGCCGACGCGCTGTTCGAGCGGCCCCAGCACACCTTCGTCGGCCACTTCATCGGCTCGCCGGGCATGAACTTCCTGCCGGCCGAGGCCGGCGAGGGCAGCTTGCGCGTCGCCGGCCACACGCTGCCCCTGCCGGCCGGCCGGCAGCTGGCGCCGGGCCCGCTCACGCTGGGCGTGCGGCCCGAATACGTGACGCTGGCGGACGAAAACAGCGAGGGCGCGGTCCCCGCGCAGGTGCAGCAGGTGCAGGACATAGGCACGTACTTCATGCTCACCGCGACGGTGGGCGGCGTGCCGGTAAAGGCGCGGCTAGGCACCGAAACCCGCGTGCCACGGGCCGGCGACGCCGTGTGGCTGCAACTGCTGGGCGAGCACACCTGTTTTTATGCCAACGAGGAGCTTGTGGCATGAGCACCACCACCAAGCCGGTCAACCAGAAAGCCTGGTTCCTGATACTGCCCGTGCTGGTATGCGTGGCCTTCTCGGCCATCCTGCCGCTGATGACCGTGGTGAACTACTCGGTGCAGGACATCATCTCGCCGGAGCGGCGGGTGTTCGTGGGAACCGAGTGGTTCGCCGCCGTGATGCGCGACGAGGACCTGCACGCCGCCCTGCTGCGCCAGCTGGTGTTCTCGCTCGCCGTGCTGCTGGTGGAAATTCCGCTGGGCATCGCGCTGGCGCTGTCCATGCCCGCCCAGGGCTGGAAGGCTTCCGCGGTGCTGGTCACAGTGGCCCTGTCGCTGCTGATTCCGTGGAACGTGGTGGGCACCATCTGGCAGATCTACGGGCGCGCCGACATCGGCCTGCTGGGCGCGGCGCTGCGGAAGGCCGGCATCGACTACAGCTACACCGGCAACGCCCGTGACGCCTGGCTCACCGTGCTGGCGATGGACGTCTGGCACTGGACACCGCTGGTGGCGCTGCTTTGCTTCGCCGGGCTGCGCTCCATCCCCGATGCGTATTACCAGGCGGCGCGCATCGACGGCGCAAGCCGGTTCGCCGTGTTCCGCTACATCCAGCTGCCCAAGATGCGCGGCGTGCTGATGATCGCCGTGCTGCTGCGCTTCATGGACAGCTTCATGATCTACACCGAGCCGTTCGTGCTCACGGGCGGCGGGCCGGGCAACGCCACCACCTTCCTCTCGCAATACCTCACGCAGAAGGCGGTGGGCCAGTTCGACCTGGGGCCGGCGGCGGCTTTCTCGCTGATCTATTTCCTCATCATCCTGCTGCTGTGCTTCATCCTCTACAACTGGATGCAGCGGGTCGGCGCGGGGCAGGCGGAGGCGGGCCATGAGTGAACCGCGTTTCCGCGCCCGCACGCTGTTCCTTGCGGCCTACCTGGTGTTCGCCCTGCTGCCCATCTACTGGATGGTCAACATGAGCTTCAAGACCAACGAGGAAATCCTCTCCAGCTTCTCACTGTTGCCGCAGCACTTCACCTGGGGCAACTACCGCACCATCTTCACCGACGCGTCCTGGTACTCCGGCTACATCAACAGCCTGATCTACGTGGCGATCAACACGGTGATCTCGATCACCGTGGCCCTGCCGGCCGCCTACGCCTTCTCGCGCTACAGCTTCCTGGGCGACAAGCACGTGTTCTTCTGGCTGCTCACAAACCGCATGACGCCGCCGGCGGTGTTCCTGCTGCCCTTCTTCCAGCTGTACACCACCGTGGGGCTGATGGACACGCACATCGCCGTGGCGCTGGCGCACCTGCTGTTCAACGTGCCGCTGGCGGTATGGATCCTGGAAGGCTTCATGAGCGGCATCCCGCGCGAGATCGACGAGACGGCGTACATCGACGGCTACTCGTTCCCGCGCTTCTTCGTCACGGTGTTCCTGCCGCTGATCAAGGCGGGCGTGGGCGTCACGGCCTTCTTCTGCTTCATGTTCAGCTGGGTCGAGCTGCTGCTGGCCCGCACGCTCACCAGCGTGAACGCCAAGCCCATCGTGGCGACGATGACGCGCACCGTGTCGGCTTCGGGCATGGACTGGGCCACGCTGGCGGCGGCCGGCGTGCTCACCATCCTGCCCGGCGCGCTGGTGATCTGGTTTGTGCGGCATTACATCGCCAAGGGCTTTGCCATGGGGAGGGTCTGACCGTGTTCGAGTGGATGGCCTGGACAACGCCGGTGGCGGTTTTCTTTTCCTGCATCGGCCTGATGCTCGCGGGCATGACGCTGTGGGAGATCAAGTCGCCCACGGTCCTGCGCAAGGGGTTCCTGCCGATCGCCACGACCCGCGGCGACCGCCTGTTCATCGGGCTGCTGGCCGCGGGCTACATCAACCTGGCCTTTGTCGGCCTGGCGGGCCGCATGGCCCAGTGGTTCTCGCTGGAGCAGGAGCCCAGCGTCTGGATCAGCCTCGCGCTGTCCATGGCCGCGTTGGCGCTGATCATGCGCCGCGCCTGAGTCCCGTTTTTCCAGGATCCGGCCCGGATGTTCCCCCGGGGCCGTGGTGTCCTCACTGCCAGCTGGGGGAGCATTTGCACGAGGAGATACCAAATGAAGATGCGTTACACCGCACTGGCTTTCGCCGCCGCCTGCGCCATGGGAAGCCAGGGCTGGGCCGACGAAGCCGCGGCGAAGAAGTGGGTGGACAGCGAATTCCAGCCGTCCACCCTGACCAAGGACAAGCAGCTGGCCGAGATGAAGTGGTTCATCGACGCGGCCAAGAAGCTGCAGGCCAAGGGCGTGAAGGAAATCTCGGTGGTGTCCGAGACCATCACCACCCACGAGTACGAATCCAAGACGCTGACCAAGGCGTTCGAGGAGATCACCGGCATCAAGGTCAAGCACGACATCATCCAGGAGGGCGACGTCGTCGAGAAGCTGCAGACCTCGATGCAGTCGGGCAAGTCGATCTATGACGGCTGGATTTCGGATTCGGACCTGATCGGCACGCACTACCGCTACGGCAAGATCCTGGCGCTGTCCGACTACATGGTTGGCGCGGGCAAGGAATACACCAACCCCGGGCTGGACCTGAAGGACTTCATCGGCACCAGCTTCACCACGGCGCCTGACGGCAAGCTCTACCAGCTGCCCGACCAGCAGTTCGCAAACCTGTACTGGTTCCGCGCCGACCTGTTCGCGCGCAAGGACCTGCAGGACAAGTTCAAGGCCAAGTACGGCTACGACCTGGGCGTGCCGCTGAACTGGAGCGCCTACGAGGACATCGCCGCCTTCTTCAGCGAAGACGTGAAGACCCTGGACGGCAAGCCGATCTACGGCCACATGGACTACGGCAAGAAGGACCCGTCGCTGGGCTGGCGCTTCACCGACGCCTGGCTGTCGATGGCCGGCACCGCCGACGTCGGCATCCCCAACGGCATGCCGGTGGACGAGTGGGGCATCCGCGTGGCGGCCGACAAGTGCACGCCGGTGGGCGCATCGGTGTCCCGCGGCGGCGCCACCAACTCGCCGGCGGCCGTGTATGCGCTGACCAAGTACGTGGACTGGATGAAGAAGTACGCGCCCAAGGAAGCCTCGGGCATGACCTTCGGTGAAGCGGGGCCGGTGCCCGCGCAGGGCCAGATCGCCCAGCAGATCTTCTGGTACACCGCGTTCACCGCCGACATGATCAAGGCCGGTCTGCCGGTGGTGAATGCCGACGGCACGCCCAAGTGGCGCATGGCGCCCGGCCCGAACGGCCCCTACTGGAAGCAGGGCATGCAGAACGGCTACCAGGACGTGGGCTCGTGGACCTTCTTCAAGAACCACGATGCCAACAAGACGGCGGCCGCCTGGCTCTACGCGCAGTTCATCACCTCCAAGACGGTCTCGGCCAAGAAGTCGGTGGTGGGGCTGACCTTCATCCGCGACAGCGACATCCGCCATGAGTACTTCACGCAGAACGCGGCCAAGTACGGCGGCCTGATCGAGTTCTACCGCAGCCCGGCCCGCGTGGCGTGGACGCCCACCGGCAACAACGTGCCCGACTACCCCAAGCTGGCTCAGCTGTGGTGGAAGAACGTGGCCCAGGCCGTCACCGGCGAGAAGACCCCGCAGGGCGCGATGGACACGCTGGCCGAGGAGATGGACCAGGTCATGGGCCGGCTGGAGCGCGCCGGCATGGCCAAGTGCGCGCCCAAGCTGAACCCCAAGGGCGACCCGGCCAAGTGGCTCAGCGACAAGGGTGCACCGTGGGCCAAGCTGGCCAACGAAAAGCCCAAGGGCGAGACCATCAACTACGACCGGCTGCTGCAGGCCTGGAAGGACGGCAAGGTCCGCTAGCCGCGCAATTGCGCTGAATCCCTCTGGGGTGGGTTGGCCGTGTGCGGCGAGGCACACGGCCTTTTTTTCAGCCCTTTTTTCAACCTCCCACCGAGGCCAGCCGTGTCGTGCTCTTGACTTCCTCCATCACCGCATAGGTGCGCGTCTCGCGCACGCCGGGCAGCTGCCACAGCACCGTGCCGGCGAATTCGCGATAAGCCTGCATGTCGGCCATGCGGGTCTTGAGCAGGTAGTCGAAGCCGCCCGCCACCATGTGGCATTCCATGATCTCGCCGTGCACTTGCACCGCGGCCTTGAAGGCCTCGAACACGTTGGCGGTCGTGCGGTCCAGCAGCACCTCGACGAACACCATCATCCCCGCGCCCAGCTTGATGGGGTTCAGCCGCGCCTCGTAGCCCAGGATGTAGCCGTCGCGGGTGAGGCGCTGCACCCGGGCTAGCACCGCAGTGGGAGACAGCGCCACCGCCTCCGCCAGCTTGAGGTTGGAGATGCGCCCATCCTGCTGCAGGACATTCAGGATTTTCAGATCGATGCGGTCAATCTCAGCCAGTGCTTCAGTCATTGATAGTGGATTATTCGGTTTCAAGCTGAAATTTAGCGTGAAACTCACTGCGCATCAAGGCACCATCATCGGCATGACGCAGCACCTGCCTTTTCCCTACCGGCCCGAGCCCGAGGTCGTCGCCCATCGCCTGGCCTCCCTGGGCAGCGCGCTGGACTGGGCGGCGGCCGCGCGGATGGCCCAACCCTGGGTGCAGGCCGTGCGCAGGAACCCGCCACCCTTCTGGGCAATGGAAAGCCTGCTGAAGGAATACCCCATCGCCAGCAGCGAAGGGCTGGCGCTGATGCGGCTGGCCGAGGCGCTGCTGCGCGTGCCCGATGCCGAGACCGCCATCGCTCTCACGGCCGACCAGCTGGGCCGCGCCGACTTTGACGGCGACGCCGACAGCGCGCTGGCGCGCCTGTCGAGCGCGGCGATCGCGTTGTCCAAGAATTTCCTGCCGCATGAGGAGCAGCCCAGCCTGCTCTCAAAGCTGGGCGCCAGGACAGTTGTGGCCGCGACGCTGCGCGCCGTGCAGTTGCTGGGCCGGCAATTCGTGTTGGGGCAGGACATAGCCGAGGCGCTGCGCGAGGCCGATGGCGCGCGCCGCAAGCAGGAAAACCTCCGCTTCTCCTACGACATGCTGGGCGAAGGCGCACGCACCGATGCCGATGCGCTGCGCTACCTCGCCAGCTACCAGGATGCTATTGATTCGATAGCTGCCCACGCAGCCCCGGCGCGCTCCGTCGAGCAAAACGATGGCATTTCCATCAAGCTGAGCGCGCTGCACCCGCGCTACGAAGAGGCGCAGCGCGAGCGCGTGCTGTTCGAGTTGGTGCCGCGTGTGTGGGACCTGTGCGAACGGGCGGCGCGCGCCAACATCAACCTCACCATCGACGCCGAGGAAGTGGACCGGCTGGAGCTGTCGCTGGATGTGTTCGAGGTGCTGGCCGCACGCGTCGCGCAGGCGCACCCGCGCTGGCAGGGCTTCGGCCTGGCGCTGCAGGCCTACCAGGGCCGCGCGCTGGAACTGATCGGCCATGTGGCCGCGCTGGGCCGCAAGTACCAGCTGCGCTTCATGTGCCGCCTGGTCAAGGGCGCGTACTGGGACGCGGAGATCAAGCGCGCGCAGGAGATGGGCCTGCCCCACTACCCGGTGTTCACGCACAAGCACCACACCGATGTGTCCTACCTGGGCTGCGCCCGCGCCCTGCTGGACGCCAACGACGTGATCTACCCGCAGTTCGCCACGCACAACGCCGGCACCATCGCGGCGATCCTGCAGATGGCCGCAAAGAGCGGCGCCCGATTTGAACTGCAGCGACTGCACGGCATGGGCGAAGGGATCTATCGCGAAGTGCTGAAGAACCCACTGATCAGCTGCCGCGTGTACGCGCCGGTGGGCCAGCACCGCGACCTGCTGGCCTACCTGGTGCGCCGCCTGCTGGAGAACGGCGCCAACTCCTCTTTCGTGCACCAGCTGGCCGATGAATCGGTGGGCATGGACGAACTGCTGGTGTCGCCGCTGCGCCTGTCGCCCCAGCCTTCGCTGCCCCTGCCGCCGGACCTCTACGGCACGCAGCGCCGCAACAGCGCCGGCCTGGACCTGGCCGTGGAAAGCATGCGCGCGCCGCTGCTGGCGGCGTTGAAAAACACGGCCGTTCCCGATGTTCCGCTGTTCGACGCGGCGCAGGCACCGGCCGCGGTGGACCGCGCCGTTGCGGCCGGCCGCGCCTGGAGCACAACGCCGGTCCAGGAGCGCGCCGCCATCCTGCGCCGCGCCGCCGATGCGATGGAAGCGCAGATGCCGCGCCTGTGCGCGCTGCTGGTCAAGGAAGCGTTCAAGACCTGGGGTGACACGGTTTCCGAAGTGCGCGAGGCGGTGGATTTCCTGCGCTACTACGCGGGCGAAGCGGAACGCATCATGCAGCCCGTCGCCCTGCCCGGCCCCACCGGAGAATCGAATGAATTGCGGCTCACCGCCCGTGGCCCCTGGGTCTGCATCAGCCCCTGGAATTTCCCGCTGGCCATCTTTACTGGGCAAGTGGCAGCGGCGCTGGCCACCGGCAACACGGTGCTGGCCAAACCCGCTGAGCAGACACCGGCCATCGCGCTCGCAGCGGTGAAGCTGCTGCACGAAGCCGGCGTGCCCGTCGATGCACTGCAACTGCTGCACGGCCCTGGAGAAACCGTGGGCGCGGCGTTGGTGGCTGCGCCGCGCGTCGCGGGCGTGGTCTTCACCGGCTCCACCCAGGTCGCGAAGATCATCAACCGTGCACTGGCGGCCAAGGAGGGCCCGATCGTCCCGCTGATCGCCGAGACCGGCGGCATCAACGCCATGCTGGTCGATTCCACCGCACTGCCCGAGCAGGTGGCCGACGCCGTGGTGCAAAGCGCTTTCCGCTCGGCCGGCCAGCGCTGCTCGGCGCTGCGCCTGTTGTGCGTGCACGAGGGCATCGCCAACCACGTGATCGAAATGATTGTCGGCGCCGCGAAGGAACTGGTAGTGGGCGACCCGGCCCTGCTGGCGACCGATGTCGGGCCGGTGATCGATGGCGAGGCTTATGAAGGAATCCGGCAGCACCTGCAAAGGTTGCGCGCCACCGCCCAGGACTGTCATCCCGGCCTTGAGCCGGGATCCACGGTAGGCCGCCACTTCATTGCGCCGCAGGCTTTCGAGGTGGCCAGCATCGCCGACGTGACGCAGGAAATCTTCGGCCCGGTGCTGCACATCGTGCGCTGGAAGGGCGACCCGCAGGCGGTGATCGACCAGGTCAACGCGCTGGGCTACGGCCTCACGCTGGGCATCCAGACCCGAATCGACAGCCGCGCCCAGGCCCTGGCGGCGCGCGCCCATACTGGCAATGTCTACGTCAACCGCAACATGATCGGCGCCGTCGTTGGCGTCCAGCCCTTCGGCGGCGAAGGCCTGTCGGGCACCGGCCCCAAGGCGGGCGGGCCGCATTACCTGTACCGCTTCTGCGCGGAGCAAACACTCACCATCAACACCACCGCGGCGGGAGGCAATGTGGCACTGCTTGCGTAAATCTCCCTGCCCCGGTGCAGCGCAGCCGGGGCTTTTTTTGGCGCATTGACGACATATATTTCTTCGTATATCTTAACGTATATCAACTCACGTAAAGGACCTGCAACCCATGTATTACTTCGCTTACTGCACTTGGCTGAACGACCCTGAGATTCGCCGCTACATGCCCGCCTGCAAAAAGATCACCAAGGGCTACGCCGCCAACTACCGGCTGCAATTCCACGCCGCCGCCGGCCGCGAGGACCGCGGCTGGTGCCACCTGAACGGCCTGCCCGATGCCTGGGGCGAGAAATGCCTGGGCCTGGTGTTCGAGGACGACGGCCTGACCGATGACTACGATGATTTCGACCGCTTCGCCATCACTGTGCACGGCGACGACGGCAAGACCTATGACTGCTGGACCTACCGCATGACCACGCCCGGCAAGCCCATGCGCCCGCCGAATTTCTACTGGCAGCACATCCCCGACGGCCTGCAATCCGAGGGCTTCCCCGCTGAATACATCGGGAAGGTGCAGGCTGTATTTGACGCCGCCGCGCCCTGCCCGCGCGCCGACCGCCCCAACCCGTCCGCGATCCCCGGCAAATCGGCTGAGTCGCGCTAGTCGTTTCCCCACCCCACACCAAGAGGAGTCCCTCATGAGCAAGCTCACGCAATCCCTTTCGCGGCTGGCACTGGTGCTGGCCGCGGCACTGCCCGCGGCGGCCATCGCGCAGGCCGCGCGGCCGCTGCCGCCCGACGTGCTCAACCTGGTCCCGGCCGAGGTCAAGGCGCGCGGCACGCTGCGCGTCGGCTCGCAACAGACCTTTCCGCCGGTGGAATTCCGCGAGCCCGGCAAGACCGAGGTCACCGGCGCCAGCGCCGACCTGCTGGCCGAGGTGGCGAAGCGCCTGAACCTGCGGCTGGAATACATCCAGTCGGAATACGCCGCGCTGATCTCGGGTGTGGAAGCCGACCGCTTCGACGTCGCCTCCGGCGGCATCAGCGACACCGAAGAGCGCGAGCAGAAGCTGGACTTCGTGAACTACATGCAGTCGGGCGGCAGCATCATGGTGCTGGCCGCCAACACCGACAAGCTCGCCACAATCGACGACTTCTGCGGCAAGGCCGTCGCCACCATGCTGGGCGGCCGCACCATCATGACGGCGGTGGAAGCCGCGATGGAACGCTGCACCAAGGCCGGCAAACCCACCATCCGCGCCGAGCAGCTCCCCACCGCGCCCGATTCGCGGATGCAGCTGGACCTCAAGCGCGTGGACGGCTACATCGGCGACTTCCCGGCGCTGGTCTACATGGGCGCGCAGTTCCCCGGCAAGTACAAGATCGTCGGCGGCAACTACATGCTCACGCCGTACATCACCTCCTGGGGCTTCGCCAAGAACCGCGCCGGGCTGCGCGATGCGGTGCAAAAGGCCACCCAAAGCATGCTGGACGACGGCACCTACAAGAAGATCCTGGACAAGTGGGGCGTGGGCGGTGCCAACCTGCCGGCCGTTTCCATCAACCTGCCCTCCAGCAAGCGCAAGTAAGCATGCCCATGCCCATGCCCGTACCGACAGGTCTTGCGAACTCCCTGCTGTTCCTCGGGCATGAAGCGGTGATGGCGTGCGGCATCACGCCCGCGCAGATGGTGGCCGCGGTGGCCGGCGCCTTCCGCACCAAGGCAAGCGGCGAAGCCGGCACCGCACCCAAGCTGTGGATGCACGCGGGCGGCGAGGCCAGCTTCAGCGCCAAGGGCGGTGTGCTGCAAGACGAAGGCCTGGCCGTGGTCAAGTGGTATGGCTACGTGCCGCACAACGAAGCCCGCGGCCTGCCCGACTTCAGCCCCCTGGTCATCGTGAGCTGCACGCAAACCGGCCTGCCGCTGGCGGTGATGGACGGGCAGTGGCTGTCGGCCATGCGCACCGCAGCCATCAGCACCATTGCGGCGGGCGTGCTGGCCAGGCCTGAATCATCGTCAGCCGGCTTTGTGGCCTGCGGCTCGCTCGCGCACAGCCACCTGCAAACCCTTCATTCGCAGTTCCCGCTCAAGCGCATCGTGGCGTCCAGCCGCAGCAGGGACAGCGCGCAGGCGCTCACTGAAGCCGCGCGCGCCCTGGGCCTGGAGGCCCGGGTGGCCGCCGATGCAAGCGAAGCGGTCAGGGACATGGACATCGTGGTCAGCAGCGTGCCGCGCCAGTCGCGGCCGCGCGGCTTTCTCGACGCGCGCGAGCTTTCGCCCGGCGCCTTCGCGGCCATGGCCTGCATGGGCCATTCGTGGGATGCCGGCAGCATTGGCGCGCTGGACCTGCTGGTCACGGACGACTGCGACCCGGCCACCCGCTTGGCGCTCGAGCCGGTCAGCTGGGGCGGGCGCTTCAACGCCGACATCGGCCAGCTGCTGGCGCGGCCCGATGAATGGCGGCCATCGGGCAGCACCCGCAGCGCGGCCATCTTCGCCGGCTCGGGCATAGCCGACGCGGCGGCCGCCGCCCTGATCTATCGCCGCGCGCTGGAGCGCGGCATCGGCCGGCCGCTGGCGGCCGGAGCACACTTCAAAACTTCAGCCCTTCGCGCGAACGGAGCTTGCACGTGACATCCACCCCCTTCCCCGCCGCCGGCCCGGTTCGCCGCGTGGTGCACCGCAGGCACTGGGGCGCCTGGATATTCGGCGGCGCCGTGCTGCTGGCGCTGGGCCTGATCCTGAGGGCCGCGATCAGCTCGAAGGTGATCGACCTGGGCGTCTTCTTCCAGTATGTGTTCAGCAAGAACATCCTGATCGGCGCCAGCCACTCGGTGATGCTGGGCACGGTGGCGCTGCTGCTTGCGGTGGCCGTGGGCCTGCTGGTCGCGATGATGCGCGTGTCGGGCAACCCCATCCTGGTGGGCTTTGCCGCCACCTACGTCTACCTGTTCCGCGGAACGCCCATGCTGATCCAGCTGATCTTCTGGTTCAACGCGTTCCCCATCATGTTTCCCAGCCTCTACCTGGCCATTCCGTTCACCGGCATCGTGCTGCTGGACATGCCGATGACGCAATTCATCACGCCATACGCGGCGGCGCTGGCGGGCCTGTCGCTGGCCGAGGGCGCCTACATGGCGGAAATCATCCGCGGCGGTTTCCTCGCGGTGGACGCGGGCCAGCGCGACGCCGCACGCGCCATCGGCATGAGCCGGGCGCTGGTGATGCGCAAGGTGGTGATCCCGCAGGCCGCGCGCATCGTGGTGCCGGCCACCGGCAACCAGTACATCATGCTGCTGAAGTCCACCTCGCTGGCATCGGCCATCGGCTACCTCGAGCTGCTGCGCATCACCACCGACATCTACGCCGCCAACTTCCGCGTGGTGGAACTGCTGGCCGTGGCCGGCTTCTGGTTCCTGGTGATGACCGCCTTCGCCACCGTGCTGCAGACCCTGCTGGAAAAACGCTACCCGCACCGCTGATCCATGACCCAAGACATCCAACAGGCGGCGGCCATCGAGGCCGTGGCCGTCACCAAATACCGTGGACCGCTGGCGGTGCTGAAGGACGTGAGCTTCCAGGTGCCGCACGGCCAGGTGGTGGCCGTGCTCGGCCCCTCGGGCGCCGGCAAGTCCACGCTGCTTCGCTGCATCAACCACCTGGAAACCATCGACGGCGGCAAGCTCTTCGTGGACGGCGAGCTGATCGGCTACGAAGACCGGGGCGGCGTGCTGTACGAGTTGCCGGACGAAGCCATCAGCCTGCAGCGCCAGCGCATCGGCATGGTGTTCCAGAGCTTCAACCTGTTTCGCCACATCACGGTGATCGAAAACGTGATGGCCGGCCCGATCAGCGTGCTGGGCCAGTCACGCACCCAGGCGACGGCCCTGGCGCTGGAGCTGCTCAAGCGGGTGGGGCTGGTGGAAAAAGCCGATGCCTACCCCAACCAGCTGTCCGGCGGCCAGCAGCAGCGCGTGGCGATCGCCCGCGCGCTGGCGATGAAGCCTGCCGTGATGCTGCTGGACGAACCCACCAGCGCGCTCGACCCCGAGCTGTCGCACGAAGTGATCGCCGCCATCCGCCGGCTGGCCGAGGACGGCATCACGCTGATGATCGCCACCCACGAGATGGCGCTGGCCCGCGATTTCGCGGACCGTGTGCTGTTCATGGTGGACGGCGAACTGGTGGAAGACCGGCCGGCCCGCGACTTCTTCAACGACCCGCGACACGAGCGGGCACGGCAATTCCTTTCCCGCCACGGCGGCTGAAGCAACAGGCATGCAGCACCCTTTCAGCAACCTCCACCATATCTGCATCGTCGTGCACGACCTGGACCGGGCCGTGGCCTACTACGAGAAGCTGGGCATGGGCCCCTGGTTCGACTACCCCAAGGGCACGCCCTATGTGGAATTCGAAGTGCCCAGCCGCGAAGCATCGGATGCGATGCGCTACAAATGCCTGGACCTCGCCAATGTGCAGATCCAGCTGTGCCAGCCCCCCGCGCTGGATTCACCGCAGCGGCGCTTTTTGGACGCGCACGGCGAAGGCGTCTACCACCTGGGTTTCGAGGTGCCGGACCGCGACCGCGCCGAGGCGGCCGCGCGCGACTTGGGCCTTGCCGTCACCGCGCGCGGCAAGCGCGGCGATGGTTCCGGTTTCGCCTATTTCGACACGCGCGCCGGTGCCGGCGTGGTGCTTGAAATCCGCAAGACCCAGCGCTGAGGCGCGCGGCGGCAAAATACGGCAACGACGAAAGAAACACCCCCATGCGCAAGAGAACCGGTACCGACCTGATCGCTGGCGACGTGTTCCAGAAACTGCGGTCCAAGATCCTCACGCTGGAGATCAAGCCCGGCGCTCGCCTGGTGGAAGACGACATCTCCGAGCTGCTGCAGGCCGGCCGCACGCCGGTGCGCGAAGCACTGCTGCGCCTGCAGGGCGAAGGCCTGGTGAGCCGAGACCGCGGCTGGGTGGTGCAGTCCAGTGATCCGGCCACCTTCCGCAGCATCTTTGAAAGCCGCATGGCCATCGAGAGCTATGCCACCCGGCTGGCCGCCGAGCGCGCCACGCCCGAAGCACTGGCCGTGCTGGAGCAGCTGGTGGCCGAGATGGACAAGGCCGAGGAACTCCCGCGCAGCGAAGTGAACCGGCTGAACCAGGATTTTCACAAGCGCATTGTCGCGCTGTCGGGCAACCCGTTCTTCGCGGAGATGCATGAACGCACGCAATTCCAGTACTGGAACCTGCGGCTGCCGGTGATCTTCATGAAGGACCAGCTGGGGCGCTCGGCAGAGCAGCACAAGGCCATCCTTCGGGCATTGAAGGACCGCAACCCGGAGCTGGCCGAGCGCGTCACCCGTGACCACATCGAGACCACGATGAACATCGTGGCCGACGCGCTGGACGACGACTGAGCATGGCCACTTGGCGCCTCGCGGCCAACAACACCCACCTTTATCCCGGCGCGCGGCTGCAGTGCCTCGATACGCCGGGCAGCGAACGGCTGGCGGCCGGCGACGCCGTGCTGCTGGAATTCGCCGACCGCAACGCCGTGCCCGCGCGGGTACTCCAGGCCGGCCCCACGCAGATGACGATTGAAGTGCCCACGCACCGAACCGGCCAGGGCGCGGCCATCGAGGCCAGGCGCTGGATTGTCAGCGCGGCGTGGCCGGCCCAGGCCGGCGCGCTGACGGTCAGGGCCCGGGCGCACTGAGGTGGCTTCGCACGCGCCCGGACGCGGGGCGGTCCTGCTGGTGCTTGCCATGGCGGGCTTCGCGCTCTCCGACGCGATGGCCAAGCGGCTCACCGGCGCTTTCAGCCCCTTTGCAATCGCCTGGTTCCGCTACCTGTTCCTGCTGGCCACAGTGCTGCCGCTGGCGCTGGCACGGCCGGCGCGATGGCGTTCGGCGCGGCCTGTCCTGCAGGCCGGGCGCGCGGCGGCGCTGGTGGGCTCGGCCCTGCTGTTCCTGTTCGGCCTGCGCGCGTTGCCAGTGGCTGAGGCGACGGCGATGGTGTTCGCTTCGCCGCTGTTTGTCACGCTGCTGGCCATGCTGGTCCTGCGCGAGCACGTGGCCCCCTGGCGCTGGTTGCCCGTCGCGGTGGGGTTCGCCGGTGTGCTGATCGTGGTGCGGCCGGGCTCGCTGGGTTTCGGTGGTGCCGAATTGTTCCCCATCGCTTCGTCGATGGCCTGGGCCTGCGCAGTGATCTTCACGCGCAAGCTGGGTTCCCACGACTCGGCCGCCACCACCATGCTGTATTCCGGCGTGCTCGGCGCCGCCTGCCTCACCTTGCTGCTGCCGCCGTTGGACACTGCCGCGCTGCGGGCGCACGCCCCGCTGCTGCTGGCGATGGCCGGCGCCTGGTGCTGCGCCCAGTGGCTGACCATCGCGGCCTACCGCAGCGCGGCGCCCTCGGCCATCGCACCCTATGCCTATTCACAGCTGATCTGGGCGGGCCTGCTCGGCTGGCTGCTGCTGCGGCACGTGCCCGACGCAGTCAGCCTCGCGGGCATGGGCGTCATCCTGGCCAGTGGCCTGGGCGCGGCCTGGCAGGAGCGCAGGAGCTTCGGCCGATAGGAAGTTGCTCCTGTTTTCATAGCTGCCCACGCTTATCTGGCGCGCCTTCCAGCCACTTTTCCCTATGAAAATCAGCGCAAAGCCGCGCTCAGGCGCTTCCAGGCCGGGTCTTGCCAGCGCTGGAACACGCCCAGCGCATCGGGCTCGCCTGACTGGCGTTCCGTCGCCAGGCTGGCAATGCTCACCAGCTCGTAGCTGCGCCGGTACTTGCCCTCGCCGCGCGCCTCGCGCGCCACCAGCACCTGCTTGCCGCCGGGCACCCAGCCCGCGAATTCGGCATAGCCCAGGTCGGGGCCGGTGGTGGCGGGCGGCAGCACGTTCAGCGTCCAGCCGCCCGCCTCCTTGCGGAACAGCCACAGCTCGCGCCAGGCCTCCAGCGGCTGCACGGCCAGCGCCAGCGCGTTGCCTTCGCGGTTGAGCGTGGCCGACGCGGCCCACACCAGCGAATAGGTGCAGCGGCGCGCCAGCGGGTTCTTCTCGTCGTTCTTCGCGTCCACCAGCAGCACGCAGGTCTGGCCCGCTTCACCGGGCACAGTGACGATGGCCGGGCCCTTGCCGGCAGCCGCGGCCATTGCGGGGCCGGCAGCCCAGCGCGAGGCATTGACGCGCATCGCGGCGTCGTTGTATTCGGGCAGGTCGATGTCGGTGAGTTCGTTGCGGTTCACGCCGGCCAGCTCCGCCAGCGCGCGCTCCGCCGCGGCTTCTGCCTTCACGCCTTCGCGGGTGCGTTCATACGCCAGCGAGGCGAACACGCTGGCCCGGCGCATCAGCACGCGGTTCTTCAGGTAGCCGGGCAATGCCGTGGCATCGACGCGCTCCAGCACTTCGGCGCGCCATTCGTCCAGGCGACGATGCTCCATCGGGCGCAGCTTGGGGTCCATGCACTCCGGCTGCGTCAGCGCCAGCGCGGCGCGCGCCCGCTGCGCCGGCACCGACTGCATGGCCAGTACGCGGCGGAAGGCTTCGCCGTCGTAGCAGACCTGCATGCGGCCGTCCCGCTCATAGCTGGCGAAGCGCACGCCGTATTGCGCCACCACTTCCAGGTGCGCGGCCACGGCCTGCTCGGCCTGCTTGCCAAGGGCGGCGCCCGCCGAGGCGCGGCGCGCCAGCCGGTCGGCCATGCTGCCCATGGCATCGAACGCTTCGACACCTTCGGCGCCCTGCACCGCCTGCGCCGGTGCGGCCTTCAGCCAGGCGGCGGCGAAGGCGATGCCCAGCGCTTCCGAGCCGGGCGTGTCGCGCACGAAGCGCACCACCGAAAGCAGCTCGGGCGCCTCGGCGGCCGCCAGCGAAGTGCGGCGCACCTGGCTGGCCCGCACAAAGCCGGCTCGCTCGCGCCGGTGGTCGTACACCTGCAGATAGTCCAGCCGTTCGCCGCGCACTTCGATCAGGTCGCCCTGGCGCAGCATGGCCTGCTGCTGGGCCGAGTCGCGCGGCGCGGCGCGCAGCGTGGCCGAGTCGGTGGTGATGATGGCGGTGGCCAGGGTGGCGGCGCTGGCCGCGGCGGCGAGTGTTTCCAGCATGGCTCAGTCCTCCTCTTTCACTGCGGCCTGGCGCTGCTCGGCTGCCCCTTCGGCAGGCTGCGCGCCGCGCTTGCTTGCGCCCAGCAGCGCCGTGCCGATGAAGCCGCCGTCCGCGGGCGGCGGCGCGATGATCACCTGGATCTTGTCGGACAGCTTGTCGGCCAGCGTCTTCTGGATCAGCAGCGGGTGCCTGGTGATGAGAATGCCCTCGCGCGACATCTGGTCGGCGTTGGCCTTGCCCACCCGCTCCATGCGGAAGACCTCGGCCTCGGCCAGCTTTTGCCGCGCATCGGCCTCGCCGCCCGCTTCGATGCGGCGGGCCTGGGCGCTGCCTTCGGCGGAGCGCACCCGCGCCTGCTTTTCCGCTTCGGCTTCCAGCAGGCGCTGCTCGATCTGGCGCTGCTTGAAGGGCAGCACGTGCTTCATCGCCTCTTCCTGCGCCTTGGCGGCGATCACCTGCTCGCGGCCGGCGGCTTCGGCATTCACTTCGCGCCGTACCTTGTCGGCGGCGGCGTCCAGCTCGGTTTCCTTCACGCGCTTGTCCTTCAGGTCCAGCGTGTAGCGCATCTTCTCGGTCGCCAGTTCCTCGGCCAGCAGGCCTTCCATGCCGCGCCGGTAGTCGGCCGGCAGGTCCACCTTGCCCACCTGCACGCCCTTGAGCGCAATGCCGTCGGCGGCCAGCCGCGGGCGCAGCTCCGCTTCGATGGCCTGCTGGATTTCGGTGCGCTTGGTCGAGAAGATTTCACGCACCGTGTAGCGGGCGAACACCTTGTAGATCACGCCCTGCACCGCCGGCTCCACGATTTCGCTGCCCACGTTGTCGGGCAGGTTGCGCGAGACCGAGGCGATGCGCGCCGGGTCCAGCGCGTAGCGCACCGCCAGGTCCACGCCCACCGACAGGCCTTCCAGCGACTGCAGCGGCGCGCTGCCGTTGGCGCGGCTCACCTGCTCGGGGCGGTACAACTGGTCGCGCAGCGAATACAGGCGCATCTCGTGCAGCACGGGCAGCACCAGCACGCTGCCGTCGCGCCACTGCGTCACCGTGCCGGTGAACTGGTTGGTGCGCACGCCCACCTCGCTGCGCGGCACGGTCTGGATGGGCGGGTTCTTCACCAGCAGCCAGCCGGCGAGCAGCACGATGCCGCCGGCGATCAGCACGCGCCTGCCGCGCGCCAGGGTGGTGAGAGTGCCCTCGGCGCTGAAGGGCGCGGCGGAGTCCTCGCCGCGGCCGAAGGCGCGGGCGATGCCGCGGGCCACCGCGCGGCGTGCCACGCGCAGGTTGGTGGTGAGGGTGCGAAAGGTGTTCATGGTGTTGTCCTTGGAATTCAGAGAAATGTGGGTTCAGCAGCCGCCCATTTGCATGGCGAGCACGGCGGCGGGGGCGTTGCGGCCGGGCTTGGCCTGCGACGAGAGCAGCAGCACTTCCTGGTCGCCGATCTGCACGATGAAGTCGGGCTTGCCGTCGCTGTCCAGGTCGGCGGCGGCCAGGATGCGGGTTTCGTAGCCTGCGCCGCCCTGCAGGTGGTAGCTGTAGGTCTCGTCGCCGCTGCGCACGGTGTAGAGCGCGCCGTCGCCATAAGCCACGCCGGCCTTGTTGCGCAGGCCGTTCTGCACCGTCAGCGTGAAGGGCTTGCCGTCCAGCGACAGCTCGTAGGCATGGTCCAGCCGGGGCACCAGCGCGCCGCGCAAGAAGGTCACGGCCGGCACGCGGCCTTCGGCGATGCGGGCGCCGGGCACGCGGATGTAGCGCGTGTCCACCGCCTCGGCTTCCATCTCGCCGCGGCCGGACACGGCATCGGGGTTGACCTGCTGCATGGCGATTTCCTGCAGGAAGGCGGGCAGGCCGCGTTCCGGGGTGGCCACCGCACTCACCTGCAGCACGGCGCCCTTGTTCGTCACGCGGTACCAGCCGTCCACCGGCCAGTTGCGCGGGTTGCTGTCCAGCGCGGCGGGCAGCACGTAGCTGCCGTCGTCCTGCGTCCACTGGCCGGGGCGCAGCATCAGGCCGTCCTGCGCCGGGGATTCGGCGCGGGCGCAGATGCTGACGGCCGCCAGCACGGTGAAGGCGGCGGCCACGCCGAACCAGCCCAGCGTGTGGCGGGTGGCGGCGAGGCGTTCATTGAGCTTGTTGAGGCGGTGCGACATGGTGTTTCTCCAGATAAGGGTTGGCTTGTTCCACTCGGGTCGAGAGGCGCCATACAAGCCGCTTTCTCTGGAAACCAATTCTTCGCACAAGGGGCGGAAGCAACAATGCGGCCGCGGGGTGACTGCCTTCCGGCCCCGGAAGAAAAACTCACAGGGGGCGGCGGCAGGCGGCGCTGATAATCGGCGCCATGACCAAAGTGGCCGTGATCGAGGACGACCTGCCGACCAGCAACCAGCTGGCCGGATGGATCCGGGCGGCGCGGCCCGACGTGGCCATCGACCAGTGGTTCACCCGCGACGAGGCCGAGGCCGCGCTCACCCGCGAGGCCTATGACGTGGTGGTGCTGGACATCGAGCTGGGGCGCGAGCGCCATGCGGGCGTGGCCCTCATCAACGCCATCAACAAGCTGCGCCAGGGCACGCCGGTGCTGGTGGTCTCGGCCATGCCCGCGGCCATCTACCGCAGCATCATGAAGGCGCTGGACGCCTGGGACTACCTGCAGAAGACCACCTTCGAGGAAGCCGACTTCATCGACACCTTCCTGGACATCCTGCGGGTGGCCAAGGCCGGCAAGGCGGCCGCCGCGCCCGCGCCGGCCGCCGCCGCGGAGTTGTCGCTGGACCCGCTGTGGCAGCGCACGCCCACCTGGCGCGGCACGCGCATCAACCTGCCGCTGACGGCGCAGCGCATCCTGGCCACGCTGTACCAGCGGCGCGGCGAAGTGGTCTCCTACGAGGAGCTGTTCGAGGTGGTGAAGAGCGGGCGCAACCGCGACAACGTGCGCAAGCACGTCAGCACCATCCGCGACGCCTTCCGCGAAGTGGACCCCGCCTTCGAGGGCATTGAGAACGTGCCGATGCGGGGCTTTCGCTGGGTGAAGCAGTGAAGCTGCCGCGCTTCGGCCTGCCCCGCATCGAGGTGCCGAAGATGGAGATGCCGCGCCTGGGCCTGGCGTCGTTCCGCCGGCGCATCCTGTTCCGCGGCGTGTTCCTTGCGCTGGCGCTGGCCACGCTGGCTTTCGCGGTGCTGCTGCTCAAGGAAGAAAAGGAGCGCAGCTACCAGAACTACCAGCAAGGTTTTCGCAAGACGCAGGCCGAGGTGATGGCGCGGCTGCGCCACCCGGCCGGCCTGCTGGCGCTGCTCAACCCCACGGCCGCGGGCAGCGCCACGCCGCTGCGCCCGCTGGTGCTGCCCTACTCCGCGCTGGATTTCGACGACCAGAACAAGGCGCAGCAGGCGGTGGAGACGGCGGGCTGCTCGGTGCACTACCCGGACGGCAGCTCCATCTGCGTGGCGGTGGGCAACAACCCGTATTCCGGCGGCTTCATCTACCTGGTGGGCAGCTTCGCGGTGGGCGAGCTGGCGCCGCGCGAGCGCGGCCTGCTGGACCTGGACACGGTGCACCGGGCCCGTGTGAGCATTTCGCTGCGCGGCCAGACCACCACCTGGATCGCGCCGTTCGAGGTCTTGTCGGAAACCGGCGCGCTGCCGATGCGCGGCCGCCTCACGGGCTTTGTGGACAACGGCGAGCCGACGCTGGCCGCCAGCGCACGGCCGGTGCGCGACTTTCGCGGCTGGCTGTGGCAGGGCGGGCGCTGTATCGACGCGGCGAAGGAGCCGCCCGACTGCGCGCGCCGCGCCTTCTTCTCGATCCGGCTGCCGGTGGAGGAATTCCGCGAGGCGCTGTTCGCCAAGCCCCGCCCGGTCTGGCCGCCACCCGACCTGGAGCAGATGCGGGTCAACATGCAGATGCTGGCGCCGGGCAACGCCGCCCCGCTGTTCGACAGCAACGCGGCCGGCGCCGTGCCGCCGCCTTCGCTTGAAGAGCTGCGCCAGGCGCTGCAGCCCGGCGAAACGCTGGCGGTGCGCAAGCTGGGCGCCGCGCCGCAGCCGCCGCTGCTGCTGAAGGGCCAGGACACGGGCGAGCTCACCGCGCCCTGGCTGACGCGGCTGATCCGCACCCTCCCCGTGGACAACGCGCAGGTCCCCGCGCCACGGCGCGAGGTGATCAACACCGCTGTCGGCAATTACGAGGTGACGCTGTCGGGCGACGTGCGCGGCATCGAGCGTTCGCTGAGCGCGGTGGCCACGCGCGTGTCGTGGTACGTGGGCGCCATGCTGTCGGCCATCATCCTGGCCTGGCTGCTGATCGAGATCGGCCTGATCCGGCGCATCACGGTGCTGACCAAACGAGCCGCCGCGGTTTCCTACAACGTGCAGGACGCCAAGGTCGACCAGCGCATCGGCGAGTTGCAGGTGGCCGACCTGCGCGGCTCCGACGAGCTGGGCATCCTGGCCGGCGGCCTGGCCGACCTGCTGCAGCGAGTGAAGGACGACGTGCAGCGGGAACACATCCGCGCCCAGCAGGAGCGCGACATGTGGCATGCGGTGGGCCACGAGATCATGTCGCCTCTGCAGTCGCTGATGGTGCTGCACCCGCAAGGCGACGACGCCAGCCACCGCTACGTGCAGCGCATGCAGCAGGCCGTGAAGGTGCTCTACGGCCAGGCTTCGCCAGGCGAAGCGCTGCAGGCCGCCACGCTGCAGGTGGGCACGCTGGACCTGAACGAATTTTTGACCCACGTGGCCGGCAACGCGCATTTCGCGGGTGTGCAGGATGTCCGCTTCCAGCCCGCGAATGTGCCGGTGATGGTGCGCGCCGACGAGTTCTCGCTGGAAGACGTGGTGACCCACATCCTGCGCAACGCCGACCGGCACCGCACGCCGGGCACGCCCATCACCCTCTCGCTGCAGGTGGACGCGGGCACGGCCGCCGTGAGTGTGCACAACACGGGCGAGGCCATAGACCCCGCCCTGCTGGAGCGGATTTTTGAATACGGTGTTTCAGGCGGCGCGCGCCCGGATGAAGCGGCCGCCACGGGCCAGCGCGGCCAGGGCCTGTTCGTGGCCCGCACCTACATGAGCAAGATGGGCGGCACGGTGCAGGCCGCCAATACGGAAGGCGGCGTGCGCTTCGTGCTCACCTTGCAGCGCGCCGCCTGAACAGGCGCCCACAAAAAAGGGCGCCGGCGGCGCCCTTTTTCTCTTTACCTGCCGGGCTTAGCGCTGGCCGCTGGAGCCGGAACCGCCGCCCTGCCGCTGGCCCTGGCCGCCGCCTTGGCCGCCCTGGCTACCGCCTTGCCCACCTTGGCCGCCACCCTGGCCGCCCTGGTTGCCACCTTGGCCGCCGCTGGAGCGTTCGCTCTCCCTGGCCTGGCCACCCTGGCCGCCGCCTTGACCGCCCTGGTCCTGCTGCCCGCCCTGGCCGCCCTGGCCCCCTTGGTTGCCCTGGCCGCTCTGGCCGCTCTGGCCGCCCTGATTGCCCTGGTTCTGCTGGCTGCCTTGATTGCTGCCCTGATTGCCTGATGCCATGTTTGACTCCTTGATGGGTTTGGTTGCCGGCTCAACACCCGTCGAACCGAAAAACCATTGACCGGCAAACAGCCGCGCTGCGGTGTCGGCGCAATCAGGCCCCATCGGTAGGCCGATCCTGTGGATGAGCACGCTGCCCGCTGCCCGCCTGCCCATCGGCGCGCCAGCCCATGCGGCGCATAATTAATGTCCGACTGAAGGGGACTTTTTTTGGCCGACGACCTGAAGCCTGACCGCATCGAGGAGGAACTCGGTGACCTGATCGACAACGTGGTGCCCACACGCGGCTACGACATGGTTCCGGTGGTCGGCCTGGGCGGTTCGGCCGGCAGCATCGAAGCGCTGCAACAATTTTTCTCGGTGATGCCGGCGGACTGCGGCCTCGCCTTCGTGGTGGTCATCCACCTCTCGCCCGATTTCGAGAGCAGCCTGGCCGAGCTGATCCAGCACCGCACGTCGATGCGCGTGCTGCAGGTGCATGAAACGCAGAAGGTCGAGCCGGGCGTGGTGTACGTCATCCCGCCGCGCAAGATGCTGCGCTCCATGGATGGCCACATCCACGTCACCGACGTTGACAGCACACTCGGCCAGCGGCACCGCCACGTGGCCGTGGACATCTTCTTCCGCACGCTGGCCGACACGCATGGCGCCCACGCGGCGGCGGTGGTGCTCTCGGGGATGGATGGCGACGGTGCCATCGGCATCAAGCGCATCAAGGAGCGCGGCGGCCTGACGGTGGTGCAGGACCCCATGGAAGCCGAGCACACGGGCATGCCGGCCGCCGCCATCGCCACCGGCATGGCCGACTGGGTGCTTCCGGTGGGCGACATGCCCGCGCGCATCCATACCTACTTCCGGCTGGAAAAGCACGTTCAGCTGCCCGCCGAGGAGTTGCCGGCGGCGGCGCAGGCCATGCCCGCCGAATCCGACGAAGCGACTCTGCGCGACGTGCTGAGCTTCCTGCAAACCCGCACCGGCCGCGACTTCTCCTATTACAAGCGCGCCACCATCCTGCGGCGCATCGGCCGCCGCATGCAGGTCAACGGCATCAGCAACCTGGCCGGCTACCTCAACTGCCTGCGGGTGCGGCCGGGGGAGGCCGGCGCGCTGCTGCAGGACCTGCTGATTTCCGTCACCAATTTCTTCCGCGATTCCGGCTGCTTCACGGCGCTGGTGGAACACGTCCCCGCGCTGTTCGAGAACAAGAGCCCGAACGACGTGGTGCGGGTCTGGGTTGCGGCCGCCGCCACGGGCGAAGAGGCCTACAGCCTGGCGATGCTGCTGAGCGAATACGCGCGCACGCTGCCGGCACCGCCGCTGATCCAGGTGTTCGCCACGGACCTGGACCCCGAAGCCATCCAGACCGCGCGCGAAGGCATCTACCCCACCACCATCCAGGCCGATGTCAGCGAAGAGCGGCTGCGCCGCTTCTTTGTCAAGGAACACCGCGGCTACCGGGTGCGGCGCGAATTGCGCGAGATGGTGCTGTTCGCGGTGCATGACGTGCTGAAGGATTCACCGTTTTCGCGGCTGGACCTGGTTTCCTGCCGCAACCTGCTGATCTACCTGAACCGGCACGCCCAGGCGCGGGCCATCGAGACTTTCCATTTTTCGCTGATGCCGCAGGGGCGCCTGTTCCTGGGCTCTTCAGAATCCATTGACGACGGCAGCCCGCTGTTCAGGGTGCTGGACAAGAAAAACCGGATCTTCGAGCAGCGCTCGGCGCCGCGCACGGGCCTGCCGGTCCCCAGCGGCCCCGGCACGCTGGCGATGGCACTGGAAGCCCAGCAGGCGGCACGCAGCGGCCCCGTTATCGCCGGGCGGGCATTTGACGTCACGCCGCCGCTGCGCCCCCTGCGCAACGACGAGGCGCGCAGGTCCTCCTGGGGCGACGTGCACCTGCGCCTGCTGGAACACCTCTCTGTGCCCTCGGTGCTGGTGGACCATGAATACGACATCCTGCACCTGTCGCCATCCGCCGCGGCCTACCTGCAGTTCAGCGGCGGCGAGCCCAGCCGCAACCTGTTGCGCGCGATCCACCCCGCGCTGCGCATCGAATTGCGTGCCGCCCTGTTCCAGGCCACCCACTCGCACGCCACCGCCGAGGTGCCCCCGCTGGAACTGGAAATCGCCGGGGTGACCGAGCGCGTTATCGTGCGGGTCGTGCCCGCCAACGACGCCGGCGTTGAAATGTTCCTGGTGCTGCTGGACAAGCAGGGCGCCAGCACGGAAGGCGCGGCGCAGGCCACACCCCGGGGCGACTCGGACCCGCTGGCCCGCCAGCTTGACCGCGAGCTGGAGCGCCTGAAAAGCCATTTGCGCGACACCGTGGAGCAGTTCGAGGCTTCCACCGAGGAGCTGAAGGCCAGCAACGAGGAGCTGCAGGCCATGAACGAAGAACTTCGCTCGGCCACCGAAGAGCTGGAGACCAGCCGCGAGGAACTGCAGTCGATCAACGAGGAGCTGACCACCGTCAACCAGGAGCTCAAGGGCAAGGTCGATGAGCTCGGGCAGGCCAACGGCGACCTGCAGAACCTGATGGACGCGTCGGCCATCGCCATCGTTTTCCTGGACCGCGAGCTGCGCATCACCCGCTACACACCGGCCGCGGTGAGCCTGTTCCACCTGATCCCCACGGACGTGGGGCGCCCGCTCACCGACCTGAAAACCCAGCTCGCCTTCCCCGAGCTGGCGGGCGACGCGCAGCGGGTACTGGAGCGGCTGGTGCCGGTGGAGCGCGAGGTCGGGCAGGCCGACGGCGGCTGGCACCTGGCGCGGCTGCTGCCCTACCGCACGGTGGACGACCGCATTGCCGGCGTGGTGCTTTCCTTCATCAACATCACCGAGCGCAAGCGCGCCGAGGAAATGCGGCTGTGGCTGGCGGCGGTGGTGGCGGCCAGCGCTGACGGCATCATCAGCTTCTCGCTGGACCTCACCATCCTGAGCTGGAACCCGGGCGCCGAGCGCCTGTTCGGCTACAGCGCCGAACAAGCCATCGGCCAGCCGCTGGTGATGCTCGAACTGGAAAAAGACACGCCCGATCGTTCACGCCTGGTTGACACCCTGCTTAGCGCCACCGGGCCGGAGCGTTTCGAAGCCACGGCTCGGCGCCAGGACGGCGGCCAGATGCCGGTGTGGGTGAGTGTTTCGCCGATCAAGGACGGCTCGGGCCGCGTCATGGCCGGCACGGCCATTGTTTCAGCTCACGCCGGCAAGAGCCGCAAGCCGTAAATCAGGCACAGGAGCGGCCAGTCTTCGCCGTAGGCCTCCATGGGGGAAGGCCGGGTGGCACCGGAATCGGTGCGCTGTATCTGGGCCAGGAAGTGGCCCCTGTCCAGCTGGTCGATCGCGACCGACTCCACGGTCCACACACCTCCGTCGCGCGCCCGGTATTTCTGGCCGGGCCTGGGCACCGGCCCCAGCTGTTCGGCCGGCGCCGTTACTGGCGGCATTCCAGCCGATGCGGCATCCGGCTCGGGCGGCGAACTGCCCAGCCATTGGCGCATGCGGTTCGCCGTCAGCTGCACCGTCTGCCTGGTCAACTGGCTCTCGGCCTGGCGCAGGGCCCGCGTCGCGGCTACCCAGGCCTGAAGGTATTGCTCGCGCTCCGCCGGGCTGCCCGCCACGCGCATGTGCTGCAGGTAATCCCAGGCCATGTGCTCCGCGGACATCGCCGCCTGGTACACAAGCGACAGATCGCTGGCATTGTTTTCCACCGCCGCAGCCTCCTATTCGATGAGCTTGTGCTTGATGGCGTAGTAAGTCAACTCGCTGTTGGAATGCAGTGAAAGCTTTTCCAGCAGGCGGCAGCGGTAACTGCTCACGGTCTTGGGCGTCAGCGAGAGTTCCCGGCCCACCTGCTCGGGCCGCTCGCCGGCCGCCAGCTTGATGAAGACCTGGAACTCGCGGTCGGACAGCGCTTCGTGCGCGGGCTGCGAATGCGCCTGCGCGTGGTCCAGCAGCAGCTCGCCCAGTTCGGGCGGTATGTAGCGGCGGCCCGCAGCCACCGCCTGCACCGCGGCCACGATTTCTTCCGGCTCGGATTGCTTGTTCAGGTAGCCGCTGGCACCCAGCCGCAGCATGCTCACCCCGTACTGATGCACCGAATGCGTCGACAGCACCAGGATGCCGACGTCCGGTGCCTTGGCCTTGATCATGGCGATGGCATCGACGCCGCTTTGCACTGGCATGGAAATGTCCAGCAGCAGCACATCCATCGGCATCCGCCGCACCAGGTCCACCGCGCCGCGGCCGCTCGCCGCTTCGCCCACCACCGTGATGCCGGGCTGGTCACTGAGCAATTGCCGCAGGCCAGCCCGCACGATGAGGTGATCGTCAACGACGCCGACGCGTATCCTGCGCGGCGGTATTTCGCCCGTGGAAAAATCCATCTGAACCTCCTAAAACAGCGGTATCCAGCGTAGAAAAAAACCGGCTACTGCTGTGTAGGAATTCTCCTCATATTGTTGACCTTTACTTTCTGGCGAGCGTGCAGGAGTTCAACGGATTTGTCCTACAAAAGCCTACGCCGGTGCATGGGAAATTCGCCGCCATGAATGACGACGACATCCCCGACCCCGCGCGGCGCCAGGCGCTGAACCTGGTGGGCGCCACCCTGGCAACGGCGCCGGTTTTGCTGGCGGCGGGCGGCGCTTCGGCGCAGCCCGCGCCATCCGCGCAGCGCCCGCGCATGCAGGACCCGCGCTCCGCCCACGCACGCCCGCCGTTCCCGGCGCAGCAGCAGCCCTGGCCGGGCCTGGCCAAGAACATGAATCCGCGTCCCGACCATGGCGAGACCAGCTATGTCGGCTCGGGCCGCCTCGCGGGGCGCAAGGCCCTCATCACCGGCGGCGACTCCGGGCTGGGCCGTGCTGCCGCGATCGCCTTCGCCCGTGAGGGCGCTGACGTGGCCATCGGCTACCTGCCGCAGGAAGAGGATGACGCGAAGGAAGTAGTGGCGCTGATCCGCGCCGCGGGACGCAAGGCGGTGGCCCTGCCTGGCGACATCCGCTCCGAAGGGTTCTGTCGCCAGCTGGTCGACGGCGCCGTGCAGGGCCTGGGCGGCCTGGACATCCTGTGCAACAACGCGGCGAAGCAGGCGGCGCAGAAGTCGATCCTGGACATCACCACCGAGCAATTCGACTGGACGCTCAAGACCAACCTCTACGCCTTGTTCTGGATCACGCGCGCGGCGGTGCCGCGCATGCCGCCGGGCGCGGCCATCATCAACACCGCATCGGTCACTGCCTGGGAGGCTCCGGAGCAGCTGCTCGACTACTCATCGACCAAGGGCGCCATCGTCACCTTCACCAAATCGCTGGCCAAGCAGCTCGCGGAAAAGGGCATCCGCGTCAACGCGATCGCGCCCGGCCCGTACTGGACCCCGCTGCAGCCCAGCGGCGGGCAGGCCCCGGAAGAGCTGCCGAAGTTCGGCGCCGATACGCCGCTGGGCCGGCCCGGCCAGCCGGCGGAGATCGCCTCGCTGTTCGTGCTGCTGGCATCGCAGGAAGCCAGCTTCACCACCGGCAATGTCTGGGCCAGCACCGGTGGCAAGGGCGGGCCCTGACTTTTACCTGGCTTTGGCAGCGTTGCGCTTGCGCGTGGCCGCGCCCTTCTTCGCCGATGCGGACCGCTCGGCCGCCGTGCGCGAGGCTGAAGCATGGCCGCCCGACTTGCCTCCCTTGCGCGAAGGGCTGGTGTCTTCGGCCTTGCCGCGGCCCGAGCCGCTCTTCTTGCCGCCGCCGGTTTCCTTGTTCACCGTGGCCCAGGCCCGGCTCTCGGCTTCCTTCTTGCCGACCCCGCGCTTTTCATAGCCTTCTTCGATGTGTTCGGCCTGGCGTTTCTGCTTGCCTGAATATGAGGATTTGTCACCGCGCGGCATCTTGGCTCCTTGGTTGTTGAGTGGAAAGCCGATTTAAAGCAGCGATTGCGCGCCGGGCCTGTGCGCAAACTTGTGCCAGTCCTGTAGGACGATTCGTACAGAGAACTTTCGGACGCAACTACGGAAATTGTCCTACCCGACGGGCGCGCCGCTTCGCGTGCAATCCGGTGCATGACGAAGAAAACCAAATCGGCACCGGCCTTCGCGGGACGCCTGGTACTGCTGGGGTTCGGCAGCATCGGCCAGGCCATCCTGCCGCTGCTGTTCCGGCACATCGGTCTCAAGCCCGCGCGCACCACCATCGTCAAGACCCGCGAAGACACCAGCGGCATCGCCGCCGAGCTCGGGGTGAAGGTGCTGGCCGCCCCGCTGGACGAGGGCAACTACGCCACGGTGCTGGAGCCGCTGCTGCAGGAAGGCGACTTCCTTTTGAATCTTTCGGTCGACGTGTCCAGCCTTGCGCTGATCCGCTGGTGCCGCCAGCGCGGCGCGCTCTACCTGGACACCTGCAACGAGCCGTGGAAGGGCCGCTACGACGACCCGCAACTGCCCCTGTCGCGCCGCTCCAACTACGCGCTGCGTGAAGAAGTGCTGGCGTGGCGGATGGACAAGCGCGGCGGGCCCACGGCGGTGCTGACGCAGGGCGCCAATCCCGGCCTGGTGTCGGCGCTGGTCAAACAGGCGCTGCTGAACATCGCGGCGGACACCGGTGTGCAGGCGCCGCCGCCTCATGGCTACGAAGAGTGGGCGGCCCTGGCGCAAAAACTTCAGGTCAAGGTGATCCACATCGCCGAGCGCGACACCCAGACTTCCACCCGCCGCAAGGAACTGAACGAATTCGTCAACACATGGTCGGTGGATGGTTTCGTGGACGAAGGCCTGCAGCCGGCGGAACTGGGCTGGGGCAGCCATGAAAAACACTGGCCCGCGGATGCGCGGCGCCATGGCTTCGGCAGCGATGCGGCCATCTACCTGGAGCGGCCCGGCGTGGCGACGCGCGTGCGCAGCTGGACTCCCCTGCACGGGCCCTATCACGGTTTTCTTGTCACGCACGCCGAATCGATTTCCATCGCCGACCACCTGACCCTGCGCGAAGACGGCGCCGTGCGCTACCGCCCCACCGTGCATTACGCCTACCACCCGTGCGACGATGCGGTGCTGTCGCTGCACGAGCTGGCGGGCCGCAATTGGGAGCCGCAACGCGGCAGCCGCATCCTGCGCGACGAGATCAGCGCAGGCATGGACGAGCTGGGCGTGCTGCTGATGGGCAACCCGCGCGGGGCCTACTGGTTCGGCTCGCGGCTGACCATCGAAGACGCCCGGGCGCTGGCCCCGTACAACACCGCGACCAGCCTGCAGGTGGTGGCCGGCATCCTGGGCGGCGTGGTGTGGGCGCTGGAAAACCCGGCCGAAGGCCTGGTCGAGCCCGACGACATGGACCACGGCCGGATTCTCGAAGTGGCCACGCCCTACCTGGGCGATGTGGCGGGCGCCTGGGGCGACTGGACGCCGCTGAAGGACCGCAGCCCTCTGTTCCCCGAGCCGGCGGACCCCGAGGACCCCTGGCAATTCCTCAACTTCCGCGTGGCCTGAACGTGCTGCTGCAAAAAGAACTCGGCGTCGTCGAGAACTCGTACTACGAAGCCACCGTGCAGCGGCCTGCACCGGGGCCGCCGCTCGCGGGCTCGCACCGCGCGGACATCTGCGTCGTCGGCGCTGGCTATGCGGGCCTGTCCGCGGCCCTGGAGCTGGCGCAACGCGGCTATTCCGTGGCCCTGCTCGAGGCCCAGCGCGTCGGCTGGGGCGCCTCGGGCCGCAACGGCGGCCAGGTGATCGCGGGGTTCGGCTCAGGGGGCGAGTGCGCAATAGAAAAACAGCTGCCTGCCCCAGCCGCGAAGCAGGCCTGGGACATTTCGGTCGAGGGCGTGCAGCTGCTGCGCGAGCGCATCCGCGACCACCGCATTGAATGCGAATGGCGCGCGGGCTACCTCAGCCTGTCGGTCAAGCCCGCGCGGTCACGCCAGCTGCGCGCCTGGATGGATCACGCCGTCACCGCCTACGGCTACCCCCTGCAATGGCTGGACCAGGTCGAGGTGCGGCGCAGGGTCGCCAGCGAGCGCTTTGACGCAGGCGTTCTTGACGCAGGGTCGGGCCACCTGCACCCGCTGAAGTACTGCCTGGGCCTGGGCCGGGCGGCCGCGGTGGCCGGTGTGCGCATTTTCGAGAACTCGCCCGTGCTGCGGCTGGAGCGCGGCGCGGCGCCGGTGGTTCGGACCGCGCAGGGCGAGGTGGCGTGCAGCTTCGTGGTGCTGGCCGGCAATGTTTACCTGGCCGAGTATGGCGGCGACCCGGTGCCAGAAGTGTCGGGCCGCATCATGCCCGTGGGCACCTACATGATCGCGACGGAGCCGATGGGCCCGCAGCGCGCCGGCGCGCTGATGCAGGGCCGCCCCGCCGCCTCCGACACCAACTTTGTGCTGGACTATTTTCGCGTCAGCGAAGACAGCCGCCTGCTCTTCGGCGCCGGCGACAGCTACAGCGGCAGCACGCCGCGCAACCTGGTGCACAAGATTCGCAAAAGCATGCTGGGCGTGTTTCCGCAGCTGGCGGATCTGGACATTCCCTATGCCTGGGGCGGCTTTGTCGACATCACCATGAACCAGGCGCCGGACTTCGGCCGGCTCGGCAGCAACGTGTATTACCTGCAGGGCTTTTCCGGCCACGGCGTGGCCATGGCCGGCATGGCGGGCAAGCTGGCCGCGCAGGCCATCGCCGGCCAGGCCGAACGCTTCGACCTCTTTTCCCGCCTGCGGCACCACCGCTTTCCCGGCGGCGCGCTGCTGCGCACCCCGGCCCTGGTGCTGGGCATGATGTATTACCGGCTGCGCGACGCCCTGTAGCGGCGCCGGCCCACTTCAGAGGATGTCGTGGACCAGGCCCAGCTCTTTAGCCTCGGTGGCGCCCAGGTACCAGTCCGCCTCCATCACTTTTGCAAGCAATTCATCGGTGCTGAGCTTCGAGCCTTCGACCAACTGCTCGAAACCCTTGCGCTCCAGCCGGCTTCCGCTTTCCAGCTCCGCCATCGCGTCGCGCAGCATCGGCATGTTGGAGCGCAACGCGCCGCTCAGCTGGATCGAACGCTCCACCCGCCGCTCATGGATCAGCAATTCGGTGTGCCGCGTCAGAAAGCGCTCGTGCGGCTTGAAGGCGCTCATGAGGGTGATGCCCGCTGAATACACCGCGCTCTTGCCGATGAAGAGCAGCTTGCGGCCGTCGTAGTCGCGCAGCATGCGCAGATCCGTCGCCATGCGGCGCGCGGTCTCCGCGTCGCCGCCGGTGGTGGTCAGCTCCAGGATCACCGGCTGGCCGTCGCCGAGGGACTTGCGGGCACTGGCCACCTGGTCCAGGAACGAGCGGAACATGTCGTCGTCCACGCTGCCGTACAGGCGCACGTTCGCATCAAGCGCGAGTTGCTTGTTGTGCATGAGCGGAGAACTTCAGGCTGGGACTTCGCCCATCAGTTCGGCCTTGCGCTCTTCCAGCTGTTCACGCAGCGCCACCAGGTCCAGCCGGCGGGCGGCACGGGCCTTGGGGAACATCTCATTGCGCTCTTCCTTGACGTGATGGTCGATGTATTCGCCCAGCACCGTGACCCGGGCGTCGAATTTTTCGTCGGAAACGTCGCCGCCTTCGATCTGCGCTATCAGGTCCTTGGCCGTGCCGTGTTCGATTTCGGCTTCGTCGAGCAGGTCTCCCTCCTTGATGGCCGCGCGCACGGCGGGGTAGAAGATTTCCTCTTCGAGCGTGGTGTGGACGGTCAGCTCCTGGCAGATCTGCTGAGCCAGCTGCTGTTTGCGGGCCACCGCCGATTTGGCTTTGGATGACGCCAGCGTTTCATATTCCTTGAAAAGTTTCTTCACGGCCTTGTGGTCGGCGTCAAGCAGGTCGCATGCGTCTTTTTCGTTGCGGGTGGTTGTGGCCATGGTGCTCCTGGGGAATTGTTGGTTGACTGAGAGCTGGAGAGTAGCCAAGCACGGCAGGCGGCCCCGAAAGAAAACGACCGCGGGTTGCGTCGGTCTGCTCCTACAACGATCCATGTAGGAGATTTTTGACGGGGGGCCAAGGAATTTGGACTTCCGGCCGCAGCAGGCAGCTTCATCACCATGCGTGCATGCCCGTCCCCCCTTCGGTTCAACTCGCATTCGAAGAATGGCGCGCCGCCAATGAAAGAGCTGCCGCCGCCGAACGCCTGCTGGCCGGCGCGGAAACTCCAGCCAGTGGCGACGGCCTGCAGCCCGACGAGACGCTGGCGGAACACGCCCAGACGCTCAGGTCGGTGGCCAACGACAAGCTGACGACGGTAATGCTGCTGATCGGGCCCTATGACCGCGCCTAGCGCAAAAAAAAGGCCGGGCGCTGGCCCGGCCATCCTGCGCGGCACTGTCGCCTAGTTGCGGTCGGCGCGTTTGGTGCGCGGGCCCGTGGTCATGGTGCTCGAATCGCTGCTCGCGCCCATCGTCGAGCCGCTGCCCGATGCAGAACCCGAGGTGCCAGAGGTGGTGCCCGAGGTTGCGCCCATAGTGGTGCCGCTGCCCGAGGTCGAGCCATTCGCGCCCTGCACGCCGGTGGAACCCATGGGTGTGCCCTGCGAGCTTTGCTGCCCGGCGCCGATGGCGGGGTTGGAAACATTGGGGTTCGGCGGCGTGCCCTGGGCGACGGCCGCGCCGATCACGGCGACACAGGCGGCGCCTGCGAGCAGGCCCTTGATTTTCGATGTCATGAGGTTGGCTCCTTCAAGTTGAAACCGGCGGGATTGCCAGCTGCACCAAGGGTAAATAACAGCCCGCCGGGGGGTGTCAGCCATTGACCAGATCGCTGTCGGACTCGGCCTACACCGCAAACACCCCGGCCGCAATAGACTCGGCGCAGGAGACACCCCCGTTTTGTTCGCCCACACCCCCGCTGAAGACACCGACATCCCCGCCGGTCATTTCGTTCAGTTCTACAAGGAAGAACGCGCGCTGCTGGTGGAAGTCTCACGCTACTTCGATACCGCGCTGCGCACCGGTCACACCGGCATCGTGATCGCGCGGCCCGACCTCATAGGCGCGCTGAAAATCGAGCTGCACCGCGCCCACATCGATGGCCTGCCCTTCGGCCCCAGCCGTGGCGAGCTGGTCACCCTGGATGCCCAGCAGACCCTGGACCAGTTCATGGTGGAAGGCTGGCCCGATGACAAGCTGTTCGCGCAGGTGATCGGCAGCCTGGTCAAAAAATCAACCCGCGGCGGCCGCAAGGTGGCGGCCTATGGCGAGATGGTGGCGCTGCTGTGCGAGCAAGGGCGGCATGACGCCGCCATCCACCTTGAGAAGCTGTGGAACCAGCTGATGGAGCGCCACACGTTCTCGCTGTTTTGCGCCTACCCCACGCGGCTGTTCAGCGACCTGGACGGCATGACGTCGTTCAAGTCGGTCTGCCAGGCCCACTCACGCGTGATCCTGCCCGCCTGAGCGGAACTGCCGGGCTGCGAAGGCCCACAGCATGCGCGACGCGTCCGGGCCTTGCACATCACTGTAGGGCTGGCTCGCGGCGCCGCCGCTCCATGCATGGCCCAGCTTGCCCACTTCGACCAGCGTGGCCACCGTGTCGGCCTTGCGCTTGTAGTCGGTCACGGTCATCGGGTAGCGGCCGCCGCGCTGGATGCTGCGGCCCCCGGCCGCGCGGGCACCGGCCGCTTCGGCCCAGGCTTTGACGGCGGCGTGGCCGTTGTGGGTGGAGACCACCCGGTCCACCCCGCCGTGGATCACCATCAGCGGCGGCCAGTGGGCGGCCATGCTTTCGGCCGTGGCGGGTAGCGGCCGCGTGGCGCGCACGCCGTGCATTGCGCCCAGCGCCGACACGCCCGAATGCGCGGTGCCGGGCGGAATGCCCGAGTGCATCACCAGCGCCCGGAAGCGGCCGGGGTGCCGCGTGACCAGCAGGGCCGCCATGCTGGCGCCCGCCGACAGGCCCGCGATGGCCACACGCTCGCGGTCCGCCGTGTACAGCATGCACACCTGGTCCACCGCCTTCATGATCAGCTCTGCCTCGGCCGCCGCGCGGCCCGACTGCGTGTCGAACCAGTTCCAGCAGCCCTGCGCGTTGGCCAGCCGGTCCTGCTCGGGGTAGAGCACCAGGAAGCGCTCACGCGCGGCGATGCGGTTCATGCGAGTGCTGGCCGCGAAGCTTTTGGCGTCCTGGCCGCAGCCGTGCAGCATCACCAGCAGCGGCAGGCGCTCGCCGAACGCCACGCCGGGCGGGCGGTACAGGCGGTAGCGCCGGGCACCGGCCATGCCCATCACCACGCCGGCCAGCCAGTCGCCGGCACCAGGCGGCGGCTTGCGCGCCGCGGCCGCGCTCTTGCCGGCGCGCGCCGTGCCGCGGGCCAGCGTGCGCAGGTTGCGCTCGAACATCTTCGCCCAGGGCGACAGGCGGGTTCTTCGTGCCATCAGCCCATTGTGCGGGACGCAGGGCGCAAAATGGCCCGATGAAAGCACCGCCGCGGCTCGCCCCGCTAGTAGAAGAAGGACTCATCGACAGCGTGGTGCGCCAGCTGATGAGCGGCAAGGAAGCCATGGTCTATGTGGTGCGCTGCGGGGAAGAAACCCGCTGCGCGAAGATCTACAAGGAAGCCACGCAGCGCAGCTTCCGCCAGGCCGTGGACTACACCGAGAACCGCAAGGTTAAGAACAGCCGGCAGGCCCGCGCCATGGCCAAGGGCACGAAATTTGGCCGCCAGGCCCAGGAAGCCGCATGGCAAAGCGCCGAGGTGGATGCCCTGTACCGCCTGGCCGCCGCCGGCGTGCGCGTGCCCACGCCCTACAACTTTCATGAAGGCGTGCTGCTGATGGAGCTGGTGTGCGACGAGCACGGCGATGCCGCGCCGCGCCTGAACGACGTGACGCTGTCGCCCGAAGACGCGCGCGCGCACCACGCCATGCTGCTGGAGCAGGTGGTGCGCATGCTGTGCGCGGGCGTGGTGCATGGCGACCTGTCGGAATTCAACATCCTGCTGAGCGTGGACGGCCCCGTGATCATCGATTTGCCCCAGGCGGTGGATGCGGCGGGCAACAACCATGCGCAGCGCATGCTGCTGCGCGACGTGGCGAACCTGCGGGGCTTTTTCGGCGGCTTCGCGCCGGAACTGCTGGCCACCGAATACGGAGGCGAGATCTGGGACCTGTACCAGCGCGGCATGCTGCAGCCGGGCGTGGCGCTGACCGGGCGCTTCGAGCGCAAGGCCGGCGCGGTGGACGTGGGCGGACTGATCCGCGAGATCGACGACGCGCGGGCCGAAGAAGCGGCGCGGCGGCTGCGCATGCAGACCGCCGCCTGAAAAAGGCGTCTAGAAAACGCCGAACAGCTTCAGGATGATGATGAGGCTGAGCGGTACGCCGAGAAGCCAGAGAAGAATGCCCATGTCGATCTCCATGTGGTTGGGTTGAAGCCCCGACAGTAACTTTGCGGCCGCGGCAAGGCTGAGCGGCGAATCCGCAACGGCGCGTAGGCCGCCGCCCCGCCGCGCTGTCTGCCCAGCGCCGGGATGGTGGCTGACAAACGCGGTCTGCCATGGCCGACTGCACAGGCGCCGCGCGCCCGCCAGACTGGGGCCAACCCAACCAACCGGAAGACAACGACATGGCAAAAAGCAGCTTGATGGGCGGCGAACGCGCCGCCGTGCAACCCAGCGGCAAGGGCGCCGATTTGCTGGGCCCCAGCGACAGCTCCGACAGCGGCAGCGACGCGATGGGCGAGCTGGGCCCCGACCAGCTCAATAGCGACAGCGACCGCTCAGGCACCGGTGAACGCGCCTCGGCTGACCCGCGCGACAGCGGCGAGGGCGCCGACATCCTGCCCGACCGCGTGGACCGCGTGGGCGGGCGCAATGGATCGGACCGCATGGGCGACGACCTGGCCGCGGACACCGACGAGGACAGCGAAGAAGACGCCGCCTGAGGCGATGGCGGCCGCACCCCGCCCGGCGGCGCGCATCACTGCCGCGCTGAAAAAACATTTCGGGCTGCGGCACCTGCGCCCGGGCCAGCAGCCGGTGATGGAACGCGTGCTGTCCGGCCAGAACACGCTGGCCATCATGCCCACCGGCGCGGGCAAGTCGCTGTGCTACCAGCTGCCAGCGCTGCTGGTGAAGGGCCGTACGGTGGTGGTGTCGCCGCTGATCGCGCTGATGAAGGACCAGTGCGACGCGCTGCAGGCGCTGGGCATTGCCGCGGTGCAGTTCAACAGCGCGCTGGACGCGCCGGAGGCCGAGGCCGCGCGGCTTGCCGTGCAGGATGGCTCGGCCCTGATCGTCATGGCCACGCCGGAGCGGCTGGCCGACCCCGCGTTCATCGAACTGCTGTCGGGCCGCCCCACCGCCTTGCTGGTGGTGGACGAGGCGCACTGCATCTCGCACTGGGGCCACGATTTCCGCCCGGCCTTCCTGGAGATCGGGCCGGCCCGCGCGAAGCTGGGTTCGCCCACGGTGCTGGCGCTCACCGCCACGGCCACCGACGACGTGACGCGTGATGTGGCGCAGCAACTGGGCATCCCGGCGCAGGGCATCCTCAATACCGGCGCTTACCGGGCCAATCTCTCGCTGCGCGTGGAGCAGGTGGCGCGCGAGGAGGACAAGCTGGAGCGGGTGCTGGCGCTGGTGCATGAAGCGCGGGGCAGCGGCCTCATCTACTGCGCCACGGTGAAAGCCGCCCAGCAAGTGCATGCCGCCCTGGCGGGCAAGGATGAATCCGTGGGCCTGTACCACGGCAAGCTCAAGGCCGCCGAACGCCATGCGGCGCAGGAAGCTTTCATGGGCGGCGAGGTACGCGTGATGGTGGCCACCAACGCGTTCGGGCTGGGCATCGACAAGCCGGACATCCGCTTTGTCGTGCACTACCAGATGCCCGCGGGACTGGACGCGTACTACCAGGAGGCCGGCCGTGCCGGCCGTGATGGACTTGCCGCGGCCTGCACGCTCCTGTTCCTGCGCCGCGACAAGGCGGTGCAGCAGTTTTTCCTGGCGGGGCGCTATCCCTCGCTGGCCGACATGGAAGCCGTGTACCAGGCGCTGAAGGACCCGCCGCCCGAGGCCGCGGGCTGGACACTGCCCCTGCTGAAAGAGCGGCTGGGACGCCCGCGCGGCAAGTTGCAGGTGGCCGTGAGCCTGCTGCGCCGCCAGCGCGTCGCCGTGCAGGACGCGCAGGGTTTCCTGCATCTCGCACGCAGGGAACTGGATGGGCCCGCGCTGGAACGGCTGGCCACCGCCTACCGCGACAAGCGCGACCTGGACCGGGACACGCTGGAGCGCATGGTGTTCTACGCGCAGACCGGGCAATGCCGCTGGGAAGTGCTGCTGCAGTCCATGCAGGACGATTCGCATCCCGGGCGCTGCGGCCATTGCGACAACTGCGTGCGGCTGGCCCAGTATCGGCACACGCTATAAAAAAGCTAGCTGCTGGCGCCCGGCTGGTGCGGGCTGGCGGCCGATTCGCTTCTGGAATCCGGGGCCGGCGCGGGCGCCTGCGGCGCCAGCACCGCGATGTTCGGCCGCGCCACCGGCGCTGAGGACAGCGGCAGCGTCACGGTGAAGCGGCTGCCTTTGCCCAGCCCCTCGCTGGCGGCCGCCACCGTGCCGCCGTGGTCGCGGGTCAGGCGCTGCACCAGCGTCAGCCCCACCCCCAGGCCGCCCTGGTTGGCACCGCTGGCAAGGCCGCCCTGCACGAACAGTTCGAACACGGTGGGCAGCACCTCGGGCGCGATGCCGATGCCGTCGTCGGCCACTTCAATCACGGCATTGGTGCTCTCGCGCCGCACGCTCACCGTGATGTTTCCCTTTTCAGGCGTGTAGCGCGTGGCGTTCTGGATCAGATTGCAAAGCACCTGCTTCAGGCGCGTGTCGTCGCCCCGTATCCACAACTCGTCCTTGTTCAGCCGAACCACCACCGCCTGCTGGCGCGCCTGGATGGCGGCCCCGCTCATTTCCACCGCCTGCGTGACCAGCGCGTTGACCTCGGCGGGCTGCATGTCCAATTCCACCTTGCCGTGGGTCACGCGCGAAACGTCCATCAGGTCATCCACCAGCCTGGTGATCTGGGTCACCTGCCGCGCCATGATGCCGTAGCGCTGCGAAAGTTCGGCCGGCCCCAGCCCGGTCTTGCGCGTCAGCAACAGCAGCGTCATCTGCAGCGTGCCCAGCGGATTGCGCAGCTCATGCGCCAGCGTGGACAGGAACTGGTTCTTGCGCTCATCGGCCAGCTGCAGTTCCAGCTGCTTCAGGCGCAGCTCGTTCTGGGTGAAGAGCATTTCCCGGTTTTGCTGCTCCATCTCCTCCACCGGCGTCTTGGGCCTGCGGCGGTCAAGCTGCTTCACCCGCGACGCGATTTCGGCCGGGGTGTGGCGGGCCACCTGCCTGGGCAGCACCATCGCGATGGTGACCAGCGTGCCGCCGCCGGCGGGACACTCCACCCGCAGTTCATCCACCAGCCGCCGGCTGCCCGCGATGCCCATGGGCACCTTGCCCTTCGCGTCCGGGGCCCCGTCCAGCACCGCCTGCAGGTTGGCGATGCCCCGGCCCTTGTCAGCCATCAGCACCAGCAGCCGTTGCGGCCGGTCGTGCCCGGCGCCACCGTCGAACTGGAAAGTGGCGCTGCCTTCGCCCGCGTACTGGATCGTGTTTCGGGCGATTTCCGAGACCGCCGTGATGAAGCGCGTGAGCTGGATGACATCCAGGCCGAACAGCTCGCCGACCTGGCGCGTGCGGCTGCGCAGCACAACAATGTCGGCGGCGGAGACGCGGGTGGTGAGGATGTGCTCGGTCATCGGGTCCCCTTGGCCACCAGCACGGTGGCGTCGTCGCTGTCGCGCGCGAAGTCGCGGTACATCACGGCGGCAATGAGGACCGGGTGGCGCGCCAGCAAGCCGGGGTACTTCGCCAGGCTGCGGCGGTTGGTCAGGCCGTCGCTGCTGAGGATGACGGTGGATGCGGCCGTCCAGGCATATTCCTGCTGCTTGATGGCGCGCACGTTGTAGCCCACCACGCCCTCGACCGAAAGCAGGTGCTGCGACTCCTCGCCCGTGTGCAGCACGCCCGCGATGTTGCCGATGCCGGAAAAGCTGAAGGTGCCGGCGGCGGTATCGATCGCCACGACGGCCATCACGGCGCCCCGGGTCGGCTTGAGCGCCTTGTGGGCGCGCGCCAGGATGTCGGCGGGCGTCTCCGCCGACGGGGCGGAGGCAACCACCGACAGGGCTTCGGCGGCGGCCCGGGCCGCCAGCGGCCCGTGGCCCAGCCCGTCGACCACGCACAAGCGCTGCCAGCGCCCGGCCTGCGTGACCGACCAGGCGTCACCGCATTCCACCTCTCCGTGCATGGGTGTGGAGCGCACGCCGATGGCCAGCGCGCCGCCCGGCGGCGCTGCCGCGACCGGGCGCGGCAGGACCCGCGAGAGGAAAGCCGAGCCCTGGCCCTCCACGGTGAAGACGTCGAACACATCCGAGGCCCGCATGATGACGCTCAGGCCGATGCCCAGGCTGCCGCCGGTGGAGTGGCCGTCACGCGCCGAGGCCTGGAAGTTGGCGAAGCCCGGGCCCTTGTCGGTGGCCACGATCTGCACGCCGCGCGCACCCGCGTGCGAGACCCTGCTCACGATGACCACGCCATGCTTGCCGTACTTCACCAGGTTGGTGGAGGCCTCGCTCGCCACCAGCGCGGCACGGCCCATGTCGGCCTCGGACAGGCCTTGCGTCGCGGCCATGGCCGCGACCACCCGGCGCACCTCGCCGACCTGGCTCTGTTCGTGGACTTCTATCGTCTTTTCCATTGGATGATCGTCACTGTGGTTCCCTGGCCCGGCTGCGACTGCAGGGAAAATTCACTAACCAGCCGCCGGGCACCGCCCAGGCCCAGGCCCATGCTTCTTGCGGTGCTGAAACCGTCGGTCATGGCCTGCTCGATGTTGGCAATACCGGGTCCCTGATCCGCGAAGACCAGCTGCACCCCGGTGTGGCCTTCCTTGAACAGCTGCGTCAAGACCATGGCGCCGCCCTTGCCGTGGGTGAGGGCGTTGCGGCCCAGCTCGCTCGCGGCGGTGACCAGCTTGGTCCGTTCGACGACGGCGAATTCCAGCTGGGTCGCCGCTTCCAGCACTGCGCGGCGCGCGTGGCCAAGGTCTTCCTGCGAGCGGATCTCGAAGGTGCGCGCGGCTAGGACGGGGATGGCGCGGCTCCCGCCGCTCCCGCGGCTTCGCGCAGCAGCTGCATGCCCTTGTCGATGTTCAGCGCGGTGCGCACGCCCTTCAGGGTCATGCCCAGTTCGACCAGCGTGATGGCCACTGCCGGGCGCATGCCGACCAGCACCGTGGCGGCATCCATGATGCGCGCGATGCCCGCTATGTGAGCCAGCGAGCGCCCTATGAACGAGTCCACGATTTCAAGCGCCGAGATGTCTATCAGTACGCCGCGGGTTCCCGAGCGCGCCAGCTTTTGGGTCAGGTCGTCCTGCAGCGCCAGCGCCAGCTGGTCATGCAGCTCCACCTGGATCGTCACCAGCAGGAAGTCCCCCATCTTCAGGATCGGAATCTTTTCCAAGGGTCAGCTCCCGGGGGTAAGGGCCTTCTTGCGCGTGACCGCCAGTTCGCATTTGTCCAGCGCCACGCGCAGCGCATCGGCCAGCGTGGATTTGGTGGTGACGTTGGTGAGGTCCACGCCCAGGTGCACGATGGTCTGCGCGATCTGCGGGCGGATGCCGCTGATGATGCATTCGGCGCCCAGCAGGCGCGTGGCGGCCACGGTCTTGAGCAGATGCTGCGCCACCAGCGTGTCCACGGTGGGCACCCCGGTGATGTCGACAATGGCCACCGTGGCCTCGTGCTGCACGATGCCTTCGAGCAGGTTTTCCATCACGACCTGCGTGCGCTCGCTGTCCAGCGTGCCGATCAGCGGTACGGCGACGATGCCGTCCCACAGCTTGATGACGGGCGTCGAGAGGTCCAGCAGTTCCTGCTGCTGGCGCACGATCACTTCCTCGCGGCTGCGCTGGTAGGCTTCCACCGTCACCATACCCAGCTTGTCCAGAACGGTGGATGACAGCCAGGTCTCCTCGTTCAGGCGCTGCGCGTCGGCGGCAAAGGCCCGGCGCAGCGCGGCGAACACGGGCTGCTTGAGCGAGAAGACGAAGGTCGCGGTTTCGGTCGGCGAGAAGCCCGCCAGGGCTCGCTTCTTGGACAGGCTGGACAGCGCGGCGCGCACGTCGTCCCAGTGCTGGCCGGCCAGCTCCTCGTCGTAGCTGACGCGCACCGCGTTGGAAAACAGTTCCAGGAAGCTGCGGGACTGTTCGTTGACTTCGGTTTCGTTGAGCAGCTCGCGCAGGCTGGTGTCGGCCAGCTGGGTCGCGATCCAGTCGCGCAATATCTCTGATTCGTGGGCCTTGAGGATGGCGCCCATTCCCGTGTTTTGGGTCACGGCTGTTCCTTGGGAAGGGTCCAAGGAGCCGCCGGCGGCGGGTTATCGGTGAACGTGGTTCATTATGCGCGCGGGTTTCGCGCGCGCGTATGTGCGGCGTCGCACATACGCGAGAGGTTCAGCGCACCAAAGTGGACGCGCCAAAGAGGCTCAGCACGAACTCCACCGCCAGTTCGGCGGTGCGGTTGCGCACGTCCAGCGCGGGGTTGATCTCCACCACGTCCAGCGAGGCCAGCTGCCCGCTGTCGGCGATCATTTCCATGCACAGCTGCATCTCGCGGTAGGTGGGGCCGCCGCGCACGCCGGTGCCCACGCCGGGCGCGTCCAGCGGGTCCAGGCAATCCAGGTCGAAGCTCACGTGCAGGTGCGTGTTCTCGTCCACGTCCTGCAGGGCTTCGGTCATGGTGTTGCGCATGCCATGCTCGTCGATGTGGCGCATGTCATAGACCTGCAGGCCCAGCGCGCGGATGGCCTGCTTCTCTTCAAAGTCCACGCTGCGGATGCCGATGAAGTCGATGTCGCCGGGCGTGACGGCATGCTTTTCACCGCTCCACCCCGTCAGGGCCGCCGGGCCGTGGCCCAGCAGGCAGGCCACCGGCATGCCGTGCAGGTTACCGCTGGGGCTGATGGCTTCGGTGTTGACGTCGGAATGCGCGTCCAGCCAGATCACGCGCAGGGTCTTGCCCTGGCGCCGGCAGTGCCGCGCCACCGCGCTGATGGAGCCGATGGCCAGGCAGTGGTCGCCGCCCATCAGCAGCGGGATGCCGCCGGCAGTGAGCACTTCATCCACCGAATCGAACACCGAGCGGTTCCACGCCACCACTTCATCCAGGTGGCGCAGGCCGCCGCTCGCCGCGGACCAGGGATTGGGCGGGCCGGCCAGGTTGCCGCGGTCGATGACGGCCAGCGTGTCCGAACGCAGCGCTTCCACCAGGCCCGCCACGCGCAAGGCATCTGGGCCCATGCCCGCGCCGCGCACACTGGCACCCACGTCGGTGGGTGCGCCAATGAGGGAGATGGTTTTCATCAGCCGCATTGTGAGTCAAGTCACCACATTTTTGCGCGCTAGCGGAAGGCCTGGCCCAGCAGTTCACGCAGCCGCGCATAGGCCTTCTCGCGCGCCGCCGGATTGGCGCCGGCATGAACGCCGCGCCCCGGGTTGACGCCGTTGGGCACGTCCGGGCGCAGCCGGACGGCGCCCACCGGGTTGTCGAAGTCGTGATAGCTGTCCTCGAACACGTTGGTCTCGGCGCCGATGGCCTTGCCCAGTTCGATGCAGGGCCCGGGCGGCGTCCAGTCGTCCTTTTCGCCCAGCATCAGCACCAGCGGCGCGTTGGGCTTGTAGCCCTTCTTCAGCGAATCGCTGCAGCCGGGGTAGAAGGCGATGGCCACCGCTGCCCTGGCAGGCACGTCTGTCACGTCGCGGCGCGTGGCATCCGTGGCCGAGAGCACGGCGCTGCCGCCGTGTGACCAGCCGAGCAGTGCGATGCGCGCCGGTGAGGCCCACGGCTGCGCCGCCACCCAGGCCAGCGCGCCCAGCGTGTCGGCGCGGCGCTCACCCTGGTCGATGCGGCGGCTGCCGAGCTTCTGCGTGCAGATCTGCTGTTCGCCACGCGGCGACAGGCTGTCGGGAAACACGGCCGCGTAGCCTTCGGCCACCAGCAGCTCGGCCATGGCCTGGTGGCGCGGGTTGAGCTGGCCCTGGCGCGAAGCGGCGGTGGAATACAGGCCGCCGCAGCCGTGCAGCGCGATGACGGTGCCGCGCGGCGGCATCCGCGCCGGCGCAAACACCCAGGCCTTGAGGAATGTGCCATCCAGGCTGGCAAAACTCACGGCCTGCGGCGCGGCCGCCAGCACCGGCGCGCAGGCCAGCGAAAGAAGCGCGGCGAGGGCAATGCGGCGGGTCATGCGCGCGACAATAGCACCATGGACGCAATCAAGGCACTTGAATCATCCGGCCTGCTCACCATGCCCAGCCCCGCCTACATCGTGGGCGCGATCCTCTTTGGCATCGTCGGCCTGGTGGCCTGGCGGCACGGAAAAAAGGCGGAACTGCCCACGCCCAAATGGCTGGGGCTGGCGCTGATGCTCTACCCCTATGCGGTACCGCAGACCTGGCTGATGTACCTGGTGGGCGTGGTGCTGTGCGCCTGGCTGGCGCTCAAATGGAACTGAGGTACGCGGCGCTGGCTGTTTGCGTTTGCGCGGGCAGCGCCTGGGCGCAGCCGCAATGGCCCGACACGCCCGAGTCGCGCGTGTTCCGCCAGCGCGTCATCGATCTGGCGGTGTTGTACGGCGAAGCCAGCGGCCTTGATGAACAAGGCTTCCTGATCCACGGCAAGGTGGTGGAGCCCGCCGCTGCGGCATGCAAGACGGTCGCCGTCGACATCCGGCAGGGCGGCGCCCTGGTGCGCCAGGAAAACTTCCTGGCCTGCCCCAAGGCGGAGTAACCCGTTGACGCGGATTTAGTTGCGGTCGGCGCGAACCCGCTTCGGCGCGGGCGCGGCTTCGACGGGGGCGGGAGCGGGGCCGGCACCCATGGTGGTGGTTTCCACCGGGGCGGGGGCCACGGCCACGGTCTCAACCGGCGCGGGAGCCACGGCAACCACGGGTTCCTGGATGATCACGGCGACACGTGCCGCTTCATTCACGGGCGGCAGGCCGGTCTCGCCCATGCCGGTGTGGTACGTGCTTTGCTGGCCGGCGCCCAGGGCGGGATTCTTGATGTAATCGTGCGGCTCGACGCCTTGTGCGAACGCGACGCTGATGACGGCAACAGCAGAGGCGCCGGTGAGCAGGCCCAGGATCTTGGTGGTGGCGGACATGGTGGAACTCCTTGATTGAAACTTGATTGGTAAAAAGCACGCCGGCGTGATTGCCGACTGGTTTCAACAATAAGTGCCTGGGGAATCCGCATCGTCAGGCTGTGCAGACACTGCGTGTGGGACGGGGCCTGTGTGATGCTGTAACGAGTGCGTGCTGCTGCAACCTCAGCAGCCTCTCAAGCTGGCACTGCTTGCCTAGTGCGCGGTGCGCAGCTCGAACGCGGGCTTGCGCTCGCCCACCTGCGTGCCACGCGCATTGGCGATGGGCTCGGAGCGCCAGGGGCGAAGCTCTTCGCGCTGGCGCGCGTCCAGCCATCCCAGCTGGTCGAGCGTGGCGATGGTGGCGGCGAACAGCGCGGGCTTGTTGGCGTCGATGACCTTGATGGCCAGCGCTTCGCCGCGGCTCTTGCTGGCCACCACCTGCACGCCGTCCGCGCCCACCTTGGTAACCCAGTCGCCGCGGCCCGCGCGCATGAAGGCCAGGTCGTTGCGCCCGGTGCCCGACACCAGGTCGGGGTGCGACGACATCGCATCGGCCAGCTGCGCGAAGCTCTCGCCGAATTCCGCATCAGCGATGCCACTGGCCAGCCGCGCATAGCCCGTGGCCAGGCTGGCCAGCGGCATGGCGTAGTTGGGCGCCGAGCAGCCGTCGATGGCGATTTTCAGGTCGCCTTCGGACAGGCCGACGGCGCGCGCGACGTCGCGCCGGATAGCCTGCTGCAGCGGATGGCCGGGCGCCAGGTAGTTGCCCAGCGGCTGGCCCTGCTGCACGCACCAGGCCAGGAAGCCCGAGTGCTTGCCGCTGCAGTTGTGGTGGCGCTCGTCGTATTGCGCGGGCGCCGGGCCGGCGCCGTGCTCCACGTACAGCGGCACATGGCAGCCGCACTGCAGCGACTTGTAGGTGAGGCCGGTCTTGTCCAGCATGCCCTGCACCTGCGCCACGTGCATGGGCTCGCCGTTGTGGCTGGCGCACAGCATGGCCACGTCCTGGCGGGTGAAGCCGAACAGCTGGGCGCCGCCCGACTGCATGAAAGGCAGCGCCTGCAGCGGCTTGAGGGTGGAGCGGGTGAAGCACAGCCACTGCGGGTTGCCGGCGGCGGCCACCAGCTTGCCATCTGCGTTGCAGACCGCGATGGCGCCGAAATGCCGGCATTCCAGCGTGCCGCCGCGATAGAGGTCGATGAGAGGTACAAAGTCGCTCATGGGGGGATTGTCGCCGGGTTGACCGGCGGGCCCAAGGGCCTTGGCCGACAATGTTTGCATGACAGAACTGCGCTCCCCCCTGCAAGCCCAGGTCGTGCAATGGCAGGTCGCCGTGGGCGACAGCGTCCAGGCCGGCGACGTGCTGGTGATCCTGGAGGCGATGAAGATGGAGCACGAGCTGCGCGCGGCCGCGCCGGGCCGCGTGCGCGAGCTGCGTTTCGCCGCCGGCGAAACCGTGAATGAAGGCGATGTGCTATTAATTTCGGAGCACCTTACGCAGGCTGCAAGCGCTCTGCAGCCCGATTTTCCAGTGAAATCGACACCCACGGCGGCGCCCGCGGCGCGCGCCGACCTGGCGCGCGTGAACGCCCGCCACGCGCTGACGCAGGATGCGCAGCGGCCCGAGGCCGTGGCCAAACGCCATGCGCTGGGCCTGCGCACCGCGCGCGAGAATATCGCGGCGCTGTGCGACGAGGGTAGCTTCAGCGAATTCGGCGCGCTGGCCGTGGCGGCCCAGCGCAGCCGCCGCAGCGAGGACGACCTGCAGCGCAACACGCCGGCCGACGGCATGGTCACGGGCACCGGCGCCATCAACGGCGCGCTGTTCGGCGCGGAGAAATCCCGGGCGGTGGTGATGGCCTACGACGCCACCGTGCTGGCCGGAACCCAGGGCATGCGCAACCACCAGAAGACCGACCGCATGCTGGGCCTCGCGCTGGCCAACCGCCTGCCCGTGGTGCTGTTCGCCGAGGGCGGTGGCGGGCGCCCCGGCGACACCGACATGCCGGTGGTGGCCGGCCTGCACGTGGCGACGTTCGCCAGCTTCGCCCGGCTCAACGGCCAGGTGCCGGTGCTGGGCGTGGTGGCGGGCCGCTGCTTCGCGGGCAACGCGGCGCTTTTGGGCTGCTGCGACGTGATCATCGCCACGAAGGGCAGCAACATCGGCATGGGCGGCCCCGCCATGGTGGAAGGCGGCGGGCTGGGCGTGTACAAGCCCGAGCAGATCGGGCCCAGCGCCGTGCAGCACGGCAACGGCGTGATCGACGTGCTGGTGGACGATGAGGCGCAGGCCGTCGCCGCCGCGAAGCACTACCTCTCGTTCTTCCAGGGCCGCCTTGCCTCCTTCGCCGCACCCGATGCGCAGGCCCTGCGCGGCGTGGTGCCGGAAAACCGCCTGCGCGTGTACGACAGCCGCACGGCGCTGGCAGGCATCGCCGACGCCGGCTCGCTATTGGAGCTGCGCACCGGCTTCGGCAAAGGCATCCACACCGCGCTGGCGCGCATTGAAGGGCGGCCGGTGGGCATGCTGGCCAACAACCCGCACCACCTGGGCGGCGCCATCGACGCCGATGCCGCCGACAAGGCCGCGCGCTTCATGCAACTGTGCAACGCGCACGGCGTGGCGCTGGTGAGCCTGGTGGATACGCCCGGCTTCATGGTGGGCCCGGCCATCGAGGAAAAGGCGCAGGTGCGGCACGTCAGCCGCATGTTCATCGCCGCCGCGCACCTGCGCGTGCCGTTCTTCAGCGTGGTGCTGCGCAAGGGCTACGGCCTGGGCGCCATGGCCATGTGCGCGGGCGGCTTCCATTCACCCGATTTCACCGTGGCCTGGCCCACCGGGGAATTCGGCGGCATGGGCCTGGAAGGCGCGGTGAAGCTGGGCTATCGCAAGGAGCTGGAGGCGCAGCCTGAAGGTCCCGCGCGCGAGGCCCTGTACCAGCAGCTGGTGGCGCAGCAGTACGAGCGCGGCCAGGCCATCAACATGGCGGCCACGCTGGAGATCGACGCGGTGATCGACCCGGCCGATACGCGCAGCTGGCTGGCGCGCGGGCTGGATGGCGCGGCCATGAAAAAGCCGCCCGAAGGCGGCTTGCCCATCGACGCCTGGTAGCTCAGGCGCGTGCGATGGCCACCGCGCGGCCGGCCCAGGTGGCCGGCGCCATGTGGCTCTGTGCGACGTGCTTCTTGCCGTCGGGGCCGACCATGGTGCGTTCCGCCCCGGTGGCATGCATCAGGTAGCCGCGCATCAGCTGGTCGTTGATGTCCAGCGGGCGGAACTGGAAGCCGCAGCTCTTCAGGTAAGTGACCGAATAGCGCTTGAGCCGGGTGAAGTAGTCGCCGGCGATGTCGAACTCGGTGCGATTGCCGCCCTCGGCGCCCGACTGGCTGCCATCGGCCTCGAACAGCTCCACCATGGTCATCAGGCTGCCGGCCAGGCCGGAGTTCAGCGTGAGCATGGGGATCAGCGGGCTGGCCTTGCAGCCCTCCTGGAAGAACTCGGTGAACAGGATGCTGCTGTTGATCAGCGTGCCGCGCGTCTCGGTGTCGGGCTCGCGGTTGCCATGCACGCCGCGCGCCGGGCCAGGCTGCAGCTGTGCGCGGTTCTTCTCCACGGTGTAGAGCCTGCGGGCCTTCTCGAGAAAGTCGTTGATGGCCGAGCGCTCAAGCAGGCGGTAGATCAGCTTGATCATCCACTCGATGGCCGAAATGATCACCGCGACCAGGCTGCCCAGGCCCGGCAGGAACACGCCCACCGCGATCTTGCCCGCACCCTTGAGCACGTCGCCCAGGCCCTTGAAGATGCCCATGCTCATCTGATGCTCGATGGCGTTGGCCATTTCCTCGGGGTGGCCCGCCTGCAGGCGGATGCGGCGGCGGTCGTACCAGGAGCGCACGCGGGTGCAGGCCTCGTCGATGGTGCGTACCAGGCCGGTGCCCACGTCGATGGCGCCACCGAGGAACGGCACGGCGTTTTTCATGACCAGGTCGAGGATGAACTTGGTGCAGGCCTTGATCAGCGCGCCCATCTTTTCGGCGGTGCCAATGCTGCCGCGATTGCGCCAGGCTTCCGCGATCATGTTGCCCACCGATCCCAGTGCCTTCTTGACCGCATCCCACAACGCCCGCGCCGCGCGCGCGACGGCCAGCGCGCCGTCTGCCAGCAGGGCGCCGGTGGCGATGAGGGGCGACGCGATGCCGGCGCCCACATAGGCTACGGCGCCGAGGTATTTGTTCTGGTTGTAGACCTCGCTTAACCCGTCGCTGATGCGCGTGAGCGCCGCTTCGCTGGTGGGGAACCAGCTTTGCGCGACCACCGGCGGCGGCTTGGGCGCCACGGTGCCCGCGGTGCTGGCGGCGCCCTTCACGACCCCGAGCACGCCGCCGCCGACGCCGGTGATGTGGCTGGTCTTGATGGCCGTGTTCCCGATGGTGGTAAACGCGGTCTTGTTGGCCCCGGAGGCGCTGCCCAGCTGGCCGAAATCGGTGCCGAAGCCGGTGCCGACGGCGCCGCCCACGGTGCTGATGCCTTCCACCACCACCGAGGCGATGTCCATGTCCAGCTGGATGTTGGCCAGGAAATACAGCACACCGTAGCGCGAGTGCGGGATCTGCACGTTGCGGATGTCGGCGGCCGCGGCGCGGTCAAGCTTGCGGGCCCGCTCGGGCGTCATCCGCACGCTGGGGGGCGCCACCTCGTTGTGCAGCCACTCCAGCAGCCCGCCGCTGACGGTGTTGCGCTCGCACAGGTTCCAGCGGCCGCCGTGGGCCACCAGGTATTCGCCCAGGATGCGGTGCAGCTGCTTTTTCTTGAAGTCGCTCTGCGATTCCCAGTACGCGGCGTATGCCAGGTCCAGCTGCTGCGTGGTTCCGCTTCGCGCGTGAAGGCGCAAGGAAGTGCGTTCCTTGAAATCCTTCGGTGACACGAGCGTCAACGGCCCTTTTTTGCCCATGGCTAACTCCTGGTAAGAGGGACCATTTTTTCCCCTCCGCCGCTGTGTGTCAACGCGTAACAACCCGGCGAAAGGGGCTTCAGGTCAGCAGCGCGACGGCCCCGGAAAAGGTCAGGAAAGCGGCGGCCGTAGTCAAAAGGATGATGCGGGCGATGCGGCCGGTGTCGGCGCCGAAGCGCTCGGCCAGCAGTGAAACGTTGCTGGCACTGGGCAAGGCGGCCACCAGCACCATCACGGTGAGCGCGAATTTGTCCAGCGGCAAGCCCAGGTAAATGGCGGCGGCGCCCACCAGCAGCACCAAAAGGGGGTGCACCACCAATTTTGTAACAGCCACCGGCACGAAATCGCGCAGCGGCATGGGCGCGTGTTCCTGCAGCGCGGCCATCATCTGGGAGCGGGCCAGCACCGCGCCGATGGTGAACAGCGCGACCGGCGAGGCGGCATCGGCCAGCAGGCCCAACGTCTGCATCACCGGCTTGATCGGTTCCAGCCGCAGCCACGATGCCACACCACCGAGAACAATTGCCCAGGGCATTGGGTTCAGCGCGACACCTTGAAGCGCTTTTTTGGCGGCGGTGCTCGCACCGTGCTGGTCGGCGCCGTCCAGCCGCGACAGCGCGATGCACAGCGATGTGGTCACCACCAAGTCCACCAGGATGGTAAGGATGGCCGGGCCCGCGGCGGCAGCGCCCAGCAGCGCCACCAGCAACGGCACGCCCATGAAGCCGGTGTTGGGAAAAGCGGCCACCAGCGCGCCGAACGAGGCGTCGTTCCAGCGGATGCGCCGGTTCATGCTGGCCGCCACCACGAAGCCCACCATCACCAGCGCGCACAGCAGGTACACCGCGATGGCCGCGCCGTCCAGCAGCTGGGCGATGGGTGTGGCGGAGCCGAAGCGGTACAGCATGCAGGGCAGCGCGAAATACAGCACGAAGCTGTTCAAGCCGGAAATCGCGTCCAGCGGCAGCATGCGCCTGCGCGCCGCGACGTAGCCGCACAGGACCAGCGCGAAGAAGGGGAAGGTGACCAGCAGGACATCGAGCACGGCGCCATTGTCTCAGGCCGGACCGGTATGATTCGCCGCTTCTCTCTCGCAGTACCTCCCCTCTCCCTTTCCCGAATGTCCGCCGGCCTCAACCTCGCCCAGCAAGAAGCAGTCAATTACATGCATGGGCCCTGTCTGGTGCTGGCGGGCGCCGGTTCCGGCAAGACCCGCGTCATCACCCACAAGATAGCTCGGCTGATCACCGCGGGGCTGGAGCCGCAGCGCATCGCGGCGATCACCTTCACCAACAAGGCCGCCGCTGAAATGCGCGAGCGGGCCAAGGGGCTGATCGGGCGCGAGGCCAAGGGCGTTCTGATCTGCACCTTCCACGCGCTGGGCGTGCGCATGCTGCGCCAGGACGGCGCGGCGCTGGGCCTGAAGCCCCAGTTCTCCATTCTTGACAGTGACGACGTCACCAGCATCCTGAAGGACGCCGGCGGCAGCACCGACGCGGCCACCGCGCGCCAGTGGCAATGGGCCATCAGCCTGTGGAAGAACATGGGGCTGAACGCCGCGCAGGCCGAGGCCCAGGCGAAGGACGACAACGAGCGCGTGACGGCGCGCATCATGGCGCGCTACGAGGAGCGGCTGGCGGCTTACCAGAGCGTGGACTTCGACGACCTGATCGGCCTGCCGCTGAAGCTGCTGCAGGACCACGCCGAAGTGCGCGAGAAGTGGCAGGCGCAATTGGGCCACGTGCTGGTGGATGAATACCAGGACACCAACGCCACCCAATACGAGGTGCTCAAGCTGCTGGTGGGTGAGCGCGCGCGCTTCACCGCGGTGGGCGACGACGACCAGTCGATCTACGGCTGGCGCGGTGCCACGCTGGACAACCTGAAACGCCTGCCGCTGGACTTCCCGCAGCTGAAGGTGGTGAAGCTCGAACAGAATTACCGCTCCACCGGCGCCATCCTGCGCGCCGCCAACAACGTGATCGGCCCCAACCCCAAGCTGTATCCCAAGACGCTGTTTTCCGAGCTGGGCGAAGGCGAGCCGGTGCGCGTGGTGGATGCCGACAGCGAGGAGCACGAGGCCGAGCGCACCGTGGCGCGCATCCAGTCGACGCGGGCCAACGGAATCGGCCAGGAGTGGAAGGAGTTCGCGGTGCTGTACCGCGCCAACCACCAGGCCCGCGTGTTCGAGAAGGCGCTGCGCAAGGCGGCCATTCCGTACAAGGTATCGGGCGGCCAGAGCTTTTTCGACCGCGCGGAAATCAAGGACCTGTGCGCCTGGTTCCGGCTGTGGATCAACAACGACGATGACCCCGCCTTCCTGCGCGCCATCACCACGCCCAAGCGCGGCATCGGCCACACCACGCTGCAGAACCTGGGCACCTTCGCCAGCAAATACAAGGTGAGCCTGTTCGAGGCGCTGTTCTCCTCCTCGCTGGGCTCGGTGCTGCCGGCCAAGGCGGTGGGCAGCCTGCACGAGTTCGGCCGCTATGTGAACGACCTGGAATACCGCGCCCGCCACACCCACGGCGCCGAGGACTCGCGCGCCTTCATCCTGGAATGGCTGAAGGAAATCGACTATGAAAAGCACCTTTACGACGGCGAGGACAGCGAGAAGCTGGCCGCCAGCCGCTGGACCAACGTGCTGGATTTCTGCGACTGGATGAGCCAGCGCGCTGGCGGCACCATTGACGACACGGCCGGAGTGAGCCTGGAAACCGAGAAGAAAAGCCTGCTGGAAGTGGCGCAGACAATTGCCCTGCTGTCGACCATCAGCGAGCGGGAGACTGACCAGAACGTGGTGACACTGTCGACTCTGCACGCCGCCAAGGGCCTGGAATGGCCGCACGTGATGCTGGTGGGCGTGACCGAGGGCATGCTGCCCTTCAAGCTGGGCGACGACGACAACCCCACCGGCCGCGCCGACGGCCCCATGAGCGAGGGCATCCTGCAGCGGCTGCAGGAAGAGCGCCGCCTGATGTACGTGGGTATCACCCGCGCGCAGCGCTCGCTGGCGGTCTCCTGGACCAAGAAGCGCAAGAAGGGCCGCGAGATGGTGAGCGCCCAGCCCAGCCGCTTCATTGCCGAGATGTCGCTGGACAAGGCGACCACGCGCGAAGACCCGCGCGAAAAGCTCAAGGCCCTGCGCGCCGAGTTCGCGAAAAAGGCTGTGGACAGCGCGGCCGCGCCGGCGGCCGCCGGGGCCAGCGTGCCATGAAAATCCGTGTTGCTCTGTTTTTGATAGCTGCCTGCGCTTTATCCATGCGCTCTGCAGCCCAATCGCCACCTGAGAATCCGTGCCCCAAGGCGGCCGAGGTGACGCACCGGCACCTCGTGGGCATGTGGCGCGCCGAGTTCGAGGGCCTGCCGCGCGGCGCCACCCTGCTGCTGGAGCCGCATGCCAGCATGGCCGAGAGCGTGAGCGGCGCGGTGAACCGCAACGGCGAGAAGGCCCTGCTGGCAGGCGACGTGGACGAAGGCGAGTTCTCGCTGGAAGAGTCCACCGACGGGGTGAGCATCAGCGCGACCTGGATCGGTGACGTGGTCGAGGGCTCCTGCGGGCGCGAGATCCGCGGCAGCTGGCAGGCCGCCAGCGAGCGGGTGGCGCGGCCCTTCGTGCTGCGCAAGCTGCCTTAGCTTCTTTTTGGCGCCGCCCGTCGAAATCAGGCGGCGGCCTACAAGCGCGGGCGCCGGTGCCTGCTAAGTTCAACGGCTCCCCACCGTTGAGCTACACCCACCAGGAAGGCCGCGCCCATGGCGATTGTTCGCACCCCCCGCATTGATAACCGCCGCTGGCGCCTGGGCGCGCTGGCGCTGGCCACCGGCATCGCCGCCGCGCCGGCCGCCTGGGGCCAGGCCGCAGCCACGGCGGCCCCGCCCAGCGTGCGGCTGGAAAGCTGGCAGGTCTGCTCCGCCACGCCCGACGGCGCGGCACGGCTGGCCTGCTTCGACCGCTGGGCCCAGCAGCAGCAATCCGCGCCCGCCGCGGCGGTGGCGCCGGCCTCCAGCGTGGCGCTGGGCATCGCGCCGCCGCCCGCGCTGCCCGTGGTGGCGGGCGTCAACGGCTGCCAGGACAACAACTACTCCAGCCTGTCGCGCTTCTGGGAGCTGCAGAAGGAAACCGACTGCGGCACCTTCGAGCTGCGCGGCTACCGGCCGATCTCGATGGACATCGTGGCCTCCGACGGCGTCAACAACCAGCCGACCTCGCCGGCCGCGGGCCGCAGCGCCACCACGGCGGAAAGCTACCGCGATACCGAAACCCGCATCCAGCTGTCGGCGCGCATCAAGGTGGCGAAGAACCTGCTCACGCGCGGCAACGGCACGCTGAGCGATTCGCTGTGGGTGGGCTTTACCCAGCAGTCGTACTGGCAGTTTTTCAGCGGCGGCATCTCGCGCCCCTTCCGCACCACCGACTACGAGCCCGAGGCCATGTACATCTACCCGCTGGATGTGGGCCTGCCCGGCGGCATGCGGCTGCGTTATGCGGGCCTGGGCATCTCGCACCAGTCGAACGGGCGCACGCTGCCGCTGTCGCGCAGCTGGAACCGCGGCATCCTGATGGCGGGCCTGGACCTGGACAGCCGCTTCTCGCTGGAAGGCCGCATCTGGAAGCGGCTGGGCGAAAGCGGCGGCGACGACAACCCCGACATCACCGACCTGATCGGGCGCGGCGAGCTCACCGCCACCTGGCATGCCGACGCGAAGAACACCTTTTCCGGCACGGTGCGCACCGCGTTCGGCTCCAACAGCAACGGCTCGGTGCGGCTGGAATACTTCAGGGCGCTGGGCCGCGGCAACCGCGTGGGCAACCTGAACGACCTGCGGCTGCATGTGCAGGCCTTCAGCGGCTACGGCGACAGCCTGCTGGACTACAACCGCAAACGCAATGTGTTCAGCGTTGGGCTGGCGCTGGTGGACTGGTAGCCATCCGTCATCCCCGCGGAAGCGGGGACCCAGTGCTCCCGGGCTTTTGAATTCGGACGCTCTGGGTTCCCGCCTGCGCGGGAACGACGAGGTTAGAGCGCCAGTTCGTACTCCACCGTGATCGGTGCGTGGTCGGAGAATTTCTCCGCCTTGTAGATAGCCTCGGTGCGCGCCAGTTGTGCAATGGCCGGGGTGGCAAGGTGGTAGTCCAGCCGCCAGCCCACGTTGTTCAGGTAAGCCTGGCCACGGTTACTCCACCATGTGTAGCACTCCTCGGTGGTGTCGGGCTTGAGGCGCCGGTACACGTCGACCAGGCCGGTCTCCGACAGCAATCGGGTCATCCAGGCCCGCTCTTCGGGCAGGAAGCCGCTGTTCTTCTTGTTGCTCTTGTAGTTCTTCAGGTCTTTTTCCTGGTGCGCGATGTTCACGTCGCCGCACAGGATGAACTCACGCTGCTTCTTCAGCCTGACGAGGTAAGGATCGAACTCGTCCAGGAAGCGGAACTTCGCCTGCTGCCGCTCTTCACCCGACGAGCCCGAAGGGAAGTAGCAGCTGATGACGGAAAACTTGCGCGCCGGCGTATCGAAGCGCATCTCGACATAGCGGCCTTCGGCGTCGAATTCCTTTGAACCATAGCCCACGATGACATCGCTGGGAGCGTGCCGGCTGTATACCGCCACGCCCGAATAGCCTTTTTTCTGCGCAAAGTGGAAGTGGCCCTTCAGGCCGGCCAGTTCCTCGAAGCGGCCCTCCACGTCGGCGGCCTGCGCCTTGACTTCCTGTACGCAAATACAATCCGGCTTGAGCTTCGCGATCCAGGCCTCCACGCCCTTGCTGGCGGCGGAGCGGATGCCGTTGAGATTGAGGCTGGTGAGCTTGAACAAGGAATTTCCCATGGTGGCAGGTGGCAGCCAGGATCAGCTGGCCCAGGATTTCGTGCAGTTCGCGGTGGATGCCGGCGTGCTGCGCTTTGGTGAATTCAAGACCAAGGCCGGGCGCCTGTCGCCGTACTTCTTCAATGCCGGCCTGTTCGACGACGGCGCCAAGCTGGGGCGGCTGGCGCAATTCTATGCGCGCAGCATCATCGCCTCCGGCATTGAATTCGACATGATTTTCGGCCCGGCCTACAAGGGCATTCCCCTGGCCGCGGTGGTGGCGGTGGAGTTGGCCAGCCTGGGGCGCAATGTGCCCTATGCCTACAACCGCAAGGAAGCCAAGGACCATGGCGAAGGCGGCACGCTGGTGGGCGCGCCGGTGCGGGGCCGGGTGCTGGTTGTTGACGATGTGATGTCGGCAGGCACTGCGGCGCGCGAATCCATCACCATCATCCAGGCCGCCGGCGCCACGCCGCATGCGGTGGCCATCGCCCTGGACCGGCAGGAAATGGCCACCGAGAACGGCGCCGACGTGGCCCACTCGGCAGTGCAATACGTGCGCGGCCAACTGGGCCTTGAGGTTTGCGCGATTGCACGGCTTTCCGATTTGCTCCAGTATCTGGAACGGCACAGCGGGGATGCGCTCGGCGCGCATCACGCCAGGGTGCTCGCCTACCGCCGGCGTTACGGCGTGGAGTAAAGAGGACAGGAACCGTGTTGGGAATTACGCAACGAGCTTTTGCCGCAGCTTTTCTGTGCGGCGGTTTTATCGCTCCAGCCCAGGCGCAGGGCATCTATACCTGCATCGACTCCAAGGGCAAGCGCCTGACGGCAGACCGGCCCATCGCTGAATGCCTGGACCGGGAGCAAAAGGAGCTCAACCCCAGCGGCACGGTGCGGCGCAAGGTGGCGCCCGAGCTGACCAAGGAAGAGCGGGCCGCGGAAGAGGAAAAGGCGCGCAAGGCAAACGAGGAACGCGCAAAGCAGGCCGAGGAGCGCAAACGCGACCAGGCCCTGGCCACACGCTACCCCAACCGGGCCAGCCACGACCAGGAACGGACCGCGGCGCTGGCCCCGGTGGAGGAAGTGAGCGCGGCCACTGCCAGGCGCACGCAGGAACTGGCGTCGCAGCGCAAGCTGCTGGACTCCGAGGCCGAGTTCTACAAGCGCGACATGAGCAAGGCGCCGCCGAAGCTGAAACGCCAGATTGAAGAGGCGGACCAGATGATGGCCACCCAGAAGCGGCTGGCCGCCGACCAGGCCGCCGAAAGGAAGCGGATCAACACCCGCTTCGACGAGGAACTGGCCAAGCTCAAGCCGCTGTGGGGGCCGCAGGCCGCCTCGGCTGCCGCGCCCGCAAAGCCCGCCAAACCCTAGCCGAGTTTTTTGCGCAGCAGGTCATTGACCTGCGCCGGGTTCGCCTTGCCCTTGCTGGCCTTCATGGCCTGCCCAACCAGCGCGTTGAACGCCTTGTCCTTGCCGGCGCGGAACTGGGCCACGTTGTCGGCATTGGCGGCGATCACGTCATCGATGATTTTTTCCAGCGCGCCGGAATCGTTCATCTGCTTCAGGCCCCTGGTCTCGATGATGGAGTCGACGTTGTTGCCTTCGCCGCCCCACAGCGCGTCAAAGACCTGGCGTGCGGCGCTGTTGGAGACGGTGCCGTCAGAAATCCTGGCTATCAACGATGCAAGCATCTGCGCGTTGACCGGTGCGGACTCAATCGTCGCCTCGCCTGCATTCAGCCGGCGTGAGAGTTCACCCATGATCCAGTTGCTGGCCAGCTTGGGCTGGCCGCTGGCTTTCGCGGCCGCTTCAAAGTAGGCCGCCATCGCCTTGCTCTGCGTGAGCGTGGTGGCGTCGTACTCGGGCAGGCCGTAATCCTTGACGAATCGGGCCGCCATCACGCGGGGCAATTCCGCCATCTCCGAGCGCACACGTTCCACCCACTCGGGCGCCACCACCAGCGGCGGCAGGTCAGGATCGGGGAAATAGCGGTAGTCGGCGGCGTCTTCCTTGGTGCGCATGGCGCGGGTCTCGCCCGTGTCGGGGTCGAACAGCACGGTGGCCTGCTGGATCGCGCGGCCGTCCTCGATCTCCTCGATCTGCCAGCGGATCTCATAGTCGATCGCCTGCTGCATGAACTTGAAGCTGTTCAGGTTCTTGATCTCGCGCCGCGTGCCGAGCTCGCCGCCGGGCTTGCGCACCGAAACGTTGGCGTCGCAGCGGAAGCTGCCTTCCTGCATGTTGCCGTCGCAGATGCCGATCCAGGTGACGATCTTGTGCAGTTCTTTCGCGTAGGCCACGGCCTCGTCGCTGGAGCGCATGTCGGGCTCGGTGACGATCTCCAGCAGCGGCGTGCCCGCGCGGTTCAGGTCGATGCCCGACTGGCCGATGAAGTCCTCGTGCAGCGACTTGCCCGCGTCCTCTTCCAGGTGGGCGCGCACCAGCCGCACCGACTTCTTCTCATCACCCAGGTAGAACTCGACGCTGCCGCCCTGCACCACCGGGATCTCGAACTGGCTGATCTGGTAGCCCTTGGGCAGGTCGGGATAGAAATAATTCTTGCGCGCGAACACGCTATGCGGCGCGATGTGCGAATTGACGGCCAGGCCGAATTCGATGGCGCGCTCCACTGCACCCCTGTTCATCACCGGCAGCGTGCCGGGCAGCGCCAGGTCCACCGCGCAGGCCTGCGTATTCGGCTCCGCGCCGAAAGCCGTGGGTGCGCGGCTGAAAATTTTCGACTGGGTGGAAAGCTGGGCATGCGTCTCAAAGCCGATGACGACCTCGTAGCCCTGGATCAGTTTTGCGCTCATGGTTCAGATACCTTCCGGCTGGCGAAGGTGAAAGTCGGTCGCCTGCTGGAAGCGGTGCGCCGCGTTGAGCAACTGGCCTTCCCTGAAGTAGTTGCCGATCAACTGCATGCCCACCGGCATGCCGCCTTCGCCGAAGCCGGCCGGAATGCTCATGCCCGGCAAGCCCGCCAGCGAAGCCGGCAGCGTGAAGATGTCGGCCAGGTAGTTGGCGACGGGGTCGTCGGACTTCTCGCCGATCTTCCAGGCCACGGTGGGCGCCACGGGCCCCGCGATCACGTCGCACAGCTTGAAGGCCTGCTGGAAATCGTCGGCGATCATGCGGCGGATCTTCTGCGCCTGCAGGTAATACGCGTCGTAGTAACCGTGCGAGAGCACGTAGGCGCCGATCATGATGCGGCGCTTGGCCTCGTCGCCGAAACCCTCGGCACGGCTCTTCTTGTACATGTCGAGCAGGTCGGTGTATTTTTCCGCGCGGTGCCCGAACTTCACGCCGTCAAAACGCGAGAGGTTGGACGATGCTTCCGCCGGCGCGATGATGTAGTAGACGGGGATGGACAGCTCGGTGCGCGGCAGCGTGATCTCCACCAGCTTCGCGCCCAGTTTTTCGTATTGAGCCAGCGCGGCATCAAGGCCGGACCGCACGTCGGCTGACAGGCCTTCGCCAAAAAACTCCTTCGGCACGCCGATGCGCAGGCCCTCGATCGAGCCGCCCAGCGATGCCGTGAAGTCCTCGGCCGGCACGTCCAGCGAAGTGGAGTCGCGGTCCAGGTCGGGGCCGCAGATCGCCGACAGCAGCATCGCGCAATCTTCGGCGCTGCGCGCCATGGGCCCGGCCTGGTCCAGGCTGGAAGCGAAGGCGATCATGCCGTAGCGCGACGCCCGGCCGTAAGTGGGCTTGATGCCGGTGATGCCGCAAAACGAGGCGGGCTGGCGGATCGAGCCGCCGGTGTCGGTGCCGGTAGCCGCAGGCGCGAGCCGCGCCGCGACGGCCACCGCGCTGCCGCCGGACGAGCCGCCGGGAATGCGCGCCGTGTCCCACGGATTTTTCGCTGGCTTGTAGGCCGAGTTTTCGTTCGATGAACCCATCGCGAACTCGTCGCAGTTGAGTTTGCCCAGCGTCACGGCGCCGGCCTGCGCGAGCTTGGCCACCACAGTGGCGTCAAACGGCGAGCGATAGCCTTCCAGCATCTTTGAGCCCGCGGTGCTGGGGAAGTCCCTGGTGACGAAGATGTCCTTGTGCGCGATGGGCACGCCGGCGAGCGCGCCCGCGTTGCCCGCGGCGATCTGCGCATCGGCAGCGGCGGCTTGCGCCAGAGTCACGCCCTCGTCCACAGCCAGATACGCACCCAGCGATTCATGCGCCGTGCCGCGCGCCATGAAGTGCTTCGCGGCCTCAACCGCCGACACCTCTCTGGCCTTCAATTTCGCCGCCAGCTGCGCCACCGTCAAATCATGCAGCGCGCTCATTCGATGACCTTCGGAACCAGGAACAAACCGCGCTCGACAGCCGGCGCGCTGCGCTGGTTGGCTTCACGCTGGTTGGGTTCGCTGGCAATGTCCTCGCGCAGGCGCAGGGCGACCTCCTGCACGGCGGCCACGGGATGGGCCAGCGGCGCGATGCCGGTGGTGTCCACCGAACGCATTTTTTCGACGATATCGAAGAAACCGTTAATTTGAGTCAGCATGCGCTCGCTTTCGGCGGGCTGCAGTTCCAGCCGTGCCAGGTTGGCGATACGGGCGATGTCTTGGGGAGTCAGTGCCATGGCGGAAAAAGGGGGCAGAAACGAGATGTAAACAGGAGATTTCGGCCCGGCGCGGACCAGTGTTCTACAGGGGATCGGGTATTATCCCGCCTTTAGTGCAACGGCCGCTTTCGCGGCCTTTTTCGCAGAAAAACGAGGAATTTCCAATGTTCGGAGCGTTTCGTCGGTACTTCTCCACCGACCTGGCCATTGACCTCGGCACGGCCAACACCCTGATCTTTGTTCGCGACAAGGGCATCGTCCTGGACGAGCCGTCCGTTGTCGCCATCCGCCACGAAGGCGGCCCGCAGGGCAAGAAGACCATCCAGGCCGTCGGCCGAGAAGCCAAGGCCATGCTGGGCAAGGTGCCCGGCAACATCGAGGCCATCCGCCCGATGAAGGACGGCGTGATCGCCGATTTCACCGTCACCGAGCAGATGCTCAAGCAATTCATCAAGATGGTCCATCCCCGGTCCGTCCTGAAGCCCTCGCCCCGCATCATCATCTGCGTGCCCTGCGGCTCCACGCAAGTCGAGCGCCGCGCCATCCGCGAATCCGCGCTGGGCGCCGGCGCTTCCGAGGTGTACCTGATCGAGGAACCCATGGCCGCGGCCATCGGCGCGGGCCTGCCCGTGTCGGAAGCTTCAGGCTCCATGGTGGTGGACATCGGCGGCGGCACCACCGAAGTGGGCGTCATTTCCCTGGGCGGCATGGTCTACAAGGGCAGCGTGCGGGTGGGCGGCGACAAGTTCGACGAAGCCATCATCAGCTACATCCGCCGCAATTACGGCATGCTGATCGGCGAGCCCACGGCCGAATCCATCAAGAAGAACATCGGCTCGGCCTTCCCCGGCAGCGAAGTCAAGGAAATGGAAGTGCGCGGGCGCAACCTGTCTGAAGGTGTGCCGCGTTCGTTCACCATTTCCAGCAACGAAATCCTGGAAGCACTGACCGACCCGCTCAACAACATCGTGTCGGCGGTGAAGAACGCGCTGGAACACACGCCGCCCGAACTGGGCGCCGACATCGCCGAGCGCGGGATGATGCTCACGGGCGGTGGCGCCTTGCTGCGCGACCTGGATCGTTTGCTGTCCGAGGAAACCGGCCTGCCGGTGCTGGTGGCCGAAGACCCGCTGACCTGCGTGGTACGCGGCTGCGGGATCGCGCTGGAGCGCATGGAACGCCTCGGCTCGATCTTCACCAGCGAATAACCGCAAGGCACAGCGATGCCGCTCGGTACGCTGGACAGGAACCCACCGCCGTTCTTCAAGCAGGGCCCTTCGGCCCTGTCCAAGCTCATGGTGTGCAGTGCGCTGGCGCTGTTCCTCATGGTGGCCGACGCACGCTTCAAGGTGACCCAGCCGCTGCGCGCCGCCGTGGCGACCGTGCTCTACCCGATCCAGTGGGTGGCCATGCGCCCGGTGCTGCTGATGCGCAACGGCGGCGAATACATGGAGTCGCTGCAGTCCGCCCAGGCGGCCGAAGCGGCGGCGCGGCGCAAGCTGGCACTGCAGTCGCAGCGGGCCAGCCAGGTCGAACAACTCTCGCAGGAAAACGAGCGGCTGCGCAAGCTGCTGGCGCTGCGCGAACGCATCACCACGCCGGCGCAGGCCGCCGAAGTGCTGTACGACGCCGCGGACCCCTATACCCGCAAGGTGATCATCGACAAAGGATTGGCGCAGGGCATCGAGGCGGGCTCGCCGGTGCTGGATGAATCGGGCGTGCTGGGGCAGGTGACACGCGTGCACCCGCTGATCAGCGAAGTGACGCTGGTGATCGACCGCGACCACGCCATTCCCGTGCTCAATTCGCGCACCGGCGCGCGCAGCGTGGCCTATGGCGAGCCGAGTTCGCACGGTGGCTCGCTGGAGTTGCGCTTCATGGCCGGCAACGCCGACGTGCAGGCCGGCGACATCCTCACCACCAGCGGCGTGGACGGCGTCTACCCGCCCGGCCTGCCGGTGGCCAAGGTGGAAAAAGTGGAGCGGCGTTCCGACTCGGCCTTTGCCCGCGTCTCGTGCTCGCCCCAGGCGCTGGTGGACGGCGCGCGCCATGTGATGGTGCTCAAGCCGGTGTCCGCGCAGATCCCGCCGCGGCCGGCGCCCGAAGACGCGGCCCCCGTCAAGAAAGGGGGCCGCAAATGATCATGCGTCCAGGCCAGCAGCTGCTGCTGCCCGCGAACCCCGTTTTCATCTGGGGCAGCCTGCTGCTGGCCCTGGTGGGCAACATGCTTCCGCTGGGGCGCACGCCCTGGATGCCGGACTTCCTGGCGCTGGTGCTGGTGTTCTGGAGCGTGCACCAGCCGCTGCGCGTGGGCATCGGCGTGGCCTTCTTCTTCGGCCTGTGCATGGACGTGCACCAGGCGGCTCTGCTGGGCCAGCATGCGCTGGCCTATACGGCGCTCAGCTTCTTCGCGATCACCATCCACCGCCGCCTGCTGTGGTTCTCGGTGCCGTCGCAGGCGCTGCAGGTGCTGCCGCTGTTCGCCGCGGCGCACGCCATCGAGATGGCGATCCGCATGCTGGGCGGCGGCGCATTCCCCGGCTTTCCCATCCTGCTGGCACCGGCGCTGGAGTCGCTGCTGTGGCCTGTTGTCAGCGTGGCCTTGCTGGCGCCGCAGCGCCGCGCCCCCGATCCTGACGAGAATCGTCCGCTATGACCGAGTTCCAGTCATGACCGAACTGCGTAATGTCGAAGCCGACCTGTCGCGCTTTCGCGCGCGGGTGCTGGTGATGAGCATCGCGGTTTTGGTGGCCTTCGTCCTGCTTGCCGCGCGGCTGGTGTACCTGCAGGTGTTCCGCCATGAAGACCTGAGCGAGCAGGCCGAGAACAACCGCACGGCGGTGGTGCCCATCGTTCCCAACCGCGGCCTGATCCTGGACCGCAACGGCATCGTGCTGGCCACCAACTACTCGGCCTACACGCTGGAGATCACGCCCTCGCGCATCGGCGGCGCGCTGGAGCAGGTGATCGACCAGCTGGCGCAGGTGGTCGACATCCAGCCGCGCGACCGGCGCCGCTTCAAGAAGCTGCTGGAGGAATCCAAGAGCTTCGAATCGCTGCCGGTGCGCACGCGCCTGACCGACGAGGAAGTCGCGCGCTTCGCCGCCCAGCGCTTCCGTTTTCCGGGCGTGGACATCAAGGCGCGGCTGTTCCGCAACTATCCGTTCGGCGAACTCGCCAGCCACGTTATCGGCTATATCGGCCGCATCAACCAGAGCGAGAAGGAACGCATCGACGGCACCGACGACGAGGCCAACTACCGCGGCACCGAATACATCGGCAAGCTGGGGGTGGAGCAGAGCTACGAGCAGCAGCTGCACGGCGTGACCGGGGTCGACCAGGTGGAAACTTCCGCCGGCGGCCGCGCGGTGCGCAAGCTGGCCAGCAACTCGGCCACGCCCGGCAACACGGTGATGATGGCCATCGACATCAAGCTGCAGAAACTGGTCGAGGACCTGTATGGCGACCGCCGCGGCGCGCTGGTGGCGCTGGACCCCAAGACCGGCGAGGTGCTGGCCTTCGTCAGCAAGCCGACCTTCGACCCCAACCTGTTTGTCGAAGGCATCGACATCGAAAACTGGCAGGCGCTGAACGAGTCCCCCGACAAGCCGCTGCTGAACCGCGCGCTGCGCGGCACGTACCCGCCGGGCTCCACCTACAAGCCTTTCATGGCGCTGGCCGCGCTGGAGACCGGCAAGCGCACGCCGCAGCAGGCCATTTCGGACCCCGGCTTCTTCAATTTCGGCGGCCACCGCTTCCGCGACGACAAGGAAGGCGGCCACGGCTCGGTGGACATGTACAAGTCCATCGTGCAGTCGTGCGACACCTACTACTACATCCTGGCCAACGACCTGGGCGTGGACACCATCCACGAGCAGATGCAGAAGTTCGGCTTCGGTGAGATCACCGGCATCGACATCCAGGGCGAGTCGCGCGGGCTGCTGCCTTCCACCCAATGGAAGCGCAACGCCTACAAGCGCCCCGAGCAGCAGAAATGGTACCCGGGCGAGACCATCTCGCTGGGCATCGGCCAGGGCTACAACAACTTCACCATGCTGCAGCTGGCGTTGGCCACCGGCACAGTGGCTAACGGTGGCGTGAAGATGAAGCCGCACCTGGTGCGCCAGGTGATCGATATCGTCACGCGGGCGCCCACGGCGGCGGTGCGTGAGACGGTGGGCGAGGCGATCGCCCGGCCGGAGAACATCGCGGTGATCCGCAACGCGCTGGTGGGCGTGAACATCGAGGGCACCTCGGCGCGCGCCTTCGCCGGCGCGGGCTACACCAGCGGCGGCAAGACGGGCACCGCGCAGGTGATCCAGATCAAGCAGGGCGAGAAGTACAACGCGTCGCAGGTTGACGAGCGGCACCGCGACCATGCGCTGTACATGGCGTACGCACCGGCCGACGACCCCAGGATCGCCATTGCGATGATCGTTGAAAACGCGGGCTTCGGCGCGCAGAACGCCGCGCCCATCGCGCGCCGGGCCTTCGACTACTGGCTGCTGGGCCTGTATCCCAGCGAAGAAGACATGGCCCTGGTCAAGAAAGGCCAGGCCGCCACGCCCGTGGGCAAGCCGCGCAACGCAGCCGACATCGCCTGGCCGCCTGGCGGCACCGCCGCGCCCGGCGCGGCGCCCGCCGCCTCGGCGCCGCTGGCGGCGGCTTCGGTCGCTCGCCCTGCCGCCTCGGCAGCCGCACGGCCCGCCAGCGCAGTGAAAACCGCGGCGGCACCGAAAGCACCCGCGCCCCCGCCGGCGCGCCCGGCACCCGCCCCGGCGGCTGCAGCGCCGGCACCGGCGCCCATCACGGAAAAAGAAAACCCGCCAGCCCAGGAATGAGCCGCGGCGCCTATTTGGCGAACAGCTGGCCCAGGTCGGCGAAGGCCTTCAGTTCAACGGCGTTGCCCGAAGGGTCCAGGAAGAACATGGTGGCCTGCTCGCCGGGCTCGCCCTTGAAGCGCACGTAAGGCTCGATCACGAACTTCGTGCCCGCCGCCTCCAGCCTGGCGGCCAGCTTCTCCCATTCCGCAATCGGCAGCACGGCGCCGAAGTGCCGCACCGGCACGGCGTGGCCGTCGACCGCGCTGGTGCCGGGCGGCGTGCATTCGGCCGGCGCGAGGTGGGCCACGATCTGGTGGCCGTAGAAATTGAAGTCAACCCACTCGGGTGAACTGCGGCCTTCGGGGCAGCCCAGCAGTTCGCCGTAGAAGCCGCGCGCCGCGGCGAGGTCGTGCACCGGGAAGGCAAGGTGGAAAGGAGGCATCGCTGACATGGCAAAAAATCCTAGCTGTCGGCCGTAATCTTGGCGTCACGGATGATTTTCGCCCATTTGGCGCGTTCCGTCCGCATGAAGCCGTCCAGCCGCTCGGGCGTGCCACCGCCGTCCTCGGCGCCGTACTGGTCCAGCTTCTCGGCCACGTCGGGCATCAGCAGCACCTTGTTGACGTCGGCGTTCATGCGCCGCGCGATCGTGCCGGGAAGCTTGCCCGGGCCGGCCAGCGCGAACCAGATGCTGGTGTCAAAACCGGGGTAGCCCTGCTCGGCCACCGTGGGCACCGAAGGATGGCTCTTCGAGCGCTTGGCCCGGGTCTGGGCGATGGCCGCAAGCCGGCCCGACTTGATGAACGGCGTGGCGGTGGTCATGCCCTCGAAGCAGTACTGCACCTGGCCGCCCAGCAGGTCGTTCATCAGCGGAGCCGAGCCCTTGTACGGCACGTGCAGCACATCGATCTTCGCGCGCGCCCTGAGCTCCTCCAGCGCCAGGTGCTGCGCCGAGCCGGCGCCGGCCGAGCCGAACACCACGCTGCCCGGCTTCTTGCGGCACAGGTCGACGATGCCCGCCAGCGTCTTCACCGGCTGCGAGGGCGCGCACACCAGCATCATCGGGGTCAGGCCTACCATAGTGATGGGCGCGAAATCGCGGTCGGCCGAGTAGCCCAGTTTGGGGTACAGGCCGGGCGCGATGCCGTTGCTGTTGATGTGGGCCATCAGCAGCGTGTTGCCGTCGCTGGGCTGCTTGCTCACATAGTCGGCGGCGATGACGCCGGCCGCGCCCGCCTTGTTCTCCACGATCACCGGGATGTTCCACATCACGCCCAGCTTCTGTGCCAGGATGCGCGCCAGCACGTCGGTGCCGCCACCCGGCGGGAAACCGACCACGATGCGCACCGGCCCGGCGGGCAGGGAGGACTGGGCCCAGGCGCCTGCCGTGGAAAGCGCGGCGGTGGCCGCCAGGAATTGTCTGCGTTGCATCATTGCTCCTTGTATTGTCGATCCGGTGCGGCCAGCGAGGCCGCACCGGGCATTGAGAACCCCACGCCGTCCAGCCCGCCGCGCCGCAGCGCGCACTGGGCCTCGTCCAGTTCCACCAGCGGCGGGCGCACCGCGCGCCAGCCCGCGTCGCCTGACTTCCAGGCGACGGCCGCCTTCATCGCCGGGATGATGGGCAGCTGCTGGAACACGGCGCGCGTCTGGTTCAGCTTGTGCTGCTGCTCCTGCGCGTCGGCGTGGTTCCAGGTGCGGCACAGGCGCACGATGGCGGCCGCGTTCACGTTGCCGGTGGCGGTGATGCAGCCGGCACCGCCGGCCTGCAGCGTGCGCAACAACGCGGTTTCGTTGCCGGCAAAAACATCCAGCCCGCGCGGCTGGAATTCCTGCAGCAGGCGCGAGGTGTTTTCCCACTCGCCCGAGCTGTCCTTGATGCCGGCGATCGTGCCCGGGTAGTTCTTCATCAGCCGGTCGATCAGCGCGAAGCTGATGCCCACTTGGGCCACGGGCGGGATGTGGTACAGGTAAACGCGCAGCCGCTCGTCGGCGACGGCGTCGATCACCTGCGCGAAGCTGCGGTACAGGCCCTCATCGCTCACGCCTTTGTAGAAGAACGGCGGCAGCATCAGCACGCCGGCGCAGCCCGCCTGCACCGCGTGGCGGGTGAGCTCAATGGTGTCGGGCGCGGCGCAGGCACCAGTACCGGGCATCATCCGGTCCATCGGCAGGCCGGCGGCGCGCAGCTCATCGAGCAGCCCGCGCTTTTCCGCGACCGAAAGCGAGGTCGCCTCCGAATTGGTGCCGAACACCGCCAGGCCTACGTCCTGGTCCAGCAGCCAACGGCAGTGCCGGGCCATGCGGGCCGCCGAGGGCGTGCCGCCCGCGTTGAACGGCGTCAGCACCGGCGACAGCACGCCGCGCAACGGCGCAACGGCTTTGGCACTCACCGCCCCGCTCCATCGATACGCGCCCACTTGCCGTACTTTCCAACGGCCTTCTCGTCGAAGCCGAACCCCAGGCCCGGTTCGCGGTGCAGCACCACGCGGCCATTGCGCTGCTCCAGCTGGCGGTCGATCAGGCGGCGGAAATTCAGCACCTGGTCGTCGTGGAAGAACTCCACATAGCGCGCGTTCGGCGTGGCGGCCACCAGCGGCGCATGCACGTCGTGGAACCAGTGCGGGCACATCACCACGCCGAAGCTCGCGGCGGTGGCGGCGATCCTGCGCCATTCGGTGATGCCGCCGCAGACCAGCGCATCGGTCTGCAGGATCGCGGCGGCACCCTTGTCCAGCAGCTCCTTGTGGTACCAGCGCCCATAGCCGATCTCGGCGGTGGCGACCGGAATGCGCGTCAGCCGCGCCAGCTTCGCATGGCTTTCGGTGTCGTCGGGCGAGAACGGTTCCTCGATGAAATAGGGGTCGTACTGCTCGAAGCGGCGGATGTAGCGCATCGCCTGGGTCACGTCCTGCCAGCCGTTGTTGCAATCCATCATCAGCTCGACTTCCGGCCCCACGGCGCCGCGGGCCGCCTTCAGCCGCTGCTCCTCCTCCAGCGGGGACAGCCGCCCCGTCTTCATCTTGACGGCCTTGAAGCCCATGGCCACGTAGCTGGCCATCTCTTCGCCCAGCATGGCCGGCGTCTTGCCTTCCAGGTAGTAGCCGCCGCTGGCGTAAGCCGGCACGCTTTCCAGTTCCACCGCGCCCAGGTAGCGGTGCAGCGGCAGCAGCGAGCTGCGAGCGTTCAGATCCCACAGCGCCGTGTCGAGCGCGCTGATGGCGCGCATCACGGTGCCGGCGCGGCCCTGCAGCAGCGCCTCCTGGTACATGGCGGTCCACAGTCTTTCGACGGCGTGTGAGTCCTGCCCGAGAAGCACCGGCGCCAGCAGCTGCTGCACGGCCACGGTGAACAGCTCGCCGCCGGCGCTGCCGACATAGCAAAAGCCGATGCCCTCCACGCCCTCGGACGAGCGAACCTTGACCAGCCCGTAATGGCGGTGCGTCACCGTGCGGCTGGAAAAGGAAGTGATTTGGTCCAGCGGCACGGCGGCTGCGCAGACTTCGATGGATTGGATTCTTGGCACGTTCGCTCCAGGTGTTGATGGAGCGGATTCTTGGGGGCTTGAGACAAAAGAACAATTGCCTTTTGCTACCATTAGAAGATGCTTTTTATTTCTTCCTGATTCCATGGACACGCGTTTCCTGGAAAGTTTTGTCTGCGTGGTCGAACTGGGCTCGATCGCCGCGGCGGCGAGGCAGCTCGATCTCACGGCCGCCTCGGTGGCGCAGCGGCTCAGGTCGCTGGAGGCCAGCGTGGGCAGCCCGTTGATCGTGCGGGCAGGGCGAACCGTCAAGCCCACGGTGCAGGGGCGGCGCGTGCTGGCCCACGCGCAAAGCGTGCTGCGCGAGGTGCGCGACCTGAAGTCGGCCGCCTCGGCCACCGGGCTGCCGGCCGGCCCGCTGCGACTGGGAACCACGCCCACCGGCATGACGGGCATGCTGCCGCCGGTGTTGCGCGAATGGGTGGCGCGCTACCCGCAGATCGAGATCTACATGGAGCCCGCGGCTACGGTGCTGCTGCATGCACGCGTTCTGGCCGGCGAGCTGGACGCGGCCCTGCTGGTCCATCCGTTGTTCGAGCTGCCCAAGGTGTGCGCATGGAAGGAGCTGCGGCGCGAGAAGCTGGTGCTGGTCACGCCGGCCCGCATGCGGGTGAAGGACGCGCTGGAGGCCATCGCCACCGAACCTTTCATCCTGTACGACCGCAAGGTGGTCGGCGGCAAGCTGGCCGACAGCTACCTGCGCGAACTGGGCGTGCGGCCCATCGTGCGCTTCGAGCTGGACGGCATTGAAGCCATCGCCAAGCTGGTGTCGGAAGGCCTGGGCATCTCGGTCCTGCCCGACTGGGCGGTGCTGGGCCGCGGCGACACCACGCTGCGCCGCTGGCCCCTGCCCGAGCCCTGTCCCATCCGCAGGGTGGGCCTGCTGTCGCTGCGCAGCTCGGTACGTGCGCCGCTGGTCGATGCCTTCGCCGCGCTGGCGTCCAAGCGCTGGCGCCCGTGAAGCCGGGTGCCGGCTGACGATGTTCTCCTATCGGCGTCCGTGCGTGTCTGGATCGTGCGGCCCGGCCGGCCGCGCCACCTTGACCATGCATTCTTCCGTCAGCACCGCATAGTCGTCCAGCCCGCCGCATCGCAGCAGCGGACGGGCCAGCGCCGTCTGGTAGATGCCATCCTTGAGCAGGGCCTGGTCAATGTGGACGGCAACAACTTCGCCGAACACCATCCACCCGCCAAGCCTGTTGCCGCAAGCGTCGTTCAGCTGCGTGACACTTGCGACCTTGCACTCCATGCAAACCCGGCTTTCCGCCACGCGGGGCGCACCCACTTTTCTTCCTGCCACGGGCGTGAGGCCCGCCAGCTCGAATTCATCGATTCCGCGCTCGGCCTCCGTCGAGGTCATGCTCATTCGGGAGGCCAGTTCCTGCGTCACCAAATTCCACACAAACTCGCCGGTTTCCGCGGCGTTCTGGATGGTGTGCTTCCACGACGTCCCTGCAAAGCCGATGATGGGAGGCGTGTAGTGAAACGCGTTGAAAAAACTATAGGGTGCCAGGTTGAACCGGCCCTGCGTGTCCCGTGTCGATATCCAGCCGATCGGGCGGGGCGCGATGATGGCATTCAGCGGGTTGTGGCGCAGGCCGTGACCCGCGGCAGGCTCGTAGAAGTGGAAGCTCTCCGGCATGGGCTTTGGCGTCGCCCTCAATCCGCCTTGAAGCCCGTGGCCGCCACCGCCTTGCCCCAGCTGATGGTGTCCGCCGCCAGGATCCTGGCGAACTCGGCGGCGCTCGTGGCAGTGACGCCGAAGCCCGCGGCCTCCATCTTCGCCTTGCCGTCTTCGGACAGCGCGGCCCGGCGGACATCGGCTTCCAGCTTGGCCACGATATCGGCGGGTGTCCCGGCGGGCGCGACGATGCCGTACCAGGAGCTGAAGCGTACTTGGGGGTAGCCCTGCTCGGCGAAGGTCGGCAGGTCCGGGATGCTGGGGCTGCGCCGGGGCCCGGTTGAGCCAATCGCGATCATCTTGCCGCCCTTGACCTGCGGCATCGAAAGGCCAACGCTTGCGAACGCCGCGGCGACGTCCCCGCTCATGATGCCGGCCAGCGCATCGCCCGTGTTCTTGTAATGGACGGCCTCCGCCTTGATGCCGATGGCTTCGCCGAAAACATAGGTGCCGAAGTGCCCCGGCGTGCCCGCACCGAACGAACCCATGAACAAGCCGTTTTGCTGGCGCGCCCACGCCACGAACTGCTTGACGTCCCGTGCCGGCACTTTCAGCGGATTCAGCAGCAGCGTGAAATCGCTGGTGACCACCTGGCTGACGGGAATGAAATCCTTCTTTGCGTCATAGGACAGGCGGCTGTAGCTGTTGGGGGCGATGGACAGCTGGCCCGTCTCGCCCAGCATCAGCGTGTAGCCGTCCGGCGAGGCGTGGGCCGCCTCGGCGGCTGCAATCACGCCACCCGCGCCGGGCTTGTTGTCTACCACCACAGCCTGGTTGTTCCATGCCTGTGACAGCTTTTGCGCAAGCAGCCGCGCGACGATGTCAGGCCCGGTCCCTGGAGGAAAGCCCACGATGATCCGGACCGGCTTGGCCGGGTAGGCCTGGGCTTGGCCTTGGGCTCCGGCCGGGCCGGCCAGGGCCGCCAGCGCAAGCCCGCACAGCACGATGAAGCGCCGGCACATGCCCGGCTGAAGCGATTGACTCATGGGGTTCTCCAGAAAAAGGGTCAAAGGCCGGGACGCTTGCAGCCGGCCCGGGCGTTCGGTCAAGACTCCGCGTTGAAGCCGATCTGCTTGATCAGCCGCTTCCATTCCTGCGTATCGGCTTCCAGCATCGCGGTGAGGGCGGCGGGGGTGGAAGACGCCACCTCCAGGCCTGACTGCGCCAAGCTGGAGACCAGGGCCGGGTCGGCGAGCGCGGTCTGCATATAGGCCGACGCGCGGCGCACGATTTCAGGTTTGGTGCGGCTGGGCAGAAAGATGCCATACCACTCTCGCGCCGTCATCGGGTAGCCCTGCTGGCGGTAGGTGGCCGTGTCCGGCACGAAGCTGCTGCGGCCCAGCCCGGAGATCGCGATCAGCCGCGCCTTGCCGGCCCGCACGTACGGCAGGAAGTTGCCCACCGGGCCTGATACCGCCGACACCTGGCTGCCCAGCATGTCGGTGATCGCGGCGGCCGTGCCGCGGTAGGTGATGTGCTGCACGTCGGAGCCGCTCAGCTTGTTGACCACCGTCATGATCAGGTGCGGCATGGAGCCCGGTCCCGGTGAGCCGTAGTTGGCCTTGTCGGGATTGGCCTTGGCCCACGCCAGGAAATCCTTGACGTTCTTCACGCTGGCGGGCACCAGCGGGCCCACGCACAGCGCGTGGTTGGTGTGGCAGGTGAGGGACACCGGCAGCAGGTCTTCCATCGGCCGGTAGGGCAAGCGCGCATAGGTGTAGGGGTACATCGACAGCGCGGATGAATGCGTCAGCAGCAGCGAGCTGCCGTCGGTGGTGCTGTCCTTGACTTGCGTCACCGCGATCTGGCCGGCCGCGCCGGGCTTGTTCTCCACCACCACGCTGCCCGCGTATTGGCCTCGCAGCTTGTCGGCCACGCGCCGCGCCACGATGTCGCTGATGCCGCCGGGCACAAAGCCGACGACGATCTTCGCGCTTTCCAGCGATTGGGCGCTGGCCGGCAGGCCCAGCGCGGCCAGGCCCACGCCGGCGCCGGTACGGGAGAGGAATTGCCTTCTGTCAAACATGCTTGTCTCCTTGCAACGATCACGACTCCGCTGTAAAGCCGATCTGCTTTGTCAACCGCTGCCATTCGCGGGTGTCGGCGTCGAGCATGGAAGCCAGCGTGGCGGGAGTCGAAAATGCCACGTCAACCCCGGATTGCTGCAGGTTGGCCACCAGGCCCGGGTCGGACAGGGCCGCCTGCGCATAAGCCGCCGCCCGGCGCTGAACCTCCGGCCTGGCCTTGCCGGGCAGGTACAGGCCATACCACTCGCGCGCCGTCATCGGGAAGCCCTGTTCGCGATAGGTCGCGAGGTCGGGCAGGAAGCTGCTGCGCGTGTCGCCCGAGATGGCGATCAGGCGTGCACGCCCGCCGGGCAGGTGCGGCAGGAAGTTGCCCACCGGCCCGGAGGCGGCCGAGATCTGCCCGCCCAGCATGTCGGTGATGGACGCCGCGGTGCCGCGGTAGGTGATGGGGCGCAGGTCGGCACGGCCCACCTTGTTGACCACCGTCATGATCAGGTGCGGCATGGAGCCCAGGCCGGGCGTGCCGTAGTTGGCCTTGTCCGGATTGGCCTTGGCCCAGGTGAGAAAATCCTTGACGTTGCGCACCGACGCCGGCACCACGGGCCCCAGGCACAGCGCGTGGTTGGTGTGGCACACCAGTGAAACCGGCAGCAGGTCTTCCATCGGCCGGTAAGGCAGCTTCTTGAAGGTGAAGGGGTACATCGCCAGCGCGGACGAGTGCGTCATCAGCAGCATGCTGCCGTCGGCCGGGCTGTCCTTGAGCTGGGTTATGGCGATCTGGCCCGACGCGCCCGGCTTGTTCTCCACCAGCACGGTGCCGGCGTAGCCGCCGCGCAGCTTGTCGGCCAGGCGGCGCGCGATGGCGTCGGACAGGCCGCCGGGCACGAAGCCCACCAGGATCTTCGCGGTGTCGATGCCCTGTGCCTGGAGCGCAGGCGCCAGTGCAGAACCGGCGGCCGCTGCGACAAAGGTTCTTCTTCGCATCATTGTGTTTTCCATGGCCTCACGCCACGCGCAGGCGCAGTTCGCCCAGGCCGGCGATCGCGCCGCTCATGCGGTCCCCGGCCTTCACCTCGCCCACGCCTTCCGGTGTGCCGGTAAAGATGATGTCGCCCGGCTGGAGCTCGAACAGGCGCGACAGCGCCGCGATGATTTCGTCCACGTTCCAGATCAGCTGCGAGAGGTCCCCGCGCTGCTTTGTTCGCCCATTGACATCCAGTGAAATTTCGCCGGCCTCGAGACGCCCGGCCTTGGCCGCCGGATGGATGGGGCCCATGGGGGCGGATGCATCGAAGGCCTTGCCGGTTTCCCAGGGCTGGCCGGCCTTGGCCGCCGCGCGCTGCAGGTCGCGCCGGGTCATGTCCAGGCCGATGGCGTAGCCGAAGACGTGGGTGCGGGCCTGGGCCGGCGCGATGTCCTTGCCGCCCTTGCCAATGGCCACCACCAGCTCGATCTCATGGTGGCAGTTGCCGGTTTGCGCGGGGTAGGGAAAGACGCCCTCTTCGCCCTGCGGCACCTCGAGCACGGCGTCGGCCGGCTTGCAGAAGAAGATGGGCGGCGAGCGTTCGGGGTCGTGGCCCATCTCGCGCACATGCGCCTCGTAGTTGCGGCCTATGCAATAGACACGGCGCACCGGGTAGCGCCGGTCCGTGCCGGCGATGGCCACCGAGGGTTGCGGCGGCGCGATAAATACGTAGTTGGTCATCTCTTTCAATCCACCGTGATCCTGCGTTCCTGCACCAGGCGGGCCCACTTCTCCCGCTCGGCGCCGACAACCTTTTTCATCTCTTCCGGTGTGCTGGTGGTGATGGCGGCGCCGCGCTCGCGCATCACCTTCGACACGTCATCCGACTTGATGGCCCGCACCAGTTCGTCGTGCAGCTTCGCTGCGAAAGCGGGCGGCAGGCCCGCAGGCGCGATGAAGCCGAACCAGATGTTGTCCTCGAAGCCGGGAATGGTCCGGCCGATCGGCGGAATGTCCGGCGCCTGGGGCGACGGGCTGGTGCTGGTGACCCCCAGCGCGCGCAGCTTGCCCGCCTGGATGAAAGGCAGCGCCACGGGCAGGTTTTCAAATGCCATCTGGATGTTTCCCGCGATCAGGTCCTGCATGGCCGGGGCGCTGCCCTTGTAGGGTACGTGCGTGATGTCCAGCCGCTCGATTCGCGACAGCAGTTCGCCGTTCAGATGCGCGCTGGAACCCGTGCCCATGGAGCCGTACGACACCTTGCCGCCGGATTTGCGCAGGTACGCGAGCAATTCATCCATCGTCTTCGCCGGCACCGAAGGGTTCACCACCAGCACGTTGGGGATGGTGATGGCCAGCGTCAGCGGCTGCACGTCCTTCATCGTGTCCACGTTCATGGTCTTGTACAGCGCGGGGTTCACAGTCATCACGCTGGCCGGCACCATGCCGATGGTCGCACCGTCCGGCTTCGCATGCGCGATGGCCTGCAGCCCCAGCACGCCGTTGGCGCCGGGCTTGTTCTCCACCACGACCGGCAGGCCCATGTTCTGCGCCAGCACCTTGCCGGTCAGGCGTGCCAGCGTGTCGGACAGGCCGCCCGCCGGGTAGGGAACGATGATGATGATCTGCGACGGGTCGGCGGCGGCCGGGCCGGCCAGGGCCAGGGCGGCGAACAGCATTGCGAGGCGGCGGTTGAGTTTCATGTGCAGGTCTCCGTTATTGGTTTGCCATGGCGGCGCGCACGGCGGGCTGGGACAGCTCGCGTTCCGAGATCTGCAGGCTGCGCTCCCAGGGCCAGCGCTGCATGGGCGGCTGCGGCGTCTGGTCCACGGGCTTGCCGCCCAGGTAGATCGCGGCCAGGCGGCTCTTGTCCTGAAGGATGCGGATGTCGGCCAGCGGATCGCCATCCACCACCAGCAGGTCGGCGAACTTGCCCTTTTCCAGCGTGCCCGTGTTGGCGCCGTCCACCGTGATGGACGCGTTTTTCGTGCCGCAGGTGATGGCTTCCAGCGGGCTCATGCCCAGCAGCGTGACGAACAGTTCCAGCTCGCGCGCATGCCATTCGCCATAGGGCGTGACGGCAAAACCCGAGTCGGTGCCGCACATCATCTGCACGCCGTTGCGGTGTGCGTAGGTGAGGTTGGTGACGGCCTTGTCCAGGTCGCGCTTGAAGCGGTCGATGCGCGACGGCGAACAGCCGGCGATATGGCCCCAGTCGGCGATGTTGGCGGTGAACGTGAGAGCCGGGCAGCAGGGAATGCCGCTCTCGGCCAGGCGGTCGGCCTGCTGGCGGTCCATGAAGTCGGCATGCATGATCCAGTCGATGCCGGCTTCGATGCAGTCCATCACCGACTGGCCGCTGCGCGCATGCGCGGTGACGCGCTTGCCCAGGCGATGCGCCTCGTCCACGATGACCTTCATCTCGGCCGCGCCGAAAGCCGGCACGCTGCCGCCGCCCGGCGTGAGGATGGACGATTCGCCGCTGGCCGCGATCTTGATGAAGTCCACCCCGTTCTTGATCTGGTCGCGCACCTCGTTGGCCATCTGGCTGGCGCCTTCGGTCAGCACGCCGACACCGGAACGAGGCGTGCCGACCCACGAAGGGAAGTAGTCCGTCAGCGAGACGTGGGTGCTGAGGTAGCGCGCGGCAGCGGAAATGCGCGGCCCGGGAAACAGGCCCGCCTTCACTGCGTCGCGCACCGCCACGCCTACGTACCAGCTGCCGCCGGGGTCGCTGAACGAGGTGACGCCGGCCTGCAGCACGGTGCGTGCGTGATACACGCCGCGGATGGCGCGGTATTCGGCGGAGCCGAACAGGTCCTGCTCCTCGATGCCCCGCGCCACGCCGTAGCTGATGTGGCAGTGGGCATCGACCAGGCCGGGCATCACGGTCCTGCCCGAGGCGTCGCAGGCGATGCGCGCGCCCGGGGGCAGGGGCTTCACCGGCCCATCGCCCGCGCAGATCTCGCCGATGCGCTCGCCATCCAGCTCCAGCCAGTGCAGCGGGCGGGCGGGGGCGCCCGTGCCGTCGATCAGCATGCCATTGGTCACATAGCTTTTCATGGATTCACTTCCACCGGATGCCTTCGGCCTGGTACTCGCCCACGCGGCCTTCCATGAAGCCGATAAGCGCCGCGTTGAAGTGTTCGGCCCGCTCGAAGTAGGCGGTGTGGGCGGCTCCGGCCAGCAGCGCCAGGCGGCTGCGCGGCACCAGCTGACGCACGGTTTCGCCGACGGCGGGGGTGACGGTCTTGTCCTCCTGGCCCCAGACCAGCAGGACCGGGAATGCAGCCCTGGCCAGTGCTTCGCCCACCACTTCCTTGTCCAGGTCGGCGGCGATGTAGTTGCCCAGCGCGGCGAACGACTCCTTCGCGCCGGCGGAGTTGTTCACCCTGAACTCCTCGTCCAGCATGGCGGGCGTGACCAGCGCGGCGTCATGGATCACCCGCTGCATCTTGGTGGCCACGCCTTCGCGCGTCTGGTTGTTGGCGCCCGCCTGGATGCGGCCGCGCGCCTCGTCGCCGATGGGCACCAGGCCCATGCTGCCGCACAGGGCCACGCCCAGCACGCGCTGCGGGTTCTCGCAGGCATAGGACGCGACCACATGCCCCCCCAACGAAGTGCCGACGATCACGGCCTGGCCGGCATCGATGGCGTCCATGAAGCCGGCCAGGAACTGGCGGTAGGCGGGCACCGAACAGGCAACGCCGGCGCCTTTGGAGGCAAAGCCGTGGCCCGGCAGGTCGAAGGCCCAGGCATGGAAGCCGGCGGCAGCCACGGCATCCAGGTTGCGGCTCCAGCGGTCGGCGCGGCCGCCGGTGCCGTGCACGAACACCACGTGCCGGTTGCCGTGGCCGGCTTCCAGCACGCGCGTCATGACGCCGTTGACGGCGAGAGGGTAAGAAATCATCTTGGCTTCCGTTAATTCATTTGGTGAATAGGCTATTCATAAATGATAAAGACGGAGGGAACCCGGTGCACTAGGGGGTCTACTTAAGTCCAGTGAATAGGCGCGCCGGCGCGCGCGGGTCCTCAGCTTGCCTGCAGCCGCACGACGGCCGGGCGCAGTTGCTGCGCGGCTTTCATCAGGGCCTCGCCGGCCTGCTTGCGCGCCGCGGCGGTGGCGAACACGGGCGAGGCCGACGTGCAATTGAGCACGTAGGTGGTCGCCAGATCGGGGGTGGCCAGCGGCACCGAGACCGTGCTCAGGCCGGGAAAGAAGACGTCGATGTTGGTGACGTAGCCGTCCTTCGCGTAATCGGCCAGCGCGGCCAGCGCCTGCTTCTCCGACTTCCTGTACAGCGCGGGATCGGCCTTGCGGCATTCCTGCAGCGTGAGCTTTTGCATCGCCGGCGAGAGCCCGGCGAGGTAGCCCCAGCCGGTGCCGCTATTGATGATGGGCACTTCAGAGCCCACCCGCAGGTTCACGTTCAGGAATGACTGAGGCGCCTCGCAGCGCTGCAGGTACAGCATGGCGGTGTGCTCCTGGGTGGACAGGCTGGCCGCGCCCTTGAACCGCCCGGCGATCTCCTGCAGCATGGGGCGCGCGAGGTCGGCCAGCTCCAGTGTGTCCAGCGCCGAATAACCCAGCGTGAGGATGGACAGGCCCGGGCGGAACCGCGCGCCGTCGGAATCGGCGACCAGGTAGCCGCCGTGCTCCAGCGTCTTGCACAGCCGCCATACCGTGGGCTGCGGCAGGCCGGTCATGCGCGCGATCTCGCTGCTGCCCAGGCGCTCGCGCCCGTGGTCGAAGCAACGCAGCACCGCCAGCCCGCGCAGCAGCCCCGTCACCAGGGGCTGGCTGGATGTTTTCTCCGCCATGAGCTTGATCCCCATCTGAAAAAGACAGCATAATAACACAGTAATGAATAGTCAATTCACCCAATGAATAACAAAATGAAGGCCGTCGTTGTGGGCGCGCAGGGGCCAAGGCTGGCCACGGTTGGGCGGCCCGTGCCTTTGCCAAACCAGGTGCTGGTGCGGGTGCGTGCGGCCGGCATCAACCGCGCCGACCTGCACGTCGCGGCTGGCCACAAGCATGGGCGCACCGGTGGTGAAGGTGCGGTGATCGGCATCGAATGGGCCGGCGAGATCGCGGAACTGGGCAGCGAGGTGCCCCCAGGCCTGGCCGTCGGCGACGCGGTGATGTGCTCGGGCGCAGGCGCCTGGGCCGAGTACGCGGCCACCGATTGGGGGCGGGTCTACAAACTGCCGTCCAGCGCCATGAGCTTCGCGCAGGCGGCGGCGCTGCCCGTGGCCCTGCAGACCTCGCATGAGGCCCTGGTGGCGAGCGGTGGCTTCAGCGCGGGCGAGGCGGTGCTGGTGCAGGGCGCCAGCAGCGGCGTGGGCCTGATGAGCCTGCAGGTGGCCCGCCTGCTGGGCGCGGGCCTGGTCATAGGCACGTCCACCACGGCAGCCGCCGCGCCATGCTGAAAGATTTTGGTGCCGGGCTGGCCGTGGATTCGGCCGACCCGCAATGGGTGGACCAGGTGCTGGCCGCCACCAGCGGGAGCGGCGTGGACCTGCTGATCGACTTCATCGCGGGCGCCATGATGAACCGCAACATGGAGGCCACGCGCGTGTGCGGCCGCATCGTCAACGTGGGGCGCATGGGGGGCTTCCGGGGCGAGCTGGATTTCGACCTGCACTCGTTGCGCCGCATCCGCTACATCGGCGTCACTTTCCGCACCCGCTCGCTGCAGGAAGTGCGCGAGATCGCCGCGCGCATGAAGCAGGACCTGTGGGAGCCCCTGCGCGCCGGCAAGCTGTCGCTGCCGGTCAGCCGTACTTTCCCGCTGGACGAGGCCGACAGCGCGCTGGAGTTCGTGCGCGCCAACGGCCACTTCGGCAAAGTCGTCCTGGAAACCTGAATTCACTACGGAGTTTTTCCCCATGGCAAAAATCAATGCCTCCCCTGCCCTCTCGCGCTTCAAGGTGCTGGACCTTTCGCGCGTGCGCGCCGGCCCCACCTGCGCGCGCATGCTCGCCGACTTCGGTGCCGACGTGATCCGCATCGAGCCGCCGCCCGGCGTGGATCCCAACGACGCGATGTTCGCGGCCAAGCGGCGCGGAGGCGACTTCCAGAACCTGAACCGCAACAAGCGCGGCCTGGCGCTCAACCTGAAGAAGAAGGAAGGCGTGGAAGTATTGCACCGCCTGGTGAAGGACGCCGACGTGGTGCTGGAGAACTGGCGCCCCGACGTCAAGAAGCGGCTGGGGCTGGAGTATGAAACGCTCAGCGCAATCAACCCGCGCATCATCCTGGCCAGCATTTCGGGCTACGGCCAGGACGGCCCCTATGCCTGGCGGCCCGGCTTCGACCAGGTGATACAGGGCATGGGCGGCCTGATGTCGGTGACCGGCTTCCGCGAAAGCGGGCCGGTGCGCGCGGGAATCGCCGTGTCGGACTCGAGCACCGGCCTGTACGCGGCGCTGGGCATCATGATCGCGCTGCTCGAGCGCGAGAAGTCCGGCCGCGGCCAGTGGGTGCACTCGTCGCTGCTGCACTCGCAGATCGCGATGATGGACTTCCAGGCGGCCCGCTTTCTTGTGGAGGGCGACGTGCCGATGCAGGAAGGCAACGACCATCCCACCTCCGCGCCAATGGGGATGTTCCATGCCGCCGATGGTGCAATGAACATCGGCGTCTCCGGCGAAGGCCAGTGGAAGGACTTCTGCACCGCGATTGACCGCACCGACTGGCTGGCGCGGCCCGAGTTCAGGCTCAACGCCGATCGCGTGCGCAACCGCCAGGAGATCAACCGCACAGTACAGTCGCTGTTCCTGAACCACCCGGTGGCGCACTGGGTGGCGCTGCTGAACAAGGCCGGCATTCCGGCCGGGCCGGTGTACACCGTGCCGCAGATGTTCGAAGACGCGCAGGTGCGCCACCTGGGCGTGGTAACCAGCGTGGACGACGGCGCGGGCAAGCCGCTGCGCATGATCTCGCAGCCGGTGACGCTGTCGCGCACGCCCTCGCAGGTTGTGGCGCGCGCGCCCGACGTTGGGCAGCACAGCGATGAAGTGTTGCGCGAAGCCGGCTACGACGAAGCGGGAATCGCCAGGCTTCACCAGCTGGAGGTGGTGTGATGGCGGGCACCGTTTCGATCCTGCGGCGCGGCGCCATCGCCGAGATGCGCTTTGACAACCCGGCCAAGTTCAACGCCATGTCGCTTGCCATGTGGCAGGACGTGGCCGCCCACGCGAAGGCGCTCGCCCCGCAGGACGACGTGCGGGTGCTGCTGCTGCGCGGCGAAGGCGAAAAGGCTTTCATCTCGGGCGCCGACATCTCCGAGTTCGACAGCAACCGTTCCGCCGAAACCGGCAGCGCGGCCTATGACAACGCCGTGCAGGATGCGCAGGATGCACTGGTGGCCTGCCCCTTCCCGGTGGTGGCCGCCATCCACGGCGTGTGCATGGGCGGGGGCCTGGGGCTGGCGGTGGCCTGCGACCTGCGCTACGGCGCGGCCGAAGCGCGCTTTCGCATGCCGGCGGCGCGGCTGGGGCTGGGCTACAGCTTTGGCGGCATTGAGCGCATGGTGCATGTACTGGGTGCGGCGCGAGTAGCCGACCTGTTCTTCACGGCCCGCACCTTCGACGGCATCGAGGCGCAGCGGCTGGGCCTGCTGCACACGGCCTGGCCCGCGGCGCAGCTGGACAAGCAGGTGGAACAGGTGCTGGAGCAGATCGCGAACAACGCGCCCCTGTCGGTGCGGCTGGCCAAGAAAGCCATCGGCCTGGCCCTGCGGCGCGCGCCGGAAACGGCGAACGCCGAGATCGAGCTGGGGCGCGGCGTGTGCCTGCACAGCGCCGACTATGCCGAGGGCCGCCGCGCCTTCGCCGAAAAGCGCGTGCCGGCGTTCACCGGCCGCTAGGGGCACACATGAGCGACAGAAGTCTCACGCCCGACGAGCACCGGTTTCCCGCGGCGCTGCGCAACGCCATCGGCTTTGTGAAAGTCCTTGAGCTTGACGAAGCAGCGGGCCGCGCACGGGTGCTGTTCGACGGCCGTGCCGAGTTCACCCACTCGGGCGGCACCACGGTGCAGGGCGGCATTCTCGCCGCCTGGATCGATCACGCGATGGCCTGGGCGGTGGCGGCAAAGAACCCGAAGGCGGCCGTCGCCAGCCTGGAGATCAAGGTGTCTTTTGTTGCGCGCGTGCCGCCCGGCCCCTGCATCTGCGAGGCGCGGGTTCTCAAGTGGGGGCGCAGCGTGGTCTTCCTGGAAGCAGAGCTCGTGAGTGAAGCTGGCAAAACGCTGGCCAGCGCCTCGTCCAGCGGCATCCTGGTCTAGAGGGCCTGCGCGGCCTGCAGCAGCCAACGGCCCACTTCGTCAGGCATGCGCCGCACGTGGCCGGGCAGGTGGCCGTCGGGGAAGCCGACGTGGCCGCCATGGCGCGGCTGCCACAGCGTGACGCAGGGCCCGACCTCGTCCTGCTTCGGCAGGCTCCAGGCCGGAACGAACGGATCGTTCAGCGCGTTCAGCACCAGCGCCGGAATGCGGATGCTGGCCAGGTGCGGCTTGGCCGAAGCCCGCGCGTAATAGTCGTCGGCACCCTTGAAGCCGTGCAGTGGCGCGGTGAAGATGTCGTCGAAGTCATACAGGTCGCGCGCGGCCAGCAGCTTGCCGCGGTCGAACAGGCCCGGGTGCTGTGCCAGCTTCTCAAGCGCCTTGGGCTTCATGGTGCGCAGGAACATGGTGGTGTAGACCAGGCGGTTGAAGCCCCGGCCTATGGCCCAGCCACCGGCCGCGAGGTCGATGGGCGAGCATACGGAAGCCACCGCATCAGCCAACTGTTTCGCTTCGCTGCCCGCCTCACCGGCCCAGCGCATCAGCGCATTGCCGCCCAGCGAAATGCCCACGGCCAGCAGTAGCCCCTGATGCGCGGCGCGCAGCCGCTGCAGGATCCAGGCGATCTCTTCGTGGTCCCCCGAGTGGTAGGCGCGCGGCCCGTGGTTCAGCTCGCCGCTGCAGCCGCGGAAGTGCGGCACGCAGAACGCCAGGTCGTGCTCGCGCGCGAAGTCGGCGAAGGCTTCGGCGTAGTGGCTGCGTGACGATCCTTCCAGGCCGTGGAACAGCACGATGAGCGGGCGGCCGGTGGCTGGTGGCGCTGCCGGCATGAGCCAGTCCACATCGACAAAATCGCCATCGGGTGCGGACCATCTCTCACGCACATACACAGGATGCGGGCCGAACACCCGGCGCGAGTACAGCGCGGGCCAGATGGTCTGCAGGTTGCCGCCGGGCAACCACCAGGGCGCTATGTAATTCATAGCTGTCCACGCACAGCTGGCGCGCCTCGCAGGCCTTTTTCCCTCTGAATCATGGCATCAGTGGAGCAGCGGCGGCGTGTCGGCGGCTTCCACCGCCTCACCGGGCGTGCCGGGGCTGGCATGGTGCGCCACCAGGCGCCAGCCCTGCGCTGTCTTGTGATAGACGTTGGTCGCGATCACCCAGGCGTTCTTCGGGCCGTTGGGGGTGAGCACCTCCACCCGCTCCACCAGGTTGTGCACGCAGCTGCCCAGCGACTCGGTCTTGCGCACGCGCTCGGGCCAGGCGCGGATCGTGCCGTTGGCGAACATCGCCTCGAACGAGGCGCGGATGGCGCCGGCGCCCAGCAGCCGCGGGCCGCCCGGATGCACGCAGACGATGTCGTCCTCGTCGGCCCAGCACGCCATCAGCTTGTCGATGTCGGCGTGCTGCAGCGCGGCGTAGAACGCGGCTTCGATGTCGTCGGCCTTGCCCTGGAGGTTGGCGGCCTGGAGTCTGGACTTGCGCATGGACATGGGGAGGTTCGGCCGATTTTGCCTGCTTTCGCCTTGTTGGCGCCCCTTAGCGGCCCAGCCAGCGGGCGGCGGCGGCGCGCACGTCGCCCTGCGCGGCGCGCCACACCATCTCGGATGACGCGACGTGGATGCCCGGCGGCGCCAGCTCCAGCGCGGCCGCGAGGAATTCGGAAATCTTGAGGGCGCGCACCGGCTGCTCGCTACTGGGAATCATGTAGCGCAGCACCGAGAGCATGCCGTGCGCGAGGCGCGCCGGCAGGCTGCCTGGCGGCGGCGCGCCGGGCTTTTGCGCGGAGCGGATGAACAGCAGCCGCTCGAAGCCCAGGGTGGAGACGGCCTGCTCGTCCAGCCCCGCGAGCCCGAGCTTGAGCGCTTCGGGCAGCCGGCCCTGCGCGTGCGGCAGCACCACGGCCAGTGTGGTCACGCCGCAGCGGCGCATCCATCGCGCCAGCGCCACCAGTTGGTCGGGCCGCGGCGTCCAAAGCGCGCGCTCGCGGTCGTAGAACAGGCGCGGCGGGTCGAACAGGATGAGGCCGGTGCCCGCGCCCAGCGCCGGCCAGTCGTCGCCCACCTCCTGCGGCACCACCACGGTGGCAACGCCGCGCAGGCCGGTGGCCATGGGTTCGCGCGCCAGAACCTGCGCGCGGCTGAAGGCGGCCGAGCCGGCCAGCCGCCGCACCATCTCATTGCCCAGCACGCCGGTGGCGCCTGCGACCAGCAGCACTTGAATCGGTTTGGGGCGCATCCATCTATGCTACCGTTGCGCCTCTTGCACGAAGGACGGACCCATGAAACGCTGGCTACCCCTCATCGCCGCGGCGCTGCTGCTCACCGGCTGCGGCTACAACGACTTCCAGCGGCTGGACGAAGCTTCCAAGTCGGCCTGGAGCGAAGTGCTCAACCAGTACCAGCGGCGCGCCGACCTGATTCCCAACATCGTCGCCACCGTCAAGGGCGAGGCCAACTTCGAGCAGGAAACACTGACCAAGGTGGTGGAAGCGCGGGCCAAGGCCACTTCCATCCAGGTGACACCGGAAACGCTGAATGACCCGGCCGCGTTCCAGAAATTCCAGGCGGCGCAGGGCGAGCTGTCAGGCGCGCTCAGCCGGCTGATGGTGGTGAGCGAGCGCTACCCCGACCTGAAGGCCAACAAGGGATTCAGCGACCTGCGCGTGCAGCTGGAAGGCACGGAGAACCGCATCACCGTGGCGCGCAACCGCTTCATCCAGACCGTTCAGGAGTACAACGTGCTGGCCCGCAGCTTCCCCACCAACCTCACGGCCATGGTGTTCAGCTACGGCGCCAAGCCCACCTTCACGGTGGCCAATGAAGCGCAGATCTCCGCGCCGCCGCAGGTTGACTTCGGCGTGAAGAAGTAATCTCGCCCTTCGAGGGAAAAATGCCCGCAGACCGCATCAGCCGGGCATACACAGCTATTGTTTTTGTAGCGCTGCTGCTGGCGATGTTCGGCGCGCGGGCCCAAGAGCTGCAGCCGGTGCCCGCCCTCAGCGCCCACGTGATCGACAGCACCGGCACGCTGGACGCCATCCAGATCAAGGGCCTGGACGACAAGCTGGCCGCGTTCGAAAAGGAAAAGGGCTCACAGGTCGTCTTCCTGGTGGTGGCGACCACCCAGCCCGAAGACATCGCCAGCTATGCCAACCGCGTGGGCAACGCCTGGAAGATCGGCCGTAAAGGCATCGGCGACGGCCTGCTGCTGGTAGTGGCCAAGAACGACCGCAAGATCCGCATCGAGGTGGCCAAGACGCTGGAAGGGGCAATCCCCGACCTGGCGGCCAAGCGCATCATCGACAGCGCCCTCACGCCCAACTTCAGGCAGAACGAATACGCGGGCGGGCTGCAGGCCGCGGCCGACCAGATCATCGCGCTCATCAAGGGCGAGGCGCTGCCCGAACCGCAAGCGCAGTCTTCGTCCTCGCACGGCGTTGACGGCTTCAACTGGATGGACCTGGCCATCTTCCTGTTCATCGCCGTGCCCGTCGTGGGGTCGGTGCTGGGGCGCATCCTGGGCCACAAGCTCGGCGCGCTGGTTACGGGCGGGGGCGTGGGTGTGGTCGCCCTCTTCATCACTTCAAGCCTCGCCGTTGCCTCCATCGCCGGCGTGGCGGCGCTGCTGTTCTCGCTGTTTTCCAGCTTCAGGCCGCCGGCCTTCAGCCGCGGCTGGTCATCCGGCGGCGGCGGCTGGAGTTCGGGCGGCGGCTCCTCGGGCAGCAGTTCGTCGGGCGGCTTCAGCTCGGGCGGCGGCGGCGATTTCGGGGGCGGCGGCGCCTCGGGAGACTGGTGATGCTGGACAAGCTCAGGCGCATCGCGCGGCACCGCTGGCTGGATGAAGCCGACACGCGCAAGGCCATTCCCCCCGCGATGGTGGAACGGCTCAAGCGCCGCGTGGCCGCCAGCGAGCACCGGCACAGCGGCGAGATCCGCATCTGCGTGGAGGCCGGCCTGCCCACCAGTTACCTCTGGCGCGGCGCCACGGCGCGTGAGCGGGCCGTGAAGATGTTCGGCAAGCTGCGCGTCTGGGACACCGAGCACAACAACGGCGTGCTGGTTTACCTGCTGCTGGCCGAGCGGGCCATCGAGATCGTGGCCGACCGCGGCCTGAACAGCCGCGTGACGCCAGCGGAATGGAAGCGCATCGTGGCCGCGATGGGCTCGGCCTTCCAGCAGGGCCGCATCGAGGACGGGCTGACGCAGGCGCTGGAAGAGGTTTCGGCGCTGCTGGTGGAGCACTTCCCGTTGGGCGCGGCCGAGCAGAACGCCAACGAACTGCCTGACGAGCCCGTGCTCGGTTAGCGCGCCGTCACTGCCGCGCTGCAGTGGTGACGTGTTAGATATTGGTACTTTTGTAACCGCTTGTTACTTTTCCCGTTTATCGCTATCTTTCCGTTCAGGGAGCGAAAAGTGATTTCCGGGAAGGAACATCATGCGCACACACAGTCTTGCTGCGAGGCTGCTATTTGTCCTGCCGGCCCTGGCCACGCCAGCGGTGGCCCTTGCCAATGACCGAGCCGGAGTGCTGCCACCGGGCGCGGCCGACAAGCACTGGCGATTGGCGGCCGTGCCGATGCCGCGCGATAACCCGGGCACGCCGGCGCGGATCGATCTCGGCAAGGCCCTCTTCTTTGATCCCCGGCTGTCCGGCAACGGCGCCACTTCCTGCGCCAGCTGCCACAACCCCTCGCTGGGCTGGGCCGACGGGCTGAAGAAGGCGGCCGGCGTGGGTGGCGCGGTGCTTGGCCGGGCGACGCCCACGATCACCAACACCGGCTACAACACCCAGTTCATGTGGGATGGCCGGGCCAAGTCGCTGGAAGACCAGGCGCTGGGGCCGATGAAGGCGGCCGACGAAATGAATACCGACTTCCCCGCGATGCTGGAGCGCCTTCGCTCCCAGGCCGGCTACGTGAAGATGTTTGAAATGGCCTATCCGGGCGAGGGCATTTCCGAGGCTACGCTGGCCAAGGCACTGGCGGCTTTCGAGCGCACCGTCACCTCGCGCAATTCGCCGTTCGACCGCTGGCTGGCCGGTGACTCCCGGGCGATGACGCAGGCGCAATGGCGCGGCTACAAGGTGTTCAGCGACCCGGCCCGCGGCAATTGCGCCACCTGCCACAGCGCGCCGAACTTCACCGACAACGGTTTTCACAACATCGGCATTGCGTCCACGGGCACGGCGGACCCGGGCCGCTACGGCATCCGCAAGGTAGCCAGCATGCGCGGAGCGTTCAAGACACCCACGCTGCGCGACATCGAGCTGACCGCGCCCTACTTCCACGACGGCTCCGCCGCCACGCTGCTCGACGTGGTGAAGCACTACGAGCGTGGGGGCGACGACCAGTCCAACCTCTCGGCCGACATGAAACCCCTGAAGCTGACCGAGCAGGACCGGACCGACCTGATCGCCTTCCTCAAGGCCCTGACCGGGCGGCCCGCCAAAATCACCGCACCCGAATTGCCCCGATGAATTTCAGCCTGGCCGCCCACTGGCACCGCTTCGCCCCGGCGCAGGACGAGCCCGCGGCGCGGAATGCGGCGCCCACCCCCGCCCAGCCGGCGCGCAGGGCGAACACGGTCGCCGAGTGGAAAAGCCAGGTCACCTGGTTTGCGCTGGTGATGACGTTGCTGGTGGTGCTGGTCGCCCTGGGTTCAGCGGGCGCGATGTGGCATGTGCTGGAACGTACCGCCGAGGGCGAGCGCGAGGGGGAGAGCCGCTCGCGCGCCGCCATCGCGGCACGGCTGGCGGTGCTCGATGTCGACCGCATGCTGCTGCAGATGATCGCTACCGGTGATGCCGCGCGGGCCAGGTCGTGGGCCGTGGCCTCGATCTCCGCCGCATCGAGGCTGGAGGATGCGATCACCGCGCTGCTGCAGGCCCTGCCGGGCAACGCGGAAGTACTGGAGATGAGCGCGCTGGTCGAACAGGTCAAGGCTCCGCGCGTGCAGGTGATCGTGCTCGCGCGGCGCGGCGACCGGGCCCTGGCCCTCGACGCGCTGCAAGGCATCGCGGAACCGATGAAAAAGATCGACGCGCTTTCGGCCGCGATCCTTGACGAACAAGGCGACCGCCGGCAACGCACGGCAACCGACCGGCTGGATCTTTTCAGGATGCTGCTGTTTGTGCTGGTGGGCTTTTCCGCGGCCAGCGTGCTGCTGGGATTCGCTTTCTACCGGCGGCTGATGCGCAGCTTCGCACGAACCGACCAGGTCGAGCGGCTGCTGGAAGAAGTTGCGCACAGTGCCGGGGCCCTGGCCAGCGACGGCAAGGACCTGGACGGCCTGAACAGCCAGGTGCAGCAGGCCAACGAGAACCTGCGCCGGCTGCTGCAGCGCCTGGAGAGCTCGGCACTGGCCATGACGCAGGAGGCCAAGCACAGCCTGGACGACCTGCAGCACCTGAACGAAACCTGCCAGTCGTCATCAGGCACCTCGCGCCGGCATGCCGAGGAGGCGGCGGTTGTCGCCCAGCAGATCCAGTCCAGCACCCGCCAGATGCACCAGGTGCAGGCCACCACCGATGCGCTGGAGCAAAGCCGCGCCGAAATCGCGGGGTTCGCCGACCAGATCGAGAGCATTTCATCCGTCACCCGCCTGCTGTCCCTGAATGCCGCAGTGGAAGCCGCGCGGGCCGGCGGCTCGGGACGGGGCTTCGCCGTGATCGCCTCGTCGGTGCGCGAACTGTCCGAGGCCACGCAGAAGGCGGCGGTGCAAATCAGGCGGGCCAGCCAGGACATCACGCGCCAGCTCGCCGCGACCGGCTCAGCCATCAAGCAGACCAGCGCCCTGATGGACGACTGCGCGGGCCGCGTCGGCGCGCTGGACTCATCGGCCCGGTCCAACCAGGCGCTGGTGGCCGGCATGGCGACCGACGTGGATGGCTTTCGCGGCTCGTTCCTGCGCCAGGTGGAGCGGATCGAAGCCATGGACCAGGAAACCAGGACACTGGCCGAGGCGCTGCACCAGGGGCGCGGCCACGCCGAAATGCTCGACGCCACATCCCGCGCGCTGGCGCGCACTTCAGGCGCGCTGCAAGAGCGCCTGTCCAGCCTGCAGAACTGACACAAGCCCACCGGAGCCCCGACCCATGCGCACATATTCCCTTTTCATCGCGACCCTCCTGCTGGCGTGCCAGTGCCTGCCCGCGGCGGCGGCCGAACACGTCGTCAACCAGAAAGGCAAGGCGTTCGTGCAGAAGAAGCTGGTGGTCAAGGCCGGCGACAGCGTCCGGTTCGTGAACGATGACCCGTTCGCCCACAACGTGTTTTCGCTGTCCGATACCAAGAGCTTTGACCTCGGCTCCTACGGCCAGGGGCTGGGCAAGACCGTGGTGCTCGACAAGGCCGGCACGGTCGAAGTGGAATGCGCGGTTCACCCGGATATGAAGATGGTGATCGAGGTCCTCAAATGAGGTGGGGCTGCCTGGTAGCGCTGCTGGCCTGCCTGCCATTGCAACTGGCGGCGGCGGATCAGCCCCCGGCGCCGGGCAGCCAGGCCATGGGCGCACTGCTGCCCCGGGACGGCGCCGACGCAGCGGTGTTCCGTGGCGGCCTGGTTTTTGGCAATTACTGCATCACCTGCCACGGCATGAACGCCGACGGCAATGGGCGGGCGGCGCGGCTCTACAACCCCCGCCCTGCCAACCTGCGCCAGAGCGACAAGAACGACGCCTACATGCTGATGATGATCCGCCGGGGCGGCCAGGCCATGGGCCGTTCGGAGTTCATGCCGCCTTGGGGCGCCGAGCTGACCGAGGAGCAGATGAGCGACCTCACGGTCTACCTGCGGTCGATCAACTCCGCGCGGCGCTAGCTGCGCAGGCCGCCGTCGGCGCGGAACACGGCCATGCCCACGTATGAGCCCCCGTGGCGGAAGCCCGGCTTGAACTCCACCACATAGCCACCCGCGTCATAGCGGGTGATGGCCGAGAGCGACCGGTGCAGGGACGCCCGGGTGACGCTGGCGCCCGCCTTGCGCATGCCTTCGACCAGCACCTTGGCGGCGATGCACGATTCCAGCGCCGTGACCGACATCGCTTCCTTCTGGCCCAGTGCGCCCCAGGCGTCGGCGCATTCACGCACCACGGGAATCGAATGGCTGGTGGGCGTGGGTACCGTCAGCGCGACGGAGATGCCGGCTGCGTCAGGACCCAGGGCCTTGGCAATCTGGCTGGCGCCGGCGAACGAAAGGCTGGTCACCATGTACTGCTTGCCCGCACCCTTGAGCTTCTTGACCATCTGGGCCACCGGTGCATAGAGCGTGGTCACCACAAGGATGCTGGGGTCGGACGCGACCACTTCGCGCATGTTCAGGTCCGTGACGTCGGCGTTGCGCTTGATCGAAACACTCACGGGCTTCTTGCCGAATTTCTGCAGCACCTTGGCCACCGTCTCGAAATTCTGCGCGCCCACGGCGTCGTCATAGTGCAGCACCGTGACGTTGGTCGAGCCCAGGCTGCCCCAGAAGTTGATGATCTTCTCGATTTCGTCTGCATAGGTGGCGCGCACCGTGTACACATAGTCGTTCTGCTTGCGGATGGTGTCCGCGCCGGTGAAGGGCGCGAAGAACGGCACCTTCCTGTCCGCTACGGCGGGCATGGCCGGCAGGCTGAGCGTGGACGAGGCGTAGCCGAACAGCGCCACGGCGTTCTCTTCGTCCAGCAGCTTCTGCGTGTTCACCGCGGCCAGCTTGGTGTCGTTCTTGTCGTCCAGCGTGACCAGCTTGATCGCGTTACCCGAAATGCCGCCCGCGTCGTTGACCTTCTTGAAATAGGCCAGCGCGCCGTTGCGGATGTCGCGGCCCAGGTCGGCATTGCCGCCGGACAGGGGCGCGGATTGGCCGATGATGATGTCGGCCGCGAAGCCGGGGCTTGCCGCAAGCGCAAGCGCCAGAAAAAGGAATCTCAACATCGTGCCTCCGGGATAAATGCAAGCAGAGGCTACAAGCAAAAAGGCCCTGTCTCGGAAGACAGGGCCTTTCGCAACGGAGGTCTTACCGCTGTTACTTTTTCTGACGGTACTTTCGTAGCGCTGCGATCTGCGCGGCCATCACCGCCAGCTCGGACTGCGCCTTGGCGATGTCGAGCTCGCCCTTGGCGTTGCGCAGGGCTTCCTCGGCGGCGGCCTTAGCGGTGTTGGCCTTTTCCTCGTCGAGGTCCTTGCCGCGGATGGCGGTGTCGGACAGCACGGTGACGCCGTTGGGCTGCACTTCAAGAATGCCGCCGGCCACGAAGACGAATTCCTCGGAGCCGTCGGCCATCTCGATGCGCACCGAGCCGGGCTTGATGCGGGTGATCAGCGGCGTGTGGCGGGGATAGATCCCCAGCTCGCCGGCCTCGCCGGGCAGCGCCACGAAGCGGGCCTCGCCGGAGAAGATGGACTCCTCGGCGCTGACCACGTCGACGTGGATCGTGTGAGTGGCGTCAACCATGGTTTAGGCCTTCTTGGCTTTCTCGAACGCTTCGTCGATGGTGCCGACCATGTAGAACGCCTGCTCGGGCAGGTGGTCGCATTCGCCGTTCACGATCATCTTGAAGCCGCGGATGGTCTCGGCCAGGCTGACGTACTTGCCGGGCGAGCCGGTGAACACTTCAGCGACGTGGAACGGCTGGGACAGGAAGCGCTGGATCTTGCGGGCGCGGGCCACGGCCAGCTTGTCTTCAGGGGCCAGTTCGTCCATGCCCAGGATGGCGATGATGTCGCGCAGTTCCTTGTAGCGCTGCAGCGTGTTCTGCACGGCGCGGGCGGTGTTGTAGTGGTCTTCACCCACGACCAGCGGGTCCAGCTGGCGGCTGGTGGAGTCCAGCGGGTCCACGGCGGGGTAGATGCCCAGCGAGGCGATGTCACGGCTCAGCACCACGGTGGAGTCCAGGTGGGCGAAGGTCGTGGCGGGGGACGGGTCGGTCAAGTCATCGGCCGGCACGTACACGGCCTGGATGGAAGTGATGGAGCCGACCTTGGTGGAGGTGATGCGCTCCTGCAGGCGGCCCATTTCCTCGGCCAGCGTCGGCTGGTAGCCCACGGCGGAAGGCATGCGGCCCAGGAGGGCGGACACTTCGGTGCCGGCCAGCGTGAAGCGGTAGATGTTGTCCACGAAGAACAGCACGTCGCGGCCTTCGTCGCGGAACGACTCGGCGATGGTCAAGCCCGTCAGCGCCACGCGCAGGCGGTTGCCCGGGGGTTCGTTCATCTGGCCGTAGACCATGGCGACCTTGGAGTTGGGCAGGTTCTCCAGGTCCACCACCTTGGAGTCGGCCATCTCGTGATAGAAGTCGTTGCCTTCGCGAGTGCGTTCACCCACGCCTGCGAACACCGACAGGCCGGAGTGGGCCTTGGCGATGTTGTTGATCAGCTCCATCATGTTCACGGTCTTGCCGACGCCGGCGCCGCCGAACAGGCCCACCTTGCCGCCCTTGGCGAACGGGCAGATCAGGTCGATCACCTTGATGCCGGTTTCCAGCAGTTCCTGCGAGGGCGACAGTTCGTCGTACGCGGGAGCCTTGCGGTGGATGGAGGCGGTGAGCTCGGAACCCACGGGGCCGCGCTCGTCGATCGGGTTGCCCAGCACGTCCATGATGCGGCCCAGCGTGGCCTTGCCCACCGGCACCGTGATCGGTTTGTCGGTGTTGTAGACCATGTTGCCGCGGCGCAGGCCGTCGGAGCTGCCCAGCGCGATGGTGCGCACGATGCCGTCGCCCAGCTGCTGCTGCACTTCGAGGGTCAGCGCGGTGCCTTCCATCTTCAGCGCGTCATACACGCGGGGCATCTTGTCGCGCGGGAATTCCACGTCCACGACGGCGCCGATACATTGAACAATCTTGCCTTGGGTAGCTTGTGCTTGAGCCATTGGGTGCTCCAAAAATTAATTTCTAAATCAAACCGCTGCGGCGCCAGCCACGATCTCGGAAAGTTCTTTGGTGATCGCTGCCTGGCGGGTCTTGTTGTAGACCAGCTTGAGCTCGGCGATCACGCTTCCGGCGTTGTCGGTGGCCGACTTCATAGCGACCATGCGTGCGGACTGTTCCGACGCCATGTTCTCGGCCACGGCCTGGTACACCAGCGCCTCGACGTAGCGCAGCAGCAGCTCGTCGATCACGGCGCGGGCATCCGGCTCGTAGATGTAGTCCCAGCCAAAGCGGCCGCCGCTTTCGCTGGACTGCGCCTCGAGCGTGGCCTGTGACAGGGGCAGCAGCTGCTCGACCACCGGCTCCTGCTTCATCGTGTTGATGAAGCGGGTGTAGCTGAGGTAGACGGCGCTGACTTCGCCGGCCGCGTAGGCATCCAGCAGCACCTTGACGGGGCCGATCAGCTTGTCCAGGTGCGGCGTGTCGCCCAGCTGGGTGACATGCGAGACCACCTGCGCGCCGATGCGGTTCAGGAAGCCCAGGCCCTTGTTGCCGATGGCCACCGCCTTGGGCGCCATGCCGGCGGCCTGCGCTTCGCGCAGCTTGGCCGTCACGGCGCGCAGCACGTTGGTGTTCATGCCGCCGCACAGGCCCTTGTCGGTGGTGACGACGATGAAGCCCACGGCCTTCGCCTCGTTGGACTTCATGAAGGCGTGCGTGTACTCGGGGTTGGCCTTGCCCAGGTTGGCGGCAATGTTGCGCACCTTCTGGCTGTAGGGCCGGGCCGAACGCATGCGCTCCTGCGCCTTGCGCATCTTGGAGGCGGCGACCATCTCCATGGCCTTGGTGATCTTCTTGGTGTTTTCCACCGATTTGATCTTGCCGCGAATCTCTTTTCCTGCAGCCACGATGGCTCCTTTGTGAGATTTTTAAGCGAAGGTCTTCTTGAACGCGGCGACGGCGGCGGTCATTTCAGCTTCGGCGTCGATGCAGGCCTTCTTGAAGGCCTTCTTGTCGTCGCTGTCGGAATCCTTGGCGGGCTTGGCATCCCACTTCGCGCCGTTCTTCTCGATGGTGGCGAGCAGGGCGGCGTGCTTGTCCTTCAGGTAGCCGTGCAGGCCGTGCTCGAAAGCCAGGACCTTCTTGACGTCGATGTCGTCCAGGTAGCCCTTGTTCACGGCGAACAGCGTGGCGCCCATCAGCGAGATGGTCAGCGGGCTGTACTGCGCCTGCTTGAGCAGCTCGGTCACGCGGGCACCGCGGTCCAGCTGCTTGCGAGTGGCTTCGTCCAGGTCGGAGGCGAACTGCGCGAACGCAGCCAGCTCACGGTACTGCGCCAGGTCGGTACGGATACCGCCGGACAGGCCCTTGATCCAGTTGGTCTGGGCGGCGCCGCCGACGCGCGACACCGAGATGCCGGCGTTGATGGCGGGGCGGATGCCGGCGTTGAACAGGCTGGTGTCCAGGAAAATCTGGCCGTCGGTGATCGAGATCACGTTGGTGGGAACGAAGGCGGACACGTCGCCGGCCTGCGTCTCGATGATCGGCAGCGCGGTGAGCGAGCCGGTCTTGCCCTTGACTTCGCCCTTGGTGAAGGCTTCGACGTAGTCGGCGTTCACGCGCGCGGCGCGCTCCAGCAGGCGGCTGTGGAGATAGAACACGTCGCCGGGGTAGGCTTCGCGGCCCGGCGGGCGGCGCAGCAGCAGCGAAACCTGGCGGTAGGCCACGGCCTGCTTGGACAGGTCGTCATAGACGATCAGCGCGTCTTCGCCGCGGTCGCGGAAATACTCGCCCATGGTGCAGCCGGAGTAGGCGCTGACGAACTGCATGGCGGCGGATTCGGATGCCGAAGCGGCGACCACGATGGTGTATTCCATCGCGCCGGCCTGCTCCAACGCGCGCACGATGTTCTTGATGGTCGAAGCCTTCTGGCCGATCGCAACGTAGATACAGGTCATGTTCTGACCCTTCTGGTTGATGATCGCGTCCACCGCCACGGCCGACTTGCCGGTCTGGCGGTCGCCGATGATCAGCTCGCGCTGGCCGCGCCCAATAGGCACCATCGAGTCGATCGACTTCAGGCCGGTCTGCATCGGCTGGCTGACGGACTGGCGGGCGATCACGCCCGGCGCGACCTTTTCGATCACGTCGGTCATCTTGGCGTTGATCGGGCCCTTGCCGTCGATCGGCTGGCCCAGCGCGTTCACAACGCGTCCCAGCAGCTCGGGGCCGACGGGCACTTCCAGGATGCGGCCCGTGCATTTGACGATGTCGCCTTCGGAGATGTGCTCGTACTCGCCCAGGATCACCGAGCCGACCGAGTCGCGCTCGAGGTTCAGCGCCAGGCCGAAGGTGGCGGTACCGTCCGCCGTGGGCGGGAATTCAAGCATTTCGCCCTGCATCACGTCCGACAGGCCGTGGATGCGGCAGATGCCGTCGGCAACCGACACCACGGTGCCCTGGTTGCGGATGTCGGCGCTGCCGGACAGGCCCTCGATGCGGCTCTTGATCAGTTCTGAAATCTCTGCGGGATTGAGTTGCATGACTCTTTCCTTTCTTTAAGTATTGACGGGCGTCCCGAAGACGGGGCTTCAGGCCGCGAGGGCCGTTTTCATTTGTTCAAGGCGGGCCTTGACCGAGGTGTCCAGCACCTCGTCGCCCACCACCACACGGATGCCGCCGATCAGCTCGGGCTCCTGCTGCACGGACAGGTTCAGCTTGCGGCCGAAGCGCTTTTCCAGCACCTGCGACAGCTCGGCCAGCGCTTTCGCGTCGATCGGGAAGGCGCTGTACACCATGGCGTCCGAGGAGCCGCCCTGCGCGTTCTTGAGCGCGCGGAACTGGGTGGCGATCTCGGGCAGCGCGGCGAGGCGGTTGTTCTCGATCACGGTGCGCAGGAAGTTCTTCGCGTTCTCGGGCAGGGCCGTCTTGGCCACGCCGCCGATCACGTCGAACACCTGGTCCGAGGTGATCCTGGGGTTGCCTGCGAATTGCTGCAGCTGGGCGTTGCCGGCGATGGCGGCAAGCGTGTCCAGCCAGCCGGAGGTGGCGTTCAGGTCGGCTTTCGCGGACTTGAACAGCGCTTCGGCGTACGGGCGGGCGATGGTGGCGAGTTCGGCCATGAGGTCCTCTTACAGCTCGGTCTTCAGGCGGTTGAGCAGGTCGGCGTGGACGCCGGCATTGACTTCCTTGCGGAGAATCTGCTCGGCACCCTTGACGGCCAGTGCGGCGACCTGGTCGCGCAGCGTCTCGCGCACCCGGATGGCCTGCTGGTCGGCTTCGGCCTTCGCGGCGGCAACGATCTTGTTGCCTTCCTCGGTGGCGCGGGCCTTGGCTTCCTCGATGATCGTCTGGGCGCGGCGCTCGGCATCGGCCAGGCGCACGGCGGTCTCGTCGCGCGACTTGGCCAGCTCGGCTTCCACGCGCTGGTTGGCGGCGGACAGCTCGGCCTTGGCCTTGTCGGCGGCGGCCAGGCCGTCGGCGATCTTGCCGGCGCGCTCGTCCAGTGCCGTGGCGATGGGCGGCCAGATGAATTTCATCGTGAACGCCACCAGGAGCAGGAACACGATGATCTGAACGATGAGGGTACTGGTAATGCTCACTTTTTCATCCTTCACCCCGGCACAGGCGCACCAGGGAATGACATGGGTCGGAGGATGGGACTCTTACTTCGCCAGCGTGGCGATCTGGGCCAGGAACGGGTTGGCGGTGGTGAACCACAGCGCGATACCCGTGCCGATGATGAACGAGGCGTCGATCAGGCCGACCAGCAGGAACATCTTGGTCTGCAGTTCGTTCATCAGTTCCGGCTGGCGGGCGGCCGATTCGAGGAACTTGCTGCCCATGATGCCGATGCCCACGCAGGCGCCCAGTGCACCCAGGCCGATGATGAGGCCAGCGGCCAGTGCGACAAAAGCGATAACGTTCATGATGACTCCTAAAGGTCTTTGGTTGAAAAGAAAAAGAAAAAAGGGAAACGGGAAACGGGGCCTAGTGGTGGTCGTGCGCCTGGCCGAGGTACACCAGCGCAAGCATCATGAACACGAAGGCCTGCAGCACGATGATCAGGATGTGGAACACGGACCAGACGAAGCCGGCGAAGACATGCGCGATGGCCAGGGTGACGCCGGTGAATGACAGCGACCAGGCGCCGCCCATCAGCGCGATCAGCAGGAACAGCAGTTCGCCAGCGTACATGTTGCCGAACAGTCGCATGCCATGCGAGACGGTCTTGGCGACGAACTCGATCATCTGCATGGCGAAATTCAGCACGCCCAGGATCAGCGCGAACACGGGGTTCTTGCTGGTGCCGAACGGCGCGGTGACCAGCTCGTGCGCCCAGCCGCCGATGCCCTTGATCTTGACGTTGTAGTACAGGCAGATCAGCAGCACGGCCACCGACAGGCCCATGGTGATGGAGAGGTCGGCCGTGGGCACGGTGCGCATGAAGGCGTGGTGCGAGTCATGGCCTGTCAATTCGTAGAGCCATCCCCACAGCGCAGGGAGTGCATCCACCGGCAGCAAGTCCATCGTGTTGAGCAGGATGATCCAGACAAACAACGTGAGCGCGAGCGGCGCCACAAACTTGCGGCTCTGGGCGTTGTGGATGATGCCCTTGGCCTGCGAATCGACCATCTCGACCAGGATTTCCACCGCGGCCTGGAAGCGGCCCGGCACGCCGGCCGTGGCCTTGCGCGCGGCGTTCCACAACAGCAGGCATCCCAGGGCGCCCAGGAAGATCGTCCAGAAGATCGAATCGAAATTGAAGACCGAGAAGTCGACGACGTTGCCGGCCTTGTGGTTTTGCAGGTGCGTCAGGTGGTGAACGATGTAGTCATTCGCCGTGAGTCCGTGTTCTTCAGCAGCCATCTTGTATTTACTCAGTTCTCAGTTTGCGTTTGCGCGGCCGGAAGGCCAGCGCGACCCAATACACCTTCATCGCCAGAACCAGGCCCACCAGCAGCGCCGGCCAGCTCAGTTCCGCCACCAGCCCTGGCGCGGCCGCCAGCATGGCGAGCGTCAAGGCCAGTTTGACCATCTCCCACAACATGAACCCGGCGGCGGCACTCGCCGCGTTCAGCGACGAAAACCGGCTGGTCAGCCCGCGCGCGAACACAGCCGCGGGAAACGCCACGGCCAATGCGCCGTAGCCTGCGGACCAACCCATGTTTTGCTTGCCCGTAAGGCCCCAGGCGGCCAATGCCGTCACCAGGCCCACCACCACCTGCCCCGCAACCACCCGCCAGGGGGAGACCTGGGGGTTGTCTTCCCGCAGCTGACGCGCCTCTTGCGCGGTGAGCTGCCTGAAGGGGAGTTCTTCATCGTTCTCAGGCAGCGGGGCGACTGTTTTCATGGAATCGGGCGCCCCGTTTACCGGCCGGAAAATTATACAAAGCCACTGATTATAAGTAAAAACCCGCAGCGTTCCGGCTACCTGAGCAGGACAGTCAGCCAAGGTGTGACGTCAAAACACTTTTGCGCTGGACGCACAATGCGCCCACCCCCTTCCTTTGTGAGCGCACCGCCATGCAGAACCTCGTGCTGTTTTTCCACCTCGCCGCCGCCATCTTCTGGATGGGCGGCATGGCTTTCGCGGTGCTCGCTTTGCGCCCAATCATTGCCGAGCAGCTGCAGCCGCCGCAGCGCCTGCCGCTGATGGCGGCGGTACTGGGGCGTTTCTTCGTGGTGGTGGGCGTAAGCATCGCGGTGCTGCTGGCCACCGGGCTTTTCATGCTGCTGCAGACCGGCATGAAGGCCGCGCCGCCCGGCCAGCACGCCATGCTGGCGCTGGGCCTCGTGATGATGCTGGTCTTCGGCCACCTCTTTTTCTCGCCCTTTCGCCGCATGAAGCTGGCGGTGGCCGCGGCCGACTGGCCGGAAGCCGGCAAGCGCGCCGGCCAGATCGTGATGATGGTGAAGATCAACCTCGGCCTGGGCTGGCTGGCCATCGCGGCCGTCATGCTCTGGAGATGAACCCGTATTACGACCCGGCCAAGCCGCACCACACGCCTACCGGTTTCACCAACAACTACGCCGGGACTATCGAGAAATCCCTGGGCGAACTGCTGCGCTGGCGACGGGACGCGATTCGCCGGGGCCTGCCCAAGCCGCCGCAAGAGCCCACGCCCACCGTGGCCCCGGACCTCGAAGGGCTGCGGGCCAACGCCGGCGGCCGGCTGTCTCCGGCAGCCACCTGGATCGGGCACGCCACCATGCTGATGCAGGCCGGCGGCCTGAACGTGCTGACCGACCCGGTCTTCAGCCGGCGCGCTTCGCCGGTGCAGTTCGCCGGCCCCTCGCGGGCCCAGCCGCCGGGTGTCGCCCTCGCGGACCTGCCGCCGGTCGACGTGGTCGTGATCTCGCACAACCATTACGACCACCTCGACCACGCCAGCGTCACGGCGCTCAACGAGCGCAGCGCCGGCCAGACCCTGTTCCTGGTGCCGCTGGGCCTCAAGCCTTGGATGGCGAAGCAGGGAATCAGCAACGCGGTCGAGCTCGACTGGTGGGACCAGCACAGCCACCGCGGCGTCGACTTCTTCTTCACCCCGGTGCAGCACTGGTCGGCGCGCGCCCTGGGCGACCGGCACAAGACGCTGTGGGGCGGCTGGGCCGTGTTCGCGCCGGACTTCCACTGGTATTTCAGCGGCGACACGGCCTACAGCCGGGACTTCCTGGACACCCGCGAGCGTTTCGCCGCGCGCCAGCAAGGCGGCGGCTTCGACGCCGCGCTGATCGCCGTGGGCGCCTGCGAGCCGCGCTGGTTCATGCGCGACCAGCACGTCGATCCGGCCGAGGCCGTGCAGGTGCACAAGGACCTGGGCGCGCGGCGCAGCATCGGCGTGCACTGGGGCACGTTCGAGCTTACCGACGAGTCGCTCGACCAGCCGCCGCGCGACTTGGCCCAGGCGCGCCGCGCGCAGGGCGTGGCCGAGGAGGATTTTTTCCTGATGCAGATCGGGCAAACGCGAAGGCTTGCGCGCCGCACGGATTTGCCGGAAACAGGACAATCACAGGCATGCCCGACGCCGCCATCCCCGCCCTGCCCTGCTACCTGAACGGCGAGTTTTCCACGCTGCGCGAGGCCAAGGTCAGCGTGCTGGACCGGGGCTTCATTTTTGGTGACGGTGTGTACGAAGTGGTGCCGGCCTACGGCGGGCGGCCCTTCCGCTTTGCCGAGCACATGGCCCGGCTGGACCGCAGCCTGGGCGAGCTGCGCATCGCCAACCCCATGAGCCACGCGCAATGGCGCGAACTCGCCCTTCAATTGCTGGCCGGCTATGCAAAGGCGGTGGGCAAGCCGGTTGAAGAAACCGACCAGCTGGTCTACATCCAGGTCACCCGCGGCGTGGCCATGCGCGACCACATCATGCCGCCGGGCATCACGCCCACCGTGTTCGCCACCGCCAACCGGATCAGCCCGCCTTCGGCTCAGGACCGTGAACAGGGCGTGGCCTGCGTCACCGCCGATGACTTCCGCTGGGAGAAGGCCCACATCAAGAGCCTGAGCCTGGCCGGCTCGGTGCTGGCGCGGCAGATCAGCGCCGACGTGGGCGCGGCCGAGACGGTGATGTTCCGGGGCGGCTTCCTGAGCGAAGGCGCGGCCGCCAACGTATGGGTCATCAAGGATGGGCGGGTGCTGGGCGCCCCCAACGACAACCTGGTTCTCGAAGGCATCCGCTACGGCCTCATCGCGCAGCTGTGCGAGGAAGCCGGCATCCCGTTCGAGCTGTGCCGCATCAGCCGCGAGGAGGTTTTCGCCGCCGACGAGCTGCTGCTGTCCAACGCCACCAAGGAAGTGCTGGCGGTGACCCGACTGGACGGCAAGGTGGTTGGAAACGGCCGGCCCGGCCCCATCTATGAGCTTCTGTACGCCGGCTACCAGCGTGCCAAAGAGGCCACATCACCATGAGCGCATCCGCCAACCCACCCACCCCCTCCGCCGTCCCCGATCCGCGCAAGGATTCGCTGATCGAATACCCGTCCAAATTTCCCATCAAGGTGATGGGCACCAAGGTCGACGGGTTCGTCCATGCCGTGACGCAGATCGCCGAACAGTTCGACCCCACCTTCGACGCCGCCGGCGTGGAACTGCGCGACAGCAAGGCCGGCAACTACCTGGGCGTAACCATCACCGTCACCGCCACCAGCCGTGAGCAGCTCGATGACCTGTACCGCGCGCTCGGCGCCCACCCGATGGTCAAGGTGGTCATCTAGGCCATGGAAACGCGCGACCTCGGGCGGGTCGCGTACCTGCCGGCCTGGCAGGCCATGCAGGACTTCACCGCCGCGCGCGACGGCGCCACGCCCGACGCGCTCTGGCTGTGCGAGCACGAGCCCGTGTTCACGCAGGGCGTGGCCGGCAAGGCGGAGCACCTTCTTTCACCCGGCAACATCCCGGTGGTGGCCAGCAACCGGGGCGGCCAGGTCACCTACCACGGCCCCGGCCAGGCCGTGGCTTACCCGCTGGTCAACTTGCGGCGCGCGGGCTACTTCGTCAAGGAATACGTGTACCGGCTGGAAGAAGCGGTGCTGCGCACGCTGGTGCATTTCGGCGTGACGGGCCACCGCGTCGCGGGTGCCCCGGGCATTTATGTGCGTCTGGCGGACCCGTTCTCGCATGCGGCGCTGGAGAAAAAGAACAGCTTCGAGGGCCTGGGCAAGATCGCCGCGCTGGGCATCAAGGTCAGCCGGCATTGCACCTACCACGGGGTGGCGCTCAATGTGGCGATGGACCTGGAACCCTTCTCGCGCATCAACCCCTGCGGCTATCCCGGGCTGGAAACCGTGGACCTTTCTACAATCGGGGTCTCCACCACCCTGAATGAAGCGCAAGCCGTGCTGGGCCAGAAGCTCGCCGCGTACCTCGCGCCCTAGGATTCCGATGACTACTCCCGAAGTCGTGCGCGAGGCGCAAACCGCCGAAAACTACAACCCGCTGGCCAAGCAGAAGGCCGCGGCCAAGCTGTCGCGCATTCCGGTCAAGGTGGAGCAGGCCGAGGTGCTCAAGAAGCCCGACTGGATCCGCGTGCGGGCTGGCTCGCCCACCACCCGCTTCTACGAGATCAAGCAGATCCTGCGTGAAAGCAACCTGCATACCGTGTGCGAGGAAGCCTCCTGCCCCAACATCGGCGAATGCTTCGGCAAGGGCACGGCCACCTTCATGATCATGGGCGACAAGTGCACGCGCCGCTGCCCGTTCTGCGATGTGGGCCATGGCCGCCCGGACCCGCTGGATGCGAACGAGCCGGAGAACCTGGCGAAGACCATCGCGAAGCTCAAACTCAAATATGTAGTGATCACCAGCGTGGACCGCGACGACCTGCGCGACGGCGGCGCCGGCCACTTCGTTGCTTGCATTTCGCGTGTCCGGGATCTTTCGCCCGGCACCACCATCGAGGTGCTGGTGCCCGATTTCCGCGGCCGCGACGACCGGGCGCTGGAAATCCTGAAGGCCGCGCCGCCGGACGTGATGAACCACAACCTGGAAACCATCCCGCGCCTGTACAAGGAGGCGCGGCCGGGTTCGGACTACGCCTTCAGCCTGAACCTGCTGAAGAAGTTCAAGGCCCTGCACCCGGCTGTGCCGACCAAGAGCGGCATCATGGTGGGCCTGGGCGAGACCGACGAGGAAATCCTGCAGACCATGCGGGACATGCGCGAGCACAACATCGACATGCTCACCATCGGCCAGTACCTCGCGCCCTCGATGTCCCACCTGCCGGTGCGCCGCTACGTGCACCCCGACACGTTCAGGATGTTCGAGGCCAAGGCGAAGGAGATGGGCTTCTCGCACGCCGCCGTCGGCGCCATGGTGCGCAGCTCGTACCACGCTGACGAGCAGGCCCACGCTGCGGGCGTCTCCAGCCCTGCAGGCGTCTCCAGTCCCGCGGGCGTGGCCAACACCTGAGCCTTGGCGCGCCTGCCCGCAAACGCCTACGCACTCGGCGCCATCGCCCTGTGGGCGACGCTCGCCTCGCTGGGCGTGGCACTCCGGCATGTCCCGCCCTTCCTGCTGACGGGCCTGGCACTGGTGATCGGCAGCATGCCGGCCTGGCCGCTGGCGCGCCAATGGAAGGTGCCTGCCTCCACGCTCGCGGTGGGCGTGTACGGCCTGTTCGGCTACCACTTCCTGCTGTTCATCGCGCTGCGGCTGGCGCCGCCGGTGGAGGCCAACCTGGTCAACTACCTGTGGCCGCTGCTCATCGTGGTTCTGGCACCCGTGCTGCTGCCCGGCCTGGCGCTGCGCGCTGCGCACATGGCGGCCGCCCTGATGGGATTTGCCGGCGCGGCGATCGCCATCCTCGGCGCCGGAAGCGGCCAGGCCAGCAGCGCCTGGTCCTGGGGCTACCTGCCCGCGCTGGCCTCCGCCTTCATCTGGGCCACCTATTCGCTGCTGACGCGGCGCATCACACCGTTCCCGACCGCGGCCGTGGGCCTGTTCGGCCTGGTATCCGGCGTGCTGTCATTGCTTTGCCATGTGCTGCTGGAGCCGGCGGCCACGCTGTCCGGCACCGACTGGCTGCTGATCGCGCTGATGGGCCTGGGCCCGCTGGGCGCGGCGTTTTTCCTGTGGGACGCGGCGCTCAAGCGCGGCGACGCGCGCCACATCGGCATCCTGAGCTACATCACGCCCCTGGCTTCCACCACCCTGCTGATGCTGGTGAGCGGACGCTCGTTCAGCTGGAGCATCGGCCTCGCCGCGCTGATGATCATCGGCGCGGCCGTGCTGGGCACACGCGCTCGCTGACCTTGGCTTTCAGAGGGAAAAAGGCCCGCGAAGCGCGCCAGCTGTGCGTAGGCAGCTATTAAAAATATAGCGGCCGGTCGATAGCGGGGACTTAACCCGCCAGCATCTGCGCCGGGTCTTCCGCTTCCAGCATCTGCTGCGCCCAAGGCGCGAGACGCGCCGTGTCGGCCCGCAGCACTTCCTGCTTGACGGCCAGGATCTGCGCCGGGTGCATCGAGAAGCTGCGCAGGCCCAGCCCGAGCAGCAGGCGCGTCAGCGTGGTGTCGCCGGCCATTTCGCCGCACACGCTCACGCCCTTGCCCTGCGCGATGCACTCGCGGATCGTCTCGGCCACCAGCCGCAGCACCGCGGGGTGGAGCGGGTCGTACAGGTGCGCCACCGATTCGTCGGCGCGGTCGATCGCCAGCGTGTACTGGATCAGGTCGTTGGTGCCGATGGACAGGAAATCAAAGTACTTCAGGAAGATCTTCAGCGTCAGCGCCGCGGCGGGAATCTCGATCATCGCGCCCAGCTTGACCGGCCCGTAAGGCACGCCGCGGTTGTCCAGCTCGGCGCGGGCGAAGTCGATCAGCGACATGGTCTGGCGGATCTCGCTGGCGTGGGCCAGCATGGGAATCAGCAGGTTCACCTGGCCGTGGGCCGCCGCCCGCAGGATGGCGCGCAACTGGGTGAGGAACATCGCCGGGTCGGCCAGGCTCCAGCGGATGGCGCGCAGGCCCAGCGCCGGGTTCAGGTGCGCCTTGTCGCGCACGGTGTCGTCCAGCTGCTTGTCCGCGCCCACGTCGATGGTGCGTATCGTCACCGGCAGGCCCTGCATGCCTTCCACAGCGCGCTTGTAGGCCTCAAACTGCTCGTCCTCGCCGGGCAGGTCGCCCTTGCGGCCCATGAAGAGGAATTCGCTGCGGAACAGGCCCACGCCCACCGCGCCGGCCAGCACCGCGCCGGGCGCGTCCGCCGGCATTTCGATGTTGGCCAGCAGTTCAATCTTCTGGCCGTCCAGCGTCACCGCCGGCGTGTGGCGCAGCCGCGAAAGGCGCCCGCGCTCCAGCTCGGCCTGGCGCTGCTTGAAGCCATATTCGGCCAGGATGATGGGCGAGGGGTCCACGATCATCACGCCGGCATCGCCGTCGATGATCACCCAGTCGTCCTGGCGCACCACCTGGCTGGCGCTGCGCGCGCCCACCACGGCGGGGATGTCCATGCTGCGCGCGACGATGGCGGTGTGCGAGGTGCGCCCGCCCACGTCGGTGACGAAGCCGGCGAAGATGCTCTGCTTGAACTGCAGCATGTCGGCCGGCGACAGGTCGTGCGCGATCAGCACCAGCGGCACGTCCATGGTGTCGTCCAGCAGCAGGTCCTGCTGGGTCTTGCGGCGCGGCGTGGGCGGCGCGGAGACCGGCGAGGCCACGCCCTTCATGTAGCGCAGGATGCGCTCGGCCACCTGTTCCAGGTCGGCCTTGCGCTCGCGCAGATAGTCGTCCTCCATGTCGTCGAACTGGCGCGACAGCGCTTCCAGCTGGGTGGTGAGCGCCCATTCGGCGTTGTACAGCCGCTCGGTGATCCAGTGCTTCACGCCGATGATCAGCTCTTCGTCCTGCAGCAGCATCAGGTGCACGTCCAGCAGCGCGGCCAGCTCGTGCGGCGCTTCCTTGGGGCCCATCAGGGAGATGGTGTGCTGCAAGCGGTGGATTTCCTCCACCACCGCGTTGCGCCCCATGCGCACGCGGGTGATTTCCGCCTCGACCTGGCCCGGCTCGATGAAGTAGTGCGCCACGTCCACGCGGCTGGACGCCATCAGCACCGCGCGCCCGATGGCGATGCCGCGGGCGACGGGCAGGCCGTGGACGCTGAAGGTCACTCGCCTTCCCCGAACTTGTCGTTGATCAGCGCGAGGATCGCGTCCATCGCCTCCTGCTCGCGCTCGCCGCTGGTCTCCACGGTCACCTCGCTGCCGATGCCGGCGGCCAGCATCATCACGCCCATGATGCTCTTGGCGTTGACGCGCCGGTCGCCCCGGCTCATGTAGACCTCGCACGGGTAGCTGCCGGCCAGCTTGGTCAGCTTGGCGGAGGCGCGGGCGTGCAGGCCCAGCTTATTGCTGATGGTCGTGTTTGTCTTGATCATTGTTTCGTCGCGGCTGGTTCTGCGGCGCGGTAATCGCGACCTGCATCACGCCCTGGGTGCCGCCGATGACGGCGCGCGAAACCAGGGCTTCAAGGGGTTCATGGCGGTAGCTCACCGCCCGCAGCAGCATCGGCAGGTTCACGCCGGTGATGAGTTTGCTGCGCACCCCGTCCACCAGCTTCTGGGCCACGTTGCTGGGCGTGGCGCCAAAGATGTCCGTCAGCACCAGCACGCCCTTGACCTGGGGCAGGCCGCCGAGCTGCGCCAGCGCGATGCGTGCAGTGGCCAGCGTTTCCTCGGGGGACAGGTTGGGCTGCACGTCGATCGCCGACACCAGCGCCTCGCAGTCCGGGAAGACGTGCAGCGCGCATTGCCGCAGGGCGTTGGCCAGCGGCGCGTGGGCGATCAGGAGGATGGCGTTCATGCCCGATGATTATCCGGTTTGGCCAGAATGAAGTAGCCGTAAGACGCAATGCTGCACAAAAGGAACACTCCCATCGCCGCGCGGAACGAGCCCGCCACGTCCAGCCCCGCCGCGCCGAAGCCGTCGACCATCAGCCCGATGCCCCACTGCACGGTGAACACACCGCCGAAAATGACCAGGTTGTAGGCCGACAGGGCGCGCCCGGCCAGCGCCGGCGGGAACACCATGGCCACCGCCGGCTGGGCCAGCGAGACAAAGGTGGAGCTCACGCAAAACAAGGCCCATGCCAGCGCCCCTGCTGACGATCCTGCTACGATTATTGTAGCAAGCACGATGAAACTCAGAGGCAGGCCCCAGGCGATCAGCCGCTCTGTGGACAGGCCGCGGCGGGCCAGCAGCGGGTTCGCCATGCCCCAGGTCCAGAAGGTCGCCAGCATGCACAGGTTGATGGTGAACAGCCCGCCCGCCGCCTGCAGCGGCTCATAGCCCGCCACGCGCACCAGCCAGGGCCCGGCCCACAAGGTCTGCATGGCGATCATGCCGCCGTAGCTGAAAAATCCGATCGGCACCATGCGCCGGAAATAGGGATGTTTCCATACCTGCGCGTAGCTGGCGGGTGGTTCTGCCCGGCCCGGGCCGTCACGCTCCCAGGCGGGTACGCCCCAGGCGATCACGGCCATCGCCAGCAGGATGGCCGCCGCCAGCACCCAGAACAGCACGCGCCAGCCGAACACCGGCATCAGCCACTGCACCGGCAGCGTGGAGGCCACCATGCCAAACGAGCCGGTCATCAGCATCCAGGAGTTGGCGCGCAGCTGGGCCGCCGGGGCGAGCCAGCGCCTGAAGCCCGTGAGCGGCGCCATCAGGCAGGCGCTCACGCCCACGCCGCACAGCGCGCGCGCCGCCAGCAGGCCCGAAAAACTGGTGGCCATCGAGAAGGCGACGCAAGCCACCACCGCAATACCCAGGAAACCCAGGATGACCTTCTTCGGCCCGTGCCGGTCCAGCCAGGTTCCCAGCGGCAGCTGGGTGGCGGCGAACCCCAGGAAGTAGCCGCCGGCCAGCAGGCCCAGGTCGCGCGAATGCAGCGCGAACTCCTGCGTGAGCGTGGGCGACAGCGTGGCGGTGATGGCGCGCAGCAGCGCCGAGAAGAAATAGGCGAAGGCAAACGCCAGGAACACCACCGCGGCCGTGCGCGCGGGCAGCACGCCGGTCATTCGAACTTCAGTCCCGAGAAAAATGTGTCGGCGGCTTCAGGCGCGAGGCGGTCGGCATAGATCACGGCCTGGAACACCAGGCTGCCACGCGCGAAGTAGGCGGCATGGCTTTCCACCACGCTGCCATCGGCCCGCTTGCCGGCGGCGACCACCTGCACGGATTGCGGCAGGCCGAACGCGCCGGCCGGCACGAAGGGGCGCTCCTGCGCGCCCGCGCTGCGCATGTTGGACAGCGTGGCCTTCTTCCACTGGGTGAGGACTTCGCCGGAGCGCGCGGGGTCGCCGATGTCGCCATACATCACCGCGAAAGTGGCGCCGCCGGTGTCGCAGCCCAGCACCTGCAGCTCGACCTCGCGCCCCGCCATCGGCACGGGCCGTGCGATCCGGTCGGGCTTGCACGGCAGCATGGCCTTGAGCGGCGTGGGGTCGGCGCGCACTTCGCGCCAGTTGAAGGTGGGGCTGCAGGCCATGAGGCACAGCGGCAGCAACAGTGCGGCGGCATGAAAACGAGGCATCGCTGCATTATCGGTTTGCGCCGAAAATGCGGCCATGAACTCACTTCAAGGCATCCGCGTCCTGGACCTGTCCCGCGTGCTGGCCGGGCCCTGGTGCACCCAGACCCTGGCCGACCTGGGGGCTGACGTGATCAAGATCGAGCGGCCCGGCACCGGGGACGACACGCGCAGCTGGGGCCCGCCCTTCCTGAAGGACCGGGAAGGCAACGACACGGCGGAGGCCGCCTACTACCTGGGCACCAACCGCAACAAGCGTTCGGTGACGTGCGACATCGCCCAGGCCGCCGGACAGCAGCTGGTGCGCGAACTGGTGGGGCACTGCGATGTGTTCGTGGAGAACTTCAAGGTCGGCGACATGGCGCGCTATGGGCTGGACTATCCCTCGCTGAAGGCCCTGAATCCCCGCCTGGTGTATTGCAGCGTGACGGGCTTCGGCCAGACCGGTCCCTACAGCGAGCGCGCAGGCTATGACTACGCCATCCAGGGCATGGGCGGCTTGATGAGCATCACCGGCGAGCGCGACGATATCGGCGGCGGGCCGCAGAAAGTGGGCGTGGCGGTGGCCGACCTTTTCACCGGAATGTATGCCACCGTGGCCATCCTGGCCGCGCTGCGCCACGCCGAGAGGACCGGCGAAGGGCAGGTGGTGGACATGGCCCTGCTGGACACGCAGGTGGCGATGCTGGCCAACCTGGGCGCCAACTACCTGGTGAGCGGCAAGGTGCCCGGCCGCGCCGGCAACGCCCACCAGAACATCGTGCCCTATCAGGTGTTCGAGGTGGCGGCGGCGCCGGATGGAAGCAAGGACCACCTGATTCTGGCCGTGGGCAATGACGGCCAGTTCGCCAAGTTCTGCGATGTGGCCGCCCGGCCCGAACTGGCACGGGATGCGCGCTTCGCGAAGAACCAGGACCGGGTGCGCAACCGCGCCGTGCTGGTGCCGGTGCTGGAGGAAGTGATGCGCGCGCGGCCCAAGGCCGGGTGGCTCGCGGCGCTGGAAAAAGCCAAGGTGCCTTGCGGCGCGATCAACAACCTGGCCGAGGTCTTTGCTGACCTGCATGTGCAGGAGCGCGGCATGGTCGACCATTGGACCCACCCCATGGAGCCGCAGCTGCGGCTGGTGGCCAGCCCGATGAAGCTCAGTGCCACGCCGGTGAGGACGGACTTGCCCCCGCCCCTGCTGGGGCAGCACACCGGCGAGGTGCTGCGCGAACTCCTGGATCTGCACGAAGACCGGCTGTCGGAATTGAAAGCGCTCAAGGCCATCTAGAACAAGGCAGCCCCGCTTGAATGCTGGCTCGGAACATGCTTCGACTTGATACAAGTGTGTCTAGTTGTACCAGCATAGCCATTTCAGTGCGGCTGGCACCCAACAACGGGCCTTTTCATGCAGTCGTCTGGTGCACCCGAAATATCAGTGCCGCAAGCTGCGGCCATGGCTGCATCGGCGCAGCCGGGCCTGCCGGCCGTCATAGGCGCGGAGCTTTCGCGCCCGGTCGCCGCCATGCAGCGCGTGCTGCAGGAGTTCGCCACCACGCGGTCGCTGTCGCGCGCCCACATCGCCACCCTGAATGCAGCAGTCAAGTGGGCGCACCGCATCGCGGTCCACAGCCAGCAGATCTCCCGGCTGGCCGGCGGGCGCCTGCGCCAGTCGCACGAACGCCTGTTCGTCGATGCGCTGCTGAACGACTACCTGGACGGCAGCCGCGCGCATTTCCAGGAGGCGGGCCTGCAGGTGCACCGCAACGTGCGCCCGGTGGAAGTCATCGTCGATCCCGGGCTGCTCTCCAGCTTGCTCGAAGTCGCGGTGGAATGGGCGGCCGAGCAAGGGCGCACGCTGCAGATCACGCTGGATGTGAAGAACTGGCCCGAACACGGCGCGCTTGTGATCAAGGCCAGCCAGCAGGTCACCACCCACGAGGCGCAGGGCGAGCCTCTCGACCCGGACACGCTGAACTGGCATTTGCTGCTGCAGCTGGCACAGGTGATGGGGCTGGTGGTCGACCGCGTCATCGCCTCCGACCATTCCCTGGTGATGATCGAGTTTCCGCGCACCGTCAAGCGGCTGGAGGGGCTGACGGCCATCGAGGTGGACAGCGGCGACGATTCCAGCATGCACCATAGCGAGAGCCGGCCGCTGGCGGGGCACAGGCTGCTGCTGGTGACGGCGGACGAACGCCTGCGCCGCGAAATCAAGGACATCTGCGACCTGATGGGGCTGGTGCTGGACGCCACACCCACCACGCAGCAGGCGATCCGCTTCTGCGAGCTGGACAAGCCTCACATGATCGTGGTGGACGAGAAGCTGCGCGATGCGCGCTTTGACGAGTTGCGCGACGACCTGCTGCGGGCGGACGTCAATTTCCCGATGATCGAGATCGCCAGCGCCTCCAACACCTTCGAGATGGCCAGCTGGATGAGCAACAGCATGAGCCGCATCAGCCGTGATTCGCTCAAGGCGCAGCTGCCGTCCATCCTGGTGATGGAGCTGGCCAAGGTGTCGTGAGCGCTACTTCAGCGCGCCGAACACCTTTTTCAGCACGGCACTGCCGGTACCGACCGGGTCCTGCCGGATCTTTTTTTCCTCCTCGGCGATCATCAGGTACAGCCCATCCAGCGACTTGCGCGTGACGTAGTGCTGGATGCTGGCGTCTTCGGGCTTGACCAGGCCCTTGGCTTTGCTGGCGACCTGGTTGTACTTCTCCACCAGGCCGACCTTCTCGACGGCCTTGCTGACCACAGGCAGGAAGCGCTCGGCCAGCGGGGCCCGGGTCTTTTCGGCGAAAAAAGTGGTGACCGAGGTTTCGCCGCCCATGAGGATGTTTTTCGCATCGGTGACGTTCATGCCCTTCACGGCGGCCACCAGCAGGTCGCGCGCGAGCGGCACGGCGGCTTCGGCGGCCCGGTTCATGGAGGTTTCCAGCTCCTCCACCTGCTTGCCGCGGCCGAGTGCGCGCAGGAATTTGGCGGCGTCCTGCAGGAATCCCGGCAGGGGGATTCGAACTTTCGGATTGCCGAGGAATCCATCAGGCTTGCCCAGCAGGCCGACGGCTGACGCGGCACCGCGCTCCAGGGCGGTTTTCAGGCCCTGCGAGGCGTCCGCGTTGCTCAGGTCGGCCACGCCCAGGGCATGGGCCTGCCGCCAGCCGGCCGTCAGGATGATTCCAAGCGCGCTTGAGCCTGCGCAACTAAAATGGCGACGGTCCATGGAGGGGCCTTTCGGGATGAAACGTATTCTGTTTGGGGCTGCAGCAGCGGCCATTGTGGCAGCCGGGGCGGCCCTGTACGCGGGCACGGCGGGCTCCGCCGCGCCCGAAGCCACCTTCGTGCTGCTGGACGGCTCCACCAAGACGGCGGCCGACCTGAAAGGCAAGGTCACGCTGGTCAACTTCTGGGCTACCAGCTGCGTCACCTGCGTGGCCGAGATGCCCAAGGTGATCGCCACCTATGAAAAATACAAGGGGCGCGGCTACGACACGCTGGCCGTGGCCATGAGCTACGACCCGCCCAGCTACGTCGTCAACTACGCGCAGACGCGCAAGCTGCCGTTCAAGGTGGCGATCGACAACACGGGCGCCGTGGCCAAGGCCTGGGGCGACGTGCAGCTGACGCCCACCACCTACGTCGTGAACAAGCGCGGCGAGATCGTCAAGCGCTATGTGGGCGAACCCGATTTCGCCGAGCTGCACCGCCTGATCGAAAAGCTGCTGGCGGAGGCGTAAAAAAGCCCGGCCATGCCGGGCTACCAGAGTCCAAGGCCCGCCAAGGCCTTGTTGACCCGTGCTATTACTGATTGCGGTAGTTGTCGTGGCAGGCCTTGCAGGTGCCCGCCGTGGAGCCGAAGGCCGTCTTCAGGTTGTCCAGGTTGTTGGTCTTGGCGGCCGCCAGCAGCTTGCCGGTCTCAGCCACGAGCTTCTCGTTGTGTTCCTTGAACTTGGCCTGTTCGGTCCAGATTTCCGCCTTGGCCTTGGTGTTGGTTACCTTGTCGGTGCCCGGGCCGAAGCCGGCCCACGGCAGTTTGGCCATGTCGGCCACCACTTCGGCGTTCTCGGTCGCAGCCTTGGCGTCGTAGGGCACGCGGCCGTTGACCATCGCGCCGATGCGCCCGAAGTGCTGCGCCATCACGAACAGCGCGCTCTGGCGGTACTTGACGGCGTCTTCGGGTTTGGCAAACTGGGCCGAGGCGGGCGCCGCGAAGGCAAAGGCGGCGGCAGCGAGGACAAGGGAGGCGGCAATCTTCATGGGTTTCTTCTCCGGGGGTTATTGAAATTTGGCAAACGCCAACGGCTGACCTGTGTTTTAGCAAAAAGTTCTGCCGGAACTTGCCGCTCAGGGAATCTACTAACCCGCGGGCGCCCGGGCGGGGGGCCCACAATCTGCCTCGCGAAGAGGCAACAACGAGGGAATTCTGATGGCGAACAAAATCCGTGTCTGGGACCTGCCCACACGCCTTTTCCACTGGGCGCTGGTGGCCTGCATCATCGGCCTGGTGATCAGCGGCTACCGCGGCGGCGCGGCGATGGACTGGCACGCCCGCATCGGGTATGCCGTGCTGACGCTGTTGTTGTTTCGCATCGTCTGGGGTTTCGTGGGGGGACGGTGGTCGCGCTTTGCTTCGTTCATCTATTCGCCGGCCAGCGTGCTCAACTACCTGCGCGGCAAGCCGCACCCCGACCACCTGATCGGGCACAACCCGCTGGGCGCGGGCTCGGTGTTCGCCATGCTCGCCTTCCTGCTGGCGCAGGTGGCGACCGGGCTGGTGGGCGACGATGAAATTTCGTTTACCGGGCCTTTGAACCGCTTCGTCAGCAGCGCGCAGGGGCTGGCGGCCACCTGGTACCACAAGCGGATAGGCCAGTGGGTGCTGGCTGCCCTGGTCGTGCTCCACATCGGTGCCATCCTGTTTTATCTGTTCAGGAAGAACGACAACCTGATCCGGCCCATGCTGAAGGGCGACAAGGAACTGGCCGATGCCGCCGCTTCCTCGCGCGATGACGCCGCCTCAAGGCTGGCCGCCCTGGTGGTCCTCGCGCTGTGCGCGGCTTTGGTCACATGGCTGGTGAAGCTGGGCGCAGCCGCTTGAAGCCATGGAGCCACTGATCGCACCGGCCACGCCGCAACAGCTGGACGCGGCCCGCGAAATCTTCCTTGAATACGCCCGGGGCCTGGGCGTGGACCTGTGCTTCCAGCAATTCGATGAGGAACTGGCCGGCCTGCCGGGCGACTACAGCGCACCACGAGGTGCGCTGCTGCTGGCCACCGTGGACGGGCAGGTCGCGGGCTGCTGCGCCCTGCGCCCGCTGGATGCCGCCGACTACCCCAACGCCGCGGAGATGAAGCGCCTGTTTGTGCGTCCCGCCTTTCGGGGGCTGGGCCTGGGCCGCCAGATGGCCGAGGCCGTGCTGGACGCGGCGCGGCAGGCGGACTACAGCTGCGTGCTGCTGGACACGCTGGACGACATGGAAGCCGCCCGCGCGCTGTATGAGGAGCTGGGTTTCGCGGAAATCCCGCCCTACTATCACAACCCGATAGCCGGGGCCCACTACCTCAAGGCCGACCTCTGATTCAGCCCTTGGCCTGGGCCAGCATGGTCTCGGCGTTGCTGACCTCGAACTTGCCGGGAGCCTCGACGTTGAGGGCCGCCACGACACCGTCCTTGACCAGCATCGAGTAGCGCGTGCTGCGCACACCCATGCCCTTGGCCGTCAGGTCCAGCGTGAGGCCGGTGGCCTTGGCGAAATCGGCGCTGCCGTCACCCAGCATCCGCACCTTGCCGGCGGTCTTCTGGTCGCGCGCCCAGGCGCCCATCACGAAGGCGTCGTTCACGCTCAGGCACCAGATCTCATCCACGCCGGCGGCCTTCAGGTCGGAGGCCTTTTCCACGAAGCCGGGCACATGCTTGGCCGAGCAGGTCGGCGTGAAGGCACCGGGCAGCGCGAACAGGGCGATGGTCTTGCCGGCCGAGGCCTTGGCCACGTCAACTGGGTTGGGGCCGATGCTGCAGCCGTTTCCCTCGACTTCGGAAAATTCCTGCAGGGTGACGGAGGGAAGCTTGTCGCCGACTTTGATCATGTAGTGCTCCAAAAAGAAAAACGACCCACATTGTGGGCCGTTTTCGGCTTGGGCGCAGCGCGGTGATTAAACCAGCGCGGCCTTCTCGACCAGGCGGGTGGCAACCCAGTTCTTGGTCTTGGAAATCGGGCGGCTCTCGGTAATCTCGATCACGTCGCCGGTGTGGTACTCGCCCTTTTCGTCATGGGCGTGGTACTTGCTCGACTTGGCGACGATCTTGCCGTACAGCTCGTGCTTGACGCGGCGCTCAACCAGAACAGTGACTGTCTTGGTCCGCTTGTCGCTCACAACCTTGCCGATCAGGGTGCGCTTCAGGGAAGTTTTGGCTTCGGTCATTTGGCGCGTCCTTTACTTGGCAGCCTTGGACTCAACCTGCTTTTGAGCGAGGATGGTCTTGGCGCGGGCGATGTCGCGGCGCGTGATGCGCAACGTCGAGGTGTTGTTCAATTGTTGCGTTGCCTTCTGCATGCGCAGGCCGAAGTGGGCTTTTTGCAGCTCCTTGACTTCGGTCGTAAGGCCGGCAACGTCTTTCTGGCGCAGTTCAGCAGTTTTCATTTTTCATCACTCCTGAATTACGAGCCGATCATGCGGCTGACGAACGTGGTGCGCAGCGGCAGCTTGGCGGCGGCCAGGCGGAACGCTTCGCGGGCGAGTTCTTCGGGCACGCCGACGATCTCGAACACGACCTTGCCCGGCTGGATTTCAGCCACGTAGTACTCGGGGTTGCCCTTGCCGTTACCCATCCGCACTTCAGCGGGCTTGTGGGAGATCGGCTTGTCGGGGAACACACGGATCCAGATGCGGCCGCCGCGCTTGACGTGGCGGGAAATCGCGCGGCGCGCGGCTTCGATCTGGCGGGCCGTCAGGCGGCCGCGGTCCGTGCACTTCAGGCCGAAGTCACCGAACGCCACCGAGTTGCCCCGGGTGGCGATGCCGGTATTGCGGCCCTTCTGCTCTTTGCGGTATTTCCGGCGAGCGGGTTGCAGCATCTTTATTCTCCTTTACCGTCGGCAGCGGGGGCTGCCGGCGCGGCGACTTTGCGGACGCGCTTAACGGTAGTTTTCGGTGCATCGGCACCTGGCGTTGCTTCTGCGGGCTTGTCGCTGCCGTCGGGCGGCGCCACATTGCCCGCACCAGCTGCGGTACGGCGGGGAGGAGCACGGCGCTCACCTGTGGGCGCGCGGTCGCCCGGGCGGGCATCGCGGCGCGGGCCACGGGGGCGGCGCTCTTCGTCCGGACGGGGCGTTTCCACGGCGGGCGCATCGCCACGGCCGAGGGTGTCACCCTTGTAGACCCAGACCTTGACGCCGATGACGCCGTAGGTGGTCTTGGCTTCCGAGAAACCGTAGTCGATGTCGGCGCGCAACGTGTGAAGCGGCACGCGGCCTTCGCGGTACCACTCGGTACGTGCGATCTCGATGCCGTTCAGGCGGCCGGCGGACATGATCTTGATGCCCTGGGCGCCCAGGCGCATCGCGTTCTGCATGGCGCGCTTCATCGCGCGGCGGAACATGATGCGCTTTTCAAGCTGCTGGGTGATCGAGTCGGCGATCAGCTGGGCATCGATTTCGGGCTTGCGCACTTCCTCGATGTTCACTGCCACCGGCACGCCCAGGCGCTTGCCGAGCTCCTTCTTCAGGGCTTCGATGTCTTCGCCCTTCTTGCCGATCACCACGCCCGGACGGGCCGAGAAGATGGTGATGCGGGCGCTCTTGGCGGGGCGCTCGATCAGCACGCGCGAGACCGCGGCGTTCTTGAGCTTGGCCTTGAGATACTCGCGCACCTTGATGTCTTCGGCCAGCATGCCGGCGAAGTCACGGTTGTTGGCGTACCAGCGGCTGGCCCAGTTGCGGCTGACCGACAGGCGGAAGCCGGTAGGATGGATTTTTTGTCCCATAGTGTCCTGAGCCTGTTAGTTGCCGACGGTCACGTACACGTGGCACGTGGGCTTGACGATGCGGTTGCCGCGGCCTTTGGCGCGCGCGGTGAAACGCTTGAGCGAAGCGCCCTGCTCGACGTAGATGGTCTTGACCTTCAGCTCGTCGATGTCGGCGCCGTCGTTGTGCTCGGCGTTGGCGATGGCGGACTCAAGAACCTTCTTGATGATCACAGCCGCCTTCTTCTGGGTGAACTCCAGGACGTTGAGGGCCTGGTCCACCTTCTTGCCGCGGATCAGGTCGGCAACGAGCCGGCCCTTGTCGACGGAGAGGCGAACGCCCTTGAGGACTGCACGTGTTTCCATGGTCTTGTCCTTACTTCTTCACGACTTTTTTGTCGGCGGGGTGACCCTTGAAGGTGCGCGTCAGGGCGAATTCGCCCAGCTTGTGGCCCACCATCTGGTCGGTGATATAGACCGGCACGTGCTGCTTGCCGTTGTGCACGGCGATGGTCAGCCCGATGAATTCGGGCAGGACCATGGAGCGGCGCGACCAGGTCTTGATCGGCTTCTTGTCCTTCGTGGTCACGGCCTTGTCGGCCTTGGCCACCAGGTGGTGGTCAACAAAAGGACCCTTCTTGAGAGAGCGTGTCATTTTTGTTGCCCCTTACTTCTTGCGACGCGACACGATCATCACTTGTGTGCGCTTGTTGTTACGGGTGCGATAGCCCTTGGTCAGGTTGCCCCAAGGATCCACTGCGTGGCGGCCTTCGCCGGTCTTGCCTTCACCACCGCCGTGGGGGTGGTCCACAGGGTTCATCACCACGCCGCGAACGGTCGGGCGGATACCCATCCAGCGCTTCACACCGGCCTTGCCGAGCTGGCGCAGGCTGTGTTCCTCGTTGGCGACTTCACCGATGGTGGCGCGGCATTCGATGTGCACCTTGCGCACTTCGCCGGACCGCACGCGGACCTGGGCGTAGGTGCCTTCGCGCGCCAGCAGCGTTGCCGAAGCACCTGCCGAGCGGGCGATCTGCGCGCCCTTGCCGGGCTGCAGTTCGATGCAGTGGATGGTCGAGCCCACCGGGATATTGCGGATCGGCAGGGTGTTGCCCGCGCGGATCGGCGCCTCGGCGCCGGACAGCAGCGATGCGCCCACCTCCAGGCCGCGCGGGGCGATGATGTAGCGGCGCTCGCCGTCGGCGTAGCACACCAGTGCGATGTGGGCCGTGCGGTTCGGGTCGTACTCGATGCGCTCCACCTTGGCCGGGATGCCGTCCTTGTTGCGGACGAAGTCCACGACGCGGTAGTGATGCTTGTGGCCACCGCCCTTGTGGCGGGTGGTGATGTGGCCGTTGTTGTTGCGGCCGGACTTCTGGATCTGCGGCTCGAGCAGGGGCGCGTAGCCCTCGCCCTTGTGCAGGTGGTCCCGCGAGACCTTCACCACGCCACGCTGGCCCGGTGAAGTCGGTTTCATCTTGATGACTGCCATGATTTACGCGGCCTCCCCGGCGAGGTTCAGCTCCTGACCGGGCATCAGCGTCACATAGGCCTTGCGAACGTTGTCGCGGCGGCCAATGGAACGGCCAAAACGCTTGGTCTTGCCTTTGGTATTGAGCACAGAAACGCCCTTGACCTGCACCTTGAACATCAATTCCACAGCGGCCTTGATTTCGGGTTTGGTGGCGTCCTGCAGCACCTTGAACGTCACCGCATTGCTCTTGTCGGCCACATGCGTCGCCTTTTCGGAAACGATGGGGGCGACCAGCACCTGCATCAGGCGTCCTTCGTCGAACTTGAGCGTGCTCATGCGAACATCTCCTTGAGCTTGTCCATGGCGCCCCGGGTGACGAGCACCTTCTTGTAGTGCACCAGCGAAAGCGGATCGGCGTAACGGGGCTCGACGACGAGCACGTTCACCAGGTTGCGCGAAGCCAGGTACAGGTTCTCGTCGACTTCCTCGGCGATCACCAGCACGGATTCGAGATTCATGGCCTTGAAGCGGGCGGCCAGCTGCTTGGTCTTGGGCGAATCCACCTTCATGGAATCGACCACGGCCAGGCGGCCTTCACGCGCCAGCTGGGAGAAGATGGACGCCATGCCGGCGCGGTACATCTTCTTGTTGATCTTCTGCGTGAAGTTTTCGTCGGGCATGTTCGGGAAAATCCGGCCGCCGCCGCGCCACAGGGGCGAGGAGGTCATGCCGGCGCGGGCGCGGCCCGTGCCCTTTTGCTTGAACGGCTTCTTGGTCGAGTGCTTGACCTGCTCGCGGTCCTTCTGGGCGCGCGTGCCCTGGCGGGCGTTTGCCTGGAAGGCCACGACGATCTGGTGCACCAGGTCTTCGTTGTATTCACGGCCGAACACGGTTTCCGGCGCGTCGTACTTGGACGCGGCCTGGCCCTGCTCGTTCAGGAGTTCGAGTTGCATTACTTGGCCCCCTTCGACGCGGCAGCGGCAGAGCTGGAAGCGGCCTGCGGCCGCGCCTTCACTGCGGGACGGACGGTCACGAAACCGCCCTTGGAGCCGGGGATCGCGCCCTTGATGAGCAGCAGGCCGCGGGTCTCGTCGATACGGATGACGTCCAGGTTCTGGGTGGTGACGGTGTCGTCGCCCAGATGGCCGGTCATGCGCTTGCCGGGGAACACACGGCCGGGATCCTGCGCCATGCCAATCGAGCCGGGCACGTTGTGCGAACGGCTGTTGCCGTGCGACGCGCGCTGCGACTTCATGTGGTGGCGCTTGATGGTGCCGGCGAAGCCCTTGCCGATGGTCGTGCCCTGCACGTCCACCTTCTGGCCGACGGCGAACACATCGGCAGCGGGCACCGTGGCGCCGGCGGCATACTTGCCGGCCGTCTCTGCGGTGACCCGGAATTCCTGGATGATTTCACCGGCTTCGACACCCGCCTTGGCGAGGTGGCCGGCCGCCGGCTTGGTGACGCGCGAAGCTTTGCGCGCGCCGAACGTGACCTGCAGGGCCACGTAGCCGTCGTTCTCTTGGGTTTTGACCTGGGTCACGCGGTTGTTGGACACATCCACCACCGTGACAGGCACTGCATCGCCGTCATCGGTAAAGAGGCGCATCATGCCCACCTTGCGGCCCAGCAACCCGAGGGAGTTGCTCAGACTCATGTTTTGTTACTCCGTTACTTCCACCGCAGCCGCTGCAATTGGCTTCTGCGTTTCGGGCCCGCGGTGAGGCAGGCCGTTGCGAAAGAGGGTTAATAAATTCTCGGCCCAAATTGGGCAGAGCCATAAATTATAACGCGGGCTGCCGTTTCCGGCAAGTCCGCGTTATTTATGGGGGAACGAGACTTACTGCAGCTTGATTTCCACGTCCACCCCAGCCGGCAGGTCCAGCTTCATCAGGGCGTCAACGGTCTTGTCCGTCGGGTCGACGATGTCCATCAGGCGCTGATGAGTGCGGATCTCGAACTGGTCGCGGCTGGACTTGTTGACGTGCGGCGAGCGCAGGATGTCAAAGCGCTTCATGCGCGTCGGCAGGGGCACGGGGCCCTTGACGATGGCGCCGGTGCGCTTGGCGGTGTCAACGATCTCGGCGGCGGACTGGTCGATCAGCTTGTAATCGAAGGCCTTGAGGCGGATGCGGATTTTCTGTTGCGTGGCCATTTGATTACTCCAGAATCTTTGCGACCACGCCCGAGCCGACGGTCTTGCCGCCTTCGCGGATGGCGAAACGCAGGCCTTCCTGCATGGCGATGGGGTTGATCAGCTTCACCGTGATGGACACGTTGTCGCCGGGCATGACCATTTCCTTGTCCTTGGGCAGCTCGATGGCGCCCGTGACGTCCGTGGTGCGGAAGTAGAACTGGGGACGGTAGTTGTTGAAGAACGGCGTGTGACGCCCGCCCTCGTCCTTGCTCAGCACATACACCTCGGCGGTGAAGTGCGTGTGCGGCTTGATCGAGCCGGGCTTGCACAGCACT
>JACPOK010000031.1 GCA_016191525.1 Burkholderiales bacterium | reverse complement strand
TCGCGGCTGTCTGAGCGAAGGGGCCTTCAGGCCCGCAGCGAGTTTCGCGACGGGCCGCAAGAACGGACAAACCCAGGGAAGTCAGCGCAAAGCGCTGACCGCCTCGTGGATGCGCCGCGGCTTGCCCGGCCCCGCCTTTGCCGCGAGGACGGGCCCCCACACTCACGCCGCCGGCTTGTCGCTCAGCGCCTTGAGGTTCTCGCGCAGTTGCTGGTTCATGGGCAGCTTGAGGTTGATGCCCTTGGGCGGGATGGGCTGGGTGTACCACTTGTTGTAGATCTTCTCGAACTCGCCCGACTTCATCAGGCCGCCGATCACGCCGTCCACCAGTTTCTTGAACTTGGGGTCGTCCTTGCGCAGCATGCAGGCGTAGGGCTCCACGGCCACCGCCTCGGCCACGATCTCCCACTCCGCCGGGTTCTTGGCGCCGGCCGCCAGGCCGTACAGCAGCACGTCGTCCATCGCGAAGGCGACGGCGCGGTCGTTCTCGACCAGCAGCATCGACTCGTTGTGGTCCTTGCCCAGCAGGATGTTGAAGTCCAGGCCCTTGTCCTTGGCCATGCGGCGCATCACCTGGCCGTTGGTGCTGCCGGTGGTGGTGGCGACGGTCTTGCCTGCCAGGTCGCCGTAGTCCCTGATCTTCGACGCCTTCTTTGCCAGCAGGCGGTTGCCGGTGTAGAAGTAGTTGACGGCGAAATCCACGTCCTTGCCGCGCGCGATGTTGTTGGTGGTGGAGCCGCATTCCAGGTCGATGGTGCCGTTGGCCAGCAACGGAATGCGGTTCTGCGAGGTGACGGGAACCCACTCGATTTCCAGCACCGGCTTGTTCACCCGGGCCCGCACGGCGCTGATGATGGCCTTGGTGATGTCCACCGAATAGCCCACCGGCTGCTCGGCCCCGACGACGTAGCTGAATGGCACGGAGGCCTCGCGGTACGAAACGCTGATCTTGCCGCGGTCGGCGATCTTCTTGAGCGTGTCTTCGGCGTGCACGGCGGCGGCGGCGAAAGCGGCAACGGTGGCCAGGGCAAGGGCTGTGATCTTCATCGGGCTTCTCCTTCTGCTTGTTGATGGATGTGGCGCAGTGTAGGAAGCGGGCGGTGCCGCGCATATTGCAAAGACAGGCGTTGGCCATAACCAAAACTCATGGTTTGTGCGCCTGTCGGCATTGGGCAACGGCGGCGCCACGCCTTAGAGTCGAAGGCATCGACAAGGAGGAAATTCAATGCACGTCTGTGTGCTGGGCGCCGGCATCGCCGGGCTCTCTACGGCCTACCTGCTGCAGCGCGACGGCCACCGGGTGACGGTGGTCGATCAGGCGCATGCGGCCGCGGGCGCCAGCGGCGGCAACGGCGCGCAACTGAGCTACTCCTACGTGCAGCCGCTGGCGGGCCCCGCCATCTGGAAAAGCCTGCCGGCGCTGCTGCTGTCACCCAGCTCGCCGCTGAAAATCCGCCCGCAGCTGGACGTGCGGCAATGGGCCTGGGCCTGGAAATTCCTGATGGCGTGCAACGCCGGCACCTCGCTGGCCACCACCGGGCGCCTGCTGGCCCTGGCCGCCGCCAGCCGCGCCGGCTTCGAGGCGATGCTGGCGCGCGAGCAGCTGGCCTGCGACTTCTCGGCCACCGGCAAGCTGGTGCTGTTTCGCGGCGACAAGGAATTCGCCGGCGCGCGCCGGCAGATGGCGCTGCAGCGGCACCTGGGCGGCGCCGCGCAGCAGGCCGTCACACGAGCCGAGGTGCTGGCGCTGGAACCCGCGCTGGCACAGACCGGTGAAGCGATTGCCGGCGCCATCTACACGCCCAGCGAATGCGCAGCGGATTGCCACAAGGTGTGCACCGGGCTGGAGAATGTGCTGCGCACCCGGGGCGTGGACTTCCGGCTTGGCACCAGCGTGACCGGCATCGACCAGCAGGGCGGCATGATGCGCGCCGTGCACACCGACATGGGCGACATCACGGCCGATGCCTTTGTCGTGGCCCTGGGCGCGGCCTCCACGCGGCTCGCGCATTGGGTGGGCATCAGCCTGCCGCTGTACCCGCTCAAGGGCTACAGCATCACGCTGGACCTGCAGGGCACAGGCGCGGCGCCGCGGGTGAACATCACCGACAGCGCGCGCAAGGTGGTGTTCGCGCGCATCGGCGACAGGCTTCGCGTGGCCGGCATGGCCGAACTGGTGGGCGACGATGCGTCCATACCCGCGGCGCGGATAGAAACACTGAAGACCGCGGCCGAGGCGCTGTTCCCAGGCTGCGCCGCCAGCGCGGCGGTGATGCCCTGGACCGGCATGCGCCCCGCGACGCCCACCGGCGAGCCCATCGTGGGGAGGCACAAGCGCGGGCCGGCCAACCTGGTCTTCAACACCGGGCACGGCGCGCTGGGCTTCACCCTCGCTTTCGGCTCGGCGCGGCAGGTGTCAGCGCTTCTGCCAGCACCTGCTGCACAGCACGCGTGAAAAAGCGGATGGCCACCGAGCTGGGCCGCCCGGCGGGCCGCAGCGCATGGATGGGCACAGGCACGCCCGGCTCCAGCGGCACCACATCCGCCAGCGCGGGGTTGGCCGACAGCGCCGTGCAGCCATCCACCAGCGCCACGCCCAGGCCATGGTGGGCGAGTGCCAGCGCGGCGTGATAGGTCTGCACGGTGATGCGTGACGACAAACCCACGCCCGCGTCGCGGCAGGCGGCGCCCAGCGTCAGGCCCAGCGGGTCGGTGGTGTCCAGGCCGATCACCTGCAGCCTGGCCAGCTCTTGCAGGGTGACGGAATTTTTCTTCAGCACCTTCGCAGGCAACATGCCTTTGGGCGCGACGCACATGATGGCGGCATGGCCCAACGACTCCTGCGACAGTGCGGGGTGAGCCGCCGGGCTGTAGAGAAAGCCCACGTCGGCCTCCTGCAGCACCAGCGCCGAGACGATCTGCGGCGAATGCAGCGCCTTGAAGGTCACGCCCACATCGGGAAACTTCTCGCTGAACACCTTGACGGCGCGCGGCAGCACCTCGTGCCCCAGCGCCAGGATGGAGACCACGCGGATCTCCTTCAAATCCTTGCAGGCCTTGAGCGTGGCGGCCAGGCGCTGCACGTCTTCCAGGTCGGCGAACAGCCGTTCGATGTGCGGGTACAGCGCCAGCGCCTCGCTGGAAGGCACCAGCCGGTTCTTCGTGCGCTGGAACAGCGCGAAGCCCAGCTGGATCTCGGCGTGCTGCAGCGTGCGGCTGACGGCCGGTTGCGTGACGTTGATCAGGCGCGCCGCGCCGCTGACACTGCCCGTCAGCATCACCGCATTGAAAACCTCGATGTGCCGCAGCCGCATTCAGGCCACCCGCTCAGCCGCCGGGCTGCGGGCCGTCGTAGCCTTCGATCACCACCAGCTCGATGGTCGAAACCGCGGCGCGCAGCTTGATCGCCTCCTGGTATTCGGGCGCGTTCCAGCAATCCAGCGCGGCCTGGTAGCTGGGGAATTCAATCACCGCGTTGCGGCTGCGGGCCGTGCCCTCCACCGCCGTGAACTGGCCGGCGCGCACCAGGAAGCGGCCGCCAAATTTGGCCAGCGGCTGCGCGTTGGCGGCCACGTACTTCTTGTATTGCTCGGGGTCGGCGATGTCGACGCGAACGATCCAGTAACCCTTGGTCATCAAAAACTCCTGTGGTTGAAACGGTGAAAGCGCAAGTAACTCATGGCCGCGGCCCAAACCTGGCAGCAGACCTTGCCTTGGCGCGCGCCGCCTCCACTTCGCGGTCGCGCGGATCGGCCGTGGTCACCAGCGACTGGATCAATTCGCGCGCCGAAGCGGCGATCTCCTGCACCGCCTTGTCGAAGGCTTCCTCGTTGGCTTTGGAAGGAATGTTGAAGCCGCTCAGCTTGCGCACGAACTGCAGCGACGCATCGCGGATCTCCAGCTCGGTGGCCGGCGGCTCGAAGTTGAAAAGGGTCTTGATGTTGCGGCACATGGTGTTTGTCCTTGGACGCTATTCGTCGAGAAACCCGCCCTTGTAAAAACTCCAGGCCGTGCCGTCGTGCAGGTAGAAATGGCCGTCGGCGCAGCCGTCCTTGCCCGGGAAAAATTCGCGGTACGCCTTGGGCACGATGCGCTCCAGCTCTTCGTCGGAAAGCTCGTCGAACTCTTCGGGGGTGATGGGGCGGCCGACCCGGAATTTGCGTTGTTCCATGGGCCCATTCTCGCGTGAACCGCGTGGGCCCCCTTCAGGCCGGGGATTGGGCTGCCAGGCGCCGCAGCTGCGCGGCCTGCCAGGCGTATTCGGGCTCGAACGCCGAGGGGTCGCTGACCGCATAGCCGCCATAGGCGTAGACGCTGGCATAGGCGGCGTAGCCGGCGGCTTCGAGCGCGCGCCCGGCCAAGGCGTTGGCCACCGCGTAAGTGGCCGAGACGGCGGCGTGTTGGGCCCCGTCGATCGAGTTGGAGCCGCGATGCTGGTTGGCCACTTGCGCGATCTCCTGCGCGGCCGCATCGAGCGCGCCGGCATCCGCCGTGCCGGCTGCATGCGCCTTCAGCACCGCCAGGCAAGCCACGGCGCGCGGGTCTTCCAGCAGGTGCTCGACCCGCTCGGCGCAGGCTAGCCCGAACGCGAGGCGAAGCGCCCCGTTGGCCGGACCGGAAAGGCGCAGTTCGCGCGCCAGATCTGAAAGCTGCTGGTTCATCCCTTGAACTCCGCTGTGGCATCCAGCGCGACCTTAGCACCTCCAAACTGACTCGGCAGGAAGTGGCCGATGTGACTGGACTCACAAGCGGGCTTCGAAAGCGAAATCTTCCGACAGACGCAGCCGGCGCCGCGCCTTACCGTTATTTTTTCCCACCCCAAGGAGAGCCACCATGCCCATCCAAGTTTCAGGCGCCCAGGGCGATGCCCTTCAGCTGTACCAGGCCTTTTACGGCAGCGCCCCTCCCAAGCCGGCTTACCAGCCGTACGTCGACGTCACGACCACGTATGGGGCGCAGCCAGTGGCCCAGGCGATAGGCGCGCAGTTCCAGCCGCTCAGCGATTCCGTGCTCGCCACCCGGGTGCTCGGAAATCTGGGCATCACCACGACCAGCATTTCCGCATCCTCCTACTCATCACTGCAAACCGCACTGGTGCAGGCCTTTGCGGCCTACCCCAACGAGCGGGGCACCGTCATCCTGAACCTCAGCCACATCCTCACCGGCCTGGAGACGGACGCCACTTACGGCACTGTCGCGACCGCGTACAACCAGTCCATCACGGACAGCTTCGCCGTGGTGACCGCCACCGCCACCAACCCCACCCAATGGGCCACCGTGAACAGTGACTTCGCCGCGGGCACCAGCGCTTACACCGAGCCCGCCACCGGCTCCCCCATCAACGCCGTGCTCACAGCCGCGGGCACCGCAACCAACGACGTGATGAACCTCACGGCCGGCACCACGATTTCGGGTGGCCGCACGTTCGGCACCGTGTCGTCCATCGGCTTCGAGACCGTGAATTTCACGAGCAACACGGCGGCAGGCAACGCCAACTCGTTCAACTTCATCGCGATGAGCAGCACGGCATCCACCGAGACGCTGAACATCAGCGGCAATGCCAACACCATACTGTTGTCGGCCACGGCGGACGTCATCAACGCCTCGGCCCTGACCGGCGCGCTGACGCTGAGCGCATCGGCCCCGGCCGGCGCGGCGGCCGTGCAGATCACCGGCGGCTCGGGCAACGACGACCTGACCGGCAGCGCCGCGGTGGACACCATCTCGGGCGGCTCGGGCAATGACCGCATCTACGCCGGCCCCACGGGCGCGGCGGGCCAGGCCGATTTCCTGTCGGGCGGCAGCGGCAGCGACCAGTTCCGCTTTGCCGGCACCACCAACGCGGAGCTGATGAAAGTCTCGGCGGGTGCCACGGCCATCGTTAAGATCACCGACTTCACGCCCGGCGTGGACAAGATCGCGCTGATCGGTGGCGGCTTCTTCGGCGGCAACTTCATCAGCGCCACCGTGGCGCCCACGCAAACCGTGATCGCGTCCAACCTGGCCGATATCTATGCCGGCATCACCGCCATCGCGGCATCCACCTCGCTCAACGTCAGCGCGGTGATCGTGAACGTCATCGGCGCGGCGGCCGGTACCTACCTGTACGTCAACGACGCCGCCGGCGCAGGTGTGAGCAGCACCAACGACATGCTGATCAACCTGACGGGCATGGTCGGCACGTTCACGGCCGCGGACTTCGCGTTCAGCTGAACGCCATGACGCGGCGCAGGACGAGGATGGAAATGCGCCGCGTCACCAAAATGTTCGCTCGATCGCAGTTCATCACACTGAGTTGCGCCGCGGCGCTTGCCGCCTGCGGTGGCGGTTCCGAGCCAACGACTCCTGAAGTGCCGGTCGAATCGCCTAAAAGCCTGCAGTGCAAAGCACGGCTCGACACTCAGCGCACCTCACCCAATGCGGTCGAGAACAGCTACATCGTCGCATTCAAGCCCTCGACACCATCGCAACCTTCTCCGATTTGGCCCCCCGTAAGACCGCCGCTCGGCGACCCCAGCAGCGGCCAGAGCAAGGAGCAACTGGCTGCAGAACTCGGCATTCAGGGCAAGGTGATTCACATTCTTGACAACATCAACGCCGCCGTTCTGCAGATCGACGCGGCCGAAGCCCGGCGGCTGTGCGCCGATCCGCGGGTGAGTTACGTCGACCAGAATATGTTGACGACGCTTTTCTAGGGGGTCGGGCGAACATAGTAGGTGTCGAACTCACCCTCCTCCACCAGCCGGAACCCGGCGCGGATGTAGAAGTGGTTCGAGCGGCTGCCGCGCAGCGCGCCCACGCGCACCGGCAGCGCCATGGCGTCTGCTTGTGCGGTGACCCGGCCCAGCACGGCCGCGCCGATGCCTCGGTTCTGGTGTTGGGGGCGGATGTAGAGGTGGTCGAGCAGCACCTGTCCGGCCTCGGGCTTGACCACTACGAAGCCCACACGCTCTCCATTCACCTGGATGTGATTCGTATGGGGCGGTGAAAAGCCGGAGAGGAAGCGCTCCCGCGCCCGCGCCGGGTCGAAGCGGCCGATGTGCTCCAGGCTCTCGCGCATGGCTTCAATGCGAAGCGCGACCAGAGCTTCGGCGTCTTCGGGGGCGGCGGGAATCAGACTGATTGAGCCTCCCGTGCAAGCTTTCGCCACCGACCCGTTCAACGCATTCACAGCGGCACGAACTCGCTGCTTGTCCTGTTTCGCTCGCCCGGACTGCCATAGGGCATGCTGAGCTCGTGGTCGCCGCGCAGGTAAGCACGGCCTTCACGCATTTCAAGCGAGAGTTCGCACCCCTGATGGTGGGTGGACAGCTTGAGCGTGCGCCCCCTACGCAACAGGAATCCCGCTTCCGGCTCTGGAGTTTCCCCGACATCCACGCCCTCGCGGGATAGCCGGTACACCAGGCCATCGCCCACCAGGCCTGAGTTGCCGCCGCCATCGTTCAAGAGCAGCCAATCGGTCTTGGGGGCAAAGGCGACTCGGACACCGCCTTCCACAAGTTCTGCTTTCGAGACGGAGCAGGGAAGCGCGAAAGCCGCCATCGACATGGCTAGCAGCACGGATACTGTGAACGCGGCCTTCATAGCCTATTTTCCGACTTTTTTACACTGTGTATAACCGCCAGATTCACTGTCGGCGCCCAGCCTATTTCGCGCGGTGAAACTCTGCCAGCGCGGGTTGCCAAGCCGATTGCGAGCCAAGCGACATTTCAATAATTGTTGAAATAACTGGCCCGCTTGCTGCCGTGACGAGGGTTAAGGCCACGTTACCGTCAAATTCGCACGATTTTCACTGGAGAAAACGGCTGCAAGGCTCATGGATAGTGCGTCCACAGCTAGCAATTTTGTAGCAAACGAATTCAAAAGCCAAGAGCTTTTCGTACTTCATCACTGAATTCGCTGAACCGGCGGTGGAGCGGCCGAGGCTGGGGCCCTCCGGTGTCGATCGTTTGCGTTTCAGCGTGATAGCCAATACTGCCGTGCCCCACCACCTTACCGCCTTCAATCCAGTCGAACTCAATGCGGTTTGTCGCGGGCGTGAAGGTCGCGGCTATCTTTACGCCGATCGGCGGCGGGCCGGCTACCTGTGCGCCGATACCGTCGGCTCCGAGATAGAGGGCCTGCCCACTCAGCAGCAACGGACCGCGAAGCACAGAACCTTCTGCGACCCAGACGCCGACGAGATGAGGTGGAATCGGATCCGCCGCGGCGAGTTCAAGGCCGTCGCGTCCAAATTCCTTGATGTGTTTTACCGCCGGCATGCTTCGCAGCGCCCGTACATAGTCAGCAATTGTCTCCAGCACGAGATGCGAGGCGTGTGGTTTGAAGTATCCGTTCACACTGACCTCATGCGGATTCGGCGTGTCGGTAATGACAACAAGGGCGCTGCGATCTTCGTTTGCGCAGTCAGTCAAGAGATCGTCTCTGGCAAGTGGATTGCTGTTTACCTTGATCGCACGGCACCTGAGACCATGACCTTCAGCGGCTTCGACGAACGCCTTGGCAACGACGGCCGTCTGATCCAAAGGGACATAGGCACGCACGGACCGATCTTTGAGAGCCGGTGCGGTTGCCTCTGCCGGCCCGGAGCAGGCGTGCAGCAGCAACGCCGTGCAGAAGATTCGCGTGCCCGAGGAAGCGAGAATGTCATTGGCGAACAAATACCACCTCCTGGTCAAACCGCGCTGTCGTGGCAATCTGTGTCGGCTTGCCGACCAATTGCGGGCATGAACCGCCGCCGGGAACGTTCTCGTGATATGTCACCACGATGTTGCTGGCCGTCTGAGCTATCCCCGCGATCGCAACGCTGTAGCAAAGATCCGGGCGCTCACCGAGGAATACGGCAATCACCCTCTGGTTCGAGAAGTCAACCTGCGGCAGCGCGGGTGGCGGAATCCTCGTGCTCTTGTGCTCAGCCCAAAGTGCGGCCCAGGACGCAGGGTCACGGACAACCACTGTTCGCAACCGGGTGACGCCGGAGAACGAGTCGGTATCGATCACAGTGAATGGGACTGGGGCGGAGGCGGCATCGCCACCGCCGCAGCCGGAAATACAGCCAAGCAGGATAGCGAAGAAAATTTGGTACAGCCCCATACTCCCTATCTGCCCTATCTCGCCGAGGCGTCTCCCGCGCGGCCTGAAACGGGGGCAGCCGGCAGGTACGGTGAAGGATCGCGCACAAGCTCAATGTATCTCTTGAATCGGTCCAGGCCGGCCGTGGCCCCCGTTTGCACTGTCTTGCGGACGACATCAAGAAATTCCTGCCGGCGGCTGTTCGACACCATCTCCACAAGCTCCGCCTCCGTGCCGGCAAGACCCGGCATGAAATTGAAGGCTACGGGCTGGCCCGTGCTGAACTCAGTGCCGCCGGAGGTGCCGCTGGCATTGACCCACGCCTTGGCACGGAGGCGGGAATCCGTGGCCACCATTTCAACGAAGAAGGAAAAGAATCCCTGCCATCGGTTGTACTGCACCGGCAGCACAGTATCGGAGATGCCCGCCGTCATCAGCGCATAGCTGCCCTGTGGATTAGGGCGATCCGCGTCCTTCTGATTAAGGGCCTGCAGGAACAATACCGAGCCGGCGTTTTGCGTCTTCAGCTGCTCCATGAGCTCGGCTTCAAGCCCGCTGTCTCCCCGACGCACACTGCTCAATCGCGCACCGGGGGTGGGTGAATACTTTTCAGATAGGCCCTGAAGCGGTATGAATGTGAGCTGGGGGTAGCCCTGCGCGAAGGTTTCGGTAAACGTGTCGAGTACCAGTTTCACGAAGTTCAACCCGCTTACTTCAACCCGTGTGGTTCGTGCCGAGATTGGCAGCACGTTGGGCAGGATGCGCAACGGGAGGGCATCCCGCCAGTATTCGGCTGGACGATCCAGCAAGCACACCACCAGAACCCGGTTGCTGGCATCTGCAGCGCCGAACCCGACCTGGGCCGACGCGGACAGGCAAACGCCAAACAGCAGCAGAAAAATGAGTCTCCGCATGCCGGCCACTCTACGTGGGCGGCGCATGTTCGTGGGGCTACTGTTGAGCTTTTGAGGCTTTGTCCTACGCGGCGCCCGCCAACGTCAAAATTCACTCAGCTTTCACTGGAGAAAACGGCTGTAGGGCGCATGGATAGTGCGTGAGCAGCTATCAATCTTGTAGCAACCGCAGGCTACGGCTTCTCATCCAGGCTGTTGCGCAGCGCCTTCTGCGCGACCGCATCCAGCGCGCCGTCGACCACGGCCTGGCCGGAGATCAGGCGCAGGCTGCCGGCGGTGAGCATCTTGTCCAGCAGGCGCCGGGTCATGGAATGGGTGGCGTTTGCGCTGCCGGTGAACATGAACAGCGTGCCGTGCGGGCTGGCCCAGGTGAGCTGGTAGCGCACCCAGCGCCCGTCCATGAACAGCTCGACCCAGGTGCCGGGCTGCAGGCCCGAGTCGGGCAGGCGCGGCTCGTCCAGAGCGTCCTGCGCGGCCTGGGGACGCGGCTGCGTTTCGCCGAAGCCGGCGTTGGTCGACTGGAACAGCGGCTTGGCCGGTGCCGCGGACATGTCGGTGTTCATGAAGCCCGATTCCTGGGCCTCGGTGGGCGCCAGCCACGGACCGTCGCTGTCGCTGCTGTCGATGAACTGGGCTTCCAGGTCCTCGCGCGACATGCCGGTCGACAGTGCGGCCGGCCTGGCGGGCGCCAACGCCTGCTGGTGCAGCGCGATCAGGTGGTCGAAGAAGCGCTGCGTCTGCGCCGAGGGGTAGTCGATGCTGGCCAGGCCGTGGCGCAGTTTTTCCAGCAATGGCGGGATCATCCTGGCCAGGCGTGCGGGGTTGCTCGCGGCCTGGCGCGGCTGCGCCGTCCACAGCAGGTCCGACAGCAGGCCGGTATAGCCGGCGGGGTCGGGCGCGCCGGTCTGGTCCAGCAGGCGGGCCTGCGCGATCACCTGGCTCCACGGGCCGGCGACAAAGCCGACCAGTTCGCGGGAAGCAGCCTGCACGTCGGGCCGGCTGCGCAGCTGCTTGCCGATTTTTTCGGCCAGCAGGTTGCGCTGCTCGGCATGCAGCAGCGTGCGCACGGCTTTCTCGCGGTGCCAGCGGTCGCGCTCCTGCAGGTGGCCCCAGGCTTCTTCCAGCGAGGCCAGCGCGAACTCGAACGGCTCGGCACCGGCCACGCGTGTGGCCAGCAGCGCTTCCACCGCCTGCTGCAGCGGGTCGAAGAAAGTGGCGAAGCCGTGCATGTCCACCGACGGCCAGGCCAGGCTGCGCTGCGTCATCTGCTCCAGCAGGCGCCGGGCGGGGTGCTTCTTGTCGCTGAAAAAGCGGGGGTCGTGCAGCGCCAGGCGCAGCAGCGCGGGCTCCAGGTCGCGCACGGCCTGCTGCACCGGCGCCAGCAGGCGCGGATCGGCGGCGATGTTCTCCACCATCAGCGCAACCACTTCCAGCCCCAGCGCCTGCCCCGGCGTAGTGGCCGAAAGGCGCAGCATTTCGCGCACGGCGTCGGGCCCTTCCAGGCCCTGCGGCGCGGGCGCTTCCTTGCGCTGCTTCAGGCGCTGCATCACCTTGTCAACCTGTCGCATCTCCTGCAGCGCTTCGAAGGCGGCGGGCACAGTCATCGAGAAATCGGGCGCGGGCGGCGCCTTGGCGCCGGGGGTTTCGAATTCGCGGGAGAACTGGGCCGCGAAGTCGTCCACCACCGGCGGGTCAAGCTCGCCCGACAGCAGCCGGCGCAGCTCGGTCAGGTTCAGCAGGCTGCCGGCCTGCATGGCCGCGCTGACCGGCGAAGCGGCCGCGGCGGGCGTTTCCTGCGTTGGCACCACGGTGTAGCCGGCGGCAGTGACGCCGTTCGAGCGCAGCATCAGCGACAACTCCTGGTACACCAGGGCCAGTTCGGGACCCATGGCATCGCCCAGGTACTGCATCCAGCGGCCGCGCACCGCCTGCGGCACGGGGCTTTCCATCGTCACCGTGCGCAGGCTGCGCACATACACCTCGGGGCGCAGCGGGTTGCGGTCGGCCTGCACGGTCTTCAGGCCCTGCAGCGAGCAGACCAGCGCGTTGAGTTCGGTCAGCTCGGCCTCCACCGCGTGTGCCACAGCCTGCTGGGTGCGCACCACGTCCACGCTTTCCTGCATTTGCTCGTCGCCCATCAGCTCCAGCGAATCGAAGCTCAGGGCGGCGGGCCGCGCGTTGTTGGCGCCGGCGATGGCGTGGGCGAATTCGGCCAGCAGCGCCTGCGGGTAGGCCTCGCACAGCGCGCTCTCGTGCTTCATCAGGATGCGGGCCGCCTCGGTGAGCAGGTTGCGCTCGATCGCGTCGGGCACCTTCACCGCGCTCTGCGGCATGGCCCGGATGGCCTGCGCCACCAGCTTCTGCATCAGCGTGCGGCCCCGGCTTGCCGCCTCCTTCATGCAGGAGCGGTACAGGGCCTGGTAGGAAGTGGCCTGCGGGGTCATGGGTAGGTCTGGGTCCCCGCCTGCGCGGGGATGAGGTTATTTGAGGGCCTTGTAGCGCATGCGCTTGGGCTTGGCGCCCTCTTCGCCCAGGCGCTTGCGCTTGTCGGCCTCGTATTCCTGGTAGTTGCCGTCGAAGAAGGTCCACTGGCTGTCGCCCTCGGCCGCCAGGATGTGGGTGGCGATGCGGTCCAGGAACCAGCGGTCGTGGCTGATGACCATCACGCTGCCCGCGAATTCCAGCAGCGCGTCTTCCAGCGCGCGCAGGGTTTCCACGTCCAGGTCGTTGGACGGCTCGTCCAGCAGCAGCACGTTGCCGCCGGCGATCAGTGTCTTGGCCAGGTGCAGCCGGCCGCGCTCGCCGCCCGACAGGGTGCCCACGCGCTTTTGCTGGTCGCCGCCGTTGAAATTGAAGCGGCCCGCGTAGGCACGGCTGGCCATCTGGAACTTGCCCACGTTCAGGATATCGAGCCCGCCCGAGATGTCTTCCCACACGGTCTTGTTGTTCTCCAGCTCGTCGCGGTGCTGGTCCACGAAGGCCATGCGCACGGTGGAGCCGATCACCACTTCGCCCGAATCGGGCTTTTCCTTGCCGGCGATCAGCTTGAACAGCGTGGACTTGCCCGCGCCGTTGGGGCCGATGATGCCGACGATGGCGCCGGCCGGCACGGTGAAGCTGAGGTTGTCGATCAGCAGGCGGTCACCGAACGACTTGCTGACGTTGTGGAACTCGAACACCTGCGCGCCCAGCCGCTCGGCCACGGGGATGAAGATTTCCTGCGTTTCGTTGCGCTTCTGGTATTCGATGTCCGACAGTTCCTCGAAGCGGGCCAGGCGCGACTTGCTCTTGGCCTGGCGGGCCTTGGGGTTCTGGCGCGACCATTCCAGCTCTTTCTTCAGGGCCTTGGCATGCGCCTCTTCGCTCTTTTGCTCCTGCGCCAGGCGGTCGCCCTTTTGCTCCAGCCAGGTGCTGTAGTTGCCCTTCCAGGGAATGCCGGCGCCGCGGTCCAGCTCCAGGATCCATTCGGCGGCGTTGTCCAGGAAGTAGCGGTCGTGGGTGATGGCCACCACGGTACCGGGGTAGCGCTTGAGGAACACTTCAAGCCACTCCACCGATTCGGCGTCCAGGTGGTTGGTGGGCTCATCGAGCAGCAGCATGTCGGGCTTGGACAGCAGCAGGCGGCACAGGGCCACGCGGCGCTTCTCACCGCCGGACAGCACGCCGACCTTGGCGTCCCAGGGCGGCAGGCGCAGCGCGTCGGCGGCGATTTCCAGCTGGTGCTCGGAGTCGGTGCCCGAGGTCGCGATGATGGCTTCCAGCCGGGCCTGCTCGGCGGCCAGCGCATCGAAGTCGGCGTCGGGTTCGGCGTAGGCGGTGTACACGGCTTCCAGCTGGGCCTTGGCGGCGAACACTTCGCCCATCGCCTCTTCCACGCTTTCGCGCACGGTGTGCTCGGCGTTGAGCTTGGGCTCCTGCGGCAGGTAACCGATGTTCAGGCCCGGCATGGGCGTGGCTTCGCCCTCGTATTCCTTGTCCACCCCGGCCATGATCTTCAGCAGGGTGGACTTGCCCGAGCCGTTCAGCCCCAGCATGCCGATCTTGGCGCCGGGGAAGAACGAGAGGGAAATGTCCTTGAGGATGTGGCGCTTCGGCGGGACGATCTTGCCGACGCGGTTCATGGTGAAAACGTACTGGGCCATGGTGCTCTGTGCTTTAAAAGGCCGATTATCGGCGGTTGCCGATGGCTGGCGGCTTCAGCCCTTGTTGTCCAGGCTGTTTTTCAGGGCGGCCTTGGCCACCTGGTCCAGCGCCTCGTCGACCACGTTGCGGTCGGCCACCACCTTGATCAGCCTCTGGGTGCGCAGCCGGTCCAGCGTGCGGCGCGACATGGAATGCGCGGTGCCGGCCAGCGAAGTGAACATGAACAGCGTGGCGTGCGGGCTGGCCCAGGTGAGCTGCACGCGCAGCCACGCGCCGCCCACCATCAGCTCCACCCAGGTGCCGGTGCGCAGCTCGCCGGTGGCGGGCGCCTCGGCGGCGGGCGCTTCGGGCTCGTACGCGGGCTCGGGGTCCAGGAAGTCTTCGTGCATGAACGAGTCGCCGTCCAGGTAGCCCGATTCCTGCGCCTCGCGGCTGGCCAGCCACATCTCCGATTCCTCGGCGGCAGCGCCGGGCGCGTGCGGGGGCGCCGACTCGATTGCATCAGCGGCGGCCTTGGCGGCGGCGTCGCGGCCTTCCTGCAGCGCATCGTGGTGCAGGGTGACCAGGTTTTCGAAAAAACGCGCCGTGAGCTCGGGCGGGTAGTCGATGCGTTCCAGCCCCTCGCGCAGCTTGGCCAGCAGGCCGGGAATCATCTGCGCCAGCCGACGGCCACGGCCGCGCCGGGCGGTGCTTTTCTGCACGCTCCAGATCAGGTCGTCCACCACGGCGCGGTAGCCGTAGGGGTCGTCCGAGCCGTCGGCGCAGCTCAGCTGGGCCTCGGCCACCACCTGCGACCAGGAGCCCTTGAGGAAGTCGCCGACAAACTGGGCCACCTCCAGGCCTTCCAGCGCGTGCGCGAAATCGGCGGCCAGCTTTTGCGCCAGCAGGTTGCGCTGCTCGGCGTGCAGGAGCGCCCGGGCCGCCTCTTCGCGGCGGGCGCGCTGCACCTGGTCATGTTCGGTCCACTGGGCCTGCAGCTGGTCCAGCAGTTCGCCGAACACGTCTGCGTCCACCACCTTGCTGTCCAGCCAGCGGGCCGCGTCTTCCAGCGTGCCCAGGAAACGGCTCCAGCCCTCGTCGGATTCGTTGGAAAAGGCCAAGCTGCGCTGGGTCACGCGGTCCAGGAACTGGCGGGCCGGGTGGGTGCGGTCGCTGAAAAACCGCGAGTCGTGCTGGGCCAGCGTGAACACGGCCGGCTCCATCTTCTTGAGCTGCTGCTTGTAGGCCGTCATCAGCCGGCTGTCGTGGCCCAGGTTGTCGAACATCAGGCGCACCACCTCCTGGCCGAGCTGGTGGCCCAGCCGTGGCAAGGCGGCGTCGTCGACCGCGACAGGCTGCGTTTCAGCCGGGGGCGCGGTGTCGGCCTTGGGCCGCTCTTCCAGCCGCCTGACCAGCGCATCCACCTGCTTCATGTCCTGCAGCATGGCCATGGAGGCCGGCACGGTGTGCAGGAAATCGTTGCTGCGCGGCGCGTCGAAATCGCCCGACAGCAGCTTGCGCAGCCGGTCCAGCGTCAGCAGCGTCTTCGCCACCGAATCGGCGACCACGGTGCCGCTGGCGCCGCTGCCCTGGTTGAGCTTGCCGCCGATGGGCACCGCCGGCTCGATGCCGCCCGAGCGCAGCCAGTCGGCCAGTTCGCGGTACAGCTTGCGCAGGTTGGCGCCCAAGAGGCCCGCGGCGGGCGTGATCAATGATTCGCGCACGGCCGTGTCGGGCATTTTTTGAGACAGGCAGGCCTGCAGCGCGCGCACATACACATCGGGGCGCAGCGGGTTCAGGCCGGGCTGGATGGTGCGCCAGCCCAGCAACGTGCTCATCAGCGAATCCAGCAGCGGCAGCACGTCGTCAACCGCCAGCGAGACCTCCTGCTGGGCACGGGCCACTTCGATGCTCTGGTCCAGCTCGGCGTCTTCGAACAGCTGCAGGTCTTCAAAGCGAAGCAGTTCGGTGTGCACCTGCTCCTTGCCGCCGCCTTCGTAGACGATGCGGGTGAGTTCTTCGCGGAAAGACTGGCACACCGCCTTGGTGTCGGCGCCCAGCGCCAGCACGGCCGAGCGCACATTGCCCTTCTGAAAGGCCGCCACGCGGCGCGGGCTGGAGGGGTCGCAGGCGGCGGTGAGGCCCTGCAGCACGTCGGTCATCAGCAGGTCGGCCTGGCCCAGCATGGCTTCCAGGCAGTCGTGCAGGGTCGGCTGCAGGGCGCGTTCGGAAACGCCGAGTCGAAGCTTGAGCAGGTTGGCCATGGATGAGTGCGCGTTGCGGGGAATTATGAGTGTTTGCCCTTGGAAAAGAGCAAATGTCAACAAAATGTAAGTATTGGTAACCATCCTTCGCGACGGGAGACACGTCACAACCCGCATGGAGGTCATCATGCTGTACACGAAAACCGAAGCCGGAAAGATTGAACTGCAGGCGCGCGCTGCCGGGCTGACGCCCTCGCAGCGGCAGGTGCTGATCCTTTGCGATGGCGAACGCCACGCCGAGGACCTCTTGGCCATGATGCCGCCTGACACACTCAAGTCCGCGCTGGAGCGGCTGGTGAATCTGGGCCTGTTGGCCGGGCGCGACGTGGCCGCCCGGGCCAGGCCGGTTGAAATCGAGCTGACCGAGGCCGACCGCTACCGCGCCATCGTGGAGCTGGCCACCTCGCTGGCCATGGACCTGGGCTTCACCGCGCGGGTCAAGGCGCAGCTGCAGATCGAGCGGGCCAACACGGTGGCCGACCTGAGCAATGTGGTGACGCTGCTGTGCAGCCACCTCACCGAAAAGCACAAGGACACGCCGCTGATGTCGCTGCGGCTGAACAAGCTGCGCCAGCTCGCCGCGGCCTGACCCGCGAAAGCCGCCGCGCGGCGGCTTTCGGCACGCCGGCGCGATGCGTGCGACAATAGCGGCTGTTGCGGACTCCAGTTGCCCGCAACGTCAGCAACCTGCTGGGGGACGAAGGATGGCCGCAACGGCCGCCTGGCTCCCGCCCCAAAACCTCATCTGCCTTTGACTGGCTCGGTGCCCTGCACCGTACAGGCCGATTCCCAAGCGCCACGGATGGCGCACCCTTAAATGACTTTTGATGACCTGAAACTGGCACCCGCCATTCTCAAAGCCGTGCGCGAGCACGGTTACGAAACCCCCACCCCGATCCAGGCCCAGGCGATTCCCGTCGTGCTTGACGGCCACGACCTGCTGGGCGGCGCCCAGACCGGCACCGGCAAGACGGCGGCCTTCGTGCTGCCCATGCTGCACAAGCTGAACGCCGGCACCAGCAGGACCAACAAGTTCGGCAAGGACGGTGTCGCCGCCCTTGTGCTCACGCCCACGCGCGAACTTGCCGCGCAGGTGGAGGAGTCCATCCGCACCTATGGCAAGTACCTGCAACTGAGCTCGACTGTCATCTTCGGCGGCGTGGGCATGAACCCGCAGGTCACCAAGTTGAAAAAAGGCGTCGATATTCTCGTGGCCACGCCGGGCCGCCTGCTCGATCTGCAGCAGCAGGGCAACCTCGACCTGTCGACCGTCGAAATCCTCGTGCTGGACGAAGCCGACCGCATGCTGGACATGGGCTTTTTGCCCGACGTGAAGAAGATCCTGGCGCTGGTGCCCAAGGAAAAGCAGAGCCTGCTGTTCTCGGCCACTTTCAGCGACGAGATCCGCGACCTGGCCGCCACCCTGCTGCGCAACCCGCAAAGCATCCAGGTGACGCCGCGCAACACCACGGTGCAGCGCATCACCCAGCAGATCCTGCCGGTGAGCCGCGCCAAGAAAAAGCAGCTGCTGGTGCACATCATCAACGAGAACAACTGGAGCCAGGTGCTGGTGTTCACCCGCACCAAGTTCGGCGCCAACAACGTGGCCGAGTTCCTGACCAAGAACGGCATCCAGGCGATGGCGCTGCACGGCAACAAGAGCCAGGCCGCCCGCACGCAGGCCCTGTCCGGCTTCAAGAGCGGCGACATCCGCGCGCTGGTGGCCACCGACATCGCTGCCCGCGGCATCGACATCGACGAGCTGCCGCACGTGGTGAACTACGAGATTCCCAACGTCAGCGAAGACTATGTGCACCGCATCGGCCGCACCGGCCGCGCGGGCAACAGCGGCGAGGCCGTGAGCCTGGTGTGCCTGGATGAAGAAGGCTTCATGAAAGACATCGAGCGCTTCACCAAGCAGAACATCGAAGTGCGCGTGGTCGAAGGCTTCGGCGTCGAGCCGGGCGAGCAGGCCGAGCCCATCGCCATGGGCCGCCAGACCATCTGGGGCGGCATCGGCAAGCCGCCCAGCCGCGAGGTGATGAACGCCGCGGCCAAGGCGGCGCGCACCGAGATGATGCAGCGCATGCGCGACAACAAGGCCAGTAATGGCGGTGGTGGCGGGCGCGGCGGCAACGGTGGCGGCAACGGTGGCGGGCGCAATGCGCAGCCGCAGGGCCAGCGCAACGGCAACGGTGGCGGGCGCAATGCGCCGCGCCCGGCCCAGGGCCAGGGCCAGGGCCAGCAGCGCCAGCAGGCACGCCCGCCGCAGCGCCAGCAGCATCAGCAGCCGCGCGATGCGCAGCAGCAGAATTTCGCGCCGCGCGATGACGACTTCGACCGCGGCGGCGATGACGCCATCCCGCGCAACATCGACCCGCTGCGCACAAACCTGCACAATCGCAGGAATGAAAACGTCGTCCCCCCCAACAACAACGGAGGCCAGCCCGACCCGATGCGAACCAGCATCGACAGCATGGCCGGCAGCGGCAGGCGCGGCGGCGGCGGCCGCGGGCCGAACCGCTCTGGTGGCGGGGGCTACGGGTCTCGTGGGCCGGGAAATCCTTCAAGGACTTTTGGCCGATGATTCCGTCGCGGCAGTCCACACGCTGGGCCGCCGCGAACTTGCCCTGAAGCACGCCAAGCTCACGCAGCATGTCGTCGATTTCAGGGCCTTGCCGCCGCTGCCCGCGGTGGATGAGGTCTACCTGGCGCTGGGAACCACCATCAAGGTGGCCGGCAGCCAGGAAGCTTTCCGCGCCGTGGATTACGAAGCGAATCTGGCTGTAGCCCGCACCACGCGTGCACAGGGCGCTACAAAAGCAGGAGCAGTCAGCGCCATGGGCGCCGCCGTGCGCTCGCCGGTTTTCTACAACCGCGTCAAGGGCGAGCTCGAAGATGCGCTGGTCACGCTGGGCTTCGGCACGGTGGTGATCGCGCGGCCTTCATTCCTGAACGGCAACCGCGAAGCGCTCGGCCAGCCGGTGCGCCCGGGCGAAGGCCTGGCGCTGAAGGTCTCGCAAATGCTCAGGCCGCTGATCCCCGCCAACTACCGCTCGATCGAGGCCGCGAAAGTGGCCCGTTCGCTGCTGGCCGCCGTGCCTTCCAGCACGGGCCGGCGCGTCATGCTCTCGGGTGAGATGCAGCAGGCTTAAGAGGCCTTGCGCGGCGCCGCCGGCATGCCGGAGCTGCCTTCTTCGTGCAGGTCGCGCACGACCTTGTTCATGGCCGGGGCCATCAGGTTCCAGCCCACCGTGCGCGAAACCAGCGGGTGCATGCTGCTGAAGGCTTCGCTGGACATGAACTCCAGCGCATCATTGAACACGCCCAGGTCGCCCAGCACCATCGGGTCCTTCGCGGTCTCGATGCCGCCCAGGTAGGCGCTTTCCATGCCGTTCCAGATCGAATTGCCGTTGCGGTGGATGCCGTAGCCGCACTCCCAGCCCTGCTCTTCCAGGCGCTGGCGGGCGGCCGCCATGTACACCGCGTCGAACACATAGGTGTCGGTCGCCAGCCAGCGGCCGTCCAGCCAGACTTCGGCCAGCAGGCGCGGCACTTCGCTCATGCCCGAGATCAGGCCGCGGAACATTTCGCCGCGCACCTCGATGTAGCGCACGCGCGCCGGGATTTTCACGATGCGCAGCAGCGCGACGAACAGGCTGACCTTGTCCACCGCGTCGCCGCGGCCCGCGTCGAGCACTTCGCGCGGGGTGTGCAGGCGCAGCTTGAAAGGCTTGGCGAAGGGAATGCGCTTGACGAAGCCGTAGATGGCCAGCGCCTTTTCGCGCTCGGTCTTGCAAAGCTGCGTGAGCGCGCGGGCGCGGATGCTCAGCCGGGCGTCGCCCAGGTCGAGCAACGGCGTCGACCCCAGCCATAAGCCAGGGTCGTCCTGCGATGCCCGCTGTTCAACGGGCGGCAAAACGGTCGGTCGATCCACGCGAAATTTCCCACACAACGATCCCACCAGGCGGCGCCGGGCGGGTTGCCGGTGGTTCAGGGGAGTGTCTTTTCCCGCCCACCGATCTTGTATAGACAAATTGTAGTCCGCCGGCCTCTTTTTCGCACCCGCCGCGGCGCCGCCCTTACAAAGTTTCAGGCGGGTTTGAGCTGGCGCGCGGGGTCCGACAGGCGCGGCAGGCGCCGGCGCGAGCCCAGCACTTCCTCGATGTCGCCGCTGGCGCCGTCGATCAGCACCAGGATGGCCTTCTCCGCCTTGGCCGGGTTGTGAGCGATCACTGCGTCCAGCACGGCGCGGTGCAGGGGCAGCGATTTGCGCGGGCCGTCCTTGCGCGCGGTGGAAATCTCGAAACTGGTGCGCAGCAGCGCGCCCAGCGCCTTGCTCATCTGCATCAGCATGCGGTTGTGGCAGGCGCGCAGCAGGCCCTGGTGGAACAGCATGTCATGGGTGATGTAGTCGCCGCCCAGCTCCACCGCCTGCTTCATGCCGGCGAAAGCCGCCTCGATGCCCGCGATGTCGGCCGCGGTGGCGCGGGCCGCCGCCAGCCGCACGGCCGCCGGCTCCACCACCCGGCGCAGGTCCTGCAGGTCGCGCAGGAATTCGGGTGTGAGGCCGGCCTTGGATTGCCACATCATCACGTCGGGATCGAACCAGTTCCAGTTGTCTTCGGGCTGCACGCGGGTGCCCACCTTGGGGCCGGTGGTCACCAGGCCCTTGGCCACCAGCGACTTCACCGCCTCCCGGATGACCGTGCGGCTCACGCCCAGCTGAATGCACAGCGTCGGCTCGGGCGGCATCGAGGCGCCCGCCGCATAGCGGCCGGCCACGATGGCCTCGCCCAGGTGGTCGACCGTGCTGCCATGGACGTTCTTGATCAGGGCCATCTAGACAAGCCGCGCGCCGCTGGCTTCGTCGAACACATGGGCCTTGGCCGGGTCGATCTGCAGCACCACAGGCTCGCCGGGCTGTACCTGCGTGCGGCCATGCAGCACCACGATCATCTGCGCGCCGCCCACTTGCAGCAGCAGCTCGGTCTCGGCGCCGGTGGGCTCCACCACGATCACGCTGGCCGGAATGCCTTCGCCGCCGGTTGCGATGCCGATGTCACCGGGCCGGGCGCCGTAGCACACGGCCTGGCCGTCCACACCCTGCGCGAGCTGCGCCACCGGCCAGCGGCTGCCTTCGGATTCAACCCAGCACTGGCCGCCGCCACGGCGCAGCGCGCCCTTGATCACGTTCATGGCGGGCGAGCCGATGAACTGGGCCACGAACAGGTTGCCGGGATGGTCGAACAGCTCCAGCGGCGTGCCGATCTGCTCGATGATGCCGTCGTGCATCACCACGATGCGGTCGGCCATGGTCATGGCCTCGATCTGGTCATGGGTGACATACACGGTGGTGGTCTTCAGCCGCTGGTGCAGCGCCTTGATCTCGGCCCGCATCGCGACACGCAGCTTGGCGTCCAGGTTGGACAGCGGCTCGTCGAAGAGGAACACCTTGGGGTCGCGCACGATGGCCCGGCCCATGGCCACGCGCTGTCGCTGGCCGCCCGACAGCTCGCGTGGGAAGCGCTCCAGCAGCGGCTCCAGGTTGAGGATGCGCGCCGCGTTGGCCACGCGCTCGGCTGTGACCTGCGCGTCGGCCTTGCGCAGCTTCAGGCTGAAGGCCATGTTGTCGCCCACGGTCATGTGGGGGTAGAGCGCATAGCTCTGGAACACCATGGCGATGTCGCGGTCCTTGGAATCAAGGTCGTTGATCACCTTGCCGTCGATGGCGATCTCGCCGGCCGTGATTTCCTCCAGCCCCGCCAGCATGCGCAGCAGCGTGGACTTGCCGCAGCCCGAGGGGCCGACCATCACCACGAACTCACCGTCCTCGATGTCGAAGCTGATGCCGTGGATGATCTTGACCTTGCCGAAGGACTTCTCGATGCGGCGGAATGAGACGGAAGCCATGTTGTTCTGCGGTTCTCTCGAAGATCAGCTTTTCACGGCGCCGGCCGTCAGGCCCGACACCATGTAGCGCTTGAAGGCGTAATAGATGGCCGCCGGCGGCAGCGCGTAGATCAGGCCCGTGGCCATCAGCAGCTCCCACGGCGAATCGTCGGCCGCCAGGAAGTTGCCCAGCGCCACCGAGAGCGTGACGTGGGTGTCCTTGGAAAGCAGCAGGAAGGCATAGAGATATTCGTTCCAGGCCAGCAGCAGCGCGTAGGTGCCCACCGCCACCAGCGAAGGCACCATCAGCGGCAGGTAGACCAGGCGGAACAGCTGCAGCGCGGTGGCGCCGTCCATTCGCGCGGCCTCGTCCAGCTCCCAGGGCAGCTTGTCGGAGGCCTGCTTGAGCACCCAGATGCAATAGGGCGAGGCGATGGTGACCATCGCCAGGATCAGCGAGATCTGGTGGTTCAGCAGGCCGTAGTTGCCCATGGTCTTGTACATGGGCACGGCCAGGAAAGCCGCCGGGATGAAATAGGTGAACAGCGCCATGTTCATCACCGTGCGGCCGCCGCGCACCTTCAGCCGGCTGATGGCGAAGGCCGCGCAGGTGGATACCAGCAGCGTAAGGGCCCCGGTCGCCACGGCAATGAACAGCGAGTTGCCCAGCTGTTCCCAGAAGTGGTCCAGGTAGAAGTGCTTCTGCTGGAACACAAACTCGAAGTTGCGCAGCGTCGGCTCCTTGGGCCACAGCCGCCCGGAAGTCGCCTGGTCTTTCGACGAGATCGAGAACAGGATCATGTGGTAGATCGGGATCATGGTCCACAGGAACACCGGAATGCCGATCAAGAGCAGCCGGGCTTCGGTGGTCACCATGCGCAAGGTGATGCGCTTCATTTGGACAATCTCTTCATCATGAAGTACACCAGCGGCAAGACCAGAGGCAGCGCCACCACGATGGAAGCCAGCGACAGGTCGACCTGGTCCAGCCGCAGGTAGCGGATGCCCAGCGTCGCCAGCACGTGTGTGAGGTCGGCGGGACCGCCTCCCGTCAGCAGGTACACGCTGTTGAAGTCACCCAGCGTCCAGATCATCGACAGGATGGTGGAGGTGAGGTACAGGGACCGCATCGACGGCCAGGTGATGAAGCGGAACTTCTGCCACATCGAGGCGCCGTCCACCGACGCGGCTTCGTACTGCTCGGCGGGAATGGCCATGCGGCCGGCCAGCAGGATCAGCGTCCAGAACGGCAGCGACTTCCAGATGTGGGCCAGCATCGAGAACGACAGCGCCAGCGTGGGGTCGTTCAGCCAATTGGGCCCGTCCATGCCGGTCATGCGGAAGATCAGGGCATTGATCACGCCCCACTCCGGGTTGAGCATGAAGCGCATCGACAGGATGGTGGGGATCGAGGGCACGGCCCAGGGCAGGATGAAGATGACCGAGAGCACCTTCACCCACCAGCGCGTGTGCAGGAAAAAGCCGGAGAGTCCCAGCGCGAGGATCATCTTCAGGTTGACCGAGACCACCACGAAGATGACGGTGTTGATCACCGTGCGGAAGAAGATGGGGTCGGCGAAAAGCCGCTCGTAGCTGTCCGGGTGGCGGGCCAGCCACAGGCCGTATCCCACCGGGTAGATCACGAAGACCAGAAAGATCAGCAGGTAGGGGACGACAAATATCGTCCCCCACAGCTGCCACGACGTCATGACCTTGCGGGCGGGGCGCACTGCCCCGCCGGCTGCATCGATAGCGGCAGTGCTCAGTTGGCCACCGTCTTGATGCGGGCGATCATTTCGTCAACCGCCTTGTCCACCGGTATCTTCTCGTTGATCACGCGGTTGGCCGCCTTGGCCCACACGTTCTCGTTGTTCAGGATGGTGAACTTGTAGTTCTTGGCGAATTCGAAGCTCACCGTGCCGTTGGCGTACTGGTTGTACACCGACTTGCGGTGCGCGTCGGCCTGCCAGAACGGGCGTTGCTGCGCTGTCTTCATCACCGGGAACCAGCGGCCCAGCGAACCCTCGACGTACGGCGTGAGGTTTTCCTCCTGCATCAGGAAGGCGACAAATTCCTTGGCGCGCGCCTTGTTCTTGGCCTGGCTGAACACCACGCCGGTCTTGACGGCCGTGCGGTAGATCATCTTGCCGCCATCGGGCTTGTTGGGGAAACCGGCCGTGCGGATGCGCTCGGTGTAGTTCTTCTTGGCGACTTCGCGCTCCTCGGGCTTCAGGGCGGCGTTGTTGGCGTCGTCCAGCCACTTGGCGGCAATGGAGATCGTCGCGTTGTGGGTCAGCACCGTGGTCTTGTTGTGGAAGGCGACGTTGTTGTCCGGGTCCTTCCAGCTGGTGGAAGACGGCGGCGTGCAGCCCTTGGCGTAAGGCGCGGTGTAGTCGGTCAGCGCGCCGATCAGGCCGGCGCGCACGGCGGGGTCGTCGACCAGTAGCTTGCCGCTGTCGTTGACCAGCTTCACGTTGTAGGCGTCCATGAAGGTCAGGAACGAATAGAACGAATCGCTCGAATCAACGCCCAGCGGCTGGCCGATGCCGAAGCTGCGCTGCCCTGTCTTCTGGCGGTGGGCCGGCTGCACCTTGTCGCACCAGAACGACCAGTAGCCCTTCCAGTCGGTGGGGATGTCGGACTCCTTGAAGCCGGCGTCGTTGAGCATGTCGATCCAGTATTCGATGTGCATCGTCTGCTGCTTGATCGGGAAGGCGTAGTACGCGCGCGTCTTGTTCGCGTCGTTGTACAGGAACGTGGTTTCCACCGTGTTGGGGGCGAAGCGCGCGCGGATCGGATTGATCACGCTGCTGATGTCCTCCAGCTTGCCGTCGTAGGCCCACTTGCCGGTGACCTGGAAGTCATAGACGTCGGCATAGGCAACATCGGGCGGGTTGCCGGAATCGAGCGCGGCCACGGTCTTGGGAATCATGTCCTGCACCGGGTACTGCGACAGCTCGATCTTCACGCCCTTGTGCGATGCTTCGTACTTGCGGATGGCTTCAAAGAGCGCGTCGTCCTCTGCCTTGTAGAAGCCCTTGACCCACCAGACGGTGAGCTTTTCCTGGGCCACGGCCTGGCCGCCCGCGAGCAGGCCGGCGGCGACCATCGCGCTGGAAAGGATTGTCTTGATGTTCATTTGGCGTTGTCTCCTGCGGTTGGGTAAGCGATTGTTATCATATGATGATTAGCACTTTGGACCGACCCCGGAAAAACCCGGGGCTGGCGGCACGCTAGCGGCATTCAGGCACCGGGCTGAGCAGCGGCTTGCCGGCGAAATGGTTCGCCAGGTTGCCCGCCGCCAGGTCGGCCATGGCCTGCCGCGTCTGCTTCGTGGCGCTGCCGATGTGCGGTGTGAGAACCACGTTGTCCATGTTGCGCAGCGCCTCGGGCACGTTGGGCTCGTTCTCGAATACGTCGAGCCCCGCGCCGGCAATCATGCCTCCCTGCAGCGCCTCGATCAGCGCGGCTTCGTCCACCACCGAGCCGCGCGCCACGTTCACCAGGTAGCCCTGCGGCCCCAGCGCCTTCAGCACCTGCGCATTCACCAGCTTGCGCGTGCCGGCGCCGCCGGGGGTGATCAGCACCAGGAAATCCGATTCGGCGGCCAGCGCCTCGGCATTGGGGAAGTAGCGCAACCCCGATGCCGCCTTCTCGGTGCGCGAGGTGTACGCGATGGCCATGCCGAATGCCTGCGCGCGCTTGGCGATGGCCTGGCCAATGCGGCCCAGCCCCACGATGCCCAGCCGCGCGCCCGACACGCGCGTGGCCAGCGGCATCGGCCCGCCCGGCCAGCGGCCACCGCGCACGTACTGGTCCGCCTGCGGGATGCGGCGGGCCACGGCCAGCATCAGCGCGATGGCGAGGTCGGCCACTTCGTCATTGAGCACGTCGGGCGTGTGGCTGACGGGGATCTTGCGCTCCTGCGCCGCGGCCACGTCGACGCCGTCATAGCCCACGCCGAAGACGGAGATCATCTCCAGCGCCGGCAAGCTGGCGATCAGCTCGCGCGGGACTTTCGATTCGCCGCTGGCCGCGATGGCGCGGATGCGCGGCGCCGCCTGCGCGAAGGCCGCCGGGTCGGTGTCGTGCAGCCGCTCGTGCACGACGTAGGCCTCCTTCAGGTGCGCCATGTACAGCGGCGACAGGGGCGATGCGGTCAGTATTTCGGGCTTGGACAATGCGCGCTCCTCAGGCCTTGATGTTCAGCTTGGCGATCAGCTGCTTGAAGTATTCATGGTCGCGCTGCATCACGGCGCGGAACGCATCCGCGTCGGCATAGGCGAAGCCGAGGTTGAGCTTTTCCAGCGATTCGCGGAATGAGGGCTCGTCCGCCGCCTTCTTCGTCGCCGCCCGCAGCACCGCCACCACGTCAGGCGGCGTGCCCTTGGCCACGGCCAGCCCGCGCCAGGCGCCGATGGCGACATCGACGTTTCGCTCGCGGAGCGTGGGCACCTTGTCGAAGCCCTTGAGCCGCTGCTCCGACATGGTGGCGAGCATCTTGAGCTTGCCTGCGGCCACGTGCGCGGACACTTCCGCCGGGCTCACTGCCACCGCATCGATGTGGCCGCCCAGCAGGGCGATCACGCCGGGCGCCGCGCCCTGGAAGGGAACGTGGGTGAACTTCACGCCGGTCTTGTCTTCCACCGCGGCCGCGGCCAGGTGCCAGATGGAGCCGTTGCCCGAATTGCCCATCTTCATCTCGCCCGGCTTCTGCTTCGCGGCGGCCAGGAATTCCTCCACGGTGTTCCACGGCGACTCCGTGCGCACGGTGATCGCGGCCGGGTCGAAGTTCAGCCGCGCGATGGGCTGGAAATCTTCGTACGTGAACTTGGCCAAGCCCAGGTGCGGCACGGTGGTGAGTTCCACGATCACCATGCCGACCTTGTAGCCATCGGCCTTGGAATTGAGCACGTCGGCCATGCCGATGGCGCCGCTGGCGCCCGGCTTGTTGTTCACCGTCATGGGCTGCGGCAGGTGCTTCTTCATGGCCTCGGCGAAGGCGCGGGCCAGCGTGTCGGTACCGCCGCCGGCAGAGGCCGGCACCACGATCTCGATGGGCCGCGTGGGATAGCCGCCGGCCTGCGCGCGGGCCAGCGCCGGAAGCAGCAGGGAGGACGCGAGCGCCACCAGCGAGCGGCGGCGGATCACGGAAGGAATGCGGGTCATGGTGTTGTCTCCGGAAGAAAAAAAGTGCCGGGATTTCCCGGCTGCGCCAAACATATTACGATAATATTATTGCCTGAAATCAGCAATACCCAGGAGACAGAACGATGGCCCCTCCCCGCAAGAAACCCGAAGAACTCCGCAGCCAGCAGTGGTTCGGCCGCCAGGACCGCGACGGCTTCGCCTACCGCAGCTGGGTCAAGGGCAAGGGCGTGCCGCACGACCAGTTCGACGGCCGCCCCGTGATCGGCATCTGCAACACCTTCAGCGAGCTCACGCCCTGCAACAGCCACTTCCGCACGCTGGCCGAGCAGGTCAAGATCGGCGTGTACGAAGCCGGCGGCTTCCCGCTGGAATTCCCCGTCATGTCGCTGGGCGAGACCATGCTGCGGCCCACCGCCATGCTGTACCGCAACCTGGCGTCGATGGACGTGGAAGAGAGCATCCGGGGCAATCCCATCGACGGCGTGGTGCTGCTGATGGGCTGCGACAAGACCACGCCCTCGCTGGTGATGGGCGCTTCCAGCGTGGACCTGCCCACCATCGGTGTTTCCGGCGGGCCCATGCTCAACGGCAAGTGGCGCGGCCAGGAACTCGGCTCGGGCACCGGCGTATGGAGCATGAGCGAGCAGGTGCGCGCCGGCACGCTCAAGCTGGCCGATTTCTTCGAGGCCGAAAGCTGCATGCACCGCAGCCATGGCCACTGCATGACCATGGGCACCGCGTCCACGATGGCCAGCATGGTGGAGGCGCTGGGCCTTGGCCTGCCCGGCAACGCGGCCTACCCGGCGGTCGATGGCCGGCGCAACGTGCTGGCGCGCAATGCGGGGCGCCGCATCGTGGAGATGGTGCACACGGACCAGAAGCTGTCCACCATCCTCACGCGCGAAGCCTTCGAGAACGCCATCCGCGTGCTGGCCGCCATCGGCGGCTCCACCAACGCGGTGATCCACCTGGTCGCCATCGCCCGGCGCATCGGCGTGGAGCTGACCATCGAAGACTTCGACAAGCTGGCCAGCGAACTGCCGTGCCTGTTGAACCTGCAGCCCTCGGGCCAGCACCTGATGGAAGACTTCTGCTACGCCGGCGGCCTGCCGGTGGTGATGAAGGAAATCGCCCACCTGCTGCACACCGGTATCGTCACCGCCAGCGGCAAGACGGTGGCCGAGAACTTCGAGGGCGCGCAGAACTACGACCCGCGCGTCATCAAGACTTTCGCCGAGCCGTTCAAGCCCAACGCCGGCATCGCCGTGCTGCGCGGCAACCTGGCGCCGCGCGGCGCGGTGATCAAGCCCAGCGCCGCCACGCCGCAGCTGATGGTGCACAAGGGGCGCGCCGTGGTGTTCGAGAATATCGAGGACTTCCACAAGCGCATCGACGACGAGAACCTGGACGTGGACGAGAACTGCGTGCTGGTGCTCAAGAACTGCGGCCCCAAGGGCTACCCCGGCATGGCCGAGGTGGGCAACATGCCGCTGCCGCCCAAGGTGCTGCGCAAGGGCATCACCGACATGGTCCGCATCAGCGACGCGCGCATGAGCGGCACGGCTTACGGCACCGTCGTGCTGCACACGGCGCCTGAAGCCGCCGCGGGCGGGCCGCTGGCCGTGGTGCAGAACGGCGACATGATTGAGCTGGACGTGCCCAAGCGCCGCCTGCACCTGGACATCAGCGACGAAGAACTCGCGCGCCGCCTCTCGACCTGGCAGCCGCCCGAACCGCCGCTGAAATCCGGCTACTGGAAACTGTACGTCGACCACGTGCTGCAGGCCGACGAAGGCGTGGACCTGGACTTCCTGGTGGGCAAACGCGGCTCCTTCGTGCCGCGCGACAATCATTGAATGGACAAGACATTCGATGTGGCTGCCCTCGGCGAGGGCATGCTGGAATTCAACCAGACTGAAGCGGGCCAGCCGCGCTACCTGCAGGGCTTTGGCGGCGACACCAGCAACGCGGTGATCGCCGCTTCCCGCGCGGGCGCCCGCGCCGCCTACCTAACGCGGGTGGGCAACGACAGGTTCGGCCGCGAACTGCTGGGCCTGTGGGAGCACGAAGGCGTCCATGCACAAACCGTGCAGCGCGATGCGCAGGCGCCCACCGGCATCTATTTCGTCACCCACGGCCCGCAGGGCCATGAGTTCAGCTACATGCGCGCCGGCTCCGCGGCCGCCCGCATGACGCCGCAGTGGCTGGAAGAAAGCGGCACGGCGCAAGCCATCCGCGCCGCGCGCATCCTGCACGTCTCGGGCATTTCACTGGCGATCTCGCCTTCTGCATGTGAAACCGCATTGGCGGCCATGCATCTGGCGCGCGAGGCCGGCACCCTGGTGTCGTTCGACTCCAACCTGCGGCTCAAGCTCTGGACGCTGGAAAGCGCGCGCGAAGCAACAGCCGCGGCCATCGCCCTGTGCGACATCTTCCTGCCCAGCCTGGAAGACATCACCACACTCACCGGCCTGTCTGATCCCGATGCGGTGGTGGACTGGGGGCACCGCGGCGGCGCGAAGACCGTGGTGCTCAAGCTGGGCGGCGAAGGCGCGCTGGCCAGCGACGGCGGCACACGCCGGCGCATCGCACCGCACCGGGTTCAGCTGGTCGATGCCACCGGCGCAGGTGACTGCTTCTGCGGCAACCTGCTGGCGCGCATGGCCTTGGGAGATTCGGTGTTCGACGCCGGGCGCTATGCCAATGCGGCGGCCGCGCTCGCGGTGCAGGGCTTCGGCGCGGTGGCGCCGCTGCCACGCCCGGATCAAGTCAGGGCCTTGCTGTGAGGCCGCTGGTCGCGGTGGACTGGGGTACCTCGTCGCTGCGCGCCGCGCTGCTGGGCGAAGACGGCAAAGTGCTCGAGGAATACGCCTCCGCGCGCGGCATCCTGACCGTCGAGCCCGGCGGATTTGCTCCTCTTTTGATAGCTGCCAACGCACAGTGGATGCGCTCCGCAGGCACTTTTTACCTCTTGTGCGGGATGGTCGGCAGCCGCCAGGGCTGGCTGGAAGCGCCCTACTGCCCCTGTCCCGCGGGCTTCGCGGAAATCGCCTCGCAACTGGCCTGGGTGGAACTGGATCGCATCGCCATCGTGCCCGGCATGAGCTGCGAAGACCACGGCGTGCCCGACGTCATGCGCGGCGAGGAAACGCAGGTGTTCGGCGCGATGGACCTGCTGGGGCTGGAGGGCGGCCTGTTCGTGCTGCCCGGCACGCACAGCAAGTGGGTGCGCGCCGCGGGCGGGCGCATCGAACGCTTTTCCACCTTCATGACGGGCGAGTTCTACGCCCTGCTGCGCCAGCACTCCATCCTGGGCCGCACCATGCCGCAGGACGACGGCGAGCTGCACGAAGGTGCCTTCCGCCAGGGCCTGGACCATGCCCGCCGCAGCGCCAACCTGCTGCACGCGGCCTTCAGCGCGCGCACGCTGGCCCTCTTTGGCCGCATGCCCGAAGCCGCGCTGCCCAGCTACCTGTCGGGCCTGGCGATCGGCGAGGAACTGCGCTCGCAGCAGCTGGATGCCGGCCGGCAGGTGGTGATCATCGGCTCCAGCGCATTGACGCTGCGCTACGAACTGGCGCTGGCCGAGCGCGGCATCACCTCGCGCCGCGTGGGCTCCGAAGCCACCTGGCGCGGCCTGTGGGCCATCGCCCGCACACTGCAAGGACAACAGGCATGACGCTCATCGACGAATTCCATGCCGCGCTGAAGGCGGCGCCCCTGGTCGCCATCCTGCGCGGCATCACACCCGAGGAATCGCCCGCGGTGGTGCAGGCGCTCGCCGCCAGCGGTTTCCGGCTGATCGAGGTGCCGCTCAATTCGCCCCGGCCGCTGCAGAGCATCGCCGCGCTGGCGGCGGCATTTCCGCACCTGTTGATCGGCGCCGGCACGGTGCTCAACGCAACGCAAGTGCGCGAAGTGCATGCGGTCGGCGGCCGCCTCATCGTCTCGCCCAATTTCGATGCTGGTGTGGTGCGCGAAGCGGTGCGGCTGGGCCTGGTCTGCCTGCCCGGCGTGATGACGCCAAGCGAGGCCTTTGCCGCGCTGGCCGAGGGCGCCGCCGGGCTGAAACTGTTCCCCGCGGAAATGATCCCGCCGGCAGGCGTGAAGGCGATGCGCGCCGTGCTGCCCGCCGATGCGCTGCTGCTGCCGGTGGGCGGCATCACGCCCGCCAACATGGCGGCCTACCGCGCGGCCGGTGCCAGCGGCTTTGGCATCGGCTCGGCGCTGTACAAGCCGGGCATGGATGCCGCTGTTGCGGGCCAAAACGCGCTTGACTTCATGGCCGCCGCCGCCGGTACCATGAGGGCATGAGCGACACGAATCCAGCCATCTCCTTCGGCCTGGCCGGCCGCACCTGCATCGTCACCGGCGGCTCGCAGGGCATCGGCGAGGCCTGCGCCCGCCGCTTCGCACGCGAGGGCGCGAAAGTTGTCATCGCCGACGTGGACGATGCGCGCGGCCAGGCGCTGGCCACCGAACTGGGCGCGCTGTACGTGCACTGCGACGTGGGCGACAAGTCCCAGGCCGACGCGCTGGTGGCCGCGGCCATGCAGGCCTACGGCCGCATCGACGTGCTGGTCAACAACGCCGGCATCTTCAAGGCTTCCGATTTCCTGGACATCACCGAGGCCGATTTCGACGCCGTGCTGCGCGTCAACCTCAAGGGTTCATTCCTGGTGGGCCAGGCCGTTGCCCGCGAAATGGCCAAGGCGGGCAAGGGCTCCATCGTCAACATGAGCTCGGTCAATGGCACGCTCACCATTCCCACCATCGCCAGCTACAACGTCAGCAAGGGCGGCATCAACCAGCTCACGCGCGTGATGGCGCTGGCGCTGGCCGACAAGGGCATCCGCGTGAACGCGGTGGCGCCGGGCACCATCGCCACCGAACTGGCCGCCAAGGCGGTGCTGACCAGCGAGGAAGCCAAGGCCCGCATCATGAGCCGCACACCGATGAAGCGTCTGGGCGAGCCGCACGAGATCGCCGACGCCGTGGCCTTCCTGGCCAGCGACGCCGCCAGCTACATCACCGGCGAGATCGTGGTGGTGGACGGCGGGCGGATGACGCTGAACTACACGGTGCCGGTGTAGCCGTTGGCCTTTCCGGCTCAGGGCTTGCGCCAGTATTCGTAGGTCCAGGCGGTTTCGAAACCTGCGCGCTTGTACAGCGCGATCGCCGGCGCGTTCTGCGCATCGACCTGCAGGAAAGTCCTGGTGTATCCGCGCTTCAGCGCCGCATCGGCCAGGCCCGCCAGCACGCGGCCGGCCAGCCCCTGGCCGCGATGCGACTGCGCCGTGCGCATGCCATGCACGCTGGCCCAGCCCTGCGCGAACGCGCCCGCGCCGCCGGCCAGCACCTTGCCGCCCTGGCGCACGCTTGCAAAGAGGGACCCCGGCGCGCGGCTCAGGGCCGCGACCCGGCTGGCACCATCCACCGGGTCAAAGCCTTCGCCCAGGAACACCGCGGCCCAGGCTTCGTCGGGTGCTTCATCCACTTGCGCGGGGGCGTGGGTGGACACGCCGCGCACGTCCTGCGTGGCGGCGACCTGCACCAGGGTGGGTTGCGTGCGCTGGTACCCCCGTGCCCGCAGTTCAACGCACCAGGCGGAGAAATCCGTCGTTGCCGGCAGGCGAAATTCAGCGGGCAGCCCGCGCTCCCGGTAGCGCGACTCGATTTGCCCCAGCAGCGATGCGTCCTGCGCGGCGTGGCGCAGCGGAACAGCACTCCTCGCGCGGCCCACGGTGCCGCTGTCAAAAGGCAGCAGCCACCCGGGAAACTCCTCGACGGATTGCGGCGATACGGCGGCCAGCGTGGCCCGTTCGATGGATTCGATGTCGGCTGGGGTCATGGCCGCAGGATAGCGAAGTCCGCCCCGGTAAAAGGGCGGTAAATTTGCCCGCAGGCCGTGCAAATGCGCGACGGCCCGCCAATAATCGCCTTGATAACAAAAGATAACGAGGGGCTCCATGGAGAATCCGCAACTGCCCGGGCAGCGTGCCTTCGCGCGCCGCACCTGGCTTGCCGCCGGCGCCGGCCTTCTGGCCGTGGGCGCGGGCGGCTATTGGTGGTGGACACAGCGCGATGCGGCGGATGCCGTTGCAGGCCCGCAGGCCGGCGCCAGTGCGCCCGCGCTACCGGCCAGCGGCACGGCCGCCGGCCGCCGCTTCGCGGCCGCCAACCGCGTGCAGCCCGTCACCGTGGGCACAGTGCGCAAGCAGGACATCCGCGTCATCCACGCGGCCATCGGCAACATCGCCGCGCTCAACACCGCCGTGGTGCGGGCCCGCGTCGACGGCGAGCTGCGCGCCATCCGCTTCAAGGAGGGCGACCAGGTCCGCGCCGGCCAGCTGCTGGCCGAGATCGACCCGCGTGCCTTTGAAGTGGCGCTGGCGCAGGCACAGGGCCAGCTGGCGCGCGACCAGGCGCAGCTGCGCAATGCGCAGCTGGACCTGGACCGCTACAAGGACCTGGCTTCGCGCGACTCCATTGCGCGCCAGCAGGTGGACACGCAGGAAGCGCTGGTGCGCCAGCTGCAGGGCACGGCGCAGGTGAACCAGGCGGCGGTGGACAACGCGCGCCTGATGCTGTCGTACACCAAGGTCACCGCACCCATCAGCGGGCGGCTGGGGCTGAAGCAGGCCGACCTGGGCAACCTGGTGCGCGCCGGCGACGCGGCCGGCATCGTCAGCATCACGCAGACGCAGCCGATCAGCGTGGTGTTCGCCGTGCCCGAGGCGCTGCTGCCGCGCATCAGCGCGCGCCTGCGCGCCGGCGAGCCGCTGGCGGTGGAGGCCTGGGACCGCGAGCAGCGCAGCCGGCTGGCGCTGGGCAAGGTGAGCACCACCGACAACGCGATCGACCCGGTCACCGGCACCATCAAGCTCAAGGCCGAATTCGCCAACGCCGAAGGCACCCTGTTCCCCAACCAGTTCGTCAACATCAGGCTGCAGCTGGAAACGCTGGCCGATTCAGTGGCGGTGCCGGTGACGGCGCTGCAGCGCGGCGCGCGCGGCGCCTTTGTGTATGTGGTGAAGGAAGACAACACCGTCACGGTGCGCGGCGTGCGCCCCGGCGTGGTCGACGGCGACTGGATGAGTGTGCAGGGTGAAGTGAGTCCGGGCGAGAAAGTCGTGACCGACGGTGCCGACCGCCTGCGCGAAGGCGCCAAGGTGGAAACGATCACGCCGCTGCCAGCGCCCCGCGCCCCCGGTGCGGGCGGTGAAGCGCCGCAGCGGCGCGCGCCGTCATCCGCGGCGGGCAGCTCCCCGCCCAGGGAAAAGAAGGACAAGGAAAAGGCCGGCTCCGCGCCGGCCGCACCGCCCGCACCGGAAGGCGGCGCTCCCAAACCGGCGGCCGCCGCCAAACCCGCGCCCGGCGGCGCAGCCGCGCCCGGCGGCGCAGCCGCGACGCCCCCCGGTGAGCGCCCGCCCTGGCTGGACCGCCTGCCACCCGAAGTGCAGGAGCGCTTCATGAAGATGAATCCCGAGCAGCGCAAGGAATTCATCGAGAAGCTGCGCGAGCGCCGGCGCCAGCAGCAGGAATCGGGCGGCGGTTGAACCGCGCCGCCCGCGCACCGCACCCATGAACCTGTCGCGCCTTTTCATCCTGCGCCCGGTGGCCACGTCACTGCTGATGGTGGCCATCCTGATCGCGGGCATGCTCGCCTGGCGGGTGCTGCCGCTGTCGGCGCTGCCCGAGGTGGACTACCCCACCATCCAGATCACCACGCTGTACCCCGGCGCCAGCCCCGACGTGATGACCTCCGCCGTCACCGCGCCGCTGGAACGCCAGTTCGGCCAGATGCCCGGGCTGAACCAGATGTCGTCGATCAGCTCCGGCGGCGCTTCCATCATCACGCTGCGCTTCTCGCTGGACATCACGCTCGACGTGGCCGAGCAGCAGGTGCAGGCGGCCATCAACGCGGGCAGCAACCTGCTGCCGGCCGACTTGCCGATGCCGCCAACCTACCGCAAGTTCAACCCGGCGGACGCGCCCATCCTGACACTGGCCATCAGCTCGCCCTCGCTGCAGGTGATCCGCATCCACGACCTGGTGGAAAACCGGCTGGCGCCCAAGCTCTCGCAGGTGCCGGGCGTGGGCCTGGTCGCCATCGCCGGCGGCCGCCGGCCCGCCGTGCGCATCCAGGTCAACCCCGGCGCGCTGGCCGCGGCGGGCCTGTCGCTGGAGGACGTGCGCGTCATCACCAACGCCGCCAACGTCAACCAGGCCAAGGGCAGCTTCGACGGCGCGGCGCGCGCCTCCACCATCGACGCGAATGACCAGCTGCGCTCGCCGGCCGACTACGGCAACCTCATCCTCACTTACCGCAACGGCAACCCGCTGCGGCTGGCCGAAGTGGCCGAGGTGGTGGACGACGCCGAGAACACGCGTCTGGCAGCCTGGGCCAACACCGTGCCCTCGGTCATCCTGAACGTGCAACGCCAGTCCGGCGCCAACGTGATCGAGACGGTGGACCGCATCAAGGCCCTGCTGCCGCAGCTGCAGGGCACACTGCCCGCCTCGCTGGACGTGCAGATCCTCACCGACCGCACCGTCACCATCCGCGCCTCGGTGCACGACGTGCAGGTGGAGCTGCTGCTGGCCGTGCTGCTGGTGGTGGCCGTGATCTTTGTGTTCCTGCGCAGCCCCTCGGCCACGCTGATTCCCAGCGTGGCGGTGCCGCTGTCGCTCATCGGCACCTTCGCGGTGATGCACCTGGCCGGCTTTTCCATCAACAACCTCACGCTGATGGCGCTGACGATTTCCACCGGCTTCGTGGTGGACGACGCCATCGTGATGATCGAGAACATCGCCCGCTACGTGGAGCAGGGCGAGCCGCCGCTGCAGGCGGCGCTGAAAGGGGCAAAGCAGATCGGCTTCACCATCATTTCGCTCACCATCTCGCTGATCGCGGTGCTGATCCCGCTGCTGTTCATGGGCGACGTGGTGGGGCGGCTGTTCCATGAATTCGCCATCACGCTGGCCGTTTCCATCCTGATCTCCGCCGTGGTCTCGCTCACGCTCACGCCCATGCTGTGCGCCCGGCTGCTGCGCCACACGCCGGAAGAAAGCCATGGCCGCCTGTACCGCGCCACGGGGCGGATGTTCGACAACATGATCAGCCGCTACGGCGTGATGCTGCACTGGGTGCTGGACCGCAGCGGCCTCACGCTGCTGGTGTTCGCCATCACCGTGGCGCTCACCGCCTTCCTGTATGTCGCCGTGCCCAAGGGCTTTTTCCCGGTGCAGGACACCGGGGTGATCCAGGGCATCACCGAGGCCTCGCAGGCCACCTCGTTCGAGGCCATGGCGCAGCGCCAGCAGGCGCTGGCCGAGGCGGTGCTGAAAGACCCGGCGGTGGAAAGCCTGTCGTCCTTCATCGGCGTGGACGGCGGCAACACCACGCTCAACTCCGGCCGCATGTTGATCAACTTGAAGCCGCGCGAGCAGCGCGAAGGCAGCGCCAGCGACGTGATCCGGCGCCTCGCCGCCTCCACCCGCAGCGTGCCGGGCATCGAGCTCTTCATGCAGCCGGTGCAGGACCTGACGATTGAAGACCGGGTTTCCAAGACGCAATACCAGTTCCTGCTGTCCTCGCCCGACGCTGCCGCGCTGGGCGACGGAACGCAGCGCCTGCTGGAGCGGCTGCGCACCCTGCCGCAGCTGGCCGACGTGGCCAGCGACCTGCAGGACAAGGGCCTGCGCGCCTATGTCGAGATCGACCGCGGCGCGGCCGGGCGGCTGGGCGTGAACGTGGCCGGCATCGACAACGCGCTGTACAACGCCTTCGGCCAGCGGCTGGTGTCCACCATGTTCACCCAGTCCAACCAGTACCGCGTGGTGCTGGAGATCGCGCCGCGCCACAAGATGGGGCTGGAGGCGCTGGCCAACCTGTTCGTGCCTTCCAGCAACGGCACGCAGATCCCGCTGTCATCCGTGGCGCGCATCGTGGAGGGGCCTGCGTCGCTGTCAGTCAACCACGTGGGGCAGTTCCCGGCGGCCACGATTTCCTTCAACGCGGCCAGCGGCTATTCATTGGGCGACGCGGTGAAGGCCATCCGCGCCGAGCAGGCCGCGCTTTCGCCGCCCATGCCGGCCAGCATAGAGACCAGCTTCCAGGGCGCGGCGCTGGCCTTCCAGGCTTCCCTGTCCAACACGCTGTTCCTGATACTGGCGGCGGTGGTCACCATGTACATCGTGCTGGGCGTGCTGTATGAGAGCTACATCCACCCCATCACCATCCTGTCCACCCTGCCCTCGGCCGGGCTGGGCGCGCTGCTGGCGCTGCTGCTGGGCCGGCTGGACCTGGACATCATTGCCATCATCGGCATCGTGCTGTTGATCGGCATCGTCAAGAAAAACGCCATCATGATGATCGACTTCGCGCTGGATGCCGAGCGTGAGCAGGGCCTGTCGCCGCGCGAGGCCATCCACCAGGCCAGCCTGCTGCGCTTCCGCCCCATCCTGATGACCACTCTGGCCGCCCTGCTGGGCGCCCTGCCCCTGATGCTGGGCAGCGGCTGGGGCAGCGAGCTGCGCCACCCGCTGGGCGTGACCATGGTGGGCGGCCTGATCGTGAGCCAGGTGCTCACTCTGTTCACCACGCCTGTGATCTACCTGAAGTTCGCCGGCTGGGCGCAGGCCCTGCAGCGCCGCCGCGAGAAGGCCGCCGCATGAAAGCACCGACGTGAATTTCTGCGAGCCTTTCATCCGCCGGCCGGTGGCCACCACGCTGGTGACCATCGGCGTGGCGCTGGCCGGCGCCATCAGCTTCTTCCTGCTGCCGGTGGCGCCGCTGCCCAAGGTGGACTTTCCCACCATCTCGGTGTCGGCCTCGCTGCCGGGCGCAAGCCCCGACACCATGGCCTCCACGGTGGCCACGCCGCTGGAGCGGGCGCTGGGCGCCATCGCGGGCGTCAACGAGATCACCTCTTCCTCGTCGCTGGGCAACACCCGCATCGTGCTGCAGTTCGATCTGAACCGCGACATCAACGGCGCGGCGCGCGAGGTGCAGGCCGCCATCAACGCCGCGCGCACCCTGCTGCCCACCGGCATGCCCAGCAACCCGAGCTACCGCAAGGTGAACCCGGCCGAGGCGCCGATCATGATCGTCTCGCTGACGTCCGACATTCTCACGCGCGGCCAGATGTACGACGCGGCCTCCACCGTGCTGGCGCAGAGCCTGGCGCAGGTGGACGGCATCGGCCAGGTGGTGATCGGCGGCGGCGCGCTGCCGGCCGTGCGCATCGAGGCCGACCCCAACAAGCTGGCGTCCAACGGCATCTCGCTGGAAGACATCCGCGTGGCGGTGGTGGCCACCAACAGCAACCGGCCCAAGGGCGCGGTGGAAGACGCCACCCGCTACTGGCAGATCGACGCCAACGACCAGGCCCGCACCGCCGCCGAATACGCGCCGCTGATCGTGCGCTACCGCAACGGCAGCGCGGTGCAGCTGCGCGACGTGGCCGAGGTGATCGATTCGGTGCAGGACGTGCGCAACTACGGCGTGGCCGACGGCAAGCCTTCCATCCTGCTGCTGCTGTTCAAGCAGCCCGGCGCCAACATCATCGAGGCGGTGGACCGGGTGCGCGTGCTGCTGCCGCGGTTGCAGGCCTCCATCCCCGCCTCCATCGACCTGAAAGTGGTGACCGACCGCACCACCACCATCCGCGCCTCCCTGCGCGAGGTGGAGCGGGCGCTGGCGATCTCGGTGGCGCTGGTGATCCTGGTGGTGTTCCTGTTCCTGCGCAACGTGCGCGCCGCCCTGGTGCCCAGCGTGGCGGTGCCGGTGTCGCTGGCGGGCACCTTTGCCGTGATGTACCTGTGCGGCTACAGCCTGGACAACCTGTCGCTGATGGCGCTGACCGTGGCCACCGGCTTTGTGGTGGACGACGCCATCGTGGTGCTGGAAAACATCTCGCGCCACATGGAGCGCGGCAAGACCGCGCTGCAGGCGGCGCTGGACGGCGCGCGCGAGATCGGCTTCACCGTGGTGTCGATCAGCCTGTCGCTGATCGCGGTGTTCATTCCCATCCTGCTGATGGGCGGCATCGTGGGGCGCCTGTTCCGCGAATTCGCCGTGGTGCTGTCGGCTGCCATCCTGGTCTCGATGGTGGTGTCGCTCACCACCACGCCCATGATGTGCGCGGCGCTGCTCAAGCCGCCCGCGCGCAACAAGGCGCCTTCGCGCCTGGCGCGCTGGGCGGCGCGCGTGCAGCGCGCCATCCTGCGCGGCTACCGGCGCTCGCTGGCGGGCGCGCTGCGCTGGCAGCCGCTGGTGCTGCTGGTGTTCGCGGGCGTGATAGCGCTGAACGTGTACCTGTATGGCGCCATCGCCAAGGGCTTCTTCCCGCAGCAGGACACGGGCCGCATCGCGGGCTTCATCCAGGCCGACCAGGCCACCTCGTTCCAGGCCATGCAGCAGCGGCTGGACCGGTTCCTGGCCGTGGTGCGGGCCGACCCGGCGGTGGAGAACGTCACCGGTTTCACCGGCGGCTCGGCGCGCAACACGGCGCAGATGTTCATGGCGCTCAAGCCGGTTTCGCAGCGCGACGTCACGGCCGACCAGGTGGTGGCGCGGCTGCGCATCAAGCTGGCCAAGGAGCCGGGCGCCAACCTGTTCCTGGTGCCGGTGCAGGACATCCGCATCGGCGGGCGCCAGGCCAATGCCCAGTACCAGTTCACCCTGCAGTCCGACGACCTGGAAGACCTGCGCCTGTGGGAAGGCCGCATCCGCCAGGCGCTGATGAAGCTGCCCGAGCTGGCCGACGTCAACAGCGACGTGCAGGACCGCGGCCAGCAGACCACGCTGGTGCTGGACCGTGATGCCGCCATGCGCATGGGCCTGTCGGTGCGCACCATCGACGCCACGCTGAACAACGCCTTCGGCCAGCGCCAGGTGGGCGTGATCTACAACCCGCTGAACCAGTACCGCGTGGTGCTGGAGCTGGCGCCGCAATACCTGCAGGGACCCGATTCGCTGCGCAACCTGTTCTTCATCTCCAACACCGGCAACCGCGTGCCGCTGTCGGCCTTCGCGCGGCAGGAAGCCACCAGCACGCCGCTGGCCGTGGCGCACCAGGCGGGCACGCCGGCCTCCACCATCAGCTTCAACCTGCCGCTGGGCGTGTCGCTTTCGGAGGCCAGCGACGCGGTTCGCAACGCCATGGCCGAACTGGGCGTGCCGGTCTCCATCCGCGGCACCTTCCAGGGCACTGCGCGGGCCTTCGCGCAGTCGCTGGACAGCCAGCCGCTCTTGATCCTGGCGGCGCTGGTGACGATCTACCTGGTGCTGGGCATCCTGTATGAGAGCCTGGTCCACCCCATCACCATTCTCTCCACCCTGCCCTCGGCCGGCGTCGGCGCCCTGCTGGCGCTGATGATGTTCAAGACCGAGTTTTCCATCATCGCGCTGATCGGGGTGATCCTGTTGATCGGCATCGTCAAGAAAAACGCCATCATGATGATCGACTTCGCCATCGAGCGGCAGCGCCGCGGCCACCTGAGTTCAGCGCAGGCCATCTACAAGGCCGCCAAGCTGCGCGTGCGGCCCATCCTGATGACCACGGTGGCCGCCATCTTCGGCGCCATGCCGCTGGCGCTGGGCACCGGCGACGGCGCCGAGCTGCGCCAGCCGCTGGGCATCGCGGTGGTGGGCGGCCTCATCCTCAGCCAACTTCTCACGCTGTACACCACGCCGGTGGTGTATGTGGCCATCGACCGGCTGCGGCTGCGCGCGTTGCGGCTGCGGCGCCCGGCAGCCATCATCGGCGCGGCCGCGGTGCTTGCCGCCTGCAGTGCCACGCCGCCCTACCAGAAGCCCGCCACCGAAGTGCCCGCCGCGTTCAAGGAAGCGGCGCTGTTCCAGCCCGCCACCGCGCGCCCGCCGGTGCCCGGCGAATGGTGGCGCCTGTACGGCGACGAAACGCTCAACGGCCTGCAGGGCCAGCTGGTCGTGGGCAACGAGAATCTCAAGTCCGCCTTGGCGCAGTACCGCGGTGCGCGCGCCGCGCTGGACGCCAGCCGCGCCTCGCTGTTCCCGACCTTCGGCGCGGGCCTCGCGGCTTCGCGCAGCCGCTCCGCATCGCTGCCCGGCGGGCCGGAGAACACTGTCTCGCTCAGCGGCAACGCCAGCTGGGAGCTGGACCTGTGGGGCCGCATCGGCGCGCAGGTGGACAGCGCGCAGGCGCGGCTGGAAGCCAGCAGCGCCGACCTGGCGGCCGTGCGCCTGTCGCTGCAGGCGGCGCTGGCGCAAACCTATTTCTCGCTGCGCGCCGCCGAAGCGCAGGCCGCGCTGCTGGACAACGCCGTGCAGGCCTACAGCCGCTCGCTGGTGATGACGCAGGACCGCTACCGCGTTGGCATCGTTTCCGCAGCCGACATCGCGCAGGCGCAGACGCAGCTGAAGTCGGCGCAGGCGCAGTGGGTGGAAGCACGCAGCAGCCGCGCGCAGCTGGAGCATGCGCTGGCCGTGCTGCTGGGCAAGGCGCCCTCGCTGTTCACGCTGGAGGCCAATGCGCGGCTGCCGGTTTCGCCCGAGGTGCCGGTGCAACTGCCCGCGCAATTGCTGGAGCGCCGCCCCGACATCGCCGCTGCCGAACGCCGGGTGGCTGCAGCCAATGCGCAGGTCGGCGCGGCCGAAGCGGCTTTCTTCCCGGCCGTCACGCTGTCGGCCGGCGCAGGCTACCGCGGCAACGCATTGGCCAATCTGGTTTCCGCGCCCAACCTGTTCTGGTCCATCGGCCCGGCGATTGCGCTGGCGGCCTTCGACGGCGGCGCCCGCCGCGCCGGCGTGGCCAGCGCACAGGCCGCGACCGACCAGGCCGCAGCCACTTACCGGCAGACCGTGCTCACCGCCATGCAGGAAGTGGAAGACAACCTGGTGCTGGCAGCGACGCTGCAGCAGGAAACGGCGCTGCTGGAAGAGTCGCTGGTGGAAGCGCGGCGCGCGCTGGAGATCACCACCAACCAGTACCGCGCCGGCACGGTGAGCTACCTGAACGTGGTGGCCGCGCAGACCACGGCGCTGTCGGCCGAACGCAGCCTGCTCGATGCCCGCACCCGCCGCCTGGCCGCCACCAACCAGTTGCTCAAGAACATCGCGGGCAGCTGGCAGCCGCTACCAAATCAATAGCGGCTCACGCAGGCTGGGTGCGCTTCGGGGCAGCTTTCACTGAACCCGCAGCACCTCAAACTGCTGTCGGACTGGAGCGACCTGTATCGACACCTCATCACCCTCGCATTTGCCCAGCATGGCGCTTCCCAAAGGGGCTTCGCTGCTGATGACCTGAACGAGCTGGGTGCCGATGACCAACTTCATGCTGCCCCCATCCGGGCCGAGAAAGAAGTGTTGCTGCCTGTCGCCGGAATCGATCAGGCAGACCAGCGCGCCGAGCTGTATGCCTTTGCTGGCGTCGTAGGGACGCGGGCGGAACTGGCGCCAATTGGCCAGCGCCTTGCGGATCGCTTCCGCGCGCCGAACCTGGCCGGTGGCCAGGTAGGCGGCTTCAAGTCCCAATGTGTCGTATTTGTTTTCGGCGACGTTTTCTTCGTGGGTCGCCGTTTCATGAGCCGCCCGCACTGCCTGTTCGGCTTGCAGCAGGTCTTCGGCGAGCCGTTTCACCACCTGCTGTTGCAGCAAGAATTTATCCATGACGAAAGGTTGGCATCTCAGGCAAGCGGGGGCAGCGCACAAAGGCGCGATATCGGTGGCAGGAGGTATCCGGCTGAGCCAGATGGTATCGAAGTCTATGGAGCGCCAAGTCAGCAGTGGCTCGCGTCAGCGTCAAGTCTGCTTCGACGCAGAACGGACGTGATAACGTGGCTCCACTTCTACACCCAATGCCGAACTTCCGCCTCCCGTTGCTCGCAGGATTGTGCACATGCCTGGTGCTATGTGGGAGCGCATTCGCCCAGGTGGGTATCACGGGGATCCCCGGCGACACGGCGCCGATCACCGTCGTCTACCCGGCCGCAACGCCGGCGACCGTGCTACGGCTCGGTCCATTCGAGATCGACGCCGCGCTGGACGCGCCCGCCCGGCGCGGCAACGGCCGGCTGGTCATGATCTCGCATGGCTCGCGCGACTGGGTGATGACCAATTTTCTATTGGCGAGCACGCTAGCGGGCGCGGGGTTCGTGGTTGCAATTCCCGAACATCGGGGCGACAACTGGCACGAGACCGGCGACGCCGGGCCTGAATCCTGGAAGCGCAGACCGAGGGAAATCAGTCGCGCTATCGACGCGGTGAGCCGGGACGCCCGCTTTGGACCGCTGGTCAACACCGACAAGGTAGGCGTCTATGGAATGTCCGCGGGCGGGTTGACCGGGCTGCTGCTGGCGGGCGCGGATTGGAACCTCGCGACCGTCTTTCGCCATTGTGCGGCGCACGCCACCGACGATGCGAGCCTTTGCCTCAGCGGGCGGCCATCTGCGGCGGAAGCTGATGCCCAGTTGATGCGCGCGTATTTGGGGCCGCTGCCGCCAGGCGCTGAAGACCTGGAGGCGGGGATGCGCGCTCGTGACCCTCGGGTCGCGGCCACCGTGGCGGCGGTGCCCGTCGGCGCGATCCTCACGCCGGCAAGCCTGGCCGCGATCCGGATCCCGGTCGGGATCGTCGAGGCACAGGCCGACCGCATGCTCAATCCCGTCTACCACTCGGCTCAGGTGCTCAAGTCCTGCGGTGCCTGCGTACGCATCGACTCGATACCCGGCGCCTCGCACCTCGACCTGCTCGCGCCATGGCCCGAGCCGATCGCGAAGGCGACCGCGGGCGTGCGTGGCGGGGAAAGAAACGCGGCTGTCGATGATGCGCGGCGCGTCGAGGCTTACGTGCGCGTGGCGGAGTTCTTCCGCAGGCACTTGTTTGATTCGCGATAGGGGCGCAGCGTCGAGTCAGCCCCCGCGGATGTCTGCTATTGGCCGGGAGCCGACGTAACTCGCGTCCTGCTGAAAATCACAGATCCTTCGCCACGCTGCCGAACCGCCCCAGCACAAACCGCCAGTACGGCAGCACGCACTGCGAGTGGCCGGCCGGCTGCGCGACGCAGTCCGTCAACGTGACCCGGCCGCCGGCACCGCGCGCCTGCATGGCCTGCAGCGTGCGGGTGGCGCTCACGTACGGAACCGTGCGGTCGTCGCGGCCGTGGAACAGGTCCAGCGGCACCTCCGGCGCCCAGTCGTAGACGCTGCTCAGAGTGTCGATGGCGGCGCGGTTGTCGTTCAGGAAGTTGTCGATCACCGTCGGCGAGTAGACGACGGAGGGATCGACGCCGATCAGCAGCGCCAGCAGGATGTCACGCGCGTGGCGGCGGTCCTCACTGCCCAGCAACCTCAGGAAGCCGGGGTTGAGCACGTAGCCCAGCGGAAAATAATCCGTCCGCATGATCTCGAGCAGCTGGTCCAGGGTGGCGCCCACGTCGTACGGGCCGTCGCCTGCGACGACGCGGACCAGCTCGCTGCGATGAGCCGACGTGCCGGCTTGCAGCGCCCGCTGCGCGGCGACGGTGACATAGCCGCCTTCGGAATACCCCGTGAGGAACAGCTGCTTGTTGTCCGCCACATGCTGTGCCTGCCGCCAGTATTTTGACGCCGTGAGGAAGTCGACCACCGCCGACGCGGACGGCGCCGACATCAGGTACGGATGCGGCACGCCCGCCGACACGCCGAACCCGACGTAGTCGGCCGCCTCCACGATGTACCCCAGCGAAGCCAGCACCACCGGCGGATCGCCCAGACTTGTGAGGCTGCTCGGCGCATCGGCCTGCGTCTTGATGGTGGCGTGCTGATAGCTCAGGACCGGGCTGACCGCGTTCGCGGCCTTTTGCGGAACGCCGACCAGGCCCGAAGCGACGACCTGCCTGCCGTCCGCGTCCACCGTGACATAGGTCAGGCGCCAGGCCTGGACCGCATAGCGCGGCGCGGCGAGAAACGCCGCGTCGCCGGCGTCCGCGAGCGCGGAGGAGACCTGGGCGGCGCTGATCGTCTTGACGAGAACAGCGCTGAGGAACTGGCCGGGGCCCGGCGGATTGCCGTCCGTGACCGGGACGACCGGCACCGGGGGATTGGCTCCTCCCCCTCCGCAGGCGGCAAGGAAAAGCGAGAGGAATGCGGCGGCGAGGAAGTTGTAGCGGCTCATAAGAGCGCACGACTCTAGCGGCGGGGTGTTTCCCGGATGTAAAGCAAGGCTTGCCGATGTGCAAGAGCGACACTAGCCGTGAGGAAAACCACAGTTTGGCGCCCGCGAAGGGCAATCGGCGCAGGGCTCACACGCACTATCCATGCGGCTTGCGGGCCGAAAATTGCCCGCAAGCCGCACCAATGCTGCGTTGCGGATTTCCGACTCATGGGCCCCGGGAAGCCTTTTTTTCCCCCGCCCGGGCAACCCCACCCCTCCATATTTCAAGTTTTGTTGAAATAGTCAGGACCAGGAAAGCGCGGACACGTCATTGACGAAGATCGGCATATCTTTCCATAGCCCTTTGATATTCTTGTTTGCCACCGTAATCCATTGAGGCTGGTACAGGAATGCGTGGACAGAGTCTTCCGCCAAAAGGCGCTGAATGTCTCCCACCAGTTTGATGCGGTCGGCCGCGCGCGGCGCGTTCTTGTACTTGTTGTAGAGGTCCGCGAACCTGGGCGAATCGTAGTTCCAGTAATAGCCCGGCCTGGAGAAATTGCCCATGTCGAATGGCTCCGCATGCGAGATAAGCGTCACGTCATAGTTCTTGTTTGCGTAGACGCCGCTGAGCCACTGCGCCATTTCGACATTCTGTATTTTGACGATGATGCCGATCCTGGCGAGCTGGGCCGCGATGACTTCGCCGCCCTGGCGTGCATAAGGCGGCGGGGCCAGCGGCATGGACAGCTCAAGCGGCGTGCTCACGCCGGCTTCCTTCAGCAAGGCCCTGGCCTTCTCGACGTTGTAAGGGTTCACCGCCGTTACATCCACATAACCGGGCGCGCCGGGCACGTAATGCGCACCAATGGGTGTGCCATAACCTTCAGCCGCGCCTTCGATCACTGCTTTGCGGTCGATGGCCATGGCGATGGCGCGGCGCACGCGCACGTCGTCCAGCGGCTTCTTCTTGTTATTGATCGCCAGGATGGTCTTGGCGCGCGATCCACTCAGGATCACCTGAAAGCGTGGGTCGCTTTTAATTCGCGGCATGCTGCGCCCGGCGGCCACGCGCGGGAAAGCATCCACGTCACCCGACAACAGCGCGGCGATCTGCGCGGCCGGATCGGGGATGAAGCGGAATACGACCTTCCTGATCCTGACTCCGGCGGCATTGCGAAAGCCGTCCCACTTGCTCAGCGTGACGGATGAGCCCTTGCTCCAGTTGTCCACTTTGTAGGGGCCGGTGCCCACGGGCTTGTTGGCGTTGTCTTCAACGCTCCTGGGCTCGACGATGATGGCCGTCGCCTGGCCCATCAGGAACAGGAAGTCGGGATCGAGTTCCCTGTTGATGATCACCACCGTGTGCTCATCGAACGCAGTCACGCTCTCCATGGTGGCGAAGGTGCGCTTGTCCTTGTTGGTGCTTTTATCGCTGCCTGCGCGCTGGAAGGAGAACTTCACCGCCTGGGCATTGAAGGGCTCGCCATTCTGGAACCTCACTCCTTTGCGGAGCTTGAACGTATAGGTGCGCAGGTCGGGCGAGACTTCCCAGCTTTCGGCGAGCAGCGGCGAGACGCTGCCATCGGAGTTGATTTTGGTCAGGGTTTCGTAGACGTTGTACAGGGTGACTTCCGCGATAGCGGATGCCGCGCTGGCGGTCGGGTCCAGGCCAGTCGGCTCCAGGGCCATGGCCATGACCAGCGTGTCTTTCCTCCCCTGAGCCAGAGCAGCCTGTGGCAGCGCCAGCGAGGTGGTTGCGAAAGCAGCCAGGGCCGAACGGGTGAGGATCGTACGTCGTTTCAACATGGCGCCGGGCCGACCCGTCTAGTCGCTCACTGCGCGAGCCGCTCGATCAGCGCCTCGAGTTCGTCCAGCCCGAAGGGCTTCATCAGCGAATGGGCGGTAGGGCCGAGCGACAGGGCGACGTCGCGCAAGTCCTGCCCGGAGCAGACAATCACCGGCAGCCCCGGGTTCTGCGCAAGCGCCTCGCGCGCCAGGCCGAGGCCCGAGCCGTCGGGCAGGTTGATGTCAGTCATCAGCAGGTTCACGTTCTGCTCGCGCAACGCCGCGCGCGCGCCGGCGCAGTCAGCCACACACACGACCCGGCGATCGGCAGTGGCGAGCAGCTCGGCGAACGACTCGCGGACCATGTCGTTGTCCTCGACGTAGAGGATGACGAAAGGGTTGGCGGTCATCGCTATCTGGTTTCTGATGACCAGGGGAAATTAATATAGTTTTCGCGCGTATCGAAACAGATGTTGCCGTACATCTTCAGATAGGTCGCGCGCCGCGAAGGATCGGCATACACCGCGCCCGGGTCGGCCGTATCGCGTTCATAGTCCGCGATGTTGCTGCTGGTGAGCGCCCTGGGCAGAATATCCATTGCCTGCGGGATGGATTTTCCGTCCAGCCAATCCGCGGCCTGCTGGCCCATCGCATACCCGAATATGGATGAAGCAAGGCTGATGCTCGCCTTGTAGGGGCTGCCGCCTTTTTTGATTTCGACGACCGCTTCCTGCTCGCCGTCGATGCCGCCCAGGAACTGGTCCGCCCGCGCCTTGCCCGTTTCGCGCAATGCCGCCAGCGCCCCCAGCACCACCGTGTCCGCGCCAAGCACCACATCGATATTCGGCTGCGCGAGCAGGATCGTCTTCATCGTGCGGTATCCGCCCTCCTTGTCGACCGTGGCGGGCGAAATGTCGGCCACAATCGTCACGCCCGGCAGTGCCCGCAGGGTATCGCGCATGGCGGTGAATCGCGGCGCCAGGAATTGCAGGCTGTCATGCGTCAGCAGCACAACCTTGGCCTTTCCGCCAAGCCGCGTGCGGATGTAATTTGCCGCCGCTTCGGCCAGAACCTTGCCGGTCAGATATTGCGGCGCGTTCAGCACCGTCGTCGCCGGCGGCGGCACGATGGCACCCACATAGGCGCCCGCGACTATGACTTTCTTCAGGGCCGGTGCCAGCGATGGCGGATCTATCGGCGCCACCACAATCGCGCCCGTTTTATCGGCCGCAATGCCCTCAACCTGTTTGATCATCAGCGCAGGATCATTGTTGGCAAAGGCAACGCTGAAGCCCAGGCCCCGCGCCCGCGCCGCGGCTTCCAGCCCGCGTCCCGCGCCTTGCATGAACTCGCGCCTGTTGTCCTGCACGAATACCAGCTTTTTCTGCAATCCAGTGGGCGCCCTGCAGGAAGGCCGTGCCGCATCGTACGCAGGCAACTTGACCGGCACGGTCAACCCCTCGCCGCCAGCGGCAAACGAAGCGCCGCTGACGAATGAAAGTGAAGCAAGTGCAGCAACCGCGGACAGCCGGAATTTCATCGCAGATCCCATTACGCAATCGCCGTCGTCAGCACCAGCCGTGCCAACGTACCCGGCGCGCGGTTGATATATTCCACATGCGTCTTCAGCGCCGACGCCATCGTATGGATGATCTTGCTGCCCAGCCCCGTGCCCGCATGCGTGGCGTTCGGCGCCATCCCCACGCCATCATCCTCGACCGTCAGTTCGGCCTTGCCGTCGTCCAATCGCTTCAGCCGCACCCGCACCTCGCCGGGCTTTTCGTCGGGATAGGCATATTTGAAGGCGTTGGTGACCAGCTCCTGTACGGCCACGCCCAGGCTGACGCTGGCGTCAGGGCCTAGCGAAATAGGCTCCAGATAGCATTTCAGGATTGCCGTGTGGCCGTCCTTCCTCATCGCCGTTTCCAGATTGCCCAGCATCGCGCCCAGATAGTCGTTCAGCGCCACGTTTGTCACATCGCCGGACGTATAAAGGCTCTTGTGGATCAGCGAGATTGCACTGATCCGCGATTGCGTTTCGCGCAAGGCCTCCTTGGCCGCCGTATCGGTGACGGAACGCATTTGCATCCCCACCAGCACCGCCACCAGCTGCAGGCTGTTGGCCACGCGGTGATTGACCTCGGCCAGCAGGACTTCCGCGCGTTCCCGCGCCATGGCCAGATCGGCCGTGCGGGTCTTCACACGTTCTTCCAGCGTCAGATTGATTGCCTGCACTTCGTCGCGCGCCAGTTTCAGATCCTGCCCGTTGCGATAGACAGTAAACACCACCACAAACACCACCAGGACGATGACCACGGCGGCGCCCGCCGATATCCAGCGCAGCAGCGATGCATTGCGTTGCTGCTCTGCGCTGCTCTGCGTGCCGCTCTCGTCGGCGGTCAATAGCGCGCCATAGAGAAAAACATTGATTTCATCCATCAGCGTCTTGCCGCGATTGCTCTGGACCAACGCCATGGCGTCGGCATCGCGGCCGGCATTTTTCAGCGCAATGCTGTTGTCCATCTCGGCGATTTTTTCGCCCAACGCTTCCGACAACCGGGGCAGCATCGCCCGGTTCGGGGCATCGGGCGCAATCATCCGGCCCAGGTCCTCCAGCTCCTGCCGCGCGCGCGTCTTGGCCGTGTCGTAAGGGGCCAGATAGATCTGGTTGCCGGTCAGGAGAAATCCGCGCTGGCTCGACTCCGCGGTGCGCAAATGATCGCGCAGATCCACTGCGACGATGCGGATGGAGCGCTGCAAGGCCGATTGCTCAAACAGGCTGTTGCCGCGTTCCACCAGCCAGATGGTGGCGCCCACGATCACGATCAGCGCCAGAAAGCCGATCGTCAGGCCCGCGCCAACGCCTATCGCCAACCGGCTTCGTCCGAACATCAATCAACTTTCAAAGGGCTGGGTGGGCAGAAAATCTGTCCATCATAAGGCTGACTTGCAGCGGCGGCGCTTTCCGATGGGCACCTACCCCAGCATCAGCCGCTCGATCTTCTGGTTGGCGCCCTTGAGTTTCTTGAACAGCGCCAGCAGCAGCGCCTTGTCCATGCTGACCATCGCATGGGGGTCTGCCTGCAGCGCTTCGATCACGGTCTTGCTGAATTCGGCGGCAACGATCTTGTCATCGGCAATCACCGTCGCGGACGTGGTGATGGTGCCGTCGGTAAAGAAAATTCCCTCCCCGAAGCAGTCGCCGGTTTCGATGGTGCCGACCAGCTTGCCGTTGCGAAATGCCTCGGCCGCGCCATACAGGATCACATAGAAGGCCTTCATGTCGTCGTCCTGCGACGTGATGCTGACATCGGCGCGAAAGGTCCTGATCTGCGCCATCGCCGAGATGCGCTGCAGCCATTCATCCGGAACCGGCTCGAAAAAAGAAGACTTGCGCAACGCCCCGAACCGGGCTGCCGCATCTTCCGTCAACAGCCTGGCATAGCTGGCAAAGTGGTCGTCGATGTTGTCAAACTCGTTCATGCATCCTCCGCGGTGATGACATTCAGGCCTTGGGCGGCGGCGGTACGGGCTTTTCCTCCAGCGACAGCTCCAACGATTGCGGCCCGGCGGGGGGCGCGGGCGCCGCCGGGGGCTTCACTGTTATCGGCGCGACAGGTTTCGCCGGCTCCGGCCTCTTGATGTTCACGATGAGCGGACCCGTTGATTCTTCCTCCTCGGGTTCCGCCTCGACCTGCAGCGACAGCCCGCCCGTGTCGCCGCCTCCACCGCCGGGCAATTCTTCGCGAATAAAGCGTTTGCTGTTCAGCTTCAGCCGCAGGATCAGCTCGCTCTTGGCGTCCGAATTGACCTGCAGTTCCTGCAGCGAAATGTCGCCCGCGTCGTACAGCTCGTACAGGCACTGGTCGAAGGTCTTCATGCCCAGTTCGACCGACTTCTTCATGATCTCCTTCAACTGGCCGACTTCTCCCTTGGCGATCGCGTCGCGCGAGGTCGAAGTGCTCAGCAGGATCTCGATGGCGGCGGCGCGGCCACCCGAAATCTTGCGGACCAGCCGCTGCGAAATGATGGCGCGCATGTTCAGCGCCAGGTCGTTGCGCACCTGCTCGTGCTTTTCGATGGGGAAGAAATTGACGATGCGGTCGATGGCCTGGTTGGCGCTGTTCGCGTGCAGCGTGGCCATGCACAGATGGCCGGTCTCGGCGAAGTTGAGCGCGTATTCCATGGTTTCGTGGTCGCGGATCTCGCCGATCAGGATCACGTCGGGCGCCTGGCGCAGCGTGTCCTTGAGTGCGTCGAACCAGCCCACCGTGTCGATGCCGACTTCACGGTGCGTGACGATGCAGTTGCCGTGCGGGTGCACGTATTCGACCGGGTCCTCGATCGTGATGATGTGGCCGTGCGTTTCCTTGTTGCGCACCCCCAGCATCGCCGCCAGCGTTGTGGACTTGCCCGAGCCGGTGCCGCCCACCAAAAGAATCAGTCCCCGCTTTTCCTGCACGATCGTCTTCAGGATGGGGGGCAGCTTCATCTGGTCGAAATCGGGGATTTCGGTGGTGATCACGCGGATCACCATGCCGCAGCGCTGCTGCTGCGTGAAGACATTGATGCGGAAACGGCCGGTGCCCTCCACCGCAATCGCGAAATTCTGGCCCTTGGTGTCGATGTAACCCTGCCACTGCTTCTCGGACGCAATGGCGCGCGCCATCTTGCCCGTCTGCTCCGCCGTCAGCACCGTCTCGTTCAGCTTGGTCAGTTTTCCGTTGAGCTTGATCGCGGGCGGGAAGCCGGCCGTGAGGAACAGGTCCGACCCCTTCAACTGGACCATCGCTGCGAGCATCTTGTGCACGACGGCCTGGATTTGCTGCCTTTCCTGCTGTTCCATGTTGTCTCCCTGGCGGGTATGAACAAGTTACAAATGTAAGCCGGAACTGCTGGGCAAATCTAGTCCCCTTTACCTGCAGCAGCATGGCGGTGCAGCAAAAACAGCAGGCATAGCGGCGAGGCAATGATCAGCACCCACACCAGCCAGCGGCTGAGGGCTGAATCGCCGAACAGCATCTGCACGATCTGCAGCCCAAGCACCGCCACCCATATCGCGATGCTCGCCGCGGCGGCCAGGATGGACATCCAGACGAACCGGGACTTCCTGGTCATCTTCATGGGTCCAGTCTAGACGCAATGGGTTTGCTACTAAATCAATAGCTGCCTACGCAGGCTGCATGCGCCTTGCAGCCGTTTTTCCTCCGGAGAAACAGGCTCAGGCAGTGCGCCAGGCCGAGGGCCCGCGCGGCCAGCCGATGCGCCCGAACCAGGCGCCGCCCGCCACCGCCGCGGCATTGACCAGGCCATAGAGCACCAGTGCCACGCCCTGCGCGGCGAAGATGGCCAGCAGCCCGCCGCCCAGCTGCAGCGCCCACCAGCCGCCCAGGCCGCCGGCGGCCAGCCGGGCCACGTTGCCCATCACCGGCCAAAACAGCCGCCCTGCGCCCTGCGACGCGAAGTACAGCGCCAGGCCCAGGCCGAAGAAGCCATAGGCCGGGCCCACCGCATGCAGGTAGCGCGTGCCAGCGTCGATCATCGCCGGGTCGCTGCCGAACAGGCGCAGCCAGACTTCGGGAAAGACCGCCGCCGCCAGTCCGATGGCTTCGGTAAGCACCGCCGCGATGATGGCGCCCGTCCAGGTGACGCGCAGCGCGCGTTCGCGCTGGCCCGCGCCTATGCAGGTGCCGACCATGGCCACCATCGGCCCGCCCAGGCCGAACACCAGCGGCACCAGCAGGTATTCAAGCCGAGCCGCCGTGCCGTAGCCGGCGATGGCCTCCGGCCCGAAGGAGCCGGCCAGTGCGGTGGTGATGGCGATGCAGACATTGGTGGCGATGGTGGAGATGGCCGCCACCACGCCCACGCGCAGGATGTCCATGAACAGTTCGCGCCGGAACTTCAGGTGCAGGAACGAAGGGCGCAGCAGGCTGCGCGGCGACCACAGGTACCAGGCCATGGCCGCGCAGCTGCCGGCGTAATAGACCAGCAGCGCCAGCGCGCCGCCCGCGATGCCCAGCGCGGGCACCGGGCCCCAGCCAAAGATCAGCAGCGGCGACAGCGGGATCAGCACCGCCAGCCCGGCGATGTTGACGATGGCCGGCACGTTCATGTTGCCCGTGCCGCGCACTGCGGCGGCCAGCGAATTGGCCAGCCACACCAGAACGGCGCCGGCGAACACGCAGTTGGAATACACCAGTGCCGCTTCCAGCGAGGCGCCGGTGCCACCCATCCGGCGGTAGAGCGCCGGGCCCCACAGCATCAGGGCCGCGCTGAAGGCCACGCCGAACAACAGGGCCAGCGCGATGGCATGCACGACCAGTGCATTGGCGTCATCGCGCCTGCGCGCGCCCAGCGCCCGCGCGATGGAAGAAGCAATGCCGCCGCCCATGGCGCCGGCCGACATCATCTGCATCAGCATCACCACCGGGAACACCAGCGCCATGCCGGCCAGCGCGTCAACTCCCAGCTTGCCGACGAACCAGGTCTCGATCATGCCGGCCGAGGCCTGCGCCAGCATCACCGCCATGTTGGGTACGGCCAGGCGCAGCAGCGTGGGCGCGATGGGCGCCTCCAGCAGCGCCCGGGTGCGGGCGTCGATCTCGCTCACGCGGCCGCCGGCACCGCGCGCACGGGCCGCGCTTCGTTGATCGGCAAATGGATCAGCGCCGCGCCGACGGCCAGCACGATGTCGATGTACCAGATCCAGTCGTAGTTGCCCGTCGCTTCAAACACCTTGCCGCCCAGCCACGCGCCCAGGAAGCCGCCCATCTGGTGGGTGAGCATGACGATGCCGAACAGCGTGGCCATGTTGGCCGGGCCGAAGAACTTGGCCACCAGGCCCGCCGTGGGCGGCACGGTGGAAAGGAAAGTGAGGCCCATCACCGCTGCGAACACCAGCATCACCGGCCCGGTCTTGGGTGCCATCAGGAAAATGATCACGGCTATCGCGCGAGACGCGTACACCAGCGACAGCAGCGACTTCATGCGCCAGCGGCCCACGGCCCAGCCCATGGCGACACTGCCGATGATGTTGAACAGGCCGATCATCGCCAGCGACCAGCCGGCCCATTGCGTGGGCAGGCCGCAGGAGGCGATCACGCCCGGCAGGTGCGTGGCGAGAAACGCCACGTGGAAGCCGCAGACGAAAAAGCCCGCGCCCAGCATCAGGTAGCTGGGGTTGCGCAGCGCGGTGCGGATGGCTTCGCGCGTGCCCACCACCTTCTGGCCGGCGGGCGCGCCCTGCAGCGAATTGCCCTTGAGCAGGAAGGCGGCGGGCAGGCACAGCAGGACGATCAGGCCCATCACCTGCATCGCGCTGGCCCAGCCCACGCCGACCATCAGCGCGGCGGCGATCGGCGCCATCACGAACTGGCCGAACGAGCCGCCCGCGTTGACCACGCCGGTGGCCAGGCCGCGCTTATCGGCAGGCACCAGCCGCGTGGTGGCGGCCATCAGCACGGCCGGGCCGGCCATGCCCGCACCGCCGGCGGACAGCACGCCGATGGCCAGGATGAGGCCCCAGGTGGTGGTCATCAGCGGCGTGATGAAGGTGCCCAGCGCCACCAGGATGGCGCCGGCGAACAGCACGCGCCCCGCACCCACCTTGTCGGCCATCGCGCCGGCGAACGGCTGCGTGAGGCCCCACCACAGCTGGCCGAAGGCGAAGGCCAGGCTGATGCTGCCCAGCCCCAGGCCGGTGGCCGTGTTCAGCGGCGACAGGAACAGGCCCATGGTCTGGCGCGTGCCCATGGTCAGCGCGAAGGTGCCGGCGGCCGCGGCCAGCACCAGCCACAGCGCCATGGACGGCTTGCCCGTTGTCGTGCTATTCATCTTCTTCTCCGGTGGGAATGGGGGAAAGCCTGTTCATGCAGTCGTCCAGCAGGGCGTGCAGCTCGACCACGCGGTGCGCGCCCAGCACCTGGTTGATGCCCTCCTGCGCCACGCGCCAGCGGCGCTGCGCCTCCTGACGCTTTTCGCGGCCCGCGCCGGTAATATTGACGAGACGGCTGCGGCCGTCGGCACCGGCATCCAGGCTGAGCCAGCCGGCGTCGATCATGGGCTTGAGGTTGCGCGTGAGGGTGGAAGGGTCGATCTTCATCTCGCGCGCCAGGTCCACGGGGCGGATGGGGCCGAGCTTGTACACGTACGAGAGCAGCGAATACTGCGTGCCTTTCAGGCCGGTCTTGCCGACCTCGGCGTCGTAGTGCTGCGCCACACGACGCATCAGCTGGCGCAGCTTGATGTTGGTGCAGCCCTGGGGCTTGACAGCGGTGTCCATGGCGATTATTGTAGCTGCAATTGTTGCATATGCAATTGTTTAATTGCAAAGACCCAAAGGAGAAGGCAGTGACCCAGATGAATCAACTGGAAGCCTGGCTGGCCCAGGAACGCGAAGTGGTGGCCCGCATCGAGGCCGGCGTGGGAGCCGGCGTGGCCCGGCCCGAACACGTCGCGGGCAAGACCGGCATGGAAATGATGCAGGCCATGCTGCGCGGCGAACTGCCTTTTCCGCCCATAGCAAAGACACTGGATTTCCAGCTGCTGGAAGTGGGCGAAGGCCGCGCGCTGTTCCAGGGCATCCCCGGCCCGGCGCACCTGAACCCCATGGGCGGCATTCACGGCGGCTGGTACGCCACGCTGCTCGATTCAGCCCTGGGCTGCTCCGTGCACACCCTGATGCCGGTGGGCCGCGGCTACACCACGGCCGAACTGGGCGTGAACCTGGTCAAGGCCATCGGCAGGAACGTGAGCCGCGTGCGCGCCGAAGGCAAGGTCATCCACTGCGGCCGCCAGCTCGCCACCGCCGAAGCGCGCCTGTTCGGGCCCGACGGCACGCTTTATGCGCATGCCACGACGACCTGCCTGGTGTTTGAGCTGAAGGCCTGACGCGGCCTATTGCAGCAGCCTGCCGCCGCTGCCTATCATCGCCAGCTCCACAAACGGCGAGCCGCTGCGCACGTCTCCGCGGTAGCTGAGGGGGAAGCCGCCCACCTGGGTCACGGCCGGCCGTTCCAGCGCGGTGATGAAGCGCTCGCGCGTGAGGCCCGGGCCGGCCGCCTGCAGCGCGTCGGCGATGATGCGCGCCGAGACAAAACCTTCCAGCCCGAAGCTGCCCGGGCTGGCGTCCTCCGCGGCGGCGGCCTGGCGGTAGTCGCGGGCCACGGGCAGGTTGCTGGCCTGCGCGGCCGGCATCACCTGGCTCACCACGATGCCCTCGCTCTGGCGGCCCAGGGCCTTGAACAGCCGCTCCACATTGCTGACCGACAGGCAGTAGTACTGCGCGCGGCCGCCCTGGCGGTGATAGGCCGCCATGAAGTTCTCCACGCTGGGGCCGGCGCTGCCCATGATCACCGCCGTCGGCTGTGCCCGCGCCACCGCGGCCACCGCCCGGGCCACCTCGGCCGGCTTGTTGAACGGCAGCACGCCGGTGGCGGCCAGCTTCAGCCCGTGCGCCTGCACCGCCTCCTGCACCAGCGCGCGGATGCCCTGGCCGAAAGGCTCGTCCTCGTGCACCAGCGCGATGCTGGAGATGCCCAGCGTCTTGACCTGCAACACCATCTTTTCCACTTCGCGGCGGTAACTGGCCCGCAGGAAAAAAGTCTGGCGGCTGGGCAACTGCGGCGCGCGAACCTGGTCCGCCCCCGTCAGCGGGTGCAGGTGCGGCACCGCTTGTGCTTCGACATACGGAATGAGCTTTTCCACGATCGCCGTGCCCACCGAATGCATGAGGGCGAACACCTGCTCGCCCTCGACCAGCTTCCTGGCGTTGTCCATCGCCTTGCCCGCCTGGTAGGCGTCATCAAGCTGCAGCAACCGCAGCTTGCGCCCATAGATGCCGCCCTGCTTGTTGAGCCGGTCGAAGTACAGGTGCGCGCCCTCGGCGTAGGCCTTGGTGATGACGGACCGGCTGGCGGAGAAGTCCGCCGTTTGCCCCAGGAGGATCTCGCCGCGGTTCACGCCGGGGGTTTCGGCCGAAAAAGCATGGGAGGCCACCAGGCCCGAGCCCGCCACGAGGAATTGACGCCGTTTCATGACTACTCCCTGTAAAAAGAAACCACCTTGCCCGGGTTGAGGATGTTGTCGGGGTCCAGCGCGCGCTTGATGCGGCGCATCACGTCCACCGTGTCGGCGCCCAGTTCCTGCTCCAGCCACGGCATCTTGTGCAGGCCCACGCCGTGCTCGCCGCTGCACGTTCCGTCGTGGCGGATAGCGCGGCGCATCAGCCGCAGGCTGAAGGCTTCGGCGGCGGCGACTTCGTCCGCCCTGGCGGGGTCCACCAGCACCAGGCAGTGAAAATTGCCGTCGCCCACGTGGCCGAACACCGGAACCGGCAGGCCGGTGGTCTCGATGTCGGCCAGGGTCTCGGCCAGGCACTCGGCCAGCGCCGACATCGGCACACAGGCGTCGGTGGTAAACGAGCGGCTGCCGGGCTTGAGCTGCAGCGCGGCGAAGTAGGCGTGGTGGCGCGGTGTCCACAGCCGGCTTCGCTCTTCGGGCCGCAGTGCCCACTGAAAATCTCCGCCGCCATGCGAGGCGGCGATCGCCGCCACTACATCGGCCTGCTCGTTGACCGTGGCTTGCGACCCGCAGAACTCCAGGAACAACGTGGGCACCGGGTTCAGCGACAGCTTGTCGTGCGCATTGATGGCGCGGATGGACAGCGCATCAAGCAGCTCGGCCCGCGCGAGCGGCACACCCATCTGCACCGCCTCGATCACCGTCTTCACGGCGCCCTGCAGCTGTGGGAAGTTCACCACCGCGGCAGCCACCGCTTCGGGCTGCGGATGCAGCTTCACCGTGACCTCGGTGATGATGCCCAGCGTGCCTTCCGAACCGGTGAACAGCTGCGTCAGGCAATAGCCCGCCGACGTCTTCCTGGCGCGGCGCGCGGTTCGTATGACCTTGCCCTCGGCGGTGACCACCACCAGCGACAGCACGTTGTCGCGCATCGTGCCGTAGCGGACACTGTTGGTGCCCGAAGCCGCCGTCGCGACCATGCCGCCCACGGAGGCGTTGGCGCCGGGGTCGATGGAGAAGAAGAAGCCGGTCTGCGCCAGATCGGTGTTGAGCTGCTCGCGCGTCACGCCCGCCTGCACCGTGGCGGTGAGGTCTTCCGGCTGCACGGCCAGCACCTTGTCCATCCGCGACAGATCAAGGCTGACGCCGCCTTGCACCGCGAGCAGATGCCCCTCAATCGACGAGCCCACACCGAAAGCGATGACAGGCGTTCTGTGGGCCGCGCACAGCTTCACCACCTGCGCCACCTCCAGCGTTGTGAGCGGCCACACCACCGCATCCGGCGGCACCGGCGCGTAATGGGACTCGTCGCTTCCGTGCTGCAGACACACCGCCTGGCTGGTGCTGCAGCGCTCGCCCAGCAGCCCGGCCAGGGCCTCTAGCAGCGCGGCGGGCGGCACGCGGCGCGCCGCCCCGGTGAGTTGGGGGCGTTCCATGACTTCCTGGTTCACTGCGGTCTCCTGCCGACGTAGTAATGCGGCGGAGTCTAGGCAGCGGCGCGGCGGCCGGGAAATACGGAATTCGTCTGCCGCTATCGCGCCGGCTTATGGCGGCAGCAGCACGACACCCTGCCACTGCCCGGCCTTGACGCGCATGCGGGTCTGCGCCAGCAGCGACTCGAACACGGCCTGCCCGGCCAGCGACAGTTGCGCGTCACGTGCGGTGCAGACGTGCACGCGGCGCCTGAGCGCCGGCGTGAAAGGCTGCGCCACCAGTTCGCCGCGCGCCAGCCCGCCATCGACGGCGGCCCAGGGCATGACGCAATGCGCCAGGCCCTGCAGCATGGCCTCGCGCATGATGCTCATGGAGTTGGCCAGTACCGTCACATTGGCCAGGCGCAGCCCCTGCGAATGAACGGCGTGCTCGATGATGGCGCGCACGCCATGCTGCTGCCCCGGCAATGCCAGCGGCAAGGCGGCAAGGCGTTTAAGCGAAACGCTCTTGCCGGGCGGCGCCATGCCGGCGCGTGACACCAGGAACAGCGATTCGTCCATCAGCGGCACGGCGTTCAGCAGCGCCGCGTCGTCGTCGCTCACCAGCACGGCGATGTCGAGCCGGCCGGTGTTCAGCCCGTGCAGCAGGTGGCCGCTGAGCTCGTCGAAAAACTCCACCTCGATGCCGGGGAAGTGCTCGCGCAGGTGGGCCAGCAGCGGCAAGGCGTAGTGCGACGCCGTGCTTTGCGGCAAGCCCACGCGCACGCTGCCGCTGGGGTTGGCGGCCACATGGGCGACGGCACCTTCCACCTCGGCAAGTTGCTGCAGCAGACGCTGCGCGTGGCGGTAGAACACGCTCCCGGCCTCGGTCAGCTTCACGCCGCCCGGCAGGCGCGTCAGCAGGGCCTGGCCGAGTTCTTCTTCCAGCTGCGCGACCTGCTGGCTCAGCGCCGGCTGCGCGATGTGCAGGGCCTGCGCCGCGCGCGAGAAGCTGCCCAGGTCCGCGATGCGCACGAAGTAGCGGAACTGACGGATTTCCATGGCTCAGAACATCTTGCGGTAGACCACGATGCCGGTCTTCTCGGCCACGCTGTCATACAGGCGCATCGCCGTGTGGTTGGTGTTGTAGGTGTTCCAGTAGACGCGCGGCGCGCCGGCCGCCGCGGCCTCCTTGTAGACCGCGTGGATCAATGCGCGGCCCACGCCCTTGCCGCGCGCGGCCTCCACGGTGAACAGGTCCTGCAGGTAGATCACCTTCTCGATATTGATGGTGCTGCGGTGATACAGGTAGTGCGTGATGCCCAGCACTTCGCCGCCCTGCACCGCCACCAGTGCGTGCACCGGCTCCTGCGGATCGAAAAAGCGCTTCCAGGTGACCTGGGTAATTTCATCCGGCAGCGCGGTGTCGCCCGAGCGGCCGTAGAAGGCGTTGTAGCCGTCCCAGAGCGGCTTCCAGGCCGCGAAATCCTGCTGCTCGATGGGGCGTACGGAAAGCGTATCGGTCAAGGGAAGCTCCGGCAAGGGGTGTTAGCCGGACTCTATCCCAACACGCGCCCCTGCCTGCGCCCCAGCCGCACGGTGGTCACGCCCGGGCGCAGCTGCCGCACCGAAGGCATTACCAGCACGCAGTCGTCATAAGGGGTGACCACGGGCTGACCCGCATCGCTGGCTATGGCGGTGCCGCTGCGCCGGATCGTCTCGCCCCCACGGAAGTCCTGGCTGAACTCGAAATCCATGGAGCGCGCGACAACACGATGTGTCACATGGATGGGTGGCGGCGGCAGAGCGTCCGGCAGAAGCCAACCTGTTGGAACGTCGGCCCGGTCCAGCGCGCCGGCCTGCACCAGGAAACGCATCAGCACGTTCCGCGCGGCGTGCAGCGAAGACAGCTCCCAGTGCTGGCCCGCCTCCAGCAGCAACGCAATGCGCGAGCCCGCAGGTTCGCCGAACGGGCCGTAGTCGCGCATGCGCACGCCATCGGCGTGGCCCTCGTCCACCACGGCCTGCACCGGAGTGCCCAGGGCCTGCGCGAACGCGATATTGCGCGGCAGCATGCCGGTGACAAATAGTGGCGCGCAAGGCTCGTGCATGGAATGCAGGTCGAGCAGGTGAGTGGCGCGGTCGACGAAGGGCCTGAGCTCGCGGGCCCGCAGCAATTCCTGGCTGGCCCGCTCACTATCCAGCGAGCGCGCCGACCACACCCTGTTGAAATCCTCGTCCACAAAGCGCGATGCATCGGGTTGGCCGGAATCAAACCGCGCAAAGGCGGCGGTGTTGCAGAACGCGGCGGTGATGCGGCCGCGCCGCGGAACCAGGCCTGTGCGCAGGAAGGCGTCCAGCGCCATTGCGCCGGAGTATTCGTTGCCATGGACCAGCGCGGTGACCAGCACTTCGGGACCCGGCTGCGCGCCGGCGCGTTCCTGCACATGGTCCACGCCGGTTGCGGAGTGCGCCCAGCGGGACAAGCCGGGCGGCGCGATCTGTACCGGGTGCGGCGCCGCCACGCTCACGAAGCGGAGCCCGTGGCCACGGCCTTGTTCACCACGCTGCGCACGCGCTGGGTTTCGCCCTTGATGAAGGCGGTGAGCGCCTGCGGCGTGCCGCCTTCGTTGCTGATGCCGGCCTTCTGCAGCTTCTGCCAGACCTCCTTGTCGCGCAGAACCTCATTCAGTTCCCGGTTCAGGCGCGCCGCCATCGGCGCCGGCAGTTTTGCCGGGGCGAACAGGGCGAACCAGACATTCATGTCGTAGCCTTTCAGGCGCGGGTTTTCGCCCAGCGCGGGAATGTCGGGCGCCGCGCGGTTGCGCGCGGGCGTGGTGACACCCAAGGCCACCATCTTGCCGGCCTCGATGTGCGGCAGCGCCGACGACAGCACGAACACGCCGAACTCGATGTTGCTGCCCAGCACGTCCTGCACCATCTGGGCGGCACCGCGGTACGGCACATGGCGGAAGGTGGTGCCGGACAGCAGGTTGATCAGTTCACCCGACACGTGCAGCGGGGTGCCCACGCCGGAAGAAGCAAAGCTCAGGCGGTTGGGTTCGCGCCTGGATTTGGCCAGCGCCTCCTCGATGGTTTTCACGCCGATCTTCGGCCCGGCGACGAACACCATCGGCGTGGTGCCGATCATGCCCAGGGGCGCCAGGTCGGTTTCGCCGTTGTACTTGACGGCGCTGTTGAACAGCCGCGCGATGGACACCTCGCTGCCCGAGCCGAGCAGCAGCGTGTAGCCGTCGGGCGCGGCGTTGACCACCTTCTGCGCGCCGATGGTGCCGCCGGCGCCGCCCACGTTCTCCACGATCACCGGCGTGCCCAGGCGCCTGGCCAGCGGCTCGGCGATGATGCGCGCCACCAGGTCGACGCTGCCGCCGGCGGGGTAACCCACCACCAGCGAAATCGGCTTGAGGGCGGGCCAGGCCTGGGCGAATGCCGCGGACAGCGGCAGCAGCGACGCGGCGGCGGCGCAAATGAGGCGGGCCGCGAGGCGGCGGCGGGTATCCGGCGATTCAGACATGGTGCGCTCCTGGTTGGTTGTGCCAGTCTAGGAACGCGCTCCACGCGGGCCATGCGCATCACGCATGGGCGCATGCGACTGCCGGTTTCAGGTTTGCGCGCTGGCCGCCCAGATGCGCCGCACCAGCTCGTTGCGCTGGCTGCGCGGGCGGTACAGGCGGATCTCGAAGCGGATGCCGCCATCCGCTCCCGCCGGCACCAGCCGGCCGGCCTTGAGGTCCGCGGCGACCAGGCCGCGCGGCAGCCACGCCGCGCCCACGCCGCGCAGCGCCTGCTCGTGCAGCGATTCGGCAAAGTCCGATTCGGTCACCGTGTGCAGGTGCAGTTCGCGCGGGCTGCGGCCCAGGCCGTCCAGCAGGATCTGGCTGAGCGCGAGCGCCGGCGAGTAGCTGAGGACGGGAACCGGTTTCTTCAATGAACCGGGCAGCGCGTGCTGCGGCTTGCCGCCCGGGCGCGGCGCGCTGACACAGACAAGTTCGTCGGTGCCCAGCGTGGCGCCTTCAAACAGCTGCTCGTCCAGCAGCATGGGCAGGCGCGGGTGGGTGAACGTGAGCATGAAGTCGGCCCCGCCCTGCTCCAGCGCCGTGGCCGCTTCGTGGATCGAGCCGGTGACGATGCGCAGGCGGAACGGGCCCGCCGCCTGCTTCACCTGCGCCAGCCAGCCGGGCACCGCGGTGCGCGACAGGGTGCGGCCGGTGGCCAGCGTGACCCAGTCCATGCCGCCGGGCGACTGGCCGATGCGCGAGCGCACGTCGCCCAGGCTGGCGACGGCGCGCCGCGCCACGGGCAGGAATTCGTCACCCGCCGCCGTGAGCGCCAGCGGGACGACGGCGCGGTTCACCAGGTCGGCGCCGGCCCACAGCTCCAGCGCGCGGATGCGGCGCGAGAACTGCGGCTGCGTCACGTGGCGTGCTTCGGCCGCGCGCGAGAAGCTGCGCTCGCGCGCCAGCGCGATGAAGTCTTCCAGCCATTTGTGGTCCATGGGCCTTGCCTAACGCCGCGGCAGCGAAAAGAAAATGCTGGTGCCCTGGCCCGGCACGGACTGCGCCCAGGTCCGCCCGCCATGGCGCGCGATGATGCGGTGCACAGTGGCCAGGCCGATGCCGGTGCCGGGAAACTGCTCGGCGGTGTGAAACCGGCAGAAAGGGCTGAACAGCTGGCCGGCGAGCGCCATGTCGAAGCCTGCCCCGTTGTCGCGCACGGCGAAGACCTTCTCGTCCGCGGTCTCGCTGGCCAGTTCGAGCCATATGTGGGCCGGGTCCGTCTGCGCGCTGAACTTCCAGGCGTTGCCGATCAGGTTCTCCATCAGCAGCGCCAGCAGGCGGGCGTCGGCGTTGGCTTCCAGGCCCGGCTGTACATGGGTCACGACGTTGCGCGCGGGTTCCTGGCGCCGGTGCATCTCCAGGATGTCGACAGCGACGCGGCTCAAGTCGATCGTTCCGGCTTCGAGCCTCGCACGCGCCAGATGGCTGAGGACCAGCAGCCCGTCCACCAGGCGCCCGAGGTGCGTGACGCCATCGCTGATCCGCTCCACATAGTGCCTTACCTTGGTGTCCTTGCTCCCCGCCAGGTGTTTACGCAGCGTGGCACTGAAGCCCTGCACCGTGACCAGGGGCGAGCGCAGGTCGTGCGAAACGGATGACGAAAACGACTCCAGTTCCTGGTTTGCGAACCGCAGTGCCGCTTCGGTGGCCATCAGCTGGGTGATGTCGGCATCCATGCCCACCCAGCAGGTCACCTCGCCATCCGGCTGTCGCACGGGCGTGGCCCGGTAAGACAACACATGCAAGCTTCCATCGGCGGCCCTGACGCGGCGCGTTCCCTCGAAAACGCCGCCGCTTTGGCTGGCCATCCGCCAGCGCGCGCGCATCTCGGCCACATCCTCCTCAAGCACCGTCCCGGTCCACTCATGCCCGTACCACTTCGGCGGCTCCCCGCCGACGAGGTCGTACCAGGCCTGGTTGAGATAGGTCACCGCGCCCTTGGTGTTGACGATCCACATCACTTGCGGAGCCTGGTCGGCGGCCGCACGGAACAGCGCGTCGGACTGGATTGGAGGGGCGGCCATCGCAGGTGCTGTTCTACCAGCGAGGCGCGATGCGTTCGCCCGGCAGCAGGTCGTACGGCGCCACCCAGCCGGGAATGGCTTTCACCCGTTCCAGCCAGGCGGCGATGTGCGGGAAGTTGGCCGGGATGTCGTAGCCGCTCTCCTCCATCGGGTAGAACAGGTAGCCGGACAGGGAGATGTCGGCGATGGTCGGGGCGTTGCCCGCCATGAAGGGGCTGGCCGCCAGGTGCTTGTCGGCAATCGACCAGGCCGCATCGATGCGGCCCTTGAGCCACGCCATCACCGCAGGGTCTGGTGCAGCCGGGCCGAATGAGCGATTGAAGCGGTAGCTGGCAAAGAAGCTGGTGAACTTGTGGTTGTCGAACAGCAGCCAGCGCAGCACTTCCTGCTGCTCGTCTGGCGTGGCGCCGCCAAAGGCTCCGTGCTTGCGCGCCAGGTAAGTCATGATGGCGCCCGACTGCGTCATGCGCTTGCCGTCGGCCTCCAGCACGGGTGCCTCGCCCATTTCGTTGACGGCTTCGCGCCAGGGCGCTTCGCGCGTGGCGCCGTTCATGAAATCCACGAACACCATCTCGAAGGGCTGGTCCAGCGCGCGCAGCAGGAAGGCGACCTTGTAGCTGTTTCCGGACTGGGCGAAGCAGTGAAGGCGGTACATGCGCGGCTCCTGAAATGATTTGGCATTATGGTGATAATCGCGCCATGAGACTTCTCCACACCATGCTTCGCGTCGGTGACCTGCAGCGGTCCATCGATTTCTATACCCGCATCCTGGGCATGACGCTGTTGCGCACCACCGAGCGGCCCGAGCAGAAGTACTCGCTGGCCTTCGTGGGCTACGGCACCAACCCGGGCCACGCGGAGATCGAGCTCACCTACAACCACGGCGTGGACAAGTACGAACTGGGCACGGCCTACGGCCACATCGCCCTGGGTGTGCCCGACGTGTACGGCGCCTGCGACCGCATCCGCGCGGGCGGCGGCAACGTCACACGTGAAGCCGGGCCGGTCAAGGGCGGCGACACGGTGATCGCCTTCGTCACCGACCCGGACGGCTACAAGATCGAGCTGATCCAGCGGCCAAACGAACCGGCCTGACGCCTCACTCCGCCTTCGCCCCCGATGACTGGACGATCTTCGCCCACTTCTCGGTTTCCATGCGGTGCAGTTCCCAGAACTGCTCGGGCGTGCCGGGAATGGGCACGCCGCCCAGGTCGGCCAGCTTGGCCCTCATGGCGGGGTCGGCCAGCGCGGCGTTGATTTCGCGATTGATCCTGGCGATGGCGGCGGCCGGTGAGCCCTTGGGCATGCCGGCGCCGAACCAGGCGCTGGCCTCGTAGCCGGGCACCGTTTCAGCCACCGTGGGCACATCGGGCAGCGCCGGCGAGCGCTGCGCGCTGGTGACGCCCAGCGCGCGCACCGTGCCGCCACGGATGTGCGCGATCATGGAAGGCATGTTGTCGAAGATCACGTCCACCTGGCCGCCGATCAGGTCGGTGGTGGCGGGGCCCGCGCCGCGGTAAGGCACGTGGCGCATGTTCACGCCGCTCATGGCCTTGAACAGCTCGCCCGAGAGGTGCACCGAAGTGCCCGAGCCTGACGACGCCATGTTGATCTTGTCGGGGTTCTTCTTGCCGTAGTCGATGAATTCCGCCACGGTTTTCGCGGGAAAGTTCTTCGTCACGGTCATCACGTTGGGCACCCGCACGATGCCCGCCACGGGCGCCATGTCGTCCAGGAAGTTGAAGTTCAGCTTGGGATACAGGGTGGCGTTGATGGCGTTGGCCGGGTTCACCAGGTACATGGTGTAGCCGTCGGGCGCGGAGCGGATGGCAAACTCGGTGCCGATGTTGTTGCCGCCGCCCGCGCGGTTCTCGATCAGCACCTGCTGGCCGAGGCGCTGTGACAGCCACTGCCCCATCAGGCGCGCCAGCAGGTCGGTGGTGCCCCCCGGCGGGTAGCCCACCACCCACTTGATGGGCCGGTTCGGGTAGTCGGACTGGGCGGCCGCGGGCATGGCAAGCATGCTGCAGAGCACGGCGAGGCCCAGGGTGAATTTGTACAGCGAACGCATGTTGTCTCCTGGCTTGGGGGATACGGCGCTGCGAGCGTACAGGCCGTGCCCGCGCGGCGTCAATCGGGACAGACGCCAGCCGCCCTCACGCGGCCACCTGGGCCCGGAACCTGCCGGGGTTGGCGCCGGCCAGCCTTCGCATCAGGCGGCGCAGCGCGGTGGCGTCTTCATAGCCCACCTGCGCGGCGACCTGCTCGATGTTCAGGCGCGTGGTTTCGATCAGCATGCGCGCACGGTTGAGCCGCACGCCCTGCAGCAGGGCCAGCGGCGTCATGCCGGTGGCGGCGCGTACGTGGCGCGCCAGCGTGCGCTCGGACATGGCGAACTTTTTAGCCAGCGCGGCCACGCTGGGCGGGTGCGGCAGCGCCGATTCCAGATGTGCGGTCAACCGCGCGACCAGCGCGTTGCCGCTGGACATCATGGCGGGCACCGTGTAGGGCGTCTGGGCCTGGCGCGCATCGGCCAGCAGCACCCGGCGGACCAGGTCCGCCAGCGGCACGCCGAAGCGCGACTGCAGCAGGGCCAGCATCAGGTCCACCTGCGCAAAGGCGGCGCCCGCGGTGGTAACCGGCCCATCGACGCAGACCATGCGGTCGGCCGCCACCACGCAGCCCGGTTCCAGGCGCTGCAGTTCCGCGGCCAGCCACCACGAGGTGGTGACGCGCCGGCCCGCCAGCGCGCCGCAGGCCTGCAGCAGGAACACCGCCGAGCAGGACGCCGCCACCGCGCCGCCCGCGGCAAGGTGCGCCTTCACGGCGGCGGCCGCGCGCGCCGAATCCGGCTGCGCCAGACGCGCTGCGATGGCCTTGACGCTTTCCGTGCCCAGGCCGGGAATGATCCAGGTGGACCTGTCAGCGCGCCGCCGCGCCGGCAGCGCCGTGGCCTGCACGCTCATGCCGTTGCCCAGGGGCACGGCGCCGCCCGCGGCCGACACCACCCGCCACGCCGGCGCTGCCAGCTTCAGGCGCGGCGCCAGCGACGCGGCCGCACCCAGCATGTCGAGCGTGGCGGCCACGCTGGTCGCGAACGCACCGGGCAGCACCAGGACGGTGAAATCGTGCATGGCTGAAAACGCCTGAAACAAGTCGAAAATGACACTGCCACTCTAGCGCATCCCGGGGCCCAATGGCCGCCATGACACAACACAGCCTCAACACGGACGACCCGCTCCAGGACTTCCAGCCCCGCCAGATGGCGCTGGACGGTGTCACCAGGGTGGTTCACGTGGCGGGCACCGGCCCGGCCGTCATCGTGATGACTGAGATGCCGGGCATCAGCCCGCACGTCGCACGGTTCAGCCGCTGGGTGCGCGACGCCGGGTTCACGGTGTACATGCCTTCGCTGTTCGGCCGCGACGGCGCAGTGCCGCAGGTGGAGGAAGGCGTGGCCGTGTTCCGGCGCGCCTGCGCCAGCGCCGAGTTCCGCGCTTTCGCCGCGGACGAGGCCAGCCCCGTCACGCAGTGGCTGCGTTCGCTGGCGCGGCTGGCGCACGGCGAATGCGGCGGCCCCGGCGTGGGCGCGATCGGCATGTGCTTCACCGGCAACTTCGCGCTCAGCATGATGCTGGAGGCTGCGGTATTGGCGCCCGTGCTGTCGCAGCCCACCCTGCCGCTGGAGCACCCGGCCGCGACGGGCATTGCCGCCGGTGACCTTGCCGCGGTGAAAGAGCGGCTGGAGCGCGAAGACCTCACCGTGCTGGCTTACCGGTTCGAGGGCGACAAATGGTGCCGGGCCGAGCGCTTCGCTGCCTTCGCCAACGCGCTGGGCCCGCGCTTCATCGCGCGGGTGCTGCCCGACAGCGCGGCCAGCCGCGACACGCCGCCGTTTTTCCGCGACGTGGTGGCCAGCCCGCACAGCGTGGTGACGGCGCACCTGATCGACGAGGCGGGCCAGCCGACGCTGGCGGCGCGCGACGAAATCCTGGAATTTTTCGCGCTGCGGCTGCGCCCGCGGCCTTAGGGCAGCGCGGCGATCCAGCGCGTCACCGCGTCGGTGTAAGGGCCCGGTTCGCCCAGCCGCCGGCTGATGTCGGCATGGGACAGGTCCTGCTCCAGGACGGCCGCGCGCAACCCCAGCGAGGACGCCTTGCGCTCCATCGCCACCGACTGCGGGCAGGAGTCGCTGCGCTGGGTGGAGCAGATGGAGAGCCACGGCTTCGCGTCGCGGGTAAGCACGTGCAAGGGCGAGACGGCCTGCCAGTAGGCAGCGTCGGTGCCGAAGGCGCGGTCATACACGCGCACGTGGCGCTCCTGCATTATTTTGGTGACGTCCAGCGCGGCGCTGTCGAGGCTGACGGCGCCAAGCCAGGGCCTGGCGCCCTGCTGCTGCGCCAGCGCCGGCGCGGCGTTGAGCAGCGCCACCAGGTGCGCCCCGGCCGAGTGCCCCATCAGCACAAAGCGCTGCGGGTCCGCTCCCCAGGACGGCGCCTGCTGCTGCGCCGCGGCCAGGGCGCGCGCCACGTCGGCAGCCTGCTCCAGCGGCTGCGCCTGCGGCAGCATGCGGTAGTTGACGGAGATGAATGCATAGCCCAGCGCCAGCCAGTGCGCCGCCTTGTTCTGCACCACGCCACGGCCGGCCTTGTCGCCAAAGGCCCAGGCACCGCCATGCACCATGAACAGCACCGGCGCCTGCGCCGTGCGCGCCGGCAGGTAGACATCAAAACGCTGCAGCGGATCGGCACCGTAGGCGAGGTCGTGCAGCACACGCGCGCCGGCGGGCAAGGTGCCCTCGCCGGCAACGGCGGAGCAGGCAAGCAGCAACGCCAGCCCCGCGGCCGCCCCGCGCGCCATGATCTTCACCGCCACCGAAACGCTATTCATTTGATAGCACTCCTCGCACGTCCCGTGCGCTCTAGCGGCAGATTCTATTGGAGATTTTTGGCCTGCAGCGCCAGCTGGGTGATGCGCGCCCAGTCGCCCTGGGCGACGGCGTCGGCCGGTGTCAGCCACGAGCCGCCCACGCAGACCACGTTGTCCAGCGCCAGCAGTTCGCGCGCGTTGGCCGCGGTGACGCCGCCGGTCGGGCAGAACTTCACGTCACCGAAGGGGCCCTGCCAGGCCTTGAGCATGGCCGGCCCGCCGGCCTGCATGGCGGGAAAGAACTTCAGCTGGGTGTAGCCGTCTTCCTGCGCCGCCATGATCTCGGCGCCGGTGGCAACGCCGGGCAGCAGCGGCAAGCCCAGGTCGTGGCAGGCCTGGCCCACGCTGTGGGTGTAGCCGGGGCTCACCGCGAAGCGCGCGCCGGCCAGTGCCGCCGCTTGCGCGTCGGCGGCGCTGCGGACCGTGCCCGCGCCGACCACGGCTTCGGGCACGTCGCGCGCGATCTTCTCGATGCAGGCCAGCGCCACAGGCGTGCGCAGCGTGACTTCCAGCATGCGAATGCCGCCGGCCACCAGCGCACGCGCCAGCGGCACGGCGTGGGCCACGTCGGACAGCACGATCACCGGGATCACCGGCGCGTCGGCCATCACCTGCAGTGCGGTGAACCGCTTCGTGTCGTTCACAGCCATGAGCAGGCTCCCTGTTCGGCTTCCAGTGCGTTGCGGCGCATGCCGGCGAAAAGTTCACGGCCGATGCCGATGCCGTTGGCGTGCACCTGCGCATCCGGGATGGTGGCGGGTTCCCTCGCCTCCCATTGGGCCGCGTCAATCAATACCTGCAGCGTGCCGGCCACCGCATCCACGCGAACCACGTCGCCGTCGCGCAGTTTCGCCAGCGGCCCGCCCGCCGCCGCTTCAGGCGACACATGGATGGCCGCGGGCACCTTGCCCGACGCGCCGCTCATGCGGCCGTCTGTCACCAGCGCCACCCGGAAGCCCTTGCCCTGCAGCACGGCCAGCGGCGGCGTGAGCTTGTGCAGCTCGGGCATGCCATTGGCGCGCGGGCCTTGCCAGCGCACCACGCAGACCATGTCGTGTTCCAGCGTTCCCGCGCTGAACGCCTTGAGCAGCTCGTCCTGCGAATTGAAGATGCGCGCGGGCGCTTCGATCACGTGCCTGTCGTCCGGCACCGCTGACACCTTGATCACGGCGCGGCCCAGGTTGCCGGTGAGCAGCTTCAGCCCGCCGGTTTCGCTGAAGGGCGCGGCGGCCGTCCGCACCACGGCTTCGTCGCGCGAGGGGCCGATGTCCGCCCAGCGCAGGCCCTCGCCGGCGGCCTGCGGCTCGCGCGTGTACTCGCGCAGGCCGCCTTCGCGCACGGTGAGCACGTCCTCGTGCATCAGCCCGGCGTCCAGCAGCTCGCGGATCACCAGGCCCGGGCCGCCCGCGGCCTGGAACTGGTTCACGTCCGCGGTGCCGTTGGGGTAGACGCGTGTCAACAGCGGCACCACGGCCGAGAGCTGCGCGAAATCGTCCCAGTCGATGTGGATGCCGGCCGAGCGCGCCACGGCCACCCAGTGGATCAGGTGGTTGGTGGAGCCGCCGGTGGCCAGCAGCGCCGACATGGCGTTGACGATGGCGCGCTCGTCGACCACCCGGCCGATGGGCGCGAACCGCCGCGCCTTCACGATGCCCAGCACGGTGCGCGCGGCCTCGCGGGTGAGCTGCTCGCGCAGGCCGTCGCCGGGGTTGATGAAGGCCGTGCCCGGCACGTGCAGGCCCATGGCCTCCAGCAGCATCTGGTTGCTGTTGGCCGTGCCGTAAAAGGTGCAGGTGCCCGGCGCGTGGTAGGCCTTGAGCTCCGCCTCCAGCAGCTCGGGCCGGCCCACCAGGCCCTGCGCCGCCTGCTCGCGCACCTTGGCTTTCTCGCTGTTGGACAGGCCGCTGGGCATCGGGCCCGCGGGGATGAAGACCATCGGCAGGTGGCCGAAGTGCAGCGCGCCGATCAGGAGGCCCGGCACGATCTTGTCGCACACGCCCAGCATCAGGGCCGCATCGAATACGTCGTGGCTGAGGGCCACTGCCGTCCCCATGGCGATGACGTCGCGGCTGAACAGGCTGAGCTCCATGCCGGCGGTGCCCTGCGTCACGCCGTCGCACATGGCCGGCACGCCGCCCGCCACCTGCGCCGTGGCGCCGTGGCGCCGGGCCTCGTCCTTGATCATCGCCGGGTAGGCGCCCAGCGGCGTGTGCGCCGACAGCATGTCGTTGTAGGCGGTGACGATGCCGATATTGGGCGCGCGCTCGGCCACCACCTTGAACTTGTCATTGGACGGCAGGCCGGCGAAGGCGTGCGCTACATTGGCGCAGCCCATGCGGTCGGCCCCGCGATCGCGGCCCGCGGCGGCATCCAGCTGCGCCAGGTAGGCGCCGCGCGCCGGGGCGCTGCGCTGCTGGATGCGCGCCGTCACGGCGGCCACTGTCGGATGGAGTTTCATGAATTCCTGTAACTAAATTACGTGCTCCATGGTACCCCGAACAGGTGCCCGCCGCAGTAACAAACCGGTTCCGAACTTCGCCCCGCGCCTCATTTCTGGCCGCGGATCCTCATCAGTTCGTTCTGGGTCTGGATCCACAGGTCCATGCCCACGTTGGCGCCGATCTGCGCGTACACGCGGGTGAGCTTGTTGCGCATGCGCGAGGCTTCGCCCACGCCGAGTTCATTGACCTGCATGCCCTTGGCGCGAAGGTCGGCGATGGCACGGGATGCTTCGTCGCGCGTGTCCTTGCGCTCGTAGTCGCGGCTGATCCTGGCGGCGTCCATCAGCACCTTCTGCTCGTCCTTGGAGAGCTGGTCCCAGTACTTCTTGCTGACCATCATGATCCACGGGCTGTACACGTGGTTGGTGACGGTGAGGTACTTCTGCACTTCGTAGAACTTGCTGGACAGGATGGTGTTGTAGGGGTTCTCCTGGCCGTCCACTGTGTTGGTTTCCAGCGCGCTGAAAAGTTCGGAAAACGCCATGGGCACGGCGTTGGCGCCCAGCATCTTGAAGCTGTCCAGGTAGATGTTGTTCTGCATCACGCGCAGCTTCACGCCGTCCAGGTCTTCCATCTTGGTGACGGGGCGCTTGCTGTTGGTGAGGTTGCGGAAACCGTTCTCCCAGTACACCAGCCCGACCAGGCCCTTCTCTTCCAGCTTGGACTTGATCTTCTCGCCGATGGGGCCGTCCAGCAGGATGTCGGCTTCCTTGGCGTTGGAGATGAGGAACGGCGTGTCCCACAGCGCCATCTCCTTGGTGATGCCCACCAGCGTGGCGGTGGAGCCCACCATCATTTCCTGCGCGCCGCCCATCAGGGCCTGCTGCATCTGCACGTCGGAGCCCAGCGCGGAAGCGCCGACCACGCGGATCTTCATCTTGCCGCCGGAAGCTTTTTCCACGGCGTCGGCGAACACCTTGGAGGCGCGGCCCTGGTTGCTCTGTTCATTGAGGCCATAGCCGAAGCGGATCAGGCGCGGCTTGATGTCCTGCGCCAGCGCGGCGAACGACATCGTGAGGGTGGCCGCCGCGGCAGCGGCGACAAGGGTGCGGCGTAGCAGTTTCATGGGGGAGGTCTCCTGGTTGGTTTTGCGGGGCGGGGGGGAAATTGGCTGTGCCTGTCAGCGCATCCAGTGCACCGGCGCGATGACGATCTGCGGGAAGATGACGAACAGCGCGAGGATCAGCAGGTAGGTGATGAGGAAGGGGTTGACCCCTTTCACCACCTGGTGCATCGAGATGCGGCCGACGCCGGCCACCACGTTCAGAACGGTGCCCACCGGCGGCGTGATCAGGCCGATGGCGCCGTTCAGGATGAACATCAGGCCGAAGTACACCGGGTCGATGCCGGCCTTGACGGCGATGGGCAGCATCACCGGCGCGAAGATGAGGATGGTGGGCGTCAGGTCCAGCGCCGTGCCGATGACCACCAGCACCACCATCATCACGGCCATCAAGAGGCGCGGGCTCTGCACCAGCGGGCCCAGCCAGCCCGTGAGCGTGCCCGGCAGGTCGGCCAGCGTGATCATGTAGCTGGCCACCTGGGCACCGGCGCACAGGAACATCACGATGGCGGTGGTCTTGGCGGCGCGCACCAGCACGCCCTCGATTTCGGGCAGCTTCATCTCGCGGTGCACGTACAGCGCCACCACCAGCGCGTAGAAGGCGGCCACCACGGCGGCCTCGGTCGGCGTGAACACGCCTGTCTTCATGCCGCCGATGATGATGAGGGGCATCAGCAGGGCCCAGAAAGCCTTGACGGTGGCGCGCAGCCGCTCGCGCATGGGCAGCGGCTCGCCACGCGGCAGCTCGATCTTGCGCAGCACCAGCTTCCAGGCCACGATCAGGCCCGCCCCCATGATCAGGCCGGGGACGATGCCCGAGATGAACAGCGCCGAGATCGAGGTGTTGGTGGTGACGCCGTAGATCACGAACGGCATCGACGGCGGGATGATGGGCGCGATGATGCCGCCCGAGGCAATCAGCCCCGCCGAGGTGTGCATGGGGTAGCCCTGCTGCCGCATCATGGGCAACAGGATGGTGGCCAGCGCCGCGGTGTCGGCGAGTGCCGAGCCGCTCATGCTGGCCATCAGCACGGCCGCGCCGATCGCCACGTAGCCCAGGCCGCCGCGGATGTGGCCCACCCAGGCCTGCGCCATGTCGATGATGCGGCGGCTGATGCCGCCGGAATTCATCAGCTCGCCGGCCAGGATGAAGAAGGGCACGGCGAGCAGCGGGAAGCTGTCCACGCCGGCCACCAGGTTCTGGGCCAGTAGCTGCGTGTCCCAGAAATTCAGCACCCAGGCCATGCCGGCGCCGGTGAGTACCAGGGCCAGCGCCATGTTCATGCCGATGCCCATCAGGACCAGCATGCCGCCCGAGAAGACGATGAATGCGAGAGCTTCGTTGGTCATTTTTTATTCCACGTCCACGCCGTGGCCAAGGTCCAGCGGGCTGCGCTTCAACAATTCAATAAATGCCATCACGCCGATGGCCACGGCGCACAGGAAGACCGGCAGCGGCAGCAGCGCGGCCGGGTACTCCAGCACCACCGAGCGGCTCCCCATGCCCACCACCACCTGCTGCCAGGCGCCCCAGGCCACCATCACGCAGGCCGACAGCACCAGCAGGCGGATCAGCACCGTCATCGCGGCCAGCGCCAGCGGCCTTTTTTGCAGCAGCGCCAACAGGCTGGTGAACGCCATGTGCTCGCCGGCCGGGTAGGCGGCGGTGGCGCCGATGAAGACCATCCAGACAAACAGCAGGCGCGACAGCTCCTCGCTGGCGGCGATGCCGTTGCCGAAGCCGTAACGCAGGACCACATTGATAAACACCGACACCGCCATCACGCCCAGGCAGGCGGCCATGGCGATCTGGGCGGCGCGCTGTGCGCGGCCGACGGCAACCGGGATTTCGGTACTCATGTCTTCTCCGATGAATGCAGCCAGTCGCTGACCTGGCGCTGAAGTTGTGAAAGGGGGGCGAGCGCGTCCACCCGCAGGACGCCGGCTTCGGCGCTGGGCTCTTCCAGGGTGGCGAACTGGCTGTCCACCAGGCTGGCGGCGAAGAAATGCTTTTCCCCGCGCGCCGAAACGCGCGCCTGGGCGTGCTCGCGGGCGATTTCGAGGAACACGAAGCGCAGGCCGGGGCTGTCGGTGCGCAGCCGCTCGCGGTAGGCGCGCTTGAGCGCGGAGCACGTCAGCACCAGGCCGTCGCGGTGATCGCGCAGCTGCTGGCCCAGCAACTGCAGCCAGCCGTCGCGGTCGGCGTCCGTCAGCGGGATGCCGCGGCTCATCTTGTCGCGGCTGGCTTCGCCATGGAAATCATCACCCTCGACCACGGGCAGGCCCTCGGCCTGCGCCACCGCCAGCCCCAGGCTGGACTTGCCGCAACCGGCCACGCCCATCATCACCAACGACGTTCTCATAAGGACAGCGCTATCCCACGACTTTAAAAAAATTGGCTACACTGCGCTGGTGATTTCACCAACGAAATGGCAACCATTCCCAAGCTTTGAATGCTTGTAGCATTTGCTTTCGGATAGCGCTATCCTAGTCGAAAATCAGCTCGGATAACTCCGTACATACCCTATGCCCGTCCAGGTCCCCGCCTCCCGCTCCCGTGCCACCGGCCGAGTCACACTGGCCGACGTGGCGCAAGCCGCCGGGGTCAGCCCCATCACCGTGTCGCGCGCGCTGCGCGGCGAACGCGCGGTCGATCCGGAGCTGGTGGCGCGCGTGCAGGCAGCGGCCGCCAAGCTGGGCTACGTGCCCGACCCAGCCGCCCGCGCCCTGGCTTCCAGCTACAGCAGCCATGTCGCCGTGCTGATCCCGATGCTGTCGAACGCGCTGTTCGTGGAACTGCTGGAGGCGGTGCAGCGCACGCTGCGCCCGGCCGGCTACCAGGCGCTGATAGGCATCACGCACTACGACCCCATCGAGGAAGAAGCGCTGCTGCGCGAGCAGTTGCTGCACCGCCCCGCCGGCATGCTGGTGACCGGTATGGAGCGCAGCGAGCCCACCCGCGCGCTGATCGCGCAAAGCGGCGTGCCCTGCGTTCACCTGATGGAAACCAGCGGCACGCCCGGCGTCTATAGCGTGGGCCTGTCGCAGGCCGATGCGGGCGCCGCCATGACGCGCCACCTGATCTCCCGCGGCCGCAGGCGCATCGCCTTCGCCGCCGCCCAGCTGGACCCGCGCACGCTGCAGCGGCTGGAAGGCTGGCGCGCCGCCCTGGGCGAAGCGGGCCTGTACGACCCCACCCTGGAGTGGCTGAACCCGGCGCCCTCCTCGCTGGCGCTGGGCGGGCGCATGTTCGAGCAGATCATCGGCCAGACCCCGGCCATCGACGCCGTGTTCTTCTGCAACGACGACCTGGCCCAGGGCGCGCTGCTGGCCGCGCTGCGGCTGCAGATTCCCGTGCCGCAGCGCATCGCGGTAGCCGGCTTCAACGACCTGACGGGCAGCGACCAGATGCAGCCGCCCCTGACCACGGTGCGCACACCGCGCGCCGAGATCGGCAGTGCCGCCGCGGGCATGCTGCTGGCGCTGATGCGCGGCCAGCCGGTGGACCGGGCCACTGTGGACGTGGGCTATTCGCTGGTGGTGCGCGGCAGCACCTGAGCGGCGCGCGCGGCCGGGGCGGGCGCGCTAAAGTAGCGGTTCATGAATGAAGTGCTCAAGCCGCTGCGCGACCCGGCGCTCCTGCTGGACAAGACGCTGCGCGAATGGGGCGGCCACGAAGACCTGTGGATCTTCGGCTACGCCTCGCTGATCTGGAAACCCGATTTCGAGTTCGCCGAACGGCGGCCGGCCAAGGTGCACGGCTGGCACCGCGCCCTGAAGATGTGGAGCCGCATCAACCGCGGCACGCCCGAGCGCCCGGGCCTGGTGTTCGGCATGCTTTCGGGCGGCAGCTGCCACGGCATGGTGTTCCGCGTGGCCCGGCAGGACGGCCGCGAAACGCTGGAGCGGCTATGGACGCGCGAGATGGCCATGGCGGTGTACGACCCCCGCTGGCTTACCTGCCACACCACGCACGGGCCCGTAACAGCGCTGGCCTTCACCCTCTCGCGCAAGAGCCCCAACCACACCGGCGTGTTGAGCGAGGACGAATACCGGCGCATCTTCTCCGAAGCCACCGGCATCTACGGCACCACGCTTGACTATGCGCACCGCACGCTGGAAGAACTCAAGCGGCTCAACATCCCCGACCGCACGCTGGAGCGGCTGATGAAGCTGGCGAAGCGCTAGCCGGTGCCGAGCCGCCTCAAAGCGGCTACGCCCCCTCGGGGGGCAGCGAACGAAGTGAGCGTGGGGGCTATTGAGCGCGCTTCACGCCACAATGGGAGCGTTTCGTCGCACGGGGCTGGCCCGTGCCATGTCCACCCGCCACAGTCATTTACATGAACACCGCAACCTCCACCGAACACCAGGCGCTGCAATCCACCGCCGAAATCGTCACGGCCTACCAGCGGGGCCTGCGCGACCTGCCCCGCGAACACGGCTTCGAGCCGCTGGCCGTGGACGGCGATATGCCGCGCGACCTGCAGGGCACGCTGTACCTGAACGGGCCCGGGCTGTTCTCGCTGTTCGGCAGGCCCTACCAGCACTGGTTTGACGGCGATGGCGCCATGACCGCCGTGAAGTTCGGCGGCCAGGTGTCGGGCGCGGTGCGGCTGGTGCAAAGCCGCCAGCTGAAGCAGGAGCGCGCGGCGGGCCGCCAGCTCTACACCTCGGGCTCCACGCTGGCGCCGCAATGGCACAGGCGGCTCGGTGTGCGCATGAAGAACGTGGCCAACACCAAGCCCCTGCTCTGGAACGAGCGCCTGTTCGCGCTGTACGAGGCTGCGCTGCCGACCGAGATGGACCCCGCCACGCTGGAGACGCTGGGCGAGACCGATGAGGGCGGCCTGGTCAAGGGCTTTTTCTGCGCGCATTTCCATGAAGTGCCCAGCCGCCGCGCGTTCTACAACTTCAGCATCCAGCGCGGCCGCCAGAACATGCTGCACCTGTACGAGATGCCGGCCGGCGGCGCGATGCGGCGCATGGGCTCGGTGCCGCTGCCCAAGAGCTCGGCCATGATCCACGACTTCATCGTCACCGCGAACCACCTGGTGTTCTTCGTGCCGCCGATCCGCTTCAACCTCATGCCCATGCTGCTGGGCACGAAGGCGCCGCTGCAGGCCATGCAATGGCGCGGCGCCCAGGAGGGCACGACCGTCATCGTGGTGCCGATCGACGCGCCGCAGGACTACAAACGCTTCGAGGTGGAGCCGTTCTTCCAGTACCACTTCATGAACGCGCATGAGCAGGGCGGCGAGATCGTGGTGGACTTCATCCGGGTGATGGATTTCGAAACCGCCTTCAACAGCCACAACAAGGAAGAGCGCGGTGGCAACGCTGCGACCCTGGGGCGCCTGTACCGTGCCGTGGTACAGCCGCAGCAGGGCACCGTGCGGATGGAGCAGCGCTGGGACCAGCCCTGCGAGTTCCCGCAGGTGGCGCCGCGCATCCAGGCCGCCAGCCAGCGCTTCGGCTACGTGCTGACGGCGAAGGAAGGCCAGCCCCAGACCGCGGTGGCCAAGGTCGACTTCGAGACCGGCCAGGTGGAGACCACGGGCCTGGGCGCAAACCGCTTTCCCGGCGAAGCGGTGTTCGTTCCCCGCGCCGATGCGGCCAACGAGGATGACGGTTACCTGCTGGCCATGGCCTACGACGGTGAAGTGGACCGCAGCTTCATCGCGGTGATGAATGCGCGTGACCTGGGCCGCGGCGCGGTGGCGCGCGCCTGGTTCGACCACCACATTCCCCGGCCGCTGCACGGCAGCTGGAGCGGCGCCTGAAAAGGGCGCCAGACCTCGCGGCAAAGGCGGGGCCGGGCAGGCCGCGCCGCATCCACGAGGCGGTCAGCGCTTTGCGCTGACTCCCCCTGGGTTTGTCCGTTCTTGCGGCCCGTCGCGAAACTCGCTGCGGGCCCGAAGGCCCCTTCGCTCAGACAGCCGCGACGAGTCAGATCACGAAGCGCTGCGCGCGGCCGCAACAACGGACAAACCCAGGCGCCTCGCGAAATGAAGCGCCGCGGCCTGCCCGGCCCCACCTTTGCAGCAATGGTGTTGGCGCGCCGACGAACGCCACCCACGCTGGCTGGCGCGGCAGGCGGTATCCGGCAGAGCCGATCTCTGCGGCGGCCGGGA
>JACPOK010000030.1 GCA_016191525.1 Burkholderiales bacterium | reverse complement strand
TCTATCATCGGTTGCAAATGTACCAATCTTGCCAGCCGCCGTCCTGGTCGCTTATATCAGAGTTCGAATATCTTGGGGTTTGCCGATGTCGACTGTCCGAATTTCCTACGAGACCTTCCAGAAGACGGCGCCCGGTGCGCAGACCGGATTGCTCGCCATGGGCAAGAGCACCGAGGAGTCCGGCCTCGACAAGTCGATCGTCGAGCTGGCGAAGCTCCGCGTGTCGCAGATCAACAACTGCGCCTTCTGCCTGCAAATCCATCTCAACGTGTCGCGCCGGCTCGGCGTGCCGCAGGAGAAGCTCGACCTGGTGGCGACCTGGCACGAGGCCGGCATCTTCTCGGACAAGGAGTGTGCGGCGCTGGCCTGGGCCGAGCTGCTGACCCGGCTGGCCGACCGCAGCGTGCCCGACGAGGCCTATGCGGCGGTGTGCCAGCATTTCAGCCAGGACGAGGTGATCGCGCTCAGCGTGGCGGTGGCCAACATCAATGCCTGGAACCGGCTGGGTGCCGCCTTCCGCTTCGCCCCGCCGATCCAGAAGAAGGTGGCGACGGCCGCCTAAGGTTTGGTCGAGGCAGCGGCGCGGCCGGCGATCTCGGCGCCGTCTTCCGACGACAGTCGGAAGGAGAGGATCACCATGAGGAAGAGCGGGACGGCGACGAAGACGATGGCGGTCTGGAAATCGCCGCCGGTCGCTGGACCACTTTTAAACAGGTCGGCGGCCTGCAGGACCAGCGCCGCGTAGGCCACACCTGCCGATGCCGCGAGCTGCTTGACGACGCTCAGCAGGCAGGAAGCCTGGCCCATTTCCGCCGGCCGCACTTCGGCGAAGATCACCGAGTCGAGCCCGAGGATCTGCAGGACGCGGAACAGCGTGCCTGAAAATATGATCGCCATGAGGGCGGCATGCGGCGTCGTGTCGGTGACAAGGGCGAGAAACAGCATCGACAGCGCCCCGAACAGGGCCGTTCCGGCGAGGAAGCTGCGGAAACCGAGCAGTCGCAGCATCGGGCTGGTCAGGAACCGGGTGATCAGCGTGGCGATGGCGCCGATGAAGGTGATCGAGCCGGATTCGAACGGCGTGAGGCCGAAGCCGACCTGCAGCATCATCGGCAACAGGAACGGCAAGGCGCCGAC
>JACPOK010000033.1 GCA_016191525.1 Burkholderiales bacterium | reverse complement strand
TTTGTCCGTTCTTGCGGCCGCGCGCAGCGCTTCGTGATCTGACTCGTCGCGGTGGTTGAGCGGAGGGGCCTTCGGGCCCGCAGCGAGTTTCGCGACGGGCCGCAAGAACGGACAAACCCAGGGAAGTCAGCGCAAAGCGCTGACCGCCTCGTGGATGCGGCGCGGCCTGCCCGGCCCCGCCTTTGCCGCGAGGTCTTGCGCTTGAGGAGCAGGAAGGATCAGCCCTTTTCCACCGGCCGCTTCGGGTCGCGGCACCATTCGCTCCAGCTGCCGGCGTACAGGGCGGTGGGTGCGAAGCCTGCGAGCTCCATGGCAATCACGTTCGGCACGGCGCTCACGCCGCTGCCGCAGTGGTGCACCACCGAGGCCGGCTCGCGGCCCGCCAGCAACTGCTCGAATTCGGCTTTCAGCTGCGCCGGCTGCTTGAACTTGCCGTCCGCTCCCATGTTCTGCGCGAAGGGGCGGTTCAGCGCGCCGGGAATGTGGCCGGCGACGGGGTCGAGCGGCTCGACTTCGCCCTTGAAGCGCGGCACCGCGCGCGCGTCAATCAGGGTCTGGCTGCCCTTGCCCAGCCCGGTCTGCACTTCGCTGGTGGTGGCCAGCGAGCGCAATTCATCGCCGAGTTCGAAGTTGGACTGGAAGTGCGCGGGTTCGGCCCGGCCCGTCACTTCGCCGCCCGCGCCCTGCCAGGCCTGCAGGCCACCGTCGAGCACCGCCACTGCGTCGTGGCCTGCCCACTTGAGCATCCACCACAGGCGCCCGCAGTAGTTGGCGCCATTGCGGTCGTACACCACGGCCTGCATGTCATTGGTGAAACCCACGCTGGACAGCCAGATCGCGAACTTCTCGCGGCCGGGCAGCGGATGGCGCCCGCCCGAGGCTGCGTCCGGGTGAGGATGATGGCGCCCATCCGGGCCGACGAAGCCCTGGTCGCTCAGCGCGTCATCCAGGCTGGCGTACACAGCGCCGGGAACGTGGGCCTTGCGGTACTGCTCCTCGCCGGCGGCGGGGTTCATCAGGTCGAAGCTGCAGTCGAAGACCATCAGCGGCGTGCCCGCGGCTTTCAGCGCCTGCAGTTCGGTAGCGGAAACGAGTGTGGTGTACATAAAGCCTGTATTCCTCTCAGGTGCGCGCGCGCAGCACGGTTGCGGCGATTCCGCTGGCCACGATCAGCGCCATGCCGGCCCAGCCCGCCGCGGAAATCCGGTCGCCGAACAGCACAACGCTGTAGATCGCGCCAAACACAATGCCCGAGTATTGCAAATTGGCGACGACCAGTGTGGCGCCATGGCTGTAGGCGCGTGTCATGCACAGCTGGCCCAGGGAGGCCAGCATGCCGATGGGGATGAGCCACAGGGCGTGTGCCCAGTCCCAGGGCGACAGGCCGGTAAAGGCCACGCCCAGCGCGCCCGCCACAGCCGACATCACGGCGAAATAGAACACGGTGCGAAGCTCCGACTCGCCCAGCTTGCCCAGCGCCATCACCTGCATGTAGGCCAGCGCGGCCAGCAGACCGGACGACAGCCCGACCACGCCGGCAAGCAGCTGGTTCTGCTCGATGGTGGGCTGCAGCATCAGCACCACGCCCACGAAGCCGGCCACCACCGTGGCCACCAGTGGTCCCTGGCGCCGGCGCGGCTCGCCGGGCGACGCCGGCATCCACTTGAGCAGCGCGCCGCCGATCAGGAAGGCCGCGACCCAGACGCTGCTCATGTAGTTGAGCGTCATGGCCGTGGCCAGCGGCAGCCAGGCGATGGCGTAGAACCAGGCGCCCAGCGAGAGCACGCCGACCAGGCTGCGCCAGGCGTGCATGCCGGGATACTTCGTGGCCAGGGAAACGCCGCGCGAGCGCGCCAGGACCCACATGAAGAGCACGCCCAGCAGGCCGCGCCAGGCCACCAGCTCGGCGCTGGTGAACCAGGCCGAGGCGATCTTCACGCAAACCGCCATGGTGGCGAACAGTGCCGCGGCCAGCAGCATCCACAACGCCTGCATCAGCCGTCCAGCATCCTGCCCAGCCAGGGCTGGCGCGCCAGCCGTTCGGCCTCGAAGGCGGCGATGCGCGCGCGCTGCGCCAGCGTGGCGGCGATCCAGTCCACGTCATCGGTCAGCAGCAGCAACTCGCGCGGCGTCAGCCGGAAGGCGTGCGAGGCGCCGCCGGCTTCCAGCACACCAGCCTGCACGTCGATCGCCATGTGCAGCGGCCCTCGCGTGGCCAGCGCGAACAGTGCATCGATGGCCGAGGGCGGCAGGCTGATCGCGGCCAGGCCGTTGAGCGGGCAGTTCTGCCGGAAGATGTCGCCGAAGCCGCTGGCCACCACAGCCTTGAAGCCATAGTCGTGCAATGCCCACACCGCGTGCTCGCGGCTGGAGCCGCAGCCGAAGTTCTCGCGCGCCAGCAGCACCGTGGCGCCGGCCAGGGCGGGCTGGTTGAGCACGAAGTCGGGGTTGGTACGGCGCGCGGCGTGATCGCTGTCCAGGTCCCCGGGGTCCAGGTAGCGCCAGCCATCGAACAGCACGGGGCCGTAGCCGTCGCGGGCGGTCGAACGGCCGTACTGCTTGGGAATGATGGCGTCGGTATCGACGTTGGGCCGGTCCAGCGGCACCACCGTGCCGCTGTGCCGACCTTGCGGGAAGGACGGCATCTAGGCCCGCGGCGCGGAAGTACCCATCGCGTTGCGGTACCACTCATGGAAGTGCTGCATGCCGTCTTCCATCGGGCTCTGGTAGGGGCCCACTTCGTTGTCGCCGCGGTTCAGCAGCGCCTTGCGGCCGGCGTCCATGCGCTCGGCGATCTCATCGTCCTCCCTGCAGGTTTCCATGTAGGCGGCCTGCTGGGCATCCACGAACTCGCGCTCGAAGGCGGCGATTTCCTCGGGGTAATAGAACTCCACCATGTTCATGGTCTTCTGCGGGCCCATGGGGTGCAGCGTGGACACGGTGAGCACGTGCGGGTACCACTCCACCATGATGTGCGGGTAGTAGGTCAGCCAGATCGCGCCGTACTTGGGCTGCTCGCCCTTGCGGTATTGCAGCAGCGCTTCCTGCCAGCGCTCGTAGACCGGGCTGCCCGCCTTGCCCAGGCGGTTGGCCACGCCCACGGTCTGCACCGAGTAGTTGTCCTTGAACTCCCAGCGCAGGTCCTCGCAGGCCACGAAGCCCGACAGCCCCGGGTGAAAGGGGCCGACGTGGTAGTCCTCCAGGTAGACCTCGATGAAGGTCTTCCAGTTGTAGTTGCACTCGTGCATTTCCACGCGGTCGAGCACCATGCCACTGAAATCGAGGTCGGCACGCGGGCCCATGTTGGCCAGCTCGGCGGCGACATCGCGGCCGTTCTGCTCGAACAGCAGCCCGTTCCACTCCTGCAGCGGGTAGTTGTTGAGGTTCAGGCACGGGTCTTCGGCAAAGTGCGGCGCGCCCAGCAGGGTGCCGGCCTGGCTGCCATTGCCGGCGCTGTAGGTCCAGCGGTGCAGCGGACAGACGATGTTGCCGCCTGAAGCCGCACCGGCCAGCGTGGAGCCGCGGCCCTTGAGGATGACGGCCTGGCGGTGCCGGCAGACGTTGCTGATGAGCTCCACGCCGCGGGGCGTGCGCAGCAGCACGCGGCCTTCGCCCTCCTGGGGCAGGGCGTAGTAGTCGCCGTTGTCCGGCACGCAAAGCTGGTGCCCCACATAGCGGGGCCCCCGCTGGAAGAGGCTGGCGATCTCGCGCCGGTGGAGCGCCTCGTCGAAGTAACTGGAAACTGGTAGTTGGCTTGCGGCCTGCTGCAGTTGAAGACTTAAATCAGACATGAAGTCCTGACCTAGAGACTCCCCCTATGAAGGGGCAGGTGGTAAACGCTTTATCCGTGGACTGGCGCGGGAGGGGAAAGGGATTGTACCCTTGGGGGTCATATGGGGCCGCGGTAGCTAAAATCCACTGTTTCACCGGATAAAAATGCCCAAGGCCCCTTTCAAGACCCCTGCCAGCTACGAAGCCGCCCTGGAAGAACTGGAGCAGCTCGTGGGCCTGATCGAGTCGGGCCAGCTGCCCCTGGAGCGCCTTCTCACGGGCTACCAGCGCGGCGCCGAACTGCTGAAGTTCTGCCGTGACCGGCTGGAAGCGGTGGAAAACCAGATCAAGGTGCTGGACGAAGGCACGCTCAAGCCGTGGACACAAGAGTGAGCTTTAATTTGCGCGCCTGGAGCGCGGGGCGGCTCGATACCGTGGAACTGGCCCTGTCTCGCTGGGTCGTTGCCGAAGCCCCGGCCGGCCTGGGCGATGCCATGCGGTACGCGGTGCTCGATGGCGGCAAGCGGCTGCGCCCGCTGCTGGTGATGGCGGCCGGCGAGGCTGTGGGCGGCAACCCCGAAGCCGTGCTGCGCGCCGCCTGCGCGGTGGAACTGATTCACGCCTACTCACTCGTGCATGACGACATGCCTTGCATGGACAACGACATACTGCGCCGGGGCAAGCCGACGGTTCACGTGAAGTTCGGCCAGGCGCAGGCACTGCTGGCCGGTGACGCGCTGCAGGCGCTGGCGTTCGAGTTGCTGGCGCCCGAGGACGATTCGGTGCCGGGAGCCATCCAGGCCACGCTGTGCCGCCTGCTGGCGCGCGCCGCCGGGCATGAAGGCATGGCCGGCGGACAGGCCATTGACCTGGCCAGCATCGGCCGCGCGCTGGACGAAAACGAACTGCGCCACATGCACCGCCTGAAAACCGGCGCCCTGCTGCAGGGCAGCGTGGTGATGGGCGCAGCCTGTGGCGCCGCCAGCGGCGCAGCACGCCATGGCCTGTCGGATTACGGCGCGGCCGTGGGCCTGGCCTTCCAGGTCGTGGACGACATACTGGACGTGACGGCCGATTCCGCCACGCTGGGCAAGACGGCGGGCAAGGACGCAGCGCAGGACAAACCCACCTATGTCTCGCTGATGGGCCTGGAGCGCTCGCGCGCCTACGCACAGGAACTGCTGGCACAGGCGCGGTCCGCGCTGGCCGCCAGCGGGCTGGAGGAGACACTGGCCCTGCAGGCGCTCGCCGGCATGGTGGTGAACCGGGACAATTGACGGGACAACTGACATTCATGACCTCCTTGCTCCAATCCATCAATGACCCGGCCGACCTGCGCCGGCTGCCGCGCACGCAGCTGCCGCTGCTGGCCGACGAGCTGCGCGCTTATGTGCTGGACAGCGTGTCGCGCACCGGCGGGCACCTCAGTTCCAACCTGGGCACGGTGGAACTCACCGTGGCGCTGCACTACGTGTTCAACACGCCGTATGACCGGCTGGTGTGGGACGTGGGCCACCAGACCTATCCGCACAAGATCCTGACGGGCCGGCGCGGGCGCATGGGCTCGCTGCGCCAGCAGGGAGGGCTGTCGGGCTTCCCGCAGCGCGCCGAAAGCGAATATGACACCTTCGGCACGGCGCATTCTTCTACCAGCATCTCGGCTGCGCTGGGCATGGCCATGGCCGCGAAGCAGAAGGGCGAAAACCGCTACGCCGTGGCCATCATCGGCGACGGCGCGATGAGCGCGGGCATGGCCTTTGAGGCGCTGAACAACGCGGGCGTGGCCGATTGCAACCTGCTGGTGGTGCTCAATGACAACGACATGTCGATCAGCCCGCCGGTGGGCGCGCTGAACCGCTACCTGGCGCAGCTGATGAGCGGACAGTTCTATGCCGCGGCCAAGAACGTGGGCAAGAATGTGCTGAAGGTCGCCCCGCCCCTGTTCGAGCTGGCCAAGCGGTTCGAGGAGGGCGCCAAGGGCCTGGTGGTGCCGGCCACGCTGTTCGAGAAATTCGGCTTCAACTACATCGGGCCGATCGACGGGCACGACCTCAACTCGCTGGTGCCCACGCTGGAAAACATCAAGCACCTGCGGGGCCCGCAGTTCCTGCACGTGGTGACGAAAAAGGGCCAGGGGTACAAGCTGGCGGAGGCCGACCCGGTGGCTTACCACGGGCCAGGCAAGTTCGACCCGGCCGTGGGGCTGGTCAAGTCCAGCGCGCCGTCCAAGCCCACTTTCACGCAGGTGTTCGGGCAGTGGCTGTGCGACATGGCCGAGAAGGATCCGCGGCTGGTGGGCATCACGCCGGCCATGCGCGAGGGCTCGGGCCTGGTGGAATTCGAAAAACGTTTCCCCGGCCGTTACTACGACGTCGGCATCGCCGAGCAGCACGCCGTCACCTTCGCCGCGGGCATGGCCTGCGAGGGGCTCAAGCCGGTGGTGGCGATCTATTCCACCTTCCTGCAGCGCGGCTACGACCAGCTGATCCACGACGTGGCCCTGCAGAACCTGCCGGTGGTGTTCGCGCTGGACCGCGCGGGCCTGGTGGGCGCTGACGGCGCAACCCATGCAGGCGCCTACGACATTCCCTACCTGCGCTGCATCCCCAACATGGGCATCGCCTGCCCGGCCGACGAGAACGAGTGCCGCAAGCTGCTGACCTCGGCGTTCGAGCAGGACAACCCCGTGGCCGTGCGCTATCCGCGTGGCGCGGGGGTGGGCGCCGGAATGGAGCCGGGCCTCACCGCGCTGCCGGTGGGCAAGGGCGAGGTGCGCCGCGAGGGCAAGGGCGTGGCCATCCTGGCGTTCGGCACGCTGCTGTACCCGGCCTTGCAGGCGGCCGAGCGGCTCAACGCCACCGTGGTCAACATGCGCTGGGCCAAGCCGCTGGACACCGCCTTGCTGCTTGACGTGGCTCAGCGCCACGAGGCGCTGGTAACGCTGGAAGAGGGCGCCGTCATGGGCGGCGCGGGCAGCGCCGTGGGCGAGGCGCTGCAGGCAGCGGGCGTCACGCGCCCGCTTCTGCACCTGGGCCTGCGCGACGAGTTCATCGAGCATGGCGACCCGGGCAAGCTCTTGTCGCTGCAGGGGCTGGATGCCGCCGGCATCGAGGCTTCGGTGCGCGAGCGCTTCGCTGCCCTGGTGGAGCGCGTGCCGCCTTCGCTGAAGGTTGTTGTGGGCTGAACTGGCCGCGATGTTTGCTGAAGGTTTTCTGACGCGGCCGTGAGAACCAAAGGTTTCGGGTGTTTTCTCAAGGGAAAACCCCCGAGTACCAAAGTGTGTGCGTTCCTAGAATGGCGGCTGATTTGACAGCACTCGCGCTGTCCCAAATCTGGTTGCAAAAGTTCTATTTATCCCAAGTCAGAGGAGCGCTCCATGGATCGTCGATCACTCATCAAAAACGCCGGCATCGCCGGTGTGCTGGCCGCCGGTGTCGCACCGGCCGTCCACGCACAGGCAACGGTGCGCTGGCGCATCGCCTCCAGCTTTCCGAAGTCGCTGGACACCATCTACGGCGCGGCCGAGGTGTTCGCCAACCAGGTCAAGGCCATGTCGGGCGGCAAGTTCGAAGTGTCGGTCCATGCGGCCGGCGAACTGATGCCCGCGTTCGGCGTGGTTGACGGCGTGCAGCAAGGCTCCGTCGAAGGCGCCCACACCGCTCCCTATTACTTCTTCGGCAAGAACGAGTGCTTCGCGCTCGGCTGCGCGATTCCCTTCGGCCTGAACAGCCGCCAGATGACCGCCTGGATGGCGGAAGGCAACGGCCTGAAGCTGATGCGCGAGTTCTACGCCGGCTACAACATCATCAATTTCATGGGCGGCAACACGGGCGCCCAGATGGGCGGCTGGTTCCGCAAGGAAATCAAGTCGGTCAAGGACATCAAGGGCCTGAAGATGCGCATCGGCGGCTTCGGCGGCAAGGTGCTCGAGCGCATCGGCGGCGTGCCGCAGAACATTCCCGGCGGCGAAATCTATCCCGCGCTGGAAAAGGGCACGATCGACGCGGCCGAGTGGGTGGGCCCGTACGACGACCAGAAGCTGGGCTTCAACAAGGTCGCCCCGTACTACTACTACCCCGGCTGGTGGGAAGGCGGTCCCGAGCTGGACTTCTTCTTCAACACCAAGGCCTACGAAGCGTTGTCCGCCGAGAACAAGGCCATCGTCACGGCAGCCACCTCGTCTGCCCACGTGTTCATGCAGGCCCGCTATGACGCCCTCAACCCGATGGCCCTCAAGCAGCTGGTCGGCGCCGGCACCAAGCTGCGCCCGTTCCCGGCCGACATGATGGCCGCCGCGTTCAAGGAAGCCATGGGCCTGTACGAAGAGCTCAACGCCAAGAACGAAAGCTGGCGCAAGATCTACGCGGACTACAACAAGTTCCGCGCCGACCAGAACCTGTGGTTCCGCTTCACCGAAGCCACGTTCGACCGCTTCATGCAATCGCAGAAGCTGTAAGCCAAACCGCTTCAGCAAAAAGGCCGCACTTGTGCGGCCTTTTTCATTTTGCTGACGCATCCCGCGCGTACGTGTTCCTTCGTAAGTGCGCTGAAAGGCTTCGCGCCCCGCGCCGCCGCATCATCGCGGCGGCTTTCAGCACCACATCCCAAGGAGACCGCAATGGATCGTCGCTCACTCATCAAACACGCCGGCATCGCCGGCGTCCTGGCTGCCGGCGCCGCGCCCGCGGTACACGCGCAGCAGGCCGTCCGCTGGCGGCTGGCGTCCAGCTTCCCCAAGTCGCTTGACACCATCTACGGCGCCGCCGAGGTCTTCGCGCAGAAGGTCAAGGCGCTGTCGGGCGGCAAGTTCGACATCTCGGTGCACGCGGCCGGCGAGCTGATGCCCGCCTTCGGCGTGGTGGACGGCGTGCAGCAGGGTTCCATCGAGGCGGCGCACACCGCGCCCTATTACTTCTTCGGCAAGGACGAAACCTTCGCCATCGGCGGCGCGATTCCCTTCGGCCTGAACAGCCGGCAGATGAGCGCCTGGACTTTCGAGGGCAACGGCCTGAAGCTGATGCGCGAGTTCTACGCGAAGTACAACATCATCAACTTTGCCTGCGGCAACACCGGCGCGCAGATGGGCGGCTGGTTCCGCAAGGAAGTCAAGACCGTGAAGGACCTGAAGGGCCTGAAGTTCCGCGTGGGCGGCTTCGCCGGCAAGGTGATCGAGCGCATGGGCGGCGTGCCGCAGAACATTCCCGGCGGCGACATCTACCCTGCGCTGGAGAAGGGCACGATCGATGCGGCCGAATGGATCGGCCCGTATGACGACCAGAAGCTGGGCTTCAACAAGGTCGCGCCGTTCTACTATTACCCCGGCTGGTGGGAAGGCGGCCTGCAGCTGGACCTGTACATCAATCAGAAGGCGTACGACGCGCTGTCCGCCGAGAACAAGGCCATCGTTGAGGCGGCCAGCGCCTTCGCGCACGTGGAGACCCAGGCCAAGTACGACGTTCGCAACCCCCTGGCGCTCAAGCAGCTGGTGGGCGCGGGCGCCAAGCTTCGCCCCTTCCCGGCCGACCTGATGACCGAGGCTTTCAAGCAGTCGATGGGCCTCTATGAGGAGCTCAGCGCCAAAAACGAAAACTGGCGCAAGGTGTACGCGGACTACTCGAAGTTCCGCTCCGACCAGAACCTCTGGTTCCGCTTCACCGAAGCCACGTTCGACCGCTTCATGCAGTCGCAAAAACTTTAATCAAATCCCAAAGCAGTACAGGAGTTGTTCATCCATGGATCGTCGTTCCCTCATCAAGCATGCCGGCATCGCCGGCGTGCTGGCGGCCGGTGCCGCACCGGCCGTTCACGCGCAGGCCGCCGTTCGCTGGCGCCTGGCGTCGAGTTTCCCCAAATCGCTGGACACGCTGTTCGGTGGCGCTGAGGTGTTTGCCAAGGCCGTGCGCAGCATGTCCGGAGGCAGGTTCGAAATCTCCACCCACGCGGCCGGTGAGCTGATGCCCGCGTTCGGCGTGGTCGATGGCGTGCAGCAAGGCTCGGTGGAGATGGCGCAGACCGCGCCTTACTATTTCTTCGGCAAGGACGAGGCCTTCACCCTGGGCTGCGCCATCCCCTTCGGCCTGAACAGCCGCCAGATGACGGCCTGGATGTATGAGGGCAACGGCCTGAAGCTGATGCGCGAGTTCTACGGCAAGTACAACATCATCAACTTCCCCGGCGGCAACACCGGCGCGCAGATGGGGGGCTGGTTCCGCAAGGAAATCAAGAGCACCAAGGACCTGAAGGGCCTGAAATTCCGCATTGCCGGCTTTGCCGGCAAGATCATGGAGCGCATGGGCGTGGTGCCGCAGAACCTGCCGGGCGGCGAGATCTACACCGCGCTGGAAAAGGGCACCATCGACGCAGCCGAATGGGTGGGACCCTACGACGACCAGAAGCTGGGCTTCGTGAAAGTGGCGCCGTACTACTACTACCCGGGCTTCTGGGAAGGCTCGGCGCAGCTGGACTTCTTCATCAACCAGAAGGCGTACGACGCGCTGTCGGCCGAGAACAAGGCCATCGTGGAAGCAGCGGCCGCGCTGGCACACGTTGACATCCAGTCCAAGTACGACGCCCGTAACCCCGTCGCGCTCAAGCAGCTGGTGGGCTCCGGCGCCAAGCTGCGCCCGTTCCCGGCCGACATGATGAACGAGGCCTTCAGGCACGCCACGGCGATCTACGAGGAAACCTCGGCGAAGAACGAAAGCTTTAAAAAGATCTACGCCGACCTGTCGAAATTCCGCACCGACCAGAACCTGTGGTTCCGCTTCACCGAGGCGACCTTCGACCGGTTCATGCAGAACCAGAAGCTCTGAACGCCGCGGGTACAGCCTGGGCTATCCTTGATGGCATGAGCCCAACCGCCACCTTCACCCAGGTCACGCTGTTCACGGATACCGATGGGCGTGCCCGCTTTCGCGAGCACGCGATTCCACTGGAAGAAGGCACGCCGGCCGCGAGGCTGTCGGCGCTCATGCCCAGCGGCGGCATGCAGCTGCGCGAGAGCCCGGTGGGCTTTCGCAGCCAGTTCCATTGCACCGGCGAGCCGCAGTGGGTGTTCATCCTGGGCGGGCAGATGGAAATCGGCCTGCAGGACGGCAGCTCGCGCGTGTTCGGCCCCGGCCGGCATTTCTATTCGGCCGACACATTGCCGCAAGGCGCGGCGTTCGATGGCGGTGTGCACGGCCACTGGAGCCGGCAGGTGGGCGATGAGCCACTCGTCACGCTGTTCGTGCGGGGCTGATGCCCGCGGCGGCTATTCCTTGACCGAACCGGTCATGCCCGAGACGTAATACTCGACGAAGAACGAGTAGATGAAGGCCACCGGCAGCGAGCCGAACAGCGCGCCCGCCATCAGCGAGCCCCAGTGGTACACGTCGCCTTCCACCAGCTCGGTGACCACCCCCACGGGCAGGGTCTTGAGCTCGCTGGAAGACACGAAGGTCAGGGCGTAGATGAATTCATTCCAGGACAGCGTGAAGGCGAAGATGCCGGCCGAGATCAGGCCCGGCACGGCCAGCGGCAGCACGATCTTCACCAGGATCTGCCAGCGGTTGGCGCCGTCGATCAGGGCGCATTCCTCCAGCTCGTAAGGGATGGAGCGGAAGTAGCCCATCAGCAGCCAGGTGCAGAACGGGATCAGGAACGTGGGGTAGGTGAGGATCAGCGCCAGCCGCGTGTCGAACAGGCCCAGCTGGAACACCACCGAAGCCAGCGGGATGAACAGGATGGAGGGCGGCACCAGGTAGGCCAGGAAAATCGCCAGGCCCACGTGCTTGGCGCCGCTGAAGCGCAGCCGCTCGATGGCATAGGCTGCCAGCACCGAGGCGGCCAGCGAGAAGAAGGTGGATACCACCGACACCAGCACGGTGTTCCACATCCACTGCGGGTACGCGGTGTCGAACAGCAGCTTCTTCACGTGGGCCAGCGTGGGCGAGATCACCCAGAACGGGTTGCCGTCGCGCGAAAGCAGCTCGTTGTTCGGCTTGAAGGCGGTGATCGCCATCCAGTAGAACGGGAACAGCAGCACGAACAGGAAGATGCACAGCGGCAGGTAGACGGTGACCAGCTTGCGCCCCGTGGAATCCAGGAAGCCCATGCCTCCCATGTCGGTGTTCTTGTCAGTGCTCATTTGTCGGCGCCGCCTTGCTGCCATGCGCGGCGCTGCAGGCCGAAATAGCTGAACATGATGGCCGCCAGCAGGAACGGCACCATCGCGATCGATATGGCCGCGCCCTCGCCGAGCGCGCCGCCGGAAATCGCACGCTGGAACGACAGCGTCGCCATCAGGTGCGTGGCATTCAGCGGCCCGCCGCGCGTGATCACGTAGATCAGCTGGAAGTCGGTGAAGGTGAACAGCACCGAGAACGTCATCACCACCGCGATGATCGGCGTCAGCAGCGGCAGCGTCACGTGCCTGAACTGCTGCCAGGGCGTGGCGCCGTCGATGGCCGACGCCTCGTAATAGGAGGGCGAGATGGTCTGCAGGCCCGCCAGCAGCGTGATCGCCACAAAGGGCACGCCGCGCCAGACGTTGGCCGCGATGACGGCCAGCCGTGCGTTCCACGGGCTGCCCAGGAAATCGATGTACTTGTCGATGATGCCCATCTTCACCAGCACCCAGCTGATGATGGAGAACTGCGCGTCGTACAGCCACCAGAACGCGATGGCCGACAGGGCCGTGGGCACGATGTAAGGCAGCAGGATCACCGCACGGAAGAAGGTCTTGAAGCGCAGGTTCTTGTTCAGCAGCAGGGCCAGCCACAGGCCCAGGAAGAACTTCAGAACGCTGGCCACGGTGGTGTAGAAAAGCGTGTTGAACAGCGCCAGCTGCGTCACCGCGTCCTGCGCGATGAAGATGTAGTTTTCCAGCCCCACCCACTCACCGGGGCGGCCCACCTTGGCGTCGGTAAAGCCAAGCCAGATGCCCAGGCCGAGCGGATAGGTCAGGAACAACAGCAGCAACACCGCTGCGGGCAGAAGAAAGATCAGCCCGAGCGCGTTGCGGCTGTTTTGCAGCCGTTCAAGCATGTAGTGCGGTCAGACCTTGTAGTAGCGCTCGGCGCGCTTCTGGGCGCGTTCCATCGCTTCCTTGGGCGTCTTGGATCCGCTGATGGCTTCGGCCACCATGTTGACCACGATGAAGTCGGCGCCGGCGCCGGCCGAGGCATAACCCAGCTTGCCGGCAAAGCCCGCGGGGCGCAGGTTCTTCACGCTGTCGCGGTACGGCGTGTTCTTGGGGTCCACCGTCCACACGGCGCTCTTCTCGTAGCCCGCCAGCGGTGCGGCGATGTAGCCGCCGGCCGCGCTCAGCCAAGGGTCGAACTGGTCCCATTCCATCATGAAGCGCAGGAACTCCTTGGCGGCCTGCGGGTACTTGGTGTACTTCATGACCATCTGGTTGAAGAACAGGTGCGACTCGGTCGGCTGGCCCACCGGGCCGATGGGGAACGAGGCGTGGTTGATGTCGGCCACCAGTTCCTTGACCTTGGGGTCGGTGGAGTTCTTGGCGGCGTAGTAGATCGAGATGCCGTTGTTGGTGACGCTGATCTGCCCGTCCAGGAAGGCCTTGTTGTTGTTCGGGTCCAGCCAGGACAGGGTGCCGGGAATGAAGGTGGCGTACAGCTCCTTGCCGTACTCCAGCGCCTTCAGCGTCTCGGGGCTGTCGATCACCACCTTGTTGTTCTGGTCCACCAGCTTGCCGCCGTGCGACCACATCAGCCAGTTGCACCACAGGCCGTCGCCGGTGGCGTTGCCCAGCGCAAAACCCACGGGCGTGTTCTTGGCATGCAGCGCCTTGCACATGGCCAGGAAGCCGGCCGTGTCCTTGGGGAAACTGTCAAAGCCGGCGGCCTTGATCTGGCTCTGGCGGTACACCATCATGGAGCCGGCGGCGCCCAGGCCCAGGCCGATCCACTTCTTCCCGTCGGGCCTGAGGTATTGCTGCACGGCCGGATACCAGCCGCCGTATTTCTTGCCCAGGTACTCGGCCAGGTCCGACACGTCCAGCAGCTTTTCGGGGTACAGGTTGGCGTCGTCGTTGGTCGACAGGATGATGTCCGGGCCCGCGCCGGTGTTGGCGGCTACGGCGGCCTTGGGACGCACGTCTTCCCAGCCTTCGTTGTCCACGCGCACCTCGATGCCCGTCTTGGCCGTGAAGGCGGCGACGTTCTTCATGTACTGGTCGATGTCGCCCTGCACGAAGCGGCTCCAGCGCAGCACGCGCAGCTTGGCGCCCTTCTCGGGCTTGAAGGCGATGGCCTGCGCCTGCGCCGCGGGCGCGAAGACGGCGGCACCGGTGCCGATGGTGGCTGCGGCGGCCACGCCGGCGGAGCCTTCGAGGAATTTGCGGCGGTTGAACTCAGTCATGGCTTGTCTCCTTTTGTGAGCGGGGGGTTGAACAGGGTCTGCGTCAGGCGACCAGCCGCGCGCCGGTACCGGCATCGAACAGGTGGGAGCGCTGCAGGTCGGGCAGCAGGTGGATGGTGCTGCCGGGGGCGAAATCGTGCCGTTCGCGGAACACGGCGGACAGGTCGATGCCTTCATGGCGGCACGCCACGAAGGTATCCATGCCGGTGGGCTCCATCACCACCACGCGGGCGGCGATGCCGCCGGTGTCGGCCAGCGTCAGGTGCTCGGGCCGGGTGCCGAAAACGATGGGCTGGCCGTCGGCGCCGCTGGTGCGCGCGGGCGCATCCAGCCGCGTGCCGTCGGGCAGTTCCACAAAGGCGGCGTCGCCCGCGCGGCGCAGCGTGCCGGGCAGGAAATTCATCGCCGGCGAGCCGATGAAGCCCGCCACGAACTGGTTGGCGGGGTTGTCATACAACTCCAGCGGGCTGCCGGCCTGCTCGATGCGGCCGTCGCGCATGACCACGATCTTGTCGCCCATGGTCATGGCCTCGATCTGGTCGTGAGTGACGTAGATGGAGGTGGTTTTCAGCCGCTGGTGCAGCTCCTTGATCTCGCTGCGCATGGCCACCCGCAGCTTGGCGTCGAGGTTGGACAGGGGCTCGTCGAACAGGAACACCTGCGGGTCGCGCACGATGGCGCGGCCCATGGCCACGCGCTGGCGCTGGCCGCCCGAAAGCTGGCGCGGGTAGCGGTCAAGCAGCGCGTCAAGCGCCAGGATCTCGGCCGCGCGCGCCACCTTGGTTTCAATGGTGGCCTTGTCCTGCTTGGCCATCTGCAGCGCGAACGCCATGTTCTCGCGCACCGTCATGTGCGGATAGAGCGCGTAGTTCTGGAACACCATGGCGATGTCGCGCTGCTTGGGCTGCAGCTCATTGACGCGCCGCTCGCCGATGCGGATCTCGCCGTCGGTGATGTGTTCCAGGCCGGCGATCATGCGCAGCAGGGTGGACTTGCCGCAGCCCGAGGGGCCGACCAGCACCGTGAAGGAGCCGTCATGGATGTCGATGTCCACGCCGTGGAGGATCGGGGTCTCGCCGAAATTCTTCCTGACTGCCTGGATCGTTACGCTGGCCATGTATCTCGCTTCCTTGAGGTGCCGCAGCAGTGTCGGATAGCGCCGTCCAGCGGGCATCGGGTCAAACCATTAGCTGGTCAGACCAATTCTGGAAAAGCGGGAGATTACTTGAAGCCGCGGAACGCCTTGAGCTCGGCGACCAGGCGCTCGAACTCGGCGATCATGGCCGGGTCGGTGGCGTAGAAGACTGCAAACTTTCCCATCAAGGTGCGCACGTACAGGCGCGGCGCGATCAGCCAGTCAAACCCGCGCACCCGGATCAGCTTGCCATAGGCCAGCTCGCGCAGCTCCATCTTCTTGTTCCACATCCAGGTCTGCTGCAGGTCCTGGCCGTCCAGGCGGGTGACGCTGCGTACGATGCACCACCATGTGTAGAGCATCATGCACATCGCCGCCAGGAACCAGGTGAAGATGGACACTGCGCCGCCGGAGACCTTGCCGGCCAGCCACAGCTGGACGAACCAGCCCGCGGTGCCGAACACCAGGGCGCTTGCCAGCAGCTTGAAGGCCGGGGAGAAGGCGGGCCCCTCTATCGAAGGGCCCTGTGAGGGAATGAAGCGGAAGGGCGGCGGACCCAGCGTTTCGGCGAGCGGCGCAGTCACTTACTTCTTGTTGAACAGCTCGTCGATCTTCTTCTGCTCGTCGCTGGCGTTGCTGGTATCCCGCTCGCCCTGCGTCTCGCCCGGCTTGAGGTCGGCCGGCTTGGGGTCGAGCGACTCCACCGGGATTTCGATCTTGACCTTGTCCACATCCACCTTTTCTTCCTTGTCCAGGAAGACGGTGACGGTCTGCGGCACGAAGATCACAATGATCACCAGCAGCACCTGCATCAGCACCCACGGAATGGCGCCCATGTAGATGTCGTTGGACAGCACCGGCTTTTCGATGCGCTTTTCCTTGTAGAGCGTGTCGGCGATGCCGCGCAGATAGAACAGCGCGAAGCCGAACGGCGGGTGCATGAAGCTGGTCTGCATGTTCACGCACAGCAGCACGCCGAACCACACCAGGTCGATGCCCAGCTTGGCTGCCACCGGGCCCAGCATGGGCAGGATGATGAAGGCGATCTCGAAGAAGTCGAGGAAGAACGCCAGGAAGAAAATGAAGATGTTGACGACGATCAGGAAGCCAACCTGGCCACCCGGCAGGCCGGTGAGCAGGTGCTCGACCCACTTGGCACCGTCCACGCCCTGGAACACCATGGAGAACACCCGCGAGCCGATCAGGATGAACACCACCATGGCCGTCAGGCGCATCGTGCCCACCATCGCTTGCCAGATCAGGTCGCGCGTCAGGCGCTTGTGGATGGCGGCCAGCACCAGCGCACCCACGCAGCCCATGGCGCCGGCTTCGGTCGGCGTGGCGATGGCGCTGTCCATCCAGGGCAGGCCGCCCATGGAGCCCAGCACGGCGAAGATCAGCACGGCCGAGGGGATGATGCCGCGCAGGCACTGCATCCACAGCGCGGCGCCGCTCTTGGTGCGCGCCGACTTGGGCACGCCCGGCACGTGGTGCGGCTTGACGATGCCCAGCGCGAAGGTGTACAGCGCGAAGATCAGCACCTGCAGGATGGAAGGGCCCCAGGCGCCCTTGTACATGTCGCCCACCGAGCGGCCCAGCTGGTCGGCCATCACCACCAGCACCAGCGAGGGCGGCACCAGCTGCGTGATGGTGCCCGAGGCGGCCAGCACGCCGGTGGTGTAGCGCATGTTGTAGCCGTAGCGGATCATCACCGGCATGGAAATCAGCGCCATGGCGATCACCTGGCCGGCCACGGTGCCCGTGATGGCGCCCAGGATGAAGCCCACGATGATCACCGAGTAGCCCAGCCCGCCCTTGACGGTGCCGAACAGCTGGCCCATGGAGTCCAGCATGTCCTCGGCCAGCCCGCATTTCTCGAGGATCGCGCCCATGAAGGTGAAGAACGGAATGGCCAGCAGCAGGTCGTTGGACAGGATGCCGAACACGTTCAGCGGCAGGTTGGCCATGAAACTGGCGGGGAACCAGCCCATGCTGATGGCATAGAAGCCGCTGAACAGGCCCAGCGCCGCCAGAGAGAACGCGACCGGAAAGCCGATCAGCATGATGAACACGAGCGCCGCGAACATGAACGGCGCGAAGTTTTCCATTTGCATGGTGTGAGTCCCGGTAATACTTGTTGTGCTTGGGGGAGGGGCCGCTGGGTGCTTACTGCACCGGCTTCTCGTAATGCATGTCCATCTGGAAGGTGCCCTGCAGGTAGCAGATGCGCTTGACGATTTCCGACAGGCCCTGCAGGAACATCAGCCCGAAGCCCACCGGCAGCATCAGCATGGCGGGCCAGCGCACCAGGCCGCCCGCGTTGTTGGACATTTCGTGCATGAGATACATCTTCACCAGCAGCGGCCAGGCCAGGTAGGCCATGAGCGACATCACCGGCAGCAGGAAAAAGATCAGCCCGAACAGGTCGACATATACCGGGCCATTGCCCTTGAGGCGGCCGTAGATCAGATCGACACGCACGTGCTCGTTGAGCTTGAGCACGATGGGCGCGCCCAGCATCACGATGCCGGCGAACAGGTACCACTGGATCTCGAGCCAGCCGTTGGAGCTGATGTCCAGGATGTAGCGCACGAACGCATTGCCCGCGGAGATAAGCGCCGTGAGCAGCACCGCCATGGACGCGACGCGCCCCAGCCGTTCGCTGATCCAGTCAACGCCGAGGGATAGTTTGAGGAGTGCTGCCACGACTTGCTCCGTACTTCTGTAATGGGAAATGCCAAGAACCGCGAGGGCCCTATAAGCCCTAAATACTATCCCGCAGGCGCTGAAGAAACCCTGACTGGGCCATGCCGGGTTTACCCGTACCGGTAGACGCTGAGGGTGCCCGCGGGACCGGGGTGAATAATAGGCCATGTCCTCGCTTACGCCAGAAGCAAGTGCTGTCTCCATCGACATGCCCGCCGTCAGCAGCGCGGGCCGCGGCCTGCTCTCGCTGGCGCTGATGGACGCGCGCAACCACACGCTGCACCTGCTGGCGCAGTACGAGCAGGCGCTGGGCGCGGCCGGCTTCGTGGTGCCCGTGGGCGCCGAAACCTCGCCCCCGCTCTGGCTGGCCGGCCACATCGGCTGGTTTGCCGAATTCTGGATCGGGCGCAACCCGCAGCGCGGCATGGGCGCCGCCTGCCCGCTGGACGCGGTGCGCCTGGCCTCCATCGAGCCGCGGGCCGACGCCTGGTTCAACCCCGCCCTGGTGCCGCGCACGCAGCGCTGGGAGCAGCCGCTGCAGGTGGGCCCCGTGCGCGCCTGGCTGCTGGAAACCCTGGAAGGCACGCTGGAGCTGCTGGAAAAATCCCCCGAGACCGACGAAGCGCTGTACTTCTTTCGGGCCGCGCTGTTCCATGAAGACCTGCGCGGCGAACAGCTCATCACCATGGCGCAAACACTGGGCGTGCCGCTGAAGCTGCCTGTGCCCGGCGGCGCCCAGCAGCGCGAGCCGCTGCGCGTGCCCGCCGGCCGCTGGCAGCTGGGCGCGGTGCCCGGGGGCTTTGTGCCCGACACCGAGAAGTGGGCGCACGAAGTGGATGTGCCCGAATTCGAGATCGACGCACAGCCCATCACGTGGGCGCAGTACGCCGAGTTTGTGGACGACGGCGGCTATGACAACGCCGCCCTGTGGCTGCCCCAGGGCTGGGCCTGGCTGGAGCACCAGGCGGCCACGGAAGGCAGGCGCGGCCCGCGCCATGTGGAGCAGATCGGCGCGGCCAGCGGCGCCGTGATGCAAACCCTGTTCGGCAAATCGGCCCGCATGTCGGGCAGCCAGCCCGCCATGCACGTGAGCTGGTGGGAAGCCGACGCCTGGGCCCGCTGGGCCGGGCGGCGCCTGCCCACCGAAGTGGAATGGGAAATGGCTGCCCACGTGGCCGGGCGCCGGGGCTTCCGCTGGGGCGAGGTGCGCGAATGGACGGCCGGCACCCTGCAGCCCTGGCCGGGTTTTGTGGCGGACGCGTGGACACGCCACACCGGCTACGAAGCGCAGCCCGCTTTCGGCATCGCGCGCGCGCAGCGCGGCGCATCGTTCGCCAGCCGCGCGCGCATGAAGGCGCCCCGGCGGCGCGGCTTCGCGCTGGCGGCGCGGGATGACGGGTTTACGGGGTTTAGAAGCTGCGCGTTGTAGCGGCGACTTGGGGCATGGACCCGGTGGATGCGTACCTGAAGTTCGGCGAGTTCTAATCGCCCCGGCCGAACACCAGCAGCCGGTTGTTGGCCGGCATTTCTTGGCGCCGGCGCAGCGTGAGCCCCGCTTGCGATGCCTGCTGCGCCACGTCCTGCAGCCGGCGGATGCCCCAGCGCGCGTCGCGTGCGCGCAGGCTGGCATCGAACGCCAGGTTGCCAGCCGTGGTGGGCACGGCGTCCTCGAGATAGGGGCCGTAGGTTACCAGCACGCCCGCGACCTTCAGGTGGCGCGCGCTGCCCTGCATCAATGCTGCGCAGGTCTCCCACGGCGCGATGTGGATCATGTTGGCGCAATAGACCAGGTCATACGCGCGGGCGGGGACCGGCCAGGGCGAGGCCATCACATCGAGAAGCAGCGCGGGCCTCACGTTCGCCAGCCCCTGTTGCGCCGCGCGCGCGGCGATGGTGGGCAGCGCGCTCTCATCGGCATCCGTCGGCTGCCAGGTCCATTGCGGCAGTGCCGCCGCAAACCAGGCCGCATGCTGGCCCGTGCCCGAGGCAATCTCCAGCGCCGCGCCCTGTGCGGGCAGCAAGCTGCAAAGCACATCCAGGATGGGCTGCTTGTTGCGGTCGGCGGGGCCGCTGAAGGCAAGCTCGGTCATGACGCAAGATTGTGCGGCAAGCAGTCACCTTGGCTGCAGCATGGCGCGGCGCGGTGCGCTAAAGTGCCCGCCAGCACATTCACACGGAGCAAGGCATGTCACTGGATTTCAAGGGCCGCGTGGCCATCGTCACCGGCGCGGGCAACGGGCTGGGCCGCCAGCATGCGCTGGCCCTGGCCGCGCGCGGCGCGAAGGTGCTGGTCAATGACCTGGGCGCGGGCGTCGACGGCTCCGGCGGCTCGGTCTCTGCGGCGCAGGCTGTGGCCGACGAGATCCGCTCCCGTGGCGGCGAGGCGCTTGCCAACGGCGCATCGGTCACCGACTTCGCGGCCGTCCAGGCCATGGTGCAGCAGGCCGTCGACGCCTGGGGCCAGGTGGACATCCTGATCAACAACGCGGGCATCCTGCGCGACAAGAGTTTTTCCAAGATGGACCTGGCCGACTTCCGGCTGGTGATCGAGGTGCACCTGATGGGCGCCGTGCATTGCACCAAGGCCGTGTGGCCGCACATGATCGCGCGCAAGTACGGCCGCGTGATCATGACCACCTCGTCCAGCGGGCTGTACGGGAACTTCGGGCAGAGCAACTACGGCGCCGCCAAGATGGCGCTGGTCGGCCTGATGCAGACCCTGTCGATCGAAGGCGAGAAGAACAACATCCGCGTCAACTGCCTGGCGCCGACGGCGGCCACGCGAATGACCGAGGACCTGTTCCCGGCGGACATGCTGAAGGCCTTCGTGCCCGAAGCGGTGGTGCCCGCGATGCTGGTGCTGGCAGGCGAGGACGCACCCGCGCGCACCACCCTGTGCGCGGGCGCGGGAGGCTTCGCATCGGCCAACATCACCCTCACGCAGGGCGTTTACGCGGGCATGGACGCGGGCGCGCCCGAGCTGCTGGCGGCCCGGCTGGGCGATGCCCGCGACCGCACCGGTGAAATCGTGCCGGGCAGCGGCGCGGCGCAGGGCGCCAACGAGATGCGGCTCGCGCGCGAAGCGCGCTGAAGGCCATGCGCCGGCGCGCCGCACTGTCGATGCTGGCGTTGCTGCCGGCGGGCGCGGTGGCCCAACCGGTCGCGCTGGTGGAGGCCACCCGGCGTAATGACCTTGCACAGGTGCGCACGCTCATCGCGCGCGGCGCCGACGTCAATGCCAGGGACGCATTGCAGGACAGCGCCTTCCTGCTGGCCGGCGCCAGCGGGTTCACCGAGATCGTGCGGGCCACGCTGGCCGCCGGGGCCGACCTGAAAAGCGTCAACCGCTACGGCGGCACCGCGCTGATCCCGGCCTGCCACCACGGCCACGTTGAAACGGTGCGCCTGCTGCTGACCACGGCGATAGACGCCGACCACGTCAACAACCTGGGCTGGACCGCGCTGCTGGAAGCCGTGATCCTGGGAGACGGCGGGCCCGCGCACACGGAGATCGTGCGCATGCTCATCGCCCATGGCGTGAAAGTGAACCTGGCCGACCGCGATGGCGTCACGCCGCTGCAGCACGCCCAGCGGCGCGGCCAGCAGCAGGTCGCCGCGCTGCTGCGCGCGGCGGGCGGCCGCTAGGCTGCTACACCAGCCGCACGATCTTTTTCTTGCGCCAGACGAACTGGTAGTAGCTGGCCTGCATCAGCAGCATCGCCACGAAGGTGATGGGGTAGGCCATCCAGACGCCATTGATGCCGATCTGGTGGCTGAGAATCCAGGCCGAGGGAACCTCGATCACGGCGATGCAGAAGATCGCGATGCCCGTGGGCACCAGCACGGAGCCGCTCGCGCGCATCACGCCGCCCAGCACCGCCTGGAAGCCGAAGATCACGCTGCTCCACAGCATGATGTGCAGCAGTGTCTGGGCCAGCTCGACCACCGGCGCGCTGGTGATGAACATGCCGATGAACTGGCGCGAGAACAGGTAGCCCACCACTACCAGGCCGCCGGTGAGCACCAGGTTCATCTTCAGCCCGGTGCGGGCGATGGCGCGCAGGCGGTCGGTGCGGCCGGCCCCGATCGCCTGCGCGCCCAGGATGGAAGCGGTGATGGCGATCGAAAGGGCCGGGAACTGCACGTAGTTCACCACCTGGTTCACCGCGCCGTAGGCCGCCGTGGCGTTGGAGCCGAAGCCGTTGACCAGCGACAGCAGCACGATCTCCGCGAGCGAAATCACCACCATCTGCACGCCCGTGGGCAAGCCGATGCGCACCACCAGCTTGAGCACGGCGGGGTCAATGCGTAACGCCCGCAGCAGCTCGCGGTCCGGTGCCATCGGGTGATTGCGCCTGCGCATGAACCACGCCAGGAATGTCAGCGCCGAAATGAACGATGCGATGGAGGCGGCCGCCGCGCTGGTCACGCCCAGCTGCGGCAGGCCCCACCAGCCGCGGATGAACGCGGGCGTGAGCAGGCACGAAACGGCGGTGGACAGCAGCAGCGCGTACAGCGGAGTCACCGTGTCGCCCACGCCGCGCATCAGCTGGGTCAGCAGGATGAACACCAGCAGGCCCGGCATGGCCAGCATCATGGTGCGCGCATAGCCCACCGCGATCGGCAGCACGTCGGGCGGCGTACCCAGCGCGACCAGCAGCGCCTCGGTGAAGGTGCCGCCGAACAGCGCCACCAGCCCGCCCAGGATCAGGCCAAGCGCCAGCGCCGTGCCTGCGATCACCTTCACCTTGTGCAGTTCACGCGCGCCCCACGCCTGGCCGATCAGCACCGAGGCGCCGGCACCAATGCCGATCACCAGCGAGATGAAAAAGAAAATGATGGGGAACATGCCCGAGACGGCCGCCAGCGCCTGGGTGCCGAGCATCTGCCCTACGAAAACATTGTTGAGCGTGCCCGAGAGCGCCTGCAGGATGTTGGCCAGGACCATGGGCCCGAGAAAGGCAAGGAAGACGCGCCAGAGCGGGCGTGCATCGGTGCCGGTGGGGAGTGGGGAATTTGCCATGGGCACCAAGCGTACACGCATCCGGTACTGGTCAGCTTCCGGTCATGGGCTGCGCGCTAGAGTAGCTGCTCATCCCTGATACCGGTGATTACGCGTCCCGGAATCATTTGCCCGCAGGCCGTAAGGCCCTGCGGGTTTTTTCTTGGGCGCGGCCTTCTCTGGTAGCCTTCTGGCCTTCCCCAAACCGCAGGAAAGACCTCCCGTGAAGTACCTCCGTCCCATCCTCCTGGCGGCCGCAGCGGCCGCCTTGCCCCTGGCGGCCGGCGCCCAGGCCCGCGATATCCGCATCGCCCACATCTACAGCAAGACCGGCGCGCTGGAGGCCTATGCCAAGCAGACCCAGACCGGCCTGATGATGGGGCTGGACTACGCCACCGGCGGGACCATGGCCGTGAACGGCCGCAAGATCGTTGTGCTGGAAAAAGACGACCAGGGCAAGCCCGACGTGGGCAAGAGCCTGCTGGCCGCCGCTTACGGCGACGAGAAGGTGGACTTCGCCGTCGGCCCCACCTCCAGCGCCGTGGCGCTGGCGCTGCTGCCGGTGGCGGAGGAATACAAGAAGGTGCTGCTGGTCGAGCCCGCCGTGGCCGATTCCATCACCGGCGACAAGTGGAACCGCTACATCTTCCGCACCGGCCGCAACAGCTCGCAGGACGCGATCAGCAATGCCGTGGCGCTGGACAAGGACAACGTCACCATCGCCACGGTCGCGCAGGACTACGCGTTCGGCCGCGACGGCATCAAGGCCTTCAAGGACGCGCTTAAAAAAGCCAAGGTGGCGCACGAGGAATTCCTGCCGGTCAACGCCACGGAATTCACCGCCGCGGGCCAGCGCGTCATCGAGGCGCTGAAGAACAAGCCGGGCCGCAAGATCGTGTACTTCTACTGGGCCGGCGCGGGCAACCCGCTGAAGATGGCCGACCTGGACTTCAAGCGCTACGGCATCGAGATCGCCGCCGGCGGCAACATCCTGCCGGCCATGGTGGCGTACAAGCCCTACGCCGGCATGGAAGGCGCCAGCTACTACTACTTCGGCATCCCCAAGAACCCGGCCAACGAGTGGCTGGTGGCCAACCACTACAAGCAGTTCAAGAACCCGCCCGACTTCTTCACCGCCGGCGGCATGAGCGCCGCGATGGCCATCGTCGCGGCCCTGAAGAAGACAGGCGGCGACACTTCCAGCGAAAAGCTGATCACGGCGATGGAAGGCTTGAGCTTCGACACGCCCAAGGGCAAGATGACCTTCCGCAAGCAGGACAACCAGGCGATGCAGTCGATGTACCACACGCGCATCAAGAACGACCCGGCATTCCCCTGGGGTGTGCCGGAACTGGTGCGCGAGATCAAGGCCGAAGAGATGGACGTGCCCATCAAAAACAAGCGCTAGCCCAGCACGATCACCCGCGCCTTTGGCACCATGGCGTAGGGGTCGTAGCCCACAAGGCCGGCGCGAAAGACGTTCTCCTGCTGGGCGGCGATGCGCTTGCGCTGCTCGGCGCTGGACGCTTCCAGCATCACCTGCAGCAGCTCCGGCTCGAAGCGGATGGTGATGGGCGTGGACATCTCGTAGAGCGCGTTCGGGTCGTTCGCCATTGGCCAGGAAATCACCAGGTTGCCGTTGGCCATCTGGATCGCCTGGGCGTGCAGCGGGAACAGGTGCTGGAAGGCCTCCCAGAAGGCGGTGCGCACCGGGTCCATCATCGCGGTGTCGCCGGGCTGGGTCTGCTGCTCGGCCATCAGCAGCCAGGCCATGGCGTCGCGCTCGGAATCGAACACGCTCAACTGCACGCCTTGGGCGCGCGCAACCTTCTCGCTGGTCTTGGTGATCTTGCCGGGCTGTACCACCGAGGCCAGCTTGGTCAGGTGCGAAAGGTGCTGCGCCACCTGCTCACCCAGTACGTAATGGCCGGTGAAGTTCAGCTCGCCTTCCATTTTCTGCAGGTTCACCAGCATCAGGGTGTCGCCGTGGCTGCGGGTCTGCACCGAGATCTTGCGCATCATGCGCAGCAGCCCGTCGAGGTCGGCGGCGCCTGACACCTCAACCCTGACGAATCCGTCGCTGCGGAACACCCGGGCATGCATGGGGTACGGCCTTTTGTCCTGTTCGCGTTGGGCGAAGGCAAATCTTAAGCCTTGCATGAAGGATCTGGGGGGTTGTGGGGGAAGGCAGTGCCTGCCGCAGGAGGGCGGAGGTCAATGGGTGTGCTGCTGCTGGGCAAGCGCCTCGGGGGTGCGGACGGCGGCCGGCGACAGCCAGGCCACCGCGTCATCGAGCGAAGTGAACACGCGCAGCTGCATGCCCATCTCCTGCGCGGCGTTTTCGCTGTTGCGGGTGATCTGGTCCGGCGGCACCAGCGAAGCCAGCCGCTCCAGGTGCGGCAGGTTCTGCGCCACCAGCTCGCCCAGGAACACCTGCTCGGGCGCCGTCAGCCGCCCGGCGACGTCGCGCAGGTCCGCCAGCACGCGGCGGTCGGACCAGTACACGGTTTCGCTTTCGATCGTTGCCACCAGCTCGACGAAGTTCTTCATCTCGGCCGGCCCCGACACGGCCAGCTGGACGAACTCCGGGTAGCGGGTAATGGAGGTGATGAAGGGCATGTGTCAGTGAGTGTTTCGACTGGGTCCATGCTAGTGGCCCATGGAGCGAACGATAGGGAACTATGGCCTCTCGTGTCTGTGTCTTAGTTCACGGAATCACCGCACCCGCCGCTCGCGCCCGCCGAGCGGGCACCGGGGAAAGACAGACGGCGGCGCGCCGCGTGTCACAGCGGCGCGGGCATGGCCTTCAGCCCCAGCCAGGAAGCGGCGATCACCGCGTTGACCGTCACGCTTAGCGCGCTCGGCACGTAGAAGAAGGCCGACGCGCCTGTCCAGCCCAGCACAACCTCCACCATCCCGCCCAGCCCGTAAAGCACCGCGGCGCACCACAGCCAGCGGCGCATGTAGGTCAGCAGCCAGTGGGCGTGGGCCTTGTTGTGGCGCCAGGCGGCGGCGCGTTCAAGCAGGTTGCCGCGGCTGGCATCGCGGTAAAGCCAGGCGAAGAAGAAATAGCGGTACAGCAGCGTGCGAAAGGCCGGGTCTGGCACGGGTCACCCCCTTGCCACCCCATGCTATGCAGGCGCGGCAGGTCGGCCTGTAGGACTGGGCCGGATTGCGCGCCCCGCGGCGGTGCCCCTGCCTTGGTGTCAGGTCTTCTGCCCTTCAAGCTGGGCGCGCAGGCGCAGCAACTGGCGGCGCGACGTGATGCGCTCGGTGTCGTCGCGGATGCAGAAGGTCAGGCCCAGGTCCGACGGGCTGAATTTCATGTAAACCCAGATGTTCAGCGGCGAGTGGTACTTCTCGAATTCCACCGTGGTGCCGTCGCGGATGGCGTCCTGGCAGCGCTCCAGGAACTTGCCCGCCGCCGTTTCCGGGAACTCCACCAGCAGGCAACGGCCTTTCAGCTCGCGCCGGTTCTTGCGCAGGATGCGCTCTGCCTCGGCGTTCACGTACACAAAGCACCACTCGTGGTCCAGCAGGATGAAGCCGTCGGAGAGCGACTCCAGCGTGCGGGTGAAGCGCTCCGCCGTGAGGCGCGCTTCGTCGGCGACGGCGCGGAACCGGCTCACGTCCTGGATGGCGCCGCGCACGTGGGTGATGTGGCCCCGGGCATCGCGCTCGGCCTCGCCGATGGTGCGGATCCAGACGTCGTTGCCCTTGGCGGTGACCAGCTGCAGCTCGAGGTCGAACGGGATGCCGCGCGTGGCGCAGGCTTCGAACGCATCCACGGCCAGTTCCTGCGACTCCAGCGTGTAGAAAGCCAGCGCGTCCTCGGTGGTGGGCTGGAAGTCGGTGGGCACTTCGTGGATGGCCTTTACCTCGTCGGACCACACCCACTTCTGGCCCGAGAGCTCGACGGCCCACGCGCCCAGGCGGCCGGCGGCGGCCGCCATGCGCAGCAGGGCCTGCATTTCCTTGAGCTGGTCTTCGGACATCCAGGAGGCGGAGTCGCCGCCCTTGGCTCCCAGGTAGCCCCGGTAGGTAACGCCGGATGTCCATGCACTGGCGCTGTCGCGGGCCGCTGCGCCCTGCGCGCGTGCACCCCACAGCCGCCGCCAGGCAGCCGTGACGCCTTCGCCTATGCCCGTGGCATCCTTGATTTCCAGTGCGCCGGCCTGCGTTGTCATGCCGGATGCCGTGCATAAGTCGTGCCACCACTGTGGTGACGGGCATGGAACTGGCTATACCAGCCGGTCGTCGGCCGAGTCAAACAACAGCAGTACCTTGAATCAATACGAAAGCTCTCATCCCGCCCTCACTATCGAGCTCCTTCGCCGCTACACGCTTATCCTTTTGCATGAATGCAAGGGCGGGTCGGCCAACTTGCTGCGCGCCAGCGTCGCTGCGGCGCGCACCAATGCGGACATATTGAAGCTGCGCTCCGCCATGTTCGAGTGCATGTCTGCACAGCTGGGCGAAGCCGAGGCGATGGAGCGCATCCGCAGCATCGACGCGAGCGCGTGAACGCGCTCGCGCTCGCGCCGCGCTTACTTCTTGCCCTGGGCTTCCTTTTCCTTGGCGGTCGTAACTTCCACCTTCGGCAGCTCAATGGTCTTTTCCTCGGCCTTCACGGTGGGCACGACGATGGTTTTTTCAGTGCTGGTGACCTTCACGTCGGGCGCGGTCACGTCGTACTTGGGCAGCGTGACATTGCCTTCCTTGGTCTTTTCCACGTCGTACTTGGGCAGGGTGACGTTGCCCTCCTGGGTCTTCTTGACGTCGCAGCCGGCGAGGCCCATGACTGCGGCGGAGGTGATGGCGATGGCGATGGCGGTGGTCTTGAACATGGTTTTCTCCCTGTGGATTGGTGCCTGAACTATTGCCCAGGCCGCTGCCCCGGCTTGTAGGCACGCGCCTTGAAGGCGCGTACGCCCCGGCCACACAAAACCCCGGGCCGGCCGGGTCAACCCAAAGGCTTCATACTTGGGCCTTACCAGGAAGGCACCCATGAGCGATTGGATGGAAGCAGCGGCGCAGGCCGAGGCCGTGGCGGACAACAAGCAGGCGGCGGAAGAGTTGGCGGAAAAGCGTTTCGACGCCGTGCATTCGCGTGCCCAGGCCGCCGGCGAACCCGGCAGCGCCGTCAACACGGAAGAGTTCCGCCAGTGGATGGCCGCCCGCGGCGAGACCGATGCTGCCTGGGGCGCATGGTCCACCGTGATGGACGCCAAGCCCGCCGCCTGAGATTGCCGACGGCCATGCTGGACAAGGTCAAGCGCGTTTCGATTTACCAGCCTTCGCAGCCGGGGCTGGCGTTCCCTGAAATCCCTTCGTTCGCTACCCACGCCCAGGAACGCAGCCATCGCAAGCAGCGGCTGGCCGCGGCCTGCCGAGCTTTCGCGCTGCACAGCCTGGACTACGGCTTTGCGGGCCACCTGACGGTGCGCGACCCGGAACACCCGCACCTGTACTGGACCAACCCGATGGCGGTGCATTTCTCACAGGTCAAGGTGTCCAACCTGATCCTGGTGGACCACGCGGGCACGGTGGTCGAGGGCAGCCATGCCGTCAACCGCGCCGGCTTCGTGCTGCACGCCGCGGTGCACGAGGCGCATCCCGACATTGTGGCCATGTGCCATGCGCACACCGTGTACGGCGTGGCCTTCGCATCGCTGGGCAAGGAGCTCGCGCCCATCACGCAGGACGCGGCCTGTTTCTTCGAGGACCACGTGGTGATCAGCGCCGAGGGCGGCAAGGTGGCCGTGGAAGAAAGCGCCGGCGTCGGCCTCGCGCGGTATTTCAAGGGCGTGAAGGCGGCCATCCACCAGAACCACGGCCTCATCACCTGCAGCCGCCACAGCATCGAGGCGGCCGCTTTCTGGTTCATCGCGCTGGAGCGCTGTTGCCAGCAGCAGCTGATGATCGACGCCACCGGCATCGCGCCGAAGCTGGTGCCCGACGACAAGGCCCGCTACAGCCGCGAGCACGTGGGCAGCGAATACATAGGCTGGCTGCATTTCCAGCCCATCTGGGGCCAGCTGCTGCAGTCGCAGGCCGACATGCTGGAGTGAGTTGACGCGCTGCCGGCAAGGGCAGATAGTGCGCCTTCAACAACAATGATGGAGGCAGACAATGACGGATACCTCACGCCGCCGGCTGGTCACGGCCGGTGCTTCAATGGCGGCCCTTGGCGCCATTCCCGGCGCGGCTCTCGCGGCCATGGGCCCCGGCGACAAGTTCGACCTGCTGATTCGCAACGCCAACGTGCTGGACCCCAGCCAGGGCTTGTCAGGCAAGCGAGACATCGGCATCCGCTACGGCCTGATCGAGTTGATCGCGCCCAGCATCGCCGAGGACCGCGCGGTGCGCGTCATGGATGCCGGCAACAAGCTGGTCACGCCGGGCCTGATCGACCTGCATTGCCACACCTTCCCCTACGGCTCGGCCATCGGCATCCCGGCCGATGAACTGGTGGCGCACCAGTGCACCACCACCGTGGTGTCCGCCGGCGACGGCGGCGCCAACAACTTCGCGGCCTTCCGGCGCTTCGTGGCGCCTGCCTCGCGCACGCGCCAGTTCGCTTTCGTCCACATCGCAGTGGCCGGGCTGGCGGGCTTCCCGGTACCCGAGCTGTTCAACATCGACTATGCGCAGCCCGAGCTGGCCGCGCGTGCCGTGGCCGAGAACGCCGACATGGTGCTGGGCGTGAAGGTGCGCATGAGCGAGAACGTGATCGCCCGCCACGGCATCGAGCCGCTCAGGCGCGCCATCGCGGCCTGCGTGATGTCCGGCGTGCCGGCCAAGGTGATGGTGCACATCGGCGGCGTGCAGGACAGTGCGCTGATGTCGCAGATCCTGGACCTGCTGCGCCCGGGCGACGTGCTCACCCACTGCTATTCCGGCGCGCCCAACGTGGCGGGGCAGGGAACCAACATCGTTCAGGACGGCAAGCTGCTGCCCGCGGCGCTGGCCGCCAAGCGGCGCGGTGTGGTGTTCGACGTGGGCCACGGCGGCGGCAGCTTCGACTACACGGTGGCCGAGGCCGCCATCGCGCAGGGCTGCCCGCCCGACACCATCTCGTCCGACGTGCACGTGTTCTCGGCCAACACGCCAGGCATGCCCTACCTGCCGTGGGTGATGAGCAAGTTCCTGCACATGGGCTATTCGCTCGCCGAAGTGGTCACCATGGCCACCGCCGCGCCCGCGCGCGTGATCGCCCGCATCCCGAAACACGGCACGCTGCAGGTGGGCGCGCCGGCCGACCTGTCGATGCTGGATGTCGTGGAAGGGCCGGTCTCGTTCGTTGACACACGCAACAACAAGCGTGAGGGCAAGGTGTTCCTGCGGCCCGCGGGTACGGTGGTGGCGGGCGTGGCGTTTGGGCGCCCCTACCAGGCGCCATTCACCGTGCGCTGACCATTTTTCAGGGGAGAAAGTGCCCGCAAGGCGCGCCGGCTGTGCTTGGGCAGCTATGAAAAGAGGAGCGCCGCCACGCCAACCAGCACCAGCAGCAGTCCGGCCCGCTCGGCCGGCGTGAGCTTTTCGCGCATGAAGCGGTGCGACACCAGGTAGCTGAACACCACCTCGACCATGCCCAGCGTGCGCACGTTGGGCGCCGTGGTGAGCGCGAAGGCGGTGAACCAGCCGATGGAAGCCAGCGCGCCGGCCGAGCCCGCCGCCACGGACACACGCCACGCACCCGCCAGCGCCCGCAGCGAGCCGGGTGAGCGCACCAGCAGCCAGCTGCCCAGCAGCAGGGTCTGGATGGCCTGGGCCCACAGCACGCCCCAGCCGCCGATGAGCCAGGGCGGCACATCGGGCAGCGCCAGCGCGGCGCCGCGGTAGCCCACCGCCGAGAACGCGAACCCCGCGCCCGAGCCCAGCCCGTACAGCGCAGCCAGGCCTGCCCAGGCGCGCGGGCCGGTCGCGGGTTCCGCCTTGCGCGGCAGCGAAAGCAGCACCACGCCGGTGGTGGCCAGCGCCATGGCCACCATCGTGATCCAGCCCGGCAGCTCGCGCAGGAACACGGTGGCGAACAGGGCCACCTGCAGCGCGTCGGTCTTGGAATAGGCCACGCCCACCACGAAGTTGCGCTGCTTCATCGCGGCCAGCAGGAAAGCGGTGGCGGCCAGCTGGCTCACGGCACCCAGCAGCAGCCAGGCGAAGTAGCCGGCGTGGAAATGCGGCACCGGCCCGGCCGTGGCGGGCAGCGCATGCAGCACCAGCACCCACACCGCAGCGAAAGGCAGGCCATAGGCAAACCGGGCCAGCGTGGCGCCCAGGGTCCCCGCCTGCGCCACCAGCGAACGCTGGGCGGCGTTGCGCGCGGTCTGCGCCAGCGCGGCCCACAGGACGATGGGTATCCAGGCCCAGGCGAGAAGGGATGCGCTGCTGTGCATGAGCTGGTTATACAGAAGGCGGCGGACCGCGCACCCGCATTTGGGCAGGCCCGCCATCGTGCTTGTCTCGCCGCGCCCGGTGGGGGATGATCTAGCCGCACCAGAAAGGCCCCCACAGATGCGTTGGCCCCGGCCCGACGATGCCACCTTCCGGCATACCGGCTTTCCTCCCCGGCCCGTGCCCACGGCCGGCGGCCGGCGGGTGCCCTGGCTGTTCGTTGCTTTCATTGTGGGCTCGGGCGCGCTGCTGGCATTGGCGCTCATGTTCCTGCGCGGCGAAGCCGTGCGCACGGGCGAGAGGCTTACGCAATCGCTGGCGCAGGTGATCGGCGAGCAGACCAGCCGCACCCTGCAGGCGATCGATGACCGCATGGAACTGGCGGCAGAGCGGCTGCAGGCGATGCAAGCCGCGGGCAGGGTGACCGGGGATGCCGCGCGCACCTTGCTGCGCACGCAGCTGCGCGAGCTGCCGTTCGTGCGGGCGCTATGGGTGCTGGACCGGGAAGGCCGCATCGCGTTTGATTCCGATGTCGGCAACGTGGGGTTGTCGCTGGCCGACCGGGAGTATTTCAAGGTGTACCAGGTGCGGCCCGCCACGGAGTTCTTCGTCGGGCCGGTGGTGCGCAGCCGCAGCACCGGCAGCTGGCTGATCAGCGCCTCGCGGCCGCTGCGCAACGCGCGGGGCGAGATCACCGGCGTCATCGTGGCGGCCATTGAGCCGCCCTATTTCCAGGAAGTCTGGCAGGGCATCGAGCTGGGCCGCGGGGGCGCCGTGACGCTGCTCAACCGCGACGGCCACCTGATGATGCGCAGCCCGCCCGATGACTCGGCCATGGGCAAGGACCTGTCGGGGATGCCGTTGTTTACGCGGTACCTGCCGGCCAGCCCGCAAGGCGTGTACATCGGCGACAGCCCGCTGGACGGGCAGGCCCGCGTGACGGCCTACCGGGTTCTTCCGTCCTATCCGGACCTGCTGGTGGCCGTGGGCGCCTCGTACGGCGAAATGCTGGCGCCGTGGCGCCGGTTTGCCCTGTTGACCCTGGCCGTCTGGGCCGCGGCAGTGGTCACCGCAACGGCGCTGGCGCGCATGGTACGGCGGCAGGCGCGGCAGCGCGAGCGCACCTCGAGGCGTTTCATCCAGCTGGCCCAGGCCATGCCGCAGATCGTGTTCATTTCGGATGCGCAGGGCCAGGTGCAGTTCATCAACGACCGCTGGGCCGAAGCCACCGGGCTTTCCACGCAACGCGGGCTGGGCGGCGGCTGGATCGGGCAGATCCACCCGGACGACCGAGAAGGCGCGCGGGAATCCATGCGGCAGCTGGCCCAGGCCGGCAGCGTGGTGCAGCACGAGCACCGGCTGCTGTACCACGATGGCGTGTACCGCTGGCAGCTGCTGCGCGCGGTGCCGGTGCACGATGGCAGTGAAGGCGCCGCGTGGTTCGGCACTTCCACCCAGATCGACGAGCTCAAGCAGGCCCAGTCCCAGCTGGAGGGCCAGGCCGGCCTGCTGCGCGTGGCGGGCGAACTGGCGCGCATGGGCGGCTGGGCGGTGGACGTGGAAAGCCAGCGCATCACCTGGTCGAATGAGGCGTCCGCGATCCTTGACATGCCGGCGGGCAGCACGCCCACGCTGGACGAGATATTCGCGCTGTTCTCACCGGCGTCGCGCGACACCACCGTGCGCGCGGTGCAGGAATGCGCAGAAAACGGCACCCCGTTCGATGTGGAGGTGGACATGGTGACGGCCACCGGCCGGCCGGTCTGCGTGCGCTCGATCGGCCGCGCGGTGCGCAATGCGCAGGGCAAGGTGGTGCGCATCGAAGGCGCGCAGCAGGACATCTCGCAGGTCAAGCAGCTGCTGGCCGAGGTGCGCGACCTCAATGCCCGGCTGGAGGAAAAAGTGGCCCTGCGCACCAGCGAGCTGGCCCGCCAGGAGGCGCTGTTCCGCACGCTGGCCGAGGAGGCGCCGCTGCCCATCTGGATGGTGGACCCCCGCGGCGGGGCGACGTTCTTCAGCCGCGCCTGGTATGACCTGTTCGGCGGCGGGCCGCCGCGCTGGGACGGCTACCGCTGGGTGGACCTGGTGCACCCGGACGACGTGGAGGCCATGAACCGCAACTGGAAGGAAGCGCGGCGCGGCGGCACGGCGTACGCAGGCACCCGGCGCATGCGCTCGCGTGACGGCACCTACCGCACCACCAATTACCGGGCAACGCCGGTGCGCGGCGAGGGTGGCGCCATCGAGTTCTGGGTGGGCGTGGACGCCGACATCACCGACATCACCGCCAGCGAGGCGGCGCTGCGCCTGGCCAACCGGCAGCTGGAGTCGTTCTCCTATTCGGTTTCGCACGACCTGCAGTCGCCGCTGCAGCGGGTGGCTTCGTTCTCGCAGCTGCTGGAAGGGGAGATCGCCCCGCTGGAGGCGGGCAAGGCCATGCACTACCTGGCGCGCATCCGGGCCAACACCGAGCAGATGACGCAGCTGATCGACGGCCTGCTGGCGCTGGCCCATGTGTCGCAGCTGGACATGATCCGCACCACGGTGAACCTGAGCGCGATGGCCACCGAAATACTGGAACGCATGCACGCCGAGCAGCCCGAACGGCAGCTGCAATGGCAGGTGGCACCGGACCTGGTGACCCTGGGCGACTCGCGCCTGCTGCGCTCGGTGCTGGAGAACCTGCTGGGCAACGCCTGGAAGTTCAGCGCCAACCAGGCCCACCCGCGCATCACAGTGGGCGGCTCGGCCGGGCGCGGCGAATACTTCGTGCGCGACAACGGGGCCGGCTTCGACATGGCCTATGCGGACAGGCTGTTCGGCACCTTCCAGCGGCTGCACGGGCTGGACGAATTCGCCGGCACGGGTATCGGCCTGGCCACCGTGGCCCGCGCCATCGCACGGCACGGCGGGCGCATCTGGGCCACCGGCGAGCCGGGCCACGGGGCAAGCTTCCATTTCACCCTGCCGGGCGTGCCGCAGGCACCGGTGACGTAGGACGGGCACCCAGACCATTCGGGCCATCCGATGGCATCGCCGCGCGGATGAGCAGCGCACCGTCAACTGATCAACTTCATAACCAGGGAGGCAACATGAACAAGGATCAGGCAAAGGGGGCGGCGAAACAGGCCGCGGGCCGCGTGCAGCGAGGCATCGGCCAGGCCACGGACAGCGAGCGCCTGAAGGCGCAGGGCCTGGCCCGCGAAGCGGAGGGCCGCTTGCAGCGGGCCTACGGCGCCATCAAGGAAGCCCTGAAGAATTCCCGGCACGAATGACGCGCCCCGCGCGGCTGCGCCGCTAGGCCTGCGCCGCGATGGCTGCCAGCGCGGCGGCGAGCTTGTCCACGTCGGCCTCCGTGGTGTACAGCGCCGGCGAGACGCGCACGCATTGCCCTTTGGCCACTCCGCCACGCCGCACCGTGAAGATGCCGTGCTTCTCGCGCAGCAGGGCGACCAGGGCATTGTTGTCGGCGGCCGATGTTTTTCCTGCCAGCCGCAATGAGGTGATGCCGGCCGACATCCCGGGCTCGTCGGGCGTGAGTATTTCAATGCCGTTGATGCCGCGCGCCTTGCCGACCCAGCGGTCCCGCAGGTAGCGCAGCCGCACTTCCTTGGCCCGCGTGCCGATCTGCTGGTGCCATCGCAGCGCCGGCAGCACCGACAGAAAAGCCGCGAAGTTGTAGGTGCCGGTGTGCGCGCGTGAGCGGATGTCCGTGGCCGGCCAGTCCTCGTCGGCCAGGGCCCGGTCGATGTCCGGCAGCCGTCCCTTCCTGATGTACATGAAACCCGTGCCGAGCGGCGCGCCTATCCATTTGTGCAGGTTGAAGCCCACGAAATCGGCGCCCAGGTCGCCCACCCTGAAATCCATCTGGCCCCAGGAATGCGCCGCATCCACGATGACGTCAACGCCGAGCGCGCGCGCCATGGCCGTGATCTCCGCGACCGGGATCACCAGGCCGGTGCGGTGGCTCAGGTGCGTGAGCAGCAGCAGCCTGGCCTTCGGGTTGGCCGCCAGTACGTCGCGGTAGGTTTGCAGCACGGCGGCCTTCGTGGCGGGCTCGGGGATGGCGAAGCGCACCACGTCAACGCCGCGCCGGTCCTTCAGCCAGTTCATCGCGTACTGCATGGAGTCGTAGTCCAGGTCGGCGTACAGCACGCTATCGCCCGGCCTGAGCCTGTTGTAGCCCGCGATCAGCAGCTGCAGCGCCTCGGTGGCGCCGCGCGTGAAGGCGATTTCCTCAGGGGCGCAGCCCAGCGCCTGCGCCAGCGCCGCGCGCGCGGGCTCCATGTCGCGCCCGAATCCCGTGCGCGCATAGAACGAGTTGTCGCGGTTTACCATCTCCGTCATCGCCATGTAGTGCCTGCGCACCGGCTCGATCATCACGCCCCAGTACCCGTTCTCCAGGTTGATGACGTCCGGCGTCACGTTGTAGAGCGAGCGGATGGCCGCCCAGTAGGCCGGATCCGTGGCCAGCACGCCTTCAGCCGGCAGCTGCGGAATCGCCGTGAGGCCGCGTCCGGGGGCCTGCTGGGCGGCGGCGGAGCCTGCGGCCGTTGCCGCCGTGGCGGCGAGGCCGATCAGAAAATCGCGGCGCTGGGGTACTGGCATGGAGTCTCCTCGCGTTGTACTGGCTGGTTTGTAGCAGAGAAAAAGCGTGCCTGGCGGCTCGCTGCAAGCCGCGCGGGCCTGCCCTATGATCGCGCCATGCTTACCTTCTACTACGCGTCAGGCACCTGCGCCCTGGCGCCGCACCTGGCGCTGGAATACGCGGGCGCTCCCTACCAGGCCGTGCGCATCGATTTCGCCAGCAAGCAGCAGCGCTCGGCCGACTACCTGCGGCTCAACCCCAAGGGCCGCGTACCGGCGCTGGTCACCGAAGGCGGTGTGCTGACGGAAACGCCCGCGCTGCTGCAGTACATCGCCCAGAGTTTTCCCCAAGCGGGCCTGGCGCCGCTGGATGACGCGTTCCTGCTGGGGCGCGCCAACGAGTTCAACAGCTACCTGTGTTCCACGGTGCACGTATCGCACGCCCACCGCATGCGCGGCTACCGCTGGGTGGATCCCGAAGACACGCACGCCATCGAGGCCATGAAGAAAAAAGTGCCGCAGACCGTGGCCGAGAATTTCCAGCTGATCGAGGACGGCATGCTGCAGGGGCCCTGGGTACTGGGCGAGCGCTTCGGCATCTGCGACATGTACCTGTTCACCCTGGCGCAGTGGATGGAGGCCGACAGCGTGGATCCCGCCCGCTTTCCGAGGGTGGCGGCGCACCGCGAGCGCATGCGGGCCGACCCCGTCGTCATCAAGGTGCTCGCGGCGCAGAGCGCGGCCGCGTAGGCACCCATGAGCGACGCCATCCTCTCCATCGCCGGCCTGTCCAAGACCTACGCCAGCGGATTTTCCGCACTCAAGAACGTCGACCTGCAGATCCAGCGCGGCGAGATCTTCGCGCTGCTGGGCCCCAATGGCGCCGGCAAGACCACGCTGATCAGCATCGTCTGCGGCATCGTCAATGCCAGCACCGGCAAGGTCACGGTGGATGGCCACGACATCGCGGCCGACTACCGGGCCGCGCGCTCGCTGATCGGCCTGGTGCCGCAGGAGCTCACCACCGACGCCTTCGAGACCGTGTGGAACACCGCCAGCTTCAGCCGCGGCCTGTTCGGCAAGCCGGCCAACCCGGCCCACATCGAGAAGGTTCTGCGCGACCTGTCGCTGTGGGACAAGAAGGACAACCAGATCCGCACGCTTTCGGGCGGCATGAAGCGCCGGCTGCTGATCGCCAAGGCGCTGGCGCACGAGCCGCAGCTGCTGTTCCTGGACGAGCCCACCGCGGGCGTGGATGTGACGCTGCGCCAGGAGATGTGGGCGCTGGTGCGGGCGTTGCGCGACACCGGCGTCACCGTCATCCTCACCACCCACTACATCGACGAGGCCGAAGAGATGGCCGACCGCATCGGCGTGATCAGCAAGGGCGAGATCATCCTGGTGGAAAACAAGGTGGAGCTGATGCGCAAGCTGGGCAAGAAGCAGCTCACGCTGCAGCTGGCGCAGCCGCTGCAACAGGTGCCGGACGCGCTCGCCGTGCTGCCGCTGGCGCTTTCGGCCAACGGCGGCGAACTGACGTATACCTATGACGCGAAGCACGAGCACTCCGGCATCGCCGATTTGCTGCAGGCGCTGGACGCGGAAGGCATCGCCTTCAAGGACCTGAAGACCAGCCAGAGTTCGCTGGAAGACATCTTCGTCAGCCTGGTGCGGGAGAAGGAACAATGATGAACTTGCACGCCATCCGCGCGATTTACCGGTTCGAGATGGCGCGCACCTTCCGCACGATGGTGCAAAGTATCATCTCGCCGGTGGTCTCCACCTCGCTGTACTTCGTGGTGTTCGGCTCGGCCATCGGCTCGCGCATCCCGGAAGTGGGCGGCGTGAGCTACGGCGCCTTCATCGTGCCGGGGCTGGTGATGCTGTCGCTGCTGACGCAGAGCATCTCCAATGCCTCGTTCGGCATCTACTTTCCCAAGTTCACGGGCACCATCTACGAGCTGCTTTCCGCGCCCGTGTCCACGCTGGAGATCGTCATCAGTTACGTGGGGGCGGCGGCCACCAAGTCGATCATCCTGGGGCTGGTGATCCTGGCCACGGCGGCCCTGTTCGTGCCCATGAAGATCATGCACCCGGGCTTCATGCTGCTGTTCCTGGTGCTCACGGCCATCACCTTCAGCATGCTGGGCTTCATCATCGGCATCTGGGCCGACGGCTTCGAGAAGCTGCAGTTCATCCCCACGCTGATCATCACGCCGCTCACCTTCCTGGGCGGCAGCTTCTACTCCATCGACATGCTGCCCCCGTTCTGGCAGAAGGTGACGCTGTTCAACCCCGTGGTGTATCTGGTGAGCGGCTTCCGCTGGAGCTTCTACGGTACGTCGGACGTGAGCGTGGGCGTCAGCCTGGCCATGACGCTGTTGTTCATGGCGTTGTGTCTGGCTGGTGTGGCCTGGATCTTCAAGACGGGTTACCGCCTCAAGAGCTGAACACGATGCACGCCCACCCGCCCGGCGAACGCCTGCACGCGCTGGACAGCCTGCGCGCCGTGGCCATGCTGCTGGGCATCGTGCTGCACGCCGCGGCCTCGCTGGCGACGTTTCCCTTTCCCTGGCCGGTGCACGACGTATCGCGCAGCGCGGGATTCGATACGCTGATGGGCTTCATCCACCTGTTCCGGATGCAGCTGTTTTTCTTCATCGCGGGCTTCTTCGCGCACCTGCTGTTCCAGCGGCTGGGCACGCGTGAATTCCTGCGCCAGCGCGGGCGCAGGATAGGCATCCCGTTCCTGGCGGGGCTGGTGGTGCTGATCCCCTTGATCGGGCAGCTCTGGCTCTGGGCCGACTCGCGCACGGGGAGCACTTTCGCGAGCCGCCAGCAGGAGCAGCTGTCGTTCCTGACCTATCCCACCGGGCATCTCTGGTTCCTGCAAATGCTGCTGATCCTGTATTTGCTGGCGGCCGTGCTGGCGCGCTTGCCGGGAGCCGCGGCGGTTCTGCCCGGCATCGATGCCGCATTTGACCGCCTGATGCGCCTTCGCGCCAAGCCCCTGCTGCTGATGGTGCCCACCGCCGCCCTCCTATGGATGGGGCCGTACTTCCCCGAGATCGACAATCCGGGGCAGCGCTTCCTGCCCGGCGTGCAGGCTGTCGCGTATTACGCACTCTTCTTCGGGGTGGGCTGGTGGCTGCACCGGCGCAGCCACCTGATCGACGGGATGCGCACCTCGGTCTGGCTGTATGTGGCGCTGGCGTTTGTCGCGTTCATCGCCGTGGGCGGCGCCATGCAGGCGTCTGCGACGCCGGGCGCGGCGAAGCACGCCATGACGATCAAGCTGGTGGGCGTGGCCGCCGCCTCGCTGTACGCCTGGAGCATGACCTTCGCGGTGACAGGCCTGTTCCTGCGCTTTGCCGGCGGCCACCGGCCCTGGGTGCGCTACGTGGCCGACGCCTCGTACTGGTGGTACCTGTGGCACCTGCCCATCGTGATTCTGCTGCAGATCTGGATCGCCGGCTGGGCCATCAACGGCTGGCTCAAGCTGGCGCTGATGCTGGCGGTGACGGTCGCCGTGCTGCTGCCCAGCTATCACTGGATGGTGCGCTACACCTGGGTCGGGCGGCTGCTCAACGGCGAGCGGGCCCGGGCTTGAGCAGCATCCGGCCGCCGCGGCCACCGGTGGCCGCGCCCGCGTCAAAGCTCAATTCGCCGTTGACGATCACCATCGCCACGCCTTCGGACTGGGCCAGCGGCTGCTCGTAAGTGGCGACGTCGCGGATGGTGGCGGGATCGAATACCGTGATGTCTGCGAACCAGCCCTGGCGCACCTCGCCGCGCTCATGCAGGCGGAAGTTGCGCGCCGACAGGCCGGTCATCTTGTGCACCGCCTGCTCCATGCTGAAAAGCTTCTGCTCGCGCCAGTAGCGCGCCAGCACGCGCGGGAAGGCGCCCCACAGGCGCGGGTGCGGATGCTGGTCGTGCGGCAGGCCGTCGGAGCCGATCATGCTGCGCGGGTGGCTGATGACGCGGCGCACGTCGTCCTCGTGCATCTGGAAGTAGCAGGCGCCGCCGGGCTTCAGGCGCAGGCAGGCCTCGCGCTGCGTGGTGCCCCATTCGGCGGCGATGGAAGCCAGCATGCGGCCGGTCATCTCGGGATAGGGCGCCGACCAGCTCACCATCACGTCAATGATCCCGTCCACCAGGTCCTCGCGCAGCACGGTGGAGCCTGCCACGTAGGGGTATACGTCCATCGCGATGTCCTGGCGCAGCGCCAGGGTGTCGATCAGCGGCAGCGTTTGCTTTGTGCGGCCCCAGTTGGCGGGGCCCGCGCACTTGTGGTGCGAGATGACCAGCGGCACGCCGGCCTCGAAGGCGCAATCACTCGCCTCGTGCATGGCTTCCAGGATGTCGGCCATCTCCGTGCGCATGTGCGTTGCGTACACACCGCCGTGCCGCGCGACGACGCGGGCCAGCTCGGTCACCTCGCCGGCCGGAGCCGGCATGGCTTCGGCATAGAACAGGCCGGACGACAGGCCGATGGCACCGTCGGCCATGCATTGCTCCAGCAGGGCGCACATGGCGGCGGTTTCCTGCGCCGACGCCGCGCGCGCCAGGTCGTCCATGCAGGCGGAGCGCAGCGTGGTGTGGCCGATCAGCGGCGCCACGTTGACGGCAGGCTGCGCGTCGGTGACGGCCTGGGCGTAGGCGGCAACGGAAGGGTATTGGAACGAGTTGCCCAGCAGGGTCAGCGCGCCCTGCGGCTGCGCCACCACATAAGGCACGACGGACAGGCCGCAGTTGCCGGTGACCACGGTGGTCACGCCCTGCGACAGCTTGGGAAACATGCCGGGCGCATTCAGCACGATGGCGTCGTCATGCGTGTGCACGTCGATGAAGCCGGGCGCGATGGCCAGGCCCGCGCAGTCGCGCACAGTCACGTCGTCCAGCGGCAGGCCGGCGGGCAGGCGGTTTCGCAGGCCGGTGCCTACGGCGGCGATGCGGTCGCCGATCAGCAGCACGTCGCCGGCGCGGCCCTGCTCGCCGGTGCCGTCCACCACCAGGCCGTTTTCAAGCAAGAGGGCACGTGTCATGACGAGCCCCCGTTGGTGCCGTTGGCGGCTTCGTCCCAGTCCAGCCGGGGGTGCTGGTGCATGTCCACGCCGCGCGTCTCCAGCGTGCGCTGTATGTTGGCCAGGCGGTTGACCACCTTGTCGCCCAGGCGCTGCGCCACCAGCACGGTGAGGATTTCGATCACCGTCAGGTGCGCCAGGTAAGCCTCGGGGCCCACCGGCATCACCGGGTCCGGCGCCACTTCCACGCTGAGCACGATGTCGGCCATGCCCGCCAGCTTGGAGCCCGGTTGCGTGAGCGCAATCACGGTGGCGCCCTGCGACCGCGCCACGTCCACCGCTTCCAGCAGCGATGGCATGCCGCCCACGTAGGTAATGGCAAACACCACGCCGCGCGGGCCTATGGTGGCGGCCGATATCAGCTGCAGGTGGGGGTCCAGGTAGCTGTTGGAGGCCACGCCCATGCGGTACAGGCGGGCCTGCATGTCGGACGCCATGAAGTTGGAGGTGACGCCCACGCCATAGCAGTCCACCCGCGTGGCCTGCACGATGGCATCGGCCGCGGCCTCGACGGCTTGCACGTCCAGCTGCGCCTGCACGCCGCTGATGACGGCCGATGCCCCGCGCGTGACCTTGGCGATCACCTGCGTCGTGTCGTCGTCGATGCGCACGCGCCGGTTCAGCGGCGAGCCGCCCACGGCGAGCTCCTGCGCCAGCGCCAGCTTGAACTCGCGCAGGCCGGGGTAGCCCAGGTCGCGGCAGGTGCGCATGATGGTGGGCACCGAGCTGCTGGCGCGCTGCGCCAGGGCCTCGAAGGTTTCGTCCAGCACCCGCTGCGGGTCTTCGAGCATCAGCGCCAGCACCGTTCGCCGCGCGGTGGGCGCGCGGTCCATGATCTCGGCAATTTTTTCAAGTACGCGGGGGGTCATCACAGGCCCTAAAAGCAGGTGACGATGGCGTCACACACGTTGTATTGCTCGTCCACCAGCGGCATCCAGCGCCATTTGTCGAAGGTGGTGCAGGGGTGGGAAATGCCCAGCGCGACCAGGTCGCCCACGCGCAGGGCCTGGTGTTCGGCACTATCCCCGCGCAGGTAGGCGTGCTGGTCGTTCAGGCCGCTCACCTTCCAGTCCTGCGGCGCCGCGGTGGCCACGGCCTCGCCCTGTTTGCAGAAGGCGATAGGCACCGGCAGTTCCAGGTCATACGAGATATCGCGCTTGCCCACCGCCAGGATGGCCAGGCCGGGTTCGGGGCAGGACTGCACCGCTGCCCATACCTCCATGGCTGCGTGCAAGCCATGGCCGCAGCCCATGCGCTCGGCCACGGCATTCATGAAGCGCTGGTAGGTGCCATGGTCGTGCGTGGCGTAGCAGCCCGAGCGCAGCAGGCCCTGCACGGGGAGCGACAGCTTCATCTTCAGGTTCTCCGCCACCAAATCAAAGATGGCGGAGCCGCCGGCCGTGAGCAGGATTTCATCCGTCTCGAAGAGCTGTTGCCCGTCGCAAGCTTGGGCGATGCCGCGCACCCGCTGCATCAAAGCATCGGCGTAGACCGTGTCCGCGCCTGTCTGGCCAATGGCACCCAGGCCCTCGTAGCATTCAATGCCCACCAGCCGCGCGGCGGCGCTGGCGCGTACGCGCTGGGCCAGTGCCAGCGCCTGCCCGTGGCTGCGGCAGCCGGTGCGCCCGCCGTCCACGCCCATTTCCAGCAGCACTTCAAAAGGCTGCGCATCCTTGTGCGCGCCGTGCCAGCCTTCAATCAGCTCCAGCTGCGCGATGGAATCCACCAGGAAGGCCACGCGCAAGCCGGTATTGGCGCGCTTCAGTTCGTCGATGCCCTGCAGGTCGATGGCGCGGAATACCTGGTTGGCGATGATGCAGCGCCGCGCGCCGGCCGTCACGCCCGCGCGCAGCTGCACCACGGTGGCGAAGGTCAGGCCCCAGGCGCCGGCGTCGAGCTGTCGGCGAAAGAGTTGCGGCGACATGGTGGTCTTGCCGTGCGGCGCGAGGCCCACGCCGCGCCCGCCGGCAAAGCCCTGCATCCACTGCAGGTTGCCGGCCAGCCGGTCCCGGTGGATCACGGCCAGCGGCAGCGGCATGTCGCCCCGCAGCACGTTCCAGCCCTGGCTGCCGATGGCGGAGCGGCGCAGCGGCGCGCTGTGGTGCGGAAAGCCCTTTTGGCTGGCGTCCAGCGTGGGGTCGAGGATGTCTTGCAGTGTCATGGCATGGCCGTCAATTCAATATCGTCTCGGATGCAGGCCTTGAAGCGGCCCGCGCCCATATCGCGCACTTCCGGCCGCGTTTGCGCGCAGGCGTCGATGGCGTGCGGGCAGCGGGTGCGGAACACGCAGCCCGTAGGCGGGTTCACCGGGCTGGGCATGTCGCCCTTCAGCGGCACGTGCACCAACTTGAGGGTGGGGTCGGGCTTGGGCGAGGCAGCTAGCAGCGCATGGGTGTAAGGGTGCAGCGGCCGCGAGAACAATTCTTCGGTTGGAGCGATTTCCATCACCCGGCCCAGGTACAGCACCACCACCCGGTCGCACAGGTATTCCACCACGTCCAGGTCGTGCGAGATGAACAGCATGGTGAGCGACAGCTGGTCACGCAGGTCGCACAGCAGGTTCACCACCTGCGACTGGATGGACACGTCCAGCGCCGACAGCGGCTCGTCGGCCACGATGAATTCGGGCTGCACCGACAGTGCGCGCGCCACGCCGATGCGCTGGCGCTGTCCGCCGGAAAACTCATGCGGGTAGCGCGCCGCATGCTCGGGCGGCAGGCCCACCAGCCGCAGCAGCTCCGCGATGCGCGCGGCCGTGGCTTCCTTGCCGGGCGCCAGGCCGTGCACGCGCAGCGCTTCACCCAGGATGTCGCGCACCCGCATGCGCGGGTTCAGGCTGGCATAGGGGTCCTGGAAAATCATCTGCAGCTTGCTGCGCAGCGTGCGCATGCGGCTGCCGGTGGCCGCGCCCAGGTCTTCGCCGCGGTAGGTGATGGTGCCCGCGGTGCTGTCGGTCAGCCGCAGCAATGCGCGGCCGATGGTGCTCTTGCCCGAGCCCGATTCGCCCACCAGCCCCAGCGTCTCGCCGGGCTGGATGCTGAAGGACACGTCGTCCACGGCCCGCACGGGTTTGGCGGAAGGGCCGAAGAACTTCTGCAGGTTGCGCACTTCAACCAGCGGCGCCACGAGTGTGTCGGTGCTCATGCAGCCTCCGGCACCAGGATGCAGCGCGCACTGCCGCCTGCATCGTCCATCCGCAGCGCGGGCATGCCTTCGCGGCAGGCGGGCAGGGCCTTGTCGCAGCGCGGCTCGAAGGCGCAGCCTGGCGGCGGCGCCAGCGGGCTCGAGACCTGGCCGCGGATGGCGTACAGGCGGCGCTTGCCTTCACCGGTGTGCGCGCGCCGGTGCTGCTGCGCCGGCAGGCAGGCCAGCAGCCCCTGCGTGTACGGGTGCTGCGGCCGCGCGAACAGATCATTCACCGGCGCGGCTTCCACGATGCGCCCCGCATACATCACAGCCACATCGTCGGCGTGGTGGGCTACCACGCCCAAGTTGTGCGTGATGAACAGGATGCTCATGCCGGTCTCGGCCTGCAGCCGGCGCATCAGCGCCAGAATCTGCGCCTGGATGGTCACGTCCAGCGCGGTGGTGGGCTCGTCGGCGATCAGCAGCGTGGGGTCGCAGGCCATGGCCAGCGCGATCATCACGCGCTGGCGCATGCCGCCCGAAAGCTGGTGCGGGTATTCGTGCAGGCGCTGGGCCGCGGCCGGAATTTCCACCAGCTCCAGCATGCGCAGCGCCTGGGCCAGCGCGGCCTTGTTGTCCAGGCCCTTGTGCAGCCGCAATGATTCGGCGATCTGCTCGCCGATGCTGAACACCGGGTTCAGGCTGGTCATGGGCTCCTGGAAAATCATCGCCACCTCGTTGCCGCGGATGGCGCGCATCCGCGGCTCGGGCAGCGCCAGCAGGTCCAGCGTCTGGCCGGCGCGGTTGACAAACAGGGCCTGGCCGCTGACCTGCGTGGAAGCCGTGCGCGGTAAGAGCCGCATCAGCGTGAGGCTGGTTACCGACTTGCCCGAGCCCGACTCGCCCACGATGGCCGTGGTCTTGCCGGCGCGGATATTGAAGCTCACGTCCGCCACCGAACGGATCAGGCCTTCGTCGGTATCGAAGAAGGTGCTGAGCTTGCGTACTTCGAGCCGGTTCACATCGATTTCCTCAGGCGCGGGTCCAGCAGGTCGCGGATGCCGTCGCCCAGCAACTGCAGCGACAGGGCGGTGAGGATGATGGCCAGCCCCGGGAACAGCACGATCCACAGCGCCTGGTGCGCGTACTGCTGGCTGCCCGCCACCATCGTGCCCCAGGTGGGAATTTCAGGCGGCACGCCCACGCCCAGGAACGACAGCGCCGCCTCCGCAAGAATCGCATAGGCAAAGATGAACGAGGCCTGCACCAGGATGGGCGAGAGCAGGTTGGGCAGGATGTGCCGCCACAGGATGCCCAGCGTGGAAACGCCCACAGCGCGCGCCGCCTCCACGAACAGCAGCTCGCGCACCACCAGCGTGGAGGCGCGCACCACGCGCGCCACGCGCGGCGTGTACACCAGCACCAGCGCGAACACCACGTTCAGCATCGACGGGCCCAGGATGCCCACCAGCGCGATGGCCAGCAGGATATCGGGGAACGACATCATCGCGTCCACCACCCGCATCACCGGCGCGTCCAGCCGGCGGAAGAAGCCGGCGAACAGGCCCAGCAGCGTGCCGCAGACGATGGAGCCCAGGGCCGTGAGCAGCGCGATGGTCAGCGAATAGCGGCCGCCGAAAGCAATGCGCGAAAACAGGTCGCGCCCGAGCTCGTCGGTGCCGAACATGTGCAGGGCCGAGGGGCGCGAGAGCCGCTCGCTCACCGCCGTCTCGTTCGGGTCGAACCCCGTCAGCAGGCTCGCGAAGATGGACACAAGCACCACCAGCGCCAGCGCGATGGCCGCGCCCAGCACGATGCGGCGGCGGAACAGCTTGCGAAGGATCAGCGGTACTTGCATCTCAGTACTTCACCCGGGGGTCCACCACCGTGTAGAGCAGGTCGATCAGGAAGTTGATCACCACGTAGATCACCGCCACCACCAGCAGCGCGCCCTGTATCACCGGGTAGTCGCGCCGCACCACGGCGCTCACCACCAGGTTGCCCACGCCGGGCAGCCCAAACACCGTCTCCGTCACCACCGCGCCGCCGATCATCAGCGCCACGGTAAGGCCGATCACGGTGACGACGGGCACCAGCGCATTGCGCAGCGCATGCTTGAGCACCACGCTGTTTTCCGGCAGGCCCTTGGCGCGGGCGGTGCGCACATAGTCTTCGCCCAGCACGTCGAGCATGGAGGCACGCGTGAAGCGGATGATCAGCGCCGAATTGAGCACCCCCAGCACCGTGGCCGGCAGCACCAGGCAATGGATGCGCGCCGCGAGGGACGCGCCCGGCTCGCCGTAGCCCGACACCGGGAACCAGCCCAGCGACACCGCGAAGATCTGCATCAGCACCAGGCCGAACCAGAAGCTGGGCACGCTGGCGCCCAGCATGGCGAAGCCGGTGAAGAACTGGTCAACGAACTTGCCGCGGTACACCGCCGAGACGATGCCGCAAGGCACGCCGATCAGCGCCGCGATGGCGATGGCCATGAGCGAAAGCAGCGTGGTGGGCTCCGCCCGCTCCCACAGTGCCTGCGTGACCGGCCGCTGCAAAAAGATGGATTCACCCAGGTTGCCGTGTGCCAGCTCTTTCAGCCACAGGCCGAACTGCACCGGCAGCGGCTTGTCCAGCCCATACACCTTCTGCACGCGCGCGATGTCCTCGGCGGTGGCCTGGTCGCCCAGCAGCACCGCGATGGGATCGCCCGAGGCCGCGCGGGTGAGGATGAACACCAGCACGGCCACGATGGCCATCACCACCAGCATGCCGCCCAGCCGGGACAACAGGTAGCGGGTCACGAACTGCGTTCAGCTCTTGAGGCTGGTGTTCCAGAAGAACGGGTAGGTGTAGGGCGTGTAGTTCTGCAGCGAGGGCGCGCGCGCCGAGAGGCTGGCGAACTTGCCCACCTGGATGTAGGGCACCTCGTCGTACACCACCTGCTGCACCTTGGCCCACAGCGGGCCGCGTTTGACGGGGTTGGGCTCCTGGTTCAGCGCGGCAAGCGCCGCGGTCTTGGCCGGCGAGCTCCACCAGCCCGGCGCACCGTCGCCCAGTTGCGGCGGCGAGAGCATGGGCTCGGGGAACAGGCCCGAATGCGTGATGTAGATGTCCCACAGCTTGGGGTCGGCGCGGCGCTGCAGCAGCGTGGCCCACTCCACCACATTCAGTTCCGCCTTGAAGCCGGCCTTCTTCAATTGCTCGGCCATGATCAGCGCCATGTTGTAGTGGAAGTCGTACTGGCGGCTGGTGAGGATGCGCACCACGTCGCCCTTGTAGCCGGCCTGCTCGGCCTGTGCCTTGGCCTTCTTGGCATCGCGCTCGTTGTAGCTGTCGGTGCCCGCAGTGGAATAAAAAGGCGTGCCCTTGGGGAAGTGATTGCCCTCGGCGATGAAAAAGCGCGTGTCGCCGAAGCCGGCGGCCAGCATTTCACCTTCACCCAGCGCGGTCTGCACCGCCTTGCGCACCGCCTGCTGGGCCAGCGAGCCATCCTTGGTGTTGAAGACCAGATAGGGGAAGCCGAACGAAGGCGTCATGATCGGCACCACCTTGTCCTTGGCTTTTTCCAGCCGGGCCAGTGCCTCGATGGGCAGCAGGTCGGCGTAGTGGAACTGGCCGGCCAGCGCGCCTTCGACCCGCGTGTTGGCATTGGGAACGGGCACGAAGCGCAGCTCTTCCACCACCGCCGTGCGCTTGCCGCCGTAGCCGCTGGCGGCTTCCTTGCGCGCCGAGTAGCCGTCAAAACGGGTGAGCAGCACGTACTGGTCGGGCTTGCGTTCCTTGAACTTGTAGGGCCCGGTGCCCACGTACTCCTTGAGCGGCTGCGCCAGCGACTCCTTGGCCATGATGGCGGCCATGCCCGATGCCATCGCCAGCTGCGACAGCAGCGGCGCATAGGCGTTCTTGAGCGTGATGTCCACGGCCAGCGGGCCCTTGGCCGACAGGTCGGCCACCTGCGCGGCCACCGACTTGCCCCGCGGCGAGACGTCCATCCAGCGCTTCAGGCTGGCCACCACGTCGTCGGCATTGAGTTCGCGGCCGCTGTGCAGCATCACGCCCTTGCGCAGGGTGATGCTGTAGAGCTTGCCGTCGGCCGAGATCTTCGGCATGGCCTCGGCCAGCATCGGAACCAGCGCGGCCTTGGCGTCAAAAGTGAACAGCGGCTCGTAGACGTGCTGCATGATGATGCAGACCAGGTCGGCCGGCGTTGACATGATGTCCAGCGTGGGCGGCTCGGCCACCATGGCCAGGTTGAGGGCCGATTTGCCGGCCTGCGCCTGCACCGGGCCGATGCCAGCACCGGCGGCGCCCAGCGCCAAAAGCGACGACAACGCCGTGCGGCGGTGGATTCGGATCTCAGAGGTCATGGCAGCTCCTGGACAGTGAAGGTAAATTTCAGCACTGAAGGATAATTCCCCTGATATCCGAGTTTTTCAGGGCAAACCCCAATAAAACCCTGAAATTCTGAAAATATATTTCAGTCTGGCGCCAAAACCATCGTTAAAAGGAAGTCTTCATGCCGCTGGAACATTTGGGAAACCCCCCGCTCGCCTCCGACCGCCAGCCCCGGCCGTTCTCGCCGGCCGTGCGCGCCGGCGACTTTGTCTATGTCTCAGGCCAGGTGCCCGCCAATGAAAACGGCGAGATCGTCGCGGGCGGCATCGAGGTGCAGACCCACCAGGTGATGAAGAACCTCAGCGCCGTGCTGGCACTGGCAGGCTGCACGCTGGACGATGTGTGCAAAAGCACCGTGTGGCTGCAGGACGCGCGCGACTTCGGCAGCTTCAACCGCATCTACATGGGTTACTTTGGCGAGAAGAAGCCGGCCCGCTCCACCACCGAGGCGCGCCTGATGGTCGATGCGAAGGTGGAGATCGACGTGGTGGCTTACAAGCCCCGCGCCTGAGCCAGCCGGCCAACCAGCTCCAGCAGCTGCGCCGGCGCCACCGGCTTGGTCAGGTGGGCGTCGAATCCCGCACCCTGCGATTCGGCCAGGTCCGCGGCGCGGCCATAGCCGGTCAGCGCGACCAGCCGGCCGGTATAGAGGTACGGCGCCTCGCGCATCAGGCGGGCCAGCGCATGGCCGCTCATGCCCGGCAGGCCGATGTCCAGGATGGCGACACCGGGGGTGAAATCCCGCAGCGCTTGCAGCGCCGCTTCGGGGGTGTAGGCCACGCGCACTTCGTAGCCCGTCATCTGCAGCAGCGCGGCGCAGGTGTCGGCTGCGTCCGCGTTGTCGTCCACCACCAGCACATTGCCGGCGCCCCGTGCCACAGGCACCGCCGCGGACTGCGCAACGGCGGGCGGCGCCTCGCCCAACGGCAGGCGAACCGTGAAACAGCTGCCCTGGCCGGCACCATCACTGTCGGCATCGACTTTGCCGCCATGCATGTCCACCAGGCTGCGCACGATGGGCAGGCCCAGGCCCAGCCCGCCGCGCGCCCGGTCGGTGCTCTGCGGTGCCTGGTAGAACAGCTCGAAGATGTGCTCCAGGTCCGCCGCCACCATGCCGGTTCCGCCGTCATGCACGTCCACCCGGATCTCGTTGCCCTCGACCGCGGCGTTGACCGTGATGGGGTCGCCGGCGCGGGTGAACTTCACGGCGTTCACCAGCAGATTGTTGAACACCTGCGACAGCCGCACTTCATCGCCCGCGACACAGAGGTCCTCCAGTCCCGGCGCCAGTTCAAGAGAGAGCACCTGGCCGTTCAGCGAAGGCCGGATGTTTTCCACCACCTGGGCCAGCACCGGTGCCAGGCGCACCGGCTCGCGCTGGATCGACAGCCGCCCGCTGGTGATGCGCGAAACGTCAAGGAGGTCGTCCACCAGCCGGGTCACATGCGACAGCTGCCGCTCGATGATGCGGCGTTCGTGCTCGGTGCTGCCGTCGCCGCGCATCGCCATCAGCTGCACCGCCGTTGAAATCGGCGCCAGCGGATTGCGCAGTTCGTGGCCCAGCATGGCCAGGAACTGGTCCTTGCTGCGGTTGGCCTCCTCGGCCACGCGCAGCGCGTCGGTGGCGCGCGCGGCGGCCCGGTCCCGGTCGGCGGCGGCATCGGTCAGCGCCACCGCCACGTCATCCAGCTCCACGATATTGAGCGCGGGCAGGCTCACCGGGTCGCCACGGCCCAGCGCGGCCGCCCCTTTCTTCAAGGCTTCGATCGGGCCCAGCACGTTGCGCGAGAGCAGCCAGGCCAGCAGCACAGCAAGCGAAAGGGAAGCGGCCAGCCCCAGCCCCAGCGCGCGCAGCAGCGCGTACAGGCCCTGGTTGGCATCCGCCACCGACGTGCCCGCCACCACCGCCCAGCCGGAATCCTTCAGCCGGGTGAAGCCGGTGTAGTTCTCTATTCCCTCACGCGTATTCGTCCGGCCGGCGCCCTGCTGCGCGCCGCTGTCCAGCAAGGCCTGCAGGGAGGGCGTGGGAAACGGCGAGGCCACCTTGACCGACCGCGCCACCCGGTGGTTGGCTTGGTCAAACACCGAAGCGACGGAACCGGCGGGAATGTTCTGGCGGGTCAGCACCGAGACGATGCGATCGGTGGGCAGCACTGCGGACAGCACATAAACCAGCTTGCCGCTGCGCAGCACAGGCACGCGCACGGCGAAGGCATCGGCGCTCTGGCTGGGGGTCTCCACCACCCGGCTGACGTAGGCGGCGCGCGTGGCCACCACCTGGGCAATGCTCCCCGGCTCCAGCGGCACGGGGCTGGACTTGCCCCACTCGTCGCCGCTGCGCAGCAGCACCCGGCCCTCGGCGTCCGTCAGCACCACGCGGCGCCAGCCAAGCTGCTGCGCCGCCCGCTGCGCCGCCATGTGGAAGGCGCGCAGGTCGGCCTGCTCCAGCTCGTCCGAGGTGCTCATCTGTTCGAGCAGCGCGGCAATCGATTTGTGCTCCGCGTCCACGGCGGTAGCCAGCGCGCGAGACAGCTCGACCATGGAGCGCTTGGCTATCGCCTCCCGGTCGTCCAGCAGGTAACTGAGGCCCCAGGCCAGCACGATCAACAGCGGCAACAGGCCGCTGGCCGCCAGCAACAGCAGCCGCATGCGCAGCGGCTTGGCACGGGCACTGGATTGCGGGTCGGCCGGGGTCATCGGCGCCAATCGTAATGGCTGAGCCGCGGGCGTGGGGCCGATTGGCACCCAGAACGGCATCTTGTCCGACACACCGGTGCCGGCCGCGCCGCGTATTCCTTTCAGGCGCCCATTCCGGCCCGCCGCCAAAAGGAGATTCATCATGACCAAACTCATCATCACCGCCGGCCTCATCAGCCTGCTTGCCGCCTGCTCGGGCATGGGCAACGGCTCCATGTCCCGCAGCAGCGGCATGTCGTCGCCCGCCAGCACCATGGGGGCCTCCGGCACCATGAACAGCACCGGCAACCGCGGTGGCGGGCCGAACTGAACCGGGTTCAGAAATCGAAGCGGGACGCGGCCGGTGTGAGCACGGCCACACGTGGCTCGCCGCCCCACACCGCGCTGATTGACCGAGCCAGCTCATCCATGAGGCGCGGCACGTCAGCCGCAGCCGTAGCCGATGCGTGCATGGCCTCGGTCACGATTAGCACGCTCGCGGTGCCTTCGCGGACGGCCGACAGCCCGCTTTGCCGGTGCGTCCAGCGCCGCGCATGCGCGTTGTCCAGCGCGTCGGCAAAGACCACCTCTCCCGTGTCGGGGTGCTCCGTCTCGCCGTTGAAGCCCAGGTAGGCTTCCGCGCCCGTGGCCTGCCGCACCTGCAGCCATTGCGCCACCCTGGCGGTGTCGAATACCGCCACCGGCACCGCGAACGCCAGCGAGGCTGCGTTGCACAGGTCGATCAGGGGGTGGATCCGCGGCAGCGCGCCTTCCTTGCGGAAGCGCCGCAGCAGCGACTCGGCAGCGCAGCGGTACTGCGTGGGCTTCAGGCCCATGCGCTGGAACACGGCGCGCCAGGCCTTGATCTCGGGCAGCTCGGTTTCCGAAGCCACGCCGGCCAGCCGCGCCCGCGCGATGGCGTTGAATTGTTCCACCTGCGCATCGACGTTGCCCCGCGCATGGATGCCCTGCGCGCCAAGCACGCCGGGCACCAGCTCGGGGAACAGGCGCCAGATTTCCGGGGAGTGGTTGAAATGCATGGCGCCAGTGTGCGGGCGCCGCGGCAGCGCGTCTTGAACGTTATTGCAGCCGCGTGCCGCGCGCGGCGGCCTGCTGCCAGGCGCCGGGCGTAAAGCCGAACTGCCGCACGAACACGCGGGTCATGTGGCTCTGGTCGGCAAAACCGCTTTGCGCGGCGGCGTGCGCCAGCGCCGCGCCCTGGCCGATCAGCCCGCGCGCCCGCTCGGCCCGCTGCTGCACCAGCCAGGCATGGGGCGTGGCGCCATAGGCCTTGCTGAAGCGGCGCAGCAGCTGGAACTTGCTGACCGCCCCGGCCAGCGCCGCCAGCTCGGTGAGGGAGGGCGCGTCCAGCAGGCTGTCGGCCAGCCGCGCGCGCACAAGCGCCACGCCGCCGCCATCGTCATCCATCGTCGATGCTTGCGTAGCATGGCGCGCCAGCAGCAGGGCGCAGGCCTGCACCAGCGATTCCTCGCAGGCCAGCGCATCCGAGGCAGGCGCCTGCGCGTGCCAGGCCTCCAGCCGGCGCAGCAGCCGCATGAGCGCGCTGCGCAGCGGCGCATCGCTGAGCACGGGCTGGGTGAGCGCTACATTGCCGTCGCCGCCCAGCCCTGCCAGCACCTCCACATCCAGGTGCACCATGCGCCAGCGCCGCGAATCGCCGCCCAGCGGCCGGCCGTCATGCACTTCGCCGGGGTTGGTGGTGAGGATGTTGCCAGCGTACGCATCCACCATGCCGCGCCCGCTGGCCGAGCGCTGCGCGCCGTCTTCCATCAGGCCGAAGCCGTAAGTGCCGTGCGAGTGGCGGCCGTAGTGCCGCCCGCTGCTGATGTGCGTGGCGTACACACCCGGCCAGGGGGAGGTGAAGACGCGGCTTTGGTGCGGGGCAATCGACGGCATCGCCAAATTCTAGAGGCGCGGCTTGCACCTATGATCCCCGCATGGCAATCCAGTGGTTCCCCGGTCACATGAATCTCACGCGCAAGGCGATCGCCGAGCGCATCAAGGACATCGACGTCGTGATCGAGGTGCTGGACGCGCGCCTGCCCGGCTCCAGCGCCAACCCGCTGCTGGCGGACATGACGGGCCACAAGCCTACCGTGAAGATCCTGAACAAGCAGGATATGGCCGATCCGGCGCGCACGGCCGCATGGCTTTCGCACTACAACGCGCAGCCCGGCACACGGGCCGTGGCGCTGCAGGCCAGCAGCGCGGCTGCCGTGGCGCCGCTGGCCGCCGCCTGCCATGCGCTGGCGCCCGGGCGCGGCGGGCTGGCCAAGCCGATGCGCGTGCTGATCTGCGGCGTGCCCAACGTGGGCAAGTCCACGCTGATCAATGCGCTGACCAACAAGCGCCACGCGAAGACCGGCGACGAGGCCGGCATCACCAAGCTGGAGCAGCGCATCACGCTGGCCGACGACTTCTATTTGTGGGACACGCCCGGCCTGCTGTGGCCGCGCATCATCGTGGCCAAGAGTGGCTACAACCTGGCAGCCAGTGGCGCCATCGGCCGCAACGCCTATGACGAAGAGCTGGTGGCGCTGGAGCTGCTGGACTACCTGCGCCAGAACTACGCGCCGCTGCTGGAGGCGCGATTCAAGTTCGCCGGCGTGGCGCAGATGAAGGACGAGGAAGTGCTGGAGGCCGTGGGCCGCCAGCGCGGCGCGCTGCTGGGCAAGGGAAAGATCAACACCCAAAAGGCCGCCGAAATCGTGATCGGCGAATTCCGCCAGGCCACGCTGGGGCGCATCACGCTGGAAACGCCGGAGGAGTTCGCGCAGTGGCTGGCGGTGGGCCAGCAGCTGGATGCGGAGCGGCTCGCGAAGAAAGAGGCCCGTGCGCAAAGCAGGGGCAAGGGCAGCGGAACCCGCGATTGAGGGCTCCGCCGCGGCAAGCCGTGCTTACTGGTTCAGCAGCAGCTGGGCGATGAGGCCGGTGGCCAGCGCCACCAGGGCGTATTCGCCGCTGTCGTCGGCCTGCACCCACTGGTAGCCGTAGGGCGGTGCATACAGCTGGCGGGCACGCCAGTCGTTCACCACGTACTGGTGGCCACGGTACTGCGGCTGCACATAACCGCCGCGCACCCAGCCGTTGTGGCGCATGACCTGCTCGCGCTCGCCGGCGTGCCAGTCGGCCAGCCGTTCGGAGCTGCTGCGGTAGTCGCCGCGGCGGCTGTCGTTGTGGCGCTGGGCCACCGCGGGGCGCGGCGCCTGGTCGCGCTGCGAATATTCGCCACGGCGGCCCTGGCCGCGGTCGCCGCGGTCATGGTCACGGTCTTGCGCGAAGGCAAATGAGCTGGCGCCAAGTGCCGCGGCGGCGATGGCGCAAACAAGGGCTCTGGATTTCATGGCGGTACTCCCGTTAAGTGTGAGCCCTGATCATGGAGCCCCTTCATGTACGCAGTGCCAACGCCGTGTAGGTGTTGTGCAAAGCCTGGTGACGGGGTGTACCGCTTACTGGCTCAGCAGCAGCTGGGCAATGATGCCGGTGGCTATGGCGATCAGCACATAGTCGCTGCCCACCTGCACCCACTGGTAGCCGCGCGGGGGCGCGTTCAGGTGGTGGCCGCGCCAGTCGTTCACCACGTATTGCCCGCCGCGGTATTGCGGCGGAATGTGGCCGCCACGGCGCCACTCGGGGCCGCGGGCGTTGTAGTAGTAGTGGTCCGCCCGGTACTGGTTACCGTAATGGTTGCCGCGGTTGCCATTGTTGCCGCCGCGGTTGTCGTGCTGCTGCGAGTCGGGCCGGCCGTCGTGGTCGCGGTCGCGGTCACGGTCACGGTCGTTGCGGCCGTTGCCCTGCGCGAAGGAAGACAGCGAGCCAAGGCTGAGCGAGGCAGCCGCGATGGCGCAGATGATCGTGTTGTATTTCATGAGGTTCTCCACGTTGTGTGTGAACCCCCGATCATGGGCGTCATTGGTGTTGGCGGGGACAACGCCGTGTAGGGCTTAGGCAAAGACCGGTGTCAGGTTGTGCGCCGTTGAGCTTGAACCTTCCACCCCGCCTTGGCGATGCCGGCCAGGAACTGCACGGCGAAGGAGGCCACCGGTGAGTGGCTGCGCCCGCGCAGCGAAACAATGCCCATTTCGTTGAAAAGCGGAGGCAGCCCGCGCACGGTCAGGGCGTGCAGCTGCCCCGTCCGCAATTCCTCGCGCACCGCGACGTCGGTGCTGGCCAGCACGGTGTCGCTGCCCAGCGCGATGCGCTTGAGCAAGTGCAGGTCATCGCACTCCAGGGCTACCGGCAGCGGGCTGCCGGCCGGCATTTCGAACAGCTGCCGGATCAACGTCTTGATGGCGTCTGGCAGGCGCACGCTGGCCAGCCCGAATTCGGCCATGTCACGCGCCTTGACCGATTTGCGCTCCAGCAGCGGGTGGCCGCTGCGCACATAGAAGCGCCCCAGCTGCTGGCCGATGCTGGCCACCGCCAGGTCGCCGTCACGCGGCACGTCGCGGATGTCGGCCACAAAGAAATCAAGCTCCTCGGCGCGCAGGTGTTCGGCCAGGTACTTCCAGTTATTCACTTCCACCCGGGCCTGGATGCCGGGAAAGCGCGAGCGCATTTCCAGCAGCAGCGGCTCCAGCAGGGTGGCCGCGGGGAAGGGGCCGACGCCGAAGGCCACGTTGCCGATCTGCCGTTCACGGAACAGATCGATATCGCGCTGCAGGCAGCGGTTGTCGAACAGCAGCCTGCGCGCCTTTTCCACCACGAAGGCACCGGCGGCGGTGCACGTCACTTCCAGCGGGCCGCGGTCGAACAGGCGCATTTTCAGTTCGGCCTCGGCCGCCTGCACGCTGCGGCTGAATGCCGGCTGCGTCACGTGCACGCGCTCGGCGGCGCGGCCGAAGTTGCGTTCATCCGCCAGCGCCACCAAGTGGGCAAGTCGCCGCAGGTCCATGGCTGTCTCCAGGGAAGGCAATGCCTTGAAGGCATTGATTATTCATTAAAAATGCATTGGACGCATACCCTGTGCGCTTTGACAATCGGCCCACAACAACGGAGACAAGCCGATGAACGCCGTACAAAACGGGATGCTGGTGATGGTGATGCTGGGCTTTGCCCTGGCGGAATATCTGTCGGGCCGCCACCGCGAATTCAACGCCACGCGGGACGACACCAAGCTGGAACTGTTCATGTTCATCAGCCTGATCGCGTTCACCCAGCCGGTAATCTTTGCCATCACGGCCAGGGCCGGCGCGCTGTGGTTTCCGGATTGGCAGGGCGCCTGGGCGGGCCTGCCGTGGTGGGCCATGGCCGCCATCCTGCTGGTGGGCGACGACATGATGCAGTACTGGTGGCACCGTGTTTCGCACACGCCGCTGCTGTGGCCGCTGCACCGCGCGCACCACACGGCGCACTACATGAGCATCCGCATCACCTACCGCAACAACTTCTTCTACTACCTGATGATGCCGGGCATCTGGATCTCGGGCGTGCTCGTGTACCTGGGCTTCGGCAACGTGTACATCGGCTACCTGATCGTCAAGCTCACCGTGATCCTGGGCGCGCACAGCGCCGTGCGCTGGGACGAGCCGCTTTACAAGATCAAGGCCCTGAGCCCGCTGATGTGGCTGGTGGAGCGCACCATCTCCACCCCGGCCACGCACTGGGCGCACCACGCGCTGACCAACGCCGACGGCGTGGGGCACTACAAGGGCAACTTCGGCAACCTGCTGTTTTTCTGGGACGTGCTGTTCGGCACCGCCCACATCACGCGCAAATACCCGGCCCGCGTGGGCCTGGCCGACGACCTGCTGTTCGGCAAGGAGCGCTGGTTCATTGAAATGTTTTACCCGTTGTTCCGCTCTCGGCGGGAACACACGGCCCTGAAGCCGGGCGGAAAAATCTACGCGGACGAAGACACGCCCGCCGTAAAAACTGGAGTTTGAAGATGATTGCCAACATGAACCGGCGCCGCCTGTGCGCCGCAGCGGGCGCCAGCCTGGCCCTTGCCACCACGGCGCGCACCGCGTGGGCTGTGCCCGCGAAGAACACCACCTTGCGGATCGGCCAGAGCCTGCCGCTCACCGGCCCGCTGGCCGGCATCGTGAAGCCGGTGCTGGAGGGCCAGGCCGCGCTGTTCGACGAGATCAACAGCAAGGGCGGCATCAACGGCGCCAAAATCGAGCTGATCACGCGCGACGACGCCAATGACCCGAAGCGGGTGTTGGCCAACGCCGCCGCCCTCATCGAGCAGGAGCAGGTGGTCTCGCTGTTCGGCCTGGCCAATGCGGCGGGCGTGGCGGCTTCGCTTCCCATGCTGGCCGAGCGCAAGGTGCCGCTGGTGGGCATCTATGCCGGGGCCGACCTGGTGCGCCGGCATCACCCGTATTTCTTCACCACCACGGCCAGTTTTCGTGACGAGGTGGTGCAGATGGTGCGCACGCTTACCACCGTGGGCAGCAAGCGGCTGGCCGTGGCGTGCATGACCACCAACGATTTCGACAAGTGGATGCTGCCCATGGTGGAGCAGGTGGCCCGCGAGCACGGTGCCACCATCACCGTGGCGCGCGGCATCCACCAGGCCGGCGGCGATGCGGCCGAGGCCGCGAAGGCCATCGCCGATTCGTCGCCCAACGCGGTGCTGCTGCTGGCCGCGGGCCCCTGCGTGCCCGCCTTCCTGAAGGCGGCGCGGCAAGTCATGGGCATTCCCATGTATGCCCTGTCGATCGCCGGCGGCACCACCGGCCTGACCGCGGCGGAGCAGGCGCGCGGGCTGGTGGTGACCCAGGTGGTGCCGTTCCCGTGGCGGCAGACCTCGGCGCTGAACCGGCAATTCTCCGCGGCGATGGAGCGGGCCGGCCTGCCCGTCAGCTACGACCGCATGTGGGGCTACCTGAACGCGACGGTGCTGGCAGAAGGCCTGAAGCGCGCGGGCAGATCGCCCACGCCCGCCGCCATCGTCACGGCGATGGAAGGAATGTCGGACGTCAACCTGGGCGGCTACCGGGTGGGCTACAGCCCGGACAACCACAACGGCTCGCGCTTTGTGGAGATCACCATCGTCGGCTCGGCCGGCGAATTCAAGCGCTGAGAACCTGCGGCGGCCGCAGCGCGATGAAGTCCCCGCGCAGCGCCTCATAAGCCGCCGCCACCTGCAGCACGAACGCATCGGCGCTGTGCCGGCCGATCAGCTGCAGCCCCATGGGCCAGCCGTGCTGCGGGTGAAAGCCCGCCGGCACGCTGATGGCGGGCAGGCCGGCCAGCGTGGCGTAGATGGTCACTTCCATCCAGCGGTGATAGGTGTCCATGCCGCGGCCGGCCACGTTCTGCGGCCAGCGTGCGTTCACGTCAAAGGGCCACACCTGCGCGGTGGGCAGGGCCAGAATGTCCCACTGGCCGAACAGGCTCTGCATGTGTTGATAAAACTTCGTGCGCAGCTGGCTGGCGCGCATGAAGTCGGGCCAGGCCAGGCCCAGTGAAGCGTCGTATTCCCACAGCGCCTCGGGCTTGATCTGCTCGCGCGCGCCGGGCAGCTTGATCAGCGCATCCACGCGCGGCCCCACCAGCGCGCGCCGCCAGGTCAGCCAGCATTCCCACAGGCTGGGCGCGTCGAAGCCCAGCGCGGCTTCGTCGATCACCGCGCCGGCACCCTCCATCTCGCGCAGCGCGCCGCGGCACACATCCAGCACGCCGTTGTTCATGGCCAGGTGGCCGCCCAGGTCGCCCAGCCAACCCACCTTCAGGCCGCGCAGCATGTCCACAGTCTGCGCCCACGCGGGCGGCCAGGTGAACACCGATTGCAATGAGAGCGGTAGCCGGGCGTCGTGCCCGGCCTGTGTGGCCAGCAGGCGCGCCAGGTCGTCCACGCTGCGCGCCATCGGCCCTTCGGTGCCCAGCTGGTCCACCCACACATCGGGGCCGGGGCCCAGCGGCACGCGGCCCTGGGTGGGGCGCATGCCGAACACGTGGTTCCAGCCCGCGGGGTTGCGCAGGGACCCCATGAAGTCGGAGCCGTCGGCCACCGGCAGCAACCGCTGCGCCAGCGCCACCGCCGCGCCGCCGCTGCTTCCGCCCGCCGTGACGGTGGGGTCCCAGGCGTTGCGCGTGGCGCCGAATACGTTGTTGAAAGTGTGTGAGCCCAGGCCCAGCTCGGGCGTGTTGGTCTTGCCGATGACGATGGCGCCCGCCGCCTTGATGCGCTCCACCATCACGCTGTCGCGCACCGGCATGCTGCCTGCCAACAACGTGCAGCCGCGCGTGGTGGGAAAGCCCACCGCATCGGCAATGTCCTTGATGGCGATGGGCAGCCCGTGCAGCCAGCCGCGGCTGCCGCCCTGCGCCAGCTCGGCATCGCAGGCATCGGCCTGCGCCAACAGCGCGTCGTCAGGCGCGAGGCTGACGATGGCGTTGTATGCGGGGTTGATCTCGTGGATGCGCGCCAGGTGCGCCTGCATCACCTCGCGGCACGAAGCGTTGCGGCCGTGCACCAGCGCGGAGAGGGCGGCTGCGCCGGCGTGGGTGAGGTCATCAGTGGCCATGGGAACGATCTTGCCACCAGCCCGCCCCGCCCGTGCGGCAAAATGCCGCCATGACTGAAGCCACCCCCGACCCGCAAGCCGCCGCCCAGCCCCAGCGCCCCGAACTGCCCGACCACCTGAGCGTGGACCCGCGCAGCAAGCATTTTGTAGCCGCCGTTTTCGAGCACGACATCGGCATCCGCTTCAACGGCAAGGAGCGCAAGGACGTGGAGGAATACTGCGTGAGCGAAGGCTGGGTGAAGGTGCCCGCCGGCAAGACGGTGGACCGCAAGGGCCAGCCGCTGATGATCACGCTCAAGGGCAAGGTGGAGGCGTTTTACCGCCTCTCATGAGAAGCAGGGTGAAGCGCAGATTCCCCGTTTACGCTTCACAATTGAAGCGTAAATCCGTAAAATGCGCTTCATGTACCTCTGGCAGACACCCGGCTGGCCCGGACTCACCTGGGACGCAAACGCGCTGACGGCCCCTTTGGCCCGGGCACGCCTGGCCCAGGGGCGCATGCTCGGCCTGGCCGGCAGCCTGGGCATGGTGGATCTGGCGCAGTTGCAACTCTCGGGCTGGGCACAGGAAGCCGTGGCCACCGCGCAGATCGAAGGGGAGGTGCTGCAGATCAACTCGGTCCGCGCATCCGCCGCGCGCCGGCTGGGCCTGGCGCACGCGTCGGCAGCCGCACGCGACGCGCGTTCGGAGGCGACGCTTGACGTGCTGCAGGCTGCCGTCGGCCAATGGGACAGGCCGCTCGCGGAAGAAGATCTGTTTGCATGGCACGCCGCCCTGTTCCCCACCGGGCGCAGCGGCCTCACCCGCATTGCAGCTGGTGAGTGGCGCACCCATGCGGAACCCATGCAGATCGTCACGCCGCGCATAGGCAAACCAGACCTCGTGCACTACCAGGCCCCGCTTTCGGCCGACGTGGCCGCGCACATGCACGTGCTGCTGGAATGGTTCAACACCGTGAGCGTGGCGCACGGCATCGACGGGCTGGTGCGCGCGGCCGTGGCGCACCTGTGGTTCGAGGCCATCCACCCCTTCGAAGATGGCAATGGCCGCATTGGCCGCGCGCTGGCGGAACTGGCGCTGGCCCAGGACATGCGCAGCGACAAGCGCCTTTTCAGCCTTTCAGCCCAGCTGGCACAGCACCGCGCAGGCTACTACGCACAACTGCAGGCAGCGACGGGCCATGCCAGGCTGGACATCACGCCGTGGCTTCAATGGTTCACGGGCCGTATCGAGGACGCCTTCGTTGCGGCGACGCAGCAGATGCAAACCGCGCTGGCGCGCAATCTCTATTGGGCACAGGTGAATGGCCGGCAGCTCGACTTGAGTGCGTCGCAGCGCAAGGCGCTGGCCCGGCTGCTGGAAGCACAGCCCGAAGGTTTTGCGGGCGGGATGAGCACCGAGAAGTACGTCAACCTTACCGGCACCTCGCGTGCCACGGCATACCGCGAACTGACCCAACTGAGTGAATATGGCCTGCTGGCGAGGACGGGCCAGGGCAGGGGGACGCGGTACGCGCTGGTAATACCTGCGCAGGACCATGCATGACCTGCAACCGGCCCGCGCTCACTTCCCGCGCAGCTCCAGCAGCATCTGGTCCGTCGCGTAGTTGCAGTCCTTGGGCCCGCGCCGGCAGAAGACGCCGATCGCATCCGCGTCCACCGGCATGTCGGCCTGGCCGGGGCGTTTGACGAGCAGGCGCCCATCGGGCTGCGGAATCACTTCGTACTGCGGGTATTGCTGGCTGATCCGGGCGGAGAGCAACTTCTGCCAGCTCGGCGGTGCGTCTGAGCAGGCGGCGAGCAGGCACGCAACAAGAATGAGTGAACGCATGGGCCGCAATCTACAGCACCCCTGCTGAGTCTGCTTGCGACTACACGCTCGTCAGCCGCCACCTGCGCGCAAGTAAGGCAAAAGCTGCGCCACAACGTCGCTGAGCCGTCCTAACGTGGTGCACCAGCAACCTGCTGGCAACAACCAAAGGACATCCCCATGAGCGATCGCAAGACTGACTTGATCAAGGACAAGGACCATCCCGCAGCCAAGGGCGCGGTCACAGGCGGTGTCGTCGGCGGCGTGGCCGGTGGCGCGGCCGCGGGCGCGATGGCGGGCGGCATGACCGGCCCGGTGGGCGCAGTGGTGGGCGCTGCCGTCGGCGCAGCCGTGGGCGTCATTGCCAGCCGCCGCAAGCACGACCCGGTGCTGGAAGACGCCTACTGGCGCGACAACTATTCCAGCCGGCCCTATGTGGCCAGCGGCGCGAAGTTCGACGACTACCAGCCCGCCTACCGCTACGGTTCCGACTCGTATGCCAAGTATCCCGACCTGGCTTTCGACGACGTGGAAGCCGACCTGGGCCGCGACTGGAACAGCGTGCGCGGCAAGTCTTCGCTGGAATGGGAGCATGCCAAGCACGCCACCCGCGATGCCTTCCACCGCGTGGGCAATGCCGTGGAGCGCGCCGTGCCCGGCGACTCGGACGGCGACGGCCGCTAAGGCCCGGGACCCCATGCACGAGACATCCACCGACAAGCACCCGCTGAGCGACCTGGCGTACGACTGGATCACGCTGATCCAGAACAAGGCGCAGGCCCTGATGGCCTACGACCAGTACATCAAGGACGCCGAAGCGGCGAAGTCGCCCGAGTGCGCCGCGTTCTTTCGCAAGGTGCACGAGGCCGACAAGGCGCAGCTGGCCGAGGCCAAGCAGCACCTCATCGCGGTGCTGCAGGGGAAGATGGGCGCCGGCTGAGGCTACTGCGGATCGACGGGCGATTCGTCCGCGAAGCGCACCTTGATGGGGCCGGCCAGTGTGCCGGCCTTCTCCTGTTGCACCATCCATTTGCGCGCGAACTCCTCCACGGTCTTCTTCGCGTCCGCGCGCTGCGCCTCCACATAACCCGGCGCGGCGGCGCGCCGGTTCAGTTCAGGCCCCAGCTCGCGCAGCAGCACTTCGCGGTTGGCCTGGGCGCCGGGCGACAGCCAGCCCTTGGTGGTGTGCATCTCCATCTTGCTGAAGTCAGCGGCCGCCGGCAGCTTGGGCTCCACCCTGGGCACCACCAGCTCGTAGCCGGCCCCGTGCCGCGTCAGCCGCCAGGTTGCGGCCAGCGGAATGCGGTAGGTGTAGTGGGCCGGCAACCGGATGTCGCTGATGGTCGGCTGGATGAGGGCACTGCAATCGATGATGGGGCAGGTGTGGCTGGTGCTCCAGGCAAAGGATTCGTTCTTCACCACCGTGGACACCTCCAGCATGCCCCCGGGCGTGCGCAGCACCAGCACCTCGCCTTCCAGCAGGTGCTTGCTGAAGGGGTCCCGCGGGAAAAAGAACAAGCCGGCGGCCAGGCCTGCCAGCAGCACGGCGGCTATCGCCCACAGCAGTCTTCGTTGCGTCATCCTTTCATTGTGCGCGCGGGCCGCGCGCGCTGTGCATAGCGCACAGAAATTCCGGTTGCGAAGGCGCCCCCGCCGCACCACAATTTTCCGCAGTGTTGTACAGGGGGAAGTTCAATGACTGCAGAGGCTGGGGCCTGAGGTGGCGGGCGGCACCGACCCTCCCGTTGTATCAAAGCCCAGGCAGCCGCTTCGGGTGGTGATGCTGTCCTCGGTGATGAGCGGGGACAGCAACACGCTCACCTGCGCCATGGCGCTGGAGCCGGAGCTGTGCGTGTGCATCTACGGCCCCAACAACGCCGCGGCCGACCGGCTGGCCGACCACTTCACGCAGCGCTTCGGGGCGCGCCGCGTCATCCACCTGGTCATCCGCGACCCCGCCACCCTCAGGCTGATAGGCCGGGGCGTCAAGAAGGCCGTTGACGGCGGCCCCGTGTTTGCCAGCACCGTGGCCGGCATGGCCCGGTACTTCGGCAGGCCGCCGGCCGAACTGGCGATTGCCGAGCCCACCGCGGCAACGGAACTGATGGCGATGCGCTACCGCACCAACGCCGCCGGCTCCCGCCAGAAGCTGATCGAGTCGCTTGAAATGCCGGAGATGGAGGACCTGTTCGACGAATACCTGCAGGGAAACCTGCGGTTCGACTACCGCAAGAAATATGTGTTTCTCTGGTCCAAGACGGACGAGTTCCACAAGGAGAAGGCACACCACTACACCGACCCGCTGACCTGGCAGCTGTTCCTGGACCACATGCACACGGTGGGCTGGATTCCGGTGCTGGTGGGCGAGCCGCTGGGGCTGGAGGCGCCGATCAGCATGGTGCATTTCTGGAAGACATCGTGGGCCAATGCGATGGGCTACACCATGGACGTGCACATGCAGGCGGCGCTGTGGGTGCACATCGCCAAACGGCTGGGCCCACGCTGCTGCGCCATCGGGATGCGAAGCGGCAGCATCGAGGTTCCCGCGCTGATCGGCATCCGCACGCTGTACCTGGAGGAGGCCGAGAACGAGCAGCGCCAGCGCATGGCCAAGTGGCTGTTTGTGGTGGACACCTGGTTCCGCGGCATCCTGCAGGAGCCGCCGGGTTTTCGCCAGCAGATCTACTACTACGAGAGCGTGCTGAAGTACGCGAACAAGCATCCGCTGGCGCTCACGCTGCCCAAGCCCATCGTGCCCGTGGAAGCGGTGAAGTGCATGGACGCGCAGGTCAGGGCATACGTGCTGGGCGCGCTGGAGCACATCCACATGACGGGCGTGGCGCCAAGGCCCGAGATGGACATCCTGGCGCAGATCTGCGGCTTTGTCGGGCGCGACGTGCAGCAGTACGCACGGGCCATGAACCGGGCTTCGCTGGAGCGGGTTGTGCGCTGGGTCAGCGACGGCGCGGCCACCGAGCGGCAGGACGCGGCCGATGCGCAGCTTGCGCGCAGCGTGCTTGAGTCGGGCGTGATGTGCATACAGGGCGGCGCGGCGGCCAGGCAGCAGAAGGGCCCGCGCCAGAGCCGGGGCGGCTCGGCCGCCGCCGCGGCGCGCCCGAGCCAGCGGCCGCGCGGCTTCAACATGGTGGACGACGACCCGCTGCTGGAGCGCAAGTACGCCGAGCCGCCCCGGTTCGACTGGCCCCTGCAAAACCGCAACCCCATGCTGGCACCGGTGGTGCCGCTGGCGTCGGCATCAGCATCAGCATCAGCAGCGGCAGCGGCAGCGCAGGCGCAACAGCCCCAGGCGGCGCAATCGACCGCGATGGTGCCCTACGTGCCGCCGCAAAACATCTTCCGCCACTTTGCAATGCAGGAACACCAGCTGCTGGCCGCCACCTTGCGACTGCTAAGGCCCGACCAGCCGGCCTACCGGCCCATCTCGGCGCGCCTGACCGAGCTGGCCACGCAGTACGGGCTGCCTTAGCCAACCCACTGCTCACCGCGCCGGGGGACCCCGGGGCTTTTCCAACGCCCCCTTGAAATCGTTTTTCCCTGCCCTATTTTCCGAATCGAGCCGGCTGGTCTGGTCTTCCGGCCGGTGCCAACCCTTGAATTGGAGGATACAAACCATGTACGAATCGATCTTGAGCCAGCCGAACAGCCTGCTGGGCCAGTTCGAGCGCCTGCGCCGCGAAATGGATGACATGCTCGGCGCCCCGGGCCTGCCCAGCAGCATCCGCTCGGCCGCGGCGGGAACCGTGCCGGCGGTCAACGTCGGGCAAACGACCACCAGCGTGGAGGTCTATGCGTTCGCACCCGGCCTGGATGCTTCCAGGATAGAGGTGACGCTCGACCGCGGTGTGTTGCGCATTTCCGGCGAGCGCGCAGCCGGCATCCCCGCCAATGACCCCAAGGTTCAGGTGTATGCGCGCGAACGTGGCACCGGCAGCTTCACCCGCGCCATCTCTTTGCCCGAGGACGTGGACCCCGCGCAAGTCAACGCCAGCTACCGCGATGGCGTGCTGCAGGTGAGCATCGCCCGCCGCGAAGCCGCCCAACCGAAGCGCATCACCGTGCAGTGACGCGCTCGACATGAAAGGAGAAAACACCATGAGCGACAACAACCAGACCGCCCGCGCCGGCGCCGACCAGGAAAAGAACCGCGCCGTGTTGCCCGACGTCGACGTGTTCGAGGATGCCGGCGGCATCACCCTGCTGGCCGACCTGCCCGGCGTGCAGAAGGACCAGCTGGAACTGAAGATCGAGGGCGATGCCCTGCTGATTGAAGGCACCGTGCGGCCGCTGGCGCCGCAGGGGCTGGAGGCCGTGTACGCCGAACTGCGCGTGCCGCGCTACCGCCGCAGCTTCACGCTGAGCCGCGAGCTGGATACCGCGCGCATCGAAGCCAGCCTGAAGGACGGCGTGCTGAGCCTGCGCATCCCCAAGCAGGCCCACGCGCAGCCCCGCCGCATCGCCGTAGCGGCGGGTTAAGCCCAGCGGGCAGGAGGTGATCATGCAAGCACGGTTTGCTTCTTCCTTGCCTGAAAACGCGGCGCCGGCCCGCAGGGCGATGAGCCGCCCGCGCGGGCCCGCCTACATGAGCGAGAAGCAGATCCGGGCCTACCTGATGGCCCGCGATTCGCTGCGCCGCATCCGGCATGCTTCCTCGCTGGCGGCCGCGCCACCACGCGCTACCCGTTGAATTTTTTGGGTGCCTTGCTCAGCGTCTTGGCGTAATCCTTGGCGTGCCTCACGCATTCGGCAAACAGCTCCTTGAGGGCGAGGTGCAGCACCACATCGTGGGCGTAAATGTGGACCGGGGAGTCATCGTGCGGCTTGAAGTGCGCCTGTGACGCCCCGGTGTTGCCCATGGTGGCCGCCGCAGCGGTGGGGTGGGCATGAAACGTGAACGTCATGTTCTTCTGCTCCTCCTTTTCCAGGATCACCGTAATCGGGAACAGCACGGTTTTTTTGCCGCCGTGCACCTTGCCCAACTTAAGCACATAGCCTTTCGCATGGCGCCTGTCCGTCAAGCCCTTGAGCCAACGCAGGAACTCGCTGTTGCCCACGGGTGTGTCTGAGCAGTCCTCCCACCCGTCAGCCGCCACTTCGTCGTCGGACTCGGCAGCCTTGGAGTTCGCGGCTGCGGCTGCGGCGGCGGCTGCTGCTGCCGCCGCAGCCGCGTTCGAATTGTCCGCCAGGGCAGGGTTGCTTGCGGCTGCGATGGGAACCTGCGGCACGGCGGATGCGATCGGGATGGGCACCGGCTGCGCCGCGCCGGTGCCATTGGCTGCGGTGCCTGCAGCCGCGTTGCCTGCGATGGCGGCCGCCGATTCGGCGGCTTTGTGCGCCGTCTTCTCGGCGGTCTTGGTGTTGCTGGCAATCGCCGCCTGGGCCACTTTGCCGGCCCACGGGTTGCCTGAATTCGCGGCGGCTGTCTTGAATGCCGCCTTGGTGTCGGTGTTGACCTTGGGGTGGTTGTGCGCCTGGCCATGTTCACGGCCTTCGCACGGGCTCTGTTCTCTTATCACGGTCGGCTTCTCCTTGTGGGGACGATACGTGTCCATGCAGCGGAAGGCACGGCATTGCGTCACACGCCGCAAGCCACTTATGCACAGCTGGCGCGGCTTGCGGGCACTTTTGTGCCCATAAGGCGCGCGGAATGTGCGTGAGGCTTTGGCTGGACTACAAATCCTTAAAGCGATAGCCCGGCGCCAGGGTCTTGAGCGTGAGCCGGCGCACGGGCGCCTTGTCCTGAACCTTGGCTGTCGACACGACAGCGCCCGCCTTGGCGTCATAGCGAAAGGTTTCGTTCGTCACCTGGCCTGTCAGGTAGTTTCTGGAAGACCCGGCCACCTGGCCATACAGCGGCGCCTGCTGCCCGGGATTTTTCAGGTCGGCGGTGGGGCCTACGTACTTGAATGCATCCTGGTCGCGCCCGGCCAGCGTCCACTCGCCGCCCCGCAAGGCAAAGCGGAAGGTGTCGCGGCCGCTGCCCCAGGCGTCCCCGCAAGAAAAGCGCGCCGAGAACCGGTCGGCCGCCTGGCTTTCGACTTCGTCCAGATCGCAGTTGTCCGCCAAGGCGAACAGCGGGCTCTCTTCCACCACGCGGTAGCCCTGGCGAGTGCGCTGCAACACAAAGAACATCGCCGGGCGAGCGAGGGCGTGATTTCTCCGGCTGAACGTGGTGTGGGCCGCACCCATCACCAGGCCCGACGGCCGAAACGCCATGCGCAGCCGGTAGTTTTGCGAATCAACGCTGTTGGCGTCGAACCGCACGGCCATGAACACCTCGGGCGTCTCGAAGTATTCCGCCGGCTTGGGCGTGGCGTGGGCGGAGTATGGGAAGGCCAGCAAGGCCATCACGACAACTAACCGCTGCATCCCCTTGCTCCTGTGTCTTGTGTGGTGGCCTTCGGGCCAGTTGAGACATCCTATCTGAGAGCGCGCGGAATGAGCTTGCCGGCGTTGCCCGTGGCGGACGTGACCTCGTGCAATGCAAGCAATGGAAGGCATTCAAGGTGGGCGGGGACGCAGTTCTGGGGATGCTCGACGCGTCGCCGCGCCCATGGGAGCGTTCGTGCCCTAAAGCAACCCGACACCGTCCCGGTCCGCGGGCACCGGCCTGTCGGCCTTCGGCTTCGGACGGGCGCTCTTCATCGCTACCCCCAGCCTGGGTTGCTGGTTCGGCGCGTTGTGGACAAGGGTGCCAGCACGGCTGACAGGGTAGGTCACGTGGGTGCGGCTGCTGGGGAACTCGCGTTCAATGGTTGTCATCTGTCCTTTCCTTCCGACGAACTGGCCAGCCTCATAGCGGGTGAGCGTCGGTTCGGGTTTCGGCTTGTATTCCGAACCCCTGCGGGCAGGCAGGATGCCCGCGGTGAAAGGAAGAAAGTCATCGGAAAAAGCCCTGAATCCATTGAGCCAGCCAAGGTGATTCCTGCAGTCCGCCAGTGTCAATTCATAAACCTCCCCGTAAATCTTGAAAGTTCCCGGTTCGCTCGCCTTGTCGGTGAACACATCGTGCTTCACCGTGGTTACGTCCGGAAAGATCTCGACGGCACCTGGCGCCCGGCGCGCCGTAGGCTGCGTAATCATGATGAACGGAACCTGTGCCTCGACGGTGGAGCCCACCTGGAACCGGACATTGCCCTTGAGCGCGGCTTCCTGGCCACTGCCTTCGGAGAGATAGAACAGGGAGCCCCCCCCTGCCCGGCTGGTGTCGTCGCCGATGGTGTACGGGTAGACCGTGCGCCGGTGAGCCGGCCCCAGCACCTCCCATAGCTCCCAGTAATACGCGCGCAAGGTGGCTTGACCCTGCAGCTTCGTGCTGCGTACGATTTTCTGGACAATCACGCGGGTGGTGGCCAGGGGATGCCAGCTCACGCGATGGTAGTAGCTGGCTTCGGCGCCGGGCGTCGTCGTCCATGAGCGATAGCGCGTCTGCATCAGATCGCGCCGGGTACCGCCAGTCTTCATAAGGCTCATTGCACCACCCGCGCCACGCTGTACGCAATGCCGCCTTCGATGAGGTAGCCGGTGCCCACGCAGACGATGTCGTTCATCCAGGTGTAGTCTTTCGCGCCGGTCTCGAACAGCGGGTTGGTCTTGAAGTAGTAGCGCGCGGGGTCGATCTCGTGCCGGTGCGCCACATCGGCGATGGCGGCCCGCAGTTCGGGCGGCGGGCAGAAGCGCCCGCTGTACGTCATCTGCACCAGCGCGTCGTCGTGCGTGCGCAATGTCAGGCGCACGTCCAGCACCATCACGCCATCAGGGCGGAACAGCGCCCAGTCGCCGCCCACCGGCAGCACCTGGCCCCGAACTCTGGGGCCTTCAAACGTGCCGCCGGCGGCGCCGAAGAACACCCGGCGGCCGAGCGGGCCGTCGCCGATATTCAAGGGGCGCTGCAGATCGATGGCGACGTCGAAAAGATGTTCGGTGCGAACATTGCTGAGTTGCTTAAAGCGTGGATCGAGTGCCATGAGTTGTGCTCCATCCGGCGATGGTACGGGAACCTGATTCAGCGCCCGAACCGTCTGCTCATCGTGATGCGCTCACGCACTATCCATGCGCCTTCCGGGCCTTTTTGTGCCCGCAAGCCGCGCGGGATGTGCGTGAGGGCTTTTGAGTTTTCTAGAACCGCTTGCTCATCGTGATCAGGTCGTAGCCCTTGGCGTAGTCCGTGATGCGCCCGGATTCCACATAGCCCTGCTTGGCATAGAACCCCGGCGCCTGCCAAGTGAACGTCTCTAGCGCCGCGCCGATGGCGCCCATGCCGCGCGCCTGCGCCTCGGCCTGCGCCAGCAGGCGCGAGCCCAGCCCCTGGCCGCGTGCCGCATCGGCCACCCACACCACCTCCACGCGCAGCCAGTGCAGGAACACGATGGCGCGCAAGCCGCCCACCAACTCGCCATCGGCATCTTTGGCATTGAGGCGGATGCCTTCCTGCTGCGGGTACTCGCCGACGGAGCGGTAGTTGAACTCGCGCAAGTGCTGGCCGAGGTCACCGGAGCGGACTTCTTCTTCGGTGGCGGGGGAGATGGTGAAGGGGAGGGTGGGGGGCATGGGGGAAACATACTACTCAGGTGCACTCAACGGGCCCGCGAGGCTACCGCCAAGAAATATGTGTAGGCAAACTGACGCGGCTGCTTTTTGCCGGTTTTGCACACGCTAGGAGATTGGTGTTGCCTAGGTAACATACTGCGATCCATCCAATTTTGTCGGGAACGGGTCGCATCTTCACTCACGACGGTGCATGGTGTCATCGGCGCTATTGGTGATGGTGGAGCAAGAATTCTGCGGAGGGCAACATGGTCTATCCAACTTCTAAAGTACCCAATCTCGACTGGTATGCGTCGCTCAGTGAAAAAAAGAAGGTTCCTGAGCGGTGCGGATACGCGAGCGCTTGGAGATGCCCTCGCTTCTATCAGAGCCTTTCTCTACTAGGCAACGCAGGAAGTACCAGGATACCGGAAGAGGAGGAGTCCGCCCTCTTCCAATTTTGGAAGAAGAGCGATCTTTGGCCACTAACTGCGGAGCAATCCACTGCTGTGCAGACATCACAAAGCGGACATGCGGTCGTTAGGTTCTGCCCCGAAGTTTCATACGAACGCTTTGGATATTTTGCGACCTATCTAAGCCCGTATTCAGATGAGATTGACAGGGATGCGGCGCATGAACGTTTGGCGAATGAAGGCGCTGTCTCAGACGACCCCCGATGGAACTGGCAATCGTCCAGTGGACAGCACTACACGCAGTGTCCAATATATGCCGCGCTTAAGCAACAACCATCAGAAGTGGTAGGCAGGATGGGTTCGAATCTCGAGACCGTGACTCACGTCGCGAACCATTTGGATTCAGAAGATGGCGAGATTCTGATGCGATTATTGGGGGAGGCTGCGAGCATCAGCACCGGGGTGGAAAAGAAGAGGTTTCGTGCTGAACACTATAAAGAAGTTAACGCGATTGATAGGCTGGTGCGGACTCGGAAAATTAGAGAGGAAGGCCAGCGCTACTTCGTTGGTCTTAGAGCTCTCATAAAGATGGACGCACAGGCTGCGCGAGAACTACTTGGGCGCACAGAAACTTTGTTCGCGTACTTGAAAACTCAATACCGAGTCACTTTGGATGAACAGATATTTTTTAGCCAGATGGCGAAAAGAACGGGATGGGATTTGGGCGTCGTAGCCCAAACAATTGCGGTAATGATTGAGGCCACTCAGTGGTGGGTAGGTCGATCCGATCCTGAGGCCAAGGCTATAAGTTACATCATTCCGAGCGAGAAATTGTTGGCATTCGAATCGTTTGCATCAGTGATCACCCAGCTTTTGGAATGGGACCGGACCCAATCATCATTCCCAATGTCAGCGCCCATAGAAGCAGAGGCGCCGATGAAATCAATATCAAAGCACGAACGGCCGAGGTGGTTAAAGCTGCTACCTTCCGAAATTCGTGACTTGGTAGAAGAGGTTTATGCTGGCCTCGATCAGGGCTTGCAGGGATTGCCAGCGATGGGTTTGCGCGCCGTCATAGACATGGCCGCAGTTCAGCTTGTGGGAGATCAAGATGGATTTGACGGCAAGATCAAGAAGCTTTTGAGTGCTGGACACATCACGGAAAAAAGCGTTCCGGCCCTCATGGCGGCCATTGATGCAGGCCACGCTGCGGCTCATCGCGGCCACATTCCTCCAGCGGAAAATCTCAATGCAATGCTTGACGTCGTCGAACATCTACTTGAGGCGGCGTTTGTACTATCTCGACACGCTCAGATGATGGAGGAAAGCACACCGAAGCGAGGAAACCGGTGACGCGATTGGGCATTCGCTAAGGCTACTCGGCCCGCAAAGCAATGCGAAATCAAGCCGACGTGGTCGCTACAGCGCACCAATTCGAGTCATGGCCCGTAACAGGCTGGGAGAGTTCTGACCAGCGCGCGTCGGACTCCATCGCGCAGCAACGAAATTCGATAGAACATCGTTGTAGCCTGGACCTATCTTGGCAGTGGTGCCTGAAGGAAGCATCGCTTTTCGCAGGTTGCGAGATGGAGAACTAGCGGCTAGCTCCAAAAGCGATTGTTTGGGATCAAGCAATTGGTCCGGATACCCAGAGACAAGATTCACCTGAATGCCTAGAAACTCGGCGAATGCGCCGCGGTCCGCCATAACCCAACTTTCGGTTTCACGCGAAGCTATTCTGAAAGTCAGGTGTGGCGCTTGCTCAAGGTTCTGAAACCAATCTTGAAGCAGAGCAGGCGCGCAAGCGACATTGTCTTGGTCCGTCAATACAATGACCGGTCGAATTCTTGCCAAGCTGTTATAGGCGCGCAAGTTCTTCTTGATTTGGCCAAATCCATTTGTAAGTCGAACAGCGTTTATGCCCAAGTTTGGATTCTCGGAAAACAATATCTTTTTGAGTATCGCCTCCGACAATTCGTCCTCTACGACAAGCTCAGCACCCATCACGCGTCAAAGATCGATAGTTGCGATAACGTGGAAGACGCCGTAAGCGGCAGCACCGCCTCGCCAATGCTCATTCCACCTTCCAGCAACGCTAAGACTTCTGGCACGGAGGTCGCCAACTTAACTACCGTACCTTCGGTATTCGGCTGCAACAAAATAACTTCACCCGCGTCGATGCCTCTATCTGCGAGTAAGTCGTCGCTGTGTGTGCTGATTAGCACTTGGCGGTCTCGTGACCTCTGCATTCGGGCGATTATTCCGGGGAGGCGTCGAACAATCGCGGCGTTTAAGGAGAGCTCGGGCTCCTCCAAGAGCAATAGCGAGTCGCGCTCCAATAGGCACCAAAGCAAACCGAGTAGCCTCAATGTGCCGTCCGAGAATTGATCCTCCCGTTGCCAGCCTGCGTTGGGGCGCCAATGTACATACAGCGCCTCCAAGTGCGGGCGCCCGCTAGCGGAGTCGCGGGCAAAACGAAGCTCTTTCATTTGGGGAACGGCGGCACGGAGCGCTTCCTCAATCCGTTTAAGACGCGATGCTCTAACTTTTTCCGTCGTCTTTGCCACGCGTTCAAGAAAGCCCTGACCATAGGGGTCATCTTCCAGCTGATTTCCCTGAAATTTGTCCGCGAACCGGATGAGTTGCGGGACCAGATGAAGGTACGTGATCGATTGAAGAAATTTTGCAACGACACGAAACTTCACATTCGCGCTAACCTGCTCTAAATCAGTCTGGGTCAAACGCGCGCGGTCACGTTGATCAAATCGATTGGGACGATCCAAGATTTCATCGCCTCGCCGAAATACCTTTTCGAACGCCACATACGGTAGACGATCGCCTCGTGGTTCCTGTCTGATCCCTAACGAATATATCCACTCCGGCTCATCAGTATCCGGGTCGTAATCGTCATCGGCCATGGTGAGCTCAATAACGATTTCCGGGTCTGTGCGGGCGGCTAGACATCTGAGTTTGGATATCCCGCCTCTATCGCGTATCGCCTTCTGTAGGCCGCCGCCTTCTGCTTTCGCCACGTCACGAAGGAATTTAAAGACGTCAAGAAAATTTGATTTCCCCGCAGCGTTCGGCCCCACGAGGAAAGACCTAGAGCTCAGATCAATATCGGCGTTCTTGAAATTTCGCCAGTTCTTTAATTTGACGTGAACGATGCGCATAGAACCCCAATCTTATTTCGCCCAACTATCCTTCAACCCCGTCACCCTGTTAAACACAGGCTTACCCTCTCCTCCATTCGAAGGAGAAGAAGCCAGGTGATCCTTCCGGTCCGCCACAAAGTACCCGTGCCTTTCAAACTGCACCTTTTCGTCGGCCTTCACCTTCGCCATTGAAGGTTCGACGAATGCCTGAACCACCTTCAGGCTGTCCGGGTTCAGCTCCTCCAGAAAATCTTTCTCCCCCGTATCCGGCTGCGGCACCGCAAACAGTCGGTCATACAAACGCACTTCGGCTTGCACCGCATCAGCAGCGGCGACCCAGGTGATGACGCCTTTCACCTTCACTGCGTCGCTGCCGGGTGTGCCGCTCTTGGTGTCGGGCACCAGTTCGGCCTGCACTTCGGTGATGTGGCCTGCTGCATCCCTCGTGGCGCCGGTGCAGGTGATCACGTGGCCGTATTTCAGGCGCACCTTGTTGCCGGGGTACAGCCGGTTGTAGCCCTTGGGCGGCACTTCTTCATAGTCGGTGCGCTCTATCCACAGCTCGCGGCCAAACTTGAATTCGCGCCGGCCCAGTTCGGGCTGGTGCGGGTGCACGGGGGCGCTGCAGTCGTCCAGCTTGCCTTCGCCGTGCAGTTCGTTCCAGTTGGTGATCACCAGCTTGATGGGGTCAAGCACCGCCATGGCGCGCGGGGCCTTGGCGTCCAGGTCTTCACGCAGGCAGCCTTCCAGCGTGCTGTAGTCGATCCAGCTGTCGCTCTTGGTCACGCCGATGCGCTCGGCAAACACCTGCAGGCTCTCAGGCGTGTAGCCACGCCGGCGCAGGCCCACGATGGTGGGCATGCGCGGGTCGTCCCAGCCGCTCACGTGGCCTTCGTCCACCAGCTGCTTCAGCTTGCGCTTGCTGGTGATCACATAGGTCAGGTTCAGGCGCGCAAATTCATACTGGCGCGGGTGCGGCTTGTTGATCAGGCCGCCTTCGCTCAGGCGGTCCAGCAGCCAGTCGTAGAACGGGCGCTGGTCTTCAAACTCCAGCGTGCAGATGCTGTGGGTGATGTTTTCCAGCGCATCCTCAATCGGGTGCGCATAGGTGTACATGGGGTAGATGCACCACTTGTCGCCGGTGTTGTGGTGCGTGGCGCGGCGTATGCGGTAGATGGCCGGGTCGCGCATGTTGATGTTGGGGCTGGCCATGTCGATCTTCGCGCGCAGCACGGCGGCGCCATCGGCCAGCTTGCCGTCGCGCATGTCCCTGAAGCGCTGCAGGTTCTCGTCGATGCTGCGGCTGCGGAATGTGCTGTCGGTGCCGGGGCGGCCGAAGTCGCCGCGGTTGATGCGCATCTCTTCGGCGCTTTGCTCGTCCACATAGGCCAGGCCGGCTTCGATTAGGTATTCCGCGGCGCGGTACATGAAGTCGAAGTAATCGCTGGCGTGGTACAGGTGCTGCGTGCCATTGGCTTCCCAGCCAAAGCCCAGCCAGTGCACGGTGTCCAGGATGGCGTTGACGTATTCCTGGTCTTCCTTCTCGGGGTTGGTGTCGTCAAACCGCATGTGGCACACGCCGCCGTAGTCGCGCGCCAGGCCAAAGTTCAGGCAGATGCTCTTGGCGTGGCCCACGTGCAGGTAGCCGTTGGGCTCGGGCGGGAAGCGGGTGCGAATCTTCGCCGGGTCGGGCACGCCCTGCTGGTGCTCAACAGCATCGGCCGGGTGGCCGGCCCAGTGGCGGCCGGCATAGGTTTGCTGTTCCAGGTCGCGCTCAATCACCTGGCGCAGGAAGTTGCTGGGTTTTGGAAGCTCTTTGTCGGCGGGCGATGTCATATCGGCCCATTTTAGGGGTGGGTTCCGCTGGGCTAGACTTGAAGGGGCATACCAAACACTTACAGGGGGAGATGCATGCGATTCCTGATTGCTTTGCTGATGGCCGCGCTTGCGGCCGGGGCCTCGGCGCAAGGCGCGCCTAATGCCAACCTGGCGCCCGACGCGCTGGGCGGCGATGGGCTGGTGGTGATTGCGCTGAACTTCACTAACCAGGTCAAGCCCGGGTCGCCGGCGACCAAGCTGGGCATTTTTGTCGCGGCCAAGAACCCCGAGATGGACGTCAACGGCCGGCCGGTGCGGGCGCACTATTCCTTCACCGAGAGCGTGAACGGCTCCCGCGTGTTGGTGGTGCGGCGGCTGCAGGCCGGGGCTTATTCCATCAGCACGCTGGCCGGTGCCGTGCGGCTGCCGGTGTTGGGCGTGCACCCGCTGGATTTCAATGTGGACGCCAAGTTCGAGGTGAAGCCCGGCCAGGTAACGTACCTAGGCTACCTGGACCTGGTGAACGTGCCCATCACCGACATGCCCAACCAGCAGCAGTCGGGCGCGCCCGTGCCGTTGATGGACGGGCAACTCAGCGGTATGGCTTCCGGCACGATGGACATCAAGCTTTATGACCGCTACGCCGTTGACGTGGCTGAGATGAAACGCGCCTATCCCGCCTTTGCCGACACGTCGGTAGTCAAGGCGGTGCTGCCCGCGATCGTCTCCAAGCGCCCAGTGCGCAGCCGCATGGAGCACACGCTGGTACCACTTTCGGCGGACTGAGTAACTTCTTCTTTACCTGCGCGTTACCGTTCGGCACGACTTTGACCGTGCGTGCGGTATGCCGTTTACCCGGCGGTGCGCTAATTGGTCATGGGCCGATGTTTGGCCCACATCAACAGGAGATAGACATGAAATTCACCCGTTCCGCTTTGGTCAAGGTTGCAGGCGCTGCCGTGGCACTGGCCGCGCTGGGCACGGCCTCGGTGGCCCAGGCCCGTGTGTTCGTGTCGGCCAGCGTGCCCATCGTGCCCGGCGTCAGCCTCGGCGTGGCCAATGGCCCGGTGTACTACCAGCCTTCGGTGGGCTACTACCCCGGCTACCCGGCGCAAACGGTGCAGCCGGCCTACTACCCGCAGCAGGTTTATCCGCAGCAAGTGGTCTACCAGCAGCCCGCGCCGGTGTACTACCAGCCGGCCCCGGTGTACTACAACCCCGCGCCCATTCTCAGCATCGGCTTTGGCGGCTGGTATGGCGGTGGCGGCTATCGCGGCTGGCATCACGGCCACCGTTAAGGCCTTTCGGCCCCGGTAAAAAAGCCCCGCTCGCGGGGCTTTTTTCATGGCGCACCACAACCGGATGAGCCGTTGTCCTACGGCCCTGTCGGACACCGCCCCATACCATGGTTGCCAACCACAGGCTCCCCAATGAAACAAGTGCACAAAGCGATCACCGCCGAGAAAAACAGCGAGGCGGCCGGCCGCCAGCTCGGGCAGGAAATACGCCAGGGCTTCGATGGCGCCGCGCCGGATGCGGTGGTGGTGTTCGCTTCGGCCCAGCACGACTACCAGGCCATGCTGGCGGCGCTGGCGGATGCCGCGGGCTGCGAGGTCATCGTGGGCGCCTCATCCGCGGGCGAATACACCAACAATGCGCGCGGCGAGGGCATGGTCTCGGCCATGGGCCTGCGCGCGGCCAACAGCATGAAGTTTTCCGTCGGCGTGGGCCGCGAACTGAGCGTCGATCCCGCGGGCGCTGCGGCGCAGGTGGTGCGAGGCTTCCATGGAGTGGCCGACAGCCCGATGCCCTATCGCTCCGCACTGGTGATGACCGATGCACTGGCCGGCCACACCGATGCGCTGGTGGAGGAGCTGACGCTGGCTACCGGCGGCAACTACCGCTTCTTTGGCGGTGGCGCCGGCGACGACGGGCTGTTCCAGAAAACCCATATTTTTGCCGGGCGCGAGGCGGTGTCCAATGCGGTCGTCGCGCTGGAAATTCTTTCGGAAAAGCCGGTGGGCGTGGGCGTTTCGCACGGCTGGGAGCCCGCGGGCGAGGGCCTGCGCGTGACCGAGTCGCGCGGCATGACCATCGTCAGCCTCAACGGCCTGCCGGCCATCGAGGCGTTCAAGGATTTCGCGCAGCAGACCGGGCAGACGCTCGACCTGCAGGCCCCGATGCCTTTCTTCCTGCACAACGTGGTGGGCATCAAAAGCGGTGAGGGCTATCGCCTGCGCGTGCCCCTGGCCATTAACGAGGACGGCTCGGTTGCGTGTGCCGCGCCGGTCCCCGAAGGCGCCGTGGTGCACTTGATGAAAACCACCGAGCAGTCGGCTGTCAATGCGGCGCGGTCGGCGGCCGGCGCCGCGCTCAAGGCGTTGGGGGGCAGCAAGCCGGGCGCCGCTTTTGTGTTCGATTGCGTGGCCACCCGGCTGCGCCTGGGTCGCGCCTTCGAGGACGAGCTGCAGGCCTGCGCCAACCTGCTGCCCAACGGGTTCGTGGGCTGCAACACCTACGGGCAGATTGCCCGGGCCGAAGGCCAGTTCGGCGGCTTTCACAACTGTACGGCCGTGGTCTGCGTGTTGCCGGAGTGACTGCCATGGAGGCGGCGTTGATCGCCCCCCTGGTGGCATTGGCCAGCCTGCGCGGGCGGGCCGAAGCGGCGCGCGCCCTGGCGGCGCTGCTGGGCTGTGAAGAAGTCGTGTTCTTCCTGCGGGACGACGCGGTCAATGTGCTGGTACCCGCGCCCGGCATGCCCAAGACTTTTGCCGGCGGGCCGCTGTGGCGGGCGTTTCTGCGCGAGTGTGCTGCCGGCGGCCAGCACAGCGCGCAGGTGGATATGCCGCCGGCCGCGCTCCGCGACGCGGTTTCCCTGTCGCACGATGGCGTGGCCGTGGTGCTGCTGGGAGGTTCGCCGCCGCAGGAGGGGCTGACGGCTTTGCGGGCGCACCTGCCGCTGCTGGGTGCGCTGTTCAAGGCCGAGCAACAGCTTTCGCTGGGCAAGGCGGAAATCGGCGAGGCGCGCCTGGCGGCCGACCGGGCCCATGCGCTGGTGAAGGCGCTGGACGCGGCGCGCGCCTCGGCCGCCGGCCTGAACGAACAGCTGCGCCGCGAGCACGCGCGCAAGGACGAGTTCCTGGCCATGCTGGCGCACGAGTTGCGCAACCCGCTGTCACCGCTGGTCAATTCGCTCGCCATCCTCAGCCGGATCGGCGGGCTGGAGAACCCCGTGGTGCAACGCCAGCTGGAGGTGATGGGCCGCCAGGTCAACCAACTCACGCGCCTGGTGGACGACCTGCTCGACGTATCCCGCGTCAGCCGGGGGCTGATCGCGCTGCGCCGCGAGCGGCTGGCGCTGGCGGAGATTCTGGACACGGCGGTGGAAGCCGCGCGGCCGATGATGGAGACCAAGGCGCATACCCTGAAGTTTTTCGGCGAGCGCAACGCGCTGTATGTGAACGCAGACCGCGTGCGGCTGGTGCAGATATTCGCGAACCTGCTTCAGAACGCCGCCAAGTACACCGATGCCGGTGGCGTTATCAGCCTGGGCATCGTGCCCGACAGCGGCCGCGTCTCCGTCATCGTGCGTGACACTGGCGTGGGAATTCCGCCCGCGATGCTGTCGCGCGTGTTCGACCTTTTCGAGCAGGTGCCCGTGTCGCTGGACCGCTCGCAGGGCGGGCTGGGCATCGGCCTTACGCTGGTGCGCACCCTGACCGAGCTGCATGGCGGCATTGTCACGGCGCACAGCGTGGGCCTGGGCCATGGCAGCACCTTCACCGTCACGCTGCCCCTGGTCCAGGCGCCCGCGCCGGGTGCGGCGGCTCCGTCGCACGGCGCGCTGCATGCCGCCGATGCGCGGGTGCTGGTCGTGGACGACAACGCGGATGGGGCCGAGTCAATGGCCGAGATGCTGCGTTTCATGGGTGCGCAGGCCCGGGTGGCGCGCGACGGGGCGCAGGCGCTGGAGATGGCGCCCGGCTTCGCGCCGGACCTGGTGCTGCTGGACATCGGCTTGCCCGGGATGGACGGCTATGAAGTCGCGCGCCGGTTGCGGGAGCTGCCCGGGCTGAAACCGCGGCTGGTGGCGCTGACTGGTTATGGCAGCCCGCAAGACCGCGAGCTGTCGCGTGCGGCGGGCTTCGACGAGCATCTGGTCAAGCCGGTGGCGATCGAGGGCATCGAGCGGCTGCTGCGCAGCCTCGGGTTCGCGGGTGCGCCTGCAGCCTAGCGCGCTCCCACAAGCTCAGCGGAATTTGTCCTACAAAACCCGGCAGTGGAAAGCTGAACTATCCGGTTCGGCATTCCGCCCTTTTTAAATTTTGTGGAGACAGACATGAAGCAACTTTCCCTCGCCGCACTGCTGGCCTTTGCGGCCGCTACCGCTCTGGCCCAGGCCCCGGCGCCGGTTACCACCCCGGGCCGCACCGCCCAGGAAGCCAACGCCAACAAATCGGGCGGCATGCCCGCCGCCAAGGCCGAGGCCAAAAAGGACGGCACGGCCATGGGCGCCTCGGGCACCCCCGTCATGTCGGCCCGCATGAAGGCCATGGACACCAATGGCGACGGCATGATCTCGGCCGATGAGTACAACGCCTACCACTCGGGCATGTGGAAGAAGATGAAGCTGAAGAACGGCATGGCTTCGGTGGCCGACGTTGAAGCCATGATGAGTGGCGGCCCGAACTAGGGCCTGCCCTTGCGCCGGTGCTGGGGGCGCCTCACCCGATAATTGCGGGGATGAGCATTCCCATCACCGGCAACACCGCCGTCTACCTCATCCTGGGCGACCCCGTGGCGCAGGTGCGCGCGCCGGAAGTTTTCAATCTGGTGTTTCACCACTGCGGTATTGATGCGGTGCTGGTGCCCGCGCGCGTGCCGCCGCAGCAGCTGGGCAACTTCATCCGCACGGCGTTCCAGGCGGGCAATGTGCAGGGCATGTTTTTGGCCATCCCGCACAAGGCGCCTGCGATGGAAGTGCTGGATGAAAGCAGCGTGCTGGCCCAGGCCGCCGGCGCGGTGAACGGCATCCGGCGTGATGCACAGGGGCGGCTGGTGGGCGGCATGTTCGACGGGCAGGGCTTTGTCAGTGCGCTGCGCTACTTCGGCACCGAGCCGCGCGGGCGCCGCGCGCTGGTGCTGGGCGCGGGCGGCGGCGCTTCGGCCATCGCGGCTTCACTGGCGGCCGAGGGCGCGGCCAGTGTGTCGCTTTTCGACCCCGTGCCCGGCAAGGCGCGCGAAGTGGCGGCCCGCGTGGCAGCGCACTTTCCCGATTGCGAAACGCGGGCGGTGGAAGCCAATGACCCGGCGGGCTTTGACCTGGTGGTCAACGCCACGCCACTGGGCCTGCGCGCCGAAGACGGCATGCCCTGCGACGTGGCCCGCATCGACGCGGGCGCCAGCGTCATCGACATCCTGATGAAGAACCAGCCCACGCCCTTCGTGCGCGCAGCCCGCGCGCGCGGCCTCGCGGCGCAGCCGGGGTTTGAGATGCTGATCCAGCAGACGCCGCACTACCTTGATTTCTTCGGCCACGCGGAGGCGGCGAATGCGGTGCGGGCGGATGCGGGGTTTATCCGGGAATTGATTTCAAGCTGACAACCCGCAGGCGCCGGCTAATTGCTGCTTGCGCGGTTCAGGTTTGCAAGAAGGCGGACTGCAAACTCGTCATTCGCTTCATCGAACCCGAATGACCAGTAAAGTATTCGGCCCTCCAGGCGATTGCGAAGCGTGACGAGCACAAACGCGCGCGAATCTGCCGCTACCTCGATCTCGGTCTTTCGCTCCACCATCAAGAAGAGGGCTCCGGCTTGCGCGCTCAAGGTGTGCCGGCCCGGAGTGACCGCCAGGGGAAGGTAGCCGCCGTTGGGAAGCGCGCCGACCTTGACGCCGTCAACCAGGAGGTCGAAAGACATTCCCGCTCCGAAAACCTTGGCCTCCCGCAGAAAGTAAATCTGCGCCTTGGCCGGCGGTATCGGCTCCAGGCCGCCAAACTTCGGCCCCGTCGCACACCCCGACTGGAACAGGGCCGAAAAGACCAGCGCGGCAGACCAAAAAATTCGATTCATGGAGTTCCTTGTTGCATAAGCGCGCTTAGCGCTTCTTGTTTTTCCTGCTCGCAAACGCCCACCACGGCAGCCGCTGGCTCAGGCTGAGCACGCGCCCGCTGTCCAGGCTTTCATACCCGGGCAGCCGCGCCAGCGCCTGCTGCCATGCGGGGCCTTGCAGCAGCTGCAGCAACGCCTGGATGGGCGGCTGGTCCAGCGCGTCTTTCAGGCACACCAGGTAATAGTCTTCCTGCGCCAGCCGCACAAAACCCAGGCCGCGCGCCGTGGCGGCGGCCTCGATGCCCAGGCCCGCATCGGCCGCGCCGGAGGCGATGGCTTGGGCCACCGCGCCGTGTGATGGCTCGATGTTGGCGTAGCCCGCCAGTTGCGCCGCCTCCATCTTTGCTTCAGCCAGCATCGAGTCCAGCAGCACGCGCGTTCCGGTGCCGATGGCGCGGTTGATGAAGCGGGCGCGCTTGGCCGCCACGCTGCGCAGGTCTGTCAGCGCCAACGGATTGCCGGGCGCGACCATCAAGCCCTGCCAGCGCCGCGCGAAGCCGATCAGCTTGTGCCGCCCGGGCTGCAGCAGCGGCTGGTAGGTGCGCTGCGCCAGCGAGCCGGGTTGCGGCCGCGGCGGGGTATGAAAGCCCGCCATCACGCAGCGCCCCTCGTTCAGCGCGCTGATGGCATCGACGCTGCCGCAAAAGCGCGTGTCCAGGTGCAGCTGCGCGGCCAGAGCTTGTTCGCGCAGGGCGATCAGGCCGTCGTCGTGGCTGGCGAACAGGGTCAGCACGTGGGCGGTGTCGTCAAAGGCCACGGCAAAGGCGCGCTCCAGGTCGGCGTGCAGCGCCTCGATCTGCGGGGCCAGCCGCGCCTGGGCTTGTTGCTCGGCCCACAGCAGCTTGTCGCCAAACTCCGACAGGCGCGCGGCCTGGCCTTTCTCCCAGAGGATCAGCGAGTGGCCGAGCTCTGTTTCCCAGCGCTTCAACTCGCCCCACACATGGCGATACGACAGGCCCAGCGCGCGCGCGGCTGCCGAGATGGAGCCGTGTTCGCGCACCGCGTTCAGCAGCTCCATCAGCGGGTTGCGTATCAGCGCGCCCGGTTTGCGGCGCGCGGCCAGCGCGTAGGAGAGTTCTATCTTTCGCACGGGCCAAGTATCTGCGATGCGGCCCCTACAATGAATCGTTGCCCCATTTGCAGGAGAGCGCCATGACGACGATTGCAGGTTTTGTGGATGCCATGGGCGCCTACACCGCGGAGCAGAAAGCCGCCATCAAGTCGGCGCTGGTCACGCTGCGCCAGGCCAGCAACCCTGCCGCGGCCAACACCGACGTGGTCACCCAGGACCAGTACAACGGCTTCTTCACCGCGCTGGGCCCGCAGGCGCGCGGCAAGCCCGACCTGCTGTTCCTGAACTTCACCCCCGCCCTGCAGGACATGGTTACCGGCATCGCCGACGCCTTCGGCCATGTCGATGTCATGGTGGCCTCGGGCCTGGCCGGCGCGGGCCTGAGCAACGCCGAACAGGCCACCACCTATGAGCTGCTGTTCGGCAAGAAAACGCGCACCTCCTGGAGCAGCTTTCCGCAGCGCACTGCCAAGGTGAAAGCGGTGCTGGGGGTCATCCGCGCCGGGCTTGCCGAGAAATGGGTGGTCAAGTACGACAGCATCGCCAGCGACATTGCCAGCCATTCCGGCGGCAACACCATCACCATAGGCACGGGCTGGCGGCCGGGCGGCGGCAAGTTCGCCGCGGGCGTGCTGATCCACGAGATGGGGCACCGCGCGGGGCTGGTGGATGTGTGCAGCTTCTGCCTGGACGCGCAGCTTAAAAAGTCGCACTTCCAGTCGGGCTATGCCACGGCGGGCCTGAACTGCGCCAAGAACAACGAGCACGGCAAGAGCAAGTACGTCAAGGACGCCAACAGCGGCCACTTCATCGGCCTCAAGCGCTCCAAGCTGCTGCCCCTGGTGCAGAAAAACCTGACCATCTGGAACGCGGACTCGTACCGCTGGTATTGCAGCTACTTCCACAAGGACGATGTGACCAACACCGCCCCGGCCGCCATCACCTGGTAGCGCGGCGCGCCTATGCAGGCCCCTGCATAGGTTGGCGGGGCCGTTAGCATGGCGCCGCATGAACACGTTTTCCGACAGTGCCGCCACGGCGTGGCAGTTGATCGCCGGCTTTGACGCCGGCCTGTGGGCCATCGTCATCCGCTCGCTGGCCGTCAGCGCCACCGCGTGTGTGCTGGCCTGCGCCGCCGGCCTGCTGCTGGGCGCCTGGCTGGGCGTGGCCCGCTTCACGGGGCGCGGCGCGCTGCTCACGGTGCTCAACACGCTGCTGGCCCTGCCTTCGGTAGTGGTGGGGCTGGTGGTGTACCTGCTGCTGTCACGGTCCGGGCCGCTGGGCTTTTTGGGCTGGCTGTTCTCGTTCAAGGCCATGGTGCTGGCGCAGGCGGTGCTGGTGCTGCCGGTGGTCACGGCGCTCACGCGCCAGGTGGTGGAAGACGTGGACCGCGCCAACGGCGAGCAGCTGGCTTCCCTGGGTGCCAAGCCGTTGCTGCGCAGCCTGCTGCTGGCCTGGGACGAGCGCTACGCGCTGCTCACGGTGGTGATCGCTTCTTTCGGCCGCGCCATCTCCGAGGTGGGCGCGGTGATGATCGTGGGCGGCAACATTGACGGCTTCACGCGGGTGATGACCACCGCGATCGCGCTGGAAACCAGCAAGGGCGATTTGCCGCTGGCCCTGGCGCTGGGCATCGTGCTGCTGGGCGTGGTGCTGGGGTTGAACGTACTGATCGCCGTGGTGCGGCGCTGGCGCATCGGGCGCGATGACGCGCCGCTGCTGCTGCAGGGCACGCCGTCATGAGTGCCTTGATGCAACTGAAGGCGGTGGACGTGCGCTTCGGCGCGGTGCGCGCGCTTGCGGGCGTGGACCTGCGCGTTGCCAAGGGCGAGCGGCTGGCGCTGATCGGCAGCAACGGCAGCGGCAAGAGCACGCTGCTGCGCGTGCTGCATGGCCTCATCAAGCCGTCGGCGGGCTCGGTGCTGCGTGACAGCGCGATGCGCCAGGCCATGCTTTTCCAGCGGCCCCACATGCTGCGCACCAGCGCGCTGAACAACGTGGCGCTGGGCCTGTGGATTCGCGGTGCGCGCTGGGGCGACGCCAGGGCGCAGGGCCTGGCGGCACTCCATCGCGTGGAGCTGGTTGAAGTCGCGCAGCGCAACGCGCGCGCCCTGTCAGGAGGCCAGCAGCAGCGGCTGGCGCTGGCGCGGGCCTGGAGCCTGAAGCCCGATGTGCTGTTCCTGGACGAGCCCACCTCCAGCCTGGACCCACATGCCAAGCGCGAGGTGGAGGCGCTGATGGCCGAGTTCGCGCAGGGCGGCATGACGCTGGTCTTCGCCAGCCACAACCTGGGCCAGGTCAAGCGCCTGGCCACCCGCGTGGTGTACCTGGAACACGGGCGCGTGCTGGCCGATTTGCCGGTCAATGAGTTCTTCAACGGTCCGCGGCTGGGGGAAACCTCGCGCGAGGCCGACCTGTTCGTCAAGGGAGAGATGGCATGATTTTTTCTGCATTTTCACTGCAAAAAACGGCTGCAAGGCGCGCCAGATGTGCGTTGGCAGCTATCGTATTTGTAGCAGGTGGCGCCGCGGCGCAGTCCATCACCATGGCCTCGACCACCTCCACGGAGCAGTCGGGCCTGTTCGGCCACCTGCTGCCGGAATTCAAAAAGGCAAGCGGCATCGACATCAAGGTGGTGGCGGTGGGCACGGGCCAGGCGATCGACATGGCGCGGCGCGGCGATGCCGACGTGCTGTTCGTGCATGACCAGGCGGCCGAGGAAAAGTTTGTGGCCGAGGGCGGTTCGGTCAGGCGCTACCCGGTGATGTACAACGACTTCGTGCTGGTCGGGCCCAAGGGCGACCCGGCGGCGCTCAAGGGCAAGGAGATCATCGAGGCGCTGAAGAAGGTGGCGGCCGCCAACGCACCCTTCATCTCGCGCGGCGACAAGAGCGGCACGCACGCGGCCGAGCTGCGCTACTGGGTGCAGGCGGGCCTGGCGGACAAAAAGGGCTCGGGCTACAAGGAGTGCGGCTGCGGCATGGGCCCGGCACTGAACATAGCCAGCTCGGCCAACGCCTATGTGCTGACCGACCGCGGCACCTGGCTGAGCTTCAAGAACCGCGGCGACCTGGCCATCCTGGTCGAAGGCGACACCAAGCTGTTCAACCAGTATGGCGTGATGGTGGTCAACCCGGCTAGATTCCCGCAGACCAAGGCAGCCGAGGCGCAGAAGTTTGTTGACTGGGTGGTGTCGCCCGCCGGCCAGTCCACCATCGCGGCCTACAAGATCGGCGGCGAGCAGCTGTTCTTCCCGAACGCGGTGAAGTGATGCGCTGGCGCGCTACTCCACCAGCGCGACCGATTTCACCTGCGCCCACACGGACAGGCCGGGCCCCAGCGCCAGCGCATCAGCCGCGCGCGCGGTGACCCGCGCCAGCAGCACCGACCCACCACAAGCCAGGCGCACCAGCACTTGCGAGGGATGGCTGTCGGGCGCCACGCTTTGCACCACGCAGGGCAGCAGGTTCTGGATGCTGGTGCCACGCGGCTCCTCGGTGGCCAGGCTTACGTCGCGCGCCAGCACGCGCAGGCGCACGGGCTGGCCGGTGGCCAGGCCGCTGTCGCGCAGCCAGAGCGATCCGCCCGCGAATGCCACACGCGCCAGGTGCCAGCGCTCGTCGCGCTCCTGCACGTTGCCTTCAAGCAGTGCGCCCGCGTCGTCGCCCGCCATCACGGGCACGTCGGTGCGCGACAGCGTCTGCGCCGCCGGGCCCGAGGCCACCACCTTGCCCCGGTCCAGCACGATCAGCGTGTCGGCCAGCCGGGCCACCTCGGCGGCCGAGTGGGTGACGTAGAGCATGGGAATGTGCAGCTCGTCGCGCAGCCGCTCCAGCCAGGGCAGGATCTCCTGCCGGCGCGCCTGGTCCAGCGAGGCCAGCGGCTCGTCCAGCAGCAGGATGCGCGGCTGCGCCGCCAGCGCGCGGGCAATAGCCACGCGCTGGCGCTCGCCGCCCGAAAGTTCGCCGGCGCGCCGCGCCAGCAGCGGGGCTATGCCCAGCAGCTCGATGGCGGCCTCGGGCGAAATGTCCGTGGCGCCGGCGGCGCGTTTGCGCCCGTATTCCAGGTTGCCGCGCACGTCCAGGTGGTCGAACAGGCTGGCCTCCTGGAACACATAGCCCAGCGGCCGGCGCCAGACGGGCAGGAAGACGCCGCGCGTGTCGTCCTGCCAGTCCTGGTCGCCGATGCGCACCAGCGCATCCTTGGCACGCTCCAGGCCGGCCACGCAGCGCAGCAGCGTGGTCTTGCCCGACCCCGAGGGGCCGAAGACGGCGGTGATGCCGCGCGCGGGCAGCTTCAGGTCCACGCCCAGGCTGAACTCGGGCCGTGCCAGCCACAGCTTCACGCGATTGGGGCTGCTCACGACATCACCCTGGGTGTGCGGCGGTTCAGCAGGCCCAGCGCCAGCAGCACCGCAAAGGCAAACAGCACCATGCCGCCGGCCAGCCAGTGCGCCTGCGTGTATTCCAGCGCTTCCACGTGGCCGTAGATCTGGGTGGAGACCACGCGGGTCTGGTTCGGGATGTTGCCGCCGATCATCAGCACGAGGCCAAACTCGCCGATGGTGTGGGCGAAGCTCAGGACGGCGGCGGTGATGAAGCCGGGGCGGGCCAGTGGCAGCGCCACCGAGAAAAAGGCATCCAGCGGGCGGGCACGAAGCGTGGCGGCCACTTCCATCGGCCGCGTTCCCACGCCTTCAAAGGCGTGCTGCAGCGGCTGCACCGCGAACGGCAGCGAATAAATCACCGAGCCGAGCAGCAGGCCGCCAAAGGTGAAGGGCAGGGTGCCCAGGCCCAGCGCCTGCGTGAGCTGGCCGCCCAGGCCGTGCGGGCCCAGTGTCACCAGCAGGTAAAAGCCCAGCACCGTGGGCGGCAGCACCAGCGGCAGGGCCACCACCGCTGCGATGGGGGCGCGCCAGCGCGATGCGGTGCGCGCCAGCCACCAGGCCAGTGGCGTCGCCAGCAGCAGCAGTACGAGGGTGGTGAGGCCCGCCAGCTTCAGCGTCAGCCAGATCGCATTGAAATCACCGGCGCTGAATTGGGGCATGAAGAAAGGTTAGAGCGCGTAGCCGTAAGAGCGGATGATGCCACGCGCTTTTTCGCCCTTGAGGTAGGCCATGAGTGCGATGGCCGCGGCGTTGTCCTTGCCGGCCAGCAACACCACGGCGTCCTGGCGGATCGGCGAGTGCAGGTTGTCGGGCACCACCCAGGCCGAGCCCTTGCTGATGGCGCCATCCACCATCACCTGCGACAGCGCCACGAAGCCCAGCGTTGCGTTGCCGGTGGCGATGAACTGGTAGGTCTGCGCGATGTTCTCGCCCTGCACGAAGCGCGGCTGCAGGCGATCCAGCAGGTTCATTTTGGTGAGTGTTTCGACGGCGGCCAGCCCATAGGGCGCGAGCTTGGGGTTGGCGACGGCGATGCGCTCGAAAGTGCCTTTGGCCAGCACCTCGCCCTGGCTGTCCACCACGCCGGCCTGCGCGCTCCACAGCACCAGCTTGCCGGTGGCATAGGTGAAGCGGGTGCCGGCCAGCACAGCGCCTTCCTTCTCCAGTTTGGCCGGTGTTTCGTCGTCGGCGGCCAGCAGCACCTGGAACGGCGCGCCGTTCCTGATCTGCGCGTAGAAGGCGCCGGTGGCGCCGAAGGACAGCACCGCCTTGTGGCCGGTGTCGGCCTCGAACGCGGCGGCGATCTTCTGCATGGGGGCGGTGAAGTTGGCCGCCACGGCGACGCTGACGTCGGCGGCGTGCGCGGCACCCGCCAGCAGGGCGCAGGCGATGGAGGCGATCAGGCGCGTTGCCATCGCCGTGACGGGCTAGCTGGAGATGGGCATCGACTCGCCGCTGGCGCTGGCGTCGATCTGGCTGGAGGGCGGGGTGCTGTCCGGCCCGCCGGTGGAGGAGCGGAATGACGGCAGGGGCGCCAGCGAGCCGATGAGTTCGCGCAGTTCACGCGGCACTTCAAGCTGCTCCGAGGCGTGCAGCCAGAGGCCGCCGAAGTGGCTGAAATCAGCCAGCCAGGTGGCGCGCACGGTCTTGCGGATCTTGGCCTCCAGCAGCGGCAGGCCCAGCAGCAGGCGCAGCGCCGAGGTGCGCTCCCATTTGTGCAGGCGCACCATGCCGACCAGCACGTCATAGCCGCCCTGCGCTTTGCCGATGCGCTTGACTTCGATGGTGACCGCGGAGGTCGAGATGTCCCAGCGCCGGAATTGCTCGGCGATCAGTTTCTGGTACTCGATCTCCAGCCCCTCACCGCCCTTGTCGGAAGGGTGGTAATCGCTGGCCGGGTCATCGCCTTCGCTGCCGCGCGCTGTACGCGCGAAGATTCTCCGAAAATCGAACATGAATCATCCGTAAGGCGCGGCGGGCGCGCCTGGCTTGTCTCGTTGGTAACCCACGACCCGCCGCGCTGCGCGGGGCGCACGGCAATTTTTTTGTAAACCGAAAGATTAAGCGTCGATTCTAAGGCTTACGTCGAACTTACCGGCACCGGAAAATACCTACTTGGTGTTGCAGCGGAGCAATGCCGTTACATCTTGCCCGGCAGCCATGTGGCGATCTGGGGGAACCACCACAGCAGCAGGACCATGCCGCACATCAGGAAGAAAAAAGGAAGGGTGACGCGGGCGATGTAGGTGATCTCCTTGCCGGTCATCCCCTGCAGCACGAACAGGTTGAAGCCGACCGGCGGCGTGATCTGGGCCATCTCGACCACGATCACTATGAAGATGCCGAACCAGATCAGGTCTATATGGGCGGCCTGCACCGTGGGCAGGATGACGCCCATGGTCAGGACGACCATGGAAATCCCGTCCAGGAAGCAGCCAAGGATGACGTAGAAGACCGACAGGGCCACGATCAGCATGAACGGGCTGAGGTTCATTGAGGTGACGAACTCGGCCAGGTGGCGAGGCAGGCCGATGTAGCCCATGCTGAGCGTGAGGAACGCCGCGCCGGCAAGAATCAGCGCGATCATGCAATACAGCCGTGTGGCGCCCAGCATGGATTCGCGAAAGGTGTTCCAGTTCAGCGAGCGCTGGAACCCGGAGAGCACCAGCGAACCCACGACGCCGACCGCGGCCGCCTCGGTCGCGGTGGCCACGCCGCTGTAGATCGAGCCGAGCACCGCCCCGATCAGCAGCACAACCGGGATCAAGTGACGGGACTCATAAACTTTTTGCCTGAAGCTCATCACCTCGGTTGGAGGTGGAATCCTGCCCTTGTTCAGCAGTGCCCACACGACCAGGTATCCCGAAAACAGCGAGGCCAGCAGCATGCCGGGGAAAACGCCGGCGATGAAGAGCCGGGCAATCGACACATCGGCACTCACGCCGTACACGATCATGATGATGGAAGGCGGAATCAGCAGGCCCAGGGTGCCGGCGCCGGCCAGAGAGCCGATCGTGATGTCCTCGGGGTAGCCGCGCCGGGCGAGTTCCGGGAGCGTCATCTTGCCGATGGTGGCGCAGGTAGCGGCCGATGAACCAGAAACGGCCGCGAAAATGGTGCAGCCGATCACGTTGGTGTGCAGCAGGCGGCCCGGCAGCCTCTCGACCCAGGGCGCCAGGCCCTTGAACATGCTCTCGCTCAGCTTGGTGCGAAACAGGATCTCGCCCATCCAGACGAACAGCGGCAGCGCGGTGAGTGTCCAGCTGGATGAGGAGCCCCAGATGGTGAGCGCCATGGCCTCGCCGGCCGGCCGCGAGGAAAACAGTTGCATGCCGATCCAGGCCACGCCCGCCAGCGTCAGGCCGATCCACACGCCGCTGCCCAGCAGGGCGAACAGCGAGACGATCAGCAGTGTGGTGATGGCGACGTCATTCATGGTGCAGCGCTTCCTCTGTTTCCGCGGTCACTCGGCGGCCGCGAAACTCCAGCACCCATTCGTCAATGAAGGCGACCAGGAGAATCAAGGTGCCGGCCGCCATCGTGATCTGCGGAATCCACAAGGGGGTGGCGTCGTTGCTGGTGGAGATGTCGTTGAAGCTGCGTGACAGCCAGGCCAGGCGGACCGAATAGAAAGCGAACAGCGCGGCAAGTGCCGTCGCCGCCGTGAGGGCCCACATTTCAAGGCCGTGTTTTGCGGCGCCCGTCAGGCGCCCGAGCACCAGCGTGACGCGAATGTGCTCGTTGCGCTTGAGCGTGTGTGCCAGCGCCAGGAACCCGGCGGCGGCCATGCAGTAGCCGGCATACGCGTCGGTGCCGGGTACATGGAAATTGAGCTGCCGCCCGAGGATGGATAGCAGCACCATGACCAGCACGCCAATCATGGCCAGCGCGGCCAGCCAGGCCGCGCCGTCATAGAGGTTGTCGAGGAATTTTCTCAAGCGGGGTGCCGCCTACTTCGCGTAGGCGTCAACCACGGCCTTGCCTTCGGCGCCGGCCTTTTCAACCCATTCCTTGAGCATGGTTTCACCGACCTTCTTCATGTCGGCCTTCAGCGCCGGCGAAGGCGGCAGGATGGTCATGCCGTTCTTCTTGAGCAGGTCAATGTATTCCTGGTTCTTGGCGACACTGATGTCCCAGCCGCGCTTTTCAGCGTCGGCAGCGGCCTTGAGCACCGCGTCCTGGGTCGGCTTGTCGAGCGCCGCGAACGCTGCCTTGTTGGCAATAACCGCGTTCTTCGGCAGCCATGCCTGCGTGTCGTACCAGTATTTCAGGTGTTCGTAGGTCTTGGTGTCATAGCCCGTGGAGCCGGAGCTCATGTAGCTCTCGATGACGCCGGTGGCCATGGCCTGGCTCAGTTCTGCAGCCTGCACTGTCACCGGCTGCGCGCCCACCAGTTCCGCCACCCGCGCGGTGGCCGGGCTGTAGGCTCGCCACTTGATGCCCTTCAGGTCGGCGGCGGAAGCCAGGGGCTTCTTTGAATAGATACCCTGGGGCGGCCACGGCACGGTGTACAGCAGCATCATTCCCTGTTCATCGAGTTTCTTCGCCACCACGGGCTTGCTGGCTTCGTACAGCTTGCGCGCGCTGGCGTAGCTGTCGGCCAGGAACGGGATGCCGTCGATGCCCCACAGCTGCCATTCGTTCTGGAAGTTGGCCATCAGGATTTCGCCGGCCTGCGCCTGGCCGCCCTGCACAGCCCGCTTGATCTCCGGGGCCTTGAACAGCGATGCGTTGGCATGAACCGTGATCTTGAGCTTGCCGGCGGAAGCCTTGTCGACGTCATTGGCGAACTGGACCAGGTTTTCGGTGTGGAAATTGGTGGCCGGGTAGGCGGCGGGCAGGTCCCACTTGGTCTGGGCGAAAGCCGCGGTGCCAAGGGTCAGGGCGGCGGCCGTCAGTGCGAGTTTGAGTTTCATGCGCTCTCCGGGACAATGGTCGAATGAAGGAAGGCCAAAGCATAAGTGCAATTACCGCGCCAGCCGCTCCGGTGTTTCCCCCGGTTGCGCAGGCGACAGCGGGGCAGATCGGCCCGGGATCCGTCCGGGGCAGCTTCCTGGGCATCGTGATGCTGGACACCCGCTTTCCGCGGCCGCTGGGCGATATCGGCAACCCCGAATCGTTTGCCGTGCCCACGCGCAAGGTCATGGTGCTGGGCGCCTTCCCGGAAAAAGTGGTGCAGACGGCGGCGGGCATGCGCGCCAACAAGATCGCCGTGGGCTTCGCCGGCATGGTGCGGCAGCTGGAACGCGACGGCGCGGCGGCCATCACCACCAGCTGCGGTTTCCTGGTGCTGCTGCAAAAGGAACTGCAGGCGGCAGTGAAGGTGCCGGTGGTGACCTCGAGCCTGCTGCAGCTGCCGGAACTGCTGGCGGCGCACAAGCAGGTGGGGGTGCTGACCATTAGTGCGGCCCGCCTGGGGCATGAGCACCTGCGCGCGGCCGGGGTGCGGCGCGACAGGCTGGCCGATGTGCTGGTGGAGGGCGTGGACCCGAAAGGCGAGTTCAGCACCGCCATCCTCGGCAACAAGCCGCAGATGGACCTGGAAAAAGCACAGGCCGGGGTGGTGGCCGCGGCAGTCGCGCTCAAGCGCCGTGCCCCGGCGCTTTCCACCGTGGTGCTGGAGTGCACCAACATGCCGCCCTACGCGGCGCAGATCGAACAGGCCACGGGCATGAAGACCTTTTCGCTGCTGCAATCGAAAGTGTTGCTGGCGCCGTTCGAAAAGGCGATGCCGTGAACCTCCGGTTCGTGGAAGCTTTTTACTGGGTGGCCTCGCTCAAGAGCGTGACGCGGGCGGCCGAGAAGCTCTACCTGACCCAATCCGCCATGTCCAGCCGCATCGCCGCGCTGGAAGAGGAGTTGGGCGTGCTGCTGCTGGACCGGCGCGACAAGCAGTTCCGCCTGACGGTGGCCGGGCTGCGTTTCTTCACCTACGCGCAGCGGCTGCTGGAACTGCAGCGCGAGGTGAAGGCCGAGATGGGGTCGGGCACGCCGCAAGCCATGACGCTGCGGCTGGGCGCGATCGAGTCGGTCCTGCATTCGTGGCTGATCCCGATGGTGGAGAAGCTGCAGAACGACCACCAGGGGCTGGAGCTGGAACTGACGGTGGAAACCACGCCGGTGCTGCTGGACCAGATCCGCCGCGGCGCGCTGGACCTGATCTTCGCGGCGCTGCCGGCTTCCATGGAAGGCTTGCGCAGCAGGGCGTTGCCGCCGATGGAAATGGTCTTCGTGGGACACAAGCAGCAGCACCGGAAACGCATGTACCACCTGGCCGACCTGGGCGAGCTGGACATCCTGACCTTCCAGCGCGGCTCGCAGCCGCACGTGGCGCTGGTGGACCTGTTCCGCCAGGGCGAGGTGAGCCCCAAGCGGATGCACACCATTTCCTCGATCTCCGCGATGACGCAGCTGGTGGAAGGCGGCTTCGGCGTGGCCACGCTGCCGCTGGCGGCGGCCGAACGCCTGCTGGAGCACCGCAACCTGAAGCTGCTGAAGTGCGATACCGCGCTGCAGCCGCTGCCGGTGTTCGCGACGTACCGCGCGGACCCCACTTCCTCGGCCGTGGAAACCGTGGTCAAGGAAGTTTTCAGTTTCATCGAACTTCAGGGAAAACCAGCACGCCCCGCCTCAGCATCGAAAAAATCGATGAGGTAAGCGAAAAATTTCTTGTTTGATTTGCCCGGACCCGCCAAACACAATTCCTCACACGTCAGCGCAATGACAAGATTTTTTCAACGTGAGGAGCCTTCGATGAAGTTGTTTACCCGGGCCAGGATGGCCGCCTTGATTTCAGGCCTGGGCCTGAGCATTTCAGTCCACGCGCAGCAGGAAATCCGCATCGGCGTGATCTACCCGCTGACGGGCCCCTCCGCCTCGGTGGGCGGCGAGCTGCGCAGCGCACTGGAGCTCGCGGCGGACATCATCAACAACGGCGCGGCCGGCATCTCGGACCTGCCTTTCTCGGCCGGCAAGGGCCTGCCCAACCTGAAGGGCGCGAAGATCAAGCTGGTGTTCGCCGACCACCAGGCCAACCCGCAGACCGGCGCCTCCGAGGCCGAGCGCCTGATCACCCAGGAAAAGGTGGTGGCCATCGTCGGTGCCTACAACAGCGCCGTCACCGCCACGGCCAGCCAGATCGCCGAGCGCGCGGGCATCCCGTTCCTGAACCCGGAGTCGTCTTCCGCCTCGCTGACCCAGCGCAGCTTCAAATGGTTCTTCCGCACCACGCCGCACGACGACCTGTTCGTGCACAACGCCTTCGACTTCCTGCGCGAACTGGAAGCGAAGAAGGGTATCAAGCCCGGCAACATCGCCACGCTGAACGAGAACGGCCTGTGGGGCACCGAGACCACCAAGCTGCAGGCGCGCCTGGCGCCGGACTTCAAGTACAACCTGGTCAAGCAGATCGTGTACCCGGCCAAGAGCACGCAGCTCACTTCCGAGGTGCAGTCGCTCAAGGCCGCCAACCCCAACCTGGTGCTGCAGTCCTCCTACACGCCCGACGCCATCCTGTCGATGAAGACGTACAAGGAGCTCGGCTTCTCGCCCGACATGATCCTGGCCAACAACGCCGGCTTCACCGACACCGAGTTCATCAAGACGCTGGGCAAGGACGCCGAGTACGTCATCACGCGTGAAGTGTGGGCGCTGGACCTGGCCAAGACCAACCCGCTGATCAAGTCGGTCAACGACCTGTTCAACACGCGCTACAAGATCAACTTCACCGGCAATTCGTCGCGCACCTTCACCGGCATGATGGTGCTGGCCGATGCGATCAACCGCGCCGGCAGCACCGAGCCGGAAGCCATCCGCAAGGCGCTGGTGGCCACCGACATCCAGGGCAAGAACCTGATCATGCCGTGGAAGGGCGTGAAGTTTGATGCCAGCGGCCAGAACACGCTGGGCCAGGGCATCCTGGTGCAGATCGTGGACGGCAAGTACAACACCGTGTGGCCGTTCAGCATGGCCTCGCGCGAGGTGATCTGGCCCATGCCCAAGTGGGACCAGCGCAAGTAGGCACCCCACCCACATGAAGTACCAGGGAACACGGGCATGACCGCCGAAATCCTCCTGCAGACGCTGGCCTCCGGTGTGCTGATCGGCCTGATCTACGCGCTGGTGGCCATCGGGCTCACCATGATCTTCGGCGTCATGGACATCGTGAACTTCGCCCACGGCGAATTCCTGATGCTGGGCATGTACTCCAGCTTCTGGCTGTTCGCCCTGTATGCGCTGGACCCGCTGCTGACGCTGCCGCTCACCGTGCTGATGCTGTTCGCCTTCGGCGTGCTGCTGTACCGGCTGGTGATCGTGCGCATCGTCAACGCGCCCATGCTGTCGCAGATCTTCACCACCTTCGGCATCATGATCCTGCTGCGCGGCGTGGCGCAGTTCCTGTGGAAGCCCGATTTCCGCTCCATCGAGAACTCCGCCGTCAGCGGCAGCGTCAAGCTGCTGGGCCTGCAGCTGGGCCAGCCGCAGCTGGTGGCGGGCCTGGGCGCGGTGCTGGTGACGGGGATCATCTGGTACTTCCTGAACCACACCAAGCTGGGGGCGGCGCTGGAGGCCACCGCAGCCGACAAGGACGCGGCGCGGCTGATGGGCATCGACTCCCACAAGATGTTCTCGCTGGCCTGGGGCATAGGCGCCGCCTGTGCCGGGGCCGCGGGCGTGCTGCTGGCCAACTTCTTCCCGATCTTCCCCGACGTCGGCGCCAACTTCATCCTGCTGGCGTTCGTGGTGGTGAACCTGGGCGGCTTCGGCAGCGTGACTGGCGCTTTCTGGGCCGGCATCCTGGTCGGCGTGATCGAGGTGATGGGCGGCCTGCTGCTCGGCCCGCAGTACAAGCTGGCCATCGTGCTGGTGCTGTTCCTCGGCGTGCTGATGTTCCGCCCGCAAGGCCTGATGGGCAAGGCATGACCATGAAGAAATCCGCTTTTCCGTTGATAGGGCTTCTGGCAGCGCTGGTGTTGCCGGCCTTCATCGACACTTCGCACCTGAACCTGGCCATCCTGGTGCTGCTGGCCGCGCAGCTGGGCGTTTCCTGGAACATCGTGGGCGGCTATGCCGGCCAGGTGTCGCTGGGCCACGCCGCTTTCTTCGGGCTGGGTGCCTACACCTCCACGCTGCTCTTGGTGAAATTCGGCGTCAACCCCTGGATCGGCGTGCTGTGCGGCGGCGTGATCGCCTCGGCGCTGAGCCTGGGCTTCGGCTGGTCGTGCTTCCGCCTCAAGGGCCACTACTTCGCGATGGCCACCATCGCGGTGGCCGAGCTGGTGCAGATCTTCTTCACCGAGTGGGAATACGGCGGCGCCGCGGTGGGCCTGTACGTGCCCATGGCAAAGACGGGCTGGCTGTGGATGAATTTCGCCACCAAGCTGCCCTACTACTGGCTGGCGCTGGGCCTGCTGCTCATCACGCTGGGCGCGAACTGGTGGATAGAGCGCAGCTACCTGGGCTACTACTTCCGCGCCATCAAGGACGAGCCGGATGCGGCGCGCAGCATTGGCGTGAATATCGCCCGCTACAAGCAGGTGGCCCTGTCGGTCAGCGCCTTCTTCACGGCGGTGGGCGGCAGCCTGTACGCGCAGAAGGAGCTGTACATCGACCCGAACTCGGTGCTGTCCACTTCGCTCTCGATCAAGATGGCGCTGGTCTCCATCCTGGGCGGGGTAGGAACGCTGTTCGGCCCGGTGCTCGGCTCCGTTGTGCTGACCACGATCGAGGAAACGACGCGCGTCGTGTTCGGCGGTTCCGGCCGCGGCACCGACACCATCATCTACGCCACGCTGATCATCATCATCGCGGTGTTCTACCCCACGGGCATCATCGGCTGGTGGCAGAACGTCACGCGGCGCTGGGCTTCGCGGCGTGCCGCGCGCGGCGAAGCCGCCCCGGCCAGCCACTCTGCCGTCGCGGAGGCCAAATGAAGCTGCTTGAAGTCAACAGCGTCAGCAAGCGTTTCGGCGGCATCACAGCCAACGAGGACGTCACCTTCACGGTGGATTCGGGCCAGATCGTCGGCCTGATCGGGCCCAACGGCGCGGGCAAGACCACGATGTTCAACTGCGTGGCGGGCTTCTTCAAGCCCACCTCCGGCAGCATCACGCTGGGCGGCCGCGAGATCGCCGGCCTGCCGCCGGAAGACTGCGCCCGCGCCGGCGTGGGCCGCACCTTCCAGATCGCCCGCACGTTTACCAGCATGACCGCCTGCGAGAACGTGATGACGGCCGCCATGCTCAGCGAGCACAAGGTCGGCGCCGCGCGCAAGGCCGCCATGGAATGGCTGGCCTTCGCCAACCTGGAGCGCTTTGCCGACAAGCCGGCCGGCAGCATGACCATCAGCGAGCAGCGCCGCCTGGCGGTGGCGCGGGCCCTGGCCATCCAGCCGCGCATCCTGCTGATGGACGAAGTGATGGCGGGCCTGAACCCTTCGGAGGTGAAGGAGGCCGTGGACGTGGTGCTGAAGATCCGCGACCGCGGCATCGCCTGCCTGATCGTGGAGCACGTGCTGGAAGGCATCATGCCCATCGCCGACAAGATCGTGGTGCTGGACCGCGGCTGCAAGATCGCCGAGGGCACGCCGCAGCAGGTTTCGAATGACCCGCAGGTGATCACTGCCTACCTGGGGGACTGAACGTGCTCGACATCAAGAACCTCAAGGTGAGTTACGACGACGTGCTGGCCATCTCCGACGTCAGCCTCACCGTGCCCGAAGGCCAGATCGTGGCGCTGGTGGGGGGCAACGGCAACGGCAAGTCCACCACGCTGCGTGCGGTGGCGGGCCTGAACGCCGCCGGCGCGGGCACCATCACCTTCAACAACGAACCCATCCACACCATGCCGGCGCACAAGCGTGTGCCGCTGGGGCTGTCGCTGGTGCCGGAAGGCCGGCGCCTGTTCCCGCGCCTCACGGTGCGGCGCAACCTGGAGCTGGGCGCGTTCACCCGCAGCGACAAGCACGAAGTCGCGGCCGGCATCGACGAGATGCTGCAGCTGTTCCCGATCCTGAAAGAGCGGGCCACGCAGCTGGCCGGCACCATGAGCGGCGGCGAGCAGCAGATGCTGGCCATCGCCCGCGGCTTGATGGCGCGGCCCAAGCTGCTGATGCTGGACGAGCCCTCGTGGGGGATCGCGCCCAAGTTCGTGACCAAGGTGCTGGAAGTCATCCAGCAGGTCAACGCGCGCGGCGTTTCCATCCTGCTGGTGGAGCAGAACCTGCAAAAGGCCCTGTCCATCGCGCACTACGGCTATGTCATCCAGACCGGCCGCATCGTCATGCATGGCAAGGGCCAGGAACTGCTGCACGACGAACGAATCAAGAAGGCCTACCTGGGCCTGTAACCCTACACGCTGTCACATGAACGCCATCTACCCCCAACCCCAGGCGCTGCGCCAGGCCGCGCGCGAAGGCCGTTTTGCCGAGCCGACATCCGGCCACGCGCCGGGCTTCCTGCAGGCCAATCTGATGATCGTGCCCAAGGCGCAGGCTTTCGACTTCCTGCTGTTCTGCCAGCGCAACCCCAAGCCGTGCCCGCTGATCGAGGTGCTGGCGGCGGGCGCCACCGAGCCAGGCTGCGCACCTGGTGCCAACATCGCGACCGATATTCCCGGCTACCGGGTGTACCGCGACGGCGAGCTGGTGGAAGAACGCGATGAAGTTGCCTCGCTCTGGCGCGAGGACTACGTGAGCTTCCTGATCGGCTGCAGCTTCTCCTTCGAGGCGGCGGTGGCCGAGGCCGGCATTCCGCTGCGCCACGTGGTGCAGGGGCGCAACGTGGCGATGTACCGCACCAGCATCCCGTGCGAGAGCGCCGGGCCGTTCAGCGGCGAGATGGTGGTGAGCATGCGGCCGATCAAGAGCCGCGACGTGGCCAAGGTGGTGGAGATCTCTGGCCGGTTTGACGTGGCGCACGGCGCGCCCGTTCATATCGGCAATCCGGCCGCGATCGGCATCGCCGATCTCGCGAAGCCGGACTACGGTGATGCCGTGAGCATCAAGGACGACGAAGTCCCCATCTTCTGGGCATGCGGCGTCACGCCGCAGTGGGTGGCCCAGAAGAGCCGCTTGCCCGTGTGCATCACGCACGCGCCCGGCAAGATGTTTGTGACAGACCTCAAGGGGTAGTTCCATGAAGACTTTTTTGATTGCCGCGATTCTCGCGGCGGGGACAGCGCACGCCCAAACAAGCTGGAAGCTGGCCACCGGCTACCGCGCCGAGTCGTTCCACACCCAGAACCTGTACCAGTTCGCGCAGGAGGTGGAGCAGGCTTCGGCGGGCCAGCTGAAGATCGAGCTGTTCCCCAACAACACGCTGGCCAAGCTCAACGACATCCGCCAGGCGGTGCAGGACGGCAAGGCCGACGCCGGCGAAACCATCATGAGCAGCCTGGTCAAGGACATCCCGATCGCAGGGGCCGACTCGATCCCCTTCGTGGTCAGCAGCTACGGCGATGCGCAGCGCATGTGGTCGCTGCAGCGGCCGCTGATCGAAAAGCATTTCCTGGCACGCGGCCTGAAGGTTCTTTACGCCGTTCCCTGGCCGCCGCAGGGCCTGTTCTCCAACAAGCCCATCCGCGGCTCGGCTGACTTCGCGGCGACCAAGATGCGCACCTACAACCAGACCACGATCCGCATCGCCGAGTTCATGAAGGCCGTGCCGGTGGACGTGGCCATGGTGGAAGTGAACAAGGCGCTGGCCGAGGGCCGGATGGACAACATGATCACCTCGGCCGTGACGGGCGTCGAAAACCAGGTCTGGGGCCCCATCAAGTACTACTACGAGATCAACGCCTGGTTCCCCAAGAACATCGTCTTCGTCAACGCCAAGGCGTTCAACGCGCTGAAACCGGCGGTGCAGAAGTCGGTGCTGCAGGCAGCCGCTTCGGCCGAAACACGGGGCTGGGCGAAAAGCCAGGCCGTGATGCAGGATTCCACCAACGAGCTGCGCGCCCACGGCATCAAGGTCGAGCGGGTCAGCAGCGAGTTCGACAGCGAGATCAAGCGGCTGGGCGAGAAGTTTTCCAGGGAATGGGTACGATTGGTCGGCAACGAGGCCAACAATATCTTCATCCCGTACTACACCCAGTGATACAGGGCCGGCGCGCCGCGATACATTGACAAGCACGAGACTATGAACAACGCATCCCCCACCCAGGCCCAGCGCTGGCAGTTCTGGATCGACCGCGGCGGCACATTCACCGACGTGGTCGGCCGCAAGCCCGACGGCAGCCTGGTCACGCACAAGCTTCTGTCCGAGAACCCCGAGCAGTACAAGGACGCGGCCGTGGCGGGCATCCGCCACCTGCTGGGCCTGAAGGCGGGTGAGGCGGTGACGCCGCAGCAGGTGGAGTGCGTGAAGATGGGCACCACGGTGGCCACCAATGCGCTGCTGGAGCGCAAGGGCGAGCCCACGCTGCTGGTGACCACACGCGGGTTTCGCGATGCGCTGCGCATCGCCTACCAGAACCGGCCGCGCCTGTTCGACCGCAACATCGTGCTGCCCGAGCTGCTGTACAGCGCCGTGGTCGAGGCGCATGAACGCGTAGGCGCCCATGGCGACGTGGTCCAGCCGCTGGACGAGGCGCTATTAAAAGAGGAGCTGCTTACGCAGTACCAGCGCGGCTTGCGGAGCATTTCCATCGTATTCATGCACGGTTACCGTTTCACCGCGCACGAAAAAACCGCGGCGCGCATCGCCCGGGAAGTGGGCTTCACCCAGGTCAGCACTTCGCATGAAACCAGCCCGATGATGAAGTTCGTCAGCCGGGGCGACACGACCGTGGTCGACGCCTACCTGTCACCCATCCTGCGCCGCTACGTGGAGCAGGTGGCCGGCGAGATGCCGGGCGTCAAGCTGTTCTTCATGCAGTCGTCGGGCGGCCTCACCGACGCTCACGCCTTCCAGGGCAAGGACGCCATCCTGTCCGGGCCGGCCGGTGGCATCGTGGGGATGGCGCGCACGGCGGCCCTGGGCGGCCACGAAAAGGTGATCGGCTTTGACATGGGCGGCACATCCACAGACGTGTCGCACTACGCCGGCGAGTTCGAGCGCGAGTTCGAAACCCAGGTGGCGGGCGTGCGCATGCGCGCGCCGATGATGAGCATCCACACCGTGGCGGCCGGCGGCGGCTCGATTCTGGAGTTCGACGGTTCTCGCTTCCGGGTGGGGCCGCAGAGCGCGGGCGCCAATCCCGGCCCGGCCAGCTATCGCCGTGGCGGCCCGCTGGCGGTGACCGATGCCAATGTGATGACCGGCAAGATCCAGCCGCGCTACTTCCCCAAGGTGTTCGGCCCGAAGGCGAACGAGGCGCTGAGCTTTGAAGCTGTTGAGGCGAAGTTCAATGCGCTGGCGGGCCAGACGGGCCGCAGCGCCGAGGTGGTGGCCGAAGGCTTCATCAACATCGCGGTGCAGCAGATGGCCAACGCGATCAAGAAGATTTCGGTGGCGCGCGGCTACGACGTCACGCGCTATACGCTGCAATGCTTTGGTGGCGCCGGTGGGCAGCACGCGTGCCTGGTGGCCGATGCGCTGGGCATGACCCGCGTGTTCGTCCATCCGCTGGCGGGCGTGCTCTCCGCCTACGGCATGGGCCTGGCGGACCAGAACGTGATCCGCGAGCAGGCCATCGAGCTGCCGCTCTCGAAGCAGTCGCTGCCGCTGATCGCGCAGCGGCTGGAAGTGCTGGGTGCGTCGGCCCAGGCCGAGCTGGAAAAGCAGCAGGTCAACAGCGGCCAGGTGGCGGTGCACCACCGCGTGCACGTGCGCTACGAGGGCAGCGACTCGGCACTGGTGGTCCCGTTCGGCGACATTTCTTCCGTGACGGCGGCGTTCGAGGCGGCCTACCGCCAGCGCTTCTCGTTCCTGATGCAGGGCAAGGCGCTGATGGTGGAGGCGGTGTCGGTGGAAGCCGTGGTGGCCGGCGACGCCCCGGCGGAGCAGCGGCACGCGATCCACGCCGCGCGCGACGTGCCCCGGCGCGAAACCGTGCGCATGTATTCCGGCGGCCAGTGGCACGAAGCGGCACTGGTGGTGCGCGAAGACCTGCAGCCAGGCGACGTGATTCCCGGCCCGGCCATCATTGCCGAAAAGAATGCCACCACCGTGGTGGAGCCGGGATGGGAAGCGCAGCTCACCACGCTGGACCACATCGTGCTGGACCGCCGAACCGCGCGCACCATCAAGTTCGCGGCCGGCACCAAGGTCGATCCGGTGCTGCTGGAGGTGTTCAACAACCTCTTCATGAACATCGCCGAGCAGATGGGCCTGCAGCTGCAGAACACGGCCTATTCGGTGAACATCAAGGAGCGCCTTGATTTTTCCTGCGCGCTGTTCGACGCGCAAGGCAACCTGATTGCCAATGCGCCGCACATGCCGGTGCACCTGGGCTCCATGGGCGAGAGCATCAAGACGGTGATCCGCGAGAACGCGGGCCGCATGTCGCCGGGCGACGTGTATGTGCTGAACGATCCGTACCACGGCGGCACGCACCTGCCCGACGTCACCGTCATCACGCCGGTGTACCTGGGCACCACGCCCTCGGACAAGCCGCTGTTCTACGTGGGCAGCCGCGGCCACCACGCCGACATAGGCGGCACCTCGCCGGGCTCGATGCCGCCGTTCTCCACGCTGATCGAGGAAGAGGGCGTTCAGATCAACAACGTGAAGCTGGTCGATCGCGGCGTGCTGCGCGAGGCCGAGATGATCGCCCTTCTGAAGAGCGGCACCTGGCCCAGCCGCAACCCCGAGCAGAACATGGCCGACCTGAAGGCGCAGATCGCCGCCAACGAAAAGGGCGTGCAGGAGCTGCGCAGGATGGTTGAGCAGTTCGGGCTGGACGTGGTGCAGGCCTATATGCGCCATGTGCAGGACAACGCCGAGGAATCGGTGCGCCGCGTGATCACGAAATTGAAGGACGGCGAATTCACCCTGCCGCTGGACAATGGTGCGCAGATCAAGGTGGCGATCCGGGTTGATGTGAAGGGCCGCAGCGCCGAGATCGATTTCACCGGCACCTCCGCGCAACAGGTGAACAACTTCAATGCGCCCACGGCCGTGTGCATGGCGGCGGTGCTCTATGTGTTCCGCACGCTGGTGAACGACGACATCCCGCTGAACGCGGGCTGCCTGAAGCCGCTGAAGGTGATCATCCCCCCGGGCTCCATGCTCAACCCCAACCCGCCGGCTTCGGTGGTGGCGGGCAATGTGGAAACGTCCACCTGCATCACCAACGCCCTTTATGGCGCCCTGAGCACCATGGCGGCCAGCCAGTGCACGATGAACAACTTCACTTTCGGCAACGACCGCCACCAGTATTACGAAACGATCTCGGGCGGCAGCGGCGCCGGCGACGGCTTCAACGGAACGAGTGTTGTGCAGACCCACATGACCAACTCGCGCCTGACAGACCCCGAAGTGCTGGAGTTCCGCTTCCCCGTGCGGCTGGACAGCTACGAAATCCGCCAGGGTTCAGGCGGCTCCGGCCAGTGGAAGGGCGGCAACGGCGGGGTGCGCCGCGTCCGCTTCCTTGAAGACATGACCGCCAGCATCCTGTCCAACGGCCGCAAGCATGGCGCCTTCGGCATGGCCGGCGGCCAGCCCGGGCAGGTGGGCATTAACCGGGTGGTGCGGGGCGACGGCAAGGTGGAGGAACTGGCCCACATCGGCCAGGCCGAGATGAAGCCGGGCGACGTGTTCGAGATCCACACGCCGGGCGGCGGGGGTTACGGCAAGGCCTGAGCAGTGGAACAATGAAGGCATGGAACAGGCCTTCATTGACAACTACCGCTACCTTGCCCGCTACAACCGCTGGTTCAACCAGAACCTGTTTGCCACCTGCGGCAAGCTTTCCGACGAAGAGCGCAAGCGGGAGCGCGGCGCCTTCTTCGGCTCCATCCACAACACGCTGAACCACATCGTGTGGGGCGACTGCCTCTGGCTGCAGCGCTTCGCCCGCCAGGGCGTGGCCTTCGCATCGCTGCCTGAGAACTTGCTTTCGCTCCCGCCCGGCGCCGTGCACGCGACGGTACTGTTCGAGGACTGGGCCGCCCTGTGCGAGCGGCGCGAGCGGCTGGATGTGGCCATCGAAGGCTGGATCGCCGAAATGCCGCAGGAATATCCGCTGCTCACCATGCGCTACGCCAACAGCAAAGGCGTGCAGCGGGAGCACCCTGTGTGGAAGGCGATGACCCATTTCTTCAACCACCAGACGCACCACCGCGGACAGGCGACCACGCTGCTGATGCAGGCCGGCGTGGACCCGGGCACGACGGACCTGATCGCGCTGGCCTGAGGAATCCGCCAGGCAACAAAAAACCCGCCGAGGCGGGTTTTCCGGTTGAAGGCGGGGGGCCTTACTTCTTGGCGGCGCTGGCTGCGGGCTTGGCAGCGCTGGCGGCCGGCTTGGCGGCTTCAGCCTTGGCGTCCTTCTTGTCTTCCTTCTTTTCGGCCTTTGCCTTCTTGGCATCTTCCTTGGCCTTCTTGTCAGCTTCCTTCTTGGCTTTCTTCTCGGCTTCCTTCTTTGCCTTGGCTTCAGCCTTGGCGTCCTTCTTGTCGTCGGCCTTGGCGGGGGCGGCCGCGGCAGCACCCTTGAAGGCGGCGCCACCGACGGTCAGGCCTTCGGCGGAGAACTTGGCGGCATTGCCTTCGCCCACGCCCTTGACGCGGTCGATGAAGTCCTGCCAATCCTTGAAGCTGCCCTTCTTGCGCTCATCGATGATGCGGCCGGAGATGGCCGGGCCGATGCCCTTGACCCCGTCCAGTTCGGCGGCGGTGGCCTTGTTCACGTCAACGGCGGCAAAGCAGGCTGCTGCGTACAGCATGACCAGGACGGCCAGGATCTTTTTCCACATGGTGAGGGCTCCTCAGGTTGTTGAACTCTTGTAACGGGGTGCGGATGCGGCCGGTTGACAGGCTCAGGCCTGGGCCAGCGAAGCCATGTACTGTGCCACGCCGCTTTGCACGTCCGCGAACGCGTGGTCGCAGCCCGCGCCGCGCAGTGCCGAGAGGTCGGCTTGCGTGTAGCTCTGGTACTTGCCGCGCAGCGCTTCGGGGAATGGGACATATTCGATCAGCCCCTGCGCCGGCGTGCCCGGCTGCAGGGCACTGACGACGGCAGTGGCCACGTCATTGAAGGGCTGGGCGCGGCCGGTGCCGAGGTTGAAGATGCCGGATTTCTCCGGATGGTCGAAAAACCACAGGTTCACGGCCACCACGTCATCGATGTAAATGAAATCGCGCATCTGCTCGCCCGCGCCGTAGCCACCGTACTCGCCGAAAAGCCTGACCTTGCCCTCGGCCCTGAACTGGTTGAACTGGTGGAAGGCCACGCTGGCCATGCGGCCCTTGTGCTGCTCGCGCGGGCCGTACACGTTGAAGTAGCGAAAACCGGCCACCTGCCCCTTCTTCTTGTTCCGGGTGCGGCCGAAGTCGGGGCCCAGCTCGCGGCGCATGCGCTGGTCGAACAGCAGCTTGCTCCAGCCGTACACGTTCAGCGGCTTTTCGAATTCCGGCGTTTCACGGAAGGTGTCGGAGCCGCCGTAGGTTGCCGCCGAAGAGGCGTACAGCAGGCGCGTGCCATGCTCCTGGCAGGCGTTGAACAGGCCGCACGACAGCGTGTAGTTGTTCTCCATCATGTACTTGCCGTCGGTTTCCATGGTGTCGCTGCACGCGCCCTCATGGAACACGGCTTCGACCTTGCCGAATGCACCCTCGGCGAAGAGGGGGTAGAACGCGGCGGCATCCACGTAGTCGGCGATCTTCAGGTCGGCCAGGTTGCGGAATTTGTCGCCCTGCGTCAGGTCGTCCACCGCGATGATCTCATCGACGCCGCGCGCGTTCAGGCCCTTGACGATGTTGGCGCCGATGAAGCCGGCGGCGCCGGTAACCACGATCTTGGTCATGCGAACAGTTCCTCGTACGAGACGGTGGCGGTGCCGAACTTGCCGACCACGATGCCGCCCGCCTTGTTGGCCAGCGGCATGGCCTGGCGCAGGCCCATGCCGGCGGCCACCAGGGCGGCCAGGGTGGCAATGACCGTGTCGCCCGCGCCGGTGACGTCGAAGACCTCGCGTGCCTGGGCCTGCTCGTGCAGTTCGCCCTGCGCGTCGAACAGCGTCATGCCGTCTTCGCCCAGCGTGACCAGCAGCGCATCCAGCTTGAGTTCGGCCCGCAGCTGCTGGGCCTTGGCGCGCAGCTCGCCGGCGTCGCGCCAGCTGCCCACCACCTGCTGCAGTTCGGCGCGGTTGGGCGTGATGACGGTGGCGCCGCTGTAGCGCGAATAGTCGGCGCCCTTGGGGTCCACCAGCACCGGCTGGCCCGTCGCGCGGGCGGCGGCGATCATGCTGCCGATGTGGGCCAGGCCTCCCTTGCCGTAATCGGAGAACAGCACGGCCTGGTGCTGCGGAAACAGCGCGGCAAAGGCTTCGGTCTGCGAGGCCAGGGCTTCGTGGTCAGGCTCGTTCTCGAAATCCATGCGCAGCAACTGCTGGTGGCGCCCGATCACGCGCAGCTTGACGGTGGTCTTCAGCCCCGGGTCGCGTTTCAGGTGCGCGGCGATGCCGGTTTCACGCAGCAGGGCTTCCAGTTTGTGGCCGGGCTCGTCGTCCCCCACCACGCCCAGGAAGCTGGCCTGCGCGCCCAGCGTGACCACGTTGTAGGCCACGTTGGCTGCTGCGCCTATGCGTTCTTCCTCGCGCGTGACCTTGACCACCGGCACCGGCGCCTCGGGCGAAATGCGGTCCACCGCGCCGTACCAATAGCGGTCGAGCATGGCGTCGCCGACCACCAGCACGCGTGCCGTCGAGAGTTGCTGCTTTGACAGGTTCATAGTTCCTCTACCCGCCTCGCAGGATAGCTGTCCCAGGCCTGGCAGCCGGGGCATTGCCAGAAATGCTGCTTGGCCTCGAAGCCGCAGGCGGCGCAGCGGTAGCGCGTGAGCGGCTTGACGGCGTGGTCCAGGGCGCGCTGCACCTGCGGGTGGAATTGCTCGTGTTCCAGCTTTTCGCCGGCGATCCAGCGGGCCGCTGCCACCAGCGAGGGTTCGCGCTCCAGGTGCTGCACGTACCAGCCGCGCGCCGAATCCTTGTCCGGGTCCAGGGCGACGATGCCTTCCAGCACGTCGATGGAAGGGGAGAGCTCATAGCTGGTTTTCAGGATGTCCAGTGCCGCCGCCTGTTCGCCGCAGGCAATGGCGGCCTGCGACAGGGGCTGCGCGATGAGGGGAATGTGCGCGGGTGCGGAGTGGGCCAGTTTCGACAGGGTGGCGCAGGCGGCGTGCGCGTCGCCGGCACGCGTCTGCAGCGCGGCCAGCTCGATGCCGGGTCGGGCTGCATCGGGCGCCGTTTCCAGCGCCTGGCGCAGCAGTTCTTCGGCCTGTCCGTTGGGCGCCTGCGCCGCCTGCTCGCACAGGTAGTGCGCCAGCCGGTTGCTGAAGTTGCCCTGGCCCAGGGTTTCCAGCTTGCGCGCGATCTCGCCGGCCTGCGCCCAGTCGCGCGAGCGCTCATAGATCGCCAGCAGCGCCAGCAGCGCCTCGCCTTCGAAAGGCGTGCCCTGCAGCTTGCGCAGCGCGTCCTCGGCGCGGTCCAGCAGCCCTGCCTTCAGGAAGTCCAGCGCCAGCGCATGCTGGGCGCGCTCGCGGTCGGTGCGGCCCAGGTCGCCGCGCGAGAGCAGGTGTTCGTGCACGCGCACTGCGCGCTCATACTCGCCGCGCCGGCGGAACAGGTTGCCCAGCGCGAAGTGCAGCTCGGAGGTGTCGGGGTCGTTCTGCACCGCCTCGATGAAGGCGTCGATGGCCTGGTCCTGCTGCTCGTTCAGCAGGAAATTCAGGCCCCGGAAATAGGCCTTGGGCGCCTGGCGGTTCTCGATGCGCAATTGCCGCAGGTCCAGCCGCGAAGCCACCCAGCCCAGCACGAAAGCTATCGGCAGGCCCCACAGGACCCAGCTGAGGTCAAAGTCCATGGTGGGCGGTCGAAGGGGCTGCCGCCTCGCCACGCAGCGCGGCCCGGCGGGCGGCAACGCGGTGCTTCCACCAGCGCGGCACCATGCCCAGCGCGCCGATCACCAGGCCGAGCGCGAAGGCGGCCAGCACCACCAGCACCAGCGGCGCGCGCCACTGGGTGCCGAAGAAGAAGTGCACCGTCACGTCCTGCTGGTTGTTCAGGGCGAAAGCGAAGAGGGTAAAAAAAATGGCTGCCTTGAGCAGCCACATGAGGTATTTCAAATCGGCTTCCTCTGTGGGAGGAACGATTCTAGCTACACGGCCTTCTTGGTCCCGGCCTCGATTTCGGCGGTGCGGGCGTCCACGGCTTCCCGCAGGGCCTTGCCCGGCTTGAAGTGGGGCACGCGCTTTTCGGGGATGTGCACGCTCTCGCCGGAGCGCGGGTTGCGCCCCATGCGCGGCGGGCGCCGGTTGATGGAGAAGCTGCCAAAGCCGCGAATTTCGATGCGGTGCCCGCGCACCAGCGCCTCGCTCATGGCGTCAAGAATGGTCTTGACGGCATATTCGGCGTCTCGGTGCGTGAGCTGGCTGAAACGGGCAGCCAGTTCTTCGACAAGGTCACTTCGGGTCATAAGGGCACAAGGGCGCGGCAGGGCTTGCGTCCCGCCGCGCCGCTCACGTCATTACTCCTTGGGGTTGTCCAGCTTGGCGCGCAGCAGGGCGCCCAGGCTGGTCGTGCCGGCGTTCTCGCGGGAGGACTGCTGGCTCAGGCTGGCCATGGCGCCTTGCTCGTCAACCATGTCCTTGGCCTTGATCGACAGCTGGATATTGCGAGTCTTGCGGTCCACGTTGACGACCACGGCAGTGATCTCGTCGCCTTCCTTGAGCACGTTGCGGGCATCTTCCACGCGGTCGCGGGAGATTTCCGAGGCGCGCAGGTAGCCGATGATGTCTTCGCCCAGGTCGATCTCGGCGCCCTTCGGGTCGACGGTCTTGACTTTGCCGGACACCACGGCGCCCTTGTCATGGATGGACACGAAGGTAGCGAACGGGTCGCCGTCCAGCTGCTTGATGCCCAGGCTGATGCGCTCGCGGTCCACGTCCACTGCCAGGACGATGGCGTCCACTTCCTGGCCCTTCTTGTAGTTGCGCACGGCGGCTTCGCCGGGCTCGTTCCAGGACAGGTCGGACAGGTGCACCAGGCCGTCGATGCCGGCAGCCAGGCCGACGAACACGCCGAAGTCGGTAATCGACTTGATCGGGCCCTTGACGCGGTCGCCGCGCTTGGTGTTCTGCGCGAATTCCTGCCAGGGGTTGGCCTTGCACTGCTTCATGCCCAGGCTGATGCGGCGCTTGTCTTCGTCGATTTCGAGGACCATGACTTCGACTTCGTCACCCAGCGAAACGATCTTGCTGGGGGCGACGTTCTTGTTGGTCCAGTCCATTTCGGAGACGTGCACCAGGCCTTCGATGCCGGGCTCGAGTTCCACGAACGCGCCGTAGTCGGCGATGTTGGTGATCTTGCCGAACATGCGCGTGCCTTGCGGGTAGCGGCGGTTCACGCCCATCCAGGGGTCGTCGCCCATCTGCTTGAGGCCCAGGGACACGCGGTTCTTCTCGGTGTCGAACTTGAGGATCTTGGCGGTGATTTCCTGGCCGGCCTGGACGACTTCGCTCGGGTGGCGGACACGGCGCCAGGCCATGTCGGTGATGTGCAGCAGGCCGTCGATGCCGCCGAGGTCAACGAACGCACCGTATTCGGTGATGTTCTTGACGACACCGCGCACAACGGAGCCTTCCTTCAGGGTTTCCATCAGCTTGGCGCGCTCTTCGCCCATGGAGGCTTCGACCACGGCGCGGCGGCTCAGCACCACGTTGTTGCGCTTGCGGTCCAGCTTGATGACCTTGAATTCCAGGGTCTTGTTTTCGTAAGGGGACAGGTCCTTGATGGGCCGGGTGTCGATCAGCGAGCCGGGCAGGAAGGCGCGGATGCCGTTGACCAGCACCGTCAGGCCGCCCTTGACCTTGCCGCTGGTGGTGCCGGTGACGAATTCGCCGGATTCCAAGGCCTTCTCGAGGCTCATCCAGGACGCGAGGCGCTTGGCCTTGTCGCGCGACAGGATGGTGTCGCCGTAGCCGTTTTCGATGGCGTCGATGGCCACCGAGACAAAGTCGCCCACCTGGACTTCGACTTCGCCCTTGTCATTCTTGAACTCTTCGATCGGCACGTAGGCTTCGGACTTGAGGCCGGCGTTGACGACGACGAAGCTGTGTTCAATACGGACCACTTCAGAGGTGATCACTTCGCCGGCGCGCATTTCGGAGCGCTGCAGCGATTCTTCAAACATCGAGGCAAAAGATTCAGACATTAAGTTTCCTTGCGCGTCGCACAGGTTTCCAGCAGCGGGATTGCGGCTGTTTTTATGACTGGGACGGCGTTGTTTGCGGCTTGGGGCCGCGGGTTAAGTTAAAGAAACCACACGGCCTGGGCGCTGTCGCGCGAGAGGGGCTGTGTGGGCCCGGCAGATTGTCAGGCGGACCCGAAAACCTGTTTTCCCTCCCACCACTGAAGCACCAGGGCCACCGATTCTTCAACCGATTGATCCGAGTTATCCAGCAGGAGGGCATCCTGCGCGGGCTTCAAGGGCGCGACCGGCCGGGAAGAATCCCGCAGGTCACGCGCCTCAAGGTCTGCGCGAAGACTGTCGATTGTAGTCGAAAATCCCTTTGAAATCAACTGCTTATGGCGCCGGGCGGCGCGCTGGGCGGCGCTGGCCGTTAGGTAGACCTTCATCGGGGCGGCCGGGAAGATCACGGTGCCCATGTCCCGCCCGTCGGCCACCAGGCCGGGCAGTTGCCGGAAGCTGTGCTGCAGGGCCAGGAGGGCCACCCGGACCGCCGGCAGGGTTGACACCCTCGAGGCGTTCATGCCGGCTTCCTCGGTGCGGATGGCGTCCGTCACATCTGCGCCGGCCAGCAGCACCTTGCCCTGGACGAAGCGCACCGGCAGGGCCTGGGCCAGCCCGGCAATGGCGGCCTCATGCCCGGCCGTAAGTTCCAGCCCGGCGCGCAGGGCGGCCAGGGCGGTGACGCGGTACAGCGCGCCGGAATCCAGGTAGTGGTAGCCCAGCTTGTGCGCGACTTCCGAAGCCAGCGTGCCCTTGCCGGAGGCCGTGGGCCCGTCCACGCAAATCACGGGAATGCTTCCAGGCGCGGCCTGCGCCACCGAGAACAAGGCTTCGAAGTAATCCGGGAAGGTCTTGGCAACGCACTTCGGGTCTTCAATGCGAACAGGCAAGCCTGCGGGGTTGAACGCCGCCAGCGAGAAACACATGGCGACGCGGTGGTCGTCGTAGGTATGGATGCTGGCCGCCTTCCAGACGGCGGGTGGAGTCACGGACAGGAAATCTGCCCCTACCTCGACAGTGGCACCCAGTTTGCGCAGCTCGGCGGCCATGGCGGCCAGCCGGTCGGTCTCCTTGACCCGCCAGCTGGCAATGTTGCGCAGGGTGCTGGGGCCGTCAGCATAAAGTGCCATTACGGCCAGCGTCATGGCGGCATCGGGAATGTGGTTGCAGTCCAGGTCGATAGGCTTGAGCGGCCACGCGCCGCGGCTGATGCGCAGCGAATTGGGACCGCCCGTGACCTTGGCGCCCATCAGCTGCGCCGCCTCCACAAAGCGGATGTCGCCCTGTATTGAATCCAGGCCCACGCCTTCGACCTGGATGCCGTCCTGGCCGCCGGCGGGCGCCGCCAGCGCACCCAGCGCGATGAAATAGCTGGCGGACGAGGCATCGGCCTCGACATGGATGGCACCGGGCGACTGGTACCGGCTGCCCGCCGGGATGGTGAAGCGCTGCCAGCCTTCGCGCTGGACGGTGATGCCGAAGCGCGCCAGCAGGTTGAGCGTGATTTCGATGTAAGGCCGGGAAATCAGCTCGCCCACCACCTCGATCACCACGTCCTGGCGGGCGACCAGCGGCAACGCCATCAGCAGCGCGGTGAGGAACTGGCTGGAAACGTTGCCGCGCACGGGAATCGGGGCGTCCAGCCGCAGCTGCGGCCGCCCGATGCGAAGCGGCGGGTAGCCTTCGTTGCCCAGGTACTGGATGTCGCAGCCCAGCCGGCGCAGCGCATCGACCAGGTCACCGATGGGCCGCTCGTGCATGCGGGCCACGCCCGACAGTTCGAACTCGCCGCCTATCACTGCCAGCGCAGCCGTGAGCGGCCGCATGGCGGTGCCCGCATTGCCCATGAACAGCCGCGCAGGCAGCGCCGGCGCCAGGCCGCCCAGGCCGGTGATTTCAACCGCCGGCCCCGAATGCCGCACGCCGCAGCCCAGCGCGCGCAGCGCGTCGAGCATCACGCGCGTGTCATCGGAATCCAGCAGGTCGTGAATGGTGGTGGTGCCGGCGCACAGGGCCGCCAGCAGCAGCACCCGGTTGGAGATGCTCTTGGAGCCCGGCAGCGCCACCTTTCCGCCCGCGGCAGTTAGCGCGGGCAGGTCCAGGAAGCCTGTGTTGAACATCTACTTTTTCGAGCCCATGCGCCAGTTGGCGCGGGTCTGGCTCGCATGTTCGATCACGCCTTCCAGCGACTCGGCGTTGCCGTTCTCGATCATGGTTTCCATGGAGCGCAGTGCGCTCTGGAAAATCTTGGTCTGGGCGAGCAGTTCCTGCCGGTTGGCCATCAGGATGTCGCGCCACATCTTGGGGTCGCTGGCGGCGATGCGGGTGAAGTCGCGGAAACCGGGGCCGGCCAGCGACAGGTAGTCGCGGCCCTGCTCCTGCGTGACGATGCCGTTGATGAGCGCGAAAGCGATCAGGTGCGGCAGGTGGCTGACGGCCGCGAAGGCGGCGTCGTGCGAATCGGGCGACATCTGCTGCACCTTGCAGCCCAGGGCCTCCCAGACAGCGACGGCCTTCTTCAGCTGCGTCACCTGGGTGCGCTCGATGGGCGTGAGGATGACCTGCTTGCCGCCATACAGGTCGGGGTCCGCATGCTCCACGCCCGAGACTTCCTTGCCGGTGATGGGGTGGCAGGGCACGAAGACGCCGATGTTGTCGCGCAGCACGCGGCGGGCCGCGTCGATCACGTCGCGCTTGGTCGATCCCACGTCCATGATCAGCATGTCCTTGCTGACCAGGTGGCGGATGGCCTTGAGCGTGGCCTCGGTGGCCGAGACGGGCACGGCCAGCAGCACGATGTCCGCGCCCGAGACGGCGAGCAGGGCGGACGGCGCTTCCACGTCGATCACGCCCATCTGGCGCGCGCGCTCGGTGGTGGAAGGCGACTTGCTGTAGCCGACCACCCGCTTGACCAGGCCGGCGCGCTTGAGCGCCAGCGCGAACGAGCCACCCATCAGGCCGCACCCGATCAGTCCGAGTTGTTCAAACATGTAGGTCATTCGCCGACGGGGTAGGTGCCCAGCACCTTGTAGAACGCGCACAGCTGCTGCAGGTCGGCCAGTGCCGCGGCCATGTTGGGCTGCGAGGGATGGCCTTGCACGTCGATATAAAAATAGTATTCCCACTGGCCCGACCGCGCCGGGCGGGATTCGAAACGTGTCATTGACACGCCATGCCGCTTGAGCGGCACCAGGATGTCGTGCACGGCGCCGGGCTTGTTGGGCACCGAGACCACCACGCTCACGCAGTCGCGTCCCGACGCCTGCGGCGCCGCCAGCACCTGCGGCAGGCAGATGATGGCGAAACGGGTGCGGTTGAAGGGGTCGTCCTGGATGGCGTGGGCCGCCACGTGCAGGCCGAACTCGCTGCCCGCGCGTTCGCTGGCGATGCCGGCCCAGGCCGGGTTGCCCGCGGCCAGGCGCGCGCCTTCGGCGTTGCTGGAGACGGCGCGCCGCTCGGCCTTGGGCAGGTGCTTGTTCAGCCAGCCCTGGCACTGCGCCAGTGCCTGCGGATGCGCCAGCACCACCTCGATGCCGTCCAGCGAGTTCGAGGTGCGCAGCAGGTGGTGGCGCACCAGCAGGCTGATCTCGCCCACGATGTGCAGCGGCGAATTGAGCAGCAGGTCCAGCGAGCGCGTGACCACGCCTTCGGTGTTGTTCTCCACCGGCACCACGCCGAAATCGGCGGTGCCGGCGGTGGCGGCATGGAACACCTCGTCGAAGTTCACGCAAGGCACATGCTCGATGCTGGAGCCGAAGAACTGCACCGAGGCCTGCTCGCTGAAAGTGCCGGCCGGACCCAGGTAGGCCACGCGCTGCGGCGCTTCCAGCGCGCGGCAGGCCGACATGATTTCGCGCCAGATGGTGGCGACATTGGCCGGCTTGAGCGGCCCCGGATTGGCGGCTTGCAGGCCGTTGATGACCTGGGCTTCGCGCTCCGGCCGGAACACGGTGGAGCCTTCGGCGCGCTTGAGCTCGCCGACCTCGTTGGCCAGCGCCGCCCGGCGGTTCAGGGCGTCCAGCAACTCGCGGTCGACCGCGTCGATCGCGATGCGCAACTGGGAAAGGTCCTTGGTCATTTCACTTGTAAAAAGTGCCTCCAGCCCGCATGCAGCGTGCGTGAGGCGCTATCAAAAATATAGCGGTCAGGCTTCGGGGGCGGCCTCGCCGGTGTCGGCCGCTTCCTCGCCTTCGGCGGCCTGGGCGTCATTTTCCACGATGCGCTGCAGGCCGGAGAGCTTGGAGCCCTCATCCAGCCCGATCAGCGTCACGCCCTGCGTGGCACGGCCAAGTTCGCGGATCTCGCTGACCCGGGTGCGCACCAGCACGCCCTTGTCCGTGATAAGCATGATCTCGTCGTCGGTGTGCACCAGCGTGGCGGCAACCACCTTGCCGTTGCGCTCGCTTTGCTGGATGGCGATCATGCCCTTGGTGCCGCGGCCGTGGCGCGTGTATTCGGTGATCGGGGTGCGCTTGCCGTAGCCGTTGACGGTGGCGGTGAGCACGCTCTGCTGCTCGTCCTCGGCCACCAGCATGGCGATCACGCCCTGGCCTTCGTCGAGCATCATGCCGCGCACGCCGCGCGTGTTGCGGCCCGTGGGGCGCACGTCGTTCTCGTCGAATCGCACGGCCTTGCCGCCGTCGGAGAACAGCATCACGTCGTGTTTGCCGTCGGTGAGCGCCGCGCCGATCAGGTAGTCGCCGTCGTCCAGGTCCACCGCGATGATGCCCAGCTTGCGCGGGTTGTTGAATTCGTCCAGCGCGGTCTTCTTCACGGTGCCCATCGAGGTGGCCATGAACACGTAGTGGTCGGCCGGGAAGGAGCGGTTCTCGCCCGTGAGCGGCAGCACCACGTTGATCTTCTCGCCTTCCTGCAGCGGGAACATGTTCACTATCGGCCGGCCGCGGGAGCCACGCGACCCTGCCGGAACTTCCCAGACCTTGAGCCAGTACATGCGGCCACGGTTGGAGAAGCACAGGATCCAGTCGTGCGTGTTGGCGATGAAGAGCTGATCGACCCAGTCGTCTTCCTTGGTCGCCGTGGCCTGCTTGCCGCGCCCGCCGCGCTTTTGCGCGCGGTATTCGGACAGCGGCTGGCTCTTGATGTAGCCGGAATGGGAGAGCGTGACCACCATGTCGGTGGGCGTGATCAGGTCCTCGGTGGCCAGGTCCTGCGCGTTGTGCTCGATCAGGCTGCGGCGCGCGCCCAGCTTGGTCTGGCCGAACTCCTGCTTGAGGGTGGTGAGCTCGTCGCTGATGATGGTGGAGACACGCTCGGGGCGCGCCAGGATGTCCAGCAGGTCCTCGATCTCGGCCATCACTTCCTTGTACTCGGCGACGATCTTGTCCTGCTCCAGGCCGGTCAGGCGCTGCAGCCGCATCTGCAGGATTTCCTGGGCCTGCGTATCGGACAGGCGGTACAGGCCGTCATCGCCCATGCCGAACTCGCGCTCCAGCCCGTCGGGGCGGTAGTCGTCGGCATTGATCACGCCGCCGTCGGAGCGGGTGCGGGTGAGCATCTCGCGCACCAGCTTGCTGTCCCAGGGCCGGCGCATCAGCTCGGTCTTGGCCACCGGGGGCGTGGGCGCGTTGCGGATGATGGCGATGAATTCGTCGATGTTGGCCAGGGCCACGGCCAGGCCTTCCAGCACGTGGCCGCGCTCGCGCGCCTTGCGCAGGGCGAACACGGTACGCCGCGTCACCACTTCGCGGCGGTGCTGCAGGAAGACCCGGATCAGGTCCTTCAGGTTGCACAGGCGCGGCTGGCCGTCGATCAGCGCCACCATGTTGATGCCGAAGGTGTCCTGCAGCTGGGTCTGCTTGTACAGGTTGTTCAGCACCACCTCGGGCACTTCGCCGCGTTTCAGCTCGATCACCAGGCGCATGCCTGACTTGTCGCTCTCGTCCTGGATGTGGCTGATGCCTTCAATCTTCTTTTCGTTGACCAGCTCGGCCATGCGCTCCTGCAGCGTCTTTTTGTTGACCTGGTAGGGCAGCTCGTCAACGATGATGGCCTGGCGCTGGCCCTTGTCGATGTCCTCGAAATGGCACTTGGCGCGCATGACCACCCGGCCGCGGCCGGTGCGGTAGCCTTCCTTGACGCCGTTGATTCCGTAGATGATGCCGGCCGTCGGGAAATCGGGCGCGGGAATGATCTCCATCAGCTCGTCGATGGTGGCTTCCGGGTTGCGCAGCAGGTGCAGGCAGGCATCCACCACCTCATTGAGGTTGTGCGGCGGGATGTTGGTGGCCATGCCCACCGCGATGCCGCCCGAGCCGTTGACCAGCAGGTTGGGCAGCTTGCTGGGCAGCACCAGCGGCTCTTTCTCGCTGCCGTCGTAGTTGGGGCCGAAGTCGACGGTTTCCTTGTCGATGTCGGCAATCATTTCGTGGGCGATCTTGGCCAGCCGGATTTCCGTGTAGCGCATCGCCGCCGCGTTGTCGCCGTCCACCGAGCCGAAGTTGCCCTGGCCGTCCACCAGCATGTGGCGCATGGAAAAGTCCTGCGCCAGCCGCACGATGGTGTCGTAGACCGACTGATCGCCATGGGGGTGGTATTTGCCGATGACGTCGCCCACGATGCGCGCCGACTTCTTGTAGGGCCGGTTCCAGTCGTTACTGAGCTCGTGCATCGCGTACAGGACGCGCCGGTGCACGGGCTTGAGCCCGTCGCGCGCATCAGGCAGCGCCCGGCCCACGATCACGCTCATCGCGTAGTCGAGGTAGCTGCGCCGCATTTCCTCTTCAAGACTGATGGGCAGGGTTTCTTTGGCGAATTGGGTCATGAAGGGCGGGCGGGGAAGCGGTGGGGCGGCGGGCGAAAGCGGCAATTTTACGTTGCGGCGGCCATGTCGCAAAGCCGCAACAGAAGGGGCTATTGAGGTTTTGTCCTACGTGCCTTCAGCCCGATATCCGTTGATTGTGTAAGGACGTGTGGCACAATAACTTTGACGTTTTTGGTGATGGTCACCTTAATCGTAGTGTTTACGCAGCGCGGCTGCGGCTTTTTCCCCAAGAGGAGAACCATGAAGAAACTGAACAAAGTGGCGATGCTGTTTGCCTCCGCTGCGCTGGCAACCGCCGCTGGCTCCGTAATGGCTGCTGCCCATATGGGTGCGGCTCCGGCGACCAACGACAACTGGCTCAACGGTACCCGCGAACTCGTCTGGAAGAACGGCACAAATGAACTGTGCTGGCGCGATGCCAACTGGACGCCCGCCACGGCCGACCCGCGTTGCGACGGTGCCATCAAGCCGATGGCTCCCGCTCCCGTGGTTGCTGCCCCGGCTCCCGCTCCGGCCGCTGCTCCTGCCCCGGCACCCGCCCCGGCCCCGGCAGCTGCGCCTGCCGTTGCCGCCACCAAGGTGACCTACGCCGCTGACGCCTTCTTCGACTTCGACAAGTCGGTCCTGAAGCCCGAAGGCAAGGCCAAGCTCGACGACCTGGTCGGCAAGGTCAAGGACATCAACCTGGAAGTCATCATTGCCGTGGGTCACACCGACTCCGTCGGCTCCGATGCCTACAACCAGAAGCTGTCGGTCCGCCGCGCTGAATCCGTCAAGGCCTACCTCGTGTCCAAGGGCATCGAGAAGAACCGCGTGTACACCGAAGGCAAGGGCGAAAAGCAGCCCGTGGCCGACAACAAGACCAGCGAAGGCCGCGCCAAGAACCGCCGCGTGGAAATCGAAGTGGTCGGTACCCGCGCCACCAAGTAATCCGCAAGGATTGCCAGAAAAAAGCCCCGGCAACGGGGCTTTTTTCATGGTGCAGCGAGAATCACGCCATGACCGACACCGTCAACGCCGATCCGGCCGAGCTGGCCAAGTTTTCCGAGCTGGCGCACCGCTGGTGGGATCCCGAAAGCGAGTTCCGCCCGCTGCACCAGATCAACCCGCTGCGGCTGGACTGGATCCAGTCGCAGTGCCCGCTGGCGGGCAAGCGGGTGCTGGACGTGGGTTGCGGGGGTGGCATCCTGGCCGATTCCATGGCCCGCAAGGGTGCCCAGGTGCTGGGCATCGACTTGTCCTCCAAGGCCCTGAAAGTAGCCCAGCTGCATGCGCTGGAAGCGCACACTCCCAACGTCGAATACCGCGAGATCAGCGCCGAGGCGCTGGCGGCCGAGCAGCCGGGCAGCTTTGATGCCGTGGCCTGCATGGAAATGCTGGAGCACGTGCCGGACCCCGCTTCGGTTGTGCGGGCCTGCGCGGCGCTGGTCAAACCCGGCGGTTGGGTGTTTATTTCCACCATCAACCGCAACCCCAAGGCATTCGTGTTCGCCATCGTCGGGGCCGAGTACGTCCTGAACCTGCTGCCGCGCGGCACGCACGAGTACACCAAGTTCATCCGCCCCAGCGAACTTGCGGCTTACTGCCGCGCTTGCGGCCTGGACCTTCGCCACACCCGTGGCATGGAATACAACCCCCTGACGCGGCGTTATTGGCTGTCGGCGGATACGGGCGTCAATTACCTGATCTCCACGCAAAAGGGCTGAATGTTCACCGACACCCGGGCGGTGCTGTTCGACCTGGACGGCACCCTGATAGACAGCGCGCCCGACCTTGGCGCGGCCGCTGACAAGATGCGAACCGACCGCGGCCTGGCCTCGCTGCCGCTCGAGGGCTACCGCCACATGGCTGGCGCCGGCGCGCGCGGCATGCTGGGCGTGGCGTTTGGCATGACGCCCGACCATGCTGACTACCCGACCATGCGCGAAGAGTTCTTCGTGAACTACGAAAGCCGCATGACAGAGCTGACCTATGCCTTTGACGGCGTGGCCGAGCTGATCGCCCAACTGGTGGCGCGCGGCCTGCCCTGGGGCGTGGTGACCAACAAGTCATCGCGCTTCACCCTGCCGCTGACGCGGCAGATGCCCCTGTTTGCCAGCGCCGCAGCCGTGGTCTGCGGTGACACCACGCCGCATGCCAAGCCGCACCCCGAGCCGTTGTTCGAAGCCGCCCGCCAGATGGGGCTGGACCCGGCTGGCTGCATCTACGTGGGCGATGACGAGCGGGACGTGGTGGCCGGCCTGGCCGCCCGAATGGGCACTGTCGCTGCCACCTACGGTTACCTCGGCAGCAACGCCGACACCCTGCTGTGGGGTGCCCACGCTCAGATCAATTCCCCGCTGGAGCTGCTTTCCCTCTTGAAAACCGGGCCCAGGGACTAAAATACAGTTTCCTGGGGCTGCACTGGTTTCGACACGGGTTCGGACGCGCGGCAGGGCATGTCGAGCTGAATGTGCTCGTAAAAATGATTCAAACAAACTAACTGCAAACGACGAACGTTTCGCACTCGCCGCTTAATTGCCGGTGAGCTTTGCAACAGCAGGCCTCTGGGCTGGGCAAGGGGTCTTTAGCGCAAGCTGAGGGCTCCCGGCTGCAAAGATAATTTCAGGGGCTGGTCCCGCGTCGGGTAACTTGGCGCGGGACGAGAAAATAGGTTGCTGGCGTCCTGTTTAGCGTGCCGCTGCGCGACTCGGGAAGCGAGACTCAAACCAGACGGCTACACATGTAGAACTGTGCGAAAAAGGCTTGTGGACGCGGGTTCAATTCCCGCCAGCTCCACCAATTTCCAGCCACGCGTGTCTCACGCGCGGCTAGCGGCTACGATGGCTTCCTGATCCAGGAGGCTTCATGCGCGTCACGTTTTTCGCCATCACGGTATTTGCCCTGTCGGGCTGCTCCACGGTCTCTTCGTTGGGCGATGCCTGGACCTGGGACCCCGCCACCCAGCAAAGGCCGGTGCGGCTGGTGCTTTCAGCGCCTGAGCTTGCCAGCCTGACCAATGAAGTCGCTGGCCTGCAGATCCAGCGCAACGAAATCCGCTCACGCATCAGCGGCGAGCCGGACATCCGTAACCGCCTCGATTTGTACGAAGAGCTGCATGGCGTAGGCCGGCGCCTGTCGCCTCTGGAGCGGCGGCTGGCCATGGCCGCGCCGGCGCGCTAGTTCGTCGGGGCGGCCGCGCAGCTGGCCCGCAGCAGCGCCTGGCGCACCGTGGCCGGCACGCGTTCCAGCAAGCCCGGCGGCATGCCCGATTCCCGGCCCGAACTGTCCGAGCCCACCCGGACCCCTTCGCCCGATGGCTGCGCGAAGTAAGCCGCGCTGGCCAGCTGGACGGTGCGGCGCTGGCAATCGAACTGGGCCGTGCCGACGAAGGAACGGAAGCCAAACCCGGCGGGATGCGGCTGCAGCACGTCAAAGGTCACGCGGATCACCCCTTCGCCCACCGGACTGCGCGCGCGCACTGACTGCAGGTCGATCTCGACCGTCACGCCGGCAGCGTCGGTGCCGGCATTGGCAAGAGGGAACCACTGCTGCGCACAAAGGGGCTCCGCCAGGGCCAGCCCGGCAACAAGAAAGCAGCAGTACTTCGTTTGCTTGGCCATGCGCGTCACATTCTGTCACGCAGGTGGTTTGCGATACTCGCTGCGATGCAACTCCAGGACATCCTTTACTCACAGGGCTTTGGCACCCGGCGCGTCTGCGCGGGGCTGGTCCAGCAGGGTCTCGTCAGCGTCGAGGGCGAACCTGTCACCGACTCATCCGCTGCATTCAGCGAGCAGGGTCTGCATTTCACCGTGCAGGGCGTGCCCTGGGAATACCACGACAAAGCCTACGTGCTGCTGCACAAGCCCGCCGGCACGGAGTGTTCGCAAAAGCCATCGACCTATCCCAGCATCTATACGCTGCTGCCCGCGCCGCTGCGCCAGCGCCCCAACAAGGGCGCCGTGCAGGGCGTGCAGGCGGTGGGCCGGCTTGACCAGGACACCACCGGCATGCTGCTGCTGACCGACGACGGCCAGTTCATCCACCGCATGAGCTCGCCCCGCCACCACGTTCCCAAAGTGTACGAAGTGACGGCCAAGCATGCGCTGGATGAAGCCCAGGTGAACAAGCTGCTGGCCGGCGTGGTGCTGGACGACGACCCCCGGCCGGTGCGCGCGGCGGCCTGCGAAATCGTGGGCGCCCACCACCTGCGGCTGACGCTGACCGAAGGCAAATACCACCAGGTCAAGCGCATGCTGGCCGCCGTGGGCAATCGGGTCGAAGGGCTGCACCGCTCCAGCATAGGCGGGCTGGCGCTGCCGCCGGAGCTTGCGCCCGGCCAGTGGCGCTGGCTGCGCGAGGCCGACCTGGCCGCAGTGCGCGGCTAAATGGCTCCCACGCTCACTTCGTTCGCTGCCCCCCGAGGGGGCGTAGCCGCTTTGAGGCGGCTCGGCATCGGCTAACGCCGGTCCGCCAGGAATCGCGCGACGCGCTGCAGGCTCGCCTCGGGCTGGTCGCGATGCGGCGAGTGGCCGCAGCCGGGCAGCTTCTCCATCTCGAAGGGCCCCTGGGTGGGCGCGATCTCCTCGACCTGCCGCATCGTGCCGTACACGTCGTCCACGCCCTGCATCGCCAGCACGGGCGCGGTGATGCGCCGGCAGTCCGGGCGGATGTCAAAGCCGCGGAACGCGGGGCTCAGCCAGATGTCGTTCCACTGCCAGAAGGCCACATCCACATCCGCGTGATAGCGCTTGAGGCGTTCGCGCAGGCTGCCCTCATAGGCGTCGCGCGCCTCTTCGATCGAGCGGACCGAAAGGTCTTCCACCACCACATGGGGCGCCATCACCACGCAGGCCGCCACGGGATGGCGGCTGGCGTGGAGCAGGGCGATGCTGCCGCCGTCGGAATGGCCCAGCAGGACGGGATTGGCGATACCGAGTTGCGCCAGCAGCGCGGGCAGTACCTCCCAGGCCTCCCGGTGCATGTAGTCCGGCGCCAGCCGGCCGGCGCCCCGCACATCGGGCACCGCATCCGAGTTGCCGTAGCCGCGCCGCGAATAGACGAGGCCGGCGCGGCCGGTGGCTTCGCAGACCTGGCGCGGCCAGTCGCGCCACATGGCAACCGAGCCCAGGCCTTCGTGCAGGAAAATTATCGGCGCCCGGGGTCGTCCGGCCGCGCCCTCCAGGCGTTGAACCTCCAGCGCGACGCCATTGACCCTGATCGTTTCCATTCGAGGGATGTTACGGGAAGGCCCCTTCTGCCGCAGGGCGCGCGGATACACTTGCGGGTTGCCTTTGAACTGGTTTGTTTGTGAACTTTTTTCCCCGTTGCCTCGCCGTCCTCCCGCTGGCTTTCCTCACCGCCTTTTCCTCGCCCGCCACGGCGCAGACCGCACCCATCTTCGTGCTCAACTCGCTGGACGCCACCGTCAGCGTGATCGATCCCCTTACCTGGGCTGAGACCAAGCGCCTGCCCACAGGCAAGGAGCCGCACCACCTGTACCTCACGCCCGACGAAAAGTCCCTGATCATCGCCAACGCCTTTGGCGATTCGCTGACCTTCATCGACCCGAAGACGGCGGAGGTCCAGCGCACGGTTCGCGGCATGTTCGACCCCTACCAGCTGCGCTTTTCGCCGGACATGAAATGGTTCGTCACCGCGGCCAACCGGCTGAACCATGTGGACATCTACCGCTGGGACGGCAAGGACCTGGTCATCGCCAGGCGCGTTCCTACCGGCAAGACCCCCAGCCACATCTGGATCGACAGCAAGAGCACCCTGGCCTATGTGTCCATGCAGGACAGCGACGAGATGGTGGCGATCGACCTGACCACCCAGGTGCTGAAGTGGCGCATCAAGACCGGCCCCATGCCGGCCGACATCTACGGCACGGCGGATGACAAAACCCTTCTGGTGGGCATGACCGGCGGCAACGGCCTGGAGGCCTACGACGTTTCGGGCAAGGAACCCAGGCTCGTGCGCAAGATCAAAACCGGCCTGGGGGCGCACGCCTTCCGCGCCGCGGGCGACGGGCGCCATGTGTACGTGAGCAACCGCGTGGCCAACACCATCAGCAAGATCGACCTGCAGACGCTGGAGCCTGTGGAGAGCTACCCGGCGCCGGGCGGCCCCGATTGCATCGAGGTGCTCAAGGGCGGCAAGCTCATCATGGTGACCTCGCGCTGGGCCCGCAAGCTAACGGTGATCGACACCGAGTCCAAAAAGGTCGTGAGGCAGGTCAATGTCGGGAAGTCTCCCCATGGCGTCTGGACGCTGGACCACGCGCCGCGCTGAGCGCCGGCCGTGGTGCCGGCTGGTGCTCGCTATTGTTTTGATAGCTGGCCACGCACAGCTGGCGCGCTCCGCAGGCCAAAATGCCTGTGAAAAGCCGGTCTACCTGACGCTCGACACCGGGCACATGGGCGTGGCACCCCTGATCGCGGAAGTGCTTAACCGCCAGCAGGTGAAGGTGACTTTCTTCGCTGCCCAGGAACGCTCGCAAACGGGTGACGGCAGCCTGGGCAATGACTGGGCCCCGTGGTGGAAAGCGCGCGCCGCCGAGGGCCACGAGTTCGCCTCCCACACCTATGACCACACCTACTGGCGCGCCGACCTGCCCGGCGAGCCGCCGCGCTTCAGGGTGCGGCCTTCATCCGGCCCCAGCCAGGGCCGCGAATCCACGTGGACGGCCGCCCAGTACTGCGAGGAGATTGGCAAGTCGGCCCGGCGCCTGCAGGAAATCACCGGCCAGAAGCCGCTGCCGCTGTTCCGCGCGCCCGGTGGCAAGACTTCGCCCCGGCTGCTCGCGGCCGCGCGCGCCTGCGGCTATGAGCACGTGGCGTGGGCGCCGGCAGGCTTTCTGGGCGACGAGTTGCCCAGCGAGTCGGTGAGCAACGAGGCGTTGCTGAAGAAGGCGCTGCGTGACGTGCGGGCCGGCGACATCATGGTCGCGCACCTGGGCATCTGGTCGCGCAAAGACCCTTGGGCGCCCGCCGTGCTGGAGCCGCTCATCACCGGGCTGAAAGAGCGGGGCTTTTGCTTCGCCACGCTGCGCGAACACCCGGCCTACCGCGGCTGGATCGCCGCCCACGGCGGCTGACCCATGGACTGGCTGGACGGCATCTTCTCCAACGCGCAGCAGTGGCTGTTCGAGGCCGCCATCCAGCCGGCGATGTTCGCCCTGGGCCTGGGCAACCTGCTGGAAGACGGCTACGGCGCCACCGGCTGGCTGCTGGCGGGGCTGGTGCAGGTGGCGGTGCTGCTGCTGGTCATCGGTCCGCTGCAGCGCTGGCGCCCCGTGGAAGCGGTGACCGACCGGCCGGGCATCCGCACCGACATCCTCTACACGCTGATCCACCGGCTGGGGCTGTTCCGCCTGGGCCTGTTCTTCGCGCTCGACCCCTGGTTCGACGAGCTGTTCGGCAGCCTGCGGGTGGCGGGCATCGGCACCTTCCACGTGGACCAGCTCTGGCCGGGCGTTACCGACCTGGCGCTGGTCAGTTTCTTCATCTACCTGGTGATCTTCGACTTCGCCGACTACTGGATCCACCGCGCCGAGCACGGTTTCAACTGGTGGTGGAGCCTGCACTCGCTGCATCACTCGCAGCGCCAGATGACGATGTGGACCGACAACCGCAACCACCTGCTGGACGACGTGCTGCGCGACAGCCTGCTGGTGATCCTGGCGCAGCTGATCGGTGTGGCCCCGGGCCAGTTCGTGGCCATCGTCGCCTTCACCCAGCTGTCCGAAAGCTTCCAGCACGCCAACCTGCGCGTCTCGTTCGGCCACGTGGGCGAACGGCTGTGGATCAGCCCGCGCTTTCACCGCCTGCACCACAGCATCGGCATCGGCCACGAAACCGCCGGAAAGGGCACGCTCGGCGGCCACAACTTCGGCGTGCTGCTGCCCTGGTGGGACATGCTGTTTCGCACCGTCAACTTCGAGCAGCGCTACGACCCCACCGGCGTGCGCGACCAGGCCGAAGCCGGGCGCGACTACGGGCGCGGCTTCTGGCGGCAGCAGTGGCTGGGCGTGAAGCGCCTGTTCGGCAAGGGCTGACGCATGGGCCTGCTGCTCGACTCGTTCTGGCGCGCCGCGGCGTACTGCCTGCGCCCGCGCGTGATCGCGCTGTCGCTGCTGCCGCTGGTGGTGATGGTCGGCGTGTCGCTGCTGCTGGGCTATTTCTTCTGGGAGCAGGCGGTCGATTCCGTGTTCCGCTGGCTCGAATCGTCATCGCTGCTGTCCACGCTGTGGAACTGGCTGCAAGGCCTGGGCATGGGCAACCTGAAGACCGTGGTGGCGCCGTTGATCGTGATCTTCCTGGTCACACCGGTGATCGTGCTGGCCTGCCTGCTGGTGGTGGCCGCCATGATGACGCCGGCGTTGGTCGCCTTCGTCGCCGAACAGCGCTTTGCCACCCTGGAGCGCAAGGCCGGCGGCTCATTCGTGGTCAGCGCGCTGTGGGCGCTGGGCTCCACGCTGCTGGCGCTGGCGGCGCTCATCGTGTCCAGCCCGCTGTGGCTGGTGCCGCCGCTGATCCTCATCCTGCCGCCCCTGATCTGGGGCTGGCTCACCTACCGCGTGATGGCCTTCGACGCACTTTCTAGCCACGCCAGCACGCAGGAGCGGCGCGAAGTCTTCCGCCGCCACAAGCCGTGGCTGCTGGGCATCGGCGTGCTCACCGGCTACCTGGGCGCGGCGCCCAGCGTGGTGTGGGCTTCCAGCGTGTTCTTCGCGGCCGGCTTCGTGGTGCTGGTGCCGGTGGCCATCTGGATCTACACGCTGGTGTTCGCGTTCTCTTCGCTGTGGTTCTCGCATTACTGCCTGGCGGCGCTGGAAAGACTGCGGGCCGAACCGGTAGCATTGGCGGATGACCCGCCCCAGCCCCCCGCCTGATTTCGGCCTTGTCATCGTCGGCGACGAAATCCTCTCCGGCAAGCGCGCCGACAAGCACATGCCCAAGCTCATCGAGCTGCTCGCCGCGCGCGGCCTGCAGCTGGGCTGGGCCGAATACGTGGGCGATTCGCCCGAGCGCATCACCGCCACGCTCAAACGCGCCTTCGCCTCCGGCGACGTGGTGTTTTCCTGCGGCGGCATAGGCGCCACGCCCGACGACCACACCCGCCAGTGCGCCGGCAAGGCGCTGGGCGTGGAGATCGAGCTTCACCCCCAGGCCGAGGCCCTGATCCGCGAGCGCATGCGGGATACGGCGCGCGAGCAGGGCACTGTGTACGACCCGGACCGCGCGGACAACATCCACCGGCTGAACATGGGCGTGTTTCCGCAAGGCGCGCAGATCATCCCCAACCCGTACAACAAGATTCCCGGCTTCACGATGGGTAGCGTTCACTTCGTGCCGGGCTTCCCCGTGATGGCCTGGCCGATGATGGAGTGGGTGCTGGACCAGCAATACCGCCGCCTGTTCCGCGAGCAGGCCTATGTCGAGAAATCCGTGATCGTTTTCGGGGCCATGGAAGCAACGCTGACGCCATTGATGCAGGACATCGAGCGGGACCATCCCGGCGTGAAGGTGTTCAGCCTGCCGAGCGTGGACCATCCGCAATACGGCCGTCATATCGATTTGGGCGTGAAGGGTGAACCCGCCGCAGTGGAGCCCGCCTATGCCCAGCTCCTGCAGGGCCTTGCCGGATTCGGAGTCAAACTAGGCCCTGAATTGGTGCGTAAAAGCTAACGCACCAAAATAGTGCAACCAAGATGAGCACCCCTTTGGGGCCCAACTCATCCAACGAAGCAAGCCAGCCGTAGGGAAAAGCGTTCAACATCGACGACAATCCCCTGCTTTGCGAAACCGGGCGTGCACCAAGCTTTGGCACAAAAACTGCATTCCCGGCTTGTACCAATTTATCAACAACCGTCCCCAGGAGAACCTGAATGGCAGCCAAGACCGTCGCAGACGTGATGAAGATGGTGAAGGAGAACGAAGTCAAGTTTGTTGACTTCCGCTTCACCGACACCCGTGGCAAGGAACAACACGTCAGCGTGCCCGTATCGCACTTCGACGAAGACAAATTCAGCGCGGGCCACGCCTTCGACGGCTCGTCGATCGCCGGCTGGAAGGGCATTGAAGCCTCCGACATGCTGCTGATGCCCGACCCGAACACCGCCAACATCGACCCGTTCTACGAGGAAACCACGCTGTTCCTGTCGTGCGACGTGCTCGAGCCGGGCGACGGCAAGGCCTACGACCGCGACCCGCGCTCCATTGCCCGCCGCGCCGAGGCCTACCTCAAGGCCTCCGGCCTGGGCGACCAGGCCTTCTTCGGCCCGGAACCCGAATTCTTCATCTTCGACGACGTGCGCTGGGGCAATGACATGTCCGGCTCGTTCTTCGCGGTGGACGAATACGAAGCGCCGTGGAACTCCGGCAAGAAGATCGAAGGCGGCAACAAGGGCCACCGTCCCACCGTCAAGGGCGGCTACTTCCCCGTTCCGCCGGTCGACAGCACGCAGGACATGCGCGCCGAAATGTCGCTGATCCTCGAATCGCTGGGCATCCCGGTCGAAGTGTTCCACCACGAAGTGGCGGGCGCCGGCCAGAACGAGATCGGCACCAAGTTCAGCACGCTGGTGCAGCGCGCCGACTGGACCATCCTCTTGAAGTACGTGGTGCAAAACGTGGCCAATGCCTATGGCAAGACCGCCACCTTCATGCCCAAGCCCATCGTCGGCGACAACGGCTCGGGCATGCACGTGCACCAGTCGGTCTGGAAAGACGGCAAGAACCTGTTCGCCGGTGACGGCTATGCCGGCCTGTCGGACTTCGCGCTGTACTACATCGGCGGCATCATCAAGCACGCCCGTGCCCTGAACGCCATCACCAACCCCGGCACCAACAGCTACAAGCGCCTGGTGCCCGGCTTCGAAGCGCCGGTGAAGCTGGCCTACTCGGCCAAGAACCGGTCGGCTTCCATCCGCATCCCTTACGTTGCCAACCCCAAGGGCCGCCGCATCGAAGCGCGCTTCCCCGATCCGTTGTGCAACCCGTACCTGGGCTTCTCGGCCCTGCTGATGGCCGGCCTGGACGGTGTGGAAAACAAGATCCACCCGGGCGAAGCCGCCACCAAGGACCTGTACCACCTGCCGCCGGAAGAAGACGCGAAGATCCCGACCGTGTGCCACAGCCTCGACCAGGCGCTGGACTACCTGGACAAGGGCCGCGGCTTCCTGACCAAGGGCGGCGTGTTCACCGATTCGATGATCGATGCCTACATCGAGCTGAAGATGCAGGAAGTCACGCGCTTCCGCATGGCCACCCACCCGGTCGAGTACGACATGTACTACAGCCTGTAATTAATCACAGCTTGAGCGGCGAAAGGGCGACATATGTCGCCCTTTTCCGTTTTGAATCAAAGGCTTAATTGGACTTTTTGAGGAACTGCGCGATACTGATAGACCGTCCTTACGCATCGAGGTGCGAGGAGCAAGCTGATGAAGTACGCATTCCTGATGATCCCGCTGGCTGCCGCTTTCGTGGTGGGCAACAGCCACGCGCAGGCCCGCATCTATCGCTGCCCGGGCAACTCCTACATCAACAACGCCGCCGAAGCCCAGCAGAAAAACTGCAAGCTGGTGGAGGGCGGCAATGTCACCGTCGTCGAAGGCACCCGCGTGCAGGGCGCCTCGGGCAATGCGCCCATCAAGGTCGCGGCCGCTGCGCCGTCCAGCGCCGGCCAGCGCGTTGACGCTTCCGAGCAGCGCTCCCGCGATTCGGACGCCCGCCAGATCCTGGAAGCCGAGCTCAAGAAGGCCGAGGCGCGGCAAGCCGAGCTGCAAAAGGAATACAACAACGGCGAGCCCGAATTGCTGGGCCCGGAGCACCGCAACCGCCAGAAATACACCGATCGCGTCGCCGAGCTCAAGACCAGCATCGCCCGCAACGAGAGCGATATCGCCGGCATCCGGCGCGAACTGACTCGCGCCAGCCAGGGCCCGCGCTGAGGCCCGCGGTCCTGCGTCAGAATGAGGGCGTGACCAAGCCCCTCGCGCCGCACGCGCGCTTCCAGTCCTTTGACCTGCTGGCAACCCTGGTGGCGGTTGTGAAGGCGGACGGCACCGTCCTCTTCGCCAACGCCGCGCTGGAAGATGCCATGGGCACTTCCCGCCGGACCATAGAGGGTTCCAGCTTTCCTTCCTGCTTCACCGAGCCGCAGACGCTGCGCAACGCGCTGGAAGGCGCGGACACCAACGAATTCGCCGCGCTGCGCTATGACGCCTGGCTGAACCGCCTGACCCATGAGCCGCTGCCGGTCCACGTGATCGTGGCCCAGACCGACCGCGCCGGCGAAATCATCGTGGAACTGCTGCCGCTGGAGGCCCAGAGCAAGCAGGACCGCGAGGAGCGGCTGATCGACCAGGCCCAGGCCAACAAGGAGCTGATCCGCAACCTTGCCCACGAGATCAAGAACCCGCTGGGCGGCATCCGGGGCGCGGCGCAGCTGCTGCAGATGGAAATCGAGTCCAAGGACCTGATCGAATACACCCAGGTCATCATCCATGAGGCCGACCGGCTGCAGACCCTGGTGGACCGGCTGCTGGCGCCGCACCGCCGGCCCCACGTGGTGGGCGACGTCAACATCCACGAGGTCTGCGAGCGGGTGCGCTCGCTGATCATGGCCGAATTCCCGCGCGGGCTGAAGGTGGCGCGCGAATACGACACCTCGATTCCCGAGTTCCGGGGCGACCGCGAGCAGCTGATCCAGGCCGTCCTGAACATCGCCCACAACGCCTGCCAGGCGCTGGCTGAACGCATCAATGCAGGCGACGCACAGCTGGTATTCCGAACCCGCATCGCGCGCCAGGTGACTTTTGGCAAGCAGCGCTACCGACTGGCATTGGAATTGCATGTCATCGACAACGGGCCCGGCGTACCGGACTCAATCAAGGACCGAATCTTCTACCCGCTGGTGTCGGGAAGGGAGGGCGGTTCCGGGTTGGGGCTCACGCTGGCGCAGACCTTTGTGCAACAGCACCACGGCCTGATCGAATGCGACAGTGTTCCCGGAAGGACGGATTTCAAGATACTGATTCCGTTGCCCTAGAAGAGCCAGTTGACCTGAGGTGACAAAAAAACATGAAGCCGATCTGGATCGTTGACGATGACCAATCCATTCGCTTCGTGCTCGAGAAAGCGCTGTTGCGTGAGGACCTTCCCACACGCAGCTTCACCAATCCGCGCGAAGTGCTGCTGGCGCTTGAAGACGGCAATGACGAGCAGGGCCCGCAGATCCTGGTGAGCGACATCCGCATGCCCGGCGGCTCCGGCCTGGATCTGCTGTCCAAGGTCAAGGAAAAGCTGCCCGGCCTGCCCGTCATCATCATGACGGCCTTCTCCGACCTGGACAGCGCCGTGTCGGCCTTCCAGGGCGGCGCCTTCGAATACCTGCCCAAGCCCTTTGACCTGCCCAAGGCGGTGGAGCTCATCCGCCGCGCGGTGGAAGAAAGCCAGCGCGAGGAAGTGGCCGAGGAGCGCATGGCCGCCACGCCCGAGATGCTGGGCCAGGCCCCGGCGATGCAGGACGTGTTCCGTGCCATCGGCCGCCTGTCGCAAAGCAACGTCACGGTGATGATCACCGGCGAGTCCGGCTCCGGCAAGGAACTGGTGGCGCGCGCGCTGCACAAGCATTCGCCGCGCGCCAGCGGCCCGTTCGTGGCCATCAATACGGCCGCGATCCCCAAGGACCTGCTGGAGAGCGAGCTCTTCGGCCACGAGCGCGGCGCCTTCACCGGCGCGCAGACCATGAGAAGGGGCAGGTTCGAGCAGGCCGAAGGCGGCACGCTGTTCCTGGATGAAATCGGCGACATGCCGTTTGACCTGCAGACCCGCCTGCTGCGCGTGCTGTCCGACGGCCACTTCTACCGCGTGGGCGGCCACAACTCGGTCAAGGCCAATGTGCGCGTGATCGCGGCCACCCACCAGGACCTGGAGCAGCGCGTGAAGGAAGGTGCGTTCCGCGAAGACCTGTTCCACCGCCTGAACGTGATCCGCCTGCGCCTGCCCGCGCTGCGCGAGCGGCTGGAAGACATCCCCATGCTGACGCGGCATTTCCTGCAGCAGTCGGCCAAGCAGCTGGGCGTGGAGCCCAAGCGCATTTCCGACGGCGCGCTGGCGCGGCTGGGCGTGTTCGGTTTTCCCGGCAACGTGCGCCAGCTGGAAAACATCTGCCACTGGCTGACGGTGATGGCGCCGGCCCAGCTGATTGAATCCAAGGACCTGCCGCCCGAACTGGCACTGCTGCCCGGCGAGAGCGCGGCGCGGCTGGTTGCTTCCGCCCCCGAGGCGCATCACACACCGGATGCCGCGCATGCCGAAGCACCGGCCGGGCTGGAACTTCCGCCCGCGCTGCTGAACGGCAAGCGCGCCTGGGAGTCGGGCCTGGAAGCCGAAGCCCTGGAGCTGCTGGCCAGCGGCCGCCACGACGTATGGGACGAGCTGACCAAGCGCTTCGAATCCAAGCTGATCCTCACCGCGCTGGCCAACACCCGCGGACGGCGCATCGAGGCCGCGCAAAAGCTGGGCATCGGCCGCAACACCATCACCCGCAAGATCCAGGAACTGGGGCTGGAGTAGGCGCTAGATCTCCAGCGTCACCGGCGCGTGGTCGCTGGGCTTTTCCCACTTGCGGGGAGCGCGGTCGATGGTGCAGGCTTTCACCTCGCCGCGCATCCGCTCGCTCACCAGGATGTGGTCGATGCGCAGGCCGCGGTTCTTCTGGTAGCCCAGCATGCGGTAGTCCCACCAGCTGTAGCTCTTCTCGGGCTGCTCAAACAGGCGGAAGGTATCGCACAGGCCGATCTGCAGCAGCTTGCGGAAATGCTCGCGCTCTTCCACCGTGTGATGGATGGTGTCCTTCAGCCCCACGGGGTCGAATGAATCGCGGTCTTCCGGCGTGATGTTGAAGTCGCCCAGCAGCACCAGCCGCGCATGCTTCTTCGCCTCTTCGCACAGGTAGGCGTTCAGCCCGCCCAGCCAGCGCATCTTGTAGGCGAATTTTTCCGAGCCCGGTTCCTGGCCGTTGACGAAGTAGCCGTTGACGATGCGCACCTCGCCGCCCGGGCTGTCCACCGTGGCGGCGATCACGCGCGAATGCTCGTCGGCGAAGCCGGTGATGTTCTTCACCACGTCGCGCAGGGGCGCGCGGCTGAGCATCGCCACGCCGTTGTAGGTTTTCTGGCCGAACACCCCGCAGTGCGGGTAGCCCGCCGCGGCGATGGCCTCCAGCGGAAACTTGTCGTCAGTGAGCTTGAGCTCCTGAAGGCACAGCACGTCCACCGGGTTGGCGGCCAGCCAGTCCAGCACGTGCTGCAGGCGCGCCGTCAGCGAGTTGACATTCCAGGTCGTTATTTTCATAGGTGAATCGGCCCGCGGAGCGCGCGGGCTGTGCTTGGGGCGCTATCAAATATGGAGCATGGCCAGCACGCCAATGGTGCCGCCGATGGCCGCCACGATGAACATGCCGTACTCCAGCCACTTCTTCTTGGTCAGCAGGGCGATGGCGGCCAGCGCGATGGAAACCTGCAGCGCCGTGGTGGCCTGGGCCCAGCGGTGGTGCTGGTGCATCTGCTCGTCGCTCTGCTTGTCCCAGGCGGTGGCGTCTTTCTCCAGGCCCTCGGCCACCAGCTTGATATCGTTCTTTTCCTTTTCGTAGCGGTCGATCTTGGCCTGGTACTTGACCTTCTCGGTGGGGCCCGGCGTCAGGTCGCGCGACACCTCGGCCAGCGACTGCTTGGTGCTCTTGGCCTGGAAGAAATTCCACTGGTTGGACGCTTCCGTCTTCTTGATGGCCGCGTTGTTCTTGAACAAGCCGGCGTTGGCCTGGGTGAAGCCGCCCATGTACGAGAAGATCGCCCCGACCGTGGCGATCACCGCCGTGAACATGGCGATCTGGTTGATCATGCCGCTGGAGGCGCCATGCGCGCCCGCATGCTCCACCTCGTGATCGTGCGGGCCGTGCACGTGAAATCCGCCTTCCGACATATCAATCTCCTCTGGGTGTGTTCTGGTAAGTGACAAAGCTGAAGCCCAGCCCGTTGGCGGAAGTGCGGCTCTCCCGGGCCACCTCTTTCCACCGCGGGCCGAACTCCGGCGCGTGGGCATCGCCCTCGAAACTGGAGTCAATCTCCGTGACCACGGCAGTATGGGCCAGCGGCAGCGCCTGGCGGTAGATTTCGGCGCCGCCTATTACCCAGGCATCGCTTTCGCCCTGGCAAAGTGCCGCGGCCTGCGGCAGCGAAGCGGCACGCTCCGCGCCCTCGGCCTGCCAGCCCGGCTGGCGGGTAACCACGATGTTGCGGCGGCCGGGCAGGGGCCGGAAGCGCGGCGGCAGCGAATCCCAGGTCTTGCGGCCCATGATGACGGTGTGGCCGCTGGTGGTGCGCTTGAAGTGCGCCAGGTCCTCGGGCAGGTGCCAGGGCAGGGCGCCGGCCTTGCCGATCACGCCATTGGCGGCACGGGCGAAGATCAGGTGCAATTTCATTTTTCGGCGGTCGGTATGATGGGTCGCGGAAGCAAGCATACCAAGGCAACAGATGACGAATTTTTCCGGTTCGGCGTTACGCAACCTGGGGGCGGGCCTGCTGCTGGCCTGTGTGCTGTGCCCGGCATGGCCGCAGGCACCTGCGCAAACTGAGACTCTGCTGCGCGAAGGCATTCGGCTGCACGGACAACGCGATTTCGACGGCGCTATCCGAGCCTACCGCAAAGTGCTCGAGGCTGAACCCAACAACACCATCGCCCTGTATGAACTGAGCTTCAGCCTGTCGGCCAAAAGCGATTGCGCGGCCGCGGTCGAGACGGCCCAGCGCGGGGCCGCACTGCCTGACGCGCCAGGCAACCAGTCCCGCTTCTGGGTCCTGATAGGCAGCTGCAAGGACAAGCTGGGCGAATCCCAAGCCGCCATTCCGGCGTTCAGGAAGGCCCTGGAACTACACCCCTCGAATTACCTGGCGCACTACAACCTGGCTGTCACCCAGGGCCGCATGGGCCAACTGGGGCAAGCCCGTGAATCCCTGGAGCGTGCCATCGCCATCGAGCCTCGTCACGCCAGCAGCTATAACGCGCTGTCGCGGGTCCTGCAGGCCGACGGCCAGAACGGTGCCGCGATGCTGGCGCTGCTGCGTTTCCTGTCGCTTGAGCCCGGCGGGGCACGCGCCGCTGTGGAGCAGCTGCGGCTGGAGCAGCTTTTTGCTGCCAGCGTGCGCAAGGACGCGGAAGGCAAGGTGCAGGTGGTTGTGAACCCCAAGACGGCGCAGGCCGGCTCGCTCTTGGCGGTGGTCGAGCTGAGCATGGGCATGGCGCAGGCCAAATCGCAGGCAGATGGCACGGTCGACGCGGGAGAGGCGAGGGCCACAAAAATCGAAACCTTGGTGAAGGTCATCGGCGAGATCGGTGAAAAGGGCGCGGAAAGGCCGGGTGATCCCGCGGCACAACGGTACCTGCAGTTTTTCGCGGGCCTGAACGCCCGCAATCTCGCCAAACCGTTTTCGTATTACGTGCAGCTCTCGGGGAATGGGCAGGTGGTGCGCAACTGGCTGTCCAGCCATTCACTGGAAGTACAGGACCTTCAGGCCTGGCTGAGGGAAAGCGGGCGCGCAGTCGCCATGCCCCCGCAGAAGTAGCCGCGCCTGCGTATCAAACCGCCACCGGCGCCTTGATGGCGCCGTGGCACTGGTACTCCAGCACCTCGAAATCCTCGTACTCATAGTCGAAGATCGACGCCGGCTTGCGCTTGATGTTCAGCAGCGGGTACGGGTAGGGTGTGCGCGACAGCTGCAGTTCCACCTGTTCGTGGTGGTTGCTGTAGATATGGCAATCGCCGCCGGTCCAGATGAAGTCGCCCACCCCCAGGCCGCACTGCTGCGCCACCATGTGCGTGAGCAGCGCGTAGCTGGCGATGTTGAAGGGAACGCCCAGGAAGATGTCGGCGCTGCGCTGGTACAGCTGGCAACTGAGCCTTCCGTCGGCCACGTAGAACTGGAAGAACGCATGGCAGGGCATCAGCGCCATCTTCGATAGGTCGGCCACGTTCCAGGCGCTGACGATGATGCGGCGCGAATCGGGGTTGGACTTGAGCGTCTTGATCACTTCGGCGATCTGGTCGATATGGCCGCCGTCCGGCGTGGGCCAGCTGCGCCACTGCACGCCGTACACCGGGCCCAGGTCGCCGTCGGGCCGCGCCCATTCGTTCCAGATCGAAACGCCGCGCTCCTTCAGCCAGTTGTTGTCGCTGGAGCCCTTCAGGAACCACAGCAGTTCCAGGATGATGGACTTCAGGTGCACCTTCTTGGTGGTGACCAGCGGGAAGCCTTCATTCAGGTCGAAGCGCATCTGGTGGCCGAACACGCTTTTCGTGCCGGTGCCGGTGCGGTCGGTCTTGGGCGTGCCATGCGTGTACACATGGCGCATGAAGTCTTCGTACTGCGAGCGGACGGGGCGGCTTTCGGCTGTCATGGCTGGGAATTATGCGCGGACCACCCGGCCCGGGTTCATCGTGTTTTGCGGGTCCAGCGCGCGCTTGATGGCGCGCATCATCTCCAGTGCCACGGGCGACTTGTGGTGCGGCAGCTTGTCGACCTTCTGCGAACCCACGCCATGCTCGGCGGAGATGGAGCCGTTGTAGCGCCTGACCGAGTCGAACACCAGCGTGTTGACCTTGTCTTCCCATTGCTGGAGGAAGGCCGCGGGTTCGCTGTTGGCCGGCGCCTGCACGTTGTAGTGCAGGTTGCCGTCGCCCAGGTGGCCGAAGTTCACCAGCCGCACCCCCGGGATGTTGTCGCGCAGCAGTGCATCGGTCTCGGCGCAGAAGGCGGATATGCGCGACACCGGGACGGAGATGTCGTGCTTGATGTTCAGGCCCTCTTCGGCCTGCGCCAGCGGAATGCTTTCGCGGATGTGCCACAGCTGGTGGGCCTGAGCCAGGTTCTCGGCGATGACGGCGTCGGTCACCAGGCCGGCCTCCATCGCCTTTTCAAGAACACCCTCGAACTGGCCGCGCGCATGCATCTCGGATTCATGGTCCGAGTTTTCCAGCAGCACGCAATAAGGCGACTGCTCGTACAGCGGCACGCGCATCTGCGCGAAATGCGACGCCACCAGGCTGAGCGCGAACTGGCCCATCACCTCGAAGCCCGTGAGGTTGGCGGCCAGGTGTTTGTGTACCAGCCCCAGCAGCGCCACCGCCGCATCAAGCGAGGGCACGGCGGCCCAGGCGGTGAGCGTGGCGGCCGGCCGGGGATACAGCTTCATGGTGGCGGCGGTGATGATGCCCAGCGTGCCTTCGCTGCCGATGAACAGGTCGCGCAGGTCGTAGCCGGTGTTGTCCTTGCGCAGGCCGGACAGGCCTTCCCAGATCTCGCCCTGCGCGGTAACCACCTCCAGGCCCAGGCACAGGTCGCGCGTATTGCCGTAGCGCACCACCTGCGTGCCGCCGGCGTTGGTGCCCAGGTTGCCGCCAATGGTGCAGCTGCCTTCCGCCGCGAGGCTCAGGGGAAAAAGGTAGCCCGCGCTGTCCACATGTTCCTGCAGGTTCTGCAGCACGCAGCCCGCTTCCACCGTCACGGTGAGGTTGTCGGTGTCCAGCGAGCGCACGGCGTTCATCCGCTGCAGGCTGAGCAGCACCTGCGTGCCGGAGGCATCGGGCGTGGAGCCGCCCACCAGGCCGGTGTTACCGCCCTGCGGCACGATGGACACGCCGGCGGCCACGCAGGCCTTGACCACTGCGGCCACTTCCGCCGCGCTGCCGGGCCGCACGACCGCCAGCGCCTTGCCGCGCGAGCGCTTGCGCCAGTCTTCTTCCCAGGCCTGCAGGTCGCCTTCGGTCAGCACGTTGGTGGCACCGCAGGCGGCGCGAAGGATGTCGATGAGCGTGGTCATGGGGCGGATTTGCGCAGGCGGTGCCGCACGTGCAGCACGCAGGCCGCGAACAGCACCACGCACAGCAGGATTTCAACCATCGCCAGCCAGCGGCCGGGCGCACGGTCGCTCCAGGCGCGCACCACGCCTTCGGTGAAATACAGCCAGACCAGCAGGCTCACCCAGCGGTAGGTGTACATGCGCTGGCGCAGCAGGCCTGCCAAGGGGAAGCACAGCGGCAGCACCTTCAGCGCCAGCCACGAGCCGCCGTTGCGCACCGGGGCCAGCCACAGCTCCCACGCCACGCCCAGCACGATCAGGCCCAGCAGGCTGCCCACCGCCAGCACGCGGGCCAGCGCCACGGTGGCGTCGGCGGGAACCGCCGCGGCGGCTGACTCGGGGAGGGGCTCTTGCATGTCGATGGCATCATAGCGGGCGATGAACCTGCGCCAACTGCTGACGGACCTTCCGCGCTTCCCCTGGAAGACCACCGCGCTGACGCTGGGCGAGCGCTTCCGCGAGGACCGGCTGGGCCTGACGGCCAGCAGCCTCACCTTCACCACCACCATCGCGCTGGTGCCGTTCTTCACCGTGGCGCTGGCGGTGTTCACCGCCTTCCCGATGTTCAGCCAGGTGCAGGGTTCGCTGCAGGCCTGGCTGGTGCAAAGCCTGATCCCCGACGCCATCGCGCGGCAGGTGCTGGGCTACCTCACCCAGTTCGCGGGCAAGGCCAGCCGCCTGGGCGCCGTCGGCCTGGGCGCGTTGTTCTTTTCGGCGCTGGCGCTGGTGCTGACCATAGACCGCACGCTCAACGGCATCTGGCGCGTCAAGCGGCCGCGCCCGCTGGCGCAGCGCGTGGTCATCTACTGGGGCGTGATCACGCTGGGCCCGTTGATCCTGGGCGCCAGCATCAGCCTGACCTCGTATGCGCTGTCGGCTTCGCGCGGGCTGGTCAGCGGCATGCCCGGCATCGTCAAGTTGCTGCTGGACGTGGTGGAGTTCGTGGTGCTGGCCGGCGGGCTGGCGGCCCTGTACCGCTACGTGCCGCACACCCATGTGCGGCGCAGCCATGCCTGGGCGGGCGCGGTGTTCGCGGCTCTCGGCATCGAGGCGGCCAAGAAACTGCTGGCGGTTTACATCGGCGTGGTGCCCACCTATTCGCTGGTGTACGGCGCCTTCGCCACGCTGCCCATCCTGTTGGTCTGGATTTACGTGGCCTGGGTCATCGTGCTGCTGGGCGCGGTGATCGCCGCCTACCTGCCCAGCCTGCTGGCCGGCGTGGGCCGGCGCGCGGCCACGCACGGCTGGCAGTTCGAGCTGGCGCTGGAGGTGCTGCAGGCACTGGACACCGCGCGCGCTTCGCCCCGGCGCGGCCTGTCGATGCCGCAGCTGGTTGATGCGCTGCACGTCGAATCGCTGCAGCTGGAAACGGTGCTGGAAGTATTGGTGGCGCTGGACTGGATAGGCCGCGTCAACGAAGTCGAAGACGAGCAGGACACGCGCTACGTCCTGCTGGCCGACCCGGCCGCGACACCGCTGGAGCCGCTGATGCGGCTGCTGCTGCTGGCCGATACGGCGGCCACGCGAACGCTGTGGGAAACGGGACGGCTGTCCCGGCTGCAACTCAGCGACGCGCTGGGCGGCGCCCGCCGCTAGGCGTTTCCTGTGGTTCTCCGCGCCCCCCGCACGGGCGACAGGACGTACTTGACGACGTATTATTGAATGATACGATGTATTGGCATCCAATACATGACGTCGTTGGGATGCGTTCCAAACCAAAAGGAGTTCTCCATGAATGGATTGAAGTGGATTACGGCGGTGCTGGCGCTTGCCGCCGCGCAGGGGCTGGCGGCCAGGGAACTGGTGATAGGCCAGGTGGCACCCAACATGCAAGACCCCTTGCTTCCCGGTTGGCAGCTCAAAAGCGGGATCGAGCTGTACCTCGATGCAGTCAACAAGGCCGGAGGGGTGCATGGGAACACGGTGCGCCTGGCCGTCAAGGACCGCGGCCTCGCGGTTGCCGATGCCCTGGCAAAAACGCAGGCACTCATAGACGAGCAAAAGCCAATCGCCCTGATCGGCCTGCTCGGAACAGGCCCCATGGAAGGACTGGTAAAGGATGGCGTGGTGGAGCGCAATGCCATCCCCATCATCGGTATTCGCACGGGCGCCACCTCCCTGCACGATCCGGTCAATCCCTGGCTGTTTCACACCCGTGCCAATTATGCCGACGAGGCCGGGAAAATCGTTCGCCACCTGAGCACCATCGGCCTGCGGCGCATCGCCGTTTTCCACGAGAACACCGCCTACGGCAAGGAGACGCTGCGGCACACCCTGGCCGCGCTGGAAAAGGTGAAGGTGAAGCCGCTGGCGATTGCGACCTACGAAGTTAACACCACCGACGTTCAATCAGCCGTGAAGGCCCTCAGCGCGGCCGCGCCCGATGGAGTGATCGCCGCGGGGCAGAGCCCCGCAGTCGCGGAGCTGTTCAAGGGCCTGCAGCAAAACGGCGCGAACCGCGTGCAGATGATCACGTTTTCGACGGTGGACGCCGCGACCGTCGTGAAACTGATGGGACGCATCGAGGCGCGGGGCATGGGCGTCGCCCAGGTGGTGCCCGACCCGGCGAACCGCAAGACATTCATCTCCCGGGAATTCCAGGACATGGCGCAATCCCTGCGTGACGCGAAGTTCGAATTGACCCAGGGCGCGATGGAGGGTTTTCTGGCGGCCAAGGTCCTGGTTGAAGGCTTGCGCAAGGCAGGCCCGAATCCCACGCCGGGCAAATTGAAGGCGGCCCTTGAAGGCCTGCGCAACTACGATGCGGGCGGCGTGGTCATCAACTTTTCGCCGAAGAGCCACTCAGGGTCGTCGTTCGTCAACATCGGCATCCTCGCAACCGACGGCAAGCTGATGAACTGAGTCCTGCCTATAATTCCGTTTCGTTCAGTGAAACAGGATGGCTAATGGACTATACGGTTGAGGCGGTACGCGAAGCCTTGGGTGTGCTGATGATCGTCGCGCACAACCCGAGGCTCGGCGTCACCGAGATTGGAAAGCGCTCCGGCAACACCAAGGCGCGCACCTTCCGGTTTCTTGTGACCCTGGAGGAGGCAGCGTTCGTGCAGCGGGACAAGGACGCAACCACATATTCGCTGGGGCACATGGCGCTGGTTCTCGGCCTGGCGGCGCAGGAGCAGGTCAGCATCGTCAAGCTGGCCGACAAGTACCTCGATGCCCTGCAGGACAAGTTCAACGAGAACGCGGTGCTCATGGTGCGTGATGCCCTTGAGTACGTGTCGGTAGCCACCAGGCTGAGCACCCATGAAGTGCGGGTGGGGGCGGCGTTGGGGCGCAGGCGGCCGCTGCACGCCGGCGCGTCGGGGAAGGTCCTTCTTGCGTTTGCCCCGGCGCAGGTGCAGGAGAGCGTGCTCAACGGGGAGCTGGAAAAATTCACCTCCCACACAATCACAAGCAAGACCAGGCTGCGGCAGGAACTGAAGAAGATCGCCGAGCAAGGCTACGCGACGTCGGTCTCGGAAATGGCCGCCGACGTCATCGCCGTTTCCGCGCCGGTCCACGATTCAACAGGCTCCGTGCAGGCGGCGATCGGCATCTCGCTGCCCGCCAACCGCGCCCCCGCTGATCTCGGCAAGTTGTGCCAGGCCGTGCGCAAGAGCGCAGCGGACCTTTCGGCCGAACTGGGCTGGAAAAAGTAGGCGGTTGCGCCGGCCTGGAGCCTTTCGGGCTGCCAGGCCAATCCTGAAGCAGTGAGAACTCCCGCGGGCGCCGGCGCGCCGCCGTGCGCCCTCGCACATCGCCCGCCGGCGCGTTTACGCTGGGCCGCTGGACGCGGCGTTCCCGATGTGGCAATATTGCGTCTTACTGATCGTAACGATGTATTGCTAGATAAAACAATGAATGAATCTGACAAATTCGTGGGGCACCTCGTGGCCGGCCGACCGGAAGTGGAATGCCGGTCTGATGTCATGGTTTCAATGCGTGACGGCGTGAGGCTGGCGACCGACATCTTTTACCCCGCCAGGGCGGGCCGGAGGATCGCAGGGCAATTCCCGGTAATCCTCGAGCGCACGCCCTATGGAAAGGACCAGGACAGCCGGTCTGAAAGGAATGCCGCGCAGCCCGAGCCGATGAGCCGGGCGGAGGTTGCCGCTTTCTTTACGGGCCACGGGTACGTGGTCGTGTATCAGGACTGCCGTGGCCGCCACAAGTCGGAGGGTGACTTCACCAAGTACCTGAGCGATGCCAACGACGGCCATGACACCTGCGCGTGGATCATGTCGCAGGACTGGTGCGACGGAAAGATAGGCACCAAGGGGTTGTCCTACGCGGCGCACACCCAGATGGCGGCCGCGTGCGTGAAGGCGCCCGGCCTTCGCGCGATGGTGGTGGACTCGGGGGGCTTCTCCAACGGGTACCAGAGCGGCATCCGCCAGGGCGGGGCGTATGAACTCAAGCAGGCGGCATGGGCCGTGATGTTTGCCGCCGAGCATTCAAAGCGGGGAGCGGCGGAAGGCTTTGACCTGACTGCGGAAGACCTCGAACGCTGGTTCAAGAGAATGCCGTGGCGCCGCGGCGATTCGCCGCTGACGCCCACGCCCGAATACGAGGACTTTCTTTTTGACCAGTGGGAGCGCGGCACGTTCGACGACTACTGGCGCCAGCCCGGGATATTCGCCGAGGGCTGCTACCAGGACCTGAAGGAAACGGCCGTCACCTTCATCTCGTCCTGGTACGACGTCTACACCCGGTCGGCCGTTGAGAACTACCTCGGCATGACCCGCCACGGCGCAACGCCCAGGCTGATTCTCGGCCCCTGGACCCACGGCAACCGGTGGGAGACCTTCTCCGGCGATGTCGACTTCGGGCCGGCAGCGGCGCTTGAAGGAAACCTGGCCCGGAGTTTCCTGGACCTCAGGCTGCGGTGGTTTGACCGGTACCTGAAAGGCCGTGACAACGGTGTGGACCAGGAGCCGCGCGTGCGGCTGTTCGTCATGGGGGGCGGCTCCGGGCGCAAGAACGCGCAAGGCCGGCTGGACCATGGCGGCCGCTGGAGGGCCGCCAGCCAATGGCCGGTGCCGGGCGTTGCCCCTCATCGCATGTACATGGTGGCCGGGGGAAGGTTGACCCCGTGGGCGCCAGAAGCCCACTCGTCCCATGCCGGGTTCGTGTTTGATCCGGGCGATCCGGTGCCCACTGTGGGTGGCAGCGTCGTCTCCCGGCCGCCCGCGATCCTGGCCGGCGCATACAACCAGGTCCAGGCGCCCCAGTTCTTCGGCTGCAAGGAGCCCTACCTTCCGCTGGCCGAGCGCAAGGACGTACTCGTCTTCCAGAGCGCGCCGCTCCCTGAGGACACCGAGGTGACCGGGTCCATGGAAGTGACGCTGTGGATTTCATCCGATGCCCCGGACACTGACTTCACCGCCAAGCTGATCGATGTCTATCCGCCCAGCGAAGACTACCCGGGCGGCTATGCGATGAACCTCACCGACGGGATCCTGCGGACCAGGTATCGCGACTCATGGGAGCACCCGGCGCTGATGGTTCCCGGCCAGCTCCATGAAATACATATCAGCACCTTCCCCACAAGCAACCTGTTCAAGCGCGGCCACCGGATCCGCGTGGACATCTCAAGCAGCAACTTTCCCAAGTTCGACGTCAACCCAAATACCGGTGAGCCGGAAGCGCAGGCCGAGCGCTCGCAAAAAGCGGCCAACCGCGTCTACATGGAAGCGAGCCACGCCTCCTTTGTCTCGCTGCCGATCGTCAAAACGCCGGACCGTCCACAAGGGCCGTCCTCGACCAATTCCTGAAACCCTGGAGTCTTCATGCTTCGCCTCATCGCCATCCTTCGAGTCGCACTGCTGTGCTTCGCCGCGTTCAGCGTACAGGCAGCCGCCTGGCCGGACAGGCCCGTCAAGATCATCGTCCCGTTCCCTGCCGGCGGTCCTGCCGACAGCACTTGCCGGATTCTGGCCAGGCGCCTGGGGGAAATCTGGCATCAGCCGGTCATCGTCGAGAACCGGCCCGGCGCACCGGGAATGGTGTCGGCTGCCGCGGCGCCTGCAGACGGCTACACCCTGCTGCTCGGCGCCGGGTCCAATATCGTGACCGGCCCCCTGCTGAACCCGAAGCTCGCCTACAAGCCGCAACGCGACTTCGTGCCGATCGGCCAGCTTCTCACCAACACACCTATCCTGGTCGTGCATCCGGGTCTGGGCGTGAAGACACTGAGGGAGTTGATCATTTACGCCAAGAAAAATCCGGGAGCCCTGAACTACAGCTCAAGCGGGCTGGGCAGCCCGAACCACCTCATCATGGAGATGTTCAACAACGTGACCGGCACGCAGATGGTGCACGTGCCCTACAAGGGAAGTGCTCCCTCCGTGCAGGAACTGGTCGCCGGACACGTTCAATTGGCCATCAATGCAACGCCTTCGGTACTCCAGTTCGTGCGCACCGGAAAACTGACCGGCATCGCCGTGGCAAGCGCCAAACGCGACAGCGCCCTTCCTGATGTTCCAACGATGGCCGAAGCCGGCGTTCCGGACTTTGACTACCTGATCTGGTACGGATTGTTCGCGCCGAGCAAGACGGACAAGGCCATCATCGAGAAGATCGGGGCGGCGATGCAGAAGGTCCTCAAGGAGCCGGAAGTGGTAGCGCAGTTCAAGGCGGCGGGCGCAGACGCGGCTCCGGCATCACCGCAGCAGTTCGCCAGGATCGTGAAGGAGGATGTTGCCATCTGGGGCAAGCTCATTCGCGAAAAGAAACTCACGCTCGACGAGTAAGTGTTTGCCGGGCGGGGCCCGGCAACCCATTCCAGGCCAGGGAGCTTTGACGCTCACCTGGCCGTTCTTTTTTTTGCACGGATTCAGTGCGCCGCGCACTGGCAAATCGCATGTCGTTCACAGCCAACAACACTGTTTCGACTATCAAAACACCATCTCTTTCAGTAAAACATTTCTTGACAACTCCAGCGCCACCGCAATAACATTGTCTCAGCTGATGGAACGTTGTCTCAGTTATAGAGACAGCAAAGGGCGGCGGTGATCAGCGATTCCCCTTGCGGGCGGGCTGTTGAAAAACAAGCCCGCCAGTTAAACGAAAACTTTTTAGAGGTGATAAGCATGAAGAAAAAACTGATGGTCATTTCGATTGCGGCCATTGCGGGTTCGGCGTACGCGCAGTCTTCGGTATCTGTGGCCGGCATCGTTGACACGAGCGTGACCGTGGGCCGCGGCAGCGTCGCCAACAAGACGCAGCTGACCACCGGGGCGTACAACACGTCGCGCCTCATCTTCCGCGGGACTGAAGACCTGGGCTCGGGAATGTCCGCTTCGTTCTGGCTCGAAGCCGGGCTGGTGACCGACGACGGCCAGGGGCAAAGCAGCAACACCAACAACCAGGTCAGCGGGCAGCCGGCGGCCGGCACCGTGGCCCCCGGGTCCCAGGGCCTGATGTTCAACCGGCGATCCACTGTGGGCCTGTCCACCCCCTGGGGCGAAGTCAAGCTCGGCCGCGACTTCGTTCCGCAGTACTGGAACCGCACCCTGTTCGATGCCTTCGGTGCCTCGGGGGTCGGCCAGACGATCATCCACAACCTCACCATCACCGGCGCCACCTCGATCAGGGCTTCAAACGGCATCGCCTACTTCCTGCCTTCGGGTCTCGGCGGCGTGTACGGCCAGGCAGTGACCTACCTCGGCGAGAACCTGAGCAACGCCGGCGTCACCAGCCATGACGGCACCGGCTACGGTGCGCGGCTGGGCTATGCAGCCGGGCCGGCCAACTTCGCGGTGGCCAGCGGGTACACCACCAATTCAGCCGGCGGCATCCACCAGTCGAACATCGGTGGCCAATGGGACTTTCCGCTGGTGAAGGTCATGGGCCAGTATGAGCGTGAGTCCGTTGGTGCCAGGCGCGCCCGCGGCTGGCAGCTTGGCGGATTGATCCCCGTTGGCGGCGCGGGTGAAATCAGGATCGGCTATTCGACCTTCCGTGTCGGGCCGGCTACCGGAGCCGCCGCAGATGCGATTTCGAACAAGATCGCGCTTGGCTACGTGCACAACCTGAGCAAGCGAACGGCGCTGTACGCCACTTACGCGAACGTGCACAACAAGAACGGCGCGACCTTCGCGCTCGCCGGGGCCGTGACCGGGGCCAACCGCACGTCGAGCGGCATCGACCTGGGCATTCGTCATTCGTTCTGATTGCGATGCGAAAGGTGTGGTGGCTCCGGGGCCACCGCACCCGGCGGGAAGAAAAAAAATGGGAGCCGGTCGATGCAGCCGCGGCAAGAAGAACGCGGCAAGGGCGGTCAATATGTTGTTAGCAGTTGCCCATGAACAGGAGCCGGACGTCTACGAGACGGGGCTCGGCCGCGAGGAGCCCGGCCAATGGCTTCGCAATACCGTGACGCTGCAGACGGACCATCCGGCGGTGCAAATCCAGGCCAAGAAGCTGACCCAGCTCAAGGCGGGCCCGACGGAAAAGGCCATCGCGGTATTCCAGTACATCAGGTCCATGCCCTTCAGGACAATTTCGGACCCGACCGCGGTTACCGCATCCAGGGTGCTGCGCGCGGGGTATGGCGACAGCCACTCCAAGGGCATGCTCTTTATTTCGATGCTGCGCGGATTGCGAATTCCGGCGCGCATGCGCATCGTCGATCTGGGGCCCGCATTCCTGTACGGGATTCTCGACACCGACGGGCGGTGCGTGAGCCATGCGATCAGCGAGGTGTACCTGGAGGGGCGGTGGAGCCGGGTGGACGCGTACTGCGTCGACCTCAAGCTGGGCCTGGCGGCGAGGGCTCGCCTGATCGGCGAAGGCCGGCGGCTGGGCTACGGCGTGCACCTGAATGGCCAGGTGGCATGGGACGGGCACCACGACGCGTTCGGGCAGTTCAGCCTGTCGGACCCGTCCAGCCTGCCGCTCGAGGATCTGGGCGTGTATGACGATCCCGCGCAACTGCTCGCTTGCGGCCTCGCGCCCAGGATGAACTGGGCGGGGCAGGCGCGCTGGACGATCAGCACGGCGCTGGTTAACCGCAGGCTGAGCGCGCTAAGGCGTTCCAGGATGCGCAGGGCCTCTTCCTGACGGAAGGAAAAAAGGAAACGGCGATACGAGTTCTCCAAGGCGCGTCATGCGTCGCGTTGTACCTGTTCCCAGATTGGGGTGCGGCGCTTCCGGCCAGGTGACAGGCATTTCACCTGGCCGTTTTTTTTTGCGACGTTCTCGCCAGAGTCGCGGCTCAGCTCGCCGCGAACGGCGCCCGCAGGAACCCCCTGAAGCGCGCCCGCCCGCCACGCGTGGGCGCAGCCGTGAGCCGGTAGCCGGGAAAGCGCTGCAGGAAGCGGGCGATGGCGATGCGGCCTTCCAGCCGCGCGAGGCTGAGGCCCGCGCACTGGTGGATGCCGAAGCCGAACGCCAGGTGGCGATTGTTCTCGCGCGTGAGGTCAAGCACGTCGGGCTGGCTGAACTGCGCCGGGTCGCGGTTGGCCGCGCCTATGCACAGCGTGACCAGCGCGCCCGCCTGCAGCGCCACGCCACCCACTTCGCAAGCGGCCACCGCGCGGCGGTTGCCCAACTGGTTGGACGACTCAAAGCGCAGGAATTCCTCGATTTCCAGAGACAAATCGGGCTGCAACGCGCTCCCAGTGTGCGTGGGCCGCTCTAGTTTTGATAGCAAGCCGGTTTTCGCCTCCGGCCATTCCTGCAGCGCCACCAGCGCGTTGCCGATCAGGTTGGTGGTGGTTTCATGGCCGGCGTTAAGGATGAATACGCAGTTCTGCAGCAGCTCCGCCTCACTGAGTTGCTCGCCCGACTGTTCACCCTGGATCAGGCGCGTCAGCACGTCATGTTCCGGGTCGCCGGGGTGCTTGCGGCGCGCGGCCACCAGCTCGCGAAGGTAGGCGGTGAACTCGCTCACGCTGCGGTTGCCCAGTGCCTCCTGTTCGGGAGTGAGCTTGGGCTCCAGCGCGCCCAGGATGGTCAGCGACCAGCCGCGCAGCGGCGCCCGGTCGGCATGGGGCACGCCCAGCAGGTTGCCGATGATCTCCACTGGAATCGCACAGGCGAAATCCTCGATCAGGTCGCCGCCGCCTTTGGCTTCGATGGCATCCAGCAGCCCATCCACCAGCGTGACCAGCCCGGGCTCCAGCCCGTCGATGGCGCGGCGCGTGAGCGCGCCCATGATCAGCTTGCGCACGCGGGTGTGCAGGGGCGGGTCGTTGAACACCAGGCTGGTGGTGTGGTGCTCCAGCAGTGCGGCGCCCTCACCGTACTTCGGCGTGAACTCCACCTTCTTGTCGGAACTGAAGCCCTGCGCGTCGCGGTACACCGCCACCAGGTCGGCGTAGCGCGTCAGGAAGTACGAGCCGTCGGGCATGCGCCTGACCGGCTCGGTCTCGCGCAGCAGCGCATACACCGGGTAGGGGTTGGCGTAGAAGTCCGGGGGCAGGGCGCGCAGGTCGAACGTGGACGCGATCTCCTGCGCTCGCTCGCGCGTCATCGGCGGCGTGATGGCCGGGCCCGCGCTCATGGCTTCACGAAATCCTTCAGCGCGAACAGCACGCCGTCTGGCGCCTCGGCCATCACGTTGTGGCCGGCTTCCAGCAATATCACTTTGGCGCCGGGCGCGGCGGCGATCAACGGCTGCGCCATCTTCGGCAGCGTCATCGAATCATTTTTTCCCAGGATGAAGACGACCGGGCACTTGACCCTGGCCATCGCTGCTTCGCCGCCCTGGTAGTCATCGCAGGCCTTGAAGCCGCGGTGGAACACGTTGACCTTGCTGTTGCTGGCCAGCACGCGCTTCATCAGCGCGCGGGAGCCGCCATACAGCCAGGTGCCCGGCCCCAAGGCCGACGGTGGCGGTGCCAGCATGGAGTGCGAGAACATGTTGACCATGTCGATCGCCTTCATCGGCTCATTCAGCGAACTGTCCAGCAGGGCTGCCGTCACCTTCATCGGAAAGGCGGTGCCCACGAGCGCGAGGTGCGTCACGCGCTCCGGCGCAGTCGCGGCGGCTTCCAGCGCCGTGAGCGAGCCAAAGCTGTGGCCCACCAGCGCGGCCTTCTTCACGCCGGCGGCGTCCAGCAAGGCCAGCACGAACTTCGCCGCTTCCTCCACCGTGCGCGGCGCCTCGCCTTCGCTCTTGCAATGGCCGGGCAGGTCGGGCGCCAGCACGTTCCAGCCGTGGTGGGCGAAGTAGCGGGTTTGCAGGATCCACACGCTGTGGTCGTTCAGCACACCGTGGATGAAGACCACGGTGGGCTTGGCTGCGTCGAAGGGCTTGCCGCCGGTGTAGCAGAAAGTGGGTGCGCCGTTGACTTGCAGGATCATGCTGCCGCCCCCGCGGTCAACTTCTCGGCGGCCTTCAGCGCGCGCTTCAGGTCGTCGATCAGGTCGGCCGGATCCTCCAGCCCGATGGAAAGCCGTATCGTGCCCTGCGTGATGCCGGCGTTGACGAGCGCCTCGTCGGTCATGCGGAAGTGCGTGGTGCTGGCCGGGTGGATCACGAGGGACCGGCAGTCGCCCACGTTGGCGAGGTGGCTGAAGACCTTGAGCGTCTCGATGAACTTCTTGCCCTGCTCGCGGTTGCCCTTGATGTCGAAGCTGAAGACCGAGCCCGCGCCCTTGGGCAGCAGCTTTTTCGCCAGTTCATGGCTGCCGTGGGACGCCAGCATCGGGTGGCCCACGCGCGAGACAAAAGGCTGGGCCGCCAGGAACTCCACCACCTTGGTGGTGTTGCTCATGTGGCGTTCCATGCGCAGCGGCAGCGTCTCTATGCCCTGCAGGATCAGCCAGGCGGTGTGCGGGCTCATGCATGCGCCGAAGTCGCGCAGGCCTTCGCGCCGCGCGCGCAGCAGGAAGGCGCCGACGGTGGACTCCTCGCTGAACACCATGTTGTGGAAGCCTTCATAGGCCTCGGTGAGGCCGGTGAACTTGCCGGCGGCCTTCGGGCCTTCCCAGTCGAAGCTGCCGCCGTCCACCACGATGCCGCCGATCACCGTGCCGTGGCCCGACAGGAACTTGGTGGCCGAGTGGTAGACCAGGTCCGCCCCCAGGTCCAGCGGCTTCATCAGGTAAGGGGAAGTAAGCGTGGAGTCCACCAGGAGAGGCACGCCCGCCTCATGGGCGATGGCGCTCACCACCGGGATGTCCAGCACGTCCAGCCCCGGGTTGCCCACGGTTTCGCCGAAGAAGAGGCGGGTGTTGGGCCGTACCGCGGCCTTCCAGCCGTCGATGTCGCCGGGCTTGACGAAGGTGGTGTCGATGCCGAAGCGGCGCATCGTGTAGTGCAGCAGGTTCTGCGAGCCGCCGTACAGCGCGGTGGAAGCCACGATGTGCGAGCCGGCGCCCATCAGCGTGGCAATGCTCAGGTGCAGGGCCGCCTGGCCGCTGGCGGTGGCGATGGCGCCGATGCCGCCTTCCAGCGCCGAAACGCGCTGTTCCAGCACCGCGTTGGTGGGGTTGCTGATGCGCGAATAGACGTGGCCGGAGCGCTCCAGGTTGAACAGGGCGGCGGCATGGTCGCTGGATTCGAAGACGAACGAGGTCGTCAGGTGGATGGGCACGGCGCGGGCGCCGGTGGCGGGGTCCGGCGCGGCCCCGGCGTGCAGCGCCAGGGTGTCGAAGCCGGGGTCTGAATAGCCGGGCATGGGCAATGTCTCCTCTATGGAACTGCCCCGGATTGTGGGCTATATTGATTCAATCAGACCAAGCCGAGGAGAGCATCATGAAAGTCAGCGACATCCTGCGCGTCAAGGGCAACACCCTGTATACCGTCAGCTCCGACGAACCCCTGTCCAAGGCCATCGACCTGATGGCCGACAAGGATATTGGCTCGCTGGTGGTGATAGACCATGGCGAACTGACAGGCATGCTCACCTTCCGCGAGCTCATCCTGTGCATCGTGAAGAACGGCGGCGCCGTCGGCAGCACGCTGGTGCGCACCGCGATGGACGACCATCCGCTGACCTGCACTTCCGAGACCGAGCTGGACGAGGTGCGCCGCATGATGCTGGAGCGCCACGCTCGCTACATGCCGGTGATGGACCGGCGCATGCTGATGGGCGTGATCAGCTTCTACGACGTGGCCAAGGCCGTGGTGGACAGCCAGAATTTCGAGAACAAGATGCTCAAGGCCTACATCCGCGACTGGCCGGGCGGCGAGGAAGAGGCCGAGGCCCAGCCCCGCGCCTGAGCCGGCGCCGTCAGGCCGCGTGCGCGGGCTGGTGGTGCGACAGCAGTTCGCGGCCGCGGTCCGACAGGGCCAGCATGCCGTTCACACCCACGGTGATGAAGCCGTTTTCATAAAGCCGCTCGGACAGGTCCAGCTTGATGTCTTCCGGGAAAGGCACCGGCGCGCCGGCGTCCAGCACGATCAGCAGGTCGAGTTCGGACTGGGTGGGCACAAAGGTGGCGGTGGTGTCGGACATGTTTCGGCTCCTTGGGTCTTGCGACCAATAAGCCATTGTGGACGGGGTTGCGGGCCTTGAGACTCAGCCAATGCGCTGAGAACCTGTCGGCTGGAGATTACAGGTTTGCAGGCGTAACCAGATGATTCTCAGGCCGATGCGGCGTGCACCACTTCGCGCAGCCGCGGGTAGATCTGGCTGTTCCAGCGCTTGCCGCTGAACACGCCGTAGTGGCCCACGCCGGTCTGGATGTGGTGGGTCTTCATGTAGGGGCGGATGCTGCTGCACAGGTCCTGAGCGGCTACGGTCTGGCCGACCGAGCAGATGTCGTCGCGCTCGCCTTCCACCGTGAACAGGGCGGTGCGGCGGATGGCGGCGCAATCGACCTTGCGGCCGCGGAACGTAAGCTTGCCCAGCGGCAGCTCGTACGTCTGGAACACCTTTTCCACCGTTTCCAGGTAGAACTCGGCCGGCAGGTCGTTCACCGCCAGGTATTCGTCGTAGAACACGCGGATCACGTTGGCCTTTTCCTCGTCGCCTTCCACCAAGTGCTGGTAGAGGTTGCGGAACTGCTGCTTGTGCCGTTCCATGTTCATGCTGAGGAAAGCCGACAGCTGCACGAAGCCGGGATACACGCGCCGCATGTGGCCCGGGTGCGGCAGCGGCACGTGGCTGATCAGGTTCTGCTCGAACCATTCGATGGGCTTGCTGGTGGCCAGCACATTGACGCCGGTGGGGTTGACCCGGCAATCCACCGGGCCGGCCATCAGCGTCAGGCTGCGCGGCTGGGCGGGGTGGTCGTCCTCGGCCATCAGGGCCGTGGCCGCGAGCGCCGCCACGCAGGGCTGGCACACGGCCACCACGTGCACGCCGGGCCCGATGGCGGCCATGAACGACATCATGTGCTCGATGTAGTCGTCCAGCCCGAAAGCGCCGTGGCGCAGCGGCACGTCGCGCGCGTTGTGCCAGTCGGTGATGTAGACGTCGTGGTCCTGCAGCAGGGTGCGCGCGGTTTCGCGCAGCAGCGTGGCGAAGTGGCCCGAAAGCGGCGCCACCAGCAGCACCGGGGGCTGGTTGGCCACGCCCGGCTTGTGAAAGCGCAGCAGCGTGCCAAAGGGCAGGGTGAGCGTGGTTTCCTCCACCACCGGCATGGTTTCGCCCAGCACGCTGACCGAATCAATGCCCCAGGCCGGCCGGGTGTGGGTGAGCCGCAGGCGCGAGATGACTTCGCAGGCCGCCGAGATCTTGCGCATCACGGACCCCTCGGTGCGCTGCATCCAGAGCATGGCGCTCTGGTGCTGCGCCAGCAGGCGCATGGGCGAGAGGAGGTCGGACTGGGTCTGGTAGGCCTGATAGAGCATGTACCGGGGGTACAGGCAAGTTGCGGGCCATGTGGCACGGCATTTGCGACTGTTGTCTCAAAAGGAGACACCTCACCATGGCCAAGGCCGTCCTCACGATCAGCAGCAAGAACTACGGCGCCTGGGCGCTGCGCGGCTGGCTGATGGCCAAACTGGCCGGGCTGGAGTTCACCGAGAAGATCATTTCGCCCGACGACCCGGCCATGAAGGCCGAGATGCTTCTGCTGTCGTCGTCGATGCTGGTGCCCTCGCTGCAGCACAACGGCGTGAAAGTGTGGGACACGCTGGCCATCGGCGAATACCTGAACGAAATCAAGCCCAAGGCCGGCCTGTTGCCGGCCGACGTCAAGGCCCGGGCCCACTGCCGCGCCATCTGCGGCGAGATGCATTCGGGTTTTTCGACCATGCGCGGCGCGCTGCCGATGAACATCAAGGCGCACATTCCCAACTTCAAGGTGTGGTCGCGCGCGCAGGCCGACATCGACCGGGTGCTGGCCATCTGGAAGGAGTGCCTGGGCACCTACGGCGGGCCGTTCCTCTTCGGCAAGCAGCCCTGCATCGCGGATGCGATGTATGCGCCGGTGGTGACACGCTTCCTCACCTACGACGTGCCGCTGGACAAGGGCAGCGTGGCCTACTGCAAACGGGTGATGGAGCTGCCCGCCATGAAGGAATGGTTCGCCGCGGCGAAGAAAGAGCCGGACGAGATTGATGAACTCGATGCCGAGTTCTAGAGCGTCATCCCCGCGAAGGCGGGGACCCAGAGCGCCCTGGATTCCCGCCTTCGCGGGAATGACGAATCACCAGGGCGTCGGGTCGGGAATCGCGCACACCGGCTCGACATCGATCGTCTTGAAATCCGCTGGCGACACGATCTCCAGGTACTCCATGTCCGGCGAATAGTCGAACAAAAAGTGCTTGATGCCGGGGCGCTGGTGCACGCAGTCGCCGGCCGAAACCAGCGTCACTTTGTCCTCGTACATGAAGCGCGCCCAGCCCTTGAGCATGATCACGATCTGGAAATCCGCCTCATGGCGGTGCCAGCCCGTGCCCTTTTCAGGTGCCTGGTGCGCCTTGACAAGGTGCGCGATGACTTTTCCATTGGTGGCCTCGGCCACGCCCAGGTCGCGGTAGCGGAAGAAATCGCGCAGCCCGCCCGACACATAGTCGGTGTCGCCGGGCTTGACGTGGGAGAACTTGTCCCGGGTCTCTGTCAGCATGGTTTCCCCTGTTCGGTGCCTGGTGGGCCCCGTGCAAGGCGGCTAGCAGGAAGCATTCCCGGCCCTCTGGGATAATCGCATCCCATGAGCGGCAACACCTTCGGCACCCTTTTCGCAGTCACCAACTTCGGCGAGTCGCACGGCCCGGCCATCGGCTGCGTGATCGACGGCTGCCCGCCGGGCATGGAACTGTCGGCGGCCGACATCCAGCCCGACCTGGACCGCCGCCGCCCCGGCACCAGCCGCCACGTGACGCAGCGCCAGGAAGAAGACAAGGTCGAGATCCTGTCCGGGGTGTACGAGGGCAGGACCAGCGGCACGCCGATCTGCCTCTTGATCCGCAACACCGACCAGCGCAGCAAGGACTACAGCGAGATCGCGCAGACCTTCCGGCCCGGCCATGCCGACTACAGCTACCTGCAGAAGTACGGCTTGCGCGACCCGCGCGGCGGCGGCCGCGCCTCGGCCCGCCTCACGGCGCCCATGGTGGCTGCCGGCGCGGTGGCCAAGAAGTGGCTGGCCGCCAAGTACGGCACGGTGTTCCGCGGCTGCATGACGCAGATCGGCGACGTCACCATTGCGTTCGAGAGCTGGGACCACGTGCCCAACAACCCCTTCTTCGCCCCGGTGGCCGACGTATCGGCGCTGGAGGCCTACATGGACACCCTGCGCAAGGCCGGCGACTCGTGCGGCGCGCGCATCCGTGTGATGGCGCAGGGCGTGCCCGCCGGCCTGGGCGAGCCGCTGTTCGACAAGATGGACGCCGACATCGCCTGGGCCATGATGGGTATCAACGCCGTCAAGGGCGTGGAGATCGGCGCCGGCTTTGCCAGCGTGACGCAGCGCGGCACCACGCACGGCGACTCGCTCACGCCGCAGGGCTTCAAGACCAACAACGCGGGCGGCGTGCTGGGCGGCATCAGCACCGGGCAGGACCTGGAAGTGTCCATCGCCATCAAGCCCACCAGCTCCATCATCACCCCGCGCGAAACCATCAACATGAAGGGCGAGGCGACCGAGGTGGTCACCAAGGGCCGCCACGACCCCTGCGTGGGCATACGCGCCACGCCGATTGCCGAGGCCATGCTGGCCCTGGTGGTGATGGAGCACGCGCTGCGCCACCGCGCGCAGAACGCCGACGTCGAACCCCCGCTGGCGCCCATCCAGGCCTCGTTCCTGTAAGCGGGCGGCCGTGTCCGCGCGCAACCCGCTCGTGCCCTTCGCGGCACTGTCGGCCACCTATTTCGCGCACATCGGGTTCTTCAACCCCTACCTGCCGCTGTGGCTGAAAGACCTGGGCCTGCCCATCGTCGTGATCAGCCTGCTCACCTCGGTGCAGTCGTTCACGCGCGTGTTTGCGCCCTATGCCTGGGGCGCGCTCAGCGACCACACCGGCGAGCGCGTGCGCCTGCTGCGCTGGAGCGCCGGCGTGGCGCTCGCCGCCTCCGCCGGCCTGTGGTTCCACGGCGGGCCGTGGTGGCTGGCGGCGGTGCTGCTTGCGCTGTTCACCCACACCAGCTCGATGATGTCGCTGACCGAGGCGGCCATGGCCCACCTGGTGGCCGGCGACTGGGGCCGCTACGGCCGCATCCGCCTGTGGGGCTCGGCGGGCTTCCTGCTCACCGTGTTCCTGGCGGGCGCGTGGTTCGAGCGCTTCGGCATGGGCAGCTTCCCCGCGTGGACAACTGTGACGCTGGCCGGTGTGTTCGCCTGCACCTGGGCGCTGCCTGACGCACGCGAGAAGCCCGGCCCGCTCGGCCACGGCGTGCGCGAGCCGGTGGTGCCCGTGCTGCGCCAGCCGGTGGTGCGCTGGTTTTTTGCATCGCTGCTGTTCCACGTGATGGCGCACTTCGCGATCTATGGATTTTTGTCGCTGTACCTGGACTCGCTGGGCTACAGCAAGGCCATGATCGGCACACTGTGGGCCGTGTCGGTGGCGGTCGAGATCCTGTGGTTCTTCTGGCAGGGCCGCCTGATCGGCCGCCTGCCCATGGCGAACTGGCTGGTGCTGTGCGGCGCCGCCACCGTGCTGCGCATGGCCATCACCGGCGCGCTGGGCGGCTGGCTCATTGCCCTGTTCATCGCGCAGATGCTGCACGCCCTGACCTTCGCCACCCACCACACCACCTGCATCGCGATGGTGAGCACGCATTTCCCCGGGCGGCTACGCGGCCGGGGACAGGCGCTGTTCACGGTGATCGGCTATGGGTGCGGCGGCGTGACGGGTGTGGTGGCGGGCGGGGCGATTGCGTCGCGGTTTGGGTTTGAGGTGCTGTTTTGGGCGGCGGCAGGGTTGGGCGCACTGGCGACGGTTTGCGCGGAGAGGGTGAGGCGGCTGGAGAAGGTGGCGGGAACACCGCCCGGCAGGCCGGCTTAACATCGTGCAAGTTATTGACAACGAGGTTTCCATGTCCAAAGTCCGCGTCCTCAGCTTCGCCCTTTCCCTCGACGGCTACGGTGCCGGGCCCAGCCAGAGCCTGCAGAACCCGCTGGGCGTGCGCGGTCCCGAGATGATGCAGTGGTTCATGCACACGCAGGTCTGGCGCAAGATGATGGGGCAAGGCGAAGGCGAAACTGGCGTCGACAACGCCATGGCCGAAAAGAGTTTCGAGAACATCGGCGCCTGGATCCTGGGCCGCAACATGTTCGGCCCCGTGCGCGGCCCCTGGCCCGACGAAAGCTGGAAGGGCTGGTGGGGCGACGAGCCGCCGTATCACGTGCCGGTGTTCGTGCTTACGCACTACCCGCGGCCGCCGCTCAAGATGGCCGGGGGCACCGAGTTCCGCTTTGTCACCGAAGGCATTCATGCCGCGCTGGAGCAAGCGAGGGCTGCCGCCGGGAGCAAGGACGTGCGCGTGGGCGGCGGCGTGGCCACGGTGCGGCAGTACCTGCAGGCCGGCCTGATCGACGACGTGCACCTGGCCCTGCGCCCCGTGCTGCTGGGCAGCGGCGAGAACCTGATGCAGGGCCTGGACCTGCATGCGCTTGGCTATGAATGCACGAAGCAGGTAGCGGGTGAGCGAGCCACCCATATGTTCCTGGGCCGGCGCTCGCTATAAAAATAGTAGCTGTCTACGCAAGCTGGGAGCGCCTTGCGGGCGTTTTCTCTTCTGTAATGTTGGCCTCCATCGCATGAGCAGCTTTCTCGTTTCAGTCCTCGTCTGTGTCCTGCTTCACCTGGCGGCCATCGCGGCGGCGGGGCTGGCGGCCGGCGTTGCCCTGCGCGCCTTCTCGTTGGGGCTCGGTCCCACGCTGCTGCAGCTGGGGCGTTTTCGCCTGGGTGCGATACCGCTGGGCGGCTACGTCAGGTTCCGCGCCTCAACGCTGGAAGAGGTGTCGCCTGACGAAATGCGGCAGCGCTCAATTTGTTGCCGCTGCCGGGAATGAACGGCGGCGCCGCCATCTCCGCGGTGGCACGACGGTTCGGCGCCGAAAAGTGGTGGCCTGCCGGCGCCACCGTCGCGCTGCAGTGGCTCTCGATAGCGATATGCGCATCCTGGTTGCTGGCATTGCTGATGCTGGGCGCCGGAATGCGCTGACCATGGACATACATCCCAATCCCTGCGAATGCCTCCTGGGCCCTGACTGCGGTTAACCTATCGCCCCATGACCGAACAATCCCAAGCAAGCCCCGGCGCCCGCCGCATCCTGGTGGTGGACGACAACGTCGATGCCGCCACCGTGCTGGCCGAGCTGCTGCAGATCTTCGGGCACGAGACCACTGTCGCGCACAACGGCGAGAACGCGGTGGCGCTCACTTCCACGTTCCGGCCCGATGTGGTGCTGCTGGACATTGGCCTGCCCGACATCAGTGGCTATGAGGCGGCGCGCCGCATCCGCAAGCTGGAGGGCATCAGCCAGCCCCAGCTGATCGCGCTGACCGGCTGGAGCCAGGACAGCGACAAGGAAGCGGCGGCCCAGGCCGGGTTCGACAAGCACTGGACCAAGCCCGTCGGCCCCGACCAGCTGCAGCAGCTGTAGGCGTTTTCCGACACGCCGCGCGCCGGTTTTTTTACAGGCACGGCCGGGCGGCGTGGCGATAGTGGGGGATTGCCTTCAAGGAGTCCCTCAATGGCCAGAAAACCCGCCAGCCCCGGCAGCAAACCCACCGCCCGTACCAGCTCGCCCGACGCCGTCGCCGAAAAGCAGCGCGACCTGCAGAGCCAGCAGGATCGCAAGGACCAGGCCCAGGCCAAGGGTGAAGAGAAGTCCAAAAAGGCCGTGCAGGACGGCCCGCGCGAGCATCCGTCGCAGCTGCCCGCGCAGCACATGCAGAAGCCGGGCATCGAGGCACAGATGGAACTGCAGCCGCAGTTCTACGCGCCCGACTATCGCGGCAGCGGCAAGCTCAAGGGCATGGTGGCGCTGATCACCGGCGGCGATTCGGGCATCGGCCGTGCCGTGGCCGTGCTGTTCGCACGCGAAGGTGCCGACGTGGCCATCGTCTACCTCAACGAGCATGAAGATGCCGAGGCCACCAAGGCCCATGTGGAGAAGGAAGGGCGCCAGTGCATCCTGATCCCCGGCGACGTGAAAGACCCGAAGTTCTGCCGCCAGTCGGTGGAAAAGGCCGTCAAGCAATTCGGCCAGCTCGACATCCTGGTCAACAACGCCGCCTTCCAGCTGCACGCGCAATCGCTGGAGGACATCACCGACGAGCGGCTGGACGAAACCCTGCGCACCAACATCTTCGGCTACGTCTACATGGCCCGGGCCGCGCTGCCGCACCTGAAGCGCGGCGCCTCCATCATCAACACCGGCTCGGTCACCGGCCTGCAGGGCAGCAAACACCTGCTGGACTATTCGGCCACCAAGGGGGCGATCCATGCCTTCACCATGTCACTGGCCAGCAACCTGGTCGACAAGGGCATCCGCGTCAACGCGGTGGCCCCCGGCCCGGTGTGGACGCCGCTGAACCCGGCCGATTCGCCGGCCGAGAAAGTGGCCGAATTCGGCAAGGACACCGACATGAAACGGCCCGCCCAGCCCGAGGAGCTGTCCCCGGCCTACGTGTTCCTGGCCTCGCCCGTCTGTTCGAGCTATATCACCGGCATCGTGCTCCCCATCACGGGCAGCGTGGGGTCCTGAAAGGGCGGCATCCCGCAAAGCCTGTATAAACCGGGCCTGTACCTATAAGGAGCAGGGCCCCGGATGCCGCATCTGAATTTCACCAGGCAGGGCCGCGGGCCCATGATCGTGCTCAGCCACGCGCTGGGCTGCGACCTGACCATGTGGGATGGCGTGGCCATGCTGCTGGAGCGGCATTTCTCGGTCCTGCGCTATGACCACCGCGGCCACGGCCGCTCCGAGGTGCCGCCGGGGCCCTACAGCGTCGAGGCCATGGCCGATGACGCGGCCCAGCTGATTGCCGGCCAGACCGAGGGGCCGGTGCATTTCGTCGGCGCTTCACTGGGCGGCATGGTGGCCCAGCAGCTGGCGGTGAAGCACCCCGAGCTGGTCAGCAGCATCGTGGTGGCCAATTCGTCCAGCCACTACGACGACACGGCGCGGGCCCTGTGGAAGGCCCGCATCGAAACCGTGACCAACCTGGGCATGCATGCAGCCGCCGAGGGCACCATGGCGCGCTGGTTCACCCGCGAGTTCCGCGACCAGGACCCCGACAGCGTGCTGGCCCTGTGCAGGGTGTTCGAGTCCAACTCGCCCCGCGCCTATGCGGCCAGCTGCGAGGCCGTGTCGCGCATCGACTTCGGCGGCACCAACCCGCTGATCGCCTGCCCCGCGCTGGTGATCGCGGGCCTTCGCGACGAGGCATCGCCGCTGGCCATGTCCGAGGCCATCTGCAACACGATTTCCGGCGCCGAACTGGTGACGATTGACGCCGCCCACCTGAGCGCGGTGGAAAAGCCCGCCGAGTTCGCCCACCTGGTATCCGACTTCCTGGGGACGCTATGAAGACAGCCGTGGTCCTGAACGGGCCCAACCTCAACCTGCTGGGCACGCGCGAGCCGCAGGTCTATGGCTCGCAAACGCTGGCCGATGTGGAAAAGCTCTGTGCCGAAGCCTGCGCGAAGCACGGCTTGGCGCTGGATTTCCGGCAGAGCAACCACGAAGGCGTGCTGGTGGACTGGATCCAGGAGGCAGGGCGCGGGCAGGCGGGCGGCACCGTGGCCGGCGTGGTGCTCAATGCCGGCGCCTACACGCACACCAGCGTGGCGCTGCACGACGCCATCAAGGGTGCGGGTGTCACGCTGATCGAGCTGCACATCAGCAACGTGCACGCGCGCGAGGCGTTCCGCCACCACTCCTACATTTCCCCTGCCGCCCGTGCGGTGATGGCAGGTTTCGGCGTGCAGGGTTACCCTCTGGCCATCGCGGCGCTCGCCGCTTTCTAGCGGTGAACACCATGGCTGCTGCCCTGAAGATTGATTTTGTCTCCGACGTCTCGTGCCCCTGGTGCGCCATCGGCCTGTCTTCGCTGGAAAAGGCCCTGGACAACCTGGGCAGCGAGGTCAGGGCCGAGCTGCATTTCCAGCCCTTTGAGCTGAACCCGCAGATGCCGCCGGGCGGCCAGGACGTGACGGAGCACCTGACCCAGAAATACGGCTCCACGCCCGAGCAGCAGGCCGCCAGCCGCGAGGCCATCCGCCAGCGCGGCGCGGACGTGGGCTTCACCTTCCGCAAGGAAGGGCGCAGCCGCATCTACAACACCTTCAATGCGCACCGCCTGCTGCACTGGGCCGAGCTGGAAGGGGCACAGGCGCAGCGCGCGCTGAAGAAAGAATTGCTCAAGGCCTATTTCACCGACGGCAAGAGCCCGGAAGACATCGAGGTGCTGGCGGGCGCCGCCGGCGCGGCCGGCCTGGACGCAGCGCGGGCCCGCGAAATCCTGGCCGGTGACGAATTCGCGCAGGAGGTGCGCGAGCGCGAGCAGTTCTACCTGCAAAACGGCATCCACGCCGTGCCCGCCGTGATCATCAACGAGCGCCACCTGATCCAGGGCGGCCAGCCGGCCGAGGTATTCGAGCAGGCCCTGAGGCAGCTGGCCGCGCAGGCCGAAGCCGCCTGAAGCCGCGCTAGACCGAGGGGCGGAAGCGCTCGTTCACCGTGATCCAGAAGTCGTGCACCTGGCGCATCTTGCGCCGCAGCTCGTCGTAATCGGTGGCCTTGCGCACGTAGCTGTTGGCGCCGCTCTCGTAGCACTGGGCGATGTCCTTCTTCTCGGTCGAGGAGGAGTGCATCACGACCGGGATGGAGCGGGTCCGGGGGTCTTCCCGGATCGCCTTGAGCACCTCGAGCCCGTGCAGGCGCACCAGCTTCATGTCGAGAACGACCAGGCGGGGCTGCTGGCGCGTGTCGCGCCCGGCATGGTCGCCGCGGCCGAACAGGTAGTCCAGGGCTTCCACGCCGTCGGGCGCGGTGAGGATCTGCCGCGAATCGCAGCACTCGCTGAGTGCCATGACGATCAGTTCGCGGTGGTCCGGGTTGTCATCAACCACGAGGATCGCGGCGTCGTTCATCTGGATGCTGGGTCCAAAAGGTGCTGTTTCTCCGGCACTGCCGGACTCTCCCTGCGCTTTGCACCCGCGCCGGCGCTTGCGCCCCCGGGGAATGTGTGATTTTGGCATATCCTCAATCGGGTGAAGCTTCGCACCCATTTGCTGACCATGGCGGTGGCCATCGTGCTGCCCCTGGCGGTGTTCTCGGCGGTGGCGCTGGCGCTGCTGCTGGACTCGGAGCGCGAGGCCGCGCGCCGCAGCGTGCGCGAGACCACGCGGCTGATCTCGCAGGCCATTGATGAGGAGCTTTCCAACGCCGAAAGCGCCCTGCGCGTGCTGTCCCGGGCCGAGGCGCTGGGCCGCCGCGACTGGGCCGCTTTCCACGAGCGTGCGCTGGCGGCGCGCACCTCCGACAGCGCCTGGATCGTGCTCACCGACAAGGATGGCAACCAGATCGTCAACACCCGCGTGGCTTACGGCACGCGGCTGCCGCCGCGCAGCAACCCCGGCCGCGTGGCCCAGGTGCTGGCCGAAGGCAAGAGCAGCGCCTCCGACGCGTATGCGAGTGCGCTGGCGCAGCAGCTGATCGTCACGCTGGACGTGCCGGTGCCGGCCGCAATGGGCGGCCCCTATGTGCTGGCGCAGGCCTTCTTCCCCGAGCATTTCAACAAGGCCATCGCGGCGGTGAAGGCGCCGCCCAGCTGGATCGTGGGCCTGTTCGACAGCAAGGGCATCACCATCGCGCGCAGCCACCGCGAGCCGCAATTCCTGGGCAAGCCCGGCAATGCGGAGGTGATCAAGGCGCTCAGCGAGCGCGGCAGCGGCGAGCTGCGCCACACCACTCGCGACGGCGTGGAGGTGTTCGACGTGTTCTACCGCTCGCCCGACTTCCACTGGTCGGTTGCGGTTGGCATGCCGGTGGCGGAACTCGAGGCGCCCGCGGTGCGGTCAGTGAGCATTGCCGCCGTGGGCCTGTTGCTGGCGCTGGCCGCGGGCGGGGGGCTGGCGTACTGGCAGGGGCGGCGGCTGGCGGGCTCCGTCGCACAGGCGGCGCAGGCCGCAGGCCTGCTCGGCCGTGCCGGCCTCCCGCCCGGGCCGAAGATCCGCCTGGATGAGCTGGACGAGCTGCACGACGCTCTGTCGGCCGCGCACACGGCGCTTTGGTCCGAGAAAGATGGCCGGGTGGCGGCCGAGGCCGACCGCGCCGCGCTGTACGCCAGCGAGCAGTCCGCCCGCGCCCTGGCGGAGGCCCAGAACCGCGCCAAGGACGATTTCCTGGCCATGCTGGGGCATGAATTGCGCAACCCGCTCAGCGCCATCCAGGGCGCCATGGCCATCATCCGCTTGCGCGGCGGCGTGCCGTCGGCGATGGGCAAGCCGGTGGACGTGATCGAGCGGCAGGCGCGTCACCTGGGCGACATCGTGGACGACCTGCTGGACGTCAGCCGCGTCATGAGCGGCAAGATCCGGCTGGAGCGCCGGCCGGTGGACCTGGCCGCGGCCACGCACAAGGTGGTGGCCACGCTGCAGGAGAGCGGCCGCATGAGCCAGCACCGGCTGGAGCTGCGGCTGCAGGAAGCCTGGGTGGATGGCGACCCGACGCGGCTCGAGCAGGTCATCACCAACCTGCTGGTCAATGCCATCAAGTACACCCCCGACAAGGGCCTGATCTCGGTGGCGGTGGAGCCCCGGGACGGCGAGGCCGTGCTCACGGTGACCGACACCGGTGTGGGCATCCCCGCCGACCTGATGCCGCACATCTTCGAGACCTTCGTGCAGGGCAAGCCCACCATCGACCGGGCGCAGGGCGGCCTGGGCATCGGCCTGTCGCTGGTGCGCCGGCTGATGGAACTGCACGGCGGCAGCGTCAGCGCGCAAAGCCCGGGCGAGGGCCGGGGCTGCGTGTTCACGGTGCGGTTCCCCTACATCGGCAAGCCACCCGCTGCGCCCGCTGAGGAGCCGGCGGCAGCCTCGCGCGCCGGCGCGTTGCGGGTGCTGGTAGTGGACGACCACGCCGACTCGCGCACCACGCTGTGCGAGGTGCTCACGCTGCACGGCTGGCATTGCAGGCAGGCGGTGGACGGCCTGCAGGGCGTGGAGATGGCCACTGCGTTGCCGCCCGACCTGGCCATCGTCGATATCGGCCTGCCGGGGCTCAACGGCTACGAGGTCGCGGCCCGGCTGCGTGCCAACCCGATCACGTCCGGCATCCGGCTGGTGGCGCTGACCGGCTATGGGCAGGACCAGGACCGCCGCCTCGCGCTGGAAGCGGGTTTCGAGGCCCACCTGGTCAAGCCGGCGAGCCTGGACAAGCTGCTGCAAGCGCTGAAGTTATGACATGATTCAGGCACACCGCCCGCAGCCACAGGAGTGCCGGAATTGAGCCTGAGAGCCTATGTAGTAGAAGACAATGCTTCGATCCGGGAAAGCCTGCTGGAGGCCCTGGTCGAGCTCGCCGGCACGGTACCCGCCGGGACGGCCTCCAACGAGAAAGACGCCATCGCGTGGCTGCTGGACCCCGCCCACGGCTGGGACCTGGCCATTGTTGACCTGGCGCTGGATGGCGGCGGCAGCGGCCTGAACGTGCTGAAGGCGCTGCGCGGCCGCGACCCCCGGCAGAAGATGGTGGTGCTCACCGGCTCGGCCAGCCTTGACGTTCGCAGGCAGTGCGAAAGCGCGGGCAGCGACCGCGTGTTCGACAAGTCCATGGAAACCGAGGACCTGCTCGACTATTGCCAGCAACTGGCCCGCGACGCGCAATAAACAAGCCGGCTAGCGCGCCAGCAGCAGCGGCACCGAAGAAGACAGCATCGCCAGCCCCGATGCGGTGAGCAGCGCCAGGATGACCTTCCGGAACGTGGCCTCGCTGATGCCGATGTACAGGCGAGCGCCCAGCAGCGAAGGCACCAGCACGGCGGGCACGATGACAGCGAACAGCGGCAGCATCGAAGGCTTGACGATGCCCGTGGCGCAATAGCTGGCGAAGGTCACCAGCAGCATCGCCAGGTTGAAGTTCTGGATCACCGCGCGCTGCGCGTCCTTGTCCCAGCCGCGCAGGGTGCACCACAGCGTGGGCACCACGCCGGTGAAGCCGCCCAGCCCGCCCATCACGCCGCCTGCCGCGCCCACCACCGCGTCGGCCGCCCGGCCGCCATGCGTGATGCGCGGCAGCCGCGGTGCCAGCAGCATCAGCGGGCAGATCACCACCAGGATGCAGCCCATCATCAGCTTGAACATGGGCACGTCCAGGCGCGGCAGCAGGTACAGGCCCAGCGGGATGCCGGCCAGGCCGCCGGCCACGAAGGGCAGGAGCTTGCGCCAGTCGAAGCCGCGCCGCACGGTGAAGGCCGAGATGATCTGGCCGGTGAGCCCGCCGAACACCGCCAGCGCCGCCGCCAGCTGCGGCTCCAGCGTCCAGGCCCACAGCGAGATGGATGTCAGGCTGAAGCCGAAGCCCGACAGCCCCTGGATGAAGCCGGCCAGCGCCGCGCCGGCGATGACGGTGAAGATGAGCGAGTCCATCAGTGGATTGTCATGCCGGACTTGATCCGGCATCCACCTTCACTCGTAGGCCGACATCGGCACGCAGGCGCAGAACAGGTTGCGGTCGCCGTAGACGTTGTCCACGCGGCCCACCGGCGGCCAGTACTTGGCATGGCGCCGCTCGTCCAGCACGGCCGCGCCCACGTTGCGCGGATAGGCGTGCGGCCATTCGCCCTTGAGCAGCGCGGCGGCGGTGTGCGGCGCGTGGCGCAGCGGGTTGTCGTCCTGCGGCCATTCGCCTTTCTCGATGCGGCGGATCTCATCGCGGATGGCGATCATGGCTTCGATGAAGCGGTCCAGTTCGTCGAGGGTTTCGCTTTCGGTGGGCTCCACCATCAGCGTTCCCGCGACGGGGAAGCTGAGCGTGGGCGCGTGGAAGCCGTAGTCGATCAGGCGCTTGGCCACGTCCTCGGCCGAGACGCCGCTGGTTTCCTTCAGGGGCCGCAGGTCCAGGATGCATTCGTGAGCCACATGGCCGTTCTCGCTGGAATAAAGCGTGGGGTAGTGGTCCTTCAGCCGGGTGCTGATGTAATTGGCCGAGAGGATGGCCACTTCGGTCGCCTGCTTCAGGCCCTCGGCGCCCATCATGCGGCAGTACATCCAGCTGATCGGCAGCACCGCCGCGTTGCCCAGCGGCGCGGCGGAAACCGCGCCCACCTTGCCGGGGATGCCGCCCGCCGCATGCCCGGGCAGGAACGGCACCAGGTCCTGTACCACGCACACCGGGCCCACGCCGGGGCCGCCGCCACCGTGCGGGATGCAGAAGGTCTTGTGCAGGTTGAGGTGGCTCACATCGCCGCCGAATTCGCCCGGTGCGGCCACGCCGACCAGCGCGTTCATGTTGGCGCCGTCCACGTAGACGCGGCCGCCATGCCGGTGCACCAGGGCGCAGAGTTCCTTCACCTGCATCTCGAATACGCCATGCGTGCTCGGGTAAGTGATCATCACGCAGGCCAGTTTGCCGGAGTGCTGCTCGCACCTGGCCTGCAGGTCGGCCAGGTCCACATTGCCGTTGTCGTCGCAAGCCGTCACCACCACCTGCATGCCCGCCATCTGGGCGCTGGCCGGGTTGGTGCCGTGCGCCGACGACGGGATCAGGCACACGTTGCGATGGCCCTGGCCCTTGCTTTCATGGAAGGCCTTGATAGCCAGCAGGCCCGCGTACTCGCCCTGCGAGCCGGCATTGGGCTGCAGGCTGATACCGGCGTAGCCCGTGGCCTCGCACAGCCAGGCGCGCAGCTGTTCATCGAGCTGCGTGTAGCCCTGCAGCTGCTCGCGCGGCGCGAACGGGTGGATGTGCGCGAACTCGGGCCAGGTGATGGGGATCATCTCGCTGGTGGCGTTGAGCTTCATGGTGCAGCTGCCCAGCGGGATCATGCTTCGGTCCAGCGCCAGGTCCTTGTCCGACAGGGCGCGGATGTAGCGCAGCATGCCGGTCTCGCTGTGGTGCGTGTTGAACACCGGGTGGGTGAGGAAGGCGCTGGTGCGGCGCAATGCCTCCGGGATCAGCGGGGCTATGCCTTTCTCGAAGGCGGCGAGGGAGGGCAGGGCCTGGCCGTCCTTCGCGAACACCTTCCAGAGCAATTCGATGTCGTCGCGCGTGGTGGTCTCGTCGAGTGAAATGCAGATGTACTCTTCGAAGTAAATACGCACGTTGGAGCGCATGGAGCGTGCCCGGGCTGCTATCGATTCTGTAGCATCGCGGGTGTGCAGGCTGAGCGTGTCGAAGGCGCCGCCGGGCCGCGGCACATGGCCCAGCTGCTCCAGGCCTTTCGCCAGGATGGCGGTGAAACTCGCCACGCGCTGCGCGATGCGCTTCAGGCCCTGCGGCCCGTGATAGACCGCATACATGCTGGCCACCACGGCCGGCAGCACCTGCGCCGTGCAGATGTTGGACGTGGCCTTCTCGCGGCGGATGTGCTGCTCGCGCGTCTGCAATGCCAGCCGGTAGGCCGGGTTGCCGTGCGAATCGACGCTCACGCCCACCAGCCGGCCCGGCAGCGAGCGCTTGAATTCGTCGCGGCAGGCCATGTAGGCGGCATGGGGGCCACCCGCGCCCATGGGCATGCCGAAGCGCTGCGTGGTGCCCACCACGATGTCGGCGCCGAATTCGCCGGGCGGCACCAGAAGTGTCAGGGCCAGCAGGTCAGCGGCGACGATAAAGGCCGCCTGCCTCGCGTGAACCTTCTGCACGTCGGCGCGCAGGTCGTCGATGCGGCCGCTGGTGGAGGGGTACTGCGCGAGCACGGCGAAGTAGTCACCGGCCAGCAGCTCCTCCCATTGCGGGCCGGAATTCGCCAACACCACGGTGATGCCCAACGGCGCGGCGCGCGTCTGGATCACCTCGATGGTCTGCGGGTGGCAGTCGCCCGCCACCACGAACACATTGCTCTTTGACTTGACGCTGCGCCGGGCCAGCGTCATCGCCTCGGCGGCGGCGGTGGCTTCGTCCAGCATCGAGGCGTTGGCGATCGGCATGGCCGTGAGGTCGCACACCATGGTCTGGAAATTCACCAGCGCTTCCATGCGGCCCTGTGAGATCTCAGCCTGGTAGGGCGTGTACGCGGTGTACCAGGCCGGGTTCTCCAGCACGTTACGCAGGATCACGCCGGGCGTGTGCGTGCCGCTGTAGCCCTGGCCGATGAAGCTCTTGAACACCTGGTTGCGCGAGGCCATGGCGCGCAACTCCTTCAACGCCTCGGCCTCACCCGCGGGCGCGGGCAGCTTCATGGGCTGGGCGCGCGCGATGGAGCGCGGCACGATGCTGTCGATCAGCGCACGGCGCGAAGCCTCGCCGATGACGGAAAGCATGTGGGCCTCGCCCGCTTCGTCGATGCCGATGTGGCGGGCGATGAACTCGGCGTGGTTCTCCAGCTCGCCGAGCGGCCGGGCGGATTGCATCAGCATGGGGTCCCTGTGTCAGTTGGCGCTGGAGAATTTGGCGTAGGCGGGCTCGTCCATCAGCTGGTCGAATTGCGCCATGTCCTTGATCAAAATCTTGAAGAACCAGCCGTTGCCCATGGGGTCGGTGTTGGCCAGCGACGGGTCGGCGCGCAGCGCCTCGTTCACTTCCGTCACCTCGCCGGCGAGCGGCATGAACACGTCGGCCGCCGCCTTCACCGACTCCACCACCCCGGCCACTTCGCCCAGGGCGTAAGTGCGGCCCACCTCGGGCAGGTCGACAAACACCACGTCGCCCAGCGCGTCCTGCGCGTGCAGCGTGATGCCGACAACCGCGGCTTCATGGTCTTCCAGCTGGACCCACTCGTGGTCTTGTGTGTACTTCATCGTCATGGCGTTCTCCTAATGGGGGTCAGATTCCAATTTATCCGCGGTGATATCGGTTCGGCACGAAGGGCATGGCAGCCACTTCCATCGGCACGGCCTTGCCGCGCACGATGGCATTGATGCGTGTTCCGGTGGCGGCAAAGGCCGGGGCCACATAGCCCATGGCCACCGGCTTGTCGATGCTGGGCCCCAGCAGGCCGCTGGTGACCTCGCCGATGCGGTTGCCCTCCGTGTCCTGCAGCTCGGTGTGTTCGCGCACGGGCACGCGCACCAGCGCGATGAGGCCCACGCGCTTGCGCTGCAGCGTGGCGGGGTTGTCCAGCTGGGCCAGCACCTTGTCGGCGCCGGGAAAGCCGCCGGCGCGTTCGCCGCCGGTGCGCCGCACTTTCTGCATCGCCCAGTTCAGGCCGGCTTCCACCGGGGTGGTGGTGGTGTCGATGTCGTTGCCGTACAGGCACAGGCCCGCCTCCAGCCGCAGCGAATTGCGCGCGCCCAGGCCGACGGGCTTGACCTCGGGCTGTGCCAACAGGGCCCGCGCCAGCGCCTCGGCCTGCGATTCGTGCACCGAGATCTCGAAGCCGTCCTCGCCGGTGTAGCCGCTGCGGGTGATGAACAGGTCCGCGTTGTTCCACCGGAAGGCGCCGCCGGTCATGAACACCAGTTTTTCAACGCCCGGCACCAGCCGCGACAGCGCATCCACAGCCTTGGGCCCCTGCAGCGCCAGCAGGCCGCGCTCGGGCATGGGAATGACTTCGCAGCGCGCGCCTATGCGCGCCTGGATGTGCGCGATGTCGGCGGCCTTGCAGGCGCCGTTGACGATCACGAACAGGTCATGCCCCCGGTTGACGAACATCAGGTCATCGATGATGGTGCCTTCGGCGGTGAGCAAAAGGCCGTAGCGCTGCTTGCCGGGCGTCAGCCCGATCACGTCCACCGGCATCAGCGATTCAAGCGCGGCAGCGGCGTCTGCGCCCACCAAGCGCAATTGCCCCATGTGCGAAACGTCGAACAGGCCCGCCGAACTGCGCGTGTGGAGGTGTTCGGCCATCAGGCCGGCGGGAAACTGCACGGGCATCGAATAGCCCGCGAAGGGCACCATGCGGCCGCCCAGTTCGGCGTGCAGCGCGTGCAGCGGGGTTTGCAGCAGGGGTTCGGACGGGGAAGCGCTCAAGCGGGATCTCCACAGGGGGCAAACAAATCATGGCACATGCCATGGGCTGCCCCTGCTGTCCGCTTTACCTGAGAGATTCGCCCCTTGCGGGGGTTGCTCCTTCGGTGGGCCTGCCCGTGCGGGCCGGCCTCTCTCCAGCAAGGAAACGCCCCGCAACCGGGGCGCCTTGTCAGTCCTTTTGCCTGAGCGTTCGGAAATGAATCCTGCGCCTTCGGCGGCTGCGCGAAGCAGCTCTCTCCTGACGCCGCAAGTATAGCGAACTACATGTTGACGTAGTTCGGCCCGCCGCCGCCTTCGGGCGTGACCCAGACGATGTTCTGCGTCGGGTCCTTGATGTCGCAGGTTTTGCAGTGCACGCAGTTCTGCGCGTTGATCTGCAGCCGGTCGGTGTTGTCCTCGGCCTTCACGAACTCGTACACGCCCGCCGGGCAGTAGCGCGCCTCGGGGCCGGCGTACTTGTCCAGGTTGACCTGCACCGGCACCGAGTTGTCCTTGAGCGTCAGGTGCGCGGGCTGGTTCTCTTCGTGGTTGGTGTTGGAGATGAACACCGAAGAGAGCCGGTCGAAGGTGAGCTTGCCGTCGGGCTTGGGATAGCTGATGGGCTCGCAGTTGGCGGCCGGCCGCAGCATGGCATGGTCGGGCTTGTCGCGCCGCAGCGTCCACGGCATGTGGCCGCGCAGCAGGAACTGCTCCACGCCGTTCATCAGCGTGGCGACCCACAGGCCCTTCTTGAACCAGGTCTTGAAGTTGCGCGACTTGTGCAGTTCCTCGTGCAGCCACGACTTCTCGAACAGAGCCGGGTACATGGTGAGCTCGTCGTGCTGGCGGCCGTGGGTGATGGCCTCGTACGCGGCCTGCGCGGCCAGCATGCCCGACTTCATGGCGGCGTGGCTGCCCTTGATGCGGCTCACGTTCAGGTAGCCCGCGTCGCAGCCAACCAGCGCGCCGCCGGGGAAAATCGTCTTGGGCAGGCTCATCAGCCCGCCGGCCGTGATGGCCCGCGCGCCGTAGCCTAGGCGCTTGGCGGGCTTGATGCCGGCCGCCGCATCGCCTTCCAGGTACCAGCGGATATTGGGGTGCGTCTTCCAGCGCTGGAATTCCTCGAAGGGGCTGAGCCAGGGATTGGCGTAATCCAGGCCGGTGATGAAGCCCAGCACCACCTTGTTGTCTTCCATGTGGTACAGGAACGAGCCGCCGTAGGTGCTGTTGTCCATGGGCCAGCCGGCGGTGTGCATCACAAAGCCGGGCTGGTGGCGTTGGGGGTCGATCTCCCACAGTTCCTTGATGCCCAGGCCGTAGCTTTGCGGGTCCTTGCCCTCGTCCAGCTTGAAGCGGGCGATGAGCTGCTTGCCCAGGTGGCCGCGCGCGCCCTCCGCGAAGATGGTGTACTTGGCGTGCAGCTCCATGCCCAGCTGGAAGTTTTCGGTCGGCTCGCCGTCCTTGCCCACGCCCAGGTTGCCGGTGGCCACGCCCTTGACCGAGCCGTTCTCGTTGTAGAGCACTTCCGCGGCCGGGAAGCCCGGGACGATTTCCACGCCCAGGCCTTCCGCCTGCTGCGCCAGCCAGCGCGTGACGTTGCCCAGGCTCACGACATAGTTGCCGTGGTTCTGCGAGCACGGCGGCAGGAAGAAGTTCGGCATGCGAAACGCCGAGCGCGCGCTCAGGAAACTCAGGGCGTCTTCGGTCACCGGCTGGTTCAGCGGCGCGCCGAGTTTTTTCCAGTCGGGCAGCAGCTCCGACAGCGCGCGCGGGTCCATGATGGCGCCCGAGAGGATGTGCGCGCCGGGCTCCGAGCCTTTTTCCAGCACCACCACCGAGACTTCCTTTCCGTGGTCCGCGGCCAGCTGTTTCAGGCGGATGGCCGTGGCCAGGCCGGCGGGGCCGCCGCCTACCACCACCACGTCGTATTCCATCGCTTCACGGGGTCCGAACTGCGCCAGTATTTCGTCGTGGGTCATGAAACTCTCATTGATAATGGTTCGATCACTGATTTTAGGCGGGAGACCCCTGTGGCTTACAGCATCGATTTATCCGGCCGCGTCGCCTTTGTGACGGGCGCTTCCAGCGGCCTGGGCGCGCAGTTCGCGCGCACCCTGTCACGCGCGGGCGCCGCCGTGGTACTGGCCAGCCGCCGCGTCGAGAAGCTCAAGGAGCTGCGCGCGCAGATCGAGGCCGAGGGAGGTGACGCGCATGTGACTGAGCTCGACGTGACAGACATAGACAGCATCAAGTCCGCCGTGGCGCACGCCGAGACCGAGGTGGGCTCCATCGACATCCTGGTAAACAACTCCGGCGTCTCCACCACCCAGCGCATCCAGGACGTGACCGAGGAAGACTACGATTTCATCTTCAACACCAACGTCAAGGGCGCCTTCTTCGTGGCGCAGGAAGTGGGCAAGCGCATGCTGGCCCGCGCGCGCGGCGCGGCGCCCGGCACCTACACCGGCGGGCGCATCATCAACATCGCCTCGATGGCGGGCCTGAAGGTGCTGCCGCAGATCGGCGCCTACTGCATGAGCAAGGCCGCCGTGGTGCAGATGACCAAGGCGCTGGCGCTGGAGTGGGGCCGCTTCGAGATCAACACCAACGCCATCTGCCCCGGCTACATCGACACCGAGATCAACCACCACCACTGGCAGACCGAGCAGGGGCAAAAGCTGATGCAGATGCTGCCGCGCAAGCGGGTGGGCTCGCCGGAGGACCTGGACGCGCTGGTCGTGCTGCTGGCCAGCCAGGAAAGCCATTTCATCAACGGCGCCATCATCGCGGCCGATGACGGCTTCGCGGTCTGAACGCCTCAGGTATTGAAAGGCTTGCGGGGGTTGTCGCGCAGCTGGTTCACCTTGCGGTTGACCACGCGGGCCCCAACCATCCACTTGAACCGGCTTGACCAGTTGAGCCGGTCGCGGACATAGGCCACCGACGAATAGAACTGGTAGGGGTCGTCGAACGCGCCCCAGTCGTGCAGCGGCATGCTGGCCGGGTCGTTGGCGGTGAACTGGCCGAACGAGCTTGTGCTGCCGTCCCAGCTGATGGCGCCGTCGCGGTGCATGCCGTAGCCCAGCGAGCGTTTTTCCATCGTCAGCCGGGCCTTGGCGGCGACGGCCAGGCGCACGTCCACCACGTAGCTGTCCACCGACTGCCAATCGTCGTCCAGCAGCACCTCGGTGTAGGCGTGCTCGATCGGCTGGCCGCCGGTGTCGATGATGCCGTGCAGGAAATCGGGCTTCATGGTGACGAAGCGCATGCGCGCCGGGATGCCCAAAGACCGCAGCAGCGCGATCATCAAGGTGCTCTTGCTGTGGCAGTCGCCCTTGCCGGCACGCATCACGGCCAGGGCCGAGGTGCCGGTGCTGTCGGCGATGCAGCCGAAGGGGATGGAGCGCAGGTGCAGGAAGCAGGCAACGGCTTTTTCGCGCGGCGTGGCCTTCAGCGCGGTGAGCCTGGTGGCCAGCAGCCGGATCTTCGGGTGGTCGAACTGCAGCAGGGGTGTGTTGACCAGCCAGCGCTGCGCCTCGTCGGCGGCGCTCAGCGTGCCCAGCCAGGAATGCCCCGGCCCGCTGTGGCCGAAGCCGCTGTCCACCTTGACGATCTGCCCCTCGGGCGTCTTTCGCGGATAAAAGTCCAGCATGGAGAACGTACGCGGCGCCGGCGCCGGCGGATTCAACTATCGCGCAGCAGCTATTTCTGCTTCGGCACCCGGCCCATCAGGTAGAACTCGGGGTTGGGCATCATGTTGCTGAAGCTGGCCATGCGGTTGGACAACCCGAAGAAGGCGGTGATGGCCGCGATGTCCCAGATGTCCTCGTCGCTGAAGCCGTGCGGCGCCAGGGCGGCAAAGTCGGCCTCGCCGATCTCGTGCGAGGCCAGTGCGACCTTCATCGCGAAGTCCAGCATGGCCCGCTGGCGCGGCGTGATGTCGGCCTTGCGGTAGTTCACCGCCACCTGGTCGGCCACGAGCGGCTTTTTCTCGTGGATGCGCAGGATGGCGCCGTGGGCCACCACGCAGTACAGGCAGTTGTTGGCCGCGCTGGTGGTGGTGACGATCATTTCGCGGTCGCCCTTCGTCAGACTCCTATCCTTGAGCGAGCCTTCTTCCGGCAGCATCAGTGCGTCGTGGTACGCGAAGAAAGCGCGCCATTCCGCCGGCCGGCGGGCCAGCGCCAGGAACACGTTGGGCACGAAGCCGGCCTTTTCCTGCACTTCCAGGATGCGGGCGCGGATGTCCTCGGGTACGTCCTTCAGTTCGGGTGCGGGGTAGCGGCTCATCGTGGGTCTCCTTGGATGCCGATTATCCTGTGCATCCGTTTCAAGGAGAGCACATGGATTCCGATTACGACAAGGGCCTGGCCACGCGCCGCGCCGTGCTGGGCAACGAGTACGTGCAGGGCGCGCTGGACCGCGCCACCCCGTTCACCGCGCCGCTGCAGGACCTGGTGACCCGGCAGGCCTGGGGGAACACCTGGCAGCGCACCGGTATCGACCTGAAGACACGCAGCATCGTCACCGTATCGATGCTGGTTGCGCTCGGGCGCATGCATGAGCTGAAGATCCACGTGCGCGGCGCGCTGAACAATGGCGTGACGCTTGAGGAGCTGCAGGAGATCTTCCTGCACGCCAGCGTTTACTGTGGTTTCCCGGCGGCGGTGGATGCCTTCCGCAGCGCCTCGGAAGTCATCGACGTGAAATAGGGCTGCGTTCGCGCCTCCGCAGCAATGACGTCAGGCGCCGGCCATCAGCTTGTGCACCAGGTCGCCGGTGGTGCTGGCCTTGTACTTGCGCATCAGGCGGGCCCGGTAGATTTCCACCGTGCGGTGGCTGATGGCCAGGGTCTTGCCGATTTCCTTGGATGTCATGCCGTCGAGCAGCCGGGCGGCCACCTCGCGCTCCCGCGCCGTCAGCTCGGCCTTGACCGGGCGCTGCGAGCTCAAATCCTCGAATGACCAGATGCCGGCTTCGTGCGGCGTGTCGCGGTTGAGCGCGCGGCCGGTCACGTGGCACCAGAAGACTTCGCCGTTGGCGCGCTTCATGATGCGGTCGTCGGCGTAGCTGCCGCGGGCGTTCAGGATGGGCGCCATCCGTGCGCCCAGGCGCTCGTACTCGTCGGCGCTGGGGTAGAGCACCTGGAACGACTGCCCGACCAGCACTTCATGCGAGGCGCCGAACATTTCGCACAGCTGCTGGTTGCAGTCCACAATCGCACGGTTGCGCGACAACACCAGCCCTACGGGCGCCAGGTTGAATGCAACTCGGTAGTTAATTTCGATTGCGTCCATCGGGCTAACCTTTACGAAGAACTACGTAACTTTCTAAGTAGTATCGTAGCGGCATTCCCCGGGCTTGCGCCTACGGGTTTCTCATCATCAGGAGACTGGCGTGAACAAGATATTTCCTTCCGCAGCCGAAGCGATCAAGGGCGTCATCAAGGACGGCCAGCTGCTGGCCGTCGGCGGCTTCGGCCTGTGCGGCATTCCCGAGGCGCTGATCGACGCGCTGCGCGATTCCGGCATCAAGAACCTCACGGCCATTTCCAACAACGCCGGGGTCGACGATTTCGGCCTGGGCAAGCTGCTGCAGACGCGCCAGATCAAAAAGATGATCTCCAGCTACGTCGGCGAGAACAAGGAATTCGAGCGCCAGTACCTGGCCAAAGAGCTCGAGCTGGAGTTCACGCCACAGGGCACGCTGGCCGAGAAGCTGCGCGCGGGCGGGGCCGGCATCCCGGCCTTCTTCACCAAGACAGGCGTAGGCACCATGGTGGCCGAGGGCAAGGAACTGCGTGAGTTCGACGGTGAAACCTATGTGATGGAACGCTCGCTGGTGCCCGACGTTTCGCTGGTCAAGGCGGCCGTGGCCGACAAGTCGGGCAACCTGCGCTTCAACCTCACGGCACGCAACTTCAACCCCGCCGCCGCCATGGCGGGCAAGGTCTGCATCGTGGAGGTGGAGAAGATCGTCGAGATCGGCGAACTCGCACCCGACGACATCCACCTGCCGGGTATTTACGTGCACCGCATCGTGCTCAATGCGACTCCCGAGAAGCGCATTGAAAAGAGAACGATCACCGAAAAATCAGGAGCCTGACATGCCTTGGACCCAAGACCAGATGGCCGCGCGCGCGGCGCAGGAACTCGAAGACGGCTTCTACGTGAACTTAGGGATAGGCATCCCGACCCTGGTGGCCAACTTCGTGGGCGACAAGGAAGTTTGGCTGCAGTCAGAGAACGGCATGCTGGGCATCGGCCCCTTCCCGACGGAAGACCAGGTCGATGCCGACCTGATCAACGCCGGAAAGCAGACCGTCACCACCATCAAGGGCTCGGCCATCTTCGGCAGCCACGACAGCTTTGCGATGATCCGCGGCGGCAAGATCAACCTGTCGATCCTGGGCGCCATGCAGGTCAGCGAACACGGCGACCTGGCCAACTGGATGATCCCGGGCAAGATGGTCAAGGGCATGGGCGGCGCCATGGACCTGGTGGCCGGCGTCAAGCGCGTGATCGTGCTGATGGAGCACGTGGCCCGCAAGAAGGACGGCACCGAGGACATGAAAATCCTGCCCAGGTGCACGCTGCCTCTCACCGGCGTCGGCGTGGTGGACCGCATCATCACCGACCTGGCCGTGATGGACGTGACCGAACAGGGCCTGAAGGTCGTCGAACTCGCCCCGGGCGTGACGATGGACTCGCTGCAGGCCAAGACAGGCGTCAAGCTGCACTGAGTTGAACCCGCGAGATGCCCTGGCTTCGATCTGGCAACTCGCCGGGTTGCCGGGGGAAGCGCTGGGCTTCGTCGACCTGTCCGGGCAGGACCCGGTCTTTCCCTCTTCCTTCGCCGTGGGAACCGCGGCCCAGGCCACGATCGCGGCCGCGGCATTGGCCGCCTGCGAAATCGGCCACTTGCGCGGTTGCGGCCGCCAGCGCGTGGCGGTGGACATGCTTCACGCGGCGGCCGAGTGCACCGGCTGGTTCAGCGTGGATGGCCGGGTGCCCGAACCCTGGGACCGCTTCTCTGGCCTCTACCGCTGCGCCGACGGCTTTGTTCGCATCCACTGCAACTTCGCCCACCACCGCGATGGCGCCTTGAAGCTGATGGGCCTGGACCCCGGCACCGCGAAACGCGCCGATGCCGACCGGGCCATGCTGGGCTGGAAGGCGCTGGACTATGAAGAAGCTTCGGCGCGGGCCGGGCTGGTCGCGACGGCTTTGCGCAGCTTTGACGAGTGGGACGCAACGCCGCAGGGCAGGGCGGTGGCGGGCCAGCCCCTGTTCACGATTGAACGCATCGGGGATGCGCCTGTCCTGCCGCTGCCTGCGCTCGCCACGTCCCTGCGGCCGCTCGAGGGAGTCCATGTGCTGGAACTCACGCGCATCCTGGCCGGGCCGGTGGGCGGGCGCGCACTGGCGGCATATGGCGCCGACGTGATGCTGGTTAACTCGCCGCACCTGCCCAACATCGAAGCCATCGCCGATACCAGCCGGGGCAAGCGCTCGGCGCATGTTGACTTGCGCAGTGGCCCGGGCCGCTCCACGTTCACGCAGTTGCTGCAGGGGGCGCACGTGATGGTGCAGGGCTACCGGCCCGGCGGCCTGCAGGCACTGGGCTTCGGCGCGCATGAGGCGGCGGCGCTGCGCCCGGGGCTGGTCTACGTCTCGCTCACGGCGTACGGCGCGCAAGGCCCCTGGGCTTCGCGCCGCGGCTTTGATTCGCTGCTGCAGACAGCGATGGGCTTCAACCATGCCGAAGGCCAGGCCGCGGGCGACGGCAAGCCCCGGCCCATGCCGATGCAGATTCTTGACGAAGCCACCGGCCACCTGGTGGCCCTGGGCGCCGCCGCCGCGCTGTGCCGCCAGCAGCAGAAGGGCGGCAGCTGGCACGTGCAGGTTTCGCTGGCGCAGACGGCGCAGTGGCTGCGCGGCCTGCGCCGCGTCGAGGGCGGCTTGCAGTGCCCGCGCCCCGACATCAAGCCGTTTCTTGAAAGCTCTGCCTCAGGCTTCGGCGAACTGCTCGCAGTGCGCCCCAGCGCACAGCTGGCACGCACGCCTGCGGCCTTCACGCAGTCTTCGGTTCCACCCGGATACTCACCGCCACACTGGTAACGTCCCGCTACACGGTAGCGAGTCCGGCTGACAGCCGGACAGTGCATTGGCCTGCCTGTGCGCCGCGGCCGCCATTTCATGATCGCTTCATTCCGGGGATCCATCCCGGGCGAAAGTTCATCATGAAGAAGTTCAAGCTCGCGATTGTCTGTTCCCTGGCCCTGGCGGGCGCCAATGCCATGGCGTGCTACACGGTGTATGACCGCTCCAACCAGGTCGTCTACAACGCGCAGACCGCCCCGGTGGACATGAGCCGTCCCATCCATGAAACCCTGCCCGCCGTATTTCCCGGCGGCCACATGGTGTTCGCCCTGGGCGGCGACTGCCCGCGCGAAGCGGCGCTGCCCGCGGCCGGCCGCACTGCGCAAGCCGGCTCCGTGCTGCTGACCGACCGGCGCACCGCCGAAGCCATGCACCTGCCGCACACCATCCTGGCCAGCGGCGCGGCGATGGTCAACCAGCGGCCCGCCGGCATGAGCCCCGGCGTGGTGGTGGCGCAATCCGCCGTGCGGGCCCCGGTCGCCGCACCGGTGGCATTGGCCGCCGCGCCGGCCCGCACCATGGGCACCGTGATCACCGAAATGCGCGACCCCCCGATGACCGTGGTGCAGGGCGCCGACGGCAGCGTGGTGGTCAGCGAACTGCGCCGCTAAAGGCGGCTTCAGGGCGCCTGCAGGCCCAGCAGCGCCGCGAGGGCGGCGGTGGGCATGGCGCCTTCCTGCTTGACCAGGGCACCGCTTTGCGCGTGCGTTCCGACGATAGTGGGCACGGAGGCAAAGCCGAATTTGTTCAGCAAGTGCGTGTTGGCAGCGACAGCGGCTTTCTGCGCGGTGAGGTCGCCCTCGGCCTTGATGCCGCCCTGCTGGGTGCGCATCGATTCCTCATGCCGATCCATGGCGGCGACCGGGTCGGCGGCCGCCAGCAGAGCCGCGCCCTGCGTGGTGCTGCTGGCGTTCAGCAGGCCGACCGGAATCCAGATGAACCTGGCCTGCGATTTCAGTGGCTTGGCGGCCACCCACAACGCGGCGCAGTGCGGGCACTGCGGGTCGAAAAACACATAGACCGTGCGCGCGCTCATGGTGGCACCCACGGCGAAGCCCTTGGCCTCGGCGGCGATGGCGGCCGTTGAAACCGGCGTGGCGGTTTCCGCGCTGGCGGGTGCGGCGGAATCCTTGCAGGCGGCGAGGCCCAGCAGACAGGCGCCGAGCAGGGCGGACTTCAGGAAAACAGATCTGTTCATGGCCGCAAGATACCAAATTTCGCGCTGAGGTAGCGTGAGCCGGCAAGGCCGAACCGCCAGGGCACATCCACCGCCTTGGAGATGCCGATGCGCGGGCCGCAAACCACCTGCACACCCTGCGGCGCCGCCAGCACCCTGAAGGGCTTGCGGTCCAGCCGCAGCCCGTTCAGTTCATGGGTGATGCCCAGCGCCTGGCCCAGCCGGCCCGGGCCCGAGCACAGCAGCCGCACGTCATCCAGCCCGCGCCGCGCGCGCATCAGGTCAATGCCCTGCGTGGGCTCGACGGCGCGTATCAGGACCCCGGCACCGTGGCCTTGCACGCATGTGACGAAGTTCAGGCACCAGTGGATGCCATAGGAGCGGTAGACATAGGCGCGGCCCGGCGGGCCGAACATGACGGCATTGCGCGCGGTGGGGCCGGAAAAGCTGTGCGAGGCCGGGTCTTCGTGATCGTAGGCTTCGGTCTCGACGATGATGCCGCCCACGCCGTCCACCAGCAGGGTGGCGCCGATGAGCGAGCGGGCGACCTCGTGCGAAGCCGCCGAAAAATCAGCCGGCCTCAGCTCAGCGCATGCCGAAGAAGGAAAGGATGAAGCCGACAACGACGACAAGGCCAACGATGTAGATGATGGTGCTCATGGTATCTCCGGGGTGGTTAAGGTATGGGTCTACAGTAACGGGCCCCGCCGGCCGGGGGTGTGGGCAGCACGCCCGAAGCGCCGTAGGACGCCATGCGAAGAGCGCGCGGGTCAGGCGGCCTGCTCCTCAAGTTCTTCTTCCTCGCCCAGGAAGCCGCCGCTCTGGTGTGCCCACAGCCGCGCATACAGGCCGCCCTGCGCCAGCAGCGCGCGGTGGGTGCCTTCCTCGGCGATGCGCCCGCCGTCCATCACCACCAGCCGGTCCATGGCCGCGATGGTGGACAGGCGGTGCGCGATGGCCACCACCGTCTTGCCCTGCATCAGCGTGTCCAGGCTGGCCTGGATCGCGGCCTCCACTTCGGAGTCGAGCGCGCTGGTGGCTTCGTCCAGCAGCAGGATGGGCGCGTCCTTGAGCATCACCCGCGCGATGGTGATGCGCTGGCGCTGGCCGCCTGAGAGCTTGACGCCGCGCTCGCCCACCTGGGCGTCGTAGCCGGTGCGGCCTTGCAGGTCGCCCAGGGCCGCGATGAAGTCGTGCGCTTCGGCGCGGCGCGCGGCAAGGATCATTTCCTCATCCGTGGCGCCGGGCCGGCCGTAGGTGAGGTTGTCGCGAACCGAGCGGTGCAGCAGCGACGTGTCCTGCGTCACCATGCCGATGTGGCGGCGCAGGCTGTCCTGCGTGACGTGGGCGATGTCCTGGCCGTCGACCAGGATGCGGCCGGCGTCCAGGTCATAGAAGCGCAGCAGCAGGTTCACCAGCGTGGACTTGCCCGCGCCCGAACGGCCGATCAGGCCGATCTTCTCGCCCGGCTTCACGGTGAGCGTGAAGTCGTCGATCACGCGCTTGCCCTTGCCGTAGCCGAAGCCCACGTGGTCGAAGCGCACCTCGCCGCGCGGCACTTCCAGCGTGCCCGCACCGGGCGCATCCACCACCTGGCGCGGCCGCGAGAGGGTGTTGATGCCGTCCTGCACCGTGCCGACGTTCTCGAACAGGGAGGTCATCTCCCACATGATCCAGTGCGACATGCCGCTGATGCGCAGCGCCATGGCCGTCACGGCGGCCACCGCGCCTATGCCCACTTCGCCGCGCGTCCACAGCAGCAGCGAAGTGCCGCAGGCGGCCAGGATCAGCAGCACCACCAGCGCGTGGTTGGCGATCTCGAAGCCGCTCACCAGCCGCATCTGCCGGTAGCCGGTGGTCTTGAACTCCTGCATCGCGTCCTGCGCGAAACCCGCCTCGCGCTGGGTGTGCGAGAACAGCTTGACGGTGGAGATGTTGGTGTAGGCGTCGGTGATGCGGCCCGTCATCATGGAGCGGGCATCGGCCTGCGCCTTGCCCACGCGCGCCAGCCGCGGCACGAAGTACACGGTGGACGCGGCGTACAGCACGAACCAGGCGATGAAGGGCAGCGTGAGCCGCGCGTCAAAGCCGCCGGCCAGCGCCAGGATGGTGATGAAGTACACCCCGATGCCGATGACCACCTCGGTGGTGGTGAAGATCATCTCGCGCACCGCCAGCGCCGTCTGCATGACCTTGGTGGTGATGCGGCCGGCGAACTCGTCGGAGTAGAAGGCCATGCTCTGGCCCAGCATCAGCCGGTGGAAGTTCCAGCGCAGCCGCAGGGGGAAGTTGATGGCCAGCGTCTGGTGCTTGACGATGGTGTGCAGCGCGATCAGCAGCGTGCTGCCCGCCAGCACCGCGGCCAGCAGCAGGAGCATGTGGCCCTGCTCGGCCCACAGCCGGCCGGGCGGTATGCGCCCCAGCCAGTCGACGATGTGGCCCAGCAGCGCGAACAGGAAGGCCTCGTAGGCCGAGATGGCCGCCGACAGCAGCGCCAGCAGCGCGATGTAGCCGCGCAGCCCCGGCGTGCAGGCGGCGATGAAAGCGAGAAAGCCCGTGGGCGGAAGCTGGGGTTCGGCGGCGGGGTAGGGGTGCAGGAGTTTTTCGAAGGCGCGGAACAATGCGGGACTCCAGGAAACGGGAGCCAATTCTGCCGGGTAAGAAGAAGGAGGGCTTCCCACAGGGCTGTTGAATACTGTATAAACAAACAGTATCTTATCACCCCGGCTTTCCCGTGTTTTCCCCCACCCGTCTTCGCCTTGCCCCCCGCGAAGTGCCCCACGTCTGGCATGTGGACGAGCTCGCCCCCGAAAGCGCCATCCTCTCCAGCGGCCACGCGGCGCTGGACGCGCAGCTGCCCGGCGGCGGCTGGCCGGTGGGTGGGGTGATCGAGTTGCTGCAGGCGCAGCCGGCCGCGCATGTATGGCAGTTACTGCTGCCCGCGCTGGCGCAGGCCCTGCGGCTGCAGGCCGGGCCGGTGGTGCTGGTGGGCGCGCCCTTCGAGCCCTTCGGCCCCGGCCTGGCCGGCCAGGGTTTGGCGGGCGAGCGGCTTTTGTGCGTGCGCGCGGACAAGCCGCAGCCGCGCCTGTGGGCGGCGGAGCAGTCGCTCAAGTGCGCCGATGCCGCCGCCGTGCTGGCCTGGCTACCGCAGGCCGACAGCACCGGCCTGCGCCGCCTGCACATGGCGGCGCAGCAGCACGGCAAGCTGCTGTTTGTTTTTCGCGGGCTGGCGGTGCGCCACGATGCATCGCCCGCGCGCCTGCGGCTGGAAGTGCAGGGCGCGCACGACGAGATTTCCGTGCGCATCTTCAAGCGCCGCGGCCCGCCGCTTGAAACGCCGGTGCTGCTGCCGGCCCGGCCCGCGCGCCTGATGGCGCTGCTGGAGGCACGCCGGAAAAAAGCCCAGTCCGCGTCTGCCGCGCCCGCCGCGCCCATCCCCATCCACAGGAGATCGCATGTTCTGGATCGCACTGCTGCCCTCACGTGAGGACGAGCGCTGCGCCTGGGGCTGGCGGGCCCTGCGCTTCACCCCGCGGGTGGCGCAGGTGGACGAGGCGCTGCTGCTGGAAGTCTCGGGCTCGGCCCGTTTGTTTGGCGGCCGCAAGCGCCTGCTGCAGCAATTTCTGGAGGAGAAAATGCCGCTGGAGCGCGCCGGATATGCGTACGGCGCTACATCTTTGATAGCACTGGCCTTGCTGCGGCTGAAAATGCGCGGCGAGGCGCCACCCGCCGGCGTGCCCGCCGCGTTGCCGCTGGACACCCTGACCGCAGCGGCCGGCCATATGGACACCCTGGAGCGCGTGGGCTGCCGCAACTGGGGCCACGTGCGCGGCCTGCCGCGCGGCGGCGTGTCGCGCCGCTTTGGCGCCGGCCTGCTCGAAGCGCTGGATGCCGCCTGGAGCGAGCGGCCCGAGCAGTACCCCTGGCTCAGCCTGCCCGAGGTCTTCGACCTGAAGTTGGAGCTGCCCGCGCTGGCCACCAGCACCCCCGAGCTGATGTGGAGCGCGCAGCGCCTGCTGTCGCAGCTGCAGGTGTGGCTGCAGGCGCGCGACCGCGGGGTGCTGGCGCTGGAACTGGAATGGACGCTGGACCTGAAACGCCTGAACGGAAAACACCTGCCTTCCCACGAGCAGCTGGTGGTGCGCACCGCGCAGCCCGCGCAGGACATGGTGCACCTGCGCCGGCTGGTGGGCGAGCACCTGGCGCGCGCCACGCTGGCGGCGCCGGCCAACCATTTGCGGCTGCGCTCGCTGGAAACCACGCCCTGGGTGGGCGCGAGCAAAAGCTTCCTGCCCGAGGACAACGTGAAGGGCGAGAAACTGCACCAGCTGGTGGAGCGGCTGAGCGCGCGTCTCGGGGAAGGCAATGTGGTGGTGCCGGTGGCGCGCGAGGACCACCGGCCGGAGTGCAAGCAGCAGTGGCGGCCCGCGCGCCAGGCCCGGGCCGTGGCCCCGCCCGATGCCGATGCGCTGTATCCCGCCGGGCTGCTGCCACGGCCCCTGCTGCTGGAGATGCAGGGCGAGCAGCCCTGCTACGGCGGGCCGCTGCAGCGCCTGGCACGCGCCTACCGGGTGGAAACGGCCTGGTGGGAAGACGGCGGCGCGGCCCTGCGCGATTACTTCATTGCCCGCAGCCCCGAAGCGGGCCTAGTCTGGGTCTACCGCGAGCGGCTGTCGAAGGAACCGAAGCCACGCTGGTACCTGCAGGGCCTGTATGCCTGAATACCATCTCAAGCCCGGCCCCGAGCTGGAAGAAGACCTGCCGCCGGAGCTGGGCCGGGAACCGGGCGTGCTGCCCGGTTACGCGGAACTGCACGCGCTGAGCAATTTCAGCTTCCAGCGCGGCGCCTCGCACCCGCAGGAGCTGGTGCGCCGGGCCTACAACCTGGGCTACGCGGGGCTGGCCATCACCGACGAATGCTCGGTGGCCGGCGTGGCGCGCGCGTGGTCGGGGCTGCGGGATTACCTGGCGTTCGTGAAGGAGGTCGAAGAAAAAACCGACACCCGGCGGCTGCGTGATTTCAAGCTGCTGTATGGCAGCGAGTTCGACCTGGGCGACTGCCGCCTGGTGGCCATCGCGCGCGACCTGGCCGGCTGGGGCGGGCTGTGCGAGTTCATCACAGCCGCGCGCGTCAAGGAGGTGAAGGGTACTTACCGCGTGGGCTGGGACACCAGCGATTTCAGCCAGCTGCGGGGCTGCGAAATCCTCTTCATTCCTTCGCGCCCGCCCGGTGGTGCTATCGATTTGGAAGCGCTCTGTGAACAGCTGGCGCGCTCTGCAGGACTTTTTCCCTCTGGAATATGGCTGGCGGTGGAGCTTTGGCACCAGCTGGACGATGACCTGTGGCTGGCCACGCTGCGCGAGGCCGGCACGCGTTGCGGCGTGCCGCTGGTGGCCGCCGGCGGCGTGCAGATGCACGTGCGCTCGCGCAAGCCGCTGCACGACGTGATCACCGCCGTGCGCATGGGCAAGCCGGTGGCGCAGTGCGGGCTGGAACTGCAGGGCAATGCCGAGCGGCACCTGCGAAGGCGCCCGCGCGTGGCCGAGACTTATCCGCCGGAACTGCTGGCCGCCACGCTGGAGGTGACGCAGCGCTGCAGCTTCAGGCTCGACGAAATCAAATACAACTACCCGCGCGAGACGGTGCCTGAAGGGCTGACGCCGGCGCAGGGCTTGCGCCAGCTCACGATGCAGGGCGCCGCCGACCGCTACCCCGGTGGCATTCCTCCCAAGGTGATGGCCCTGCTGGAGAAGGAGCTGTGGCTGATCACCGAGTGCGGCTACGAGATGTACTTCCTCACTGTGCACGACATCGTGCGGTTCGCGCGCAGCGAGAAGATTCTTTGCCAGGGCCGGGGCTCGGCTGCCAACTCGGTCGTGTGCTTTTGCCTGGGTGTCACCGCGATGGACCCGATGCATTCCAACCCGTTGCTGGAGCGCTTCATCAGCCTGGACCGCAGGAACGAGCCGCCCGACATCGACGTCGACTTCGAGCATGAACGGCGCGAGGAAGTCATCCAGTACGTCTACAGGAAGTACGGCCGCGAGCACGCCGCCATCGCCGCCGTGGTGATCAGCTACCGCACCCGCAGCGCCATCCGCGACGTGGGCAAGGCGCTGGGCATTGCCGAGCCGCTGATCGACGCCTTCGCGAAAGAGCACCACTGGTTCGACGACGAGTTGGCGTCGGGGCGGCTGTGCGGGATGGCGGTGCAATGCGGTGTGCAGATAGATGAGCGCCAGGCCGCGCGCTGGATCTGGCTGACGGGAGAACTCATGGGCTTTCCCCGGCACCTGAGCCAGCATGTAGGCGGCTTCGTGTTGACGCAGACCCGGCTCACCAGCCTGGTGCCGGTGGAGAACGCATCAATGAAGGACCGCTCCGTCATCCAGTGGGACAAGGACGACCTGGAGCAACTGGGCCTGATGAAGGTGGACGTGCTGGCGCTGGGCATGCTCACGGCCATCCGCCGCTGCATCGATTTCGTGGCGCTGCGGCGCGGCCAGCCCTTCACCATCTACGACATCCCGCTGGAGGACAAGAAGACCTACAAGATGATCCGCGCCGCCGACACGGTGGGCGTGTTCCAGATCGAGAGCCGTGCGCAGATGTCGATGCTGCCACGGCTGAAGCCGGAAGAGTTTTACGACCTGGTGGTGGAAGTGGCCATCGTGCGGCCGGGGCCGATTTCAGGCGGCATGGTGCACCCGTACCTGAAAGCGCGTGAACGCCGGCACAAGCTGCTGCCCATCCAGTACGAGCGCTCATCGCTCGAGACGGATTTGGGCAAACCGCCGCGCCTGCAAAAAGCCCTGGAACGCACCCTGGGCATTCCCATCTTCCAGGAGCAGGTGATGGAAATTTCCATGATCGCGGCCGGCTTCACCGCCACCCAGGCCGACAAGCTGCGGCGTGCGATGGCCGCCTGGAAGCGCAAGGGCGGCATCGGCACGCTCAAGGCCCAGTTGATGAAGGGCATGCACGACAACGGCTACAGCGATGAATTCGCTGGCCGCATCTATGCGCAGATCCAGGGCTTTGGCGACTACGGCTTCCCCGAAAGCCATGCCTACAGCTTCGCCCTGCTGGCGTACAGCAGCAGCTGGCTCAAATGCCATGAACCCGAATGCTTCCTGGCCGCGATGCTCAACTCACAGCCCATGGGCTTCTACAACCCCTCGCAGCTGATCCAGGATGCCCGGCGCCACCAGGTGCAGGTGCTGGCCGCCGACGTGTCGCACAGCGACTGGGACTGCACGCTGGAGGACACCGGCCTGGAAAAGCCCGCCGTGCGCCTGGGCCTGCGGCTGGTGGGCAGCCTCAGCGAAGCGGCGGGACAGCGCATTCCGCAGGCGCGGCTTGAGGCTGCGTTCAGCGGCACCGAAGACCTGGCCCTGCGTGCCCAGCTCGACCTGAAGGACCTCAATGCGCTGGCCTCGGGCGATGCGCTGCTGTCCATCGCCGGGCATCGCCGCCAGCAGGTCTGGGAAGCTACGGCGCAGCGGCGCGCGCCGCCCCTGCTGCGCGGCGCCCCCGTCAACGAGGAAGCGCTGGCCCTTGAGCCCGCGCGCGAAGGCGAGGAGATCGTTTTCGATTACGCATCGCTGGGCCTCACCCTGCGCCGCCATCCGCTGGCGCTTCTGCGCCCGCGGCTGGCGCGCATGCAGTTGCTGACGGCCGACCAGCTCAACGCGCTGCCGCACGGCCGCAAGGTGTCGGCCTGCGGCATCGTCACCGTGCGCCAGCAGCCGCAGACGGCCAAGGGCACCATCTTCGTCACGCTGGAGGACGAGACCGGGCCGGTGAATGTGATCGTGTGGAAGCACGTGCGCGAGCAGCAGCGCGATGCGCTACTCAGGTCGCGCCTGCTGGCGGTGAAGGGCACCTGGCAGCGCGACGTGGACAGCGGCGGCCTGGTGCGCCACCTGGTGGCCGAGCAGCTCACCGACCTCACGCCGCTGCTGGGCCGGCTGGGGCAGCAGGGCAGCAAGAGCCGGGATTTCCATTGAGGAAAGCCCAGGCCCCCTAGAAGCGCAGTCCCGCCGCGAAACGCTTTTGCGTGGCCGTCGAGAAATTGGCGTATTCATCGCGCGCCACGCGCACGAACCAGTCGCGATAGTCGTAGGTCAGCGTGAAGCTGTTGCCGCGCACCATCTGGCCGTCGCTGGCCAGGCCGCGCTTGTGCACCAGGTCCAGCGTCAGCCGCTGCTTGTCGGCGGGGCTCCAGCGCGCCACGGCGTGCGTCACGCGCTGCCCCGTGTCCAGCCGGTTGTCCCGGATCTGGAACAGCGACAACTCCAGCTTGTCGATGGCGCGCGTGCCGGCGCCCAGGGTGATGGCGTCGTTGGGGTCGAACGTCAGGCTGTAGGAGTTGCGCAGGTTGGTGCGGCCCAGCCCGGCGATCGCGAACAGTGCCTGCGGCCCGAGCTCACTGTTGGCCGACAGGCTGAGAAAACCGCCGCTCGCCCATTGCGGGGACAGCACCAGCCGCCAGCTGTCGTCGTCGATGCGGTACTCATAGCCCGTGCGCCATTGGCTGGTGCCCTGGTTGTCGCGGTAATAGCCGATCCAGCCGTAGTGCGGCCCCCGGGAGGCGCGCAAATTGAGGTCGGTGGCGCGCACGCCGTCGGAGCCTTCAAGCCGTGTGGGCGTCAATTTGAAGGCGACGGGTTCGGGCTTTTCGTCCTGTGCGTTTACGTGCGGGAGCGCACAAGTGCACACCAGCGCGAAAAGCCGTGCCCAGCTCATCCGCCGGCCCGAAACGGTAGGCACGCTCCTACATATGTACGCGCGTAAGGCTGTCGAATTCATGGGGTAACAAATCTTAGATTGGCATCACTTTGAAACACACATAGTGAAACACGTTTCAAAGGAGCCCTTGCCGGCAACGAAAGCAATGTGGCGCGGATAGCTGGACAGGCCTGAAGTACCTGCAAACAAGGTGCCGGTATCCGGATGTTTTCAGGCCTGAAGACGTAACAGTTTTGCCCTCGCCGGGCGGGAGAAGTAACTTGCAAAAGCCGATTATCGCGATTGTCAGCGGCACACGCCCCGAGATCATCAAGCTCGCTCCCGTGTATCACGCGCTGCGGCAATCGCGGTGGGCCGACGTCGAGTGGATCCATACCGGGCAGCACGCCCAGATGGCCGACGACATCCTGCGCTGCTTCGACATCACGCCCCACATCGCGTTTGCGCGCCGCGGCACCAGCCTGCAGGACTTCAGCGCCCATTGCCGCGCGAAGCTCGACGAAACCATGGTGAGCCGCGCCTGGGACATGTGCATTGTGCAGGGCGACACCGAAAGCGCCTTCCTCGGCGCGCTGGCGGCGTTCTACAAGGGCGTGCCGGTGGCCCACGTCGAGGCGGGCCTGCGCACCTACAACCTGTCGCGCCCTTTCCCCGAAGAGGGCCTGCGCCAGATGATCAGCCGGCTGGCGCTGTTTCATTTCACGCCCACGCAGCGGGCCAGTGCCGCGCTGCTCAGCGAAGGCATCGACGCACAGAAGATCCTGCAGACCGGCAACACGGTGGTTGACGCGCAGCACTGGGCCTGCGGCAAGCATGGCATTTCGCGCAAGGCCGCCGGGCGCGGCCACATCCTGGTGACGGTGCACCGCCGCGAGCACTGGGGCCAGCAGATGGACGACATCTTCCGCGCCGTCGCCGAGATCGCGCGCGAACACCCGTCCATGAAGGTGCTGTTCCCGGTTCACCTCAATCCCATCGTGCAGGACGCCGCCAGGGCAATCCTGGCCGATGTGCCGAATGTCGAATTGACCGCGCCGCTGGACTACCTGCAGATGCAGCAGGCGCTGGCCGACTCGGCGCTGGTGCTGACCGACTCGGGCGGCCTGCAGGAAGAGGCCCCCACCTTCGGCGTGCCCGTTCTGGTGCTGCGCCATGAAACCGAGCGTCCTGAAGCCGTGGAGGCGGGCTGCGCCGTGCTGGTCGGCCCGGACCGGCCCGCCATCGTCGCGGAAGTGCGCCGGCTGCTTTGGGACGAGCTGGCCTACAAGCGCATGCAGCAGCCCGCCAACCCCTATGGCGACGGGCTTGCTTCGCGCCGGATCGATGAATGCCTGGCCAACCACCTCCTGGGCGTGGTTGAGCAGGCGAGTGCAGCGTGAACGTTGGGAGATCTACAAATGAAGAAGTTTTTCAAACCCGGCGGCGCGATGGCCTGCGCCTGTCTGCGGTCCCTTTGCGCGGCCAGTGTTCTTCTGGCCGGCGCCGGCATGGCGGCCGCTCAGGTCCGACCGCCGCCTTTGCCCCCGGGCTCCGCCCAGGTGAAGGTGGAGGCCGGCCTCGACAGGAACGAGGCGAAGCGCCAGGAGCGTGCCCACCACCACAAGTTCCACAACCGCAAGGACTACACGCGGGACGACACCATTTTTGGTGACCCCAGCGAGGAAGAAGAGCGCGACAAGGGCAAGGACAACGGCAAGGGCAATGACAAGGGGAGCAGGAAATGAAGTACCTCATCCGAATCCTCGCGCTGGCATTCGCCTTCGCGGCCGCCGGTTTCCTGCCGGTGCAGGCGCAGACCGCGCCGAAGACGCTGGTGCTGTATGACGCACCGCCCGGCACCGAATTCGAAAAGCTCGGCATGGGCTACGCCATCATGCTGAAGAACCTGCTGGGCCACTTCGACGCGCAGACCGACATGGTGCCGGTGCAAAGCTACACCGCCGGCAAGATGAACGGCTATAGCGCCACGTTCTACCTGGGCGCCTACTACAACAACGCGCTGCCCCCGGCATTCCTCGCGGACGCGGCGAGCACGCAGAAAACGCTGGTCTGGTTCAAGTACAACCTGTGGTCGCTGGCCTGGGATGCGGCCTACAACTTCCAGGCCACCCGCGGCATCGCCTTCTCGGGGCTGCGCGGCATGAACGCGGTGCCTTCGCCGTCGAATCCCACGCCGGGTTTTTTCGACACCGTCACCTACAAGAGCAAGCCCTTCGTCAAGTACTACCAGTACGACAGCAGCACCAATGCGATCAACGCCGACCCGGACATCGGCGTGACCTCGGTCACCGACGCGGCCAAGGCTTCCACGGTGGTCACGGTCTCCAACCCGAAGACGGGTGAATCGGCGCCCTATGTCGTGCGTTCGGGCAAGTTCTGGTACTTCGCCGACATGCCCTTCAGCTATATCGGCCCGCGCGACCGCTACCTGGTTCTGACCGACATCCTGCACGACATCCTGGGCATCAACCACCCCGAAAAGCACCAGGCGCTGGTGCGGCTGGAGGACGTCGGCGCGATGGTGACGGTGGCTTCGATGAAGACGCTGACCGACTACCTGTACGGTCGCCGCATCCCGTTCTCCATCGCCGTGATCCCCCGCTATGTGGACGCACTGGGTGTCTACAACGGCAACGTGCCGCAGCAGGTGCCCCTGTCCCAGGCGTCCAACCTCAAGCGCGCGCTGGACTACGCGCTGCCGCGCGGCGCCGAGATCGTGATGCACGGCTACACCCACCAGTACTCCAACATGCGCAACCCCCACACCGGCGTGAGCGGGGACGACTATGAGTTCTGGAACATCGTCGCCAACACGCCGGTGGCCGAGGACTCCACCAGCTACGCCCTGGGACGGCTGAACTCGGGCCTGAACGACCTGAAGAGCAATGGCTACAACCCGATTGCCTGGGAAGCGCCGCACTACCACCAGTCGGCCCTGGCCTCGAAGGCGGCGTCCACGCTGTTCAGCACCACCTACCAGCGGGTCGTGTACTTCACCGCCGACAAGCCCAACTTCAACGCGGCAACGGGCAAGGACTTCGCCGTGGGCCAGATCTTTCCCTACCCGATCAAGAAGGACTATTACGGCCAGCGCGTGCTGCCCGAGAGCCTGGGCAACATCGAGTACGACATCCACACGATAGACCCCTCGTCCAACTACAACTACACCTGGCAGGACATCGTGACCAACGCGCAATACGCGCTGACGGTGCGCGACGGCTTTGCTTCGTTCTTCTTCCACCCGTTCTGGCTGGAGCCCTCGTTGAACGTGCCGGGCCTGGCCGACTTCAAGAAAACGATTGACGGCATCACGCAGCTCGGCTTTACCTGGGTCGCGCCCAGCAAGGTCCAGTAGCCGCGCACTGGTTCGCTTCCGGAAAAAAAGAAAGGGATATCCCCATGAAACCTCTCCTGCCATCCGCACAACTGCTCGCGCCGCTTTTTGGGCGCATCCTCCTGGCCGCCGCGGTGCTCTTGCCCGCGGCGTCCACGGTCCAGGCCCAGCCTGCCGCGGCCACGTCCGCCGGCGAGGTGTTCCGCCGCATGGGCACCGACAACTGGGTGCCGCGCAGCGTGAGCTTCGCCGAGCTTGGCTTCACGGGGCCGGTGGTGCTGGGCTACCCGGATTCGCTGCGCGAGATCTACCTGCCGGTGCCGCCGGGCATCCCCACCGCCAACGGATCGGTGCAGCTGGACGCCAACTACGTGCGCGCCGATGGCGGCCGCACCACCATGATCGTGTCGGTGGACGGCTACCCCGTTTCGGCGCGGCCCTTCATCGCCGAGAAGGGCGACGCCAGCATCGCCATCGCGATCGACGGCGCGCCGCGGCCCAGCGGCTTCGTGCGCCTGAACGCCGACTGGCGCACCGCCGTGGGCCGGGAGAACACCTGCGCGGACGCACGCACACCCGGCAACATCCTGCGCATCGAGCCGACATCGCGCTTCACCTACCGCTATGACGGCTCCGCCATCCGCGACCTCAGCACCGCCTGGGCGGCGATGCCGTCCAACCCCACCATCCTGGTCGCCAGCAACAAGCTTTCCAACGAAGCCTACGACTCGGCCTGGCGCGTGGGCGTGGCGCTGGAGCGCGCCGGAAAGCACCCCATCATCCGCGCCTTCCCGGCCGTGGGCGACATGGTGGACCTGCGCAACCTGAACGTTCCGGCCGCGCTGCGCGGCATTCCCGCTTTCGCCGGCCTGGCCGACGGCAGCAACCGCAAGATCAAGGACAGCGCCGAACTCGGCGCCCTGATGGCGCTGGGCGCCTACGGGCCCCTGCAGGCCGACATCGTCATTGCCGACAAGAGCATTGGCGACTCCATCGGCGCGAACCTCGACGCCCTGCGCGGCCAGGTGCAGGCGGCCTCGGCCGACGCCGCCACGCCGTTCACCGAATGGCGCGCCCGCTTCGTGGATCCCTGGGGCAAGCCACTGGCTTCGAAGGAAGTGCGCCTGGCCAACGTGTTCGGCCGGCCCACCATCGTGGTGGCCCCTGATGCGGGCGCCAAGGCCGCAGGCCTGTTCACCAGCATCTGGCAGCAGGCGGCCGCTTCGCCTTCGGTGATCGTGACGACCGCCGAGGAGCCTAAGTCGGATGCCAGCGCCGTCACCCTCAAGTACCTGGGCGCCAAGCCGTCCACGCTGGAGGTGCTGGCCCACGCCGACTGGAACGCCACCTTCGACATCGGCTCCGTGGCCGCCGACGGCCGCGGCCCCGGCACGCTGGTGATCGACGTGGCCGCGGCGCCCAGCGCGGCCCACACGCCGCCGGTGGTGTCGGTGTTCCTCAACGAAGTGCTGCTCGGCGCCAAGGAGCTGGAGGCCAAGGGCAAGCGCGAGCGCATCCTGGCCCCCATCCCGATGTACGCGCTGGCCGCCCGCAACGTGATCCGCGTCTCGTTCACCCGCCAGCTGGCCAGCGACCGCTGCCGCGAAACACCCGAGCCGTACCCCGTTTCCGTGCTGGCCAGTTCGCACATGCTGCTGGAAAAGATCGAGCCCCGCGGCGACTTCGCCGGCCTGATCGCCCGCTTCGCCAGCCGCGGCAGCCTGATCGTGCCGGCCGCATTTGTCAATGACGCGCAGGGCACGCTGCCGCGCGTGGTGCGGCTGGCGACGGCAACCGGCCTGTCACCCGTGTACGCCAAGTTCGTTCCCGTGGCCGACGGCGCGGCACCCAAGATCGACGGGCCGTTCCTGGCCATCGACGTGCCGGTCAAGGAGGCCGCGAAGAGCGACGTCAAGGTGGACGGCAGCCGGCTCTACCTGGCGGGCGAGGGCGACAAGCCGTTGCTGGACGTGACGGGCCTGAACCGGCTCGGCCTGCTGGAAGTCACCAAGGCCGGCGGCGAGACAGGCGCGGTGTACCGCACGCTGGGCCAGGAGTCGCCTTCAATGGACAAGGCCATCCAGCTGTCGGACGGCAACGTGGCCCTGCTGGGCGACACCGGCCTGCGCAGCGAGGTCAACACCTTCGACCCGTCGGGCCAGGGGCGGCTGCGCGAAGCCCAGCCTTCGTTCTACGAGCGCACCTACTGGTGGCTGATACCGGCCGTCATCGTCGCGTTGTTCATCGCGCTGCTGGTCTTTGCCAGCCGGGTGCGCCGCAGCAAGAACGAGAATGCCGGCCTTTGACCACCGCTGAGGGCTCGCCATGAACTGGGAGATGCTCGTAGCGAACTACTACGCCGCGCTGGAGGTGCTCGCGGCCTTCGTGGCCATCGTGATCTTTATCTCGTCGCTGGATGACCTGTTCATCGACCTGTGGTACTGGGTGCGGCGCATCTACCGCAGCGGCCGGCTCAAGCGCGCCGGCCACGGGCGCCTCACGGCCGCGCAGCTGGACGAGCGGGCGCAGCAGCCCATCGCCATCATGGTGCCGGCCTGGAAGGAGAGCGACGTCATCGCCGCCATGGTGCAGAACATGGTGGAGGTGCTCGACTACCAGAACTACGTGGTGTTTGTGGGCACGTACGTCAACGACCCGGCGACGACCGAGGAAGTGCAGCGCATGCAGCGGCGCTACCGCCAGCTGCGCCGGGTCGAGGTGCCGCACCCCGGGCCCACGTCCAAGGCCGATTGCCTGAATTTCGTGATCGAGGACATCTTCAGCTACGAGCGCGAAACCGGTATCGAGTTCGCGGGCGTGGTGCTGCACGACAGCGAGGACGTCCTGCACCCGCTGGAGCTGAAGTTCTTCAACTACCTGCTGCCGCGCAAGGACATGATCCAGCTGCCCGTGGCCTCGCTGGAGCGCGAGTGGTACGAGCTCATCGCCGGCACCTACATGGACGAGTTCGCCGAAAGCCACGCCAAGGAAATGGTGGTGCGCGAAAGCGTCTCGGGCATGGTTCCCTCAGCGGGCGTGGGCACCTGCTTTTCGCGCCGGGCCCTCAAGGCCCTGATCGGCTCCACCCACAACAGCCCGTTCAACATCGCCAGCCTGACGGAAGACTATGACGTGGGCATGCGGCTGTCGCAGCTGGGCATGCAGTCGATCTTCGGCGTCTTCCCGGTGACATTCCGCGTGCGCCAGACGGCCTGGGGCACGCACGGCAAGGCGCGCGAGCGGCTGATGGACATGCCCCTTTGCGTGCGCGAATATTTCCCGGACGACTTCCGGGCCGCCTACCGGCAGAAGTCACGCTGGGTGCTGGGCATCGGCCTGCAAAGCTGGGAGCAGATCAAGTGGCCCAGGCCGCTGGCCGCGCGCTACCTGCTGCTGCATGACCGCAAGGGCGTGGTCACTTCCTTCGTGAGCATCTTCGCCTACGTACTGGTGCTGCAGTTCATCATCTTCCATGTGGGCCTGTCCACCGGCTGGTGGGACATCTACTACCCCACGATGTTCGGCGAAGGCTCGATCTGGCGCAAGATGATCTACGTCAACGCGTTCTTCCTGCTGATCCGCGCGGCCCACCGCGTGTATTTCACGGCCAAGCTGTATGGCTGGGAGCACGGGCTGATGTCGCTGCCGCGCATGGTGATCGGCAACTTCATCAATTTCATGGCGGTCGCCCGCGCCTGGCGGATGTTCCTGTCCTACCTGTTCCGCGGCAAGCGGCTGGTCTGGGACAAGACCATGCATGAATTCCCCACCGGCGCGCAGCTCGCGCGCAAGCGCCAGCGGCTCGGCGAGCTGTTGCAGTCCTGGCAGGCCGTGGACGACGATGCGCTGGCCCGCGCGCTTGAGCAGCAGCAGGCCACGCAGACGCCGCTGGGCCGCGTGCTGGTGTCGCACGGCTGGCTGGACGAGGAGACGCTGGCCGAAGCCATCGCCTACCAGGCCGACCTGCCGCGCTCGCACCTGTCCGCCGAGATGGTGCGCGGCCATGCCGAAGGCCTGCCGCTGCAACTGGCCATCCGCCACCGCGCCGTGTTCATGGGCGCCAACAAGGCCGGCACGCCAGTCGTTGCCGTGGCCAGCCCGCTGCCGGAGGAAGGGCTCAGCGAAATCACGGCGGCGCTTGGCACGCTGCCTCTGCAACGCATCGTGCGCGAAGGCGAGGTCGCGGTGGCGCTGCGGCTGCTGCGAGAGGGCGATTCCGCGCCGCCGGGCGCGGCGGTGCCGACAGGCCCGCTGCTGGGCGACATGCTGATCGAACGCGGCCTGCTCAAGCGCGACACTTTCGATCTGGCCATGCAGCTGTACCGCCCCGACGAGCATGGACGGATTGGCGACTACCTGGTGCAGCGCGGCGTGATCGGGCGGGACGTCGTGGAGACGGTTGTCCAGGAACAACGCCGGTTTTTCGCGGAGGCGACAGCATGAAGAACAACACGATGAAAAATCAATTTCGCCTGCTGGTCGGTGCCGCCGTGGTGCTGCTTGCCGCGCCGCTGCTGGCCCAGGAAACCCTGCCTTTGTCCGGGCCGGCCTACCAGCTGGCCGACGACGCCTACAAGGCCTATCGCCAGGGCGACTATGAGCGCGCGATCCGCCAGGCCCGCGAGGCCCTGCGGCTGCGGCCGGACGCCGTGCGTCTGCAGCAGCTGGTGCGCCAGGCCGAACAGGCGCAGGCGCGCAGGGGCAAGGGGCTGGCGGCGGCGCCGCAGGTGGCGCGCCGCCCGCGCGTTGCGCCGCCGGCCCAGCCCGCAGCGCCGTCCCCGGCGGACCCCGCATTCGCGTCAGCCGACGCGGCCTACAAGGCCTATGACCGCAAGGATTACCCCGCAGCCATCGGCAAGGCCCGGGAAGCGGTGCAGCTGGCGCCGGCCAATCGGGCCTATCGCCTGCTGCTGGTCAACTCGCTGTCTGCCGGCGGCCGGCTCGAGGAAGCCGAAGCGGCCCTGGACCAGGGACTGCAGGCCGTCGGCAACGACGCGGAGCTGCAGGCGCAGCGCGCGCCCATCCGCCGCGCGCTGGCGCAAGCCGCCGGCGCGTCGATGTACCGCGCATTGCAGGCCAACGACCTGCCTGCCGCGCTCACCGCGGCGCGTGCCGCGGTGGACTATTCCCCCGAGAACCCGGGCTACCGCCTCACGCTGCTGAACGTGCTGGTGCGCAGCGAACGGTTTGCCGAGGCCGAAACCGTGGCGGGCGAAACCATCGCGCTGCTGCCGGACAGCGCGGCGCCGCTGGCGTTGCGTGCGTACGCCCGGCAGCGCCTGGGCCGCTGGCCCGATGCCCGCGCCGACCTGGACCGCGCGCTTGCCCAGAAAGCCGTGACGCCCCAGGCGCTGGTCAACCTGCGGCTGATCGCGGCCGATGCCGCACTTGCTGCCGGCGACCCGCAACGGGCGGCGGCGGCCCTGCAGGGCGTGCCTGACGCGGAGGTGCAGGCCGCACCGCGGCGAGTGGCCGTGCGCCGCGCATTGGTGCGTCCTGTAACGGCCGTACCGCCCGCGGCCCTGACCAGCGCAAGCTTTCCGCCGCCCTCGGTGGATTGCGCGGCCGCCGAAACGGCCCAGACCTGCATGGTGCTGCCGGGCCAGCCGCCGCGCGACGCCGCGTTCGACGTCGCCGCCGCGGGCTACAAGGCCCTGGCCGCGCGCGACTTCGCGGCGGCGGCCGACCGGGCCCGCCAGGCGGTGGCGACTTCGCCCGGCAACCGCGACTACCAGATGCTGCTTCTCAACGCCGAGATGGGCGCGGGCCGGCTGCCCGAAGCCGAGGCGGCCGCCTCGGCCGCGCTGGCGCTTGACGCCGGCGACGGACCGCTGCTGGCCCAGCGTGGCGACATCCGCAAGCGCCTTGGCAACGCCGCGGGCGCGAACGAGGATTTCGAGGCTGCCTTGCGCGCAGGCGGCCTGCCACCCGCGACCGAGGTGGGCCTCCTCGCCGACCTGGGGCGCAAGGCCGAGGCGCGGCAGCGCCTCGCCCAGGCCCAGGCGGCGGGCGAGCTGAAGGCGCAGGGCGATCTCGACCAGGCGTATCTCGCGGTGCGGCTCGGCGACGACGCGGCGGCGCAGGCGGCATTCGCCCGTGCCGATGCCGCCGGCAAGCTGCCTGCAACCTCGCTGCAGGACTCCGGCTATACGGCCATGCGCCGCGGCGACGACGCACAGGCCGTCGGCTACTTCAAGCGCAGCATCGACGCCGTCGATTCGCTTTCGCTGAAGATGGACAAGCAGATGGTGTACGACACCCGCCGCACGATCTCGGAGCTGACCCGCGTCACCGGCCTCATCGCCTCGCTGGCGTACCGCGGCGGCGGCAGCGTCACGCCGGGTTTCGGCGCGGCGCCGACCAGCATCAGCAGCAAGACGCTGCAGGCCGGCGTGGAAGCCTACTGGCGCCCCTTCGGCTACCGCGCGGGCCGCTATGTCGAGCTGTTCGCGCGCGGCTTCGAGACGCTGCACAGCGGTGCCGGCGATCCCACCGGCGGCGACAGCCTGCAGGCCGCGCTGGGCATCCGCTGGAAGCCGCTTTCGCAGGCCAATGCCGTGCTCTCGCTCAGCCGCGTGTTTACCCATGGCGCGCCGGACGACTGGCTTGCCCAGGCCGCGTACTCGTTCGACAAGGGCACGGACCTGCGGGTCGATGTGCCCGACTGGTGGACCACCCGCGTGTCGGCTGAAGCCGGCCACTACCTGAGCGCCGGCCAGACCTACGGGCTCGCCACCGTGCAGGCGGGCCGCAGCTACCGCATGCCTGCCGCCGACGGCAAGGCCGTGCTGTTCCCGCATGCCGTCGCGGCAGCGGAATACAACTCGCTGCTGGCGGACAAGCTCTCGGTGGCCGCGGGGCCCGGCGTCAGCCTGCGCTACTGGTTTCGCGAGGACAAGTACGCGGCGCCCCGCTCGTACGTGGATCTGTCGCTGCAGTACCGCTTCCGGATCTCGGGTGACGAACGCGCCAAGGGGCTGTTCGTGACGTCGCTGATTTCCTACTGACCCCATGATGCGCATGGCCCTGGCGGCGCGATTCCTCGCCTCGATGCTGCTCGGTGCGGGGCTGCTGCTGGGAGGCTGCAGCGCGCCGCGCGTGCCGCCGGTGGAAGGCATTGTCTGGCAGCCCGACAACACCAACGTGGAGCCGCGTGGAACCTGGGAGCGCCTGGGCGCCACGCGCATGCTGGTGCAATGGACCGTGGTGGACGACATCGCCTTCGTCGAGGGCACAGGCATGGCCGCCGCGCCGCGGCTGCCCGACTGGAAACGGATTGCCGGCGAGCCCTGGGCGCGGGAAGTGATCCTGGGCATGGCCGGCCGCTTTGATGAGGCTTCCGCCCGGCAGGCCATTGCCGGGCTGGCCGAGCAGTCGGCCAGGCTGGCCAGCCTGGGCGGCCCGCTCAACGTGGTGGGCTGGTATTTCCCCGTTGAAGTTGATCCCACCTGGGCCCAGGCGCCGCAACTGGCGGCGCTGCTTGCCAAGCTGCCCCGCCCCTTGTGGATCAGCGTTTACGACAGCGCCAACATCGGGCCCCAGGAAATGGCGGACGGGCTGGCGCGCTGGCTTCCCCCGGATGTCGGCGTGTTCTTCCAGGACGGCGTGGGCGTGCATGCCCGCGAATCGCGCATCGCGCTGCAATACATCCGGGCACTGCAGCGCAAGCTGGGGAGTGAGCGGGTGCACGTGATCGCGGAAGCCTTCAGGCCCAGGCAGGGCGGCGGCTTCCGGCCCGCGACGATTGATGAGCTGGCGCCGCAGCTGGCGACTTACAACGGCCTGCACATTTACCTGTTCGAAGGGCCGCGCTATGTCTCGCCAGATCTGGTGGACCAGCTGGTGAAGGCCGGATCAGCCCCCTAGTCCCTGTCCTACAAGACCTCGCCAAAGCGTCTGACAGGGCCACCGGATGGGCCTTATAGAGTAGGTCAGCGCCATGGAAACATCTATTACCCTGCGTTTCGCCACTGCCGCGCTTCTGCTCGCGATAGCCGGCAGTTGCGCGGCGGCTTCCCTGGGCCCCATGGCCGGCCAGCCGGTGGTGGGCGAAACCCTGGACCTGGCGGCTTCAATCAAGCTCGACGGTGCGCCGTCCGGTTCCGGCGAATGTGTCAGCGCCAGCGTGGCCTACGGCGATACGCCTGTATCGGCACGCGTGCGTGCAATGCGCGAGACAGGAGTGCCGGGGCAGATTTCTGTTCGTGTGACTTCCCCGGTGCCGGTGAACGAGCCGGTGGTGACCGTGCTGCTGCGTGCGGGCTGCGCGGCCAGCGTCAGCCGCTCCTACACCTTGCTGGCGGCCGCGCCGGCCACGGGCGCCCCAATCCCTGCCGTCCTGCCGGACGCCGCCGTGCTGGGTGCCGGTGCAGCGCGCAAGCGCGCCACCCGCGCGCCCCTGCCCTCCCGTGAAGCCAACAAAAGCGCGCCGGGCCTGCGCGCCTCGCTGGAGCTCATAAGCGTTCCGACCTCCGACAGCGCGCAGCGCGCCGCCGCTGCCGCGGCATGGCGCGCGCTCGGGTCTTCGCCCGCCGCGCTCGTGCAGTCCGAGCAGCAGTTGCAGCGCCTGGAGCAGGGCATTGCCCAGTTGCGGGAATCCGGCCGCACGACAGGCGCCGAAATCGAAAAGCTGGGCGGCACCGTGTCCGCGCTGCGCACCGAGCGCAACGCCGGCGCCGCTTTGGCCGCCGTGCTTGCCTTGCTGGGCCTGGCCCTGGGCTGGAGCGTTTGGCGCCGGTGGCCGGCGAACCGGCCGGCCCGTACCTGGAGCGACAGCGTGGACGCCGCCGATTCGGGCTTCTGGCAGGCGGACAGCCGGCCCATTGCCGGGCACGGCGCCGCTGCCGTGCCGATGCCCGAACCGGCGCCGCTTCGCACCCCGGCGGTGATCGAGCTTCCGGCGAACGTGCCATCCCCTGCGCAGCCCCTGGAAATCGAATTGCCCAGCACTTCCGTCGCGGCCGGCACACCGCTGCACGGCCTTGTCGAACTGCAGGAACAGGTGGATTTCTTTGTGTCGCTCGGGCAGGGTACCGAAGCCGTCAAGGTGCTCAGGGCGCACATCGACGCGGACGGCGGGGATGGCGCGTATGCGTGGATGCAGCTGCACGAATTGCTGCGCGAGCGCGGCAGCCACCATGCGCGCCAGACGCTGGCCAGGCGTTTTGAAGAAAGATTCGGCTTCGAGCCGGTAGACGCTTCACCGGAAGAAGCGGGGCTGGAAGGCCAGCCGGCCATCCTGGCGGCGACCTGCGCCGCTTGGGCGGCACCCGACCCGCGCCGGGCGATCGGCGAGCTGCTCCTGCGGCGGCCCGCCGGCCCCGAAGATGCCATCAGCCTGGCCGGCTACCGCGACCTGTTCTGGCTGCATGCCCTGTTGTACGAAGACAGGCTGCAGTTGGATGCGTTCGACGAATGGACGGTGTTCAACCGGGCTGCCGCTGAACCGCCGGCACCTGCCGTATCGGAGCCGGCGCTGCCGGTGCCGCCCCCGCAGCTTGTCGAAACGAAAGCTTTTTCCGCGCTTGACGAACTTGCGCTGGTGCCGCTGGAGAAGCCGGCTGCCGCCAATGATGAAGTGCGCCCCAGGCCGGACGAGGAACTCCTTTTCGATTCCGTCATGGAGCACCAGGGCGCCCGGCTTTCCAGGTTCTGAGGCGGCGCACCTTCAAGCCATGCAGGAACCCGAACGCCTCATTCCGCCCGATGAGCGCCAGCGCCTGGCGGAGCTTCATGATTTCGCCATCCTGGACACAGACCCGGACGATGACTATGACCGCCTGGTGCAGCTGGCAGCCGTTCTTTGCGCGACGCCGCTGGGTGCGCTGACGTTCATCGACGGCGAGCGCCAGTGGATCAAGTCGCGCGTGGGACTGGTGGCGACCCAGACGCCGCGCGAGACGGCTTTTTGCTCACACACCATTCTGGACTCCGACCGGCTGCTTGAAATCCCGGACGTATCGGCCGCGCCGGCCTTCACGGCGCAGGCCTACGGGCCGCAGGACCCGTCCGTGCGCTTCTATGCCGGCGCGCCGCTTAAAACCCGCGATGGCAGTTCAATCGGGGCGCTGTGCGTAATGGATACGGTGCCGCGCGAGCTCACCCCCGCGCAACGGGACGCGCTGGGCAAGCTGGCCAAGGCGGTGGCCGCGCAGCTGGTGCTGCGCAAGCAGCTGCGCATCGCCACGCAGACCGACCGCCTGACCGGCCTGCCCAACTGGTTTCACTTCGAGAGCCAGTTCACCACCTGCGGCGCCGCGACCGGCGTGGTGGCATTCGTCCGGCTCAAGACCGTGAGCCAGATCAACTCGGCGCACGGTTTCCGGGTGGCCGATGAACTGATCAGGCAGACCGCGGACAGGCTTCGCACATTCGGCGCCGGCGGTACCGTGATCGGGCGCATCAAGCGGGGCCTTTTCATCCTGTATTTCCCGGATGTCGACCTCGACACCTTCACCAAGTCCACCGCGCCGGCGCTCACCGACATGCTGCAGGCGTCGTACAGCGTCAACAACCTGGTGCTGGTGTGCCCGGTCAACCTTGGTTTCGCAGCCTACCCGCGCGACGGCAAGACGCTGGACGACGTGGTAAACGCGGCCGACGCGGCGTTGCAGATGGCCATCGAGCGCGACGAGCCGGTGGCCTTTTTCGACAAGTCGGTGGACAACGTGCTCAGCGTGCACTACCGGCTGGAGCCGCAGCTGCGGCATGCGCTCAAGCAGGGACAGTTCGTCAATTTCTACCAGCCCAAGATCGACCTGGCTTCCGGCAACATCGTGGGGGTGGAGGCACTGATCCGCTGGATCCATCCGGAGCGCGGACTCATTCCCCCCATGGAGTTCGTGCCGGCGCTGGAGTCGACAGGCTTGATCAGCGAGGTGGGAGTGCACATCATCCGGCGGGCGGTGGCCGACTGGGCCCGCTGGCGCGCCGCCGGGCTTGCGGCCCCGCGCATTGCTGTGAATGTGGCCGCGGCGCAGCTGCGCAACGACCGCTTCGTGGACCAGCTGCGTGAAGTCCTGGAGGAACTCGGTGTCGATGCCACCGCGCTGGGCATCGAGGTGACGGAGAGCGTGCTGATCGGCAACATGGAGCGCGCCATCCGGGTACTCACCGAGGTGCGGGCGCTCGGCATTCCCGTGGCCATCGACGATTTCGGCACGGGCTATTCATCCCTGGCCTATATCGTCACGCTGCCGATCGACGACGTGAAGATCGACCGCGCCTTCATCAAGAAAATCACGGCTGACCCCGCTTACGAGGGAATCGTCAACACCTGCATCTCGCTGGCCCACAACCTGAACCTCAAGGTGGTGGCGGAGGGTGTTGAAATCGAGGCCCAGGCGCAGTTGTTGCGGCAGCTGGGCTGCGACCAGGCACAGGGCTTCCTGTACAGCCCGCCGGTGCCGGCGGACCGGCTGGCCCTGATGCTGGCGCCGGCCACGCAGCGTGCCTAGGCCGCCTTCACCAGCTCGAACAACACCGTCGGCGCCAGTTCCTTGCGCAGGTGGTCGCGGCCGATCTTGGCCACTTCAAAGCCCTCGAAGCCGGACGCATTGAATGAAGGCTGACGCTCGGTGATCTCCACGATGGGGCAGCTGCGCCCGTCCCCGGCCGTCTCCGCCCTGAAACGCGAAAACTCGGGCGACACCAGGTCGCTGGACACGACGATCGCGTCGGGCCTGGTTCCGGTGACGCACGCGCGCGCATCCGTCAGATCGCAAGCAGCCTTGGCAGAAATGCCGGCCAGCTTCAGCGCCTGCATGGCCGCCTGCCGCAGCGAAGGGTCGCTGATGGCGACCAGCACCCAGGCGTTGAGCAATGAAGGGGCGCCGCTGGCGTCATCTTCGAACATCTCCAGGCTGGACAGGCCGCCGTTGCTGTTGAAGGTCTTGGGGAACTCGATGGTGAGCAGCGCCACGCCGGCGCCGCCGGTGCGCGTCACCGCCAGGTTGGCGCTATGGGCCATCTGCCGCAACAGCATCCAGTGCAAGCCGTCGTTCACGCGCCGGCCGCGGCCCCTGCCACCCCAGGCCGCGCCCAACGGGGCTGCCGCCGGTGGCTGCGCGTCGGCAGACGGCGTGGCGACCCGCGCGATCAGCCGGGCCGGCTCGGGCCAGACGGGCGTGTCCAGGGTGATCTCCACCTTCACGCTGAAGCTGAGCGCCCAGTCGATCACGGTGTTGACGATGGTGACGACCACGGGCGGGTCAAGCAGCACATCGACAGGAGCCAGCTCCGCCGCCACTTCCACGTTGCGCGCGTCGAATTCCTCGCGCCGGCCGTCCAGCAGCTCGCGCACCACGCTTCCCAGCTCGACGCGGTCCCGTGTGTGGCGGATGCGCCCGGTGGACAGCCGCGTGATCTGCTGGGCGCGCAGGCTGGTTTCGCGCATGCGCTCCAGCGCATCCACAAGGATTTTTGCCTCTGCGCGGCGCAGCCGGCCCGCGCCGACCAGGAAATCCATGGCGCGCAAGACCAGGTTGCTGCTGTCCATGCACTGCTCGGACAGCGTGGCCACCAGTGCGGGCCACTGCTGGGCCATGGACCAGGCGCCCGCCGAATCGGCACCGGGCGTGGAAGGCACCAGTCCGTCGGACCAGCGCCGCTGGTGCTGCGAGGGCGCGGCATCCAGGGCCAATTCAGGGAACGTGGCGGTGGTGGGTGTCATCTTGAACTCCGTTGATCGCTAGGGGGAAGATTGGTGGGCTTCATTGGCGCTGTGCCGGGCGTCCAGCAGGAAACACTGCTTCGCGCAGTAATCGACCAGCGAATCGATTTCGGTGGATTTGTCAAAGACACCATCCACGCCCATCTGCGCGCAGCGCTTGCGCACGCTGGCGTTGACGTAGTTGCTGAAGACCAGCACCTTCTGGTCCGCATTCAGCCGTGTGATGCGCTGGGCCAGGTGCATGCCCGTGCCCTGCAGCAGGAACAGGTCGATGATGACGACATCCCAGTCGCCGGCGTGGCCGTCCAGCCACGCGAGCGCGTCGTCTTCGGTGGGGGAGGTTCCGACAACCTTCACGCACGTCAACTCTTCCAGCGCACCGATCAGGTTCTCGCGGAGGTTGGCATTGTCCTCAACGACAAAGGCTCTTAATGGGTGCACTGGGCTCCTTGGAATTCGACCCCCCGCCGGACAGCAGGGGTATCAGGGCGTTACTTACTCTAATCACTGTGACAAGGTAACAACTCGGACGGCATCGACTGCTGCCGTAGGACTCGGCCTACCTTGGCGCGCGCCGGCGACAGGCCTAATACGGTTGAAACAAATCCGCAAATTCACCCAGCAGCAACAGACACGAATGGACACAAGCACTCAACGAAAAGCGGAGTCTTTCCTAGACTTGGTGGAGCGCTCCGCATTCGTGGGCGTGTGGATGCTGGACCCGGCCAGCGGCCAGATCGAGTGGTCGCACGGTCTGGCCGCCCTGCACGGTGCCGCACCCGGCTTCGTGCCGGACCGCGAGCACGCCTTCAACTTCTACGCGCCCGAGTGGAGGGGGCGGGTGCAGACGCTGGTCGATGCCTGCGCGCGCGAGGGCGCACCCTTCGACGAGGAGATGCAGATCATCACGGTGCAGGGGAGGCGCTGCTGGGTGCGTTCGGTCGGCCGCGCGGTGCGCGACGCGCAGGGGCACACGGTTCGCGTCGAAGGCGTGATGCAGGAAATCGCGCCGGTGGGTTACCCCGAAGGGACGCTGCTGCGCCACACGGTGCGGCTGGGCGGCGCGACCGGCAGCGGCGACGCCTTTGCCACGGCGGACCGCGAGGGCGCCTTCACTTATGTCAATCAGGAGGCACAGCGCTTGTTGTCGCCCGACGGGTCCGATGTGATCGGCAAGCGGATCTGGAGCTGCTTTCAGAAGACGGTCCGCCTGCGCACGGAGGAGCAGGTACGCGCAGCATTGCAGCGCGGCGTGGTGGTCGAACTGGAGGAGCTGGACGCCAGTGGGATTGTCTGGCTCGAACTGCGGGGATATCCCTTCGGCGGCGGCCTGGCCATTCACCTTCGCGACGTTTCCGCGCGGCGCAAGTCGCAGGAGCACTTGCGCCTGCTGGAGGGCAGCATCGCCAGGCTCAACGACATCGTCATCATCACCGAGGCCAACCCGTTCAATGCGCCGGGGCCGCGGATCGTGTTCGTGAACGAGGCGTTCGAGCACCGCACGGGCTACGCGCGCGACGAAGTGATCGGCAAGACGCCGCGCCTGCTGCAGGGCCCCCAGACCCAGCGCGCGGAACTGGACCACATCCGCGCCGCGCTGGAAGAGTGGGAGCCCGTGCGCGTGGACCTGATCAACTACACCAAGAACGGCGAGCCGTTCTGGGTGGACCTGGACGTCTCGCCGGTATGGGACAAGGCGCGCAAGCTGACCCATTGGGTGGCGGTGGGCCGCGACATCTCCGAGCGCAAGGCGGCCGAGGAGAAGATCCAGTACCTTGCCTTTTTCGACCCACTGACCAAACTGCCCAACAGGCAGCTGCTGCTGGACCGGCTGCACACGGCGCTTTCCAGCACCGACCCGGGCCGCAAGGGCGCGCTGATGTTCATCGACCTGGACAATTTCAAGGCGCTCAATGACACGCTGGGCCACCAGCAGGGCGACATCCTCCTGCAGCAGGTGGCGCAGCGGCTGCGGGCCTGCGTGGCGAAGGACGACACGGTAGCCCGCCTGGGCGGCGATGAATTCGTCATCCTCCTGGAGAACCGCGCGGAGAAGCCGTTCGAGCCCGAGATGGCGGCGCGCCGGGTCAGCAACCGCATCCTGACCACGCTGGGCGAGCCCTACGCGCTGCCGGGCTATATGCATCACAGCACCTGCAGCATCGGCGTGACCCTGTTCAGCGCCCAGCCATGCAACGTGAGCGAGCTGCTTAAGCAGGCCGACCTGGCGATGTACCAGGCCAAGAACGCGGGGCGCAATGCGGTGTGCTTTTTCGACCCGCAGATGCAGGCCCTGGCCACCGCCAGCGCCAGCCTGGCCTCGGACCTTCGGCAGGCCTGGCGCGACAACGGCTTTCACCTGGCCTACCAGCCGCAGGTGGGGACGGCCGGCGAAATGATCGGGGTGGAGGCGCTGCTGCGATGGAACCATCCGCGGCGCGGCATCGTCGATCCGGCCGACTTCATCCCGACCGCCGAGGAGACCTCGCTGATCATCCCGATCGGCAACTGGGTGCTGGAGGCTGCCTGCGCCCAGCTGGCCGCGTGGGCCGCGCGTGCGGACCGCGCGCACCTGTCGATCGCGGTGAATGTGAGTGTGCGCCAATTCCGGCACCCGGAGTTCGTTGACGGCGTCATGCAGGCCATCACCGCGTCGGGCATCGAGCCGCAAAAGCTCAAGCTGGAATTGACGGAAAGCCTGCTGGCCGAAGGCATGGAGATCACCATCGCCAAGATGGGCAGCCTGAAGGCGCTGGGCGTGACGCTCTCGATCGACGACTTTGGCATGGGCTACTCGTCGCTGTCATACCTGAAGCGGTTGCCGCTGGACCAGCTCAAGATCGACAGGGGATTCGTCAAGGACCTGTTGACCGACCCGAACGATGCCGCGATCGCCAAGGTCATCATCGGGCTGGCCGCCAATCTGGGCCTGAGCGTGATTGCCGAGGGTGTGGAAACGCAGGAGCAGCGCGACTTCCTGGCGGCCAACGGCTGCGCTTCCTTCCAGGGTTATCTGTTCTGCGCGCCCCTGCCCATTGACGAGCTTGAGCGCTTCATTGACGGGCTGGCGGCCTGAAGCCTAGGCGGCCACCATCTTGAGCGGGCGCATGGCCCGCACGCGTGGCAACACGAGCCGCACATCGTGGCCGGCGCGGCGCAACTGCACGGACTCGGCTTCGGCCAGCATCTTGACGTCGTCCCATTCCAGCAGGCGGCTGCGAAAACCCGCGGGCAATTCATGGTCCAGCTCGAACGGTCCGTCCCGGCGGGTGACGTGCAGCTGCAGCGTGGCCTGGCTACCCGAGAGCTCGGCAACTATCGATATGTCGGCTGGCCCCTGAACTTCATCGGCGATAAGGAAGAGCGCGGCGGCCAGCAGGTTGCGCAGCGCGAACCTGGAAACGTCGAACTTCAGCGGCGGCACGTTATTGGCAAGGTGCAGCGCCCTGAAATTGAAGGATGCCGCCAGCAGCGACACGCAATCCTGCACGCCCGCGGTGAGGCCGATACCCTCGTCCTCACCCGGTTCCAGCCAGCTCGCAACCTTGAGGTTGGTCGCTACCGCGTCGCGTACCAGGCGGTTGATGCGGGAAATTCCCTTCTGCAGCGCGGCGGGGTCCTGTTCGCCACGCTCCAACTTGGCGACAAGCACGTCGGCCATCATCGCCACCGCCTGGAGATTGACGAGCATGTCGTGCTTGAGCGCGGGCGCCAGCCGCCGCAGGAGGTTGTAGCGCACGGAGTCCGCGTCGCGGCGGCTCGCGCTGATCGCCTCGGGCGTGGCGTCGGCCGGCGCGGTCGCGCTCAGCTCGAATCCGCCTTCGTATTTGGAGGCCATCATGTTCCGCTGCTTTCGGGATAGGGGCTGATCCTGCGGGCACCTGCAGCCAGCCGGGGCCGAAGCCCCCGCATCAGCTGCGTAACCGTTCGGGGAGAAGGGTGGCGTACGAAATTGGCGCCCGCCCGGTCCAGGCAGCCCAGGGCCAGCAGGGCGCGGCACTCGGCTTCCTCCAGCGCGTATTCCTCGTTCGCATAGCCGAACGCCGAACCCACCTTGGCCAGGGCGGCCGAACTCCAGGTGTCCCGGGGTGGGCCGGCGAAAATCTTGGCGTATCCGTAAAAGCTGCCGTCCACGGCCGTGGTGTACGCGGCGACGAACCAGTTTTGCCAGGGGCGCGAGACACGCTCGAGCCTGACTGTGGTTGCGCGCGTTGGTGCGAAAGTTTTGAAACCAAGCATCGCCCTAATCTAAGGCTGCGCCGTGCAGGATTTGAACGCCGCATCCCTGATCGTGTGTAGGCCGTTGCCGACATCGCGTGTGCAAGGTCAGGGGATGTGTGGAGCGGGCAAAGGGAATCGAACCCTCATCTTGAGTATGGGAAACTCAGGTCCTGCCATTGAACGATGCCCGCAGAACTAGGCGAATTCTACTGAGTAATGCGTGATGACCCACCCCCTTCGCAGTTTTACGCCAGAGCTACTCCAACGGTCATTGGCTGCGGTCGTGCTCTGCACGGTATTTGGCGCTTGCGCCGCCGAGCCGTCCATCCTCGAGCGTTCGCAGGTGGCCGCGGTGAAATACCTGCCGTCCGAGCTCGCGGACTGGACCCATATCCATCCTGCAGTTTCACGTGTCTCCGGTGGCGAACTGCTGCTCAATGGCCAGCAGACCCATCGATCGTCCCTCTGGAGCGGCTGGTTCGGCATCGGCCTGGCGAGAATGGCTAACGAAACGGACGCCGCGGTCCGGGCGAAGAATCCGCCCATTTCACTGGTAAGCGTCGAGGCGGAGTTGAACAGCGCCGTGGCCCGGGCCGTCGCGGCCAGTCCTTCCGGCAAATACCTCACCCAGCGAGAGGCGGCGAACAACGAAATCCTGCTGACCCCTTCGCTTTTCATCGGGTTTCTGTCGGCGACTGAAGTGCATCCTTATGTGCCGCTCAAGGCCCGCTTCCAGGGTCCAGTGCTGCGGCAACTATGGCCAGCGGTGTACATCGCGGGGGTCGCGGGCCCGGTGCAAATGGGAGCCTCAACCGGCACGGCGGAAGCGGCCGCCTGGCGGCGAGCAGCCCGGGCAACGACAAACAGGTGATGAAGCTCGTCGGGAACTACCCTCTCGGAAGGCGCCGGCTGCAGACTTACGGACACATCCTGCGGGAAGACGAGCAGTACCTGACTTTCCGGCCCAGCGTACATCGCGACATCCTCATCGACGGGAGCCATGTTTTCGAAAAGGCCAAGGTCATTGCACGGCCAGTGAGCGAGGAGGACGATATCTACAAGTTGCTGCCCGAGACCAGCCAGAATCCGTGAGGGTCCCGGGCAAATTGGGCCAAAGCTCAAGGGCGCCGGGTCGTTGTCGCTGACCTGGACCACGGTTCGATGGCGTTTTGGGGCGGAAGGGGCGCCGGCTGTGCGCCGGAAGCTATCAAAAATGTAGCAAGCGAGGCGCCGGCGATGGCACGCAGGGCGAGGCGGCGCGCGTCGTTCATGGTGCGGGGTCCTTGGGCGGTTATCCGCGCGGATGCCGCCCGAAGCATGGCGGGAATGCCCTGAAACCTATAATTGAAGGCTTACCTGAGCCAAGCATGAATACACCCGTTTCCACCGTCGCCGACATCCGCAAGACCTTCCTGGACTTCTTCGCGTCCAAGGGGCACACCGTGGTGGCTTCCAGCCCGCTGGTGCCGGGTAACGACCCCACGCTGATGTTCACCAATTCGGGCATGGTCCAGTTCAAGGATGTGTTCCTCGGCTCCGACAAGCGCCCTTATGTGCGCGCGGCTTCGGTTCAGGCCTGCCTGCGCGCCGGCGGCAAGCACAACGACCTGGAAAACGTGGGCTACACCGCCCGCCACCATACGTTCTTCGAGATGCTGGGCAACTGGAGCTTTGGCGACTACTTCAAGCGCGACAGCCTCAAATGGGGGTGGGAGCTGCTCACCCAGGTCTACAAGCTACCGCCCGAGCGCCTGCTGGCCACGGTGTACATCGACGATGACGAGGCCTTCGACATCTGGACCAAAGAGATCGGCTTGCCGCCCGAGCGCGTGATCCGTATCGGCGACAACAAGGGCGGCAAGTACAAGTCCGACAATTTCTGGATGATGGCGGACACCGGCCCCTGCGGCCCGTGCTCGGAAATCTTCTACGACCACGGCGACCACATTCCCGGCGGGCCGCCCGGCAGCCCGGGCGAGGACGGCGACCGCTTCATCGAGATCTGGAACCACGTGTTCATGCAGTTCGACATGCAGCCCGATGGCAGCGTCAACCCGTTGCCCGCGCCCTGCGTGGACACCGGCATGGGCCTGGAGCGTCTGGCCGCCATCCTGCAGCACGTGCACAGCAACTACGAGATCGACATCTTCGACAGGCTGATCAAGGCCGCCGCCCGCGAGACCGGCGAGAAGAACCTGGACAGCAAGAGCCTGCGCGTCATCGCCGACCACATCCGCGCCACGGCCTTCCTGGTGAGCGACGGCGTGATCCCCTCCAACGAAGGCCGCGGCTACGTGCAGCGCCGCATCATCCGGCGCGCCATCCGCCACGGCTACAAGCTGGGCAAGAAGACGCCGTTCTTCCACAAGCTGGTGGCCGACCTGGTCGTGCTGATGGGCGACGCCTACCCGCGCCTGCGCGCCGACGAAAAGCGAATCACCGAAGTGCTGAAGTCTGAAGAAGTGCGCTTCTTCGAGACGCTGGAAAATGGCATGGAAATCCTTGATGCGGCATTGGCCGGCGGCCAGAAGGTGTTGCCGGGCGAAGTGGCGTTCAAGCTGCACGACACCTTCGGGTTCCCGCTGGACCTTTCCGCCGACGTCTGCCGGGAGCGCGACGTGACCGTGGATGAAGCGGGTTTCAACGCGGCGATGGGCAAGCAGAAAGCGGCCGGCCGCGCCGCGGGCAAGTTCAGGATGGATCGCGCGCTGGAATACGGCGGCGCGGGCAACATCTTCACCGGCTACGAGAAACTGGAAACGGCCGCGCGCGTGGTCGCCCTGTACAAGGACGGCAGCCCGGTGCAGCAGCTCGAAGAAGGCCAGCCCGGCGTGGTGGTGCTGGACAGCACGCCGTTCTATTCCGAGAGCGGCGGCCAGGTCGGCGACAGCGGCATCCTCGCGGCCGAGGGCGTGCAGTTCGGCGTGGAAGACACGCAGAAAATCAAGGCCGACGTGTTCGGGCACCACGGCACGCAGACCCAGGGCACGCTCAAGGTCGGCGATGCGGTGGCGGCCAGGGTGGATGTGGCGCGGCGCCACGCCACCATGCGCAACCACAGCGTGACCCACCTGATGCACAAGGCCCTGCATGAAGTGCTGGGCGGCCACGTGCAGCAAAAGGGGTCGCTGGTCGACGCCGACAAGACGCGCTTCGACTTCACGCACAACCACCCGGTGACGGATGAGGAAATCCGCGAGATCGAAAAGCGCGTGAACGTGGAAATCCTGGCCAACGCCGAAACGTTGGCGCGGGTGATGGACATCGAGGCCGCGCAGAAGACCGGCGCCGTGATGCTGTTTGGCGAGAAGTATGGCGACGTGGTGCGGGTGCTCGACATCGGCACCAGCCGCGAGCTGTGCGGCGGCACCCACGTGGGCCGCACCGGCGACATCGGCCTGTTCAAGGTGGTGAGCGAAGGCGGCGTGGCCGCGGGCGTGCGCCGCATCGAAGCGGTGACCGGCGAGAACGCCCTGGCTTACCTGCAGCAGCTGGAAAGCACAGTGAACCGCGCCGCCGGCACACTGAAGGCACCGACGGCCGAACTGCAGGGGCGCATCACGCAGGTGCTGGACCAGGTCCGCTCGCTGGAAAAGGAAGTGGCACAGCTCAAGGGCAAGCTGGCTTCTTCCCAGGGCGACGAGCTGGTGGCCCAGGCCGTCGACGTCAAGGGCATCAAGGTGCTGGCCGCCCGCCTCGAGGGCGCGGATGCCAGGACGCTGCGCGACACGATGGACAAGCTCAAGGACAAACTCAAGACCGCCGCCATCGTGCTGGCGGCCGTGGACGGCGACAAGGTGCAGATCGCTGCCGGCGTGACAGCCGACAGCATGGGCAAGGTGAAAGCCGGCGACCTGGTGAACTTCGTCGCCCAGCAGGTCGGCGGCAAGGGCGGCGGCAAGCCCGACATGGCCATGGCCGGTGGCACCGACGCCAGCAAGCTGGCGGGCGCGTTGCAGTCGGTGCAGGCCTGGGTGGCAGAGCGGGCCTGAGGGGCCCTCTGGCTCCTAGCGCACGACCTTGCCGTCGGGCGTGATCGTCACCAGGTCGATGGCGCGCACCGAATCGCGGATGCCGGCGCGCAGGTTGATGCGGAAACCGCCCACGTCGTAATCGGTCATCGCGGCCATTGTCCTGGTCAGGCTGGCCTTGTCCCAGTTCTTGCCGGCACGCCGGATCGCTTCGCTCAGGGCCTTGGCGGCGATGTAGCCCTCCAGGCTTTCGTACGAAGGCGACTGGTCCGAGGTGTCGATCGCGGCCAGGTATTCCTTGACGATGGGCGTGGCCGAGCTGCGCGGCGAGGGCACCACCTGCGAGACCACGACGCCGCCGATTTCCTTGCCCAGCGCCGTGAACAGCGGATCAATGCCCACCACCGAAAAATTCAGGAATGAGCCCGCATAGCCCGCCTTGCGCATCTTTCGGATGAAGGCGGCCGTGGTGTTGAACAGCGAGACCTGGATGATGGCCTGGGGCTGCGCCTTGGAAAGCTGGGCCACTGCCGCATCAACCCGGTCGCTGTTGACCGGCACAAAGGCCGAGCCCACCAGGGGCGGCAGTTTCTGCTCGGCCAGCGCCTGGTTGACGGCCGCCAGGCCGGCGCGGCCCATGGCGTCGTCTTCGGCCAGCACGGCGATGCGGCTCTGGCTCAATGTGGCGCAGTGACGCACCATCTTGAACGCTTCGTCGGCCAGGCTGGGGCGTACATGGAAGACGTTTCCGTGAGCGGCATCGCGCAGCGCGTCGGAAGCGGCGAAGGGCCCGAAGAAGATGGCGCCTTCCGGCCCGGCTACGTTGGCGCCGGCCTCACTGCTGGCGGTACCGACAAAGCCGAACAGCAGGTCGGCGCCGTCGGCCAGCATCTTCCTGGCATTGGCGCCGGCCTTGGCCGGGTCATACCCGTCGTCCAGCTGGCGCAGCTCGTAGTACCAGCCCGGGCTGGTCTTGCGGCTGTTGAAGGCGTCCACGTACAGTTTGGCGCCCGCGGCGAAGGCCAGGCCGATTTCGCTGGCGGCGCCGGTCAGTGGCACCGACTGGCCAAGTACGACCTTGCGGCCCGTCGGCTTGGCCTGCCCGAAAGCGGGGCTCGCGGCACCCCACAAACCCATGCCGGCGGCAAGGCCGGCCCCCAACACTGCCCTTCGTCTTGTATGCATGCTCACTCCTGTACGACGTCCCTGCCTGCCAGCAAACTTGATGCCATGAAGATAACCGAGCCGATGGGCAGCCACAATCGGGGAATGCGACAGGCCACCGCCAAAGCCATGCAAGTTGGGCATACGCGCCGTACTTGGCTGCACTACGTGCTGGCCGCGGGTGGCATCGGGGCCTTGTTGCCCCCGGCCCGCGCCGGGGAAATCACGCCCTGGCCGGCACGCGAACCCGTCCCCGCCCTGGAGGCCACGGGCCTGGACGATGCCCGCTGGCGCCTGGACGCATTGCGCGGACGCGCGGTGATGGTGAATTTCTGGGCCAGCTGGTGCGAGCCTTGCCGCGCCGAAATGCCCACATTGCAGATCCTGGCCGACCTGTATGGCAGCGAGCGGCTGGCGGTCCTGGCGCTCAACTTCAAGGAGTCTGCCAACGTCGCGGCGCGCTATGTGCGCACAACCGGCATGGCGCTGCCGGTGCTGCTGGACCCGGCGGGCGAGATCGCGCGGCGCTGGTCGGTCAAGGTATTCCCCACCACCATCGGCATCGGGACCGATGGCCGGCCGCGCTGGCGGGTGCGCGGTGAGATGGACTGGACTTCGCCCGAGGCCGGCCGGCTGGTGGAAGGCCTGCTGGGCAAGCCGCGATAATCGGGGCAACTTTCCACAGGGTTCCCCGCAATGACCGCAGACTTGTACCGCCGCCGCTTCCTTCACGCTTGCTCCGCTGCCGCGGGCGGCGCCGCCCTGGGCTGGCCGCTGGCCTCGCGGGCCCAACAGAAAAATTTCAATCCCCAGCCTGGCGGCTGGCGCACCTTCGAAGTCACCACCCGCGTCGAGCTCGCCGAGCCGCGCAGCACCACCCGCATCTGGCTGCCCGTGCCTTCGGTCAATACCGATTGGCAGCTTTCGCAGGAAAGCAGTTTTTCGAGCAATGGACAGGCCCGGCTGGCCAGCGACCGGCATGAGGGCGTGCGCATGGTCTACGCGGAATTCGCGCCGGGCACCGTGCGCCCGTTCGCCGAAGTGACAAGCCGCGTGCAGACCCGCAACCGCGCCGACGCGCAAAAGACCGCGGCCGGCGCGGATGCTTCGGACCTGAGGCACTGGACGCGGCCCACCGCGCTGGTACCCACTGATGGCATCGTCCGTGATACGGCCCGCAAGGCGGTGGGCGGCGCGTCGTCCGACGAGGAAAAAGTGCGCCGCATCTATGACTGGGTGGTGGAGAACACCTACCGCGAACCCAAGGTGCGCGGCTGCGGCGAGGGCGACATCAAGACGATGCTGGAAACGGGCAACCTGGGCGGCAAGTGCGCCGACCTGAACGCGCTGTTCGCGGGCCTGTGCCGCTCGGCCGGTGTTCCGGCCCGCGATTACTACGGCCTGCGTGTGGCGCCTTCGGCTTTCGGCTACCGCGAGCTGGGCGGCAACCCTGCCAGCCTCAAGGGCGCGCAGCACTGCCGCGCGGAGGTGTACCTCAAGGCCCGCGGCTGGGTGGCGATGGACCCGGCCGACGTGGCCAAGGTGATGCGCCAGGAAACGCCCGAATGGATCAAGACCACGCGGCACGAACTGGTGGCGCCCGTCAACCAGGCCCTGTTCGGCGGCTGGGAAGGCAACTGGCTGGCCTGGAACAGCGGCGCGGACATCGCGCTGCCGCATTCCACGGGGCCGAAGATGGGTTTCTTCATGTACCCGGTCGGCGAAAACTCGCAGGGCCGCTTCGACTCCTACGCGCCCGACGACTTCAAGTACCAGATCACGGCGCGCGAAATCACTTCCGCCTGAAAACAAGGTCCCAGACCCCGTGGCCCAGTTTCAGGCCGCGGTTCTCGAACTTGGTCAGCGGGCGGTAGGCCGGCTTGGGTGCGAAGCCCTCCGCGGTATTGGCCAGCAGCGGCTGCGCTGAAAGCACCTGCATCATCTGCTGCGCGTAAGGCTCCCAGTCCGTAGCGCAATGCAGGTAAGCACCCGGGGCCAGCCGTGTGGCCAGGCGGGCCACCAGCGGCGGCTGGATCAGGCGCCGCTTGTTGTGGCGCAGCTTGTGCCAGGGGTCCGGAAAGAAGATGTGCACGCCGGCCAGGCTGCCCGGTGCGAGCATTTTGTCCAGCACTTCCACGGCGTCGTGCTGCAGGATGCGGATATTCCGCAGGTCCTGCTCGCCAATCCGCTTGAGCAGCGCGCCCACCCCGGGCTCATGCACTTCGCAGCAGAGAAAATTTTCATCCGGCCGCAATGCCGCGATGTGCGCTGTGGCCTCACCCATGCCGAACCCGATTTCAAGCACCGTGGGCGCGTCGCGGCCGAAGGCGGCGGAGAACTGAAGCAGCTCCCCCGTGTAGGGCAGGACGAACGCAGGCGCCAGTTGCTCGAAGGCCTTGGCCTGGCCGATAGTGGTGCGGCCCGCGCGCCGCACGAACGTGCGAATGGTACGGGGATGGGGAACGCCGGGCGGCGTGCGGGATTCTTCGCTCATCCCGCTATTTTCCCCCGGCAGCGTCGCTAGAACCCGGTGGCTGAAATGCCGCAGCTGATCACCAGGGTCACGCTGGTACCGGAACCGAAAGTGGGCAGGACAATGCCCGTGGTCAGGCTGACGAAGGGCATGGACGCCGCTGGACAGGAGGCGAGGCCGGACGACGGGGCGCAGGTGACGGTGGTGCAGGTCAGGCCCGTAGCGACGTCAGTCACCGTCGTGAGCGGCGCGGCGCTGGGCCCCAGGTTGGTGAGTGTCACCGTGTAGCTGGTTGTCCCGCCGGAAGTCACAGTCGTCAGGTTGTTGGTCTTCGTGACCTGCAGGTTGGCCGTGACACAGCTCACCGTGGTGGTGGCCGTGGCGGTGTTGTTGCTGGCATTGACTTCTCCAAAGGCCGGCGACACGGTCGCCGTATTGGTGCGCGTTGTCGCGCCGGTGCAATTCAGGCTGAGCGTTACGGTGCCGGTGATCGCCGCGAAATCAGTGGAGGCCGCGATGGGATAGGCGTTGGCGTTGGGCAACGTGCACACCTGGGTGCTTGTCCCGGTGCAGGTCCAGTTGGTACCCGTAAACACGTTGTTGAGCGTGACGCCGGCGGGCAGGGTGTCGGTCACAGTCAGCGGATTGCTGCCAAGCAGCAGCGGGACGTTGGCCGTGCTCACATCGGTGGCTTGCGTCGCCGCGTAGGTATAGCTGCCGATTGCCCAGCCGCTGTTGCGGGCAGTGATGGTGTAGCTGATGGTGCGCCCCGGAGTCGATGAGGCCGAAGCCGTCTTCGTGACACTGAAGTCAGGCAGCAACTGCACATCGTCGCCGGTGGGTCCGCCCTGCAGACCGTTGTAGTTGCTGCCCAGGACGTTGGTGGAGGAACCGCTGGCGTAGGTGGTGTTGGCGCTGTAGTTGACGCCAGCCCGGTTGGAGTTGACATCGGTCAGCGGGCTCAGCATGCGCACTGCCGTGGTGACGCGGGTGGGATCCAGGAAGATGACGCCTGCGGGGTTGTGGTACGTCCCGGCTGTCGCTGTGGCCGGGATGGTCACGAGAAAGGAGACGGTGATGACGCCGTTCTGGGGCAGGTAAAAACTGCCGAAGGTCGGTGTGACGGCCCCTGTAGCCGGCGCGACGCCGGGCGCTGCGCCGGCAGCGCGCAATGAGACGGCGGTGACCGAATTCGCAGTTGCCACCGTGCTCACCGGCAATGCGCCTGGCGTGCCGGCCGAGGTGGTTTCAGCACCAGATGCCGGCGAGTTCGCCGCCGGTGGTGGCGCCGGGCTATAGGTGTAGGTGGGGGCTGTGGCTGCGGTGTAGGCCCACCCGGGAGGGAGTGTGTCGAAGATGAACAGGTTGGATGCAGCCCCGCCGCTGTTGCTCAGCTTGATGCTGTAGCTGGCAGTGGCGCCGGGCGCGCTGGTGAGTGTCGGCGTAAGCGTGGACTTGGTCACGGTGATGAGCGGCAGGCATGACGCGCCGCTCTGCACACCGGCGGGGGCTCCAGCGGCTGCGGTAGCTCCGTTGGCTCCCGCGGTTGCGTTCCACGCCTTCGGGCTGCCATTCGTGCCCAGATTCGTGCCCGCGGCGCCGCAGCATGCGTCGATGCCGTTGGTCGCGCCATTGATGTTCGGGGTTATCCCGCCGAGGTTGGTTGCGATGTACCCGCCCCCGCCGCCGCCGCCCGGACCGTGGTTGAAGTAGTTCGACGAGCCGCCTGCTCCGCCCAACGCGTTGATTGTGAGGCCCGCTCCATTGCCCGAGCCTGCCGTGATGAAGACGGAACCCCCGCCGCCGCCGCCGCCCCCCGCATCCGTGTCTCCCCCCAGTGACTTGTTGTACGCCTGGTACCCGCTGGCGTCGATTTTTCCGGCGGTGGAGCTGATGCTGCCAGCGCGGATCAGGACGACGCCGCCGCCCGAAGCCCCGCTGGAGGTGACGGCACCCGACGCGCCGTTGGCGACCACTGCATTGTTGGGTGGCGGAAAACTGGCTGGAGACGGAGGCCAGAGTGTGACCACGTCGGCGGTTGCATTGTTGGCCCCGCCCGAGCCGCCGCCGCCGCCCATCACCAGACGCGTCGAGGAATTGGCGATGGCGGTGCCCCCCTTGCCGCCGGCCACGTTGCCGACGTCGGTGAGCGTGTTCTGGTTTAACGGCGCACTTGTGTTGGTGCCGCTGTTCCAGCTGTTGCCGCCCTGGCCTCCCGCGCCGGCGTTGCTGCCGCCGCCGCCACCGGCGTTGAAGTTGTTGTTGTCCCCGTTCAAGCCATTGTTGGCGCCGCCGCCGGCATTGCCGATGGCCGCCTGTCCGCCGGCGCCAAGCGCATAGCCCTGGCCCAGCAGCACTGTGTAGGTGCTCCCCGCCACAGTGCCGTTGAACACGACTGGCGGCGTGCCCTGCGTGCCTTCGCCCTTTTGGCCGCCGATTATGGTGGCGACCGAGGTCGGGGTGAAGATGCTGTTGGCCGTGGTCGCAGTGCCAGCAGCCCAGATGGCGCTGCCGTTCAGGCCCATGGCGCCGCGAAAGCCCATTCCGGCCACGGTTACCGTGCCGTTCAGGGCCAGGCTTCCGGCCACATCGAAGGCCACGACGCCCCCGGTGGCCGCGCCTGCCGTGGTGATGGTCCAGCGGTCCGCGGTCACCGACGCAGTGATGGTCAGTGCGGAATACTGCGGCACCCAAACCGCCTGCCAGTTGCGCACGTTGGTGTTGTTCATCGTCTGGTTGTAGCTGTTGGTCAGCGGACGGTTCAGCGACAGCGTGGCGCCCGCCACGCCTACAACCTGCGCGTATTCGTGCAGCCCTGAATTTCCCGCGACGGCCGAATCCTGCATCTGCATGATCAGGATCATGTCGCCGGCGACCAGTACGTGGGTGTTCGTGCGCTGGCCCGTGGTGGATGCCACGGTGATCGAACTGGCGCCTGCCGCGACGGCGCCGGTGCCCGCGTAATAGGCGTTGATGACCCCGCTGGCTGTCAGTGGCCCGTTCCATCCCGCCAGCCCGCAGGTCTGCGCCGCGCCCAGGCTGGCACACAAGGCGAGGAGCATGCCAAGCAGGCATCGCCACAACGCCCGGCTGGCGCGGGGCCGAAAAGAACTCACGACAGGCCCAACGACAGTCCGGTCGACGGTGTAACCAAATGTTTCATATCAGGGGGAGTGTAGCCCTATGGCGGCGGCTTGTCTTGTGGCCACCGCTGCACGGCGGCATTTAGCCACTCGGCGGTGCTGGCGGACGCGACCGCCACTCCCAGAACGGCCCCTGCGCGCTCCAGCGCTGCCACTGGGGAGGCAAGGTCCAGGGGCGCCGCGCCGTTCTGCTTGGACAGCTTTTCCCCGTCGGCGCCCAGCACCAATGGCAGGTGCAGGTAACGCGGCGTGGGCAGGTCCAGGGCGCGTTGCAGCAGCACCTGCCGGGCGGTGTTGTCGGCCAGGTCTTCGCCCCGGACCACATCGGTGACGCCTTGGGCGGCATCGTCGGCCACCACCGCCAGCTGGTACGCCCACAAGCCGTCGGCACGCAGCAGCACGAAGTCACCGACTTCGCTTTGCACGTCCTGGCTTTGCCGGCCCAGACGGCGGTCATCCCACTCCACTGGCGCCGTGCCCCCCGTGCGCAGGCGCCACGCGCGTGCTGGCTTGCCACGCAAACCGCTGCGGCAGATGCCCGGGTAGACAAGCTCGGTGTTGCGCGCGTGGCCGTGGCCGCGCGCTGCGAGAGCATCTTCAATATCCTTGCGCGAGCAGCCGCAGGGATAGGCGCGGCCTTTTTCAACCAGCGAATCCAGCGCCTGCCGGTAATGCGCCGTCCGTGCCGACTGCCATGTGGGCTCTTCGTCCGGCACCAGCCCACAGGCGTGCAACTGTTGCAGGATCACACGGTCCGCCCCGGCCACGCAGCGGGGGCCGTCCACGTCTTCAATGCGCACCAGCCAGCGGCCGCCATGGGCACGCGCATCCAGCCAGCTGCCCAGCGCAGCCACCAGTGAGCCGGCATGAAGCGGCCCGGTGGGTGAAGGAGCAAAACGTCCGGTGTAGGCCGTGCCCATGGCCCGTGGCGCTTAGCGGCGCGCCACCTCCAGCGCGAGCTCAAGCCCGGAGACAAACGCGTTCTCCACGCGGTGGCCCAGCAGCCAGTCGCCGCACACGCCCAGGCCGTTGCGCGTGTCGCGCAGGTGGGAAACGCCCAGCGGCTTGACGGTCTTGGCATCGCGCCATCGGAATACCTCGGCATGGGCGGGCTCGGCCCGGATGCCGGTCACTTCGGAAAAGGCCTTCTGCAGCTTGGCCTGCACGCGCGGCCCGTCATCTTCGAGGTGCTCCAGTGACCAGGCGGCGCTGGCCTGCACTGTCCAGCGCTCCACCGGGCTGCGGCCCGGCTTGGACGATTCGCGCGCGAGCCAGGCGATGCGGTGATGGGTGGACAGCGCCGCGTTCCACTGCGGCCCCAGGTGCGCCAGGGTCGGCTGCACCGCCTGCGGGAACGCCAGCATCAGCGTCCAGCATGGCGCCACTTCCACCGCTTCCATCTGCTGCGAGAGACCGGGGCTCTGCGATGAAGCCGTAAGCAGGGCGCGGGCCGGCGCGCAGGGCAGCGCCAGCAACACCTGGTGATAGCCGGAGAACACATGCACCGAATCCTGCGCTCCGCTGGTTTGCAGTTGCCAGCGCGATGCGTCCAGCGTGTCGCGCTCGATGCGTGTCACGCGCGTCTGCAACTCGATCGAGCCCCCGGCGAACAGGGGCTGTGCCCAGTGCCGCGCCAGCGCATCCATGCCCGCTACGCCAACCCAGTGCGATTCGTGGCCGGGCAGGGCCGCTTCGGCAACCCGGCCGTGCGGATCCAGCACGCGCACGGCATTGGCGCTCCACGGACGGCAGACGGCGGGAGACAGCGCCAGTACCTTGGCGAAGCGGGGGTCGCGCACCGTGAAATACTGCGCCCCGTGGTCAAAGGTGCCGAAAGGCGTGTCGCGGCTGGCGGTGCGGCCGCCCACGGAATCGGATTTCTCGAATACTGTCACACGGTGCCCGGCCTGGGCCAGGGTGCGCGCGCAGGCCAGGCCGGCGATGCCCGCGCCGATAACGGCGATGCTTTGCTGGGAAGGGCCGGGTGAGCGAGGGGGCATGTAGTTTTTCTTTCGTGTCGGTCTGGCCTACTCTACACGCAAGCCCGGCCGGGTCATTCCGTGCTGGCCGTGTGCCGTTGCAGCAGCGCGGCGCGAGTGCCCGGTTTGTCCAGCTGGCGCAGCCACCACTGCAGCGCCCGGCCCGGGCCGAGGCCCGGGCTGCGCCAGGCGTAATGCATGCGGGCCAGCCGGTTGGGCCGCTCCACCTCGCACACCACCAGCGTGCCCGCCGCAATGCATGGCCGCGCCATGGGCTCGGGCAGGAACCCCGCGCCCATGCCGCGCAACTGGGCATCCAGCTTGGCATGCATGGTCGGTACGGTAAGTACGTCCTGGCCCGGCAGCAGGCCCAGCGTCAGGCCGCTGCCGCGCTGAACCGAATCGGCCACCGCCACGGCGCGATATTTCCGGATCATTTCATCCTTGAGCGGCGCCACCGCGCGTGCCAGCGGATGCTGGGGCGCCACCACGAACACAAAGGCCAGCTCACCCATCAGGCGGGCCTGCACACCGGACGCGGTGGCCGGCTCCAGTGGCACGCCCAGTGCCAGATCAGCCTGCCCGGACGTCAAGGCTTCCAGCGTGCCCGACAGGGTTTCATTGCGCAGCCGCAAGCGGGTAGGGGGCTTCTGCTCGAAGAAGGCCTGCACCAGTTCCATCACGGTGGAAGCGGAAACCACGCTATCCACAGCAACGGTGAGCTGCGGCTCCCAGCCGGTGGCAACGCGCTTGACGCGATTGGCTACGGCGTCGATCTCATCGAGCAGGCGCGCGCCCTCACGTAGCAGCTCGGCGCCCGCCTCGGTCAGCCGCGCCTGGCGGGAAGCGCGATCGAACAGGAGTACGTCCAGCGCATCCTCGATCTGCCGCACCCGGTACGTGACGGCGCTCGGCACCAGCCCCAGTTCGCGGGCCGCCGCGGCAAAGCTGCCGGCTTGGGCCACCGTCTGCAACAGCGACAGGGCGTCGGGGGTTAGCGCATCTCGAGGGGTTTGCATGGTCGAGGTGTTTTCATTCAAATAATTCGAATGGTGCCATCAAATCGCGCTGTGCGCTGACGCGCCCTGCGCGCCTACATTGAGAGCATCAACCAGGAGACGACCATGCTGACCTTGCGCAAATCATCGGACCGGGGCTTTGCCGACCATGGCTGGCTCAAGTCGTTCCACAGCTTCTCGTTCGCCGGCTATCACGATCCCGCGCACATGGGCTTTGGCAACCTGCGGGTGATCAATGAAGACCGCATCGCGCCAGGCACCGGCTTCGGCACCCACGGCCATCGCGACATGGAAATCATCAGCTACGTGCTGGAAGGCAACCTGGCGCACAAGGACACGCTGGGCAACGTCAAGGGCATCCCGCCCGGTGACGTGCAGCGCATGAGCGCGGGCAAAGGCGTGCAGCACAGCGAGTTCAATCACGCCGACGACCAGACCACGCACTTCCTGCAGATCTGGATCGAGCCCAACGTCACGGGCATCCCGGCGAGCTATGAACAGAAGACCTTCGCCGACGCCGACAAGCGCGGCAAGCTGCGGCTGGTCGCCTCGCCGGACGGTGCTGAAGGATCGGTGCTGATCCATGCCGATGCGCGGGTTTATGCCGGCCTGTTCGACGGCGCCGAGTCGGCCGCGGTTGCTTTGCCCGCCGGCCGTAAAACCTATGTGCATCTCGTGCGCGGCGAACTTGAGGCCAATGGCAAGCCGCTCACGGCCGGCGACGCGGCGCTCATCGAAAACGAAGCGAATCTCAGCCTGGCCAACGGCAAGTCCGCCGAAGTGCTGGTGTTCGATCTCGCACCCTGATTTTTTTGTCAACGAAAAGGAGCCACCCATGACCTCGTCCACATCCACCCAAAACATCATGACCCTGGTCGGCCGGGCGCTGATCGCGCTGCTGTTTGTCCCGGCCGGCATCAGCAAGCTGACGGGTTTCGCGGGCACGGTGGGCTACATCGCGTCCAAGGGCGTGCCCGTGCCCGAGCTGTGTGCCGCCATCGCCATCGGTGCCGAACTGGGCCTGGGCCTGCTGTTGCTGGTGGGCTTCCAGGCTCGCTGGGCCGCCCTGGGCCTGGCCTTGTTCACCTTCGTCATCACATTCATCTTCCACAATTTCTGGGCGATGGAAGCGGCGCAGAAAATGATGAACCAGCAAGCCTTCTTCAAGAACATCGCCGTGGTCGGCGGCCTGCTGGTCATCGCCGCGTTCGGTCCCGGCGGCTACAGCGTGGACGGCAAGCGCCGCGCCTGAATCCCGACAACCATCACTACCAAGGAACCCCGTGCCCACCATCGCCATCGTCTACCACTCCGGCTACGGCCATACCCAGCGCATGGCCCAGGCCGTGGCTGACGGCGCGGCCGGCCAGCTCATCGCCATCGATGCCGACGGTAACCTGCCCGAAGGCGGCTGGGAGCAGCTGAAGGCGGCCGACGCCATCATTTTCGGCTCGCCTACCTACATGGGCACCGTCAGCTGGCAGTTCAAGAAGTTCGCCGACGCGTCGTCAAAGCCCTGGTTCAGCCAGGAATGGAAGGACAAGCTGGCTGCGGGTTTCACCAACAGCGCCGGCATGAACGGCGACAAGCAGGGCACGCTCACCACGATGTTCACGCTTGCGATGCAGCACGGCATGCTGTGGGTCAGCCAGGGCCTGATGCCGGCCAACACCAAGGCCGCACAGCGCAATGACGTGAACTACCTGGTGTCGTACAGCGGCGCCATCGCGCAGTCGCCGTCCGATGGCGGCGCCGGCGACATGGCGGTCGGCGACCTGGAAACCGCGCGCCTGTTCGGCAAGCGCGTCGCGGACGTGGCGGCGAAGATGCGGGCCTGAGCGGGCCATGGCCATCGCTTTCGAACTGGGGGGCCATGCAAAGGACCTGGGTGGCGGGTTCACGGTACGCAGGCTGCTGCCCGCCGCGCGCCAGCGCAGCGTCGGGCCCTTCGTGTTCTTCGACCATTTCGGCCCGGTGACGGAAATGCCGGGCGTCAACCACGATGTGCGGCCGCACCCGCACATCGGCCTGGCCACGGTGACCTACCTGTTCGAAGGCGCGATGATGCACCGCGACAGCCTTGGCAGCGAACAGTTGATCGCGCCCGGCGCGATCAACTGGATGAGCGCCGGCCGCGGCATCGTGCATTCCGAACGCCGGCCCGAAAGCCTGCAGGCATCGCCCTACGTCAACCACGGCCTGCAGCTCTGGGTGGCGCTGCCGCGCGAGCAGGAAGAAAGTGAGCCGACCTTCGCGCACACGCCGGCTTCCGCCATTCCTGAAGTGGTGCTGGGCCAGGCGCAGATCCGGGTGCTGGCCGGCAGCGCGTTCGGCACGCAGTCGCCGGTGGCAACACTGTCGCGCACGCTGTACCTCGACGTGCTGCTTGCGCAGGGGGCGGTGCTGGAGTTGCCCGCGCTGGAGCAGGAGATGGCTGTGTACCCGGTGCAGGGCGATTTGCTCGTGGACGGCCAGCCTGTCTCCCCGGCCACGATGGCGGTGCTGGAACCCGGCAAGGCAGTGCAACTTTCCGCCCCCGGTACCTGCCGCCTCGCCGTCATCGGCGGCGCACCGCTGGATGGGCCGCGCCACATGTGGTGGAACTTTGTTTCCAGCCGCAAGGAGCGCATCCTGCAGGCCGCGGCCGACTGGGAAGCGGGCCGCATGGGCTCGGTGCCCGGCGATACCGAATCCATCCCGCTTCCCGCACAGCGCTTCACGGCTTGACTGGAGGCGGCTCCACAGCGGGTTTTTTCTGTTGCAGGGTCAGCATCAACCCCAGGTGGCGAAACCAGGGCAGGGCATTGTGCGAGGCCGAGCCGGTTTTGTCATGGTGTTCAAGGAAGTCGCGCGCCTCGCGGTTGTGGCCCTGCGCGAGCCGGGCGGACGCGCCGGCCAGCAGCAGGTAGTCGCCCTCCTCGGGGGACAGCACCTGTTGCCCGGCAAGCAGGGCGTCCGCGGATTTCCTGATGGCTGCCGGACGGCGTGCCCCCACGGCCGCGAACAGGTCAAGCCAGGCCGTGGTGCCGGGTGACAACTGCTTGCCGCAGCGGGCGCCGATCCCTTTCCAGAAGGCGCCGGCGCTCGCGGGGCTGAGGCCCGGATTCAGCTCCGAGGCCACCCGCAGCAGCGCGGTCCAGTTGGCATCATCCTGGCGTGGAAAGCGGCAGCCCGCGATCCACTCGCGCACCAGCCCGTAGTCGCGCGAGAGCGTGCCCCAATAACCCATTTCCGCCGGTGAGAGGTTTTCGCCCTGCAGGTATCGGCGGCCCTGCCAGGCGCTCGCGATGTCCTTGACCTTGCGCGCCATGTAGGGCGAGGCTGTGTGGATCGTGTCCAGGTGGGCGGGCGCGTTGCCGGCCAGCTCCAGCACCGGCACCGGCGCCAGGCGCAGCTGGAACAGGTCGGAGGCGGTGCGGCGCTGGAAGCGGTCCCGCGCCGCGAGCCGGTCCACGAAGGGGGTGAAGTCGGAGTTGGGCGGTGCCCCATAGGAGTCCGCCAGCAGCTGGATGGCACTGCCGCGCCCCGCATCGTGGGCGGCCAGCAGCGAGGTGCTGGTGATTCCGATGTGCTGCAGCGTCGCCCGCATCCCCGGCATGCCTTCCAGCACGCCGTCGGCGACGGTGGCCGGCCGCAAGTCATTGCGCGCCACCAGCACGACATCGAGGTCATTGGTCATGTAGGCGCGGAACTTGGGGAACACCGAGGAAAACGCGCGGATGACGGAACTCACCATCTCCGGGCTGGCCTCGTACACCTGCAGCCACTGCACGAAATGCCCATCGGGTGCGAGGTGCCTGGCCACGTGCCCGTAGAACTCCTGCGTGAACAGGCCGGACACACCGCTCACCCACGGGTTCGAGGGTTCCGAAACAATGATGTCGTAGCGGGCCCGCGTCCTGGCGAAATGCGCCCGCGCGTCGTCAATCACCAGGTGGCTGCGCGGATCGTCGAACACCTTCGCGCTGGCGGGCCTGAACCATTGCGCCGCTTCGACGATCGCAGGCTCGATCTCGATGGTGTCCACATGTTCCAGCGCGGCAGATTCGAGCAGCACCGAGCTTGTGACGCCGGTGCCAAGCCCGATCACCGCCGCGCGCCGGGCTTGCGGGTGATGCAGCGGGCCGAGCGCGCCCAGCAGCACGACGGTGTGGTCGTCGGGCGTCACGCTGCTGCGGGCGGGATGGGTCGCCCCGTCGGGCTTGCCGTTGGTCAGCAGCACGCGCTCGCCCGTCTGCTTTTTTTCCAGCACGGTGATGGTGGCGGTTTTTCCGTCCCGGTGGAAGACGACGTCGTTGGCCGCTGGAATCTCGGCGCGCGCGGTGCGGAAGACGCCCGAAGAAAGCAGGCGCTGGTCCATCGCCGTGAAGGCCGGCACCGCCAGCACCGCACAAGCCGCCAGCCCTGCCCAAACGCCCGCCGGTGGCCAGTACCAGCGGCCTGGCGGCTCCCGCCGCTGCCGGAACCTGTAGAAGAGGAACGCTCCCAGCGCCACGTCCACCAGCGCAGCCAGGCAAAGCGACCACTTCAGTCCCACGCCGGGAATCAGCAGGTGCACGGTCACCAGCACCCCGCAGATGGCGCCCAGCGTGTTGATGCCGTAGACGCGGCCCACCTGGCGCTCGCCCAGCCCGGCCTGCAGCAGGCGCGCGGTGATCAGGGGCAGGGTCATCCCGGCGCAGAACGCGGCGGGCATCATCACGCCAGCAGCCAGCAGGCCGCTGGCGACGTTGAACAGGATGTAGGCCTCGTCGCCGCGGGCCAGCGCGCGCAGGGAGAACGACATGGCCTGGAAGCTCTCCAGGTACAGCGGCAGCGTGATGACGGCCAGCAGCCCCATGACCACCTGTACTTTCGCCAGCAGCCGCTCGGGCCGCGCGCTGGTGTCGATGCGGTCACGGATCCACCAGGCGCCCAGCGCCAGGCCCATGATGAAGGGCGCCAGCATCAGCTCGAACGAATGGGTGGCCGCCCCCAGCACCAGCGTCAGCATGCGCACCCAGACCACTTCGTAGATGAAGGATGAAAAGCCGGTGAACAGGGCAACCGCCAGCAATGGCCGCAGCAGGGGCGAACCGGCGGCCGCTTGCGGCGCCGATGCGGCGGGTGCCACTGGGCGCGACCCGGCGCCCTGGCCCGCGGCATAGGCTGCCAGCGCCACCGCCGCGTTGGCGCCGGCCGCCACCAGCAGCGTGCCGGGCAGGCCGAGCGTGGGGATCAGCACGAACCCCGAGCACAGCACGCCCAGCGACGCGCCGGCACTGTTCAGGAAGTACAGCAGGCCCAGGCCGCGCCCCGGATTCACGCCCAGCCGCAGCACACCGGCGCTCATGAGGGGGAACGTGGTCCCCAGCAGGATGGAACCGGGGAGGATCAAGGCCGCGGCAAGCAGCCACAGCGCGTGGCAAGGACCTTGCGCGGCGCAATAGGAGGGCAGGAAATCCGCGGCGGCCCAGTCGGAGACTTCGAGGAAGATGCCGTGAAAGGCAAACGAGGCCGCGGCGACCGCGGCCTCCGCCGCGGCATAGGCCAGCAGCGGCCGGCGGATGCGTTCCGACCATTTGCCCGTCAGCCAGGCCCCGATCGCCAGCCCGCCCACGAAGACCACCAGCACCACCGTCTGGGCGTAGGCCGCGTGGCCCAGCATCAGCTTCAGGTAGTGCGACCAGATCGACTCATAAATCAGCCCGCAGAAGCCGGAGACGAAAAAGATCGAATAAAGGCACGCGATCCTGAGCCGGTGGGTGGACGCCATGCGGCGATCCTATCCGCTGGCGCCGGGTCCGCCGGCGCGCGCGGGCGACAGCCCGGCGTCAAGCGCTTCCCGCTCGTCGAACACGAAGCAGTTGCCGCGGAACCCCGCGCCACCGGTCTCCTCGAAATACTTCAGGATGCCGCCGTCAAGCTGCCAGACGTTTTCCAGCCCCGCCTCGCGCATGTAAATGGCCGCCTTCTCGCAGCGGATGCCGCCGGTACAAAAACTCACCACCGTCCTGCCTTCCAGCTCACTTCTGTGCGTTGCCAGCGCAGCCGGAAAGTCGCTGAACTTTGAAAGCCGCCAGTCGATGGCGCCGTCGAAGGTCCCGTGGTCCACCTCGAAGGCGTTGCGCGTATCCAGCGCCACCACCGGCCGGCCCTCGTCGTCGTGGCCCTGCTCCAGCCAGCGTCGAGCGGTTTGCGCATCCACGGCCGGGGCGCGGCCACGCGCAGGCTGGATCGCCGGGTGGTTCATGCGGACGATTTCGCGCTTGATCTTGACCAGCAGCCTGCGAAACGGCGGCTGGTCCGACCAGCTTTCCTTGGCCTCGATGCCCTCAAACCGGGCATCGGAGCGCAGCGAAGCCAGGAAGGCGCGCCCACCCGCCGGCGTGCCCGCCAGGAACAGGTTGATACCCTCATGGGCCAGCAATATCGTGCCGCGAAGCCCGTTCATGCGTGCAGAATCGGCGAGTCGCGTTCGCAAACCGGCGGGGTCGTCAATGCTGACGAAGCGGTAGGCAGCGATGTTCAGGATGTCTGGCAAGGGGTTGGAACCGCTCATGGCGCGTGGTTACGTTTCACTCACAGGTACAAACAGGCGCGGTTGCGTGGCCATTATCGCCGTGCGGCGCGTGCTGGCCGCCGCATGGCTGGCGGCCGCGGCCGCCAGCGCGTGGGCCGTTCCGCCGGAATTGCACCTCGCACAGGCGTACAACAAGCTGAACCTTACCCAGTACGTCTCCACCCATCGCGTGCCGGCGACCCAGGCCGTTGACCCGGACGAGTTGTGGCGCAGCGAGGCCGCGCAGCCCGTGCCGGCGGCCGAACGCTGGACCACCTCGCCGGGCGAGCGGATCATCGGCCGCGTCACGCTGCTGGGAAGCCGCGAGCGCGATGTGTACGTGGTGCAGGTGCCGGCGGCTTCCGTTGATGAGGTCCAGGTGTGGGTCCGCGAGCAGGGAGGCAACTGGAAAAGCGGTATCGCGGGGGACACGCTTGCGCTGTCGCGCTGGCCCTTCGCCGGCCAGTCGCCGGCGTTCGCATTCCCGGTGGACGAGCGGCCGGTGGAGTTGATGGTGATGGTTGCCAACGACGCCATCGCGCGCGTGCCCGTGTGGATCATGCATGACCGGGAGTTTCGCGAAAACCGCGTACGCCAGGCCAACCTGTCCGGCGTGATCATGGGGCTGGGCCTGATGGTGGTGCTGGTCACAGTCATTGGCGCGGCCATGTTCCGCAAGCGCGCCCACTGGCTTCTGGCGGGCGTGGCCGCCTGGGTCATGCTGACGGTGGTCTGCCTGAACGGCTACATGGCCGTCTGGATCACGCCCGAATCCCCCTCGTTCAACGACGCATGCAAGCACTTTTCGGGCGTGATGCTCGCGTCGCTCATCGTGGCCCTGACGGCAGACTCGCTTGACCAGCGCTTCCTCAGCCGCGGCGAGCGCATTCTCAAGGTGGCGGCGCCCGCGGCGGGGTTGGCCTATGCGGTGGCCCAGGTCCTCTGGCTTCCAGGCTCATGGCGTCCGCCGGGCGCGCTCGCCTGGGCCGCGCTGTCGCTGGCCGCGTGCATGGCGCTGTGCATCGCCAGCGCATTGCGGGGCGGCCGTTACGTGCGCTGGATTGCCGCTGCGGTTGCCTGCTTCGGCACCAGCGTGCTCCTCGTCTATACCCCCTTCGACTATGTGGGTGGGCTGGACGTGCGCGCCGCCATCGTCGGCTCCCTGCTTTTTTCCAGCATGCTGCTGGTGCGCCAGGCGCTGTTCGCGCGCGAGCGCTACGGCCGCGACGTATTGGGCCGCGCCGCCGTCAGTGCCAACCGCGACCCGCTCACGGCCCTGCTGTCGTACCCGGGCTTCCAGTTGCGCTACGCCGAGGCGGCGCTGCGCGAAGGCGCGGGGCAGGGCGCGGCGTCCATGCTGATGTTCGTGCTGCCTGGCCTGGAGCGCAGCGGCGCCGACCATGGTTTCGTGCTGACCGAGCGGGCGCTGGTGCGCTTCGCCGCCGCGCTGCAGGTCAAGCTGGGCCACGAATGGGCGCTGGGTCGCCTGTCCAAGACGCGCTTCGCCGCCATCAGCCAACAGGAGAAAAACGCGACGGAACTGGTCGACGCCGCCACTCAGGTGCTGAGCTACTGCGCGCGCCTGTCGGAGCCGCTGGGGCCGGTAAGCGACTTCGACCTGCGCATCGCCTGCGCCCACAAGATCGCCGCCGCCGTGCCCATGGTGGACGTGTTGCGCCAGATGGAAGAAGCGGTGCGCGCGCTGGAGCCGGGCAAGCGCATCACCCTGGTGTAGGAGGTGCCGGCGGGCCGCGCCGTAAAATGGCCGCATGTTTGTCCACCTGCGCCTTCACACCGAGTTTTCCGTCGTCGATGGCACCAACCGGGTCGATGAAATCGTCAAGGCGGCGGCGGCGGACGGCCAGCCCGCGCTGGCCATCACCGACCTGAACAACCTGTTCGGCGGCATCAAGTTCTACAAGGAAGCGCGCAGCAACGGCGTCAAGCCCATCATGGGCGCGGAAATCTTCGTGCAGGGCCTGTCGAAGGACGCGAACCTGCTGGCACGCATGGTGGTGCTGGTGCAGAACCGGCAGGGCTACCTGAACCTGTGCGAGCTGCTGGCCCGCGCCTGGACCCGCAACGTGGTCAAGGCCCAGGGCGTGTGCAAGCTGGAATGGCTGCGCGAGCTGGGCGAAGGGCTGATCGCGCTTTCCGGCGCGCAGGCGGGCCCGGTGGGCCAGGCGCTGGTGCAGGGCGACACCGAGCGCGCGGCCGAGGCGGCGCTGCAGCTGGCCACCATCTTCCCGCACCGTTTCTACGTCGAGCTGCAGCGCGCCAACCGCAGCGACGACGAAGCGCACGTCACGGCGGCGGTGCAGCTGGCTGCGCGCATGAAGCTGCCCGTGGTGGCCACCCACCCGGTGCAGTTCACGCTGGAAGATGACTACGAGGCGCACGAGGCGCGCGTGTGCATCTCCGAGGGCGAGATCCTGGGCAACCCGCGCCGCGTGCGGCGCTTCACGCACCAGCAGTACTTCAAGTCGGCCGCGCAGATGGAGCAGCTGTTCGCCGACCTGCCTTCGGCCATCGCCAACACGGCGGAGATCGCCCGGCGCTGCAACCTGGTGCTGGAGCTGGGCAAGCCGCGCCTGCCGGATTTCCCCACGCCCGACGGCATGCCCATCGCGGAGTATTTCCGCGTGGCCTCGCACGACGGCCTGAAGGAGCGCATGGCGCACCTGTATCCCGATGTGGCGGTGCGCGGCCAGGAAATGCCACGCTACGTTGAGCGGCTGGAATTCGAGATCAACACCATCCTGAAGATGGGCTTCCCGGGCTACTTCCTGATCGTGGGCGACTTCATCAACTGGGCCAAGAAGAACGGCTGCCCGGTGGGGCCGGGCCGGGGCTCGGGCGCCGGTTCACTGGTCGCGTACTCGCTGAAGATCACCGACCTGGACCCGCTGCAGTACAACCTGCTGTTCGAGCGCTTCCTGAATCCCGAGCGCGTCTCGATGCCCGACTTCGACATCGACTTCTGCCAGGGCAACCGCGACCGCGTCATCGACTATGTCAAGGACAAGTACGGCAAGAACGCGGTGAGCCAGATCGCCACGTTCGGCACCATGGCGGCTCGCGCCGCCATCCGCGACGTGGGCCGCGTGCTGGACATGAGCTACACCTTCTGCGACGGCATCAGCAAGCTCATCCCCAACAAGCCGGGGACCCACATCACCATTGATGGCGCCATCAAGGCCGAGCCCATCCTGGCCGAGCGGCTGGAAAAGGAAGAAGACGTCAAGACCCTGCTGGCCCTGGCGCAAAAACTCGAGGGCATGACGCGCAACGTGGGCATGCACGCCGGCGGCGTGCTGATCGCCCCCGGCAAGCTGACCGACTTCACACCGCTGTACCAGCAGCCGGGCAGCGACAGCGCCGTCAGCCAGTACGACAAGGACGACGTGGAGGCCGCGGGCCTGGTCAAGTTCGACTTTCTGGGGCTGGCCACGCTCACCATCCTGGAGATCGCCAAGGATTTCATCGTGGCCCGCCACAAGGGCCAGGAGCACTTCGCCTTCGAGAACATCGCGCTGGACGACGCGCACACCTACAAGCTGTTCGCCGACGGCAAGACCGAGGCGGTGTTCCAGTTTGAAAGCCGCGGCATGCAGGGCATGCTGCGCGACGCCCGGCCCTCGCGGCTGGAAGACCTGATCGCGCTGAACGCGCTGTACCGCCCGGGCCCGATGGACCTGATCCCCACCTTCGTCGCGCGCAAGAACGGGCGCGAGCCGGTGGAGTACCCGCACCCGCTGGTGGCCGAAATGCTGAGCGAGACCTACGGCATCATGGTCTATCAGGAGCAGGTCATGCAGACCGCGCAGATCCTGGGCGGCTACTCGCTGGGCGGCGCCGACCTGCTGCGCCGGGCCATGGGCAAGAAGAAGGCCGAGGAGATGGCCGAGCACCGGCAGATCTTCCGGGACGGCGCCGCGAAGAACAGCATCAGCGAACCGAAGGCCGACGAGATCTTCGACCTGATGGAAAAATTCGCGGGCTACGGCTTCAACAAGTCGCACGCCGCCGCCTATTCGCTGCTGGCCTACCACACCGGCTGGCTGAAGGTGCATTACACGGCCGAGTTCTACTGCGCCAACATGACGGTGGAAATGGACGACACCGACAAGCTGAAGGTGCTGTTCGAGGACGCAGTCAAGAACTTCGGCATCACCTTCGAAGCGCCGGACGTGAACCGCGGCGTCCACCGCTTCGAGCCGATTTCCGACAAGGTGATCCGCTATGGCCTGGGCGCCGTGAAGGGCACGGGCCAACAGGCGATCGAGGCCATCGTGCGCGCCCGGGAAGAGGGCGGCGCCTTCACCAGCCTGTACGACTTCTGCGTGCGGGTAGACCGCAGCCGCATCAACAAGCGCACGGTGGATGCGCTGATCAAGGCCGGCGCCTTCGATTCACTGCAGCTGAACCGCGCATCGCTGTCCGCCTCGGTGGACCGCGCTTTCGACTTCGCCAATGCCACGGAGGCCAACGCCAACCAGACCGGCCTGTTCGACATGGGCGACTCGCACGCCGCCAGCACGCAGGAACCCGACCTGGTCGAAGCCACGCCCTGGGGAGTGAAGGAACGCCTCACCTACGAAAAGACGGCCGTCGGCTTCTACCTCTCGGGCCATCTGTTCGACGAAGTGGCGCTGGAGGTGCGCCGCTTTGCCCGCCGCCAGATCGAGGAGCTGATCGACACGCGCGAGCCGCAGCTGCTGGCCGGCATCATCAGCGACTTCCGGGTCATCAACGGCCAGCGCGGCAAGCTGGCCCTGTTCAAGCTGGACGACAAGAGCGGCACCATCGAGGCCACTGCCGACGAAGGCGTGATCAACGCGCACCGCCACCTGCTGAAAGACGACGAGCTGGTCATCGTGATGGCCAAGCTGCAGCCCGACCGCTTCTCGGGGGGCTTCCGCCTGAGCGTGAACCAGGTGTGGGACCTGGCGACCGCGCGCTGCCGTTTCGGCAAGTACCTGAAGGTGGCTGTCAACGGCCGCGCGCCCGACATCCAGCGGCTGGTGCGCGACTTCCCGCCGCGCCGCGAGGTGAGCGAGCAGGGCGAGCTGGTGCGCGGCCTCAACGTGCGGCTGGCGCTGCGGCGCGACGCGGCTGTGGCCGAAGTGCAGCTGGGTGAAGAAGCCAAGTTCTTCCCCAGCGATGCGGCCCTGGCCAGCTGGATGGCGCAGGCCGACCGCGGCGCGGCCGAGATCGTCTACGACGCCTCTTGAGGCTGCTTTTAAGAGGGAAAAAGGCCTGCAGGGCGCGCCAGCTGTGCTTAGGCAGCTATCAAATAGGTAGCGCCCGCTACGGCGCGCGGCCGTACCTGTCTTCCAGCCGCACGATGTCGTCCTCGCCCAGGTAGCTGCCGCACTGCACTTCGATCAGCACCAGCTCGGTGTCGCCCGTATTGGCCAGCCGGTGCTGCTCGCCCAGCGGGATGTAGCAGTAGCCCCCGCTTTCCACCGCCGTGCTGCTGTCGCCCACCTGTACCAGCGCGCTGCCGTGCACCACGACCCAGTGCTCGCTGCGGCTGCGGTGGTATTGCAGCGAGAGCGATTCGCCCGGTGCCACGTTGATCCGCTTGACCTTGTACTGGCCAGCCTCATCGATGGTGGTGTAGGCCCCCCACGGCCTGCGCTCAGTCCGGGCAGACAACGCACACCCCGTGATCAGCCAGGCTCAGGCCCACATCGGACTGCAGCGGCAACGCGCGGTCCAGGTTTGACGACACCACGAAGATCGGCCCCAGCTCGGTCTGGAAGGTGTATTCGTAGGTGCTGCCCAGGTACGCCGATTTGGCCAACCGCCCGTTCAGGCCCGCGCCGGGCGGCCCCACAACCCAGGCTTCGGGCCGCACCGCCACCTTGACCGGCCCCTCGGGGTAATCCTGCGCCGAAGCCAGCCGCAGCGGGCCCAGCTGCACCTGGCGCGCCGCGCCAATGCGCGCGGGAAACAGCATCGCCTCGCCCATGAAACCTGCGACAAACTCGCTGTCAGGTCGCTCGTACAGCTGCTGCGGGCTGCCGGCCTGGGCAATGATGCCGTGGTCCATCACGATGATCTGGTCGCTCACCGCCAGCGCCTCGTTCTGGTCGTGCGTCACGTAGGCCACCGTCAGGCCCAGGCGTTGCTGGAGCGAACGGATTTCGTCGCGCATCTCGCGCCGCAGCCTTGCGTCCAGGTTGGACAGCGGCTCGTCGAAGAGCAGCACCGCGGGCTCGAGCACCAGCGCACGCGCCAGCGCCACGCGCTGCTGCTGGCCGCCGGAGAGCTCGCCCGGCAGGCGAATGTCCAGCCCGACCAGGCCCACGTTGCCCAGCGCTTCCACCGCGCGCCTGCGCGCCACGTCGTGGGCCAGGCCGGACATCTTCAGCCCGTACATCACGTTCTCCAGCACGTTCATGTGCGGGAACAGCGCATAGCTCTGGAACATCATGCTCACGTTGCGCTCCGCCGGCCCCAGCGCGGTGACGTTCACCCCCGCGATGAACACCTCGCCCGAGCTGGGCGACTCCAGCCCGGCGATCATGCGCAGGGTGGTGGTCTTGCCGCAGCCCGAAGGCCCGAGGATGGTGGTGAGGCTGCCCGTGGGCACGGTGAAGCTGATGCCCTTGACGGCCAGCGGGGAGTCCGCACCAGCGCCATAGCGCTTGGTCACGTTGCGGAATTCGATGCCCGGTGCGGGTTGAGTCATGTGGCTCCTTGGGGTGCTGCGATGGGAAGGGGGTGGGGCTGGGCCTTGCGGCGGCCCAGGCGCCGTTCGCCCACCAGCCACTGGATGAGCGCCGTGGCGGCCGACATCAGCGCCATGAGGGCGGTGCAATAGGCCAGCGCGACGCCATAGTCGCCCTGGCCGACGCGGCCGATGATGTAGGTGGTGGCCAGCTCGTTCTCCGCGGTGACCAGGAAGATCACGCCGCTGACGGTGGTCATGGCGCGCACGAAGCTGTAGACCAGCGCGGCGACGAAGGCGGGCTTGAGCAGCGGCAGCACCACGTGGCGCAGCGTGCGCGCGGTGGAAGCCCGCAGCATGAGGGAGGCCTCATCCAGCGACGGGTCCAGCTGCTTGAACGCGGCCGTCCCGGCGCGCACCCCCACCGGCAGGTTGCGGAACACGAAGCACAGCACGATGACATAGGCCGTGCCCGTGAGCTCCAGCGGCGGCACATTGAACGCCAGCACATAGCTCACGCCCAGCACGGTTCCGGGAATCGCGAAAGCGAGCAGCGCCACGAACTCGAACGCACCCTGGCCGCGGAACTTCGTGCGCGCCAGCAGCCAGGCGATCAGCAGGCCCGTCACCGCCGTGATCGGCGCCGCGATGCCGGCCAGTTTCACCGTGGTGAAGAGGGAGGTCCAGGCCGTGCCGGCCCACACCAGGCCGAACTGGCCCCATTCCAGCGCGAAGGCGGTGTGGAAGTGCTTGAAAGTGGGCGTGTAGTCGCGGCCCCACAGCTGCACGAAGCCGCCGGCGAAGGCGAACAGGTACACCACCAGGGTGAATCCCACCCACGGCAGCGCCACCCAGCGCACGCCGCGCGAGATCAGGGGCGGCAGGCTCATGGGAATGCCCGCGTCGCCCTTGCCGCTGACGGTGGTGTAGCTGCGCTTGCCCAGCACCCCGCGCTGCAGCGCGAACACCGACAGCGCGAAGAACAGCAGCACCCACGCCAGCGCGGCGGCGCGGCCCTGGTCGAACTGGGCTCCCACGATGGCGAAGAAGATTTCCGTGGACAGCACCGAGAACTGCCCGCCCACCACGATCGGGTTGCCGAAGTCGGCGATGCTCTCGATGAAACCGACCAGGAACGCGTTCGCCAGCCCGGGCTTGAGCAGCGGCAGCGTGACCCACCAGAACGTGCGTGTGCGGTCGGCCCGCAGCATCTGCGAGGCCTCTTCCAGGCTGGGCGCCACGCCCTGCACCACGCCGCGCATGATCATGAAGGCGATGGGCGTGAAGGCGAACAGCTGCGCGATCAGCACGCCGAACATGCCGTAGAACCAGCGCGTGGGCTCCACGCCGAACACGCCGGCCAGCAGCTGGTTGGCGACACCCGCGCGGCCGAACAGCAGGATCAGGCCCAGGCCCACCACGAAGGGCGGCGTGATGATGGGCAGCAGCGCCAGCACCCGCAGGGGCCGCCGCAGCCGGGGATGGTCGCGCTCGGACAGCAGCGCGAGCATGGTGCCCAGCACGGTGGTGCCCGCGGCCGTCAGCAATGCCAGCACCAGCGTGTTCCAGGCCGCGCCGCAATGCGCGCCACCGGCCAGGCAGTCGATGCCCCAGATGCGCTCGTTGCCGATGCGCTGCCACAGGGCCGGCAGCGACACGCCGCCGTCCTCCCCGGTGAATGCGCTCCACATGGCGCGGCTCATCGGCCATGCGATGAACAGCAGCAGCAGGGTGCCGCAGCCCACCACGCTGCCGGCTACGAACAGGTCGCCCCGGAAGGCGCCGTTGCGCGCCAGGCCGATCGCCAGCAGCATCAGTCCCGCGACCAGTGTCAGGGCCGCGCCGGCGCCCATGCCGGGCTGGCCGTGGAAGGCGAAGCCGGCCAGCGCCAGCCCCGCGACAGCCACGCCGCCGCCGGCCAGCAGCAGGCGTGTCTGCGCCCGCCCGGGCGGGCGCGACAATCCGGCGCCGGCGATGGCCAGGCCGAGCGGGGCCGCGAGCAGCCAGGGCTTGCCGCCGGCGAACGCCTGGAACAGTGCGTTGCCCGCGACCGTGTCGGCCAGCAGTCGCTGCAGCAGTTGCGCCCAGGCGACGTCGGGCGCCGCGAACCACGGCAGCAGCAGCAGGCCCGCCACGCCGAGTGCCAGCCAGGCCTGCGCCGCGCGATTGGGATGGTTTCGCATGGCGTGCTCAGCGGGGGAGGGAGTGCACTTCTTTTTCCCAGCGCGAAATCAGGCGCCTGCGCTCGCTGCTGGCACCGTACTTCGCGTAGTCATAGCCGATCAGCTTGATCTTGCGGAAGTCCGGCACGTGCGGGTCCACCGGCGTCGCCGCGTTGCTGGGCAGCTGGTAGGCCTTGGCGGCGGCGCCGAACTGCTGCGCACCGGGTGACAGGGCCCAGTCGTAGAAAGCCTTGGCCGCGTCGGTGTTGCGCGAACCCTTGACGATGCTCATGGAGCCGATCTCGGCGCCGGTACCTTCCGTGGGCGTGGACGACGCCACCGGGAAGCCCTGCGTCGCCTCGGTGGTGACGTCGTGCACGAAGCTGATCGACACCATGGTCTCGCCGCGAGCCGCGGCCTTGGCGGGGCCCACGCCGGAGCGCGTGTAGGCGCTGACGTTGCGGTGCAGCGACTTCATGTAGCCGAAGGCCTTCTCTTCGCCCATCAGCTGCACCAGGGTGGCGATCATGGTGTAGGCCGTTCCGCTGGAAGCCGGGTTGGCCATCTGGATCTCGCCCTTGAACTCCGGGCGCAGCAGGTCGGCCCACGATCTGGGTGCCGGGCTCTTGCGGCGGGCCAGCAGCTCGGTGTTGTAGCCAAAGCCCAGCGGGCCGAGGTACACGCCCACGGTGCGGTACTTGGCGTCCTCGGCCTGCTTGCGCGCCCAGGGATAGAGCTGCGGCAGCAGCGCCGACTTGTATTCCAGGGTGAGGCCCTGTTCCGCGGCCTGCAGGTGCGGGTCCCCCGTGCCGCCGAACCAGATGTCGGTCTTGGGATTTTCCTTCTCGGCGATCAGCTGGGCCAGTGCCTCGCCGGTGCCGCGCAGCGACATGTTGACCTTCAGGCCGCTGGTGCGCGAATAGACGGTGGAGATCAGGTTGCACCACTCCGCGGGCGCGGAGCAGATCACGTTGAGCTGGCCCGCGCTCTGGGCGCCGGCGCCGCAGCTGGCGGCCGCCAGGAAGAAGATGGCAAGGGTTTTATTCAAGTGCATTTCGCAGGTGGTTGGTCGGTAGGTGCGCGGATGATCCCGGGCGCGCGCCGCGCCGGTAAGGGTGGAATCACGCGCGGTGCGCGAAAGGCAATTGAAAGTTGCGCCGGACTTTCAATTGCCTTTCGCCCGCCTCCCGTGATTGCTCTCTTCGTACCCAGCCCGGCAGCAACCATGCTTGATTCACAACCAAAGGAGTCAACATGAAGAGACGTCGTATCCTCTGTGCCGCCACCGCTTCCCTCGCCACTTTCCCCGTGTGGGCGCAGGACAATTTCCGGCGAACCGCCATCACGCGGACACCGACGGTGGGGAAATTGAGCTTCGGGCTCATCACGCCGCGCAACGCGGAGCAGATGCTGAAGAACTGGAACCCCTTCCTGGACCGCATGTCAGCGGCGCTCGGGCTGCCGATCGAACGCCTGACCTATGCGTCGGCCTCGGAGCTGGTCAGCGACTTCGCTTCCGGCCGGCTGCAGCTGGCGTGGCTGGGCAATGCGCCGGCGCTGGAAATCGTGGAAGGCGGCCACGCCAGCGTATTCGCGGTGGAGATGGTGCAGGGCAAGGCGGCCTACAAGTCCACCCTGATCACCCACCGCGACAGCCCGCTGCGCAGCCTGGACGACGTGCACAAGGCGGCACGCCAGCTGACCTTCGGCGACGGCGACGTGAAGAGCACCTCGGGCCACATCGTGCCGCGCTACTTCGCCTTCGTGCGGCGCGGCGTCAATGACCCGGACAAGATGTTCAGGGAGATCCGCCGCGGCAGCCACGAATCCAACCTGCTGGCCACCGCCCGCAAGGAGGTGGACGTCGCGACCAACAACACCAGTGAGCTGGATAACTTCCGCGGCACCCGCCCGCAGGAGGCAGCCCTGGTGCGGGTGATCTGGGAGTCGCCCGAGATCCCGACCTCGCCCATGCTCTGGCGCAATGACCTGCCGCTGCCGCTCAAGCAGAAGATCGCCGCATTCACCTTCGGCTTCGGCCGCGACGAGGAGGAAAAAGCCATCCTGTGGAACATCAACAAGCTGACCGCGTGGCGCAAGTCGAGCAACCGGCAGCTGGTGCCCATCGCCGACCTGGAGATGTTCAACGCGCGCCAGCGGGTGATGAACGACGCGTCGCTCAGCGGCGAACAGCGCCTGGCCCAGGTGGACGACATCACGCGCCGCGGCTCGAGGCTGGAGCTGATGCTCAAGACCTCCAGCCAGGGCGCGGCCGGCTCCTAGGCCGCCCATGAAACGCGAAGACATCGAGCTGCGCCGCGCGGCGCGCGACGGCGACGCGCGCGCCTGCCTGGCCATGGCGGGGAAGCTGTTCGCCGGCGAGGGCGGCATCCAGCGCAACGTGAACCTGGGGCTGGCCTACGTGCAGCAGCAGCTGGCCGGCGGCCACCCTGAAACCCTGGCCCTGGTCGCGCGGTGCGTGCCGCTGGAAGCGATCGTCGCGCAGCGGCTGCGCGCGGCGTTGACCCATGCGATCGGGGAGGGTTGCCCTATGGCACGCCTCAAGAAGGGAATCTGGCTGGCGATGAGCCAGGCCAGCCGCGGCGACGGTGTCGCGCTGATGCGGGCATCCGGCATGGAGGCCCTGGGCGTGTCACCGGATGCGGTGGATGATCCGCGCGCCTTCGCAGCCATGCTGGCAACGCTGGCCGCGGGCATTGTGGACCCCGCGCGCCTCGCGCTGGTCTGCGCGCGCGACGCGCTGGACGCGGGCGACCTTGCCACCGCCTGTTACTGCATCCGCCTTGCGGCGGAGTTTCCCCCGGTGGACGAACTCGACGAGCTCGCCTGCCGCGCGGTGTACTTCGCCGCGCGGGAAGGCCAGGCGCTCGCGCTGCCGCCCGCGCTGGTGGAGGGCGCGCTGCGCCGGCGCAGCGACAAGGGCGAGATCGAGCCGCAATACGTGCTGGGCTGCGCGCTGGCGGGCATCCCCTACGGAAGCCTCGCGGCCGTTCAGCTGGTCAAGGAACACTCGCCGGCCCGCGCGGCGGGCCTGTTGCTGCGCGCGGCCGATGCGGGCAAGCATGACGCCTGGCTTGACCTGTTCCACACGGCACAGGGCGCGCGCAGCGGGGTCGCGGGCAGTGAAGTGGCGCGGTTCTTCCTGGAGAAGGCGGCGCGCGCGGGGCTGGCCGACGCGCAGACCCGGCTGGGCGTGCTGCTGCTGGCCGAGGCGACGAGCGTGCAGGCCGCGGAGGAGGGAGTGGGCTGGCTTGCGGCCGCGGCGCAGGGCGGTAACGCGGCCGCCGCCGGGGTGCTCGGGACGCTGGTGCTGCCTGTCCCCGACCTGCCCGTGGAATACGAGCGCGGGCTGCTTGAAAAGATCTCCGCGCTGGACCGCGACCTGGGCGTGCGGATGGCGCTCGCACGCGGCCTGCACCTCACGCGCCATGAGGCGCTGAGCTTCAACCCCGCCTGCGATTTCAGGGCCTGGGGTCTCGTGCTGTCCGGCTCGTCCAAGGAGAACCCCAAGGGCCGGCTGGCGCCCGCCGTCACCACGGAGATGAAGCTGGAGTTGCAGCGGGTGCGCGCCTTCTACGGGCAGGCGGCGCCGGTCGGCGGCAGCCTGATGCTGCAGCGCGCCCGCGCGCAAAAGCGCGTGTTCGAGATGCTGTCGATATCCCAGGCCATGTTCTTCGCCAGCGACATCGGGCGCTCCTGGTCGCATTACGGCTACGGCAGGCACTGGGCGTCGCGCACGACGGGCGTGGTTCACACCGTGCTCGGCGGCCCGGCGCGCGGCGCAGCGGCCCTGGCCGTATTGACCGCGTGAACGGGGCAAGCAAGTGGCACCGGCTGCGCGCGAATCCTTGCCCTGTTCCGCGCAGGGCCGTTGCGCGCCCGCGATTTTGCGCTTTGGTAACCGGCTTGTGGCAGTGCGCGCCTTCTGTTGCGCGCCTGTCCTTGATGCAATGAATTGACGCCGCCGAAGCGGTGTCGCCTATCTACACAGGAGAAACAAAGCATGAAGAAATCAGTTCTCGCCATGGCGGTCATGGCGATCTCCGGCGCCGCCGCCGCCCAGTCCTCGGTCACGCTGTTCGGCGTGGTCGACGCCACGCTGGCGCGCGGCTCCGGCAGCGTATCGAGCAAGACCCAGCTCACCAACTCGGGCTACACCAGCTCGCGCGTGGGCTTTCGCGGCATCGAGGACCTCAGCGGCGGCCTGCGCGCCGGCTTCCACCTGGAAGCGGGCGTCACCCCCGATGACGGCCAGGGCTCCGGCACCAACAGCAACAACCAGGCAACCGGCGCCGGCGCCGCCGTGGCCGGCCGCCAGGGCCTGACCTTCAACCGCCGCTCCACCGTCAGCCTGGGCGGGGGCTGGGGTGAGCTGCGCCTGGGCCGCGACTACACGCCGCAGTTCTGGAACCAGAGCGTCTACGACCCCTTCAACACCAACGGTGTGGGCACCAACCAGGTGACCAACTCGAACATCGGCGGGGCGACGAACACGCGCGCTTCCAACAGCGTGACCTACCTGTGGGGCCACGGCTTCAACGCATCGACATCCACCGGCGGCGGCGGCTTCCACGTGGCCGCGCAGTACTTCCTGGGCGAAAACAATTCGGGCACCGCCACCTCGCATGACGGCAACGGCGGCGGCATCCGCGCGGGCTACAACGGCGGGCCGGTGAGCGTGGCCGCGACCTACGCATCGACCAAATACGCCAGCGGCGACATCACCATGGCCAACATCGGCGGAGCGTACGACTTCGGCGTGGCGCGGGCTTTTGCCATGTACGAGCGCGACCGCGTCGCGTCCGCCGTGGCACTGACGGGCAACGGCTACCTGGCGGGCGTCAGCGTGCCGGTCGGCGCCGGCGAAGTGCGCGCGGCGTTCTCGCGCTACCGCACGGATGCCGCCGGCACACCGGCCACCCGCAAGCTCTCGCTCGGCTACATCCACAACCTGAGCAAGCGCACGGCGCTGTACGCCACGTACGCACGGGTGCGCAACACCGGCGGTGCCGCCCAGGCGCTCAACGGCTCCGTCACCTCGGCCAACGGCTCCTCCTCCGGGCTGGACCTGGGCATCCGGCACGCGTTCTGACCTAGGGAATTCCCCCGAGCGCCCGCCGCGGCGCTCGGCGATCCTCAAAGCAATGAAGTTACTGCTGGCCGAGGATGATTTTGATTTCAGCGACGCCCTGAGCCACTACCTGGCCGCGCGGGGCTGGGAAGTGCTTTGCTGCGCCGACGGCATGGAAGCGCTGGCGCTGGGCCGCAAGCAATCCTTCGATGCCATCCTGCTCGACCTGAGCCTGCCCGGCCTGGACGGGCTGGAGGTGCTGCAGCGCCTGCGCAGCGACAACAGCACCACGCCGATCCTGGTCATCACGGCGCGCGGCCAGGTCACCGACAAGGTGCTGGGCCTGGAAACCGGCGCCGACGACTACCTGCCCAAGCCCTTCGATCTTTCCGAGCTGGACGCGCGGCTGCGCGCGCTGACGCGCCGCTTCGGGCGTGAAGGGCAGTTGCGCTGCGGCCTGCTGCGCTACGACACCGCGTCGGAAACCTGTTATTGCTCGGAGCAGCCGCTGGATTTGTCACCGCGCGAGTCGGTGCTGCTGCGCGTGCTGATGGCCCGGGTGGACCGGGTCGTACCCCGGGACGAGTTGCTGTCGCGCGTGTTCGGTACGCAGGAACCCGTCAAGCCGGATGCGCTGGATGTGCTTGTCCACCGCCTGCGCAAGAAGCTGGCCGGCGCCTGCGCGGAGGTGGTCAACCTGCGGGGGGTGGGCTTCCAGCTGCGCGACGAGACGGCCGCGGCACGGCCGCCGGGCTAGGGCACCGGATGCTGCCGCGCCCGTCCCTGCGATGGCATTTCGTGCTGTGGCTCGGCGTCGGCGCGATCGCCTGCCTGTCGGCGGCGGCGGGCTGGCGCTTTGCCCAGGTGCAGCGCGGCTACGCACAGGCCCAGGACCAGCGGCTGGCGGCGCGCATGGCGGCCTGGCCGCTGGAGGCGCAGCCGCTGCCTTTGCGCGTGAGCCGCACCGATGGGGAAAAGCTGCGCGGCGAAGCCGACCTCGCGCCCTATCCGTGGGCCCGCGACCTGCGCCCGGGCGAAGCGCCCCGGTTCTACTTCACGCACATCCGCGGTGAGTTGATGCGCGCCGCGGCGGCCTCGCGCAGCGACGGTGCGCAAGCCGTGGTGTTGCAGATGGCCGAGCCACTGGCCGGGCGGCTGCCCTCCTGGCAAGACTTCTGGTCGGGCGCATTGCCGGCCTTTGCCGGCGGCCTCATGTGCATGCTGGCCATCGCGGCCTGCGCCAGTGCGCTGGCCAGGCGCTGGGTGGTCCGCTCGCTGCGCGGCTTCGGGCAGGATGGCGCATCGCCCGCGCCATGCCCTGAAGAACTGCAGCCGGCCCTGGCGCGCGTGCGCGAACTGCATGACTCCGAACGGCTGTGGGTGGAGCAGCAACGGCGCTTCCTCGCCGACGCGGCGCACCAGCTGCGCACACCGATGGCGGTGCTGCGCACGCAGCTGCAGGCGGCGCTGGAAACCGACGCCGGTGGCCGCGACGCTCTGGCCGGCATGCTGCACACGGTGGACCGGGCCACCGGCCTGGCCAACCAGCTGCTCAGCCTCACGCGGCTGGAGCAATTGCGCAACGCCGGTGCCCTGCAGCCGTTGCCCGTGGCACCCGCCGTGCGTGAAGCGGTGGTCGAACTCTCGCCGCTGATTTCGCGCAAGCGGCTGGAATTCGCGCTCGAAGGCCCCGACTTCAGCGCCCGGGGCGATGCGGTGATGCTCGGCGAATTGCTGCGCAACCTGCTGGCCAACGCCATCCACTACAGCCCGCCGGGCAGCGCCATGGGCGTGGTGCTGCGCGGCGCGCCGCCGCTTTGCGAAATCGTGGTCTGGGACGAGGGCCCCGGCATCGACGACGAGGTCAAGCCGCGCCTGTTCACGCCGTTCTCGGCCAGCAAGGGCGGCGTGGGGCTGGGGCTGTCCATCTGCCAGCAGATCGGCGAGGCCATGGGCGCAACGGTGCACCTGTTCAACCGCATCGACGGCGGCCGCACGGTGGGCGTCGATGCCGTGGTGGCCTGGAAGGGCGAATGAGCGGGCCCGGCCGCAGGGCGATCAGCCTCTGGGCCGCGGCCGGCGCCGTGGCCTTCGTCCTGCTGCCCTGGTACAGCACCCCGTTCGGTCTGGGTGCGGTGCACTTGCCGGCGGGCCTGGCCGCCGACTTCGAGACGGCCTCCGGGCTGGCGCAGGCCCTGCTGTTCAGGCAGCCCACGCTCCTCATCGGCTTCGGGGCCGCGCTGGCCTGCCTGTGCGCCGCTGGCGCGCGCGACGCGGGCCGGCAGGCGGCCGTGCTGGTGGCCGCGGGATTCGGCGGCGCCCTGTGCGTGATGGTGCAGGCCCTCGTGCCGGGCAACGGCCCGCGCCTGGGCTTCGGTTGGGGCGCGGCCACGCTGCTGTGTGCCTTGCTGGTGCTGGGCGCCTTTGGCCTGGCCCGGCGCGGCGCCTACAAGGGCGACCTGTTCACCAGCGCCGCGGCGGTGCTGGCGGCCTGCATCCTCGGCGCGTTCGTCGCGTATCCACTTTTGCGCGGCCTGTGGGTGGGCGTGCTCGGCGAAGACGCGCAGCCCAGCCTGGCCGCGGCGATGGCGCGCGTGGGCAACGAGCGCATCTGGGGCCTGGGCTGCGTGGGCGGCTCGTCGCACTGCGGCGTGGCCTGGAACACGCTGTTCCTGGCGGTGCTCACCACCCTGAGCACCACCTTGCTGGGCACGCTGCTGGCGCTGGTGGAGCTGCGCAGCGGCTCGCGCCTGGGCAGCGCCGTGCGTGTGCTGGCGCCGCTGCCGTTCGTCACGCCACCCTTCGTGGCCGGGCTGGCGCTGGTGCTGGTGTTCGACCGCTCGGGCCTGGTCAACCAGCTGTTCGAATGGCTGTTCGACTTCTCGCACAGCCGCTGGTTCTACGGCCTGCTGGGCCTGTGGCTGGCCCAGACCGTTGCGTTCACCCCTGTCAGCTACCTCATCATGCGCGGCGTGCTGCAGGGCATCAACCCTTCGCTGGAGGCCGCGGCCCGCACGCTGCGCGCCACGCCGGCCTACACGCTGCGCCGGATCACGCTGCCGCTGCTGCTGCCGGGCCTGGCGCATGCGCTGCTGGTGGGCTTCCTGGAGAGCATGGCCGATTTCGGCAACCCCATCATCGTGGGCGGCCAGTACGCGGTGCTCTCCACCGAGATCTTCTTCGCCATCGTGGGCGCGCAGTTCGACCAGGGGCGCGCCGCCGCGCTGGCCTGGGTGCTGGCGCTGTTCGCGCTGGGCGTGTTCATGCTGCAGCGCGCGATGGTCGGCTCGCGCCAGTTCGCCAGCATCGACCCCGCCATGGGCAGCCGGCCGCTGGCGCTGCCGCCGGCCTGGCGGCGGCCGGCGCTGCTGGCCTCCACGCTCTGGCTGGTAGGCACGCTGGCCCTGTACCTATGCGCCGTCAGCGCAGCATTCGTCGAGGTCTGGGGCCGCGACTACACGCCCACGCTGCGCCACCTGACGCGCCTGTTCGACGTGGTGCGCGAAGGCGGCGGCCTGGCCTTCACCGGCCTGGCCTGGGCTTCGCTGCTCACCACCCTGAAGCTGGCCGGGCTGGCGGCCGTGCTCACGGCCACCTCGGGCCTGCTGCTGGCGTGGCTGCTGGAGCGCAACGCCTTTCCGGGGCGGGTGGCGATGGAGTTCACGCTGCTGGGCGCCTTTGCGATTCCGGGCACCGTGCTGGGACTGAGCTACACGCTGGTGTTCAACGCGCCGCCCATCGAGATCACGGGCACCACGCAGGTCATCGTGCTGTGCTTCCTGTTTCGCAGCCTGCCGGTCGCCGTGGGGATGGGCACCGCCGCCTTCCGCCAGGTCAACCGCTCGCTGGACGAGGCTTCACGGGTGCTGGGCGCCTCCACGCTGCGCACGCTGGTGTACGTGCTGCTGCCGCTGCTGCGGCCGGCGCTGATCGGCTCGCTGATCTACAGCTTCGTGCGTTCAGTGACGACCGTGTCCACCGTGGTCTTCCTGGTCACAGCCGAAACCGAACTCGCCACCACCTTCATCATCGGCCGCGTCGGGCAGGGTGAATACGGCATCGCCTTTGCTTACTGCGCGGCCCTGATCGTGCTGTTGTCGCTGCTGATCGCCGCCGTGCACTGGCTGGTGGGCGACCTGGCGCTCGGGCGTGCCGTGCGGCCCTCGCATTTCCAGCGGGGCGCACCATGAGCGGCCTGGCGATGCGGGGTGTGTCGCTGCGCTACCCGGGCGCCGCCGGCGCCGCGGTGGCCGAGGTCAGTTTCGAGGTGCCGGGCGGCTCGCTGACGGCGCTGATCGGGCCTTCCGGCTGCGGCAAGACCACGGTGCTGCATCTGGCCGCGGGCCTGCTGGCGCCCGGCGAAGGCGATGTGGTGATCGGCGGCCGCACGGTCACGGCGCTGCCCGCGGAGATGCGGCCCGTCGGCATGGTGTTCCAGTCCAACGCCCTGTTCCCGCACCTCACCGCGACGCAGAACATCGAATTCGCCCTGCAGGCCAGCGGCCATGCGGCGGACGCCGCGCGTGCCCGCGCCGTGGCCGCGCTGCAAAACGCCGGGCTTTCGGCAATCGCCGGCGCCCGGCCGGCCGAGCTCTCCGGCGGGCAGCAGCAGCGGGTGGCACTGGCCCGCGCATTGGTGCTGGCGCCCTCCGTCCTGTTGCTGGACGAGCCGCTGTCCAGCGTGGACGCGGTCTTGCGCCGCAGCCTGCTGGACGAACTTCGCGCATTGCAAAGGCAGCGCGACCTGACGGTGGTGTATGTCACCCACGACCACCTGGAGGCACTGGCGCTGAGCGACCAGATCGTGCTGCTCAATGCGGGCCGGGTGGAGCAGGCCGGCTCGCCCCGCGCCCTGTATGAGCGGCCGGCCACGGCCTTCGTGGCGTCCTTCATGGGCGAGGCGGGAATCTTCCCGGGTGTGCGGCGGGGCGGCGGCGCGGTGTGGGTGGGGCCGCTTCAGCTGCCCGAGCTCTTTGAAGGGGCGCCGGGCGCGGTGCGCGTGGCCGTGCGCCCCGAGGCCTGGCGGCTGGGTCCCGCTACCGCCAGCGGCCTGGCGGGCTCGGTCGTCAAGCGCTGCTACCTGGGCAAGGCCGTGGAGTACGTGGTGAAAACCGGGCTGGGCCTGGTGCTGGTCACCTCGCGCGGGCCGCTCATGCTGCTGGAGCTGGGCGCTCCGGTCAGCCTGCACCTGGGCGCGCATGGCGCCAGCGTGCTGGAGGCCTAGGTTGGCTGGCTTCAGTCCAGCTTGAAACCCGCGGCCTTCACGACTGCCTCCCAGGCACACCCTGCGCGCCGGGTCAGAACGTGTGGCGGATGCCCACGCCGATGCCGGTTTGTGAGCCGCCGGCCAGGGGCGCGCCGCCGGCCGCCGCGTTGCTGACCGACAGGGCCAGCGCGCCATCGTTGTTGATGCGGCCGGCCGTCGCGTACACCGCAGTGCGCTTGGACAGGGCGTAGGTGCCGCGCACGGCCCACAGCTTGGCACCATCCGCGCTGTTGCGCACCTTCAGGCGAAATAGCTCGCCGTCCACCACGAATTGCGGCGTGACGTTGTAGGCCGCGCCCAGGTACCACAGGTCGCTGCGCGGCGTGGTGGCGCTGGCGCCGTTGCGGCGCTGGATGAGTCCCGCGCCAAGCTTGAGTGCGTCGAATTTGGTCCAGCCCGCCAGCGTGGAGCGGCGATCGGTCATGGCGCTGCTGGTCAGGCCCGCGAAGGCGCCCGCGCCGCCGCGGATCTCATCCACCGCGGCGGAGACACCCCAGCGCTGCGTGTCGTACTTGGCCAGCACCGACCACTGGCGGCAGGCCCTGGTATCAGTGCCGCTTTCGCCCGCGCAATTGGTGCCCGCGGGCGTCGGGCCCGCATTGGCCACGTCGCGGCCCAGGCTGTAGGTCGCGCCCAGCGTGAGGCCGCTGAAGGTGCCGCGCCACGCGATGGAGTTGTCCACGCGCGCATTGGGCAGGTAGCTGTCGAGCGAGGCGGAGCCGTACATGTTCGGGCCTAGGATGTCGGCATCCAGCTGTGACCAGAACAGCATTGAGTACTGGCGCCCCAGGCTTACCGTGCCGTAGGGGCTGGAGATCCCGACGAAAGCCTGGCGCCCGAAAGCACGGCCGCCCTGGTTCAGTGTGCCGTTGTCAACACCGAAACCCATCTCCAGCGTGAACACGGCCTTCAATCCGCCGCCCAGGTCCTCGGTGCCGCGAAAGCCCAGGCGCGAGGGCACGCTGCCCGTCAGGCCGGGCACGCGCGTGATGCCGCCGGTGGGCGCGTTGCTCAGGTGCTCCACCGCGGCGTCGGCGACGCCGTAGATGCTGACCTCCTGCGCATGCAGGGATGCGGCCGCACCGAGCGCGGCCAGGGTGAACATGGTTTTTTTCATGGAAGTCTCCTCGTTTCAGGTGGTTGTGGGTGATGGGGGAACGGCTTCCCAGGCCGGCGCGCCCGATTGCTTGCCGGCCACGGAATACAGCGCGTTCGGCGCGTTGCGGGTCTGCTGGAACTGCTCCAGCGTTTCGCCGCGCATGGCCGCGTAGATGTGCAGGTTGGAAACGCCGATGACGGCGCCGAGCTTCTCCAGCCCGAAAAAGATGGCGCCGTGGTGGATGAGGCCGCGCCAGTCGCGCCGGCGCACCAGGTCGCGCTCGGCTTCGGTGAGGCCGTCCTTGCGAAACATCGCTTCCTGGTCGGCAAGGAAGGCCTGGCGGAACGCCGGCCGCACCAGCGAGTGCAGGAACCGGTTGAGCCGCAGGGCCTTCACGCTGCGCTCCAGCGTGAACGGATAGCTGCCTGGCAGATGCTGCGCACCTGCCAGCTGCAGGGCGACGCGGGTCGCGTCGCGCGCGGCTTCGGCCGTGGAGGGGGCGGCAGCCTGGTTTTCGTAGATGGCGGTGGCGATGCCCGTCATCGAGGGCAGGTAGTAACTGCGGTGCAGGCAGCGCACCTGCGCCGACAGCGCGCCGCGCATCACCAGCCACATGATCACTTCCGAGCCTTCCATGCCGCCAAGCTCCGCGTACTCGGCGTGGGTCATGCCCGCAAGGCGTTCGGGGTCGCGCTCGAACAGGTCCAGGAAGCGCTGGTCCCAGGCCGTGTTGTTGAAGCCGGCGCGCTCGCCATGCACCTGGTGCGACAGGCCGCCGGTGGCGACGATGGCCACGCGCAGGTCCTCGGGGTAGCTCTCGATCGCGCGGCGCAGGGCCTGGCCCAGGCGCCAGCAACGGCGTGCGGTGGGAATGGGGAACTGCAGCACGCCCACCTGCAGCGGCACGATGCGCGCCGGCCAGCCGTTGGCGTGGTCCGACAGCATCGACAGCGGCGAGAAGCAGCCGTGGTCCAGCGGCTTGTCCTGGAAGAACGCCATGTCGAACTCGTCGGCCATGAGCGAGCGGCCCAGGTGCGCCGCGAACTGCGGATCGCCCGCAACCGGCGGCAGGTCGCGCGCGCCGCCGCCCTCGTCGGCCACGCGCCACTGCTCGCCCACGCCGAGCGCGAAGGCGGAGTAGTGGTCGAAGAAAAAGGAGGTGACGTGGTCGTTGTAAATGAAGACCAGCACATCGGGCTTCTCGCGCTCCAGCCAGTGGCGCAGCGGATCGAATGCCTCGAAGATGGGTGCCCACACGGGGTCGGCCCGCTTGTCGCGGTCGAAAGCAAAGCCGATCGTCGGCGTGTGCGAGGCCGCGATGCCTCCGATGATGGTCGCCATGCTGCTGTGTGCCCAGGTATCTGTGGTGGCGGCGAGTCTAGGAAGCGCAGGCCGATCCCGGGAGAAGGCGCGTTGCGTGCCGCGATAACTGGCCGTTATCATTCGGGCATGAAGCTCACGGGCCTGCGCGCACTGGTCGCGGCGGTTGAAGAAGGCAGCATGAGGTCCGCCGGCCGGCGGCTGGGCGTGTCGCAGCCCGCGCTGACCAAGATGATCCGCGAGCTGGAGCGCGAGCTGTCCGCCACCTTGCTGATCCGCTCGACCACCGGCGTGCTGGCCACCGCGCAGGGCAAGGTGCTTTACGAACACGCGCTGGCCGCGGAACGCGAGCTCACCATCGCGACCGAGCAGATCGACCAGCTGGGTGGGCGCATGGTGGGCGCGCTGTCCATCGGCGCCGTGCCGCTGGCGGTGATGACGCTTATTCCCGAGACCCTGCGCACCTTCGGGCGCGAGTTCCCGCAGATCCAGCTGCGCGTGGTGGAGGAGCTGTACATCCAGCAACTAACACGGCTGCGCACGGGCGAAGTCGATATCGCCGTCGGCCCGGTGCCCGAACAGTTGCCCACCGGCGAATTCACCGTGGAAACCCTGATGCCCGTGGCCATGGTCATCGTGGCGCGCAAGGGGAACCCGCTGGTGAAGGCGCGCAAGCTGGCCGACCTGGCCGATGCGCCCTGGGTCTACACCGGGGCGACGGCGGCTTCCGGGTACGCCAAGGTCCTGTTCGAGCGCCACGGCCTGAAGCCGCCGCCCGCCGGTGCCTTTGTGAATTCAACTTTGGGGCTGCTGTCCATCATCACCACCGGCAACTGCGTTGGCCTGCTGCCGCAGCAGATTGCCATGCATCCGCTGGCCGTGCAGCACCTGGACATCATCAGCATTGCCGAAGGCCCGCTGGAGCTGGTCATCGGGGCGCTGGCGCGGGCGGAAGCATCGAACCGGCCCAGCGTGCGGCATCTGCTGGCCCACCTGCATCGCGCGGCGCACCACCTGACCAAGGCCACCCAGGCCTGAGTCAAACGCGGGCAGGGCATCACATTTGGTGATCGCGCCCCGCACCCCGATATCTCCCCAAGGCGAGGGCTTGTTCCTAAACTCCGGCCGCACAACGACCAGGAGACCCGATGAATCCCCTTTCCGCCGGCATCACCCGCCGCACCGCGCTGCTTGCCACCGCGGGCGCGCTGCCCGCCGCCACCGCGTTCGCGCAAACCATCAACTTCCCGATCAAGGCCGTGCGGCTGATCACGCCGTTCCCCGTGGGCAGCGGGCCAGAAGGCGTGGCCCGCCTGGTGGCCGACAAGCTGTCGCGCGCCTGGGGCCAGCCGGTGACGGTGGAGAACAAGCCGGGCGGCAACGGCTTCATCGCCATCGATGCCTTCAAGCGCGGCGCCACCGACGGCTACGACCTGATCCAGCTGGACAACGTGCACCTCACGGCCTACCCGCACATGTTCAAGAAGCTGCCCTATGCCGCGAACAAGGACTTCGAGCTGGTCGCGCCGCTGTTCAAGACCTATTTCTTCATCACCACGGCGGCCAACAGCAAGTACCGCAACGTGGCCGACCTGATTGCCGATGCCAAGGCCAAGCCGGGCGGACTCAGCTACGGCTCATGGTCGGTGGGCAACCCGGCGCATCTGGGCTCGGCGCTGTTCGAGACGGTGACGGGCACGAACATGCAGCACGTGGTCTACAAGGAAACGACGCAGCTGTACACCGGCGTGGCCAACGGAGAGCTGTCGTTCGCGTTCGGCACCAGCGCCACCGCCGGGCCGCTGTACCGCGCGGGCAAGCTCAAGTTCCTGGCCATCGCCGCGCCGCGCCGGCTCGAGGCGTACAAGGACGTGCCGACGGTGGCCGAGGCCGGCGGCCCCGCCAACTTCGAGGTGAGCGGCTGGACCGCCATCGCCGTGCCGCGCGGCTTGCCGCCGGCTGTGGTGGACAAGATCCGGCGGGATGTGGTCAAGGCCGTGTCCGAGCCGGACGTGCGCGAGAAGTTCGCTTCCTTCGGCTACGAACCCTTCCTCGCCGCGCCGCCGGAGTTCGCGCAGCATGTCTCCGCCGAGTCGGCGCGGCTGGCCGGCGTGATCAAGGCGGTGGGCGCGCACCTGGACTGACGCGCAGGCCGGCGCGGCGGCTGGCGCGGTCAAGCTCGCCATTGCGGCGAACGTCCTCGGTGAATGCACGCAGGTAGGGCGACGCAGTTTCGCGCCCTTTGGGGATGGCCGGAGCAAGATGCTCGACGCCCCAGCGGCCATCGAGAACGCGCGCGCCGGGCACGCGTTCAAGCAGTTCGAACAGGATGCCCTTGTTGGTGGCGAACGCATCGATCTGTCCCGCCTGGAGCGCGGCGCGTGCCGCATCCAGCGTGGGAAAGGCGCGCAGCCCGGCCTGCTTGAGCTTGCCGGAAAGAACCCGCTCCGATGAACTGCCCTGGGTGACGCCAACGGTCGCGCCGGCCAGGTCCAGCTGTTCCACGGCCTTGATGCGCGAAACCGCCGGCACCAGCACCCCCAGTTCCAGGTCAATCAGCGCGGGGCCGAAATCCACGATTCGTGCGCGCTCATCGGTGGCGTTGGTGATGGTGAAATCCGCCTCGCCGCGCTGCAGCGCTTCCAGCGCCTGAGCCAGGCGGGGGTAGATGGCGATCTGCGCTGGCACGCCCAGCCGGGCCGCCAGCGCGCGGCCAAGATCCACGCTGACCCCACGCATGCTCTCGGACGGCGCCTGCTCCGTCAACGAGGTGGGGCTGCCCGGATACACAGCGACCCGCAGCGTCCCGGTGGGTGCAAGTGCCGCGCGAACGCCTGCGGGCACGGCCGGCGCCGTGCCCGCAGCACACCCGGCCAGCAAAGCCGCAACGGCCAGCACGGCGGCCAGCAGGCGCCGGCGCGAGGGATGCGGGAGGCGGTTGATGCCCATGGTCCTAGAAAGTATGGGTGATCCCCAGGCTCACGCCGCTGGAGGTGGACTTGCCCGCCACGGGATAGTTGCCTTGCCAACGGGTCGAGTCCAGCTCCAGGTACACCTTGCTGCGCTTGGTGAACTTGTACTCCACGAATGCCAGCAGGCGCCTGAACCCGTCGTCGGCCTGCCCGGTGCGGCTGCGGTCAACCTTGTAGTAGCCCGCGATCAGGTCCACAGCGGGTGTCACGGCGTAATTTATCCCCACTGCCACGAGCCTGTTGCTGGTGATGGCGGTCGGGCTGGTTTCGGCCCTGTTCCGGCCGATGTTGGCCATGACGCGCAGCGCAGGCAGTGCGAGCCACGTGGCCCCCAGGTTGGCGGCGTGCAGTTCGCGGTTGTTGGCGTCGCGGAACTCGGTGTAGGCGCTGGTCACCGAGAATCCGCTGCTGATGTAGTCCAGGCCCAGGCCGGCGGAGTTCTGTTTCGATGTGTCCCCCGCCACCTCGCCAAAGCTGTACATCGCCCGTGCAACCACAGGCCCCAGCGGCACGGAATATTTCACCGAGTTGTCCACCCGGTTGGACGAGGTGTTTGCGTTGGTGGGGCCAAACTCGATGCCCAGCAAGTGCCCCGTGAGGCTGGTGACCTGGATGTTCGGGTTGAGCCCTGCAAAACGCAGGCCGATGGGATCGGCCACCCCGGCGGAATCAGCCACCAGCGTGTTCTGGCGGCCGGCCGTCACGGTGCCCCAGGGGCCACTCAGCCCGACGATGGAGGCCCGGTCGAAGTAGGCGTTGCCCGCCTGCAGGCCGGTGTCGACGTTGATGCCCGATTCGAAGTTGAACAGTGCCCGCATGCCGCCGCCCAGTTCCTCGGAGCCGCGCAAGCCCCAGCGGCTGGTGGGCCCGACCCCGCTGGCCACGCTGGTCGCGTCACCCGCGGACCGGGCGTTCGCGCTGGTCAAGCCGATATGGCGCCGCACGGAGACATCGACGATGCCGTACAGGTTAAGGCTGGACGCGGTCTGCGCCATCGCGGAAAAGCCCGCGAACAGGCCGGCGGCGGCCGCCAGTGTCTTCATCTTCATGGTTCTCTCTCCTCGTTGTTGATTTGCAGGGCGCGGAATGCCTATTGCCGGGGCACCCTGGCGCGGGTGATGACGTCGGCCCACCGGCGGGTTTCGGCGGCCAGCAACTCGCCCAGCTGCTCGGGCGAGCCTCCCCGGGGTGTCACATTCAGATCGATGAACTGCTTGCGAATCCCGGGGTCGGCCAGGACCTTGTTCACTTCGCGGTTCAGCGTGGCGATGACGGCCGGCGGTGTGCGCGCCGGCGCGGCCAGCGCATTCCAGGACGCGACGTCGAAGCCTTGCACGCCGCTTTCCGCCAGGGTTGGCACCTCGGGCAGGGCCGGTGCGCGGCGCGCGCCCATCACCGCCAGCGGCTGGACGGCCCGGGCGGCGATCTGCGGCAGCATGGGCCCCAGGATTTCGACGGCGGCGTCGATCTGCCCGCCGCGAAGGGCCGTGAGCACCGCGGGTGAGCCGTTGAACGGCACGATCTGGAAATCGATTCCGGCGCTGGTCTTGAGAAGCTCCGCGGAAAGGTGCTGCGTGCTTCCCACGTTGACGGTTCCCAGGTTCAGCTTGCCCGGATTCGCCCGCGCGTGGGCGAGCAGGTCCTTCATGTTCCTGAAGCGGCTGTCCACGGCCGTGAGCACGGCAATATCGAACACGCCCAGCGTGACGACCGGCGCGAAATCTTTCTGTGCATCGAATGGCAGTGACTGGAACAGCCCGGCGCTGACCGCGGTGCCGTTGCTCATGAGCAGCAGCACATGGCCGTCGGGTTCGGCCTTGGCCACCAGGTCGCCGGCAACCACGCCGCCGGCACCCGGCTTGTTCTCCACCACCACGCTCTGGCGCAACTGCTCCCCCAGCTTTTGCGCGACGGTGCGGGCAACGAGGTCGGCGATGCCGCCGGGGCCGAACGGCACGATGATGCGAATCGGCCTGGTGGGGTACGCCTGGGCCGGGGCCCAGGCAGGCAACAGCACCGCGGCCGCGCCGGCCAGAAGGTTTCGCCGTGCGCGGCTGTGCATCAGAACACCGCCTTCTCGCCGGGCTTGAGCGGCAGGATGCGGGTGCTGGTTTCGCCCAGGGCGCGCGCGTATTCCTCGGGAGTTCCGCGCCCCAGCGGGTTGGCGCCGTAGTGCATGGGAATGACGAAGCGCGGCTTGAACCACTCACGCGTGGCGTACGCGGCATCCACCGGCCCCATCGTGAAGTGCCCGCCGATGGGCATCAGCACGAGGTCGGGCTTGTAGTAATCGGCGATCAGTTTCATGTCGCCGAACAAGCCGGTGTCGCCCATGTGGTAGATGCGAAAGCCGTTCTCCAGCTCGATGATGAAACCCACCGGCTCGCCGCCGTAGTGCGCCTCGTCTTTCCCCGTGGCCGGGTTTTTCCAGACGATGACCGAGGAATGTTCGGCGTGGACCGCGGTGACCTTGATGCCGGCCGCCGGCGTGATGGTTCCGCCCTTGTTGAAGCGTGGCACCAGGTTGGGCGGCAGGATGCCCAGCAGTCCCACGGTCTGGTTCATGTCGCCGGGCCCGTGCATCGGAACCTGGTTAAGCAGCGCCAGCGCGGGTGCGTCGGCGAAGTGGTCGAAGTGCCCGTGCGTGACCAGCAGCACGTCGATCTTGCCCAGGGCTTCGAGGTTCTTGTATTCGGGCGGCGTGAGCGGGTTGAGCTTGAGCCATGGATCGGTCACGATGACTTTGCCGCCGGGACTGGTGATGCGGAACGCCGACTGGCCGAGCCACAGGACCTCGGTTTTGGCGGCGGCGGGCGCCTGCGCCCGTGATGCGGGCAATGCAGCGGCCAGGACACCTGCCAGAAGCAGGCTCAGAAGGGGTTTCATGCAGGTTCCTCGGTGTTGTCAGTCCAGCGCGATGTGAGCGTTTTGCACCACCCGTTGCCAGCGCGGGATCTCGCGCGCGATCAGTTGCCCGAACACCTGGGGCGTAGCCGGCGTGGCCTCCGCGCCTTCAGCGGCCAGACGGGCGCGGACCTCTTCGGAAGCCAGCGCCTTGTTGATGTGCTGGTTGAGAAGCGCCACCACGTCCGCCGGCGTGCCCGCGGGAGCCACCAGGCCATACCACTGGTCTGCCTCGAAGCCCTTGGTGCCGGCCACACCGCTTTCCGCGACCGTGGGCACGTCCGGTAGCAGCGCCAGCCGCTTCGGGCTTGACACCGCCACCGCCCGCATCCGCCCCGACTTGATGTGCGGCAGCAGCGCCGGAATGCCGGTGAACAACACCTGCACCAGGCCCGCAAGAAGGTCGGTTACCGAGGGCGCGGTGCCGCGGTACGGAATGTGCAGGAACGGGGCCTGCACCTGCATCTTCAGGTATTCCATGGTGGTGTGCGCCGCACTGCCGTTGCCTCCGGAACCGTACGCCAGCTGGCCGGGCTTCGCCCTGGCCAGGGCGATGAGTTCCTTGAGGTTGCGCGCCGGCACGGATGCATTGACCACCAGCACGTTGGGCACGCGCGCGACCCACGCGACCGGCGTGAAGCTGCGCACCGGGTCGTAGCCCAGCTTCGGGTACAGCGCCGGATTGATCGCCAGCGTGCCGATGTGCCCCATCAGCAGCGTGTAGCCGTCCGCGGCGGACTTGGCCGCCCTGTCGGCGCCGAGCGAGCCGCCTGCGCCCGGCACGTTGTCGATCACTACGGGCTGGTTGAGCGCCTTGCCCAGTTCCACGCCGATCGCGCGGGCCAGCACGTCTGACGAACCGCCGGGTGTGAACGGCACGACGATGCGGATCGGCCTGGAAGGAAATGCCTGGGCACGCGCCGGCAGCGACAGCGACAGGGCACAGCCCGCGCCGGCCAGCAATGCGGCACGCCGGGTGGAAGGAAATGTCATTTTGGGAACTTGCATGTCAATCCGGTTTGATTTGCGCTTCACGAATCAGCCTGGCGTAGCGCGTGCTCTCGTCCAGCAACAACCTGGCAAATTGGGCCGCCGGCCCGGGGAGCACTTCGCCACCGGCCGCGCCCAGCCGCTGGCGCACCTCGTCGGAAGCCAGCGCCTTCTGCACCTCGGCATGCAGCCGTGCCACCAGTGCCGGTGGCAGGCCCGCGGGGGCGACCAGGCCATACCAGACGGAGGCTTCAAAGCCGGCAAAGCCCGACTCGGCCACCGTCGGCACCTCGGGGAAGATGGGTGAACGCTGCGGCGTCATGGCGGCGAGCACGCGCAGCTTGCCGCCGCGCACATGGGGCTGCACTTCCAGCGCGTTGACGGCCACGGCCTGGATATGGCCACCCAGGACGTCGGTGATGGCCTGGGAGCCGCCCTTGTAAGGCGCATGGATCAGCTTGATCCCGGCCGCCCGCTCGAACAATTCCATCGCAAGGTGGGGCGTTGAACCGTTGCCGGGCGAGCCGTAGCTGACCTTCTGCGGATTGGCCCGTGCAAAGGCAATGAACTGCTGCAAGGTGGCGGCCTGCGAGCCTGCGGCCACTGCCAGCACGACCGGCACGCGCCCGACCAGGGCGACCGGGGTCAGGTCGCGGGCCAGGTTGTACGGCGCGGGGTCGTAAAGCGAGACATTGGCCGCCAGTGCGTTGGCCGCGAGCATCAGCGTATGGCCGTCGGCGGCACTTTCCATCAGCGCGCGGATCGCCACATTGGTGCCGGCGCCGGGCCGGTTCTCCACGACGACAGGCTGCCCCAGGCCGGCCTGCAGTTGCTGCGCCACGGCGCGGGCGATCAGGTCGACTGCCCCGCCGGCGGTGTAGCCCACGATCACGCGCAGGGGCCTGGAAGGAAAGGCCGCCTGGGCCCTGGCGGCCAGGGCAAGGGGGGCCGCAGCCAGGCCGGCGAGAACCTTTCGGCGGTTGAACATGGACGCGATGGTGTTGTTAGTCACCTATCGAGTATCCGTCGCGCATCGAATCCAGGCCTTGCGAGCTGGGCCCTGGCCGTTGCGTTTTACTTATTTACTGTTTCGAAAGCGTTGCGTTGATGGCGGCCTGGCGCAAGGCCGCCAGCGTCTCCCGGCAGGCGGACGACGCCAGCGCGTCGCGCCGCTGCGTGATGCCAATCGCGCGCTCCGACCCGGCGAGAGGCGCCGAGACATGGGCCAGCAGGCCCGCCTGGACTTCGGCACGCACCTGCAGGGGGGAGATGAGCGCCACATGGTCGCTGGCGAGCAGCACCGAACGGACGACGGCCGTGCTGTGCGCCCGCAGGATCACGCGCGGCGCCGCCAGGCCGGCGTTCGAGAACAGGCGGTCGAACACAGCCTGCGCCGGCGTACCCGGCAACGGGCCTACCCAGGCATAAGGCGCCAACCGTTTCAGGGATGCCCGGCGGCCACCGGCCAGCAGCGGATGCCCTGCCCGCGCGACAGCAACGAAGCGGTCAATCAACAGCACCTCCTCCACCAGGTCGGGGGCCAGTGCGGCGCCCCGCAACGGGCCGACCATGAAATCGATCTCTGCGGTACGAAGCATCTGGGTCAGCGACTCGTAGGTGCCATCCTTGACGGTGAAATCGATGGTTGACGCGGCACCCAGCGCCAGCGCCACCGCGTGCGGGACCAGCACATCGCCGGCCATGGGCAGCGTTCCGATGACGACCCGCGGCCCGCCCCGGCCGAGCCAGCGCGCGAGCTCTTCGTGCCCGATGCGGATTTCCGCGAGTGCAAGCTGGGCCTGCTGGTGCATCCAGCGGCCGGATTCATTGAGCCGCGAGCCGACGCGCGTCCGCTCAAAGAGCGGCACCCTGGCCAGATGCTCCAGGCGGCGCAGCGCCTGGTGCAGCGCCGGCTGCGACATGCCGATGTGGGCGGCCGCGGCGCTTTCCGTGGCGTGGTTCGCCCGCGCCACGATGGCTTGCAGCAAAGTGTCGCTGGCCAGCCGCGGAAGCGCTGCGGCGGATGCCGGCGCGCCACGCAGGCACAGGCCGCTGGCGGCCGCCTGCAACTCGTCCAGTGCGCGGGCGACACGCATCGAGAGCATCTGGCACGCGGGCGTCGCCGTCATTCCAAGCGCGCCCCGCTCGAACAGCGTGATGCCGAGCATGGCCTCTGCCCGCTGCACGGCGCGCGTGACGGACGACGGCGACTGGTGCAACGCACGCGCCGCGCCGCTCACGCCTCCGGTGGCCGCCACCGAGGCAACCGCCCGCAGTGCGCGCAGCGGCACCATGGGCGGGGTCGATGTTTTGTCCATGCGGGGGAAGAACAGCGGACGTGCTCAAACAGGCTGCGCGCTATTCATGCGGCTTGCGGGCCGAAAATGGCCTGCAGGCCGCGCGAATGCTGCATAAGGCGCTTGGTGACGTGCGGCGTCAGGCCCGGATGCGGCGCAGCACCGCATCGGTCATGGAGGCGGTGTTGCCCTTGCCCCGGATGTCGCCGGTGCGGGCCTGCGAATCGCCCAGTGCTTCGGTGATCGCGCGCGACATCGAGGCTGCCATGCGAACGGCGCCGGGGTTGGCGCGGCTGTGGCCCAGCCACTCGAACATCATCCGCGTGGATTCCATCATCGCGTAGGGGTTGGCGATGCCGCGGCCTGCGATGTCGGGCGCGGAGCCGTGCGTGGCCTGCGCCATGCACACGTTGCCGTCGCCTATGCACAGGCCTGGCGCCATGCCCAGGCCGCCGACCAGGCCGGCCGCTTCGTCGGACAGGATGTCGCCGAACATGTTGGTGGTGACTATGACGTCGAAGGTCTGCGGGTCGCGCACCAGGCGCATGGCCATGGTGTCCACGATCACGTCGTCGACCAGCACGTCGGGGAATTCGGGGGCGAGCTTTTTGCACTCTTCCACGAACATGCCGCAGCCCAGCTTGAACACCGTGTCCTTGTGCACATAGGTCAGGTGCTTGCGGCGCTGGCGCGCCAGCTCGAAGGCGGCGCGCGCCACGCGGCTGCTGCCGGTGCGGGTGATCACGCGCATCGAGAGGGTCACTTCGTCGTTGGGCCGGAACTCCGCGTTGCCCAGCAGCATGTTGCGGTCGGGCTGGAAGCCCTCGTTGTTCTCGCGCACGATCACCAGGTCCACGCCGTCGTGCAGGCAGCCGATGTCGGGGTATGAGCGCGTGGGCCGCACATTGGCGAACAGGTTGAACTGCTTGCGCAGGATGGGGTGCGGGTTGATGGCGTTGGGCCCCTTGGGGTAGGCGCGGTGGCCGATGGGCCCGAGGATCCAGCCGTCCAGTGTCTTGAGCGTCTCCAGGGTCTGCGGTGGCAGGGTGTGGCCGTGCGTGTCCAGTGCCGTACGGCCTATAGGCAGCGGCTGCCAGTCGATGGCGACGCCGTGCAGTTCGGCGGCGGCGCGGCTGATCTGCACTGAAGCGGGAACGATCTCGTGGCCGATGTCGTCGCCGTTCAGGATACCGATGCGAAGATTTTTCATTCGACCTTGACCTTGGCGGTCTTGACCAGGTTGACCCAGAATTTGCCGTCCTCGATGAGGAAGGCGCTGAACTGTTCCGGCGAGCCGGAGACCGAGACCTCGGTGCCCTCGCGCGCCAGTGCCGCTTTGACGGAAGGCTGCTGCATGGCGCTCACCGTGGCGTCGTATATTTTCCGCGCGATGGCGGGCGGTGTGCCGGCCGGCACGAACATGCCGTACCAGAACTCCAGGTTGTATTCGGGCAGGCCGGCTTCCCTCATGCCGGGCAGGCCGGGCACCAGCGCCGAGCGCTCACGCGTGCTGACGGCGATGGCCAGCAGCTTGCCCCCGGGCACGGCCTGCGGCAGCACGGAAGGCGAGGTGCCGAACGTCACCTGCGTGTCGCCCGCCATCACCGACTGGATGGCCAGCGCGCCGCCGCGGTAAGGCACGTGCGTCATCTGCGCGCCCGTCAGCTGGGTGAAAAGGGCTGCGCCCAGGTGCGGTGCCGACCCGTTGCCCGAAGTGGAGTAGTTGAGCTTGTCCGGGTCTTTCTTCGCGGCCGCCACCAGGTCGGCGACCGAGCGGATGCCGCTGGCAGTGTTCACGGCCAGCACCAGCGGCGAAGTGGTCATCTTCGTGATCGGCAACAGGTCCGCCGGCTTGTAGGGCAGCGCCGGGTTCAGCGCCGGGTTGACCGAAATGCTGCTGGGGCTGGCGATCAGCAGCGTGTAGCCGTCGGGCGGCGCCTTGGCCACGATGTCGGCGGCGATGCTGGAGCCGTTGCCCGGCTTGTTGTCCACGAGCACGGTCTGCCCCAGCGCCTTGCCGAAGGCGTCGCTCATGGCGCGGGCGACCGAGTCGGCCGCGCCGGCCGGCGCGAAACCCACCACCAGCCGGATCGGCTTGCTGGGGTAGGGCGCGGGCTGCGCGCCGGCGTGGCCGCCGAGGGCGGCCAGGGCCAGTGCCAGCAGCAGGTGTGGCGTTCTCATGACTTCTCTCCCATTTGAAGGACGATCTTTCCAACGTGGCCGCCGGCTTCCATGCGGGCCTTGGCCTCGCCCAGCTGCGCGAAGCCCACCACTTGGTCGAGCTGCGGCCGGATGCGTCCCGCGGCGAAATGCGGCAGCACTTCCGCCACGAAGCGCGGCACCGCCGCTGCTTTCTGTTCCTTGCTGCGCAGCTTGTTGGACACGCCGAACAGCGTGAACCGCTTCGCATGCAGGGCCTCCAGGTCGATGTCGGCATGCAGCACGCCATCGACATAGCCCACGGTGGCCAGCCGGCCTTCGAACGCCATCGCGCGCACGTCTTCGGCGAAGACGGTGCCGCCCACGGTGTTGATGACCAGGTCGGCGCCATGCTGGCCCGTGGCCTGCATCACGGCCGGCGCGAAGTCCGGCGCGCGCGTGCAGAGCCCCAGGTCCAGCCCCAGCGGTTTCAGCATCTCCAGCTTTTGCGCCGAGCCGGAAGTGCCGATGACGTTGGCGCCCAGCACCTTGCCCAGCTGCAATGAAGCCACGCCCACACCCGACGACACGCCGTTGATAAGCAGCCATTCGCCGGCCTGGATGCGGCCTTGCAGCACCAGCATGTCGAACGCGACCAGGAAGGTGAGGGGGATGCTGGCCGCCTCTTCCCACGACAACGACAGCGGCGCGGCCATGGCCTCGGCCTGCTCCATCAGCGCGTATTCAGAGAAGGCACCCGCGCAGCGGCCCATGACGCGGTCGCCGGCCTTGAAGCCCGTGACGCCTTCGCCGACGGCGGCAACCTCGCCCGCGCCCTCACCGCCGATGGCCTTCCAGCTGCCGGGCTTGCCGTGCAGGCCGTGGCCCAGCACGAACTCGCCGCGGTTCAGCGCCGCCGCGCGCATGCGCACCAGCAGCTGGCCCTTGCCCGACTGGGGCACCGGCGCGTCGCGCATTTCGAGCACGCTGTGCGTGTCGGTCATCTGCATCCACCAGGATTGCATGCTTTGCCTTTCTAGCGGCCGGTGAAGACCGGCTTGCGTTTCTGCATGAAGGCCGTGCGGCCTTCGGTGTAATCGGCGCTCTCGAAGCAGCCGCGGATGAGGGACGTGCACAGCGCCATGTCCAGCTCGGTCGAGGGCTTGAGGATTTCCCGTGTGATGGCCTTGCCCGCCATCACGGTGAGCGGCGCGTTCTCAGCCAGGGCGGCCGCGTATTCGCCCAGCAGCGCATCCAGCATGTCCGGCGCGCACACCCGAGTCACCAGGCCCATGGCCTTGGCTTCCACGGCGTCGATGCGGCGGGCGGTGAAGAATAGGTCCTTGGCGGCGCCCGGGCCGACCAGATCCACCAGGTTCTTCATCGCCGAATAGCGGTAGCCTAGGCCCAGGCGCGCCGCGGGAATCGCGAATACGGAATCGGTGGAGGCGATGCGGATGTCGCAGGCAATCGCCACGTTCACACCGCCGCCTATGCAATACCCCTGGATGCAGGCCAGCGTGGGCTTGGCAAAGTCGTGGATGCCCGTCAGCGTGGCCTCGGCCATGGCCTCGTAGTGGGCCACGGCCTCGCGCGCGGCCCGCATGTCCTCGAACTGCGAGATGTCCGCGCCGGAGACGAATGATTTCCCGCCCGCGCCGGAAAACACCACCAGCCGAACCCGGTCGTCGTCGCGGGCGATGGCCAGCAACGGCGGCACGGCTTCCCACATGTCCACCGACAGCGCGTTGTGCTTCGCGGGGTTGTTGAAGCGGATGTGCAGGGTGCTGCCGTCAAGCCAGGCCTGGACCCGCTCGGTATTTGATGTGTAGGTGGTGTTCGTCATCAATACACTCCGGTGGCTTTCATGCGTGCAAGGTCATCCTGGCCCACGCCCAGTTCGAGCAGCACTTCCTCGGTGTGCTCGCCGCGGCGCGGGGCGGCGCGCGTAATGGTGCTGGGGGTGCGCTGCAGCTGCATGGGCTGGCCGACCAGCCGCTGCGGGCCGAGCCGGCTGGAGACGACATCCTTCACCATGCCCAGGTGTTCGATCTGCGGCTCGGACAGCACCTCGCGCATGTCGCTGATGAGGCCACAGGCGACGCCGCCTTCATTGAACTGCGCTATCCAGTGGCCGCGGTCCTGCGCGGCCAGGCGCTTGTTGATCTCGGCGTTGAGCGCTTCGCGGTTGACCGAGCGGCCGGCCTTGTCGATGTAGCGCGGGTCCGCGATCCATTCGGGCGCGCCCAGGATGTTGCAGAAGCGCTCCCAGATCTTGGAGCCGAACACCGCGATGTTCAGGTAGCCGTCGCGCGCTTTGTAGACGCCGGTGGGAATGCTGGTCGGGTGGAAGTTGCCCGCCTGCGTGGCCACCTCGCCGTCGATCAGGTAGCGCGAGGTCTGGAAGTCCATCATGTAGACCATGGCTTCCAGCAGCGAGGTGTGCAGCCACTGGCCCTTGCCGGAGGCCTCGCGCTCCAGCAACGCCACCAGGATGCCTTGCGCCGCGAAGATGCCGGCGCACAGGTCGGCGATCGGGATGCCCACCCGCATGGGTGCTTCGCCGGGCGTGCCGGTGACCGACATCAGCCCGCCCATGCCCTGGGCGATCTGGTCGAAGCCGGGCCGGGTGGCCAGGGGGCCGGTCTGGCCGAAGCCGGAGATGCTGGCGTACACCAGCCGCGGGTTGTCCACGGCCAGGGTTTCGTAATCGATGCCCAGGCGAAACTTCACGTCGGGCCGGAAGTTCTCCACCACCACGTCGGCACCGCCGATCAGGCGCTTGAGCGTGGCGATGCCCTCGGCTTCCTTCAGGTTCAGCGTGATGGAGCGCTTGTTGCGGTGGGTGTACTGGTAGTCGGAGCCGTCCTGCCCGCCCAACGTGTCGTCGCCGCGCATGTGCTCGGGCATCTGCACCTGGATGACGTCGGCGCCCCAGTCCGCCAGCTGGCGGCAGGCCGTGGGGCCGGCGCGCACCTGGGTCAGGTCGATGACGCGAAAGCGCTGCAGCGCGGCGGAGGCGGGCATGTGGGGCATGAAAATCCTTGGCGGGTCAGGGCCGGCACAGGGCCGTAAGTTCGCGCACATCCGCCAGCGCGGCCAGGCGCCAGCAGGCCGCGGTGATGGCGCGCGCCTTCGCCTCGCCCAGCTGGGAGACCACCAGCGCGTTGAACTTGGCTTCCAGCTGCGCGTCGGAGAGCGGCCGCTCCAGCGAGCCGATGGCGTGGTCCACGCGCACGTGCACCATGCGCCCGTCGGTGAGCACGGCCGTGGCATCCACCGCGGCTTCATCGATCGAATCGTCGACGATGGCGTTCACCTTGTTGCGCAGGGCCACGACCTGCGGGTCGTTCACCACCGCGTCGGAAAACTCTTCTTCGCCGGCGTGGCCATACATCAGCCCGACGGCGCAGCCGTGGTACACGCTGAACTTGCCCTGCAGGCCGTCGCGCGGCTCCTTCTTGCCGGTCAGTTCCAGCACCAGCGAATGCACGCGCAACTCGATCGCCTTCACCTGCTCCGGCTTGACGCCTTGCGCACGCAGCTGCGCGCAGGCGTCGATGCTGGGGTGGATGACGATGCCGCAGGCAAACGGCTTGTAGGTGTTGAAGGAAATCTCGAAGCGCTCGCCCAGCTCGCCCGTCACTTCGTTCCAGTCGCGCTTGTCGGAAGCCACCTGCACGAAGCCGCGCGGCGCTTCCAGCGCGCGCGGGCTGGCGGTGAACCCGTGCTTCGCCAGCAGCGCGGAGGTGAGCCCCGCACGCGCCGCGCCGCCCGGGTGGAACGGTTTGGTCATCGTGCCGAACTGCTCACGAAAGCCCACCGGCTGCGACGCGGCAATGCCCAGCGCCATGGCGGTCTGCTGCTCGCTCAGGCCGAGCAGCCGCGCGCAACCGGCGGCCGCGCCCAGCATGCCGGTGGAGCCGGTGATGTGCCAGCCGCGGTCGTAGTGGTCCGGGTACATGGCATTGCCGATGCGGCAGGACACGTCGATGCCCAGCACCAGCGCGTCGATCACGGCGCGGCCCGGCGAGCCCAGCTGCTCGGCCAGCGCCAGCACGGCCGAGGCCACCGGCCCCGCCGGATGGATGATGGTCTTCAGGTGGGTGTCGTCGAAGTCGAAGGTGTGCGAGGTGATGCCGTTGACCAGCGCGGCGCTGGCCATGTCGATGCGCTCGGCGCGGCCCAGCACCGTGGCCTGCGGCGCGGGCTGCAGCATCGCCACGGCGGCCAGCGCGGCGTCGGCCGCCTCGTGCCGCGCCGCGCCGATGGCGCAGCCCAGCCAGTTGTAGAAGGTGCGGTGGGCCTCATGCTCCACCGCGTCGGTCCAGCCGCGGGACGCATGGCCCGAGACAAAGCGCGCCAGGATGGAGGTGACGGGCGGCGCGTTCGTATCCGCCGCGACGTGGGTGTTCTGGGCCACTGGGTTTCCTTATTCTTCGAGCTGGATGTTGCGGGCCTTGGCCAGCGCGGTCCAGCGTGCAATGTCGGCCTTGATGTAGTCGCCGAACTGCTCGGGCGTCATCGGCCACGGTTCGACGGCTTCGCCCGCCAGCTTCTCGCGCAGGTCGGGCGCCTTCAGCACCGCCACCTGGGTCTCGTTCAGCCGCTTCACCACGTCGGCCGGAATGCCGGCCGGGCCCACCGAGCCATACCACTGCATGGCGTCAAAGCCCTTGAAGCCGATCTCCTCCATCGTGGGCACGTCCTTCAGCTGCGGGCTGCGCGCCTTGCCGGTGACGGCCAGCGCGCGCATGCGCCCGGACCGCAGGTGGGGCAGGGCGGCGGCCAGGCCGGGGAACATGGCCTGCGTCTGGCCGCCCAGCACGTCGTTGATGGCCGGGGCGATGCCGCGGTAGGGGATGTGCAGCATGAACAGGCCGGTCCCCTGCTTGAACAGCTCCATGGTCAGGTGCGTCAGCGAGCCCTGGCCGGCCGAGCCGTAGCTCACCTTGCCGGGATGGGCCTTCACGTAGTCGATGAATTCCTTCACCGTTTTCGCGGGCACGTTGGCGTTGATGGCCAGCACGTTGGGCGTGGCGCCGATCATGCCGATGGGCGTGAATTGCCTGATCGGGTCGTAGTTGATTTTTCGCGTGGCCGGCGTGGTTCCGTGCGTGGCCACGTAGCCCTGCATCAGCGTGTAGCCGTCCGGCGCCGCGCGCGCCGTGATCTGGCTGGCGACCACGCCGCCGCCGCCGCTCTGGTTGTCCACGACGAAGGTCTGGCCCAGGGCGGCGCCCCAGCGTTCGGTGACCACGCGCGCGATCATGTCGTTGCCGCCGCCGGCGGCGACCGGCACGATGTAGCGGATGGGTTTGGAGGGCCAGGCTTGGGCGATGGCCAGGCCGGGCAGCACGGCGGCAGCGCAGCCCGCCTGCAGCAATTGACGGCGTTTCATCTTGTCTCCTTGTAGTGGGCGCTATGGTGGCCACGGCCCAAAGGGCTGTAAAGTGCAAGTTTCCTAGTGTTTATTGCGTTTGATGCAACCCAAGACCGCACCGGACTCAACCGTTGTCCCCACCGCCGCGCGACCGGCCACACCCGCGGGCACGCCCGGGCTGGGTGACCTTCGCGCCTTCATCACCGCCGCCGAGCTGCGCAGCTTCGCGGCCGCGGCCAAGGCGCTGCACCTTTCGCTGCCGGCGTTTTCGCGCCGCATCTCCAACCTGGAAGCGCGGCTGGGCGCGCGCCTGTTTGACCGCACCACGCGCAGCATGGAGCTCACGCTGCTGGGCAGCCGCTTCCTGCGCGAGATCACCCCGGTCGTGGAAGACCTGGACCGCTCGGTGATGGGTCTGCGCGACGCGGCCCAGCTGGAAACCGGCGACGTCACCATCGGCTGCGTTTTCTCGGCGGTTCACCACTTCCTGCCGGCCGTGATCGACACCTACCGTGAGCGGCACCCCAAGGTGCTGGTGCGCATCATCGAGGACGGCGCCGACGGCGTATTCGCCTCGGTCAAGCATGGCGAGGCCGACTTCGGCATCAACTACATCGGCATGCAGGAGAGCGACGTTGATTTCACGCCGCTGATGAAGGATGCGTACGTGCTGGCGTGCCGCGCGGACCATGCGCTGGGCACGCGACGTTCGGTGCGCTGGGACGAGCTGGCGGCCTGGGACCAGGTGCGCGTGTCGCAGGCCAGCCGCAACCGCGTTTTCATCGACCACGCCCTGGCCGAGCTGCCGGCCCTGCCGCGGCCGGTGTGCGAGGTGCGGCACGTCTCCACCCTGATCGGCCTGGTGGAGGCGGGCCTGGGCGTGGCCATCGTGCCGCAGCTTACGGTGCCGCGCCGGCCTGCGGCGGTAGTGGGCATACCGCTGGAGCCGCCGGTCACCCGCACCATCGGCCTCATCCAGCGCGCCGGCCGCACGCTGTCGCCCGCCGCCGATGCGTTCGCCCGGCTGCTGATCGAGGCCAGCCGGAAAAGGGGCGCAAAGGTGCGGCGCGGTTGAATCCGCAGGCGGGTTTAGCGGCCCCCACCCAGCTGCACTTCGGGTGCAGCGAGTTCGCGCCCAACCAGGGCACGGGCAAACAGGTAATTGTTGCGGGCCCGCTCCGAGAGCCCGTCCAGGTCCACATGGCCCTGGCAATCACAGGGGAACGCGAAGCCGCGGCCGCTGTTGAACAGCGAGCGAAAGCACAGTTCGTACTGGGTAGCTTGCGAAGTGGCCATGTTCCGTCTCCTGGCACGATGTGCCTGGCCCTTCAATAACGGGGCAATGGCTGGCGCAGTTGACGCGTTCGGGTGGCAGCCGGCAATACCCCTAGGCTGCCGGGGCGTCGCGATCCATGAAAGCGGCCACCAAGCCCAGCGCCGCCATGCCCAGTGAAAGCGCCAGGATGACCCGCGCGGTCTGCGAATTGCCCGCGAAAATGCCGACCAGCAGGCCGGCCAGCGGCTGCGTCAGGTTGTTCAGCATGGCCAGCACGCCGGTGGTCTTGCCGTAGTCGCGGACGGGAATGATCTTCTGGCGGCTGGTGCGCATGAAGATGTTGAACATCTTGTCGAATCCGATCACCAGCAGGAATCCCGCTGCGTACAGGCCGTAATGCCCGCCCAGGGCGGTCGCCACGCCACCCACGAAGATGAGCACGAACGAAATCACGGCCATCGCCCGCAGCGGGATCGCGGTGCGGGCGATGGTTAGCAGCACCAGCATGGTCGCCACCGCGCCCGCCGCCTGCAGCGCGGCGTATTCCTGGGCGCTGCGCGCGTGCAGGCCTGTCACCAGCGCGGCCGAAGAAGCCAGCGTCACTCCCACCACCAAATTCACGCCGGCGGCAAGGACCACCAGCTTGCGCAGGCCCGGTACGTGCCAGACATGGCCCAGCGCCGTGCGTATGGGCGCGAACCAGGAGCCGCCGCGGTCCTCGGGCGCGGGAAGTTCCACATGGCTGGTGCGCGACCACAGCGCGGTGGCGGCATCGGCCAGCAAGAAGATCAGCGCGGCCGCGGCCCCCACCCACTCCCATCTCATCCAGGTCAGCAGCAAGGCGGCCAGCAGCGGGCCGAGCACCGCCCCCAACTGGTCGGCCGTTTGCGAATAAGCCAGCACTTTGTGGAATGCCCGGGCGGGTGAAACATGGGGAAGAATGACCTCGCGCGCCATGGCGCCCTGCGTGGTCAGCACACCGCAGATGGCCGACAGCGCGATCAGCCAGCCCACGCCGCCGTACAGCCACCCGGCGAGCACGCCCGCCGCGCATGCGGCGGCGCGCAGCATCTGGCTGGTCCGCAGCAGCCGCAGCGGCGAAGCCCGGTCGCACAGCGCGCCGCAAACCGGAAAAGACAGATAGCGGGGCAGCGATTCCGCAAAAAACGCCAGGCCCGACCCGGCCACGCTCTGCGTCGCCTGGTAAACCACCAGCGGCACCAGGAACAGGAGAACCTGGTCCGCCAGCCGTGACAGGAACAGGGATGAAAGGAAGGCGGTGAAGCCACTGCTTCTCATCTGCCGGTTTTCCTGGCCGTGCCTTGCGTGCCCGCATCCGCCGGCGGCAGCCGGCCCCGCTTGGCCAGGCCTTCGCGCAGCATGAATTCCACCTGCGCGTTGGCGCTGCGCAGTTCCTGCGCGGCCAGCCGCTCGATCTCGGCCCACAGGGCCGGGTCGATGCGAAGCGGAAAGGCCTTCTTGCCGGGGCTTGCCATCAGGTGCTGCCGCGCCGCCTGTTATGTGTAGAGCGTGCCGGTGTTGATGACGGGCTGCGCATCCTTGTCGGAGCACAGCACCACCAGCAGGTTGGACACCATGGCGGCCTTGCGCTCGTCGTCCAGCGTCACCAGGTTGCGCTCGGACAGGCCGCGCAGCGCGGCTTCCACCATGCCCACCGCGCCGGCCACGATCTGGTGGCGCGCGCTGACGATGGCCACCGCCTGCTGGCGGCGCAGCATCACCTGGGCGATTTCGGGCGCATAGGCCAGGTGCGTGAGCTTGGCGTCCAGCACCTCCACGCCCGCGCTGGCGAAGCGCTGGTTCAGTTCGGCCTTGAGCGCATTGGCCACCACGTCCAGCCCCGCGCGCAGGGTGGTCTCGTCGCCTTCCAGGTCTTCGCCGCTGTCGTAGGCGTACAGCGTGGCCAGGTGGCGGATGGCCGCCTCGGCCTGGATGGTGACGAAGCGGGTGTAGTCGTCGATCTCGAACACGGCCTGCGCGGTGTCGTGCACGCGCCAGACCACGGCCGCGCCGATCTCCACCGGGTTGCCGCGCTTGTCGTTCACCTTCAGCGGCAGCGTATTCAGGTTGCGCGCGCGCAGCGAGATTTTCTGGCCGCTTTGCAGCGGGTTGGTCCAGCGCAGGCCCTCGGAGCGGTCAGTGCCCTGGTACTGGCCGAACAGCGTGAAGATGGCGGCCTCGTTGGGCTGCAGCATGTACAGGCCGGGCAGCATCGCCATGCCCGCCAGCACCACCGCCACGCCCCCGGGCCAGGGCGCCATTTTTTGCTGCAGGAGCAATGCGCCCAGGCCGATCAGCAGCACGGCGATCACCGCCATCGCGTAGCCGCTCATAGAGCGGTAGGCGAGCTCCCTGCGAACGGCCCGCGGCGGGGAAAGTGTGGGGTTGGACATGGAAGCCTCCGGTAAAAGTGATATCACTTTAATATCGGAAAGCCGCCGCGTCAACAGAAATCGGCAGGCGCGCAGGCGCCTGCCGACGGCCCGGCTCAGGCGGGCTGCGGAACCGGCTTGGCCACCGGAGCGGCGATGCCGATGTGGTCCAGCGCCGTGGCCAGCTGCTGCACCGTGCGGTCCACGTGGTGCCACTTTTCCAGCCCGAACAGGCCGACGCGGAAGGTCTTGAAGTCGGCGCCTTCGTCGCACTGCAGTGGCACGCCGGCGGCGGTCTGCAGGCCTTCGGCCAGGAACTTGCGGCTGGACTGGATCTCGGCGTCGTCGGTGTAGCTCACCACCACGCCGGGCGCCTTGAAACCTTCGGCCGCGACGCTGGCGAGGCCGCGGCTCTCGAACAGCGCGCGCACCTTGCGGCCCAGTTCTTCCTGCTCGGCGCGCACCTTGGCGAAGCCGTAGCTGCGCGTCTCCACCATCACTTCGCGCAGGCGCGTCAGCGCGTCCGTGGGCATGGTGGCGTGGTAGGCGTGGCCGCCGCCTTCATACGTTTCCATGATCTGCAGCCACTTCTTCAGGTCCATGGCGAAGCTGGTGCTGGTGGTGGCGTCGATGGCGGCGCGGGCGCGCTCGCTCAGCATCACCATGGCGCAGCACGGCGAGCTGCTCCAGCCTTTTTGCGGCGCGGAGATCAGCACGTCCACGCCGGTGGCCTTCATGTCGACCCACATGGCGCCGGAAGCGATGCAGTCCAGCACGAACAGGCCGCCCACTTCATGCACGGCATCCGACACGGCCTTGAGGTAATCGTCGGGCAGGATCATGCCGGCGGCGGTTTCCACGTGGGGCGCGAACACCACGGCGGGCTTCTTGTCGCGGATGGCGGCCTGCACTTCAGCGACGGGGGCGGGAATCCACGAGGCCTTGGCGCCGGCCTCGGTCTTGCGCGCCTTCAGCACGGTGGAGGAAGCGGGGATGCCGCCCATCTCGAAAATCTGGGTCCAGCGGTAGCTGAACCAGCCGTTGCGGATGACCAGCACGTCCTTGCCCGTGGCGAACTGGCGCGCCACCGATTCCATGCCGAAGGTGCCGCTGCCGGGCACCAGCACGGCGGAGCGCGCGCCGTACACCTCCTTCAGGATGCTGGAGATGTCGGTCATCACGCCCTGAAAACTTTTGGACATGTGGTTCAGCGCGCGATCGGTGTAGACCACCGAAAATTCAAGCAGGCCTTGGGGGTCGACGTGGGGCAAAAGTCCGGGCATGGCGTTCTCGCTCTGGGAGGCAAAAAGAGGGGGGCCAGCTTATCACGGGGGCTGGTTTCCAGAGCCCCCGGGGGGTATTTTCAGAGGAGAAAAGGCCTGCGAGGCGCGCCAGCTGTGCGTGGGCGGCTATCGAATTGATAGCTCATCCGGCCTTGGCCTCGCCCAGCAACGCCTGGATGGCGGCTTCCGTGCGGTCGTACTCCCCCTCGCCAAAATGCCGGTAGCGAAGGTGGCCGCGCGCATCCAGCAGATAGGCTGCCGGCCAGTACTGGTTGCCGAAGGCCTTCCAGGTGGCGTAGCGGTTGTCCTGGGCCACGGGGTGCTTCACGCCGAAGCGCTTTATCGCGGCCTGCAGGTTGCCGGCCGATCGCTCAAAGGGGAATTCAGGCGTGTGCACGCCGATCACCACCAGGCCCTTGTCCCTGTAGGTCCCGGCCCAGCGGTTGACGTGGGGCAGGGTGCGCAGGCAGTTGATGCACGAGTAAGTCCAGAAATCCACCAGCACCACCTTGCCGCGCAGGCCGGCCAGGGTCAGCGGCTGCGAGTTGAACCAGGCGTCCAGGCCGGTGAGTTCGGGCGCGGCGCCGTAGTCGTACAGGGGCGATGGCGCCGCAGCAAACGCGCCGCCGGCGGCAAGCGCCAGGCCTGAGGCGAGAAAGGCGCGGCGGCCGGGATGGGAAAGGATGGGGTTCATGCGAAAGCTCCAGAAAGCCACAGCGTGGCCGCCGTGTCGTAGTTGAAGAACATGGCGGCGGCGGTGAGCATCACCACCACGCCGAACACCTGCTGCACGCGGTGCATGCGGCCGGCAAGCTGGCGCACTTTCAGCGTGACCATCTGGCCGCCGTAGGCAATGGCCATCATCGGCAGCGCCGCGCCCAGCGAATAGCAGGCCAGCAGGAAGCCGGCCTGGGCGATGTCGGGCGTGGTGGCCACCAGCGTGAGGATGGAGCCGAGCACCGGCCCCGCGCATGGCGTCCACAGCGCGCCCAGCGTCATGCCCAGCACCAGGCCGCCCAGCTTGCCGCCGCCGGCCCGGTCGCCCACCGCGTTCACCCGGTTCAGTACGCCGTTCATGCGCACGGCCAGCCAGTCGAACGGGGTGCGCCAGATCATCAGCACGCCGAACAGCAGCAGCATCACCGCGGCGAAATCGCGCAGCGCGTCCTGCGAAAGGCCCAGCACGTGCGAGAAGGTGCTGAACAGGATGGCCACCGCGCAGAACGCGAAGGCAAAGCCCAGCGCGATGAAGATGGGGCGGCTGCGGTCGTGCTGGCCGACCGAGGCGCCCAGCACCACGGGCAGCATGGGCAGCACGCAGGGCGCGGCCACCGTCAGCACGCCGGCCAGCACGGCGAAGAGCGGGTTGATCATTTCTGCACCCGGCGCCAGACCTGGGTCTGGCCGAACAGGGGCAGGCCCACGTAACCGCGAATCGCCATCTGGCCCTCGGCGGGCAGGCTCATGAGCGCGCTGTAGGTCTTGCCGTTCTCGCGGTTGTAGACCTGGCCCTTCCATTCGCCTTCGCCGGAGGGCTCGAAGCCTGTGAGGATGGTCATGCCCAGCGCCGGCTTCACGTCGGCCGCCAGCTCGGTGCCGGGCGCGCTCATGGAGCGGTTGGCCAGCACCCGGGTGACGGTGCCGCACAGCGCCGCGCCGCAGGGCGCCACGCTGACTTCCAGGTTGCCGCTCTCGGTCAGCCAGGTGCCTTGCGGCGAGGGCGCCGTCTGTGCCCGCGCGGGCAGGGTGGCCAGCGCGATGGCGCCGGCGGCCAGGAGGTGAAGGGTTTTCATGCGGGGCACTCCATTCGTGTTGAGGAGCCCGCATTGCAGCAACGCGCTGTATCCCCGCTGTGTCGTGCGCGCGCCTTTTTGCAAGCCAGCATGTACGCGGGGGGCGTAGATACAATGAAATACAAACCCCGTGCAGCGCACACACCCGGGCCGGATACAAAGCAGCATGGAAGAGGCCGACCGCATCCTTGTCGTCGACGACGACGCTGAAATCCGCGAACTGCTGGTGCAGTACCTGTGCAAGCAGGGGCTGCAGGCCAGCGCGGTGGCCGACGGCCGCCAGATGCGCGCCCACCTTGAAAGCCACCCCGTCGACCTGGTCGTGCTGGACCTGATGCTGCCCGGCACCGACGGCCTGGCCCTGTGCCGCGAGCTGCGCGCCAGCGCGCGGCCGGTGCCGGTGGTGATGCTCACCGCCCGCGGCGACGAGGCCGACCGCATCCTGGGGCTGGAGATGGGCGCCGACGATTACCTGGCCAAGCCGTTCGCGCCGCGCGAACTGCTGGCGCGCATCCGCGCCGTGCTGCGGCGCGCGCGCATGCTGCCGCCCAACATGCAGGTGCGCGAGCCCGCCCGCATGCTGGCCTTCGGCGACTGGCAGCTGGACACCACGGGCCGCCACCTGAACGACGCGTCGGGCACGCAGGTGGCCCTGAGCGGCGCCGAGTACCGGCTGCTGCGCGTGTTCCTGGACCACCCGCAGCGCATCCTCACGCGCGAACAGCTGCTCAACCTGACGCAGGGCCGCGAGGCCGACATCTTCGACCGCTCCATCGACTTGCTGGTGAGCCGGCTGCGCCAGCGCCTGGCCGAGGACGCGCGCGAGCCGCGCTACATCAAGACGGTGCGCAACGAGGGCTATGTGTTTTCGCAAGCCGTGCGGGCCGCGCCATGAGGTGGCCGGACACGCTGTTCGGCCGGCTGCTGCTGATCTTCCTGGCGGGGCTGGTGGCCGCGCACGCGCTTTCGTTCTGGCTGGTGTTCATGGAGCGCGGCATGGCGGCGCGCCAGATGATGGGCGCCTACCTGGCGCAGGATATTTCCAGCGCCGTGGCGATCCTGGAGCGCGTGCCGCCGGCCGAGCGCGCCGGCTGGCTGCCGCGGCTGGAGCGCCGCAACTACAGCTACCGCCTCGGCGGGCCGGAGCCTGTGGAGCCCAGTGACACGCGGCTGGCCCGGCAGGTCACGGTAGCGGTGAACGGTGCGCTCGGCCCGCGCTACAGCGCTGTGGTCGGCGCGGCGGGCAACGACGCCAGCCGCCTGCGGCTGCAGCTGCGGCTGGCGGACGGAACACCGCTCACCGTGGACCTGGAGCCGCCGCGCATGGAAGTCTCGCCCTGGGTGGTGGCGGTGCTGGCGATGCAGTTGCTGCTGTTGCTGGCGCTGACCTGGTGGGCGGTGCGGCTGGCCACGCGGCCGCTGCAGCAGCTGGCCGACGCCGCCGATGCGCTGGGCCCTGGCGCACCGGCGCAGCCGCTCAGCGAGGAGGGCCCGCGCGAAGTAGCGAAAGCCGCGAGAGCCTTCAACGCCATCCAGCAGCGCATCGGCACCTACCTGGCCGAGCGCATGCAAATCCTGGCGGCCGTGTCGCACGACCTGCAGACGCCCATCACCCGCATGCGCCTGCGCGCCGAGCTGCTGGACGACACGGCGCTGCGCGACAAGCTGCAACACGACCTGGACGCGATGCAGGAGCTGGTGAAGGAAGGCATTGCCTACGCGCGCAGCGCGCACAGCGCCAATGAAGAACCGGTGCGGGTGGACCTGCGCTCGCTGCTGGACACGCTGGTGTGCGACTGCGTGGATGCGGGCCAGAAGGTCACGCTGGAGATGGAAGGCGACATCACGTTGACGACACGGCCGCTGGCGCTGGGCCGCATCGTCGGCAACCTGGTGGACAACGCCGTGAAGTTCGGCGGAGAAGCGCAGGTGGTGGTGGAACGTGAAAACGATGCGGTCGTCATTGCCGTGCGCGACCGCGGCCCGGGCATTCCCGAAGCCGAGCTGGAGAGCGTGCTCAAGCCCTTTGTGCGGCTGGAGAATTCGCGCAGCCGCGAGACCGGCGGTTCGGGTTTGGGCCTGGCGATCGCGCAGCAACTGGCGGCGGCGGCAGGCGGCACGCTGGCGCTGGTGAACCGGCAGGGCGGCGGGCTGGAGGCGCGGCTGCGGGTGGCCGTGCAGGCGTCAGGCCGCATGCAGCAGCCGCAGGAACCGGGCGGCGGGCGCGCTTAGCGGGCGATCGCTGGGCACCAGGCTGCCATAGGCTTCCAGCGTATGGCTGAACTTGTAGGGCAGGATGCGCAGCACGCCGTGTTTGGCGTCACGCCGCGCCACGGCCTGCGGGATCACGGCGACCATTTGCGAATCGCGCACCAGGTTAATCGAGGTGAGGATGGAGCCGGTTTCTATCAGTCCCCGGGGCATGGGCGCGCTGTGCGCGCGGAATTCACGCTCGATCACTTCGCGCATCGGGCTGCCCTGCGGCTGCAGGATCCACGGGTAGTCCAGCAAGGCCTCGAACGGCACGCGCCGCTTGTGCGCCAGCGGGTGGTTGTTGGCGGCCACCACGGCCAGCCCTTCGTCGGCGATCGGCGTGAAGGTACAGGCCACGCCCGGCTCGCCCGCCATGCGGCCGACCATCATTTCCAGCACACCGTCGCGCAGCTGCGCCAGCAGGCGGTCGCTGGTGTCCACCGCGATCTCGATCGCCAGCATGGGGAACTGCGCCTTCAGGCCCAGCAGCGCCTGCGTGAGACGCCCGGGCGAAGCGGCCATGATGCTGCCCACCGAGAACTTGCCCGCGCCGCCAAGTTTCAGCTCGCCCAGGTCGCGGTTCAGTGCTTCCATGCTGCCGCGGATGCTGCGGAAATAGCTGGTGACGCGTTCGCCCGCCGGGTTGAGCTGCAGCCCGCGGCCCACCCGGTCGAACAGCGGCTGGCGCAGTGCGTCTTCCAGCTCGTGCAGCATCTTGGTGGCGGCCGGCTGCGTCAACCCCAATTGCCCGGCGGCCGCGCGCAGCGTGCGGTGCTCCGCCACCGCGAGGATCAGCGCCACCTGGCGCATGCGCACGCGGTTGAGCAGCTGCGGAGTGGAATCCTGCCTGTCGATTGATCCCATGATTGATTACCTCAGGTTATGTATTCATCAAGCCTTTTCAGTTTACGGGAATCAATTGGCCCCCTACCATCGCGGCAGAGTCCTATCCCCAAAAGCAGTTCGGAGACAAACAGATGAACAGACGTCTTGCAATGGCCTGCGCCGCGCTGATGGCGCTGGCCGGCGCCCCCGCGCATTCGCAAACCCCCGCCTGGCCCGGCAAGGCCGTGCGCATCATGGTGGGCTCCGCCCCAGGCGGCGGCACTGACGCCATGGCCCGCGCCGTGGCCGACCGGCTGGGGCCCATCCTGGGCCAGCCGGTGGTGGTGGAGAACCGGCCCGGCGTTTCCAATACGCTGGCCGCCGACGTCACGGCCAAGGCCACCGACGGCCATACGCTGCTGATGGGCGTTTCCACCGCCCACGCGATCGCGCCGCACCTGATCAAGCTGGGCTACGACAGCAACAAGGATCTGGTGCCGGTGGCCTTCGTCGGCTCGGTGCCCAACGTGCTGGTGGTTACCAACGGCCTGCAGGTGGATTCAGTGGCGTCGCTGGTCAAGCTGGCCAAGGCCAAACCCGGCCAGCTGAACTACGCCACCAGCGGCGCCGGCAGCACGCAGCACATCGCCGCCGAATTGTTCAAGGACGCCACCGGCGTGTTCATCACGCACATCCCCTACCGCGGCAGCGGCCCGGCGCTGGTGGACCTGATAGGCGGCCAGGTGCAGATGAGCTTTGACACGCTGCCTTCGGTCATCGGCCACATCAAGGGCGGCAAGATGAAGGCGCTGGCCGTGGCCAGCCCCAAGCGCAACCCGCAGTTGCCCAACGTGCCCACGCTGGCCGAGGCCGGCGTCAAGGGGGTGGAGATGAGCGCCTGGTACGGCATCTACATGCCCGCCGGCACGCCGAAGGAAATCCAGCAGCGGGTGCACGACGAAGTCAACAAGGTGCTGGCCATGCCCGAAACGAAGACCCGGCTCGACGGCATCGGCGCCGAGATCACGCCGATGACGCAGGCGCAGTTCCTGGCCTTCCATAACGCGGAATTCCAGCGCTTCGGCGAGCTGATCCGCAAGAAGAACATCAAGATCGACTGAGGCGCGCCGTGACGACTGCTCAACTCCCCGTTGTATCCCTGACGCTGGGCGACCCCGCCGGCATCGGCGCCGAGCTGATCGCGCGGCTGCTGGGGCAGACCGATGCCGCCAGCCACGCCAACATCGTGCTGGTGGGCGACCCCTGGTTGTGGGAAGAGGGCCAGCGGCTGGCGGGCGTGGCGGTGCCCACCGCGGCGGTGCAGGGCTTTGCGCAGGTGCGTGGGCGCGCCGGTGCGGCCACGCCGGCCTGGCTGGCGATGGACACCGTGGCCCAGGGCGGCGTGCAGCGCAGCGTGGCGCAGGCAGCCGGCGGCGCCTCGGTGCTGCGCGTGCTCAACGCCTGCATGGACGCGACCCAGCGCGGCGAAGTCGATGCCATCTGCTTCGCGCCGCTGAACAAGTTCGCCATGAAGCAAGGCGGCCTGCGCCATGAGGACGAGTTGCATCACTTCGCCGAATATCTTGGAGTCACCGGCTACTTCTGCGAGTTCAACACGCTGGGCGAGCTGTGGACCGCGCGCGTGTCCTCGCACATTCCGCTGAAAGACGCGGCCGGTTTCCTCAGCAAGGACCGCATCAAGGACGCCACGCGGCTGATCTACCGCTCGCTGCAGGCCGCGGGCGTGGCGCAGCCCAAGGTGGCGCTGGCCGCCTTCAACCCGCACGGCGGTGACGGCGGCACCTGCGGCCGCGAGGAAATCGACATCATTGAACCCGCCGCGCGTGAGCTGGCGGCCGAAGGCTTCCCTGTGGGCGGCCCCTTCCCGGCGGACACCATCTTCCTGAAAGCCCGCGACGGTGAGTACCAGGCCATCGTCACCATGTACCACGATCAGGGCCAGATCGCCATCAAGCTGATGGGCTTTTCCAAGGGCGTCACGGTGCAGGGCGGCCTGCCCGTGCCCATCACCACGCCGGCCCACGGCACGGCGTACGACATCGCCGGCAAGGGCGTCGCCGACGTCAACGCCACCTACAACGCCTTTCGCATCGCCGCCCGCATGGGCGCCGCCCAAACCAGGAACTCCACCCAATGAAGATCAAATCCGTACGCGCCCGTGTTTTCGAGTGGAAGGGCAAGACCGTTCCGCCGCAAGGCAATTTCTGCTCCAACGCCATGGACCTGCTGCCCACCAGCAAGGAGACCATGAGCAGCTTCCGCTTCCACTCCTGGACGGTGGTGGAGATTGAAACCGACGACGGCATCGTGGGCCTGGGCAACGTGGCGCTGGCGCCCAAGATCGCCAAGGCCATCATCGACGAATACCTCACGCCCATGCTGCTGGGCCAGGACCCCTGGGACTACGAGTACCTGTCGCAGCGCATGTACCGCGGCACCCACGCCTGGGGCCGCAAGGGCATTGCCATGGCGGCGATTTCGGCCGTGGACATCGCCATCTGGGACATCCTGGGCAAGAGCACGGGCAAGCCGGTGTTCAAGCTGCTGGGCGGCCGCACCAAGGAAAAGATCCCCTGCTACTACAGCAAGCTGTACCGCACCGACATCAAGGAAATGCAGGCCGAGGCCGAGAAGTACATGAAGCAGGGCTTCACCATGTTCAAGTCGCGCTTTGGCTACGGGCCCGCGCACGGCACCAAAGGCGTGGCGGAGAACCTCAAGGCCGTGGAAGCCATCCGCGAGGTGATCGGCTACGACAACGACCTGATGCTGGAGTGCTACATGGGCTGGACGCTGGAATACGCCAAGCGCATGCTGCCCAAGCTCGAAAAGTTCCAGCCGCGCTGGCTGGAAGAGCCGGTGATTGCCGACGACATCGACGGCTATGCCGAACTGAACGCCATGACCAGCATCCCGATCTCGGGCGGCGAGCACGAGTACTCGCTGCTGGGCTTCAAGCAGCTGCTGGACCGCAAGGCCGTGAGCGTGGTGCAGTACGACACCAACCGCGTGGGCGGCATCACCATGGCGCACAAGATCAATGCGCTGTGCGAGGCGTACAGCGTGCCCGTGGTGCCGCACGCCGGCCAGATGCACAACTACCACCTGACGATGAGCACGCTGGCCTCGCCCATGAGCGAATACTTCCCCATGTTCGACGTGGAAGTGGGCAACGAGCTGTTCTATTACATCTTCGACGGCGAGCCGGTGGCGCAGGACGGCTTCCTGCAGCTGGACGACAACAAGCCCGGCCTGGGCCTTACACTGAAAACAGAGTTCCTCAACGACTTCAACATCATCGAATGAGCACGCCAGCACGCTACCGGGGCCTGTTCCCCGTCGTCCCCACCACCTTCACCGAAGCCGGCGAGCTGGACCTGGCCAGCCAGAAGCGCTGCGTCGATTTCATGATCAAGGCCGGCTCCGACGGCCTGTGCATCCTGGCCAATTTCTCCGAGCAGTTCCTGCTGGCCGACGACGAGCGCGAAGTGCTGACCCGGGCCATCCTGGAGCACGTGGCCGGCCGCGTGCCCGTGATCGTGACCACCACGCACTTCAGCACCCGGGTGTGCGCCGCGCGCAGCCGCCGCGCGCAGGACATGGGCGCCGCCATGCTGATGGTGATGCCGCCGTATCACGGCGCCACCTTCCGCGTGGGCGAGCCGAAGATCCAGGAGTTCTATGCGCGCCTGTCGGACGCGGTGGACATTCCCATCATGATCCAGGACGCGCCGGCAGCCGGCACGCCGCTGTCCGCGGCCTTCCTGGCGCGCATGGCCAAAGAGATCGAGCACGTCGCGTACTTCAAGATCGAAACCGCGGGTGCCGCGGCCAAGCTGCGCGAGCTGATCCGCCTGGGCGGCGACGCCATTGAAGGGCCGTGGGACGGCGAAGAGGCCATCACCCTGCTGCCCGACCTGGACGCCGGCGCCACCGGCGCGATGACGGGCGGCGGCTTTCCCGACGGCATCAAGCCGATTCTTGAAGCGTACCGGGCGGGCCGGCGCGATGAGGCCATAGCGGCCTACGAACGCTGGCTGCCGCTGATCAACATCGAAAACCGTCAGTGCGGCCCGATGGCGGCCAAGTCGCTGATGAAGGAGGGCGGCGTGATCGCCTGCGAGGCACCGCGCCACCCGTTCCCGGAGATTCATCCCGACAGCCGCGCGCTGCTGATCGAGACCGCGCGACGGCTCGATGCCCTGGTGCTGCGCTGGGGCCGCTGAGCGCGGGCGGATAATGGAGGCTGGGCCTGGCAGGAGGCGCCCGCACCATGAAATCCACCAACGAACTTGTTGCCGAAAAACTGGCTGCCTGGCAGGCCGCGCAAGCCGAACTGGCCGCGCTGGAGCAACGCCTGGGCGAGGCGATGAGCATGTGCGCCCGCATGCGCGGCGAGCCGCCGCGCCAGCTGATCATCGAGGCCGAACTCAAGCGCGAGGCCGCGCGCAAGCTGTTTGACATCGCCGTGGAAGCGCTGGACGCGCACAGCGCGGTGCGCACCGGCCACACCAACTTCGGCGAGCTTCGCTGAGGCGCGCAGCGGCCTAGCGCAGCGGCATCTCCAGCAGGCAGCCGAACTCCGCCGCGAAGTTGACCGACACGCGCGCGTGCACCGCACCCTGTTCGTCGTAGAAGCTGCGGCGTCCCTTCAGTGCGAAGACGCCCTCGTGCCAGACGTTGGGGTGGATGTACAGGCCCTGGCCGCCGCTGAAGCGGAAACAGACAAAGTCCTGCGGCTTCACGTCGTCGCCGGGCAGCGCCAGCGGCACCAGGAACGGCCCGGGCTCCAGCGGAAAGAACAACTGGCCGCCATCCGGGTGGTAGTTGCAATGCCACAGCAGCAGGCGTTCCGGGTCGCGGCGATGGGTGGTGTCGGCCACCTCGGGCAGCGTGCCGTAGCCGATGATGTAGTGGCCGCCCACCGCGTCGTTCTTTCCGTAGAGGACGTCGCCTTCCCATTCGGAGATGAACTTTCCCCGGGTGGTGCCGCCTTCGTCGCCGCTGTCGGCATCCACTGGCCGCCAGCCCTGCGCCGGCCAGCGCACGATCTCCACGCGCTGGGCTTTGGGGTCGTCCACAAGTACCCCGTAGCCCTGTAGCGATTGCGGCGTGGCTTCCACCACCAGGATGCGCACGGTGGCCAGGCCCGCGGGCAGGGCGGGGTTGAGGTAGTCGGGGGCGGTGGCTGTATTCGCATTCATGCCTGTATTGGAATGCCAATGGCCGCGCTTGTCACGGCCCGCCTCTGCTACGATTCCCCCGCCTTGAACACTCCCACCCGCAAGCCCCGCGAAAACCGCGAACGCATCCTCGCCGCGATCCGCGAGGCGGCGATAGCCGAGTTCAGCGAGAACGGCCTGAAGGGCACGTCCACGCAGGCGATTGCGGCGCGCGCGGGCCTCACCAAGCCGCAGCTGCACTACTACATCAAGGGCAAGGAAGAGCTCTACGAAGAGCTGCTGATGTCCGTGATGTCCGACTGGCGCGGCATGTTCGACGCCGGCTCCACCGACCCGGGCAAGGTGCTGGGCGACTACATCCGCTTCAAGATCGACCAGGCGTTCGACAAGCCCGAGGTTTCGCGCATCTTCACCCGCGAAGTGCTGGACGGCGGGCGCAACCTGGAAAAGTTCTGGCCCGATTCGCGCATGCGCACGCAGGAAAAGGTCAACATCATCAACGGCTGGATCGCCCGCGGCCTGATGAAGCCGGTGGACCCGCACGTGCTGCTGATGAGCATCTGGTCGATGACGCAGTTCTATGCCGATTCAGCGGTGCAGGTGCGCCACCTGATCAAGCCCGGTGTTGAAGGCTGGCAACCTGACCGCGAGGCGCTGGTCAAGCAGCTGACCACGCTGCTGCTGCGCGGCTGCGGTATTAAAACCCCTTGAATAAATAGCCCTGGCCGGGCGGGGCTCTGGCACGCTGTTTGCTAATTCTGACCAATCAGTCAAATTGATTGGTCAGAATTGAACACCAAGGCCCACAAAACCGCCTCCGCCAGCCGTTCCGCGCACATTTCAGGTGCGCTGTTCACGGTCACGGTGCGTGCCAGCCGGTAGCTGCCATGCATGTCCTGGTCGTCTACTGCCATCCCGTCGAAACCAGTTTCGCCGCGGCGCTGCACGCCGAGGTGGTGGCCAACCTCAAGACCGCCGGCCACACGGTGGACGACTGCGACCTCTACGCCGAGGGCTTCAACCCGGTGCTCTCGCGTGAAGAGCGCCTGGGCTACCACGACGTGCCGTCCAACCAGGTCGCCCTGGCTGACTACATAGAGCGGTTGCGCAAGGCCGAGGCCATCGTCTTCTGCTTTCCGACATGGTGCTTTGGTTTGCCGGCCATGCTCAAGGGCTACTTCGACCGGCTCTTCATGCCGGGCGTGGCCTTCGACATCAGCGACCCGGCCAACGTGAAGCCCATGCTGACGCACATCAAGCGCATCTCTGCCGTGGTCACCTACGGCCGGCCGCGCTGGGTGGCCTGGTACATGGGCGACCCGCCGCGCAAGATCATCACGCGCTACATGAAGCGCCTCACGGGCGACACGGCCCGCGTGGACTTCCATGCGTACTACCACATGAACGTGGCGACCGAGCCGCGCCTGGCGGCCTTCAAGCGCCGCGTCGGGGAAGCGATGGCGAGGTTTGCATGACGGTGGAACGCATCACCAACGCGCGGCTGCCCAAGTGGCTGCTCGGCGACGCCTGGCCGTCCAGCGCAGGGCAGCCCGTGCTGGCTGACCTGAAGCTGGCAGGTGGCAGGGTCGAATCGGTGATGCCGGTATCCGGTGCCGCCGCCGAAGGCGCATGGAACGTGAACGGCGCGCCGGTGCTGCCCGGCCTGGTCGATGCCCACACCCACCTGGACAAGACCTTCACGCTGCCGCGCACGGGCCGCGTGCGGCCCGGCCTGCTGGGCGCGATCGACGCCATGATGACGGACCGCATGGGCTGGACGCCGCAGGATGTGCACGAGCGCGCCGGCCGTGCGCTCGCCTGGGCCTACGAGGCCGGTTGCGTACAGGTACGCACCCATGTGGACTGGTGGGAAACCGGCCACGTGCCCGTGGCGTGGGACGTGATGGCCGCGCTGGCCGAAGAATGGAAAGGCCGCATCGCGCTGGAGCAGGTCAGCCTGGTCAAGCTCACCCTGTTCCAGGAACTGGCGCAAGCGCACAAGTTCGCGGCGCAGGTCAAGGCTGCCGGAGCGCACGCGCGCCTGGGTGCCTTCGTCCACTCCGTGAACTGGGCCGCGCAGGCCCTGCGCCATGTCTTCATCGCCGCGGGCGAAGCAGGGCTCGACGTCGACCTGCATGTGGACGAAGAACTCAACCCGCAGGCCCAGGGCCTGGTGGAGACCGCGCGCATCCTGCGTGACACCGGCTTTGCCGGCCGCGTGGTCTGCGGCCACACCTGCTCGCTCGCGGTGCAGCCCGAAGCCCAGGCCCTGGCCACACTGGATGCGGTAGCAAAACTGCCCATCACGCTGGTCTCGCTGCCGATCACCAACCTCTTGCTGCAGGACGCCGTCACCGGCCGTACGCCGCGCATTCGCGGCCTGACCTTGCTCAAGGAAGCGCGCGAACGCGGCATCCCGGTGCTGATTGCCAGCGACAACGTGCAGGACCCGTTCTGCCGCGTCGGCAGCTACGACCCGGTCGAAGCACTGGCGGCCGGCGTGCTGGCCGCGCAACTCGATGCGCCGTTCGACACCTGGTCCGAAAGCCTGTGCCGCGGCGACTGGCTGGGCCGCACGCCGCTGGCCGCACCGAGTCTTGTCGGTGCCGCAGCCGACCTCGTTGTCTTCACCTCCACCGACGCCTGGGGCTGGCCCTCGCGCTCGGCCCAACGCACCGTCCTGCGCGGCGGCGTCGCCCTCACTCCTTCCAACGAAAGGCCGCTCCCATGATTCACGGCTACATCCCACCGCACCGCTTCCTGCCCTATCTCTCCTGGACCGAAGTCGCGGCCCTGCCGGACCGCGAGAACACCGTCATCGTGCTGCCCGTCGGTGCGATCGAGCAACACGGCCCGCACCTGCCGTGCTCCGTTGACAGCGTCATCTCCTCGGGCGTGCTGGGCAAGGCGCTGGAAAAACTGCCGGCCGACGTGCGCGCTTTCGGCATGGCACCCATCACCTACGGCAAGTCCGACGAGCACCTGCATTTTCCCGGCACCATGACGCTGACCGGCACCACGCTGCTGGCCACCATCACCGAGTTGGGCGAATCGGTCTACCGCGCGGGCTTCCGCAAGCTGCTGCTGGCCAACGGCCACGGCGGCCAGCCGCAGGTGCTGGAAATGGCGGCGCGCGAGCTGCGCCTGCGCCATGGCGACTTCGTCATCGTGCCCTACCACGTGTCGCGCCTGCCCAATTCCTCGGGCAAGTACATCTCGGACGAAGAGCGCCGCCTGGCCATGCACGCCGGCCACTCGGAGACAGCGCTGATGATGGCGCTGGCGCCGGACACGGTGCACATGGAGCGTGCCGTGGCCAACTTCCCGCCGCCGTTTCCTTCGAAGATCCTGTCGGGTGACGGCCGCCCGGCCTGCGCCTGGACTTCGCGCGACTTCGGTCCCAGCGGCGTGATCGGCGACCCCCTGCAGGCCACGCGTGAACAGGGCCTGGACATCCTGGACACGCTGTCGAGCAGCTGGGTCACGGCGATTACCGACCTGTTCCACATGCAATGGGTGGTGCGCGACGTCGAATCCTGGGGCTACGGCCACCAGACCGGCCACATCCAGCAAAGCCTGTGACCCCACGGGCGCACTCCTTGCATCGCAACCTTCTTTCAACCCACGTCACGAGAGGTCATCCATGAAAGCTTCCATCGCACGCACCCTGCTGGCCGCCTCACTCGCCCTGGCATTTGCCACTGCCGCCCAGGCGCAGGAAAAGGTCACCTACATGACCAACTGGTATGCGCAGGCCGAGCACGGCGGCTTCTACCAGGCCGTGGCCACCGGCATCTACAAGAAGTACGGCCTGGACGTGACCATCAAGATGGGCGGCCCGCAGGTCAACATCATGCAGATGCTGGGCGCGGGGCAGACCGACTGCGTCATGGGCTCGAGCGACCTGCAGATCATGGTGGCGCGCAGCAATGGCCTGCCCATCGTCACGCTGGCCGCCAGCTTCCAGAAAGACCCGCAGGTGCTGATCGCCCACGAGGACGTGAAGAAGTTCGAGGACATGAAGGGCAAGACCATCCTGATCGCCTCGTCCGCCCGCCAGGGCTATTGGCTGTGGCTCAAGAGCAAATACGGCTTCGCCGACGAGCAGACCAAGCCCTACACCTTCAATATCCAGCCCTTCGTCGCCGACAAGAACACCGTGCAGCAGGGCTACCTGACCAGCGAGCCCTTCGCCGTGCAGAAGGCCGGCGTCAAGGCGAACACCTTCCTGTTCGCCGATGCCGGCTGGCCCTCGTACTCCACCACCATTTCCTGCATGGAGCAGACCGTCAAGGACAGACCGCAGGCCATGGCCGCATTCGTCAAGGGAACCATGGAAGGCTGGAAAAGCTACCTGGCCGACCCGGCGCCGGCCAATGCCCTGATCAAGAAGGACAACCCCAACATGACCGACGAGCAGCTGGCCTACAGCGTGGCCAAGCTCAAGGAGATGGGCATCATCACCGGCGGCGGCGCGGGCAAGAGCGGCATCGGCAGCATCGACATCGACCGCGTGCGCAAGAACCACGCTTTCCTGGTGGACAACAAGCTGGTCGATGCCGGCAAGGTCGGCCCGACCCAGGCCTACGACCTGCAGTTCATCAAGGACCTGAAGGTGATGCCGTGATGCGTGAGGCGCCTGCCGCACTGGGTGCGGCGGTTCCCGCCGTCGAAGTGCTGTCGGCGCACAAGACCTATCCCAACGGGACGGTCGCGCTGCAGCCGGTGGAACTTACGGTGAGGGAAGGGGAGTTCGTCACCCTGCTGGGCCCGTCGGGTTGCGGCAAGAGCACGCTGCTCAAGATGGTGGCCGGCCTGCTGGAGCCGACCGACGGGCGCCTCTTGCTGTGGCGCAAGCCCGTGGCACAGCTGGATGAAACACAGCGCAAGCTGGCCTTCGTGTTCCAGGCGCCCACGCTCATGCCCTGGGCCAGCGTGGCGGCCAACGTGCGGCTGCCGCTGGACCTGGCGGGCCTGCCGCGCGCCGAGGCCGACGCCCGCGTTGCGGAGGCCCTCGCACTGGTGGGCCTGACGAAGTTCGCCGGCTCGCTGCCGCGCGCGTTGTCGGGCGGCATGCAGATGCGTGTGTCGATCGCGCGCAGCCTTGTGGTGCAGCCCAACCTGCTGTTGATGGACGAGCCCTTCGGCGCGCTGGACGAGATCACGCGCCACAAGCTCGACGCCGACCTGCTGGCGCTGTGGCGCGAGAAGAAGCTCACCGTCATCTTCGTCACCCACTCCATCCACGAAGCGGTGTTTCTGTCGAACCGCGTGGTGATGATGGCGGCGCGGCCCGGCCGCATCGTCGAGGAAGTGCTGATCGACGAGCCCTACCCGCGCACGCCCGACTTCATGGTCACGCCGCGCTTTGCCGAGTACGCCAAACGCCTGCAGGACAGCCTGCTGCGGGCCAGCGCCGACACCGACGAGGAAAAAATATGACTCCCCCCCGAAGCGGCTTGCAGCCGCCTCCCCCTCAAGGGGGCGCTGCCAGCGGCCCGGCAAAGCCGGTTCCGCGGCAGCCCTCGGAAAGAGTGCAGAAAGTGCTCTACCCCAGCGTCGTCGCCATCGTGCTGTTGACGGCCTGGCAGGCACTCGTGACCGGCTTCAAGCTGCCGCCGTACCTGGTGCCTTCGCCGCTACTCATGTTCCAGACGCTGGCCACCGACTGGGAGTCCCTGGGCGGCTCGCTGCTGGTGACGCTGAAGATCACGCTGCTGTCATTCGCCGTGGCCACCGTCGTGGGCGTGCTGATTTCCTTCCTGTTCGTGCAGAGCCGCAAGATCGAGACCGCGTTGTTCCCCTACGCCGTGCTGCTGCAGGTGACGCCCATCGTGGCCGTGGCGCCGCTGATCATCATCTGGGTGAAGAACCCCACGGCGTCGCTGGTGGCATGCGCCTCGCTGGTGGCCCTGTTTCCCATCATCTCCAACACCACGCTGGGCCTGCGCAGCATCGACCCCGACCTGCAAAGCTATTTCGCGATGAACCGCGCCAGCCGTGCGCAGACGCTGATGCGCCTGCGCATCCCCAGCGCGCTGCCTTACTTCTTCGGCGGCCTGCGCATCTCCAGCGGCCTGGCGCTGATCGGCGCGGTGGTGGCGGAATTCGTGGCCGGCACCGGCGGCGCGGCCACGGGCCTGGCCTACCAGATCCTGATGGCCGGCTACCAGCTGAACATCCCCCGCATGTTTGCCGCGCTGTTGCTGATCTCGCTAGCGGGCGTGGGCCTGTTCGCGCTGATGGCCTGGCTGACCAAGCTGGCGCTGGGCTCCTGGCACGCCAGCGAACTCTCGCGCGATTGAACAAAGAGGCAACGAAGTGAACGCACCTGTGCACCCCATAGAACAATTGCACGCCGAGCTGCCCGGCCTGGACTGGGTCACCGACGAAGGCCGCATCGCGCGCCTGTCGCAGGATTTCAACTGGTACAGCCCGGTGCTCAAGCGCCAGCTGGAAGGCAAATCCGCCGCAGCCGCGGTGCGCCCGCGCAACGAGGATGAGATACACGCGCTGGTCGGCCTGTGCGCGCGCCTGCGCATTCCCATCACGGTACGCGGCAGCGGCACCGGCAACTACGGGCAGTGCGTGCCGGTGCAGGGCGGTGTGCTGCTGGACATGAGCGGCTACAACGCCTTCCTGTGGGCGCGAAACGGCGCCGCCCGCGCGCAGGCCGGCATCCGCCTGTGGGACCTGGAGAAGGCCACGCGCGACCAGGGGCTGGAGCTGCGCTGCATGCCCTCGACCTACCGCAGCGCCACCCTGGGCGGCCTGTATGGCGGTGGGTTCGGCGGCATCGGCTCGATCAACTACGGGCCGCTCGGTTCGCGCGGCAACGTGCTGGGCCTCAAGGCCATGACCATCGAGGAGAACCCGCAGGTCATCGAGCTGCGCGGCCCCGAGGCGCTGGCCATGCACCATGTCTGGGGCACCAACGGACTGGTGCTTGAGATCGAGCTGGCAATGGCGCCGGTGCACGACTGGCTTGAGGCCATCGTCACCTTCGCCACGTTCGACGATGCGCTGGATTTTGCCGACGCGCTCTCGCGCGCACCCGGCATCGTCAAGAAGGAGCTGGCCTTCATGGCTGCGCCGGTGCCGGACTACATCAAGCAGCTGGCCGACTACCTGCCTGCCGGCTGCCATGCCTGCATCGTGCTCGTGGCCGAACAGAGCGAACCGGCGTACCTGGAACTGGTGGCGCAGTTCCGCGGCACCGTCACCTACCGCAAGGGCGCGGCCGAAGTGGCGGCCGGCAACCGCACGCTGCTCGAATACACCTGGAACCACACCACGCTGCATGCAATGCGGGTGGACAAGAGCATCACCTACCTGCAGAGCGCCTTCATCCCCGGCCAGCACCTGGAGCAGGTTCGCCGCATGGAAAAGCTGCTGGGCGGCGAGGCGCTGATGCACTGCGAATTCATCCGCAACATGGACGGCCTCATGACCTGCACCGCGCTGCAGCTGGTGAGGTTCACCACCGAAGAGCGGCTGCAGGAAATCATGAAGATCCACCGCGACAACGGCGTGCGCATCAACGACCCGCACGTCTTCATCGTGGAAGACGGCCGTGCCAACGGCGACCTGGCGCCGGCCGTCATCGACACCAAGCGCCGCTTCGATCCGCACAACCTGCTCAACCCCGGCAAGGTGCGGGCCTGGGCGCAGGGGATTCCGAAATGACCGCGGCGGGGAAGCCGATGGCGAACTACGCTTCAGCAAGGCGGGCGGGCGACTTCGTGTTCGTCAGCGGCGTGGTGGCAGTGGACCCGGCGCGCAAGGCTGTTCTGCAAAGCTACGACGAGCTGCCCGCTGAAGCGGTGGAGGCCCTGCAAAGCCTGGGCTACGTCACCGGCCAGATGACGGTGGACATCTACGAAGCGCCTGCCGTGGTGCAGAGCTGGTTCGTGCTGGACCGCATCCGCCAGATCGCCAAAGAGCACGGCGGCGACATGAAGGACGCCATCAAGCTGGTGCAGTACTTCCGCGACCTGCGCCACTACCCGTTTTACAACCGCGTGCGCGGCCTGTTTTACCCCGGGGAGCCACCGGCCAGCACGGTGGTGGAAGTCTCGCGCTTCATGCCCGGCGACGGCGCGCTCATCGAAGTGGAGGCGACCCTGTTCGTGCCCCGCAAGGCATGAGACTTGCATCCGTTTTTCGCAGAGTAGAAGCAGGCAGTGGCGGCTCAACGCCACGGGTCATTGCTCTGGTTGTTTCACACACATCACCGGAGAATCCGCATGAAACGCGCGCTCGCATCCATTGCTTTCGCAACTGCCGCCTTCACGGCCCTGACTGCCCACGCGCAGGACAAGGTCACCTTCCTCACGTCCTGGTACGCCCAGGCCGAACACGGCGGCTACTACCAGGCCGTTGCCACCGGCATCTACAAGAAGTACGGGCTGGACGTCACCATCAAGATGGGCGGGCCGCAGGTCAACGCGATCCAGATCATCGCCGCCGGCCAGGCCGACTTCATCATGGGCAAGGATTTCCAGACCCTGTCGGCCATCGAGAACGGCGTGCCGCTGACCACGGTGGCGGCGGTGTTCCAGATGGAGCCGCAGGGCATGGTGACGCACCCCGAAGTCAAGGGCCTGGCCGACCTCAAGGGCAAGACCATCCTGATGGCCACGAGCGGGCGCACCAGCTGGTGGCCGTGGCTGAAGATCAAGCACGGCCTGAAGGACGAGCAGACCCGCCCCTACACCTTCAGCATGCAGCCCTTCTTCGCTGACAAGAACATGGCGCAGCAGGGCTACCCCGGCTCCGAGCCCTTCATCGCGGAGAAGGCCGGCCAGAAGGTCAAGTTCTTCCTGTTCGCCGATGAAGGCTACCCGCCGTATGGCAACACCATCGTCACCACGCGCCAGATGATCAAAGACAAGCCCGACGTGGTGCAGCGCTTCGTCAAGGCCACGCTGGAAGGCTGGAAGAGCTACCTGGCCAATCCGGCCGCAGGCAATGCCCTGATCAAGCAGGAGAACCCGAAGATGGAGGACGACCTCATCGCCTACTCCGTCAAGACCATGAAGGAGATGAAGTTCATGGACGGCGGCGATGCGGCCAAGGCCGGTGCCGGCGTGATGACCGATGCGCGCTGGAAGCAGACCTATGACCTGATGGTCACCAGCGGGCAACTCAAGCCCAACCCCAACTGGCAGCAGGCCTACACCCTGCAGTTCCTCAAAGACCTGAAGAAATAAGCGGGGGTTTGACATGCTCGTCACACAACAACCCGTGCTGCGGCGTTTCTGGTACGCCGTGATGCCGATGGCCAGGCTCGACGCTGGCCCGCAGCCCTTCACCCTGCTGGGCGAAAACATCGTGCTGTGGAAGAAGGCCGACGGCACGCCCGCCGCGCTGCGCGACCGCTGCTGCCATCGCACCGCGAAACTCTCCAAGGGCACCGTAGAGGGCGACAACATCGTCTGCGGCTACCACGGCTGGACCTACGACTGCAGCGGCGCCTGCGTGAGGATTCCGCAGGCGCCGGACCTGCAGATCCCGGCCGGTGCGAAGGTGCCCGCCTTCCACTGCCAGGAAAAGTTCGGCTACGCCTGGGTGGCACTGGATGACCCCTTGATGCCCTTGCTGGACACGGAAGAAGAGGCCCTGGGCTACCGCCGCATCCACCAGTTCGACGAGAGCTGGAACACCGGCGCGCTGCGGCTGATGGAAAACTCGTTCGACTCGGCGCATTTCGCCTTCGTCCATGCCGGCACTTTCGGCCAGGGCGGCCAGCCCAAGCCGGAACACTTCGCGCTGGACGAGACCGACTACGGCTTCGAGGCAAGAATGGTGATTGCCATCAACAACCCGCCGCAGTCGCACCGCATCACCGGCACCACCGAGCCGACCACCAAGCGGCAGTTTTCCAACCAGTGGCACCTGCCGTTCCTGCGCAAGCTGGGCCTGATCTATCCCAGCGGCATCAAGCACACCATCTTCACCTGCGCCACACCCATCGACGACCATCGCGTGCAGCTGATCCAGTGGCTGTACCGCAACGACACCGAAGAGGATTGCCCTGCGCAACTGCTCAACGACTGGGACACCAAGGTCGTGCTGGAAGACAAGGTCATCCTCGAATCGGTGGACGCCGACGCGCCGGTGGACGTGTCGCGCCGCGACGAGCAGAGCATGGCCAGCGACCGGCCTGGCATGCTGATGCGCAAGCGCCTGCTCGCGCTGCTCAAGGAGCATGGCGAGCAGGAAGCCCATGGCTGGACCCGCATTCACCCGGTGACGGAGGCCGAACATGCTGACCACTAGACAGGCGGTGCTGCGCCGCTTCTGGTATGCGCTCATGCCCATGTCGCACCTCCATGACGGCCCCAAGCCGTTCACGCTGATGGGCGAGGACCTCGTGCTGTGGAAACAGGCCGACGGCACGCCGGCCGCGTTGCGCGACCGCTGCTGCCATCGCACGGCCAAACTCTCGAAGGGCACGGTCGGCGCGGAGGGCAACATAACCTGCGGCTACCACGGCTGGACCTACGACTGCACCGGCACCTGCGTGCACATCCCGCAGGCGCCTGACCTGCAGATTCCCGCCGGCGCCAAGGTGCCCGCCTTCCGCGCGCAGGAGAAATACGGCTATGTCTGGGTCGCGCTGGACGAGCCGCTCAAGCCCATCCCGCACTTCCCCGAGGACGGCGCGCCCGGCTACCGGCGCATCTTCCAGTTCTACGAGGAGTGGAAGACCAGCCCCTTGCGCATGATGGAAAACTCGTTCGACAACTCGCACTTCTCCTTCGTGCACAAGGCCAACTTCGGCATCCTGGAGAACCCCAAGCCGGCGCCCTACGAGTTCCGCGAGACCGACTACGGCTTCGAGGCCGAGACGCGCGTTCCCATCCGCAACATCGAGGCCGGCCACACGGTGACGGGCACCACCGAGCCGATTACCGAGCGGCACCTCATCAACCGCTACTACCTGCCGTTCTCGCGCCGCTTCGGCTGCACCTACCCCGCCAGCGGCGTGCACCACATCATCTACAACTGCGCCACGCCGATCGACGACGAACGCATGATGCTGGTGCAGTGGCTCTACCGCAACGATAGTGAGGAAGCCTGCAGCACCCAGACCCTCATCGACTGGGACGCGGCCATCACGGCCGAGGACCGCGACATCCTGGAGGCGACGGACGCAGATGCGTGCGTGGACACCACGCGCCGCGTGGAATTCCACATGCCGTCCGACAAGCCGGGCCTGGTGATCCGCAAGCAGTTGCTCGACCTGCTGCGCGCGCATGGGGAAGAAGAGATCCATCGCGGGAATGTCAGCAATCCGCCTGCCGTGAAAGCAATGGCATGAGCCTGTTGATACGCAACACCACGGCCATCCTCACGGGCATGGCTGGCAACGAGGCGCGCCACAAGGGGCCGGACATCCGGATCGAAGGCGGAAGGATCGCGTCCATCGGTTCGCTCACGCCGGAACCCGGCGAGGAGCAGATCGATGCCGGCGGTTGCGTGGTCTACCCGGCCTGGGTCAACACGCACCACCATTTGTTCCAATCGCTGCTCAAGGGCGATCCGCAGGGGGTGAACGCCACGCTCACGCCCTGGCTGTCGGCGACGCCGTTCCGCCTGCGGCCCGGCATGGACGAAGGCATGTTCCGCCTGGCCGCGCGCATCGGCCTGGTGGAGCTGGCGCTGTCGGGTTGCGGCACGGTGGCCGACCACAACTATCACTACTGGCCCGGCATGCCCTACGACAGCTCGGCCATCCTGTTCGAGGAAGCGTCAGCCCTGGGCCTGCGCTTCGTGCTGTGCCGCGGCGGCGGCACGCTCTCGCGCATCCAGGCCGACGACCTGCCGCCCGCGCTGCGGCCCGAAACGCTGGACGGCTACCTGGCCGACATCGAGCGGTTGGCCGCGCGCTTTCACGACAGCACAGCCGACGGCATGCGCCGCGTGGTGGTGGCGCCGACCACGCCGCCCCATTCGATGCGCCCGCAGGAACTGCGCGAATGCGCCGCCGTCGCGCGCAAGCTTGGCCTGCGGCTGCACTCGCACCTGTCGGAGACCGTGCACTACCACGACACCGTGCATGCGCAACACGGCATCAAGCCCATCCACTTCGCGCAGAGCATCGACTGGCTGGGCGAGGACGTGTGGTTCGCGCACCTGGTCAAGCTCGACGCCGACGAGATCGAGTTGCTGGGCAGCACCCATACCGGCATCGCCCACTGCCCGCAAAGCAACGGCCGCCTGGGCAGCGGCATCGCGCCGGTGCGCGCACTGGAAGACGCGGGCGCCACCGTGTCGATCGGTGTCGATGGCGCCGCCTCCAACGAGGCAGCGGACATGATTTCGGAAGTGCATTCCGCCTGGCTGATGCAGCGCGCACGCGCCGGTGAAGCAGCCGTGGCACTGCACCGGGGAGGCAAGGGCGAGAACGAGGCAGCCGCCGCAGCCACGGTGGAAGACGTGGTGCGCTGGGGCACGGCCGGCGGCGCGAAAGTGCTGGGCCTGTCTGCCGTCGGCACCATCGCTCCGGGACAAGCCGCCGACCTCGCCATCTACGCAGTGGACCGCGACCCGCGTTACTTCGGCCTCCATGATCCCGCCATCGGCCCCGTGGCGAGCGGCGGCGCCGCGCACCTCAGGGCCTTGCTGGTGGGCGGGCACGAAGTGGTGCGCGAGGGCGCCATCAAAGGCCTTGACCTGCAACAGCTGGGCCGCGATGCACGGGCGGCGGTGGCCAAACTTCAGAGGTAAAAATGCCTGCGAAGCGCACCAGCTGTGCGTAGGCAGCTATCAAAAACAGAGCAACGGGACTTTCGCCCTGTGCGGGTCAGCCCGGCGCATACCCCGCGTTGGGCAACGCACCCAGCAGCCTGGGCGCATTGGGCTGGCGCGCCGCGACTTTGCCGCCGCGCGCTTTCAGCCATTGCTCCACCAGCTCCCACACCGGCTTGCCGCCGGCGTTGCGCGCCTCTTCGGCCACCGGCGCCCAGCCGGCCACCTTGTACTTGCGCGCCGCGTCGATGGGCTTGCCGTTGAGCCGCATGTCCTGGATGCGCTGGCCCACGGCCGCCAGCGGGTTGCAGGCGTACTGCAGGCCGCCCACGCGCACCATGTCGCCGCCCTGCTGGTAGTAGGGGTCGGGATTGAACAGGTTGTCGCACACGTCTTCAAGAATGGTCTTGAGGGTCTCGCCCGTCATCTCGGTGAGCGTGGCGTACGAATAGGTGGTGGCCGTCATGTCCATCAGCCATTCGCGCGTGATGGGCTGGCCCGCCAGCAGCGAGGTGCCCCAGCGGAAGCCGGGCGAAAAGCCGATCTCGGCGCCCTGCACGTCCATCAGTGCGTCCAGCAGCAGTTGGTCGCCGCTGCCGTTGAAATTGCCGCGCCGGTACAGCGTGCCTTCGGTCACGGCCAGCGTCTCGCCGAGCCTTGCTTCGTATGGTGCGCGCACCCGGGTGATCAGCGCATCCATCTGCGCGTCGGCCGCCAGCACATTGGAGAAGATGGGCAGCAGGCGGTAGCGGTAGTCGGCCAGCTTGCCCTCCTTCATGTCGAAATCGATCACGCCCAGGAACTTGCCGTTGGAGCCGGCGTTGGTGACGATGGTCTTGCCGCCGGCGTTGGCCACCACGCTGGCCACCGGCATGCCGTCGTGCGTGTGGCCGCCCAGGATGGCGTCGATGCCGCGCACGCGGCCGGCCATCTTCAGGTCCACGTCCATGCCGTTGTGGCTGAGCAGCACGACGAGCTTCGCGCCCTTGGCACGCACCTCGTCCACCGTCTTCTGCATGTTCGGCTCCTGGATGCCGAAGCTCCAGTCGGCCACGAAGTAGCGCGGGTTGGCGATGGGCGTGTAGGGAAAAGCCTGGCCGATAATGGCGACGGAAACGCCGTTGATCTCGCGCAGCACATAGGGCGGGAACACCGGGTCGTCGAAGTCCACGGTGCGCACGTTCTGCGCGATGAAATCGATCTTTCCCTTGAAGTCATTGGCGATGACCTGCTTCACGCGGTCCATGCCCAGTGTGAATTCCCAGTGGCCGGTCATGATGTCCACGCCCAGCAGCTTGGCCGCATCGACCATGTCCTGGCCCTGTGTCCACAGCGCGGTGGCCGAGCCCTGCCAGGTGTCGCCGCCGTCCAGCAGCAGGGCGCCGGGCCGGCTGGCCTTCATGCGCTTGACCAGCGTGGCCAGGTGCGCGAAGCCGCCCAGCTTGCCGTAGCGGCGCGCCGCCTGGTCGAAATCAAGGCAGGTGAGGGCGTGCGCCGCGGCGCTGCCCGGCGGGATGCCGGTGGCCTTGAGCAGCTCGTCGCCCACCAGGTGCGGCAGCCGCCCGTTCATGGCGCCCACGCCCAGGTTGACGCTGGGTTCGCGGAAATGGCTGGGCCGCAATTGCGCATGGCAGTCGGTCATGTGCAGCAGCGACACATTGCCGAAGCGCGGCACGTCATACAGCGCGTCATCGGCGGCGGCCGCATCGGCGTGGGCCCAGCGGCCCAGGCCCATGCCCGCCACCGCCGCGGCCCCCAGCGCCTGCAGCAGCTCCCGCTTGTTCAACGACATGCGGCGCTTACTTGTTGACGGGGGACTGCGGGTCCAGCAGCAGCGCCGTGACGTGGCGCACCTGCGCCTCGTCCAGGATGTTGTGGCCCACGCGCGGCATGTTGGAGCAGGCGTTGTACGCCTTGGCGTTCCAGATCTTGCCCCAGGTGTATTCCACGATGGGTTTGGCCGCGGCGCTGTTGGGGTCGGTCACGCCGCGCAGCTTGCCGTAGTTGTACAGGCTGGGCCCGATGGTGCCGAAGGAGATTTCTTCCCTGGCGATCTGGTGGCAGTTGTAGCAGTTGCCGCCGTTGGCCGCCTTGGGGTCGTCGGTCCACGTGAGGCCGCGGCCGCTCTGCGCGATCTTCTCGCCTTCCTTCCAGTCACCCAGGAACTTGCCGTCGGAGGGCCACTTCACGAGCTTGAGGTTGGCTTCCTCGATCTGCTTCGCGCGCGCGGGCGCGATGGGCGTGCCACTGGCTTCGGCCTGGCTGCATTCGCGGTTGGAATCGTCCTGCACCAGCCTGTCGATCTTGACCGGGCCTTCATCGCGGAACGAGCTCTTGATGACCTCGGCGGTGATGCGATCCACGTCCTGCGGGTTGGGGCCGGTGGCGCAGCCGGCGATGGCGGCGGCGATGACGGCGCAGGAAGCGGCGATTTTTGTGTAGATGTGCATGCGCGTTCCTGTCAGCGTTTGATCGACGGCGCGGTGGTGGCGCCGCCCTTGCCGTTGACCCCGAGGTACACCCCCAGGGCAATGGTGGCGTCGCTGCCGAAGCCGGGGTAGGGGAAGCGCTGCTGGCGGTAGCAGTCGTTCAGGCGCAGCTGCATGCTCCACATCTGGCCGTTGGAGACGCGGTAGGCCGGCCAGGCGCCAAAGCCGCTGCCGGCGCCGGGGTTCTTCGTGAGGTTGGGCAGGTCCTGCAGGCGGATGCGCTTGCCGTCCTCGCCATGGCACGAGGCGCAGGCGAAGTCGTGGCTGCCGCCGCGCATGAAGAACAGCTTCTTGCCCACTTCGTAGGCCGTTTTTTCCTGCGCGTGTGACTGCGGCAGGTTGAACTTCATGCCGCGCGATTCGGCGGCGACCCATGTGGCCAGCGCCGTCACGTTGTTCTGCTCGCCGGTGCCGAAAGGCGTTTTGGCGATGTCGGCGCCGTTGAAGCCCTGCAGTGTTTCCATGCAGGTGACCAGGCGCGACTCCAGGTCCTGCACCTTCTGCGTGTCGGCGAAGTATCGGGGCAGTTCGACGAACGTGCCCTTGACCACGCCCGGGCCCTTGCCCAGGTCACAGCGTTCCAGGTTGGCGTTTTTGGGGCCGCGCTTTTGCGTCCACAGCGCCTCGCCCTTGGCTTCGAACAGGTCGGCCGGGTTGCCGTCGGCCAGCATGGCGCGGTACTCCTCGATCGCCTGCACGGAAGTCTTCTGCGCGAAGGCGCCGCCGGCCAGCACGAGGCCCGCCGCCGCGGCCGCCACCGCCGCCGCGCGCCGGCCCGCCATCACGAGACCACCGCCTCGTCGGTACGGGTGTCGCCGCGGTTGTCCTTCCAGACCACGGTGATCTTGTCGCCGGCCTTGGCGCCCTTCACGGTGAATTGCAGGAACGGGTTCTTGGCCACGGCCGGGCCCCATTCGGCGGCCAGCACCTGCTTGCCGTTGAGGGCGGCCGTCACATCGGTGATGTGCCAGGCGGGAATCGTCTTGCCGGCCGCGTCCTTGCGCTGGCCGGTTTCCATTTCGTGGCTCATGAGCACGCGCACCACGGCGTTGCCGCCGGCGGCCTGGGCTCGAATTCGCATCGGGTCTGCCATGCTGGTTCTCCTTTGATTTTTTGAGATTAGCCGCCGCAGCCGCCGAGGGTGACTTTGACCTCTTTCTTCGCGAAGAAGGCCTTGCCGTCGTTCGTGATGGCCACCGCATACACGTCCGAGGACTGGCCCATCTTGGCGCGGGTGGAGTAGCTGGCCTCCACCGCGTCGGTCACGTCGAACTTGGCGACCAGGGCCGCCGGGTTCTTTTCGACCAGCAGCAGCATGTGCTTCACGCCGGGCAGGGTGGTGCCGATCACCAGCGGCACCACGGCGCCGTTCTCGGCGATGTCGGGGCCGGTGAGGCTGACGTCCTTGCTCTCGGTGGGCGCGCCGCCGCCGAAGGCCTTGACGGCCTCGGCCACGTTCTTGGCATCGAAGGCAGCCTTGGTCCACGCGCGCGCCGGCGTGCTGAAGAGGCCGGTGGACGCCAGCAGGCCGGCCACGGCCAGGCTGTGCCTGAGTGTCTCGCGACGGTTGTTCATGAGGGTGCTCTCCTTGTTAAGCCGATGCTAATAAATATGCGTATTGTCCTCATCGGGACATTCCCTGCGCGAGCCAGGTGGCAATGCGGGCCGCCTCTTCTTCGCTGAGGGATTGGGGCGGCATCGGGATGGCGCCCCAGGCTCCCACGCCGCCGGACCTGATTTTCGCAGCAAGGTAGCCGGCCTGGCCCGGATGCTTTTTGCCTATATCGGCCCAGCTCGGGCCCACCAGCTTGGCATCGGCCGCATGGCAGGCGCTGCAGCTGTGTTTCTGCAGCAGCGGCTGCACGGACTCGCTCGCAGGCGCGGCGGCCTGCGCCACCTGCGCTGTTTCCACGCCGCGCTGCGGGCCCACCAGCCGGTTCTGTTCGGCCAGGTTGCCGTGGGAGTTCCGCGCAAATGCGGGGATGGTCGATTGCCGCGCGGCAGGCGCCACGCAATTGCTCATGCAGGGCAGGGCAGCCACGTCGGGCCTGGCGGTGCCGCCAAATTCCTTGCCGGGCCACAGCGCGTGCTGCGTCGTCATGCCGTTGCGGTTGGGCAGGCGCTGTTGCGCCTGGGCCATGCTCTTGCCGGACAGGGTGAAGTCGTCGGGCAGCACACCACCCAGGTTGAGCATGTAGGCGGTGACGGCATACACCTCGTCCACTGAAAGCGACTTGGGGGTGTTCCAGGGCATGGCGCGGCGCACGTAGTCCCACAGGCTCGCGACGCTGGAGAGCTTCATCAGCGTGGTGCGGCCCGGGTAGTCGTTGCGCACCAGGCTGCCGACCCGGCCTTTGACCACGTCCTCGGCGGTGGTGCCGCCTACGATGGGGTTGAACACCTCGTTCGATTCACCGAACACGCCGTGGCAGCCGGCGCACTTGCCTTCCCACACCTGCTGGCCGGCGGCCACCGAGCCGGAGCCGGCGGGCAGGCCCTTGAAGTCGGGCCGCACGTCGATGTCCCAGGCAGCCACTTCGGCGGGCGTGGCGGTGCGGCCTATGCCGGTGTATTTGCCTCCAGTGGGCTGGGCCTGCGCCCCCAGCGCCCACACGAGAGCCAAAAGCGCGGCGGCTTGACCGGCCTTACGTGAGCTGGACATTCTTCACCTCGCCGCCGGGCTCTACCAGCCACGACTGGATGGCGTTGTTGTGATAGATCGAGCGCGTGCCGCGCACCTCGCGCAGCTGCGCCCTGGTGGGCTGCACGTAGCCCGTGTCGTCGATGGCGCGGCTCTGGATGACGGTGGGCTGGCCGTTCCACACCCAGTCCATGCTGAAGCGCGTGAGGCATTTGCCCAGCACCGGAGACTCCAGCCGGGCCGTGCGCCAGTTGCGCCCGCCATCCACGGACACGTCCACGCGTTTCACCTTGCCCCGGCCCGACCAGGCCAGCCCGGTGATGCTGTAGAAGCCCTTGTCCAGCAGCGTCTGGCCGCCAGAGGGCGTTGTCACCACGCTCTTGCATTCCTGAATGCCGCTGTACTGGCGGTGCGTGCCGTCGGGCATCAGGTCGACATAGTGCAGCACTTCGTCCTTGGTGCCGTAGGGCTTGTCGCCCAGCTCGATGCGGCGCAGGTACTTGATCCAGCTCACGCCCTGGATGCCGGGCACCACCAGCCGCAGCGGATAGCCGTTTTCGGGCCGCAGCATCTCGCCGTTCTGCCCGTAGGCCACCAGCACTTCACCGGATAGGATCAGGCTCATGGGGATGGTGCGCGTCATCGACGAGCCGTCGGCACCCTCGGCCAGCACGAACTTGCCGGCCTTCAGGTCGGCGCCGGCCATCTCCAACAGCGTGATCAGCGGCACGCCGGTGAACTCGCTGCACGACAGCATGCCGTGCGTGTACTGGCAGGTGGGCACGGCCACGTTGCCCCATTCCATGCCGGTGTTGGCGCCGCACTCGATGAAATGGAAGCGCGAGACGGCGGGCAGGCGCATCAGCTCGTCCATGGTGAAGACCATGGGTCTGCGGACCAGGCCGTTGAGCATCAGCCGGTGCTTTGAAGGATCGATGTCCCACCAGCCCTGGTGGTGCCGCTCGAAATGCAGGCCGCTCGGCGTGACGATGCCGAACATCGATTGCAGCGGAGCGAACGACACCGAGGCCTGCTTGGTCTGCGTCAGCCCCGGGCTTTGCCGGCGCTGCACGTTGGCCTCGTACTTCGAAGGCTTGCCATAGCCTTCCTGCGCCACGGGGTTGCCCAGGCCCGTGCTGTGTTCAGGCAACTGCAGGATGTTGGGGTCGCCGTCGGCGGCCATCGCGCGTGCGCCGGTGGCCACCAGCGCGGCGGCGAAGGCGCCGCGGATGAAGCCGCGCCGCCCACCGGGGGCTTGCGCCAGCGCGCGGGTGTCGATGAAATTCTCGGGCGCCCGGGCCAGCCGGCCCAGCCGCGTTGCGTCGAATGACACGGGCCTTGTCTCCACGGGATTCGCTATCGTTAATATAAGCTGGTACGAATGTAATGCAGTGCGCCCGGTTTGCACAAGGGGTTTCTACTCGTGCTCCATCAAAAGGTAGGTGTTGTACGCATTCATGCGGTTGGCCGCGCGAAACAGCGGCAGGTGCTCGAAGCGCGACCAGTCTGCTTTTGCATACGCTTCCTCGAAAGGCTCCATCTCGCGCGCGGCCCGGCCCATGGTCGCGCGCAGGTGCGCGAGGTAGTCGCGGGTGAGCTCCATGTCCTGCCGGGCCTGGGTGGATACCGGGCCGTGGCCGGGCACGATCACCTGCGGCTCCAGCGCCAGCGCCGTATTGAGCGACTTGATCCATTGCGCGCTGTTGGCCTGGCCGACAAAGGGCACGCGGCCGCGGAACACCAGGTCGCCGGCGAACAGCACTTTCTCGGCGGGCAAAAACACCGCCAGGTCTTCCGGCGTGTGGGCCGGTCCCACCGGGATGATCTGCAGCCGCACGCCGCCCAGCACCAGCTCGCGCGGGCCGTCCAGCCACTGGTCGGCGGGCACCAGCCGGGTCTGCGCGTCGACCCACGGCGCCAGGTCCACGCGAGACTGCTCCAGCCGGGACTGCGCCGTCTGCGAATTCAGGTATTCCAGCGCGGCGCGATGCGCGATGACGACGGCGCCCTCGCGCTTGAATTCCTGCAGGCCGTAGATGTGGTCGGCGTGGTAGTGCGTGAGGATGACGTGCGTCACCTTCTTGCCGGTGCGCTTCGTGATCTCGGCGATCAGCTCGCGCGCCAGGGCGGGCGCGCCCAGCGCGTCGATCACCACCACGCCGTCGGGCGTGACGACGAAGCCGGCGTTGGAGATGAAATTGCGGTTGGCGCTGCTGCCCAGCGCCGCTTCGCCCTGCGCGAACCAGGCGGAAGGAGAGACCTGCTGCGCCTTGACGGTGGGGGCGCCTTGCGCGTGGGACAAGGCCGGCCACAACAGGCCACAAACCAGCGCGGCCCACTTCATGGCGTCAGGCCTGCAGGTCGGCTTCGATGGCGATCTGCGTGCAGATGGCGCGGCACAGGGTGACCACGCGGTCGTTGACGATGCGGTAGTAGATCTGCACGCCGTCGCGCCGCTTGCCCAGCACGCCCGAGGTGTACAGCGTGTTCAGGTGCTGCGACATGTTGGGCTGGGTGGTGTCGATTTCCTCCAGCAGCTGGCTCACGTTTTTCTCGCCGTTGCACAGGCTGCTGATGATCTTCAGCCGCATCGGCGCCGACATCACGCGGAACACCTCGGCCGCCATCTCGAACACCTCGTCGGATTCGGTGGCTGCTGCCGGGGGCTGCCTGGCCAGGGCGGTTCTTGCCATGGTGCGGCCCTGTTCAGGGCTTGATGTAGGCGAACTTCTCGCGCGCCTGCAACTGGCCGATGCGCACCACGCCGGAGGGAACGAACTCGGCGTCCAGGATGAACTGGTCCTTCTTGATGTCGCGGTTGCGCAGGGTGATCTCGCACACCTCGAAGCGAACGCCGCGCGCCTTCAGGGCGCTGACCAGGGAGGCGTATTCGATGTTGGGGTTCTTCTTGTCCTTGGCGCCCTCCATCAGGAAGTCGATGCCTTCGGCGTGGGTGACCACCACGATCTTCGTGTCGGGTGCCACGTCCAGGTGGTTGCGGATGTTGCGCAGGCCCTTGGTGGCCTGGGCTTCGGCGTTGTCGATGTGGTAGACCACCTTGTCCTGCGCCTGCGCCGCGCCGAGGCAAAGCAGCAGGGCAAACGCGGCACCCCAACGGGTAAACAGCTTCATCGAAATTCTCCTTGTCGCGCGGGCGCAGCGCGGCCCGGCTCTATCGGTAGATTACCACCAACTGATATTTTGGCAAGGCACAATACGGGCTCCGTCCACGGTTGCGCTGCCATGAATCCTCCTTCCTCTCCGCAAGCCCTTGTGCAGTTCGTCCTGTGGGGCGGCTTGCTGATCGGCCTCGTCTTCGGGGCCGTCGGCCAGTGGTCGCATTTCTGCGTGCGCGGCGCCATCGCCGACTGGATGATCTTCCGCGGCCGCGCACGCATGCTGACCTGGCTGCTGGCAGTGGCGGTCGCGGCCATCGGCACGCAGGCGCTGGTCAGCCTGCAGCTGTTCGACGCCACCCGTTCGCTGGCCTGGAACAGCCGGCTGCCGTGGCTGTCGTGCCTCGCGGGCGGGCTGGTGTTCGGCTACGGCATGGTGCTGTCCGGCGGCTGCCCGCAGCGCAGCCTGGTCAAGACCGGCACCGGCGACCTGAAGTCGCTGGTGGTGCTGATCGTCACGGCCATTGCCGCGCTGATGACGCTGCGCGGCCTGTTCGCGCCGCTGCGCGCCGAAGGCCTCGACGTGTGGGCCGCCACACTGGCAGGCCCGCAGGATCTGGGCTCGGTGCTGGCGAAAGCCGTGCCGGTGCCTGCGGCTGCGCTGCGCTGGATACTGGTGGCCGTGCTGGTGGCGGCAGCCCTTGCGCTGCTGTGGCGCCATCGCGCCGCCATGGAAAAGCGCCACTGGATAGGCGGCGTGGTGATCGGCCTGCTGCCGCCGGCCGCCTGGCTGCTGACCGGCCACTTCGGCTTCCTGGCGGAGCACCCCGACACGCTGGAGCCGGCCTGGCTGGGCACCCAGTCGCGCCGGCCCGAGGGCCTTTCGTTCGTGGCACCGATGGCCAATGCGCTGGACCTGCTCACGCTATGGACCGACAAGAACACCACCGCCACCTTCGGCATCACGGCGGCGGTCGGTGCGCTGCTGGGCAGCTTTGCCGCCGCGAAGGCGCGCGGCGAATTCAGGCTGCAGTCGTTCGCCGGCGGCGGCTCGCTGCTCAAGCACCTCGCGGGCGGCGTGCTGATGGGCTTCGGCGGCGTCACCGCGCTGGGCTGCACCATCGGGCAGGGCCTCACCGGCCTGGCCATGCTGTCGGCCGGCGCTGTCCTTACCGTTGCGGGCATCGTGGCCGGCGCCATGGTGGCGGTGCGCGCGGGCATGGTTCACGACGCGGTGCCCAGAGCGGCGGCCGGCTAGCCTGCAGGAATTGCGCGGCTCGCGTATGCTGGCCGCCTTTGCTGCAGGAGCCCCGCATGCGCCACCATCCCCTCGGCCGTACCGGCCTTTTCGTTTCCGAACTTTGCCTGGGCACCATGACCTTCGGGGGCAGCGGCGGCATGTGGGGCAAGATCGGCACGCTGCAACAGGCCGATGCCGAACAGCTGGTCGGCCAGGCGCTGGACGCGGGCATCAACTTCATCGACACGGCTGACATCTACGCGGGCGGCGTGTCCGAGCAGATCACCGGCCAGGCGCTGAAAAACCTGAAGGTGCCGCGCGAGAACGTGGTGGTGGCGACCAAGGTGTTCGGCGAGACGGGGCAGGGTGCCAATGCCCGCGGCAACACGCGCGGCCACATCATGGACGGCATCAAGGCCAGCCTGAAGCGGCTGCAGCTGGAACACATCGACCTGTACCAGATCCATGGCTTCGACCCGGCCACGCCAGTGGAGGAAACGGTGCGGGCGCTGGACCAGCTTGTGCGGCACGGCCACGTGCGCTATGTGGGCGTCTCCAACTGGGCGGCGTGGCAGATCGCCAAGGCGCTGGGCATCGCCGAGCGGCTGGGGCTGGCGCGCTTTGAGTCGCTGCAGGCCTACTACACGGTGGCCGGCCGCGACCTGGAGCGCGAGCTCATTCCCATGCTCAAGAGCGAAGGCGTGGGCCTGATGGTATGGAGCCCGCTGGCGGGTGGGCTGCTGAGCGGCAAGTACAGCCGTGACCAGCAGGCCGAGGCCGGCAGCCGCCGAATTGAATTTGACTTTCCGCCTGTGAACAAGGACCGCGCATTCGACTGCATCGACGTGATGCGCCCGATCGCGCAGACGCACGGCGTGTCAGTGGCGCAGGTCGCGCTGGCCTGGCTGCTGCACCAGCCGCAGGTGACCAGCGTGATCGTGGGCGCCAAGCGGCCCGACCAGCTGGCCGACAACATCGGCGCGACCAAGGTGGTGCTGAGCGCCGCCGAATTGGAGCAGATCGGCAAGGCCAGCGCGCTGCCGCCCGAGTACCCGGGCTGGATGTTCGAGCGGCAGGGCGAATACCGCCGCAAGCAACTCGCCGAATCGGCGCGCTGAGCGCTTAGCCGCCCAGCTCTTCCAGCCGCGCGGCCGCCTGCTTCTTGCTCATCTTGCGCAGCGTGGCAATGGCCGCGATCTGGCTGGCGCGCGGTCGGGTCTTGCCGTCTTCCCACTTGTAGACCGACTGGCCCGAAACACCCAGCAGCGTGGCCACGGCGGCGGCCGACAGGCCCAGCCTGCGGCGCTGTGCGGCCAGGCCCTTGGCGCTGAAGCGCAGCGCGGTGCCGCCTTCTTCAGCAGCGGCTTGCGCGGGCGCGCGGTTGCCCGCCTTGCCCAGGCGCTTGACCTGCTGCTCCAGCGCCTGGATGCGCCGCTTGAGCAAGGCGATGTCGCCGCGGTACTGGGCCGAGGCCTTCTTCAGGCTCTGCGTCTCCCCGCGGGTTTCCTTGCGCGCCACGCGGGCGATCTCTTCCTTCAGGATGCTGGCGATGTTGGGCATGGATTTCTTTCTCTTGTAGTTTGAGAGGTGAAAGCGGCTGCAGAGCGCGCGGGATATGCATAAGGCGCTATAAAAAATATAGCGTCACAGGTCCTTGGGGCGGAAGCTGATGATCAGCGGCGAGTGCACCCGGCCATCCACGTCGCGTGGCAGCACCTCGGTCTTGATAATGGCCTTGAGCACCGCGTCGTCCCAGGCGCGCACGCCGCTGGACTTGAGGACGCGCTGGCCGACGATGGTGCCGTCGGGCGAGGTGCGCACTTCGATGTCGGCCATGGGATTGCCCGCGATATCTTCGGTGAAAACGATGTTGGGCTTGACGCGCGCGCGAATGCGGCCGGCGTAACTTTCGGAAGGGCCCGATGAGCGCTGCGCGGCGCCGGTGGAGGTGGGCGCACCGCTGGCGCCCGCCAGCCCCTGCATGCGCTTGAGGTTTTCCTGGCGCTGCGCATCCAGCCGCTTCGCATCATCCTGCTGCTTCGATCTGGCGGCGAGTTCCTGCTTCTGCTTGTCCTCGGCGGCCTTCTTCTTCGCCAGCTCCAGCTTCTTCTGTTCCTCAAGCTTGTGCTTTTCCAGGGCCAGCTGCTTGGCCTTCAACTCGGCCTGCTTTTTCTTTTCCTGCTCCAGCGCGATGTCCGCCTGGCGTGGCAGGGGCGCCGGTTCGGGCTTGGGCGGCGTGACCTTGACCACCGGCTTGGGCGGTTCCGGTTCCGGCTTCGGTGGCGGTGCCTCGACGAGCTTGGGCGCGGCCTGCTGCGGCACGCTGGACCACAGCTCGGCTTCGGCCGTGACGTTCTCGGCTTCGCGCTTCCAGGCAACGCCCCAGGTCAGCGCCAGCATCAGCAGCAGGTGGGCGATGATGGCCAGCACCATGGCGCGCAGCAGCCCGGGCGGCGCTGGCGGCGCGAACTCCAGGCGATCGGCTGCGACGGGCATCGATCTTCCTATTTGGCCAGTTGCACCGACAGGCCCACGCGCTGCACGCCGGCGCGCTGCAGGGTGTCCATCACCTTGACCACGGTTTCGTACTTCACGCCGCGGTCGGCGCTGATCACCACCGCGCTGGCGCCGGCGGGCTTGCCGGCCTGTGCCTGGTTCACGCTGGCCGCGACATCCTTGAGCGGCAGGCGCGTGGTCTTGTCGCCGATCTTCAGTTCCAGCGATTCGTCCTTGCCGATCACCACCTGCACGATCTGGTCGGGCTGCTTGTTGGCCTTGCCCACGCTGGGCAGGTCGATCATGCTGGGCGTGATCAATGGCGCGGTGACCATGAAGATGATCAGCAGCACCAGCATCACGTCGATGAAGGGCACCATGTTGATCTCGCTGATGGTGCGGCGGCCGCGGCCGCGGGACATCGTGGCGGGCATGGCTAGTGTCCTGAAGGCGACGCGCCGCCCTGTGGCGCCAGGGATGCACCGCCCAGGTTGCGCTGCAAAATGTTGGAGAACTCCTCGATGAAGGTCTCCAGCTTGATGGCGACACGGTCGATGTCGCGGGCGAAGCGGTTGTAGGCCACCACGGCCGGAATGGCGGCGAACAGCCCGATGGCCGTGGCCACCAGCGCCTCGGCGATTCCGGGCGCCACCGTGGCCAGCGTCACCGTCTGCAGTGCCGCCAGGCCGGTGAAGGCGTGCATGATGCCCCATACCGTGCCGAACAGGCCAACGTACGGCGAGACGGAACCCACGGAGGCCAGGAACGAGAGATTGGTTTCCACCGCGTCCACCTCGCGCTGGTAGCTGGCCCGCATGGCGCGCCGCGCGCCGTCGAGCAGGGTGGCGGCATCGGTGATGCGCCGCTCGCGCAGCTTCTGGTATTCGCGCATGCCGCTGGCGAAGATGCGCTCCATCGGGCCGGACAGCTTCGCGTTCTGAGCGGCGGCGGCGAACAGGTCGTTCAGGCTGGTGCCGGACCAGAACTCGCGCTCGAAGTCGTCATTGAGCGATTTGACGCGCCGCAGCGCGAACAGCTTGCGGAAGATCGCCGCCCAGCTGGTGATGGAGACCACCACCAGCAGCAGCATGACGAGTTGCACCACCCAGCTGGCGTTGAGCACCAGTTGAAGGATCGACAGGTCTTGGTTCATGTTTTGAGCGCTTCCAGGATGATGTTCGGGATTCTCGCAGGACGCAGGCTGTCCGCGTCGACCCAGCCGATGCGGATCTTCCCTTGCGCAAGCACCGCGCCGCCCTCGCCGGGAAACCTGGCCTGCTGCGCGATTATCAGAGATGCCCGGCCTGCTTCTTCGAGCCGCGCGGTAACCAGAAGTTCATCGTCCAGCCGCGGTGCTATCGCGCAACCGTTTTTCAACGCAGCATGGCAGCAAGCCGCGCTGCCGATTCCTGTAGCTGTGCCATGGAGTTGGCGGTGGAAAAGCGGATGAAGTTCGCGGATTCCACGGTGCCGAAGTCGCGTCCGGGCGTCACGGCCACATGGGCGCTCTGCATCACCTCGAAGGCAAACTCCCAGCTGCTGGCGATGCCTAGCTTCGCGCAGGCCTGCGAGCAGTCGGCCCAGGCGTAGAACGCGCCGTCGGGCATCACCGGCACGTTCAGCCCCATGGCGTTGAGCTGCGGTATGAACCAGTCGCGCCGGGCCTTGAATTCGGCGCGGCGGCGTTCGTATTCAGCGATGCTTTCGGCCTCGAAGCAGGCGATGGCGGCGTGCTGTGCAACGGCGCTGGGGCAGATGAACAGGTTTTGCGCGAGCCGCTCCACCACCGGCACCAGGGCCTCGGGCACCACCATCCAGCCCAGCCGCCAGCCGGTCATGTTGAAGTACTTGGAGAAGCTGTTGATGCTGATGACGTTGTCGTCGATGCCCAGGCCCGTGTGGCCGAAGGTGTCTTCGTAGCTCAGGCCCAGGTAGATCTCATCGAGCAGGGTGATGCCGCCCTTGCCGCTGACAAAACCGTGGATGCGCCGCAGTTCATCCGGGTGGATGGAGGTGCCGGTGGGGTTCGACGGCGATGCCAGCAGCACACCGCGCGTCTTGCTGCCCCAGGCTTCTTCCACCTTGGCGGCGCTCAGCTGGTAGCGCTCGGCCGCGATGGTGGGCACCAGCACGGCCTGGCCTTCCGCGGCGCTGACGAAATGCCGGTTGCAGGGATAGCTGGGGTCGGGCATCAGGATCTCGTCGCCCGATTCGATCAGCGCCAGGCAGGCCAGCTGCAGCGCGGCCGAAGCGCCCGCCGTGACGATGATGCGGCGCGCCGGCACCTGTACGCCGAAGCGCTGCGCGTACCAGCCGCTGATGCGCTCGCGCAGGCTGTCCAGGCCCGTGGCCTGGGTGTACTGCGTCACGCCGTCGCGGATCGCCCTGGCCGCGGCTTCCTGCACCAGCGGCGGCGCGGTGAAGTCCGGCTCGCCGATGTTCAGGAAAACCATCGGCCTGTCGGTGTGCGCGAAGTCGCGCGCCATCTGCGAGGCGGCTTTTGCCACTTCCATCACATAGAACGGCTCGATGCGCTGGGCACGGCTGGAAATCCTCATCAAGCCACCGCCGGGCCGCCCCAAGGCGGCTTGGGCCCCCTCGGGGGGCAGTGCAGCGGCGTAGCCGCAAACGTGGGGGTCATGGCCGTGCTTTGCCGGTGGCCTTGTCGGCTTCGACCTCGGCGCCGCGCAATTGGGGGGCCAGGCCATTGAGCACCGCGTTGACGTACTTGTGGCCGTCGGTGCCGCCGAACTCCTTGGCCAGCTCGATGCATTCATTGAGCACCACGCGCCAGGGCACGTCGGCGCAGTGCTGGAATTCGTAGGCGCCTATCCACATCACGCCATGCTCGATGGGGGAGATCTCCTCCATCTTGCGGTCCAGCAGCGGGCGGATCAGCCCGTCCAGTTCCGCCGCTTCCTTGATGCAGCCGTGCAGCAGGGCGTCGTAGTGCGCCGAATCGGCCTTGTGGAAGCCCGCCAGGTCGCGCGTGAACGCGTCGATGGACGTGGCTTCGTTGCGGCCCACCAGGTGCTGGTACAGCGCCTGGAGCGCGAACTCCCGCGCGCGGCTGCGGGCCGACTTGGCGGACGCCTTGCGCGCGCCCGTGGATGTGAGGCCCTTGCGGGCAGGTTTGGCCGCGGCCGGGTTTTCTTGTTCTGTCATGAAAGGTCGTCCAGCAGGTTGGCCATCTCGACGACGACGCGGGCCGCATCCACGCCCTTGTCGGTCTGGCGGGCGATGGCCTGCTCCAGGTTTTCGGTGGTGAGGATCACGTTGGCGATAGGCAGCTGGTAGTCCAGCGAAATACGGTTGACGCCGGCGGCCGACTCGTTGGCCACCAGCTCGAAATGGTAGGTTTCGCCGCGGATCACGCAGCCCAGGGCGATCAGCGCATCGCAGGCGTTTTTCTCGGCCAGGGCCTGCAGGGCGACGGGGATCTCCAGCGCACCGGGCACCAGCACGTGCTCGATGTCCTTTTCCTCCACACCCAGCGCCAGCAGTTCGGCCTTGCAGGCGCGGGCCAGCGAATCGGTGATGCTCTGGTTGAAGCGGGCCTGCACGATGCCGATGACCAGCCCCTTGCCTCCCTGCTTTTCAGCCCTGCCTTTTTCTGCGCCAAACATGTGTGTTCCCTATTCTTTTTTGGTGTCGGGCACGATGTGCCCCGCGATTTCGAGCCCGTAGCCGGCCATGCTGGGCATGCGGCGCGGGTTTCCCATCAGGTTCATGCGGTGCACGCCGCATTCGCGCAGGATCTGCGCGCCCACGCCATAGGTGCGCAGGTCCATGCGGCCGCGCTCCGGCGCCTGCGAGGCCTTGGCCGTGCCCTCGAACTGCGCCAGGAGCTGCCCGCCGCTTTCGCCGCAGTTGAGCAGCACGGCCACGCCCTTGCCGGTGGCCGCGATGTGCCTGAGGCTCGCGTCCAGGCCCCAGGAGTGCATATGGCGGTTGACTTCCAGCGCGTCCAGCACCGAGAGCGGTTCATGCACGCGCACGGGAACGGTCTCGCCGGTGTCCCACTGCCCCTTGACCAGCGCCAGGTGGATGCCCTGGCTGGGCTTGTCGCGGAAGGCGTGGGCGGTGAACTCGCCGAAGGCGGTGGAGAGCTGGCGCACGCCGAGCTTTTCCACCAGCGACTCGTTGCGGCTGCGGTATTCGATCAGGTCGGCGATGGTGCCGATCTTCAGCCCATGCTCCGCCGCGAACAGCTGCAGGTCGGGCAGGCGCGCCATGGTGCCGTCGTCCTTCATGATCTCGCAGATCACGGCGGCGGGCGTGCAGCCCGCCATGGCGGCAAGGTCGCACCCCGCCTCGGTATGGCCCGCGCGCATCAGCACGCCGCCGTCCACCGCCTGCAGGGGGAAGATGTGCCCGGGCTGCACCAGGTCTTCGGCGCTGGCGCTGGCGGCCACCGCGGCCTGCACGGTGCGCGCACGGTCGGCGGCCGAAATGCCGGTGGTGACTCCTGTCGCGGCCTCGATCGACACCGTGAAAGCGGTACCCATCTTGGTGCCGTTGCGCGCCACCATGGGCGGAAGGCGCAGGCGTTCGCAGCGCTCGCGGGTCAGCGTGAGGCAGATCAGCCCGCGGCCGAAGCGGGCCATGAAGTTGATCGCGTCGGCGCTCACGTGGTCGGCCGCCAGCACCAGGTCTCCCTCGTTCTCGCGGTCTTCCTCGTCCACCAGGATGACGATGTGGCCGGCCTTCATGTCGGCCACGATGTCCTGCACCGGCGAGATGGCCACTGAATTCATGCTTGGGCTTTCTGTACTTGTGGATCGGCCGTGAGCATGCGCTCCACATACCGCGCGATCAGGTCGATTTCCAGGTTGACGCGGCTGCCCGCGGCCAGGCTGCCCAGCGCGGTGTTTTCCACTGTGTGCGGGATCAGGTTGATGCTGACCTCGGTGCCTTCGGCCGAATCGGCGATGGTGTTGACGGTGAGGCTGACGCCATTGACGGTGATGGAGCCCTTGTAGGCCAGGTATTTGCCCAGGCTGCGCGGCGCCAGGATGCGCAGTTCCCAGCTTTCACCCACCTGCGCGAAGCGGGCCACGGTGCCGATGCCGTCCACGTGGCCGGCCACGATGTGGCCGCCCAGCCGGTCGTGTGCACGCAGGGCTTTTTCCAGGTTGATGGGGCCGGGCTCCGCCAGGCCGGCGGTTTTGTCGAGCGATTCGGCGGAAATGTCGATGGCGAATTCGCAGCGGCCGGGGTCGAACGAGATGACGGTCATGCAGGCGCCATTGAGCGCGATGCTGTCTCCCAGGCCCACGTCGTCAAGGTAGCCGGCGGGCGTGCTGATGGTCAGGCGCTTGCCGTGCTGTAAAGAGCTTCCCAGGTCGTGGACGGCGGCGATGCGCCCCACGCCGGTAATGATTCCGGTGAACATTCCCGCATTTTCGCAGGGAAACCGCTAGAAGGCGTCGCGGCCGGGAATGCGGGCGACAACCCGCAGGTCGGGCCCCACCATGGCGGTGGAAACAAACTGCAGGGAAACAGCCTGCGCCAGCTCTGTCAGGGGGCCAAAAGATGCCATGTCGCGGCCCTGGCCGAGCAGGGTGGGCGCCAGGTAAACCAGGAATTCGTCAACCAGCCCCTCGCGGATGAACGAGCCGTTGAGCTTGTGGCCGGCTTCCAGGTGCAATTCGTTGATTTCGCGGGCGGCCAGGTCGCGCAGCATGGCGGCCAGGTCCACCTTGCCGCCCGAGCCCGGCATGTGAATCACCGTGGCGCCGCGCGCCTGCAGCGCGGACCGGCGGCCGGTGTCCTGCACCGCGCAGTAAATGAGGAGCGGCCGCCCCTCGATGAACAGGTTGGCGTCCAGCGGCGTTTCCAGCCGGCTGTCCACCACCACGGCCAGGGGCTGGCGGGGTGTTTCGACCAAACGCACGTCCAGGCGCGGGTTGTCTTCCAGCACCGTGCCGATGCCGGTGAGCACCGCGCCCGCGCGCGCGCGCCAGGCATGGCCGTCCGCCCGCGCCGCCGGGGAAGTGATCCACTGGCTGGCGCCGTTTTCCAGCGCGGTCTTGCCGTCCAGCGAGGCAGCCACCTTCATGCGCACCCACGGGGTCTTGCGAACCATCCGGCTGAAAAACCCGATGTTCAGTTCGCGCGATTCGGCGGCGCCGGGGCCGGTTTCCACGGTGATGCCGGCGGCGCGCAGCCGCTCGAAACCCTGGCCGGCGACCAGTGGGTTGGGGTCGGGCAGGGAGGCGACGACCCTGGTAATCCCGGCGGCCGCCAGCGCATCGCAGCAGGGTCCGGTGCGGCCGTGATGGGAGCAGGGCTCCAGCGTGACCCAGGCGGTAGCGCCGGCAACGGAATGGCCGCGGGCCGCCGCGTCGCGCAGCGCCATGATTTCGGCGTGCGCACCGCCGGCTTGCTGGGTATGGCCCTGTCCAAGAATCGCGCCCTGGGCGCTGGTAATGACGCAGCCGACTCGCGGGTTCGGCTCGCTCAGGCCCGTGGCCTGCAGTGCCAGCAGCGCCGCGAGGGCCGCGGGGTCACCGGGGTTCACTTCCAGCAGGTATCGCGCGCTGCGGTGGCAAGGGCGGTGCCCGCGATGGACAGGTTGCCTTTGACGCCGCTGGAAGTCAGCGTATAGAACCCGCAGCTATCGGTGGCCATGCGGCCGCCGCTGATGGGGGCCATGGTCAGCGTGTACGCCGTGGTGGTCAGGCTTGCCGTGTAATTGCCGGCAGTCGTGATCGACGTATTCAGCTGGTACATCGCGGTGCTGTCCGCCGGTGAGTTCTTCAGGGCCGTCGGCATCTGCGCGATGGCTGTGTTGTTGGACCGGTCGATATCGTAACGGTCATTCGCGGCATAAAAGCGCTGCATGAACTGCGCCGCCTGCAGCAACGTGACGCGGGCATCGGCGCGCCGGGCGCGAGCTACATAAGACGTATATGACGGGAGTGCGACGGCCGCGATGATGCCGACGATCGCGACCACGATCATCAGCTCGATCAGCGTAAAGCCGCTCTCGGGGTTCCCGCGGTCCGTTTTTGGCGATTTCATGTTTTCTCCTGATGGGGCACTTTACCAATGTTCAGCGCAGGAACAGCTGCCGCCACGAGCGCTTGGTAATGCCTGACCCGCAGGTTATTAAACCCGCCTTGCACAGGTCGATGCTGGTCTTGATCGCGTCGCCGCTGGATCCCACAATGAAGATGTCCTTCTTGGTCGCGGTGCTGGTTGATTGTCTGATAAGCGCAATGTCGCGTCCGTCCGCTGAGGTGCTGTACCCGCTCGCGCCAGAATAGTCGCTGCTGTCGATATTGCCGTCTCCATTGGTATCGAGCAACGGAACTTGGGGCGAGCCTCCGTTCAGCGCATCGATGATGTAGTTGTACCCGACGCCGGGCGTGCCCGCCGCACACGGATCGGTGCCAGTTGCGCCCGGCAGGATGGTGTCGACGCGCGCCAGACGGCCAAAGTAGGCATCCACCGGGTAGACCGTTCTCTGTCCGGCGAAGGGCAGGTTGAAATACCAGCCTCGCTTGGTGGCCCAGTCGATCGGGTTGGACGACACCTTGTAGTAGTTCACCACCTGCGTGGAGGTTGTGTCATCGAACGCCGTGATGATCCGGGAGATCGAAATGGCCTGGGATACGGTCTGCAGGACCAGCGACGAGGTGCCGGTGACAGTGCTCCCCGCTGGCGTGGACGTGGCTCCGAAAGTAATGGTGTCGCGCAGGCCGTAGGCGCTTTGCACCCCGGTGGTGGTGATATCAGGCAGGTCAAAAAACTTGCCGGTGCCCGCCGCAACGAGGTAGCCGCCGTTGGGGTGAGGAATGACAAAAGGTGCCGCCGTGAAGGGCTGGATGGTGCCGGCGCCATCCTTGGCCTGGAAAAGCGGCGCCCCGCTGAAGCCGACACTCCAGTTCGAAGCGCTGGCGTCGCTAAGATCGAACTTCCACATGTTGCCCTTTAGGTCGCCGCCGTAAGCTCCAAGCACCCGCTGGTTACTGTCCAGCACCAGGCGCACCCCCCCCAGGCCGTTATTGCCGCCGGCGAGCGTATCGATCTTGCGGATAAGAGCGCCGGTTTTGAGATCCACGACGAACAGTTGCGCCTTGCCCGACTTGCTGTAATAGCCGTTGCCGAAGATGGCTGCCCACGTGCCGCCGCCGGAAGTGGGAACGATCCCGATACGGACTTCCGCCAGTACGTTGCCCAGTTCATCGAAATTCGTCACGCCATCATTGATTTCCCAAAGGATGCTGGTCGCGCTCAGGCTGACTGGTGTGGTCGCGTCGATCGCGAAAACCGCTTTGGATCCCGCGCCAGTAGTGGCGATCACCGCGGTTTTCCAGTTGGTACCGTCGTAGTAGTCGCCCTGGGTGATCGGGCCATCGACGTAGTAGCGGTGCGAATAGGCGTTGTCGGCCAGCTGATTCAGAGTGGGCAGCACCGCACGCGGGACATAGGCAAATACTTCTCGCCCGTCGTTCTCGGCGAAAACATGCAACATGCCGTCATTGGCACCCACAAATACGGCGCCTTCGGCGAGCGCTGATTTTTGTGTGAGGTATGCGATGTAGGCGCTGGCCGCTGCTCCTGCCGGCAGGTTGGCATACCCATAATCGATGGCGGGCTTTACGAAGGCAGGCGTCGAATTCACGATGTCGCCCAACAGGAAGTTGCGGCCACGGTAAATGCCCAGGCTGCCTTCCGCGCTGCGATCGCCGCGCAGGTAATTGATCAGAGCCGCGTTCACCACGCCCGTCATGCTGCCGGTCAGGCTGGCGCCGGTCATGGCCGCATAGGTGAAGCTTACGGCCCTTGACCCGCTGACCGCCGCGTTGCCTACCTGAATATTGCGCTTGCTGAAATCGCCGATAGTGTTGGTGCTCTCTACTCCAGTGAGGGAGGCCTTGGATTCGATCTGCCAAGCTGTGGAAGTCTCGTTGCCGGTATCTGGATCCAAGTTGGTCGCAATCAGGTTGCCGGTCCAGTCCCCCGTTGTGTACACGGGCACGAACTTTCTGGTGCCGCTGATAAGGTTGACCGTGGAAACCGCCACGCCGGCCTGGGAAGCAGATGCCTTCAGGATTTGCCCGACAAGTGCCTGCAACGAGCCGGTCAGCTCGGTCGCGTCCTTTGCATTGAGCATGTCGCCGCGGCCATTGATGGTGGCGTGCCACATGTCATCGATGGCTTCGAGCGTGTCTGGCCCGGGCTGCGGCCAGGCTTGCGCTCCGGACGTCAGTTGCGCCAGCTTGGCAGGGGTCTGGGGCAGGGTTCCTTCCAGGCCCAGGCTGATGGCATAGAAATTCATATGTTGCCAAAAGGCTGGATCCAACCCGGGCACGGGCGCAACATTGTTGGCCAGATCTGTGCGCAGGTCGTTGACCCAGTACTTCATGGCGATGTCCGCCATGGTATTGCTGTAGCTGTCCTTGTAGGGAAAGCCGGGTGAGTACTGGAAGCTGCCGCCACGGGGGCTGGTGATGGTGCTGCCCGTCGTATTGTCTACGTTGGCGATGGTGAACGAGTCGTTGTAGTAGCCATCGGTGACCAGCATCGAATAGGAGCGCCGGCAGGCCGCGTGTGCGGTTTTTGTCTCGTTGCTGGTAGGTGACGCGACGTTACTCGACCCCGTGGACTGGTAGCGTGGCGTCGTGCCCCAGGGGCCGTCGCTGTCGTCGCGGCTGAAATACTTGCCGGCGGTGTCCAGAGCCTTGCGATTAGGGGTATTGCCCGGTGCAGTGAGCCCTTCGATCCAGGTGTAGAACCGGCCGCGGGTGGTTGCATCGTACAGCGTCACACCGGAGTCAAGGGTCCCGTTCTCCATCGTGTTGATGACACCCCAACCGAGCCGGAAGGTGGGCGGCAGGTCGATGAAGGCCTGGCTGACAGCGGTGCGGGCCATGTCCAGCCGGGTGCGATGGTACTTGAACCAGTTGGCGTAGTTCTGAATTTCCTCACCATAGGTGCAATTGGCTCCGGCGCAGTCAGTACGTGCGGCCGACTTGGTGTAGGTATTGCCCGATTGGATCGTGGTGCGGTCGTAGCTGGCAACTTGGTCATAGCGGAGGCCTCCGCCCTTGTACGCGTAGACGTAAGGGTTGTTGCTGCCATCGTCGCATGGCGCATTCGTTCTTGCGTTATTTGTGGAGCCGTTGGCCTGCACGGTGCCATCGGCATTGGTGCGCGGCTTGTAAAGCACAGCTGGGTCGTACGCCAGACGGTTGACCTGTGGGGAGCATTTTGCATAGGTCTCGCGGTTGGACGGCGGGTCGATGCCGTTGCCGCCCACGGTGACATTTGTACCCCAGAAGCTGGACGTGCTCTCCTGGTACAGATAGGTGTTATTCATCGACCCCGAGTCGTCGAACATCAGCAGGATGTTGGGTTCCACCGTGCTCGAACGCGTGAGCAGCGGCACCTGCGCGGGTTGTGCGAAACCGGCAAGCGCGGCCGAGCCAAGCAGGAGCCCCGCGACGGTGCTCTTGAAACTACCATGGGCGTTTTTCATAGAACCTCTCATTTGTCAGTTCAACTCGATCGTCGACTGCATGAAGACTTCACTGCCGTTTGGCCGGGCGCGCGCGCTGGTCGCAGCCGGAACTTCCGGGCCAAACCCCCGCGCGGTGACAACGAAATTGGACGAGTACTTGGCGCTGCCAGCGGGAGAAAGACGCTCGACCATGCATTCCGGTGGACGGGCATAGGTTGCCGAAGCCGCGGACGCGTTGACCGAGGCGATGGGGAGGGGAAAGGCAACCGTGGGGGTGACGTCCCAGCTGGTAGTGCCGAGTTTCCAGCTTGGCGTCGCGGCATAGTTCTGGATGGTTGGCAGCAGGACCAGAGTGCCCGTACCGCTAACCATTTGAATCACCGCATCCTCGCAATAGCGAAGCGCGATCTCGGCCGACTGGCTAGCCAGCTGGCTCAGCCGGATGTTCCCGTTCACCCCTTCGCTGGATGCCGCGTTCTTTACGCTCATCGTCGCCAGCAGGGAGATCACCACCAGCATGATCAACGCGATGATCAGCACGACGCCTTGTTGCCGGGCCGGCCGGGGGCTCTGTGCAGGTCTCATGGTTTTCATGGGTGGATACCTACTGGTTTCTAAGAACCACGGTTGTGGTGTAGGCGCGGCGCAGCCGGAGATCGGTGGGCGTAATGAGGGCGCCGCCACAGTCGTAGTACTGGCCGGAGGATGTGTCCGGGGATACAGGCTCGGCGCTACGCACCACCACGCAGATGCGCACGGTCTTGACGAAGGAAGTCCACCGCTCCTTGCTGGTTGCGGCGCCCAGAGTGGCGGCTTCGTTCTCGACGTCGTAAGCATCCTGATACCCCGCAACGGTGGTGGTGTTGACAGGCGTCGATGTGCCGAAGGAGAACTCAAGGTCCTCAATGTTTTCCACGAGCGGCTGGGCACTGCTGGCATTGCCTTTGCAGTAGAGGCTTGGGCTGGTGATTGCGGTAGAGGTGCCGATATAAAAACGGTTCTCAGCTTCGTAGAAAGTCGCCGTGACCGTTGCCCCGGCATCGGTGGTCGCCACAGCGGTTGTAGCGCCGAGAGCGCTCCCCATGCAATCGGTGGGAATACCACCGGAAGTGGGGACTGTGTTGTAGATATCGGCTTCATAGCCGATCGAAATTGATGCGGGTCCGGTGCTCGACGCGGTATGGGCGCACGTCAATGCAGCGGCCGTCACGGTGGCACTGACGTTGGTGAATGTGATATCGCAGGCCTTGATGCCGTATGAAGTTAGTGCCAGCTGGTTATGCAGCGAGGTTGGCGCGCGGTTGGGTTGCGCCGGATTGGTGCCCGCGATGCGCAACTGCTGCGCCAGGATGCCGAGAGCCATCTGCGCATCTTCATTCATCCGGCCTTGCGCCTCCGAGGCTTTACCCGCGGTGGACGCGCCCACGTAAGCCCCTGCAACGGCAACCATGATGACCAATGCGATGACCATCGAGATCATCAGCTCGATAAGCGTCACACCTGCCTGCCCGCGAATCAAGGTGGGTTTCATAGTTTGAACGGCACCATGACGCAGCGTGGCTGGGGGTTCGTGAAGCTGCTCGCCGAGGACGGGCAGATGTCGCTGGCTCCAGTGGCGAACGTTCCGGCGCTGCCCGGCTCCTGCCAGAGGACGTAGACCCTGCCTTCACCGTTGGCGGCATTTTCCACGCTGAACCCGCCCGCCGGCAGTTGCAGCCGCAGTTGCCGCTTGGTTATGGCGAGGTCCATCACCGCAAGCTGGCCGCTCGAGCAATTGGGGTAGCTGCAGATACCGGTCGTTGCGTTGGGGATGGTGGTGCTTTCGTCGTAGTTCAGCGCCGTGTTGTAGGAGCCGCTTGTATAGGCGGGAATGTTGGCGCGCATGCGCTCGACCAGGTCGTTGGCAATGCTGGCGGCCACCGCACGGTTGCCTGACAGCTTGGGCAACTGGATGCCATACGCCATCATCCCGCCCATGGCCAAGAGTCCAAAAGACAGAATTAGTATGGCGATCAAAACCTCGATCAAGCTGGCGCCCGAGACTTCACTGCGCAAAGGACGGCGATTTGGCGTTCTCAACTGTCACTCCCCGTACAACTGGCGAAGCCGTTGCCGGCAATTCGCGCGCGCCCGGCGGGATTGATGCAGACCACGCGCTGCCGCTCAGAAGGAATGGTGCTGCCGAACTGCAACTGGGTTGCGTTCCCGACGCTGCGCTGCCGGCCCAGCGGGGTGAATTCAAACTTTGTGGAGGAACTGGCGCCGCCTTCGACCATGGAATCGATGCCGGAGATGGCCGCCTGGACGCGCAGCAGCTGGTCGCCGCTGTTGTAGGAATTGCTGTTGTCCCGGTCGACAAACACCAGCCAGCCGCTGACCCAGCCATTTCCGCCAGGGCCTGAGCCTGTTCCGCAGGTGGGCGACGCGGCTTCGGGGGAGTTGCTGCGGCACATCACGACCATGCTGCCCCGGCGGACCGCCTCGCTGCGGGCAAAGCGCAGGTCCGCAAGAAAGGTGTTCACACTGGAGGATACGTTGGCGGACTGGACCAGGTTGGCGAACGAAGGCGCAGCCATCTTGACCAGCAGGACCAGGATCGCCACCGTGACCAGCAGCTCGACCAGCGTGAAGCCTTCCGAATATCGCATGGCCGCATTGTGGCTGGCGGCCCCCGGGGGCCGCAGGGCCTTTCCGACAACCGGTCAGGTTCGGGCGACTAGCGTCTGACTTCGTCCACCAGGGCCCGGAACTCGTCAATGTCCTCGAAACTGCGGTAGACGCTGGCGAAGCGGACGTAGGCCACCTTGTCCAGCTTTTTCAGCTCCCGCATCACCAGCTCGCCGATGCGGGTGGAAGGAATCTCGCGCACGCCCAGATTGAGCAGTTTTTCCTCAATGCGTTCGACGGCACTGTCTATTTGCTCAGTACTCACGGGCCGCTTGCGCAGGGCCAGGTTCATGGAGGCTAGCAGCTTGGCGCGCTCGTATTCGATGCGCCGCCCGTCCTTCTTGACCACCCGGGGAAAGTTGACGTCCGGCCGCTCGTAGGTGGTGAAGCGCTTCTCGCAGGCGGCGCACTGGCGCCGCCTGCGGATGAAGTCCCCGTCTTCCGCCACGCGGGTCTCCACCACCTGGGTGTCCCCGTTGCTGCAGAAGGGGCACTTCATATCGAGCGCCGCGCCGGGCCGCCCCAAGCAAGCGAGCGCCCCCCCGGGGGGCAGCGACGGCACGCAGGGCAGAGCGTGGGGGCCAACATTTTCTAGCCGTAGACCGGGAAGCGGCGGGTGAGGGCGTTGACCTTTTCGCGGACGGCGGCGATGTTGCCCGCATCGCGCGGGCTGTCCAGCACGTCGGCGATCAGGTTGGCCGTGATGCGGGCTTCCTCTTCCCTGAAACCGCGGGTGGTCATGGCCGGGGTGCCGATGCGCACACCGCTGGTGACCATGGGCTTCTCGGGGTCGTTGGGGATGGCGTTCTTGTTGATGGTCATGTGGGCGTCGCCCAGCACGGCCTCGGCTTCCTTGCCGGTGATGCCCTTGGCGCGCAGGTCCACCAGCATCACGTGGCTTTCGGTGCGGCCGCTGACGATGCGCAAGCCGCGCTGCACCAGCGTTTCGGCGACCACGATGGCGTTCTTCGCGACCTGCTGCTGGTAGGCCTTGAACTCGGGCTGCAGCGCCTCCTTGAAGGCCACCGCCTTGGCCGCGATCACGTGCATCAGCGGGCCGCCCTGCAGGCCGGGGAAGATGGCGCTGTTGATGGCTTTCTCGTGCTCGGCCTTCATCAGGATGAAGCCGCCGCGCGGGCCGCGCAGGCTCTTGTGGGTGGTGGAGGTTACAACGTCGGCGTGCGGCACGGGGTTGGGATAGGCGCCGGCCGCGATCAGGCCGGCGTAGTGGGCCATGTCCACCATGAAGATGGCGCCCACGTCCTTCGCCACCCTGGCGAAGCGTTCGAAGTCGATACGCAGCGAGTAGGCCGAGGCGCCCGCGATGATCAGCTTGGGCCGGGTCTCGTGCGCCTTGCGCTCCATGGCGTCGTAGTCGATGGCTTCATTGGCGTCCAGGCCGTAGCTGACGACGTTGAACCACTTGCCGCTCATGTTCAGCGCCATGCCGTGGGTCAGGTGGCCGCCCTCGGCCAGGCTCATGCCCATGATGGTGTCGCCGGGCTTGAGGAAGGCCAGGAACACGGCCTCATTGGCCGAGGCGCCGCAATGGGCCTGAACGTTGGCGGCCTGGGCGCCAAACAATTGCTTGACGCGGTCCAGCGCCAGCTGTTCGGCCACGTCGACATACTCGCAGCCGCCGTAGTAACGCTTGCCGGGGTAGCCCTCGGCGTATTTGTTGGTGAGCTGGGTGCCCTGGGCGGCCATGACGGCCGGCGAAGCGTAGTTTTCGCTGGCGATCAGCTCGATGTGCTCTTCCTGGCGCTTGTTTTCGGCCTGGATGGCGGCCCACAGTTCGGGGTCGGCTTGTTCGACAAGGGTATTGCGATGAAACATGAACGGCAGTCCTTCAGACGGTGGTCCCTGTATGGAAACAAGGGCTGCCCAGGCGAACGGCTGATCACCGGCCCAACCTTTCGTCGGTACTCCGGCGGCACGCTTCCCAGTGGTTTCACAGGGGGAACCCCTGCGTAGTGCCCACGTCAGCACAGGCTGCCCGGTGAGGGCGCTGTGCCTATCGCCAGTCGCGTACCGGGCTAGTGTAGCCGAGCACCCCGCAAAAGTCAGGAGACCGAGAGGGCCGCGACCTTGTCCTCGGGCGGCTTGACGGGTTCCGCCGGGGTGACGGCGCGGATGGCGGGAACGGCGGGTGCAGCCAGCGGTACGGCACGGCCCGTGGCCACCTGCCGCAGGCGCTCATGCTCGGCCATGACCTTGCCGGCATAACCGCCGTCGTCTTCCATGTTGCCGGCGCCCACGTAGAACTTCAGGCCGGCCTGCAGTGAGCCGGCGCGCTGGATGCACTCCTGCAGCACCTTCACGCCCACCCGCAGGTTGGTGACGGGGTCGAAGGCGGCCAGCTTGCCGCCGAAGTTGTCGTACTTGTCGCTGTGCACCCCGGTCATGACCTGCATCAGCCCCTGGGCGCCCACGGGACTCTGGGCGAACGGGTTGAAGCCGGACTCCACCGCCATGATGGCCAGGATCAGCGTGGGGTCGAGCTTGGCCTTGGCACCGATCTCATAGGCCTCTGCCACCAGCGCCGACAGGGGCTCGGGTGCCACCTTGTATTTCTTGCTCAGCCAATAGGCCACCGCAGCCTGCTGCTTGGGCAGGTCCTTGGGGTTGGCGGCCGTGGCGCGGTCGATCGCATCCATCTCGGGCACCATGCCCAGGGCGGCGGCCTGGCGTGCTTGCAGCCAGGTCATGAGTTTCGATTCGCCGGCTTGACGCAAGTCAGGCCGGGCAGTCAGGGTGATCACCGCAAAGACCACAGCCAGGCCAACGAGGGCAAAGCTGTTGTGCGTGATCTCGAAAAAGCCCTGGGCGACGTCGGACGCGAAAGTTCGCAGGCCCTGGGCAGTTCTTCCTAACGCTGTCATAGCACTTCCTTTCTACGCGCGGGCCTGGCTTTGCGATACCGGGTTGCGGCATCACTCCACTCAGGCTCCTCGTTTGGATTGGTACGCCATCAAAATTCTGGAGGACACGTGGGGTCCTTTCACAGTCACTTGACTTAGCCGGGTTCGGCAGCGGGTTCGGGTTGTCCCTAGTCTTTGCTGGGGACGGGCGAATTCTAGGGGCGCCGTTAATATCAAGTCAAGAATATCAAACTGATTCTTAATTCAAATATTACATAATCCAGTCACAATTTACGCATAATGGCCGCGCTTGGGCTTGTCAGCCACAGCCTCCTGCACTTGTCAGACAGGCCCGACAGCGGGGTCCGCTGTCGGGCTCGCTATCAGGAAAGTAGCAGCCACTCCAGCGCCAGCCCCCGCCCGCCGGTGCTGAGCCCGCCGAAATCGCCGATCGGCGAGGTCATGAATATCTCACCATATGAAATCGAGAGCGTGCCATGCCGCTCGTCGGAAAGCGCTCCCGTAACAGGATTTGGCCGGCGCCCCTAACCCGCCGCAAGTTCCGCGCAAAGGCCGGTCCTGTCAAGCCAATAGGCGCAATCACGCTGGCCTGCGCGATTGAAAAGTCAGATTTGAAAAGGGGCGGCCCCTCATCTAACTTAACAAGGCCCGAGCGATCGGGCACCAGCCGGTAGGGCCATGCAAGTGGTAGCCCCGGCCCCTCCTGGAGGCAATCTCTTGCCTCCAACGCAGCCGGGGACCATTTACTCCCAGGTTGCGGATCCAGACGGCATGGACCTTTGTGTCAGCCGTCAAGCCCGGCGGGTGGCCTCAGGCCGACCGACCGGGCTTTCTCGTTTGCGCAGCTGGGCGGCCCGACCCGGCCGGGCGGATTCGCGGCGAGAATAGCGCCTTGGCCGCGAGCGGCCCTTTCTTTTTTCCCCAACGATTCTTCGATCTCCTCCAGTGACCCAAGCTTCCTCCCTCAAGACTGATACCCAGGCCCTCGACACGCTGACCGGCGGCGCCTTCACCGCCCCCACTTCCGGGGAACGCGCGGCCCGCGTGCGCGACTGGCTGGCCAGTGACCCCGGCACCGAGCAGATGCAGGAAGTCTTCCGCGAACTGAGCGGGCGCGACAAGGGCGCGGCCCGCCTGCTGCGCGAAAAGCTGGACGAGATCAAGCGCAGCAAGGGCCAGGAGGCGATCGGCGCCGAATGGGCCGAAAAGGCCGGTGCCCTGCTGGCCCAGCCCAAGCTCAATATCGCCGACGCGATGGCCTGGCAGCGCGACGCCGCCAAGGCGGGCGCGCCGCTCAGCCGCGAGCCGCTGGCCGGGCTGAAGGCGCAGCTGGCCGACCGCGTGAAGGGCATTGAAGACATGCAGCACCGGGTGCAGGTGCAGCGCGAGGCCGCCGTGCTGCTGGCCCAGCGCATCGAGGTGCTCTCCACCAAATCGTGGCGCGACGCGCAGGCCGCGGGCGAGTCCCTGGGCACCGACGTGCCCGACTGGCAAGCCCAGGCCCGCGCGCTGGAAAACGATCCCAACTGGGGCAGCGTGGACACGAAGTTCCCGCCCCTTCTGGAAGCTTCGCGCGCGCAATTGCAGGCCGTGTGGGAAGCCTTCAGCAGCGCCCTGGGCCAGGCCGTCGCCGCAGCCGCGGATGCCGGCGCGCCGCTGCCGCCCGTTCCGGTGTGGGCCGATGAGCTGCGCCAGGGGCGCGGCCTGCCTGCCGAGGCGCCGGCCAGGCCCGCCAAACCCAAGGTGGACCCCGAAGTGCGGGCCAAGGCGGTGGCCGCGGTTCGCGAGGTGCTGGCCAAACTGGAGCAGGAAATCGCCGAAGGCCATGGCAAGGCCAGCGCCGGCACCGCCTCGGCCCTGCGCAATGCCTTGAAGGAAAACGGCAAGCTGATCGACGACAAGCTGGAAAACCAGGCCCATGCCGCGCTGGCCGCGGCGGGCGAACTGGAAGGCTGGCAGCGCTGGCGCGCCGACCAGCTGCGCCAGGAACTGGTAGCCAAGGCCGAGGCGCTGTTCGAGACAGCGCCGGCCCCGGCCGCTCCCGTCGAAGGCCAGGAAGCCGCGCCGCCGGAAAGCCCGGTTCGCAAGCCGCGGTTCGGCGGGCGCAAGATGCAGGAGAACCTGCGGGCGCTGCGCGACCAATGGAAGCAGACCGACCAGGGCGGACCGCCCAACCACGGGTTGTGGAAGCGCTTCGACGATGCCTGCAACGAAGCCTACAAGGTGGTGGAAGCCTGGCTGGACAAGGTCAAGTCCGAGGCGGCCGAACACAAGTCGCAGCGGCTCGCACTGATACAGGAGCTGAAAGCGTGGGCGGCTGAAAACACCACCGCAAGGGACGGCGACTGGAAGGGCTTCAACCGCATCCTCCACCAGTTCTCCGATCGCTGGCGTGAAGCCGGCCACCTGAGCGAGAAAGCCTTCGCCGAGATGCAGCCGCTGTGGAAGGAAGCGATCAACGCCGCCGCCGCGCCGCTGGAAGCCATGCAGAAGCAGAGCCTGGACCGCCGCCACGCGATGATCGAGGAGGCCAAGGTGCTGGGCGCCCAGCCCCAGCTGCGCATCGACGCCGTCAAGTCACTGCAGCAGCGCTGGCAAGCCGAGGCGCAAGGCGTGCCGCTGGACCGCAAGCACGAACAGAAACTGTGGGATGCCTTCCGCAAACCCATCGACGAGGCCTTCAGCCGCAAGGGCGAAGAGCGCGACAACGCGGCCGCGCACCTGAGCGAGCGCGACCGCACGGTGCTGGATGCTTCCAGGGCACTGCAGGCCGCCAATGCCACCGGCGACGCGCAGAAGATTCGCGCTGCGATGACCGCGCTGGACGCGGCGCTGCGCGGCCAGGCCATTGCCGCCGCCGCGGTAGCGCAGGCCGACGCCGCCAAATCAGAAGCAAAAACGGCTGCAGAGGGCGCCGATAGTGCGCAGGCAGCTACGGAATCGATAGCAGAGCCGGTGGCAGACGGTGCGCAAGCCGGCGAAGCGGTGGCGCCCGAGGCGGCGCCCACGCCGGCCGCGCCACCCAAGCCCGCGCCCCGCCCGGTGGTCGCGATGCGAGGCGACGACCGGCCTGGCATGAAGAAGACCGAGCCCGTGGTTCCGGGGCGCGGTGGCAAGTTCGGAGACCGCAAGGGCGCGCCCGGCGGCGGCCGTTTCGGCGAGCCGGCAGGTGCCGGCCGCTTCGGCGGCGGCGGGCGTTTTGGCGACCGGCCTGCCCAGGAAGACCGCGGCCCGAGGCTGGGCGACGCTGCATTCCGCGCGCAGCGCGACGCGCTGGAGAATGCCCAATCGGCATTGAAGAAGCTCGCCGCGCAGGCGCACGGCGAAGCGCTGACCCAGCTGATGACGGCATGGGAACAGCGCTCGGCCGAGCAGGTGCCGAGCGTGCAGGAACTGGGCAAGGCCGTGACGCCGGCCGTGCGCGCCAGCTGGGCGCAGGCCGTGGGCGCGGCGCCCTCGGGTGGTGACGCCGCCGAAGCGTTGCTGCGCCTGGAAATCGCCGCGGAAGCGCCGACGCCGGCCGAACACATCAGCGCCCGGCGCCTGCTGCAGCTTCAGCTGCTGACGCGCCGCAACGATCCTTCGCCCGTGCAGACCTGGGGACAGGACGCGGCCCGTGTGCTGGCCGTTGCGCATGAAGCCGGCGTGGCGCGCCGCCTGCAGAACGTGCTCAAGGCGCTGCTGCGTGGCTGAAGAAGCCCTCCAGCAGGGCTGACAGCCCGGCGAAGTCCTGGTCGAAGCGTGGGCGGTTGACAAACCACGCTTCGGCCGCGACGGCGAAGAACTCGTCGATCGACTGCGCTCCATAGGGGTCCAGCCAGGGGGCCTCGCCGCCGAAGCGTTCGGCAATGATTACTTTCTCGCGGAAGGCTTCCCAGGCCGGCCGCATCACCGCCAGCCACGCCTCGCGCGCCGCGCGCGTCGGCAGGGGCGGGCAGCCGTCCGGGGCGCCGTCGCGCATGTCGATCTTGTGGACGAATTCGTGGATCACCACGTTGTAGCCCTGCTGCGCGGTTTCACCCGCGCCTGCCACATCGCGCCAGCTCAGCATCACCGGCCCGCCCTCCATCGCCTCGCCGGCCAGCACCTCGTCGTAGTGGTGGACAACACCGGTCTCATCGGTGACCACGCGGCGCGCCACGACCTCGTCGGCATGAACCACGATGCCCACGAAATCGTCGTACCAGTCCAGTCCCAGCTGCATGACCGGCAGCACGGCCTGTGCGGCGATCGCCACCGCCACTTCGTCGGTGATGGTGAAGCCCTGCGCGCCATGGAATTCCTTGCCGGCGATGAATTGCCCGGCCAGCGCGCGCAGCTTGTGCACATCGGTTTCCGGGCGTGCAGCGAGGAAGGGGTAATGCTGCAGCGTCGCGCGCCACAGCGTGTCGGGGATGGCGCGCGGTTCGCGCCGGTTGCGCAGCCAGCCAAACATCAGGCGAAGGCGTGGCGCTGCAGGCCCGCGGCCGACAACCGCAGCACCTGCATGCGGGGCGGTGCGGCGGCCGCATCCCAGTCGCTCATGACTACCCGCTGGCGGCCTGCCGGCAGCGCGTGGACGGCCGGCTTGTGCGTGTGGCCGTGGATCATCACCTGCGCGTCGGCAGCTTGCAGCCACGCCTGCACGGCCGCGCTGTCCAGGTCCCCGTACCCGGCCCCGCTGCCCTTGCGTGCCTCGCTCTGCTCGCGCATGCCGCGCGCGATGGCCTTGCGTTCAGCCAGTGGCTTGCCAAGGAATGCCTGCTGCCACGCGGGCGCGCGCACCTGTGCGCGGAACCGCTGGTAGTCGGCATCGTCCAGGCAAAGCGCGTCGCCGTGCGTAAGCAGCCAGCGCCGACCCTGGAAGCCGAGCACGGTGGGGTCGTCAAGCAGAGTCACGCCGCAGGAGCGCGCCAGTCCGTCGCCCACCAGGAAATCGCGGTTGCCATGCATGAAGAACACGGGCCGCTGCACGGCGGCGGCCTGCAGTACGGCAGCGCAGTCGCTGGCAAAGCCGGGCTCCAGGGCGGCATCGTCGCCGACCCAGACCTCGAACAGGTCGCCCAGGATGAAGACCGCGCCGGCCCGCGTGCCGGCCATGTAGCGCCGCCACGCCTCGAAGGTGGCAGGCTCGCCCGCCTGCAGGTGCAGGTCGGAAATGAATTCGGCCGTGGCCCAGTCCCGCGGAGCCTGCAGCTCGCTGAACCGGGGCACGGCCGGTGTGGTCACGATGGGGCGGTTCAGACCACGACGGCTTTTTCGATCACCACGTCTTCGGCCGGCACGTCGTCATGGAAGCCGCGGCGCGCGGTTTTCACGGCCTTGATCTTGTCCACCACGTCCTTGCCGCCCACCACCTTGCCGAACACGGCATAGCCCCAGCCCTGCGCGCTGGGCGCGGTGTGGTTCAGGAAGGCGTTGTCCGCCACGTTGATGAAGAACTGCGCGCTGGCCGAATGGGGCGCCTGCGTGCGCGCCATCGCCACGGTGTAATTGTCGTTCTTCAGGCCGTTGTTGGCCTCGTTCTCGATGGTCGCGTCGGTGGGCTTCTGGGTCATGCCCGGCTCGAAGCCGCCGCCCTGCACCATGAAGCCGGGGATTACGCGGTGGAACACGGTGCGGTCGTAGTGGCCTTTCTTCACGTAGTTGAGGAAATTCTCCACCGACTTGGGCGCCTTGTCCTGATCCAGCTCCAGCGTGATGACGCCGTAGTTGGCAATGTGCAGTTCAACCTTGGGGTTGCTCATGGCTTGTTCCTTTTGTTATTTCAGCAAAGTGGCGGACGTGATGACCACGGGGGTCTTGGGCACGTCGCTGGGGAAAGGGCCGCCGGCGCCGGTGGGCATGCCCTTGATCTTGTTGACCACGTCCATGCCGCTGACGACCTTGCCGAAGACGGTGTAGCCGAACAGCTGCGGCGCAGACATCAGCTGCGCGCGCGGCACGTTTTCATAGACGCGGCCCTGGTACTCGAACTTCGGCACCGGGTCGCCCGGCGGAATGACGGTGGGGTCCAGGAATGCGTTGTCCTTGACGTTGATGAAGAACTGCGCCGAAGCCGAGTTCGGGTCGTTGGTGCGCGCCATGGCCAGGTAACCGACCTGGTTCTTCAGGCCCTTGGCCACCGATTCGCGGCCTTCATGCGCCACCGGGGGCCGCGTCTTCTTCTCGGAGTAGCTGGCATCAAAACCGCCGCCCTGCACCATGAAATTGTCGATCACGCGGTGGAAGACGGTGCCGTCGTAATGCTTGTCCTTGACGTACTGCAGGAAGTTGGCGACGGTCTTCGGTGCCTTGTCGGGATAGACCTCGACCACGATGTCGCCGGCCGTGGTGGCGAGCTTCACCCTGGGTGCGTCTTCGGCAAGGGCCGCGCCGGCGGCCAGGCCGCAGGCCAGCAGGGCGGCAGCGGTGCGGCGCGAAACGCCGCGGGTGAACACGCTCATCCAATCACTCCTTCGAAAAATATCTTCCACTGCGGGCCCTGGCGCACCCAGTATTGCCGCTTGGTCGGCCCGGTTTTCGCGCCCGCCAGCACCTCGCCAAAGGTTACCACCATCGTCTCGGCGCTATCGGTCCAGCGCAGCCAGGAAACGTCCTTGAGTTCGATGTCGCGGCCGCCCGCCTTGTCGAGTTCGCCCTTGAGCACCGGCGTCCATTCGGCCAGTGTCTTGCCGTTGCCGGAGAAGTCGCTGGCGTAAAAGCCAAGCGTGCGGGCCACGTCGCCACTGGCCTTGGCTGCCCGCCACGCGGCCAGCACATCGGCAAAGCGCTTGCTGTCGGGCTGCGTGCTCTGCGGCGTGACCCACTGCAGGTTCTGCGCGATCACCACCGGCGTCGTGCGCACTTCCACCGTGCCGATCACGCGGTGCAGGTCGGGGTTGGCCAGCACGATGCAGCCGTCAGTAGCCTTGGGCGCGCGAGAGAACTGGGTGGGCGGCGTGCCGTGCAGCCAGATACCGCTGCCGGTCTTGCCGCGGCGCGCGTCGTAGGGGTTGGGGTAGTTGATGGGCAAGGCGCCGACGCCGTAGAACTCCCTCAGCGACATCGGGTCGAGGTTGCTGGTGATGTAGTACACCCCCAGCGGCGTGCGCAGGTCGCCTTCCGTGGATTTCTCTATGCCCGACTTGCCCACCGAGATGTAGTAGTCGGCCAGCAGCTTCAGGCCCGAGGTGGTGTTTTCGAACAGATACAGCCTGGCGCGCGTGGTGTCGATGGCGATGGCGTGCTTGTTGCGCGCCGAAAGCTGCATGAACTGGGCCGGAATGGTTCCTGCCGGCGGGCGCTCGCGCAGGGCGCGGATGCGCAGCTGCGATTCTTCCCGCAGTTCGGCCAGCATCTGGGCGCCGCTCTGCGCGGCGGCATCGGGCACGTCGCCCACAGCGCGCACCGGCCGGGTGAGCGAGGCCAGCAGGTCGCCGTAGACCAGTTGCGCGAGCTGGAAATTCGGGTGGTCCCGGACCAGCGCCTCGGCGCGGGCCAGCGCCTCGCGCGCCTGCGACGCGCCGATCAGTTTGTAGATCTCGATCAGCCGCGCTTCAGCCTCGCCGTCGCGGCCTAGTGAGTGAACCGGCAGCGCCGTGCGCCGCGCGCCCTGCGGCGCCTTGCCCTTGTTCTTCTTGCGCGCCTGGGCGTCGGCGGCACCAGCCGACAGCATGCAGGCGGCGGCGAGAAGGCAGAGAGCGAGTGACGCCCGTTTCATGAAGAGCACAGGGAGAGGTTCAGACTGCAAAAACCCGCCGGGCGCCGGGGCGCCTTCCCGGTGCTCACGCGCCGGTCGATTCCCTGACGATGACCCAGCGGTCGCCGGATTTGACGAGTTCGAGTGTCTTGCGGCTGGAAACGTTCAGTGAATCGGCGCTGTAGGCCTGCTTGAATTTCGCCGTGGCCCGGCTGCCGTTCACGGACACCGAGACGTCGCTCAGGCGCACGCTGATGTGCGCCTTGCCGACGATGCGCGCGCGCCGCTCTTCTTCCCAGGCCTTGCGCGAAGTGTTGCCGGGAGGATCGAATTCCTTGCCGTACGAACCGAGGTAGCCGCCCATGTCCTTGGCCGACCAGGCGGTAGCCCAGGACTGAATGGCCGACTCGACCTCGCGGGCCACGCCGCTGGCGGTGGGGCCGGCAGCGGCGGCCGCCGCGACGGGCGCGGGGGCGGGCGCCGGCGTCACAGGCCCGGCGGCAGCCTGGGCGGGCGCGGCGGGCGCCTTGGCCACCACAGCCGGGGCGGGAGCCGGTGCCTTGGCGGACTGGCCCTTGTTGCCGGGCGCGAACAGCTCGCGGATCAGCGCCAGCTTGGGCTGCACGCCGGTATTGCTGGCGTCCAGTTGCAGCGCCTTGCTGTAGGCCTGGCTGGCCAGCTTGGCATAGACGTCGCCCAGGTTCTCGTGGGCGGTGGCATAGCTGGGGTTGGTGCGGATCGCCATTTCCAGCGCGGCGCGGGCCTTGTCAAACTGGCTCTGGCCGGCGTACAGCACCGCCAGGTTGTTGTAGGGCTCAGGCAGCTCGGGGTAGTCCTCGGTGAGCTTGGTGAATGTGGTGATGGCCTCTGCCGGTTTCCCGGCCTCGGTCTGGATCACGCCCTTCAGGAAGCGCATTTGCGGGTCGCGCGGCTTGCCGGCCAGGTACTGGTCGGCCTTGGTCAGCGCGTCGGCCAGCTTGCCGGACCGCAGCAGGGTGTTCACGTCCGAGTAGTCATCGGCCCAGGCGGCGGAGGCCGCGAGGGCGGCCGCGAGGGCCAGCAGGCGCAGGGTTTTCGGTAGCGCGAAGGAAGCGTGCGTCATAAAGCCTCTTGTGGATCGTACGCGGGAGACAGGGCCCAACGGGGGGCTATATACTGCGCTGGATTGTAGCCGAGGGGTGCCGCCAGAGCGCCCCGGGCCGCGCCCGAACAACAGCAAGACCCCGAACCAGCGCCTGCCGTTGCCCGTCCCGCCACGGCACTTTTTCACTCCGTCCATGAGTCTGCGAATCTACAACACGCTGTCGCGTGCATTGGAAGACTTTTCACCGCTGGAACCGGGCCACGTGCGCATGTATGTATGCGGCATCACGGTTTATGACCTGTGCCACGTGGGCCATGCCCGCTCGATGATGGCTTTCGACGTGGTGCAGCGCTGGCTGCGGGTCTCGGGCCTGGCCGTGACCTACGTGCGCAACATCACCGACATCGAGGACAAGATCATCCGCCGGGCGGTGGAAAACGGCGAGACCATCCGCGCGCTGACGGACCGCATGATCGCCGAGATGTACCGCGACACCGACGCCCTGGGCATTGCCCGGCCCGACCACGACCCGCGCGCCACGGACTACGTGCCCCAGATGCTGGACATCGTGCGCCGGCTGGAGGACAACGGCCTGGCCTACCGCACCGCCGGCGGCGACGTGAACTATGCGGTGCGCAAGTTCCCCGGCTACGGCAAGCTGTCGGGCAAGTCGCTGGACGAACTGCACGCGGGCGAGCGCGTGGCCGTGCTGGAGGGCAAGGACGACCCGCTGGACTTCGTGCTGTGGAAGGCGGCCAAAGAGGGCGAGCCTGAAGGCGCCAGGTGGGACAGCGCCTATGGCAAGGGCCGCCCGGGCTGGCACATCGAGTGCTCCGCCATGGCCTGCTCGCTGCTGGGCGAAACCTTCGACATCCACGGCGGCGGCGCCGACCTGCAGTTTCCCCATCACGAAAACGAGATCGCCCAGAGCGAGGGCGCCACCGGCAAGCCGCTGGCCCGCTACTGGATGCACAACGGCTTCGTGAACATCGACAACGAGAAGATGTCCAAGTCGCTGGGCAACTTCTTCACCATCCGCGACGTGCTGCAGAAGTTCGACGCGCAGACGTTGCGCTTTTTCATCGTGCGGGCCCATTACCGCAGCCCGCTGAATTACAGCGACGTGCACCTGGACGACGCCCGTAATGCGCTGCGCCGCCTGTACACCGCGCTGGACGCGGTGGCCCCGGCGGAGACGGTGGTCGACTGGGCGCAGCCGCAGGCCGCGAAGTTCAAGGCCGCGATGGACAACGACTTCGCCACGCCTGAAGCCGTGGCCGTCCTGTTCGAGCTGGCCGCCGAGGTCAACCGCGGCCGCTCCGCTGAAACGGCAGGCCTGCTGAAGGCGCTGGGCGGTTGCCTGGGCCTGCTGCAGGAGGAGCCCCGGGCCTTTCTGCAGGCCGGCAGCGCGCTGGACGAAGCGGCCATCCAGCAGCGCATCGCGCAGCGCGCGGCGGCCAAGGCCGCGAAAGATTTCGCACTGGCCGACAGCATCCGCAGGGACCTGCTGGCCCAGGGCATCGTGCTCAAGGATTCCCCCGCCGGCACCACCTGGGAGTCGGCCCAGTGACCTCCGGCTTCGGCGCAACCGTCCTTTCCACGCCCGACTACTGGGAGGAGGCCTGCCGCCACCTCTCGAAGAAGGACCGCGTGCTCAAGCGCCTGATCCCCGAGTTCGGCGATGCCTGCCTGCAATCCCGCGGCGACGCCTTCACCACGCTGGCGCGCAGCATCGTGGGCCAGCAGATTTCGGTGAAGGCCGCCCAGACCGTCTGGGACCGCTTCGCCAGGCTGCCGCGCCGCATGACCGCCGGCAATGTGCTGAAGCTGAAGGTCGACGACATGCAGGCGGCCGGCCTGTCGGCGCGCAAGATCGAATACCTGGTCGACCTTTCGCTGCACTTCGACTCCGGCGCCATCCATGCCAACGCCTGGAAGGACATGGGCGACGAGGAAATCATCACCGAGCTGGTAGGCATTCGGGGCATCGGCCGCTGGACGGCCGAGATGTTCCTGATCTTCCACCTCATGCGGCCCAACGTGCTGCCGCTGGACGACGTGGGGCTCATCAGCGGCATCAGCAAGAACTACTTTTCGGGCGAGGCCGTGAGCCGCAGCGACGCCCGCGAAGTGGCCGCCGCCTGGGCGCCGTATTGCAGTGTTGCAACTTGGTATATTTGGCGCTCGCTGGACCCCCTGCCGGTCGAATACTGACAAGACAAGGAGATCATCTTGGCAAAGAAGACCTTCCTCGATTTCGAGCAGCCCATCGCCGAGCTCGAGACCAAGATAGAAGAACTGCGCTACGTGCAGACGGAGTCGGCCGTGGACATCTCCGAGGAGATCGACCAGCTCAGCAAGAAGAGCCAGCAGCTGACCAAGGACATCTACAGCGACCTCACGCCCTGGCAGATCACCAAGATCGCGCGGCACGCGGAGCGGCCCTATACGCTGGACTACGTGAACGAAATCTTCACTGATTTCGTCGAGCTGCATGGCGACCGGCATTTCGCCGACGACCTGTCCATCGTGGGCGGGCTGGCCCGTTTCAATGGCAATGCCTGCATGGTGCTGGGGCACCAGAAGGGCCGCGATACCAAGGAGCGCGGGCTGCGCAACTTCGGCATGAGCCGGCCCGAGGGCTACCGCAAGGCGCTGCGCCTCATGAAGACCGCCGAGAAGTTCAAGCTGCCGGTGTTCACCTTCGTCGACACGCCCGGTGCCTACCCCGGCATCGACGCCGAAGAGCGCGGCCAGTCCGAAGCCATCGGCCGCAACATCTACGAAATGGCGCAGCTGGAAGTGCCCATCATCACCACGGTGATCGGCGAGGGCGGCTCCGGCGGCGCGCTGGCCATCTCGGTGGCCGACCAGGTGCTGATGCTGCAGTACTCCATCTATTCGGTGATCAGCCCCGAGGGCTGCGCCTCCATCCTCTGGAAGACCTCGGAGAAGGCGCAGGAGGCGGCCGATGCCATGGGCATCACCGCGCACCGCCTCAAGGCGCTGGGCCTGATCGACAAGATCGTGAACGAGCCGGTGGGTGGCGCGCAGCGCGACTACAAGCAGATGGCGGCCTTCCTCAAGCGCGCGCTCAACGACGCGTACCGCCAGGTCGCCGACCTGAAAGTGCGCGAACTGCTGGACCGGCGCTACGAGCGGCTGCAAAGCTATGGCCGCTACACCGACACCAAGGCCGAAGCCAGATAAGCCTGGCGGCTCCTTCGCTAGCGCGATGGAGTCGTTCGCGCCGCAGCTGCCCCTTGCCGTTGCGCTCAGCGGCGGCGCCGATTCCACCGCACTGCTTGCCGCCTGCGCCGGGAAATGGCCGGGACAGGTGAGGGCGATCCACGTTCATCACGGCCTGCAGGCCGCAGCCGATGATTTTGAGCGGCATTGCGTGGTCTTGTGCGGCGCGTTGGATGTTCCCCTGGCCGTGCAGCGGGTCGATGCCCGTCATGCCCCGGGCGAAAGCCCCGAGAACGCCGCGCGCAACGCGCGCTACGAAGCGATTTCGGCTGCAGCGCGCGCCAGTACTGCTCAGCCAGCTATCAAAAGCGTAGCATTGGCACAGCACGCGGACGACCAGGTCGAGACGCTGCTGCTGGCGCTTTCGCGCGGCGCAGGCCTGCCGGGGCTGGCCTCCATGCCCGCGCAGTGGGAGCGCGACGGCCTCGCTTTTCACCGTCCCCTGCTTCAGGTGCCGGGCGCTGAACTGCGGACCTGGCTCACCGCCCAGGGCGTGGCATGGATCGAAGACCCGACCAATGCCGACGAACAGTTCACGCGCAACCGCATCCGCGCCGCGCTGCTCCCGGCGCTGGAAAAGGCGTTCCCGCAATTCCGCGAAACCTTCGCCCGCTCGGCCCGCCATGCAGCGCAGGCGCAGGAACTGCTGGCGGCACTGGCGTCTGAAGACCTGCAGGCCGCGGGCTCACCGCCCGCCATCGACCGGCTGCAGGGCCTGCCGCATGCCCGCCAGGCCAACCTGCTGCGTCACTGGCTGCGCTCGGCCCACGGCGCGGCGGCCAGCGCCGCGCAGCTGGAAGAACTGCTGGACCAGGTGTCCGCCTGCACCACCCGCGGCCACGACATCCGCATCAAGGTGGCCAGCGGCTTTGTCGAGCGGCAAGGCGAGCGGCTGGCCTTCCGCCCCTAGGTATAATCCCGGGGTTCTGCGGCACGCAACAGCCTGCTTCCGGCACGGCAATCCGCCTCCTGTCTTTTCCCTTTTTCTCCATTCCAATGGCATTGATCGTTCACAAATACGGCGGCACGTCGATGGGCTCGACCGAGCGCATCCGCAATGTTGCCAAGCGCGTGGCCAAGTGGGCCCGGGCCGGCCACCAGATGGTGGTGGTGCCCAGCGCCATGAGCGGCGAAACCAACCGCCTGCTGGGCCTGGCCAAGGAGCTCGCGCCCGAAAAGGCATCGGCCGCCGTGGACCGCGAACTCGACATGCTGGCCGCCACCGGCGAGCAGGCTTCGTCCGCGCTGCTGGCCATCGCGCTGCAGGCCGAGGGCATGCAGTCGGTGAGTTATGCCGGCTGGCAGGTGCCCATCCGCACCAACAGCGCCTACACCAAGGCCCGCATCGAATCGATCGACGACAAGAAGGTGCGCGCCGACCTGGCCGCGGGCCGAGTGGTCATCGTCACCGGCTTCCAGGGCGTGGACGAGCACGGCCACATCACCACGCTGGGCCGCGGCGGCAGCGACACCTCGGCCGTGGCCGTGGCCGCCGCCATGAAGGCGGCCGAGTGCCTCATCTATACCGACGTCGACGGCGTGTACACCACCGACCCTCGGGTGGTGCCCGAGGCGCGCCGCCTGAAGACCGTGAGCTTCGAGGAAATGCTGGAGATGGCTTCCATGGGCTCCAAGGTGCTGCAGATCCGCTCGGTGGAGTTCGCGGGCAAGTACCGCGTGCCGCTGCGCGTGCTGTCCAGCTTCACGCCCTGGGACATCGATATCCAGGAAGAGGCCGCCTCCGGCACCCTGATCACTTTTGAGGAAGACGAACACATGGAAAACGCCGTCGTATCCGGCATCGCGTTCAACCGCGACGAAGCCAAGATCTCCATCCTGAGCGTGCCCGACAAGCCCGGCATCGCCTACAACATCCTGGGCGCGGTGGCCGATGCCAACATCGAAGTCGATGTGATCATCCAGAACATCTCCAAGGACGGCAAGACCGACTTCAGCTTCACGGTGCACCGCAACGACTACGCGCGCACCATCGACCTGCTCAAGGCCAAGGTGCTGCCCGCGCTGGGTACCGACCACCTGGAAGGCGACACGAAAATCTGCAAGGTCAGCATCGTGGGCATCGGCATGCGCAGCCATGTGGGCATCGCCAGCAAGATGTTCCGCGCGCTGTCGGAAGAGGGCATCAACATCCAGATGATCTCGACCAGCGAAATCAAGACCTCGGTGGTGATCGACGAGAAGTACATGGAACTGGCCGTGCGTGCCCTGCACCGCGCCTTTGACCTGGACCAGCCCGCCGCCTGAGCTTCTGGAATCCCCCGGTTGGGGCATAATTCAACCCGTGCCAGGAAACGTGACCGAGTGGCCGAAGGTGCTCCCCTGCTAAGGGAGTATGGGGTGTAGAGCCTCATCGAGGGTTCGAATCCCTCCGTTTCCGCCAGCACACATCCGCCCCGCTCCAACGGGGCGTTTTTGTTGGCGCCTTCTTTTTCACGGGCAAAAAAAAGGACAGGCGTGAACCTGTCCTTGCCTGCAATCAGAACTTGCTTGTTATTTTTTCTTGCCCTGGCTCGTGACCCAGCGGGCCGCGAAAGCCTGCACTTCGTTGAGGCGCTTGAGCAGGTCCGAGCCGGAGGCGGTGACGCTGTAGCCGTCGCTGCCGTGGCCCACCAGGCCCGCTTCGCGAAGTTCCTTGATGCGGGTGTTCAGGGTGTTGGGGGTGATGCCGCCCACGCTGTCCTGCAGCAGGCGGAAGGTCTGTGCATGCCCGTCCTTGAGCGCCCACAGCACACGCAGTGCGTAGCGCGACTCGAGCAGCCCGAACAGCTGGCTGACGGCGGCATTTTCCTTGGAACTCATTTCGCTGTTCTCCTCGAGCCGGCGGCGGCTTTATCTTGTGCGGAAGGGCAGTGTACGCAGTTACTGCTATGCAAACAATAGCGGTGTGACTATAGCGCAACTGCCGTTTCGCTACAAGTTTGATAGCGCCCCGTGCACGATACATGCGCTCCGCAGGCCTTTTTCCCTCTAAAGGTAGATTTTTTTCAACAGCCGTATCAGGGTTTTGGTTTCGGCAGGCGACAGGCGCGACGCGACTTCGTCCTCCAGTTCCGCGGCGGTGCGCTCGGCGTCCCTCACCAGCTTCTGGCCCGCACCCGTCAGGTGCAGGCCCATGGCGCGGCCGTCGGTGGGATGGGGCTTGCGGGTGACCAGCTCGCGCTTTTCCAGGGCGTTGATCATGCCTACAAGGTTGGGCGGCAGGATGCCCAGCGTGGTGCACAGCTGGCGCGAAGTGATGCCGGGGTTATGCGTGACCAGCGACAGCACCGAGAAGTCCACGGGCCGCAACTTGTATACGTCCATGCGCTGCAGGAAGATCTCGATCACGGCCAGCGACGCGCGCCGCGCGTTGTACCCCAGCAGGCCTTCGAGAAAACTGGTGTCGACGGCTTCGACACTGAGCGTCGTGGTTTTGGCGGGTTTGGTCGGCATGGGGGTCGGGTGGGCAGCCGCGAGGATAACCGCCATTCGCATGGCGGCTTCCGGCGTGATCAGGATTCGGGCGTGAAGCCGATCTGCTTGATCAGGCGGCGCCAGTCTTCGGCGTCGCTGCGCAGCAGGTCGCCCAGGGCCTGCGGCGTGGAGGACTGCACTTCCATGCCGACCTGCGCCATGCTGGTGATCAGGTCCTGCTGGGCCAGCGCGGGCTGCAGGTAGGCGGCCGCTCTGCGCACGGCCTGGGCGTTGGCCTTGCCGGGCAGGAACACGCCATACCACTCGCGCACCGTCACGGGCAGGCCCTGCTGGCGGTACGTCGGCACGTCGGGCACGAACGGGCTGCGGTTGATGCCGGAAATCGCCAGGATTCGCAGCTTGCCGCTCTTGATGTAAGGCAGGTAGTCACCCACGGGAGACGACATGCCCGAGATCTGGCCGCCCAGCAGGTCCTGGATGCCGGGTGCCGAGCCGCGGTAGGGGATGTGTTTCAGGTCCTGCCCGGTCAGCTTGTTGATCAGCGAGACGATCAGGTGCGGCATGGAGCCGGCGCCGGGCGAGCCGTAGTTGGCCTTGTCCGGATTGGCCTTGGCCCAGGCCAGGAAGTCCTTCATGTTCTTCACGCTCTCGGGCACAGCCGGGCCGACGCCGAACGCGTGGTTGAAGTAGCAGGCCAGCGACACCGGCTGCACGTCTTCCAGCGGCTTGTAGGGTAGGGTCTTGTAGACGTAGGGGTAGATCGACAGCATGGACGAAGGCGTCAGCAGCATCGTGGTGCCGTCGGCCGGGCTGTCCTTGAGCAGCGAGATGGCGATCTGCCCGCCGGCGCCAGGCTTGTTGTCCACCACCACGTTGGTGGCGTAGTTGCCGCGCAGCTTGTCGGCGATGCGGCGCGACATGGCGTCGCTGGTGCCGCCCGGCGGGAACCCGCACAGGATCTTGGCCAGCTCAGGCGTTGCGCCCTGGGCCAGACCGGCCAGGGGCAGGCCCAGGCCGGCGAGCGCGGCGGTCTGTTGAATGAATTCGCGGCGATTGCTCATGGTGTCGGTCTCCGGTGTTTTGGAAAAGGGATCAGGTGATCTGGGAAATATCAGCGCGGCGCCATGCGCAGCGCGCCGTCAAGGCGGATCACTTCGCCGTTGAGGTGGTTGTTGGTCACGATGTGGCAGGCCAGCTGGGCGAACTCTTCGGGCTTGCCCAGGCGCGGCGGGAACGGGATGGATGCGGCCAGCGAGGCCTGCACAGCTTCAGGCAGCTGCTTCATCAGCGGCGTGGCAAAGAGGCCGGGCGCCACGGTGCAGACGCGGATGGCGTGCTGCGCCAGGTCACGCGCCATCGGCAGCGTCATGCCGACCAGGCCGCCCTTGCTGGCGCTATAGGCTTGCTGGCCCACCTGGCCGTCGAAGGCGGCCACTGAGGCGGTGAACATCATCACGCCACGCTCGCCGTCTTCCATCAGCGGCAGCTTCACACATTCGGCGGCGAACAGGCGGCTGATGTTGTACGTGCCGATCAGGTTGATGTTGATGACGCGCGCGAAGTCTTCCAGCGGCGCGGCGTTGCCATCCTTGCCGACGATGCGTTTGGCGCTGCCGATGCCCGCGATATTCATCAGGATGCGGGCCGCACCATGCACTTCGGCCGCCCGGGCCAGGGCTGCGGCCACACTGGCGGCGTCGGTGATGTCGCACTGGCAGGAAACCCCGCCGATGTCGGCCGCCACCTTGTCGGCCAGCGCACCGTTGACGTCGAGTACTGCGACCTTCGCGCCCAGGCGAGCCAGTTCGCGGGCCGTGGCTTCGCCCAGTCCCGAGGCGCCGCCGGTCACGATGGCTGCCTGTCCCTGGATATTCATTTGGTGTTTCCCTGCGGCTGGATGGTGAAGGGCAGCGTGCCCTCGTGCAGCGCCCGGACCAGGTCGTCACGGTGTTTGAGCACGGCACGCTGGTTGATCGAGCCCTTGTCGGTGACCTCGCCCTTGTCGATGGAAGGCGGCTCGGCCATCAGGTGCAGCCGCGCGATGCGGTTGGCGCTGCCGGTGGCGCCGGCGGCCAGTTCGTCGGCCACCCGCTGGAAATGCTCCTGCACAAACGGGCTCTCCAGCACCTGCTTCAGTGACGCATCGTCGGGCAGCGCCGCCAGCTTGCGCACCGCCGGCGTGGAGAAAATCAGCGCGCCCACCTCCTTCAGGTTGATGCCCGTGAGTACCGCGTCCTGCACGTAAGGCGCGCCTGCCGCGATGATCTTGCCGCGCAGCGGCCCCACGCTGACGAAGGTTCCTGTGGCCAGCTTGAAGTCTTCGGCGATGCGGCCGTCGAACTTCAGGCCCTGGTGGATGTCGCCGTCGTCGATCCACAGCACGGCGTCGCCGGTGGAGAAGAAGCCTTCCTCGTCAAAGCTTTCCCGCGTGGCCTCGTCGTTGCGCCAGTAGCCGGGCGTGATGTTGGGGCCGCGGTAGCGCACCTCGGTCTTGCCGTCCACCGGCACCAGCTTCAGTTCCAGCCCCGGTGTCGGCACGCCCAGGTAGCCCGATTTCACTTCGGGGTTGGTGATGAAAATGGCGAAGGGCGACGACTCGGTCATGCCCAGGCCTGTGCCCATGACGATGCGCTCGCCGATCTCGCGCTCCTGCACCTCGTGCAGCGTGTCCCACACCGGCTGCGCCAGCGCTGCGCCGGCGTAGAAGAACATCCGCACGCGCGACAGCAGGTTCTTGCGCAGCGCGTCGTCGGTTTTCATCGCGTTGGCGATGGCCTCGAAGCCGGTGGGCACGTTGAAGTACACCGTGGGCGCGATCTCGCGCAGGTTGCGCAGGGTCTCACCCATCAGGGCGGGCACCGGCTTGCCGTCATCGATGTACAGCGTGCCGCCGTTGTAGATCGTCAGGCCGAAATTGTGGTTGCCGCCGAAGGTATGGTTCCACGGGAGCCAGTCGATCAGCACCGGCCCGCAGCCATCGGTCTGCTCGGCCAGCACCGGCATGCTCTGGCGCATCTGCTGCTGGTTGGCACACCACATGCCGTGGGTGTTGACCACGGCCTTGGGCAGCTTGGTCGAACCGCTGGTGAACAGGAACTTGGTGATGGTGTCCGGGCCGGTGGCCTGCATCGCCGCATCCACGGCGGCGGTGGCGGCGGTGGCCAGCAGTGAATCGAAGGAGGTGGCCGCGCGGCCCGGCATTTCCCCGGCGGCCAGCACCACTTCCACGTCGGGGGCCACGGCCGCGGCGATGGCCTTGCCGTAGCGCTGCGCGTCGCCAGCGAACACCAGGCCCGGCGTCAGTGTGGCCATCACGTGGCGCAGCTTGTCGTAGTCCTGGCTGACGGTGGAATAGGCCGGCGACACCGGGCAGTAGGGAATCCCCGCGTAAATGCAGCCCAGCGCCAGCAGGGCATGTTCCAGGCCGTTTTCGCTCAGGATGGCGACGGGCCTGTCGGCGGACAGGCCCCGGTCGAGCAGCGCCTGGCCGATGCTGCGTGCGCCCTGCAGTGCCTGGGCGTAGCTGATACGCAGCCAGTCGCCGGTGCTGCCGTCGGCGTTCTTGACGCGGCGGGCCATGAACGTGCGGTCCGGGGCCGTGGTGGCCCAATAGACCAGCCGGTCCGTCATGCGGTGCGCATGGCTTTCCAGCGGCTGCTCCGCGCGCATGTAGCGCACGCCGTTGGCGCCCTCGCGCATGGCGACGCGCGTCACGCCGAACGTCAACGGCCTGTAGCGGGGAGTCATGTGGCCCCCAACTTGAAGCGGTTCTGCGCTGCGCTCATGCTGCTCATGCCTTCTTCACCTTCGCGGCCTTGCCGTCGAGGAAGGCCTTCACGCGGGTCTTGGCCTCGGGCGCGCTCTGCGCGATGGCGGCCATCAGTGCCTCAGTCAGGTAGCCCTGGTCAGAAGGCTGCTCGGCAATGCGGGGCAGGGCGTGCATCAGCGCGTAGTTGGTCAGGGGAGCGTTTTCCGCCACGCGTTTCGCAAGTTCCAGCGCCTTGGCGCTGGCCGTGCCCGTGGGCACCAGATACTGGGCAAAGCCCGCGCGCTCGCCGTCCTGCGCGTTGTAGACGCGGCCGGTGAGCATCATGTCGGTCATGCGGGCCACGCCGATCAGGCGCGGGATGCGCACCGAGCCGCCGCCGCCCACGAAGATGCCGCGCGAGCCTTCGGGCAGCGCGTAGAAAGCCGACTCATCCGCCACGCGGATATGGCAGGCGCTGGCCAGCTCCAGCCCGCCGCCCACCACCGCGCCGTGCAGCGCGGCAATGACAGGCACCGGGCCGTATTGCACCTGCTCCAGCGCGGCATGCCACATGCGCGAGTGGTGCATGCCCTGGCCGGCATCACGCTCCTTGAGTTCCGACAGGTCCAGCCCGGCGCAGAAGTGCTCGCCGGTGCCGTCGAGCACCGCCGCGCGAACCGTCGCGGGCATCTTGTTTTCGAACAGGTCACGCAGCCCGAGCACCAGGCTGTCGCTGAGCGCGTTGCGCTTGGCGGGGCGGTTCAGCCGTACGATGGCGATGGGGCCCTGGATGTCCAGGATGATGTCTTTGTGGGTCATTGCGTGTTTGCCAGTTGGGCTGATTATTGTTATAAATGATAACCAATTCAAGCAAATCCCGAAAGCTTTTTCCTAGGATTTACCCGTAGGAGACCCCATGGACCACGCCAACCTCATCGCCATCGACATCCACACCCACGCCGAAGTCAGTTGCTGGAACCCCTTTGACAACTACGGCGAGGAATACGACCGCGCAGCCGACAAGTACTTCCGCAACGCCCGCCGCCCGACCATCGAGGAGACCATCGCCTATTACCGCGAGCGCAAGATCGGGCTGGTGATGTTCACGGTGGACAGCGAATCAAAACTGGGCCGCCGGCGCATTCCGAACGAGGAGATCGCCGAGGCCGCCAACAGGAACAGCGACATGATGATGTGCTTCGCCAGCATCGACCCGCACAAGGGAAAGATGGGTGCGCGCGAAGCCGAGCGGCTGATCAGGGAGCACAACGTCAAGGGCTTCAAGTTTCACCCGACGGTGCAGGGCTACCATCCCTACGACAGGATGGCCTGGCCGATCTACGAGGTGATCAACGCCCACAAGCTGCCGACCATCTTCCACACCGGCCACAGCGGCATCGGCAGCGGCATGCGCTGCGGCGGCGGCCTGCGGCTGGAGTACAGCAACCCCATGCACCTGGACGACGTGGCCATCGATTTCCCCGACATGCAGATCGTGATGGCGCACCCCAGCTTCCCCTGGCAGGACGAGGCGCTTTCCGTCGCCACGCACAAGCCCAACGTGTGGATCGACCTGTCGGGCTGGAGCCCCAAGTACTTTCCGAAACAACTGGTGCAGTACGCCAACACATTGCTGAAAGACCGCATCCTGTTCGGCAGCGACTACCCGCTGATCACGCCGGATCGCTGGATGAAGGACTTCGAGGACGCGGGCTTCAAGCCTGAAGTGATGCCCGGCATCCTGAAGGGCAATGCGGTGAGGCTGCTGGGCCTGGAATGAATGCGCAGGCCTTTCGCGGGCTGGCCGATATCGAGGAAGCGGAGCGCCAGCCCTGCGCGCAGGCCATGCCCGCGCAAACCCCTTATGGCCTGATCGCCGCGGCCGCGCGGCGTTTTCCGCAACGAACGGCATTCAGCTACCTGCCGGACGCCGCCCTGCAGACGCCGCCCAGCCGCGTGTCGTATGCCGCGCTGCTGGAGAACATCCACCGCGCCGCCAACCTGTTCCGCTCCCTGGGTGTCGGGCCGGATGATGCCGTCGCCATCCTGGCGCCCAACATTCCAGAAACCCAGTACGCGTTGTGGGGTGCCCAGGTGGCGGGGCGCGCCTGCCCCATCAATTACCTGCTGCAGCCGGACCACATCGCGGCCTTGCTCAAGGCTGCAGGTGCCAAACTGCTTGTGGCACTGGGGCCGAATGCGGAACTGGAGGTGTGGGCAACGGTGGAAAAGGTGCTGGCGCTCCACCCCATCCCGGTCCTGAAGATTGGCCCGGGCAGTTTCGGCCAACTTGATCCGCAGCCGGCGCAACTGGCCTTCGATCCGCAGTTGACGCCCGGCCGCATCGCGGCCTGCTTCCATACCGGCGGCACCACCGGCGCGCCCAAGCTGGCGCTGCACACGCACGGCAACGAGGCCCATACCGCATGGTTCGCCCACCGCTACTACGGCTTCGACGAAAACACGGTGGAGATCAACGGCTTTCCGCTGTTCCACGTGGCCGGGGCTTTTGTCTATGGCCTGGCGGTGCTGGCCATCGGTGGCTGCCAGGTCCTGCCCACGCTGTCCGGCATGCGGAATGCGGCCTTCGTCCGCAGCTACTGGAAATTCTGCGAACGCGAAAACGTGACGGCGCTGGCGTGCGTTCCCACCATCCTGGCCACGCTGGCAGCCGTGCCTGTCGACGCGGACATCTCGCGCATCCGCGTGGCCTATACCGGTGGCTCGCCACTGCCGTCTGAACTGGCGGCGCAATTCGAGCGCAAGACAGGCGTCCCGGTGCGCAACATCCTGGGCATGACCGAGTGCGCCGGGCTGGTGTCCATCGAGCCCGCCGCATCGCCGCGCGTGCCCGGCTCCGCCGGCTTGCGGCTGCCGCATACCGAAGTGCGGGCCGTTCCCTGGCGTGACGGTGCCGCGCAACTGAACGAACGCTGCGCGGCCGGCGAGACGGGCGTCATCGTGCTTCGCGGCCCGCATGTCAGCCCGGGCTACACCGACCCGGCGCGCAACGCGGACATGTTCCACACCGGGTGGCTGGTGTCGGGCGACCTGGGCCACATCGACGCGCAGGGCTGCATCCACGTGACCGGCCGCGCCAAGGACGTGATCATCCGCGGCTCGCACAACATCGATCCCGGCCTGGTGGAAGAGGCGTTCCTCGCCCATCCCGCCGTGGCGCTGTGCGCAGTGGTAGGCGAACCCGACGCCTATGCAGGAGAGCTGCCAGTGGCCTTCGTCACGCTCAAGCCGGGCATGCAGTGCGAGCCGCAGGCCTTGCTGGCCGAAGTGGCGCCGCGGGTCTATGAGCGTCCGGCCGCGCCCAAGCGCGTCACGATCATCGACGCCATGCCGATGACGGCCATCGGCAAGATCTACAAGCCGGCGCTGCGGCTGCGCGCAATCGAGGTGAAGCTGCAGGAAGTGCTGGGCGAAGCCGCCAGCGGCATCGCTGTTTCGGTGAAGGCGCAGGAACGCGAATCGTCTGTGGTGGCAGTGGTACAGGTGGGCGCGCCGCACGCAGCCGCGCTTGAAGGCCGGCTGCGCGGATCGCTGGCCGCCATCGCCGTGACGACCGAGTTCGCCTTTACCGGCTGAGCTACCAGCCGCCTCGCGCCAGCCACTCGTCCACCTCGGCCAGCCGGTCGGCGCCCCAGAACATCTCCCCGTCCACCACCACGGTGGGCGAGCCGAAGACGCCGGCTTTCAGCGAAGCATCAACGGCATTGCGAAGCAGCGCGCGCCCCTCATCGCCCTGGATACCGGCGAGCAGGGCAGCGGCGTCGATTCCCGCGGGCAGAGCGATGGCGGCGACTGCCTGCGGCGTCGAAAGATCCACGCCCTGGCGCCAGTAGGCGTCATAGATCGCCTTGGCCAGCGCGCCGGCCAGCGGCGGATGGTGCTGCTTCACCCAGTGAAAAGCGCGCGCCGCGGCCAGCGGCTCCATCACCGGGCCGTCCACGCCGCGCGCCAGCCGCAGGCTCAGCCTGCGGAGGCCGCGATTCAGGTCGCGGCGCGCGTAGTCGCCTTTGAGCGGCGTGTCCATCAGCGGCTTCAGGCCCATCACCTTCATCACCGACACGCCCAGCAACATGGCGTGCCACTCCACCGTGCGGCCATGGCGGGCGGCCAGCTCCTCGATGCGCAGCGAGGCCAGGTAGCCATAGGGCGAGATGAAATCGAAGTAGAAGTGCAGCGGTGCCTGGGCCATGGCGCGTGGTTGTCCGGTTCAGGGCACGATGGTGAGGAACAGGTAGACCGCGAACACCACCAGGTGGATGGTGCCCTGCAGCACCGTCGTGCGGCCGGTGCCCAGTGACAGCGTGGCCACCATCAGCGACAGCACCAGCAGTACCGTTGACTTGATGTCGATGCCCAGGGTCAGTGTCCAGCCGGTGGCCAGCGAGACGATGGCCACCGCCGGGATGGTGAGGCCGATGCTGGCGAGCGCCGAGCCCAGCGCCAGGTTCAGGCTGGTTTGCAGCCGGTTGGCCCGCGCCGCGCGCACCGCGGCCAGGCTCTCGGGCATCAGGACCACCGCCGCGATGATCACGCCTACCAGCGCCTGCGGCGCGCCGGCCCGGGCGACCAGCGTCTCGATGGCGGGCGCCAGCGCCTTGCCCAGCAGCACCACCGCGCCCAGGCAGGCCAGCATCAGCGCCAGGCTGATGAGCGTGGTGCGTACTGAAGGCGGGGCGGCGTGCTCATCGGCCGCTGCGCTCCCAGCCGCCGGCAGGAAGTAGTCCCTGTGGCGCACCGCTTGCACCAGCACGAACGTACCGTATAGCACCAGCGACACGACGGCGACAAATGCGAGCTGGCTGCCGCTGTACATGGGGCCTGGCGTGGTGAGCGTGTAGTTGGGCAGCACCAGGGTCAGCACCACGATGGCCGCCAGCGTGGCAAGGGCGGCGCTCACGCCGTCCAGGCTGAAGGTCTGCTCGTGGTGGCGGCTGGCACCCAGCAGCATGCACAGGCCCAGCATGCCGTTCAGGATGATCATCACCGCCGCGAACACCGTGTCGCGGGCCAGGGCGGCAGTGGCCGGGCCGCCGGCCAGCATCAGCGTGACGATCAGCCCGACCTCGATGACGGTGATGGCGATGGCCAGCACCAGCGTGCCGTAGGGCTCGCCGACGCGATGCGCCACGACTTCGGCGTGATGCACCGCCGCGATCACCGCCCCGAGCAGCGCCACCGTCAGCAGTGCGCCGTACCAGGCGCCCGGCCCGGCGAGCAGTCCGGCGAACACCAGCCACGCAAAAATCGGCAGGGCGACGGTCCAGGCGGGCAGAACGGGCTGGGGATGCATGCGGCCCATGATATCGAGGCCCTTCACCGCGGGCGCCGCCTTCCAGATTACAGAGGAGAAAACGCCCGCAGAGCGCGCTGGATATGCGTGGACAGCTATCGAAACAATAGCAAATGGCGCGCGACCTGCTTCAGGCCTTGATGTTCAGCCTGGTCATCAGCTGTTTGAAATAGATGTTGTCGCGCTGCATCGCGGCGCGGAACTGCGCCTCGTCGGCCCAGGAGACGCCCATGTTCTGGTTGTCCATGGTGTCCTTGAGCACCGGCTCCGTCATCGCCTTCGCGGTAACGCTCTTGAGGAAGGCCACCACTTCGGGCGGCGTGCCCTTGGGCGCGCCCAAGCCGCGCCAGGTGCCGATGGACAGGTCGATGCCGCGCTCCTTCAGCGTGGGCACGCTCTCGAAGCCCTTGACGCGCGCGTCTGCCATCACGGCCAGCGTCTTGAGCTTGCCGGCGCTGACGTAGGTGGTGACTTCGGCGGGACTCACGGCCACGGCATCGATGTGGCCGCCCAGCAGCGCCAGCACCGCCGGCGCGGCTCCCTGGTAGGGGATGTGGTTGAACTGCACGCCCGCCTTGTCTTCCAGCGCGGCTGCGGCCAGGTGCCAGATCGAGCCGGGGCCGGCGTTGCCCATGCGCATGGCGCCGTTGGCCTTCTTGCTGGCGGCCAGGAACTCTTCGATGGTGTTGTAAGGCGCGCTGACCGGCACGGTGATGGCGGCCGGATCGGCGTTCAGGCGCGCGATAGGCACGAAGTCCTCGTGCGTGAACTTGGCCATGTTCATGTGCGGCAGGGTGGTGAGCTCCACCGTGATCACCGCCAGCTTGTAGCCGTCGGGCTTGGCGTTGATCACTTCCTGCCAGCCGATGGCACCGCTGGCGCCGGGCTTGTTCATCACGGTGATGGTCTGCGACATGTGGCGGCGCGCCGCCTCCGCATAGGCGCGCGCCAGCACATCGGTGCCGCCGCCCGCGCCGTAGGGCACGACCAGCTCGATGGGACGATTCGGGTAATCGCCCAGCTGGGCGAAAGCGGCGGGGGCGAAGCCGGTGGCAGCCAGGGCGCCGAGAATAGTGCGGCGGGAAATGGAGCGGGTCATGGCGGGTCCTTGTTTTACTTGATGGCCTGGATGCGGTCGAACAGCTCGCGCGGCCAGGGTGCGTCGGCAGCCGTCAACGGGCCGCGCACGGCGGCGGCGAACGGCGCGCGATCGACCTTCACCACGGTCTTGCCGCGCTTCTCGAAGTCGGCGACCAAGCTGTTCTCGGCGTTCACGATGTCCTGGCTGGCGCGGCTGGATGCTTCCCACAGCACGGCGTCAAAGGTCTTCTTGTCGGCATCATTGAGCTTGGCCCAGGAGGGGCCGGACACGATGGTCACCAGCGACTCCAGGATGTGGCCGGTGAGCGTGATGTACTTCTGGACTTCGTAGAACTTCTTGGCGTCGATGGTGGGCAGCGGGTTCTCCTGCGCGTCCACGGTGCCGTTCTGCAGCGCCAGGTACACCTCGGCGAAGGCGATGGGCGTGGGGTTGGCGCCCACGGCGCGCGGGAACATCACGAACAGCGGCGCATCCGGCACGCGCAGCTTCAGGCCCTTCATGTCCTCGGGCTTGTTGATCGGCTTGTTCGACGTCATGTGGCGCAGGCCGTAGTAGGTGTAGCCGGCGATGTGCTGGCCGCCGGTCTTGCCCGCGTAGGCGGCCTCGATGTCCTTGAACACCGGCCCGTTGCGAAAGGCCTGCCAGTGTGCGTAGTCGCGGAAAACGAACGGTGCGGAGGCGATCGACATGGGCGGGTAGGCGCGGCCGGCGAAGGCCATGCCGGTGTAGATGATGTCCACCGTGCCCAGCGTCAGGCCCTGGTTGATTTCGGTTTCCTTGCCCAGCGTGGAGGCGGGGAAAACCTCGATCTCGTAGCGGCCGTTGGTGCGCTTTTTGATCTCGTCGGCGGCCCACACGGCCTGCTTGTGGTACGGCTCGCTGGTTTCGTACACGTGGGCCCACTTCAGCTTGGTCTGGGCCAGCGCGGGCAGGGCGAGCGCGGCCAGCGCCAGCGCGGCGAGTCGGAACAGGGTCTTGCGTTGCATGTCAGTCTCCTTCGGTTATTTGCTGAGCACCAGGTTGGGAAGCCACATCGAAAAGGCGGGAACATAGGTCACGATCAGCAGCGCCGCGATCAGCGCACCGTAGAACGGCCAGATGGTGCGCATCACGTGGCCCACCGATACCCCGGCGATGGCGCAGCCGACGAACTGGGTGGTGCCCACCGGCGGCGTGTTCAGGCCCAGCGCGCAGTTGATGAGCATCACCATGCCGAACTGCACCGAGCTCATGCCGTAGGCCTGGGCGATGGGCAGGAAGATCGGTGTGCACAGGAGGATGGTGGCCGCCATGTCCAGGAAGGTGCCCAGCACAAACAGGATGACGTTGATCAGCAGGAAGATCAGCCAGGGCTCCTGTGTCAGCGACGAAAGCATCTTGCCGGTGAGTTCAGCCACGCCATAGAGGCTGATCAGGTAGCCGAAGGTGGCCGAGATGCCGATCAGCAGCAGGATCACGCCCGTAGTCTTCACCGCCTTGGAAGCGGCCTTGATGAAGTGCTCCCACTTCAGCGTGCGGTACAGGAAGATGGTCAGGGCCAGGGCGTAGAGCACTGCGATCGCGGCTGACTCTGTCGCCGTGAACACGCCCGACAGGATGCCCACCAGGATCAGCACCACCACCAGCAGGCCGGGCAGCGCGGCGGCGAACGACTGGCCCACGATATGCCAGCCGGGGAACGTGCCTGCGGGGTAGCCGCGCTTCACGGCCACGAGGTAGGCCGCCACCAGGTTGCTGATGGTGAGGATCAGCGCCGGGATGATGCCGGCCAGGATCAACGCTGCAATGGACACCTTGCCGCCCGCCGCCAGCGTGTAGATGATCATGTTATGGCTGGTGGGCATCAGCGCGCCGACCAGTGCCGCATGGGTGGTCACGTTCACCGCGTAGTCGGCGTGGTAACCCTCCTTCTTCATCATCGGGATCATCACGGCGCCCATGGCTGAGACGTCGGCCACCGGCGAGCCCGAAACGCCGCCGAACAAGGTGCAGGCCACCACGTTGGACATGCCCAGGCCGCCGCGCACGTGGCCCACCAGGCTCATGGCGAACTTGACGATGCGGTCGGCGATGCCGCCATAAAGCATCAGCTCCCCGGCGAAGATGAAGAACGGGATGGCCAGGAACGAGAACACGTTCATGCCCGAGGTCATCTGCTGGAAGCCCACCGCCAGCGGCAGGCCTTCATAAAGCAGCGTGGCCAGGGCCGACAGGCCGATGGAAAACGCTACCGGCACGCCCAGCATCAGCAAGGCGGCAAAGGAGATCGAAAGAATCAGGAGAGGGACGGTCATGACCAGGAGGGCTCCACTTCGCGGCCCTGGGCCAGTGCGATCAGGTGTTCGATGGAAAACATCACGATGAGGACGCCGGCCACGGCGGCAGGCACGTATTTCCAGCCTTCGGAAATCCACAATGTGGGCAGGCGGTAGCCCCACACCGACTGGGCGAGGAAGGCGCAGTTGTAGGCCATCGCGGCGCCGAACAGCAGCACCAGGGCGTGGATGAGGTACTCCATCTTCAGGCGCACGCTCTCGGGCGCCAGCACCAGGAAGGATTCCAGGCCGATGTGGCCCGCATCACGCACGCCGACGGCGGTGCCCAGCATGGTGACGTAGAGCACCAGCAGCAGCGCCAGGCTCTCGGCCCAGGTCGGCGTGTTGTTCATCACGTAGCGGCCGAACACCTGCCAGGTCACGGCTGCGATCAGCAGCACAAGACCTGTGATGCCCAGCCACATGCAGGCCCGGGCGAGCCTGCGGCAAAGGCGGGTGTACATGGGTTACTTCGTGTCCTGCACGCGCTTGACCAGCGCCTTCAGCTTGGCGTCGGTGATGAACTTGTCATACACCGGCTTCATCGCGTTCTGGAACGAGGCCTTGTCCACCTGGATGATTTCGGCGCCGCCGGCCTTGACCATCGCCAGCGACTTGTCCTCGCGCTCGTCCCACAGCTTGCGCATGTAGGGCACCGACTCCTTGGCCGCCTGGCGCAGTGCCTTCTGGTCATTGGGGCTCAGCGTGTCCCAGGTGCGCTTGGAGAACAGCAGCATTTCCGGCGCCATGGAATGTTCGGTCACCGAGTAGTACTTCGCCACCTCGAAGTGGCGCGAGCTTTCGTACGACGGCCAGTTGTTCTCGGCGCCGTCCACCAGTCCGGTCTTGAGGGCTGTGTACACCTCGCCGAAGGGCATGGGCGTGGCGTTGGCGCCCATGGCTTCCAGCAGCGAAACCCACAGGTCGGACTGCTGCACGCGGATCTTCATGCCCTTGGCGTCAGCCAGCGTGCGCACCGGCTTCTTGGCGGTGTAGAGCGAGCGCGCGCCGCTGTCGTAATAGGCCAGGCCGATGAAGCCCTGCGGCGCGCACGAAGCCAGGATTTCCTCGCCGATGGTACCGTCCAGCACGTGGCGCATGTGTTCCTTGCTGCGGAACAGGAAGGGCATGGTGGGCACCTGCGTCTCGGCGCAGATGTTGTTCATCGGCGCGATGTTCACGCGGGTCATGGCCAAGGCGCCGATCTTGGTCTGCTCGATCGTGTCCTTCTCGTTGCCCAGCGCACTGTTGTTGAATACCTTGATGGTGTGCTTGCCGTTGGTCAGCGCCGACAGCCGCTGGCCCATGAACTTGACGGCATCCACGGTGGGATAGCCGTCGGGGTGGATGTCGGCCGAGCGGAACTCGGTGGCCTGCGCGCTGAAAGCGAAGGCTGCCGCCAGGAGGGTAAGGAGTTTGCTGTGCTTCATGTCGTCCTCTTTTGCTTTGGATGAAAAAAACGGTTCAGGGAATAAAGGCCGGCTCAGGCAGGCCGCGCACGCCGGGCTGCAGCGCGAACAGGCCGCCGGCCAGCGGCTGGTCGCTGACGTCGCCGGCGGGGCGTATGGATGTGACGAACAGGGTGTCGAGCCTGGCGCCGCCAAACGCGCACATGGCGGGCTTTTTCACGGGCACTTCGAGCGAGCGGTCCAGCTTGCCCTGCGGCGTGAAGCGGTGCACCAGCCCGGCGTCGTTGGCGCAGATCCAGTAGCAGCCTTCCTCGTCCACCGCGGCGCCGTCGGGCCGGCCGGGGAGCGGGTTCATGTCGATGAACAGGCGCCGGTTCGACGGCGTACCGGTTTCGGTGTTGTAGTCGAAGGCCCAGACCTGCTGCACCGCCGGGTGGGAGTCGCTCAGGTACATCGTTGCGCCGTCGGCGCTGAAGGCCAGGCCGTTGGAGACCAGCAGTTCGCCGGCCAGCACGCGCAACGCGCCATCCCGGCCGTAGCTATACAGGCGCCCCGCGGGGCGGCCCGCGGCCATGTCCATCAGCATGGTGCCGGCGATAAAGCGGCCCTGCCGGTCGCAGCGGCCGTCGTTGAACCGCATGCCGGGGAGGGTGTGGGCCACCGGGGCCAGCTGCGTGGTGGCCGAGGCGCCGTTGTTCCCCAGCTGCATGCGGAACACGCCGGTTTCCATGGCGGCAATCCACCCACCCGCCGCATGCGGCGCGATGCAGCCGGTCATCTCGCCGGTGTTCCAGCTGCGCAGCTGCGCGTCGGCGGCCGTCCAGCGGTGCACCTTGCGCCCGGGAATGTCGACCCAATAGAGGGCCTGCTCGCGCTCCAGCCACACAGGGCTTTCGCCCACGCCGTCGCGACCATCGACAACCAGTTCGGCCTGCATCATCAGCCCTCGAACGGCCCGGCCTTGACGAAGCCGCCACCCTGGAACACGGTGGCCGGGTCGGCGGGGTCCGGCAGGGGCTGCGTTTCCACCCTGGCGCGAAACTGTTCTGAACTGTCCTGGGGCTTGAAGCCCAGGTGCGCGGCCTGGCTGTTGTCCCACCACTTGTCGCGGTTGGCGGACATGCCGTAGACGATGGTGTGGCCCAGCGTGGGCGCGAACAGGCAGCAGCGGATCAATTCAGTGAGGTCGCGCGAGCTGAGCCAGGTGATCAGCATGCGCCGGTCCTTCGCCTCGGGGAAGGATGAGCCGATGCGCAGGCACGCCGTCTCGATGCCATAGCGGTCGAAGTAAAAGCGCGACAGGTCTTCGCCGTACGACTTGGACAGCCCGTAGTAGCTGTCAGGCCGCTTCAGGCAGTCGGCATCCAGCATGTCGCCCTGCTTGTGAAAGCCCACGACGTGGTTGGAACTGGCGAACACCACGCGCTTGACGCCGTGCCTGCGCGCTGCCTCATACACGTGGAACACACCGCGAATGTTGGCTTCCAGGACTTCCTCGAAAGGCCGCTCAAGGGAAACACCGCCCAGGTGGACGATGGCGTCGCAGCCTTTCACCAGGGCGTCCACCGCGGCCTTGTCGGCCAGATTGCAGGACATGACTTCTTCGCCGCTTTGCGCCGGGGCCATTTCACTGATGTCCGACAGGCGCATGATCCGGGCGAAGGGCTTCAGGCTTTCGCGCAGGACGCGGCCAAGGCTGCCTGCGGCGCCGGTCAGCAGCAATCGGGGGAGGGGAGAAGTGGGTGCCATGCGGGAAGGTGTTTTAAAGACGTTACGTTATCAGTTGTCGTACAACATTGAAACCATTATCATGATTGCATGGCCCGCCTGTCAACCGCTTTAACCCCGGACAATCCCGAGGCGATGACGCCCGGCGCGGCCGCTGCGGCGCGCGCGCTGGAGCGCCCGCGCCGGCGTTCGCGCAGCCTGGCGCATGAGCTGGTGGAGGGCATCGGCCAGCAGATCCAGTCGCAGGTCCTGCGGCCCGGCGACAAGCTGCCCACCGAATCGGAAATCATGCAGGCCTGGGGCGTCAGCCGCACGGTGGTGCGCGAGGCGCTGTCCCGCCTGCAGGCGGGCGGGCTGGTCGAAACCCACCACGGCGTGGGCACGTTCGTGCTGGAGCCGCGCCCGGCAACGGGCTTTCGCATCGACCCGGCCGAGATCGCCACGGCCGTGGACGTGCTCGCCGTGCTGGAACTGCGCATCAGCCTGGAAACCGAGTCGGCCGGCCTGGCCGCCCAGCGGCGTAACGAGGAGCAGCTGGCTGACATGCGGGCCGCGCTGGACCTGCTGGAAGGCAACACGAGCGGGACAGGGGACACGGTTTCCCCGGATTTCCGGTTCCACCTGCTGATCGCGGGCGCCACGGGCAACCGCTATTTCGCTGACATCATGAGTCACCTGGGCGCCACGCTGATCCCGCGGGCGCGCATCAACTCGTCGCGGGTGGCGATGGAAGATCCCTCCCAGTACCTGCGACGCGTGAACCGCGAGCACGAAGAGATTTACGAGGCCATCGCCCGGCGTGACCCCGAGTCCGCCCGCGCCGCCATGCGCATCCACCTGACCAACAGCCGCGAGCGGCTACGGCGGGCCCAGGAAGCCGCCGAAGCGGCCGCGCTGCCTTCCCCCGAGGCCTGATTCACGCGCATTCCTTCGCTTGCATTGCCTCGACGCTAGTTGTATGATGACATACAACATGCAAGGAGACGCCATGGAATTCAATCGCCGCCAGGCCCTGCTGGCCGCGCTCGCGCTGGCCGGTACGGGCTCCGCCGGAGCACAGTCCGCCGCCGCGTGGAACCCGTCCAAGCCGGTCCGCCTGATCGTGCCGTACCCGCCGGGCGGCTCGTCGGACATCATTGCCCGCGCCATCAGCCAACCCCTGTCGGAAGCGCTCAAGCAGTCGGTGATCGTGGAGAACCGTGCGGGCGCCAATGGCAACCTGGGCGCCGACGTGGTGGCCAAGTCCGCCGCCGACGGCACGACCATGCTGCTGTGCGACGTGGGCGCGCTGGCCATCAGCCCTTCCGTCTATACCAAGCTGCCGTTCGATCCCTCGCGTGACCTGCGCGGCGTGGCCATGCTGGCCTATTCGCCGCACCTGCTGGTGGTGCATCCGTCGGTGCAAGCCAACACCCTGGCCGAACTGGTCGCGCTGTCGAAAAAGTCAGACCTGAATTTCGCGGTGACCGCCACCGGCAGCGCGCCGCACCTGGCCGGCGTGGCGCTGGAATACGCGACCGGCGCGCGCTGGCAGTACGTTCCCTACAAGGGCGGGGTGGAAGCGGTGCGCGACACCGTGGCCGGCCAGACCCAGGTGCTGATGAACGGCGCCCTGGCCACGCTGCCGCAGGTGCAGGCCGGCAAGCTGAAGATCCTGGGCGTTTCCAAGCGCACGCGCATGCCGCTGATGGGCAGCGTGCCCACCATCGCCGAGCAGGGCGCGCCGGGTTTCGAATCCGGCACCTGGCAAGGCATGCTGGTGCCGCGCGGCACGCCCGAGGCCATCGTGGCGCGGCTGAACACCGAGCTCACCCGCATCATCCGCTCGCCCGACGTGCGCGGCCGCCTGGCCGGGCAGGGCGCCGAAGTGCTGACCATGAGCCCCGTGGAGCAGGACGCTTTCTTCAACGCCACCCGCACCCTGTGGGGCAAGGTGGTTGCCAGGGCCAACATCAGGGCCGAATGACGAATGACACCCCAAGACCTTAAAACGATCATCGGCAGCGGCCTGCTGTCCTTTCCCCTCACCGACTTCGACGCCCAGGGCGACTTCAACCCGCGCGGCTATGCGCAGCGGCTGGAATGGCTGGCGCCCTATGGCGCCAGCGCGCTCTTCGCCGCAGGCGGCACCGGCGAGTTTTTCTCGCTCACCGCGCAGGAATACCCCGGCGTCATCAAGACCGCCGTGGACACCTGCCGGGGCAAGGTGCCCATCATTGCCGGTGCGGGCGGGCCCACCCGCTTTGCCATCCAGTGCGCGCAGGAAGCCGAAAAGGCCGGCGCCCACGGCATCCTGCTGCTGCCGCACTACCTCACCGAAGCCGGGCAGGAAGGCTTGGCCGCGCACGTGGAAGCGGTTTGCAAGAGCGTGAAGTTCGGTGTCATCGTCTACAACCGCGGGGTCTGCCGCCTGCAGCCCGCCACGCTGGTGAAGCTGGCCGAGCGCTGCCCCAACCTGATCGGCTTCAAGGACGGCATCGGCGACATCGAGCTGATGGTGGCCATCTACCAGAAGATGGGTGACCGCTTCGCCTACCTGGGCGGCCTGCCGACGGCCGAGGTCTACGCCGCGGCCTACAAGGCGCTGGGCACGCCGGTGTATTCGTCGGCGGTCTTCAACTTCATCCCGAAGACGGCGCTGCAGTTTTATGAGGCCGTTCGCACGGACGACCAGGCCACCCAGAACCGGCTGCTGCACGACTTCTTCATGCCCTACCTGGAAATCCGCAACAAGGGCGCGGGCTACGCGGTGAGCATCGTGAAAGCCGGCGCCAGGCTGGTGGGCCACGATGCGGGCCCGGTGCGCGCGCCGCTCACCGACCTCAAGCCCGCCGAAGCGGATGAACTGGCCGCGCTGATCCGCTCACTGGGGCCCCAGTGATGCTTGCAATCAATCACAACAAGGAGACAGACGATGCTGACGAGACTTCTGGCCATGCTGGCCATCACCCTTTCCCTGGCGGGCTGTAGCACCATGGGCGCAAGTACGGGCGACGCCGCCGCGGCAGCGGAGCAGCTGCGCCTGCTGATGATCGACCCCAACAAGGCGGGTCTCGAAGCCATCGTGGCCGACGAACTGAGCTACGGCCACTCGGGCGGCAAGGTGGACACCAAGGCCAGCTTCATCGCCGACTTGCTGAGCGGCGCTTCCGATTTCGTCACCATCACCATCTCCGACCAGACCGTGCGGCCGGTGGGCAATGCGACGCTAATTCGCCACACCCTGTCGGCCACCACCAACGACGGCGGCAAGCCCGGCACGGTGACCATCAAGATCCTGCAGGTGTGGCAGCAGCAGGGCGGCCAGTGGAAGCTGATCGCGCGGCAGGCCGTGCGCCCGCCGGCGTAAGCACTCAGGCGCCGCGGCGGCTGCGCTGCAGGGCGCGTTCGGCCACCTCGAACAGGGCTTCGCCCAGCAGCGCGAGCACCGCAGCGGGTATCGCGCCCGCCAGCAGCAGCCCGCTGTCGTTGAGCGCCAGCCCGGTGACGATGCGCTCGCCAAAGCCGCCCGCGCCGATGAAAGCCGCGATGGTGGCGGTGCCGATGGCGATGGTGGTGGCCGTGCGCACGCCCGCAATCACCGTCGGCAGGGCCAGCGGCAGTTCGACCAGCCGCATGCGCTGGCGCGGGCTCATACCCAGCGCCGTCGCCGCTTCGCGCAAGCCCTGCGGCACCTCGGCCAGGCCGGTGACCGTGTTGCGCATGATGGGCAGCAGCGCATAAAGTGTCAGCGCCAGAAGGGCCGGAGCTATGCCTATCGTGCCCAGCAACGAAATCAGGATGGCCAGCAGGGCCAGCGATGGCACCGTCTGCAGCAGGCCGGTGGCGCCCAGCAGCAGGGCGCGGCTGCGCGGGTGGCCGAAGCTCGCCACGGCCAGCGGGATGGCCAGCAGCGCGGCCGCCGCGACCGAGGCCACCACCAGCGCCAGGTGCTGCCAGGCCAGCCGCGCCAGGTCAGCGCCGAACAGCTTGGCCCAGAAGCCGCGCGCGCCCCCCGTCTGGGCGCCCGCGCCACCCGCGAGGAAGTCGCCGGCGATCCTGTCGAAGGCCACGCCCTGCAGCTCGGCGCGCGCGTTCATCGCGATCATCGCGTCCTCGTTGATGCGGCCTTCCAGTTTTTGCAGCGCGGCCCAGGCTTTCGGCAGGCGCTGCGGAACATCCAGGCGGTAAAGCACCAGCGCGTCGTAACGCGGGAAGTAGGCCTTGTCATCCTGCAGCACGCGCAGCCCCAGGTGGCCGATCTTGGCGTCGGTGGTGTAGATGTCGATCACGTCCACCTGCTTCGCCGCGATTGCGTCATAGGCCAGGCCATGGTCCAGGCCGGTGGGTTGCTGTGCGAAGGCATAGCGGGCGGCCAGGCCCTTCCAGCCGTCGGCGCGGCCGATGAATTCGTTGGACAGGCCCAGCTTGAGCCCGGGGTGGCGCGCCAGGTCCGAAAGCGTGCGCACGCCCAGCCGCTCGGCATCGGCTGTGCGCATGGCCAGCGCGTACCCGTCGTTGAAGCCCAACGGAATCGCGGCCGCCAGCCCCAGTGGTGCCAGCGCCTTGTTCATGGCTGCGAGTTCCATGGGCCGTTCGCTTTTCAGGATTTCCAGCGCGATCGTGCCCGCGTACTCGGGGTACATGTCGATGCTGCCGGAGCGCAGCGCCTCGTACACGATGGCGGTGTTGCCCAGCCCCTGCTTGACCTCGGGGGCGCTGTCCATGCCGGGCCGTGCCACCTGCGCCATCAGGTGGGCCAGGATGTACGACTCGGTAAACCGCTTGGAACCGATGCGCAGGGTATCGGCCGCCAGCGCGGGCAGGGAGAGAAAAAACGCCAGGGCCAGGCATGTAATGCGGATCATGCCCCGAGCATGCCATGCGCCGCCGATGGTTAGCGTTAACATAGCCGCATGAACGAGCTGCTGGCCATCGCCAAACCTGCCGTGCGCGCCGCCCGCAAGGGCAGTGGCGGTATCACGCTCAGCGACGTCGCCAAGCTGGCCGGCGTGTCGGCCATCACCGTGTCGCGAGCCCTCAACACGCCCGAGCGGGTTTCCACCGACACCCTGCAGCGCGTGCGCGACGCGGTGGCCCGCACCGGCTACGTTCCCAACCTGCTGGCGGGCGGGCTGGCGTCCAACCGCAGCCGGCTGGTGGCGGCCCTCATCCCCACCATCGCAGGCTCGGTTTTCCTGGAAACCATACAGGCTCTGACCGATTCGCTGGCGGCAGCGGGCCTGCAGCTGATGCTGGGGCAAAGCGGCTACACCGGGGCCCGTGAAGACGCGCTGATCGACACCATCATTGCCCGCCGCCCTGACGGCATCGTGCTGACCGGCATCATGCATTCGGCTGATGGCCGCAGGCGCCTGCTGGCCAGCGGCATCCCGGTGGTGGAAACCTGGGACCTGACCCCCACGCCGATCGACATGCTGGTGGGCTTTTCCCACGAGAAAGTAGGCATCCAGGTGGCCGACTTCCTGCACGGCCGCGGCTACCGAAAACCGGCCATCCTCACGGCCGACGACCACCGCGCCGGCCTGCGGCGCGCGGGCTTCCAGGCGCGCTGGGGCGAGTTCGGCGCGGACCGGCTGCCCACCTGCGTGGTCGAAGCGCCAAGCACCCTGGGCAACGGGCGGGCGGGGCTGCGCGAATTGCTGGCGGGCAAGGCCAAAGTGGACGCCGTGTTCTGCAGTTCCGACGTGCTGGCGCAGGGCGTCATCGCCGAGGCCCAGGCCCGCGGCCTGCGGGTGCCGCAGGACGTGGCCGTGATGGGTTTCGGCAACCTCAATTTCTCGGCCGACATCCACCCTGCGCTCAGCACGGTGCAGGTCGACGGCGCCGCCATCGGCGAGCAGGCGGCCCGCTTCATCCTGGACCGCATCGAGGGCCGCGACACCGGCGAGCGCGTGCGCGACATCGGCTTCTCGCTGGTGCCACGCGAGAGCGCCTGAGGGCCGGCAATTGACGCAGTCCGGCGTTTGAATTACAGTTCATATTGTTAGCGCTAACATAGAGACAAACATGACCACCAAACCCCGCAAAACCCCCGAAGAGCTGCGCAGCCACCGCTGGTACGGCGTGAAAGACCTGCGCTCATTCGGCCACCGCTCGCGCACCGCGCAGATGGGCTTTCACCGCAGCGACTACGCCGGCAAGCCGGTGATCGCCATCATCAACACCTGGAGCGACATCAATCCCTGCCACTCGCACTTCAAGCAGCGGGTGGAGGAGGTCAAGCGCGGGGTCTGGCAGGCGGGCGGCTTCCCGGTGGAAATGCCGGCGATCTCGCTGTCCGAGCCGTTCCAGAAACCCACCACCATGCTGTACCGCAACCTGCTGGCCATGGAGTGCGAGGAACTGCTGCGCTCCTATCCGGCGGACGGCTGCGTGCTGATGGGCGGCTGCGACAAGACCACGCCCGCGCTGGTGATGGGCGCGGTGTCCATGAACCTGCCCACCATCTTCATGCCGGCCGGCCCCATGCTGCGCGGCGACTACAAGGGCGAGTACCTGGGCTCGGGCTCCGACACCTGGAAATACTGGGCCGAGCTGCGCGCCGGCAACATCACCGAAGACGACTGGCAGGACGTGGAAGACGGCATCGCCCGCTCGGCCGGCCACTGCATGACCATGGGCACCGCCAGCACCATGACCAGCGCCACCGAGGTGCTGGGCCTCACGCTGCCGGGCGCCTCGTCCATCCCCGCGCCCGATTCGCGCCACCAGCAGATGGCCACGCTGACCGGCAAGCGCATCGTGGAGATGGTGTGGGAAGACCTGAAGCCTTCGGACATCCTTACGGCTGCTTCCTTCGACAACGCCGTTACCGCCGTGCTCGCGCTGGGCGGCTCCACCAACTCCATCGTCCACCTGATCGCCATGGCGCGCCGCGCCGGCGTGGCGCTGGACCTGAAGCGCTTTGACGCGCTGGCCCGCCAGACGCCGGTGATCGCCAACCTGCGCCCCAGCGGCAAGTACTTGATGGAGGATTTCTTCTACGCCGGCGGCCTGCGTGCCTTCCTCACCCAGCTGGGGGAGCTGATCGACTTCAAGCAGCTCACCTGCAACGCGAAGACGCTGGGCGAGAACGTGGAAGGTGCAAAGGTATTCAACGACGACGTGATCCGCCCGCGCAGCAAGCCGCTGGTGGCAAGCGACGGCCTGGCCGTGCTGACCGGCAACCTGGCGCCGCTGGGCGCGGTGATCAAGCCCGCCGCCATGGAGGCGCAGCTGCGCAAGCACAAGGGCCCGGCCGTGGTGTTCAAGGACTACAACGACATGAACGCGCGCATCGATTCGCCCGATCTGGCCGTCACCAAAGACAGCGTCATCGTGCTGCAGAGCGCGGGCCCGCAGGGCGCGCCCGGCATGCCCGAGTGGGGCCAGCTGCCCATCCCGCAGAAGCTGCTGAAAGAGGGCGTGCGCGACATGCTGCGCATCAGCGACGCCCGCATGAGCGGCACCAGTTACGGCGCCTGCGTGCTGCACATCACGCCCGAATCGCACGTCGGCGGCCCGCTGGGCCTGGTGCGCGACGGCGACATCATCGAGCTGGACGTCCAGGCGCGCAGCATCAACATGCTGGTGAGCGACGCCGAGCTGGCCGCGCGCAAGGCCGCGTGGAAGCCGCCCGCCGCCAAGTTCACGCGCGGCTACGGCGTGATGTACCTCAAGCACGTGCAGCAGGCCGACACCGGCTGCGACTTCGACTTCCTTGAAACCGAAAAGGCCAGCGCCACCGAAGGCGGCGAGCCCGAAATCCACTGAGAACGAGACATTCCATGAGCATTCAACGACGCGCCGCCCTGGGCGGCATGGCCGGCCTCGGCCTGGCCGCGGCATTTCCGCTTGCCCGCGCACAAGACGTGTGGCCCAGCAAGCCCGTGAGCTACATCGTCCCCTTCACGCCCGGTGGCTCCACCGACGTGATCGGCCGCACGCTGTGCCAGAAGCTGCAGGAGGCGTTCGGCCAGCCCTTCGTGGTGGACAACAAGCCGGGCGCGGCCGGCGCCGTGGGCGCGGGCTATGTGGCCAAGGCCAGGCCGGACGGCTACACGCTGTTTGGCGGCACCATCAGCACCCACGCCATCAACGCCAGCCTGTACAAGAACCTGCCCTACGATCCGGTCAAGGATTTTGAGCCGGTGTCGCTGGTCGCCATGCTGCCCAACGTGCTGATCGTGGACCCCAGGCTGGGCGTGAACAGTGTGGCCGAGCTGGTCGCCCTGCTGAAGAAGGACCCCAACAAGCGCAGCTTCGCTTCCTCGGGCGCGGGCACGTCCACGCACCTGGCGGGCGAGATGTTCGCCGACCTGATCGGCGTGCCGCTCACTCACATTCCGTACAAGGGCACGCCGCCCGCCATGATCGACGTGTCCTCGGGCCAGGTGCCCTTCATGTTCGACCAGATGACCGCGGCCGTCTCGCTGGTGCAGGCCGGCAAGCTGAAGCTGCTGGCTGTCACCACCGGCAAGCGCATCGCGCTGGCGCCGCAGCTGCCGACCATGATTGAAGCCGGCGTGCCGAAGTTCGAGATGTCGTCCTGGCAGGCCGTGTACGCGCCCAAAGGCACGCCCCGCCCGATCGTGCAGAAGCTCAATGCCGAGATCAGGAAGATCCTCGCCATGCCCGACGTCAAGGACAAGCTGGGAACGCAGCTGGGCATGGAGATCATCGGCAGCACGCCGGAAGAACTGGCGGCGCACATGGCGCGCGAGATTCCGCGCTGGGCCGAACTGGTGAAGAAGTCGGGCGCCACGGCGAACTGAGATGGCTGAACTTTGCCCCACCACCCTGGAACTGCTGCGCCGCGTGAGCGTGGCCACCGTGTGCACCCAGCTGTTCAAGCGCGGGTTCCGCAATGTTTACATCCAGGGCATCACCCGGCTCACGAACCCCTCGGGCGGCAACCTGGTCGGGCCCGCCTTCACCATGCGCAACATCCCCGCGCGGGAAGACCTTGACCAGATCAGCGCCTTCGACAACCCCGACCATCCGCAGCGCAAGGGCATCGAAAGCGTGCCGCCCGGCCATGTGCTGGTGATCGACTGCCGCGGCGAAACGCGCGTGGCCTCAGGCGGCCAGATCCTGACCATGCGCCTGAAGGTGCGCGGCGCGGCGGGCCTGGTGTCCGACGGGCCGGTGCGCGACAGCGCCACCATCGGCGAGATGGATTTCCCGGTGTACTGCGCGGGCGGTAGCGCGCCGCTGAACCTGATCCACCACCACGCGATCGATTTGAACGTGCCGATCGGATGCGGCGGCGTGGCGGTGTACCCGGGGGACATCATGGTGGGCGACGCGGAAGGCGTGGCCGTGATCCCGCAGCACCTGGCCGACGAGGTGGCGCGCGACGCGGGCGAGCAGGAAAAGATGGAAGCCTTTATCCTGGAGCGCATCACCGGGGGCGCGGCGCTGCCCGGCACCTACCCGCCGAACGCGCAGACGCGCGCGCAGTTCGAGGCCTGGCGCAAGGAACGCGGGGTCTAACGCACCGCGGGCGCGGGCTGCACCGCCCGCGCCAACGAAAACTTTTCATTGCGTTCCCGTGTGCTTAACGCACGCGGATGTGACGGCGTGCACACGCGTTGCGCGGAATGAACTTCGCCCCCTTGTTTTTATCTACCATTCACCTACAGTGAAGTCAGATTTTGCCTACAGCTGCAACACGCGGCACAAGCTCATGTGTTGTAGAGTGGAAGCGAAACAGTGATGACATTGCAGTCCTGAAGACGCCGCGCCGGAAGGAGCTCCCATGGATGTAGTTCGCAATTTTCTTGCACGTTACGAGCAGACTCGTGAAGAAGAGATGTCGCTCGAGGAATACCTCGATGCCTGCAAGCGGGACCCGCTCGTCTATGCCACGGCTGCCGAGCGCATGCTGGCGGCCATCGGCGAGCCGGAGATGGTCGACACCCGGCACGACCAGCGCCTGTCACGCATCTTCGGCAACAAGATGGTGCGCATCTATCCCGCCTTCAAGGATTTCTACGGATTGGAAGAGCCCATCGAGCAGGTGGTGTCGTGCTTCCGCCACGCCGCGCAGGGGCTGGAAGAAAAGAAACAGATTCTTTACCTGCTGGGCCCGGTGGGCGGCGGCAAGTCATCCATCGCGGAGCGCCTGAAGGCGCTGATGGAACAGGTTCCGTTTTATGCCATCAAGGGCTCGCCGGTCAATGAATCGCCCCTGGGCCTGTTCAACAATGCGGAAGACGCGCCGGTGCTGGAGCAGCAGTACGGCATCGCGCCGCGCTACCTGCAGCGCATCATGTCGCCGTGGGCCGTCAAGCGCCTGGAAGAATTCGGCGGCGACATCCGCAAGTTCCGCGTCGTCAAGCGCTTCCCGTCCATCCTGAAGCAGTGCGGCATCGCCAAGACCGAGCCGGGCGACGAGAACAACCAGGACATCTCCGCGCTGGTCGGCAAGATCGACATCCGCAAGCTGGAAACCTTTGCCCAGGACGACCCGGACGCCTACAGCTATTCCGGCGGCCTGTGCCTGGCCAACCAGGGCCTGCTGGAATTCGTGGAAATGTTCAAGGCGCCCATCAAGGTGCTGCACCCGCTGCTCACCGCCACCCAGGAAGGCAACTTCAAGGGCACCGAAGGCTTCGGTGCCATCCCGTTCGACGGCATCGTCATGGCCCACTCCAACGAGAGCGAATGGAAGGCCTTCAAGAACAACAAGAACAACGAGGCCTTCCTCGACCGCATCTACATCGTCAAGGTGCCGTACTGCCTGCGCGTGACGGAAGAAGTGAAGATCTACGACAAGCTGGTGCGCAACTCGTCGCTGAAGGACGCGGTCTGCGCACCCGGCACGCTGCGCATGATGGCGCAGTTCTCGGTGCTCACCCGCCTGAAGGAGCCGGAGAACTCCAGCATCTTCAGCAAGATGCAGATCTATGACGGCGAGAACCTGAAAGATACCGACCCCAAGGCCAAGAGCTTCCAGGAATACCGCGACTACGCCGGCGTCGATGAAGGCATGACGGGCATCTCCACCCGCTTCGCGTTCAAGATCCTGTCCAAGGTGTTCAACTTCGACTCCACCGAGATCGCCGCCAACCCGGTGCACCTGATGTACGTGCTGGAGCAGCAGATCGAGCGCGAGCAGTTCGCGCAGGAGGTCGAGCAGAAGTACCTGTCGTATATCAAGGAACACCTGTCGGCCCGCTACGCCGAATTCATCGGCAAGGAAATCCAGACGGCTTACCTGGAGTCGTATTCCGAATACGGCCAGAACATCTTCGACCGTTACGTCACCTATGCCGACTTCTGGATCCAGGACCAGGAGTTCCGCGACACCGACACCGGCGAGATCTTCGACCGGGGCGCGCTCAACGCCGAACTCGAGAAGATCGAGAAGCCCGCGGGACTGTCCAACCCCAAGGACTTCCGCAACGAGATCGTCAACTTCGTGCTGCGCGCGCGAGCCAGCAACGCCGGCAAGAACCCGGTGTGGACCAGCTACGAGAAGCTGCGCACGGTGATCGAGAAGAAGATGTTCTCCAACACCGAAGACCTGTTGCCCGTGATCTCCTTCAACGCGAAGGCCAGCGCCGACGAGCAGAAGAAGCACGAGGACTTCGTCAACCGCATGGTGGAGAAGGGCTACACCCACCGGCAGGTGCGCCTGCTGTGCGAGTGGTACCTGCGGGTACGAAAGAGTTCCTGAACGTGGGGCGTTCCATGCTCCACCAGGTCATTGACCGCCGGCTGTCGGGCAAGAACAAGTCGATCGGCAACCGCGAGCGGTTCCTGCGCCGCTACAAGGAACAGATCCGCGATGCGGTGCGCAAGGCGGTGGGCGACCGCAGCATCCGCGACATCGAAGAGGGCACCGACATCACGCTGCCCCGGCGTGACGTGTCCGAACCCGTGTTCAACCACGGACCCGGCGGCTCGCGCGAAATGGTGCACCCCGGCAACCAGGAATACGTGCGCGGCGACCGCATAGCCCGCCCGCCGGGTGGCGGCAGCGGCTCGGGCGGCAACGGCGCGTCCAGCGACGGCTCGGGCGAGGACGACTTTGTCTTCCGCATCAGCCGCGAAGAGTTCATGAACTACTTCTTCGACGACCTGGCGCTGCCGCGGCTGATCCGCACGCAGTTGCTGGCCGACGCGCCCGAGTGGAAGTCGCGCCGCGCCGGCTTTGTCTCCGAAGGCAATCCCACCAGCCTGCACGTGGTGCGCTCCATGCGCGTCGCGCTGGGCCGCCGCATCGCCATGGGCGGCGACGCCCGGGTGGAGCTGCGCGCGCTGGAAGAGCATCTTGCCCAGCTGCTGCGGCTGGACCACACCCCGCCCGCCGAGGTAGCGGCCCTGCAAGCGGAAATCGAGGTGCTCAAGCTGCGCCTGAAGCGCGTGCCCTTCCTCGACCCTTTCGACCTGCGTTACCGCAACCGGGTGAAGGAGCCGGTGCCCACCAGCAAGGCGGCGATGTTCTGCCTGATGGATGTGTCCGGCTCCATGGACGAGGCGCGCAAGGACCTGGCCAAGCGTTTCTTCATCCTGCTGTACCTGTTCCTCACCCGGCACTACCAGCAGACCGACGTGATCTTCATCCGCCACCACACGCAGGCGGCGGAGGTGACGGAGGATGAGTTCTTCCACGCCACCGAGAGCGGCGGCACCGTGGTGTCCAGCGCGCTCACGCTGATGCACGAAATCATCCAGGCGCGCTACACCGGCGGCGGCTGGAACATTTATGGCGCCCAGGCTTCCGACGGCGACAACTGGCAGCAGGATTCCTCCAAGTGCCGCGAGCTGCTGGACAGCAAGCTGCTGCCGCTGTGCCGCTACTTCGCTTACGTGCAGGTGGCCGACGAGGACCAGAACCTGTGGGAGGAATACACCCAGGTGCGCGACGCCAATGTCCACTTCGCGATGCAGAAGATCGTCACGCCTTCGCAGATCTTCCCAGTGTTCCGCGACCTGTTCAAGAAGGCCACCACGCCATGATTGAAGATGCCCCTGTCGCCCGCAAGCGGCTGCCGAACCCCTCGGACTGGACGTTCGAGCTGATCGACGAGTACTTCGACGCCATCAAGCGAACGGCGCAGCGTTTCGGCCTGGACACCTACCCGGTGCAGCTGGAACTGATCTCGGCCGAGCAGATGCTGGACGCCTACGCCTCGGTGGGCATGCCGGTGAATTACCGCCACTGGTCGTTCGGCAAGCAGTTCATCACCAGCGAAAAGAATTACCGGCGCGGCCACATGGGCCTGGCCTACGAAATCGTCATCAATTCCGACCCCTGCATCGCCTACCTGATGGAAGAGAACACCATGCCGATGCAGGCACTGGTAATGGCCCATGCCTGCTTCGGCCACAACTCGTTCTTCAAGGGCAACTACCTGTTCCGGATGTGGACGGACGCCTCGTCCATCGTCGACTACCTGGTCTACGCCAAGGCCTACATCGCCGAATGCGAGGAGCGGCACGGCCTGGACGCGGTGGAGGAGGTGCTGGACTGCTGCCACGCGCTGATGCACTACGGCGTGGACCGCTACCGCCGGCCGCAGAAGATTTCACTGGTGGAGGAAGAGCTGCGCCGCAAGGACCGCGAGGCCTACCTGCAGCAGCAGATCAACGACCTGTGGCGCACGCTTCCCAAGACGCCGGGCAAGCAGGCCGAAAAGAAATCCCGCCGCTTCCCCGAGGAGCCGCAGGAGAACCTGCTGTACTTCATCGAAAAGAACGCGCCTTTGCTGGAGCCGTGGCAACGCGAGATCGTGCGCATCGTGCGCAAGGTGGCGCAGTACTTCTACCCGCAGCGCCAGACCCAGGTGATGAACGAGGGCTGGGCCACCTTCTGGCACTACACGCTGCTGAACGCCATGTACGACGACGGCTTGCTGGCCGACGGTTTCATGATCGAATGCCTCAGCTCGCACACCAATGTGGTGTTCCAGCCGCCGGTGACCCACCCCGGCTACAGCGGCATCAACCCCTACGCGCTGGGCTTCGCGATGTTCACCGACTTGCGCCGCATCTGCGAGCACCCGACGGATGAAGACCGCGCCTGGTTCCCCGACATCGCGGGCTCCGACTGGCAAAAGACGCTGGACTACGCCATGCGCCACTTCAAGGACGAGAGCTTCATCGGCCAGTACCTCTCACCGCACCTGATGCGCGAGTTCCGCCTGTTTTCCATCGTGGATGACGCATCGCAAAAGGAAATCGAAGTGGCCGCCATCCACGACGATGCGGGCTACCGCCGCGTGCGCGAGTCGCTGGCGCGCCAGCACGACCTGAACTGGCGCGAGCCCAACATCCAGGTCTGGAACGTCAACCTGCGCGGCGACCGGTCACTGACCTTGCGCCACACCCGCCACAACGACCGGCCGCTGGACAACAGTGCCGAGGAAGTCGTCAAGCACGTGGCCCGGCTGTGGGGCTTTCGCGTGCGGCTGGAAAGCGTGGACGCGCACGAGCGGGTGCTGCAGCACTGGGAAGTGACGCCCGCGGCGCACGGCTAGCAACCGGCGTTTGCTCAGGCTGCTACCAAATCAATAGCTGCCGGCGCACTGTCGGCGCGGCTTGCGGGCACATTCTCCTCTGAAACCGGGCCCGCATGGGCCAGCAGCGCGGCTGCCACTTCCACATCGGCCTCCTGCGCCTTCTGGCGCGCCGCTTCCAGCAGCGCCAGGTTGTTGCGGCCCACCCCCAGGTAGGTGATGCCGGCGGCGGTGAACTGGTGCGGGTCATAGAGATTGCGCCCGTCGATGACCAGCGGGTTCACCAGTGCTGCCCTCAGCGCGGCCAGGTGCGGGCTGCGGTAAGCCTTCCACTCCGTCACAACGATGAGGGCATCCGCGCCCTGGCAGGCCTCCATGGGCTTGCCGGCGTACGAAATGTTGGCCAGCAGGTGGGGCGCGTCGGCCAGGTCCCCGGCGAACCCCAGCTTCGCCTGCTCCACGGCGACCGGGTCGTGTGCCACCACCCGCGCCCCTGCGCGCAGCAGGTCGTTGATCAAGGCGCGGCTGGGCGCCTCGCGCATGTCGTCGGTGTTGGGCTTGAATGCCAGGCCCCAGACGGCGAAGGTTTTCCCAGCCAGGTCGTGCCCGAAGCGCGCGAACACCTTTTGCGCCAGCACCTGCTTCTGCCCGGCGTTCACCGCGTCCACCGCTTCCAGGATCTGCAGCCGCCCGCCAAGCTCGCCGGCCGTGCGCGCCAGCGCCAGCACATCCTTGGGAAAGCAGCTGCCGCCGTAGCCCGCACCCGCATAGAGAAAGCTGTAGCCGATGCGGGGGTCCGAGCCTATGCCCTGGCGCACCAGCTCGATGTCGGCGCCGACCTGGTCGGCCAGGTTGGCCAGCTCGTTCATGAAACTGATGCGCGTCGCCAGCATGGCATTGGCCGCGTACTTGGTGAACTCGGCGCTGCGCACATCCATCACGCGGGTGCGCTCGTGGTTGCGGTTGAAGGGCGCATAGAGCTCGCGCATGATGGCCAGCGCGTGGCGCCCGCGCGCGTTCTCGTCCACCCCCAGCACGATGCGGTCGGGCCGCATGAAGTCGTCGACGGCGGCGCCTTCCTTGAGGAATTCCGGATTGCTCACCACCGAGAAATCCAGGTGCGCCGCGCCGCGCTCCACCAGCTCCTCGAAGATCGCATGCCGCACCTTGTCGGCCGTGCCCACAGGCACCGTGGACTTGTCCACCACCACCTTGAAGTTGCGCATGTGGCGGCCGATGGCGCGGGCGGCCGAGAGCACGTACTGCAGGTCGGCGCTGCCGTCCTCGCCGGCCGGCGTGCCCACGGCGATGAACTGCACGTTGGCGAATTCCACGCTGGCCGCGACGTCGCAGGAAAACCGGATGCGGCCTTCCTCCACGTTGCGCTCGATGATTTCCTTCAGGCCCGGCTCGTAGATCGGGATGCCGCCCGAATTCAGCACGTCCACCTTGCGCTGGTCCAGGTCCAGGCAGAACACGTTATTGCCGAGTTCGGCCAGGCAGGCGCCTGTAACAAGCCCGACGTAGCCGGTGCCGATGATGGTGACGTTCATGCCGGGACTCCCGCGTGGAATATTGATGATCTGTGGCGCAGCCTACGGTGGCCGCCGCGCGCGCGTCCCGCCGCGCTGCCCTATTCGCTCGTAGGCACCTTCCTACATCCGGTTGCGCGATTTACGCCGCTGTGCCTGTTCACCCTTTGCCAACATCCGTTACAGGAGAACCAAGCCGTGATCACACGCGAATCCAATTCACAGAGAAAGTCGCTGCGCGTCGCCATTCCGCTCTACGTGGAAATCGCCGGCGCCAGTTATGCGGTGCGCAACTGGTCCACCACCGGCATGGGCGTGGTGGGGCTGGATGCCGAGCCTGAATCCGGCACGGTGCTGCCCGCGAAAATCAGTTTCCCCATGCTGGAATCCACCCTGACTGTGGCCGTGGAACTGGTGTTCCGCGCGCGCCACGAGGACGTGTGCGGCTTCGACTTCCATGAGCTGAGCGCGCGCAACAAGCGCGTGCTGCGCCACTACATCGAGCTTTCGGTGGACGGCAAGCTGGGCGACGTGGAGGACATCGTCGCCGTGGCGGCGGCGCCCATGCTGCATTCGCCGGTGGACATGCCGCTGAACCTGGCACAGCCCGGCGCTGCCGCCACACTGCAGAATTTCCGCACGCGCAACTACGCCGCGCTGTTCGCGGGCGTGCTGGTGCTGGCCGGCATCGGCGCGCTGCTGTTCTACAACCTGGCCTACAAGGTGGAGGGCACGGGCTTTGTCAGCGGCAGCATTGACCGGGTCACGGCCAACTACGACGGCCGCGTGGCCCGCATCCTGGTGCAGCCGCACGCCTACGTGGAAGCCAATTCCCCGCTCTTCACCGTGGAGAACCCGGTGCTGCGCACCGAGATCGAGTCGATGGAGCAGCACGTGGCGCAGCTGCAGCAGGACCAGGGCCGCAGCGTGCAGGTGCGCGTGAGCGCCGAGGCGGGCCTGCTCGCCACGCTGCAGCGCGACGCGCGCCAGCGCGAGGCCGAGCTGTCCAACGCCCGCCACCTGTTCGACCAGGGCGTGATCACCCAGCGCGACCTGATGCTGGCCGCCAACAACTACAGCGAGCTGCGCAGCAGCTACCTGCGGCAGGTGGCCGACGGCGCCAACCGCACGCTCACCTATGAATCGGTGGACCAGCTGAACCGCCTGAAGATGGAACTGGCGGCGAAGAAGCTGCTGCTGGCCCGGCAGGAATCGGCCCAGACCGTTCGCGCCCCCCGCAAGGGCAAGGTATTCCAGATCGACAAGGGCGCGGGCGAGTACGTGGCCGCGCACGACCCGGTGGTGCTGCTGGAATCGGACGTGACACCCGCCGTGCTGCTGCGCCTGCCCAATGACGACGCGCTCAAGCTGCGGCTGGGCATGCCCGCCACCATCTATGTGCCGTTCGAGGACCGCAAGTACGGCGCCACGGTGTCGGCTGTCGGCCTCGCGGCCGTGAACGCCGCCAGCCCCGCCACGATGGAAGGCGGGCTGAACGAGACGCTGGTCAAGCTGGAGTTCGACGACCGCGAGGTGCGGCTGCCGGTCAACGCCCGTGTCAATGTGTGGGTCAGGACGTTCGCGGGGCTGGACTTGCCATGAGCCCGGGTTCGCGCCAGGGCCACGCGGCCGCGTCGCTGGCCCTGCCGCTGCTGGTGTATGCGCTGGCCGCGCTGCCGCTGTTCTTCTGGGCCAGGAGCCACGCGTACCCGCTGGGCCACGCCACCTGGGTTGCTCTGGGCCTGTTCGGCGCCTGGCGTTACGGCTGGCAGGGCCTGCATTATCTGCGGGCCTTCATCTACGCCCGCATTCACTTCCCCGCGCTGCGGCGCCGCGCCGACCAGGCCGCGCGCGAAGGGCGCTGGCCGGCGCACCTGAACGTCATCGTCGCTTCCTACCTGGAAGAGGCCTGGGTCAGCATGGAAGCCTTCCAGGCGCTGATGGGCAACCTGGCCGAGCTGCCGTGCACCGCCACGGTCGTGGTGGCCGTGGGCGGCGACGAGGACGAGGCCGTCATCGGCGCCATCTACCGCGCGCACCCGGCCCGCCACAAGGCGGAGCTGGTGTTCCAGCGGCAAAGCCGTGGCAAGCGCATCGCGATGGGCCACGCGCTGCGCGCCGTCGCGCGCCGCCACCGGGACGAGGAGGGCAGCGTCACCGTTTTCATGGACGGCGATTCGTGGCTGGAGCCCGGCGCCCTGCGGCGCAGCCTGCCGTTCTTCGCGGCATTCGCCGACCTGGGCGCGCTCACCACCAATGAAGTGGCCTGGATCAACGGCAGCTCCGTCTGGTACAAGGACTGGTTCGACCTGAAGTTCGGCCAGCGCCATGTGCTGTTCCAGTCGCACAGCCTCTCGCACAAGGTGCTCACCCTCACGGGCCGTTTCTCCCTGCTGCGCACCAGCATCGTGGTGCAGGAGGAGTTCATCGCCGGCATCGAGAACGACACCATCGACCACTGGATGCATGGCCGCTTCCGTTTCCTGATGGGGGACGACAAGAGCTCGTGGTTCCACGTGCTGCGCAAGGGCTGGAAGATGCTCTACCTGCCCGACGTCACCTGCTGCTCGCTGGAAAGCCGCGACCTGGGTTTCCTGAAAGCCAGTGTCACCCTGCCATACCGCTGGTTCGGCAACACGCTGCGCAACAACCCCCGGGCGCTGGCGCTGGGGCCCGCGCGCACCGGCTGGTTTATCTGGTTCGCCATCCTGGACCAGCGCCTGTCGATGTGGACTTCGCTGGTGGGCATCGCGGGTGCGGCGGTGCTGGCGGCCACGAAGACCGTGTTCTTCCTGCCGCTGTACCTGGCCTGGGCGGTGCTGGTGCGGGTTGGCCAGCTGGTGGTGATCGCCTTCCATGGCCACCCGGTAAGCCTGCGCAGCATCCCCATCATGCTGTACAGCCAGTGGGTGGGTGCGGTGATCAAGATCCACGCCTGGTTCCACCTGGCCGACCAGAGCTGGTCCAAGGGCAAGGCCAGCCAGGGCACGGATGCCGCGCCGCGCAATGCGCTGTCGCGGCTCATGTCGTCCGGGCTGATGGTGGTTTGCTACGCGGTGTTCGGCTTCACGGTGCTGGTGGCGCATGGCGCGCTGCGCCTGCCGGACGCGGGCATGTTCTCCACCGCGCAGGCCGCGCGCGTGCTGGACGCGCGCATGTACGGCGTCACGCCCGACGATGGCCAGGACGACGCGCTGGCGCTGCAGACGCTGATCGACCGTGCGGGTACCGGCACGGTGCGCATCACGCTGCCCGCGGGCCAGCTGGACTTCACGCGCCCGGTCGTGATCCGCGGCAGCGGCATTGTGCTCGCGGGTGCCGGCCAGCAGGCCACCCGCATCGTGTCGCACCTCAGCGGCTCAGGGACGGCGGTGATCAGCGTGCTGGGGTCCGCCGGGCAGGAACTCGGCGCGCTGGCGCAGCCGCTGGCAGCGCAGGGCACGGTGCTTCAGGTAGCCCGTGCCGCCACGCTTGCGCCCGGAGACCTCATCCTGCTGAAGCAGCCCAACGATGACGCCTTCTTCGACGCGCTGGGCAGCCAGAAGTGGCGCCGCAGCTATCCTTTCCTTCGCCAGGCGCTGGTGAAGGTCAAGTCAGCGGATGGCGCGGGCGCCGTCACCATCGAGCAGGCGGCGGGCATCGCGTTCGCGGCGAACAGTACACGCGCCTTTCGCGTCAATGCGGCCAGCGGCGTCGTGTTGCGTGACTTCACCATTGAGCAGCGCGTGGCCGGCCGCAGCATCGCCGAGGCGCGGCACCGTTACGAGAACCTGCTGCCCGATACCGCCGTTGACGGCATCGCGCTGGACTGGACCTCGGGCACGGTGATCGAGCGCGTCGGCGTGCTGGCGGCGGGGCGGCACCCGGTGTCCTTCGAGAACAGCTACGGCTTTACGCTGCGCCAATGCACGCTGGACGGCGCCTGGAACAAGGGCGGCGAGGGCAACGGCTACCTGCGCATCGCGCGCAGCTACCGCGGCCTGGTCACCGGCTGCAACGTGCGCAACATCCGGCACATTGCGCTGCAGTGGAGTTCGGCGTTCAACCGGCTGGAGGACATCGACACCGGTGTCGATGTCAATTTCCACGGCGGCTACGCGCACGACAACACCGCCACCGACATTGCCTCGGCCATCCCGGCGCAGCACCCCTGGCCGCCGGTGTTCCGCACGCCCCAGGACGCCGGCTGGGCGCCGCCCGACGGCCCGGGCAACACCTTCACGGCGCGAGCGAGTACAGCTCCTCTGGCCGCTGCGGCTTCACTGCCGCGCTGAGTTCCGTCAGCACTTCCAGCACGTCCAGCCGCGCCGCCAGGATTTCGCGCTGCTTCTCGTGCAGCAGCAGCGTCACTTCCTCCACCTGCCGGTCGGGGTCGCCCTCGATGGAAGAGACGGGAAAGTCCAGCCGGTAGCAGGACAGCTCCGCCCTGGTGCGCAGCATGCGGTTTTCGGCCTGCAGCAGCCGCATGTCGTTCTGCCGCAGGCGCAGCCGGTCAGTGAGCAAGGCGATTTTCTGCGCCAGCGCGGCCTTCACCGATTCCTGCTGCTGCGCATAGGCGTCGCGCGCGGCCTGCTCCACGTCCTGGCGGGCCTTGTCCTGCCCGATGGGAATGCGCACCCGCACGCCCGCCACGTTCTGCGGGCCGCGCTCCAGCTCCTTGGCGCGCTCCACGTACAGCCGCACCGAGAGGTTGTCGTTCAGCGCCGGCAAGGTGTCGCCGCGCTGCGCCAGCAGCCCTTGCAGCTGGTAGTCAGGCGAGCGGGCCACGGCCAGGTCGAGCAGCTCCGGGCCCGGGCGCAGCACCACCGACTCGATGCGGTTGATCAGCTCCTGGGCCTGGGGGTACACCAGGACGTCGGCGGCGCCGGCGTAGTGGCTGCGGCGCAGCGCGGCGCGCTCGGCCTTGAATTCGATCTCCGCCACATCAGCCTTGGTGGCGCGGCCCGCGGCCAGTTCCTGCCGCCGGCGCTCCAGCACCGGCTTGATCGCGGCGGCTTCCCGCTCGTACAGCAGGGCCAGCAGCCGGTTGCGCATCTGCTCCACGGCGAGCAGGCTTTCCTGCAGCTGGCGCTGCTCGGTGTCGCGCATCAGCTGCAGGTACTGCGCCTTGCCCTCGGTGCGCGCCCGGTCCAGGCGCTTGCGGGATTCGTCGCGGCCCTGGTTGTACAGCTCCCATTCCAGCCCGAAGCTGTAGCGTCCGCCGCCGGCGGCCGACTGGTCGGCCCCGCCGCTGGCGTAAAGGCCGCTGAACGGCGCCAGCCCATCGAGCTGGGCAAAGTAGTCGTCACGCTGGCGCTGAAGGCGCGCGGCCAGGGCATCGTTGGGCGGCCCGGCGGCCACCGACGATTTCAGCGGCGGCACCTGCTGGCTGGTGAGCACGGCACCGGTCATGCTGGTACACAGGCTGGAGGCCAGCCGCAGCTTGACGGCCTGGGGCAGGGCGCTGGGTGCGTGGGCGGCGGCAATGGCCAGTGCGGCATGGATGAGCACGCGGGCCAGGGGTCGTTTTTTTTTGAGGGGCATGCTCGGCGGTTTCAGGCAAAAAAATGCCGAGGCCTGCGGAGCTTGCGCTCCACAGGGTCCTCAGCTCCTTGCGGAAATTCTAAGCGGGCTGCGCGGAAAAAGGGGCGGTGCGGGCGCGAAGTGCCGCATACGAAACCAGCTTGCCGGCCAATGCGCTGGCCATCACCGTGGGCGGGCTGGCCAGCCACACCTGGCCCGGGCCGGAGCGGCCGGCGAAGTTGCGGTTGATGGCGCTCACCGTCACCTGCGCCGCATCGGTGGACGAACCCGGCCCGCAATTGGCGCAGGCGCCGCACGAAGGCTGCAGGATGCGCGCGCCCACCGCCTCGAAGGTCTTGTCGTAGCCCTGCGCCTTGCAGTAGTCGCGCACGGCGGTGGTGCCGTACTGCAGGTAGAGCTGAACGCCGGGCGCCACGCGCAAGCCACGGGCCAGGCCCCAGGCCAGCACCTCGTGGTAACGGTCGAAGTCCTCGCGCTTGCCCGCGGTGCAGGAGCCGCCATAGGCGATGTCCACCTTTACCGTCTGGCCCAGCTGGTCCAGCGCGATGCCATTGCCGGGGTCGCCGGGCGAGGCCACCATGGGACTGAGCGCCGCGCAGTCCACGGTAAAGGTTTGCGCATAGGCGGCGCCCTCATCGCTGTGCATCCAGGGCTCGACGGTGAAGTCCACGCCGCGCCGCTCGCGCAGGAAGCGCACGGTTTCCGCGTCCGGCGCCACGATGCCGGTCAGGCCGCCGAGCTCGGCCGTCATGTTGGTCAGCGTGGCACGCTCGTCGGTGGAAAGCGCGGCCATGGCGGGGCCGCTGAATTCAAACACCTTGGCGACACCGGCGCCCGCGCGGATCGGCTCCAGCGCCAGCAGGTGCAGCACGATGTCCTTGGCCATCACACCGGGCGGCACTTCACCCTGCAGGTCGATGCGCAGGGTCTGCGGCACGGTCATGCGCACGGCGCCGGTGACGAAGGCGTTGGCCATGTCGGTGGTGCCCACGCCGAAAGCCACGCAGCCCAGCGCCCCGCTGTGCGGCGTGTGCGAATCGGTGCCCACCACCACCTGGCCGGGCAGGGCGTAGTGCTCGGCCATCATGGCGTGCGAGATGCCGGCCACGTTGCTGCCGTCATCGGCGGCGGCCTCTTCATCGGTCAGGGTGCGGTGCATTCGCAGCCCGTACTGCCGGGCGAAATCGCGCTGGGCCTGGTTCATGGCCCGCATGTTGGGCACCAGGCCGGCGCGCAGGTGGGCGGGGCTCTGGTCCACATACGAGGTGTGGTCCTCGAACACGATGATGGACCCAGGCTGATGCAGGGCCAGGGGATTGCCCAGCGTCGTGTGCAGCATGTGCGCCGCCATGCCGGTGTAGTACTCGTGGATGAAGCGCCAGTCGGCGCGCACGAAGGCGCCTTCGCCGGGTAATGGGTCGGCGCCGGTCACCGGGGTGGCCAGCGCGTGCCTGGCAATGATCTTCTCGAACAGCGTCATCGGCCGCTGTTTGCCTGGCGCGGCGGCGGGGAGGGCATTGCGCAGGTGGGCCTGGCCAAAACGCAGCAGGCCGCCCGCGCGCAGGATGCCGGCCGCCAGCTCGTCGCGGCCGGCCAGCAACTCCTCGATGGCGACGCCTTCGCCGCGCTGGATGCGCTCCACCAGCCCCAGGTCGGTCGAGGTGAACAGGCCGATGTTGTCGGCGTTCTGGCGGTAGATGCGCTCAAAGCTTTCCGCGATCACCAGCCGGATGCCGGCCAGCTTTTCGGCGGCCGGACTGTGCTCGCGCGACGAGCCCTTGCCGTAGCGCCGGCCCGCCACGGTGACGCTGTAGGCGCCGGCCTGCACCTCGCCCGCGGCGATGGGGAAAGCGCCGCCGGACTTGAAACCGGTGTAGGGGAAGCGCGCCAAACGGCCGTCGTAGTGCGACATGATCGCCACCGGCGTGATTTCGTCGGTGGACACGTCGTCGCGCAGAGCGGCGCCTTCGCGCAAAAAGAGGATGCGCGGGCTTTCGCCGGGCTGGAAGAGAAGGGTGATACCAGTCATGGGCGGTGCTGCGCGGCAAGGTGGTCGATCAGCAGCTGGGCCGAGGGCGAGAGGCCCTGCACGTCGCGGAAGCAGATGATGAAGCGGCGCTGCGCCCAGGGCTCGGCTAGCGGCACCATCTTCAGGCCGTAAGTGCCGGCATAGACCTCGGCCACCTCGCGCGGCACCAGGCTGATGGCCAGGCCCGCGCGCACCACGCGCAGTGCGGCTTCGAAGTTGGTGACGATGACGCGGTGGATCAGCGTGCGGCCCAGCCGCGCCGCGGCGCGCTGCAGCATCACCTGCACCGCGCTGTTGACGGGCAGGCTCACGTGCTCATAGTCCAGCGTCTGCTCGAAGCGCAGGCTTTTTTTCGTCGCCAGCGGGTGGCCGGGCGGCAGCACCATGCACAGGTGGTCGCTGCGGTAGGGGCGCGCCTGCAGGCCGCCCAGTTCCACCGCGTCCCAGCACACGCCGACCGATGCGGTGCCGTCGCGCACGCCGCGCACGATCTCGGGGCTGACGCGCTCTTCCATGTCGACCTGGATGTTGCGGTGGTTGGGCATCTGCAGGAACGAGGCCACATCGTCGGCCAGCGACTCGGCCATGGCCGAGACCGAAGCCAGGATGCGAACCTGCCCCCGCAGCCCGGCGGCGTAGCCCACCATGTCGCGCTCTATGCGCGCGGCGCCGTCCAGCATGGCGCGTGCATGCTCCAGCAGCGTCTGCCCGGCGGCGGTGGGCTGCACGCCATGGCGCTTGCGCACCAGCAGCGGCGTGCCCACCGTGTCTTCCAGCTGCGCCAGCCGCTTGCTGATGGCCGAGCCCACGATGCTGGCTTTTTCGCCGGCGCGCGCGATGTTGCCCGTCTCGCAGACGCTGACAAACAGGCGCAGGGTGGTGAGGTCGAGGTCGCGCAAGAGGGGTTCTTTTAAGGTATTCCAATCAGGAACGTTATATGTTCCACGATTGCAAAGAAATATCGTTCCGGAAATTCTAAACTTGCGGCCATGCCAAATCAATCTGAATCTGCAAGCCGCCTGCCGCGCCAGGTGGTCATTCGCGAAATGGGCCTGCGCGACGGCCTGCAAAGCATCGCCACCGTGATGCCCACGGCGCAGAAGATCGAATGGATCCGCGCGGCCTGGGAAGCGGGCCAGCGTGAGATAGAAGTGGGCTCCCTCGTGCCGCCGCGCCTGCTGCCGCAGCTGGCCGATACGGCGGAGGTGCTGGCCTTCGCCAAAACGCTGCCGGGCCTGCACGCCTCGGTGCTGGTGCCCAACTTCAAGGGCGCCGAGCGGGCCATCGACGGCAACGCCGGGCTGATGCTGGTGCCGCTGTCGGCCAGCCACGCGCACAGCCTGGCCAACCTGCGCAAGACGCCCGACGAGGTGGTGGCCGACATTGCCCGCATCCGCGTGGCGCGTGACGCGGCTGGGTCTTCCACGCTGATCGAGGTCGGCATCAGCACCGCCTTTGGCTGCACGCTGCAGGGCCGGGTGGAGCCGGCCGAGGTGCTGCGCCTGATCCAGGCCGTGCTCGATGCCGGCGTGGACCGCGTGAGCCTGGCGGACACCGTGGGCTATGCCGACCCGGCCATGGTGCGCGAGCTGTTCGAGCTTGTGCTGCCGGTGGCGGGTGGCAAGCTCAATTGCGGCCACTTCCATGACACACGCGGCCTCGGCCTGGCAAACGTGTACGCAGCGCTGGAACTGGGCGTGAGCCGCTTTGACGCCTGCCTGGGCGGCATAGGCGGCTGCCCGCACGCGCCGGGCGCCAGCGGCAACGTGGCCACCGAAGACCTGGCCTACATGCTGGCCAGCATGGGCATAGCCACCGGCCAGGACTTCGATGCCCTGATCGCCCTGCGCGAAAAGCTGGCCGGCTGGCTCAGCGGCGAAACCCTGCATGGCACGCTGTGGCGCGCCGGCCTGCCCAAAACCATGAAAGCGGCCATCCAATGACCGAAGCGCAAGCCACTCCCCCGCAGCCGTTGACCGGCCTGCGCGTGATCGAATTCACCCACATGGTCATGGGGCCGACCTGCGGCATGGTGCTGGCCGACATGGGCGCCGAGGTCATCAAGATCGAGCCCGTCGACGGCGACCGCACGCGGCGCCTGCTGGGCGCGGGCTCGGGCTTTTTCCCGATGTTCAACCGCAACAAGAAAAGCATAGGCATCGACCTGCACAACCCGAAGGGCGCCGAGGCGGCGCGCAAGCTGTGCGCCACCGCGGATGTGGTGATCGAGAACTTCAAGCCCGGCACCATGGGCAAGTACGGGCTGGACTATGAGTCGCTGTGCAAAACCAACCCGCGCCTGATCTACGCCAGCCACAAAGGATTCTTGCCCGGCCCTTACGACCACCGCACCGCGCTGGACGAAGTGGTGCAGATGATGGGCGGCTTGGCCTACATGACCGGGCGCCCCGGTGACCCGCTGCGCGCGGGCACCAGCGTCAACGACATCATGGGCGGCCTGTTCGGCGCCATCGGCGTGCTGGGCGCGCTGATCCAGCGCGGCATCACCGGCCGCGGCATGGAAGTGCAGTCGGCCCTGTACGAAAACAACGTGTTCCTCATGGGCCAGCACATGCTGCAGTTCGCCATGACGGGCAAGCACCCCGCGCCCATGCCCGCGCGCGACAACCCCTGGGCGGTGTACGACGTGTTCACCGTCAAGGACGGCGAGCAGATCTTTCTCGCTGCGGTGAGCGACGCGCAGTGGCTGACTTTCTGCGACGCGCTGGGCTTTCCCGACCTGAAGGCCGAGCCGGAGCTGGCCACCAACAACCAGCGCGTGGGCCAGCGGCCGCGCCTGCTCAAGGCCATTGCCGAGCGCATTGCCCACCGCACGGCGGCCGAGCTGGCATCGTCGATGGAGAAGGCGGGCCTGCCGTTTGCGCCGATCAGGCGGCCCGAAGACCTCTACGATGACGAGCACCTGCTAGCCACCGGCGGCCTGGCCGACGTTCGGCTGCCCGACGGCCCCAAGGCCGGCGAGACGGTGAAGACCACGCTGTTCCCCATCACGCTGGGCGGCCACCGCCTGGGCGTGCGGCTGCACCCGCCGCGGCTGGGCGAGCACAGCCGCGAATTGCTGGACAGCGCGGGCTTTGCCGGCGCCGACATTGACGAGTTGCTGGCGCAGGCCGTGGTGGCCTGAAACCGGCGAGAATTTTGACCCCAGGAGACAAACAATGACCCAAAGCTTCACCTTCACCCGCCGCGACGCCATCGCTGCGCTCAGCGCCTTCGGCCTGGCCGGCGCCTCGCGCGTGTTCGCGCAGAGCGGCACCGTCAAGTTCATCTTGCCCAATGCCACCGGCTCGGGCGTGGATACCATCACCCGCGCCGCGCAGCCCGCGCTGGGCCGCGCGCTCAACGCGTCGGTGGTGGTGGACAACCAGCCCGGCGCGGGTGGCATCGTTGGCCTGCAGGCGCTGGCACGCGCCCCGGCCGATGGCAGCACGCTGGCCGTGGTGTCCAACAACGTGGTGATTTTTCCCAGCGTGATGAAGTCGCTGCCCTTCGACATGCCCGGTGACTTCACGCCCATCGCCATCGTGGGCGCCACGCCCATGGTGCTGGTGGTCAACCCGGCGAAGGTGCCTGCCACCAACAGCAAGGAGTTCATCGCATTGCTCAAAGCGAAGCCCGGCCAGCTGAACTTTGCCTCCGGCGGCAACGGCACCATCCTGCACCTGGCCACCGAGCTGTTCCTGGACGAGAGCGGCACCACCGCCAAGCACATCCCCTACAAGGGCGTGGGCCCGATGGTGACCGACCTGATCGGCGGGCAGGTGGAGTTCGGCACCGCCGCGCTGCCCAGCGTGCAGGCGCACATCAAGAGCGGCGCGCTGCGCGCCATCGGCCTGCTGACGCCCCAGCGCACGCCGGCCGCTCCCGAAATCCCCACCTTCGCCGAGCAGGGCCTGCCCAACTTCGTGGTGGAAGCCTGGTTCGCGGTGATTGGCCCCAAGGGCCTGTCGGCCGCCAACGTCAAGAAGGCGCACGACGCCGTGGTGACGGCCTTCGCCGACACCACGGTCAAGGAAGCCATGGCCAAGCAGGGCAACACCATCAACATCAGCACCTCCGAGCAGGCCACGGCCGCCTTCCGGCGCGAGCTGGCGAAGTACGCGGCGCTGGTGAAGAAGACGGGGCTGGAGCCGCAGTAATTTTCCAGATGGGAAGTGCGGATCCCGCACGTCCCCTGGCGCACCCGTCCTACAGGATGGCCTGGCCAGTGTTCCTACGATGCCTCATCGATTTTGGAGACTGCCATGCGTACTGGTATGTCGTTGGCCATCCTGGTGGCCGTTGTGCTCACTGCCTGCTCGTCTGGCCCCACGACGACGACTGCAGCTGCGGTCAAGTGCGACCTGCAAGTCACCCACACTGACGCCAGAGGCGCCCGGGTTTCGGAGTGCAGGCTCAAGAGCATCGATCCCCAGGCCTCCACTATCCAGGCACAGATGAAAGCCCTGGAGCTTGCCACGCGCGCCGACTATTTCGCAGGACCGGCGGAGCTTCCCGGCTTCAATCCGCCCGGGCCCGTTGTGCACATCAAACGCTGATCTCTGCCGCTTCCACGGCCTGGACGTCCATGGATGGCGCCCAGCCTGCCCTTACACTGCGCCGTTCGGGCAGGAGGGCACATGAACGAAGCACAACATCCGGCAGGCGCCATCGGCAAGCAACGCATCGAGGCCTTGAGCGACGGGCTGTACGCCATCGCGCTGACGCTGCTGGTGCTGGAGCTGAAGCTGCCGTCGCTGGGCCACGCGGCGACCAATGCCGATTTGCTCAATGCCTTGCGCGAGCTGATGCCCAAGGTGCTGACCTGGTTCCTGAGCTTCTGGGTGATGGCGGTGCTGTGGCTGTCGCAGGTGCGCGTGTACCACCTGGTGCATTCGCTTTCGCGCACGATGGTGCGGCTGGAGTTGACCCAGCTGGCATGCGTGAGCCTGCTGCCGTTTTCAACGGCGCTGATCGGCGAGCACGGCAACCTGCCCCTGGCCGCCGTCATCTACGCCGCCAACATGCTGGCCGTTACCCTGACTGGCGCGCTGCGCACCAGGGAACTGCTGCACCAGCCGCACGTGCACATCGGGCCGCTGCAGGAATCGGTGATCCGCACGCTGAAGATGCGCTCCTACGTATTGCCCGCCTGCGCCGCCGCGGCCGTGGCGCTGGGCTTTTTCTTCCCCGGCTGGAACATGCTGGCGATGCTGCCGATGGTGTTCATCCCGACGCGCAGCCGCGGCTGAAGTGTGCAAGCCATGACGCACATTCCGCGCGGCTTGCGGGCCTTTTTGTGCCCGCAAGCCGCGCTACGCCTGCGTTTCGGCTTTCTGGTGCAGGAGCGCGGCCGCCTCTTTTTGGCCGCTTCCGCCCGGAAATCCCTCGATATTTCAAGTTTTATTGAAATATCCCGGGGAAGCCGCTATGTCGCCTTGCGTGGCCCCGGCCAGCGGAACTGCCCGGGCTCTTTTGCCGTGAAGCGCCGGGCGGCTTCGTTCAGGTAGGGGTTGCTGAGCGCCAGGGCCTGGCCCGAGGATTCCAGCGCCATCATGGTGTCCAGGTCGCTCTGCTGCGATGCGTTCAGCGCGCGCTTGGTCATTGCCAGTGAAGAGGCCGAGGCACCGCAGAACGCCACGGCCATTTCCATTGCCCGGGGCAGCAGTTGGTCCACCGGCAGCACCTCCAGCGCCAGCCCGAGTGACAGCGCTTCCTGTGCGCCAACCTCCCGCGCCGAGAGCATCAGATCCTTGGCGCGCTGCAGGCCGACGATGCGCGGCAGCGTGAACAGGGCGCCGGTGTCGGGGATGAGGCCGATGCGCTGGAAGGCCATGCACAGCCGGGCGCGCTCACTCAGCAGCACGATGTCAGCCAGCAGCAGCAGGCTGAAGCCCGCCCCAAAGGCCACGCCGTCGGCGGCGGCGATGACGGGTTTGTCCAGTCCGTGCAGCGCCATCACCAGGCGCCGGTAGCGCTCCATGCCCGCGCGCGCCTGTTCGGCAGTGCGCGGGCCGGCTGCGTCCATGCCGCGCACGTCGCCGCCAGCGCAGAACGCGCCACCCGCGCCCGTGAGAACCAGGGCGCGGACCTCGTCGTTGCCCTGGGCCTGTGCCAGCGCGTCCAGCAGTTCACCGGCCATCTTCGGGCTCAGCGCGTTCAGGGCTTCTGGCCGGTTGAGCGTGAGGGTGGCTACACCGCCCGCAACAGCGTAGAGCAGCGTTTCGAACTTGGCCATGGCTAGATCACTTTCTCGCCGCGCAGGCGTTCAATGTCAGCATTGTCCACGCCCAGAACGTCGCGCAGGAGTTCGTCCGTGTGCTGGCCCAGCACCGGCGGCGCCATCGGCGCGCGTGCCTCGATGCCGGTGAAGCGGATGGGGCTGGCGCAAAACTCCACCTGTCCCGCCTGCACGTGCTCGGCCACCAGTGTCATCCCGCGGTGCACCACCTGCGGGTCGGCGAACACTTCGGGGTAGGTATTGATCGGCCCGCTGGGGATGCCCGCGTCCTTGAACGCGGCGAGCAGTTCGTTCGACTGCCACTCGCGCGTGAGCGCATTGAATGTCGTGGCCAGTTCGGCGCGGTGCGCCAAACGGTCGCGGTTGGTCACGAAGCGCGGGTCGTCTGCCAGTTCGGGGTGCTTGAGCACGTTGCAGAAGGTGCGGTACTGCGCTTCGCTGCCGCAGATCACGATGATGCCGCGGTCGGCGCACTGGAAAGCCTGCGAGGGCAGGCCGCCATTGCCTTCGGTGCCGCGCCGCACCGGCACCGAGCCGGTGGCGAGATAGGTTGCGGTGTAGTGCGACTGGGCGGCGATGGTGCAGTCCAGCAGCGCGATGTCGATGTGCTGGCCTTCGCCGGAGAAGGTGTCGCGCTCGTACAGCGCGGCCAGGATGCCGGCGGTGGCGTATTGCCCCGCGATGAAGTCGGCCAGGCTGGGGCCTGTCTTCATCGGCCCACCGCCGGGCACGCCGTCGGGCAGGCCGGTCACGCTCATCATTCCGCTCATGGCCTGGAACACCGTGTCGTAGCCGGGCAGCTTGCTGTAGGGGCCTGACTGGCCGAAGCCGGTGACCGAGCAATAGACCAGGCGCGGGTTGACCTTGCGCAGCGACGCGTAGTCCAGGCCGTAGCGCACCAGGTCGCCGACCTTGTAGTTCTCGATCAGCACGTCCGATTGCGCCACCAGCTTGCGCACCAGCTCCTGGCCTTCGGGCCTGGCGATGTCGATGGTCAGCGATCGCTTGTTGCGGTTGGCGCACAGGTACATCGGCGACTCGCGTGTGTCCTTGCCTTCGCGGTCCTTCAGGAAGGGCGGGCCCCAGCGGCGGGCTTCGTCGCCGGTGACGGGCCGCTCGACCTTGATCACCTCGGCGCCCAGATCGCCCAGGGACTGCGCGGCCAGTGGCGCTGCCAGGATGCGGCTCAGGTCGAGCACGCGGATGTTGGTCAGGGGCAGCCTTTTCACGAAACACATCCTTCTTGTTGTTGCGGCCATGCAGCTTGCGCCGCCGACACGAACTGCCGCTCCGGCCCACCCAGCTCGGAGCGCAGCAGCTTGGTGCGGTAGGTCCAGCGGTGCAAAGGGTGCTCCAGTGTCAGGCCCATCGCGCCCATGAACTGGTGCAGGTCGTAGGCCACGCGGGTGGCGACGTCCTGTGCATACGCCGCAGCTGCCGCGGCATCGAGCGTTGTGCCAGAACTTGCAGCATGCAGGGCCAGCCACTTCGCGCCCTCGACCAGCGTGGCGCACTCGGCCAGGCGCTGCGCCACGGCCTGGAAGGCGCCCAGCGGGCGGCCGAACTGGCGGCGCTCCTTCACGTGTTCCAGCACCGAGTCGAGAGCCGCGTCCAGGCAGCCGGCGATCTCGGCGGCAATGCCCACGCGCCAGGCATTGCGCAGTCGCGCAATATCCGCGCCGGGCAATGGTTCCCAGGTGAGTGATTCAGGAGAGCGCAGCGCGCCCATCGGATAGGCAAACAGGCTGTCCACCGGCTTGACGTCGGCCGGTGTGATGCGCGCCGCCTCCACCTGGCCATCGCGAATGCGGATGACGGTTTGCGCGACAGGCAGAAAACGCACCGGCGCATCGCTGCGCTCCCATACCAGCGCATGCGGGCGGGGCAGGGTGGGGCACAGCCAGGGCGCGACCAGGGCGGAGGCCACCGTTTCCGCGCATTGCGGCAGGCGCGCCAGTTCCATCACCAGCGAAGCAGCGGCCACGCTGCCCAGTTCGTCGATGGCCATGCATTCGAAGAAGCCGGCTTCTTCGAGCGCGTGCTCCAGCCCACTGGAGTACTGCAGCCGTTCGGGCACTGGAGGCTCCGCGCGCTGCCGCTCCACCAGCTTGCCCACCGCGTCGAGAAAGGCGCGCTGGTCGTCGTTGGGCTCGAACCTCATGCGCGTGCCTCCCGGGGCAAGCGCAGGTGTTCGCTGGCGATCAGGTTCAGCTGGATCTCGGCCGCGCCCGAAGCAATGCCGGCGGCGATCGCGCGCTCGTGGTGGGACAGGTGCAGCGGGAAGGCGCCGCCCGACAGCGTGTCGGGCACAAAGCCCAGCGCAAAATCCGCCACCGCATGGTCGGCGCGGATCACCGCGACGCGGGCGAGGTTGGCGTCGGCGCTGGGCGGAAGGCCGCGCGCACGCTGGTCCACCACGCGGTAGACCAGCAGCCGGGCGGCTTCGCAGGCCGCCAGCGCCTGGCCGGCGCGGTACTGAACCAGTTCGCCGTCGAATTCGCCGCGCAACTGCAGCAGCGCCACTATGCCGTCCAGCGTCCGGCGCGAGAACGCATAGCGCGCGATTCCCACGCGTTCATGCGAGAGCGCGTAGCCGATGATGGGCCAGGCCTGTCCCTCAGCACCCAGCCGCGTCGTTTCGGGCACGACGACGTCGTTGCAGAACACTTCGTGGATGTCGCCGACACCGATCAGCGAGGGAATCTGCCGCACGGTGATGCCGGGTGTGTCCATGGGCACGAGGAAAATGGCGATACCGCTTTTGCCTGGGCCACCCGTTCGCGCGAGCAGGAAGCAGTGCTGGGCCAGCCCGGCATACGAGGTCCAGACCTTGGAGCCGTTGATCACGTATTCATCGCCCCGCCGCTCGGCGCGCGTCCCCAGCGCGGCCAGGTCCGAGCCGGCCGATGGCTCCGAAAAGCCCTGGCACCAGATGGCTTTGCCGGCCGCCATGCGCGGCAGGTGGAAGGCCTTTTGCGCCTCGCTGCCGTACTTCATGATGGTCTGGCCGATGAAGTTGGCATTCATGTACTGCGGCCCGCGCGGCTCGCCGGCGGCCCACAGCTCCTCGCCGATGATGAAGTGCTCCCACGCAGTGGCATCGCGCCCGCCGTATTCGCGCGGCCAGTGCGGCACCAGCAAACCTTCGGCGGCGAGCCTGGGGCAAAACGTGAGCGAGAACTCCGTCTGCCAGCGCGAGCCCGGCCCGTGGCGGCTGTGCTCGTCCCAGTCGGCGGGCAGCTCGCGCCGCAGCAGCGCGCGCACCTGCTCGCGCAGGGCATCCTGTTGCGGTGACCACTCGAAATTCACGCGCTGTTCACCTTGTGCAGGTAGCTCAGGTAGCCCATGGGCACCGGGCTGCCGCCATTGACTGCTATCAGCGCGCCGGTGGTCCACGAAGCTTCATCGGACAGCAGGTAGGCGCACAGCGGGCCAATGTCGGCCGGCGTGCCCAGGCGCTGCAGCGGCACCGTCTCGACCTGGCGGCGGATGCGGCTTTCGGTGTTGAAGACCTTGGCCAGTTCCTCGGTCATCACCACGCCGGGCGCGACGGCGTTCACGCGTATGCCCAGGTGGCCCCATTCAGCGGCCATCGTGAGCGTGAGGTTCTCCACGGCGGCTTTCGCGGCGCCGTAGTGGCCGGTGTTGGGGTTGGGATGCGAGGCGCTGCGGGACGTGATGTTCACGATGGAGCCGCCGCGCGTCATGGCGCGAGCCGCCGCCTGCGCGGCGAAGAATGTCCACTTCAGGTTCAGGTCGACCACGCGGTCCCATTGGTCTTCGCCCACGCCCAGCAGCGGGCCGATGTCGTCCGGGCTGGCGCTGCCCGCGTTGTTGACCCAGCCGTCCATGGCGCCGAAGCGTTCCTGCGTTTCAGACACGATGCGTGCGATGTCATCGGCACGGGTGATGTCGGCGGCGACGGTGTGGACCTGCACCCCCAGGGCTTCGAGTTCGCTCCGCGCATCGGCGAGCGATTCTTTCGAGCGGCCGCTCACCACCACATTGGCGCCGCATTGCGCAATAGCCATCGAGATGCCCCGGCCGATGCCGCGTCCGCCGCCAGTCACCACGACCGTCTTGCCTGCCAGCGAGAACATGCTGCTTACTCCGGCTTGAAGCCGATCTTGCGGGCCGCGTCACCCCACATTTTCTGCTCCAGCGCAATCTGCTTCGTGTGGCCTTCCGGCGGGCCGCCCGTGGGCACCATGGCGGCCTGGGTGAGGCGTTCGCGAATGCCCGGGTCCTTGAGCACCTCGTTGTAGGCTGCGTTGAGCTGGTTGACCACGGCATCAGGTGTGCCGGCCGGAACCCAGATGCCGTAGGAGACGGCAAAGATCAGGTCGTTGATGCCAAGCTCGGCCAGCGTGGGCACGTCAGGCAGCGTGGGCGAGCGTTCCTGGCCGCCGTGCACCAGCGGCTTGACCCTGCCGTCCTTGATCATGGCCATGTAGTTGAACGGCACATCCACCGTCATCTGGATCTCGTTGGTGATCAGCGCCGTCAGCACCTGGGCCGCGCCCTTGTACGGCACGGCCGTCGCCTCAAAGCCCGCCTTGGACTTGAGCATTTCGGTTGACAGCACCATGCTGCCGGCGGTGTATGAGTAATTCAGCTTGCCGGCGTTCTTCTTCGCGTACTCGATGAACTCCTTCATGTCCTTCACGGGAATCTGCGAGTTGGTCATGAAGGTCATACCGCCGCGCGCGATGCTTATCACGGGCCTGAGCGACTTCTGCATGTCGAACTTCAGGTCCTTGATGAGGATGGGCGTCAGGCTGCCGCCGCCGATGAACAGCATGGTGTAGCCGTCGGCAGGCGCGCTGGCGACGTACTCGGAGCCGATCTGGCCCGCCGCGCCCGGCTTGTTCTCGACGATCACCGGTTGCTTGAGGATGGACGAGAGTTTCTCTGCGAAGGCGCGGCCCATCACATCGGAGCCGCCTGCGCCAAACGGAACGACCAGCTTGAGCGTCTTGTTGGGGAAGGCTGGCGCCTGGGCCCAGGCCGCAGGCGATGCAATGGCCGCCGCTGCCAGTGCAACGGCGGATGCTCGGGTCAGCCAGTGGCGGCGGGAGGTGTTGTCGGTGTATCGCATGCCTGCTCCTGAAAAGAGAACCATCCATATGGTGGAACTGGACGCACTCTAGCCATGAACCGGCGCTCCGGCACAAGGATTGCGGCCCGTTGCGGGAAAACACAGAAGCAATGTTCCACAATATGGACGAATGAAGCCCGCCATGAAACCAAAGCAAACAGCCGTGAAAGCCGCCGTACCCGCAGGCACGGATGGCACGCAGGCCATCCGCCGCGCGGGCGCCATGCTCCGGACCATCGCCAAGGCGGGTACGGACGGCATCTCACTGGCCGAGATCGCCCGTGCCGAAGAGCTGCCGAGATCCACCGTGCACCGCATCCTCAAGTGCCTGGTCGAAGAGGGCTTTGTCGAGCAGCCCGGCGACGGCAAACGCTACCAGATGGGGCGGTTGATCCACGAGCTGGGCCTGACCTCCGCCTCGGGTTCGATGGAGGTGGCGCGTTGGCGCCATGTGGTGGAAGCTGTTGCGCGCAGGACGGGCGTTACCTCCTACCTGATGCGGCGCAGCGGTGTGGAGTCGGTCTGCATCGTCAAGGCCGACGGCAACTCACTAGTGCGCTTCGTGCCGGTGGAAGTAGGGCAGCGTCGCCTGCTGGGCGTGGGGGCGGGCGCGACGGCGCTGCTGGCCGCGCTGGAGCCCGGGCAGACCGAGCATGTCATCCACACCATCACGCCCGGGCTGGCGCGCTACCCGCGCCTGGACGCGGCCAGCGTGCGCGCGGCGGTGAAGCTCGTGCGGCGCAGCGGATTCGCGATCTCGCAGGGCACGGTGGTGGATGACGGTTTCGGCATGGGAATGGCGGTGCCCGACGCCGGCGGCCAACCGCACCTCGCCATCAGCATCGCCGCGCATGCCACGCTGGTGACCGAGTCGGCGATTTCAAACTGGAAAAAGGTCATTGCTGAAGAGATTCAGCTGGGTTTGAGGGTTAAACCCTAGCCCCCCTGACAGCCGCCCGAGCCGTGGCCCAGGCCGACAGCCGCACGCACGTGGTCGAGTTCACCGTGCCGCGCGATCCATTGAAGCGCCTCAAGCTGAACATGCCGGGTGACATCAAGCTGCGCGGCTGGTACGTGGAAGGCGCCGGGGTGGAGGATGGCCGGGGCGGGCGCACGCGCGCGCTGGTGATCATGGACCGCGCCGAGAGCCTGGAAGGTGCGGCGGTGCAGGGCCGAAGCAGCCTGCCGCGCGCGCCGGCGTGGAGCAACATCAAGGAACTGGTGGCGACCACGCCCGATGTGTGGGAGATGTCTTCGCGGCCGAAGTGAGGGAGGGCGTTCGCCCACGCGCGATGCCAAACGGGAATACCGCAAGGACCAAATATCGTTTGTGCCGGAAACAGCGGAGAAAGAGACTGCCCCTCTCATCCACCCGACCGGAGACAACCGTGAAGAACTTCAATCTCGAGCCGGCGCGCAGGACACTCGTCGCTGCGGCCCTGTGCTTCCTGCCTTTCACTGGCGCCTGGCAGGCGGCGCACGCGGCACCCTTGACCATCGGCCTGGCGGCCGACGTGACGTCAGCCGATCCGCACTTCCACCTTTACGTGCCCAACCAGAACATCGCCGACCACGTGTATGACCGCCTTATCCACCGGGACGACCGCCTCTTCACGGCTCCGGGCCTGGCGCTCAGCTGGAAGCCGGTTGATGACCTGACCTGGGAGATGAAGCTGCGGCCGAACGTGAAGTTCCACGACGGCTCGCCTTTCACCGCGGACGATGTGAAGTTCTCCATCGAGCGTGTTCCGACGATCAAGGACAGCCCCGGCCTGATGACCACATATACGCGTGCGATCGCGGCAATCGAGGTGGTCGATCCCCTGACCATCCGCTTTCGCACCGCCCGGCCCTATCCGCTGGTACCCAACGACCTTTCCATCATCCCCATCGTGAGCAGGAAGGCCGCGGCGAACGCGGCGACGGCCGACTTCAATAGCGGCAAGGCCGCCGTCGGAACGGGGCCGTACAAGTTCGTGCGATTCGCGCGCGGTGACCGCATCGAACTGGTCCGGAACGACAACTACTGGGGTGGCAGGCCGGCGTGGGAAACAGTGACGTTCCGCATCATGACCAACGATGCCAGCCGTGTCGCCGCGCTCCTGTCCGGCGACGTCGACGCGATCGACAACGTGCCGGTGCCTGACCTGGTGCGCATCAAAAAAGACGCCAACCTGCAGGTGGTGGCCAAGACGGGCTACCGCCTGATCTACTTCGGCCTGAACCAGACGGACGCCGGCGCCGCGCACTTCAGCACCAAGGCCGGTGCGCCGCTGGGCGTCAATCCCCTGAAGGACCTGCGCGTGCGCCAGGCGATCAGCAAGGCCATCTCACGCGACTCCATCGTCGGGCGCGTGCTTGAAGGCGCGGGAACGGCGACCGCCCAACTGGTGAACTCGGGCCTGCCGGGCTACATGCCCGACTTGCAGCCGACCAACTACGACCCCAACGGCGCGCGTGAGCTGCTTGCCAAGGCCGGCTATCCCGAAGGCTTCCGGATGGTGATCCACGGCCCCAACAACCGGTACCTGATGGACGACCAGATCGTGCAGGCGGTTGCCCAGATGCTGGGGCGGGTGGGCATCACGGCGTCGGTGGATGTCATGCCGGCGGCCACGTTCTTCCCGCGCAACAACAAGGGGGAATTCGCGATGTCGCTGGTCGGCTGGGCGCCGGACTCGGCCGAGGCGTCGTCGCCGCTGCGCGCGCTCATCGCGACCAAGGACGCGCAGAAAGGGCTGGGCAACTTCAATGTCGGCTATTCCAGCAAGAACGTAGACGAGCTGATCGACCGCGCCATCGTGACGGTGCAGCCGCAAGCCCGCGAAAGACTGCTGCAGGAAGCTACCCGTGCCGCGATGGACGATGTGGCGCTGATTCCCCTGCATCACCAGGCCACCGTCTGGGCGATGAAGCGCACGGTGAGCTATCCCGGCCGGGCGGATGAACGCACTCACGCCGGTGAATTCAGTCCGGGCGCCAAAGCCGCCGCAGCCAGGCAGAACTAGCCCGTGTCCCGCCCGGGAAGCCCGAGCAGCTCCGATTGGGTCTGCCCGGCTTCCCGCAGAAGCCAGGCGCGAAATTCGCTGATGGCCGAAAGCTCCACCTTGTGCTCGGGCACGGCGAAGTAGTAGCCGTACTTGCTGGTCACCCCGACGCGCAGCGGATTGACAAGCGCCCCGGAGGCCAGTTCATCCTTGACCCAGACGCACGGCACCAGCGCGAGGCCCAGGCCGGTTACTGCCGCGCGAATGAGGACGTTGTAGAACTCGTACATGGAAGCCTGGGGCACCGGCCCTGACTTCGCAGCCACGGCGAGATCAGGAATCGATTCGATCAGTTCGTCCCACGCGTGCGGCACCTGGAAGTGCTGCAGCCAGGGATAGCGCAGCACGTCGAAGGGGGTTTGCAGCCCGCCATGCCGCTTGAGCAGCGTCGGGCTGCCCACCAGCAGCATTTCCCGCCCGAACAGGTAGTCGGCCGCCTGGCCCGGCCACGACCCGTTGCCGAACCTGAAATCGCCATCGATCTCCGACTGTTTTGTTCCGTCACTGGAGAGCATGGCGGTGAACCGGACCTCGATCTCGGGATGGGATGCAGCGAATGAGGGAAACCGGTCGAGCAGCCATCGTTCACCCAGGGTCGCGAACACGTGCAGCGTCAGCCTTGTGACGCTGCCGCAGTCAGCCACGCGCTCCGTCGCCCGCTCCAGCGCCGCCATGAGCGGCGCGATCTCCCGCCAGTAGGAGTCGCCGACGGGCGTCAGGGCCAATCCGCGATTCAGCCGGATGAAAAGCGAGCGGCCCAACTGGTCTTCCAGCGCCTTGATCTGCTTGCTGATGGCGCTTTGCGTCAGGAACATCTCGTCCGCGGCGCGCGTGAACGAAAGATGCCGCGCGGTCGACTCAAAGATGCGCAGCATGGTGGTGGAGGGAAGGTGAATTCGTGCAGCCATGACAAAACCGAATAACGGCGTGACTCTAAGTCGCTCGACGCATGCGCGTCAATTCGCATAATTCCCGACAGGAGACAAAAGAAGATGCTTGCATTCGTTATTCGAAGACTCTTGCAGTCCTTCGCCGTACTTTTGGTGATGTCCGCGATCGTGTTCGGCGGCATTTATGCCGTGGGCGACCCGGTTGAAATACTCGTCAGCCCGAACGCGCCGGAGCTGGAAAAACTCGAGACGGCGCAGCGCCTGGGGCTGGACAAGCCGCTGTACGTGCAATACGCGCGCTTCCTGAAAAATGCGCTGAGCGGCGACCTGGGCCAGAGCTTCGCATTCGGGTCCTCCGCGGCCGACCTGATCCTTCAAAGGCTGCCCGCTACCCTGGAGCTGGCGCTCAGCGCGATGGTCATCGCCATCCTGTTTGGCATCCCGCTGGGCCTGTGGGCAGGGCTTCATCCCACCTCTGGGAGCGGCCGATTCATCATGGGCACTTCCATCGTGGGGTTTTCGCTGCCCACGTTCTGGGTAGGCATCGTGCTGATCCTGGTGTTCGCCGTCGAAACCGGCATGCTGCCCAGCGGCGGCAGGGGCGCGACGACGCTGCTGTTCGGCGTGCCGGTCAGTTTCCTGAACATTGACGGCCTGCGTCACCTGATACTTCCCTCGCTCAATCTCGCCCTGTTCAACATCAGCATGGTGATCCGCCTGACCAAGGCGGGCACCGAGGAGGCGATGCTTTCCGACTATGTGAAGTTTGCCCGCGCCAAGGGCTTGAGCCACCAGCGGATCGTCGGGGTGCACGTGCTCAAGAACATCCTGATCCCGATCATCACTGTTGTCGCACTCCAGTTCGGCGCGGTGGTGGCCTTTGCCATCGTGACCGAATCCATCTTTTCATGGCCTGGCATGGGCAAGCTGCTGATCGATTCCATCTCGGTGCTGGACCGGCCGGTAGTCGTGGCCTACCTGCTGATGACCGTGCTGATGTTCATCACCGTGAATCTGCTGGTCGACATCGCCTACTCGGCTCTGGACCCGCGCGTGCGCCTGCACCAGGAACTGAAATGACCCAACGTACCTCACGCGAGTTCGCTCGCGCATTCTTTTCCGACGGCGTCGCGCTGTCGGGCGCGGTGATTCTGGTCCTGCTGCTTGCCGCCGCGCTCTTCGCTCCGCTGATCGCCCCGCAGAACCCCTACGACCTGGGCTCGCTCGCCATGGAGGACACCAAGCTGGCGCCCGGGGCGCGCAGCGCGGAGACCGGCATGCTGTATCTGCTGGGAACGGACGAACAGGGGCGCGACATGCTCTCGGCCATCCTGTACGGTCTCAGGACCAGCCTGTGGGTCGGCACGGTGTCCACCTTGCTCGCTTTCTTCATTGGCAGCGCGCTGGGCCTGCTCTCGGGCTATTTCGGCGGCCGTGTCGATGCCCTGCTCATGCGCATCGCGGATGTGCAGCTGTCGTTTCCGGCCATCCTCATCGCGCTGATCCTGGTCGCGGTGGTGGGGCAGGGGGCGGGCAAGATCATCGCCGCGCTGGTCGCGGTGCAATGGGCGTTCTATGCCCGCACCGCACGCGGCGCCGCAATGGTCGAGCGTCACAAGGAATACGTGGAGGCGGCGTCATGCCTTGGGTTGTCCCAGCGCAGGATCGCCTTCGGCCACGTGCTGCCCAACTGCATGGCGCCCCTGATCGTCGTGGCGGCGCTGCAGGTCGCGTCGGCCATCACGCTGGAAGCCACTCTCTCTTTCCTTGGCCTGGGCCTGCCCATCACCGAGCCCTCACTGGGGCTGCTGATCTCGAACGGCTTCAGCCAGATGCTGTCGGGAAAGTACTGGATCAGCATCTACCCCGGCCTGGCGCTCCTCTTCACGATCGTTGCGATCAACCTCGTCGCCGACAAGCTGCGCGACCTCCTCAACCCCCGTCTGCAGACGGTCTAGCGCGATGAATTCTCCCATCCTGAAGGTCGAGGGCCTGACCACGGAATTTGAAACGCGAGGCGGCCGGATCAAGGCCGTGAACGGCGTCAGCCTGAGTGTGCACAAGGGCGAAATCCTCGGGCTGGTCGGCGAGTCCGGTTCCGGAAAGAGCCAGACCGGCTACTCCATCCTCAACCTGGTGGACAAGCCAGGTTGCATCACCGGCGGGCGGATCCTGTTGAATGGCGCGAACTTGCTGGCGCTGCCCGAGAGCGAGTGGCGCCACGTCCGAGGCAAGCGCATCGCCATGGTCTTCCAGGATCCCATGCTGACACTCAACCCCGTCCTGCGCATAGATACCCAGATGATCGAGGCGGTGCAGGCGCACGCGGCCGTGAGCAGGTCGAGGGCACGTGAGGTGGCGCGTGCATGCCTAGTCAAGGTCGGAATCGCGGCGCCGGATGAGCGCCTTGCGTCTTATCCGCACCAGTTCTCGGGCGGCATGCGGCAGCGGGTCGCGATTGCCATCGCCATGATCCACCAGCCGGAGGTACTCATCGCGGACGAGCCGACGACCGCGCTCGACGTCACCATCCAGGAGCAAATTCTCTACGAGATGCAGGCGCTGGCCCGGGAGTGCGGCACCGCGATGATCTGGATCACGCACGACCTTTCGGTTGTGGCGGGCCTGGCGGACCGGGTCGCGGTCATGTATGCGGGGCGGATCGTGGAACACGGTCCCACCCGGCAGCTGCTGGAGCAACCGGCCCACCCTTACACAGCGGGCCTCCTGCAGAGCGTGCCCTCCCGCAACGCGCGCGGCAAACCGCTGTTCCAGATCCCGGGTTCGGCGCCGGGTCTTGCAGATCTTGCTCCCGGCTGTTCCTTCCGCAATCGTTGTGGGCACGCGCGCGAGGAGTGCGTCAGGTACCCGGCGGTACGCGCGTACGGCGCGCGTGAAGTGAGTTGTTTCCATCCGATCATTCCATTCCCCGAGGTCGCCGCGGCATGAGCACTCTTCTCGAATTGCGCCAGGTTTCCAAGACCTTCCGGCACCCGCTCGATGTCAGCACCCGGATCGCGAACCTCGCCGGTCGCGCGTTCGGCGCGGACCCGAAGCGCGAACAGGTCTGCCGCGCTGTCGATCGTGTGGACCTGAAAATCGGGCAGGGCAAGGTGGTCGGGCTGGTGGGTGAGTCCGGATGCGGGAAGTCCACCGTCGGCCGCATGGCTGTGGGCCTTCATCAACCCACCGCCGGCGAGCGCATCTGGCGGGGGACCAGCCTGGACGCCATTAATTCCAGGGAACGGCGGGCCATCCAGCTGCGGATGCAGATGATCTTCCAGGACCCGTATGCAAGCCTCAACCCCAGAAAGACTGTGCTGGACATCGTGGGCGAGGCGCCTGTCGTTCATGGGATGGTCCCGGCCAGGCAGCAGGAGGAATTCGTGTCCGGGCTGCTTGAGAAGGTTGGGCTTCCCGGCACATTCCTGCGGCGCTATCCACACCAGTTCTCCGGCGGGCAACGCGCACGTGTGGGAATAGCCCGGGCGCTGGCGGTCAACCCCGAACTGCTGGTTTGCGACGAATCGGTGGCCGCCCTGGATGTCTCGATCCAGGCACAGGTGCTGAACCTGTTCATGAAGCTGCGGCAGGACCTCGGCCTGACTTACCTGTTCATCAGCCATGACCTGAGCGTCATCCGCCACATCAGCGACGAAGTGGTGGTGATGTACCTGGGCAGGGTGGTCGAGCAGGCGCCGGCCGAAGCCTTCTTCCAGCAGCAATTTCATCCCTATTCCCAGGCGCTCCTGCGCGCCGCGCCCACAGTCGGGTCGGGCAAGAAGCAGTTCAGGCCGATCTCAGGCGAGATTCCCAGCCCGCTGAACCCGCCAGGCGGCTGCCATTTTCATCCCCGTTGCCCGCACGCCATGCCGAAATGCGCAACGCAGGCTCCCGAGCTGCGCATCGTCAGCATGGGGCGGCTCTCCGCGTGCCACTTGAACGCCTGAGCGGTGAACGACATGTCCGCCAACTCCGAGACGATCGACCTGATTTGCAGGCTGCTGGAATTCGACACGGTTTCCAGCAAATCAAACCTTCCCCTGATTCAATGGGTGGAGAAGTACCTGCTGGCTCACGGCATCAAGTCTTGCCTGAGCTTCGACCCGGCCGGCGGCAAGGCCAACCTGTTCGCGACCGTGGGTGGCCAGGACAGTGGCGGCATCGTGCTGGCCGGGCATACGGACACCGTTCCGGTGGAGGGCCAGAACTGGACCAAGCCCCCTTTTTGCGGCACGGTCAGCGACGGCAAGCTGTTCGGCCGAGGCGCGGTGGACATGAAGTCGTTCATCGGAATCTGCCTGGCGCTGGTTCCGGAATTGCAGCGGTCGCCCGGCAAGCGGCCGATTCATCTTGCGCTGACGTTTGACGAGGAAACCAGCATGCTCGGCGCACGCACGTTGGTGGCCGATCTGCGCGACCGCGGCGTCAGGCCATTGGCCTGCCTGGTGGGCGAGCCCACCCAGCTGAAGGCAGTCGTCGGCCACAAGGGGCGGCGCGCATTGCGCTGCTGTGTGAGCGGGCGGAGCGCCCATTCTTCCCTGCCGGCGCAGGGGGTCAACGCGATTGAGCACGCGTCCCGGATCATCAGCCACTTGCGCAGCATGGCGGAGCGGCATCGCCTGCACGAAGAACGCCACTACGGCTATGACGTGCCGTACAGCACCATTGTCACAACGCGCATCGTTGCCGGCGTGAGCACCAATACGGTACCCCCGGAATGTTCCTTCGACTTCGAGTTCCGGCATTTGCCATGGACCAGCCCCGACGAGCTGGAAGCCGAAATACGCGCATTCGCTGAATCCGTGGTCAGGAGCGACATGGTCAAGGAATGGTCCGGCTGCGACATACGCTTCGACATCGAATCCAGTCTTCCCGCATTCGGCTCCTCTTGCAGCGGTGAAGGCCTTGCCACAGGCGCCGCTGAATTGCTTGAGCTCCTGGGCCGACGGGACGCCCCGCTCGGCTACATGGCTTTCGCGACCGAGGCCAGTCTGTTCCAGCAGGCCGGAATTCCGACGATTGTGTGCGGGCCCGGTTCGATTGAGCAGGCCCACAAGCCGGATGAGTACATCACCCTGACGCAGGTCGCGGCCGGAGAACAGCTGCTGCGCCAGCTGGTTCGCGCCAACCAGTAGGGCCCGGATGCTCGACATACAGGAGTGCCTGGAACGCGTGACGCAACAGGCGCGCGGCCTGGCACGGCAAGGGCGTGTGGCCAGCTACATCCCCGCGCTGCGGCACGTCGATCCCGATGGATTCGGGCTGGCCGTGGCGACGCTTGACGGCCGCGTGTACGAGAGCGGAGACAGCAGGGTCGCTTTTTCCATCCAGAGCATTTCCAAACTGTTCTCGCTGGTTCTCGCCTACCAGGTGGCCGGTGATTCGCTTTGGGAAAGGGTGGGGCGGCTGCCCAGCTCGAACCAGTTCAATTCACTGATCGAACTTGAACTGGGCAGCGGAAAGCCGCGCAACCCTTTTCTTAACCCCGGCGCACTGGCCATTGCCGACCTGCTGGTCAGCCGATACACGCAGATGGAAGGCGCAATCGTGCAGCTATTGCGCGAGCTCTCGGGAAATCCCGGCCTGGACTACGACCTGCAGGTGGCCGGGGGTGAGTTCGAGGGCGCCCACAGAAACAAGGCTGCGGCGCACCTGATGAAGAGCTTTGGCAACTTTTCCAACCCGGTTGACGACGTCATACGGGCGTACTGCGCCCAGTGTGCGATCGCGTGCAGCTGCAGGGATCTGGCGCTCGCGGCCCTGTTTCTGGCCAACGGCGGCGCGGACCGGGGCGGCAAGCTTGTCCTGGAAGCCCGGCAGGCGCAGCAGGTCTGCGCATTGATGATGAGCAGCGGCACCTACGAAGCGTCGGGAGAGACCGCGTTTACGGTGGGCCTGCCCACCAAGAGCGGCGTTGGAGGAGGGGTTGTCACTGTGGTGCCGCGCTTCGGCGCCGTGTGTGCATGGTCACCACCGCTCGATGGGAGCGGCAGTTCGGTCGCCGGCCTGAAAGCCGTGGAGTTGCTGGCGATCGCAATGCAAAAGACGGTGTTCGGATAAAGCCGGGCGTCCGTGAGCGCACGAACTGCGCGCCGCCCTGTGCCCGCTTGATGTGATCGCGCGGCAAGGCGAGAATAGGCGTCGTTCGACGACTTCAACTCTGCAGTAAGCCGGAGGTTCCAATGATCAGCAAGAACACGATTTGCATCTGGTACGAGCGCGACGCCCTGGAGGCCGCGCAGTTCTATGCGAAGACTTTCCCCAACAGCGCCGTGGGTGCCGTCCACCGCGCGCCGGGCGACTTTCCCTCGGGAAAAGAAGGCAGCATCCTGACGGTGGAGTTCACCGTCATGGGCATTCCCTGCGTGGGCCTGAATGGCGGGCCCGCCATCAAGCACACCGAGGCCTTCTCGTTCCAGGTGGCCACTGAAGACCAGGCGGAGACCGACCGGCTGTGGGATGCGATCGTCGGCAACGGCGGCCAGGAAAGCGCGTGCGGCTGGTGCAAGGACAAGTGGGGCCTGTCGTGGCAGATTTCCCCGCGCGTGCTGATCGAGGCCGTCACCGACTCCGACAAGGCCGCGGCCAAGCGCGCTTTCGAGGCGATGATGACCATGAAGAAAATCGACATCGCGGCGATTGAAAAAGCACGGCGCGGCTGATGCCGGGCCATTCCATTCCCCGGCGGCAACTGCTGGCCACCAGTGCCGCGGCGCTGTGCCTTCCGGCATGGGCGCAGGCCAGCTACCCGGACCGCCCGGTCAAGGTGGTCATTCCCAACGCGCCGGGCAGCTCGGTGGATACCATTGGCCGGGTGGTGTGCGCGGAAATGGCGAAGGCGTTGCCGCAGCCCTTCGTGATGGACAACCGTGCGGGAGCGGCCGGCGCGCTCGGCGTCGAGATTGCGCGCACCGCCGCGCCTGACGGCTACACCCTGCTGGTCGGCTCGACCAGCGCGATCACCGTGGCCCCGCTGTTGCAGAAGGCCGTGAGCTACCAGCCGCTGCGCGATTTTGATTTCATCTCGCTCATGGCGCTGCTGCCCAATGTGCTGGTGTGCAACCCGGCGCTGCCGGTGCAGACCACGGCGCAGCTCATCGCCTACTGCAAGGCGAAGAACGGCCAGACCAACATGGCTTCCGCAGGCATCGGCTCGGCCAGCCACCTGGCGGGGGCCGCGCTGCAGGCGTTCGGCGGGTTCAAGTCGCTGCACGTTCCCTACAAGGGCGGCAGCCAGGGCGTGGCTTCGGTGGTCTCGGGCGAGACCGACTGGGTGCTGACGCCCGCGCCCGCCGCCATGTCGCTGGTGGCCGCGGGGCGCTTGCGCCTGCTGGGCCACAGCATGGCCGCCAGCCTGAAGCCGCTGGGTGAAACGCCCGCCATCGAAGCGGCGGTGCCCGGCTTTGAGTTCGCCAGCTGGATCGGGCTGATGGCGCCCAGGGGGCTGCCGGCACGGGTGACTGATGCGCTCTCGAAGTCACTGGCGCAGGCGCTGCAGCGCGCAGAATTGCGGCAGGCCTTTGAGACGAACGGCGCCGTGCCCCATGCGTCGACAGCGGAGGCGTTCCGCGCGCATGTGACGCGGGACATCGAGGTGAACCGCAAGGCTGTGGCTGCGGCGGGTGTGCAGGCGGAGTAGGGCGTACCTCTGGCATCCCGTCTCGCATCGCTGTGGGCACAAGCGCTGGCCTTCACCCGCCGGCCCCTGTTCCGTGAGGGCGTGCGCGACTCGGCCCCGATGGCCATCGGCATCGGCGCGTGGGGCGTGGTGGCCGGCGTGGCCATGGCCAAGAGCGGCATGGGCGTGCCGCTGGCTGTCTTCATGTCCGTTGTCACGTACGCGGGCTCGGCGCAGATCGCGGCGCTGCCATTGATCGCGGCGGATGCGCCGATGTGGGTGGTCTGGGCCACCACGCTGTGCGTCAGCCTGCGGTTCATGGCGTTCAGCTTTCACTACCGCCCTTACTTCGCCCACCTGCCGCTGAAGCGGCGCATCGTGCTGAGTTTCCTGATGGGCGACACCAACTTCGCGATCTTTGCCCGGCGCTTTTCCGAGCCGGTGCCCGGCTGCCGGCACGAGGACTATTTCCTGGGCAGCGCGGTGGTGACCTTCATCGTCTGGCAGCTTTCCATCATCACCGGCATTCTTGTGGGCCACGGTATCCCGGCCTCCTGGGGGCTGGGCTTCGCCGGCACGATGGCGCTGCTGGCCCTGACGTGCACGCAGTTGCGCAGCCCGTCGTCATGGGTGGCGGCGGTGATGGCGGCGTGCGCCGCGGTGGCGGCCTACGCGTTGCCGCTGAAGCTGAACGTCGTGGTGGCGATCGCGGCCGCGGTGGCCGTGGGTGTGCTGAGCGACCGTGTGGGCGCCGCGCGCGCGAGGCCGAAGCCATGACCGCCATGGAGATTTTCATCACCACGCTGGGCATGGCGGTCGTCATCTTGCTGTGCCGCTCGTCCTTCCTGTTGGCCGAGCAGGAACTGCCGATGCCGCGCTGGCTGCGTGAAGGGCTGCGCTATGCGCCCGTCGCCGCCCTGGCCGCGGTTGTGGCGCCGGAGCTGGTGCTGACGCAGGGCCACCTGATCGACACGTGGCGCGACCCGCGCATCTTCGGCGCGCTGGCGGGCCTGATGTTCTATGCGTGGCGGCGCAGCCTTTTCGGCACCATCGTCTGCGGGACGGGGGTGATGCTGGCGTTGAAGTTCGGCCTGGGGTGGTAGGGCAGGCGGGCTACAGGCTGAATTCCAGCGGCGCGAGTTCGGGCTTGCCGCCGCCCGTGTATTCCAGCCAGCGCTGGTTCGTGCGAATGTAGAGCTTGTCGCTGAGCAGGCGGTCACCGCCCTGCGATACGTTGGCGACGATGTTGCGCAGGTGTGCGATGCCGTCGGCCGAGCCGGCGTCGCAGAAAGCGCAGACATCGCGTGAAGGCACCACGGCGACAGCGCCGTTGGGCGTGTAGGGCTTGAGCATGCCGTCCCATAGTGCGTCGACCACCATCAGGCTGGCCTCGTAGTTGCCTCCCATCACCAGCCCGTGCACTGTGCCGGCTGGTGTGAGCGAGAGGCCGGGCGCGCCGCCGTTGGCGATAGCGGTGAGGTTGGCCAGCCCGATGGCATGCAGCGCATCGCCCGTGATGCCGGCGGCCTGCAGTTCACCCCTGGAGATAAAGCTGAAATGCGCGCCTTCGTCCACCGCGTAGAAGAGCGCGAACGCGCCCTTGGCGGTGCGCACCACGGGCAGGTCCTGCTCCGGTATCTCCGGGCCGCCGGCCGTGGTCCTGATATTGAGGATCTGGCCTTCAGGCAGGTCGCCCAGGCCCGCGTGCTTGACATAGGCGACGGCACGCGCAATGCGGTCGTTCGGCTTGGGAGGCGCAGGTTTCGCGGCAGTCCTTGCCGCCGTCTGCGGCGCGGATGCGGCGTCCAGCTTGCGCGAGGCCTCGCGGCGCTTCAGGCGCTCCTGCTCGGCCGCCAGCAGGCGATCGGCCTCCTCATTCAGCTGGTTTCGGCGCAGTGCCGCCCGCGCGGGCGTGAGGCTCATCATCAGCGCGACCACGTTGAACAGCGGCAGGAATAAAAAGAGGATGCCGATGATGCTGCTGCGCCCTTGCAGCGCGCGGTTGGCGGTGACGATGCCGATGGCGCCGCACACGAGCGTCGCGACATAGATGCCAAGCATGATGAAGGGCGAGCGCAGGTGCAGGAAAGGCTCGACCATCATCAGCGCGGCCAGCAGCAGCGCCGCCCAGAGCCAGGCCACGCCGCTCCGCAGGGCTGTCGCCTGCGCTGCAGTGATGGCTGCGGTGCCGTCCTCGCCACCGTCGTCACTGTGGCCGCTGTCGGGAGCGTCGCGGTTGCCTGCGCGTAGTGCCATGGTTGCCTCCTCCTGGTTGTTGCCAGCCATTCTAGGCAAGTGGGCAGGCGGCAACGCGGATCGCTATGGGGCCGCACCCGCTTCCTTGTAGTACCGCAGGGCCCCGGGGTGAATCGGCAGAAAAGTGTTGGCATTGAGGTTTTCGGGCTTCGTCTGGACCGCAGTTGGATGAACCACGGTGGCCAGGTCATTGCGTACGAACGTCGAGCGCGTCAGCGCGTAGACCACATCCGCAGGAATTTCGTTTCTCACCAGGATGAAGTTCCAGAGACCGAGGGTGGGAACGGGCTGGACCTGGCCCTTGTACGAGTTTGCAGGGAGCACCGTGTTGGTCAGGTAGGGAAACGTCTTTTGCGCGCTGGCCAAAGCAGCCCCTGCGATCGGGAGGAAAACGATGGATGAACGCTCCGCGATGTCACGATAGGCCGGAACGGGCGCGCCGGCGCCAAAGAAGAAGGCGGTGATGCTACCGCGAATGACACCATCGGCCATTTCGGTCGGGGTTCCGTAGACCATTTCCGGTGGCGGGTTCAGGGTCGCGCCCAAGGCGGAAAAAATCAGCTCGTTGGCGCCGCCCTTGGGGCCCACCCCCACTTTCCTGCCCGCCAGCTGCTCGAACCGGGTGACCTGGCTTGCCTGCGTGGTGGCAAGATGAAACGGGGTCTCGTACATGGGCAACATCACCGAGTAGCCTCGCAGCGGCTTGTCCTTCGTCCACTGCAGGCCGTGCCACGCTTCGTAGGCCGAAGCCATGGCGACCAGGGCCAGGTCGCATTTTCCCTCGTTCAGGCACCTCAGATTGTCCAGCGAACCGCCGCTGTTGCGCGTGGTGACGGTGACGGATGTGGCCGTCGACATCAGTTTCGCGAGGCGGTCCCCGTATTCGACGAATGTGCCGCCTGCGGCGCCAGTGGACATGGTGAGGGACGAGGGCGCGATCGGCTGCGGCCGCTGCGCGCACCCGGTCATGGCCATCGCCAAGCCGAACACCACCGCAGCAAGAAGTCTGCAAGTCGTCATGGGGTCCTCTTCAGTGAGCCAAAGTGGGAAAGACCGCGGTTGCCGCGGTCGAGTGCATGGCCCGCGCGTCGTGAATCGCCTCGGTGACCTGCACCGCGCATCCCGCCGCCAGGGTGAAGCCCAGGGCGCCATGCCCGGCGTTCAGGAACACATTGGCAATGCGTGACTGCCGCACGATGGGCAGTGAATCAGGCGTGGCCGGACGCAGGCCCGCCCAGGCATTGGGTTCGGTGAAATCGCACAGGCCCGGGTAAATTGCTTCGACCGTTTGCATCATTTGCCGAAGGCGATGCGGCGGAATCTTCAGGTCCGTGCGGCCCAGCTCCGCGAATGCCGCTATCCGCAATTTGCCATCCAGCGGCGCAAGAACGGTTTTCCGGGCCAGGTCCGTGATGCTGGTCGCAGGGCCGCGCCGTCCCTTTTTTATCTCAAGAGTCAGGCTGAAGCCCTTGATGGGCTCGATGAGTATTGACTCACCGAGCTGCCTGGCCAGCTCGGGCGCGTGGATGCCGGTGGCCAGCACGAAAGCGTCCGCGACCAGGTCGCCGGCGGTCGTCTGGAGGCATCCGGCGCGATGGCCCTTGATCACAAACCGCGTGGCCCTTGTCGACCATAAAGTTCGAAGGCCACGGGAAGCCGCAATGTTGACCAGTGACTTGCAGTACGCGCGTGGATCAGCCGCACACTCGCTGGGCGTCCACACGCCGCCCACGAAATCCGGGTGCGACCTGAGCGCCGGTTCAAGGGCGATGCATCCGTCCCGCGTTAGCAGCGCCTGCTCCGCGCCGTGTGCGGCTTGAAGCTGTACCTGTTTCGATTGATGTTGCAGGCTGGCCGCGTCCGGGCAAAGAACGAGCTTGCCATTTCGCTGGACCGCAAAGTCCAGCCCGTCTTCATTCATCCAGCGGTCGTTGGCCTGCCGGCTCAGTGAAGCGGTTGCCAACAGGGCGAGGGATCCCCGGCGCGAGCGTGCCGGGGTGCAACTGCGCAGGAATGAAGCGATCCATCGCCATTGGCTGGAATCGGCGCGAAAACGCAAGCCCAGCGGCGATTGCGGGTCCAGCAGCATTTTCGGGATAGCCCTGAACGTGGACGGGTTGGCCAGGGGCTCGACGTAGCTGTAGCTCAGCTGGGCGCCGTTGGCGAAGCTGGCCCCGGCAGCCGGCCCGGGCGCCGAATCCACCAGCGTGACCTCATGGCCAATGCGCGACAGCTGGTACGCCGTGGCGCACCCGACGACACCCGCACCGATGACGCAGATCTTCATGCCCGAATCTCCTGAACCTCGGGCGACCGGGCGGCCATGCGCTGGACGGCCAGCCAGGCGGTGGCGACATCGGCCAGGCCAACTCCCACGCTCTTGAATACCACGATTTCACTTGGCGCGGCGCGCCAGTGCCGCTGCCCGCGGTAGAGGTCGGGCAGGTCAATGATTTTTCCGGATTCCAGTGCGCCTGACGCCTTGCCCAGTACGATCTCGCCGGCCTCGGCCAGGCTCTGGGGTTTCCATTCGACGATCACGCGGCCGGCCCGGGCCAGGGTGAGGTCGTCCAGTTCCCGCCCATTCGGCAGGCTGACGCCGACGGCGGCGACAAACGCGCCGGGTTTGAGCCAGCTGCCATCAAAAACGGGCACCTTGGACCGGCTCGCTGTCACAACCATGTCCGCGCCCCGCACAGCCTCTTCCGCGCTGCACAGAATGGGCTGGACGGGAAGGCAGCGCGACCACTGCTCAAGCGCAACGGCCTTGACCGCCGGGTCCACGAAACAGACCTGCGAAAACTTGAAGTTCTGCAGCAGGGCCTCGGCGATCGATTTGCCCTGGACTCCGGCGCCGATGACGGCCAGCTTCCTGGCAGTCTTCGGTACCACCCGCAGGGCGACCAGGTTGACAATCGCCGCGGTGCGCAACCGGGTCACTTCGTTCGCCTGCAGGATGGCCAGCGGCTCGCAACGCTTCAGGTCGAACAGGTTGATCAGGAAACTGAACTGGCCCTCCACGGTGGGATACACCTTGGCGCCCGCAACACCTTTTGCCGGCCAGATCGCCCCCATGGCGCTCAGCTTCACATCCCCGCAGTCGGAACGCGTGCGGGGAAAAATTCCTGCCGCGCCGAGCGCCAGATCGGCGAAGGCCTCCTCGAGTACGCATCGCACGCCCGTGTAGTCCAGCAGGGATGCGACGAGGGCATCGTCATGGTAGGCGGGGCTCATGGCTGCGGCACCAGGCGTTGGCCGGCGTGTGAATTGAAAACATCGCCTTTCCACATGGCGATCTGGCCGTTGACGATGACGCAGTCGATGCCGATCGCGGGACCTGTCGGATTTTCATAGGTCGATCCCTCCCGGATGTGGTCCGGGTCAAAGACGACAAGGTCCGCCGCGTTTCCTTCGGCGAGGATCCCGCGGCCGCGCAGGCCAAAGCGCTGGGCGGGCAGGCCCGTCATCTTGTGCACCGCCGCTTCAAGCGGAAACAGCTTCCGGTCCCGGCTGTAGTGCCCCAGCACCCTTGGGAAGGTGCCCCACAGTCGGGGATGCGGGCGGCTGTCGTGTGGCAAGCCATCCGAGCCGATCATGGCGGCGGGGTGGGACAAGACCCGGTCCACGTCCTGCTGCGACATGGAAAAGTAAATCGCGCCCCCCGGCATCAGCCTGCCGGCAGCTTCCTGCAGGCCGACACCCCATTCCCGGGCGAGCGATTCCAGCGTCCGGCCGCTCGCGTCGGGGTGCGGGCTGGACCAGGTGATGAGGACGTTGCCGGTGCGCGCCGCCTTCTCGGCATCGAGCATGGTGGAAGACGCCTCATAGGGATAGCAATCCAGGCAGACGCTCTGCCGGGTGGCCGCGTCGTCAATCATTTTCAGCGTGCGCCCGGTCCGGCCATGGTTCGACGCGCCCATCACCTTGTGATGGGAGATGACCAGCCGCGCCTCGCTTTGCGCGCCCACGTGCAGGGCTTCCTCAAGCGAGGCTTCAACGTCGTCTGCTTCATCGCGGATGTGCATTGCCAAAACCGCGTCCCGTCCTTTGAGTGCGGCGCAGACACCGAGCAATTCATCCGTGCTCGCGGCGCGCGCCGGAGGGTAGTAGACGCCGGTGGACAAGCCAAAGGCGCCGGCGGAAAGCGCATCCGTGACCTCCTGGCGCATGGCATCCATCTCGGCTGCATTGGCGCTGCGTGAAAGGTCGGCGACATGCTTGATGCGGATGCTGATATGGCCCACCAGGGGAACCACGTTGACGGACGGCCGGGCCTCATCGACTGCGCGCAGATAGTCGGCAAAGCGGTCAAAGCGGTAGGCCTGGTTGCCAAGGATGTCCAGCGGTGGCGGCGGCTTGTCCGTCACCAACGGTGCAAGGCTGATTCCGCAGTTGCCCGTCACCACGGTGCATACGCCCTGGGACAACTTGGGATGCGGGACAGCGCGCTTCAAGACCTGCAGGTCATCGTGCGAGTGGCTGTCGATGAAGCCGGGGCAGACAACCCTGCCATCCACCCTGATGACGCGATCCGCCTCGCCCAGGCCCGGTGGCGTGATCGCCACGATCCGGTTGCCTTCAACCACCACGTCAGCCGCGAAGCGGGGAGCGCCGGATCCATCGACCACCTCACCGCCGCGCAGCAGGAAACTGCCGCGCGTGTACCGGGATGCGCTCATTCCACCTTGGCGCCCGAGCGCTTGATCACTTCCGCCCAGCGCGGAGACTCCATCATCGCCATCGTTCTCAGAAGGTTTGGCGGGGAGGCCATGGTCTCGAAAGCCATGGTGGCGTACTTGGAGCGGACCGCGGGTGTCGCGAGGATGCGGTTGATCTCGGCATTCAGGCGCGTGACGATCTCCTCAGGAAGGCCCTTGGGCCCAACGATTCCGCCCCAGGCGGTCGTTTCATATCCCTTGACGCCGCTTTCCTGGATCGTGGGAACCTGCGGAAGCAGGGGCGAGCGGCGTGCACCGCTGACCCCCAGCGCCTTCACGCGCCCGTCCTTGATGTGCGGCGCAATGGACGACAGGTTGTCGAACATCAGGTCGATCTGGCCGCCAATGAGGTCCTGGATGGCCTGGGGACTGCCGCGGTAGGGCACGTGGGTGATGAATGTGCCGGTCAGGCTCTTGAAAAGCTCCCCGCCCAGGTGTCCGGTGGTGCCATTTCCCGCCGACCCCATGGTCAGCCGGCCGGGCCTGGCCTTGGCGTATTCGATCAGTTCCTTCACGCTGTTGACCGGCAGTTCCTTGCGGACAACGAGGGCGTTCTGCACGGTGCCGAGCAGCGCCACGCTGGTCAGTGAATCAGGCTCATAGGGAAGTTTCGCGTAAAGGGATTTGTTGATGGCCAGCGTGACCACGTTGCCGTATCCCAATGTGTACCCGTCGGCCGCGGCACGCGCCACTTCCGTCATGCCAATCGCGCCGCCGGCGCCCGGCTTGTTGTCGATGACGATGGGCTGGCCCAGGGCCGTGGCGAGTTCGTTGCCCATCACGCGGCAGATGGCATCGGGCGCGCCGCCGGCGGCGGACGGAACGACCAGGCGGATCGGCCGGCTGGGATAGGACGGGTGGTTGGCCTGGGCCAGGACCAGGCGGGGGGTCATGGCGATGGCGCAGGCCGCGCCCATCACCCGCAGGATCCGGCGGCGCTGGATGGCGACGTTGTCATTGATTGAATTCATGCAGCACTCCAGTCACAATGAGGTAATGACCGCAATGTATTAGTGAAGATGGTGGCCTCACAACCGAATTGTTTTATTGATTGAATTAATTTTTCTCATGCAATGACCAATCTCCCCTCACTCATGGCGCTGCGCTGCTTTGATCTGAGCGCCAGGCATTCCAGCTTTACCAAGGCAGCGCAGGAGGTTCACCTGACCCAGGGCGCTGTGAGCCACCAGATACTGGGCCTGGAGGCCCAATTGGGAATGATGCTCTTCGTCAGGAAAAGGGCAGGGCTGGAATTGACAGCTGCGGGCCGGGCTTATTGGGTCGAGATTTCCGCGGCACTGAGGCAGATCGAGCGGGCGACGCAAAACGTCGTGCTGAACAAGGGCGATGGGGGCGCGCTCAACCTGTGCGTCGCTTCAAGCTTCGCCACGTACTGGCTGATGCCACGGTTGGCGGGTTTTGTCGGCGCACATCCCGAGGTGACGCTCAACCTCTCCACGCACATCGGGCCCGTCGATTTTTCGACTTCCCCCCACGATGCCGCGATCGAATTCTGCGGGGGTGTCGAGCCGGGATTGTGTGCGAGACTGGTTTTGCCGCTGGAGCTCAGGCCGTACTGCGCACCATCGTTGCTCATGCGCAAAGGGGCACTGGCGAAACTGCTGTCCAGGGTTCCGCTGATTCGGCACACCACCGTTCCATTGGCATGGGAATACTGGCTGCAACACGCGGGCCTGGAGGGCGCCATACCAGCACAGCATCTGGACGGCGGCCCGCGGTACGACCTGCTCTCCATGGCCTTGAATGGCGCGATAGCGGGCCTGGGTGTTGCGCTGCTGCCTGAATACGTCGCTGCCGGTGCCGTGGCGGCGCGCCAGATCGCACTGGTATCAAACCATGCGTGGGCCTCAGAGAAGGCCTACTACCTGCGGTACCCGGAATGGAAGTCGGATCTCATCGCCCTGAGGCGCTTCGACCAATGGCTCGAAGGCCAGTAGCCGCGCGCCAATTTCAGAACCGGTACAGTGCCGCCGGGTTGTCCACCAGGATGCGGCGGGCGCTGGCTTCGCTGCCGAAGTGGCGCAGCGCCCAGTCCAGCAGCGCCTCGTTGGAGGGCGTGGGAACGATGTTGGGGTGCGGCCAGTTGCTGGCCCACAGGCAGCGCTCGGGGTAGGCCGTGGCCAGCGCCTGCACCAGCGGCGCCACGTCTTCGTAGCCGGGCGGGCCGCTGCGCGAGCTCTCGTAGGGCGCGGACAGCTTGATCCAGAAGTTGCCGGTGTCCAGCAGCCTGCGCAGGCAGGTGAACGCTTCGCCTTCCAGCGTCACCGGCCCCAGGAATTTGGCGATGTGGTCTATCACCACGCGGCAGGGCAGTTTGTGCAGCATGTCTTCGTGCAGCGGCAGGTCGCGCCCGTCCAGCTGCAGGTTGATGTTCCAGCCCATGGGCGCGATGCGCGCGGCCAGCGGCTCCAGCGCGGACCATGGCAGCACGCCGCCCGGCAGCATCATGAAGCGCACGCCGCGCATGCCGGCCTCGTTCAGCCTTTCCAGTTCCTGCTGTGGCACACCGGGCTGCACCACGGCGATGCAGCGCGCGCCCGTACCCCATGATTCCAGCTGCGCCATGGCGTCCAGCGTGCAGCTGTTGTCAAAGCCGTAGCCCGTGGGCTGTACCACCACGACGCGCCGCAGCCCCAGCGCGCGCTGCACCTCGCGGTAAGCGGAGGCGGGCGCGTGCGGTGGCTTGAAGGTGGCGGTGGCCACCAGCGGCCGGCCTTCCTCGAAGACATGGATGTGGCAGTCGCATGCCCGGTCGAAGGCGTCGGCAGCCTCAGTCATGCGGCGCTCCCGGCCCAGCCGCGCAGGCGCGTGGCGTGTTCGGCGTTCACGGCACCCGTGGGCATTTCGCCCTTCAGCAGCGCGGCCAGCTGCGAAACGGTTTCCAGCGCCTGGTGCTCGATGGCGGGCAGAGTCAGGCCGCCGATGTGCGGGGCGGCCAGCACCAGCGGATGGCGGGCCAGCGCGGGGGAGGGCATCTGGTCGGGCGCGCGCCCGACGTCCAGAGCGCAGCCGGCCAGGCGGCCGGACTCGAGCGCCTGCATCAGCGCAACTTCATCCACCAGCTCGCCGCGCGAAGCGTTGATGAAGAAGGCGCCGTGCATCATGGCGCCGAAGGCTTTCGCGTCCATCAGGTTCTCGGTCTGGGCATTGGCCGGCGCCAGGCACACCACGAAGTCGGATTCGGCCAGCAGCGCGGGCATCTCCACCTGCGCCAGCCTGTCGCGCCGCGCGATGGGCCGCGGCGTGGTCACCAGCACGTTCATGCCGAAGGCCAGGGCCAGCTCGCACAGGTACTGCCCGATCTGGCCGTAGCCGATCACGCCCAGCGTGGAGCCGCGCAGTTCGCGGCCCATGAAGGGCCGCACCGCCAGGCCCTGGTGGTAGGCCTCGGCGTAGCGCGTGATGCCGCGTCCCAGGTCCACCATGGCCGCGATGACCCATTCGGCCACCGCAGGCACATAGCCGGGGCTGGCCTGCGTCACCAGCACGCCGTGCGCACTGGCCGCACCCACGTCCACCGTACGAATGTCCACCGCGCAGCGGATGAAGGCCGCCAATTGCGGCAGCTGGCGGAACAACGGCTCGGGGCCGGGCGTCTGGCGGTAGGCGATGACGGCGTCGCAGCCTTCGGCGGCTGCTATCAGCTCTTCGCCCGACAGGTCGCGCGCCTCGGGGTTGAAGCGCGCCGTGGCGATAGACTGCAGGGCCCGCACGGCTCGGGGGCCGAAATACTGTTCGAGCTTGTCCCTGGGGTGAGTGACGAAAACCGTGGTCATGTCGCTGTGGTGGATGTCTTGCCCTTGCTGCGCGGCTGGCGCGCACCCGGGGGCGGGGCCACCGATTGCCGCTGCACCAGCTGCGCGGGCTTGAAGATCATTTCGTGTTCGTCGATGTCCGTGTTTTCGGGCGCTTGCATCACGCGCTCGACCATCGCGCGCGCCATCTCGGGGATAGGCAGCTGCACCGTGGTCAGGCCCGGGTTGGAAATGGAGGAGAGGAAAAGCCCGTCGATGCCGACCACCGAAACGTCTTGCGGCACCACCAGCCCGGCCTCGCGCAGGCCGGCCATCAGGCCCAGCGCCATCAGGTCGTTCAGCGCCACGATGCCGGTGGGCTGCGACGCCGCGCCGGCGATCTGCAGGGCGGTGGCCCGGCCGACTTCGGCGATGACTGAGTCGCCGTATTCATTGAGCGGCCCGCCATCCAGCACCTTGGCGCCGGCGCGCAGGCCGGCCGCGTCGGCGGCGGCAAAAAAGCCGTCGATCTTGGCGCTGCGGCTCATGGTCATGCCGGCCACGGTGGCGAAGGCCAGGCGCCGGTGGCCCTGTTCTATCAGGTGGCTGGTGGCCATGCGCGCCGCCTCGAAGTTGTCGGGCATGACGTGGCCCACGCGCGAGCGCTTGCCGGGCGTCGCGCCGCGGTCGTAGCTCACCACCGCCATGCCGCGCTCCACGGCCAGCTCGAAATGGCGCTCGTCGGCCAGCGAAGAAATCACGATGACGCGGCGCACGCCGTGCGACAGCAAATCCTCGAAGAAGGCGTTTTCCTTGTCGCGGTCGCGGTAGGTGCTGCCGATCAGGAGGCGGTAGCCGAACAGCTCCTGCGCAAGGCTTTCGATTTCGCGCGCGATGTAGCCGTACATCGGGTTGGTCATCGACGGCACCAGCAGGCCAATGAGCGGCGTCTGCCCGGTCTTGAGCTGCTGCGCCAGCTTGCTGGGGCGGAACTGCAGGGCCAGGATGGCGGCCTCCACGCGGGCCAGCGTCTCGGGCCGCATGCGGTCGGCGCGGCCGTTCAAAACGTTGGAAACGGTGCTCACCGAAACGGCGGCGTGGCGGGCGACATCCTGGATCGTGGTCATACGCTTTGATGATACGGGCTAGAGGCCAAGGCGAGTCGGCAGCCACAGAGAGAACGAGGGCACCAGCACCAGCAGGATCAGCGCGGCCAGCAGCACCGCCAGGTACTTCATCATGGGCCGCGCCACGTCCTTCACCTTGGTGCCGGTGATGGCGCAGGTGGCGAACAGGCCCAGGCCGATGGGCGGGGCAAACAGGCCCAGCCCCATGGCGATGACCATCACCGTGCCGAAGTGCAGCGGGTTGACGCCCAACTGCTGGGCTATCGGGGTGAGCAGCGGCCCGAAGATGATGAGTGCGGGTGCGCCTTCCAGCACCGCGCCGAAGATGATCATCATCACCACCGCCAGCAAGATGAACATGGTGCTGCCCCACTGGTGGGCGAAGGCGATCATCGCGCCCGACACCAGTTGCGGAATCTGCTCGATGGTCAGCGCGAACGACAGGCTGGAGGCCGCCGCCACGATGAACAGGATGCCGCCCGCCATCGAAGCCGAGCGCACGAACAGCTGGGCCAGCGCCTTCACGCTCAGCTCGCGGAAGGCCAGGCTGCCCACCACCAGCGCATAGATCACGGCGAAGGCCGAGACCTCGGTGGATGTGGCCACGCCGGAGGTGACGCCCTTGCCGATCATGCCGACCATCACCACCGCCACCAGCGCGCCGCCTATCAGCTTGAGCAGCGGCCGGCGGTGCTCGAAGGCGTCATCGGGGTTGATCTTCTTGCCCACGACCACGGCCAGCACCGCCAGCGCCAGCGCCATCACCGCTGCCGGCACCAGGCCGGCCATGAACAGGCCGGCGATGGAGATGTTGGCCACGAAGCCCATGATGATCATGTTCACGCAGGGCGGAATGGTTTCGGCCATCACGGCGGTGGCGGCCAGCAGGCCGGCGGCTTCGTTCGGGTCCTGCTTGGTGCGGCGCACGGCGGGCATCACGATACCGCCCACCGCGGCGATGTCGGCCAGCTTGGAGCCCGACACGCCCGAGAAAAAGGCGGTCGCGGTGATGGTGATCAGCCCCATGCCGCCGCGCACGCGGCCGAAGATGCGCAGCAGCAATTCGATCAGCCGCGACGACATGCCGTTGCATTCCATCAGCAGGCCGGCAAGCACGAAGAAGGGAATGGCCAGCAGCACGAAGTGGTCGCTGCCCGCCATCACCTGCTGCGAATACACCAGCAGCGGCAGCGAGGGGTCGGCCAGGAAATAGAGAAGCGAGGAAAACGCCAGCACGAAGCCGATGGGCACGCCCGCCACCAGGCCGGTGGCAAAGCCCGCCGCCAGCAGCAGGCCGCGCGGGATGGCATACGCCGGCACCAAAAAATTCCAGCCGTAGATGGCGCCCAGCACGCCCAGGCCGGCCACCAGGGTGATGATCACCCGCCGCGAGGGGCCGTTTACGGCGTTGGCCACGCCGAACAGCGTCATGAACAGGCTGCCCGCCACCACGGGGTACACATAGAGCCATTGCGGCAGGCCCAGCGAGGTAGTCTGCGAATACGAATCCACCAGCAGCAGCACGGATGAGAAGAACAGGCTGGCCGAGACGCCGGCAATGATCCAGTGCCCGGCCTGAAGCAGCGCCGGGTGCCAGTGCGCGGGCAGCATCAGCTGGAAAAAGTCTACGCCCACGTGCTGGCTGCGCGCCAGCACCGTAGCCGCGCCGAAGAACACCAGCACGATCATCAGCGCGCGCGCCACTTCCTCGGCCCAGTCCACCGGGTCGTGCAGGAAGTAGCGGTAAATCACCGAGATGAACACCATGGCCACGTCGGCCGCCAGCACCGCGGCCGAAAGGTATTCCGTCCAGCGCGTCAGCCAGGCCAGCCAGCGGCCGGGCTGCGTGTCGTGGCGGAAGCCCCAGGCGGGCAGCACGGCGGCTTCGGTCATCAGTTACCCCGGATGCGCTTGAGTTCACCGAAGACGAGGTTGATGGCTTCGTCGCCGATGGCTTTGCCGTGCGTTTCGTACACGCCTTTGGTCTTGTCACGGATGCGTTGCATCTCCGGTGCGCTGATCTCGTTGACCTGCATGCCCTTGGACTTCAGGTTGGCCAGGCTGGCGGCAGCCGACTCGCGGTTGATGCGGCGCTCGTCGTCGCGGCCCTTCGCGCCGCAATCGACCATGGCGGTGCGCTCCTGTGGCGACAGGCCATCCCAGGTTTTCTTGGACATCAGGAACACCAGTGGGCTGTAGGCGTGTTTGGTGAGCGTGAGGTACTTCTGCACCTCGTAGAACTTGGAGTTCTCGATGTTGGCGAAGGGGTTCTCCTGGCCGTCCACCGTCTTGGTTTCCAGCGCCGAATACACCTCGGAGAAAGCCATGGGAACGGCGTTGCTGCCCAGCGTCTTGAAGGTGTCGATGAAGATATTGTTCTGCATCACGCGCATCTTCACGCCCTCGAAATCTTCCATGCGCTGGATGGGGCGGCGCGAGTTGGTGGCGTGGCGGAAGCCGTTCTCCCACCAGCCCAGGTTGACCAGGCCCACACCCACCAGTTTTTCATTGAAGTACTGGCCGGCCTTGCCGTCGAGCACAGCGTCGGCTTCTTTCTCGTTGGAGAACAGGAAGGGCAGGTCGAACACGCCAATGGCGGGCAGCACGCCCACCAGCGGTGCGGTGGAGGTGATGTACATGTCCAGCGAGCCCGAGCGTGCGCTCTGCGTGGCGGCCACGTCGTTGCCCAGCGCGCCGTCATAGACCGCGTTGATCTTCAGCTTGCCGCCGCTCTTTTCCAGTGCGCAAGCCATCACGGTGCGCGCGCCCTGGCCCATGGGGTGCTCCTTGGGCACGGGTACGGAAAGGCGCAGAGCGCGGTCCTGGAACTGCGCCAGCGCGGGTCCGGCGACGAGGGTGGCCGCGGCGGCCAGGGCCAGCAGGGAAGTCTTCGTTTTCATGCGTTTGTCTCCTTCATTAAATTACGTCAGCCACTTGAGCGGCACCATCACGAGCGAGGGGAACAGCACCAGCAGGAACAGCACGATGAGCTCGGCCCACAGGAAGGGCCACAGGCCCTTGACCACTTCGCTCATTGAAATCTTCGCAACGCCGCAGATGACGTTGAGCACGATGCCCACCGGCGGGGTGATCAGGCCGATGGCGTTGTTCATGATGAACAGCACGCCGAAGTACACCGGGTCTATGCCCGCCTCGCGGATCACCGGCATCAGCACGGGGGTGAGGATCATCACCGTGGGCGCGAAGTCCAGCGCCGTGCCCACGATCACCACGATGACCATGATCACGAACATCAGCAGCGTCTTGTCGTGCATGAAGGGGCGCAGCATGGCCGCGATCTGCTGTGGAACGTCGGACGCGGTGATCAGCCAGGCCGAAACCAGCGCCGCGGAGATCAGGAACACCACCACCGCCGTGCTCTTGGCCGACGACACCAGGATGGGATAGATCTGGCGCAGCGGCAGTTCACGGTAGAACAGGGTGCCGACCACAAAGGCATAGATGCAGGCGGCCACGCCCGCTTCGGTGGGCGTGAAGATGCCGAACTTGAGCACGCCCACGATGCCCAGTGGCATCAGCAGCGCCCAGATGCCGTCTATGCCCGACTGCAGGCGCGCGCCCCAGGGCTGGCGCGGCATCACGGCGCACTTGTCGCGCCGGGCCACCCAGGTCCAGGCGATGAGCAGCGACAGGCCCATCATCAGGCCCGGGAAGATGCCGGCCAGGAACAGCTTGCCGATCGACACGTTGGCAATGACGCCGAAGATGATGAAGCCGATCGAGGGCGGGATCACCGGCGCGATGACGCCGCCGGCGGCTATCAACCCGGCTGAGCGCGGCACGTCGTAGCCGGCCTGGCGCATCAGCGGGATCAGCAGGGTGCCGATGGCGGCCGTGTCGGCCGCCGCGCTGCCCGAGATGGCGGCCATCATCACCGAGGCGAATACCGCCACGAATCCCAGGCCGCCGCGGATGTGGCCCACCCAGGCCAGGGCGAAGGCGACGATGCGTTTGGAAATGCCGCCGGCGTTCATCAGTTCGCCGGCCAGCATGAAGAAGGGGATGGCCAGCAGCGGGAAGCTGTCGGCGCCCTCGATCAGCTTTTGCGACAGGATGGTGGCGTCCATCTGCCCCTGCGAAACCATCAGCGCCACGGCGCAGACCAGCAGGGCGAAGGCAATCGGCATGCCCAGCCCCATGGCCGCCAGCAGCGAGAGCGTGAAGACGGCGACCGTCATGCCTTCACCCCCACCACATGCTCTTCACTTTCGCTGACCTGCACCAGCTCGGCGTCGGTGATGCGGCCCGTCGCGATGCGCACCAGCTCGGCCGCTGCGTAGGCGCCTATGGCCAGGCTGCACAGGTAGCCCATGCCGAACAGCCAGATCAGCGGCATGCCCGAGACCGGCGCCCTCATGCTGGCGTTGATCTCGTGCTGGTTCCAGGTGCCCCAGAACAGGATGGCGCAGCACATCAGGATCAGCAGCTGGCTGGCGGCCAGGCAGGCGACCTTGCCCGCGCGCGGCAACTTCTGCACCAGGCTGTCCATGCCCAGGTGGGCGCGGTCGCGCACCGCCACGATGGCGCCGATGAAGGTGAGCCAGACAAAGAAGAAGCGCGACATCTCCTCCGAGAAAACGATGCCGGAGTTGAAGACATAGCGCAGCACCACGTTGCCGAACACCATGATCACCATGCCCAGCATCAGGCCGGCCAGCAGTGCCTCGACGGCCTTGCCCGCCCAGTGGTTCAGACGAGCCACGGCTTCAGGCCCGGGCGGCGCTGATGGCGGCGAACAGCGGGGCTGTGCTGGGGTACTGCTTGCCGAAGTCGGCCCACAGGCGCGACTCCATCTCCTTGCGCACAAAGGCCCGGTCGGCGGTGGCCATGGGGAAGAAGGTCATGCCCTTTTTCTTCAGGTCTTCAATGGCGCTGACGGCCTTGTCGTTGGCGATCACGCGCTGCTGCGCCGTGGTCTCGGCCACCGCCTTGGCAAAGCCGGCGCGCAGGGCAGCGGGGATTTTGTCCTGGCTGCGCTTGCCGATCACCACCACCATGGGGCTGAACAGGTGCTCGGTCTGCCAGCACGACTTGGTCACCTCATTGAGCTTGCTGGCCAGCACCGTGCCGGCGTCGTGCTCAAAGCCATCGACCACGCCGGTCTGGGCCGACATGTACAGCTCGCCGAAGGGAATGGGCGTGGGAATGGCGCCCATGATCTTGAAGGTTTCGATGAAGGCCGGAGTGGGCAGCACGCGCAGCTTCACGCCCTTGATCTCGGCCAGCGACTTGACCTGCGCCTTGGTATACACGTTGCGCGGGCCGAAGTGCGAGGCCCAGGTGAGGATGGTGCAGCCGGCGCGCTGCTGCAGCAGCTCGTTGAGCGTCTTGCCCACGCTGCCTTCTGACACCTTGGCCATGTGGTTGTAGTTGTCGAACAGGTAGCCCAGGTCCAGCATGCCGATCTCGGGCAGCACCGTGGCCCAGATGGAGGAGCCCGTGACCATCATGTCGATGGCGCCGACCTTGACCTGCTGCACCACGTCGCTTTCCTTGCCCAGCTGGTTGTTGGGGAAGTAGTCGAGCTTGATGGCATCGCCCACCTGGTTCTTCAGGTTGGCCGCCATGCGCTGGTACCAGACGTAGTGGGCGGCGTTGTCGTCGGCCGTCATGGATGAAGAGAAGCGCAGGGCCAGCGGCGCCTGAGCGCGGCCCAGGCCGGGCACGCCGGCAACCGCGGCAAAAGAAGTGGCGGCGGCTGCGCGCACGAAACGGCGGCGGGACAGGCTCATGGGATCTCCTCGTTTATCGGTTTAGTGAATCGATTTAGTGTATCGATATACAAACCAGCAAAACTCAGGGATTTCCCGGGGAACCGGGTGTGCGCCAGTCAGGCGGTGCGGATGACGGTGACGTGCTCGGTGCCGCTTTCGGGCAGCCAGACCTCGCCACGGCGGCCCAGGATCTGGCGCACGTTGGCGCTGTCGCGGGGCATGGCAAAGCGTTCGAACTTCTCGGTGCGCGGATCGAAGGCGTAGGTCGCGTTGTGCGTCCATTCGCTGACCCAGGCGACGTCGCGTTCGTCCACGTAGACAGCGTAGGCGCGCGGGTTGTCGCCCGGCAGCTTCCAGGCGCGCCACGCTTTCGTCGCGGGGTCGTGCATGGACAGGTTGCCGCTATTCCATTCGCTCACCCAGATGCGGCCTTTGCTGTCGCTCCAGACGCGGCGCGCGCCCTGGCCGCGCGTGGGCGGCTCGACGATGGTGGATTCGCCGGTGCGCCGGTCCAGGTGGGCGATGAACGAGCCCGCCAGCGAGCACCACCAGATCTCGCCGGCCGGCGTGGCGCAGATGCCGTAGGGCCCGCGGCCGCGCGGCGCTTCCTTGACGCTGACCTGGCCGGTTTTCACGGCGAGCTTGCCGACATAGCCACCCTGGCCGGTGAACCACAGGTCGCCGTCGGCATCGAAGGCGGCGGTGTTGAGGTTGGTGTACGGCGTGCCGGCAGGAAGGGGGAACACTTGCACTTTTTGGTCGGGCCAGCCCACGCGCACGATGGCGTTCTGGCCGCCGTCGGTCAGCCACGCCGCCTTGTCCGGCCCCTGGATCACCCCGTGCGGCGACGAGCCCTGGCCCAGTGCCACCAGCTCCGTGCGGCCGGTCTTCGGGTCGAACCACCCCAGGTGCCCGCTGGCCTGGCCGCTGAACCACACACCGCCATCGGAGGCCGGCGCGATGTCGTGGATGCCGGTGCGCCTGGAGGTGGCCAGCTTCCAGCTTTGCATGCGGCCCGCGGGCGCCTGGGGCAGGGCGGGGCGGCTGGTAACAAGGGCGCCCGCGCCCAGGGCACCAAGCAGGTCGCGTCGCGTGATCGATGGCATGGCTCACCTCCGTACGTTTGCGTTCCGGATTCTCGCTCCAAACCGCTGGCTTAACATCGGGCCCACAAAAGGAGGGCGGCATATGGCCAAGGCACTGGCGGAGGGTCTGTTCGCGGACGAAAAAGGCGTATGCCGCTGCGCCTGGTGCCAGGCCACGCCTGTATACCGCGCGTATCACGACAGTGAGTGGGGCTTTCCGGTGGCCGACGACCGGCGGCTGTTCGAGAAGATCTGCCTGGAGGGCTTCCAGAGCGGGCTGTCGTGGCTCACGATCCTGAACAAGCGCGATGCCTTCCGCAAGGGCTTCGCCAACTTCGACGTAGAGGAAATGGCGCGCTTCCGTGACCGCGATGTGGAGCGGCTGGTGGCCGACGCCGGCATCGTGCGGCACCGCGGCAAGATCGTCTCGGCCATCAACAACGCGGCCCGGGCCATCGAACTGCGCGATGAGTTCGGCTCGCTCGCCGCGTATTTCTGGCGCGCCGAGCCACCCGCCGCGGCGCGGCCCCGGCGCATCACGCGCAAGGCGCTGCTGGAGATGGCGACTTCACCGGAATCGGTGGCGCTGTCGAAGGATCTCAAGAAGCGCGGCTGGAGTTTTGTCGGGCCGACGACGGTTTATGCGTTCATGCAGGCGATGGGGCTGGTCAACGATCACATTGAAGGCTGCGCGGCGCGCGAGGCGGCGCTGGCGGCGCGGGTGAGGTTCAAGGTGCCGCGGTGACGAAAAAAAACTTAGCCCCAGACTTCCTGCGCCGTCTCGATCACCAGCCGCAGCTTGTTCCTCTGCGCTTCTACCGCGATGTTGTTCCCATGTACGGTGCTGGAAAAGCCGCATTGGGGTGACAGCGCCAGCTGGTCCATGGGGGCGTACTTGGCGGCTTCGTCGATGCGGCGCTTGAGTTCGTCCTTGTCTTCCATGGTGCCGAACTTGGTGGTCACCAGGCCCAGCACCACGGTCTTGCCTTTTGGCAAGAAGCGCAGGGGCTTGAAGTCGCCGGAGCGGGCGTCGTCGTACTCCATGAAGTAGGCGTCCAGGTCCATCTCCTTCAGTAGCGCCTCGGCCACGGGCTCGTAGTTGCCGGCGGCGGCGTGGGTGCTCTTGAAGTTGCCGCGGCACAGGTGCATGGCCAGCAGCATGCCGGCGGGTTTCTGCGCTACCACCTTGTTGATGAATTTCGCGTAGCGGTGCGGCAGCTCGTTGGGGTCGTCGCCGCGCTGGCGGGCCGCCTCGCGCATCTTCTCGTCGCACAGGTAGGCCAGGTTGGTGTCGTCCATCTGCACGTAAGTGCAGCCCGCGGCCGCCAGGCTGCGCAGCTCGTCGCCATAGGCTTTGGCCACGTCGTCATAGAACACCGGGTCGAGTTCCGGGTACGCCTCCTTGCTGATGCCGGCGCGCCCGCCCCGGAAGTGCAGCATGGTGGGCGAGGGGATGGTCACCTTGGGCGTGCGGCCCGCGCTCACCTGGCTCTTGAGGTACTGGAAGTCGGCCAGCTGGATGTCCTTGACGTGGCGCACCTTGTCGATCACACGCATCGCGGGCGGCGCCAGTTCTTCCGTGCCGTCGGGCTTGCGGATGGTGACCGGGATGTCGGTCTTCACGCCGCCCAGCTGGTCCAGGAAGTCGATGTGGAAATACGTGCGGCGGAACTCGCCGTCGGTGATGCTTTTCAGGCCCACGTCTTCCTGGAACTTCACGATCTCGGTGATGGCCTTGTCTTCCACCGCGCGCAGCTGCTCCGGCGTGATCTGGCCCTTGGCTTTCTGCTCGCGCGCCTCCAGCAGGTACTGGGGCCGCAGAAAGCTGCCGACATGGTCGTAACGGGCGGGAAGCTGGCTCATGGGGGTCTCCTTGGGATGTCTTGCGCCCGATGTTAGAACAGCCGGAATCGCGGTGTCTGGATACATGAGCTGGGTAAATCGTCCAAAAACAGCACCAAACCCTTGCTGAAACACCTTCAATGTATACAATGTGTATCCATGACGCCGTCCAAATCCTCATTTCCTCTGAACGCCTGGTATGCCGCCGCCTATGACGTTGAGGTCGGCCGCACGCTGATGGCACGCACGATCTGCAACCAGAAACTGGTGATGTTCCGCAAGACCGATGGCACGCTGGCCGTGCTGGAAGACGCGTGCTGGCACCGGCTGCTGCCGCTGTCGATGGGCCGGCTGGAGGGCGACGAGCTCACCTGCGGCTACCACGGCCTGGTCTACAACGCGCAGGGCCGCTGCACCCACATGCCCAGCCAGGAAACCATCAATCCCTCGGCCTGCGTGCGCAGCTATCCGGTGGTGGAGAAGCACCGCTTTGTCTGGGTCTGGCCCGGCGACCCGGCCCTGGCCGATGTGGCGCTGGTGCCCGATATGCACTGGAACGACGACCCCGATTGGGCGGGCGACGGCAAGCTGATCACCGTCAAGTGCGACTACCGGCTGGTGATCGACAACCTGATGGACCTGACGCACGAGACCTTCGTGCACGGCTCGTCCATCGGCAGCCGCGAAGTGGCCGAGGCGCCCTTTGTCGCCACGCATGGCGATCGCACGGCCACGGTCACGCGCTGGATGGAAAACATCACGCCGCCGCCGTTCTGGGCGGGGCAGATCAAGGCCGGCCGCAATTACGAGGGGCCGGTGGACCGCTGGCAGATCATCCGCTTCGAGGCGCCGGCCACCGTATGCATCGACGTGGGCGTGGCCGAGGCGGGCAGCGGCGCGCCGCAGGGCGACCGCAGCAAGGGCGTCAACGGCTTTGTGCTCAACACCATCACGCCCGAGACCGACGGCACCTGCCACTATTTCTGGGCCTTCGCCCGCAACTACTGCCTGGGCGAACAGAAGCTCACCCACCAGCTGCGCGAAGGCGTGGCCACCATCTTCCGCGAGGACGAGCATGTGCTGGAGGCACAGCAGGTCGCGATGGACGAGCACCCCGACCACAAGTTCTACAACCTCAATATCGATGCCGGCTCCATGTGGGCGCGTCGATTGATCGACGGGCTCGTCGCCGCTGAAAAGTCACCGGCGCCGGTGATCCCCATCCGGCGCGCTGCATGAGCAACGCTATCAATTCAGTAGCTGCTGACGCACAACTGGCGGGCGTTGCGGGCCAATCCCCCTCTGAAAGCGCGCAGCTGCGGGCGCAGTTGCGGCTGCGCGAAATGATCCTGGCGGGCGAGCTGCCGGGTGGCACGCGCATCGCCGAGCTTTCCATCGTGGAAAAGCTGGGCGTCTCGCGCACGCCGATCCGCGCGGCGCTGATGCGACTGGAGCAGGAAGGCCTGATCGAGTCGCTGCCCAACGGCGGTTATGCGGTGCGCACCTTCTCCGAGCGCGATGTGTCCGAGGCCATCGAGCTGCGCGGCACCATCGAAGGCCTGGTGGCGCGGCTGGCCGCCGAGCGCGGCGCCGCGCCCGTGGTGTTGAACGAGGCACGCGAGTGCCTGAAGGCCATCGACGCGCTGCTGGCGCAGCCCGCGCTGGACGACGAATCGTTCTCCAGCTACGTCAAGTTCAACGAGCGCTTCCACACCCTGCTGGGCGAGCTGGCCGGCAGCACCGTGCTGGCGCGTGAGCTGGAGCGGGTGGCCAGCCTGCCGTTTGCCTCGCCTTCCGCCTTTGTGGTGGTGCAGGCCAATTCGCCGCAGGCGCGCGACATGCTCATCGTGGCGCAGGACCAGCACTGGCAGGTGCTGCACGCCATCGAGGCGCGCGAGGGCAGCCGGGCCGAATCCATCATGCGCGAGCACTCGCGCATGGCGCAGCGCAACCTGCGCGAAGCGGTGCAAAGCCACAACCTGGATCAGATGCCCGGCGTGCGCCTGATCCGAAAACGCAACTGAAGAGACCGACATGAAAGCAAGCCAGGCCTGGACCGAAGCCGTGGTGGAGTCGCTGCGCGACCTGACGCCCACGGTGCGCGAGATCACCCTGCGACCGGCGGATGGCGCCGCGGCCCACACGCCGGGCAGCCACCTGCAGGTGCTGGTGCTGGTCGGCGGGCAGCCGCAAGTGCGCTCGTATTCGCTGGTGGGCGAGCCCGACGGCCGTTGCTGGCGCATCGCCGTGAAAAGGCTGGACGAAGGGCGCGGCGGCTCGCTGGCCATGTGGCGGCTGGACCAGGGCCACCGGCTGCAGGTGAGCGAGCCGCAGAACCACTTCCCGCTGGACTACCGCGCGCCGGCCTACCTGCTGGTGGCCGGGGGCATCGGCATCACGCCGCTGGTGCTGATGGCGCGGGCCCTGGCCGCGCGCGGCGCGACGCTGCGCATGCTGTACGGCGCCCGTTCGCAGGATGAGCTGGCCTATGGCGATGACTTGCGTGCCAGCCTGGGCGACAACTTGCACGCCGCCATCGGCGCGCCGATTGACTTCGCGGCCGAGATCGCCGCCTTGCCGCCGGGCGCTCAGGCGTACGTCTGCGGCCCGGTGCCCATGCTGGACGCGATGCGCCGCGCCTGGGAGGCCTCCGGCCGGCCGGCCAGCGACCTGCGCTACGAAACCTTTGGCTCCAGCGGCCGCTTCGCGCCGCAGGCCTTCCGTGTGCAGGTGCCGCGCCACGCGCTGGACATCATGGTGCCGGCCGACTGCAGCCTGCTCGATGCGCTGGAGCAGGCCGGCGTGCAAACGCTGTCCGACTGCAAGCGCGGCGAATGCGGCCTGTGCGCGGTGGACGTGCTGGCGGTGGATGGCGAGGTGGATCACCGGGACGTGTACCTCAGCGACCACGAGAAGCAGCAAAACACGCGCATCTGCGCCTGCGTGTCGCGGGTGGTGGGCTCCATCACGCTCGACTCGTCCTGGCGGCCCGACGGCTGAGCATCCTTGCAATAGCTCCTGCGGGGGTATAGTAAAAATGAATAGCTGCTAGACCCCGCCGGGGCTTTGTAACTCACCGCGACGCGACCACAATCCCCCTACCCAAGAATCGGAGACATCCATGCACAAAAGAACCCTCATCCAGACCGCCGTCGCGGCGGCCCTGCTGGCGGCCGGCGGCCTGGCGCTGGCCCAGGACAACACCTTCAAGATCGGCCTGATCCTTCCCATGACGGGCCAGCAGGCCACCACGGGCCGGCAGATCGAAGCGGCAGCGCGGCTGTACATGGCGCAGAACGGCGACACCGTGGCCGGCAAGAAGATCCAGCTGATCGTCAAGGACGACACCAGCCTGCCCGATGTCACCCGCCGCCTGGCGCAGGAACTGGTGGTGAATGACAAGGTCAACGTGCTGGCCGGCTTCGGCATCACGCCCTCGGCCATGGCCACCGCGCCGATCGCCACGCAATCGAAGACGCCCCAGGTGGTGATGGCCGCCGCCACTTCCGCCATCACCGAAGCCTCGCCGTACATCGTGCGCACCAGCTTCACGCTGCCGCAGGTGTCGGTCGCGCTGGCCGACTGGGCCCCGAAGAACGGCATCAAGAAGGTCGTCACCCTGGTCACCGACTACGGCCCGGGCATCGACGCCGAAAAGTTTTTCGCGAGCCGCCTGCAATTCAACGGCGGCCAGGTCACCGAAGCCCTGCGCGTGCCGCTGCGCAACCCCGACTTCGCTCCCTTCCTGCAGAAAGTGCGCGACGCCAAGCCCGACGCGCTGTTCGTCTTCGTGCCGTCCGGTGCCGGGGCGGCCGTGATGAAGCAGTTCCTGGAGCGCGGCATGGACAAGGCCGGCATCAAGCTCATCGCCACCGGCGACGTGACCGATGACGACCAGTTGAACGACATGGGCGATGGCGCGCTGGGCGTGGTTACCTCGCACCACTACTCCGCCGCGCATCCCTCGGCCACCAACAAGAAATTCGTGGAAGCCTTCACCAAGGCCAACAAGAACCTGCGCCCCAACTTCATGGCCGTGGGCGGCTATGACGGCATGCGCGTGATCTACGAAGCGCTTAAGAAGACCGGCGGCAAGGGCGACGGCGACGCGCTGCTGGCCGCTATGAAGGGCCAGATCTTCGAGAGCCCGCGCGGCCCGGTGTTCATCGACGCGCAGACCCGCGATATCGTGCAGAACGTGTACCTGCGCAAGGTCGAGAAGAAGGACGCCCAGCTCTACAACGTGGAGTTCGACGTCATCAAGGACGTCAAGGACCCCGGCAAGACCAAGTAAGCGAGAGGCGATGCTGACGATCCTGTTCGACGGCATCGCCTACGGCATGCTGCTCTTCGTGCTCGCCGTCGGCCTGGCGGTGACCATGGGCCTGATGAACTTCATCAACCTGGCCCACGGCGCGTTCGCCATGGTGGGCGGCTACACCACCGTGCTGCTGATGCAGAAGGCCGGCGTGCCGTTCCTGGCGTGCCTGCCGATCGCCTTCGTGGTGTCGGCCCTGCTGGGCGGCGTGCTGGAGCGCACGCTGTACCGGCCGCTCTACAACAAGCCGCACCTGGACCAGGTGCTGTTCTCCATCGGCCTGACCTTCATGGCGGTGGCTGCGGTGGACTACTTCGTCGGCTCGACGCAGCAGATCATCCAGCTGCCCGAATGGCTCAAGGGCCGCACCGAACTCGGCAGCGGCGCCTGGATGCTGGGCATGGGCCACTACCGCCTGTTCATCATCGCGGTGTGCGCCGCGCTCACGGTGGTGCTGCAGTTCGTGCTGGCCAAGACTCGCTTCGGCAGCCGTCTGCGCGCCTCGGTGGACGACCAGCGGGTGGCCGCGGGGCTGGGCATCAATGTCAACGTCGTGTTCCTCTCCACCTTTGCCGTGGGTTCGGGGCTGGCAGGGCTGGGCGGCGCGCTGGGCGCCGAGGTGCTGGGGCTGGACCCCAGTTTCCCGCTGAAATTCATGATTTATTTCCTCATCGTGGTCGCTGTCGGCGGCACGTCTTCCATCACCGGCCCGCTGCTGGCGGCGCTGCTGCTGGGCATCGCCGATGTGGCGGGCAAGTACTACATCCCCAAGACGGGCGCCTTCATCGTCTACAGCCTGATGATCGTCATCCTGATCTGGCGGCCGCAGGGGCTGTTCGTGCGGCAGGGAGGCAAGCCGTGATGGACGCGCAGACGTCACTGCTCAAGGCCAGCCGCTGGAAAGCCTGGGAGCCGGTGCTCTGGCTGCTGGCGTTTGCCGCGCCGGTGGTGCTGCCCAGCCACGCCGCCATGATCAACGAGATCGCCATCGTCGCCCTGTTCGCGGTGTCGCTCGACCTGGTGCTGGGTTTCACCGGCGTGGTCTCGCTGGGCCACGCCGCCTTCTTCGGCCTGGGTGCCTACACCGCCGCGCTGCTCGCCAAGCACGTGGTGCCCGACCCGCTGGTGGGGCTGGCCGCCGCCATCGCCGCTTCCACCGTGCTGGGCGCGGTCGCCAGCCTGACCATCCAGCGCGGCAGCGACCTCACCCGCCTGATGGTGACGCTGGGCGTGGCCCTCATCCTGCTGGAACTGGCCAACAAGCTCGACTGGCTGACCGGCGGCGCCGACGGCCTGCAGGGCGTGGTGCTGGGGCCGCTGCTGGGTACCTTTGCCTTTGACCTGGCCGGGCGCACGGCGGCGTACTACTCGCTGACGGTGCTGCTGGTGTGCTTCGTGCTGGCGCGCCGGCTGGTGCATTCGCCTTTCGGCGCCACGCTCAAGGCCATCCGCGACAACCGGCTGCGCGCCATGGCCATCGGCATCCCGGTGGGTTCGCGGCTGGCCGTGGTGTACACCATCGCTGCTGGCCTGGCGGGGGCGGCGGGCGGCCTGCTGGCGCAGACCACGGGCTTTGCGTCGCTGGACGTATTCGAGTTCCACCGCTCGGCCGACGTGATGCTGATCCTGGTGGTGGGCGGCACCGGCTGGCTGTATGGCGGCGTGGCCGGAGCCATCGTCTTCAAGCTGATGCAGGACGCGCTGTCGGCCATCACGCCGCAGTACTGGACGTTCTGGCTGGGGTTGTTCCTGGTGGTGCTGGTGCTGGTGGGCCGCGAGCGGCTGCTCAAGCCCTGGGTTTGGTTCGGGAAAGGAACGAAATGAGCGACGTCGTTCTTTCCTGCGAAGGACTGGTCAAGAAGTTCGGCGGCATCACCGCGACCAACAACGTCACGCTGAACCTTCGCAAGGGCGCGCGCCACGCGCTGATCGGCCCCAACGGCGCCGGCAAGACCACGCTGATCAACCTGCTCACCGGCGTGCTGGAACCCACCAGCGGCACCATCACGCTGGAAGGCCAGGACATCAGCCGGCTGGCGCCGCACAAGCGCGTGGGGCGCGGCATGGTGCGCACCTTCCAGATCAACCAGCTGTTCAACACCATGACGCCGCTGGAGACCCTGGCGCTCGTCGTTTCACAGCGAAAAGGGCTGGGAAGCCGCATCTGGAGCGCGTTGGGCGCTAGCAAAGATGTAGCAGACCGGTGTACTCAGCTGCTCGAGCAGTTCCGCCTGGCGGAGGTGATGAACCAGCGCACCGAGCACCTGGCCTACGGCAAGCGGCGGCTGCTGGAGATTGCGATCGCGCTGGCCTGCGAGCCGCGCGTGCTGCTGCTGGACGAGCCGGTGGCGGGCGTGCCGGCCGGCGAACGCGAGGAACTCCTGCAGACGGTGGCGGCCTTGCCGGCCGACGTGTCCGTGCTGCTGATCGAACACGACATGGACCTGGTTTTCAGTTTTGCCAACCGCATGACGGTGCTGGTCAACGGCACGGTGCTGACCGAGGGCGACCCCGAGCAGATCGCCAATGATCCCGAAGTGAAAGCGGTGTACCTGGGCCATGGGGAGGAACCCAGCCATGGCTGAACTGCTGAAAGTGGACAACCTGAGCGCCGGCTACGGCGAGGCGGTGGTGCTGAACGGCGTGTCACTGTCGCTGGATGAAGGCGCCACGCTGGCACTGCTGGGGCGCAACGGCACCGGCAAGACCACGCTGATCAACACGCTGGCCGGCGCCACGCGGCAGCACGGCGGCACGATCTCGCTGGGCGGTGCGGTGCTGCACAAGCTGCCTGCGCACCGGCGCGCCGAGGCCGGCATAGGGTGGGTGCCGCAGGAGCGCAACATCTTCAAGTCGCTCACCGTGCACGAGAACCTGACGGCGGTGGCGCGGCCCGGCAAGTGGAGCCCCGATGGCGTCTATGCCATGTTCCCGCGGCTGGCCGAACGCAAGACCAACCTGGGCACGCAGCTGTCGGGCGGCGAGCAGCAGATGCTGGCCGTGGGCCGCGCGCTGGTGCTCAACCCCAGGCTGTTGCTGCTGGACGAGCCGCTGGAAGGGCTGGCGCCGATCATCGTGGAAGAGCTGCTGCGCGCCATCCGCCGCATCACCCGCGAGGAGGGCCTGGCGGCCATCATCGTGGAGCAGCATCCGCAGGCGATCCTGGCGATCTCCGACCGCGCGGTGGTGCTCGACCGCGGCACGGTGGTTCACTCAGGCACGGCGCAGGAGCTGCGCGACCAGCCTGCGGTGCTGGACAGGCTGCTGGGCGTGGGGCGCTGAGGCCATGCACTGCCGGCGCGCCATCCTGCTGTCCGCGGCCGCGTGGCCCCTGGCCTCCCGCGCGCAGCAGCCGTTCCCCTCCCGCACGCTGAAGATCGTCGTGCCCAATGCGGCCGGCGGTGCGGCCGACCTGACGGCGCGAACCGTCGCGGAAAAGATCAGCGGCCCGCTCGGCCAGGCCGTGGTGATCGAGAACAAGCCCAGCGCCGGCGGCATCGTCGCCGGTGAAGCCGTGGCCCGCGCCGAGCCGGACGGCCACACGTTGCTGCTGGTGTCCAGCGGCACGGCGGTCAGCGCGGCACTGTTCAAGTCGCTGCCTTTCGACACCGTCAAGGACTTCGCGCCGGTCTCCCTGCTGGCCACGTTCGATCTGGCCATCGTGGTGAGCGAGGCGGGCCGCTTCAAGACGCTTGCCGAGCTGCTGGCCTACGCGCGCGCCAACCCGGGCAAGCTGAACATCGGCACGCCGCAGATCGGCACCACGCAGCACCTGGCGGCGGAGCTGTTCAAGTCCACCGCGGGCATCGACGCGCAGGTCGTGCCCTTCAACGGCACGCCGCCCGTGATCACCGCATTGCGCGGCGGGCAGATCGACGCGGCCATCGACATCCTGGGCCCGCTGATGGGGCAGGTGCAGGGCGGCGCGCTGCGCCCGCTGGCGGTGCTGGGCGCGCAGCGCGCGCCGCAGTTGGCGGCGGTGCCGGCGGCGCGCGAAACCGGTGGTGCGCTGGCGAAGTTTGATGTGTCCTCCTGGAACGGCCTGGCCGTGCCGGCCAAGACGCCGCCCGCCGCCATCGCGCGGCTGAACCGCGAACTGCACGCCGCGCTGGCCCTGCCCGACGTGAAGAAGCGCCTGCTGGAGCTGAACCTGGTGGCGCACGGCAGCACGCCCGCGCAGCTGGGTGAGCACCTGGCCGCGGATACCCGGCGCTGGGCCGAGGTGATTGAGCGTGCAAAAATCCCGCGGCAATAAGGGAGAACCCATGACCAACCACACCATCGGCCTCGTCGGCTACGGCGAAGTCGGCAAGACATTCACGGCGGGCCTGAAAGACAAGCCCGGCGTTTCGGGCATGCACGCCTGGGACCTGAAGTTCGCCACCAGGGCCGCGGATGTGCAGGCCGGCGTGACGGCACAGGCTTCCATGCAGGCCCTGTGCGCCGCGAGCGACCTGGTGATTTCCGCCGTCACCGCGTCCAACACGCTGGCGGTGGCGCAGGAGGCCGCGCGCTTCATCCGCGAGGGCAGCCTGTTCCTGGACCTGAATTCGGCCTCGCCCGGCACCAAGCAGCAAGCGGCGGCGCTGATCGATGCAGCCGGCGCCTTCTATGTCGAGGCGGGCGTGATGACTTCGGTGCCGCCCTATGGCATCAAGGTGCCCATGCTGCTGGGTGGCGCCCGTGCGGCTGAACTCGCGCAGCAGCTGAACGCCTGGGGCATGGACGCCAAGGCTGTGTCCGACAAACTGGGCGTGGCATCGGCCATCAAGATGTGCCGCAGCGTGATGATCAAGGGGCTGGAAGCGCTGGTGATCGAGAGCTACACCACGGCGCGCGAATACGGCGTGGAAGACCACGTGCTGCCGACGCTGGCGGAAACCTTCCCGTCCATCGACTGGCAAAAGCAGGGTGCCTACTTCTTCAGCCGCGTTGTGCAGCACGGCAAGCGCCGCGCCGAGGAAATGCGCGAGGCGGCCAACACGGTGCGCGAAGCCGGCTTCGACCCGTTCATGGCGGGCGCCATCGCGGACAAGCAGCAATGGGTGGCCGACCAGGCGGCGGCCGGCACCTTCGAGGGCGTGGGCAAGGACGCCCGCTGGCAGGACTACGCCGACCGGCTGATTGCCGCGAAGAAGCAGCGCTAGCGGGCCACGGCCACGCTGCCGAACGTGGCCATGGCCACTTCCCTGATCAGCTGCAGCATGGCCTGCTGCGTCAGCGTGGTCGTGCGCCCGGAAGCCGTGGCCAGCGCCAGCTTGCTGCCCAGCTTGGGGCGGGTGATGGCCCGCACCTGGAACAGTTTCGGTTGCGCCGACGTGGACACCGCGTAGCGCGGCAGGATGGCATGGCCTTCGCCATCGGCCACCAGGTCCAGGATGGCCGCGATGCCGTCGATTTCGAGGCTGATCACTGGCTTGCAGCCGATGCTGGCCATCTGCGTTTCCACCACCATGCGGATGGCGTTGGGCCGGCTGGGAATCACCAGCGGCAGCGCGGCCACTTCCTTCAGCGTCATCGCGGTGACCCTGGCCTTGCCCGACCTGGGGCTCACCAGGTACAGGTCTTCGTCCAGCAACGGCACGGTTTCCAGCTGCGGCGAGGGCGTGGGGTTGTACAGCAGGGCGATGTCCAGCCGGCCGGTCAGCAGCGACTCCTGCATGGACATCGACAGGCCCTCGCTGATGGACAGGGCGGCGCTGGGCAGGCGCTTGCGGAACGCGCGCGTGAGCGGCACGGTCATGATCTTGGCGATGCTGGGCGGCAGGCCCACGGCCACCCGCCCGGCCAATGCGCCGCGCACGCGGCCCAGGTCTTCGCGCGCCCGCTCCAGCTGGTGCAGGATGCCGCGGCCGTGCTCCAGCAGCAGCTTGCCGGCTTCGGTGGTGGTCACGCCGCGGCCGTTGCGCAGCAGCAGGTTCTGCCGCAATTCCACTTCCAGCAGCCGCACCTGGCGGCTGAGCGCGGGCTGCGCAATGTCCAGCACGCCCGAGGCGCGGGTGAAGCTGCCCAGCTCGGCCACGCGCACGAAATACTCGAGTTGCTTTAAATCCACGTGGGGCCCGGTTTTGAATATCTAGTTACGTATTATGCCGTCCTGCTATAGCTGATAGCGGGGGCCGCGGCTTTCCGCCGGGGCACGCAACACGCAAAATCAGCGAATGACTATCAAGGGGATTTCCTCCATGGCCACCCGCCAGGTGCTGGCTGAACTGATTGCCGGCTGGCAGCAGCGCGGCGGCGACACCGTGGCGATGGAATCGGTGGGCGGCGTGGATGCGGCCAAGCGGGTGCAGGCGGGTGAAGCGTTCGACGTGGTCGTCCTGGCCTCGGATGCGATCGACAAGCTGGCCGCGTCCGGCCACGTGGTCGCGGGCAGCCGGGTGGACCTGGTTCACTCCGGCGTGGCCGTGTGCGTGAAAGCCGGGGCCGCGCGGCCGGACATTTCCTCCGAAGAGGCGCTGCGGCTTGCCGTGCTCGCCGCGGCCAGCGTCGGCCACTCCACCGGTCCCAGCGGCGTGGCCCTGCTCAAGCTGTTCGAGCGCTGGGGCATCGCCGGTGAATTGGCCGGGCGCATCGTGCAGGCGCCGCCGGGCGTGCCGGTGGGCACGCTGGTGGCGCGCGGCGAGGTGGCGCTGGGGTTCCAGCAGCTGAGCGAACTGATGCACCTCGAAGGCATAGACGTTATCGGGCCGCTGCCCGATGCGGTGCAGATCATCACCACTTTCTCGGCGGGGCTGTGCACGGCCTCGGCGCAGGCGCCGGCCGTGCAGGCCATGCTTGCCTTCATGGCGTCGCCGCAGGCGGCGCAGGCAAAACAACGGCACGGCATGACGCCGGCCTGAACCACAGGGAAAAAAGCAATGAGCCTGATCATCGACTGCCACGGCCACTACACCACCGCCCCCAAGGCGCTGGAGGCCTGGCGCAACCAGCAGATCGCCGGCATCAAGGACGCCGCCGTGATGCCGAAGGTCGCCGACCTGAAGATCAGCGACGACGAGCTGCGCGAATCGATAGAGACCAACCAGCTGCGTTTGATGCGCGAGCGCGGCAGCGACATCACGCTGTTCTCGCCGCGCGCCAGCTTCATGGCGCACCACATCGGCGACTTCAATGTGTCGTCCACCTGGGCTGCGATCTGCAACGAGCTGTGCTTCCGCGTGAGCCAGCTGTTCCCCGACCACTTCGTGCCGGTGGCCATGCTGCCGCAGTCACCCGGCGTCGATCCGAAAACCTGCATCCCCGAGCTGGAAAAGTGCGTCAAGGAATACGGCAACGTCGGCATCAACCTGAACCCGGATCCCTCGGGTGGCCACTGGACCAGCCCGCCGCTGACCGACAAGCTGTGGTACCCCATCTACGAAAAGATGGTGGAGTACGACCTGCCGGCCATGATCCACGTCAGCACCAGTTGCAACCCGGCCTTCCACACCACCGGCGCGCATTACCTGAACGCGGACACCACGGCCTTCATGCAGCTGATCCAGGGTGACCTGTTCAAGGACTTTCCCACGCTGCGCTTCCTGATCCCGCACGGCGGCGGCGCCGTGCCTTATCACTGGGGCCGGTTCCGCGGCCTGGCGCAGGAGATGAAGCGTCCCCTGCTGAAGGACCACCTGCTCAACAACGTGTTCTTCGACACCTGCGTGTACCACCAGCCGGGCATCAACCTGCTGAACACCGTGATCCCGGTGAAGAACGTGCTGTTCGCCTCGGAGATGATCGGCGCCGTTCGCGGCATCGACCCGGAAAGTGGCCACTACTACGACGACACCAAACGCTACATCGAGGCCTCGACGATCCTGAGTGCCGAAGACAAGCACCAGATCTATGAAGCCAACACGCGGCGCGTGTTCCCGCGCCTGGACGCGCTGCTGAAGACCAAGGGGAAGTAATCATGTTCGAACTCGGCGTTGTGTATCGCAACATCCAGCGCGCAGACCGCGCAGCCACCGACAGCATGGCCAAGCTCGGCTCGGCCACCGTGCACGAAGCCATGGGCCGCGTCGGCCTGATGAAGACCTACATGCGTCCGATCTACCCGGGCGCACAGATTTCTGGCACCGCGGTGACGGTGCTGCTGCAGCCGGGCGACAACTGGATGATGCATGTGGCGGCCGAGCAGATCCAGCCGGGCGACATCGTCGTGGCGGCCTGCACCACGGACAACACCGACGGCTTCTTTGGCGACCTGCTGGCCACCAGCTTCATGGCGCGCGGCGCGCGCGGCCTGATCATCGACGGCGGCTGCCGCGACGTGAAGACCCTGCAGGAGATGGGCTTTCCGGTGTGGAGCCGCGCCATCAGCTCCAAGGGCACGGTCAAGGCGACGCTGGGCTCGGTGAACATCCCCATCGTCTGCGCCGGCATGAGCGTGAACCCCGGCGACGCCATCGTGGCTGATGACGACGGTGTGGTGGTGGTACCCGCTGCGCTGGCCGGCAAGACGGCCGACGCGGCCGCCGCCCGCGAAGCCAACGAAGGCGAGAAGCGCGCCAGGCTGGCCTCCGGCATCCTGGGCCTGGACATGTACAAGATGCGCGAGCCGCTGGAGAAGCTGGGCCTGAAGTATGTCGACTGAGTTCGTGAAAACCCCCGGCTGGCTGGACTGGTACGCCGGCCCCAGCAAGCCGAAGTTCAAGCTGCCGCCCGGCAGCGTTGATGCGCATTGCCACGTGTTCGGCCCCGGCAACGAGTTTCCGTTCGCGCCGGAGCGCAAGTACACGCCCTGCGACGCCAGCAAGGCGCAGCTGTTCGCGCTGCGGGACCACCTGGGGTTCGACAAAAACGTGATCGTGCAGGCCACCTGCCACGGCGCCGACAACAGCGCGCTGGTGGATGCACTGAAGCACTCCGGCAACAGGGCCCGCGGCGTCGTCACCATCAAGCGCAGCGTCACCGACCAGCAACTGCAGGACATGCATGCGGCCGGCGTGCGTGGCGTGCGCTTCAACTTCGTCAAGCGGCTGGTGGACTTCACCCCGAAGGACGAGCTGATGGAGATCGCCGCCCGCATCGCGCCGCTGGGCTGGCACGTGGTGATCTATTTCGAGGCGGTGGACCTGCCCGAGCTGTGGGACTTCTTCACCGCGCTGCCGACCACCGTGGTGGTGGACCACATGGGCCGCCCCGACGTGGGCCTGCCGGTGGACGGCCCGCAGTTCGAGCTGTTCGTGAAGTTCATGACCGAATACCCCAACGTGTGGTCCAAGGTGAGCTGCCCGGAGCGGCTCAGCGTTTCCGGCCCGCCGGCATTGGATGGCGAGCAGAATGCCTACCGCGACGTGATCCCGTTCGCGCGCCGCATCGTTGAAACCTTCCCCGACCGCGTGCTCTGGGGCACCGACTGGCCGCACCCCAACCTGAAGGGCCACATGCCGGATGACGGGCTGCTGGTGGATTTCATCCCGCACATCGCCACGACCGCTGAACTCCAGCGCAAGATGCTGGTGGACAACCCCACCCGCCTGTATTGGAGCTGACCATGTCTCTCGACAAACCCTATCTGGACGTGCCCGGCACCACCATCTTCGACGCGGAGCAGTCGCGCAAGGGCTATCACCTGAACCAGTTCTGCATGTCGCTGATGAAGGCGGACAACCGCGAGCGCTTCAAGGCCGGTGAACGCGCCTACCTGGACGAGTGGCCCATGACCGAGGAGCAGAAGCAGGCGGTGATGGCCCGCGACCTGAACCGCTGCATCGCGCTGGGCGGCAACATCTACTTCCTGGCCAAGATCGGCGCGACCGACGGCAAGAGCTTCCAGCAGATGGCGGGCAGCATGACCGGCATGAGCGAAGAGGAATACCGCAACATGATGATCGGCGGCGGCCGCGATCCCAGGTGGGGAACCACCTGATGGCCCGCATCACCGCAAGCGTTTTCACGTCGCACGTGCCGGCCATCGGCGCGGCGCTGGACCTGGGCAAGTCGGCGGAGCCGTACTGGCAGCCGGTGTTCCAGGGTTATGAGTATTCGAAGCTGTGGATGAAGGACAACAGGCCGGACGTGGTCTTCCTGGTGTTCAACGACCACGCCACCGCCTTCAGCCTGGACATGATCCCCACGTTCGCCATCGGCACGGCCGACGAATACGCCGTGGCGGACGAAGGCTGGGGCCCGCGGCCCGTGCCGAAGGTGATCGGCCATGCCGACCTGGCTTCGCACATCGCCCAGTCGGTGATCCAGCAGGACTTTGACCTCACCATCGTCAACCGGATGGACGTGGACCACGGCCTCACTGTGCCCCTGTCACTGATGTGCGGCCAGCCGCAGGCGTGGCCCTGCCCGGTGATCCCGTTCGCCGTCAACGTGGTGCAGTACCCCGTGCCTTCCGGCCAGCGCTGCCTGAACCTGGGCAAGGCGATCCGCAAGGCGGTGGAGAGCTACGACGAGGATCTGAACGTGCACATCTGGGGCACGGGCGGCATGAGCCACCAGCTGCAGGGCCCGCGCGCCGGCCTCATCAACCGGGAATTCGACAACGCCTTCCTGGACCGCATGGTTTCCGACCCTGAAGGGCAGGCCGCCGTGCCCCACATCAACTATGTGCGCGAGGCCGGCAGCGAAGGCATCGAGCTGGTGATGTGGCTGATCGCGCGCGGCGCGATGTCCGATCTGGCGGGTGGCCCCGCGCCCGTCGTCAAGCACCGCTTCTACCATGTGCCTGCATCCAACACGGCGGTGGGCCACCTTATCCTGGAAGACAAAGCATGACCATCAAAGTAGCCCTGGCAGGCGCCGGCGCCTTCGGCATCAAGCACATCGAAGGCATTCGCAACATCGACGGGGTCGAGGTTGTCTCCGTGATCGGCCGCGAGCTGGACAAGACCAAGGAAGTGGCCGCCAAATTCGGGATTGGCCACGTCACCACCGAGCTGTCCGAGAGCCTGGCGCTGAAGGAAGTGGACGCCGTGATCCTGTGCACGCCCACCCAGATGCACGCCGCCCAGGCCATCGCCTGCATGAAGGCGGGCAAGCACGTGCAGGTGGAAATTCCGCTGGCCGACAGCCTGAAGGACGCGCAGGAAGTTGTCGCGCTGCAAAAGCAGACCGGCCTGGTGGCCATGTGCGGCCACACCCGCCGCTTCAACCCCAGCCACCAGTTCGTGCACAAGAAGATCGCCGCGGGCGAGTTCAATATCCAGCAAATGGACGTGCAGACCTACTTCTTCCGCCGCACCAACATGAACGCGCTGGGCCAGGCGCGCAGCTGGACGGACCACCTGCTGTGGCATCACGCCGCGCACACGGTGGACCTGTTCGCCTACCAGTGCGGCAGCCCCATCGTGAAGGCTAACGCCGTGCAGGGCCCGATCCATCCGGCGCTGGGCATCGCCATGGACATGAGCATCCAGCTGAAGGCGGCCAACGGCGCCATCTGCACGCTGTCGCTGTCGTTCAACAACGAAGGGCCGCTGGGAACCTTCTTCCGCTACATAGGCGACACGGCAACCTACATCGCCCGCTACGACGACCTGTTCAACGGCAAGGAAGAGAAGATCGACGTCAGCAAGGTGGACGTTTCCATGAACGGCATCGAGCTGCAGGACCGTGAATTCTTCGCCGCCATCAAGGAAGGCCGCGAACCCAATTCCAGCGTGGCGCAGGTGCTGCCCTGCTACCAGGTGCTGCACGGCCTGGAGCAGCAGCTGAAGGCATGAACACACGCAGCATCGGCCCGTTCACCGTCAGTGCCCTCGCCCTGGGGTGCATGAACCTGAGCCACGCCTACGGCACGCCGCCGGACGCGCAGCAGGGCGAGCGGGTGCTTCTGGCCGCGCTGGATGAAGGCGTGACGCTGTTCGACACCGCGGCGCTGTACGGTTTCGGCGCCAACGAGACGCTGGTGGGCCGCGTGCTCAAGCCGCACCGCAACCGCTTCACCCTGGCCAGCAAGGGCGGCATGGCGGGCGTCACGGGCGACGACGGGGCCGTGCGCCGCGTGATCGACGGGCGGCCCGAAGCCGTGCGCCGGAATTGCGAGGATAGCCTGCGCCGCCTGCAGACCGACGTGATCGACCTGTATTACCTGCACCGCTGGGACAAGAAGGTTCCCATCGAGGACAGCGTGGGCGCAATGAGCGACCTGGTGCGGGCCGGCAAGGTGCGCGCCATCGGCCTGTCGGAAGTGTCCGCGGCGACGCTGCGCCGCGCGCACGCCGTGCACCCCATCAGCGCGGTGCAGACCGAGTATTCGCTGTGGACGCGCAACCCCGAAATCGCGGTGCTGCAGGCCTGCCGGGAGCTGGGCGCGGCTTTCGTCGCCTTCAGCCCGGTGGCGCGCGGCTTCCTGTGTGACGCGCTGCACGACGTGGCCACGCTGGCCGACAAGGACATCCGCAAGGCCATGCCGCGCTTCTCGCCGGAGAACTACGCCGCCAACCTGAAGCTGCTGCCGGCCTACAAGGCGCTGGCGGCCGAGGCCGGCTGCACGCCGGCCCAGTTGGCGCTGGCCTGGCTGCTGCAAAAAGCGCCGCACATCGTGCCGATCCCCGGCACCACCCGCGTTGATCATCTGCGGGAAGACCTGGGCGCCGGCGCCGTGAAGCTGGAGCCCGGCCTGCTGGCGCGGCTGGAAGCCCTGATCAACCAGGACACCGTGAGCGGCAACCGCTACAGCGACCAGAGCCGCGGTGAAGTCGACACGGAGGAATTTCCAGACACCCCGGCACGCTGATACATGCGCTGGCGGTGGGGGTTTTGCCCCGGCCGTGCCGGCGGCCCGGCGCATACTGGCCCGGACGCGCCACCAGAGGGCGCGTGAGGGGAACGCCATGGGCCAGGCCATCACACCTGAACCGGATTTCCAGCGCAGCAGCTTCGTCAAGTCGTGCGCCTACTGCGGCGCGCGCTTCGCCGTGTTCCTGTCGCGCCAGGCGGGCAGCGACGACGAGGAAGACTACGGCTGCCCCGAATGCGGCAAGGGCTACACGGCCCACGCGGCGCTGGAGCCGCTGGTGAGCCTGCTGGCGCCGCGCAGCGACGGCAAGCAGGACCGCTACCAGGAAACGATGTTCTGACGGCTCCTTTGCGCCGGGGCGGGTAAGCCCCATGACCGGCGCGCACCAAAGCGGTTTGCAATGACGCAGCCAACCGCCACAGGAGACCGCGCAGATGTACAAGCTCAATGTCAACGGCAAGGTGCAGACCGTCGATGCCGAACCGGAGATGCCCTTGCTGTGGGTGCTGCGGGAAATCCTCGGGATGACCGGCACCAAGTACGGCTGCGGCATCGCCCAGTGCGGTGCCTGCACCGTGCACATCGACGGCGTGCCGGCCCGGTCCTGCTCGATCCCCGGTTCCGCCGTGGCCGACCAGCGCATCACCACCATAGAGGGGCTTTCGGCCAACGTGTCGCACCCGATCCAGAAAGCCTGGGCCGAGCTGGATGTGCCGCAGTGCGGCTACTGCCAGTCGGGCCAGATCATGGCGGCCGCGGCGCTGCTGAAGAGCAAGCCCAGGCCGACCGACAAGGATATTGACGAGGCCATGTCCAACATCTGCCGCTGCGGCACTTACCAGCGCATCCGCGCGGCGATTCACCTCGCCGCCGGGCAGGCTTGAGGAGCGCGCCATGAAACGAATCTCACGCCGCAGTTTTGTCATCGGTTCGGGCAGCGTCGCCGCGGGCGGCCTGGCCTTGGGGCTGCACCTGCCGGTTGCCGCCCAGACCGTTGCCGCCGGCGACACCGAAATGAACGTCTGGGTGGTCATCCGCCCGGACGACACCTGCATCATCCGTATCGTCCGCTCCGAGATGGGGCAGGGCACGCGCACCGGCCTGGCCCAGCTGGTGGCCGAGGAGCTGGAATGCGACTGGAGCCGCGTCACCACCGAGTCGCCCACGCCGGGGCAGAGCCTGGCGCGCAAGCGGGCCTGGGGCGAGATGGGCACCGGCGGCAGCCGGGGCATCCGCACCTCGGAAGACTACGTCCGGCGGGGCGGGGCGGCCGCCCGCATCATGCTGCTGCAGGCGGCGGCCAACGAGTGGAACGTGCCGGTGGGCGAAGTCACGGTGGCCAATGGCGTGATCACTCACGCGGGCTCCGGCCGCAAGACCAGCTACGGCAAGGTCGCCGCCGCGGCCGCCAGGCTGCCGCCCCCCGACTTGAAAAGCATCACCCTGAAGAACCCGCGCGAGTGGAAGCTGGCGGGCAAGACCATGAAGCGGCTGGACACGGCCGACAAGCTCGACGGCTCCAAGCAGTACGGCGTGGACGTGAAGCTGGACGGCATGCTTTGCGCGGCGATCAGGGACTGCCCCGTGTTCGGCGGCAAGCTGGTGAGCTTTGATGACAGCAAGGTCAAGGCCATGCGTGGTGTAAAAGCCGTGGTTCGCGTCAACCCGAGCACGGTGGCCGTGGTGGCCGACACCTGGTGGCGCGCGAAGAACGCGCTGGACCAGCTGCCTGTAGTGTGGGACGAAGGCCCCAACGCCAACGCGTCCAGCGCCACGATAGCGGCGCACCTGAAGGAGGGCCTCACCGCAGCGGGGGATTACGCCGGGCGCAAGGAAGGCGACGCTGTCGCCGCCATTGCGGGCGCGGCGAAGAAAGTGAATGCGCTCTATGGCACGCCGTTTCTCGCGCACGCCACGATGGAGCCGATGAACTGCACGGCACGCGTCACCGCCGACCGGGCCGAATGCTGGGTGCCCACCCAGAACGGCGAGGCCTCGCACGCCGCGCTGGCCGCGGCCACCGGCCTGCCGCTGGACAAGTGCGAGGTCTACAAGATGGACCTGGGCGGCGGCTTCGGGCGCCGCGGCGGCCAGCAGGACTATGTGCACCAGGCCGCGCAGATCGCCAAACAGTTTCCCGGCACGCCCATCAAGCTGATCTGGAGCCGCGAGGAAGACCAAGCGCATGACTTCTACCGCCCCATCTCGCAGTGCGAGATGTCGGCCGGGCTGGACGCCAGCGGCAACCTGGTGGGAATGAAAGTGCGCCTGTCGGGCCAGTCCATCAATGCATGGATCAATCCGCAGGCCATCCGCGACGGCAAGGACGAGCGGCAGCTGCAAGGCTTCTGGAAAGAGCCGGGCGAAGCGCAAATGGGCTACACCATCCCCAACCTGCTGACCGAATACGCCATCCGCAACACCCATGTGCCGGTGGGCCCGTGGCGCGGCGTCAATACCAACCAGAATGGCGTGTACCTGGAGTGCTTCCTGGAAGAAGTGGCGCGCGCCGCCGGCCGTGATTCGGTGGAGTTCCGCCGCGCGCTGATGCAAAACCACCCCAAGCACCTGGCGGTGCTGAACGCCGCCGCCGAAAAGGGCAACTGGGGCAAGCCGCTGCCGGCGGGCGTGCACCGCGGCATCGCGCAGTTCATGGGCTATGGCAGCTATTCGGCCGCCGTGGCCGAGGTGTCGGTCAGCAAGGAGGGCGCCGTCAAGGTGCACCGCATGGTGCTGGCGCTGAACTGCGGCCACGCAGTCAATCCCGGGCAGATCGCCGCGCAGGTGGAAGGCTCGGTGGCTTACGGCCTGTCGGCTGCCTTCTTCGGTGAGATGACGGTGGACAAGGGCCGCGTGCAGCAGCTCAACTTCGACAGCTACCGCATCCTGAAGCTGGCCGAAATGCCGAAGGTGGAAACGGTGATCGTGCCCACCTACGACTTTTGGGGCGGCGTGGGCGAACCCACCATCTGCGTGGTCACGCCCTGTGTGCTCAACGCCATCCACGCCGCTACCGGCAAGCCGGTGCGCAGCCTGCCGCTGAAGAACCAGGGCTTCACCTTCGCCTGAGCGAGCCTCAGCGCCGGATCGACGGCCCGTCCAGCGGCATGCCGTTGGCGCGCACCTTCAGGTACAGCTCCAGGTCGCGCAGCTCAGGCGCGCCCGCGGGCGGCAGCACCGCCTGCACGCCGGAGTAGCAGGCGCGCAGCCGCCGGTCGATGGAGCCCGGGCGCTGCCAGCTCATCCGGTAGATCGGGAAGCCTGTGGGATTGCCCGGGCTGATCACGTCGGCGCGCATCTGCTTGCCGATGCTCTGTTCGTGGCAGTGCACACAGGCCAGGTTGATGCGCCCGATGCGCGTGGCAAACAGCTGCGCGCCGTGGCCCAGGCGCGCCTGCCACTGGGCTTCCTGCCCGGCGGCGGGCCGAACCGAAATCGGCATGCCTTTGGCCACGTGGTGCAGGGCGGCGCTCAGGGCCAGCACGTCCTCGTCTTCCAGCTTGGCCTCCGGGTGGCCGGTGCGGCCGCGGCAGGTGACGATCTGGTCCTCCAGGTTGACCAGCGACTGGCCGCCGGGCGCAAGCCGCGGGAAGGCCGGCGCCGCAGCCTTCATGCTTTCGATGGCGCCGTGGCAGCCCTGGCAGCTGGCCGTGCCGGTGCGCTCGCTCCACAGGGCCAGGCCGCGCTCCAGCCACAGCGCGACCGGGCTGCCGATGGGGTCTGCCTGCAGTTTCTGCAGGCCCGGCGGCAGGAAGGCATTGCCGTTGAGCTTGTTGTCGCTGGGCCAGTCGGCGGCGGTGGCCACGCCGCACGCAGCGGCGACCAGCGCAAGCGCAAGGCGCACCGCTTTCATCTGGCCAGCAGCAACTGCTGCACGCTGCCGCGCCGGCCGGCATCGTCCAGCCATTCCACGCTGACCATGCCGCCGCTCTCGGGCACGACTACCGGGAACTCCAGGTAAGGATTGGCGGACAGGTCGGTGCCGGGCTCCACTTCGAGGATGAGCCTGCCGTCCAGCAGCACGCGGATCACCGTGATCACATTGCGGCGAATGTTGCGCCCTGAGTCGTCCAGGCGGAAGCCCGTCTCCATCGGATGGCCGGCGATCCAGCGCGCCAGCACCGTGTTGCCGGGGCGCACGGCGCCGACAAACGAGAGGCGGGAGAGGACTTCGGTGGCCATGGCTGTGCTTCAGCTGCCGTCAAAGCAGGCGGAGGAGGTCACCACCGTGGGCGCGCTGGCCCCGATGCGGCTGCCGTCGCTGAGCGTGGCCACCACCCAGGCGTCCTGGCTGCCCGCCAGCCGCAGGCGCGTGCTGAAGGTGTAGCTGGCCAGCGGCTGGGGCAGGCGCAGGCGCACGGCGCGGGTGTTCGGGTTGGCGGGCAGGAACACCTCGATGGTCTCGATCTTCAGGCCCGCGGGCGCCACGATATCGGCATGGATGGGCACGGCGAAACCGGTGTCGGCCAGCGAGGGAAAGTCCAGCGTGACCCCCGCCGCCTTCAGGTTCATCGCCTTCAGGTCGTCGCCCGTGACGTTGGCGATCTGCGCCTGCGCGAGCAGCGGTGCCAGTAGCGGCGAGGCGGCCAGTGCGAGGCAGGTGCGGCGGCGGACGGGGCGATTTGTCATTGGGCCTAGCGAAGCGTCAGCAGGGCGGCGACGACGTGGCTGATTTCCTCGTCGCTCAACATGGATTGAGCCCGGCTGGCCAATTGGGTTCCCTGCGTGCTGCCGAACGGCGGCATCAGCGTTCCCGGCTTGATCTGGCGCGCATCACTCACCCACTGGCGCAAGGCCTCGGGGCCGTAACGTGAGCCCACCTTGTCCAGGGAGGGGCCGAAGCTGCTGGGGGTGCCGGCAATGCCGGGCAACGCGTGGCAGGCGATGCAGTTGCCGCCCGTGCCGTCGGCCATGATGCGGAACCCCAGGGCGGGTGAACCCTGCGCCCAGGCCGCACCGGCAGCGAATGACAAGAGGACCAGCAGGCGGGAGGGTTTCATGGCGCAGTCATTGTGTCATTGGCGGGCGCGCCGTGCAGCGCCGGCCGGCAACGCCCCGCGCTGAAAAGAAACGAAACAAACCGAAACCGCCCAGAGATGACCGCGCCGGCGGCTGGCCGCACCATCGGGCCCATGTTCAACACCCCTGAAGGAAACCGGTCATGAAACCCTGGATCAAACGCAGCCTGTTCGGCCTGTTCGGTGCCACCCTGGCCGTGGGCGGCCTCACCGCCTGTGGCCACCGCCATGAGGGCTCCGCCTGGCAGATGAGCGCCGAGGACCACAGCAAGTTCCGCGGCAGGATGGTCGAACGCGTGGCCGGCAAGCTGGACCTGAATGAAGACCAGAAAAAGCGCCTGGCCCTGGTCGCCGACAAGCTGCACGAACAGCGCATGGCCGTGATCGGCAAGACCACCGACCCTCGCGCGGAAGTGCAGGCCATGGTGGCCGGCGCGAAGTTCGACCGCGCCCGGGCCCAGGCCCTGGTGAGCGACAAGACCGCGGCCGTCAGCAGCAAGAGTCCCGAGGTGATCGCCGCCCTGGGCGATTTCTACGACAGCCTGAATCCGGCGCAGCAGGTCAAGGTGCGTGAATTCATGCAACGCCGCCACGGCGGCTGGTGGCATCGCGGGTGACACAATCGGCCCATGCCCCGCATCCTGCTGATTGACGACGATGAACAGCTGGGCGCGCCGCTGGCCGCCTACTGCGCGCGCTTCGAGATGCAGCTGGAGCAGGCCACCCGGCCCAGCGCGGGCCTGGCCCGGCTGCGCGGCGGCGGCTTCGACGCCGCCATCCTGGATGTGATGCTGCCGGAAATGGACGGCTTCGAGCTGTGCCGCACCATCCGCAAGGTCAGCGACATCCCGCTCATCATGCTCACCGCGCGCGGTGACGTGATGGACCGGGTGGTGGGCCTGGAGCTGGGAGCGGACGACTATCTGCCCAAGCCTTTCGAGCCGCGCGAGCTGGTCGCGCGGCTGCAGACCGTGTTGCGCCGCCGCACTGCCGTGCCGGCGCGATCGCCGGATGGGGCACTGCGCTTCGAGGGCCTCACCGTGGACCTTGCCACCCGCAGCGTGCTGCGCGGCGGCCGGAGCGTGGAGCTGACCAGCACCGAATTCGACCTGCTGCACCTGCTGGCGCGCGAGCCCGGCAAGGTGTTCACGCGGGACGACATCCTGAACCACCTGCGCGGCCACGAGGCCGAGCTGTACACCCGCGCCGTGGACATCGTCGTGAGCAGGCTGAGGAAGAAACTGGAGCCGCTTCATGCCATCAAGACGTTGCGCAACGCCGGCTACACACTGGCCTTGGCCCATGCAGCCGGCTGAGCAGCACCCGCGCTGGCACCGCCGGGCAAGGCATGCTTTCAATCATTCGCTGCGGCTGCGGCTGGTGGCGCTGTTCCTGCTGCTTGCCCTGGGCATGACCGTGGCTTTCCTGGGCGGGATGCAAAAGGCATTGGGCATCGGCTGGCGCGATGCTGCGCGCCCGCTGGTGGCCGACTATGTCGACCGGGTGGTGGCCGAGATCGGCTCGCCGCCCAGCATCGAACGCGCCGCCGCGCTGGCCCGGCGGCTGCCCATCAGCGTGCGCATATCGGGGCCGCAGGTGAACTGGCAGTCCGGCGCGGATTCGCAGGCCGATTCATGGCCGCGGCATGGCTGGGGCGCAGCGGGCCACGACGGCGAGCGCGAGCCGTCCCTGCTGCAGCGCACCACGGCCGACGGCCACCGCGTCCAGCTTGGCCTGAGCCTGGCACCCCTGCAGGACCAGCCGCGCCGCGTCGGCTGGATCACCCTGGCCGTGCTGCTGGCGCTCACCGGCCTGGCGTACGCCTACGTGCGCCGCCTGCTGCGGCCGCTGGACGACATCCGCATCGGCGCGCGCCGCTTCGGAAGCGGCGACTTCACCTCGCCCATCCCGGTGCGCCGGCGCGATGAGCTGGGCCAGCTGGCCACCGACGTCAACGCCATGGCCGACAGCATCCACCAGATGCTGGAAGCCAAGCGCGGCCTGCTTCTGGCCATCAGCCACGAGTTGCGCAGCCCGCTGACACGGGCGCGGGTCAATACCGAGCTGCTGCCCGAAACGCCCGAAGTGCTGGCACAGCGCCAGGCGCTGCTACGCGACCTGGCCGAGATGCGCGACCTGGTCAACGACTTGCTGGAGGGCGAGCGGCTGGGGCAGGGCCATGCGGCGCTGCACCTGGAGGCTGCCGACCTGGAAGTCCTGGCGCGGGAAGCTGTGGAGCAGCAGGCGGCCGCGGGCGCCGCACCAGCGGTGCAACTGGAAATCGAAGCCGGCCTGCCTGAACTGGCGCTGGACCGCACCCGCATTCGCCTGCTGCTGCGCAACCTGCTGGACAACGCGCAGCGCCACGCCGGCAGCGCGGCTCTGCCTGTCCAACTGGCCCTGCTGCGCGAAGGGGAGGGCGTGAGCCTCACCATGCGCGACCACGGCCCCGGTGTCGATGAGGCGCTGCTGCCCCACCTGGCCCAGCCCTTCTACCGGCCCGACGCCGCACGCGAACGGGCCACCGGCGGAGCGGGGCTGGGGCTGTACCTGTGCCGGCTGGTGGCTCTCGCCCATGGCGGCACCTTCAGCGTGCGCAACGCGCAGCCAGGGCTGGAAGTGCGGGTCTGTTTTTACTTGCGCCCAGGCTCCTGACACAACGCATGCACTGAACTGCGCTACGCTGGCCGGCCCAACCTACAGGAGATTCCCATGACAACCCAGGAACTGGCCCAGGCCTTCACCCAGCTGTGCAAGGAGGGCAAATTCGACGAGGCTGGCAAGCGCTACTGGTCCGACGACGTGATGTCGCGCGAGCCCATGCCGGGCAACGAGATGGCCGCCATCAAGGGCCGCGCGGCGGTGGAGAAAAAGGGCGAGTGGTGGTACGCCAACAACGAGGTGCACAGCGTGAAGGTGGAAGGCCCCTACGTGCACGGCGACCAGTTCATGGTGCGCTTCACCATGGACCTCACGCCCAAGGGCCAGGCCCGCATGGGCATGGACGAGATGGGCCTGTACACCGTCAAGGACGGCAAGGTGGTGGAGGAGAGCTTCTTCTACGGCCAGTAGGCCGCGGGAAGCCCTGGGCCCCCGCCTTCGCGGGCGCAGCGCCTTTTACAGCGTGTCGATGAAGCTGCGCAGCTTGTCGCTGCGGCTGGGGTGCTTGAGCTTGCGCAGCGCCTTGGCTTCGATCTGGCGGATGCGCTCGCGCGTCACGTCGAACTGCTTGCCCACTTCTTCCAGCGTGTGGTCCGTGCTCATTTCGATGCCGAAGCGCATGCGCAGCACCTTGGCTTCGCGCGGGGTGAGCGAATCCAGGATGTCCTTCACGACATCGCGCAGGCCGGCCTGCATGGCGGCCTCGATGGGCGCGGTGTTGGCTTGGTCTTCGATGAAGTCGCCCAGGTGGGAATCGTCGTCGTCGCCGATCGGCGTCTCCATGGAGATCGGCTCCTTGGCGATCTTCATGATCTTGCGGATCTTGTCTTCCGGGATTTCCATCTTGGCGGCCAGGATGCCGGCATCCGGCTCGAAGCCGAACTCCTGCAAGTGCTGGCGCGAGATGCGGTTCATCTTGTTGATCGTCTCGATCATGTGCACCGGGATGCGGATGGTGCGGGCCTGGTCGGCGATGCTCCTTGTGATGGCCTGGCGGATCCACCACGTGGCATAGGTCGAGAACTTGTAGCCGCGGCGGTATTCGAACTTGTCCACCGCCTTCATCAGGCCGATGTTGCCTTCCTGGATCAAATCGAGGAACTGCAGGCCGCGGTTGGTGTACTTCTTGGCGATGGAAATCACCAGGCGCAGGTTCGCCTCGATCATTTCCTTCTTGGCTTCGCGCGACGATGCCTCGCCCTCGTTCATGCGCTTGTTGATGTCCTTCAGCTGGGCCAGCGGCACGACCACGCGCGACTGCAGGTCGGCCAGCTTTTGCTGCAGTTCCTGGATCGGCGGGATGTTGCGGGCGATCACAACCGACCAGGACTTGCCGGCGGCGGCCTGCTTCTCGACCCATTTCTGGTTCAGCAGGTTGGGCGGGAAATCCTTGATGAAGGTTTCCTGCGGCATGCCGCACTTGTCCACGATGATGCGGCGCAGCTCGCGCTCCTTCTTGCGCACGTCGTCCACCTGGCCGCGCACCATGTCGCACAGCTTTTCAATCGTCTTGGCCGTGAAGCGGATGGTCATCAGCTCTTCGGACAGCGAGTGCTGGGCCTTCACGTAAGAGGGCGTGCCCCAGCCTTCCTTGTCGTAGATCTTGTGGACCTTCTCGAACATGGTCTGGATGCGGCCGAAGCGCTCCAGCGCCTGGGTCTTGAGCTCTTCCAGCTTCTTGGTCAGCGCCTTGGAGCCGCCGTTGCCGTCGTCGTCGTCATCGGCGTCGAATTCGTCGAAGTCTTCCTCGGCCACATAGTCGTCGGCCTCGTTCGGGTTGGAGAACCCGTCCACCACGGTGGAGATGACGACGCGGCCTTCGCGGATCTCGTTGGCCAGGCGCAGGATCTCGGCGATGGTGGCGGGGGAAGCCGAGATGGCTTCCATCATGGCCATCAGGCCGCCTTCGATGCGCTTGGCGATCTCGATTTCGCCTTCGCGCGTGAGCAGCTCCACGGTGCCCATCTCGCGCATGTACATGCGCACGGGGTCGGTGGTGCGGCCGAATTCGCTGTCGACGGTGGACAGGGCGGCTTCGGCTTCTTCCTCGGCTTCCTCAACCGTCGCCGCGGTGGGCGTCGTGTTGTTCAGCAGCAGCATCTCGGCGTCGGGCGTCTGCTCGTACACCGCCACGCCCAGGTCGTTGAGCATCGTGACCACGACTTCCAGCGTCTCGGCGTCGATCAGCTTGTCGGGCAGGTGGTCGGAGATTTCGGCGTGCGTCAGGTAGCCGCGGGTCTTGCCCAGCGTGATCAGCGTCTTCAGGCGCTGCCTGCGCTTGGCCATGTCTTCCTCGGACAGGACGGTTTCGTCCAGGCCGAATTCCTTCATCAGGGCGCGTTCCTTCGCCTTGCTGATCTTCATGCGCAGCGGCTTGACCTTCTCGGTCGTCTCAGCCACCGGCTCACCGGCCAGGTCGTCCTCGATGTCCGACATGTCCATTTCCTCGCCGGGCTTGCCGGTGCCGGCATCCTTGGGCTTGCGGCCGCGCTTGGCGCCGGCGGTGGCGGATGCAGCACCCGCGGTGGCCGAAGCGGCCTTGGGCGGGCGACCAGGCTTCTTCTTGACGACTTCTTCAACCGCAGGCGCGGCGGCCTTTGCGGGTTTCTTCAGCTCTTCCTTGGCGGAGGCTTTTTCGGACGGCTTGGCGGCGGGGGACTTCGATGCGGGCACTGGCTTGGCTTTCGTGACTGGCTTGGCGGTCGCCTTGGCCTGGGGCTTTGAAGGCGTCTTCACGACCTTCAGGACCACCTTGGGCCTGGCAACCGCTTTGACCGGTTTTTTCGCGACAGGTTTCGCGGCGGGCTTTGAAAGCTTTACGGACTTTTGAGCGGGCATGAAAAAATACCTCGGGACTGCAAAAAAACGAAAACACAAAAAGCGCCATGAACAACCCGGCGCGGGTGAGGAAAGGCCGCGCTTTTCAGCGGGCCTCCAATGGGCAAGATGTGTGGGCGAACATTTGGGGTGCAGTCCTTGCGGGTAGGTGGCTCGGTCGCGCGCTGTGGCGTCGGTTGGCCGGTGTCCGGAGGTGCTGCTGTCGCTCTTGCCGCTAGCAACCCTACATTATACCAGCGGGCGGGTTTTTCAAGCCCCGGCGGGGTCCGGGGCGAGTGAAGCCTGCAGTTCCAGCCTGCGGTCCCGCAGCTTTCGGTACAGCTCCTGGTCCCCGGCGGCCAGGGCTTCGGTCTCCTGGGCCTTGAGCTGCTCGATGCGCATCCGGCCGAGCAGGTCCTGCAGTTCGGCGGCGGATTCGGCGCCCTGAGGACCGAGCGCGGGGGCATCGGCCATCAGCTTCAGGGCGAGCGCCTCGCTTTCATGGCCCTGCAGGCCTTCGCGCAGCGTGCCCCAGGGCACGGGGCCGTGCTCGTGCAGCTGGCTGTCCAGCCAGGCGAATAGCGGCCCGTGTGGCGCCGGCAGCTCGCACAGCATGGCGTGGTTCTCGTGGGAAAGGTTCTCCCACGCGGCCGCGTCGCCCAGCATCAGCCGCGCCGCATGATCGGCGCGGCTGGCGGGCAGCACCCGGCCGGGCAGCCGGCGGGCCGGTTTTGCGTATGTTTTCGGGCTGTATTTCTGGCTGTGGCCCTTATCCGGTGCGCGTGAGCCGCTCTCATTTTGATAGCGCGGCTTATCGCGGCCGCCGTGGCCGGCTGCAGCCATGCCCCACAGGCCGGACAGTTCGCGGCTGTCCAGCTGCACCTGGTCGGCGATTTCGGCCAGCAGCTGGCTTTTCAGGGCGCCTTCCGGCAGCAAGCTCCACAGCGGGCGGGCATTGGCGGCCATGTGGGCCCGGCCCTCGGCGGTGCTGAGGTCGCAGCCTTCCGTGGCGGCTTCCAGCAGGAAGCGCGACAGCGGGGTGGCCTCGCTCACGTATTTGGCGAAGGCATCCTGGCCGAATTCGCGGATGTAGCTGTCGGGGTCGTGCTCGGCCGGCAGGAACAGGAACTTCACCGAGCGCACGTCGGTGGCATAGGGCAGGGCGCCGTCCAGCGCCTTGCGGGCGGCGCGCCGGCCGGCGGCGTCGCCGTCGAAGCTGAACACCACCGAATCGGTGAAGCGGAACAGCTTCTGCACGTGGTCGGTGGTGCAGGCCGTGCCCAGCGTGGCCACCGCGTTGGGAAAGCCCAGCTGGGCCAGCGCCACCACGTCCATGTAGCCCTCGGTCACCAGCACATAGCCTTGCTCGCGCAGCGCCTGGCGCGCCTCGAACAGGCCATAAAGCTCGCGGCCCTTGCTGAATACCGGCGTCTCGGGTGAATTGAGGTACTTGGGCTTGTCATCGCCCAGCACGCGGCCGCCAAAGCCGATGCACTCGCCCTTGACGTTGCGGATGGGGAACATCACGCGGTCGCGGAAACGGTCGTAGCGCTTGTCATCGTCCTCGTTGACGATCACCAGGCCCGACTCGGCCAGCAGCGGATCGTCGTAATTGGGGAACACGCTGGCCAGGCTGCGCCAGCCTTCGGGTGCGTAGCCCAGGCCGAACTGTTTCGCGATCTCGCCCGAGAGGCCCCGGCCCTTGAAGTACTCGATGGCGCGCGTCGAGGCCTTCAACTGCTTGCGGTAGGCCTCGCCGGCTTTTTCCAGCACGTCAGTCAGGGTGGCCTGCTTTTCTCGCTGCTGCGCGGCGCGCTCGCGGTCCTGCGGCGAGGCATCGTCCTCGGGCACCTGCATGGCGTATTGCTGCGCCAGGTCTTTCACCGCCTCCACGAAATTCATGCCGGCGTGTTCCATCAGGAAACCGATGGCATTGCCGTTCTTGCCGCAGCCGAAGCAGTGATAGAACTGCTTGCTGGGGCTGACCGAAAACGAAGGGGACTTCTCGCCGTGGAACGGGCACAGCCCCATGTAGTTGGCACCGCCTTTCTTCAGCTGCACGTAGCGCCCGACGATCTCGACGACGTCGGCGCGGGCGAGCAGTTCCTGGATGAAAGACTGGGGGATGGCCATGGGGGTTCGGTATTCTTACCTAATGCTGCGCTGCATCAAAAAGAACTAAGCTAGGCGCACACCGGGCAAACCGGGGAACTGGAGACAAGCATGACGAATATTTTGGGAGTTCCTCCCTGCATTTACGACCAGGAGCTGCCGCGCAACGAAGCCAATCATGCGCCGCTGTCCCCGCTTTCCTTCATCGAACGCGCCGCCGAGGTGTACCCCCAGCGTACCGCGGTTGTGCACGGCCCGCTCCAGCGCAGCTGGAGCGAGGTGTATTCGCGCTGCCGCCAGCTGGCCAGCGCGCTCGCGCGGCACGGCGTGCGCAAGGGCGACACGGTGGCGGTGATGCTGCCCAACACGCCGCCGATGGTCGAAGCGCATTTCGGCATTCCCATGGCCGGCGCCGTGCTCAATGCGCTGAACACGAGGCTGGACCCCGAGACGGTGGCCTTTATGCTGGACCACGGCGAAGCCAAGGTGCTGGTGGTTGATCCGGAATTTTCCGGCGTGATGAAGAAAGCGCTGGCGCTGCGCAAGGCCACCACGCCGTTGCTGGTGATCGATGTGGAAGACGCGCAGTACACCGGCGCTTCCGAGCGCATCGGCAGCATCGGCTACGACGCTTTCGTGGCCGGGGGCGATGCCGCCTTCGAATGGCAACTGCCGGGCGACGAGTGGGACGCGATCGCGCTCAACTACACCAGCGGCACCACCGGCAACCCCAAGGGCGTGGTCTACCACCACCGCGGCGCGGCCATCAACGCCATCAGCAACATCCTGGAGTGGGACCTGCCCAAGCACGCGGTGTACCTGTGGACGCTGCCCATGTTCCATTGCAACGGCTGGTGCTTCCCGTGGACCATCGCCGCGCGCGCCGGCGTCAACGTCTGCCTGCGCAAGGTCGAAGCCAAAGCCATCATCGATTCGATCAAGGCCAATGGCGTCACGCACTACTGCGGCGCGCCCATCGTGCATGGCATGCTGGTCAATGCGCCCGATGAAATGAAAGCGGGCCTGCCCCAGGGCGTGAAGGCCATGGTGGCCGGCGCCGCGCCGCCGGCCTCGATGATCGAGGGCATGGAGCGCATGGGGTTCGATCTCATCCACGTGTACGGCCTGACCGAAACCTATGGTCCCGCCACGGTCTGCGCCAAGCTGGATGAATGGGATGGCGTCGACATCGGCGAGCGCGCCCGGCTGAACGCGCGCCAGGGCGTGCGCTACCACCTGCAGCGCTCGGCTCGCGTGATCAACCCGGAAACCATGCAGCCCGTGCCCATGGACGGCGAGACCATGGGCGAGATCATGTTCCGCGGCAACATCACCATGAAGGGTTACCTGAAGAACCCGCAGGCCACGCAGGAAACCTTTGCCGGCGGCTGGTACCACACGGGCGACCTGGCCGTGCAGTACGCCGACGGCTACATCAAGATCAAGGACCGCAGCAAGGACGTGATCATCTCCGGCGGCGAGAACATCTCCTCCATCGAGGTGGAAGACGTGCTGTACCGCCACCCCGACGTGCTGGCCGCCGCCGTGGTGGCCAAGCCCGACGCCAAGTGGGGCGAGACGCCCTGTGCGTTCGTCGAACTGAAGGCCGGCGCGCAGGTGACTGCCGCCGACATTGTGGCGCACTGCAAGAAGCACCTGGCCGGCTTCAAGGTGCCCAAGGCCGTGGTGTTCGGCGAGCTGCCCAAGACCTCCACCGGCAAGATCCAGAAGTTCGAGCTGCGCAAGCAGGCCGGCTCGGCGGCGGCGATCGACGTCTAGGGCCTGCGCGCGATATTGCAACGCAGGCCCGGAGCGGCTTGCAGGCCTTTTTCGTGCCGCAAGGCGCATGGAATATGCGTGAGGGCTCTGGGGAGCTTCTAGAAACCTAGTTTTCGCGCGATGCACTGGGCGCAAGTCGACGCCGGCGCCGCATCGGCGCTTCAAGAATCGGTTGTGGGGCCCTCAAGGCCCGTTTGGTGTGCGTCTCAGGCTGCTGCAGGCGCACCACTGCCTTGCAAGCTCACCCAGCGCCTCCAGTTGTAGACCACCGCCTGCAGGGTGATGTGCGCCCTGGCACGCACCAGCCCCACGCAGCGCAGGCTCTTGCCCATGGTCTTTTCCCAACCACCAAACACGTGCTCCACCCGAGCGCGCGTGCGCGACAGGCGCGCGTTGCGCCGGTGCACATCGCTCTGGTCGTAGCGCTGGCGGTCGTCGTTGCGTGCGATCGCATCGCACAGCTGGCTGTCCTTGAGCAGGCGCCGGTTGGCCTGGCTGTCATAGCCGCGGTCGGCATACACGGTCTTACCGCGCCGGGCGCGTTCCTTGTCGGTGTCGATCATTGCTTCGAACAGGCGGGTGTCCCCTACGTTGCCGGGCGTGACCTGGATGCGCCGGATCAGCTTGTGCGCCTGGTCTGCGTTGATGTGCGCCTTGTAGCCGTAGAACCACTTGCCGTGCTTGGCGCTCCAGTGCGCGTCCCGGTCCCTGTGGGCGGCCACTTTGGCGCTCCAGTGGCCCGGTGTCTTGCCCTGTTCGATGTCCGCCTTCTCGTGCTTGTCCAGATGGGCCTTGGGCGCATCAATGAGCGTGGCATCGATCAGCTGGCCGCCCTTGGCCTTCAGCCCCGCTGCATCGAGCTGGCGCAGCACTTCGTCAAAGAGGGCCTCGGTGCCCCCGCCCTGGGCGATCAGTTGCTTGAAGGCCCAGATGGTGCGCGCATCGGGCAGGTCCCGGGCGTCTTCCAGGCCAACGAATCGCTGCCAGCTAAGCCGGTCCAGCAGCGCGTACTCCATCTCCTCGTCCGCCACGTTGCCGTACAGCTGCTGCAGCACCACGATCTTGAGCATGACTTGCGTGGGGTACGGCGGCCTGCCTCCCTTGGGCCGTTCGCCTTCGCGGCCGGTGGCGTCGTTGACGGCTTTGGCCAGGCCAGACCAGTCCACCAGAGCGTTCAACCGGTTCAACACCCGCGTGTACTGCGCCAGCTTGCTGTGCCGCGCTTGCCCTGCAAACATGTCCGATTGCGGTTTGGCCATCTCTGTTCATCCCCATCTTTGCTCTCGATGGGGCATCACTTTAATCGGGTGGGGAGGTTTTTAGAAGTTCCCTCTGGGGCTTCGCCTTATGCACGCTCCGGGACTTTCCGCGCGGACGCGGCTCGCGCAAACCACCACGCGGTCAGCAACCCATAGGCCGCGAAGCCGCAGGCGACAACGACTGACAGGCCGGCGAGTCCCGCACCAAGCCACACCGCCACTGCGCCGCCAGCAGCACTCACCAGCACCCTGGCTGCGTTCGCGGCCACGGCGGGCCGCACATTGCCTGTGCCCTGCATGGCGAAGTACAGCGCCATCCCGATGCCGTAGAGCGCGTACACCGGCGCCACCGTTCCCAGGTACACGGCCCCGGCGCGAAGCACCTGCGGGTCCGCGCTGAAGAGGCCCAGCCACGCGCCGGGAAACACCGCCGCCAGCGCGCCCATGAGGCCGCAGGCCAGCGCGACGGTGGCCGCGCCCGTCCATGCGATGGCTCGCGCGCGCTGCAGTTGCCCCGCCCCCCAGTTCGTGCCCACCATGGCCACCAGCGCCGTGCCGAAGCCAAAGGCCAGCGGGATCATGATGTACTCCAGCCGCGCTCCCATCGCGTAGCCGATGGCGGCTTCCTGCCCCAGGTGGCCGGCGATGCCCGTCAGCACGATGACCGCCAGGTTGTTGATCGCCACGTTCAACAGGCCCGGCACGCCCACCCTGAAGAACTCGCGGAACGGCTCCAGCCGGAAGTTCGTTCCCCGCAGGCGCAGCCGGACCAGCGAGGCGGGCTTGCGCAGGTGCAGGAACAGCACGGCGCTGCCGCTGCCGAACGAGACGATCAACCCCCAGCCCGCGCCGGCGGGCCCCAGCGCAGGCAACGGGCCCACACCGAAAATCAGCGCCGGCGAGACCAGCATGTGCAGGGCGACGGCGCCAATCAGCACGCCGGCCGGAAAACCCATGCTGCCGGTTCCGCGCACCACGTTGGCCAGCAGGTTCAGCATGCACACGCACACGGCGCCGCCGAACACCACGCCGGAATACGACAGCGCCGCCGCCAGCACCGCTTCGCGCCCGCCCATTGCCCGGTAGAAGAGGGGGCCCAGCGCCAGCATCACCGCGGTGAACACTGCACCCATCACCAGCGCCAGCACGAAGGCATGCGCGGCCAGGTCGTCGGCGCGCTGCCTGTTGCCTGCGCCAAGCGCGCGCGCCACGGCAGAAGAAACGGCGCCGCCCATGCCGCTGGCCGCGACATGCTGCACGAACATCACAAACGGGAAGACCAGCGACACGCCCGCAAGCACGTCCGGCCCCAGCCGGGCCAGGAACAGCCCGTCGAAGGTGATCAGGCCGGCGATGGCCAGCAGGTTGAGGACATTGGGGGCCGACAGCCGCAGCAAGGTCGGAAGAATCGGGTCTTGCAACAGCAGCCGCGTGCGTGCGGCAAGAGCCTGTGGCCTGGATGCGCCGGCGTCGTTCATGCGTGCCCCTTTCCCCTCAACGGGGGGTGGAACAGAGCTTGAGACGTGCTGTCTTTGGGGGCCGGGTGTCTGTGCTGAACCCGGCGGGAAACGATCCCAATATAGCCGCCTTCGAGTGCCGCGCCAAACATCCACTACAATTTGCGACTGGGGGAAAAGAGCAGACTCCCCGCCTCAAGACGCCACGCGTCCAAGTGCTGCTCCTGATCATGGGCCATGGCCCTCAGGAGCTGACTTGTCGGACAGAACCGGATTCCCATCAAGCATCAGGCGCATCCTTTTCGCCAAGGGGCTGCGCGGCTTTGCCGATGGTTTTGTCAGCCTGCTGCTTCCCGTCTACCTGCTCGAACTCGGCTTCACGCCGCTGCAGGTTGGCGTGATCGCCACCACCACCTTGCTCGGATCCGGCCTGCTCGCGTTGCTGGTCGGCCTGCAGGCGTGGCGCTTCCACTACCGGACCTGGCTCCTGGCCGCCACGGCCCTGATGGCCTCCACCGGCCTGGGCTTCGCCTGCGTCACCGACTTCTGGCCGCTGATGCTGATCGCGCTGGTGGGAACACTCAATCCGTCCGGCGGTGACGTCAGCGTTTTCCTGCCGCTGGAGCAAGCCTTGCTGTCGCAGGAAGTTCCCGCCAAACGCCGTACCGCCGAGATGGCGCGCTACAGCCTGGTGGGAACGCTGTGTGCCGCCCTGGGCGCGCTGGCGGCCGCATTGCCCTCCCTGGCGGCGCCGGCGGTGGGTGTGGCGAACCGCACCGCCGTGCAAGGGATGTTCGTGTTGTACGCGCTGCTGGCCGTTGCGGCGGGCGCCGTCTATACCGGCCTGCCCAAAGCCGCCGTCTCGGATGCGCCACCGCCGAAAGCCGCATTGCAGGAATCGCGCGGCAGGGTCTATGCACTCGCCGCCTTGTTCAGCCTGGACGCGTTCGGTGGCGGGTTCGTCGTGCAGTCGCTGGTCGCGCTCTGGCTGTACCAGCGCTTCGGCCTGTCGGTCGAGATGGCCGGCGCGATTTTTTTCTGGAGCGGCGTGCTCACTGCTTTCTCGTACCTGGTGGCGGCGCGCATCGCCAGCCGCATCGGCTTGCTCAAGACCATGGTGTTCACGCACCTGCCGTCCAGCGTGTGCCTGGTCCTGATCCCGTTCATGCCCGGCCTGCCGCACGTGCTTGTGCTGCTGTTCATCCGCAGCGCGCTTTCGCAGATGGACGTGCCGACCCGAAGCTCGTACGTGATGGCCATCGTTCCGCCGGCCGAGCGTGCCGCCGCGGCCAGCGTCACTTCGGTACCGCGCAGCCTGGCCTCGGCAGCGAGCCCCGTGCTGGCCGGCTACCTGCTGGGCATGTCCACCTTCGGCTGGGCGTTTGTCGCGGGCGGCGTCATCAAGATCGTTTACGACCTGCTGCTGCTGGCCATGTTCCACAAGATTCGCCCACCCGAAGAAGAACCCCTTAACCCCAGGAGTGCCACATGAAAATCCCGCTCGCCGCCAATATGGCAATGGCCGTGGCCGCCGCCCTGCCGGTGGCAGCCATCGCCGAGACCGAAAACTTTGACCGCGCTGCCGCCGGATCGCTGCCGGCCGGCTGGATCTCCGGCGTCACGGGGCGCGGCACGCCGAAATGGCAGGTCATCGCCGACCCTACCGCACCCAGTGCGCCGCATGTGCTCAACCAGTCGGGGTCCGGCACCTTTCCCTGGGCGGTGAAGCAAGGCGTGGTGCTGGCGGACGGCTATGTGGAAACGCGCTTCAAGTCGATTTCCGGCAAGGAGGATCAGGCCGGCGGCGTGGTCTGGCGTTGGCAAGGCACCAATACCTATTACGTTGCGAGAGCCAACGCCAATGAAGACAACGTCTCGCTCTACTACACCACCGGCGGCTCGCGCACGACGATCAAGTATGTGAATGCGCCGGTGCCGCGCAACGTGTGGCATACGCTGCGGGTCGAGTTCAATGGCAGCAGCATCCGGGTGATCTTCAACGGCAAGACCTGTATTGAAGCCGACGATACCCACATCAGGGAACCCGGCGCCGTGGGCCTGTGGACCAAGGCCGACAGCGTGACCAGCTTCGACGATTTTTCCTTTGGCACAAAGAGCGAGGGCAAATGACAACGGCCAGCGACCAAACTCAACGCGGCTACACGCTGTGGCAGATGACCCTGTACATGCTGCGCCTCGGCACGCTGGGATTCGGCGGGCCCGTGGCGCTCGTCGGCTACATGTACCGTGACCTGGTGGAGCAGCGCCGCTGGATTTCCGAGGCCGAATACAAGGAAGGCCTGGCGCTGGCGCAGCTGATGCCGGGGCCGCTGGCGGCGCAGCTCGCCATCTACCTGGGCTACGTGCATTACAGCCTGCTGGGTGCCACCCTGGTGGGCGCGGCGTTCGTGTTGCCGTCGTTCGTCATCGTGGTCGCGCTGGGTGCGGCGTATGTGGCGTACGGCGGCATAGGCTGGATGCAGGCCGTGTTCTACGGCGTGGGCGCATCGGTCATCGGCATCATCGCCATGGGCGCCTACAAGCTCACCACCAAGAGCATCGGCAAGGACAAGCTGCTGTGGGCGATCTACCTGGCCAGCGCCGCCGTCACGGTGATCACCCAGTCCGAAATCATCTGGATCTTTCTGGGCGCGGGCGTGCTGGTGTGGCTGGTGCGCGCACCACCCAAGCGCTGGAGCGGGCGGCTGCATTCCGTCACTTTCGCAGTGCCGCTGGCGGCATCGGCTGCGATCACCACAACCAGCTGGAACCAGCTGGCCGAGATCGGCGCCTTCTTCGCCTATGCCGGCACCTTCGTTTTCGGCAGCGGGCTGGCCATCGTTCCCTTCCTCTACGGCGGCGTGGTCACCGAGCACAAGTGGCTGACCGACCGCCAGTTTCTCGACGCCGTGGCCGTGGCGATGATCACGCCCGGCCCCGTGGTCATCACCACGGCCTTCATCGGCTACCTGGTCGCCGGCTTCTGGGGCGCGGTGGTCGCCGCGCTGGCGACCTTCCTGCCTTGCTACCTGCTCACGGTGATTCCGGCGCCTTACTTCAAGAAGCACGGCCGCCACCCTGGCCTGATCGCGTTCGTGGACGGCGTAACGGCCGCCGCGATCGGTGCCATCACCGGCGCGGTGATCGTGCTCGGCCAGCGCTCGGTGATCGACTGGGTCACGGCGATCCTGGCCGTCGGCACCGCAGCTGCCTTGTGGAAATTCAAGAAGCTTCCCGAGCCCGTGATCGTTGTCATCGCAGCGATCGCGGGATTCCTTGTTTACCCCCTGATGACTCACTAGAACGGAAAACCCACAATGGAACAACAAATACAAGCGCTTGCCGTAGACCCGGCCACGCTCAACGGCCTGTCCGAAAAGCTGCTGCGCAGCCACCACCAGAACAACTACGGCGGCGCGGTGAAGCGGCTCAACGCCATCCGCTCGCAGCTGTCGGCGCTGCCCTTCGCCGCCGCGCCGGGGTTCCAGCTCAACGGCCTGAAGCGCGAGGAGCTGATCGCCACCAACTCCATGGTGCTTCACGAGCTGTATTTCGACAGCCTGCGCGGCGGCGGCCCGCCCATGACACCGGCGATGTCACTGGCGCTCGCCGCGAGCTTCGGCAGCGAAGAGCGCTGGCGCGAAGAGTTCACGGCAATGGGCAAGGCACTGGGCGGCGGCTCCGGCTGGGTGCTGCTGTGTTTCCAGCCGCGGGACGGGACGCTGGTCAACCAATGGGCGGCCGATCACACGCACGCGCTGGCCGGCGGCATCCCCATCCTCGCGCTGGACATGTACGAGCATGCCTATCACATCGACTTCGGCGCCCAGGCGGGCGCCTATGTGGACGCGTTCATGCAAAACCTGAACTGGGAAGCCGTCTATGAGCGCTACCAGCACGCCGTGCACAGCGCCAGCGAGCCGCTGGGCGTCGACCAGGGCGAAGTAGGCGATGCGCAATTGCTGGATGTTCGGCGCGCCGGCGTTTTCGAGAAGGCGGGCGAGGTGATCCCGGGCTCCACCTGGCATGACCCTGCTGCCATCGATGCGTGGGCAGGCCAGCTGCCGAAGGACCGCGAGATCGTCGTCTATTGCGTGTACGGCCATGAAGTGGGACGCAGCACGGCGATGCGGTTGCGGGCCCAGGGCCTGAAGGCGAGGTTCATGCGCGGCGGCATCGATGCGTGGAAAACCGCCGGCTTGCCTCTTTCACCCAAAGCGAAATGAAATCCTGTCCCGGCAATGGCGAGTGGCCCCGGCGGAGCGGGCGCGGCGGCATACTGGCACCGATGCGCATCCTCAGTCCCCAAGCCGCCCACGTCATCAAGAGCCCCGGTGCATTCGCCTGGTGCGTGCTCAAGGCGTTCAAGAAAAACCAGGGCCTGCTGCTGGCCGGGGCGGTGGCGTATTACGCGCTGCTGTCGGTGGTGCCGCTGCTGATCCTGGCGGTGATTGCCCTGTCGCACGTTGTCGACCAGGCGGAACTGCTCAGTACGCTGGGCCGCTACCTGGAATGGATCGTGCCGGGCCAGTCGAAGGCGATCATCGGCGAACTCGATAACTTCCTCGTCAACCGCGAAGTGATCGGCTGGCTGCTGCTGGTGACCATGCTGTTCTTCAGCTCGCTGGCGTTCACCGTGCTGGAGAACGCCATGCAGGTGATCTTCCTGCACCGCATCGCGACCCGCAAGCGCCGCTACATCGTGTCGGCGGTGCTGCCCTACATCTACATCCTGTGCCTGGGCTTCGGCCTGCTGGTCGTCACGCTCGCGGCCGGCGCGCTGCAGGCCATGGGGCAGGAGAGCCTGCAATTCTTCGGCCGCGAATGGTCGCTGCGCGGCGTCTCCGGCCTGCTGCTGTACCTGCTGGGCCTGGGCGGGGAAATCTTCGTGCTGAGCTCGGTCTACATGGTCATGCCGGTGGGCCGGCTGTCGTGGCGGCATGCGCTGCTGGGCGGGGCGACGGCGGCCTTGCTGTGGGAAGTCACGCGGCACGTGCTGGTGTGGTACTTCAGCACCCTGTCGCAGGTGAGCGTGGTCTATGGGTCTCTCACCACCGCCATCGTGGTGTTGTTCAGCCTGGAAATCGGAGCGACGCTGCTGCTGCTGGGCGCGCAGGTGATCTCGGAATTCGAGCGGATCGGCCTGCCGGAGCAGCCGGTGCCGCCCAACCCCTTCGAGGCTCAGTGACCCAGGATTTTTGACAGGAAGTCGCGGCCGCGCGCGGTCTGCGGCGCCTCGAAGAAACCGGCCGGCGTGTTTTCTTCCATGACCTGGCCTTCGTCCATGAAGACGATGCGGTTGGCCGCGGCGCGGGCAAAGCCCATCTCGTGCGTGACGCACAGCATGGTCATGCCGCCTTCGGCCAGGCCGATGATGACGTCCAGCACTTCCTTGATCATCTCCGGGTCCAGCGCCGAGGTGGGCTCGTCAAACAGCATGATGCGCGGCGTGAGGCACAGCGACCTCGCAATCGCAACGCGCTGCTGCTGGCCGCCCGAAAGCTGCAGCGGGTACTTGTGCGCCTGTTCGGCGATGCGCACGCGCTCCAGCTGGGCCATCGCGCGCTCCTGTGCTTCCTTCTTCGGCATGCGGTTGACCCAGGTCGGCGCGAGGGTCAGGTTCTCCAGCACGGTGAGGTGCGGGAACAGGTTGAACTGCTGGAACACCATGCCGACTTCGCGCCGCACGGCTTCCAGCGCCTTCACGTCATCGCCGAGCACGGTGCCCGCGACGGTGAGCGTGCCTTCCTGGTAGGGCTCCAGCCCGTTGATACAGCGGATCAGCGTGGACTTGCCCGAGCCCGAGGGCCCGCAGATCACGATGCGCTCGCCGGGCGCGACGGACAGGCCGATGTCGCGCAGCACATGGAAGCTGTCGGAATACCACTTGTTGACCTTGTCGAAACGGATGATGGGTTCGGTCATTTGCGGTCTTTACTGGTTGCGGCTGCGGGCCAGGCGCTTTTCCAGGCGCAGGCTGTAGCGCGACATGGAAAAGCACAGGGCGAAGTACACCGCGGCGATGAAAAAGTAGGCTTCGATCTTGAAGGGCCGCCAGTTGGGGTCGGAGCCGAGCGCAAGCCAGAGCGCGCCGGTCAGCTCGTACAGCGAGACGATGGTCACGAGCGAGGTGTCCTTGAGCAGCGAGATGAAGTTGTTCATGATGCCCGGCACCACGGCGGCCAGGGCCTGCGGCAGCACGATGCGGCGCTGCGCCTGCCAGTAGCCCAGGCCGATGCTGTCGGCCGCCTCGGTCTGGCCCTTGCCCACCGTCTGCAGCCCGCCGCGCACGATCTCGGCCATGTAGGCGGCCGCGAACAGCGTGATGCCCACCAGCACGCGCACCAGTACGTCGGGCGACATGCCGGGCGGCAGGAACAGCGGGAACATGAAAGACGCCATGAACAGCAGCGAGATCAGCGGCACGCCGCGGATCAGCTCGATGTAGATGATGCACAGCGAACGTATCGCCGGCATGGTGGAGCGGCGGCCCAGCGCCACGGCCACGGCGATCGGAAAGGCCATGGCCATGGCCAGCACGGTGAGCATCAGCGTCAGCGGCAGGCCGCCCCACTGGTCGGTGGGAACCCTGGCCAGGCCGAACACGCCGCCCCTCATCAGCACGAAGAACAGCGCAATGCCCGCCACCCAGGCCAGCGCCAGCCAGGGCTTCCAGCAGCGCGGGTTGCAGCTGGCGACGACCGGCGCCAGCAACGCCAGCATGGCCAGCACCGCGCGCCAGTGTTCGGCGCTGGGGTAGCGGCCCATCAGGATGAAGCGGCCCTTCTCGGCGATCACGCCCCAGCAGGCGCCGATGCCGCGCGCGGCCTGGCACATGTCGGCATCCGGCCTGAAAACGGCGTTGGCGATGCCCCAGCGAATGAACTGGAAAGCCAGCCAGGCCAGCACCGTGCCCAGCAGCAGGGTGGCGATGGCGTTGGGAATGCTGGCGAACAGGTTGGTGCGCGCCCAGGCAGCGGCGCCGGTGGTGCGCCGCGGCGCCGCGCGTGCGGGAATGAGCGTGGAAGTGGCGTCCATGCTCAACGCTCCTTCAGTGCCGAGTGCCGGTCCAGCCAGCCCATCAGCGCCGAGGTCACCAGCGAGGTCGTGAAGTACACGGCCATGATGATGGCGATGCATTCCACCGCGCGGCCCGACTGGTTGATGGCGGTGTTGGCGATGGACACCACGTCCGGGTAGCCCACGGCCACGGCCAGCGATGAATTTTTCGTGAGATTGAGGTACTGGTTGGTCAGCGGCGGGATGATCAGCCGCAGCGCCTGCGGCATCACCACCAGCCGCATCGAACGCAGGCGGCTGATGCCCAGCGAGGCACTGGCCTCATGCTGGCCGGCGGGCACCGACGCGATGCCGGCGCGCACCACTTCGGCGATGAAGGCTGAGGTGTAGAACGACAGGCCCAGCAGCACCGTGAGGAATTCGGGTGTCCACGAGGCGCCGCCCTCGACCTGGATTTCGCTCATGGCGGGAAGTTCGAATTCCACCGGCGAGCCGCCCAGCCAGAGGCCCAGCGCAGCCAGCAGCACAAACAGGCCGATGGCACCCAGCGCGGCAGGGAGCTGCTGGCCGGTTTGCTCAAAACGGCGCTTCGCAAACCACAGGTACAGGCCTGCAGCCACGACGCCGGCGATGAAGCCGGCCGCGCCCAGCGCATGGCCCGCCACCCAGAACGGTGAAGGGAACGACAGCCCGTTCTTGCTCACGAAGAACAGGCCGGCCGCATTGACCGGCTCGGTCGGCGCGGGCAGGTATTCGGTGAAGGCCAGGTACCACATCAGCAACTGCACCAGCACCGGGACGTTGCGAAACAGTTCCACGTAGCCGTAGCACAGGCTTCGCACCAGCACGTTGTGCGAGAACCGGCCTATGCCCAGCGCGGTGCCCAGCAGCGTCGACAAAACGATGCCGATCACCGCCACCCGCAATGTGTTCATCGCACCGACCGCGAAGGCCTTCCAGTAAGGATCGACCGAGTCGTAACCGAACCAGGATTCGCCGATGTCGAAGCCGGCGGTCTGCAGCAGGAAATCAAAGCCGCTCTGGATGCCGCGCAGCCGCATGTTCTGCAGCGTGCTGCTCACCAGCAGCCAGATCACGAAGGCGATGGCGGCCACCGCGACGAACTGGTAGGCCCAGCCGCGCGTGCGCCTGCTGCGCCACGACAGGCCCTGGCGGCGCGCAGCCGGTGCGCGCCGCGGCGGGATCAGCTCCGCCAAGGTTTACCTGACGGGAGGGGCGTACATGAAGCCGCCCTTGGACCAAAGCTGGTTGCTGCCGCGCGGCAGTGCCAGTGGCGTCTTGGGGCCGACGTTCCTCTCGAAGATTTCGCCGTAGTTGCCGGTGGCCTTGACGGCGCGGCCCAGCCAGTCCTTGTCCAGGCCCAGCAGCTTGCCCGTGTCTTCAGTGGTGCCCAGCAGGCGGCCCACGACCGGGTCCTTGCTGTCTTTGGCCATCGCATCCACGTTGGACTGCATGACGCCGTATTCCTCGGCTTCGATGAGGCCGAACACCACCCAGCGCACGATGGTCGCCCATTCGTCGTCGCCGCGGCGCACCACCAGGCCCAGCGGCTCCTTGGAGATCAGCTCGGGCAGGATCACGTGGTCGGCCGGGCTCTTGGCTTCCTTGTTGCGGATGGAGGCCAGGCCAGACGCGTCGGTGGTGTAGGCCTGGCAGCGGCCCGAGAAATAGGCGGCGTTGGTGGCGTCAAGTTTCTCAAACACCACCGGCTTCATGGCCAGGTTGTTGGCCTTGGAATAATCGGTAAGGTTTTTCTCGGTGGTGGTGCCGGACTGCACGCAGACCGTGGCGCCCTTGAGCTGTTTGGCGCTCTTGATCTTGCTCTTGGCGGGCACCATGAAGCCCTGCCCGTCGTAGTAGGTGACGCCGGTGAAGGTCAGGCCCAGCGACGCGTCGCGGGTCAGCGTCCAGGTGGTGTTGCGCGACAGGATGTCGACTTCGCCCGACTGCAACGCGGTGAAGCGCTGCTGTGCGTTCAGCGGTACCCACTTCACCTTGGCCGCATCGCCCAGCGTGGCGGCGGCAATGGCCTTGCAGATATCCACGTCCAGGCCCGACCAGCTGCCGCTGGTGTCCGCCTGCGAAAAGCCCGCCAAGCCGGTGTTCACGCCGCACACCACCTGCCCCCGCGCCTTGATGGCGTCGAGGGTCTTGCCGGCGTGGGCGGGGAGGGCCAGCGCAGCCAGGCCGGCCAGTGCGGCGGCGGCAAACCAGCGGTTGGGGGACACATTCAGCATGGGCGACTCCAGGGTTGGGATTTGATTCATGCGGCCCCGGCATCAATTCGACGCCTGCAGCGCATGAATCGATGTTCGCACACAAATCCCCCAGCTTCAATCGCCCGCGACGATGCCCTCCCGCCGCGGGTCGGCGCCGCCGTACAGGCCCTGTGGTGTGGTCTGCACTGCCTGGCTGCCGCTGGTCATCGGCTCCTCACGCACCCGGTGGCCCAGCGCCTCCAGCGCGCGCAGCGTGGCGGAGGGGAAACGCTTTTCCTCGACCACCAGGGTGTTGCCCAGCACGCCGAAATTGGGCAAGGCGATGGCTTGCTGCACATCCATGCCCCAGTTCAGGGTGGCGTACAGCGTCTTGGCGGTGTAGTGGATGATCGCGGCGCCGCCCGAACTGCCCGTGGTCATCAGCAGCCTGCCATCCGCCTTGTCGAACACCAGCGTGGGCGCCATCGAAGACCGTGGGCGCTTGCCCGGCTGCACCCGGTTGGCAACCGGCGTGCCGGCGTCGTCGGCCGGTGCGAAACTGAAATCGGTCAGTTCGTTGTTGAGCAGGAATCCGCCGGCCAGCCCCCGGCCGCGATTGACCATCACGCGCGATCCCCAGGCGTCCTCGATCGTCGTGGTCATTGCAAGCGCATTTCCTGCGGCGTCGATGATGGAAATATGCGACGTCCCGTATTCTGGTTGCTCGTCCATCGGCGCATGGGATGCCCTGGCGGAAGCCGGCGTGCCCGCCGGGGCCGTCTCCATGGCGCGCTCGCCGATCAGGCGGGCCCGGGCTGCGAGGTAGGCCGGGTCCAGCAAACTCATCCAGCTGCCCGCCGGCGGCGCGACGAAGTCGGGGTCGGCTACGTACTGGGCCCGGTCGGCCTGGGCCAGGCGCGCGGATTCGGCGTACAGGTGAAGCCATTGCGCCCCGGGCTGGCCTTGCGGCACGGGAAGCCGCGCCGCATTGGTGTTGGCCAGCTGGCCGAGGATCTGGCCGATGGTGATGGCGCCCGAACTCGGTGGAGGCATCCCGCACAGGCGCAGCTCCTTGCGCGCGGCCGCGTAGTCGTGACACAGCGCAGGGCGCTCCCTGGCCTCGTAGCGCGCCAGGTCGGGCAGCGCGAGCACGCCGGGATTGGTCGGGTGCCCGCGCACCTTGTCCACGATTGCCTGGGCAACCTCACCCTCCAGCAGCGCCCGGGAACCGCCGGCGCCTATCAGGCGGAGCATCGAGGCCAGTTCGGGGTTCTTCAACAAGTGGCCCACCGGCCAGGGCTGGCCTGCGGAGTCGTAGAAATAGGCCCGGGCCACGGGGTCTTTTTGCAGGTGCTCTTCCCGCACCAGCAGGGCGCGCATTCGCGGGCTGACCGGGAAGCCCTGTTCGGCAAGCGCGATCGCCGGTTGCGCCAGCCTGGCCCAGGGCAGCCGGCCGTACCTGCGGTGTGCCAGCTCGAGCATGCGCACGGCGCCCGGCACCCCCACCGCACGCCCACCCACCGCCGCATCGGCAAACGGCATCGGCTTGCCGCGAGCGTCCAGGAACAGCTGCTCGCCGGCAGCCGCGGGCGCGGTTTCGCGCCCGTCGAAGGCCCGCACTTCCTTGCCGTCGAAATGCACCAGGAAAGCGCCTCCGCCTATGCCATTGGATTGCGGCTCGACCAGCGCCAGCACCATCTGCACGGCCACTGCCGCATCCACCGCGGAGCCGCCGTCCTTGAGCACCTGGTAGCCCGCCTGTGCGGCCAGCGGGTTGGCCGCAGCAACCGCGAACCGCCGGGTGGCCCAGCCAGGCTTGGGGGTGTAGCCCGACGAGCCCTCCGGTTGCGCACGCACTGCGGACGCCGTGGCGGGGCCTGGGCCGGGCGGCGTAGCACAGCCGCACAGCAGGGCCAGCACCCACGCAAGGGCGGGTAGCCGCGCTACGGACATCGGGCGCAGCCGCTTAGCGCGGCGCCAGGCGGATCGCGCCGTCCAGGCGGATCACTTCGCCATTGAGCATGTCGTTCTCGAAGATGTGCTTCGCCAGCTTGGCGTAGTCCTCGGGCGTGCCCAGGCGCGAAGGGAAGGGCACGCTGGCGGCCAGTGAATCCTGCACTTCCTTGGGCATGCCGAACATCATGGGCGTGCCGAAGATGCCGGGTGCAATCGTCATGTTGCGGATGCCGTTGCGCGCCAGGTCCCGGGCGATGGGCAGCGTCATGCCGACCACGCCGCCCTTGGAGGCGCTGTACGCGGCCTGGCCGATCTGGCCGTCATACGCCGCCACGGAAGCCGTGGAGATCATCACGCCGCGCTCGCCGGTGGCCTCGGGCTCGTTCTTGCTCATGGCCTCGGCGGCCAGGCGGATCATGTTGAAGCTGCCGATCAGGTTGACGGTGATAGTCTTGCTGAACACGCCGAAGTTGTGCGCGCCGTTCTTGCCCACGGTCTTCTCGGCGGGGGCGATGCCGGCGCAGTTGACCAGGCCCATCAGCTTGCCCAATGAAACAGCCTTGGCCACCACGGCCTGGCCGTCGGCTTCCTGGCTGACGTCGCACTTGACGAAGGCGCCGCCGATTTCCCTGGCAATCGCTTCGCCTTTTTCAACCTGCATGTCGGCAATCACCACCGTGCCGCCGTTGGCCGCCAGCATGCGCGCCGTGCCTTCGCCCAGGCCCGATGCGCCGCCGGTGACAATGAAGACCTTGCCCTTGATGTCCATGAAATTCTCCTGCTCTTGGTTGACGTTAACGTCAATTATCGCCGCCCTTGTGCTGAGCGGCTGCGCCTCCGCGCCCCGTCCCGCCGAACCCGTGGCGCCGCCCCTGCCTGTGCCCAAGCGCGCGCCGAAGATCGGCCTGGCGCTGGGCGGCGGGGCTGCCCGCGGCTTTGCCCATGTGGGCGTGATCCAGGTGCTGGAGGAGGCGGGCTTCAGGCCCGACCTGGTGGTGGGCACTTCCGCCGGCAGCCTGGTGGCGGCGCTGTACGCCAGCGGGCGCAATGCGACGCAGCTGCAGCAGGTGGCCGTGGAGATGGAGGAGGCCGCTTTCACCGACTGGACGCTGCCCATCTTCAGCCGCGGCATGCTGCGCGGCGAGGCGCTGGCCCGCTACGTCAACGCCCAGGTGGGCAACAAGCTGATCGAGAACATGACCGTGCCGCTGGGCATCGTCGCCACCGACCTGAACAGCGGGCATGGCGTGCTGTTCCAGCGCGGCGATACCGGCACGGCGGTGCGCGCTTCCAGCGCGGTGCCGGCCGTGTTCCTGCCGGTGAAGATCGGCACGCATGAGTATGTGGACGGCGGGCTGGTGTCGCCCGTGCCGGTGCGCTATGCGCGGCAGATGGGGGCCGAACTCGTCATCGCGGTGGATATTTCGGCCGCGCCTGAGGGGAACCCGGCCGGCGACACGCTGCAGATCCTGCTGCAGACCTTCGCCATCATGGGCAAGAGCATCAACAGCTACGAACTGCGCGAGGCGGATGTGGTGGTGCGGCCTGCGCTGGCCGGCTTTGCCGGCGCCGACTTCGCTTCGCGGCGCCGGGCCATCGAAGCCGGGCGCGCCGCCATGCAGAGCCTGCTGCCCCAGTTGCGTTCAGCGATGGAAGCGAAAGTGAAATAAAAAAAGGCCCAGTCCGAAAACTGGGCCTTGAAGGATCCCTGAACCTTGGAGGTGTCGAAAGGACCCGAGGAGACAACCTGAAGAACTCTCGTTCAATCAACAAGAGTATCGAATAGATGCTCCGTGACTTGTAGAGTTCCTGCTCCAGAAAGCTGGGGGCAGGAAACTCCGGTTCAAGTGACGAAATTAACGCTTCTTGGCGGTGGTCTTGGAAGCGTTCACAGCAGTGTTGGCCACGGCGTTGAAGTTGGCTTCGGCGACATCGGAGGCTTGCTTGACGGCCTTTTGCACGGATTCCAGGGCGTTGTTGCCGGCGGCAACGGCGCTCTTGAACACGGCAACAGCGGTTTCGCTGCCGGCGGGTGCGTTCTTGGCGGCGTTGTCCACCACAGCCAGGAACTTCTTCTGGGCTTCAGCGGCTTGCGCTTCGAAAGCGCGGCCGAATTCGGCGCCGGCGCCGGTGGCGATGTCATACAGGTGACGGCTGTAGGCAGCGGTCTTCTCGGCCAGGGGCTGGAACAGGCCGGCTTGGAGGGCCATGTATTCTTGCGCGTCCTTGACGGACAGGGCGGCTTGCGTGGTGCCGGCGGCTTCGGCCAGGGCAGCCTTGGTGGCGGTCATGTTCAGCTCGACGAGCTTCTCGACGCCTTCGAAAGCCTTGCCGGTCAGGCCGAACAGGGTTTCGATGGAAGCTTTTTGCGAGGCCAGGACTTGTTCAGCGGTCAGCATATTCATATCTCCAGTAGTGGTGAAAAGGTGAGGATCACTATCTGCGCTGAACCGGCCCCCTGGCCCTGTTTATGTTGCAGTGCAGCATGGATAGAAGTATAGAGGCGTGGGCGGGGTTTGCAAGCGCTTTTTGCTGCATTGCACCATTCTAGAAAGCAACCCCTAAGTCCGGTACGGCAAGGGACCGCGGACACAATGGCCGGGTGCAGGTCTATTACGCCACCCAGTTCGTGCTGAGCCTGCCCGCCGGCCACCGCTTCCCGATGCGCAAATACCAGCTGCTGCGCGACCGGCTGGCGGCTGAGCTGCCGCAGGCGCGGCTGATGCAGGCTCTGCCGGCCAGCGACGGCGAACTGGCACTGGCCCACACGCCCGCGTACATCAGGCCATCACCGATGGGTCCATCAGCCCGCAGGCGATGCGCGAAATCGGCTTTCCCTGGAGCGAGGCCATGGCCGACCGGGCGCGCCGCTCGGTGGGCGCCACCGTGGCTGCCTGCCGCGCCGCGCTGCGTGAGGGCGTAGCCGCCAACATCGCGGGCGGCACGCACCATTCGTATACCGACAGGGGCGGGGGCTTCTGCGTCTTCAACGACGCGGCCGTGGCCGCGCGGCTGATGCAGGCAGAGCAGGCGAGGGCCAGCCGCAAGCCGCTGCAGGTGGCCATCATCGACCTGGACGTGCACCAGGGCAACGGCACGGCCAGCATCTTCCGCAAGGACGAGAGCGTGTTCACCCTGTCGCTGCACGGCCAGAAGAACTTTCCGTTCCGCAAGGAGGCCAGCGACCTGGACGTGCCGCTGCCCGACGGTTGCCGCGACGACGAATACCTGCAGGCGCTGGAAGGCGCGCTCACCGGGCTGGAAGGGCGCTTCGAACCCGGGCTGGTGATCTACCTGGCCGGTTCCGACCCGCACGAGGGCGACCGGCTGGGCCGGCTAAAGCTCACCTGGGACGGGCTGGAAGCGCGTGACAGGCGTGTCTTCGACTGGGCCTGGCAGCGGCGCATTCCGCTGGCCTTTGCCATGGCCGGCGGCTACGGCGTGCGCATCGAGGACACGGTGCAGGCTCAGGTCAACACCTTCGGGGTCGGGGCGCAGTACTGGCGGCGCTGGCAGAATCAAGCGCGATGACAGACACCGCCCCCGCCAAACCCCAGCCCGAACCGCGCAGCGCCTACCGTGCCTTCCGCACCATCAGCACTCGCTGGATGGACAACGACGCCTATGGCCACGTCAACAACGTCGTGTACTACAGCTGGTTCGATAGCGCTGTGAACGCCCACCTGATCGAAGCGGGCGCGCTGGACATCCACGACGGCCAGACCATCGGCCTGGTGGTGGAGACCCATTGCAACTACTTCTCGTCCGTTGAATTCCCGCAGACGGTGGAAGCCGGCCTGCGCGTGGCGCACCTGGGCAAGTCCAGCGTGCGCTATGAGGTGGGCATCTTCGTCCAGGGCCACGAACTCACCGCGGCCAAGGGCCACTTCATCCATGTGTACGTGGACAAGGCCTCGCGCCGGCCCACCACGCTGCCCGGCAAACTCAAATCCGTGCTGGAAGCGCTTCAATGACCAACCCCTCCCAGGTGAGCACCGTGGTGCAGGACCCCGCCAGCGTCGATGCCGCCATCCAGAGCCGTTTCTCGGCGCGGCAGTTCCTGCCCACGCCGGTGCCCCGCGAGACGATTGAAGCCATCCTGGACGTGGCCCGGCGCGCGGCCTCGGGCACCAACACCCAGCCGTGGAAGGTCTATGTGCTGCAGGACGGCAGCCGCGAAGCGCTGGTCGAGAAGGTCTGTGCCGCGCATGACGCCATCTATGCCAATCCGGCGCTGGCCGCCGAGTACCGGGAGGAGTACGACTACTACCCCGAGAAATGGGTCTCGCCTTACATCGACCGGCGACGCGAAAACGGCTGGAGCCTGTACGGCCTGCTGGGCATTACCAAGGGCGACAAGGACAAGATGCACGCCCAGCACCAGCGCAACTACCGGTTCTTCGACGCGCCAGTGGGGCTGATGTTCACGCTGGACCGCGTGATGGGCCGCGGCTCGCTGGTGGACTACGGCATGTTCCTGCAGAGCATCATGGTCGCGGCGCGCGCCCGGGGGCTGCACTCCTGCCCGCAGGCGGCGTGGAATGGCTTCGCGAAGATCGTACTGCCCCACATCGGCGCGGGCGCCGACGAAATGCTGGTCTGCGGAATGTCGCTGGGCTTCGCCGATGAAGCGGCGAAAGTGAACAGCTTCCACACACCCCGCGAGGCGGTGGAATCGTTCACCCACTGGCTGGGCTAGCCCGCCGCAATCACATCTTTTTGGCGTCGCCCTTGGCGCTGGCATAGGACGCCTTGGCGTCCTTCTTGCAAGCGCTCTTGGCATCGCCCTTCATGTCGCCGCACTTTTCGCGGGCCAGCTTGTAGGCGGCTTCGGCGCGTTCCTTCTTGACGGCGGCTTCGTGGCGGGGGCTGGGCTCCTTCTGGGCTTCCAGTTCGGCCTTGGCCACCTCGTAGTTGCCCTTGGCTTCCACCTTGCACACGTCCTGGGCATTGCCCTTCATCGGCTTGCAAAGGTCCTTGGCGGCCTTGTAGTCGGCTTCGGCCTTCGCCTTGCCGGCCTTGTACTCGTCCTTGCTGGCGGCGGCGCCGGCCGTGCCGGCAAAGGCGCAGGCGGTGGCGACCGCGAGGATGGTGAGGATGCGTTTCATGGAATCAGGCTCCTGTAGGGTGGTTACTGCGATTTCTCGAAGATGAAGTTGGGGTTGTGCTTCTCGAAGCTGCGCACCTGGGTCTCCGCGTCTTCCTTGGCGATGCCATGGCGTTCCTGGATGCGGCCCAGCAACTGGTCGCGCTTGCCGGCGATGACGTCGAGGTCGTCGTCGGTGAGCTTGCCCCATTGCTCCTTGACCTTCCCCTTCACTTGCTTCCAGTTGCCTTCGATACGGTCGTGGTTCATACGGGTCTCCGGGTTGATGGTGCGAAAACTTTAGGCGCGCTGCATGAGTACAAAGGTAGGACGCCTCACGCTGAGCCCGTAGGCACATGCCTACAGTTGAGATAATGGGCGCGGCCCCTCAAAACAAAGCGCATCGAGACACCATGTCCCTCGCGGGAATCCCCATCGACTTCATCCTCTTCGCCCTCACGCTGCTGGGCGTAGCGCTGTTCCACCATCACACCTTGGCCGTGGCGCTCACCGGCCTGGCAGTGATCACGCTCTACAAGCTCGGCTTTGGCGATTTCTCCGGCGCCCCGGGCCTGGCGGGGCTGGCGGCGCTGCTGCATCACGAATGGGTCACGCTGGCCAACCTGCTGGGCCTGCTGCTCGGCTTCGCGCTGCTGGCCGACCACTTCGAGCGCAGCGGGCTGCCGGGCCTGCTGCCGCGCTGGCTGCCCGACGACTGGAAAGGCGGCTTTGTGTTGCTGCTGCTGGTGTTCGTCATCTCCAGCTTCCTGGACAACATTGCCGCCGCGATGATAGGCGGCAGCATGGCGGCCGTGCTGTACAAGCGGCGCCTGCACATCGGCTTCCTGGCGGCCATCGTCGCGGCCAGCAATGCCGGCGGCTCGGGCAGCGTGGTGGGCGACACCACCACCACCATGATGTGGATCGCCGGCGTCAAGGCATCGCAGGTGTTCGAGGCCTACGTGGCGGCGGTGGTTGCCACGCTCATCTTCGGCGTGATCGCGGCGCGCCAGCAGCACGCCTACCAGCCCATCATGAAGGACAACCCGGCCGGCGCGGCACTGGAGACCCCGCGGCTGGCGATCGTCGCCATCATCCTGGCCTGCGCCATCGGGGCCAACGTGTTCTTCAACCTGCGCGCGCCCGCCGTGCTGGAGCAGTGGCCGGTGATCGGCATTGCCGTGTGGGCGGCCATCCTCGCCACCACCGCGTGGCGGCAGCCGGCCTGGGGCCTGCTGCCCGGCGCCCTGCGCGGCAGCATCTTCCTTTTGTCGCTGGTGATGTGCGCGGCCATGATGCCGGTGCAGTCGCTGCCCGCCGCCTCGTGGCAGACGGCGCTGGGGCTGGGATTTGTCAGCGCCGTGTTCGACAACATCCCGCTCACCGCGCTGGCGCTGCGGCAGGGCGGCTACGACTGGGGCTTCCTGGCCTATGCCGTGGGCTTCGGCGGCTCCATGATCTGGTTCGGCTCCTCGGCCGGCGTGGCACTGGCGGGCATGTACCCGGAGGCCCGCTCGGTCGGCGCCTGGCTGCGCGGCGGCTGGCACATTGCACTGGCCTATGTCATCGGTTTCTTCGTGCTGCTGGCCGTGCTCGGCTGGCATCCCGACCCGCCTGCTGCCCGCAAGGGCACGCCCTCTGCTATTAATTCAATAGCGCCTCACGCACAACCCGTGCGCTCTGCAGCCTGATTTACCAATGAAAAAACAGAAGATCCTGGTCGCCCGCGCGATTTTCCCGCAAGTACTCACCAAGCTGGAAGAACACTTCGACGTCGAATCCAACCAGCCCGACACGCCCTGGGACAAGCGCAAGCTCGCGCAGATGCTGGCGGACAAGGCAGGCGCCTTCACCACCGGCGGCGAGCGCATCGACGCCGAGGCGCTGGCCGCAGCGCCGCAACTGAAGATCTGCGCCAACATGGCGGTGGGCTACAACAACTTCGACGTCGATGCCATGACGGCGCGCGGCGTGCTGGCCACCAACGCCCCCGACGTGCTGACCGAAACCACCGCCGACTTCGGCTTCGCGCTGCTGATGGCCACCGCCCGCCGGGTCGCCGAGAGCGAGCATTTCCTGCGCGCCGGCAAGTGGGACCGCTGGAGCTTCGACATGTTCGCCGGCTCGGACGTGCACGGCAGCACGCTGGGCATCCTGGGCATGGGCCGCATCGGGCAGGGCATCGCGAAGCGCGGCGCCCACGGCTTCGGCATGAACGTGATCTACCACAACCGCTCGCGCCTCTCGCCGGAACTGGAAGCCGCCTGCAAGGCCCGCTACGTGAGCAAGGAAGAATTGCTCAGGACCGCCGACCACCTGGTGCTGGTGCTGCCGTATTCGCCGTCGTCGCACCACACCATCGGCGCCGCGGAGCTGGCGCAGATGAAGCCCACCGCCAACCTGATCAACATCGCGCGCGGCGGCATTGTGGACGATGCGGCGCTGGCCGTGGCGCTGGCCGAAAAACGCATCGCCGCGGCCGGCCTGGACGTGTTCGAGGGCGAGCCCAGGGTCAATCCCGCGCTGCTCACGGTGCCGAACGTGGTGCTCACGCCGCACATCGCCAGCGCCACCGTGCCCACCCGCATGGCCATGGCCAACCTGGCGGCCGACAACCTGATCGGCTTCCTCGTGCACGGCAAGGCGCTCACACCGCTGAACCCCGAAGTGCTCGCCAAGTAACTTCAAAAGAAAGACGCCCTTGGAACTCTGGCTTGTCATCGCGCTTGTCTTCGCCAACCTGCTGCTGCTGGTGATCCTGCTGCTGCGCAAGCCGCCGCAGCAGGGTGCCAGCGGCCATGCCGAGCTGATGGCGGCCAACGAGCGGCTGGAGCGCGAACTGCGCCGCGAGATCAGCGAGTCCTCGCGCGGGGGCCGGGTCGAACTCACCCAGACCCTGGCGGCGTTCCAGGAAATCCTGACCTCGCAGCTGACCAACCTGAGCGAATCGAACGCGCGGCGCATGGGCGAGGTGCGCGCCACGCTGGAGGCGCAGCTGGCCCAGCTGCAGCAGACCAACATCGCCAAGCTCGACGAGATGCGCAAGACGGTGGACGAGAAGCTGCAGACCACGCTGGAAAAGCGCCTGGGCGAGAGCTTCAAGCAGGTGGCCGACCGGCTGGAGCAGGTGCACAAGGGCCTGGGCCAGATGCAGACGCTGGCGCAGGGCGTGGGCGACCTGCAGCGCGTGCTGACCAACGTGAAATCGCGCGGCATGTTCGGCGAGGTGCAGCTGGAAGCGCTGCTCGAACAGGTGCTCACCAACGAGCAGTACGCCAAGCAGGTGGAAACCAAGCCGCACAGCAACCAGCGGGTGGACTTCGCCATCCGCTTCCCGGGCCGCAGTGCCGACGGCACGCCGGTGTGGCTGCCAGTGGATGCCAAGTTCCCGCGCGACGATTACGAGCGCCTGCTGGACGCGCAGGACCGGGCCGACCCGGCCGCGGCCGACATCGCGGCCCGTGCGCTGGAGTCGCGCATCCGCACTGAAGCGAAGTCGATCGCCGCCAGCTACCTGTGCCCGCCGCACACCACCGATTTCGCCATCCTGTTCCTGCCGGTGGAGAGCCTCTATGCCGAGGTGCTGCGCCGCCCCGGCCTGATGGACAGCCTGCAGCGCGACTACCGCGTCACGCTGGCGGGGCCCACCACGCTGCTGGCCATGCTCAACAGCCTGCACATGGGCTTTCGCACGCTGGCGCTGGAGCAGCAGGCGTCTGAAGTGTGGAAGGTGCTGGGCGCCGTCAAGACAGAGTTCGAGCGCTACGGCGCCTGGGTGGAGAAAATCCGCGAGCAGGTGCGCAAGGCGTCCGACACGCTGGAGACCGCCACCACGCGGACCAACCAGATGCGGCGCGCGCTGAAAGTGGTGGAGGCGCTGCCCGACGCGCAGGCGCAGGCCCTGCTGCCGCCGGCTGCCGAAGGGGAAGACGGCAACGAATGAGCGCCTCATGAACGGTGGCGGCCTCAACCCTGCGCTGGCCCGGCTGATCGCCGGCCAGATCTTCCTGCATGCCGCGATGGCCGGCAGCCGGATGGCGGCGCCGTTGCTGGCCCTGCGCGAGGGCTACAGTGCGGCGGCGGTGGGCGTGCTGCTGGCGCTGTTCGCGCTCACCCAGGTGTTCCTGGCGCTGCCGGCGGGCCGCTACGCGGACCGTCGCGGCCTGAAGCGGCCGATGGCCATGGCCATCGTCGCCGCATCCGCTGGCGCCGGCATGGCCGCAGTCTGGCCAGTATTCCCTGTGCTGTGCATTGCCGCGCTGTTGACGGGCGGTGCCACCGGCGCCGCCTCCATCGCACTGCAACGCCACGTGGGCCGCGCCGCGGAAAACTCGACCCAGTTGAAGCAGGTGTTCTCCTGGCTGGCCATCGGCCCGGCGGCTTCGAATTTCCTGGGCCCGTTCTGCGCGGGGCTGGCCATCGACAACGGCGGCTTCCAGCTGGCCTTCCTGCTGATGGCCGTGCTGCCGCTGGTCACCTGGTTCTGGGTGCAGTCGGCGGTGGAGCTGGCGCCGGTGATCCGCCCCGAAGGCGAGAAGCCCGGCACCGCCTGGGACCTGGTGCGCGAGCCCATGTTCCGCCGCCTGCTGCTGGTCAACTGGTTCCTGTCGTCCTGCTGGGACGTGCACACCTTCGTGGTGCCTGTGCTGGGCCACGAGCGGGGGCTTTCGGCCTCGGTGATCGGCACCATCCTGGGCGCTTTCGCCATCGCCGCCGCGCTGGTGCGGGTGGCGCTGCCCACGCTGGCCGCCCACCTGAAGGAATGGAAAGTCATCGCCTGGGCGATGGCGGCCACCGCGCTGCTGTTCGCGGTTTACCCGTTCCTGCACTCGGCGCTGGCGATGGGGGTGTGCTCTTCGCTGCTGGGGGTGGCGCTGGGCTGCGTGCAGCCGATGGTGATGAGCACGCTGCACCAGATCACGCCCGAGCACCGGCACGGCGAGGCGGTGGCGCTGCGCATCATGGCGATCAACGCGTCCAGCGTGGCCATGCCAATGCTGTTCGGGCTGGCCGGCTCGGTGATCGGGATCTCCGGCGTGTTCTGGGTCGTGGGCGCGGTGGTCGGCTCAGGCACCCGGCTGGCGATGAAGCTCAGAGCCGATAAAAGTCCCTGATGTACTTCCAGGCGTCTTCGGGGTCGTCGGCGTAGTGGAACAGCTGCAGGTCGGCCGGCGAGATGACACCTTCGTCGATCAGCACGTCGAATTTGATCAGCCGCTTCCAGTAGTCGGTGCCGAACAGAACGATGGGCACCTGCTTGGCCTTCTTGGTCTGCACGAGGGTGATCACCTCGAACAATTCGTCCAGCGTGCCGAAGCCGCCGGGGAAAGCCACCAGCGCCTTGGCCCGCATCATGAAATGCATCTTGCGCGCGGCGAAGTAGTGGAACTTGAATGACAGGGCCGGCGTCACGTAGGGGTTGGCCGCTTCCTCCATCGGCAGCGCGATGGCCAGGCCCACGCTGATGCCGTCGCCCTCATAGGCGCCGCGGTTGGCCGCCTGCATGATGCCCGGGCCGCCGCCGGTGCAGATGAACAGCATGTCGCGCGGCTCCTTGCCGGCGCTGTACTGCGCCACCAGCTTGCCGAAGGCGCGGGCCTTCTCGTAATACAGCGAATTGCGCGCCAGCGCCTTCGTGCGGCGGATGATTTCCTCGTCGCCCCCCGCCTCGGCGGCCACCACCAGGGCCGCGGCTTCCTCTTCGCTGCGAAAGCGCGCGCTGCCGAACACCACGATGGTGTTCTCGATGCCGTGGGCCTGCTGCTCCAGGTCGGCCTTGAGCAGCTCCAGCTGGAAGCGGATGCCGCGGGTTTCGCGGCGCAGCAGGAATTCGGGGTCGGCGAAGGCGATGCGGCTGGCGTCGTGGTCCAGGGGCAGACCGGCGTCGGCGTGCGCCTGCAGGGTGGCCCAGGCGTCCGACAGGCGCTTGTCGTGGATGTTGCGGGTGGAAGACATGGCGCCATTCTGACGGCAATCGCTGCCCCGTTCTCCGGTATCCTTGCCCCAAACATATTTCGGGGGACGAGGTTGAAGCAACCGGTTTTCCACGTGGTGCTCGAGGACCGCAAGATGGGTCCGTATGACCGCCGCACCATCGTGGGCATGCGCATCAAGAAAACGCTGACCAGTGAGCATGTGCTCATCGACAGCGCGGGCGAGCCGTTGACCGTGGCCGACCTGATTGGCCGGCGCCCCCGCTTCAACGACTTCCAGCCCAACCGCACCGGCGGGTTCTCCACCGTCCAGGCGACCTACCCGGCCAGCCTCATCGACGTGGAAGGCAAGGGCCTGGACATTCCCCGCTTCAAGGACGAGATCGAGGTGCGCGTGCAGGCCGACGTGCTGCGCGTGGCCGGGCGCTTCCGCAGCGGCCTGGGCTGGAAGGAAGACCGCGTGAAGATTCCCCTGCGGGACGTGGTGCATGCCCGCGTGCAGGGCTCGCAGGTGGACCTGTGGCTGCGCAGCGCGGGAGCGCCGGTCAGCCACCCTTTGCAGCGGGTGGGGCTGGAGCTGTTCAGCCACGAAACCGCGGGCGAGCTGGTCGAGTGGCTGGCCGACGCCACGCCCTGGCCCGATGCGCCGGCCTCCGTGGTCTCGTCCGGCAAAGCCTTGCCGGTCATGCCCAGCCACCACCTGATGTGGGTCTCGGTGGCCAGCATCACCGCCGTCATCGGGCTGGTGCTGGCGGTGCTGCTGTACCGGCCTTAGGCCCGCGCAAACCCCTAGGTAGATTCCGCAGCGCCCGGCGCTTGCAAAATTCAAATCCTTCGTCATAATTACCTGTAATTATTGGAAATTACAGCTCATGCGCGTTGTCCAGAACTCCCTGCACCATGAAGTCGCCGCCCAGCTGCGCGACCGGATTTTTTCCGGCGAGCTGGCCCCCGGCGCCTTCCTGGACGAGGTGGCGCTGGCCGAGCAGCTGTCCATTTCCCGCACGCCGCTGCGCGAGGCGCTGAAGGTGCTCACGGCCGAGGGCCTGCTGCGGCACGAGCCGCGCCGGGGCTGCTTCGTCAGTCAGGTGACCGAGCAGGACCTGGACGAAATCTTTCCCGTCATCGCGCTGCTGGAAGGGCGCTGCGCCTACGAGGCCGCCCGAAACGCCACCGACGCGGACCTGCAGGCGCTGCAAGACCTGCACGACAAGCTCAACCGCCACGCCAGAGCGCGCCGCATCGCCGATTACTACGCGGTGAATTTCTCCATCCACGAAGCCCTCATCACGCTGGCCGGCAACCGCTGGCTGGCCCAGGTGATCGCCGACCTGCGCAAGATTCTCAAGCTGTCGCGGCTGGCCCAGCTGCATGCGCCGGGGCGGCTGGAACAAAGCCTGTCGGAGCACATGGCGGTGTTCGCCGCGCTCAAGGCGCGCGACCCGGAAGGTGCCGAAGCCGCGATGCGCACCCACCTGACGCGCCAGCGCGAAGCGCTGCGCGAACTGGCCCGCAACCAGAAATCGAGGCTCGCATGATGGATACCCCCGAGTGGATCAGCCGCGGCGTCTCCAGGCTGCGCGCCGCGCCGCAGGAAGCGCCGCGCTCCACCCGCGAGCGCCTGCGCGCCACGCTGCGCAAGAAGGAAGAGGCGCTGTCGCCGCGCGTGCTGCGCCACACGCTGGAAGAGCTGCAGGGCATCGTCGATCCGCGCGTGAGCGAGGTGGAGGGCGGGCGCCGCGCCAAGGGCATGGCGGCCTGGTATGAGCGCGCCGCGCCTGGACAGCGCCGCGATATGTGGCTGCTGATGAGCGAGCAGTTCGTGGCCGATCCGGAAAAGGTGAAGCTGGCCCAGGCCCAGTACGCCGCCGCCGTGGGCACGCCCGACGAGGCCGCCGCCGAGGTGCTGTACCGGCGTGCCACCGTGTCGCCGCGCCGGCGCCTGCTGCAGCGCTTTTCCGCCAACCCCGGCGGCATCCGCTTCCTGGTGGACATGCGCGCCGAGATGCAGCCGCACCTGAAGGCCGACAAGCGGCTGGCCGCGCTGGACGTGGAGATGGAATACATGTTCTCCACCTGGTTCGACGTGGGTTTCCTGGACCTGCGGCCGATCAGCTGGGACTCGCCCGCGTCGCTGCTGGAAAAGCTGATCAAGTACGAGGCGGTGCACGACATCCGCAGCTGGGAAGACCTGAAGAACCGGCTGGACAGCGACCGCCGCTGCTACGGCTTTTTCCACCCGCGCCTGCCCGACGAGCCGCTGATCTTTGTCGAGGTGGCGCTGATGGACGAGATCGCCGGCAGCATCACGCCGCTGCTCGATGAAACGGCGGCGCCGTCGGACCTGAAGAAGGCCACCACCGCCATCTTCTATTCCATCAGCAACACCCAGGCCGGCCTGCGCGGCGTGAGCTTCGGCGATTCGCTGATCAAGCGGGTGGTGGAAACGCTGAAGGAAGAGTTTCCCCGCCTCAAGGCCTTTGCCACGCTCTCGCCCATCCCGGGGCTGCGGTCCTGGCTGGTGAAGAATGCGCCCGATGAACTGGCCAAGGCGCTTGATACGCCGCTGGACCTGCCGGAAAAGTCGCCCGCGCGAACCCAGCTGCTGGGCTGGGCCGCCCGCTACCTGGGCCAGGAACTGCACGAGGGCAAGCCACTGGACCCGGTGGCCCGCTTCCACCTGGGCAACGGCGCGCGGGTGGAGCGGCTGAACTGGGCGGCCGACCCGTCGCCCAAGGGCCTGAAGCAGTCTTATGGCCTCATGGTGAACTACCTTTACGACCTGAAGCGCCTGGACAAGCACCGCACGCAGCTGGCGCAGGGAAAAATCCCGATTTCAGGCGCCATCGAAGACCTGTATTTTTGATCCCGGTTTTAGAAGTTCCAACAACGACAGGAGACAGCAAATGACCCATAGCCTTCAACGGCGGGACGTCCTGCGTGCCGCGGCCGCGGCAACCGCAGCCTATTCCATGCCCGGTTTCAGCCAGAGCGCCTGGCCCTCCAAGCCGGTGATGATGGTGGTTCCGTTCCCCGCGGGCGGCGGCACCGACGCCTTCGCCCGGCCGCTGGCGGCGCAGTTCGCCAAGCAGACCGGCAAGCAGCTGATCATCGACAACCGCGGCGGCGCCGGGGGCACGGTGGGCGGCACCATCGCCTCCAAGCTGGCCCCGGACGGCTACGGCCTGTTCATGGGCGCGGTGCACCACACCATCGCCCCTTCAATCTACGCCAAGCTCGACTACGACCTGGAAAAGGATTTCGTGCCGCTGGCCCTCGTGGCCAACGTGCCGCAGGTGCTGGTGGTGAACCCGAAGCGCATCGAGGCCACCGACTTCAAGGGCTTCATGGCGCTGATGAAAAAGAGCCCGGGCCGCTACAACTACGGATCGGCCGGCAACGGCACCTCGCACCACCTGGCCGGCGAACTGTTCAAGCTGCAGACCAAGACCTTCATCACGCACATCCCGTACCGGGGCGCCGGCCCGGCGCTACAGGACCTGATCTCGGGCAGCGTGGACATGATGTTCGACGGCCTGGGCTCCTCGGCCACGCACATCAAGGGCGGCCGCATCAAGGCGCTGATGGTGGCGGGCACCAAGCGCAACCCGGCGTTCCCGGATGTGCCTTGCGCCGCGGAAGTCGGCCTGCCCGACTACACCGTCACCACCTGGTATGGGCTGTGGGCGCCCAAGGGCACGCCGGCCGATGTGCAGGGCCGCATCGTCGATGAAGTGCGCAAGGCTGTTTCCTCCGACGAGCTCAAGGCGATCTGGGCCAGCAACGGCGCCGAGTTTCCCAACATGACCTCGCAGCAGTTCGGCACCTTCGTGCATTCGGAGATCGTGCGTTGGGCGGCGGTGGTGAAGGCGGCCGGCGTCAAGGCCGACTGACAGAGGGAAAAGTGCCCGCAGAGCGCACCAGCTGTGCGTAGGCTGCTAGCAAAAACATAGCACCCGGGTACCGTTAGACCTATGACCAACAAGAACCTCTTCGCCGCGCTGCGCGCAGCTTTCCCGAAAAACCTGGACGCGGTGGCGGTGGAGACCGACCAGGGCCTGGCCTATTCGTGGCGCGACATCGAGCGCGCCACGGCCATGATGGCCAACCTGCTGCAGTCGCTGCGATTGCCGCGAGGCTCGCGCATCGCGGTGCAGGTGGAAAAGTCGGTCGAGGCCATGATGCTGTACCTGGCCACGCTGCGCGCGGGCCATGTGTTCCTGCCGCTGAACACGGCCTACCAGAGTGCCGAGATCAGCTACTTCATCCGCAATGCCGAGCCGGCGGTGATCGTCTGCAGCGAAAAGAACTTCGGCTGGGTCAGCAAGATCGCGGCGGCGGCGGGCACCCGGAACGTCTTCACGCTCAATGACGACCGCACGGGCACGCTGCTGGCACAAGCCGCGCGGTGCGGCGACAGGCACCAGCCCGCCGTGCTGGGCGACGACGACCTGGCCGCCATCCTCTACACCAGCGGCACCACCGGGCGCAGCAAGGGCGCCATGCTCAGCCACGGCAACCTGCTTTCCAATGCGCAGGTGCTCAAGGACTACTGGGGCTGGAAGCCGGGCGACGTGCTGATCCACGCGCTGCCCATCTTCCACGTGCACGGCCTGTTCGTGGCGCTGCATGGCGCGCTGCTGAACGGCAGCAAGATGATCTGGATGGCGAAGTTCGACCCGAAGCTGGCCATCGAGAAAATGCGCGAGGCCACCGTGTTCATGGGCGTGCCCACGCTGTACGTGCGCATGCTGGCCGAGCCTTCGCTGGACGCCGAAGCGGTGCGCCACATGCGCCTGTTCATCTCAGGCTCGGCGCCGCTGCTGCTGGAGACTTTCAGCGACTGGAAGATGCGCACCGGCCGCACCATCCTCGAGCGCTACGGCATGAGCGAGACCATCATGCTGACCTCCAACCCCTACGACGCCAGGGATGGCGAGCGGCGCGGCGGCACGGTGGGTTTCCCGCTGCCGGGCGTCGGCCTGCGGGTGGTGGACGATGAGGGCCGCCAGCTGCCGGCCGGCGAGATCGGCGGCATCCAGGTGCGCGGCCCCAACGTGTTCCCGGGTTACTGGCGCATGCCCGAGAAGACGGCCGAGGAGTTCACTGCCGACGGCTGGTTCAGGACCGGCGACGTGGGCAAGGTGGATGAGCGCGGCTACGTCACCATCGTGGGCCGCAGCAAGGACCTGATCATCAGCGGCGGCTACAACGTGTACCCGGCCGAGATCGAGGGCTACATCAACGACATGCCCGGCGTGGCCGAGAGCGCCCTGGTGGGCGTGCCGCACCCCGACTTCGGCGAGGTCGGCGTGGCGGTGGTCATTGCCAAGCCCGGCACCGTGGTCGACGGCGAGGACATCGTTGCCCGCCTGAAGAGCCAGCTGGCCAACTTCAAGATCCCCAAGCGCTGCTTCGTGGTTGGCGAGTTGCCGCGCAACACCATGGGCAAGGTGCAGAAGAACCTGCTGCGCGAGCAGCACAAGGGGTTGTTCGTCTAGTCTTCGCGTCGCGTCAGGCGGTACCCGGCAGGGCCTCACACTTCGGCGGTCTCCGCTTCGCTACGACTTCGCCGGGATTTCCGGACCGGGACCGGCGTCGCGAAACTCACTGCGGGCCTTAAGGCCCCTCCGTTCAGACACCGCGACGAGTCAGTTGACGAAGCGCGCAAGCGCGCCCGGCCCCAGTCCGGAAATCCCGGCCGCCGCAGAGATCGGCCCTGCCGGATACCGCCTGCCGCGCCAGCCAGCGCGGTTGGTATTCGTTTGCGCACTAACACTATTTTCGCAAAGGCGGGGCCGGGCGGGCCGCGGCGCATCATTTCGCGGGGCGCCTGGGTTTGTCCGGTGTTGCGGCCGCGCGCAGCGCTTCGTGATCTGACTCGTCGCGGTGTTTGAGCGAAGGGGCCCCAGGGCCCGCAGCGAGTTTCGCGACGGGCCGCAAGAACGGACAAACCCGGGGAAGTCAGCGCAAAGCGCTGACCGCCTCGTGGATGCGCCGCGGCCTGCCCGGCCCCGCCTTTGCCGCGAGGTCGGGGCCGTGCACGGCTGTTTACAGGCTGAACCTGTCGCGCGTGGCGAGCGCGCATTCGCGCATCACGGCCAGCGAGCGCTGAACGGTGGGCACGCCGAGCACGAAGGGGTTGGCGGCGGCGGGCTGCTTGCGCAGGGCATCCAGCTTGGCAACGGTGCCATCGTAGCCCGGATGGTTGGACAGCAGCACGTCCACGTTCTGCTGCTGCGCGAGCGTTGACATGCGGCCGGTGGCGTCAATGTAGCTGCCCAGGCGCGGGATGTTGTTGCCGAAATTGAAGGCCGTGCCGCCCCAGACCATGGCGCGGTGCGTGGCGCTCCCGCTCTTCACGTCAAACACCGGCGAGACCGTGCCCAGCGTATGGCCGGGGGTAAGGTGGAACGCCACCCTGGTGTCGCCCAGGGTGATGCTGTCGCCGTCGGCCACGGCGATGTCGCGCTTCGGCGGCGCGCCCCAGGCGGCGGAGGCGAACTCCAGCCTGGTCTCGGTCATCTTCCAGTCCAGCTCGCTCATCACGATGCGGGGATGGTATTTGCCGACCAGGTAGTTCGCGCCGCCATAGTGGTCGCCGTGGCCGTGGGTGACGACCACGTATTTGATCTGCGCCGGGTCCAGCCCCAGCTTGCGCATGCCGCCTTCGATCAGGCTGCCGGCCTCCAGCGCATTGTTCAGTGCATCGATCAGGATGATGCCGTCGGAGGTCTTGATGGCCCAGGCGCTGACCCAGGCCGAGCCGACGAAGTACAGGTTGTCGAAAGCCTTGCCCGGCTCGGGCGGTGTACGGGCGATCTGTGCGGCGATGCCGTTGTCGACTTCAGCCTGCGAGGGGCGCGCCGCCGGCGCAGGCGCGCACAGGCCCGTCAGTGCCTTCAGGTCTTCGCCGGCCAGGCGTTTAGCTTCCTCGACATGGGCGGCCACCGTGGCCTGGGAAGGTGTTTGCGCAAGGGCCGGGGCCGGGACGCCGCCCGCGAGCGCGGCGGCGAGGGCGAGGGGTGCGAACCGGGGCAGGTTTTTCATGGATTTCTCCTTGGCTGGAATGCGGCCCATGCTCGCATCGCCCGCGCACGGCGGCAATCGCCTTGGCGACCGGCGCTAAGATGGGCGCATGTCCATCCGCCGTTCTCCTCCCCCCAGCCGCCTTTGATGCTGCGCGCCTGAGGCCGCAGCCCAAGCTTGCCGCGGTGCCGCCGCTGACGGCTGCCGCGGCGCGGTTGCACGCGCCCGGACCACGGGCGCCCCTGTGGAGAACATTTCATGAGTCGATCAATGGTTGCCGCCCTGGCCTGGGGCGGCGTTGTGCTGGCGGGCGCGTTGTGGGGCGCGGGCGCCCTGGTGGCGCAGTGGCTGATGGCCGGCGGCATGGCGCCGCACACTCTTGCGCTGGCGCGATTCGCGCTGGGTTTGCCGCTCCTGTGGTGGTGGCACTGGCGCCAGCGGCCGGCGTGCGGCGCGGCCTTGCGCATGACGGGGCGCGAGCGCTTGCTGGTCGCCGGCACCGGCGCCGCGATGGCCCTGAACGTCAGTTGCTGGTTCGCCGGCATCGAGGTGCTTGGCGCGGCCCTGCCGACCATCATCTCGATCTGCTGCGCACCGGCCATCGTCGCCGGCGTGGCCGCATTGCGCGGCTGGGAGCGGCTCACGCCGCGAGTGGCGGCGGCGCTGCTGCTGGCTTTGGGCGGCGTGCTGCTGGTCGCCGTTGCGCCGGGCGGCCTGGCGCTGCCGGCCCGCTACGCCGCCGGCATCGCCTGGTCGCTGGCTTCCGCGGTGCTGCACGCCGCGGTGGTGCTGGGCAATGCGCGCATGCCGGCGCGCATACCAGCTGTGACAGCGTCGGCCTGGGGGATGACCGCCGCGGCATTGTGCATGCTGCCTGTGGCTGCCCTGCAGGGCCTGCACGGGCCTGCCGGCGCGCAAGCGTGGCTGGGCCTGGCCTACACGGGCGTGGTGACGACCTCGATCGCCTACCTGCTGTTTGCGTGGGGAGCGCGCCGCCTGGGGCCGACGGCCGCCGGCGTGTGCACGCTGGTCGAGCCGCTGGTGGCCACGCTGCTGGCGGCCTGGCTGTTCGCGCACCCGCTGGCACCGCAGCAATGGCTGGGCGCCGTGCTGCTGGCCGCGGCGATGGTGCTGCTTACACGTTCATGATGGTGACGGCGCGCGCGTTCAGGTACGCGTCCATGGCTTCCGGGCCGCCTTCCGAGCCGTAGCCCGAATCCTTGACCCCGCCGAAAGGCATTTCGGCCGAGGGCAGGGCGGGCATGTTGATCCACATCATGCCCACCTCCACCCGGCGCGCCAGCAGGTCGGCGTTCTTCAGCGAGCTGGTGAAGCCGTAGCCGGCCAGGCCGAAGGGCAGGCGGTTGGCTTCGCTGATGGCTTCGTCAAGCGTGTTGAACGGGCGGATGGCCGCCATCGGGCCGAACGGCTCGTCGTTGAACACCTTGGCGTCCAGCGGAACGTCCGTGAAGATGGTGGGCTGCCAGAAGTTGCCTTCGGTGCCGATGCGCTCGCCGCCGTGCGCGACCTTGGCGCCGCTCTTGATGGCGTCCTGGGTGAATTCAGCCATGGCCGTCACGCGGCGCGGGTTGGCCAGCGGGCCCATGGTGGTGCCTTCGGCATCGCCGGCGCCCACTTTCAGGCCCTGCGAGTACTTGACCAGCGCGGCGGCGAAGTCGTTCTTGATGCTCTCGTGCACCAGGAAGCGGGTGGGGGAGATGCAGACCTGGCCGGCATTGCGGAACTTGGCGGCGCCCGCGGACTTGACGGCCAGCGCCACGTCGGCGTCTTCGCAGACGATCACCGGGGCGTGGCCGCCGAGCTCCATGGTCACGCGCTTCATGTGCTTGCCGGCCAGCGCGGCCAGCTGCTTGCCCACCGGCGTGGAGCCGGTGAACGTGATCTTGCGGATGACGGGATGCGGGATCAGGTAGTTGGAGATGGTGGCGGGGTCGCCGTACACCAGGCCCAGCACGCCGGCCGGGAGGCCGGCATCCTGGAACGCGCGGATCAGCTCGGCCGGAGCGGCCGGGGTTTCTTCCGGCGCCTTGACGATCATCGAGCAACCGGTGGCCAGGGCGGCGGCCATCTTGCGCACCACCTGGTTGATCGGGAAGTTCCAGGGCGTGAAGGCGGCGACGGGGCCGACCGGATCCTTCAGCACCATCTGGCGGGCCGCCAGGTTGAAGCGCGAGGGCACGATGCGGCCATAAACGCGCAGGCCTTCGTCGGCGAACCATTCAATGATGTCGGCGGCGGCCATGGCCTCGCCCTTGGCTTCGGCCAGCGGCTTGCCCTGTTCCTGGGTCAGCAGCGCGCCGATGGCGCCGGCGCGCTCGCGCATCAGGCCCGCGGCCTTGCGCATGATCTTGTTACGCTCGATGGCGGGCATGTCGCGCCATTTTTCAAAGCCCTTCTGGGCGGCTTCCAGCGCGCGGTCCAGGTCGGCGGTGGAGGCATGGGCGACGCGGCCGATTTCCTTGCCGGTGGCGGGGTTGAAGACGGCCAGGCTCTTGCCGTCGGCGGCATCCTGCCATTCGCCATTGATGAACAGTTGGGTATTGGGGTAGGTCATGAGTGGAATTCCTTCAGGCTGAAATCGGTGCAGCCTTCAATTGTCCAACAAATTGACAACCCCTGTCCGCGGCGCCCGCCAGGCCCTCAGAACAGCAGCGTACGCAGCAGTACCGTCTTGGGCCCGCCCTCGCCGGCGTCCAGCGCGCGGCCGGCGCCATCAGCCACCTGCTGCTGCAGGCGCCCGAAGGCGGCCAGCATCAGGGCGCCGTTGGTGAAGGATTCGTACTCCAGGTCTTCCAGCGCCTCGCGCGAGACCAGGAAGGTCTGCGTGACGCCGTCGCGGACACCGGTGAAGGTGATCCCGTCCATGCTCTCGACCAGCGGGTTGGAGATGGTGACGACGCCTGCCATGTGCTGTCTCCTTGGGCTGTTGCGAGCCAGTGTAGGCGAGCACGACAGCCCGCACAACCGGGCTATTTCTGCTTGAGCACGTAGCGCACGAAACCGTCGGCCTGGGTGAACCGGTCATAGAGCCGGCGGGCATGGGCGTTGTCTTCCCGGGTGCTCCAGTACAGGCGCGACCAGCCTTCGGCGCGCATCGCGTTGTGCAGCCACTCGATCAGCGCCCGCCCCAGGCCCTTGCCGCGGGCGGAGGGCACGACGAACAGGTCTTCGAGGTAGCACACCGGCTGCAGTTCCCAGGTGTTCTCGTGGATCACGCAGTTGGCGAAGCCGTAGACCTGCCCATCGACCTCGGCCACGATGCACATGGTTCCGGAATCGGGGTCGAGAATGCGGGCCCAGGTGCGGGAGGTCACCTGGTCGGGCACGTTCGTGCCGTAGAACTCGCAGTAGCCGCGCCACAGGCTGCGCCAGGCCGGGGCGTCGGAGGGCAGGGCGGGGCGGATCAGGGGCTGGGCCATGCCAGCCATTGTGCAATGCCCGCCTTGGTCACAACTGACTGGCCAGCAGCACCGCCACGTGCACCGCCTCGCGGCGCGCCCCGTCCTTGATCTGGTGGCGGCAGCTGGTGCCGTCGGCCACCACGATGGCGCCGGGGTGCTTGCGCAGGGCCGGCAGCAGGGCAAGTTCCGCCATCTGCATGGAGGTGTTGTAGTGCTCCGCGTCGTAGCCGAAGCTGCCGGCCATGCCGCAGCAGCTGCTCTCGACCAGCTCCAGCTGGATCTGCGGCACCAGCTTCAGCACCTCCATCACCGGCGTCACCGCGGCAAAAGCCTTCTGGTGGCAGTGGCCGTGCAGCATCACGCGGCGGTCCAGCGGCCGCAGCCGGCCTTTCAGCTTGTCCAGCCGGCCGGCCTGTTCCTCGCGCGCCAGGAACTCCTCGAACATCAGCGCCTGGCGCGCGACCGACTGCGCCGCCTCGCCCAGCCCCATGGAGAGGATTTCGTCGCGCAGCGTCAGCAGGCACGAGGGCTCCAGCCCTACGATGGCGATGCCCTTGATAGAGAACGGCTGCAGCGACTCGACCAGCTCGCGCGCCTTGGCGCGCGCTTGTTCCACCATGCCGGTGGCCAGGTAGGTGCGGCCGCAGCACAGGTGCTTGCCGTCCGGCATTTGCTTGGCCGCCACGTGCACCGTGTAGCCGCCCGCCTGCAGCACCTTGACGGCGGCCAGCGCGTTGGCCGACTCGAAGTAGCCGTTGAAGGTGTCCACGAACAGCACCACCGGCCGGCTTGCGGCCAGCAGTTCCTCGCGCGTGGCGGTGCCGTGCGGCGTGTTGAAGAAATGCTGGCCGCGCCACAGCGGCAGCGGCCGGCGGGCCGAGAAGCCCAGGAATTTCTCGCCCAGGCGGGCCAGCAGCTGGCTCTTGTTGCGCAGGTTCAGCAGGCCGGCGAAACGCGCCGCGTGGTGCGCGTAGTCGGGCAGCTTGCCGACCAGCCGGTCCTTGAGCGTGTGGCCGTGTTTGGCCTTGTAGTGGTGCAGGAACTCCACCTTCATCTTCGCCATGTCCACGCCGGTGGGGCAGTCGCGCTTGCAGCCCTTGCAGCTGACGCACAGGTCCATGGCGTCACGCACTTCCTCGCTCGCCAGGCCGTCGGCGCCCAGCTGGCCCGAGATCGCCAGACGCAGCGTGTTGGCGCGGCCGCGCGTCAGGTGCTTCTCTTCGCGCGTGACACGGTAGCTGGGGCACATGGTACCCGCGTCGAACTTGCGGCAGTGGCCGTTGTTATTGCACATCTCCACGGCCTTGGCGAAGCCCTGGGCCGGGTCGCCGCCGCTGCCGGGCGGCGTGGTGCGCTCGGTGGCGGGATCGTTCTGCACGTCCCACGCGGCCCAGTCCAGCACGGGCTGGATCGGGATGACGGTGTAGCCGGGCGGGAAGCGCATCAGCCGCGTGTCGTCCATCTTCGGCGGGTTGACCATGCGCTGCGGGCTCAGCAGGCTGATCGGGTCGAAGAAGTTCTTGATCTCGGCGAAAGCCTCGTTGATCTTCGGGCCGAACTGCCACTCAATCCATTCGCCGCGGCACAGGCCGTCGCCGTGTTCGCCGCTGTAGGCGCCCTTGTACTTGCGCACCAGCTCGGAGGCTTCCTCGGCGATCGCGCGCATCTTGCCAGCGCCCTCGCGCCGCATATCCAGGATAGGCCGCACATGCAGCGTGCCGACCGAGGCGTGCGCATACCAGGTGCCCTTGCTGCCGTGCTTGCGGAACACCTGTGTCAGGGCGTCGGTGTATTCGGCCAGGTGCGCCAGCGGCACGGCGCAGTCCTCGATGAAGCTCACCGGCTTGCCGTCGCCCTTGAGGCTCATCATGATGTTCAGGCCCGCCTTGCGCACTTCCCACAGGTTCTTCTGTGGCGCCTCGTCGGTCATCTTCACCACGGAGTGGGGCAGGCCCAGCTCGCCCATCAGGTCGATCAGCTGCTGCAGTTTGGGCAGCAGTTCCTCCTTGCTGGCACCGGAGAACTCCACCAGCAGCACGGCGTCGGGCTGGCCGATGACGGCGGTGCGGATGATGGGCGCGAAGGCCGGGTTCTGCAGCGACAGGTCGATCATCGTGCGGTCGACCAGCTCCACGGCTGTGAGCGTGCCGTCGCCCAGCTTCACGATGTGCTGGGCTGAATCCATCGCCTTGTAGAAGGTGGGGAAGTTCACCACGCCCAGCACCTTGGCGCGGGGCAGCTCCGCCAGCTGCAGCGTGAGCGACTTGGTCATGGCCAGCGTGCCTTCGCTGCCGACCAGCAGGTGCGCCAGGTTGACCGAGCCGTCAGGCGTGTAGGGCCGCTCGCTGCGGCTGTGGAAGATGTCCAGGTTGTAGCCGCCCACGCGGCGCATCACGGTGGGCCAGCGCCGGTCGATTTCGGGCGCCAGCGTGGCCGCCAGTTCTTTGACCCAGCGGCCGATGTCGCGGGCGCGGCCGGTGCAGTTCTCGTAGCGCTCGAACCGGTGCAGCTCGCCGTCGGAGGTCCAGGCCTGCGCGCCCAGTACGTTGTGCACCATGTTGCCGTAGGCGATGCTGCGGCTGCCGCAGGAGTTGTTGCCCGCCATGCCGCCCAGCGTGGCCTGGGCACTGGTGGAAACGTCCACCGGGTACCACAGGCCCACTTTCTTCAGGCCCTGGTTCAGGTGGTCCAGCACGATGCCGGGCTCCACCGTGGCGGTTCTCTGCGTGGCGTCGAAGTTCAGGATGCGGCGCACGTGTTTCGAATGGTCGATCACCAGCCCTGCGCCCACGGTCTGGCCGCACTGGCTGGTGCCGCCGCCGCGCGGCACGATGGGCACGCCCAGGTCGCGGCAGATGTCCAGCGCGGTCTTCACTTCGTCGGCGTGGCGCGGCACGAACACGCCGGTGGGCATGACCTGGTAGATGGAGGCGTCGGTGGCATAGCGGCCACGGTCCGCGGGGGAGAACAGCACCTCGCCCTGCGTTTCCGAGGCCAGGCGGTGGGCCAGCCGGCCCGCCACCTCGTTGCTGGCGTGCGCCACGGTGTCATAGGCGCGGGCCGCCGCCTGCTGGGTCACCTTGAGCGGGAGCGGCGCGTTCATCGGCGGGTCCCCACCGTCTTTTGCGTGGCGGCCTGGCGGATCTGCTCGATCACCACGTCCAGCTTGTTCTGCAGGTGGGTGCCCAGCACCTTGCTCATGGCGGCGGCGTCGTGGTTTTCCAGCGCCTCGATCATCCTGTCGTGCTCACCCATGGCGCGTTTCCATTTTTCCTCGTCCTGGTTGGAGCGGAACCGCAAGGCCTGCAGCCGCGCGTTGACCTGGTTGTAGGTGGTGGTGAGCACCGGGTTCTTGGCGGCGGCGTTGATGGCGCGGTGGATTTGGGAGTTCAGCCGGTAGTAGGCGGAGAGGTCGCGCCGGGTCCAGGCGGCTTTCATCTCGAAATGCATCGCCTTGATCTCCGACAGCTCGCCGTCGGTGATGCGGGTGGCCGCCAGCTCGCCGGACATCGCCTCCAGCCCGCCCATCACCTCGAAGGTGTTGAGCACCGCCGCCTCGTCCAGCTCCACCGCCACCGCGCCGCGGTTGGGCAGCAGCTCGACCAGGCCTTCGGCGGCCAGCATCTTGATGGCCTCGCGCAGCGGGGTGCGGGAGACCTGGAGGATTTCCGCCAGCTCGCGTTCATTGAGCTTGGCGCCCGGCGGGATCTGGTTTTCCACCAGCATCTGGCGCAGGCGCTGGGCCACCTGCTCATGCAGGGCGGCGCGCGGGATGGAGATGATTTCGGCTGTCATGACTATATTTTGTATGCAAAAGTTTGGCTTGTCAAAGCTGCTGTAGCTATAAAACCGATTGACATCTGAGTTTTGTATGCAAAAATAAACGCCAAATTGTCCCGGAGCCCACCATGCTGACCCTCGACTTCCATCCTACCGGCCGCCACTTTTTGCAGATCCCCGGCCCGTCGCCGGTGCCGGACCGCATCCTGCGCGCCATGAGCCTGCCCACCATAGACCACCGCGGCCCCGAGTTTGGCGCGCTGGGCCTGAAAGTGCTGGCCGGCGTGCAGAAGATTTTCCAGACCCGCCACCCGGTGGTGATCTTCCCGGCCTCCGGCACGGGCGCGTGGGAAGCGGCGCTGTGCAACGTGCTGAGCGTGGGCGACCACGTGCTGATGTACGAGACCGGCCACTTCGCCGCGCTGTGGAACAAGATGGCCACGCGGCTGGGCATCAAGGCCGAATTCCTGGGCCTGCCGGGCATCGAAGGCTGGCGGCGCGGCGTGCAGGCCGACATGATCGAAGAGCGGCTCAAGGCCGACACCCAGCATTCGATCAAGGCCGTGTGCGTGGTGCACAACGAAACCTCCACCGGCGTCACCAGCAACATCGCCGCCGTGCGCAAGGCCATCGACGCGGCCAAGCACCCGGCCCTGCTGATGGTGGACACCATCTCCGGCCTGGCTTCCGCCGACTACCGGCACGACGACTGGGGTGTGGACGTCAGCATCAGCGGCTCGCAAAAGGGCCTGATGCTGCCCCCGGGCATCAGCTTCAACGCGGTGTCGCCCAAGGCTGTCGAAGCCAGCCGGAAGGCCACGCTGCCCAAGTCGTTCTGGGCCTGGGACGAGATGATCGAGATGAACAAGACGGGTTTTTTCCCGTACACGCCCAATACCAACCTGCTGTATGGCCTGGCCGAAGCCTGCGACATGCTGCTGGCGCCGGAACACGGCGGCCTGCCCGCGGTGTTTGCCCGCCACGAGCGCTGGGGCGAGGGCGTGCGCGCCGCCGTTCGGGGCTGGGGGCTGGAGATCCAGTGCGCCGACGCTTCGGTGTATTCACCGGTGCTCACGGGCGTGATGATGCCCGAGGGCGTGGACGCCGACGCCATCCGCAAGCTGATCTATGACCGCTTCGACTGCTCGCTGGGCATGGGGCTGGGCAAGGTCAAGGGCCGCATGTTCCGCATCGGCCACCTGGGCGACTGCAACGACCTCACGCTGATGGCCGCGCTGGCCGGCTGCGAGATGGGCATGAAGCTTTCGGGCGTGAAGCTCGCCGGCTCGGGCGTTGCGGCCGCCATGGATTATTTCGCCGGCCACCCGGCGCGCGTGCCGCTGCAAAAGGCCGCTTGAACATTTCTTTTCGCAAGCAGTAACCGGAGACAAATCATGCAACGCAGAACTTTCACCATCGCAACGGCCGCCACACTGGCCGCTCCCATGCTCCGCGCGCAAAGCCTGCCCAAGGGGCCGGTGCGCATCATCGTCGGGTTCGCGCCCGGCGGTGGCACCGACATCCTGGCCCGTGTGATCGGGCAGAAGCTGGGCGAGATGTGGCAGACGCAAGTGCTGGTCGAGAACAAGGCCGGGGTCTCCGGCACGCTCGCGGCCGAGTATGTCTCCAGGCAGCCACCCGATGGCAATGTGCTGCTCATGGCGCACATCAACAGCCAGGCCATCACGCCCGGCCTGCAGAAGGTGAATTACGACGCCGCGAAGGACTTCTCGCCCATCGTGCTGGTGGGCGTGACGCCCAACCTGCTGATCTGCAACGAAAGCCAGCCCGCCAAGACGGTGAAGGACCTTGTCGAGCTGTGCCGGGCCAACCCGGGCAGGATCAGCTTCGGCTCGGCCGGCACCGGCAGCGCGCAGCACCTGGCGCTGGAGATGTTCATGCTGGCCGCCAAGGTCAAGGCCATCCACGTGCCGTACAAGGGCTCGGGCCCGATGCTCACGGACCTGATCGGCGGCACCATCCAGTACAGCTTCGACACGATGACGGCCGCCACGCCGCACGTGAAGAGCGGCAAGGCGATTGCGCTCGCGCAGACCCGGCTGCAGCGCGTGCCTGCCTACGCCAACGTGCCGACGATGGCCGAGTCGGGCTTCCCCGGCTTCGAAGCCACAACGTGGTACGGCCTGGCCGGACCCGCGAAGATGCCTGCGGCCATGGTTCGGCGCATGAACGACGACATCAACAAGGTCATGCTGATGCCCGATGTGGTGGAAAAGCTCGCGGCCTCCGGCGCGCAGGACGGCGGCGGTTCCGCCGAGAAGTTCGGCGACTTCATGCATGCCGAGCAGATCAAGTGGGCCAAGATCATCAAGGACGGCGGCGTCAAGGCTGAGGTCTGATGCAGCAGCAGGCAGCGAGGCCGTTGCCCCTGGCGGGCGTCAAGGTGCTGGATGTCAGCCAGGTCATGGCAGGCCCCTACGCCTGCATGCTGCTGGCCGACCTGGGCGCCGACGTGATCAAGATCGAGCCGCCTGGCGGCGGCGACCAGACGCGCGGCTCCATGGGCTTCAAGATGAAGGGGCCCGACAGCATGGGCTTCCTGAACATGAACCGCAACAAGCGCAGCGTCACGCTCAACCTCAAATCAGAGGCGGGGCGCGAGGTACTGCTGCGCATGGTCAAGGATGCCGACATCCTGATCGAGAACTACCGGCCCGGCGCGATGAAGCGGCTGCGGCTCGGCTATGAAGATGTGAAGCACCTGAACCCGAAACTGGTCTACACCAGCATCTCGGGCTTCGGCCAGAGCGGTCCCTGGGCCGACCGGCCCGGCTTCGACCTGATGGCCCAGGCCATGTCGGGGGTGATGAGCGTGACCGGCTATCCCGACAGCCTGCCTGTCAAATGCGGCGTGCCGGTCGCCGACATCGGCTGCGCGCTGTTCGCGGTGTATGCCACGCTGGCGGCGTGCATGGGCGCCAGGGCCACCGGGCAGGGCCAGTACATCGATGCGTCCCTGTTCGATTCCGCGATGGCGTTTTCGATCTGGGACGTCAGCGACTACTGGGGCACCGGCAAGCCGCCGCAGCCGCTGGGCACCTCCAACAAGATGACCGCGCCCTACCAGGCCATGGCCTCGTCGGATGGCCACTTTGTGATGGGCGCCAACAACCAGAAGCTGTGGCAGCTGCTGTGCAACGTGATAGGCCGCCAGGAGCTGCTGGCCGATGAGCGCTTCATGACCATTTCGCTGCGCCTGGCGCACCGCGCCGAGCTGGAGGCCGAGCTGGAAAAGACGTTCCGGCAAAAGGACAAGGCCTACTGGGTGGATAGCCTGCTGGCCGCCGGTATTCCCGCCGGCCCAATCCTCAGCTACCCCGAGGCGTTCGAAAGCGAGCACGGCAAGGCCCGCGCCATGCGCATCGAGATCGACCACCCGATAGAGGGCAAGGTGCCCAACATCGGTTTTGCCGTGAAGCTGATGGGCACGCCCCAGCAGGTGCGCCGCCACCCGCCGCTGCTGGGCGAACACAACGACGAAGTGCTGGGCGAGATGGGCATCGGCCCGGCCGAGCGCGAACAACTCAGGGCGCAGGGCGCCTTCGCCTCATGAGCGAAGGTTACGTGCGCTTTTCCATCGAAGGCCCGGTGGCCTCGGTGGTGTTCGACCGGCCGACGGCGCGCAACGCCATGACCTGGTCCATGTACGAGGCACTGGGCGAGATCTGCGAGCGCCTGTGCAACGAATCCGCGGTGCGCGTGGTGACCTTTCGCGGCGCCGGCGGCGAAGCCTTCGTGGCGGGAACCGACATCGAGCAGTTCCAGGCCTTCAGCAGCGGCGAAAGCGGCGTGGCCTACGAGCGCGGCATCGACGAAGGCATGGCCCGCCTGGAGGCCCTGCCGATGCCCACGGTGGCCGTGATCGAAGGCTGGGCAGTGGGTGGTGGGCTGGCGATCGCCACCGCCTGCGACTTCCGCATCGCCACGCCGGACGCGCGGCTGGGCGTGCCCATCGCCAGGACCCTGGGCAACTGCCTGTCGATGGCCAACCTGTCGCGCCTGGTCGCCGCCTTCGGCCGGCCTCGCGTGCAGCGCATGCTGCTGGCCGCAGAGATACTCACGGCTGCTGAAGGGCTGGACTGCGGCTACCTGTCGCAGGTGGTGGAAGCGGGCAAGCTCGACGATACGGTCGGTGAGTGGTGCGCGAAGCTGTCTTCGCTGGCGCCCGTGACGCAGGCGGTCACCAAGGAAGGCCTGCGCCGCCTGCTGGCGCAGGACCTGCCGGATGCGCAGGACCTGATAGTGCGCGCCTACGGCAGCGAGGATTTCCGCGAGGGCGTCAATGCCTTTGCGCAGAAACGCCGGCCCGCGTGGCGCGGCCGCTGACGCGGGCCTTTCCTACAAGCGATGCGCGGTGCGCGCCGTAGCATGGGCTGATGAACCAGCCCACCGCTCCCGCTGAGCCTGTCGACCTTGCCGGCGAATCCGTCGCGGGTGAGGAAGACCCGGGCGCTTCCATCGACCTCGCGCTGGCCACGGGCGAACAGCGCTGCCACACCTGCGGCGGCACCGGCATGCTCAACGGAGCGGCCTGCCCCGATTGCGAAGGCACGGGCAAGGTCATCACCGGCATTGAAAGCCATTGAACCTGGCGCCATGCCGCCAAAGCAGAAGGCGCAGACGCGAAGCGGCGCGCTGGAGTACTGCGTGTCGGGCGAGGGCGGGCCCACGCTGGTGCTGCTGAACGGCGCCGGTGTCCAACTGGAAGGCTGGCGCCCGCTGTACCCGGCGATTGAGAGCCTGGGCACCGTGTTCGCCTACAACCGCTTCGGCATCGGCGGCAGTGACCCGCCGCGCACGCGCCAGACCGGCGCCGTGATTGTTTCGGCGCTGCATGAACTGTTGGGCTATGCGGGCCTGGCGCCACCGTACATCCTTGTGGGCCATTCGCTGGGCGGCCTCTACGCCAACCTGTTCGCGCGGCTGCACCCCGCCGAGGTCGCGGGCTGCGTGCTGCTGGACGCCACCCACCCGGCCGACCAGGCGATGCTGCGCGAACACGAAGCGCAGCTGCTGCGCGCGCTCGGCAGGCAGTTCCCCCTGCCGCAGCAGCTGTTCCGGCGCAACGTTCATTCGGAGTTGAAGTGGCTGGGCGAAACCGTGGCACAGGCCGAAGGCGCGGGCCGGTTTCCGGCCGTGCCGCTGGTGGTGGTGACGGGCGGCAAGCCGCCGCCGCGTTGGCTGATGCCGCCGGAGGCGCTGCGGCGGCGCCGCAGCCACCAGCAGGCGCTGGCACGGCTTTCGCCGCGCGGCGAGCAGTGGGTGGCGCGGGGCAGCGGGCATTTTCCGCAGCTCAGCGAGCCGCAGCTGGTGCTGGAGGCGCTGGGCCGTGTGGCGGCCCGGGCCCTCAGGCCAGCGCCAGCCCCAGCTTGCTGAAGCCTTCGCTGCCCAAGGGGGTGATGCGCACCAGCCGGCTGTGCTTTTGCCGGTCGATCCAGCGCAAGGCCCTGAACTGCTCGGCCAGCGCCGCGCCCAGCGCGCCGCCCAGGTGGTCCTTCCGCTCGGACCAGTCCAGGCAGCGGCAGGCCAGCTGGCGGCGCCGCGCCCGCGCGGCGTCCAGGTCCAGCCCGAAGGTGCCCAGCGCCTTTTCGCCCGCGGCGGTGATCTGCAGCTGGCGTGGGTCCGCGCTGTCAGCCTCCAGCCAGCGCTTGCGCAGCATCAATGCCAGCAGGCCGGTGCCCAGGGTGCCGGCCAGGTGGTCGTAGCAAAAGCGCGCGCGGCGGATCGGGTCGTCGCCCCGGGCGGGCGCCTGCGCCTTGCGCGGCGGCGCGACGCGCATCAGCGACTCCACCAGGTGTGCCACGTGTTCGGAAGCAAAGCGGAAATACTTGTGCCGGCCCTGCGCGGTGGATTCCAGCAGGCCATCGTCCAGCAGGCGCCTGAGGTGCGACGTGGCGGTGGCCGGCTCGATGGCCGCGCCCAGCGCCAGTTCCTTGGCCGTGAGGGCGCGGCCCTCCATCAGCAGCGAAAGCATCTGGATGCGCCGCGGGTCGCCAATGGTGGAAGCGATACGCGCCAGGTCGGGTTCTGCATTCATGCTTTGATGATAGCCAAACTGTTGATGCTCGACAAATGCGGCGCCGCCGGGGACACTTGTTGCATGCCGCCCGAACACGCCATCGCTGCCGTCACGCACGACGAGCCATTTCCCTACTACCGCGGCTTGCGCGAAGAGCGGCCTTTGTTCTTCGACGGGAAGCTGAACCTGTGGGTGGCGACCGGCCACGCCGTGGTCACCGAGGCTTTTACCCATCCGAAGCTGTGGGTGCGGCCGCCGGCCGAACCCGTGCCGAAGGCGCTGCTGGGCACCGCCGCCGGCGAAGTCTTTGCCCAGTTGGTGCGCATGACCGACGGCGCATTCCACGCCGCCCACAAGCCCGCGATGGAACAGGCGGCCCGCCGCTGGACGCTGGCGGATGTGGCGCGCGCGAGCACGCAGGCCGCGCAGGACCTGCGGCCGCGCCTGGGTGCCAACGCATTCATGGCGGCCCTGCCGGTGCAGGCGATGGCACGGCTGCTTGGCGTACCCGCCGAGCTGCTGGACGTGACCGGCGAACAGGTCGCGCACTTCGTACGCGGCATTGGGCCGGCGGCAGCGGCGCAGGACATCGAGCAGGCCGACAGCGCCGCGCGTGCATTGATGGTGCAGGGCGCGACGCTGGGGCTTGCGCCCGTGCAGGCGGCCAGCCGCATCGCCTTCATGCAGCAGTCGCTGGATGCGACCTGGGCATTGATGGCGCACACGGCGCTGATGCTGGGGCAGGACCAGGCTCTCGCCGCCACCGCTGACGAATCGGCCGACGGCATGCGGCGATTCGTCGCCGAGGTCGAGCGCCATGCCTCGCCCACCCAGAACACCCGGCGCTTCGCGGCGCAGCCACTTGAGCTGGCGGGGCGGGCCATCGGCGAAGGGCAGGGCGTGCTGCTGGTGCTGGCCGCGGCCAACCGCGACGAAGCGCTGAATCCGCAGCCCGACCGGTTCGACCCGGCACGCACGCAGCCCCGCAGCATGGGCTTCGGGTCGGGCCGGCACGGCTGCCCGGGCACGGCTATTGCTATCGAAATCGTAGCTGCCTGTGCAGGCTGGATGCGCTCTGCAGGCCAGTTCTCCAGCTATTTTGGCGCCCAAACGGGCTTCCGGACGCTGGGCAACATCCGCTGCCCGCTCTTGCAGGAATGAAAGGAAAACAAGCCATGGTGTCCGTGATTTTTGAAGTGTGGCCCGACCCCGCGCACCGCGAGGGCTACCTGAACTGGGCCGCCGAGCTCAAGACCGAGCTGCTGAAGATGGACGGCTTCATTTCCATCGAGCGCTTCCAGAGCCTGACCGAGCCCGACAAGCTGCTGTCGCTGCAGTTCTGGCGCGACGAGTCGTGCCTCACAGCCTGGCGCAACCTGGAGGCGCATCGCGCCGCGCAGGCGGCGGGCCGTGGCACCATGTTCAAGGACTATCGCTTGCGCATCGCGGAAGTGATCCGCGACTACGGCCTGAACGAGCGGGCCGAAGCACCCGCCGATTCACGGCAGGCGCACGGATAGCCGTTCAGAAGCCCGCGAGGGCGATGGAGTTCTTCAGCGCCTGGCCGCCGCCATAGCTGTCTTGCACCGGTGGCACTCCGCCCAGCGTGACCTTGATCGCGCAGTACTTGAACTCCGGGATCTTGGCGAACGGGTCCAGCGCGGCGTTGGTCAGCTTGTTGATGGCCGCCTCGTAGTAACAGAAGGGCACGAATACGGCACCGCGCGGCGAGCTTTCGTCGGCCCGCGCGTAGAGCGCCACTTCGCCGCGGCGCGACTGGATGGTGACCACGTCGCCGGGCTTGCCGCCCAGCTCGGCCAGGTCCAGCGGGTGCACCAGCGCCACCGGATCGGGCTCGATCGCATCCAGCACCGTGGCGCGGCGCGTCATGCTGCCGGTGTGCCAGTGTTCCAGCTGTCGGCCGGTGATCAGCACCATCGGGTATTGCGGGTCGGGCCGCTCCGCCGCCGGGATGATGTCGGCCGGCACGAACTTCGCGCGGCCGCTCTCACGCGGGAAATCGTCCACGAACACCACGGACTGGCCGGGGTCGCCTTCCTTCATGCAGGGGTAGGTGACCGAATGCTCGCGGTCCAGCCGGTCCCAGGTGATGCCGCCGATGCTGGGCATGGTGTGGCGCATCTCGTCGAACACTTCGGAAACGTGCTGGTAGTCCCAGCCGCAGCCCAGGCGGTTGGCGATCTGCTGGATGATCCACAGGTCCTGCCGCGCATCGCCGGGAGGGTTGATGGCCTTGCGGCCCATCTGCACCAGCCGGTCGGTGTTGGTGAAGCTGCCGTCCTTTTCGGGGAAGGCGCTGGCCGGCAGGATCACGTCGGCCAGGTACGCCGTCTCGGTCAGGAAAATGTCCTGCACCACCAGGTGTTCCAGCGCGGCGAGGGCTTCGCGCGCGTGGTTGGCATCGGGGTCCGACATGGCGGGGTTCTCGCCCTGCACATACATGCCCTTGATGCCGCCCTTCTTGATCGAGTGCATCACTTCCACCACCGTCAGGCCGACCTGGTCGTCCAGCGTGCCAGGGGAGAGCTTCCAGGCTTTCTCGAAGCCGGCGCGCACGGCGGGATTGGAGACGTGCTGGTAGTCCGGCAGCATCATCGGGATCAGGCCCGCATCGGAGGCGCCTTGCACGTTGTTCTGGCCGCGCAGGGGGTGCAGGCCCGTGCCGGGACGGCCGATCTGGCCGGTCATGAGCGACAGGGCGATCAGGCAGCGCGCGTTGTCCGTGCCGTGCACGTGCTGCGAGACGCCCATGCCCCACAGGATCATCGAGGCCTTCGAAGTGGCGAACAGGCGCGCCACGTAGCGCAGCGTGTCGGCATCGACGCCGCAGATCGGCGCCATCAATTCGGGCGTGTAGCCTTCCACGTTCTTGCGCAGCTCTTCGTAGCCGATGGTGCGGCTTTCAATGAAGGCCTTGTCGACCAGCCCTTCGTTGACGATGACGTTCATCATCGCGTTGAGCATGGGCACATCGGTGTCGGGCTTGAACTGCAGGTGGCGGTGGGCCATGCGTGTCAGGTCCGAGCGGCGCGGGTCCATCACGACCAGCTTGGTGCCGTTCTTCACGGCGTTCTTGATCCAGGTGGCGGCCACCGGGTGGTTCACCGTGGGGTTGGCGCCGATGATGACCACCACGTCGGCCTTGGTCACGTCCATCACGGGGTTGGACACCGCACCGGAGCCGATGCCTTCGAGCAGGGCGACCACGGAGGAGGCGTGGCACAGGCGCGTGCAGTGGTCGACGTTGTTGCTGCCAAAGCCGGTACGCACCAGCTTCTGGAACAGGTAGGCCTCTTCGTTGCTGCCCTTGGCCGAGCCGAAGCCTGCCAGTGATTTCTTGCCGTGCTGGTCGCGGATGGCGGCCAGCTTGCCGCCGGCGAATTCCAGCGCTTCTTCCCAGCTGGCTTCGCGGAACACGTCCATCACGCGGTCGGGGTCCATCACGAAATCGCCGGTCTTGGGCACGCCCGCGCGGCGGATCAGCGGCTTGGTGAGGCGCTGCGGGTGGTGCGCATAGTCAAAGCCGTAACGGCCCTTGACGCAGAGGCGGCTGTGGTTGGCGGGGCCGTCGCGGCCTTCCACAAACAGAATCTTGTCGTCCTTGACGTTGTAGGTGAGCTGGCAGCCGACGCCGCAGTACGGGCAGACGGATTCGACCTGCTTGTCGGGCACGGCCAGCGCCGCTTCGCGCGCGGGCATCAGGGCGCCGGTGGGGCAGGCCTGCACGCATTCGCCGCAGGCCACGCAGGTGGACACGCCCATGGGGTCGTCCATGTCGAAGACGATCTTGGCCTGGTCGCCGCGGAAGGCCAGGCCGATCACGTCGTTGACCTGTTCGTCGCGGCAGGCGCGCAGGCAGCGGGTGCACTGGATGCAGGCATCCAGGTTGACGGCGATGGCGGGGTGGGACAGGTCGGGCGCGGTTTGCTCGCGCGCCTCGAAACGGGGCTTGCCCACGCCGATCTTCGCGGCCCATTGGTCCACCTCGTTGTTGCGGGTGTATTCCTTCTCGGGCATGTCCGAGAGCAGCAGTTCCAGAACCAGCTTCTGCGAGGCGACGGCGCGTTCGCTGTCGGTGGTGACCTTCATGCCGGCGGTGGGCGCGCGGCAGCACGAGGGGGCCAGCACGCGCTCGCCGTTGATCTCGACCATGCAGGAGCGGCAGTTGCCCACCGCCTCCATGCCTTCCTTGTAGCAAAGGTGGGGGATCTCCACGCCTTCACGCTTGGCGACCTGCAGCAGCGTCTCGGTGGCGCGGCCGGTGACCTCGCGCCCGTTCAGGCTGAAGGTGACCGTGGGCGCGTCGAGCTGCGCGAGTTCCTGCCGGGTAATTGCATTCATGGCGCTGCCTTATTTGAGCTCGTGCGGGAAATACTTGACCACGCAGTCGACGGGATTGGGCGCCGCCTGGCCCAGGCCGCAGATGGATGCGTCACGCATCACCAGCGACAGGTCGGCCAGCAGCGGCAGGTCCCACTTGGGCTGTTCCATCAGGTGCGCGGCCTTGGCGGTGCCCACGCGGCAGGGCGTGCACTGGCCGCACGATTCGTGGTGGAAGAAGCGCATCATGTTGCGCGCAGCATCGGTGGCGGTGTCCTTGTCGGACAGGATCATCACCGCCGCCGAGCCGATGAAGCAGCCGTAGGGCTGCAGCGTGTCGAAGTCCAGCGGGATGTTGTTCATGGTGGCCGGCAGGATGCCGCCCGAGGCGCCGCCCGGCAGGTAGGCATAGAACTTCTGGCCCGGCAGCATGCCGCCGCAGTATTCGTCGATCAGCTCCTGGATGGTGATGCCGGCGGGTGCCAGCTTCACCCCGGGGCTGTTCACCCGGCCTGAGACCGAGAACGAGCGCAGGCCCTTGCGGCCGTTGCGGCCGTGCGAGGAAAACCACTCGCCGCCTTTTTGCAGGATGTCGCGCACCCAGTACAGGGTCTCGAAGTTGTGCTCCAGCGTGGGCCGCCCGAACAGGCCGACCTGGGCCACGTAGGGCGGGCGCAGCCGCGGCATGCCGCGCTTGCCTTCGATCGACTCGATCATCGCGGACTCTTCGCCGCAGATGTAGGCGCCGGCGCCGCGCCGCAGCTCGATCTCGGGCATCTGCTCCAGCGGGGGCGACAGCCGCAGCTTCTCCAGCTCGGTCTCCAGCATGTTGCGGCAGCCGTGGTATTCGTCGCGCAGGTAGATGTAGATCTTGTCGATGCCCACCGCCCAGGCCGCGATCAGCATGCCTTCCAGGAACCGGTGGGGGTCGCGCTCCAGGTAGACCCGGTCCTTGAAGGTGCCGGGCTCGCCCTCGTCGATGTTCACGGCCATCAGGCGCGGGCCCTTCTCTGCCCGCACGATGCGCCACTTGCGCCCTGCGGGGAAGCCTGCGCCGCCCAGGCCGCGCAGGCCGGAGTCTTCCATCACCTTGATGACGGATCCGACCTCGTGCCGGCCCGACACGCATTCCTTGAGCAGGGCATAGCCACCTTCGCGGCCATAGCTGTCGTAATCGATGAAGCCCTCGGGTGCATGCTGAACGGCGCCGGCCGCGACCGTGGTCATCACTTTCTCGCAGGTGGCGTGGGGCACCGGGTTCTGGCCCACCACGGCGGCGGGCGCCTGCTCGCAGCGGCCGATGCAGGGCGCGGCGATCACGCGCACTTCGCGGCCCAGCAGTGCCGGCAGCTTCGCCAGCAGGTCCTTCGCGCCCGCCATCTCGCAAGACAGGCCGTCGCAGACGCGCACCGTAAGGGCGGCCGGTGCGGCTTCGCCTTCTTTCACCACGTCGAAGTGGTGGTAGAAGCTCGCGACCTCATACACCTCGGTCTGCGCCATCCGCATCTCCTGCGCCAGCGCGGCCAGGTGGCCGGCGGCCAGGTGGCCGAAATGGTCCTGGATCCGGTGCAGATGCTCGATCAGCAGGTCCGCCCGGCGCGGCTCGCTGCCCAGCAGGCGCTGTACCTCGGCCAGGGCTTTCGGGTCCACCCGCCGGCCCTTGGGGCCCTGGCGCTTGCGCTCACGGGACACCTCCAGCACGGCGATGGGAATGATGGGATGGTTCATGGGTTCCTTCAGATCACCCGCTCGGCGCGCAGCTCGGCGAGTTGCTCGCGGCTGTAGCCCAGCTGCTGCAGCACCTCGTCGGTGTGCTCGCCCAGCAAAGGGGAGCGCGTGACTTCGGTGGCGCTGTCGGACATCTTGATGGGGTTGCCGACGGTGAGGTACTTGCCGCGCGTGGGATGGTCCACCTCGACGATGGTGCCGGTCTCGCGCAGCGCGGGTTCCTCGGCGATTTCCTTCATCGAAAGAATCGGGCCGCAGGGAATGTCGTATTTGTTCAGGATGTCCATGGCCTCGAACTTGGTCTTGGTCATGGTCCATTGCTCGATGCGCGCGAAGATGGGCTTCAGGTGCAGCAGCCGGGCCGCCGGCGTGGCGTAGGCCTCGTCGTCGATCCAGCCTTCCTCGCCGATCACCTTGCACACCGCGGGCCACACGGCACCCTGGGTGATGAAGTAGATGTAGGCGTTGGGGTCGGTCTCCCAGCCCTTGCACTTGAGGATGGAGCCGGGCTGGCCGCCACCCGACGCATTGCCCGCGCGGGGCACGGCCTCGCCGAACTTGCCGTCGGGGTACTGGGGGTACTCGTGCATGGTGTGGGTGCGTTCCAGGCGCTGCTGATCGCGCAGCTTCACGCGGCACAGGTTCAGCACGGCGTCCTGCATCGGCGCCAGCACTTTCTGGCCGCGGCCCGTGGTGTTGCGCTGATAAAGCGCGGCCACGATGCCCAGCGCCAGGTGCAGGCCGGTGCCGCTGTCGCCGATCTGCGCGCCGGTGACCATGGGCGGGCCGTCGTCGAAGCCGGTGGTGGAGGCCGAGCCGCCGGCGCATTGCGCCACGTTCTCGTAGACCTTGCAGTCTTCATAGGGGCCGGGGCCGAAGCCCTTGACCGAGGCGACGATCATCTTCGGGTTGAGCTTCTGGATGTGCTCCCAGGTGATACCCATGCGGTCCAGCGCGCCCGGCGCGAAGTTCTCGACCAGCACGTCGCAGGTCTTGATCAGCGTGTCCAGCACTTCCTTGCCCTTGGGCTTCTTGGTGTCCAGGGTGATGGAGCGCTTGTTGTGGTTCAGCATCGTGAAATACAGGCTGTCCACGCCGGGAATGTCCCTCAGCTGGCCGCGGGTGGCATCGCCTTCGCCGGCCCGCTCCACCTTGATGACGTCGGCGCCGAACCAGGCGAGCAGCTGGGTGCACGTCGGGCCCGACTGGACATGGGTGAAATCGAGGATGCGAACCCCGTCTAGCGCTTTGCTCATGGAAGATCCTGCTGGGAAGTTGACAAATCAACCCCTATGTTAATCAGCGTGGCGCCTGCTGCATTTCCAGCTCGGTCAGGCGCTTTTTCAGGGCCCGTTCCTCGGCGAAACGGGCGGATTCGTCGCGCACCACGGCCACGATGGACGAAACCTTGCCGTCCGGTGAATGGAGCAGGGCGACGGTGAAGGCGATGGACAGCGTGTGGCCGTCCTTGTGCACCGCCGGCACCCGCAGCACGTCGTTGCCGTACTTGGTGATGCCGCTCTTCATGGTCTGGTTGTAGCCGTCCCAGTGGCGCTGTTGCTGGCGCTGCGGGATGATGATGTCCAGCGACTTGCCCAGCGCCTCGGCTTCGGTGAACCCGAACATGCGCTCGCAGGCCGGGTTCCACAGCGTGATGGCGCCCGCGGCGTCACAGGCCATCACGGCGTCACCGACTGCTGCCACCAGGGCCTGGTAATCAACTGTGGATTGCATGGTTTTCCTTGGTTTTCGGGCAAAACGGGGCGTTCATGTGCAGACGGCGCCCAGTTTGAACGCCGTCTTGTCTTTATCCAGCCCCTTTCGCGGCGGGCTGCGGGGTCAGACCACCTCTTTGGAGTGCATGTCCGCGATCTGGTCCTTGCTGTAGCCCAGTTCGGCCAGCACTTCGTCGGAGTGCTCGCCCAGCAGCGGGGAGCCGGTGATTTCGGGCTTCATGTCCGAGAACTTGATCGGGCTGCCGACGGTCCAGTAGGAGCCGCGCGTCTTGTGCTTCACCTCGGCGATGGTGCCGCTTTCGATCAGCGACTTGTCGACCAGGATTTCCTTCATCGACAGTACCGGGGCGCAGGGAATGTCGAACTTGCGCAGCACGTCGACGGCCTCGAACTTGGTCTTGTCCTTGAGCCAGTCCTCGATGGTGGCGAAGATCTCCGTGATGTGCGGCTGGCGCGCCTTGGGCGTGGTGTAGGCCGGGTCGGTCTTCCACTCGGGCTTGCCGATGGCGTCGCAGATCGGCGCCCAGGCGTGGCCCTGCACCGTGAAGTAGATGTAGGCGTTGGGGTCCGTCTCGTGGCCCTTGCACTTCAGGATCCAGCCCGGCTGGCCGCCGCCGCCGGCATTGCCGCCGCGCGGCGTCACCTTGTCCTTGAATGCTTCCATTTCGTGCGGGTACTGCGGATACTCTTCCAGGAAGCCCAGTTTTTCCAGGCGTTGCTGGTCGCGCAACTTGACTCGGCACAGATTGATCACGCTGTCCTGCATGGAGACGGCGACCTTCTGGCCCTTGCCGGACTGCTGGCGGCCGATGATGGCCGTCAGGATGCCGATGGCCAGGTGCATGCCGGTGTTGCTGTCGCCCAGGGCGGCGGAGGAGATGGTCGGCTGCGAGTTCTCACCCTTCCACCAGCCGGTGGTCGAGGCGGCGCCGCCGGCGCATTGCGCCACGTTCTCGTACACCTTCAGGTCTTCATAGTGGTGGCCGTCGGAGAAGCCCTTGACCGAGGCCAGGATCATCTTGGGGTTGAGTTCCTGGATGCGGGCCCAGGTGAAGCCCATGCGGTCCAGCGCGCCGGGGCCGAAGTTCTCGACCATGACGTCGGACTCCTTGATCAGCTTTTCCAGCACTTCCTTGCCCAACGGCTTCTTGGTGTCCAGCGTCAGCGAACGCTTGTTGCTGTTGAGCATGGTGAAGTACAGGGCGTCCACGTTGGGGATGTCCTGCAACTGGGTGCGGGTGACGTCGCCGGAACCGGGACGCTCGACCTTGATCACGTCGGCGCCGAACCAGGCCAGCAGCTGCGTGCAGGCCGGGCCGGCCTGGACGTGCGTGAAGTCGATGATCTTGATGCCCTTGAGTGGCTTGTTGCTCATTTCATTTCTCCTTGGAGTTGGCTTGGTTACTTCTTCTTCGCGGCTTGCGGGTTCAGGCTGGTGATGCGGCCGCTTTCGGTGCCCGCGGTTTCATCGATGATGGCGTTGATCAGGGTGGGCTTGCCGGATTTCACGGCTTCGTCCAGCGCCTTGGCCAGCTCGGCCGGGGTGGTGGCGCGCACGCCCACGCCGCCGAAGGCCTGCATCATCATTTCGTAGCGGGCGTCTTTCACGAACACCGTGGGGGCGACGTCGCCGCCGTTGGGGTTCTTGTCGGTGCCCTTGTAGATGCCATTGTTGTTGAAAACGATCACGCACACCGGCAGGTTGTAGCGGCAGATGGTCTCGACTTCCATGCCCGAGAAGCCGAAGGCGCTGTCGCCTTCGATGGCGATCACCGGCTTGCCGGTGGTCACGGCGGCCGCGACGGCGAAGCCCATGCCGATGCCCATGATGCCCCAGGTGCCCACGTCCAGGCGCTTGCGCGGCTCGTACATGTCCACGATGGAACGGGCGAAGTCCAGCGTGTTGGCGCCTTCGTTGACCACGATGGCATCCGGCCGCGCCTTGACGGCGTTGCGGATGACGTTCAGGGCGCTGTGGAAGTTCATCACCGGCGGGTTGGCAGCCAGCGTCTCGGCCATCTTGGAGATGTTCTTGTCCTTGCGCTCGGCGATGCCCTGGGTCCAGTCGGTGGGCGGCTTGGCCCAGCCCGCGCCCATGCCGGCGACCAGCGCCGAGACGCAGGAGCCGATGTCGCCGACCAGCGGGGCGGCGATCGGCACGTTGCTGTCCATTTCGGTGGGCGAGATGTCGATCTGGATGAACTGGCGGGTGTCGGCGTTGGCGCCGCCCCAGGTCTTGCCCTTGCCGTGCGACAGCAGCCAGTTCAGGCGGGCGCCGACCAGCATCACCACGTCCGCTTCGGCCAGAACGTAGGAGCGGGTGGCCGAAGCCGACTGGTTGTGGGTGTCCGGCAGCAGGCCCTTGGCCATGGACATCGGCAGGTAGGGGATGCCCGATTTTTCAACCAGCGCGCGGATGTCGGCATCGGCCTGCGCGTAGGCGGCGCCCTTGCCCAGCACGATCAGGGGGCGCTTGGCGCCCTTGAGCAGGTCCAGCGCGCGCTGCACGGCGTCGGGTGCGGGGATCTGCTTCGGGGCCGGATCAACGACCTTGATCAGCGACTTCTTGCCGGCACCAGCGTCCATGGTCTGGGCGAACAGCTTGGCCGGCAGGTCCAGGTACACGCCGCCGGGGCGGCCGGAGACGGCCGAGCGGATGGCGCGGGCGACGCCCACGCCGATGTCCTGGGCGTGCAGCACCCGGAAGGCGGCCTTGCACAGGGGCTTGGCGATGGCCAGCTGGTCCATTTCCTCGTAGTCGCCCTGCTGCAGGTCGACGATCTCGCGCTCGCTGGAGCCCGAGATCAGGATCATGGGGAAGCAGTTGGTGGTGGCGTTGGCCAGGGCCGTCAGGCCGTTCAGGAAGCCGGGGGCCGACACCGTCATGCAGATGCCGGGCTTGCCGGTCAGGAAGCCGGCAGCGGCGGCGGCGTTGCCGGCGTGCTGCTCGTGGCGGAACGAAATCAGGCGGATGCCCGCGGCCTGGGCCATGCGGGTGAAGTCGGTGATCGGGATGCCGGGCAGGGCATAGATGGTGTCGAGGCCGTTGAGCTTGAGCGCGTCGATCAGCAGGTGGAAGCCGTCGATCTGTTCCCCGGTCTGGGTTTCGTTGGTCATGGTGAATGTCTCTTCGTTTGACTTCGATAAAGTTGGAGCAACGCGCGGCTGCCTGGCTCGTGTGCACAAGGGTCATCTGCACCGTCGGGGTATCATAGGAATCGATTCGGGTTCCACCATTGACCACGGTCAAGTTTGTTGTATTTGCACTGTGCAAACACGCAAGGCCCGCAGCGTTCCAACCCCCAAAATCGCGCCCATGTCGTCGGTAGATAACCATCCTGACAGAAACGTCATCCGAGTCCAGCTGGCCCAGAACATCGTTTTGAGGGGAATGACGCCGCAGGAGAGCGCCGGGCTGGAGTCGCATCTGGTGATCGTCGACTGCCAGAAAGGGGACTCGCTGCTCAACCAGGGTGTCCACGAGATGGAGCAGTATTTCATCCTGGACGGGGTGCTCAAGCGGGTGGTGGCCAACCAGCAGGCCAAGGAAATGATCCTGCGCTTCGCCGCCGAGCGCGACATGGAAACCAGCTATGCCGCCTGGCGGCTGGGCACCCCGGCGCCCTACAGCATCGTCAGCGTCACGAAGGCGCGGGTGGCCAAGCTGCCCATGCCCGAATGGGTGGCTTTCCTGGAAAGCCACCGCGAGATCAAGCAGTCGTTCGAGTACCAGGTGATGGAACTGATGAGCGAAATCATGGCCCACACCATCACGCTGCACCTGCTGGACGCCCCGGGGCGGGTCAAGCGCTTCCTGCGAAAGCACCCCGAACTGTTCGACCGCATCCCGAAAAAGGAACTTGCGTCCTACCTGAACCTGTCGGCCGAGACCCTGAGCCGGCTGAAGCAGCGCGGAAAAATCTAGGATGGCAGGCAGAAAAAAGCCCCGCGAGCGGGGCTTTTTTCATCAGTCCACCGGCTGTTCGGCGGCGAATTCCTTGGGTTTGGGCGGCCGGATCTTGTGCAGCACCTTCGACAGCAGGGGCCACAGCAGCAGGACCAGGGCCAGCGTGGAGATGCTGCCGACCAGCGCGTTGGACCACAGGATGGAGATTTCGCCTTGCGACAGCAGCATGGCCTGGCGGAACGAATCTTCCGCCTTGTCGCCCAGCACCAGGGCCAGCACCAGGGGCGCCAGCGGGTAGTCCAGCTTCTTGAACAGGTAGCCGATCACGCCGAACAGCATCATGAACCAGATGTCCAGCATGGCGTTGTGGACGGTGAAGGCGCCGATCGCGCAGATCACCACGATCACCGGGGCGATGATGGAGAAGGGGATGCGCAGGATGGAGGCGAACAGCGGCACGGTCGTCAGCACCACGATCAGGCCGACCAGGTTGCCCAGGTACATCGAGGCGATCAGGCCCCAGACAAAGTCCTTCTGCTCAACGAACAGCAGCGGTCCGGGCTGCAGGCCCCAGATCAGCAGGCCGCCCAGCAGCACGGCGGCCGTGGGGGAGCCGGGAATGCCCAGCGCCAGCATGGGCAACAGGGCGCTGGTGCCGGCCGCGTGGGCCGCCGTTTCGGGGGCGATCACGCCCTCGATTTCGCCCTTGCCGAAGTTGGCGCCGTTCTTGGACATCTTCTTGGCCAGGCCGTAGCTCATGAACGAGGCCGGGGTCGCGCCGCCGGGGGTGATGCCCATCCAGATGCCCACCAGCGAGCTGCGCACCGAGGTCATCCAGTACTGGGGCAGGCGCTTCCAGGTCTGCAGCACGATCTTGGGGTCGATCTTGGCGCTCTTGCCCGAGAAGGCCAGGCCTTCTTCCATCGAGATCAGGATTTCGCCGATGCCGAACAGGCCGATCACGCCGATCAGGAAGTCGAAGCCGCGCATCAGGTCGGGAATGCCGAAGGTCAGGCGCAGCTGGCCCGTGACCGTGTCCATGCCCACCGCGGCCAGCGCGAACCCGATCGCCATCGAGGCCAGGATCTTGAAGGGCGAGCCCTTGCCCATGCCGACGAAGCTGCAGAAGGTCAGCAGGTACACGGCGAAGTATTCGGGCGGCCCGAACTTCAGCGCGAACTTGGCCACCAGCGGTGCCAGGAAGGTGATCATCACTACCGCCACGAAAGCGCCCACGAAGGAGGACGTGAACGCCGCCGTCAGTGCCGCCCCCGCCTGCCCGTTCTGCGCCATCGGATAGCCGTCGAAGGTGGTGGCCACCGACCAGGGCTCGCCCGGGATGTTGAACAGGATGGAGGTGATGGCGCCGCCGAACAGGGCGCCCCAGTAGATGCACGACAGCATGATGATCGCCGAGGTCGGCGACATCGTGAATGTCAGGGGCAGCAGGATGGCCACGCCGTTGGCGCCGCCCAGCCCGGGCAGCACCCCGATCAGCACACCCAGGATGATGCCCACCATCATCAGGACCATGTTCATCGGCGTCAGGATGACGCTGAAGCCGTGAAATAACGCGTTGAGTTCTTCCATGCCAGTCTCTTGTAGTGGGGCTCAGTAGCCGAGGAAGCGAAGCGGATCAAGCTCACCCTTGAACAGGGGCACCTTGAACCAGACTTCGAACATGAAAAAGAAGATGACGTTGACGGCCAGCGCCACGATCACGCTCTTGAGGGGCGAGTACTTGCCCAGCACGATCATGAACAGGGCGATGTAGATCGCCGAGGCGACGTACAGGCCGAGGAACTGCACGGCCAGCACGTAGATCACGGCCGGGACCAGCACCTGCAGCACCCGTTTGAGCTGTTCGCTGTCCACGAAGATCTCGGTATTGCGGTTCTTGCCCACCAGGGCCTGGAACATCGTGCCCGCGCCCGCGATGCACAGGATGAGGCCGATGTAGAAGGGGAAGTAACCCGATCCGGGGCCATCGCTGGTCCAGCCCGAGCCCAGGGCGCGGCTGCCCTGGACGACGACCGCGCCCATGACGATGATCAGGAAGGCGACGACGGCCTCCACGACATGGGTACGCACGCCGGTACGCTCGCCGTCCGATTGCTCTTGTGGTTCCATCAGGAACTCCTGTCAGGTGAAAAAGGCCCCAAACAGCAGGGCAAAAAAAGTTGAATGAGGGCGGCCGGCGTTCGCGGCCCGTCCCCCGGGGCCGGCGCGCCGGCCCGCGCTGCCCAGGCCTACTTCGCGATGAAGCCGGCTTCCTTCATCAGCTCGCGATGCTGGTTTTCGGCGGCGCCCAGCCACTTGGCGAAGTCGTCACCGGTCATGGCGGTCTGGTTGAACGCGCCCTTTTCCATGTAGTCCTTCCACTCGGCCGTGTCACGCACCTTCTTGAGCATGTTCACGTAGAACTCAGTCTGTTCCTTGGTCACGCCCGGTGCCATGAACACGCCGCGAAGCATGGTGTATTCGGTGGGCACGCCGGCTTCCTTGCAGGTGGGGATGTCGCCCCAGGACAGCTTGTCGGTCACCTTGGTCTTGTAGGGCATGCGCTTGGCGTCAAACACGCACAGCGCGCGCAGCTGGCCGGCGCGCCACTGGGCCACGGCCTCGATCGGGTTGTTCACGGTGGAGTCGATGTGCTTGCCCACCAGCTGCACCGCGACTTCGCCGCCGCCCTTGAACGGCACGTAGATGAACTTGGTGCCGGTGGCCTTTTCGATGCCCACGGTGAGGATCTGGTCCTCCTGCTTGGAGCCGGTGCCGCCCATCTTGATCTTGCTGGGGCCGGCCGCCTTGGCGGCGTCCAGGAATTCCTTGGCGCTCTTGTAGGGCGTCTCGGCGTTGACCCACAGAACGAACTGGTCCAGCGCCATCATCGACACCGGCGTCATGTCGCGCCAATTGAAGGGCACACCGGTCGCCAGCGGCGTGGTGAACAGGTTGGACAGCGTCACGACCAGCTTGTGCGGATCGCCCTTGGCGCCCTTGACGTCGAGAAAGCCTTCGGCGCCGGCGCCGCCCGACTTGTTCACGACGATCATCGGCTCCTTCATCAGCTTGTACTTGATGACGATGCCCTGGATCAGGCGGGCCATCTGGTCGGCGCCGCCGCCGGTGCCGGCGGGAACGACGAACTCGACCGGCTTGGTCGGCTCCCACGCGGCGTGCGCCACGGGTGCGAGGGCCATCATGGCGGCGGCTGCCACGCCGCACATGATTCTGGAAAATGGTTTTTTCATTTCTTGTCTCCTTGAGGTCTGCGTTACCGTTTGGAAGCGATCGCCCGGGTGCCTTTGGTACTAGCTTCGCCGCTCCAGCAAGCCATGTTCCCGCACAGCCGCCCAGTGTCTCTTGACGAGGGTCAAGATTGCTCAATTCTCAGGCTGTCTGAGGGTTTGTCCGGAGAAAATGGCCCCACGCCCATTGCGTACTTTGATGGGGCGTTCGCTTCTGACCTAGTATGGTCCGAAGCGTCAAGGATGCAAAAAAAAGCCGTGCCGCCAGTACCGGGCCACGGCGTATTACTGGAGACAAGACATGATGAAACAGATGCTGCTTCTGGCAGGCCTTGCCGCCTGCGCCCTTCCCGCGAAAGCGCAATCCTGCGAGGGGGGGCTCTACCTCAACCCGCAGGTCATACGGGGGGAGGGATCCTCCCAGACCGAGAGTGCCCTCAAGGAGCTGATCGACTTCGTGAAGCCCAGCGGCCTGTCCGTGGCTCCGGTGCTGAACGTGCGCGAGACACAGGACGTGATTGCGGCCATCAAGCGCACGCCGACACCGTGCTGGATCTATGGCAACCCGGTGGTGGGGCTGGCCTCGGGCTACAAGCCCGTGGCCGTCAACATCGACCCCATCCAGTCGGCGGTGCTGATCCTGGCTGACGTGGGCACGGTGAAGGACGGCAAGCCGGTGGAGATCAGCAAGCTCCCGGCGGCGGACCAGGCCAAGGTGCGGGCCAAGCTCAAGTCCACCAGCTGCTTCGGCATGAAAAGCGGCGTGACCACCTCGCTGGTCAAGGCCGAGAACCTGTGCGGCACAGTGGTGGAGGTGCTGCCCCAGCAGGGGCTGGGCCAGAGCTACCTGCCCACCAAGGCCGCGTTCCACTGGCAGCCCGACCGCTGGGCCGGCCTGATCACCCGGCTGCAGACCGCCCAGGGCTCCACCATGAAGACCCACACCGGCACGGACGAAAAAATCCACATGGCGCAGCTGGTGATCGTGCCGGCCAGCAACCCCAGCTGGGGCTACGGGTTCTATGCCCACCCCAATGCGCCCGCGGATGCCGTAAAGAAAGCGGCGGCCAAGTTCCTGGCGCTGAAGTCGAACGAGGCGGGCTTGATGAAGGCGCTGGACCTGGGCGGCAAATACGACTTCGCCACCCCCGACGAAGCGACGGTGGTGGCGATGAAGAAGGCGCTGGCTACGGGCCCCTGAGGGGGCGGTCCGCCGTCAGGCGATGGCGGCTTCCATCCGCACGCGGCCACCTTCGTCCTCGATGGTCTTGCCCAGCAGCTTGACCAGGGCATAGACGGTGTCGATGTGCGGGGTGGGCGTCTGGGTCATGCGGCCCAGCTCCACCACCGAGCCCACCAGCGCGTCGATTTCCGGCGCGCGGCCGGCCTCGATGTCCTGCAGCATGGACGTCTTGTGTTTGCCGACCTTTTCGGCGCCGGCGATGCGCTTGTCCAGCGTCACCCGGAACTGGATGCCCAGCTTGTGGGCCACGTCCTGGGCTTCGCGCATCATGTTGGCCGCCAGCTCGCGCGACAGGGGGTACTGGCAGATGTCCACCAGGGTGGAATGCGCCAGGCTGCTGATGGGGTTGAAGGTGAGGTTGCCCCACAGCTTGAGCCAGATCTCGGCACGGATGTTGTCCAGCACCGGGGCCTTGAAACCGGCCCTGGTGAAGCATTCCGAAATGCGGGTGACGCGTTCGCTGGAAGAGCCGTCCAGCTCGCCCACCGGGAAGCGGTCGCCCTCGATGTGCCTGACGACGCCTGGCGCCACCAGCTCGGAAGCCGGGTACACAACGCAGCCGATCACGCGCCGCGGCGGGATCATCTCGGCCAGCAGCCCGCTGGGGTCCACGCTGCGCACGGAACTGCCGTCGAGCGGCCCGCCGTGCTTGTGGAAGTACCAGTAGGGAATGCCGTTCTGCATGGTCACCACGGCGGTGTCGGGGCCGAGCAGCTTGGGCATGTCGCGCGCCACCGCCTCGACCTGGTGGGCCTTCATGGCCAGGATCACCACGTCCTGCGGACCGGCCTCGGCGTAATCGTTGGTGGCCTTGACGTTCGCGGCCACGTGCTCAGTGCCGTCGTGCATGACCAGCTTCATGCCATTCTTGCGGATGGCCTCGAGGTTGGCACCCCGCACGATGAAGGTGACGTCTTCCCCGGCCAGCGCGAGCTTCACGCCCACGTAGCCGCCGATGGCCCCGGCCCCGATGATTGCAATCTTCACGCGCGCTCCCTCAAGAAAGTATTTTGCTATTCGAACCGGTTGGTCAGCCGGCCGACACCGGCGATGTCGACTTCCACAGTGCTGCCAGGTTTCATGGATCCGACACCTACAGAGGTGCCGCACAGGATGATATCGCCAGGGTAGAGGGTCATGTCCTGCGAGATCATGCTGACCAGTTGCGCCACCGAGAAGCGCATGTCGCTGATCGGGTAGTCCTGCCGCACTTCGCCATTGAGGATGGTGCGCACCGCCAGCTTGCCGGGCTCCAGGCCCGTGGCCACCACTGGGCCGAACGGGCAAAAGGTATCGAAACCCTTGGCGCGTACCCATTGCGCGAAGGAGGCATCGCGGTTGAGGATGTCGGCCATCGTAACGTCGTTGGCGCAGGTAAAACCGAATACCTGCTCCATGGCGCGCGCCGGGGGCACGGCCTTGCAGGTCTTGCCGATCACGATGCCCAGCTCGCCTTCGAAAACCACCTTGCCGTCGCCGGCAGGCTTGCGGATGGTCTCACCGGGGCCCATGAACGAATTGGGCGACTTCAGCAGGTACAGCGGCTCGGCCGGCACCGGCAGGTTCAGCTTGGCGCCCAGCGCGTGGAAGTTGTTCCACAGGGCCAGCACCTTGGTCGGCACGACCGGCATCAGCAGGCGCACATCGGCCAGCGGCAGCAATTGCTCGGTGGGTGCGGGGCTGTCGAACATGTCGCCCTCGCACACCCGCACACGGCCTGCTTCCAGCGTGCCGAAGCCGATGGCGCCGGCGTGTTCAAAACGTACCCAGTGGATCGGCATGGCGGCTTTCGGTGTGTTAGGCCGCCAGGCGGGCCGGGGTGCCGCCGGCCCAGATGGCCCAGGGGGCGTGGCGCGCGGGGTTGCGCGCCATGCTCTCGTAGCAGCGCGCCTTGGCCGCCTCGATGGCTTCCACCAGGAACGATTCCTCGTAGGCGCGCAGCAGGTGGGCCTGCTCCGTCAGCAGGTAGATGCGCACGGCGCTTGTACTGTCCGACTGCAGGCGGGCATAGGTGGCCGCATCCCAGTGCCACGCCAGGCCCAGCTCCTCGAAGGCGGCGTTGTACGCGTGGCGGTGCGCTTCTGCGCAGGGATCGGCGGCGGCGGTGTGGCGGGTCTTCATGGGGGTGCTCCTTTGCGGGTTCGAAGCCAATACTAGAAACAACGAACGATTAATAACAGTCAAAGTATTTGATGGTTCCATCCATAAAACGTTATGGATGGAACTGGCCCTCAGCCGGGCTTCTGGCCGATCTCGAAGTTCGCCATCTTTTCCAGCGCGCGAACCATTGCCGAGTGGTCCCAGCCCTTGCCGCCATGGGCAGCGCAGGCGTTGAACAGCTCCTGCGCCGTGGCCGTGTTGGGCAGCGAAACACCCAGCGCGCGGGCGCTGGAAAGCGCCAGGTTCAGGTCTTTCTGGTGCAGCTCGATGCGGAAGCCGGGGTCGAAGGTGCGCTTGACCATGCGGTCGCCGTGCACTTCCAGGATCTTGGAGGAGGCGAAGCCGCCCATCAGCGCCAGGCGCACGCGCGCCGGGTCGGCGCCGGCCTTCGAGGCGAAGAGCAGCGCCTCGGCCACGGCCTCGATGGTCAGCGCCACGATGATCTGGTTGGCCACCTTGGCGGTCTGGCCGTCGCCGTTGCCGCCCACCAGCGTGATGTTCTTGCCCATGCGCTCGAACAGGGGCTTGATGCGGGCGAAGACGGCTTCATCGCCGCCGACCATGATGGACAGCGTGGCGTTCTTCGCGCCCACTTCGCCGCCGGACACGGGCGCATCCAGGTAGTCGCAGTCCAGGGCGTTGACCTTCTGCGCAAACGCCTTGGTGGCGATCGGCGAGATGGAGCTCATGTCCACCACCACCTTGCGCGCGCCGGTGCCCGTGCCGGCCTTCAGGCCCGCCGCGATGCCGCCGTCGGCGAACAGGGCGGCTTCGACGTCCGGCGTATCCGGCACCATGATGAAGATGATGTCGGCGCGCTCGGCCACGCCGCGCGCGTTGGTGCACTGGGTCGCGCTGGTGCAGGCGATGGATTCGGGCATCTTGCCCAGCGTGAAGACGAACAGCTGGTGGCCGGCCTCGATCAGGTGCCCGGCCATGGGTGCACCCATGATGCCGAGGCCGACGAAGCCGATCTTCAGGGGTTGTGCGGTCATTGGAATTGCTCCTGTCTCAGTTGTTCTTGGAAAACCAGCCCAGGCCGGCCACGGTGTCCGCGGCGGGCTTGTATTCGCAGCCGATCCAGCCCTCGTAGCCGATGCGGTCGAGATGTGCGAACAGGAATGGGTAATTGATCTCGCCGGTGCCCGGCTCGTTGCGCCCGGGGTTGTCGGCCAGCTGGATGTGGCCGATGCGCGCCAGGTGCTTGCTCATCGTGGCGGCCAGCTCGCCCTCCATCCGCTGGGCGTGATAGATGTCGTACTGCACGAACGCGTTGGCGGCGCCCACTTCGTCCAGCAGCGCGATCGCCTGCTCGGTGCGGTTCAGGTAGAAGCCGGGGATGTCGAAGGTGTTGATCGGCTCGATCAGCAGCCTCAGCCCGGCATCGCCCAGTTGCGCGGCGGCATGGCGCAGGTTGGCCACCAAGGTCTGCCGCACGCGCGGGTCGAGCGCGCCGGACGCGTTGGCTGGCGAGACCTTGCCCGCCAGGCAATTGAGCTGCCCGACGCCCAGCGCCTTGGCATAGACCAGGGCCTTCGCCACGCCGGCCCGGAACTCTTCAACCCGCTCCGGGTGGCAAGCGATGCCGCGCTCGCCCGCGTCCCAGTCACCGGCGGGCAGGTTGTGCAGCACCAGCTGCAGGCCGTTGGCGTCCAGCAGCTGGCGGATTTCGGCGGCGGGGTGGGCGTAGGGAAACAGAAACTCAACGGCCTTGAATCCGGCCCTGGCGGCCAGCTCGAAGCGGTCCAGGAACGGGACCTCGTTGAACATCATGGTCAGGTTGGCGGCGAAGCGGAGCATGCTTTGTTTCCTTACTCGAGCAGGCCGGCCAGCTCCAGGCCCTTCAGGCCTTCGGGGTGGCGGCAGTCGATGTCCTCGAACTCATTGACCTTGTCGATCTCGGTGCCCATGGCGATGTTGGTCACCTTCTCCAGGATCACTTCCACCACCACCGGCACGCGGTATTGGCGCGCCATCGCCTGGGCCTGGACCATCGCGTCGTTGATTTTTTCAGGGTCAGTCACACGCAACGATTTGCAGCCCAGGCCCTGCACCACCGCCTGGTGATCCACTCCATAGCTGCGCAAGTCACCCTCGCCCTTCGGCACGTTCTGGTTTTCGAAGGCCAGTTGCACGCAGTAGTCCATCTCAAAGCCGCGCTGGCTCTGGCGGATCAGCCCCAGGTAGCTGTTGTTGACCAAGACCTGCACATAAGGCAGGTTGAACTGCGCGCCCACGGCCAGCTCCTCCATCAGGAACTGGAAGTCGTAGTCGCCCGACAGGCCCACCACGGTGCGCGTCGGGTCCGCGGCCACCACGCCCAGCGCGGCCGGTATGGTCCAGCCCAGCGGGCCGGCCTGGCCGCAGTTGATCCACTGGCGCGGGCCATAGACGTTGAGAAACTGCGCGCCGGCGATCTGGCTCAGGCCGATGGTGGTCACGTAAATGGTGTCGCGTGGGAACACCTTGTTCATCTCTTCGTACACCCGCATCGGCTTGATGGGGGTCTCTGTGAAGTGGGACTTGCGGTGCATCAGCTTCTTGCGCTCGGCGCAACGGGCGGCCCAGACGCCGAAGTCGGGCAGGGTTTTGGCCGCCTTGCGTTCCCGCGCGACCTGCACCAGCAGCTCCAGCGCCGCTTTGGCGTCGCTGACGATGCCGAAGTCGGGATTGAAGACGCGGCCGATCTGTGTCGGCTCGATGTCGACGTGCACAAAGGTGCGGCCCTTGCAGTACACCTCGGGGGAGCCGGTGTGGCGATTCGCCCAGCGGTTGCCGATGCCGATCACGAAGTCGCTGGCCAGCATGGTTGCGTTGCCGTAGCGGTGGCTGGTCTGCAGGCCGCACATGCCGGCCATCAGCGCATGGTCGTCGGGAATCGTGCCCCAGCCCATCAGCGTGGGAATCACGGGCACGCCGGTCAACTCGGCAAACTCCACCAGCAGGCCGGACGCATCGGCATTGATGATGCCGCCGCCGGCGACGATCAGCGGCTTGCTGGACGCGGCCAGCATGTCCAGGGCTTTCTCTATCTGCTTGCGGCTGGCCGCGGGCTTGTAGACCGGCAGCGGTTCGTAGGTGTCGATGTCAAATTCAATTTCAGCCATCTGCACGTCGAACGGCAGGTCAATCAGCACCGGGCCGGGGCGCCCGGACCGCATCAGGTGAAAAGCCTGCTGGAAGGATCGCGGCACCAGGGCGGGCTCGCGCACCGTCACGCTCCACTTGGTCACAGGCTTGGAGATGGACTCAATGTCCACCGCCTGGAAATCTTCCTTGTAAAGCCGGGCGCGCGGCGCCTGGCCGGTGATGCACAGGATCGGGATGCTGTCGGCAATGGCCGAGTAGAGCCCGGTGATCATGTCGGTCCCGGCCGGGCCGCTGGTGCCGATGCATACGCCGATATTGCCGGCCTTGGCGCGGGTATAGCCTTCGGCCATGTGCGACGCGGCCTCGACGTGCCGGGCAAGGATGTGCGTGATCGACTGGCGCTCGCGCAGCGCCGAGTAAAAGGGGTTGATCGCTGCGCCCGGCACACCGAAGGCTTGCGTGATGCCCTCTTTTTCCATCACCAGAACAGCGGCCATTGCGGCCTTCATTTTTGCCATCGATGTCTCCTTTGGGATTTGCCCTGGAAGCAAATGTAGAAAGGAGCAACGATTAATGATAGTTAAAGTATTTGATAATGATGGTTACTCATAGGTTATGGATGGAGACCCCCGATGAAGAACGCCACCATGCGCCAGCTCAAGGTTTTCGAGGCCGTGGCCCGCAACCTGAGCTTCTCGCGCGCCGCCGAGGAACTGCACCTCACGCAGCCCGCCGTGTCCACCCAGGTCAAGAAGCTGGAGGACCACGCGGGCCTGCCCCTCTTCGAGCAGCTGGGCAAGAAAATCCACCTCACGCCCGCCGGCGTGGAGATGCTGCACGCCAGCCGCGTGATCATCCAGCAGTTCAAGGAGGTCGAGGACACCATGACGCAGTTCAAGGGCGTCTCGGGCGGCAAGCTGAACGTGGCGGTGATCAGCGCCGGTGACTATTTCTTCCCGCGCCTGCTGGTGGAATTCGCGCGGCGCCACACCGGCGTCACGCTCAACTTCGGTGTCTGCAACCGCGAGGAACTGCTGGAGCAGATGACCGACAACCTCACCGACCTGGCCATCATGGTGCGCCCGCCGAAGGACATGGACACGGTCAACGAACCCTTCGCGCCGCACCCCTACGTCATCGTCGCCGCGCCCGACCATCCGCTGGCCGACCGCAAGCGCATTCCCGTTTCACGCATCGCGCGCGAGCCGTTCGTGGTGCGCGAAAAAGGCTCCGACACCTGGAACTCCATGGTCGAGGCTTTCGGCACACACATGGCCGAACTGAATATCGCGATGGAGATCAAGAGCACCGAGACCATCAAGCAGGCCGTCATCGCCGGCATGGGGGTGAGCTTCCTGTCGGCCCACACCATCAGCCGTGAATTGCAGGCCGGCAGCCTCACCGTGCTTCACGTGCAGGGTTTCCCGCTGATGCTCAACTGGTACGTGGTGCACCGGCGCAACAAGCGCCTGCCCCCGGTGGCCCAGGCCTTCCGCGCCTTCCTGCTCAAGGACGGCGACAGCCTGATCGAGCAGACGATAGGCCTGCCTAGCCGCCGGAAATAGCCAGCTGGTTCTCGCGGGCGAATTCGCCCGCGCTCATCTTCTTGCCGCCCTCGGCGCGCAGGCGCAGCACCTCGATCTGGCCGCCGTGCGAGTTGATGAAGATTGAGCTTTCGGTAATCGCCGCGATCTCGCCCGGCTTGCCGCGTACCGCGCCGTGCGTGCCGATGGGGTGCTTGCGCGCGTCGTACAGCCACACCCGCGTGCCGGCCAGCTGGGTCCAGGCGCCCGGCGCCGGGTTGCAGGCGCGGATCAGGTTGTAGACCTGGTCCACGTGGTTGGCCCAGTTGATGCGCGACTCCTCCTCGTGGAACCAGCCTTCGTAGGTGGCGCGCGATTCGTCCTGGATCTGCTCCACCGCGCGGCCCGAGACCACCAGGTCGGCGGCTTCCAGCAGCGCCGCCACGCCATGCGGGAACAGCTGGTGGAAGTACACGTCGCCCAAAGTGGCATCGGCGCCGATGGGCACGGTTTTCTGCAGGATGACGGGGCCTTCGTCCAGGCCATCAGTGGGGCGGAAGATGGTGAGGCCCGTCTGCGTGTCGCCCAGCGCGATCGGCCAGTTGATGGACGAAGGCCCGCGATGGCGCGGCAGCAGGGAAGGGTGGTACTGGATGGTGCCGTGGCGCGGTATGTTGACGAAGCGCTGTGGCACGAACTGCAGCACATAGGCCATCACGCCCAGGTCGGCGTCCAGGCCGTGCATGGCCTGTTCGGCTTCTTCCTTGCGCAGGCTGGGAAACTGGAACAGCGGCAGGCCGTGCTCCTGCGCCGCCAGCCGTACGGCGTCGGGCTTGTCGCCCGGCTTTTCGGGGGCGCAGAACACGCCGGCCACGGTGTCCCCGCGGGCCAGGAACGCCTCGAGTGTGGCGCGGCCGAAATCGTTGTGCCCGATGAATGCGATCCTCATGCGTCCCCTTCAGCGAAACAGGAAATAGCCGGCCAGTATGTACAGCAGGAATGCGAAGGCGCGCTTGAGCGGCCGGATGTCCATCCGGTGCGCCGTGCGCGCCCCCAGCGGCGCCGTGCACATGCTGGCGGCGGATATCACCAGCAGGCCCGGCACGTAAATGTAGCCAACTGCGCCGGCGGGCAGCTGCTGGAGCTCCAGCCCGCCCCAGAGGTAGCCCAGGGTGCCCGCCAGCGCGACCGGGAAACCCAGCGCCGCCGAGGTAGCCACCGCGTTGTGGATCTTGATGTTGCACCAGAGCATGAAGGGTACCGAGACGAACGCACCGCCCGCGCCCACCAGGGCGGACAGCAGCCCGATCAACCCGCCCATGGACAGCATGCCCGGGGTGCCGGGCAGCGTGCGGTGCGGCTTGGGCTTTCGGTCAAGCAGCATTTGCGTGGCCGCGAAGGCGACGAACCCGGCAAACAGCACGCTCAGGAATTTGCCGGGCAGCGCCACCGCCACCTGCGAGCCGACGATGGAGCCGGCCAAAATGCCTGGCGCCAGCCTCAGCACGACCGGCCACAATACGGCGCCGCGCCGGTGGTGGGCGATGACGGAAGTGAGCGAAGTAAAGCAGATGGTGGCCAGTGACGTGGCCACTGCCATCTTGAGTGTCAGGTCATGCGGGAAGCCCTTGGCCGCGAGGATGAAGGACATGAACGGCACCATCATCATGCCGCCGCCTATGCCCATCAGGCCGGCCAGGAAGCCGGCGCAAACGCCCAGCAGGAGGAGTTCGGCGATGAGCTGGGGTTCGATCGGCATTCGGGCCCGGGCGGGGCCCGAAGAGAAGAAAAAAGGCGTCTGCAAGTGCCACCGGACCGGCATCCTGAACCAGGGTTCAGGTCGGGCTAGGTCAGCCTGATGTTGGGTTCGTCTGACGCGAGACGATCACGCTCACCAGGAGATGTTCCAGGCCCTTGCTCAGAGAGCATTGGTTCAAGGAAATATAAAGCCCGGCACGCACTGCAGACACGTGTCCATTGTAGGCGCCCGTGGCGCGCGCTGGGCGCAAACGGCAGGTAAAAAAATATTTTTAGAGCAGGCGGCCGTCGTCGCCCAGCGCGCTGTCCAGCCGCACCAGGAGCGAGGCCAGGCGCACGTCGTCGGTGCGGCTCATGCCGTCCGCGGTGCCTGCCGAAGTGGGGTCCGCCGCGGCGAAAACCGGCGCGTGAATCACCGGCACGCTGCGCTCGGCCACGTCGAACGCCAGGTTCAGCGCGGCCAGCACGGCGATGCGGTCACGCGCCTTCACCTTGCCGGCGTCGCGGATCTTGCACATGGCGGTATCCACGCGCTCCACCGCTTCCAGCAACCGGCCGTCGCCGCCCTCGGGGCAGCCCAGCAGGTAGCTCTGGCCCATGATCTGCACTTCGAGCTGTTTCATGACGGCGGCCATTACGCGGCGCTCTTGATGTCGGGCAGGCGCTCCAGCAGCGCGTCAACGCGCGAGCGGGCGGCCGAGAGGCGGGACTTGAGCGAGTCGCGTTCGTGCGTGAGCACATCGACCTGCTCGGCCAGCAGCGTGTTGGTGCGCTGCAATTCCTCGTAGCGCACCAGCAGGCGCTCGACGCGTTCCGCAATCTGTTCGATCTGGGGTGCACTGGCCATACGAAAGCGATTGTAGGGTTTGGCGGCAAATTTCAACCGTAAAATAAGCGGGTTGGTGCTCGCGGTGTGGTTCGCATGCCGCAGTTCAACGGGAAGCAGGAGGGAAAGCCTTACAGGGCCGACCTAACCTGCGCTGCCCCCGCAACGGTAAGCGGACGGACCCCACCGGGTCCTGCTTTCATCACGCAGCCACTGGGAACGCCTGAAACAGCGCGCCTGGGAAGGCGATGGAAGCCGTCTCCGCCAGCCCGGATACCGGCCAACAAGGTGGCTGCACGCCTTTGGAAAAAGGTGTGCAGCCGTGACGCCCAATGCACTGGCGGGGAAGCCGGTGCGGGCACTGAAACCGCTGGCATTCCATGAAAACCCCTGTGTCCCCCGCACGCCTGTCCGTGCTCGCCCTTGCGCTCGCTGGTGCATTGCCTTCCCAGGCCCAGACCGCCCTGAAGGAAACCGTGGTCACCGCCACCCGCACGCCGACCCGGGCCGACAGCCTGGTCAGCGAAGTGATCGTCATCGAGCGCGCCGACATCGAAAAACTCGCCGGCCGCACGCTGCCTGAAATCCTGGCGCGCAGCGCCGGCGTGCAGTTCAGCTCCAACGGCGGGCGCGGCAAGGTGAGCAGCCTGAACATCCGCGGCACCGAGGCGCGCCACACCATCCTTCTGATCGACGGTGTGCGCTACGGCTCGGCCACGGCCGGCACGCCCAGCTGGGAAAACATTCCGCTGGAAGCCATCGAGCGCATCGAGGTTCTCAAGGGCCCGGGCTCGTCGCTGTACGGCAGCGACGGCGTGGGCGGCGTGGTGCAGATCTTCACGCGCAAGGGCAAGGACGGCTTCCACCCCTATGCCATGGCCTCGGCGGGCAGCCAGTCGTACAGCCAGCTGGGCGCGGGCGCCAGCGGCGGGCAGGGTGCCTTCACCTATTCGCTGGGCGCACAGGCGCTGCGCGACAAAAGCTTTTCGTCCACCAACCCCAACGTGCCGTTCGGCAACTACAACCCCGACCGCGACCCGTTCAACCAGCAGTCGTTCAACGGCAGCATCGGCTGGCAGCTGGCGCCTGACTGGAAAGTCGACGCGGGCACGCTGTACTCCGACGGCGTGAACCACTACGACGACGGCCCCGGCCGCGACACCCAGGCCAAGGTGCGCTCGCAGACGTTGCGCGCCGGCATCAGCGGCAAGGTGCTGCCCGGCTGGAAGACCCAGCTGCAGGCCTCGCAGAGCAAGGACACTTCCAACGTGACGGTGGGCGGCACGCTGCCCAGCGACTTCATCACCACGCAGGACCAGCTGTTCTGGCAGAACGATGTCGATACCCCCGTGGGCGTGGCCTTGCTGGGCGTGGAGCAGCTGCGCCAGAAGGTGACGGGTTCCACCGCCTACACCGTCACCGCCCGCACGATTTCATCGGCCTTCGCCGGCGTGAACGGCGAGGCCGGCCGGCACAGCTGGCAGTTCAACCTGCGAGGCGACCGGAACTCGCAGTTCGGCAGCAGCACCACCGGATTTGCCGGCTACGGCTTCCGCTTTTCCCAGGCCTGGCGCGGGCATTGGTCATACGGCACGAGCTTCGTGGCCCCTTCGTTCAACCAGCTGTATTTCCCCGCTTTCGGCACGCCCACATTGCAGCCCGAGCGCGGTGGCAACTTCGATCTGGGCCTGACCTGGAGCCAGTCGGGCCACACCGTCAACCTGGTGCGCTTCGACAACCGCATCCGTGGCTTCATCCCCAGCGGGCCGCTGCCGGCGAATGTGCCCAAGGCCCGCATCGATGGCTGGACACTCAGCTACGACGGCAGCTTCGGCGCCTTCACCCTGCGCGCCTCGCTGGATGCCATGGACCCGCGCAACGAAGTTACCGGCAAGAAGCTGCCGCGCCGCAGCAGCACGACCGGCACGCTGGGCGCCGACTACGCCATGGGCGCCTGGAAATTCGGCGGCACGGTGATGCACTCGGGCAAGCGCTTCGACGACGCGGCCAACCTGCTGCCCATCGCCGGCTACACCACGCTGGACCTGCATGCCGACTACGCGCTGGACAAGGCCTGGACGCTGCAGGCCAGCCTGCGCAACCTGACCGACCGCCAGTACGAAACGGTGCGCGGCTACAACCAGCCCGGCCGCGCGGCGTTTGTCACGCTGCGCTGGCAGCCCTGAAAATCACGCCATGGCTTCCGCGCTCACCCTGGGACCGCAACGCATCGTCTGCCTGACCGAGGAGACGACCGAATGGCTGTACCTGCTGGGTGAGGAGGCGCGCATCGTCGGCATCTCGGGCTACACGGTGCGCCCGCGCCGGGCGCGCGAGGAAAAGCCGAAGGTGAGCGCCTTCCTGAGCGCGAAGATCGACAAGATCCTCGCGCTCGCGCCCGACTGCGTGTTCGGCTTTTCCGATCTGCAAGCCAACATCGCCAGCGAGCTGATCAAAAAGGGCGTGCAGGTCACCGTGTTCAACCAGCGGAGCGTGGACGAAATTTTTTCCATGCTGTACCAGGTGGCGGCCATGGTGGGCCAGGCCGAGCGCGGGCTGGAATTGCTGGAAGGCATGGGCGCGCGCCTGCTTGAAATCGAACAGGCCGCGAAGGCGCTGCTGCGGCGGCCGAAAGTTTTCTTCGAGGAATGGGACGAGCCGCACATCAGCGCGATCCGCTGGGTGAGCCAGCTCACGGGCATCGCGGGCGGCGACGATTGCTTCCCCGAGCTCGCGCGGATGGCGATGGGCAAGGACCGCATCATTGCCGATGGCGCGGAGATCGTGCGGCGCAACCCGGACATCATCATCGGCTCATGGTGCGGCAAGAAATTCCGCGCCGAAAAGGTCGCGGCGCGGCCGGGCTGGGAGAACGTGAACGCGGTGAAGGACGGCCAGCTGTTCGAGATCAAGTCCGCCGATATCCTGCAGCCCGGCCCCGCCGCGCTGACCGATGGCGTTGAGCAATTGCATCGCATCGTCATGAACTGGAGCCGCGGCCATGGCTGAACTTCGCGTCATGAAAAGCGAGCTGATCCTCGGCGGCCAGAAAAGCGGCAAGACGGCGCGCGCCGAATCACTGGCGGCTGCCTGGCTGGCGCAGTCGGCTTTGCACCGCGCCACCTACATCGCGACGGCGCAGGCCTGGGACGAGGAGATGCGCGAGCGCATCTCCCGCCACCAGCGCGACCGCGCCGACCGCGTGCCAGGCATGGCCACGGTAGAAGAGCACGCGGACCTGGCGGGCGCCATCGCGCAGCACAGCCGGCCCGAAACGCTGCTGGTGGTGGACTGCCTCACCCTGTGGCTGACCGCGCAGCTCATGCCCGCGACCGGTTCATCAGAGGGGAAAAGGCCCACAGAGCGTACCAGCTGTGCGTGGGGCGCTATTATTTCAGGAGCAATCGCGCGATCGGCGGGCCCGCTGGTGCTGGTCAGCAACGAGATCGGGCTGGGCGTGGTGCCGCTGGGCAGCGAGACGCGCGCCTTCGTCGATGCGCTGGGTGTGCTCAACCAGCAGGCGGCGCAGGCCTGCGAGCGGGTGACGCTGATGGCCGCCGGCCTGCCGCTGTTCCTCAAGGGCGGCGCATGAAGCAAATCCTGTTGCTGCTGCTGGCGCTGCTCGCCGCGCAAGCCCAGGCGCTGCAGGTCACGGACGACCGCGGCGTCACCGTCACGCTGGCGCAGTCGCCGCAGCGCATCGTGAGCCTGCTGCCCTCGCTGACCGAAACCGTGTGCGAGCTGGGCCAGTGCAGGCGGCTGGTCGGCGTGGACCGCTATTCCAATTTCCCCGAGGCCGTGCGCGGCCTGCCGCAGGTGGGCGGCGGCATCGACCCCAACATTGAGGCGGTGGTGGCGCTCAAGCCCGACGTGGTGCTGATGGCCACCTCGTCGCGCGGCGCGCAGCGGCTGGAAGCGCTGGGGCTGAAGGTGCTGGCGCTGGAGCCGCGCAGCTCGGCCGACGTGCAGCGCGTGATGGGCAAGCTGGGCACGCTGCTGGAAGTGCCGGACGCGCAGCGCATCTGGCGGGCCATCGACGCGGGCGTGTCGGCCGTGGCGCAGTCGATGCCCGCGCAGGCGAAGAACACGCGCATCTATTTCGAGGTGAACCGCGGGCCGTATGGCGCGGGCACCACTTCATTCATCGGCGAGACCATGCTGCGCCTGGGCGTGAAGAACATCGTCACGCCCGAGCTGGGCCCGTTCCCCAAGCTCAATCCCGAATACGTGGTGCGCGCCAACCCCGACCTGATCATGGTCAGCGAGCGCAATGCGCAGGGCCTGGAGCAGCGCCCGGGCTGGGCCGGCATCCGCGCGCTGCGCGAGGGGCGGGTGTGCATCTTCACCGCCGACGAGGCCGACGTGCTGGTGCGCCCCGGCCCGCGCATGGCCGAAGCCGCGCGCCTGATGGCCCGCTGCATCCTGGCCAAGGGCCTGGGCGTGCAGAAATGAACGGCGCGGCGACCGCCTCGCACCGCACGGCCTGGCTGCTGGGCGCGGCGCTGCTGGCCGGCGCGGCGGGGATGCTGCTGCTGGGCGCGGGCGTGGGCAGCACCGGTTTCGAAAGCGTGCTGCGTGCCCGCAACGACCCGGTGGCCTGGCAGATCGTCTGGGACATCCGCCTGCCGCGCACGCTGGGCGCGTGGGTGGCCGGCGGCCTGCTGGGGCTGGCCGGCGCGGTGGCGCAGGGGCTGTTTCGCAACCCGCTGGCCGACCCCTACCTGCTGGGCAGCGCCTCGGGCGCGGCGCTCGGCGTGGCAGTGGCACTGGCTCTGTTCGGCGCTTCGCCGTTCGCCACCTCGGTGCTGGTGCGCCTGGGCCTGACCGGCGCGGCCTTTACCGGCGCGGTGGCTGGCGTGCTGCTCACCTTGATGCTGGCCAATGGCGTGCTGCACACGCTGCGCCTGCTGCTGGCCGGCGTGATCGTGGGCGTGGTGCTGGGCGCGGCGCGCGACCTGGTAACGCTGGCCGTGCCCGACATCCTGCAGGCCATGCAAGCCTTCATGCTGGGCAGCACCGGCTTTGTCGGCTGGGCTTCCTGCTTCGTGATGGCCGCGGTGCTGGCGCCCATGGTGGCGATTGCCTGGAGCCTGGGCCGCGTGCTGGATGGCCTGGCGCTGGGCGAGTCCACCGCCGCCAGCCTTGGCCTGCCGCTGTCCGCGATGCGTGCGGCGCTGGTGGCGGTGCTGGCCCTGTCCACCGGCGCGGCCGTGGCGCAGACCGGGCTGATTGCGTTCGTCGGGCTGGCGGCCCCGCACCTGGTGCGCTCCATCGCGCCCAGCACACACGGGCGTTTGGTGGTGCTGAGCGCCCTGATGGGCGGCCTGCTGCTGATGGCGGCCGACGTGCTGGCGCGCTGGGTCATCGCGCCGCAGGAGTTGCCGGTGGGCGTGCTCACCGCCGTGCTGGGCGGCAGCTACCTGCTGTGGCTGATGCACCGGCGGCGCGGCCGCGCAGGCGGGATGCTATGAATACTGTAGCGCTCCACGCACGTTCGGTGCGGGCTGCACTGGGTTTCTCCTCCCAAAAGAAGGAAATCCTGCACGGCATCGAGCTGCAGCTGCCCGCCGGCCGCTGGACCAGCATCGTCGGCCCCAACGGCGCGGGCAAGTCCACGCTGCTGCGCGCCCTGGCCGGCCTGTTGCCACATGACGGCGAGGTGCTGCTGCACGGCAAGCCCCTGGGTGCGATCGCGGCCCGCAAGCGCGCGCGCCAGATGTCGTGGCTGGGACAGAACGAAAGCGCGGCGGACGACCTCGCGGTGTACGACGTCGCCATGCTGGGACGCCTGCCGCACCAGCCCTGGCTGGCCCCGCCCAGCGCCGCCGACCGCGTGGCGGTGGAACAGGCGCTGCGCAGCACCCAGGCCTGGGACTGGCGCGACCGTTTGCTGGGCAGCTTGTCGGGCGGCGAGCGGCAGCGCGTGCTGCTGGCGCGCGCGCTGGCGGTGCAGGCCGGCGTCCTGCTGATGGACGAGCCGCTGGCCAACCTGGACCCGCCGCACCAGTCCGACTGGCTTCAACTCGCTCGCGCCCTGGTGGCCGGCGGCAAGACGGTGGTCAGCGTGCTGCACGAAATCTCTTTCGCGCTGCAGGCCGACGAGATGGTGGTGATGGACGCCGGCCGCATCGTGCACCAGGGCCCGTGCGGCGCCGAAGCCACCCACCGGGCGCTGGAAGAAGTGTTCCAACGCCGCATCCGCGTGCAATCCCTGGCTGGCCAGTGGCTGGCCGTGCCGAACTGAACGGACAAACCCATGCAGATCGAAACCCCGCCGTCGGCCAAGCCCTACGAAAAACCCGAGGGCGAGCGCCGCGGCCTGGTCATCGTCAACACCGGCGACGGCAAGGGCAAGAGCACGGCCGCCTTCGGGCTCGCATTGCGCGCGCACGGCCGCGGCAAGGCCGTCAAGATCTACCAGTTCATGAAGGTGCCCACTGCCCGCTTCGGCGAGCACCGCATGTTCGAGCAGATCGGCATTCCCATCGAAGGGTTGGGCGACGGCTTCAGCTGGAAAAGCCAGGACCTGGAGCACTCGGCCCAACTGGCGCGCGACGGCTGGCAAAAGGCCAGGGCCTCCATCCTGGGCGGCGAATTCTTCCTGGTGGTGCTGGACGAGTTGACCTACCCGCTGATCTACGGCTGGCTGCCGCTGGATGACGTGCTGGCCACGCTGCAGCAGCGGCCCAAAGAGGTGCATGTGGCCATCACCGGCCGCCGCTGCCCGCCCGAAATCATAGCGCTGGCCGACACGGTGACCGAGATGACCAAGATCAAGCACGCCTTCAACGCCGGCGTGCCCGCGCAACGGGGGATTGAAGACTGATGGGCATTCCGCCTAAGCTGTGCACATGACTGCCTGGATGGCCCTCGTCGCGCTGCTGTTCGCCTTCTGCCTGGACCGCTGGTTCGGCGAGCCGGTGGCGCGCTGGCACCCGGTGGTGTGGATGGGCCACTATCTGGCGTGGGCCGGGCGCCGCGTGGCGCCGCGCCAGGCCGGCAGCTGGCTGCGTGAATTCCTGGGCGGCGCGCTCGGCTGGCTGGCGGGCGCTGGTCTGGTGCTGCTGGCGGCCTGGGCCTTCCAGTGGAGCCTGGTGCATTTTCCGGAGTGGGCCGCCGCGCTGCTGATCGGCATCGCGCTCAAGCCCATGCTGGCCTGGCGCATGCTGCGCGAGGAGGCCGGTGCGGTGGAGCGCGCGCTGGCCGAATCGCTGCCGGCCGGGCGCGAGCGGCTGGCCATGCTGGTCAGCCGCGACGTGAGCGAATTGTCCGAGGCGCAGGTGCGCGAGAGCGCCATCGAGTCACTCGCCGAGAACCTGAATGATTCGGTGGTCGCGCCCGTGTTCTGGTTTGTGGTGCTGGGGCTGCCGGGTGCGGCGCTCTACCGCTTTGCCAATACGGCGGACGCGATGTGGGGCTACCGCGGCGAGCGGGGCGGGCGTGTGTGGGAATGGGCCGGCAAGTTCGCCGCCCGCGCGGACGACGCGCTGTCCTGGATTCCGGCGCGGCTCACCGCGCTGCTGATCGCCGGCTGCGCCGGCGGCCTGCCGTGGTCGCGGCTGCGCGGCGAGGCGCGGCGCACGCCATCTCCCAACAGCGGCTGGCCGATGGCCGCGATGGCGCTGGCGCTGGGTGTGCGGCTGGCCAAGCCCGGGGTGTACGCGCTGAATGCACTGGCGCGCGAACCCGCGCGCGAGGACGGCGGCCAGGCCCAGGCCGTAGCTTCACGCGTGGTGCTGGCGCTGCTGTCACTCGCTTCGCTGGCCATCGTCTGGCTGCGGTCCTGGGAATGACGGCCCGCTGCGTCATGGTGCTGGGCACGACCAGCGGCGCCGGCAAGAGCTGGCTGGCCACGGCGCTGTGCCGCTGGTATGCGCGGCAGGGCCTGAAGGTCGCGCCGTTCAAGGCGCAGAACATGAGCAACAACGCGCGTGTCGTTGCCGGTGGCGAGATCGGCAGCGCCCAGTACTTCCAGGCGCTGGCGGCGCGTGCAGTGCCCGAGGTGCGCATGAACCCGCTGCTGCTCAAGCCCGAGCGCGACACGCACAGCCAGGTGGTGCTGATGGGGCAGGTGAGCGAAGAGCTGACGCAGACGCCCTGGCGCGGCCGCAGCGAGATCGTCTGGCCGGTGATCGCGAAAGCGCTGGACGAACTGCGCGAAGAGAACGACGTGGTGGTGATCGAGGGCGCGGGTTCCCCGGCGGAGATCAACCTGATGGCCGGCGACATTGTCAACCTGCGGGTGGCCCGGCACGCCGGCGCGCGCTGCCTGCTGGTGACGGACATCGACCGGGGCGGCGCATTCGCGCACCTGTACGGCACCTGGGCGCTGATGAACCCGGCCGACCAGGCCCTCGTCCGCGGGTTCGTCCTCAACCGTTTTCGCGGCGACGCCTCGTTGCTGCCACCGGCGCCGCAGATGCTGCAGGAGCTGACCGGCGTGCCGACCGTGGCCACGCTGCCGATGTGGTGGCACCACGGGTTGCCCGAAGAAGACGGGGTCTTTGACGACCGCAGCACAGCTTCTGGCGCGGTGACGAAGACGGTCGCCGTGGTCGCCTACCCGCGCCTGAGCAACCTGGATGAATTCCAGCCGCTGAAGAACGTGCCCGGCCTGCGGCTGGTGTGGGCGCGCGCCCCCGCGCAACTGGCTGGAGCCGACTGGATCATCCTGCCCGGCTCCAAGCACACCAGCGGCGACCTGGCCTGGCTGCGTGCGCAGGGCCTGGACCGCGCCATCGCACAGCACGCCAACGAGGGCAGGGCGGTGCTGGGTGTGTGCGGCGGCCTGCAGATGCTGGGCGAGGCACTGATCGACAGCCATGGCATCGATGGCAACGCACCCGGCCTGGGCCTGTTGCCACTGGTGACCGTGTTCGAGGAGCAAAAAACCGTGAAGCGGACGCAGGCCACCTTCGGCGAGCTGGCGGGGCCGTGGGCTGCGCTGTCAGGCGTGACGGCGCGGGGTTACGAAATCCACCACGGCCAGACTTCGCAGCACGCGGGCATGGCGGCCACGGCGCCCGTGCTGCCCGGCGGCCTGGGCTGGCAGAACGCGCAGGGCAACGTGCTGGGTGTGTACCTGCACGGCCTGTTCGAAGACCCTGCGGTCCTGCACGCGCTGTTCGGCGCCGCCGCACCTACGCTGGACAGCGTGTTCGACGGCCTGGCCGATTTCATTGATCAACATTTTGAGGCGGCTGTCATCCCGGACTTGATCCGGGATCCATAGCGCGCCGGCACACCATGCAAATCACCGACATCCACGATCCCGCGCTCGCGCAGCGCCTGCAGCACAAGCTGGACAGCAAGACCAAGCCCCTGGGTTCCCTCGGCCGCCTTGAAGCGCTGGCCTTGCAGATCGGCTTGATCCTTGGCACCGACACGCCGCAGCTCAAGCAGCCGCAAATGCTGGTCTGCGCCGGCGACCACGGGCTGGCAGCCCGCGGCGTCTCGGCCTATCCCAGCGACGTCACCTGGCAGATGGTGGAAAACTTTTTGGCCGGCGGCGCGGCCGTGAGCGTACTGGCGCGCCAGCACGGCCTGGCGCTGAGGGTGGTCGACTGCGGCGTGCGGCACGAGTTCGCGCCACGCCCAGGCCTGCTGGTCCGCAAAGTCGGCCCGGGTACGGCGGACAGCTCGCAAGGCCCCGCCATGACGGCGGCGCAGTGCGGCCAAGCCATCGCCAACGGCCGCGAGATCGTTGGGCAACTGCCCGGCAATGCCTTGCTGCTGGGCGAGATGGGCATCGGCAACACCTCCGCCGCGTCGCTGCTGCTGGCCCGGCTGACCGGCACCGATATCGCCGAATGCGTGGGTGCGGGCACCGGCCTGGACGGTTCGGGCATCGCGCGCAAGCAGGCGGTGCTGCAGGAAGTGCTCGCGCTTCACAGCGATGCCAATACACCGCTGCAGGCACTGGCCGCGTTCGGCGGTTTCGAGATCGCCACGCTGGTGGGCACGGTGCTGCAGGCCGCGCAGGAGCGCCGCGTGATCGTGGTGGATGGCTTCATCTCCAGCGCCGCCGTGCTGGTCGCCGCCGCGCTGGAGCCGCATGTGGTGCAGCGCTGCGTGTTCTCGCACCGCTCGGGCGAATGCGGCCACGGCCTGATGCTGCGGCACCTGGGCCCGCAAAAAGACCAGCCGGCCCGCGCTCTGCTGGACTGGGGCCTGCGGCTGGGCGAAGGCTCGGGCGCGGCGCTGGCCTGGCCCATGCTGGTGTCGGCCTGCGCCATCCTGGGCCAGATGGCGAGCTTCGAATCGGCCGGGGTTTCGCAGAAAGCCTGAGGGGCAACCCGAATCCGCAGCACCGGGAAAAGGGGGTAGCCTAGCGCTCCATGAAGACACTCAACAACTTCCGGTTGCCCCTCGCCCTCGTTGCCGCCGGCCTGCTCGCCGCCTGTGCCGGCATGCCGCCTTCGGCCGCGCCCCAACCCAGACTGGTGGTGTTCATAGTGGTGGACGGCCTGCCCATCCGCCAGGTCACCGGTTACCGCGACCAGCTGGCGCCGGACGGCTTTGCCCGCTTCCTGGACCGGGGTGCCTGGTTCAGCGACGCGCACTACGGGCATGCCTTCACCGTCACCGCGGCCGGGCACGCCACCATGCTCACCGGCGCCTATCCGCACCGCAGCGGCATCATCGGCAACGAGTGGCGCGATCAAACCACCGGCGCAGAGGTCTACAACACCGGCGACACGCGCTACACCTACATCGGCCACAAGACCAATGCGCTGGACGGCACCAGCCCGAACAACCTGAAGGTGGAGACGGTGGGTGACGTGCTGCGCCGCGTGAACCCGGCTTCCAAGGTGATCGGCATCTCCGGCAAAGACCGCGGTGCCATCCTGCCCGCGGGCCATGCGGGCACCGCCTACATGTACATGGGCAGCGACGGCCAGTTTGCTTCCACCACCTATTACATGAAAGAGCACCCGGCCTGGGTCAACGAATTCAATGGCCGCAAGCTGGCCGACCGCTATTTCAAGACCGAGTGGAAGCCGCTGCTGCCTGAGGCGGCGTATGCGCGCTCCCTTGCCGACAGCCAGACCTGGTTCGGCCCGCAAGGCGGCAAGCTGCCCATGATGATGGGCGTGGCGGCCGACGAGAAGCCGGGCCCGGGTTTCTACAGTGCCCTGCTCACCAGCCCGTTCGCCGATGCGCTTTCGCTGGAGTTCGCCCGCGCGGCCATCGCCGGCGAAGGCCTGGGACGTGATGACGCGCCCGACATCCTGTCCGTCAGCCTGTCGGGCCACGACTACGTCAACCACCGCTTCAGCGCCGAATCGCGCCTGTCGCACGACCACTTCCTGCAGCTGGACCGGCTGCTTCAGGATTTTTTCCGCGACCTGGACGCCACGGTGGGGCGCGACAACTACATCGCCGTGCTCACCGCCGACCACGGCTTCATGCCCGCGCCCGACTACACAAGATCGCTCGGCCAGCCGGCCGGCAAGGTCAACTTCAACGCGGCGCAGGGCCGCGTGAATGCGGGGCTGGAGGCGAAGTTCGGCCCCGGCAAGTGGATGCTGGGCTATTCGTCCGCATCGCTGCTGCTGGACAAGCGGCTGGCGGCGCAGAAAAACGTGGACATCAACGCCGTCGCCGAGGAAGCGCGCACCCTGCTGCTGAAGGAAGAGGGCTTCGACACCGCCTACACCCGCCGCGAGCTGGAAACCAACAGCCGCGCCGGCGACAGGTTCTTTGAAGCGCAGCGCAAGGCCTGGCACCCCCAGGTTTCCGGCGAGGTGCAGTTCAGCCTCAAACCCAACTGGATGTTCGTCTCCAGCCGCTCCTCGGCCACCCACGGCTCGCCGCATGAATACGACAACCACATCCCCATCCTGATGTGGGGCCCGCGCTGGATGAAGGCCGGCCGCATCGACGCCCGGGTGGAAGAAGTGGACGTGGCGCCCACGCTGGCCCGCTTGCTGGGCGTGCCCACGCCATCCTCGGCTGAGGGCAAACCCCTGCCGCTGGTTACCCCTTAGGCGTATTTTTGGCCTATGCTTGCAGCGACTTGAGGAGTTCCCATGTACAAGCGAATCCTGCTGGCTTATGACGGTTCCGACCCGGGGCAAAAAGCCCTGCTGGATTGCCAGGACCTGGCCCACTGGAGCAGTTCCCAGATCGCCCTGGTCGCCGTGATGCCCTCGGCCATGAGTTTTGTCGGGCTGGAAGGCGGCGTTTACGACGTGGAACTGGAAGAGCGCGAGAAGAAAAAATACCGCGCCGTACTGGACGACGGGCTGCAGCGCCTCTCCGGCGCGGGCTACACCGCCAGCGGCGAGGTGCTGACGGGCGAGGCGATCGACGAGATCACCAAATACGCCCGCAAGATCGAGGCCGACCTGATCGTCGTGGGCCACAAGCACCTGGACAGCTGGGCCGCGCGCTGGTGGCGCGGTTCCATCTCGGGTGCGCTGATCGAACACTCTCCCTGTAGTGTGCTGGTGGTCATCACCCAGTAGCTTTCACGCGCCGTACGCAGGCGCTACATCCCCCGGTTACAAATAGCGGCCAGGCTGTAGCCATTGGCCTACACGCGCAAGCGCAGCCTGCCGATGGTGGAATGCGCCTGCCGGCGGCATGCTCGCCACACGGCTGGCTCAGCCGTAAGCCACCCATCACCAAGAAAAAAGGAAAACGATGGAACCGGATCTCTCCGCGCAGCCGCGCCGCCCCATGAAACGCCGCAACGTCGTCATCGGCACGCTGGTTGCCTTGCTGGTGGTGGCCGGTGTCGGCTGGCTGGCCTGGGACCTGACCCATCCCGCGGACAAGGCGGCGGCTGGCGGCGCCCAAGGTACCGCGGGCGGCGGCGGCCCCGGTGGCGGCGGGCCCGGTGGTGGGGCAGGGCGCCGCGGCCCGGCCACCACCGTGGGCGTGGCCACGGCGGAAAAAAACGACATTCCCATCGTGCTGGAAGCGCTGGGCACGGTGACGCCTCAGGCCACCGTGCGGGTGCGCCCGCAGGTCTCGGGCGTGCTGACGCAGGTGCTGTTCAAGGAAGGCCAGATGGTCACCAAGGGCCAGTTGCTGGCGCAGATCGACCCGCGCCAGTTCGAGATGGCGCTGCAGCAAACCATCGGCCAGCGCCAGCGCGACGAGGCGCAGCTGGAAAGCGGCAAGGTCACGCTGGAGCGCTTCCGCACGCTACTGCAGCAGGACTCCATCGCCCGCCAGGAAGTGGATACGCAGGCGGCGCTGGTCAAGCAGCTGGAAGGCACGCTGGTGATCGACCGCGCCAATGAAGGCACGGCGCGCCTGAACCTCAGCTACACGCGCATCGTCGCGCCGGTGGCGGGCCGGGTGGGCCTGCGGGTGGTGGACGTGGGCAACGTGGTCAATTCGGGCGATGCCAATGGCGTGGCGCTGATCACGCAGATCTCCCCGGTGGACGTGGAGTTCGCGGTGCCGCAGGACCAGGCCCCGCTGCTGCAGCAGAACGCGGGCGCGTTCATGGAAGCCAAGGCGCTCGACAGGGCCCGCACCACGGTGCTGGACACCGGCGTGTTCGCCTCGCTGGACAACCAGGTCGACACGCAGACCGGCACCGTGCGCGCCAAGGCCCGCTTCAACAACGCCAGGCAGGCCCTGTTTCCCAGCCAGTTCGTCAACGTGCAGGTGATGGTGCGCACCGTGAAGGACGCGGTGGTGGTGCCGGTTGCCGCGCTGCGCCACGGCGGCAATGGCGACTATGTGTTCGTGCTCAATGCCGACCGCACCGTGGCCCAGCGCCCGGTGAAGGCCGGCCAGTCCACGCCCGACAAGGTGCAGCTGCTCAGCGGCGTGCAGGCGGGCGAGCGCGTGATCACCGAAGGCGCCGACCGCCTGAAGGATGGCGCGCGGGTGGTGCTGCCGGGCGATGCGCCGCGGCAGGGCGCCAGCGGCGCGGGTTTCGGCGGCGGCAACCGGCGGCGCGATGCTGCTTCGGGCGCGCAGGGCACAGCCTCCGGCGCCGAGAGGCCGCAGGGCGGCGCATCCGCGCCGGATGACGCCGCCCGCGCCGAGCGCCGGCGCCGCCGCGAAGCAGCCGGTGGTTCCGCACCCGCAGCGCAATGAGCCCATCACGTCCCTTCATCCTGCGGCCGGTTGCGACCTCGCTGCTGATGCTGGCCATCGTGCTGGCGGGGCTGGTCGGCTTCAACTTCCTGCCGCTGTCGGCGCTGCCGCAGGTGGACTACCCCACCATCCAGGTGCAGACGCTCTACCCCGGTGCCAGCCCGGAAGTGATGGCCCAGACCGTCACCGCGCCGCTGGAGCGGCAGTTCGGCCAGATGCCGGGCTTGTCGCGCATGAGTTCCACCAGCGCGGCGGGCGTCTCCATCGTCACGCTGCAGTTCGGCCTGGGCCTGGCGCTGGACGTGGCCGAGCAACAGGTGCAGGCCGCCATCAACGCCGGTGCCTCGCTGCTGCCGGCCGACCTGCCCGCGCCGCCGATCTACGCCAAGGTCAACCCGGCCGACGCGCCGGTGCTGACGCTGGCCATCACTTCCGACACGCTGCCGCTGACCGAGGTGCAGAACATCGTCAACACGCGGCTCGCGCTGAAGATCAGCCAGGTCTCCGGCGTGGGCCTGGTGGCCCTGTCCGGTGGCCAGCGGCCCGCCGTGCGTATCCAGGCCGACACCCGTGCGCTGGCTTCCTACGGCCTCACGCTGGACACCATCCGCACGGCCATCACCGCCGCCAACGCCAACAGCGCCAAGGGCAGCATCGACGGCGCCACCCGCGCCTACACCATCAACGCCAACGACCAGCTGCTGGCCGTGGCCGACTACCGCAAGCTGGTGGTGGCCTTCCGCAACGGTGCGGCGGTGCGCCTGTCGGACGTGGCGCAGGTCATCGACAGCGCCGAGAACACCAAGCTGGGCGCCTGGTCGGCCGTAACCGGGCAGTTAAAGCCCGCCATCATCCTGAACGTGCAGCGCCAACCGGGCGCCAATGTCATCGCCACGGTGGACGCCATCAAGGAGCGGCTGCCTGAGCTCACCGCCGGCCTCCCGGCCGCGCTGAAGGTGGACGTGCTGTCTGACCGCACCACCGGCATTCGCGCTTCCGTGCATCACGTGCAGATCGAGCTGCTGCTGGCCGTGGGCCTGGTGGTGCTGGTGATCTTCGCCTTCCTGCACAGCCCGCGCGCGACGGTGATCGCCAGCCTGTCGGTGCCGATCTCCCTCATCGGCACCTGCGGCGCCATGTACTTGCTGGGCTACAGCCTGAACAACCTGTCGCTGATGGCGCTGACGATTGCTACCGGCTTCGTGGTGGACGACGCGATCGTGATGATCGAGAACATCTCGCGCTATATCGAGGAGGGCGAGCCGCCGATGGAGGCCGCCATCAAGGGCGCCACGCAGATCGGCTTCACCATAATTTCGCTCACCGTGTCGCTGATCGCGGTACTGATCCCGCTGCTGTTCATGGGCGACGTGGTGGGGCGCCTGTTCCGCGAATTCGCGGTAACGCTGGCCATCACCATCCTGATTTCGGCCGTGGTTTCGCTGACGCTGGTGCCCATGATGTCGGCACGCTGGCTCAAGGCCACGCCCAAGGACGACGACGGGCTGGGCAGCCGGCTGCAGCGCCAGTTCGACAAGGTCATCGCGCACTACGACACCTGGCTGACCTGGGTGCTGGCGCGCGAAAAGCTCACGCTGCTGGTGGCGCTGGCCACGCTGGTGCTGACGGTGCTGCTCTACATTTTCATCCCCAAGGGCCTGTTTCCCACGCAGGACACGGGGCAGCTGCAGGCGCGGGTGGAGTCGGCGCAGTCGGTGTCCTATCCGCGCATGGCGGAACTGCAGCAACTGGTGGCCAGGGCCGTGCTGGAAGACGCGGATGTGGAAACCATCAGCTCGTTCATCGGCGTGGACGCCGCCAACAACACCATGCTGCATACCGGCCGCATGCTGATCAACCTGAAGCAGAGCCACGACAACCAGCAGAAAATCATGGACAGGCTGCGCAGCCGTGTGGCCCGCATTCCCGGCATCACGCTGTACTTGCAGCCCACCCAGGACCTGACCATTGACGCCGAGACCGGCCCGACGCAATACCGCCTGTCGCTGGAGGCGGCCGACAGTGCCGTGGTGGCGGAATGGGCGGGCAAGCTGGCGCAGCGCCTGCAGCAGAACGCCAGCCAGGTGCGCAATGTGGTGTCGGATGCCGATGCGTCCAGCGCCGGCGTGTATGTGGAGATCGACCGCGACACGGCCTCGCGCCTGGCCATCACCGCCTCGGCGGTGGACGACGCGCTGTACAGCGCCTTCGGCCAGCGCATCGTCTCCACCATCTTCACCGAGACCAACCAATACCGCGTGATCCTGGAAGCCAGGCCCGACGAGAACGCCTCGCCCGCGTCGCTGGGCATGGTGCAACTCAAGACAGGGGGCGGAGACCCGACACCGCTGTCGGCCATTGCCACAATCCGGGAGCGCCGCGCGCCGCTGCAGATCACCCACGTGGCGCAGTACCCGGCCACCACGGTGGGCTTTGACACCGCGCCCGGCCAGTCGCTGGGCGGCGCGGTGGACGCGATTCGCAAGGCCGCGAAGGACATCAACATGCCGGCCAGCGTGACCATGACTTTCCTGGGCGCTTCCGGCGCCTACGAAGCATCGCTCACCAACCAGCTGTGGCTGATCCTGGCGGCGGTGATCTGCGTCTACATCGTGCTGGGCGTGCTGTACGAAAGCTACATCCACCCGCTGACGATTCTCTCCACGCTGCCCTCGGCCGGCGTCGGCGCACTGCTGGCGCTGCTGGTCACGGGCAACGACCTGGGCGTGATCGGCATCATCGGCATCATTCTTTTGATTGGCATCGTCAAGAAGAACGCCATCATGATGATTGACTTCGCCATCGACGCCGAGCGCACCGAAGGCAAGCCCGCGCGCCAAGCCATCCACCAGGCCGCGCTGCTGCGCTTCCGCCCCATCCTGATGACCACGCTGGCCGCGCTGTTCGCAGCCGTTCCCTTGATGCTGGGCTGGGGCGAGGGCGCCGAACTGCGCCGGCCGCTGGGCCTGGCCATCTTCGGCGGGCTGATCGTCAGCCAGATGCTCACGCTGTTCACGACGCCGGTGATTTACCTGGGGTTTGATTCGCTGGCTAGGCGCTGGAAGCCGAAGTCCTCCGTCATTCCCGCGAAGGCGGGAGCCCAGAGCGCCCTGGGTCCCCGCCTTCGCGGGGATGACGAAGCATCTGGAGTGGCGCCATGAACCTCTCCGAACCCTTCGTCCGCCGCCCGGTCGCCACCGTGCTGCTCACCATCGGGATCGCCCTGTCCGGCATAGGCGGCTTTTTCATGCTGCCGGTGTCGCCGCTGCCGCAGGTGGACTACCCCACCATCTCGGTCAGCGCAAGCCTGCCGGGCGCCAGCCCGGACACCATGGCGACCAGCGTGGCGACGCCGCTGGAGCGCCGGCTGGGCACCATCGCCGGTGTCAACGAGATGACGTCCAACAGCGGAATAGGCTCGGCGCGCATCAGCCTGCAGTTCGACCTGAACCGCAAGATCGATTCGGCCGCGCGCGAAGTGCAGGCCGCCATCAACGCCTCGCGCGCCGACCTGCCGTCCACGCTGCGCAGCAACCCGACCTACCGCAAGGCCAACCCCTCGGCGGCGCCGGTGCTGATCCTGGCGCTGACTTCGGCCACCAAGTCGCCGGGCCAGATCTACGATGCGGTCTCCAACGTCGTGCAGCAGAAGGTGGCGCAGGTGGAAGGCGTGGGCGACGTGGAACTGGGCGGCGGCTCGCTGCCTGCGGTGCGCGTTGACCTGCTGCCGTTCGCGCTCAACAAGTACGGCGTGAGCATGGAGGACGTGCGGGCCGCCCTGCAGTCCAGCAGCGCCAACCGGCCCAAGGGCGCGATCGAGGGCAACGGCCAGCGCCTGCAGATCTACACCGGCACCAACGCCACCGGCACCAATCCGAAGAGCAAGGTCTCCGCCGCCGACTACCGCGGCTTGGTGATCGCCTGGCGCAACAGCGCGGCCATCCGCCTGTCGGACGTGGCCGAGGTCAGCGACAGCGTGGAGAACATCAATACCCTGGGCCTGTTCAACGGCGACCCGGCGGTGATCGTGCTGGTCACGCTGCAGCCGGGCGCCAACGCCATCGAAACGGTGGACGGGGTGCGGGCCCTGCTGCCCGAGCTGCAGGCCAGCCTGCCGCCGGACGTGAAGATCGCGGTGGCGTCGGACCGCACCAATTCCATCCGCGCTTCGCTGCATGAGATCGAGGTCACGCTGCTGATCTCCATCGCACTGGTGGTGCTGGTGGTCAGCGCCTTCCTGCGCAGCGCCCGCGCCACCATCATCCCGGCGGTGGCCACCGTGGTCTCGCTGCTGGGAACCTTCGGCGTGATGTACCTGCTGGGCTTCTCGCTCAACAACCTGTCGCTGATGGCGCTCACGGTGGCCACAGGCTTCGTGGTGGACGACGCCATCGTGGTGCTTGAAAACACCGCCCGCCATATCGAGGAAGGCATGGACCGCTTCAAGGCCGCGCTGCTGGGCGCGCGCGAAGTCGGCTTCACCGTGCTGTCGATCAGCCTGTCGCTGGTGGCGGTGTTCATCCCGCTGCTGTTCATGGGCGGGCAGGTCGGCCGGCTGTTCCGCGAGTTCGCCGTCACGCTGTCGGCGGCGGTGATGATCTCGTTGGTCATTTCGCTCACCACCACGCCCATGATGTGCGCCTGGCTGCTCAAGCCCGATGCACACACCAAAAAGCCGGGCCGCCTGGCACGCTGGGCTGAAAAGGGTTTTGACTTCGTGCACCGCACCTATGAACACAGCCTGGACTGGGCGCTGCACGCCCGCTGGATCGTGATGCTGATCCTGGTGCTGGTAGTGGTGCTGAACGTGTACCTGTTCTACATGACGCCCAAGGGCTTCTTCCCGCAGCAGGACACCGGGCAGATCCAGGGCGGCATGCGGGCCGACCAGAGCATCTCGTTCCAGGCCATGCAGGAAAAGCTGCGCACGCTGGTGAACATCATCAAGGCCGACCCGGCGGTGGACACGGTGGTGGGCTTCACCGGCGGTGGCCGCGCGGGCGGCGGCTTCCTGTTCGTCAACCTCAAGCCGGTGTCGCAGCGCAAGGACGGCGGCCAGGCCGTTATCGCGCGGCTGCGCCCGCAGCTGGCCAAGGTCACCGGCGTGAGCCTGTTCCTGAACCCGGTGCAGGACCTGCGCATGGGCGGGCGGGCCAGCAACTCCACTTACCAATACACGCTGAAGAGCGACAACATTGCCGACCTGCGCCAGTGGGCCACGCGCCTGGCCGACGCCATGAAGCGGCAAGAAGCCATGACCGACGTGGACACCGACCAGGAAGAAAACGGCGTCGAAGCTTATGTGCTGGTGGACAAGGATGCCGCCGCGCGCCTGGGCATCAGTTCGCGCGACGTGGACAACGCGCTGTACAACGGATTCGGCCAGCGCCAGGTGGCTACCATCTATGACGAGCTGAACCAGTACCGCGTGATCATGGGTGTGGCGCCGCAGTACATCCGTAGCCCCAACGCGCTGGCCGACATCTACGTGCCGGCAAAAGGCACCGCCGGCAGCATCGACACGCCGCTGAACACCACGGCCGCCGCCAGCACCGCGACATCGGCCGCCAGCAATGTCATCAACCCCGCGCTGCGCGACCAGTCCACCGGCAAGGCGCTTAGCAGCTCGGCCACCACCATGGTGCCGCTGTCGGCCATTGCGCGATTTTCCGAGCGGCCCACCGCCAGCTCGGTCAGCCACCAGGACGCCGAGCTGGCCACCACCATCTCGTACAACCTGGCCGACGGCTTCAACCTATCGCAGTCGCAGGAAGCGGTGAAGGCGGCCGAGGCCGAGATCGGCCTGCCCAACAACGTGCGCGGCAGCTTCCAGGGCACGGCCCGCGCCGCGCAGCAGAACTCGCAGCAGCAGCCCTTGCTGATCCTGGGCGCCATCGTGGTCATCTACATCGTGCTGGGCATCCTGTACGAGAGCCTGGTGCACCCCATCACGGTGCTGTCGACACTGCCTTCGGCCGGCGTCGGCGCCGTGCTGGCGCTGCTGATGTTCAAGATGGAGTTTTCCATCATCGCGCTGATCGGGCTTTTCCTTTTGATCGGCATCGTCAAGAAGAACGCCATCCTGATCATTGACTTCGCACTCGATGCCGAGCGCTCACGCGGCCTGTCGCCGCTGGCCGCCGTGCGCGAGGCCTGCCTGCTGCGCTTTCGCCCCATCCTGATGACCACCTGCGCGGCCATCCTGGGCGCGCTGCCGCTGGCCATCGGCTTCGGCGAGGGTTCGGAGCTGCGCCGCCCGCTGGGCATTGCCATCATCGGCGGGCTGATCGCCAGCCAGGTGCTCACCCTGCTCACCACACCGGTGGTTTACCTGCTGATGGACAAGCTGCGCCGCCGCAGCCCGCTGGACCGCCAGCTGGGCCGCCACGCGGTTCAGCCCGCTGCCACATGAGGACTCCCATGAGAACGAGAACATTGCCCACCCGGCTGACCGCGCTGGCACTGGCCCTGCTGATGGCCGGCTGCGCCGTGGGCCCCACCTACCGGCAGCCCGCGATGGACGTGCCGGTGGACTTCAAGGAAGGCCGCGGGCAGTGGATTCCAGCAGCGCCTGCTGATGCACTGCAGCGCGGGCCATGGTGGCAGCTGTTTGGCGATACGCAATTGAACGAGCTGGCTTCCCGGGTGGAGATTTCCAACCAGAACGTGGCGGCCGCCGTGGCCGCGTACGCGCAGGCGAGGGCGCTGGTGGCCGAGCAGCGCGCCTCGCTCTTTCCCACCGTCACGCTGGATGCGGGGGCCAACCGCAGCGGCCGCGGCGGCGGTGGCGGCAGCAGCAAGAGCTACCAGGTGAATATCGGCGGCAGCTGGGAGCCCGACGTGTGGGGGCGCCTGCGGCGCGGCGTGGATGCGGCACGCGCGGGCGAGCAGGCCAGCGTGGCCGATCTGGCGGCCGCCAGGCTCTCCGCCCAGGGCGAACTGGCCGCCGACTACTTTGCCCTGCGCGGCGCCGACGTGCAGCGCGGCCTGCTGGATGAAACCATCAAGGGCTATCAGCGCTCGCTGGAAATCACGCAGAACCGCTACACCGCCGGCATCGCCGCCAAAACAGATGTGCTGCAGGCGCAAACCTCGCTGGCCAATGCGCAGGCCGATGCGCTGACGCTGGAGCGCCAGCGCGCGCAGCTCGAACACGCCATCGCCGTGCTGGTGGGCCAGGCGCCCGCGAACTTCACGCTGGCGGCGCTGCCCGGTTGGCAGGCCACCGTGCCCGCCGTGCCGGTGGATGTTCCATCCACGCTGCTGCAGCGCCGCCCCGACATCGCGGCTGCCGAGCGCCGCGTGGCCGCCGCCAATGAGCGCATCGGCATCGCCATGGCGGGCTACTACCCCAGCCTGCGCCTGACCGGCTCGGCGGGCCTCTCCGCGGCCAGCATCGGCGACTTGTTCAGCGCTTCCAGCCTGGTGTGGGCGCTCGGTGTTTCACTGGCGCAGACGATCTTCAACGGCGGCGCCACCACGGCGCAGGTGGCCGGCGCGCGCGCCGCGCTGGACGAAGCCGCGGCGCGCTACCGGCAGACGGTGCTGGACGCTTTCGCGCAGGTGGAGGACGACCTGGTCGCGCTGCGCATCCTGGCGCAGCAGCTCACGCTGCGCCAGCAAGCGGCGCAGGCGGCCAGCCAAGTGGAGGAACAGGTGCTTAATCGCTACAAGGCGGGGCAGGTGGGCTACACCGAAGTGATCACCGCGCAGGCCACCGCGCTCAGCGCGCGCCGCAACCTGGTGCAGATGCAGGCCGACCGGCAGACCGCGGCCGTGGCGCTGATCCAGGCGCTGGGCGGCGGCTGGCAGGGGATTTGATCAGGCTTGGTGCTGCCCCAGCAGGGCCAGCATGCCGCTCTCCAGCCCTTCCATGCGGTCGGCCAGCTGCGGCGCCGACTGTTTGGTGATCGCCATGTATTTCTGGAACGTGCCCAGCAGCGCGGGCTTGTCCGGGTGATGCAGCAGCACGGTGGCCAGCACCGCCTGCAGCACCTGCACTTGCGCGGCAAGTGCCAGCTGGTTGTCCATCAGGCCATTGATGTTCTGGCCGTGCAGGTCCAGCGTTTCCTGCGCCTTGCTTGAATCCATTGCGTTCCCCGGGATGGTGTTGCCGCCACTTTAGCCGCAACCCCACCGCCCCGGGGAGCGCCGCGGTTTACTGGGGAACCGAAGGCGCCATCATCGCGCCGGCAATGCCGCCCACGACGCCCAGCGCCAGCAGGACCAGCGAGACCGTGGTCCAGGTCTTCTGCACCTTCTGGAAGTGCTCCACGCTGTCCCACTTCTTGTTGCGCCAGGCCCATTCGTTGCCCTTGGCGCCCAGCACGAAGAACATCACGAAATTGACGAACGGCACGAACATCAGCAAGGCAATATAGGTGCCGTTGCCCAGGCCCCAGATCCAGTTCAGCAGCATGGCGCCAAAGTTCCAGCCCTTGAGTTCCGGCGGAACGACTGCCTGCTTGCCCTGGCCCGATGAATTTTCCATGAATACCCCTTGTTGTTGAGCAGACAGTACAACCCGCCAGCGGGCAAGCGTCAAGGTAAATAGTTTGCATGCCAACCTGGTGCGGTTTTTCAGCCGCCGCACCTTCATGGATCAAGGTCGATGCGCTTTTCCTGCCCCTGCACGGCAAGTTCCAGGTGGTCGAATGCCCATTGGCCGCGGGCACGGGTGGCCTCCACGTAAACGGTGCCCGAGGCCTTCTTGCCTTCGGCGTCGAACGAGAAACTGGCGGTACCGTCGGGGCCCGAGACGTTGAAGCTGCCAGACGGCCAGCCGGTGGTGACCGGGGCGCCCAGGATGTCCATGGCTTCGTCACTGACCTGCAGCTGACGCACGGCCTGTTGGTAGACGTCGGATTTCTTCATGGAAAACATCACGCCGAACACGATGGCCACGATCAGCGCGATGAAGGCCAGCCAGGCCACCAGCGACCAGACCGCCCATTTGCGCTGCACGCGGCGAAAGTGCTCCACGCTGTCCCACTTCTTGTTGCGCCAGGCCCAGGCGCTGCCCTTGGCGCCCAGCACGAAGGGCATCACCATGTTGGCGAACGGCACGAACATCAGCAAGGCGATCCAGGTGTTGTTGCCTATGCCCCAGATCCAGTTGAGGAAGAAGGCGCCCCAGTTCCAGCGGTCGATCTCCGGCGGCACAGCCGACATGGGGCCGTGGCCCGAGGTGTTTTCTTCCATGCAGTCCTTTGTCACGCCGGGGGCGGCGTCTTGGGTTTGTAGTCGCAGTATCGGGCCACGGCGCACTTCCAGCAAAGCGGCTTGCGTGCCACACACACATAGCGCCCATGCAGGATCAGCCAGTGGTGCGCGTGCAGCATGTACTCCGGCGGCACACGCTTGAGCAGTTTCAGCTCCACCTCCAGCGGCGTCTTGCCCGGCGCCAGGCCGGTGCGGTTGCTGATGCGGAAGATGTGCGTGTCCACCGCCATCGTGGGCTCGTTGTAGACCACGTTCAGCACCACGTTGGCCGTCTTGCGGCCCACGCCGGGCAGCTCTTCCAGCTCTTCGCGCGTGCGCGGCACCTTGCCGCCATGCTTTTCCACCAGCAGGTGGCAGGTGGCCATCAGGTTCTTCGCCTTGGCACGGTACAGGCCGATGGTCTTGAGGTAATCCTCCAGCTTCGGCAAGCCCAGCCTGATGATCTTTTCCGGCGTGTTGGCCACCGGGTACAGCACGCGCGTGGCCTTGTTCACCCCCGCATCCGTAGCCTGTGCCGACAGCAGCACGGCGGCCAGCAGCTCGAAGGGCGTGCTGTATTCCAGCTCGGTTTTCGGGTGCGGGTTGGCGGCGCGCAGCGTGGCGAAGAACGGCGCGATGAATTCTTTCTTCATGCCGCGCAGTGTAGAGTGGCCGCATGCGCAAACAAGGCAACGGCATGGTCTGGCTGCTGTTCGGCCCCGTGCTGCTCACGGGCCTGGGCCTGATAGCGGCGGCGGGCTGGCGCGTCGCGCAGCACCTGCAGTCGCTGCACTGGAAGCCGGTGGAAGGCATGCTGGTGGAGCGCGGTGTGGAGGCCACCTCGGCCAGCCTGGGCCGGCGGCAGCAGGGCACCTCGCGGCTTTCCGGCAGCTTCAGCTACGCGTGGCAGGGCAAGGCCTACACCAGCGACCAGATTTCGTTTTCCGCCCTGAGCGAATCCAGCGGCGCCAACCTGGACGACTGGAACCAGCGGCTGGACAACTACCTGGGCCCGGACCACAGCAAGTTCACCGTGTGGGTCAATCCCGCCGACCCGGCGCAGGCCGTGGCGTTGCGCGACATCCGCTGGCTGGAGATCGGCTTTCTCGCGGGGCTGGGTGCGGCTTTCGCCATCAGCGCCGGCGCCTTGCTGCACGCGCTCTACGCACCCAAAGACCAGCCACCGCAATTCTCGTGGCGCGCAGTGGCCATCATGGCGGGTGTGGGTGCACCGCTTTCGGTGCTGGCGCCGCTGCTCTGGCGCGACAGTCACGGGGTCTGGGCCGGCGTGGTGCTTGTGCCGTTGCTGCTGGCCCTGCACGGCGTGGTGTACGGCCTCAGGCTTCGCGCGCGAGGAACTCCCGGGCCAGCGCGCTGATCGCCGCGGGGTTCACGGCTTCGCGCCGCTGCACCAAGGCGATGTGCCGCGATTCGGGCCGGGGTATGTCGATCACTCGCAGGCGCGGGTCGGCGTGCCAGCGCGCGTCGCGCAGCAGGGGCAGCAGCGCCAGGCCCAGGCCCGAGCGCACAAGGTCGGCCACGCTCTCGATGGCATTGAGTTCCAGGAAGTCGCGTGGCTGGGCGCGCAGCCGCTTGAGCGCGCGCTCCACCAGCTGGCCCGTGTCCTGCGTGCGGTCGAACCGGATGAAGGGGTGGCGCTGCAGCAGGGTACGCGGCGGCGCGTCTTCCACCGCGCGGCCTGCCAGCAGCACCATGGGCTCGGAATAAAGCGCGGTCCAGGCCAGCTCGGTGCTGGCGCTGCGCGGCTGGCGCACGGCGATGGCCGCGTCCAGCTCGCCCGCGGCCACGCGCGCCACCAGCTCGGCCGATTTGGCGGACGACACATGCAGCTCCAGCCCCGGGTGGCGCGCCTTCAGCGCCAGCGTGGCCTGGATCAGCGGGCGCACGGCCGAGACGATGGAGCCCAGGTGCAGGGTGCCGGCCATCGCACTGGCCGAGGGCGTCGCGGCCAACAGCTGGTCATACAGCGTCAGCAGCCGCCGCACGGCGGGCAGCGCCTCGCGGCCGGCATCGCCCAGCATCACCGCCTTGCCCTCGCGCGTGAACAGCGGGCGGCGCAGCTCGGCTTCCAGCGTGCGCATCTGCAGGCCCACGGCCGCAGGCGTCAGGGCCATGCGCTGCGCCGCCGCCGCGAACGAGCCTTCGGTGGCCACCGCGGCGAAGGTGCGCAGGATGCGGATGCTGCTCATGCGTGGGCCTTTGGTAAACAAAACCTTTAGTATAGGTAAAGCAATATTCGCTTTTACTTTTTGATCGCTGTTTCGATAATGGCGGTATGAACTTCGATTTCAACAACCCCTACCCGACAACGCGCGTCCCCGTGTTCGCGCGCAACGTCTGCTCCACATCACACCCGCTGGCCGCGCAGGCCGGGCTGCGGATGATGTGGAAGGGCGGCAACGCGGCGGACGCAGCCATCGCCGCCGCCGCCGCCATGACCATCGTCGAGCCGGTGAGCAACGGCCTGGGCAGCGACTCTTTCGCCATCCTGTGGGACGGCAAGGAACTGCACGGCCTGAATGCCTCCGGCCCCGCGCCCGGCGCGTGGACGCCGGAATACTTCCGCAGGAAATACGGCGACGGCGCCAAGACCCCGCCCAAGCGCGGCCTGGATTCGGCCACCATTCCCGGTGCCGTCGGCAGCTGGGTCGCACTGTCGGAGCGCTTCGGCAAGCTGCCGTTCGCCGACTTGCTGGAGCCCGCCATCGAGATCGCCGAGCGCGGCTACCTGCTGCCCGTGGTGGTGCAGGGCAAATGGGTCGCGCCGCTGGACGAGCTGGGCGGCCAGCCCGGCTTCGCGCAGGGCTTCCTGCCGTGGGGCAGGGCGCCCGAAGTGGGCGAGCTGTTCCGTTTCCCGGCTGCGGCGAAGGGCCTGCGTGCCATTGCGCAAAGCAAGGGCGCAGCGTTCTATGGCGGCGAGATCGCCCATGCCATCGAAAAGTTTTCCAAAGCCAATGGCGGCAGCATGACGGCGAAGGACCTGGCCGCCTTCAAGCCCGAATGGGTCAAGCCGATCGCAAAGGACTACCGCGGCTACACCGTGCACGAAATCCCGCCCAACGGCCAGGGCATCGCCGCGCTGATGGCGCTGGGCATGCTGGACAACTTTGACCTGGCTTCCATGCCGGTGGACGGCGCCGATTCGCAGCACCTGCAGATCGAGGCGATGAAGCTGGCCTTTGCCGACACTTACCGCTACGTCGCCGAGCGCGGCGCGATGGAAGTCACCACCGGGCAGATGCTGGACAGCGAGTACCTCAAGAGCCGCGCGAAGCTGATCGACATGAAGAAGGCCCAGGACTTCAAGGCAGGCAACCCGGTCAAGGGCGGCACCATCTACCTCACGGCCGCCGACGAGAACGGCATGATGATCAGCTTCATCCAGAGCAACTACATGGGCTTTGGCTCGGGCTGCGTGGAACCGGAATTCGGCATCAGCCTGCAGAACCGCGGCCACGGGTTCAGCCTGGAGCCGGGCGCCAACCAGGTGGCGCCGGGCAAGCGGCCCTTCCACACCATCATCCCGGCCTTCCTCACCAAGGATGGCCAGCCGGTGATGAGCTTTGGCGTGATGGGCGGCAACATGCAGCCGCAGGGGCACCTGCAGACGCTGGTGCGCATGCTCGACTACAGGCAGAACCCGCAGGCCGCGTGCGATGCGCCGCGCTGGCGCTTCAACACCGGCCTGGAGATCAACGTGGAGCACCTGATGAACAAGGCCACGGTGCAGGAACTGCTGAACCGCGGCCACCGCGCCGAGGTGATCAACGACAGCTACCAGGACTTCGGCTCGGGCCAGTTCATCTGGAAGGCCGGCGACACCAAGGTGGAAGGCTACGTGGCCGCCAGCGATTCGCGGCGCGACGGGCTGGCGGCGGGGTTCTAGGCTTTCTGCGCGGCGAGAACCGCGTCCAGCTGCCCGAATTGCTCGGGCATGCAGCTCTCCATGCCGGCCATGGCCTCGTCGAGGGCTTGCTTCGAGGGGTAGAGCTCGTGCCACGCCAGCTGCGTCTTGCCATCATGTTCCTGGAAGGTGACGGTGGTCACGGCACCGTCGGCACTCTCCTCATTGGTCCAGACCAGGCGCGCGCCGGGGATCACTTCGGCGTACTTGCCGAAGAACGCCATCGGCTTTGTACCTTCGTGGCCCATCTCGAACCGGTAGCTGCCCCCGGCGCGGACATCCGCTTCACAGGAAAGCAGGGACACCCCCATCGATTTCGGTGCCCACCAGCGCTTGAGAAGTTCGGGCTGGGTCCACGCCTCGAACACCTTGCGGGCCGGGGCGTTGAAGGTTCGCGTGACCACAAAGTCACGCTCTGATTTGCGTTCAACTGTCGTGGGGTTCATGCGGGCAGCCTCACTTTTTTCCGGTGTGCGGCATGCTGCCGTCGTCGACGATCACCATCCATCCCATGCCGAATTTGTCTTCCACCATGCCGAAGCAGGGCGAATAGAAGGTCTTGCCCAGGGGCATGACCACCTTGCCACCTTCACTGAGGGCGGCGAAGGTCTTCTTCGCGCTGGCCTCGTCGGTGTAGCCCAGCGAGAGCGAGAAGCCCTTGAATTCGGGCTTGCTGCCCGGCATGCCGTCGGAAATCATCAGCTGCGTATCGCCGACGCTCAGGCTGCTGTGCATCACGCTCTCGGGCGGGGGCAGCACGCCGCCCGGGCACATTTCGGCGGAGGGCTTCTCAGGGCTGTCCTTGAAGCGCATCAGCATGTTCACCTGGGCGCCCAGCGCCTTCTTGTAGAACTCGATGGCCTCGTCGGCGCGGCCATTGAAGAACAGGTACGGTTCGACTTTCATTCGCAAATCCTTTTTGATTGTGGACGGTGTACACAAACCATAGCATAGATAATGAACAGTGTCCACATCAAACCCGAAACAGAAAGCAAATGCCCCGCGCCCCCGCCAGCCCTGCCGTACGCAGCACCTACCGCCACGGTGACCTCTACCGTGCACTGCTGGACGCCGGCATCGAACTGGCGCGCGCCGGCGGGCCCGAAGCCGTGGTGCTGCGCGAGGCCACGCGCCGCGCGGGCGTGGTGCCCAACGCCGCCTACCGCCACTTCGCCGGCCGCGACGAATTGCTGCGTGCTGTGCGCGCCGCCGGGCTGGCGGCCTTGGCCCGTGCGATGGAAGCCGAGCTGAAGAAGGTGAGCAAAGTGAAAGACCCAGCCGCCCGCGCGCGAGCCAGCCTGCGCGCCGTCGGCACCGGCTATGTCGAGTTCGCCCAGGCCGAGCCAGGGCTGTTCCGCGCGTCTTTCTCCATGCCGGGTGATGAAGGCGGTCCGCTGGACGAAGCCAAGGCCGGGGAAAGCGGCATGAACCCCTTCCAGCTGCTGGGCTCGGCATTGGACCTGATGGTCCAGGCCGGCGTGCTGCCCAAGGAGCGCCGCATCGGCGCCGAGTACCTCGCCTGGTCGGCCGTGCACGGCTTGGCCATGCTCGTCATCGACGGTCCCCTGCATGCCTTCACGCCCGCGCAGGCGCGCGTGGTGGGGCAGCGGTTGCTGGACATGGTGGAGAAGGGGCTGGCTTGATGGCGTGGAGTGGATCCCGGGTCAAGCCCGGGATGACAAATCGCAAGGTTGTCATTGCGGGCTTGACCCGCAATCCACGCCCCCCAACAATCCCGGCCCATGGACTATTTTGTCTACCTTCTGGCCAGCCGGCGAAACGGCACGCTATACGTAGGCATCACCAATGACCTCGTGCGGCGGATTCACGAGCACAAGAGCAACGCCGTCGACGGGTTCACGAAGCAATACGCCGTGCATGACCTCGTCTGGTTCGAATCCACGCCTTCGGTTGAAGCGGCTATCCAGAAGGAGAAGCAGATCAAGAACTGGAAACGGGAGTGGAAGGTGGAGCTGATCGAGAAAAGCAATCCGGAGTGGCTTGACCTGTATTCGTCGATCTTGTAGTTCGCGAACGTGGATGCCGGGTCGAGCCCGGCATGACATGTTGTCATTGCGGGCTTGACCCGCAATCCACTCTGCCCCGTATGTCACCCCACCTTGCGGATCGTTCCCTGCGCGGCGGCGCACAGTTTGCGTTCGCCGGCGCGCTCCAGGAAGATGTCGCAGCGGCACACGGCCTGGGTCTTGCCGCTGCCCACCACGGTGGCCACGGCGACCAGCCTGTCGGCATCCGTGGCTGGCCGTAAATAGTTGATCTTGAATTCGGCGGTGAGCACTTCTCCCAGTACCGAGCCGCCCGCATAGGTGAGGGCGTTGTCGGCCAGGTAGGCCAGCACACCGCCATGCACAAAGCCGTTCTGCTGCAGCAGCTTCGGTGCCAGCGGCACGGACAGCTCGGCGCCGCCGGGCGAGAACGCATCCAGCCGCGCATCCAGCAGCACCGAGAAAGCCTGCTGCGCCAGCACTTGCTGGCCGCGGGCCAGCATTTCAGCGGGCATGGCTGCTCCTGGCCGGTGGTGTGCGCGGGCGCACGCCGCGCGAGGCAAGCCAATGAAGCAAGCGCACGCGCAGCGGCCACGGCACGGGCTTTGGCGTGTTGCCCAGCGCTGCCTGGGCCTGCGACAGGGCGTCTTCCACGCAGGCGTCGTGCAGGTGGCAAATCGCCAGCGGCCAACTGAGCAGCGCGGCGCCGCGCGCCTGCATTTCGATTCGGTGTTCCAGCACGCAGTGCGCGCGGGTTGCATCCAGCACTTCGAAGCCGTGCCAACCCTCGAAGCCGCGCGGCGCCGTGAAGCGGAAGCGCACCGACTGGCCCGGCGCGTACGCCTGGACGACGTACCGGATCGGCCCGTGCCCGCCGGCGGCGCCTACGCCCAACGGACGGTCGAACTTCATGCGCGGCCAGGTGCGGCCGGGCCAGAGCGCATCGGCGGGTGACGCGAGTGAATCGAGCAGCGCGCCCACGCGCTCGGGCGTGGCGTAAAGCAGCCGCTGGTGAACATTGACGACGTTCATGAAAACTCCAAAGAAGGGGTGTCATTCCGGCCTCGAGCCGGAATCCATGGATCCCGGGTCGAGCCCGGGATGACGGGAACGGTCATGCTGCGACCGCCATCCACGCGCCATGCTCCAGCGCCAGCCGCACCCTGGACGCAACGGCGGGCTGCGGCTGGGCGGCCCAGTGCTGGGTGAGGGAGATGGCGGGCGCGAACACCAGCGCCATCCACACCGCAAAGGGCATGGCGCGCATTTCGCCGGCCGCCACTTTTTCTTCAATCCACACGGCCAGCGCGCCGAAGGCATCGGCATTGGCCGCATCCATCTCGGCGCCGCCGCCCGCGTCGCCGCTGCGGCGCAGCTGGTGCAGCAGGCGCGCGCGGGTGGGGTGCTGCTCCACCCAGCGCACGTAATTGCGGATCATTCCCTTCACACCCGACTGCGCCGAGGCACGGCCGGTGGTGGGCACCAGCAGCGCCGCATGGAAGTCGCGCAGCGTGTGCGCGTAAAGCGCGTCGGCCAGCAGCGCCTTGGTGGGGTAGTGGTGGTACAGGCTGCCGTTGGACACGCCCGCCTGCTGGCGCACCATGTCCATCGAGGCGGCGCTGAAGCCGTGCTCCAGGAATACCTGCCCGGCTGCCTCAAGCAGCTTCACGCGGGTGGGTGTGGGGTCCATGGACTGGAGTATCACTCCAGAGCATTACTCCGGTCAAGCGGTTTTAACGGCCCACCGTGCGCCGGCCAGCACGCTGTCGATCAATGGCACCGCCATGCCTGGTTGCAGCTGAGCCGCCATGCCGGCCAGCCCGGCGCCTCCCACGATCACGGCCTGCGCGCCCCATTGGCTCACTGCATCGCGGCAGGCCTGCGCAAGCAGTGCGTGCGCGGACACAGGGTCGGCCGCCAGTTCGGCGCCGGTGGGTGCCACGGTGTGGATGCCCGCCAGCGATTGCGCATGGCCCAGGGCCTGCGCCAGCCGTTGCAGGATGGGGCCCCAGCGCTCACCGCCGGTGACGATGGCAAAGCGGCCGTACCGCGCGGCCTCGACGAAGGCGGCTTCGGCCAGGCCGGTGACAGGCACTGCGCTTCGCTCGCGCAGGGCCAGCAGGCCGGGGTCGCCGAAGCAGCCGATGAGGATGGCGTGGGGATCGCGGGGATGACGCATTCGTTCCCAGGCGTCCAGCGTGGCATCGGCGGCGACGGCGTAGCTTTCTTCGTCCGCGATATAGGGTGCGCCGAAGCGGGCCGTTACGGTGCGCACATGCATCCGCGAGCCCACCTCCGCCTGCACATGCCTTTGCAGCAACTCGCTGACCGACACCGAAGTATTGGGGTTGATGACCAGCAGTTCGCGCATCGCCTGCGCCCTTGCTTCAGCCGGCCGGCCCGAACAGCTGCGCCAGGTCGGGCGACGCATCTTCGGCCGAGACGAAGCGCAGCTGCGACTCCAGCCGCGTCAGGTGCTCACGCATGCGGCGCCCGGCCTCGGGCGCATCACGCAGGCGGATGGCGTCCAGCAGCGTGCGGTGCTCGCGGCAGCCGCAGGCGGTGGCCTCGTCGCGCTCGCTGGCGTGGGCCGGGCTGTAGGTCATGAGGATGAGCGAGGTGCGCGAAGTCAGCTCGCGCAGGATGCGCCCCAGCGTCTGGTGGCCGGCCCGTTCGGCTATCTGCAAATGAAAGTCGCCCGACAGGCGGATGGCGCGCCGCATGTCGCCGGCCAGCCGCGCGGCCTCTTCGTCTTCGGTGCAGCGTTTCAGGTGCTGCATGTCGGCCTTGTCGGCGCGGGCGATGAACAGCTCCACCAGCGTGGGCTCGATCAGCCGCCGCGTCTCGAACACTTCGCGCGCCTCCTGTTCGCTGGGCTGGGCCACAGCCGCGCCGCGGTTGGGCGTGAGCGTCACCACCTGCTCGTTGGCAAGCCGCAGCAGCACCGGCCGGATGCGGGTGCGCGACACGCCGAACGCGGTGGCCAGCTTGTCTTCCACCAGCTTGGTGCCGGGCAGCAGGCGGTGGTCAAGAACGGCCGAGATCATTCGCTCGTACATCTCGTTGTCGGTCAGGGGCGCCAGCGCCGCCGCTTCGCTCATTGCGCCGCCGCCTTCTTCTGCCGCTTGCCCAGCCACGTGGCCAGCCCCACGGCCACGCCCATCACCAGGAACGAGACCACGGTGGTTACCGTGCCCAGCGCGTAGATGGAAGGCGTGGTCACGGTGGAGGTCAGCCCCTGCAGCTCCAGCGGCAGCGTATTGACGTCGCCGATGGCCTGCGAGGTGCGGGCGATCTCGTCCCAGCTGAGCGTGAAGCCGAACATGCCGATGCCCACCACCGAAGGGCCGATCAGCGGCAGCACCACGTGGCGGAAGGCCTGCCACGGCGTGGCGCCCAGGTCGCGTGCCGCCTCTTCATAGGCCGGGTTGAAGCGGTTGAACACCGCGAACATGATGAGCAGGCCAAAGGGCAGGGTCCACGTCAGGTGCGCGCCCAGCGCGGAAGTCAGCAGGCCCAGCGCCGTGCCGTAGTTCTCCAGCATGCTCTCGGGCAGCATGGCCTTGATGCCCGTGTCGATCAGGCGGAACTGCAGGCCGATGCCCAGCGAGACGATGATGGAAGGCATGATCAGGCTGGCCACCGTCACGTAAAACAGCGTGTTGCCACCGGAGAGCCGCTTGCGGAACGCCAGCCCTGCCAACACCGACAACACCACGGTGAAACCCATCACCACGGCGCCCAGCATCAGCGAACGGCGGAAGGCCGCGCCAATGTCCACCGTGCCCAGCCCCTCGGCCAGCTTGTAGAACCAGTGCAGCGAGAGGCCGCGCAGCGGAAACGTCAGCCCGCCTTCCGGGCCCTGGAACGACAGCACGAAGATGGTCAGCATGGGGCCGTACATGAACAGCACGAACAGGCCGAACACAAAGGCCAGCGGCCAGAAACCGGGAGCGCGCTTTTCGTTCACAGCTCTTTCCTGATGTCCACCAGCCGCGTCAGCCCCCAGATGATCATCAGCACCACCGCCAGCAGGATCACCGCGTTGGCGGCGGCCAGCGGAAACTGCAGGTAAGAGGTCTGCACCTGGATGATCTTGCCGACCGAGGCGATCTGCTGGCCGCCCATCACGCCGATGGTGACGAAGTCGCCCATGACGATGGTGATGACGAAGATGGAGCCGATCAGGATGCCGGTCTTGCACAGCGGCACGATCACGTTCCATAGCGTCTGCCAGCCCGAGGCGCCCGAATCGCTGGCCGCTTCCAGCAGCGAGCGGTCGATGCGCATCATGCTGTTGAAGATGGGCACGATCATGAACATGGTGTACAGGTGCACAAAGGCCAGCACCACCGAGAAATTGGAAAACAGCAGCCACTCCACCGGCTTGTCCACCAGGTGCAGGCCCTGCAGCACCTCGTTGACCAGGCCGTTGCGCCCCAGCAGCGGCACCCAGGAGATCATGCGGATGACGTTGCTGGTCCAGAAGGGCACGGTGCACAGCACGAACAGCGCCGTCTGCACGCCCGGCGAGCGCACGTGGAAGGCCAGGAAATACGCCACCGCGAAACCGAACACCAGCGTGATGGCCCACACCAGAAAGCAGAACTTCAGCGTGGAAAGATAGGTGGCCAGCGACACGCACAGGTCGCCGCGCTCGTTCAGCCCGGCGCAGCCTTCAAAAATCGCCCAGTAGTTCTTGAAGGTGAAGCCGGGCAGCAGCTCGTATTCGTTGAAGTTCCAGAAGCTCACCATCAGCGTGAGCGCCAGCGGAACCAGGAAGAACACCAAGAACACCGCCGCGAACGGGCCGGCCTGCCACCAGGCGGGCACGGTACGTTGCTGGGCGGTGGACGCGGTGCTCATGCTGCGTCAGCTCAAGCAGCGACGAACTCGTTCCACTTCTTCACCATGTACTCGTTCTCGTCCATGATGGCGTTCCAGCAGGCGATGCCGCCCATGCGCGCTTCGTAGCTGCCGCCGTCGCGCACAGCGCCTGTCTTCGCCAAAACATCTCCATTGGGGCTCTTGATGTCCTGGCTGGCGGGCTTGCCTTCCATCCAGTAGGCCCACTCGTACGCTTCCATCTTGGCCTTGGCGGTATCAAGCACGGCGCTGTAGTAGCCCTGGCGGTTCAGGTAGGCACCGGCCCAGCCGTCCAGGAACCAGTTGATGAATTCATAAGCGCCGTCCAGCTTCTTGCCCGACAGCGTGGCCGGAATGCCGAAGCCCGCCGCCCAGGCGCGATAGCCTTCCTTCAGCGGCTGGAAGTTGCAGGCGATGCCCTTGGTGCGCACGGCCGTGACGGCCGGCGACCACATCGACTGGATCACCACTTCGCCGGAAGCCATCAGGTTGACCGACTCGTTGAAGTCTTTCCACAGCGCGCGGAACTGGCCGGCCTTCTTGGCTTCGATCAGGGTGGCGATCGTGAGGTCGATCTCCTTCTTGGTCATGTTGCCCTTGTCGGGGTACTTGTAGATGCCCTTGGCTTCCACCACCATGGCCGCGTCCATGATGCCGATGGAGGGGATGTTCAGGATAGCGGCCTTGCCCTTGAACTCGGGGTTCAGCAGCTCCGCCCAGGAGGAGATGGGGCGCTTGATCAGGTCGGGCCGGATGCCCAGCGTGTCGGCGTTGTACACGGTGGGAATGAGCGACATGTACTGCGTGGGCGTGGCCGAGAACTTCTTGCTCTTTTCGCTTTCCAGGTAGATCACCTTCTTGGGCGCGGTGCCCTGGTCGCCAACCTTCTTGCCCGCGACGGTGCCGGTGGTGAAAAGCGAAGTGATCTTGTCGGCGTTCTTGATCTTCTTGGTGTCGATGCCCTTCAGGTTGCCGGTGGGCACGATCTTCTTGAGCGAGAAGTACTCGGTGTCGATCAGGTCAAAGCTGTTGGGCGCGGTGACGGCGCGCTTGGTCACGTCGTCGGTGGTCACGGCCACGTACTGGATTTCGATGCCGGTGTCGGCCTTGAACTTCTCGCCGATGGCCTTGTCCTGGTTCACTGCCGTGCCCAGGTAGCGCAGGACGATCTTTTCCTGGCCGATGGCCGGCGCCATGCCGGTGGCCAGGATGCCGGCCATGCCCGTGAGCACGGTACGGCGTTGCAGGCCGGGTTGCAAATCATTGGTGTCGTCGGACATGGTGGGCTCCTTGGTGAAAAAATTGAACGTCAAGCGCGCAGCGCATGCGCTGCGTGCCATGAAAGGTGAACGGATTCATTCAGCGCATACGGCCGCTGCGCAAAGGTGGCTTCGGGCAGCATCACCGACACACCCGTGGGCCCGGTGGCGGTTTGCGCGTCCAGCCCCAGCAGCACATAGGTGCCCTGGTACTCCACATCTGTGATGGTGGCGCCCATGCCGGCGATGCCGCTCGCCCAGGCCGTGGGCTCGGAGGGCGCGATCAGCATGTGGTCGTTGCGAACGGCGATCTTGCCGTTGCCGGTATCGATCACGTTGTGGCCGCCCATGAAGCGCGCGATGAACTCGGTGGCCGGCGCGTTGTATATCTCGTGGGGCGAGCCGACCTGCTCGATCAGGCCGTGGTTCATCACCACCATGGTGTCGGCCAGCGCCATCGCTTCTTCCTGCGAGTGCGTGACGTGGATGAAGGTCAGACCCAGTTCCTTCTGCCAGCGGCGCAGCTCGGCGCGCATCTGTATGCGCAGGAAGGGGTCGAGTGCCGAAAGCGGTTCGTCCAGCAGCAACACGCGCGGCTGGGTAATCAATGCCCGCGCCAGCGCGACGCGCTGCTGCTGCCCGCCCGACAGCTCGCCCGGCTTGCGTTGCGCCAGGTGTCCCATGGCCACGCGGTCAAGCAAATTGGCGGCCTGGATCTGCCGCTCGACCTTGGGCATGCCCTTCATCTTGAGGCTGAAGGCCACGTTGTCCAGCGCACTCAAGTGCGGGAACAGCGCGAAGCTCTGGAACATCATGGCCGTGCCGCGCGCGGCTGCGGGCAGCTGGGTGATGTTGCGGTTTTCAAGAAGGATGTCGCCGCTGGTCACGCTTTCGTGGCCCGCGATCATGCGCAGCGTGGTGCTTTTGCCGCAGCCCGAGGGGCCCAGCAAACAGCAGTAGCTGCCGCTGGCAATGCGCAGGTTGATGTTGTCGACGGCGGGCGCGCCCTGCGCGAAACGCTTGGTTAGCGAGACCAGTTCAACGGCGGCGGGAGCAAGCGATGGGGCAGCGTCCATCGCCACCGTGAATGCATAGGCCGTGCCAGCTTTGTACGCAATCGCAGCGCAGCATTGTGTACAAAACGCACGAAGCCGGTGCGCGGCCGCACCAGCCCGAAGCTAGGGAAGCTCGGAAACGAAGCGCTCCGCCTGCGCCAGCATGCCGCGCCGGATGGCGTTGAATACCGCGGGCGGAAAGCCCTTGGGCAGTTGGGCCTGCACCTCTTCCAGCGCCAGCGGCACGCGCAGCACCAGGCCCACCATCTCATCGAACGCATCTGGCACGCCGCTTTGCAGTGCCAGGGCCTGCCAGTGGCGGGTGTGGATTTCGTGCAGGTGGTAGTGGGCGTTCTTGCCGCCGAACTTGGAATTGCTGCGCAAGGCCATCGCCAGCTTCGCCCGGCGCGGGCTGAGCTGGCTGGCGCTGTTGCCGATGATGGGCCAGGCCGAGAGCACGTCGTAAAGCGGCGTCAGCCGGTAACCGCCGCCGCGCTCCAGGAAGATGGAGAAGTTCTTGGCGTGGCCGTCGATGGCCGCCATCAACCAGAATGCCAGTTGCGCCAGCACGAAGCGCAGGCTGTCGGCGCGGGCCTGGTTGCTGCCGGCCAGCAGGGCCAGGCAGGCGCGTATGCCCGGCCCGCCATCGCTTTCATACTTGAGGTCCCCGGGCGTGCCTGTGGCCTGGCAGAAATCTTCCTGCGGCAGCCGCGCTATCCAGCGCCCGCCATCCACCCAGCGCCTGTCAAAGCGCTCGACGATCAGCACTTTCTGCTTGCCGAACAGGCCCATCTCGGTACCCGCCACTTCAAAGCCCAGCGTGCGCAGCAGGGTGTGGCTAAGCCATTCGTTCTCGACCGAATGCGTCATGTCGGCGCGCATGTTGCCTACCAGCCCCAGCGGCAGCTTGAAAATGTGCGTGGTGGGCGTGGCGCCATGGGGCAGGTGCCAGCGGTTGCCCACGCGAAGCAGCGCGGTTTTTTCCTGCGCACCGGCGATGGAGATGCGGAAATCGGCCAGCAATGAATCTGCTTCGGTGCCGTCGCCCGTGACGTCCCTGAGCAAGGCCTCTACTTGCGCATCAGACAGCGGCTCGCTTTCGAGCACGTCGTGCGGCGCGGCCTGCGCGCCATCAGGCAGTAACTGCACGGCACCAACGCAATCGCGCCCGATGGCGGCCAGCAGGTCGGCCGCGCGCGTGGAAGGCGCAGCGAAGCGCCGGCGCAATCTTTCGCGAATGCGCGTACTGTCGGGCAGCAGGTTGTCGAAGTAGTTTTCCACCGCCGCTCCCATGACGTCGCCCCCGGCGGCGGGGATGGGCAGCGAAACCGAAAGGGCGCGGCCGCTGGCCGATGCGGCCCAGCCCGCGTCGTACCGGAAGCCGGCGGTGCCCGTGCGTGTCCAGAACCAGGTGCCCACGCGCTGCCCGTTCATCCAGACTGCCAGGTCGGGGAATGCCATCGCGGGCTACCAGTCGGCCGATGGGCTTTGCGCCGGCGGTGGGGAAGAGGGCGCAGGCAGCGCGTAGCGGGTGGTATCGGCCAGCAGGAGCCGCGCGTCCAATGCATGCAGCACCTGCATCAGCTGGTCAAGGCTGACGGAACCTGGATCGTTTTCGATGGCGGCCACGCGAACCTGCTTGACGCCGATGCGCTGGCCCAGCGCGGCTTGCGTCAGGCCACGTGCCTTGCGCAGCGATTTGATGTGCACCGACAACTGGGCCGGCGTCTGGACGGGAAAAGTCTGAAGCGCGCTCATGGCAAATTACCACCTTAAAGTGATATTTGCATATTATTTCTAAAAAGCGATAAAGTCAATATATCGCAAATAAGCGCTAACACTCCCCCCGGCTTCAGGCGAAGCGCAGCGCCACGCCCGCAAAGTACAGCACCGCCGCCAGCGCCGAGCCGCGAAACGGAATGCTGAACCAGTAGCGGCTGCCCAGCGCCACAAAGCTGGCCAGCATCAGCCCGCCCACGGCCAGCAAAAACCACGACTGGAACAGCACCGCGCTTTGCGCCAGCGCGAGATACCCATAGACCAGGCCGAACAGCATGGCGCCCAGCGAATGCGTGGCGTTGAAACTGATCCAGGCCTTCCACATCGTCGTGTCGCGGCTGATCACGGGCGACACCTCCTGCATGCGCAGCTTGAGCGCCGCGTCGCGCGGGTCGAATGCCGGGCCGCGAAAGGTGTACAGCAGGTGCAAGGACCCCAGCACCAGCACCACGCCCGCGCCGGCCGCCACCAGCCAGGCGCCCAGGCCGGGGTTCACGCCGGGCCCAGCGTGCGGCGGAACAGCGCCAGCAGCCTTTCCCAGTGCCGCTCGGCGGCCGGCTGGTTGTAGATGCCCGCGCGCAGCGGAAAGGTAAAGCCGTGCTCCACGCCCATGTACATCTCCAGCCGGTGCGGCGCCTTGTTCTGCTCCAGCGCGGCGCGCATCACCTCCACATCTTTCGGCGGGCACCACTTGTCGATCTCGGCGCAGCCGTAATACGCCTCGCACTGGATACCGGGCATCAGCTTGTGCGGCGAGTCTGGGTCCTCGGTCACCATGTTGGCGGGGTGGAAGCCGGCGATGGCATGGATGCGGTCCGGGTAGGCGTGGGCTGCGCACACCACAAAGGGCCCGCTCATGCAGTAGCCCACCGCGCCAATGCGCTTGGCATTGGCCTCGGGCTGCGCATCCACAAATTTCAGCAGGGCGGCGGTGTCCCGTACCACCATGGCGTTATCCAGCGCGCGCATGTGGCCGAACATCTCGGCCATGCCCGCCTCGTTGCGCTCCTTCAGCCAGAAATCGCGGCTGCGGCGGTAGTACAGGTTGGGCAGCACCACGTAATAGCCCGTGGCGGCCAGGCGGCGCGCCATGTCGTGCAGCTCTTCGCGCTTGCCCGGCGCGTCCATGTAGAACAGCGCCACCGGGTGCGGCCCGCCCTCGTCGGGGTAGACCACAAAGCTGTTCATGGCGCCGTCGGCGGTGGGGATGTCCAGGTGCTTTTCGATCATGGCTTGTCTCCTTTTGGCGAAAGCATGCCAGAACCGGTTTGCTGCCGCTGTCCCTAAACTGTCACCTGAAAGAAAGGAGCCCCCATGCTGACCATCCACCACCTTGGCATCTCGCAATCCGAACGCATCGTCTGGCTGTGCGAAGAGCTGGCCATTCCCTACCAGCTGAAGCTGTACGTGCGCGAGCCGGTCGCCCGCCTGGCGCCGCCCGACTTGCGGGCCGCGCACCCCGCCGGCACTGCGCCGTTGATGACCGACGAGGGCGTGACCATTGCTGAATCGGCCGCCATCATGGAATACATATTGGCCAGGTACGGCGGCGGCCGGCTGGCGTATGGCCCGGAGCACCCGCAGTTTGCGCAGTACCTGTACTGGTTTCACTTCACCAACGGCAACCTGCAGCCGCACCTGGGCCGCAACATGGTGCTGGGCCGCACCGGCGTGCCCGCCGACCACCCGGTGATGGTGTCGGCCCGCAGCCGGGTCGACAGGGCGCTGGCCATGCTGGAAGACCGGCTGGCAACAGGCCCGTGGCTGATGGGTGCCGACTTCACCGCGGCCGACATCATGCTGGTGTTCAGCCTCACCACGATGCGCTACTTCATGCCCTGGGATATCAGCGGCTACCCGCACATCCTGGCCTACCTGCAGCGCGTGGCCCAGCGCCCGGCCTACCAGCGCGCCATGGCCAAGGGCGACCCCGGGATGGCGCTGCTGCTTTCCTGACGCTGTTACACAAATACAAGCAACACCAAGGTTTGTGCGCTGGCTATTCGGCCGAAACGCGCGTAGAAATGTTGCTAGTTGTAACGGAAGGAGTTTTCCATGTCATTCATGACACCCGGCATCGCGCTGATGCACCACTTGCCCAACCAGCGCAAGCTGCCCCTGCTGGCGGCCGCCTTCACCCTGCCCACAGTCATCCTGGTGTTCTACGCGCGCCTGCCGCTGGCCGCCGAAATCGCCGTGGCGGCGAGCTGGCTGCTGGCCGTGTATGCCATCGGCTCTTTCTACCTGCAGGCCAATGAAGGCTGGGGCCGGCTGATAGCGGTGATCCAGCGCATCGGCGGCGGCGACCTCACGGCCACCATCAACACCGGCCTGAACGGCCACTTCGGCCAGATGATGCGCGAGCTGGAAGGCGTGAAGGTCAGCCTGAGCCAGATCGTGTCGCAAACGCGCGAGAGCGCCAACGCCGTGTCGCAGGCCGCGGCCGCGGCCGCCGGCGACAACGCCAACCTGTCGCAGCGCACCGACCAGCAAGCCGCCACGCTGGAACAAACCGCCTCGGGCATGGAGGAGCTTTCGTCCACCGTGAAGCAGAACGCCGACAACTGCAAGAAGGCCGACGAGCTGGCCCACGCCGCCGCCGGCACCGCGCGCCAGGGCGCTGAAGCCGTGCAGAAGGTGGTGCAGAGCATGGGCACCATCGACGCCAGCTCCCGCCAGATCGTGGACATCATCGGCATGATCGAAGGCATCACCTTCCAGACCAACATCCTGGCGCTGAACGCCGCGGTGGAAGCGGCGCGCGCCGGCGAGCAGGGGCGCGGCTTCGCGGTGGTGGCGAACGAGGTGCGCAACCTGGCGCACCGCAGCGCCCAGGCGGCCAAGGACATCAAGACGCTGATCGACGCCTCGGTATCGCAGATCTCCGACGGCTCCAAAAATGCGCAGGCCGCCGGCAAGGTGATAGGCGAGATCGTGGGCAGCGTGCAGCAGGTGACCAACGTGATCGGCGAAATCGCGGCGGCCTCGGGCGAGCAGAGCGCCGGGCTGGAGGAGATGAACCGCGCCGTGATGCAGATGGAACACGCCACCCAGCAAAACGCCCGGCTGGTTCAGGACGCGGCCAGCTCGTCGCAATCGCTGCAGCAGCAGTCGGACAGGCTGGCCCAGCTGGTCAGCCGCTTCAAGCTGCGCGAGGAAGCGGCGCCCCAGACGCAGCAGCCGCGCACTGGCATGAGCCAGCCCCCGGCACCGCGCCGCACTGGGGCAACGATGGCCCGGCTGCCAGCTTAGGCACCGCGCAAGGCGGGCGTGCCGCGTTGCGCCGCCGGCGCAGCGCCCACGCAGCCAGCAAGGCGGCGCCGCCCGCCAGCAGGGCGAAGGCACCCGCCTGCAGGTAAGACAAGCCAAACAGCGCCCCCAGCCCGCCGCCCCACAGGCCCATCACCACGGGCAGCGCCAGCGGAATGGTGCAGCAAGCCACGCAGGCACCTGCCAGGCCCAGCATTCCCAGGAGAGTCTTCTTCACGTGCGTTCCTTCAACTTAAGAGTGCGGGTCGATTCCCGTACACTGAATGTAGAACCTCAAGTAGCTTGAGATGCAAGGACTGATGCATGAATCACCCACAGGCCCAAGGGCAATTGACCATAGGCGCGCTTGCAGGGCGCACCGGCTTCAATGTGTCCGCCATCCGCTATTACGAACAGGTGGGCCTGATAGCGCCCGCCGCGCGCAGCGCGGGTGGGCACCGCGTGTACGGCGCGCAGGTGCAGGAAGTACTGACCTTGGTGCGGCACTGCCGCGACTTTGGTTTTTCCATCGACGAAACGCGCGCGCTGGTGGCCCTGTCGACCAGCGACGCCACTGATTGCGTGGCCGCGCGCGACATTGCGCAGGCGCACCTCACCGCCGTGAGCAGCAAGCTGGCTGAGCTGCAGGCCCTGGAGCGCAGCCTGAAGAAATATGTGCAGGCCTGCACCAACGGCTGCGCCGGCGGCCCGGCGCCCGAGTGCACCATCCTGAAGGACCTGAGCCTGCAGCCATCAGCGCCGGCTGCATCGGGCTGCTGCGGGTAGTTTTCAGAGGGAAAAGTGCCCGCAACGCGCTACCACCTTGCGTAGCCAGCTATCAAATAGATAGCACCCTCAGCGAAAAACGGTCGTGAAATGGGGTCAGAGCCAAATTCAGGACAATAGCCTGTACGGAGGACAACCACCTCCAACGAAATTTGGCTCTGACCCCATTTCTCCGCCTACAAACGCCGACGAGACAACCATGCCCCTGCAATTCGCGTCCAGACTAGACAACGTAGAAACCTCCGCCATCCGCGAGCTCTTCAAGCTGCTGGGCAAGCCCGGCATCATCAGCTTCGCCGGCGGCTTCCCCGATAGCGCCATGTTCGACGTGGCCGGCATCCAGGAAGCGGCCAACAAGGCGCTGACCGAAGAGCCCGGCGGCGCGCTGCAATACGGCGCCACCGAGGGCTACAACCCGCTGCGCGAACAGCTGGCCGCCTTCATGAAAACCAAGGGCGTGCAGGACATCACGCCCGAAGGCCTGATCGTCACCACCGGCAGCCAGCAGGCGCTGGACCTGCTGGGCAAAACCATGATCAGCCCCGGCGACAAGGTCATCGTGGAGGCGCCCACCTTTTTGGCCACCATCCAGTGCTTTCGCCTCTACGGCGCCGAGCTGATCACCGCGCCCATAGACGCCGACGGCGTGAAGACCGACGAACTGGAAAAACTCATCGCGCAGCACAAGCCGAAGTTTGTGTACCTGATACCCACCTTCGGCAACCCCAGCGGCGCCCTGCTAAGCCTGGAGCGCCGCAAGAAGGTGCTGGAGCTGGCCGTCAAATACCAGACCCTGATCGTTGAAGACGACCCCTACGGCGACCTCTATTTCGACCCCACCTCGCCCCCACCCCGTTCCATCCTGAGCCTGTCGAAGGACTTTCCAGGCAGCCGCGACTACATCGCCCACTGCGGATCCATGAGCAAAGTGCTGAGCCCCGGCCTGCGCGTGGGCTGGATGATTGCCCCGCCCGAGCTGCTGGCCAAGGCCACCATGTGCAAACAGTTCAGCGACGCCCACACCAGCACCTTTGCCCAGGCCACAGCCGCCCAGTACCTGCGAGCAGGAAGAATGCCTGCGACATTGGCCAACGTGCGCAAGGTGTACGGCGAGCGCGCCCGCGTGATGGGCGAAAGCCTGAAGCGTGACCTGGGCGATGCGATCGAGTTCACCCAGCCGCAAGGCGGCCTGTTCTTCTGGGCCCGGCTGACCGGGGCGGGCGGGAAGATCAAGGATGCGGGGGAGTTCGCGAAGCGCGCGATTGAGCAGGGCGTCGCGTTTGTGCCTGGGGCGCCGTTTTATGCGAAGGACCGGGATCTATCTACGCTGCGGCTTAGTTTTGCGACGGCGGATGTGGGGAAGATTGAGGAAGGGGTGGGGATGTTGGGGAAAGCGTTGTAACAACTTCGGAGTTACTGTGCTAATTGCAAACGTCAGAATTGAGAACTACAAGTGCTACTTAGACACAACAGAGGTAGAACTCGGACACGCCTTCAATGTAATCGTCGGTCGAAATGATGTCGGTAAAAGTGCGTTCGTTGAGGCTCTGAGCCTTAAGCAAATCAGCAAGCCCCACCGAAGTCTCGCAACGCTGCCCAATGCTGATGACAGACCCCCTGCACAAAGCAGAGTATCCGTCACATTCTCGTTGACTGCTGCTGATGTTCTTTCAATTCTGAGCAAGCAACCAGACATGGCGCTTCCTCGCGTCGATGAAAGTCCTGCCCTGTTGGTTGAACGGATGAAAAGCATTTTGGCGAATGGGGATCGGCTTCACACTACTTGGACAGATGGCGTTCCAATCACCACGTGGACTGCAACAGTCGGGCAGTCGTTCTCACAGAACTTTTTCAGATTCCAAAACCCTGGATACCCCGCCAAGGTCCGGCTTGAATATGCGGGTGATGCCACTGGATCGGTGCAGGACTTTAGTCATCGGTTGGCTGAAGCAGCAAGAGATCGGTTGTATGTGTTTCGTGCAGAGCGACTAAACGTCGGCGAATGCGCGGCGGGCGGATCGAACGTTTTGAGGCCTGACGCAGCCAACCTTCCTGACGTGCTCAATCAATTGAGCGCCGTTAATCCGGTCCGCTATGAGAGGTTGATGACGCACGTGCGATCCATCTTCCCGCACATAACACAAGTGACGGCGCCGTTTGTATCCGGCAATCTTGCACGAATTTTGGTGTGGTCAGTGCCTTTGAGCTCTGAGCGTTCCGATTTGGCTGTTCAACTATCCGAAAGTGGCACGGGGATCGGCCAGGTGTTAGCCATGCTCTATGTTGTCGTTACCTCGGAGCGGCCAACCGTGCTGGTGATCGATGAACCGCAAAGCTTTTTGCATCCAGGGGCGGTCCGGAAACTGATGGAGATATTGCGCAAGTACGACCAACATCAGTACGTGATCACGACCCACTCACCCGTGGCGCTATCGTTAAGTGATTCCGACAGAGTGTTTCTCGTAAAACGAGATTCTGAGGAAAGCACGCTTACTCGCATAGACCCCAACAAGCAACTTGATCTAAGCGATTTTCTAAATGAGGTGGGCGCGCGCCTCAGCGATGTATTCGGCGCCGATTCGATACTGTGGGTAGAAGGAAAGACGGAAGAGATTTGCTTCCCCGAATTGATCTCCAACCTCGCTAAAGTTCCTTTGCAGGGCGTTTTGGTTCTTGGGGTGATCAGTACCGACGAATTGACGTCTAAGCGCGCTGAGCGAGTCCTTGATGTCTACGCAAAGTTAACCTCGGGTCCGTCGTTGATGCCGCCCGCGCTCAACTTTCTTTTTGACTCTGAGGGGAAATCAGACCTTGAGCGTTCAGATATCTCGCGAAAGAGTCGCGGCCTAGTGAAATGGCTCCCCGCGAGAATGTATGAAAATTACTTTCTTGTTCCCAGTGCGATTGCGGCATTTCTGAGGGAGACCGATGCGTCCACTACCCCGCCCAACGCAGAGCTGGTCTCTAGCCTTCTCAGCAAGAGGATGGCCGAGACAAAGTACTGTGGATCACTAGTTGCAACGGACGATCTCTGGGCAAAAGTGCACGGCGCCAAATTGCTAGCAGACGTAATTCGTGAACTTACAGACGATCGTGTTTCCTATGACAAAGTGAAGCATGGGTTGTGGTTCACGCGCTATCTGATTGCTCATCCGACAGCGCAAATCCGTGCTCTAGCTGATCAATTGAGTCGTCTTGTGGGTAGCTCGAGAGGACTAGCATAGATGCAGCGGCCGATGATGCAACCCCACCGAATGACGCGGCGGACAGCGGGTTACGGCAGCAGCGGTGGATAAATACAAATTAGGGGCGGATGTGGCAAATTCAAATTCTAAGATTCTGATCAATTTAAGTGCTCAAGGACGGCGAGCCCGTGCCGGGAGCGAACAAGAGTTCGTTCATTCAGAAGCACTTGCACGTATCCTGGCGCTCCTTCGTGCCAACGCTCGGGAAGCTGAGAAGCAGGAGCTCTACCGAAGGAATGAAAAGGACGGCGAACAAAGCTTTTTCCAAGATCATCGCCACACGGCGCTCACGGTTCATGGGACTCGAGGTAGCGGCAAAACGACATTTATTCGAAATGTGCTGCAATACATTCGGTCAGTGGACGTCGAGCTATCGAATTCCTTCTGGCCGTTGCCTGTCATTGACCCTACGCTACTGGAGCAGAAGCAGAATGTTGTAGTCGTGGTCATTGGGCTAATTAACGACGCTTGTACGCTGCACTGGCAGGAAAAGCACCCAGGCCCTTTACCTGATTCGTACTACGCTGCGCTTAAGCTGTTAGCTCGTGCTCTGACTGTGATGGAAGGCGTTGGGCCCGAACGTGCATACAGCGACAGTTGGGAGGATCCGCAGTACGTTCTGGAGAGCGGATTGCAGACCACCAGTTCGCAAACTCAGTTTCGCGCGCATTTCGAAGAATACCTTGCTGAAGCACTGGCGTTGGTCAGCAAAGGGTGCTTTCTTGTCACCTTCGATGACATTGATACAGATTTCGGCAGCGGATGGCCCGTGCTTGAGGCACTCCGCAAGTATCTGGTTAGCAGTAAGTTGCAAGTCATCGTCTCGGGAGATATCGAACTCTACGCACGTCTAGTGAGGCGGGCTTTGTACAAGAACTTTGGCCGCGAGATGATGGAAGTGGATCGGCCGAGCCTGGAGCACCACGCGCCTGAGTCGCTCCCTCATTGGGCCGATGACAACCTCATGTCAGCCGTCTTTCGCCTGGAAGATCAGTACCTGCAAAAACTGCTCCAGCCTAGCTACCGAATTGCGTTGAGTACCTTGAGGGACTACGCAGAAAACTTGCCGCGGGGGAGCATCGAGTTTTATGACAGCGAGGACGAAGGCGTTTCGGCGCGACCGGTTTTTGAGACTTTGAGAACGATCGTCACACGCGGCACTAGTATTCGTGATGCGCGGGAGCTGCGATCGATTGTTGATGTGTTGATGGAGCAGCCGTTGCGCACAGTGGTGCAGGTGCTTCGCTCAACAAGAAGTGCCGTATCGGAGAACGTCGAGACCGTAGTGACGGCCGGCGCAGTGGCACGCGACATGACGGCGGTCTTTTCGTCGTCGTTGTATCACGTCGGCGTCAGTCCACAACTCATCGGAGGGAATGGCGACGAGGTCATTGGAGAGTTTTCGCGGTGGATGACGACACAGAGTCGTTGGGCGCAAGCCAGCAGGCTCCGTTTGGACTCCAAGACCAATGATGAGAATCTGACGGTTCTTTGCTTTGCTGCGCAACTGACGCGAGTGTTTGCGGCGGAACCTAGTCAAGCTCTAGCCTTCTTGGTCAAAGTGGGTTTTGTAAATCAATTGATCGTGCAACGCCCCGACGGCATTGAAGCGAGGGCGATTGTGGCGGCGACGGGCATGGATAGACGAGAACCAGCGGCGACAGTTGCAAGACTCTCAGTGGCTACTCAAAGAGAGCTCTTTCGGGGGCCATATGGAATGGGTCGCGGCATCGTGGCTTTGTATGGGACACACGTCGGGGCGGGGGTAGCTATTCCCTCCTTGTATCGCGGCTTCAAGAAAACGTCGGAGACTGGTCGGGTTTCTACCGCCACCTTCTTTGCTGAACTCTACGGAAAAATTGAGTTACCAGCCCCACTGGAAAGCTGGGTTAGGAAGCTAAGGGACGTTCCGTTTGATGAATACAAGTACTTGCGCGGCACCGCGTACAACACTTTCGATAGTCTCGTCACTCGCACTCAAGACGGACGAGGCAACCTTCTTAAGTTGGCTGCGTGCATTGTTACAGATCGCCGCGGTCAAGACACCACGGTACTATCCATTTTTTCGTTCATAGGTATCTTGAGCGAATTGATCAAGACTGCCGAAGTCAGTCGACGCGCGAGTTCTGGATTTGATCATGGGCAAAGCATGCGCACACAATTGGAGAAGCTCTGCCAATTGAGAAGCTATCACTCTCCCGCGTTCGCGACTGGTCGCGGGGTTGATGTGAACCTCGGCGCACCGACGGCAGCGGAGGATTCTGACGAGGAGTATTTTCCAGAGAACACATTGCCCCCCCGTGGTGACTACCTTTACGATGTTCTCGAGCAGTGGGGAAATACCGCCGCCGCTACGGATGTTGGGTTGCCTGCCAGTACGTTTAGTAGGATCGCGACTCGGCTGTTTTACACGCTTGCGCGGATGGATGTAGAAGTTCCCGTGGATAGCTATTTCGCTGGGCAATTGTTTCATCGCCAGGTCATCGCATTTCTCAATGCTGTACTTGTTGAGGAGATGCTTGCGCGCGGTGTAGACCGCGCGCAACACAGCCGTCGAAGGGTGGGTCCGATTTTGGACAACCCGACTGCGTCCGATGTTGTGTTTTACAGAAATTTCCCGGCGACTGGGAGGTGGGATCCCGCACAGTGGCGCGATCTACCCTTGTTCCGCACCATATTTTCTTGCCCATTGATTGGGCTATTTATCAATCCAGAGCCTGTGATCGGTGGCCGCCTTCATAGTTGGAACTTATTGGAGGCGCATGTGGCTTCGTGGCAGAGCTTCTTGGGCACTGAGCACTCGGTTCAACTGCCGGGGAGTGATGCCCTCGGTGTACGGGTGCTTGTCGGGCGACGTCCAGTTTCGTTTCCGAATCTGTGGGCTCCATTGAATTCTGTGCCCGTGGTTGGCGCGACCACCGCTGTCCGGCGAGCAGCCCAACAGGCCGCGGCGGCACGGAACTAGTGAGATGCTCTACTCGAGGTCATTGTTGCGGTTAAGGGGGTTACTCGAGTCGCATTATTTCCGGGGGAGCCTACCTGATCTACCAACTGTCTTTCAGCAACTGTTCCTAGAAGAGCACGCCAGAGAAAGCGAACGCCCAGATCATTACTTGAAGCAGGCAAGGCGCGTATTTTTGGCTGACTCGAAAACCCTTCAACAGGTGGTTCTACGCGCGTTTGATATCGTGGCCGATGAGTATTTGATCTTGGATAGCAATGATCGAGTCAGCGTTTTGTTCGAGCGTTCCGCTGAGTGGCAAATGCTGCTTTTGGACATGCCTCCATTAATGCCGGTCGCGAGCGCAATCATGAAGTCCATTAGTTGGACGTCGGCATCCACTTTGACGGAGCAACGTCGTGTCTGTGCAGCAAAGGTGGCACACAGCGTTCTTCCGGCGATTCATTGTGATGCGGTGGACGCTCTAACCAAGACGCACGGTTTAAGTGACGTCCATCTTCACCTAAACGGAAGCACTGAAGCGGATCCCATTTGGCTAGATGCAATGGCTCACCCTAAGGAATTCGCTTCGTTGTTCCTCGCGGCTGAGTCCAAGGGCAAGGCTTTGGAGCAACTCTTGCAAGAAGAGCACGGGCTTACTCCAGTCTTGCTTGTGCGACGACTACGCGTTGCGCGCGAGCTTCGATTGCGACTCGCTGTTGTCGCGACCGATACGGGACAGTTGACGGAAAATGAGTTGCGCAACATCCTGCGTGGCGTTGGTTTTCCCGCCAATCCACCGCGTAAAGGCCAGCATCCCGTAGCAAACCTCTTAGGGACAACTGCGGCGGGGACCTCGTTGTCCGAAGAGGTGTTCGTGCATGCTCGAATTCTTTCCATATTGAGGCGCGGGTCTGTTGGAGTCATTGCGCACGCGTACTTTTGCTATTTGCTCATTTATGCGCAGTTTTATCGACTTGTCGTTCAGCAGCCGAATCAGCGGGGGTTCGATCAATTTCAAAAGATCACGCATAACCAAGTGAGGGAGTTCACGGAAGAGACATATGCGCAGCGGTTTTATCAGATGGACTGGTCGGAAGACGGAGATATCTGTGATTTGGAGGGGAGAATTGCGCCTAAGAGCGACTTGCCTTCGTTCGAGCGCGTGCTTGCATCTGCCTTAGTCGGGTACTCCGCATTTCATCAAGGGAAGACCCGCCTGGGTACGAAAGAGAGCTCTCTTCGTTCGCTGCTTAGTAAGGACTTGGCGATGAACTCACCCAAGCGGTTGCGCCTTTCCTTCGTTTTGCACTTTATAAAAGAAGAAGACGCTTACGTATCAGGGGCTTCCAGGCCGCCTGGCGGCCATGTCGTTCGACATGCGCGCCTTCGGCTGCGCCTTCGACGTCAGCATCGAGTGTTGGAAATGATGTTTCGAAAGAATCCTGGTTTGCGAAGTCACATTGGGGGATTTGATGCTGCATCAAACGAACTGGACACTCCCCCGGAAGTGTTCGCACCCTTGTTTCGATCCCTTAGATTCTGCGGATTTCTGCGATTCACGTACCACGTTGGAGAAGACTTTGTACACCTGCTATCAGGGATCCGGGCCTGCCACGAAGCCCTTACGTTTCTGGATCTCGGTGCTGGGGATCGCTTAGGCCATGCAACTGCTTTAGGAATTGAACCAGAGCTGTGGCGACGTCGAGTTGGGCCTCGTATCGTCTTGAATCGAGGTGAGAGGCTCGATGACTTGGTGTTTGCGCGACATGTGCTTCTTGACACACTGACCGCTGTGAAACTTCTAGCGGTAGACACGGAAATCAGGGCCCTAGCGAGTGCTACGTACGGAACCCCCATCTCTCCGGGGGTGTTGTACGAGGCATGGACGCTCCGTGATCTTGATGCGCTGTTTCACTTTCCGGTGTGGCTGGACCGCGCCGCGATTCTCGATCCGATGCTCCGTTCGGAGGTTCAGCAACTTGACGCAAGACTAAAGGCGTGTTCTCCGCAGGCTCGCAGCATAGCGGTCGCGCATCACGTCGGTTCAATCGTCGAGAAGGCGGCGGAACCTTATGTGCTTGATGCATCGAAGGATTGGCCCTCCAGTGACGATTTGCGTGTGCTGCAAGATCGTGTATCGAAACAGGTCCGGAATAGGGGGGTCGCTCTAGAGGCACTTCCGACAAGCAATGTGAGGATTAGTTTGTATTCTGACTATTCAGAGCACCACTTTTTACGATGGCTTGGCTTGGACTCGGACGAGCCATTGGTCTTTTCCATTGGAACTGACGATCCAGGAATTTTTGCCACCAACATGCGAAATGAGTTCTCCCACTGTTACCGTGAATTAAAGAAGCGATGTGCTTCCGAGGCCAAGGCGCTAGAAATATTAGAGGAAATGGTGTTGCAAGGGCACCGCATGGTTTTTCGTTAGATTCGATTTTTGATAAGGTGACTGTGCCAAATCGAGGGCGTGGACTGCAGTGTCCGGTGCTACTAGACTGCGACCGGAAGTCCTTCCAGGAGACAAAGCATGAAAACATCTTTCCCCGCCGCCCTCACGCGACTACTTCCCGTCATCCTCGCCGCGCTCCTCCTCCCCGCCTGCGCGCAAAACCCGCCACCGGTTCCACCCCCCGTCTCCAGCCTCACCCCCATCCCCGACTTCCGCGTCGATCCCGCCTGGCCCCAACCGCTGGCCGAGACGAAGGAGGGCGTGCAGATGATCTTCGGCCAGGTGGCCGGCATCGCGGTCGATCCGCGCAATGGCCACATCTGGGCGGTGCACCGGCCGGCCTCGCTGCTGCCTGACGAATTCGATCCCAAGACCAACAAGCCGGTCACGCACCGCTGCTGCACGGCCATGCCACCGGTGGCGGAGTTCGATGCGCAGGGCAGGCTGCTACGCGCGTGGAGCCCCACGGGCACGGGCTTCGACTGGCCCAAGGTGGAGCACGGCATCTATATCGACGGCGACGGTTTCGTCTGGTTGGCGGGCAATTCCGTGGGCGACAACCAGATCCTCAAGTTCACGCAGGACGGCAAGTTCCTGATGCAGATCGGCCGCGCCGGCCCCACCCAGGGCAGCAACAGCACCACGCAGCTGGGGCAGCCGGCCAACATGATCGTCAGCAAGGGCGAGCTGTTCGTGGCCGACGGTTATGGCAACAAGCGCGTGATCGTGTTCGACGCGGCCACCGGCGCCTACAAACGCCACTGGGGCGCCTATGGCGGCCGGCCGAGTGACGACAAGCTGCCCGCGTACGACCCCGCGCAGCCGCTGGCGCGCCAGTTCAGCAACCCGGTGCACTGCGTGCGCATGTCCAATGAAGACCTGCTGTATGTCTGCGACAGGCAGAACAACCGCATCCAGGTGTTCACGCGCGCCGGCGAGTTCAAGCACGAGTTTCGCGTGGAGGTGCAAACGCTGGCCAACGGCTCGGTGTGGGACATGGTGCTCTCGCACGACCCCGCGCAAAAGTACCTGTACGTGGCCGACGGCGCCAACGGCCGCATCTACATCCTGCGCCGCGCAGACGGCGTGCAGCTAGGCCAGTTCGGCCGCACCGGCCGCATGGCCGGCGAGTTCAAGTGGATCCACAACCTGGCCATCGACGGGGAGGGCAACCTCTACACGGCGGAGGTGGGGTTTGGCAGGCGGGTGCAGAAGTTTGTGAGGGGTGGGGGCGGGTTTTGAGCAGCCGTTTGCTACAAAAAGAGTAGCTGCCTACGCTTGCTGGGTGCGCTCTTCAGCCGTTTTCTCTTCTGAAACTGCCTCCAAAAAAGCCTCTAGCGGCTCGCCACATCCACCCAGCCACCACTCGCCTGCGAGGCCACGCAGGCCTCGATGAAGGCCATGGTGTGCGCGCCGTCTTCAATGCGCGGGTAGGGAAAATGGGGCACGGGCTCACCCAGCTCGCGCGCCATGCGCTCTTGCGCCACTTCGGCGTAGATGTTGGCAAAGGCTTCCTGCAAACCTTCGGGGTGGCCGCGGGGTGAGCGGCCCAGCGCGATGATCTCGGGCGGCAGCCCGGCATCACCCCGGCCGATGGTGCGCACCGGCTCGCCTTGCAGGGCCAGCTTCAGGTAGCTGGGCTCGCGGTGTGACCAGTCCAGCAGGCCGTGCTCGCCATACACGCGCAGGCGGATGTCGTTCTCGCCGCCGGCGGCGGCCTGCGTTACGGTGAAGGTGCCGCGGGCGCCGTTGGCAAATGCTATCAGCGCCGACACGTGATCCACCACCTTGCGACCGGGCCTGAGCGTGCCCACATCCGCCACCACGCGCGCCACGTCGCTGTCCGCGACAAAGCTGGCCAGGTGCTGCGTGTGGCAGCCGATGGCGCTCATCACCAGCGCCTGCCCGCTGCGCCCGGGGTCCAGCACCCAGCGCAGCCGCCCGGTCAGCGGCCCGTCTTCCACGCGCGTGGCCAGGCCGCTCTGGATGTACTCCACCTGCACCAGCCGCACCGGGCCGATGGCGCCCTGGCGCACCAGGTGGCGGGCGAGGCGCGTCATGGGGTAGGCCGAATAGCCGTGCGCCACGGCGAACAGCCTTTGCCGCGCGTGGGTGCGCGCCACCAGGTCGCAGGCCTGCGCGAAATCATGCGTCACGGGCTTGTCGCAGATCACGTCCAGCCCGGCGTCCAGCGCGGCGGCGGCGTAGCAGTAGTGCGTGTCGTTGGGCGTCATGATGGCCACGGCATCAATGCCGTCCGGGCGCTTGCCTTCCGCCGCCAGCATCTCGGCCACGTCGCCGTAGCTGCGCCCGGGCTCCAGCCCCAGTGCCGCGCCGGCCGCGCGCGAGCGCCCCGCGTCGCTGGAGAACACGCCCGCCGTCACGCGAAACCACCCGTCCATCTGCGCCGCGCCGCGGTGCATGCGGCCGATCCATGAATCGGGGCCGCCGCCGACGACCGCCAGCCGCAGCGGCCGGCCGAATTTTTCTAGCAATGTCATCGCTATGCTCCTGCCATGTTGTCGCTGGCCGCGCACACCTTGCGCACGGTTTCCCAGGTTCGGGTGGTCACTTCCTTGCCGAAAGTTCGCTCGATCAGCACCATGAAAACGGGGCTCTTGGGGCTGGGCAGGTAGGCGCTGAAAAGCGCGCGGTCTTTCAGGCAAAGAATTCTTGCGCCATCCAGTTCGATGGGCAGTTTGGGCACCGCCGCGGGCTCGGCGGGCAGAAAGGTCACCACCCGCTTGGCGTCGGGCTTGAGCTTGAAGGCGGCATAGGGGTCGGAGGCCAGCATGGCTTGCAGCACATCCACCCGCCGCACGAACAGCTTGAACGGGTTGTCCAAATGCTCCTGCATGGCCGCCTGCGCCTTCTTCAGCACCGAGCGTTCCGTGCCCGAAGCCGTGAAGACCACGTTGCCGCTGGACAGCACGGTTTTCACATCGGTAAAGCCGGCCGCAACAAAGCTGCGCGCCAGCTCGGGCATTTTGCAATTGGTGGGGCTGACGCCCCGCAGGAAGGCGGCAAAGCGTGTCATGGCGGCCACTGTACCGGTTTGTGGCCGGGGCTTCGCCGCAGGCAAAATCGCGGCATGGAAGTCCGGAAATCGTTCCAGCTGCAAGGGGCCCAAGCACACACGCAACTGGTTTGCTACAAAAAGAGTAGCTGCTTACGCAGGCTGGGTGCGCTCTGCAGCCGTTTTCTACTATGAAAAAATGAAATTGATCAGCATTTCAGACCTGTCTGCTTCTGACATTCACGCGATCTGGGCGCTTGCGTCCGGGCCCGCGGTGCAGCGCAGCGGCGTGGCGGCCTGGTCGTTCGAGGGCAACGGCATCCGCACGCGCACTACCTTTATCCAGGCGTTTCGCGATCTTGGTCTGGCGTACACCGAATTGCCCAACCTTCTGAAGAGCAGCGAGCGGGCCTGCGACCTCGCTGGTTATCTGGACCCCTTCTATGACTTGTACGTGATTCGTGAATCCGATCACCTGCGCCTGGCGGAATTCGCGGCGGCTTCCCGGCGGCCGGTGATAAACGCAATGTCCGGCGCCGGCCACCCGTGCGAGGTGCTGGCCGATGCGTTCTACGTCCACACACAAGTTGCGCCGCTGGAGTCGCTGCGCATCGGGCTGTGGGGGCCGCCAACCAACGTGCTCAACTCCTGGCATGAACTGGCCCGTGTTCTCGGCCTGACCCTGCATCACTTCTGTGCCGGGCAATCTCCGGAAGCTCCGGTCGATTTGCTCATCACCGATGGCTGGCCCGCGGGCTTCACCGATTCCAGCTGGACGCTGTCGCGCGAGCACATGGCGCGGCTGGGAAACCCGAAGCTGTTGCCAACGCCCCCCTTCACGATCGGCAATGAGCTTGGCTTCGACCCGGTGGGTTTCGCGGGCTTTCTGGGTTACGGGCAGAAGCAAGCGCTGGTGGCTGTGCAACGCGCAATCGTCATGCATGTCGCGTAGGCCATGCAGCAGGACTACCGCTTCAACGTCTTCGGCACGCTGGTCTCGGTCGTGCGTACGCCCACGGGCTGGGACGCATTCGCCATCAGCACTGACGGCAAGCGTGGGCCGCTGGGCATCGTGGTGCCGGACTTCATCACCGCCGAAGAGCTGCGCGAGTACCTGGCCGACATCTTTCACGAGAAGGCCACGCCGGGCAATGGCGACGTGGTCCAGCTCTCGTAGGTGGGCCTTGCATGGACTCTGAACTGCTCGAACTGCTGGTCACCCGCCAGATGCCCTATGGCAAGCACAAGGGCTGCGTGTTGGCCGACCTGCCTGGCAACTACCTCACCTGGTTCGCGCGCGAAGGCTTTCCCTCGGGTGAACTAGGCCGGTTGCTGGCGCTAATGCATGAGATCGACCACAACGGGCTCAAGCACCTGCTCGATCCCTTGCGGCGCCGCTGATGCCGATCCAGGCGATCAGCGCCAACAGCGCGGCCTGCAGCGGCAGGCGCGCCCCCAGCGCCCAGTACGGCACGCCCGGGAACAACTCGGGCTGCTGCAGCATGTAGATGTGCGCCGGGGTCACGGCCAGCGTCAGGGCGAACAGGCCCCAGGCCGCCAGCGGCCGGGCAGGGCGCCACAGCAGGCCCGCCGCGCCCAGCAGTTCGAACACGCCACTCACCAGCACCACCGCGCGCGGCCAGGGAATGTAGGGCGGCACGATGCGCATCTCGGTTTCCGTCAGCGCAAAGTGCGCGATGCCGCCGATGGAAAACCAGAGGAAGACGAAGGCGGTGGCCCCGGTCAGAAGGCGGCGGCGCGTGCGGTCACTGAGCATGCCCCATGCTAGCCAATAGCTGCCTATGATGCGCAAGGGCATCCCGCCCGCCAGGAGACAAGCATGACCATGGACGAGTACAACAACGCGGTGAAGCAGATCCTTGCCGAGCAGCAGGCCATCGGGCAGGCGACGGCGCAGATGGCCATGACGGGCAAGGCGAACCCCACTAATCCGGAGTTCAGCCAGCTCATGACCAAGCAGTGGGGCCTGGTCCAGCAGATGGCCAAGCTCAACACCGATGCGATGCTGGGGATCATGTCGCCCAAGAAGTGAGGGTTGGCTTAACGGGAGCCTCGTTCGGTCACGGGGGCGCCAGCCCGCGCCCTTCAATTGAAGGATGCCTCGGGCATCGGCAACAGCCATACTCGCCTGGCCCATGATCACACCCGCAACCCTGGCCGCTCTCGCACCCGCCATCGCCGTGGCCCGGGCCCGGCCGCTGGCAGAACGCATCGTTTGCCAGCGCGGCAACAGGGTCGACCCGCCCATGGTCTGTGCCATCAACGAATTTCTCAACACTTCGTCGGGCATGCACACCAACCGCTACCTGGACGGCATGTCGCGCGTGGACACGGCGGCACGAACCCTGCGCGACCAGTGGCGCACCAACGACGGCGTATCGCTCGCGTCAGAGCCGCTGGTGTTGGCCGTCCTCAACGCCTGCGACGCATGGATCAACGAGGCCACCGTGTTTTGCGGGCACTGGCGCCGGACGTCGAGTACGTTTTGGCGCAAGCCCGCCATCGAGAAGCTGTCGTGGAAGGTGGCGTGGTGCTATGCCAGCGACGAATACGTCAAGCAAGCGCGCGCGACCATTGCACTGAACAACGCGGCCGCGCGCTCCACGGGCATCTTCGAGCCGGTGCCTTTGGGGGTGCCCAACATTCACCCGTATTCCGGCTTTGCCGATTTCGCGGCTGCGGCGCCGCTGCTGCCCGGTGGCGCCGCGGGCGTCGGGGCGGGCGCTATCGCCGCCGCCCATCACACCTGCCTTTTGCGTGGCGACACCCGTGGCCCTCTGGCCAACGCAGGTGTCGCGGCCGTGCTGCCAGGCCCAGGCGTGGTTGCTGCGCCGGGCAGCCCCGACGGCATCGGGCTGTCGGGCTTCATGGGCCGCAACGCGCTCGCGCTGCCGGCGCTCAGCCGGTGGAAGTATCTGCCATGGATGGATGGCCACGCCTGCGACGACACCACTTCCACCACGACGCAGAAATCGCTGGCGATCGGGGCGCCGCAGAGTTCGCGCGTCCAGGCCACCAGCAAGCCGGCATGGCTGCAGGCGGCGATGAACGCGGCGCCCAATCGACCGGCCGCGTTGGCAGCCAGGCACAACCTCATGATTCGCGGGTTTGTCTATGAACTGGGTGCGCTGACCGCCGCGGTCCATTCGGCCCACATGATGGGCGCGGGCGCGCCCGCCGTCGGGGTTGAGGAGTTCTTCCTGGGCATACCGCCGGCCTGCATCACGGCGTGGTGGGTCGTGACGGACCTGTATCACACGCTGGGGCCGTTTGTGTTTCCGGCGCCCGCGGCCTTGCCCGCCGGGGGCCTGGATGCGGTGGTGCTGGGCAACGCACTGCGCGCCGTCACCGCGGCGGCGGCTGGCGGCCCGGCGGCGCCCCATGGCGGGCTGTCGTGGTCCAACGCGAACGAGTTGCGCTGAATCTGCTCCGGTTGGCAAGGCTGGCGTAGCGTCTGCTTACAACCTGATGTCGAGACGCGCGGGCTCCATTCGTCGTAGGGTTGTGGGTTGCATTTCCGCAGCCCTTCCACAAGGAGATTCCGCATGAACTACATCGATGGATTCGTCGCCGCCGTGCCCACGGCCAACCGCGACAAGTACCTGAGCCACGCCCAGCAGGCCGCGGCCATATTCAAGGAGCACGGCGCTCTGCAGGTGGTCGAATGCTGGGGCAACGACGTGCCCGAGGGCAAGGTCACTTCGTTTTCCCTGGCCGTGCAGCGCAAGGAAGATGAAACAGTCGTCTTCTCGTGGGTCACCTGGCCTTCGAAGGCGGTGCGTGATGAAGGCTGGAAGAAGGTGATGGCCGATGCGCGCATGCAGCCGGGCCAGAACCCCATGCCGTTCGACGGCAAGCGGCTGATCTACGGCGGCTTCGAGCAGATTCTCAACGCCTGAAGGCCGGAGGCACCATGTTGCAAGACGCACCCATGTACGCCTACATCCCCGCCAGAGACCTGGCGCGGGCCCGCAAGTTCTACGAAGAGAAGGTGGGCCTGAAGGCCGGCCAGCAGACCAACGGCGGCGTGGTCTACGAATTCGGCAAGGGCACGGCCGCCTTCCTGTACCCCACGCCGAACGCCGGCACTTCGCAGGCCAGCCAGGCCTTCTGGTCAGTGGCCGATGTCGACAGCGAGATCCGGGCGCTCAAGGCCCGGGGCGTGGTGTTCGAAACCTACGACATGCCCGGTGAGCGCAGCCCCGAAGGCGCCATCACCGCCGGCGGCGCGAAGGCCGCCTGGTTCAAGGACAGTGAGGGCAACATCATGGCGCTGATCCAGGATCTGGGGTGAGGCTCTGCAAAGCCCGTGCTACGGGCCGGCAGCGGCCTGGGCTGCAGCCAGTGTGGTTCGGGCCTTGGGATGGTCGGGCGCGAGCTCCAGGGCTGTTTTCAGCATGCCGGCGGCCTCGCGGTATTTCTTTTGCTTGAACAGGAAGAAGCCGTAGCTGTTGTACAGCGACGCGTCGCGCAGCTTCCCCTTGCTTTCCAGCGCGATGGCGCGTTCGTACGCGCTATTCCCGTTCACGAAATCCTTGCGCTCGTCGTAGGCAAGTGCCAGGTTAAACCACCCCAAATAGAAGTCAGGCTGCAGCCGCACCACGTCCTTTAGCTGCGCGATGGCTTCCTCGGTCTTGCCCTCCAGCCGCAACTTGCGCGCGCGGGTGTACTGGTCGTATTGCGCCGGGGGCAGGGCGGCCTGGGCCTTGTTGCTCTCGTTGGTGTACACCTGCACGCGCTGCGCCAGGTAGTCGTCGGGCTTTCGCGCCGCCGCCTGCAGTGCCTGCGCTTGCGCGGGCGGCAAAGCCACGCTGTTTTTCGCCGCGAACAATTGCAGGTCGGTGCCTGCCAGTTTCCTGCCCAGGGCCAGCAGCGTATAGGCGCGGTAGGTGTTCTGCGTCTTGTCATAGGCGACGTAGGTGTCCGCCACGCGGGCCGCCTCAAGCAGATACCCGGCCGCCGCCGCGGCCTCGGCGCTGGCCGCCTTGCCGGCGGATTCGAGCTGGCCCGCCAGGAAGGCACGGGCGTCGTCGTAAGCAAGCTGCTCCGATGCCTTGCGCACGGCCTGGTAATCGCGCCCGTCAGCGAAGCCCACGAAGTACAGGTTGGCGTCGTCGGTGGGAATGGCGCTGGTCCAGGCGGGCACCCGGCCTTGCTGGGCCCAGGCGGTGGAGATGATGCCGCCGCTCGGCCCGCCGGGGCCCAATGCGCCGGTTTTCGGGGACCGCTCCTTGAGGCTCTGCGCGAGGTTAACGATGGTGCGCGCATCCCTTCGGATTTCCTCGGTCAGGGCGCTGCGGTTGGCCTTTTCCTCGGTGGGCATCTCCTTGAGCTGGCCGCGCTTGTATTCGATCTCGTCAAGCAGGCTGCGGCCTTCCCGGGCCAGCACCTTGTATTGGCGGTGGTCAAATTCAAAGACTAGGTTGGCCACGCCGGTGAGCACGGTAACGGCGCTGCCGAGTACCACGGCGCCCAGCTTGGCCCGGTCGTTGGGCAGCGCGTTGATCAGCGCGATCAGGGCGCCCAGGATGAAGACGATGGCGACGATGGTAAGCGCGTAATTGCGGTCGGCCTCCCATTCGGCCACCAGCCGCATCGGCTCGCGCACCGTCACGTCGAGGCTGTCCGCCAGCGCGCCGCCGCACACTGCCCACAGGGCGCCGGCCAGAACGATTGTCAGCATGTACCTCATGGCGTTTCCCTCCTGAAGAGCCACGCACGATACCGGCAAAGCGCCGCACCGGCATCCCCACTTTGGGGGAAGGACCGCCTCCCCTGTTGTGGGGATGCGCCGGGCTTGGTCGGGTGCCACCATTGCGCTCGCTACAAGAACCCCACGCGATGATCAACACACTCTCCGGCCGCTGCATGTTCGTCTGGCGCCTCGCCCCCGTCATCAAGGCCGAGATGGACGTGGCCACGTTCGTGCGCAAGGCCAAGGCGGCGCACCTGAGTGGTGTGTGGATCAAGATTGCCGACGGTGACGGGCCCTACGAGAACGCGCGGCCGGCGAATCTTCCGCTGTTCAAGCAGGTGCGCGATGGCCTGCGCGCCGAGGGCATCGCCGTGTGGGGCTGGCAGGTGCCTTACGGCGGCTCCGTGGAGCACGCGAAGCAGGAGGCCATTGCCTGTGCCGACCTGGCGGACCAGCTTGAGCTGGATGGCGTGTTGATGGACGCCGAAGGCGGCAAGGGCTATTTCACCGGTGGTGTGGCGGCCGCCGAAGCCTACGCTTCCACGCTGCAGGACAGGATGGCTGCCACCCACCGCGGCTTGGCCATGTGCGGCAACGACATTCCGGGCAACTTCGAGAACTACCCGTTTGCGGCGTTCGTCAAGCACGCGTCGTTCAATGCGCCGCAGGTTTACTACGGCGGCAGCCCCAGTGTGGTGAACCGGCTCTCGCGCGCGGTCGAGGCCAACAAGCCGGTCAAGCTGCCTTTCATTCCCGTAGGCGCGGGCTGGGTGGGGCCCGACGGCGGCTGCGCATCCGCGTCGGCTTGCGCCGAGAAGGCGCGGGAGTTCCTGCGCCTGGTGAAAGAACACCAGTTCACCGGCCACAGCTTCTGGCACTGGATGGGCGTGCCCGCCGCCTTGTGGGAAGTGCTGTTCGAGATCAAGCCCTGATTTTTTTACAAAGAGGATCCATCCATGCCCGAGGCAACCGCAGACAACGTCATCTGGGGAACACAGGGCGCCCTGGCGCAAAACCGCGCGCCGTCGATCATGATGATCGGCGACTCCTGGTTCTGGTACCCCTTCAGCAATCTCGCGCGTGAAGTAGGCACCCTGCGGCCGCACCAAACCGTGCTGGTAGTCGGGCGCAACGGCGCGGAAGCGGCCGAGTGGGCCACCAAGTTCCGCAAGGACATCGATTTCGCCTTCCAGATGTATGGCGCCTCGGTCAAGACGCTGATCCTCAGCGGCGGCGGCAACGACGTCGCGGGCATGAATGACTTCATGCGCCTGATCAAGGACGATTGCGCGAGCCAGGATTCGGTGGAGGGCTGCTACCGCACGGCCGAGCCGGAGGCGATCATGTCCATGATCATGGGCTGCTACAAGGCCCTGATCACCAAGTTCCGTGCGTACAACGGCAGCGCACCGGTCATATTGCACCAGTACGACTATGCGTGGCCGACGGGCAAGGGCGTTTTCGGCCCGGCGGACTGGCTCAACGCACCCATGAGCAAGGCCGGCGTGAAAGAGGGTTTGCGCGCCGCGCTTTTCCGCAGCCTGATTGACCGACTGAAGGCTGCGCAGCTCGAGCTGGCCAGGGAGCCCGCCATGGGGAAAATTCTTGTGGCCAACAGCGCAGGCTCGCTGCCGGCCGAGACGGCTGTGTGGGCCAATGAGCTTCATCCGACGCCGGCCGGGTTCAAGTTGATCGCGCAAAAGGCGATCGACCCCGAGCTCAAGCGCGTTCCTATCTAGCCCGGGCAGCCATGTCTTCAGAAGCCGACCTGATCAAGGCCCGCCGGGCCGCCGCGAAACTGGAAGAAGGGGGCGACCGCTGGGGCCTGGCCCTTTCAGGCGGCGGCATCCGCAGCGCCACGTTCTGCTTCGGCCTGCTGCGCGCGCTGGCCAGCCAGAAGCTGCTGAGCCGCTTTGACTATCTTTCCACCGTGTCCGGCGGCGGCTACATCGGCGCGGCGCTGGGTCGGCTCTACCAGAGCGACTGCGCCGCCCCGGAGGTGCAGGAGCGGCTGGGCCGGGAAGACACGCTGCTGCTCTGGTGGCTGCGCAGCAACGGCCGCTACCTGACGCCGGCGGGCGCGCGCGACCTGGGCCAGGCGCTGGCATCCATCCTGCGCAACATACTGTTCTCGCAGTTCGAGGTGGCGGTGCTGATGCTGCTGGGCGCGGGCGTGCTGCTGCTGCCCTACTTTGTCCTGCCCGTGGCCCCCGGCGCAAGCATCGGCTCGGTGTGGTGGGCCTTGATGGTGGTGCCCCTGTACCTGGGGCTGCACTTCATCTTCCGCTACTGGTTCTCACGGCAATGGCCCGGTCTTGCGGCGCGGCTGGGCAACATGGGTGGCGCGCTGGCTTCGGGCGGGGCGGGGGCGCTGCTGCTTTGCTCGGCGTTGACAGCCTGGGATGTGTCGCGCACGGCGACGGTCATGTTGGTTTGCCAGGGCATTGCGGGCCTGCTGATGCTGGCGCCCCTCACGGCGGCCCTGTTCTCGGTGCCGCAGCCGCGGCCGGAGCGCATGGCCGCGCTGCGCCTGCGCTACACCAAGTGGCTGGGCGTGATGCTGTGGGTGTTGCTGGGCCTGGCACTGGCAGGCGCGCTCGACCTGGCGGGCTGGTGGCTGGCGGACCAGCTCACCGGCATGAAGGGCGCCGCCGCAGGGGCGGGCCTTTGGGCCCTGATCGTCGCGGCAGTGCGCGCCGGGCTGCCCACTGTCAAGCGCTGGATCGAGTCGGCCAAGGTGAAGGCGGTGAAGACCGGGGTCCTGCTCAACGTGGGCGGCCTGCTGCTGGTGCTGCTGATGGCCGTGTGGTGGATGACCGTGGCGCACCTGCTGGTGCGGCTGCAGTCCCCCTGGACGTGCGGGCTCGCGATCGCCTTGCTGCTGGGCTACGTGGTTCTCACGGCCGCCGACTGGGAAGTGCTGAACCTTTCGTCGCTGCATAACTTCTACCGCGCCCGCATCGAGCGGGCCTATGTGTCGGTGGGCAATTACGACAAGGCCGGCGTGTTGCTGCCGGCCGGGCGCTTCCCGGGCGGCTCGCCGCTGGGCGCGGTCACCCGCGATCGCACGCAGAAGATCGCCAAACTGGTGGAGGCGGTGGAGGGCGACGACGTTGACCTGGGCAGCTACAGCCCGCACCAATGGGGCGGGCCGATCCACCTGGTGACCTGCTGCATCAACCAATCGGTGGACGACCGCACCGGCAACTACAACGCCGACCGGCTGGGCATCGCGCTCACGGTGAGTTCCATGGGCGTGGAAACCGGCACCGCGGTGACGCCCACGCCCCTGGACAAGCTGCCGCCCATGGGCAAGCTCTCACGCTGGGTCGCCATTTCGGGCGCCGCGGCGGGCAGCGGCATGGGCTCGCAGACCACGCCCGGACTGGCGGCGCTGCTGTTCCTGTCGGGCCTGCGGCTGGGCTACTGGACGCCCAAGCTGCTGCCGCCGCCGCCGTCCACGCAGGCCACTTCGCAAAACCCGCCGGCCAGGGCGGTGGACCGATCGCGGCGCTGGTTTGCCGCGCTGATGACCAAGCCTTCGCTGCTGCTGGCGGAGTTCGTCGCCCGCTTTCCGGGCCTGCGCAGCACCGCCTGGTACGTCTCCGATGGCGGCCACTTCGAAAACACCGGCGTGTACTGCCTGCTCAAGCGCAAGCTGGACGTGATCGTGATGGCCGACTGCGGCGCCGACCCGCAATACGCCTTTGACGATTTCGAAAACCTGGTGCGCAAGGCCCGCATCGACTATGGCGCGGCCATCGAGCTGCTGGACCCCGAAAGCCTGAAGGGCGAGGCTGTCATCCTGGCCCGCATCCGCTATTTCGGCGTCGAGAAACCCGGCCTGCTGGTGGTTGTGAAGCCGCGCATGGTCCCGCGCCTGTCGCTGGAGATCGCGGGCTACGCGGCGCGCAACCCCACGTTCCCCCAGCAGGCCACCGCCGACCAGTTCTTCGATGAGCCCCAGTGGGAGGCGTATCACCAGCTCGGCGTGGCGCTGGGCAGCAAGCTGACGCCGGCCGCTGTCCAGGGCTGGCAGGACGCGATCGGCATATCTGGCAGCACAACGGCCCCCGCCCCCGCCGCATAGCAGGCGTCAGCGCAGCGCCACCACCGCCACCACAGCCGCGGCCATCAGCAGCAGCAGCAGGCCCCGGCGCACCCGGCGCCGGCGGCGCTCATGAACGTGCAGGTCGATCAGCTCGACCAGTTCGCTGGGCACGGTGTCCAGTGGCTGCAGCATGAAAAGGTCGGAATCCGGCTCGTCGAGCCTGGCGCGAGCCAGCCGGCGCGCGTGCCTGGCACGCTGCTGGCCGTTCACGCGGCGCGGTAGAAATAGTAGGTGGCGGTGTAGGGCACCCGTGCGGCCTCGCCCGCATTGGCGGCGCCGCACGGCCTGGCGGGCGCCAGGCCGCCGCCGGTCTGCACGCGCTGGATGCTGCGGGTGGGGGTCAGTGCACCGGCGCCGGTGGTGGTCTTGGCCGCGAGCAGCAGCCAGGGGATGGCCGATGCATCGGGCCCGGGGTCGCGCCCCTTCACCTCGGCGGTCACGGTGCTGCCGTCCACGGCCTTCCAGGTAGGGCCGGCGTAATGCGTTCCCAGCGGGTGGCCCTGGGGGTCCGCCAGCGTGGCCTCGGGCGCCCGGAAGGCCCAGTCGAAGGCGCCTTGCGCGCCGGGCCTGGCGCTGCACTCGTAGATCTGCACGCCGATGGCCACGGCTTCCATGAACTTCACCTGGCCGGCCGGCGCGGCAATCGCCGGCGGCATTGGCGCGGCAGTGGGCGGTGCGCCGGCGCAGCCGGTGGCAAGCACGGCGGCCAGGAGGGTGGAAAGGGGAAGGGAGGGGGTGTATTGCATGCCGCAAGTATGCGAATCGGCCGCTCGTCCGGGGAGGTGAAATTGGTCATGCCCGTGACGCTCCCCATGACCAATTTCACCCTGCGCGCCGGGCGATGTTGTAGCAACCTGCCCCTCCATGGACAACACACCGCGCTTCAGATTCCGATTCGGTCCCCTGCTGGCCGGCTGCGCCCTTGCCGTGGCGGGCGCAGCCGCGCTCGCCCAGGCCGACGAACCCTTGCAGCCGCTGCCGGAGCAGAAGTTCGACCTCAGGAAAGTCGCCCTGGGTGAGCGGCTGTTCAGCGACAAGCGGTTCTCCACGGACGGCACTGTGGCGTGCATTTCGTGCCATTCGTTCCAGCATGGCGGGGCCGACCCGCGGCCGCGCTCGATCGGCGCGCGCGGCGCGGTGGGCGCCGTCAATTCGCCTTCCATCTTTAACAGCGGCCTCAATTTCCGGCAGCTGTGGAACGGCGCCGTGACCACGCCCGAAGGCGTGATCGACAGGGTCGTGAAAAGCCCCACGGTCTTCAATTCAAGCTGGGCCGAGGTGCTGGGCAAGCTCACCCAGGATGGGGCGCTGGTCAGGGATTTTGCCGGGGCCTACCCCTCGGGCCTGACAGCGGCCAGCGTGATGAATGCGATAGCCACCTACCAGCGCTCGCTGGTGACGCCCTCGCGCTTCGACGCATGGCTGCTGGGCGACAAGGGCGCCATCACCGCCGACGAGAAAAAGGGCTACGACAACTTCAAGAAATACGGGTGCGTGGCCTGCCACCAGGGCATCAACGTGGGTGGCAACGTGTTCCAGAAATTCGGCGCCGTGGGCGACTACTTCAAGGACCGCGTGGCCCGCGGCCAGCCGATGACGGATGCCGACAAGGGCTACTTCAACGTCACCAGGCTCGAGGACGACATGCACGTGTTCAAGGTGCCCAGCCTGCGCAATGTGGCGCTCACGGCGCCGTACTTCCATGACGCTTCGGCCGCGACGCTGGAAGATGCCGTGGACGTGATGTTCAAGTACCAGCTGGGCCGCACCGCGCCCGCGGCGGACAAGGCGCTGATTGTCAAGTTCCTGCATACGCTCAGCGGCACCCTGAAGGCGGCGCAGTGAACCGGCTGCGCCTTGCGCTTTTCGCGCTGTTCCTGGCGGCCCTGACGGCGGTCTGGGCTTACCTGTTCGTGAACACCCGGGTGGTTGACTCGGCCCGGCAGAACCAGATCCTGGGCCTGGTCAAGCAGCTCAAGCAGCTCGACTCGGAGTGGAACGTCGATGTGCTCAAGTCGCAGATCGAGCTGAACAAGAACTACGACCCGCTGGTCAGGCCCATCAGCCAGATGGCGGCCATCGCGGAGCAGCTCAAGGCCGAAGCGGGCGGCAGCGCGGAAGCGCACAAGGCGCTCGACGCGCTGAACGAAGCGATCGCGCGCAAGACGGCCATTGTCGACCGTTTCAAGACGCAGAACGCGATCATCAGGAACTCGCTGCGCTACATTCCCACCGCGCATGGCGAAATCCAGGACCTGCTGCGCAGTGAGCGCGGCACGGCCGCGGCCAATCCGAAAGCCGGCGCCCTGGAACTCGCCATCAGCGACCTGGTCGGCGAGATCCTCAAATACAACGCCGTGCCCGATGTCGATTCCGCCCGCGAAGTCGAAATGTCGATTGCCCGGATGCGTGATTCGGCCCAAGGCTATCCATCCATCCGCGAGAGCGTGGAAAACCTGCTGACCCATGCGGGAATCGTCCTGCGCCAGCGCACGCGCCAGGTGGAATTGCTGGCGCAGATATCGCAGGTGCCAATGGCGCAGCGCATCGACGCCGTGGCACTGGCTTTCGGCAACCGCTTTGACATGGAACTGGCCGGGCAGGCGCAGTTCCAGCAGCTGCTGATCTATTACAGCGGCTTCGCCTTGCTGGCCATCGCCACCGCCATAGGCATCGTCATCTACCGCAGCAGGACCGAGTTCAGGCGCATGGCCCTTGTGGTGGAGGAGGCCCGCGCGGCGCTGCGCCAGTCGGAGGCGCAACTGGTTCACGCCGAGCGGATGGCCATGATGGGAGAGATCGTGGGCGGCATCGTCCACGAGATCAATACGCCGCTGGGTTACCTGCGCAGCGGACTGCAGAGCGCCAGGGACAACCTGGAATCCGTGCTCCTGCCCTACACCACCACCACCGGGCGGCTGCTGGCGCTGTTGCGCATGCCGCCGGGCCAGGACCGGTCGGAGGTGCAGGAGATCTATGACCAGGCCCGCGCCATGCAGGCCGAGCTGGCCGAGCTGGACCTGCTGCAGGAGACCACGGCGCTGCTCGAGGACGGCATCGCCGGGGTCCACCAGATCAACGAGACGGTGGTCAACCTGCTCAATTTCAGCCGGCTCGACCGCACCCGGATCACGCGGTGCAAGGTGGAAGGCGGCATCGACAGCACGCTGAAGCTGGCCAGCCACATCCTCAAGAACAAGAAAGTCGTGAAGAGCTACCGCAACACCAGCGAGATCTACTGCGACCTGTCGCAGCTGAACCAGGTGTTCCTCAACATCATCAAGAACGCCGCGCAGGCCACGCCGATGGAAGGTGGGGAAATCGTGATCGAGACGCTCATGGCCGACCCGGACACGCTGGTGGTGGACATCACCGACAACGGCGCCGGCATCGCGCCGGCCACGTTGCCGAAGATCTTCGACGCATTCTTCACCACCAAGAAGGAGGGCAGCGGAACCGGGCTGGGGCTGTCGATTTCCAAGCGCATCGTCGACAGCCACGGCGGGGAAATCAGGGTTGATTCCACCCCGGGTACCGGCACCACGTTCTCCATCCGGCTGCCGGTCAAGCCGCTCGCGTCGCTGGCCGCCGGAATCGGCGAGCCGCAAGAGGAATTCGAGATTGCCTGAAGCCCTGAAAAAACCGTCGTTGCTGTTCGTGGACGACGAACCCCGCATCCTGAGCGCGCTGCGCTCCGTCTTCAGGGCAGGCTACGACGTGGTGACCACGACGGACGCGCACGAGGCCATCGCGATCCTGGGCACGCGCCACTTTGACGTGATCGTCTCGGACCAGCGCATGCCCATCATGAACGGGGTGCAGTTCCTGCGCGTCGCCAGCGAAGTCTCGCCCACCTCGGTGCGGATCCTGCTTACGGGCTATTCCGATACGGACGCGATCGTCGGCGCCATCAATGAAGTCGAAGTCCACCGTTTCATGAAGAAGCCCTGGGATAACGACACGATCCGGCAGACCGTCGCGGAGGCGGTGGAAATCGCGGTTGCGCTGCGGCAGGGCCTGGGCGATCCAGCGGCGCCCGCGGTCCTGCCGCTCGAGGTGGTCGCCACCGGCGGGCTGTCGCTCAGGGAATCGCTGATCGTCGTTGACGACAACAGGAAGGTGTTCGGGCTGATCGAGGCCGAATTCTCGGCCGCGTTCGACGTTTTCTATGCGCCTTCGATCGTCGAGTGCCTGAGCCTGATGGAAATCAGGCGCTGCAGCGTGCTCCTGTGCGCGCTGGACGTGGAAAGCGAGACCGACCGGGTGTTCCTGATGCGCCTGAAGGCGATACACCCGCGCATCATCGTCATCACGCTGTGCAGCAGCACCGACTCGGAGCGGCTGATCGAGCTGATCAACAAGGCCCGGATTTACCGCTTCGTCAAGAAGCCAACCACCTTCCAGGTGATCAGGCACTATTTGGAGAGCGCGATCGACCTGGCGCGCCGGCAGAAGGCCAACCCGGTCCTGCTGATGCGCCAGGCGGCGGAGCCGCTGCCGGAGGGCGCGGTCCCCGTGGACGCGGCGGTGCTGCATGGCGTCTCGGCGCTGCGGCGGCTCAGGAACGTGCTCTTCGGCCGCTCTCCATAGCGCCGCGCAGGGCCTTGAGCAACTGGGCGCTGGATACGGGCTTGATCAGCAGCGTCAGCCCCGCTTCATCCGCCGCCTGCCTGATGCCCGCATCGGTTTCGCCTGTGATCACCAGCACGTTCTTGCCGGCCCGGCGCAGCTTCAGCGCCAGGTCCATGCCGGAGGCGCCGCCGGGCAGCCGGACGTCGCAGATGGCGATCTGGCCGAACCGGCTGTGGGCGAGCGCCTCGGCCGCGGTTCCCACGTGCATGACCCGCTGTCCCCATGACCGCAGCAGGTGCGTCATGGCATCGGCGACCAGCAGGTCGTCCTCCACGATCAGGATCTCCTGGTGCGGCAGCCGCAAAAGCTGTGATTGGTGCAGTTCCGTGCCGGAGGGGGACGAACCGCGGCCGGCCTCCGGCGAGCCGGGGGTTTCCTCGGGCAATGTCGGCGCAGTCCCCCGCTGCAGGCTCACGGTCATGCTGCAACCCAGCCCCGTCTCGGAACGCACCGTCAGGCTACCCTGCATCAGGCTGGTGAAGCGCCGCGAAATCGCCAGGCCCAGGCCGTAGCCCTGCTGGCGGTCACGCGCCTCGTTGCCGATCTGGGCAAACTCGTCAAAGATCATGGCCTGTGCTGCCTGAGGGATGCCTTTGCCGTCATCGCGCACCTGCAGCCGCCACGCGGTCCTGCCATAACGCACCGCCACCGCCACGGTCGCGCCCGGATCGGAGAACTTGATGGCGTTGTCCAGCAGGTTGGAAATCACGCGCCTGAGCATCAGCTCGTCGGCCATCGCGTAGCGGCCCTCCCGCGCCAGGGCGACCAGGCGCACGCCGCGGCGCTCGGCCGAGGCGCTGTGCTGCACGATGAGGCCGCGAACCAGCGGTGCCAGCTCCACCGGCTGGATGCGCGGTTCAAGCGCGCCCGCATCCATGCGCGTGAGGTCCAGCACCTGCGACAGCAGGCCGTCCAGCGCCAGCCAGCTCAGGCGGATGCCCTGCACGGCGCGGCGTGCATCCTCGTTGCCCGTGGCGGTGCTCAGGCGGTCCAGCGGCTCCAGGTACAGGCCGATCGCATGAACCGGCTGGCGCAGGTCGTGGCTGACGGCGGCAAAAAACCGCGACTTCAGCAAGCCGACGCCCGCCATCGCATCCGCCGCGCGTTCGGCCATGCGGCGCTGCTCGTACTGCCTCAGCAGGGAGCGCTCGTGAACGCGCGAGCCCAGGACGATGGTGGCCAGCACGCACAGGGCGCCGCCGCCGATCAAAGCCTGCAGTACGTTGCCGCCGCCGGTGCCTTCGTAGATGGCCCGCAGTGCCGCGGGCGCGATGACCAGGGTGACACCCACGGCGGTGCGAAGGAAGTCCCCCGACAGGCGCAGCGCCATCGCTGCCGCCATGGCGAAGAGCTGCACTCCCAGCACGGTCTGCATCAGCAGGCTTTCGGGCACGTACATGAAATACGCGGCGCTGCCCAGGGCCGTCACGTGCAGCCATGCGAAGAAACGGTAGCCAGCCCGGCGCCGGGCCAGCCCCGGCCGCGTGGCGTACAGGAACCTCAGCGAGGCCGCGGTGAAGACCAACAGGTACCAGGTGGCCAGCCGCCACCACGGCACGGCCGTGATGTACAGGAAAGCACCGAACAGTTCGGCGCCGCGGAACACGAGGAAAGTGAGAAGGGAGTGGGCTCCGTCCTCGGGATCAGGCGTTTCCTGGTCGGCGGCCTGGGCGTTCACGAAGTTTCGGGGTCGTAGCGGGCGGCTTGCGTCCGGTTGGACACGTTCAGTGCGCGGAAGATTTCGGTGACGTGGTTCTTGACCGTGCCTTCGCTGATATCCAGTGCCTGCGCGATCAGCTTGTTGGTCATGCCCTCCTTGAGCAGCAGGCGGATCTCCTCCATGCGGGGCGTGAGGCCGGGTTCGGCCCGCGGCGCATCCGGGGCGGGGCTGAACGCGAGTTTGGCGCCCCGCAGCGCCGAGCCGATGGCCTGGCGCATGTGGTCGACGGTGGCGCTTTTGGGGACGAAGGCGTGGACGGAGGGGATATCCAGCGTGCGGCGGACCACATCGGGCGAGGTGAGGGCCGAAATGGCGACCAGCGGCAGCAGGGGAAACTGCCGGGAAAGGTCGGCCAGCCGCGTCCCCCTTTCCATGCCCGGCATGTTCAGGTCCACCAGCGCCAGGTGGGCGCGCGGCAAAGAGCGCGCTGCCGCGAAAAGCGACCCGGCGTCGCCCGCCTCCAGAAATTGCACTTGAGGGCACATGCCGCGGATCACCAGTTTCAGCCCGTCGCGCACCAGGTTGTGGTCATCCGCCACGATGAACTTCATCGGGCTTTCGAAGGCGGCGGGGTTGTCCTGTTCGGTTGGCATGGGCGGCTAGCGTAGTCACTAGGCGGCACGCCTGCAACAGTGCGCCGGGGCGAAATGCCGGGGTTTGCCAATTCCTCCACGCCGGCTGGGGAAAACACTGCCGGCTCGCTGAAGGCCGCCAGCGCAATCTCGAAGCTGGCGCGGGGCTCTGGGTAGGCCGCAGGAGGTGCGGCCGCGTGCAGATTGACCCGACAATGACGCGATGTTCAAGCGAATCGCGTCCATGTTCTCCGGCGCCAGCCCGGCGCCGCCGGCCGCCCAGCCGCCTGCACCTACCCCTGCGCCGCCGGCCCTCATCAAGGCCTGGGACAAGTTCGGCCGCGAGATCAGCATCACCCGTGCCGAATGGCTCGACAAGGTGCTGCAGCCCAACCTGCACAAGCACTGGGACGACGCGGGCGAGCTCTATGGCCTGATCATCAGCGCGCTGAACGACGGTTTCGCTGCGCAGTTGCTTGACGCGTCGGCGCGCCTGCTGGAGCTGGACCGCAAGCTCATGCCCGAGCGCGGCTTTGCCACGCGAGGCATCGTCCTGATGGCCAACAAGCAGCTCGACGAGGCCGAGGCGGTGCTGAAGGAAGGCATCGCGCAGGTGGGCGACACGGCCACTTTGCTGGTCAACCTGGCCAAAGTGCAGTCATTCCGCGGCGACGAGGCCAGCGCGGCAAAGCTGCTGTGGGCCGGCGTGCAGCGCGACCCCAACCTGGACAACGCACTCACCTGGTGGCTGGCCATCCAGAACGACACAGGTGGCAAGGCGGCGTATGTGCAGGCGCTGCTCAGGGCCTGCGCGCTGCCTGGCAGCTGGCGCCCGCAGCTGTGGCTGGCGCGCGAGCGGCTGGCCGCGGGCAATTTGCCGGAGGCGCTGGCGCTGTACCGGCAGGTGCTGGACGGCGGGCTTTATGAATCGTCGGCGCTGATGATGATTTCCGGCGACCTGGGCAACCACGGCCACGCGGCGGTGGTGCCGCAGCTGATCGGCAAGCTGTTCGTGCCAGGCCGGCACGACCCGGTGGCCGGCCTGAACCTGCTGCAGGCCTACCTGCAGCTGAAGAACGTCACGCAAGGCGAGGCGCTGCTGCGCGCGATGTACCAGCTGGAGATGGCGCCCTACAAGCAGCACCTGGACGGCTACGCCGACGCTTTCCTCAAGCTGCGGGCCGAATCCGATGTGCCGGCGGAAATCGACATGGAGGCGCTGCAGATCGAAACCATCACCTTGGGGCAACCGGTGTGGTGCTACGGGCTGGAAGACCCCGCCTGGCTGCTCACGCCCAAGGAGGCGAAGGCGCCGGTGATCGCCTTCTTTGCGCTGTCCAACCTCAGCGGCGCCTCGCGCGCCGAGCAGCAGCGTGAGGACGATGCGGGGCGCCTGACGCGCGCCGTCGCCCTGTACTGGGCCGAAGCCGTCCATTACTGGACGGACTTCGCGGGCCAGGCCTGGTTCAACATGGTCAAGGGCGGCGGGCCGGTGGTGTACGGCGCCGAGATGGATGGGGCGCAGGTGGCCGGCATGCTGCCGCAGCAGGTCACGCACTTCGTCACCGGCTCCATCGCGGCCGGCGCCCAGGAGGTGCGGCTCAACTTCCAGCTGTGGGACAGGGAGAAGAAGTTGCGGCTGGCCACCGAATCGGTCGCCGTGAAACCCGGCGTCGTCGGCTCCGCTGTGCTGGTGCTTGAAAAGCGCCTGCTCGCGCATCTGGGCCGGGCCCGGGCCCAGCCGCTGGACGCGTTTTATGTGCGGCCCTCGGCCGAATCGATTGCGCCTTACCTGGTGGAGTTGGGCCAGTCGTTCATGCTGAGCGCGGTGGCCAATGGCTACGGCACGCGGGAAAGGCTGTGGGGCGAGCGCAACCTGCTCGAATGGCCGCTGAACATGGCGCTGCGCTGGAGCCAGGCCGAGACGCCGCGCATCATGTACCTGTCGGGCCTGGCCAAGGCCTTCCAGTACCAATCGCAGGTGCTGCCTGAATTCAGGCAGCGCACCCTGCAATTCATGCGGGACGCGGCGCAAGGCAAGAGCCCCGCGGCGCGGCTTCAGCCCCTGGTGTGGAAGATCTTCGGCATGCACGCCGAGCTTCAGGCGCTGGCCCGGAATGTGGACGGGCAGGGCGACGCCGCCTATGCGCGTTGGGTCAAGGCGCTATTGAAATCGTAGCTGCCTACGCAGGCTGCATGCGCTCTGCAGCCGTTTTTCACTCCTAAAAATGATGCCGGATTGACAATTCACGGCTTTGTATTTAACCTAGTAGTTATATAACTGCAAGGTTTTTGACAAGCATGGACACACTCAGCCTGACTTTCGCCGCGCTGGCCGACCCCACGCGCCGCGCCATCCTGTCGCGCCTGGCGATGGGGCCCGCCAACGTGACCGAGCTGGCGCTGCCCTTCAGCATCAGCCAGCCCGCCATTTCCAAGCACCTGAAGATCCTGGAGCGCGCCGGCCTGGTCGGCCGCTCGCGCGAAGCGCAGGCCCGGCCGTGTGCCATCCAGGGCGCGCCGCTGAAGGAGGTGGCCGACTGGACCGCCGCCTACCGGCAGCACTGGGACGCCAGCTTCGAGCGGCTCGATTCCTATCTGCAAGACATCCAACGCAAGGAGGCCCCCCGTGCCAAACGCAAGTAACGAACTGGTCATCACCCGCACCTTCAACGCGCCGCGCGCGCTGGTGTTCGCCTGCTGGACGCAGCCGGCGCACCTGGCGCACTGGTCGGGCCCCGAAGGCTTCACCACGCCGGAACACGAGATGGACCTGCGCCCGGGCGGGCGCTACCGCGCCTGCCTGCGCGCGCCCGACGGCGTGGACCATTGGGTGCGCGGCGTCTACAAGGAGATCGATGCGCCCAAGCGCCTGGTCATGACCCATGCCTGGGAAGACGAGAGCGGCAAGCCGGGGCCGGAAACCTTGATCACCATCGAGTTGACGCAAGAGGGGCCCGGCAAGACGCGCATGCATTTCCGCCAGACCGGCTTCACCTCCACCGACTCGCGCGACGGGCACCAGGGCGGCTGGTCCGGCAGCTTCGACAAGCTGGATGCGCACCTGGCGCAGGCGGCCGGCGCATGAAGCTGTACTACGACGAGACCCTGAACCCGCGCAAGGCCTGCGCGGTGGCCCGCCATCTTGGCCTGCCCGTTGAATTTGTCCACGTGCGGCTGGCCCGCGGCGAACACAGGGCGCCCGCATTCCTGGCGCTCAATCCCAACGGCAGGCTGCCCGTGCTGCAGGACGGCGACCTGGTGCTGTGGGAGGCCAATGCCATCATGTGCCACCTGTCCAACGTGGCCGGTGCCGCGCTCTGGCCGCACGAAGCCCGCGCGCAGGTTGAGGTGCAGCGCTGGCTGAGCTGGGATGCGTTCCACTTCACGCGCCATGGCGGCACCCTGTATTTCGAGAACCTGATCAAGCCCGCCATCGGCATGGGCCCGCCCGATGCGGCCGTGGTGCAGGAGGCGGCGCGGCAGTTCAGCCTGTCCGCTGGGGTGCTCGACGCGCACCTGGCCGGGCGCAAGTTTCTGCTGGGCGATGCGCTGACGGTCGCTGACTTTGCGGTGGGTGCGGCGCTGCCCTGGGCGAAGGAGGCGCAGCTTCCGCTGGAGAGCTTCCCCGCCATCCGGCGCTGGCATGCGCGGCTGGATGAGCTGCCGGGCTGGCGCGATCCGTTCGGGGCGGCGCCGCTAGCCGCCCGGGGCTAGCTCGCTCACGCCCACCAGCATCAGCGGGCTGCTGTCAATGTCCAGCCCGATCGCCGGCGCGCTGCTGTAGTCGGACAGCACCCGGCTGTTGAAGGTGCGGGCCACCGCGCCGAACACGCTGTCGTTCTCCAGCCCGCCCAGCAGGTTGGCGATGTTCAGCACCACCTGGCCGCGCGCCGTGGGGTACACGTTGAAGATCTGCGCCACAGCGGTTTTAAGCGCCGTGTAGCTGGCCGTGCCCAGCGTGGTGGTGCTCATGCCGAAGTTGCCCATCACCTGCGAAGACAGCGCATCGCTGGTGGTGCTGGAAAAGTTGTTGCCCACCGCGATGGCGTAGGCGGAAGTCGAAGCCGAGCCCACCACCGCTGCGGCGGCGGTGTAGATGGCCGCCGGGGCCGCCGTGCCGAAGAAGCCGCGGTACACGCCCAGGATGGAAAGCGATTCGGCCCGCGTCGGCACGTAGGCAATCAGCGAAGCCGCGGCCAGTGTGCCGTCGCTGAACCGGAATTGTTCGATGTTGGTGACCTGGTCCGAGCCGTCCCGGCCGCTGACCTTGTCGGTCACCGTGTAGGTGGTACCGCTGCGGGTGATGGTGTAGTCGCTGTAGCGGCCGGTGAAAACGGCGGTGTCGGTGCCCGCGCCGCCGTCCAGGATGTCGTTGCCGCCGCGGCCCATCAGGGCATTGTCCAGGTCGTTGCCGGTGATGGCGTCCACCGACTGGCCGCCGATGGCGTTTTCTATGGCCACCCCGTACGCGATCCACACGTTGTTGAGAGCGACTTCGGTGGCGCGGCTGGTGCCCCAGTACACGCGCTGCCCGATGGTGGAACCGTGGCCCTCGCGCAGGTCGATCGACGAACTGATGCTGCCGCTGTAGCTGATGGTGTCCGATCCGCCGCCGTCCCAGATGGTCTCGTTGTACTTGACCGAGTCGCCGTAGGTGTAGGTGTCGCTGGTGTTGTGGTAGCTGTAGTTGGCGCCGTAGATGTACTGGATGGCCAGCACGTCCAGGATCATGGGCGTGGTGGGGTACATCGTCATGTACGAATTGGTGTACCCCGGCTGCGACGAATAGCTCATCACCGTGAACAGCTGCGTGTCCCAGGCGCTGGGCAGCGTGGTGGCGCCTTCGAACGGGTGCTTCAGCCCCAGCGCATGCCCCAGCTCGTGGAGCAGCGCCATGTTGGGGTAGGTGCCCGCTGTCCACACGTCGGAGCCCGAGGTGCTGTTGGCGTTGAACCAGACGTCGCCCGCTGTGGCGGTGTTGGAAGGCAGGTAGGCCCAGGCCTGCGCGTCGGTGTGGCTGGCCGAGACGGTGTACGCGGCGCGGATGTCGCCCACAAAGGTGGAAGAATCGGCGACCTGGCCGATCTGCAGGTTGGCCACCGCGGACCACTTTTGAAGAGCGGTGTTGAAGAAGCCGCGGTCCGAGCTGGACAGGGGGCTGAAATAACCCGTCCAGGGCTCGCCGCTGCCGCTGGAGGGGCCGTAGCCCGTGTTGCTGGCGCTGGACCAGAGCGAATTCGATTCCGGGAAGCTGTAGGTGACGACGCCGCCCGTCCACGCCGTGCCGTACACCAGCGCATCCACCAGCGTGGAGCCGCTGCGGGCGACGTTGACGACGGGAATTCCGGCGGTGGGGGACGGCATCTCTGTTCCTGTGCTGCTGAGCCAGCGAATGTACCCCAGCGCCCCGCCGGCAAAAGGATTCTTTTTCTTTTCAGAAATTTTTCAATTTGGCCGGCGTGAGCTGCAGTGCCGGGTCGGCCTTCAGCCGCTCCAGCAGGTAGTCCACCGTGGCCTTGACCCGCGGCGCCACCAGCGCCCGGTGCGGGTACTGCAGCGCCATTGCCCGCCGGCCGCTGTCGTGGTGCCCGGCCAGCACCACCTTCAGCTTGCCCGACTGCAGGTAGGGCCAGGCATGGTGCGCGCCGCCTTGCGCAATGCCCATGCCGGCGGCAGCCGCTTCCACGGCGGCCATCGGGTCGCTGACGGTGAGGGCCGCCGGCTCGGGCAGCCAGTCTTCCAGCGCGCCGCCGCGGCCCCGGCGCAGGCTCCAGCGCGAGGTCTGGCCGTTGAGGTAGCGGATGGAAATCAGCCGGTGCCGCGCCAGGTCGGCCGGCCGGGCCGGCGTGCCGTGCTTGCGCAGGTAGGCGGGCGAGGCGACCAGCACGATCAGCAGGTCGCAGATGTGGCGCGACACCAGGCTGCTGTCGGCCAGGTTGCCGCCGCGCAGCGCGATGTCGTAGCCGTCGCGCACCACGTCCACCTGCCGGTCGTCGAAGTCCACCTCGGGCGTGATCAGCGGGTGCTTCGCCACCAGACCCGGCAGCAACGGCAGCAGGTGCTGGTGGCCGAAGGCGCCGCTGGTGGAGATGCGCACCCGGCCGGCCGGCTGGGCGCGCTGCGCGGCCACCGTGTCGATGGCCAGGTCCAGCGCGGCGATGGCTTCGCGCGCCCGCTCGAGAAAGGCGCTGCCTTCGCCGGTGAGCTGCAGGCTGCGGGTGCTGCGGTTCATCAGCCGCACGCCCAGGGCGCCTTCCAGCCCGGCCACGTTCTTGCCCACCGCGGCGGGCGAGATGCCCAGCGCGCGGGCGGCGCCGGCGAAGCTGCCGTGGTCGGCCGCCTGCACGAAGGACAGCATGGCGCGGACTCTCTGTGTGGCATCCATTTTTCTATTCTAAACCTTGAGTTGTGAATGTACGGAGCATTGGGAGCATTCCCTTTGTGGGCCGCCGCGCCCAGACTTCACCCATCGCAACCAACCAAAGAGGAAATCGATCATGAGCAACCAGCAACAACAGACCGTGGCCATCCTGGGCAACGGCGTGGTGGGCGTCGCGCTTGCCAGGGGCTTTGCCGGCATGGGGCTTCGCGTGGTGTTCGGCACCCGGGATGCCGAAGGCGCCAAGACGCGTGAGGCCCTGGCCGCGGTACCGGGGGCAACGGCCGCGTCGTTCGCCGAAGCAGCCCGGGCTGCCAGCATCGCCGTGGTGGCCCTGCCTTATGCGGCCCTGCAGGAAGGCCTGCAGGCCGCGGGCGCGCCCAACCTGGCCGGCAAGCTGGTGATCGACCCCAGCAACCCGCTGGACTGGTCCACCGGCGCCCCGGTCATGGCTGTGGGCTTTACCGATTCAGCCGGCGAAGCGGTGCAGCGCCTGCTGCCCGAAGCGAAGGTGGTGAAGGCCTTCAACATCATCACCGCCGCGCACATGGTCAACCCCAAGCTGCCCGATGGCGTGCCCGACATGTTCATCGCCGGCAACGACGAAGCCGCCAAGCGCGACGTGGGCCGCGTGCTGGAAGGGTTCGGCTGGCGCAAGCCCATCGACATGGGCGACATCACTGCCAGCCGCCTGATCGAACCGCTGGCCATGCTTTGGATCACCTACGGCGTGCGCACCGGGCATTGGGTGCACGGCTTCAGCCTGCTGGGGCAAAAGAAGTAAGGAGTGATGGGGGAATACGCGGATGGGGAGGGCGGTGCCTGCTGCAAGAATGGCTGCATGACCCACCTACATACCCGCCGCAAGTCCCTCACCCTGGCGCTGGCCTGCGCGCTCTCGCTCGCGGGCGGCGCCGCGCTGGCACAGGACTATCCCGCCAAGCCAATCAGGCTGGTCATCCCGTTCCCGGCGGGCGGCAGCTCGGACGGCATCGGCCGCCAGATCGCCGATAAGCTGGGCGGCGTGCTCAAGCAGACCGTGGTGGTGGAGAACAAGGGCGGCGCGGGCGGCATGATTGGCGCCGATTTCGTCGCCAAGTCGGCACCGGACGGCTACACGCTGGTGCTGGTGGACGTGTTCCACACCAGCACCCCGATCTACACGCGCAAGATGCCTTACGACGCGGTGAGGGACTTCACGCCCGTGTCGCTGATCGGCCGCTCGCCGGCTTTCCTGGTTTCGTATCCCGGCTTCGAAGCGAAGACGGCGCAGGACGCACTGGCGTTCGCCCGCGCGCAGCCCGGCAAGATGACCATGGCCATCGCGGGCACGGGCAGCGTGGTGGTGGACCTGTTCCGCGCCCGCACCGGCCTGCAGTTCGTCAGCGTGCCTTACCGTGGCTCGTCGCCGGCGATGATCGATTTGATGAGCGGCCAGGTCAACGTGATGATCACCACCATGGCCAGCGCCGGCGGCCAGGTCAAGACCGGCAAGCTGCGCGCGCTGGCTGTCACCGGCAGCAGGCGCAACCCCGATTTCCCCGATGTGCCCACCTTTGCCGAGCTGGGCGTGAACGGCATGGACTATGAGCAGTGGTTCGGCATCATGGGCCCGGCCAACATGCCCCGGTCCGTGGTGGACAAGCTGGCCGCCGCGATGGAGCAGGTGCTGCGCATGCCCGACGTGCGGGAGCGGCTGACCGGCATGGCCATGGACGTTGCCACGGCCGGCCCGGTGGAGATGAAGCGCAAGGTGGAAGGCGACGCCAGCCAATGGGTCAAGCTGGCGCAGGAGCTGGACATCAAGCCCCTGGACTGAGCTTCAGCCCAGGTTGGCCTTCACGCGCTGCAGCAGGCTTGCCAGCTGCGCGCGCTCCGCGTCATTCAGGCCTGCCACGGCCTGCTTGCCCAGCCGCCGGCCCTGCTGCTGCAGCGCGCGCTGCACCGCACGGCCATCGTCGGTGAGGGACAGCCGCACATTGCGCTTGTCAGTGGCGTCAGCCTCGCCCTGCAGCAGGCCCTGCTCCCGCAGCCCCTTGATCAGGCGCGCCAGTTGCGCCTTGTCACGCCCGGTGTGCTGCGACAGGTCGCTTTGCGTGGCGCCCGGATGGCGGCCGAAGTAGCCCAGCACCTTGCCGTCCATGTGGGTGATGTCGTGCGGGCCGTCCCGCAGCAGCCGGTACTGCAGCGAGCGGTAGCTGTGCATGACCGAGTGCACCAGTTCGAGCACGTCGGTTTCCGCGGTCGCGCCCTCATGGTTGACATTGTCATCTGGTTTGTGCATGATAGGGGACATTATCAATCAATCAGCATTGCCACGCCATGGATACAGCCATTCCCGTTACCCGCGTACAACGTGTGCGCCACGAAACCCGCCGCCGCGAGCTGCAAGTCGTCCGCGTCGAGGCGGTCAGCCCGAATTTCCGCGCCGTGACCCTGGCCGGGGAAACGCTGGCCGGCTTCATCAGCGCCTCGTTCGACGACCATCTGAAGCTGATCCTCGATGCCGGGAGCGAAAGCCCGGTGATGCGCGACTACACACCGCGCCGTTACGACGCCGCCGCAGGTGAGTTGACGCTGGAATTCGCGCTGCATGGCGACGGGCCGGCGGCCGACTGGGCAGCGCAGGCGCAGCCTGGCCAGCGCGTCACCATCGGCGGGCCGAGGGGATCCTTCATCATCCCGCTGGATTACGGCTGGCACCTGTTGGCCGGCGATGAAACCGCGCTGCCGGCCATCGCCCGCCGGCTCGAAGAGCTGCCCGCTGGTGCACGCGCGATCGTGGTGATGCGACTGGATGACGCGGCCGACCGCCGCGACTTCCAGACCGCGGCGGCACTGAACGTGCAGTGGCTGGAGCATGGCCAAAGCCTGGTGGATGCCGTCCGGGCACTGGAACTGCCTGCAGGCGAGGGCTATGCGTGGTGCGCCGGCGAAGCGGGCGAGATGGCCGCGCTGCGGCGTGTGCTGGTCGAGGAGAAGGGGCACAGCCGCCACGCCATCCGCGCTGCTGCCTACTGGAAACGCGGCGCCATCGCGCACCACGAAAACCTGGAAGGCTGAAGTTCAGAGCATCTCGTTGAACATGTAGAACACCTGGTCGCGCAGCTTCAGCAGCGGGTTGCGCTTGCGCCATTTCTCCAGCTCGATCTCGCTGGCTTTCCCCACGTATTTTTCAAACAGGGCGTCCAGCTCGCCGGTGACGCCTTCGTCCAGGATGCCCAGCGTGATCTCGTCGTTGGTCTCGAACGAGCGGTCGTCGAAGTTGGCGGAGCCGATGGCGCTCCATTTGCCGTCCACCGTCATGATCTTCTGGTGCAGCAGGGTGTGCGGGTATTCGAACAGGCGCACGCCGTTGCGCAGCAGCTTCTCGAAGTTGCGGTGGCCGGCGTGCTGCACCATGGGGTTGTCGGAGCCGGAGGTGGAAGGCATCAGCACCCGCACGTCCACGCCGCGCTTGACGGCCTGGCCGAAGGCGTCAATGGCTTCGGGCTCCGGGATGAAGTAGGGGTTCTGGATCCAGATGCGCTTGCGCGCCACGCAGATCGCGGTGTGGTGCAGGATCTTCACAGCGGGAGCGGAGCGTTCGGGCGCCGCAAACGCGGCGTGGATGATGATGTCGCCCGCCGGCGCCAGTGCGGGAAAGGTGTCGTCGCCCAGGAACAGCTCGCCGGTCTGGCCGGTCCAGTGCTCGCTGAACGCCGACTGGATGCTGTGCACGATGGGGCCGTGCAGCCGCACGCTGACGTCGCCGTAGTGTTCCTTGTCCTGCGCCTCGCCCAACCAGCTGTCCACGATGCAGTGGCCGCCGACAAAGGCTTCGCGCCCGTCGATGATCACCATCTTGCGGTGGTCGCGGTTGTTCATCACGCCCAGGTTGCGCACCGACCATTTGTGGAAGAACTTCACCGTGCAGCCTGCGGCCTGCATCTGCCTGAGTGCCTGCTTGCCCATCTTGCGCGAGCCGTTGGCGTCCAGCATCACCCGTACCTGCCGCCCCGCTCGCGCCTGCGCGCATAGCGCGTCGGCAAGGCGCTGGCCCAGCGCGCCTTCCTTCCACAGGAAGGTTTCGAAGTGAACCGACTGTGTTGCCGCGGCGATGCTCTGCAGCATGACGTCGAAGAACTTGCCGTTGACCAGCACCTCGACGCCGTTGCCGGTCACCGCCGTTCCCAGGGTGAGGCCGGCGAGCGAAGGGATGAGCTTGTCGACGGGAAAATCGCAGTCGACCTTCAGCTTCGGGGCCACATGGTGCTTGGTGGACCAGATGATCAGGATCAGCACGGCAATAAAGCCGACGACCAGGGCCGTATACAGGGGCGGGCCGGGTTCCAGGAATTCGCTCATTGGGAGGATGCTGCGCGCCGCGCCTGCGCAAGGGCGTCGGCGCGTGCGTCCAGCAGGCGTAGGAGGCGCACGCTTTTGGCGATGCCGGACTACGTTGCGGGGCGCGGGCCGGGCCTAACGTGGAGCGATCAAACCACTACTGGAGCAAGACAATGGCGAACGCAATACTGGGGCAGATTCTTGGCGGGGTGCTGGGCCGTGGGCGCCAGCAGTCGCCCTTTGGCGCGGGCCGCTCGCCCTTTGGCGGCGGCGGGGCCGGCACGCTGGTCACCATGCTGCTGCCGCTGGCCATGCAATGGGTGCAGCGCAGTGGCGGCATCGGCGCGGTGCTCGACAAGTTCAGGCAGAAGGGCTACACGAAGCAGGCGAATTCATGGCTGCAGCCGGGCCCCAACCAGCCGCTGACGGATACCGCCGTGCACGACGTTGTGGGCATGGACGAGCTGTCGCGCCTGTCACAGCAGCTGGGCATGGACCGGCAGGAGGTCGCCAGCGGCATGGCCGAGATCCTGCCGGAAGTTGCTGACCACCTGACGCCCGACGGCGAGGTTCCGCCCGACGCGGACGACCGGCTCAGGGGCGGCATCAGCGCCCTGGAAAACCTGCTGCAACAGTTCCGCACGCATCACGCGTAGCGCAAGCCGGAGTCCTACAGCCGCGCTGCCAGCCCGGCAGTAGAGTCGGTGCATGCCACCGCAACTCATCAGTGCCCGCGACAGGGCGGCTGTTTTACTACGCCGCCTGTGGGTGCTGGCGCGCCTGCACCCCTGGCGCGCGTCGCTTGTCCTGCCCGGGCTGGTGCTGCTGTACGTGTTGCTGCTCCTGCCTTTCACGCCCGGCATTGCCGACCTGCGCAAGGCCAAGTCGGAAGTGCCGTCGGCGGTGATGTCGGCCGACGGCGTGGTGCTGGCCGAGTTCAGGCGGCTCAACCGGCAGTGGGTGCCGCTCAAGAGCATTTCGTCCGGTGTGGTGGACGCGCTGATCGCCACCGAAGACCACCGCTTCTACAGCCACCATGGCATTGATGTCCGGCGCACCGCCGCTGCGGTGTTCAGCACGCTGCGCGGCGAAGTGCAGGGCGGCTCCACGCTCACGCAGCAGCTGGCGCGCAACCTCTACCCGGAGGAGATCGGCCGCTCCATCAGCATCAACCGCAAGGCGAAGGAGGCGCTGACGGCGCTGAAGATCGAGGCGCTCTACTCCAAGGACGAGATCCTGGAGACCTACCTCAACACGGTGCCGTTCCTCTATAACGCCTTCGGCATCGAGATGGCGGCCCGCACCTATTTCGACAAGTCCGCCGGCCAGCTGAACGTGCAGGAGGGGGCCACGCTGATCGGCATGCTCAAGGGCACCAGCTACTACAACCCGGTGCAGAACCCCGAGCGTTCGCGCGAGCGGCGCAATGTGGTGCTGGCCCAGATGGTCAAGCACGGCAAGCTGGACGCGGCGCGGGCCGTGGTGCTGGCCAGGCAGCCGCTGAAGCTGGATTTCGAACGGCAGGACGTGGAAACCGGCCCGGCGCCGCACGTGGCGCAGTGGGTCAAGAAATGGCTGATTGCCTGGGCCGACGCGCGCGGCCTGAACATCTATTCCGACGGGCTGGTGGTGCGCACCACGCTCAACTCCAGACTGCAGAAGGCGGCCAACCAGGCACTCGCACGCCAGCTTGATGCGCTGCAGCCGCTGGCCGACCGCATGCGCAGGCGCGGCCAGGACAAGGTTGCGCTGCAGGCCGGCTTCATGGCGCTGGACCCGCGCAGCGGCCAGGTGCAGGCCTGGGTGGGCAGCCGCGATTTCGCGCAGGAGCAGTTCGACCACGTCAGCCAGGCGCGCAGGCAGCCCGGCTCTACGTTCAAGCCCTTTGTGTACGGCGCCGCCTTCGAGCTGGGCATGAGCCCGCAGGACGAACTGATCGACCAGCAGATGGTCTTGCGCATTCCCGGCGGCGGCACCTGGAGCCCGCGCGACGGCACGCCGCCCAGCGGTGCGCCGATGACGCTGCGCGACGGGCTGGCATTCTCGAAAAACACCATCACCGCGCAGCTGATGATGAAGGTGGGGCCGCAGCGCGTGGCCCAGCTGGCCCGTGCCATGGGCGTGCGCCAGAGCACGCTGGACGAGGTGCCTTCGCTCGCACTGGGTACCAGCCCGGTCACCCTGGCCGAAATGGTGGCGGCCTACGGCTCCATCGCCAACGGCGGGCGCTACATCCTGCCGGTGATGGTGACGCAGGTGCAGGACCGGCAGGGCAAGGTGCTGCAGGTTTTCGCGCCTTCGGTGCCTGAACAGGCGATGTCGCACCCGCAGGCGCTGCAGCTGGTGAACGTGATGCGCGGCGTGGTGGACGAGGGCACCGGCGCCGCCATCCGCGGACGCTACGGCATCCAGGCCGACGTGGCCGGCAAGACCGGCACCACGCAGGACAACACCGATGGCTGGTTCATCCTCATGCACCCGCAGCTGGTGGCCGGCGCGTGGGTGGGCTTCAACGACAGCGCCATCACCATGGGCGACGGCTGGGGGCCGGGCGCCCGAAGCGCGCTGCCGATGGTGGGCGAGGTGTTCCAGCAGGCGCTGCGCGGCCGCTGGATCGACCCGCAGGTGGAGTTCGACATTCCCCGTCAGCGGCCCCAGCCGCGGCCCGAGGCACAGCAGCAACAGCGCATGCCCGACCCGTTCAGGGCGCTGGGCGGGTTTCTGGGCAGGCTGTTCAGGGGCCTGCAGTAGCGGCTAGAGCCAGCCGAGCACCCGCGCGATCAGCACCAGGGTGGAACCCCAGCCGGCGAAAAAGGCCAGGGTCCGCACGCCGGGAACGCCGAATGTGTAGGCCAGGTAGTGGACCAGCCGGGCGAAGAAATACACGGCGCAGGCCGTCGCCGTCATCGGGTCGCCCTTGGCCAGCACATGGACAGCCAGCGCCGCGGGCGCGAACACCACCAGGTTTTCAATGGCGTTGGCATGGGCCCGCTGGCAGCGCTGCGCCCATGCGGCCAGCGGCTTGTCGCCCGGCCCCGGGTTGGCCAGCGTGCCGGCCATGCCGCGGACGGCGATGCGGTTGAGCACATAGGGGAACATCAGCAGCGCGGAGGCCGCCAGCGTCAGCGCGAGCCAGTAGAGTTCTTTGGACATAGAGCGGGTCTCCGTTGTGGGGTGGCGCATCATGCTTCGAACAACCGCCGGGCGCAAACGGCGGCCGTGCTGCACTGCAGGCTAGGGACTCCCCTTGATGCGGGCCGGGCGCATCCCGCCCACAATGAAGCGCATCACAAAGAAGGAGACACCCGCCATGGCCACGACGCGTTCACGCCTGCTTGTTCTTGCCTTGCCCTGCCTGGCCTTTGCCGCGGCGCTTCCCGCCCACGCGCAGGCGCCGGCCGGCGCCTGGCCCACCAAGCCGATCCGCATCGTGGTCACCTTCCCGCCGGGGGGTGCGCCCGACACGCTGGCGCGCATCCTGGCCGACAAGTGGGCGGGCCTGGGCCAGACCATCACAGTGGACAACAAGCCCGGCGCGGGCGGCAACATCGGCGCCGACATGGTGGCCAAGGGCCCGGCCGACGGCACGGTGCTGGTGCTGGGCACGGTGGGCACGCACGCCATCAACGCGGCGCTGTACGACAAGATGCCGTACAACAACCTGAAGGACTTCACGCCCATCAGCTTCCTGGCCTCCACGCCCAACCTGCTGGTGGTGAACAAGGCGGTGCCGGCCAACAACGTGAAGGAGCTGATCGAGCTGGCGAAAAAGCAGCCGATGAATTTCGGCTCGTCGGGCAGCGGAACCTCCATCCACCTGTCGGGTGAGCTGTTCAACACGCTGGCCGGCGTGAAGATGCAGCACATCCCCTACAAGGGCCGCGCCCAGGCCATCCCCGACCTGCTGGGCGGCCGCATCCAGATGATCTTCGACAACATGCCTTCGGCGCTGCCGCTGGTGAAGTCGGGCGAGCTCAAGGCGATCGGCGTCACCAGCGCCAGGCGCTCCTCCGCCGCGCCGGACATTCCCACCATCGCCGAGAGCGGCCTGCCGGGCTTCGAGGCAACGTCGTGGTTCGCGCTGCTGGGGCCGGCCAACATGCCGCGTGACGTGCAGATGCGCATCAACCAGGAAACCATCAAGGCGCTGGCGCTGCCCGACGTGAGGGAAAAACTGGCCACGCTGGGGCTGGACCCCAACCCGGGCACGCCCGAGGCGCTGATGACCCTGATGCAGGTCGAGACCATCAAGTGGGCCAAGGTGGTGAAGGAGTCGGGCGCCAAGCCCGACTGAAGCTCGGCACCTACGGAAAGTAGGCGCGGCAGTAATTGATGGGCGCGTGGTCGGCCAGCTCGCGCAGCAGCACGTTCCCGGGCCGGCCGAACTGGTGCAGCGCGAAGTCGAGCCGGCCCTGCAGCCGGTCGGCGGCAACGGCAAGCGTCGTCGGCGCCACGCCGGCCTGCAGGCCCTGCCAGGTGATGTAAGTGGCGGGGCTGGGGTGCGCGAATCCCGCCACCTGCAGCGGTACATCCGTCACGCCGTCGCAGCAATTGACCAGCCGCACGATGTCGGTGCCGGCCAGCGCGGCCAGCGCCTGCGCGCTTGCCGCACGCGGTGCGCCCAGCGTCACCAGCTGAACCGGTTTCCATTGCACGGCCGCCAGAGTGGCCAGCGCGCCGCCCAGGCTGTGGCCGGTGACGACCAGCCGGGCGCCCGCCGGCAGCTTGTCGTGCCACGGCCTGATCTGCTTTTCGATGGCGTTCCAGGCATCCGCGAACCCGGCATGCACCTTGCCGCCGTACACCCAGTCGGCGGGCAGGAAATCGAGGTCGGTTTCTATGTCGGCGAGGTTGGGCTGCGACCCGCGAAACGCCAGCAGCGCCAGGTTGCCCACCGGCCGCAGCGCCGCGAAGGCCTGCGTGCCGGTGTCGGGGTCGTCAAAGAACTCCACCTGGCCGAAGCCGGCCAATGCCAGGTCGGTGGCCAGCCGCGCGGCCTGCTGCGGATCGCTTTCAAAGCGGTAGTAGGCCAGCCGGGCGCCTTCGATGGCGGCTTGCAGGGGGCTGTATTGCCGGTTCGGAAGGAACACGGTTTTCCCGCGCTCGGGTGAAAACAGCGCAACCGCGGTTGCGTCGTAGGCAATCGGCATTCCCCGCTCCTCGTGTGGTTTGCGGGCAATCTACCCTGCTTTGGACGCCGCGGCATCCTCTGCATGGAGGAGGCTTCAGTGCGCGGGCGGCCGCGGATGCGCCAGGAAAAAGCGGACCATTTCGGCGCTGGCGTCGGGGCCGCGCGCGTCGGTGTAGCTGCCGCGGGGGCTGCCGCCCGACCATGCGTGCGGCGCGCCGTGCACCAGCCAGTGCTCGGCCAGCACCGTGCCGTCATGGCTGTGGTGGACGCTGCGGGTGTAGGCCCGGCCCCCTGCGGCCTTGCCCTGTTGCCGCTCCACGCGCGCGCCGGCCGCCGCGCTGGCGGCGATGACCTGCTCGCCGTTGGCCGCGTTCACGGTCGCATCTGCGTCGCCGTGAAAAACAATCGTCGGCACGCCACTGGCGGATCGCCGCACCGGCGCACCGCCGCTTTTCATCGCGCCCAGTGCCGAGGGCAGGTCCTTCGCCGCGCCCGCGGCCAGGCCCGAGTGCACGCCGACCGCGGCGAACAGGTCAGGGTAGGTCTCGCCGAGGATAGCGGCCATGGCGCCCCCGGCGGACAGGCCCGCCACGTACACCCGGCGCGGGTCGATGGCGTGCGCGGCCATCACCTCGCGCGTCATGGCGGCGAGCAGGGCCGGCTCGCCGCGCCCGCGCTCCTGGTGGCTGTGCTTGAACCAGTTCCAGCAGCGCTGCGGGTTGGCCTGCTGGGATTGCGCCGGATAGAGCACGAAGAAGCCCTGCGCCAGCGCCGCGTCGTTCATTGCGGTGCCGGCGGCAAAGTCGTCGGGCGCCTGGGTGCAGCCGTGCAGCATCACGACCAGCGGCAGCGCGTGGGATGCCGCGTTGGGCGGCACAAACAACTTGTAGTCGCGGCGGCCCGGCCCGGCGCCGCTGCTGCTGCCGGCGATGAAGCTGCCCTGCGGGCTGGCGGGTGTTTTTGTTTCAGTGCCGGGCACTTCGCGCGCAGCGACATCGATAAAGTCCGCCGGCACATAGGCCGCGCTGGGCTGCGCACCGCCCAGCGCGGCCTGGATCGCGGCGGTGGCGCCTTGCAGGTTGCCCGCCTGGGTGAGGCGGGTGGCCTCCTGCATCAGGCGCTGGTAGTCGGGGTTCATGAATGCTTTCCAAAAATGGGTTACTGGCCGAGCCGGGCGAGCGCGGCCTTGACGGCGGGGCTGGCGTTCAGCACGCCCAGCACGGTGACGGATTCAATGGCGGCCAGCGCCAGCGCCGGCGTGACGTCGGGCGCGATGGAGGCCAGCCCCAGCACACGGATGTCCAGCTTCTGGCCGGAGGCTTTCACGGCCAGCAGGTCGGCCCGGCTGAAGTGCTGGATGCCCAGCGCCAGCGTCTTGCGCGCCGCGGCCTGGCGCACGGCATCGCCATGGGTGTTCAGCTGGTTGCGGATGGCTGTGCGGATCAGGTCGGTGCGGTTGGCATAGAAGCCCTCCTGCACCAGCAGGTCGATCTGCCCAAGGTCAACGCAGCCCAGGTTGATGGTGATTTTCTCGTCCACCGGCCTGGGGGCGGCGGTCATGGATTTCTGGCTGGTGCGTGGCATGTCGCCATCTTACCACCATCCAAGTGGATGGACTAGACGGCCAGGATGGAGGCGTCAAGCTTGCGCAGGCCGAACAGGTCCTTGATGGTGATTTGCCCGCGCTGGCTTTTCACGTAGCCGTTGCCCACCAGGTCCTGCATCAGGCGCGCCACCACTTCGCGGGTGGTGCCCAGGTGGTTGGCCAACTGCTGCTGCGTGGTCCGCAGCACGCCCTCGGACGAGGCGTGCAGCAGCAGGAAATGCACCAGCCGCTGCTTGTGGTTGCACGAATGGATCGCATCGAGTTCGGCCATCAGCCGGTACACCAGGGCAGAGAGCGCATGTACCGTCAGGTCCTGGATGGCGGGTTCCTGCGCGAACAGGCGCCGGTACAGCGGCCCGGGGATCACGGCCACCGTGGTCTGGCCCTGTGCCTGCACCCAGGCGGGATAGAGCAGGTCGTTGAACAGGCAGTTGAGCGCCAGCACGCAGGTTTCGCCCGGATCGATCAGATAGAGCGTGGCCTCGGTGCCGGTGGGCGTGATGGTGAAAACGCGCAGCCGGCCCGAGAGCACCACGTAGGCGCCCGATGCGGGCTGGCCCTTGCGCATCATGTTCGTGCCGGCGGGCATGGTCTTGCGCTGGGCGCCCTGCGCCAGCAGGTTGCGCGCGCTTTCGCTCAGCCGGTTGAAGGGCTCGAACACCACCAGCTCGCCCAGGGATTGCATGCGGTCCTTTTGTCCTAGCGCCAATCAGCCCAGATGGCCTTGCTTGATCCAGAGCAGGGCGCCAGTGGCGCTTTCCAGCGCGGTTTGGTCCGTGCCGGCGCTGCGCAGCCAGCTCCAGGCCTGCAGGGCCTGCGGCGCTTCGCCCGCAAGCCGGGCCGAGCCCTCCACCACCAGTAACTCCTGCCCGCCCGACACCCGCCGCGCAGGGATGGTACACCCCGGCTCCAGCCTTTCCATGCGTACGGTCTCATGCGCGTCGGCATACAGCAGGCGCTCGCCGGGCGCCGCGCCGGCGTGGACCACGCGGCGGGATTGCGCGGGGTTCATCTGCCGCAGCTTGACGAAGATGACGCAGCCCGCTTCGCTGAACGGATGGTGGCTGGAGCCGGGCGGGTTGCGCACGTAACTGCCGGCGGGATAGTGGCCGTGCTCGTCGGAGAACGTGCCTTCCAGCACCAGGAATTCCTCGCCCAGGTCATGCACGTGGCCCGGGAAGCGGCTGCCGGGGGCGTAGCGCACGATGCTGGTGGCCAGCGCCACCTCGCCGCCCACGCGCTCCAGCATGCGACGCTCCACGCCGCGCTGCGGCGAGGCCAGCCACGGCAGGCGGGCGGCATGCACCAGGGCGGGCAGGGTGCGGTCGGCATGCAGGCCGATCTCGATCATCAGAATTTCTCCGACAGGGTGCGCAGGTCCAGCTCGTGGGTCCAGGCCGAGCGCGGCTGCTCCGCCAGCCAGCGGTAGCTGGCGGCGACGGTGCCCGGCTGCAGCGGCATTGTGTCGCGCCCGCCAAAGCGCAGCACCGAGGCCGAGCCTTCCAGCAAGCCGTCCAGCAGCACGTGTGCCACGTGAATGCCCTGCGGCTGGAACTCGCGCGCCAGCGACTGCGCCAGGCCCCGCAGGCCGAACTTGCCCGCGGCCATGGCACCGAAGCGGGCCGAGCCGCGCAGCGACATGGTGGCGCCGGTGAACAGCAGCGTGCCGCTGCCGCGCTCCAGCATCGACGGCAGCACGGCGCGCGCGCAGTTGGCCGCACCGGCCGGGCCGGCCTGCCAGCAGGCTTCGAAATCGGCCGGGCCCAGTTCCAGGAAGGGTGCGATCACCAGCCGGCCGGCGTTGTAGACCAGCACGTCCACCGGGCCGTGGCTGGCGGTGAGGCGAGCTATGGCCTGCTGCGTTTCCGCCGGATCGGCCAGGTTGCAGTCGGCTCGGCGCAGGCCCGCCACCGCGTAGCCGGCCCCGGCGAATTCGCCCAGCAGCGCCTCGCCCAGCACACCGCCGCTGCCGGCCACCAGCGCGAACGGCTTGCTCACGCCAGCCCCAGCAGGCGCGCCACCAGCACCACCGTGGCGCCCCAGCCACCGAAGAAAGCCAGGGTGCGAAGGCCGGGCACGCCGGCGGTGTAGACCACATAGTGGCCGGTGCGGGCGAAGAAGTACACGGCGCAGGCGCCGGCGGTGAGCGCGTCACCGCGGCCGATGATGTGCACCGCCAGCGCCGCGGGCGCGAACACCGCCAGGTTCTCGATGCCGTTGGCATGGGCCCGCTGCGCGCGCTGGGCCCAGGCGGCCAGCGGCGTGTCGTTGGGCGAGGGGTTGGCCAGCATGCCGCCTATGCCGCGCACCGCGATGCGGTTGAGCACATAGGGGAAGGCAAACAGGGCGGTGGCGCCCAGGCTGAGGGCCAGCCAGAAGAGTTCTCGGGACATGTGTTTTTCTCCGTAGTCGTGCCGCGGAACGGGCACGGGGCGAACGGTAAGGCGGCCGCGCCGCGCGATCTGTAGCTTTTGCTACGCAAGGCCGAATCACCCGCCGCGCTACCATGGCTGCGAAGGAGGCGCCATGCCCAACACCGCCCTGTACTGGGATTTCGAGAACCTGCACGCGGGCCTGTGCGAGGAGAAGGACCCGGGCGCCTATGCCAGGCCCGACAACCGCTTCAAGCCGCAGGAGCCGCTGGTGGACGTGCGGGCGGTGGTCGATCTGGCCGCGTCACTCGGCCCCATCGCGATCAACCGGGCCTACTGCAACTGGCAGTTCTTCGGGCGCTACCGCGATACGCTGCTGCACCACGCCATCGAGCTGGTGCAGCTGTTCCCGCCGGGCGGCACGGCCAAGAATGGCGCGGACATCCGGCTGTGCCTGGACGCCGCCGAGGACGTTGCGCGTTTCGCGCACATCGGCACCGTCGTCATCGTCGGTGGCGACAGCGATTTTCTGCCGCTATCGCAGAAGCTGAAGGCAGCGGGCCGCCGCGTGGTGGGCGTGGGCACGCGCCAGGCCACCAACCCGCACTGGGCTGCCAGCTGCCATGAGTTCCACTACTACGAGACCTTGCTGCAACCCGGAGGTGCTACATAATTGATAGCAGTCTAAGCAGGATTGGTGCGCCTTGCGGGCACTTTTACTCCCCAGAATCCGGCGCGGGCTGCAGCAGGAACCCGCCCACCGCCCCAGCCAGTTCGGGCGACGCCAGCACCCGCGTGTGCCCGTAGCCCTGTGTCTTGACCAGCCGCGCGCCGGGGCACCACCCCAGCACACGGTCGCCCACCGCATGTGGCACGAAGCGGTCGCCTTCGTCATAGAACAGAAGGTGGCCGGCCCCCGTGCCGGCCCACACGGCACCCGCCTCGAGTTGTTCCCAGCTTCGCCCGAACTGGCGCGCGATGTGGCCGCGGTACAGCGCCAGCACCGCTTCGGGCGGGTTGAGCCGCTTGCGGATCACCTCGATGGGCGGGAAGGGGTGCGAGGGGGCGCAGATGCTCACGTAGCGGGCGGCGCGCACACCGCGCGCCGCGCGTGCTGCCATCAGCGTCATGGCGCCGGCCGAGTGGCCCACATAGGCATGAACTTCTTCACCCAGCGACTGCTGCAGCGCCGCCACGTCGTTGATGAAACAGGCCCAGTCGGTGCGTTGCCCCGGTGACGCGCCGTGGCCCGTGACGTCGATTGCCACGCTGCGAAAGCCCAGCGCGGCAACGTGCGCAGCCAGCGGGGCCATCTGCGCGGCGCTGCCGTTCCAGCCGTGCACGAACACCACCAGCGGACCACTGTCTCCCCAGGCCCAGGCGGCGTTGGACCCGCTTTCACCGTACTGCAGGCGCCGCGCGCCGGCCAGCGCCTGCTGCTGTTCAGGCGTGGCGGCGGAGCGCTGGGAGCGGGTGGCCAGCGCGCGGACGATGCGAAGCGCCAGCGCGGCGGGCAGCAGCCGCACGAGGAAACGGAACAGTTGGATGGGCATGGCCACCCGAGGCTAGCCGGATCGACCATATGTTCAAGGACATATTCAGCCCGTTGAGACCGCCCACAGGAAGGCCTGCTCGGTTCCGGGCACCAGCAGTTGCCGTGCATGCTCCCGGCAGGCGTCGGCCAGGCTGTTCTTCAAGCGGCTGTCGTCCACGGTCATGCCGATGGCCAGCGCGCCCACCACCATGGCGGCCGAAGCCAGCGCGGCACTGTCATCCGGTGCGCCGGTTCCGCTGTGCAGGCGCAGCCGGTTCTCCAGGATCTTCAGCGCCGACGCGTACGCGCTTCGCACTTCAGGGTCCTTGCTGGCCACGTCGGCCGCCAGGAATCCCCACTGCGAAGCATCCGGCCAATCGCCGTTTTCGCCGTGCCTTGCCCCGCCGCCGATGGCCTCGCGGTACAGCTCGCCCTTGCTGGGGAAGTGGGCGTAGAAGGCGCCACGCGTCAGCTGGCAGGCCAGCATGATCTGCTCGATCGAGGTCGCTTCGAACCCCTGCGCGCCGAAAAGCCGGCCCGCGCACTCGACGATGCGCCGGCGGGTGCGCGGCTTGTGGTCTTTGGGATAAGGCATCGGCAAATCGTAGTGGCGGCGCACGCCCGGGCCTGTCAACTCGGCGATAGGCCTTCTTCTGGGAAAATCGTCCAATACGAGTTCACAGAAGTACCCCATGCCGCTGCCCGCCTCCCAAGCCCGAACCCACCTGCACACCCGCGCCGTCGAGTACCGCGGCTACCACCGCGAGGACGGGCTGTGGGACATCGAGGCCGAGATGTCCGATACCAAGACCTACACGCTGGAGCGCTCCGAGCGCGGCCTGATGCCGCCGGGCACGCCCATCCACAACATGCTGATCCGCGTGACGGTGGACGACGCCTTCAAGATCCGCGAAGTCGCCACCGCCATGGACCACACGCCCTTTGGCGAATGCCAGCAGGGCAACGACCCCATGCAGCAGATGGTGGGCGCCACCATGGGCCCCGGCTGGCGCCAGGCGATCGAGCGCGCGCTGGGCGGCACCCGCGGCTGCACCCATTTGCGCGAGCTGCTGTTCAACATGGCCACGGCGGCCTACCAGACCATTCCTGCTTACCGGGAGCGGCTGCGCCGCCAGGCCGGCACGCCGTCCACGCCCGGCGACCAGCCGCCCTACCACCTGGGCAAGTGCATCGCATGGGACTTCGACGGCCCGGTGGTGGCGCGGCACTACCCGCGCTTTGCCGGCTGGCAGCCGGTCAAGCGCATGCCCAAGCCCGAAGCGGGTGGCGGCAATGGCTGAAGCCACCATCAACACCGGCGAGTACAAGCTGTTTCCCTCGCCGCGCAACGTGCACCGCGAGGTGTTCGCGCATGAGGTGTTCGTGCCGCAGCCCTATGCGCTGATTGACCTGCCCAGCTTCTACCTCAAGGGCAGGTACAGCCTGTTCGCCGCGCACCGCATCGCCGACGGCAAGAACGGCCAGCTCGCGACCTTCGAGCTGGAAGCCGACGCGCAGAAGTTCAACGCGAAGTTCGTGCCCGACTGAGACCACACCGAAAACCACAGGAGACATTCATGCTCACGCTTCACGGCTCGCCGATTTCCAATTACTACAACAAGGTCAAGCTCGCGCTGCTGGAAAAGGGCGTGGCTTTTGACGAGGCCTATGCCGCCACCCACAGCAGCGACGAGGCTATCCTGAACGCCTCGCCGCTCGGCAAGATTCCCTTCCTCACCACGGACAAGGGCGCGCTGTGCGAAAGCCAGGTGCTGCTGGAATACATCGAAGCCACCTGGCCGAACCCGCCGCTGCTGCCCGCCGACCCTTTCGCGGCGGCCAAGGTGCGCGAACTCACCACCTTCATCGACTGGCACCTGGAGATCGTGGCGCGCCAGCTGTACGGCAGCGCCTTCTTCGGCGCGGCGCCGCTGAGTGAGGGCAACGCGGCCCGCATCCGCAAGCAATTGGCGGACAACATCGCCGCTTTCAAGAAGCTGGCGAAGCTCTCGCCTTATGTGGCGGGTGACACCTTCACACAGGCCGATTGCGCCGCGTTCAACAACTTCCCGCTGGTGGGCATGGCCACCAAGGCGGCCTTCGGCGAAGACCTGCTGCTGGCCGCCGGCATCGATTACAAGGCCTACCTGAAGATGATCGGTGAGCGCGCCACCGCGCAGAAAGTGGTGGCCGACCGCAAGGCGGCGCAGGCCAAGGCCTGATGTCGGGGTTGTTGCGCAACCTGGTCACGCTTGTGCTGGCGCTGTTCCAGCGCGGCAGCGTGCAGCCGCACGGCGTGGCCACGGCGTGGTTTCGCGTCACGCCGCTGGATACCGGCCTGCTCACGCTCAAGAGCGACAAGTACTTCCAGCTGGCCGAGTCCGCGCAGGTGGACTTCCTCATCAAGGCGGGGCTGGCCGGCCGCATGCGGGCCGAGCGCTGCAGCTTTGTCAATGCGGCGCAGATGGTACGCTTCGCCCGGCCCGTGCGGCTGTTCAGCCGGGTGCGGGTGGACACGCGCGTGCTCTACGCGGACGGCAAGTGCGCCTGGTTTTCCCATGCCTTCAGCGTCGCGGGCGTGGCCTGCGCCGAGGTGCTGGTGAAGATGAAGTTCAAGCGGGGCCGCGAGACGGTGCCGCCTGAACTCGTGCTGGGCGCCTTCCGGGGCGCCAGGCCCGCCTCGGTCCTGCACTGGGACGAGGCGCTCGCCGCCAGTTAGGCGATCGTCGCCGTGCCGCCGCCCGTGAGGGTCACCAGGGTGTTGATGCCGGTCAGCTGGATCAGCTGGTCGTCCGCGTTGCCGGCCGCTGTGCCCGCGTAATAGACGTAGGTGTTGCCACCGTCGACGAACATCGCCAGCGAGCCTGCCGCATCCAGCTGGACGTCGGCCTGCATCGCGGCGATTTTCAGCGCCAGCGTGCTGTCGCTCGCATGGAAGGTGGCCAGGCCGCCCGTGGACGTCTGGACATTGGCGCCCGCCGCCAGCGCCGTGAGGTCGGCGGTGAGGACGGCGGTGCTGCCACCGAAGATCAGGATGTCGGCGCCCGACGCATTGAAGTCGGTGATGACGTCCATCGACGTGCCGATGACCGAGCCGTTGGCGCCGAACGCGAAGGTATCCACACCGCCGCCGCCGGTCATGGTGTCGGTGCCCAGGCCGCCGGTGATCAGGTCACGGCCCAGGCCGGCAATGATCACGTCGTTGCCCGCGTTGGCTGTGATCGTGTTCGAGGTGCCGGCGGCCGAAGACGCCGTGATGCTGTCGTTGCCGGCGCCGGTGGTGATGGTCTGGATGCCCGAGGTGGACGAGGCGGTGACCGTCACGTTGCTGGTGCTCGTGCTGGTGATGACCTGCGCGCCGGAATTCGAAGACGCATTGACGGTGACCAGGTTCGCGCCGTTGCCGCCCGCGTCGCCGATCGTCTGCGCGCCGCCGCCGGTGGTGGTGGCGAAAGCGCTGACAAGCCCGACACCCTTGATGGTGATGGCGCCCGCCGTGGTGTTCGCCGTCACGGTGGCCGCGCCGGTGCCGGTGATGATGGTTTGCGCGCCGGCCAGCGAGGTGGTGACGACGGTGGCGGCGCCGGTGAAGGAGCCCATGCCGACGTCGATCGCGCCGGAGCCGGTGGTCGAGGCCGTGAGGTTCACGCCCCCGGTGCGGAAGGCGTTGTCGAAGTTCACGCCCGTGTTGAGGGTCTGCGCGCCGTTGCCCGATGTCGTGAAGACGACTTTTTCGATGCCGGAAACGCCGGTCCACAGGGTGTCGGGCGGCGTCATGGCCACGTCGATGATGTGCGAGATGTTCAGCGTGTCCGTGCCCGCGCCGCCGGCCAGGATGTCGGCGGAGGTAAGGGTGTCGGTGGCCACCGCGTCATAGGTGGCGTTGAAGCTGTCGTTGCCGCTGGTGCCGGCAAAGTTATCGGCCAGCGTGGTGAGGGTGAAGCTCGAGCCGGTGGTGCCGGTGCCGGTGCCGCCGGTTCCGGTACCGCCTGTGCCTGTGCCGGTTCCGGTACCGCCTGTGCCGGTGCCCGTTCCGGTGCTGGTCCCCGCGGGCGGCACCGTGGCCGGGCTGGTGTTGGAGGTATTGGCGCCATAGGCGAGGTTCGCCGTGGCCTGGTTGTTGAACCCGGCTGCGGCCACGCCGTAGGTCACGTCGCCTTCCAGCCTGGCCAGCAGGTTGCTGACGTTCAGGATGATCTGGCCGCGCGATGCGACGCCGTAACCGTCAAACGCCTGCTGCGCGGCGCTCAGTAGCGTGGTGTACGAGCCGGGCGCGGTGACGGTGGTGGCCGTGATGCCCAGGTTGGTCAGCACCCTGAGCGCCAGTGCGGCGCTGGTGGTGGAAGCAAAGCTGCCCGCCAGGCCGGCCGCGAAGCCAGAAGCGTCGGCGGTGGCTTGCGCCGTGTAGCTTGTCAGGAGCGCGTTGCTCGGGGCCTGGCCGTACAGGGCCTGGTACATGTAAAGGGCAGTGGCGCTGCCGCCAGAAACGGTTGAAGGCATGTTGGGCTTTCGTCTAGGGTTTATGAACCCGGAAGGCCCTCCTGCTAAGCGCTGTTTCCGAACTGTTGAGCGTGTGCCTCTCTTCAGCGGCGCGGTGCGGGACGGCAGGGCGACACCGCGTAGGCGGACAGGCCGCGCGACCCGTTCGCTAGCGGCGCCCGGAGGCCAGCCGCTGCGCTTCCGGCCGCTGGCGCAGCCGATACATCGCCACGCACCCCAGCAGCGGCCCCACGGCCAGCATGCTGAAGGCGCCGGGCCAGCCCGCCAGCGCCACCACGTGCGGCACCAGGTGGATGCTGGCCAGCGTGAGCAAAAAGCCCGCGCAGGTCTGCACCGTCAGCAGCGTGCCTATCGACGAAGGCTCGGCCAGCTCCGCGATGCTGGCGGAGAACTGGGCGGAGTCGGCGATCACCGTCACGCCCCAGACCAGCGCCACCGGCGCCACGATCCACAGCGGCGCCGCCAGCAGCCAGCCCATGACGAGGGCGCAGCCCGCGCTGGCGGCCATGGCCGCAATGGTCACCGCCGTGCGGCCGATGCGGTCGGCCAGCGCGCCGCCGCCCCAGGCGCCCAGCGCGCCCGCCGCGATGGTGGCAAAGGTGAGCAGGCTGGCCTGGTGCGCGGCATCGGCTACGCCGCGCGCGGCGAAGCTGGCCTGCAGGAACACGGCCAGCCAGGCCCACATGGCGTACAGCTCCCACATGTGGCCCAGGTAGCCCAGGTTGGCCAGCCGCACGGCGGGCTGGCGCCAGGCCTGGGTGAACTTGCGCAGGTCCAGGCTCGCGGCGCGGCGGATGTTGGGGCCGATGCCGCATTCAAGAATTGCCAGGCCCGCCATGGCGGCGCAGGCCGCGGCCACACCGTACACCACCCGCCAGTCGGCCCCGCCGGCAGCAGCCAGCAGGTGCGGGCTGGCCGAGCCGAAGGTGAGGGCGCCCACCAGCAGGCCGATCAGCAGGCCCAGGTCGCCCTGGGCCCAGGTGGCGGCCAGCCGCATGCCCACCGGGTAGACGCCGGCCATGCACATGCCGGTGACAAAGCGCAGGGCATAGACAGCGGCGCCCGTCGGCGGCAGGAAGGCCAGGGCGGCGGTGGCCGCCGCTGCAACCAGGGCCGAAGCCATGAACAGGCGGCGCGGATCGTAACGGTCGGCCAGTGACAGCAGTGCGCTGAGCAGGGTGCCCAGCACGAAACCGGCCTGGATGGCGCTGGTGAGCAGCGCGGCGGCTTGCGGGCTGACGGCCTGAGTTTGCTGCACCGTGGCCACCACCGAGGCGGACGAGAACCACACGGTCATCGCGCCCACCTCGCATAGCAGCAGGACCGCGAGCGAGCCGGTCTTGCCCAAGGCTTCAGGCCTCCTGCGCCGTGCTGACGGGCAGCCGGTGGTAGGCGCGCGAGAAATACACCAGCCCGTCCTCGCCGTCGTGCATGCGCACCGCCCGCACGGAACAGGTGAACACGGTGTGCGTGCCAACCTCCATGGCACCGGTGATCTGGCAGTCGAACGAAGCCAGCGCATGGCGCAGCACCGGCGAGCCGGTGGCGAGCGTGTCCCACTGCGCCAGCGCGAATCGCTCGGCGGACGTTGCGCTGCTGTCGGCAAAGCGCTGGGCGATGTGCTGTTGCGCGGCGGACAGCACGTTCAGGCACAGCGCGCCGCTGCCCGTGAAGGCGGCGTGGCTGCGGCTGGCGCGGCTGATGCACACCAGCAGCGTGGGCGGTTCATCGGTCACGCTGCAGGCGGCGGACACGGTGCAGCCCATGGGGCCCTGCGCGCCCTGCGCGGTGACCACGTTCACGGCGCCCGCCAGGTGCGACATGGCGTTGCGAAAGCTCTGCCTGTCGGTCATGCGGGCGGCCTCCCGAAGCGGTACTGGGCGGCCGCGTGGCTCGCGGGCAGCCGGTCATGGCCGAACAGCTTGCCGCGCAGCGAGCCCGGCGCGTAAGCCGTCTTGTACGCGCCGCGCTCCTGCAGCCGCGGCACCACCAGCGCGATGAAGTCGTCGAAGCATTCGGGCACCACGGTGCGCGAAAGGTTGAAGCCGTCCACGTCGGCGTCCTGGCTCCAGGCGATGAGCGTGTCGGCTATCTTTTCCGCGGAGCCCACCCAGGGCGCCTGCCGGCTGCCCAGCACCATCTGCGCCAGCAGCTTGCGCCGCGTCCACTGCGGCCCGGCGCTGCGTGTCATGGCTTCCACGTTGGAGACGATGCCCTGGCTCTTGCCGGTTTCGATCGGCTCGTCGATGTCGTATCTGGAGAAGTCGATGCCCATGGACGCGGCCGCATGCACCAGCGCCGCTTCGGAGCTGGCGTAGCGCCGGTATTCCTCGAACTTCTCGTTTGCTTCAGTGTCGGTGCGGCCGGCGATCACGGTGGCGCCGAGGAACACCTTGACGTCGGCGGCGGCGCGGCCTTGCGCCACCGCCTGGCCACGTATGCCTTCGACGATCTTCTTCACGCCGGGCTGGCTCTGGCCGTTGAGGAACACGCACTCGGCATGGGTGGCCGCGAAGCGCGAGCCGCGCGCGGACGAGCCGGCCTGGTAAAGCACCGGTGTGCGCTGCGGCGACGGCTCGCACAGGTGCATGGCGTCCACCTTGTACTGCTTGCCGTGGTGGTGCACCAGCCGCACCTTCGCCGGATCGGCATACACACCGGCCTCGCGGTCGCGCAGCACGGCGCCGTCGTCCCAGCTGCCTTCCCACAGGCGGTAGACCAGTTCCATGTACTCGTCGGCCAGGTCGTAGCGGTCGTCGTGCGCGGTCTGGCCGGTGAGGCCGACGGCGCGGGCGGCGCTGTCCAGGTAGCCGGTGACGATGTTCCAGCCGATGCGCCCGCCCGTCAGGTGGTCCAGCGTGGACATGCGGCGCGCGAAAAGGTAGGGCGTTTCGTAGGTGAGGTTGGCGGTGACGCCGAACCCCAGGTGTTCGGTGACGGCCGCCATGGCGGGAATCAGCAGCGTGGGGTCGTTCACCGGCACCTGCACGGCGCCGCGCAGGGCGGCATCGGGGCTGGCGCCCATCACGTCGTACACGCCCAGCACGTCGGCGAAGAAGATGCCGTCGAACAGGCCCGCTTCCAGCCGCCGCGCGTATTCGGTCCAGTAGCGCAGCTCGGTGTAGCGCGAGGACTGGTCGCGCGGGTGCGTCCACAGGCCCTGCTGGATGTGGCCCACGCAGTTCATGTCGAAGGCGTTGAGGTGGATCTCTCTTGGCATGGCGTCCATCATAGTGGACAATCGGCCACCATGCCCGCCGATCCCACGGATGCCATTTCCGCTTCGCTGAAAAAGCAGCGCCTCGAGCGCGACTGGTCGCTGGCCGGTTTGGCGCAGCGCTCGGGCGTGTCCAAGGCCATGATCAGCAAGATAGAGCGCGGCGAGGCCAGCCCCACGGCCACGGTGCTGGGCAAGCTGTCAGGCGCGTTCGGCCTGTCGCTCTCGGCACTTCTGGCCCTGTCGGAGCAACAGGGCGAGCGCATCAGCCGGCGGGCTTCGCAGCCGGTGTGGACCGATCCCGAGACGGGCTACATCCGCCGCTCCATTTCGCCGCCCGAGCGCGGAATGCTGGAATTGCTGGAGGTGGAGCTGCCCGCGAAGGCCCGCGTGAGCTATCCGGCCAGCGCCTTCGTGTTCCAGCACCAGCAGATCTGGGTGACGCAGGGCACGCTGGTATTCCAGGAGGGCGGGCAGGCGCATCGGCTGGAGCGCGGCGACTGCCTGCAGCTGGGCCCGCCGGTGGACTGCAGCTTCCACAACCCGGCGGCAGGGCCGTGCCGCTACCTGATCGCGCTGGTGCGGCGCTAGGCTGTGCGGGTGGCTCACAACATACCGGTCCTTTTGTTGCTCGCCTGCGTGGCGGTGATGCAACCTGCTCATGCGCAGGACAACTCCTGGCAGGCGGCGCTGGGCAATCCGCGCGAGATTCTTGCCGAACTGCGGGAAGAGGTGGTGCAGATCCCGCTGCTCGACGCCACCGTGCAGGAGAAGGCATTCCCCTTGACCGGCACGCTGTACCAGCCGAGCGGGGCGGGGCCGTTCCCGCTGGTGATCCTTAACCACGGCAGCCCCGCCGCGGCGCGCAACCGCGACAGCATGGGGCGTTACCGCCTGATCCCGCAGACCCGGGAGCTGATGCGGCGCGGCTTTGCGGTGCTGGTGCCCATGCGGCGTGGCTATGGCGCATCGCCCGGTGACTACGCGGAGAAGGGCGGTTGCGCGCCCGGTGCCTTTGCCGAGGCGGGCCGGCAAAGCGCGCGCGACGTACTGTCCGCCGTGGCCTATGCGCGCACGCGGCCCACGCTGGATACGCAACGCATGGTGCTGATGGGCCAGTCGGCCGGTGGTTTTGCTTCGCTGGCGGCCGCGGGCCAGGCACCGCCTGGCCTGCTGGCCGTGCTCAACTTCTCCGGCGGCCGTGGCGGCACCGGCCTGGGCGGCGCGCACTGCGACGTGGAGGGCATGGCCCGTACGGTTGCCGGCTATGCGGCCACCACGCGCGCGCCGGTGCTGTGGTTTTATGTGGAGAACGACAAGTACTTCTCGCCGGAAGCCGCGCGTGCCTGGTTCGCCGCGTTCGAGGCGGCCGGCGGCAAAGGGCGGCTGGTGATGAACCCGCCGCACGGCAACGACGGCCACCTGCTTTTCTACGCGCCGGAGGCGGTGCCGATCTGGTCCGGCGCCATCGACAGCTTCTTCCGCGAGCGCGGCCTGAACGGCTTCTCGCTATCAAAACAATAGCTGGCTGAGCAAGGCTGGCGCGCTCCGCGGGCATTTTCCCCTCTGGACTAAACTGCGCAGCACAGCACCAAGGAGATCACCATGGAACCCCGCAAGACAGCCCTCGTGACAGGCTCGGCCACCGGCGTGGGCGCCGCCACGGCGCTGATGCTGGCGCAGCGCGGCTACAACGTGCTGGTCAACTATTCGAAGAGCGAAGACGAGGCGCGGCAATCCGAAGCGCAGTGCCGGGCCGCCGGCGCCGACACGCTGCTGCTGCGCGGCGACGTGGCGCAGGACGCCGATTGCAAGGCCATGGCGGCGGCCATGATGGAGCGCTGGGGCCGCATCGACGCACTGGTCAACAACGCAGGTGTTTCCGTGTTCGGCGAAGCGGCGGGCTGGGATGCGCTGGATGCGCAGACCTTCCAGCGCATCCTGGGCGTGAACACGGTGGGCACGTTCCAGATGGTGCGCGCCTGCGCGCCGCACTTGAAGGCTTCGCGCGGCGCCATCGTCAATGTGTCGTCCGTCGCGGGCTCGCTGGGCATCGGCTCATCCATGCCTTACATCGCTTCCAAAGGTGCGGTGAATTCCATGACGCTGCACCTGGCGCGCGCGCTCGCGCCGGACGTCCGCGTGAACGCGGTGTGCCCCGGCCTGATCACTTCGCGCTGGTTTGTGCAGGGCATCGGCCAGGAGGCTTATGAAAAGGCGCGGGCGGGTTACGAAAAGAACGTTCCGCTGCAACGCGCGAGCTCGCCCGAGGACGTGGCCGAGGCCATTGTGTGGCTCATCGATGGGGCGCGCACCGTCACCGGCGAACTCATCCTTCTAGACGGCGGCATGCACCTGGGGTCGCGGCCCATCTGAAACTGCTGCTGTGCTTGCGAGGCTCAGCCGTTGCAATGATCCTGTAGGAAATCGCTGACTTATTCACGGTTTTCGGCCTACACGCGGGGCCAGTTGAAACAACCATGAACTAACGCGTGGCCTGCCTGTCACTAGTCTTTCTGTGTAAGACAAGGACTACAAATGGGCAAGCTTCAAAACATCGCCATGTCGGCCGTCATGCTCTCCGCGGTATCGCTGACCTACCTGGGCGTTGCCCAATGGCAGAGTTCGCACCGCGTGCGGCCTGCCGCGGCGCCTGTGGTTGTGGGCGAAGTGAAGCTGGGCCGTGAACCCGTCGTTGTGGCCGCCATGCAGGCCCCGGTTGAGGCAGTTGCGGCACTTGCCCCGGCGCCTGCGCCCTCGCGGCCCGAAGACGGTTATTACAGCCAGTTGCGCACGAAGATCCGCTGGGTTGAGACGCGCATGGGCGGCGACAAGCTGATGACGCCCGATCCCGATTCGCGCATGCTGCTGGCCAAGTCGGCAGCGCAGCGCGCGGGCCTGCATGAGGTGGGCCTGGGCTTCAAGGATGTGTACGGCATCATCAATGCGGAAACCTCGTGGGTGCCGCGCCTGGGCGCCAGCAAGAACGGCACGCCCAACCTGGGCATCGCGCAGTTCGAACCCGCCACCGCGCGTGCCCTGGGCCTGCGCGACCCCAACGACATGGTGGAAGCGGTGCACGTGGCCGCGCGCCACATGAAGGAAGCTGCCTTGTGGAGCGCCGACCGCATCGCCGGCCTCAAGCTGGGTGCGGCGCAGCGTGCCGAGAAGCTGCGCGAAGGCGTGTCGATCTACTACAACCTGTCCAGCCGCGGCCGCAGCGTCTGGAACGGCCGCAACACCGCCAAGCTGCCGAGCGAGACGCAAAAGCACATCCTGAACGCCCGCATCGGTGCGCAGCAGGCCGTGATGCTCGATGCGCAGCTGCAGGCGTTCAGCCAGTCCGAGGGCAAGGGCGTGGTGCTCGCCAGCATGGTGCGCTGAAGCTGACAGCGAAGCTTCGCACCCCGGCTCGCGCCACGGTCCTACACCGGCGGCCCGGCGCGCCGCGCTACATTTGCGCGGATGAGAGAAGCACTTGCCCGCGCGGGAACCTTTGCCGCTGAAACCTCGCGCCGCGCCTGGCTTGCGGTGCGCGCGCACCCCTGGCGCTCGCTGGCGGTGCTGTCGGCAGCGCTGCCTCTGCTTCTGCTGGCCTATGTGCTGGCCCTCATACCCCTGACGCCGGCCACCGGCGACATCCGCAAGGCCGTGACCGAGCAGCCCGCCATGGTGCTGTCGGCCGACGGCCAGCCGCTGGCGGTGTTCAAGCGCGTCAACCGCGACTGGGTCAAGCTGGCCGACATCTCGCCCAACGTGCTGGCGGCGCTGATCGCCACCGAAGACCACCGCTTCTACCAGCACCATGGGCTGGACGTGGGCCGGACGATGTCGGCGGCGGCGCGCACCTTGGCCGGTGACCGGCAGGGCGGCTCCACGCTCACGCAGCAGCTGGCCCGCAACCTCTACCCCGAGCAGATCGGCCGCGCGCCCACGCTGAACCGCAAGATCAAGGAAGCCATCACCGCGCTGAAGATCGAGGCCACGTATTCCAAGGATGAAATCCTGGAGACGTACCTGAACACGGTGCCCTTCCTCTACAACGCCTGGGGCATAGAAATGGCGGCGCGCACCTATTTCGACAAGTCGGCGGGCGAGCTGAATGTGCTGGAAGGCGCCACGCTGGTGGGCATGCTCAAGGGCACCAGCTACTACAACCCCGTGCTCAACCCCGAACGCGCCCTGCAGCGGCGCAACACGGTGATGGGCCAGATGGTCAAGCACGGCAAGCTGGAGCAGGCCAAGTTCGACACGCTGAAGAAATCGCCCCTGAACGTGGACTTCGAGAAGCAGGACGAGCCCCTGGGCCCGGCGCCGCACGTCACGCAGCAGCTGCGCCGCTGGCTGATCGACTGGGCCGACCGCAACGGCTACAACCTGTACGCCGACGGGCTGGTGGTGCACACCACCATCGACTCGCGCCTGCAGAAGGCCGCCAACGAAGCCGTGACGCGGCAGGCCGACAAGCTGCAGCTGCTGGTGGACAAGCGAAAGAGCAAGGACCAGTCCACCCTGCAGGCCGGCTTCCTGGCGCTGGACCCGCGCAACGGGCAGGTGCGTGCCTGGGTGGGCAGCCGCGACTTTGCGCAAGACCAGTTCGACCACGTGGCGCAGGCCCGCAGGCAGCCCGGCTCCACCTTCAAGCCCTTTGTCTATGGCGCCGCGTTCGAGGCGGGCATCAGCCCGTCCGAAACGCTGATGGACCAGGCGGTGGAGATTTCCATGGGCCCGGGCGGCGGCGTCTGGCGGCCCAGCGACGCCGGCCCCCCCAGCGGGCAGGCGATGAGCCTGCGCGACGGCCTGGCCTTTTCCAAGAACACCATCACCTCGCAGCTGATCCAGCGCATCGGCGCGGCGCGCGTCGCGGCATTCGCGCGCGCCATGGGCGTGCGCCAGAGCAAGCTGGACGAAGTGCTGTCGCTGGCGCTGGGCACCAGCCCGGTGACGCTGAAGGAAATGGTATCGGCCTACGGCAGCATCGCCAACGGAGGCAGCTACATCGAGCCGATGCTGGTGATGCGGGTGGAGGATGCGCGCCACAAGGTGCTGGAAGAGTTCCACGCCAAGGCGCCCGAGCCCGCGATGTCCAACGCAGCCGCGCAGACGCTGGTGGACGTGATGCGCGGCGTGATCGACAAGGGCACGGGCACGGCCATCCGCAGCCGCTACGGCATCCAGGCCGACGTGGCCGGCAAGACCGGCACCACGCAGGACAACACCGATGGCTGGTTCATCCTGATGCACCCGCAGCTGGTGGCCGGCGCGTGGGTGGGCTTCAACGACAACAAGTTCACCATGGGCAGCGACTGGGGGCAGGGCGCGCACAGCGCCTTGCCGATGGTGGGCGAGTTTTTCCAGCAGGCGATCAAGGTCAAGGCCATCGACGCGGGCACCCGGTTCGCCGCCGTGCACGAAGAGCCGGCGCCCGCACAGGACACGCTGGGCAAGGTGAATGACTGGTTCAGCAGCCTGTTCCCTTCGGCCACGGAGACCCAGGTCATCACGCCCGCGCCCGACCTGTCGCCGCCGCAGCTGCCGCAGGCGCTGCCGCAAACCGCACCGGGCCAGCCCATGGATGTCGCGCCCCAGGCCAACCGGCTGCCGCCCCAGTTCGACCGCGTGCCGGAGATTGGCGGCACGACGGCGCCGCAGCCCCTGGGCGTGACCGCCGAACAACGACCGCTGCAACCCGAGCGCTCGCAGCAGGTCATCACCATCGCCCCCAATGCACGGGGTCCGCAGGTCATTGCCCTGCCCCAGGGCAGCCGGGCGCCGCAGGTGATCACCATCGAGCGGGCGCCAGTGGTGCAAGCGCCCGTGCAGGCTGCGGCGCCGGTGCAGGCGCCCCCTGCAGCGGCGCGGGACGAACCGCCACCGCGCGAAGTGGTCCTGCAGCAGCCCGTGGCGCCCACCACCGAGTGAGGCTGGTCCGGTGCGCTGACTTCGCCGGGCCGCGGGCGCGTTACGATCGCCCATGAAGAAAACTTTCCAGCTGAATGTCGAAGGCAAGAACCGCGACCGGGTGCTCGACGCCGTCAAGCACGAAATCCGCAAATACATCAAGCGCGAGCGCCGCCGCGACCTGCCCGAAGGCGTGGACTACTGGGACTTCGACTGCAAGTTCGGCGTGACGCCCGAGGCGGCCGAAGTGGTGCACCTGTCGGCCATCACGGGCTTGATCGACGGCGTGGCGAAAGAGGCGGGGCCGCAGTTCTACGTCGAGATCCTGGCCAAGCCGGGCCACCGCAAGGCCAAGCCGCCTGAAGCCACCGTGGATTCCGGGTCAAGCCCGGAATGACACCGCGGCTGTCATGCCGGACCTGATCCGGCATCCATGCTTTTCGCGGCGCGCAGCTTGTCCTTCTTGCTGGGGCGTTTGCCTTTGATGCCGCCGGTGCCCGCCGCCGCTTCTTCCACCTCCACCGGCTCAAACCCCGCGATCTGCTCGCGCGGCAGGCTCAGGTGCTGGCGCTTTTCGATCAGGCGGAAATGCGCTTCGGTGGCCGCGCTGACAAAGCTCACGGCCTGGCCGCTTTGGCCGGCGCGGCCGGTGCGGCCGATGCGGTGCACATAGTCGGTGGCCGAGCGGGGCAGGTCGTAGTTCACCACCACCGGCAGCTGCGCGATGTCGATGCCGCGTGAGGCGAGATCGGTGGTGACCAGCACGTCCCAGCGGTCGTCCTTGAATTCGGCCAGCACCTGCTTGCGCGCGCCCTGGCTCAAACCCCCGTGGAACGGCGTGGCGAAGATGCCCGACTTGTACAGCTTCCAGGCCACGTGCTCGGTGGCGTACTGGGTGGCGACGAACACCAGCGTGCGCTCCCAGCCTTCGTGGGTGATGAGGTGGCGCAGCAGCTCGGTGCGCTTTTTTTCATCCACCTGGATCGCCCGCTGCAGGATGACGGGTTCGTTGTCCGGCGTGGCGGCCACTTCGATGCGCTGCGGCTCGTGCAGCAGCGAGGAAGCCAGCGCCTGCACGGGGCCGGGAAAGGTGGCGGAGAAAAACAGGTTCTGCCGCTTTGCGGGCAGCAGGGCCAGCACGCGCTGGAGTTCCTCGGCGAAGCCCAGGTCCAGCAGCCGGTCGGCTTCGTCCAGCACCAGCAGGCCGGCTGAAGAGAGCTTGAGCGCGTTGTGTTCCACCAGGTCCAGCAGGCGGCCGGGGGTGGCCACCACCACGTCGGCCCCGCCGCGCAGGCCCATCATCTGCGGGTTGATCGAGACACCGCCGAACACGATGGCGATCTTCAGCGGCTGCGGCAGGTGCTGGCCCAGGATGCGCATGGCTTCGCCCACCTGGGCGGCCAGCTCCCGCGTGGGCACCAGCACCAGGGCGCGCACCCGCCTGGGCGTGTGGGTCTTTCCCTGCTGCAGCAATTGCAGCAAAGGCAGGGCATAGGCGGCCGTCTTGCCGGAGCCGGTCTGGGCCGAGCCCAGCACGTCGGCGCCGCCCAGAATGGCCGGGATGGCCTGCTGCTGGATGGGGGTGGGCGCGGCAAAGCCCATCTCGCCGATGGCGCGAACGAGTGCGGGGGAAAGGCCGAGGGATGAAAAAGGCATGGGGCCGGCCCAGTTTAACGGGGCCCGCTGCTGTGTTACCTTCGCGCAGCCCTTCAGGAGCCCCCATGCCGCGCAACATCCTCGACGAAGCCCAGATCCATCCCGCCATCCGCGCGAAGGTCGACACCCACCGCCAGGCCATCGTCAATGATGTGAAGGCGGCCACCGCGGCCAACGGCGTGGTGGTGGTCGGCATGGGCATGAACCCCTTTCCGCGCAAGGCGCGCGCCGCGCTGGACGAGGCCGGCGTGGCCTACAAGTACATGGAATACGGCAACTACCTGAACACCTGGCGCGACCGCAATGCGCTGAAGATGTGGTCCGGCTGGCCCACCTTCCCGATGGTGTTCGTCAAGGGCACGCTGGTGGGCGGCGCCGATGACCTGAAGGCCCTGATCGCCAGCGGCGAGCTGAAGAAGATGCTGGCCTGAGGCCGCGCGCCGGGGTCGTCCCGGCGGCTTTACAAGGCCGAAACAATACGTTGACGTATTATTTGGCCTTCCCCCCAGGCAGTACCCACCGATGTCCATGGTCCAGCTGGCGCTGCGGCGCCCCTACACGTTCATCGTGATGGCGATGCTGATCGTGCTGTCCACGCCCTTTGTGCTGTGGAACATGGCGACCGACATCTTCCCGGAAATCAACATTCCGGTGATCTCCATCATCTGGAACTACAACGGCCTGCCGGCCCAGGAAATGGGCCAGCGCATCGCGTCCTCGAGCGAGCGGGGCCTGACCACGGTGGTGAGCGACATCGAGCACATCGAATCGACCTCGCTGCCGGGCATCACCGTCATCAAGGTGTTCTTCCAGCCCACGGCCAACATCCAGACGGCGATCTCGCAGGTGGTCGCGTCGATGCAGACGCAGGTGCGCCAGCTGCCCCCGGGCATCACGCCGCCACTGGTGATCAAGTATTCGGCTTCCAGCATCCCGGTGGTGCAGCTGGCGCTCTCCAGCGGCTCGCTGCCCGAGCAGTCGGTGTTCGACGCCGCGGTGAACACGCTGCGGCCCCAGCTGGTGACCATCCCCGGCGTGGCCATTCCCTTCCCCTACGGCGGCAAGGTGAAGGTGATTTCGGTGGACCTGGACAACCAGGCCATGCAGGCGCGGGGCCTGGCGCCCGCCGACGTGGTGAACGCGGTGAACACGCAGAACCTGATACTGCCTTCCGGCACGGCCAAGCTGGGCGGCACCGAATACGTGGTGCGAATGAACGGCTCGCCCGAGGCCATCGCCGGCCTGAACGACCTGCCGGTGCGCACCGTGGGCGGCGCCACGACCTACCTGAAGGACGTGGCCTTCGTGCGCGACGGGTTCCAGCCGCAGACCAACGTGGTGCGCCAGGACGGCGCGCGCGGCGTGCTGCTGTCGGTGCTGAAGAACGGCGGGGCTTCCACGCTGGACATCGTGTCCAACATCCGCGACATGCTGCCCAAAGCCGCCCTGACCATGCCGCAGGACATCAAGGTCACGCCCCTGTTCGACCAGTCGGTCTTCGTCAAGGCCGCCATCAAGGGCGTGGTGGCCGAAGCGCTGATCGCCGCCGCGCTGACAGCCGCCATGGTGCTGCTGTTCCTGGGCAACTGGCGCAGCACGCTGATCATCGGCCTCACGATCCCGCTGTCGATCCTGGCTTCCATCCTGGCGCTGTACGCACTGGGCGAAACGCTCAACCTGATGACGCTGGGCGGGCTGGCGCTGTCCGTCGGCATCCTGGTGGACCAGGCCATCGTCACCATCGAGAACATCGAGCGGCACATGCACCTGGGAAAGCCGCTGCTGGAGGCCATCGACGTGGGGGCGGGCGAGATCGGCGTGCCGGCCTTCGTGTCCACCCTGTGCATCTGCATTGTGTTCGTGCCCATGTTCTTCCTGTCGGGCGTGGCGCGTTTCCTGTTCGTGCCGTTGGCGGAAGCCGTGGTGTTCGCCATGCTGGCCTCGTACTTCCTGTCGCGAAGCCTGGTGCCCACGCTGGTGATGCTGCTCATGGGCAATGTGCACGGCGGCGAGGGCGCGCGCGCGAGCCCGCTGCAGCGGCTGTACCGCGCGTTCGACGCGCAGTTCGAGCGGCTGCGCCGCGCCTATACGCTGTCGCTGTCCTCGCTGCTGGCGCACCGCCGGCGCTTCAGCGTGGCCTTCATGGCGTTCTGCCTGCTGTCCTGCCTGCTTTATCCCTTCCTGGGCCGGGACTTCTTTCCCAGCGTGGACGGGGGCCAGATCCGGCTGCACATGCGCACGGCCACCGGCACCCGGATCGAGGAAACGGCGCGCGCTGCCGACGCCGTGGAAGCCGCCATCCGCGAGCTCATCCCGAAAGACGAACTCGAGACCATCCTGGACAACCTGGGCGTGCCCAACAGCGGCATCAACCTGTCGTACAGCAATGCCGGAACCATCGGCACGCTGGACGGGGAGATCCTGATGTCGCTGCGCGAAGGCCACCGGCCGACGGAAGAGCTCGTCACCTTGCTGCGCCGCGAATTGCCCAAACGCTTTCCCGGCGTGGAGTTTTTCTTCCAGCCGGCCGACATCGTCACGCAGATCCTGAACTTCGGCCTGCCGGCGGCCATCGACGTGCAGTTCACGGGCGCCAACCTGGAGGCCAACGCCGAACTGGCCGGGCAGCTGGTCAAGGAGATCCGCAAGATCCCGGGTGCGGTGGACGCGCACGTGCACCAGCGGCTGGACGGGCCCAGCCTGGCGCTGCAGATGGATCGCACGCGGCTGCAGCAGATGGGGCTGTCGGCGACCAACGTGGGGCAGAACGTGCTGATCGCGCTGTCGGGCAGCTCGCAGACCGCGCCGGCCTTCTGGCTGAACCCGCAGAACGGCGTGGTCTACAACATCGTCATCCAGAGCCCGCAGTACCAGGTGGACTCGCTGGACGCGCTGCTGAACATCCCGGTGGGCAGCACCGCTGCCGGCGCGGCGCCGCCGCAGCTGCTGGGCAACGTGGTGGAGGCGCGCCAGGCGCGCCAGCTGCCCATCGTGTCGCGCTACAACATCTCGCCGGCCGTCGATGTGTACGTCAGCGTGCAGGGCACCGACCTGGCCAGCGTGGCCTCGAAGGTGCAGGAGGCAGTGGCGCAGGTGCGGCCCAAGCTGCCGCGCGGCAGCCAGGTGGCGGTGCGCGGCCAGGTGCAGACGATGCAGTCGTCCTTCATCGGGCTGGGCCTGGGGCTGGCGATGGCCATCGTGCTGGTGTACCTGCTGATCGTCGTCAACTTCCAGTCGTGGATCGATGCGGGCATCATCATCGCGGCGCTGCCCGCGGCGCTGGCCGGCATCGCCTGGTTCCTGTTCATCACCGGCACGACGCTGAGTGTCCCGGCGCTGACGGGGGCGATCATGACCATGGGCGTGGCCACGGCCAACAGCATCCTGGTGGTCTCCTTCGCGCGGCAGCAGCGCGACGTGGGCTCGACCCCGCTGGCCGCGGCCCTGGAAGCCGGCGCCACCCGCATCCGCCCGGTGCTGATGACGGCGCTGGCCATGGTCATCGGCATGATCCCCATGGCGCTGGGCCTGGGCGAGGGCGGCGAGCAGAACGCCCCGCTGGGCCGGGCCGTGATCGGCGGCCTGGTTTTTGCAACGGTGTCCACACTGTTTTTCGTGCCGGTGCTGTACGCCGGTGTGCACCAGCGGCTGGCCCGGCGTGCGCAGCGCCGGCACGAAGCCGCCGCGACGCCGCAGGGCGGCATGCCCCAGGAAACCTCATGACGCAAGAACGCCATTCGGAACTCGCCATCCACCCGCCGCAGCCCGGCGGCGACGAGCCCGTGCAGCGCCAACAGGTGGCGCGGCGCACCCGCATCGCGGCCATCGTGGTGCTGGTGCTGCTGGCCCTAGGAGCGGGCCGAACGCTCGTCAGCCGTGCCAGCAATGCGAAAGCGCTGGAAGCAACCGCCAGGGAAAGCTCGCTGCTCTACGTCAAGACCGTGCTGGTGAGAAGCGGCGGCACGGGCGAGACCCTGGCGCTGCCGGGCACGCTGCAGGGCTTTGTGCAGTCGCCGGTGGCGGCGCGTGCGGGCGGCTACCTGCGCCGCTGGCACAAGGACATCGGCGCCCGGGTGGAAAAGGGCGAGCTGCTGGCCGAGATCGAATCGCCCGAGCTGGACCAGCAGCTTTCGCAGGCCATCGCCGCGCGCCAGCAGACGGCCGCCAGCATGGACCTGGCCAAGACCACCATGGACCGCTGGGAAGCGCTGCGCAAGCGCGACGCGGTGTCGCAGCAGGAGCTGGAAGAGCGGCGCAGCGGCTACGTGCAGGCCCGCGCCAACCTGGCCGCGGCCGACGCCAATGTGGAGCGGCTGCGCCAGCTGGAAGGCTTCAAGCGCGTGGTGGCGCCCTTTGCGGGCGTGATCACCAAGCGCAACGTGGACATCGGCGACCTGATCGACGGTAGCGGCAAGCCCCTGTTCCTGCTGGCGCAGACCGACCCGCTGCGGGTGTATGTGAACGTGCCACAGGCGTATGCCCAGCTGGTCAAGCCCGGCCAGCCGGCTGTGGTGACGCAGGGCGAGCTGCGCGGCCGCAGTTTCAAGGGCGAAGTGGCCCGCACGGCGGGCTCCATCGACGCGGCATCGCGCACCATGCAGGTGGAGATTGCCCTGCCCAACCGCGACGGCGCTCTGTTGCCGGGTGCCTTCGTGCAGGTTTCGCTGGCGATGGCGGCCAGCCAGGCGCTGACGGTGCCTTCCAACGCGCTGCTGTTCCGCGCCGAGGGCACCCGCGTGGCCATCGTCGACGGCGCAGGCGCGGTTCACCTGCAGGCCGTGCGCGTGGGCCGCAACTACGGCGAGTCCGTCGAAATAACCGAAGGCCTGGCGGGCAAGGAGCGGCTGGTGCTCAACCCGTCCGACTCGCTGGCCGAAGGCGACAAGGTGCAGGTGGTGGCGGATACACCCGCGGCGCCCGCGCAGGCCAAGGGCGCGCCGTGAAGCTGTGGCTGGCACCCGTGGGTGCCGTGTTGCTAGCCGCAGCGCTGGCCGGCTGCGCCACGCAGCCCGCCTACCAGCGCCCCGCGGTGGACATGCCCGCAGCATGGAAAGTCGAAGCGCCGTGGCGCGAAGGCACGCCCAACGATGCCGCCGCCCGCGGCCCGTGGTGGCGCCGCTTCGGCGACGCGCAGCTGGATGCGCTGCAGGATCGCGCGCTGGCCTCCAGCCCCACGCTGGCGGTGGCCACCGCCCGGCTGGCGCAGGCCCGCGCCACGGTCAATGCCGCATCCGCCGGGCTGTTTCCCCAGCTGAGCCTGGGCGGGCGCGTCGCCCGCCAGCGGATTTCGGCCAACCGGCCGCTAACCAACTACAACGCGCCCAACCTCACCACCATCCAGAACGACTTCGGCCTGACGTTCTCGGTCGCGTATGAGGCCGACCTGTGGGGCAGGGTGCAAGGCACCGTGAACGCAGCCGCGGCTTCGGCCGAGCAATCCGCCGCTGATTTCGAGAACGTGCGGCTGGTGCTCACCTCCGACCTGGCCGCCAACTACTTCAACCTGCGCGAGCTGGACATCGAGCTGGATGTGCTGTCGCGCTCCATCGCGCTGCAGCGCCGTGCGCTGGATCTGGCCACCGCACGCCACGACCTGGGCGCCACCTCCGGCCTGGACGTGGCGCAGCAGCAGGCGCTGCTGGACAGCACCCTGACGCAGGTGGACGTGCTGCGCCGCCAGCGCGACCAGTTCGAGCACGCCATCGCCACACTGGTCGGCACGCCGGCGCCGGTGTTCGCCCTGGCTGCCGAAACCAGCCCGCGCATCGCGCCCGCCATCCCGCTGGGCTTGCCCTCGGACGTGCTGGAGCGCCGCCCCGACGTGGCCTCGGCCGAGCGCGCCATGGCGGCCGCCAACGCGCAGATCGGCGTGGCGCGGGCAGCCTACTACCCCAGCTTCATCTTCAACCCCGCGGCGGGCTTGGACAGCCGCTTGCTGTCGTCCCTGTTCGACGCGCCCAGCCTGCTGTGGTCGCTGGGCGTTTCGCTGGCCCAGCCGCTGTTCGACGCGGGCCGCATCGACGCCAATGTCGATTTCGCCGAGGCGGGCTACGAGGCTGCCGTGGGCAACTACCGGCGCGTGGTGCTGACGGCCATGCAGGAAGTGGAAGACGGCATCACCGGCAGCGCCGCGCTGGACCGGGCTCTGGCCCAGGCGCAGCTGGCTACCGCCAGCGCCGAGCGCGTACTGCAGCTCGCCACCGACCGCTATGAGGGCGGCGTGGCGACCTATCTTGACGTGATCAGCGCGCAGCAATCCCTGCTCACCAGCCAGCGGCAGGCGGCGCAGCTGCTGGGCCAGCGCCTGCTGGTGTCGGTGTTCCTGGTCAAGGCGCTGGGCGGGGACTGGCAGCCCGCTCTGGTGGCGCGCTAGGGCTCAGGCGACCACGACCTTGCGGTTCGCCGCGCCCGGCACCGTGCGCATGGTCTGGCCCAGCGAAACAGTGAAGTTGTTATCCAGCACGGAGCTGACAAACAGGTATTCGCAGCGCGTTTCACCGGGCGACACGGTCACGATGCTGTAGCCCCGGTCGCTGGTCTGCGCATATTTCACGTCGGGCATCATGCGCAGGAAAGCATCCCCGATGAAGGCCTTGTTCACGTTGGTGTGCGCCTGTTCCAGCCCTCTGCTGGTGACCGAGGTAACGGCGAATTCCGCGCCCACGCTGGTGCCGGTGGCGTCCGTCAGGTTGTTGGCCCAGGCGTTGTGGCTGTCGCCCGAGAGCACCACCAGGTTCTTGTCCAGCGTTTTCGCCGTGGAAAGCACCTTTTCACGGGCGGCTTCAAAGCCGTTCCAGTTGTTCAGCTCATAGGGAATCATGGGCTGGGCCACCAGCAGCTGCTCGCGCGCGGTGCGCGATGCGGCGGGTTTTTCCAGCGCGCCCAGGTATTCGTTCAGCGTGTCCTCGCTGAAGCTGTCGTACACGCTTTGCGGAATCTTCATCTTGCCCATCACCACCTGCTGGCCCAGCACCTGCCACGTGGCGGTGGAAGCCTGCAGGCCGGCCGTGAGCCAGTCGCTCTGTGCCTGTCCGAGCAGCTGGCGCGCGGGGTCTGCGGCCTGGCCCAGCAGGTAGCCGTCTCGCGTCAGGGGCGCGTCGCGGCCGATTACGCGCGTGTCCAGCATGTGCAGCGTCATCAGGTTGCCGAAGTCGAAGCGGCGGTTGATCTTGAACAGGTTGGCCGGCTCGGGCGGGCGGGTGGGCATCCACTCGTGATATGCCTGCACGGCCGCGGCGCGGCGGGCCGCGAAGCTGCCTTCGGTGGCGGGGTCGTGGCCGCTGGCGCCGTCGCGCCAGATTTCGTTGATGAATTCATGGTCATCCCACACCGCGATCATCGGCATGGTGGCGTGCACCGCGCGCAGGTCCGAGTCGGTGCGGTACAGGGCGTAGCGGCGGCGGTAATCGATCAGGCTGACCAGTTCGCCCTGCGGATCGACCTTGCGGCCCAGCACGCCGGCGGCGGTTTGCTCCGCATTGGAGAGCCCGGTTTCATAGATGTAGTCGCCCAGGTGCAGCGCCACGTCGATCTCCAGCCGGCGCGCGGCGTCGGCATAGGCGTGGAACTGGCCCAGCGGATAGGCGGCGCAGGAGAACACGGCCATCTTCACCTGGCTCACGCTGCCGGTGGGCAGGGTCTTGGTGTGGCCGGTAACCGAGGTGCGCCCGCTGTGGCGGAACCGGTACCAGTAGTGGGTGCCGGCCTGCAGGCCGGTGGCATCCACCTTCACGGTGTAGTCCTGCGCGTCGTTGGTGGCTGCGCTGCCGGTACGCACGATGTTGGAGAAGTTGACGTCGGTGGCCACGTCCCACTGCACGTCGGTGGGGGCGGGGTCGGGCAGGTTCACGCGGGTCCACAGGATCACGCGGTCGGCCAGCGGGTCGCCGCTGGCCACACCGAAGCCGAATCGCTCCTTTTCGGCCTGGGCGATCTCCGCGCCGCCACCGCCGCCGCAGCCCGCCAGGCCCAGGCCCGAGCCGGCCAGGGCCGCATAGCCCGCGCCACCCAGCACCAGGCGCCGGCGCGCCGAATCCAGAGGCTGCGGTTGCGCGCCGCCCTCGATGTCCCGTTCTCCCTCGTTCATGCCTTCTCTCCTTGAAGCGCCGCACACAAGGCGGCGTGACGAAGGCTAGTGCCTGCGCGCTGACACGCCCGTAGGCGCGTGCCTCTGCAGTTTGTAGGCAAAAACCAGGGGAGGGCTAGCGGCGCGGTTTTTTTACGATGTTCTTCGCCGAAGCGCGGGCCGTGGCCTTGGCCCGCACGCCCGGCTTGGCTTGCGCGGCGCGGGCGGGGCCGACCCGCACAGGCAGGTACACCACGACCTGCTGGCCGGCCTTGAAGGCGGCCGAGGTGCCCACGCTGTTCCAGCCGGCCACTTCGGCCACATTCAGCCGCAGGCGCCGGGCAATGGTGGCCACCGTGTCGTGCTTGCCAGCCTTGACGGTGGTGCGCCGGGTGACCATCTCGGGGGCCAGGCTCAGCTGGCCGTTGTCGGCCACGTGGCTCGTGACGTCGTCACGAACCTGCGCCGTTCGCGGCACGATCAGGACCGAGCCGGCCTTGATCAGCATGCGCGGGGGAATGGTGTTCACGTTGCGAAGATCGTTCTCGCTCATGCCCACCCGCCTGGCGGCTTCGGTCACGCTCATGGTGGCAGGCGCGCTCCAGGCGGTCCAGCTGGCGTACTGGCCGGCCGTGTAGGCCTCGAAGTTGCGCTGGAACACCGTGGCGTTGTCCCAGGGCAGCAGGATCTGCGGCGTGCCGGCAGCCAGGATCACCGGGCGGTTGGCCGACGGGTTCAGCGCCTTGAAGTCGTCGATCTTCACGTCGGCCAGGCGGGCCGCCAGCTCCACGTCGATGTCGCGCGGGACCAGCACCGACTGGAAGTAGGGGTGGTTCTCGATCAGCGGCAGCTCGGCGCGCAGCGACTCGGGATTGGCCACGATGTTCTTCACGGCCTGCAGCTTGGGCACGTAGGCCCGGGTTTCATTGGGCATGACCAGGTCGGTGTAGCCGGTGCCCAGCCCGCTGCGCTGGTTCTTCGCGATGGCGCGGCTCACGCTGCCTTCGCCCCAGTTGTAGGCGGCCAGCGCCAGGTGCCAGTCGCCGAACATGCCGTGCAGCTTCTGCAGGTAGTCCAGCGCGGCGCGGGTGGAGGCCAGCACGTCGCGCCGGTCGTCGCGGAACACGTTCTGCTTCAGCTCGAAATAGGTGCAGGTGGCCGGCATGAACTGCCACATGCCCGCGGCGCGCGCGCTGGAGACGGCCTGCGGGTTGAACGCGCTTTCAATGAAGGGCAGAAGCGCCAGCTCGGTGGGCATGTTGCGGCGCTCCAGCTCCTCGACGATGTGGAACAGGTATTTGCGCGAGCGCTCGGTCATGCGCTGGATGTATTCGGGCCGCGAGGTGTACCACTGCTCCTGCTGGCGGACCAGGTCGGTCTCCAGGTTGGGCATGCGGAAACCGCGCCGGATGCGCTCCCACAGGTCGGCCGGCGGCAGCAGCTGCGCCACCCCCTGCGAAGCGGCCTGGGCCGCGGTGATGGGCTGCAGCGCGCCGCCGGGGATCACCGGGGTGGCATCGGGCGCGCGCGCGGCCGTGGCGGGCGCTGGCGCGGCGGTGGGTGCGGGCGGGGTGGAGGGGGCGGTGGCGCAGCCGGCCAGCCAGAGCAAGATGGCAAGGCCGGCGATGGGATGAAGCTTCATCTGAACTCGTTTTTCCATTGGCGAATGGCGGCGAAAACGCCCACCTCGTCATGTGTTGTCTCGGCGTCGAAGGCTCTGGCGGCCTCCATGACGGCGCTTTCGCGGGTGCGCAGGAACGGGTTGATGTGCCGCTCCAGGTCGATGTTCGAGGGCAGGGTGGGTTCGCCCCGGGCCCGCAGCGCCTCGCACTGCTCCTGGTAATGGATCAGATCGGCGTTGCCGGGTTCCACGGCACGCGCAAATTTCAGGTTGGAAAGCGTGTATTCATGCGTGCAGCACACCCGCGTGTTGCCGGGCAGCGCCGCCAGCTTGTCCAGCGAATGCAGCATCTGGGCCGGCGTGCCCTCGAACAAGCGCCCGCAGCCGCCCGAGAACAGCGTGTCGCCGCAAAACAGCAAGGGGGCGCCGTCCACGCCGGGACAGTAATAGGCGATGTGGCCCGAGGTGTGGCCGGGCACGTCGAACACCCGGAAATCCAGGCCCAGCGCGGTGATGTGGTCACCGTCCACCAGCTTGTCCAGCGGCGCGGGGATGACCTCGTGGGCGGGCCCGAACACCCTGGCGCCGGTGGCATTGCGCACCTGGTCCAGCCCGCCGATATGGTCGGCGTGGTGGTGCGTGACTAGAATCGCTTCCAGTTGCAGGCCGTGTTGCTGCAAGGCAGCAAGCACCGGCCCCGCATCGCCGGGATCGACCACCAGGGCGCGACGCCCGTCGTGCAAAAGCCAGAGATAGTTGTCGGCAAACGCGGGCAGCGGTATTAACTTCATGAGCGACCCGATTATAGGAATGCAGCAGTGGTTTGAAACCCCGCCCGGGCAGTACCTGCTGGCGTGGGAGCAGGCCGAGTTCGACCGTGCGTTGCCCGACATCTTCGGCTATCACGCGCTGCAGCTCGGCTTGCCGGAGCTTGACACACTGCGCACCAACCGCATGCCGCACAAGTGGCTGGCCCTGCGCGAGCCCCAGCCCGGGCGCACGCGGCCTGCGCTGATGGCCGATTTCTCGGCCCTGCCCTTCGAGGAGGCCAGCCTTGATCTGGTGGTGCTGCCGCACTCGCTGGAGCTCAATACCGACCCCCACACCACGCTGCGCGAGGTGGAACGTGTGCTGGTGCCCGAAGGCAAGGTGGTGATCTGCTGTCTGAACCCGGCCAGCCTGTGGGGCTTGCGCCAGCGCCGGGCCCACCTGTACCGCCGGCTGGGGTTCGGCGAGCTTTATTTGCCCGACGCCGGCGAATTCATCGGCTACCGGCGCCTGCGCGACTGGCTGCGGCTGCTGGGTTTCGAGGTCGAGTCCAGCAGTTTTGGCTGCTACAAGCCCGCCATGCGCCATGAAAAATGGCTGGACCGCTTTGACTGGATGGACGGCGCCGGCCCCCGCTGGTGGCCCATCTTCGGGGCGGCCTATTTCATCGTGGCCGTGAAGCGGGTGCGGGGCATCAAACTGATAGGGCGGGCCTGGACATCGCCCGCCTCCGCCGCCACCGCGCCGGTCCCCCTGGCCAACCGCAGCCACCGCGAGACAGAGGAGTTTTTTTGAACGCGATAGAGATCTACACCGACGGCGCCTGCAAGGGCAACCCCGGCCCCGGCGGCTGGGGCGTGCTGCTGATATCGGGTGAAACCGAAAAGGAGCTGTTCGGCGGGGAACTGGGCACCACCAACAACCGGATGGAAATGATGGCGGTGATCGAGGCGTTGCAGGCCCTCAAGCGGCCCTGCAGCGTCACGCTGCACCTGGACAGCCAGTACGTCCTCAAGGGCATCACCGAATGGCTGCCCGGCTGGAAGGCCAAGGGCTGGCGCACGGCCGCCAAACAGCCGGTGAAAAACGTGGACCTGTGGCAGCAGCTGGACAAGCTGGTCAGCCAGGGCGGACACACCATCGACTGGCGCTGGGTCAGGGGCCACAACGGCGACGCCGGCAACGAGCGGGCCGATGCCCTGGCCAATCGCGGCGTGGAGGTCGCGCTGGGCCAGCATCCGGGAATGTAAAGGCAGGGTAAACGCGCAACCAAAAGTGTGGCGTGCGCATCAGACGGTCAGGGCTTTTTGGTGCCTCCGGCACGGGCTGCTGCTACATTGTCAGGTTGGTTTCCATAAGTAACCAAATACCGATTACATAACCCCGACGGACGTTCTTTTTCCATGGCCTCGAAAGCAATTTACACCGCGGTCGCCATTGCCGGCATCGCCGCGGCCTCGGGCGCGGCCTGGTGGTACCAGAACCAGCCGGCCAAGCCGGCGGCGGAAGTGGCGCTGGCGCCCACGGGCAACGCGGCCTCCGGGGCTGCTGCCCAGGGCGGCGGGGCTCCGGCAGCGGCCGGCCGGCCACCGGCGGTGGAGGTAGCCCGGGTCGAGCTGCTCAAGCTCACCGATGATGCCCAAGCCGTGGGCAGCCTGCGCTCGCGCCAGAGCGTGGTTCTGCGGCCCGAAGTGAGCGGCCGGGTGACCAAGCTCAATTTCCGCGACGGCGAGCGCGTGCGGCGAGGCCAGCTGCTGGTGCAGCTGGACGACCAGCTGCCGGTGGCGCAGGTGCAGCAGGCGCAGGCCGAGCTTTCCATCGCCCGTGCCAACCACAAGCGCAACCAGGACCTGGTGGCGCAGAACTTCATCAGCCAGCGCTCTGTGGACGAGAGCGCGGCCAACATGCAGGTCTCTGAGGCCAAGCTGGCGCTGGCGCAGGCCACGGCGGCGCGGCTGCGCATCCTGGCACCATTTGACGGCATCACCGGCATCCGCGGCATCAGCGTGGGCGACTACCTGAAGGACGGCGCCGACATCGTCAACATCGAAGATCTGGAAGCCATCTTCGTGGACTTCCGCCTGCCTGAACGCTTCCAGACCAAGGTGCAGCGCGGCCAGCGCGCGGTTGTGGAGACCGACGCGCTGCCCGGGCGCAAGTTCACGGCGATGGTGCAGGCAGTAGACCCGCTGGTGGATGCGAACGGCCGCTCGGTCGGCATCCGCGGCTGCATCGACAACCGGGCGCTGCAGCTGCGCCCCGGCATGTTCGCACGCATCACCACCGTGTTCGGCGAGCGCGACAACGCCAAGGTCGTGCCCGAGGAAGCCATCGTGCCGCAGGGCGGCCGCCAGTTCGTGATCCGCCTGGTTGACGGGCCGGACAAGGACACCAAGGTGGCGCAGCGGGTGGAAGTGAAGGTCGGCATCCGCCGGCCGGGCAAGGTCGAGATCGTCGACGGCCTGAAGGAAGGCGACGTGGTCGTGACGGCCGGCCAGCAACGCGTGCAGAAGGACGGCATGCCGGTGCGGGTGCTGGATGTGGCGCCCAAGCCGGATGGCCCGGTCCGGGGGCCGGCGCCGGCCCCCGCGGCCCAAGCCGCAGCAATGCCCGCAGCGGCCCAGCCCGGTAAGCCTGGCGGGGCCAGTGGCCCCCAGGGCGCCAACCCTTGCGCATCGGCCTCGGCCGAGACGGCCAAGCCGGCGTCGCGGCCCAAGAAGGCCTGAAAAAGGAGCCAGCACCATGCAGTTGCCTGAAATTTCCATCCGCCGCCCGGTGTTTGCCACGGTGCTGTCGTTGCTGGTGCTGTTGATCGGCGCGGTGAGTTTCAACCGCCTCGCTGTGCGCGAATACCCGAAGATCGACGAGCCGGTGGTGACCGTGAGCGTGAAATACGCCGGCGCTTCGGCCGAAGTGATCGAAAGCCAGGTCTCCAAGGTGCTGGAAGATTCCATCGCGGGCATTGACGCGGTGGACGTTATCACGTCCATCAGCCGCGCCGAGCAGAGCCAGATTTCGGTGCGTTTCCGGCTGGAGAAGGATGCCGACGCGGCCGCTGCCGAAGTGCGCGACAGGACGTCGCGCGTGCGCAACCGGCTGCCGCAGGCAATTGACGAGCCCGTGATCGCCAAGGTGGAGGCCGACGCTTTCCCTGTGATCTGGCTGGCGTTCACCAGCGACACGCTCACCCCGCTGCAGATCAACGACCTGGTCAACCGCATCGTCAAGTCGCGCCTGCAGACGGTGACGGGCGTGGCCGACGTGCGCATCTTCGGCGAGCGCAAGTACGCCATGCGGGTGTGGCTGGACCCGGACAAGCTGGCCGGTTTCCGCCTCACCACCCAGGACGTGGAAGATGCGGTGCGGCGCAGCAACCTCGAGTTGCCGGCCGGGCGGATCGAGTCGCAGCAGCGCGAATTCAGCGTGACTTCGCAAACCGACCTGGTGCGCCCGGCCCAGTTCGCCGACATCGTGATCAAGAGCGTCAACGGCTTCCCGGTCAAGGTGCGCGACATCGCCCGGGTGGAGGAGGCGGCGGCCGACGAGCGCAGCAACGTGCGGCTCAACGGCCGCCAGGCCATCTCCGTGGGCGTGATCCGGCAGGCCACCGCCAACCCGCTGACGCTTTCCGAGGGTGTGCGGGCCATGATCCCCAAGCTCAAGCAGGACCTGCCCCCTGACGTCACCATTGACGTCGCCAATGACAACTCGCTGTTCATCGACCGTTCGGTGAAGAACGTCTACCGCACCATCGTCGAGGCTATCGTGCTGGTGGCGCTGGTGATTTTCGTGTTCCTGCGCACCGTGCGCGCGTCCATCATTCCCATCGTCACCATCCCGGTGAGCCTGATCGGCACCTTCGCGCTGATGGCGCTGTGCGGCTTCACCATCAACACGCTGACCCTGCTGGCGCTGGTGCTGGCCATCGGGCTGGTGGTGGACGACGCCATCGTGATGCTGGAAAACATCTTCCGCCACATCGAGGAGGGGCTGGACCCGTTCTCGGCGGCCATCAAGGGCGCGCGCGAGATCGGCTTCGCGGTGATCACGATGACATTGACGCTGGTGGCGGTGTATGCGCCGCTGGCGTTCACCCCTGGCCGCACGGGCCGCCTGTTCGTCGAATTCGCCCTGGCGCTGGCCGGCGCGGTGCTGGTTTCGGGTTTCGTGGCGCTGACCCTCACGCCCATGATGTGCTCGCAGCTGCTCAAGCACAACCCCAACCCGAACTGGTTCGACCGCTCCATGGAGCGGCTGCTCACGGCGCTGTCCAGCCGCTACGAGCGCGCGTTGCGCTGGGTCCTTTCGGCGCGCTGGCAGCCGCCGGCCGGCGGGCGTGGCGGTGTCCGTGGCGCGGTGCTGCAGGCCCGCTGGATCGTCATCGCCGTGATGGTGGTCAGCGCGGCGGGCATCCTCCTTGTGTGGCCCACGATGAAATCGGAGTTGTCCCCGCTGGAAGACCGCGGCACCATCCTGGCCCAGATCAACGCGCCCGACGGCGCCACCCTGGAATACACCGACCGCTATGCCAAGGCGCTGGAGCGCATGGGCCAGCAGTACAGCGAATTCGACCGCATCTTCGCCAACCTGGGCAACCCCACCGTGTCACAAGGCAGCGTGGTGTACCGCGCGGTGGACTGGGAAGAACGCAAGAAGACCACGCTGGAAATGGCGCGCGAGATGGCGCCGAAAGTGGGCGGGCTGCCCGGCATCAACGCCTTCCTCATCACCCCGCCGTCGCTGGGGCAGGGCTTTCGCGACCGGCCGGTGAATTTCGTCATCCAGACCTCGGAAAGCTACGAGAACCTGAACCGGGTGACGCGGCAGATGCTCGACGAGATCGGCAAGAACCCCGGCATCCAGGGCGTGGACGTGGACCTGCGCCTGAACAAACCCGAGCTGCGTATCGACGTGGACCGCGCGAAGGCGGCCGACATGGGCGTCAGCGTGGAAGTGGTGGCCAAGGCGCTGGAGACCATGCTGGGCGGCCGCCAGGTAACGCGCTACAAGCGCGACGCCGAGCAATACGACGTGATCATCCAGAACCGCGCCAGCGGCCGCACCACGCCGGAAGACATCGACAGCATCAACGTGCGGGGCCGCGGCGACACCATGATCCCGCTGTCCGCGCTGGTGAAGGTGCGCGAAAGCGTGAGCCCGCGCGAGCTGAACCACTTCGGCCAGCGGCGCTCTGTTTCCATCACGGCCAACCTGGCGCCCGAGTATTCGCTGGGCCAGGCCCTGACCTTCATGAACGACACCGCGGCCAAGGTGCTCAAGCCCGGCTACACGACGGACCTGAACGGCACCTCGCGCGAATTCCGCAACTCGCAGGGCGCGCTGGCCATCGTCTTCGTGCTGGCGCTGCTGTTCATCTTCCTGGTGCTGGCGGCGCAGTTCGAAAGCTTCGTGGACCCGCTGGTGATCATGCTGTCGGTGCCGCTGTCGATGATCGGCGCGCTGCTGGCGCTCAAGTGGTCGGGCGGCTCGCTGAACGTTTACTCGCAGATCGGCCTGATCACCCTGGTGGGGCTGATCACCAAGCACGGCATCCTGATCGTGGAATTCGCCAACCAGCTGCGCGAAGACGGCATGGAGATTGCCGACGCACTGGTGAAGGCCGCCTCGCAGCGCCTGCGCCCGATCCTGATGACCACCGGCGCCATGGTGCTGGGCGCGGTGCCGCTGGCGCTGGCCCACGGCGCGGGTGCCGAAAGCCGCATCCAGATCGGCTGGGTGATCGTGGGCGGCATGTCGCTGGGCACCTTGCTCACCATCTTCGTGGTTCCCACGATGTACATGCTGTTCGCGCGCGCCAAGGTGCCCGGGGCCAACAAGGCCGAGGCCAGCGAAGGCGAGCCGGCGCACCACCACGGCGACCTGGTCGCCAAATAAACCCGGCAGGCCTGTCGATTTCCCGCGCCGCGGCGCGTCATTGTCACAGCCCCTTTTTTTGGGGCTGCAATGAAAGGAAATCCATGCCTGTCCTCATTCCTTCGGTTTCCGCGGCGTATGCCGCCGTCCTGGGCCTGCTGGCCTGCCTGCTCACGGTGCGGGTCATCCTGGGCCGCGTGCGGACCAACATCCAGGCGGGTGACGGCGGCGACGCCCCGCTGGCGCAATGCATACGCGCGCATGCCAACCTGGCCGAACAGGCGCCGCTGGCGCTGCTGCTGGTCGTGCTGGTTGAAATAACCGGCGCGCCCGCCGGCGTGGTCCACGGGCTGGGCGCGGCGCTGGTGATCGCCAGGCTGGCCAGCGCCTGGGGCCTGAGCCGGTCACTCGGCCAGACGCCGCAGCGCCAGGCCGGCGCGGGCCTGACCGTGCTGGTGATGGCAGTGTCTTCGCTGCTGCTCCTGTATCACGTGCTGGCGGCGCACTGAGGCTAGATCGCGCCTTCAAACATCAGCACATCGACCTCATCGCCCCGGGCTACGTCGCCCTGCGCGTGGTGCAGCATGATGAGCCCGTTGGCCTGCACCATGGAGCTGAGCACGCCCGAGCCCTGGTTGCCGGTGATCCGGACTTGCAAAGACCCATCAGGCGCCGTGCTGACGATGCCGCGCTGGTATTCGGTCCGCCCGGGCTTCTTGCGCAGGGCTTCGGCGCTGCGCGCCTTCAGCAGCGGCGGCTGTGCCACGGTGCAGCCCATCATGCGCAGCAGGGCGGGGCGAACAAAGGCCAGGAAGGTGACCATCACGGCCACCGGGTTGCCCGGCAGGCCGAACAGCACGCACGAGCGGCTGCCCGAGGCGATGCGGCCCACGGCCATGGGCCGGCCGGGGCGCATGGCAATCCGCCAGAAGGCCACGTCGCCCAGCTTCTTCATCATGGCCTTGGTATGGTCGGCCTCGCCCACGCTGACGCCGCCGCTGGTGATGATGGCATCGGCTTTCGCCGCCGCGGCGGTGAAGGCGGCTTCGAGCAATGCGGGGTCGTCGCGCACCACGCCCATGTCGATCACTTCGCAACCCAGCCGGGTCAAAAGGCCGAACACGGTGTAGCGGTTGCTGTCGTACACGGCGCCTTCGCGCGGCGCCTCACCCAGGCTCAGGATTTCGTCGCCGGTGGAGAAATAGGCCACTTTCAGCCTGCGCTTCACGGGCAGGGTTTTCAGAGACAAACTGGCCGCCAGCCCGCACCCAGCGGGCGTAAGCCGCTCTCCTTTTGATAGCGCGGCCTGGCCTTGCATCAGGTCTTCGCCCTTGAAGCGGCGGTTGTCGCCGGGCTTCAGCAGGCCCGGTGGAATGGTGATGGCTTCGGCGGGCTCCGCCCGGACGGAGACGAATTCCTGTGGCACCACCGTGTCCAGGCCGGCCGGCATGATGGCGCCGGTCATGATCTTCACGCATTGGCCGGCGCCGGCCTCGCCCTGCCAGGCCTTGCCCGCCAGCGCGGTGCCCATGACCTGCAGCACCAGCGGCGCATCGGCCTTCAGCTGTGCGCCATCGAAGGCGTAGCCGTCCATGGCGGAGTTGTCATGCGGCGGCACGCTGAAGGGCGAGATCACGTCTTCGGCCAGCACGCGGCCCAGCGCCTCGAAAATGCCGGCGTGTTCCACTTCCTGAACCGGTTCGACCAAGCGTGCCAGGAAGTCGTTCACCGCTTCGGCGGGCAGCGCCCTGGGGTCGTAGCCCTGCAGCTCGGCGGCGATCTGCGCCAGGCTTTTCACCGTTGCTCCAGCTGGTGCAATTCGGCCAGCGTGTTGGCGTTGAAAAAGGCGCGCGGGTCGTCGCCGGGGGCGTCGAACGGCACCGTGACGGTCTTGTGCTGCGCCGTCCAGGCGTCAATCTTGCGGCCGCCGCCATGGGTGAAGCGCACCAGGCTTTCCAGCAGGTCGGTGCGCAGCAGGCAGAACACGGGCTGCGTGCGCAGCTGGCCATCCTCCAGGCCCGCGGCCATGGCAATCTCCGCGCCCTCGCGGCCAGCGGCTTCGGCCAGCCGGGCTACCAGGTCGGCCGGGAACAGGGGCGTGTCGCAGGGCACGGTGACCAGCCAGGATGTTTCGCAGCGCTCGATGCCGGTGAGGAAACCGGCCAGCGGCCCGGCATAGTCGGCCAGCCCGTCGGGCCACACCGGCGCGCCGAACGATTCGTAGGCGGACAGGTTGCGGTTGGCATTGACCATCATCGCGCCCACCTGCGGCTGCAGGCGCAACAGGGTGTGCAGCGCCAGCGGCATGCCATTGAAGTTCTGCAGGCCCTTGTCGGCCCCGCCCATGCGCGAGCCGCGCCCGCCGGCCAGGACCAGGCCCGTGATGTCGTTGCTGTCTATGGCGCCTGTCAAACTAGCCTCCGATGTAGCTCATTTCCACGCGGCGCGCGCCGCCGCCCGTGTCGGGCGGCATGGTGCTGCGCAGCTGCGAATAGCGGTCGCCGCGGCCCTGCCAGATGTGGGCGATGGCCGATGCGAGCTCTTCGTCGCCGGCGCCGCCGCGCACCAGCGAGCGCAGGTCCCAGCCTTGCGACGCGAACAGGCACAGGTACAACTGGCCTTCGGTGGACAGGCGGGCGCGGTTGCAGCCGCCGCAGAAGGCCTGCGTCACGCTGCTGATCACGCCCACTTCCCCGCCGCCATCGGCATAACCCCAGCGTTCAGCGGTTTCGCCCGGCGCCGAGGCGTCCAGCTGGCGCAGCGGCAGCTCGGCGTTGATCAGCTTCACCACGTCGGCCGAGGGCAGCACTTCGTCCATGCGCCAGCCGTTGGTGGCGCCCACGTCCATGTACTCGATGAACCGCAGCACAATGCCGGTGCCCTTGAAGTGGCGCGCCATCGGCAGGATCTCGTTGTCGTTGGTGCCGCGCTTGACCACCATGTTCACCTTGATCGGACCGAGGCCGGCCTCGCGGGCTGCCTCTATTCCCCGCAGCACGTCGGCCACCGGGAAATCCACGTCGTTCATCGCGCGGAACACGTCATCCTGGAGACCGTCCAGGCTGACCGTGACGCGCTGCAGGCCGGCGGCCTTGAGCGATGCGGCCTTGCGCGCCAGCAGCGAGCCGTTGGTGGTGAGCGTGATGTCCAGCGGCTCACCCTCCACGGTGCGCAGGGCAGCCAGCTGCTCGATCAGCACCTCGATGTTCTTGCGCAGCAGGGGCTCGCCGCCAGTCAGGCGGATCTTGCGCACGCCATGCGCCACGAACTGCTTCGCCACGCGGGTGATTTCCTCGAAGGTGAGAAGGTCTGAATGCGGCAGGTAGGGGTAGTCCTTGTCGAACACTTCCTTGGGCATGCAGTAGCTGCAGCGGAAATTGCAGCGGTCCGTCACGCTGATGCGCAGGTCGCGCAGCGGCCGCCCCAGGGTGTCCGAAAGCAGGCCGGTGGCTGCGATGGGCGTCGCGGGCACGCCGGCGCGCAGCGCGCCAAGGCGCTGGTCGATCAGGGGGATCACGCGTTCAGCCATGGGTGCTATTGTCCCCCGCCCTCAGACGCAGCGCGCGCCATCCACCTCGATGCACACGCCCGAGATGAAGGAGGCCTCGTCGCTCGCCAGGTAAAGCGCTGCGTTGGCTACGTCCAGCGCGGTGGAAAAGCGCCCCAGCGGGATGGTGGCGCGGAACTTGGCCTTGATGGCTTCGTTGATTTCCCCGCCCGCGAATTCAGCGGCCAGGCCGGTGTCGGGGTTGAACACCGGGTTGATGCAGTTCACCCGGATGTTGTCGGGCCCCAACTCGGCCGCCAGCGATTTGCTGGTGGTGATCACCGCGCCCTTGGAGCCGTTGTACCAGGTCAGGCCGGGGCGCGGCCGCACGCCGGCGGTGGAGGCGATGTTGATGAAGCTGCCGCCCTTGTTGGCGCGGAACACCGGCACCGCATGCACCGTGGCCAGGTAGATGCTTTTCATGTTGACGGCGTAACACTTGTCGAATTCGTCCTCGCTCACCTCCAGCGCGGGGCGGTTGCGGTGGGTCCAGCCGGCGTTGTTGACCATCACGTCCAGCTTGCCGTGCCGCTGCACGGCGGCTTCCACCAGCGCCTTCATGTCGGCCGACTTCGTGACGTCTCCAGCGAAGAAAGAGGCCTTGCCCCCCGCGGCCCGGATGGCCGCGACGACCTTCTCGCCCATGCCGGCGTTGATGTCGTTGACGATGACCTGCGCGCCTTCCGCGGCCAGCCGCATCGCGATGCCTTCACCGATGCCGCCGCCCGAGCCGGTGACGATCACTGATTTGTTTTCCAGTCGCAAGTTCAATCTAAATCTCCTGATTTGTTACCCCTGCGGTACCGGGGCCGTCTTGACTCGGCAATACCCTTTGGCTAGCCTCGGCGGCACCGGCCCTGTACAGATTGGGCCAGAAACCGGGAAGGCATTTCCCCCAGGGGTTTTCATGGCAGACATTTTCGGCCGGTTCGGGCCGGGCACGGCGGAAAACATCACCGGCACCGCCACGAGCGACACGATTTTCCCATTGGGCGGCTCCGACTTCGTCAATGGGCTGGGCGGCACCGACACGGTGGTCATCGCGGCCTCGCGCTCTTCCTTCAACCTGTCTTCGTCTTCCGGCGTGGTGTTCGTGGACACCATTTCGGGTGCCAGCGGGGGCTCCGAAACTACGACCCTGCAGAACGTGGAGCGCCTGCGCTTCAATGATGTCAACGTGGCGCTGGACGTGGGCGCCACGCAGTCCGCCGGGCAGACCATGCTACTGCTGGGCGCGGTGCTGGGCCGTGCGGCCGTGCTGCAGAAGCTTCCGCTGGCCGGTACTGTGATCGGCCTGTTCGACCAGGGTTTCACCATGAAGGATCTCTCCGGGGCGGTGATGCGGCTGGACATCTGGGGCATCCTGGCCAACGGCGGCAACCCCGGCGCCACCAACCAGCAGATCGCCAGTTACCTGCTCACTACCGTCAACGGCGCCGCGCCTGACGCGGGCACGCTGGCGTCAGCCACCGCGCAGATCAACAGCGAGCAGGGCGCCGCGCAAGGCAGCTTCCTCGCCCAGCTGGCCGCTTCGTCCGCCAACCAGGGGCAGGTGGGCCTGGTCGGGCTGGCGCAGTCCGGGCTGTCATTCCTGTGAGCAGCGCCCGCGGCCTGCGCGCGCTGGCCCTGGTGTTGGGGCTTGGAGTGCCGCTGGCCGGCGGTGCGGTGGAGGTGGGTGCCGCGGCGCCCGACTTCGAGGTCACCGGGCCGCAAGGGCTGGTCAAGCTCAGGCAATTCGAGGGCAAGCTGCTGTACCTGGACTTCTGGGCTTCATGGTGCGGGCCTTGCCGGCAATCGTTTCCCTGGATGGGAGAGATGCAGGCGAAGTACGCGGCCCAGGGCCTGCAGGTGCTGGCCATCAACCTGGATGCGAAGGCACCGGACGCGCAGAAATTCCTGGCCGCGGTCCCGGCCGGCTTCGCGGTGGCGTACGACCCGATCGGCGCCTCGCCGCGCATGTACCAGATCAAGGCCATGCCCAGCAGCGTGCTGATCGACCGCAAGGGCAAGGTGATCGCGGTGCACCGCGGCTTCGAGCCCGCCGATCGCGCCCGGCTGGAGGAGCAGATCCAGGCCGCGCTGAAAGGCAAGCCATGACGATGCCGGCAACGCGCGCCGCGCTGGCGGCTGTGCTGTGTGCGCTGCTGGCCGCCTGCGCGCCCGTGCAGCCCTGGGAGAAAGGGATTCTCGCGCGGCCCGACATGGGCTTTGACAGCGACCCGCTGGAGGCGCGCTTTTCCGACCACACCTACACCAGCAAGGAGGCCGCGCGCGGCGGCTCGGGCGTGGGTGGGGGCGGCTGCGGCTGCAACTGATGGGCGAGCACCACGCCGCCACCGCGGGCCTGATGGCGGCTGCCGCCGCCTTGCTGGCCGCGCATCCGGCCTGCGCCGAAACGCCACCCGAGCGCGCCAGCATCGCCTTCAAGTACTTGGATTACCACGACTGGCAGCCCGGGCTGGACCGCATCCGCGTGCGGGCGCCTTCGCTGTCGCTGGTCACCCCGTTCGCGGGCGACTGGTCGTTTGACGGCACGGTGGTGTGGGATTCAATCTCGGGCGCCTCACCGGCATTCCATACGGTGGAGCGCAGCGCCGCCCGCCTGGAAGACAAGCGCAAGGCCGCCGACGTGGGCGTCACGCGCTATTGGCCGGGCGCCACGCTCAAGCTGGGCGCGGCCTATTCCACAGAGTCGGACTATGTTTCGCGCGCTCTCTCGGCCACCGGCAGCCTGTCCACCGACGACCGCAACACCACTTTCCGGGGTGGCCTGAGCGTGGCCAATGACCGCATCTCGCCGAACAACAAGGTGGTGGTGGACGAGCGCAAGAACACCACCGACGTGCTGCTGGGCGTCACCCAGGTGCTGACGCAGCGCGACATCGCGCAGGTCGACCTGACCGTGGGCCGCGGCAACGGCTATTTCTCCGACCCGTACAAATCGCTGGACGACAGGCCGCGCTCGCGCCGCAGCAGTTCGCTGGTGACGCGCTGGAACCACCACTTCGACGGGCCCGAGGCCACGCTGCGGCTGAACTACCGCTACTACTCGGATTCATTTGCCATTCGCGCGCACACACTGGGCGCCGAGTGGGTGCAGCCCCTGCCGGCCGGCTGGACCGTGACGCCCAGCGCGCGGCTGTATTCGCAGGGCGCCGCGAAGTTCTATGTGGACGTGGACCCGCGCTTTCCCACGCGGCTGGTCATCCCCGCGGATTTTTCTCCCGGCCAGCCGATCAGTTTCGACCAGCGGCTGGCGTCTTTTGGCGCGCGCACCTTCGGCATCAAGGTCGCCAAACAGTGGGCTGACTGGCAGGTTGATGCCAAGTACGAGCACTACACCCAGCGCAGCGAATGGGCGTGGCATGGCGGCGGCAGCCCGGGGCTGGCGAAGTTCCGTGCCCGCATGGTGCAGGTTGGCGTGACACGGTACTTCTAGGGCGCATGGAAGCGGCCTGGCGCTTTGGATTCGAGGCGATGGCCTGCCGCTGCGAAGTGCAGCTGGCGGCCGAAGACGAAGCGCAGGCGGGCGTGCTGGCGCAGGCAGCCATCGCCGAGGTGCGGCGCATACAAGCAAAATTCTCGCGCTACCGCGCCGACAGCGTGGTGTCGCGCATCAATGCTGCGGCCGGCCAGGACGCGGTGGCCTGCGACGCCGAAACCATCGCATTGCTGGACTATGCGCAGCGCCTCTACCTGCTGGGCGACGGCCTGTTCGACATTACATCGGGCGTGCTGCGACGGGCCTGGAATTTCCGCGAGCCGAAGCTGCCCGACACCGGCTTGCTGGTCGGCCTGTGCGCGCTGGTTGACTGGCCTGCCGTGGAGCGCAAAGGGGCATCCGTGCGCTTGCCGCGCGCCGGCATGGAGCTGGACTTCGGCGGCTTCGGCAAGGAGTACGCAGTGGACCGGGCGGCCGATCTGCTGGCCGCCCGGGGCGTGCGGCATGGCTATGTGAACCTGGGCGGCGACATCCGCGCACTGGGGCCGAAGCCCGATGGTTCGCCCTGGTCCATGGGCATACAGCACCCCCGGCGCCCGCAGGAGCTCATGGCCAGCATCCCGCTGGTGGATGGCGCGCTGGCCACCAGCGGCGACTATGAACGTTTTTTTGAACTGGACGGCCAGCGCTATTGCCATGTGCTCAATCCCCGCACCGGCTGGCCGGTGGGGTACTGGCAGTCAGTCAGCGTCACGGCGCCGTTGGCCATCGTGGCGGGCAGCCTTTCCACCATCGCGATGCTCAAGGGGGCCGCGGGGCGCGATTTTCTGGAGGCGCAGGGGGCCAATTATCTCGCCACCAACCAGGCTGGCGAGGTGTTCCAGCCGCGCTAGCCGTGACGGATGGCCACGGTCTTGAGCGTGGTGAAACCGTACAGCGCCTCAAAGCCTTTTTCGCGGCCGTAGCCCGATGACTTCACGCCGCCGAAGGGCAATTCCACGCCGCCGCCCGCACCATAGTTGTTGATGAACACCTGGCCGCTGCGTACCCGTTTGGCCATGCGCAGCTGGCGCCCGCCGTCCCGCGTCCAGATTCCGGCCACCAGGCCGAACTGCGTGGCATTGGCCAGCTCGACCGCATGGTCCTCATCGCGAAAGCTCATGGAAGCCAGCACCGGGCCGAACACCTCCTCCTGCGCCAGCCGGTGGTCCACCGGCACGTCACGCAGCAGTGTGGGGGCCTGGTAGAACCCGGTCTCCGGTGCCTCGTCCACCACCTGGCCCTGCGCCACCATCGGGATGTTGGCGATCTGCGCATCCGAGAGGAAATCCCAGACCCGCTGCTGCTGGCTGGCGCGGATCAGCGGGCCCACGTCCAGGTCCATCGCGGCGGGGCCCACGCGCAAGTTTTCAAATGCCTGGCCGAGCCGTTCCAGCAGCGGCTCGTAGATGGCATGGTCGACCAGCAGGCGCGAGCCCGCCGAGCAGGTCTGGCCGGCGTTCTGCACGATGGCGTTGATGACCATCGGCAGGGCCGCGTCGAGGTCGGCGTCGGCGAAGATGATCTGCGGGCTCTTGCCGCCCAGCTCCAGAGTCACAGGGCAGTGGCGCTGCGCGGCCACCTGCTGGATCAGCGTGCCCACGCGCGGGCTGCCGGTGAAGCTGATGTGGTCGATGCCCGCGTGCCGCGCCAGCGCGTCCCCGACTTCATGGCCGTAGCCGGTGACGATGTTGATGGCGCCGGCCGGAAATCCCACTTCGGCCGCCAGTTGCGCCACCCGGATCAGTGACAGGCAGGCGTCTTCCGAGGGCTTGACCACGCACGCGTTGCCGGCCGCCAGCGCGCCGCCCACGCTGCGCCCGAAGATCTGCATCGGGTAGTTCCAGGGAATGATGTGGCCGGTGACCCCGTGCGGCTCGCGCCAGGTGAACACGCTGTAGCCGTCCAGGTAGGGCAGGGTGGCGCCCTGCAGCTTGTCGCACGCACCCGCGTAGAACTCGAAATAGCGCACCAGCGCCAGCGCGTCGGCGCGGGCCTGCTTGGTGGGCTTGCCGCAATCGCGCTGCTCCAGGTTCGCCAGCTCTTCGGCGTGCTCGCCCACCTTGGCCGACAGGCGCATCAGCAGCCGGCCGCGCTCCGCGGCCGACAGGCGCGACCAGACGCCTTCGTAGCACTGGCGCGCGGCCCGAACGGCGGCATCCACGTCCTCCGGCCCGCCGCGCTGCAGCTCGTCGAACGGCTGCCCATCCGAGGGGTCGATGACGGGGATGGTCCGGCCGCCGGCCGAAGGCTGGGATGCATTGGCGATGTAGTGGTATTGCATGGGTGGATTCTGCTCGAAAGCCCGATGCTGAAAAAGTATTGCCTTGATAGGAAATTGTCTTAGGGAGCGCCGCGTGCGCGGTGTTCCAATGACAAGGTCCGCAGGGAAAGGACAAGGCTTTGGCATACAACGGGTTCAAGGACAGCGTGTTCACGCCGGGCGGCGCACCGCGCCCGCGCGGCGTGGGCTTGCGCGCAGCCGCACTGGCGCTGGTGATGCTTGCGGTTGTTCCTGTCCTTGTGTTGCTGGCATTGGCCTGGCACGCTGCCCGTACCAATGCGAGCGACCGCGCGCAGGAGGAGTTGCTGGCGGTGTCCCGGCTGGTTGCCGCCGGCCAGGAGCAGCTGGTCGAAGGCACGCGGCAATTACTCATTTCGGTCAGCAGCGCGACCTCGGTGCAGGTGGGTGACTGGGGTGCCTGTCAGGGCTTCCTGCAGCGGCTGGGCAGCCAGCTGCCCAACTACGTGAGCGTGGGCGTCATCAACGCGCAGGGCGACCTGGTCTGCCGCTCGGTGCAATCGGCCGGACCGGTCTTCATGGGGGACCGCGCGTATTTCCAGCGGGCGCTGCGCGAGCGCCGTTTTACTGTCGGCGACTATGTGCTGGGCCGGGTTTCGGGCAGCAAGACCATTCCGTTCGCCATGCCCGTCCAGGGCCCGGGCGAGCAGGCGCCGCACGCCGTCGCCTTTGTCGGGATGGACCTGCGGACGCTGAACGCGCGCCTGCGTGCCGTGCCTTTGCCCGGCGGCGTCACAGCCTCGGTCACCGATGCGAAAGGGGTAGTGCTGGCCAGCACTGCCGGCCTGCAGGCCGGTACCGCATTGACCGACGCCTCGCTGCTGGCCGCGGTGCGTGCCGGCAGTCCCGGGCTGCTGACGACAAGCGATGAAACCCGTGGCGACGTCTTCCACCAGCTCGGAGAAATCCCGGTGGCGGGCGGCTCGCGCCTCTTCGTCATCCTGTCCGCGTCAGAGGACGACATGCTGGGGCCGGCCCGGCTGCACCTGGGCGTGGTGATGGCGGCCGTGGTGGCTTTCCTGCTGGTCTATGCGGCGGCCATTGGCGTGCTGGTGGTGCGCTGGGTGATCAGCCCGCTGCGCCAGCTGGGCGGTGCCATGCGCCGCGTGGAGCGCGGCGACTACACCCGCCAGCCCGCCGCGCTCACCAGCCCGGTGCGCGAAGTGCAGCTGCTGCACCACGGCCTGCAGACGATGTGGCGCGGGCTGGAGCGCCGGCGGCGCGAGCGCGACGTGGCGCTGATGGCCTCGGACACGGCCCGCGCCCAGATGCTGGCGGTGCTGGAGCAGATGGACGACGGCTTCATGGTTCTCGATTCCAGCTGGAACGTCACCTACTGCAATCCGCGCGCCGCCGAGCTTGTGCGCCAGGGCCGTGGCGTGGAGGGCATGCTGTTCTGGGACCTGTTCCCCGATGAAAAAGCCAGGGGGCGGCGCGAGCGCTGCCTGCGCGAAGTGGAGCATGGGCGCGTGTTTTCCCTGGAGGACTATCACTCGCGCTACCAGCGCTGGTTCGAGATCCGGTTTTTCCCCTCGCATGGCGGAATCGGCGCGTTCGTGCGCGACGCCACCGCGCAGCGCGCCATGATGGACGAGCTGTCCGAGCGCGAGCAGGGCTACCGCGAGCTGTTCGAGGCCAACCCCAACGTGATGTGGATATTCGACAGCGAAACGCTGAAGTTCCTGGCGGTGAACACCGCCGCCGTGGAGCGCTACGGCTACAGCCGGGAGGAATTCCTGGCGATGAGCATCACCGACATCCGGCCGCCGGAGGACCGCGACAAGGTGATCGACGAAGTTCGGCTGGGGCGCGGGGCGTCCACGCTGCATGACCCGGCGCGCATCTGGCGCCACATCACGAAGTCGGGCGAGGTGCGGCTGGTCGAGGTGGCGCGCCACCCCATCGTGTTCAACCGCCGGCCTTCGCGCCTGGTGATGGTGAGCGACGTCACTGCGCGGATGGAAAGCGAATCGCGCCTGCGCGTGCGGCACCACAAGCTGCAGGCCCAGCACGGCCGGGCATCGCAGGCCCTGGGCTCGGCGCTGCAGATGCTGGCCGGCTACGCGCAGCTGCTGGAGCAGGAGGTGATTCCCGTACTGCACCAGGCGGAAGACGGCGCGCCGACCCAGCGCCTGCAGCCGCGCGCGGCTGCGCTGGGCCGCCTGCTGGGTGACGTGCTGCTGCTGTCGCGGCCGGCCCCCTCCCTGCAGACCACCGCCGTGGACCTGGCCGCGCTGGCGCAGGAGGAGACGCACGTGCTGCGCCGCTCGGATCCCTCGCGCCGGGTGCACATAGAGATCGAGTCCGCCCTGGTGGTTCAGGGTGACCCCGCCCAGCTCGCGATCCTGGTGCGCGCGCTTCTGGGCAACGCTTGGAAATTCACCGCCCGGGAACGCAACGGCTGGATCCGGATGGGGCGGGTGGAGAGGGCTGCCGGCGAAGTGCCGGCCTTCTTTGTTTCGGACAACGGCGTCGGCTTTGACGACGCGCAGCAAAAACGCCTGGTCCTGCCCTTCGAGCGTCTGCATTCCGAGGCGGAGTACCCGGGGCACGGCCTGGGCCTGGCGCTGGCGCAGGCTGCGGTGGCCCACCACGGCGGGCGGTTGTGGGCGCGCTCGCAGCCCGGCGAGGGCGCGACGTTTTGTTTTGAGCTGGAGCCGGCGCCCGATTCCGGCGCGTTGCGCGTCAGCGAAGTAGTGATCGACCCGCTGACGCCGGACGATTAGGCGGGTTGCGCGCCCACCGGCGTGTACTGCCCGCTGTGCTCGGCCAGCCAGCGCTCGGAATGCGAGCTGTCCTGCTGGCTGGGGTGGAAGTCGCGCCGCAGGTACTCGCGCCAGGGCTTGTAGGTTTCCCGGATCAGGCCGCGCTTGCCGAACAGGTAGCTGGCCGCGCTTTTCCAGGTGCTCCACTTCCACAGTGTGCCGTCGCTGCGCAGGTTGGCCACGGTCTGGCGCAGCGTGTCGCCGAGGAAAACGGTGGTGATGCGGCGGAACCAGGTGATGCGCCATTCATGCGTGCCGTCCAGCGCCTGGTAGATGTCGAATGCGGTGCTCTTGTGCTCGGATTCTTCCGCGCTGTGCCACAGCCACAGCGTCTTCAGGCGTTCGTCGTCGCTGTCCAGCATGTCGTGGTTGCGCAGCATCCAGTCGGCCATGATCGCGGTGAAGTGCTCGTTGGCGGCGGTGATGGCCAGCGGGTGCCGCACGTCCGTGCCTTCCAGCAGCTTCATGCGCTCCTGCGCGCGCGGGCCCCAGTCATTGACCAGGCCCAGCTTTTCCAGGTGGCCGTTGAACAGCGCGTGCAGGCGCCGGTGGGTGGCCTCCTGGCCGACGAAGCCCTGCACCTCGGCGCGATATTTGTCCTGCTGGCCGGAAGTCAGGGCCTTGAAGCCATTGCGCACCGAGTCGATGAAAAACTGTTCGCCTACCGGGAAGCTCATGGAAAGCGCGTTGAACAGGGCGCTGCGAAAGGCGTCGCCCCCGCACCAGTGGCGGGCAATGGGGGCTTCCATGTCGATCAGGAGGCGGCGGACAACGAGGTCGGTCATGATGGATTTTCTTTCGGAATGACTGGTACTTTACGGTACCAACGAACGCATCATGCCGGTAAGTATTGGTACTGTCAAGTACCGAAGACGATTCCCCGGAAAATAAGGGCATGGTCGAAACCGAAGCGGAAGTCCACGAACACTACAGCCGGCTGCTGGAGGGTATGGCGCACGCTGTAGCCGCGAAGGGATATGGCGACACGACAATCGCCGACATCGTGCGCGAGGCCAGCGTGTCGCGGCGCACGTTCTACGAACATTTCAGCACCAAGGCGGAATGCCTGATCTCCCTTTACGAAGCCTCCAGCCACAACGCGCTGAAGGTGCTCAAGGGCGCCATCGACCCGGCGAACGAATGGCAGACGCAGATTGAAACCGCGCTGGCGGCCTACCTGGGATGCATGTCGCAAAACCCGGTGCTGATGCGAACGCTGTTCGTGGAAATCCTGGGGCTGGGCGCCGAGGGCCTGCAGTCGCGCCGGCGCGTCAACCAGGAGATCGCCGATTTCGTGCTGGAGGTGGTCAACGGCGCCGGAGGCCGCAAGGCGCCGCTGACGCCCGGCATGGCCATGGCCGTGGTGGGCGGAATCAACGAGCTGGTGCTGGAGTACATCGAGCAGGACCGCGTGGCCTCGCTGCACGAGCTGGTGGGCCCGTCCAGCCAGCTCGTGCGAGCGGTGACGTCGATGGCGTCATGAAGCCGCGTTGGCGTACAGCCGGCTGAAGCCGCTGCGCCACGACGGGGTAGCGGGCCGCCAGCCCAGTTCACGCACCGCTTTCGCGTTGGACGCGCCGCTTTGCCGGCCCAGCAGGTAAAACATCATCTCGCCAAGCTTGTCGGCCGCCAGGTCTTCGTCCATCCGGGCGGGCGGCGGCGCATGCAGCAAGTTCGCTGCATGCGGCAGCCATTCGTCCTGCCGCGCGGGTTCATCGTCCACGATGTTGTAGATGCCGGGCTTCCCCCGGGCCAGCGCCAGCACGGTCGCCTGGGCCGCATCCTGCAGGCTGATGAACGAATAGGTAGACGACCCCGTTCCCACCAGCGGCATACGTTGCTTGCGGATCGCCGCCGGGATGGTGCCCGCCGGGTCGTAGTTGGTGCCGGGCCCATAAAACCAGCCGTAGCGCAGCACCACGCCTTCCATGGCGCTCTCGCCCAGGGTTCGCTGCTCGAGTTCGGCCACCGAAGCAGCCAGCTGGCCCACCGCGCCCGGCCCATCGAGGTACAGGGGTGTCTGCTCGTCGGTCAGGCCGGTGGCCACGGGCGTGCAGATGAAGGAAATGCTTTGCGCGATTAACCGGCGCGCGCCGGCCGCGCGCGCCGCGCCCACCAGGTTGCGCGTGCCTTCCGTGCGGATGCGGATGGTTTCGGCCAGCGGGTCGGCGTCCGTTGCGCCGAATGCCGTGAGCTGGTGGATGACAATCTCGGGCCTGGCCGCGGCGACCAGCGCGTCCAGCGCGGCGCCATCGAACACGTCGCCCACCACGGCCCGCGCGCCGATCGCCTGCGCCGCCGCGGCCCGGTCCGCAGACCGCGTAAGGACCACGGTTTCGTGTCCCTGCCCAACCAGCATGGGGACAAGAAAGCGGCCGATGGCCCCGGACCCGCCCGCCACAAAAATCTTCATGCCCCTGCTCCTGCCGTTGTGTCCGGCCAGTATGAAGCCGCTACGGCAAACCTGTGTCAGCAATGAAAAAGGCCCGCCGGAGCGGGCCTTTCATGGTGGTTTCCTGCCTTACTTGGCGGGTGTCGGCACCGCCGCGGCCGCGGGCGCCTGGGTGGGCGCCGGAGCGGGCATGGCGGGAGCCATCGGCGTGGCGGCCGGTGCCGTCATCGCGGCCGGTGCCGCCATCGGCGCAGCCGGGGCTGCCGCCGCTTCGCCGCTGTGGAACTTCACCACCAGCGGCACGATGAGCAGCGCCACGATGTTGATGATCTTGATCAGCGGATTCACGGCCGGGCCGGCCGTGTCCTTGTAGGGGTCGCCCACGGTGTCGCCGGTCACGGCGGCCTTGTGCGCCTCCGAGCCCTTGCCGCCGTGGTTGCCGTCCTCGATGTACTTCTTGGCGTTGTCCCACGCGCCGCCGCCCGTGCACATCGAGATGGCGACGAACAGGCCGGTGACGATAGTGCCCATCAGCAAGCCGCCCAGGGCCTTGGGGCCCAGTGCCAGACCGACGACGATCGGAACGACGACCGGCAGCAGCGACGGGATCATCATTTCCTTGATGGCCGCCTTGGTCAGCATGTCAACCGCCACGCCGTATTCGGGCTTGGCAGTGCCTTCCATGATGCCCTTGATCTCGCGGAACTGGCGGCGCACTTCGACCACCACCGAGCCGGCGGCGCGGCCCACGGCTTCCATGGCCATGGCGCCGAACAGGTAGGGGATCAGGCCGCCGATGAACAGGCCCACGATCACCATCGGGTCGGACAGGTTGAAGCTGATCTCCTGGCCGTAGCTCTCCAGCTTGTGGGTGTAGTCGGCGAACAGCACCAGCGCGGCGAGGCCGGCCGAGCCGATCGCATAGCCCTTGGTCACGGCCTTGGTGGTGTTGCCCACCGCGTCCAGCGGGTCGGTGATGTCGCGCACGCTGGAGGGCATGTCGGCCATCTCGGCGATGCCGCCGGCGTTATCGGTGATGGGGCCGTAGGCGTCCAGCGCCACCACGATGCCGGCCATGCTCAGCATGGAGGTGGCGGCGATGGCGATGCCGTACAGGCCGGCCAGCTTGAAGGAAACCAGGATGGCGATGCACACGAACACCACGGGCCAGGCCGTGGAGCGCATGGAAACGCCCAGGCCCGCGATGATGTTGGTGCCGTGGCCGGTGGTGGACGCCTGCGCGATGTGCTTCACGGGGGCGTACTGCGTGCCGGTGTAGTACTCCGTCACCCAGACCAGCGCGCCGGTCAGGATGAGGCCGACCGCACACGCGCCGAACAGGCGCATCTGCGTGCCGGTGGCCGTCACGGCGTTGTCGGGCATCAGCCAGGCGGTGACGAACCAGAACGCCACCAGCGACAGCACGCCGGCGATGGCCAGGCCCTTGTACAGGGCCGGCATCACGTTTTTCATGCCGGGCGAGGCCTTGACGAAGAAGCAGCCGATGATGGAGGCGATGATGGATACGCCGCCCAGCGCCAGCGGGTACACCGCGGCGGTGGTGCCGGCGCCGGCCAGCAGCAGGGCGCCCAGCACCATGGTGGCGATCAGCGTCACGGCGTAGGTCTCGAACAGGTCAGCCGCCATGCCGGCGCAGTCGCCGACGTTGTCGCCCACGTTGTCGGCGATCACGGCCGGGTTGCGCGGGTCATCCTCGGGGATGCCGGCTTCCACCTTGCCCACCAGGTCGGCGCCGACGTCAGCGCCCTTGGTGAAGATGCCGCCGCCGAGCCGCGCGAAGCTTGAAATCAGCGAGGAGCCGAAGGCAAAGCCGATCAGCGGGTTCAGCAGCTTGCCCAGGTTCTTGTCGGGCGTGAGGTTGCCATTGCCCACCAGGAACCAGTAGAAGGCGGTGACGCCCAGCAGGCCCAGGCCGACCACCAGCATGCCGGTGATGGCGCCGCCGCGGAAGGCCACGTCCAGCGCCGGGCCGATGCCACGGGTGGCGGCCTGCGCCGTGCGCACATTGGCGCGCACCGACACGTTCATGCCGATGAAGCCGCAAGCACCGGAAAGCACCGCGCCGATGATGAAGCCGGTGGCGGTGAGGCCATCCAGGAAGATGGCGATGAGGATGGTGAGCACCACGCCGACGATGGCGATGGTCTTGTACTGCCGCGCGAGGTAGGCGGCCGCGCCGGCCTGGATGGCGGCGGCGATTTCCTGCATGCGGGGGTTGCCTGCGTCCTGGGAAAGGATCCAGCCGCGGGCCCAGAAGCCGTAAGCCACGGCCGCAAAGCCGCAGACGAGCGCCAGAATCAGCGCCGAGTTGCCTGTCATTTGATTTCTCCTGCTTCGTTGTTTCGCTTGGAGGGGGCCCGCGAGCGGTGCCCCCGCTGCGTTGCTTCCTCGGCTCCCCAGCGGGCAGAGTCCTGATTGGCCAACGGGCGGAATATAAGCGCAAACCTGTGACGGATTTGCGGCTTCGCCGGGAAAGCAAGGCTGGCGAAAGTAAAATCAGGGTTAATCCTAGGTCTCCCGCTTCCGTCTTACCCACTTATCCGAAGAATCATGTCCCTCGATAAAGTCTCCCCCGGCAAGAACGTCCCCGATGCCTTCAACGTGATCATCGAGATCCCGATGAACGCCGACCCCGTCAAGTACGAGGTGGACAAGGAATCGGGCGCCATCTTCGTGGACCGCTTCATGAGCACGTCCATGCACTACCCCACCAACTACGGCTACGTGCCCAAGACCATCAGCGGCGACGGCGACCCGGTCGACGTGCTGGTGATCACGCCGGTGCCGCTGATTCCCGGCGTGGTGGTGACCTGCCGCCCCATCGGCATCCTGAAGATGGAAGACGAGGCCGGCATGGACGGCAAGGTGCTGGCCGTGCCCACCGACAAGATCCTGGCCATCTACACCCAGTGGCAAAAACCCGAAGACCTGAACCCGCTGCGCCTGAAGACCATCGCGCATTTCTTCGAGCACTACAAGGACCTGGAGCCGGGTAAGTGGGTGAAGATTCTCGGCTGGGAAGGCCCTGACGCCGCCAAGCAGGAAATCCTGGACGGCATTGAGAACTACAAGAAGGCCGGCCGCTGAGCTTGCCTGCGCATCAGTCGACCAGCGCGGGGTCGCGCACCTTGATGACAATGCGGTGCTGCGGCTTGAAGGTCTTGCCGTAGTACTCGCCAATGGAAGCGGCGGCCCGCAGGCTGCGGTACTCGGCCGGCTTCACCATGAAGTAGTGATAAATGCGCCCGCCGTGCACTTCGACCTGCGCCACGTGCGTCTGCTTGTCGTAGCCGAGCCTGCGTACGGCACTCGACTTCACGTGTTCGTCGGGAAACAGCGGCCGGTCCGGCTCGTAAGGGGTATCGTCCATGCGCCATTGGACGGCGCAGGCGCGGCTGCGTTCGTGAGCTGGCCGCGACAACGAACGTCGGAGCCGGATTACGCCCGATTCGGGTCCGGGTAGATGAAGCTCTTCAGTCCGTACAGGCCCGTGCGGTCGAACGGGCGCCAATGGCCTTCCTGCTGTGCCAGGCGGTCGGCAACGGCCCACCAGGCGCTCGGATTCAGGCCCAGGCCGATGTGGCTGGCGATGACCTCGACGTTCTCGGTGGACGGGTTCTGCGGCGAAGGCTTCTGGATGCTGCCCTGCCAGGCCACGATGCCGTCGCTGCGCGAATAGATGCTGGTGGTGGGCACCGGGGGCGCGCCGGCCAGCTCATAGTTCTGCGACTCCCGCTCGATGTCGCGGCCGCTGGTGAGTTCGTAGATCCGCCAGGCGTTGGTGGACTTGGGCGGGCCCGCGAAGGGTGAGCCCAGCGTGATCACGCAGCGCACCTGCTGCGGCATCTCCTTGGCCAGCTCACGCGCATAGACGCCGCCCAGGCTCCAGCCAACCAGGCTGACCTTGCGGCCGGTGCGCTCGAAGGCTTCGGCCAGCCCGCGCTTGGCGGTTTCTAGCACGCCGGCGCGCGGGCCGAAATTGAATCCCTGGCTCCAGCCTTCGGTCTGGTAGCCCAGCGAGCCGAGGTAGCGGCGCAGGGGAATGGTGCTGGCGTCGCTGGCCGACAGGCCCGGGAACACCATCACGGCATGGCCGTCGCCGGCCGGGGCGCGCTGCAGCGCAGGCCAGGCCGGCAGCAGGGAGCCGAACTCCCAGGGCGCGCGGAATTCAAGCGCGAGCAGCGCGAGGCTGGGGGCGCGGAGGTCGTCGTTGGAGGTCGGTTGCTGTGTTGCCATAAGCATGGGGCTGCCGCATTCCTGCTTTTGTTCTGATGCCGGTGACGGTAGCAGGTTGCATGCGAACGCCGCCGCGGCGGCCTGCGTTTAGAGAGCTGACCCTGCAACCCCTCAGGGTTATCGCTGAGCTTTTACCTTCGCCTTGCGTGCTGCTTTTTTTGCTGGAGCCGCCGGCGCCTCGGCCACGAAAACCGTTTTCGCTTCCTCGAACGCCGCTTCCAGCGCATCGGCCAGGTCCTGCACGCGGGGCACGGCCTTCTTGTCGGCGATGACGCCGAAATCGACGTTGCCGGCGTAGGTCTGGATGGTGATGTTCAGCGCCAGGCCGTGCATCACGATGGACAGCGGATGGAAGGTCAGCATGCGCGCGCCGGCCAGGTACAGCGGCACCTGCGGGCCCGGCACATTGCTGATGGCCAGGTTGGCGATGGTGGGCAGCTTCTCCGCGGCGCCGCTCTTGCCGTAGGTCTTGAACAGGGCCTTGGCCGCGCCGCCCATCACCCACGGCGCCAGCAGCGACGGGTAATCGGTGGGCAGCACCGACTTCAGGTTGACCAGCGCTTCCTTGACCTTGGCGGTGGAGGCGAGGATGGCGTTCATGCGCTTGAGCGGGTGCGCCAGGTGCGTGCCCAGGTCCACCACCGTGATGGAAGCCTGGTTGTTCAGCTCCTTGTTGCTTTCCTCGCGCAGGCTCACCGGCATGGCCGCGATCAGCGGCTTCTTGGGCAGCGTGGCGTGCTCGGTGAGGAAATTGCGCAGCGCGGTGGAGCAGATCCAGAGCACCATGTCGTTGAATGTGCCGCCCGCCGTCTTGGCCATGGCCCGGCACTCGGCGAAAGGCACGCGCGCGGTGGCGAACACGCGGTCGCGGGTGATGCCCACATTGAACACGGTCTTGGGCGCCAGGCCGATGGGCGACCTGGGCCGCATGCTGGTGATGCCCTTGCCGCCGCCCTTGATGGAGTTGCGCGCCACCGCGCTGCCCAGCGAGGTGGCCGCGGCCGGCAGCGAGCGCGCCAGCTTGGCGTACTGGGCGATGGAGTTGGAAAACACCGCGCCGATCATCTCGCCGATCTTCAGGTCACTGGCCGTGCGGCCCTTGCGCGCGGGGTCGGCAGGAGCCACTTCGCGCGGCGTGGGCGTCAGGTCGAGCATGGCGTTGGCCAGCACGGTGCCTCCCTTGCCGTCCAGCGCGGCATGGTGGATCTTGGAATAGAAGCCGACCAGCTTGCCCTCCAGCACCATGCCGGCGGGCGGCTTGATGCCCTCAAACACATAGAACTCCCACAGCGGGTGTTCGCGGTCGATCAGCTGGCCGTGCAGCTTGGCCGCCATCGCTTCCACCTGCTTCACCGTGAGGGCCTTGCCCGCGACCTTGCGGATATGGAAATCGATGTCCACCTCGTCGGCCTCGACCCAGATCGGGTGGCCCAGGTCGAACGGCATGAAGGCCAGGCGCCGGCTGAAGATGGGCGCCAGGTGCATGCGGCGGCCGATGTGTTGCTGCACGGCCTTGTGGAAGCTTCCCTTGAAGCCCTTGGGCACTTCGTAGAGGTTGAGCGAGCCCACGTGCATGGGCGTCTCGGGGGTTTCAAGGTAGAGGAAGGTCGCGTCCAGGCCGCTGAGGGATTTCATCGCCGGATTGTCCCGCCAGTGCGGCGGCGCGGGCATCAGGGTTTGCCTTGGCGGAACGGGCTGCGCTCGTCCAGGTGTTCCATGTAGCTGGCGATGCCCTGGCCCTCGCGCTCCAGAAAGCGCTCCACCGCATCCGCGAACGCCGGGTGGGCCAGCCAGTGGGCGCTGGTGGTGCGCACCGGCATCAGCGCGCGCGCCATCTTGTGCTCGCCTTGTGCGCCGCCTTCGAAGCGGGCATAGCCGTGCTCGATGCACCACTGCAGCGGCTGGTAGTAGCAGGCCTCGAAGTGCAGGCAGTCCACCCGCTCCAGCGCGCCCCAGTAGCGGCCGTAGGCAACCTTTTCCACCGTCATTTCAGAGGGGAATCGGCCTGCAGAGCGCGCGGAACCTGCGTGGACAGCTATCAAACTTGTAGCAACAGGCCTGCCGGCGCGCTCTGCGACGAAGAGCAGCCAGTTCTCCGGCATGTCTTTGGCCATGCTCCGGAAGAAGCTGCGCGTGAGGTAGGGCGCGTTGCCGTGCTCGAGGTAGGTGCGTTCGTAGCAGCGGTAGAAGAAATCCCAATCGGCGGCGGAGATGTCCGGCCCCTCGGACCAACGGAAGCTGATTCCGGCATCCGCGACCTTGCGCCGCTCCTGGCGGATCTTCTTGCGCTTTTCCTGGGACAGGCTGGCCAGGAAGTCGTCGAAGCTGGCCCAGCCCGTTCCGCCGCCGGGCCGCCCCAAGGCGGGACGCGCCCCCTCGGGGGGCAGCGACGGCACGGCAGTGCCGAGCGTGGGGGCCACATTCTTCCAATGGAACTGCACGGTGTGGCGCAGCATCAGGCCGGCGTCGGCGCACGCGGCCACATCCTCATCGGCGCCGAACAGCAGGTGAAGGGACGAGAGCTTTTCCTTGCCGCACCAGGCCAGCAGGGCCCGCACCAGCGCCGCGCGTGCCGCCGTGTCGCGCGCCAGCAGCCGCGTGCCGGGCACCGGCGTGAAGGGCACCGCCACCAGTGCCTTGGGGTAGTAGGCCAGCTGGTGCTGCTCGTACGCATTGGCCCAGGCCCAGTCGAAGACGTACTCGCCATACGAATGGGCCTTGAGGTAGAGGGCGCAGGCCGCATGGAGGTCGTCGCCGCGCCACAGCGTGACGAAGCGGGGCGTCCAGCCGGTCGCGGGCACGGCGCTTTTGCTCTGCTCCATCGCCGCCAGGTACTCATGGCGCATGAAGGGGCCGGGCGAAAGCTGCTGCGCCAGCAATGCATTCCAGGCGGCGGCCGGCACTTCCGCCACGCAGGTCAATACCCGGGTGACATAATCATTGGAGTTGTTTTTCACTGGTGCCATGGCTCTCAAACTCTGTATTGCCCAGCTTGATTTCGTGGTCGGCGACATGCCGGGCAACGCGCAAAAAATCATCGCCGCCGCCCGCACGGCCTATGCCCAGGGAGCGCGGCTGCTGCTCACGCCCGAGCTGTCGATCTGCGGCTATGCGGCTGAGGACCTGTTCCTGCGCCCGGCCTTCATTGCTGCCTGTGATGATGCCGTGAAAACGGTGGCCCGCGAACTGGCCGGGTTAAAGGGCCTGCATGTCGTGGTCGGCCACCCGGTGGGCGGGGACATCCGCAGCAAGTCGGTGGCGGTGCAGCGGCGCTTCAACGCCGCCAGTGTTCTGAGCGATGGCAAGCTGCTGGAGACCTATTCCAAGCGCGAACTGCCCAACTACCAGGTGTTTGACGAGCGCCGCTATTTCACGCCGGGCCAGGGCGTCTGCGTGTTCCAGGTGGAAGGCGTGAACGTGGGCCTGCTGATCTGCGAGGACGCCTGGTTCGAGGAGCCCGCGCTGCTCGCAAAGGAGGCGGGCGCCGAGATGCTGGCGGTGATCAACGCCTCGCCCTTCCACGTGGGCAAGGGCGGCGAGCGGGTGGCCCGCATGGCCGACCGCGCCCGTGCCGTGGGGCTGCCGCTGGCCTACGCGCACTTCGTGGGCGGCCAGGACGAGGTGGTGTTCGACGGCGCGTCGTTCGCAGTGGATGCCGACGGCACGCTGGTGGCCCGCGCGCCCGGCTTCCAGGAAGACCTGTTCACGCTGGTGGCCGACGCCTCGCAGGGGCCGCTGCGCCTGACCGGCCCGATGGTGCACGAGCGCACGCCCGAGGCCGACCTGTGGGACGCGCTGGTGCTGGGCGTGCGCGACTACATCGGCAAGAACGGTTTCCCCGGCGTGCTGCTGGGCCTGTCGGGCGGCATCGATTCGGCGCTGGTGATGGCCATCGCGGTGGACGCCCTGGGCAAGGGCAAGGTGCGCGCGGTGATGATGCCCTCGCCCTACACGGCCGACATCTCCTGGATCGACGCGCGCGACATGGCGGCGCGGCTGGGCGTGCGCTACGATGAGATTTCGATCGCACCGGAGTTCGACGCCTTCAAGGCCTCGCTGGCCGGCGAATTCAAGGGCCTGCCCGAGGACACGACCGAAGAGAACATCCAGGCCCGCATCCGCGGCGTGTTCCTGATGGCGCTGTCCAACAAGTTCGGCTCCATCGTGCTGACCACCGGCAACAAGAGCGAGATGGCCACCGGCTACTGCACGCTGTACGGTGATATGGCCGGTGGCTTCGCGGTGATCAAGGACCTGCTCAAGACCACGGTGTTCAAGCTGGCGCGCTGGCGCAACATCCACGACCCGTACGGCACCGGCATCAGCCCCATTCCCGAGCGGATCATTACCCGCCCGCCCAGCGCCGAACTGCGGCCCGACCAGACCGACCAGGACAGCCTGCCGCCCTACGAGGTGCTGGACGCCATCCTGGAGCGCTACATGGAAAACGACCAGGGCGTGGAGGAGATCATCGCGGCCGGCTTTGACCGCGCCGTCGTCCAGCGGGTGGCGCGGCTGATCCGCATCAACGAATACAAGCGCCGGCAGGCGCCCGTGGGCATCCGGGTCACCCATCGCAGCTTCGGCAAGGATTGGCGCTATCCTATTACCGGTAAATTCCTCGCCTGAGGGATCACAGGAACAAAAACATGAAACAGATCACCGCCATCGTCAAACCGTTCAAGCTCGAGGAAGTCCGCGAGGCCCTGGCCGACTGCGGTGTCACCGGCCTCACCGTGACCGAGGTCAAGGGCTTCGGGCGCCAGAAGGGGCACACCGAGCTGTACCGCGGCGCCGAATACGTGGTCGACTTCCTGCCCAAGGTGAAGGTGGAGGTGGTGGTGAAGGACGGCGACGTGGAGCGCTGCGTCGATGCCATCGTCAAGGCCGCGCGCACCGGCAAGATCGGCGACGGCAAGATCTTCATCACCAGCGTGGAGCGCGTGGTGCGCATCCGCACCGGCGAGACGGACGAATCCGCCGTCTGAACGCCTAGATTTCCGAAAAATCGGTGCGGCCGGCGCTCAGCGCCACCGACTGCACCAGCGCATCAAGCAGCGGTGCCACCTCGGCGCCCACGCGCACCAGGTCCATCTGCCAGTCGCTCATGAAGCCGTGCTGCACGCCGGCCCGCAGGAAGGCCAGCAGCGGCTCGTAGTAGCCGCCCGCATTGAGCAGGCCCACCGGTTTGTCGTGGTAGCCCAGCTGGCGCCAGGTCCACACCTCAAACAATTCCTCGAAGGTGCCGATGCCGCCGGGCAGGGCGACAAAGGCATCGGCCCGCTCGGCCATCATGTGCTTGCGCTGGTGCATGGTGTCCACCACGTGCAGCTCGGTGCAATCCAGCTTGGCCCACTCCTTGTCGACCAGCGCCTTCGGGATCACGCCGACGACGCGGCCGCCCGCGGCCAGGGTGGCGTCGGCAACGACGCCCATCAGGCCGTTGTTGCCCCCGCCGTAGACCAGCTGGCCGCCTCGCTCGCCGATCCAGCGGCCGGCTTGCGCCGCCACTTCGGCGAAGTCCGGCGCCGCGCCGGGGCGTGAGCCGCAATAAACGCAGATCGAAAACGCCGGCTTCATGCGGCAAACCGGTGGATGAGGGCGGCGGCCCAGATGCCGCCGCACAACAGCAGGCTGAGCAGCACCGCGGCGCTGCCCATGTCCTTGGCGCGCTTGGAGAGCGAATGCCACTCGGGGCCGATGCGGTCAATGGCCGCTTCGATCCCGGTGTTTAGCAGCTCCACGATCATGACCAGCACGACCGAGCCCGCCAGCAGCGTGCCCTCGACCCAGCTGCGTGCGAGCCACGCCGCCACCGGCAACAGCACGATCGCCGCGATGGCCTCCTGGCGGAAAGCGGCATGGCCCCAGCCCGCGCGCAGGCCCGCGAGCGAAAAGCCGGCGGCGTGCCACACGCGGGTCAGGCCGGTGCGCAGCTTGTGGGGGTTGGTTTCGGAAAAGGCTTCGGGAGGCGACGGCATGCGTTGATTGTCGCGCAGCGGCGTGACGGATTTCAGGCCCGCGTCGGCGCGGCGACCAGGCGTGTGCCGGCCAGCACGTCGTGCAGGAACTGGCGCTGCGGATGAAAATTGCTGGACAGCGCCCAGGCCGCGACCCAGCAGCCCACGCCGGCCGCGATGCCGCCCGCCGGGAGTTTCACCGAGGCCATGAAGGCCAGCGGCGGCAGCACCCACAGCCATGCGCAGGCGTACCGGAAAATCGCGCGCGCCTGTGTCAGCGGCCGGCCGGAGCGGTCGACGATGCGGATGTTCCAGGTTCGCATGGCCAGTGTCTGGCCGCGGGTCCAGCACCAGGCGAAATAGATGCCGAACACCACCGCCAGGAAGGCAATCAAAAGCGGCCGGCGGTCGTCGATGCCGCTGCGCATCTGGCCGGCAATGCTGAACAGCAGCGCCGCGCCGAAGGCGATGCCGAACAGCAGCATGCTTTCGTAGGTCATGCAGGCCATCCGGCGCCACAGGCCCGGCGCCATCAACGCGTCAGGCTCGTTCAATTGCTGGGCGGCGCGGGGGTGACGGGCGCCGGCGGGGGCGTGGTGCCGCCGTGCTCGGGCTGCTGCGGTGCCGCGGCGATGCGCGGGATCTTGTTTTCGCCGGGTTTGGGCACGTTGGCCAGCTTTTGCGGCGGCACGGGCTTGATGGCCGCGGCAGTGGGCGGGGGTTTGGGCGCGGAGGCAGCCCCGGCGGCGAGCTTCTGCTTCTGTTCGGGCGGCAGGGCCTTGTAGGCCTCCCACTTGGCCTTCTTGTCGTCAGGCGCCAGCTGCTTGGTTTCGGCGAAATTCAGCCGGGCCTGGGTGCGCTGCTGCGGGCTCAGGCCCACCCACTCGGTCATGCCGCTATGCATCTTGGCCTGTTCGGCCGGCGGCAGGCCGGGATAGCTCTTGGAAATCACCAGCCACTTGCGCTTTTGCGCCTCGCTGATGGTGGGCCAGGTGGCGGCCAGCGGCGCCAGCGACTGCCGCTGGGCCGCCGTGAGCTCCGACCACAGGGGCTTGGTCTCCGCCTTGGCGGCGGCCGATGCGGCGCGGCTGCTCGCGGAAGCGGTTTTTGCGGGCGATGTGGGGGCAGGTGCCTGGGCCATCACCGCGAAAGAGAAAACAGCCGCTCCCAAAACAGCTGCGCCCGTCGTGAGCAGGCGAAGCTTTCGTACGGGCGCGCGGGAGGCGGGGCGCATCGGGATGGCTGTGTTATTCCCCGCCGGACTTCAGGAACTGCACAAAGCCGGGGTCGGCGTAGGCCGAAGGCGGGAGGGCGTCGGTCAGCAGCGCGGCATCGACCTCGGCGACTTCACTGGCGCGGCGTTCGTTCTGCACCACGTGGATGGTGACCAGCCCGGCGGCCAGCACGATCAGGGGCAGGGCCGAAGCAATGCGGTTCCACCAGCTGACATTGTCGTCACCGAAAGTCAGCGAAGCGGCACCGCCCGATGCCGTGACGGCTGAGGCGGTGCGCAGGCCGGCCGGCTTGCGCCGGGCCATGGCCTGGACGCGGGCGGCCCGCAGCCGCTCGGTGACGGTGTAGGGCAACTCGGCCGTGCCGGCGGACAGCCGCGCGGCGATCCGGCGGCCAAGCTGGTCTTGGCTGCTGGGGGCTTCAGGTTGGTGCGTCGTGTTCATAGTTGTAATCCCTTCGCCTTCAGTGCCTTGCTGAGGGCCTGGACTGCCCGGGAACAGTGAGTTTTGACACTGCCTTCCGAACATCCCATGGCCGCCGCCGTTTCGGCAACGTCCATCTCCTCCCAGTAACGCATCAGGAAGGCTTCGCGTTGACGGCCCGGTAATTCCTCGATCTCGGCCTCGATCTGACGCAAGATCTGCGCCCGCCGGGTCGAGTCTTCGGCACTCTCCACCTGCTGGGAGCTGTCGGCGGAGGCATAAGTTTCCAGCAAATCGAAATCCCCGTCGTCGGACGCGGATTCGAAGTCGCTCATGTTGGAAAACAGGGCGTTTCGGGTCTTCTGGCGGCGGAACCAGTCCAGCGTGCAGTTGGACAGGATGCGCTGGAACAGCATCGGCAGCTCGTTGGGCGGCTTGTCCCCGTAGTGCTCGGCCAGCTTCATCATGCTGTCCTGCACGATGTCCAGCGCGGCTTCCTGATCGCGGACGTGGTAGACCGAGCGCTTGAAAGCCCGCCTTTCGACGCTTTTGAGGAAGTCGGAGAGTTCTCGTTCGGTTGCCAAGAGTCGGGGCCGGGGTGCCGGCTTGATGCTGTGTTTTGTCTCGTTCTGGGCGCGTTTGCGGGCCGCAAAGGCGCTGGCAACCGGAAATTATCGCATCGCGGCGACGGGTTTCAGGCAAGTCTGCGTGCTGCAGTGCGATAATGCGGCTTGCAAGTCAAAAGGCAAACGAGCCCTGATCCGGCGGTGCGATAGGCCCGCCCATGGTTTTGGGTTCTAAGTCCCGACACAGCTCCACAAGAGTCTGCGAAGGGGCACCCTAGGTTTTTCGTCAGAGAAATTCACAAAGGTTGATCATGGAAATCTCCAAGGCCGAAATCACTTCGGCGGCCGCGGCATCCGCTGCAGCGGGCACAAATTCCCAGGAGCTTCGCGGCTCCGAAATCCTCATCAAGGCCCTGCAGGCCGAGAACGTCAAGTACGTCTGGGGCTATCCCGGCGGCGCGGTGTTGCACATCTACGACGCTTTCTACAAGCAGGACACCATCCAGCACGTGCTGGTGCGCCATGAGCAGGCCGCCGTGCACGCGGCCGACGGCTATGCCCGCGCCACCGGTGACGTCGGCGTGGCCCTGGTCACCTCCGGGCCCGGTGTCACCAACGCGGTGACGGGCATCGCCACGGCGTACATGGACTCGATCCCGATGGTGATCATCACCGGCCAGGTGCCGGTCGCGGCCATCGGCCTGGATGCCTTCCAGGAATGCGACACCGTCGGCATCACCCGGCCCATCGTCAAGCACAACTTCCTGGTCAAGGACGTGCGCCAGATGGCCGAGGTCATGAAAAAGGCTTTCCACATCGCCCGCAGCGGCCGGCCTGGCCCGGTGGTGGTGGACATCCCGAAGGACGTGTCCTTCAACAAGACCGCCTACACCGGCTACCCGGACAAGGTGGAAATGCGCTCCTACAACCCGGTGCGCAAGGGGCACGGCGGCCAGATCCGCAAGGCGCTGCAGCTGCTGCTGGCGGCCAAGCGCCCCTACATCTACACCGGCGGCGGCGTGATCCTGGGCAATGCCTCGACCGAGCTGCGCACGCTGGTGGACATGCTGGGCTACCCGGTGACCAACACGCTGATGGGCCTGGGCGCCTATCCGGCCAGCGACCGCAAGTTCCTGGGCATGCTGGGCATGCACGGCACGGTGGAAGCCAACAACGCCATGCAGAACTGCGACGTGCTGCTGGCCGTGGGCGCGCGCTTCGACGACCGCGTGATCGGCAACCCCAAGCACTTCGCCCAGAACGAACGCAAGATCATCCACATCGACATCGACCCCTCCAGCATCTCCAAGCGGGTGAAGGTCGACATCCCGATCGTGGGCGACGTGAAGGACGTGCTGACCGAGCTGATCGCCATGATCAAGGAGTCGGCCGTCAAGCCCGACGCCGGCGCTCTCGCCGCCTGGTGGGAGACCGTGGACAGCTGGCGCAAGCGCGACTGCTTGGCTTACGACCGCAAGAACACCGAAGTGATCAAGCCGCAGTACGTGGTGGAGACGCTCTGGAACATGACCAAGGACGTGGACACCTACGTCACTTCCGACGTCGGCCAGCACCAGATGTGGGCGGCCCAGTTCTACCGCTTCGACGAGCCACGCCGCTGGATCAATTCGGGCGGCCTGGGCACCATGGGCGTGGGCATTCCCTACGCCATGGGCATCAAGCTGGCCAAGCCCGACTCGGAAGTGTTCTGCATCACCGGCGAGGGCTCGGTGCAGATGTGCATCCAGGAGCTTTCCACCTGCCTGCAATACAACACGCCGATCAAGATCGTCTCGCTGAACAACCGCTACCTGGGCATGGTGCGCCAATGGCAGGAACTCGACTACGAGGGCCGCTACAGCCACAGCTACATGGACGCGCTGCCCAATTTCGTGAAGCTGGCCGAGGCCTATGGCCACGTCGGCATGCTGATCGAGCACCCGAAGGACGTGGAGCCGGCGCTGCGCGAGGCGCGCAAGCTGAAGGACCGCACCGTGTTCATGGATTTCCGCACCGACCCCACCGAGAACGTGTTCCCGATGGTCAAGGCGGGCCAGGGCATCACCGAAATGCTGCTGGGTTCCGAAGACCTGTAAATTCAGAGACAAAAACGGCTGCAAAGCGCATGGATAGTGCGTGGGCAGCTACCATTTCAATAGCAAACCGGACGAATCTATTGGCTGCCGAGCCCGCGCATTACCGTGCGCGGGGGAGGGCACCGAAAAGAGGAGATCCCACAAATCATGAAACACATCATTGCCGTCCTGCTGGAAAACGAGCCCGGCGCTCTTTCCCGCGTCGTGGGCCTGTTTTCGGCCCGCGGCTACAACATCGAATCGCTCACCGTGGCCCCGACGGAAGACCCGTCGCTGTCGCGCATGACGATCCAGACCACGGGGTCGGACGACGTCATCGAGCAGATCACCAAGCACCTGAACCGCCTGATCGAGGTGGTGAAGGTGGTCGACCTCACCGAAGGCGCCTACACCGAGCGCGAGCTCATGATGGTGAAGGTGCGCGCGGTGGGCAAGGAGCGCGAGGAGATGAAGCGCATGGCCGACATCTTCCGCGGCCGCATCATCGACGTGACCGAGAAGAGCTACACCATCGAGCTCACCGGCGACCAGGGCAAGAACGACGCCTTCCTGGAAGCGATCGACCGCACGGCGATCCTCGAGACGGTGCGTACCGGGTCGAGCGGCATAGGCCGCGGCGAACGCATCCTGCGCGTCTGAACAATTTCCCCCATCCTTTTTACCGATTTCAACAGGAGAGAACCATGAAGGTTTATTACGACAAGGACTGCGACCTGAGCGTCATCAAGGGCAAGACCGTTGCCATCATCGGCTACGGCTCGCAAGGCCACGCCCACGCCCAGAACCTGAACGACAGCGGCGTCAAGGTCGTGGTCGGCCTGCGCAAGGGCGGGGCTTCCTGGCCCAAGGTGGAAAAGGCCGGCCTGAAGGTCGCCGAAGTGGCCGACGCGGTGAAGTCCGCCGACGTGGTCATGATCCTGCTGCCCGACGAGCAGATCGCCGAGGTCTACAAGAACGACGTCGAGCCCAACATCAAGCAAGGCGCCTCGCTGGTGTTCGCCCACGGCTTCAACGTGCATTACGGCTTTGTCACGCCCCGCGCCGACCTCGACGTGTGGATGGTTGCTCCCAAGGCCCCCGGCCACACCGTGCGCGGCACCTACGTCCAGGGCGGCGGCGTGCCCCACCTGGTGGCGGTGCACCAGGACAAGAGCGGCAAGGCCCGCGACCTGGCCCTGTCGTACTCCATGGCCAATGGCGGCGGCAAGGCCGGCATCATCGAGACCAACTTCCGCGAAGAAACCGAGACCGACCTGTTCGGCGAACAGGCTGTCCTGTGCGGCGGCACAGTGGAACTGATCAAGGCCGGATTCGAAACGCTGGTGGAAGCCGGCTACGCGCCCGAAATGGCGTACTTCGAGTGCCTGCACGAGCTGAAGCTGATCGTGGACATGATCTATGAAGGCGGCATCGCCAACATGAACTACTCGATCTCCAACAACGCCGAGTACGGCGAGTACGTCAGCGGCCCGCGCGTTGTGACCAGCGAGACCAAGAAGGTCATGAAGCAGATCCTGACGGACATCCAGACCGGCGAATACGCCAAGAACTTCATCCTGGAAAACCGCGCCGGCGCGCCCACCCTGCTTAGCCGCCGCCGCCTGATGGCCGAGCACCCCATCGAGACCGTGGGCGAGACGCTGCGCGCGATGATGCCCTGGATCAAGAAAAACAAGCTGGTCGACCAGACGAGGAACTGAAGCCGGCAGGCCCGTGGAAAAAAGCCGCCTGCGGGCGGCTTTTTTCATTGCTCGCCAATGAGCGAGCGCCACATGTTCATCAATTCGGCGTCCGCCTCGCCGTCGTTGCTGTGCCGCACGGCCGTCTGCACAAGCACCAGCCTGGAGGCGGGATCGACCAGGACGAACTGCCCCCGCAGGCCGCGCAGCTGGAACGTGCGCCTCTTTGTGGGGTTCAGCCAGACCTGGTAGCCGTAGCCGGCAGTGTGCGCACCGGGCGCCAGGCTGGACCAGAAGGGCGATGCGCGCTGCACGATGGTCGAGTCCAGCACCCACTGGCGCGGCACCACCTGGGTGCCGTTCCAGGCGCCGTCATGCGCGAGCATCAAACCTAGCCGCGCCCAATCCCGCAGTACCGCGTTGAAGTACGCGTAGGTGATCTCTTTCCCCTTGCTGTCGACGGCCCAGCTGGCGTCGGCCTCCGCGCCCAGCGGTTTCCAGAGCTTGTCACTTGCATACTCGGCCAGGGGCCGTTTCACTGCACCCGCCAGTACCAGGCCAAGCACCAGCGCATCGGCCGAAGAGTACGCGAACTTCTCGCCCGGCGCGGCGTAGCGCGAGTTGAACAGCTTGACGGCGGCCTCGCCACCCGGCGGGCCAAGCGCGGTCACGGCAAGGCGGTACACGTCGCTCTGCAAGCCGGAGTTGCCTTCGTCGAAGCTCACGCCCGAGGTCATCTGAAGCAGCGCCCGGATGGGCGTACGCCCGTATTCGGTGCCCTGCAGCCCCGCGGCATACACCTGCGCCAAGTCGTCCAGGGACGCGATCGCGCCTTCACCAAGGGCGATGCCGACCAGCAGGCCCGTGAGGGTCTTGGACATCGAAAACGACGCCATCCGGTGCTTGTCGGTGCGCGCGTACTGGTAGCGTTCAACCAGGATCGTGTCGTCGCGCGCGATGAGGAAGCCGGAAACCGGGCGCCGGTCGAGGTAGTCGTCCAGGCTGGCGGTACGGCCGTTGTGCTGGTAGTTGACGACGGGCTCCGCGGCGGCGCGAGCCAGTGCACTGGGCATGGCGGGTGCCTGGACCACACGCGAGGCAAACAGCGTGTCGAAGCCGCTGAGGGCCCCCACCCGGCACCGCTGCTCGTTCAGGTAAGTGAGGGCTGTGCACGCCGGATAGCCCTGGCGGCGGCCGTAGGCGTCCGCATCGGGGCCATCCGCGCGGAAGCGCTGGCCTGAGGCCGGCGCCGCGGCCGCGGCGATGGCGATCCCGGCCAAGGCGGAAAGTAGGGTTTGCATGGTGGTTGGCGCCCACCGCAGCTTACACTCCGACTCCTATGCACGACGGTAACGAACTCTCCTCCGACGATGGTGAAGGCGTTGTGGTGCGCAAGCGCCGCAAGGGCATCTACATCCTGCCCAACCTCTTCACGCTGGCGGCGCTGTTTGGCGGGTTCTATGCCATCGTGATGGCGATGGACGGCCGCTTCGACCAGGCGGCCGTCGGCATTTTCTGCGCCATGGTGCTGGACAGCCTGGACGGGCGCGTGGCCCGCATGACCAACACGCAAAGCGCCTTCGGTGAGCAGATGGATTCGCTCTCGGACATGGTGTCCTTTGGCGCCGCGCCGGCCCTGGTGGCCTATGTGTGGTCGCTCAAGGAACTGGGGCGCTGGGGCTGGATCGCCGCGTTCGTCTACTGCGCCTGCGCGGCGCTGCGGCTGGCCCGCTTCAACGTGAACACCGGGGTCGTGGACAAGCGCTACTTCCAGGGCCTGCCGTCGCCGGCGGCCGCGGCCCTGGTGGCCGGCTTCATCTGGGTGATGAACGACGCGGGCGTGCCCGGCAAGCAGGTTTCCTGGGTGATGTTCGCCTGGGCCCTCTATGCGGGCCTGACCATGGTGACCAACGTGCCGTTCTACAGCTTCAAGGACGTGCAGATGAAAAAGAGCGTGCCCTTCGCCGTGATCGTGCTGATCGCGCTGGGCATCGCCGTCATCAACATCCACCCGCCCATCGTGCTGTTCGGCCTGTTCGTGATCTACGGGCTGTCGGGCTACGCGGTGTACGGCTGGCGCCGCGTCAAGGGCCAGCAGACCAGCGTCATCAGCACCTCCACGGATGAGCCGGAAGAGCGGGGCCTGCACAAGTGAGTTGTGCTACATTGCATCCCATGAACCGAATTTCGCTGGCGCTACTGCTAATCCCCTACGGGCGGAGACGGTAGCGCGCGCGCATTCCCAGTCAACGGCCCGTCTGCATACGCAACGGGCCGTTTTTCTTTTTGGAGCCACAAATGATGTTGAAGCAACCCGCCAGCAAATACCGCGCTTTCACCCCGGTGCGCCTGGCCGACCGGACCTGGCCCGACGCCGTCCTGACCCACCCGCCCGTGTGGTGCAGCGTGGACCTGCGCGACGGCAACCAGGCACTGATCGAGCCCATGGACATTCCCCGCAAGCTGCGCATGTTCCAGGCGCTGGTGGAGATCGGCTTCAAGGAAATCGAGGTCGGCTTCCCCTCGGCGTCGCAGGTCGAGTTCGACTTCATCCGCAAGCTGATCGACGAGAACCTGGTGCCCGATGACGTGACCATCCAGGTGCTGACGCAGGCCCGCGAGCCGCTGATCCGCCGCACGTTCGAAGCATTGCAGGGCGCTCCGCGCGCCATCGTGCACCTGTACAACGCCACCGCGCCCGTGATGCGCAAGGTGGTCCTGGGACTGGACGAGAACGGCATCGTCGAACTGGCCACCAGCCAGGCAAGACTCTTTGTGGAACTGGCTGCACAACAGCCCCGGACGCAATGGACCTTCCAGTACTCGCCTGAAATGTTCTCGGGCACCGAGCTCGCTTTTTCCAAGCGGGTGGTGGACGCGGTGACCGAAGTCTGGGCCCCGACGCCCCGGCACAAGTGCATCGTCAACCTGCCCTCGACGGTGGAGCACTCCACCCCCAACATCTTTGCCGACATGATCGAGTGGATGCACCGCCACCTGGCGCGGCGCGACGCCATCGTCCTGTCGGTCCACCCGCACAACGACCGCGGCACCGGCACAGCGGCCGGCGAATTCGCGGTGATGGCCGGCGCCGACCGGCTGGAAGGCTGCCTGTTCGGCAATGGCGAGCGCACCGGCAATCTCGACCTGGTGAACGTGGCGCTCAACCTGTATTCGCAGGGTGTTTCGCCGGGACTGGATTTCTCCGACATCGACGAGATCCGCCGCACGGTGGAGCACTGCAACCAGCTCCCGGTGCACCCGCGCCACCCTTACGCGGGCGACCTGGTCTACACCTCGTTTTCGGGGTCGCACCAGGACGCCATCAAGAAGGCGTTCTCGGCCCGCAAGGAAACCGACATCTGGGACATGCCCTACCTGCCGCTGGACCCCAAGGACCTGGGCCGCAGCTACGAGGCGGTGATCCGCGTCAACAGCCAGTCCGGCAAGGGCGGCATCGCCTACCTGCTGGAGAGTGAGTTCGGGCTGGAACTGCCGCGCCGGCTGCAGATCGAATTCAGCCAGGTGGTGCAGGCGGTGATGGACGCCAGCGGCAAGGAACTCACCGCGCAGGACCTGTTCAAGCTTTTCGAGCGTGAGTACGGTGTGCGCAGCATTCCTGCACCGCAGCACCAGGTGCTCGAGCAAGGGCAGGGGGCTTGCGGAGATCTCGTGACGCTTGCGGCCGAGGTCGTGGTCAACGGAAAGGGCCTGCAGATCCGGGGGGCGGGCACAGGCCCCATCGACGCCTTTGTCGAAGGCATCTCGGCGGCTACCGGCGAAACCGTGCGCGTGCTCGATTACCATGAACACGCCATCGGCTCGGGCGCCAATGCCCAGGCGGTCGCTTATCTGGAGCTTCGCATCGGCGAACGCACGCTGTTCGGGGTGGGCATCGATTCGAATATCGTCTCGGCTTCGCTCAAGGCCATTGTTTCCGGCCTGCAGCGGGCCCAGGCAAACAGCAAGGAAATCTCATGGCAGACCAACTGATCATTTTTGACACGACCCTGCGCGACGGCGAGCAGTCGCCCGGCGCTTCCATGACCAAGGACGAGAAGCTGCGCATCGCGCGCCAGCTTGAGCGGCTGAAGGTGGACGTGATCGAGGCCGGCTTTGCCGCCAGCTCCAACGGCGACTTCGAGGCCGTGCAGCTGATCGCGGGCGCCATCAGGGACTCGACGATCTGCTCGCTGTCGCGCGCCAACGACCGGGACATTTCACGCGCCGCCGAGGCGCTCAAGGGCGCGGCGCGGGCCCGCATCCACACCTTTATCGCTACCTCGCCGCTGCACATGGAAAAGAAGCTGCGCATGTCGCCGGAGCAGGTGCTGGAGCAGGCGAAGCAGTCTGTGCGCTTCGCCCGCAACCTGTGCGGCGACATCGAGTTTTCGCCCGAGGACGGCTACCGCAGCGAGATGGACTTCCTGTGCCAGGTGCTCGAGGCTGTTATCAAGGAGGGCGCGACAACCATCAACGTGCCCGACACGGTCGGCTATGCCGTGCCGGAGCTCTACGGCGAATTCATCAGGACGCTGCGCGAGCGCATCCCCAACTCCGACAAGGCCGTGTGGTCGGTGCATTGCCACAACGACCTGGGCATGGCAGTAGCCAACTCGCTGGCCGGCGTGAAGATCGGCGGCGCGCGGCAGGTCGAGTGCACGATCAACGGGCTGGGCGAACGCGCCGGCAACTGCTCGCTGGAAGAAATCGTGATGGCCGTGAAGACCCGCAAGGACTACTTCGCGCTTGAAATGAATATCGACCCCAAGCACATCCTGGCTGCCAGCCGCATGGTCAGCCAGACCACCGGCTTCGTGGTGCAGCCCAACAAGGCGGTGGTGGGCGCGAATGCCTTCGCCCATGCCAGCGGCATCCACCAGGACGGCGTGCTCAAGGCGCGCGACACCTACGAAATCATGCGGGCCGAGGACGTGGGCTGGGCTGCCAACAAGATCGTCCTGGGCAAGCTGTCGGGCCGCAACGCCTTCAAGCAGCGCCTGCAGGACCTGGGTGTGTCGCTGGAGAGCGAGGCCGACGTCAACACGGCGTTCGCGCGTTTCAAGGAACTGGCCGACCGCAAGAGCGAGATCTTCGACGAGGACATCCTCGCATTGGTGAGCGAGGAAAGCGTGGCGCACGACCAGGAGCAGTACGCCTTCGTCTCGCTCAAGCAGCACAGCGAAACCGGCGAGCGGCCGCATGCGGCCGTGGTCTTCACCGCCGCCGGCAAGGAAGTGCGGGGCGAGGCGGACGGCAACGGGCCCGTGGACGCGTCGCTCAAGGCGATTGAATCGCACGTGAAGAGCGGCGCCGAAATGGTGCTGTATTCGGTCAATGCCATCAGCGGCTCCACCGAGAGCCAGGGCGAGGTCACCGTGCGCCTGCAGAATTCCGGCCGGGTGGTGAACGGGGTGGGCGCCGACCCTGACATCGTGGTGGCATCCGCCAAGGCTTATCTGAGCGCCCTCAACAAGTTACAAAGTAAAGCTGATCGAGTGGCTGCACAAGGCTAGGGTTAATACCTATAATTTAGGTGTGTATTTAGGAAAATCACCTAAGTCATTGATCTTGTGTAACTTTTTCGAGCCGGGTAAACTCAAGCGGTCCTTGCAGCGTTCTGGAGTACCCCGCCAATGCATTGCACCTTGTTTGAAAAGCGCACAACTTTGAACCGTCTCCTACAAACCGTTGCAGCCAGTGCGCTGGTTTTGGCGTTGTTGCCAGCCGGCGCCAACGCCGCCGAGCGCCGCAGCGTGGTTTTCAAGAAAGATGGGACAGGCGCCGTGGCCAAGCGCCGCGTCAGCAAGACCTTCATCGTCGCCAAGCGACGCTCCGTGGTGCGCATCGCGGCCGCGCCTGCACGCCCCTCGTTCGGCCAGCTGGCCGGCCTGCATTCCGGTGGCGACCAGCTCGACCTGAAGTCCAGCGTGGCGCTGGTGATCGACCAGGACACCCGCGAAGTTCTGTTCTCCAAGAACGATTCGGCCGTGCTGCCGATCGCCTCGCTCACCAAGCTGATGACCGGCATGGTGGTGAGCGAAGGCAAGCTGGCCATGGACGAGCTGATCACCATCAGCCAGGACGACGTTGATACCGAAAAGGGCAGCCGTTCGCGCCTGAAGGTGGGCACCGTGCTCAGCCGCGGCGAGCTGCTGCACCTGGCGCTCATGTCCAGTGAAAATCGCGCAGCGCACGCATTGGGCCGTACCCACCCGGGCGGCCTGCCGGCTTTCGTGGCCCTGATGAACGCCAAGGCCAGGGTGCTGGGCATGAAAGACACCAGCTACGTCGAGCCCACCGGCCTGTCCAGCCGCAACCAGTCCAGCGCCCACGATCTCGCCACGCTGGTCAACACCGCGTACAACGATCCGCTGTTGCGCGAGCTGTCGACCTCGCCCGGCCACCAGGTCGAAGTCGGCAACAAGACCCTGACGTATAACAACACCAACCGGCTGGTGAAAAACCCCGAGTGGAACATCGGCCTGCAGAAGACCGGCTACATCTCCGAAGCCGGCCAGTGCCTGGTCATGCAGGCCAGGATCGCAGGCCGCAAGCTCATCATGGTGTTCCTGGATTCGGCCGGCAAGCTCAGCCGCATCGGCGACGCCGAGCGGGTGCGCAAATGGGTAGAAGCCAACCCACAGCATGTTGCGCCGGCGGTGGCCCCCGTGCCCGCGGCGGCACCCGGCGCCACCCTGATCCGCCAGGTCAACGGCTAGGCCGTTCAGGCCCCGGTTCGCTGCGCCGCGGCCTTGTGGCCCAGCGCGGTGGAAATTTCATTCGCCGTCAGCTGCAGCTTGGAAAGCCAGCCTTCATCCAGCCTGTCCGCCGGCGCCGAAATCGACAGTCCCGCCACCAGCTTGCTCTGGTCGTCGTAGATGCCGGCGGCCATGCAGCGCACGCCCAGCTCCAGCTCCTCGTTGTCCCTGGCCATGCCGTACTGGCGCGCCTTGGCCAGCTCGCGCTCCAGCAGCGGCAGCTGGGTGATGCTGTTCTTGGTGTGCCCCGCCAGCCCGGTGCGCGTGGCGTAGGCCCGCACGCGCTGCGGCTCATCGGCTGCCAGGAAAAGCTTGCCGGTGGATGTCAGGTGCAGCGGCGCGCGGCCGCCGATGGCGCGTACCACCTGCATGCCGGAGCGTTCGCTGTAGGCGCGCTCGATATAAACAATCTCGTCACCCTGGCGCATGGACAGGTTCACCGGCTGCTGGATCAGCTTGTGCAGCTCGCGCATTGGCGCCAGCGCTGCGTCGCGCACGTTCAGGCGGCCCTTGACCAGGTTGCCCAGCTCCAGCAGGCGCATGCCCAGGCGGTAGCTGCCCGCTTCGGGGCGGTCAACGAAGCGCCCGGTGGCCAGGTCGTTCAGGATTCGGTGGGTGGTCGACGGGTGCAGCCCCGTCTTCTCGCTGATCTCCTTGAGCGAGACAGCCTCCTCGCGCGACGCGAGCACGTCGATCAGCGCGAACATGCGCTCGATCACCTGCACGGTGGGAGTGGCGGGAACGCCGGTGTCGGACTTTCTCATGGGGAACCTGCGGAAGTAGATTCCCATTTTACCTTGTGAAATTCCGCCCGGTGCGGCAGTGGCCTTCAGGCCCTTTCAGGCGGCGCCCACTGGCCCTCGGTCAGGACTTCATGGGGCAGGTAGCGGGACTTGTAGTTCATCTTCGGGCTCTGGCCGATCCAGTAGCCCAGGTACACGTGCGGCAGCTTGAGCTTGCGCGCCTGCTCGATCTGCCACAGCACGCTGTAAGTGCCGTAGCTGGCCGCCGCATCCGGCTCGTAAAAGGTATAGACAGCGGAGATGCCGTCGTTCAGTACGTCGAGGATCGCGACCATGCGCAGCGGGCCGGCAGACCCGTCAGCCTGTGTTTCGCGGAATTCCACCAGCCGCGAATTCACCCGGCTCTGCAGCAGGAACTGGGTGTACTGGTCGATGCTGTCGTGGTCCATGCCGCCGCCCGCATGGCGGCCGGTCTGGTAGCGCAGGTACAGGTGGTAATGCTCGGGCACGAAACACAGCTTGAGCACGCGCGCCTGCAGGTTCCCGTGCCGGGTCCAGGCGCGGCGCTGGCTGCGGTCGGGCTTGAACTGCTGGGCCAGCACGCGAAGCGGCACGCAGGCTCGGCAGCCATCGCAATACGGCCGGTAGGTGAACATGCCGCTGCGCCGGAAGCCGCCCGTCACCAGCTCGGAATACGCGTCGTTGTGGATCAGGTGACTGGGCGTGGCGACTTGCGAGCGGGCCTGCTTGCCCGGCAGGTAGCTGCACGGGTAGGGCGCCGTGGCATAGAACTGCAGGGTCTGTAGCGGCAGGTCCTTGAGATGCGTCACGCGTGTGTCACCGGCGGCAGAAGTTCATCCCAGTATACGGGCTCGAATTGCCAGCGCATACCCGGTTGCGCGGCGTTTTGTGAGACATGCGACACGAAATCGGCGCGCGCGATCTCACGCGCGCCCAGCGATGCGAGGTGCCGAGTGTTCTGCTGGCAATCGACCAGCGGCACGCCGTTGCGCCGGCAGAAAGCGACCAGCGCGGCCAGCGCGATCTTCGATGCGTCCGGCACGCGCGTGAACATCGATTCGCCGAACACCGCGCGCCCCAGCGCCACGCAATACAGGCCGCCCGCCAGCTCGCCGCCAATCCATACCTCGACGCTGTGGGCGAAGCCGGCGCGGTGGAATTCCTCATAGGCGCGCACCATGTCCCGCACGATCCAGGTGCCCGACTGCCCGGGCCGCTCACTGGCCGAACAGGCGGCGATGACGGCGGAAAAATCGCTGTCGAAGCGGATCTCGCAGCGCGCGTCGAGCGCGAAACGCGTGATGGCCTTGCGCAGCGAGCGGTGCAGCCTGAATTCATCGACATGCAGCACCATGCGCGGGTCGGTGCTCCACCACAGGATGGGCTGGCCCTCGCTGAACCAGGGAAAGATGCCGCCCGCGTAGGCCCGGCGCAGGCTGTCCACATCCAGCGAGCCGCCCGCGGCAAGCAGGCCCGGCGCAGGCTGCGACGCATCCCACGCACGGGCGGCATCGGGAAACGGGTCGCCGGGGTCAAGCCAGGGAAGCTTCATCGCAGGCACGATTGTGGTCCAGTTGGCCATTCATACGCCGTAAGTTCTAGTCGCGGGATGCGCGTGCACACCATCGCTCGCGTTGATCAGTGCGGACGCGCCGACCGTCGGAAATCGCCGCAGAAGGCCGTCCCGCCGTTCAAGAATATCGGCCATGCGAAGAGCAAGAGGCGTCACTCTGATAGAGCTGATGGTCACCGTGGCGATCATGGTCGTCCTGGTGAAGGTGGCCGCCCCCTCGTTCACCAACCTCATCCAGACCGGCAACATTTCCTCCTCGGTCAACACCTTCATCGCCGACCTGCGTTACGGCCGCAGCGAGGCCGTGCGCCGCGGCGGCTCCGTGGTGATGTGCCGCAGCGCCAGCCCGGAAGCCGCGTCGCCGACGTGCGGCACCGGCATGGTGAGCTGGACCTCGGGCTGGATCATCTTCGTGGACCGCGACAACAGCGGTGACTTCAACACCGGCGACCAGATGCTGCGCGTGCAGTCCGCGCTTTCCAGTCCCGACTCGATCGATGAAGCCAGCGGAGGCTCGACCAAGTTCGACTTCACCGCCCTGGGCCGCCGGCGCACCGTCGGCACCACCACCCAGGTGACCTTCGGCAGCACGATCCCCACGGCGCGCAAGCGCGTCCTGTGCGTCGACACTGCAGGCCGGGCCCGGATCGCGGGGGACGGCACCACGTCCTGCGGTACCGACAGCTGACAAACTAAAGGGCCAGCGCTTTCGCGCTGGCCCTTTTCAATTCTGGCTCCTCGACCTGGGCTCGAACCAGGGACCTACGGATTAACAGTCCGGCGCTCTACCAACTGAGCTATCGAGGAACAGCCTCAGATTATAGCGTCATTTCCGGCCCGCTCAGAGCGCGGCGGTCACGGCCAGGCGCAGTGAGCGCACCGCGCCGGGGTACAGGTAAACGTGGCCGAACTGGTAGGGCGATTCCTTCCAGTAGCGCTTGTTGAACAGGTTGTCCACGCCCAAAGTCCAGGTGGTGGGCGTGCCCGCCACCTTGGTTTCATAGCGCAGCGCGGCATCGAAGCGTGTCCAAGCGGGCAGCATGACCGACTCATCCGGCAGCACGGCGCGCCGGCCCTCGTGCGACATCTGGCCCTGCAGTTCCAGGCCTGGCATCGAAGCGAATTTCCAGGCGGCCTGCGCGCGGGCCACCCAGTCGGGCACGTTGGTCGGGCGCTTGCCGTTGGTCGCCGGCTCGGCCGTGCTCCCTTGCCGTTTGGCGTCCAGCAGCGTCACGCCGCCGGCCAGCCGCAACGGGCCCTGCGCCCATTGCGCATTGCCTTCCAGGCCGCGGTGCACCGCGCTGCCGTCATACGCGCCCAGGCAGGGTGTGATGCCCAGCCGGTTGCAGGCGTCCAGGTTGCTCATGGGCCGCTTGATGTCGAACCAGGCCAGCTGCCAGCCGAAAGCGTCCTGCCCGCCCTTCAGGCCGATCTCCCACTGCTTTGACTTCAGCGCCGGCAGCGCCACGCCGGCGTTGGTGTATTGCGCAGCCCGGTTGGGCACGATCTGCGACTCGACGCCCTCGCCATAGCTCGCATAGGCCAGCGTGCTTGCGCCCAGCTTGTAGCTGGCCGCCAGCCACGGCGTGGTCAAGCCGTCGCTGTAGGTGGTGGGGCGCGAGCCGTTGGTGCGCACGCTGTCGCGGTCCAGCCGCGTGTGGCGCAGGCCCAGCCAGGTGGTGAAGCTCTCGTTCCAGCGGATCGCATCCTGCGCGGACAGCTCCACGGTGCGCTCGGTGCGGTTGGTGTTCTGGTCGTTCAACGACGCATCGGACGGCACCACGGCCGTGCCGGCGACATTGCCCACCCCGACGTAGTTGAACGCTTCCAGCTGGAAGCGGTTGCGCACGCGGCTGGTCAGCACGCCCAGCGACAGCTCGTGGGCCACGCTCCCGGTGGCGAACTTGCCCTTGAGGTTGAGCGACGCCGCGTCCTGGCGCCGGCGCTCGTTTTCGCTGCGGAAATCGTAGAAGTCGAAGGTGCCATTGGCGCAATAGCGGTCGAAGTTGTTCTCCGCGCCGCAGCCGAAGGCATAGGCCAGCCGGTCGTCGGTCTTCAGCTGCTGCGTGCCGGCCTGGGCCGACCAGCGCCACTGGCTGTTGATCGCCTGCTCGAAGCGGATGCTGCCCGTGATGGCGTCAAACACCGACGGCTGCGACCAGGCCTGGTTGTTCAGGTTCAGGCGCGGATCGGGCACGGCGGGCAGCCGCGCGCCCAGCAGGCTGAAGCCGGCCTGGCTGGCCTGCTTCTTGTGGCTCCATTCCACTTCGGCTTCCAGCACCGAATCGCGGCTGATGCGCCAGTCGCCGGCCACGGCCAGCAGGCTGCGGCTGCCGTCGACATTGCGGGTGGTGGGGCGCAGCTGTTCCTGCGCGGCGTTGATGCGGTAGCCGAAGGCGCGGTCGGCGCCGAAGCGCCCGCCCAGGTCCACCGCCCCAAGCACGCTGGCGCGGCTGCTGTACTCCAGCCGCACTTCCCGCAGGTCGTGCTCGGTGGGGCGCTTGACCACGTAGTTCACCAGCCCGCCCGGCGCGCTGGTGCCGGCCTGGATGCCGCTGGTGCCCTTGAGGATTTCGATGCGCTCCTTGTTGTCCAGCGGGATCGAGGTTTCGGCGCTGATGGGCAGCCCCTCGCGCCGGAAGTTGAAGCGGTTGTCCAGCGTGAAGCCGCGGATGGACAGGAAGTCCCAGTAGCCCGGCGAGTTGTACGCGTCGGTCACGGACGAATCGAACTGCGTGAGGTCGGCCAGACGGCGCGCGCCGATGGCGTCCAGCTGCGCGCGGTTGACCACCGTGGCCGAAATCGGCACCTCCTTCAGCGGTGTGTCGCCAAAGCCGGTGACATCGGCCTGCGGCGCCGCGCTTCGTTCGTTGACTGTCACAGGTTTCAGCGTCGCATCCTGCGCGTGCGCCGTGCCCGCTATCAAAAGAATAGCTGCGTAAGCACAGCGGGTGCGCTTCGCAGGCACTTTTGCTTCGTAAAATTTTCTCAGATTTGCCACGTCGTTTCCTTTAACGCATGTGGCAGGTCGGCCCAGCTGGTGACGGCAATTGCCCCTGGAGAAAGAGCGCCGTGGAGAGCTTGCTTCCCTGCGCGAGGATTACCTCAATCAGGTTCAAAGGGACTTTCTCAGTCGCCGCTTGCGCGGCAACACCCCTAGCGGAAGAGTTCTTGCGAACCGGCGAATTTTAGCCCAACGCAAAAGGCCCGCATCGGCGGGCCTTTTGTATTTGTCGCGCGATCTTGATGCGCGTCAATCGAATACCGGCGTCTCCACGCCCAGCACCTTGTGCAGCTTGGGCGACGTGGTCGTGTACTGCAGGTGGATTTTCTTGTCCGGGAAGATGAAGGGCGCGGCGCCAAACGCGGCCAGCGCGCATTCATGGAAGCCCGAGAGGATCAGCTTTTTCTTGCCGGGGTAGGTGTTGATGTCGCCCACCGCGAAGATGCCGGGGATATTGGTGGAAAACTTTTCCGTGTCCACCTTCACCTGCTTGCGCTCGATCTCCAGGCTCCACTCGGCGATCGGGCCCAGCTTGGGGGACAGGCCGAAGAACACGAGCAGCACGTCCAGCGGCACCACGCGCGTGACCCCGTCGGAGCCCGTCACCTTGGCGCCCACCAGCCTGCCGTCCTTCTCTTCATAGCCGGTCACCTGGCCGACGATGAACTGCATTTCCATCGCCTCGCACAGCTCGTGCATCTTGGCCACGGAAGCGGGCGCCGCCTTGAAGCCGTCGCGGCGGTGCACCAGGATCACGCTCTCGGCCTTGTTCGGGCCCTCGTTCACGAAGTTCAGCGCCCAGTCCAGCGCCGAATCACCGCCGCCGACGATGACGAGGTTCTTGCCGGCGAACTCCGCCGGGTTCTTCACGCGGTAATGCAGCTGCGTGCCGTCGAACTTGTCCAGGCCGTCCACCTTCAGCAGGCGCGGCTGGAAGGCACCCACGCCGCCGGCGATGAAGATGGTCTTTGTGAGGAAGCTCGTGCCCTTGGAAGTCTCGACGAAGAAGCGGCCGTCGTCCTGCTTCTTCACCGTGGTCACTTCCTGGCCGAAGTGGAAGGTCGCGCCGAAAGGCTCGATCTGCTTGAGCAGGTTGTCCGTCAGCTCCTGGCCGGTGCACACGGGCACGGCCGGGATGTCATAGATCGGCTTGTCGGGGTACAGCTCCACGCACTGGCCGCCGGGGTAGGCCAGCGAGTCGATCACGTGGGCCTTGATTTCCAGCAGGCCCAGCTCGAACACCTGGAACAGGCCCACGGGGCCGGCGCCGACGATCACGGCATCGGTTTCGATGGGCCCGTCGTGGGCGGCGGCAGTCTTGACCACTTCTTGATTGAGTTGAGGTTCCATGATTCCTTATCGGACCAGTTCCGACAGCTTGCCGGCCTTGTCCTTCCATTCATCCGCGTCTTCGGGCGCGGGCTTGCGTTTGGTGATGCTCTTCCAGCCGGCCTGCTGCGACAGCTCGACGTTGAGCTTGATGAAGTTCATCTGGTCGGCGGGCACGTCTTCCTCGGCGTAGATCGCGTTCACCGGGCACTCCGGGATGCACACGGCGCAGTCGATGCACTCGTCGGGGTCGATCACCAGCATGTTGGGCCCTTCGCGGAAGCAGTCCACAGGGCAGACGTCCACGCAGTCGGTGTACTTGCAGCGGATACAGGATTCGGTGACGACGTGGGTCATGTTGTAGTTCGTGCGGGGGAAAACCCTTGATTTTAGCTGTGCGCCTGCCCCGGCGCTCAGCGCACCAGCACAGCCCCTGCGGTCTTGTGGCTGGCCGTGTCCACCAGCACCATCGAACCCAGCATCCGCGAGCGGGCGTAGGGCAGGGTGGCCAGGGGCTCCTGCAGCGCCAGTTCGACGTGGCCGATGGAGTTGGGCTCCAGGTGGTCGGCGTCCTGTTCGGCCAGGGTATTGATGTCCAGCTTGTGCACGATGCGCTTGACCTTGGCCTTCACCCAGCGGTGGCCGTGCAGGGCGAAATAAGTGCGGCCGGCGACCAGGGGCTCGTCGTCCATCCAGGCGATGGTGGCCGAAATCTCGCGCGAAGGCTCGAAGACGCCCGGCGCCAGCAGCCAGTCGCCGCGCGACACGTCCACCTCGCGGTCCAGCACGATGCCCGCGCTGTGGCCGGCGGCAACGTCCTTCGGCACGCGGGCGTGGTCCAGCACCTGGGCCACGGTGGCGGTCTGCCCGCTGGGAAGCACGGTGATCTGCTGGCCCGGCCGCACGGCGCCCGTGGCCACGCGGCCCCAGAACACCCGGCGGCCCTGCTTCGTTTCCGCGGACGAGGAGAACTTCTCCACCCATTGCACGGGGAACGAGAAGGCTTCTTCGGTCTCGGCGCCGGTCACGGGCAGCTGCTCCAGCAGCTGCAGCAGCGACAGGCCGTCGTAGCCGCACCAGCCCGGCTCGGCTTCCACCACGTTGTGGCCCTTGAGCGCCGAGATCGGCACGATGGCGCGCACGGCGATACCCGCGGCCGAGGCGAACGCCTGGAGCGCGCCGCTGATGTTGTTGAAGGCGGCGGCGGGGTCCTCGACGGCATCCAGCTTGTTCACCGTGAACACGATGGAGCGCACGCGCAGCAGGTTCACCAGCAGCGAGTGGCGGCGGGTCTGGGGGAGCAGCTCCAGCCCGGGATTCTTCCAGTCAAGCTTGGTGGCATCCACCAGCACCACGGCGGCGTCGGCGCTGGAGGCGGCCGTCACCATGTTGCGGGTGTACTGCTCATGGCCCGGCGCGTCGCCGATGATGAATTTGCGCCCGGGCGTCGCGAAGTAGCGGTAGGCCACGTCGATGGTGATGCCCTGCTCGCGCTCGGCCGAGAGGCCGTCGGTCAGCAGGGCCAGGTCGGTTTCACCCGAGCGCTGCACGCCGGCCAGCTGGTCGGCCAGCACGGCCTTGCTGTCCACCAGCAGCCGGCCGATCAGCGTGCTCTTGCCGTCGTCGACCGAGCCGCAGGTGATGAATTTCAGCGCGTCCATCAGAAATACCCGTCTTTCTTGCGCTTCTCCATCGAAGCGTCGCTTGTCTTGTCGTCCATGCGGGTGGCGCCGCGCTCGCTGACTTCCACCGTCAAGGTCTCGACCACCACTTCGGCGGCGTTGGCCGCGGGGCTTTCCACCGGGCAGGTGCAGGTGATGTCGCCCACGGTGCGGAAGCGCACGGTGCGGGTGACGACCTCCTCGCCGTCTTTCGCCGGGGTGAGCTCGGTCACCGGCACCAGCAGGCCCTTGCGCTCGATCACCTGGCGCTGGTGCGCGTAGTAGATGGAAGGCAGGGCGATGTTCTCGCGTTCGATGTACTGCCACACGTCCAGCTCGGTCCAGTTGGAGATCGGGAACACGCGGAAATGCTCGCCCGGCTGCAGGCGGGTGTTGAACAGGGTCCACAGCTCGGGCCGCTGGGCCTTGGGCTGCCATTGGCCGAAGCCGTCGCGGTGCGAAAAGATGCGCTCCTTGGCGCGGGCCTTTTCCTCGTCGCGGCGGGCGCCACCGATCAGCGCATCAAAGCGGAATTCCTCGATGGCTTCCAGCAGCGTGACCGACTGGTGCACGTTGCGCGACTCGCCGGGGTGGGCCAGGCGCACGGTGCCGCGCTTCATGGAGTCTTCCACGCTGCGCACGATCAGCTCGGCGCCGAGCTCCTTCGCGCGGAAGTCGCGGAAGGCGGTGACTTCCGGGAAGTTGTGGCCGGTGTCGATCATCAGCAGCGGGTAGGGAATCCGGCCCGCGCCGAAGGCCTTCTCGGCGCAGCGCAGCATCACCAGCGAATCCTTGCCGCCCGAGAACAGCAGGGTGGGGCGCTCGAAGGCAGCGGCGACTTCGCGCAGGATGAAGATGGTCTCTTCCTCCAGCGCGTCCAGGTGCTGGTTGCTCAGGTGGGCAAGCAGCTGGGGTTCGGTGCGGGCGTTCATACGGTCAGTGCTCCAGGTGCAATCCGCATTCGCGGTTGTCTTCGCCCTTGGTCGGGTCCACGTAGTCGAAGTTATTGGGCAGGCCGTGCGCCTGGCAGTACTCGTGCAAGTCCTTCGACGACCAGTGCAGCAGCGGCGCGACCTTGATCAGGCCGTCCGGGTTGATGGAGACCGGGTCCATCTGCGCGCGCACGGCGGTGTCGGTGGCCCGCAGCGCGGTGAACCAGACGCGGGGCGCCGTCTCGCGCAGGGCGCGCGCGAACGGCTCGAGCTTCACTTCCTCGGTGAAGGCCGCGTGGCGCGGGTCATCCAGCGCCGGCACTGCTCCCTCCACGGCTTCGCGGTGCGCACGCGAGCGGCGCGGCACGAAGATGCGCAGGTTGAGCTGCAGCTGCCGCGTGACCTCGTCGGCAAAGCGGTAGGTGGCCTCGGTGTTGTAGCCGTTGTCCATCCAGACCACCGGCACGTCAGGCTTCGCGCGCGTGACCATGTGCAGGATCACCGCTTCAAAGGGGCGGAAATTGGTGGTGACGATCGCGGGCTTGCCCAGGCCGATGGCCCACTCCACCAGGCCCTGTGCATCACGGCCGAGTGTGGCGTTGACTTCCGCGAGGGCTATGCCTCTTTCCATGATTTCAGCCATGTGCGAACAACGGCGCGGTGTCCACGGCGTCTCCCTGGTAGAACTGCGCATAGCGGTCGAACTGGCGCTGCGCGAAGGCAACGTCCTGGTCGGCGCGCAGCACGGCGCTGGAAAAGCCCGTGCGCTGCATCTGCACCAGCTGGTCCACCAGCACTTCTCCGGTGGCGCGGATATCGCCCTTGAAGCCCAGGCGGCGGCGCAGCAGGAAGGCCTGGCTGAAGGCGCGGCCGTCGGCGAACTTGGGGAAGTTCAGTTCGATGACATGGACACCCTCGAGCGAAACGGCCCGGGGGTCCGCGTCATTCGAAATCTGGGTGACGTTTTGGCCTGCAGAGCGCTCTGGCTGTGCGTGGGCCGCTATCAATTTCATAGTCAATGCAGTCATTCAGGCCGCCTGCCTTTCGGAAAAGCGCGCGCCGTTGGCCGCGGCCTTGAACGGCTCCAGGCCCACGCGGCGCAGCGTGTCGATGAAGGTTTCGCTCTTGCCGCCGGTGCTCTGGCGCTGCTGGCGGTAGGTGTCCAGCACGGCCTCGATCACCTCGGGCACTTCGGCGGCCGAGAACGAGGGGCCCACCACCTTGCCGGGGACGGCCGCGCCGGACAGCGCGGAACCGTCCGAGCCGCCCAGGGTGACCTGGTACCACTCCTTGCCGTCCTTGTCGACGCCCAGGATGCCGATGTGGCCGCTGTGGTGATGCCCGCAGCTGTTGATGCAACCGCTGATGTGCAGGTCGATCTCGCCGATGTCGTGCAGCTCGTCCAGGTCCTGGTAGCGCTGCGTGATGGCCTCGGCGATCGGCAGCGAGCGCGCATTGGCCAGCGAGCAGAAATCGCCGCCGGGGCAGGCGATCATGTCCGACAGCAGGCGGATGTTGGCCTTGGCCAGGCCCGCCTTGCGTGCGGCATGCCACAGCTCGGGCAGGTCGTCCTGGTGAACCCAGGGCAAGAGCAGGTTCTGGTCGTGGGTGACGCGGGTTTCGCCGGCCGAGAAGCGGTCGGCCAGCTGCGCGGCCAGCTCCAGCTGGTCGCCCGTGGCGTCGCCGGGGGCCTGGCCCAGGCGCTTGAACGACAGCGTCACGGCGCGCAGCTCGGGGTTCTTGTGGGCCGCCACGTTCTGCTGCAGCCAGCGCGCGTATTCCACGTCGGCATTGGCGCCGGCGCGCAGGATGTCGCCAACGTTCGCGGCGGCGCCCTTGCGATCGCGCTGCTGCACCGGCGGCAGGAAAGAAGCGGATACGCGGTCCAGCTCGGCCTGGGTGATGGTGTGCGGCGCGCCGTCCACTTCAACGATCTGCTTGTACTCGGCTTCCACCTCGTCGATGTAGCGCTGGCCCTCGGCCTTCACCAGGATCTTGATGCGGGCCTTGTACATGTTGTCGCGGCGGCCCCAGCGGTTGTACACGCGCACCACGGCTTCCAGGTAGTTCAGGATCTGGTCCCAGGGCAGGAACTCGCGGATCGCGGTGGCGATGACCGGCGTGCGGCCCATGCCGCCGCCCACCAGCACCTTGAAGCCGACTTCACCCGCTTCGTTCTTCGCCACGTGCAGGCCTACGTCGTGCCAGTAGGTGGCGGCGCGGTCTTCAGCGGCGCCGGAGACGGCGATCTTGAACTTGCGCGGCAGGAAGGCGAACTCGGGGTGCAGCGTGCTCCACTGGCGCAGGATTTCGCAGTAGGGGCGCGGATCGACGATCTCGTCCACCGCGATGCCGGCGCGCTCGTCGCTGGTGATGTTGCGGATGCAGTTGCCGCTGGTCTGGATGCCGTGCATGTCCACACTGGCCAGCAGGTCCATCACGTCGGCGCTCTTGGTGAGCGGAATCCAGTTGAACTGCACGTTCTGGCGGGTGGTGAAGTGGCCGTAGCCCACCGTCAGCTTGGAGTGCACGGACCCGCCGCCCGCGTAATGGGGAGCAAGGGGCACCGGGCCCAGCTTGTCCTGCGCGGCCTGCGCTTCGCTGAGCAGTTCGGCCGTGGGCTGGTCGTAGTCGTGGGCGATCTTCGCCAGGGCGCGCAGCTGGCGGCTGGACAGCTCGCCATAGGGCACGGCCACGCGCAGCATCGGCGCGTAGCGCTGGATATACCAGCCGTTCTGCAGCCGCAGCGGGCGGAAGTCGTCGTCGCTCAGCTTGCCGGCCAGGTTGCGTTCCAGCTGGTCGCGGTATTGGTCGGCGCGGGCACGCACGAACTGTTTGTCGAATTCGGTGTATTGGTACATCGTTGTTCTTCTGAAGGGCAATCAGATGGAGATCAGGCGCACGCCGGCATAGGCCAGCAGCAGCGACAGCAATGAGCGGATCAGCCGGTCGGGCGCATTGCGCACCAGCCGCGAACCCAGCCAGATGCCGGGCAGCGAGCCGGCCAGCAGCAGGCCCAGCAGCGGCCAGTTGACCGAGCCGATGCTGGCGTGGCCGAGGCCCGCCACCAGCGTCAGCGGCACGGCATACGCAATGTCGGCGGCAATGATGCGCGGCAGCGGCAGCGCGGGGTAAAGCAGCATCAGCACCGTGACGCCGATGGCGCCCGCGCCCACGGAGGTGAGCGACACCAGCGCGCCGATGGCGGCGCCGAACAGCACCGGCTGCCACCAGTAGCGCGGCGTGGTGGCATGGGCCAGCTGCTGCGCATCGAGGTGGCGGGAAATCGCCTTGCCCTTGATGGCCTTGTAGAGCGTGGCGGCCGCGGTGAGCAGCAGGGCGGCGCCCAGCGTGGTGGTCATCACCGCCTGCACGGCGGGGTCGGCGGGGCCGGCGCGGTGCAGGAAGAAAATCGTCACCAGCGCGGCCGGGATGCTGCCGGCCGACAGCAGCGCCACCACGGGCCAGTCGATCCGCTTCTGGCGGGCCAGCCCCACGGCGCCGCCGAACTTGGTGCCGGCGGCGAACAGCAGGTCGGTGCCGATCGCCAGGTAGGGCTTGATGCCGAAGCCGAAGATCAGCAGCGGCGTCATCAGCGAGCCGCCCCCGACCCCGGTCAGGCCGACAACCAGGCCGACGAAGAAACCGGCAAAGACAAAGGCAAAGTCATGCATGTGCGCGACTTTAAAAGCCGCCCATATGAAAACAAACGATTTTTTGGTTCGCGCCTTATGCGGATAAGCTTATTCGCCAGTATTCATGCGGCTTAGCGGGCGGTTTTCCGCGATTCGCGGATAAGGGCGGCTGAGCACGGCGGTGCAAGCTCCATAATTCCGCCTGTAAACCAAATCATTCAGGATGACACCACCGATCTTCGTCAAAGTGCTGGGCTTCAACGATGTCGAGCGCCATGCGCTCAACACGATATTCCGCCTTTCGGAAGGGCGCCAGGCCAGCTACGCGCTGTGGGCGGACGATGCGCCGGCGCTGCCGCGGCTGGCGCTGGTCGATGGCGAAAGCTACGAAGCCTCGATGCTGATGGCCGCGCGGCAGCCGCCCGACATGAAGCTGTTCTGGGTCGGCCCCGGCGCGCCTGAGGAAACCCTGGTGTCGTTCGACCGGCCGCTGCTCTGGCCGCAGGTGGTGCAGGCCATGGATGACCTGTTCCTGCCGCCCGAGCCGCTGGATTTCGACCTGGGCATCGGCATCGTGGAAGACACGCGGCCGCCGGAGCCGCAAGAGCCGATGCGGCGCGCGCTGATCATCGCGGCCGGGCGCGACGTGCGGCTGTACATGCGGGCACGCCTGTCACTGGCCGACCTCACGCGCGCCGACGACGCGGCCAGCGCGGCCGAAGCGCAGCAACTGATGCGCGATACGGCCTACGAAGTGGTGCTGGTGGATTTCGACCTGCCCGACGCGCAGGGCTGGGAATTCATGAAGCAGCTGGCCCAGGGCAAGCCTTCCATCGCGCGGGTGGTCGTGGTCAAGCAGCACGCATCGCTGCTGGACCGCGTGCGCGGCTGGCTGGCCGGCGCGGCCCTGTTCGACAAGCCGCCGCATCCCGCGCGCCTGCACACGCTGCTACAAAAAATATAGCTGCCTGAGCACAGCTGGTGCGCTCTGTGGCCGTTTTCCCCTCTGTCAGGCGGTCCCGCCGCGGCGCCGCGCCAGGTCCAGCGCCTGGGCCAGCCTGAACGGCAGCGGCAGGGGTTCACCGTGCAGGCGCGCCGCCATCAGCTCGCCGCACAGCGCGGCGAAGGTCAGGCCGCGCGAGCCCATGGCGGTGCTGACCCACAGGCCCGGCCGCAGCTCGCCGAGCACCGGGCGCCGGTCGGCCCAGGTGCAGCGCACACCGGTCCAGGCATGGACTTCGCCGGATTGGAACCGGGGCGCCAGCTGCCGCGCCACCTGCGGGTCCAGCACCTTCAGGCGTTCAAGATTCGCCTCATGGTCGGCCGGGCGCGCCAGCAGGCTGGCATCGCCGCGGTCGTAGGTCGATCCGGTGAGCCATGCGGTGGCGCCGCGCCAGGGCACGGAGGGGATGAAGTGCCCATTGCCATTGAGCGGAAAGGCCGGCAGTTCCTGCGCTTGCGCATGAAAAGCCCACGACACCTGCCCCCGCACCGGATCCAGCGGCAGCTCGCCGCCCAGCAGCGCCGTGCTGGCGTGGGCCGCGGCAACGACCACCATATCTGCGCGCGCGGCCTCGGAGTCACTCTCATCCAGCACCAGCCACTGATTGCCCTGGCGTTCCAGGCGGCCGGCATGAACGCCGCCTCGCCATTCGATGCCGGGCTGCGCCAGCCATGCGCGCACCAGCGCCGCCGGCTTGATCCACGCCGCGTGCTCATGCCAGCAGGGCGGCAGGCCCGGCCGCTGCTCGCGCAAGCCGCTGTACTGCCAGTCGCTGCCTTCCTCAAGCAGGGCCTGCGCCTGCTGCAGGCTGACGCGCAGGCCGCAGCGCACCAGCCGCGACAGCAGGTTGTCGTCCGCCGAGACATGGGGTGCCAGCAGGCCTGCGGGCAGGGCCGAGGCGCCGCTAGCAGGGTGCAAGGCGCCATCCAGCACCTGAACCTGCCAGCCCCGGCGCGCGAGGCTGGCCGCCGCCGCGGCGCCGGACAGGCCGCCGCCGACCACCACGCAGCGGCCGGGCGCCACAGCAGCTTTGCCACGTTGGCCGCGCGGCACCCAGGCCGGCGCGAATTCGCCGTGCAAAGCCTGGCCCTGTGCCAGCGCGAAACCGGCCTGGGTGAGCAGCGCGCGCGACTGCGGCGACACATCGTCGCCCGCGATGGAAGTGCCACGCCGGCAGCAATTGGCCAGCGCCTTGGCCAGCCGCAGTTCCTTGAGCGGCAGGCCGGCGCTCAGCAGCACCGAATCAGCGGCGAATTGCGGTTCGCGCAGCATCTCCTGCAGGCTGCCGACGCACAGGGTGAGCAGTACGCGGCCGTCGTCGAACGCCATCCGGTGCACCCCGGGCGACAGACCCCACCACTGCGCAGCGAGAGGCGGATCCACGGCCGCCGGGGGCGACGGGTCGATGGCCACGAAGTGCAGGATGCGCGGCCGTTGCGGGTCGGCCTTCCAGGCACGCCAGGCTGCCAGGAAATCGGCGCCTGTGCCAAAGCCGATAGCCAGGATGCGCCACTGCGGCTGCCCAGTCCAGGCCCGTGGCAGGCCGCAGTCTTGCAGCAGCCGGTCTGCAAGCTCGGCCATGGGTTGCAGCGTTACGGCGCGGGCGGGACGTAACCCTGGGCCACATCGGCGCCGCCGCCGAAAAAGTGGTTTTCCATCTGGCGCGCCAGGTACTGGCGGGCACGCTGGTCGGCCAGGTTCAGCCGGTTTTCATTGACCAGCATGGTCTGGTGCTTGAGCCATGCGGCCCACGCTTCCTTGCTGACGCCCTCCCAGATGCGCTTGCCGAGTTCGCCGGGGTAAGGAGGAAAGTCGAGGCCTTCGGCTTCCTTGCCGAGCTTGATGCATTGAACCATTCGCGCCATGACGGGCCTCTTAGGATGTTTTGGGTATTAACAACTGAAATCTTATTGGTTCCAGTTTGGATGAGCGGCTTCCAGAATCCTCCCATCGATTCTTCAAAACCTTTTGGGAGCCCTTCAATGAGCCTTCGCCGCGACTTTATCAAGATTCCCCTGGCAGCGGCCCTCGCCGGCAGCTTGACCCTCACGGCCCTGCCGTCGTTCGCCCAGCAGGTGACGCTGCTGAACGTGTCGTATGACCCGACGCGCGAGCTGTATGTGGACTTCAACCAGGCCTTCACCCGGTACTGGAAGGCCAAGACCGGCCAGGACGTGAGCATCAAGCAATCGCACGGCGGCTCGGGCAAGCAGGCCCGCTCCATCATCGACGGGCTGGACGCCGACGTCGCCACGCTGGCCCTGGCCGGCGACACCGACGCGCTGGTGAAAAACGGCGGCTGGCTCGCGCCCGACTGGCAAAAGAAGCTGCCGCATAACGCCTCGCCCTACACCTCGACCATCGTGCTGGCGGTGCGCCAGGGCAACCCCAAGGGCATCAAGGACTGGGATGACCTGGTCAAGCCCGGCATCAGCGTGATCACGCCCAATCCCAAGACCTCGGGCGGCGCCCGCTGGAACTACCTGGCCGCATGGGAGTTCGCCAAGCGCAAGTACGGCAGCGATGCCAAGGCCAAGGAGTTCGTGGCAAAGCTGTACGGCAACGTGCCGATCCTGGACACCGGCGCACGCGGATCCACCATCACTTTCGCTCAGCGCGCGCAGGGCGATGTGCTGATCGCCTGGGAGAACGAGGCCTTTCTTCTCGAAAAGGAATTCGGCAGCAAGTTCGACGTGGTGGTTCCTTCCATCAGCATCCTGGCGGAGCCGGCGGTTGCCGTGGTCGACAAGAACGTCGATAAAAAGAAGACTCGTGCCGTCGCCGAGGAGTACCTGAAATACCTCTACAGCGAAGAAGGCCAGGACATTGCCGGGCGCAACTTCTACCGCCCGGCCGTTTCGGCCAAGGCGCAGGCCAAGTACGCGAAGCAGTTCCCCAAGCTCAACCTGTTCACCATCGACCAGGCTTTCGGCGGCTGGGGCAGGGCTGACAAGGAGCACTTTGCGGACGGGGCCAGCTTCGACCAGATCTACACCAAGAAGTAAGCAGGCCCGCATGTCCGTCCTGCTTATCGCCGGGAGCCCGTCCGAGCGCTCCCGATCCGCCGCGCTGCTCGATTCCGTGAGCCAGCGGCTGCGCCTGCGCGGCGCCACCATTGAGCGGCTGCACATCCGCGATCTGTCGCCCCAGGCGCTGCTGCTGGGCGACACGGCGCACCGCACCATCGCCGCCGCGGTGGACCAGGTGGCGCGGGCCCGCGCCATCGTGGTGGCCACGCCGGTCTACAAGGCGGCGTACAGCGGCGTGCTCAAGGTGTTCCTGGACCTGCTGCCGCAGACCGCGCTGAAAAACAAGACGGTGCTGCCGCTGGCCACGGGCGGCAGCCCCAACCACATGCTGGCGCTGGACTATGCGCTGCGGCCGGTGCTGCAGTCGCTGGCCGCGCGCCACATCCTGCCGGGGGTCTATGCCACCGATTCGCAAGTCACGCTGACGCCGGAAGGCGCCCACCATATCGGGGCCGATATCGCGGCGCGGCTTGACGAAGCAGTCGCCACGCTGTTTGCCGAAGGCCTGCGGCTGCCGGCCACCACCGGCTTCGAGCCGATCGCGTTCTCGCGGGTGCGATGTAGCGTCTGACGCCACCGGCGCCACCCGCGTTCTTTCACCGATTTTTTTAACCGCCCGTGCAGGCGGCCTGGAGAGGCTTTGCCTGCACGGCCCGAACAAGGACAGACACCATGACCGCATTCCGTTCCCTGCGATGGCTGGCACCGCTGCTTGCCGCCGCCCTGCTGATCGTTCCCGCCGCCCGCGCCCAGACCAAGGGGGAGCTGCGCATCGGCTTCCAGAAGGGTGCCAGCCTGCTGGTGCTGCAGAAAGCCCAGGGCAGCATCGAAAAGAAAGTCGCGCCGCTGGGCTTTGGCGTGAAGTGGGTGGAGTTCCCCGCCGGCCCGCAGCTGCTGGAAGGCCTGAACGTCGGCGCCGTGGACTTCGGCTTTGTCGGCGAAGCCCCGCCAATCTTCGCGCAGGCCGCCGGCGCGAAGTTCTACTACATCGGGCACGACCCGGCGGCACCGCTGGCGGAGGCCATCGTGGTGCGCAAGGACTCGCCCATCAAGTCCGTGGCCGAGCTCAAGGGGAAAAAGATTGCCCTCAACAAGGGCAGCAACGTGCACTACCTGCTGGTGCGCCTGCTTGAGAAGAATGGACTCAAATTGGCTGACGTCACGCCCGTCTACCTGCCGCCGGCCGATGCCCGTGCCGCGTTCGAGAGCAAAAACGTCGATGCGTGGGTGATCTGGGACCCCTACACCGCCGCCGCTGAAAAACAGGTTGGCGCGCGCATCCTGGCCGACGGCACCGGCGGCGTGGCCAACAACTACCAGTTCTACCTGGGCGAGCGCGGCTTCGTCGAGAAGAACCCGCAGGTGATCCGCGCGGTCTTCGAGGATTCGGTGGAAAAAGGCAAATGGGTCAAGGCCAACCTGCGCCAGGCGGCGGAGATCATCGCGCCGCTGCAGGGCCTGCCTGTGGAGGTCACCGAAGCCAGCCTGCGCCGCTATGAGTTCAATGTGCAGCCGCTGACCGACGCCGTCATCGCACAGCAGCAGCAGATCGCCGATACCTTCACCGCGCTCAAGCTGATACCCAAGGCCATCCCGGTGAAGGAAGCTTCGTGGAAGGCCGGGCAATGAACCGCCGCCGCATCCTCCAGATCCTGGGCACCACCGCCGCGCTGTGGAACCTGGGCGTGCGCGCCCAGACCGACCCCGCGCTCAAGGAATTGCGCATCGGCTACCAGAAGGCCGCCGTGAACCTGGTCATCATCAAGCAGCAAGGCGCGCTGGAAAAGCGCTTCCCCAACGCGAAGATCAGCTGGATCGAATTTCCCGCGGGCCCGCAGTTGCTGGAGGCCCTGTCGGTCGGCAGCCTGGAGTTCGGCCTGACAGGCGATTCGCCGCCCGTGTTCGCGCAGGCCGCGGGCAAGGACCTGCTCTACGTGGGTGCCGAGCCTCCCAAGCCCGACAGCTCCGCCATCGTGGTGCTGCCCGATTCGCCGGTAAAAAAACTGGCCGACCTGAAGGGCCGCAAGATTGCCCTGCAAAAGGGTTCGAGCGCCCACTACCTGTTGGTGCGTGCAGTTGAAAAGGCCGGGCTCCAGTGGAGCGACATCAACCCGGTGTACCTGGCGCCGGCCGATGCGCGTGCCGCCTTCGAGCGCAAGAGCGTCGATGCCTGGGCCATCTGGGACCCGTACTACGCGGCGATCGAGCTGGCCCTGAAGCCGCGCGTGCTGGCGACCGGGCGCGACCTGTCCAGCAACAACTCGTTCTACCTGGCCTCGCGGCCATTTGCGACCCGGCACGCGCAGGCTGTCGCCGTGCTGTTCGATGAACTCACCCGCGCCGACCGCTTCGCGCAGGAGCACCGGCCCGAGGCCATCAAGCTGATCGCCGATTTCAGCGGTGTGGATGCGGGGGTGGTGAACCTGTTCGTGCAGCGCCGCCCGCGCTCGCCGGTGGGGCTGCTGAGCGCCCAGACAGTGGCCGACCAGCAGCGCGTGGCCGACGGCTTCCACAAGCTGGGCCTGATCCCCAAACCCATCCGCGTGGCCGACATCGTCTGGCGGCCCGAAACCGCGAAGTAAAGGAAATTCACATGCAAGTGTTCTGGTTCATTCCCACCCATGGCGACAGCCGCTACCTCGGCACGGCCGAAGGCGCGCGCGAGGTCAACCACGACTACCTCAAGCAGGTGGCCCAGGCGACAGACAGCCTGGGCTATGAAGGCGTGCTGATCCCCACCGGCCGCTCGTGCGAAGACCCCTGGGTCATCGCCTCCAGCCTGCTGCCTGTGACGAGGAACCTGAAGTTCCTGGTGGCCGTGCGCCCGGGCCTGCACCAGCCCAGCCTGGCCGCGCGCATGGCCGCAACTTTCGATCGCCTTTCGGGTGGCCGCCTGCTGATCAACCTGGTCACGGGCGGCGACCAGGCCGAGCTGGAAGGCGACGGCGTGTTCCTGGACCATGGCCAGCGCTATGAGCAGTCGGCTGAATTCATCCGCATCTGGCGCGAGGTGCTGGCCCGCAGCCACGCGGGCCAGAGCTTCGACTACGAGGGCAAGCACCTGAGCGTGAAGGGCGCCAAGCTGCTGTATCCGCCGGTACAGGTGCCGCACCCGCCGGTGTATTTCGGTGGTTCCTCGGCCGCGGCACACGAACTGGCTGCCGAACAGGTGGAGGCTTACCTCACCTGGGGCGAACCGCCCGCCGAGGTGGCGAAGAAGGTCGCCGACGTGCGGGTGCGGGCAGCGAAACACGGGCGCACGGTGCGCTTCGGCATCCGCCTGCATGTGATCGTGCGCGAGACGGATGACCAGGCCTGGAAAGCCGCCGAAGAGCTGATCAGCCGTCTCGACGATGACACCGTGGTCCGCGCCCAGTCGGCGTTCGCGCGCATGGACTCCGAAGGCCAGAGGCGCATGGCCGCCCTGCACGGCAGCGGAAAAAAACGCACCCGCGCCGACCTGGAAATCAGCCCCAACCTGTGGGCTGGAGTGGGCCTCGTGCGCGGCGGCGCGGGTACGGCGCTGGTGGGCGACGCAAAGACCGTGGCCGCGCGGATCGAGGAATACGCCGACCTGGGCCTGGACACGTTTGTGCTGTCGGGCTACCCGCACCTGGAGGAGGCTTACCGCTTCGCCGAGCTGGTGTTTCCGCTGCTGCCGCGCAAGCTGCAGGAGAAATTGCCCGGCCGCATTCCCGGCGGGCCGTTTGGCGAGGTCGTGGCCAACAGCTATGTGCCGAGGGTGTCGCAGTCATGACGCCGGCCAACGAATTGGTGAACGAGGCATGGATTGCGGATCAGGTCCGCAATGACAGCCCCAAGCGCTCCGTCATTGCGGGCTTGACCCGCAATCCACTCGTGCGTGCAATAGCCCAGCGCCTCCTGCCCTGGGTCGTCCCCGTCGGCCTGATCGCCTTCTGGCAGGTGGCTTCGTCGCTGGGCTGGCTGTCCACCCGCATCCTTCCCGCGCCGGTCGAAGTGATCAAGGCAGCGTGGACCCTGGCGGTCTCCGGCGAGCTCTGGACCCACGTGAAGATCAGCGCGGGCAGGGCGCTCGCGGGCCTGGCGGTGGGCGGCGGCCTGGGCCTGGCGGCAGGCCTGCTCACGGGCTCCTTCAGGTTCTTCGAAACGCTGCTGGATTCCAGCATCCAGATGGTTCGCAACATCCCCGCGCTGGCGCTGATTCCGCTGGTGATCCTGTGGTTTGGCATCGACGAGATGGCCAAGCTGTTCCTGATCGCGGTTTCGGTGTTCTTCCCGATCTACCTGAACACTTTCCACGGTATCCGCAACGTCGATCCGGGCCTGGTCGAGATGGGCCGCACCTACGGCCTGTCACGCTGGCAGCTGTACCGCCAGATCATCCTGCCCGGCGCGCTCTCGTCCATCCTGGTTGGCCTGCGCTTTTCGCTGGGCCTGATGTGGGTGATCCTGATCGTCGCCGAAACCATCTCGGCGCAGGCGGGCATCGGTTACCTGACCATGAATGCACGCGAATTCCTGCAGACCGACATCGTGCTGGTCGGCATCCTCCTGTACGCGCTGTTGGGCAAGCTGGCGGATGTGTTCGCACGCGCATTGGAGCGTTACTGGCTGCGCTGGCATCCGGGTTACCAGGGAGCAGCGGCATGAGTGGCCTGCGCCTGCAAATCAACGGCCTGTCCAAGCGCTTCGGCGCGCGCGAAGTGCTCAGGGGTACCGAGCTGGTCATCGAGCCGGGTGAATTCGTCGCCATCGTGGGCCGCAGCGGCTGCGGCAAGAGCACACTGCTGCGCCTGATCGCGGGGCTGGAAACCGCCAGTGCCGGCACGCTGCGCATCGATGGGCATGACGTATCCGGTCTCAGCGAAGACACACGCATCATGTTCCAGGACTCGCGCCTGCTACCCTGGCGCCGGGTCTGGGACAACGTGACGCTGGGCTTGCCATCCGCGCTGCGCGAGCGCGCCACGGAAGTGCTCGCGCAGGTGGGCCTGGGCGACCGCGCCACCGATTGGCCCGCCAAGCTGTCGGGCGGCCAGCGGCAGCGCGTTTCGCTGGCGCGTGCGCTGGTGCACAACCCGCGCTTGCTGCTGCTGGATGAGCCGCTGGGCGCGCTGGACGCGTTGACCCGCATCGAGATGCACCGCCTGATCGAAGGCCTGTGGCGCAGCAGCGGCTTCACGGCGCTGCTGGTCACGCACGATGTGCAGGAGGCGGTGGCGCTGGCCGACCGGGTGATCCTGATTGAGGACGGCCGCATCGCGCTGGACGAGCGCATCGCGCTGGCGCGGCCGCGCTCGCAGGGCGACGCCGCGTTCGCCGCCATCGAGAAACGCATCCTCGACCGGGTGCTGCAAAAGCCGCAGCCGGAACCCGCCGCCGACGGCCTGTGGCCCGGTGCGCCGGCGCACGGCCTTCGCTGGGCAATCTAGCTGCAGAGCGCACCGAATATGCGCAGGCAGCTACAAAAACAATAGCAATCCATTTTCAACCCAGGAGTATTTTCATGTCCATTCAAGCCATCAACGTCCGCAACCAGTTCAAGGGCAAGGTCAAGCAGGTCATCCGTGGGGACGTCGTCTCGGAAGTCGATGTTGAAACCCCGTGGGGCATCGTCACCTCGGTGATCACCACGCGCTCCATAGACGACCTGCAGCTGCAGCCGGGCACCGATGTTGTCGCGCTGGTGAAAGCCACCGAAGTCTCCCTGGCGAAGCTGTAGGCGCCCATAATCTTCCGGTCATGTTTTAACGGGAGATACTGATGAGCACCACCCGCATTGCCGTCGTCATCGGCAGCATCCGCAAGGATTCCCTCAACCGCAAACTGGCGCTCGCGCTGGCTGCGCTCGCGCCGAAAGACTTTGTCTTCGAGCACCTGCGCATCGACGATCTGCCGCTGTACAACCAGGATGACGACGGCAGCCCGTCGGAGCAGGTCAAGCGCCTCAAGGGCGAGATCACCGCGGCCCAGGGCCTGCTGTTCGTCACGCCGGAATACAACCGCTCCATTCCTGGCGTGCTGAAAAATGCCCTCGACCATGCCTCGCGCCCGTATGGGCAGAACGCGTGGGCGGGGAAGCCCGCGGGTGTGATCGGCATATCCAGCGGCGCCGCCGGCACGGCGCTGGCGCAGCAGCACCTGCGCAACATACTGGCCTATTTGGACGCGCCCACCCTGGGCCAGCCGGAAGCCTTTGTGCAGAACAAGCCCGGCTTGTTCGACGACAAGGGCCACATAGGCAACGACGACAGCCGCAAGTTCCTGCAGGGCTGGGTGGACAAGTACGTGGCCTGGGTCAAACAGCACACGGCGGCCTGAGCCTGGCGGCCGTCAGGGCTGCAGCGGCTGCGCTTCCCTCATCCGCACGCCGCTGTGGATGGATTCGCGGTACGCCGTGGGCGGGTCGCCCACGCAGCGCGCGAAGAACTTGCTGAAATAACCGGCATCGTCGTAGCCCAGTTGGCAGGCGATGTCGGCCACGCTCATGGGCGTGTACGACAACAGCCGGCGCGCTTCCAGCATCAGCCGGCCGTGCACCAGGTCCAGCGCGCCCTGGCCGGTGACGGCGCGGCAGGCACGGCTCAGGTGGTCGGGCGTGACGCCGAGCGCGCTGGCGTAGAACGACAACGGCCGGTGTTCGCGGTAATGCCGTTCCACCAGTGCGCGCAGGCGCTGCACCAGCGTGTCGCGCATGGCAACGCGGCGCGTGTCGGCCGGCTGGGCGCCCCGATGCCGCAGGAACCACACCGCGATCAGCGTGGCGTGCGCCATCAGGCTTTGCACGCGCCCCGCCGCCGAGCCCTGGAATTCGCGCGCCAGCGCCTCGAATATGGTTGTGCAGGCGGCGGCGTCTTCGCCCAGCGCCTGGGCGTCCAGCACGAAGGACTGGCCCAGTTCGCTCTCCAGCTGCGCCGCCCCGGCCAGGGCGGCCTTGAGCGTGGCCGCGGGCAAAGTTACCTGGTGGCCCGCCGTATTCGCCGCATAGGTGAAAGCGTGGACGGAGCCCGGCGCCAGCATCATGATGGCCGGGGCGCGCACCAGGTAAACCACCCCGTCAACGGTGGCGGTGGCGCCGCCTTTTTCCAGCAACTGGAACTGGTGCAGGCCTTCGTGGCGGTGGGCCGGAATTGTCCAGTCGTGAAGCTTGCCGCGCACCGCCACCGGTTCGTAGTGCAGGCAGTCGTCAGGCTGTTCGTGCCGCACTTCCTTGAAGGGCACCAGCAGCAGGGGGGCGGCGGCGGTTTTCATCCGGGCATTGTCGCGCCGATGCCGGAAAACCACCTGACCGCCCCTCTTTCGTCCATGGGCGGGCGGGGGGTATCGCCGCATCATCAGCGGGTTCGCACAAAACCAGGAGACCACATGACCCAACGACGCGACCTGATCAAGGCCGGTGCCGCCCTTTCGGCGCTGTCCGCCCTCGGCTTGCTTGGCGCCGCCGGCCCCGCCCGGGCGCAACTGGCCGGCAACGCCTTCCTGTATTCGGGATTCCCCGCCGGCGGCATGGGCGACTACGTGGCCCGGCCTCTGGTCGAAAAACTGCGCGGCAAGTACGCCGCGAACGTGCTGGTGGAGGCCAAGCCCGGCGCCGGTGGCCGCATCGCCGTGGAGTTCGTCAAGCGCGCCGCGCCCGACGGCCTGACCGTGCTGCAGATTCCCAGTTCGCCCATGGTGCTGTACCCGCTCATCTACAAGAAGCTCAACTACGACCCGTTCGCCGACTTCGTGCCGGTGACCACCATGGTGAGCTACGCCTTTTGCTTCACCGCCGGGCCCGGGTTGCCCGCGGAAGTGAAGACGGTGGCCGACTACATCAAGTGGGCCAAGGCCAACCCCAAGCTGGCCAACTATGGCGTGCCCGCCGCCGGATCGGCCCTGCACTTCGCCGGGATGATGCTGCAGAAAGCCAGCGGCATCGAGTTCAACAGCGTGGCCTACCGCGGCGGGGCGCCGCTGCTGCAGGACCTGATGGGCGGCCAGATTCCAGTGAGCTTCAACGTGCTGGGCGAGGTGCTGCCGCACATCAAGTCGGGCAAGCTGCGCGCGCTCGCCGTGACAACGGCTCAGCGCTCGGTGTTCCTGCCCGAGGTTCCCACCATGGTGGAGCAGGGCTACAAGGACATCGCCCTGATGGAATACCTCAGCCTGTTCCTGCCCAAGGGCACGCCACCCGAAACGGTGCGCCGCCTGAATGCGCTGGTGCGCGAGGCGCTGCAGTCGCCCGAGTTTGTCGACAGCCTGGCCAAGAACGGCCTGCAGCCGGTGCACCAGTCGCCCGAGGACTTCGCCAAACTGCTGCGCCAGGACAACGAGCGCTGGGGCGCGATCGCCAAGGCCACCGGCTTCACCGCGGAGGACTGAGGTTTTGCTCCAACTGACAGGCGCGCAGGCGCTGGTGCGCGTGCTGGCGGCCGAGCAGGTGCCGTTTGCTTTCGGCATCGTCGGCGGCAAGCTGGCGCCGTTGCTGCATGCCATCTCGCAGGAGCCGCGCCTGCGCTTTGTCGGCGTGCGCCATGAGGCGGCTGGCCCGATGATGGCCGCGGCCGTCAATGCCGGCTCCGGCCGCATGGCGGTGGCTCTCGGTGAGATGGGCCCCGGCGGGCTGAACATGGCCTCAGGGCTGGGTGTGGCCTTCGGCAACAACCTGCCGCTGCTGGCGATTACCACCAACCAGCACCGGGCCGCCGCGTACCCGCACAGCGGCATGTTCATGGACCTGGACACCTGCGCCGTCACCGCGCCCATCACCAAATGGAACGCGGTGGTGCACGATGGCCGCCGGATCCCGGAACTGGCGCGCCGCGCCTTTCGTGAGGCGCTGGGCGGGCGGCCCGGCCCGGTGCACCTGGACATACCGCAGGACGTGCTCTCGGGCATATGCAGCTTTGCCGACGATGAGTTTGACGTGGCGCCTGGCCGCTACCGCGCCACTTTGGGATCGCGTCCGGCCGCGCAGGCCGTACAGGATGCGGCGCAACTGTTGCGCGCGGCAAAGCGGCCGCTGGTCGTGGCCGGCGGCGGCGTGGTGGCGAGCGGTGCGCAGGAGGCCATTCGCAGCCTGGCGAAGTTGCTCAATGCGCCGGCAGTGCCGACCCAGATGGCGCTGGGCGTAGTGCCCACCACCAGTGCCCAGTTCATTGGCCACGGCGGCCTGATTGCGGGCGACGCCGTCAAGCAGGCCTTCGAGCAGGCGGATGTGATCGTCTCTGTAGGCTGCCGCTGGTCGTCCTGGATGTGGGACGAGCGCGGGCCTTTTGCACGGCGCCAGCATCGCGTGATCAACATCAACACCGACCCATCGGCGCTGGGCCAGCCGGCCCTGCACGAAGTGGCCATGGTGGCCGACGCCGGCCTGGCACTGGCGGACCTGCTGCAAGCGCTGGGCGAGTCGCCGGTGCTGGCGGTGGAAGACGGCTGGCTGGCGCGCATCCGCGCGGTGCGCGCGCGTTACGACGCCAAGCTGGCGATCATGGCCGTCGACACCGAGGAAACCATGCACCCGGCGGCGCTGGCCAAGGCCGTGGCCGACGCGCTGCCGCACGATGCGCTGGCGGTGTACGACGGTGGCCACACCACCTTCTGGAGCAACGACCTGACGCCTGCGCACGACGTCCGCACGCGCTTTCACGAGCCCGGAATGAGCCACCTGGGCTTCGGCCTGCCGTACGCCTTGTCGCTCAAGCTGCAGCAGCCGGGCAGGGCGGTGGTCAACATCACCGGCGACGGTTCCTTCGGCTTCACCGTCAATGAGCTGGACACCGCGCGGCGCCATCGCCTGCCGGTGATCAACATCATCCACAACAACGCGGCCTGGGGCATCATCCGCGCCGGCCAGCGCATGGCGCTGGACTTCGAGATGGGCACCAGCCTGGAAGACTGCGATTACGCAGCCATTGCCCGCGGCTTCGGCTGCCATGGCGAAGTCGTGACCCGCGCGGGCGACGTGGCGGCTGCGCTTGAACGAGCCATCGCCTCAGGCCTGCCGGCTGTGCTGGACTGCCGCACCAAATTCCTGCCGCACCCAGCCATGCCGATGTTCGGCAGCATGAACCGCTTCGGCTTCGACGCGCTCACGCGCGTCGCCTCACCTCATTCCAAGGAGAAAAAAATGAACGACATCCGTATGCTGATCGGCGGCGAGCGCACCCAGGCCGCCAGCGGCAAGACCTTCGAGCGCCGCAACCCCATGGACGGCAGCGTGGCCACGCGTGCCCCGGCCGCCAATGCGCAGGACGCGCTCACGGCTGTGGAAGCCGCCGCCAAAGCGTTCCCGGCCTGGTCGGCCATGGGGCCGGGCGCCCGCCGCGCCTTGCTGCTCAAGGCGGCCGAAGCGCTGGAAGCCAAAACGCCGCAGTTCGTCGCCATCATGGCCATGGAAACGGGCGCCGGTGCGCCCTGGGCGGGCTTTAACGCCCACCTCGCGGCCAGCATGCTCCAGGAGGCCGCCGCCATCACCACGCACATCAGCGGCGAGGTGATTCCCTCGGACGTGCCGGGCAGCCTGGCCATGGGCCTGCGCGTGCCGGCCGGCGTGGTGCTGGGCATCGCGCCGTGGAACGCGCCGGTGATCCTGGGCGTGCGCGCCATCGCAACGCCGCTGGCCTGTGGCAACACGGTGGTGCTCAAGGGATCGGAGCTGTGCCCCGCCACCCACGGCCTGATCATTGAAGCCTTGCAGGAGGCCGGCCTGCCGCCCGGGGTGGTGAATTTCGTGACCAATGCGCCGGCCGACGCCGCCGAGGTGGTGGAGGCCATGGTGGCGCACCCGGCCGTCAAGCGCGTCAACTTCACAGGCTCGACCAAGGTGGGCCGCATCATCGCCATGACCTGCGCCAAGCACCTCAAGCCTGTGGTGCTGGAGCTGGGCGGCAAGGCGCCCATGGTGGTGCTGGACGACGCCGACCTGGAAGCGGCCGTGAATGGCGCGATCTTCGGCGCCTTCGCCAATTCGGGCCAGATCTGCATGTCGACCGAGCGCCTGATCGTCGACAACAAGGTGGCCGATACCTTTGTCGCCAAGCTGGCCGCCCGCGCCGTCGGACTGCCGCTGGGCGACCCGCGCAAGGGCCCGGTGGTGCTGGGCTCGGTGGTGGACATGGCCACGGTGGAGCGCTGCAACGCGCTGATTGACGACGCGCTGGACAAGGGCGCCAAACTGGTGTGCGGCGGCAAGGCGGAAAACACGCTGATGGCCGCCACCATCCTGGACCACGTTACCAGCGACATGAAGATCTACCACGACGAGAGCTTCGGCCCGGTCAAGCCGGTGGTGCGCGTGAACGGTGTGGAAGAGGCGGTGGCCTGCGCCAACGACAACCCGTATGGCCTGTCGGCCGCCGTGTTCGGCGGCGACGTGGCGCGGGCTTTCCAGGTGGCGCGCCGCATCGAGTCTGGAATCTGCCACGTCAACGGCCCTACGGTTCATGATGAGGCGCAGATGCCGTTTGGCGGCGTCAAGGACTCGGGCCACGGCCGCTTCGGCGGCAAGGCCGGCATCGAGGCCTTCACCGAACTGCGCTGGATGACGCTGCAGACCACGCCGCGGCAGTATCCTTTCTGATTTTTCTCCACGGACGTACTTCATGTCATTCACACCCCTCACCCTGGCCCAGGCCCAGCAGATCATCAGCGCGGCCCTTGCGAAATCGAAAGAATCAGGCTTCAAGCCCATGGGCGTCGCCGTGCTGGACGACGCCGGCAACCTCAAGGCCTTTGCCCGTGAGGACGGCGCCAGCATGTTCCGCTTTGACGTCGCGCAGGCCAAGGCCTGGGGCGCTGTGGGCATGGGTGCTTCCAGCCGCGTGCTGGGCGAACGGGCCCAGGGCAACCCCAACTTTTTCGTCTCGCTGGCGGCCACCTCGGGCGGCAAGTTCCTGCCGCAGACCGGCGCGGTGCTGATCAAGGACGCGGCCGGCAAGGTGCTGGGCGCCGTCGGCGCCAGCGGTGGCACCGGGGACGAGGACGAGCTGATTTGCATGGCGGGCGTCGCGGCGGCGGGCCTGGTCAGCGGGTAGGCCGCAGGGCGCTTTTCCGGGCCGCCAGCATGACAGCCACACTCAAATACCGATGCGGCATCGACGCCCATGCCCACATGGTGCCGCACGACTTCCCGAGCTACCTGGGTGCTTCCGTGCCCGCCGACTGGCCCTCCATGGCGCCGGCGCAGGCCTGCCACCGCAGCGTGATGATCGCGGGCAAGAATTACCGCACGGTCTCCGACAGATGCTGGGACACGGCCGGGCGCATCGCCGACATGCCGGAAATGGGCCTGGACCTGCAGGCCATCTCGCCCATGCCGGAATTGCTGTCCTACTGGATGGCTGCCAGCGATGCCCAGCCGCTGCTGCGCTACCTCAACGAGCAGATAGCGGCCATGGTGGCCGAGTCCGGCGGGCATCTGCTTGGGCTGGGTGCCGTGCCGCTGCAGGACGTGGACATGGCGATCCGCGAGCTGGAATACTGCGTTCGCACCCTGGGTTTTTCCGGCGTCGAGGTCGGCAGCAACATCAACGGCCGGCCGATCGGCGCGCCGGAATTCGACCCGTTTCTTGAAGCCTGCGAGTCGCTGGGCGCCGCCGTTTTTGTGCACGCCATTCGGCCCGCCGGAATGGAACGGCTGATCGGCCCGCCACCGCTGCAGCAGGTGCTGGGTTATCCGAGCGACGTCGGCCTCGCGGCCGCCTCTGTTCTCACCACCAATCTGATGCAGCGCCGCCCCGGCTTGCGCATTGCCTTCAGCCACGGCGGCGGCACGCTGGGCTTGCTGCTGCCGCGCCTGCAACAAAGCTGGGGCGTGTTTCCGGCATTGAAGGAATGCATCACTGCCGCGCCGCGCGAACAGGCCCGCAAGCTGTTCTTCGACACGCTGGTGTTCGATGCATCCACGCTGCGCCACCTGGTGGCCCAGTTCGGCGAGACGCAACTGCTGATCGGCACGGACTACCCTTTCAACTTCCATGACCGCCGTCCGGTGGAAAGCATTGATGCGGCTGGCTTTGACGAGGCCACGCGAGAGCTGCTTTTGCAGGGCAACGCGCGCAGATTCCTGGGCTTGCCCCTGGAGGAGAACACATGAACGAACGCCTGCTGTCCGGCCTTCGCAGCGTCGAGATCGGCCTGGCCGACGTGCCCGCGGCCGAAGCCTTTTTCACAGAGACCTGGAACCTGTCGGTGGCCGCGCGCGAAGGCGGCGTGGTTTACCTGCGCGGCACCGGTGCCGACCACCACCTGCTGGCCCTGCACCCGCGCGCGAGTTCGCAGTTGCTGTCGGTCACGCTGCGCGCGAGCAGCGCCGATGCACTCGACACCCTGGCTCGAAACACGAAAACGCATGGCGGCATGGTGGTCCACGCACGCAGCCCTGTCACTGAACCGGGTGGCGGTGAGGCCGTGACCGTAGTTGACCCGCAAGGCCGTGTGCTGCGCTTCGTCCACGGCGACGAACAGCATTCCGACATCCAGGAACAGCGGGACCGGCCAAGCCGCCTCGCCCACGCCGTGATGAACAGCCACGACGTGGCGGCGGTGCAGCCGTTCTACGAAAACGCGCTGGGCTTTCGCCTCTCGGACCGCACGCGAATCATGGCCTTCCTGCGCTTGCCGCAGGCCGCCGGCGGCGACCACCACAGCATCGCACTCGCCGACGCCGACAACGATTGCCTGAACCACATCGCCTTTGTGATGCCGTCGATGGAGTCGGTGATGCGCGGCGGCGGGCGCATGAAAGACGCGGGCTACGCCATCGAATGGGGCCCAGGGCGGCACGGGCCCGGCGACAACATCTTCAATTATTTCGTCGGCCCCGGCGGCTTTGTCATCGAGTACACCGCCGACGTCGAGCAGGTCGACGACAGCCATGTGGCGCGTGGCCCGCAGGACTGGAAATGGCCGCCCGGACGGCTGGACCAGTGGGGCATTGCCGTCGGCCCAACCCCGCGGCTGAAAGACGCCCAGAAACAGATCGCTTTCGCAAAACCAGGAGACCCCTCATGAAGTTCATCACTTACCGCCCCACCGGTGCCGGCGGCGCCACCCGCCTGGGCGTGCTCGACGGTGAATCCGTCATCGACCTGGCCTCGGCCCAGCTGCAGGTGCCGCCCGACATGGGCGCCGCGCTGCTGTCCGGGGTGGACCTCGTTGCAGCGGGCAAGGCCGCAATCGCATCGGGTGCGCCACGCATCCCGCTGGCTGGCATCGTGTACGCACCGGTGCTCACGCGCCCCGGCAAGATCGTCTGCCTGGGCCTGAACTACTATGACCATGCCAAGGAAGGCGGCCGCGAAAAGCCCGAATACCCGTGGTTCTTCCTGCGCGGCGCCACCTCCACCATGGCGCACGGCGAGCCGGGCCTGCGACCGCGCGTTTCGGAACGCTTCGATTACGAGGCTGAGCTGGCCGTGATCATCGGCACCAAGGCTCGCCACCTGAAGCAGGCCGATGCGCTGTCGTGCGTGTTCGGCTACAGCTGCTTCAACGACATGTCGGTTCGCGACTACCAGAAGAAGACACCGCAATGGACCATCGGCAAGAACTTCGACGGCACCGGCGGCTTCGGCCCGGTGCTGGTGACGGCCGAAGAACTGCCGCCTGGCGCCACAGGCCTGCGCATCCAGAGCCGGCTGAACGGCAAGGTCATGCAGGACGCCAACACCACCGACATGATCTGGGGCGTGGCCGAGACCATCGCGCTGCTGACCGAATGCATGACGCTTGAGCCGGGCGACGTGATCATCATGGGCACGCCCGCCGGTGTGGGCCAGGCGCGCACGCCGCCGGTGTGGATGAAGCACGGCGACACCATCGAGATCGACATCGAGCGCGTGGGCGTGTTGTCCAACCCCATCCGGGACGAAGTGTGAAAAACACGGATGCCGCCTTTGACGTCGCCATCGTGGGCTTCGGCCCCAGCGGCGCCGTCGCGGCGGCGCTGCTGGGCGGCTACGGCATCCGGACTTTTGTGTGTGACCGCAGCCGCGACATTTACGACAAGCCGCGCGCGTTCGCGCTGGACCACGAGATCATGCGGGTGTTCCAGCAGCTGGGCATTGCCGACGCGGTGCTGGAGCATGCCGAGCCTTTCACGCCGTCGGAGTTCTACGGTGTCGAGGGCCAGCTGATCAAGCGATTCACCTCGGTGGAACCGCCGTTCCCGCTGGCCTTTCCGCCGTCGCTGGTGTTCAGCCAGCCGGCGGTGGAGGCTGTGCTGCGCGCGCACGTGGCGGGTTTGCCTTGCGTGGAAGTGGCGCTGGGCGAGGCCGTCACCGCCCTGGGGCAGGACGCGCAAGGCGCCACCCTTTCGCTGCTGGCTGAAGACGGGCAGCGCCGCGAGCTGCGCGCGAAATACGTGATCGGCTGCGACGGCGCGTCTAGTGCGGTGCGCGGCTTGGCCGGCATCACGCTGGAAGACCTGGGCTTTGACCAGCCCTGGCTGGTGGTGGACGTGCTGGCCAATGAGAAGGGCCTGGCGAAGCTGCCGACCGTGAGCCTGCAGTACTGCGAACCGCAGCGCCCCACGACTTACCTGGTGGGCACCAAAAACCACCGCCGCTGGGAAATCGCCCTCAACGAAGACGAGGACGCGATGGCTGCGGCCACGCCCGAGGGCACCTGGAAGCTGCTTGCGCGGTGGATCACACCGGACGACGGGCAGCTGTGGCGCCAGGCCGCCTATCGCTTCCACGCGCTGGTGGCCGACCGCTGGCGCAATGGCCGTGTGTTCGTGGCGGGCGACGCCGCCCACCAGCAACCGCCTTTCCTGGGGCAGGGCATGTGCCAGGGCATACGCGACGTGGCCAACCTGTCGTGGAAGCTGCGTGACGTGCTGCAAGGCCGCGCGGGTGACGCCCTGCTGGACAGCTATGGGATCGAACGCAAGGGCCACGTGACCGAGCTCACGACCCGCATCAAGAACATCGGGCAGCTGGTCGGCCAGCGGGACCTGGAAAAGGCCAAGGCGCGCGATTCGCACCTGCTCGCCGAATGTGGCGGCGTGGTCAAGTCCGTGCCGCGCCAGAACGTGCAGCCGCCGCTGGCCGCAGGGCTGCTCTCGCGCGGCGGGCATGCGGCAGCCGGCACGATCTTTCCGCAGCCATGGATAGAGCAGGGGGCAACGCGCCGGCGGCTGGACGACCTCGCCGGGCGCGGCTGGCGCCTGGTTCTGGCGCCTGGCCTGGCGCCGGACGTCGAGGCAGCGCAGTTCCCCGGCCTCACGATCGTGGCGGTCGATTCATCCGGCTGGCGCGAAGCCGACGGCGTTGCCGCGCGCTGGTTCGTCCAGCAGCAATGCGTGGCCGCGCTTGTGCGGCCCGACCACTATGTGTTCGGTGTCGCAGCCACCGGCGGGGACATCGCGGCACTGCTCGACGCGGCACAGGCCCAACTCCAGGCCTCAACTGAAACAACAGCCTGAAAAACTGAAGGAAGCAAACATGAAACGACGCACATTCACCGGCTGGCTCGCCGCGGCAAGCACCATGGCCGCCGCTCCCACATTGCGCGCCCAACCGGCTGCCGCCGCATGGCCCCAGCGCCCGGTCAAATGGATTCTTTCGCAGCCGGCCGGATCGGGCCCCGACATCCTGGCGCGCTATGTGGCGGACCTGGTGAGCAAGAGCCTGGGCCAGCCCATCGTGATCGACAACCGGCCCGGCGGCCAGAACGTCATCGGCGCGCAGGCAGCGGCGCGTTCGGCGCCCGATGGCTACACCTTCTACTACGCGACCACGGCGGCGATGGTGACCAATGCCTTCACCTTCAAGGCCTTGCCTTATGACCCCGTGAAAGACTTCGTGCCGGTGCGCCTGGTGGGCCGCAGTCCGTTCGTCATCGCTGCGTCGGCCGGGTTCGCCGGCAAGTCGGTGGCCGAGGCCGTGGCGCTTGCCAGGGCCAGGCCCGGCGAGGTGGCGATTGCCACCGAAGGGCCGAAGACGTTCTCCGGCATGCTGGCCGATTCATTCGCTGCGATGGCCGGCATCAAGCTCAACCACGTGCCGTACACGAAGGCGCCCGACGCGATTCAGGACGTGATCGGCGGCCGGGTGCAATTGATCTGCCTGCCCGAGGCGGCGCTGCTGGCCTACCTGAAGTCGGGCCAGATGCAGGCACTGGCGGCGAGTTCACCGCAGCGCCTGGCCAACCTGCCGGCCGTGCCCACCCTGGGCGAGACGTTCAGCGGCTTCGAATACACCGGCTGGAATGGGGTGTTCGCACCGGCGGGAACACCGGCGGACGCCGTGGCGCGAATGAACCGCGAGCTGGACGCCGTGCTCAGGCAGCCCGAGGTCGGCCAGCGGTTGCTGGCGCTGGGCTCGATCGCCGAAACCAGCATGACGCCGCAGGCCTTCGAGGCCTTCATGCGCTCCGAGCGCGAGCGCTGGGCCGGCATCGTCAAGGCCATTGGCATCCAGCCCGAGTAAGGCGCCTTTCGCTCAGGCGGCTAGGGCTTCTTCGGCGCTGTTGGCGGCCACGGCCGTGATGGCCTTGATCTCCAGGTCAGCGGCTGCCAGCGCTTGCGTCTTGGCGGCTTCGCCCATGGCAATGCCTTCGGCGCGCACGAAGCGGATGTCGGTCACGCCCATGAATCCCAGCACCGTGCGCAGGTAGCTTTCCTGGTGGTCCAGCCCGGTCAGCGCCGGGTTGGTGGAATACACGCCGCCACGGCTGGACGCCACGATCACGGTCTTGCCACCCGCCAGGCCCTTGGGGCCCTTGTCGGTGTACGTGAAGGTGCGGCCGGCCTGCGCGATGCGGTCGATCCAGGCCTTCAGCTGGGTCGGCACCGAGAAGTTGTACATCGGCGCGCCGATGACGACGACGTCGGCTGCCAGAAACTGGGTCACCAGCTGCTCGGAAATCGCATTTTCGCGGCGGGCGATGTCGGTGTCGGCCGAGGTCCCGAGCTTGAAGCCCAGCGAATCCATGTTCAGGTGGCTGGGCGCGTCCTTGACCAGGTCAAGGTACTCGACCGTGGTGCCGGGGTGCGTGGCGCGCCATTGCGCGGCGATGCGTTGCGTGAGCTGGCGCGAGACGGAATTGGCGGCCAGCGGGCTGGAATCGATGTGAAGCAGTTTCATGGTTTTCTCCTGTGTCTCGGCGCGTTTTGGCCGTGAATAAATTGTGGGGATGGACCAATCCTTTGATAAGACGGCAAAAATGCGATAGATTGTCCTGCCAATAGGACAATCTCATGCAAGACCTTAATGACATGGCCTACTTCGCCGAGGTGGTGGACAAGGGCGGTTTCGCGGCTGCCGGCCGGGCGCTCAACCTGCCCAAATCCCGCCTGTCGCGCCGGGTGGCTGAACTGGAGGCACGCCTGGGCGTGCGCCTGCTGCAGCGCACGACGCGCAGGCTTTCACTCACGGAAGCGGGTGAGCTTTACTACCGCCACTGCGTCACCATGCGGGAGGAGGCCGAGGCGGCCGCCGAAGCCGTTGCCATGGTGCAGACCGAGCCGCGCGGCACGATTCGTGTCACCTGCCCCGTCACACTGGCACACAGCACGGTGGGCCCGCTGATGCCTCTTTTCCTGGAGCGGCATCCCTCGGTGAGAGTGGAAATGCAGGTCACCAACCGGGTCGTCGACCTGGTCCAGGAAGGCATCGACGTCGCGCTGCGGGTGCGCCCCACGCTGGACGACAGCGGCAGCCTGGTGGTGAAGAACCTGGGCAACAGCCAGGCGCTGCTGGTGGCCAGCCCGGCGCTGCTTGAGCGGCAGGGGCGGCCCGCCTCGGTGGAGGACCTGGGCCGCCTTTCCACCCTGGCGATGTCCTCGGCCGACGGCCGCGCCGTATGGAAGCTGATCGGCCCCGGCGGGCGCGAGCATGACTTCCACAATCGCCCGTGCTACACGGCCGATGACCTGCTGACGCTGAAGTACGCCGTGATGCAGGGCGCGGGGATCTGCGTGCTGCCGGACTACATGTGCGGCCGCGAGTTGCGCACCGGCCAGCTCGAGCAGGTGTTGCCCGGCTGGGCGCCGCGGGTGGGCGTGATGCATGCCGTGTTCCCTTCGCGGCGCGGCCTGGTGCCCGCAGTGCGCCGGTTTCTGGACTTCCTGGGCGAGAACGTGACCCAGGAGGGGCTGGGGATGAATTGCCCCTGACGTCCTGCATATGCTTATCCGGATTAACTAACAACGACACAGTCGTTTGAGTTTGAAGGGGCCGTCTCCACAATTCCTTTCTCAACAAGGAAAGGGAGCTTCCCATGGCAACTCTGCGACTCGGCGACGTGGCACCGGACTTCGTCCAGGATTCGACCGAAGGCCCGATTCATTTCCACGACTGGGCCGGCGGTTCATGGGTGGTGCTGTTCTCGCACCCGGCGGATTTCACGCCGGTGTGCACCACCGAACTGGGCCGCACGGCCGCCCTCTCGGCTGAATTCGCCAGGCGCGGCGTCAAGCCCATCGCGGTGAGCGTGGATCCGCTGGAGTCGCACGGCAAATGGGTCAAGGACATCAACGAAACCCAGAACACCACGGTGAATTTCCCGATCCTGGCCGACGCCGACCGCAGGGTGGCCACGCTGTACGACATGATCCACCCGAACGCGCTGGCCAATGCCACCGTGCGCAGCGTCTTCATCATTGACCCGAAGCACGTGGTGCGGACCACGCTGACCTATCCCGCCAGCACCGGCCGCAATTTCAACGAAATTTTGCGCGTGATCGATTCGCTGCAGCTGACCGACAGCCACAAGGTCGCCACGCCGGCCAACTGGCAGGACGGCGACGACGTGGTCATCATTCCCAGCATCCAGGACCCGGCCGAGATCGCGCAGCGCTTTCCCAAGGGCTTCACCGCCGTGCGCCCCTACCTGCGCCTGACACCGCAGCCGAACAGGTAAATATGGCCCCCACGCTTGCAGCCAAGGCTGCGGCGCTGCCCCCCGAGGGGGCGCAAGCCGCCTTGGGGCGGCCCGGCGCCGGCTTGATGTCGGCTTCGAATGCCGTCTCAATCATCATCGTGCCGGGCTGGCGTGACAGCGGCCCCGGGCACTGGCAGAGCCTTTGGGCGGAGCGGCTGCCGGGCGCGCGCCGCGTGGTCCAGGACGACTGGATCACGCCCACGCGCGAGGCCTGGGTCGGCGCGCTGGCGCGCCAGGTGCTGGAAGCCCCCGGCCAGGTGGTGATCGCCGCGCACAGCCTGGGCTGCATCGCCACTGCGCACCTGCCGCAGAAGGCCGCGGCGCGGATCGCCGGCGCATTGCTGGTGGCCCCGGCCGACCCCGAGCGCCGGGCCATCCTGAACGACTTTGCCCCCGTGCCGTTCGCGCCGCTGCCCTACCGGAGCATCGTGGTGGGAAGCAGCAACGATCCCTATTGCCCGGTGCGCCTGGCCGGCGCCTACGCGCGCTCCTGGGGCAGCGAATTCGTGCGCCTGCAGGGGGCGGGACACATCAACACCGAATCGGGGCATGGCGAGTGGCCCCTGGGGCTGGCGTTGCTCCAGTCACTCACGGCCATTCTGGAAACCGCATGACGACAAGAAAAGTGCTGCCCGGCTTCAACCTCACGCTGGGCTACACGCTGCTGTACCTCGGCGTGATCGTGCTGATCCCGCTGTCGGCCCTGGTATTCAAGACCTTCACCCTGAGCGGCGAACAGTTCTGGGCAGCGATTTCATCGCCGCGCGTGCTGGCCTCCTACCGCCTGACTTTCGGCGCTTCGCTGATTGCGGCGCTGGTCAACGTGGTGTTCGGCTTGCTGGTGGCCTGGGTGCTGGTGCGCTACACCTTTCCGGGCAAGAAGGTGGTCGATGCGCTGGTGGACCTGCCGTTCGCGCTGCCCACCGCCGTCGCCGGCATTTCACTCACGGCCCTGCTGGCCGGCAATGGCTGGATCGGCCAGTACACCGAGCCTCTGGGCCTGAAGCTGGCGTTCAACCCGAATGGCGTTGTGATCGCCCTCATCTTCATCGGCCTGCCGTTCGTGGTTCGCACGGTGCAGCCGGTGCTGGAAGACACTGAAAAGGAGCTGGAGGAAGCCGCCATGTGCCTGGGAGCCACCCGCTGGCAGACCTTCAGTCGCGTGATCTTCCCCGCCATCGCGCCGGCGCTGCTCACCGGTTTCGCCATGGCCTTTGCCCGCGCCGTCGGCGAGTACGGGTCGGTGATTTTCATCGCCGGCAACGTGCCCATGGTTTCCGAGATCACGCCGCTGATCATCATCGGCAAGCTGGAGCAGTACGACTATGCCGGCGCCACGGCTGTGGCCACGGTGATGCTGCTGATCTCCTTCGTGCTGCTGCTGGTGATCAATGCGCTACAGGGCTGGCAGCGCCGCCGCTCGGGAGCGCCGGCATGAGCACCACGAATCTCGCAGCCACACGTGTCACCACCACCGAGGCGCCCTGGGTGCGCTGGACACTCACCGCCATTGCGCTGGCCTTCCTGCTGCTGTTCCTGCTGCTGCCGCTGGCCGCGGTGTTCACCGAGGCGCTGCGCAAGGGCGCCGGTGCGTACCTTGACGCGCTGAGGGAGCCCGACGCCTGGGCGGCCATCCGCCTGACGCTGATCACCGCCGCCATCGCCGTGCCGCTGAACCTGGTGTTCGGCGTGGCGGCCGCCTGGTGCATCGCCAAGTACGAATTCCGCGGCAAGGCATTCCTCACCACGCTGGTGGACCTGCCGTTCTCGGTCTCCCCGGTGGTCGCGGGCCTGATCTACGTGCTGATGTTCGGCGCGCAGGGCTGGTTTGGCCCCTGGCTGGCCGCGCACGACATCAAGGTCATCTTCGCGATTCCGGGCATCGTGCTGGCCACCGTGTTCGTCACCTTCCCGTTCATCGCGCGCGAGCTGATCCCGTTGATGCAGGCGCAGGGCAACGAGGAAGAGCAGGCCGCGATCGTGCTGGGCGCCAACGGCTGGCAGACCTTCTTTTACGTCACGCTGCCCAATATCAAGTGGGGCCTGATCTACGGCGTGATCCTGTGCAACGCGCGGGCCATGGGCGAATTCGGCGCGGTGTCGGTGGTTTCGGGCCACATCCGCGGCCAGACCAACACCATGCCGCTGCACGTGGAAATCCTCTACAACGAATACCAGTCGGTGGCCGCCTTCGCCGTGGCCTCGCTGCTCGCGCTGCTCGCCCTGGTGACGCTGGTCATCAAGTCGGTGGTGGAGTGGCGCCACGAGCGTGAAATGCAGGCCGCGGGCGACGTCTCGCCCGAACGGCCGCTGGTCATCAAGGAAGCGACATGAGCATCGAAATCCGCAACGTCAGCAAGAAATTCGGCGAATTCAATGCGCTGCGCAATGTTTCGCTGGACATCAACTCCGGCGAGCTGATCGCCCTGCTGGGCCCGTCGGGCTGCGGCAAGACCACGCTGCTGCGCATCATCGCGGGCCTGGAAACGGCGGATGCCGGCAGCATCCTCTTCTCCGGCGAGGACACCACGGACGTGCATGTGCGCGAGCGCCAGGTGGGCTTTGTGTTCCAGCACTACGCGCTGTTCCGCCACATGACGGTCTTCGAGAACGTGGCCTTCGGCCTGCGCGTCAAGCCACGCGGCCAGCGTCCCGGCGAAGACCAGATAAAAAGGAAGGTGCACGAGCTGCTGGGCCTGGTGCAGCTGGACTGGCTGGCCGACCGGTTCCCCTCGCAGCTGTCGGGCGGGCAGCGCCAGCGCATCGCCCTGGCTCGCGCGCTGGCGGTGGAGCCCAAGGTGCTGCTGCTGGACGAACCTTTCGGCGCGCTGGACGCCAAGGTGCGCAAGGAACTGCGGCGGTGGCTGCGCCGCCTGCATGACGAGCTGCACGTCACCAGCATCTTCGTCACGCATGACCAGGAAGAAGCGCTGGAAGTGGCTGACCGGGTGGTGCTGATGAATGCCGGCAGGGTGGAGCAGGTGGGTTCACCGCAGGAAGTCTGGGACCATCCCGCCAGCCCCTTCGTCTACGGCTTCCTGGGCGACGTCAACATGTTCCACGGCCGCGCCCACCAGGGCGAGGTGGTGCTGGAAGGCTTGCGGATCGAGTCGCGCGAGCACGCCGACGCGCAGAACGCCAAGGCCTTTGCGTATGTGCGCCCGCATGACCTGGACGTCCAGCGCTACGCCCCCGGAGCCGCGGGAATCGTGGTCCAGCTGTCGCGCGCCATCGTGGTCGGGCCGATCGCCCGGCTGGAACTTATTCCCGCGGAAGACAACAAACCCACGGACAATGCCAACAAGGATTCCATCATTGAGGCGCAGATACCTGCGCAGCAATTCAGGGATCTGGGCTTCAAGGAGGGTGAAACGCTGGTGGTGACGCCGCGCCGCGCCCGTGTGTTTGTGGAGAACGCCGCCTGAGAGGTAAAGCAGGCGCGTCCCGGAAGGGGAAGTGAACTTGCTGAACTGGTTTGAAGCGGCGCCGCGCCGCGTGCTGGCATTGCTGGCGGTCGTCTGTGTGGCCATGCTGGCCTTTGGGCTTTACCTGCAGCACGTGGTCGGCCTGGAGCCGTGCCCGATGTGCATCGTGCAGCGGTATGCTCTCATTTTTGTAGCGGTCTGTGCAGGCCTGGCGGCCTTCAGCGGCCGAAAAGGCATCCAGGCCGGGGGCGCCGTGCTGGTCCTGCTGTTCGCCGGCTTCGGCGCTTTCGTCGCGGCCAGGCAGAGCTTTTTGCAGTGGTACCCGCCGGAAATCGCCTCCTGCGGGCGCGACTTCTACGGGATGATCGAGACTTTCCCGCTCAAGCGTGCCATCCCGATGATCTTCAAGGGCAGCGGCGACTGCACGAAGATCGACTGGACCTTCCTGGGCGGCTCCATCGCCAACTGGTCCTTCCTCTGCTTTTGCGGCATCGCACTGGTGGCGCTGCTGCTGATCGCGCGCTCCCGGGTGCGCCGGGGCTGAAACCCGTGGACAACCCGGACGCCTTCCACCACGCGCTGGCCGAGTTCAATGCGGCGCGGGTGCTGGCCGGCGTGCCGGACGCCGACTGGGAGGCCGGTGCCCGCGAGGAGCACGCCTTCCGCATCAAGGAAGGCCGCTTCATCGAAGGCCTGCGGCGCGAGGTGGCGCCGCTGCTGCCGCCGCCGCTGGACGCCGATGGCTTCGTTGCCTGGTTCGAGGGCCTCATGGACAGCGGCCCCGGGCAGGGCCACGCGCTGTTCGGCTGGCTGGCCGATACCGCCTCGCTGGCGCAGATGCGCTGGTTCCTCACGCAGGAAGCAGCCGGCGAAGCGGGCTTCGAAGACCTGCTGGCCATGACCCAGGTGAAGCTGCCGGTGCGCGCCAAGCTGGAATGCGCGCGCAACTACTGGGACGAGATGGGCCACGGCAAGCAAAGCGCCATGCACGGCCAGATGCTGGATGGCATGGTGCGTGAACTGGGCCTGCACCCCCACATTGAAACCACCGTCTGGGAGTCGCTGGCGCTGGCCAACGCGATGCTGGGCATGGCCTTCACGCGTCGCTACGCATGGCAATCGCTGGGCGCGTTGGGCGCCATCGAGCTCACCGCGCCGGGCCGGGTGGCGCAGGTTTCCGCCGGCATGAAGCGGCTGGGCCTGGAAGGGCGGGTGCGCGCCTATTTCGACCTGCACGCCGCGCTGGACAAGGCCCATGCCCGCGCCTGGATCGCCGAGATCATTCGCCCTGCGGTGGAAGAAGATCCGTCGCGCGCGCCATTCATCGCGGAAGGCGCCTTGATCCGCCTGTTGTGCGGGCAGCGCTGCTTCGACCGCTACCGCAGCGAGTTCGAGCCGGCCTAATTCGAAGGTGGGTAAGCGTCCAGCAGGCGCTGCTGCATGAAGTGCAGATGAGCCAGTTCGCGCAGGCCGATCGGCCGGTGGCCGCGCCGGCGGTTGGCGGCGGCAATGGCGAACAGCAGGGCTTGCTTGGCGAAGATGATGCGAAAGGCCCGCAGCAGCCCGGTATCCGGGTCCCAGGCCTGGATGGCTTCGGAGCCGGCGCCGTTGATCTCCATGATTTTCAGGCCACGGCCTGCGGCCAGGTCTTGCGGCGTGTCGAAGCGCACGTCGAAACGGCCGAAATAAAAATGCGGCATGTCCCGGGCGATGGTGTCCACCACGGCCTCCAGTGCGGGCGTGATGTGCCGCTCGCCGTCGCGGTACAGCCCGCCCACGCGGGTGGAGCCTATGGTGGAAAGGCGCACGACTTCGCCGTGGGCCGGCACACGCGCCGCGTCCACGGCCAGGTCGTGGTCGGCACGCCCGGCCACCCGCTGTGCACGCGAGTCGGCGGCGACCAGTTCGCCCACGGTGGAGCGGCCATCGCCCGTCACCCGGGGAAAGTAGCGCAGCGCCAGGCCGATGATCCGGCCCTGGGCCTGCTCCGGATCGCGCGCGTAGAAGATGCCGGCCTCGCCCTCCTGCGGCAGGTACTCCTGCAGTACCACGGCCTGGCCCGGCGGGAAAGCGGCGAAGTAGGCGGCCAGCGCGGCTTCATCGGCGACCCGCCGCACGCCAAAGCCGCACATGCCCAGGTCGGGCTTGGCGATCACGGGGAAGGCGATGCCGGCCGTGGCCATGGCTGCGCGCACGTGCGGCATTTGCGAAAACATCTCCGGCGGCACGCCGCAATGCCGCGCCGTGGCGGCGTGCGCCACCGCGCCCATGCCGCGGAAATACTCCAGCTTGGTTTCGCCGACCAGGCCGCCCGAGGTGATGGCCGGGTTGGCGCAGGAGGGCAGGGTGGTGCTGCCGTGGCGCAGCGAGAGCGCCAGCCACTGGATCACGAGCGGCACGCAGATCAGCCACTTGGGCATGCGTTCCAGCGTGCTGCGATGCACGCTGGCCGTGCCTGGCCCCGCGCCCTCAGCCACCGCTGGCGGCGCGGCGGTAGCGCGGGGGCAGGTCGGCCATGCGCATCATCATGGGCAGGTCGGCGGTGTTGAACTGCGCGTCCCAGGCCGGCGGGCCCAGCACCTTGGCGCCCAGGCGCAGGTAGCCCTTGATCAGCGCCGGCGGCTCCACTTCCAGCACGGGCAGGCCTTCCACGGGCAGGGGGTGGTGCGGCGCCACCTGCCACGCCGGACCGGCCAGATGGGTGTGCCGCACCTGCTGCCAGATGCTGGCGGCCGCCAGCCCCGCTGTGCTTTCTTCGGTATCGCGCATGGGGATGCTCGCGCAGCCGATCATGGTGTCCAGGTCGTTGCGGATCATGAACTCCGCCAGCGCGGTCCACAGGGCCAGGATCACGCCGCCGTGCCGGTGGTCGCGGTGCACGCAGCTGCGGCCCAGCTCGACCATGCGAGGGCGCAAATGCGCCAGCGGCCCCAGGTCGAATTCGTTGTCGCAGTAGGTGCCGCCGGTGCGGCGCGCCTGCCCGGGGGTCAGCAGGCGGTAGGTGCCTATCACCTCGCCGCCAGCGGCCTCGCGCACCAGCAGGTGCTCGCAGAAATCGTCGTAACGGTCTATGTCGTGGTGGGGAACGGGCGTCTGCAGGCGTGCGCCAAGCTCATTCGCAAACACCTCGTGGCGCAGCCGCTGGGCCTCGCGCACCTCGGCGGTGTCGCGCGCCCATGCCACCTCGATGCCTTGGCGCGCGCCGCGCAATGCGGCTGGGGTCGGGATGGTGTCCAGGCTCACGGGCCCAAGCATACCGTCGCGCGGGCGGGCATGCGGTTACAGGCCTGACGGATAAGTTTCTGGCGCCTCACGCCCGGGCCAGTTGCCCGGTGGGTCCAGCGGCTGCAGGGCATGGGTCTCGTCCAGGTGGATCATCGCGTCGAACTGGGCAGGCAGGCGGGTGTGGAAATAGTGGCTCTGGCGTTCGGTGCGGGGCTGGTAGATCACGCCGATGGCCCGCTGCAGGCGCCGCTCCTGCAGCGCATCGCCCAGCGCGCCGTTGCCGCGCAGTTGCAGCCAGAAGCGCGCCTGCCCGGTGCGGTGGAACAGGTCTTCAAAGCTGCCTGGCAGTCCGTCGACGACGCGCTTGTGCTCCGCCGGGGCGTCCCACTGCGAGGCAGCCGTGACACTGCCGTGATGGGTGCTGAAGCCCACCAGCACGGCGGCGTCGCCGAAGCGGTCGCGCATCAGCTGGCCCACGTTCCACTCGCCCATCTCGCCCATTTCGGTGGCGCAGGCGTCGCCCAGGTGCGAGTTGTGGGCCCATACCGCGACGCGGGGCGCAACGCCGTGCAGCGCGAGGTGCCCGTCCAGCGCCTGCAGCGTTTCCACCATGTGGCCGTCACGCAGGTTCCAGGACGATACGCGGCCGCGGAACATGCTGCGGTAGTACTCCTCGGCGTTGCGCACCAGCCGGGCATTCTGCTGCGCGAAGAAGGCTTCGTCGCGCTCCAGGCCGGGCGTGCGGGCGATGGAGGCGGCGCGAGCGTTCATCTCACGCAACTGCTTCACGGCCTCGTCTTCGCAGCCCGGCTTCAGGCCGAAGGCGGTGGCCTGCCCATAGGCCTGGCTGTCCTCGTGCGCGTGGTCGAAGCACGCATAGCGTGAGCGGGCCAGGGCGGCGCCTTCCGGGTCTACCCGGTCCAGGTAGGCCAGCACCGCCTGGATGGACGTGAACAGGCTGTACAGGTCGATTCCGTAGAAGCCCACCCGGCGCGAAGGCGGCAGGCCGCTGTTGTGCGTGCGCAGCCACTCGACAAAATCCCGCACCACGGTGTTGCGCCACATCCAGGTGGGAAAGCGCAGAAAGCCGCCCAGTGCCGCGTTCGCATCCGCATCGTCACCGAGGCCCCGGACATAGCGGTTGACGCGCCAGGCATCCGGCCAGTCGGCTTCCACAGCAACCGCGTTGAAGCCTTTTTCCAGGATCAGCCGCCTGGTGATGGTGGCTCGTTCGGCATAGAACTCATGCGTGCCATGCGAAGCCTCGCCGATCAGCGCAAAACGTGCGTTGCCGATCAGGCCGAGCAGGCCGTCGTGATTGTCCAGGGGCTGCTGGTGCGGCCTCAGCCTGTCCAGCAGCGCGTCATCGGCAGGGCGCTTGAGCTTCAGGTCCATCGCGCCAACTTAAGCGCGAAGGCAGGGCGCTTCTGTCAGACCGCTTCGTCTGTGCTGTAGGACTCAGGAATTGGCGCGGCGGTAGAAAGCCAGGGAGCCGGCCAGCGCCAGCAAGGCACCGCCGCAGGCGCGGTCGAGCCATCGGGCGGCGGAGGATTTCAGCAGCCGCACCGCCTTCGCGCCGGTGAAGGCATAGCCGAACATCACCGAGAAATCGAGGAAGGCGAACACCAGCGCGATGGTGACGTACTGCGCGGCCTGCGGCGCGGCAGGGTCGATGAACTGCGGCAGCAGGGCCGAGCAGAAGATGTAGCCCTTGGGGTTGGTCACCGCCACCAGGAAGGACTTCACGAACACCGAGCGCGCGCTGGGTGCCACTGCGCCCGCGGTGGCACCGGCCGGCAGTTCCAGCCCGCCTTTGGAGCGCAGCAGGCGCAAGCCCAGCCAGGCGAGGTAGGCCGCGCCCACCCACTTGAGCACCGAGAACCAGAATTCCGAAGCCGCCAGCAGCGCGCCCAGGCCCAGGGCCACCGCGCCGACCAGCACGAAGTCGGACAGCACCGCGCCGAACATGCCGGGCAGGGCGTGGCGCACGCCCCAGCGCGAGCCGTTGGACAGGGCCAGCAGCACGGTGGGGCCCGGCGTGGCGATGGCGACCAGCGCCACGAACGAAAACAGCAACAGGGTCATGATGCTCATGGGCCGGCGCTCAGGTGAGTTTCTTCACGAACACCATGCTCTTGCGGTCCCAGCTGTACTTGCGCTTGCGCGCCTCGGGCAGCCAGTCGGGGTCCACCTGCACGAAGCCGCGCTTCAGGAACCAGTGCATGGTGCGGGTGGTGAGCACGAAGATGCTGTCCAGCCCCATCGCACGGGCCCGCTGCTCCACGCGCTTGAGCACTTTCTCGCCGTCGCCCTGGCCCTGGCTTTGCGGCGACACGGTCAGCGCGGCCATCTCGCCGGTGCGTGCTTCGGGGAAGGGGTAGAGCGCGGCGCACGCGAAGATCACGCCGTCGTGTTCGATGATGGTGTAGTTGGCGATGTCGCGCTCGATGCCCGTGCGGTCGCGCTTGACCAGGGTGCCGTCCTTTTCGAACGGCTCGATCAGCTGCAGGATGCCGCCCACGTCGTCGGCCGTGGCCTCGCGCAGGCTTTCCAGCTTCTCGTCGATCACCATGGTGCCGATGCCGTCGTGCACGTATACCTCCAGCAGCAGCGCGCCGTCGGTGGCGAACGGCAGGATGTGGCTGCGCTCCACGCCGGCCTTGCAGGCCTTCACGCAGTGCTGCAGGTAGAAGGCGGTGTCGGTGGGCTGCTGCGCGTTGGGCAGGCCGGCCAGCAATTGCTCGGCGGTGGCCAGCGGCAGCTCGGTGTCGATGGGGTTGTCCTCGCCCTCGGGCTCGCCGGGCTTGATCCGGATGCCGGGAATTTCGCTCAGGAAGATCAGCTTGTCGGCCTGCAGTGCGATGGCCACGCTGGTGGCCACTTCTTCCATGGTCAGGTTGAAGGCCTCGCCGGTGGGCGAGAAGCCGAACGGCGACAGCAGCACCATGGCGCCGAAGTCCAGCGTGCGGGTGATGCCCCCCACGTCCACCTTGCGCACCAGGCCCGAGTGCTGGAAATCCACGCCGTCCACCACGCCGACCGGCCGCGCGGTGATGAAGTTGCCGGAGATCACCCGCACCGTGGAGCCGGCCATGGGCGTGTTGGGCAGGCCCTGGCTGAAGGCGGCCTCGATCTCGTAGCGCAGCTGGCCGGCCGCCTCCTGGGCTGAATCCAGCGCCACTTCGTCGGTGATGCGCATGCCGTGCGAGTACCTCGCCTCGTGCCCCTTGGCCTTGAGCTGCTCGTTCACCTGGGGGCGGAAACCGTGCACCAGCACGATCTTCACGCCCATGCTCTGGATCAGCGCCAGGTCCTGCGCGATGTGGTGCAGCTTGCCCGCGGCAATGGCTTCGCCCGCCAGGCCGACCACGAAAGTCTTGCCCCGGTGCGTGTGGATGTACGGCGCGACCGAGCGGAACCACGGCACGAAAGTGAAGTTGAAGACGGTGGACATCGCGGCAAAGTGTAAGTGAAAGCGGCGGAAACCCGGTATCGTTGGGCCATGGATATCCTGGCCATCGCCTTCTGGGGCGCCTTCTTCGGCACCGTGGGGCTGATGCTCGCCGCATCGCTGTTCGCCTTCGCGCGGTCGGCGCACCGCGTGGCACTCTCCGCCGCCATGTCGGCCGCGGTCTCCGCCTTCTTCGTGGTCGCCTACCTGGGCTGGCTGCCGATTCCCAACCGCACCCTGGAAGCGCGCCTCCTGGCCCACGTGGCGGCCATCAGCGCCACCATCCTCGGAATGATGCTGCTGTCGATGCTGGGGCTGCTGCGCTCCACGCCCCTGGGCCGCAAGGTGCGGCTGGTGCTGGTCGCGCTGGCGCTGGGCGTGGTGCTGGCCGGCTGGCTGTTCGACCCCATCGAGGCGCTGGCCATCAGCTCGGGCTGGGCCCTGTGCGTGGGAGCCGGCGCGCTGGCCGTGTGCGTGCGCAGCGCCGTGCGGGGCGACCGCCTCGCCTGGGTGGCGGTGTCGGGCGTGTTCTTCATGCTGATCGCGGTGTCGGGCCTGAGCTGGATCGCGCTGGACGGCGAGATCGTCAGCTGGCCGCTGCATGCCGTCAGCGCCGTGGCGGGCATGGCATACCTCTCCACCATGGCCTCGGCGCTGTGGTCGCGCTATTCCTACCTGATCGAGCTGCGCGAGGTGATGGCCCATGGCCCGGCCTACGACCCGGTCACCCGCATGCGCTCGCATGCCGAAACCGGGCAGATGGTGGGTGCGGCCTTTTTCGGCACCGACGGCGAGGTCCGGCCGCTGGGCGTCATCGTGGTGTCGATCGGCAACCTCTATGCGCTTGAGAAGCTGCATGGCCGCGCCGCCATGAACCATGCGCTGTTCGTCTGCGCCGGGCGGCTGCGCCGCGGCATGCCGGGCAACGTGGAGATGGGCCGGCTGGGCGACGACGGCTTCCTGCTGCTGACGCGCAATGCCGATGACCCGCAGCGGCTGATCCAGATCGCCCGGCAGATCGCAGTGCGGCTGGCCCGGCCGGTACAGCTGTCCACCAGCCGCGAGCCGGCGCGAATGGAGGCCGGCCAGGCCGAATGGGTGGCGGGCATCGGCATCGGCGTGCTGGCCACCATGGCGCCGCAGATGCGGCCCTCGGTGGCCGTCACCATGGCCCGCGCCATGTCACGCACCGCGTGGAGCTATGCCAGCCATGTCGCCTGGTTCGACCAGGCGGCCAACCAGATCGCCGAAGTGCCGGTGAGCGACGTGCCCCCACCGCGCAGGCGGGAGCGGGACCTGGGCGGCTCCGCTCCCTAGCGCTTGTATTCCTGCACGGTGTCCCAGGCCACCGACTGCAGGTGCCTTGCGGTCGCCGGGTCCAGTCCGGCGGTGTAGCTCGATCCCACCGGTGACTGCTTGAACAGTACCGCATAGGTGGTGCAGGCAGCCAGGTAGGTGCCGGCCAGGCTGGGGTGGCGCTTGTCGGCGATGTACAGGTTCAGCTCGGGCTTCAGCGCCACCGAGCGGGCGAAGGCCAGCCCGGCGGGAATGACCAGCGCATTGTTGTCGCGGCCGGCTTGCGTGTACGCCTGGGCCAGCTGCGCCGTCATCTCGGGCTTGTCCTGGTAGGCCCAGGACATGAAGAACACCGGCCGGGCGCCGTTCTTGCGCGCGATCTCGGTGTTCTTCTTCGCGTAGTCGGTGAACACGCCTTTCAGCTGGGGATGGATGGGGCACTGGCTGCAGTCCATCATCACCGCCACGTCGAACAGCCGGTCTATCTTGTTGAAGACCACGTTGTTGGCGGCGTCGAACGAGTACTTGCCCAGCGCGTTGGGCCGGAAATACGAATCCATGTCGTGCCAGTCGATGCCCGAGCCGCTGATGGTCACCATGGTTGAACGGTGCCGGAAGCCCGGCATGCCGGCGGCGATGAGCTGGCCCACGTGGCCGGGCATGCCATTGTTGAAGTAGAAGAAGCTGTTGCCGATGTAGACCGAGGAGGTGGGAACCTCGGGCGCCGGCGCCATGGCCGCCGCGGGCGGCTGGGGCGTGGTACAGCCCGCCGCGAGGGTGACGAGGGCAACGGCAAGCAGGCTGCGAAGCGCAGCGGTGGGGAAGGCCGGCATGGATGTCTCCTGGTGTTGTGGGATGCCCGCCCAGTCTAGCGCCGCTGGCCTCCGACACGTTCCATGGTGGCCCGTCCTACGCGGCAGCACCCGCGCCGCGGCGACCATGTCTTCCAGACAAGGCCGCGTTGGGAGATGCGGTTAACCCACCTTCCGGAGAAATGCCATGGCGTTCGCAGACAGCAGCGAGTACGAGCTCGAAGACCTCGTTGACGAGACCCCGCAAAAGAACCGCCGCAGCTACAACGCCGGCGCCGAAGACCGGCACTGGGCGCAGGCGCACTGGAAGGAGCCCTATTTCCGCGCCGACTACGACTACGAAGACTACGCGCCTGCCTACTGCGTCGGCTACAGCGGCTGCGCACAGTACGGCGGCCCTTTCGACGAAGCCGAAACGTCCCTTTGCGCCAACTGGCTGCGCATCAAGGGCGACTCACGGCTGAGCTGGGACGAAGCCCGTCCCGCAGTCAGGGCCGCCTGGCTGCGCATCGAGATGGCCGTGCTGCCACTGCTTAGCTTTCAGTAACGCTCCGGCATAGAAAGTTACGGCTCCGTCCTACACACGGAGCTGTGATGGCTGGTGACCATAGGGTCAGGAAACTTAAAGCGGAGCAGTACCCCATGTTCAAAGGTTTTGTGGTCGAGGACAACCTGGACGCCACCGGCACGCTGGTCGAGGCGCTGGCCGAACTGGCCGGTGTCACTACCGTCGGAAGCGCCGCCGGTGAGGAAGCCGCCATTGCCTGGCTGACCAACCCCGACAACGACTGGAACGTCGCCATCATCGACCTGCAGCTGGGCGCCAACGGCTCGGGCTACCGCGTGGTGGCCGCGCTGGCCGACCGCCTGCCGCACCAGAAGGTCATTGTCTGGACGGCCTCGGCCGACGCCATGGCCCGCACCCGCTGCCGGGTGTTGGGCTGCGACCGGGTGTTCGACCGCGCCACCGAGATCTCCGAGCTGATGGAATACTGCATGGTGGAGTCAGAAGCCGGAGTGCTCCGCATCCCTGTAGCGGCGCCCGCCTACACGGAGCCGGCCGGCGAATCCTCGCGGCCCCAACCCCGCTTCGGCATCACCACCAACCTGGTCGCTTCCTGACCCGTGCAATGGGGACGCTGCGCGTCGCCACCTACAACGTCAACGGCATCAAGAGCCGCCTGCCGCGCCTGCTTGAATGGCTGGATCGCGAGCAACCCGACGTGGCCTGCCTGCAGGAGCTGAAAGCGCTGGACACGGCCTTTCCCCGGCATGAACTGCTGGAGGCGGGCTACCACGCCCTGTGGAAGGGCCAGCGCTCGTGGAACGGGGTGGCCATCCTGGCCCGGGGCGTCGAGCCTGTGGCCATCCGCCGCGAGCTGCCCGGCGACCCCGGTGACGACCACAGCCGCTACCTGGAGGCCGCCGTGCACGGCATCGTCGTGGCCTGCCTTTACCTGCCCAATGGCAACCCGCAGCCGGGCCCCAAGTTCGACTACAAGCTGGCCTGGTTCGAGCGGCTGATCCGGCACGCGGCTTCGCTGTACAAGTCCGGCCACTCTGTGGTGATGTGCGGCGACTACAACGTGGTGCCGACCGACTTCGACATCTACAACCCCAAGTCCTGGCGCAAGGACGCGCTGCTGCAGCCCGAAAGCCGCGAGTGCTACCAGCGCCTGCTGGCGCAAGGGTGGACCGATTCCATCCGCCACCTGCACCCCGAGGAGCCGGCCTATACCTTCTGGGACTACTTCCGCCAGCACTGGCAGCGCAACGCGGGCTTGCGCATCGACCACCTGCTGCTGAACGCCGAACTGGCGCCGGCACTCGTGGGTGCGGGCGTGGACGCCTGGGTGCGCGGGCAGGAGGGCGCCAGCGACCACGCGCCGGCCTGGGTGGACCTGATGCTATCAAGACGATAGCGGCTTGTGCAGGCTGGGCGCGCGCTGCAGCCCGATTATCTTCTGTGCGCTGTAAGAACCGGGGCGCTTGCGCCGACTGATCGGGCAAGAGGAGCGTTTCCATGAAAACCTTGCGCACTGTTGCCTATGCGGGTGTTGCCGCCAGCCTGGTGGGAGCCCTGTGGTTTCTTTATTCAAAGACCCAGAGCGCGGACTTTGCCCGCGAAAACCTGATCGTTGCCGACCTGCGCGAGCTGGAGGCGCTGGACGCGGAATGGACGGTGGATTCGCTGCGCGCCAAGACCGGCATCAACCGCAAATACGAGCCGGGAAAGGCGCCCGCCGAACGCGTGGCCGCGGCCGCGGGCCGGGTCGCGCGCGCGATTGACGGCGCCGGCGTGCCCGAAGCCGCGGCGAAGTTCGCCGCCGTGACCGCCGTGTTCGCCCAGAAGAACGAGGTGACGCGCCGCTTCGCCGAGCAGAACCTGGTCCTGCGCGAATCGCTGCTGTTCGTCACCGACGAAAGCGCCGACCTGCTGGCCCTGCTGCGGGTGAACCAGCGCGAGGCCTCCGGAAAAAAACCGGGTGCCGGGCCGCAGCCCGCGGAAAACCTGTCGGAGCTGGGCGTGCGCGTGAACGAGCTGCTGACCGAGACCCTGAAGTACAACCTGCTGAGCGACGCCGCCGCCGTCAAGCGCATCGAGTCCAATCTGAAGGACCTGGCGGAGATGCTGCCGCAGTACCCGCCGCACCTGGCAGCGCCGGTGCAGGCGCTGACTGAGAAATTCCACGGCGTTCAGCGCATCAAGGCGGTGGAGGACGGCCTGCTCAACGAGATTGGCGCCCTGCCCACGCAGCAGCGCATCGCCGAGGCCGAGAAGGCCCTGGACGCCAACCGGGCGCTGCTGCAGCGCGACACCGATTTCTACCGCACGGTGCTGATCGCCTATTCGGCGCTGCTGCTCGCGCTGATCGGCTGGTTTGCCTGGCGGCTGCTGGGCAGCTACCGGCTGATCAGCAGCCAGAACGCGCAGCTGCACGACGCCAACGAAAACCTGGAGCACCGCGTGACCGAGCGCACCATGGAGCTGCGTGACGCGCTGGACCACCTGAAGGAATCCGAGGCGGCGCTGATCCAGTCGGAGAAGATGTCTTCGCTCGGCCAGATGATCGCCGGCGTCGCCCATGAGATCAACACGCCGCTGGCGTATGTCCGCAACGGCCTGCAGGTGCTGGACGAACAGATCCCGCAGACCGCCGGCCTGCCGGCCGAGACGCGCAAGCTGCTGGACCTGCTGGCAGGCGGCGGCGAGGCCGATGAGAACCAGGTGGCCGAGCAGTATGGCCGCGTGCACGAACTCTGCGCCGCCGCCGAAGCCGGCCACAGCCCCGATGAGCTGGCCGGCGTGATCCGTGACGGCATCTACGGCATCGAGCAGATATCGGAAATCGTCACCAACCTGAAGAATTTCAGCCGGCTGGACCGCAGCAAGATCGCCCATTTCAGCCTGAACGAAGGGCTGGAGAGCACGCTGGTGATCGCCCGCAACCTGGTCAAGAACAAGCGTATCGAAAAGGATTTTTGCGAGCAGCCCTTCGTGACCGGCTCGCCCTCGCAGATCAACCAGGTTTTCCTGAACCTGATCTCCAACGCAGCGCAGGCGACGGGGCCCGACGGCGTGATCCGGCTTTCCACCCGGGTGGAAGGCAACCGCGCCGTGGTGGAGGTCTGCGACAACGGCAGCGGCATCCCCGCCGACGTGCTACCCAAGATCTTCGACCCCTTCTTCACCACCAAGAAAATCGGGGAGGGCACGGGCCTGGGCCTGTCCATCGCCTACAAGATCATCACCGAGCACGGCGGGAAGATCGAGGCGACCTCACTGCCCGGCGAAGGCACCCGATTCACGATCACGCTGCCCGTCGACGTGATGGAAGAGCAGGAAACCGCCATGGAGGCCGCCCATGCCGCCTGAAGCCACCCAGCGGAAGATCGGCAAGTACGTGGTCCAGCACGAGCTGGGCCGCGGCGGCATGGGCGTGGTCTATGAGGCAATGGACCCGTTGATCGAGCGCCGCGTGGCCATCAAGACCGTCATCAAGCGGATGCTGGACGACGATGAGGGGCACGCGCTGATGCAGCGTTTCAAGCGCGAGGCGCAGGCCGCCGGCCGGCTGACGCACCCCAACATTGTGGCCGTGTACGAATACGGCGAAGACGAGGAGCTTGCCTATATCGCCATGGAGCACGTCACCGGCCGCGGCCTGGACGAGTCCATGCGCGGCGGCCAGCCGCTGGACGGCGCGCTGGTGCGCTCGGTGGCCGCTCAACTGCTGGAGGCACTGCAGTTCGCCCATGGCCTGGGCGTGGTGCATCGCGATGTGAAGCCCTCCAACCTGATGCTGACGGCCGAAGGGCGGGTGAAGGTCTGCGATTTCGGCATCGCCCAGCTGGAATCATCCAGACTCACTCAGGTGGGCACGGTGCTTGGCACGCCCAGCTACATGTCGCCCGAGCAGATCCAGGGCCAGCCCACCGACAAGCGCTCCGACCTGTTCTCGGCCGGCGTGCTGGTTTACCAGCTGCTGACGGGGCAGAAGCCGTTTCCGGGCGATACCATCGCCGCGCTGGTGCATTCGGTGCTCAAGGGGGAGTTCATCCCGCCGACCGAGGTGAACCCGGGGCTGGACAGCGCGTTCGATGCCGTGCTGGCGCGGGCACTGGCCGTGCAGGCGGCCGACAGGTTCCAGACGGCGGCCGAATTCGCTCGGGCGCTGGAATGCGCCTTCAACGGCGAACAATGGAACCCGGTGGAGGACTACCAGACCACGGTGCACCTGGTGCCGCAGGCCGCGACCGCGGTGACGGCGGTGACGTCGGTGCGCAAGATCGACTTCACCGCGGTGCGCGGCAAGATTGACCTGGACGCCACGCGCGCGCATTCGCCCGCCGTTTCGGCCGCGGCCCAGCGGCCACGCGTGCTGTTCGTGGACGACGAGGAGCGCATTCTCTCGGCGCTCAAGCTGTTGTTCAGGCAGCAGTACGAGGTGCACGTGTGCACCGAAGGCGAGCAGGCGCTCAAGCTGATGGCGCAGATGCACTTCCACGTGATCGTGAGCGACCAGCGCATGCCCACCATGACGGGCACCGAGCTGCTATCCAGGGCGCGCGTGGCCTCGCCCAACACGGTGCGCATCCTGCTGACCGGCTATTCCGACCTGGCCGCCATCGTCGGCTCGGTCAACGAGGGCGAGGTGTACCGCTTCGCCAGCAAGCCCTGGAACACCCAGGAGATGCGCGGCCTGCTGGCGGAGGCAGCCGCCATCGGCCAGGCGCTGGAAGACGCGCCCGCTGCCGTGGCCGCCGCCGGCAAGCCGGATGAGGCCGTGCTGTTCCTGGACGAGGACCGCGAGGTGTACCTGGCCGCGCGTGACCTGCTTGGCCGGTCGCTGCGCGTGCTGCACGCGGCCGACCTGTCCGGCGCCCTGCAAGCCCTCCAGGACGACAAGGTGGCCGTGCTGGTGGCCGACATCGAAGACAGCCGGCGCAGCCACCAGACCTTCTTCAAGCTGCTGAAGCAGGAGCACCCTGAGGTCGTGACCATCGCCATGACCTCCGCGTCCGACTCCGAACTGGTGATCGAATTGATCAACCAGGCCCGGATTTTCCGTTTCCTGAACAAGCCGCTGAAACTGCCCACGCTGCAGGGCCATGTGGAAGCGGCCATGGCGCAGTTTGCCCGGCAGAAGGCCCGCCCGCTGCTGCTGCAGCAGCAGAAGGTGGACGGCAAGGCGCGGGAGCAGCGGCACGAGGAGGGTTCGGTGGGCGGGCTGATCCTCAACTCGCTGCGGGCGCTGCGGCGGAGGCTGGCGGCCTAGGCAAATTCCCTAGGCGGGGTTCCGCTTTTGCCTAAAGCCGGCCCGGGGCGCCATGGTCTTATCACCGCATCCCTGTTAACCAGCCCGAAGGCCTGCCATGAACACCCTGCCTCGCATCCTTGTCGTCGATGACACGCCCGACAACCTGTTCCTGATGAACGGGCTGCTGGAAGACAGCTACCAGGTGCTGCAGGCTTCCAGCGGCCGCGAGGCGCTGGATGTTGTGATGTCGGACTCACCGCCGGACATGGTGCTGCTGGACATCATGATGCCGGACATGGATGGCTACGAGGTGCTGCGGCGCATCCGCCAGCATCCGCCCACCGCGAACATCCCCGTCATCTTTCTCACCGCGCTGGCCAGCCAGCAGGACGAGCGGCTGGGCCGCGAGCTGGGCGCCGAAGACTACCTAACCAAGCCGGTGAACCCGGTGAAGGTCGTGGCCCGCGTGGAGGCGCACGTTTTCGCCACGGCCCTGGCCCGGCGGATGGACGTGCTGTCGGAAAAGCTTTCCAGCCACCTGGAGCCCGAAGCCTGGCACGCGCTGTTCCACACCGACCTGCGCGGCCAGATCCGCTTTGAGGAAAAGACGCTCACGGTGGTCCATGCCGGTGCGGCCCACGACGCCATGCTCAGCGACCATCGCCGCGCCACGCTGTCGGCCGAGGTGCAGTGGCTGGCCACGCGCCACGGCGGCCTGGTGGACCGCTTTATCCACGGCGCGGGCGTTGCCTTCTTCGAGGAACAGCGGGCCGGCGTCAGGATGGCGGCCGACCTGCAGCGCCTGTGCGCCCACCTGCACCTGCGCGTGGGCCTGCACACGGGCGAGTGCGCGGTGGCCACGTTCCGCAGCGGCAGCCGCACCGAATCCACGCTGCTGGGCGCCGCGGTCGCCCTGGCGGCGGGCGAGGACGAACGCGGTTCCTTCCTACAGCGCTGGAGCGCGCCCTACGCTACCGTAGCGGCATGCGCATCCTCCCCATCTTTCTGAGTTTCTGCGCAGCCTTGCTCGCAGCCCAGGCCCACGCCGCCCAGCCGGCCGTGAGCGGGCAACAAGCCGAGCGCTACCAGGCCGCCGTGCGCGAAGCGGGGCAGGTGCTCAACACCAGCCTCACGGCCTGCCGCGAACAGGCGGGACGATCGCCTGCGCCCAGCCGGCGCGACCTGAAGGAATGCGAGCGCACCGCCCGCGCCACCTTCCGCCTGGACATGAAGCACGCGCGCAAGCTGCGCCGCCAGCCCGCGTGAGTGTTCAGTAGCCGGCGGTAAAGCGCCGGCGTGAATGCGCGGGCTTTTCCAGCTCGTTGACCATCGCCACCGCATAGTCCTGGGCCGAGATGCGGCTCTCGCCGTTCGCATCGGCCAGCAGCTGGTCGCCGCCCAGCCGGAAGACACCCGTGCGCTGGCCGGGCGCGATGATGGCGCTGGGGCTGAGCATGGTCCAGTCCAGCGTGCCTTCTTCCCGCAGCAGCCCCAGCGCCTGCCGCGCGCCTTCGGCCGTGCCCTTGTAGGCCGCGGGGAATTCCGGCGTGTCCAGCAGCTGCAGGCCCGGCGCCACTTCCAGGCTGCCCGCGCCGCCCACCACCAGCAGCCGCGGCACCCGCGCCTGCTTGCAGGCCGCGATGACGCTGCGCATGCCGGCCAGGTAGTAGCCCTTGACGTCGGCCTGCGCGTGGCCGCTGAAGGCGCTGAGCACGGCGTCGTGGCCCTTGAGCTGGGCAGCCAGGCCCGCGGTGTCGTTGACGTCCGCGCGCACGGCAGTCAAACCGTCCGCGGGCGGGAGCTTCTGCGGCTGCGTGACCAGCGCGGTGACCCGGTGGCCGCGCGCGAGCGCTTCGGTGAGCAGGGCCGAGCCGATGAAGCCGCTGGCGCCGATGATTGCGATGTTCATGAGGGTTCCTTGGATTGTTCAGCCCGCACTGTGGCGCGGAACCCGGAATCGATAAATAGCGACAGTGAGAACTGATTGATTCGAATTAAAGGACAATCCGGCGCATGCCGACGATCCCTTCCGCTGACCTGAACGCGTTGCCGCTGTTTGCCGCCGTTGCCGAGGCGGGTGGCTTCACAGCGGCCGCCGAGCGGCTGGGGCTGGCCAAAGCCAAGGTCAGCCTGGCCGTGAGCCGGCTGGAGGCGCAACTGGGCGCCAGCCTGTTTGCACGCACCACCCGCAAGGTGGTGCTGACCGAGGCAGGGCAGGCGCTCTATGCCCAGTGCGTGCCGGCGCTGCGCGGCATGCAGGAGGCTCTGGCGCAGGCAGGCGGCGCGGGCGCGCTGACAGGCGTGCTGCGCATCAGCGTGGCCGTGGACTATGCCGTGCAGTCGCTGGCGCCGGCGGTGGCGCGCTTCGCCGCGCTGCACCCGGGCCTGGAGATCGACGTGCGCACCAGCGACCGCGTGTCCGACCTGCTGAAGGAGGGCATCGACCTCGCCATCCGCGTGGGCTGGCTGCGCGACTCGAGCCTGCGCGCCGCCAAGCTGGCGGAGTTCGGGCAGATGGTGCTGGCGTCACCCGCCTACCTCAAGCAAGCCCCCGCCATCCGCGAGCCGGCCGATCTCGCCGGCCACGCCTGGGTGGCGCTGAGCCTTTTGCCCAGCCCGCTGACCTGGAAATTCACCTCCGCACGCGGCCAGGTGCGCACCGTGCGGCTGAAGGCGCAGTTGCGTACCGACTCGGGCGCCACGCTGCGGGCGTTGCTGCAAAGCGGCGCGGGTTTGTCGGTGGTGGACAGCCTGAGCACGGCGCATGCACTGCGTGAGGGCAAGCTGGTGCGGGTGCTGCCTGGCTGGTCGCTGCCCCGGGGCGGGATCTACGCGGTGTACCCGCCGGGCCGCCACGTTCCGTCCAAGGTGCGGGCCTTCATCGATTTCTACAGCACCTGGCTCGCAAAAGCGGCCGGCTAGCCGGAAAAACCGCCCTGGTCCAGGAAGCGCTGTTCGTCGGGCGTGGTGGCGCGCCCGAGCACGGCGTTGCGGTGCGGGAAGCGCCCGAACTTCTCAATGATGTCGCGGTGCATGACCGCATAGCGCAGCGATTCATCGCCGAGCGGCCGGTTCAGTTCCACCGAACGGTCCTGGTCGGCCAGCAGTTCCGAATGCATGAAGGGAAGGTAGAAGAATGCCCGCAGCGCAGCATCGGCCTGCGTGTCGAAACCCGCGGAGATGGCGGCGCGGGCCACCTCCCGTGCCTTTGCATCGGTGGCGAACATGCGCGCGCTCTGGCGGAACGCGTTGCGGGGGAACTGGTCCAGCAGGATCAGCAAGGCCAGCGCACCGTCGTCGCTGCCACCCCACGCATCCAGTTCGCCGCGCGCAGCCGCCTCGTGCGCCGCAAGAAAGCGGGCACGAAAGCTCTCGTCAAACGCGTCGTCCTTGCGGAACCAGCGGCCGGGGCCGGCCTCGCGCCAGAAGGCCAGGACGTCCGCGGCAGTGGCGGTCAACAGCGGTGATGCATGCATCGGGCCATTGTGCCGCCGCGTGCCGCGGCCTGCCTAGCGCGGCGCGGATGCTGCTGCGGCCGGGTCGGGCGCCACGATCACGGTCGTGTTGCCCGTGGCGCCAGGCGTGCCCGTCGCGCCGGTGGCACCGGTCGCGCCCGCCGGGCCGGGCGGGCCAGGTACCACCATAGGGGCCGGTGCCGGAGCGGGTACCGGCACAGCGACAGGCGTTTGCACTTCGGTGCGTTTTTCGCAGGCGCTCAGCGCGGCGACGGCCGCGAAAAGCGCGGCCAGGGGCATCAGGTTTTTCATGAATGGCTGTCCCGGTTGCCACTGTCGGTGGCGTTGTCGTCGTCGATACGCATGTTGCTGGTGCTGTTCTGGCCCTTTTGCTGCTTGGTGCCCTTGCTGCCGCTCTGGCTGGCCTGGCCGCGCCCCTGGTCCTGCCGGCTGCTGCGCTGGGAGTCCTGGCTGCTGGCCTGGTCCTGTTGCCGGCCGCTGTCCTGTCGGCTGCGGCTGCCGTTCTTCCCCTGGCTGTTCTGGCCCATCTCTGTTTCTCCTTCAAGTTGAAACGGGCCGGCGACATGCCGGCCACGGATTCACTCTAGGTGAGCCGCACCGTACCGCCGTGTCGGACATTTGCCGCAGCGCGGTGTAGGACAAGGCCCGGCGCCCTTACAGGCGCTTGCAATCAGCTCAACCGCCCGTGCCGGCCGAAGCCAGCGCCGCATCCGCGGTGCCGCGCACGCTGTCCTTCACGCGCTGGGCCAGCAGCTCCTTGAATTTCGCGGTGAATGCCGGAATGTCGGCCGGCTTGCGGCTGGAAACCCAGTTGCCGTCCAGCACCACAGGCTCATCGACCCAGCGGCCGCCCGCGTTGCGGATGTCGGCTTCCAGGGTGGGCCAGCTGGTCAGCGTGCGGCCCTTGATGAGGCCTGCGCTCACCAGCAGCCAGGGGCCATGGCAGATCACCGCCAGCGGCTTGCCTTCCCTGTCGATGGCCTGCACGAACTGCTGGGCGTGGATGCTGGAGCGTATGGTGTCGGCGTTCTTCACGCCGCCTGGCAGCAGCACGGCGTCGAACGCATCGGCCTCGGCCTTTTCAAAGGTCAGGTCCACGTCGAACATGTCGCCCGGCTTGTCGTGGTGCATGCCCTGGATCTGCCCGGGGCTGACCGAGATCAGCCGGGTCTGCACGCCCAGCTCTTCCAGTGCCTTGCGCGGCGCCGTCATCTCGACCTGTTCGAAGCCGTTGACGGCCAGGATGGCCACGGTCAGGCCGCCCAGGAGGTGTTGCTGTTTCTGCTCAGTGGTAGTGCTCATGCGGATGCTCCCAAGGTTGGCTTTCACCTTGGACGTGACGCCTTCTGCGGGATGTCAGCCGCGCGGGCCAGCGAGCGTAGGAGCAAAACCTGAGCGCAGCCACCGCGTGGCTCATCTGTGGGTCGTGTCCTATAGACACGGCCGCTTGCGTGTGCTCAAAATGGCCTCGGCAACAACCAAGGAGAGAAACGCCATGATGACCCGCCACACTGTTTTGCGCACCGCTTTCGCCGCCGGCCTCGTCGCGCTGGCCGCGGCCGGCTGCGGCGATATGCGCCCGTCGCAGAAGATCGAAATCTACGAAGCCACGCTCAGCGGCTCGCAGGAAGTGCCGCCCGCGGCCACCACCGCCAGCGGCCAGGCCGAGGTGCAGTACAACCAGAACACGGGCAAGATCACCTGGAAGGTCACCTACACCGGCCTGTCGGCTGCCGCCACCGCCGGCCACATCCATGGCCCGGCTGCCGTGGGCGCCAACGCCGGCGTGGTCGTTCCCTTCGGCGCCGACGTCACTGCCCAGCCCATCCAGGGCGAGACCGTGCTGCCCATCGCCCAGTACGCTGACCTGGCGGCCGGGCTGTACTACGTGAACATCCATTCCAGCAAATTCCCGGGTGGCGAGATCCGCGGGCAGCTCAAGCGCCGCATGTAAAACGGCCAATAGCCTTAGAAATCGCTTTTTCACAGGATAAAACGTAAAATCGAGGGTTCCCCCCAAGAGCCCTTGATGAACGCCCCTGTCGACGTTTCCTTTTTCGCGCGCGCCGCCAAGCCGATAACCAGTTACCGCAAGTACTGGGCGTCGCGCTTTGGCACGGCGCCGTTCCTGCCCATGAGCAGGGCGGAGATGGAGCAGCTGGGATGGGACAGCTGCGACATCGTCCTGGTCACCGGCGACGCCTATGTGGACCACCCCAGCTTCGGCATGGCGGTGATCGGCCGCACGCTGGAGGCGCAGGGCTTCCGGGTGGGCATCATCGCCCAGCCCGACTGGCAAAGCGCCGAGCCGTTCAAGGCGCTGGGCAAGCCGAACCTGTTTTTCGGCGTCACCGCCGGCAACATGGATTCCATGATCAACCGTTACACCGCGGACCGCAAGATCCGCAGTGACGACGCGTACACCCCCGGCGACGTGGGCGGCAAGCGGCCCGACCGCGCGGCCATCGTCTACAGCCAGCGCTGCCGCGAGGCCTTCAAGGACGCGCCCATCGTGATGGGCGGCATCGAAGGCTCGCTGCGCCGTATCGCGCACTACGACTACTGGTCGGACAAGGTGCGCCGTTCCATCGTGGTCGACGCCAAGTGCGACATCCTGCTTTACGGCAACGCCGAGCGCGCCATCGTCGAGATCGCGCACCGCCTGGCCGCGAAGGAGCCGGTGCAGGACATCACCGACGTGCGGGGCACCGCCTTCATCCAGCGCAGCAAGCCCGAGGGCTGGTTCCAGATCGATTCCACCTCGGTGGACACGCCCGGCCGCGTGGAAGAGCACATCAACCCCTACCAGACCACGCAGGAACAGGCCGAGGCCCAGGGCACGACCTGCGCCAGGGAAGAGGGCAGTGGCGCCCCCGAAGTGAACCCGGCCATCCAGCCGCTGACCTTCGTCCCCAATCCATCGCTCAAGCAAAAGCTCAAGGTGCCGCCGCGCGACCGCACCGTGATCCGCCTGCCTTCGTACGAGCAGGTCAAGAGCGACCCGGTGCTCTATGCTCACGCCAACCGCGTGCTGCACCTGGAGACCAACCCCGGCAACGCGCGCGCGCTGGTGCAGGCCCATGGCGACCGCGACGTGTGGCTGACGCCGCCGCCCATCCCGCTGACCACGGCGGAGATGGACTATGTGTTCGGCCTGCCGTATGCCCGCAGCCCGCACCCCAGCTACGCCGACGAGGCCGGCAGCCACGAAGGCGCGACCAAGATTCCCGCGTGGGAAATGATCCGCTTCTCGGTCAACATCATGCGCGGCTGCTTCGGCGGCTGCACCTTCTGCTCGATCACCGAGCACGAGGGCCGCATCATCCAGAGCCGCTCGGAAGATTCAGTAATCCGCGAGATCGAGGAAATCCGCGACAAGATCCCCGCGTTCACCGGCGTCATCTCCGACCTGGGCGGCCCCACGGCCAACATGTACCGCATCGGCTGCAAGACGCCCGAGATCGAGGCGGCCTGCCGCAAGCCCAGTTGCGTGTACCCCGGCATCTGCCAGAACCTGAACACCGACCACTCCGCGCTCATCAAGATGTACCGCCGCGCGCGGGCGCTGAAGGGTGTGAAGAAAATCCTGATCGGCTCCGGCCTGCGCTATGACCTGGCCGTGCAGAGCCCCGAATACGTGAAGGAACTGGTGCAGCACCACGTGGGCGGCTACCTCAAGATCGCACCCGAGCACACCGAGCAGGGCCCGCTCACCAAGATGATGAAGCCCGGCATCGGCAGCTACGACAAGTTCAAGGCGATGTTCGAGAAGTACAGCGCCGAGGCGGGCAAGAAGCAATACCTGATCCCGTACTTCATCGCGGCCCACCCCGGCACCAGCGATGAAGACATGATGCAGCTCGCCGTGTGGCTGAAGAAGAACGGCTTTCGCGCCGACCAGGTGCAGACGTTCTATCCCTCACCGATGGCCACCGCCACGGCGATGTACCACTCCAATCGCAACCCGCTGCGCAAGATCACGCGCGAGAGCGAGACCGTGGACATCGTGCGCGGCGACCGGCGCCGCCGCCTGCACAAGGCCTTCCTGCGCTACCACGATGCCAACAACTGGCCGCTGCTGCGCGACGCGCTGAAGGCCATGGGCCGCGCCGACCTGATCGGCAACGGCAAGCATCACCTGATCCCCACCTTCCAACCGCTGACCGATGGCGGCTACCAGAGCGCGCGGCGCAAGAACTCCACGCCGGTCGCGCCCAAGAGCGCAATGCCGGCCAAGGGCCGCATGCTCACCCAGCACACCGGCCTGCCGCCGCGCGTGACCGGCACGGCCAAGCCCGGCGCCGGGACACCGCGCAAGCCGCGGTAAGGCCTCGCCGGGGCCGCCTCAGAACGGCGGGCCGGAGAGCTGTTTGGCTGCTTCGATGCGGTAGTTGTGCAGCGCCTGCTGGACGATCTCCACCCAAGCGCCGTCTCCTGCGAACTGCCGCGAATCGCGGGTGCGCACGCTGATGGTGACCGCGCCCCCGCCCGCGACCTGCAAGGCCGTTTCTATTTCCGCGTGCAGCGAAAGCGCCGCGAAGCCGGGTTGCAGCCACGACCAGAACCGCTTGATGCGCACATCCACGATGACCGGGCCCGTTCCCGCGCTCATTTCCCTGGCCACGCCGTAGCCCAGTTGCTGGAAGGCCGCGCTGAGGTTTTCCCGCACCACGCTTTCCACGGTTTGCCCGTTTTGCAGAAGCACGTCGCCCATGGCCATGCCGTAGCCGCTGCGTTTGCGGCCGATGGCCCTGGCTTTCACGTCCGCGCTGGCCCCCGCCGCGGTCTCGAAACCAAGCGAAGGAATGCTGGGGTTGCCCGGGGCCTGTTCAAAGACACGCTCGTCCGTGACGGTGCGGATGAAGACGCTGCGGCCGTTGGGAGTCACCTGCGGCACCGGGTAGGCCGACGGGCCGGCCAGCCGCACTTCGCTGCGGCCCGCGGCGCAGCCGCCGAGCAGCGCGCTGGTGAGTACCAGTGCGATGGAAATCAAAGTTGTGCGTGCCTTCATGCCCCGTGTCTCCCCATTGGTTGGAATGCGGCGGAACATACCACGAAAGGCCGCTTTCTCCGCCGCGATCATGCCTGCATGGTGTGCAGCGGAATGTCCTTGTCCACGGCCAGCCTGTCGAGCTGCTTGCGCGTCTGTGTGAGGAAAAAGGCGGCCACGGCCTGGTGCGTAGCCGGAGCGAACATGGCACGCATGTCTGACGCGGCTGCACCGGCGGCGGCGCAGAGCGCGGCCGCGAAGTGCGGTTCCAGCGCCGCCACGGCCACGCGCCCGTCCTTGCAGGGATAGACGCGGTAGCCCGCATGCGCGCCGCCCACCGCGCCCCGGGGCTGTGTCAGCCCCCATTGGCGCGGCAGGGCCACATAGGCCGCCGCGTCCGACAGCGCCACCTCGATGAAGGCGCCGCGCGGGTGCGTATCGCCCGAGCCGCCATAGCGCTCAGCCTGCATCAGCGCCGCCTTGAGCACGGCCTCGCTGGCCATGATGGAGCCGCTCATGTCGGCATACAGCGTGGCCGGCAGTTCCAGCCCCGGCACCAGGCCGTTGGCCGCCAGGTAGGTCAGGTCGTGGCCCGGCTCCTGCGCACCCGCGCCCGGTGCGCCGACGATGGCCACGTGCGAGAGCGAAGGGTAGAGCGTGTGCAGTTTCTTCCAGCCCAGGCCGAGCTTGGCCGTCGCCGACGGACGGAACGAGGTGAGCAGCACGTCGGTGCGGGCCAGTTCGCGGTGCAGGATTTTCTGGCCGGCCTCGGCCTTCAGGTCGGCCGAGATGACCTTCACGCCTTCATGCAACTGTGCGTAGGCGTCCTTGTTGTAATGGCCCATGGGGTCTCCCGTGGGCGGTTCGAGCTTGATGCAGGTCGCGCCCATCTGGCGGCAGCGCATCAGACCAGCGGGCCCGGGCAGGTTGAGGGCGAGGCTGAGGACGCGAACGCCTTTGAGAACGCGAAGAGGGCGGGCCATGGTGTGCGGAAAGTGGATTTGTGCAAGGATATACGCATGACCGTGAATGCCGACGCGCTGCGCGCCTGGAAGGGCCGCAGCGAAACCCTGCAGGACACCGTGACGCCCGCCCCGGTGCGCATGCTGCGCGCCACGCTGGACCTGCCGGCCGATGACGGCACGGGCGAACTGCCGCCGCTGTGGCACTGGCTCTACTTCCTGCCCTCGGCGCGCCAGTCGCAGCTGGGGCCCGACGGCCATCCGCAGCGCGGCGGCTTCCTGCCGCCGGTGCCCCTGCCGCGCCGCATGTGGGCCGGCGGCCAGCTCGAATTTTTCATGCCGCTGCGGGTGGGCGATACGGTGCGGCGTACCTCCACCATTGAAGACATCACCGTGAAACCCGGCAGAACGGGCGAGTTGTGCTTTGTGCGCGTGCGGCACGAGGTGAGCGGGCCGCAGGGCCCGGCCCTGCGCGAGTTCCACGACATCGTCTACCGGCCCAACTCCTCGCCCGGTGCGCCCGCGCCGGCGCATGAACCCGCGCCCCAGGGCGAATGGCGCGAGCAGGTGGTGCCCGACGACGTGCTGCTGTTCCGCTACTCGGCACTGACGTTCAACGGCCACCGCATCCACTACGACCGCCGCTATGTGACCGGCGTGGAAGGCTATCCCGGCCTGATCGTGCACGGGCCGCTGATGGCCACGCTGCTCGCCGGGCTGGGCGCTCGCCAGTTCGCGGGGCGGGCGCCCGCCGCGTTTTCCTTCCGCGCGCTCAAGCCCGTGTTCGACCTGAACGCCTTTGATGTCTGCGGCCGGCCCGACGGCGCTGATGCCGCGCAGCTGTGGATACGCGACCACGAAGGCCACCAGGCCATGGCGGCGCGCATGGAGTTCCGGCCGTGAAGGCGCTGGAAGGCATCACCGTCGTCACGCTGGAGCACGCCATTGCCGCGCCGTTCGCGACGCGCCAGCTGGCCGACCTGGGCGCGCGCGTGATCAAGGTCGAGCGGCCCGGCGCGGGAGACTTCGCGCGCGCCTACGACGCGCGGGTGAAAGGCCAGGCCTCGCATTTCATCTGGACCAACCGCAGCAAGGAAAGCCTGACGCTGGACCTGAAGCAGGCCGGCGCGCAGGAGGCGCTGATGCAACTGGTCGATGGCCATGCCGACGTGGTGGTGCAGAACCTGGCGCCCGGCGCCGCCGCACGGCTGGGACTGGGATGGGACGCACTGCACGCGCGCAAGCCTTCGCTGGTGCTGTGCGACATCTCCGGCTATGGCGGCGACGGGCCTTACCGCGACAAGAAGGCCTATGACCTGCTGATCCAGAGCGAGGCGGGCTTTGTCTCCACCACCGGCACGCAGGAGGAGGGCGTGAAGGCCGGCATTTCGATCGCCGACATCGCCGCGGGCATGTACGCCTACACCAACATCCTGGCCGCGCTGATCGAGCGCGGGCGCACCGGGCAGGGGCGGCACATCGACCTGTCGATGCTGGAATCCCTCGGCGAGTGGATGGGCTATCCGATGTACTACGCATTCGGGGGCGCCGAGCCGCCGCCGCGCGCTGGTGCCAGCCACTCGACCATCTATCCGTACGGGCCCTTTGACGCGGGCCACGCCATTGGCAAGCCCGGCACCGTGATGCTGGGGCTGCAGAACGAGCGGGAATGGGTGCAGTTCTGCGCTGTGGTGCTCGGCGCACCGGCGCTGGCGGCGGACGAGCGCTTCAACACCAACCCCAAGCGCTCGGCGGCCCGCGGTGAACTGCGCGCCGAGATCGACAAGGTGTTCAGCCGCCTCTCGCCCGCGCAGGTGATCGCCCGGCTGGACGAGGCGCGCATCGCCAATGCGCGGGTAAACGACATGGCGGGGCTTTGGTCCCATCCGCAGCTGCTTGCGCGGGACCGCTGGACCGAGGTGCGGACACCCGGAGGTGTCGTGCCCGCGCTGTGGCCGCCCGGGCGTGCGGGTAAGGACGAAGTACGCATGGATGCCGTGCCCGCGGTGGGGGAACATACCGATTCGATCCTTCGGGAGCTGGGCTACGCTGGGGCGGCCATCGCTGCGCTGCGGCAGTCCGGGGCCATCTAAGGAGACACCAAGCAATGGGTATTTCTCGCAAGCTTTTCATCGGCGCCGCCGGCGCCGCCTGCCTTTGGGCGCTGGGTGCACAGGCACAGGGCGCGTGGCCGGCCAAATCAATCAGCCTGGTCGTGCCCTTCGCCGCGGGCGGTCCCACGGACGTGGTGGCGCGCACGCTGGCGGCTTCCATGAGCAAGACGCTGGGCCAGACCATCGTGGTGGAAAACAAGCTGGGCGCGGGCGGCACCGTGGCCGCCGCCTTCGTGGCGCGCGCCGCGCCGGACGGCTACACCTTCTTCATCAACCACAACGGCATGGCCACCTCCACCGCGCTGTACCGCAAGCTGCCGTACAACCCGCTGACTGATTTCGAGTTCATCAGCCAGGCGGTGGACGTGCCCATGACACTGCTGGCGCGCAAGGACTTCCCCGCCAACAATTTCGCCGAGTTCGCCGCTTACGTGAAGGCTAACCAAGCCAAGATGAACCTCGGCAATGCGGGCCTGGGCGCCGTCTCGCAGCTGTGCGGAATGATGCTGGAGCGCGCGCTGGACGTGAAGCTCACGGCCGTGCCGTTCTCGGGCACCGCGCCCGCCATGAACGCGCTGCTGGGCGGGCAGATCGACATCATGTGCGACCAGACCACGCAGACCATCCCGCAGATCAAGGCGGGAAGCGTCAAGTTCTATGGCGTCACCACGAAGAACCGCATCAAGGCATTGCCCGACGCGCCCACGCTGGCCGAGCAGGGCCTGAAGGACTTTGAGGTGCTGGTGTGGCACGGCATCTACGCGCCCAAGGGCACGCCCAAGCCCATCCTGGAAAAGATGAACGCCGCCGTGCGGGCCGCGCTGAAGGACCCCGACGTCACCAGGCGCATGGCCGACCTGGGCGCGGAGATCGCCGCCGACAGCAAGCAGAGCCCCGAGGGCCTGCAGACCTGGCTGAAGGCGGAGATCGACCGCTGGGGCCCGGTGATCAAGGCGGGCGGAGCGTTCGCGGACTAGAAAAACCGGATGAACCCGCTGCCCCAAGCCGAACGGCACGCCGACCTGCGTGAAGGCATGCGGGCAGCCTGCACGCCGTTCGACTCAGCCTACTGGCAGCGCATCGAAGCCGAGGCCGGCTACCCCGAAGAATTCGTGCAGATGCTCACGCTGGGCGGCTGGCTCTCGGCCTTGATCCCCACCGAATACGGCGGCAGCGGCCTGGGCCTGGCCGAAGCCAGCGTGATCATGGAAGAGATCAACCGCAGCGGCGGCAACGCGGGTTCGTGCCACGGCCAGATGTACAACATGGGCACGCTGCTGCGGCATGGATCCGAGGAACAGAAAAAGCGCTGGCTGCCCCGCGTGGCCCGCGGTGAGCTGCGCCTGCAGTCGATGGCCGTGACCGAGCCGACGGCGGGCACCGACACGACTCAGATCCGCACCAGCGCGGCGCTGAAAAAAACCAGGGGCGGCGACCGCTGGGTGGTCAACGGGCAGAAGGTCTGGATCTCCCGTGTGCAGCACTCGGACGGAATGATCCTGCTGGCGCGCACCACACCGCTGGCCGAGGTCAAGCGCAAGACCGAGGGCCTGAGCATCTTCCTGGTGAACGTGCACGAAGCCATCGGCCAGGGCATGACGGTCAAGCCCATCCGCAACATGGTGAACCACGAAACCAACGAGCTGTTTTTCGACAACCTTGAGATCCCCGCCGACCAGATGATCGGCGAGGAGGGCAAGGGCTTTCGCTACATCCTGGACGGCCTGAACGCCGAGCGCACGCTGATCGCCGCCGAGTGCATAGGCGACGCTTACTGGTTCATCGAGAAAGCGCGGCGTTACGCCAGCGAGCGCATTGTCTTCAACCGTCCCATCGGCAAGAACCAGGGTGTGCAGTTTCCCATCGCCCAGGCCTACATAGAAACCGAAGCCGCCAACCTGATGCGCTTCAAGGCCTGCGACCTGTTCGACGCGCACCAGCCCTGCGGCGCCGAGGCCAACATGGCCAAGTATTTGGCCGCCAAGGCCTCATGGGAAGCCGGCGAGGCCTGCCTGCAAACCCACGGCGGCTTCGGCTTCGCGGCCGAATACGACGTTGAGCGCAAATTCAGGGAGACGCGGCTCTACCAGGTGGCGCCGATCTCGACCAACCTGATCCTGTCGTATGTAGCCGAGCACGTGCTGGGAATGCCGCGCTCCTTTTAGGTTGTCAGTGCTTCGCGGCCTTGGCGTCCACGGGCGTTTCCGTGTGCATGACGCACTTCCAGTCGCCCGCCTGCCGCACCCAGGTGGACGTGTCATTCATTTCCTGCGTGGCGCTTTCGCTCTTGCCGCGCGGGGACATCTCCTGCCTCACGTGGTAAGTCAGGATGGCCGTGCTTTCGTTGGGGAAGACCACCTCCATGTCGCTGAGCTCGAACGAGGTGAGGACCATGGAACCCTGCTCGGCCATCTTGCGGTAGCCCGCATGGTCGAACTTCATCGCGCCGTGCGAGCTCACCATCAATGCCGGCTCGCTCAGCAGTTCGAGTGCGGTATCCGTGTCCTGGTTCACGAGGGATTGCCAGAACCGGTTTTCAAGTTCGATGAGGGTCTTGTTTTGCGAAGTCATGGAGGCCGTTCCTTTTTTTGAATCGAGACTATCGATCCTCCGGCTTGCACGGCGGGCGGCTATAGGCGCAGGGTTCGCGCATGCGTAAGGTGGGTCCTACGCGAAGGCTGATATAAACCAACGGCTTAGACAGAAAGGTCCGCCATGCAAGAGCCAGCAGCCGCGCCTGCCCAGGTGCCTCCTGAAATTGCCCGCTACATCAAGGGTGCGCCACCCGAGGCCAGCCAGTTCGATTTTCTGATCGGCGACTGGGACGTGGAGGCCACCCGGCTGAAGGAAGACGGAGCACCGCTGCTCAGGTACACGGCCGCCTGGAATGCTGTGCACCTCAACGGCGGGCGCATGGTCATGGACGACTTCAGGGCACTGGGTCCGGCCGGGCAACCGGTTTCGTCATTCGTCACGCTGCGAACCTATTCGGAATCCACGCAGCGCTGGGAATTCGTGGGCCTGCAAGCCCTGCAGCCCCCGTTCCCCATGGAGTGGCATGGCGCCTTCGTCGATGGCGAGATGCTGCTGGATGCTTCGGGCAAGGGGCCGCAGGGCCAGCTGGTGAAAACGAAAATCCGGTTCTTCGACATCGCCGCCGGCAGCTTTTCCTGGGAAAGCTCGATGAGCCTGGACGGCGGTACCCGCTGGAAAAAAACGGCGCAGCTCCAGGCCACAAGAAAGAGCGCCCCATGAGACCCATGCACAGCCAGCTTCCCAGGATTTTTCTCGTGCTCACCGCCGCGTATTTCCTCACCAGCCTGGGCCACTTCAGCCACAACGCGGAATTCATCTGCGAATACCCCAACCTGCCGGCGTGGCTGACGCGGGCCAAGGTTTATGCCGCGTGGGCGGCCATCACCGCGGTGGGAGTAACGGGGTTCCTGCTGATCCGTCAGCGGTTCATGGCGGCGGGGCTGGCGCTGGTGGCGGTGTACGCGGCGCTGGGGTTTGACGGCTTGGGCCACTACCAGGTGGCGCCCCTCGAGTTCCATACCTTCACGGCCAACCTGACGATTCTTTCCGAGGTGGCGGCCGCGGCCCTGCTGCTGCCGGCAACGCTGTTCCTGATGGCGCTGCACCTGGTCCGTGGACGGCGCATCCCGGGCGGAGCCGCGTCATGACGATTGAAATCTCCAAAGAGGCGCGCAAGGAAGCTGTTGCCTCCATCGAGCGCTACTTCCAGGAAAACATGGAAGAGAAGATCAGCAACATCGCCGCCGGCGCGCTGCTGGGTTTCTTTGTCGAGGAAATCGGGCCGCTGATCTACAACAAGGCCGTGGCGGACGTGCAGGAACGCCTGGCTGCGCGCGTTTCAGAGATCGACATCGAGGTGCACGAGGACGAGTTCCAGTACTGGCGCAAGTACGACCGGCAGAAACAGGGCAAGTAGGCGGCTAGAGCGGCAGGCCCACGTAGTTTTCGGCCAGCGCGGTAGAGGCGGCCTTGGAGTTCACCAGGTAGTCCAGTTCGGCCTCCTGCAGCTTCTGCCCGAACCCCTCGGTATCGGGAAAGCGGTGCATCAGCGAAGTCAGCCACCAGCTGAAGCGTTCGGCCTTCCACACGCGGCGCAGGCAGCGCTGCGAGTAATTGTCGATACCGGCACTGCTGTTGTCGCGGTAGAACTCGATGAAGGCGCCGCAGAGGTATTTCACGTCGCTGGCGGCCAGGTTCAGGCCCTTGGCGCCGGTGGGCGGCACGATGTGCGAGGCGTCGCCCGCCAGGAAAAGGCGGCCGAATCGCATGGGTTCGGCCACGAAGCTGCGCAGTGGCGCGATGCTTTTCTCGATGCTGGGCCCGGTGACGATGCGCTCGGCCAAATCCTTGTCCAGCCGAAGGCGCAACTCATCCCAGAAGCGCTGGTCGCTCCAGTCTTCCACCCGGTCATCCACCGGGCATTGCACGTAGTAGCGGCTGCGGGTCAGGCTGCGCATGGAGCACAGTGAAAAGCCGCGCTCGCTGTTGCCATAGACGATGGCGTGCGGCGACACCGGCGGCACGTCGGCCAGCACGCCCAGCCAGCCGAAGGGGTAGACCTTCTCGTATTCGGTGATTGAATCCTTCACCGTGGCGCGGCTCACGCCATGGAAGCCGTCGCAGCCGGCGATGAAGTCGCATTCCAGCGTGTGGGTGGCGCCGTCCTTCTGGTAACTCACGCGCGGCTTGCCGCCGCCGAAGTCCAGCGGGCTGACGTTGGCGGCTTCATACACGGTGGCCAGGCCGGCGGCCTGCCGCGCCTGCATCAGGTCGCGCGTCAGTTCGGTCTGGCCATAGGCGGTGACCACCTTGCCGCCGGTCAGGCCGTGCACGTCGATGGGATGGCGCGCGCCGCCGAAAACCAGCTCGATGCTGTGATGCACCGTGCCGGCCGCATCGACACCCGCGCCCACGCCGGCTTCGCGCAGCAGGTCCACGGTCACCTGCTCCAGGATGCCCGCGCGGATACGGCCCAGCACATATTCGCCGCTTTGCCGCTCAAGGATCACGTTGTCTATCCCCGCCTTGTGCAGCAGCTGGCCGAGCAGCAGGCCCGAGGGGCCGGCGCCGATGATGGCAACCTGGGTTCGCATGGTCTTGTCTCCTGTGACGCCTGGCACCCAGCTTAGGCCGGGTGCGGCCGTGGCGCCAGCACGGCGGGCGGCAGTTGTGCGATGATCGGCGTTGCTGCGCGATGATCGCGCAAGGGTGATTCGTAAATGGCCATCGCGAAGGCGGATTTCATCGAGGGCATGGCCAAAGGCATGGCCGTGCTGGAAAGCTTCGACACCGAGCGCCAGCGGCTGAACGCCACCCTGGCTGCGCAGCGCGCCGGCATCACCCGCGCCGCCGCCCGGCGCCACCTGCTCACGCTGGCCCACCTGGGCTACCTGGAAACCGACGGCTCCCACTTCTGGCTGGCGCCCAAGGTGCTGCGTTTCTCGGGCAGCTACCTGGCGTCGGCCCGGCTGCCGCGCGCGCTGCAGCCCACGCTGAACCGGCTGGCGGCGCACACCGGCGAATCGTTCTCCGCCGTGGTTCTGGACGGCGAGCAGGTTGTGATCATCGCGCGCAGCGGTTCCACCCGGATGCTGGCCTACGGGCTGCACCTGGGGGCACGGCTGCCGGCACATGCCACTTCCACGGGCCGCGTGCTGCTGGCGGCGAAGAGCAAGACCGATTTCAATGCCTGGCTGAAGGGCAGAGAGCTGCCGCGCCTGACTTCACGTACCGTGACTGGGCCGAAGGAATTCCGCGCGCTGGTCGAACAGGTGCGCCAGGACGACTGGTGCGTTGCCAGCGAAGAGCACGAGCTGGGCGTGCATGCCCTGGCCGTGCCGCTGCGCAACATGCAGGGCCAATCCGTGGCCGCGCTCAATGTGGTGACGGCGCCGCAACGGCTGGAAGGGCCCGCGATGAAGCGCGAGTTGCTGCCCTTGCTGCAGGAGGCGGCGCGCGAACTCCGCTCCGTGCTCTAGCGCACATAGCACCCAACCGCGCGTGCGCTATGCTGGGCCGATGAACCGAACCCCTGCGCACGCCTGTGACGTCCTTATCGTCGGTGGCGGGCCCGCCGGGTCCACCATCGCCGCCCTGCTGGCGGCCCAGGGCCGCAGCGTGGTGCTGCTGGAGAAAGCCCGCCATCCACGCTTTCACATCGGCGAATCCCTGCTGCCGGCCAATGTAGAGCTGTTCGAGCGGCTGGGCATCCGTGACCAGATCGACCGCATCGGCATGCCCAAGTGGGGCATCGAATTCGTTTCGCCCGAGCACAGCCACTGCAGCTACATCGAGTTCGCCGACGCCTGGGACAAATCCATGCCCTCGGCCTGGCAGGTGCGCCGCTCCGAGCTGGACGAGCTGCTGTTCCGCAATGCGGCCGTGCGCGGCGCGCAGACGCTGGAAGGCTGCAAGGTGACCGACGTGGTGCTGGACGCTGAAGGCGCCACCGTGCACGCCGAGCTGGACGACGGCGCCCACCGCAGCTGGCGCGCCCGCTTCCTGGTGGACGCATCGGGCCGCGACACGCTGCTGGCCAGCAAGCTGCAAAGCAAGAAGCGCAACCCCGACCACAACAGCACGGCGCTGTTCGGCCACTTCACGCAGGCCGAGCGGCTGCAGGGCAAACTGGAAGGCAACATCAGCATCTGCTGGTTCGAGCATGGCTGGTTCTGGTTCATCCCGCTGGCCGATGGCACCACCAGCGTGGGCGCGGTGTGCTGGCCCTACTACCTGAAGACGCGCGACAAGCCGCTGCGCGAGTTCTTCCACGACACCATCGCGCTGTGCCCCGAGCTGGCGCGGCGGCTGGAGGGCGCCACGCTGGTGGACGGCGCGGTGCACGCCACCGGCAACTTTTCGTACATCAGCAGCCATGCCACCGGCGAGCGCTACGTCATGCTTGGCGACGCCTTTACCTTCATCGACCCGATGTTCTCTTCAGGCGTTTACCTGGCGATGCACAGTGCGTTCGACGGCGCCGAGCTGGTGGCCACCGCGCTGGACCGCCCCGCCGGGCTGCGCGCAGCGCGAAAGCACTTCGAGTCCAACATGCGCAAGGGGCCGCGCGAGTATTCGTGGTTCATCTACCGGGTGACCAACCCCACCATACGCGACATGTTCATGCACCCGGCCAACCCGATGCGCGCCAAGGAGGCGCTGTTGTCGCTGCTGGCCGGCGACATCTACGGCAGCACCCCGTTCTGGGGCGGGCTGCGGGCCTTCAAGGCGTTTTATTACGGCATCTCGCTGGCCAACCTGCGGCGCACCTGGGCCGGCTGGAAGCGGCACCGGGTCAACATCCGCGACGTGGGCCCGCTCAAGGGCGAAACCATCCACAAGCCTGACCCGGCCTAGCGCTTGTAAGTCGCGGCATTGGCCGCCATCACATAGGGAGCGGCTGCCGCGCAGCTCGACGCGCCGGGCCGCACGTCCACCTTCAGCGTGGTGGCGTCAGTCAGTTGCACCAGCACGATGCGCTGGCCTTCCACCGGTTCATAGCAATACACGTTGCCGTCGGCGGTGACATGTTCGAAGGCACGATTCACGGTGCCGGTGGCCACGGGCACGAAGGTGGCCAGCAGCGAGCCCGTGGCCTGCGACACGCCCAGCGAGAACACCTGCAGCGTATTGGGCGTGACGTAGTCGGGGACCAGCGCGGCATGCGAGGACTCGGGGGGGAAGGGCTGCGATGGGTTGAACCAGTAGCCGCGCGCAGTGCCCGCCACGTCCACCACGATGGTGCCGCCGGTGGGCGCGGTGGTGCGCTGCAGCGTGCCGTCGAAGCGGCCCAGCTTGGGCGCGATCAGCGCCGCCACGGCCGGCGTGTAGTAGGCGCTGGCCGGAACGATATGGAACTCGTCGAAGCCGTCGCCGCCGTTGTAGGTGGAAAAGCGGGTGGGGTTGGTGAAGTACAGCGGCGATATGCGCCGGTCCTGCAGCCACCAGTCCAGCGTGATGGAAACACCGCCGCCCAGCGTGCCGACCTGCTGGCCCGCCTTGACGTCGAATTTGAAGATCGCCGACTGGCACAGCGTGGTGTTGACGCCTGGCGAGGCTTGGTAGGTCTGGCAGTTCTGGGTGATGGGCCCCGCCGCGGCCAGCAGTTCCGGCGTGAGCGTCACCACGTGGCCGAAGCGCGCACCCAGGTCGGCGCAAGGCTGGAAGAACACCGAGTAATCCGGCGTGCCGCCGCCGGTCGAGCCCTTGTACAGCTGGGTGATGCGGATGTCCGAAGGCGCCACCACCGGGATGGACAGCTGCGGGTTATTCGGCTGGCCGAACGCCGTGGTGTAGAGGTATTGGTGGTCGGTGGGGAAGGTGTGGGCGCTGGGGTTCATGTGGCCCAGCGGCTCCCAGCCCCTGACCTGCTCCAGCGCCACCGGTGGCACGCTGAAAATCTCGTTGCCCGCCGGGCAGGCGGCCAGCCCGGATGAGAAGGTGCCGTTGCTGGTGCTGCCGGTGTTGCTGCCCGTGCTGCCGCCGCCACCACCGCCGCCGCAGTTGGCCAGCAGTGCCAGCGTGGCCAGCGCCAGTGCCAGGCCGGCCGCGCGAATCGTTGTGTGTGCCATGGTCTCGCCCCTCGTTGTGTGAGGCGAGTGTGCGAGCGGCGCGCCGCGGTGCCATGCCCGCCGGTCGTGCCTTGCCGCCCGCTCATCCCGCCTGCGCGGCGGAAGCGGGCAAAGTTCACGCCGGTGTTACACGCCCAGGTACTGCTCCAGCAGTTGCGGCCGCGAACGCAGTTCGTCCGAGGTTCCCGCGAACACCACCTCGCCCTTGACCAGGATGACGTTGCGGCCGGTGATCTGGGTGACGTGCTTCCAGTTCTTGTCCACGATCACGCTGGAAATGCCGGTTTCGCGGATGACGCCGCAGATGCGCCAGATCTCGCGGGCGATCAGCGGCGCCAGGCCTTCTGTTGCTTCGTCCAGGATCAGCACGTCGGGGTTGGTCATGAGGGCGCGGCCGATGGTCAGCATCTGCTGCTCGCCGCCCGACAGCTGCTGGCCGCCGTGGCCCAGCCGCTCCTTCAGGCGAGGGAAGGTATCGAGCACGCGCTCATAGGTCCAGTCGCGCTGGCCGCGCGTTCCGGCGCGTGCCGCCATCTTCAGGTTCTCCACCACCGACAGGTTGCCGAAGATGCCGCGGCCCTCCGGCACATAGGCGATGCCCAACTGCGCGATCTCGTAGGGCGCGCGGCCCGTCATGTCCTTGCCGGCGATATGCACCGAGCCCGCGCGCGGCTTCACCAGGCCCATCAGGCTTTTCAGCAGGGTGCTCTTGCCCATGCCGTTGCGGCCCATGAGGCCGATGGTTTCGCCGCGGCCCACCTGGAAGTCCACACCGCGCAGGATGTGGCTGGCGCCGTAGTACGTGTTGATGCCTTTGGCGTCGATGAGCATGCCGGCCATCAGTGCTCCTCGCCCAGGTAGGCGGCCTGCACGGTCGCATCGGCGCGGATTTCGGCGGGCGTTCCGCTGGCGATGACCTGGCCGTTCACCATCACGGTGAGCCTGTCGGCCAGCGCGAACACGGCGTCCATGTCGTGTTCCACCAGCAGGATGGCGTGGCCGGGCTTGATGCGCTGGAGCAGCGCCACCATGCGCTCGGCCTCGGCCGTGCCCATGCCGGCCAGCGGTTCGTCCAGCAGCACCACGCGCGGTTCGGTGGCCAGTGTCATCGCGATTTCCAGCTGGCGCTGCTCGCCGTGGCTGATGGTCCCGGCGATGGCGCCACGCCTGTTTTCAAGGCCGGAAAGTGCCAGGGCCCGCTCGCAGCGTGCGTTGGCAGCTATGAAATCTGTAGCACGGTGCAGCCAGGCCAGGGCATGCTGTTCGCGCGACTGGGCCGCCAGGCGCACGTTTTCCCACACGGTGAAGGGCGCGAAGATGTTGGTCTTCTGGTAGCTGCGGCCCAGGCCCGCGCGGGAAATCTTTTCGGGCCTGTGGCCGGTGATGTCGGCGCCGCCCAGCGCCACGCTGCCCGAGGTGGGAACGATGTCGCCCGACAGCAGGTTGGTGAGCGTGGATTTGCCGGCGCCGTTGGGGCCGATCACGGCGTGGATGCGGCCCAGTTCCAGGTCGACCGAGACGCCGTTCACGGCGGCCAGGCCGCCGAAGCGCTTGGTGAGGTTTTTGGCGGAGAGCAGCACCTCACTCATCGCCATGCCTCCGGCGAGCCGTGAAGCGCTCCACCAGCCCCAGGATGCCGCGCGGCGCGAACACCACCAGCAGCACGATGAAAAGGCCCATCCACAGCTGCCAGTGCTTGCCCAGGTTCACACCGGCCACCGTGGGCAGGTCCTTGAACACCAGCAGCACGTATTCGAAGGCGAAGGCACCGATGATGGCACCCGCGAAGTTGCCCATGCCGCCCAGGATGACCATCATGATGGCGTGCGCGCTCATGTGGAAACCCATCAGCTCTGGGTTGATGAAGCCCGTCTGGGCGCCCCACAGGTAGCCGGCCAGCCCGGCGAGCGCGCCGGCCAGCGTGAAGGCGGCCAGCTTGTAGCCGAAGGTGCCGTAGCCCATGGCGCGCATGCGGTGCTCGTTGATGCGGATGCCGGCCAGCACCCGGCCGAAAGGGCTCCAGAGAAGCCGGCGCAGGAAGGCGTAGACGCCCACCAGCACCGCCAGGGTGAAGTAGTAGAAGACGCGCTTGTTCTCCAGGTCAAAGATGCCCGCGTCCGGCTTGAAGTTGATGTACAGCCCGTCGGAGCCGCCCAGCACCTTGTTGTCGAAGAACAGGTAGAACACCATCTGGGCGAAGGCCATCGTCACCATGATGAAGTAGATGCCGTGGGTGCGCACCACGAGGAAGCCGATCACCAGCGCCGCCAGCGCCGAAGCGCACATGGCCAGCGGCAGCGTCCACCACAGGCTCACCGCCTCGCCCTGCGGCGTGAGGAAAGCCAGCGCATAGCCCGCCAGCCCGAAGAAAGCCGCGTGGCCCAGGGATACCAGGCCCGTCACGCCCAGCAGCAGGTCCAGGCTCATGGCGAAGATGGCCAGGATCATCATGCGAGCGACCATCTGCGCATAGAAGTCGCTGCCCACGAAAGGGAACACCGCCAGCGCGACCAGGCCCAGCGCCAGCACGATCTGCAGGCTGCGCGGCAGGGTTTCGAGGTTGGCCTTGGACGCGCTCATTGCTTGAACAGGCCTTCAGGTTTCCAGAGCAGCACAGCCGCCATCAGCATGTAGACCAGCATGCCGGCCACCTGCGGCAGCAGCACCTTGCCGAAGGTGTCGACCAGGCCGACCAGCAGCGCCGCAATCAGTGCGCCGCGCACCGAGCCGATGCCGCCTATCACCACCACCACGAAGCACATGATCAGCACCTGCGAGCCCATGTTCGGGTAAACGCTGGACACCGGCGAGGCGATCATGCCGGCCACCGTGGCCAGTGCCACGCCGATTGCGAACACGATGGCGTGGATCAGCTTGATGTTGACGCCCAGCGACTCGGTCATGTCGCGGTTGAAGGCGCCGGCGCGGATCTTCATGCCCAGCCGGGTTCTGGAGATCAGCAGGTACAGGCCGATCGCCAGCGCGATGCACACGCCGGACATGAACAGGCGGTACACCGGGTAGGACAGGTTGTCGGTAAGCGGGATCGAGGCCGACAACAGGTCCGGGATCTTCACCCCGTGCACGTCGTCGCCCCACAGGATGGAGCGCGCCTCCTCGAAGATGTAGATCAGCCCGAAGGTGAGCAGCACCTGGTCCAGGTGGTCGCGCTGGTAGAAGTGGCGAAACAGCAGCCACTCCAGCGCCAGGCCGAACACCACCGACAGCACCGCGCCGCCGATGATGGCCAGGGTAAAGCTGCCCGTCATGCTGGAAAGCCACCAGGCCAGGTAGGCGCCCAGCATGTAGAAGCTGCCGTGCGCCAGATTCACCACGCCCATGATGCCGAAGATCAGCGTGAGGCCGGCCGCCAGCATGAACAGCAGCAGCCCGTACTGCACGCTGTTGAGCAGCTGGATCAGGAAATTCGCGAGATCCATTTACGCGGAGCGGCGCGTGAGCAGCAGCAACCCGCCCATGAGCGTGAACAGGCCCCCGCAAACGCGGTTGATCCACTTCACCGGGCCGCTGGACTTCAGCAGCGGCATCAGCCGCGCCACGCCCAGCGCGCACAGCGTGAGCACCGTGAATTCAAAGGCCATGAAGGTCAGCGCGAGGATCGCGAACTGCGGCGCGATGGGCGCGGCCGGGTTCAGGAACTGCGGGAAGAACGCGGCGAAGAACAGCACCGCCTTGGGGTTGCTGGCGCCCACCAGCAGGCCCTGCAGGTAGAACGAGCGGCGCGGCGTTGCGTCCTGCGCCGGGGCACTGAGCACCGCGGTGCTGCGAAAGGTCTTGATGCCCAGCCACACCAGGTAGGCCGCGCCCACCACCTTGGCGACGGTGAAGGCCGTCTCGGAGGTGGCGAGCAGGGCGCCCAGCCCCATGGCCGACAGCAGCATCACGCACAGCACCGCGGTCACGGCGCCGGCGACGGAAGTCATGGCGCGGCGCGGGCCGTGGTTGATGGAGTTGGTCATGCACATCAGCATCGTCGGCCCCGGCGTGACGATCAGCAGGGCGACGGCGGCGACGTAGAGGAGGTAGGTGGAAAGCGTCATGGCGAAAGTATGAAGCAAACGAATCTCGTCATTCCCGCGAAGGCGGGAATCCAGAGCGTTCATAGGATCGGAAGCACTGGGTCCCCGCCTTCGCGGGGATGACGCTTTGCGTCACTACCCCATCTTGCAGCCGGCGCCGGAATCGGCCAGCGCCTTGGCGGCCACGCCGAGCACCTTGTTTTCCTTGTTCTCGACCACGCGCAGGTAAATGTCCTGCACCGGGTTGTGCGACTTGCTCATGGTCCACTTGCCGCGCGGGCTGTCGATGGTGGCGTTCTCCATGGCCTTGTAGATGGCCTTGTTGGAGAGGTCGCCCTTCACGGCGTTGGCGCCCTGCACCAACAGAAGGCCCGTGTCATAGCCCTGCACCGCGTACACGTCGGGCTGCAGGCGGAACATCTTGGCGTAGTCCAGGCGGAACTTGTTGTCGCGCGGGGTGTTGAGCGAATCGCCGTAGTGCATGGTGGTGATGATGCCGTCGGCCGCCGGGCCGGCAGCGTCCAGCACGCCTTCGGTGAGGAAGCCCGAGCCGTACAGCGGGATCTTGCCTTTCAGGCCCGCTGCCGCGTAGTCCTTGATGAACTTGGCGGCGCCGCCGCCGGCGAAGAAGCAGGCCACCGCGTCGGGCTTGAGGGAGGCGATCTCGGTCAGCAGCGCCTGGAATTCCACCTGCGGGAACGGCAGGCCGAGCTCCTTGACGATGGTGCCGCCGGCCTTGGTGTAGCTGTCGCGGAAGCCCTCGAAGGCCTCGTCGCCGGCCGCGTATTTCCAGGTGATCCACACGGCCTTCTTGTGGCCCTTGGCCATCATGGCCTGGCCCAGCGCCAGGGTGGGCTGGCTGTTGGTGAAGCTGGTGCGGAACACGTTGGGTGCGCACAGGGCGCGGGTGGCGGCATGCACGCCGGCGTTGGGGATCAGGCACAGCGTGCCGGAATCGCGCACCACTTTCTGGATGCCCATCTGCACGCCGGAGTGCACCGTGCCGATCAGCACGTCCACCTTGTCGCGCTGCACCAGCTTGGTGGCGTTCTCGATGCCCTTGGACGGCTCGGCCTCGTCGTCGACCTTGAACCACTCGATGTCGCGGCCGCCCAGCTTGCCGCCTTGTTGCTCGATGGCCATGCGCACACCGTTCTCGATGGCCACGCCCAGCTGGGCGAAGGTGCCGGTGTACGGCAGCATCAGGCCCACGCGCACCTTGTTGCCCTGCGCTCGCGCGATCTGGGGCAGCAGCAGGCCGGTGGAGGCGGCGCCGACGACGGCGGCGGTGCGGGTCAGGACGAGGCGGCGGGTTGTCATCTTCGGGTTCCTTTTTGTAGATAGTTGAGGCTTAAAGTATTTTTAACCCAAGCGCCGTTGCCGTGCAACATGGCTTACCCGGATCGGGCGGCGCTGCTTCTCAATTTGAAGCGCTGGATTTTTCCCGTCGCCGTCTTCGGCAGTTCGGGCACGAACTCGATCCACCTCGGGTACTTGTAGGGCGCCAGCTGGCTCTTCACGTGCATCTGCAGGTCGGCCGCCGTCGCCGCCTGGCCGGCCTTGAGCACCACGTAAGCCTTGGGCTTGACCAGCTCGTCGGTGTCGGCCACGCCGATCACGGCGGCTTCCAGCACGCTGGCATGCGTCATCAGCGAGGCTTCCACCTCGAACGGCGACACGTAGATGCCGCCGACCTTCAGCATGTCGTCGCTGCGCCCGCCGTAGGTGTAGTAGCCGTCCGCGTCGCGGGTGTACTTGTCGCCGCTTTTGGTCCACTCGCCGGCGAAGGTCGCCTTGGTCTTGGCACGGTTGTTCCAGTACATGAGGGCCGCGCTGGGGCCGCTGATCTGCAGCTCGCCGATCTCCCCGTCGCCGCATTCGCGGCCGTCGTCGCCGATGATCTTCAGCTCGTAGCCGGGCACGGCCTGGCCGGTGGTGCCATAGCGCACCTGGCCGGGCCGGTTGGACAGGAAGATGTGCAGCATTTCGGTGGAACCGATGCCGTCCAGGATTTCGCAGCCGTATTCGGCCGTCCATTTGCGGCCGATTTCGGCGGGCAGGGCCTCGCCGGCGCTGGTGCACACGCGCAGGTTCAATTCACTTTTCTTCGGCCGGTTCGGGTCGGCCAGCAGGGCCGCGTACAGCGTGGGCACGCCGTAGAAGATGGTGGGCTGGAATTTCTTGAGCACCGAGAACACGTCGGTGGGCGTGGGCCGCAGCGGCAGCAGCACGGCTGTGGCGCCCACGCTCATGGGGAAGGTGAGGCCGTTGCCCAGGCCGTAGGCAAAGAACAGCTTGGCGGCCGAATACACCACGTCGCTTTCCTGGATGCCCAGCACCGCGCGGCCATAAAGCTCGGCGGTCTGCACCAGGTGGCTGTGCAGGTGCACCGTGCCCTTGGGCGTGCCGGTGGAGCCGCTGGAATAAAGCCAGAAGCAGGCATCGTCGCTGCAGGTGTCTGCTATGGTTTTGGTAGCTGGAGACGCAGCTACCATGCGGGCTACAGAAGATTTCTCTTCCGAATCGGTGCCCGCGAGGATGATGGTCTTCAATGAATCGATACCGTCTGTGATGCTCTCGAACGCGGGCCACAGAGGCTGCGAAACGATGAGGCCCTGCGCGCGCGAATCGCGCAGCATGAAGTCGAAGTCTTTCGTGGTGAGCAGGGTGTTGGCCGCCACCGGCACCACGCCGGCCAGGATGCAGCCAAGGAAGGCTACCGGCCATTCCAGCGTGTCCAGCATCGCCAGCATCACGCGCGATTCGGGCGCGAAGCCGGCGGCGCGCAGCGCGTTGGCAAAGCGGTGCGATTGATCGGTGAGCTCGCCATACGTCAGCTGCGTGCCGGTGGCGGCGTTGATAAATGCCACCTTGCTTGCGCGGCCCGCATTGCGCTCCAGCAGGTCGTGCGCCGCGTTGTAGTCACGCGGAATCTCCACCTGCGGCGGGCTGCTGCGGTGGTCGGCGCGGCTTTGCTGCATGTTCAGGCTGCCTGCGAGGCGGAGAGGGTGGCCACGGCCTGCGCCAGCCACTCGCGGCACCACGCGGTGCCTTCGGTTTCGGGCATGGTGCCCTCGCTGGCGTCGTGGATCCAGATTTCGCCGATGCGTTGCGCGCCCAGGCCCTGCAGGCGCTCGTCGAACTTCTTGCCACCGAAAGCAAAGGTCTGCTGGTAAGTGCGGTCGCCCAGCGCGATCACGCCGTAGCGCACCTGGCCCAGGTACTTGGGCTGGGCGTCCAGCGATTCATAGAGCTGGCGCGCGTTGTCGGGCACGTCGCCGGAGCCATAGGTGGAGCTGCAGATGAGGTATAGCGCATCCTCATCGAAGACGCTGATGTCCAGGCCATCCATCAACTGCACTTCGATCTCGCCCACCAGGTCGGCGCAATCCATCTGGATCGCCTGCGCCACGTAATCGGCGGTGCTGGTCATGGTGCCGACAAGGATCTTGAGCTTCATCTGGGTCTCCAACAAGGATGCAATAAACTGCTTGACATCGCGATGACAGGAAGTATACTGCAATTCAAGCCCAACGCAAGCCCCCATGCAAACAATGTCCGAAACCGAAGCCAAGAGCACGCTGCCCGAACTGGGCGCCCGGGTGCGGGCCTGGCGCGCGCGCCGGGGCATGACGCGCAAGCAGCTGGCGGCCGATTCGGGCCTGTCCGAGCGCTTCCTGGCCGACGTGGAAAGCGGCAAGGGCAACGTCTCCATCAATTCACTGGAAGCCGCGGCCCGGGCCTTCAACATCACCATCCTCGACCTGCTGCAGGACGCGCCGCGCCCGGCGCTGGCCCGCGCGCAGACGCTGCTGGGCCGGCTGGACGACGGCCAGCTGGACCAGGCCTATGCATTGCTCGCCGGCACCTTCGGCCTGGGCGATGAATTGGGCCGCGAGAAGCGCATCGCCCTGATCGGGCTGCGCGGCGCGGGCAAGTCCACGCTCGGCGCGAAGCTGGCGGCCGAGCGCGGCGTGCCCTTCGTGGAACTGGACCGCGAGATCGAGCGCGAGGCCGGCACCAGCATGAACGAGATCCTGCTGCTGCACGGCCAGGCTGGCTACCGCCGGTACGAGCGCCGCGCGCTGTTTCGCATCGCCGAGGACCATGCCGACGGCGTCGTCATGACCACCGGCGGCTCCATCGTGAGCGAGCGCGAAACCTTCGATTTGCTGCAAAGCCGCTTTTACTGCGTGTGGCTGAAGGCCAGCCCCGAAGAGCACATGAGCCGCGTGGTCGCCCAGGGCGACATGCGGCCCTTCGACACCACCCGTGGCGCGACCAACGAGGCGATGGAAGACCTGCGCCGCATCCTGGCCAGCCGCGAAGCGCTGTATGCGCGCGCCGATGCCGTGGTGGACACCGCGGCGCGCAGCGTGAAGCAATCCCTCAAAGACCTGGAACGTGCCGTTCCGCAGGAGACGAAATGAACGCAATGACCGAACCCCTGCTGTTCAGGCAGCAGATCAACGGCGAAAGCCGCGAGATGGTGAGCTTCGCCACCCATCCCACCAAGTACCAGCACTGGACTTTGAGTGTCGAAGGCGACATCGCGCGCCTGAAGCTGGACATCAACGAGGACGGCGGCATCAAGCCCGGCTACAAGCTGAAGCTGAACAGCTACGACCTGGGCGTGGACATCGAGCTGCACGACGCCATCAACCGCGTGCGCTTCGAGCACCCGGCCGTGAAGGTGGTGGTGTTCGAGAGCGGCAAGGAAAAGATCTGGTGCTCGGGCGCCAACATCTACATGCTGGGCGTCTCCACCCACGGCTGGAAGGTGAACTTCTGCAAGTTCACCAACGAAACCCGCAACGGCCTGGAAGACTCCTCGCGCAATGACGGCCTCAAATCGATCGCCGCCGTCACCGGTGCCTGCGCCGGCGGCGGCTATGAACTGGCGCTGGCGTGCGACCGCATCGCGATGGTGGACGACCGCTCCAGCACGGTCAGCCTGCCCGAAGTGCCGCTGCTGGGCGTACTGCCTGGCACCGGCGGCCTGACCCGCGTGACCGACAAGCGCAAGGTGCGGCGCGACCTGGCCGACATCTTCTGCACCACCAGCGAAGGCGTGCGCGCCGACCGCGCCCGCGACTGGAAGCTGATCGATTCGCATGCGAAGCCGCAGCAGTTCCAGCAGCTGCTTGCTACAGAAATTGAAGCGCTCCGCGCACAATCCACGCGCTCTGGCGGCCCGAACGGCATCCAGCTGACTCCGCTGGAAGTGAAGATCGACGAGGCCGGCTACCACTACGGCACGGTGCACGCGCAGGTGGACCGCGAGGCCCGCATTGCCACCATCACGGTGAACGCGCCCGCGGCGGCCGTGGAATCCACGCCTGCCGCCATCGAAGCCGCAGGCGCCAACTGGTGGCCACTGAAGCTGGCCCGCGAACTGGACGACCTGATCCTGAACCTGCGCACCAACGAGCTGGAAACCGGCACCTGGGTCATCAAGACCCGCGGCGACGCCAACCGCGTGATGCAGGCCGACGCCGTGCTGGAGCAGCACAGGAACCACTGGCTGGTGCGCGAAACCATTGGCGCGCTGCGCCGCACGCTGGCCCGGCTGGACGTGACCAGCCGCTCGCTGATTGCGCTGGTGGATGCCGGCTCCTGCTTCGCCGGCACCTTTTATGAACTGGCGCTGGCCTGTGACCGCATCTACATGCTGGACCTGCCCGATTCACCCGATGCCGCGCCCGCGCTGCAAATGAACATAGCCAACTTCGGCCGCTATCCGGAAGTCAATGGCCTCACGCGCCTGCAGACGCGCTTTTGCGAGGACGTGGAGACCATCCGGCAGCTGGAAGGCGTCAAGGACAGCCCGCTGCGCGCCGACCAGGCGCTGGGCCTGGGCCTGGTGACGCTGACGCCCGACGACATCGACTGGGACGACGAGATCCGCATCATGCTGGAGGAGCGCGCATCGCTCTCGCCCGACGCGCTGACCGGCATGGAAGCCTCGCTGCGCTTCCCGGGCCGGGAAACCATGGAAACGCGCGTGTTCGGCCGCCTCTCGGCGTGGCAGAACTGGATCTTCATCCGGCCCAATGCCGTTGGTGAAGACGGCGCGCTGAAACTGTTTGGCACAGGGAAAAAGGCCAAGTTCGACTGGAAGCGAATCTGAAAGACACGACATGAGCAACATCGACCTGCAAGCCCTGATCCCCAACAACGTGCATCTGGGCGAGAACCGCCAGTTGCAGCGCGCTCTCGAACACTGGCAGCCCGCCTTCCTGAACTGGTGGGACGAAATGGGCCCCAGCGACTTCAAGGCGCGCGAGGTGTACCTGCGCACCGCCGTCGGCGTGGACGCTTCAGGCTGGGCCAGCTATGGCTACACGCCCATGCCGGACTACCGCTGGGGCATTTTCCTGGCCGACAAGGAAGAGGGCCGCAAGATCGGCTTTGGCGACCACATGGGCGAAGACGTGTGGCAGGACGTGCCCGGCGAGTACCGCAGCACCTTCCGCCGCCTGATCGTGACGCAGGGCGACACCGAGCCGGCTTCCGTGGAGCAGCAGCGCCTGCTGGGCCACACCGCGCCATCGCTCTATGACCTGCGCAACCTGTTCCAGGTGAACGTGGAAGAGGGCCGCCACCTGTGGGCCATGGTCTACCTGCTGCATGCGCACTTCGGCCGCGACGGCCGCGAGGAAGCGGAAGAACTCCTGATGCGCCACAGCGGCGATGCCGACAAGCCGCGCATCCTGGGCACCTTCAACGAGCCCATGGACAACTGGCTGTCGTTCTTCATGTTCACCTACTTCACCGACCGCGACGGCAAGTTCCAGCTCAAGTCATTCGCTGAAAGCGCGTTCGACCCGCTGGCGCGCACCACGCGCTTCATGCTGACCGAGGAAGCGCACCACATGTTCGTGGGCGAGACCGGCGTGGGCCGCGTCATCAAGCGCACGCTGGAAGTGATGAAGGAGCTGGACACGGACGACGTGGCGACCCTGCGCAAGGCGGGCGTGATCGACCTGCCCACCATCCAGAAATTCATGAACTTCTGGTTCACCAGCTCGCTCGACCTGTTCGGCTCGGAAGCCTCGTCCAACGCCGCCAATTACTTCAGCAACGGCATCAAGGGCCGCCCGGACGAAGCGAAATTCGCCGACCACGTGGAAGCCGAAACCGAGATGACGATCCACGTGCCTGACGGCAAGGGCGGCGTGAAGAACGAAACCGTGTCCACCCGCAACGGCATGAACGAGATCACGCGGCTGGAATACGTGAAAGACTGCAACATCGGCGTCACGCGCTGGAACATGGGCATCAAGCGCGCCGGCGTGGACTTCGAGCTCAAGCTGCCCGCCACGCGCTTCCGCCGCCAGGTGGGCGTGTGGGCCGGCATCCCGACCGACCCGCTGGGCCAGCCCATCTCACAGGCCGAATTCGATGCGAAGAAGGACGAGTGGCTGCCTACGCCGGCCGACATCAGCTTCGTCAAGAGCCTGATGCATCGCGTGACCGAGCCGGGCAAGATGGCCGGCTGGATCGCACCGCCCGACCGCGGCATCAATGCCAACCCGCTGGAATACGAGTACGTGAAGCTCTGAGCCCGCCGCGCGCCGCTCAGCGGCCGCGCAGCTGGTATACCGCCACGCCCACGCCCAGGCTGTTCAGCGGGAAGCGCAGCTCGAAGATGCGCTGGGCGCCGGTGATCACGTAGAACACGTCGTCCCGGCTGGCGCAGCCTTCAGCGCCGCCCAGCCGCACCCGGCGGTAGTTGCCGGCGGGCAGGCCGCGCAGCGCGGCCTCGGCCTCATCGAATTCGCGGTTCAGGCCCACCAGCTGCGTGGTCTGGGTGCCGGCGGGCCAGTGCTCGGGTGCCAGTTGCCACGCACGGGTGGCGCGCAGCCGCTCAGTGATGGCCTGCTGGGTCACGGTGCCGTCATAGACGGGATCGCAGTGCAGGCCATTGGCCATCCAGCCGTCGCCATTGCTGATCTGCAGGCTGTCCGCGCCTTGCCAGCCGGCCGGCTTTTGCGCCAGCTGCCATTGCCCCAGCCAGGCCTTGTTGAGGACGGCCGGCTGGGCACCGAGGCCTGGCGCCAGCGCCGCCGCAATCATGGCCAGCCATGACCTGGCGATCAAAGAGTACAACGGGCTCTCCTTCAGGGGGGTGGCTGCCGCGCCATTTCTTCCATCTGCTTCACGATGTCCTGTTCGGACGCGGCCGGTGCCTGCTGGCTGGCGGGCACCACCGCATCGTCCAGCAGGTGCACCACGCGCGGCACCGCGAAAACCAGTATGCCGATGGCCACCTGGGCCGCGATGAAAGGCGCCATTGCGCGCAGCAGTGTGCCTGCCGCCACATGCGGCAGCCCGGAGCGGGCCCGCACCATCAGGACCGCATAGCCCATGGGCGGCAGCAGGAAGCTCAGTTGCAGCACCAGCAGCAGCAGCACGGCGGCCTGCTGCGCATCGCCCAGCCGCGCGATCAGCAGCGGCGCGACGATGGGGATGATCACGAAGATCATCTCGAACGCATCCAGCACCCAGGCGCACAGTGCCACCAGCAGCAGCACGCCGGCGGCCGTGGCCAGCGGCGGCCAGGGCGAGCCCAGCACCAGCTCGGCCAGCCAGCGGTCGGTGCCGAACAGGCGGAACACCAGGCTGAAGGTAGTGGCGCCCACCAGCAGCGCGAACAGCGCGCCCGACAGCGCCAGCGTTTCCAGCAGCACGCTGCGCCACTGCCCGCGGTCGAGCGCGCGGGTGGCCAGCGCGGCGCCGGCCAGCAGGCAGCCGCCAGTGGCCGCTGCTTCCACGGCGAAAATCTTGCCGATGAAAACCCCGCCCAGCAGCAGCACGATCACGGCCGTTGCTATCAAAGATATAGCTGCTTGAGCACGGCTGGCGCGCTCTGCGGGCACTTTCTCTTCTGATTTTCGGCCCTGCAGCCAGGCCACGGCGGCCCACAGCGCGAGCACGCAGGCGGCGGGCACCAGGGCCGCGTGCAGCACGTCCTGGGTGTTGACGATGCGCGTGGTGCCCAGCACGAAGCCGGGCAGGTTGCTGGCTTCGGTGTGAGCGCGCAGCATGGCGTCGCCCAGCAGGATCAGCACCAGCGAAGGCGGCACCACCACGCCGATGGTGGCGGCCACGCTCACCAGCGCCACCGATTTGCCCGCGTCCAGCGCGCCCAGCCGGGGCGCCACCAGCCGCGAGAGCAGGGCGGAGCTGGAGGCCACCGAGCCGTTCATGGGCGCGACCAGGGTGCCCACCGCCAGCCCCGCCAGCGAGGGCGCCGCGCCCAGCGGGCGGAAGATGCGGGTGGCGGTGGCGAACAGGGCATCGGCCAGCGGCAGGCGCTGCAGCAGCACACCCACGAAGACGTACAGCGGCATGGCCTGCAGAAGGTCGTGTTCCAGCAGGTTGATCATGCGCGGGGCCAGGGCCGAGAGGATGGCGCCGTCAAAAAGGCCAGTGGCCATGCCCAGTGCCGCGAACGCGCTGGCCACGCCCACCAGCAGCGCCCACACGGGCAAGCCCGTGGCCACGATCAGCGCGGCCAGCGCCACCAGCATCCACAGGCCGGCGGTGTTCATTCAGCGGCCGCCGGTGCGCGCCACAAGCCGGCCAGCGCCTCCAGCAGCACCAGCGCCACCATCAGCCACAGGGCCAGCTTGATGATGAAGAAGCCCGGCGTCAGCGTTTCGCCGAAGTGTTCCAGCTGCGCCAGCGATGCAAGGACAGGCGCGGTGGCGGACCACAGCATGAACAGGGCCCAGGGTGCCACGCAGGCCGCCAGCGCCCAGGCTCGCCAGCGCGCCCGCAGCGCCGCGGCGCTGCGCCCGGCCGCCAGGTGCGCGCCCGCGCGGCTGGCCGCGGTGACGGCTACCGCCATGTACAGGGCAAAAACGATCTGCGCCATGTCGTTGGCCTGGCGCGAAAACGCCTGCACCAGGTCGCGCAGCGGCCACTGGGCAAAGAGCAGCGCGGCCAGCGGCAGCACCAGCAGGCTCGCGGCCAGGAACAGGAAGCGGGTCATGGAGCCCGAGTGTAGGGCGTGCACCGCGGAGGGGGGCGGTAGAATGCAGGCCAGTCGGAGCGTAGCGCAGTCTGGTAGCGCATCTGGTTTGGGACCAGAGGGTCGTAGGTTCGAATCCTATCGCTCCGACCACCCCTCTCTGCCCGTAGCTCAGTTGGATAGAGCACCGGCCTTCTAAGCCGGTTGTCGGGGGTTCGATCCCCTCCGGGCAGGCCAACTCCTCGCAGACCTAGCTAAGCAGCTTGATCAGCGCCGTCGGGTGCACCGCCAGGCCCGTCAGTCCCGCCAGGCCCATCAGCACGCCGAATCCCGCGGGCACCAGCGCCAGCAGGTACAGCCACGGCATCTGCGTGAGCGACGCGATGGCCAGCAGCGAGATGGCAATGGCCAGCAACGCGTCTGACAGATCGAACTGGTCGTCGCGGAAATTCAGCGCGTCGTAGGTGGCCTGGTCGGCCAGGGCCTGCTTGCGCAGCTCTTCCTTCTTCTCGCTCTGTTCCTTCGCCAGCTTTTCATACTGGGCGATGGCTTCGTCGTAGCCGGCGCGCTTGCCCTCGGGCCGGTCGGCCGCGGCCAGGCGCAGCTGCACCAGCGTGGCCTTGGCCACTTCCTCACGCACATTGCGCGCCTGGTAGAAGGCCCAGTGGTCGATCTTGTCGGCCTGGGCCTGCTGCATGCCCTGCACGATGTTGTCGTCCTTGACCTTGCAGATGCCCATGAAGGTGGCCAGCAGCGCCACCGTGATGGCCACGGCGGGGTTCAGCCAGGGATGCCGGGGTTTGGCGGGCGGTGCGTCGGCGGCGTCCACGGAGTCAAGGGGATTGATGTCCATGCGGTTCGATCAGCGTTTTTCGTACTGCGTCTTGCCGAACAGGATCTCGCGCGCCTTGTCGTCGGTGATGGGCTTGCGCAGGTCGGCCAGTACCTTCACACCGCGCTGCACCGCGGGCCGCTCGCCGATGGCGTTGAACCACTTTTCCAGGTGCGGGTAGTCCGACAGGGTGATGCCCTGGTTCTTCCAGTTGCGCAGCCACGGGAAGGTGGCGATGTCGGCGATGGTGTAGTCGTTGCCGGCCAGGTAGCGGTTTTTGGCAAGCTGCCGGTCGATCACGCCATACAGGCGCTTCGCTTCATTGGTGTAGCGGTTGATGGCGTACTCCAGCTTTTCCGGCGCGTACTGGCGGAAGTGGTGGTTCTGTCCGAGCATGGGGCCCACGCCGCCCATCTGGAACATCAGCCACTGCAGCACGTCGTACTTGCCGCGGTCGCTGGCGGGCATGAATTTGCCGGTCTTGCCCGCCAGGTAGACCAGGATGGCACCGGACTCAAACAGCGAAATCGGCTTGCCGTCCGGGCCCTGCGGATCGGTGAGGGCGGGGATCTTGTTGTTCGGGCTGATGGCCAGGAACTGCGGCTGGAACTGGTCGCCCGTGCCGATGTTGACGGGCGTGGCCCTGTACGCCAGGCCGCACTCCTCCAGCATGATGTGAACCTTGTGGCCATTGGGGGTGGGCCAGGAAAAGACCTCGATCATCTGAAATACCTCTTGAACCGGATTGGCTAATAATGCGACTTTAGGGGAAACCACCGGTCCATGTTCGAGCGCATCAAAAGGGCTTTATCCGGCCAGGGCAAGGAGCCCGCGGAGTCCGTCTCGCCGTCTTCGCAGATGGCCGGCGGCGCCCTGTCGGAATGGGCGGCCACCCAGGGATTCGGCTTCTCATCCCAGGGCGCGGGCGGGCTGATGCAGTTCGAAGGCAAGATTTCCGGCAGGAAGTGGCGCATGGAACTGGGCAAGCCCACCCGCAACTTCATACGCGGCGAAGAGCTGCGCGCCCGCGCCGAGCTGGGCATCAACGAGGATGCGGCCGTGCTGGTGATGAACCGGCCGTTGAAGGAGGCGCTGGAGAAAAAAGCGTACTCCATGTACACCGACAGCCTGCAGACCACGGCCGACCCCAACCTGCCGGAAGAGATGCGCTGGCTCTCCATGTATGACGAGGTGGGCTGGGAAAGCCTGCCGCGCCCGTTCTGGGAACGCTACTCGGTGCTGGCCGACCAGCGTGACAACGCCCTGGCCTGGGTCACCACGCCGCTGGCCCGCCAGATGATGGAATGGCCGCAACCGGGCCCCACGCCCGAGATCCCGTTCATGCTGATGCTGCTGCGCGGCAAGGCCTACCTGCGCATGGAATACACGCCGGCCGACATGCCCACCCTGCAGCATGCGGCGGCGATCTTCACCACCGCCTGCGAGGCGGCGGTGGACGGCCTGTCGACCGACCTGGCCCTTTAAGCGGACTCAGCCCCCGCGGGTGACCGGAGCGTCGGCATCGCGGCCGTAGGTGCCGTACTTGCCCAGCTCCCACTTGGCGATCGCGTTGCGGTGCACTTCGTCCGGGCCGTCGGCAAAGCGCAGGGTGCGCGCGCTGGCCCAGGCATGGGCCAGCGGGAAGTCGTCGCACATGCCGCCGCCGCCATGCGCCTGCATCGCCCAGTCGATCACCTGGCAGGCCATGGTGGGCGCCACCACCTTGATCATGGCGATCTCGGTGCGCGCCACCTTGTTGCCGGCCAGGTCCATGATCCAGGCGGCCTTGAGCGTAAGCAGGCGCGCCATGTCGATCTTGCAGCGGGCCTCGGCGATGCGCTCCTGCGTCACCGTCTGCGAGGCCACGGTCTTGCCGAACGCCACGCGCGACGAGGCGCGGCGGCACATCAGCTCCAGCGCGCGCTCGGCCAGGCCGACCAGGCGCATGCAGTGGTGGATGCGTCCCGGGCCGAGGCGCCCTTGCGCGATCTCGAAGCCCCGGCCTTCCCCCAGCAGGATATTGGTGACGGGAACGCGCACGTTCTCGAAGTACATCTCCACGTGTCCGTGCGGCGCGTCGTCGTAGCCCATCACGTTGAGCGGCCGCACCACGCGGATGCCCTTGGCGTCGGCCGGCACCAGCACCATGCTTTGCTGGGAATGCTTGGGCGCTTCGGGATCGGTCTTGCCCATCGTGATGTACACCGCGCAGCGCGGGTCGGCCGCGCCGGAGATCCACCACTTGTGGCCGTTGATGACGTAGTCGTCGCCCTGGCGCTCGATGCGGGTGCAGATGTTGGTGGCGTCCGACGAGGCCACTTCCGGCTCGGTCATGGCGAAGGCGGAGCGGATCTGGCCGTCCAGCAGCGGCTTCAACCAGCGGGCCTTGTTGGCTTCGTCGCCGTAGCGGGCGATGGTTTCCATGTTGCCGGTGTCGGGCGCCGAGCAGTTGAAGACCTCGCTGGACCACATGACGCGGCCCATGATCTCGGCCAGCGGCGCGTATTCCTGGTTGGTGAGGCCCGCGCCCTCGTAGCCCGAGGCCGAGGCGCTGTCCACCGGCAGGAATAAATTCCATAGGCCGGCGGCCTTGGCCTTGGGCTTGAGCTTCTCGATGGTCTGCAGGGCGGTCCAGCGCTTGCCGGCAACCGTGTTGGCCTCCAGCTCGTCCTTGTAGGACTTCTCGTTCGGGTAGATGTGGTCGTCCATGAACTTCAGCAGCTTGGCTTGCAGTTCCTGGGTCTTGGGTGAGTATTCGAAGTCCATGGGGTTGCGTCTTTCGCTAAAAAATCGTTGTGGGATTCAGGCTTGCTGCGCGAACTTCCAGGCCAGTTCGGCCATGGGGCGCGCGCCAGCGCCGGAACTGACGGCCTGCGCGCTGGAAGCCGTGCCGGCCTCCACGCGCTTGGCAATGCCCTGCAGGATGGCCGCGATGCGGAACATGTTGTAGGCCATGTAGAAGCTCCAGTCGGCCTTCAGGCCGTCAGGAGTGGCAAGGCCGGTGCGCTCGCAGTAGCGGCGGATGTATTCGGCCTCGGAAGGGATGCCCAGCGCCGGCAGGTCCAGCCCGCCGATGCCGCGCGAAAGCGCCGCGGGGATGTGCCAGGCCATGCAGTGGTAGCTGAAGTCGGCCAGCGGGTGGCCCAGCGTGGAGAGCTCCCAGTCCAGCACGGCAATCACCCGCGGCTCGGTGGCGTGGAACATCAGGTTGTCCAGCCGGTAGTCGCCGTGCACGATGGAAACCATCTTCTCGTCGCGCGCGCCGGCGGGGATGTGCGCGGGCAGCCACTCGATGAGCTTGTCCATCTCGGGGATCGGCTGTGTGACCGAGGCCATGTACTGCTTGCTCCAGCGGCCGATCTGCCGGTCGAAGTAGTTGCCCGGCTTGCCGTAGCCGGCCAGGCCGCGCTCGGCGAATTTCACGGTGTGCAGCGCGGCGATCACGCGATTCATCTCGTTGTAGATCGCAGCGCGGCCGGCCTGGTCCATGCCGGGGAGCGACTGATCCCACAGCACGCGGCCCTGCATGCACTCCATGATGTAGAAAGCGCGGCCGATGACCGACTCGTCTTCGCACAGGCAGTACATGCGCGGCACCGGCACATCGGTGCCGGCCAGGCCGCTCATCACGGCGAACTCGCGCTCCACGGCGTGGGCCGAGGGCAGCAGCTTGGCCACGGGGCCCGGCTTGGCGCGCATCACGTAGCTTTGCGCGGGCGTCAGCAGCTTGTAGGTGGGATTGGACTGGCCGCCCTTGAACATCTCCACCGTGAGCGGGCCGGCGAAGCCGGGCAGGTTCTTCTCCAGCCAGGCGGTGAGGGCGCCGGTGTCGAAGGCGTGCTTGTCCGACACCGCGCGGGTGCCGACGAAATGGTCGTAATTGCTGCTCATGTCTCGTTCTTCTAGCTGTCGGCTTCGATGATCTTCATCAGCGCTTCGCGGTTGCGCACCACCAGGCCGCCCGGCTCGATGCGGATCACCTCCTCGCGTTCCATGGCTTTGAGTTCCTGGTTCACGCGCTGGCGCGAAGCGCCCAGCAGCTGCGCCAACTCTTCCTGCGCCAGCTGCAGGCTGATGCGCACCTCGCGCCCGTCGGACAGGGAGGGCACGCCGTAGCTGCGCACCAGGTGCACCAGCTGCTTTGCCAGGCGCGCCCGCAGGGGCAGGGTGTTGAGGTCCTCCACCAGCCCGAACAGCTGGCGGATGCGCCGCGCGTGCAGCCGCAGCAGGGCTTCGTACAGCTCGGTGTGCTGGGTGAGGATCTTGCGCAGGTCGCCGCGCGCCACGCAGAGAATGGTGCTGTCGCCGTGCGCGTAGGCGTCGTGCGTCCGGCGCTCGCCGTCGAAGATCGCCACGTCGCCGAACCAGATGCCCGGCTCCACGTAGGTCAGCGTCACCTGCTTGCCCGAGATCGCCGTGGAGCTCACCCGCACGGCGCCCTTGGCGCAGGCGATCCACTGCTCGGGCGGGTCGCCCCGGGCGGCGATCAGCTCGCCGTCCTTGTAGCGTTTGACGTAGGCGCATCGGAGTATGTCGTGCCGCAGCGATGGAGATAGTGAAGAAAACCAGCGACCTGTATTGATCGCCTCTCGTTCTTCGATGGTAAGAATGGGGTCGTCCATGGCCTGTCTTGTGAGTGACTTGGTGTCGCTCTCATTGTCGCCCCGGGGACCGGCGCCTTCCCTCAGGGTTGTCACCTGAAGCACAGGCGCGAGGCCTATTCGTAACGCGGTGTCTTGCGTTCCAGGAACGCCGCGATACCGATGCCGGCGTTGGCGTGGTGCAGGTTGCGCACGAAATGGTCGCGCTCGGCAGCCAGCTGCACTTCTAGTGTGGTGCCGCCGGCTTCGTTCACCAGCTCCTTGATGCTGGCCAGCACATTGGGTGCGCGCCCGTTGAGCTTTTCGGCCAGCGCCAGTGCTTCGGCCATCGCGCCGCCCGGCGGTGTGACCCGGTTCACCACGCCCAGCGCATGCAGCCGCGCGGGCGCGATGCGCTCGCCGCACAGCAGCAGCTCATTGACCAGCTGGCGCGGCAGCGCCTGCGCCAGGCTCCAGCTGGCGCCGCCGTCGGGCGAGAGTGCCACGTTGCTGTAGGCCATCACGAAGACGGCGTTGTCGGCCGCGACGATGAAATCGCACGCCAGCGCCAGCGAGAAACCGGCGCCCGCTGCCGCGCCTTCGACGGCGGCAATCACCGGCTTGGGGAAGGTGCGCACGGCCTCGATCCAGCTGTGCAGGCCCTCAATACTCTGCGCCTGCACTTCGGGCGGCTGCTGCCGGTTGGCTGAAAGCCGCTGCAGGTTGCCGCCGGCGGAAAACATGCCGCCTTCGCCGGTGATGATGACGCTGCGCACTTCCGCGCTGGTTTCGGCCACACTCAGCGCCTCGACGCCGGCCGCGTACATCTCCGGGCCCAGCGCGTTGCGGTGTTCCGGATTGCTCAGCGTGAGGACCATGGTCTGGCCCTGGCTGGTGCTTTTAAGTTGCGCGCCCATGGGTCAGCTTTCCTCGTGCATCAGCGACAGGCCGATCGCGCCGCGCCGCCGCAGCCAGGGGCTGGGGCGATAGCGCGGGTCGCCATACACGGTCTGCATGTTGAACAGCACTTCCAGGATGTTGGTCGGGCCCCAGCGGTTGCCCATGGCCAGCGGCCCGAGCGGGTAACCCAGGCCCAGCGTGACGGCGGTTTCCAGGTCGGCCGGGGAGCAGATGCGCTGCTGGCAGATGTCGGAGGCGATATTGACGATGGTCGCCACCACGCGCTGGGTGACAAAGCCGCCCGAGTCGCGGATCACGCTGACCGGCTTGCCGTCGCGCGCGAGCAGGGCGTGGGCCGCATCGCGCATGTCTTCGCGGGTGGCAGGGTTGGTGGCGATCACGCGGCGTTTGGTGGCCGCGTCGTCGATCAGCATGTCGATGCCCACGGTGCGGGCCGGGTCCAGCCGCTCGACCACCGCGACGGTGGTGATGTCAAAGCCCAGCGGCGCCACCAGCGTCAGCGCGGTGGGCGAGGGCGACTGCCCGGTTTCGATCTTTGCGCCCAGGTCCTTGAGCAGCTGGTAAAGCTCGGACTTGCGGGCGGCACGGGTGGAGACCCAGACCGGCGGCATCTCCGCGACCTGTGGGGCGGCCGGCTCGGGCGCGATCTGCGCCTTGCCCTCCACGTAGCGGTAGAAGCCTTCGCCGACCTTGCGGCCCACAACGCCGCCGGCCAGCCGCTGCGCCGTGATGACGCTGGGGCGGTAGCGCGGCTCGTCGTAGTACTGCTGGTAGATCGACTCCATCACGGGGTGCGACACGTCCAGCGCCGTCAGGTCCATCAGCTCGAACGGGCCCAGCTTGAAGCCGGCCTGGTCGCGCAGGATGCGGTCGATGGTGGCGAAATCGGTGATGCCTTCGCTGACGATGCGCAGCGCTTCAGTGCCGTAGCCGCGGCCCGCGTGGTTGACGATGAAGCCCGGCGTGTCCTGCGCCTGCACGGGCGTATGGCCCATCTGGCGCGCGTATTCGGCCAGCCCGGCGCACACGGCCGGGTCGGTCTTCAGCCCGGCAATGACCTCGACCACCTTCATCAGCGGCACCGGGTTGAAGAAGTGGTAGCCGGCAAAGCGCTGCGGCTGCTTCAGCCCGGCGGCGATGGCCGTGACCGACAGCGAAGAGGTGTTGGTGGCCAGCACGCACCCCGGGCGAACTACTTCCTCCAGCTGGGAAAACAGCGATTTCTTGACGTCAAGCCGCTCGACAATGGCTTCCACCACCAGGTCGCAGTCCGCCAGCTCCTGCAGGGCGGAGGCGGCCTGCAGCCGCGACTTGCAGGCGGCGACGGCCTGTGAGTCCATGCGGCCCTTCCCGGCGAGGCGGTCCCACTGGGCGTGGAGTTCGTCCCGGGCCTTGGCGATGGCGGGAGCCTGGGTGTCATAAAGCCGGACGGTGCTGCCGGCCTGGGCGGCGATCTGGGCGATGCCGCGGCCCATGGCGCCGGCCCCAATCACGCCCACCGTGTTGTAGGTTGTTTGCATGCATTTGATTATCGCGTAGCCTCAGGGGCTGGCCGGCCACATCGTGGGGCGTGGCTGTGCCAGAATTTCGACCAATACATGCACCTTTCCAAGTCCCTGCGCCGTGGCGCCCTCGCGGCAGCCCTTCTTTTTGCGGCGCTGAGCAGCACCGCCCTGACGCTGGGCCGCAGCCGTGGCGTTGCCCTGATCGGCCGCCCCCTCGAATTCACGATCGCCGTCACGCTGGACAGTCCGGCCGACGAGGCCGGCTTGTGCGCCGAGGCCGACGTGTTCCAGGGTGATACGCGCGTCTCGCCGAACCGCGTGGCGGTCCGCCTGGAGCCGGGCCCGGGCCGCGACGCGGTATTGCGGGTGCGCTCGGACGCCGTGGTCGATGAACCGGTGGTCACCGTCTACCTGCGGCTGGGCTGCACCCAGAAAATCACGCGCCGTTATGTGCTGCTGGCCGAACAGCCGGGCGATATTTTGTCCTCTGCCCCTGTGGAAACCTCTCAGCAGGCGGCGTCCGTGCCGCTGCCGGCCCGCCCGCCCGCTTTGGCCGCCGCGCCGGCCGCGGCCCCAGTGGTGCCAGCCGCGCCTCGCAGCCGGCCGAGCCGCTCCGAACGGGCGGCAGCGGCCCGCACCGCTAGCGCGTCACCGCCGGAACCGGTCCTGGCCCAGGCCAAAGCGCTGGAACCCAGGGTCCGCGCCGCCGAGCCGAAGGCGCGCAGCGCAGCGCAACGCGGCAAGGCGGAAGCACCCGGCCGGTCGCGCCTGAAGGTGGACCTGCTGGACCTGACGTTGCCCGAGGCCGACGCCAGGCTGAAATCCGCCACCGAACTGCCCGGCCCGCCCACCGCCACACCGCAGCAGCGCGCGGATGCTGCCGCGCTGTGGCGCGCCTTGCGGGCCGAACCGGCTGACGTGCTGCGGGACGCGCAGCGCATGCAGGCCATGGAGTCGGACATCAAGGGCCTGCGCGACCTGGTCAAGGACACCAGCAGGTCGCTGGACGCGGTCAAGACCGACCTGGAACAGGCGCGCAGCGAACGCTCGATCGCCATCGCGGCGGCGGCCATCATCGCCGTGCTGCTGGTCGCGGCCCTGGTGGCCTGGCGGCTGATGCGCCGTGGCAGCAGGCCGGGGCCCTACCGCGACTGGTGGCGGCGCCAGGAAAGCTTTGCCGGCGATGGCGGGCTGGATGACTCGGCGCCGCACCGTCCCCGCACCACCGGCGCGTCCGCGCTGGACGTCGACCTGGGTATCGACGAGTCGATGTTCGAGGACCTGAAGCAGCCGGCGCGCCCGTTTGATCCGCCCGCGGGCCGCCAGGAAGCGCGGGACTCCATGCGTTCGGAGCCGCCTTCGTTCCAGCACAGCATGCCTTCGGGCCTGCGGATGGTGAAGGCCGAGGAACTGGTCGACATCCAGCAGCAGGCCGAGTTCTTCGTGTCGCTGGGCCAGGTGGACCAGGCCATCGAGGTGCTCAAGAGCCACATCCACAACAACGTGGAGACCAGCGCCCTGGTCTGGCTGGACCTGCTGGACATCTACCGCACGCAGGGCCGGCAGGGCGAGTACAACGCGCTGCGCTCCAATTTCCAGACGGTCTTCAATGCCCAGGTGCCCGACTTCGACGCGCCGCCCGGCGAAAGCAAGGGCCTGGAGGGCTATCCGCGCGCGCTGTCGCGCATCGTGGCGCTGTGGCCCTCGCCCAAGGTGCTGGAAATCATCGAGGAGTCGATCTTCCGCAAGCCCGGCATGGCCGACGGCGAGCCCTTTGACCTGCAGGCGTACCGTGAGCTGGTGATGCTCTACAACGTGGGCAAGGAAGAGATCATGGGTTCCGGCGCCAGCGCGCAGGACGCTTCCGCCGCGCTGCCGGACGACTGGATGAACTCGCAGCCGGGGCCGGGGTTCCAGTCGACCAACATGCACCCGCTGATGGGTGCCATGGATTTCGGCCCGTCGGGCCCGGTGGCACCCGAGATCCAGATGCCGCGCGCATCGCCGCGCCTGGGGCTGGACATCGACCTCACCGCCGAACCGGCCGCGCCTGCCGGTGTCAGCAGCAACCTTGTCGACTTCGACCTGTTCGAGCCGGCGGCCGATACTGGCGGCGGCGACGACACCATTGCGCCGGTTTCCAGGAAAGACTGAGCGCCGGGCTTCAGGACCGGTGGCTGCCGCGGTAGCTGGACGCCCAGGCGCTGGCCGCCATGGCCAGCACCAGGCCCGCGAAGCCGGCCCAGTGCAGCGATCCCATGTGGCCGGCCGCGATCAGCGCGCCGCCGGTGGCAGCCCCCACGGCCTGCCCGGCATACATCGCCGAGCTGTTGAGCGCGATGGAGCCGGCGGCCAGCGCCGGGGCAATGCCCACCAGCCGGGCCTGCTGCGCCGAATTGGAAGAAAAGCAGCCCAGCGCCCAGGGGATGGACACCAGTGCCGCCAGCACGAGCGTGGTGCCCAGCGGCCAGATCAGCAGGCTGAAGGCCATCAGGGCGACGCCGATCATCACCGCGCGGTGCGCGCCGATGCGGTCGATGTTGCGTGACATCAGCATGTTGCCCAGGAAGCCGAAAGCGCCGAACCACATGAACAGCAGGCTCAGCTGGCCGGGCGTGATGCCCACCGTCTGCCTGTAGTACGGAGCGAAGTAGGAAAACAGCACGAACTGGCCTGCTGAATAAAGCACGGTGACGGCGATGCACAGCATGAGCGCGCGCGAGCGCAGCGTCTCCCGCCAGGCCGCCAGCGAAAGCGCCGGCGGGCGGATGCCGTCCGGCATGGCGCGCCACACCCAGGCGGCGCTGACCAGGCTGAGCACACCCACCACGCCGAACGCAGCCTGCCAGCCCAGTGTGCCGCCGATGAAGGCGCCCATGGGCATGCCCAGCACCGAAGCCACCGACCAGCCCAGGAAAACGAAGGTGATGGCGCGGCCGCGCTGTTCCGGCGGCACCAGCAGGCCCACGCAGGCGGCCGCCTGGGGGGTGAAGATGGCCGGCGAGATGACGGCCAGCACCCGCACCGCCAGCAGCGAGCCGAAGCTGGGCATGGCGGTGCACAGCAGGTGGAACACGCCGTACCAGAGCATCGACAGGGCCAGCAGGCGGCGGCGGTCCCAGCCGGCCACCACGGCCGCGCACAGGGGCGCGCCCAGGCACATCAGCAGCGCCGAGGCCGAAATCAGCTGGCCGGCGGTGGCCACGGTAACGTCGAGCGAAGTGCTGATCTCGTTGAGCGTGCCCGGCACGATCATCACGCCGGTGCCGATGACGAAGTTGCCGAACAGCAGCGCCCAGAGCACCGCGGGCGTGGCGGGGCGGGTGGCGGCGTTCAGCGCCGCACCTGCAGTGCGGCGGGGTTGACGATGTTGGTCGGCGTTCCCTGGACGAAATTGACGACGTTGTCGAACGCCGCGCCGAAGTACAGCTCATAGCTGTCCTGCTCCACGTAGCCGATGTGCGGCGTGCAGATGCAGTTTTCCAGGCGAAGAAGGGCATGGCCCTGCAGGATGGGTTCGCTCTCGAACACGTCCACAGCCGCCATGCCCGGGCGGCCGCGGTTGAGCGCGGCGATCAGTGCGTCGGGCTCGATCAACTCGGCGCGCGAGGTGTTGACCAGCAGCGAAGTGGGCTTCATGCGGCCGAAGTCCTCCAGCGTGACGATGCCGGTGGTCTCGGCATTCAGCCGCAGGTGCAGTGTCAGCACGTCGCTGCGGGCGAAAAACTCCTCGCGGCTGGGCGCCGCCTCGTAGCCCGCGGCCTGCGCCGCCTCGCGCGAGGTTTCGCGGCCCCAGATCAGCACGTTCATGCCGAAGGCCCTGCCGTACCCGGCCACCAGCTGCCCGGTCTTGCCGAAGCCCCAGATGCCCAGCGTCTTGCCCTTGAGGACCTGGCCCAGGCCGAAATTGGGCGGCATGGAAGCCGACTTCATGCCGGCCTGCTGCCAGCCGCCGTGCTTGAGGGTGCCGATGTACTGGGGCAGGCGGCGCATGGCCGCCATGATCAGCGCCCAGGCCAGTTCGGCCGGCGCCACGGGCGAGCCCACGCCCTCGGCGACGGCGATGCCGCGCTCGGTGCAGGCTTCGATGTCGACGTGGCTTCCCGCGCGCCCGGTCTGGGCGATCAGGCGCAGCCGGGGAAGTTTTTCCACCAGCTGGCGGGTGATGTGGGTTCGTTCGCGGATCAGGACGATGATGTCCGCGTCGCGCAGGCGGACCGAGAGCTGGCCTATGCCCTTGACGGTGTTGGTATAGACCTTGGCCGGATAGGCTTCCAGTTTCGCGGCACACTGCAACTTGCGCACCGCGTCCTGGTAGTCGTCAAGGATCACAATGTTCATGGCCCGATTGTGCCCTGAGCACGGCTCGCGGCCTTCTTTCGTTACCCCCAAGGAGACTTTTGAATGACCATTTCCATGTACTCGGCCAGCATCCCGGTTTTCAGCCACATGCTGTCCAACCTGAGCCACCTGCTGGACAAGGCACAGGCCCACGCCGAGGCGCGGAAATTCGACGCCACGGCGCTGACGCAGTACAGGCTGGCGCCGGACATGCTGCCCTTCACCCGCCAGGTGCTGATCGCCTGTGACGCGGCCAAGAACGGCATTGCCCGCATCTCGGGCGTGGAAGCACCCAAATTCGAGGACAAGGAAACCACGTTCCCCGAGCTGAAGGAACGCATCCAGAAGACGCTGGACTACCTGGCCAGCGTGCCGGCCGGCAAGATGGACGGCACCGAAGACAAGGACATCACCTTTCCCATCGGCCGCGAGACCACCCGCACCATGAAAGCCCAGGCTTACCTGCTGACCTGGGCCTCGCCCAACATGTTCTTCCACATCACGACCGCCTACGCCATCCTGCGCCACAACGGCGTGGAACTGGGCAAGGCCGATTACCTGGCGGGTGCCGCCAGGGCCTGAGCTTCCAGCGCGGCCAGCCGGTCGAGCTCGGCGCAGACGTCGGCCATGCGGCCGGAAATCACCATGCGCCCGGCGCTGGCCGGCGCCGCGCAGGCATCGACCACGCGCAGCACCCGCAGCGGCTTGCGCGGGGCTGCGGCCACTGCCGGCACCACGGCCGCAGCCCGTTGCCGGCGCGGCTGCCGCGAAGGCACCACCAGCCACCGAAGCAGCCCCTGCAGGGGTGCGAACAGTTCGTTGAAGCCGGAAATTGCGATTCCCATGTAAATGCTCCTGTACATCAGAGTTTGAACACAGGCAGGATTGCGAACGGGTCTCTTGCGCAGGGTGATGGCGGCCAGATGCGCCATACGCCCGCCACCTGCGGCAGACCTTGCGAAAGCGGCTACATCAGCATCGTGTTGCGGATCAGGCCGACGGCCAGGCCCTCGATCTCGAAGGGCTCGCCGGGCTCCACCACGATGGTGGGGTAATCGGGGTTTTCGGCGTGCAGCTCGATCAGGTGCTTGTTGCGCCGGAAGCGCTTGACGGTGACGTCGTCGCCCAGGCGGGCCACCACGATCTGCCCGTTCTTGGCGTCCTTGGTGGCCTGCACGGCCAGCAGGTCGCCGTCCATGATGCCGGCGTCGCGCATGGACATGCCGCGCACCTTGAGCAGGTAGTCGGGCCGGCGCTGGAACAGGCTGCTTTCAACGTAGTAGGTCTGGTCAACGTGTTCCTGCGCCAGGATGGGGGAGCCGGCGGCCACCCGCCCGATCAGGGGCAGGGCCAGCTGGGCCAGGCTTTGCAGCGGCAGCGAGAATTGCTTGATGCGCGATTCGTTGATGGAGCGCAGCGCGTCGCTCTTGAGGCGGATGCCGCGCGAAGTGCCGCTGACCAGCTCGATCACGCCCTTGCGGGCCAGCGCCTGGAGGTGCTCCTCGGCGGCGTTGGCGGACTTGAAGCCCAGCTCGGACGCGATCTCGGCCCGGGTGGGTGGTGCGCCGGTGCGTGCGATGGCGCTCTGGATCAGGTCCAGAATCTGCTGCTGGCGGGCCGTGAGCTTGGGCTGGTCAATCATGGGGCGACTCCTTCAGGATGGCCGTGTGGGCTGGACAAGCGGGCTGTCTGATGACTGTCTTAATATCCAGTAACTGTATTTTTAACCAGTTTTTGAAAGTTTGCAAGCAATGGCGGGAAAAATCGTGGTACTGGGGACGGGCGGCACCATCGCGGGCAAGGCGGCCGCGCCCGGCGACAACCTGGGCTACACGGCCGCGCAGCTGGGCGTGCAGGACCTGCTGGCCGCCATCCCGGCGCTGGCGGGCCTGCCCATCGCCACCGAGCAGGTGGCGCAGCTGGACAGCAAGGACATGGGGCCGACGGCCTGGCGCGACCTGGCCCTGCGCTGCGCCCACTGGCTGGCGCAGCCGGACCTGCGGGGCATCGTCATCACCCACGGCACCGACACGCTCGAAGAGACCGCGTTCTTCCTGCAGGCGCTGCTGGCACCCGCGAAGCCGGTGGTCGTCACCTGCGCCATGCGGCCGGCGACGGCGCTGGCGCCCGACGGCCCGCAGAACCTGGTGGACGCGATCGCCGTGGCGCAGGCGCCGGGGGCGCGGGGCGTGGTGGCTGTCTGCGCGGGCGTCATCCACGGCGCTCGCGAAGTGCGCAAGGTTCACCCGTACCGTCTGGACGCCTTCAGCTCCGGCGATGCGGGGCCGCTCGGCCATATCGAGGATGGGCTCCTTCGTATAGAGGGGAATTGGCCCGCAGAGCGCGCCAGTCATGCACAGGCAGCTATGGAAAAGATAGCGAGCGGGGCGCCGTGGCCGCGCGTGGAGATCGTCACCAGCCATGCCGGCGCCGGTGGCGCGCTGGTGGAAGCGCTCATCCAGCAAGGCGTCGACGGCCTGGTGGTGGCCGCCACCGGCAACGGCTCGGTTCACCGCGAGCTGGAAGCCGCGCTGCTGGCCGCGCAGGCGCACGGCATCCGGGTGGTGCGCTCAACGCGCTGTGAACAGGGGCGGGTGCTGCCTCACCGTGGCGACGTGCTGCCGCATTCGGACGGCCTGTCGCCGGTCAAGGCGCGGATCGCCCTGCTGCTGGAGCTGATGGCTCTCTAGTTCGAGAGCGCCTGCAGCGCGCGCGAGGTGATGTCCTCGACGCTGCCGGTGCCGCTGATGGCGCGGTACTTGGGCGCCCCGGCCGGTTCGGCCTTGGCCCAGCTGGAGTAATAGTCCACCAGCGGCCGGGTCTGGGCGGCATACACCTCCAGCCGTTTCTTGACGGTGGCTTCCTTGTCGTCCTCCCGCTGGATCAGCGGCTCGCCCGTGATGTCGTCGATGCCTTCCACCTTGGGCGGGTTGAACTTGACGTGGTAAGTGCGGCCCGAGGCGGTGTGCGAGCGGCGCCCGCTCATGCGCTCGATAATGGCCTCGAAGGGCACGTCGATCTCCAGCACGTAATCGAGCTTCACGCCGGCGGCCTTCATGGCGTCGGCTTGCGGAATGGTGCGCGGGAAACCGTCGAACAGGAAACCCTTGGTGCAATCGGGCTGGGCGATGCGTTCCTTGACCAGGCTGATGATCAGGTCGTCGCTCACCAGCGCGCCGGACTTCATCACGGCGTCGGCCTGCAGGCCCAGCGGCGTGCCGGCCTTGACGGCGGCGCGCAGCATGTCGCCGGTGGAGATTTGCGGGATGCCGTACTTCTGGCAGATGAAGGTCGCTTGCGTGCCTTTGCCTGCGCCGGGGGCGCCCAACAAAATCAGTCTCATGGATGTCCTCGGATTTTCATCAAAGGATAGCACGCGAGTCTTGCGCAGCCTTACGCCGCGCCGCTGGCAAATACGGCGCGAACGCGGGCCAGATCCTCGGGTGTATCGACGCCCGGGCCGGGCGCGTGCGGCGTCACGTGCACGGCGATCCGGTGGCCGTGCCACATGGCGCGCAGTTGCTCCAGCGCCTCCATTTGCTCCACCGGCGCCACGGCCAGCGAAGGGAAGCGGCGCAGGAACTCCACGCGGTAGCCGTAGATGCCGATGTGGCGCAGCGGCGCCAGCGGCGGCAGCGTGTTGATGCCGCCGGCGAAGCCGTCACGCCACCAGGCGATCGGGGCGCGGCTGAAGTAAAGCGCCAGGCCTTGCGCGTCCAGCACGGTCTTCACGACATTGGGGTTGGTGAACTCGGCGAGGTCATGGATGGCATGCGCGGCCGTGCTCATGCTGGCTTCGGGCCGCGCGCGCAGCAGCGCCGCGACGGCGTCGATCAGCGCGGGCTCCAGCAGCGGCTCATCGCCCTGCACGTTGACGACGATGTCCTGCGGCTGCAGGCCCAGCAGGCCGCAGGCTTCGGCCAGCCGGTCGCTGCCCGACACGTGGTCGGTACGCGTGAGAACGGCTTCCACGCCGTGCCGGCTGCAGGCATCGACGATGGCGGCGCTGTCCGCCGCCACCACCACGCGGGCGGCGGACGAGCGCTTCGCGCAGGCGGCCACCCGCACGATCATGGGCTGGCCCGCGATGTCGGCCAGCGGCTTGTCGGGCAGCCGGGTGGAGGCCAGCCGCGCCGGGATGAGAACGGTGAACCCCATGGCCGCGGCCTTCAGGGCAGCGGCGTGCGCGCCGGCAGCTTGTCGAGTTCCTCGTCGGACAAGGTGCGCGCTTCGTCTTCCAGCAGGATGGGGATGCCGTCGCGCACGGGGTAAGCCAGGCGCGCGCTGCGCGACAGCAGTTCCTGCCGCTCGCGGTCAAAGTCCAGGTGGCCCTTGGTCACGGGGCACACCAGCAGCTCAAGCAGTTTGGGATCCATGGGGCGATGATAGCTTCGCATCCAGCAGGCGATCAAAGGCCTGCCAGAACGCGGGGGCCATCGATACGCGCAGCGGCACGGCCCACGCGCCGGGATGGCGCGGCCACAGCTTCACGGCATCTTTTTCGGTGCAAACCAGGCTGCAGCCCGCACCAGCCGGGCTGTCCCAGCTATCAAAATCATAGTGATCCGGCAGCGCCAGCCGCAGCGCCAGGGCCAGGCCCCGCTGCTCCAGCATGCCGAAGAACGCCTGCGGACGGGCAATGCCCGCCACCGCGATCACCGGCTGGCCGCGCAGCGCCGCCAACTCGATCCGCTCGCCCTTCGCATTCACCGCGAAGGCCGCCAGTTCGCGCTGCACGGCGAAGCCCTCTATGCCTTGGGGGCTGCCGCTGTGCAGGACGAGGTCCACCGGCCGCGGCCAGGGTTCGCGCAGCGGCCCGGCCGGCAGCAGCCAGCCGTTGCCCGCGCCGCGGCCGTCGAACACGCACAGCTCGACGTCGCGGGCCAGGGCGTAATGCTGGAGGCCGTCGTCGCACACGATGAGCTGCGTATCGGGGTGGGCCGCCAGCAGGGCGCGCGCCGCCTGCGCCCGCGACGGCGCGACAAACACCGGCACGCCGGCCAGGTGCTTGATCAGCAGCGGTTCATCGCCTGCGTCGTTCGCGCTGCTTGCGGCCAGAACTTCGCGGCAGTCGCGCGTGCCGCGCCCGTAGCCGCGCGAAACCACGCCGGCGCGCAGGCCGCGCGCCTGCAGGTGCTCCAGCAGCGCCAGCACCACCGGCGTCTTGCCGGCGCCGCCGGCCACCACGTTGCCGACCACCACCACCGGCACCGGCATGCGCTCAGTGGCCAGCAGGGCTACCCGGTAAGCCGCGCGGCGCAGGGACGCAAGGATGCCGAAGAGAAGGGAAAGGGGCCACAGCGCGCATGCCAGCGCGCCGCGGCGCAGCCACGCGCGCTGCAGCGCCTGGCGCATGGCTACTGCTTCCCGGCCTGGGCCGAGGACTGGGTGGCGAAGGTAATCTGGGTCAGCCCGATACGGCGGGCCGCTTCCATCACCGTGATGACCGACTGGTGAGCGGCCGTGGCGTCGGCGCTGATGATGATGACGCTGTCCTTGCCGGCCTTGGCGGCCTCGCCGAGTGCCTGGGACACCGCCTCGACGCTGCGCCCGCCCACGGGCTGGCGGTTCACCGTGTACTTGCCGTCGCTGCTGACGGCCACGATCACTTCCTTCGGGTAGTCGCGCTGCGCGTCGGCGTCGGCCACCGGCAGCCGCAGCTGCAGCTCTGTGAACTTGCTGTAGGTGGTGGACAGCATCAGGAAGATCAGCACCACCAGCAGCACGTCGATGAACGGGATCAGGTTGATCTCGGGCTCGTCACGGGGGCGGGGGCGGAAGTTCATCGCGGGGCCCGGCTCACTTGCGCAGCGAGTTCAGGTGGCGCGCGAAGCGCTCGGCCGCCAGTTCCAGCGTCAGCAGGTATTCGTCCACCCGCACGCGGAAGTAGCGCCAGAAGATCAGGGAGGGGATCGCCACGATCAGGCCGAAAGCGGTGTTGTACAGCGCCACCGAGATGCCGTGTGCCAGCTGCGCCGGGTTGCCGCCGGTGGCGCCGCCCGAGGCCGATTGCGAGCCGAAGATTTCAATCATGCCGATCACCGTGCCCAGCAGGCCCAGCAGCGGCGCCGCCGAAGCGATGGTGGCCAGCGCGCTCAGGTAGCGCTCCAGCCGGTGGGCCACGGCGCGGCCGGTGCTCTCCATCGTCGCGCGCATGTCCACCTCGCTGCAGCGCGGGTCGGAATTCAGCGCGCGAAAGCCGCTCGCCAGCACCTCGCCCAGGGCCGAGTTCTGTTCCAGCTGCGTCACCACGTCTGGTGCGGGCACGGCGTTGCGCGAAACGGCCAGCGCTTCGTCCAGCAGCCGGGGTGGCGCGACCTTGGCGGTTTTCAGGCTGATGAAGCGCTCGATGATGAGCGCGAGCGCCAGGATGGAGCAGGCAACCAGGGGCCAGATGGGCCAGCCTGCGGCTTGTATGATCGAAAGCAAAAGAAGGGTCTCCGGCGGGCGGGGCGTTGCAGTGCGCCCGATTATGTCCTAGCGCCCAAGCCGCTCTTACGGAGCCCGGCCGTAGGAATGGAACTGCGCAGTCGTAGGACAACACCCACAGAAGATGTGGATAACTTTGTGCAGAAGTCACCCCCCATGCCCCGCCAAGCCGCGCCAATGCTTCTGCGTGACAAATCGATGACAAATTGAGCAGGAAAATCGTTAATGAAATCAATGGCTTGCTCGGAAAAATCTAGCTCTGGCCGGGAAAACCCGCCTTGGAGCCAGTTGCGGGGCGGACTGTGGACTAAGTTCGGCCCGCAAACCGGCGCCGCAGCGCGGTTTGGCTGATGGCTGAGCTTGCGCAGCCAGCATTGGCGCCGCGAATCTGGCAGGTTGGGGCGCTATGCCGCGCCATTGCTGAAGCGCTGGAGGGCAGGTTCAACCCTGTCGCGGTGCGCGGCGAGATTTCGGGCTTCTCGCGCGCGGCCAGCGGGCACTGTTATTTCCAGCTGAAGGACGGCGAAGGCCAGTTGCGCTGTGCCATGTTCCGCCGTGCAGCAGGCCTGCTGGACTTTTCCCCGCGCGACGGCGACAGCGTGGAAGTGCAGGGCCGCCTGGGCGTGTACGAGCCGCGCGGCGACCTGCAGCTGATCGTCGAGAGCCTGACCCGCGCCGGGCAGGGCGCGCTGTTCGAGCAGTTCCTGCGGCTGAAGGCCCGGCTGGAGGCCGAGGGCCTGTTCGATGCGGCGCGCAAGCGGCCACTGCCCGTGATGCCGCGCGGCATCGGCCTGGTGACGTCCACCGGCGCCGCCGCATTGCACGACGTGGTCACCGCGCTGCGCCGGCGCGTGCCGCACATTCCCGTCACCCTGGCGCCGGCGGCGGTGCAGGGTGGCCAGGCACCGGCGGACCTGGTGCGCGCGCTCGGCAGCCTGTACCGCATCGCGGAAACAGGGGCGATCGACGTCATCCTGCTGGTGCGCGGCGGCGGCTCGATCGAAGACCTGTGGGCTTTCAACGACGAGCAGCTGGCACGCACGGTGGCGCAAAGCCCGGTGCCGGTCATCAGCGGCGTCGGCCACGAAACCGACTTCACCATCGCCGACTTCGTGGCCGATCTGCGCGCCCCCACGCCCACCGCGGCGGCCGAACTGGCGGCGCAGCCGCAGGCGGCCTGGCTCGGCGCGCTTGAGCTGTCCGCAGGCCGCCTGCAAGTGGCCGCGTGGCGGCGCCTGGATACCGAAAGCCAGCGGCTGGACAGCACGGCGGCGCATTTGGGCCGGCCTTCCGCGCGCATGGCCTCGCAGCAGCTGCGGCTGGCCCATGCAGGGCAGGGGCTGCGCTATGCCGTGCGGGCCCGCCTGCAGGCCGCCGAGGGCTTGCTGGACACGCGGCAGGGGGCACTGCAGGCAGCCCTGCGTCAGCGCGTCCAGCGGGCGCAGGACGGCCTGGAGCGCAGCCGGCTGCGGTTGGAGCTGCTGGACCCCAGGCTGGTGCTCCAGCGCGGCTATGCGCTGCTGACCGACCTGGATGGCGCGGCAATCACCAGCGTGGTGCAGACGCGTGCGGGCCAGCCGCTGCGCGCCGCCCTCGCGGACGGCGAGGTTGATCTCACCGTCACGCCGCGGCGCCTTGTTTAGTGCCTAGAATCAGCGCTCTCCAAAGCAATAAATCACCGAGGAAATAGCCATGGAACACACCCTGCCCCCACTGCCGTACCCCTACGATTCGCTGGCCCCGGCCTATTCGAAGGAAACGCTGGAATTCCACCACGACAAGCACCACAACGCCTATGTGGTGAACCTCAACAACCTGCAGAAGGGCACCGAATTCGAGAGCATGACGCTGGAGGAGATCATCAAGAAGTCCTCGGGCGGCATCTACAACAATTCGGCCCAGGTCTGGAACCACACCTTCTTCTGGAACTGCATGAAGCCCGCCGGCGGCGGCGAGCCCAAGGGCGCGCTGGCTGATGCCATCAACAAGAAGTGGGGCACCTACGCCGCCTTCAAGGAAGCCTTCGTCAAGTCGGCCGTGGGCAACTTCGGCTCCGGCTGGACCTGGCTGGTCAAGAAGCCCGACGGCAGCGTGGACATCGTGAACACCGGCGCCGCCGGCACGCCCCTGACCACCGCCGACAAGGCGCTGCTCACCGTCGACGTCTGGGAACACGCCTATTACATCGACTACCGCAACCTGCGCCCCAAGTTCGTCGAGGCCTTCCTCGACAAGCTGGTGAGCTGGGACTTCGCGGAAAAGAACTTCGCGTAAGGCGCGGCGCGCACAAGGTAAAAGACCGGCGCGAGCCGGTCTTTTTTTTGGCCCGCCAGCGGCTTACTTGCTGAACGGCGCGCCGGTGATCTTGAAGCCGGGCTTGATGCCCTTCTTCGCGAACCAGCCCTGGTTCATCTCCAGCACGTAGCGCACCGGCTTGGCCGAGCAGTGCGATTCCAGCGTCTGCGGCTTCATGTCTTCCAGGTTGACCACCGTGCCGTCGTCGTCGATGAAGGCGGCCGTCAGCGGCAGCAGCGTGTTCTTCATCCAGAAGCACTGTTTGGACGGCTGGTCAAACGTGAACAGCATGCCTTCATGCTGCGGCATTTCCTTGCGGTACATCAGGCCGACCATGCGCTGCTCGTTGTTCTGCGCAAGCTGCGCATCAATCTGGTGCATGCCGGCGGCCAGCTTGGTCCGCGCGAGATTGGTCTGCGCTTCCTGGGCGGAAACGGTCGCAAGCGCCGCAGCCAGGCCCAGCGCGAAAAGGAGGCGTGAAACTGTTTGCATGATTGGCATTGTGACGCGGCGCCATGAAAAATGCCCGCGCGCGGCGGGCATTGTTCCAAGCGGTCTGCGACTGCGCTTACTTGGCTGCGGCGGGCTTGGCCTTCTTGGCTTTCTTGGCCTTCTTCTTCACGGCGGCCTTCTTGGCAGCCATGGGCTTTTCAGCCTTGGCGGGTGCCGGGGCGGCGGCGGGAGCAGCCGGCGCGGCACCAGGAGCGGCCATGGGAGCGCCTGCGTGCGAAGCGGCGAAGGCGGTAGACATCGCGAAGAGCGAGGCAACGAGGGTGGCGAGCAGTTTGTTCATGTCTGAGTCCTTTCGGGGAGATGTTCCGGGGGGCTCATCCACAACGGACGCTTGGCGAAAACGGTTGACACTTCCCGCGCGCATGAAAAAAGCCCGCAGAGCGGGCTTTTTCCGAAAGGCCGAAGGATTACTTCTTGGCTTCAGCAGCGGGCTTGGCTTCGGCGGCAGGCTTGGCTGCAGCGGCCGGCTTGGCAGCCTTCTTGGCGGCGGCGGCTTCAGCGCGGGCCTTCTTGGCGGCTTCGGCCTTTTCCTTGCGGGCGGCCTTGCGGGCGGCGCGCTCGGAGATGTGCTTGGTCCAGGCGGCGTCCAGCTTGGCTTGCTCTTCGGAGACCTTGGGCGCCTTCTTGGCGGCCTTCTCGGCCTTGGCTTCAGCCTTCTTCTCGGCCTTGGCTTCGGCCTTCATTGCGGGCTTGGCGGCACCGGAAGCGCCGGCCATGGGGGCGCCAGCGTGGGATGCGGCAAATGCCGTGGAAACGGCGAAAAGGGAGGCCAGCAGGGTGGCGATGAGCTTGTTCATTTCTGAGTCCTTCAGGGTTGGTTTTGGTTTTTTCGAAAAACCTCCCAGAAACCGGAAGGCTCATCAGTAACGTGTATCCATCTGTGACGGTTGACCTGAAGGCAAAAACAAAAAAGCCCGCCGAAGCGGGCTTTTCGCGAACTGCCGAAGAATTACTTCTTGGCGGCTTCGGCCTTGGCGTCAGCGCCGGCAACAGCCTTTTCCTTCTTGGCTTCGGCGCCGGCAACAGCCTTGTCCTTCTTGGCTTCAGCGCCGGCCTTGTCGGTCTTGGCGGTGGCGGCGGCAGCAGCCTTGTCGGACTTGGCCTTGGCGGCGGCTTCAGCCTTTTCGGCCTTGGTCTTGGCATCAGCAGCCTTCTTGGCTTCGGCGGCAGCCTTCTTCTCAGCCTTGGCCTTGGCCTTGGCGGCCTTCTTCTCGGCGGCGGCGTCAGCCTTGGCGTCCTTCTTCTCGGCCTTGGCTTCGGCCTTCATTTCGGTCTTGGCGGCGGCGGAAGCGCCGGCCATGGGGGCGCCGGCGTGCGAAGCGGCGAACGAGGCGGTGGCGAACAGGGTGGCGATCAGGGCTGCGAGGAGCTTGTTCATTTGGAGAATCCTTTGGGTTGACAGTTTTTTCGAAAAAACGCTTCCCCCGGAAGGAGGAAACTCAACCCGAAACGCCGCAGCTCAGCGGTCGGTTGACAGGACCGCGACAGTTTCGCCGCTAGAATCGCGGGGTTCCATGGCCGGCACCGCGCCAGCCCTCATTTCCCCATCCCCCGGAGACGTTCCCCCCATGTACCAGCACATCAAGGTGCCCGCCCAAGGCCAGAAAATCACCGTCAACGCCGACATGTCGCTCAACGTGCCCGACCAGCCGGTCATTCCCTTCATCGAAGGCGACGGCACGGGCGCAGACATCACGCCGGTGATGCTGAAGGTGGTCGACGCCGCGGTGGCCAAGGCCTACGGCGGCAAGAAAAAGATCCACTGGATGGAGGTGTTTGCCGGCGAGAAATCCACCAAGGTCTATGGCCCGGACGTCTGGCTGCCCGAAGAAACCCTGGCTGCCGTGAAAGAGTACGTGGTGTCCATCAAGGGCCCGCTGACGACGCCCGTGGGCGGCGGCATCCGCTCGCTGAACGTGGCCCTGCGCCAGGAGCTGGACCTGTACGTCTGCCTGCGCCCCATCCAGTACTTCGATGGCGTGCCCAGCCCGGTGAAGGAGCCGCACAAGACCAACATGGTGATCTTCCGCGAGAACTCGGAAGACATTTACGCCGGCATCGAGTTCGAAGCCGAGTCCGACAAGGCCAAGAAGATCATCAAGTTCCTGCAGGACGAGATGGGCGTCAAGAAAATCCGCTTCCCCAACACCTCGGGCATCGGCATCAAGCCGGTTTCGCGCGAAGGCACCGAGCGCCTGGTGCGCAAGGCCATCCAGTACACGATCGACAACGACAAGCCCAGCCTGACCATCGTGCACAAGGGCAACATCATGAAGTTCACCGAAGGTGGCTTCCGTGACTGGGCCTACGCCCTGGCCAAGAAGGAATTCGGCGCGGTGGAAATCGACGGCGGCCCGTGGATGAAGTTCAAGAACCCCAAGACGGGCAAGGAAATCACCGTCAAGGACAGCATCGCCGACGCCTTCCTGCAGCAGATCCTGCTGCGCCCGGCCGAGTACAGCGTGATAGCCACGCTGAACCTGAACGGCGACTACGTGTCTGACGCGCTGGCCGCCCAGGTCGGCGGCATCGGCATCGCCCCCGGGGCCAACCTGTCGGACACCATCGCGATGTTCGAAGCCACCCACGGCACGGCACCCAAGTACGCGGGCAAGGACTACGTGAACCCGGGTTCCGAAATCCTCTCGGCCGAGATGATGCTGCGCCACATGGGCTGGAAGGAAGCCGCCGACCTGATCATCAGCTCGATGGAAAAGTCCATCCTGTCCAAGAAGGTCACCTATGACTTCGCTCGCCTGATGGACGGCGCCACGCAGGTCAGCTGCTCGGGCTTTGGCCAGGTGATGATCGACAACATGTGACAGAGAAGCGCCGGGCGCAAAAAAAGCCGCCTTGGGGCGGCTTTTTCAATTCATGGGCCTTACTTGGTCATGAGATCGCCATGGCCCGAGGCATGGAACTGCGGCGCGCGCACCTTGGAATGGCGCGGCGGCTGCCGGTCCTGGGCGGGCTGGGTGACAATGGGCTGAGGCGTGCCGAGCGAGACCTCGGCCTGGATGTTCTGGGCCAGCTGTCCCTTGGGGCCTTCGGTGATTTCAAAGCTCACGCGGGAGCCCTGCTTGAGCGTCTTGAAGCCCTCCATGGCGATGGCGGAAAAATGCGCGAACACATCCGCACCGCCGCCATCGGGCTCGATGAACCCGAAGCCCTTTGCATCATTGAACCATTTGACTGTTCCCGTCGCCATCCTCGGCTCCTGCTTCCCTCTAATCGGCCCAGTGTCGGGGATTCGGGGCCAATCTGTCAACAATTTCACAAACTAAAGTTCGATGAAAGGGACCTTGCTGCCGCGCTGCCGTGCCGCGGCGCCGAAGCACCCGATGATTCTCGCGATGCGCGGCCGCGGTGGCTTGAATGTGGCGCATCCGCCACCAATTCACCTTCATGCAGCAGCGCGAAAGCGCGCTCTATAGAATGAATTTCATGGCAACAAAAACACCCGTTCCGGCCCCGGTGGCACCCAAGGTGCGGCCGAAGGACGACGACGGCGGCTCGGTGGTGCTGGAGCGGCGCACCCAGAAGACAAAGCCCCCCCAGATGTTCCAGGTCGTCATGCTCAATGACGACTACACCCCGATGGAATTCGTCGTGGTGTGCATCCAGGAGTTTTTCAACAAGGACCGCGAGACGGCCACCCAGATCATGCTGAAGATCCACCTGGACGGCCGGGGCGTCTGCGGCGTGTTTTCAAGGGACGTGGCGGCCACCAAGGTGGACCAGGTGCAGGAAGCGGCGCGGCAGGCCGGGCACCCGCTGCAATGTGTGAGTGAACCGGTTGAGTAAATCCGGCTCGAACCGATTTAGTATTCGACAAGCAAAGGCAAAAGGAAACATCATGATTGCCCAGGAATTGGAAGTCAGCCTCCACATGGCATTTGTGGAGGCGCGGCAGCAGCGCCACGAGTTCATCACCGTGGAGCATTTGCTGCTGGCCCTGCTGGACAATCCCAGCGCGGCGGAAGTGCTGCGCGCATGCTCGGCGAACATCGACGACCTGCGCAAGTCGCTGTCCAACTTCATCAAGGACAACACGCCCCAGGTCGCCGGCACGGACGACGTGGACACCCAGCCCACGCTGGGTTTCCAGCGTGTGATCCAGCGCGCCATCATGCACGTGCAGAGCACGGGCAACGGCAAGAAGGAAGTCACCGGTGCCAACGTGCTGGTGGCCATTTTCGGTGAGAAGGATTCGCATGCCGTGTACTACCTGCACCAGCAGGGCGTGACGCGCCTTGACGTGGTGAATTTCATCGCCCACGGCATCAAGAAGAGCGACCCGCCCGAGCCCGCCAAGGGCGGCGAAGCCTCGTCCAATGAGGGCGAGGAGGGCGGCGAAAAGAACGAGAAGGCCTCCCCGCTGGAGCAGTTCACCCAGAACCTGAACCAGGCGGCCAGGGACGGCAAGATCGACCCGCTGATCGGGCGCGAATACGAAGTCGAGCGCGTGATCCAGATCCTGTGCCGCCGCCGCAAGAACAACCCGCTGCTGGTGGGCGAAGCCGGCGTGGGCAAGACCGCCATCGCGGAGGGCCTGGCCTGGCGCATCACGCAGAAGGAAGTGCCCGAGATTCTGGCCGATTCGCAGGTGTATTCGCTGGACATGGGCGCGCTGCTGGCCGGCACAAAGTACCGCGGCGATTTCGAGCAGCGCCTGAAGGGCGTGCTCAAGTCGCTCAAGGACAAGCCCAACGCCATCCTGTTCATCGACGAAATCCACACACTGATCGGCGCGGGCGCAGCCTCGGGCGGCACCCTGGACGCCAGCAACCTGCTCAAGCCGGCCCTTTCGTCGGGCTCGCTCAAGTGCATCGGCGCGACCACCTTCACCGAGTACCGCGGCATCTTCGAGAAGGATGCGGCGCTGTCACGCCGCTTCCAGAAAGTGGACGTGGTCGAGCCCAGCGTGCAGGAGACCATCGAGATCCTCAAGGGCCTGAAGTCGCGCTTTGAAGAGCACCACAGCGTCAAGTACGCCGTGGCCGCCCTGCAGGCCGCGGCCGAGCTGTCGGCCAAGTACATCAACGACAGGCACCTGCCCGACAAGGCCATCGATGTGATCGACGAAGCCGGCGCTGCCCAGCGCATCCTGCCCGCCAACAAGCGCAAGAAGACCATCACCAAGACCGAGGTAGAGGAGATCGTCGCCAAGATCGCGCGCATCCCGCCGGCCAACGTCTCCAACGACGACCGCGGCAAGTTGCAGACCCTGGAACGCGACCTGAAGAGTGTGGTGTTCGGCCAGGACAAGGCGCTGGAAGTGCTGGCCGCCTCCGTCAAGATGGCGCGCTCGGGCCTGGGCCGCGGAGACAAGCCGATCGGCTCGTTCCTGTTCAGCGGCCCCACCGGTGTCGGCAAGACCGAAGCCGCCAAGCAGCTGGCCTACATCATGGGCATCGAGCTGATGCGCTTCGACATGTCGGAGTACATGGAGCGTCATGCTGTCAGCCGCCTCATCGGCGCGCCGCCAGGCTACGTAGGGTTCGACCAGGGGGGCCTGCTGACCGAGGCCGTCACCAAGAAACCGCATGCGGTGCTGCTGCTCGACGAGATCGAGAAGGCTCACCCGGACATCTTCAACGTGCTGCTGCAGGTGATGGACCACGGCACGCTGACGGACAACAACGGGCGCAAGGCCGATTTCCGCAACATCATCATCATCATGACGACCAATGCGGGCGCCGAGACGATGAACAAGGCGGTGATGGGCTTCACGCAAATTCGCGAAGCCGGCGACGAGATGGCCGACATCAAGCGCCTGTTCACGCCCGAGTTCCGCAACCGGCTGGACGCCACCGTGAGCTTCAAGGCGCTGGACGAGACGGTCATCCTGCGGGTGGTCGACAAATTCCTGCTTCAGCTGGAGCAGCAGCTGGCCGAGAAGAAGGTGGAAGTCACCTTCACCGACAAGCTGCGCAAGCACCTGGCCAAGAAGGGGTTCGACCCGTTGATGGGCGCCCGCCCGATGCAGCGGCTGATCCAGGACACCATCCGGCGCGCGCTGGCCGACGAGTTGTTGTTCGGCCGCCTGGTCGACGGTGGCCGCCTGACGGTGGACGTCGAGATCAAGACCGACGAGAAGGGCGTGGAAACCTCCGACGTGCAACTGGACATCCAGCCGCTGCCCAAGAAAGAGGGCAAAGCCAAGCCCGAGCCGGAAGAAGTGTCCAGCGAATAAGCGGCCCGCCGCTGAAACAAAAAGCCGCCTCCGGGCGGCTTTTTTCATTTCCCCGCGATCGCCTTCCAGTGCTTCGCTTCCACCGGCGTGATCGAAAGGCGGTTGCCTTTCTTCAGCACCAGCATCTCCGCCAGTTCGGGCCGCGCGCGCAGCTCTGTCAGCGTGAGGTTGGGGATCTTGCGCAGCACCTGCACGTCCACCAGCTGCCAGCGCGGCTCTTCCGGCTTCGCGCCGGGGTCGTAGTAGGGCGACTTGCGGTCGAACTGGGTCGGGTCGGGGTAGGCCGTGGAAGCCACCCGTGCTACGCCAACGACACCCGGCTCGGCGCAGCTGGAGTGGTAGAAAAGCACGCCGTCGCCCACCCGCATCTGGTCGCGCATGAAGTTGCGGGCCTGGTAGTTGCGCACGCCAACCCAGGGCACGGTCGACTTCGGCGCGGCCAGCGCGTCATCCACCGAGCATTCCCCGGGCTCCGATTTCATCAGCCAGTAGTTCATGCCTTGCTCCTTCGTGCCAGCGCGGCCGCGCCCCAAAAGCCTGCCGGCGCCCCGGCCCGCGACTCGATGCGCACAGCCTCATTCCACTTGGCCATGCGCTCCGACCGCGCGAACGAGCCCACCTTCAGCTGGCCGGCGTTCCAGCCGGTGGCAAGGTGCACGATGGCCACGTCTTCCGTCTCGCCCGAGCGGGCGGAGACGATGGTGGCGTAGCCCGCGGCCTGCGCAGCATCCAGCGCCGCACGCGTCTCGGTCACGGTGCCGGCCTGGTTGGGCTTGATCAGCGCGCAGTTGCAGGCGCCGAGCGCGGCGGCGTTGCGCACGCGCCCTGCGTCGGTCACGAGGTAGTCGTCGCCCACCACCTGCACACGGTGGCCCACGGCTTGGGTAAAGGCGACCAGGCCTTGCTCGTCGTCCTCGGCCAGCGGGTCTTCGATGGAAACGATGGGATACTTCTCCACCCAGCGCACCAGCATCCCGCACAGCGCGTCCGAGTCCAGTTCCTGGCCTTCCAGCGCCAGCTTGTAGCGCCCGCCGCGCCCGAATTCCGACGAGGCGATGTCCAGCGCGATGGCAACCTGTGCGCCGGGCACGTAGCCGGCCTTCTCGATCGCCTCTACCAGTGTGTCCAGCGCCTCCTCGTTGCGCGAGAAGCTGGGCCACCAGCCGCCTTCATCTGCGACGCCGGCCAGCGTGCCGCGTGCAGCCATGATCCCGCCGGCCGCGCGGTACACCTCGGCCGTCATCTCCAGCGCGTGCGAAAACGAAGTGGCACCGGTGGCGATCACCATGAAGTCCTGCACGTCCACGCGGCGCCCCGCATGCGCACCGCCACCGAAAATCTGGATCTGCGGCAGCGGCAGCTTCACGGGCCGGGCCTGCGCCAGGTATTGCCACAGCGGTACGCGCGCCTGCGCCGCGGCCGCATGCAGCACGGCCAGCGATGTGGCGATAAGAGCGTTGCCGCCCAGCCGGGCCTTGGTGGGCGTGCCGTCAAGCGCGATGAGCGCAGCGTCGATACCTGCCTGGTCCGTCACGTCGCGGCCGATGAGCGCGGGGGCGATCTCGCGTTCGATGCCGCGCAGCGCCGACTGCACGTCGCGCCCGCCGAATGCGGCGCCGCCGTCACGCAGCTCCACCGCCTCGCGCGTCCCCATCGAGGCGCCCGCAGGTGCGATGCCGAGGCCAAGGGTGCCGTCGTCATTGACCACCTCGACTTCAACCGTGGGTCGGCCGCGCGAATCCCAGATGCGGCGGCCCTGGATGCTCCTGATTTTCATGCTGAAAATTCCCGGGTCCAGCGGACCGCGATTTGCTCAAGGGTAGCCGGTTCGTTCTGCAGCAGGCTGATCGCGGTGCGCCGCACCGCGTCGCGCTGTGGCACGCCCAGGTATTCGACCGGGGACTTTCCGTCCACACGGGCCAGCGCCAGGCCGGGCAGCAGTGCGGCCACGCGCGGTTCCAGCGCGGCCGCAGGCTCCCACGCCACATGCGCCATGTAGGCCTGCGCGAACGCGCGGTAGCTGGCCATCAGCGCCTCCAGGTGCGCCGGCAGGTGCGCCGCCTTCAGCAGGAAGTGGTTCAGGCAGAACGCCACGTCAAACGCAGGGTCGCCAAACCAGGCGCACTCGGCATCCAGCAGCACCGGGCCCTGGGGGCCGGCCATGATGTTCTTGGGGCTCACGTCGCCGTGCACCAGCACCCGGCGGGTGGCGGCCGTGCGCTCCACCATCGCCAGCAGCCGGCTGGCCAGGGCGGGGTGCACGCGCGCCGTCTCCACCAGGTAGGGCTCGAGCCGGATGGCATGAAAGTTGTCGTCGGTGGCGAAGCGCGCCGCCAGCGCAGCGTCGTCCGCCGTCGCCGCATGGATGCGCCCCAACATGTCGCCGACGGCGCGGGCCACGCCGGCTTCGACCTGGCCGGCCAGCATCGCGGCCTTCCAGTTGCGGTATTCGGGGCCGAGAAACTCCATCACAAAGCTCTTGCTGGCGTCGTCCTGGCCCAGCACGCGGGGCACGTAGCCGGGCACGATGCGGCCCACCGTCCGCAGCCAGTCAATCTCGGCGAACACGCGCTCCACCGGCACGTTCCATTCCTTGGCCACCTTCAGCCGGGGCAGCGCCTGCTTCAGGCAATAGCTGCCCGATTGCAGGTCCACCCGGTAGATGCCCGACGAGACACCGCCGGTCAGCGCCACCGCCGTCACCTCTTCGTCGTCCCGCGCCAGGCCCAGCGACACAAAGATGCGCCGCATGGCGGCCGTGTCCTGCGAAAGGTCTGCGTAGGTCATTGAGCAGGAATTATCCGGCCTTCCTAGAATGCCTTCATGACCCAACCCCTCAAAGCCGCCGTCATGGGCGCAGGCGCCGTGGGCTGCTACTTCGGCGGCATGCTGGCCCGCGCCGGGCATGACGTGACGCTGATCGCCCGCCCGCAGCACGTGCAAGCCATAGCGAAAGACGGCCTGCGCATGGAAACAAAAACCTTCGACGAACAGGTTCGCCTGAAAGCCAGTAGCGACGCTGCAGCAGTGCAGGGCGCCGACCTCATCCTGTTCTGCGTCAAATCCACCGACACTGAAGGCGCGGGCGAGCAGATCAGGCCGTACATCGGCCCCAACACGCTGGTGCTGTGCCTGCAGAACGGCGTGGACAACGCCGACCGGCTGCGTACCGTGCTGCCGCCCAGCCAGGTGGCAGCGGCCGTGGTCTACGTGGGTACCGAGATGGCCGGCCCGGGCCACGTCAAGCACCACGGGCGCGGTGAACTGGTGATTGATCCTTCCGCCTCCAGCCAGGCCGTCGCGCAGGCCTTGGTGGCTGCAGGTGTGCCCACCGAAATCTCAGGCAATGTGCGCGGCGCGCTGTGGCTCAAGCTGATCCTCAACTGTGCCTACAACGCCGTCTCGGCCATTGCGCAAAAGCCGTACGGCGAAACGGTGACCGGTGAAGGCGTCAAGGACGTGATGCAGGACGTCATCAATGAATGCCTGGCCGTGGCCAGGGCCGAAGGCGTTACCGTGCCCGGCGATGTGGATACGGCGGTGCGCCGAATCGTGGAGACCATGCCCGGCCAGTATTCCTCCACCGCGCAGGACATCGCGCGCGGCAAGCCCACCGAGATCGATTACCTCAACGGCCACGTCACACGGCGCGGCCAGGCGCTGGGCATCGCCACGCCGGCTAACCGGGTGCTGTGGGCGCTGGTGAAGCTGGTCGAGGTGAAGCCGGCGCGATGAACTATGCTGCGGACCTCATCAACTGGACCGCAGCATGACCCTTTTCCGTTTTTTCTTCTGCATCGCCGCCTTGCTGGCCAGCGCACACGCCAGTGCGGCATGCAAGTTCTGGCACACCATTTCCTTCGCCGACGGCGGCAAGGCGTGCGTGACAGATTACCGGCTGGCCGACGCGGTGTCGCCGGGCATCCGGCGCAGCGTGTTGCGCTCCATTCCCCATGTGGGCGGGTATGTGGTGGCGATGCCGAGAGTGGCCGCGGGGCGCTCTTGCCCGGCGGTGGTCGGCATGTCGGTAATCGATCTGTCGAATACCGCCGTGCAGAGCAACCAACCATCGATGGCCACGCGCCTGCAGGAGGCGGTGAAAAGGTGCGAGGCGGCCGCCCGTTCGGCCGGTGGCGGGCCAGAGTGCGTGTGCGCACCGGTGCTGGTAGACGGCGCCACCACGCTCACGTCCGCACAATTCCTCGAGGCCACGTCCGCGGCACCTCAGCGATAACCGTGCCCCGCTAGGCGGCCAGCCCGACGAACACGTTCTGCACGTCGTCGTGCGCGTCGATGGCGGCCAGGAAGGCTTCCACTTCTTCCAGGTGCGCGGGGTCCATGCCGGCCGCGCTGACCGGGTTCTTGGCCTTGTAGCCCAGCTTGGCCGAAAGCACCGTGAAGCCGTGCGCGGGCAGCGCCTTGCTCACGATGTCCAGGTCGGCGTGGTCGGTCAGGAACAGGGTGGTGCCTTCTTCCTCGCCCGGTTCCAGGTCCTGCGCGCCGGCTTCAATGGCGGCTTCTTCGGGGTCGGCGCCGGGTGCGGCGGGTTCGGCCTCGATCATGCCCAGGTGGTCGAAATCCCATGCCACCGAGCCCGAGGTGCCCAGCTGCCCGGCGCGGAACAGCACGCGCATTTCAGGGGCGGTGCGCTTCACGTTGTCGGTGAGGCATTCCACCATCACCGGGACCTGGTGCGGCGCAAAACCTTCGTAGATGACGTGCTCGAAATGGATCGTCTCGCCGGTCAGGCCCGCGCCCTTCTTGATGGCCCGCTCCAGCGTTTCCTTGGGCATGGAGACCTTGCGCGCCTGCTCCACCACCAGCCGCAGCCGCGAATTGGAAGCCGGGTCGGCGCCGTTGCGCGCGGCCACCATGATGTCCTTGGCCAGCCGGCCAAACAGCTTGCCCCTGGCATCCGCCGCCTGTGCCTTGCCTTTTGCTTTCCACTGCGCGCCCATGTCAATCTCCTTGATGTCTGGCGTGATTATCGTGACATGCCAAAGCGCGTAACAATGCCGCATGCCTGAAATTTCGCAAATCCGCTTTCCCGGGGCGCAGGCCCGTCGTTTCGTCGCCGCCGCCATGGAAAAGCTCGGCCTGCCGCCCGCCGACGCGGCCATCGTCGCCGAACTGATGACCGAAGCCGAACTGCAGGGCTCCGACGGCCACGGGCTGATCCGGCTGGCGCCCTATGCGCGCCGCATCAAGGCCGGCGGCGTCAACGTGCGGCCCAACATCCGTGTGGTGAAGGAGAAGGCCGCCATGGCCCTGCTGGACGGCGACAACGGTATGGGCCACCTGGTGATGCAGCGGGCCGCGCAGATCGCCATCGAAAAGGCCCGCAACTGCGGCGTGGCCTGGGTGGGCGCGCGGCTGTCCAACCATGCGGGCCCGGCCTCGCTGTACGCACGCATGCCGCTGGCGCACGACATGATCGGCATGTATTACGCGGTGGGCAATGCCAACCACCTGCCGCCCTGGGGCGGGCTGGACATGCTGCTGTCCACCAACCCCATCGCCGTGGCCGTGCCCGCAGGCGAAGAGCCGCCGGTGGTGCTGGACATGGCGACCACCGTGGCGGCCTACGGCAAGGTCAAGGCCAAGGCCCAGCGCGGCGAGCAGATGCCGGTGGGCTGGATGATCGACCGGCAGGGCAACCCGCTCACGGACCCCAAGCGCTCCGAAGAAGGCTTCCTGATGCCCATCGGCGGCTACAAGGGCTATGGCCTGGCGATGATCGTGGGCCTTCTGGCCGGCACGCTGAACGGCGCGGCCATGGGCAGCGAAACCATCGACTTCAACAAGGACCACGCCAGCGTCACCAACACCGGCCAGGCCATCGTGGCGATCGACCCCAATGCCTTCGGCGACATCGACGAATTCAAGGCCCGCGTGGACAAGCTGGTGCGCGAGCTGCGCGCCAGCGAGCGCATGCCGGGCGTGGAACGCATCTGGATGCCCGGCGAGCAAAGCCATGCCAAACGCACGGCCAGCGAACGCGACGGCCTGGCGCTGTCGCCCGCGCTGCTGGCCCAGCTGGACACCGTGGCCCATGACCTGGGCATTCCCAACCTGCAGGAAACCTGAACCATGAAGTACACCGCCATCCTCCTGGCCTCGCTGCTGGCCACCGGCCTCGGCCATTCCCAGACTTACCCCAACAAGCCCATCCGGGTCGTCATTCCGCTGGCCGCCGGCAGTGCCGTCGACAATGCCGCGCGCATCGTGGCGCAGAAGATGGGCCAGAACATGGGCCAGAACTTCGTCATTGAAAACAATCCCGGCGCGGCGGGCCTGATCGGCGCCGGCGTGGTGGCCAAGGCCGCGCCCGACGGCTACACGCTGGGCGGCTTCAACGACAGCATCATGACCATGCTGCCCAACATGCAGGCGAAGATGCCCTGGGACATCCTGAAAGACTTCGAGCCCGTGTCGCTGGTGGCCACGGTGGAATGGGGCCTGGTGGTCAATGCCGAGGCGCCCACCAAAAGCGCCGCCGACCTGATCGCCGAAGCGAAAAAGGCGCCGGGCAAGATCAACTACGGCTCCGGCGGCAACGGCAGCCCGCAGCACATCGCCATGGCGCTGTTCGATTCGCAGGCCGGCATCCAGATGACGCACGTGCCCTACAAGGGCGCCACGCAGGCTGCCATGGGCGTGGCGGGCAACGAGGTGCATGCCGCCTTCCAGGGCATCGCCACCGTCAATTCACTGGTCAAGGCCGGCAAGCTGCGCCTGATCGGCGTGACCACACCCCGGCGCATGCCGCAATTTCCCGAGGTGCCCACGGTGGGTGAATCGGGCATGCCCGGCTTTGAATTCAATTCGTGGTTCGCGCTGATGGCGCCCGCCGGCACGCCCAAGCCCATCCTGGCGCAGCTGGCCGCCGAAGTGCAGAAGGCACTGGCCGACCCCGAGGTGCGCGAAAAGCTCAACGCCCAAGGCCTCACGCCGCGCGGCACCACGCCCGACGAGCTGGGCACGGCCATGCGCGCGCAACTGGCGAAATACGGCGAGCTGATCAAGAAGAACGGGATCACCGCCGAATGACCGAACGCATCACCGAGCCGCGCCTGTGGCAGGACAACGGCTGGACGGCCAGGGTCATCAAGAACGAAGACGACGACGGCTGGGCCGTGGCCATGACGCCCGACGGCCAGGCCGAGCCCGCGCTGGTGGGCCCCTGGACCATGGGCCGCGACAAGAAGAACCCCAAGCCGCTGGACACCGCGGCCTTCAACACGCTGGTCAAGACCGCCCATGAATTCGTGCGCCGGCACGAGCAGCAGCTGCATGCGGCCCTGCACCAGCAGATAGAGATCGCGCACCAGGGCGGGCGGGTGACGGTGTCGCTGGACATCGAACCCGACGAGGAAAACCCCTCCGCGATGCTGCGCGCCACCGATGCCGCCGGAGACCTGCTGGCCGAAGTGCGCGTGCCGCCCTCGTTCAAGCTCACCCGTGCCAGCGCAAGTGCGTGGGCCGCCGGGGGGTTCACGCCCGTTCGAAGTCGATAAGGCTTTTCGCCGCGTCCACGGCCACCAGCCGCACGCGCGCCGTATCGCCCACGTCCAGCCCCTCGAAGCCGCGCACCACGCGGCCTTCCAGCAGCGGCCGGCTGATGCGCACAAAGGTGCCCTTGGGCGCCGCGCCGGTGACGATGGCGTCAAAGGTTTCGCCAATGCGCCCCTGCAACAGGAAGGCGCCCGCGGCCTTCAGCACTTCGCGCTCCACCTTGTTCGCATTGTCTTCCTGCAGCGTGCAGTGGCGCGCGATCTCGCCCAGCGCCTCGGCGGAGTAGGGCGGCTCGGCGCCCGCAATCGCGGCCTTCAGCAGCCGCTGCGTCACCAGGTCGGGAAAGCGCCGGTTGGGGGCCGTGGAATGCGCATAGTCGTTCACCGCCAGACCAAAGTGGCCCGCGCCGGCTGCGCCCGCCGGCGCCGCCGCGTATTCGCCGGAGCCCAGCATCTTGACCACGGCAAGCGACAGGTCCGCGAACCCCGCCGGGTCGGCCAGGCGGCGCGCCGTGAGGAACTGGTCCAGCGCCACCGCATCGGGCTGCGCAGGCAGCGTCACGCCGTGCACCGCGGCCAGCGCCTCGATGCGATCCCAGCGCCGCGGCGCCTGCAAAAAGCGGCGCAGCGAAGGAAAGCCCTTGTGCACCAGGAAGCGCGCGGTGGCGCCATTGGCCGCGATCATCAGGTCGGCGATCAGGTCCTTGGCGCGGTTGCGCGGGTCGGGCTGCAGGTCGGTTAGCTGCCCATCCCGGAACACCGGGCGCGCCGCCACCGTATTGACATTCAATGCGCCGCGCGCCTGCCGCCATTGCCGCAGCCGCGCGGCCAGCACATCGTGCAGCCGAACCTGCTCCTCCAGGCCGGGCACGCTGGCCACTTGCGCGGGGGCCGGGCCGTCGCCATCCAGCCAGGCGGAAACGGCGTTGTAAGTGAGCTTGGCGCGGTTGAGCACGGCCGCGCGGTACACATCGGCTTCGGACACGGTGCCGTCAGCCTGCACCAGCATGTCGACCACCACCGCCAGCCGCTGCTGGCCTTCATGCAGCGAGGTGAGGTCGGTGGAAAGTACTTCGGGCAGCATCGGAAACACGCCAGCTGCCGTGTAAACGGAAGTGGTGTTGGCGGCCGCATGCGCGTCCAGCGCGTCGCCCATGCGCACCATGCAATCCACATCCGCCACCGCCACCAGCAGCCGCGCGGCACCGCCGGGCAGTGCCTGCGCCACGCTGAGCTGGTCCAGGTCGCGCGTGTCGTCGTTGTCGATGGAAAACCAGGCCAGGCCCAGCAGGTCGCGGATTTCGCCGCCGCGTTCAGGCCCGGACGCGCGCGCTGCCTCCGCCTCCTGCAGCGCCTGCGGAGAAAAGGCGGGCAGCAGGCCGCGCTTGCGCATCGCGTCGATGGCGATCTGGTTCAGGTTGATGTCGGTGGCCATGGATGACGCTATTGCATCACACAGGCGAATTGTTGGATAAACAGTTTCTCATTATTGACAAAAATGGATATTTGTACATAATGAGAAACAAATGCCAGCCAACAACCCCGCCCTGACCATCCAGGCCGCCGATGCGCTCACCGCCCTCGGGCAGGCCGTGCATGCCCGCCGCAAGGCGTTGCGCATCAGCGCCGTGGCGGCCGCGGAAGCGGCGGGCATCTCCCGGGTCACGCTGCACCGCATCGAGAAAGGCACGGCCTCCGTCACCGCCGGCGCCTACATGGCGGTGTTCGCCGCGCTGGGGCTGAACGCACAGGTGGCGCCCCAAGAAGAACCCGCCGCGTCCCCTGCAGCGGGTCGCAAAGGCTGGCTGCCCGCGCGCGTGCGCATCGCGGACTACCCCAAGCTGAAAGAGCTCGCCTGGCAGGTGCACGGCACGCCCGAGCTCACGCCGCGCGAAGCCTTGGGCATCTATGAGCGGAACTGGCGCCATGTGGACCCGGCGCAGCTTTCGCCCGAAGAGCAGGACCTGGTGGAGGCGCTGCGCCAGGCGCTGGGGGCCGACGCTGGTGTTTAGCCGGCCCCACCACCAGCGCATCGCCCACGTGCTCAATGCGCTGGACGGCCCGCTGCTGTGCGGGCACCACTGCCTCTTCGGCGGCGGCACGGCCATCGCGCTGAAGTACGGCGAATACCGCGAATCGGTTGACGTTGACTTCCTCGTGTCCGAGATCGACTGGTACCGCAAGCTGCGCCATCTGCTCACGGGCGTGGAGGGCCTGCGTGCCATCACGCGAGAGGGGGCACCGCCGCTGGAGGTGCCGGGCGAAGTCACGGCGGATCAATACGGCATCCGCACCCGGGTGCTGATGGACGGGCAGCCGGTCAAGTTTGAAATTGTGCTGGAAGCCCGCATCGCGCTGGCCCAGCCCGGCAAGGACGACCTGCTGTGCGGCATTGCCACGCTGACACCGCTGGACATGGCCGCCAGCAAGCTGCTGGCCAACTCGGACCGCTGGCCCGACGATGGCGTGTTCAGCCGCGACTTGATTGACCTGGCGATGATGCAGCCTTCGCTGCAGTTGCTGCGCCGGGCCGTGGCCAAGGCCGAGGGCGCCTACGGCGCGTCCATCCTGCGCGACCTGCAGCGCGCCATCGACCGCATGCAGGCGCGCACCGGCTGGCTGGAGCGGTGCATGCAGGCGATGGCCATGGCCGGCCCGCCCGCCGTGGTGTGGCAGCGCATACGGGCGCTGCGCCGGGCACTTCCCTCCTAGCTGCCGGCCCCCAGCAACCGCAAGCGCCGCCGCAGCGCAGTCACTTCCTCGATCAGGTCGGCTGTCAAAGCCGCCAGTTGCGGGTCGGCGTCGAACCCGGCCTCCAGCCCGGCGATACGCCGTGCGCGGACCAGCGTGGTGCTGTCAAAGCGCCAGTCGCCCGTGGCCGAATCGACCTGCAGCACGCCGGCCTCCACGCGCTCATGAACCCAGGTAACGCCCACCCCGCACGCGCGCGCCAGCTCATCGGCGGTGAAGGCGGCTTCGCCCAGCACTTCGGCATGATGAATTTCGTGTTGCATCGTCACACTCCATTCGCGCGGCGCGCATTGAATTGGGGAAAGGCCTCACCGAATGCCTTGAAGGCCTCGCGAGCCGCATCGCCGTCAGCGGGCGGCAGGGCGATCTCAAGCTCCAGGTACAGGTCGCCAGGCTCGGCGCCGGGAATGCCCCGGCCTTTCAGCCGCAGCTTTTTGCCCGCCTTCCAGCCGGCAGGCACTGTCACCTCGGCCTCGCCGGTGGGCGTATTCACCTCCACGCCCGCGCCCAGCGCGGCCTCCCAGGGGGCAAGGGGCACGCGCTGGTACACGTCGCGGCCTTCGGCACGCCAGCGCGTATCCGGCCTGAACACCACTTCCAGCAGCAGGTCGCCGGGCGGGCCGCCGCCAAAGCCCGGGCCGCCGCGCCCGGCCAGGCGGATGTGCTGGCCCTCGCGCACGCCCCTGGGAATCTTCACCTCGAGGTGCCGGTCTTCATTGACCACGTGGCCCTCGTCGTCCACGCGCGCCCCGCGCAGCGCGATGGTACGTTCCGCGCCCTGGTAGCTGTCCAGCAGGTCCAGCTCGATCTTCGCGTGATGGTCGTCGCCGCGCACCTGCGGCATCGCGCCGCTGTGCGCGCCCCGGGCCTGTGCCCGGTGGCCGCGCGCCGCCCGGCCAAACATCTGCTCGAAGAAGTCGCTGAACTCGCCATCGCCGCCGCGGCCCGCACTATCGCTGAATTCGAAGCCGGCATCCCAGTTGGGAGGTGGCCGGAATTCCTGGCCCGCCCGGGCCTGCGGCTGCCTGCCCAGTTCGTCATACGCCGCGCGTTTCTCGGGGTCGGACAGGACTGCGTTGGCCTCGTTCAGTTCGGCCATGCGCGCGGCCGCGTCGGCCTCCTTGCTGACGTCGGGGTGGTATTTGCGCGCCAGCTTCCTGAACGCCTTCTTGACGTCCTGTTCGGTGGCCGTTTTCTCCAGGCCGAGAATCTTGTAGTAGTCCTTGAACTCCATTCGACAGCTCCTGATGCTTCAACGATTGTGGAGCAGCATCGGCGCCAGCGGGCCGATTCGGGCGAAGGTATCGCCCTACAGGGCCGCGGTGTCCCTGCTTACCATGCAGCGGCCCGCACCGGCGCACAGTGGCTTCATCAACAACCCACTTGCCGGAGCCGTTTTCATGAAGACCCAACTCATCCTTGCCTCAGTTTTCGCCGTGCTCACGGCTGTTTCCGCGCCCGCCATGGCCAAGGGCTGCCTCAAGGGCGCGGCCGTGGGCGGCGTAGGCGGCCACGTGGCGGGCCATCATGGCCTGCTGGGCGCCGCGGTCGGCTGCGCCGTGGGCCGTCACCGGGCCAACAAGGCCGAGAAGCAGGCCGCCGCGCAGAATGCGGCCGCGAAGAACTGAGCCGCTACCTCAGCTTCGACGGATCAATCCTGAAGATGTAGGGAAACTTCGTCTCCCACGCCATGTACTTGCGCGTGCCCGATTCGGACAGGCCCCACAGCTGGCCCGATTCGTCCACCGCCAGATCTTCCAGCCCGGCCGTCATGGCGTACTCGGCCTGCACCTGGCCCTGGCGGTTCAGCCGGTAGAGCTTGCCCCAGTGGCTGTTGCTGGCCGAGATCCACAGGTTGCCGGTCTTGTCGAAGGCGGCGCCTTGCGCTTCCAGCGGCACGGGAATGGATTCGACGGCGCGGTCTTCCTTCACGGTCTGGCCGTCGGCGGTGTCGAACAGGGCCGGATCCAGCCGGTACATGCGCGCCTTGGCGGCGTCATCCTTGGTCCAGGTGCCTATCCACGCATGCGTGCCGTCAAAGGTGGCATAGGAGCCACGCAAGTCGCCGGTGATCTTCACGGCCTTGCTGGCGCCGGCTGATGTGCCCGAGGCCAATGCCTTGTCGACGTCGATCAGGAACACCTGGCGCGTATCGGCCAGGAAGAGCTTTCCGTTGCCCACATGCGCCAGCCCGCCCGAGTGCGTGCAGGTGCCCGGCGGAATGTCGAAGCCGCCGGCCGATTTGCCGGTGGCCGCCTCGATGCGGAACACACGGCAGGGCCCGGTGTTGGCCTTCAGGTCGGGCGTGGGCTTGTAGCTGCTGACGTACAGGTAGCCCCCCGATGCCGTGAGGCCCTGCGGCACATAGCCCTCGTCCAGCGCGGGTGTGTAGATGCGGTGGGAGAGGGCGGCGAGATTGGGAACGGTGACGCTCGGCGACTCAAGGTAAGTGGGTTTGGTGCCCATCACCGCGTCCCCGCTGCCCACCGATGCGCAACCCGCCAGCGCCAGCGCCGCGAGCGGCATCGTCATCCATGCTGTTTTCTTCATTGCACTGCCCGTTTCAATGTAAGAGGTGATATTGCCACGGCTGCCGGTGTGAATAGTTCGCAGCCTGCGCGCGCGCACCCGCCCTAGCATGGAGGCCAATGAGGTTTTCCATGGGCAACACTGCAAAACAGAAAGACTTCCTGCTGGGGCTGCGCCAAGCTGTTGCGAGCGACCTGGCCACCAAGCAGGCGGCCGCTGTCCGCGCCCTGAAAGACAAGGCGGGCCTCACGCCGGAGCAGCGCCAGGAACTGTGCGCCCTGGCTGAGCAGATGCGCCGCGCCGACTACCTGAAGAGCCGGCGCTGAGGCGCCCGGTTTATTCCGGAACAATCCCCGCGTTCTTCACCAGTTCCGCAAAGCGCTTGTATTCCTGCTGGTAGAAGGCGCGCAACTCTTCCGGCGTGCCGCCGATCACGTCGTAGCCCAGGCCTTCCAGCTTGGCGGAAACCTCGGGGTCGCGCAGCACTTCGCGGAAGGTGTTGGCGATCTTTGCGATGACGGGTTTGGGCGTGCCGGCAGGCACATAGGCCGCTATCCAGCCGGCCAGGCCGAAGCCGGTGAAGCCCTGCTCTTCAAACGTGGGCACGGTGGGCAGCGCCTTGGTGCGCTGCGCGCCCGACATGGCGATCACCTTCACGCGGCCGCCGGCCGATTGCGTCTTGGCATTACCCTGCGAAATCAGCGTGAGGTCGAGCACGCCGCCGATGATGTCGGTGATGGCGCCCAGCTCGCCGGTCTTGTAGGGCACGTGCGTCATCTCTATGCCCGCCTGCTTGCGCAGGCCTTCGCCGTACAGGTGGGCGCTGGTGCCGTTGCCGGGCGTGCCGTAGCTGAGCGGCTTGCCCGCCTTCTTTGCGTACGCCACCAGTTCCTTCAGGTTGTTGTAGGGCGCGTTGGCCGCGGCCATCAGGCCCACGTTGCCCGCCACCAGCAGCGAAATGGGCTCGAAGTCTTTCACCGGGTCGAACGGCAGCTTCAGGCGCACCAGCGCATTGGTCAGCTGGCCGGTGGAGGAGGTGATCAGCACCGTGTAGCCGTCGGCGGGCGACTTGGCCACGTAGTCGGTGGCGATCATCCCGGAGGCGCCGATGCGGTTGTCGGTCAGCACCGGCTGGCCCCATTTGCGCGAGGCGTGCTCCGCCAGCACGCGGCCCACGATGTCGAGGTTGCCGCCGGGGTTGGACCAGTTGACGAACTTCACGGCCTTGCTGGGCCACGCGTCCTGCGCAAAAGCAGAGGGCAGGGCGCCAGCAGCCAGCAGGGCCAGTACAGCCCGGCGGTCGAATGTGTTGTTGTTCATGCGGTGTGTCTCCTCAGGCGGGCGTTTCGCCCTGTATGGTGGTGCGCACCAGCAGGCGGCGCTGGCCGGCGTAGTCAAAAATGGCGCGGTGCTGGGTGAAGCGGTTGTCCCACATCAGCATCATGTTGGTGTGCCAGCTGATGCGCGCGCCGAACTCGGGCTTGTCGAACAGCGAATACAGGTATTGCAGCAGCGGCGCGCTTTCCTCGGCCGTCCAGCCCTCGAAGCGCTGGGTGTAGACCTTGTTGACGAACAGGCCCTTGCGCCCGGTACGCGGGTGGGTGCGCACCACGGGGTGCAGCTGCTCCTTGTCGCCCACGCCTTCCTTGATGTTCTCGCGCATGTTCACCTGCACCGCCCGCTCCTTGGAGGCGGCGCCGAACAGCTTGGTGGCGCTGTGCACCGCCTTCATACCGCTGAGCATCTGCTGCAGCGCGGGCGAAAGCGTTTCAAACACCAGGCACATGTTCACGAACGACGTATCGCCGCCGTATTCGGGCAGCTCCACCGCGCGCATGGCCACGCCTAGCGGTGGCGCGGGCAAGAAGGTGCTGTCGGAATGCCAGTTTTGCCCGGCCACCTGGCCCTTGACGTGGGTGGTTTCGGCAAACACCTTTTGCAGCTGGGGGTAGCCGTCCACCAGCGGAATGTGGGGCAGGTCCTGGTGCGGGCCGAAGTTTTCGCTGAAGCGCAGGTGCTCCTCGGGCGAAAGCGCCTCCTGCCCGGGGAAGGTGAGCAGCAGGTGCTCGTCAAAGGCGGCCTGGATCGCGCCGCGCTGCTCATCCGTGAGCGGCTGGCGCAAATCAATGCCAAAGACGCGGGCGCCCATGGCGCCGGTCATGCGCTCGATGCGGATGGAAACTTCAGGGGGGAGTGTTCTGGCATTCATGCCGCCATTTCACATCATGTTGACCAGTCAACATATACGCACAATCCCTATGTTGACCGGTCAACAACTGGTTCAGGATATGCCCATGCAAGCAGAAATCACCCCCGTCACCGACCCCGCCAACTGGAACGCCGCCACCTTCGCCGGTGCGGATGAGTACACCCGCCACGTCACCCCCGCCGAAGTGGACGAGCTCACCGCCGTGTGCGCCGGCCTGGAGTCGCGCGGCCTGGGCTGGGCCGACACGGCCAGGGAACATTTCCCCTTCACCACCTTGGCCCCGCTGCTGCAAGACACGCTGCGCGAGCTCAGCGAAGGCCGCGGCTTCAGCCTGATCCGCGGCCTGCCGCTGGGCGAATGGAGCAAAGACAGGGCGCGCCTGGCCGCCTGGGGCCTGGGCACCTGGGTGGGCAAGCATGTTTCGCAGACCGCGCAAGGTACGCGGCTGATCGACGTGAGCGACGTCACCGGCAAGGAACCCTCGCCGCGCCAGTACAAGACCAGCCAGGAACTGCGCCTGCACATGGACCCCGCGTCGGACATCATCGGCCTGGCGTGCGTGCAGGACGCGAAGGCGGGCGGCGAAAGCGTCATCACCAGCGCGGTGGCCGTCCACAACGCCATGCAGGCGCTGCGGCCCGATTTGCTGGCGTTGCTGTACCAGGGCTTTCACTGGCACCGCTTCAACGAGGGCCGTCCTGAAGACGGCCCTTACACGCGCGGCCTGGTGCCCGTGTTCGCGCAGGAGCAGGGGCGCCTGGCCTGCCGCTACGTGCGCTCGCCCATTGCCGCCGGCCACAAGGAAGCGGGCGTACCGCTAAGCGATGCACAGATCGAGGCCATGGACCTGTTCGACAAGCTGGCCGCGTCACCCGAGCTGCGCATCAGCTTTCGCATGCAGCCCGGCGACCTGCTGCTGGTGAACAACCTGGCCGTGCTGCACGCACGCACCCAGTTCGATGACCACGAGCAAATCGACAAGCGCCGCCACATGGTGCGGCTGTGGCTGGAAGGGCTGCCGGGTTTCCGCCCCGTGCCGCAAGTGCTTAACTTTTTCAACGGCGGGCAATGCGGCATACCGCACCAGGCCGGGCAGCAGGCGCAATACGACATCGCCGCGCTGTACAAGGAGCGCGCCAGCGGCGGCGTGGTGAAATTGGGCCTGTGACCAAAGCAACTTCTCCCTGGGCCGAGCCCGGCGCGGCCGGCGAGCGGCTGACGCTGGAAGACTTCCCCACCTTCCTGTTCGTGCGGCTGGCCAGCGCCATGCAGCGCGACGTCACGGCCGGCTACCTGGCCGACTTTGAACTCAACGCCCCCCAGTGGCGCGTGCTGGCCGCCCTGGCCGCCTACGCGCCCATCCCCTTCAGCGAACTGGTGAAGCTGTCGATGTCCGACAAGGCGCTGGTCAGCCGCTCCCTGCAGGCGCTGGCCGGGCGCGGGCTGGCCCAGGTCAAGGCCGACCCGGACCACGGCAAGAAGCTGGTGTGCCACATCACGGCCAAGGGCCGTGCGCTGTACCAGAAGGTGCTGCCCCGCGCCCAGGCCGCGCAGGCGGACATCCTGGCGCTGCTGGGCAAGGACGAGCGGGTAGCGCTGCACGCCACGTTGCAGAAGCTGCGCGCCGCGCTGGACACACGGCCAGCCGTTTAAAGTCTATTCATTTATCTATTCACATTCTATGCATATATAGGTAAAATAGAAGAAAATCTTCTATTCACCTATGGTCGTCGAACCTGCCTTCCTGCTGAAAGCCCTGCAAACCGCCGGTGTCGCCACCAGCGCGCAGTTGCAGTCCGCTTTGGGCGCCAGCCAGGCCACGGTTTCACGTGCCTTGGCGCCGCTGCTGGAGGCCGGCCAGGTCTTGCGAATCGGCCGCGGCCGGGCGCAGGCCTATCTGCTGCCACGCGCCGTGGAAGGGGTGGGGCCCAGCACCATCATTCCCATCGTCAAGATCGACGAGACTGGCCGGCCCAGCCCGTTTGCGGAAATGGTTCCGGTGGCCGGTGGACGCTTCTGGATTGACGAGGAGGCCGGGCCCAGTGCCCTGCACGACGGCCTTCCCTGGTTCCTGGCCGACATGCGCCCGCAAGGTTTCATCGGCCGTACCTTTGCGCACACACATGCCGCCCTGGGGCTGGCCCCCAACCCCGACCACTGGAGCGACGACGATGTGCTGCGGGCGCTGTGCCTGGCCGGCGAAGACTTGCCGGGCAACCTGGTCATTGGCGCCCCATCGTTCGAACGCCTGCAGGCGCTTCACCCGAAGCAGACCGCGCAGGCTCATTACCCGCGCCTGGCCGAGGCCGCCCTGCAAGGCATGCCCGGTTCGTCGGCCGGCGGCGACCAGCCCAAGTTCTGCACCGTGCACAAGGGCCGCCCGGTCATCGTCAAGTTCAGCCCGGCAGGCCATGCGGCCGCCGACCAGCGCTGGCGAGATTTGCTGGTTTGCGAGCACCTGGCTCTGGAAACGCTCGCCGGGGCAGGCGTGCCCGCCGCGCAGTCGCGCATCACGCAAGGTGAAGGGCGTGTCTTTCTTGAAGTGGTGCGTTTTGACCGCACGGCCAAGGGCCGCGTCGGCATGGTGTCGCTGATGGCCTATGACAGCGAATACGTGGGCAAGATCGACAACTGGGGCAATACGGCCGGGCGCATGGCATCGCGCAACCTGCTGACCGACAGCGATGCCGACCGCCTGCGTTTCCTGGAAGCTTTCGGCATCCTGATCGGCAATACGGACAGGCACTACGGAAACATCTCGCTCCTGATCGACGGGCAGGGCGACTGGGCGCTGGCCCCGGCGTACGACATGCTGCCCATGGTCTACGCGCCCACCGCAGGTGAGCTGGTCGTGCGTGAATTCGAGCCGGGCGCCATCGCACCGCCGGTACAGGTGCTGCGTGAGTGGCCGGCCGCGCGCCTGCTGGCCCATGCCTACTGGAAAACCGTTGCCGCCGACAGCCGGATTTCGGCGGCCTTTCGCAAGCTGGCCTCTGCGCACGCCAGGGCCTTGCGTTAGCAACAGGTAAACTCCCGTCCCCTTCAGAGACGGAGTATGCAATGGCGCACAACAAAAGCAAGCCAGCCCACCCCGCATGGCTGGACGCCGCACTTCAGTACGTGGCCCGGTGGATGGACTTCCAGGTGGAGCGCTACCGCCAGCCCGGCTGCTCGATAGCCATCGCGCAGGGGGGCAAGCTGGTGGCGGAGATGGCCTTCGGCGCAGCCAACCTGCGCACCGGCCAGGCCATGACGCCGCGCCACCGCCTGCGCATCGCGTCGCATTCCAAGGCCTTTACGGCCGCGGGCGTGATGCTGCTGCGCGAGCAGGGCAAGCTGGGCCTGGACGACCCCATCGGCCGCCACGTGAGTGGCTTGCACAAAGACCTGGCCAGGGCACGCGTGGGTGAATTGCTATCGCACGGCGCTGGCGTCATCCGCGACGGGGACGACAGCGGCCAGTTCATGGACCGCAGGCCGTGGTTCTCGCGCGAGGAACTGCGCGCCGACCTGGCACGCAGGCAGCCGATGGAGCCGGGCGTGCAGCTCAAATACTCCAACCACGGCTACGGCCTGCTGGGCCTGCTGATCGAGGAAGTGACAGGCACGGACTACAGCGCCTGGATGACCCGCAACGTGCTGCAGCCCGCGGGCCTGAAGGAAACCACGCCCGACATGCCGCTGGTGCCCAAATCCGCCAGGGTGGCGGTTGGCCACAGCATGGAGTTCCCGTTCGGGCAGCGCCTGCTGATCCCGTGCGACGCGCCGTGCAATGCCATTACGCCGGCGGGCGGCTTTGTCGCCACCGCGGCCGACGTGGCGCGTTTTTTCTCGCAGCTGGCGCCGGACAGCAAGGACAGCATCCTGTCCCCCGCGAGCCGCCGCGACATGGCGCAGCGCCGCTGGCGCGACCCGTACAACAACCTGGAATCGCACTACGGCCTGGGCACCATGGCCAGCGCGCCTGGCCCGCGCGAATGGTTCGGCCACACGGGCAGCCTGCAGGGCTTTGTCTCGCGCACGGCGCGCTTCGCCGCGTCGGGCTACACCATCACCGTGCTGTGCAACGCCATCGACGGCCTGTCGTGGGCGTGGGCCGACGGGATCGAAAGCATCCTGGAAACGTTCAAGGCCCACGGCGCGCCGGGCAAGCGCGAGGCGGCCTGGGCCGGCCGCTGGTGGTCTATCTGGGGCGCGACCGACGTGGTGCCCGTGGGCAAGGTGCTCTACCTGGTTTCGCCCGCCATGCTGCCGCCCATGGACGCCAACAGCACCGTCTGTGAAGTCACCGGCAAGGACAGGGCGGCGTTTGTCAAGACATCGGCGTACAACAGCCCGGGCCAGCACATGCGGCTGGTACGCGACAGCAAAGGCAAGGCGGTGGAGTTGTGGACAGGTGGCAGCAAGCTGCTGCCGCGCGACAAGCTGGTGGAGGAGGCGACGCAACGGTATGTGAGCGTGCCTCGCAGATAAGGCGCTATGCTGGCGCGGCATCCGCTTTGCTGACCATGGCCGCATCCCAGGCAAACCATTCCACCTCCTTGCGCTGGCTGCTGCGGGCCTTGCTGCTCACCCTGCTGCTGGCGCAGCCCTTCGCCTTTGCCGCCGGCCCCGTGCCCGGCAAGGAATGGGGCAGGGCCGCATCGCCTGAAGCCGCGGGCTGGTCCAGCGACAAGCTGCGGGCCGCGCAGGCGTATTCGAAGACGATAGACACCGCCGCGGTGGTGATCGTTTCGGGCGGCAAGGTGGTGGACGAGTGGGGGCAGGTGGCCCAGCGCTACAACCTGCATTCGATGCGCAAGAGCCTGCTCAGCGCGCTGGTGGGCATCGCCGTTGAACAACGCGAAATGCGGCTGAACCTGACCCTGGCCGAGCTGGGCATCGACGACAACGAACCCGCCCTGACGCCCGCCGAGAAGCGGGCCACCGTGCACGACCTGCTCAAGGCCCGCTCTGGCATCTACCACCCGGCCCTGTACGAAACGCCGGGCATGGCCGCGGCACGGCCGGCGCGCGGCAGCCACGCGCCGGGCACCTTCTGGTACTACAACAACTGGGACTTCAACGCGCTGGGCACCATCTACGAAAAGCAGACCGGCCGCGGCATCTTCACCGCCTTCAACGAAAAGCTTGCCCAGCCGCTGCAGATGCAGGACTTCCGCACGTCCGACGGCGAATATTTCAAGGGCGGCGCTTCCACGCACCCCGCCTACCCGCTGCGCATGACGGCGCGCGACCTGGCGCGCTTTGGCCTGCTGTTTTTGCGCGAAGGCAACTGGGGCGGCCGGCAGCTGGTGCCTGCCGCCTGGGTGCGCGCAAGCGTGCAGCCGTATTCAGACGTGGGCTATGACGGCGGCTACGGCTACATGTGGTGGGTGGCGATCAACGCCCGGCACCTGCCGTTTGTAAACCTGCCCGCCGGCAGCTATTCGGCCCAGGGCGCGGGCGGCCACTACATTTTGGTGATCCCGGCGTACGACACCGTCATCGTCCACCGCGTCAACACCGACGTGCGCGGCAACGACGTCAACAAGCGCCAGTTCGGCGAGCTGGTGCGGCTGATACTGGATGCGCGCAAAACAAAGGGGCTCCAATGAAACTCAAAAAAATCGCCCTGTCCACCCTGGCCGTACTCGCCATCGCCGGCACGGCCGGCTGGTTCAGCCTGGACAAGGAAACGCGGGGCCTGCTGGCCACGCTGCCGACCAATCGCGACCTGCTGTTCTGGACCGAGCCGCAGCGCGACGCGGCGTTTCGCGCGCTGGACCGCATCTCGCTGCTGGCCAAGAACCGCGTGGTGCCGGCGGGCGGCCCGCCTTCGCCGCTGCCGCCGGGCCCGCCGCTGAAGCTGCCGGTGGACATCGATGCCTACATGGCGGGCCAGCGCAGCGCGGCGCTGCTGGTGCTGCACGACGGCAAGCTGCGGCTGGAGCGCTACGGCCTGGGCTTTGACGCCGGCGGGCGCTGGACGTCTTTCTCGGTGGCCAAATCGATCACCTCCACCCTGGTGGGCGCGGCCATTCGCGACGGCCATATCAAGAGCCTGGACGACAAGGTGTCTGACTACATCGCGGACATGAAGGGCTCGGCCTATGACCAGGTGACCATCCGCCAGCTGCTGACCATGACATCGGGCGTGAAGTGGAACGAGGACTACACGGACCCCAACGCCGACGTGAACCTGTTCAACAAGCACAAGCCCGAAGAAGGCGTGGACGCGCTGGTGAGCTACATGCGCAAGCTGCCGCGCGAAGTGCCGCCCGGCACGCGCTGGCTGTACAGCACGGGCGAAACCAACCTGGTCGGCATTCTGCTGAGCCAAGCCACGAAGAAGCCGCTGGCCACCTACCTCTCAGAAAAAATCTGGGTGCCCGCCGGCATGGAGCAGCAGGCCACCTGGATCCTGAGCAAGACGGGGCAGGAAATCAGCGGCTGCTGCCTGCAGGCCGCGCCGCGCGACATGGCGCGCTTCGGCAACTTTGTTTTGGGCGGCGCCGTGGTCAACGGCCAGCCCATCGTGCCCGACGGCTACCTGGCGCAGGCCACCACCGGCCGCACAACCATCGGCCAGCCGGGGCGCGGCTACGGCTACCAGTGGTGGACGTATGACGACGGCACCTATGCCGCGCGCGGCATCTTCGGGCAGGGCATCTTCATGGACCCCAAGCGCAAGATCGTCATCGTCTCCAACGCCAACTGGGCCGGCGGCGCCCGCGACCCGGCCGCCAGCAAGGCCCGCGAAGCGTTCTACCCGGCCGTGCAAAAAGCGGTGGACGACGAGGCGGCAGCGCCGAAGTAGCGAACCCGCCTACGCACAGCTGGCGCGGCCTGCAGCCGCTTTTCGCGCCACAAGCCGCGCCAACACTGCATAAGGCCTCCCGGCACCCCGGCCGTTGCGTTAGCGGCTGTTGCCGGTTGAGTTCTTGTTGGTGAGGTTGCCCGAGCCCTCAGTGGCCATGCTGTTCTGCGTGTCGCCGTTGGCCGGCGCGGGTGTGTTCATGCCCAGCCCGCCGTTGAGGCCCGTGCCCGGCTGCACGGTGGACGAGCGGCTGCCCGGCTCCTGCGTGCCCCGGCCCGAGGCGCCCATCACGGCTGTGTTGCTGGAAGTGGGGTCGTGGCCGGCGTCCGACGGCTTGTTGCAGCCCGTGATGGACAAGGCGGCCAGGCCCGCCAGCGCAAAGGCGGCCCAGGGGGTTTTGGCGATGGTCTTCATGCTGTGCACCTTTCTCGTGAAGTGAAAGGCACAGCGTCCACCCGGCCGGCGACGGGCGGCGTCGGACTTTTTAATGCGTGCATGTAGGCGCGGCGGCATTCAGAATGCGCCCATGCCGATACGCGAATTCACCACCAGCCGCCTGCGCAAGGCCAATTACGACCCCGCCACCCGCCAGCTGGACCTGCACTGGCAAGGCGGCAACGTCACCGCGTACAAGCCCGTGCCCGAAGAAGTGTTCTGGCGCCTCTGCGCCGCGCCCAACCCGGCGACGTATTGGGAGGACAGGATTGCGGAGGAGTACCCCAAGGTGCGGCCCATGGCCGGCGCGAGGCAGGGCGGGGAGGGCAAGCCGAAGGACTTGAAGGATTTGTTTGGTGGGCTGCCGGAAGAAGATTGAATGAGAGTGCCACGGCGTGGTTTACGATAAGCTTTCTGAGGCGACTTGCCAGCCAGTTTCTGATTGGTAAAACTTGCGCATCCGCCAGAAGTTGGAAGCAGTGCGTGGTGGCATCTGCTCTATAGGGGCAAACCTTGAATGCAGTTGAGATAGAACAGGCGATCACTGATCTTGCGGAGCAACCCTTTGATGCCTTGGAGTTTCCATACGCCTTCCTTGAAGCTTTCGGCAACAAAGAAACAACGATCAGACGTTTGCGCGCTGGTGCATCGAATAAATCTGACGTCGGAGGCGTTCTCCAAACGAACAACATCCACATAGCGACATGCACAATTGGTGAGGTCTCTACAACGCTCAGGACATTAAAAGAGAGCCCAGCTACGTCTAAGTCAAGGGCGAGATTCTTGCTCGCTACGGACGGAGTGGACTTCGAAGCCGAAGACCTCACCGGCGACAGCAACCCCGTAGCCTGCGCATACAAGGATTTTCCTGACTGCTTCGGCTTCTTTCTCCCACTAGCTGGCATCAGCACCGTTCGGCAGATCAGCGAAAACGCTTTCGATATTCGGGCGACCAGTCGCCTGAATCGGCTCTACGTGGAAGTGTTGAAGGACAACCCAGAGTGGGGCAAAGCCGAACGCCGTCACGACATGAATCACTTCATGGCCCGGCTCATCTTCTGTTTCTTTGCCGAGGACACGGACATTTTTGTTGGGGCCGGCAGGTTTACGGACACGATCGCCAAGATGAGCACGAAAGAGTCGTCTAACACTCACGAGGTTATCGCCGAGCTGTTTCGTGCTATGAACACGAAAACTACTGACCGAGGACAGGCAGGGATTGCCCGCTGGGCTGAGCCGTTCCCGTATGTCAACGGGGCGCTGTTCTCGGGCAGTCTCGATGTCCCTCGTTTCAGTAAGATTTCTCGCTCGTACCTTTTGCACGTTGGCGGCTTGGACTGGACAAAGATAAATCCCGACATATTCGGATCGATGATCCAAGCCGTAGCGGAGGATGAGGAGCGCGGCCAATTGGGGATGCACTACACGAGCGTGCCAAACATTCTCAAGGTCCTTAATCCACTCTTCCTCGATGAATTGCGCGCGCGACTGGAAGATGCTGGAGACAATCCTCGTGTTCTGCTCAATCTCCGCAAGCGAATCTCAAAGATCAGGATATTTGATCCAGCCTGTGGCTCCGGAAATTTCCTTGTCATCGCCTATAAGGAGCTGCGCGGGATTGAGGCGCAGATCAATGTGCGGCGTGGTGAAGTCGACCGTAGCTCGGAAATTCCACTCACCAATTTTCGGGGAATTGAACTGCGCGACTTCCCGGCAGAAATCGCTCGACTCGCGCTCGTCATCGCCGGGTACCAATGTGACGTTCTCTACCGGGGGCAGCGCCTGGCTCTGGCTGAGTTCCTGCCCCTGCGAGACGAGAGCTGGATCACTTGTGGCAACGCGCTCCGGCTTGATTGGCTGGGCGTATGCCCGCCGACAGGGACTGGCGTCAAGCTGGTCAGCGACGACTTGTTCCATACGCCACTCGATCAGGCACAAATCGACTTCGAAAACGAAGGCGGCGAGACGTACATCTGCGGGAACCCCCCTTATAAAGGCGCTACGGAGCAGAACGCGCTTCAAAAAGAAGACATGCAGTCTGTTTTTGCCGCAACATTTTCGATTTGGAGGTCGTTTGACTACATTTTGGGTTTCTTCCAAAAGGCTCGCATGTTTCTCGAGCATTGCGAAGCGTCCGCAGCCTTTGTAAGCACGAATTCAATATGCCAAGGCGAGCAGGTTTATCGATATTGGCCGCAGTGCCTCTCAAACGGCTTTCGCATCTCGTTTGCGATCACATCGTTCAGGTGGTCAAACTTGGCAAGCAAAAATGCAGGCGTGTCAGTTTGCATCGTAGGCCTAGCTCGCAACCCGAAGGAGGTAAGGTTTTTTGACGGCGCTGGAACAGTGGTCAGGACCGTGGCCAACATTAACGCGTACTTGGTTCCGTACAAAGACATCTACGTAAAGAATGAGACGGCACCCCGGAACGGCATGGCTCCCGTCGTCAATGGGAACAAGCCTGCCGACGGTGGCGGCCTGATCTTCGACGCGGAAACCGCTCGGCGCCTGCGATCCGCAGCACCGGACTTTTCGAGCGTCATTCGGCCTTTCTTCGGTGCGCATGACGCAACTCATGGGAGCGGCCGGTACTGCATCTGGGCAACGAAGAAAGACTACCTCGCTCTCAAGGACATCCAGGAGTTTCAAGCACGCTTCGCCATGGTGACAATGATGAGGGCCGAGAGTGGAAAGCCCTTAACGCAAGCGGGCACAAATACTCCGTACGAATTCCAGCAGATCCGGCAGAAAGGCACGGAGGTGGTCTTCCAAATACCCCGCCACTCCTCCGAAAGCAGAAAATACTATCCGGTCATAGGGCTGCCTAAAGGTGCGATTGTGGGTGACGGGGCGTTTTCGTTCTATGACCCGCCGCTTTGGAATATTGCAATATTTGTGTCCCGTCTCTCGCTCATTTGGATCAGCGCTGTTTGCGGCAAGATAAAAACTGACTTTAGGTTCTCGAACACACTGGGCTGGAACACTTTCCCGATCCCAACGCTAACGCAGAAAAACAAGGATGACCTCACTTGCTGCGCTGAAGACATATTGTTGGCGCGAGAGCATCATTTCCCCGCTACCATCGTGGAGCTATATGACGCAGAGGACATACCGAGCGACCTACGAGCTGCGCACGAACGCAACGACGAGGTACTCGATCGCATTTACATCGGTCGTCGCTTCAAGAACGATACTGAGCGGCTAGAGAAGCTGTTCGACCTTTACACCAAGATGACGAATACGGTTGCAGCGTCTGAAACGAAACGGCCCAAGACCGGGGTCATCCCATGAAAAGTAAGAGCATGTCCATCTCTGGTGCTTTCGTGTTGACGGAAAAATGAAGGCGTCCATGAACAGGTTCGAATGTGACAGAGACAAGGCGCGGGCAAATTACGTAAAGCATGGTGTCAGATTCACTGCCGCTGGTAGAGCGATCAATTCAGCATATTCATTGACGCGAGCTTCGCCGCAGGCGGTTGAGTCGAATGAAGAGCGCAACCTGTCGATTACGAGGCTGGCAAACGGGCGGGCCATCGTAATGGTTTGGACCCCCCGTGGGGGGAATGTGCGAGTCATTAGCGTCCGCCACGCACGGAAGAGCGAAAAGGAAGCGTTAGATGCCTATCTCCAAAAGCTCCAGTAATGGCGACGACGTTCCAGACGAAGGCATTGATACGTCTGAGATTCCTGAACTTGGGGCACGGTTCTTTACAGGTGCGATCCTCACTAGACCCGGCGAAGATCTAATTGAGAAGGTTCGCTCCTCACGACGCAATATCCCGTCGGTGTCGGTCACCTATGCTCGTAACGGCACGTCCACCAAATCGAACCGCCTCGGGATGCGACCAATGCAGGAACGCGCCTATGAGAAGCGCGGGGAGCAATACCTTCTCATCAAGTCACCCCCAGCGTCGGGTAAGAGCCGTGCGCTGATGTTCATCGCGCTCGACAAGCTTCAGAACCAGGGACTGAAACAGGCGATCATCGTGGTGCCCGAGAAGTCTATCGGGGCGAGCTTTAATGACGAACCGTTGTCGAACTATGGCTTTTGGACTGACTGGCACGTTGAACCAAAGTGGAACCTTTGCAACGCACCTGGAGAGGACAACGGTGGCAAAGTGAAATCGGTTGGAGCGTTTTTAGACAGCGCCGACAAAACGCTGGTTTGCACGCATGCGACGTTCCGCTTTGCGGTTGATGCATATGGCGTAGAGAAGTTCGATGACCGCCTAATCGCAGTCGATGAGTTTCACCATGTCTCATCTAATCCGGATAACAAGCTCGGCCAACATCTCGGACAATTCATCGGGCGAGCTCGGACGCACATTGTCGCCATGACAGGTTCTTACTTCCGTGGCGACGCTGAGGCAGTGCTTGCACCGCAGGATGAAGCGAAATTCGACACAGTTACCTACACGTACTATGAGCAGCTCAATGGCTACGACTACCTGAAGCAGCTCGACATCGGCTATTTTTTCTACAGCGGTCCGTATGTTGATGACATTCTGAGCGTTCTCGACCCTTCGGGTAAAACGATCCTCCACATCCCGAACGTTAATTCGCGTGAAAGCACGAAAGACAAGGTTCGAGAGGTGGAGCACATCATCGAGGCGCTCGGGGAATGGGAGGGAATCGATAGCACGACTGGCTTTCAGCTCGTTAAGACGCGACAAGGTCGCGTACTGCGCATTGCCGATCTCGTTGATGACGACGTCACTAAGCGCGACCGCGTGTCGGCTGCGCTTAAGGACCCCAAGCAGAAAAACAATCGCGATCATGTTGACATCATCATTGCCCTTGGAATGGCGAAGGAGGGCTTCGACTGGATCTGGTGCGACCACGCACTGACGGTCGGTTACCGCGCGAGCTTGACGGAAATCGTACAGATCATCGGGCGTGCCACACGCGATGCACCTGGAAAGACGCGCGCGCGCTTCACGAACTTGATAGCTGAACTAGACGCTTCCGCAGAGGCGGTTACCGAGGCCGTCAACGACACGCTAAAAGCCATTGCTGCAAGCCTGCTGATGGAGCAGGTTCTTGCGCCGCGTTTCGAGTTCAAACCCAAGATCACCGAAAGTGGCCCCGCGGCGGGCTTTGACTACGGCGAAAGCGGCTACGACCCAGACAAATGTAATGTCGGCTTCAATCAGGAGACGGGACATTTTCAGATCGAAATCAAGGGTCTCGTCGAACCCAAGAGCAAGGAAGCCGCGCGCATCTGTCAAGAAGATCTTAACGAGGTCATCGCGACCTTCATCCAGGACAAGACCGCGATCGAGCGAGGCCTGTTTGACGAGGAATTGGTGCCGGAGGAGTTAACGCAGCTCCGCATGGGAAAGATCATCAAGGATAGATATCCGGAACTTGACGGAGAGGACCAGGAAGCAGTGCGGCAGCACGCCATTGCCGCGCTAAATTTGACTCAACAAGCGAAAAGCATTGCGACCGGCGATAACGTCTCCGATCGGCCAACGAACACCGGCCTTATCGAGGGCGTACGCCGGTTTGCAATGGATATGCGCGAGTTGGACATAGACCTAATCGACCGCATCAACCCCTTTGGCGAGGCGTATGCAATTCTGGCCAAGACGATGAGCGAGGAGAGCCTCCGGCAAGTCGCGTCCGCCATCGCCGCCAAACGCACGAGCTTGACGGCCGATGACGCAAAGGACCTTGCAGTGCGCGCAGTCCAATTCAAGAGAGAGCGCGGACGTTTGCCGGCGCTTGACGCGCAGGACGCGTGGGAGCGGCGCATGGCTGAGGGCGCTTCGGCCTTTATGCGTTTCAAGGCCGAGGGTCGCTATGAGTGATCCGGACCTCGACGACTTGGCGGCCGAACTTTCGGAATTCGCTAAGCCAGAGAAGTCTGTTGGGCGTTCGCCCATAGAGGAGAGGATCATCGCTGGCTTCGAAGAGATTCAGCGATTCGTGACGGAAAACGCCCGTTCTCCGCAGCACGGGGAGGACCGCGACATCTTCGAACGCCTGTATGCCGTTCGCCTCGAACGGTTGCGGACGCTACCAGATTGCCGCGCGTTGCTTGCTCTAATGGATCATCAGGGCTTGCTGTCGAGTACCACGCTAGTCGAGGAGCCCTCTGACGCAATTGACGTGTATAGGTTAGCAGCGGAACTCGGGGGAGAGGCGGGCTTGAACGACATCACCGTCCTACGTCATGTCCGCACCGGCGCGGAAAAGCGTGCTGCCGAGGAGATTGCGACCCATGCCCCTTGTACGGATTTCGAGAGGTTCCAGCCGCTGTTCGATGAAGTGAAAACGGGCCTAAAGGAAAAGCGTTGGCAAACCAAGCCCTTTGGAAAGGACGCCAGCATTGAGGTCGGGGATTTTTTCATCTTAGCCGGACAGATCGCGTATGTCGCCGAAATGGGCGACACCTACAGGACCCCCAACTCGGAAACCAATGGACGGCTGCGGGTTATCTATTCAAACGGTACGGAAAGCGATCTACTGCTTCGCTCCCTTCAGCGAGCTCTTTATAAGGATAGCGAAGGCAACGCAGGGCGGCGCCTAGTCAAAGTCGATGATGGCCCGCTGTTCTCGGATGTGGCGTCGGACGATGACCATGAGAGCGGCACCATCTACGTGGTGCGTAGTAAGTCCGAGCTGCCCATCGTCTCTGAACACCGTGATGTCCTGCACAAGATTGGGGTGACGGGGCGCAGCAACGTAGCTGCGCGGTTCTCTAGCGCGAGGGACGATGCGACATTTTTGCTCGCGGACGTAGAGATCGTCGCAACATACGATCTCTACAACATCAATCGGGTCAAACTGGAGAACCTGATCCACCGTGTGTTTGACCCGGCGCGCTTGGACATCGAGATTAAGGACCGCTTCGGCAAGCCAGTTGTCCCGCGTGAGTGGTTTTTGGTTCCGTTGTTCGTAGTCGACGAGGCAGTGAAGAGAATTGTCGACGGTTCGATAGTTGAATACGTTTACGACCCAAAGCTGGTGCGTCTGGTAAAGGGGTGACTAACATACGCCGGCCTTGGCGCATTTTCCAGACGGACGTGTCATGCTCAACGCGCATAGGTTTCGGTAGCCGCTCGTCGGCTGACGTTGAGTTCTAAAACTTGGTCCGGCGTTTTGGCCAGCAGCGCGCCCTTCCTCCAAGCCCTCAGCGGGTCGCCCGCAACCGAATCGCCTCAATCACATCCCGCGCCTGCAGCAGCACAAACTCGGGTCGCACCCCGCCGCGATGCCATAGCCGTACCAGGGGTCCATAACGTAGTCGTGGCCGAATGTGACGTTCACGCCGCTGTCCATATGCTGGGGCACGCGTGTCATGCCGCGGCGCTTCGGTAGGTGTCGTGCTGGCCACGCACAGCGACCTTGGCGACCATCACCCGTGTAGGCCTTCCCTCTCGCCACTTTCAGACCCCGCCGATTCCACCGCAACACCATCGGCCCACACTGGCTTCACATCTCGCGCACCCGCGCGGGCCAGGAGTTACTCATGAAAGCGTATTACCTACTTGTTCCCTTGAGCGCTGCCGTGCTTTCCGCCTGCACGGTCTACCGGCCGGTGGAGGTCATGTCGCCGCCCGTTTCCTACGTTGCGCCGACCAATGCGGTGGTGCTGGGCGCCGGCCCGGCCGTGGTGACGACGACTGACTGGGCCTTGCTTGATAGCGACGGCGACGGCTACGCCAACAACGTCGACCGCTATCCGTACGACTCGCGCTGGCACTAAGCGCGCTGCTCTGAAAAGGGCATAGGCCCGCGACGCGCTCCTGGTGCGGCTTGCAGAGCCATTGGGCCTGCAAGCCAATACTGGCGCGCGTTGCGGGCCGGTGCCGTTTAGGTTTGGCGTTACTGGGTTTGAGCTTCAGCCGCAAACGGGTTCGACGCCGTCCAGGCACCTTGCGGCGCGTGTGTGCCGCTCAGCACCAAGCCGCGCAGCAGCCGGCTCAGCGTGTATTGCTTGAGGCCTTCTTCCAGCTTGGCTCTTGTTTTCTCGGTGACTGCGGCAAGGGCCGCATCTTCGTGCTCGAAAGGCCCGGCGGCCACCTTGCTGACCGAAGTGTCCGCCGCCCAGACGCTTTCGGGGCGCTGCTTACAGACCTTCGCGTACGCGAAGACGCCCTCAGACACGCTTACTGTGTAGCACGCAAGATGAAAGCCGCAGATGGGGCCTGTGATCAGTTCCATGGTGGTCAGCTCCGGTGAGGGGTTGTCGAACATTTGGTTACCTTCTGGGGTGAGCCCAATGTGCGCCGTGCCGAACTGCCGCCCTTAGGAGAAATTTGCCCCGCGCCTTAAGTCAAATGCTTAAGGCATCGCCGGCTCAGGGTTGTAGCGAGGTCTCGGGCGGGCGGCCCGGGAGGCTGAGCGATGCGATGGCGTGCGGCGTCTGTGCAAGCCGCTTGCCGCGGCTGAACACCTGCAGCCGCGTGGCCCTTAGCCGTATCGCCTCGATGCTGTCACGCGCCTGCAGCAGCACAAAACTCGCGTCGCACCCCGGCGCGATGCCATAGCCCTGCAGGTGCATCACCTTGGCCGCGTGCACCGTCACAGCGTCAAAGCAGTTGCGGATGCCTTGCTGGCTGGTCATCTGGGCCACGTGCAGGCCCATGTGCGCCACTTCCAGCATGTCCGCCTGCCCCAAGCCGTACCAGGGGTCCATCACGCAGTCGTGGCCGAAAGCGACAGTCACGCCGCCGGCCATCAGCTCGGGCACGCGGGTCATGCCACGGCGCTTGGGGTAGCTGTCGTGCCGGCCCTGCAGGGTGATGTTGATCAGCGGGTTGGCGATGATGCTCACGCCGCTTTCGGCGATCAACGGGATCAGCTTGCTCACGTAGTAGTTGTCCATGCTGTGCATGGAGGTGCAGTGGCTGCCGGTCACGCGGCCCTGCAGGCTCAGGCGCTGGGTTTCAAAGGCCAGCGTCTCGATGTGGCGGCTGAGCGGGTCGTCGCTCTCGTCGCAGTGCATGTCGACCAGCTTGCCGCGCTCGGCCGCCATCTCGCACAGCAGCTTCACGCTGGCGGCGCCCTCAGCCATGGTGCGTTCGAAGTGCGGTATGCCGCCCACGATGTCCACGCCCTTGTCCAGCGCGCGGGCCATGTTGTCGATGCCGCCAGGGGTTCGCAGCACGCCGTCTTGCGGAAAGGCGACCAGCTGCAGATCGAGGTACGGCGCCACCTGCTTCTTCACCTGCAGCAGCGCGTCCACGGCCAGCAGGCGGGGGTCGCTGGTGTCCACATGGCTGCGGATGGCCAGCAGCCCGCGGGCCACGGCCCAGTCGCAATACGTCAGCGCGCGCTGGATGATGTCGTCGGCCTTCAGCAGCGGTTTCAGCTCGCCCCACAGCGCAATGCCCTCCAGCAGCGTGCCGCTTTCGTTCACGCGCGGCAGGCCGTAGCTGAGGGTGGCGTCCATGTGAAAGTGCGGGTCGCAAAAAGGCGGCGTCAGCAGGTAGCCCCGGGCGTCCACCGTTTCATGCGCCGGCGCCTGCAGGCCGGGCGTGACTTCGGTGATCTTGCCGGCCTGCACGGCGACGGACATGTTGGTGCGGCCGTCGGGGAGGGTGGCGTTGGTGATGAGGAGGTCGAGCATGGGCACATTGTCATGCGCCAAACAATCGTTGTCATGCCGGACTTGATCCGGCATCCACGGTGACACGCCAAGGTGGATCCCGGGTCAAGCCCGGGATGACAAGTTTAGGCGGTTTGCTATCATTTGAATAGCTGCCCAAGCACGGCTGGCGCGCCTCACAGGCCTTTTTTCCTCTGAAAACTACAGATCAAACATGCGCTGCAGCAGCCACCAGCCGGCCAGGATGGCCACCAGCACTGAGCCGGCTTTCAGAACGCCCACCCGATAGAACTTGGTGCCGCGCAGCGCAAACGCCACGGGCAGGAAGACGGCGACGATGGCGAGCTGGCCGATTTCAACGCCGGCGTTAAAGCCCACCAGCGCCAGCACCAGCGCGCCCTGGGGCAGGCCCAGGTCGGCCAGCACGGATGCAAAGCCGAAGCCGTGGATCAGGCCGAAGGCGAAGGCCATCACCCAGCGCTTGGATTCGATGGTGCCGCGCAAGTTGTTCAGCGCGGCGAACACGACGGATGCGGCGATGGCCGATTCCACCAGCCGCGAGGGCAGGCTGATGATGCCCAGCGCGGCCAGGCTGAGCGTGATGGAGTGGGCCAGGGTGAAGGCGGTGACGACCTTCAGCACCTCGACCAATGCGCCCCGAAAACTGCTCGCGCCGGTCCACACGCCGTCCTTCCGCACCAGCACGGCGGGCAGCAGCAGCGACAGCAAAAACAGGATGTGGTCGTAGCCGATCCAGATGTGCCACACGCCGTCCACGATGTATTGCTTCAGCGTGACCCAGGCGCTGGCCGGCTGCAGCGCGAGGGCTTGTTCGGCCGTATCGGTGCCGAAGATCAGCGCTTGCGCGGCGATGCCACCCGGCGCGATCCACTGCACCAGGCCGCGGTGCGTGGGGTCCACGTCGGCGAACAGGATGTATTTGGCCTTCAGGCCGGTCTCCAGGCCCGGGCAGTGCGCCACCAGGCTCAGCACGGCGTAGGTGCCGTCGCTGTGGTGGTCCAGCTGCAGCGGGGCGGCGGCGTCCCAGCCGCAGGGCTTGCCGGCGGCGGCCAGCGCCAGCCGCTCGGTGGTGTATTTGGTGATCTCGGCTTCGCGCTGGCGCACCTCGCCCCAGGTCAGCTCGCCGTTGTTGTCGCGGTCCAGCTGCAGCACATAGTCCAGGTCGCGCAGGGCGATGTCCCAGCGCACGGTGATGTCGGTGCCGCCCTCGGTGGCGCGCATCGTCAGGTAGCTGTCGCTGGGCTTGTGCGCGTGGGCGGCGGTGGCCAGCAGCAGGGCGGCGAAGGCCAGCAAAGGCTTCGACAGGCTCAGCCCGAACGGATACCTCATCGCGTGGCCCCCAGTTGCTCGGCCAGCTTGGCCAGACGCGCGTCTTCGTATTTGCTGGCGCGCAGCCAGTCGAGCGCAGGCTGGGCGGCCTTGGCATCCTTGGCGGCGAGGGCGGCGCGCATCAATATCTCGGCGTCGCGCGGCTCCTTCTGCACGGTGTAGTTGCGGGCGGCGAATTCCAGCGCCTTCTTCGGCTCGCCCTGCACATCCAGCTCAAAGCGGGCGGCTTCCTGCTCGTGCAGGCGGTCGCCGCGCTGGGCGGCGGCGTCAAAGCGGTCTTTCAGTTGCGCGGCCCAGTCGCCGGCTTTGCCGTCCTTCGTTGCCTTGCCGGCCAGCGCCAGGCGCAGCAGCAACACGTCGGAGCGCTCCCAGTCGGCCAGCAGCTTGATCACTTCGGCAGGGCGATTGCGCTCCAGCAGAAAGTCGGCCCACGCGCCCAGCAAAAACTGGTCGGTGATGCCCTGGCCCAACGCTTGTTTGAAATGCTTTTCGGCCGCGTCGGGTTGTTGCAGGCGCACGGCCATTTCGGCCAGGCGCGTGTCGGCCCACAGCAGCAGCTCGGGCGGCGATGTGGTGGCGGCTGCGCGCGCGGCCAGCAGCTTGTCGTAGGCGGCTTGCAGCTGGCCCGTGGTGGCTTCCACATAGGCGCTGCAGCCTGCGCCGAAGAGGGTCTGCGTCAGCGGCGTGAGGCGGGCGCATTCGGCCAGCGCCTCGGGGTAGCGCGCCTGCACCATGAAGATGGCGGCGCGCCAGGCCAGCGGCTGTGCGTCTTTGGTATCGGCCTTGGCGGCGCGCTCCAGGCTGGCCAGGGCGGGCTCAAAGCTGTGGCTGTATTGCTCCAGCTGGCCGCGCACCAGCCAGTAACCGGCGTTGTCTTGCGTGGCTGTGGCCAGCGGAGTAATGGTGGCCTGCGCATAGCCGATGTAGCGCGGATCGCCCTGGGCCATGGCCATCTCGAAATAGCGGCGCGCGATTTCCACGCGCAGCTTTGCGTCGTTGGGGTTGGCGGCGAGTTGCTTGCGCAGCGACTCCACGCGCCGCACCTCGGGGTCGCTGGCCCGCGCGGGCAGTCGATCGACGATTTCGCTGTCGGATTTGGGGGTGAAGGGAGCGGCGAGGGCCTGAGTGCAGGCGAGGGCGGCAATGAACAGGATTTTTCGCATTTCGGGCGAGTCTAGTGGGCGTTGTCATTGCGGGCTCGACCCGCAATCCATGGATCCCGGGTCGGGCCCGGGATGACAGCCGGTTACTTCGTGCCGAAGATGCGGTCGCCGGCATCGCCCAGGCCGGGCAGGATGTAGCCGTGGTCGTTCAGCTGGCGGTCGATGGCTGCGGTGTAGATGGGCACGTCGGGGTGGGCTTTCTGCAGCGCGGCGATGCCTTCGGGGCAGGTCAAGAGGCACAGGAACTTGATGGACTTGGGCCGCAGCTCTTTCAGCCTTTCCACCGCCGCGATGGCGCTGTTGCCGGTGGCCAGCATGGGGTCGACCACCACCACGTCGCGGTCCTGCATGTTCTGCGGCATCTTGAAGTAGTACTCCACCGCCGTCAGCGTTTTCGGGTCGCGGTACAGGCCGATGTGGCCCACGCGCGCGCCGGGCACCACGCTCAGCATGCCGTCCAGGATGCCGGTGCCGGCGCGCAGGATGGAGACGAACACCAGCTTCTTGCCGTCGATCATCTTGGCCTGCATGATCTCCAGCGGCGTCTCGATCTCCACGTCCTGCAAGGCCATGTCGCGCGTGACCTCATAGGCCATCAGCATCGACAGCTCGTTCAGCAGGCGGCGGAAGCTGTTGGTCGATGCCGTCTTCTTGCGCATCAGCGTCAGCTTGTGCTGCACCAGGGGGTGGTCGATGAGGTGGACGTTGGACATTTTTTTCCTTTTTTATTCGTCATTCCCGCGAAGGCGGGAATCCAGGGCGCCTAAACGGAAGCACTGGGTCCCCGCCTTCGCGGGGATGACGGCATGTTTCTTCAAAATACTGTGCCATCACTGGCAACTTTCAATGGAGGCAGGCCGTTGCGAAGCTGCTTGGCCAGCGCGCGGCCGGCGGCCCAGGTGCCGCCTTCCAGTACGCAGGCCAGGGGCAGATGGGATTCATCAAGCTTGAGTTCTCCACGCACGCCGCGTGCCAGCTCGTCCAGCAGGGCGACTGTCAGCGCGCGCCACTCCACGATGATTTCGTCGCCGGGCCGCCAGGTGGGCACGGCCATGTCTTCGTTCTTCAGGCGCAGTACGCCGCTGTCCAGCAGCAGGCCGCCGTTGCGGTATTCGGGCAGGGCGGTCAGCGCATCCAGCCCACGCACCTTCACGCCCGCCCACTCGAACGGTTCCAGCAGCGAATAGGTGAGCCACTGCGACAGCTTGTGGAAGGGAATCCAGCCGTCCGACTGGCCTTCGCCCTTGACGGCCGGGTGGCGCCAGCAGTCGCCCACCGGCACGCCGTGGATGCTGTTGTTGGCGGGCCAGATGCCCGAGAGCGACTCCAGCAGCTGCGAGAGGATGTCGTGCGCGGCGATGTCGGCGGTGGGCGGCTTGTCGGGGCCCAGCGGGCTGACCAGCATGTCGAACAGGCCACCGGGGCGCTGCACTTCGTCGCCGAACACTTCGGGCTGCTCGCTCATGGCCTCGCCCAGGCGGCGCAGCAGCACCACGCGGCCTTCCAGCCCCACCAGCGGGTTGTTGGGGCCCACCTGGAAGGCCGAGGCCAGGTGATCGGCCACCAGGCCGCGCAGGCCGGCAGCGTCCACCTGCAGCGGGCGGCTCTTGTCGCTGGAAAACAGGCCGGCCATGAAGGCATGGAAGCTGGCCACGCCCAGGCCTTCAGAGCGGGTGAAGGTCTGGCCGCTGGCCGGCTCGGTGTACTTCCAGCTGTCGCCCGCGCCCGCGTCCAGCAGCACGCTGACCACGGTGAGGTCGATCCACGCGTGCGCGTGCTGCGCGTGGTCCAGGCCTTTCAGCTGCGCGTCGAGCAGGGCCTTGCGGTCCACGCCGCCGGCCTCGAAATGGCGCCAGCGGCTGTGGAAGGGAATCTTCAAATTGGGGTAGCGCTGGCGAGTGACGGCAGCCACTTCGCGCGCGGCTTCGGGCAGCTTGCCGTCATCCACGGTGAACCAGCTTGATTCGCCGTTGCGGGCTCGCGCCAGCAGCTGCGCGGAGCGTTCCCGCACTGCATTTGTAGAGCGCAAAAGGCCCGCAGCGCGCTCCCCCTGTGCGTGGGGCGCTACAAATTCTGTAGCAAGCATGTGGCCCCCACGTTTGCCGCCAAGGCGGCTGCACTGCCCCCCAAGGGGGCCTTCGCTTGCTTGAAGCGGTTCTGCGCTGCGCTCATTCCTTCAGCTCCCTGCCTTTGGCCTTCTTCAGCTCCTCTGAATCAGGCACCGCGCCGGAGGTGAAGTAGCCCGCGGCCACCTTGGCGTCCATCTCCACGCGCGCGTCGGCGGGGATCAGGTCGTCGGGGATGTTCACCCGCTCGCCGATCTCAATGCCCGAGCCGGTGATGGCGTCGAACTTCATGTTGCTCATGCTCACCAGGCGGTGGATTTTTTTGATGCCCAGCCAGTGGAAGACATCGGGCATCAGCTCCTGGAAGCGCATGTCCTGCACGCCGGCCACGCATTCGGTGCGGGCGAAGTATTGGTCGGCCGTGTCGCCGCCCACCTGCCGCTTGCGCGCGTTGTAGACCAGGAACTTGGTCACTTCGCCGAGCGCGCGGCCTTCCTTGCGCGAATAGGCCACCAGGCCCACGCCGCCGCGCTGCGCGCCCTGGATGCATTCCTCGATGGCGTGCGTCAGGTAGGGCCGGCAGGTGCAGATGTCGGAGCCGAACACGTCGGAGCCGTTGCATTCGTCGTGGATGCGGGCGGTGAGCTCCACATTGGTGTCGGCCAGGTCGCGCGGATTGCCGAAGATGTACAGCGTCTGCCCGCCGATGGGCGGCAGGAAAACTTCCAGGTCCGAGCGCGTGACCAGCTCGGGGTACATGCCGCCGGTTTCCTCGAACAGCACGCGGCGCAGGTCGGTCTCGGAGCAGCCGAAGCGTTTGGCCACGCCGGGCAGCCACCACACCGGCTCCACGGCAGCCTTGGTCACCATCGCGGCGCCGCCGGCGGTGAGGAATTTGCCGTCGGCCTTGAGGCGGCCTTTCTGCAAACCTTCAATCACCTCGGGCAGGATCACGTGGGCCTGGGTGATGGCGATGGTGGGGCGGATGTCGTAGCCCGCGGCCAGCTCGGCCGAGAACACGTCGGCCACCGTGGCGCCCCAAGGGTCCAGGCTGACGATCTTGCCCGGCTCGCCCCACTGCGGATAGGGGCCGATGATGTCGGTGGGCGAGGTGTTGGTGAGGTCGGCCTTGTGCTCGCGCTTCAGGGCGCCGGCCGCCACGGCAAGCGCGCGGTACACGCTGTAGCTGCCGCTGTGGGTGCCGATGACGTTGCGGTGCGCGCGCGTGGTGGTGGTGCCGACCACCGGGCCGCGCTCCAGCGCCGTGGCGGCCCCCCAGTTGATGGGCAGGGCGCCGAAACCGCCGCTGTGGGAAGTCAGGCGGATGTGGCGGGGGGCGGGAACTTCAACTGTCATTTGCTGCGGCCCTTAAAAAAGGCACTTTACAGCAGTGGAGGGAGCACTGGGTCCCGCCTTCGCGGGGATGACGAATCAGTGCGCGTCGCCCTTGTGCGTCTCGCAGAATTGGTCGATCTCGCCTTTCAGCTGGTCGGGAGGGTTCGACGGCCGAATATCTTCCATGCGCATGCGGCGGTAGTAGCGCTTGCTGAGTTCGGCCACGGCCTTGCCGGCGTCCGAACCCTTGTCCACGCGCCAGACTTCGTAAAAGATGTGGCCCACGCCGCCCTGGATGCCGGTCTGGTTGAACAGCTCGTTCCACTTGGCCTTGCCGAACATCGACTCAAACTGCTTCTGGCTCATCTTCGCGTACATCATCGCGTAGGTGTTCACCTGGATTTCACCGAAGCGGCCCACGTGGGCGGGGTCGGCGACGACAGGCCGGTTCCTCAGATGGGCGAACACGTCGTCCTCGGACATGGTCATCGCGTGCATCAGCTTGCCGTTGGGCAGGGGCTGCACCGGGTGCTGCACCTGGGGAATGGCCACCTCGGGCTTCTTGGTGCCGAAACGCACGACGAAGTTGTAGCCGGAGTAGCCGCACGGGTCATCGGCGGCCTTGGTGTGCACGTCCTTTGCCAGGCTGAAGCCATCGCTGGTGACCAGGATGCGCCGCAACACGGTGATCACCTTGGCCAGCTGCACTTCGTCGGTGGCCGCCAGTGTGCAGCGGGCCAGGTCGCGCAGGTCGAGCCAATGGCCTTCCAGGTCGTCCTTGAGCTTGCGCAGCGCGCTTTCCTCGTCCTTGTTGTTGGCCTTGACCAGCACGCAGCCCGATTCCTGCTCTATCAATGTGGCCACCCGGTCCAGTTCGATCTTGGTGGCGTCGCCGCTGCCCAGCACGCCCGCGCGCGTGCGCTTTTCGGCCGCCTCGTGGATCGCGTTGTTGTGCTGTTTCAGCTGGGTCTTGGCCTGATGGTCCGCACGCCATGATTCGGCGTTGCCCTGCATCTCTGGATACTGCTTACCGGTTGCCATGGTTCTACCTTGTTAAGACTTGCATTGTTGCCCGATTCAGCGCTTCTTGCTACCCATGATGCTGCCCAGCACACCACGAATGATTTCACGGCCCACGGTGCTGCCCATGGTGCGCACCGCTGACTTGGCCATGCTTTCGGCCAGGCCCTCGTGCTTGCCGCCGCGCGGGCCGGTGGTGCCGAACAACACGTCTTTCAGCCCGCCCAGGAGGCCGCCGCCGGCTTCCGCGGGCGCGGCTGCCGTGCCTGCCTGCGCCGAAACGGTGCGTGCGCTGAGTTTTTCGTAGGCCGATTCGCGGTCCACGGTTTTCTCGTACACGCCCGCCACCAGCGAGCCGGCGACCAGCGCCTGCCGCTGGGCCGGCGTGATCACCCCGATCTGGCTGCCCGGCAGCAGCACGAACACGCGCTCGGTCACGCTGGGGCGGCCCTTGGCGTCAAGAAAGCTTACCAGCGCCTCGCCCACCTGCAGCTCGGTAATCGCGGTTTCAATGTCCAGCCCGGGCTTTTGCCGCATGGTCTCGGCCGTGGCCTTCACGGCCTTCTGGTCGCGCGGGGTGAAGGCGCGCAGCGCGTGCTGCACCCGGTTGCCCAGCTGGGCCAGCACGCTGTCGGGAATGTCCAGCGGGTTCTGCGTGACGAAATAAACGCCCACACCCTTGGAGCGCACCAGCCGCACCACCAGCTCGATGCGCTCCACCAGCACCTTGGGCGCTTCGTTGAAGAGCAAATGCGCCTCGTCGAAGAAGAACACCAGCTTGGGCTGGTCCAGGTCGCCCACTTCGGGCAGCTGCTCGTACAGCTCCGACAGCATCCACAAGAGGAAGGTGGCGTACAGCCGCGGCGAATTCATCAGCTTGTCGGCGGCCAGGATGTTGATCACGCCCTTGCCGCCCACGGTCTGCATGAAGTCGGCGATGTTCAGCATCGGCTCGCCGAAGAACTTGTCGCCGCCCTGGCTTTCGATCTGCAGCAGCCCGCGCTGGATGGCGCCCACGCTGGCGGCGCTCACGTTGCCGTATTTGGTGGTGAATTCGCTGGCGTTGTCGCCCACGTGCTGCAGCATGGCGCGCAGGTCTTTCAGGTCCAGCAGCAACAGGCCGTTGTCGTCGGCGATCTTGAAGACGATGTTCAGCACGCCGGCCTGCGTTTCGTTCAGGTCCAGCATGCGGGCCAGCAGGAGCGGGCCCATGTCGGACACCGTGGCGCGCACCGGGTGGCCCTGTTCGCCGAACACGTCCCACAGGGTGGCGGGGCAGGCCAGCGGCTCGGGCGTGGGCAGGCCGCGCTCCTTCAGCACGGCGGCCAGCTTGGGCGGCAGGCTGCCGGCCTGGGTGATGCCGGTCAGGTCGCCCTTGATGTCGGCCATGAAGACCGGCACGCCGATCTTCGACAGGTTTTCGGCCAGGGTTTGCAGCGTCACGGTCTTGCCGGTGCCCGTGGCCCCGGTGACGAGGCCGTGCCGGTTGGCCAGCTGGGGCAGCAGCACGCATTCGGTGGCGCCGTTCTTGGCGATCAGCAGGGGTTCGGCCATAAAGCGTCCTTCTCGGGCGAAAAAGTAAAATCAGGGTCTCAAGATTAAATCAGGACAGAAGGGTGCTTCGTGGCTGGACACAGTAAATGGGCCAATATCCAACACCGCAAGGGCCGGCAGGACGAAAAGCGCGGCAAGGTGTGGACCCGCGTCATCCGCGAAATCATGGTGGCGGCACGCCTGGGCGGCGGCGACATGGCGATCAACCCCCGGCTGCGGCTGGCCGTTGAGAAGGCCAAGGCGGCCAACCTGCCGATCGACACGGTCAAGCGCAACATCGACAAGGCCACCGGCAACCTGGAAGGCGCGCACTACGAGGAAATCCGCTACGAGGGCTACGGCATCGGCGGCGCGGCCATCATCGTGGACACCATGACCGACAACAAGGTGCGCACCGTGGCCGATGTGCGCCACGCCTTCAGCAAATACGGCGGCAGCATGGGCACGGCCGGCTCGGTGGCCTTCCAGTTCAGGCACTGTGGCCAGCTGATCTTCGCGCCCGGCACCGATGAAGACAAGGTGATGGAAGTCGCGCTGGAAGCCGGCGCCGACGACGTCATCACCCACGACGACGGCGCCATCGAGGTGCTGACCCCGCCCACCGAATTCGAAGCCGTGAAGAACGCGCTGGAAGCCGCCGGCCTGAAACCCGAGCTGGCCGAAGTGACCATGCGCGCAGAGAACACCATCGACATGAACCCCGACGAATCCGCCAAGATGCAGCGCCTGCTGGACGCCTTTGAAGAAATTGACGACGTGCAGGACGTGTTCCACAACGCGAACCTCTCCCAATGAAAGTCCTTGTCATCGGCGGCGGCGGCCGTGAACACGCGCTGGCCTGGAAACTGGCCCAGTCCCCCAAGGTGCAGGCGGTCTACGTCGCGCCCGGCAACGGCGGCACCGCGCTGGATGGGCGGCTGGTGAACGTGCCCATCACGGATATCCAGGCGCTGCGCGAATGGGCGCTGGCCGAAAAGATCCAGCTCACCGTGGTGGGCCCCGAGGGCCCGCTGGCGGCGGGGGTGGTGGACGAGTTCCGCGCGCACGGGCTGCGGGTGTTCGGCCCCACGCAGCAGGCGGCGCAGCTGGAAAGCTCCAAGGCTTTTTCCAAGGCGTTCATGAAGCGCCACGCCATTCCCACAGCGGAATACGAAACCTTCATCGATGCGGTGGCGGCCCACGCCTATGTGGACAAAAAGGGCGCGCCCATCGTTGTGAAGGCCGACGGCCTGGCGGCGGGCAAGGGCGTGGTGGTGGCGATGACGGCCGCCGAGGCGCACGAAGCCATCGACTTCATGCTGCTGGACAACAAGCTGGGTGTGGTTCACAACGACGGCGAGGATGGGAAGGCTTCGCCGCGCGTGGTGATCGAGGAATTCCTGGTGGGCGAGGAAGCCAGCTTCATCGTGCTGTGCGACGGCAAGAATGTGACGGCACTGGCCACCAGCCAGGACCACAAGCGCCTGCTGGACGGCGACGAAGGCCCCAACACCGGCGGCATGGGCGCGTATTCGCCCGCGCCGGTGGTCACGCCCGAGGTGCATGCCAGGGCGATGCGCGAGATCATCCTGCCCACCATCAAGGGCATGGAAAAAGACGGCATCCCGTTCACCGGCTTCCTCTACGCGGGCCTGATGATCGATGGCAAGGGCCAGGTCAAGACGCTGGAATTCAACTGCCGCATGGGCGACCCGGAAACCCAGCCCATCATGATGCGGCTGAAAAGCGACCTGTACGACGTGATGATGGCCGCCACCTCCGGCACGCTGGACGAGGTGGAACTGCAATGGGACCGCCGCCCCGCGCTGGGCGTGGTCATCGCCGCGCACGGCTACCCCATGGCTCCGCGCAAGGGCGACGTGATCACCGGCCTGCCCAAGGACGCGGAAGATGCGGTGGTGTTCCATGCCGGCACGGCCGCGCAGGACGGTGGCACGGTGGTCACGGGCGGGCGCGTGCTGTGTGTGACGGCGCTGGCCGATACCGTGAAGACGGCCCAGCACCGCGCCTATGAAGTGGCGCAGGGCATCCATTTCGACGGCATGCAGATGCGCCGTGATATCGGGCACCGCGCCATTCGTGGCCAGGGCTGAAGACGTGGTGTTGTCCCGCGCCGCCCTTGTTCGCGACTATCTGCTGGAACTGCAGGGCCGCATCACCGGCGCTTGCGTTGGCGTGGAGAGCAAGCCTTTTCTTGCGGACAAGTGGAAGAAAAGCGCCGACGAGCCACTGCAGGGCGAGGGCATCACCAAGATCCTGGAAAACGGCGCCGTGTTCGAGCGGGCCGGCTGCGGCTTCTCGCATGTGAAGGGCAAGCAGCTGCCGGCCTCGGCCACCCAGCACCGGCCTGAACTGGCCGGCGCGCCGTTCGAGGCCATGGGCGTTTCGCTGGTGTTCCACCCGCGCAACCCCTACGTGCCCACGGTGCACATGAATGTTCGAATGCTGTCAGCCACGCCCGAGACCGGAGAGCCGGTGTTCTGGTTCGGCGGCGGCATGGACCTGACGCCGTATTACGGCTTCGAGGAAGACGCGGTTCATTTCCACACCATCTGCAAGGAAGCGCTGGACCCCTTCGGCGCCGACAAGTACCCGCGCTTCAAGACCTGGTGCGACGAGTATTTCTGCCTGAAGCACCGCGGCGAGCAGCGCGGCATCGGCGGCATCTTCTTTGACGATTTTTCCGAACTGGGCTTTTCCGGCGGGCTGGCCATGCTGAGCTCGGTCGGCGATTCGTTCCTGGGCGCCTACCTGCCCATCCTGAACATGCGCAAGGACACGCCCTATGGCGAGCGCGAGCGCAACTTCCAGCTCTACCGGCGCGGCCGGTACGTGGAGTTCAACCTGGTCTGGGACCGCGGCACGCACTTCGGCCTGCAGTCGGGCGGGCGCACCGAGTCCATATTGATGTCGATGCCGCCGCTGGCCAGCTGGGCCTACAAGCTGGAGCCCCGGCCCGGTTCGCCCGAAGATGACCTCGTCACAAAATTTCTCGTCCGCAGGGACTGGCTTTGAACGGGCCGATCAGGCGCCTGGGCATGTTCGGCGGCGCGTTCGATCCGCCGCACGTCGCCCATGTGGCGCTGGCCCAGGCCGCGGTGGAGCAGCTGGGGCTGGATGAGCTGCGCATCTTCCCCACAGGGCAGGCCTGGCACAAGGCGCGGGCGCTCTCCGCCGCCACCGATCGGCTGGCGATGGCGCGGCTGGCCTTTGGCGCCGTGCCGCGCGCGGTGGTCGATGGCCGCGAGCTGGAGCGCTCCGGCCCCACCTACACCGTGGACACGCTGCGCGAGCTCAGCCGCGAGTTTCCCGGTGCGCAGCTGGTGCTGGTGATCGGCGCCGACCAGGCCGAGGCACTGCACGGCTGGCGCGAAAGTGACCAGATCGTCCGCCTTGCTATAATTTCCATAGCTGCCCGAGCACGGCCAGTGCGGGCTGAAGGCGCATTTGATGCCTCAAACCTGCCCGCCGGCCAGTTTGAGCCTGTCGAGCTGCCCCCCATGCCCGTGAGCGCCACCGAAATCCGCCAGCGCGTCGCCGCGGGCCTGCCGGTTAGCCATCTGGTTCCCGGGCCCGTAGCGCGCTATATTGACCAACATCACCTTTACCAAGCCACCTGAATGACCGACGAAACTGCAGCCAGAAAAGACACCCAACGCCTCCAGCGGGCCATCGTCGACGGACTGGAGGATGTGAAGGCGCAGGACATCGAGGTTTACAACACCGAGCACCTCTCGCCGCTGTTCGAGCGCGTGATCATCGCCTCGGGCACGTCCAACCGGCAGACCAAGGCGCTGGCCTCCAGCGTGCGCGACGCCGTGAAGGAAGCGGGCTTTCCCAAGCCGCGCATCGAGGGCGAAGAGAACGGCGAATGGATCATCGTGGACTGCGGCGCCGCCGTGGCCCACATCATGCAGCCGGCCATCCGCACCTACTACCACCTGGAAGAGATCTGGGGCGACAAGCCCGTGCGCCTGAAATTCGGCGCGGCCAAGCCGGCCCAGGCTTCCGAGCCGGCGCCCGCGCCCGCGAAGAAGGGCGGCAAGGCCAAGCCCGAGCCCACCCTGCGCCGCAGCAGCGCGGCCAAGACGGCGGTGAAGGCGGCGGAACAGGAAGCGCGCGACGCCAGGGCCAAGCCGAAGTCCCGCGCTCCGGCGAAGAAGGTTGCGGGCAAGCCGGCGGGGAAGAGCGCGGGCAAGGGCGCCGCCCGGGCCGCGGGCAAGACTGCCAGCCGTCCGCCCGCCAAGAAGGCGCCGGCAAAGAAAACCGCGAGCAAGGCGCCCAGCCGCAAGAAATGAGGCTCTATGTGGTCGCAGTGGGCCAGCGCGTGCCCGACTGGGCCCAGACCGCCTGGGACGACTACGCCAAGCGCTTCCCGCCTGAGCTGAAGGTCGAACTCAAGGCGGTGAAGACCGAGCCGCGCGGCTCCAAGACGATTGAAACCCTGTTCGCCGCCGAGCGCGAGCGCATAGAAGCCGCCATCCCCAAAGGCTGCCGCATCGTCGCGCTGGACGAGCGCGGCACCGCGCTCACCACCGTGGCCCTGGCCGGCAAGCTCAAGGCCTGGCAGCTGGAAGCCGACGACGTCGCCCTGGTCATCGGCGGCCCCGACGGCCTGGACCCCGCTTTCCGCAAAGCCGCCCACGAACGCATCCGCCTGTCGGACCTCACCTTGCCCCACGCCATGGTGCGCGTGCTGCTGGTCGAACAGCTCTATCGCGCCTGGTCCATCAACGCGAATCATCCGTATCACCGTGAGTGAAATGCCCGTCATCCCCGCGAAGGTGACGCAAGGCGTCATCCCCGCAAAGGCGGGGACCCAGAGCTTCCGAGTTCCGCTGGACGCACTGGACCCCCGCCTGCGCGGGGGTGACGGCTGACGGTTGATGGACGAGAAACAACCCGCCGTCTACATCCTCGCCAGCCAGCGCAATGGCACCCTGTACATTGGCGTCACGTCCGATCTGGTACAGCGCGTCTGGCAGCACAGGAATGGTGTCGTGCCGGGGTTCACGGAACAACACGCGGTTCACTTGCTGGTGTTCTACGAGATGCATAGCACGATGGAAGCTGCTATCACGCGTGAGAAGCGGCTGAAGAAATGGGAGCGATTGTGGAAACTGAGGTTGATCGAGGAGTCGAACCCGGAATGGCGGGATCTTTGGCCGGAAATACTCGGGAGCACTGGATCCCCGCCTTCGCGGGGATGACGATTCTGACTGTCCTTCCCGCGCAGGCGATGGCCGTCATTCCCGCGAAGGCGGGAATCCAGTGCTTCCGGATGAGCCCATGAATTTCATCTACCTCGCCTCCCAAAGCCCGCGCCGGCGGCAGCTGCTGGAGCAACTGGGTGTGCGGCACGAGCTGCTGCTGCCTGATCCCGGCGGGGACACGGAATCGATTGAGGAAGTGCATGGCGGCGAGGCGCCGGCGCGGTATGTGCAGCGGGTGACGGGCTTGAAGCTGGATGCGGCGCTGGCACGGCTGAAGCAGCGCGGGCTGCCTGTGGCGCCGGTGCTGTGCTCGGACACCACCGTGGCCCTGGGCCGGGCCATCTACGGCAAGCCTGCAGACGCGAAGGACGCGGCGCGCATGCTGCGCGAACTGTCGGGGCAGACGCACCGCGTGCTGACTGCGGTGGCGATACAGCAGGGCCGCAAGCGCGTGACGGCGCTGAGCGATTCGAAAGTGACCTTTGCCGCCATGACGCCCGCGCAGGTCAAGGCCTATGTGGCCACCGGCGAGCCGCTGGGCAAGGCCGGCGCCTATGCGGTGCAGGGCAGGGCGGCGGCCTTCATTTCGCACATCAGCGGTTCCTACTCTGGCATCATGGGACTGCCCATGCACGAGACAGCGCAGCTGCTGCGCGCATTCGGCTTCAAGGCGGTCTAGAAAAAAGAAAACATGCAGCAAGACATCCTGATCAACTGGTCGCCGCAGGAGACGCGGGTGGCCGTGGTGGAAAACGGCGCGGTGCAGGAGCTGCACGTGGAGCGCACGCTCGAGCGCGGCCTGGTGGGCAATGTGTACCTGGGCAAGGTGGCACGGGTGCTGCCCGGCATGCAGTCGGCCTTCATCGACATCGGCCTGGAGCGGGCCGCCTTCCTGCATGTGGCCGACGTGTGGCACCGCCAGCCCGAGGGCGAGCCGCCCGGCTTCGTTCGCAACACCCAGCCGCAGGTGCCTATCGAAAAGCAGGTGTTCGAAGGCCAGTCGCTGATGGTGCAGGTGATCAAGGACCCGATCGGCACCAAGGGCGCGCGGCTTTCCACCCAGATCAGCATCGCCGGCCGCCTGCTGGTGTTCTTGCCGCAGGACGACCATGTGGGCGTGTCGCAGAAGATCCCGGCCGATCAGCGCGAGGCCCTGCGCAACCGGCTCACCGCGCTGGTGGGCGAGCCCGGCGGCGGCTTCATCCTGCGCACGAATGGGGAAGATGCCTCCGACGCCGAACTGGCCGAAGACATCTCGTACCTGCGCAAGACCTGGGCGCGCATCAAGGACGCGGCGCTGCGCCTGCCGCCGGGCTCCATCCTGCACCAGGACCTGAGCCTGCTGCAGCGCGTGCTGCGCGACCTGGTGAACGAGGAAACGCAGACCATCCGGCTCGACAGCAAGGAGCAGTTCGCGGGGCTGCAGGCGTTCGGCCTGGAGTTCATGCCGGCGGCGGCGGCGCGCCTTGCGCTGTACAAGGGCGAGCGGCCGATCTTCGACCTTTACTCCATCGACGACGAGATCGCCAAGGCGCTGGGCCGGCGGGTGGAGCTGAAGTCGGGGGGCTACCTGATCGTGGACCAGACCGAGGCCCTCACCACGGTGGACGTGAACACCGGCGGCTACGTGGGCGCGCGCAACTTCGACGACACCATCTTCAAGACCAACCTGGAAGCCGCGCAGGCCATCGCCCGCCAGCTGCGGCTGCGCAACCTGGGCGGCATCATCATTGCCGACTTCATCGACATGGCGCGCGAGGACCACCGCGAGCAGGTGCTGGCTGAATTCCGCAAGCAGCTGGGGCGCGACCGCGTGAAGACCATGGCGGGCGGCTTCTCGCAGCTGGGCCTGGTGGAGATGACGCGCAAGCGCACCCGCGAATCGCTGGCCCACATGCTGTGCGAGCCGTGCCCGGCCTGCGACGGCAAGGGCATCCTGAAGACGGCGCGCAGCGTCTGCTACGACATCCTGCGCGAGATATTGCGCGAGGCCCGCCAGTTCAATCCGCGCGAATACCGCGTGGTGGCTTCGCCCAAGGTGGTGGAGCTGTTCCTGGACGAGGAAAGCCAGCACCTGGCGGGGCTGTCGGACTTCATCGGCAAGCCGATCTCGCTGCAGGCCGAGAGCGCGATGGGGCAGGAACAGTACGATATCGTGCTGCTCTAACCCCGTCTCGATGCGCCCGCCGATCCCCATCCTCACCTATCACCAGGTCGAAGCGCCGCCGCCGCGCGGCACGCCTTACCGCAGCCTGGTGGTTTCGCCCGCGTCTTTCGCGCGGCAGATGGGCCTGCTGAAAGTGCTGGGCTACACCGGCCTGTCCATGGGCGCCCTGGAGCCTTACCTGCGCGGCGAGAAAGCCGGCAAGGTGGTGGGCATCACCCTGGACGACGGCTACGTCAACAACCTGCAGCACGCGCTGCCGGTGCTCAGGCGCCACGGCTTTTCCGCCACCTGCTATGTGGTGAGCGGCCAGCTGGGCGGCTCCAACGTGTGGGACCACGCCAAGGGCATCCCGGCCAAGCCGCTGATGACGGCGGGGCAACTCAGGGCCTGGCTGGCCGGCGGGCAGGAGGTGGGGGCGCATACACGCAACCACGTAGACCTGACGGCCGCCGACATGGCCACCGCGCGGGAAGAAATCGCCGGCTGCCGGCGCGATCTGGAAGACGGGCTGCAGGCCGATGTGCGCCACTTCTGCTACCCCTACGGCGCCTACCGGGCGGAACACGCCGCCATGGTGGCTGAAGCGGGTTACACCACGGCCACCACCACCCAGCGCTCGCGCAGCCAGCCCGGCGATGCGCTGCTGGAACTGCCGCGCGTGCCCGTGCACCACGCCACCACGCTGCCGGTGCTGTGGATGAAGCTGGCCACCCGCTACGAAGACAAGAAGCGCACATGAGCCGCCCGGCCGTTCCGAAGGCTCATAGCGCCGCAGCCCGCAGGGCGGAGGCTATCCAGTGACACGCCGGCTGCGCATCGCTGTGCTCAGCCGCCGCTTCACGGCCGCCGGCGGCGGCGCGGAAGGCTATTCGGTGCGGCTGGCGGAGCAGCTGGCCGCGCGGCATGAGGTGCACGTGTTCGCGCAGGAAACCGCCCACAGCTGGCCGGGGGTGAGCTACCACCCCATCTCCACGCCGCTGAAGCGCCCGCGCTGGGTCAACCAGCTCTGGTTTGCCTGGGCGACGGCGCGGGCGACGCGCAGCGGCTTCGACATCGTGCATTCGCACGAACTCACCTGGCACGGGCAGGTGCAGACCATCCACGTGAAGCCGGTGCGCTACAGCCTGCTGGCCGGCGTGCAGGGGGCGGCGCGGGTGTTGCGTTGGCTGAAGATCGTGACCAGCCCGCGGCTTCTGGCCTACCTCTGGCTGGAGGCCGCGCGTTTCAGCAGCCGGCCCGGCCGCCATGTGGTGGCGGCTTCCTCGATGGTGCAGGCCGAGGCGCTGCAGGCCTATCCAGGCGCAGCCGGCATGACCAGCGTGATCACGCCCGGCGTGGACCTGCCGGGCGAGGGGCCAGGCCGCGCGGAAGCACGCCGCGCGCTCGGCCTGCCGGCTGATGGGCGCCTGCTCCTGTTCGTGGCCAACGACTATGCGCGCAAAGGCCTGGACACCCTGCTCGCCGCGCTGGCCCAGCTGCCTGCGGACGTGCACCTCGCGGTGGTCGGCGACGCGGCCGGCATCCCGCCGTTCGCGCGGCGCGCCGCCGCGCTGGGCGAGGCCAGCCGCGTGCACTTCCTGGGTTCGCTGCCGGAGGTGGCGCCGGCTTACCGCGCCGCCGACGCGCTGGTCCATCCGACACTGGAGGACACTTTCGCGATGGTGGTACTCGAGGCCATGGCGCACGGCCTGCCGGTGGTGGTAAGCGGCCCCGCGTTTTGCGGAATCTCGGCGCTGCTGCGCGACGGCCATGACGCCTTGCTGCTGTCCAATCCGCGCGACCCGCAGGAACTGGTGGCGGTGCTGCTGGGGCTGCTGGCCGGCAAGCCGTCCGGGCTGGGCCCCAATGCGCTGGAGTTCGCGCGGGAGCATGGCTGGGCCAGCGTTGCCGCGGCGCACGAGAACCTCTACCGCAAGCTCAGCCCTTTACGAATCGAGAGGCCTTCAACAACCTAGTCACTGGTGTTACCGCCGCAACGCAAGCGCCATAACGGTGCCTTGATACCGTTGCTTTTCCAAACACAAGGGAGAGCAAGATGCAGTTTCAAGGTACCAGCGGGAACGACACCCTGACCGGCGGCGACGAGAACGACACCCTTTGGGGCAATGACGGCGACGACGTGATCTACGGCGGCAGCGGCAATGACCATCTTGTCGGCGGCCGGGGCAACGACACACTGGACGGCGGCAGCTATTACAACGCGGCGGTGTACGACCTGTCCGCCTCAACCGTACCGGTGTACTTCACCTCCACGCTGAACCAGGCCAACGAGCGCAGCACGCAAGCCGATGGCATGGGTGGCACCGATACGCTCATCAACATCACCAGCCTGGAAGTTTTCGGCGGCAGCGCTGCCGACCGCCTGACCGGCTCCAACATGGCCACCGAGCTGCTGGAAGGCGGCGGCGGCGACGATACGCTCACGGGTGGCATGGGGTTTGACGTGTTCGGCTTCGACACCGCGCGCGCCGGCCTGGGTGTGGACCGCATCACTGACCTGGGCCTGAACGATCGCATCCTGCTGCGAAACTTCACGATCGCGGGGCCCCTGACTACGGGCGATGGCACCGGCGTGACAGCCGGCCAGGTACAGCTGGGCGCGTACGACGAGGCAGCCAACACCACGCGGGTCTACGTGGGCACGGACAGCCAGGCGGGCGCGGACCTCGCGATGGTGCTGGAAGGCCGTTACTACGCCTCGCAGTTCAGCCTTGCGGTCCAGGAAGGAAACTCCTACCTGGTCTATTCCTCGGACCAGCCGCCGCCTGATCCGCCCATGACGCTGCAGGGCACGGCCGCGGCCGACACGCTCACCGGCGGCAGCGGAAATGACACGGTGTACGGTGAAGCAGGCAACGACAAGCTCTACGGCGGCGACGGCCAGGACACGCTGTTCGGCGGCGCGGGCAAGGACCGGCTGGAAGGCGGCAACGGCCACGACGTGCTGGTGGGCGGCGACGGCGACGACATGATCTGGGGCGACGATGGCGCCGACTGGATACAGGGCGATGCCGGCAACGACCGGCTCACCGGCGGCGCGGGCGACGACTTCCTTGTCGGCGGCGGCGGCGCGGACATCCTGGTGGGCAATGCGGGCGCCGACACTTTCTATTTCGACGCGGCCAGCGGCGCCGACCGCATCGATTTTTTCTGGGTCTCGCACCACGACCGCATCCGCATCCAGTCGAATGTGAACGGGTCTGGCATCCTTGCCGCCGGCGACGCCTACGCGGCCACAACCGACACGGCGGACGGCGCGCTGGTAGACCTGGGCGGCGGCAACACCGTGCTGCTTCTGGGCGTGCACCGTGACGCGATCAGCGCGGCGGTGTTCGAGGTCGTCTAGCGGCGGGCGCTTCAGGCCACCAGCTTGAAGTGCTTGCGGCTGAAGTCCAGCCCGGTCATCTTCTCGACCTTCATGGACAGCCGGTACTTGCGCTCCTTGCGCGTCAGCACGTAATCGGGGTTGAAGGTGATGTGTTGCTCGGCGTCGGTCAGCAGCCAGGGCTGCACCACCGACGGGTGGGTGCCGGTGAAGGGCACGACGGCCTGGGGGTCGAAGTCGGCGTAGGTGATGGTGGGCGCCACCGAGCCCTTCCAGTACTTGGCTACCAGCTGCTGCTTGGCGTTCATGTAGTCGGCGCGGCGCACCCAGCCGTAGTGGTGGATGTGCGCGTTGGCCAGCGCGGCGTTCGGGTTGCGCGGGCGCTTGTGCTCATGCATCACCAGCCAGTACTGCCCGTCGGGTGCGTAGCTGCGGATGGTGTTTCGGATCATGCGGCACTCGCGCCGGTACCAGCCGGGGCTGACCGAGATGTAGCCGGGCGTGCCGTAGAAGTGCAGGTAGTCGAACACCAGCGCCTCCACCGCAGGGTTGCCGTGGTGCTTTTCCACGCTGGCGCGGATGGCGCCCAGCTCGGCCTCGTGCACCACCTCGTCGCCCTCCAGGTAGAACACCCATTCGCAGGTGCAGGCGTACTGGGCGATCATTTTCTGCTGCGCATAGACGAAGCCGCGGTCGCTCATGTTCTCGTTCCACACCGTCTCCAGGATGCGGATCTTCGGGTCGTCCATGGCCCGCACGCGCGCCAGCGTGTCGTCGTCGCTCTCGCCCACGGCCACCACGAATTCATCCACCAGCGGCAGCAGCGAGCGGATCGATTCGATGAAGGGGAAGCCCAGCTTCACCCCGTTGCGGATGAAGGTGAAGCCGCTGATCGAGACAGGCTTGCTCATGCGAGAACGCTTTCATTTTCCTGGGAGGCATCCAGCCCGGTGGTGGCGGCCAGGCGGTACAGCCTTGAGTAGGCGCCGCCGGCGGCCAGCAGTTCGGCATGCGTGCCGGCCTCGACGATGCGGCCCGCGCCCATGACGACGATGCGGTCGGCGTGCTCGATGGTGGAAAGGCGGTGCGCGATGATCAGCGTCGTGCGCCCGGCCATCAGGCGCGCGAGGGCGACCTTCACGGCCTGCTCGGACTCCGTGTCCAGCGCCGAGGTGGCTTCGTCCAGCACCAGCAGCGGTGCGTCCTTGTACAGCGCGCGGGCGATGGCCAGGCGCTGGCGCTGGCCGCCGGAAAGCTGTGCGGCGTTGTGTCCCACGGGTGAGTCGATGCCGTTGGGCAGGGCCGCCACGAACGCGCCCAGGTTGGCCGCCTCCAGCGCCTGCATGATCCTGTCGCGGTCCACCGGCTGGCCCAGCGTCACGTTGGCGGCCACGGTGTCGTTGAACATCACCACGTCCTGGCTGACGAACGAAAACTGCCGGCGCAGCGCGGAGAGTTTCCAGTCGCGGATATCCACGCCATCGAGCAGGATGCGGCCCGAGCCCAGTTCCACAAAGCGCGGCAGCAGGTTGGCCAGCGTGGTCTTGCCCGAGCCCGAGCTGCCCACCATGGCCACAACCTGGCCGGGGGCGATCGCGAGATCGACACCGTCCAGCGCCGGTTGCACCGCGCCCGGGTAGCGCACCCCCACCTGCTCGAACAGCAATTCGCCGCGCGCCCGCGGCACGTCGTGCGTGCCTTCGGTTTCGGCGGGCGTCTGCTCTATCAGGTCCAACCCGCGCTCCACGGCGGCCAGGCCGCGCGTGATGGGCGCGGCCGATTCGGAAAGGTGCTTGATGGGCGCGATCAGCATCAGCATGGCGGTGACGAAGGCCGCGAAGCCGCCCACGGTGATGCCGCTGGTGGAGCTTTGCCAAATGGCGGTGCAGATCACCGCCGACAGCGCGGCGGCGGCCAGCATCTGCGTGAGCGGCGTCATGGCCGAAGCGGCGATGGTGGACTTCATGGCCAGCCGGCGCAGCTGCAAGTTCAGCTTGTCGAAGCGCGCGGTCTGCGCGGGCTGCGCCTCATGCAGCCGCACGATGCGGTGAGCCAGCACGTTCTCTTCCACCACATAGGCCAGCGTGTCGGTGGCCTGCTGGCTGGCCTGGGTGATGCCGTGCAGCCGGCGCGACAGCACCTTCATCACCAGCACCACGCCGGGAAAGATCAGCAGCACGATGAGGGTGAGCTTCCAGTTCAGCCAAAGCAGGTAGCCCATCAGCGCCACCAGCGTGAGCGAGTCCTTCAGCAGCGACAGCATGGCGTTGACCAGCAGGTTGGTGCCGGTCTGCACCTCGTAAACCACGGTGTTGGACAGCGAGCTGGCCGAGGTCTGGCCGAACAGCGTCATGGGCGCTTCCAGCAGCTTGCCGAACAGGCGCGAGCGCAGGGCCACCATCGCCTGGTTGGCCATCCAGGCCAGCGAATACTGGGCCACGAAGCCGGCCACGCCGCGCAGCGCGAACAGGCCCATCAGCGCCACCGGCACGATCCACAGCTGCAGGCCGCTGCCGCCCTTGAAGCCGCGGTCCAGCAGCGGCTTCATCAGCGCGGGAACCACCGGCTCGGTCAGCGCCACCACGATGATGGCGCCTATCACCGCCGGCAGCGCCCAGCGCGAGCCGTGGAAGTAGGGCAGCACGCGCTTCAGGCGCTGCAGCACGGTGCCGGTGGGTTCGCTCATGCCGCTGCGGCAGCCGCCGGCGGGGCCGGGCGCGGGTACAGGCCCAGCGCGAACAGCACGCCCAGCAGGATGCAGAAGTAGTCGCCTATCAGCGCGTCATAGAGCGTGGAATTGAACAGGCACGCCACGGCCAGCAGCGCCACGAGCGACAGCACGCCCCGCTGCTCGGGCACCGCGAACCCGCGCGAATCCCAGGCCAGGCCCCCCAGCAACGCGATCAGGAGGGCGATTCCCGGCACGCCCAGGTGCACGCCCCACAGCAGATACTCCTGGTGCGGATTGCCCCCGGTGCCGTGGTAGTTCAGGTCGCGCCCGTTGTCGCGCTGCAGGTATTGGCGCGACCAGCTCCCTGCGCCCCAGCCGGTCACGGGCCGTTCGGCGATGGCCTGCGCGGCGCTGCGCCATAGATTCAGCCGCAGGCCGGTGGAGGTCATCACCTCGTTCTTGTGCTCGTAGGCCTGCGATTCGTCGAACGCCATGGTGGCGCGCTGCTTGAACTGCGGCGACACCACCAGCGCCAGCCCGACCAGGAGCACCGGGAAGGCCATGGCCCCCAGCCGCCAGCGGCGCGGCGTGGCCCAGAACAGCGCCAGCGAAACGGCGGCGATGGCGCACAGGTGGCCGGTGCGCCCGGGCAGCTGGAACATGACGTTGACGATGGCCAGCAGCGCCAGCGCCACGGCCACCGTGGGCCCCCAGCGGCGCGGGAATTCGGCCCGCAGGTGCCAGCACAGGGCCGCGAATCCGGCGGTCATGATGGATTGGTCCAGGTAGCTGGAAAAGACGGAAGCGGGCGAAAGCGTGGCGATGCGCCATGGCAGCGGCACGCCCAGGCCCAGCAGCACCGAGGAGAACAGCACGAACGCTTCGGCTGCCAGGTAGCAGGCCAGGGCGACCAGTGCTTCGTGCCGATTGCGCACCAGCACCAGCACCAGCGGGATCACCAGCAGCTTGCCGTACTTGGCCAGGCTGGAAAGCGCGTCGCCGGTGGACGCTTCGGACCAGCCTACGCTGAGGGCCAGCACCGCCAGCATCAACACGATGAGCGGGATGCTGACGAACTTCTTCAGCGGCACCATGCGCTGCCGCACCCCCAGGCCATGCGCCAGCACCGCCAGCGCGGCCAGCACGATCAGCAGCTTGGACACGCTGGTGGCCGCCATGGAAACAGGCACGGACAGGGCCATCAGGTAAACGGGCCACGGCCTCACAGCCGCCAGACCCTTGAAATTGAGCACTCAGCTACCCCTCATAATCACAAGCCACCTCAAATTATCTTCGACTTGAGCCTGTCAGCCGTCATCATCACCCGCAACGAAGCCGCCCGGCTGCCCGCCTGCCTGGCCTCGCTTTCGTTTGCCGACGAAGTGGTGGTGCTCGATAACGCAAGCACCGATGGCACGCCGGGCATCGCCCGCGCTCTGGGCGCCAGGGTCACGGAGTCGCCCGAATGGCCCGGCTTCGGCCCGCAGAAAAACCGCGCCGTGGCGCTGGCAGGCGGCGACTGGATCCTTTCCATCGACGCCGACGAGCGCGTGACGCCCGCCCTGCAAGCCTCCATCGTCGCGGCCATGGCCCGCGGCGGCTTCGATGCCTGGGAGATGAACCGCCGCTCCAGCTATTGCGGCCAGTACATCAACCATTCAGGCTGGTACCCCGATCGCATCGTGCGGCTGTTCCGCCGCGGCAGCGCGCGCTTTTCCGACGACCTGGTGCACGAAACGCTGCGCGCCGGCGGGCCGGTGGGCCGGCTGGAAGGCGACCTGCTGCACGAGAGCTTCGACGATTTCGAGTCGGTGCTGGACAAGGCCAACCGCTATTCCACCGCCGGGGCGCTGGCGCTGCACCAGCGCGGCGTGAAGGGCTCGCTGGGCAAGGCCGTCAGCCATGGGCTGTGGGCCTTCATCCGCACCTACGTGCTGCGGCGCGGCTTCCTGGACGGGCGGCTGGGCCTGGCGCTGGCCGTCTCCAACGCCGAAGGCACCTACTACCGCTACCTGAAGCTGTGGCTGCTGCAGCGCAAGGACGCCACCCGCCCATGACGCGGGCCTTTGTCGTCCTGACCTACAACCGCAGCGACGCGCTGCTCGCCGTGCTGCGCGGCCTGGCCCCGCAGTGCCTGCCTGATGACGTGGTGGTGATCGCGGATGACGGCTCGCGCACCGAACACGTGGAGGCACTGCATGCGGGGTTGCCGCAGTTCAACTGCCCGGTGCGCCACGTGTGGCACCCGGACGTGGGCTTCACCGCCGCGCGGGCACGCAACCTGGGCGCGCTGCACGCGCAGGCTGATTACGTGGTCTTCATGGACGGCGACTGCATTCCCAACCCCCGGTTCGCGCAGCAGCACGCGCTGCTGGCCCGGGAAGGGCATTTCGTCAACGGCAGCCGGGTGCTGCTGAATGAGGACCTGAGCCGCTGGGTGGCCGCGGGCAAGGTGAACCTTGCGGGGCTGGGCGTATCAGACTGGCTGCGCCTGCGGTTTTCGGGCCGCGTTAACAAACTGTCGCACTTGATCCACTGGCCGGGCGCGCCCGGGCGGGATGAGGCGCGTTTTCGCTGGAAAGGCATACGCAGTTGCAATTTTGGAGTCTGGTATCGTGATTTGGAGGCCGTCAACGGCTTTGACGAGAGCTTTTCCGGCTGGGGCCACGAGGACGCCGACCTGGTCCTGCGGCTGCACCACGCCGGGCGGGTGCGCCGCAACGGCTTCTGGGGCACGGAGGTTTTCCACCTCTGGCACCGGGAAAACAGCCGGGACAACGAGGCCGCCAACCGCGAGCGCGTGCACCAACGCGAGGCCGGAAACGTTATCCGTGCAGAGCGCGGGCTGGCCGAGGCCGCCACGGGCGAGCCGGCCGTGGTGACCGCATTGAATGGATAGAACAAGGAGAGACCTGGAATGATTTCGAACGCACCCTGGCGCAGGCGCCAGCTGCTGGCCCTGATGGGCGCAGCCGCCGCACCGGCCTTCGCGCAGTTCCGTGTCGAGGTGTCAGGCGTGGGCCTGACGCAGCTGCCCATCGCCGTGGCGCACTTCCGCGGAGAAGGCGATTCGCCGCAAAAGATCGCCGCTATCGTGCAGGCCGACCTGGAGCGCAGCGGGCAGTTCCGCGCCATCGACCCTGCCGGCGCCACGCTGGACGAAAGCAGCCGCCCCGACATGACGCCCTGGCGCCAAAAGGGCGCCGATTCGCTGGCGGCCGGCAGCGTGTCGCGCCTGGCCGACGGCCGCTACGACGTGCGCTTCCGCCTTTGGGACGTGGTGCGCGCGCAGGAAGCGGGCGTGCTCGGCCTGGTGGTGACGGCGGGCGACCTGCGGCTGGCGGCCCACCGCATCGCCGATTTCATCTACGAAAAGCTCACGGGCGACAAGGGCGTGTTTTCCACCCGCATCGCCTACGTGACCAAGGCCGGGCCGAAATTCAACCTGTGGGTGGCCGACGCCGACGGCGAGAACGCGCAGTCGGCCCTGGCCAGCAACGAGCCCATCATCTCGCCCTCGTGGTCGCCCAACGGCACCCAGGTGGCGTACGTGTCGTTCGAGTCGCGCAAGCCGGTGATCTACGTGCACGAGGTGTACGGCGGCAAGCGCCGGCTGATCGCCAACTTCCGCGGCTCCAACAGCGCGCCGGCCTGGTCGCCGGACGGGCGCACGCTGGCCGTCACGCTCAGCCGCGACGGCGGCTCGCAGCTGTACACCATCGACGCCGGCGGCGGCGAGCCGCGGCGCCTGACGCAGTCGGCCAGCATCGACACCGAGCCGGTGTATTCGCCCGACGGGCGCAACATCTATTTCGTGAGCGACCGGGGCGGCGCGCCGCAGATTTACCGCATGTCGTCGACCGGGGGAAATCCCGAGCGCGTTACCTTTACGGGGAGTTACAACATATCGCCGGCCATCAGTCCCGACGGCCGCTGGCTGGCCTACATTTCGCGCATCAACGGCGTCTTCAAGCTCCAGGTCATGGAGCTCGGCGGTGGCGCGGTGACCACCCTCACCGACACCACGGCCGACGAGAGCCCGAGTTTTTCCCCCAACGGCAAGCTCATCGTCTATGCCACGCGGCAAAATGGCCGCGAGGCGCTGATGACGACCACGCTGGATGGCAAGATCAAGGCCCGGCTTGCCGGGCAGGGCGGCGACATCCGCGAACCGGACTGGGGTCCGTTCCAGAAGTAATTTTTTTCGGGAGTTTTTTCTGATGATCAAACGAATTTTCCTGGGCCTGGCATTCACCGCCGTGCTGGCAGGCTGCGCATCGGGCGTGAAGCTGGACGACGTGCCGGTGGAAGACAAGAGCGGCAAGAACGTGACGGCCACGGTGCCCAACACCGGCACCAGCACGCAAAGCCAGGTGACGACCGTGGACGCCACCAACCGGCCCACCGACACCATGGGCCCGGCCAACGTGGCGCGCATCGTGTATTTCGATTACGACAGCTACGTGATCAAGCCCGAGTTCCAGTCGCTGATCGAATCGCACGCACGCTTCCTGAAGGCCAATGCCGGCCGCAAGATCGCCATCGAAGGCCACACCGACGAGCGCGGCGGCCGCGAATACAACCTGGCCCTGGGCCAGCGCCGCGCCGAAGCCGTGCGCCGCGCGATGGGCCTGCTGGGCGTGGGCGACAACCAGGTCGAGGCCGTGAGCTTCGGCAAGGAAAAGCCCGCCAATCCCGGCAGCGACGAAGCCTCCTGGGCACAAAATCGCCGCGCTGAAATCGCCTACCGTTGATGATGGCCAAGCGCATTCCCTTCCGTCCCCTGGCCGCTGGATTGCTGGTGGCCGCCTGCCTGGCCGCAGGGCCGGCACGCGCCGCCCTGTTCGAGGACGATGACGCGCGCAAGGCCATCCTGGACCTGCGCGCCAAGGTGGAACAGCAGCGCCTGGCCAACGAGGGCGCGCTGTCGCGCCAGGGCGATGAGCTGCGCAAGGCGAGCGAAGACAACGCGCTGCTGCGCCGCAGCGTGCTGGACTTGTCGTCGCAGATCGAGGCGCTGCGCGGCGAGATCGCCCGGCTGCGCGGCACCGACGAACAAATGCTGCGCGACCTGTCCGAGCTGCAGCGCCGCCAGAAGGACGTGGCCCAGGGCGTGGACGAGCGCCTGCGCAAGTTTGAACCTTCCAAGATTTCGCTGGATGGCCGCGAGTTCACGGCCGAGCCGGCTGAAACGCGCGACTTCGAAGCCGCGCTGGCCGTCTTCCGGCGCGGCGAGTTTCCCGCCGCGCAGGCTGCGTTCACGGCTTTCCTGAAGCAATACCCGCAGTCGGGCTACCGCCCCACGGCGCTGTTCTGGCTGGGCAATGCGCAGTACGCCAACCGCGACTACCGCGGCGCCATCGCCAACTTCCGTGCGCTGCTGGCGCAGGCGCCCGACCACGGCCGCGCGCCGGAGGCCGTGCTGTCGATCGCCAATTGCCAGATCGAGCTGAAGGACAACGCCGGCGCCCGCAAGACGCTGGACGAGCTGGTCAAGGCCTACCCCCAGTCCGAAGCCGCCACCGCGGCGCGCGAGCGGCTGGCCCGCCTCAAGTAAGGCCTTCAGGCGCCACCTAGAATCGGGCGCATGCCAACGCCCGACATCGCCTCGCTCACCACGCAAGTGCTGGCGGCGAGCTTCGTGCTGTCGCTGGCCTTCGGCGCCATCGCGCAGCGCACCCAGTTCTGCACCATGGGCGCCTTGAGCGACGTGGTGGCCATGGGCGACTACACCCGCGTGCGCCAGTGGGCCCTGGCCGCGGGCGTGGCGATGCTGGGCTTCGGCGCACTGGCCTTTGCCGGGCTGGTGGACCCGGCCAAAACCCTTTACGTTTCCAACCGGTGGACGTGGGCCTCGGCGCTGGCCGGCGGCGCGCTGTTCGGCTTTGGCATGGTGCTGGCCTCGGGCTGCGGTAGCAAGATGCTGGTGCGCATCGGCGGCGGCAACCTCAAAGCGGTGGTGGTGTTCATTGCCATGGGCGTGGCAGCTTTCGCCACGCTCAAAGGCGTGACGGCCGTGCTGCGGGTGGCCACCGTGGACCGTGTTGCTATTGAATTTGTAGCGCCTGCAACACTATCGGCGGGCGCTGCAGCCGTTTTTGGCATTGAAACGCGGGTGGCGGGCCTGCTGCTGGCCCTGCTGCTGGGCGGGGGCCTGGCGGTCTGGGCGCTGCGCGGGCCGGGCTTTGTGCGCGCGCACAACCTGATGGCCGGGCTGGGCCTGGGCGCCATCGTGGCGGCCATGTGGTGGGTCAGCGGCCACCTGGGCCATGTGGCCGAGCACCCCGAGACGCTGCAGGAGGCCTTCCTGGCCACCAATTCGGGCCGCATCGAGGCGCTGAGCTTCGTGGCGCCGGTGGCCTACACACTGGACTGGCTGATGTTCTTCAGCGACAAGAGCAAGGTGCTCACCATCGGCATTGTTTCGGTGGCGGGCGTGGTCATCGGCTCTGCCGTCACGGCGCTGGCCACGCGCAGCTTCCGCTGGGAAGGCTTTGGCGGCACCGAGGACGTGGCCAATCACCTGGGCGGCGCGGTGCTGATGGGCGTGGGCGGCGTCACGGCCATGGGCTGCACCATCGGCCAGGGCCTGAGCGGGCTTTCCACCCTCAGCGCCACCAGCATCACCGCCGTGGCGGCCATCGTTGGCGGCGCGCTGCTGGCATTCAAATACCAGGCTTGGCGGGTGGAGCGCATGGCATGACCCATCTGGACGAGAGCGTGGATCTTCAGCGCCGCTTCGGCGGGCTGGAGCGGCTGTATGGCGTCGATGGCGCGGCTGCCATCCGCGCCGCGCACGTGGTGGTGGCGGGCATAGGCGGCGTGGGCTCCTGGGCCGTCGAGTCGCTGGCGCGCAGCGGCGTGGGCGAGCTCACCCTGATCGACCTGGACCACGTGGCCGAATCCAACATCAACCGCCAGGTGCACGCGCTGCACAGCACCGTGGGCCAGGCCAAGGTGCTGGCCATGGCCGAGCGCATCGCGCAGATCAACCCGTCTTGCAAAGTGCACGGCGTCGAGGAATTCGTTGAACCCGGCAACTGGCTGCAGCTGCTGCCGGCCGGCGCCACCGCCGTGATCGACGCCTGCGACCAGGTCAAGGCCAAGACCGCCATGGCCGCCTGGGCGGTGAGGGCCAAGGCGCTGTTCATCAGCGTGGGCGCGGCCGGCGGCAAGCGCCAGGCCCACAAGGTGGACATCGACGACCTGGCCAACACCACCCACGACCCGCTGCTGGCCCAGCTGCGCTACCGGCTGCGCAAGGAGCACGGCGTCCCGAAAGAAGGCAAAAAAATCGGCGTGGCCTGCGTCTTCAGCCGCGAGGCCGTGGCCCCGCCCGATGCCTCGTGCGCGATAGAGGAGGGCGACGGCAGCCTGAACTGCCACGGGTACGGCTCCAGCGCCAGCGTCACCGCCACCTTCGGCCTGTGCGCCGCCGGCTGGGTGATGGACCGCCTGGCCGGCCGGGGAAGCACAGCCGCCCAGATATAATCGAAGGCTTTGCCGTGGGACGTTAGCTCAGTTGGTAGAGCAGCGGACTTTTAATCCGTTGGTCACAGGTTCGAATCCCGTACGTCCTACCACCCGGCCCGCACGCCAGCTTGTTGCGGTGCTACAAATACTCTAGCAATGGCGTTCACCGTCTCGCCGGACTTGGTGAACTAGTGCCATTGCGCCGCGACACGCGGATTTGTCTAATGGATGGCTCAACGACAGAGAAGTCGCGATGCCCAACACCAACGACAGCAAGGCTGCTTTCAAGGCAGCTTCGGCCGCCAGCAACACAGCCCCCACGCAGGCAGGCTATCAAGCCGCTCTGAGCAACTCCGGCCAAGCCAAGGCCGCGGAGCATGCCGCCAAGAGCACTGCGGCTACGACGGCAGCCAATGCGCACAACACGGCTGCTTACATCGGCGCAGCGGGAGTGGGATTGGCACACCCCGCCGCCCGTCAACAACACGCCGAAGTTTGGTGGAGGCGTCGCGTGGGGCATGAAGTTGCCGGAAAAAACCGTCGCGGCCATGGCGGCCCACAATGCGCAGGCGGCTGGGGCGGCCGCAGCCGCCGTCGCCAACGTCAAACCCACCCTCGCCGCGGTTCCCGATGGAGAGGCCGAGTTTGTCGTCTGGGTGACCGAACTGGCGCAGCATGCGGAAGCGCTGAAAGAGTTCCGGTTTGCCTTCGGAGCCCCTTTTGATTCCAGCGCGGAAACCACCCGGATTCCGGTGTGGCCGACCTGGAACAACGTGGCCTTCGGCGGCAACACCGCTTTTACCTTCCACTATCATCCACACGCCTCGAAGTCCAGCATCAAGACCGGGGCCTATGCTTCCGACGGGCACTTCAAGCCGTCCGACGCCTCGGACTCCCACATGCGGCAATTCGATTGCAACGAGACAGTCAAGACCTACCTCCGCCAGCTGGCAGTGGCCATCGCCAAGGAACACCGCCAGGCCAAGGCCAAGCAGGCTGCGCTGAACAAGTAGCCACGCCAGCCGCCTCCGACAGCCGCTGTCAGTACCCTCCTACCTTCCGCCCGGAACGCGCTGGTACCGTCAGGCCAGTCGGATTTTTCCCTACGCATTCATTGTTGCGTTGCCCTACAACCGGCCCGTTTTCCGGCCATTAGATTTCAGGGCATCGAAGCAATCAGGACGTGTGATGAAGGAAATCCCCACCAGCCCGCAGCCGGGCATTGGCAAGAATGTGATCAAGACCGTGAATTCAGCTTCCGCAAAAAATGGGCAGGGTTCTTCCAGCGCGCTGGACGAGATGAAGCGGCGTTCCGCCGAGCATCCCGGCGCGCCGATGCCCGACTTGCCCACGGGCGGTGAATCGCAATCCAGCGACAGGGCCGGGTCATGAGCAGCATGAGCAGCGCCACCACGCAGTCGCAGGACCGCGACAACCCCGGAGCCGAGGACAAGGGCACCGACACCGGTTCGTGGGAGCAGCATTCGGGCGAGGGCTCGGCCAGCGCGCTGGCCCACCTGAAGAACCGCGAACGCGCCCGCTCGGAATCGCGGCCGGCCGAGGAAGGCCCTTCGTCCAGCTAGGGCGCCGTCGTCAGGCGTCGGGTGCGGGCAGCTGCAGCTGGGCGCTGCGCATCACGTTGATGCAGTCCTTGATGTGCTCCTCGCCCAGGTAGCGCACCGCTGCGTAACCCATGATGGCCGACACGGCCTGGCCGGCCAGCGGCACGTACTTGGTGGCCTGCCTGGCCGTCATGCGCAGGCCGGCCTTTCCCACCATGCGCAGAACCAGGTCGCGGGTGATGAACTTGCCGATCAGCACCGAGCCGATGGCGCCCACGGCCTTTTGCACCTGTTCGCGCTTGTGGCGGGGCAGCTTGTCCAGCTGCGCGGGGGTCAGGCCGAATTCTTCATTGATCTGCGGCACCAGGTTGGACAGCAGGGCGGCGTCCACGGCCCAGTCCAGCCCGGGGACGGGCACCGCGCTGGCGGCGGCGGCCACCATGGCGCGCCGGTTCAGCAGGCGCCGGCAGCGGCGCACCACCTCGGCCAGCGCCGGATCGCCTTGTACGAGTTGCAGTGAGGAGGGCATGGCACCACCTTACCGCAATCAACGCTACGCGGGGGCTTCGATGGCCTCGATCTCGCCGGCCAGTGCCAGCCAGCGCTCTTCCAGCGCATGAAGCTCATCGTTGACGGCCTTCAGCCGCTTGCCTGCCTCAGCCATGTCGGCGGCGGGCAGGGGTCTGGCCAGCCGGGCTTCCAGTGCTGACTTGTCGGCGCCCAGCTCGCCCATGCGCTTTTCGGCCTGCTCTCGCTCTTTTTTCAGCGGCTTCAGCTTTGCGGCCGTTTCTTTAGAGGTAAAAGTGGCTGCAGAGCGCGCCGGCTGTGCTTGGACAGCTACTATTTTTGTAGCAACGGCGGCTTCGGCGGCATCCGCCTTGGCCACTTCGCGCAGCCGCTTGGCTTCGTCCAGCAGGTATTTCTGGTAGTCGTCCAGGTCGCCGTCGAACGGCGAGACCACGCCGCGGCCGACCAGCCAGAACTCGTCGCACACCGCGCGCAGCAGGGCCCGGTCGTGGCTGACCAGCATCACCGTGCCCTCGAATTCGTTCAGCGCCATCGACAGCGCTTCGCGCGTGGCCAGGTCCAGGTGGTTGGTGGGCTCGTCCATCAGCAGCAGGTTGGGCCGCTGCCAGACCATGGTGGCCAGCACCAGCCGCGCCTTCTCGCCGCCGCTCATGGTGCCGATGGCCTGCTTGACCATTTCACCCGAGAAATTGAAGGTGCCCAGGAAGTTGCGGATCTCCTGCTCACGCGCCGGCGGTCCCACGTCGCGCGCGATGCGCGTCATGTGCTCCAGCGGGTTGTCGGTGGGGTGCAGCACGTCCAGTTCCTGCTGCGCGAAGTAGCCGATCTTCAGGCCCTTGCCTTCGGTGATGGTGCCGCCCAGCGCCGGAATGTCGCGCGCCACCGTCTTCACCAGCGTGGATTTGCCCTGGCCGTTGGCGCCCAGGATGCCGATGCGCTCGCCCGCCAGCACGGATTTGTTGACGCCTGCGACGATGGTTTTTCTTTCCCCGTCCACCGTGTAGCCGAACTGGCCGTTGGTGATGGCCAGCATGGGGTTGGGCAGGTTCGCCGGCTCCTTGAATTCGAAGGTGAAGTCGGCATCGGCCAGCACCGGCGCGATTTTTTCCATGCGCTCCAGCGCCTTGACCCGGCTTTGCGCCTGCTTGGCCTTGCTGGCCTTGGCCTTGAAGCGGTCAATGAACTTCTGCAGGTGGGCGATCTTGTCCTGCTGCTTGGAGAAGGACGCCTGCTGCAGCTCCAGCTGCTGGGCGCGCTGCGTCTCGAAGGCGCTGTAGTTGCCGCCGTAGCGGGTGATGCCCTGGTTCTCGATGTGCAGCGTCACACCGGTCACCGCGTCCAGGAATTCGCGGTCGTGGCTGATGACGATCATGGTGCCGGCATAGCGCTTGAGCCAGGCTTCCAGCCAGACCAGGGCGTCCAGATCCAGGTGGTTGGTGGGCTCATCGAGCAGCAGCAGGTCGCTCGGGCACATCAGGGCGCGAGCCAGCTGCAGCCGCATGCGCCAGCCGCCGGAGAAACTGTTGACGGGCGCATCCAGCTCGCTGGTCTTGAAGCCCAGGCCCAGGATCAGCGCCTGTGCGCGCGGCACGGCGTCGTGCTCGCCGGCGTCGGCCAGATCGGAGTACGCATGGGCGATGGCCATGCCGTCGCTGCCGTGCTCGGCCTGGTTCAGGATTTCCTTCAGCTCCATCAGGCGCGTGTCACCGCCCAGCACGAAGTCGGTGGCCGAGTCCTCGGTCTCCGGCATGTTCTGCTCCACCTGGCCCAGGCGCCACTGCGCGGGGCGCGAGAAATCGCCGCCGTCTTCATGCAGCGTGCCGTTGAACAGGCCGAACAGGGTGGACTTGCCGGCGCCGTTGCGCCCCACCAGCCCCACCTTTTCGCCGGGGTTGATGGTGACGGAAACCTTGTCCAGCAGCACCTTGGCGCTGCGGCGCAAGGTGACGTTCTTCAATACGATCATGCGGCCTTCAAACTGGCGAATGCCTGGGAAAAATCGGCCAGCAAATCATCCTGCGCCTCGATGCCTACCGACACGCGGACGAGCGAGTCGGCGATGTCCATGCTCTTGCGCTGCTGCGGGCCCATCTCCCAGAAGATGGTGTGGGCGACGGGAATGGCCAGGGTGCGGTTGTCGCCCAGGTGGCTGGACTTGATGACCAGCTGCAGGGCGTTGAGCAATGCGATGGGGTCGGCCTGCGGCTGGGTTTCGAAGCCCAGCAGCGCGCCGAAGCCGCTGAACAGGCCGCCCGCGCGCTCATGCTGCGCATGGCTGGGCAGGCCGGGGTAATGCACGCGCGACACCAGCGGCTGCGCCTCCAGCCAGCGCGCCAGCGCCAGCGCGTTGGAACAGGCGCGCTCCATGCGCAGCGCCAGCGTTTCGGCGCCCACGGCGATGCGGTGGCCGTGTTCCGAGCTGAGCGTGGCGCCCACGTCGCGCAGGCCCTTCTTGCGGATCTGCAGCAGGCCCCAGCCGGTGGCCGGGCCCTTGCGGTAAGTGGCCTGCAGGTTGGGGTACTTGTCCCAGTCGAACAGGCCCGTGTCCGAGACCGAGCCGCCCAGCGCATTGCCGTGGCCGCAGATCGACTTGGACAGCGAATGGATGATGAGCGAGGCGCCCACGTCCTTCGGCTGGAAGAGGGCCGGCGTGGTCATGGTGCTGTCCACGAAATAGACCAGGCCGTGCTGCGCGCAGACCTTGCCGATGCCTTGCAGGTCAGCCACCTGCGTGCGCGGGTTGGCGATGGTTTCCACCAGCACCATGCGGGTGGCCGGCGTCACGGCGGCGGCCACGTGCGCGGCCTCGGTGGCGTCCACCAGCGTCACTTCGCAGCCGATCTGCTCCAGCGTCTGCATCCAGCTGGCGGTGTTGCCGAACAGGTAGCGGCTGGCGATCACGTGGTCGCCCTTTTTCAGCAGGGCCAGCATGGTGGAGCACAGCGCGCCCATGCCGCTGGCAAAGCTGATGGTGCCCACCGCGTCTTCCAGCAGGCTGACCTTGGCTTCCAGCGCGGTGGTGGTGGGGTTGCCCTGGCGGCCGTACACGTGGCCGCTCTGGCGGCCCTGGAACACGGCGACCAGCTCTTCGGCCTGGCTGTAGCCGTAGGCGGTGGCGATGTGCAGCGGCTTGTGCACCGCGCCGTGCTCGATGGGGCTTTGCCGGTCGGCGTGGAGCAGCCGCGTGCTGATGTCCAGCGGTTTCATGGTTTGCCTTTTTGTTCAATGAGGGCTTCGCGCGTGGCGAGCAGCACCTGGTCTTCGCCCGCGCTGGTTTCCAGCCACACGACCTCGAGCGCCGGGAAGGCGGCCTCGAAGTTGGCGCGCTCGTTGCCGATTTCCAGCACCAGCACGGCGCGGTCTGCCATTTTCGCAGGCGCGGCCGCCAGCAGGGCGCGGATGAAGTTCATGCCATCGGCGCCGCCGGCCAGCGCCAGCTCGGGCTCGGCCCGGTACTCGGCGGGCAGCTTCGCCATGCTTTGCGCGTTGACGTAGGGCGGGTTGCACAGGATGAGGTCATACGGGCCGCCGACCGAGGGCAGGCCATCAGACTCAATCAGTTTGATGCGCTCCTGCAGCGCATGCCGCTCCAGGTTGATGGCGGCCACGGCCAGCGCATCGGCGGAAATGTCGGCCGCGTCCACCCGTACATCGGGCCAGCACATGGCGGCCAGCACGGCCAGGCTGCCGTTGCCGGTGCACAGGTCCAGCACCCTGGTGGTGTGCTCGCCCAGCCAGGGGTCGATGCCGCCGTCGGCCAGCAGCTCGGCGATGAAGCTGCGCGGCACGATGGCGCGTTCGTCCACGTAGAAGGGCACGCCCTGCAGCCAGGCTTCACGCGTCAGGTAGGCGGCGGGTTTGCGGGTGGCGATGCGCTCTTCAACCAATGCGAAGGCGGCGGCCTCATCATCGGGTTCGACATCGTTGTCGGCCACCGCGTCGATGTCGTCCAGCGGCAGGCCCAGCTTCCACAGCACCAGCCAGGCGGCTTCGTCGAAGGCATTGGCCGTGCCGTGGCCGAAAGCCACGCCCGCACCGGCGAGCCGCTGTGCGCCCGCTTCGATCAACTCGATGACGGTCATGACCCCAGCTTCGAGTTGAGGTGTTCCAGCGTGCGCCGGTAGATGTTCTTCAGCGGCTCGATGTCGGCGACCGTCACGTGCTCGTCGATGGCGTGGATGCTGGCGTTGATCGGGCCGAACTCGATCACCTGCGGGCAGATGCGCGAGATGAAGCGCCCGTCGCTGGTGCCGCCGGTGGTCGACAGCTCGGTGGTGATGCCGGTCTCGGCGCTGATGGCCGCCTGCACGGCTTCCACCAGGTCGCCCGGCGTGGTGAGGAAGGGCAGGCCGCTCACGTTGAAGCTGACTTCGTAGTCCAGCCCATGCTTGTCCAGCACTTCACGGAACACCTTCTGCAGGCCCTCGGGCGTGGATTCGCTGGAGAAGCGGAAGTTGAAGTCCACCACCACCGTGCCCGGGATCACGTTGCCCGCGCCCGTGCCGCCGTGGATGTTGCTCATCTGCCAGCTGGTGGGCTGGAAGAAATCATTGCCCCAGTCCCATTCGATGGTGGCCATCTCGGCCAGCACCGGCATGGCCATGTGGATGGGGTTCTTCGCCAGCTGCGGGTAGGCGATGTGGCCCTGCACGCCCTTGACGGTGAGCCGGCCGCCCATGCTGCCGCGCCGGCCGTTCTTGATCATGTCGCCCAGCTGATTGATGCAGGTGGGTTCGCCCACGATGCAGTAGTCCAGTTGCTCGCCGCGCTTCTTCAGCTCTTCGCAGACGATCACGGTGCCGTCCGTGCCGGGGCCTTCCTCGTCGCTGGTGAGCAGCAGGGCGATGGAAATCGCGGGCTCGGGGTGGGCCGCCAGAAACTCTTCGGCGGCCACCACGAAGGCGGCGACCGAGGTCTTCATGTCGGCCGCGCCGCGGCCATACAGCTTGCCGTCGCGGTGCGCGGGAACGAAGGGGTTGCTGGTCCACCGGTCCAGCGGGCCGGTGGGCACGACGTCGGTGTGGCCGGCGAATACTATGGTTTTTGTAGCAGCCCCAGCAAGGCCGGCGCGCTTCGCGGGCCTTTTTGCCCATAGATTGGTGACGCGGAAGGTGTCCGGGCCGCCCTCAATGGTCTCGCACACGAAGCCCAGCGGCTCGAGGCGCTGGGCAATGATTTTCTGGCAGCCCTGGTCGCCGGGCGTGACGGACGGCCGCGATATCAGTTGTTCGGTGAGATGCAGCGCCCGTGACATCAGTGTTTGACATCCAGTGTGATTTCCGTGAACGACGGCTCGTCGGCCATGTCCTCGTCGCTGGCGCCGTCCTCGGCCTGCTCGGCGTCCTTGCCGGAGGCCTCGTTCTGCAGGCGCCATTGCAGGTTGGTGGGCGAGTCGGCGTGCGCCAGGCCTTCCTTGCGGTCCACGACACCCTCGACGATCAGCCGTGCGATGTCGTGCTCGAAGGTCTGGGAGCCTTCGGCCATGGCCTTTTCCATGGCTTCCTTCACGCCGGAGAAGTCGCCCTTTTCGATCAGCTCCTGGATCAGCTTGGTGTTGAGCATCACTTCCACCGCCGGCGCGCGGCCGCCGTGCACGGTGCGCAACAGGCGCTGCGACACCACGGCCTTCAATGCGGCGGCCAGGTCGCCCAGCATGGTCGAGCGCACTTCCACCGGGTAGAACGACAGGATGCGGTTGAGCGCCTGGTAGCTGTTGTTGGCGTGCATGGTGGCCAGGCACAGGTGGCCCGACTGGGCGTAGGCGATGGCGGCGGACATGGTCTCGCGGTCGCGGATTTCGCCCACCAGGATCACGTCCGGCGCCTGGCGCAGCGCATTCTTCAGCGCTGTGGCCATGGAAGCCGTGTCGCTGCCCACCTCGCGCTGGTTGACCACCGACTTCTTGTTCTTGAACAGGAACTCCACCGGGTCTTCGATCGTGAGGATGTGGCCGGTGACCTTCTCGTTGCGGTGGTCCATCATCGAAGCCAGGGTGGTGCTCTTGCCGGCGCCGGTGGAGCCCACCATCAGCAGCAGGCCCCGCTTTTCCATGATCAGGTCGCCCAGGATCAGCGGCACCGACAGCGAAGCCAGCGGCGGGATGTCGGTGGTGATGTAGCGGATGACGGCGGCGTAGGTGCCGCGCTGGCGCATCGCCGAAAAGCGGAAATTGCCCACGCCCTCGATGGCGTGCGCCATGTTCAGCTCGCCCGTGTTTTCCAGCTCCTCGATGCGGTGGGCCGGCAGCACCTCGGCCAGCAGCGCCTTGGTGGCGTCCGGCGGCAGCAGCTGGTTGTTGATCGGCAGGCACTGGCCGTTGATCTTGATCAGCGCCGGCGAATGAGCGGACAGGTACACATCCGAAGCCTTCTTCTCGCCCATCAGTCTCAGGATGCGTTCCATCGTGCTCATATCAATCCCTTAGAAGGTCGTTCAGGCTGGTGGTGGAACGCGTCTTGGCGTCCACCTTCTTGACGATGATGGCCGCATTCAGGTTGTAGCGCCCGCCGTCCTTGGGCAGGCTGCCCGCCACCACCACCGAGCCGGCAGGCACCCGGCCGAAGTGGGTTTCGCCGGTGGCGCGGTCGTAGATCGGCGTGCTCTGGCCGATGAACACGCCCATGGAGATCACCGAGTTCTCCTCGACGATCACGCCTTCCACCACCTCGGAGCGGGCGCCGATGAAGCAGTTGTCCTCGATGATGGTCGGGTTGGCCTGCAACGGCTCCAGCACGCCGCCCAGCCCCACGCCACCCGAAAGGTGCACGTTCTTGCCCACCTGCGCGCAACTGCCCACGGTGGCCCAGGTATCGACCATGGTGCCTTCGTCCACGTAGGCGCCGATGTTCACGAAGCTGGGCATCAGGATGGCTCCCTTGGCGATGTAGCTGCCGCGCCGGGCCACGGCCGGCGGCACCACGCGCACGCCGGTGGCGGCCATCTGCTCGGGCGTGAGGTGGGCGAACTTGGTGGGCACCTTGTCGTAGAAGCCCAGGTCGCCGGACTTGATGATTTCGTTGTCGCGCAGGCGGAAAGACAGCAGCACCGCCTTCTTGATCCACTGGTGCACTGTCCACTTGCCCACGGATTCGCGGGTGGCGACCCGCAGCTTGCCCTTGTTCATCTCGGAGATGACGTGTTCCACGGCGTCGGCCACCTCTTTGGGCGCGGACTTGGGCGAGAAGCTGGCGCGGTCTTCCCACGCGGCGTCGATGGTTTGCTGGAGTTGTTGGGTCATTGGCTTACTTCGATCTGGATTTCACAAACTGGGCGATGCGCTGGGCGGCTTCCACGCATTCCGCGGTTTCGGCCACCAGGGCCATGCGGATGCGATGGTCGCCGGGATTGCGGCCGGCCACCTCCCGGGCAAGGTAGCTGCCCGGCAACACAGTGACATTGTATTGAGCCAGCAAATCCCGGGCGAAATCGGCGTCGCTGCCCTCCACGCCGGCCCACAGGTAGAAGCCCGCGTCAGGCAGCTTCACCTGGAGCACTTTCTCCAGGATGGGAGTCACTTCGGCGAATTTGGCGCGGTATTCGGCGCGGTTGGCCATGACGTGCTGCTCGTCGCCCCAGGCGGCAATGCTGGCCGCCTGCACCACCGGGCTCATGGCGCTGCCGTGGTAGGTGCGGTAGAGCGCAAAGGCCTTCAGCATGGCCGCGTCACCGGCCACGAAGCCGCTGCGCAGGCCCGGCACGTTGCTGCGTTTGGACAGGCTGGTGAACGACACCAGGTTCCTGAAGTCGCCGCGGCCCAGCCTGGCGGCCGCTTCCAGCCCGCCCAGCGGCGGCTCATCGCGGAAATAAATCTCGCTGTAGCACTCGTCCGAGGCGATCACGAAGCCGTGCCGGTCAGACAGCTCGAACAGCTTTTTCCACTCGTCCAGCGGCATCACGGCGCCTGTGGGGTTGCCGGGCGAGCAGACAAACAGCAGCTGGGTGCGGGCCCAGGTGTCGGCTGGCACGCTGTCCCAGTCCACCGCGAAGTTGCGGGCCGGGTCGCTGGGGGCATAGAAAGCCTCGGCCCCGGCCAGCAAGGCCGCGCCTTCGTAGATTTGATAGAACGGGTTGGGACACACCACCACTGGCTTGCGTGCCGGGTCAATCACCGTCTGGGCAAAGGCAAAAAGCGCCTCGCGCGAGCCATTCACCGGGAGCACGTGGGTTGCGGGGTCGAGCGCCAGCCCGTAGCGGCGCTGCAGCCAGCCGGTGAAGGCCTGACGCAGCTGCGGCGTGCCCACGGTGGCCGGGTAGGCCGACAGGTCCGTGCCGGGGCTGTACATCGCGGCGTTGAGCGCCTGCTTGATGAATTCCGGCGTGGCGTGCTTCGGCTCGCCAATGCCCAGGCTGATGGGACGCAGGGCCGGGTTGGGCGTGACGCCCGAGAAAAGTGCCTTCAGCCGCTGAAAGGGGTAGGGCTGCAGGTGGGACAACAGGGGATTCATCCCCGAATTATCCCTAACCGTTGACAGTCTCCAGCAAAAGTAGCGCCAGCCAGTACTGCCGGTACATTCCCGCCGTACAAACAGCAAATTGATCGACCCGAAAGCGGTGCTCGCGCATTGTGGGTGGACAAGCATGTGCTTGGGTCACCAAGATCGATATGAAGGTTTATTTCGCTGCCGCCGTTGCGGCCACTGCCATGCTCACCGGCTGCTACGTGGTGCCGGTGCAGTCGCCCGCACCGCAGGTGGTGCATGTGCCCATGGCGCCGGCCGAGCCGCTGACGTTCGCGGCGCGCCTGTACCCGGCCAACGACGCCGCATCGGCCTACGGCATGGTCATGGCGGTCGTGACCAACGACCTGAACGGCCGCGGCCGGTTCACCACCAACATCAACGGCGAGAGCTTTTCCGGCGAGGCCACCCGGGTGGCGGGCGGCAACCGCGACGGCATCGCCAACGGCGCGGGCAACCGCGGCAGCTACATCAACTGCCGCTACACCATGAATTCAGCCACGCTGGGCACCGGCAACTGCCGCCTGTCCAACGGCGCGTTGTTCACGATGCACGTAGGCAGCTAAGGCTGGAACTTCAGGTGGCCGACGTACTGCAGCGCCTGGTGGATGCGCACCGAGGGCACATCGCCCTCGCGCATGTGGAGCAGGTCCGCGGGGCTTACCAGCCGCGGATCTGCGTCCGTCAGCGGGATTCCGGCCCGCCGGTACGCTTCCAGCACGAACTGCGAACAAAAGAAGATGTCATTGCGGCCCATGCCCAGCTGGACGGCCGCGATTCCCTGTATGCAGAAGTCGCGAACCGGCGGTGGAACCAGTGGCAGCTCGCAGACCCTGCGCTCGATTGAAAATGGGGCCTGCAGCACGACCCCCATCAGGTTGTACTTGTTGCCCAGGTTCTGGCTCACGAAAAGCCGCATGCGCTGCATGTGCCCGGCGTTCACGGCCGGGTGGCGGAAGGCAACCACAACAGCCTCGTCGTTGAGCACATCGGCCAGCCGGCGGCTGCGGATTCCTTCGCCCACCGCCTCGGCCACTTCGCCGTCGCCGACGTACAGCGCCGCATGGCTTACCGGCCCCAGCGTGAGCAACTGGATGCCTGCGGCGGTCAGGCCCTTGCCTGAGGACAGCAGGATGTCCCCGGGCAGGAGCGCATCTGCACCGACCAGCGTTCCCCCGTTGCGCGGGTTAAGCGCGGGATTCTGGAAGCCGAGGGTCGCGGCCGAACCCTGCGAATCGTTGCGCTCACCGGCTGCGCAGCCCGCCAGCACCAGGAGCAGCAAGACCAGAAGCAGGCGCAGGTTTTTCATGCGCGGGATTGTGCCAGCCCCAGTTTCTCCATCAGCTCCCGGGCATTGTCCGGCGCGTGCAGCTTGTCGGTGTTGTCGAAATAGCAGTAGACGTCCCGGGCGGCGCGCGGGACGGGCGGCTCGCCTGAGATCAGGCGGGCGTCCTGCGGCTGGCGGCCTTCGCTCCACGCCTGGATGCACGCCGCCCAGCGATCCAGCTGTTCGCTGGTGTAGCGGCTCTGGTACAGCTCGGTGGCACCGTGCAGGCGCATGTAGATGAAATCGGCCGTCACGTCCTCGAACAGCGGCCAGGGGCGTGGCGTGTCGGCCACCACCCAGGCGATCCGGTGCTTGCGCAGCAGCTCGATGAAGGCCGGGTCCACAAAGCTTTCGTGCCTCACTTCCACCGCGTGGCGCATGCGGCGGTTGGCCTGCGGTTCCAGCGATTCGCGCCCGCCCAGGCGCTGGTCGCGGCCCGCAGCCAGCCGGGCCGCCGCTGCCGTGGTGCGCGGCAGCACCTTGAAGAAGGCTTCGAACAGGGCCGGGTCGAACCGCATGTTGGGCGGAAACTGCCACAGGATGGGGCCGAGCTTGCCGCCCAGCTCGAACAGGCCCGAAGCCAGGAAGTTGGCCAGCGCCACCTCGATGCCTCGCAGCCGCAGCATGTGGCTGATATAGCGGCTGCCCTTGACGGCGAAAACAAACCCGGGCGGGGTCTCGGCGGCCCAGCGGGCGTAGCTGGAAGGGCGCTGCAGCGAATAGAACGAGCCGTTCAGCTCAATGCTGGGGAACTGCCGGCTGGCGAACGCCAGCTCGCGGTGCTGCGCCAGCCGGGGCGGGTAGAAGTTGCCCCGCCAGGGCGTGTAGCGCCAGCCCGAGACGCCGATGCGGATCTTTCCTGCCATGGGGCCGTTCTGCCAGAAAGCCGGCCCGGGAGGGGGTTTCGTTAACCGTTGGTTGCAAGGGGGCCGCGTGAAGGGCACGGTATCATGCGTGCCACGCCGGGCAAGCCGGTTTCCAAGCCTAAAAACACAGCCTCCCCGCTCCCGAACCGTGCGCCTCAATTCGATCAAGCTCTCCGGGTTCAAGTCCTTCGCGGAACCCACCAACTTCCTGTTGCCCGGCCAGCTGGTCGGCGTGGTGGGCCCCAACGGCTGCGGCAAGTCCAACATCATGGATGCGGTGCGCTGGGTGCTGGGCGAGTCGCGCGCCTCCGAGCTGCGCGGCGAGTCCATGCAGGATGTGATTTTCAACGGCACCAACACCCGCAAGCCCGCCTCGCGCTCCAGCGTGGAGCTGGTGTTCGACAACGCCGACCACCGCGCCGGCGGCCAGTGGGCGCAGTTCGCGGAGATCGCGGTCAAGCGCGTGCTGACGCGCGACGGCACCAGCAGCTACTACATCAACAACCAGCCGGTGCGCCGGCGCGACGTGCAGGACGTGTTCCTGGGCACGGGCCTGGGCCCGCGCGCCTACGCCATCATCGGCCAGGGCACCATCAGCCGCATCATCGAATCCAAGCCGGAAGAGCTGCGCCTGTTCCTGGAAGAGGCGGCGGGCGTTTCCAAGTACAAGGAACGCCGCCGTGAGACGGAAAACCGCCTCTCGGACACCCGCGAGAACCTGACCCGGGTGGAAGACATCCTGCGCGAGCTCAATTCCAACCTGGACAAGCTGGAAAAGCAGGCCGAGGTGGCGCAGAAGTACAACGCCCTGCAAACCGACGTGACGCTGCGCCAGCACCAGCAATGGTTTTTGAAGCGCACCGAGAGCGAGGCCGACCAGGCCAAAGTGAAGGCCGACGCCGAGAAGTCGGTGAACGAGCTGGAATCGCGCGTGGCCGACCTGCGCCACGTGGAAAGCGAGCTGGAGACCATTCGCCAGGCGCACTACGCCGCCGGCGACCACGTGAACCAGGCCCAGGGCCTGCTGTATGAAGCCAGCGCCGAAGTCGGCCGGCTGGAAGCCGAAATCCGCTTCGTGGTGGAAGGCCGCCAGCGCGTGGAGCAGCGGCTGGCCCAGCTGAAGGAGCAGACCACGCAGTGGGCCGCCCGCCGGGACGACGCCACCGCCGAGATTGAAACCCTGGCCGCGCAAGGCGTGGAGGCCGAGGAAAAGGCCATCCTGCTGGCCGCCCAGGTGGAAGACCAGGCCACCCAGCTGCCCGACCTGGAAGAGGCGCTGCGCCAGGCGCAGGCCAAGTCCAGCGAACAGCGCGGCAGCGTGGGCCAGGTGCAGCAGCAGATCCAGGTTCTGGCCGCTGACCAGCGCAACATCGAGGAACAGTCGCGCCAGCTCACCCTGCGCCGCGAAAAACTGTCGGCCGACCGCAATGCGCTGGCCGCGCCCGATGAAGTGCGCCTCACCAACCTGCAGCAGCAGACCGCTGCCGCGCAGGAAGCTTTCGAAACCGCCGACGCGCGCCTGCACGAGCTGCAGGAGCAAGTGCCGCAGCTGGACGAAGACCGCCGCAGCCGCCAGCAATCCGCGAACGAGGAGAGCCACAAGCAGGCCGACCTCTCGGCCCGCATGGAAGCGCTCAAGGCGCTGCAGGAGAAGGTCAAGACAGACGGCAGGCTCTTGCCCTGGCTGGAAAAGCACGGCCTGGGCGGACTGCAGGGCCTGTGGAGCCGCATCCACATCGAGCAGGGCTGGGAGAACGCGCTGGAAGCCGCGCTGCGCGAGCGCATGAATTCTCTGGAAGTCTCGCGCCTGGACATGGTGCGCGCCTTCGGCAATGACGCGCCGCCGGCCAAGCTGGCTTTCTACAGCCCACCGCAGGCCGGCATGCCCGAGGGCGCTTCGGCGCTGCCGCGGCTGGCCGACCTGCTGCGCCTGAATGACGCGGGCCAGAAGGCGCTGCTCACCGACTGGCTGCACGGCTGCTTCACCGCCGCGAGCTTCGAAGACGCGCTGGCCGCCCGCGACAAGCTGCAGCCCGGCGAAGTGATCTACGTCAAAAGCGGCCACTGCGTCAGCGCCCACAGCGTGAGCTTCTTCGCGCAGGACTCCGAGCAGGCCGGCCTGCTGGCGCGCCAGCAGGAAATCGAGAACCTGGAAAAGCAGCTGCGCGCCCAGGCCCTGATCAACGAGGAAGCGCGCTCTGCCCTGGTGCGCGCCGAAGCCGCCTACACCGACGCATCGCAGCGCCTGGTCACAGTGCGCCGCGAAGCGGCCGAAACGCAAAGCCGCGCGCACGAACTGCAGGTGGAAACGCTGCGCCTGACGCAGCTGGCCGAGCAGACCCGCGCGCGCAGTGAGCAGATCGCTGGTGACCTGGCCGAAGTCGATGGCCAGCTCGAAGAGCTTCAGGAGCGCCGCGTCACCGCCGAGGCCCGCTTCGAAGAGCTGGACATGCAGCTGGCCGACAGCCAGGAGCGCCATGCGCAACTGGACGAGCGGGTGATCGAGTCCGAACGCAAGCTCTCGGAAAGCCGCGAGCAGCAGCGCAGCCTGGAGCGCCAGGCGCAGGAAGCCACTTTTGCCCAGCGCAGCCTGGAAGCGCGCCGCGCCGAATTGAACCGGCAGATCGAAACCGCGGCGCAGCAGGCTGCCTCCATCGCCACCGAGGAAGAGCGCGCGAACGAAGAACTCACGCGCCTGACCGATGCCGCCGCGCAGGCCGGGCTGCAAAGCGCCCTGGCCCTGAAGCTGGAGCGGGAAACACGCCTTGGCGCGCAACGCAGCGAATACGACGACCTGACCGCCAAGCTGCGCGCCAGCGACGAACGCCGGCTGCAGCTGGAGCGCGCGCTCGACCCGCTGCGCCAGCGCATCACCGAATTCCAGCTGAAGGAACAGGCGGCCCGCCTGGGTTTCGAGCAGTACACGCAGCTGCTGGCCGATGCGCAGGCCGACCTGGAGGCCGTGGGCAAGTCCATCGAGGAAGGCAACGTCAAGCTGCACGGCATGCAGGGCGAGATCGACCGGCTGCACCGCGAGATCGCATCGCTGGGCGCCGTGAACATGGCCGCGCTGGAAGAGCTCACCACTTCTCGCGAACGCAAGCAGTTCCTGGACGCCCAGTCGGCCGACCTGAATGAGGCCATGACCACGCTGGAAGACGCGATCCGGAAGATCGACGGGGAAACCCGCGAACTGCTGGCCGGCACCTTCAACATCGTCAACGAACATTTCGGCAAGATGTTCCCCGAGCTGTTCGGCGGCGGCAATGCCCGCCTGGTGATGACGGGCGAGGAAATCCTGGATTCCGGCGTGCAGGTGCTGGCGCAGCCGCCGGGCAAGAAGAACCAGACCATCCACCTGCTGTCGGGCGGCGAGAAGGCGCTGACGGCCATCGCGCTGGTGTTCGCGATCTTCCAGCTCAACCCCGCGCCGTTCTGCCTGCTGGACGAAGTGGATGCGCCGCTGGACGACGCCAACACCGAGCGCTACGCCAAGCTGGTGCGCTCCATGAGCCGCGAAACCCAGTTCCTGTTCATCAGCCACAACAAGATCGCGATGGAGATGGCCGAGCAGCTGATCGGCGTGACCATGCAGGAACAAGGTGTTTCGCGCATCGTGGCGGTGGACATGGAGTCCGCCGTTTCGATGGCCGAGGCGGCATGAACAAATTCCCGATGAGCAATTTCACGGTGGGCCTGGCCATCATCGGCGGCCTGCTGCTGGCGGTGCTGGTCGCCTGGAACGCCTGGTCTTCGCGCCGCAATACGCCCAGGCAGGCGCAGCCCGAAACCCCCGCCCCCGCGGCTGAAGGCGGCGGCGATGGCACGGAGGATCGCAGCGACCCCGTTTTCGACAGCGGCATGGTGCCCCTGCCCGTGCCGGAGAAAAAGCCCGGGCTGGACGCGCTGATCGACGTGATCGCGCCCATCGCGCTGGAAGGCCCGGCCTCGGGCGAGGCGGCGCTGGCCGCCATGCCCACCACCCGCCGGGCCGGCAGCAAGCCGTTCGCGGTGGAAGGCCTCAGCGACAGCACCGGCCAGTGGGAAACGCCGCAGCCGGGCAGGCGCTACAGCGCGTTCCAGGCGGGCGTGCAGCTGGCCAACCGCACCGGCGCGCTCAACGAGATCGAGTATTCCGAATTCGTAATGAAGGTGCAGGCCTTCGCCGACGCGGTGAACGGCTCGCCCGATTTTCCCGAGATGCTGCATGAGGTGGCGCGCGGCCGCGAGCTGGACCAGTTCGCCAGCGGCCACGATGCGCAGCTGGGCTTCACCCTGCGGGCCCGCAGCGCCGCCTGGAGCCCGGGCTATGTGCAGCAGAACGCCGCCAGGCTGGGCTTCGTGCCCGGCGCCATTCCCGGCCGCATGGTGCTGCCCGCCCAGGCCGCCGGTTCGCCGCCGGTGCTGGGCCTTTCGTTCGATTCGCAGGCGGCGCTGGCCGAAGACCCGGCCCAGTCGGCCATCCGCGAGCTGGCGCTCAGCCTGGACGTGCCGCAGGTCAACCGCAGCGAGCAGCCGTTCGTGCGCATGCGCGACGCCGCCATCACGCTGGCCGCGTCCATGGACGGGCTGATCACCGATGACAACGGCCAGGTGATCCCGGCCTCCGCGCTGGACGGCATCGGCGCCGACCTGGAACAGCTGTACGACACGCTGGAGGCGCGCGACATCGCCGCGGGCTCCGTGCTGGCGCGGCGGCTGTTCTCCTGAGGGCGGGCCCATGGGCGTGACGGGCAAGGTGCAGGAGCGTGTGGATGCGCTGCGCGAGCTGCTGCACCAGCATGCCCACCGCTACTACGTGCTGGACGAACCGTCGATTCCCGATGCGGAATACGACAAGCTTTTCCGCGAGCTGCAGCAGCTGGAAGAGCAGCACCCCGAACTGCTGACGCCTGATTCGCCGACGCGGCGCGTGGGCGGCGGCGTGCTCGACGGCTTCGCCAAGGTGCGCCACAAGGTGCCCATGCTGTCCATCCGCACCGAGACCGACACCGAACCCACCGGCGCGCAGAATTTCGACGCGCGCGTGCGCAAGGAACTGGGGCTGGCCGAATCCGACCCGCCGGTGGAGTACGTGGCCGAGCTCAAGTTCGACGGGCTGGCCATCAACCTGCGCTACGAGAACGGCGTGCTGGTGCAGGCCGCGACGCGCGGCGACGGCGAGATCGGCGAGGAAGTCACCCAGAACATCCGCGCCATCGGCCAGATACCGCTGAAGCTGCCCGCCGACGTGCCGCCGGTGCTGGAGGTGCGCGGCGAGGTCTACATGCGGCGCGACCAGTTCGAAGCGCTGAACGAGCGGCAGCGCGAGAAGATCGCGAAGGGTGCGAAAGGTGAGAAAACCTTCGTCAACCCGCGCAACGCGGCGGCCGGCGCAGTGCGCCAGCTCGACCCCGCGATCGCCCGCCAGCGGCCCCTGAGCTTCTTCGCTTACGGCTGGGGCGAAGTGACGCCGCTGGAGCAGGGCGGGCCCGCGTTCACCACCCACTATGAAACCCTGCTCACCTTGAAATCATGGGGATTTCCGGTCTCAGCCCGCACCCAGACTGCGTACGGCGCTCCTGATTTGATAGCGTTCTACGCCGGCGTGGGCGCGGCGCGCGACCAGTTGCCGTTCGACATCGACGGCGTGGTCTACAAGGTCAACAGCCTGCCGCTGCAAAAGCAGATGGGCTTTGTCTCGCGCGAACCGCGCTGGGCCGTGGCCCACAAATACCCGGCGCAGGAACAGCTCACCACGGTGGAGGCGATCGACGTGCAGGTGGGCCGCACCGGCAAGCTGACGCCGGTGGCCAAGCTGGCGCCGGTGTTCGTTGGGGGCGTCACCGTCACCAACGCCACGCTGCACAACGAGGACGAGGCCCGCCGCAAGGACGTGCGAGTGGGCGACACCGTGATCGTGCGCCGCGCCGGCGATGTGATTCCCGAAGTGGTGGCCGTGGTGCCCGACAAGCGCGCCAGGGACGCGGCGCAGTTCACCATGCCGCGCAAGTGCCCGGTGTGCGGCTCGGACGCCGTGCGCGAGGAAGGCGAGGCCGACTACCGCTGCGCCGGCGGCCTGTTCTGCGCGGCCCAGCGCACCGGCGCCATCCTGCATTTCGCGCAGCGCCGCGCCATGGACATCGAGGGCCTGGGGGACAAGCTGGTCGAGCAGATGGTGGAAGGCAACGTCATCAAGGTCCTGCCCGACCTGTACCGGCTGGGGCTGGTGGCGCTTTCCAGCCTGGACCGCATGGCCGAGAAGTCCGCGCAGAACGTGCTGGCCGCGCTGGAGAAATCCAAGGCCACCACGCTGGCGCGCTTTCTCTACGGGCTGGGCATACGCCACGTGGGCGAGGCCACGGCCAAGGAATTCGCGCGCCACTTCGGCAAGCTCGACGCCATCATGGACGCCGGGGTCGAGCAGCTGCTGGAAGTGCCCGACGTCGGCCCCATCGTGGCGGAGAGCATCCACACGTTTTTCCAGCAGGCGCACAATCGCGAGGTCGTGGAGCAGTTGCGCGCCTGCGGTGTCACCTGGGAAGAAAGCGAGCCCGCGGCGCAGGCCCCGAAACCGCTGGCCGGCAAGACCATCGTGCTGACCGGCACGCTGCCCACGCTCAGCCGCGACGAGGCCAAGGACCTGCTGGAAGCCGCCGGCGCCAAGGTGGCCGGCTCCGTCAGCAAGAAGACCGACTATGTGGTGGCCGGCGCCGAAGCGGGCAGCAAGCTGGAGAAGGCCCGCGAACTGGGCGTGACGGTGCTGGACGAAGAAGGACTGAAGGAATTGCTCCATGGCCATCCATGAAATCCTGAAAATGGGCGACCCGCGCCTGCTGCACATCGCGCAGCCGGTGATCGAAGCCGATAGCGACGCCATCCACCTGCTGGTCGCCGATATGTTCGAGACCATGCACTCGGTCAATGGCGCCGGCCTGGCCGCCCCGCAGATCGGGGTGGACCTGCAGCTGGTGATCTTCGGCACCGACGCGCCCAACCCGCGCTACCCCGATGCGCCGCTCGTGCCCCGCACCGTGCTGCTCAATCCGGTGATCACGCCCATCGGCGACGAGGAAGAAGACGGCTGGGAAGGCTGCCTCTCGGTGCCGGGCCTGCGCGGCGTGGTGCCTCGCTGGAAGAAGATCCGCTACACCGGCTTCGACCAGTACGGCGACCCCATCGACCGCACGGTGGAGGGATTCCATGCCCGCGTGGTGCAGCATGAGTGCGACCACCTGATAGGCAAGCTGTACCCGATGCGGGTGCGGGACTTCACGAAGTTCGGCTTCACCGAAGTCCTGTTTCCCGGCCTGGACGCCAGTGCCGACGACTGAGCCCCCGCCGGCCGGCTACAAGACAAAACTAGAGACAGTTCATGGCAGCGGCGCGGACATCGTGCTGCGCTCGCTGCTGGACCGCGTGCAGTACCACGACCCCGATGGTGCCGCCGAGCGTGAAGGCATATCGGCCGCGGCGTGGCCGCTGTTCGGCATACTGTGGCCCTCGGGCCAGGTGCTGGCCGGCGCGATGGTGAGCTTCGAGCTGGAAGGCCAGCGCATCCTCGAGCTGGGCTGCGGCCTGGCGCTGGCCAGCCTGGTGCTGCACCGGCGCGGCGGCGACATCACCGCCAGCGATTGCCATCCGCTGGCCGCGGATTTCCTCGTGGAGAACCTGCGGCTGAACCACCTGCCGGCCATGAAGTACGAAACCGGCAACTGGTCGCGCGCCAACCCGCGCCTCGGCCTGTTCGACCTGATCATCGGCAGCGATCTGCTGTATGACCGCGGCCAGCCCGAAGCGCTGTCGCAGTTCATTGACCGCCATTCGGAGACGGCGGTGGAGGTTCTGATCGTGGACCCCGACCGCGGCAACCAGGCTACCTTCAGCCGCAAGATGGGCGTGCTGGGCTACTCGCACACCTCGCGCCGCGTGCAGGCCCTGCCGGGCGGCGAGGCTTACAAGGGCAAGATGCACCGCTACCTGCGCAGCGGCCCGCAGTAAGCTATTCGCCGGTGTATTCCAGCAACGCCAGGTAGTCCTGCCGGTCGGCCCGGGCCCACTGCTTGACGCCGATGTCTGCCAGCACGCCGGCGGGCTGGCTGTTCAGCGCCAGCAGGGAATCGGTCAGCCGCGCCACCAGCTCGGCCGGCGCCTTGGGCGAGGCCAGCACCGACCAGTTCACCACCGGCTGCGTCTCGCCGATGATCTTGCCGCCCGCTTCCTGCCACTTTTTGGCGATCGTCGGATTCACCACGCCGGCCTCGGCCATCCCGTTGGCCACCTGGCTGGCCACGTTGTCCTGGAAGCGCGTGTGCGACATGTAGGGCTCGCGGATGTTGCGGCGGCGCACCTCGGCCTTGGCCACCGCCGTGGTGGCGGAAAACTCATCGGGCAGCAGCAGCTTGCGCCCGCCCAGCTGGGCGAACTCCTGGATCGGCGAGCCCTTGGGCACGATAAAGGCCGCCTTGTACGGCTCGGGCCGGCGCACCAGCGGCTGGTAGCCGTGGTCGCGCACCAGTTTCGACAACTGGTTGACCGACTTGCCGAACACCACCAGCGGCTTTTGTTCCGACAGGGCCTGCTGCACGAAGCGGCGGATGTCGATCACCGCGTCCACGTACCCCTGCTGCTTGTGGATCTGGGTGCCCACGTAGTCGGCCAGGCTGCGGTAGCGCACCGCCAGCATGGAGATGCTCAGGTCGGCCGTCACGGCTTCATTGACCAGCAGCCGCCACTTCGGGTCGGTTCCGGTCTGGGACCAGGCGGCGGGGCTGGCGCACAGCGCCGCTGCGCCTAGGCCGCGCAGGACGGCGCGGCGGGTGGGATTCGGATGCTCGTTCATTTGGTCACCTGTGCACGTTGGTTGGAGGACAAGGTCTGCGTGGACGGCTTGCGCGCCGCCTGCGTTTCCCAGGCCTGCGCGGCCTGGACGGTGGTGCGGAAAGCCTCTGCGCTTTCCAGCAGCCATTTCTTGTTGTCCGCCGACAGCGCGTAGCTGAGGCGGAATTCATCCATCGGCATGCGGTCTTCCTTCACCGACTTGATCAGCCGGTCGATCTCGCCGGCCGCGTGGGCGGGCGTGGACAGCAGCACCAGCCGGCTGATCTTGTCCGGGTTGGTCGGCACGTGGCAGCTGCTGCACTGCGACTCGCGCATCTGCACGGCCAGGTCGCGATACTGGCGGTCGATGGCCTTGATGTAAGGGTTGTCGGGCCGGTAGATGCCGTCGAACAGCGTCACGGCGGGCTGGGTGTTGCCCTTCTCATCGGTCCACAGCCAGGGGCCCTCGTACTTCGCGTGCTGCACCGGCTGCACGGACTGAAGCATGGCGTTGGGCGCACGGTCGGTGAACTGCGCCGCCCGGATCTTGCCCGTGTCGGGCGCCATCCACAGCATGAAGCCGTTGGCGTTCTCGTACATGGACCACTTGGCCTCGTCGTGCCAGAACGGGTAGGGGAATTGCCCCGGCGCCAGCCGGTTGCGGAACGCGGTTTCCAGCCGCACCAGGAACAGCTTTTCCTCGGGCACCCATTCCACCGTGTGGCGGCCGTTGAACATGAAAAGGGGCGCATACAGGCTGGTCCAGACATCGGGCGCGAACTGCGTCAAGCTGGTCTGGCGCAGGGTCGCGCCCGGCGCCTTGCTTTGGCGGCCCCAGATCAGGACGGGTGGCAGGTGGGAGCGCAGCGCGCTGTCACCGAACAGCCCCTGGCGGCAGGCGTTGTAGGCGGCGGTGTCACCCGCCGGCGCCAGCGGGCAGAGGCCCGCCAGTTCCGCGGCGATCTCCTGGGCGGCGAGGCGGATGGAAGCAGGCACGGCCGCCATGTCCGGCGCGGGCGCCTGCGCGGCGGGCCCTGCCAGGCAGCTGAGCGAAGCGAGCAGGGCCAGTGTGGCAAGGGGTTTGCGCATGGCCTCACTCCTTGGTGTAGTCCAGCAGGGCCATGTATTCCTTGCGCTCGGCCCGGGCCCATTCCTTTACGCCCAGCGCGCCGATGACGGCGGGTGCCTGGGTGTTCATGCTCAGGAGCACCTCGCGCAGGTGGTTCACCGCCTCGGCGGAGAGCTGGGGCGAGGCCAGCACCGACCAGTTCACCACCGGCTGGGTTTCGGCCAGCACGCGGCCGCCTTGCTCCACCCACTTCTTCGCGATGGTCGGGTTGACCACGCCCACATGGGCCAGCCCGGCCTGCAGCTGCTGCGTCACGGCCTCCTGGTAGCGCACATGGATGATGTCGGTGGCGGTGACGTTCTGGCGCCGCAGCTCGGCGCGGGCCACAGCGGTGGTGGCCGCGTATTCGTCGGGCATGATGATCTTGGACTGGGCCGCATCGGCCAGCGTCTTGATGGGCGAGCCCCTGGCCACGATGAAGGCCGCCTTGTAGGGGTCCGAGCGGCGCACCACCGGCTGGTAGCCGTCGTCGCGCACCAGCTTGGCCAGCTGGTTCACCGACTTGCCGAACACCAGGTCGGGCCGCGGCTGGCCCTGGGCCACCGCCATGAAGCGCTTGATGTCCACCACCGGCTCGATGCCGATGGTGCGGCCCTTGAACTGGGCGGTGACGAAATCCGCCAGCGGCTGGTAGCGGTTGGTGAGCAGGAAGAAGTTGGTCTCGCCGGTGACCGCCTCGTTGATGACCAGGCGCCACGTCGGCGGCGCCGGCTTCTTCTGCACCACGGGCGCTTGCGCCCAGGCTGTGGGCGCAAGCGCCGCCAGGCCGATCGAGCAAAGTGTTCTTCGCTTCATGCTTCCTCCGTTTCGCGCACGGGCCGTGCACGCGAGGCCACTCTATGAAGCAGGACACGGAAGATCAAACCCGCGGGAGCCGCGGACCCCTGTCAGTCCTGACAGGGTGCGGTAACCAGTCATTTCAGGCACGCAACATGTGCTCACACAAGCCACATGCTGTGGTGGGCGGCCGCGATGAGTGGGCGAAAATCGGCGCCAAACGGATGAGCTTGCACCGTTTGGGCGCAGCACTAAGTGCTTTCCCTAGGCTGCCAGCCGCGCCTGCAACTAAGTCACGCTTTGCGCAACTTGCTAGGTGTCCAGCGCCTGCAGCAGCTCGGTCTCGATGGCGATCTGCTGGCGGTTCTGCTGCAGCTCGGGCCCGTCGATGAGGAAAGTGTCTTCCACCCGCTCACCCAGCGTCATCACCTTGGCCAGCTGCAGGTTGATATTGTGCCGGGCCAGCACGCGCGCCACGTTGTACAGCAGGCCGGGCCGGTCGCTGGCCGAGATCGAGAGCAGCCAGCGCTGGGCCTTCTCGTCGGGCGCCAGGTGCACCCGCGGCGCGATGGGAAAGCTCTTGACCCGGCGCGACACGCGGCCCTTGCTGGGCGCGGGCAGCGGGCCGGTGCTTTGCAGCGTGAGGGCCAGCTCGGACTCCGCCATGCTGACCAGTTCGCGGTTGTGCTCGGGCAGCATGGCGCTCACTACCTGGAAGGTGTCCAGCGCGTAGCCGTTGCGGGCCGTGTGCACCTTGGCATCCAGGATGCTGAAGCCGGCCTGGTCGAAGTAGCCGCAGATGCGGGCGAACAGGTCGGGCTGGTCGGGCGTATACACCAGCACCTGCAGGCCTTCGCCCACCGGCGACAGGCGGGCCCGCACGATCACCTTGTCCTGGCCCACGTGGCGCGAGATGTGGCGGGTGTGCCAGGCGATGTCGCCCGCGTCGTGGCGCATGAAGTAGCCCACGTCCAGCGTGTCCCAGAGCTTCTTGTGGGCCTCGAAGGGCAGGGCGTAGAGCTGCAGCTGCACCAGCGCGTCGCGCTTGCGGGCTTCCACCTCGGCATCGGGGTCGGGCGCGCGGCCGCCCAGCGAGCGCAGCGTGTAGCGGTACAGGTCTTCCAGCAGCTTGCCCTTCCAGGCGTTCCACACCTTGGGGCTGGTGCCGCGGATGTCGGCCACCGTGAGCAGGTACAGCGCCGTGAGGTAGCGTTCGTTGCCCACGCGCTTCGCGAATCCCGAAATGATGTCGGGGTTGCTCAGGTCTTCCTTCTGGGCGATGCGGCTCATGGTGAGGTGTTCCTTCACCAGGAACACGATCAGCGCGCAATCTTCCGCGTCGATGGCGTGCTGCCGGCAAAACAGGCGCACATCCTTGGCGCCCAGCTCGGAGTGGTCGCCCCCGCGGCCCTTGGCGATGTCGTGGAACAGCGCCGCCACATACAGGATCCAGGGCTTGTCCCAGCCGGCGGCCAGCTGCGAGCAGAACGGGTACTCGTGCGCGTGCTCGGCGATGAAGAAGCGGCGCACGTTGCGCAGAACCATCAGGATGTGCTGGTCCACGGTGTACACATGGAACAGGTCGTGCTGCATCTGGCCCACGATCTTGCGGAACACCCACAGGTAGCGGCCCAGCACCGAGGTCTGGTTCATCAGCCGCATGGCGTGGGTGATGCCCTCGGGCGCCTGCAGCATGGCCTTGAAGGTGGCGTGGTTCACCGGGTCGTTGCGGAACTTCGCGTCCATCACCTTGCGTGCGTTGTACAGCGCCCGCAGCGTGCGCGCCGACAGGCCTTTCACGCCAAGCGTGGTCTGGTACAGCAGGAAGGTTTCCAGGATGGCGTGCGGGTTCGTCAGGTACAGGTCGTCGCTGACCACCTCGATCATCCCGGCCTTTTCCAGGAAGCGCTCATTGATGACGCGCGGCGCGTGCGTGGTGGGAGACAGGCGCTCCTCGATATTCAGCAGCAGGATCTGGTTCAGCTGCGAGACCGCCTTGGCCGCCCAGTAGTAGCGCTTCATCAGCGCCTCGCTGGCGCGCGAGACCACCTTGCCGGCCTCGTTGAATCTGGTGACGTAGCCAAACGACTCGGCCACGGCGGTCTGCAGGTCAAACACCAGCCGGTCCTCGCGGCGGTGGGCGATCAGGTGCAGCCGGGCGCGGATCAGGCTGAGCAGCGCCTCGTTGCTCTTGATCTGGCGCGCCTCGAACGGGGTGGCCAGGCCCTTGCGCGCCAGCTCGTCCCAGCTCTTGCCGTAGCCGGCCGCGCGCGCCACCCACAGGATCACCTGCAGGTCGCGCAGGCCGCCGGGCGACTCCTTGCAGTTGGGCTCCAGCGAATACGGCGTGTTCTCGAACTTGTTGTGGCGCTGGCGCATCTCCAGCGTCTTGGCCACGAAGAAGGCGCGCGGATTCACCGTGGCCTGGAAGCGCCGGTCGAAGGCTTCATACAGCTTGCGGCCGCCCACGATCAGGCGCGACTCCAGCAGCGAGGTCTGCACCGTGACGTCGCTTTCGGCCTGGGCGATGCATTCGCCCAGCGTGCGCACGCTGGAGCCGATTTCCAGCCCGCTGTCCCAGCAGCTGCCGATGAAGGCCTCGACCTTGCGCTTGAGCTCGGGGTCGGCATCGGCCTGGGTGCCATCGGGCATCAGCAGCAGAACATCGACGTCGGAATGCGGGAACAGCTCGCCGCGGCCGAAGCCGCCCACGCCCACCAGCGCGAAAGTCAGGGGGAAGTCGGCTTCGGCCCACAGCGCCTTCAGAGCATCGTCGGCATTGCGCGCCAGGCCCTGCAGGACCTTGTGGATGCCGCGCGCCGAAGGGCCGCTGGCCTGGACCGACTGCAGGAGCTGGGCCTTGCGGGCGAGATAGGCCTCGCGCAGCGCCTGCAGTTGGGCGGCCATCAGGTCTTGACGAAGGCCGGCGGCGGGGGGCTGCCGGCCGACAGCGTCATCACCTCATAGCCGGTTTCGGTCACCAGCACCGTGTGTTCCCACTGCGCCGACAGCGAATGGTCCTTGGTGACGATGGTCCAGCCGTCGTTGCCCAGTTCCTTCACGTCCTTGCGGCCGGCGTTGATCATGGGCTCGATGGTGAAGGTCATGCCGGGCTTGAGCTCTTCCAGCGTGCCGGGCTTGCCGTAGTGCAGCACCTGCGGCTCTTCATGGAAGGTGCGGCCGATGCCGTGGCCGCAGAATTCGCGCACCACCGAAAAGCCGTTTTTCTCGGCGAACTGCTGGATGGCGAAGCCGATGTCGCCCAGGTGGATGCCGGGCCTGACGTGCATGATGCCGTGCCACATGGCCTCGTAGGTCAGGCTGCACAGGCGTTTGGCCGCGATGGAGGCTTCGCCCACCACGAACATGCGGCTGGTGTCGCCGAACCAGCCGTCCTTGATGACGGTGACGTCCACGTTGACGATGTCGCCCTTCTTCAGCGGCTTGTCGTTGGGGATGCCGTGGCACACCACGTGATTGACCGAGGTGCACAGCGAAGCCGGGTAGGGCGGGTAGCCGGCGGGCTGGTAGCCCAGCGTGGCGGAAGTGGTGCCCTGCTTTTGCATGCACTCGGCGGCCAGCCGGTCAATCTCTTTCGTGGTGATGCCCGGCTTGATGTGGGGGGTGAGGTAATCCAGTACCTCGGAAGCGAGGCGGCCCGCCACGCGCATGCCCTGTACGCCCTCGGCGTCTTTGTACGTAATGCTCATCCCCCGATTATCCCAGAGGGCGAAATACCGCGCAGCTAAAATACCGGGGTCCCCCCACAGGCTTCACAGTGACCCTGCACATCACCGAATTCGAGGGCGCCAATGCCCTCAGCGAGTTCCGAGTCCAGCAACTTCTTCCCCGGCTTCAGGCCGTGCACGACAGGATCAGCGGGCTTTCGGCCCGCTTCGTTCACCTGGCGGCGGCCGACCACGCGCCGGAACCCGCTGAAAATGCCCGCCTGGCCGCGCTGCTGACCTACGGCGACCCGTATGCCGGCGCTTCCGATGGCGCCCTGATCGTCGTCTCGCCGCGCTTCGGCACCGTCTCGCCCTGGGCCTCCAAGGCCACCGACATCGCCCGCAACTGCGGCCTCGCCGTCAAGCGCATGGAGCGAATCACCGAATACCGCATTGCCCTCAAGCCCGGCCTGCTGGGCGGCAAGGGCAGCCTGGATGCGGCCCAGCTGCAGGCCGTGGCGGCGCTGCTGCACGACCGCATGACCGAGAGCGTGATGCTGTCGCGCGCCGACGCCCACGGCCTGTTCACCGAATTGCAGCCCGCGCCCATGGAATACGTGGACGTGCTGGCCGGCGGGCGCGCCGCGCTGGAGGCCGCCAACACCAAATTCGGCCTGGCCCTGGCCGAGGACGAGATCGACTACCTGGTCAACGCCTTCCGCCAGCTGGAGCGCAACCCGACCGACGTGGAACTGATGATGTTCGCGCAGGCCAACAGCGAACACTGCCGCCACAAGATCTTCAACGCCAGCTTCAGCATCGACGGCGTGCCGCAGGACAAGAGCATGTTCGGCATGATCCGCAACACGCACCAGCTGGCGCCGCAATACACGGTGGTGGCGTATTCCGACAACGCCTCGGTCATGGAAGGCTCGCAGGTCGAGCATTTCATTGCCAAAACCGGCCGCAGCCCGCATGGAGCAAGCGTGGGAAGCTATCAAAAAGAGAGCGCCCTGCACCATGTGCTGATGAAGGTCGAGACCCACAATCACCCCACGGCGATCTCGCCTTTCCCCGGCGCCTCCACCGGCGCGGGCGGGGAAATCCGCGACGAGGGCGCCACCGGCCGGGGCAGCAAGCCCAAGGCCGGCATGACGGGGTTCACGGTGTCCAAGCTCTGGGACGGCGGTTTTGGCAAGCCAGAACACATCGCCAGTCCGTTGCAGATCATGACCGAGGGCCCGCTGGGCGGCGCTGCCTTCAACAACGAGTTCGGCCGGCCCAACCTGCTGGGCTACTTCCGTGAATACGAGCAGCAGGTCGGCGACATCGCCCGCGGCTACCACAAGCCCATCATGATTGCCGGCGGCTTGGGCACCATCGACGCGGGCCTGACGCACAAGATCCTGTTCCCGGCCGGCACGCTGCTGATCCAGCTGGGCGGGCCGGGCATGCGCATCGGCATGGGCGGCGGCGCCGCCAGTTCCATGGCCACCGGCGCCAACGCCGCCGAGCTGGACTTTGATTCGGTGCAGCGCGGCAACCCGGAAATCGAGCGGCGCGCGCAGGAAGTCATCAACCATTGCTGGGCCGAGGGTGAGGCCAACCCGATCCTGGCGATCCACGACGTGGGCGCGGGGGGCCTGTCCAACGCCTTCCCCGAGCTGAGCAACGACGCCGGCCGCGGCGCGCGCTTCGACCTGCGTGCCGTGCCGCTGGAAGAGTCGGGCCTGGCGCCCAAGGAAATCTGGTGCAACGAAAGCCAGGAACGCTATGTGATGGCCATCGCGCCCGAATCGCTGGCGCAGTTCCAGGCTTTCTGCGAGCGCGAGCGCTGTCCTTTTGCCGTGGTCGGCGTCGCCACCGAAGAGCGCCAGCTGGTGGTGGCCCGGGAACGCGAGCCTTCACCGGTGGACATGCCCATGAACGTGCTGCTGGGCAAGCCGCCCAAGATGCACCGCGATGTGAAGAGCGTGCAGCGTGAATTCAAGCCGCTGGATCTCACCGGGGTCGCCCTGCAGGAGGCGGCCATCAAGGTATTGGCCCATCCGACGGTGGCTTCCAAGCGCTTCCTCATCACCATCGGCGACCGGACCGTGGGCGGCCTGTCGCACCGCGACCAGATGGTGGGCCCCTGGCAGGTGCCGGTGGCCGACTGCGCCGTGACGCTGGCCGACTACAAGGGCTTTGCCGGCGAAGCCATGAGCATGGGCGAGCGCACGCCGCTGGCCGCGCTGGACGCGCCGGCTTCCGGGCGCATGGCGGTGGCCGAGGCCATCACCAATCTGCTGGCCGCGCCGATCGAGCTGCCGCGCGTGAAGCTGTCGGCCAACTGGATGGCCGCCTGCGGCGAGCCCGGCGAAGACGCCGCGCTGTACGAGACCGTGCGCGCCGTGGGCATGGAACTGTGCCCGGCGCTCGGCATCTCGATTCCGGTGGGCAAGGACAGCCTGTCGATGCGCACCCAGTGGACGGACGGCTCCGACAAGAAAAAGGTCACCTCGCCCGTCAGCCTGATCATCAGCGCTTTCGCCACGCTGGCCGACGTGCGCGGTACGCTCACGCCGCAGCTCGACACTTCGGTGGACGACACCACGCTGGTGCTGATCGACCTGGGCAAGGGGCGCAACCGCATGGCCGGCAGCATCCTGGCGCAGGTACTGGGCCAGGTGGGCGACGAAGTGCCCGACCTGCACGAGCCGCAGGACCTCATCAGCCTGGTCAACGCGGTGAATGCATTGCGCGCCCAGGGAAAAATCCTGGCCTATCACGACCGAAGCGACGGCGGCCTGTTCGCCGCGGCCTGCGAGATGGCCTTTGCGGGCCATGTGGGTGTGTCGCTGAACGTGGACCTGCTGGTTACGGAAGGCGACGGCATCTCCGACAGCCGCATGGACACGGGCGATGCCAAGAACTGGGCGGGCCAGGTGGGCGCGCGCCGCGAGGAGCTGACGCTCAAGGCGCTGTTCAGCGAAGAGCTGGGCGTGCTGCTGCAGGTACGCACGGAGCAGCGCAATGAAGTGATGCAGACGCTGCGCGAGCACGGGCTGTCGAAGCACAGCCACTTCGTCGGGAAGACGCGTCCACCTTCATCGGCCATCGAAGTGGGCAAGGGCGAGGTGCAGGTCTGGCGCGACACCAGGGCCGTCTTCAGCGCGAAACTTTCCGACCTGCACCAGGTCTGGGACAGCGTGAGCTGGAAGATCTGCCGGCAGCGCGACAACCCGGCCGGCGCCGACGCGGAGCACGCAGCCGCGGGCGAGGTGTCCGACCCCGGCCTGCATGTCTCGTTGACCTTCGACCCGAATGAAGATCCGATTGCCCTGAGCCTGTCGAAGGGCGCCCCGTTCCTGAACCTGTCGAAGCCCAAGGTCGCCATCCTGCGCGAGCAGGGCGTGAACTCGCACATCGAGATGGCCTACACCTTCACCGAGGCGGGCTTCGAGGCTTATGACGTGCACATGACCGACCTGCAGTCCGGCCGCGTGCAGCTTTCCGACTTCAAGGGCGCGGTGGCCTGCGGCGGCTTCAGCTACGGCGACACGCTGGGTGCCGGCATCGGCTGGGCCCGCAGCATCCTGTTCAACGAGCCGCTTTCGCAGCAATTCCAGCAGTTCTTCAAGCGCCAGGACACCTTCACCCTGGGCGTGTGCAACGGCTGCCAGATGCTGGCCGAGCTGGCCGACATCATTCCCGGCGCCGAGGCCTGGCCGCGCTTCACCACCAACCGCAGCGAGCGCTATGAGGCGCGCCTGTCCATGGTGGAGGTGCTTGAGTCGCCCAGCCTGTTCTTCGCCGGCATGGCCGGCAGCCGGCTGCCCATCGCCGTGGCGCACGGCGAGGGCTTCGCCAACTTTGCCTACCGCGGTGACAAGGCCCGGGCCATCGCGGCAATGCGCTTCACCGACAACCATGGTGCCGCCACCGAGGCCTACCCGTTCAACCCCAACGGCAGCCCCGGCGGCCTCACCGCCGTGACCACCGCCGACGGCCGGTTCACGGCCATGATGCCGCACGCCGAGCGCGTGTTCCGCAACGTGCAGATGAGCTGGACGTCGGGTGACCGCAGCGAGTTCAGCCCCTGGATGCGGATGTGGCGCAACGCGAGGAAATGGGTGGGCTGACATCATCCGTATGGATGATTGACGGGCTGCCGCGCGCGGCATTCAATCGGGACTCCACCTTCAAAGGAGATTCCCATGCCCACTGTCACCGGACCTCTCCTGGGCAGCTGGTATGCGCCCAACCCGGGAGGCGGCACCGACCAGATCGTCTTCACCTTCCTGGCCGATGGCACCTTCCTGGTGGCCGACAAGGGGACGCAGTCGCGCGATCCGACCGGCCAGAGCGGGATCGAGTGGGGCAGTTACACCTGGACCGAATCCAGTGGCGCCTTCGGGGCAACGGCACAAGTCAACACCGACGGGCAGTGGGGCCTGTCGAATTCCGGCATGAACAGCATGCGGGTCTCCGGCGACACGCTGACGCTGGCCGGCACCCAGGGCTCGATGACCGCGACGCGCACCCCCGCCGTTGCCGGAGCGCTGGCCGGCTCGTGGTACGCCCCCAACCCGGGCGGCGGTACCGACCAGATTGTGTTCACGTTCCTCGCCGACGGCACCTTCCTGGTGGCCGACAAGGGGACCACGGCGCGCGACCCGACGGGCCAGAGCGGCCTGGAATGGGGCACCTACACCTGGAACAGCACGACCGGGGCGCTGGCCCTGAGCGTGCAGGTCAATACCGACGGGCAATGGGGCCTGTCGAATACCGGCAGCCTGCGCGCGCAGGTCAGCGGCAGCACGTTGACCCTGACGACAGGCGAAGGCGTCATGACGATCCAGCGCGTGCCGGTGGGGTCGGCCACCGTGGCCGTGACCACAGGCATCACGCTGACCGGCAGTGCGGCCGCTGACACCCTGGCGGGAAGCGCACTGGCCGACACGTTCACCGGCCTGGGCGGCAACGATGTGATCGATGGTGGCACCGGGATCGATACGGCCATCTATTCCACGGCGCGGGCCAACTACTCGATCACGCGGACATCTTCCGGATTCAGCGTTGCCAACCCGTCAGGTACCGAAGGCACCGACACGCTCAGCAACATGGAACGGCTGCGTTTCAGCGACCAGAGCGTGGCACTGGACATGGGTGTGGCGCAGGCGGCCGGCCAGACGCAACTGCTGCTCGGCGCGGTGCTCGGCCGCGCCCTGCTGGCGACGAAAACACCGCTTCTCGGCACCGTGATCGGCCTGTTCGACCAGGGCTTCACCATCGCCGATCTCTCCGGCGCCCTGATGCGGCTGGACATCTGGGGCCTCCTGGCCAACGGCGGCGCCGCCAGCGCCACCAACCAGCAGATTGCCAACTACCTCTTGACCACGGTGAACGGCTCGGCGCCCGATGCGGCGACGCTGGCCAGCGCCACGGCCTCCATCAACACGGGTGTGCAGGGCGCGTTCCTGGCGCAGCTGGCAGTTTCGGCGGCCAACCAGACCCAGGTCGGACTGGTCGGGCTGGCGGATACCGGGCTGGTTTACACGCTGTAGAACGGCGCGTCGCGGCTACGCCGGCGCCTTGGTCCGCATCAGCGCCGGGCCGGTCAGCACCATGCGCACCAGGTCGGACTGGCGCCGCGCCCCGACCCGCGCGGCGGCGAATTTCAGCTGGGTGCGCACGGTATTGATCGACACGCCCCGCGCATCCGCGAATTCCTTGAGGGTCTGGCCGTTGACGAGTGCCTGGGTCAGCTCCGCCTCAGCCGGCGTCATGCAATAGAAGGCTCTCAGCGCCTGCGTCAGCGCAGGCACGGGCGCGCGCGGGTTGCTGCAAAAAATCGCGGCTGGCGCCGGGGCGCCCCACGAAGCCGAGACCGCCACCGGCAAGGGGGTCACCAGCACCTGGAGTTCATCACCGAGCGGCCCGGTCAGCCGCAGCGACCCGCCCGGCAGGCAGCCCTGGCCCAGGCCTGTGCTCACCGCGCTGTCAATCAGCAGGCCCAGCCGGCCCGTCAGCGCGGCGGTCGCGGCCAGCACCTTGCCGCCGCCGAACTGCAGCGCACGTGTGGTCGCGGCAAGGTGGTGTGCAACACGGTTGGCATGCATCAAGGTGCCGCCCGGGGTCAACAGGATCACGCCGACCGGCAGCATGTCGAGAGCCGCAAGCGCCGCGGCGGACAAGGCCTGCAAATGATGCAGGCGCCTGTGCAGTGTCACGGCATTGCGCATGTGTGGAAGAAGGTCGCGCACCATGCGCAACTCGCCGGCGGTGTAGGGGCCGGCCCGTTCGGACCGCAGGAAGCTCAGCTTGACGTCGCGGGTTTCGCGTTTGACGATGGCACTGCCGACGCCGTGGAACACGTCCAGGCCCTGCAGCCACCCGTCATAGAACTCCGTGCGCTTGAGCTGGCGCTCCGGGTACAGGCTGGACGAAACGGTGACGCTGCCCTCCGGCAATTTGGCCGCGTTGGGCAGCCATACATTCCGCGCACTGTAGTGGCTGACGTACTGGGAAAGCGCTGTCGCATCCAGCCCGGTGACTGAAGCGACATTGCCCGCGTCGCTGCCGAAGTCCGCGCTGCCTGTGCTGAAATCGTGCAGCCAGAACATCCCGACGCCGGCATGAAGGGCGCCTGCCGCCTTTTGCATGAAGGCAGGCCAGAGCGAGGCGTCAAGCGCCGCGTCGTAGATGGCGCCCACCAAACCGCTTGTGTTTGCCGAAACTGCGGGCATGTTTTTTGCCGTTTGAGACCTATCACCCAAATGCAGGATGTACGCATGCAACCGTGCAGCGTCTAATGTAAGCGCGGGGTCCGGCCGTCGTCTAGGGAGAATCCAGAATGCCTTTTTCAACAACGATCAAGCTGGGTGACGTTCTTACGTTTTCGCAGGCCGCCCCCCATTACCCGCAGCAGATCGAAGCGGGCGACTTCAATGGGGACGGCAAGATTGATTTCCTGATCAATCGAACGGTGGGCGATGGCGCGGTGGCGACCACGCTCCGGCTGATGATGGGCCAGGGCAACGGCCAGTGGGTGGACCAGACCGACGTGATGTTCAACGGCGCGGTGCCCACCGTGAATTTTGCGCCGCGAGTGGCGGTGGCGGACCTCAATGGCGATGGACGCAGCGATGTCTACATACCGGACTACGGCAATCACGCCGCAAGCGGCGCGGGTGGCTATGACCAGGTCTGGCTTTCCACTCCATCCGGCAGGCTGACAGCCACCGTGTCTTCCACCCTCGGGCCCCGGGCCCATGGCGTTACAACGGGCGACGTGGATCGGGATGGCGACGTGGACGTCATCGTCAACAACATCGGCGGCACCCTGACCACGGTAGCGTCCGACCTGTTTCTGGTGAACAACGGCGCGGGTGTGTTCACCGATACGCAGTCCCTTCTGCCCCCCGGGTTGCGCACCGGCGCCACCGGACGCCTGAGCCACACGTGGTCGCTTCTGGCGGACCTGACGGGCGATGGAGCGCCAGACCTCGTGCTGGGTACGTGGGACGCGGCTGCCTCTTCAAGTGGCCGCCTTGGCTATTCACCGCCCAGCCAGCTGCTGATCAACGACGGCCGTGGAAGCTTCGCGGCGAGCACTATCCTCCAGCTGGGCCAGAGCCCCATTTCGCCTGAAGTGGTGGTGGACATCGACGCGGTTGACCTCAATGGTGACGGGCTCAATGACCTGGTCCTGTCCGTGACCCGCGGCGGCGACGGCAGCACCGGAAGCTACTACGGTACGGGGTACCTGCAGTTCCTGATCAACCGGGGAGGTGGGACATTCACTGACGAGACCGCGGCACGCTATTCCCAGCAGGTCGCGAATGCCACGGGGCCCTGGTGGAAATTCGTCCGCGTTGTCGATTTCAATCGGGACGGGTCGCCCGACCTGCTGCTCTCGGCCTCCGGCGGAGGCGCGTATGACGCCAACCAGGCCGGCAAGCTGCTGCTCAACGACGGCACCGGCCGGTTCTCGCAGGCCTTCGTCCTTCCGACCACCGGCGGAATCCAGCCGGACTCGATCACCTGGGCTGATGTCGACAGCGACGGGGATGCCGACCTGGTGTATCTGCAGTGGACGTCGCAAACCACCATGTCCCTTTCCGCGGCCCTGAATGACTATCCGTATGTTCCTGCGACCGGCACCGCAGGTGCCGACAGGCTCGTCGGCACCGCAGGCCCGGACACCTTCGCCGGGCTGGGCGGCAACGACGTCATCGATGGCGGCGCCGGCACGGACACGGCCGGGTATGCGGCAGCGCGGACGGCCTACACCGTCACGCGCACGTCCACCGGCCTCACCGTGCTGGACAAGACCGGCGCCGAAGGCACCGACACCCTTTCCAACGTTGAAAGGCTGGTGTTCATTGACCAGAAACTCGCCTTTGATGTGGGAGTGGCCCAGGCTGCCGGGCAGGCGGAACTGCTGCTCGGCGCGGTGCTCGGCCGGGTTGCCCTGGCGCAGAAGCCCGCGTTGCTGGGGGCCGTCATCGGCTTGTTCGACCAGGGCTTCACCCTGTTGGACCTTTCGGGCGCCGTGATGCGGCTGCCGATCTGGGGATTGCTGGCCAACGGCGGCAATGCCTCGGCCAGCAACCAGCAGATCGCCAGCTACCTGTTGACGACTGTGAACGGCGCTGCGCCGGATGCGGTCACGCTCGCATCGGCAACCGCCTCCATTAACACGGGTGTGCAGGGCGACTTCCTGGCGCAGTTGGCGGCGTCAGCCGCCAACCAGACGCAGGTGGGACTGGTGGGGTTGTCCCAGACCGGTCTTGCCTATACGGCCTAGTGCCCTCAACGCGGGTGAATAAGTCACATGCGGCCGGGATGTGCGCCGCCTAGCATGCAGGCTCATCAACAGGAGAAATCCATGAAAGCACTCACCGCACTCGTATTCGCCATCGCAGCCTTGACCAGCGCCACCGCCTTCGCCGGCCCGGACGACGAAAAGTGGATCAAGCAGTGCCAGGCGGACAACAAGGATGAAGGCGCCAAGCCCGAAGTCATCACCAAGTACTGCACCTGCATGAACGACAAGATGGACAACAACGAAACGCGTTCCATCACGCAGTGGGAAAAGGCCAACCCCAATACGCAGAAGGCCTGCAGCGCGCAGGCCGGCTGGAAGTAAAAAAGAGCGGGCCTCTCAGCGGCCCGGGGGCGCGACGGCAGCGCCCTCGATGCCGTGGCGCGCCAGCGCCTGCGCCACGAAACCGGAAGCCTTCATCTCCTCGATGAAGCGCTCCACATAGGCGGCCGCCTTGTCGCGGCCCTTGGGCAGGCCCATGGCCTGGTTGATCACCATGAAGCGGCCCGGCAGGAGGCGCACGCCGCCCACGCGTTTGGCGTCGGCTTCCAGCTGCTGCTTGACGCCGGCCGCCACTTCCAGGTTCTGCGCCAGGAACAGGTCGGTCACGAGCGGGGAGGTCGAGGCCTTCACCAGCTTCGCATTCCTGATCTCGCGCGTGAGGTACAGGTCATACGCGCTGGCATTGCCCACGGCGATGCGCACGCCGGCGCGGTCCACGTCCTCGTTGCGGGTGAGGGGCGAGCTGTTGCGCACCAGGTAGGCGCCCTCGATCACCACATAGGGCGCGGTCTGGTACATGCCGGCGCCGCGCACCGGGTCGATCGCGACGAAGCCGATGTCCACCTGCGCGTTGATCACGGCATCGACCGACTTGCCGGCCGACTCGAAGGTGACCAGTTCCACCGGCACGCCCAGGCGCTTGCCCAGCTCGTTGGAGAGGTCCACCGACACGCCACGCGGTGAGCCGTCGGCATTGCGCAAGGCCAGGATCGGGTTGCCGAAATTGATGGCGGCGCGCAGCTTGCCGGTGGGGGCAAGCTCGGCCACGGGCGGGGGCGGCGTGGAGGCACAGGCGGTGACGAGAACCGTGGCGAGGCACGCTGCAAATGAACGGATGGACATGGAAGCTCCTGGTTGCCGGTGTTGGCATGCTAGCCCATACACTCGCAGTCCATGGCCGGCCAACGCTTTGACTCCATCGACACCTTGCGCGGGTTGGCCATTGTGTGGATGACGGCATTCCACTTTTGTTTTGACCTGAACCAGTCCGGCTGGATCCGGCAGAATTTCTACGCCGACCCGTTCTGGACCGGGCAGCGCACCGCCATCGTCAGCCTGTTCCTGTTCTGCGCCGGGCTGGGCCAGGCCATGGCCGTGGCGCAGGGCCAGAGCTGGCCGCGCTTCTGGAAGCGCTGGGGCCAGGTGGCGGCGTGCGCGCTGCTGGTGACGGCAGGTTCGTACTGGATGTTTCCCAAGAGCTTCATCTACTTCGGCGTGCTGCACGGCATCGCGCTGATGCTCATCGTCGTGCGGCTCACGGCGGGCTGGGGCCGCTGGCTGTGGCTTTTCGGCGGGCTGGCCATTGCTCTTAAATTCATAGCGGCCTACGCACATTCCACGGGCGTTGCAGCCGATTTCCTCAATGAAAATCCGTGGAACTGGCTGGGTCTCATCAGCCGCAAGCCCATCACCGAGGACTACGTGCCGCTCATCCCCTGGCTGGGCGTGATGTGGTGGGGCATGGCGGCCGGCCAGTGGCTGCTGCGGCAGCGCCCCGCATGGGTACAAAGGCCGATGCCACGGGCCACCACGCCGCTGGCCTGGCTGGGGCGCTGGAGCCTGCCCTGGTACATGCTGCACCAGCCGGTGCTGATCGGCGCGCTGATGCTGCTGCCGAAATAAAAAAAGCGGCCGAAGCCGCGTTCTCTGGATCCCGGGTCTAGCCCGGGATGACAAGGCGCTTATTCCACCTTGGCCTTGCCGCGCAGGTCTTCCTGGAACTTGGCCAGCCTGGCCTGCTGCAGTTGCTGGGCGATCTGCGGCTTGACTTCTTCCAGCTTGGGCAGCTGGGCCTCGCGCACGTCGTCCAGGCGGATGACGTGGTAGCCGAACTGGCTCTTGACCGGCGTCTCGGTCAGCTGGCCCTTGTTCAGCTTGACCAGCGCGCCGGAGAACTCGGGCACGTAGCTGGAGGCGTTGGCCCAGTCGAGGTCGCCGCCGTTCGCGCCGGAGCCCGGGTCCTTGGATTGCTTCTTGGCGATGTCGTCGAACTTGCCGCCCTTTTTCAGGCTGGCGATGATGGCCTTGGCCTCGTCTTCCTTTTCCACCAGGATGTGGCGGGCGCGGTATTCCTTGCCGCCGTTGGCGGCGGCGAACTTGTCGTACTCGGCCTTGATTTCGGCCTCGGTCACCGGGTTGGTCTTCTGGTAGTCGGCGAACAGCTCGCGGATCAGCAGGGTCTGCCGGGCCAGGTCCATCTGCTGCCTGAAGTCTTCGCTGGCGTCCAGGCCGCGCTTTTGCGCTTCCTGCATGAAGATCTCGCGGGCAATGACTTCGTCCTTCAGCTGGCCGGACATTTCCGGCGTCACCGGCCGGCCCGACTTGGCCAGCTGCGCCGCCAGCGCGTCGTAGCGGGCCGTGGGCACGGCCTTGCCGTTGACGATGGCGATGTTCTGCGCCGAGGCAGGCAGCGCGATGCAGAGGGTGGCCGCGGCCAGGGCCGTGAGGAGGTGCTTTTTCATGGGGTGGTCCCTTGGGGGGTCAGGAAGGAAGAAGGACGGTCAGAGTGTTTCGATGGCCAGGGCGTGCAGCCCGCGGGCTATGAAAACTTGCAGCGCATCATACACAAGGCGATGCCGCGCCACGCGGGCCTTGCCCTCGAACAGCGGCGAGGCAATCCGCACCCGGAAATGGGTGCCGGCACCGGTGCCGTCGGCCCCGGCGTGGCCGGCATGGGCAGCGCTTTCATCGATGACTTCGAGCGAGGTGGGCGCAAGGTGTTCCTGCAGGCGTTTTTCCAGCGCCGCGGCGGTGATTCCGGTGCTCACGGCTGCTTGGGCGCCTCGTCCGCCTTCATGTAGCGGCTGAGGTAGAGCGCCTGGGCGATGACGAACACCGCCATCAGGCCCAGGCCGCCGAACAGCTTGAAGTTGACCCAGGTGTCGGTGTCGAAGTTGAAGGCCACCCAGAGGTTGACCACCCCCATCACGGCGAAAAAGGTCACCCAGCTCCAGTTCATCACGCGCCAGGCGGCATCGGGCAACTCCATCTGCGCGCCCATCAGCGACTTGAGCAAGTTGCGCTTGAAGAACAGCTGGCCGGCAAGCAGCGCGCCGCCCATCAGCCAGTACAGCACCGTGGGCTTCCATTTGATGAAGGTGTCGTTGTGCGCCACGATGGTGGCGCCGCCGAACAGCACGATCACGCCCAGGCTGACCCATTGCATGGGCTCGACCTTGCCGGTCTTGTAGCGCAGCCAGGCGATCTGCGCGACGGTGGCGGCGATGGCCACGCCCGTGGCCACGTAGATGCCCGCCAGCTTGAACGCGGCGAAGAACACGATGATGGGGAAAAAGTCGAGGAGCAGCTTCATTTCTTGTTCTGGAAATCCAGCGAGGCGGAGTTCATGCAGTAGCGCAGGCCGGTGTCGGTGGGGCCATCCGGAAACACGTGGCCCAGGTGGGCGCCGCATTGCGCGCAGACCGTCTCGGTGCGCGTCATGCCGTGGGCGCGGTCCACGATTTCCTTGATGGAGCCGGGAACGGCCTCGGAGAAGCTGGGCCAGCCGCAGCCGGCGTCGAACTTGGTGACCGAGTCGAACAGCTTGTTGCCGCAGCAGATGCAGTGGTAGCTGCCGTCGTCCCACACCGCTTCGTACTTGCCGGTGAAGGGCCGTTCGGTGGCGGCATGGCGGGTGACTTCATAGGCGCCGCGCTCGGCGCCCTTTTCGGCCAGCAGGGCTTTCCACTCGGCTTCGGTTTTTTCGGTGGGGTAGGTCATGAAGAGCAGCTGATCTCGATGTGGGAGGCCCAGTCGGGCGGGAACCCGGCGAACTCTTCGCGCCCCGGGTGTTCTTCAAATGGGGACTGCATGAGGCCGAGCAAGGTATCGACTCCGGAATAGTCTTTTAGTTTCGCATCGCGGATGGCCAGCTCGCCCAGGTGGTTGCGCAGCACGAATTTCGGGTTGGTTTTCAGCATCAAATCGGCCGCTGAAGCGCGCCCAGCCTGCGTAAGCCGCTCTGAATATTGTAGCAACCAGGCGTCGAAGGCGCCCCGATCCAGGAACAGGTCGCGCACGGTGTCGGCTGCCTCGCCCGCGGCGTGGCGCGACAGCCGGCGCCAGAAGATGGTGTAGTCCACCTTGTCCGCGGCCAAGAGCTTCAGGATGGCTTCGACCAGCTCGCGGTCGCCTTCCTTCGCCTCCGCCAGGCCCAGCTTGGCGCGCATGCGCGCTTCCAGCTCGCGCGGGAACACGGCCTTGTACGACTCCAGCGCGGCCAGCGCCAGGTCCTGCTCGCCCACCAGCGGCAGCAGCGCCTGGCCCAGGCAGAACAGGTTCCAGTACGCCACGTTGGGCTGGCGGTTGTAGGCGTAGCGGCCCTGCTCATCGCTGTGGTTGCAGATGTGGCCGGGGTCGAACGCGTCCAGGAACTGGAACGGCCCATAGTCGATGGTCAGGCCCAGGATGCTCATGTTGTCGGTGTTCATCACGCCGTGGCAAAAGCCCACGGCCTGCCAGGCGGCCACCATGGCGGCCGTGCGCCCGCTCACCTGCTCGAGCAGGGCGGCGTAGGGGTTGCCCGCGAATTGGTCCGTGCCGCGGCAGGCCGGGTAGAACCGGTCGATCACGTAATCCGCCAGCTGGCGCAGCTCGCCGTACTGCTCGCGCGCCGAGAAATGCTCGAAGTGGCCGAAGCGGATGAAGCTGGGCGCCACGCGCGTGACCACCGCCGCGGTTTCGACTTCCTCGCGCCGCACCGGGGCGCCGGAGCCCGTCACGCACAAGGCGCGGGTGGTGGGAATGCCCAGCCCATGCATGGCTTCCGAACCCAGGAACTCGCGGATGCTGGAGCGCAGCACGGCCCGGCCATCGCCCATGCGCGAATAGGGCGTGAGGCCGCTGCCCTTGAGCTGGAATTCCTGCGGGCCGGCGGGCGTCTGCGCCTCGCCCAGCAGGATGGCGCGGCCGTCGCCCAGCTGGCCGGCCCAGACGCCGAACTGGTGGCCGCTATACACGCTGGCCAGCGGCTGGGTGCCGGCGATGGGCAGGTTGCCGGTGAAGGCCTCGACGGCGGCCTGGCTCCTGAACGTTGCCCCGTCCAGGCCGAGCTCGCGCGCCAGCCCGGCATTGGCGCCGACCAGGTAGGGCGAGGGCAGGGGGGTGGGCTGCAGCGGCGTGTAGAACGCCTCGCCCAGGCGGGCAAAGCCGTTGTCCCACGCCAGGCCCAGGTCGGCCTGTCCCAAGCCTGCTTCCGAAGGTTTGTTCATCCCCGCATTGTCCCGCCTTGCGGGGCGGCCGTGGGCCGGGCTAGAGCGAAAGCCCCGTCAGCCCGTAGGCCACCGTGGCCAGCTGCAGCACGTTGAATGCCATGCCGCCCACGTGCCAGCGGCGGAAGCTGTGGATGCCCACCGCATCCTCGGGCGTCATGGTGCCGCGCAGGGCATCCATGCGGCCGATCACCAGCCGGTGGGCGATGAGGGCCAGCACCGCGACCACGCACATGCCCAGCGAGAAAGCCGGGCGTTTGGCGAATGCGTAGGCGATCGTCGCGGCGGTGGAAGTCACCAGCACCGCCCGGTAGTAATAGTGGAACAGCCCGCGGATGAAACGCGCGTCCAGCGGCGTGTCGTGCTTGAGGATCAGCAGGGGCAGCGAGCCCAGCATGAAGAAACCCATCGAAATGAGCAGGCCCACGGTGGCGAGGAGGGCGAGCGATAAGGGCAGCATTCCAAAATGGTGCTCGCCCTACCTTTCGTGAAATTGACGAGCTATTGCCCCACGAAGGCCACCAGCCCCTCGTCGCTCAGGATGCCCACGCGGCCGAACTCCAGCGTGACAAGCCCTTCCTGCTCGAGCTTCTGGAGCACCCGGTTGACCGTCTGGCGCGACAGGCCCACCAGGTTGCCCAGCTCTTCCTGCGACAGGTTGAGCTTGCGCAGGCCCTGCCAGAACAGCCGGCTCAGGTACAGCGCCACCCGCTGTTCGGGCGAGCGGATGCGGCCGGCCTCGATGATGGCCATGGCCTGCGCCAGCCGCATGTTCATCTGCAGCAGCAGCGCCTGGTTGAACTCCAGGCTGGTGGCGCGCAGCTCGTCGAATTGCGCCCGCGGCAGGCACAGCAGCTCGGTGTCGCGCAGCGCGACCACGTCATAGCGCCGCGGCTCGGCCTTCATGGCGGAGCCCTCGCCGAACCACTCGCCGCCGGGCACGCCCAGAAAAACGGACAGGCGGCCCTGTGCCGACTGGGTCTGCAGCTTCACCAGTCCCGACAGCACGGCGTACCAGCCTTTCACTTCCTCGCCCGCGCGCAGCAGCGTCTCGCCCTTGGCCGCCCTCAGCGTGAACGCCCGCCCGGTGATGCGGTCCTGTGCGGCGGGCGGCAGGTTGCCGAACCAGGGCTGCCCCGCCAGGAAGCGGGTGGAAGGGTGGGTGATGTCGTGGAGCACGGGATGGGGGACCGGGGCGGGCTGCCATCGTAACTGTCCGCGCGGCGACAGCTTTTGCTTTTTGCGGCGGGGCAGGGCAAGCTCTCTCCCGGCCGCCCTGCCGGGGACACTAGGATGGGCGGTTCACCACAACACGCATGACCAAGGAGTATCCATGCTGGGTTTGATGCAAAGCCAACCCCTTCTGATCTCGTCGCTGATCGACTTCGCCGAGCGCCACCATGGCGAGGCCGAAATCGTCTCGCGGCGGGTGGAGGGCGACATCCACCGCTACACCTGGAAAGACGTGGCGCGCCGCTCGCGCCAGGTGGCCAATGCGCTGGACGGCACGGGCCTGCTGTTTTCCGACCGCGTGGCCACCCTGGCCTGGAACGGCTACCGCCACCTGGAACTGTATTTCGGCGTCAGCGGCTCGGGCCGGGTGCTGCACACCATCAACCCGCGCCTGCATCCCGACCAGATCGCCTGGATCGCCAACCATGCGGAAGACCAGGTCCTGTGCTTTGACACCACTTTCCTGCCGCTGGTGCAGGCGGTGCATGCCAGGTGCCCGGGCATCAAGCTCTATGTGGCGATGTGCGAGGCCGACAAGCTGCCCCAGGACAGCGGCGTTCCCAACCTGGTGAGCTACGAGGCCTGGATCGGCGCGCAGCCCACCGGATACGAATGGCCGGTGTTCGACGAGAACTCCGCCTCCAGCATCTGCTACACCAGCGGCACCACGGGCAACCCCAAGGCCGCGCTGTACAGCCATCGCTCCACCACGCTGCATGCCTACGCCGCGGCGCTGCCCGACGTGATGTGCCTGTCCGCGCGCGACGCCATCCTGCCGGTGGTGCCGATGTTCCACGTCAACGCCTGGGGCATTCCGTATTCGGCCGCGATGGTGGGCTCCAAGCTGGTCTTCCCCGGCCCGGCCATGGACGGCAAGTCAATCTACGAGCTGCTGGAGTCCGAGAAGGTGACGTATGCCGCCGGCGTACCCACCGTCTGGCAGATGCTGCTGGGCCACATGAAGCCGAACAACCTGCGGTTTTCCACCCTCAAGCGCACCGTGATCGGCGGCTCAGCGTGCCCGCCCGCCATGATCACCGCCTTCAACGACGAGTACGGCGTCGAGGTGCTGCACGCCTGGGGCATGACCGAGATGTCGCCGCTGGGCACCCTGTGCACGCTGAAGAACAAGCACCTGGACCTGCCCGCCGCCGAGAAGATGAAGATCCGCCTCAAGCAGGGCCGGGCGATCTACGGGGTGGACATGAAGATCGTGGCCGAGGACGGCGGCGAACTGCCCTGGGACGGCACGGCCTCGGGCGACCTGTACGTGAAGGGCCCCTGGGTGGTGCGCGAATACTTCAAGGGCGAGGGCGGCGACCCCTTGGTCAATGGCTGGTTCCCCACCGGCGACGTGGCCACCATCAATGCCGAGGGCTACATGCAGATCACCGACCGCAGCAAGGACGTGATCAAGTCCGGCGGCGAGTGGATCAGCTCGATCGACGTGGAGAACATCGCCGTGGCGCACCCGGCGGTGGCCATGGCCGCTTGCGTGGGCATGAAGCACCCCAAGTGGGACGAAAGGCCTATCGTCGCCGTGGTCAGGAAGCCCGGTTCGGAAGTCTCGCGGGAGGAACTGCTCAAGTTCTACGAGGGCAAGACCGCCAAGTGGCAGATCCCCGATGACGTGGTCTTCGTGGATGCGATTCCCATCGGCGCCACCGGCAAGATGCTCAAGACCCGGCTGCGCGAAATGCTCAAGGACTACAAGCTGCCCGGCACCTGATCTGCATGGCGGAACGGCTGTCGCATCGGCGATAGATTCAGCCGCCCATTAGGGGCAATCCCTGAGCGCTGCAGTGCACAAAAAACTGTACCCTGCCCGCTGTTAGCAACACAAGGAGACGTCAATGAAATTTGCCCTGAAAGTTGTCGCCGTATCCGCCCTGATGGCGGTGTCCGGTATCTCGTTGGCCCAGAAGGGCGAAACCGTGAAGATCGCCTTCATGGACCCGCTGTCCGGCCCGTTCGCCAACGTCGGCCAGAACCAGCTCAAGAGCTGGCAGTTCGTCGCCGACCGCTTCTCCGGCGCCGGCAACCCCGCCGGCGTCAAGTTCGAGGTGGTGGGCTTCGACAACAAGGGCTCGCCGCAGGAAAGCCTGAACACGCTCAAGGCCGCCATCGACCAGGGCTTCCGCTACGTCACGCAGGGCAACGGCTCCGGCGCCGGCCTGGCCATCCTGGACGCCGTTGCCAAGCACAACGAGCGCAACCCGGGCAAGGAAGTCATCTACCTGAACTACGCGGCCGTCGATCCCTCCATGACCAACGAGAAGTGCGACTACTGGCACTTCCGCCTGGACGCCGACACCACCATGAAGATGGAAGCGCTGACCACCTTCATGAAGGACCAGCCCAAGGTCAAGAATGTCTACCTGCTCAACCAGAACTACTCGCACGGCCAGCAGGTCGCGCGCTATTTCAAGGAGGGCATGGCCCGCAAGCGCCCCGACGTGAAGATCGTCGGTGAAGACCTGCACCCGATCGGCCAGGTCAAGGACTTCGCGCCCTACGTGGCCAAGATCAAGCAGTCCGGTGCCGACTCCATCGTCACCGGCAACTGGGGCGCCGACCTGACGCTGTTCGTCAAGGCGCTGAACGACGCCGGCCTGAAGCTGCCGATGTACACCTACTACTCCGGCGTCACCGGCACGCCCACGGCGCTGGCCGCCGGCGGCGAGGGCGAGGTTTACGTCATCGCCTACGGCCACGCCAACCACACCGGCGAGCTGGGCAAGATGGGCGCCGACTTCTTCAAGAAGTTCGACGACGACTACTACACCTACGCCACCTACAACGGCATCCAGTTGCTGGGCGCCGCCATGGCCAAGGCCAAGTCGACCAACCCGGTGGCTGTCGCCAAGGCGATGGAAGGCCTGTCGGTCAAGAGCTTCGCCGGCGAAGTGACGATGCGCGCCTCGGACCACCAGCTGCAGCAATCCATGTTCGTCACCAAGTGGCAAAAGGCCAAGAAGGGCGAATACAGCGTCGAGAAGACCGGCTACACCTTCGTTCCGATCAAGCAGATGGACCCCTACGTGGCCAGCACGCCCACCAGCTGCCAGATGAAGCGCCCCTCGGGCGGCTAAGAGCCTCGCACGCCAAGCCGGGATTGCCTCTCGCCGTCCCGGCTTTTTTTCGCCCACGTGCCAAAGCCTAGTGGCTTTTACCGATAACGAATGAGTTAGCGCATGGAGTTCTTCACCATCTCCCTTTTGAACGGCATCAGCTACGGGCTGCTGCTGTTCATGCTGAGCTCCGGCCTCACGCTGATCTTCAGCATGATGGGCGTGCTCAATTTCGCGCACGCCAGCTTCTACATGCTGGGCGCCTATTTCGCCTACAGCACCACGCAGCTGGTCGGCTTCTGGCCGGCGCTGTTCGTCGCGCCGCTGCTGGTGGCCTTGCTGGGCGCCGTGTTTGAAAAATACTGCCTGCGCCGCGTGCACAAGTTCGGCCACGTGCCCGAACTGCTGATCACCTTCGGCCTGTCGTTCATCATCCTTGAGATGGTGCAGCTGATCTGGGGCACCAGCTCGGCCGACTACCGCGTGCCGGCCGGCCTCGGTGGCCCGCTGTTCACCCTGTACGGCACGCAGTTTCCCGCGTACCGCGGCTTCATGATGCTGGTGGCGGTGCTGATGCTGATCGCCATCTGGCTGCTGCTCACCCGCACCCGCATCGGCCTGGTGATCCAGGCGGCGCTGACCCACCCCGAAACGGTGGAGGCGCTGGGCCACAACGTGCCGCGCGTCTTCATGCTGGTGTTTGGCGGCGGCGCCGCGCTGGCCGGGCTGGCGGGCGTGATCGGCGGCAACGCCTTCGTCACCGAGCCGGGCATGGCCGCCACGGTGGGCTCGGTCATCTTCGTGGTGGTGGTGGTTGGCGGCATGGGTTCGCTCTCGGGCGCCTTCGTCGCATCGCTTTTGATCGGCATCATCCAGACCTTCGCGGTGGGCATCGACTACTCGCTGATGGGCGCGGCCGCCACGGTGGGCCTGGACATCACCCCCGCCACCTTCGGCTTCGCGCTCTGGAAACTGAAGATCAGCCAGATCGCGCCCATCCTGCCCTACATGTTCCTGGTGCTGATCCTGATCTTCCGGCCCAAGGGCCTGCTCGGCACGCGGGAGGGCTGAAACATGACTACAACCACAACCGAGCGCAGCGCAGAACCGCTTCAAGCAAGCGAGCGCCCCCTTGGGGGGCAGAGCAGCCGCGACAGCGGCAAACGTGGGGGCCCCATGTACTACCAGTTCAAGCCGCACAACATCGGCCGCTGGATCATCTGGGGCGCCTTCGCGCTGCTGCTGCTGGCCGCGCCGGCCGTCTTCACCAGCTCGCTGTCGCACACCATGCTCAGCCAGATGGGCATCGCCATCATCGTCTGCCTGTCGTACAACATGCTGCTGGGGCAGGGCGGCATGCTCAGCTTCGGCCACGCCGTCTATTCGGGCATGGGCTCGTTCCTGGCCATCCACTCGCTGAACCTGGTGACCAAGGGCTCGCCGATACCCGTGAGCCTGATCCCCATCATCGGCGGCCTGTCGGGCGCGCTGGTGGCCGTGGTGCTGGGCTGGGTTACCACCAAGAAGGCCGCCACGCCGTTCGCCATGATCACGCTGGGCGTGGGCGAGCTGGTGTGGGCCATGTCGCTGATGTTCCCGGAATTCTTCGGCGGCGAAGGCGGCATCTCCAGCAACCGGGTGACCGGGCCCAAGCCGCTGGGCATCACCTTCGGGCCGCAGATCCAGCTGTACTACCTGATCGCTTTCTACACCTTCATCTGCACCGCGCTGATGTTCGCCTTCACGCGAACGCCGCTGGGCCGCATGCTGAACGCGGTGCGCGACAACCCCGAGCGGGTGGAGTTCGTGGGCTACGACACGCAGCGGGTGCGCTACATCGCCTTCATCATCGCGGCCTTCTTCGCTGGCATCTCCGGCGGGCTCGCGGCGCTGAACTTCGAGATCGTCACCTCCGAGGTGGTGAGCGGGCCGCGTTCGGGCGCCTACCTGCTGTTCACCTTCCTGGGCGGCGCCACCTTCTTCTTCGGCCCCATCATCGGCGGCATCCTGATGGTGCTGGCCTTCGTGCTGCTGTCCGAGCTGACCAAGGCCTGGCTGCTGTACCTGGGCCTGGTGTTCCTGTTCATGGTGATGTACGCACCCGGCGGCATCGCCAGCCTGATCATGATGAACCTGCGGGTGGCCGCCTTCGGGCGGCTGAAAGAGCTGTGGGTGAGCTACCTGGCGCTGGCCGTGACGGCCTTCATCGTGCTGCTGGGCGCCGCCGCCATGATCGAGATGGTCTACCACCTTCAGCTCAATGCCGCCCTGGGCCCGGAGCTGAAATTCCTGGGCGCCACGCTGAACGCCAAGGGCGTGAACAGCTGGTTCGGCGCCGGCTTTGTCATGCTCACGGGCATGGGCCTGTTCGAGGTGACACGCCGCCACTTCGCGCGGCAGTGGGGCGAGATCCAGGAGTTCATCGAAAAAGAGATGAAGAGGAGGGAAAGCCTGTGACCTACGCCCTCGAATTGAAAGACCTGCGCAAGAGCTTCGGCAAGACCGAGATCATCCGCGGCGTCAGCCTGGGCGTGAACCAGGGCGAGCGCATCGCCGTGATCGGCCCCAATGGCGCGGGAAAATCCACGCTGTTCAACCTGATCAGCGGCCGCTTCGCCCCCAGCAGCGGCGAGGTGCAGCTCAACGGCGTGCGCATCGACGGCAAGAAGCCGTTCGAGATCAACCGGCTGGGCCTGTCGCGCAGCTTCCAGATCACCAACATCTTCCCCAAGCTGTCGGTGTTCGAGAACCTGCGCTGCGGCGTGCTCTGGAGCCTGGGCTACAAATACACCTTCCTGAAGTTCCTGGCCGACCTGGACGACGCCAACGAGCGCGCCGAGCAGTTGATGGAGCTGATCAAGCTGGACCGCAAGCGCGACGTGCTGGCCATCAACCTCACCTACGCCGAGCAGCGCGCGCTGGAGATCGGCATCACCATCGCTGGCGGCGCCAATGTGATCCTGCTGGACGAGCCGACGGCCGGCATGAGCAAGAGCGAAACCCGGCGCTTCATCGAACTGATCAAGGAAGTGACGGCGGGCAAGACGCTGCTCACGGTGGAGCACGACATGGGCGTGGTGTTCGGCCTGGCCGACAAGATCGCGGTGGTGGTGTACGGCGAGGTGCTGGCCTTCGACACACCCGACGCCGTGCGCGCCAACCAGCGTGTGCAGGAGGCCTATCTTGGGTCCCATGTTGCGGACGCGCAGGTGGGGGTCCACTGACATGCTGAAAATCGAAAACCTTCACGCCTTCTACGGCAAGAGCCATGTGCTGCACGGCGTCCACTTCGAGGTGGGCGCGGGCGAGATCGTGGCGCTGCTGGGCCGCAACGGCTCCGGCCGCTCCACCACCGCCAAGGCCATCATGGGCATGGTGGATTGCACCGGCGTGGTGGACTGGAAAGGCACCCACACGCTGGGCATGAAGCCCTACGAGATCGCCCACCTTGGCATCGGCTACGTGCCCGAGAACCGCGACATCTTTCCCAATCTCACCGTTCACCAGAACCTGCTGCTGGGTCAGAAAGGCAAGGCCGCCGCGAAGAACGCGCGTTGGTCGTTCGACGACATGTATGACATGTTCCCCCGCCTGAAGGAACGCCAGCACACCGAAGCGGGCGTGCTCTCCGGCGGCGAGCAGCAGATGCTGACGCTGTGCCGCACCCTGATGGGCGACCCCGACCTGATCATCATCGACGAGCCCACGGAAGGGCTGGCGCCCAAGATCGTCGAGCTGGTGGGCGAGTACCTCAAGAAGCTCAAGAGCCGCGGGATTTCGGTGCTGCTGATCGAGCAGAAGCTGACCATCGCCATGGCGATTTCCGACCGGGCGCTGGTGATGGGCCACGGAAGCATCGTGTTTCAGGGAACCCCTGACAGCCTGCGCGCCGACGCCTATATTCGCAAGGAGTGGCTGGAGGTCTGACCGGGTCTGGGGCCATGTCCCATACCTGACAAGCTTCCGCCGCACTGCAGCATAGAATCAAAAAAACGAACGACCGTTCTTTTATCTTTCAAGGAACACCAGCATGACCGCTGAATACAAGGTCCACGGCGACGTGGCAGTCATCACGATGAACAACCCGCCCGTCAACGGGCTGGGCCACGCCACGCGCGTGGGCTTGACCGATGGGCTGACCAGGGCCAATGCCGATGCCGCCGTCAAGGCCATCGTCATCACCGGCGCCGGCAAGGCTTTCTCGGGCGGCGCGGACATCAAGGAATTCGGCTCGCCCAAGGCGCTGGCCGAGCCCAACCTGCTGTCGGTCATCATTGCCGTGGAAAATTCGCCCAAGCCCGTGGTCGCGGCCATCCATACGGTGTGCATGGGCGGTGGCCTGGAACTCGCGCTCGGCTGCCACTACCGCATCGCGGCGCCCGGCACCAACGTGGCCCTTCCCGAAGTCAAGCTGGGCCTGATCCCCGGCGCCGGCGGCACCCAGCGCCTGCCGCGCGTGCTGGGTGTTGAAACCGCCCTGAACATGATCGTCTCCGGCGAGCCGGTGAAGAGCGAGATGCTGGCGTCACTCCCCGGCCAGAAGCTGTTCGACAAGATGGCCGCCGCGCCCGAATCGCTGGCCGAAGAAGCGCTGGCCTATGCCCGCTCGGTCGCCGACGCCCGCCCGCTGCCGCTGGTGCGCAACATGCCCTGCAAGCACCCGCTGGGTGACGCGTATTTCCAGTTCGCGCGCAACATGGTCAAGGGCATGGCCAAGAATTTCCCGGCGCCCGCCAAGTGCGTGGACGCCGTCGAATCGGCCACAAAGAAGAAGTTCGACGAAGGCATGGCCTACGAGCGCGAGATCTTCACCGCGCTGATGTTCACGCCCGAATCGCGCGCGCTGCGCCACCTGTTCGTGGCCGAGCGTGCCGCCAGCAAGATCCCCGACGTGCCGGAAGACACGGTCAAGCGCGAGATCAAGTCCGTGGCCGTGATCGGCGCCGGCACCATGGGCGGCGGCATCTCGATGAACTTCCTGAACGCCGGCATCCCGGTGAAGATTCTTGAAATGAAGCAGGAAGCCCTGGACAAGGGCCTGGCCATCATCCGCAAGAACTACGAATCGCAGGTCAAGCGCGGCAAGCTCAAGCAGGACAAGTATGACCAGCGCATGGCACTGCTGTCCACCACCCTGAGCTACGACGAACTGAAGGACGCCGACCTGGTGATCGAGGCCGTGTTCGAAGAGCTCGGCGTCAAGGAAAAGGTCTTCAAGGAACTGGACCGTGTGATGAAGCCCGGCGCTATCCTGGCCTCCAACACCTCGACGCTGGACGTGGACAAGATTGCAGCCTTCACCAAGCGCCCGCAGGACGTGGTCGGCATGCACTTCTTCAGCCCCGCCAACGTGATGAAGCTGCTGGAAGTCGTGCGAGGCAAGGAAACCGCCAAGGACGTGCTGGCCACCGTGATGGCGATCGGCAAGAAGATCAAGAAGACGGCGGTTGTTTCCGGCGTCTGCGACGGCTTCATCGGCAACCGCATGATCGAGCAGTACAGCCGCCAGGCCGGCTTCCTGGTGGACGAAGGCGCCACGCCCCAGCAGGTGGACAAGGCGATGGAGAAGTTCGGCATGGCCATGGGCCCGTTCCGCATGGGCGACCTGGCCGGCAACGACATCGGCTGGGCCATCCGCAAGCGCCGCGCGACCGAGCGCGCCGACATGAAATACAGCCGCACGGCCGACAAGCTGTGCGAACTGGGCCGCTTCGGCCAGAAGACCGGCGCGGGATGGTATGACTACGAGGCGGGCAAGCGTGACGCCATCCCCTCGGCGCTGGTCGAGAAAATGATCGAAGACCACCGCAAGGAACTGGGCATCACGCCGCGCAAGATTTCTGACGACGAAATAGTGCAGCGCCTGGTGTTCGCCCTCGTCAACGAAGGCGCGCGCATCGTGGAAGACGGCATCGCCTCCCGCGCCAGCGACATCGACATGGTCTACCTCACCGGCTATGGCTTCCCCATGCACCGCGGCGGCCCCATGATGTACGCCGACCAGGTGGGCCTGTTCAACGTGGCCCAGGCCATGAAGCGCTTCCAGCAGAACCCGCGCGACGATGCGGCGTTCTGGGAACCCGCGCCCCTGCTGGCGAAGCTGGCGGCTGAAAGCAAGACCTTCAGCTGAGGCAATTGCCCGTGGTCAAACGCGTCCTGCTGGTGCTCCTGGGCCTGGTGTTGCTGCTGGTGGCGGCTGTCGCCATCAACACGCTGCGCCAGGGCTCGCGCCAGCTCGACGTGCCGCCCGCGCCTGCGCTGGCGGTGGATGAGAAAGGCGTGGCCGAGCGCCTGTCGGGAATCATCCGCTTCCAGACCATTGCCAGCCGTGAGGACGCGGATGCCGGCGCCGCTGAATTCCGCAAGCTGCACGAGTTCCTGCAGCAGAAGTACCCCAAGGCCCACGCCGCACTCAAGCGCGAGGTGGTGGGTGGCTACAGCCTGCTCTACACCTGGCCCGGTACCGACGACAAGGCCAAGCCCATCCTGCTGATGGCGCACCAGGACGTGGTGCCGATCTCCCCCGGCACGGAAAGCAAATGGGAAGTGCCGCCGTTCTCGGGCGAGGTCAAGGGCGGTTTCGTCTGGGGCCGCGGCGCCTGGGACGACAAGGCCAACCTGGTCTCGCAGATGGAGGCGGTGGAAATGCTGGTGGCCAGTGGCTTCAAGCCGCGCCAGACCATTTATTTCGCCTTCGGCCACGATGAAGAAGTTTCGGGCCAGCGTGGTGCGGCGCAGATTGCCAAACTGATGCAGGAGCGCAATATCCGCCTGGACTTCGTGCTCGACGAAGGCCTGCTGATTACCGAAGGCATCATGCCGGGCCTGGCCAAGCCGGCGGCGCTGATCGGCATCGCAGAAAAAGGTTTTCTCTCCGTCGTGCTCAAGGTACCGGCCACTCCGGGCCATTCGTCCATGCCGCCGCCCAAGGGCAACAGTGCCATCGCCATGATGAGCGCGGCCCTGCGCCGTCTCGACGACGAGCAGCTGCCCGCCGGCATCAAGGGCGTGGCGCGCGAGATGTTCCAGACCATCGCGCCGGAGATGAGCGGCTTCAACCGCGTGGCGCTGACCAACCTCTGGCTGTTCGGCCCGCTCGTGCAGGCGCAGCTGGAAAAGGGCAACAGCACCAATGCCATGCTGCGCACGACCACGGCGCTCACCGTGATGAAGGCCGGCAATGCCGAGAACGTGATCCCCGGGATGGCCGAAGCCATCGTCAATTTCCGCCTGCTGCCCGGCGACACCGTCGCCAGCGTCACCCAGCACGTCAAGGACAAGGCCGGCAACGACCGCTTCGAGCTGATGGCCTTGCCCGGCGCAGCGGAAGCTTCGCCCGTGTCGCCTACGGAATCAAATTCCTACCAGCTGATCAACCGCACGATGCGCTCGCTTTTCCCCGATGTGCTGGTCGCGCCCGGCCTGATGGTGGCGGCTACCGATTCGCGCCTGTTCACCAACGTCAGCGACCATATCTACCGCTTCTCGCCGGTGCGTGCCAGGCCGGAAGACCTCACCCGCTTCCACGGCACCAATGAGCGCATGGGCACGGCCAACCTGGCCGAGCTGGTGCGCTTCTACCACCAGCTGATCCGCAACACCTCGGCCGCCGCACCGGCGCCCTGAATTTTTTCAAGAACATCCGCAAGAAAGGCACCCCCATGACATCCGCCGTTATCGTCTCCACCGCCCGCACGCCCCTGGCCAAGAGCTGGAAGGGCGCCTTCAACATGACGCACGGCGCCACGCTGGGCGGCCACGCCGTCAAGCACGCCATCCAGCGCGCCGGTATCGACGCGGCTGAAGTGGACGACGTCATCATGGGCTGCGCCAACCCCGAAGGCGCCACAGGCGCCAACATCGCGCGCCAGGTCGCGCTGATGGCCGGCTGCCCCATCACCACCTCGGGCATGACGGTCAACCGTTTCTGCTCCTCGGGCCTGCAGACCATCGCCATGGCGGCCCAGCGCGTGATCGCCGGCGAAGCCGACATCTTCGTGGCCGGCGGCGTGGAAAGCATCTCCTGCGTGCAGCAGGAAATGAACACCCACATGATGCGCGACCCCGCGCTGAACAAGCTCAAGCCCGAGATCTACTGGAACATGCTGCAGACGGCCGAGCAGGTGGCCAAGCGCTACAACATCAGCCGCGAGGCGATGGACGAATACGGCGCCGCCAGCCAGCAGCGCGCCACCGCCGCGCTGGAAAAAGGCCTGTTCAAGGACGAGATCGCCCCCATCACCGTGCAGGCCGGCGTCGCCGATGCCGTCATGGGCCTGCGCACCAAGGAAGTCACGATTTCCGATGACGAAGGCATCCGCCCCGGCACCACCAAGGAAGGCATCAGCGGAATCAAGCCCGCCATCCCCGGCGGCGTGATCTCGGCGGGCAATGCCAGCCAGTTCTCCGACGGCGGCGGCGCGGTGGTGGTGATGAGTGAAGCCGTGGCGAGCAAGAAGGGCCTCAAGCCCCTGGGCCGTTTCCTCGGCTTCGCGGTCGCCGGCTGCGAGCCCGACGAAATGGGCATCGGCCCGGTCTATGCCATTCCCAAGGTGCTGAAGAAGCTCGGCCTGACGGTGGCCGACATCGACCTGTGGGAGCTGAACGAAGCATTCGCCGTGCAGGTGATCTACTGCCGCGACAAGCTGGGCATCCCGGGCGACCGCCTGAACGTCAACGGCGGAGCCATCGCCGTCGGCCACCCCTATGGCGTGTCGGGCCAGCGCCTGACCGGCCATGCCCTGATCGAGGGCAAGCGCCGCGGCGCCAAGCGGGTCGTGGTCACCATGTGCATCGGCGGCGGCATGGGTGCCGCGGGCGTGTTCGAAGTCCTGTAACGCCCAGCGCCATGAGCCTTCGCCCCACGCTGGACTTCCTGCTGTATGACTGGCTGAAGGCGGAAGGCCTGAACGGCCGCGAGCGCTTCGCCGACCACACGCGCGAAACCTTCGACGCCGTGCTGGACACCTGCGAGCGCATCGCGCGCGAGAAATACGCGCCGCACAACCGCACGGTGGACATCGAGGAGCCCCGCTTCGACGGCGAGAAGGTCATCCTGCCCAAGGCGACCCACGAGGCCAACCGCGCCTATGCCGAATCCGGCATGCTGAGCGCGGCGCAAGACTACGACGAGGGTGGCATGCAGCTGCCCTACACGATTGAAGCCGCGGCCAACTCGTTCTTCGGCCTGGCTTCGGTCAGCATCGGCTCCAGCATGCTGACCAAGGGCAATGCCAACCTGCTGCTGGTGCATGGCACCGAGGCGCAGAAAGAAGTGTTCGCGCGCAACGAGTTCGGCGGCCGCTTCTCGGGCACCATGTGCCTGTCCGAGCCGCAGGCGGGCTCGTCGCTCTCGGACATCACCACGCGCGCCGTGCCCGATGGCGATGATTTCGAATCCGACCCGCTGGGCCCGCGCTACCGGCTCAAGGGCAACAAGATGTGGATCTCGGCCGGCGAGCATGAGCTCACGGAAAACATCATCCACCTGGTGCTGGCCAAGATTCCGGGCCCGGACGGCAAGCTGATTGCCGGCACGCGCGGCATCTCGTTGTTCATCGTGCCCAAGAAGCTGGTGGGCACCGATGGCCAGCTCACCGGCGTGCGCAACGACGTGGCGCTGGCCGGCCTGAACCACAAGCTGGGCTGGCGCGGCACCACCAACACGCTGCTCAATTTCGGCGAGGGCAAGTACCCGGTCGATGGGAAAGCAGGCGCCGTCGGCTACCTGGTGGGCAAGCCGCACGAAGGCCTGCGCTGCATGTTCCACATGATGAACGAGGCGCGCATCGGTGTCGGCACCGCGGCTGTGGTGCTGGGCCTGGCGGGCTACTACGCCTCGCTGGAGTACGCGAAGAACCGCCCCCAGGGCCGCCCGGTCGGGCCGGCGGGCAAGGACTCGGCCCAGCCGCAAGTGCGCATCATCGAGCACGCCGACGTCAAGCGCATGCTGCTGGCACAGAAGAGCTATTGCGAAGGCGCGATGGCGCTGGAGATGTATTGCGCCCGGCTGGTCGATGAGCAGCACACCGGCACGCCCGAAGATGCCGACCAGGCGCGCCTACTGCTGGAAGTGCTGACGCCCATTGCCAAGAGCTGGCCCAGCGAGTGGTGCCTGGAAGCCAATTCGCTGGCCATCCAGATCCACGGCGGCTACGGCTACACGCGCGACTTCCCGGTGGAGCAGTACTGGCGCGACAACCGCCTGAACATGATCCACGAAGGCACCCACGGCATCCAGGCCGCCGACCTGCTGGGCCGCAAGGTGCTGATGGAAGGCGGCAAGGGGCTGATGCTGCTGGCCGGCCGCATCAACGCGACCATTGAGCGGGCCATCCAGCAGCCCGCGCTGGCCGAACATGCCAATGCGCTGGGCAAGGCCCTGCAGCAGGTGGGCGCGGCCACCAAGTCGGCCTGGGCCACGGGTAACCCGGGCGAGGCGCTGGCCAATGCCGTGCCGTACATGCAGGCTTTCGGCCACATGGTGCTGGCCTGGATCTGGCTGGATGTGGCGCTGGTCGCCAGCGCTCCGGGGCCGGCCACCGAAGGCCGCCAGCGCGCGCTGCGCTACTTCTTCCACTACGAGCTGCCCAAGATAGGCGCCTGGCTGAAGGTGGTGGAAACGCGCGACCCCACCTGCGCCGACATGCCCGAAGAGGCTTTCTGATGACCTCACCCCGCACGATCTCCCGGATCCAGAGCCTGATCTGGGTGCTGATCTACGGCGGCCTGCTCTGCGCCGTGCTCGGCTTTGCCACGCGGCCCAGCGCGCCGGCGACCGGCTGGTCCATGATGGTGGTGGGCGCCCTTGTCACTGCTGCGGGCGTGGTGCTGATCTGGGTGCGCTCCCGGATGGCGCCGGACAGCTGAAAATAGCCGGCAGTACAAACAAGGAGACCCCGGATGACCCGCACCGTTTCGCAATTGTTCGACCTCACGGGCAAGACCGCCCTGGTGACCGGCGGCTCGCGCGGCCTGGGCCTGCAGATGGCCCACGCGCTGGGCGAGGCCGGCGCGCGCATCATGCTCAGTTCGCGCAAGGCCGGGGACCTGGAAGAAGCCACCGCCGACCTGCAGGCCGCCGGCATCGACGCACGCTGGATCGCCGCCGATTGCGCGAAGGAAGAGGACATCCGGCGCCTGGCCGATGAAACCCTCCACCGCATGGGCAACATCGACATCCTGGTCAACAACGCCGGCGCCGCCTGGGGCGCGCCCGCCGAGGACCATCCGGTGGAAGCCTGGGACAAGGTGATGAACCTCAACATCCGCGGCTACTTCATCCTGTCGCAGCATGTGGCCAAGCAGAACATGATCGGGCGCAAGAGCGGCCGCATCATCAACGTGGCCTCCATCGCCGGGCTGGGCGGCAACCCCGCCGACATGCAGACACTGGCCTACAACACCTCCAAGGGCGCGGTGATCACCTTCACCCAGGCGCTGGGCGGCGAATGGGGCAAGTACGGCATCAACGTCAACGCCATCTGCCCGGGCTTTTTCCCCAGCAAGATGACGCAGGCCACGCTCAACCGCCTGGGCGAGGACAAGCTGGCCGCCCATGCGCCTTTGCGCCGGCTGGGCGACGACGAAGACCTGAAGGGCATCACGCTGCTGTTCGCCTCGGACGCCGGCAAGCACATCACCGGCCAGTGGATGGCGGTGGATGGCGGCGTCAGCATGATCACCGGCGGCTGAGTCCAAGAACAAAATGGAATTCGGCGTCGACATTCCCTTCGTCCACCACCTGGGTTTCCAGCTGGTGCTGTTCGAAGGCGGGCATTCGCAGATCGACTACCAGGGCAAGCCCGAACACATGAACTCCTTCGGCGTCACCCATGGCGGCGCCGTCATGACGCTGATGGATGTGAGCATGGCGGTGGCGGCGCGCAGTGTGCAGCAGGACATGGGCGTGGTCACCATCGAGATGAAGACCAGCTTTATGCAGCCCTGCCGCGGCATGCTGCATGGCAAAGGCCGCCTCATGCACCGCACCGCCACGATGGCTTTCACCGAAGCCACGATCTACGACGGGGAAGGCCGCGCCTGCGCGCACGCCACGGGCACCTTCAAGTACGTCAGGCGCCTGCCCACAGGCCCCCGCAGCGTCAACCCGCTCAACGTGATTTCAACCGACTGAAGCCTGTTCTTCAGAAGGAAAAACGGCTGCAGGGCGCGTCCAGCAAGCGTGAGCAGCTAGCAAATCGATAGAAAAAAGGAAAAAACACCATGCCAAGCAACAAGCAGATCCACCTGGACAACCGCCCGCAGGGCGAAGCCACCGCGGCCAATTTCAAGCTGGTCAGCGGCGAGACGCCACCTCTGCAGGACGGCCAGGTGCTGGTGCGCCACCACTTCATGAGCCTGGACCCCTACATGCGCGGCCGCATGAACGACGCCAAGAGCTATGCCCAGCCGCAGCCGCTGGGCCAGGTGATGCAGGGCGGCACGGTGGGCGAGGTGGTGGAGAGCAAGAACGCCAAGTACGCCGTGGGCGACAAGGTGGTGGGCTTCGGCGGCTGGCAGGAATACAGCGTTGTGAATGGCGACCAGGTCGGCGCGCTGCGCAAGGTGGACACCACGCATGTGCCGCTCTCGCATTACCTGGGCGCCGTCGGCATGCCCGGCGTCACCGCGTGGTACGGGCTGGTGAAGCTCATCGAGCCCAAGGCCGGCCAGACTGTGGTGGTCAGCGCCGCCACCGGCGCCGTGGGCAGCGCCTTCGGTGTGCTGGCCAAGGCGCGCGGCTGCCGCGCGGTGGGCATTGCCGGCGGGCCGGACAAGTGCAAGTACGCGGTGGACGAGCTGGGCTTTGACGCCTGCATCGACTACCGGGTGCACAAGGACGCGGCGTCGCTGTCCAAGGCGCTGAAGGAAGCCTGCCCCGATGGCATCGACGGCTACTTCGAGAACGTCGGCGGCATGATTCTGGACGCGGTGCTCACGCGCATGAATGCGTTTGGCCGCATCGCGCTGTGCGGGATGATCGCGGGCTACGACGGCCAGCCGCTGCCGATGGCTTTCCCTCAGCTCATCCTGACCAACCGCCTGAAGATCGAAGGCTTCATCGTCAGCGAGCACATGGAAGTGTGGCCCGATGCGCTGAAGGAACTGGGCATGCTGGTGGGCACCGGCAAGCTGCGCCCACGCGAGACGGTGGCGCAGGGCCTGGAAGCCGCGCCCGAGGCCTTCCTGGGCCTGCTCAAGGGCAAGAACTTCGGCAAGCAGCTGGTCAAGCTCATTTGAGGCCGCCCCATGGACGCCACGCATGAGGTGTTCAACCAGCCCGCGCCGCTGGCAGGCTACAACTCGTTCGAGGGCAACCAGCCGCTGCGCGATGCGCTGAAGTTCAACGCGCCCGCTCTGGACACGGCGGAACTGGCGGCGTTGGGCGCCCGGCTGGGCAGTCCCGAAATGCAGGAACATGCGCGGCTGGCCAACACGCACACGCCGCAGCTTCACAGCCACGACCGGTTCGGCCGCCGCATCGACCAGGTCGAGTTTCATCCCAGCTACCACGCGCTGATGGAGCTGGCCATCGGCTGCGGCCTGCACGGCTCACCGTGGACCGGCGCCAGCGCGTCGCCTCACGTGCTGCGCGCCGCGGGCTTCATGCTGTTCACCGAGCTGGAGCCGTCCATCCTGTGCCCGGTCTCCATGACCTATGCGGTCACTCCTGCGCTGCGCAGCAACGCGGCCATCTACGCCGATTGGGGCCCGAAGCTGGCCAGCCGTAGCTACGACCCCGCGCTCAGGCTGTGGCGCGGCAAGCCGGGCCTGACCATGGGCATGGGCATGACGGAGAAGCAGGGCGGCTCCGACGTGCGAGCGAACACGACCCAGGCCGTCGCTGATGGCGCTGACGAGTGGGGCCCGCGCTACCGCCTCACCGGCCACAAGTGGTTTTTCTCGGCACCGATGTGCGACGCGTTCCTCGTGCTGGCGCAGACGCCCGCGGGCCTGACCTGCTTCTTTCTCCCGCGCGTATTGCCCGACGGAAGCTTGAACGCCATCCACATCCAGCGCCTCAAGGACAAGCTCGGCAACAAGGCCAACGCCAGCTCTGAAGTGGAATTCCATTCGGCCACCGCCTGGCTGGTGGGCGAGGAAGGGCGCGGCATTCCGCAGATCCTGGAGATGGGCACCATGACGCGGCTGGACTGCGCGCTGGGCACCAGCGGCCTGATGCGCCAGGCCCTCTCGATCGCGCTGAACCACACGGCGCAGCGCCAGGCCTTCGGCAAGCGGCTCATCACACAGCCGCTGATGAAGAACGTGCTGGCCGACCTTGCTATCGAAAGTGAAGCAGCCTGTGCACTGTCCATGCGCCTTGCGAGGGCTTTTGACTCTCAAGGCGAGGCCCACGAGCGGGTCATGGCGCGCCTGCTGACGCCCATCGCCAAGTTCTGGATCTGCAAGCGCGGCTCGCACTTTGCCCAGGAGGCCATGGAGTGCCTGGGCGGCAACGGCTACGTGGAAGAGGGCGGCGAAGGCGTGATGGCCCGCATCTACCGCGAGATGCCGCTCAACTCCATCTGGGAGGGCGCGGGCAACATCATGGCGCTGGACCTGCTGCGCGCACTGCGCAAGGCCGACGTGGCCGCGGCACTGGTGCAGGAGCTGGCGCCGGCCAGGGGCGCGCATGCCGCGCTGGACCGCATGGTGGCCGCCTTGCCCGCCCGCGTGGAGGAGATGGCCAGCGAAGTGGAAGCGCGCCGGCTGGCGCAGGACGTGGCGCTTTCCGTGCAGGCCGCACTGCTGTTCCAGACCGCACCCGCCGCCGTTTTCAGCGCCTTCTGCGATTCGCGCCTGGGGGGCAACTGGGGCCAGGCCTTCGGCACGCTGGGCGCGCAAACCGATTTCGACACGATCATTGAACGGGCGATGCCCCGAAAGACACCATGACCACCGAACTGATCCTGCATCACTACAGCACCTCACCGTTCTCCGAGAAGGTCCGGCTGATCCTGGGCAGCAAGAAGCTGGCCTGGAAGTCGGTGATGATCCCGCCCATCATGCCCAAGCCGGACGTGGTGGCGCTCACCGGCGGCTACCGCAAGACGCCGTTCCTGCAGGTCGGCGCCGACATCTACTGCGACAGCGCGCTGATCTGCGACGTGCTGGAGCATGTGCAGCCCGAGCCCACGCTGTACCCGCCGCACCTGAAGGGCGTGTGCCGGGTGTTTGCCCAATGGGCCGACACCACGCTGTTCTGGGCCGCCATGGCCTACAACCTGCAGCCCAAGGGCGCGGCCCACATGTTCGCGGAGGCGCCGCCGGAAGCGGCCAAGGCCTTCAGCGACGACCGCAAGGCCATGACCGGCGGCATGACGCGCCTGCGCCCCGCCGATGCCACTTCAGCCTACCGCTCCTACCTGCGGCGCATCGCCCACATGGTGGAGGAGCACGATTTCCTGTTCGGCATGGAACCCTGCGTGGCCGACTACGCGGCCTATCACCCGCTCTGGTACACCCGCACCCGGGTGCCGGTGGTGGCCGACATCCTGAGCATCACACCCGCCGTCCTCGAATGGATGGACCGCATGGATGCCCTGGGCTACGGCAGCCTGGAAAAGTTCAGCGCCGGCGATGCCATCACGGTGGCGAGCAAGGCCGAGCCCATGCCGGCCGGCAGCAACCTGCTGTTGGACAGCGCGTTCCAGGACGACCACGGCATCGCGCTGGGCTCGCGCGTTTCCATCACCGCCGAGATGTTCGGCCTGGAACCCACCGAGGGCGATTTGATTGCCGCCACCCGCACGCACTACACGCTGCGCCGCACCGACCCGCGCGCGGGCATGGTGCATGTGCACTTCCCCCGCATCGGCTACGTATTGAAGAAAGTGGAAAACACATGATCACGGATTTCAAGGGAAAGACCGCCGTCCTCACCGGCGCCGGCTCGGGCTTCGGCCTGGAGTGCGCGCGCATCGGCGCCAAGCTGGGCATGAACCTGGTGCTGGCCGACGTGCAGCAGGACGCGCTGGACAAGGCCGAGGCCGAGATGAAGGCCGCCGGCGCTCCGGTGCTGGCCCGCAAGGTCGATGTGTCCAACGCGCAGCAGATGGAGGCGCTGGCCGCCGCCGCCTTCGGGCGCTTCGGCGCGCCTCACTTCGTCTTCAACAACGCGGGCGTGGGCTCGGGCGGCCTGATCTGGGAAAACTCGGTGCAGGACTGGGAGTGGGTGCTGGGCGTCAACGTCTGGGGCGTGATCCACGGCGTGCGCCTGTTCACGCCCATGATGCTGGAGGCCGCGAAGAAGGACCCGTCCTTCCAGGGCCACATCGTCAACACCGCCAGCATGGCCGGGCTGCTGACGCCGCCCAACATGGGCATCTACAACGTCAGCAAGCATGCGGTTGTGAGCCTCACCGAAACCCTGTACCAGGACCTGCGCCTGGTCAGCGAGCAGGTCGGCGCCAGCGTGCTGTGCCCGTATTTCGTGCCCACCGGCATCACCCACAGCGACCGCAACCGCCCCGGTGCCATGGCCGGTGAAAAGCCCACGAAGAGCCAGCTGATCGGCCGCGCCATGAGCGAGAAGGCCGTGGGCTCGGGCAAGGTCACGGCGGCCGACGTGGCGCAGAAGGTGTTCGACGGCATCGCCAGCGACAACTTCTACATCTTCAGCCACCCGCAGGCGCTGGGCAATGTGCAAAGCCGCATGGAAAGCATCGTGCAGATCAAGAACCCGGCCGATCCCTTTTTGGCCCGGCCGGAGATCGGCGTGAAGCTGAAGGAACAGCTGCGCGCCGCAGTTTGAGCCGTGGACGGCGAAGGCTTCTGCTTCTTCGCGACGCCGCTGGGCGCCTGCGCCATCGCCTGGCGCGGCGGCATGGTCGTTGCGGTGCAGCTGCCTGAAGAGACCGAGCAGCGCGCCCGCGTCCGCATGCAAAGGCGGCTGGCTTCGATGGCGGAGGCGCCGCCGCCGGCGTTTGTGCAGGCCATCATCGTCCGCGTGCGGGCCTTGCTGGAAGGCGAGCGCGACCCGATGCTGGACGTGCCGCTGGACATGGAAGGCGTGCCGCCGTTCAACCAGCGGGTCTATGAGATCGCCCGCGCCATTCCGCCCGGCCGCACGCTCACTTATGGCGAGATGGCCGCGCAGCTGGGTGACCCCGGCGCCGCCCGCGCGGTGGGCCAGGCACTGGGCCACAACCCCTTCGCGCCCATCGTGCCCTGCCACCGCATCCTGGCCGCGGGCGGGCAGGGCGGCGGCTTCTCGGCCAATGGCGGCGTGGCCACCAAGCTGCGTATGCTGCAGATCGAGCGCGCCCGCTTCGGCGCCGCGCCCGGCCTGTTCGACGACCAGCCGGCCTAGGAACGCATCGTCCGCCTGAACAGCACCCAGCGCGCCTTCGCGCGCGAGCGCAGCCGCCGCATCGCCAGCCACGCTTCAGATGCGCGCGCCTGCGCGATCAGCCGGTCTTTCCATGCTTTCCAGCGGGGGTACCAGCGGGCGAACCACGGCAGGCGCATCAAGGCGGGCTCGGTCAGCTTGAACAGGCGCGCCACCAGCGCCGTGCCCAGCAGCTTGGCCGCCAGCAGCACCACCAGGCCCAGCATCGGGTGGCCGCGGCCGATGGTGTAGAGCGCCAGCAGCTTCACCGGCAGCAGGGCCAGCGCAGGCGCGGCGAATGCCAGCACGGCGCCCCAGGGCGGCAGGCGGCAGACCTGCCGCTCCAGCCAGGCCCAGAACGGCAGTCGCGCAAGGCGCCCGACCAGCGCGGCCAGCGGCTCCCAGCCCCATTCCTCGAACAGCAGCAACAGGGCCACCAGGCCCAGGAAGAAATGGCGCAGCGCGCGCCGCAGTTGGCTCATGCGCGCAGTGTAGGCTGCGCGCCGCCCGGCTCAGCAGCCCAGGCTGAGGGCCTGCAGCGGCTTGCCGGTCTTCGGCTCGAACACGACGAGGTTCACCTGGCGGGCATGGCTCGCCTCGCCGGGCACGGCCCGCAGCACCAGCCGCGAAGGGCCCTTGTACTCACCGGCCTGGACGTACTGGCGCACCACGAAATCGTGCTGCAGCAATTCGCCCGCGTTCTCGCCAGCCTTGACCTTGCTGCTGTGGCCGTTCTCGGTCACCGTCCAGTACGCGGCCCAGCTGCCCACGCCCTCGGCAGGCGTGACCACGGCCTCAAATGAATCGCCGTCGCCACGCTGCAGTGCGATCCGGGCGCGCGCCGGCTCGCCCCCGGCGGTGGCCTTGGCGTAATCCTGCCAGTCCTGGCCGTTGCGCACCAGCTGGGGGGTGTAGATGTTGCCCAGGCGGTTCTGGCTGGCCACCTGGCGCTGGCGGCTGGTGTGGGCGGGGCTGGCGAAGCGGTCGACCCAGCCGATGTAATCCCAGTAGCCCACGTGAAAGGCCTGCACCACGGCGCGCCCGCTGTTGACGGTGCCTTTGAGGCTGGAGAGCCAGCGGTCGGCGGGCGGGCAGGAGCTGCAGCCCTCAGAGGTGTAGAGCTCGATCACCGGGACCAGCGTGGCGGCTGATTCGGCCTTGCAGGCGTCGGCAGCGAAAGCGCCGCCGGCGCTGGCAAGGGCGCAGGCGGCGGCGAGGTAATGGGACAGGGACATGAGGGCACTCCTTGGGGCGTGAACCCCTTGGTCGTGCCACTCTACGCCGTCTTACGGCGCCTCAGACAATTTCGGCGCGGGGCTGCAGCGGCTGGTTGGTCATCCGGGCTTCCATCCGGCCTTCCAGCTCGCCCAGGCGCAAGGCCAGGGTGCGGTTCATCTGCTCGAGCTGGGTGCGCAGTTCGCGGTGCGCCTGCACCATGGCCTTTTCAAACTCGGTGGCGGCAATGGCTTCGCGCTGGCGGGTTTCGCGCAGTTGCGCGTCCATGTGCTGGCGCAGGTCGGTGAAGCGCGAAGCTTCAGCCTTGTCAGCCAGTTCGCGCTGCACGGCCAGCTGCTTGGCGTACTGGCGCGACTCCAGCAGGCTTTGCGTGCGCAGGTGGGCGCTGCTGACCAGGAAGGCCAGCAGGGTGATGCCCAGGATGCCCAGCAGGATCAGGCCCAGCGGCGCATCAATGATGGCCAGCCCGAAACTCAGGGGCGTGGTGCGCAGGAACTCCGACCAGTTGAGGGCGGCGAAGCCCGCCACGGCGAGGATGGCGACAACAAGAACAATCATTCGGGCACGCATGGTGGCCTCCTTTATGTGATCCTCATTGTTGGGACTTCCTGCGTAGCTGATCTGTCAGCGGACACGCCGTCTCCCTGTCCGAGGGGTGTGGCAAACTCCCCGCCCTTGTGCCCAAGGCATTGAAGCAGTTACAGAATGCAAAAAATCACCCGGCAGCTCGCCGCCGAAATCAAGGTCCACGAAAGCCAGATCAAGTCCGCCGTGGACCTGCTGGACGGCGGGGCCACCGTTCCCTTCATCGCGCGCTACCGCAAGGAAGCCACCGGCGGGCTGGACGACATCCAGCTGCGCGAGCTGGAGTCGCGCCTTTCCTACCTGCGCGAGCTGGAAGAGCGGCGCGAGGCGGTGCTCAAAAGCATTGAGGAGCAGGGCAAGCTCACGCCTGTGCTGCGCGCCGCCATCGATGCCGCGCCCACCAAGCAGGAACTGGAAGACCTGTACCTGCCCTACAAGCCGCGCCGCCGCACCAAGGGCCAGATCGCGCGCGAGGCGGGCATGGAGCCGCTGGCCGACCTGCTGTTCGCCGACCCGATGCGCGTGCCGGCCGACGAGGCGCAGGCCTATGTGAAGGCGGAAAAAGGCGAGGGCGGCGAAGACTTCACCACCGTGCCGGCCGTGCTGGACGGCGTGCGCGACATCCTGTCCGAGCGCTGGGCCGAAGACCCGTCGCTGGTCCAGGCGCTGCGCGAATGGCTGTGGCAGGAGGGCCTGTTCAAAAGCGCCCTGATGGCGGGCAAGGACGAAAACAACCCGGACGTGGCCAAGTTCCGCGACTATTTCGACTACGACGAGCCGATCGGCCGCGTGCCTTCGCACCGCGCGCTGGCGGTGTTCCGAGGCCGCCAGCTGGAAATGCTGGATGCGAAGCTGGTGTTGCCGGTGGAGCCCGAACCCGGCAAACCTTCCATCGCGGAGGGCAAGATCGCGCTGCACATCGGCTGGAGCCACAAGGCGCGGCCGGCCGACGACCTGCTGCGAAAGTGCGTGGCCTGGGCCTGGCGCGTCAAGCTTTCGCTTTCTTCCGAGCGCGACCTGTTTGCGCGCCTGCGCGAGAGCGCCGAACACGTGGCGATCAAGGTGTTCGCCGACAACCTGCGTGACCTGTTGCTGGCCGCGCCGGCCGGCCCGCGGGTGGTGATGGGCCTGGACCCGGGCATCCGCACCGGCGTCAAGGTGGCGGTGGTCGATGCCACCGGCAAGCTGGTGGAAACCGCCACCGTATTCCCGCACGAGCCGCGCCGTGACTGGGCCGGCTCGCTGGTCACGCTGGGCAAGCTTTGCCAGAAGCACGGCGTGCAGCTGATCGCCATCGGCAACGGCACGGCCAGCCGCGAAACCGACAAGCTGGCCGCCGAGCTGATGAAGCACATGGAGGGCATGCAGCGCATCGTGGTGAGCGAGGCCGGCGCCTCGGTGTATTCGGCCAGCGAATTCGCCTCGCAGGAGATGCCGGATGTGGACGTCAGCCTGCGCGGCGCGGCCAGCATCGCGCGGCGGCTGCAGGACCCGCTGGCCGAGCTGGTGAAGATCGACCCCAAGTCGATCGGCGTGGGCCAGTACCAGCACGACGTCAACCAGAGCGAGCTGGCCCGCATGCTTGATTCGGTGGTGGAGGATTGCGTGAACTCGGTGGGCGTGGACCTGAACACGGCCAGCGTGCCGCTGCTTACCCGCGTGTCGGGCCTGTCGGGCAGCGTGGCCAAGGCCGTGGTGCGCTGGCGCGAGGCCAATGGTGCCTTCAAAAGCCGCCAGCAACTGCTGGAGGTGTCGGGCCTGGGCGCCAAGACCTTTGAGCAGAGCGCCGGCTTCCTGCGCATCCGCGGCGGCGACAATCCGCTGGACATGACCGGTGTGCACCCGGAAACCTACCCGGTGGTCGAGCAGATGATGGCCCGCACCGGCAAGCCGGTGGCCGAGCTGATGGGCCGCGCCGAGATGCTCAAGACCCTCAAGCCGGAACTGTTCGCCAACGAGAAATTCGGCGTCATCACCGTGCGGGACATCCTGGGCGAGCTGGAAAAGCCCGGCCGCGACCCCCGCCCCGATTTCAAGGTGGCGCGCTTCAACGACGGCGTGGAAGACATCGCCGACCTGCGCGAGGGCATGGAGCTGGAAGGCACGGTGAGCAACGTCGCGGCCTTTGGCGCCTTTATCGACCTGGGTGTGCACCAGGACGGGCTGGTGCATGTGAGCCAGCTGTCGCACAAGTTCGTCAACGATGCGCGCGAGATTGTGAAGACCGGCGACATCGTCAAGGTGAAGGTGCTGGAAGTGGACGCCGCGCGCAAGCGCATCAGCCTGACCATGAAGCTGGGCGAGCCCACCGCGCGGCGCGACGGCCCGCGCGAGAACCGTTACGAAGGTGCGGGCCGCGGCCAGCAGCAGCCGCGCCACCAGCAGCCTGCGCAGCCCATAGGCACGGCCATGGCTGGAGCATTCGCCAAGCTCTCGGGCACGCGCAAGTAGACTGGCGCATGCCCGCCCTGCGCATCTATGCCGGCCCCAAGGCCCGCAAGCACATCGAACAGCAAGGCCTCAACCCCCGGGACGTGGGTGTCGTGCCCGGCGCGGCCGGCGGCCCCAAGGGCCTGGTGCTGGGGCCGCTGGACCGGTTCATCTTCGGCCAGTGGCTGGCGCAATCCAGCCAGCCGGTTCACCTGGTGGGCGCATCCATCGGCGCCTGGCGCATGGCCACGGCCTGCCTGGACAACCCCGTCGCCGCTTTCGAGCGGCTGGAGCGCGACTACATCGCGCAGGACTACGAGCTGGAACCGGGGCGCAAGAGCCCCACGGCCAGGCACGTGAGCGAGCGGTTCGGGCAAAGCCTGCAATCTTTTTACGGGGGGCGGGTGGCGCAGGTGCTGGACAACCCCCGCTACCGGCTGCACATCGTCACGTCGCGCGGCCGCCACGTGCTGGGCCGCGAGCACAGACTGGGCACGCCGCTGGGGTACCTGGGCGCCTTCCTGTCCAACACGGTCCACCGCAAGGCCATGGGTGCCTGGCTGGAGCGGGTGGTGTTTTCGGCCCCGGGCGAGGGTGGCCCGGCGGCCCTGCCGTTCGCGACCACGGACTACCGCACGCGGCAGGTGGCCCTGAGCGAAGAGAACTTCAACGCGGCGCTGCAGGCCAGCTGCTCGATTCCGTTCGTGCTCAACGCCATCCACAACATCCCGGGCGCGCCGCCGGGCGCCTACTGGGACGGCGGCATCACCGATTACCACCTGCACCTGAACTACCACGCCCAGCAGGGGCAGGGCCTGGTGCTCTACCCGCATTTCCAGAAAGCGGTGGTGCCGGGCTGGCTGGACAAGGGCTTCAAGTGGCGCCATGGCGCCACCCATTTCCTGGACAGCATGGTGGTGCTGGCGCCCGACCCCGAGTGGGTGCGCAAGCTGCCCAACGGCAAGCTGCCGGACCGCACCGACTTCGCGCGCTATGGAACCGACCTGCAGGCCCGCATGAAGGCCTGGAACGCGGGCGCCTCGGCCAGCCGGCAGCTGGCCGACGAATTCGCGCAGTGGCTGGAGCGGCCCGGCACCGTGCCGGTAGAAGCGCTTTAGAGCGAAGCCGCGAGCAGCTCTTCGTATTCGCTGGCGGTGGCGATGCGCGGGTTGGTCTTGTGGCAGTGGTCGGCCAGCGCGCCCTTGATGATCTGGCTGAACAGGTCTCGCTGCACGCCCATCGCGCCCAGCCCCGCGGGCAGGCCCAAGCGGGCATTCATGTCCTTGATCGCCAGCGGGATGTCACTCGCCGAGGCCAGCCCCATGGCGTGCGCCATGCGCTCCAGCCGCCTGTCCTTCTGGACGGACTCGGCCTGGGCATTGAAAGTCACCACGGCGGGCAGGAACATCGCGTTCAGGGTGCCGTGGTGCAGCAGCGGGTTGACCCCGCCCAGGCTGTGGCTGAGCGAATGCACCGCGCCCAGGCCCTTCTGGAATGCCATGGCGCCCTGCATGGACGCGCTCATGAGGTTGAAGCGCGCCTCGCGATCGCTGCCGTTGTTGGTGGCGCGTTCGATGTTCGCCCAGCCGCGCTCCAGCCCGTCCAGAGCGATGCCGTCTGCCGGTGGGTTGAAAGCGGCCGACATGAAGGTTTCCATGCAATGCGCGATGGCATCCATGCCGGTGGCGGCCGTGAGTTTCGGCGGCAGGCCCAGCGTGAGTTCGGGGTCGCAGATGGCCGTCTTGGGCACCAGGTGCCAGGAGTGGAAGCCGAGTTTGCGGTGGTCGTCCACGATGATGATGGCGCCGCGCGCCACTTCGCTGCCGGTGCCGCTGGTGGTGGGCACGGCGATCAGCGGGGCGGCCTTGTCGGTGATGCGGGGCGAGCCGCCTTCGATGGTGGCGTAGTGGGTCAGCGGACCTTCGTGCGTGGCGGCGATGGCGACGCCCTTGGCGCAGTCGATCGCGGAGCCGCCGCCCACGGCGATCAGGCCGTCGCAGTTGCCGGCCTTGTACATGGCCGCCGCCGCGCGCACGGCCGCTTCGGTGGGGTTGGAAGGCGTCTGGTCGAACACCGTGACGGGGATGCCCGGCAGGGCGTCCAGCGCCTTCTGCAGCACGCCCGCGGCCTTGACGCCCTGGTCGGTGACGATCAGCGGGCGGGTGATGCCCACCCGTTCGCATTCCTGCTTGAGCAGCTTGACAGCGCCGTAGTCGAACTGGATCTGGGTGACGTAGTAGATGAAGGCCATGAGGAAACCTGCGTTGTACGATGGGAGAAACGAACTTTAACCCCGTGAGCCACCTTCCCGGAATCACCCAGCTGACACCTGCCATGCGCTCGGTGCTGGAACGCATGGCGCGGGCCGGCCACGCGCCGCTGTACACGCTGGCGCCGCAGGAGGCCAGGGCGGCCTACGAGGCTGGTGCCGGCGTGCTGGAAGTGCCCAAAGCGGCACTGGCGCGGGTGGAGGATTTCCGCATTCCGGCACGCGATGGCCACCCGCTGCCAGCCCGGCTGTATTCGCCCGCGGACCATGCGCTGCCGGTGCTGCTTTATTTCCACGGGGGCGGCTTCACCATCGGCAGCGTCGCGTCGCACGACGTCCTGTGCCGCGAACTGGCGCGCCTGTCGGGCTGCATGGTGGTCTCGCTGGACTACCGCCTGGCGCCGGAGCACCGGTTTCCGGTGGCGGTGAACGACGCCTGGGACGCGACGCAGTGGCTGACGTCGCACGCCGCGCAGGTGGGCGCCGTGCCCGGACGCCTGGCCCTGGGCGGTGACAGCGCGGGCGGCACGCAGGCCGCCGTGTGCGCGCTGCTGGCGCGCGACGCCGGTCTGCCGGTGGCCCTGCAAATGCTGTTTTATCCCGGCACCGCGGCATACCAGGACACGCCCTCGCATGAGAAATTCGCGCACGGCCTGGTGCTGGAAAAGCCGCATATCGACTACTTCTTCGACCAGTACATCGCGCCGCAGGACCGCGGCGACTGGCGCTTTTCGCCTTTGAGCGCGCCCGACCTGGACGGCGTGGCACCCGCATGGATTGGCCTGGCCGAGTGCGACCCGCTGGTGGATGAAGGCCTGCTCTATGCCGACCGGCTGCGGCTGGCCGGGGTGCCGGTGGACATCGAAATCTACCGGGGCGTGACGCACGAATTCATCAAGATGGGGCGGGCCATCCCCGAGGCCCGGCAGGCCCATGCCGACGCGGCCCGGGCCATGGCGGCCGCCCTGAGACAATAAAGGCAATGGCCAAAGAATCCGACATGCCTGCGACAGGCGACCGTACGTTGCCGAGGCTGCAGGCCGCGGCGCTGCTGCTGATCATCGGCCCGCAATGGCTGGTAACGCGCGACCTTTTCGATGGCGCGACGGTGTCCTTTGCCTGGGCCATCCACAACCCCGACGGCCTGTTTTTCTGGTTCATGAACAGCAACTGGCTGGTGGCGGTGTGGCTTTTCAAGGCCTGCTTCGGGCTGGCGGACCTGCTGGGTACGGGCTACCTGTGGACGATCAAGCTGCTCATCACCGCCCTGCTGGCCGGGCTCTACGCCGAGTTCGTCGCCCTGGGCCGTGGCCTGTTCGGTTTTCCGCAGCGCGAGGCGCGCCTGGCGGGGCTGCTGTGCCTGGCTTCCCCGTCGCTTTACATCCTGGTCAATTCGGCCGCCGTGCCCGTGGTCTTTTGCATCTGGCTGGTGTTCCTTGGCCACCGGCTTTTTCGCAGCGAAGACCTGCGCGTGCGGGTGGCAGGGCTGGCGGTGCTGGCTGTTTCGTTCCAGCTCAATTCGAATCTGGTGTTCGCGCTGGCGCTGGAGGTGGTGTTCATCTGCCGGTTCCCGTTGCTGTGGCGGGCCCGGCTGCGCTGGTTCGCGGCGCTCTTCGCCGTGGCGGTGGCTGTTTACGCCACCATGCGCATGCTGTCGCCGCCGCGGCAGATTTTCGCGGAATACAACCGGCTGCTGAACCCGCTGAATGGCGATGACCTCAGGCGCATGGTGCGCGCAACGCTCATGTTCGCCAGCTGGGGCGTGATTCCGCTGGCGGCACTGGCCGGGGCCGGCCTGTGGGGGCTGCGCCGGCGCGGCAGTGCTGCCGGCGGCGCTCAAGGTGGATTCGACTGGGTGGGGCTGGCGTGCGTCGCGTTCCTCTGCGCGGCGGCCGCTTTTCCGTACGTGATGGTGGGCAAGGGCCCGCCGCTGTTCACGCCCGTCGGCTACGGCAGCGGGCTGACCGAGCAGGTGCTGCGCGCCTCTCATTCCGGGCCGTTCGCGCCGACCTGGGCCAACACGTCTGCACGGCACGGCTTCCTGTTCGCGATCCCGCTGGCCTTGCTGGCGTGGATGCTGGCCCGGGGCCTGCTGGGCAAGCTGCGGGCCTGGACGGCCGGCGCCGCCGTTCCCCTGTTTCTCGGCCTGGCTCCGCTGTTCCTGTTCTGGGTGCTGCCGGCCTACTACAACAAGCTGGAGATGCAGGCCGCGGAAATCAGCCTGGCCCGGGGCCTGAAAACGCTGCCGGCGGCGCCGGCGGGAGTGGTGGACCTGCGCTATGCGCCCGTCAGCGACTGGCTGATCTGGAGCAACAGCGCGGGCATGGTGCTGCGCGAGGCCTGGGGCCGGTCCGACTACTACGCCATGTTTCATGCATTGGACGTGTACCGCGACGACCTGCAGTGGCAGTACCACGCCTACATCCGCGCAACGGGTGGCCTGGATTCCGCCTTGATCCAGCATTCCATGGCGATGGACCGCTTCCCCGGGGAGCGCTGCATCTCCACCTACCAGGCGGCCCTGCCGCAGATGACAATGCTTTCCGTCCTCATGTGGGCGGCCGATCCTGGCGCCATTCCGCCCGCGCAGGTCAGCCCGCAGGGGAGCCAGTGCGAAGATGGCCGGGTGATGCCCAACCCCATGCCCGACAAGAAGCTCATCCCCTGACAGCCGACTTTTCCCATGCCCGCCTTATCCGCCTTTTCCAACATCAGCAAGCGCCCCGTGCTTGCCTATTACTACCTGCAAAAAAGCATTCGTTCGGCCGCGCTGCGCCGCGCGATGGGCGCCCTTGTTGCAGCCTGCGTGGGCAGACCCGCACAGGCACAGGCCGGGGCGGGCGGGGATGCCGCGCGCGTGGCCCGCCAGCTGGAGGACACCGGAATCTGCTTCCTCCCGGCGCTGGACCTGGGCGAGGAGGCCCTGGCACAAATCCGGGCGCACCTGCGCGGCCGGCCGGCGATTGACCAGTACGACGGTACAACGCTGGTCGATGTGGATGGCGTGCTGCCGCCAAACTGTGACCGCGCTTTCTACCGGATCGACGACCTGCTGTCCTGCGGGCCGCTGATGGAGCTTGCCAACGCGCCGCTGGTGCTGGATTCCGTTACGGCGCTGCTGGGAGCCCGGCCGACCATTGCGCTGGTCCAGGCCTGGTGGACGCTGGGCGAGCACCACGTGCCGGGCAGGCTGCACTATGACGACGTCTACCACCGTGACGTGGACGATTTCCGGTTCGTCAAGCTGTTCGCCTACCTGACCGACACCACGGAGCGCAGCGGGGCCCATGCTTTCGTGAAAGGGTCGCACCGCAGCCAGCTGCTGACCCGGCGCGGACCCATCACCGACGAGGAGGTGGCCGCCAATTTTCCGGCGCAGGATATCGTCACCATTGCCGGAAAAGCGGGCACGGTGTTCCTGGAAAACACCTGGGGCATCCACCGGCCCCTGCTGGCCACCGAAGGGCGCCGGCTCATGTTTTCGGTGCTCTTCGCGCTGACGCCCTGGGTGCCGATGAACTCGGGCCATGTCGCCACGCTGCCGCTGCCGGCCGGTTTCGATGAGCATGTGAACCGGGGGTTTTTCAAGGTGTGACCCGGATTCGCGGGCTTGCCCGTCTGCGACAATGCGGGCATCCCAACGCCGAGCCCTTGCCATGCATGTCGCCCAGTTTTTTGAAGAAGTCACCCAGGTCGCGAAGTCCATCGACAAGGATTTGATCGAGAAACTCGCCACCGAGCTGGCCGCCCTGCGCGAGCGCGGCGGGCGCCTGTTCCTGCTGGGGGTGGGTGGCAGCGCCGGCAACTGCAGCCACGCAGTGAACGACTTCCGCAAGCTTTGCGGCATCGAGGCCTATGCGCCCACCGACAACGTGTCCGAGCTCACCGCCCGCACCAACGATGAAGGCTGGGACACCGTGTTCTCCGGCTGGCTGAAGGTGAGCAAAGCCAACTCGAACGACGCGGTGCTGGTGTTCTCGGTGGGCGGCGGCAACCTGGAAAAGAACGTCAGCCCGAACATCGTTTCCGGCCTGAAGGAAGCCAAGGCCCGCGGCCTGAAGATTTTTGGCGTGGTGGGGCGCGACGGCGGCTACACCAAGCAGGTCGGGGATGTGGTCGTGGTGGTGCCCACGGTGGCCGATTCGCGCATCACGCCGCATGCCGAGGCCTTCCAGGCCGTGGTCTGGCATTGCCTGGTCTCGCACCCGGTGCTGCAGCAGATGGCCACCAAGTGGTGACGTGCGCAAAGCCGTATTCCTGGACCGTGACGGCGTAATCAACCGCGGCGTGGTGCGGGACGGCAAGCCGTACGCGCCGACCACGCTGGCCGACTTCCAGCTCCTGCCCGGTGCCGCTGAAGCCATGAAGGCCCTGCGCGCTGCCGGCTGGCTGGTCATAGTCGCCACCAACCAGCCCGATGTGGCCACCGGCAAGCAGAGCCTTGCAACCGTGAACGCCATGCACCAGCAACTGCGCGATGCGGGCCTGGTGGACGACATCAAGGTGTGTTTCCACGTGGATGCCGACCATTGCGCCTGCCGCAAGCCCAAACCCGGCATGCTGCTCGAAGCGGCGCGCGAACACGACATCGACCTTGCCGCCAGCTGGATGGTGGGCGACCGCTGGCGCGACATCGAGGCTGGCCAGGCCGCCGGCTGCCGCACGCTTTTCATCGATTACGGCTACGCGGAGAAGCAGCCCGAGCGGCCTGACGGCGTGGTGGCCTCGCTGGCGGATGTCCGCGACTTCATTGAAAAGCGGGCCGGTTGAGGTGGATCGGGTAGCTGCCGTCATCCTGCTGCGCCCGGACGGCGCAGCCCTGCTGCAGCACCGCGACGACAAGCCGGGCCTGCGCCACCCCGGCATGTGGGTGCCGCCCGGCGGCCATGCCGAGCCCGGCGAAGCCATGGTGGACTGCGCCCGGCGGGAACTGCGGGAAGAGACCGAATACCGCCTGGATGAACCAATTTTCCTGATGGAAGTGCTGGACCAGGCGCCGGGCTTTCCCACCAATGAACTGGCCATTTTCTGGGCCTGGTACGACGGGGTGCAGCCCATCGTCTGCCACGAGGGCCAGGCTTTAGAATTCATAGGCCGTTCCAAGGCGGGCGCGCTGGCCATTCCGCCGGTGTTGCTGGCGGCCTGGGACACCGCGCTGGCGCGGGCGGGCCTGGGCCCTGGACCTTCAAGAACATGACTTCACCCTTTTCCGTTCCCTATTCCGCGCTGGCCGCCGAGGCCGCGCTGGTCAAGGCCGACCTGCTGCGCGCCGTGGAAGGCGTGCTGGACAGTGGCCGCTACATCCTCGGCCCCGAAGTAGCCGCCTTCGAGCGCGAATTCGCCGCCTACTGCGGCGCGGCGCATGCCTCCGGCTTTTCCAACGGCACCGACTCCATGCACCTGGTGCTGCGCGGGCTGGGCCTGGGGCCGACGGATGAAGTCATCACCGCGCCCAATTCCTTCGTGGCCAGCGCCGCATCCATTGCCCTGGCCGGCGGCAAGACCGTGTTCGCGGACATTGGCGACGACGGCAACATCGACCCCGCCGCCATCGAGGCCGCCATCACGCCCCGTACCCGCGCCATCGCGCCGGTGCACCTGACGGGCCGCCCGGCGAAGATGAAAGAGATCATGGCCATCGCGGACAAGCACAAGCTGTTCGTGCTGGAAGACGCCGCCCAGGCGGTGGGCGCGGCGCTGGAAGGCAAGCGAATGGGCAGCTGGGGCCACGCCGCCAGCTTCAGCCTGCACCCGCTGAAAAACCTGCACGCCTTCGGCGACGGCGGGGTGGTGACCACCAGCGACGCGAAGCTGCTGGCCCAGCTGAACCAGGCCCGTAACCACGGCCTGGCCAACCGCGAGCAGTGTGACTTCTTCAGCTTCAACTGCCGGCTGGACGAACTGCAGGCAGCCATGCTGCGCGTGCAGCTCACGCACCTGGAAACCTGGACCGAGCAACGCCGCACGCTGGCCAGGCGCTACAACGAGCTGCTGCGCCCCTATGTGGACGTGCCCGACGAGGGCCCGGGTGAATACTGCGTCTGGCAGACCTACGTGATCCGCAGCGACCGGCGCGACGAGCTGAAGAAATTCCTCAACGACAACGGCGTGGAAGCCCTGGTGCACTACGCCACGCCCATCCACACCCAGCCGGCGGCGAAGAGCCTGGGCTACCAGCCCGGCGATTTTCCGAAGACCATGCGCCACGTCGGCCGCATCATCAGCCTGCCGCTGTACCCCACGCTCACCCACGCCCAGCAGGACCGGGTGGTCGAGGTCATCGCCCGGTTCCACCGCAACGCCTGAAGCCTTCATGCAAGTCAAATACAACTACCTGGACCAGCAATTCGCCGAGGTCGAGGGCTATTTCCAGGACCTGCGCCAGTTGGTCGCCACGGGCGAGTTCACGCTCGGCCCCTTCGTGGAAGCCTTTGAGAAGAAGTTCGCGGCGTATATCGGCGTGAAGCACGCCATCGGCACCAACACCGGCACCGGCGCGCTGATCCAGTCGCTCAAGGCCGTGGGGGTGCAGCCGGGCGACGAGGTGATCACGGTGGCCAACACCTTCATCGCCACCGTGGGCGCCATCGTTGCGGCGGGCGCCAGGCCGGTGTTCGTCGACTGCGATGACCGCTACCAGATCGACGTGAACCTGATAGCAGGCGCGATCACCGCGAAGACCAAAGCCATCCTGCCCGTGCACTGGGGCGGCTGCTCGCCCGACATGGACAAGGTGATGGCCATCGCGGACAAGCATGGAATTCCGGTGGTGGAAGATGCGTGCCCGTCGGTGGGCGCGACGGTCAACGGCCGCAAGGCCGGCACCTTCGGCAAGGTCAACGCGTTCAGCATGCACCCGCTCAAGCCGCTCAACGTCTGGGGCGACGGCGGCATCATCGTCACCAACGACGACAAGGCCGCGGAGTTTCTGCGCCTGTACCGCAACCACGGCATGGTCGACCGCGACCACATCGAAATCTGGGGCATCAACGACCGGCTGCAGCCGTTCCAGGCGGTGGTCGGCTCGCGTGTGCTCGACACGGTCGAGGGCCTGGTGCAGCTGCGGGTGCGCAATGCGCAGCTGCTGGACGCGGGCCTCAAGGGCCTGGAGGCCCACATCCGGCCACCCGCACGCCCCGCGGGCAACCGCGAGGCCTACCAGCTCTACCTGGCGACGGCCGAGCGCCGCGACGAGCTCGTGAAGTTCCTCATTTCCCGGGGCGTGGAAGCGAAGATCCATTACCCGATCCCCATCCACCTGCAGAACTGCGCCAGGGACCTGGGCTACAGGAAGGGCGACTTCCCGGTGTGCGAGAAGCAGGCCGACGAGATTCTCACCCTGCCGGCGCACCAGCACATCAACGAAGAGCAGATCGCCTACATGGTGTCGGTGATCCGCGAGTTTTACGCCAGATAAAGAGACAGCATGAGCAACAAGACCTATGTGATCCTGGGCGGCAACGGCATCTTCGGTGTGCACACCGCGATGTACCTGCTGAAGCACGCCAACCCGAAAAAGGTCATTTGCGTGGGCCGCAACCCGGAGAAGTGGGATGCGTTCACCCTGGGCGTGGGGCGCGGCGACAAGCGCTACGAATACCAGCAGATCCACATCGCGCACGAGCAGGACCGCCTGTTCGAGATGTTCGACAAGGAGCGGCCCGAAGTCGTCGTCAATTTCGCGGCGCTGGCTTATGCCACCTCGTGGACCAAGGCCTGGCGCTACTACGAGACGAACCTCACAGCGCTGGCCAAGATGACCGAGCACCTGGCCAACCGCGACTACCTGACCCGATGGATCCAGATCGGCACCTCCGAGCTGTACGGCTCCGTGGACTTTCCGGCGAAGGAAGATACGCCGCTGCGGCCCACCAGCCCCTACGCCGTGTCCAAGGCCGCGGGTGACATGCACCTGCAATCCATCGTGAACGTGCAGAAGTTCCCGATGAACATCCTGCGCCCTTCCAACGCCTACGGCCCCGGCCAGCAGGTCTACCGCGTGATCCCGCGCCTGGTGGTGTGCGGCCTGACCGGCCAGCGCATGCCGCTGCAGGGCGGCGGCGCGGTGGAAAAGAGCTACATCCATTCGCAGGACCTGGCGCGCGCCGTGCACCTGATCGACGAGAAGGCGCCGCTGGGCACCATCTACAACGCCGGGCCCGAGCTGCCGGTGTCGATCCGCGAGCTGGCCGAGCGCATCGCGAAGATCATGGGCATCCCGTTCGACCAGCTGGTGGAGATGGCGCCCGGCCGCTATGGCGAGGACCAGCGCTACTGGCTGGACAGCTCCGCCATCAAGCGCGACACCGGCTGGGAGCCGCAGATCGGCCTGGATGAAGGCCTGGCCGAGATGGTGGAATGGGGCCGTCGCCACATCGAGCAGCTCAAGCTCGCGCCCACCGAATACACGCTGTACGCCTGATGGCCGCCAACGCCCTCATCGATGCCTGGTCCGGCATCCTGCGCATCCGCATGGTGGAGGAGCGCATTGCCGCCGTCTATGCCGAGCAGGAAATGCGCTGCCCCGTGCACCTTTCCATCGGCCAGGAAGCCGTGGCGGTGGGCACCGGCCGCGCGCTGCGGACCGACGACTATGCCGTCAGCGCGCACCGCTCGCACGCCCACTACCTGGCCAAGGGCGGCAACCTCGACGCGATGATCGCCGAGCTGTACGGCAAGGAAGCCGGCTGCTGCCACGGCAAGGGCGGCTCCATGCACCTGATTGACGTCAAGGCCGGCTTCATGGGCGCGGTGCCCATCGTCGGCAGCACCATTCCCATTGGCGTGGGCCTGGGCTTCGCTTCCTCGATGAAAAAGGATTCCCGCGTCACCGCCGTCTTCTTCGGCGAAGGATCAACGGAAGAGGGCGTGTTCTCGGAGGCGGTGAACTTCGCGGTGCTTAAAAAGCTGCCCGTGGTGTTCGTTTGCGAGAACAACCTGTTCTCCGTCTACTCCCCGCTGTCGGTCCGCCAGCCGCCGGGGCGGCAGGTGTTCGAGCATGCGGCCAGCTACGGCCTGCCCAGTTTCCAGGCCGACGGCAACGACGTCGAGCAGGTGGAGCACCTGGTGTCGCAGGCGGCAGCGCGCGCCCGGGCCGGTGACGGCCCGACCTTCCTCGAATTCATGACCTATCGCTGGCGCGAGCACTGCGGCCCGAACTATGACGACCAGCTGGGCTACCGCGACGACGGCGAGGTGGCCGCCTGGAAGGCGCGCGACCCGCTGGCGGTGGTGGAAGCAAGCCTGCTCAAGCAGGGCGCGCTGACCGCGGCCCAGGTCGCCCAAAAGCGCGCCACCATCGATGCGGAACTCGACGGCGCCTTCAAGCGCGCCAAGGATGGTCCGTTCCCCGCCCCCGACATGCTGTACCGCCACATGTTCGCCGAGGCCGAAGGCGCGGGGTACCTGAAGTCATGAGCGACAGGCAACTCACTTATTCGCAGGCCATCAACGAGGCCACCGACCTGTGCCTGGCGCGCGACCCCTCGGTGTACCTGATCGGCCTGGGCGTGCCCGACCCCAAGAAGATTTTCGGCACCACCACCGGCCTGCAGGAGAAATACGGCGACCAGCGCGTGATGGACATGCCCACCGCCGAGGCCGGCATGACCGGCGTGGTGCTGGGCTCGGCCCTGGGCGGCATGCGGCCCATCATGGTCCACCAGCGCATGGAGTTCGCGCTGCTGGCGCTGGAGCAGATCGTCAACCAGGCGGCCAACTGGCACTACATGTTCGGCGGCAAGTCGGCCGTGCCCTTCGTCATGCGCATGCTGATCGGCCGCGGCTGGGGCCAGGGGCCGCAGCACTCGCAGGCGCTGCACGCGCTGTTCGCCCACATTCCCGGCCTGCGCGTGGCGATGCCGGTCACACCGCATGACGCCAAGGGCATGCTGATCGAGGCCGTGGCCGACAACAACCCGGTGATCTTCATCGAGCACCGCTGGCTGCACAACGTGCACGGCCCCGTTCCTGAAGACGTGTACCGCGTGCCGTTCGGCAAGGCCCGCGTGGCCCGTGACGGCAAGGACATCACCGTGGTGGCGGCTTCCTACATGGTGCTGGAAGCGCTCAAGGCCGCCGAGTGGCTGGCCCGGGACGGCATTGAAGCCGAAGTGATCGACGTGCGCACGCTGCGCCCGCTGGACCGGGGCACGATCTTCAAGTCGGTGGCGCGCACCGGACGGCTGGTGGCGGCCGACCTGGGCTGGGGCAGCCTGGGCTTTTCCGCCGAGATCATCGCCAGCGTGACCGAGCAGATGTTCGGCTCGCTGAAGGCGCCGCCCATCCGCGTCTCGCTGCCCGAGGTGCCTTCGCCCAGCACGCCGGCGCTGGCGAGGCATTACTACCCGCGCGCCATCGACGTCTACAACGCGGTGTGCCGCTCGCTCGGCAAGCCCGAAGCCACCGAGCAATCGCTGGGCGTGGCCAGCGACCTGCCGCTGGACGTGCCGGACAAGTCCTTCACCGGGCCCTTCTGATGCCGTATGTGGACCTGATGGCGCGCTACCCGCGCTCCAAGCGGCCGATCGAGCAGCGCGGCCGCGAGGTCACCGATGCCGACCGCCAGCTGTCGCGCCAGTTCGGCCGCGACTACTTCGACGGCGACCGCATGCACGGCTACGGTGGCTACAACTACCACCCGCGCTTCTGGACCGGCACCGTGGCCCTGATGCGGCAGCACTACGGGCTGGCGGATGACGCTTCCATCCTGGACGTGGGCTGCGGCAAGGGCTTCATGCTGCAGGATTTCAGCCTGCTGATGCCCCAGGCGCGGCTGCAGGGGCTGGACGTGTCGGAATACGCCATTGCCAACGCCCATCCCGGCGTCAAGGACCGGCTGCAGGTGGGCGACGCGCGCAAGCTGCCGTTTGCCGACAAGTCGTTCGACCTGGTGACCTCCATCAACGTGGCCCACAACTTCGAGCTGGATGAGTGCGGGCAGGCCCTGCTGGAAGTGCAGCGCGTCGCCAAAAAGAACTCTTTCATCGTGGTCGACGCCTGGCGCAACGATGCCGAGCAGGAAGCGCTGCACAAATGGGTGTTGACCTGCGTGACGGCCATGCACGTGGATGACTGGGAGAAGTTCTTCGCCCGCATCGGCTACACGGGCGACTGGGCCTGGACCATCACCGAGACGCTCTAGGCCCGATTTTCAGAGGAGAATCGGCCCGCAAAGCGCGCCGGCTGTGCGTGGAGCGCTATCAAACCGATAGCGAACGGCGCAGGCCCTGCGCCAGCGGCGTGTAGCTGAAGCCCGGAAAAGCCCGGCTCGTGCCCGCCACGTCGAACGCCCGGTAGCCGTTGTGCGGCATGGGGCCGCTGCGCGGGGTGCCGTGGATGGTGCTGGCGCTGCCCGCCATGCGCACCACGTCCTGCGCGATGTCCCTGAACGACCTGACTTCACCGGTCGCGATGTTCAGCGCGCCGCGGCTGCGCCGCAGCAGCACCCGCAGCGCGATTTCCGCCACGTCGTCGATGAACACGTGGTCGCGCCGCTCCTCGCCTTCGCCGAACAGCGCGATGGCCTCGCCCTTTTCAGCCAGGCGGCGGAAGCGGTTGGGGCCGTAGCCGTTGTGCGGGTCCTGCGCGCCGTAGAGCAGGGAAGGGCGCAGCGCCGCCAGCGGCGCTTTCACTTCGCTGCGGAACATCAGCTCGCGCGCCAGGTGCATCACGCCGTGCAGCGATTCCGGCGCCAGCGGCGATTGCTCGTTCATCGGCTCGCTCGAGTCGCCGTACACGGCGTCCGAGCTGATGTTGATGACTTGCGCGACGGGCTGGAGGCTGAGGGCCTTGACCAGCGAGCGCGCAAGCACCGTGTTGCTCACCAGCATGTCGGCGTCCTTGCAGGGCGCCAGGGCCGAGACGGCCACGAAGGCATCGCCGGGCTGCAGCAGTGCGGCCAGCTTCTGCGCCGCGCCATCGGCCAGCAGGTCGACGTCTTCCCGGCCCAGGCCCAGCGCGGGAATGCCGGCAACCTGCAGCCGCCGCATCAGCGCGCCGCCGACGAAGCCACGCGCGCCCATCACGACGACGCGTTCGGGCGCCGTGTCGGCGCTGTGGGTGTGTTCAAGCATTGGCGGCTCCCCGGCCCAGTGTGCGGACGTCCAGCCCGGCCGCTTTCGCCGCCGCCGGGTCCAGCACCTTGTACGGATCCAGCACCAGGCGGCCTGCCATGGCGCTGGCAATGTCGGCGGGCGATATCTCCTTGAACTGCGGCCAGGGCGTGAGGATCATCAGCGCCTGCGTGCCCGCCAGGGCTTCAAGCGCGCTGCCCGCACCCACGGCGCTGTCGTGGTTCGCGGCACTGGCCTGCACCACCGGGTCGTACACGCGCAGGCTGGCGCCCGGCAGGGCCGCCAAGGTTGCCAGCGAGGGAGAGTTCTTCACCGAGTGCGTGTTTTCCTTATAGGCCAGGCCCCAGACGGCCACGGCGGCCTTGGGCGCGGCATCCAGCAGCAGCGTGCGGATGGTGCGAGCGGCCCAGCCCGCGCGGTGGCGGCTGTTGGCTATCCAGGAGCGCACCACACCGGCATCGGTGTGGTGGCGGTCGGCCAGCTGGCAGATCGTGGCCAGGTCGCGTTCGAGGTTGCCGCCGGCAATGCCCAGGCCGGGGCCCAGGTAGGCCCAGGGGCCGATGCGCCGGTCCAGCCGCAGCGCGGGGGCGATCTCCGACCAATCGGCGCCGACGTTCTCGCAAACCTCTGCCAGCGTGTTGGTGGTGGACACCGAGGCGACCAGGAACATGTTGATCGAGATCTTGGCCAGCTCCGCGCTCTCATAGCGCATGGGCAGCAGCGGGCAGTTGTGCGCGGCCAGGAACTGCGCATAAGGCGCGGGCAGCGGCTGCGCGGGGTCGGCGCAGCCAATGATGTAGCGCTCGGGGAACAGGGCCCGCTCCACGGCGCGGCCGAAGATCAGCGTCTCCACCTGGCAGTACAGCGTGCGGCCGGTACGCTGGCGCATGCGGGTGAAGCCGGGCGGAATCTGCGACAGCAGCACCACAGTGGCGTCGGGCCGGGCGGCGGCGAACACGGCATCCAGCATCGCCTCGATGGGGCGGATGTCGCTGGCGCCCTGGTCGTCGGTCGGCACGTCGGGCGCCACGTAGATCACGTCGCAGCGGGCCAGGCCAGCCGGGTCGGCGGTGAATGAGAGGCGGGCCGCGTTCTTTGTGAACAGGTCGCCCAGCTGCGGCTCGGACACGGGCAGGCGGCCCTGGCGGATGGGTTCGATGCGGGCCGTGTCGCCATCGAAACAGACGACGTCGAAGCCCTTTTCCGAGGCGCTGATGCCCGAGACCAGGCCCAGGTGGGTCATGCCGGCAAAACCGATCACCGGCTGGGTCATGCCACCTTCCTCACGGCGTCATCTGACAGGCTGCGCAGCGTGCGGTTCAGCCACAGGTCGGTGGCCAGGTCGGTGCGGCGGCGCTCCAGGCAGGCCGCGCGGAAATGCGCGTACTCCAACGCCCAGGTGGGGTCTTCCTGCACCAGGGTTTCGGTTTCTTCCGGCGGCCGGCCCGAGGGCAGGATTCGGGTGCGCACGTTCAGCGTGCTCGGTCCCCATTTGCAGAGCGACTCGATGTGGGCCGAGCCCTTCTCGGCCAGGATGTCGCAGGTGAAATGGTTGCGCCACATCAGCAGCGTCATCTCCAGCTCCAGCTTCGGGCTGGTGCCCTCGGAGGCGATCACCACGTGGTCGGGGGCGCGGTTCTCGAAACGGCTGGCGGACGTCACGCGCAAGTCGTCCGCGACGGCGCCGAACCAGAACAGGGCCGTGTCCAGCAGGTGCGAACCCAGGTCGGGCAGTACCCCGGCGCCCTGGTCGCGCCATTCGGATTCACGCACCAGGCGTGCGGTGCCGTTGCCATAGAACATGCGGCAGCGATAGATCTGGCCCAGCCTGCCGGAATCGATCACGGCCTTCATTGCCGCGAAGTGCGGCTCGAACCGGTGGTTGTAGGCGGTGTAGCAATAGGCGCCGCTGGCATGGGCCAGCCGCTGCAATTCGTTGATCTGGGCATCGTCGGGCGCCCACAGCGGCTTTTCCACCAGCACGTGCTTGCCGCTGCGCAACAGGTAGCCCAACAGCTCCATTTTGGGCTCGTCCGGTGTGCACACCAGCGCGGCATCAAAGCTCGCCAGCGGCACGTCGGCCAGCTGGCGGAACTGCGCGTCCTTGTGCACCGGGTCCACCGCACCCACGAAATCGGCGCCGGCGAAGCGCTTGCGCTTTTGCCCCTGCACGCCGAGGCCGACCACCAGGGATTTCAAGTGCCCGACCCCTGGCCCGCGTAGGCGACCTGCCGCTCCACGTTGTCGATCTTGGCCAGCACCGCCTGCGGCGTGATGGGGATATTGCCGTCCACCTCGCATTCGCAGGCGGCGGCCAGCGAGCCCAGGATGGTGGCGATGGCGTCGGAGCCGGTGGCCCGCTTGGCCAGCGTAGCGTAGGCCAGCAGCGCATCGCCGGCGCCCACCGCGTCCACCACCCGGTCAACGAACGAGTCGACCACCGTGTACGAATCGAGCGACTCGTGGTTGTTGTTGTGGCAGGTCAGCACGCCGCGCTCGCCGAGCTTGAGGATCAGCGTCTTGCAGCGTGCCGCGTCGTACAGCGCCGAGGCCAGCGGCCGCACGCCGGAGTCCTGGTCGCCCAGCGCGAAGCGGGCTTCGCGCTCATTGGGCGTGATCAGGTCGAAGTCCTGGAAGTCGGTGATGTTGCCCCAGCGGCTCGCGACCTGGCTGTCGGCCACCTTGAACACGCCGGCCGGGATGGCGGAGATCAGCTGCGGGATGGTGCGGCGGTTGAACAGGCCGTGGCGGAAATCGCTGAACACCACCGTGTCATGCTTGCCGTTGGCAATGGCCTGCTGCAGCTTGACGACGATCTCGTCGGAGATCGAGCGATTGTCCAGCGTATCGATCTTCAGCAGCCGGTAGCCGCCGGTAACGATGGCGTTCTTGTTCGTGGTGGGCCGCGTCGGGTCGATGATGGCGTTGCAGTCGATGTCGCTTTTGGCCATGCCATCCAGCACGAACTGCTTGAACGCGTCGTCGCCCAGCACGGTGGAGAAGGTCACCCTCGCGCCGGCGGCGCGCAGGTGCTCCGCCACGATGGCCGCGCCGCCGATGTAGTCGTCGCGCCGCTCGTACAGCACGCTCATGGTCGGCGTCTTGGTCTGGCCGCCGATCATCGCGGCGTGGGTGTAGCTGTCAACGATGGTGTCACCCACCACGTGCACGCTCATGCCGGAAAACGAATCCAGCGCGCCGCGTAGCGCATCAAAGGTGAGGCCGTGGCCGTCCATGTAGGTCAGCAGCTTCTCCAGCTTGATTTCCGGCGGGGCCAGGTCGATCAGGCGTGAGGAGGAATAGACGATGTCGCCCGGCGTGAAGATGATTTCACCGCCATAGCTCTTGAGCGCGTCGATCTCTTCCTGGGTCTTGGGCGGCATGGCGGCGCCGGCCGTGTACTCGTAGCCCTTGGCGAAAAAGTCGGGCTGGATCTTGCGGATGTTGGCGATGGGGGTGGCGTCGTGGTCAACCACCACATAGTCGACCAGTTCGAACGCCGCCAGGTTCAGCGCGCGCAGGTCCTGCGGCACGTGGGGCCGGTGCATGCCCTTGGCGATGTGGCGGTCGGCCGTGATGCTGGCCACCAGGATGTCGGCCTTGCTCTTGGCGTACAGCAGGTGGCGCAGGTGGCCGGGGTGCACCACGTCGAACACGCCGTGGCACATGATGACCTTTTTGGCGCGGGGCGGCGCCCCGATGAGCGCGGCCAGTTCGTCGGCGGTCTTGATCTTGTGGCTGAACGACGCGGCGAGGGTAGAAAGCATGTTTATTCCTTGCCCATGTACTGGAACCAGGTCTTTGTCGCCGTCGCGATGGAGCCGGGCTCCCACAGCGGCGCGTCGCGCCAGTAGTCGATGTTCTGCAGGATCTTTTCCACGCCCTGCTCGAAGCTGACCTGCGGCGCCCAGCCCAGCTCGGACGTGATGCGGTTGATGTCGGCCCAGGTGCAATCGGGCTCGCCGGGCCGCTTGGGGATGTACGTGATGTCGCCGCCCAGCAGTTCGATGAGGCGCTTGACCGACTGCGGGTTGCCCGCGCCCAGGTTCCAGAAGCGGCCGGTGGCGGGGGCTTCGGCCGCGGCCAGGAAGGCGCGCGCCACGTCGGTCACGTAGAGGAAATCACGCCGCTGGGTGCCGTCGCCAACCACCGTGAAAGCCTTGCCGGCGAGCTTTTGCTTGAGGAATACGCCGAACACCGCGCCATAGGCGCCCGAGGTGCGTGAACGCAGGCCGTAGGCATTGAAGATGCGGACCGAATTGACCGGCAGCTTGTACACGTCGTGCCAGTGGAAGGCCGCCTGCTCGCCCTGGTACTTTGACAGGGCATAGGGGTAGAGCGGGGTGATGGGATGGTCTTCAGGCGTGGGCACATCGGCCAGGCCGTAGCAGGACGAGGACGCGGCATAGACAAACTTCTTCACGCCGGCGGCACGCGCGCATTCCAGCATGTGGACGGTGCCCTGCACGTTGACGGACATGTATTCGGCGGGCCGCTCGATGGAGGGAACGATGTCGCCGATGCCGGCAAAGTGGATGACGCGCTCCACGTCCTTGAAGAAGGCGTCGCCCGGCGCATAGCTGCGGATGTCTCGCAGCTCCACTTCCAGCCGCGCGTCGCCCTTCAGGTGCGCCAGGTTTTCCTCGCGCCCGCCCACCAGGTTGTCGATCACGCGGACCCGGTAGCCGCGCTCCAGCAGCACATCGACCATGTGGCTGCCGATGAAGCCCGCGCCTCCCGTGACCAGCGCTACGGGCTGGCCGTTCATTTCGCGCCCACGGCCTTCATGGTGCGCACGTTGAAGTATTTGTTGTCATCGAAGCTGTTGGGCAGCTTGCCTTCGCGGAAGGCCTTGCACAGGCCGCGCACCGCCTCCTCGATGGAGTGCTTCGGCTCAAAGCCCAGCACGCGCTTGATCTTGCCCGAATTGATGTGATAGGAGCGGGGGTCGTCCGAGGTGGTGACGTCAATCGGGATCTCGCCCTTTTCGGGGAATTCCTCCTGCACCACCTTCTTCACGATCAGCGCGATGTCCATGATGCTCATGTTCTGGAAGCCGCAGTTGAAGACCTGGTTGGCAATCTTCTCGTCGGGCGCGGTGAGCAGCAGTTCGCACAGGTCGGCGTAGTCCTGCACGTGCAGGTTGGGGCGCAGCTGGGCGCCGCCGAACACGGTGATCTTGCCCTTGTTCACGGCGTGATTGGTCAGGATGTTGACCGAGAGGTCCAGCCGCTGGCGGGGCGCGTAGCCGCAGACCGTGGCGGGGCGGAACACCACGCCGACGAAATCCTTGTCGGTGTGCTTGAGCAGCAGCGGCTCGCACAGGCCCTTGTACTTGTTGTACAGCGTGAGCGGCACCAGCGGGTGGTCTTCGGTCACGTCGGGCGAATCCGAAACGCCGTAGACCGAGCTGGAGGAGGCGAACACGAAGCGCTTGATGCCGGCTTTCTTGGCGGCGATCACCACCGGCTCGAACGAATCCAGGTTGACCGAGGTGGAAAGCTTTTCATCCAGCTCGAAACTCGCATCGTTGGAAATGCAGGCCAGGTGCAGCATCGCGTCCTGGCCTTCGCAGGCCTGGGCGATGAGGGCCGTGTCGCGCACGTCGCCCTCGATGATGCGCAGGTTGGGGTTGTCCTTGGGCAGGTGGTCACTGCCGTACCAGCGCAGGATGTCGAACACGGTGACTTTCCAGCCCGCGTCCAGCAGCTGGGGAACCACGACGCTGCCGCAATAGCCGCCGCCGCCAACGACCAATACTTTTTTCATTGTTTGAACTCCTTCAGCCTTTGATCGAATAGCCGGCGGCCGTGGCGTCCCTGTAGAACATCTCCACGGTCTCCAGCGAGTACTGTTCCAGGTCCTTGCCCGCCAGCGACAGCTTCTTGAGGATGTCGGTGGTGGCGGTGATGATGTGGCAGCCCACCTGGTCGGCCTGGAAGATGTTGAGCAGTTCGCGCGGGCTGGCCCAGATCAGCTCGGACTTCGGCTTGGCGCGCATGATCTCCACGGACCTGGCCATGACCGGCACCGGGTCCACGCCCGTGTCGGCAATGCGGCCGGCAAACACGGAAATGATGGAAGGCACGTCCGCCGCCAGGGCGTCGGTGATGCGCTGCACCTGGTCCAGCGTCATGACGGCGGTGACGTTCAGCGCCACGCCCTTTTCGGACAGGCGCTTGACCAGCGGGCCCGCGAACTCGCGCTTGGTGTTCATCACCGGGATCTTCACGCTGACGTTCTTGCCCCAGGAGGCGATCTCCATCGCCTGGGTTTCCATTTCGGCGAAATCGTCGGCGAACACCTCGAAGGAGATGGGCCGGTCGGGGATGGCGTCGAGCACCTGGCGGGCGAACGCCTTGTAGTCGGAAATGCCGGCCTTGCGCATCAGCGTCGGGTTGGTGGTGAACCCCTTGATCATGGGGTTGGCATACATTTCCTTCATGCCCGCGAGGTCGGCGCCGTCGGCGAAGAGCTTGACTTTGAAATTGGTGGTCATGAATGGGTCTTTCCGCGCGCGGTGCACGCCTGGCCCCGAGTATAAATTGCGGCCCCGCGGGCCTCAGGCGGCGTCGCGACCTGACAGGCGGCGCATGTAGATCTTGAAGATCGAATAGCCCACCGACACGAAGTTGCGCAGGTTCAGCGAGGTGGAGCCCTCGCGGTCGCTGGCGACCACGGGAATTTCAATGAACGAGCGGCCTTCCTGCAGCAGGCGCAGCAGGAACTCGGCCTGGAAGCCCAGGCCGGTGGCTTCGACGTGGAAGCGCAACGCATCGCGCCGCAGGAACAGGGGCGAGCCGTTGTAGTAGCGCAGCTTTCGCTTGCTGGCGATATTGACCAGCACCGTGTAGAGCCGGGAAATCACCTTGCGGTGGAAGGGCCGCCCCGTCACCTGCGAGTGGTAGGGAATGATGATGTCGGCATTGCCGGCCTGGCTGAGGATTTTTTCCAGCGTCTCCACCGACTCGACGTCGTCGCCCATCACCACCCGGTAATGCTTGCCCCGGCCCTGGAAGGCGCCTTCGATGAAGTTGCGGGCCACGCCCTGGTTGGTGGAATTGGAGAACAGCCGCAACGGGACGTCGGGGCGCGCCTGCTGGCAGTTGCGCACGGCCTGCACCGTGCCGTCCTTCGAGCAGTCGTCGAAGACCAGGATCTCGTAGGCGGCGTTCAGCCGCGCCGCGACCGTGGCCAGCTTCTCGACCACGTTGACGACGTTCTTCTCCTCGTTGTAGCAGGGGATGAAGAACGAGAACGTCAACGGGTCCGCCGGATGGTCGGGGACGGGCAGCCGTCCGCCGTCGCGCGTGATTTCAACCAATGCCATGAACGCCTTTCATCGATAGCCTCAGCCGCTGCGGGTAATGCCGAACCACAGCTGCACCTTTTGCACCCTGCGGGCCAGCCGGCGGCCGGGTTCGGCCAGCTCGTAGCTGCCGCCCGTGACGGTCACCAGGCCCTTGTCGCGGATGACCGAAAGCCGGTTCTGGTAGCTGTCCTCGACAAGATAACGCGAAAAGATGTCCTGGTAGTCGTCGCTGCGCCCCGGCCTGGCCAGCAGGTCGGCCAGGATGCGCAGTGACAAGGACTTGTATACGGCGCCAAAGGCCATCAGGAAGCAGGTGGCCAGGAACCAGTAGCTCACCAGGTAGACCCAGAAATTGAAGCCGGGCGCCAGCACGGACAGCGCCGGCAACGCGGCGATGCATGCGACAAAGGCCGCCGCGACCGCCACCAACGCGGGCTCGACCCGCGGCGCAAGCCGCAGCGCGGCCAGCACCAGCAGCACATAGGCGCCGAACGCCACGATTCCCTGAGTGAAGCCGCTTGCACCCATGGCCGAGTCAGCCCGTCCGCTTCAGGCCCAGGACGGCCGCGCACAAGCGCTGCAGCCGGGCAATGAAGACGCCCTTGCCCGGTGCCAGCGTCAGCCGGTCGCCGTCGCGCTGGATGAAGCCGGTGGCGCACAGGCCGCCCAGGCGGTGCCGCATGATCCAGCCCAGGCCTTCACCGTCCCGGTAGCCGTCAAAGAGCTCCTGCGCGGTCAAGGGTTTGCCGGACTTCAGCAGCGTGAGCAGGATGCCCAGCGTGTAGCCGCGCGTCATCAAAGCCCAGACTTCCAGGTAGAACAGCAGCGCGCCCAGGGTGACACACAGGCCGGCCAGCCAGCCCGCCATGCCGGCGGCCGGGGCCGCGGCGGTGGCCACTGCCCAGAGGACCACGGTGGCGACGGCGCTCACCACGAAGCGCGTGGCGTGCTTCTCGGCCAGCGACGGCAGGCGGCTGGTGGCGGCCAGCCAGAGCGGGAACAGCAGGGCATTGGCGATGGCCAGGGCCACCGGCGCCGGCATGGCGAAATCGATCCCGGCCACGCTCATGAGTCGGCGCCGTGCGCCAGCTCGGCGCGCGAGGGGCGGGTGGCCTTGGGGCTGAAGAAATGGAAGAACGCGCCCGGGAGCGAGGTGACGATGCTGGCCAGCCCCAGCCAAACCGACGCCAGCACCGCGGTTTCCGCGGGGATGCCAATGGTGCCCAGGGCGGCGATCATCGCCACTTCGCGTGTGCCCCAGCCGCCGATCGAGATGGGCAGGGTGCTGGCCGCGATCACCGGGGGCAGCAGCACCAGGATTTCGAGGCCGCTGGCGCGGGCGCCGAACGCCAGGGCGAACAGGCAGATGCTCAGCATGATGTTGATGACGCTGGCCACCGAAAGCAGCACGATGCCAGGGCCCGAGCGCAGGTTGAGGAACAGGCTGCGCGTGTCGCGGGACAGCGATGCGACCCAGCGCGCGAGCCGCCAGCGCAAGAACGACTTGGGCATGGCGTCCGCCGCCATCACGAAAGCCAGGCCGCCGGCGGCGCCGCCCAGCAGCAGCGCGCCCAGCAGGATCAGCTGCGGCCGCGGCACCAGCGCGCCGAACCAGGGCGCGCTGGCCACCACCAGGGCCACCAGGCTCAGGACCATCGCGGCCCGGTCAAGCACGACGCTGTTGACCACCGTGGCCAGCGGGGCGCCGGCACGGGAAGCCAGCCAGATCCGCAGGCCGTCGCCACCCACGGTGGCAGGCAGCACCTGGTTGAAGAAGACGCCGGCATAGGTCCATTGAACGACGCCTGCGGTGGGCAGGGCCGCGCCCAGACGCCGCAGGATCAGCCGCCAGCGCAGCGCGCCCAGAAGGGGACTCAAGGCCAGGACGGCGGTGCCGGCGAGAAGCAGGAGGGCGTCGCCGCGCGTGAGCTGCTGCAGCAGGCTGGCCGGATCGACCTTGGAGACAAGCCAGGCGAGCAGACCGATGGTCACGATGACCTTGACCGCTAGAACGATCCTCCACATACGACGCTTTTTTCCCGCCTGTTCAATCCCACGCGCCTGTCACCGGGAGAGTCCGTGAAGGTCGTTCAGAAAGGCCGGTCAGTATACTCGGCAGGCACCACGCAAGGCCGCCTGTGATTGAGACTTCCAGAGACCGCACCACCTTGCTGATCGGCGCTTCGGGCACCCTGGGCGTTGAGTTGGCGGCCGCCTTCGCCGGCGATCATGTCGTCGCGACGCACCATGCCCATCCGCGCGCCGGCACCGTCTTTTTCGATGCCCTTGCCACCCCGGTTGCCAATCTGCTGGCAGGCAGGCCGGGCGGCCGGGGATGCGCCGTGATCATGGCCGGGATCACGGCCATCGACGATTGCGCGCGGGATCCGCTGGGCAGCGCCGCGGTCAACGTGGCAGGTGTCATCCGGCTTATCGACGAGACACGCGCGCTCGGCCTCGTGCCGGTCTTCATTTCCAGCGATGGCGTATTCGACGGCAGCCGCGCCTGGTGGGCCGAAGGCGACCAAGCCCGCCCGATCCTGGAATACGGCAGGCAAAAGCTGGCCGTCGAGCAGTACCTGCAGGCTTCGGGCGAACCGTCGCTGGTCATCCGGCTGCCCAAACTCATGGAAGACCGGCCCCAGCCCCGCGGCTTTCTCTTTGGCTGCATCCAGGCGCTGGGCCGCCCCGGCCCGCTGCCTTGCGCCATTGACCAGTACTTCACGCCTGCTTCGGCGGGCGATGCGGCCCGGGCTATCGCTACGCTGGCGCGCGGCGGCGCGCGCGGCCTGTACCACGTGGCCGGTCCGGAGCGCCTCAGCCGAAGCGAGCTGATGGCGCGCATGGCCGCCGAATACGCCCGCCATGCGCCGGTGAAAGCCCAGTTGGCCGATTGCCGGCTGGGCGACCTGCCCATGTTCGAGCCCCGGCCGCTGGACACGTCGATGCGCTGTGCCCGGCTGGCGCGCGATTTCGGCATCGTCCTGCGGCCCGCCGGCGACGCCTGCGCCGATGCGGTCCGCGCCCATTTCCTGCAATCCACCTGAACCGCCATGGCTGCAACACCCGACCGCAAGGACTTCCGCTTTGTTCACCGCCTGCGCGTGCGCTGGGCGGAGGTGGACATGCAGAAGATCGTCTTCAATGCGCACTACCTGATGTACTTCGACACCGCGGTGGCGGACTACTGGCGCGCGCTGGCGCTGCCCTACGAGGAAGCCATGCACCTGCTGGGGGGCGACCTGTACGTGAAAAAGGCCACCGTGGAATTCAATGCCTCCGCCCGCATGGACGACCGGCTGGACGTGGCCCTGAAATGTGCGCGCATCGGCAACTCCTCGATGCTGTTCACCGGCGCCATCTACCGGGCCGAGCAATTGCTCATCACCTGCGAGCTGGTTTATGTTTTCGCCGATCCGGCCACCCAGACCTCGAAGCCGGTGCCGCCGGCGCTGCGTGCGATCCTGGAAGGCTACGAGGCCGGCGCGCCCATGGTGACGGTGAAAACCGGCGCCTGGAATCTGCTGGGCGCCGATGCATCGCGAATCCGCACCGAGGTTTTCGTGGAGGAGCAGCGGATTCCGGCCGACCTGGAATGGGACGAGGCTGACGCAGCCGCCATCCATGCCGTGGCCTGCAACGGGCTGGGCCAGCCCCTGGCGACCGGCCGGCTGCTGCAGCATTCGCCGGGCGTCGCGAAGATCGGGCGGATGGCGGTGCACCGGGTGCTGCGCGGCTCGGGCGTGGGCGGGCAGGTGCTACAGGCCCTGTTGGGCGCCGCCACGGCGCGGGGCGACCGGGAGGCCATGCTGCATGCGCAGCGCAGCGCAGCCAGCTTCTACGCGGCGGCGGGATTCACGGCGCGGGGTGAACCTTTCAGCGAGGCGGGCATCCCACACATCGAAATGGTGCTGCCGTTGTTGGCCGGCATCCCCTCCCGCCTGTAAGAGCCGGCCATGAACCGGCGACAATAGGGGGTTGTAAGCAAAACGATCCCCATGGCAAAGAAAAGACGAAATTCCGACAGAACACAAACCGCAGGCGATGTTGCTGCAGAGATGTCGGGCGGTGGCGCAGCGGTTTTGCGGCCATCCACGGGGGAAGCTGCCAGCGACTCCGGGGCTAACCGGGGCAGCCGTCAAGCCGCCGCGGCCAAGCCTCAGGCTGCCGGCCTGAGCCTGCCCGTTGAAGTGGAGCGCGGCGACTGGACCGCGCTGATCCTTGCCCTGTGCATCTTCCTGGCGCCCGCCATCGGTGTGCCGCATGAAGAGATGCTGCAGGACACGCTCAAGTCCATCGTCGTATCGTTCAGCGCGCTGGCCGCAACCCTCCTGTTCTTCTGGCGCCAGCGCACGCGCCGCGAGGGATTGCGGTGGCACGCCTTGATGTGGCTGCCGATGCTGCTGATGGCGTATGCGCTTGGCAGCATGGCGTGGTCGCATACCTACCTGGCCGGGGTGGAAGCCATCCGCTGGTTCATATTCAGCCTTTTGGTGTGGCTGGGCCTCAATACGCTTTCGCGAGACCGGTTACCCATGCTGGCCTGGGGGATCCACTGGGGGGCCGTCGTCGCATCGCTCTGGACGGCGCTTCAGTTCTGGTTTGACTTCAAGTACTTCCCGCAGGGCCCTAACCCTGCGTCCACGTTTGTCAATCGCAACTTTTTCGCGGAATTCGCGGTCTGCACCTTGCCTTTTTCTGCCGTCCTTCTTGCCAAAGCCCGCAAGTCGGGGCAGGTGGCGCTGCTGTCGCTGACCGGGGCGTTCGTCATCGTTGCCATCCTCATGACGGGTACCCGGGGGGCGCTGTCGGCCATGTGGACGCAGCTGGCCCTCGTTTTGCCCGTGATCGGGATCATCTACCGCAAGCAATTTGCGTTTTACACCTGGGATGCCGGTACCCGGATTCTGGCCATCGGCCTCATCCTGGCCACGGTGATCGGGCTCGGCTTGATTTCCACGGGCAATCCCAAGCTCATTGAAGAGCACGTCAGCGAAGGCCGCGGCATGAACGCGCTGCAGCGGGGCTTCAAGCGAACCGCCAAGATTTCCGTTGATGACGGCTCGCTCGGGGTTCGCTTCGTGATGTGGAAGGCCACCGCGCGCATCATCGAGAAACGGCCCCTGACCGGCGTGGGCGCCGGCGCCTGGGAAAGTGACATACCCCTTTACCAGGCTGACGGCTCGCAGCTGGAAACCGACTACTACGTCCACAACGAATTCCTGCAGCTGCTGGCCGAATACGGGCTGGCCGGCTGGATATTCCTGGCATTGCTGTTGTCCTATCTGACCTGGGCAGCCTTCCGGACCATCCGTTACCGGTCTCAGGAGGCGGACGCCGAAGCGCCTTACCGCGCGGTTGCGCTCACTGCGCTACTGGCCCTTTTCATCGTGAGCAACGTGGGTTTCCCCTGGCGCATGGCCAGCACCGGGGCACTGTTCGCCTTGTGCCTGGGAGTGCTGGCCGCATCCGACGCGCGGCTGGGTTTTACGGGGATAGTTTCAGCCCAACGCCTTAAATGGCGGCCCGCCTATTCGCAGGGCATGGCCATCTTCACCATGGTTTGCCTCGCCTTGGCCGCGTACATCACCCAGCAGGCCGCCGAGTCCGAGCAAAAAATCGTCAAGGCGACCAAGATAGCCCTGACCATCACGGCCTCGAGCGACTACAACAACCCGAAGTGGGACAAGTCCAAGGCGGAGATGATCAAGCTGATCAAGGAAGGCACGGACATCAACCCGCACTACCGCAAGATCACGCCCATGGTGGCCGACGAGATGGCCAAGTGGGGCGACTGGAAAGATGCCACCTGGGTGTGGGAGACGGTGATTTCATCGCGCCCGTACGTGGTGGCGATCATGAGCAACATCGCGCGCGGCTATGCGTCTACCGGCAACACCCCCAAGGCGCTGGAGTACCTGGAACGTGCGCGCAAGGTCCAGCCCCGCGCGCCTTCCGTCCGCTCGCTCGAAGTGGTCCTGCTAAGCCGCAGCGGCCAGGAAACCAAGTCCTACGATCTGGCCAAGGATGCCATCGACAAAGGCATCTACGACTATGACCTGGCCAACGCCGCTTTCATCCTGGCCTGGCGCAAGGGCGATTTCCCGCTCGCCTTCAAGGCCATGGAAGTTCGCATGGCCAACTGGCCCGGCAGCCGGGCCAACGGCTACGTCCAGCTGGGCAACATGTATTCGACGGCCATCAACGACCAGGCCAAGGCGCTGGCGAATTTCAAGCAGGGAATGGAGCTGACGCCGGTGCCCGAGCGCCAGGCCTTGCTGTCGCAGATTCCGCCCGCTTTCTGGGCCAGGGTGGGTTTCCCGAACGCAGTGCCGGCACCCGCCCCTGCCCCTGCCCCTGCCCCTGCCCCTGCCCCTGCCCCTGCCCCTGCCCCCGCCCCCGCTCAGACGTCGGCGAGCAGCAAATAGGGCAGGGCCAGCAGGGCGAGGGCGGGGCCTTCGGGTCCTCCCGCGTTCAGCCGGCCGGCAGAGGCCGCCGCCACCTGGATCGAGACAATCGCATCCCACCCGCCCTGCGGCGCGGGCGCCGCTTCGGCGACGGTGCCGCACGGCTGCGAGGGGTCCGCCTCATGAAAGACTTCCTGGCCGGCCTGCACGGCTTCCTGCGCATGCGCCACATAGGCCCGGCGCTTGAGCGTGCCGCGGAACTGGCTGCGGGCCACCACTTCCTGGCCGGGATAGCAGCCCTTCTTGAAATTCACGCCGCCTACCGATTCGTAGTTCAGCATCTGCGGAACAAAGGCCTCGACGATGGGCGCCGTGATGGGGGCGATGCCGCTGCGCACCTCGCCCCACAGCCACAGCTCGCTGGACAACGCCGGCCCCGGCGGCGGCGTTTCGCCAGCCGGGGCGATCCACAGCGCCCGGGGTTGCCCGTCCGCCGGGTAAAGGTGGACCAGGCTGGCGGTGCCGGCGCCCACGCGCGTCCACGGCGGCTGCACCGGCCCGAGGGCCTTGAGCGTCTCGCCGGCCACGCCGCGCAGTTCAAAGTCCGCCGTGGCGTCGGTCAGCCGGGCCTTGGCCCGCATCACGAACATCGAAAGGCGCTTCAGCGTGGGGGCCAGGACGTCGCGGCTGCACACCAGCAGGATCTGCGTCTCGCCCTGCCTGAGCCCCACGAAGCTCGCCTGCATCCGCCCCTTGGCCGTGCAGAACGCGGCCAGGCGGGCCTGCGAAGCATCGAGCAGGCCGAAGTCATTGGTCAGCTGGCCCTGCAGGAATTTGGCGGCGTCCTCGCCTTCAACGCGGATCACGCCCAGGTGGGGCAGCGGGGCAACGCCGTTCAGGAGATGGCTCATGGCTGAATTATCATCGTCGGTCGATTTAATTCCACGAGTAGGGGCAGCAGCCGATGAGGCGTTTTCTGGTGACGGTGTTCCTGCTTGCTGCTTTTGCCGCCCTCGGCGTGGGCGGCTGGGGCCTGTGGTGGGTGTACCAGCCGCTGCGCCTGCCAGCGCCCACGGTTGACCTGTCGATCGATCCCGGCACCCTGCCGCGCGGCGTGGCCCAGGCCGTGGCCGACGCCGGCGTCAACGTGAACCCCGACCTGCTGTACCTGTGGTTCCGCTTTTCCGGCCAGGACCGGCTGATCAAGGCCGGCAGCTACGAGCTGGAGGCCGGGCTGACGCCGCACCGGCTGCTGGCCAAGCTGGCCCGCGGCGAGGAGTCGCTGCGCGCGGTGACGCTGATCGAAGGCTGGAACATTCGCCAGGTGCGTGCCGCGCTATCAAAAGAAGAGCAGCTCAAGCCCGACACACGTGCCTTGGCGGACGATGCGCTCATGAACCTGCTGGGCCGCCCGGGCGTCCACCCGGAAGGGCGGTTCTACCCGGACACCTACACCTACGCCAAGGGCTCAAGCGACATCGCCATCCTGCGGCGGGCGATGCGGGCCATGGACAAGCGCCTGGCCGCGGCCTGGGCCCAGCGCTCGCCGTCCTCGGTGGTGAAGACGCCCGAGGACGCGCTGATCCTGGCCAGCATCGTCGAGAAGGAAACCGGCAAGGCAGCCGACCGGACGCTGGTGTCGGCGGTCTTCAACAACCGGCTGCGCGTGGGCATGCCGCTGCAGACCGACCCCACCGTGATCTACGGGATGGGCACGGCCTTCGACGGCAACCTGCGCAAGCGCGACCTGCAGGCCGACACGCCGTGGAACACCTACACCCGGCCCGGCCTGCCGCCCACGCCTATCGCCATGCCCGGCAAGCCCTCGCTGCTGGCCGCGGTGCAGCCCGCGGCGGGCAAGCAGCTTTATTTCGTGGCCCGGGGTGACGGCAGCAGCCAGTTCAGCGAGACACTCGACGAGCACAACCGGGCCGTCAACAAATTCCAGCGCGGGCAATGAACCAGGGCCTTTTCATCACTTTCGAGGGCATAGACGGGGCCGGCAAGTCCAGCCACATCGACGCCCTGGCCGCGGCATTCCACACCGGCGGCCGCGAGGTGGCGCTGACGCGCGAACCCGGCGGCACCCCTTTGGCCGAGAAGCTGCGCGCCCTGGTCCTGAACGACGCGATGGACCCGCTGGCCGAGGCTCTGCTGATGTTCGCCGCCCGGCGCGACCACCTGCAGCAGGTCATCGAGCCCGCGCTGGCCGCGGGCAAGGTGGTGCTGTGCGACCGGTTCACCGACGCCACCTTCGCCTACCAGGGCGCCGGCCGCGGCTTCGACCTGGCGGTGCTGGGCCAGCTGGAGCGCTGGGTCCAGGGCCTGCCCGGCGGCGGCATCCGCCAGCCCGACCTGACCCTGTGGTTCGACCTGGCGCCCGAGACCGCTGCCCAACGGCTGGCCGGGGCCCGGCTGCCCGACAAGTTCGAGGCGCAGCCGGTGGAATTTTTCCGCCGCGTGGCCGGCGGCTATGCGGCACGGCTTGCGCAGCAACCCGCGCGTTTTTTCCGCATCGACGCGGCCCAGTCGCGCGATGCAGTCGGCCAGGCGGTGCTGCAGGCGCTGCGCGCCAAGGGATGGCTGGCATGAGCACACACGCACCCTGGATCGCGGCGCAGACCCGCCGCCTGCTGGCGCAGCGCGGCCACGCCTGGCTGCTGCAGGGGCCCTCGGGCCTGGGCCAGTACAGCCTGGCGCTGGAACTGGCGCGGGCCTGGCTGTGCGATGCGCCGACCGGGGAGGGCGCCTGCGGCAAGTGCGGCAGTTGCCACGCCATCGAGGTGCGCACCCATGCCGACCTTTGCGCCCTGATGCCCGAGACAGTGATGCTGGAGCTGGGCTGGCCGTTGTCGGAAAAGGCCCAGTCCGACATTGACGACAAGAAGCGCAAGCCCAGCAAGGAGATACGGGTCGAGGCGATGCGCGACGCGGTGGAATTCGCCCAGCGCACCAGCGCGCGCGGCCGGGGCAAGGCCGTGCTGGTGTACCCGGCGGAGCGGATGAACAACGTCACCGCCAACACCCTGCTCAAGACGCTGGAGGAGCCGCCCGGCGACGTGAAATTCGTATTGGCCAGCGAAGCCGCATATCAATTGCTGCCCACCATCCGCAGCCGGTGTCTGGGCCACACCATGGACTGGCCCGGTGAGCCGCAAAGCCTGGCCTGGCTGGAAGCCCAGGGAATCAAGGCCGGCGATGCGCCGGCGCTTCTGCGCGCCGCCGGTGGCCGGCCCGAGGACGCCCTGCAGTATTCCCAGGCCGGCCGCGATGCGAAGGTCTGGTCGCTGCTGCCCCGGGCCGTGGCCAATGGCGACGCAACGGCCATCGCCGGCTGGAGCCCGGCCCAGGCGGTGGACGCGCTGCAAAAGCTCTGCCACGACCTGCTGGCCATCCATGCCGGCGCGGCGCCGCGCTTTTTTGACGCTGCGGGCTTGCCCGCCGCCCGGTCGATCGTGGCGTTGACCGAATGGTCGCGCGAGCTGGCGCGTGCCGCCCGCACGGTTGAGCACCCCTTCAACCCGGGGCTGATGCTGGAAGCGCTTGTGAGCCAGGCCCGGATCGCCCTAAACTCAAGGCCTTGAGCCGCCCATGAGCAATCCCTCCCCGACCACCCCCCGCCCCAGCGTCATCCAGCTCGCGATCAAGGAAAAGGCGGCCCTGTACGCGGCCTACATCCCGCTGTTCAACGACGGCGGGGTCTTCATCCCCACTACGCGGGACTACAAGCTGGGCGACGACGTGTACGTGCTGCTGTCGCTGCCGGACGATCCGCAGCGCTACCCGGTAGCCGGCAAGGTCGCGTGGGTCACGCCGGCCCGGGCCGCCGCCAACCGCACGCAGGGCGTGGGCATCCGCTTTCCCTCGGACGAAAAGTCCCGCCTGCTGAAGATCAAGATCGAAGAAATCCTGGGCGGCCACCTGGCTTCCGAGCGGCCCACGCAGACGATCTGATTGCTACAATTTTTGTAGCTGCCCATGCTTGTTGGGCGCGGGCCGCAGCCTGTTTTCACTGCTGAACCATGTTTGTAGACTCCCACTGCCACCTGACCTTTCCCGAACTGGCGGCCCGCCTGCCAGAGATCCGGGAGGCCATGGCTGCGGCCCAGGTTGACCGGGCCCTTTGCATCTGCACCACCCTGGAAGAGTTCGACGCCGTCCATGAGCTGGCGATGCGGTTCGACAACTTCTGGGCCAGCGTGGGCGTGCACCCCGACAACGAAGGCGTGACCGAGCCCAGCCTGCGGGACCTGCTGGACCGCTCGGCTCGCCCGCGGGTGGTGGCCATCGGCGAGACCGGGCTGGACTACTACCAGATGGACGAGCGCAAGGGCGGACGCACGGTGGCCGACATGGAGTGGCAGCGCGACCGGTTCCGCACCCATATCCACGCCGCCCGGCAGGTAGCCAAGCCGCTGGTGATCCATACCCGCGCGGCTTCGGACGACACAATCGCCATCCTCAAGGAGGAGGGCGAGGACGGCTCGGCCGGTGCGGCCGGGGGCGTCTTTCACTGTTTCACCGAAACCGCCGAAGTGGCCCGGGCGGCGCTGGACCTGGGCTTCTACATCTCGTTCTCGGGCATCCTGACCTTCAAGAGCGCCCAGGACCTGCGCGACGTGGCGGCGTTTGTGCCGCTGGACCGGCTGCTGATCGAGACCGACAGCCCCTACCTGGCGCCCGTACCGTACCGCGGCAAGACCAACAACCCGTCGTACGTGCCCTATGTGGCCCGGCAGATCGCGGACATCCGCAGGCTGCCGGTGGAGGCCGTGGCCGAGCTCACCAGTGCCAATTTCGAGCGGCTGTTCAGCGCCGTTTCTTTATGAGAATTTACTTTAATAAGCTGCTGTATCTTATTGGTGCCATTGCATTTACCGGAATGGCCGAAGCGGGCTCCTACGAAGACTTCTTCACCGCCATCATCCGCGACAACCCGGGCGAGATCACCAGCCTGCTCAGGCGCGGGTTCGATCCCAATACCCGCAACCCCCAGGGCCTGCACGGCCTGTTCCTGGCGGTGCGCGAACCGGCGCCCAAGGTGGCGGAAGCCTTGATCAACTGGCCCAAGACCGACGTGGAATCGCGCACGCCGCAGGACGAAAGCCCGCTGATGATCGCGGCGCTCAAGGGCCACCTGGACCTGGCCCGCAAACTGGTCGCCCGGGGTGCGGACGTCAACAAGACCGGCTGGACGCCGCTGCATTACGCCGCGACCAATGGGCACCTGGCCATCATCGATCTGCTGCTGGAAAACCATGCCTACATCGACGCCGAGTCGCCGAACGGATCGACGCCGCTGATGATGGCGGCCCAGTACGGCTCGCCCGAGGCCGTGAAGCTGCTGCTGGAAGCCGGCGCCGATGCCAGCCTGAAGAACCAGCTGGGCCTGACGGCGATCGACTTCGCGCAGCGGGCCGGCCGCAAGGACTCGGCGGAGCTGATTGCCGCCTCGATGCGGGCCCGCCAGCCCAAGGGGAAATGGTGATTGGCGACCTGTGGTGGGCGCCTAGTATATTTTATACGATGTATATTATGTTAAATACTAAAATAACCGGCCAAGCGCTTCCAGCAACACATGGATCTGTTCGGCGAGCCTTCTCCCGATAAGGCCCCACCCGAGGCAGCGCCCCGCCGCCCACGCAAGGCCGAGGTCGCTGCGGCAGCGCCGGACCCCGACAACGTTCGCCTCGCTTCGCAGCTGTCAAAACAACTGCACCTTGGCACCTCGTCCTGGAGTTTTCCCGGCTGGGCTGGCCTGGTCTGGGCTGGCGAGCACGGCGAATCCAGCCTGGCACGCAAGGGTCTGGCCGCCTATGGCCAGCACCCCTTGCTGCGAACCGTCAGCCTGGACCGGGGCTTCTACCAGCCGCTGACGGCCAGCCAGTACGCCGCCTATGCGGCCCAGGTTCCGGACGGCTTCCGCTTTGTGGTCAAGGCGGCCAGCCTGGTTGCCGACGCCATGGTGCGCGGCAAGGATGGCCAAGGCCTGCAGCCCAACCCGTCCTTCCTCAGCCCGGCGCTGGCCGTCCAGGAATTCGTCCAGCCGGCGCTGGAAGGCCTGGCGGACAAGACCGGTGCCCTGGTGTTCCAGTTGAGCCCCCTGCCGGCCAGCTGGCTGGCACGCATGCCTGAGGTGCTGGAGCGGCTGGCCGCGATGCTGGCGGCTTTGCCGCCATTGCGGCCGGCCGCGCCCGACGGCGTCATCGCGGTCGAGGTGCGCAACCCCGAGTTCCTGACACCGGCCTTCGCGGCCGTGCTGAAGAACGCGGGCGCGACCTATTGCCTGGGCCTGCACGCCAAAATGCCGCCAATCGAGGACCAGCTGCCCCTGCTGCGGGCCCTGTGGCCCGCGCCCCTGGTCTGCCGCTGGAGCCTGCACCGCAAGCACGGCTCGTACGGCTATGAGGGAGCCAAGGGCCTGTACGAGCCCTTCGACAAGCTGGTGGACCCCGACCTCGCCACGCGCAACGCCTTGGCCCGGGTGATTGCCGGCACCGTCGGCGCCGGAATGAACGCCTACGTCACGGTCAACAACAAGGCGGAAGGCTGCGCGCCCCTGTCGGTGGCGGAGCTGGCAAAGGCGGTGCTGGAAAGCACCCGGGCCTAGCGCGGCGGACCGGAGCGTCCCGGCCCGGAGATATTGAAGCTCACCGTCGGCACGGTGAAATCGCTGAACGAGGCACCCAGCGCGATCTCGCCCGCCCCGTGCAGCACGCATTCGCCGCGGCGCAGCGGCAACTCGGTCTCATCCTCCGCAAAGCGCACCCAGGTGCCGTAGCTGCTGAGGTCGGACAGCACGAAGTTGCCGTTGTTCCAGTCGATGCGGGCGTGCAGGCGCGATACCCGCTGGTCGCTGACGGTGAAGTCCGCCTCATCCGCGCGGCCCAGCTGCACCGGGCAGTCGGGTGACTTGAAGCTCAGGTTCATGTCCAGCCAGGCCAGCTCGATCTGGCCGGGCCGAGACTCCTGCGGCCGCACCAGCATCGACAGCTCCGCCGGCGCCGTCATCAGCTCGGACAGGGCTTCCTCCTGCCAGATCACCCGGAACACCACCCGGGCCTGCTGCTTGCCGCGGATGGCAATGGGCCCCAGGCTGCGGAAACGCACGCCCCGCGTGGGGGCGGAAATCTGCTCGATTACCGTGTCCGTGGCCCAGATTTCCTCGGGGCCGGACAGGTCCGACAGCCGCGAGGCGATGTTCACCGCGTCGCCGTAGCAGTCGCCGTCCACCTCGACGATTTCGCCGCACGCGGCGCCCACCTGCATGTGCATCCGCAGGCGCTCCGGCTGGGCCTGGATGCGCGCCGCATGCTTGCGCTGCAGGGACACCATGGCTGCGACCGCCGCCGGGCCGTCGGGAAACAGCACCAGCACCCCGTCGCCCAGGGTCTTGACGGTGCGGCCGCGGTGGGACTGGCAAACCTGGCTGATGAATTGGGTGGCCTCGGTGACAACCTGTGTCGCCATGACATTGCCCAGCGCCTCGAAGACGCCCGTGCTGCCGGTCAGGTCGGCAAAAACGACGGTGGTACTGGCACTCATGCCCCGGGGTCTCGGTGTGGATTTGATCGCAGTGTAGAGCAAGGCAAAGTTGCGAACTGCTTTACAGCTTTTTCACTTGCTGCCGCGAAATGCGGAGCCCACTGCCGGGTTTTGAACCAAAGGCCTAGACAACCCACACAATTAGAAACAACCTCACGTTTCGTTACCAACTTATTGATTTTGCTCGTTGTTTTCCGTTAACTCCGTCACAGCTTCGACTTGCTCTTTGGGGATGATCGACATACCTTGTCAATACACATTACCCATTTGGCCTCTTCGGAGACAAAAAAGACTCATGCGTTGGCTTAAACCTAATCTCAGGAGCAGCATTTACGGCTTGCTCGGCAACCCGGTCCCGCCGTCCGATTCCATCCTGGAAAGCGGCACGGAAGACATCCGGGAAGCGATGCTGTCGGTCATGGGCGAAGCCGGGCCCAAGCATTTCCCGCAGATCACCCGGCGAATCCGCTACGCCAACGACATCCAGGCCCTGTGGTACCTGCGTGGCGATCTGATGGCCGCGCTGGCCGCCATGCACGGCGAGATGGCCGCCCGCGAAAAGATCGCAACCATCAGCACGCTGTTCCACGGCCTGCTGCCCAGCGGCCTGGGCACCCGCCCCAGCCCCCTCGTCGGCTAGCCTTCGCGGCCACCCGCCGCCACGTCAGTGGCGGTGTCCCCACAGCAGGAACGCATCGCGGCCCTCCACCGCCAGATGCAGCGGCGCGCCCACGGGCAGGCAGACCTTGGTCGGCACATGGCCGAAAGGCAGCTGCGTGAACACCGGGCATTTCACCTGGGCCCGCAGCCAGTCCACCACGGTCTGCAGCCGGTAGCCCTTGTCGTGCGGCACCGGCTTGTAGTTGGTGAAGTGGCCCAGCACGATGGCCTTCTGCCCGGCCAGCACACCGGCGTACAACAGCTGGGTCAGCATGCGCTCGATGCGGTAGGGGTGCTCATGCACGTCTTCCAGGAACAGGATGCCGCCCTTGACCTGCGGCAGCCAGGGCGTGCCGGCCAAGGCCGCGATGATGGCCAGATTGCCGCCCCACAGCACCGCGTCCTTCACCTGGACGAGCTTCGCGGTTTCTTCGCTGCGCGGCAGTTGCCAGCCGGTACCTTCGCCCTGCCCGCTCACCAGGTCCTGGAAGCAGTCCTGCATGATGTCGTCGGGCTCGCCCTCCACCCCGAAATCCTCGCCCAGCGCGGGGCCCGACCAGGTGACTGCGCCGGTTTTCGCGAGCACCGCGTTCTGGAAAGCGGTGAAGTCGCTCAGGCCCACGAAGCGGGTGCCTTTCTCGATGGCCTTGGCCACCGCCTTGTAGCGGATGCCGGGCAGGATGCGCGTGAGGCCGTAGCCCCCGCGCGTGATGAGCGCCACGTCGGCGCCGCTGGCGGCCGCGCGGTGGATCGCGGCCAGCCGTGTTTCGTCGTCGCCGGCAAAGCGCATGTGCCGCGCAAAAACCGCTTCGTCGAGCTCGACCTCGTGGCCCAGGGCCTTGAGCCGGGCCACGCCGCGGCGGATGACGGACCTGTCGCGCACGGCGCTGGAGGGCGAATAAACGTAGATATGTTTTTTTGTCACGGGCGGAAGTATCCCACCGCCGCCGCCGCGATCGCCTCGCCATGCTCCTGCACGAAGTGGCCGGCGGCCTCGATCACCATGGGTTCGCCGCAGCCGCGGATCTGCGCGCGCAGCGCCTGCATCACGGGCAGGCCCAGCACGGGGTCCTGCGCGCCCACGGCCATCATCGTCCGGCCCTGCCACCGGTGCTGCCAGAACTCGCGCGCCTCGCGCGACACCGCGGCGCCGTCGGCCTCCAGCGAGTCCGGCACCATGGGCGGGAACATGCGCGTTGCCGCCCGGTGGCCGCGGTCCGGGAAAGGCGCTGTGTAGGCGGCGCATTCCTGCGCGCTCAGGTGGGGGTTGCCGCGGGCGAACAGGCGGGCGATGTCGAACTCGGGGTTCTTCGCGCACATCTCGCGCCAGGCGGTGAAGCCCGGGCTGAGCGGCGCATCGCCGGTGCCCAGCGCGGTGTTCATCACGAGCAGGCCGCAGTAACGCTGCGGCGCGGCCATGGGCAGCGTCAGGCCCAGCAAGCCGCCCCAGTCCTGAACCACCAGCACCACGTTGCGCAGGTCCAGGCGCTCGATAAATTCCAGCAGCGCCTGCCGGTGCCAGCTGAAGCTGTGGGCGCTGTCCTTCTTGGGCTTGTCACTCTTGCCGAAGCCGGCCAGGTCCGGCGCCACCACGCGATGTCCGGCTTCGGTAAACACGGGAATCATGCGGCGGTACAGGTAGCTCCAGGCCGGGTTGCCATGCAGGCACAGCCAGGTCAGGGGCGCGTCCGGCGGGCCCTCGTCCAGGTAGTGCATCCGCAGGCCGCCCAACGCGGGCAGGTCGCTCACGTAATGAGGCGCCCACGGGTAGGCCGGCAAGCCGGCGAAACGCTCGTCCGGGGTGCGCAGGGCGTCGTCGCGCAGCGGGTGGCTGTTGCTGCGCGCTTCCTGGCGCCGGGCCTGGAAGAAGCCGGCCAGCAGGGCGCCGCACTCCTGCGCTATCACGCCGCCCTCCACCCGGGTCTGGTGATTGAGCTGCTGCGAGGCGAACAGGTCGGTCACCGAACCGGCCGCGCCGGTCTTGGGGTCGGCCGCGCCGAACACCACGCGTTTCAGGCGGGCGTGCAGCATCGCGCCGCTGCACATCGCGCAGGGTTCCAGGGGGACGTAGAGCTCGCAGCCATCCAGCCGGTAATTGCCCAGCGCCTGCGCCGCTTCGCGCAGGGCGGCGATTTCGGCATGGGCCGTGGGGTCGTGGCTGGCCACTGGCGCGTTGCGCCCGCGGCCTATCACCTGGCCGTCACGCACCACCACCGCACCCACCGGCACCTCGCCGGCGGCGGCGGCCAGGCGCGCCTGTTCGAGCGCCAGCTGCATGTATCCGGTGTCGGTCATGCTATGAATTCAATAGCTGGTCATGCACAGCTGGTGCGCGTTGCGGCCGTTTTTACTTCGTATCGTCCGGCATGGGCCGGGCCTGCTGCATGCCCTGCACCGCCTGCTGGAACTGCTGCACCTGCTGCTGCGGCGTGGCCGGTGGCGCGGTTGCGGTGGCCGCGGGCGCGCCGGGCACGGCCGGCAAGGCGGGCGGGCCGGCCAGCGAGCCCAGCTGCTTTTTGGCCAGCACGCCGATCACGGCGACCACGAGCAACAGGCTCAACACACCGAACACTGCTCGCATATCAGCCTCCCAGTCCCAGACGGTCCATCCAGGCGGCCAGTTGCCGCTCGTCCTCGTTGCCGGCCGCGTACGCGGCCTTCAGCGCGGCGTGCGACTCCGGGCGGTGCTGGTTGATCTTGATCTTGCACTGCACCTCGGCCACCTGCAGCTCGAAGCCCACGATGCCGGCCAGCATCTTGTGCTGGAACTCCTCGCCCAGGTCGCGCCATTGCTGCGCATAGGGCGGCTCGTGGTCGCCGATCAGTTTCTTGAGGAGCCGATCCTTGGCCGCCGGCTCTTCCACCAGCCGGGCTTCCACGGTGCAATGAACCGCCAGGTAGTTCCAGCTGGGAACCCGGGCCAGGTCGGGGTAGACCTTGGGCGACAGGTAGGCGTGCGGCCCCAGGAAGGTCACCAGCGCCTTCGGCCGCGCCTGCAGGTAGCGCCAGTGCGGGTTGGGCTTGGCGCAGTGGCCCCACAGCACCCAGCCCTCGCCCTGCTGTTCCAGGTGCAGGGGCAGGTGCGTCACATAGGGCAGGCCGGCGTCATCGGTGGAGACCAGGCTGGCGAACGGGTTGGCGCGGACGATTTCCGCCGCCAGGGCTCGGTCGTTGCTCTTGAATTGGGGTGGCTGGTACATGGGGCCTGATTATTCCCATTCGATGGTGGCGGGCGGTTTGCTGCTGACGTCGTAGGTGACGCGGTTGATGCCGCGCACCTCGTTGATGATGCGGCCGGAAACCTTCTTGAGCAAGGCGTAGGGCAATTCGGCCCAGTCGGCCGTCATGAAGTCGCTGGTCTGCACGGCGCGCAGCGCCACCACGTAGTCGTAGGTGCGGCCGTCGCCCATCACGCCCACGCTCTTGACCGGCAGGAACACGGCGAAGGCCTGGCTGGTGAGGTCGTACCAGCTCTTGCCGCTGGCTTCATCGCGGAAATTGCGAAGCTCCTCGATGAAGATGGCGTCGGCCCGGCGCAGCAGGTCGGCGTATTCCTTCTTCACCTCGCCCAGGATGCGCACGCCCAGGCCGGGGCCAGGGAACGGGTGGCGGTAGACCATCTCGGACGGCAGTCCCAGCGCCACGCCCAGCTCGCGCACCTCGTCCTTGAACAGGTCGCGCAGCGGCTCCAGCAGCTTCAGGCCCAGCTGCTCGGGCAGACCGCCCACGTTGTGGTGGCTCTTGATGGTGACGGCCTTCTTGCTTTTGGCGCCGCCGGACTCGATCACGTCGGGGTAAATCGTGCCCTGGGCCAGCCATTTCGCCCCCTTCGCGCCGGCGCTCGTGAGCCTGGCCGCTTCCTGCTTGAACACCGTGACGAATTCGCCGCCGATGATCTTGCGCTTGGCCTCGGGCTCGCTCACGCCGGCGAGCTTGCCCAGGAACAGCTCGCTGGCATCCACGCGGATCACCCTGGCGTGCAGCTTGCCGACGAACATGTCCATCACCATGTCGCCTTCGTGCAGGCGCAGCAGGCCGTGGTCGACGAACACGCAGGTGAGCTGGTCGCCGATCGCGCGGTGGATCAGCGCCGCGGCCACGGAGGAATCCACGCCGCCGGACAGGCCGAGGATGACTTCCTCATCACCCACCTGCTCGCGGATCTTCGCCACGGCCTCGGCCACGTGGTCGCGCATCACCCAGTCGGGTTTGACCCCGCAGATGCCCAGGACGAAGCGCTCCAGGATCGCCCTGCCCTGTTGCGTGTGCGTGACTTCGGGGTGGAACTGCACCGCATAGAAGCGGCGCGCCTCGTCCGCCATGCCGGCGATCGGGCAGCTTTCGGTGGAGGCCATCAGCTTGAAGCCGGGCGGCAGCTCCGTCACCTTGTCGCCATGGCTCATCCAGACATTGAGCATGCCCTCGCCTTCGGGCGTGGTGAAGTCGGCGATGTCATTGAGCAGGGCCGTGTGGCCGCGCGCGCGCACCGCCGCAAAGCCGAATTCGCGCTTGTGGCCGCCTTCCACCTTGCCGCCCAGCTGGTGCGCCATGGTCTGCATGCCGTAGCAGATGCCCAGCACCGGCACGCCCAGCTCAAACACCTCCTGCGGCGCCTTGTCGGTCGTGTCTTCGTACACGCTGGCATGGCTGCCTGAAAGGATCACGCCCTTGAGCGCGCCGTCCTTCGCGTAGTCGCGGATCCACTGGTCGGAAACGTCGCAGGGGTGCACTTCGCAGAACACATGCGCTTCGCGCACGCGGCGGGCGATCAGCTGCGTGACCTGGGAGCCGAAGTCGAGGATGAGGATTTTCTGGTGTTGCATGGCTAGAGGCTGGTGATGTCCAGGAGTTTGACGCCGCAGGCCGGTGCCGCGTCGATGAGGCGCTTGTCGAAGGTGGCCAGCGGCAGGTTAAGGGAGCGCGCCAGCCACATGTAGCCGGCGTCATGGGCCGACAGGCCCGCGTCCATGGCGACGGCCAGCGACGCCTTGTGCTGGGCCGGCGCGAGCTCGTGCAATTCCACCCGGTGGCGGATCGCATCAAACACGCCCCAGAGGCCCTCGACCGCGGTCTTGGGAATGCGGCCACGGCGCACGCCATTGGCCAGGATGTTGGTGCACTCCCATTGCCAGAGGTTGGGGGCCTGCGGCTCTACCTCGTCGCGGCGGATCAGGGTGTACAGGCGCCGCGTGTGCTCGGTCGCCTCGTCCGGCAGCAGCCAGGCGGCGGTGACGGAGGCATCCAGGACGAAGGCGGTCATTCCTGCCGGCCCTCGTCGCGCAGTTCGCGCACGGTGGGGCCGGGCCGGATGGCCGCGTGCAACGCATCCATCTGGTCGAGTTCGCGCTGGATCTGTTCGTCGGTGATGACCGGCTTGCGCCGCACCGGCAGCATGCGCACCACTTCCTTGCCGTGCCGGGTGATGCGGACTTCCTCGCCCTTTTCCACCTGCTCGATCAGGGCCGAGAAGTTGTTCTTGGCTTCAAAAATACCGGTGTATTGCATGATTCTGGCCAGAAGTGCTTGCTCTGGCCAAAATATTAGCAGTTTCTGGCCTGACTTTCAAGTCTGGCCAGAATCAGTCGGCCCGGTAGTTCGGCGCTTCCTTGGTGATCTGCACGTCGTGCACGTGGCTCTCGCGGATGCCGGCCGAGGTGATCTCGACGAACTCGGCCTTGTTGCGCATCTCTTCGATGGTCGCGCAGCCGCAGTAGCCCATGCTGGCCCGCACGCCGCCGGCCATCTGGTAGACGATGGAGACCAGCGAGCCCTTGTACGGCACGCGCCCTTCGATGCCTTCGGGCACCAGCTTGTCGGCGTTGGGGTTGCCGGTGGTGGCTTCCTGGAAATAGCGGTCGGCGCTGCCCTGCTCCATCGCGCCGATGGAGCCCATGCCGCGGTAGCTCTTGTAGCTGCGGCCCTGGAACAGCACGATCTCGCCGGGTGCCTCTTCGGTGCCGGCGAACATGCCGCCCATCATCACCGTGCTGGCGCCGGCCGCGATGGCCTTGGCGATGTCGCCCGAGTAGCGGATGCCGCCGTCGGCGATCAGCGGGACGCCGCTGCCTTTGAGGGCGGTGGCCACGCTGTCAATGGCCATGATCTGCGGCACGCCGACACCGGCGACGATCCGCGTGGTGCAGATGGAGCCGGGGCCGATGCCGACCTTGACCGCATCGGCCCCGGCCTCGGCCAGCGCCAGTGCGGCTGCGCCGGTGGCGATGTTGCCGCCGATCACGTCAACCTGCGGATAGTTCTGCTTGACCCAGCGCACCCGCTCGATCACGCCCTTGCTGTGGCCGTGCGCGGTGTCGACCACGATGGCGTCGACACCGGCCTTCACCAGTGCCTCGACCCGCTCCTCGGTGCCCGCGCCCACGCCGACAGCGGCGCCGACCCGCAGGCGGCCCGAGGCGTCGCGCGCGGCGTTGGGGAAACTGGTCTGCTTGGTGATGTCCTTGACGGTGATCAGGCCCTTGAGCTCGAAGGCATCGTTCACCACCAGCAGGCGTTCCAGCTTGTACTTGTTCAGCAGCGCCTTGGCCTCGGCCAGCGTGGTGCCGTCCTTCACCGTGATCAGCTTGTCGCGCGGCGTCATGATTTCGCTCACGGGCACGTCGTAACGGGTCTCGAAGCGCATGTCGCGGCCGGTGACGATGCCGATCACCTTGCCGCCGTCCACCACCGGGAAGCCGGAGATGCCCAGCTGCTCCTGCAGGTCGATCACCTGGCGCACCGTGTGGGTGGGCGTGATGATCACCGGGTCGCGCACCACGCCCGACTCGTAGCGCTTGACGCGCGCCACCTCGGCGGCCTGCTGCTTGACCGTAAGGTTCTTGTGGACGATGCCCATGCCGCCTTCCTGGGCGATGGCGATCGCCAGGCGCGCCTCCGTGACGGTGTCCATGGCGGCGGACACCAGCGGCAGGTTCAGGGTGATGTTGCGGGAGAGACGGGTCGCGAGGGAGGTGTCCTTGGGCAGGACCTGGGAGAACGCCGGCACCAGCAACACATCGTCGAAGGTGAGCGCTTTTCCTAAGAGGCGCATGTCAAAGCTCCAAAAGGCGGATTGTACCCGTGCGCCGTCGGTACTAACCCTTGTGTGCGCCTCCCCCATGCGCCGTGAGGAATTACCTGAACTGGCGCAAGGCCTGCGCGCGCCTGTAGGAAGCGCCGGGCACCGGCGCTACACTGCCTGCATGAAGCTGTTTCGCATCGTCTCCCTCGCGCTCGCCTGCGCTTTGCCGGCCGTCACCTGGGCCCAGTGGGTCTGGGTCGACAAGGACGGCCGCAAGGTCTTCAGCGACCAGGCGCCGCCCGCCGACATCCCCGCCAAGAGCGTCATCAAGCAGCCGGGGGGCGCCAGGCTGTCCGTGGCCGCCGCCGAGCCCGAAGCGGCGGCATCGGGTGCCGCCAAGCCGGCCAAGCCGGCCAGCGCGCCCCGCCTGTCCGGCAAGGACAAGGAACTGGAAGAAAAGAAGAAGCTGGCCGATGCGGCCGAGGCCGAGAAGAAGAAGGCCGACGACGAAAAGCGGGCAAAGGTCCAGGCCGACAACTGCGCCCGCGCCAAGCAGACCAAGGCCAATTTCGACTCGGGCACGCGGATCGCGCGCACCAATGCCAAGGGCGAACGCGAAGTGCTGGATGACGCGGCCCGCGCCGCCGAAACCAAGCACCTGCAGGACGTCATCGCCACCGACTGCAAATAGCAGGCGGCAGGCTAGTAGCCGGCCTTCGCGCCGGCCCTCTTTTTCGAGAACAGGCCCGCAGCCCGCGCGCCTTGCGCACGGAAGCGCTCGCGCCGCGCGGTCTTGGGATCCACCTTCAGCGGGCGGTAGACCTCCACCCGGTCGCCTTCGCGCAACGGCTGGTTCAGCCGCGCCTTGCGGCCCCACACGCCCACTGCGGCGTCATGCAGGTCCATCTCCGGCGCAAGAGCGGGCAGGCCCGAGGCCTCCAGCGCCTGCAGCACCGTGGCACCCTGCCCCAGGCTGAGCGCCCATTCATGCACCTGGCGCGCGGCCGGCGACCAGGCCACGGTGACCTGGATCTTCATGCCGGGGCGCCGTAAACCTGCTCGGCGCGTTTGACGAAGGCATCCACCAGGCTGCCGGCAATCTTGTCGAACACCGGCCCCACCAGCGCGCCCAGCGCCGGGTTGTCGAACCCGTAGTGCAGCTCCAGGTCGATCTTGCACGAGCGCTGCTTTTCATCGCCCACCGGCGTGAAGGTCCATTGCCCGTCGAGCCGCGAGAACGGCCCGTCAACCAGCTTCATGCCGACCCTGCGGCCGGGCACGTGGTCGTTGCGGGTGACAAAGGTCTGGTGGATGCCGCCGAACGCGATGCCGACCTCGGCCTTCATGCCGTGCCCGTCTTCTTCGAGCACCGAGGCCTTGTCGCACCACGGCAGGAACTGCGCGTAGCTGGCGACGTCGGTCACCAGGTTGAACATTTCCAGGGCGCTGTACCAGATGAGGACGGATTTATGGACGGTTTTCATAGAGAATGCGGAGCCCGCGGGGCATTGTAGATACCGGCCCGCGTCCCCACCTGTAAGGCAATGGCCAAAAAACCCGAAACCGCGACCCGCATCGCCGACAACAAGAAAGCGGCCTTCAACTATTTCTTCGAGGAAAAGTTCGAGGCGGGCATGGTGCTGGAAGGCTGGGAAGTGAAGTCGCTGCGCGAGGGCAAGGTGCAACTGACCGACGGCTACGTGGTCATCAAGGGCGGCGAGATGTTCGTCATCGGCTGCCAGATCAACCCGCTGAACACGGCTTCCACCCACGTCAGCCCGGACTCGGTGCGCACCAAGAAGCTGCTGCTGCACAAGGAAGAGATCAAGCGGCTGACCGGCAAGGTCGAGCAGAAGGGCTACACCCTGGTGCCGCTCAACCTGCACTGGAAAGCCGGCAAGGTGAAGTGCGAGATCGCCCTGGCCAAGGGCAAGGCCGAGCACGACAAGCGCGACACCATCAAGGACCGCGAAGGCAAGCGCGAGGTCGAGCGCGCGATGAAGAGCAGGAGCCGCTAGGCCAGACCGCGCAGCGGATGCGCGTGCGCCGGCCAGGGGCTGGCGAAGTACGGCGCCACCATCTCCGGCGTCACGTCCTCGATGCGCGCGGGGTTCCACTTCGGGTTCTGGTCCTTGTCGATCACCAGCGCGCGGATGCCTTCCACGGTCTCGCTGGCCGTCCCGGGACGCAGGTGGAAGCAATGGCGCATCAGGCCGCGCTCCATGCGCAGGTCATCGGCCAGCGTCATGGCGCGCGCACGGCGCACCTGCTCCAGCGTCACATGCAGCATCAGCGGCGAGCGCTTGCGCAAAAGCGCCGCCTTTTCGGCCGCCCAAGGCGAGCCATCGGCTTCCAGCGCCGCGACGATGGCGGGCACGCTTTCCAGCGAAAAATACCTGTCGATCAGGGCTGCAGAGCGCTCTGGCTGTGCTTGGGCAGCTATCGTTTCTGTAGCATCCACCGGCAGGCCATGCTCCAGCGACTGCCACAGGCCCGGCAATTCGTGCGACGGCACCAGCCTGTCGGCCAGCCCCGCCGCGACCGCTTGCGCACCATCGATCACCTGCCCGGTCAGCGCCAGGTATTCGCCCATGCGGCCGGGGCAGCGGCCGAGGAACCAGCCCCCGCCGACGTCCGGGAACAGGCCGATGCTCGTCTCGGGCATGGCCACCTTGGTACGTTCGGTGACGATGCGCAGGCTCGCGCCCTGGCTGATGCCCATGCCGCCGCCCATCACGATGCCGTCCATGAAGGCCACGAAGGGCTTTGGATAGGTGTGCACCAGGTGGTTGAGCGTGTATTCCTCGGTGAAGAAATCCTCCAGCGCCGGGTCGCCCGCCAGCGCCACGACGTGGAAGAAGCGGATGTCGCCGCCGGCGCAGAAAACGCCGAACGGCCCCTCCTTGCCCTGGCCGCGGATCGCCACGCGTTCAACGCCGGCGTCGTCGCGCCAGGCCAGCAGCGCTGCCGTGAGGTCGCGGATCATCGGCAGCGACAGCGCATTCAGCGCGCGCGGCCGGTTCAAGGTGATGAAACCGGTGCTGCCCCGCACCTCGGTCACGATATCGCTCACGCCCTTTGCCTCCACCCCATCAATTCATTGGCCACCAGCGCGCCGACCACCAGCGCGCCGCCCGCCAGCACCGTGTGGCTCGGCACCTCATCGGCGCCCACCCAGGCCAGCAGGATGCCGAATATCACCTCCAGCAGCGCGAGCAGCGCAATCTCGGGCGCCTTGAGTACGCGCGCGCAAATCACTGACAGCGCGCACGGAATCGCCAGCTGCACCAGCCCCAGCAGCGCCAGCAGCCCGATGTCGTGGCCGGAGGCGCGCAGCGGCATGGCCAGCGGCAGCGTGGTCAGCGTGGAAATCAGCGCGCCCACCAGCACCGCGGGCACCAGGTCGACATTGCGGCCCTGGGCGTGCGAGCGCTGCGACACCGTCCAGTTGATGGCACCGGCCACCGGCACGCACAACGCCACCAGCGTGCCGGTCACGCCGCCGCCGGAGAGCTGTGAGCCGAACATGTAGGCGATGCCGGCGCCGGCGACCGCGATGGCCAGCCAGGTGCGCGGCGGGATGCGGTAGCCCAGGAAGATGCGCGCCACCAGCGCGGTGAACAGCGGGCCGGCGGCCAGCGTCACCAGCACGTTGGCCACGCTGGTGAGCGTCATGGCCACCATGAAGGCGGTGAACATCACGCTCCAGCAGGCGCCGGAAATCCAGAAGGCGCGGTCGCCGCGGCGGATCTTGCCGAACACGGCGCGGCCCTGGAAGAAAGGCAGGATGACCAGCAGCGACACCACGGTGAAGAAGCTGCGCCAGAACGTCACCTCGAAGCTCTGGGCGAACTCCAGGTGGCGCGTGATCACCCCCGCGATCGACCACATCAGGGTCACCGCGACCATCAGGAAGACGGCCTGGGTGTGGCTGAGCTTCATGCGCCCCGCAGGATCAGGCGGCCACGCCCGGGCGGCTGGCGCGCTTGCGCTCGTGTTCCTTCAGGTGGCGCTTGCGCAGGCGCACGCTCTTGGGCGTGATCTCGACCAGCTCGTCCTCCTCGATGAACTCCACGCCGTATTCCAGCGTGAGCTCGATCGGCGGCGTGATCTTGATCGCGTCTTCCTTGCCGGAAACGCGGAAGTTGGTCAGCTGCTTGGTGCGCGTGGCGTTCACGACCAGGTCGTTGTCCCGGCTGTGGATGCCCACGATCATGCCCTCGTACACCGGGTCGTTGGCGCGCACGAACATGCGGCCGCGGTCGTCCAGCTTGCCCAGCGCGTAGGTGAAGATCTAGCCGTCGTCCATGGAAATCAGCACGCCGTTCTTGCGGCTGGCGATCTCGCCCTTGTACGGCTCGTAGCTGTCGAAGATGTTGGAGATCAGGCCGGAGCCGCGCGTCAGGTTCAGGAACTCATTGGTGAAGCCGATCAGGCCGCGCGCCGGGATGCGGTATTCCAGGCGCACGCGGCCACGGCCGTCGGGCTCCATGTTCGCCAGGTCGCCCTTGCGCTCGCCCAGGGCCTGCATCACGCCGCCCTGGTGCTGGTCTTCGATGTCCACGGTCACCAGCTCGATGGGCTCATGGCGCACACCGCCCACGTCCCTGAACACCACACGCGGCTTGGACACGGCCATCTCGTAGCCTTCGCGGCGCATGTTTTCCAGCAGGATCGTCAGGTGCAATTCGCCCCGGCCCATGACCTCGAAGATGCCTTCCTCGCCGGTTTCCTTCACGCGCAAGGCCACGTTGGACTGCAGTTCCTTTTGCAGGCGGTCCCAGATCTGCCGGCTGGTGACGTACTTGCCTTCGCGGCCAGCCAGCGGGCTGGTGTTGACGCAGAAGTTCATGGTCAGCGTGGGCTCGTCCACCTTCAGCATGGGCAGCGGCGCCGGGTTCAGCGGGTCGGTCAGCGTGACGCCGATGCCGATGTCGTTGATGCCGTTGATCAGCACGATGTGGCCCGGGCCGGCCTCGGTCACCTGCACGCGGTCCAGGCCCTGGAAGGTCAGCACCTGGTTGATCCGGCCCTTGAATGACTTGCCGTCCGGGCCTTCCATCACGAGCACGTCCATCATTGGCTTGATCGTGCCGGCATGGATCCGGCCGACGCCGATGCGGCCGACGAAAGTCGAAAAATCAATCGCGGAAATCTGCAGCTGAAGCGGTGCTTCCGGGTCGCCCTCGTGTGGCGGGACGTGCTCGAGAATGGTGTTGAACAGGGCCGACATGTCCGGGCCCCACTGCTCGCCGGCCGCGCCTTCGTCCATCGAGGTCCAGCCGTTGATGCCCGAGGCATAAACCACGGGGAAATCGAGCTGCTCGTTGGTCGCGCCGAGCTTGTCGAACAGGTCGAACGCGGCGTCGACCACGTATTGCGGGCGGGCACCGGGCTTGTCGACCTTGTTGACGACCAGGATGGGCCGCAGGCCCAGGGCCAGCGCTTTCTTGGTCACGAAGCGGGTCTGAGGCATCGGGCCTTCCTGCGCGTCGATCAGCAGCACCACGCCGTCCACCATGGACAGGGCGCGCTCCACCTCGCCGCCGAAGTCCGCGTGGCCGGGGGTGTCGACGATGTTGATGTGCGTGCCTTCCCAGCTCACGGCGCAGTTCTTGGCCAGGATGGTGATGCCGCGCTCGCGTTCGATGGCGTTGTTGTCCATCACGGTATCCACGACTTTTTCGTGTTCGGCGAAGGTGCCCGACTGGCGAAGCAGCTGGTCAACCATGGTGGTCTTGCCATGGTCCACGTGGGCGATGATGGCGATGTTGCGGATTTGCTTGTTGGTCATGTCGTCGTTTCCAGGATTTGCTGTATTTCAGGGGGGCTCAGCAGACGCCCCGGGATCAGTTCTCCGGCCTTGACGTGGCCCGTGCCCAGGAGGGCGCGGGGCTCGTCGCCAAAAACCGCGATGTGTTCGTTGTCCTGCCAGTCGCCGCGGCGGCGCAGGCCCGAGAGGAACCGGCCGGCATTCTCGGCATCGAGCATGACGGGCGTGTGGCCGGGCAGCAGCGAATCCACCGGCTTCACGCAGGCCGCGCGCTGCGCCTCGCTCATGCCTTCAAGTGCCTCCAGCGTCACGCACTGGTCCACGGTGAAGTGGCCGGTGGCAACTCGTCGCAGCGCGACCAGGTGGGCGCCGCAGCCCAGCGCTTCGCCGATGTCCTCGGCCAGCGTGCGGATGTAGGTGCCCTTGCTCACTTTTGCTACCATTTTGATAGCTGGCCACGCATACTGGCTGCGCTCTGCAGCAAGATTCAGCTCTAAAACGGTGATGTCGCGGGCTTCCCGCTCGACTTCCTCGCCGGCCCGCGCGTACTCATACAGCGCCTTGCCGTCTTTCTTCAGCGCGCTGTACATCGGCGGCATCTGGCGCATGGCACCGGTGAACTGCTTTTGCACCGCGGCCAGCTGCGCGTCGGTGATATCCACCGGGCGCTCCTCGATGACTTCACCCTCGGCGTCGCCGGTGGTGGTCTTCACGCCCAACCGCGCGACGGCTTCGTAGGTCTTGTCGGCATCGAGCTGCAGCTGGCTGAACTTGGTGGCCGCGCCAAAGCACAGCGGGAGCACGCCGGTGGCCAGCGGGTCCAGCGTGCCGGTGTGGCCCGCCTTCTCGGCGCGCAGCAGCCATTTGCATTTCTGCAGGGCGTTGTTGCTCGACAGGCCCAATGGCTTGTCAAGCAGGAGCACCCCGTGCACGGGGCGCCTCACGACCCTCGTGCGCGGCGCGTTCACTTCTAATCCTCGTTTTTGGAACGGGACGCGACCGCCTGGGCGATCAGCGCGTTCATGTCCGCGGCCCGCTCTGTCGTGCGGTCGAACTGGAAGTGCAGCGTGGGCACCGTGTGGATGTGCAACCGCTTGAACAGGCCGTTGCGCAGGAAGCCGGCGGCCTGGTTCAGCGCTTCCTCGCATCCGGCGGGGTCGCCCACCAGCACGCTGAAGAAAATCTTCGCGTGCGCGTAGTCCGGCGTGACCTCCACCGCCTGGATGGTCACCATGCCCACCCGCGGGTCCTTCAATTCACGCGCGATCAGGTCCGTCAGATCGCGCTGGATCTGATCGGCGACCTTGAAGGAACGGTTCGGAGCGGCTTTTTTCATAAACAAGGACGGACCGCCACAGGCGGTCCGTTGACCCGTCGTTAAAGAGTCCGGGCGACTTCCTTGATCTCGAAGAACTCCAGCTGGTCGCCCTCGGCGATGTCGTTGTAGCCCTTGATGTTCAGGCCGCACTCGAAGCCTTCCTTGACTTCTCGCGCATCGTCCTTGAAGCGCTTGAGCGATTCGAGCTCGCCCGTGAAGACGACCACGTTCTCGCGCAGCAGGCGAAGCCTGGCGCTGCGGCGGACCACGCCCGATGTGACCATGCAGCCGGCGATCGAGCCGATCTTGCTGACCTTGAACACCTGGCGGATCTCGGCGGTGCCGATGACTTCTTCCTTCTTGTCCGGCGTCAGCATGCCCGACATCGCGACCTTCAGCTCGTCGACGGCGTCGTAGATGATGCTGTAGTAACGCACGTCCACGCCGTTGCCTTCGGCCGTCTTGCGCGCGCCGGCATCGGCCCGCACATTGAAGCCGATGATCACTGCCTTGGCGGCGATCGCCAGGTTGACGTCGGATTCGCTGATCGCGCCCACGGCGGAGTACACCAGCTGCACCTTGACTTCGTCGGTCGACAGCTTGAGCAGCGACTGCCCCAGCGCTTCCTGCGAACCCTGAACGTCGGCCTTGATGATGATGGGGACCATCTTCACTTCGCCGGCGTTGATGTCGCTGAACATGTTCTCCAGCTTGGACGCCTGTTGCTTGGCCAGCTTGGTGTTGCGGAACTTGCCGGCGCGGTAGGTGGCGATTTCGCGGGCGCGGCGCTCGTCGGTCATCACCATGAACTCGTCGCCGGCCTGCGGCACTTCGGTCAGGCCCTGGATTTCCACCGGGATCGACGGCCCCGCCGCCTTGATGGCCTTGCCGTTCTCGTCCAGCATGGCGCGCACGCGGCCATAGGTCTGGCCGGCCAGCACCACGTCGCCGGCCTTCAGGGTGCCGGATTGCACCAGCACCGTGGCGACCGGGCCGCGGCCCCTGTCCAGCTGCGCCTCGATGACCAGGCCCTTGGCCATGGCTTCCACCGGCGCCTTCAGCTCCAGCACTTCGGCCTGCAGCAGCACCTGCTCGAGCAGGGCGTCGATGCCCTCGCCCGTCTTGGCGGATACCGGCACGAACGGCGATTCGCCGCCGAACTCTTCGGGCACCACTTCCTCGGCCACCAGTTCGTTCTTGACACGGTCGGGGTTGGCGTCGGGCTTGTCGATCTTGTTGATCGCGACCACGATGGGCACACCCGCCGCCTTGGCGTGCTTGATGGCTTCCCTGGTCTGCGGCATGACGCCGTCGTCGGCCGCCACCACCAGGATGACGATGTCGGTGGCCTGCGCGCCACGGGCCCGCATGGCGGTGAACGCCTCGTGGCCCGGCGTGTCCAGGAACGAGATCATGCCGCGCTCGGTTTCCACGTGGTAGGCGCCGATGTGCTGGGTGATGCCGCCGGCTTCACCCGAGGCCACCTTGGCGCGGCGGATGTAGTCCAGCAGCGAGGTCTTGCCGTGGTCGACGTGGCCCATGACGGTCACGACCGGTGCGCGCGGCAGGGCTTCGCCGTCCGCCACGCCGGCATCCTGCTCGGCGAAGGCTTCCGGGTCGTCCAGCGCGGCCACGACGGCCTTGTGGCCCATTTCCTTGTGGCCCATTTCCTCGACCACGATCATGGCCGTGTCCTGGTCCAGCGGCTGGTTGATGGTGACCATCTGGCCCAGCTTCATCAGGTGCTTGATCACCTCGGAGGCCTTGACGGCCATCTTGTGCGCCAGCTCGGCCACCGTGATGGTTTCGGGCACGTGTACTTCGATGATGCGTGCTTCAACCGGTGCGGCCTGCACCTGGTCTTCGCCGCCGTGGCGGTCGTTGCCGCGGCGCCCGCGCGGGCCACCGCGCCAGCTGTTGCGGCCCACGCCGCCCGAGGCGTCGCCGCGGGTGGGGATGGCCTTCTTCTTGGCGGGATCGCCCGCCCAGCTGGAGGACAGCTTGGCGGATTTGACTTCCTTGCCTGCGCCCGGCCCGGCCGGCGCGGCGGCACCCGCCGCGGGGCGGCCGGTGCCGGTGCCCACGGCCGGCTTGTGCAGCGTGCCCTTGGCGCCCGGCTTGGCCGGCTCCGCCTTGGCCACGACCTTTTCCGGCGCCTTGTGGGGCACCAGTACCTTCTTGGGTGCGGACATCATCGAGCGGATGGCGGCGGCTTCGGCCTCGGCCTTGCGGCGGCGGTCGCCCAGGTCGGCGGCGCGCGCGGCCTCCTCGTCGGCGCGGGCCTTGGATTCGGCGGCGGACTTTTCGCGGGCTTCCGCCTGCGCGGCGGCGCGCGCGGCGGCGGCATCAACCGCTTCCTGCGTGGCTTCGGCCTTCTCGGTGGAGGCGGCGGCCTTCTTCTGTTCTTCGTTGGCGGCGTAGCTGGCGGCGCGCTCTTCGGCTTCGCGCTCCTTCTTCTCGGAGTCTTCGCGCTGGCGGCGCTTTTCCGCCAGGTCTTCTTCCTGCCTGCGGATCAGCTCGGCCTGGCGGCGCGCTTCTTCCTCGCGGCGCGACAGTTCGGCGTCGTCGATGTGGCTGCCGGCCGGCTGCGCTTCGCGCTCTTCCGCTTCGGGGGCCTCGACAACGGCCGTGTCGCCGCCCTCGTCACGCTTGACGAAAGTGCGCTTCTTGCGCACTTCCACCTGGATGGTGCGCGCCTTGCCCGTGGAGTCGGCCTGCTTGATCTCGCTGGTGGATTTCTTCACGAGGGTGATCTTCTTGCGCTCGGGTGCGGCAGTGGTGCCATGGCTGGCCTGCAGGAAGCCGAGCAGCTTCTGCTTGTCGGCTTCGCTGAGCGCGTCGGATGCGGCCGATTTGGCCACGCCTGCGCTGCGAAGCTGCTCAAGCAGCGTGTCGGGTGATTTCTTGAGTTCTGTTGCAAACTCGGCGACGGTCGTACTGGACATGTGTTTGGGTACCTTCCATCACTCTTGAGCGGCGGTGGCAGTGGTGAACCAGTGCTCGCGCGCTTTCATGATCAGGGTTTTGGCTTCGTCCGCGGACTGGGCCGTAATTTCGGTCAATTCATCGACGGCCAGGTCGGCCAGGTCGTCGCGGGTGTGGACGCCGTTTTCGGCCAGCTTGGCGATCAGCTCGGGCGTGAGGCCTTCCAGGTCACGCAGGTCCTGCGAGACTTCCTCCACGCTTTCCTCGCGGGCGATTTCCATCGTCAGCAGGGCATCCTTGGCGCGGGTGCGCAGCTCGTTCACGGTGTCTTCGTCGAAGCTTTCGATTTCCAGCATTTCGGAAATCGGCACATAGGCCACTTCTTCCAGGCTGGTGAAGCCCTCGGCGAACAGGATGTCGGCGATCTCCTGGTCCACATCGAGTTTTTCCATGAACAGCGCGCGGATGGTGCCGGTTTCCTCGGCCTGCTTCTGCGCCGATTCGTTGGCGTCCATGATGTTGATCTTCCAGCCCGTCAGGTCGGAAGCCAGGCGCACGTTCTGGCCGCCGCGGCCGATCGCGATGGCGAGGTTTTCCTCGTCCACCACCACGTCCATGGCGTGCTTCTCTTCATCGACCACGATGGAGGAGACGTTGGCCGGGGCCAGCGCGCCGATCACGAACTGGGCCGGGTCCTCGGACCACAGCACGATGTCCACGCGCTCGCCGGCCAGCTCGTTGGTGACGCCGTTGACACGGGTGCCGCGCACGCCGACGCAGGTGCCGATGGGGTCGACCCGCTTGTCATGGGACAGCACGGCGATCTTGGCGCGGCTGCCCGGATCGCGGGCGCAGCTCTTGATCTCCAGCAGGCCCTGCTCGATCTCGGGCACTTCCTGGCGGAACAGCTCGATCATGAATTCCGGGGCGGAACGCGACAGGATGATGGGCGCGCCGCGCAGCGTCAGGTCCACTTCCATGATCATGGCCCGCACGCGGTCGCCGTTGCGCAGGTTTTCCTTGGGGATCATCTCGCTGCGGCGCAGTCGCCCTTCGACGCGGCCCGACTCCACGATGATGTCGCCCTTGTCCATGCGCTTGACGGTGCCCACGAAGATCTTGTCGCCGCGCGACATGAAGTCGTTGAGCAGCATCTCGCGCTCGGCATCGCGGATTTTCTGCAGGATGACCTGTTTGGCCGCCATCGCGCCGATGCGCCCGATCGGCACCGACTCCACGCCTTCCTCGATGTACTCGCCCTCTTCCACATCGGCGATGCGTTCCTTGGCGTCCATCAGCATTTCTTCGGCGTCCGGGTTCTGCAGGCCCGCGTCGTCCGGCACCACCAGCCAGCGGCGGAAGGTTTCGTAGTCGCCGCTGTCGCGGTCGACCGCCACGCGGATGTCCACGTCGCCTTCGTACAGTTTCTTGGCGGCCTGCGCCATGGCCGATTCGACGGCACCGAACACCACGTCACGCTCGACGTTCTTTTCGCGCGAGATGGCTTCCACCAGCATCAGCAATTCGCGATTCATTTCCAAACTCCTGTCACGTAAGTCCACCGCCCTGCTTGCGGCCCTTGAAATCCACGATCGGCGCCAGGCGGGCTTCCCTCAGCTCGTCCAGCGTAAAACCCAGTGCCTGCAGCGGGGCAGGCGCCCTCTTCGCGCTCACCTTCTGGCCCGGCTTGGCCGCCGGCGCATCGCTCCAAACGATCTGCCAGCCGCCCGCCTCGGTGCGCTCCAGCGTCCCGCGAAACTTTTTCCGGGTGGCCGACACCTGCCCGCCCGCCGCCGCCCCCATGGGCGCCTTGAGCGTGATGTCCACCACCTGGCCGGTGAACCGGCCGAAATCCTTCTCGCCGCGCAGCGGCCTGTCGATACCCGGCGAGGACACCTCGAGCCGGCTGTATTCGATGGCCTCGACTTCCAGCGCGAACTGCAGCTGCCGCGTGACCTTCTCGCAGTCCTCCACGTTGACGGACTGCGGGTCGGCGGCGTTCCAGGGCAGGTCGATGGTGATGCGCAGCAAGCCCCCGGCGGAGCGCTCGATCTCCACCAGCTCGTAACCCAGCCCGGTCACGGTTTGTTCCACAATGTCCTGCAGCGCCACTGTTCCTGCCTGTCCCTTCAAAAAGCGATCGACCAAAAAAAACGGGCGGTGATTACCCGCCCGTTTGGTCGTGAAGCAAGGATTGTACCTCGTAACTCCTTGTTTTGCAAGGGTTTACGAGCCGTCTTTGTGCTAGCCGTCGCCTCCCACTTTTCCCCTCAAAACCTTGACCTGGGAGCGCAGGTTCTTGCCTTCCAGCCGCCGCATCTTGGAAGCCCGGGTGGGCTTGGTGGCCCGTCGCACCCTGGGTGGCCGGGCCACGCTGTCCACAAGCTCCTGCAGGCGGCCAAAGGCCTCGGCCCGGTTCATGTCCTGGCTGCGGTGCTGCTGGGCCTTGATGACCAGCACGCCGTCGCGCGTGATGCGCTGGTCGGCCAGGGCCAACAGCCGCTCCTTGTGGTCCTCGGGCAAGGATGAGTTGGGAATGTCAAAGCGCAGGTGGATGGCGCTGGAGACCTTGTTGACGTTCTGCCCGCCCGCCCCCTGGGCCCGCATGGCGGTGATCTCGACTTCCGACTCGGCAATGGGCGTGGGAACGGGAACGGTCATGGCCGGCCCTTCAGGCTGCCGCCGCGACCAGCGTGCGCGTGTAGTCCTGCCGGGGCGAATCCAGCACCTGGGCCACCGGGCCGGCCTCCAGGATCTCTCCGTCCTTCATCACCACCACCTCGTGCGCCATGGCGCGGATCACGTCCACGTCGTGGGTGATGAGGAGGAAGGCCAGCCCCTTTTCGCGCTGCAGCCGCTGCAGCAGCTTGAGCACCTGCTTCTGGATGGTGACGTCCAGCGCGCTGGTGGGCTCGTCCAGGATCAGCAGCCGGGGCCCCACGATCAGCGCCCGGGCGATGGCCAGGCGCTGGCGCTGGCCGCCGGAGAACTCGTGCGGGTAGCGCGCCAGCAGGCCGGGAAACTGTTCCTCGCCCAGGCCCACGTCGGCCAGCGCGGCGATGACGCGTTCACGGCGGGCCGCCTGCTTCAGGCCGGGTTCATGCACCAGCAGGCCCTCGCCCACGATCTCCTCCACCGTCATGCGCGGCGACAAGGAAGAAAACGGGTCCTGGAACACCACCTGCACCAGCCTGCGGATGGCCTTGTTGCCGGCGGCATCGGGGCCCCAGCGGCTGCCCACCACGTCCATCTCGCCCGTGTGCGGAATCAGGCCCAGCGCGGCCAGCGCAAGGGTGGATTTGCCCGAACCCGACTCACCCACCACACCCAGCGTGCGGCCCGGCGGGATGGCGAAGGCGGCGCCCTGCACGGCCACGAACTGGCCCTTCCTGAACCAGCCGCGCAGGCCCGGCACGGGCACCGGATAAGCGACGCGCAGGCCTTGGGCCTGCATCACCGGCGTTCCAGCCGGCGCGGCGTCCTCGACCACGTCGCGCACCGGCCGGCTGTCGATCAGCTTGCGGGTGTAGGCGTGTTGCGGGCTGGCGAACACGCCGGCCACCGCGCCCTCCTCGACCAGGTGGCCGTTTTCCATCACCGCCACCCGGTCGGCGAACTTGCGCACCAGGTTCAGGTCGTGCGTGATCATCAGCACCGCCATGCCGGTCTGGCGCTGTAGGTCGGACAGCAATTCGAGAATCTGCGCGCGCAGCGTGACGTCCAGCGCGGTGGTGGGCTCGTCGGCCAGCAGCAGGCGCGGGCGGCACGCCAGCGCCATGGCGATCATGGCGCGCTGGCGCTGCCCGCCCGACAGCTGGTGGGGAAACGCGTTGGCCCGGCGCTCCGGCTCGGGGATGCCGGTGGCCGCGAGCGCCTCGATGGCGCCGGCCCACGCCTGCCGCTTGCTGAGTGCCTGTTTCAGCTCCAGCACCTCGGCGATCTGGTCGCCGACGGTGAACAGCGGATTGAGCGCCGTCATCGGCTCCTGGAAGATCATGGCGATCTCCTGGCCGCGGATGCCCAGCAGCTCGCGCTCCGGAATTGATAGCAGGTCACGCACAGCTGGCGCGCTCTGCGGGCCGATCAGCCTCGCAGAACCGGTGGTTTTTGCGTTCTGCGCCAGCCCCAGCAAGGCCAGCGCCGTGACGGTTTTGCCCGAGCCCGACTCGCCCACCAGCGCCAGCTTCTCGCCGGGCGCGATGGAGAAATTCACGCCGTGCACCACCTCCTTGCCGCCAAAGGCAACACGCAGGTCGCGTACTTCTAGCAGTGGCGTGCTCACCGGTCGGCCTTTCGGGGGTCGAGAGCGTCGCGCAGCGCGTCGCCCATGAAGGTCAGCAGCAGCAGCGTCAGCACCAGCACGGCAAAGGTGGAGAGCGAAATCCACCAGGCGTCGATGTTGTTCTTGCCCTGACTGAGCAGCTCGCCCAGCGACGGCGTACCCGGCGGCACGCCCAGGCCCAGGAAATCCAGCGAGGTCAGCGCCAGGATGGAGCCGCTCATGCGGAACGGCAGGAAGGTGACGACGGGCGTCATGCTGTTGGGCAGGATGTGGCGCCACATGATGCGGCTGTTGCCCACGCCCAGCGCCCGGGCGGCGCGCACATAGTCCATCTGCCGGTTGCGCAGGAACTCGGCCCGCACGTAGTCGGCCAGCGACATCCAGCCGAAGGCCGACAGCAGGATCAGCAGCAGCGCCACGCTGGGCGCGAAGATGGCGCTGAAGATGATCAGCAGGTACAGCTCGGGCATGGCGCCCCAGATCTCGATGAAGCGCTGGAACGCCAGATCGGTCTTGCCCGCGAAGTAGCCCTGCACCGCGCCCGCCATGATGCCCAGCACCGTACCGATGGCCGTCAGGGCCAGCCCGAACAGCACGCTCACCCGGAAGCCGTAGATCAGCTGGGCCAGCAGGTCGCGGCCGCGGTCGTCGGTGCCCAGCAGGTTGTCGCGGGTGGGCGCCGCCGGGCTGGGCGACTTGGCAAAGTAGTTCAGCGTCTTCGGGCCATAGGGATTGGGTGCATAGACCGCCCAGTTGCTGCCGGCGGTGATGCGTTCCCGGATGAACGGGTCCAGGTAATCCGCGGGCGTTGGGAAGTCGCCGCCGAAGGTCTGCTCGGAGTAGTCGCGCAGCACCGGGAAATAGGTGCTGCCGTTGTAGTGGACGACGAGCGGCCTGTCGTTGGACACCGCTTCGGCAAACAGGCTCAGCACCACCATCACGCTGAACACCACCAGGCTCCAGAAGCCCAGCGGATTGCGGCGAAAGCGCCGCCAGGCCCGCTTGCCTGGGCTGGCGTGGGCGGCGATGGCGGGGGCTTCAGTCAAACTTGACTCGCGGATCCACAAGCACGTAGCAAAGGTCGCTGATCAGCTTGGTCACCAGGCCGATGAGCGTGAAGAGGTAGAGCGTGCCCAGCACCACCGGGTAATCGCGCCGGATCACGCTTTCGTAACTCAGCAAGCCCATACCGTCCAGCGAGAACAGCGTCTCGATCAGCAGTGAGCCGGTGAAGAACGCGCCGATGAATGCCGAGGGGAAACCGGTGACGATGGGAATCAGCGCATTGCGGAACACGTGCTTCCACAGCACGCGGTTCTCGTCCATGCCCTTGGCCCGCGCCGTCAGCACGTATTGCTTGCGGATTTCCTCCAGGAACGCGTTCTTGGTCAGCATGGCCGTCACCGCGAAGCTGCCGAACACCATGGCCGTGACGGGGAGCGTGATGTGCCAGAGGTAGTCCACGATGCGCGCACCCCAGGACAGTTCGTCCCAGTTGGGCGAAGTCAGGCCGCGCAGCGGGAACCACTGCAGCTGCCCGCCGAATACCACCAGCAGCGCCACGCCCAGCACGAAGCCGGGAATGGCATAGCCGACCAGGATGATCAGCGTGGTGATGAAGTCGAACTTCGAGCCCGCCCGCACCGCCTTGGCCACGCCCAGCGGCACCGCCACCCCATAGCTGATGAAGAAGGTCCACAGGCCCAGGCTGATGGAGACCGGCAGCTTCTCGAGGATCAGCGACCACACGTCCTTGTTCTGGAAAAAGCTCTTGCCCAGGTCGAAGCGCGCGAACTGGCCCAGCATCTGCACCAGCCGCTCGCCGGGCGGCTTGTCAAAGCCGTAAAGCGCCTTGATCTGCTCGATGCGCTTGGGGTCCACCCCCTGGTTGCCGCGGTAGCTGGAGCCGCCCGACTCGATGCCGCCGAAGCCCTTGGCTTCGGACATGTACTGTTCCACAGGGCCGCCTGGCACGAACTGGATCACCACGAAGGTGATCAGCAGGACGCCCAGCAGGGTGGGAATCATCAGCAGCAGCCGCTTGAGGATGTACGCGAACATGGCCTATTTGCCTTCCTGTGGCGGGTTTTTGGCCCACCAGGTCTGCATGACCCAGTCTTCGCCGCCCGCGTACGGCGGCATGGGCGGCTTGAAGGCCAGCCGCCGGCCGTTGTAGACCATGCGGTGGGACATCAGCGTCCACTGCGGGATGAGGTAGTGGCTGTGCATGATCACCCGGTCCAGCGCGCGGCAGGCGGGCAGCAGTTCCGCCTTGGTTTTGGCGCCCACGGCCGCGGCCACCAGCGCGTCGACCGCCGGGCTTTTCACGCCCATGTAGTTGCCGGAGTTTTCGGTGTCGGCGGCCTTGCTGCCGAAGATGTCGGCCAGCTGCTGGCCCGGGTTGTGGGTGCCGGGAAAGTTGATGCTGGTGATCTCGAATTCGAACTTGTCCAGCCGCTGCTGGTAGAGCGCGAAATCCACCGACGCGAACTTCAGCTGGATGCCCAGCTTTTCAAGGTTGCGCATCCAGGGCGACACGGTGCGCACCCCGCCCTCCTTGCTGTCCAGGTATTCCAGCGTGAAGGCCTTGCCTTGGGCATTGCGCAGCGCGCCATCGCGGTATTCCCAGCCCGCCTCCTTCAGCAAGGCCTGGGCGCGGCGCAGGTTGGCGCGCAGCGACTGGCCGGTGCCCTCGGTTTTGGGCGGCTCGTACATCGGGCCGAAGACCGTCTCGGGCAGCGTGCCTTTCCACGGCTGCAGCAAGGCCGTTTCCTCGGGCGAAGGCTGGCCGGTGGCCGCGCAATCGGTGTTGCCGAACAGGTCCTTCACGCGTGGGTAGCCGTTGTAGAACATCTGGCGGTTCATCCACTCGTAGTCCAGCGCCAGGCCCAGTGCCTCACGCACCCGCCGGTCGGATAACTGGGGCTTGCGGCTGTTCAGCACGTAGCTCTGGAACCCCGCGGGCTGCCGGTGGGCGAACTCGTTTTTCACCAGCTCGCCCGAATCGAAACGCTTGCCGTTGACCCGCCGCGCCCAGTCGCCGGCCGAGTAGAAGGTCATCATGTCGAACTCCACGGCCTTCAGTGCCTCCAGCCGCGCGGTGTTGTCCTTGTAGATCTTGACTGTGATGCGGTCGAAGTTGTGGCTGCCGCGCTTGATGGCCAGCCCGCGAGCCCAGTAGTTGGGGTCGCGCACGTAGGTGATGTCCTTGCCGAAGCGCACCGGGCCGATCTTGTAGGGCCCGCTGCCGATGGGCGTGTCCGTCACCACCTCGTCGAAGCGCTTGGCCTTGCCGTTTTCCATGCCCCAGGCACGGCTGAACACCGGGATGCCGCCCACCGTGAGCGGCAGCTCGCGGTTGGGCTTTTTGAAGCGGAACCGCACTGTCTGGGCGTCAACCACATCGCAGCCGGCCACGTCTTCCAGCAGCGACTTGTACGCGGGCGAGGTGTAAGGGCCGATCAGGGTGTCGTAGCTGTGCTTGACGTCCGCGGCCTGCACCGGCGAGCCGTTGTGAAAGCGCGCCTCCTTGCGCAGCCGGAAGGTGGCGCTCATGCGGTCCGGCGCCACGTCCACGTCCTCGGCCAGCAGGCCGTAGCCAGACGCGGTCTCATCCATGGAGCCGGCCAGCAGCGAGTCAAACAGCAGGTTGGCCAGGTAAGCCGGCGGTGAGCCCTTGATGGTGAAGGGGTTGTACTTGTCGAAGGTGGAGTAGCGCTGGTTGCTGACCAGGCGCAGTTCGCCGCCCTTGGGCGCATCGGGATTGACGTAGCCGAAGGCGGTGAAGCCGGCGGGGTACTTCAGGTCGTCCCACAGGGCGTAGCCGTACGCCGCCCATGAGGGCGTCGCCAGCATCGAAGCCAACAGGAGCAACAAACCTCGCATGAGACAATTCTGACCTGATTTTTTCTTTTGAAGTGACCTATGGGCTTCCTGGCTGGCAAGAAATTGTTGATCACCGGTGTGCTGTCGAACCGCTCCATCGCCTACGGCATCGCGAAAGCCTGCCACGCGCAGGGGGCGGAACTGGCCTTCAGCTACGTGGGCGAGCGCTTCAAGGACCGCATCACCGAGTTCGCGGCGGACTTCGGCTCCAAGCTGATTTTTGACTGCGACGTGGGCGACGACGCCCAGATCGAAAAGCTGTTCACCGACCTAGCGCAGACCTGGCCGAAGTTCGACGGCTTCGTGCACGCCATCGGCTTCGCACCGCGCGAGGCGATTGCCGGCGACTTCCTGCAAGGCATCTCCCGCGAGGCGTTCCGCATCGCCCACGACATCAGCGCCTACAGCTTTCCGGGCATGGCCAAGGCCGCCCTGCCGATGCTCAACGACAAATCGGCCCTGCTCACTCTCACCTACCTGGGCGCCGAGCGCACCGTGCCCAACTACAACACCATGGGGCTGGCCAAGGCTTCGCTGGAAGCGTCGGTGCGGTACCTGGCCGAATCATTGGGACCGAGGGGCACACGCGTCAACGGCATCAGCGCCGGCCCGATCAAGACCCTGGCCGCCAGCGGCATCAAGGGCTTCGGCAAGATCCTGTCGGTGGTGGCCGAAGCCTCGCCGATCCGCCGGAACGTGACGATCGAGGACGTCGGCAACGTCGCCGCGTTCCTGCTGTCGGACCTGGCTTCCGGCGTCAGCTCGGAGATCGTCTACGTTGACGGCGGCTTCAGCCACGTCGTGGGCGGCATCGCCGAGCCCCCGGCAGCCGCCTGAGCCTTCCTAGACCGTGCGGCCGAACGGGCCGTCATTGCCCACCTGCACCAGCTTGCCGTCGGGCGTTGCAGGTGCCCTGGCCGGTTCGCCGGCCACGCAGTCGGCGTAGTAGCGCACCTTGCCGTCTTCGCCCTCGATTTCCACCAAGCCGTGGATGTCGGTCTCGAACCCGGGGCACTGCGCGTTGAACTCGCGCGAGAACTTCAGGTAATCGACGATCTTCTTGTTGAAGACTTCGCCCGGGATCAGCAGCGGGATGCCCGGCGGGTAAGGGGTGACCAGCGAGGTGGTGATGCGCCCTTCCAGCTCGTCGATCTCCACGCGCTCGGTGCGGCGGTGGGCGATATAGGCATAGGCGTCGCTGGGCTTCATGGCCGGCGTCAGGTCCGACAGGTACATGTCGGTGGTCAGGCGGGCGATGTCGTAGCGCGCGTACAGCTCGTGCACGTGCTGGCACAGGTCGGCCAGGCCCATGCGCTCGTATTTCGGGAACTGCTGGCAGAACTCAGGCAGGATGCGCCACATCGGCTGGTTCTTGGCGTAGTCGTCCTTGAACTGCTGCAGGGCCGTGAGCAGCGTGTTCCAGCGGCCCTTGGTGATGCCGATGGTGAACATGATGAAGAAGCTGTACAGGCCCGTCTTCTCCACGATGATGCCGTGCTCGGCCAGGAACTTGGTGACGATGGATGCGGGGATGCCGGTCTTGTCGAACTTGCCGTTGAGGTTCATGCCGGGCGTGACGATGGTGGACTTGATCGGGTCCAGCATGTTGAAACCCTCGGCCAGGTTGCCGAAACCGTGCCACTTGGCTGTCCGTGCTTCGCCCTTGATGATCCAGTCGTCGGCGCGGCCGATGCCTTCGTCGACCAGCTTGTCCGGGCCCCAGACCTTGAACCACCAGTCCTTGCCGTATTCCTCGTCGATCTTGCGCATGGCGCGGCGGAAGTCCAGCGCCTCCAGGATGGACTCTTCCACCAGCGCGGTGCCGCCGGGCGGCTCCATCATGGCGGCGGCCACGTCGCAGCTGGCGATGATCGAATATTGCGGGCTGGTCGACGTGTGCATGAGGTAGGCCTCATTGAACAGGTGGCGGTCCAGCTTGCGGTTCTGCGAGTCCTGCACCAGCACGTGGCTGGCCTGGCTGATGCCGGCCAGCAGCTTGTGGGTGGACTGGGTGGCAAAGGTCAGCGCCTCTTTCGGCCGCGTTCGGTTCTTGCCCATCGAGTGGTAGGGGCCGTAGAACGGGTGGAACGCGGCGTGCGGCAGCCAGGCTTCGTCGAAGTGCAGCGTGTCCACATAACCGTCCAGCATCTTCTTGATGGTCTCGGTGTTGTAGATCACGCCGTCGTAGGTTGATTGGGTCAGCGTCATCACCCGCGGCTTGACGGTCTCCGAATCCACATGCTTGAGCAGCGGATTGGCCTTGATCTTGGCGCGGATGGCAGCGGGCTCGAATTCGCTTTGCGGAATCGGGCCGATGATGCCGAAATGGTTGCGTGTGGGCTTCATGAAGACCGGGATGGAGCCGGTCATGATGATGGCGTGCAGGATCGACTTGTGGCAGTTGCGGTCGACCACCACCACGTCGCCGGGGGCCACCGTGTGGTGCCAGACCATCTTGTTGGAGGTGCTGGTGCCGTTGGTCACGAAGAAGCAATGGTCGGCGTTGAAGATGCGCGCGGCGTTGCGCTCGCTGGCGGCCACCGGGCCCGTGTGGTCCAGCAACTGGCCGAGTTCTTCGACGGCGTTGCAGACGTCGGCACGCAGCATGTTCTCGCCGAAGAACTGGTGGAACATCTGCCCCACCGGGCTTTTGAGAAACGCCACGCCGCCGGAGTGGCCCGGGCAGTGCCATGAGTAGGAACCGTCCTCGGCGTAGTCGAGCAGTGCCTTGAAGAACGGCGGCTGAACGCCTTCCAGGTAGCTCTTGGCCTCGCGGATGATGTGGCGCGCCACGAACTCCGGCGTGTCCTCGAACATGTGGATGAAGCCGTGCAGCTCGCGCAGGATGTCGTTCGGGATGTGGCGCGAGGTCTTGGTCTCGCCATAGACGTAGATCGGCACTTCCAGGTTCTTGCGGCGCACTTCCTCGATGAACTTGCGCAGGTTCAGCACGGCCGGGTCCAGGTCGGGCCCGGGCGTGAATTCCTCGTCGTCGATCGACAGGATGAAGGCGCTGGCGCGGCTTTGCTGCTGCGCGAACTGCGACAGGTCGCCGTAGCCGGTGACGCCCAGCACCTCGAAGCCCTCGCTCTCGATGGCCTGCGCAAGCGCGCGGATGCCCAGTCCCGAGGAGTTTTCGGAGCGGAAGTCCTCGTCGATGATGACGATGGGAAAGCGGAATTTCATGGGCGGGGCCTCCGGACAGCGGGCCAAAAAGGGCAAAACAGGCGCGAAGTGTATGCAAATAAAGGGGCGCCTTGCGTGCACCGGGCGGGAATTGACCCAAAATGTCGTGCAAGCAAGACATCCACAGGAGGGGTCATGGCTGAATCAACCATCTGGTGGCTGCTCGCCGGCTCGGCGGTGGCCGTTGAATTGCTGACGGGGACGTTCTACCTTTTGATGCTGGCCATCGGCCTGGTGGCGGGCGCGATTGCCGCCGCCTCGGGCGTCGCGATGCCAGGCCAGCTGGCCAGCGCAGGCGTGGTTGGCGGCGGCGCGGTGCTGGCCTGGCATCTGGCTCGCGGCCGGCGGGCGCCGGGGCCCGCCGTCTCGGCCAACCGCGACGTCAACATGGACGTCGGCGAATCGGTGCACGTGGACAACTGGAATGCCGACGGCACGGCCACCGTGAAATACCGTGGCGCCAACTGGACCGTCGCGCCGGCGCCGGGTTCGGCGCAAAGCACCGGGACGCACCGGGTGCGCGAAGTCATAGGCAACCGCCTGATCGTCGAGAAAATCTGAAGCTGGAGGAAGAAAAAAATGGAAGTCGCCCTGGTCCTTTTTGTCGTCGCAGTCATCTTCGTCATACGCTCCATCAAGGTCGTGCCGCAGCAGAACGCCTGGGTGGTGGAGCGGCTGGGCAAGTACCACACGGCCCTGGCGCCCGGCCTGAGTTTCGTGGTGCCCTTCATCGACCGCGTGGCGTACAAGCACAGCCTGAAGGAAATTCCGCTGGACGTGCCCAGCCAGGTCTGCATCACGCGGGACAACACGCAGCTGCAGGTGGACGGCATTCTGTACTTTCAGGTAACCGACCCCATGCGGGCGAGCTACGGCTCGTCGAACTACATCGTGGCGGTGACGCAGCTGGCCCAGACCTCGCTGCGCAGCGTGATCGGCAAGCTGGAACTGGACAAGACATTCGAGGAGCGGGACATCATCAACGCCCAGGTGGTCCAGGCCATTGACGAAGCCGCGCTGAACTGGGGCGTGAAGGTGCTGCGCTACGAGATCAAGGACCTGACGCCACCCAAGGAAATCCTGCACGCCATGCAATCGCAGATCACGGCCGAGCGGGAAAAGCGGGCCCTGATCGCCGCCTCGGAAGGCCGGCGCCAGGAGCAGATCAATATCGCCACTGGCGAACGCGAGGCTTACATCGCCCGTTCCGAGGGCGAGAAGCAGTCCATCATCAACAAGGCCCAGGGCGAGGCCGCCTCGATTACCGCGGTGGCCGAGGCCACGGCCCAGGCCATCGAACGCATTGCAGGGGCCATCCGCCAGCCCGGGGGCGAGCAGGCCGTTCAGTTAAAAGTAGCAGAACGGGCGGTGGACGCGTACAGCCGCGTGGCCGCCGACGCTACGACCACGCTCATCGTGCCCGGCAACATGACCGAGGTTGCGGCCTTGATCGCTTCCGCCATGCGCATGGTGCAGGGCACGCGCACCGCGTAAAAGCGTTGTAAAGCCCCTCAATCGGGTCACCGGCCCGATTGAGGCTGAGGCCCCTTTCGTCTACACTTTTTAACAAAGCAGTAACGCGGCGACAGGGGATCTTCAAATGACGGCTACGGTCTGGACCAATTCGCAGGTCCTGAATCAACTTTTGTCCGGCAATCGCTGGACAGGCGCGACCATCACGTACGCCTTTCCCACGTCGACCAGCGGCCTGTACACCGGCGGCGGCGAGGGCGCTACCTTCCGCAGCGTCACGGCCACCCAGCAGGCCCAGCTCATCCAGGCGCTGGCCACGTGGGATGACCTGATCCCGCAGTCGTTCCAGCAGACTACCAGTACCACGTCCAGCATCGAGTTCGGCTACACGTCCACCGGCATCGGCTATGCCCATGCGTACTTTCCGACGACAGGTTCGGTCTGGTTCAAGGCTTCGAGCGACCTGGTGACCCTGACGGTCGGCTCGTACGCCTTCCTCACCGCCATCCATGAAATCGGGCACGCCCTGGGCCTGAACCACATGGGCAACTACAACGGGACGGGCAACTGGACGCCCTCCTCGTTCCAGGACTCCATCGTGTATTCGGTGATGTCGTATTTCGGGCCGGGGGCGGCCGTGCGCTCTTCCGAAGTGGCAGACGCCGACTGGGTGGCGGCGAACAGCCGCAATTACCTGCCCCAGACGCCGATGCTCAACGACGTGATGGCGATCCAGTCCGTCTACGGCGCGTCCACCTCCACCCGCACCGACGACACCGTGTATGGGTTCTCCAGCACCGTGACCGGCACAGCGGCCAACATCTACAACTTCACGATCAACCAGAACCCTATCCTGACGCTGTGGGATTCGGGCGGCAACGACACGCTCAACCTCAGCGGCTTCAGCACCGCCTCGGTGATCAACCTGGAAGCCGGGGTCTATTCGTCATGCAACAGCATGACCAACAACATCGTGATCGCGTACAACTGCGTGATCGAAAACGCGGTCGGCGGCAGCGCCAACGACGTGCTCAACGGCAATGCGGTGGCCAACCGGCTGGACGGCGGCTCGGGCAACGACACCATCAGCGGTGGCGACGGCAACGACACGCTCACGGGCGGCGCGGGCAATGACCAGGTCGACGGCGGTGCCGGCACCGATACCGCGGTGCTGGCCGGCAGCTACGCCAGCTACACCTTTGACTACAACACCGCGCTGGAGCGGTTCACCGTGACCGGCGCGTCCACCGGGGTGGACACTTATTACCGGGTGGAGTCGTTCCAGTTCACCGACGTTACGCGCACGCTGGCCGAGATCCGCGGCCTGACGGTCACCACCGATACCACGGCGCCCACGCTCGCGGCGATGACGCCGGCGGACAATGCCACGGCGGTGGCCGCGTCCAGCAACATCGTGCTGACCTTCAGTGAAACGGTGCAGGCGGGCAGTGGCAGCATCTTCATCTACAACAGCAGCGGCACCGTGGCGCGGACCATCTCGGTCACCGACGCCAGCCAGGTCAGTTTCGCGGGCAACACCGTCACGATCAACCCCTCGGCCGACCTGGCCCTTTCCAGCGGCTACTACGTGAACATGGCCGCAGGCGTGATCCGCGACCTGGCCGGCAACGGCTACAGCGGCATCGCCGGCAGCACCGCCTACAACTTCACCACCTCCGGCTCGGCCTCCACCGACGACTTCCCGCTTTCGACCGATACCTCCGGCGTGGTGGTGATCGGCGGGCCGGGCGTCAGCGGGAACATCAACTACGTCGACGATGGCGACATGTTCCGGGTGGCGCTCGTCGCCGGCAACACCTACGTCTTCACGATGGCGCGCACCACGGGCGGCCTGACCGACCCTTACCTGCAGCTGTACGATCCCAGCGTCAACCTGATCGCCTACGACGACGACAGCGCGGGATCGAGCAATGCACGGGTGACGTACACGGCGGACACCAGCGGCACCTATTACCTGATCGCGTGGGACTACGGCACGGGAACGGGCGGCTACACGCTGACAGGCGCAACCACGGGTGACGACTACCCGTGGTCGACCGCCACCACCGGCACGGTGGTGGTCAACGGCAGCGCGGCCACGGGAACCATCAACACCGTGGATGACAAAGATCTTTTCAAGGTGACCCTGGTGGCCGGCACCACCTATACGTTCAGCCTGACGCGCACCACCGGCGGGCTGACGGATCCCTACCTCATCCTCTACAGCCCTTCGATCGACCAGCTGATGGTCGACGACGACAGCGGTGGATCGAGCAACTCACGCCTGACCTACACCCCCACCGCGAGCGGCACGTATTACCTCGGTGCCATGGACTACAGCACGGGCACCGGCAGCTACACCCTGGCCGCAACCAGCACGGGCGGGGCAACGACAACGACCGTCACGGCATCTTCCAGCCGCGTGAGCGAAGGCGATACGGTGACATTCACTATCGCGACCAGCGGCATCGCGACCAACACCACCCTCACCTACACGGTGCAGGGCGTGAGTTCCACCGACATCACCGGCGGCCAGTTGTCGGGGCTGGCCTCCGTCGGACCCACTGGCCAGGCCAGCATTTCAATCGGGCTCGTCGCCGATCTGCTGGCGGAGGGCAACGAAACGCTCACCGTCACACTGGGTACCGGCCAGAGCCAGTCGGTGACCGTGGTGGACACGTCGCGCCCGGTGGTAGCCATCCCCACCACCAGCAAGACCGTGATCAGCGTCTATTCGGCGTTTTTCGGCAGCGGACCCAGCGGCACTGCATACACCACCGATCTGGGCCTGCTGGCTTCGCAGAACGACCCGGGCTACGCGGCGGCAGTGGCAGCCCGGTTCGCGGGCTTGAGCAATTCCAACCTGGCCGTGGCCATCCTGGCCAACGTCAAGATCAGCAGCTCGACGACCAGCGACGCCAGCTACACGCTGTTGCGCGATGCGCTGACACAGTTCTTCGACGCCTTCCCCGCCTCCAAAGGCCAGGTCGTGCTCAACATCACCAACCTGCTGGCCGGCCTGGAGCGCGACGGCACCTGGGGCATGGCTGCGGTGCTCTTCAACACTGCCGTCGCGCAGACCTACACGCAACTGCCCCGGGCAGGCCTGGAAGATCCGTTGGCCGGCGACCCGCCCGCGCAGTCGTTTGAACCACTGATGCTCGTGGGCATCGACTGCGGGGGCGCGGGCGCCTGAGCAAGCGGGGCCGGCCGCACTGCTACAATCGGGGGCTTCGGAGCGGTGGATGAGCGGTTTAAGTCGCACGCCTGGAAAGCGTGTGAGGGTTAATAGCCCTCCGCGGGTTCGAATCCCGCCTGCTCCGCCAGACAACCCTGCCAATCGTCACCGACGGTCTGGCAGCACTGGACTAAAGCGGCCTTCCAAGCTGCTCCGCAAAAGCCTTCCTCAACCTGTCGTTGCCGTTTTTTGACGGGTCTTGGGGCACTGGCGGATTAGCCGGATCAAACCTGCTGAAACCTGGAATTGAATCCTGCGGGCTCGGGCGCCCAACGGCCACCGGCGCGGCGGACGCCGCCAGTTCAGCGCCGCCGCGCGTGCCCGCGGCCACACTTAAGCGGAATTCGCCCTGCGCGTCCTGCAGCAGGACGTAGTCGTCGCCGATGCGGGCTAGCGTGGCGGCGCCCACCTGGTCTCCCTTGCGATAAACCTGCGGCCCGCCGGAGGGCACGGCAATCAACGCATAGGAGTCGTCAGGCCCTGCCGCGGTCTTGACAACGCCCACCAGCTTGACCTGCGCGCGCTGGGGCGCATCAGGGCCGGGCGCGTGCCGCACAGCTGCCGGCACGGAGGGCACGACCACGACTGCCGCCTTGGCCGGGGCAGGCTCTGCATCCCGACCGCAACCGGCAAGCGAAGCCGCGCAAATGACGACGGGGAAAAATGCCCGTACGGCCGGGCTCACCGGAAGGTGATGACGGAGGTTCCGTTCAATGCCCCCCCGCTGAACACGTTGCAGCTGCCGCTGAGGCCCTGGAGGTTGGGGCACGCCATCACGACCGGATTGGCGCCGATCATGAACGACAGGGTCCACAGGCCATTGGCCGAATAGCCGGAGCCCACCACCGGAAAACTGCGCTGGTACAGGTCAGGTACCCGAACAGGCCGAACTTGCCGCTGGCGAGATCGCCCGTCAGGTCCAGCCGCAAATCGGCACAGCCGGACAGCAACTGGGAATTGGTCGTGACGCCCCATGACAGGTTGGTGACAGCGTGTTGTTGCCTACACCGATCGCCGCGGCGATGGAACTGGCCGCCAGCAGCGCCGCCGCGACAGCGGCCTTGAAGGTGTGCTTCATGTTCTTGCTTCTCCTGTTGATGTCAGTGCATTTTGGCCTTGCGGGCGTCCCGGGGGTTGGCCAGCATGGACAATAGCAAATTCACGTCAGCCGGCTTGACCATGTGAAAATCAAAGCCAGCCTCGGCCGAGCGGGAGCGGCTCTCCGCCTCGCCGTAGCCCGTCAGCGCGATCAGCAGCGCATCCGCCGATTCAGGCTGGCCGCGCAGCCGGTGCGCCACCTCGAAGCCGTTCATCCCCGGCAGGCCGATGTCCAGCAGCACCACGTCGGGCCTGAAGTCCTGGGCAATTTGCAGCGCGGCCATGCCCTCGCTCGCTACCTTGACCTCGAAGCCTTCCATCTCCAGCAGCGTCATAAGGGTTTCGGCAGACGCCGCCAGGTCATCCACCACCAGGATGCGTGCCAGCGATTTTGGCGCCGGCGGCTTCCTCACGGGCAACCCCGCCGGTGGCTCGGGCTCGGCCACCACGGCTTGCTGGGCGGGCAGCATCACCACCACTTCCGTGCCGCGGCCGACGCCGTCGCTGTGCGCGCTGACCTGGCCGCCGTGAAGTTCCACCAGATGCTTGACCAGCGTAAGGCCTATGCCCAGGCCGCCCTGCGACCGGTCCAGCGACTGGTCGGCCTGGGCGAACAATTCGAAGATGTGGGGCAGGAATGCCGCATCGATGCCCGCGCCTTCATCCTTTACCGAGATGCGCACCTTGCCATCGGCGTAGCTTGCGGTCATCGCGATGCACGAACCGGGCCGCGAGAATTTGGAGGCGTTGTTGATGAGGTTGGACAGTACCTGGGACAGGCGAACGCCATCCCCGTCAATTTCTACCGGCATCGGGGGCAGTTCCACATTCAGGATCTGGTCCAGCGCGTCCAGGCGCGGCATGCTGGCTTCGACGGCGCGCTCAGCCAGGGTGGCCAGGTTGAGCCGCTCCGGCTGGACGACCACCTTGCCCTGGACGATGCGCGAGACGTCCAGCAGGTCGTCGATCAGCCGCGCCATGTGGTCCGCCTGCCGTGCAATGACATCCCGCGCCCAGGTCATGGTTGACTGCTTTACCTCGGCGCCCTGCATGATGTGCACGGCGTTGCGGATGGGCGCCAGCGGATTGCGCAACTCATGGGCCAGCATGGCGAGAAACTCGTTCTTGCGACGGTCCGCTTCCTGCACGGCCGCATAAAGGCGGGCGTTTTCCATGGCGATCGACGCACGGCTGACGATCTCCTTGGCCAGCGCCACCCGCGCCGAATCGAATTGCGCCTGCGGACCCAGCAGCGCCAGCGCACCCAGCACGCGCCCGCCTGCCAGCATGGGACAAATCGCCGCGCTCTGCGCGCCTTCTCGCCACAGGTTGAATTTGCCGCTTCGCAGCGCCTCCAGCATGGCTTCACGCCGGCCCGCAGGCAAGCACTCGCCGCCGCTTTCAGGCAGGCACTCGACGCGGCCGATGCCCCCCTCCGGCGCCGCCAGCACCAGCACCGCCTGCTCTCCCAGGATGGGCACGGCCACCTCGAACAGGGCCTTGATCGTGTGCTCGATGTCCAGTGACCGGGTCAGCAGCTGGCTGGCCTCGGAGAGGTAGTCCGCGCGGTGGATGGCGTCTTCCGCGGCCGCCCGCGCCGCTTCCGAGCGGGCCAGCTGTTCACGCTCGGCCGCCTGCACCTGCAACTGGCGGTTCATGCGGAACAGTTCCACGAAAACCTTCACCTTGGAGCGCAGCACCTCCGGCACCACAGGCGAGGGTATGTAGTCGACCGCGCCCAGCGCGTAGCCGCGCGAGGCCTGCACCTCGTCCACGTAGGCGGTGATGAACACAATGGGTGTCTGGGCCGATTTCTTGTACTGGCGGATCAAGCTGGCTGTTTCCAGGCCGTCGATGTCGGGCATGTTCACGTCCAGCAGGATGACGGCGAACTCCATCTCCAGGATGCAACGCAGCGCCTCCTGCCCCGACCGTGCACTGACGATGTTCTGGTCCAGCTCGTCCAGGATAGTGCGGAAGACGACGTGCTTTTCAGGCAGGTCGTCCACCACCAGGATGTTGACTTTCTCCTGGGCCTGCGGATCCGGGGCGGTTTGCGGCACGGCGGCTTTCACTGGTGCAGCCATGCACGCAGCACCGTCAGCAGGTCGTGCGTGTTGACCGGCTTGGACAGGTAGTCCCAGGCGCCCGCCTCGATGCATTTCTCGCGGTCGCCCTTCATGGCCTTGGCCGTCACCGCGATCATCGGCAGGTTCTTGCCCTGGGGCAGCTTGCGGATTTCCTTCATCGTCGCCATGCCGTCCATCTCCGGCATCATGATGTCCATCAGCACCACCTTGATGCTGGGGTCCGAAGCCACGCGGCTGATCGCATCGCGCCCGTTGTCGGACCAGACAATGTCCATCGCGTGCTCTTCCAGCACGGTGGCCAGCGCGAAGATGTTGCGCATGTCGTCATCGACGATCAGCACCCGCTTGCCCGCCAGCGGTTTGCTGGACTGATGGATGTCGCTGAGCATCGCGCGCTTTGCTTCCGGCAGTCGCGCCAGGTTGTGGTGCAGCGCCAGCAGCGTCTGGTCGAACAGCCGCGGCACCGAGTGCGCCTCCTGGACGGTGACGATGTCGTCCGAATGCCAGGCGAAACGCCCGCTCTCCTGCGTCGTGTTCCGGTACAGCAGCAGCGGCAGCGGCCCGATTTCCAGCTGCCCGGCCATGGCGCGCTTGCCCTCGGCCGGCTCGATGTTGCCAAAGCCCTCTTCCATGACCACGCAGTCAAACTGGTTCTCGTCCAGTGCCTCGAGGAATTTCTCGGCGCTGCGCACGACGACCGTGGTCAGGTTTTCCTCCTCGATCTGGGCGACGAATTCGCGGCGCGCACCCACGTCCTTCAGCGCGACCAGCACCGTCTTCTGCTGCCGTGCCAGGTACGCGTGCAGCTTGTCCAGCATGGAGTCCAGCACCTCCTTGGAACGGATGGGCTTCTCCACGAACGCCATGGCGCCCGACTTGAAAGCGCGCTCCTTGGAGTCATCGGTGGAAATCACGCAGACCGGCAGGTGGCGTGCACCGGTGTCCTGCTTGATGCGGTCGAGCACGCGCCAGCCGTCCATGTCGGGCAGGTACATGTCCAGGGTAATTGCGGAAGGCTTGTATTGGGTAGCCAGCGTCAGGGCGCCGGCGCCCAGCGACGTCACCAGGCCCTTGAAGCCCTTGGCGCGCGCGGCGTCCAGCAGGAAGCGGGCGAAAGCCATGTCGTTTTCCACGATCAGCAGCACCAGGTCGCCCTGCTGGATGATGTCGCGGTCGTCGTCAGCCTCGTTCAGCGGCGCCGAGGCGTCCTCACCCGTGATACCCGCGTCGTCAACCCTGTTTTCCAGCATGGGCTTGTGCTTGAGGCCGGGCGCGGTCAGGTCGGCGCGGACTTCGGCATAAGAGCTGGGCCGGCGCGGGTTGCGCGCGGATGAATACGCGAGAGGCAGGTACAGCGTGAACGTGCTGCCCTGTCCCGGGGCGCTGGACAGGCGGATCTCGCCGCCCAGCAGTTTCGAGAGTTCGCGGCTGATGGCCAGGCCAAGGCCTGTGCCGCCGTATTTTCGGCTGGTGGACCCGTCCGCCTGCTGGAAGGCCTCGAAGATGATCTGCTGCTTGTCCCCGGAGATGCCGATGCCGGTGTCGGATACCGAAAATGCGATCACCTGCTGGGAGCGGCTGAGTTCCTCGTTGTCGGGGCTCCAGCCGGTGAACACTTCCTCGATCGCCAGCGTCACCTGGCCCTGGTGGGTGAACTTGAAAGCGTTGGAAAGCAGGTTCTTCAGGATCTGCTGCAGCCGCTTGACGTCCGTGGTCATGGAGGTCGGCAGCTGCAGGCCCGTGTGGATCATGAACTCCACGCTCTTGGCCTCGGCCACGTGGCGGAACGTGCGCTCCACATAGAGCTGCAGGTCCGACAGGCGCAGTTCGTTGACATCCACCACCACTGTGCCCGACTCGATCTTGGACAGGTCCAGGATGTCGTTGATCAGCATCAGCAGGTCGTTGCCCGACGAGTGGATGGTCTTGGCGAATTCCACCTGCTTGGTGGTGAGGTTGCCATCCGGGTTCTTGCACAGCTGGTCGGACAGGATCAGCAATGAGTTCAGCGGCGTGCGCAGCTCGTGCGACATGTTGGCCAGGAACTCCGACTTGTACTTGGACGTGAGGGCCAGTTGCTTGGCTTTTTCTTCCAGCGCCTGGCGGGCCTGCTCCACTTCCTGGTTCTTGCGCTCCACCTCGTGGTTCTGGTGCACCAGCAGCCGGGCCTTTTCCTGCAGCTCCTCGTTGGTCTGCTGCAGTTCCTGCTGGCGGCTCTGCAGCTCCTGCGCCAGCGACTGCGACTGGGTCAGCAGGTCTTCCGTGCGCATGTTCGCCTCGATCGTGTTGATCACGATGCCGATGGATTCCGTCAGCTGGTCCAGGAATGCCTGGTGCGTGGGATTGAAGCGCTCGACCGAGGCGAGTTCGACCACGCCCCTGACCTGGCCTTCGAAGATGATGGGCAGCACCAGCACGTTCAGCGGGGCCACTTCGGTCAGGCCCGAGGAAATGCGCAGGCTGTCGGGAATCGACGAGGTGAGCAGGATCTTTTTCTTGTCGTACGCACACTGGCCGACCAGGCCCTGCCCAAGGTCCACTTCCTTCCCGTAGGAGCCGTGACCGTCCGATGCGTAGCTGGCCATCAGGCGCAGCTTGGGTTGTTCGTGGGTGTAGCGCAGCACGTAGAACTCGGCCTGCTGCGCGCCCACCACGGGCGCCAGTTCGGACAGGATGAGGTGGCCCACCGCCACCAGGTCTTTTTGGCCCTGCAGCATCCGCGAGAACTTGGCCAGGTTGGTCTTGAGCCAGTCCTGTTCGGTGTTGACCTGCGTGGTGTCCTTGAGGTTCCGGATCATCTCGTTGATGGTGTCCTTCAGCGCCGCCAACTCACCTTGTGCTTCCACCGAAATCGCGCGAGTCAGGTCGCCCTGCGTCACGGCCGTGGCCACCTCCGCGATCGCCCGCACCTGGGTGGTGAGGTTCGCGGCCAGCTGGTTCACGTTCTCCGTCAGCCCTTTCCAGGTACCGGAGGCGCCCGGCACCTTGGCCTGACCGCCCAGCTTTCCTTCCACGCCCACTTCGCGCGCCACGCTGGTGACCTGGTCGGCAAACGTGGCCAGGGTGTCGGTCATCGAGTTGATGGTGTCGGCCAGCGCCGCGATCTCCCCCTTGGCTTCCACCGTCAGCTTCTGGTCCAGGTCGCCGTTGGCCACGGCGGTCACCACCTTGGCAATGCCGCGCACCTGGGATGTGAGGTTGCCGGCCATGAAGTTCACGTTGTCGGTCAAGTCCTTCCAGGTACCCGCCACGCCCTGCACGTCGGCCTGGCCGCCAAGCTTGCCTTCGGTACCCACTTCGCGCGCCACCCGCGTCACCTCCGAAGCAAAGGACCGGAGCTGATCCACCATCGTGTTGATGGTGTTCTTCAGCTCCAGGATTTCGCCCTTCACGTCCACCGTGATCTTCTTGGATAGGTCACCGGCCGCCACGGCTTTCGTCACGTCGGCAATGTTGCGCACCTGGGACGTCAGGTTGCCGGCCATGAAGTTCACGTTGTCGGTCAGATCTTTCCAGGTACCGGCCACACCCTGCACGTCAGCCTGGCCGCCCAGCTTGCCTTCAGTGCCCACTTCGCGCGCCACACGAGTCACTTCAGATGCAAAGGACCGCAGCTGGTCCACCATCGTGTTGATGGTGTTCTTCAATTCAAGGATTTCGCCCTTCACG
>JACPOK010000032.1 GCA_016191525.1 Burkholderiales bacterium | reverse complement strand
TACTCCAACAACTGGCCTTTCGTGGGTCAAAAGATGGATCTCCTTGAAGGTGGCCTGCGTGTGCCGCTCATCGCGCGCTGGCCCGCCCGTATCGCGCCCGGATCACAGAGTGAAGCACCGGTGATCACGATGGATTGGATGGCGACATTCCTCGATGCGGCCAAGGTCGCCGCCGATCCGAACTTTCCGCTCGATGGCACAAACCTTCTTCCAATGTTCGATGATCCTGCATGGCATCCAGACCGAGCGTTGTATTGGCGCATGAAGCATCGCGGCCAGTGCGCGATCACTCGTGGCGACTGGAAGTGGCTTTGCGTGGATCAGAACGAGTATCTTTTCAACATCCGCGACGACCCGCGGGAGCGCGCCAACCTCCGGGAAAGAGACCCGCAGCGATTCCAAAGCCTGCGCGAAGACTGGCGTCGGTGGAACGAAACGATGCCGGCGATTCCTCCAGACGCGAAGGCCTCGTTGCCATTTGACGAACGGGATCTGCCTCGGGCGACCTTCTGATATTGCGGTGCGAGGGGGCCGCCCTGGTCGCTCTATTCGACCTGGACTCCCGATGCCTTCACGACCTCCGTCCATTCGTTGACTTCCGACTTCAGGAAGTCAGCGAACTGTTGCGGCGTGATCGTCACGACGCCGACGCCTCTTTCGGCGAAGGCATCTTTGATGGCAGGCGTCACCAGCACCTTGTTGATCGCCGCGTTGAGCCTGCTGACGATCGGCGCCGGCATGCCGTGCGGCCCCAGCACGCCCAGCCACCCCCCGGTCGCCAAGGCGATCCCGCTCTCGGTCAGCGTCGGCACGTTCGGGGCGGCATTGGACCGCGCGGACGACAGGACGGCGAGCGCCTTCAGCTTGCCGCTTTGCACCAGGGGCATCGCCACGGTCGCCGTCTCGAAGGCGAGCTTCACTTCGCCGGCGACCAGGTCTGTCGCGGCGGCGGCACTGCCCTTGTAGGGAACATGGAGAAGGTCGGTGCCGGACTTCTTCATGAAGAACTCACCCAGCAGGTGATTCGTCGAGCCCATGCCGAAGGAGGCATAGGACAGCTTTCCCGGCGTCGCCCGCGCAAGCGCCACCAACTCCTGAACGGTGTTGGCCGGCACCGACGGATGGGCAACCAGTACGAACGAGACCGTGCCGATCTCGGCGATCGGCTCGAAAGCCTTCAACGTATCGTAGGGAGGCTTGATCTTCACCGCCGGCAATACGACGAGCTCCGATCCGGTCCCCAGCAGCAGCGTGTAGCCGTCAGGCGCCGCCCGAGCGACCGACAAGGCGCCGATGGCGCCGCCGGCGCCCGCACGATTGTCCACGACGACCGGTTGGCCCAGCTCGATCGAGAGCTCCTTGGCGATGATGCGTGCCGCCGTGTCGGTCGCGCCGCCCGGTGCGAAAGCGGCGACGAGCGTGATCGGCTTCGACGGGTAGGCCGGCTGCGCAGACGCCGGTGCCGCCAGCGACAACGCCAGAAGAAAGAGTTTCAAGAATCGCACTGTAGTCCTCCCGACTGCTCAGCGGCCCTTCCGCATGATTCGCAAGGCAGCGCGCGATGCCTGGCGAACGTGATGGATGGATGCCTTGCTCGCCGCCGACTCGTCCCTGGCGCGCAGTGCGGTGAACATCTGGGTAAGCTCGTCGAGCGTCTCCGGCAGTCGGCCGGGCTCCGACATCGATGTCTTGCGCAACAGGACGATCCTGTTGTGCAGCAGCTTCAGCATCGAGCTGAGAACCTTGTTGCCGCTGCCCTCGAGGATGACGTCGTAGAAGTCGCTGCTGAGCTCCAGGGTCCGGCCGACGTCGCCCGCTTCCGCTGCCCGTCTCAAGTCCTTGAACACACTCTCGAGCTTGCGCACATGGCCGCTCGAGGCGCGAAGCACGAAGCCGATGCAGGCCTGCGATTCCAGGATCCCGCGCACTTCGTATATTTCCTCGGCATCCTCGTAGGACAGGACGGAAACGACGGGTCCCCTGTTGGGAACGAGCGTGACCAGTCCCTCCGCCTCGATCTGGCGCAGCGCTTCGCGCAGGACCGTGCGGCTGATGCCGAGAGCTTCCATGAGCTGTCGCTCCTTCAGGCGCTCCCCGGCGTCATAGCGGCCCGAGAGGATGGCCTTGCGCAGGCCTTCCTCGGCTTGCTTGCGCAACGGTGTCGCGCTTTCGCTGTGGTTCATCGTGGCGCCGGTCATCGGGTCAACTCATCTGCTGGGGTTGCGGCGACGATCTGCCGATAGATGTCGATGGTCTTCGTCAGTTCCTGGCCCAGGGCGGCCGGCGTCGAGCCCACCCAATCGTAGCCCTGCGACACGAGGCGGTTCTTGAATTCCGGTCTGTCGGCCAAAGTCCTGGCGATCGAGGCCAGCCGATCGAGCAGCGGTGCTGCGACGCCCTTGGGGCCGAACAGGCCGAACCAGCCGTTGAATTCCAGGCGGGGCACGCCTTGTTCGCCGAACGTCGGTACGTCGGGGAGCATCTGTGTGCGCTCCGCCCCGCTCACGGCAAGGAGCCGGATCTTGCCGTGCTTTGCCATCGCATCGAGCGCGCTCGTGGTCAGGAGCACCGAATCGACGTGCCCGGCAAGCAGGTCGGTAATGGCCTGGCTGGAACCCTTGTACGGCACATGCTCCAGCTTTGCGGCCGTCGCGCCGGCCAGGATCAGGCCATAGAGGTGCGCCGACGAACCGACGCCGAACGTCCCATAGGTCATCGGCATCTTGCGCGCAGAGGCGATCGCCTCGTCGAGGCTGCGCCACGGCGCGGTCGCCAGGACGGCCCACGCCGTCGCCGTCTCGGCCAACAACGTTGCCGGGCTGAAGTCGGCGACCGGGTCCACGTCGGAGCGGGTCAGCAGGGGACCGAGGGCGTGGGTGCTCGACGTGCCCAGCAGGAACGTCGATCCATCCGGCTTTTGCCGCGCGACATGTCGATTTGCGATGGCGCCGTTCGCTCCGGGTTTGTTGTCGACGACGAACGTGGTGCCGGGAGTGAGTGGCTGTGCCGCATTCGCAAATTCACGGGCGAGCTGGTCGGCGCCTCCGCCTGGAGCGAAGGGCACCACCAGCGACACGAGGGACGGAAAGCCGCCAGGCTCCGCTCGGCCGGCGCTCGGCCAGCCTGCGCCGGCTGCTGCCAGGGCGAGGGCTGACCTGCTGAAGAACCTGCGCTTCATCATCGCGCCGCCTGCAGCAGGCGCTCGGCCTCCCGGCGTTCGGCTTCCTTGGCGGCAATGACACTGCTGCGTGCACCGATACGCTTGAGATACGCCTGCAGGTTCGGCCACGGCGAGACATCGATGCCCTGGTACTCCGTCCACATCACGATCGTGTAGCAGTGCGCATCGGCGATCGTGAACCGCGGCCCGGTCAGGTACTCCCGGTCAGCCAAGTGATCGTTGAGCCACTTCAGGCGGTTCACCACCAGGCCGCGCGCGATCGGCCGATAATTGTCCGGCGTCACCTTCTTCAACAGCGGCATGAAACCGCCCTTGTGCAGGTCCGACGCGATGAAGCTCATCCACTCCATGATGCGGTACCTCTCGAGGGTCCCGGGCGCGGCGCAAAGCCCGCTTTCGGGCCGCTGATCGGCGAGGTACTGCATGATGACGGCACCTTCCGTCAGGTATTCGCCGTTGGGCAGCTCGAGGGACGGCACCTGCCCTTTCGGATTCACGTCGTAGTAGTTGGAACCGTCTGGAAGCAGCTTCCTCGGCACGTCGACCCAGATCAGGTCGAGTGGTATGCCGAGTTCACGGGCGACGATGTCGACGGCGAGCGAGCAGCCTCGCACTTCGTGATAGAGCCTCATCGGGACCATCAGGCGGCGGCCTTTGCTTCCTGCTCGGCCTGCTCGGCAGCCTTCACGCTGGGGCGCGCCGCGACGCGCGCGACATACGCCCTGAGGTGCGGCCACGGCGTCATGTCGATGTCGTGGAGCTTCGTCCACATCACGATCGTGTAGCAGTACGCATCGGCGACGGTGAAAGTCGGGCCCGTCAGGAATTCCCGGTCGGCAAGCTGGTCGTTCAGCCACTGCAGCCGCATCTGCAGGTTCTGCCGGGCGATCGTGCGGTACTCGGCCGGCGTCGCCGGACGAAAGAGCGGCGTAAAACCCTTGTGCAGTTCCGAGCCGATGAAGTTCATCCACTCCAGGATCCGGTAACGCTCCAAGGTCCCGACGGGCGCCAGCAACTGGCTGCCCGGCTTCCGGTCGGCAAGGTACTGCACGATGACGGGGCCTTCGGTCAGCCGCTGACCGCCATCCAGCTCCAGGGTGGGCACCTGGCCTTTCGAGTTGACCTTGTAATAGTCCGACCCGTCACGCAGCCGCTTGGCGCGGACGTCGACCCATTCGAGAGCTAGCGGAACGCCGAGCTCGCGCGCGACGATGTCGACGGCAAGCGAGCAGGCATGCGGCGTAAGGTAAAGCTTCATCTCCGTCTCCGCTGCAAAAGCGATCGTTCACTCGACCCTGATGTTGCGCTCGGCAACGATGCGGCCGTAACGCTCGCGGCCTCGCGCAATGAGGGTCGCCAGGTCCTCGGCAGACCCGTTGCCGACGTCGAAGCTCATGGTCTCGAAGGACTTTCGAAGATCAGGGGAGTCCAGGGCCTTTTTCATCGCCGCATTGAGCGCGGCGACGACTTCCGCGGGCGTCTTCGGCGGCGCCATGAGGCCAAAGAAGCCGGTGATCGACAGGTCCGGGAGACCCGCTTCCTTCGCGGTCGGCACGTTGGGCAACGACGGGAGGCGCGATTCGCTGGTGATCAACAGGGGCACCAGCTGCCCGGTCTTGATCTGCGCGACCAAGGGCGCCAGCACCTCGTCCATCAACTGGGCGTCGTTCCTGATCACGGCGTCTCGTGCCGAGGTCGCCCCCTTGTACGGCACATGCACGAACTTGGTGCCGGTCGCCGACATGAAGATCTCGCCGAGCAGGTGGTTGCTCGAACCCACGCCGGCAGACGCGAAGTTCAAAATGTCAGGCTTCTGGCGGGCCAGCGCCACGAGGTCGGCGACCGTCTTCGCACCCGTTTCAGGCGAGGTGACGAACAGGAACGGCTGCAGGGCGCCGAGGCTCACCGGCACGAGCGTCGTCAGATAGGTCTGGTCGGGGTACAGGACAGGCGCGACGGCGAGCGTGCTGCCGCTCCCCCACAACAAGGTGTAGCCGTCGGCATCCCCGGTGGCGACCCGACGCGTCCCGATGCGCCCACCCGCTCCTGGCTGATTCACGACGATCACGGGCTGGCGCAGGATCTCCGACAAGGCCTTGGCGACGACGCGGGCCGACACGTCGGTCGAGCCGCCGGCTTCGAACGGCACGACGAGCGTCACTGGCTTGTCGGGATACGGCCCGGCCATCGCCGTCAGCGGCAACACCAAAGCCAGCAGTGCCAGCACCGATTGCAAGCCCTTCCAGACGCTGCACGCCATCCCCATTGGCCTCCGCTCGTGTCTGGCGATCTAGTACTACCAAAATAATCAAAGAGTCAATTCTCGTACTACAATCTAGTTGCTATGAGCCGAGTCCGTTGGCATGAATGGGCCATCGACACCGTTGGAGGACCGACAATGAAAGGCACCATTCTCGTCGGCACGGCGAGCCAGGGCATTCTGCGCAGCGTCGACAACGGCGCGAGCTGGCATCGGCTTGGCCTGAAGGAAGCGATCGAATTCGACGGCGTCGTCCGCAGCGTCGTCGTCCATCCCAACGATCCCAGCATCGTCCTGGCCGGCGCCGATTGCGGCATCTGCCTCAGCAAGGATGGCGGCGCGCACTTTTCACTGATCGATTCGCCGATGAACGGCCTCGCGGTCTGGTCGATCGCCATCGACCCGGTCGATCCGTCGTTCATCTATGCCGGCACCGGCGCTCCCTCGCGCGCCATCGTCTTCCGCTCGACCGACGGCGGCCGTAGCTGGGAGCGGCTGTCGCCCGAGATCCCCGAGTTCTGCCAGGGCGTCAACCGGCCTCGCATCCTCACGATCTGCGTCGATCCCGCGAACAATGCCGAGGTCTGGTTCGGGGTCGAGGAAGGCGGCGCCTGGCGCAGCTCCGACCACGGCGTCACCTGGCGGCGGATCGACCAGGAAAGCGGCATCAGCAGTTCCGACATCCATGCGATCGCCATCCTGCCGCCGGCGGACAAGCAGCCGCGCACGACCTTCGTGCTGACCGTCAATTCGGTCTTCATCAGCACGGATGACGGCAAGGTCTGGCGGGGCGCGGCGTCGAAGGATCGCTTCGTGGGCATTTACTATACGCGCACCGTCCAGCCGCGGCCCGGCAACGAGACGCTGATCCTGGCCGTCGGCGACGGCACGCCCGGTACTCGCAGCAGGCTCTACCGATCGACGGATCGCGGCGCGACGTGGGCGCCGACGCTCCTGCACGCCGAACCGAACTCCACTTTCTGGGCATTCGGGGTGCACGCCGCCGATCCTTCCCTCCTCTTTGCCGGCACGAAGTACGGCGACCTCTTTCGGTCTGTCGACGGTGGCGCGAGCTGGTTCAAGGAATGGCGAGCTTTCCCGGAGATCACCGCTGTCGCCTGGACGCCGTTCGAGGCGCCCGTCCGGGCCCACCCACGCTCGATCAACTAGCGACGCCTGTTCAGGAGCAGACAAACAACCGATGCGAACGAACAACTTCGGCGAGTTCCATATCCGCAAATGGTACCTGCAGATCGAGGATACCCTGGCGAACGAAACCGGCGTCCTGGCGGACGGTGAGCCCGTGCGCAAGATCGTCATTGGCGCGGCGATCCACAACGCCTTCTCCGGCCGGTTCGTCGACGACCTGACCGGCTGGGTCCGCGAGTCGGCGGCGCTGGGACAGGAATTCGGGAAACGCCTCGGCAGTGCCCTCGGCAATGCCCAGGTCGCGAGCTACGGCAAGGCCTGTATCGTGGGCTCGGCCGGCGAGTACGAACACGGCAATGCGCTGCTGACGACGGTCTTCGCCGACCCGGTGCGCTCGGCGATCGGCGGCGCCAAGGCCTGGATCCCCTCGACCGGAAAACGCGGCTCTCCGGGATCTGCGATCGACATACCGCTCGCCCACAAGGACGAACTCTACGTCCGCTCCCACTACGACACGATCAGCGCGATGTTCGCCGACGCCCCCAATGCGGATGAGATCGTCATCGCCTTTGCCTTCGCCACGCGTGGCCGGCTGCACTCGCGGCTCGGCGGACCGCAGGCTCCGTGATCCGGAAAGACTGACCCCATGGAAGAGCGCAGTTACAAGCTGCAAGGGAGCGACGGCCTTTTCCTCCGCGTCATCGAATGGGGCAGTCGCACGGCGGCACCCATCGTCATGCTGCACGGCATCCGGGGCTATGCGCGAACATTCGCTCCTTTGGCGCAGGCGCTGCTGCCTCAGTTTCGCACCATCGCCTACGACCAGCGAGGCCGCGGCGAGAGCGACTGGGATCCGATGCGGCGGTACTACAACCAGGACTACGTTCGCGATCTCGAGGCGGTCGTGGAGCAGCTCGGACTGAAGCGCTTCGATCTGCTGGGCCACTCAATGGGCGGCATTGCCGCCTATGTCTATGCCGCGGCAAACCCCGAGCGCGTTCGCCACCTCATCATCGAGGACGCGGGTCCAGGCGCGTCAGCGGACAGCTCGGGTTCCGTCCGCATCCGGCAGGAGCTTCTGTCCGCTCCCAGTTCTTTCGAAAGCTGGGATGCGGCCGTCGAGTTCATGCGCAGATTGAGGCCGAGCGTCAGCGAAGCGGCACGCCTGGACCGGCTGCGGAACATGTTGAAGCAACGGCCCGACGGTACATGGACCTGGCAGTACGACCATGCCGGCATCGCCGAGGCCCGCCTCAACCCCGACCCGTCACGACAGGTCGACCTGTGGCCTCATGTCGAGGCGATCAAGTCGCCCACCTTCGTGCTGCGCGGCGGCCGTTCGGACTACCTGGCGCGGGATGTCGCTCAGTCGCTGAGTGTCCGTAACCACAACATACAATGGCGAGAGATCGCGGACGCCGGCCACTACATCCACGATGACCAGCCCCAACTCTTTGCAAGCTGCGTCCTTTCGTTCCTGACTGCACCGGAGAAGGCTGAACTTCTCGCGGTCAGACCAGCCGCTCCTTGAGCGCCGTCGCTTCTTTGAGCAGCAGCGGCAGAAAGTCCGCGATCATCGCCTTGGCCGAGACCTGCTCGGGCTGCACGCCGATATTGAGCGCCGCCACCGCCCTGCCGTCGAAGCGGACCAGCGGCACGGCGATCGAGCGGATGCCGATCTCGGCCTCCTGGTCGGCGAGCGCGTATCCCTTCTTGCGGACGTCGAGGATCAGGCGGCGGATCTCGGGCTTGGACACCACGGTCTGGCGCGTGAAGCGGACCGGCTTCAGCTGGGCGAGGAACGTGTCGAGCTCGGCGTCGGGCATGGTGCTGGCCAGCACGCGGCCAAGGGCGCTGCAGAACACCGGCAGGCGATAGCCGACGCCGAGGCCGACCGACGCCGGCCGCGCCGGCACAGCGCGCGCGATCATCACCGCCTCATCGCCGTCTCGCACCGCCACCGAGCAGGAGGCGCCGACCTGGCGGCACAGGCGCTCGCAAACCGGCTGCAGGATGCTGGGCACGGGGTCGGACGAGAGATAGGCGATCGCGAGCTTCAGGATGCGCGGTGTCAGTCGGAACAGGCGGCCGTCGGCTTCGAGGTAGCCCAGCGACACCAGCGTCGCCAGCGACCGCCGCACCGTGGCCCGCGGCAGGTCGACGGCACGCGCCACGTCGCTCAGTGTCATCTGCCGGCGCTGCTCGTCGAAGGCGCTGATGACGCCGAGCCCGCGCGCCAGGGCCTCGGAGAAATCGGCGGCGTCGGGCCGCTGGGCGCGCTTCTCGGCATCTTGTGGACGCAGTCTGCTCATGCGCTGCTCATGGGGGCCTTGCCAGGAAAGGAGGGATTGCCGAATAATCCATTATAGAACGAATGTTCGTTAATGTAACACGCTGTCTTGGCCTATAGTCGACCTGAGGGCAGCCGCCATGATGAGCCACGAGCAGAACGACCTGATCACCCGCGTCGGTCCCGGCACCAAGTGCGGCGCGCTGATGCGCCACTACTGGCATCCGGTGGCGCTCGCCGACGAATTGCGCGACGAGCGCCCGGCCAAGGCAGTTCGTGTGCTCGGCCAGGATTTCGTGCTGTTCCGCGACGAGCGCGGCCGCCACGGCCTTTTGGACCGCGGCTGCCCGCATCGCGGTGCCGACCTCGCCTATGGCCGGCTCGAGGATGGCGGCCTGCGCTGCCTGTTCCATGGCTGGCTGTTCGACGTCGACGGCAAGTGCCTGCAGACGCCGGCCGAGCCCGACGGCAGCGTGCTCTGCCAGCGCGTGCACCAGAAGAGCTATCCGGTCGTGGTCAAGAACGGGATCATCTTCGCCTGGCTCGGGGAAGGCGAGGCGCCCGCCTTCCCCGACTTCGACTGCTTCCTGGCGCCCGGCACCCACGCCTTTGCCTTCAAGGGCATGATCGACTGCAACTGGCTGCAGGCGCTGGAAGTCGGCATCGATCCCGCCCACGCCTCCTACCTGCACCGCTTCTACGAGGACGAGGATCCGTCGGGCGAGGCCTACGGCAAGCAGTTCCGCGCCAACTCCGCC
>JACPOK010000007.1 GCA_016191525.1 Burkholderiales bacterium | reverse complement strand
CGGTTGGCCTCGATGATCGGTAGCACGCTGTCGGTGATCTGGTCGAGCGGCGTCTTCTGATGGATCTCGCTCCAATAGGTGTATTCTTTTTTCGAGAACAGGTAGCGCGCCTTCGGACAGGTCGGGACCCAGCGGCCATTCTCCAGACGCGTGTTCCAGCCGACGTGATCGCCGTGCAGATGCGTGCACATCACGAAATCGATGTCCTCGACGCCGAGGCCGGCAGCTTTCAGCGCACCCATCCAGTTGCCGTCGGTCTTCTTGTTCCAGGTCGGCCGCAGCGGGAAGTTCTTGTCGTTGCCGATGCAGCTGTCGACCAGGATGTTGTGGTGCGGCGTCTTGACGACATACGACTGGAAGCACAACACGACATTGCCGGTCGTGCTGTCATAGCCGCCGGGCGCCAGCCAGGAGAGGTTCTCGCCGAGGGTTTCCTTCGACAATGTCGGCAGGAAGTCGAGCATCGGCGTAAAACCGCTCTCCTGCTCGACGATCCGGTGGATGGTCATGTCGTTGACGGAAAAGCTCGTGCGCATGGCTCGCGTCTCCTCACCCGGGGCTATCCGCCATCGTAGCCCACCTGGAGCCGATGACGAACGGCCAACCTTCGCCTGACAAAAGATCGGTATTGGTTGTCGGGCGGACTTCAATCAGGATGACCCCTCGTTCTCCACGAAGGAGCACCGATGACCGTCACCATCACGCCGCTCACGCCCGTCTTCGCCGGCGAAGTGGGCGCGATCGACCTGCGGCAGGTGCATGATCGCCAATCGCTGGAGGCGATCCGCGCCGGCATGGACAAGTACGCCGTGCTGGTGTTCCGCGACCAGGATTTCACCAACCAAGAGCAGCTCGACTTCGCTCAACGTTTCGACGGCACGCTGCACGCCCGGACGTCCTCCTCGGCCATGGGCAGCAACCGCTTCGGCAACGAGGCGCTGGCCGACGTCTCCAACGTCGGCCCCGACGGCAAGATCCGGGACGCGAACAACCGCCTGCGCGCCTCCTCGGTCGCCAACCGCCTGTGGCACACCGATGCATCGTTCGTCGATCCGCCGGGCCGCTACTCGATGCTGTCGGCACGGGTGGTGCCGCCGGTGCCGGCCGATACGGAGTTCGCCGACATGCGCGCCGCCTACGAGGCCCTCGACGCGGACACCCGCGTCTCGATCGACGGGCTGCGCGTCTTTCATTCCATCGTCTATTCGCGCCACGTGCTGGGCTTCGACTTCAACGAGGACGAGCAGGAAAAGCTGAAGGGCGCCGTCCATCCGCT
>JACPOK010000026.1 GCA_016191525.1 Burkholderiales bacterium | reverse complement strand
GGGCGGGGGGGGGGGGGGCGGGGGGGGGGGCGGTGGCGGTGGTGGGGGCGGTGGGGGGGGCGCCGCCGGCGGTGGCGGTGAAGCCGGGGGCGGCGGTGGTGGGGGGGGCGGCGGTGGTGGTGGCGGTGGCGGATCCACCGGGTCGCAACAGGGCGCGGGGGGTGGCGGCGGCGGTGGGGGTGGCGGATCCACCGGGTCGCAACAGGGCGCAGGCGGCGGTGGCGGAGGGGGTGGCGGCGGAGGGGGTGGCGGTGGCGGTGCGCTCGCAGGGCAATACCCGGGATTGGTCGGCTGATTGCCGGCGCGCGAGCCAGCTTCGCAACGCAAGTCTTGGGGATGCCGCACCGAGTTCACCCCAGGTTGCCCCGACGACGAGTAGCGTGGCTCTCGACGTGAGTAGGGCAGGATGTAGCAGTGGTGGCTGCTCGACTGGAAGCTGCCGGACGGAACGGTGAGGCACACAGGTGGCACCCCACACCAGTATCTTGCTCCGCCTGGCTCATCGGAGGACTGGATCTGCCGAAGGCCTCCGGCTTCATTGCAGCCTTCGATCAGCGGCAGGGTTGGCATCTCGAAGCGGATTGCCTTGTCGGTGGATTGCGCAGACGCGGTCGACGCGGCAACGGCCAAGAACAGCGCTGATAGCTTCTCCATCCGCAACGGATCTCGTGGTGCAGGCGCCTTCACGTCCTGTCTTCCCTTGTTGTCCTGATTGGGCATGTGAAGTTCCTTTAGGGTGTGACACGGACGACGCTGTCCATGAACGCTGCGACGGGCCCATCGCTTGTGAGGTTGTGGTGGCTGACGGCCACCCGCAAGACGATGTCGGTCGGCGTGCTGACCGCTGGTGCGATGAACTCAGCGGTTTTCGTGTTGGCGCCAGCGAGCACCAAAGGCGGGCCGGATACCGACGCCCATGCGAATCGTTGTGCAGTGGCTTGGCCAGTCGCCGTGATGGACACCTTCGTGCCCGCGGCGACGGTTTGAGCTGCGGGAGCGACTGACGGAAGCGTGAGCGCCGTCGTCGGTTCAAGCAACACGTTGAATCGCGCCACGCTACGCTGTCCGTCGGACGACGCGGTAATGCGAAGCGGCAGCAGCGCCGGAAGACTGGGGGTACCTGTCATGGCTATCGACGCGACCCCGCCGCCAAGGTCCGTGAGAACGACCTCCGGGGGAACCGCCGATACGAAGTCCCAGGCATAACTCGGCGCAGTGCCCGACGCACCGTTGCCGGTCAGGTCCACCCACGAAGCACCGGCGGAATACCTCGCCGTGCTATTGCGGATCACGAATCGGGAGCCCGAAATCCCGCTTCTCACGGCAAGAGTCGCACCAGTTGACGGCTGAACGGTGGCGATCACCCGGCTGGTGAAGACCCGCTCCTGAACCGCCGCCTTGCACTCGAACACGATGGGCGTCGCGGTCGCCACAACCGGTGCGGTAAAGAAGACCTCAGACCCTGAGGCATCGGAAATCGAGACCTGCTGTCCGGCAGCATCGACCACAGCCCACTGATACCAGGCGGCTCCTTCCGCAGAACACCTGAGGGTGCCAAGCTGACCCGAAGCCACCGAGAAGTCACTTCCCGCGGCCCGGGCAAATCGCGTCGGATTCAGTGCATCGCTGCGCGTCACCCTGAGGGTTCTGGATACGGTGTGCGTCTGGTTCCGCGTGTCGGTGCCTCTCAGCGTGAGCGTGTAGAGGGTGTCTGCATCCACGAGCGGCGCCACGACAACCAGGTCGCACTGCCACGTGCTGCTGCCGCCGCCCACCGCTGGAACGAAGTCGTCCTTGACGACGTTCGCGCAGTTGCTGTTCGCGAGCGTAGGCAGCGCCACCGATGCCGAGGCCGGTTGGAGACTCCAGCCCGCGCTTTGCAGGACAACGCCGTCAGTGCGCAGCGTGCCGGGCACCGTGGTGTTTGCGCCAGCTGCAAGGACGATCTCGTCTGCAGACTGCCCCTGACCCCCGATAGATGCCTCTTTCGATCCGCCACCGCCGCAACCGGCCAGCACCAGGCTGGCCAACGCGGTCAATGACACGAGCAGTGTTCTCATGATTTGGTCCTTCTTCTTCGATTGAACTGGTCAGGTCACTGCACAGAACGTGGTGACCAGGGCACGCGCATTGGTGCCGGCTTGAGATCCGTCCGAACCAATGATTCGGACGCGCCAGGTCGACGCATTGATGTCGGCCTGGAAGCTACCCGTGTTGTTCCCCGGGTTGTTCGCCCCGATGATCACGGACGCCGAAACGGAGCTGATAACGGCTCGGGGGGTCAGCCCAGTACCGCACGCCGGTTGCGGCACTATGTCGTTGTGGGCGTAGTAGCCCGGGCTTTGGAATCCGTAGGTCAAGTGGTCACGCCACAACCCGCCCACACACAGCAGCGAGGCTCCCGCCGCGCTATGCCCCATCGCCCCATCCGTAGTACAGGCGCCACCCGGCGTGGCCACTGCGCCGTTGTACAAGACCCATACCCCGGCATTGCAATAGGCCATGCCGTTCGCGGCCGACGCAAATGCACCTTGCGGCGTACACGCCTGGCCGATGACTTTGTGGAGCGTATCGAACTGAATCGCCGTCACGCTCGGACCTCGGAAGTCGGGGTTGCGCGGGTCCTGCACCCGGAGCCACGCACCGTCGACCCCACCTAATCCTGCGACGACAACGAACATACCGACACGATTCGTCCCGTCCGGATTCGGGATAGACCAAGCACCATTTCCGCCCACAATGGTCGCGGGCGTAGGTTGGGTGCTGTAGCTGGCAGACTCCTTGATCCGGGAGATCAGCGCGGACAGCACCGACACGTCAGGCTGACCAGTTCCTTTTTCAACAATGGGGTTGGCCAAGTGGATTCTCGACCAGACATTGCATGTCGAGCTGGGTCCGACACATCCCAGTGGCGACTTCGTGATTGCCACGCTGTAAGCACCGTAGTCGCCAAGCGTGTTCGACACGTTCACGTTGAGATAGCCGGCGGCCTTGAGCTCCGTCAACGTCGGTGCCATTGCGTTCGCGAACCCGACCACAGTAGGGACCGCCGCTGTCAAGGCAGCGACGTTCTTTGTCCGGTACTCGTTCACCGCGTCGCTCACAGCATCAACTGCGGAGCCCATGACCAATCCGGCTCGCTCGCCAGCCGTCCGGATCTGCGAGCGCGCAAGGCCAAGACCTGCAATCGCGATGATGGTCAGGACGATGACCACGATCACCAGTGTGGTTCCCTGCTGGCGCCGGCGACCTCTGGAAAATGAAGCAGTCCTTGACACGGTGTTCTCCGTTTCTGCGTGACCAGCGGGTTGGCCGAGCACCCGGCCAACCCGCTGGGGCGCGATCGTTACTTGGCGGTGGTGATGGCCATGCTGTTTGCATCGCCGTTCACGCCGCCACAGCTGGTGCCCACCGTGGCGGGGTTTGCGGCGCTGCCATTGGTTTTGACAGTGGTCCCATTGATGGCAATCACGCTTGCGACGTGATCGAGTGACGTCCCCAGCTCGGTGCAGGCCGACGCCGGCACACCGGTCGAAGTCAGCACCAGCGCGTCACCGGCGTTCACGATCGTGCCGATCGCCGAGGTGTAGCTCCCACCCCATTGGTTCGTGACGATGCGGTTGGGCGCGGTGCCCGACACCATCGACGCAGGGAAGAAGTTCTGGTTGATCAGCGCTTCGAGACTCGCATTCGTGGTGGTGAACAGCCCCACACGGCTGCCGAAGCTCACCACGTTGGCGCGGAAATCGGAAAGTGCGCTGACCTCGTTCTGCACCTTGGTCTTTGTGAAGTAGCGCGGCCCGTAAACGATTGCCGCGAGCGTCAGCAGGCCGCCGATGGCGATGACGAAAGCGAGCACGACGAGCGTGACGCCGCGCTGGCGGGCGCGAGTTCCGTTGCGCGAGATGCGCTTGATGAGGTTGGAGTTCATACTTTTCTAGCCTTTCCTTACAGGAGTGGTTGCGGGTGGGAAACAGTTAAAGAGAAGCGCCGCCGGACAAGCCGCGAAGGGCCGCTTCGGTCGCCTCTTGGGTGCCGAAGACGATGACGCACGAGATGTAGGTGAGCAGCACGCCCACGACGATGAGCAGTAGCAAACTGGCCGTCGCAGCCTGCGCCTTCAGAGTCCGGACGATGAGCTTGAGCGATCGCTCTCCGACGTCCTTGAGTGTTTCGTCGAAGCTTCGCCCAGTTGCTGCGTCCTCGATGCGGTCCATCATCCGTTGGGAGAAGAGCCCAGTGCGGAGGGCTCCAACGCCTTCGACCCCAGGACTGTCATAGCGTCGGATGATTCGATCGATATGCGAGCGCAGGTATGGCGCGGCACGGTCGCGAATCATCACTAGTGCCTCGCGAACTGACTTGCCAGAGCCCACGAGTGAGGCAAGCGTTGTCAGGATGTTCGCGCCAAGCCGGCCCTTGTAAATGGACCAGGGCGGCAGCTTGTCGAACCAATCCCGCGTACGGCCTGTCCATTTGTTCAAAGACGCGGCATAGACCACCATCAAGACAACGAGAACCAGGGACGCCGCCCAGTTCTTCCCGAACCAAAGTTGAACCTCCACACCTGGCCTCGCCCATCCTGGCCAGTAGTGGATTGCAATCGCCCGCTCGTATTCCGGCCACAGGTAGATTCCGAGACCGATCGACATCACGACCAAAGTGAGCAGACCGAGCACCGGCGCCCACATCGCTGCGATCGTCGCGTCCGCCATTTCCTGCCTAGCAGAGCTGCTCCGGAGCAGTTCATTGACGGCGCCCCGCAGATCTCCTTGGGTTTCGCCCCCAGCAAGGACGAGGTACTCATCGTTGTCGAGAAAGGGCCGGAGGGCTTCTGCAGTAGATACGCCACGCTCCGTCTTCTTGCGCACGTGGTCGTACACGTGACCCAGCGTGTCACCACGCTTTTTCTCGCGCAGCGCCCAGTCGCCGAAGATCTCCGGGATACTCTGCACCGCCACTCGACCAGTCGGATCGAGCTTTGCATCGAGTTGCTCGTAGATCGTCAAGCGATTGGCCCTGAAGGTCATCGCGCCGATCCACATGACCGGGTTGTTCATCAACACAGTAAGGTGATTCAATGCACTCCTCCTCGCGGTTCGCTTGCCGCAGGAAGGACCTCATACGATTCGAACGGCTCGAAGTCGCGCTCGAGGTCCACCGGAGAAATCAATCCCCTGGCGGCCAGATACAGGGCGCACTCGAACGCCGTCTTTCCAACCATGTCGGGATCTCCGAACCCGGATCGCCTGGTCTGTCGCCAGGCGCGCGTCAGGCCCGGCCAATCACGCGCTGCGATCAGCTCCCGCATGCTCGTGTCCGGGATGAGCACCTCGGCAGCGACGGTCACACCTTTCGTACCGTCTGCCGTGAGTCCAGGCACCGTCGGCACGCACTCGGAACAGCCCTCCGCGCGCGCCACGAACATGGTGCCGGGATCGAGCTGGAACTTGCGGCGGATCACATCCAGCTTTTCCTTAGGAAGACCGCGGGGCCCAGACGCTGGCAACTTGCATGTCGGGCAGAGCTTCGGGAGCAAGCGTTGGTAGATCGATGCGCTTATGAATCGATCTCCTCCCACAGTCTCGGCGGGCATGCGAATTTCTTCGCCGCAGAGCCGCGACAGGCCATCGGCCGCGCCGCTTCCATGTGCTGTCGTGTAGCAGCGATGATCGCTCTTCGTGAACTCGCTCATCAGCACGGCGGTCTCGTGATCCCGAATTTCGCCGACCATCAACTTGTCCGGATCCATCCGCATCGCATCGCGCAACACCGCGCGGAACTTGTGAGCAAGCTCCTCGCTCGACATATTCACGTCCACCGGGATCGAGAACGACTCGACACCGGGAAGCTCGTACTCAGACGGCGACTCCACTGCGTATGAAACCTCCTGCGTCGGATCGGACTCCACGACCATGAAGGTCCGTAACGTGGTGGATTTGCCTGAGCCGGTCGAGCCGAAGATCACGACCACGCCGTAGTTACGCTGGATCGCCAGACGGAGAAGCTTGCAGTGAGATTCGATGTAGCCAAGCTGTTCAAGCGTTGGGATGCTCGACGGATCAGGGTCGCTTTCCAAAAGGCGCTCGACCAGCTTGTAGCCGCGCACAGATGGGCGACCGTTGCAGCGTCCTACCCACTTCACCCCTTCGACGGGGTTGTCGGTCATGAACGCAATCTCACTGTCGAAGTGCAGCGTCGGCTTGCTGTTCGTGCCTGGTATCAGTCTTCTACCGAAACCGGCACCGAGGACGCCCTTGACCAGCAGGGCGGACATTTCGGTCCGCCACACCCTATAGCGCCCGAACATGCGCAGCCCGAGCATCGCTGTGTTGTGCGGTGCTTTCCGCAAGCTGAAGTGGATGTCGCTGGCACGCGCCCGTACGGCGGCTTCGACAATCTCGTCGTAGATGACCAGTTGATAGGTTTCGCGACTGGGCTTCCCTGCCCGGGCATGGGCGACGGCCGCGAGCGCGGTGTCGACAACCGCGCCGACCACTGCTGCCGGCGCAACATAGTCGTCGCACACATGCATATGCAGTTCGCTTCTCAAGCGCTCTCGGACCGCCGCGGCATGGGCGCTTGAGAGCGCATCGCTGGAACCGATAACCGCAACGTCCCCTAACCCCAGCCACAGTACGGCCATCGAGCGCCCGAGTTCAGCGGCGACAACGCCTTCAAGGCATTCCCCTTTCCATGCAGGGAAATGGGCTCGTACATCTTCAATAGCCGAGGCGTGACTGCGAACGCCGCGATCGGTTGCTTCCTTGACGGGCGTGACATCGCGAATGACCGGATCGGTCACTGCTTCCACCATGACACCTCGTTGCGGCGCACGCCGAGACCCAAGCGTCGGTCCGCCGTTGGCGACCAGCAAGTGTTCCTCACTTGCGACCTGAACCTGAACCTGGGGCCGATTCACGACAGCCAGGGTCAAGGTCGGTCCTTCGGCGGCATCGACGGCATCGACGGCATGATCCTCGCGTTGAACGGAAGATCTCACGAGTGAGATGGCATCGCCGTGGCCGGTCGTTGACACGCCGCGATCGGAACGACCGGGAAAGATCTTGTCCAACCACATGTTGTCCGCCCTCTAGACCGCGGAAGGAGAAACAGACCGCGAGAGGCAAGGTTCGCTCGGCATTCCCTTCTTCGCCGCGGGGCAGTTGGCGAACGTCACGGCGGCAGGGGTTATCGCCGTCACGGACCATCCCTGCACGCTCTGGCCGACCACGACTTCCTGGCCGTCGCCGAGGCGCGCTCGCAGGCGGGCGCCAACCCCCAGGATGCCCACGACCGCGGGGGGTGTGAGTTCTGTTCGCACCGGCGTGACCTTGAGCGCCGCAATCACCGGCAAGGCGCCAGCGGGAGGAAGCTTGAACCCGGCGCCGTCGACGGCCGCATTTCCCTGCTTCGCCTCTCGGAGGTCGCGCTTGAGTTGTTCCACCTTCAGTTGCTGTGCAAGGTCGGTGATCGTCCCAATGGTCCCCCGTTGGGCCTCGGGCGCCTTGAGTAGCGCATTGACGGGAGTCGATGCGGCGCTCGACGCGGCCACTGGCTTGCTTGCCGGACTCGCGGCGGGCGTACTGTTTTGCGCGTGAGAAGTCAGAGCAGCGGTCCAAATGACCAATGCCAGCCCGACCACGCGAACGCTATCTTTGAACATACGTCAGTCCTCTTGCGCTGAAAGTGATTTGCTTGTTGCTGTGCGTGAGCTCGATCTGCCCATCCGCCTCCATGACCGTGCTTTCTCCGAGCATTGATGGCCGCACTGGACTGTCGGGGTCAGCCTTGGCGTACCACCACGCCTGGTTGGTGATGACGACGGGCATTGCATAGACCGCGTCCGGCAGGCCGTAGAGACTCGCCATGTCCTTCTGCAAGGTCCCGGCCGGCACGGCCTGAATTGCAGCGTTGCCGACTTCCGCCCGCCACCCACCAGGCTCGAGGAACTGCCAGGATTCGAAGCAGCGGTCCCTGAAGGCGATCGAACTGATCCAAGCCTCGCGCCGCAGCTTGGATTGGGGAAAGTCCAGCTTGAGAGCGAAGGTGACTTCGTCCTGGCCAGAAGCCGAGATGCCGCGCCAGTGGGGCGCCGCATTGAGTCGGAACTCTTCCAAACTGGCACCACTTCCTCCTAGTCGCTTGAACTGCACGGAGCAGTCCCCCGACGAGGGGCATGTGATTCGAGTGAGCTCCCACCCCGCATGCACCAAGGGGAAGTCCGCCAACGCGTCACGCATCGTCTCAATCGCGGCGCTCAGAGACACTACGGGGCGCTGCAACAACGCCTGAATCGCCTCACGGTATTTCGCCTCTGGCTTGTTGCGCTCCAGCAGCGCCACCTGAGCGCGCTGCTGCAGGTCGGATCGATGCGAATTCAAGGCTGCGACGCTGACGGCCGCAAGTAGGCACGGCACGGCAATGAGCCCCGCAACTTTGAAGCCTCGCTTCGCGCGCAGCGGTCGGATAACCGGACCCTGCGACAAAGTCCCTGCCGGCAGCACCAGGCCTTCCAGGTCCAAGTCATGATGCACCTGTCCCGAGTTTCCGTAGACGGGATACTCCTGCTCCGTGGAGCCGACGGCGGCGTGGCGAGCGAACGATTGGCGTGCCTCGGACAGTTGTGCACCATTGCGACACAGCTGATCGAGAACCACCATTCCGCGGACCAGTCCGATCGCAGCGACAGTCGAGTCAGCCCCAGATCCCGGGAGAGCGATGGCGACGAATGCCGTTTGGCCCTTCAGCTTTGGGTGCATCGCTGCACATGCCGCTGCCGCAAGCACGCGCAGGCCGCGCACCTGTTGCTTTTCCTGCTCGCCAAAGCCGTCCTTCACCAGACCGTAGATCTGGTCGCCTGACAGGGAATATCGCGCGTGCTCTTGATATCCCTCTGCGCGCCACCGAGACACCTGCTGGTGGAACCGCTCAAAGGGGTCGAGGACGGTCCACTTCAACCCGAAAGCGAGCGCCGCCTTCTTTGAAGGAACCCGCAGAAGGTCCATCTCAGCTCCCGGCCATGACGCGCGGCGTCACGAGCAGAACATTCAGCGTTCGTTGCTGGGTCGCCGACCGCGATCCTCCAGTGATGCTGTGGTTGTCCTTGCTGGACCAACGGTCCGAGGTGTTGCCGACGATGACAAGAGTCTCCCCTTGCTGGACATGAAAGTTTTGGGAATTCTTCTGTCGACCAAGGACGGGCGTGTTGATCTGCTGAAACGTGATCCCCTGCCCCGCAGTCACGGAGTTCAGTTCCAGAAGAGACGACCGCGTCGAAAACAGCTGCAGCAGCACCATGTTCGACTCCCCGATCGTGGGCACGATGATCAGGTTGTCCCCATAGGTGACAATTCCCGGCCGCAGTCCCGGGACCCCGGTCGTCCCAGGCGAGGTTCCGCCACCGGCGGGTGTCGTTTCAGCGAGGTACGCGCGGTCGGTCACATCTTGCACGCGCCCCGGTACTCGATTGGTCGTGAGGACGGTTCTCGTACTGTCGTGGACGATGTTTCCCAACGAATTCAGGGCCTGCAACGCAACATTGGTGCCGCTAAGTCTGGCGTCGGGCCTGGCCACGTTGAAGCCAACGCTGCCAGCCGATGCGTCAACCACGGACGAGGGAGCCCCAAATCGAAACACCCAGTCCTGAGCGCCACTCGCCCGGTTCAGCTGTTGGTAGACCAGGTTGAGGTCGACGCCGATTTGGCTATCGGTGCGCAAGTCCACCGCGATCTCGCGCACCTCGATGGCGACCTGCCGCGTCAGTGTCGCGTTTTCTTGGCGGACCCACTCCGCGATGCGGTCGACGTGCTGCTTCACATCGGAGACGACGATCGTGCCGCTGGCCTGATTGACGGTGTACTTGCCTTCCGACGAAACCATTGTCTTGAGGACCTGGTCGATCAGTTTCCAAGGGTCGTAATCGGACTTCGTCGTCGCGTTCGAGTTGCTTCCGAAGGTGCCGGCCTGCTGCGTCTGAGCGGCACCGCCACCGGAAGACTGTCCCGAGGTATTGATGTCGTCTCGGACTTCCTGGCTTCCCGACGACACCATCAGCGAGAAGACACGCGTCGTCTTCCGGAAGATGTGAATCTCGCCGTTGGCGTACTCCCAGGAAGCTCCGAGGATGCCGGCAATGTTGTTCAGGTAGTCGCCCAAATCACCGCTGAATCCCAAGGGAAAGTCGCCTGCCGAGCGCGGCGCGACGCGCAGAGAAACAGGCAAGGGCCCGCCGGGTTGCGTGGCTGGCGCAGGGACTGGTTCAGCGGCCGCGCGCGTCGGCTCGACCACATCGGCGTTGATACGCACCGGGATACCGGTCGAATCGCGGATGTTCCTGATCACCTGCTGCAGCGAGCCGTATCCCTTGAAGTTGAGTACCGCCTCCCTTGCGCTCGCAGGGAGGGCGACACTCTGGCTGATGACGGTGGCCTGTCCGCCGATGTAGTTTCCAGGGATTCGCCGAAGGGCTTCCGGCGGCTTAGCCTGCGCTTGCAATTGCTGCTGCGCTGTGGTGATGACCGATGTCCGGCGGCTGGCTTCGTCGGCAACCTGCTGCGTACTGATCGCACACCCGGTCAGGCTGAATGCGAGCAGCCAGACCACGGCCACCCGAGGGCGAGATTTCGAGGTGAAGTAGTTCATCGCGTGCATGACTGAGAGGTGTGAAGAATGCGCACGACGTTGTCGTGTGCGCATGCGTGCAACGGGTACTCGGAGAACCGGGTGTCCTCCATCAGCAACTTGAGTGCGCCGAGGAAATCGCTGCGATACACAGCAGTGATGGCAGGAAGATCCTTCGATGCCTCCCACAGGATGGGGAACTTGGCATCACGCTCCCACCGTCTCAGCGATCGCGACAGGAACCCGTCCGATGCCTGGATCTTCCATTCCGGCGCTGCCGGTGCCGGCGCGGGAACTGCAGCGGCCGCGACTGCACTTGCAGGTCGAGCGGGGGCCGCGATAGGCAATGCCGGCGCTGGTGGCTGCAATGGCAACTTTGGCTCCACTCGAGGAGCCTCGAACGGCTTGTCGACGATCACCACTCCGTCGGCAGTTCCGGTGGCCACTGCAGAAGCAATCGGTGCAGGAGTTCGCGCAGCCGAGCTGTTGACCGAACTGGCCGCAGCTTCACGTGTGGCGTTCGTGATCTGCGCATTGGTCGATCCAGCCCATACGCACATTCCCAATACGAGAGAGGTTGTGATTCCAGGTTTCATTGCTCGCCTTCGATGACCAGAGTCCGTCTGCCTTGCGCGTTGGCCTTTGAATAGGCTGTCGCCTTGACGCGGTAGCCGAGAGTGCGCGCCTGGGCGATCACAGTCCGTGTCGCGTCAAGGAATTCGCGCCTCCCAAGCTGGACGTCACCCGTGATTGCGATGGGCGGACCATCGCGCCACACCAGGTCCCAGCCGGCGTCCTTCGACCACCGCTCAAACATGCGCTGCACGTTTTGATCGACCTGGCGCATATCCCAATCACGCACTGGGGGCACGTCAACTGCAGCAACCACCACCGCCGGCGCGGGGGCTTGCGGCGCCGGCAGACGTACGGCATCCCGCCAGCGGATCTGGGACGGAGCAAACATCTGGCGTCCGAGCTTCACCTCGTCGCCGGATACTTCGGCACTTGGCCGCGCCACGATGACGTTTCGGGGGACTCCGTTGCGCACCAGCGCATCAATCAGCGTCTGAGTTCGACCTTGCGCAAGTCCTTCTTTGTAGCTGCTGTCATCGCGACCAACCACCACGACCTGCGCAGCGCCCTGGAGCTGCTTGGCGAGCTTCGCTACGGCATCGCGGCCAACCGCCGGCAATGCTGGATCACCCTTGGCAAACAAAATGTCCTGCTGCCTTGAACTCGCCGAGGCCCCGTCGGTCCATTCGATGTCATCGCCACGTAACGGGCGCGCATAGCTGTTTTCCTGCCAGCTCGTGGGCGACTGCACCGCTGGGCCGGCGTGCATGATCGCCCCCACGGCAACGGGACCCGCGCTCGCGAGCTGCACTGGACGCACCAAAGGAGGAACAGGGCGGCCGTCAGGTGAATGCTGTGGGGCATTTGACATTGAGCTCGAATGCGTCACGCGCGTGCGGCTCAAACCGAGCTGTGCGACGAAGTCCCTTGGGACCGCTGCGATCACGATGTAGGGGCCTTCTACGCTGGGCATGAACAGCTTTTCGCCATCAGGAGAAAGCAGTGCCGGAACGGGCGCTCCCGGCTTGAATTGCATGTAAGTGCGTTGTCCGTCGTCGAACACGTGCACTGGCCTGCTGCCACCGTCACCAGCGATCGCATAGTCGAAGGAGAACCGCCCGAGAGTCGATGACGGCGAGGCGGTCGAAAGCACATTGCCGACGACACAGGACAACACGACCGCGGCGAAGGTTTGCGAGAACCTCATGTGCAACCTCTCAGGACGCTGGCTGGGAATATGAGGTCGCGCTTGACCTCGACGTTGATGACCGAGCCGCGTTCAATCGTGATGGTGGGCGACACGTCCCGGAAGCGCTGGAGCTGATCCCGCGCCGTGTCCGTCAGGATCTGGCCCGTGGCCGACATTTGGGCGTTTTGACCTTGCGGAACCGCCTGCGGCTTCGTGACTCGATCGGCCAGAAGCCCGATCAACAGGCTCCCGCCGTAGATCCGGAAGTAGTGGTTGTCCACGTCGCCCGTCACGCCGGCGCGCCCCGACTGGTCGGAGCCATCGAAGCCCGGGAGGTCGAAGGAGCTGCCATCCGGCAGAATCAGGCGGCTGAATGCGAACAGCATGCGCCCCTGGCCAGCCTTCACTTCATTGTTGTAGCGGCCGACGAGCCGGGAGCCTTTGCAAATCAGTTTGCGTTGTGGATGGATGCTGTCGTAAACGTCCCTATTGACCATCGCCGTCACCACACCTGGTAGATCGGTAACGACATCACGAATCAGCACCGCCGGAATCACTGTCCCTTCCAGCACCATGTTGGCCGCCTCCCGCTCGTTGGGCCTAAGGCCCGCTTGGCGTCGCTGGTCAGCAAACTCCTGCAGGAACTTGTTGTCGCGCTGACGCGGCGAGGACTGCGGGTCCTGGTCTTTTGCCGCAGCGATTCGCTTTGCGATTTGGTCGCCCACTGAGAGGCTGTCGCTCCCACTCTGGCGGCTCCGCGTGCCGCCGGCGTCGTCCCCTTGCGCTCGCTCTGCCGGGCCTGCACCGGAGGCATTCGACCCATTGGCGATTGGAGTGGCCTTGTCTTCCTGGTCAAACACGACCAGCCTCGAGTTCAGCACTTCCAGCTCGCGCGCTGCCACCGCAGGATCGACCATCGGGTGGCCCGCAGGCGCTGACGCGGCCGCCGCCGGCTTTGTGGCGGGCGCTCCCTCGGAAGGCGGCTTTTGCAGTCCGGGAGGAATTGGCGACGCCGGGCGTCCGTCACCCCGGAAGTCCGCTGGTAAACCGCTTGTGGTCGCGGCCTCACGAACAATGGGAGCCGCGCGACCGACGTCCACGCGATCTGCGTCCGTCAATGTTGCCGCAGCGTCACGCGCGAGCCCATCCCCCGTATTGGCGGGTTCGCTGTTTCCCGTGGTGACGAGCGACAGCAACAGAACGACAACAATCAAAAGGACGAAGACGCCGATGAGCAGCTTCTTCGGCGGAGTGCCTCTCGGTTTGGCCAGCTCCGGTTTTATTAGGCTTTCAGCCACCGGTGATCTCCCAGGGAAGCGATGGCCACCGTGACGCGCGGCCCTTACGAACCTTCACCTCGGCCTTTCCCAGCTTCAGCAACATCGAGGGGCTGGTTCCCTGGACCACCAGGAACTTGTTCTTCACCGTGTAGTTCAACAACTGGGCTTCGCCCTCAACGACAGCGAAGAGCGCCGGTAGCACTTCGAGCGCATCTGGCAATCGGAGAAAGGTGAGTTTCCCGTCGTCAAACACCTGGACGGGTTTGAACGGCGCATCTCCTTCGACCGCATAGTCGAAGTTCAGACGGTCGATTGCCAATGCTGACGGCGCGGCAGTGATCGAGTCGGGCAGCCCGTCCTGTGCGGCGCGAGGAGCTATCACCGGTGCGGCCGGTGAAGGTGAGTCGTCGATCAACCCGTCTTCGACAATCCACGAGACTCGCTGGTGCCACTTGCCGCCTTCAGAGTCCGTCGACCGAATCATGATTGGATAGGCCCGCTCGGTCGTGATCAGCGTGAGCGACGTTTCCAGGTCCGGGTATTTCGGACGAACCAGAAGGTTGCTACGATTGGCCGTCACAGTGAAGGTGAAATTCGCGGTGTCCCCGGCCCCCACCGTCACGATCTTCTCGTCCGGTCGGAGCTGCACGTGCGTCATCGACTTCGGTCTCGTCAGGATGAGATAGCTCTTGTCCGGATCGAACTTGAAAGTGACGAGGCGGGTGTCGCCTGTAACAGGCGTTGCTTGCTGCTGGGCATGCACGCACACCGAACACATGACGGTCAGGAGCAGGAAGATGCGCTTGATCATTTCTGGAAGTCCTGGACTCGCTCGAAGTGCGTGACAACGAAGCCGAGAGGGTTCTCTTCGAATCCGTTCGGATCGATAGCCGGATCGACGACGTAGTGCAGCGTGAAGCGCCACTTGGTGATGATTGGTTCGCCTGACGAAATCCGTTCCGACGTCTGGACGAACACGAAGACGACGTTCTTCTGGGACGCATCGACCGTGATGCTGTCGGGCGTACGCACCAGGCCGGCGGTTTTTGCGAGACGTTCGAAAGGACGCTCGGCGGAGAGAAATTCGCGGAACTCAGTAGCCGCTTTGCCTGTCACCCGCTTGGAAACGCGCTCAAGGTTGCTGCGCGTCACGAATGGGTCGATGGTCATCATTCCCCGAACGAAGGCGCGTGCTTCTGCGCCAATCATCCGCTCGTTGACTTGGCCTTTGAATTGCTCGGCCGCAACGGGCTTGCCGCGGACCTGGCCGCTGTCGGGATCGACGAAGATGATCCATGGGACAACGGTTTTCAGTGGGAACAACTGGTACAGCGTCAAGGCCAATACGGCAATGACCAGCCACTGGAAGCACGACACGACGAACCATCGGCTGCCATGGACGCGCTCAGTTCCCAGCAGCGATGGAAAGGCTCTGCGAGGCCGCTCTACGATCGCAGGCGGTGTGTTGTCCAGATCCTGCAGTGACTCCGGTTGACGCTTCGTTCGGAACATGCAGCTGATTCTTTGGCCAAAGGCCTAAGGTGGCCCCCCGCCAAAACAGCGCATTTGCCGGTGTTCCGTCGCCGCGCCACGCACATGGTCGCTACTGGCGCCCCCAGGTCATCAAGCTGCCAACGATTGCAGTTGGACCTCAGCCCACGACAGTCCGAATGGCCGCGTGAAGATGCTGTACCTCGATCCGACGCGCCGAGAAATCCGCGCACTCAACGAGCGCGATGTTTACAGCCTGCTGCAGGATCGACTGCGCGTTGGCCACCGACTGGCCGTCCAACAGCGTTGCGATCGCGGACGCAGGTAGATCGCTCGACCACCCGCGATGGGTGAGCCAAGAAGCGATCCAGGGCATCAGGGCCTCGGCATCCGGCGGGGTGATTTCCAGCTTCTCCGTGAACCTGCCACCCCGCAGCGCGGCAGGGTCGATCGCCTCCGCATGGTTTGTAGCCGCGACGTAGAGCAAATCCGGAATCCGACCCTGCGCACCATCCATCATCGTGAGGACTTGATTGGTGATCGGCTTGTGCGCCGAGCCCACGCGATTCGCCAGGACATCGTCCCCTTCGTCGATAAAGAACAGCGCTGGCCGCATGTCCATGGCCTGGCGCCACAGCTTCTTCATTCGATGCGGATCAGCAATGATTTCTCCGCCCGTGATCGGGAAGAACGCATACCCCGCATCCTTCGCGATCGCACGGGCAACCTCGGTCTTTCCGGTGCCAGGAGGCCCGATGAGCAGCACACCCGTAGGTATCGAACCCCCTGCGGCCTCGATCTCGTACGCATTCTTGAGGCGAACCGCCATCGCATTGAGTTGGTCACGCTGGTCGGGTTGAAGTACCAGGTCAGCCAATGACTTCGTTCCCTCAGGCGCTGCAGCTCGGGCGCCTTGGACCTCACGCAGCACAGTATGCAGGTCCTTGTACCCGAGTCGATTGAGCCCATTCGCGCGCGCGAACCGCCCGGCTTGTTCCGCTATGGCAACGATTCGCTTGGCCGAGAACCCCTTCCATCGAGCGGCCACGCTTCGCACCACATCGTCGGAAACTTCGATACCGCGCGCACTCTTTTCCAAGCCTTCCTGAAGAAGTCCCAGCCGCGCGGCTTCATCGGGTGAAGTCACCTCGATCTTCCAGTCGAAACGCCCTTCGCGGATCGCTGCTGGATCGATTCGATCAAGAAAGTTGGTGGCGGCCAGCACCACCACGCCCGACCCTCGCAGATCCACCAGTGCTGTCAGCAAGGCATTGGTGGTCCGATTGATGTCTGACGCACCTGAACCTCCTGCCCGCCCTACTTCTTCACGGGCTTCGAGAACGCTCTCCGCCTCGTCAAGGAAAAGAATGCAGGGACAATTCCGGCGAGCCTCCCCGATCACGGCCATCAGCCGCTCAGTTGTCTCTCCCACGAAGCGAGAGTTGACCTTTCCGATGTCCGCCTCGTAGAGTGGCAGGCGAAGGTGCTCAGCGAGTTTCCTCACAAGGATCGTCTTCCCGTTGCCAGGTTCCCCGAACAGCATGATGCCGTTGCGCGTCTCCCTCGTTCCTCGCTGCCTTGCCTCCTCGGTCGCCTGCAGGAGTTGCGCCTTGACCGTGGCCATGCCGGCGATGTCTTTGAAGCCATTTCCTTTCAGCCGGAGAGGCTCGACACGCTCCGCGCTCAATTGACCGGAACCCCCAGGGTCGTCTACGGCCATGGCCATGTCTTTCGCCGGGCGAGCCAGCAAAGTACCCACAATTCCAGCCACACCGGCAATTTGGAATCCCCAAGTTTCGAACAGCAGCCCGGCGCTCCAGATGGCGGCGACGCACGTCGCGGCACTACATGATGCCGCCACCCAAACCCACCGAGATTGCGATGCACGTTTCCCCATCGCGAGGACGAAAAGCAGAGCACCAAATAATGCGGCAGCGATAGTCCAGAGCACCGTCATGGCTTGCCTCCCAGTGCCCGCATGTCGGCACGCACGACTACCAGCAGCTCCTTCGGCAGCGGGTCACTGTCCTGCCGAGGCGCTTTCAGCGCGCCTGCAGCCCGAAGGTCCGTCTCGACCAAAGTCGGGTTGATCGACCCCTTGACGTGGACGATAAGCTGCGGCGCGGCGAGAGTACCTTCTCGCCGGACCGATTTGCAAAAGCTGCGCGTCGAGCACCAGATGCGGGCCCGGTCCTCCACCCTCGCATAGTAGTTGCCGAGCACGCCAACCTCGGCCGCTCCGAAGAGACAGCCTGCAAGGCCAAGCGCCGCCGTGATTCGAGTAAACAAGAGCTTCATGTGCAGTTTCCTTGTTGAAACTGTACGGGAGCCCTTCCGCAGTTCAACTCACCCAGCGTTGCGCGGCGAAGTACAGCGAGAAGCCGCACATCAAGACAGCCAGCGGAAGCACGACGGGCCGCTCCAGCTGGATCTTCAGGAGCTGCACGGCAATCGCAAGAGAGACCGACCGCTCGCCAATGCGCTCCATGTCGCTCAAGGCCTCCGCCAGTTCTTCCTCGCTGGCCGCATCCGTGACACGCCGCGCACAGTCTGCCAGCTCGATGAGGTGTTCTCTCATCAGCTTGCTCCCGCGCCGGTCGGCGAGGGAGTCCCGTCAGCCGGAGCGCCACGTGCGAATTCATACACCTTCCGCTGGAAGGAGCCACGTCGCGGTTGCATCGATTTTTGTCCTGGAGAGAGCTGCCGATCCATTTTTCCGGCGTGAGCCTTTCCCATCGCCGCCGCCGAGCCGATACCGATCGCTCCGCCAGCAGCCTTGCCACCGATCTTTCCGGCACCGCCCAGCATCTTGGCCCCGGCGCCGCCGATAACGCGCCCCATGCCGCTGATACCGGAAACACCGCCGCTGATCACACCGGACCCGATGTCGGCGCTCTTGTACAGCAGGAAAGCGAAGAGCATGGCCATCAATGCGATGGCCGCATAGGTCAACGCGCTGTCAATGCCCGCCACCGAGCCGGCCGCAATGGTATTCAATCCGGCGACTGAGGCGCTGATCGCCCCAGCGATCGCGCTGACGGCAACCAGCACGAAGCCCCCTTTCAGCAGGAAGGTCAGCCAGCCCGAAAAGAGGAACTCGGTTGGCTTGAGCATCAGCCATGGAATCATGACGGGCGCGAGCGCGATGGCGAAGGCGATCTGGAATTTGGCCATGAAGATCACACCGAGGCCGACCGCGGTACCGATGGCAATGAAGACAACTGCCATGAGTTGCAGCAGGAGCGACGCAAGATAGGTGAAGCCAATGTCCTTGATGGTGAACCCCGGGCTCTGCGTCCAAACGGCCGCTATCGCCTTGAGCATTCCCTTGACGAAGTTGACCGCTACCGAGCCTGAGTTGGTTGATCCTGGCGATAGTCCTGACATGAGCGCCTGCACGCTCGCATTGACCTTGCCGGCGAAGTTCTGGTCCAGGGCGGCGACACACATGGCCATGACAATCATTGGAAATACCAGATCCGCGATGATCTGCGTCGGAGTTGCCTTCAACACCATGTTCTTCAGGATCGACCAGATGATGACGGTAGCACCGAGGACAGCCGTCAATCGGCGTCCGAGACTATTGAACACGCCACCGTTGCCCACCTGCGAGATCAAGCCCTCGACAGCGGTGATGAGCTCCATCGTCCGCTGCATCGCACGCTGCGGCAGTGAGTCGGCAACTTCTTCGGGAGTCTCCTCCGGGAACGGCTGAGGCGGCGCGTCCTGAGACATGGCCGGAATGCCCGACGCAAGACCTACGACAACGAGCAGCGCGACGAGGCAGAAGCGTCGGAATTTCGTGGAGAACGATGTCGCCTGAGACGACTGCAATGAAACTGTGAGCATCAGCACCAACTCCTATTGATCGCGTGGGTTCGGTCCAGCGTTGTCGATAGCGCGTCTCTCACCGGCCTGCCGCGAGCGCGAGAGCTCGTGAAGTTGCTCCATCTGTTGAAGCTGCCGGGTGGCCCGCTCATTGCGCTGCTGCCGGATTTCCGTGACCGAACCAGCACTGGCAGCCGTCGGCGCCAGGAGCCTTGCCATCTGCGCCGACTGGACGATCATTTGATTCGCTTGCACGTTCAGCTTTTGCATCGCCTCGTGCATACCGGCCGACTCGGGGATCCTCGCGGCCACTTCTTGATATGAGGTGAAGTCCTTCCCGACCTGATCAAGCGCCCGCGCTTCCTCGGTGGCGCGGGCCGTTGCAATCTTCACGTTCTTCTCGATGCGCTGTTGCTCATAGAGGATGTACTTGTCCCATGACATGCCCATTGCCTTGACTTCGTCTAGGCGTGCACCCATGCGGGATCGGACCTGCTGAACACTACCTTGCATTTGCCTCAAGGTGGCAAGGAGCAAGCGCATGTCGGCAAGCTGCGTGGCGGATCGGTCCTCGGCGGCACGAGGCACCACCGAATCGATTGAGCGCAATTGCGCCACCTGGGTCTGGAACTGCTGCATGCGCGTCAGCATCGACGCAGCGCGTGCAGCGGTGGCCTCCACGCCCTGCTCCGCCATGATCGTGTTCTTCACGAAATTGTCGGGGTCGAAGAGAATGCGCGGGCAATACACAGCGAATGCCGGGGCCACCGCAGCGAGCATGGCCAACGCAAGGAGAATTCGGCGAGTCATCACGGGCTTCATCTCAGGCCCTCCAACGAACTCCGTTCGCTCTGCTGCCTCGCTTTGGTCATGTTGTTCAGCTGCTGGAACTGCTCTGCCCTGAATTTCGCGCGCTCGGCGCGTTGCTGCAGCGCTTCAGTGGTTTCGCCGGCGGCCGCCGCGGCGGGTGCCATGATGCGCGCAAGCTCCGCCTGCTGCGAGATCATCCGGTTGACCTGGAGATTCATGATCTGTGCGGCTTGATGGATGCCTGCCGATTCCGGAATCTTCTGCGACACCTCGCGCGCGAACTCATAGTCGCGTTGCACACGCGCCAGGACTCGCTGCTCTTCCTGGGCGCCGGCGACGGCGTTCCCGACGTTCCGAGCGATCCGATTGCGCTCCCATTCGATGTAGCTTTCCCACGAGGTGCTAGTCGCCTTCATCTGTCCGAGACGCTGGTCGAAGCGCCCACGCACCTGCTGGGCAGACCCATGGAGACTGCGAAGTGCCGTCAGCAATTGCTGGGCATCGGCCAGATCTTGGGTGGTGCGGACCAGCGCGGAGCCGCTGTCCGCCAGGCTCTTCAGCTGCTCGACCTGAGTCTTGTACTGCTCGACCTGCTTTTTGTATTTGTCTACCAGCTGCGTGACTGCTTTGACCGATTCGACCGCCTGAACCGTGTTCTTGACCAAATTGTCCGGGTCGAGGATGTTCGAATAGTCGCAATAGCTGCCCGCTTGTGCTCCCCCTGCCGCGACGGCGAGCAGGACCAAGCCGATGCTCGCTAGGAGGCGCCGAATCATGGCCGGACCCTCTCGATCGCGCGACGTTCGCTGTCGATGCGCGCCTTGGTCAGCCCGTTGAGATGGCGCAGCTGCTCGAGGTCGCGCTGGTCCTGCTCGTTCTGCTGCTGAGCCGCCTCGACAGCCATCCCGGAAGCGTTGGCCAGCGCAGACATCATGCGGGAATAGTCGGCCGATTGCGTCAGCATCCTGTTCATTTGCACGTTGAGCTGCTGCATCGACTCATGCACGCCTGCGGAAGCGGGAATCTTGGCCGCGATCTCCTGTGCATAGGTCATGTCTCGGTTCACACGCTCCACAATGCGAACCTCTTCCCTCGCGCGGTCCGCAGCGCCTTGCGTGTTCTTCTGGATGCGCTGCTGCTCGTAAAGGATGTACTTGTCCCAGGACATCCCCATCACCTTGATTTCGTCCAGGCGCCCATTGAATCGACTTCTCAACGCTTCGACGTTCCCGTACATCTGTCTGACTGTGGCCGAGAGTTCAAGCGCCGAGGCCAACTCGGGACTGTTCTGCGCGAGGATGCCGACCGCCATGTTCTTGTCGATGTTCTGCAGCTGTTTGAGTTGCGTCTGGTATTGCTGCAACTGCAATGCATAGGCTGTGGCTCGCTGCGCGGTGGCTTTGAGGGCCTCAGCCGCCGAAATCGTCGTCTGAACGAAATTCGTGGGGTCGAATACGATCATCTGGGCCCACCCCAGTGCAGCGAATGCGGCCAGGCCGATCGCGACGAGAAGCTTACGCATTGGTGATCTCCTTGATGTAGCGGGCGATGTAGTCGTCGCCGCCTGCTGTCCGGTGCCGGTTGAAAGCGTCGCGCGCAAGTGCGTCGGAGCGGGTCAGAGCCAAGACCTTCGGGGGCATGAAGGCGTCCAAAACGCGGGTGCGGCCCTCCTGCCAGATCATGTAGTGCTTCTTTGGCGTGAGGCTGCGAATCAGCTGCACATGGTCATGCGTCAGGCCCAGCATCTGCGTGTATACGTCCACGGAGGCGAGCGCTTGTGAGTTCGGGAGGAATATCCGCGTCTTGATGTTGTCATTCAACGAGCTGCTGATGCCGCTGCGCCGGATGTCTTCGACCGATTGCGTGCTGAGCCCCACCGCTCCCATTCGCTTGCGCATCGTCTTGATCCATTCCTCGAAGCCGGCCCGGAACCGCGGATTTGCGAGCAGGTACCAGGCTTCCTCAAGGTAGATCAGTGTCGGTGTACGACCGTCCACCAGGTCATTGATGGACATGAAGAGGTACTCCAAAACGGACGGCGCGAGCCGGTCGTCCTTGAGAAGGCCTCCCACGTCGATGCCGATAACTGCATTCGGACCCCTGCTCAACTGCTCCGCGAAGGCATCGTGTTCGTTGTCGAAGATGCGCCCATAGTTGGCGGACGCGCCGCTCCCGGATTGCACCCAGGGAGCAAGGCGTGCCGCGAATTCCGAGTCCATGCCTTCCAGTACCGACATGAAGGCGCCAAGGCGTCGTGCGCCATGCTTCCCGGCGCTAGCGCTCATTGCGATCGCGCTACTGATGGCTTGAGACTGCCGGGCTGTAATTTGCTCGCCCCCAAACGCCTGCATCGCGCCGCTGATCCAAAACGCAATGTCATTCCACCGATTTGGATCGTCGATCCACCGCAACGGATTCATCTGGCTCGTCGCGCCCTGCGGGTCGGTGAGGCTGACGTACGACCCGCCGAGGGCGGTGATCGTGAGGTAGCAGCTCTTGTCCTTGTCCAAGACGATGACACGACACGGCTCGTAGCGTTGCCACATCGTCATCAGCATGTTGATCAGTGATGTCTTACCAGCACCGTTCGGGCCGACCACCATGAAGTGCCCGACGTCACCCACGTGCAGGTTCAGCAGCTCCGGCACACCCGAGGGAGTTGGGAAGAGGCAAAGCGACCGCGAAGGAGCGCGTCGCTGCTCCGTCAAATACTTGTTGCTCCCCGGACCTGGCTGGATGGAGCGCACTACGGCCATGTCGGCGAGATTCCGGGTGCTGACCAGCGTCGCCCTCACGCTCGCGTCGGCGGCGCCGGGGATAGTCGCCATGAATGCGCCAACTTGGTGGATCACTTCGTTGACGACGCCATACCCCGCGTTCGACAACACCCCCGCGATCGCCTTGCGGGTGTGCATCATGTCGGCCGAGTCTTCTCCCAGCACTTGCACCGACATACAGTGGTAGCCGAAGTTGACGCCTTCGGCCGTGATCTCGACAAGGGCAGATTGCGCATCTTCGGCCAGCACCAGCTGTCCGGTGTCGATGCGATCGGACTCTTCGCCCGTGATCTTTTCGACCATCTGGGTGATTGGGCCTTTGACTTGCGAGCGGTAGTGCTGCTCGGCCTTCATGACCAGCCGCTTTGCGCCTTCCCGGTCCAAAAACCTGTAGGTGTGAACGACGGTGAAGTCGCCGCGCACCATCAACAGGTCTTCGGCACTGACGTTGTTCAGGGGATTCGGATAGCCCTTCACCGACATCATGGAAAGTAGCTTGGCGCCGCCGGCACCATCAAACCTCAGAAGCCCTCCGTCGACGCGCCTCACTGTGTCCGTCGGCAAGAGCGTGTTGAGATAGGCGGTGCCGTGTTCGGGTACGGCCACCTTGCTACGCGGAGATGCGAGGTTGATGCGGTTGGACAGCTCCGCCAGCAGCGCGTTGCCCTCAAGTCTGCGCATCCGCAGCCTGGGCAGCACCTGCGAGAACGAGGTGAGCTGGTTCTCGAATGCAGCTGTGTTGCTGGTGACTTTCCCTTCGACTCGTTCGATGCCCTTCTTCAGCATAAAGCGCTCGGAAAGGACCTTCATGGCCGCCTTCCCGAGGTGTTCGCCGGTCTCCGTCATGACCGCGCCAATTTCTTCGAAGATGCCTGACGTTCCCGTGAACGGCTGGTAGGAGACGAAGATCAGGTGTCGGAAGCTGGCAAGCGACCCGTCATCGACGGCATTGAGCCACTCCTGTTCCATCATGCGGGCGACGGGGTGGCCAATATCCGAGTCCTGGATGAACACTCTGCGACGCTTATCGAGGAACGTCCAAAGAGTATTACGATGGTCGAAGGCCCTGAATGCTGCCTCCAGCGACTCCGTTGCCGCGTCCAGTTCGGCCTCGTCGGTCGAGTCCTTGTCCAGGCCATCGAACTCAAATCCAGCCAGAAGGGCCCCGTCGAGGCTGAGCACCAGCCCGGGGGTGAGGTGCTCGAACCAAGGCACGAGCTCCCCGAAGGCCGACGTGGTGTCGTGGTAACCGCTGGCCAACTCCCGAAGGCTCAGCATGGCATCCCTTTCCCATAGCCAGTCGGGCGCCGGTCAACCACCTTGGGGTGGTGCCAGGGGTCCCAAGCGTCCTTCTCCCGCGCATACCGAACCGAGGCCTCGACCATTTGGTCATCGCGAGCATGGGCCCATTTGGCGATGGCGTGGATGAGCGGAAGGATCAGAAGGAATGCCAACATCTGTAGGGAGATGAAGACAGCCAGCAACGCGCACTCCATGGCGAAGAGCCGTGCGTCGATGCCCATGATGGATGCCTTCATGTTGAGGCTGGCGTGTACGACCGATGTCCTCATGGATCAGAGGCAGGTGGCGCCGGCGTTGGTCGCGCGAACGATGGCGGCACCGATGCCCATGATGATGCCCAGGCCGAGCACGACATACAGCAGCGTCCCCCAGACCTTGGTGGCGCCGAGCCAGTGGCCGATCACGCCGATGATGATGGTCAAGACGGCGATGTAGGGAGCGAGTCGCGACTTTGAATACGCGATGAAGCCGCACAGCATCTGGTCCAGGACCGGGAACTCGAACGCGGTGCCGGTGGATTGCGCCCAAGCGTCGCTGGGCACCACCAACCACAGTGCGATGATCGCAAATGAGATGGCGAGGTAGTTCCCGAACCGGCGCGTCGCCTCGATTTGGTCGGCCAACGTGGTGCCAGGCGGATGTGGGAGTTCGAGCTTCATTGCGCTTCCTTGTAGGTGTAGGCGGGGTGGGTGACATACGAGCCGTTTTGGTAGCCCGTTACTTCGGTGATTTCGATGAGCGTGGGCAGGAACCGGCCCTTCCGCTCGACTTGGTCCATGAAGACCAGATAGGGCTTGGCCTTGGCGAGCCGATGCCGGATCGCCTCCATCGGCATTTCCGGACGCCCTTCCATGACCATGTCCTCCAGCCGCTCGAGGGAGTCCAAAGCTGAGTTCGCATGCAACGTGGCGATCCCTCCCGGATGTCCCGTGTTGAACGCCTTGATAAGCCCGTAGGCCTCTGCGCCGCGCACCTCACCAACAATGATTCGATCCGGGATGCCGCGGAGGCAAGACGTCAGAATTCGGCTGATGCTGTAGCCCTGTTCTTCGTCGGATTCGAGCAGCACCTTGTTCGGTGCGTTGACGATCAGCTCGCTGATGGTCTGAATTACGAGCAGCCGCTCGTGGGTCGGGATGATCTGCAGAAGCGCATTGCACAGCGTCGTTTTGCCGCTGCCTGTTGCGCCCGATACAAGCACATTGCGCCGACCGAGGACCAGGTCGCGGAGCAGCGCTCCTGCCTCCAGCGTGAAGGTCTGTTCCTCCACGTACTGTTCCAAGGGGATCAGCTTTGAAGCCAGCTTCCGCGCCGTGAAGGCTGGCCCGTTGACTGCTACCGGCGGCATCCACGCCTCGAAGCGAAAACCCGGAATTCCCGCACTGACGATCTTGGCCTTGTCGAGGGACGCTGTCTCGTCGCCAACTTGGCGCTGAGATACGCTGGCCAACATCGTGATGGCCGACTTGATCTGCATCTCGCTGAGAGAAATTTGCACACGTTCCGGTCGACGGCCGAAGCGCTTCACCCAGATTTGGTCTGGACCGTTAACCATGATCTCCGTCACCTCCGCGTCATCCATCAGATGACGGATTGGCTGGAGAAAACCGAGCGCGGTCTGGACCTTGCTATTCATGCGGGTCACTGTAGGACCCGCAGTACTCACGAACAGCCCGCTAAAACTCGCGTTTTGGCCGTTTTGCGTGGCTCATCGAGTTAGCACCGGTTGCATATGCTGAATCGCGAAGCTCAATGGCAGTGCGGCCGCCACCGCCCAATAGGGCATGAACAATGGGCTGATACTGAATGGCGCAACGATGTATAGGAAGGGAATCGCGCTCACGACAACGACTACGTGAATGCCCAACGCGAATGCAGTCGGATTCTGAAAACCGAGGTTCTCGAACTTCTTGGCTCGGGTCGCGTAACCGTCGATCAGCACCGCGCCGGCGAATGGAGCCAGCATCAGCACCCACATGAGTACCACCGTTCCGCGCAATATCACTGCGTAGAGTTGCATGGAGAGGGCCTGGAGATAGCTGTCAATACCCATGGCCGCCTCCGCCAGGATCGTCGTCCCGATGCGTTGTGCAAGTTCCTGGTCTTGCTGCGTATGCTTCAAATCGTCCATCGCAGTTCGGAGCCCCGACGCAACCACGGTTGCCGAGTAGACCGCGTTTGCCTTCTCAACGACACCTGAGCCGATACGGCTTCCAAGTGCGTGCTGAATGGCGGCAACTTCATGCTCAAGGCGAGCGCGCATCTCGACTCCGCGTACAAAGTACGGAACCACAAAGATGGCACACAGGAAGACCAAGAGCCAGAAGCCGATGTGCGATCGACTCTTCATCGCTCGCTCCGGAACACCAGGTTGAAATCTCGCGGAACCATGGTGGCCGTTGCCAGCATCCGCTTCGCGGCCCACAGTTCCTGGTCGAAGACAAATGCCGTTTGTGCACTTCGAATCTCACCCATCGCAGCATGGCGCGAGGCCCATGTCGGATACGGCTCCGCGAATTGCCGCCACACATGTCGAATGCCCTCTCCATCCTCGACGTAAACGTTGAGCCGCAGCAGCTGCTCGGCGAGTTCCAGGACGCTATCCAGGAACGCCACCACCCCTGCGTCGATGGGGCCTGCAATCGTCGCCGCGCTGAACGCCTTCAATGCCCTGTCAAGAGCAGCGACGGCCAGCGGCGCACCTGTTTCGTCCTTCAGGTCGCTGCCCAGGTGAGCGCACAGTGCGAGCGCCGTGTCTTCCAGGGTCGGCCACCACTGGAAGGCATTCAGGGCGGCCGACCTCAACCCGCGCCGCTCGAGGTCTTTCATGAGCGCTCGACGGTTACCGGCATCTTGCAAAGTGCGGCCGTTGGTTGCGCCGTCCGCACTCGGGACCAGGCGGATTCGTTCGATGCTGTTGTTGCTCATGCGAATTGAAGAATCGGGATGCGCCCCTTGCGGACTTCAGCGCGGTTGAGCACGGAGATGTAGTGAAGGTCCGGGAGCGCCGAGAGCAAGTCTCCTGGAATCATGGGCAGCTGAACTTCCTTTCGCGTGACACCGCGATTCGCCGAGTATTCGAGGCCGATGTCTTCGGTCTTCTGGCCGCTGGTTTGGGACAAGGCCTTGGTGAGCACGGGAACCAAGCCCAGCCTGGTTTCGAGGAATTCCAGGGTCCGAGGGTCCTGCGTGGCGCCAATAATGAAGTTGTTCAGGTTGCTCAGGAACCGCTCGGCCAGCGCCTCGTTATTGCCCAGGGCAACGACCAAGTCCGCGATCGCCTGCATGGCCAGGTAAACATTGATCCCGGCGGCGCGACCCTTGTTCAAGATTTGCAGCAGAGTCTCGCTGGTTGCGTCACCTGCTTCGTCGATCAGCAAGTGGACGCGCGGCGGACGACCATCGCCATAGTTGTACGTCTCGCCCGCATAGCCTGCCGCGTCAGCAACGATCAGTGCGGCGATCGCATCCGCCACCGTTGCGTCGGAGAGGGCGTCAATTCCGGCATAGAAAATCTTCCCGCCATCCACGATCTTCTTGATGTCGAAGATGGGACGCTTGTCTGTGATGTCGTCGTAGTCGGGAGACATGAGCGGTCCCAAGCTGGCGATCTTCGTCAGCGTGGGGACCATCGCGACGATCATCTTGGAGAACCATTCGCGGTTCGCATCCAGCATCGCGATCAGGCCGGAAATCGCCCGCGGTCGATCCTCGAATGGGAGTTCCCGAAACAGCTGCATCAGGATCGTTAGGCGGGGCGATGCACGCTCAGCCAGCCCGCCGCGGCCACCACGCTGACCTCCCGACTTCTGCGACGCTTCGGCGAGTCGGCTGCGATCCTGCAACGCTTCGCCCAGGTTCGGCAATTTGGGTGAGAGATAGGCGTAGAGCACTTCCTCGCAAAGCCGCTCGGGGTTCTCGAGCGACTGCACATGATCCAGCAAGGAGGCGATCGTCGGCCGTTGGCCAACGAGCTTCATGGAACCAACCAGATTGGTGGTCACCGTCCAGCAGAAATTGATGAAGTTGTCGTCTTCGCTCGCGCTGATGATTTGCTTGACGCGCGACGCCACCTGAGTTTCGCGATCCCAGTTCTTTAAGCCGTCGAGGCGCACCGAGGTCGACGGAAAGGCTGGCCGGAATGAGATGAAGCGGTCAGGGTCGCCCACTGCGGCAGCGGCGTCGCGGCAGGCTTCGTACAGGTCCTGGCCGCCCTTCGGATCGATGATGATGACGCAGTCGCCCTGAAGCGCAAACTGCGTGATCATCAATCTGTAGAGGGTGGTTTTCAAGGCCCCTGTTGTGGCGATGATGCCCGTATGGCCGACGAAGGTAGCCTTCGGCACCATGATCTCCTCTTCCTCCCCCATGCCGTGTATCCAAGCCTTTCCCTTGCTCGCATAGGGGTCCAGCCCGTCGCCGAAATACTTCAACCACCAGCGCGGGGGATAGATCTCTTTCTTGTCGATTTTGGAAATGTCGTAGGCGCGCTGTGTGTGGGAGGGCTGCCACTCCCAGCCCCATCCCAGGAAGATTCGATCCTGCAGCTTGGGCTGAGCGTCTCGCAGCGTCGAAGCACGAATGAATGCCAGCTTGTGACCGGCGAGCCTGAGCTTGAACGCCCAAACGCGCGATGTCTGCCAACTGCGCAGGAGAAGCATGCCGAGGGCGAGCGCCAGCATAGTGGCGAGCGCAGGCGCCGCCATGCGCGTGAAAATGGCCAAGCCCACGACCCAAAAGAGTGCGACACACCATGCCGCGGCCGCGCGCGCCTCATAGGCCGGCCGGAACATGGTCTCCAGATGCATTGAAGTCATTTGCGCTTCGCCCCCACGTCGAACCCGAGCGCAGTGGCACCCGTGTGACTCAGTACGATGGCCCGTTTCACTCCATCGTCGAATTGCAATTCGTGGAGCTTCAGGGCTTCGTTCTTGACCGAGGTCGGTCGTCCTAGCCAACGATTTCGCTCCAGCACCCCGACCAGATTCGCGATGTCGGCGACGGTGTTCTCGCTGATCCAGTCAGTGCTCAAAGCGACACCGAATGGGAAAGTCTTTGCAGCTTCCCCGCGCTTGCGCTTGTGAAGGTCGATGAGATGGCCTAAGGCCTCACAGAGGTCGGGCGAGGTGATCCAACGCTTCGCTTCGGGCTTGATCAGGTCGGCAAAGACTATTTCGCCAGAGTCCTGCACGGGAAGCGGACTGGGCTGCTCGGCATCCTGGGACTCCCCCAAGACGGAAGCCGGAGCGGCCGATTGCGCCACAGTCGGCTCAGGATCTCGCCGCTGCGCATCCGGATCGCCCTTTGCCTTAGCGCTGGCCGGTCCCACCGATGCGGCTCCTGCTTTCAATTCTGCTTCGACCAATTCGGCACCGACAGGTCCCGGCATCGATTCGAACTCCAGGTGGCCGAGGATCGCGGTGAAGTCGACAAAGCGCATAGCGGTGCTACGCCGGCGTTCACCTGGACTCGCTGCTGGAACAAGTACTTCCCTCACCCACAGGCCTGACTCGGCCTGGATCAAGAGTTCAGCCTTGCCCAGAATCTCTGCGAGCGTCATCGCCGAACGCGGCAGCCCGGGAAGTCCCAACTCGTCAAAGTGACGGAGCACGTCACCGTGCGCGCCAGGCCATTCGATGAACAGGCCGTCGCTCGCCAGCCAGACAGGAGAATCAGGTTGATTGACTTTCCATCGGCGTGATTCGATCGGTACCCGAAGCGCATCCAGCACGTAGGGCTCCACGTGCGTGCCAATGGTGAGTCGGCCATAGCGACTTCGACGGCGCGCGTCATCAATTTCCAACACGCGCTTCACGATGCGATTGACCACTCCTGCCATGATGCTGTCGGTGTCGTGCGCGGCACCCATCGCAACCTGGTGCATGTCCCGAACAATTTGCACGTCACCCTGACTCAGCCAGTCCATCCGCTCTTTTGGGGCGACGAAGTTCAGGAATGCCGCCCCCTCGCCGGCACCGATGCTGGATCGCGTGTGCCAGTTGACAAAGTAGCGCTGATCGGTGCCCGCCGACAGCCAGGCCCAGAGGCTGGTGCTGAATCGCGGCCACTCGTGTCCCCCGGCCGTCGTGACCGTGAGTTGCGTGAGAGTCCGCTGCACCAGGCAGCAGAGTCCGGCAAGGAAGCACGCGTACCGCCAGCGCGGCTCATTGCGATGCCGATCCTCGACCGTGCCGTTGGGGGTGAAGATCTTGCCGTCCGCGGACTGCAGGGTGTAGAAGGCGACGTCGACGCATAGGTGGAAGAGCCCGGCGGGCGCGGCATATGGCCCGTCGGCGGATGCGGGAAGCAGATGCACCAGGCGCGCCAGCTCGCGGATCGGCGCAAGGTAAGCGGTTTCGAAGTTGTCCCGGTCGCTGACGGTCAACTCGCGCAACCGCGCAATGGTGGGTTGGACCGCGTCCAGCAATCCGTCTGGATCGCATGCGGGCAAGCCGGGGTCAGCTGGCGGGTAGACGGTCTCCGCAATCCGCGCGGGCTGCACGCGGACAGTTGCGGGTACGGAGGGCGTGCCGGTTCCAGGGCTCTGGACACGAGCAAACCGATCGAGGAAATCCCATAGGGCCATCGGCCCATTCTTGGGGAAAGCGGGCTTGTGGTCGGCCCGCCAAAACGCCGAATTAGGCCATTTTTGCGACAGCCGCGCTGTACGTCGGCCGGCGAGCGAAGTTGTGGAAGCCCAGTTTCCCGCTACACCAGCTGCACTTCCCCTTCGTTCGGTCGCTGATGCGCTCGACCAGGTGCAAGCCCGAGCAGCTGATGCAGCGAATGAGAGCCGCATTGCCCACATCAAGGTGCCGACTTAGCAAGAACCAGGCGCTGGCATTTACTCGCCCATCGTCGTCCCCCTCGCTTGTTCGCATCTCCAGGTAATAGAAGCGGAAGGCCGCAAGCATCGCATCGTCGCGTGGTACGCCTCGGCTCAATAGGTTCTGGTAGTCAGTAGCAATGGAAACGTACTGCTGAAAGTCCGATATTCGCAGCTGCATGCTGGTCGCACTGCCGGTGCTCCCATTCGGTGGGCGACGGTCACCTTTGGCTGGGAGTGCCGCGTAGATCGCTCGTGCGCATGCGGCGACGTCCTTCCCATTCGCGCGCAGGATCCACTCGATGTCCTTGATTTTGCATCGCCAAGAAACCAGTTCCTCGATGAGCGCAATCTGCGCGGCAGGCAGGGGGTGGTGCATGTGGAGCCCGCATACCATGTCGTCGAGTTCGGCTTCACACCAGATGCAATTCGTGTTCTTGCGCTCACTCGCTCGCTCGACAAGATGAAGGCCTGTGCAGCTGCCACATCGGATGAGCGACGCTTCCCCGCGGTCCAGATTGCGGCTCAACCCGAACCACACACTCGGATTGACGCGCTGCTCATCACTGGAAGCACGCCGCGTGCTCCGGAAGTGATGTCGGAAGGATGCGAGCATCGCGTGGCCGCGTTCGACCCCTCGACTCACCATGTTCAGGTAGTCGGACGCAAGAACGATGTACTGCTGCAGGTCTGTAAAGCGAAGTCGCATGCTGGTGGCGCTGCCTGTCGGTCCATTGGGCGGACGACGGTCAGCCTCGTTCGGCAAGCGTGCGTAGAGCGCGCGGGAGTAGCACTCCACATCGCGCTCAGGCTCTTCCACAACCTCCTTGATGTCGCGGATCTTGCAGCGCCACGACACGAGTTCCTCGATCAGCGAGACATTGCTCGCGCGCAACGGTCTATGCAACTGCATGCTTCACCTGGGATGCGGCGGCGACGAACATGCTTCGGGTCGTCGGACACGCCATCTGTCCCGCTTGTGACACGGCCCGCTCATCGACTGCAGGCTGCACCAGGCAACGGGGGGTTTGGATCAAAGCTTCCAGCTGCTCCGATGAGAGGTCCCGGACCGCACGAATGAACGGCATCGTGGCGTTCGTCCGCAGGCACAGGTCCACCAGCTGGTTCTCGCTGGCCCGGACACAGAGGTTCAGGTACCGACGGTTGAGTTCTTGAATTTCCTTGCTCAAGACGGCGTTGTCCATATCGCGTTCCTCCCTAAGTATTATTGGTCAGCGCATAGAATGCTCATTGTTCGCGTATTATGCGCATCGCATGGCCCGGCGCAACCTTAAAAGCGCACTTCTTGCTTATTTTGTGAAATACGGCGTAACCTCTTGTAAAAGTGCGCGATGCTGTGGAAGCCGTCGGACGATCCTCGGGAAAGCAAAGTTTCCAAGACTCAAGGCCTGCGAAATGCGGAGACTTCTGAGGGGAAACGGTAGCCAGCAGTGATTGCCAGTCGGAAGAGCTGGAAGTCGCTCTAACGCGCTGTATGAGCGGCCACATGGTCGTGCCGCGCCGTGATGTTGTAGAGCAGCGACATTGACGGCGACGCAGTCACGTGGTCCAGGATTAGGGGACGGGGCACGACTTAATTGGAAAACGAAATAGAACGTGCGCTTAACGCGCCTACATAGTAATGAGCGATAACAATCCGCAATCCCAGAAAGGCTCACTTGCCGCGGTCTACGTGCGGGCGTTACTCGAGCGTCATGGTGTGCTGCGCAGCCAGCAGTCGACTGTGGTGACTGAAATCCTCGGCTTGTCATATTCCCAAGGCAATCGGCGCCTAACTACTAACGCGAGCTGGGAGCTTGAAGAGCTCAAGGCCCTGGCCGAGCACTTTGGGGAATCGTTGACGGAACTGATTTCGCTCGGCCAACATGAAGAAACTGTAGATGCGATCCTCGTGACAGGTGCCACCCACACACCTTGCCGGGTGGTCCCCGGCCCGGCGGTGCACAAACCTCGCATCGGGGCGTTGGTGCTCACCAAGGTCGATGCCAGCTGGATCGTCCAGCCTGCCGAACACAATTTGGCGACCCAGGCCTACGACTTCAAACGCCTAGTTGTGGAGCCCGCCTCGGCTACGTCGGCAAGCCGTCGACGCATTGCCGTTCTCGATGACCACCCGGAAAGTGCTCAACTGATCGTGTCGTTCCTTGCGACAGTTGGCTTTGAACCGACCGCGTTCACCGATCTCGACCGAATTACTGCTGCGGCGGCTGCCGGCGAGTTCGATGGCTATGTGCTCGACTGGATCATCGCCAAGGACAGGATCCACGATACGGCGCGCGACCTGGTGGCCGCGATTCGCGCCCATGATGCCCATTGCCCCATCATTGTTCTCACCGGCCAGATGCGCAACGGTGTTGCCGATGAAACCGAAATCGCGGGGGCCATGGCGAAATACAGGCTCAAGTTCTTCGAGAAGCCTGCGGCCTTGCCGATCATCTCTGCGGCGTTGGCCAGCTCCTTCATTCCAGGCAAGTGACCCCTGGGGCAGCGGTCAAGCCGGCTGCTCCACACGCTTCGGATCCATTTGCATGAGGGACGCAAGTTGTTCGCGGCCCACGGGTTTTTCAAGGACAGAGTCGAAGACGGCCAGCTCGCTTCCGACGACACCCTCCTGCCCGGCGGTCATGGCTACGAGCTTGGTGCCGGCATTCACCCCAGACGTCCGCGCCTCCTTGGCCATCTGCACTCCCGATGTCCCGGGCATGTTCAGATCGATCAACACGGCGCCATACGCATGTGCCGCCAGCAGGTTTAACCCCATCACGGCTGACGACGCGGTATCGCACTCAAGGCCCAGGTCTGTGCAAACTTGCGCGAAGCCGGCCAACAACTCAGGCCGATCGTCTACAACTAGGATGCGCTTCTCGCCACCGGCAATTGTTGGCGGCCGATCCTCCGCCTTAGCGGCAGGAACCACCAACTCAAACGTCGTCCCGCCTCCAGGGGTTTCTGAAACAGCAATCTCGCCGCCCAGCTGAAGCAACAGCGCGCGAACCACCGCAAGTCCAATTCCGCGGCGCTCCCCGAATAGGGCAGGGGCAGCGTCCAATCCTTTCGTCACGGTCAGCATGGCCCGCGTCGGCAAGCCAGGACCGCTATCCACGATTCGCATGCGGAAACTGTCGGTCCCCACACCACCATCCATTAACGTCACCGACACGGTCCCGCGCTCGGTGTACTTGACGGCGTTCCCTACCAGGTTGTGCACGACTTGCCCGATGCGAACACTGTCGGCCACAAGAAAGATCGGCTCTGCTGGCGTCTCGACGTGAAAGTCCAAGCCTTTTGCCTGGGCCTCCCGCCTGACGTTTTCCACCGTCTCTTCTACGAGTTCGCACGCTTCAAAGACCTTGGGCCTCAATTCGATCCTTCCGGTTTCGCCGCGGGCTAGGGTAAGGATGTCACGCAGCTGCACCGCCAGCTCATTCGCCGACCGACGAATCGACTTCATCACATCGGCGTGCTCTGCCAATGCCCGCTTGCTTTCCAGCACGTCGAGCGCTGAAACAATGCTCTGTAGAGGCGACCGCAATTCGTGGCTAACCATTCCGAGGAATTGTGTTTTCTCCTCCACCGCGCGCTTTTCCGCGTCCAAGGCTCGTTCTCGCGCGAGCGCGACGAACCTGTATCGCGTCCACGAAATCATGACGGCGATCAGTGCAGCGCACAGCAGAACGAATAGTCCGCCCAGAACGGCACGACGACGCCCGAGCATCTGAAGCATCTCCTCCCGATCGAAGTTATCTTGGAACCAGGCATTGTTAGAGAGCTCTCGAATTGCCGGCGCAAGTTTGTCCAGTTCTTCTTCAAGTATTTTCGCATCGCGGGGACCGAAATCCTCCTTATCAGCAAGGGGAAGCGACGACGATCCAAAGGACGCCAATGCAGCCGAATATTCCTTGAATCCTGGCACAGCTTGAAAGCTGTCACTCATTTCCGATGGCTGTGTCAGCAGCCGAATACGCGATGCGAGAACGTCTGCATGCAGCCCAAGTTCGCTTCGATCAACCTTATTGCTGGACGAAATGTCGCGCAGTGTCATCTTGAGGTTGAGCGCCCCAATCTGGACTTGCGCAATCGCCCAATAGTACGGCTCTTGAGAACCTGAAGTGGCCCACAAAAAGTGATCGAGTTTCACCACCGCGCGCCATGCCACACCAACAGCGAGGGCTACCCCTGCAACAACTAGCAGCAGGTACCACCTCCAATGCTTAGGCCGCGCGGCTACTGCCGTCATTGCACGTCGATTCTGCAAACCTGCCACACATACCACCTCGCCGCCAGCGGTGTATTCAGCTCCGCAGGGTACTTGTCCCTCGGCAGCATGACGAACAGCGGACCGTGGTCGCGCACGAGAAGGCGCTTGTCATTGCGCGTGTGCGCGAGAATGGCGCCGTATTTCTCCGACACGCTCGACGGCATGTCGGCGATATAGTCGTTGAGCGCTACGAACTGAACGGTCTCTCCACTCGCACCGACCTTCTTCAGCAGGTCGTCCAGCTTGGGGCCAACAAAGGCACTCTTGGCTGTCCATGCTGTCGAGGTTTCGATGGTCGAGGTCTGCATGGCCAGCAGTTCCTGCTCCGTGAATTCGTAGGTCTTGTCCACGGCGTTCGTCATGTTCTTGATCTTGCCGCCTACCGTCAAGAAGACGCCTGGCTTGCACGATCCAACCTTGCCTTTCACACCCGCCAGGCTCACACCTGACGCCGATACCAGAACCACAACTGCTGCCACGAATCGCAAAAGTTTCATACGTTCTCCGGTTGGGAATTTTCGGGCGGGTCGATCCTCGCTCGCGAGCCCAATTATGAATGGTTCGAAAACGCCGGAGCCGGAGCGCAAAGCGAGGAAGGTACGATCGCGTGTGTCCATAAAATGAGAGACATGGAAACCACGAACCCGACTTTCCCCTCTAACGTCCTCGTCACCGGCGGTGGGAGACGGCTTGGTGCTGTCGTATGTCAGGCTTTTGCGCGGGCCGGTTGGCAAGTGTGGTGTCAGTACCGTGCGTCTGGCTCCGAAGCGGAATCGCTCTGTGCTGAGCTGCGCTCCGACGGCCACAAGGCCCAGGCCATCGAAGCCGACATCAGCACTGAAGACGGACGCCGCTCACTGATGGCACAAGTCACCGAGCGTCAACCTCTGCGTTGCATCGTGAACAACGCCTCGGCCTTCGAGCCCGACACCGGCCTTGATTTCGACCCCGAAACAACCCTTCGCCAACTCAGCGTGAATCTCATCGCGCCTATGTCCTTCGCTCGGATGCTGGCACAACAGGCAGTGGCCGGCGATGGCGTCGACCGCTGTGCGATCCATGTGCTGGACCAGAAGGTCTTCAACTTGAACCCGGACTATTTCTCCTACACCGTCACGAAGCTCGCCCTCGAGCGTGCCATCAACTTGCAGGCCCTGTCCCTTGAGGGTATGGCGCGAGTATGCGGAGTTGCGCCAGGTCTGATGTTCCCGAGCGGTCCGCAAAATGACGAGAACTTCCAGCTCGCGGCCAAGGTGAACCCGCTGCGGCGTCCAATCAATCCAGCCGATGTAGCTCATGCCTGCGTACAAGTCGCGACCATCCCAGGCATGAACGGAACCACCGTCGTCGTCGACAATGGACAGCACCTCATACCCCTCGATCGAGACATCATGTTCGTTGTTGAGGACCACCTTAAAAAGCACCATTGATGAATACGAACGCCCCAGCCGATTTGCTTGCCTCGTGCCGACGACTGTTTCTCCGAGGCTATGAAGTGCCGGTAAGAATTGGAGTTCACGCTTTCGAGCAGGATTCTCCGCAGCGAATCATCTTCAATGTCGACCTCTACGTGCCATTCGCTTCCTCGACCCCGACTAAGGACGACCTCAATGAAGTTGTGGACTACGACTTTATCCGCGAAGTCATCTCTGAGCGCGTAAGCAAAGGACACATCGGACTTCAAGAAACCCTGTGCGACGAGATTCTGTCCGCAATGATCGCGCACCCGAAAGTAGTTGCGGCCTGCGTCTCGACGGAAAAGCCGGACGTATATCCTGATTGCCAGGCGATAGGGGTGGAAGTCTTTCGGCGAAAGCATTGAGCAGAGGCCGATCGTTCAGAAACCGCGGCCAACGAGATTGCAGGGCCAGGCAACTGCTCGCAGGCTTCAAATTGTCGGTTTGACGTCAGAACCATGTGGCAGAGTGCGCGTCTCAAGGCTTTTTCAGTAGCGCGCCCATGCCTTTCGATGCCCCAGCGGCGATGCGTTCCCTCGTCTAGCAGTCGCGCCTGATACAGGTGAAAGCGCGCTCGCGTTTACACTTCCGCCGAAACTGTAAGACCGTGGGGCACATGAATGACCGAGAGAAATGCGGCGGCGTCGCTGGTAGCACAGCGACTTAGAGTGGCCTACGAGCGCCACGGTCTCGACACGTCCCTCCCCACCTTCGCTTCAGAGTTTCGGAGCTTATTCGGTGGTGACGAAATTCACCACCTTTTCGAATTCTTCAACAAGGATGCTGATCTTCCACTTAGCGATGTGTTCAGACTGTGCGATGCCGTCAAAGTGCCGGCCGCAGAGATTTTCGACACCGGCAGCGAACGAGATCACCTGCAAATCTACGACTACCTGGGCGGGAGCATGGCCAATATCTTCTTGCCCCCCGGACTGATGTGGGACCGCCAATCCGTCGACTCGCTCTTTTACTTTCCGCTGGGAAGCCAAGTTCCTCAAGGTTTCTCACTTGGCGACTTCCTGATCTTCTCGCGCAGGGTCCACATTCCGAATCCCGGAAAAGTCTATCTTGTGGAGAACAATCAGGAGGTCAGCGCGCGGTACTGCGTTCAAGGCCCTTCCGCGCAAATTCTCGGGTTTACCCGCAATCCCGAGGATGACACCGCAGATGTCATCTACCTTGATCGTGACGCACTTGCGGGTGACGAAAGCAACGGCTTCGCTTCCGTCACGGGCGCCCTGCTCTGGCGCATCACGGCGAGCCAGTCCCCCGAAGCGGTAAAGCCGCCGACTGCGTAAACCCACCAAATTCGCCGTTTTCGCGCGGCATTCGGTGTCATGCCGGGCCCTACATTGGCTTCGATAGCCAACAGGACCCGGCACATGCAACAACCTACCAAGTCACTGCTTCTTCCCGGTACGCGCCTGGACGCGCCGATCTTCGGCAGCGAAACCGAACGCTTCTCGCTCACCGACGTCTTCGGACCGAACTTCGAAGGCGCGGCCATCATGCGGCCCATACGCCTGGAGTCCGAAGAGGTCAGGCGCCTGATCCGGCGGGATTACCTTTACCTGGCCCGCATGTTCCACACCTTGACGCGGGCCCGTGAATACCGTGGCGTTGACCATCCATCCCTCAACAAGATCGAGGAGGCAATCGAGGAGAAGGTCAAGCACGTCCGTGAACTGCTCGTCACGCGCACATTGGACTTGGCGAAGCGCTTCAACCAAAAGCCCGATGCCGTCGTCGACGTCATCCATGCGCGTCCGACCAGCTACGAAGCTCCCGTCGCGAGTCCGCATGCGAATTCCTACTTGGACCTCTTGCTCGAGGCGGACATGTTCTTCACGCGGGCGAAGGCCGCTTGGCTTCAAAACCTCACGAAGCCGCAGGATCACCACGGCCGCATGCGCGAAATCAAGAAGGCGCTGTACGCGATAAAGATCGACGTCACGCAAGCCCGCACTGCGTGCTTCAAGATGCTAAATCGCATCAGCTCCACGATGGACTCGGCCGACCCGGAAGCCGCCAATCTCCGCAAGGACATCCAGGAGGTCGCGACCGACCTGCTCAAGGACGCGCAGGGCGATTCCGAGGTGATGAGCAATCTCACCGTCAGCGAAGGTCACGACCTGCAAGCCGTCGCTGCAGCTGGACTCGTCACGGGTGCTACTGGCGACCCTGCGAGTGCCGACGCGCAAGCCGCGGGCGACTCGGCCGCACCCGGGACCAACGACGAAAGCGGAGCTGCTGGCGAAAAGCCCAAGCGCGTCCGCAAGGCCGGCGCCGGCGCTGAGCAGCCGTCCGATCTGCCGGCGTGAGTCGGTTCACCCCGGACCAGATCTCGTTCATTCGAGAGCCTGGCCACTGCGTCGCAGTTGCCGGCCCAGGCTCCGGGAAAACTTCCTCCCTGATCGAAAAGATCCGGCTTCTGGCGGCCACACCAGGATCGAAGATCATCGCCGCGACGTTCACAAGCGACGCCGCCTCCGAAATGTCGCAGCGGCTCAGCCGGACGTCTCCTCTTCGCACCGGAGCCTCGGTCAGCATCTCGACGTGGCACTCCTTGGCGTTGCAACACCGGAAAAAGCACGGATTGTCGCAGCGCACACTGGGTCCTGGCCACCAAGTCCACCTGCTGCGAAGGATCGTGGCCGCGCGTGTCCCAGCCTCAGACGTCGCCGCGCAGTGCGTCGAATTCGAACGGATCAAGTGCAGCCTGGACGACTACGACCCGAGCAACTTGCCGGATTGGTTTGACGCCTATCAGGCGGAGCTCGACACGCTCGGTGCGATAGACCTGTTCGATGCCATGCGCGACACAGTCCGCCGGATGGCTGCCGGCACGCTGCCGCTGCTTGACGCAACGCACCTTCTCGTCGACGAGGTGCAGGACAACGACGAGATCCAGTACGCCCTCGCAGATATCCACGCGAGCGCTGGGATCGTCACAACGATGGTGGGAGATGACGATCAGGCCATTTACGAATGGCGGCGGGCCAAGGGATTCGCCGGCATGGAGGCGTTCACACGGAAGCACCACGCGAAGATGGTCATGCTTGGTGACAACTTCAGGTCGCTTCGAGGCATCGTCGATGCGGCGAACACACTGATCACGCACAACGCCGGTTTCAGAATTCCGAAGACATTTCTTCCGCGCCGCGGCTCAGGCGGATCGGTCGCCGTGGTCTCCTGCAGCTCGCTGGCATCTGGTTCGTCGACGGTGGTCGCAGGATTGGAGCCCCTGCTATCTGCCGTGGCCGACACGGGCCTTGTCCGCTACCAGGTTCCGACGGGCTCCGTGGCGATCCTGGCGCGGAACAACTACATGCTCGACGAGGCCGAGAGCGCCCTGCTCGAGGGTGGCGTCAAGTACATCCGAAGCAGCGGTTCAATCTGGACGTCAGAGCCTGCGGAGCTGCTCATGACAGTCCTGGCCACCATGGTCACCGACGACCCGCGAGGCTTGGACGTCGCACTGCAACTTGGCGGACTCCCCGAGAACATCATCTCGAAGGTCAACGCAGAATTCCGCGGCCGCGTAGGGGATCTCATCGAACGTCCGGGCGACCTCGATAGATTCGCGCCCTACGCCCAGCCGCTGCAGGACATCTCCAAGCGACTCATGACGCTTCGAGACAAGCTGCAGGCTCGCCAGTTCGGCTCTTCGATCGGGTCGGCCGCAGCCTTTGTCAGAAATGCATATGCCGAGAACACCCTCGCCAACGCAAGGAAGGCAGGCATCCTGCGGGCAGTTGCGAGCGGCCTGATAGCGATGCGCGGCCCACTGGTAGCGCGTCTGAAGGAAGCGCGGAGCTCCGGCGAGCAGCAATCGCCCGACAACTCGGTAGTGCTGTCGACTTTCCACGCATCGAAGGGCCAGGAATACCGCAACGTGTTCCTGCTCGGTGTCGACCAGGACATCATCCCAGGCCGAACCGAAATCCGCGCGGAGCGGCGCCTGCTTTATGTCGCCATGACACGGGCGCAAGACCGGCTCGTGCTGATGCACACCTCAGGCAAAGGGAGTTCGTTCCTGAAGGAGATTGGCGAGGTCGCTCAGGGCGCCTCGTCCGCCTCTCCGTCGCCGCGGCGCGCGGCGGCCTGACCGGTGGCGGCGGGGAGATTGACCGCCCGCAGCAATGGAAGCCCGAACAGTCGGCTCATGTTCTCGATGCGCCATGCCTGGGCTTGGACGGCGTCACTTGACGGAAGAAACGAGTTGTTGGCCACGGAGACGATGATGTTCGGCCGACCTTCGAGCACGGCCGAAAACAGGAACGGCCCGGGGACCAGGTCCTCGTAGCAGAAGGACAAGTAGGCTGGGCCCACCGGGGACTGAACAAGGCCCGGTGAAGACCAGCGGGCATGTGGTGCGTCCGAGTCCCACGGCCTCCAGAGCGACAACGGCATGGGCTGCCGCGCTCGAACGTCTTGCACGGTGCCATCGGGCCTGTAGATCCGGACCACTGGGGCCGCGACACTTCCACTCGGCCCTTCGCTCATCCCGACCCATACCGTGGGTCGCGGAGCCCCTGAACCTGTTTCAAGCCCGAGCAAATAGTCGCCGCCTGGCGCCGGGTGAACTGCGCTCTCCGGGAAGACGATCCAGTTCACGTTCAGCGGCGCGAGCGCACGCACGACTCGACCCACCTTGGTGATCCGGTCAATGCGCTGCTCGACCGACAACTGCTTGTCAGGCCACGACGTGATCACGCTCCGGAAACGGTCATTGCCGCGGGCCGCGTTTGGCTCAGTCGCGCTGAACGGAACAACAGCGAGCAGCGCGACGACGGCGCCGGCGGGAAACCAGGGGTTCTTGCGAGCGAGCCCAGCTGCGCCCCATGCGATACCGCCCGCCAACAGGACGATGGCCAGCCACCCTCCGCGTGGCCAAACGAATCCGAATGCATGGACAGGATGAAGAACCGCAAATGCGCCAAGGGGCGGTAGAAGGGTCACCACCAGCGCCAAGCCGATGCCGATCGCGGGCGTGATGCCGACACGTCCCGTTGCTCGCGCCGCGGCCGTCCAGATCGCGGCGAGAACCGCGCAGATGATCGCCAGTCCCAGGTTCGCCATCCATGCGGCGGAGGGGTCAGGAAAGAAGGCGTGCGCGGCGCGGAACAAGTCGCGAGTTCCGGCCAGATGAAACGACAACACTGAGACAAATGGGACTGCCCACGGGGTGGAACGCAACCCGAGGACGGCGAGCAGGGGGAGCGCAAGGCATGCAACCGGCGGAATCGCGGCAATCGACGCCGCAACGCCTGAGCATGCGCCGACCACCACGCCGAAGGCGGCCACAAACAGAGCTTGGCGCGCGCGCACCGCGGCCGTGACGATGTGGCTGGGCTGGATCACGCTGATGCGAGCGGTGCCGGCAGTAGGCGGCCTGCGATCGTGCCCCCTTCATGGACACGCAGGCTTCGGTACTGCACGTCACCTTGCACCCTGCCGCTGCCCGCGAGCACGAACCTGCCTTCAGTGAGGACCGCAGCTGCGGAAGCGTCCGTGCCGACGTCGCCGGCGACAAGCACTTCGGTCGAACTGTGGATGGGACCGGTCGCCGAACCACCCGGCATGACATAGACGGGCTTGTCTCCAGCCTCGATCGGCCCGGACACGTGACCAAAAATCACCACTGCGGCCTTGCCGCTGGTATCCAGGCCCTCGCGGATCGACACCCCCGTCGGGATGAAGGCGGTGGACATGACATCGAGCTGACGCACGACCGTGGCCAACTCCAGGTCGGAGCCGCCCATGGGCAGCTCCCGGACAGGGAGAGGCAGCGCCGTCACGGCGCCGCTGCGGGGTTCGGCCGCAGAAGGCTCGTGCGACGCGTCTTGACCGGGTGGGACGGATTGGAGGGAAGTTTGCATCGGATGCTCCTTGGGAAAGAATTGCTCATTCGAGGGCTAGGGAAGTGCCGTTGTCCAGGAGAACGACACCGCGGGCTGGGTCGGCGCTGACGATCGTTGCCCCATTGGGCAGCCGGGATCCCGGCTTCAGCTGCACGGGAACGAGCTGGCCGGGAAGACCCACCAATATCGTGGACGCGTCTTTCACGGCGACAAGCCTCACACCGCCGTTACCGGTTCGCGGCGCGCTTGCCCTCGCAATCGGTAACACCGCCGCTGCCGGGGCCCTGGCCGGCGCATCGCTGGCCAGGGCACGGGCGGGCGCTAGCTCGTTGAAGACCACGGGAGACTCGTCCCGCGTCTTGTCGGAGGCGGCTGGTGCGGAAGACTTCTTGTCGGGTGCTGTGATGGCTTTCGATTCGGCGACGCTGCGAACCGGCGCGGCAGGGGTCGCAGCTGGCCTCGCCGTGGCGGGCGGCAGGGCCGGTGCCGGCGCAGACGCCGGAGCTGCCGTCGCCGCTGATGCGGCGGGAAGGGTCGGGGGCGCGGAGAGGGACGGTGGCAAACCGCCGCCCATGAGCGGGCCGCTGTTGGCGCCTGCAGGCGGTTCTGACGTCGTTTGGGAGGCTGGCTGCGACCAAGCCGCGTCGACGACCGTGATTCCATCGGCACTTGCGGACTTCGCGGTCGGCTTGGCCATCGGAAGGCCGGCGACAGCCCTTTGCTTGTCCGCCATGGGCTTGTCCACCCACCAGTGGCTGGACAGGCCCAAAAGGCCAATTGCCGCAGCGCCTACAAGCGCGCCAAGCACGGGGCCGCGCAAGCCCGAGAAGGCCCATCTACGGGGCGCAGCTGCGTTGACCGGGCGGGCGACCAACATCGGCATGAACTGCCTGGTGATCGGGTCCTGGACGTGAAAAATACCTTGCACGGCGTCGCTGGCAAGTATCAAGCGTCCTGCATCCAAGCGCAGTTCTATCGTTCTTGTGTCCATCAGGAGCAGTCTCGCGGGTATGGCGTGGGTTTCAACTGGAGTGAGGTAGTGAGCCTGCTGCTCCAACGAATCCACTTTACGTGCCGCCTAGATCCGAAGAGCCCGGCCAAAACCGTTTAATCCGGCTTTTCTCGTCAAAAAAAATGGAGCCCTCCGCATCAGCGGAGGGCTCCAGGAGGGTCGGCGGCTGCATCGTGGGTAGTGGTCGCGGCTGCGACCACTACCTCTTCTCCGCCCGCTGCAGGCGCAATGCATGCGCTTCGAGCAGCAGGTTGGCCATGTCGTGCCCCCGCTTTGCGGGAGTGACCAGGCTGACCTTCAGCGTCCGGGCTCGCACCCGGGCCGCAACGTCATCGCGGTCGGCCAGCGCCTTGGCCGCGTCGAATCCAGGGCGCTTGCCCTGTCGCGTGAGTTCGTCGTTGTCGGCGAACACGACGAGTTCAGTGACATCCGTGGGCACGATGAACTTCTTCATCCCCGCGGTGTTGACGACCGACCACGTAGGTAGGCCCTCGGTCAACTGCGCTGCGAGCGCGGTCTCGAGGCCCTCACCAATGCCCAGGCGGCCGTTGTGCGATGCCAAACGGACTGCAAAGGACTTTGCTCCGAGCGTCGGCATCAGCTTCTTGGCCGACAGGACTTCACCATCGCGCTCGATCGCCAAACGCGACCCGTCCTCGTTCAAGAACGTTCGATGCAAGTTGCAGCACTTTCCGTTCTCGTCCATCACGGCCGCGACCATGGTCGGGAACTTCCCGTAGATCACGTCCGGCTCACCGTCTTTGGCGCCCCGTTCACGAAACTCCATGCCGGGATGGAACCGAATCACATGCGGAACGTCCTTGAGGCCAGGCAGGCGTCCGGTGAGGTACTTCCACACCGGGTCGCCTGGCTGCACGCGCCTCGCCTCTTGCCAGCGCCTCATCAAACTGGCCCGCCGGCGAATCACTTCGTCCTCGGTGAGCACATTGAAAGTCGCCGCCTGCTGGTAGGCGCGGGTCTGCAGCTGCTGTGCCGCTGCCTTGACTCCTGGGCGCTCGAATTTGTCGATCACCCAAAGAGCGGCCTGCGTGAACGTCTGTCCCGTCGCCTTCATCAGCAACGTCATGCCTTTGCCGTATCCGCAGACACATATCCAGCTCCCCGTGCCGCCCTGATTGTCGAAGCGGAACTTTGGCTTGGTGTCTCCGCAGACGGGGCAAGGCCCGTGCTTGTTCACCAGGTAGCGCTCATCGATGGCATGGCAAAGAATGTCGCGCCAGTCGCGATCACCAATGGCTCGGCTGAGCCGTTCAGAGAGCGTTTCCTCGTACTCTTCGTACGCCATTCATGACCTCCGCTTCATTGGCGCGCTTCGACGATGCGCGTTCCCTGACCCTGCAGGACCCAGACCCTCTGGTCTCTCTGGAACTGCTGGTCTCCTTGCACGACAGCCATCGTGCGCCCGCTATCGAGTCGCACGATGATCGTGATCGCCGGCGCGGCCGTGCTTCCCAGCGCGGCGCCGATGCGCTCCCCGCCCGCGGCACACGCCGTCATCATTCCGGCGCGCGCCGCCCACGAGTTCCAGCGATCGGTCACCCGTCCGCACAGCGCACCCGCAAACGCGGTACCGGCGATGCGGGCAGCGGCAGGAGCTTCAGTTTGCAAGGTGGAGGCAACAACGTCGACCACCACCCCGCTCTCGGCGCTTTGCGCCACACGCGCAGAGTCGCTGCCGTAGTCGGCACCCGAGAACTGCGCGCGCGCTATCGTGCTCACCAAGGTGAGAACGAGCCAAACAATCAATGTCAGAACCTTCTGCTTCATAGGATCTCCATTGCAGCCTTGCGGCCGCTTTGTCGCAGTGCGTTTGCACTGTTCTGCTGCGATCCGGGCAGCACCGGCAAGGCATGTCGCCTTGAAAGAATTCGGCTTCCCAAGGAGGTCTCTTGTGAACCTCCTTGGGAAGCCGCCTCGATTTCTCGAGGGGCCCCACGGCACGCCTAGGCGGCGCGCCGGTTCTGGAACATGTGGGCTTGTGCAATCGCCACGAGGGCGCGCGGCAGTTCGTCCACCTGTGCGATGTTGGTGCTGTTGCGGAAGAACTCTCCCGGCTTCGCATCAGCACCAATGCCCAGGCCGAAGTGTTCGATCCCGTGCCGTTCGCCGAAGCGCACCATTTGGTGCACGGCGTCCTTGACGTTCGGCTCCCCGTCTGTGGCCGGCAACACGATTCGACGTTCCGCGTTCACCGCGAGGATGTCGGCGTGCCCCACCATCAGGGCTTCCGCCAGCGGTGTCGTGCCTCCTTCGACCATCATGGCGAATCGACCGGCAGTTCTGCGCAGCACGTCTCCAAAGCGGATCACCCGCAACACGTCACCGCGACTTCCACCGAACGCGTAGACAGCCAACTGCACTCCAGGGATGTCTTCCAGTGCAACGGCCAGCGCCAGCGCCGAGCGACGGGCAACCTCTGCCTTGTGGCCACGCATCGAGATGCTCATGTCCACCAGCAACAGAATCGCTGTGTCCACCTTCTGCCCGGCGACTTTCGTCCGCTCGTAGATCGCATAGTTGTGGCAAGCCAACCGCAAACCGGCGTCGCGCGCCAGATGCTGTCCACTGCGCGAATTGCCCTTCCGGGCCCGCGTCTGGTGCTGCAAGAACTCGGCGAGCCGCGCTCTCACCGCAAGCGACTCGCGGCGCACATCACGAATGACCTGCTGCGCGCCAAGCGTGGCCGTGACGTCGAACACCTGCGGGGCACTCGTGAAGAGGCCGTCGCCAGCGTTGTCGCGGCCGCGGGCTTGATGCAACGCTTGGCCAAGGCCTGCGGCAATCTGTTCTCCGATATCCGTCCCCTGCGGGCAAGCATCGGCATCGAGCAACTCCGCCAGGGCCGCGGCCACCGTGTCATCTGGCGGTCCCGGGTCCAACTGGGAATTGAGTATCCCGTCCGGCACCAAATCGCTCGGCACATCCTGCGGATCTTGCGACCCGTCGTGCAGCTGGTCGCCCAGCGCCTGATTCGGCTCGTCCTGCCCTGGAGCGTCCTGCTGTTCCGTGCCTTGCGGCCCATCATGCGGGTGCTCGATCTGACTCTGCTCCGCGTCGAAGTTCGAGTCGTTCAGTGCGTCCGGCTGCGGGCACCCGGCTGACGCTGTGTCGTCCTGCGGCTCCGCTTGCGGCGGTTGATCCTTATTTCGATCAGCCGGTTGGTCGACCGGCCGTTCGCCTTGCGCATCTTCCGCTTGATCGCCCTGGTCATCATCGTCCTGCGACGATCCTTGCGGCTGCGCCTGTTGATCTGCCAAGTTCTGCAGGACTTGCACCATCCGGACTGCAAGTGCCTTCACACCGCTGGTATCGGATGCGCTAGCCACTTCGAAGGCGATGGCCTCGAGTTCGGCGAACACATCCGGCGGCAGCGATTGCAGCATCAGCGCGCGACTCTCGCCCGCTGCCTCCCGCAGTCCATGGAACTGCAGCACCTCCGCCCACACATGCGTCAGCATGTACGAGCAGAGCACGTTGGGGAGACCGTCCTCGGCCCTGGCCGCGCCGATCCTCCCGTCTCGCAGCAACGCGTAGGCCAGGTTTTCGAGCCACCGCCTGGCACCCGGAAGGTGCCGCATCCGGTTCAACTCGATGCGCGCGTCCTCCAGGATGAAGAACAAGGCCCTCGTCAGCCCTTGCCCCGGTTCCACGTTGAAGTCCGTGTCCACCACATGGCCGGTCTCATGCACCGCGTACCCGAGCGCGTAGGCTTCCACATGCTCGTCCTCCAGAGGGAGAAGTGGCATGCGAATCTCTCGGCCGTCGGTGCTGGCCGTCTCGAACGGGCCCCATACGACTCTCGTCTTGGCGCCACCGGCGATCGCAGAAACGATCATCGGCAGGGCGCCCATCAAAGTGCGCCGCCCGCTCATGCGAAAAGGTTCCCGAGATCGATTACCGGTTGCGGCACTGCATGCGGCACCACAACCTGGATCACCGCCGGCGACGGAACGACCATTGCGTTCGGGACTGAAGGCCCCGGTGGCACAACGATTTGCGTCGGCGTGCCAGGCTGGCCACCGGCTTGCTGCGTCGCCACGGTCTGGAAGAATTCCTCGAAAACCTTGTCGGGATCCTGAGCTCCAGCCTTCGCGCCGACCTCGAGTGCCAGCTTGCTGTTCAGCAGGATGGAAGCCATGCCGAGCAGATTCGCCAAGTGCATGCCGTCGATCGGGCCCTCGCAAGGCATCGATGCCGTCACCTTGTCGATGATGTCGCAGAGCGGCTGCACCCTGTTGTCCAGGAAGCAGAACCCGCTCAGCTTGTCGCGCGCGGCCATCAGCGGGCGCAGCGCCTTGCGCGTAACGGCCGGCCTGCCGGTCAGCGACTCTTCGATGAACCGCTTCGCCGCCTTCGCGATGCTCGTGAGCAGGCTGCCGAGCAGCCCGCCCACTTCTTCGTTGATGCCATCCGCGATCAGGCCGCTGTCGCGTGCCATTTTGATCTTGACGCAGCGGTAACCGAAGTGGATGCGGTCGCGCACGTAGGTTTCAGAGAACGCATTCTTCGTGATGACGTCCTTCCACTTCGGATGGGACGCGGCATAGTCCTCGCAGATCTGCGTGAACCGCGCCAGGATGTCGTCCTTGATGACGTTGCCCTTGGCCTTCAGCTTCTCCAGCCGTTCGGCCAATTCGTCCGCTTTGTTGTCCGGGACGGCATAGCCGCCCAGGTCCGTCAGCGGCGGCCCCACGTTGACGCACTCGCGAACCATCGCTGATTTCACGCGGTTCAACTTGTTGACGTAGTCTTTGTCGAAGACGCGCTTGACGCCCAGTGTGAAGACTTCGTCGGTTGGCACGTCGACCTGCAGGGCTTCTGCAAGGTCATGCGACCGCACCTTCCGGTTGCCGTTGAAAAGACGGCAGCTGAGAACGAACAGCGTGATCTCGTCGAGATGCCGTTCAACAATCAATCGATCCATGGATCTCCATTCCGGAGACCACACTCCCTTGTGGGAATGTGATCCCACAAGGGTTGAAAAATATGCTGCATGCCTGGCAGCTCAGGAAGCCAGACGGCTTTCCAATGCGTGATCGCATTGGAAAACCGTCGTGAGACAGTTTTCCGGGCTATGCCCTACTCAGCACCCTCAACCGCAAGAGCCGAGGTTGCCGCAGTTTGTGCAGAAGTCGCAGCCATCCTTCTTGATGACAGCGCTTGCTCCGCACTCCTGGCACTTCTTTCCCGGCAAGGCCGCGGCCGAAGCTGCGGCGCCGCCGGCGAATGCTACGGGCGGCGGTGCCGGCCGCTGCCGCTTGGCAGCCAAGACCTCGACCGGGTTGACCTCACCTTCTTTCCCGAGGAAGCCACGCCGGTACAGGATCTGCTGGATCGCAAACGCGATCGCAGCCACCTCGGACGAATGGAACCGCGGCACGCGCGTCCCGTCCGCCTTCTCGTACTGCCCGAACCGGACCTGCCCCTTGTCCCAGGCCACCTTGCGGAGATCCGCAAGCGCCTTGGGGAGCCGGCCGTCTCGGGCTGTCAGCGACATCAGCCGCATCGCACCGGTGAACCATTGCTGGCCCTCGTCGCTTTGGCCTGCCGGCATGAACACCTCGATAGGGCGCTCGATGGTCACGTGCTTCCCGTTGAGGACACCGTCCACGTTGGCAAAGGACACTGCGATATACAGCGACTTCGTGCCCTCGCTCGTGTGGTACACGATCTTCTCGATGACCGCGTCGAGTTCCCCTTCGGGCCGTCGTTCGATGCTCACGCGCAGCGGGTCGACGTCCGCGACGGCCGTCGGCTTCTCCGCCGGCGCCGTGGTTTCGAGCACCGCGCCCAGGATGTCGTTGGGACGGTACGTCGCGCAGCCCTTGAGGCCCATGTCGTAAGCACTGTCGTACAGTCGCTTGAAGTCATCGAACGGGTAGTCCACAGGCACGTTGACGGTCTTGCTGATGGCCGAGCAAATGAAGGGCTGGACTGCTCCCATCATGTTCAGGTGGTCACCGCAGCTCATCTCGAGCGCGGTCACCATCGCGTTCGGGAGGATGCCCTTCAGGGGCCGCTCTTCCCCCTTGAAGGTGACGTCCTGCTTTGAGGTGCAGATCGCGTCCAAGGTTGCTTGCGCAAGCCCGGGCTCGAGCGTTTCCAGGAAAACCCGCACACCGTGGTCCACGACGGGGATCTTCTTCACTGCGCCCTCGGGCGTTCGCTTGTTGCGCGTGTACGCGAGTGAGAACGGCGGTTCGATGCCGTTGCTCGCGTTGTCCGCGAAGGCCAGGCTCACGGTGCCAGTCGGCGCGATGGACAGCAGGTGGCTGTTGCGGATGCCGTGGGAACGAATCTTCGCCTTCAGTGTTTCCGGAAGGCGCGAGGCACACGTGCCGTCCTTCAGGTACTCGTCGGCGTTGAACAGCGGGAACGGCCCGCGCTCGATCGCCAGCTCCACCGAGGAGTCGTATGCGGCGTCGCGCATTTCTTCGGCGATGGTCGCAGCCATCTTGCGGCCGCAGTCCTTGTCATATCGCAAACCGAGCATCGCCAGCGCGTTGCCCAGGCCAGTGAAGCCGACTCCGATGCGTCGCTTCTGTTGCGCTTCCTTCTGCTGATGGTCCAGCGGCCAGGGCGTTCCATCCAGCACGTTGTCCAGGAACCGCACCTGCACGCGCACTGCCTGCTTGAAGCGATCCATCTGGAACTCGGCCGCCGGCGTGAACGCATCGCGGACGAAGGCGGGAAGCAGGATCGGGCCGAGGTCGCAGCAACCGTAAGGCGGAATCGGAATTTCGCCGCACGGGTTGGTCGCTTCGATGGTCTCCGTGTAACGGAGGTTGTTGTCCTCGTTGATGTTGTCGAGGAACAGGATGCCCGGCTCCGCGAATTCGTAGGCCGACTTCATGATGGCGTCCCACAAGTCGGTGGCCTTGACGCTTCCATAGACCCACATGCCATCGGTCCGTTGGTAGGCACCGTTGTCGATGAGCGCCTTCGTGGGCGTTGCCCGATGCACCAGATGCCACTCGCTGCCCGTGCGGCGAGCGTCCATGAACGCCCGCGTGACACCGACGGACACGTTGAAGTTGTTCCAGCGGCCCTTCTTCCGTTTGGCCTGGATGAACTCCAGGATGTCCGGATGGTCGATGTTCAGGATGCCCATTTGAGCGCCCCGGCGCGCGCCGGCCGCCATCACGGTCTGACACGACGCGTCGAACACGTCCATGAACGTGCACGGCCCGGATGCGTCGGTATTGGTACCCTTCACGAGCGCACCCTTGGGGCGGATGCGCGAGAAGTTGTAGCCCACACCGCCGCCGCGGCGCAGCGTCTCCCCTGCTTCGGCGAGTGCCTGGTAGATGCCGGGCAGGCCGTCCGCGTCGTAGCCAAATCCCGTATCGGCAACGGGCTGGACGAAGCAGTTGATCCACGTGGACCTGTTGGCGGCGCCAGCGGAAGCCATGATGCGCCCGGCGCCGATCGCGCCGCTGAGCATGTTCTGCAGGAAGCGATCTTCCCAGACGCGCCGTTGCTCTTGCGTCTTCTCGACCGACGAAACCGCCCGCGCGACGCGTTCGAAGACGTCTTCTTGCGAGCTCTCGCCATCGAGGCAGTATTTCTCTGCGAGAACCTCGACCGTGATGGCCTGGGGTTCGCGGGTGATTTTGTCCATGACTGTTTGCATGGAATCTCCTTCATGAAGTGATCGTGGTGCCGTAGCTGCGCGAAGCGAGCTCGGTCCACGAGGACGCTCCGGTCGAGCCGGTGCGAATTGCTGAATCAGTCAGCATCTGTGTGCGCACAAGCGCAGAACCCTCAGCAAGGCGCGCAAAGGCGCGGCTTGGTCAGGGGAAAAGCGTATGCTTGGGGGGAGTCCGGAACCAGTCGGTCGCGGAAAGGAGAATTGCTGTTTGGACCCACAGCTAGGTGTTTGAAGATGCTAAATGAATTGCGGCGATTTGGCAAACGCCCTTTCCGATGGTTCCTACCATCGGAAAAGCCGCTCGGGCTTTCCCCTGACCAAGGTCAGGACTCGACCAGCACATGGGGTTCCCCCTTGCTGGCCGCTACTACGCAACGTACTGAGTAAGTAGCGTAGATTGTCTCGAAGTGGGCCTTGCCGACTTCGAAGTGCAGAAACCGATCCTGAATGGCTTCGCTGAAATACCGCCAGCCCGTCTCGGCATCGCACATGCGCTCCCAGGCAGCGCCAGGAACATCCAGGTACTCGAAGCAGCGAGACGCCGCGCCCGGATGGCTCTGGTAGGCCACGTAGAGGGACTGCGCGACAGGATCGTAGACCCCGCGCGCCTCCCTTGCGTCCATCGACACCTAAGTGCCTTCAACTGCCCGAGGCCGACGGCCAAGCTCGAAGCTGGCCACCGCGATCTCGGGCCGCGGCACCATGACGCCGTCGCGCTCGTAGCTCTCCTGGGCCAGTTCGCCGGTGACGGTGATGACCTGGCCGCGGATGGCTTCCTGACAGAGGATCTCGGCCAGCGGACCCCAGAGATTGCACGCATACCAGTCGCTGACCGGCTTGCGCTCCCCTGTGGCCTTGTCCTTGACCTTGCGACGGTGCGCGAGGGTGAACTCGGCGACTTGCTGGCCGTTCGGAAACTTCTTCAGCATCGGCTGTTGGCCGAGCCTGCCCGAGACCGTGAAGACGTTGATGCTCACCGTTTCCCTCCCATCATCAGTTCAATGTCGTACATGTTCATGTAGCGTTTCCGCTTGTCGCCCTCCCCTCCAGGGATTTGCTGACGCCCCAGGTGCGAGATGCGGATCTGGTCGCCACGCTGCGGGGATGCCGCGGCAACGGCGCGCTCCAGATCAGAGCCCCAGACGCGCTTGATGCTGCCGGGGTTGTCGCCGTTCGTGAGCTGCACGTCCACGAAGTAGTGTTCGATCTTCCGCATCCCGCCTCCGGGATTGTCGGAGTCGGGAATCGTCCGCTGGTCCAAACCCCAGTCCTGGACAACGCCTTCGTCCACCTGCTGCACGTATGCCGCCTTGGACCGCACCGCGCGCGCCGGTACCGCGCGCTCTCGGGGAGCGATCGGCACCGGTGGCGCCATGGGCGTCGGTTGCGTTGCAGCGGGTGCAGGGGCAGCGCGGCCCGCATGCTCCCTGCCGAACTTGCGCCCGAGGATCTCTTCGACCTCGCGCAGGCTGACCTCACGCAGAGTCGCCATCGAGTCCACGGACGGCAGCCGCCTGGGCTCCAAGGGGAGCCGAGGGCTGGCCAGCGCATCCGCGAGCAACTTGTTCACGATAGTCAGCTCGCGCTTGGCGACTCGCGTCTGCGCGTCGTACCAGATCTTCAGCGTGCCTATCGGCACTCCGGACCTGTCCGTGACCTGAAACGGGAAGATTTGCGATTCCCGCATCTGGCTTGTATCCACGCCCTGCGGCGTGATCGTCGCGCGCCGGAGAACGAGGGCCGCCTCGAGGGCCGCTTCACGTTCACGCCGGCGTGCCTCTACGCCGCAGAGGCGCAGCACTAGGCGGAACAGGCCGCCAGGCGCCCTGCGAGCGAGCTGGCCGGCGCGTGAAAGCAACGCGTTGGCCATCAGGTCCCCTGTGCCTTCGGCACCGTGCGGGTGCGCCCGGTGGCACCTTCCACGATGACGCGTAGCGCCTCTCGCCCTTCACGGTCCAGGCTGTAGCCCACAACCGTGTCAAGCGCATGGAACAGCGGATCGGTCCCGGTCGGTGCCAGGGACTTGCTCAGCACCGTCCACTTTGCCCACTCCATCACGCCGCGTCGCGACATCGTGAAGGGCAAAGCATCCGCGCTGTCGTTCTCTCCCATGAACGCATCGCGGATCATGTTCCCAGACTTCACGACCAGAGTCGCGATGTTGGCGGCCTCGTCGTCGCTCTGACGCAAGGCGCTCTTGAGAAATGTTTCCACAAGCGGCCGCTCGACATCCGCATCGGGGTAGCAGAACAGCTGGTTGACGAACCTGTCGTCATTGGCGATGTCTTGCTGGTTCCGTCCTGCGTACCCGAAGGACTTCGGGTTCACCGTGGCGAACACGCGGAAGCCCTGTTTCGGCACCACGGTCTCCCCGGTCTCCGGCACCGTGTAAGGGCGCCCTTCCAGGAAGCTATTCAGTCCCGTTGCTTCGCCCGGGTCCAGCACGTTGTATTCCTCGACCACGACGCTGAAGCCGTACCTCGCCGCAGCGAGGACAGGCCCGTCGCGCCATTCAACACCGCCACCTGCCACGGGCAAGTACCGACCGATCAGCTGGAAGGCCTCCATCCTCGGGTTCGCCGTGATGCAGAAAAGCGGCAGGTTGAGCTGCGCGTGGAATTCGGCCACGCACTCGGTCTTGCCGGTTCCCGTGTGCCCGATGAAGCGTGCGGCCGTGTTCCCACTCAGGAAGAACGCGATCATCCACTTCAACTTGTCCACGTCCCAGACGTACCCGGCACACGGCCGGGGCGACCGGATGTGGGACAACTCCCACGGTCTGTCGAAGCCGTTCAGCGGCGTGTTGGCTTGCAGCACGCCACCGAACAAGTCTTTGGCCGGCCTGGTAACCCAGGTCGGATTCGTTTGATCCATTGAACACCTCAAAGGGCTGAGGCGAGCTGATGGGTGTCCTGGTACACCTTGTGTCGTCCAGGTTTCAGTTCGCCTTGGTTTTCTCGTTCGCGCGTGAACGCGATCGCTTCATTCAGTGCGTCCAGGACCTGCGCCTGGTACTCGTCTGCACGCAGTCCGAAGACCTTGCAGCACCACTGAAACGTGAATGGGATGTCCACACTGAAGATCGGCTTGACGAGTTCGACGATGTCGTCGCTCTCGGCTTGCCTGTCGTCGCCGCAATCGCGTGCGGCTTTCTCCGTGTAGTGCAGATACCCGTGTATGTCGGCCGCAAACATCCATTCGATGATGTGGGCCTTCTCCCTTGCGTTGCCAATACCCGCAAGAACGTCAAACGCCGAATCCAGAACGTAGCCTACAAACCTCTCGGGTTGGGATGCGATCCAGTCGATGTGTTCCTGTTTTTCCGTTTCCGAACAGCTGAACTCGTCCGCGCCTTCAAAGGCCTCGGTCTCGTCAGCCGCCTCTAGATTCGGGACAGAGGAAGCAGCGCCCTGATCCGCCGTGGCGAACAGGGGCTGCTCCAGCACTTCGACGCGCAGATCCGCCAGAAGGGCGGGGCTGATCTTGTCGATGCGTTTGAGCGCACGCCTCACTTTCATCTCGTAGTTGACAGCCATCGAGTGGCGGTCCGTCTCGGAGACAAAGCTGAACGCTTGCTGGGTCAATGGCACGCAAGGCAGGCCTAACCTACCTTGCACTTCAGACCTCCTAGTCTGAGGGCCAAACCGCCCGAAGGGCAGTTGGACCCTGGGCCATGCTGGTGGAGAAAATTCGGTCGACCCCAGCAAATCGACACGTGAGAACCTCTCTTGAATGCCTCGGGGCATGCAACAGAACTCTCGAAGGACCGCGGAGCGTGAGGCTTTCGCCTCACGCTCTGGGTCTGCACCGTCTACACGTAGTCGACGGCTCCGCGGGCCTTGAAGGCCTGCCGGACGTCACGGGTGACATCCAGCGAGCGCGCGATGGAGTCGCACAGCTCGACGTAGCCGGTATCCGCCAGCGTCTTGGCGACGACTTCCGGATCGGCCATGTGGTTCAGCATCCTGGGGTTGGCGCGCAGGAGCGCGGCCAGCCGGTCGGGGTGCTGTTCCGCCATCTTCACGATGGCGCGTTCGTGCGAGATCGCGCGGACGGTTTGGGCGGCATGGAAGTCCGTCACCAATTGGGATGCAAACATGGAATATCTCCTGCGGCCAAGAAAATTACAGACAATTCCCCCGGCCACGGGGAAATGCCCCGTGGGGTTTGCGAAACGCGCGAATCAGCGCAAGGCTTGCGCCTCGGCCTTTTCGATTTTGCTGATGCCCTGCTTGACGGCCGCGGGGGCAGTCGAAGCGCCCTTCATGGCGAAGGCGCCCATGGCAATGGCAATGCAAAGGATGAAAGCGATCAGCTTCATTGAGGTTCTCCAAAACTCGGTTGAGAAATCGGAGAGACCTCTGCCCCGAGGGGAAGAAGTTCCCCTTGGGATGAAGTTCCGGGTGGTGACCCGAAACGCTATGCAACATCACGTGTTGCGTCCGCCCACGGCAATCGCCGCAAGAAGAAGCGCAAAGCTCACGCCTTGAGTTTCATCTCGCAAATAGCCTATGGAGGTGTCGAGCCGGTGGCTCGTGAACACGTCGGCGAGCGACGCATCCTGGTGAATTGCTGGTGACCGTCAGCAGCGGTGTTGCGATCATTGTAGGGGATTTGCGCATGCCCACCAACTACAGTGCGGTACCGTTGCGTGGCACGCGGTGAGCGCGTTTTTCAGTAGCTCAAACGAAAAAGGGCGGCCTGCTTTCGCAGTGCCGCCCCTCTCTTTTTTCTCGTGCTCCCGGTTATGCCGTGGCCCTTTCGGGCTTGCGACCGCATCGCCGGATGCGCGTTTTCGACTTGCCGTAGCCGTACTTCGCCCACACATTGGGGTCGACAGGCAGCGACGTCGTGCGTCCACTTTTCAGGTTCACGAAAACACCGTGATAGTCGATGCGCCCCGTGTGGAGCAGCTCCCAGAGCATCGCCATGCCATGCGCGACGAGCGCCCGGTTGATGAACAGGCTCTGCTTGCGCAGCGCGTCCGCGAGCGAGCACGACGGCCCCTCGTCGGGATCCACCACGGCGGAGTCCATCACCTCCGGGAACAGCTCCCCGACGTGGGGAAGCTTGCTCGCTTGGTTGGTCTTTCTCCGCGCCCGCGTCACCTCGCCTAGAACGACCTGCCCAGAGTACTGGCGGTTGCCGAAGTCAAGGTAATAAGCCGGGCCCATGCTGCCCTCTTCCATGGCGCGCATGATGTTGAACCGTGCCACCCTGGTGTCCACGCATCCGATCACCAGTGGGTGACCGAGTTTGTGCGACGCGGTCAACCTCACGGGTTCGGCATGCCAGTCGGTACCCAGCGTCAGGTTCACTCGCTGGACCAGGACTTCGGCCTTCGATTTCCCGACGTCGGCTGGGAAGAACCATTGCCTCCCCACGTTCGCTTCGGACACGATGTCGTCGTCGACCACCGTCACGTTGAGCCCGGCATGTCCGAGCGCCACCAACGCGTGCTGGACCTGGGCGAGCGCAGTGATGACCTGCGAGCCAGTCCCGCCGGCGCCGACCACGACGCAGTCGACCGCCTTGTCGCTGGCCAGGCGCGGATTGATGAAGTGTTCCATCAGCGCACCTCCAAAGGTCCGAGGTCCACGAACGCGCCCATGAGGCAGGCACGCAAGGCCACGGTCGGCTGTGGTTCGGCCACGTTTCCGAACACGCCAGCCAGCTTCACTTCACTCCTGTCGTCCTTGTCGTCCTTGGCCGAGAAGAACGCGCGGGCGTGGCCGTGTGAATGGAGGTCCATCACCAACCACGCACCCTCTCTCAGCGCCGGCCGCTGCACGTCGACGTAGTCGGGTGTTGCGCTGGTCGCCTTCAACTCGACGTACTCCCACGTCGCATGGTTCGCGTCCCAGACAAGCCAGGCCGCACATTCATTGGGCGCACTTTCGCGCGCCTGCTTGAAGAAGCGTCGGCTGAACTCGCCGGGTATCGGCCCGCACAGCAGATCCACGCTGTCATTCGGGCAGTCGCCAAACGGCAGCTGCGCGAACGGAGCGTCGTGCAGCGCTACCACGGCGTGAAGCCAAGGCCGCCGAATTTCCAGCTTGAGGCCGTCCTTGCCGAGCAGGTATCGGTGACCCAAGGTCTGCAGTGGCTCGAACGAGCCGTACTTCGGCATCACGTGCACAGGAAATTGCGCCTGGATGATTTCGTCCAGCTTATGCAACATGCACCCCCTGTTTGTAGTGCCACTCGACCACCTGATTGAGCGACTTCTTCATGGGGAGAAGCTCCGTCACTGGAAACTCTGTGTCACCAGCGGCCGCATAGTCAGCCAGCCACTTGTAAGGCGTGCGACTGCGAACCGGGCTGCTCTGGTTGTAGTGGGTGAACTTGCTCGAGAAGAACAGGCTCTCCCACTTCGGGATGTCGTTGACGCGACGGCCATTGGGTTTGCTTGAGTTGCCCCAGCACACCGAGCCGTTGTCATTGACGTTCAGCAACGGCGCCCTGAACATCGTGCTCGACCCTTCGGGTCGTTGGTTCTTCTCCAACGCGTACACATAGATGCCCTGAAACGCCTGGTTTCCCATCGAGCATCGACGGAGGATGAAGACCAGCGCGGGTAGCGCCATCTTCAGGAACGCGCCTTGCAGGCGATCGCGTCCTTCCTCGCCGTTGTGCCAGTCGATGTCGAACGACATTTCTGCGACACCGGCAGGACGCCACCAGGCCAAGAGTTCGTCCGAGGCCAGCAGCACATGACCAGGCATGATCTCCGGCGTACGGCGCAGCGTTTCATTTGCGCAGGCGGCGAGCGCCTTGACTGCGGGCAGCGTGATCGGGCGCCCGCTTCCTGCTACCGGCCGCCCACCGACCATGCTCATCTCGTGGATGGTGGCCATGTGGATTGCCTTGCCTTCGCCGTAGAACACCACGGCCTGGCGGGGGTCCATCACCTTTTTCGGGATGACCGCGCCGCCTTCGAATTCGATTTGCATTTCTTTGCTCCTGCTTCGGCGATGACGCCGAACAGCTTGTCCATGACGGGGATGTGTGCAGCGCACCCTTCCACGACCTCGACGAATTGATCCAGGCTGGCCTCGATCTCCTTCGGCTTGTGGTGTCGCGCGCTCGCGCACTCCAAGACCAGGGTGGCATCGGTGCCCATCCCGCTGTTCCACGAATCCTCATAGGCAATGTCCAACCAATTGCCCATGTCGTCGCCTTCGCACCACCTGACTACATAGGCCGCGGCGCACTGCTCCCATTCCGCATCGTTGGGTTGGACGTGCCAGACCGGCAAGCGATGACGGCGCGCGAAAGCCGCTCCATCTGCCATCGCCAGCAGAAGTTCCCGTGTCCACGGGTCCTTCGCGTCGTTGGCATGACGCCGGCACGTTCGGGCCGACCATTTGCGGCGCCGCCTGTGCCCTACTCGACCGAGAATCTCGTCGCGTGGCAGGCCGGGGAAGTCTTTCCAGAACGAGTCTGGTCCTGGCGGCAGGTCGTCGTCTTCGTCGGCATCCTCCGGGATGCCGTCGCAGTCGCGACGGTTCTTCTTGAACTCTTCGTCGGTTGTCGCCTCGTACCACTGCGAGTAACACAGTCGGAAGAATAGGTCGATCGGCGTGATCAGAGGGTTGTGTCCCGATAGCTGGTCGATGCAGTCGATCAACCTCCAGCCGAGACCGTCCATGCTGGCGTTGGCTCTCTCGAACGCCTTTTTTAGAAAGACCGGATCGCGTGAGTCGGTAGCGACTACGAGCGTGCCCATGCCGACCGAGTGCTCGCTCGCAAGGATGCGCAGCCCCAGATCTGCATGCAACTGGGACGCCCATACCTTAACGAGCTGCGGCGCGCCCGTGGCGACCGGCCCCGTGATCGCTTTCGCGAGCGCGGGGTGGCGCCGCGCGATCGCCGCTGCAAGCGTCAGCACGATCGGGCTGCACCGGGCCTCGCTGTGAAGCGGGACTGCGCAGCCCAGATCGGGGATGCTCAGATGAGCAGCGGTATCGCCTCCGAAGGCACCTCGAGCGGCGTTCCTCCTGCATTGAGCAGGGAGTGCAGCTGGCTGGCCAGCGGCTGAATCGGCTGATCCGGTTGAGTCTTGGCTGCCGCAGCCGCTTGCTGCGCCAGCCTGTAGGCGAAAGGGATGTCCGCCGAGCGGTCCTCCTTCGCGCCCTTCGTGCCGGTGGTCCGTCGGAAGGTGTATTCGAGTTCGTTGCCCTTGTCCTCAGGTCCAGAGATCTCCGCGTTGTTGAGGTCAGCGAAGTTGGGCATGCCCGCGTAGAAGTCCTTCACCTGGGCCGGCGACATCGAGATGTCGGGGTCAGCCAGGCGAACGCCATTCGACACGAAGACACGGGTCATCGTGGTGACTTGCATTGAATGTCCTCAAAGGGAATGAAGCACGGGCCGCCAATGTGGCAAGCCGTGTTCGAGTGTTGAAGTGATGGAGCCGGTTGGCTCTTCTCGCCGTGATGGCGTGGGATGCGGCAGGCAAGAGCCAGGCCGCTTGAAACGTGCTGCGTTGATCCCGCAGCAGGGAGACACTAAGTCGATGGGCAGTCTAGCATGCAGCTCCGGGAGGAGCCAACAGGCGCGTCCAGCCGATGTGAGGTCCTACGGTTGCGGCGTGGCGGCCAGGCCCAGGGCAGCTGCATCGAGCCGCAAGAGTTGATCCGGGTTCGGCGCGCATTTCAGTAGGCTTTGGGCCAGCAGTTTCGCCAGCCGCTCGGGAAGACTTTGAAAGCGTAGCCGCTCTGCTACACGGCGCCCTGATTCCCACACCAAGCTCACCCGACCGTTTTGTGACGAGGCTCGCAGCCTGTTCACTCCATCGGAGGACTGCACGCAGACGAACTGCAGCACGCCGCGGAGAACACCGTAAAAAAGCAGTGTCTCGCTTTCGGATAGGTCCAGTCCTGACCCCGTGGTGGTATTGAAGAACCGCAGGACGGCACCACGGTCCCCTTGGATGGGCGTGAAGGTGGACGTACCTGTATCTGCAGCGGCAGCCGCGCGGCCGGCCGTGTCCGGGCACTCTGTCCCGATCGACTCAAGCGCCCTTCTCAAGAACCGGATCGGATCGTCGCCGCAATGCCCTTCCACCAACCCCCGGAGCACCTCAAGCACATCCGCATCCTGCTTCGCTGCCTTCATGAGCTGCCTGGGCGTTGCGGAAATGCCCAGTTCCACAAGTGCATCCTGAACCTTTGCCGAGGCGCACAACACGCCGTTCGACAACCCTTGGCGCATGCGGGCCGCGTCGTCGTTGTCCTCATGCGATTCAGTGGCCATCCGCTGTAGGAGTCCACGATCCAACATCGCGCACAGGTTTTTCCACGTTCTTGACGATAGCCTGCGCATGCCGGCTGCTTGCGTGACGGATTGTTGAAGATGCGATTGCCTAGCCATGTTGCTACTGATTCTGGGCTGCAAGCCGCGAACTTCAACTCACTCGGGCGGTGAGCTTCTGCGCGCTTGAGAAGCGCTGACGTGCGTGCTACAGTCTTCGCACCTTCACGTGCTGTCGGTTCACACAGCAACTTCCACGGTCCCCTGACATTCAGGGTGCCGGCGGCTCAAGGTCTCCCCCTTCCCCCTTTTTTTCTAGCCCGACGCCATTGGCGCTCGGCTCTATTTGTCATGGAGGGCACATCATGGAATCTCTCCTCGTTGATCACGAGCGGCGGATCTACATGGAAACGCACGCCGGATTCACGGCGAGCTACGACTTCGCGACAGTCAAGGCGAACGCAAACGCGTTGGCCGGCCACATGGGCACCCCCTCTCTCGCCATCGGCGAGGAAGAGGTCGGTTCTGTCGCGGCGTTCGAGAAGTATTTGTCCCTGGTCCGGATGGCCACGCGAAAATTCCGGCCAGGCGATGTTTGGTATGACCCTCGCACGCCTCCGGCTGCGCGGCATGCTCTGGAGTCTGCGCGCGCGACCCGGCGCGCAGTGCGCCTGCACTACGGCAACCCTCGGACCGGCGTTGACCGGCTCGCGGTCCAAGACGTTGTCGGCTACGTCGGCTACGCGGCCTGGTACCTACCGCACCCGATTCTCCTGACCGACAGGCAGCTTCACATCGGGCCGAGGATTGTTGAACTCGAGGTGGTTCGCGTTGTCGACGTGGCCGGTTTGATAGCCACCTACGAGCACCCCACTTACAGGCTTCCGCAGCTTTCCACGGTGGGGGCCTGCGACCCGGAGAACCCGGAGCGACTTGTCCTTGCAGCTGACGGCCGCGAGGTCCTGCGCTGTTCCAGCCGTGCTCAAGCAACGCGCTGGAGCAAGTTCTTTCGTGGTGAGATCCACCAGCCACCCAGGCAAGGGTGAGCTTGCTCCAACTGGGCGCATTGGCATCGCGTGTACGGCGCGCGCCAGCCCTTGGAGAGTTGTCCTCTTCGCGATTGAGATGCTGAGCTGAAGCTGAGCACATCTCGCACTAGCAGGCATTCGTTCGTGAATGGCTTGCTTTCCACACAAAGGAGCAACATGGACCAATCCCTTGGTCTTTTCCCCAACTCGGACCGGTCTCGCATGATCGACGTCGTTGGAACGCAACCCGCGCGTCATTGGGTTCGCCCTATCCTCCTGACTGCCTGCGCAGCAGACGGCAGCGACGTTGTGCAGGTTGACGCCCGCCGATGGTTCGAACGCGCGGCCCGCGAGATGCCCTACGCGATCCGCGAGCTATGCCGTTGCTGGTTTACCGCCGGCAGCGAAGACACCGGCGCGGCAACCATGGCCGAGATCCTGCGAACCCTCGACACCGACACCTCGCTGTTCCTGGTACGTATGGAGCTGTCGAAGACGTCCTGGACGTGCAACTTCGACCGGGCAGCAGTGACGAAGTGGATCAAGGACACCCAGCCGGACCTGGTGGGCTTTGTCGATCCCCTCATGATCGCTGGATAGGAAGCGCCGTGTACGAAGCAAGAATTCGCTTGTCGAAGACGCTGGGTCTTCCTCTGCAAGCGGCGTCGGCCGAGGCGGCAGCTGTTGAAGCCCGCGCGGCGGCGGCCCATGTCGCATCGCCTGGCGACGAGATCGAAATCGAAATCGTCCAGATCGTCGACCGGATCTCCGGCACCACGGTCGTAAATCAGGACGGCCTGCCGCCCGACGGGATGGTGGACGTGTCGTGGGCCGTGAGGGTTCCCGCCGGCACTGCTTTGGAGGGGGCCTGCGTGGCTCGCTTCATGCAGTTCGATCCGTCCTCATTGGCCGCGGTCTATCGAGTGCGCGAGCCGAGCGGCCGCACGCATGTGATTGACCTGCAGGACACAGCGTCCGCCGCACACTAGCCGGGCAAGCCCAGGGGGCCTGTCCGCCTTCATTCAATCAGTCGGTGGTTGGAAGAGTATTGATTCGCTCCCGCGTCGAAAGACCGGGAGCGTTTTCATTTCTGCGAGGCTTTTCTCCGAGGCGCTTGTTTGGTCGCTGACTGGCTGAGAAGGAAGTTCATGAAGTTGGCGTCAGTGATGGGCCCTTGAAGCTTTTCTGCCAGCCAGTCGTAAAAGTCGATTTGCACAATCTTCGCCTTCAGCCCCTTCGTATTTGCAGCTCCGAGGAGGGTCTGATTGTTCGCCTGCTTCAAGCTCTCTACGTAGACGTCCCAATAGTTATCACTGTCGCGGCGCGTCATCTCCATGAACATTTCGGCAGCTTCTGACCGTCTAGCAGTTTTGAAGCGTTCCATCGCCATCTCGCGAACTGCTGCCTCATCCTTCACCACGGTTTTCTCAGAGGTCACCAGGGTGACGTCGCCCTCGATTACCGCTGCATCGGCATAGTCGCTCTGAACCGCGGCCTTGATGTATGCGCTTGGGGTGCGGATCTTCGCGCCGTCCTCGGCTTGTTTCCGCTTCATGTATTCCACGTTCCGCCGCACGCGATCGGCGCCGTACGCCGAGATCAATTGCTTCGCTTCGATACTCCTCACGCCGATTTCCTTCAGCTGGGCTACAGCCTCGACTTCAGACTTCGAGGCGCTTTCGCTGATTGCACCTTCGATGTCGATCGAGTTCTTGCTGTTGATGCGGAACTGGAGTTCCCTGACCGTCCTTCCTTCCATGTGCTCGATCATCTCGAGCGTCAGGTTCGTTAAGCGATTCACTTCGGCCAGGGCGGGCTTGACGGTGTCCCGCTTGAAGTATTTGTATTCGAATTCGGTACCCTGTTGCCGTGGAGTTCCGCGAAGGAGTGGCTCCCACTCCTCCGGCGGCGCGCGGAATGTCACGCGTGACGGATTGGTTTCGTAGGCCACAGCGATCCGGTACAGGTTCAGGGCTGCAGGATTGGTGAGCTCGCGGGCGAGTAGCAAGTTCAGAGCGCTGAACTGCTTGAGCTCTCTCACACCTTTGTTGATGTCCGGCGGCAGGCTCACTTCGATGGTGCTCGTGTTTCCTTTCTTCGTCACCTTGGCCTGTGACAGCAGTGAACTCACACCCCACTGCTCGCCGTCCGGACCGACGTTGTTCCATTCCACCTGAACAGCGTTCAACGCTTTGAGGTTGTCCTTCAACCGATCGTAGTTCTTGGCATCCCCGATGAACTCGATCAAAGCCTTGACGGGAATTTTGTAGACGGGCGCCTCGGGCTGCAGCTGGATTTCCTGGATGATCTTCAACCACATCAGATTCATGTGCCGAGTGATCGCGCCCCGGGTCGGACGGAGCGCAACGGATTGCATGGGCTGATTCAGCACCATTGCTCGGCTACTTTCGCTGGCGGCCTGCTGCAGCTCGCTCAGACCTGGCGCGCCCTCACCATGTGCGTCACCACCGCTGCCGAAAAGTGCGAGTGAAAGTGAGTCCGGCGGGGATTTTCTTGTCATGGTGATATTTTGACTGATCGAGGATTCACCTTCCCCGGGGTTTTCTGTTCACACTACACGTCCGGTGGAGAGAATAGAAAAACACCTTGAAAACATAGATACGACTTAGAGCAGGCTCAAACTCAAGCGTGGCGCGGCTCTGCAGCGGGTTCGGTGAGCCTTACGTGGGAGACAGGTGAGTCGAGCGTTGGTTTTGGGTGAGTTAATAGTGGGTTGATTTCTCACCTCTGGTGAGCGCTACGTTGGCGGCAGGTGAGTGGATTGTGGGCTGGGGGGCATGTTGCCGGTCCGCATGTGGCAATTCCCACATTGAGCTCACCTTGCACCGAGACCGGCTGCATCGACCTCACCTTTCGGCCCGCCAAAACGTGGTTAAACGGCCTCTTCCGTTGCTTGGCTGAGTTCCTTGACCCACATGAACCTCACCTGAAGTGCCTTTGGTGAGGTCGACGTGGGTGATTCGCCCGTGCTGTGAGTGAGCGGCTGCTGCGCCGTGAACCTTTATTGGTTCTGGATGGTGAGACGCGCGTTGGTTTCATGAAGAGGCATTGGTGAGGTCGGCGTGGGGCTGCGTTACTCGGTTCTCGGCAATGGTGAGGCCCATGTGGGTGGTTCGCGGCCCCGTGTGAAGACCCAGGAGTTGAACCGTTCGAACTTCAAGGTGAGCCCGTTGTGGGTACAGCCTTGCACATTTGGTCAAACGAAGGTGAGGTGAATGTGGGCGGTCCGCCGCGGACGTCGGCCATTTCCCGTTGTCCCAGTCCTTGATGGTTCCCATCGCGCCGCTGCCGTCGCAGTCGAGGATCTACCCAACCGGCCGACCCGCCGCTTTCGAAAGTGCCCGCCAGGGATCTGCCATCGCGCGGTCAACCGGTCATTGTTTCGCAAGGACGGTGGACGGCTTGTCACGAGCAGCAGGCCCAGGAGCGGAACCATCTGGCCTCGGCGACGAGTGACCACCTCCCGACAGCGCCGGTATTCAATGGGCGCGGCTCGGCGCGCTGTGCGCCGGCAACTGCGTGATCGCAATCAGGCGTTCCTCGATCCAGCCGGACCGATTGGATACGGTGCTGGGTGCCTTGCTTGCAAGGTCACGAATGACGGCACGTGCCTTCGTGATTCCGCCGCTGGAAGCCGACAGCTTCTCGAACAGGCCAGGATCGACGGTAATGGAGGTGCGCTTTCCCCCAACGACGACGAAGATCCGCTTCGTCGTCGATTTCGCCTTTGCCAGGGTGAGACCGGCTTCGGTCAACACGCCCTTCATGGCTTCGCGGACAAGACTAGCCAGGTCGGGCGGCCCAGCCGGGACCGAATCTGCGCCCAAGATCGTGGCGACTTTCACGCGATGTTCCGCCGCGAACGCGCCTACCTGTGAATCGTCCGCGCCACTCTCGACGAGTGCGCGCAGTGCTGCACCGACGATGGCGTTTAGTTTGGCGTCGAGATTGTCCACGGCAAGATGTCTGTGAACCTATTCTTGCATACTGCTGTACGTACAGCATTGCTGGTTTCAGCCGTCTTCCTGGGTCCGCATACTAGGACATATCAGAAAAAGTATGCAGACTTGCTGTCCCGGAGTGTTGGTATGCGTGCTTGGCTGATTCCGACTCGGGACGGATTTGGGGCTTTGGGTCCTGTTTTCGACTGAAATACAACAACATCGAGCCCTTGAGGTCAGCAGTCGGCGGTCGGAGAGTTCCTGTGTCCCAAGGTTCCTGTAGACATCCCCAATGTTCCCTGCGTCGTTTTGTCAATTAAATCAACGACTTACAACATTTCCCCCGCAACATTGCATACTCTTGATGGCGGGTGTGAGCTAAGACCCCCAGAAGTGCATACCGCCATTGCCCTTCTTGTTGCCCAAGTATGGCAAGACTGCATACTTGGTGGATCGATGGCAAGTTGCCAGTCTCGCGTGCCATCGTTTAGCATATCGATGTGCCTGATACCTCAGTTCCTGCCATCGACGACGGGGACCGCGACTTTGACATGCGTCGGCGGGAAACTGACCAGCCGCCCTTGTTTCCGACGGAAGATCTGATCATTCCGGACACTCTCAGGAGTATGCGCAAGGCAGTCAGCGCGATCCACGCCGCACCGGTGAAGGCGGAGCACAACCAGAGCCTCAACAATCGACGCCTCTTCGACGCTTGCATTCTTCTCGCCCAAATTGACTGCCGCAAGAGGGATGGCCTGGTAAAGCGGGTTGTCGAAGACCGTGTCTCTCCTGTGTTCGAGACTCGAGTGACCGACCTGGTGCGTCTCGCAGGCATCCCTGGAAAGAATTACGTTCGGATCTATCAAGAGCTCGATCAGCTCTATGACATGGATCTTCAATGGAACATCGTCGGTGAGGACGCGAAGGTCGAGTGGGAGATGAAGAGCCACTTCCTTTCCTCTCTCGGTAAGGGCAAGGGGCATCGACGGGGACTGGTTCGGTTCTCCATCGACCCCGCCATACTGGCGATCCTCCTCGAGCCAAGCAATTGGGCGACGCTGAGTTTGCAGGCGATGAAGGGCTTGGGCACGGCCGCTGCGTATGCGCTCTATCAAAATGCGTGGAGGTACATCAACACCCACGCGAAAGTCACTGCGGCACTGCCTACGGCGACGTGGATCGAATTGCTCATGGGGCACTCGCGGTATGTAGTCGATGATCCCAAGCAGGGAAAGCGAGTCGTCAACTACGGCGACTTCAAGCGACGCGTGCTTATCGACGCACTGAATCGCGTTAACGATACGCCGGCGCTGAGCTACACGCTGGAGCTGAAAGAGTTGCGCTCTGGGACCCGCGTCTCGAAGCTCCAATTCAAGTTCATCCCGAAGAAGCAGGCCTCTCTGGGCTTGCCAATGAACTGGCCCGAAGATGTGTTGCGCGTGCTGGGCAACCTTGGCTTTAGCGGGTCAGAGATTGAGGACTTGAGCCAGGCGCACTCATTTGAGGTGGTGGCGGAAACGCTCCTTCGGCTGAAAGCTGCTGAGGGGCGACTTAAAGCCGCGGAGCGCGCGATTACGTCCAAGAAGGCGTATTTCAACGGGATCTTGGCCAACGTCGCGTCCGGAGGCACCGAGGACGATTTGAATGTTGCCAAGATGGAGGCCGAAGCCAAGGTGCAGGAGGCTCAGAGGGCCGCTCAAGTGAGAAACGAGCGGAGGAAAGAAGAGTTCGCGAAGCACCAATCGGCGGTCTTCAGCGGCAGATTCTTTCAGTTGGCGGAGTCCGATCGCCTGCAGATGCTCGCGGATTTCGAATCCAGTGCCGCGGGAAAGCGGGCTCGAATTCTCATTGACAAAGGGTGGAATCCGCAAAACGTGGGCGCCCTAGCCTGTTTGCGTACCTGGTTGGCCGAGCAAAAAGCGGGGCTCCTTGAGCAGTTCTTTCCGAACCCCGAAGACCGGGGGTTCGACGCTTGGCTTGCATGGCGCCTCGATCGAGCCGAAGCTCTCGGGGCAAACGAGTAGCGTCACCATTTGACTTAATAAGTCTATGTAAGCGCAAGTGACAAACCCTGACAGGTGGGGTCGCTGAGTTGGATCGATCCAACTCGCGCATCCCTGGCGTCGGGGTTTGCGCGAGCGGGGTCCACGCAAGGCTGTGCCTTGCGCGATGCGCCCCTTCACATCCCCTGTTTCGCGGCCCTTCTTGGCAGCGATTGATCATCTTGGATCGATCCAAGATGGCGCCTCCTGTTGCCTGTGGGAAACAATGAGATAGTTTCTTGGCTTATCTTCTTTGCAATATTGACAGAGTATGCAAATATTCGGCGTATCTCATTTTTGGTTTGGAGTGCATGTGGCCGTAATAACTGTCGGGGCGGAAAAAGGTGGCGTCGGTAAGACTCGACTCTCTACGCATGTGGCGGCCATCGCTGCGCGCGAGGGTGTGGATGTCGTACTGCTGGATACGGATAAGCAGGGATCGGCGATCAGCTGGTCGCGAATTCGTGGCGAGGATGGCGACAAAGACCTAAAGCGTTTTCCTGTTCTCGCGCTGCCGCCCAGTCCTCTGAAAGAGGTCCAGAATCTCTCCGCAAAATACGAGCTAGTTGTGGTTGATATTGGCGCTCAAAACTACAAAACGATGCTCGAGTGCGCGCAGCTGAGCGATCTGGTCCTTGTCCCCTGCGGGGCTGACCAGCAGGAGATCGAGTCGACCCTAAACGTGTTTGACAGCTTAAAAAACCTCCGCAAGCCATCGCGAACCCCGGGCGAGCTCCCGGTTCCGGTGCGAGCCTTTGTCGTGCTAAGTCGAGTGTCGAATCTGGAAAACTCCAAGGCGACAAAGCAGCTCCGCGAATATTTTGAGGGCGAAGGTGTCAGGGTGTTTGATTCCCACATTGCGTATCGAAGCAGTTGGCTTGCGGCCGGCCGGACCGGCCGCGCCGTACATGAATTGAAGGGTAAGGACCGTTCGCAAAAGGCGGTCGACGAGATGCAAGCGGTGTTCGACGAGATTACAAGGCGTGTCGAAGAAGCGGAGGTCGTCCAATGAGTACTACGAGCATGTTCAAGAAGCGCCCAGTGGCTTCAGGAGAAGTTGCAGCGGCGATCGCCCAGGCGGCTACGTCGCCGCTCCTATCGGACCCCCGGGATTTGTCGGGAGGCGAGCCCCTTTCCTCGCACGCGGTGGGCGCGGGGAAAGTTGGCGCGATCCAAGACTCTGCCCTGTATATAGAGGGTCAGACTTACGAAGTGCCATTAGGCCGTATTAAATCTAATCCGGTCAACCCAAAGGCACTATATCCCCACGCCGTCGTCGACGAGATGGTCAATTCCCTTCAAGAAAAAGGTCAGCTAACGGCAGCAAAAGGCTACGTCGAAGGGGAAGTCGTCGTTTTGATTGAGGGCGAAACTCGATTTCGCGGCGCGCGCGCAGCGGGGCTGCCATGCCTGCGTATCGAAATCAGACCGCGGCCAGTCGATGTGCAAAGGCTGTATGAAGAGGCGAGGGCGGCCAACAAGGATCGCAAGGATGGGACGGCCCTCGACGACGCGATCCGATGGAAAGAGCTGATCGAGAGGAAGATTTACGCAAACCAGGCTGCGATCGCGAAGGCCCTCAAACTGGGTGAAGACGAAGTGAGCCGAACGATGCAGCTCGGCGTCTTGCCGCATCGTGTCGTGGTGGCCTTATCTGAAGCGCCGGCATTGCTCACCGGTCGGATGCTCAACGCGATTCGAGAGTTCTTTTCGACAGCGCAAAAGCATGATGCGTCCAAAGCGGAGGACCTGACTCTGGAAGTGATTGCTGACGTCGTGCGGCATGACCTCGGGTATCGGGACGTCGTGTCCAGGCGGAAGCAGTTGGAAACTGGGCCGGTGCGCCGCGCACGCGCATTGTCCGAGCACGTGTCGTTCAGTGGGGTAAAGGGCGAGATAAAGACTTTCGAAGACGGCGGGCGAATGGAGTTGAGCTTCAAGGGCCTGACCCCGGAACAGGCAGACACGCTCAGGTCGAAGATCAAAAAGGTGTTGTCCGAGGCGTAATGGCGGTCGCGGCTGTTTCCGAGTCTCGATCCCGTCTCAATGGTGCTGACCGACGTGAATATGGAAGACCACGAAGGCGTTCGCTTCTACAGCAAGGCGTCACGGCGTCACCGCTGGTTGACCGATCCACGAAGCGTCGACGATGCGCAGCGAGCCGCCGATTTGGACCAAAAGGCGTACTGAATGATTCAAGCGCTGCTGGCCCGGACGTTCGACGTGTAAGAGCGGGTAGGGCGCTCATGACCCGGCGTTTCCCCACAAAGCATGAGGCCGCCGCCCAGGGCTTCCTGGACAAATCCGGCCTGCGCGCCGAGCGCCTCAAACCCGGCCCAGCCACCCCGTACCTGCGCTACTGGCAAGGCCAGGGCTTCGTGACGGCGTACGACCGAGCCCAGTGCCTGCCGATGCGCCCCTGGCGGGCGGCCACCCCCGGGCAGCTGCAGGCGATGGGGGAGGGCAGGGCGCGCGCCGAACAGGCCCGGATCGACCAGGCGCTGGCCCGCCAGCAAGAGGACTACGAGGAGCGCGAGCGAGACTGGCGCGATCTGCAGGACGAGGTGGCCGCCTGCGCGGCCGGCTGGCTGGCGCAGGGCCCGCTGTTTCTGGACACCGAGACCACCGGGCTAGAGTCGCTCGACCAGGTGATCGAAGTGGCGGTGCTCGATGCCGGCGGCGCGGTGCTGCTGGAGACGCTGGTGAGGCCCACGGTGCCGGTGCATCCCGGAGCGGCCGCCGTGCACGGGATCTCGGACGAGCAGCTCGCTGGCGCGCCGCCGTGGCCGGACACGCTGCCGCGCCTGCAGGCGCTGCTGGCCGGCCGCCTGGTGGTGGCCCACCATGCCGAATTCGACCGGCGGCTGCTGGCGCAGACCAGCCAGGCCCACGGGTTGCCGGTCCTGATCGGCGTGGCCGAATGGGGCTGCACCCTGGAGCTGCTGACGGCGTTGAGCGATGGCCGCTGGCCGTCGCTCGGGCGCGCCTTGGACATTGCCGGCGCCCGCCGTGGCGGTGGCCACCGGGCCGCGCCGGACGCCGACGCCTGCCGCCGGGTGGTGGTCGCGCTGGCCGCCCGCCACCAGCCGGCCGCGATTGCCTACGAGGCGGCCCTGACCCAGGCGGATGTCGGCGGCGCTCCGGCGCCCGGGCCCGGCGCGGCGCAGCTGCACGATGCTGCTGTCGGCGCCGCCGCCGCCGCGGGGGCCCATATTGCATGCGGTGCACCGGGATTTACTGGATAAACACACAGCCACCACAAACCAGCCAAAGCATTAATCGCCTGCTGCGATAACTCCGGAGATGACAGAGGACGGCACAAGTGATAAATTCGCGCGGTGCCCAAAACGGATGCGCCATTGACCACCAGCCCTGAGGCCGCCCCCGGCGCCGCGCCGGCCGGCACGCCGGCCAGCCCAAGCGGAAACGCCGCGGTCGGAATCCGGGATCGACGGGATCCGTTGCCTGACATGACCACCACCAGCTCCGACAGCGCGCCACCGCGCGGCCAGCTCTCCACCTTCGACGAAGGCGGCGCGCTCGACGCGCCCGAACCGGACAAGGTGCGGCGCCGGCGCGGCCGCCCGCCCCAGGCCCGGGCCCGCGTGGTCCACCGCAACACGCCCATCACCACCAGCGAGATGGCGTTCCTGCGCGCCGTGGTCCAGGGCGTGGAGCCGCGTGACGCGGCCCTGCAGTACCTGCCCGGCGATGAGCACCAGGACGGGCGCGCCGCGCGGCCCTTCCTGCGGCAGCTGCTGGACCGCCTGCAGGATGCGGCCAAGCGGCCCGAGCTGGGCCTGCACGCCGACACCGTCAAGGCGATCCTGGCCGAGATCGAAGTGCTCAGGAAGCGCGCCGCCGACCCGCCCCGGCCTGCGCCGGCCGCCGTGCCCTCGCCGGAAGCCGCTGGCGCGGCAGCGCCGATGGCGGTGCCGGTGGCCACGCCCCCAACGCTGCCGCCGGCGCTGGCCGCCGCCCGCGAACCCGGCTCGCCCGACACCACAAGCTCCAAGCTGCCGACGCTGGACGAGTACGCGAGCCAGTTCCCCGAGGACATGTACGGCCAGGCCGAGTTGATGGAGATGTACCTGGAGGAGTACCCGCAGGCGCGCGAGGATGCGCCCGCGCCGCACCTCGAGCAGCTTGCCAGCCTGGTGGTGGCCACGCCGGCGTCCACGCCCGCCCAGGCTCCGCCGCGGCCGCCCGGGCTACCCGCCGTGGCTGCCGTGGTGGGCCTGGCCGCCGCGCCGTCGGCACCTCGTCACAAGCTGCAGGTCGATGCCCGGCTGGCCATGCTGGACCAGCTGACGCCGCTGGTGGCCGTGGTGCCGGGCCCCGAGGCACCGCTGCCGCTGTGGCTCGGCGAAAAACTCGGCGCCTCCCTGCGTGCGTCGCAGGGCCTCACCACGCTGGCCCAGCTCGCGGCCTTCATCAACGCCGCCGGCAACCGCTGGTATGAGCAGGTGCCGGGCCTGGGCCGCGCCCGCGCGCTGCGCCTGGTCGCCTGGCTGTGGCAGCACGAGGAGACGATCGGCGTGCGGCTGCGCGACCGTACCCTCGCGCTGGTGCAAGCCTCGGCCCGGGCCGCGCAGGCGCCCGCGCGTTCGGACGCGCACCATTCCCTCGCGCTGCGCCCGCCCGGGCGCGAGCTGGCCCTCGCGCGCGAGGTGGCGCAGAGCTACGCACTGGTGCCGCTGGACGAGTTCTACTGGCCGGATCCGCTGCTCGGCGCCCAGGGCCGGTTCCGCGGCGGTGCGATCAACACATTCGAGGCCCAGGACGACAGGCAGGCCTTGCGGGCCTGGTTCGACGGCACCGTCAAGAAGCGTTCGCCCGCGACGCAGGAGGTCAACCGCCGCGCGATCGAGCGCCTGGTGCTGTGGGCGCTGCTGGAGCGGCGCGCGGCCCTGTCGTCGCTGTCGGCGGTCGACCTGAACGGCTTCGTCGCCTTTCTCTATGACCCGCCGGACCACTGGTGTTCGACCGAGCGGGTGCTGCGCGTGTCCAAGGACTGGCGGCCGCTGCGCGGGCCGCTGGACGAACACTCGGTGCGCCAGATCGTGATCGTGGTGCGTCAGCTGTACGCGGCCTGGCACGCCGCGGGCTACCTGGCGATGAACCCGGCCCACGGCCTGTCGTTCCGGCGCGAGCGCGACGCTGCCCAGGGGGCCGGCGCGCCGCCGCCCGCGCAGGACGCGCAATCGATGGACGTCGGCCGCTCCTTCGCCGAGCAGGACCTGCAGGCGATCAAGCGCGAACTCGAGGCCATGCCCGATGACGAATTCCGCCGGCGGCTGCGCGCCATCCTGTCGCTGTTCGTGGACATGGGCCTGCGGCGCGCCGAGGTCGACCGACTGACGCTGGGCACGCCCGAGCCGGTTCGGCTGGCCAACGTCCTGACGGACATCATGAAGATGCGCGTGATCGGCAAGGGGAACAAGGCACGCGACATCCCGGTGATGGGCACGACCCTGGACGCTCTGGAAGAACACTACGCCGATCGCATGCGGCTGATCCGCGAGGGCAAGCTGCCGGCGCACTACGCCGGGATCGCGCGCGAGCAGACGCCAGTGTTGAGCATCCTGCGCGAGGGCCGCAAGGCGCACGTGGCGGGCCCGGGCCTGACGCCGGCAGACGCGCCGCGCGAGCCCAACCTGACGGGCCGGCTGGCCAGCGGCTCGATCGCCATCATCCTCAAGGAATTCTTCGGCAGAGTCGCGCTGCGCCTGGACGTGCGGGAGCGCCAAGCGCACTTCGAGGCCGCTTCTGCGCATTGGCTGCGCCACACCTTCGCCCACCGGGTGCTGGCCACGGGCCAGGCCCAGCTGCCCACCTTGCAGAAGCTGCTCGGACACCGGGACATCTCGACCACCGGGATCTACGTGGAAGCCGACATGGAAGACCGTGTGCGGGCAGTGGCCGCAGTCAAGCCGGTGTTTTAACGGCGATGTAGTCCTCAAGGTCTCCCCGGCCTCGGGTCATGGCTTCGAACAGGTCGATGCTTCGTGTCGAGCCGTGCTCGAAAATTGGCCGGTAGGAGATTTCGTCCTTTCCATGCAGATTGACACGGTTGGCGTAGAAAACTTGTTTTAAAACAATCACTTGCGACAAAGGCGTTGCCCCGCCCAGCGTCCTTTCAATGCAAAATGACACGCTGCTCTCTGACAAAGAAAACTCTTTATCCATATGGCGCAGCAAATCGCCTAAAGTTACTCCATCCCTTGCTGGAGAACGTTATGGAAGCCACGGCCGTCGCCGCCCCGAAGCCTCTGAAGACCCCGCCCAAGATCTCCGTGAAGATCTGGCGCCCTATCATCGACAAGCTGGACGCCAAGCTCGACGCCGCGTGCCTGCGGCGCGATGCCTACCTGGCCAAGCTGCTGGCCGGAGAGCTGGACCAGCTGGATGCGGAGGTGAGCCTCGCGAACTCGCCCGCGGCCCACGACTTCACGTTCGAGCGGCTGGACGCGCTGGACCGCAAGCTGGTGAGCATCGCGCTAGCGCCAGAGCTGGCCAACCAGCTGCACGACATCTGCAAGCGCAAGCGCATCGTGCGCGACGCCTTCTTCAACCGCCTGTTCCTGCTGCTGGCCGCAGGGCCCAAGACGGTCGACAAGCTGTTCTTCCCTGACGACCCGAAGTGGCGCACCGCCGTGTGGAGCGAGTTCAAGCACGACGGGCCCTTCTTCGAAAGCGGCTTCTACCCGCTGGAGGCCCCGGTCGATCCGTTCTGGGCGATCCGCGCCGGCCTGGAGCTGTTCAACGAGGGCGCCGGCGCCGAGGACTACGAGGTGCCGGGCACGGGCGCGCAGATCAAGGTGCTGCGCGGGCTCGACGGCGAGCCGGAGCCGCTGCCGGCGCTGCACAGCGTCTTCTTCGACCAGAAAATCGGCGAGGACGCCGATCTTATGGGCCTGAATTGCTTCGTGCCGGACTGGCGCATCCCCGGGCACGAGGCTGAGCGCCGGCGGACCAAGGCCCTGGACGAATTGCTGGAGTCGCTGTGATGAACACCCAGCACGCCGAGATTCGGGCCCAGCAGCGCGGCATCCCGCCCCTGGTGGACGAACTGCTTGACCGCTACGGCCACGAGCAGCACGACGGCCACGGCGCGGTCATCCTCTTCCTGGACAAGCAATCTATCCGCGCAATGGAGCGTGACCTGGGCCGGCGCCCCGTCGCGCGCCTGGCCGAGTGGCTCGACGCGTACAAGGTGCGCGCCGCCAATGGCCAGACCATCACCATCGGCCACCGCACGCGCCGCATCTGGAGGAAGTGACCATGCAACCTGTTCCCCACACCCCTCCTGCGCAGGCCTTTCCGCTGCAGGAGCTCGAGCAGATCGAGCGCGCGATCGCAGCCGCGCAGGACTGCGTGGCCACGCTGCAGCTGCGCCGCGAGCTGCTCACGAGCGAGCTGGATCGGATCACCCGGCCGGCGCCGCCGGCGCAGAAGATCATCGGCCCAGGAGTCCGCTACCGCGGCGAGATGGTGCGCGCCATCAGCGCAATCGACATCCACGCGGGGCTGCTGCGGCGCCTTTGGACGGACTTCCCTGAGCGCCGTGAGGCGATGGCACGGGCGATGGGTGCGCGCGGCTACTCACGTGCATATGTTGCGCGGTCGGCGGCGCTGCTGTTCCCCGGCAAGCCCGCGCCGTGGGCCGCAAAGTTTTCACGCCACCTCGTTGACGGCTGGGTCATTGACACCAACCTCAACCGCCCACGAATCGCGACGCTGCTGCGCGTGGCAGTCGGAGCAGCCGGCTTGCGGTGGGGAGAGGCAGTGCAGGTTTACTGGTGGGCTACACGTATCTGATCCGCCGCGTCCCGAAGCTTGCGACGAACTCTTGAGCGTGTGGGAGTAGGTTGTGCTGCATCGCGTGCTCAGGGACGCGCCGATCAGAGAATGACACGCAGCCGTCGCGCACGTTCTTTGAACGCCCGTTCGCCACCTTCAAGGACCTCGCACACACGCCGCCGAATCACTGGTTTCTCAAGCCCGCCGCACTGGTATGAGATTTCGGGCAATTGGCCCGCGCGGTGCCGCCCACAAGAGGCGACGATGACCTGGTAGGCGTCGGTGTTCACCACGAGGTTGGCGTTGTGCGTGACGATGATGACCTGGCGCCGATTCTTGGCCTCGCGCAAGCGCGTCACAAGTTCCTCGAAAACAGGGGGACGGCGATCGGAGGAGCAGCACGCGAAGCGTGCTACAAAGTCGAGCAAAGCACGCCTGCACGGGTTATTGGGCACGAGTGGCGGCGCCTCAAAATCGAGGTCGCACCCACCCAGTCAGGCACAAGAGAGTCTTAACAGCGGGGACAACCATGAACATCGCGGAAATCGAGCAGCAAGTGAAAAACGTGCTGCTGAATTCGAATCAGCAGAACTTCCTTTTTGATCTGCTGCTTGCCTACGGAAAGCCTAAGGCTTCAATCAATCGCCTTCAAACGAATGGATCCTCAAGCTACAACCTGTCCAAGGAGCCAGGCGTGGTCCTTTGGAAGTCGAACGTGTGTTTCGTGCCGACCACATCGCTCGACCTGGACTCTATCGTCGATGAATATCGAGAGCGGCCGGCCGTGGTTAAACACAAACCCCGGTTCATCTTCGCGACCAACTTCGACAGAGTGTGCGCCTACGACACACAAACCGAAGAGCACCTCGACGTTCCATTTCTTGAGTTGCCGAGTCAGTTCGCCTTCTTCCTACCGTGGGCTGGAATGGAGAAGGCGAAGATCAAGGAGGACAGTCCCGCGGACATAAAGGCCGCGGAAAAGATGGCGAAGCTATATGACTTAATACTCTCTGACAATCCCAAGTCATTCAATCAGGACTCGCATAGTCTGAACGTGTTCCTCTCTCGCGTTCTCTTTTGCTACTTCGCAGAGGACACGGAGATTTTTAGTCCTAAGCTGTTTAGCAAAAGTATCGAGTCCCACACGGCCAAGGACGGCAGCGACCTTAGTGCATACCTGCAAGAACTCTTTAGAGTCCTCAATGTAGAGAGTAGAAAGACTGTCCCCGCATACCTCAAAGAATTCCCCTACGTGAACGGTGGCTTGTTCGCCGAGCACCACGAGATCCCAAATTTTTCGAAGCGCTCAAGGCAGCTTCTAATCGATTGCGGGCTGGAACTCGACTGGTCGGAAATCAGCCCGGACATTTTCGGCTCGATGTTCCAAGCAGTTGTTGATGTGGAACAGCGCGGCAGCATGGGGATGCACTACACCTCAGTGACGAACATCATGAAGGTGATCGAGCCACTGTTCTTGGATGAATTCCACGCAGAGTTTGAGAAGGCGAAAGGAAGCCAGAAGCGATTGCTCGACTTGCAAAAGCGCCTGACGACACTGAAGGTGTTTGACCCCGCGTGCGGTTCGGGGAACTTCCTGATCATTGCCTACAAGGAGTTGCGACGGCTGGAGATGGAAATACTCAACCAACTCAGCTTGATCAACGGGCAGGCTGACTTTGGCTTGACTGGCATTCAACTTAGTCAGTTCTACGGCATTGAAATCGACGACTTCGCTCACGAGATCGCGATCCTCTCATTGTGGCTCGCCGAGCATCAAATGAATTTGGCGTTCATGAAGAAGTTCGGGAAAGGCACTCCCACACTTCCACTGAAACCAGGCGGCACCGTCGTTTGCGGTAACGCTGCTCGAGAGAACTGGCTCAAGTTGGTGAGCGCCAAACCGAGCACGGAAGTGTTTGTCGTTGGGAACCCACCTTACCTAGGAGCCAGACTCCAGTCGGTCGAGCAGAAGGCCGACATGGACCACGTATTCGGCGACACGACTGCGCACTCAAACCTGGACTACATCGCGATGTGGTTCTTCAAGGCAGCGCAGCTAGTCAATGCAGCGCCATTCGCTGTGAAATCCGCCTTCGTGAGCACGAATTCCATCTCGCAAGGCGAGCAAACATCTCTAATATGGCCTCACGTTTTTGAGCTCGGTGTCGAAATCGCGTTCGTGCATCAGAACTTCAAATGGGAAAACAGCGCAAAGAACAACGCAACCGTTATGTGCGTGATCATAGGGCTGGGTAAGTCAAGCCAAGCGCCAAAACGCATCTATAGCGAAGGCTTGGTTCGTCCCGCCAAGAACATAGGCCCATATTTAGTGGAGGGCAGCAATGATGTCATCTACAAGCGGAAAAAGCCCATCTCGAACTTTCCCGCGGTGGTGTTTGGAAGCATGCCGAACGATGGTGGACACCTGCTACTCGACGATGGAGAGAAGGCAAGTCTGATCGCGAAGAACCCTGGCCTGAGTAAATTCATTCGAGCGACGGTTGGTTCACATGATTTTCTGCATGGACAAGAGAGATGGTGTTTTTGGTTGGACGGCAAAGACTACTCCCATGAACCGGAAATTGTGAAGCGTGTGGAGGCGACGCGAAAGCATAGGCTGAGCAGCGACCGAGCCAGCACGAAAGCGCTCGCGGACCAACCTCATCTCTTCGGAGAAGTTCGGCATCGGTCAGGCCCGTCGATCATCATTCCCGCACACAGCAGCGAGCGGCGCAGATACATACCGATGGGATATCTGACAAGATCCGAAATAATTAACAATTCCGCTTTTGCCGTATACGACGCAGACCTCTTTCTGTTTGGCGTTCTGTCATCGGCCATGCACACGCTGTGGGTAAGGGCAATTGGCGGCCAGCTGGAAACTCGTCTGCGCTACTCCGCGGCACTTTGCTACAACACCTTTCCCATACCGACTCCTCTCGCCGCGAAGCACAAAGAAATATCGAATGCGGCGCTGGGGATCATTGCATGCAGAGAGGCTCACTCTGACCAAACACTCGCAGAGCTCTACGACCCCGATGACGGTGCACCTGAGTTGATCGAAGCGCACTTGAAGCTGGACCGGCACGTCGAGAGCATCTACCAAAGCACCCCCTTCAAGTCGGACGAGGAGCGACTTGCCGCGCTATTCAAGTGGAACAAGAAGATGACGGAGGCCACCGATGCCTAATCTTGTTGAGGTGAGCTACCGCCAAACTGGCGAGAGCACGAAGATCAATGAGATGGGCATGCGTGAGATGCAGGCTCGCGCCTATGAGGCGCGGCACGAGCAATACCTGCTGCTCAAAGCACCGCCCGCTTCCGGCAAGAGCCGCGCGTTGATGTTTCTGGCGCTGGACAAGCTGCGGAATCAAGGGGTCCGCAAGGCGATCATCGCCGTCCCGGAGCGTTCCATCGGCTCCTCATTCGCGTCCACCCGTCTCTCCGCCCACGGCTTCTTCGCCGACTGGGTCGTCGAGCCGGCGCTCAACCTCTGCACCCCGGGTGGCGATCAGGGCAAGGTGAAGGCCTTCGTGGACTTCCTCAACGGCCCGGGCGAAATTCTGATTTGCACTCATGCGACGCTCCGGTTCGCATTCGAGGCCATCGAGGAAGAGCTCCTAAACGACTGTCTACTGGCCATCGACGAGTTCCACCACGTGTCCGCCGACGCAGACAGCAAGCTAGGCTTCATGTTGCGCAGCGTGATGCAGAAGTCGACCGTCCACATCGTCGCGATGACTGGCTCATATTTTCGCGGCGACAGCGTTCCGGTTCTCCTGCCCGAAGATGAAGCCAAGTTCGTCAAGGTCACCTACAACTACTACGAGCAGCTCAACGGCTACACCTACTTGAAGTCGCTGGGGATCGGCTATCACTTCTATTCGGGACGCTACCTGACCGCCATCGCCGAGGTCTTGGACACCGACAAGAAGACCATCCTGCACATCCCGAGCGTGCGCTCGGGCGAGTCCACTCAGGACAAATACAACGAGGTCGACACCATCCTCGACACGATCGGCGCCGTGCAGTCCCAGGACCCGGCGACAGGCGTCATCCGGGTGAAGCGACACGGTGATGGCAAGATATTGAAGGTGGCCGACCTGGTGCACGACGAGCCGAAGGCCCGAGACAAGATTGTTGGCTACTTGCGCTCGCTCACGTCGCCCGACGACTTGGACATCATCGTGGCCCTGGGCATGGCCAAGGAGGGTTTCGACTGGGCGTTTTGCGAGCACGCCCTGACCGTGGGATACCGAGGCTCCCTCACCGAAATTATTCAGATCATCGGTCGCTGCACGCGCGACAGCCCGAACAAATCCCACGCGCAGTTCACGAACTTGATCGCTCAGCCCGACGCGCATGACGATCTGGTCAAGCTTGCCGTCAACAACATGCTCAAAGCGATCACATGCTCGCTGCTTATGGAGCAAGTGCTGGCGCCGAACTTCAAATTCAAGACCAAGATGTCGGAAGACGACAAGGCGGGGCCGGGCGAGGTCAAGATCGGCGGCTTCAAGGAGCCCACGTCGAAGCGGCTTCGAGACATCATCGACTCCGACCTCAACGATCTGAAAGCGGTCATCTTGCAGGACGACCAGATGCTCAAGGCCATGCCTGGCAACGTCGACCCGGAAGTGATCAACAAGGTCCTGATCCCCAAGATCATCAAGCTCCGCTACCCCGACCTTTCGGACGACGAGGTCGAGACCGTGCGTCAGCACATCGTGGCGGACTCCGTCCTCAAAAGCGGCGAGTTCAAAGAAGACGGCGACCGCCGATTCATCAAGATGGCTGGCAAGTTCGTCAACATCGACGACCTGCACATCGATCTCATCGACAAGATAAACCCGTTCCAGGCGGCGTTCGAGATCCTGTCGAAGTCGGTCACCGCGAGCGTCTTGAAGACCATCCAGGAGGCGATCGAGGCGACGCGGATCACGATTAGCGCCGAGGAGGCGGTCATCCTCTGGCCGAAGATCAAGGACTTCACGCGCGTCCACGGCCGTCCACCCAGCCATCAAGCGCCCGACCCGTTGGAAGCGCGAATGGGGGAGGCTCTCATCTACATCCGCAATCAACGGAGGCAGCAAGGCGTATGAAGCTGGAAGATCTCCTGAAGATCGTCCAAGACGACGACATGGACCTATTGAAGGTCAAGCCCGCCGCGCCGGCCAGCGCGACGGCCGACGTCCGCTTGGTCGCGTCCTTCAAGGAGATCGAAGACTACGTGAACACGCATGGCCGCGAGCCGCAACCCTACCACGCAGACATGCACGAGTTCAAGCTCAATAGCCGCTTGGCTGGCATTCGAGCCAGCAAGGAGAAGACGGAGTCCCTGCGCCCTATCGACACGCAGCAACTGCTCGGCAAGCCCGTCGAGAGCGTCGACGAAATCTTTGCGGACGACGAGATGGGGCTGCTGGGAAACACCGAAGAGAGCATCTTCACTCTGCGTCACGTGCCGGCCACGATCAAGATGCCAGAGAAGATCGCGCAGCGGAAGCCCTGCAAGGACTTCGAAAAGTTCGCGCCGCTCTTCGCGCAGTGCAAGGAGGAGCTGGCGGCCGGCGTCAGAGAGATGCGCTCGTTCACGGGAGAGCAGCAAATCAAGGTTGGCCACTTCTTCGTGCTGCACGGCGTGATGGCCTATGTGGCCGAAGTCGGCGAGAAGGAAGTCAAGAACAAGAAGGTCAATGCCAGGCTGCGCTGCATCTTCGAGAACGAGACCGAGTCGAACATGCTTCTGCGGTCACTGGCGACCGAGCTCTACAAGGATCCGTCAGGCCGACGCATCCTTGACGCGCACGACAAGGCGCTCGAAGAGCTGGAGTTGATCAAGGAAGAGGACAAGGCGACCGGCTACGTCTATGTTCTGAGGTCGGCCAGCAAGGTTCCCGAGATCGCGAGCATCGAACACCTCTACAAGATCGGGTTTTCAACCGTGCCCGTGGAGGTTCGAATCAAGAACGCCAAGCAGGAGCCTACATATCTCATGGCACCGGTGAAGATCGTGTCCGCATATCAGTGCTACAACCTCAACCCTCAAAAGTTCGAGGCCTTGCTGCACACGTTCTTTGGAAAGTACTGCCTGTCGGTTCAGGTGGCGGACTCCGCTGGCGCCATGCATACGCCGCGAGAGTGGTTCATCGCTCCGCTGGCAAGCATCGAGATGGCCGTCCAGTTGCTGATCAACGGTGAAATCGTGCACTACCGCTACGACGGCGACGCGCAGGATGTGGTCGAGCGCTGAGTAAGTGCAATCAGGGGCCTTCAATGGAACAGACCGATCTCCTCTACGACGCGCGGTTTCTTGAAAGCTCGCGCTCAACCGTGAACTGCATGATCTAGAAGCGGGTGACGGAGAGGTAGTCGGACCCGGGCTGCGATCGTCTTCATGCGCAAGACATTCTCATGCACCGGTGCGCCGGACATTCAGGCCTTCGCGTGTGCGCGCACGAGGGTCACAAACTCGGTAACCAAGCCGCTCACGTTCCGCTGCTCGAGGAGGCGTTCGTCGCTGCCTTGTTCGCCGATCTCGTGAAAGGCGCAGAACTGTGCGGGTCCTTCCTTCTCGAAGCCCTCGATGTCCTTATCGTCGCAGAACTTCCTCTCAAGGGCTTGCAGGCCCTGCTCGAGCGCGTCATGGTGCTTGCCCTCTTTCACTCGTTGAGCGTAGAGCGCGGCCAAATTCTCGATCGAGCCCGCGTGGCGCATTACGTGGATGAGGTCCGCGGCGTCCTTGTTCGTTTTCCGGTCATCGAAGGCGAGTGCCTTCAACAAGATGAAGGCGATGGCATCGGCATAGCGGATCGCGACCTTGGCCTTGCCATTACCGTCCGGTAGTTGGACGACAACTTCACGCTCAAGGTACAGCTCGTGGACCACACCGGCGTGCAGGATCTGCATCGCCGACACACCTTCGTCGACTACCGACTCCGCGCGCGCATTCTTCGCGGGGTCGTCGGTGTGCTGGAGGAATTCCACGACGATGTTCTGTCCATCGACCTTCCGCTCCCAGCGCCAGGAGCTGACGTTCCCATCCTTGTTGACCACGCGCGAAAAACCGTTGGCCTTCAGCTGTTCGCTCAACTTGTTGTACTTGCCCTTCTCGGCGAGCACTTCAATCGCCAAGACGATGTCGACGTCGGTCGTGCCTGCGTGCTTGGGCACGTCCGGCGGCGCTTCAGGTGTGAGGTAGCGCGGCACAAGTCCGCCGACTAAGCGCAGCGTCGGAGCGAGCGTGCCGAATGCGCGCAGCAACATCCCCAACGCCGACTCGCACGCGTGCGTCAGCTCGTCTTCGTATTCGGCAAAGGTCTTGTGCTTCATGTTGAAGCCCTCGAGTCCATTTGCAGCGCGCGGCGCCGAAATTCTTCGGCCAGTTCCTTGTCGCGGCCGTAGCCGCCCAGCAAGTCAAGGTATTGGATGAACCTGCTGGCAAATCGAGAGCCGGGGCGCTCGGGATGACCGTCAAGAAACATCAGCGAGGCGCCCTCGCGTTCGATGAACACCACGTTCGATCCTTTCTCTGCGTGCTTGAACTGCAACTGGTTGGCCCAGGTCTCGGCCTGACCCGGCGGCACGATCACCTGGACGCGGTCCACGGAGGTCAAGTGCGGCATGACGGCGTTTGCGGCGGCCGCACCGGTGAGTGCCCAGCCATCGTAGCTTTGCAGCTTCGAGAGCACGGTATCAACCAGGTGCGAACGAGCGAGGACGTGCCAACGCGAGCGCTTTTCCTTGCGAGAGACCCAGTCGTCAGCCCATGCGTCAAGAAGCCCTTCCGGTTTGACGAGCCTCCGTCGAAGGTGGGGGCCTGCGCCCAACGTCTCTACCCATCCTTCGCGTTCGAGTTCTTGCATCGTGCTCGACACCGTGTAGGTCGACGCCTGCGCTTCGATCGACAAGTCTGCACCGGAGGGAAATTCGCCGCCCTTGGTCCTGCGCCACTGCTCCAGCAGCGTATGCACGACCTTTTCGCGAGCACCGGAGAAAAGCCGAACCGCTCGCCGCGGCTTGTGCTGGGCACCGACCATTTCTCGGACCACCATGTACGTCCCATGACGGAAGTACATGGAGCCGGTCGCGTCGAAATAGTTGATGCCGGCGTCCTTGAGCTCTTGCCTTGCGCCCGGGCTGATGTGTTCAGCCACGACAGCGAGTGCGGTTGGCTGGGCGCCGCCGGACGCCACTTCCTTGTACTTTTTGAGCTGATGGACGACCTGCAGGATGTCCCGGGGATAGGCTTGACCGAGTACCTCGATCGCGACATCTACTTCCCCGCCAATGGGCAGTCGTAGGCGGACCAGTGCATCGAGTCGAGGCTGCCGTGATTGGTCGCCGAAGGGGACTTCCTCCCTCATGAAAAGCTCTTCGGCGGCCGTGAAGGCCACAAGCTCGTCAATAAAGGTACGGAGAGAAGTGGTGTTGATATTTGGTCTTTGTCGCATATTAGCTGCGCAGCTAGTATAGCTGAAATCTGCAATTTTTGGATTATTAGCTGTACAGCTAATTTTCCTGAAACACCAAACTTGAGGGCGGCCCGGCGCCGGGCCCGCCCCACGCGCTAACAATTTGATGTACATTGCATTCACCGCGACGCAGCTGTAGCGGACATGGAACCCAGCCAACAGGCATGGGGCGGCTACTCGGGCTCACGAGCCCTAACGTCTTGTTCATGACCACGAAGCTGTTGCCGCTCTCGGTGACGCTGGGCTTTGGCCCGGTAAGCAGAGAGAGGATGCGCTCGGCCACGGCAACGTGACCTTTGGCACCTCGGTTTTCGTCAACCTAATGACGGCCGAAACCCACTGGGGCTCCATCCCCCCGGTCGTCTTCTTTGCCAGAGGTCAACATGAGTCCCCATATTTCTGATCACGTCCTGCCTCGTCCTGTCGAGGTCCTGCCCGAGTACGCCAACGCCGCCGCGCGCCAGTCGCTTGCCAAGAAGCTGATCGAGGCCTACCGCCTCTCGGAGGCTGCCTCCCAGGCGATCTCCGCGGCAGTGGTAGACCCGTCCGAGACCCGCAAGGCGATCGGCGAACCGACGGATCCTCAACACGAGAACATCGCGGTGCCGGGCGGCACGCTGATGGGCATCCGAACCCACGTGTGGGCGCGCAAGGTGGTGCCGGACCCGCGCAACCCGCGCCTGCTTCCCTCGCGACGGCACCCGTTCGCGGTGGCGCCGGGCACGGGCGGCGAGGACGCCAAGTTCCGGCCGATCAGCGACCCGACTTCGCCCGAAGGATCCGACGGCAAGACCGCCGAAATGGTGGTCCACCTGGATAGCCGCGAGCACTTCACGTGGGCCAGCCAGCTGGCGGCCAACTTCGTGCTGGCGGAGAACGACTGGCGCGCCTCGATCGCCTCCCAGGGCGTGATGGAAGCGGTCTGGCTCGTGCCCACGACCTACGAGCATGCCGACGGCACGCAATCCACGACGACGCTCACCGCGGCGGAAGGCTCTTCCCGGATCACCAGCACCCACAAGCTGCTGGATGTGCGTACTTCGGACGTTCCGTACGAGGAGAACGACAGCCAGTTTCGCGCGTACCTGCGCAAGCTCAACGACGCGTTCCGCCGCGGCGCCACGCCCGACGAGACGGTCGCCCTGCGCTGCGAGCGGGTGCCGGCGCTGATCCTGGTCGGCTTCCAGCCGCATCCGGGGGGCACCACCACGTTCCCCACGGCCGTGAAGTCGCTTGTGGCGCTGCGCCACGTCGACCCGCCCAAGCCGTGGGGCGACGGCCCCGAGAACGAGTCGCTGGCCGACGAGGTGCTGGCCGAGCTGTACCGGCGCGACTTGATCTCGAAGCCGCAGTGGCAATACTTCGCAGGAGCATGTACGCGGGAGGAGGCGCAGGCGGCCCACCTGTCGGCCGACCCGGCGATCCGCGCGGCCCAGATCGTTCGCTTGTTCACCTCCAGCAACGACAGCATCCGCGAGGCTGTGCAAGTCGCGGTGACCAGCCAGTCCACGCGCAAGCGCATCACCAAGGGCTTGCGCAACGAGCTGGCCACCGCGCTCATCTTGCGCGCCAGCGCCGAGGACCGTTCCCGCATCGAGCAAATCCGCCGCTACCTGCGGCACGGCTTCGCCGCACCGGTGCAGGAGGAGACCTGGGACTCGACCGACAGGGACCCGGCCACCTTAGCGGCCGCGGCACAGGGCGAAGTCCTGAAGGCCATCGAGAGTGGTTCGGGCGATGCGCCCGGGCCTGCGTCGCTCGAGCTGGCCGTGCGCGCTTCCTACGCGCTGATCGCTTCGGGCAGCCTGTACTCGGACCGCGGGACGGCAGGCAACGAGCAGCCCGACCGCCGCACGCCGGGTCAGGTGCTCGAAGGCATGCGCCGCTCGCCGCAGGGCGTGGCGCAGCTGCGCCAGGCGTTGGTGGACTTCCGGGCCGGCGAGCGCATCCGCGCGGTAGACGAGACGGGGACGGTGAAGCTCAGCGAGGATGGGACGGCCGAGCTCTACGTCAACGACACCTACCTCCGAGGCGAGTTTCCGCCGGCGGGCAAGGCGCGTGCTCAGCGCGCCGGCGACACGCCGATGGATCGCTACGAAAACGCGGTGGGTGCTCTGGTGTCGGCGGTCAGCCAGCTCGATGAAGCCTACCGTGTGCTGCAGGGCGTGGTGGGCGACGACGGCCAGCTGATGGTGGAGACCCGGGGCGTTGATCCGCAGGTCTGCCACAACATCCGGGAGCGGGTCACGCGCCTGGAAGAGGACCTGATCGTCTGGGGAAGCACCTACAAGCGCAAGCTGGGCCTGCGTGCTGGTGCTGCGCCGCGGCCGCAGGAGCAGTCCGAAGAAGAGGAAGTGGAAGACGACGATCTGGTTGTCGACGCTCAGCCCGGTGGCGGTCTCGTGATGGAATGGGACGAAGCCGCGGCCAAGCGGTGACGGCCTGCGGCTGTTGATGGGGTTCGTCACCTTGCTCGCCGCGCGGGCGAAGTGATCGAACCTCTCAGGAGCACGGGCGGCTTGTTGCTGTCCGTGCTCCCGACCTTCTTAAGCGGGCCTTGGTCCGCACGTTCCGACCCTCGTCGTATGCGCCTTCTAGAACCAGAAGTTATGCCGGCCGCGTGGCGAATGCGTGGTCAAGCTGGCCTCTACTTCGAGAGAGACGACGCGCGCGATTCGTAGCGGGTGCGCCGGGCCAGTGTTCTACGCGATGGCCGTTCAGCTGGAGCTGGAAGCATCGCACGTGCTCGCGCAGGCCGCTTTCGTGTCTCGAATCAACCGGTCGCTCTCGGCCATCTTGTGACTTTCGGTAGCCGGACCTCGAGGTCCGAAAGCTGCCTTGGCGCGGGCAAACCAGCGCAGCGCCGATCTCCCGCTGCACCGCGGCTACCACGGTAACGGTATGTCGGGCAACTAGAATGGTCGAGCAATTCCCTCTCATTTTTCCATCACACAGCGCAGGTCCCAATGGCCGTCCTGAGAACCGACATCGCACGGGCGCTCGACGAACTCGCCTCCCAAGAGGAGGGCATGCGATTTCAGGGGCTGGCGGTGGTACTCGGCAAGCAGCGCTGGCCCGAACTCATCGCCCGTCAGCGCAAGAAAGATTTTGGCCTCGATGCCTACGCGCCCGCAAGCCTGGCGCCGGAGAAAATCGGCAAGGGTCTCGCCGCCTCGATCACACCAACGTTGAAGAAGGTATCTGACGACGCGGAGACCGCGAAGGAGAACTTTCCTGATCTAAGGACCCTCCTCTTCGTGACGTCCGCCAAAGTCGGCAACGCCGACCGAAAGCGGTGGGAAGAGGCAATTCTGAAAGACCACGACATCGAACTTCACATCATCGAGCGCGAGGAAATCATCACGCTCATGATGATGCCGGTGAACGCCTCGCTGCGTGCGAGCTTCCTCAACCTCGGTGGCGACGCCGAACCCCAGGTCGCAGACCTCATTGACAGAACAAGGCGCGCGGCTGACGTTGTCGCGCGGACCTGGGCTGGCAAGACCAAAGGGCATCCGCTAGTCGAGCTCACAGCAGTGCGGCTGGACCCGAATGGTGCGGAGTCTGCCGACGTGCTGTCGCTTGGGCAAATCGACCAGACGCTGTCGCAGAGCGGCCGCATCGTTCTCGAAGGGCCCGCGGGCCGCGGAAAAACCACGACGCTGATACAGCTCGCACAACGCGCGCGAACCGCCGGCACAGCATTCATCGTCGAACTTCCGGCGTGGACGTCATCGCGCCGAGGAATTCTCGAATTCATTGCCGGCATGCCTGCGTTCCAGGCCGAAGGTCTCACGCCCGCCGACCTCGCCCGTGTGCAGCAGACAGAACCTTTCCTGTTGTTGTTGAACGGCTGGAATGAAATTGCGGAGTCGAATTCCACGCAGGCTAATGAGGCACTCCGGGAGCTCGAACGGGATTTCCCGAGCGCGGGCATCATCGTTGCAACCCGCACGCACCACGTGACGCCGCCGCTGCCCGGTGCGTTGCGGCTGCGGTTGTTGCGCCTTCGGCGCGTGCAGCGGGCAGCTTACCTCGCCGCCCGCCTTGGCGCGAAAGGCGCCGAACTCCGCGATCGCATCGACGGCGATCCGTCGCTCGACGAGCTCACCCGCACGCCGTTTATCCTCTCAGAAGTCGCTTCGCTGTTTGAAGCGGGTGCCGAGATTCCGTCTACAAAAATCGGCGTACTCGCTCAGGTTCTCCGTCTGCAAGAACAGCGAGACGAACACAGAAACTCGCTGCAAGCGGCACCGATCTTTGGCCGGCAAACGGACTACCTGAAGGCCCTCGCAATTGAGATGACCCGACGCGGTGCGGTGGCGTTGCTCGAGGACGATGCGCGCGCTGTGGTTGCCACCGTCGCACAAGCGCTTGCGGCCCGTGGGCAGATCGAGCCGGTAGGAGCACCGGCAGTCATCGCGACGCTAACGGCGCATCACGTTCTCGAGCGCGTTGACTACCCGCAAACGGAGTTTCAATTCGAGCATCAGCAGCTGCAGGAGTACTACGCCGCGCTCGACGTCCGCACGCAGCTTCTCGACCTGCGGGGCGATGACCAAGACGCGACCGGCCGCTTCACGGCCGACTACGTGAACGATCCGGCATGGGCCGAACCGCTGCGCATGATCGCCGAGACGTTAGCTGAGCGGGCTGGCGATGGAGGAGCCGACATGCAAGCAACCCGCGCCGGCGGGAAGCTGGTGGAGATGGCTCTCGCCGTCGACCTCTCATTTGCCGGCGAGCTTGCGCAGCTCTGCGGCGCGGCCGTCTGGAATGAAGTTCGTGCGGCGGTCGGTGAGCGCTTCCGCGCCGTCTACGCGATCCACCACGGTGGCTTTCAACAGTATGCCGTCGCCGCCATGCTCGCCACCGGGGCGGACGACTTCCGCGACGTCATCCTGCCGCTCTTGTCGGGACAAGACCAGCAAACTCGGTTTCGCACGTACCGGCTCCGGCCGGACATGCATGTCTCGTCGCTTGGATCGAACTGGCGCGACCAGGTGAGCGGCTGGAGCGTCGAGGCACGAGCGGATTTCGTCTCAGAACTGCTTCACCATCGTGGCCTTGGCGAGATTGCGACCTTTGCTGCGGAGGATAGCACCATCGCGGTGAAGGAGGCGGCGGTCTCCGGCCTCATGTGGACCGGGTCTGAAGACGCGCTGATCCGCGTCCTCGAGTCGATGGATGCGCAGACCTTCGAGGAGGTTGCGCGCAAGCACGTCGACCAAATGCCCCCGGCGCTCAGACCCAAGACCGTCGCTGCGATGCGCAATTTCATCGAGAGCACCACGGACCAACTTGCGCGCCTGCGAACCGCGCTCGATTTGATCGAACTCGGCGAGCCAGACCTGGATGGCGTCGTCAAGGATGCGATGGCCGCGCTGGCCAACGGCGACGCGCGAGACCTGCGTTCGCACTACTTCCAACCGGCGCTCGAGTATCTGCGTAAGACTGATCCGGCCTGGGCAAGCGAGTGGGTAGCAATCCAGATTGGCGAAGGCGTCCCTTACGGGCACGAGTACTGGCTGCCGTTCGCGACGGCCATTCCCGATCGCCTCGTCCAGCAATACCTGGAGCGCCTCGAGACCGAAGACCTCAAGAACTCGCGCTTTGAGGGCATGGTTGCGGTGATCGCAGCCCACGCGGATGAAGAGCTTGCGGCGCGCGTGTTCGCAGAGCTGCGCGAGATGCGGCGCAAGGTGGATGCGCAACCCGGCGTGCGGCACGAATTCGAGTGGCAGGTGAAGAACCAGCTGGAGGCTGTGTTTCGCCGCCTTAACGACGACGTCGCCGCGGCCGGTGTCCTGTCGTCCGTCACGAGCGGCGACGCCCTCGATATCAGAGTCGCGGCGGACCTTCTCAGCAAGGTAGCGAGGTCGGACGTGGAACCGCTGCGCATCTCCGACGACCTGAAGGCACGGCTCCGCGAGTATCTCAAAAGCAATGTCGATCTCGTGCTCCGCGACGACGATTTCAACGGCCAGGAGAAAGCCAACCTGGCCTCGTCGATTGCACAGGTCGGAAGACCCGAAGACATGGCGGACCTAGTGACGCTCATCCGCGCCGACATCGAGAGAATGCGCCGCGGCCGCGCCGCGCGGGCGGCCGGCGACCGCGGCCCCCTCGGCAATGGCGGCGTCATGAGCTATGCAAGTTGGCACATCGCCGCCGTCATGCACCTCGACGCAGCCGGCGCCGAGCAGGTGCTCATTGACCTGCTTCTCGAACCGGAATACCTCTCCGACGCCGCGGCCGCAATGGCGCGCGAATTCGTGCCAAAGACGGAGCGCTCCTTCGACCGGACGTTCCGGTACGACTTGATGTGGGCCGCGCGCGAAGGTCGCATTCCGCCTCCCGGCGACGAACAGCGGCGCACAGGGTTCGGCGCCGCACTCAATGCCGAAATCAAGCGCCTGCGCGGGCACAGTCAAGACGGGGAACCCGCCGCCGGCCTGAAAGAACTCGCAAAGGCGCTCGCCGCAATTGATGGCCGCGATTCTGCGGCGGCGGTGCTCGACGTGATTGCCATGCCCGGCCAATGGGACGAATACATCCGTCTCGACGCAGCCGAGCGATTATTGATGGCGGGAGTCGTCTTGCCCACGACCACCGCGTTCGCTCTGGCCGATTCCACCCTCGAGCGGACAGAGAAGTGGATGCAGGATTCAGACAGGTACCTTCTGCGCCGCATCCTCCAGCTATGCGCCTTCGTCGATGACCCCGCGGCAGGGATCGTCAAGATGCGCGACGTGCTTGGAAAGCGGCGGCTCTCGGGATACGAACTACGCGAGCTCGTCACCGCTCTCGGCGAGAGCCGCTCGGAAGCTGCAGTCGACCTTCTGTACGAGCTTGCGTCCGATGCGTCGACCTTCGAGCAATGCGAGGACAATTTCATCAATGCCTTTTCTGCACTCGATACGCCGCGTGCACGCGAACTGCTGTTGGGTTTCGTCGATCCGGACATTTGCGGCATCGCGCTGACGAGGCGTCTGCACAGTGACGACGCGCTCGTCGCGCGGATCACTGAACTCGCCCAAGACAGACTGGAGCCGGCTGCGCGGTTGCTGCAATTGTGCGAACGCGACCTGCCGGAACTCAACCGGCATGCTCTCTCGCGAATCCTGGCCGGGCTCGGAACGCCGGATGCCTTCGCTGCAAATCTGAACCTGATCGATGACGCCAAAGCCTCGCCCGTGCCACAAGGCGTCTGGGATCAACTAAGAGGCGCCTTCGTCGAGCGACGACCCTACGATCAAGATGCCAACGCCTTCACGGAACACGCGCGCGCATCAAACGATCTGCGTGTCCGACTTTTCAAAATGGCGAACGAGGACAAGAGACGACAGGGGGCCGCCTTCATGCTTCTTGGTCAAATCGAGGAATGGCGTCTGGAGCATGGAAGGCCGACGGGTGAACCGCGTCATCCCGATCTCGCGTCCGGCCTACTTTGGCCGCCCAAGGAGCCCTGACTCTGCTCCTGACCCTAAGCGACTGTCGCCCTGTCGTCCTTTCCCAGTGGAGCATCGGCTCGGCTTTCAGGAGCCACAGAGGTAGTTGACGTGCTCGATTAGGTCGGAGCGCGAACGTTCGGGCGCCCGACCCGGGACAACGCCTGAAGCCAACAATGAGGAGGCAGGAGGCTGGAAAACTCCAGTTTAAGAACCGCAAAAAGGAAAACGGGCCCACCGTAAGGATGGGCCCGTTTCCAAGTGGCTCGTTAGGCCTGCTTTTGCGCTCCCGCTTGCGCGGGCATCACGTGATCTCGAGGCTTGCTGGCGCGGCTGCGCTTGTGGGCGTCGCGGGCGAGCGCCAGCGCCGCCACGATGCCGAGCAACATGGCTCCAGCTACCCAATTGATCAGAGGATCGGAAAACACGATTTGTCCCATTGCTAGTCCTCTCCAGTATAGAGAGGACTGGCGCCGGATTCAACCGGTCGCTGGCGCGCTGCTGCGCCAGGCGTTTCGTCCTCATCGGGCTCGCTCAGACGCTCCACGTGCTCGGTCAACGCGTATGCCGCCGAAATGAGGGCAATGAACCAGGCTGCAGCAATCCACCCAAGGAGAGCCGAATCCTTTTTCACGCCCAAGGCGGCACCAATGGCCGAGCCGTAAAACGCGGCATGCGTCACGATCTCACGAAGCCACTCCACCTTGTGGCGGGACTCCATGAAGCTCCGGTAGCCCCTTGCGAGCGCTGGCATGCACTCCACGAAGAAGGCGAGCAGCGCGGACGCGATGGCGGGAAGCAGGACCACGAGGTACGCGATGGACTTGTCCATGGTGACTCCTTGTGGTTGAAAGGTCCGAGGCAGCAGCATTGCTGCCCCGGATCCGTGAAGCCGGCACTAGGCCGGCTGAAATGCCTCCGTTGAGGCCTTGACCGCCGCAGAGGCGGCAACCAGGCCTCCGGTGGCGTCGAACTGCAGCTGCGCGCCGTCGCTGTGTTGGCGGCACAGAGCCGCGAGCTTTTGCAGGTCAAGGGCGACTGTGCTCACTTGGCCAACAACGCGCCCGGTGGCGACGAAGCGGAAGCCGGCCGCATCCAGGACGAGCTCTTCATCGTGGAGGCGATGCCGAGCGGCGAAGCACGGGTCTCCCCACACGTCCACCGCATCGAACGTTGCGATGCTTGCCAAGCCGTTCTGGATCAGCACCAGGTGCAACCCTTCGAGCTTGACAAGCAATTCCTCTGTGACGAAGAACTGCACTGCCTTCGGAAGCGGTCCCAGCTCAGATTTGGCCGGGACGCTTACGAGGATCTTCATCCGCCGTGCCTTCAAGCGCCGAAGAGGTTGCCCGTGGCCAAGGCCGCAGGTGCAGGAGCCGCTGCCGGTGCGGCAGTAGCCGGCCCTTCACCGCCTTCGTCGTCGACCACGGTGTCTTCGTCGTGGTCGTCGGACTCGAGCGGATCGGCCGTCGTGGCTGCGGGCTTGACGCCCGGCGCCTTCGCAGGCGTTTTCGTCTTGCCCTTGAGGCCTTCCGCGGCCTTCGCCGCCGACGACTTCTGGGCTGCATCCAGGAGGGTCAACGTGGCGTCGAGCTGCTCGGTCAGGTTGGCCCTGGCCGTGGCGTACTTCGCCATTGCGTTTTCGAACCCCGCCTCGATCTCGTCGACGGTACCTTCGAGCTTGACCGGATGCGACAACGCCGCATCCTGGCCTTCCTTGGCCACCGGCATCAGCACGATGCTGAGCCGCGCCTTGTCCGCGCCAGTAGCGTGGAAAGCCATGGTGAAGTCCGTTTGTTGGGCGAGCTTCATGAGAACGTTCAACACTGGTGAATCCTTTCTGGCCCGCTTGGCGGGCCGTGGGTGGGGGATCAGCTCTCCGCGCTTTCGTAGCGCAGGGCTTGCGGGACAACCGCGTAGTCGAAGCCTTCGACACCGAGGAGCCCCTTGATGAGCGCGTCCTTCTTGCCGTTGGCGAGCGACTTGAACTTGTCGCCGTACGCTGCAGCCAAGCCGATTTCATCGGCGACCGCCGCGATCTCGGTCTTGGTCATCAGGTTCAGGTACTCCTCGTCGACGCGGAAGTACTTGGCCAGGTCGGTGCCATAGACCGCGAGCGTGCCCTGCACGTCTTCGATCGACAGCTTTTCCGATGCCGTGGCCGCCAGCTTGAGCACGGCTTTCGCCATCGACTCCTTCGGGTGCCCCACCAGCTGGCGCTGGATCTGTTCCATCGACATCCCGTCCGTCGTGATCGAGCCGTTCGTGGAGATCTCGGCGTCGAGTGCCGCAACAGCCCCTTCCTGGTCGATCTGCCGGGAGTTGCCGCTGGCCGCCATGGCGAGAAGCAATGACAGCGACCGTTCGGCCGTCATCACGCACTCCGCCGCGAAGGCCTTGCGCCACAACTTCTTGCGAAAGTCGATCACCGACGACGACAAGGTGGCCACCGGCACGCTGCGCTTCGGCTTCGTCTTCTTCTTCGGCCTTGCGGCCGTCGTCGAGGGTTCGCCCTGGTTCTCGGCGTTGCTGGTGTCAGCTGCGGCCGCGTCGGCTTGAGCACGGATGTTGCGCGCGACCATCCGCTGGTTGCAGGGCGTGTCGAAGCACATGTTCTCGTACACGCGCCCTTGCTTGCCGGGAATCGCGCTGATCGCAGCCCCGAAATTGCCACATTGGCGGCAGCTCTTGGCCTGTTCCTCTCCGACGCCGTCCGGTCCATCGACCTTCAACTTGTTGACGGTGTAGTCGGCACCGGGCCGAACGATTTCGATCCGCGTCCACGTGTCGGCGAGTTGCTTGCGCTTCTCCTCGAGCACCGCCTCGGTCTTCGCCGTGTAGCACTCCGGGCCGGTGCAGTTGCCGATGTCGATCGTGTCGCTGAACATCGCCGCCTGGCGGGACGAGTTCTGTGGGCAACCTTGGCATTCCGTCGTGTCAAAGCACGCGGTCCCCAAGGGTTTCGAGATCGCCGCGAGCATCTCGCGCAGCTGCGCCGGCGAGTGCATCGGGTTGGTGGCCAGCAGGCCCTCCAGGATCTTGTCCTGTTTCGACTTCTCCGCCGCGGCGATCAGCTCGGCGTGACCGGGCAGGATCTGCTTCGTCGACAGCGCCTTGCGGACCGCCGGTGTGGCGTTCATCAGCCCGAGCAGCCGCTCCAGCTGCGCCACGGACTTCAGCCCCAGCCAGCGCGCCGTTTCGGCCTTGTCGTTGGCCAGCTCGCCCAGCAGCTGCGCGGCGGCCTCGGCCTCTTCGACCGGGTTGAGATTGTCTCGGGCCCGGTTCTCGATCAGCGCGGCTGCCGCCGCCGCCTTGTCATCGAGCTCGAGGATGTGGATCGGCATGTCGCAGTCCTCGCCGAGGACAGTGCCAGCGGCGCGGTAGCGGCGCTCGCCGGCGACGATCTGGAAGAACTCCACCTCGACACCGTCGACCTCGATCATGATCCTGCGGACGACGAGGGGCTCCAGCACGCAGCCAACGGCCCGGATGCCGTCTTCGAGTTCGGCCATTTTGGCCGGCTCGAACTGGGTTCGCGGGTTTCGTCCTGTGACGATCCGACTTCGCTTGACATACGCCAGTTGCCCGCCGGGCAGGACGCGAACGGCGATCGAATGATCAGCCGGCGCGAGAGCAAGATTGCTCATGGAATGCTCCTGAATTGAACGGAGCAACCCCTGCGGGATTGCCCCGCAGTGGGATTGGAAATGCTGAGGATGACGCGTTCAGCAACGCGGTCCGACCGAAGGTCGAATGGGATCACCGGTGGCGTGCGAACGCGCACGCCCAAACGGCTTTGTGATCGGCTGATCCGATGGCAAAACGGTCTGGTGGGGGTGGAAGTGGGAAGCGAGCTGCGGGGCACGAGGCCCCGCTGCCGGCTGATGCTGCTTGTCGTCCGCTCCTAGGCGAGGGCTGGTCGACAGGGTCGATCAGGTCAGCCTAGGGCGATCGTGCGACGAGCGCCCTGACGCAATTGAACACGGTGTGCTCGATGCGGGTGCGCGGCCCGAGCGGCCGCAGACGGGTGTGGAACAGCAGCGCGGCGTCCAGGGGGACGCCCTTCGCGGCCATCGTTTGCGGGGTGCAGACCCCAGCGGGTGCCATCAATTGACGGTTGGCATAGAACATGATGATCTCCATTGCACGAGGCGAGCCACATGGCCCCTGCTTGCCACTCGTGGGAATGGAAAGTAGGTGCCATGCGGCAGGAGATCACCATGTGGCGCGGGCGCCTCGACAGAGTGACTGTCGTTCCATCGACGCAAGCGGCGATGGACATGGTTCGAAGATCGATGCTGAGGTCGTTTCCCGGGTCAGCACCCAGGTCTTCCTCGTGCGAGGAGAGAGATGCGACACATGATAAGGGCAATTCTGCCTCTGGCAAAGCTTCGCAGGCCGGGTGATGCGTGTCGTCCTACTGAATTCGCCTGCGATGAAGCACGTGACCTGAAAGGCCGACGCCCCGATGCAGGAGTGCATCGGGGCGTCGGTGTCGTTCTATTGGCTGCGACCGCGTTGCGTGGCGGCCTCGAGTGCCTCCATCACGGCCAGGCCGTCGACATCCTGCTGTTCCAGGAGGTGCGCGACCACAGTCCGGTCGATGGCAAAACTGGCATCGGCCAACTCGTCTTCGGCGACTGCGGAATGCATGTCGCCCCTATGGTCGGCCCACCACTCTTCCAGGCGCTGGGCTGACTTGCGCTGGTGGATGTCGCCGTCCGCGTCAGCACACGACTCCGGGACGTCGTAGCCTCCGACGCCCGCCAGGTGGGCAACGTTCACTTGACCGTGGCCCATCCCCGCGGAGAGGTACAGGGTGAACTTGGCCACCCAGGGGTGCTCACGCAGAAACAACGCGACGATCACGCCGCCATAGGCGCGATCCATTCTGCGCAGCCGCGCGTGGGTGAGCCGACGGATCTCGGGAGAGTTCTCGGCTTCGTGCAATGCGATTTGCTGCCCGCGCAGCGTATACGTGCCGTGGTTGGCCCACTGGCTCATGAGGTGCATCAAGGGAGACATGGGGGATTCATCCATGGAAGTGGCCTCGCCCTCGCCTATGGGCGAGGACGGTGCCGGGTTTCAAAAGGGCGGCGCCACAAAGGCGCCGAGTTCAGCTGAGAAGAGCCGTCAGCCAGGCCTGGACGGGATTGCCAGGCAAGAAGCTGTTGAGGATTCCGAGCAGGCTGGACGCCGTGAAAACGAGCGTCTGCCGCAGCAGCTTCCGGTACTTGTGTCGGTGAGCGAACACCAGCCAGCACAGGTTCGAGCCGAGTAGAAGGCACCACGCCCAGCGGGATTGCGGGATGGCCAGCGCCAGCAGCATCGCGCCGGCGATGCCGAAGGTCGCACCCGCCGACTCGACGTCAACGGCCAGGCGCATGTTTCAACATCAGGCCGGACGCGATCGGCGCCCGCCTGGTGGGTGTGCTGGGAGCCTTGGCGTCGGCGACCAGAAAGTTGATGGCGAACGATTCCATCGCATTCGCCGGTGGCGGCGGATTCGGAGGACTCAGTTCGAGTTGAGGTTGGAGTGTCGCGGGTGCCGGCGGCGGCACGGCGGCATCCTTCTTTGCCTTACGCATGTCGGTTTCCTTGGGGTTGTGATCAAAGACCCCCGACAGCGGCCCCGGCAGGGGCTGCCGGGGTGATGCTGGGTATCCGCCAGCACGGGTGATTGCATTTCGATTCTGTCACACGCCCGGGGCTGCGACAACCGTACACGGCCTGTCGCACGGCGCGGCGCAAGTCAGTAGGAGCACGAGCGCCGCGCGCCGACTCAGGGGACCGCGCTAGCGTCGAACCGGCCCATAAATGGCACGTCCAAGGTCTGGACCCCTCCGGTCTGGTAGGCGGGCCAAACCCCGCTCTCGGCGCAGCGGGCGAGACGAGCCATTGCAAACCGGCGCTTCTCCTCGCCGTTGGCCAGCATCGCCGCGGACATCCCGAAGATCCCGGTGGCATGCGGAGCCTTTGCTTCCACAGCGGCGAAGAGAAAGGGAAAGTCCACGCCGTAGAACGCCTTGAGAGCCGCCCGATAGTGCGCGGCCTGCAAGTCGTAGTGCAGCTTCATGTACTGGCGGAGGAAGCTCGCTTTGCGTGCGTCGTCCGTGGTCTTCACATCCATCGCCAGGGGCTGAGGGACGCAGCCATGCGCGTCGATGCGCGCCTTGCACTGCAGGCCGGTTTCCTCATCAATCCAAACGATCGTGAACTCACACCGTGCCGCAGGTACGGCACCGTGGGTCGAGGTCGCAGGCAGGCCAGACAGCCACGAGCCGATCGGGAAGTCGGGGCAGTTGCGCAGCGCTATCACCGCTTCCATGGCGCGATGGTGTTCCTCTTCCTTCAGAATCGTTTTGCCCGGATGCTGCTCACAGAATTCCTCGTACTTCCAGCCGGCGCGCCGCCCTTCGCACCAAACGGCGAACTTGTCTTGGAAAACGGCGGGTTCAAGGGCCAACGCGTGGACGGCGCGGCCGAACTTCCGGTCGGACGTGTCGGCGTCCGTCTCGCTCAAATACGCCTGGTAGTGAGCGGGTGAGCGCAGCAGCTTTTTGAGCGCACTGGACGAAGCGCCCGGGCAACTGCCGTGGTATTCGTCGTCCGTGATGTCCAGGGCGTAGCAGTTGGGCGCCACGCCCGGCATGGGCACGGCGGACAACGCAGTGCGCGGCGTCACGGCTGCGACTTGGGGCGCCCCAGCGAGGGCAGGTACCAGGGTGCTGAGCGCGGAAATGTCGAGATAGTTGTTCATGCAGGTAGCTCCTGCACGTAGGGTGCCCGACGGTCACGGGAATTCAACTCACTGCACGCTCGGTTCTTCCTCACTCATGGTCAATGACGCATGCCGGGGCCTACATTCCTGACATGTTTAAGCCATTGCCTCTTGACGAATTTGCGGTCACCGGCCCAGTGCCGGCAAAGGCCGCCCTCATCGCGGCACCTGTGCTCATGCATCCCCAGTTGGCCAAGGACCACTTTCCCTCCGATCCCATCTTGCCGAAGTTCGACAGGATTTTCGAGGCGCTTCTCTCCTCGATCAACCGGAACTGCACGCAGAGCCTGGTGATCCTGGATCGCCTGGTCTCGCCCTCATGGGTCGCGAGTGCATGCATCGGCGGCGCTGATGTCGAAACCGCGAGCAAGCTTGTGGCCGGTCACTGCCTGGAGCGTAATGACCCCTTCTTCACGCTCGAAGACTGGATCGTCGACGAGGGCATCCACCGCAGCAAGCACATCATCGGTTTCATCGCCGGGGCGATCTACCGCCAAGAAGAAGATCCCGAAGCACTGATCTTGCCCAATCCCCAGTCATGGAATAGCAGCTCTGCGTGCAGGAGCGTCGAGAGCGCGTTGTGCATGGGGTCTACGCTTTTGCGGAATCGAGTGCTGGCGCCGTGCGCCGCAGACGAAGCACTGATGAACGGGTTCGAGGGGCTTTGCCGCATGTACCTGGAGCTGCATGGCCAAGGGTCGCGGGTAGACGCGGACTTCCTCGGGCGAAATCAAGTTCTGATCACGGTGCATCGCGGTACGGTGCGAACCGAATTCATCGTGGATCTCTCCACTCTCCCTGAGAGGCGTGTAGAGCAGTTGCTGCAGCGACTCTCCGCGATGCAAATGGCATTTCGCTTGGCCGGCTCCGAGGCTGAAGACGAAGAGCGCATCGTGCATTAGGGGTGGGTGGGTGAGTTGAATTTCGAGCCGCCTCCCGCAGACTGGGCATCACCAATCTGGAGGACCGAATGAGCAGCAATTCCGACGTACCCGGGCTTTTGACGGGTTTGACCTACACAGTTCCCATCGCCGGGGTGATCCGCTCCGGCTATATCGTCTCGCGCCAGGGCAAGAGGCTACCCTGCCGCGACGACGAGTTCTCCATCACCCTGAAGCACAAGGAGCCGGACGGCACGTGGGCGACCCACCCACTGGACGCAACGTTGCGTGAGCAGCACGGCACCCCCCTCCCCAACAACGACAAGAAGCTGCGGCGCATTCCTGTCGTTATCGGCTTCGACAACCCGATGCTGTCGCTGAGCGAGCAATTCGCGGTGTTCAACCGCGACGGCAGGCCGATGTGCGTGGGCAACGGATGCAAGGCAAAACGCCGTGACATCGCCACAGGTGCAACCGCGGAAGTGCCCTGCCCCGGGCCCGACGGGTGCGACTACGGCGAGCAGAACCGGTGTGACGCACTGGCGCGCCTGGTGCTCCAGATCGAAGGCCAGGAACACGAGGGCGCGTACTTCATCTTTCGAACGGGATCGATCAATGCCGTGACGGACCTGCGCACTTCGCTCGAAATGCTCAAGAAGCTGTTCGGCGGCCTGGCCGGCCTGAAGATGTGGCTCACGCTGGAGCCCAAATCGTCGAGCCAGTCGATGGGCACCACCTTCTGGTATGCATCGCTTCGGCTGCGCGAAGGCAATTTCGCCAAGGCCGCGCAGGCGCTCGCCGCGCATCGCACGGCGGAAAAGGATGCCGGCCTCGATCGAGCGGAGTTCGAGTCCATGCTGTTGACGTTGCGAGACAACGGGACGTTCGCAGAGACGCGCGAAGACGCGGAGCAATTCGAGGACCTGGTGGAGGCGCGCTTCGCCGATGGCGCCGCCGGCGAGCACGTGGTTCGGGTCGCCATCCCCTCTGCTTCTGCGGACATTGCCGATCTGACCAGCAGGCTCGTGGCACAGGCTGCGGCTGGCGGAACGGCCGGTGACGCAGCAGGTGACACCGGCGCCGACGTGGCCGCGAAGCCTCCTGCTGCCGCTCCTGCGGCCGCCGCGGCGTGATGAGCATGTCTGCACGTGACGCCGTGATGTTCGAAGCGCGGTTTGACGCGTCGCTGAACTCCGAGCGACCCATCACCGTCGAGCCGGCGGGCGGGATCGTGCTGCTTGCGGTTGGCCGGAACGCCGATTCAGATCAAGTTCCTGTCGTTCTGGTGGTTGACCTGGCGGGGCTCGACGGTGGACGGAATGACGGGGCGAGTGCGACCAATGCCATGGATTCGATCGTGTCGCACTGGCGCGGCAGCGTCGCTGCTACCTTCGCCTGTCCGCAGGGGAGGCCGGTGTGGGTGCAGGTCGATTCCATGGGGCGCTTCGACATCGTCGACCCGACGATTTTCCCGGGTGGCAGTGTTCACATCGACTGGCGGCCGCTCCGCTCCCTGAGCGGAAGGAACGCACCCAGTTCGCGCGCTGCATTCGCCGAACTGTTTCCCGGCGTGGCGGTGCTGCTGCTGGAACGCTTGGACTCGCTTCGCAGCGGCTTTGCAGAGGCCGAGTGGCCGCGCGATCGGTCGCGGCCTTCCTGAAAAGCCAGAACGAAAAAAAGCCCGACCGAAGCCGGGCTTTTTCACGTGAAGGGATGACTACTCGGGCCAAGCCAGAGTGGCAGTTCCGCAGCTGACGCGTTCGTTCATGACGACGCCAACAAGCAGGACAACAAGTCCCGCGAACAGGGCGGCCAAGGCGACGTGGTCTTCCGGGATGGATAGCGCAGCCAGCATCAGCACGATGCCGGCGGCGATCAGGATCCACGCGATCCGTTTGCTTTTCATGAATTGACGTGCTCCATGGCGAGTGACTCCGCGAGGGATGGTTCGTGACGATGCACCTGCGGGGGCGGTGTAGGGGCGTCCGATGAGGACGTTCCTGGTTCAAGAGTTCGACCCACACCCACCTCACCATTCGGTGAAGCGATTTCGAGGGCGGGCGACGTGGTCTTTGGCGAAGCCAACAGTGCCCGCGGACGGGGAGCGGTCAGTTTGTGCTGGATGGTGCCGAGGCCGTAACCGAGCAACACGAAGAAGCCCAGTGCTCCACCCAGGATGAGAAGGATCAAAAGCATGCTGTGACTCCGAAGGGGATGGCGGAGGCCCGAAGGCCTTCGCTTGAAAGTTGCTCGCCCTGTCAGGCAAGCACAGCGCGTGCACCCAGGTGGTACATCGCATGGGGACCGACACGCCGGTGGCGGCGTTCCAGTTCGTCAGGCAGGGACTCCAGCCGGTGGGCGGCCTTCAGTTCGCTGCGCAACGTCGCCCGCTTCCAGCAGGCCTCGTACATGAAGACAGCCGAAAGCCTGGCGCGCTCGATGGCCGCCTTCACGCGTTCCAGCAGCTGCACCTGCAGCTCCTTGGCCAGCGTCGTGATGTCGACCAGTTTCTTGCCGGACACCTGGCTGATGCGCAGGGCGACGTCGCGCCGCGCGTTGCCGGTGACCAGCAGGGTTCCGTCTTCCGCGTCCGATTCGCTCTTGCGCAGCACTTCGCCGTTGAGCGTGATGCCGAGCTTGAAGGCGTCGGGAGAAACGAAGAGGTTTTTCAGGATCATGGGAATCTCCAGGATGAAGGGATTCCCATTGCCCAATCGGGATGGAAATCCCGAAGGGTGGTTGGTATTGCGAGAACGACCCGCTCGCACGGTATAGCCGCAAGGGCCAGTTGATGGTCAGTATACCGGCTGGCCCAATGGGCCAGCAAGTCAGTGGAACAAGCCTGCTGCAGGGCGCGCCGGCGCGCCGCTCAGGTCCACCAGGATGAAATCCAACTCGTCTCGCTGACCCATGGCCCTGGCTTCTTCGACGCGCGCGGCGCCGGCCACGAAAGTCGCATGGAGTGCGGCGAGGACGGGCCGGATGGCGAGCAAGGTGGTCCGCTCGGCGTTCCGGCGAGCCAGGTCCGCGGCATCTGCGATCAGCGTTCCCCAATCGTCAGCGGCAGTTTCGATGGCGAGCGCGAACGACGAAGCCACCGGCAGCTGTAGCAGCATAGTGCGATCCGCCCGCCCGCCAATCAACAGGTCGAACAACAGGACCAGCTTGATTGCACCCGACTCGTGGTCCACGTCTTTCATGAGCCAGACTCCATTCATGAATGCCGCCCCGTCTCCCAGCAGGGGCTGCTCGACCAGCATGTATACCGTCTGACCAGGAAGCTGGGCCAGGTCTTCGAGCGCACTGTCCGCGAGTTGGTTGTCCCGCTGGATCGCCATCAACTCCAATGGCGCGGGCTTCACGATGCACCGGTCCCATGTAAGTGCCGCGACGAGTTCGGCAGGGAGGGCGTCGGTGGCGGGCTGCTGACCCTGGGCCCAAACAACGGCATGCGCAGTGCGCTGGCTGATCGAGCACCACGGAGCGTCCGGCTGCTCGACAAGTTCTTTGGCCAACTGGATCTGTTCGCGACTCGGAAGGGCCTGTAGTGGGAGCCGCTGGACCAGCGAAGTGAACCAGGTCGCTAAGTGGGGACGGTGCATGTTGAGGCTTTCACGGCAGGCGCGAGTCGCCCGCGGCGAACGGGTCGAAGCCGTGATTCTTGAGTTGGATCACTACGCCTGTCCGCAGTTGTTCGAGAGCAACCTGCTCAATATTCTTCTGGAATTTCCCATCGTCTTGAGGGATACGGACCTCCAGGAGGTCGCCCTTCATGCGCGCAACAAGGTAGCAAAGGCCAGAGGGTTGGTAGGACTCTCCGGCCCACGTGTCTTGCTGCTGTGCCACCAGGCGGTTCGTCGGCTGCTCCAGATGTCGCTGCAGCTTGCCGCACATCTCGACGGTCACTGGCACGGGGGGCATGCGGCGCAGATAGTCGAGGGCTTCCTGCAAAACTGCAAGCGTATCTCGGTGTTTCTCGTCGGTGCTGATGGAGCTGGCCATTTTGTCGATCGGATCGTTGATCTTTGGACAAGCCTAGCATGTCGGTTTGAGTATTCACTTTTGGGTGAGGCAAAGAAGAATGGCCCGGGCTTTGCAGCCCGGGCCATTAAACCTCCGAGAGGAAGTAGGTACTTAGAAAAGAGACGTTGTAGTCACGGCCGCATTCGCAGCGCGCGCCATCTTCTGCACGCGGAAGTCGAGCTGCTGACCTGCCATGTGAAGGTACTGCCAGGCCGCCTGCGGCTGGGCAACACCGAAGACCTTGGCCGAAGGATCGCCGCCGGCGAGCTCAGTGGCGCAGCGCCGCGCATAGTCGGATTGACCATCGAGCAACGACGCTTCGATGGCCAGCTCCTGGAAGGCGACCTTTTCGCGGTCTTCCTTTTCCCACTTGCGGTACTCGCGCAGACAGACCGCGCTCGCCCCGAACGTCGCAGCGTTGCGTTCCTTCAAGTAGCCCGCGCAAAACCACTGGAGCGGGGAAGTACTGCAGATCCGCCCTGCCTGGTCGATGACAGCTGTCTTCGCGTCGATGTAGCTCTGCCCGTCATACGGGCATGCCAGTTCGACCAAACGGAACATCGACAGGTACGAGCGCGCCGCGTTGCCTTCTATCCGCTGCAGGTCAGCCTGGAGATCAGGGACGTTCCACTCTCCCAACACGCCGCAAGGGCTGGGGGTGTGAGGAAAGATCCGCCACGGATATGCCTTGCCCCGATGCGCCGCTGCGAACCGTGCGATCAGCTCACCGTGGGCGGGGTCGCGAAGATCCAGCTCGCGGACTTGCCGACCGTTCGCTTCAGCGCCGCTGGTGCTGCAGGCCGGGTGGACGCCCAACTGGGCGGCCATACCGTCGAACACTTCGCAAAGCTCCGACGGAATGTCGTGGAGGTACTTCCCGAAGCACAGGGCGACGGGGTACTCGATCAGGGCTGCAGCTCGGATCGCATCCTCGCTGCGCTTGATGTAGTGCTCGGCACGGATTTCACGGCCGTGCGGGCCGCGAACCGAACCGTCATCGCAGCAATATGCGTGCTGCACCAGTCGTCCTCCGAGATCGCCGAGCGAACCCAGAAGGTGCGCCGACCAATGCGGCGTCCTCGGATGCAGGTTGCTTTCGGCCGTCTCGTTGAAGAGGCAGTATGCAAACCCAGCGAGTGTGCGAAACGCAACAGCGCGGTATCCGCTGATGTAGGTTGAACTCATGGGTGAGCCCTCCTCATGAATGTTTGAAGCCAAGAATTGCTCGCCGGCTTCGCGGGGACGGCCAAAGGCCGTTCGCGGATGCGGCGCCCTTGTTCCAACAGGCCAGCAACAGTTGCGTCGCCGGCGCCGGTGAAGGTCTCGAACCCAGGCCGATCCGACATGGGCATCCCGAGGCGCACAGGCTTCTGGATCACGTCTAGCGCGAGTTCGACCATCCCAGGCATCGCAGAGCATCCACCAGCGATGACCACCCCAGCGGTGATTGCTTCCTCGAACCCCGACTCACGGATCACCTGCTGCACCAGCGCGAAGATCTCCTCGAGGCGTGGCTCGATCACCGCAGACAGTGCTCGCTGGCTGACCACAAATTTCTCGTGACCAACCAGGTGACGCACATCAAACAGCTTGTCGGCGTCGGCCAAGGCCTGCACTGCGCAGCCGGACGCACGCTTCAGCGACTCGGCCTCTGTACGAGCCGTCCGAAGTGCCTTTGCGATATCTCCAGTGAGTTGGTTGCCTCCGATCGAGATCGAAGCAGCGTGCCGAAGCATGCCGTCACTGAAAATCGTCACATCGGTCGTTCCGGCTCCGACATCCACGACCGCCACGCCCATCTTGCGTTCATCGTCGCTCAGGACCGCAAGTGAGGTGGCGACTGAATTCAGGGCCAAATGTTCCACCTCAACTCCGCCCAAGCGGATGCTCTTGCAGAGGTTTTCAATCGGGCCGTTGCCGCCCGTGACGACATGGACACGGGTCTCCAGGGAAGCTCCTGACATGCCGACCGGGTTCCTCCCGTGTTGACCGTCGATCAGGAAGCCCTGAGGCTCCACCATCAACAGTCGCTGGTCGGTGGGTAGTGCGATCGCTTGCGCGATGCGCATACCGCGAGCCACATCCGCAGGGGTTACTTCGCGGCCGCTGAGAGCCACGACGCTACTGGAGGTGAACACCCGAAGATGGTTCCCCGTGACTCCAGCGATGACCCGCGTGGCCTTCTGCTTGGCCTGGGCCTCCGCTTCTCTCAAGGCTTGGCGCACGCTGTGCGCTGTGGCTTCGATGTCGATCACGACGCCGCCTTCGAGGCCGTCGATCACCGCTTTGCCGCGGCCCAGGAGTTGCAGAGCACCGTTGCCCTTTGCTTCCCCGATCACTGCCTCTACCTTGCTGGTGCCGATGTCCAGTGCGACGATGAGGCCGCTATGGCTACTCGACATGACAGCCTCCAAACGAGGGGCTGGCCACTTCTTTGGCCGGGTCTGCCACTACCCAAAGCAGTGCGTTCGGGCAGTCGGCGATCGCTGCCGCTTCGATCTCGTCGGACTCGTCGTCCGAAAGGCCGCGTTCCTCAAGGTGATCGCGGTCGACCAGCACGACATCCATGTGCGGGAACGGGTCGCTGCCGTGGCCGCTTTGCAGTAAGCCGCCGCTGAGCACCATCACGATCTTTGCCGGCGGCAATCCAGCGGCGGTGGCCAGATGCGCTTTGGCTGTGGTGCGAATGAAGTCGAAGGCTTGCTGGTGCGTCCAGTCAGGCCCGATGCTCTGGGATGCGATGAGCCTCAAACCCTCTGCCAAGACGTCACCAGGAACTGGACGCGGATGCGCCAGGAAGGTCTTCAAATCGGACAGGAGCACCGTATAGGCGCACTCGGGCCCCGGCTTCTCGCCGTTGGCCGCGTCATAAATGTGCTGGCTCATCGCTTGCCCGAGCAACTCTTCCGCGCGCATCAGGAGCGTCACGGTTGAAATTTGCTCGGCCAATGCGCGGCCGGCGTGGGCAGGCAATGCCTGCCGCTCTTCAATTTGCATGGGAAGGCCTTTCCGAGCTCGCGAACGTGCTCGGGTCAACACCGCAACGGACGGACGTGCCCGGTGTGAAGTCGAAATGGAAAGTGAAGCAGGCCCTATGAGGGACTGCGAAACGGCCCGAACGGGCCTATTGCTGCGTGAGCCCGCAGCAGGGCGTCAAAAGACCCAAGAATGGTACCACCGGGTCCCGACCGAGTACAGCCGCCGACAGGCGAGTCCCGGTACCTACTGAAATACCTGAGATGTTGCGATCGGCGCTTGCCTCTTACTCTTCCCATGGAATGGTTCGACGCAGAATTGGGCATCGGTCCAGTTCATCGCCGAAGTAGTAGCTGGCCGAGCGTTCGAGCAGCTGACGATTCATCTCACCAACCTGCGGCGCCGTCACGATCACGTCAGGCATGTCCTTGCACAGGCAAATCGTCGGGCATAGCGGAACAGCGCAGATCTCCCCTGGACCATCGGGTACGAGAAAGTGCGCGTACTCGGATCTGACGATCCCCCAGTGTGAGCCTCTTAGCGTGCTCACGTGCCAGTCGATCGCCCGCATCATCGTCAGCCCCGTCATGAACCGACTCGGAACGGTGTCGCCGCGAATGAACAGACCGCCCTTGGATTCAATGACCTCCTCGGCGTGCTTATCAAGAGTTCTCTCAGCTTCCTCCAAATTGAGCCGCGCGTCGGAAATCGGTTGAAGTCGTGCTGCCTGTCGATGCCGCCACAGAGAATAGAAGGCGCTCACAATCTCGTCCATCGCTGGCGAGAGTCCGTTCACATGGCCGGCGACGATCTTGTCCGCTAGCCCTGCGTAGGCTTGTTCGGTTTCGTGTGTGCGAAACGTTTCCGACCCCTGATCCCACGCTCGCCGTGCACAAAACAGTTCGTCGTCCGGCTTCAGCTTGAAGGGGGCGCTGCCAGCGAGCCTTTGAACCTCGACCAAGCCAGCGCCCTTGGCGAATCGCGCGATCGCCGAACGAGGAAGTACATGCTGGTTGACGGTGATCTGATTTGGATTGCCTTTGAGGGGTTGCTCGTGCTTCATCGATATGGATCCCGGCACCTCCCGGAACTGATTTGTCCACCATTGTGGCCTGCGCCCTGGACCGGGGCCTGAACGTATTCGCCGTGCCACGCACCACTGCGGCGATCACAAAAAAAGAAGGGTCCGCCTTGCGGCGAACCCTTCAACGTTACTCCTGTAGATCCATGCCTGCCGGCACGACGATTTGCGTGACGACGGCGCCGCACACCGGGTGGCCACCCAACGTGTCCTCCCCGGGCTCATGCAGCATCCGGTCAAGCCAGAATGTCTGCGTGAGGCCATCCGGTCCGGCCTGACTGCCGAGAATCGCCGCCGTTGCCGCCGGTCGACCTCTGCGCCTGAGGACCACTACGCCCTCTCCTATTGCGACGGAGCTGGTATCCGTTTTCATGCGGTCTCCTTTGCCCACTCCCGAAAGTCGCGGGCATTCATCTTGTGCATCGACGCCAGGTTCTCGACAAAGCGGCCGAGGATCTGGTCCAGGTGGAAAAACTCCTGGTCATCACTGATCGGCGTCGCCCAATCGAGCCCGGCGTTCGCGGCCGAGGCCTTCCAGGCCACCAGCTGGTCCTGGTAGACGTCGATGCCACCTCGCAGGTGCGGCTTGTCGACACTCACTGCCTGGCGCTGCTGCGGGCGGAGGAGCCGGCGGATCGCCTGATCTTCTTCGCGATCCGACCACGAGCGAGACGCGAGGATTGCGTGTTTCGCCTGGTACAGGTCCAGCCCTGCCCTTGTAACGCCGTAGCTCGCCAACAAAACATTGGACTCGCCGTGCCGGAACCGTTTGAGTCCCGCTCGACGTGCGGCCTGGCTGACTTCGCCGTGATAGACCACGGCGTCCATGCCGCAGCCATTAATCTCCTCGGCCATCAGGTCCAGCAGTGACGGGGAGCGGGCGTAGACCACCACCTTGGCAGTGCCTGCCAGTTCGACAGCGCGGTTGATAACCCAACGCTGCTTGGAAGTCAGGCTCCCGCGATACAGCGACGGAGAACCCTTGGATGACGGCACCTGCGGCGCGTTGCCAGCCTGGATGACGGCGTCGATCCGCGCCAAAAGCGCGATCAGATTGCCGCCACGCCGATCCTCGTTGCGTTGCTTCCACCAATGGGCGAATTCGTCAGCCACGCGCAGGTAATGTGCGAGGTGTGCCCGGTCCCACTCGATCTCATGGATCTCGGTGTCGGGTTTCGGAATTCGCACCCACCGAGCCACTTCGGGCTCATCGGTCAAGCGGCGCTTAATGAACGGGCCGAGCCACGCTCGATAGCGTGACAAGCTCGCGATCTTCGGAACTTCCCGCTTCGCCCCAGTCTGCAAGGTCTCGGCGAATTCGGGCGTGGTCCACACCCAGCTGCAGAATGCATCAGCAAAGGCCGCCTTACCTCGCTCAGCGAACTCCATGGAACGGACGTTCGCCGCTGCGAGCATCGGCTGATACACGCCATAGGGTTGCCCCACTACACCGTCGCCAACTGCTTGCGCAGCGACGTTCAGCAAGTCCCTCGGGTAGTTCGGAATCGGCGTACCCGTGAGGATGAACAACTTGCGCGGCGCGAGCTGGGCGACGGCCCTGCTCTGGTCGCTGCTATCGTTGGCCAGCACCTCCCCTTCGTCGCAAATCGCAAGCGACGCGCGACGACGGAGGGCGGCCGCGTAGGTTCGTTTCGTGCCCGGCATTTCCATGCGCAGGCGCTCGTAGCTGATCACGTTGATCACGCGCAGCTGCTGGATGTCCGACGGACTCCGGATCACCTGCCACAGCGTGCGGTCCAGCCCTGCTGCATCCAGCCTGTCTGGGAACTCGTCGAGCAGGAATGCGGGCATCACGATGACGCTCGCACGCACTCCCAGCAACAGCGCTATGGCCGCGGCCAACCGCGCCTTGCCAAGCCCCTGTTTCCACGCGCATACAGCGCCACGTGGGCGCAGGCACAACTCGATCAAGTCTTCGAACTGGTAGTCCCAGTTCAGCCACTGATCGATGCCGAGCTGGCGCGCTCTCGCGCGCAAGGACTGCGCCTCGCTCGGGAAGAGCTCCTGCAGCGGCGGGTGCAGCTGCACCCAGCCCGCTTCGCAGTCACCGAACGAAAACACCTTGCGGGCTTCGTCGGGCGTGAACGTGCGGGTCTGGCCCTGCCACTCCAGTTCCCATGCACCATTGACCCGGCGCAGGGGGGCCTGTTCTCCCGCCTTGACCACCGGCGACACCCAAGACTTTGGGTTCAGCGCCACCGGCACCGCCGCGGTCGCCATCACCTGGTCGCCGGCATCCTCCTGCCAGATCCAATGACCGAACGGCATCGTCGAGCGCTTCAGCGCCCGGATTCGCCGCTTGAGATAGTTGCCGAGTCCGGGGTCAACCAGCACATCGGCCCCCTCGCCTCTCAGCGTGTCAAGCAGTCGGTGCCATTCGTCAGCAGGCTTCTCGGCAGCCAAGATGCACTCGACGTCCAGCAGGCCCTGGCCCGCGAACCGCACGCCGTTGGGCAGTCGGTGCTCCAGTGTTGAACGGACCACACGCCGGTACACCGCGTTGAGGCAGCGGGCCTGCATGAATCCACACTTGAACTTGAGGTGGATCTTCCGGCCGCTGTGGACCACGCGGACCTGTCGGTCCCCCGTGACTGGCAGCGTGATCGCCGGCGCTTCCGTGTCGGGCAATGCCACGCGAAGGCGGGGTTTGGCCCAGGAACGCGCTTCCAGCTGTACCCCCATTGCCGGAAGCACAAAAGCGGCCACATCGGCCACCTTCGCTCGGTGGACAGGCCTGCTCGACTTCGAGGGCCCGAACACGACGATTGCTGTGGTCACGTTCGCGCCCTCCTCCCGGAACGCTTTGGCGCTCAGGTCGTAGATGGCGCGCAAGCGTTTCGCATCGTCACCGAGCAGCTCGTTGCCGCTGGTCAAGAGCGCGTCGACGGTACTCGCCGGAAGCAGGGCGACAACCAGCTGCGCCGCGGCAAGTGCCTGGGCGAGGGCGTATTCGTCGCTGGTGGCCCCCGAACTCGGCCCGAACCGACCCCATCGGGTGCACGGATAGGGCTTCATATGTGGGCTCTGCAGGTTCAAACTGAACGGAGGGTTGATCAGGGCGACGTCGAAGTCCTTCGGCGCTGCATCTTCCATCGCGCAGGCCCTGAACTCGCAGGTGAACCCTGCTTTCTCGGCTTCCTCTTGCAGGAGCTGCATCGAATCCTGGTGGACATCGAGCCCGAACAGCCGATGGCGTTCCGGGACCGCGAAGTGCAACAACCTGCCGCTGCCGACAGAGTTGTCCAGAATGCTCAAGGTCTCGTCCGGGATGTCGGACGCGGCTTGCTCGACCACTGCCCACATGAGGCGGGCGATCGGTAGGGGGGTGAAGAACTGCCCCAGGTGTTCCGACCGGGCTTGCGCCAGATCGGCCAGACGCGACACGCCCGCATGGGCGGCGCCGAGACTGGTAAGTTCTTCGAGTCGTTCTCTCCAAGAAGTCATTCGGATAAGTGTGAAGAAGGGCGGCGGGGATTCAACCCGTCACCCTGCGATCCCCCGCGCGCAAAGACGCGGGGGACCTGGGCGGCCGCGAGGCCGGATGACTACTGCTTCGGCGGGTGGTAGGCGGCGATGAACTCGCGCAGCTTCTCCGCCATGTCTGCGCGCATCGTCCACTTCCACTGCTCGTTGAAGGTCCGAACTTGCGCCAGCCCGGGCACCACCACGTGGGTGGAGCCGGAGTCGATCACCACGTCATGCCCACGCGAACCCTGCATGTTCCACAGCATGCGCGTGGCCTGGCCCGAAAGGTCGGCGTAGTCGAAGAAGACGTCCAGGGCCTTGCACAGCTTGGTCAGCCCTTGGACGTAGTTGTAGTGGACGCGCCGAGGTTGATAACTGGACGGCGGCTCCGAGTACACGCGGTGCTCGATCAAGGCCTTCCCGTTCTTCACCTCGAACGGTTGGCTTTGCAATCGCCATTCGTCCATGATGGCGTTGGCCGCCTGATGGCGGGACAGCCACACACCTCCATCGTCGTAGACGCGTGCCATGGAGTCCCACAGCGCGATCAGGTCCAACCTGACGGGGGCTTGTTCCTCGTCGTCATCGTGGTGGCGATGCCGGCGCCGGCCGCGTTCGCCGTAGAGGGCGTCGCTGAGGCTCGTGCCCGTAGCCCGAGTGAACTCTTCATCGTCGTCCAGCTTTGCCGATCCACCAAGGACCTGCTCGGTGAACAGTTCAACTGTCTTGCGGACGGCGCAGCGGCTCATGTCGTCGTAGTCGACCGACGAGCGCGAGATTCGACTGCTGTAGCCAGGGGCCACACGATCAGCCTCTTCGAAGGCCTCGAAGGCCTTCTCGTACAGCACGAATGCCTGTTCGTAGTCGCGCTGCATGTCGGCGACCGGATGCGCCGGCGTGGGCGCGGCCTCCTCCAGCACGTCGGTCGATGGGCCGGAACCTTGAGGGGGTTCCTGGAGGCCGATGGCGAAGAGATTTTCGAAATCACCCGCCACGCTCACCTCCCGCCGCCGCATGCTTCGCGAACGTCTCGATCAGGTCTTCCAATTGGAATCGCTGTGTCGAGTAGAGACCAAGCAGCTGGATGTTGGACGGTCGCCCGGAGGTGGTGGCCAAATCGAAGGTCGCGGCGCGCCGCGCGTCTTCGCCATCGCCGTCCACGATCAACCATGTCCCATCAGGCTGGGCGTAGAACCGGTAGCCATTGCGGGTGTAGGCCGGCTCGCCAGCGGGCACGGAATCGCACGCTTTTGAGTGTGTCATTGCTCTCCTCAAAAAAAGAAAAGCAAGGGGCGCCCACAGGGGAACGCCCCCTGCAGGGTGGATGACCTCGGCATAGGCCGAGGCTTGCGACATGACCCGGTCGCACGGGGTTGGCGGAGGCCAACGAAAGTTGCGGCTGGCAGCTTTAGTGCCGGCGCTCTCCCAAGGACTCGTCGCGAGTGCTTGGGAGAACACCGTGGGTGTTCTCGCCTGCCGCGTGATGTGTTGCGGCAGGTACTCGGCTCGGGGCGACGCCCTAAACCAGAAGTGCGGTGCAGTCCCGGCTTGCCAGGAACTGCGCGTAGGGTCCCTTGCGGGCGCCTTGCTGAAAGGCCCGGTCGATAGCGCTCTTCAGCTGCAGAACGCTTGCCGTGCCCGCCACTCGCGACGAGCCGCGCTTGCCCTCGAACTTCCAGGTCCACGCGTCCACAGGTTCAAGCAGCTTCACCCCGGTGGTCCGCTTGTAGTCGGAGAACACCAGCGTTCCGAGCGATTCCTCGGCTTGCAGACACATCTCGGATGCTGTCTCGGCTTCCGCCTCGTTGCGTGACTCGGCTTCGCGAGCCCGACGCGCGTAATAGACGTCCATGCCGAAATCGCCGCCGTGGACGTTCAGCACGTTCGTGTCCGAACCGCGCGCGTATCCGACCAACTGGGCAACCCGATCCTTGACGGCCTCGCTGTCGAACAGCCTCTCGGCGAGAGCCTGCCGGATGGCACCCATCAGGAGCCGCTGGCGGGGGCTTGGCGCAAAGCCGCGGTGGTCATACCCGATCCAGTCGGCATGCAGCTGGTGTGGGTCGATGGGAACATAGTGCGTGCTCATGACTCCACTCCGGATTCGTCGATCTCCGTCCCGGAAGGTGAGACACCCGGGTCGAGCAGCATCACCAGGCACGCGGCCTCGTCGATCTCCCCGGCAGGCTTGAGGAGTTCCTCGGCCTGTTGTTGCGTCATGGACTCGACGGTTGTCGCGTGCCTGAGCGCCGCGGCAAAGAGTTCCTCCGCATCGGTGACTCTCAGGTCGATGAAGAAGCGCGTCACTGGGTGCCTCCGACCGAGGATTCACGTTCGGCCTTGACCAAGGCGTCGGCGCGTTCCCGGACTCCGCTGAACCAGTCGACCAGATCGGCGCCGCTGACGTTCAGATCGGTGTCCTGGTCTCCTTCAAACTTCTCGCGTTCGTAGCTGGCGACTTCTTCGAGAAGAGCGAATGCAGCGCCGTGACGCTTTTCGCTGGCGGGGGTTGCGAAGGTACCCAGAATGCCGTTGTCGCTGGGAATCTTGGAGTGCTGTAGCAGCAGATCGAACAAGCCGCGCTCTCGCAGGAACAGGCTCATGCGACGCAGCTGCTCGGCGTCGGTCCATTCTTCACTCGCGCACTGCGCGTTCCAGGTGGCCTCGGCTTGTGGATCCGGGTCTCGCACCTCGACTTCGTCGTCGTAGTTGACCGCCGCATTGACCAGCCGAACAAGCGCTGCCGCTTCATCGGGGGTGTGGTCGACCAGCTGGGCGATGAGTTCGGCATCCGCCGCGCACAGGAACTTGCCTGCGGCGAGGTAGACCGGCGTCTTGAACGGGGGCGGTCCCACCCGTCGCTCCACGTAGGCAAGCGTATTGCAGTCGGGGCAGCGGCCGGCAGGGGACGCATCACCCGGGGTCAGGGAGCAGTCCTCGATCGCGGTCAGCGAGGATGCGAAGCCCTGCCACTCGCAGCCGCCGCAGCGGACGCGGATCAGGCTCGGGTCTCGTCCGTAGTCGATGGTGGCAACGTAGGTGTCCTGGTCGAGATCAGCCACGGACACCTCGCAGTTCTGCCGCCAGGCGGCGGCCGTTGAACAGCATTCCCGTCCCCCAGCTCTGTCCCTGGTAGGTGCGCCCCTTCACGATGGCTCGCACGTGGCAGCGGCGAGATGCGATCCAGCTGCGAGGCGTCGGCCACGACGTGGTGACGCGGTAGGTGCCGATCGGTTGACCGTGTGCCGACTTCACCAGGCCGTCGGCGGCCAGGTAGGCCCCCGCAACGCGGTCTTCTGTGAGAGTCGTTCCTGCACCGAAGAACGTCTGGCCCTGAAACTCGAAGGGCACAGGCGCTTCTGCGAGAAGAACTCGCGGTTGGTGTTGATCCATGAATTGGGTCCTTGCGCGCGGCGAGCCGTGGGGCTGGCCGGCGTGTGATTGCCGCTCGCGTTCCTCAGTCGGATGCGATCGGCAGGTTGAAGTGAGGTGTCGGTCCTAACGACCGAAACAGTTGCGCCCGGGAACCGGACACGGTGCTGCATAAGCCCGCAGCAAGGCGTCGAAAGACCCGCAAATGCTAGCACCAGGGGACGCCGAGACGCCAGAGTGCCGATACGTCCACCCGCTTTGCTACTGAAATTCTGTGCGAGACATCACCGGGACAGGTCCTCTCCTCACTCATTGAATTCCTGGGCCGCTCACGTACTGTGTGGTCTGATACAGGAGAACCAAAAACATGCGACGACTGATTTCCATTTTGCTGATTGCGGCAAGTTCCGTGGCGGGCATCCACTCGATGGCGCGCCCGTCTCTCGCCGCCGATGAAGTCAGGGTAACGAGGGTGCTCGATGGCGATACCGTCGTCGTCGAGAACTGGGAGCAGCGCGTTCGGCTGGCGAACATCGACGCGCCGGAAATGAGCCATGGGCAAGCCAAGCCGGGTCAGCCGTTCAGCGTCCAATCGACGAAATGGCTGGAGCGCGAGTTGCAGGGCAAAGTCGTGAAGGTGAATTGCGTGGGCCAGGACCGTTACGGCCGGAAGGTCTGCGATTTCTATCGTGACGGCCATCACGTGAACAAGGAACTCGTGCGCGCGGGTCTGGCGTGGGCCAACACCGCGCAGGCTCGCTACTTGCGCGATCGCAGCGTACTGGACGCACAGCAGGAAGCACGCGCCTCGCGGCGCGGCCTGTGGTCCGAGGCAAAGCCGATCGAACCCTGGAACTGGCGCCATGAATGCTGGGAACGCCGAAGCTGCGACGCCCACTGACGGCGCGGGGAACACCCCGGCAGCGGCCGGGCGTGTCCTCGCCGGCGGCGCGATGGTCGACATCGCGGCGTATGAACGCGAGCCGACTCTATTCGCGCAGGCATTGTCCAAGGCAAAGGCCGAACACGGGCATGCGCTGTGCCTCTGCGCTGAACCGCGGCCGCAACTGGTGGTCAGGCGGATATCCGGGGCCGAAGGCGACCGGTACTTCCTGGCCACGTGGCCCAATGGCGGAACTGCTCATGCGGCCAGCTGCAGGTTCTTCCGATCGGAAACCGACTACCAGGATGCGCGCGCCCATGCGCTGGCGGCCGTCGACGAGACGGTAGACGGGTTCAACATCAATCCCGGGTTCAGCCTGCGGCGGCTTGAGGTGGCGCCGTCCGAGGCCCCGACGCCTGCGCGGCCACCGTCCGCGCCTTCCTCAGGCGCGGTCCCCGTGCCCCAACGCGACTCATTGAGTCTGCGTGACACGCTGCGCTACCTGTGCTCAACCGCTGGATTGACTCGACACGCGGAAGGACGAAGGTGGGGCGATATCGTGACCGGGCTGCACAGCGTCATCGAGCAGGGAAGCCTCGGCCGTGTCGCCATGCGGTCGGTACTGTATGTCGTGCCTGTCTTCGACGCCACTCGCAAAGATGACATCGACACCGCCTGGAAAGCGTTCGTCGACAACTTCCAGCGGACAGAGAGTGCCGTGCCGCTGTTCCTCGTGGTGGGGGAGATCAAGACCGCGCAGCAGGCTGGCCAGGCCGTGGCCACGCACCTGAGGCACCACGGGCCGCCCCTATTCATGTCCTCGGGCTTGGCCAAGGCCCTGGCGAACCGTTTCCCGCGCGAAGAAGAGTGCCTGGTGCGAGGCGGTGCCGGCGACCGCGTCATCGGTCTTTTCCAAGCCGAGATCTCGGCCCGCAACCGCATATGGGTGAACGACGCGGCCCTGATGCGCGTCACGTCGACCTACGCCACGCCCCACGAATTCAACGACACATCGCCAGCCTGATCGGCTCCCGGTGTACGATCACCGCCTCTATCCCGTAAGGGAAGAATCTGTGTGCTGGCACAGTCGAAATATCCCAGCATCAGCTCTGCAGAGCTCGTCTCCGGCCGCACGCGGCCAGAGGCACACCGGACGCTCACGCGTCCGTCCACATGCCCGTGGAATCGCATGGATCCACGGGGCATCGTGGGTTCGTGCGTCTTGACTTCAATGCCCTGAAGGAAAGAAGTTTGATTCGTTTCATTCAACGAGAAGCCGCAGTCGACGATTCGATTCGGCTATGGCGCGTCCTGTGGATTCACATGGCCGTGTTGACATACCCGGATGGGGCCAAGGTGATGTATTTCGGGTTCTCCCGAAACGTCGCCCAAGCCCAGGAGAAGGCGCAAGCCGACTTCGATCTGGAGTTCGCCGTCTGGTGCCGCCGCGTCGCGTCGGCAGCCAGCCTGATCGGGTACGGGATGATGCTGCAGCAGCAGCTCGACTCGGCCCGGCATAGTCCCGAGGATGTGGACGCGCAATCGCAGGCGCTGCTTGCGGTTTCGCGCATGCCCCCGGTGATGGCCGCTCTGTCCGAGCGCGGGATCCACCTTCGGTGGCCCGCCTTGGCGGCGTAAGCTGTGCAGGTCCGGTCCCTAGCGGGGCCGGACCCCCTTTTCCTTGCTCCAGGGCCAGCGCCATTTCACGTTGAAATAGCGACGCCGATCACCCCACTCTCTCCACATCTCTATCACGATGCTCCACACGCCCACGCGCTGCGCGGGCTGCCACTGCTTTGGACCTGCGGCGCGCTGCAGCTGGCTCACTTGGTCAACCAGCTCATCTCGGCGTAGCGCCTCCCAATGCCCGCGCGCGCGGCCGCCTTTGGCGGAATCCGGGGGGGTGGAGGGCTGAATCATCGTGGACGGATTCTCCACGATCCGGTTCGCGTGGTCACAAATGAGTCGTCGAAGCGCCGGCCGGGAGCAAACCCGGTGCGGTTAGCTGACAGCCATTCCGTACATCTTGGCCCGCCGGAGAAATGCTTCCTTTGCTCCCTCAAGGATTGCGCACGCAGCGTCGCGGGTCGGCTGGTGGTCAATCGACCCCCTGGCAACAATTTCACCTCTGTCGTTTGCCGCCTTCATCACCACGATTTGTTCGGCATCACCCAGTACTGCAACATTGGCATTGTGAGTCACGATGATTACCTGACGCCGTTCCTTAGCTCGCCGCAGTACGGGCACCAGCGTGGAGTAGATGAACTCTCCATCCAAGTTGTCTTCGGGCTGGTCGATGATCAGTGGGCGGTCGGTGTCGGCCGACAGCATCAGCGCCAAGAGAACCGATTGTTGTTGCCCAAGAGAGAGCTTCGAAAAGTCCTTCCGAACGAATCGCTCCGATCCATCGACGCCGACAACCTTCTTTGTGACCTGCAGGCGTGGCAGGTCGTGGAGTGCCACGCGCTCAAGTGCGTAGAGCACCGTCCGCTCCCCGAGCCGTTCAAGGATAAGCTGAGCTTCATCAGACTTGAACACCTGAACGTCTTCCGGTGTCCGAATGGCGAGTAAAGGCTTCGCATCTTTCTTGCCGACTGCAGTGAGAAGCGCCGGCAACGTCAAGACCTTCACTAGCCAGGTTGCACGCTGCTGCTGATTTGTGCGCCAGCCCATAGCTTCAATAATCAAATCTGCGGCTTCGATCGAGTAGGCGCTTGCAGCGTACTTGAGGCTGACGTTCAGGTCCGAGAGCGCCTCTTGCAGAGTTCGCGATGCCGTCCTGCCAAAGGCATCGCGAAGGGCTGCAACCTTGTCCCGGGCGCGCCAACGTTCCAAGAGTGCAGCTGCGCGTTGATTGCGGAGATCGGCGAGATGAGGGACCCAAGACTTGAGGTTTTTGACTGATTGCTCATGAGTCGCCTCGTCCTTTGCCAGCTTCGCGATGTACGACATGTCGAAGGAGATCTTGAGCGCTTCAAGCTCGCGTCTCTTGGCATCGATTTTCTTCTGGGCCTCGGTCTCTTTTGATTTCCATTGCGCCATCTGTGCGGTGACCACCTTCTCAAACTTGGCTAGACCGCCTTTGATGTCGGTCTCCGCTGTCGACACGGTGACCTCAAGCTCCGACGCGCCCGCTAGAATCGCTCGAAACTCAGCGCCGCCCACCACGAGTTGAGCTGGGTCTCCAAGTTCTCGAATGTCTTTCACGGCCTCTCGTGAGGGGAGCGAAGCAGACTCTCGTTTGGCGAGAGCGAGGAGGTCCGTAACTTGGGTGCGGACCTCCTTCTCCGTCGCGAGTTTTCGCTGAAGGGCAATTAGCTCCTTCACGTCGGGCTTCTGAAGGGCGGTGAGTTGCTGTTTAGTAATCGCGAGCAGTCGCTCGTGTTGAGGAATGAGTTGCACTTTCTGGTCGGCTGCCTCGATGTCAGTCTGCAGCTTTAGAAGCTTTTCACGAACCGTCGTCTCCTCCGCCAATGCTTGATTGACGTCGACAAATCGGTCGAGATAGTGGAGCAGTGCGAGCGGGTTCGACTGAGCCTGGGCACTGATCTTGGCCGCTTCGCCTTGGCCAAAACAGTCGATGTCGAAGCTCGTTGGGCCAGCGTCTGGCGCGTCTAGGTTCTCAACTTCGCCGCCCTTCAAACGAAAAAGCGAGTGTTCCTGCGCGGCCTTGTCACGCCAGACCAAGTTGAGCTCCTCCGGCCAAACGTCCGAATCGACGACCTGGTTTCGCTCCTCTCCATCCTCGATGAGACATCGCACAGCTTCGAAAGTGGTTGACTTCCCTGTCCCGCGGCCACCGATGATGCAGTTCAGGTTCGGGCTAAATCGTATGGTCTGGTTGGCGAGGAAGCCTCCATCAATTTGAAGGCCAATCACGCTGGGGATTCGGGATGGCACGAGGTCTTCAATTCGCACACGTGCATCGGCGTCTTCAAGTGCGATACGCAGTGCGTGGAACCCCGGCTCGTCCATCTTGTAGCGAGTTACCTTTTGGGCATTCTCGGCATTTCGACCCAGCGCAGCGAGCGTGTGTGCGTCTGAATTGAGCACCCTGGCGAGGTTCTGCTTTGAGCCCAGGCCCAGACGTCTGATGCGCTCATTTCCGAGATGGCCGCGATTCACGTCAGGGTCAGTGGGCCCGTAGGAGATCAAAGAGTTGGCTGCCTTCAACTCCATTCCGAGGAGGGCAGGATGACAGATGATGTCGGCCTTGTGAGGAGAGGAACCCGGGACGTGTACCTCAAATCCGGAAGGAGCGTCCACGTGAGCCAGCAACCCGAACCCACCAAGTTCGTTAGTTAGATTGAGACACTCGAGCATCGATTGCTGGCATCGCGAGGTGGGCGAACCACTGTCTACGAGCGTCAACTGGCCGTGAAATCGGCGTAACACCGTCAACGACGGGAAGTAGCATAGCAAGTGGCCCTGACCCGTTGAAAGCTCTATTGCAGGCACGACCAGCACAGATGTCCCGTTTGCCGCCGCGAGCGCTCTCTCTACGCTAGCAATTTCGTTGTGGTCGGCAATCGCAACAAGCGACAAATTCTCTTTCACGGCAGTTGCGACCACAGCCTCAGGCGTCATGGTGGGGTCCGTGACGTCGTGGGAGCCTCCAAAGCAATGAACGTGAAGATCGGCGCGAAAGAACGACGCGCCTGCCGGCTGTTTAGATATTGCTTCAAGTGCGTTCATGCTCGCCTCCTTAATCGTTGTTGTCAGATTGTGCAGGCAAAGCATTGCGGGCCTGGCTGCAGGCTCTTGGCCTGCCGATTCCGAATGCGGCCTGCGCCCCCAAAAGTGAGTTGAAATGCGCTTACTGAGGCAAGTCCGCTCGACCGGATTGAGGTACAGGACGTGCTCTCCAAAACCCGCTTGGCGCGGGCTTTGGAGAGCACCAGCTGTTCGCTGGTGCCCTGCCCTGGCCGCCCTACTGGGCGGCCAGCTCTCCTGCGTCGATCAGCGCCTGGCGAACGGCGCCGTAGACGATGCCCAAGCCGAAGTCTTCCTCGGGATCTTCGGCGCCGAACGCCGCAGCACCGGCGGACTTGAGCAGACACGAGACGATGGCCATGTCGTTTGACACAAGCGCACTGCAATCCCGGTAGTCCAGATCGCTGGACCCGTAGAGATCGGCGATCGCGCTGCCCACGGCTTCGCCGGCGACTGCGAACACGTCGACGCGACGCAGATCCAGGCTCACTTGAGCGCCCAGCGGCTGCGGATCGGCCAGGCGCTGCTGCAGCTTGTCATGCCACTGGACCATGAACGCGGCCCGCATTTCTTGGGTGCGCCCTGTCGGCTGTGCACGGCGCGCCGAAACGTCCCAAGCCATCGAGTCGACCGAAAAGATCCGGCGTTGCCAGAACGGCTTCAGGGCCGCGAGGCCGGTGCCCTTGCAGCCGAACAGGTGACAACGCGTGCCCTCAGGCAGCAGCGCGTCGATCCTCTCCATCACGCGCAGGAGGCCGTTCTCGCCATGGGCGTGCCGCCGGCACACCGAGCCGATGCCTACCAGCGGCGGCCATCGGGTGAACGGCGCCGTGCGAATGCAGTACTCGTAGTCGTCCGGCGTGTGGCCCTGGATGATGAACAAGGGTTCGGACAGGCCTCGCTGCGCGGCGCGGTTTGCGCAGCGCACGAAGTTCGCCACGGTCGCGTCGATGCGCAGCCTTCGCACCGCGGCGTTCGCGGCCACCTCAGGCTCACATGTGTGGTCTAAGGAGGCCCAGAAGGTCCAGGACCTTGTAGCGACCAGGTCAAGGTAGGAGTCGATCGACCATCGGTAATCGCCGTACAGGGCGGAACTCACGAAGCCCGCGCTATCCAGCGCGATGTCGTGGCCAGCGGGCAGGCGCTCGGCCGCCTGCAGCCTGAACGAGCCGAATGAGCCGTCCGCGGCATTGCGAGCGAACGCATTGGCCGAGAACAGCAGCGGCAGTCCGGTGGCAAGGCAGCGCAGCGTCAGGTCGCCGGACACGAGGGGCACGCCCACGCGGACCAGCAGCCGGTGTGCCGCCGCCGGCGCGCTCGACCGAACGGTGTCACGCAAGGTCTTTGGCATGCTGGGGCAGGAACGCGCGCACGTATTCGCGGCCGCGGTCCTTAACGGCCGTCAAGGACTCCACTTCGGTGCCCGAGTGGTCGAACTGGCTCTCGCTGCACAGGTCAGCGATCAACTGCCTGACCGTCGCAAGTTCCTTGAAGGCCTCGCCAATGGACTTGGCGTGGTTGGAAAGCTCGAGGACGCGGTCGATCATGCCGTTGTCCATGCCCGACTTCCCCTGCTCGTAGCCCGCCTCGATACGGGCGCACAGGTCGATGATGTTTTGCAAATTGGTCTCCGGAATGCCGGAGGCGCTGCCCCGTGGGACAGATCCTCCGGCGGGTTGATATGAGGATCGCCGGCGCGTGCCGGCGTCCCATCCCCTGGGGAAGGGGACTGTCTCTGTGGCCGACTACTCGGCCATGGCAGGCATCTCCTGCGCCGTCTTTCGCTTGATGCGCGCGATCTGGTCGACCGTCGCGTCGTTGCGCGTCATGTCGGAGCGCGGGCCCAGGTACACGGGCTGCTCGAAGCAGCCGTTCTCGTAGCGGTACAGGTACCGCACTTCCACGAGCGTGTCCACGGCCGGCACCGCTTCGCCTGCAGGGATCGTCACGTTCCCCAGTTCTTCCACGTCGCCGCCGGCGTCGAGCAAACCGACGACAACGGATCGCTGCTGGTTCTGGCGCACCACGATGCAGGTTGCGCTGTCGACGAACTTGAACTTCAGAGCGGCAGCGCTGCGGCCGCTTTCGAAGGGGGCATCCAGCCTTTTGAAGACGACGCCCTCGGCCTGGCAGGCCCGCAGCCGATCGGCCTCGCCCCGCTTGTCCGCGGAGTCGCGGTAGAGCGGCAGGACCTTGAACCACGGTGCGCCCAGCTGCGCGGCGAACTGAACCAGGCGCGCGTGCCTTGCGGCATACGATTGCGAACGCAGGTTCTCGCCGGCGATCTCGAGCAGGTCAAATGCGTCGAACTGGTCCCCGGGCATGTGCTCTCCGGCTATGACGCTGCCCCCGACGGTGGCCAACTGCGTCGCGGCCCACGCTTGCGGGATGTCCACGTACAAACCGCGACGGTTGATCCCGCGGACCTTGCCCTCCCCGGTTACCTGCAGCAGCCGGTTCTCGCCGTCGCGTTTCTCCTCGAGACCGTAGCGTGGGTCGACGAGTAGCGTTGCGAAGGTGGCCTCGGTGATCGCGGTCGGCAGCTGCGGCGCGAGTCCGCTGGATGCCTGCGCGTGCTCCGTGTTGGTGTACGCGGCGCCGCTTTCGTCCGGCGTGTAACCCTTGGCCGTCTTTTCACGCACCAGTTTCTCGAAGATCTTGTCGGCGGCCGCGTAGCCGACCGGCGTCTCCGTCTTGGTTCCCGTCTTCTGCGCCTTGCCTCGCGGGCCATAGCTGAAGTCGACAACCCAGCCGCCGTCGCGTTCACGCAGCGTGGCTTGATAGCTCTTGTCCGAGCTGCCCTCGGTGAAGTACAGCGAAACGGTTTTCTGTTGTTCCATGTTGAGTCAATTGTGGAAATATTGGTGAGGAGTGCTGGTGCACTCCACGTGTCTCGTCAGAGATCGGACCGCTACTTGTTCGCGGTGTGCCAACCCATTGACGTATCGCCCTCGGCGTCGGCCCCGGTGAGGCCGAATCTGCACACCGCAATGTGGTGGCACGAGGCGCGGATGTGCTCGTCGCATGCAAGCCCGTACACACGGAAGTAGTGTTCGAGGTAGCCGTTAAGACGGGCGATGCTGCGATTCCCATAGCCTTGCGCATCGAGGTACTCGATGGCGCACTTGGCGGGAAGCGGCAGGTGTTGGAAAGGCTCGGGTCCTCGCATGCTGGTTGCGGTGGAGCCGTGACTTTGCGTCGATAGCGACGCGGTTATGGATGTCATAGATCTCCTGCTCTGCTGCGCGCCAAAACTTCGCGCGCGCAGAATTGATCCTCCGAAGCCAGCTTCGTGGCCAAGGTCGGAAGAATCGTGATGGGTGGGGCTTAGCCGCGTGGGCTTCGCCGGCGGCTCGGCAGAGCCGTCATTGCTGCGTGCCTGCAGCAGGGGGTCGGGACGACACGGCATGCTATCACTGCGAGCTGCATCGGCGAAGGCGACTCGGGGCTTGCTCTTGTGCGAGCTACTGACTCGTGTGCGACTCTCAGGTGAGGTCCGTGTGGGAGTATTCGTCCTCCAACTGCCGCGCATAACCACTGTTGGTCGAAAGAAGCAGTGGTAGTCCAACCGCTTACAGCGGCGCACCTTCTTGGCGCATATTTGTGGTCAGCCGGACCAGTCGTGGGCGCTGGTATGAAATGGCCACTCGACTGGTGCGCCGTCGAGCCGCACGCTAGGTGAGGTGGACGTTGGTGTGGGTGCTGTCGCTCGACGCTTTTCGTGCACGGCGTCGATCACGCGCTGCGCGCTCAGCCGTGCGGCAAGATCCAACCCGGTGCCGGTGAGAACGTAGCCGTGGTCCAGCACCGCGAGCATTTCAGCGGCAACCAGGCGCTGCGCGATCACGCGCTGACGCGGACAGAAGGGTCTGGGGTGTTGACGCAGCACGTCCACCAGCATCGCCGCCTGCGCCGGCGTGGGCACATATGCGGCGATTGCGCGCGTCCGGCTGCTGCCGACCACGCGACCCTACCTTGCCAGGCGCCGCGGCCGCGATGCGCGGCCCGGGCGCACCACCGCCGCCGTGCTTGGCGCAGCGGCAGCCACGGCCGAAGCTGCCGCCGGCAACCCGACGATCGCGGCGGCCTGCCGGTCATCCAGTTCGAAGTACACGCGGACCTCACCTTGGCCGCGCCGGCTCGGATAGGTCTCGCCCTGGATGCCGTATTCCTTTTCGAGCGCGGCCTTCCATGCGCTCACCAAGTCCGCGGTGCCCATCAATCGGATCTTCATGGCGGCATCAGCCCTTGCCGATCCTCTGCAGCAACTGCGTGTTCTGCTGCTGGACCGCGCGTAGTTCGCCACGCACTTCGGCGGCGCCGTCGCGCGCCTCGCTGGCCTCGCGCTGCAGCCGCGCCACGTCGGCCTCCAGCTGCACGATGCGCGCGGCAGCGCGCTCGATCTCCTCGCGGTCTGCCTGGTGCTTTTCCTGCAGCCTGGCCAGCTCGACCTCGCGCGACTGCAACTGCCCACTGGCCTCCTGCAGCTGCGATTCCAACTGCGTTCGGGCCTGCCGTTCCTGGTCGAGGTTCGCCTCCAGCTCGCTCACCGCCTGGTCGGCATCGGCCAGCTCGCGCTCGGCCTGCGTGCGCTGCTCGGTGGCCGCGCGCACCAGGTCCGTGACCCGGCGCTCCGAGGCGGAAACCGCCGTGTCGTTCATCGCATGGGCCATCCCGGTCAGGCGTTCGCTCATCTCGGTCAGCAGCCCCGACAACTGGCCGGCGATCTCCATCGGCAGCTGGGTGGCCGGCAACGCCTGCGTCGATTGCTCGCCCGCCACGAACTGCGCCCACACGGCGGCCAGCCGCTGCGCGCTGCCGCCCCCGACCTCGCGTCGCAGGGCGTAGCCCGTGACGGCGCGGCCGGCCGCGCGCAGCTCTTTGCCCGCTTGGACAACAACATCGTCTTCAATTTCTTTCGGTCGCATCGAAAGATTCTATCAATAGAAAGAAAGAAATTAAGTGTTTCAAGGCATCACCTAACTTACACGTAGGCCGGTCATCGCCCCCACTTTGGCGACCTTGTATTTCCCTTCGTTCATCCTTCAACCGGCGGGCGGGGTCGGGGCGCGCTCAGGTTTTCCAGAGCGGTGGAGCGGCAGGGCTTCGCCGGAGTGAGGTGGAATTTCTTGCGCCACCGTGTAAGTTAGGTACTAGGCGGGAGCTGTGTCCCCTGCCAGAATAGGAGCTCCATGGATATGAATTGGTTTGAAGTTGATCGGGCTGGCCTGGCCAAGGTGCTGGAGCGCCGTGGCAAGGGCTTCCTGCTGTTCGAACTGGTGGGCAACGCCTGGGACGAGGCGGCCACCGAGGTCGACATCACGCTCGAGCGGATCGCCGGCACGCGGAACGTGCGCCTGTGCGTGCGCGACAACAACCCCGACGGGTTCGCGGACCTACGGCACGCCTGGGTGCTCTGGGCCAGCTCGAAGAAGTCGGCCGACGCCGGCAAGCGCGGCCGCTTCAACATGGGCGAGAAGCTCGTGCTGGCGCTGGCCGAGAGCGCGGAGATCGCCTCCACGCGCGGCACCGTGCTGTTCGACCGGGACGGCCGGCACCAGAGCCGCAAGCGCTTGGCGCAGGGCTCCTGCATCACCGTGGTGGTCAGGATGACCGAGGACGAACGCGCCGAATGCGACCGCGCTGCGCGCACCCTCCTCGCGCCCGCCGGCGTGGCCACCCGCTACAACGGCGAGGAGCTGCCGCACCGGGCGCCCGAGGGGCGCTGCGAGCTGGTGCTGGCCACCGAGCTGGCGGACGACGAGGGGCGGCTGCGCCGCACCCAGCGCAAGACTTCGGTGGCCGTGCACCAGCCGCTGGAGGGCGAGACGCCGATGATCTACGAGCTGGGCGTGCCAATCGTCGAATCGGGGCTGCCGTGGCACGTCGACGTGGGCCAGAAGGTGCCGCTCGCGTTCGACCGTGACAACGTGCCGCCGGCCTTCCTGGCCAAGCTGCGCGCCGGCGTGCTGGAAGTGATGCACGGCCAGCTGGACGCCGAGAAGGCCAACGGCGCCTGGGTGCGCGATGCCTTCGAGCACCACGGAGGCGAGTTGAGCCAGACGACCGTGGCCGCCGTGCTGAGCGCGCGCTTTGGCGATCGCCGGGTGAGCTACGACCCGAGCGACCCGGAGGCCAACTCCCGCGCCGTGGCCGCCGGCTACACCGTGGTGCACGGCTCGCAGATGTCCGCCGCGGAATGGTCGGCCGCGCGCGGCGCGGGCGCGATCGAGCCGGCCGGCAGGGTCACCCCCTCGCCGCGGCCCTACGTCGACGGCGGCAGGCCGCTGAAGCTGGTGGCCGAGGAGGACTGGACCGAGGAAATGCAGGCCGTGGTGGGTCTGGCCAAGCGGCTGGCCAGCCGCCTGCTCGGCACCGGCATCAGCGTGCGGATCGCCATGGAGCCGACCTGGCCGTTCGGCGCCACTTACGGCCCCGGCCACCTGGTCTTCAACGCCGGCAGGCTCGGGCGGGAGTGGTTCGGCGGGCCGCTGGCGGACATCCTGGATCTACTGCTGCACGAATTCGGCCACCACCACGCGAGCGACCACCTCAGCGACGGGTATCACAAGGCCCTGACCCGGCTGGGCGGCGCGCTGGCCAGCCTGGCGCTGGCCGAGCCCGCCCTCTTCCGGCTCGACCTCACGGAGCGCCAACGCGAAGGAGCCCTCCATGGCTGACTGCATCGTCTATGTCGACGCCGACAACCAGGCAGCCGCCCTCGCCCCTGCCCTTCTTCGCGCGCTGGGCGGCCGGGCGCTGGTGCCGCAGGCGATCGAACTATTCGGCCACACGAAGGGGCCGCACCTGGCGAAGTGGTCGCAGACCCTGCGCGGCCTGGCCACGGTGCCGGTTCACGCGACGCGGGTGCCCTGCCGCAGCCAGGCGGCGGACGTCGCCTTGCTGCTCGCCCTGGGCGCGCGCCTCGAGCGGCACCTGCAGCAGCAGCTGCGCGTGGTGATCGTGTCGCGCGACAACCTGCTGCTGGCCACCGCGCAGCGCCTGCAGGATCTGGGCGCACGAGTACTGGTGTGCCACGGGCCCTGCACGCCGGCGACCTGCGAAGTCGAATCGCTGGTACTGCCCCAGGCGAGCCCAGGCGCGGAAACGCTCTCCCTGCTCGGAAGAATCCGCGCCCAGGTGCCGGCAGAAGAAAGTGGGGGCTACCGCAAGTCGCTGGTGGGCGCGCTGCTGCGCCGCGCGGGCCTGGATCGCCGCGGCCGCGCCGACTTCTTCGCCAGCGTGCCCGGGCTACGGACACAGCGCACAGCGGGCGATCGCCTGCTGTTCATGTGAGGGCCGCCATGACCGAGTTGATGGGCGAGGAGGAAATCTTCCAGCAGTGGCTCAAGAGCTGCCTGTCCGCCTCGAGGGATCCGATCCGCAAGCCCGAGCAGGCCAAGCCCTACGAGTGGATCTGGCTCAGCTGGTGCCGGTGGCTGGCCACGCCCTCCCCCGGCGCCGACCAGCGCCGAGCCGCGAGTTGGCGCGATGCGACGTACGGGCAAGTGATGTCCTTCGTTGGTAGCGGTCCGAGCCCGGCCGCCAAGCGCAAGAAGAAGATCTCGGAAGTCACGACGCGCCGGTACTGGCGGGTGCTGCAGAGGATTTACGCATTCGCAGTGCTGCGTGGCCAGCTCGCGGCGAACCCGGCCGACATTCCCGAGGACCTGACGGAACACCCGCTCAAGAGCGAGCGATCCGCCGGCGTCGCATTGACACCGCGCATGTGGGAGCAACTGCAGCAGATCCTGCCGGCCGGGGACCACTGGATGGACGTGCGCGATCGTGCCGTCATGCGGCTATTCATGGAACTCGCGCTGACGCCCGACGAGGTGGCCAACCTGCACGCGCCGCACCGGGACCTTTTGGATCCGTCGAACGTGGTGATCGACGTCGTCGGCTCGAAAGACCGGCCATGGCAGTCTCGGTCGCTGCATCCGAGCCCCGAGCTGCTGCGCGACCTGTGCCTGTGGCACGAGCACCGCGGCCGCCTCACACCCGGACAGGCCGTCGGTGCACACTGGTTTCTCACGGCACGCCTCACGCCCATGTCGCGGCATTCCTTGTTCGACATCGTGGCGCCGCGCGTCGCCAAGGCGGCCGAGCGCAGCGGCATGGCCCTGCCGCCGCACCTGGGCCCCATGGTGCTGCGCAACACGCGAATCCTGCAGTGGTTGCTGCAGGGTCGCCCCCTGGACCAGGTCCTGGCCGAGAGCGGCCTCAAGGAAGCCAAGAATCTGGAGAGGCTTACAGTGTTGGTAAACAACTCCCTGTTCAGCGGGTACGCCACGCCGCGCCGTGCAGGACGACCAATGCCTGCTCTATGAACGCACACCGCCAACATGAACACGCCCGCCGGGTCAGCGGCTCCATCTGGCAAACCATGTCCCAACGGGGCATCCAATGCGCGCGCGCCGACGTCGACCAGGCGCTGCAGGAACTCACGGGCCTGCAGCTGGAGAAGATCGAGTGGGCGGCCCATGTGCTCGGCAAAGGCGGTGATGCAACCGATGCCTTCGAGCTGCTGGCCGCGTTTCGCAATGTCTCGCGGGCGGCCGCGCGTACGGCGCTGCGGGCAGAGCGCATTGTCTGGAGGGCTGATGTGCTGCTGCAGACGGCAACGGAAGCGACGGGAGCGCGATTCAATCCGGCCCTGGCCACGCTGATGCGAGCCGAGGCCGCGCCGGCGGACCGCGAGGCCGCGGCCCGCACGCTGAAGGAGCTGTGCGGCGAGATCAGTGACAAGGACTTGCCCGTCCTCCAGGAGATTCGCGAAGTGCGCGAGGCGCCCGCCGCAGCGCACCATCTGGCAGAACCCGAGCCAGCCCCACACGAACCTCACCATGTCGGCGGTGGGCCCGCGCCGCCGGCGGCGGCCGATCGGGCATTGCCGCCGCGCAAGGTGAAGGTGTATGGCAAGACCGCGGCGCTCACCATAGAGCAGATCCAGGTGCGAGAAAGCACCGCGATGACCGTCATCATCGAGGCCGCGGAGAAGCTCGCCGGCGAGGACAGCTACGACTGGCGAAACAAAATTCCCTTCCAGGTGACATTGCGGGAGCTGCCGGAATTCTTCGCGCTGCTCATGGGATGGATCGACGCCGCGACATTCAAGTTCCACGGCCAGAACAACAACAAACACCTCGCGGCCGAGCACCAGGCGCATGCCCTGTACCTCACGGTATCACTAGGCAGTCGGAAGATCGGCGTGCCGATCGTCGACGCTGATCGCTATGCACTTTCCACGCTGGTGCTGTCCACCATGACGCTCAACGAGCCGAACCTCCAGGCCACGGCGGTGCTGGAGATCGCGCGAGCTACCATGTTGCCGCCGCCGCACCTTGCCGCGCCGACACAGGGGAAAGCATGAATCCATTCGTCACGCACAGGTCGAAGGTCCTGGGCAGATACAGCACCGCGTCTTGGCTGCGCCGTGCTGTGCTCTGCATGTACAGCGGGCTTGATCACCCGCTGAGTTTGTCCCATTTGGGGGAAATTGACGACGCGCACTTCAACGCGTTTGTGGAGATGCTGACTCACTATCGGCGTCATGGTGAAACTGACTTGGCGTTCATGACGCTGGCGAAGGACTGCCTCGAACGGCTCGACGAGGAACGTGCGGCCAACGAACGCGAGGAGCGATGGACTGTTTGGAGCAATGAGGCGAAAGGCGAACTTCGGAAGCTGGGCCTGGATCACTACCTGTTGGACGACAGATATGGATTCTTCGAGGGCCGCTTCGACGCGGGAGATACGCCCGCCGCTGCGGCACTCGAAGCCAAGAAGCTTCCACCGCTGGTCTAGATAGACGTGAAAAAGCCCGGAGTCCCCATGCGGGGAACTCCGGGCCAGTTCGTCTCGCCCTGTATTCGGGCGCGTTCGTTACTTAGAACTCGGTCGTAAACGTGCCGTCGGGCAACATCTTGACCACATCGGCAGGCACGCCCGCCTTCCGCGCCTTTTCGACTTCAGTCAGTGCGTCTTTGTGCGTCGGATGCTTGATCGATTCAACCCATTCGCCCGCTTCGCCGGGATATGCGAGCACACCCCACATGCAAGACGCTTGATAGGCGTCGAATTCTTCGTTGGTCAGCTCGCGCATTGGCTTGGCCAGTCTGTGCATCTAGGCTCTCGGGTCCGATCCCTGCGCGTCTTCTGCGAGGTTCTCGTGCAGCTGCCTATGCCACTCCTGCTCCGAGGCCTTGGCGGCCTTAATTGCGTGCTCCAGAGTCGGCAATGGGTCTCCGAATGTCGGATTGCAATCACCTCCGCGGTGGGACACCTCGAGGCCGGGAAGGAACCCGTCCGGTGACTTGACCACGCTGGCGCGGGTCTCGTTGAGTCCATCGAGATCCATCGTCCATGTGTCGCACCACACGGAACTTGGATGCAGGTTCAGGTAGGCCTTCCACATATCTGCCTGGTCTCGCCCGCAATCGAAGGCCATGGCAAGGTCTTCGTCGTCGGCCAGCAGTGCAGGTATGTCCTCATCGGGTGCAGCGTTTTCGCCGGCAACGGATGCTAGGTCCTCAGCGCGATCGCGCAGCTCCCGGCTGTATTCGAGGTCGAACGGCTCCATGACCCGCGCCATGGCAAGCATGCATCGCAGACCGAGCGGGCTGGTGTCCCGCCACAGTCCTTCAAGCATGGCTCGGCGGCGGGCGATTGCGGTGGCACCAAGGGATGCCGAAGCGCCGTTCACGAAAGGGCCGGCACATCGGCCGCAGCGTCGAATGGCGTTGTCGCGGCGAAAGCTTCCACGAACTTGCGCGTCAGCTTCCAGACTTCGAGCTCAGCGAAGTGCGAAGCGATGCGCCGGCCGGTGTCCTCGAAATAGCCCGAGGCCAGCAGCGGTTCGCGGATGATCTCGCTTTCGTTGTACGTCTTGACGATGATCTCGTCGGGACCAACGGAGGCGCCTTGCACGCAGGACGTCACATCGCAGAACGGCTCGACGGGCTGGTCTCCGTCCATCACGTGGAGGTGGACGGCCAGAGGCGCTTCACCGCCGTACTCGTACGTCGCGGCCTCGAAGGCCAACGTGTAGTCGCCGATCGCGACCGAGCCGAAAGCGGCGGGCTTGGCCGTGCCGGCTTCGGCGATGGCAGCATTCAATTTTTTCATGGTGATCTCCAGGATTTGGGGGTTCACTCGGCCCGAGGGGCCGTGGTTGTTGGGGCTAGACGAGTCCAGCGTGAGAAAGAAGCTTGAGGAGGCCATCTGCCTGCGCATGAGGCAGCAGCAGCTCCTGCACGCAAGCCACGTCATCCACCTGGTGAAAGGCGAAGACGTGCTCTTCGTGCTTGGCAAGCCAGTCGCGCCGGAGCGTGCCGGTGCAACGCTTGCCGAAAACGCGCCAGCCCGCGGCCGCGAAAACACGCGGCCACGAAGCTGCGCATTGCTGCGCAGGCTTGATCGACACGGGCACCGCAACGGTGCCGGCAATTTGATTGGGAGACATCGGATCCTCCAGAACGTGAGGAGCCGACGACCCGACGCGGGAGGTAGACCCCGCACGGGTGATGCTGATAAGCCTCAGCAGGCGTATGTGCGTACAGCACATGTGGGACGAATTCTAGGATGCGAACGAGCCCGTCGCAACTGTCGGATGCCTATTCCGGGAGGTCTTCTTCGCCCATGGTGGTTTCGATCCACACCCCGTCGAAGTCGGTCGACATGAGAGCGACCGCGAGTTCCCTACTGAAAATTCGCGGCCACCAAAGACGCACGACGGTCCAGTCTATGCCCGGTCCGAAAATGGCTGCACCATGCGGCTTCAAGTGGCGCTCCTGCACCCTCTTGTCGCGCAGGATCACCAGCTTGCCCTGGGCAGCCAGTTGCGCGGCTTCGGGGACCGACAGTTCAGGTTCGAGGAGTTCCGCACGCTCGAACACGGTCAGCACCGATGCCGGCGCCTGAAGTTCGGCACCAGCCTCGGGCGGAACAAGCTCACCGCGCTCCAGCAATTGCGTGTCGGCGGCATGCGAGAGGGCATCGGCGTGAACGTTGGCGAACACCGACAACTGCGAAACGCGATCGACCAAGCCTCCCAGGCTGTTGTTTGGGTACCGATCCCGGATTTCGGCGATCGCCATGTGCAACTGCTGCGACAACACCCGCGCATGGGCCGCTGCATCGTGGATGGCCAGGTCCGAAGCGACGCCGCGGGATTCTTCTGCACGAGTGATCATTGTGTCTTCGCTATTGTGTGATCGATATGAGGGGCCGCAACGATGTCGAGGCCCGCGACGACTGATTCACAGACGCTGTGGGAACTGGACAGTGCACTCTCGTCGATGTGATGGTTTCGAGGGGGCTCGCCGACGGCGGTGGAGAAAATCGCGACAGCGTGGTCCCCTCGCAGCTGCGTGTACACAGCTCGCACGCCTCGCCGCGCTTCGCGCAAGTCCATGGCGTCACGAAGCGGCCGCATGAACAAGATCCGGCCGATCAGAAATCCAAACTTTCGATGCAGTCTGTCCACCACGTAGGCCTCGACGTGCTCGATGTATTCCCAAAGCGCGGGTATTTCGGTGCTCAAGGTCACCAGCAACATCGGTGCGGCGCGCGAGCCCATATCCATGCTGTGCACCTCGAACGTCTGCGGATCCAGACCACATCTCTCGAGGGATTCGATGGTCGCCATGGCGATCTCTGCATCATCCAGGGTTTCCCGTTGCGGCTGAATCCAGGCCGCCAGGGAGGCCAACAACCCTGCGCCGCGGCGCGTCATGACGATGCCCCTTGCGATGGGGCCGCCAAGGCGTCCCGCAGCTCGACCCACGCCCGATTGACATCGGTGGCCAGCCACGCGTCCTCGGCGGCCCTCACAGGATCGCCCAGCTGGGTGATCGCGTCAGCATGCGCGGACCGGATTGCCCGCGTGAAGCGGTCGAACGCGGCCGCGCCGTGCGCCGGCACTGCGGCCGCTTCGCCAGCCAGTGCCCGCTCTGCGAGTTCGAGCTTGCGCTGCCAAGCGGAGCTGGGCATGCGCATCAGCGGGGCAGGCATCACAACCAGCGGCCAGGCTTCGATCGCCGCGGGGTCGGCGAATGTTTCGGAATACGCGGCGAGCGTCGCCAGCCTTGCCCATTCCTGGATGCCCAGCCCCTGGCATGTTGAACCAGTTGTGCGGCCGCCGAGAGCGTGTACCACTTCCAGCATCTCGGTCGAGCCAAGGTTTGCCTTCGCGCCGTTGGCCAACACACTCATCACGACCAGGTTGCCTGGGTGGTAGCCGATGGCGTTGTTGATCCTGTCCACCGAAACGTCGGTCGGTTCACCCGTGCAGCGAGTCATCGTCTTGCGTGTCACCGGACACACAGGCTTGTCGATGGACTGGAGGTACGCCGGCGTCACCGCTTCGGAGAAGCCAACGCCTCGAACTAGCGCGCTTGCGCGCAGCTGCAGCCACTTACGGACGTACCTGTCATCGGTCCGCCGCCTGGGCCAGTGCGACCGGCCGGCGCGAAATCCCGCGCTGAAATCCTGGTCCTCGCGGAGCATGTCCGCGCCATCGAGTCCGTACCGGGCGAAGTCCCACCCCAGCTCGAAAGCCGATTTGGACGGGCCCTGAGATTCGCGTTCCTGCTGGGCGAGGGCTCGGCGTGTGGAGCCCAATGTGGCAGGCGTCCACAGGGGAGAGCGCCTGCGTTGGGTGTTTGGTGCGACGTGAGCGAGCATCATGAAGACCAGTCTGCGCCACCACTTCGGACATTCAAGCTGGGTGATTGAACCAGGGGCGGCCACGGTCCAGAGACGGGCGGTCCATCGGCCCCCACGGCCAGAATCTGCGCGAGCACGGGAGCAAGCTGGGGATCGATCCGCATCAGCTGGTCTTCGCCGTTGCTTCCCTGCAAGTCCGGCCCGGGTTCCCACTCTATTGCGCCTCCGCGCTGCAACGTCGCGATGGAAAGCCGCCCTGTTCCATCCTGGAACACCCAGCTCATTCGCGTCGACGGGCACCCGAGGACGAGTTCCAGCAGCGGGGACCATACCGTCATGAGGTAGGGCGCCGCCATGGAGGCATGCATGCCAGCCGCCTCACTCATCAACGCCCTGGCATCGCTGACAAGCACCAGCCCCCTGCCCGCTTCACCGGCGATGCCGGCGGCGCCGAGCAGATGGCCGCGTCCTTCGGAACGTGAGAGAAGCCTCGCCAGGTCGCCGGCCCTGGCCAGTTCGAAGCGAGCGTGGAAACGGAAGAGCGAGCCTGGCCGCATTACGCAACCTCGCGCTGTCGCTGGACCCTGCGCGTTGGGAACGTCCAACCTGGTCGAATGGTCGACGTTGATGGCCGCCACGCGACGACTGCGCTGGCCGGCACCACGCCGCCGTCGGCCGACACGAACACAAGGTCGTTGTGCCGGCGCAGTGACGTCCCGATGCGGACCACAGACACCGGAAATCCGGGGTTGACGGCGTTCGTGTAGACGAGCACCACGTGCACGTTGGCGCCCACCGGCGGCAGCTCTTCCACCGCGAGGATGAACCCGCATCGTGCGCACCAGTCAAAGGAGGAGGAGGACATAGGTCAGGGTCCAATTCGGCCCGACCAGTCTCGCGCCCTTGGCCCGCTGCTTCGGCGGGCGAAAACCGCTGATTCAGGGCTTTTCCCGCGCGCATGCGCGGACAAGCGTGCTTCTACTGAACCGCACCACGGTCGCCACCCTTGACGGCCTGCTCCCGCTCTAACCACCATGTCGCGCGCGTGCCGTCGGGCTCCATCTGCGTGGCGACCTTCGTACGGCCGCCTGCCACCACCCTCACTGCCGCAATGAAGCGGCTCCCCGACACAATGGGAATGCAACCCGCTAGCGTGGCCCTGCTCTCGAATATCGAGGCGATGTAGGCATTCTGGGGTGATCTTGGTTTCCGTGCCGATTGTTGCGCTTAGACGCGCGGGACAACCCGCAGTTGCTCAGCCCAAGGATGCCTCCGTTACTTCGGTGAAATGACATCGGCAGTTGTCGCGCGCTTGAGCGGATGCAGCAGCTGGCTCCAGTAGTCCCGCGGATAGTCCCTTTCTCGCAGGCCCACCGCAGCGTCGCCCAAGTGATCCCTGCTATCGAAGTAGGTCCCCAGAGCCCGGTCCCAGATCATGAAGAACTCGCCGAAGTTCACCTGCGCGTCTTCGAAGTCCCGCTTGTGATGCCAACGATGCGTCTCGGCGACCCCAATCAGATGCCGCATGGGACCCAGGCTGTAGTCCAGGTTCGAGTGCTGGAATGTCAGGTGAATGACCAGGATAGCCAGCCAGGCCGCGACAAGCTCCGAGGGAGTGCCCATCGCAAACAGGACTGTCAATCCCGGCGCCGCCATCAGCGCGGCATGCAAGGGATGCCGCCGCTCGCCGTTGAGCCAGTACAGGCGCTCGGCACTATGGTGCGGCGCATGCAGGCGCCAAAGCCAGGGCACGGCATGGCTGACGCGGTGCACGGCATAGAGACCGAGGTCGAACACGGCAGCCACGAGCAGCAACTGGCTCCACAATGGCCACTGCACGGGAAACAGGCGCCACTCCGGCGGCACGCAGTCGCCCAGTCTGGCGATCCACACGGCGGTGAGCTGGATGACCGCAAGGTTGACAACGGTGTGCGCGATGTCGGTGTGGGTATCGCCGTGGTCCACCAGCCAGGCCGCGCGGAAGGGCCGGAATCGCTCCAGGAACGCAACGGCGAGCACGCCGGCTAGCGAGATCGCGGGCACGATGGGCCAGTACGGCATGCCGGCATAGAGCGTGTAGACAATGGCCAGTGCCGAACCGCCGAATACCAGCGGATAGCTACCCCAGCGAAGGACTGATTGTGCGAGTTGCTTCATGTCGGTACCTTGGTTGTGATGGGTGCCGACGATAGAGGCGCGCCGCGCTTGCGGCTTGAACGAATCAGTCGATCGCGCCGGAAAGCGCGACTTGTCTCAGCAGGGTCGCCGGGCTGCTCCCCAACATGGCCCGGAACGTCCGGCTCAGATGGGCGGAGTCGGAGAACCCGCCCAGATGGGCGGCCTCGGTGAGGTTGCCTCCCGCCGAGAGTTGCCGCAGCGTCTCGATCAGGCGCACCCACTTCAGGTAGCTGCGAAGGGGCAGGCCCGTCTGCTCCACGAACCAATGTGAAAAGCGTTCCGGCGACACATGAACCATCGCCGCCAGGCTGCGCCTGTCGGTCTCTCCCCTGCAGGCTCGAAGTTCGCGCACAACCGCTTCCAGTCGCCTGTCGGCTGCACGCGTCGGGTCCGAAAGGAAGATGCTCTGAACGGTCGCCAGGTCGTCTGCATTCGCGAAGTCCAGCAGCCGCCGCGCCATGTCGGGATCGAGCGCCACAGCGAGTTGGTGCGGGCGCAATCGCAGCGCCGTCGCCTCGGGCGCGAGCGCATCCAGGTAGATCGAAAGCACCGCGCCGCCGCCGAGCCTATGGCGCGTCCCGGCCGGGATCACCAGTGCCCGACCTTGCAGGCGACCGGCCGGGGTCTCCACCTCTACGGCCCCTTCCAGGCCCACCGTGATCTGGTGGGCAAGGTGCTGGTGCCAGTCGTGTGCGCCGACGCTTCCACGGAACACGCCTACCCCGGGGGCGATCCAGGCGCGCCCAGCCCAAGCGAGGCCGTCCGGTTCCAACGACTTCAATGCGCTGGCTTCGGGCTGCGCGGTCCCTGCGGGGGCCGCCGGTGCCCGACCGAGTGCACCCCTTGGCCCGTGGACTTTCGGACGTTGACTTTCTTCAGGCCATCCAGGATGCCGCACTCGGCCGCCACTCCATCGCATTGCTCGCGAAGCGATTTGAGTTCCTTCTGGAGTTCTCTCAGGTCGCGGATGCGCTGGGCCACGTGCTCGATGTGCTCGTCCAGGACCTCATTGACGGCATGGCAGTTTTCCCGGGGTGCATCCTGGAAGAGCAGCAGCGCACGAATTTCATCGAGCGTCATGTCGAGCGAGCGGCAGTGCCGGATGAAGGCGAGCCGCTCCAGGTGCTCGCGCCCGTAGAGCCGGTAGTTTCCGTCACTGCGGGGAGGCTCCTTCAACAAGCCCTCACGCTCGTAGAAGCGGATCGTTTCCGCCTGCGTCTGGGTTACTTTCGCGAGTTCGCCGATCTTCATGGGAAGGCCTTTCCAACCCCGAAGTGTAGCGCTGAACCTTGAAGTGCCTGTAGAGTTGGGCGTCGCCGGTGCCAGCGCCGATGTAGTTGGCTTACTCATCGCAAGATGCGTGTGACGACCGCGGCCACCGCCGCGACAAAGGCCACCACGCTCGGCAGGGCAGTCAAGGCCATGCCGAACGCGCGCGCCCCCGCCCCGTCCGGGTATCCGCGCAGGAACGCCACCCGGCCCACGGCGAAGAGCACCACGGATGCGCCAACAAACGGCATTGCCTGGCCTCTCAGCAGCAGAAGGACGGCCAGCAGCAAGATGATCGTGACCGTGGCCTGCTCCAGCGTGTTCTGCAGGAAGGCCGCATACACCGCGATCCGCGGGCTCGGCTGACCGTAGGCCGAGCCGCGAATGTCCTGCGCGGAAAGCCGTCTGCCGCGCGAGACCAGGCCGATGCCGACCATGATCCACAGGACGATGAACAGGCTGGCACCCGCCCCGAACGTCAATGCCGAATCGAGGTCGTCCGGGAAGTGCAGCAAGTTCGGTAGAAACAGGTAGGCAAGTCCGTACGTCACTGCACAGACGACCGCCGCTGCGCCGCTGCGCCAATGCACCTTGCGCTGCTCCTGTCGAAGTTCGTCTTCCATCAATTGGTAGGGTGTCATGGCCATCACTTCACCCGCGCGCCCGACAGCGCCTGCAGAGCCTCGACGATCTGCGGGCTGTCCCATTCCGCGGTTCCGCTCATGCGGCCCAGTTCACGGCCTTGCCGGTCCAGGAGCAAGGTTGTAGGCACGCTGACCGCCTTGAGCGTGAAGATCGCGGCCGCATCCGCGTCCAGGTAGACGGCCAGATGCTTGATTCCCACCGACGCATAGAAGGACTTGACCTGGTCCAATGCCTTGGCGCCTGCGTCCATGGAGAGCGCGACGACCTGGAATTCGCCACCACCCAACTGCGCCTGCAGCCGGTCCAAGGAAGGCATTTCCTGGCGGCACGGCGGGCACCACGTGGCCCAGATATTCAGCAGGACCACCTTGCCCCTGAAACTCGAGAGATCGACCGGCCGCCCCGTGCCATCCAGCACTCTCAGGTCCGGCAGCGGCACAGGCTGCGCGCGCATCACAAGCGGCAGAGCGCTCACGCTGGCGCTTCCGGCCGGCCGATTGGAGTAGAGGTATGCGAACAGGCCCAGCCCGGCCGCAGCCGGCAGGCCCAGCGCAAGCATCCAGCGCCGACGGCGACTGCCCGTGGATTCATCAACCAGGGCCTGCATCACGCACCACCCAGAAGCAGCTTGGCATCGGCGGCCAGTGCCTCGGCGCCAGCGCCATACCGCGCATACAGCCGCAGTCGGCCACGCGGGTCATAGACGAAGCTGGCCGCCGTATGGTCCATCGTGTACGAACTGGGCGACTGCCCCGGATTCTTGCGGATGTGGAGCTTGAATTCTTTTGCCACCTGTTCAAGCTGGCCCGGCTCTGGCCGCAGCGCTACGAAGGCGGGATCGAAATTGGCCAGGTAGGTCTTCAGCACTTGCGAGGTGTCGCGCTCCGGGTCAACGGTCACGAAGATTGCCTTCAGCCTGGCCCCGTCCGGGCCCATCAGCTTCTTGGCCTGCACAATTTCGGTCAAGGTGGTTGGGCAGACGTCCGGGCACTGCGTGATGCCGAAGAAGACGACGGCTACTTCGCCGTTGAAGTCCTTGAGGCTGCGCGTCACGCCATTGTGATCGGGCAAGAGGAAGTCGCCCGCATAACCCGCTCCGGTGATGTCGATCAGCTTGAAGGGGCTGGGTACGGGATAGGACTTGGACTGCACAAGAAGTACGGTCGGCGCGGCGAGCAGCATGAAGATCCCGACCACCAGCGCGACTCGCTTGCGCTCCACCTTCGCGTCCTGCGGCCCGTTCGACATTCGGCGAAGCTTGCGAGCGCTGGAGTTGCTCATGCCTTCTCCTGCGCCTGCGGTTGCTTCGAAGCGGTGAACGATGCAAGCACCAGGCAAGCCGCGCCCAATGTGATGGCGATGTCTGCCACATTGAACGCTGGCCAATGCCATCCGGCGAGATGGAAATCCAGGTAGTCGATGACCTGTCCGCGCAGGGCTCGATCAAAGGCATTTCCCAGCGCGCCCCCCAGGATCAGACTGAAGGCCAGCGACTCGCTGCGCGGCCGAGGTTGCCGCAACATCCAGATCAACCAGGCGGAAGCCGCGATCGCAATGGCCAGGAAGAACCAGCGCTGCCACCCGCCCGCGCCGGCAAGGAAACTGAAGGCTGCACCCGGATTCAGGACATGGACCAGGTTAAAGAACGCCGTGACCGGATAGGACCAACCCAGGGGCGTGGTGGCGTCGACGGTGCTTTTGGCGGCCTGGTCGGCGGCGAGAACAACAAAGGCGAGCGAGAACCAGGGAGCTTGTCGATGTGGATGCATATTCACTTGGTGGGAATGGGGTCTGGGGGCGGTTCCGGCGCCACTTCGGGCGGCGCTTTCAACGCGTCTTCGACCTGCTTATCTGTCAGCGTGGCCGGCGGCGGCGGTGTGCTGGCGATCCCGGGGAACGCCACGAGGATGCCCACCATCACCATCTGCAGTATCAGAAACGGGATGGCGCCGAGGTAGATGTCGGACGTTCGAACTTCAGGCGGTGCCACGCTGCGCAGGTTGTACAGCGCGATGCCGAACGGCGGGTGCATGAAAGAGGTCTGCAGGACCACCGCCACGATGACGGTGAACCAGACCATGTCGATGCCGAGCTTGCGGGCCACCGGCGCGATCAGGGGCACGACGATGAAGGCGATCTCGAAGAAGTCGAGAAAGAATCCGAGCAAGAAGATGCCGATACACACGAACAGCAGGAAGGGCAGCTGTCCCTGCGGCAGGTGGCCGAAGAGTTGTTCGATCCAGGCCTGCCCGTTGAAACCTCGAAACACCAGCATGAAGAAGGATGCACCCAGCAGCAGGAAGATCACGCTGGAACACAAGACGCCTGCGTTGGTGAGCGCTTCGGTCAGCCGCTGACGGCTCAGGCGGCGCTTGGCCAGCCCGATCAGCAGCGCGGCGCATACGCCCACCGCACCGCCTTCGGTCGGGGTGGCGACGCCGAAGAAGATCGACGCCAGGATTGCCAGGATGAGCATCAATGGAAAACCGGCCGCCACCGCAGCCTCCTTCCACGCGTTCGAAAAGGAGGAGGTGGTGGCATCTATCAAGGGCGGCGCCAAACCGGGGCGCCACCGGGTTGCGACGACGACGTACACCAGGTAGAGACCGACCAGCATGGCGCTGGGCAGCAGGGCCGCGTGGAATATCTCCACCAGCGGTACCTCAACCTGCTCGGCCAGCACGATGAGCACCAGGCTGGGCGGCAGCATCTGCGCCAGCGTGCCGGCGGCCGCGATCGAGCCGGTGGCCAGCTTGGGGTCGTAACCCGCCTTGAGCATGGTCGGTAGCGCGATCAGGCCCATGGCAATGACCGAGGCCGACACGAACCCGGTAATGGCGGACAGCATGGATCCCACGATGAGGGTGGCCACCAGCAAGCCGCCTGGCTGCTTTCGGAACAGGCGGCCGAGGGCAACGAGGGTGTCCTCAGCGATCCCGGTTCGCTCCAGGATCAGGCCCATCAGCACGAACATGGGAATCGCGAGGAAGTTGTCGCTGTTGAAGACGCCCTGCACCCGCAGGGGCATGTTCAGCAGAAACGGCGCGGTGAACTGGCCGGTGAGAACGCCCGCGATGCCGAACACCGCGGCGACCGCGGCCAGGGAGAACGCCACGGGAAAACCGGCCAGCAGCACGACCACCAGGGTGCCGAACATGACGGGCGCGATGAGTTCGGGACTCATGGACGGCTGCCCTGCTGCGCGGCCTGCGCCACGCGTCGGGCCGGCGGGCGCCGGCGAGGAAGGCGATGCAGCGTACGGCCTCAGCGATGCCCTGGGCGCCCAGCGAGAGGAATCCCAGGGGGATCATCCCCTTCATGATCCACGCGGGAAATGTGCTCAGGCTTTCGCGGCTGCCGCGCGTTTCGCCGCTGGCGAAGGACCGCGCGAATTCCGGAGCGGTCACCCAGATAGCGACCACGCAGAGCGGCAGCAGCACGACGATAACCCCCACCAGGTCAAGCCAGGCCATGCCCCGTGGTCCGAGCCATCCCGAAAAGACGTCGATGCGCACATGCTCATCGCGCTGCAGCGCAAAGGCTGCCATCAGCAGCACCGCCGCCGCGAAGAAGTGCGGCTGCACGTCGTACATGCTCGAAGACGCGACGCCCAGCAGCTTGCGGCTGAACGCATTGCCGGCGATGAGGACGGCATTGGCCAGCAGGCCCCAGCGCACCACGAACGCCATCTGGCGATTGACGGTGTCTATGCGGCCGGCCAGGCGCAGCGCCGCGGCAAAACCGAACGTCATCGCGTGGCCCGCCACTTGTCGACTGCTCGCTTCGACGACACGGCCCAACCATGGGTCGCTGCGACGCAGGCGGCGCCGAGCAGGAAGCCGGCCACAACATCCGCCGGGAAATGCGCGCCCAGTGCCACGCGGGACCAGCCGACGGCTGCCGCGACGGCGAGCAACAGCAGCCGGAAAGGCCAGGGACCCAATGGCCAGAGGCAGGCGACAACGGCTGCGGTGTAGACAGCGTGGCCGCTGGGAAACGCATAAAGGCTGTCGGGTTCACCAAGTACCCACACCATATCGTTGGCATACAGGTCCGACGGTCGCGGGAACGCAAACGCGGCCTTGGCCATCCAGGCCAGGAGCATAGCGACCACGACACCGACCCCAAACCGGAACGGTGCCATCGCCGCGGGCTCACAACGCTTGACCGCCCGCCAGCCCAGCAGCAACAGGCCCATGAGTGGCGCGCCCCAATAGCTGCCGATTGCGGAGAGCGAACGGGCCACGCCGATCCAGTCGGCAGACATGGATCGGTTGGTCCACAGCATCAGCTGGGTGTTGAGACCGCCCCAGTCATACATCCAGTGCCGCAGCAGTCCCATGTCGCCAGCGCCCATCGCGCTCAGGCGCCGCGCGTTTTCAGCAGCCGCAGGCCGTTGAACACCACGAGCAGGCTCGCTCCCATGTCCGCGAACACCGCCATCCACAGGGTCGCCGTGCCGGTCAACGCCAGCACCAGGAAGACTGCCTTGATGCCCAGCGCCAGCACGATGTTCTGCTTCAGGATCGCCCCCGTCTTGCGGCTCAGGCGAATGAACTGCGGAATCTTGCGCAGGTCGTCGTCCATCAGCGCCACATCGGCCGTCTCGATCGCGGTGTCGGTACCCGCCGCCCCCATCGCGAAGCCGATGCTGGACTTGGCGAGCGCCGGTGCGTCGTTGATGCCGTCGCCGACCATGCCCACCGTGCCGTGCGCGGCGAGTTCGGCGTCGATGGCCTTGAGCTTGTCTTCCGGCATCAGTCCGCCGCGCGCGTCGTCTATGCCCACGCCGCGGGCGATCACGCTCGCCGTCTGCTGGTTGTCGCCGGTCAGCATGACCGTGCGCACGCCCAGGGCGTGCAGTTCGCGGATCGCCTCCCGACTGGAGTCGCGGACGGTGTCCGCCACCCCGATGACGGCCAGAGCCTCGTGCTGGCTGGCGATGGCGATGGCGGTCTTGCCCTCCGCCTCGAGCTTCTTCAGTGCCGCTTCTGCGGCACCGCTGCCGATCCCCAGTTCCTGCAGCAGCCGGTGGCTGCCGAGGTAAAACCACTGCCCGCCCACGCGACCCTTGACACCGCGTCCGGTGAGAGACTCGAAATCGTCCGCTTCACCCAGCGCCTGACCATGCTTTTCGCGCCAGTAGCTGGCCACAGCGCCCGAAACCGGATGGTCGGAACGCGCGGCCAGGCTGGCCGCCAGGCGCAATGCCTCGCCTTCATCAGCCCCGATGCGCACAACGTCGGTGACGACCGGCTTTCCTTGCGTGATGGTGCCGGTCTTGTCCAAGGCGAGGGATCGGAGCTGGCGGCCCTGCTCCAGATAGGCGCCGCCCTTGACCAGGATCCCGCGGCGCGCCGCCGCGGCAAGGCCGCTCACCACCGTGACCGGCGTGGAAATCACCAGTGCACAGGGGCAGGCGATCACCAGCATCACCAGCGCCTTGTAGATCCAGTCCATCCACGCGCCGCCCAGGAAAAGAGGCGGCACCAGCATGACGGCCAAGGCCACCGCAAAGACCGCGGGGGTGTAGACCTTGGCAAACTGATCGACGAAGCGCTGGGTGGGCGCCCGGCTCCCCTGAGCCTCTTCGACCGCCTTGATGATGCGCGCCAGCGTGGAGTGCGTGGCCTCCGCCGTCACGCGATAGACGAAGGAGCCGGTTTCGTTGATCGTCCCGGCGAATACCGTATCGCCAGCAGCTTTGGCTACCGGGATACTCTCGCCCGTGATCGGCGCCTGGTTGATCGCCGACTGGCCGCTCTCCAGAACGCCGTCCAGCGGGATACGTTCTCCCGGCCGGATGCGAACGAGTTGCCCCACGGCCACTGTCTTGGCTGGCACCTCCAGCCAGCTGCTATCGGGTTGCTGCACGGTGGCTTGCTCCGGCGCCATTGCCAGCAGGCCCCGGATCGCGTTGCGGGCGCGGTCCAGCGATAGCACCTCGATCACCTCGGCCAGGGCGAACAGGAACATCACCATTGCCGCCTCGGGCCACTGGCCGATCAAGATCGCACCGGTCACCGCGATGGACATCAGGGCGTTCATGTTGAGGACACCGCTCTTGAGCGCCAGCCAGCCCTTCTTGTAAGTGGGCCAGCCACCGGTGGCGATTGATACCAGCGCGAGACCGATCACCGGCCAGGCGGAGTCATTTCCCGTCCCGAATGCAATGGCTTCGGCGACGGCGGCGCTCACGCCAGCTACGGCCATCAAGGCCCACTGACGCTTGCTCACGGAGGGTTTTGGTGATTGTTCGATGTCAGTGCCGCCTGCATCGGGCACGGCCTTCATGCCGATTGAGTGCAGGGCGGACTCCAGCTCGGCGGCCGGCGCCGTGTGCGAGACCGTCAGCTTGCGCTGCATCAGATTGAAGTCCAGGGACTGGACACCCGGCATGTTCTGCAGCTTGTCGCGGATCAGGCCTTCTTCCGTCGGGCAATCCATGTTCTCGATCCGATAGACGCTGCGCTGCGCGCCGCCGGGGGCGGAGGCAACTGCCTCGGCCGGCGGCAAGCCGATATCCTTCAGAGCGGTGACGATCGTCTCAGTCGACGGCAACGTGTGCCGCACGGTCAGCTTGCGTTGCATCAAATTGAAGTCGAGGGCGTCGATTCCTTCGAGCGAACCCAGCCGCTTGCGGATCAGGCCCTCTTCCGTGGGGCAATCCATCTTGTCGATGAGGAAGGTGTCGGTGCGCAGGGTCGCAGCCACTGACGCAGGCGGCATCTGCGCCGGTAGCTGCGCGTCCGCTGGCGGCATGCCAATCTCCGTCAGGGCCCGGACAACCACGCTCGTGTCCGGCAGCCGGTGCACGACTGTCAGCCGGCGCTGCGGCAGGTCGAATTCCAACTCCTCGATACCGGCCGTGCCTTGCAAGGCCTCGCGCACTTGACGCTCCTCGTTGCGGCAATCCATCTTCGGCACGTGGAAGGTGGATCGGATTGCCGGTTCGCCTGGCTGGCGCAGCGTCGCGGGCATCCCCAAGGCCGCGAGCGCATCCATGACCGCCATGGAATCGGGCAAGCGATGCGCGACCGTCAGGACACGCTGCGCGAGGTCGAAGTGCAAGTCCTCGACACCGGCAAGCTGTCCAAGGCTGGCGCGGATTTGTGCGACTTCGTTCTTGCAGTCCATGCGAGGAACGTGGAAGGCTTCCGTGCGCGCTTCTTCGTGGCTCCCGGGCGGAAGTCCGAGCTCCACGAGCGCCGAGGTCACAGGTGACAGGTCGTCGAGCCGGTGAGTCACGGTCAGTCGATGCTGCTGCAGGTCGAACCCAAGTGCTTCGACCCCCGCAATCTGGCCCAAGCGCTGCCGCAGCTGGCGCTCTTCGCTCGGACAATCCATCTTCTCGATGTAGAAGACGGTGTCGGTCGCTGGCCGCGCCGAGCCCACCATGGGCTGGCTGGCCAGCGATTCACATGCGGCGGTACCGCACGATTTTGTGTTGCTGGAATCCATCGCTTGACTCTCCATTGATCTCTATCAGGTCACGATACACCCTGTAGTCGCTTCAGGGTCAAGTAGGACAAACCGCCCACCGTACACAATGAACGAAGGCCAATCGGCCCTGAGCATTGCTGGACGCAAAGTCCATCGCCGCGAATTTCATCGTCGTCCACTATCCGCCCTTGCGCGCCAGGCCAATCAGGTATTCAGCCACCGCGAGCGATTGAGGGTTGGATCCGGCCAGCGAGCCGGAAGTGAGCCAGCGACCGTTGACGCCAATAGAAGGCGTACCTTCGATGGCGTAGCCGCTCGCCAGGGCGCTGGCTTGCTTTACCTTTGCCGCGATGCTGAACGAGTCGAGCACTTGCAGGAAGCGCACGCGGTCTACGCCGTTGGCCGCGATGAAGGCCCCGATTTGATCGGGCGTGTCCAGCTTCTTGCGTTCCGCATGGATGGCCGCGAAGACCTTGGGATGCAGTTGCTCTACGAGGCCCATCGCCTCCATCGCGAAATACAGCTTCTGGTGGACTACCAAATCGTCGCGAAACGCCACCGGGATGCGGCGGAACAAAACGTCGCGCGGCAACTTTTTCTGCCAGCTGTCGATCATGGGTTCGAAGGCGTTGCAGTGCCCGCAGCTATAGGCGAAGAATTCCAGCACTTCCACTTGGCGCGCGTCGCGCGTGGGCTGCCGCGATTGCAGGACAAGGTAGCTGCGGCCTTCCATGGGGAGGCCCTGGGCGGCCGCAGGCACGATCCACGCGGCCATGGGGGTCAAAAGAGATGCAGCAAGAAGTCTTCGTTTCATGAGGGGTCTGGAAGTATGCGGTTTCGCAAGGCCGTGATTGGAAACCATGAAGTCGGTGCAAGGTCAAGTCGCGACAATTGCAAGCTGCGCGACCATGGGGTATTTGGTCCGCCGGAGTTGGTGCTGCATAGAATGCCGAAGCGCAGCAGACCGGATTGTCAAATAGGGGATGCAAAAAGATGAAAAGGTTTCTTGTTCTGCTCGCGATCGCGATAACCGCGATAGTCCCTGCTGCCGTCTTCAGGATCAGCGGATGGCGCCCCAATGCCGTGGTGGACACGGCTGTGTTCGGTCTCGCCGTGCTGGCGGCGGGCTTCATGCTCTCATGGGGCGCCGAAGCCGCGGAAAAGCGCATTTCACAAGGCCTGATACTGGCTCTGGTCGCGCTGATCACAGTCTTGCCAGAATACGCCGTAGATTTTTACTACGCCTATCAAGCGGGCAAGGCGCCGGAGTCGAATTATGTGCACTATGCCGCCGCCAACATGACAGGCGCCAACCGGCTGCTGGTCGGCGTGGCGTGGCCTCTCATGCTGTTCCTTCATTGGTGGCGCACCCGCAAGCGCACCATCGAACTGGCAAGCGTGAACGTGCTGGAAGTGGGGTTCCTGTTGGTGGCCAGCGTCTACGCATTTTCGATCGTCCTGAAGAACCGCATCGATCTGTTTGACACGGTCATTTTGGTCTTGGTTTTCGGCACCTACCTTTGGCTAACGAGCCGGCTACCAAAGGTGGAAACCGAGCTGGAAGCCGACGACGAGCCTGGCCCTGCCGCAGCGCTGTCGGAGCTCTCTGCGCGCAAGCAGTGGGCGTGGATGGCCGGGCTAGCGATCGTCGCCGCGGGCGTAATCCTGGCGGCGGCCGAGCCGTTCGCCGAATCCATCGTCGCCTCCGGGCGGATCCTCGGCATCGACGAGTTTCTTCTGATCCAATGGCTGGCGCCGCTGGCGAGCGAGGCACCGGCCGTGGTCATCGCAGTTCTCTTTGTCCTGTCCGGGCGTGCCGAGGGCGGACTCACGACCATGATCAGCGACAAGATCAACCAGTGGACACTGCTGGTGGGCATGCTGCCGCTGGCAATGAGTGTGGGCGCCGGTGCGATCACCTCGCTGCCGCTGGACGCGCGGCAGCACGAGGAATTCTTCCTGACCGCGGCGCAGTCGCTGTTCGGAGTGGCTCTGTTGCTGCGGTTGCGCTTGAGCCTGCTATCCGCAGTCGTGCTTGCCACCCTTTTTTCCGTACAAGTCGTTCTCGCGTTTGTTTACCGGGAGGACGCCGCCAGGGCCATCGCCTCGCTAACCATGCTCGGGTGGCTGTACCTGGGGCTCGCCGCGATCTTGTTCGCAGTCTCCGGGCCGGCCGCCTGGCGGGCGGTGAGAAAACTGGAGGCCACGATTCATGGGCACGATCCTCTAGGCGCGGCGCGCCGAGGATCGGGGCCCGATCAAACTTAGAGGCGTCAATGCAAACAACTCTACCTACTAGTCAACGAGTGAGAGCGCTTGCAACCCAAGCTACGGAGCTCAAGCAACATAGCGACAATTGCTCGGGCCAAAGCGAATCCTGGAGCGAGCTAAATTTCGACAAGTTTGCTCAGATGTTTGTTGAAGAATGCGTGAGCGTAATTGAGCAACATTGCCTAGGAGTGGATCAGCGTCCGATCAACGTCGATTCGTTGAGAATGGCCCTGCGTGCTCATTTTGGAACTCAATAATCACACTCTGTGGCGACGAGGCTGATGACCTGCCACACGTAAGCTGTGGCTTGACACACCACAATCATCTTGGCTCAGAAACGCGTGCTCTGCTTCGCGACTTTCAAACGCCTTTGTTCTTTGCCGACCTCATGGTTCGCGGGCATGGTTGACACTCAAGCGGCTAGAGGGTCTTAAATACCCGCAACCCTTACTTCGGAGAATTCCATGAAATGTCCCACCTGTGTGGAATCAGTGCTGGTCATGACCGCGCGCCAAGGCATCGAGATCGACTACTGCCCGAATTGCCGGGGAGTATGGCTCGACCGGGGCGAACTCGACAAGATTATTGAGCGGTCCATGGTCGAGACCGGCTCTACCGGGGCCGGGGCGGTCCAGCCTGGCTATGGACAGGTTCAGCGCAGCGACTGTGACGATCGCGGAAGTTATGGAAACCACCCGCAGAAGCGTCGGGGGTTCTTGAAGGATCTATTTGACTGACGCGATTTCCGTTTCTCTGCCGTTCGGCACAGTCGTGGCGCACATCCTGACATCGGTGTTGGGATGGCGGCAAGCATGCTCGTGGGGCGATTGGCTGCGGGAAGCGCCTGGACGGGCACAGCGCAGGATCGCGCTTGCGCGCCGCCTCGAGCCAGTACGCAGACGGGGCGACCTGCAAGGCTTTGCAGATCGGCTCGTCCCCGGAGCGAGCGCGATGCTCGTCCACGAATGCCGATACGACTTCAAGCGGCGGTCGAGCTCCGCCTGGGTTAAATGCGCGCCGGCCAGCTTCAGCATCACGTTGGCGCCGCGCAGCTCGCGCACCTCGCGTTCGAGTTCCTTCACGCTGCTGCTCGGCCGTCGTTCAGTTTCAGGGCGCGACAACGAGGTTGGATTTAGGTACGTGAGCGACGCAGCTTGACGACCCGCCACACGTAAGCGACGAACAGACACGCAAGAATCACCTTCGTCGCAATGTCCAGCCATCGAGTCGCGTCTTCGAATTTTTCTCCAAGTAAGAAGCCAAGTCCGGCGAGCAGGCTAGACCACAGCAGCGACCCTGCGAATGACCACAGTAGAAACTTGGGCAGGCTCATGGCGACCATACCTGCGGGGACTGAGATCAACGTGCGCACGGCAGGCACCAATCGGCCAATGAAAACGGCCACTGTACCCTTTCGCTTGAACCACGCTTCGGCACGGCCAACGTCGTCAGAGGACATCGCCAAATAGGTGCCGTGATCCGCAGCCCATCGCTGCACTCGCTCGACCCCGAACCGACGACCGACCCAATACCAAAAAACCGCACCGGCCACAGAGCCCAAGGCTCCAGCCAAAGCAACCATCACGATATTCATATCCCCCTTCGCTGCGGCGAACCCTGCGAAAGGCATGATGAGTTCAGAGGGGATCGGCGGAAACACGTTTTCGAGAAACATCAGTAGAGCGACTGCTGGCACCCCGTTCGACTGGATAAAGCTGACGACCCACTCAGCCATGTGATGCGTGGGATCCAGTAGGCAAGAGGAGCATCAACCATTATGCGCAGTGCGGCACACATCCATGTCAATACGGGATCACCGGACGCTTACGAAGGTCGCAACGGACGGTGAGGTGAACTGGCTGCGGTCACCGATAACCTTCAGCGTTTCGGCTGAGCCGCTTTATCTGCTCAAGGCCAGCTGCTGATACACCACCGCATCGGTAAGGTTCACCGGTCAGGTGTACGAGAAGGGAGCGATAAGCAACCACGCAGCCAGCACTCGTTGGTCACTGCCAGCGGCGGTTTTCGGTCGGGGCGCAGCCATGCGGAACGATCAACCTCGTTGCTAGCTCGCAGCGCAGAGGCAAGGGCGCGGGCGGCAATTCGGCCTCAAGCACCGAGATGCATGCGCAGTACGCGAAAATCGCTGCTCGAATTTTGGCTGAGATCGGGTGGCGTCTCACAGTCGTCCCAATGCGGCACCGGCCGCCATAAAGCGCCGCTGACTGCCAACCGGCGCCGGCCGAGACCGTTCGCCAGCACGGCTGTGTTCATCGACATTTCTTGCTGCCAAAAACACCATCTCCCACTCTCCAGTAGGCAAAAAGTCAGCCTGGCTTCCAAAGACCGTTGCACGGCGAACACCGGCATCGGCCAACTCAGCTTATGGGCACTCGCAGCTATAAACGTCTTCGGGCCCTCAAGGCCAGAGGCAACCACCACCAGAACGCCGTGATAAGAAGCGCGAGCACGGATGCTGCTATCGCCCCCACGAACTGTCCCAAGGCTTCAGTGAGAACAAGCCCGGCGGCAAAGACCAGGGCCAATGAAAGGCAAACCGCCCCTGCAAGAGTCTGAAGGCTCGCCAGCCGCTTGAACGATGGCCGATCGCCAAGCGGCCGCAAAAGCCTGTGCTGGACGGCTGGTGCACTGAACAGAACGAGGCTGGTTAGAGCCATGGCGAATGTCGCCACGAATAGCCACTTTTCCCAAGCGACGATCTTTCCAAATCCCGAGTCGAACGGCACCGTGATCAGGAAACCAGTCAAAAGCTGAGCACTCAGCAGCAGGACACGCAGTTCCCCAAGCAAGTCGGACAAATCTCCGTCTTCATCTGGTGCCGGCGTTTCCAGGCCGCCTGACGAACTCTTCGAGCTCACCAGGCGGCCCTCTTCATCTCGCCGCCTTGGGCGTACAACCGGCGGGTGAAGTTAGAGCGAAAGACCATGCGAACTCCTTGCTGCAACATTGTCATCAAAATTTCGACTGCATCAAATGCGTGGACGGTTTGTAAGGGCGCGACCCCCGAAGCTAGCGATTCAGGCGCATCTCGACGATCAACAGCGTTCGCTTGTCATTGATGGCCTTGAACTGGACGCGATCACCAGGCTGGATTTTGTCCAAGGAAACCCCATCGCGAACATCAAACATTGTGGTCATTGGCGGTAGCCCAAGATGGTCAACACCTCCATGCGACAACCAGATTTGCTTGTTTTTTCCATCGACTTTCCGCACCTCTGCTTCGTTGAATCCGGCCGGTGCGCTGCCCGCATCCATCGTTCTTCGCGAAGGCGAGATCACCGCCACGGCAGCCCAGGCCACCAACAGTGCGCAGAAAACAGTCACGACGTGCTTCATTGATTCGATCGGCCTCGCCGGGTACTCCACGGCGAGGCCGGACAAGCAAAAGGTGAGAGGGCGCATTTCAGATAAGGAAACAAATTTGGCTCCCTCTACCTGGTGGAGAGTCAAGTGGGCTTGACTCTCCACCTACTGGAGACTGTCAAATGGACAAGTCTTGCGCGAAAGGAAATGCAGATGAGTACGACAAAGACCCTATACCAGATCGACAACATGGACTGCAGCAGCGAGGAAGCACAGATCCGCGGCAGCTTGGGCAAACTCACCGGTGTCCACGATCTCTCGTTTGACCTCAAGCAGCGAAAGCTGACAGTCGAACACGACCCAGCCTCGCTGCCCGCCATCGATACAGCGCTGCGAGAAATTGGCATGAACGCCAAGCGATAGAGGCCCGGGATGAAGTGTCCAAGCTGTCCCTGCTCCCAGTGCCGGGGTCTCAGGCTAGACCACGGCGTTCTCGACAAGCGGATTGGACATTCTGCTGGACCGGTTTAGTCGATGCCGAATCCCGGCGCTGGAACTTGGATTCCGAGTCCCGAGGCCGCCGGCGTCCTCGCTTGGAGAGATTTTCGACTGAAGGTGCTGTGAGGCGTGTGATTGCACTAGCGCTGCGCTCCGCCTCAGCACCTGCGCTGGCTCTCGTCGCTGGCTTCATGCACGCGTGGGCTGTTGCTTCGCCCACTGAGGGGCAACCCTTATGGTGGCTGCAACTGGTAGCCGTCGCACTACTAGTTATCCTGCTTGACAGGTGTCGGTCCGCAATCGCTGCCGCCGGGCTTTGCTGGCTGTTCGCAGCCTGTTCGATCGGCGGGTCTGTCTGGTGGCTCTACATCTCGTTGCACGTCTACGGCGGGCTCTCTTCCGCCCTTGCCGCGTTGAGCGTATTGAGCCTTTCAGGCTTTCTGGCTACCTACTACGCGCTGGCCGGCTCGGTGTTCTGCCTGCTCCGTCCGCGCGATTCCACGTTGCGCGCTTGCTTGTTCGCGGTCTTGTGGCTGGCTGCAGATTTGCTGCGCGCCACGATACTTACCGGCTTCCCGTGGGGCGCTGGGGGGTACGCGCACACCGATGGCCCGTTCTCGACGCTCGCGCATTGGGTGGGAGTGTACGGAATCGGTGCGGTTGCGGCCTTTGTCGCCGCACTTCTCGCCGGCATGCTCGTTCGCACGCGGCAAATTCGCGATGCCTGGCGGCCGCTGGTCGTCCTCGCTCTCGTCCTCGCTGCCGCGGCGCGCCCGGATGAAGCTCAAGGCCCTGTGCAGGCTCCTGCCGTCTCTGTGACCTTGCTCCAGGCAAACATCGCGCAGGAACAGAAGTTTGAAGCGGCGACCGGCGTGCGCGATGCATTGGAGTGGTATGCCACGCAACTACTAACGGCCCGCACCGCGTTGGTAGTAGCTCCCGAAACAGCGATTCCACTCCTGCCCCATCAACTGCCGCCTGGCTATGTGGGAATGCTGCGAGCCAAATTCGCCACAGGGCAGCAGGCTGCGCTGATTGGCATGCCGCTGGGTAGCGAGCAACTAGGCTACACGAATTCGGTCGTCGGGCTACGGCCGGACGCAGCTGCGTACCGCTACGACAAGCATCACCTCGTGCCCTTTGGCGAGTTCGTCCCGCCCTTATTCAGGTGGTTCACGCGGATGATGAACATACCGCTGGGGGATTTCGAGTCTGGAGCGGTGGGGCAGCCGTCATTCGAATGGAGGGGGAACCGCTTTGCCCTCAACATTTGTTATGAAGATCTTTTCGGGGAAGAGCTGGCCGTCCGTTTCCGTGACGCGGCTCAGGCGCCGACCGTCCTGGTCAACGTCAGCAACATTGCCTGGTTTGGCAACACGGTTGCGATCGACCAGCACCTGCAAATCAGCCGCATGCGCGCACGGGAGTTCGAAAGGCCGGTGCTGCGCGCGACCAACACGGGTGCCACCGCCGTGATCGACCGTTTTGGCCGCGTTACTGACTTGCTGCCCCGCCATACCCGAGGCGCTCTCGTCGCGAGGGTGCAGGGAGGCGAGCGGATCACCCTGTATGCATGGTGGATGTCCCGTCTCGGGCTATGGCCTTTCTGGGTGCTGGTCGCGGTGGTCATCACCGCAGCGGGCAAGGCCATGCGTGTGGACCGACAATGTCGGTGCCTGCACGTTCCCAAACGTAGCCCGTTCCATGCTTTCGCCCCAGATAAAGGACGTGACGGAATTTTTTTTTACAACTTCGGTAGCTGTGCCGGCCTTCCGGCAACTTGACTGCGGCTCGAGGCGGAAGTGGAAGCCGTGCAACTAGTGTGTGTGAATCATTGCGGCGGCCGATCGCCCGCAGGGAACGTATCCGTGAGCCCGCTCCCATGGCCGTTTGGGCCCCACGCTGCTCAGACTGCTTCGGCCAAGGTGTTGAGAATGCCGCATTCGCGCGCGGTGCGGGCGGTATCGCAGGAGCGCCGTAGATCCATTAACTCGCGCTCCAACTCCCGCAATTCTTTGATCTTTGCACTCACCTGAGCGATATGGGAGTCCACCAACCCGTTCACTTCGCTGCAGTCCAGCTCCGGCCCATCCCGAAAACTCAGCAGTTGACGAATCTCATCCAGCGTCAGGTCCATCGCTCGGCAGCGGCGAATGAAAAGCAAGCGCTGCAAATGAGCGTCGTCGTACAGCCTGAAATTGCCCTGGCTGCGCGCGGGTTCGGGAATCAAGCCTTCAGCCTCGTAGAAACGCACCGTCTGCGCCAGGCAGTCCGCCTTCTTCGACAGTTGACCGATCTGCAGCATGATTCATCTCCGCAAAAGGTTGACTCTATATCAAGTAGAAGGTAGCCAATGAGAGAACAACGTCAAAACCATCCCATTGGAGAGGCAATTCTATGTACAAAGGCCCGGCCAAACCATGCGGCTGCTCAGGCGGCAAGACCCAACAGGCGACTTTCGCCAATAAGCGGGCCAAGCCCGTTAGTACGGTTTTCTGCTCGTGAAGATGGTCGACGACTTGAAGTTGACGGCTTAACGCTTGTGGCGCCTGAGCAGGCGCTGCTTTGCGGGGCCGTCAATTGAAAACCATGAAGTCGGTACAAGGTCAAGCTGCGCCATTCACAAGCTGCGCGACCATGGGGAGATTGAGCTCGCGGGAGTGTGGCCTGCCTACAATGCCCGTCCAGCTGCATTAAGTGCTGCGAATAACGATGACTCAAGAACAAGTATTGGACGTGCTCGTGATCGGCGCAGGTTCCGGCGGCTACATCGCATCGATTCGGGCCGGTCAGCTCGGCCTCAAGGTCGCGTGCGTTGAGGCCAACCCCTACGCAGACCCGAGGGGAGAGCCGCGCCCGGGTGGCACCTGCCTGAACGTCGGCTGCATCCCGTCAAAGGCGTTGCTGTCGTCCAGCGAAGAATTCGAGAAGATCGAGAGGCACGCCGCCGCTCATGGCATCCGCGTGTCGGGTGCCACGATGGACGTGCCGGCGATGATTGCACGCAAAAACGCGATCGTCACCAAGATGGCGCAAGGCATCGAATACTTATTCCGCAAGAACAAGGTTGTCTATTTGAAGGGCCGGGCAACAATCCTTGGACGGACAGATGAAGGCTTCAGGGTAGCCGTCACGCGATCGGGCTCCACCCAGGAACTGACGACCCGCAACCTCTTGGTCGCAACGGGATCTCTTCCGCGCCAACTGCCTGGCATCGAAATCGACAACGTGGATATTTGCGACAACGCGGGCGCGCTCGACTTGCCCACGGTTCCGCGCCGCCTGGCGATCATTGGCGCGGGTGTGATCGGACTCGAATTGGGGTCGGTCTGGCGCCGGCTGGGTGCGCAGGTCACCGTGGTCGAGGCGCTGCCGCAGCTGTTGCCCATGTGCGATACGGACGTGGCGCGCGAGATGCTCAAGTTGCTCACCGCGCAGGGCATGGATTTTCGCTTCGGCGCGCGCGTGACAGGTCTTGACCGGGCGAGCGACGGCTCGCTGAGCCTCGCCTACGTTGACGCGCAAGGGGCGGCTCATTCAGTGGCGTGTGACAAGCTGGTGGTTGCGGTAGGCCGAGTCCCCACGAGCTCCGGGCTCGGGCTGGAAACCATTGGCGTGAAGACCACCGAGCGCGGCTTCGTGGACGTTGACGCCTACTGCCGCGCGTCGGTCGAGGGCGTGTACGCAATCGGCGATGTCGTGCGGGGACCCATGCTGGCCCACAAGGCGGAAGACGAAGGCGTGATGGTGATGGAGCGCATCGCAGGCCTGGCCGGTCACGTGAACTACGGCGCCATCCCGTCGATCATCTACACCAGTCCGGAGGTCGCTTGGGTCGGGCGTACCGAGCAGGAGCTGAAAGAGGCTGGTATTGCGTATCGGGCGGGCAGATTCCCATTCACTGCCAATGGGCGCGCACTCGGAAATGGCGACACCTCGGGGTTCGTGAAGGTTCTGGCCGACCAAAAGACGGATGCAGTGCTGGGCATTCACATTGTCAGCACGTATGCCTCGGAGATGATTGGTGAAGCGACAATGGCAATCGAGTTCAAAGCCTCGGCGGAAGACATCGGGCGCATCTCGCACGCCCATCCGACGCTGTACGAGGCGCTGCGTGAAGCTTCGCTGGCCATCGGCACCGGGGCGCTCAATTTGTGAAATGCGGGATCGTGGGAGCGATGTCGAACCCGCTGAGTAACGCCGCTCCTGGATTCCCGTAATCGCATCACCTCAAGGAGACTGTCGATGAAGATAAGGAAATTGCCAAAATCCCGGTTTTGCAGCTAACCAGGCGCGTGGCTAATAAATGAAGTTGAACCTGTTGATCCCTACGGTGGCCGCCTCTGCAGTTTTGCTAGGCGCCGGCCTGCTTTACGGCACAAACTCCAGCAGTGCACCGCAGGCCACGTTCGTACTTCTTGACGGAACTTCGAGGACGGCCAATGACTTTCGCGGGAAGGTCACCTTGGTCAACTTCTGGGCCACGAGCTGCACCACCTGCGTGGCAGAGATGCCGATGATCGTGCGGACCTACGAGAAGTACCACTCGCGTGGCTACGATACGCTTGCTGTTGCCATGAGCTACGACCCGCCGACCTATGTCGTCAACTTCGCCAGCACCCGCAAGTTGCCATTCGCAGTTGCCCTGGACAACACCGGTGCTGCAGCGAAGGCGTGGGGCGATGTGAAGGTCACACCGACGACCTTTCTAGTGAACAAGCGCGGCAAGATCGTCAAGCGGTACGTTGGCCAGCCCAACTTCGGCGAGCTCGAAAAGCTGATTGAAGAATTGCTTGCCGAGACCTGAGCGCCCGACCATTCAAAGAACGACACGAGACACAGAACCGCCCTGATAGATGACTCGCAACCAGCTACCTTTCGCAAAACCGATCCGCCAGGATGTCACGGTGTGCATGGCGGCATGGCTGTCGGTCGCAGTCGGGCCTGCTTGGAGCAGTACCGCTGGAGCGACGACGCCGTCAACCCCCATCCAGGCGCGCGCAGCCAGTGGGCAACTTGATGCAGAAGCTCGCCTCATGGAAGTCTATCGGTTGATTGGCATAGGCGGGTCACGTGCCGCAATGGAAGCCTCCGAAAAACTGGTCAAGGACTACCCAACATTCCAGCTGGCTCAGCTTGTGTACAGCGACCTCCTCTCGGCAAGAGTGAAGCCGGTGCGAATGCTCGGAGACGTTCCGACGGAGCTGAACCAGGCCGCGCAAAAAACTCTGGAGGACCTTCGCGCTGAGTCGGAGCTTCAGAGTCGTCCACGGCGGTGGTCGGCGCTTGCGACGAACCGACCGACGCGGTGGGCAACTCGGGGCGCACCACGGATTTCATCTTACGCCGCCAGCTTCAGTTGCGGCGAACCGGCGAAGTAGGCTTGGTCGGGTGTGCAGCGGGACACGCCGTAGCCCGAAGCCGGCGCATTGAGGCCGTTGGATCCGGTCGGCGTCGCGTGGGTTGCACGCGCTGGACCACTTCGCAGTTAGGCGTGTTCCATGGCAGCGTAGGCGCGCACGACTGGCACCAGTACATTTGGCTCTGGAGACACGGCCGGTAGCCTGCAGGGGTGCGAGCCGCTCATGCCGAAAGCCCTTCAGTCACGTAGTTTTCGGGGAAGAAGTGCCGCTCGACCAATTCGATCAGGATGTGGATGATCTTGATGTGGAGTTCCTGCGACCGGTCCGCGAAGTCGCCGCCGGGCGCGCAAATGCAGACGTCGGCTACGGCGCCCAATTCAGAAATCGGCCGGCCGGTAAGGGCCAGCACCGTCATTGTCCGGTCCTTGGCCGCCACCGCAGCGTTGATGACGTTCGCGCTCTTGCCGCTCGTGCTGATCGCCAGCAGGCAGTCACCAGCGCGTCCGTGACTCGTGACGTAACGCGCGAAGACCTGGTCGTAGCCGAAGTCATTGGCCACGCAAGTGAGATGCCCCACATCGCTGATGGCCTGCGCGGGCAATCCGGCCCGATTGCCCCGGTAGCGCCCCGTCAACTCTTCGGCGAAGTGCATGGCGTCGCTCATCGAGCCGCCATTGCCACAGGAATAGACTCGCCCACCCTTCGCGAAGGTGTTGATCAGCAGCGTGGCCCCGCGCTCGATTTCGGCCAAGGTTTGCACATTGCCGATCAACGTGTCGAGTGCCACCCGCGCCTGGACTAAAGCATCCACGATGTAATGCCGCAGTGAATCTGTTGGCTCAATGAGCATAGCTATATCCTTCGGGCTCGGCTTGTCTTAAAGGCTCCTGGCCTGCTCAGCAGGGGCTTGTACACGTGGGTCCTCAAAAGCCAGCAGGCGCAACGCGTTCACAACCACAAGCAGAGTCGAGCCCTCGTGAAACAGCACGGCAACGCCGATGTTGAGGCCGAAAATCGTCGCCGGGATGAGCACAGCAACAACGCCAAGGCTGACCCACAGGTTCTGCTTGATGATCCGACTGGTCTGGCGCGATAGCCCCACAGCGAACGGCAGTTGGGTCAGGTCGTCGGCCATCAGTGCGACATCCGCTGTTTCCAGCGCGACATCCGAACCGGCCGCACCCATCGCGATCCCAACCGTGGCATTGGCCATCGCGGGAGCGTCGTTGACGCCGTCGCCGACCATCGCCACCTTCCCGAACTCGCCAAGCAGTTGTTGTATCGCTTTCACCTTGTCCTCGGGCATGAGGTCGCCGCGTGCTTCCGTCAGGCCCACAGTCTTGGCAACCGCATCGGCCACCTTCTGGTTGTCACCGGAAATCATGATCAATCTCTGGATGCCCAGTGCTTGCAGCGCGACCATCACGCCGGGAGCCGCGGCGCGCGGGGCGTCCATCATCCCGAGGACGCCCAGGTAGCGCTCGCCCTGGCGCACGATCATGGTGGTGCGCCCCTCGGCGACCAGCCGATCGTTGTCACGTCGAACCTCCTCGGAAGGCCTGGCTCCCTCGATTTCCTGGAACAGCACGGGCTTGCCGATGTGCACCGTCTCCCCTTGCAACACGCCTGTCACGCCCCGCCCCGTGATGCTCTGGACGTTCTCGGCCTCCGGGGTCGCTACACTGTTGCCCAGACGTTCGCTCGCGCCCGCGATCACCGCCGCTGCGAGCGGATGGTCACTATGCCGTTCCAGGGCAAGCGCAACGCGCAACAGCTCTTCTTCGGTAGCCCCGGGTGCCGCCACAGCGTCGGTGAGGCGAGGCTTACCCTCAGTCAGTGTGCCGGTCTTGTCGAAAGCAATGGCGCTCAAGGTGCCGAGGTTCTCGAGGGGCGCTCCACCCTTGATCAGTACACCGCCTCGTCCGGCCCGGGCGACGCCACTGAGCACTGCACTGGGAACCGAAATCGCCAGCGCGCACGGGCTAGCCGCCACCAGTACGGCCATCGCCCGGTAGAAGCTGGCGGAAAACGGCTCGTCGATGACCAGCCCCGCAAACATCAGCAGCACCACCAGCAGCAACACCAGCGGCACGAATATGCGCTCAAATCGTTCGGTGAAGTTCTGCGTCGGCGAGCGTTGCGCCTCGGCCTCAGTCACCAGCTTGACCACCCGTGCCATCGTCGACTCACTTGCGAGGCGCCCCACCATCACATCGACGGCACCGGCGCCGTTGATGGTCCCCGCGAACACCCGGTGCTCGGCTGACAGCTTGTCGAACCCTTTCAGGGCGGCCTGTGCGTCGGCTACCGCCTTCTTGTCGACCGGGATGCTCTCTCCCGTCACCGGGGCCTGGTCTACGCTGGTGTGCCCCACGACGACGAAGCCATCGGCAGGCAGACGTTCGTTCGGACGCACCACGACCACGTCGCCTACCGCAAGTTCCGCAACCGCGATTTCCACGGTTCCGCTGTCGCGCCGCACCAGGGCGCGCTCCGGGGCAAGTTTGGCGAGTGCCTCGATGGCCCGGCGTGCCCGGCCCATGGCGTAGTGCTCCAACGAGTGGCCCAGGCTGAACAGAAACAGCAGCAGCCCGCCTTCCGCCCACTTGCCAAGAGCCGCTGCCCCGGCCGCAGCCACCAGCATCAGAGTGTCGATCTCGAACCGCTTGGCCCGAATGTTTTCGATCGCCTCGCGTGAAGTGTAGTAGCCGCCAAACAGGTAGGCCGCCAGGTAGAAGGCGAAACTGACTCCGGAGCTGGCCAGTGACCAGCGCTCGATGGCCCAGCCCGCGAGCACAGCCGCACCGGCCAGCAACGCGAAGATCAGTTCGGATTGCTCGCCGAACGGCCCCCCACCATGTTCGTGCGAATGACCGGCATGACCTGCCTTGCCTGAATCCTCCGCATGACCTTCGTGTTTGTGCCCTTCGTGTCCGTGCCCCTCGTGCCCGGCGGGGCCATGAGAATCCTGATGGTCGTGGTCGTGGTCGTGGTCGTGGTCGTGGTCGCGGTCGTGCTCTCCATGCACCGGCTGCTGCACACCCTGGGCCACTGCGCCCTGCTCCTCCTTGATGCCGGCGTTGTGCAGGCCTTGCCGCAGCACGCCTTCATCCGTCTGGCTTCGATCGAATTCGACTCGCACCCTACCCGACGGGGATACCTCCGCCTCCAGCACGCCGGGAAGTTGCTCCGCTTTCGTGGTCAACGTTCTGGCCGCGCGCGTGTGCATCGATGGCACACGAAGCAAGAGGTGACCGAACTGGTCAGTCAGCCTCGCACCCGTTGCCTGCGCGATTTCACGGACTCGCGTGAGACCAATCGCCTTTGGGTCGTAGTGGATGCACAGCTGCGGAGCCCCGCTGACATCCTTGACATGCGCGTCCGTGATCCCGGCTTTGCTCTTGAGAGCTTCGATTAGGTGTGCGACGCAGCGGTCCCTGGGCTCCGAAACATCGGGCAAGAGGAGGGGCAGATCCAATCTGAGTTTGTTTGCGTCGGACACAAGCTTCTCCATCAAGTTTCAACCAACATTTCGATGATCAGGAACAACAGAAAGCCAAGGAAAAACGCTGCGATCGACAACGGTGTCTCCGCCACTTCGTGCGCTTCCACAAGCAACTCCTCCACCACAAGATACAGCAGCGCGACGATCCCGACGCCGAGCAGAACTGCGAATGGAAAGGGGGAAAGACCACCAAAGAACAGCCGTCCCAGAAACGCCCCCGCGCAGAGCAGGAGGCCCAGGGCAGGCGGCGCCGCCATCGCGACAATCCGCCTTCCGCCCGCCTTCGAAATCGCGGCACTGACGGACAGCGCCAGGAACAGCACCTCCAGCGTCAGTGCCACTGCCAGCAGCACACCGGACTTCTCTCCAGCGGCGAATGCCATGCCCAGCACAAGACCGTCGATCAGCAGGTCCAGGCCCGTGACGATCAGCAGCCCAGTGGGGAATCGGGTGCCCTCGTTGCGCTTTTCAATCGCCCCCCCCAGCCACCGCAGCGACAGCATGAGGCAGATCCCGAGGGCGAAACCGATGATCACCGGCAGTGCCGCCTCTGATCGCTCCTTCGGCAACAATTCCAGGGCCGTCGCCGCGATCACGATCCCCGCCGCAAAGTGCTGAATGACCGCGGTTTTCTGCGCCGAAGGCGGACGCAATGCGGCAAATACACCACCAAGCGTCGCTACAAGCAGCGCCGGTAGCGTGAACAAGAAGACAAGCAGGGCCGCTTGCATGGTCAGCGTCGATCTCCTCGGCCCACGTACTTCGGCCAGAAAGCTGCCCACCACAGCGTGGCTAGCGCCCCGCCGACATCGAGCCGGTCGCCCCTCGGCAAAGGAAAGGCTACGCGCTTCGAGAGCATCACCCCGAGGCCAATACATAGCCAGGAAGCCACGGCAAGTCGAACAATGGTGTCGAACAGAAGATCGAATGTGCCGGTCAGTGCGAACAAGACAAGCCAGACGATCGCGAATGCTGCAGCCTGGCGCGCGAGAAACCCGACTTTCGTGCCGGCACGGCGATTTGGCAAGGTGATCTCCTCCTTAGAAAAGCATGGTCCAGAACATGGCAAGCACAGCCACTGCCATCACGCCAGTCGCGAGCCATCCAAAGACCTTCAACCTGAGCGGCGGTGTCAGCTTGCCCATGACATCGCTGCGAGATGCAAGCAACATCATGACTACCATGATCGGGACCGAAATGACGCCGTTGATCACGGCACTCCAGAACAGCGCGCGGATCGGGTCGATCGGAAGAAAGTTGATGGCCGCGCCGCCTAGTGTCGAGATGGCAATGATCGTATAGAACTTGCGAGCGGCGGACGGCTTCAGCGCGAGGCTATTGCGCCAGCGAAAAGTGCCTGCCACCGCATACGCCGCCGATCCCGCCAGCACGGGAACCGCTAGAAGGCCGGTTCCGATGATTCCCAGGCTGAACAGCAGGAAAGCAAAGTCCCCCGCAATCGGTCGCAATGCGGCGGCGGCTTGGGCGGAAGTCTCGATGTTCGTCACCCCGTTCGCGTTGAGCGTCACCGCCGTTGTCACGATGATGAAGAACGCCACGAGGTTGGAGAAGCCCATCCCGATGAAGGTATCAGTCTTGACCCGTTCGAGAGCACATCGGGCGAACCCACGTGGCGCATCCTTTAGGGGCGAGCCTGCGGGGTCCGACTTCTGTTCCTCGACTTCCTGGGAGGCTTGCCAAAAAAACAGGTAAGGGCTCAGGGTCGTGCCGAAGACCGCCACGATCATCGTAATGGCTGTCGCATTCCATTCAATCCGGGGAGCAAGTACGCGAGCCGCCACTTCCATCCACGGCACCTGAACAACAAACACAGTAGCAACATAGGACAGCAACGCCAGCGTCAGCCACTTCAGCACACTGACATAGCGCGCATAAGGCACGAATACCTGCAGCAGCACGGACACAACGCCGAACATGACGACATACCATCGCGCTGAGCCTCCTATCAGCAGCCGAAGCGCATCGCCCATCGCGGCCATGTCGGCCGCTATGTTGATCGTGTTTGCAATCAGGAGAAGGCCCACCAAACTGTAGAGCAACCACCGTGGATAGTGATGCCTGATGTTCGTTGCCAGGCCACGGCCGGTAACTTGGCCGATGCGCGCGCTCACCAGCTGAATGGCAACCATGAGCGGGTAGGTCAGCACGACGGTCCAGAGCAAGCCGAATCCGAACACTGCGCCCGCCTGGGAGTAAGTCGCGATACCGCTTGGATCGTCATCCGCGGCGCCGGTGACGATGCCGGGCCCCAGCTTCTTGACCCACGATTCGTCTTCAAGGTTCGTGGCCGCTTCCGGCGCTCGAGGAGATTCGATCGCTGCTGCGGTGGGGCTGGTGGCGGCTTTCAATGGCTGTCCTGTTGAGACGGCCACGGTAACATACCGGGACACAAACCTGGGTAGACGGTCAGACGGATCGTGCTCATCCGTTGAGGCATCAATTGAAGCTCTGGGTGGCGCACAAAGTTTCAATCCATTCTTTATTGCAGGGTTTACGACCCAGGTCCGCTTATCTACTTTTGCGGATGTCGCTCACCAGCCGGTCGACAACCTGCAAAGCCTTATCCATGCTGCCAGCGGACTCGGCATCCACATAGAAGCGCCCTGCGACTCCCAGGGCCGGCACGCCTTCGATGCGATAGGCATTCTGTAACTGGGTGGCGCGCCGGGCCTTGGTGGAAACGGTGAAGGACTCGTAGAGGCTGCGGAACTTCGCGGCGTCGATCCCATTGCGCTCAATGAATGCGAATATCAAGTCGTCTCGATTCAAGGCCTGTTTGTGGACATGGATGGCCTCGAAGACTTTCGGGTGGATCTCGACGATCTTGTTCATTGCTTCGAGCGCGTAGTAAAGCTTTTGCTGTGGTACGAACTCTTCCCGGAAGTTCACTGGCACACGGCGAAAGGCAACTTGCGCTGGCTGTGTCCGCAGCCATGCCTCCAATTTTGGCTCGAATGCATCGCAGTGAGGACAGCCATACCAGAAAAATTCGACCACCTCGACTTTCCCCGTCGGAGCCTCCACGGGGGCTGGTTGCTCAAGCTCGAAGTAGTCCTTTCCAGACGCGGGCTTGTGTGCCCAAGTGGATGAGTGCGGGACGGCGGCAAGTACAACAGTGACACTGTGGGCCGTGAAACTTCTCCGGTTCATGGTCTTCTCCTTGTTTCGGTCTCACGCCAATGCAGCGCATTCTTGCTATTGCGCCAGTCAGTCATGCCTGGTAATCAAGGGAGCGTCGCAGCGCTCAAGATTGACGAGCACTCGCGCCCCCGCAGGATGCTGTTCGTTACCCGTCGCCGACACCAAGGTGCGCTTGGACCTCCCCATCTCAAGATACGACAACAAGACAAACCGCCCAGCCGCGACTTGATCGGGTGACAACTTGCGCGCGCATCGGTAAAAGTTGGGTCGGTCGAGCTCGCTGCCTTGCAGAACAGCCGTCACCTGCGCCTTGCGCCAGCCATCGCCGAAAGCGTATTGCCCTTCATACGGCGGCGTCACGCAACCTGAAAGGAGACTCGTCATGGCAACAGCCAGCAGTGCGGTCTTCATCTTTGCTTCCATTCATTTCGATGCAGTTCCATAAATTTGCTGGACTTCAGGCCCAACCAGCGCATTGAGCTGCTGATCCAAAGTCTTCCATCGGCCGCATCCATCTCAGCCGTTCCATGTGTAGTGTGCGTGCAGCATGTTACCCACCGATGGTGCCTGCAATGAGCATGACGAAGCCAAAGGCCGCCACCAAGGCTCCGAACATCCGCGTGGCGGCGGCACCATATCGCAGAAGTGAACTTCTACTGGCGACCACGGCGCCTAAGACGAGCAGTGCTATCGCGGCCAGCACGGCGCCGAGCATCGACAGGAGCAGCGCGCGCCCCTCGCTCATCGCGTGGCCGCTGACCATACCCTGGACGAGTCCGAGAATTCCGCCGGCCAAGTAGGGCGCCCACGACGGAAGCCGAAGGCTTGAGGCTACGACGAGTCCCACCAAGAGCGCACAGGCGGCGCTCCCCAGTGCCTCCATACTTGGGGCAAGTGCGGTATCCGGGATCAGCTGCATCGCGTAAATGCCAATGAAGAACGTCAGGCCGAATGAGAAGACGCTGTCGAGCCGGCCCATGCCGTGCGTTTGTCCGATAAGGATTCCCAGCGCGAGCAGGGCCAGGACGTGATCCACTCCTAAGACCAGGTGCACGGCTGGAGCGAGGAACGCACCCGAACGTGACGCCAATTCATGTGCGCAAGCCGCTGGACTCGCCAAAAGCACAATTCCCGCGCCAACAAAGCACCGCCGGATGCGATGATCGCTCCTCATTTGCTACCCGCCTTTTGGCGCCGCGCGGCGCGCTCGGCGCGCGCGGCGCGCTGCTGCGCTTCCAAGCGCTCGCGCAGCCGCGCCGAATATGAGAGTTCGGGCGCTGGAGGCGGCAACGGATGTTTGCGTCGCCACCAGCGAATCAAGAAGTATGTCGCCAGCACGACCGCAACGAACCCAACCCAGATCCAGAAGATCAAGATGGCGAGCGGGACATTGTGCGGGATGCGAAACATGGCCTTGGCACTCGGTGCGCCGCCGGAAGGTTGACGAACGTCCGCTGTGTGGAGTGCGTCAACCCAGCGGCAGGCTCGGGTTTAGTTCAGGGTGAAGCGGGCCGCAACGGCCGGCTTGCCGTTGATCGAGACCTCGGCCAGCGCCTTGTTGCCCGGCGCAACCTTGAAGCTGCCCTTGGCCTCGAGCTTGTCGCCGACGAGGGTCAACGGCGCCTCGGCCTTTTCAGTGCCCGCGAACACCGTGACCTTGCCACTGGCGGTGGTCAGCTTCACCGCCTTGCCGTGGTCGCTCACGTAGATCACGATGACGTCTGGCTTGGCGACCAGTTCGAGGTCGCCGGCCTTTGTCTCGACCACCACGCCGCCGTTCTTCGGCTTGTGGTCTTCTGCGGCGATGGCTGGCGGGGCAATGCTCACGCAGAGCATCAGGGGAACGAGCAGTCGGTTCATGGAAATATCCTTTCAGTGGTTCCAAGGGGTGGCAAAACTACTTGATGGGAACGGCACTGACCAGTTCCGAAACGGTGATCCAACCTGCCAGCGCCTGGCCCGTACGCGCTGCGGCCACAATCGCGGCCACCAGCCCGTCGGCCTCGGCATCTTCGCAAATCAGCTCCAGCTTGTACTCATTGACCACCTCGTCGCCGAGCGCCATCGAGAAATGGTGGTCCTCTGTCTGAGGCGACAGGGCGAAACCCTTGACGACGTAGACCGCCAGGTTGTGGCGGCGGTCGCCCTTGCTACCGCCCCATACCAGGCTGTCGCGCAGGGCCGCGACCACGTCCGCGACCCGTTCGTGTGGAACATAGGCCTTTACTTCTTTCATGCTAGTCTCCTTTCGGCTCAAGATGTCGTTGATTCGTCCGGGTTGCGCGCGCGCTGCCGCGCCTCTGCCCGGGTCTCGGACCATTCGTAGAGGAGCGGCAACAGCAGCAACGTCAGCAGCGTGGACGTGATCAAGCCGCCCACGACCACGGTCGCCAGGGGCCGCTGCGTTTCGGCGCCGACGCCCGAGGAGAGTAGCATCGGCACCAATCCCAGGATGGCCACCGAAGCTGTCATGAGAACCGGACGCAAACGCATCGCCGCGCCCTGGCGTACCGCGTCACGGATCGACAGGCCATGCTTTCGCTGATCGTTCAGGAAGGTCACCAGAACGATGCCGTTCAACATCGCCACCCCGAAGACGGCGATGAAGCCAATCGCCGACGGCACCGACAGGTACTGCCTCGTGATGAACAGGCCGATGATCCCGCCGATGATGGCAAACGGCACGTTGGCAATGATCAGCGTGGCATGCCGAAGCGAGTTGAAAGCCGTGTACAGAAGAATGAAGATGAGGCCAATGGTCAGCGGCACGATGATCGCCAGGCGAGCCATTGCACGCTGCTGGTTTTCAAAGGCGCCGCCCCATTCGACCCAATAGCCGGTGGGCATCTTCACTTTTGCCTTGATGGCGGCGTCCGCATCCTTCACGAAGCTGTCGACATCGCGTCCCTGAACATCCATCTGCAACACGGCATAGCGCTGCAAGGCTTCGCGGCGCACAAATGTGTAGCCTTCGTCCAAGTCGATTTTGGCGACCTGAGAGAAGGGCACCAAAGCCCCTTCGGCGGTGCGGATCGGGATGTTGGCGATGGCCGACGGACTGCTGCGGAACTCGTCGGCTAGGCGCACGGCGATGTCGAAGCGCTTTGTCCCCTCGATCAGGGTCGAGACGGTCTCGCCGCCAATCCCGGCTTGCACGACCTGGAGAATGTCGTCAGCGTTGAGGCCGTACCGCGCCGCGGCCGCACGGTCCACCTTGATGACCATCTGCGGCTTGCCCTTATTGGCCTCGGCCGACAGGTCGGCCACACCGGGCACGGCACCGAGTACGCCCTGGATTTGGGCCGACAGTTCCTCCAGCTTGTCGAGATCCTGGCCATAGACCTTAAGTGCCAGCGTCGCACGCACGCCGGAAATCAGCTCTTCGACCCGGCTCTGAATCGGCTGCGTCGCCGTGAAAACGGCGGTCGGCACTTCGACCTCAAGCATCTCCTGCATGTCCTTGGCAAGTTCGGCATAGCCGATTTTCTGCGGCCATTCCTTCGGTTGCTTCAAGTCGAGCAGCAACTCCATGTAGCTCACGTCCGTGGTCTCGCCCTTCTCGGCGCGACCAATCATCGCCAACACCGAGTTCACCTGCGGATACTTGGCGCGCAGCTTGGCGTCCATCACATTGGCGATGCGAACAGACTCCTCCAGCGATGTGGATGGAATTGCCGACACGCGGAACATCACGGTGCCTTCAGTCAGCTGCGGCATAAATTCCTTGCCCAGCAGCGGAAAGAGCGCCAGCGACCCCACCAGAAGCCCCACCGCCGAAAGGACGACGAGCTTTTTGCGTTCGAGGGCCCAATCCAGCAATGGCAAGTAAAACCTTTTCGCGTGGCGCACGAGCCAGGTGTCCTTCTCCTCCATGGGCTTAAGGATCAGCGCAGCCAGAACAGGCACGACGGTTAGCGACAGGATCAGCGAACCCAGCATCGCGAACGTGATCGTCAGCGCCATCGGTTTGAACATCTTTCCCTCCAGCCCGGTCAGCGAGAACAGGGGCAGGAAGACGACGATGATGATGAGGATAGCGAACGCAATCGGATTGGCCACCTCATGGGCCGCTTCCAGCACGACGTGGGTGCGGCTGATCGGCCGGCCCGACTCGCGTGCATGCGACAGCAGGCGGAAGGCGTTCTCCACCATCACCACCGCGCCGTCGACCATCATGCCGATGCCGATGGCCAGTCCGGCCAGCGACATCAGATTGGCCGACAGCCCGAAGCGTTGCATGCAGATAAAGGCGAACAGCATGGCCAGCGGCAGTGTTACCACGACGACCAACGCCGAGCGCAACTCGCCCAGGAAGAGGAACAGGATCACCGCGACAAGGATCGAGCCCTCCAGCAAAGCGCTTTCAGCAGTCTTCACCGCCTTGGCGACGATTTCGGTGCGGTCGTACACCGCCTTCAGCTCTACGCCTTTGGGCAGGGCCGCCTGTGCAGTAGCCAGCTTGGCCTTTGTGCCTTCAACCACCTTGGCGGCGTTCTCGTTGACCCGAGCAAGTGCCATGCCCAGCACGGTCTCCTTGCCGTTGCGCGTCACCGCGCCGAACCGCACCGCAGGGGCCTCCTTCACCGCGGCCACATCCTTGACGCGGACCGGCGAACCGTTGCGCTCGGCCACAACGATGTCACCAATTTCGACCGCATTACCGACCAAGCCCAGCCCGCGCACCAGGTACTGCTCTACACCAATGTTCAGGTATTGGCCACCGACCTGCTTGTTGTTGGCGGCGACCCGTTCCATCACGTCCTTGAACGAGAGCTTGTACTTCAGCAGAAGGCGCGGATCGATCTGGATTTGGAACTGCTTCTCGTAACCACCCCATGACGTCACATCATCAACGCCCGGCGCAGTGCGCAGAATCAGACGCACAGTCCAGTCATTCAGCGTGCGCAAGTCCATCGCGCTGAGCTTCTTGTCGGCGTCCTCGATGGTGTACCAGAACACTTGGCCCAGGCCCGAACTGTTCGGCCCGAGTTCGGGTTGGCCGTAACCCTGCGGCAGGCGCCCCTTGACCTCCTGCAGTTTTTCGCCTACGAGACGGCGAGCGAAGTAGATATCAACATCGTCCTTGAAGTAGACGCCAACATAGGACAGGCCGAACAGCGACACCGAGCGTACGACCTCGACGTCGGCCAGGCCCGCCATCGCGCCCTCGATCGGCACAGTGAGCAGCCGTTCGATATCTTCGGCAGCGACCCCCGGGGACTCGGTGTAGACGTTGACTTGGACGGGCGTGACATCGGGGAAGGCATCGACCGGCACTTGCCGAAACGCCATCACGCCGAGGCCGGCCAGCACCACCAAAGCCACCATCACCAGCACCTTGTAGCGCAGGGAGGCTTCAACTATTGCATTGAGCATTATTTATAGTCCTTCTCAATGCCCGCCGCTGATTTGCGACTTGAGCGTTCGTGCCTTCAGCGCGTATGCGCCCGCAGTTACGACTTGCTCGCCCGGCTTGATGCCGGCCTTGAGTACCGTGCGGCCGCCCATCCGTTCGCCGGGTTCGACCACACGCGCAGCGTAGGCGCCCTGTTCAAAGACGAAGACAGTGGGTTGCCCCTGCATCAACACGATCGCGTCGTCAGGCAGCGTCATCACGCCGCGCTTCTCGCCGGCCACCTCGATGGTTGCGGTGGCAAACATCTCGGGCTTCAGACGTCCATCGGCGTTGGTGACTTCGATGCGCGCAGCCACCGTGCGTGAATCCTTGTTGACGCCGGCGCCGATATGCGCCACGCGGCCGCTGAAGGACTCGGCGGGATAGGCCGGCACCGTCACTTTGGCGCTGGCGCCCACCCGCACTTTCGCCAGAGCGGATTCCGGCAGGGCCGCCTGAATCCAGACAAGCCCCAGGTCGGCAATGGTGAAGATCGGTTCGCTCGGACTGGCCAGGCCGCCCAGAGAGGCCTTTTTCTCGATCACGGTGCCCGCGAATGGCGACGTCAGAGCAAAGGTGGATACACCGCCGCCTTGCGCGCGCGGCGCTCCCCCGAGCAGCCGCAGTCGGTCGGCGGCGTTGCGGGCGTTGGCTGCGGTCTTGTCCCTTTCGGCCTGGGCGCGCAGGAAGTCCTTGCGCGGGATGATCTCGTCTGCGATGAGCGACTCGGCACGCTTGAAATCACTTTCGGCGATCCGCTGCTCGGCCTGCGCCTGGACCCAGGCCGCATGGGCCTCGCCCACCGCAACGCTGTCGAGAGTCGCCAGGGTCTGTCCCACGGCGACCCGGTCACCGAGCTTTGCTGGCATGGCGATGACTCTGCCCTCGACACGTGGCGCCACCCGCACCACCCGCTCCTGATTGGGCTCGATCGTCGCCGTGACGACAATGGTTTCGCCCATGGTTTCGGCTTTGATCTCCTGAACCTTGACGCCGGCCTTTTCCGCCTCTTCGGTGGTCAGGGTCAGCGCCTTCTCGCCTTCCTTGTGATCGCCTTCCTTCTCTTTCTTGTCCCCAGACTTCTCGGCGCTCTTGGCACTGTCACCGGCAGCCGCGTCCTTCTCTCCGCTCTTGCCGCAAGCAGCAAGTGCAAACACCATCGCTAGGGCTACAGCCAGCGCAGTCAAGCGCACAGGGCGCCCAGCGGCATCGTTGAACATCTTCATCGCGCAGTTCCTTCCTGCGACCAGCCGGCCGCATTTTCAAGTTCGATTCGGGTCGTGTGATAGTCCGCCAAAGCCTCGATCAGGTCGCGCTCGGCGTCCAGCGCCTGGCGGTTAATGATGAGCTGCTCAAGCAGGCCGATCTGGCCGGCTTGCCTGGATTTCGCGGCAAGCTGCTGGTTGTCGGTGGCGGCAGCGAGCATGGTGCGCTGCAGGCGCTCCACGCGCTCCCGCTGGCTTTCAAGTTTGCTCCAGAGTCCCCTAACCTGCGCCAGCGCATTGCGCATGCCGCTGTCGCGATCGACTTCAGCCTGGGTGGCAGCCGTCAAGGCTTCGCCGATGGCGGCGTCGTTGCGATTAAAAATCGGAAGCGGCATTCTCAACACCAACGCGGTGACCCGCTCGCGCGCGACGCTGGAACCCTCACGGCCAACGTTGACCCCCACCGTTAGGTCCGGGAGGCGACCGGCCCGAGCCAGGGCCACGCGGGCCTTCGCGGCGTCCAGGCGAGCTGTGAGCGCACGCTGCCTGGGAAGTGTCTGAGCCGAAGACTGCATTTGGTCGAGTCCATAGGGGAGGCGATCGACGGGTGGCACGCCGATTTCTCCCACAACCTCGGTCAGATTCGCAGCCGGCAGTTGCAGCAAAGTGGCAAGCTCGCCGCGCGCTTCCAGGATTTGCTCGCGAGCCCGCGCAACCGCATTGCGCGCGCGCTCCGCCTCAATCAATGCCACATTGGCGTCAAGGCGAGTGTCCTCTCCCGCGCTTCGGCGCTTAGCGACCGCCTGCGCAGCGCGGTCGAACAGGTCGAGCGACCGCTGCTCGACCAACAACCGCCGCTGGGCTGCCAGTACGGCGAAAAAACGTGATGCTGCATCCGAGCGCGCCCGGCGGCGTGAATCGTCTATTTCCGCGCGCAATGCATCCAAGGAAGCGGCCGCTGCCTCACGCCGCCGCGACTGTTGGCCCCCGATTTCGATGGGCTGGGCAATGCCTGCGGTCCACTCGCTGGCCCGCGAATCGGCAACCGCTGACTGGCGCCGTGTTTTCTCGACGCTCAGCTCGGGGTTGCGGAAAAACGGTGATGCGGCTTCAAGGCGGGCGCCCTCAGCGGCGGCCAATTGCGCCTCCTTGGAGCGGACTGCCGTGCTCGCTGTTTCGGCCAGGCGCATCGCCTCGGCCAGGGACAGCGAGCCGCCCCCAGCAGAACTCTGTGCGCTTGCTGACGCGGTGGTGGCAGCCAGCACGAAGGCCAGCACCAGTGTGGGGAATTGCATCGAATCATCCTTCTTGAATCACGTAAAAATGATCCGAAGGCGACATCGGGGACGTCGGTCGAAGACGGGCGGACACGATGCCGCCGCCGAATCAGGCAGCAGCTACGAGTGCGATTCGATCGGGACGTTCCGGAGCGGAAGGGACGTGGGAGCTGAAGCGCGGGCCTAGCTCAGCGAGATATTCAGAAAGGCTCAGCTCGGCCATGACAACGCCAGGAGCGGGCAACGCTCCCAAAGTTCCGAAGTGACAGCTGCCGCAATCGGCATGGGCGAGCCCTTGGCCGTTGCTATCTTTCTCCGAGGTCAGCGCCCTGGACCCATCGCCTTGATGGCGATGCTCATGATGCCCAAAATGTGCGGCACGGACTGCGGACGTCTCGTGCCCGCAATATGCAGCGGCGGCGCCCCAGACGAACTGGAACTGCACCATGAGCAGCAAGAAGATGAGAAACAAGCGTCGCATTGCGCGGATTCTAAGTGAAAACTTTAACCTCGGGTCCCGCAGCCCCCGTCCATTGAGATGCGTCTAAAGCTGAGTTGGGCCGCAAAGGTCCGAAATTGGACATACCGACTCGGCAAACGACTAACTCGGCGACTTGAATCGCTACACTGCCTCGGCTGCCGCGATAGGCAGGAGAGCGCTGCCGCTCAAGAGGCGGATTGAGGTCATGCTGGCTTCGGTCACCTCGCACGGGCAAAGGAACCCTCATGCGAGGGCATGCGTCCTACGACTTCAGCCACTCGACAAGCTCGGCTCCAAGCAGCGCGGCGTTGAGTTCCTCGTCCGATTGCGCCACGAAGGCTTCGAGATCGCGGATCACCACCACGCCGGTATTCCTGAACCGGCGCGCGATCTTCTGTACGAATTCGAACGTGACGCCCTTGTCTTCACAGGCACCGATGAACAGGAAGTAGACCTGGTCGCCACGCTGCTGCGATTCCTCCAGGACGCGCATGGTGCGCGCCTCGTCGCTGCCGTCGTTTTCGCCGTCGGTGATGAAGAGAACCAGCGAGCGCCTCTTCTCGTGCGTGTGCGACGCACTGTGCTCATGCCCGCCCGGTGACCAGCCGAACAGCCGGCTCAGGAAGCCGGCGCCCTGCGATGAGCGGTGCGCCTCCTCGCACGCCTTCCATCCGAAGTGCTCGAGCGCGCGCTCGAGAACGAAGCTGTACGTCGTGCCGCCGTTCCAGCCCGGAACCCGGTCGACGATGTTGCGCGTGACGTAGTCGCGCGCATCGTCGGGCGTCACCGCGCCCAAGTAGTGGGCGTTGCGTTCACCGTCGCTGAAGGTGAAGACGTCCATCTTGCGGTCCGGGTCGAGCACCATGCAGTACGGTACGAGCCGCTCGATCAGGATGCTGGTCGTGCCCTCCTCATGCTCGTGCTCGAACGAGCCGGAGACGTCGATGATGGCGGCGGTTTCCGCCTTCACGTTCGCCACCACGCCGGCCTTGTCGAGCGCGAGGCGCAGCGCGTTGGCCGACTTGTCGAGATTCAGTGTGAGTTTGCTGTTCATGTGTGCTCCTGGTTCAGGGTTTCAACTGGCTGATGATGTCCCGCAGCCGATAGGCCAGTTCGCCGGCTTCGGTCGGCGAGATCGTGGTCTTCCTGGCGCCCAGTGTGGCGACGGTGGCAATGCTGCCGATGAATGCCGGCATGACGACGAGCGCCACGTTCTGGATGGCGCCGATCATGCGGATCGGCTGCTCGATCTGCGATTCCCGCGTGGAGCCCGTTTGCCGCATCTGCGCCAAGGTCTGCGTGAGACTCATGCTGCGCTCGGCAAAGCGCTGCGCCAGCGCGGCGTCGTCCTGACGAAGGCGCTCCGACAGGAACAGCGCGCCGATGGCGGCGGCTTCGACCTGAGCAGCGGCGCCCTCCATCGAGCCGGACAGGCACAGCAGCCGGTCCTTCAGATCCAGCAGGGGGTCGAGCGCCCCGCCCATGAGTGCCAGCAGCTGTTCCAGCTCGGCCTGGGCTTTGGCCAGTTCGCCCGGCGTGTCGATCCTGCCGTTGACGCCTTGGAAGAGCCGGCGCACGACGCTGTCGCCGCCGTGTCCGCAGACGGCCATGAGGTCGATCGATCCAAGGATGTCCATCATCCGTGCGAGGTAGCCCTCCACCTGGCGCAGCACAGGGCTGCGCGCAAGGGCCAGCATCTCGGTGACGAGGTCTCCGTGCGCCTTCTGCAGGTCGTGGCCCCACAGGATCGCCTTGCGCTGCGCACCCTTGCCGAGGACGAATGCGCCAATCAGCGAGCGCGCCTGCTGATAGACAGCGGCCGCCGCCCCCGGCGACAACGCTTCCAGATCGCGCGCGGCCACTTCGATGCGCGTTCTTTCGGCGCCGGGCATGGCCGTCGCCCGCCGCACCACCGGCGTCGCCGCGGGTACACGGCGCGCCGGAGATGGCGCGTCCACCGGCTGCGGCGCGGCACCCCCAGGGCTGCGCAGGGAAGCGCCCGCGGGGCCAATGACCGTCGGGCGCAATTTGTCATTCGGGGGCGGCACGACTGGCCTCAGTTCAGGAGAAGTGGCCCAAAACATCGTTGAACGTCCCGGTGAAGCCACGGCCCACGGGAGCGTACTCCCAGCCGTTGTCGCCGTGCATGATGCTGCCCAGCTGCACCACGTTGAACTCGCCGAACTCCTTGGACAGCTGGTAGGCGCCCAACTCGCGCCCGCCCTCGTCCGCGATGGTGACGGTGCAGACCTCGATGTCGGCGAAGGCCGGCTCGTCCTCGGACGCGGCGCCTTCGTCGTGGCCCTGTCCGTGCTCGGCTTTGTGGACGGTAGCGAACAAAGGGATCTCGTTGACGCCCGCGGGCAGCTTGGCGCCGTCGACGACGATGGTTTCGGTGTTGCCCTGCACCCGGACGTCGCCCGAATGCCTGAGCCCGCCGGAGGGCGTGGCGAACGAGCCATCCGCCGCTGACGCCAGCACGCCGGTTTTCGGGCTCATCTTCGTTGTGTTGTAGGTGGACAGGATCTCTTCGAGCGCCGCGACCTTCGCGCCATTGCCGCCATTGCGCGCCTCGAGCGCGTGGATGTCGATGTCATCCTGGTGGCTGGCGTCGCACTGCCATGCGACGGTCACCTTGAACGCAGCGCCCTTGTTGAGCGAGAGCTGCAGCTTGCGGGCCGGCGCGGCGCCGGGCTTGTCTAGAGTCAGTGTGAGCATAGCTTCTCCGGAGTGATGGTCATGCCTTGCGCAGCGCCGCGAGCTCGGCGCGCGACTGCTCGAACATCTGCCTCGCCGTTTCGAACTTCGCTTCGCTCTCCTGCTTGGCGGCTTCGACCAGTTCGTGGATCTCGCGCGTCTGCGTGATGATGGCGGCGATTTGCTGCGCCTGCGCGACACGGTTGTCACCGGGTGCCTTCGCCGCAGCAACGGCCACGTCCTTGGTGGCCTGGCCGCGCAGCTGCGTCAACTGCTGGTCGAGACGCGCCTGGCGCTCGGCAATCTGCTGCACCGACTTGACCGCGAACGCGCCGTGGATGGCCAGCAAGGTCATCTTGATCGACGCGAACCGCGACGAGACCGTGGTGGCCGTCTCCTGCAGCGTCGCGATGCCGGCGGCCTCGATCTGCTGGATCACCATCTGATCGGCCGGCAGCCGCGTGTACGTGCCTTCGAGCGCCAGCGCCCGGCTTTCCAGCAGCCGGAGCTTGTCCTGCAGCTCTCGCAGCCGGGCCAGGGCGGACACGTCGGCCGGGTCAGCTGCCGCGGTCTGCTGCGCCAGGTATTTCCGGGCCTTTTCGAGAAACGCCCGGGCCACTGCCGCATCGACGGTGAAGCTGGCGAAGTGCGTGCCGTAGGATTGCTTGAGGGTCTCCAGCGCCTGTAGTTCGCCGAACAGCGTCTTCATTTCCTTCGACAGTTCGCCCTCCAGGCGGCCCATCTCGTCGGCCAGCGTCTGGGTCCGGCTGGAGATCAACTCACCGACCTCCTGCATGAACTCGCGAAAGGCCTCCTCGGGCTTGCGGCCGGTGAGCTTGGCAAACAAACCGGCGAAAAATCCCGGATCCTCGCCCTTCTGGATCTTGTCCAGGATTTCAGGCAGTTTCGCGTCGTCGACACCCTTTTCCAAGCGTCCGAAGAGGGCGAACACCTTGGACGCCGTCTTCTTGTCGAGCCGCGCAAGAAAGCCGTCCAGCGTCTTCTGCAATGCCTGTTCCGCACCGAGGCCGATCTTGATGATGTCGCCAGATGGAACGGCTGCGAAGTCCAGCGCGGCCAGTGCCTGTTCGGCCTGCAGCACCTGCTCCGGCCGCAGGACGATGGCTCCGGTCTCCAAGGGATCTTGAACAATTGGGGCCAGCACCGGCGACGGCGCGGGCACTACGGTGGGGACAATGCTGCGTTCCATGGTTTCTCCTCTGGGGGCGGATCGGGTGATCGCGTCACCGCCCAGCCCCGCAGTGTACGATTGTGGCAGTGTTCGAAACCTTCGCCGGTCACGCAGTCCGGCCGCCAAGTCCCTCAGGCCGCCGTCGGCCTTAATTACACTGGTTCGGGGTAATTCCATGAATTGCGATTCAAGTCTGGCTTGCAGGTCCTCAAGCTGGTCCCGCCGAGCGCTGCTCGCCGCCGCATGCATGCTCGTGCCCGGTGGAAGCCTCTTCGCGCAACCTTCGGCCAATGACTTCATTGCCGGCCGCATCGTCAACATCGACGCCGAGGGCGGCAGGATCACCTTGCGGCACAACGGTATCCCCCACCTCCACCTCCCCGCCGGCACGACGACCTTCCGTTATGTGGAGGCGCGTTTGATCATCGGCCGTGCCCCAGGAGACAATGTCCGCTTCCGAGCCGATCGCATCGATATGGCACTGCGCATGACGGCACTGGTCCATGCACCCGGGTGACAGGTCCGCACGCACACCTTCACTACTGAAGGAGATAGATCATGATGTCTGCTCTGCGACATGCGCTGCTGAGTTGGCTGGCCGTCGCCGCTGCAGGCGCCTGGGCCGGCGAGCGGATCGTGTACCGATCACAGATGCCGGACGGTCGCGTTTTGTACGGAGACGCTCCGGTGTCAGGTGCGAAGCAATCGACTCGCTTGCGCATCGAACGGCACGCGGCGAATCCGCAGCGGGAAGAAGCCGCCCAGCGCGCGCTTGCGCTGACCCGCGCTCAAATCCTGCGCGACGCTGATGCCAGGGCGGCGCGCCTGCGGCAACTCGACAATTTGGCAAGCGATGCCTATGAGGCGGTGCGTCAGGCGCAGGAACAGCGCGAAGCCGGGAGGAACGTGATGGAGGGAGAGCGGCAAGGACGGCGCCTGGTGCTGTCCTATTGGGATCGGCAGCGCGAACTCGAAAATCGGCTGAGGACGGTTCAGCAACAGCTTGAGCGCATTTTGAGCGAGCGCGCGGCACTGCAGTACTGATACTGCTGCCGCTCCTTAGCGGGCTTCCGAGCGGGTAGCTCGCTCAAGCGTCGGGGACCGAAGCCCCCGCGCCTGATGAACGTCGGTTACTTTTTGCCGCCAGTATCGCGATGGCCGTGCTGATCGAGATCGCCCGGCTTGTGGCCTTCATGCGGATGATGGGCTCCCGGCTGCTCCACCTGCGGAGGAACAGTCTTGTCCCTGTGACCATGCGGATCGAGGTCGCCGGGGACGTGCCCCTCGTGAGGATGATGGGCGCCAGGTTGTTCGGTGGGTTGGGTGGGCATGTTTTTTCTCCAGTTAGCTGAAGCCATCAGGATAGAAGAATGCGTGGGCGGCGACGTAGGAGACGGGAGCAGCAGCCTATAAGTCGATGGCACCGCGTAGGCATAGGCGCCGGACTACTCGACAAGGCGGGGGCGACCGCGCCAAAAGCGCTCTGTTTCAGGTATCGTCAGGCTTCTCGCGGTATCCGCAAAAACTTTGGGGAATGAAGTGGAAAACATCGCACATCCCGTGGGCGAAGGCCATGGGCTTCTTTGCCCGGCCTGCAAGGTTGATTTGGTGATGAGCGAGCGCCAGGGCATCGAAATAGACTACTGTCCCAAGTGTCGGGGCGTCTGGCTGGACCGCGGTGAACTTGACAAGATCATCGAGCGCAACGCAAGCGAAGAGATTCGGGGGCCGCGAACGACTCAGTCCGCACCACAGGGCCAGGCTTATCCGTCTCAAGGCTACGACGGCGGTCATGGTTCGGGGCATGGCGGCGGCCACGGCCGAAGCCGCGGGCACGGCTCATTCCTCGGACGGTTGTTCGATTAATTATTTGCGCCGTTTCCATTGCGGAAGGGGCTTTCGCGACGCCGGAAATTCATAAACGAGGGGGAGTTACCGTGGGAGCAGGACATGCGCGCGCGGCTTCAGCGCCGTCCGTGACCGCTGCGGGGCGGCATAAGAGCAAGCTCCTGGGAGCGCTTGCGCTGACGACGACCTTCATGGCGGTCGAGGTGGTCGGCGGTCTGTGGACAGGCAGCCTTGCACTGCTGGCCGACGCGGCCCACATGCTGACCGATGCCGGCGGTCTTGCGCTGGCGCTGATCGCCGTCCGGTTTTCGGAACGCCCCGCGACTCCGCAGAAGACCTATGGCTACGTTCGCATGGAGGTTCTTTCGGCGCTGACGAACGCGGTCGTGCTCCTGCTGTTGACGATCTACATCTTCTACGAGGCATACAAACGCTTTGTAGACCCACCCGAAATTCTGGGTGGCCCGATGCTGGCGGTGGCGATCGTCGGCCTCGCGGTGAATCTTGGAAGCATGAAACTTCTTTCGGCGGGATCGTCAGAGAGCCTGAATGTTAAGGGAGCTTATTTCGAAGTGTTAAGCGACATGCTGGGCTCGCTCGGCGTCATCGTGGCCGCAGGCGTTGTCATGGTCACCGGCTGGACGCTGGCCGATCCGATCATCGGCGCCGGCATCGGGCTTTTCATCATTCCGCGCACGTGGATACTGTTGAAGCAGGCAATCCATATCCTGATGGAAGGCACACCGCCCGAAGTCGATTTGGCTCTCGTGGAGCGAAAGTTGCTAGCCATTCCCGGCGTGACGGCCGTCCACGATCTGCATGTCTGGACGATAACCTCCGGCATCGACGCCATGAGCTGCCACCTGGTCGTAGCCGACATGGCCCAAGCGCGCACGACGCTTCTCAGCGCCTGTGACGCGATGAAGACCGGCTTCGGCCTGACGCATGCGACGATCCAGATCGAGGATCAGAACCTGCGGCAGGCCGAGGGCGAATTGAGACTTTAGTGGCTGCGATCTCGTCTCTGAACCTATGGGAAGTGCTATCCCATGTGATTAGCCTTGTCGTTGCGTATTTGCTCGCGCTCCCGATCGGATGGAATCGGGAACGCGAGGAACGCAGCGCTGGAATCCGGACCTTCCCCCTGGTCGCGATGGCTGCTTGCGGCTTCGTGCTGGTCGCGATCGGCGTCCTCGGCGCAACCTCATCGGGTCAGGCCCGAATTCTTGAGGGATTGATCACCGGTGTCGGCTTCATCGGGGGTGGCGCGATCCTGAAGCACGGAACGCAAGCCCTCGGAACGGCGACGGCCGCAAGCCTGTGGGCGACGGGCGCACTCGGGGCAGCGGTAGGTTACGGCCTTTACGATATCGCCGTGATCCTGAGCGTGGTCACTTATGTGACCTTGCGCTTCCTCGCCCCGGCGAAGAAAGAAGATCGCCCGGACGCTTCCTATTAATGATCCGATGGTGGGTTGGAACCGCAGTTCTGTCCCGACGAAAACTCCCACGCGCGATCAGCGCCCATCGGAGCCGACAGTCGGCCAGCGCGCGGCCGCCATCGGCCCGCGGAGGCGGTCGCTGGCCATCTGGTAGTTCGCGACCGCCTGATCGATGATGCCCGCCGCCCGCGCTTCACCGTTGGGCACCAGATCGCCCGTGGCTGCATCGACGACGCGAACGCCGCGCCGGGGCGTCAACTCTACGATCAGGCCGTCATCCATGTAACCGACAGTCAGGTAGTTGGCCATGAAAGCACGTGGATGCTCTCGACCGTGGCGCAGAATGTCCGTGCCGAAAAACTGTGGTTCGGGAACTGCGCCCAGCAATGCCAGCACCGTGGGACCCACATCGATCTGCGAGGCCGTCCAGGGCACCCGCCCTGGTGCGACGTGACGCGGTGCATACAGGAAGAATGGGATACGGTAGTTGGCTGGGGGCAGGTCGGTTCGGCCGCGGCCGTTGGAGGTGTGATCGGCGACGAACACGAACAGCGTATCCAAAAACCACGGCTGCTTTTTCGCCTCGTCCATGAAGCGGCCGACTGCCCAGTCGGTGTACTTGACGGCACCGTCGCGCCCACTACCCGAGGGAATGTCGATGCGGCCGTTCGGATAGGTGAAGGGGCGGTGGTTCGAGGTTGTCAGGATGTGCGCATAAAAGCGGCTGCCGCGCTTCGCCCGCGCGTCGATCTCGCGCAGTGCCTGGGCGAACAGGTCCTCGTCTGCCACCCCCCAGACCGTCTCGTGATTGATGTTCTTCTGCGCGATATCGGTTCGGTCGATTACCGTGTAGCCGTTGCCACCGAAGAAATCGCGCATGTTGTCGAAATAGGCATAACCCCCATAGAGGAACAGCGGCTCATAGCCCATCTTGGCAAAGGCCCCGCCTACCGTGGAAAATCCCTTGTTGTGCTTGCGCATCGGCACTGCATGACCGGGCGTCGGTGGCACGGAAAGGGTCAGCGCCTCCAGCCCGCGCACAGTTCTCAATCCGGTCGCGTACAGGTCGGTGAACATCAAGCCTTGGCGGGCCAGAGCGTCGAGCCGTGGTGTCAGCCCGGGCCGGCCCCCAAACGATTCCACGTAGTCGGAACCCAGACTCTCCATCGACACCATCACGACGTTGAGCGGCAAGCGCGGATGCACTGCGTCTGGCGCTTGCCGATCGTGCCGGACCAGTGCGTGGGCGCGCTCGGCCGGCATCACGCGGTAGAACGCTCGATAGTCAAGGTCATTGTTGCGGAAGGCGCGGAAAAATTCGTACCAGCCATTGCTCGCGAGCTGCCCAGCCGATGCGGGCCCTGCCACCTCACGAAGCCCGTCGCTAATCGCGATCTGCAACACAAGCGCCAGCGCAAGCAGGGCCGCGAAGCTGCGAAACCGGGCGCCCATGCTGCCCGCAGGCGCCAGGGCGGCTCGTACAAAAGGCTTGGCGACGAGAGCGAGCAAAAGCAGTGCGGCGGCAGCAACCGTGCCGAGCAGCAGCTCCATCGGATACGACGCTCGCACGTTGCCGACCACCTCGCGCGTGTAGATCAGGTAGTCGACGGCGATGAAGTTGAAGCGCGCGCCGAACTCGCTCCAGAACACCCACTCGCTGGCAGCGACGAAGCACAGGGCGACGACCAGGATTGCCAAGGCTGTGCTCGCCAGCGCCGCATGTACCGTGCGTCCCCATCGGCTGTCACTGCAGACAAGCGCCAGCAGCGCAAACGGCAGCAGCACCCAGGCGAGTGCCGCCAGATCATACAGCGTGCCGATGCCGAGCACGGCCGCCAACCGCCACGGTAGCAGCACCGCCGAGTCCCCATCGAAACCGATGAGGCCAATGCGCACGAGGAGATTGACCGCCAGGAACAGTGCCACGACCCAAGCAAGGGTCATCGCGCGACCCGACGGCGCGGCGTGACGAATCACCCCCCGGAGTGCGTCGAGATTGAAGCTCATCGTACACCGGCTCCCTGCGGGGCGGCGCGCCGCGCCCCCGCCATCATGTCGAGTTCAGACCGGACGGCGCTCGTGCGCACGCCGAACAGTCCGAGCAGAGTAGGCGCCAGGTTGTCGTGCGAGAGCGGCTGCGTTGCGATTTGCCGCAGCGCGCCCGCGTTCAGCTCCAGGCGCTCGCGCGCCCCGGCCGAGAACCATGCCAGCATCGGCACATGCGTCTGCTCGCGTGGGGCAAAGGGCACCGGCAGCCCGTGCAGATAAATGTTGCGCTCGCCAAGTGACTCGCCATGATCCGACGCGTAGAGCAGCACGCTATCGACACGCCCGGCCTGCGTCGCGAGCAGGTCAATCTGGTCGGCCAGCACCTGGCTAGTATAGGCAATGCCGTTGTCGTAAGTGTTGCGCAGCGCTTCGACGCTGCAGCGCTGGATTTCGTTGGTGTCGCAGGTCGGCTCGAAACGCCGGCCCGCCGACGGATAGCGCTTGTAGTAGGCCGGCCCGTGGCTGCCCTTCATGTGCAGCACCAGCAGGCTGGCCGGTGCCGCAGCGGACAGGCCCTCGCGCAGCCCTTGCAGCAGCACCCCATCGAGGCACTCGCCGGCCGCGCACAACCCCGGATCGCCGCCGGCGGACAGATCTTGCGACGGGATGCGCTCGCACACGCCCTTACAGCCCGAGTTGTTGTCGTGCCAGCTCACCTTGACACCCGCGCGTGCAAGGATGTCGAGCACGTTCTCGCGGGCGCCCGCCTCGGCCGCCGAGAACCGCGCGGCACCCAGGTCCGAGAACATGCAGGGCAAAGAGGTTGCCGTATCCGTGCCGCAGGAGCGCACGTCGTTGAAATAGACGACGTCCCTGCCGGCCAGGGCCTGATTCGTTGCTCGGGGGTATCCGCCGAGCGAAAAGTTCGCCGCCCGCGCGGTCTCGCCGACGACCAGCACGACCAGCAGGGGCTTGGCGCCCGGTTGGACTGGATCGCGCTGCGCATCGAGGCCGATTTGCACGAGGCTGCGGTCGGCCCGCGAGCGCTCCTTCCAGAGGCCCGCCATGGCGTTAAACACATTGGTCGGCGTCAGGAGGTGGCGAAGCTCGCGGTGATTCCTTGCTGCGGCCGCGTAGTCAGGATAGAAAGTCATCATGCATCCCACTGCAACGCCGGCAAACAACAGAGCACTGCGGGCGATTCCGGTCGCCGCCGGGAACCAGCCCGGATAAGAAACGCGCGCCCCCAGCACCAACACCACAGGCAGAAGACCACGCCACGCGAAGTCGAGCAGCAGGGGCCACGACAGGAGGTCAGCCACTTCGCGCCAATCGGTCTGCTGCACATTGCGCATCATGCCCTTGTCAACCAGGACGCCATAGGTCCCCGTGAAGTACGCAGCGAGGGCCGCGATCGCTACCAGCAGGGCGATGATGGGCTTGCCCACGCCGGGCCAGCACAGCAAGCGCGCGATCAACGAAAAGAAGGACCACAGGACCAGCCCCAAGCCAGCAATCGCCAAGGCGCCGCGCAACGATGACGTATCGCGAGACGCCCACAAGAGGCGCCAGAAGGCCGAATTGTCGAAGACGACGATCCACAAGGCCACGGCACCCGCCAGTGCAGCAGGTGTAGCCACCCATGGGTGCTTGGCAAGCCAATCCTCGAGAACTCTCGTGCGCATGGGCTACACCTTACAGACGACTGCCGATGGTAAAGCCGATCGAGGTTCGCCCACCGGCGCACTGTGCAATGGTGTCCCCGTCATGCATGCGGGCAATTGCGGCCACGATGGCCAAGCCAAGGCCATGGTTTTCGCTGCCCCCCTCACGCGAGGCCTGGATGCGATAGAAGCGGTCGAACAGGCGAGGCAGTTCCAGTTGCGACAGAGGCGCCCCGTCGTTTTGCACGAGAATTGTGCTGGTGGCGCCGGCGCGCGCAATATCGACCTGAATGGCGCTGTCGGGTTCGGCATATCGGATCGCATTGCTCAGGAGATTCGAGACGGCCCGTCGCACCAGGCCCCGTTCAAACGACGTGCGCGCATCGCCGTCGACCTTGCAGGTGAGCCGCTTGTCAGCCAGCATGGCTTCGTAGAACTCCGCAACTTCCAGAACTTCATCGCGCAGACTGGCTTGGGGCGAAGGAGCCGCCCTGGCGCCGCGATCCGCGCGTGAGAGAAACAGCATGTCGTTCACGATCGCCCCCAGCCGATGCAACTCCTCGAGGTTGGAGCCGAGCGTCTCGCGCAGCTCGTCGGCGCTGCGGACCCGAGCCAACTCGACCTCCGATTGGCCGATGAGGGTGGCCAGCGGCGTTCGAAGCTCGTGTGCGACGTCGGCATTAAAGCCTTCCAGCTGGACGTATGCTTGCTCGAGGCGGCCCAGCAAGCCATTGAACTGGTCGATCCAGGGTTGCAATTCTTCGACTGGGGGGGTCAAAGCGAGCCTCTGGCCAAGCTGATCAACTCGCAGGGCGCTCGTCTGCCGCGCAAGGCTAACCAAAGGTGCCATGGACCGTCGAACGATCCAGAAGCCTCCCATCGAAATCACAAGAGCACCCAAAGCGGTGGCGACGCCCAAGGCAATGACCAGTTCACGCAGCAATTTGCTGTCGGCTGAGCGATCCAGCGCAATGCGCGCACTGCCCACCGAAGGAAGTTTGTCCAGTTGGGACAGTTCGATTGTCGCGTCGCGGGCGTCCGTGAACGCTCCTGAGCGCGGCAGTTTGGCATAGGAGGGAGTGCCATTGCGATCCAGCAAGGTGATTGCCATGTCCTCGTGGGAGGCAAAGTATTCGTCCAGTTTGTGGCGCATCAGGGCCATGTCGCCGGTCCGCGCAGCCTCGCTGACCAGATGTTTCACGAGCTGGGTCTTCTGCCGCAGTTCGGTGTCTGCCTTTTGTTCCAGGTCGACGTACATCACCACAAAAATGCACAAGCTGATGACGCCAAGGCCAAGGATCGTCAATGCGGCAAAGAGCCAGGACAAGCGCATTCCGAGCGAGTAGGCGCGGCGCGGCTTGAGCATGTTCACTCGCGGCGGTCCTCCAACACATAGCCCATGCCGCGAACCGTATGAAGCAGCTTCGACTCGAAGGGGTCATCGAGCTTGGAGCGCAATCGCCGCACCGCCACTTCCACGACGTTGGTGTCGCTGTCGAAGTTCATGTCCCAGACCTGCTCTGCCAGCGTGGTGCGGGACAGCACTTCGCCGCGCCGACGTAGCAGCAAGGCTAACAGCGAGAACTCCTTCGCCGTCAGGTTCAGGCTCTGGCGGTTGCGCCAGGCCTTCCTGCGCAGCAAGTCGAGTTCCAGGTCCGCAAGCTGAAGCTTTGACATCTCGGTCAGCGGTTGGCCGCCGCGGCGCAGGAGTGCGTGAATCCGCGCGAACAACTCGGAGAATGCGAAAGGCTTGACCAGGTAATCGTCAGCCCCTTGCTGCAAGCCGCGCACTCGGTCCTCGATCCGATCGCGCGCCGTCAGCATGAGAACCGGCGTCCGCCTGACTTGCCGGACGGCCTCCAGCAGGGCCAAGCCGTCGAGACCCGGTAGCATGATGTCGAGGATCAGCAGGTCGTACTCCCCCTCAAGTGCCAGATGCCTACCTTCGATCCCGTCCCGCGCAATGTCGGTCACGAACCCATTCTCGTTCAGGCCCTTCGCCAAATAGTCCGCCAGCTTTCGCTCGTCTTCGACAACCAGGATTCGCATGACGAGAGCATAGGGCAGTGCAAGCAGCCGGGTGCCGAAGATAACCGACTTGTAATCCTGCTGAACGCCTTGTGTCGGCATAACTTTCGCAGACTCCCTGTGTGGTGTGACGTACACACCACGTTATCGGTGACATCCCGGTGACTTTCATCATCATCAAGGAGCAATCGATGCATTACCGCAGACTGGCCTTCGCTCTCATGTCTGGTGCACTGGCGGCACCAGCGTTCGCTTACGGCTTGATCCACAACGCCAACACCGAGGTGGGATACACCGTACACCCCGCTCACGCCCAGCCCAGTAGGTCGCGTGCGGAGGTCACGGCAGAAATTGAACAGGCCAAGAGAGACGGCACCTGGGCGGCGCTTCGCGTCGGTGGAGCGTTGCCCGCTAAATCAAGCGGGTCGGGTCTGACGCGCGCGCAGGTCCTTGCTGACCTCGAACGTGCGCAGCAACATCCGAGTTGGAATGCGCGACGCACGGGTGCGCCTGTCACCATGCCCTGAGCGTTCCCAACCTGTCGCACTCACGCCTGTTTCTGTCCCGCACAGGTTTTGCCGAGCGCATGTCCCGCACCAAGGACAATCTGTGGGTTAGCCGGGTTTTGCCTGCGGATTCCCATTCCGCAGGAGGGCATCCGAAAGGTGACAAGGCGCACAAGCACCTTTACGTTGCCACCGCGTCGCGCTGGATCACCAGGGACGCCACCGGCAAGGCGCAGCTCAAGCTTGTTCCCGCCCATGGGAAGGTCGTCGTGACTGTCGGCAAGGCCGACTACGACAGTGTTGGCTTTGATGGCTCCTGGGATGCCGCCTGGGGCTTGATCGACGCGGGTACGTTGAAGCGAATGAAACCTGAATCTACCTCGGGTGACCTCACGACATACACCTAGATTGAGAAGGGTCGCAGTCTGAAAGTGGTATGGAACTCGGCGCTGAAACTGCCTACGCTCGTGGAATCTACAGACAGGATGTCACAACGCCACACTGTTATCCAGGTGCTGGGGAATTCGCCATCACGTCCATGGGATGGGTTACGGGAGTTCACGCAAAAAGAGTACTCGGACTACCTTGATTGAAGGCGCTGACTAGCGCCGCCAATCATCGATTCGCGATTCACCTTTCGGCATGTCGTCCATAGTCTGCCGTGCGCTTTTAGAGCGATGCGACGGCTGCGCGCACCTCATCCACGCTCAGCACTTCGGAGAGCACCACCGGCTGCCTGCCATTTTGGTAGAGCACGTAGACGGGCACCCCGTTGCGGCCGAGCTGGCCAAGGGCTTCGGTGACGGCCGGATCGCGCCGCGTCCAATCGGCCCGCACGAGCGCGACATTCTTGGCTGACAGGTCAGCCAGCACCGCCGGGTTCGCCAAGGTAGTTTTCTTGTTGTACTGGCAAGTCACGCACCAGGCAGCCGTGAAGTCGACAAACACGGGACGGCCCGTTGCCAGGAGTTGCTCGACGCGTCCCGGCTCCCAGGGCTGCCAAGCACCGTCGCTGCCAGCGGTTGCCGGCCGGGCGTCGACTGCGGTGATGTTCTGACCTGCATGCCACATCAACAGCGCGAGCACGACCACAGAAATGCCCCCCACGATTCGCCGCGAACGTCCAATCAGCGTGAGGGACCAGATCACCATGCTCATGGCGACCAGTAGCACCAGCAGCGAAGCCGCCCCGTCGATTCCGCTTTGCTGACCCAACACCCACAGCAGCCAGGTCACCGTTGCAAACATAGGAAATGCCATGAACTGGCGCAGCGTCACCATCCAGGGTCCGGGCCGAGGCATCAACTTGGCCACCGCGGGAATCCAGCCTGCGGCAAGGTAGGGCAAGGCCATGCCAAAGCCGAGGGCTGCGAACACGAGCAAGGCCTGCGGCGTCGGCAGCGTGACGGCCAAGCCGAGCGAAGCACCCATGAATGGCGCGGTACACGGCGAGGCGATCGCCACGGCCAGCACCCCGGACAAGAACGAATTGACCACTGGATGCCTGCTCTCCAGGGTAGCCAGTTTGCTCGGCAAAAAGGCGCCGAACTCGAACACTCCGGCGAGATTCAGGCCGATCACGGTGAATAGCGCCGCCAGTGTCGCGACCACCAGCGGGGACTGCAGCTGAAAGCCCCAACCAAGCTGCTGGCCCGCCGCGCGCAGACCGACCAGCAAGGCGCCGAGCAGCACAAACGACAGCACCACCCCCGCCGAAAACGCCAAGCCGCTGACGCGGTGCCCACGCCTGTCGTCGGCATGGCGCGCGAATCCCATCACCTTTATCGCCAGCACGGGGAAGACGCATGGCATCAGATTGAGAATCAGGCCGCCGAGCAGTGCGCCCAGCAGCGCTGCCGCCAAGGTCAGTGACACAGCGGGGGCGGACTGGCTCAGGCTGTTGCGGCGCAACGCTTCTTCCAGCGCGGGGGACACACCGGTTGCAGCCACCACTTGCGGCCATTGGCCAATGACTTGGGCCTCCGTGCGCCATCCCTTGTCCCCTAGGGTCAGCACCAAAGGCATCACCGCCGGGCTCTGGCTGCGCTGGAGCGACAGAGGCACGACTGCGTTCCAAACCCTGCCATCCCAGGATTGCGTGACCGGCGCCGCGGTCTCGATCACCTCCTTCGTCTCCGGGAAGAAGCCCAGAACCTTGCCGTGCGCCTCTGACGGCAAGCCGGGCACACTAACCTTGAGCATGCCACCGTCGATTCGAACCGTGCCGGCGCCGGCCAGCGACCGGGGCTGTGCCTGGAAGCTGGCATTGAAGACATCCGCGTACAGGGCTGTGGCACTGCGCGCGGGAATCTTGAGCGCGAACTCGCCCTCTTCGGGCACACACTCCTGCCGGCATATCAGCCACTGCGCCTTCAGCTTGATTTCCAAGTCACCGCCTAGGAGCGAAGGCTTGAACTGAGGCGTGACGGTGAGCGGCACGGGCAACAGCACTGTGCCGCTGTAGCCGTAGTTGGCCAGATTTCCGATCGGGTACTTCTTCGGTATCGGCCAGGCGATTTCACCGGCCTCCACGCCCGGCGGCAACGTCCACTTCAGCTGCGTCGGGAGGCCGGAATCTCCGGAGTTCTTCCAGTACGTGTGCCACTCTGGCTGGTGGGCCAGCTGCAGGCCCACCCACAACGCCTTGCCCGGCTCGACGCCATCTGGAGCATGGGCCAGCAATTCGGCCCGCGCGCGCTCGGTCGTGACCACGCTCTTGACCACTTGCGCTTTGACCGGCAGGGCGAATGCACTCCCGACGATCAGCAGGGCGGCACACGCGAGGCGCGCGAACGCCAAGGGCGCACTTACCCGGCGAAGGACACGCGGCCTGATCCGCGACCAACTTGAGTTTCTCATCTCATCTCACTTCACTGCGGGTAAGCCGCTTTGAGCTCTCGACTGACCAGCGCTTTAAGCTGTTCTTCGCCAAAGTCCTTCAACGGTTTTCCGTTCACGAAAAATCCCGGCGTGCGGGTGACGTTTAGGGCCTTGGCGTCGGCCATATCTTGTTCGATGTTGGCCAGGACCTGAGGTGAGTTGGCATCCTCGCGCGCTTTCCTGAGGTTCAGGCCGGTGCCGTCCACGATGGACCAGATCAAATCGGGCCGGGGATTGTGGTCAGCTCCCCAGGTTCGCTGGGCGTTGAGCAAGGTGCGATTCACCGGCCAGAAGAGGCCTTGAAGCCTGGCCGCCTCGAGAACTTTCACGGCGGTGTCGGCGCCGGCATGGAACGGCGTGTACCGCACGACCAGTTGAACCTTGCCGGGGTGGCTGTCCACAATGTCCTTCACCAAAGGGTAGAAGGCCCTGCAGGTCTCGCAGGCCGGATCGAAGAATTCGACGATCCTGACCTTGGCCTGCGCAGAGCCATACGTCGGAGAATGCGGGCGATTAAACACGGAGTCGCTTTGGCGGGCGAGTTCGCCAAAGCGTTCGTCCTCCATCCGGTCGTACAGGTAGACGCCCAAGCCGAACAGCAGGATGACGGCCATGGCTGAAATCAGAAGGATTCGCTGCCGGTTCATCGGGACAATCCTTTCCGGGTTGCCAACAGCAGCAAGACAATGATGACGGTGAATGAAACCAGCGAGAGCATCGGGATGGTGACCAGGCCCCCCAATTCCAGGCTGACCTCGGCGCAAGACACGCCCGTGCCGCATGGCTGCAGGCCCTTTGGGATGTAGCCCGAATAAAGCAGCCAGTGGTAAAACGCGGCCAGCCAGCCGGCTCCGGCCAGCGGCATGGCGTATTTGATGCCTCCCGAATCTTGCGTGTAGAGCCCAATGGCGAGGATGGGCACCAGGGGGAACATTGCGATACGCTGATACCAGCACAGCACGCACGGCGCCAGCTTCATGACCTCGCTGAAGAACAAGCTGCCCAGGGTTGCGACGAACGCAACCAAGAAAGCCAGCAGCAAAAGAGACCACTGCGGCGATGGAATGTTGGTGCGAGGAGGCGTGGTGTTTGAAAGACCAATTGGCATGGAGTCGATTGCAGAGGCTTGATTGCAAGCCGTAGAGGGGAAATATGAAAGCACCTATGGAGACGTCGCTCGCATGCGAGTCGTGCTGATCAGCTTAGTTCCCGCGAGTCGATCCAGTTTGTTAGTGGTGAACGCCTATTTGAAAGACTAAAGTCGGTAGAGAGTCAAGCGGTGCACCCATCAATTTTGCTCGGGTTGGACAGGAAGGGTGCGTTTGTGCCGGCTGGCGAGGTAGAACCGTTCGATGATGGCCATGGTGGATTCCGACACGGGCCGTCCTTCCAGGAAGGCGTCGATCTCGTCGTAACCGACGCCGAATGCCGACTCGTCCGGAAGCTGAGGGCGCAGCGTTTCCAGATCGGCTGTTGGAATTTTCCGGACGAGTTCGGCCGGGGCGCCAAGGTGAGAAGCGAGCTCGCGCACGCGGCCTTTCGTCAGTCCCGAAAGCGGCGCCAGGTCACACGCGCCATCCCCGTACTTGGTGAAGAAGCCCATGACGGCTTCGGCCGCATGGTCGGTGCCGATGACCAGGCCTCGCCGCGCGCCGGCGACCGCGTATTGGGCAATCATGCGTTGTCGTGCCTTGATGTTGCCCAGGACGAAGTCTTCCTGGGACGCATGCTCGAAAGCGTGGCCCGCCGCCTTCAGGCTTGCCAGCATGGCATCGGATGCCGGTTGGATGTTCACGGTGAAGACCTCGTCAGGATCGATGAATTCCAGCGCCCGCCGGGCATCCTGTTCGTCCGCTTGCGAGCCATAGGGAAGGCGCATCGCGACAAACTTGGCGCCTGCTCGCTCGGGGCGGGCTTTGTGGACCGCGAGTTGGCACAGACGACCCGCCACAGTCGAATCGACCCCGCCGCTGATGCCGAGGACAAGACAATCCATTCTGGATTGGACGAGGTAAGTGCAAAGAAAATCCACGCGGCGCGCGGCTTCAGCTTGCGCGTCGAAAGCGGGGCTGACGCCAAGTTCGCGTGCAATGGCGGTCCGGTCGAGTTGCATGGGGCTCTCCTGAGTTAATTTTGATGAAGTATGACGCCGGTGATCCAACCGAGGAGCCATCCGCTAGGTCACGGGAAGGCGAAGGGGGCGCAGTGGGCTGAGCCAGTCGAAATTTGGCTCCCGATCCACCAAATCAGGGGCAGTTCGGACCAACGTTCCGAACCGCGCTGGCAATGGCTCATGGCGGCGCACATCGTGGGACAGTAGCGCGTGGGCCTGCACTTGCACAGTCACTTGATGATGCTTCGCCTCGCGGCGGCCGAACGGGACTGGCCGGCTGCCGGGCAAGTGTTGCGTCTCTTGTTGGTGCCCCTGGGAAATGCGACGGGCAGGCTCCCCTTGGGCAACATGGGTAGGGCCACCGTCAGTGCATTCAAGCCCATGCCAGTGGCTCCGGCCCTGCGCCGGCTGATCGAAGAAGCCCGCGAGGCCGTCGATTGCCAATTGACCGGTACAACCTGAGGTTCCAGCGAGCTGGAGGCCGCCGCGCGCTGCCCTTGCCAGCGCCTCCTCGGCGGCATTCCATGGCGGGAGCGCGGAACAGCCCGGCGCCGGCACTTTGGCGGCTTCGGTTCTACGTCAACTCGTCGAGGTGCTGCACAGCAGGGCTGATGCACTCCCCATCGAACTGGCAGGGCGCAAGCGGCACTGGCATGTCTGATGGCTCGCCAGCGCGTCCGCTTTAGCCTGGCACCCCAGCAGGTACGTGCAGCGCTGCGATCAGCGGACAACGAACCTTCCCTTTCGCTTTTTCGCACTGGCCGATCAAGTTGTTCAACACGCGCTCGATCCGTTGCAGATCGATCAGTTTCGCGCGGACGTCCACCAGCTTCTCCTGCGCTTTCGTCCGGGCCTTGGTGCAGCTCGAACCATCCTCGAGTGCGAGGAGCTCGGCGATCTCGTCCAGGCTGAAGCCCAGCCGTTGCGCGGACTTGATGAAGGTGACGCGAGCCAGATCACTTCCGGCATACCGTCTGATGCCGCCCGCAGGGCGATCGGGCTCGGGCACCAAACCCTTGCGCTGGTAGAAGCGAATGGTTTCTACATTGACCGAGGCGGCCTCGGCCAAGGCGCCAATGGTGAGGAAATCGGACGGGCTGGACATGACTTGACTCCGTGCTTTGGTACGGAGGTAAGCTTAGTCCATGAACAAGGACCTTGTCACTCGCATGCCCCGGTCCGGGGGCCGGGCACTCATTGCCGGCGGGCTCGCCGCCTTGTTGGCTTCGGTGTGCTGTCTGGGTCCTCTGGTGCTGGTGCTAGTCGGGATCTCGGGTGCGTGGATCAGCAACCTTGCAGCACTCGCACCCTATCAGCCGATCTTCGTGGGCGCTTCAGTGGCGGCACTTTTTTATGCCTGGCGGCAGATCTGGCGCCCTGTCGCCTGCGCGCCGGACCAGGTTTGCGCCATCCCGCGCGTCAATCTGGCCTACAAGCTCCTCTTTGGCCTGGTGGTCATTCTGTTGATCGGCGCTTTCGGTTTCCCATTCATTGCCCCGTGGTTCTACTGAAGAAAGGTACCCCATGACCAGATTTCTGATGACGTTTGCGTTCGCCGCGCTGGCAGGCTCGGCGTGGTCCGCGCAAAAGAGCGTTACCCTGTCTATCCCGTCGATGGATTGTGCGGCCTGTCCAATCACGGTCAAACAAGCGCTCACGAAGGTGGATGGCGTCAAGGCAGTTTCTTCCAACCTCGACAAGCGCCAGACCACGGTGACATTCGACGACGCGAAGGTCACTCCCGCGCTCATCACTCAGGCTACCAAAGACGCCGGGTTCCCATCGACGGTCATGAAGCAATGACCGCGGTGATTCATGAATCGACCTTGACGTGTCCCGAATGTGGACATGCCAAGACCGAAACCATGCCGACGAACGCCTGCCAATGGCTCTACGAATGCGAGCAATGCCACACGGTGCTGCGCCCGAACCCCGGCGACTGCTGTGTCTTTTGTTCGTATGGGGATGTGCCCTGTCCTCCAATACAAGAGCAAGGCCAAGGCGGCGCGTGTTGCTCGCAAAAAATTGCCTGATCTCACCGGGACCGCAAACTTTCCTACAATAGGCTCCATGTTCGTTCGCCGCCGCCACCGCGTGATCACAGTGCTCGTTGCGCTGTTCAGCCTGCTGTTCATGCAGTTGGCGGTGGCGGGCTATGCATGCCCGGTCGAGAGCAACGTAGCCGAGACGATGTCTATGGCTGAAGCCGGGATGCCTTGCGCCGGTGAAATGGTCAAAGACACAGAGCAGCCCAGCTTGTGCCATGCGCACTGCCAGGGTGCCCAACAGACCGTCGAAAAAGTCCAGACGCCAACGCCGATGGGTGCCGTGGCGACTGGTTTCACCCACACGATCGAACCCGCTCGAGTTTCCCCGCCGGCCCGTCCGGCTCAAGCGCCATCGATGTTGCGAACTACGGCTCCATCGATCGCCGTTCGTAACTGCTGCTTCCGAATCTGACCCGCCAGACCGTCTGACGCTGCCTGCGCTTCGCGCAGGCAGTTTGTTCTTCGTCGTCTGGAGTTGTCATGTTTCTTTCGCTATTGAGGCGCTCGCGCGCGGCGGCCGTGTGGGTCGCATTCCTCACCTTGCCCGCATGGGCGGCCGAGCCCTTGACGCTGTCGGAGGCCCAGGCGCTCGCCGTTGTACGCTCCCAGCTGCTCGCGGCCAACAGTGCGTCCATCACCGCCTCGCGGGAGATGGCCGCTGCGGCAAGCCAGCTGCCCGATCCAGTCCTGAAGCTAGGCGTCGAAAGCCTTCCCGTCAACGGCCCGGACCGCCTGAGCCTGTCGCGCGATTTCATGACGATGCGGCGCATTGGCCTGTCGCAGGAACTGCCGCGCGAGCAAAAGCGCCAGCTGCGTGCCGAGCGCTTTGAGCGAGAAGCCGATCGCACTCGAGCAGAAAGACAGCTGAACGTGGCGAACATTCGACGCGAAACGGCCGTCGCGTGGATCGAGCGCTATTACACGCAACAGATGCGCGAGCTCGTGTTGCGCCAAATCCAGGAAACCGAACTGCAGATGCGGACTGCGGAGTCCGGATTCGGTGTGGGGCGCAACAGCCAAGCCGATGTTTTCGCGGCGCGTGCGGCGCTGGTCATGCTGGAAGACCGCTTGAGCCAGATCGACAGGCAGGACACGAACACCTCGTGGACTCTGGCGCGATGGATTGGCCCCGACGCCGCGCGGTCGCCCGAGGGCGCTCCCCCATGGCAATCGAGCGTATTCGACGACGGCAGACTGGACGAGCACATCCAGTACCACCCCGATCTGCTGATGCTCAAGGCGCAGGTGGAAGCGGCGCAGACCGAAGCGCGGCTGGCCGAAGCCAACAAGCGGGCCGATTGGAGTGTCGAGGCCATGTACAGCCAGCGCGGTTCAGCCTATTCCAACATGGTCTCCATTGGCGTCTCGGTGCCGCTGCAGTGGGACCAGAAGAACCGCCAGGACCGTGAAGTCGCGGCCAAGCTCGCCATGGTCAGCGAGGCGCAGGCCAAGTATGACGAGATGCTGCGCCAGCATGACGCTGAGGTGCGCAATCTCCTGAACGACTGGAGAACCGGAAAGCGTCGAGTCGCGCGCTATCAGGACGAACTGGTTCCGCTGGCCACTCGACGCTCCCAGGCGTCATCGACGGAATACAGGACCGGCAAGGGTTCGCTCGCGGCCACCTTGGTGGCGCGGCGCGACGAGGTCGATGCCCGCATGCAGGCGCTATCTGTCGAGATGGAGACCGCCCGCGCCTGGGCCCAACTTAACTTCCTCATCCCCGATCACGACGCCGTGCAGCGCCAGGAGAAACAATGAAAAAGAAAATTGTCATCCCCGCAGTGATCGCCGCCGCGGCGATTGCCGCCGGGGGATATGCGGCCTTCGAACTGGGCAAACAGCAAGCTGCCAGCTCCGGGACAGGATCCCAGCCGGCGGGCGCGGCCGCGCCCGCGGCGCAAGGTGCCGTCCCGCAAAACATTGCGGAAGGCGAAGAGGCCACGCGCAGGCACATCGCCGCGGGTGTCAAGGCCGGCGACATGGATCCAGCCAACGGCCGCAAGATCCTGTACTACCACGACCCGATGGTGCCGGGCAACAAGTTCGACAAGCCGGCCAAGTCCCCGTTCATGGACATGATGCTGGTCCCGGTCTACGCCGATGGCGACAGCGACCAGGGCAAGGTCACGGTCAGTCCCCGCATCCAGCAAAACCTGGGCGTGCGCACCGCCGTCGTCATCGAGGGCAAATTGATGCCCCAGGTCGCCACCGTTGGCAGCATCGCTTTCAACGAACGCGATCAGGCGATCGTCCAGGCGCGCGCCACGGGGTATGTGGAACGCCTGCACGTTCGGGCCACGCTGGACCGCGTCGGCAAGGGTCAGCCCCTGGTTGACCTCTATGTGCCCGACTGGGTGGCCGCGCAGGAAGAGTTCCTTTCGCTCAAGCGAATGGAGGGCTCCGATCTCGCGGATCTCGTCGATGGCGCGCGCCAGCGCATGCGCCAGGCCGGCATGAGCGAGGATCAAATCCGGCTGGTGGAGCGCACCGGCAGGACCCAGGCGCGCACAACCATCGTCGCTCCTATCGGGGGTGTGGTGGTCGAGTTGTCGGCGCGCGAGGGCATGACGGTGATGGCCGGGGCGCCCCTGTTTCGCATCAACGGCCTGTCCACGGTGTGGGCGAACGCTGAAGTCCCCGAGAGCCAGGCCGCCCTGGTGCGTCCGGGTGCGATGGTGCGGGCCCAAAGCCCGGCCGCGCCCGGTGTCTCGTTCGAAGGCCGGGTGCAGGCGATCCTGCCGGACGTCAATGCCGCTACGCGCACGCTCAAGGCCCGCCTGGAGCTAGCCAACCCCGGCGCCCGGCTGGTGCCCGGCATGTTCGTCTCCATGCAGTTCATGGATATGCGGGCAGAGAGCGCCTTACTGATCCCCACCGAAGCTGTGATCCAGACGGGTAGGCGCGCGGTGGTGATGGTCGCGGAAGACAATGGCAAGTTCCGGCCGGTGGACGTTCAGATCGGCATCGAGACCGGCGGCCAGACCGAGATCAAGCGCGGCCTGCAGGCCGGCCAGAAAGTGGTGGTCTCTTCTCAATTCCTGATCGATTCGGAGGCAAGTCTCAAGGGCGTCGAGGCGCGGCTGAACAACGAGCCCGCGTCTGTGGCGGCAGCGGCCGCCGCCGCGCCGCGCCACGAGGGTGAAGCCAAGATCGAAGCGATCGGCAAGGACACCATGACGCTGTCGCACGGCCCCATCCCCTCGCTCAAATGGGGCCCGATGACCATGGACTTCAAGTTGCCGCCGCCCAACCAGCTGCCGCGCAACCTCCAGACCGGCGATCGAATCACGTTCGAGTTCTACATGGGCAAGGAAGGGCCTCCTCAGTTGACTCGCGTTTCGCCCGCTGCCGCGGGGCCTAGCCCGCAAGCCGCCGCATCGGCGCCGGCGCCGCAAGGGGCCAAGCAATGATCGCCAACCTGATCCGCTGGTCCATCGGCAACCGGTTCCTCGTGCTGCTGGGCACGTTGATCATCAGCGCCTGGGGCATGTATGCCTTGCTCAAGACACCGCTGGACGCCTTGCCAGACCTGTCGGACGTGCAGGTGATCATCCGCACCACCTACCCCGGCCAGGCGCCGCGCATCGTCGAGAACCAGATCACTTATCCGCTGACGACGACCATGTTGTCGGTGCCGGGGGCCAAGACGGTGCGTGGCTACTCTTTCTTCGGCGACTCGTTCGTCTATGTCCTGTTCGACGACGGCACCGATCTCTACTGGGCACGCTCGCGTGTGCTGGAGTACCTGAACCAGGTGCAGTCGCGGCTGCCGGCGGGGGCCAAGGCATCGCTCGGCCCGGATGCGACCGGTGTCGGCTGGATCTACCAGTACGCGCTCATCGATCGCAGCAACACCCACGACGCCGGCCAGCTGCGCGCGCTGCAGGATTGGTTTCTGAAGTACGAACTCAAAAGCGTCGCCAACGTGGCTGAAGTGGCCTCGGTTGGCGGCATGGTGAAGCAGTACCAGGTGGTACTCGACCCGGAGAAGCTCGCCGCCTACGCCATCCCGCACACCAAGGTGGTGGAGGCGTTGCAGAAATCGAACCAGGAGGCGGGCGGCTCAGTGCTGGAACTGGGCGAGGCCGAGTACATGGTGCGTGCCTCGGGCTACCTGCAATCTCTGGACGACTTCAGGCAGGTGCCGCTGATGACGACGCCTGCAGGAGTCTCGGTGAAGCTGGGGGATGTGGCACGCATCCAGGTTGGCCCGGAGATGCGGCGCGGCATCGGTGAGCTGGACGGCGAAGGCGAGGCTGCGGGAGGCGTCATCGTGATGCGCTCCGGCAAGAACGCGCTGGAGACCATTGAGGCCGTGAAGAGCAAGCTGAAGTCGCTGCAAGCCAGCCTGCCCAAGGGCGTCGAGATCGTGCCGGTGTACGACCGCTCCGGCCTGATCGAGCGCGCCGTGGACAACCTCAAGTTCAAGCTGCTGGAGGAGTTTCTGGTGGTCGCGGTGGTGTGCTTCATCTTCCTGTTTCACCTGCGTTCGGCCTTTGTCGCCATCGTCTCGCTGCCATTGGGCATCCTGGCCGCGTTCATCGTCATGTACTACCAGGGCGTCAATGCCAACATCATGTCGCTGGGGGGCATCGCCATCGCGATCGGCGCCATGGTGGACGCGGCGGTGGTGATGATCGAGAACGCCCACAAGCATCTGGAGGAATGGGCACACGAGCATCCTGGCGAAAAGCTCGAAGGCGAAAACCGTTGGAGCGTCATCGGCGATGCGGCGGCCGAAGTTGGACCGGCGCTCTTTTTCTCGCTGCTGATCATCACTCTCTCATTCATCCCGGTGTTCACACTGGAGGCGCAGGAGGGGCGGCTGTTCTCGCCATTGGCCTTCACCAAGACTTACTCGATGGCGGCGGCAGCGGGCTTGGCAGTCACGCTGATCCCGGTCCTCATGGGCTACCTGATCCGCGGCAAGATTCCCGACGAACAGAAGAACCCGCTGAATCGGCTGTTGATCGCCGCCTACCGGCCTTTGCTGGACGCCGTTCTGCGCGCTCCCAAGCTCACGCTGGCCATCGCCGGCGTCGTCCTGGCGGTCAGCCTCTGGCCCTTGCAGCACATCGGCGGTGAATTCATGCCCAAGCTCGATGAGGGCGACCTGCTGTACATGCCCTCGGCCCTGCCGGGGCTGTCGGCCGGCAAGGCGGGCGAGCTGCTGCAGCAGACCGACCGCTTGATCAAGACCGTGCCGGAGGTCGCGAGCGTCTACGGCAAGGCCGGCCGTGCCGAGACCGCGACCGATCCCGCGCCCCTGGAGATGTTCGAAACCACCATCCAATTCAAGCCGAAGGACCAATGGCGGGCCGGCATGACCACCGACAAGCTGGTGGAGGAGCTGGACCGGATCGTCAAGGTGCCGGGCTTGGCCAACATCTGGGTGCCGCCGATCCGCAACCGCATCGACATGCTGGCCACCGGCATCAAGAGCCCGGTGGGCGTCAAGGTCGCAGGCACGGACCTGGCCGAGATCGACCGGGCCACCGGCGAGATCGAGCGTGTGCTTAAGGATGTTCCCGGCGTGAGCAGCGCCCTGGCCGAGCGCCTGACCGGCGGCCGCTATGTGGACATCAACATCCGGCGCGAGTCGGCGTCCCGCTTCGGCCTGAACATCGCCGACGTCCAGTCGGTCATCAGTGCGGCCGTCGGCGGCGACAACGTCGGCGAAACCGTGGAAGGCCTGCAACGCTTCCCGATCAGCGTGCGCTATCCGCGAGAGATCCGCGATTCGCTGGAGAAGCTGCGCGCGCTTCCCATCGTCACCGAGCGCGGCGCTCGGCTGGTGCTGTCGGACGTCGCGGATGTGCGCATCACCGATGGACCGCCCATGCTGCGCAGCGAGAACGCGCGCCTTTCCGGTTGGGTGTACGTGGACATCCGCGGCCGCGACTTGCGCTCGGCAGTGCAAGACATGCAGCGCGCCGTCGCGCAGAAGGTCAAGCTGCCGCCAGGCTATTCGGTCTCGTGGTCGGGCCAGTTCGAGTTCCTGGAGCGCGCCACCGCCAAGCTCAAAGTGGTGGTGCCGTTCACGCTGCTGATCATCTTCGTGCTGCTGTACCTGACCTTCAAGCGGTTCGGCGAGGCGCTGCTGATCATGGCGACGCTCCCCTTCGCCCTTGTGGGTGGCATCTGGCTGCTGTACCTGCTGGGCTACAACCTTTCGGTCGCCGGCGCCGTCGGCTTCATCGCGCTGGCCGGCGTGGCCGCCGAGTTCGGCGTCATCATGCTGCTGTACCTGAAGAACGCTTGGCATGAACGGCTGGATGCCGGCAAGAACACGCTGCCGGATCTGCTGGACGCCATCCGGGAAGGCGCGGTGCTGCGCGTGCGGCCCAAGGCGATGACGGTGGCCGTGATCCTGGCCGGCCTGTTCCCGATCATGCGGGGGACCGGAACCGGCTCGGAGGTGATGCAGCGCATCGCCGCACCGATGGTGGGCGGGATGATCACCGCACCGCTGCTTTCGATGTTTGTCATCCCGGCGGCCTATCTGCTGCTGTGCAGACCGCGCGAGCCAGCGGGTTCGCACGGCCTCAGTTTCTGGAGGAAGCGCCGTGCTGCCGCGTGACGGGCTTACAAGGCTGGTGCCAGCGGCGGCCGTGCTGCTGGGCCTATGGCTGCCCGCCGGGGCTTGGGCCATGGCCGGGATGGGGTCGCATCACCCGGCGCTGGCCTCGGCGACGCCCGACGAGTTGCGCCCGTCGCGCGACCGGGCGGCGGACCCCTGCCAGCCGTGCATAACTTGCCCCGTTGCTCCCGCCACGGCGGCGCAATCGTTTACCCAACCCGATGGACAGCCGAGGGCTGCTGCCTGGCCGGAACCGCAGCGGCGCGTCAGCGATGACGCACGATGCAGCGCAACGGCCGCAAGAACCCTGGAGCTTCCCCTGCGGATCGCGTACTGCCGTTGGCTGAATTGACGAAGGACGTCAACCACCGAATTCCCCTTTTTTCGAATGTTCCACAGGAGTCACTATGGAAACCCGCAAATTCTTCGTCTTCTGTGCGCTTGCCGCTTCGTTGCTAATCAGCGTCCACGCACAGATCCCGAACACGCCTGCGCAGGGCATGTCCAGCGCGTCGGCAGGCCATCTCGCGGTGGGCGTGGTGAAGGCCATCGACGCCAAGAACCGCGCTCTCACCATCTCGCACCAGGCGATCGCTTCCATGGGGATGCCCGCCATGACGATGGCCTTCAAGGCCGATGTCTCCGTCGACATCGCCTCCCTCAAGCCGGGCGACGCGATCGCTTTCGTCCTGTCGGCGCGCGGCTCGGCCGGACCTGCCATCACGTCGTTGCAGGCGATGCCCGGCGGCGCTGTGGTCAGCCAGGCGCCGATGGAGGGAATGCAGGGCATGCCCCATGCATCCGGCAAAAGCATGATGGAGCAATGCCACGAAATGATGATGAAGCGCAACTGAGCATCCCCTCACCCCATTTACCCACTCACCAACTTAAAGGACTCACATGAAATTCTGCACCTACACCATCGTCGCCGCCTGCGCGTTTGCCGCCGCCGGGGCTTTCGCCCAACAGAAGATGGACGACATAAAGGGCATGGACATGGGCAAGAAGCCCAGCGTCGAGGCGAAGCAGGCAACCCACAAGGCGAAAGCGACGGTCAAGAAGGCCGACAACAAAGCCGGAACGGTGACGCTGGCGCACGAGCCGGTGGAAAGTCTCAACTGGCCGTCCATGACCATGAACTTCAAGGTCAAGGACAAGATGCTCTGGAGCAAGCTCGGCGACGGCAAGAAGGTCGACGTGGAATTCGTCAAGGACGGTGACGACTATGTCGTCACCAAGGTGAAGTGACCTTGAGGGAATGGGCGCGGTCCCGCGCCCGTTCTCGAGCATGCGCGCACCGGGCCGCGAGCCGGGGATATCTAGCGACGCACCACGTCGGTGATGACGAGGGCGCCGTCGCTTTTTTCGGCGCGGAAGCGAATGATGTCCCCTTTCCGCAGCGACGAGGCGCGCGCGGCCCATACACCGCGGGGCGAGGTGCGCTTTTGGCTATCCGCCAGATGAGATTGTGCTACCGCCAAATACCATGGGCCTCGCACGGGAACCCTTAGACAGACTACGTCTCCGCTCGATTTGAAACCCTGAAGTCGCTGTAGGGTCAAGCATGTCCCTTGAAATCTTGAGTAACCCAACTTGAGCGCAAAATGGAAATTAGAATCATTTTCATTTACGGCTAATTTCCATGGCTTCCGTCTTCAGACTTCGCCTCTGCGCGTCCGTACTCTTCTTCATTGCGATTGCCCTCGCGTCGGCGGCGCACGCTGCTGAGCCCGAGGTCCGCCGCGTCTGGCAACTGCTCGACTACCTGGCTGTGGACTACGGCGGTGCGGTGAAAGGTGGTTCCATCGTCAGCGCGACGGAGTTCGAAGAAATGCGCGAGTTCGCCAGGACGGCACAAGCCAAGCTGGCGGCGCTCGATGCTCACCCTGAGCGCGCCGCTTTGGTCGCCGAGGCGCAAGCGCTGTCCAGCGCGATTGAAGCAAAAAAGAGTTCCGTGGAAGTGGCCTTGCTGGCCAAGGCGCTCGCCAATCACCTGCTTGCTGCCTACCCGATACCCTCGTCGCCCGCCGTGCCCCCGCAAGTCGCTCAAGCAGCGACGCTCTATCAAGCGCAGTGCGCGGGTTGCCATGGCGCCACCGGCAATGGAGACGGACCGGTCGGCCTCAAGTTAAGCCCGCGTCCCGTCGCCTTCACCGACAAGGACCGCGCCAGGGAGCGAAGTGCGTTTGCGCTCTATCAGGCGATCAGCCAGGGCATTGAAGGCACGTCCATGCCCAGCTTCGCCAGCGTTTCCGAAGCCGACCGCTGGGCTTTGGCCTTCTTTGTCGGCCAGTTTGCCCACACCGACGGCGAAGCCGCGGCGGGGCAGAAGGTCTGGGCCGAGAACGCCGCTGTCCGCGCACAGCTGACAAGCCTGGACGCGCTTTCTCGCACGACGCAGGCTGATCTGGCAAAACAGGTGGGCGATGAGCCTGCGGCAATGGCCATGGCTTACCTGCACACACGTCCCGAGGCGGTCGTCCAAAACCGCACCCTGAGTTTTGACGTGGCCCGGCAGAAGCTGGCCCAGAGCCTGCAGGCGTTCGCTAGCGGTGATACCGCGCGCGCCACGGATCTCGCTCTGTCAGCCTACCTGGATGGCGTCGAGCCGATCGAGCCGACGCTGGCCACGCGAGATCGCGCCTTGATGGGCCGTATTGAAGCCGCGATGGGAACCTATCGTTCCTTGCTTGCGCGTAAGGCGCCTCTGGCGCAGTTGCAGGCCCAGGCACGCGACATCGATGGGATGTTCAAGGAGGCCGATGCGTTGCTGGATTCCAGCGCGGATGCCACGGCGGCCTACTTGGGAAGCCTCACGATTCTTCTGCGCGAGGGCGTGGAAGCGTTGTTGGTGGTCGTGGCCATGATCGCCTTTCTGCGCAAGGCCGAGCGCGGTGACATGCTGCGCTATGTGCATGCTGGCTGGGCCGGCGCGCTGGCTCTGGGCGTCGTTACCTGGGCCGTTGCCACCTACTTTGTCGGCGTGAGCGGTGCGAGCCGCGAAGTCACCGAGGGCCTGTCGTCCCTTTTCGCGGCTGTTGTTCTTTTGAGTGTTGGAATGTGGATGCACCAAAAGGGCATGGCCGGGGCATGGCAGAGATACATCCACGACAAGCTGTCCGCCGCTCTCAGCCGCAAGTCCGCCTGGTTCATGTTCGGCTTGTCGTTCATCGCGGTCTACCGCGAAGTATTCGAAACCATCCTGTTCTATGCCGCCCTGTGGGAGCAGGGAAACCATCACGCGCTTCTCATGGGCTTGGCGAGTGGCGTCGCGATATTGGCTGTCGTCGCCGTGGCGCTGCTGCGCTTCAGTGCCCGCCTGCCCATCGGCAAGTTCTTCACATGGAGTTCAGCTTTGGTGGCTGTGCTTGCAGTCGTGCTCACGGGCAAGGGCATTGCTGCGCTTCAGGAAGCGGGATGGCTCGTCTCGTCGTCGTTCAATGGGCCGCGCGTCGATGTCTTGGGGGTTCATCCGTCCTTGCAAGGGATCATCGCTCAGGTGCTGATGGCCGCGCTCGTAGGTGCGGGCTTCATGTGGAATGCGCGCACGGCGGCCAAGAGATCGGCAGCCGAACTACCGTAACAACGTGCGTCTTGGGCGGAGAAGTTCAACGCTTTATCAGCCCGTGCCGACCGTCATGAAAATGCCTGCGCAGCGTCTCAGCGCACGGGACGCGGATGTAGAAAACTGCCTATGTGCCATTTCTGGCCTTATCCCGGCTTGCCCCCTTCTTGTCGACCTCTTGACGGCACCGGCTTCGGGTTCGTTGCGCCTGCAGGTCAACCCCTCTCTTGTGTCGAGACTGCCTTCACTGTGGCGGCCAGCTCGGGCAAACCCTTCTTGCGCAAAACTCGCAGCAAATGGGTAAGCGAGGCTTCGTCGGCATTGAGGCGCGCTCCGTGGGATCGCAAATAGTTGTAGGTGGTCACCTGGCCCTCAAAGGCCGCCCAGTAGAGGGGCGTCCCTCCGGCGTCCTTCAAGTTTACATCGGCGCCATTCGCAAGGAGGAACTCGACCACATCTTGCCGGCCACCGCGTGCCGCGGCGATCAGCGCGGTTTGGCCATCGTCAAACGCACGAGCGTTTACATCCACCTGCTTGGAGACCATTTCCTTCACGCGCTGCAAGTTCCCAGAGTGCGCTGCCCCGACGAATTCGTTCGTTTCCTGCGGCGAGCAGGCGGCGATCGCGGCGGACGCGAACATCGCAATGACGAGTCGAATCGTGCGGCCGGACATGTGTCAGCGAGGATTGAACGTTGACATGAAGGGAGGCACCGGACCGCCCTTAGGAATCACCACCGTCAGTGCGCCCGGCAGGTTGCGCACCGCCAGGTACTGGCTGTAGGGAAAACCATAGGCCTTCGGCGACGTCACGAACCTCTCGCGCAACAGGTCCGCGGAACAATGCTCCTTCGTTCTCGATGTAGGTCATTGGTCGTTCCTTTTGTATCGCTAGGACAGCTCGGCGAGCCTCGCGGCCGCTTCTCGTTTGCCCAAGGTACGCAGTGCGGCAATCGCGGGAAGATACTTGGGCCGCGGACGTGCTTGCCCGCCTTCCCACTTGTAGACGGTCAGTGCGCTCACGCCAAGCAGCTTTGCACAGTCCGCAGCAGAGAGCGCCAGGCGTTTGCGGTGCTGAGCGAACCCCGCAGCGCGCCAGCGGTGCTGACCGTCGGTCCCAGCGTCTTCTAGCGCCTTCGGGGCAGGTATCCGTTTTGCGGTTTGCTTTAGCTGCCGCTCCAGTTGCTCGACACGCCGCTTGAGGGCAGCAATCTCGGACCTGCTCGTCGAGACTGCCTTTTTGAGGCTGTCCGTGTTCGACCGCAGCTCCTTGCGGGCAAGGCGGGCGATCTCTTCTTTGAGGGCGATTGCAATGTTAGGCATGGCGCGGATTCTGCCCTACCTGCTGACCGCCGAATTTCGCGCCACAGCTTCGAATCGCTCATTGTGTGTGGCGGCCACAGGTGGACATTGCGATCGAATCTGCGTGGACAGGTATTTCGGCAACTTGGACATTGCCGCGCATGAGGACTGATTCCGACCCGAGTTCTTCAAGAAACGGTCGGAATCAGCCGTGCCTATTCAAGTCGAAGGGGCGGCAAGTGCGCGTTCCGTCCCCTTGACCAGTTCCTTTAGGAAGCCCACTGCCTTCTGCAAATCCTCCCTCGTAACAGGGTGCGGCTGAGGAGGCCCCTTCGTAACAAGGCGAGAACGGTGAACGACATCACCGCGAAGTTTTAGGTAGCCGTTGAGGCGTTGCTTCGCAACACTGGGTTCTACGTGGCTCCAGTTCCAATGGGAAGAAACGTCAACGCCTGCATAGTCTGCGAACAACTGGATTGTCTTCTCTGAACTCGGGTTGTGCAGCTTGTTTACTTCTTCTTTTAAGCGTGTCTTCACGAAACTCGCCAGCAAGGCATCGGAGACTGTTGATAGGCGGGCAGACGCGGCCTCGATCACCCTATCCTCCACGTAAGTCTCCCAGGCGGTCATCGCCATCACCAACCCCGCACGTTTCAATACTTCATTTTCCGGCGGAGGCGGTTTCGTGTTGAGCTTATCGAAGTGGGCAAGCAGGTTTTCTGCATCCTTGATGGCCTCGGCAAATGTGAGGCTCGCCTGTGAGTGGTTCATTCCCGCTCCTCCTCGGCGCCATTTTCATTCACAGGTCCGCTTCCGGCCGTTTGTGTTGAAAAACCCGAGGACGCGTCCGTTTCTCGGCTCCATGGCGGAACCGGTAATCCACGCGCGCGACACGGTCCAAATGTTCGTTGTGTTCATGGTGGAGGCCCGTTCAATTTGGGAGCCTTGGTTGACTGCTGCGGCGTCAAGGTCAATCGCCCCCTTGCGAGCAGATTTCCAGGTCACGGGGCCGGCGGGTATCCAGCTTCGGTCAGCGCGTCCACAAAGTCGTTGCGATCTTCGCTGGACGAGATCTTCACCTGCCTTGTGTTCAGGTCGACCTCCACCTTCGCGGCTGAGTCGACGAGCTTGCAAGTCTGCGCGACGGTGCTGGCGCAGTGGCCGCAGGTCATGTCGGGGAGGTTTAGTTCAATCATGGCTTTTCTCCTTAAAAAATTAGTGAAGGCCTGAATCGTCGAGCTTGTCACCGTGTCAGAGTCAATCGTTCACCTGGCGCGCCCCTACTGGCAGAATGGACTTGACCTTGCCATGATGGCAAGCTTGAAGATGCCTCCATCGCCTGGGGTGCAGGCGCAAGGAACTGAAAATGCAGAGCACGACGACACTGCCAGGCAGCCTGGCAAAAGTGAACCTCCAGAACCTTGGCATCGAACTGCCGATCGATGGAATGACTTGCGCCTCGTGCGTGTCCCGAGTCGAAAAGGCGTTGGCCAAAGTGCCAGGCGTAGAGAGCGCGAGCGTGAACCTCGCCACGGAGAACGCGAGCATCGCGGCATCGCCCCAGGTAAACCTTGCAACGCTGCGCGGTGCGGTGGAGAAGGCGGGTTACACCGTCCGCGAGGAGCAAGCCAGCCTCGCGATTGAGGGGATGACTTGTGCCACCTGTGTCGGTCGAGTTGAAAAGGCGCTGCGCAAGTTGCCGGAGGTCGCGTCGGTCGAAGTGAACCTCGCGACCGAGAAGGCCGAGGTCAAGTTTGTGGGACGCCCCAGCGAAGTGCTTCCTCGGCTGTTGGCCGCCGTCGAAAAAGCTGGCTACCAGGCGAAGCTTCCACAAGCAGCCGACGCGGCTGCGGCAGTCGATAAGGCTGGCCTGCCGGATTGGTGGCCCGTCGCCGTGGCCGCCGTTCTGTCCCTGCCCCTTGTGCTCCCGATGCTGGGCATGCTGTTCGGCATCAACTGGGCCCTTCCCGGCTGGTGGCAATTGGCGCTGGCGACGCCCGTGCAGTTCTGGCTTGGGGCGCGCTTCTACCGCTCTGCATGGAGGGCTGTCAAAGCGCGCGCGGGCAACATGGACCTTCTGGTGGCGCTCGGCACCTCTGCAGGCTACGGTCTATCGGTCTACCTGCTGATCGCAGGGATGGGACACGAGGGGCACGGCGAGGCGCCCCACCTCTATTTTGAGGCCTCCGCTGTCGTGATCACGTTGGTCCTGCTGGGCAAATGGCTGGAGCAGCGCGCCAAGCATCAGACCACGGAGGCCATTCGGGCCCTCAACGCGCTTCGCCCCGAAACAGCGCGAGTGCGGCGAGGCGACATGGAAATCGAGGTCCCCGCAGCGCAGGTGCAGGTCGGAGATGTCGTGGTGGTTCGCCCCGGCGAGCGCGTGCCCGTGGACGGCGAGATCCTGGAAGGATCCACGCACGTCGACGAGTCGCTCATCACGGGCGAAAGCCTGCCGGTGGCGAAGGCTCCCGGTGCGAAAATCGTCGGGGGTTCGGTGAACGCGGAGGGGCTATTCACGGCCCGCACCACCGCTGTCGGCGCGGAGTCCACTCTTTCGCGCATCGCGCGGATGGTGGAGTCTGCTCAGGCCAAGAAGGCGCCCATCCAGCGCCTCGTCGATCAAGTGAGCGAGGTCTTTGTCCCGGTCGTCCTGGGAATTGCCCTCCTCACCCTCCTCGGCTGGGGTTTGACCACAGGCGACTGGGAGCGCGCGATCCTCAACGCCGTCGCCGTTCTGGTCATCGCCTGCCCATGCGCACTGGGGCTCGCCACGCCCACCGCCATCATGGCCGGCACAGGAGTGGCCGCCCGCCGAGGCATCCTGATCAAGGACGCGGAGGCCCTGGAGGTCGCCCACAACGTCAAGGTCGTCGCCTTCGACAAGACTGGCACCCTCACCGAAGGCAAGCCGCGCCTGGTGGCGTTCGAAGCCGCCGACAGCGACCACCAAGGCCTTCTGCGCCTGGCCGCCAGCGTGCAAGCGGCGAGCGAGCACCCCCTGGCCCGCGCCGTATTGGACGCGGCGAAAGAGAACCTGGTCAGCATCGCTCCCGCGCAGGACGCCAAGTCCGTCGCAGGCCGTGGCATGTCGGCGCAAGTGAAGGGGCAGGTTCTCAGCCTCGGAAGCTCCCGCTGGATGCAGGAGCTGGGCGTCGACCTCTCGCCGTTGGCCTCGCGAGCCCAGGAGCTCGAAGACGAGGGCCGCACCGTGTCGTGGTTGGCCGAAGGCGCGCAGCCCGCGCGCCTCGTCGGCCTGCTGGCGTTTGGCGATGCCGCGAAGGCCACCGCCAAGGAGGCGGTCGCGAGCCTGCGTGAGCAAGGCGTCAGGGTCGTCATGGTCACAGGCGACAACAATGGCGCCGCGCGCGTCGCAGCCCAGGAGCTGGGCATTGACGAGGTTCGCGCCGAAGTTTTGCCGGCGGACAAAGCGCGGGTCGTCTCCGAGCTCAAGGCGAGCGGGCTGGCCGTGGCCATGGTGGGCGACGGCATCAACGACGCGCCGGCTCTGGCCGCGGCCGACGTGGGCTTCTCCATGTCCACCGGCACGGAAGCCGCCATGCACGCGGCCGGAGTCACCTTGATGCGCGGCGATCCCCGCCTGGTGGCCGATGCGATCGAGATCTCGCGCAAGACCTACGCGAAGATCCGCCAAGGCCTGTTCTGGGCTTTCATCTACAACGTGGTGGGCATTCCCCTCGCGGCATTCGGGCTGCTCAACCCCATGCTCGCCGGAGCCGCGATGGCGTTCTCCTCGGTGAGCGTGGTTGCCAATGCATTGACCCTGCGCCGCTGGAGAGGAAGGTCCGCATGAAACCGATCAGCGATGGAATGAACATCGGTGAGGCCGCCGAGAAGGCGGGGGTGACGCCGAAGATGGTGCGTCACTACGAGTCGCTGGGTCTGCTGCCAAGGGTCCACCGCACCGAGTCGGGCTACCGCGTTTATGGCGAGTCGGAGGTTCACACGCTGCGCTTCATCAAACGCTCACGCGACCTGGGCTTTTCGATCCCCGTGATCGGCGAGCTGGTGAAGCTCTGGCAGGATCGCAGGCGGCCAAGCGCAAGCGTGAAGAAGGTGGCATCCGCGCACCTTGCGGAGCTCGATCGCAAGATCACGGAGATGGCGTCCATGCGCAAGACGCTGGGACACCTGATCCACTGCTGCCAGGGCGATGACCGTCCGGATTGTCCAATCCTTGGAGACTTGGAAAGCTTCGTCGCCCCCGCACCAACAGAGACGAAGGTGAAGGCTCGGGCACTGAAGGCCCCGGCGAAGCGAACAGCGTGAACGGCGACAGCTAAGACAACTTCGGACGAAGCAGTGCATACAGGGCGAGGATTCCCGCCAGGAGCCCCCCAGCCAAAGCAGGGGCGTGCCAGTCACTGCTGTACACCCGCAGGCCAACCAACACCACGCATGTGACGGTTCCCGCAGCTGGCACCCAGCGTGGAATTTCAAAGCGGCCGACGGGCTCACTCTTGCGCCCCTTCAGGATGAACAGTGCCCCATTGACGACGGCGAAGACGGCCAGCAGCAGCAGCACGGAGGCCGAGGCCAGGTTGGCGACGCTTCCAAACACTCCGAGCGGCAGCAGGAGCGCCAGCAGCAGGATGGCTGCCAGGTGCGGAGTGCGCGAGCGCTGGTGCACATTGCCCAGCGCTCGCGGCAATAGCCCCTGCCGCGCCATGCCATAGACCAGGCGGGAACTCGTGACGTAGTTGACCAGCGCCGTGTTGGCGACCGCGAACAGCGTCACCACGGTAAAGACCCAGGGCGCGATGGCGGGCGCGGCACGCGCGATCACCTCCGTCAACGGCCCGGGGGCTTCCGACAACTCCCGCCATGGCACGACGGAAACGGCCGACACGGCCACTGCGACGTAGATCAGCGCGCCGATGACCATCGCAGTCACCAGCGCAATGGGAATGGTGCGCTGCGGGTCGCGGCATTCTTCAGCGACATTCAGCGTGTCTTCGAAGCCGATGAACGCGAAGAATGTCAGCACCGCTCCCTGCATCACGAGCAGGACGGTAGCGTCGCCGCCAGGCAGATCGGGAACCTCGAGCAGGTCGACCGATCCCCAGTAAGGGATGCCAACTGCAATGACGAGCAGCAGGCCTGCGGCTTCGACCAGGGTGAATGCGACATTGACCCACATCGATTCCTTGATGCCGCGCAGGACCAGGGCCGCCATGGCAAGAAGAAACCCGCCGCCGATCGCCCACACGGGGAGCGATCCAGGGCTCAGCAAAACGTTAAGGTTGCCAGCGAAGACTTGCGATTGCGTGGCGACCGACGCCAGTCCCGAGAAAACCACTGCCAAGCCCACCACGAAGCTCAGGAGCGGCATGCCATAGGCCTTCTGGGTCACGAATGCCGCGCCGCCCGCCCGGGGATAGCGTGAGCCCAGCGATGCGTACGACAACGCGGTCAGCAAGGCCGCAACCATGGCAACGAGGAAGGACGCCCATACGGCGTTCCCAACCTGGCCGGCCGCTTGGCCGATCAGTCCGTAGATGCCCGAGCCCAGCATGCTCCCGAGTCCATACAGCGTCAGCTGGAACGGCCCGATTGAGCGTATCAGCGTTGACCCCGGGGCCCCAGCCTCGGGATTGACAGGATCCGTGCTCAAGAAGGCTGGCCCATCTCGCGCAGATGCCCGGAGCGATCAGCCGCCGACCGGACTGCAGTGACCCAGCTCCGGCCCGCAGTCGCCTGAACTCGATGACACGCCGAAGCCGCCCACCATCGATCCGCTGTACACCGGCGCAAAGCCTCCGCCCACGGTGCGAAAGTTGGTGGTCTGCCCCTGATACAACCGGGCGGCCAACCACATCACAGATCCCTCGTATGTGTACGCCCGCATGTCGAACTTCATGGCTTGCCCTGCGTCATCCCCGCTGACCTTGCGCTCACCTGGTGTCACGAACGCCTGGGCAACGTAGTCCCCGGCCAGGATCTCCTGCCAGACGCGCTTGGTCAGCTTGTCTCCACGATAGGCCGCACGGCTGCCAAACCCCGCAACCGGTTTGAAGAACAAACTTCGCCGCGCGTCCCAGAGCCGTTGTGCGTCTTCAGCCACGACAACTTCCGTGTGGGGCACATGTTCTAGCAGGACCTTTTGCACCTCGTCTGGGACCCCCAGCGCGCTCATCCGCGATCGATCACTGAAGAGCGCTAGGTTGCGCTTGTCCGCGTACAAGGCATGAGCCCGTGGGTTCGGCGTCAAGACCACTCCATCCTGGAGATATGCTTCGCGCAAGGCCGCGCTGCCCGACTCCTCGAGGTAAAAGTCAGTCAGGCGGTTATAGACGAGGTCGATCGCAAGCTCTCCGGCCCAAAGCACGCCACCTCGCCACTGCAAGTCGGTCGGGCCGACGATGACGGCCCGTAGACCGTGCTGTTCAAAAAGCCGCTGGAACAGCAGAAACTCAGGGTAGAGATATTGCTGCTCAGGCACGTCATCGACGATTGCAATGCTCGCAAGCTGTCTTCCCCGAACGGCGAGATCCCATTCCCGAACAAACATGGCCGCGATCCGCTCTTCGAACGCGTCCACATCCAGGAGCGTCGGGGCCATCCCCTCCATCACTGCACAGCAAGCGCGCTGCGCGCGTGCGAGGACCGCGTTCAGCATCGCGCCCCCGGCGTTCGTGTTGATCTCAATCAGCCCCAGCCGATCCTTCCCGACGTGAAAGTCGTACCCGAAGAAAACTCCTTTCGGGCCTGCCGCACCGAGACGGGCAATTGCGGGAGCCGCTCCCAGCACCTGATCACCGTACGCCGGCAGAGCCACAACCGCCTCGACCGCGTGGATCACCTCGGCCATGCGACGGGCCTGGGCGGCTTCAACAAACACTGGCCTGGCGGCGAACACATAAGGGCAGCGCTCCCGCACGAGCTCGGAAAGCTGCACTCCTGCAAGCTCAAAGTCCAATGCTCGCGCCAGGGCGCCGTTGTCCAAGGTCAGGCAGAAACACCCGTTATTGAGGGCCTCTTGCGCGCCAAGAACAGGCACGGACGAGCGCTGCAGTTCAGCGATGCTCATGATGAACGACTTGCAATTAAGCCGGAAGAAGAGGATTGATACATAGCCCCATAGTACGGCCGCCTAGCCGCTGAGCTCTAGTCTAAATATGCTTCGGCGCATTCCCTTACGCAGGTAATCGCCAACACGCCGCACGTACCCGCACGCGAGCGCATACTGATTTATGTATGGCGGTCTCTTTGATCTAAGTCAACTGACTTCAGCGAATGCCCCCCTACCATGAACCTACTAGTTTTCCGCCATGAAGTTCCTCTTTCGCACCACCACCAACCGCACTACTGCATCGTTGATGCTGGCTGTGTGGTTATTCGTGCTGGCGTCTGGCTTCGCTAATGCTTGCATGTTGGAAGCGCCCAACCACGGCGGGCACCAACTCTCCTCTGAGAGCTCTCACACCACAGCGCACGTCGCGGCGGCTGCGCATGAGAATGAACAAGCCCCTAACGCCCCGTGTTTGAAAGCCTGCGACGAGGGATCGCAGGCCTTACAAGGCAATAACGGGGTGGACTCCGTAGATCCGGGTTCCCCGCCTTTGGCCGCAGTCATCTGGACCGAACCCTCGCTCCTGCTCGCGCGCCACTGGAGCGGCTTCGAAGCTCAGCCTTCGCTGAGTGATCCCCCCGAAAGAATCATCTACTCGCGGTGGGCGCTCTAGCCTCCTGTTAGGTCGACCGCAATCTCATTGCGGCGTTGCACCTCGGTTCCGCAGGGCGGGGCCGATATGCATGATCCTGCGCCTCGCTTTTCACCACATTCACACTGGAGTTCCACATGAACCGAGTTCACCTTCTTTCTATCGCATTTGCAGTTTCCATCCTCGGCACGTCAGCGTTCGCGGCGGCCCCGACCGATCAGCACACCGGCCATCATCCCGCCGGAAACGCCCCCGCAACCACATCCAAACAGGCAGCTCCTAAGCCCGGACCGAGCGTGGAAAAGATGGATGCGCAGACTAAAGCCATGCGTGACATGCACGAAAAGATGATGGCCGCGAAGACGCCAGAAGAGCGTAGCGCTCTGATGGCAGAACACATGAAGACCATGCAGGACGGCATGACCATGATGAATGGCATGTCGGCCGGGGGCATGAAGTCCATGAAGGGCGACATGTCGATGCACCATCAAATGATGGAAAAGCGCATGGAAATGATGGGCGCTTCCATGCAGATGATGATGGACCGTCTGCCTCCGGCACCGGCGAAGTAGGCAGAACGCCATGTCACCCTTACGCACCGGCCTCGCGCTGGCGATCACCGTCGGTGGGTTCTATGCCCTATGCACAGTGGCCTGGGTACTTGCACCGACCACCTTCCTGGGTTTGATGAACAACTTGTTCCATGGCATGGACTTCACCACCATGGTTCGTCCGCAGCCCTTCGCATTCCCTGGATTCCTTGTTGCGCTTCTCGTGCTGAGCACGTGGGCGCTGCTTGCCGGGATGTTCTTCAGCTGGCTGCAAAACCGGCTGGCGCGCTGACCGCAAATTCCTCGGAGAACCAAATGACCGATCTTCATTCCCCGCCGCAGCAAGAAGCACCCGGCTTTTGGCGCTCGCGCTACGCCATCGGGCTACTTGTGATGGGCGCCATCGCAGCATACTTCCTGCTCAGCGAGCATCGCGCGCACTTCATCGGCGCGCTGCCCCTGCTTCTGCTCCTCGCGTGCCCGCTGATGCACGTGTTCATGCACAACGGGCACGGCTCCCACGGCGGCGGCCATGCAGACCACCGCGGTCATAAAGCTTCATCCGCAGATTCGGCCCCACGATCGGGAGAGCAGCCATGACCCACGACACTTCCGCCTACGGCCTCTGGACGCTGGTCATCCTGAACTCGGCGATATTTCTGATGTTCGCGTTCAGCTTCTTCAAGCCGCAGACGGCCCGCGACTGGCGAACTTTCGGCGCTTTCGCTGCCTTCATCGTGGCTCTCTTCGTCGAGATGTACGGCTTCCCTCTCACGCTATATGTCTTGTCCGGATGGCTGCAGACAAGGTACCCCGGCCTCGACCTGCTGTCGCACAACTCCGGTCACCTGTGGTCGACCCTCCTTGGCGAAAAGGGCGACGCTCATTTCGGCCCGCTTCATATCGCCAGCTACGTATTCCTGGGCTACGGCTTCTATTTGTTGTCCACCGCCTGGAACGTGCTGTATCACGCGCAACGCCACGACACGCTGGCGACCACAGGCGCCTATGCCCACATCCGCCATCCGCAGTACGTGGCTTTTGTCTTGATCCTGCTGGGATTCCTGCTGCAATGGCCGACGCTGCTCACCCTGGCTATGTTTCCGATCCTGCTGGTCATGTACGGCCGGCTGGCAGTGACGGAAGAAGCGGAGATGCGAAAGCACTTCGGAGCGGCCTTTGACGCCTACGCGGCGCGCACGCCGCGGTTCATTCCCTCCTTCGGGAAAAAAGAGGCTGCGGCATGAAAACCAGCACTGTCGAAGTCGCGGAGATGGTCTCCAGCCTGAGCGCGGCAGGTGTCGCCCGGCAGCTGGAGTCACTCCCCGGTGTTCACCACGCGGACGTCAACTATGTCGCTGGGAGCGCCACCCTGCACTATGACGAATCAAGAGTCACGCTGGATGCTATTCGGCAACGCGTGAAGGACTGCGGCTATCACTGCCGCGGCGAATTGGTTCCGGCCCATGTCTGTGATGCCGCCGGTCGCATCGCGAGCGCGCCTGACCGGTCCCCTCACGCTGCTCACGCTGCTCACGCTGCTCACGCTGCTCACGCTGACCACGCTGACCACGCGGGTCACGCGGGTCACAAGGCGCCTGCAGCGGCAGGCAAGTCCATGGCGCACGACAAGGCGGAGATGATGCATGACATGGGTCATGCTCCAGGCATGTCCATGCAAGACATGGCCCGCGACATGCGTAACCGCTTCCTGGTCGCCCTCCTGTTCGCCATCCCGGTCTTCTTGTACTCACCGATGGGGGAGATGTTTGGAGACTTTCCAGTGCCATTTGGCATGGACCGAAAGCTCTTCCTGTTCGCCGCTGCGACAGGGGCGATCGCTTACCCGGGCTGGCCCTTCCTCGTCGCTGCATGGCGGTCTGCCCGCAATGGGGTCGCCAACATGGCGACGCTGGTCGTCCTCTCGGTGGGCACGGGCTACCTGTTCAGCGTGGGAGCCACGTTCCTGTACGAGGGCGAGGTGTTCTACGAAGCCTCGGCCGTGCTGCTCGTGTTCATCCTACTGGGCCATTGGCTGGAGATGCGCGCGCGCGCCGGCGCTTCCGAGGCCATCCGCGCCTTGATGGATCTCGCGCCGCCCATGGCCACCGTGCTTCGTTCCGGCGCCGAGGTCGAGGTGCCCACATCGGAAGTTCTGGCTGGCGAAACGGTCGTCGTCAAGCCGGGTGGCAGGATCCCGGTCGACGGGCAAATCACCGAAGGAATCTCCCAGGTCGATGAGTCGATGCTGACGGGGGAATCGATGCCGGTGAAGAAGGTTGCGGGCGACTCGGTCATCGGCGCCACCATCAACAAGAGCGGCAGCTTTCGCTACAAGGCGACCAAGGTAGGTGCGGATACCGCCCTCGCCCAGATCGTCAAGCTGGTCCAGGAGGCGCAAAACTCAAAGGCGCCAGGCCAGCTGCTCGCGGATCGCGCATCGCAGTGGCTGGTGCTGGCAGCAATCGTCATCGGCCTGTTGACCTTCGCAGTGTGGTTCTGGGTACTCGGTCAACCTCTGCTGTTCGCCCTCACCCTGACCATCACGGTGTTTGTCATCGCCTGTCCTGACGCACTGGGACTCGCCACCCCGATGGCGATCATGGTCGGCACCGGCTTGGGCGCGATGAACGGCATCCTCTTCAAGAACGCGTCGGCGTTGGAGAACGCCACCAAGCTGACGGTCGTCGTCTTCGATAAGACCGGCACGCTCACTGTGGGCCAGCCCGATGTGGTGGAGATGGTCACGGCCCCTGGGGTGAGCGAAGCTGACTTGCTCGCCACCGCGGCTGCACTGGAGAAGTTTTCCGAGCATCCGCTCGCGCATGCCATTCTCAAGCGGGCCGGCGCCATGCCGACAGAGCTGGCCACGGGCTTCACCAACGTCGATGGTCAGGGCGCTCGGGCCAGCATCGGACCCGACGCGGTCTTGCTGGGCAACCGCAAACTGATGCAGGCCGAAGGCGTGGACCTTAACGCACTGGCCGTCGAGGCTGCGCGGCTTGAAGGGGGTGGACGCACCGCCGTGCACGTGGCAAGGGCGGGAAAGCTCATCGGCCTGATTGCCATTGCCGATGCCGTCCGGCCAACGTCCAAGGCGACGATTGCCAAGCTGCAGGAGCGAGGCGTCAAGGTAGCGATGATGACCGGCGACAACCAGGCAACTGCCGACCGCATCGGCAAGGAGCTGGGGATCGACATCGTGCTGGCGGAAGTTCTCCCTGGCCAGAAGGCCGCCAAGATCAAGGAGCTGCAGGACCAGGGGAACAAGGTCGGCATGGTAGGCGACGGCATCAACGATGCACCGGCATTGACCCAGGCGGATGTCGGCTTCGCAATCGGCGCCGGTACGGACGTAGCGATGGAAAGCGCCCAGGTGGTGCTGATGAAGAGCGACCCGTATGACGTGGTCGGCGCCATTGAGCTGTCGCGCGCGACATTGCGCAAAATGCACCAGAACCTCTGGTGGGCCGTGGGCTACAACGTGATTGCGTTTCCGGTGGCTGCTGGTGTCTTCTACCCGTTCACCCTCTCGCCCGAAATCGCTGCGCTGTCGATGTCCGGCAGCTCGGCGTTGGTGGCATTGAACGCGTTGATGCTCAAGCGGACGAAGCTTGCGGGCATCAAGGCAGCCCCGTCCTCTAAGGCGCGCGCCGAAACGGCGCGGGTCGCAGCAGAGGCGCTGGCATGACCGCGGCTGCTGCAGTGAAGCCCAAAGCCAAGGCGGCCACCAAGACCACCCGGGCACCCAAGCCTGCAAATGCCGGGATTGCGGCTGCCGCGCAAGCCGGTGTGGCGCCCGCAGTACCGGTGTCCCTCATGGAACAGGCATTGCGCTACCAGATCGATCGCTGGCAACGCAGCCTGATGCTCCTGGACACGTTCAGGGAGCGGGCCAACAACATGTTGGCGCATGAGACAGCCGGCATGCCGCCCCCACTCCATTTCGAGTACGAGACGATCCTGGATGCCAGGCTGTTCGAGCGCCCGGCGAACTACGCCTTGCTGCGCATCACTCGCTGCGAGGAGGACGACGCCATGGATTGCGTGGACGCCAGCAAGCCGCCAGTGGTCATCATTGATCCCCGTGCCGGACACGGCCCGGGCATCGGCGGCTTCAAGCACGACTCCGAAGTTGGCATGTCCCTGCACGAAGGCCACGCAACCTACTTTGTCGTATTTTTTCCGCTGCCATGTCCGAACCAGACCCTTGCGGACGTGCTGCATGTGCTGCGGCGCTTTGTCGAGGAGGTGAGCAGCCGGCACGACGGCATGCCGCCCGTGCTCTATGGCAATTGCCAGGCCGGCTGGGCGGCAACCCTCCTTGCGGCCGACTGTGAAGGCCTTGCGGGGGTTACTGTGCTGAACGGGTCTCCGCTTTCGTACTGGGCCGGTGCATCCGACGTCAACCCGATGCGCCTGTCAGGCGGCTTGATGGGCGGCAGCTGGATGACGCATCTGCTCGCGGACCTGGGCGACGGGAAGCTGGACGGCGCATGGCTGGTACAGAACTTCGAAAACCTGAGCCCATCCAATACGCTTTGGGACAAGAACTACAACGTCTTCGCGAACATCGATACCGAACGACAGCGCTTCCTCGATTTCGAAAAGTGGTGGACGGGGTATCACTTCCTGAGCCGCGAGGAGATCTTGTCAATCGTCCAGGACCTCTTCATCGGCAACAAGCTCGAACGTGGAACCTTGAAGATCGACGAGCACTGCTTCGTTGACCTCAAGCGCATCCGCAATCCGCTGGTGATCTTTGCCTCCAGCGGCGACAACATCTCACCGCCGCACCAGGCGCTGAACTGGATTCCGGCCGTTTATCCCACGACTGCGGACCTCAAGAAGGCGCGGCAGAGAATTGTGTACCTCCTCAATCCCCACGTCGGGCATCTAGGCATCTTCGTATCTGGCAACGTGGCCAAGCTGGAGCACCGCGCGATCCTGGAAAGCCTTGCCGACCTCAATGCGCTGAAGCCTGGCCTGTACGAGATGAAGATCAGCAATCCGACCGGGGACCCGGATTGCCGCAAGCCCCAGTACACAGTTCGCTTCGAGGAGCGCGAGGTCGAGCAGATCCGCTACGTGTACCCGCAAAGATCGTTCGAGAAGGTCGGAGCAGTCTCGGAGTGGAACGAAGTGGTGTACCAGAACACTCTGCGTCCTTGGGTCACGGCATTCTCCAACCCGTTGAGCGCGCAGGTGTTGAAGTGGCTGCATCCAATGCGGTCCAGCGCCTTGATGTTCTCCGACAAGTTCAATCCCTGGATGCTGCCGCTGAAGCTGTTCGCCCCTTTCCTTGCGCAGGGACGGATGCCGGCCAAGCAGGACAACCCTTTCGCCGCGGTGGAAGCTCACACAAGCAAGCTCATATCGCAGTCGCTTGAGAACTATCGAAGCGCCAGGGATGGCGCGAGCGAGCGGCTTTTCTCCTTGCTTTACGGAAAGGACTAGACCCATGTCAACGCCCAAGACTCTTCTCGCTATTGCCTTGCTCGCCTGCGGCTTCGCAGCCAGCGCTGCCGACAAGGTGTACATCGCCAACGAGAACGCCGATACGGTGAGCGTGATCGACGCGACGTCCTTCAAATTGCTCACTCCCGTCCGGGTCGGCAAGATGCCCCACAACGTACAGCTGTCGCCCGATGGCAAGGTCGTCTGGGTGACCAGCAATGGAGAGCCGGACCCGGACCCCGCTCCCTGGCACCCGGGCATGAACAAGGCGGAACACGCCGTGATGGCCAAGCCCGGCGCCGTCTGGTTGATCGATACTGCAAGCGACGCAGTCGTCGCCAAGATCCCGGTGGGCTTGCACCCGGCCCACGTCGTGCTGACACCTGACGGTCGCTTCGCATACATCACGAATGGCGGCGACAACTCGGTGACCGTGATCGATGCGGCGGCGAGAAGCGTAGTGGCAACGATTGCCGTCGGGAAATTCCCGCATGGAGTGCGGTTCGCCCCAGACGGGAAACAGGCCTACGTCGCCAACCTTAAAGGCGGGTCGGTCTCGGTGATCGACGTCGCGACCCGCAAGGAGATCGCGCAGATACCGGTCGGCAAGGGGCCTGCCCAAGTAGGCTTCACGCCGGACGGGCTGCTTGCTTTCGTCTCGCTGTCAGAGGAGCGGGCCGTTGCGGTGATCGACCCCGCCACACGGAAGGTGACGCGCAAGATCGGCGTCGGTACGGTGCCGATCCAGCTCTACGCCACACCCGATTCCCGAACCCTCCTGGTCGCGAACCAAGGCAGTCGAAGCAAGCCGGGGAACTCAGTCAGCATGATCGATCTGCAGACGTTCAAGCTGGTCAAGACGGTCGTCACCGGGTCGGGGGCGCACGGAGTGGCGGTCGACCGCGAAGGCCGACTGGCGTACATCACCAATACGTACGCCGACACCGTGTCGGTGATCGACATCAAGACACGCGCCGTGGTGAACACCATCCGTGTCGGCAAGGGGCCTAACGGCGTCAGCGTGAGCCCATGAGTGCATCACCCCTGCCTATGCGGCTTTCCGGCAAGGTGTTCGCTGCCTGCGGGCTGTGGATGATTCTGCTGGGCGTCTATTTCGTCCTCCTTCGGCCGGCGCTGCTGCCCGAGGACCCACGCTTCATGGGGACCTCCATCGAAGCCTTGCAAGTAGCGGCGCCGGGCCTAGAGGGATGGCTCGGCCACGTGTTCAACGTCATGGGCGGATTCATGGTCGCCGCGGGCACCATGACCCTCCTGGTGGCCTGGCGGTTTCTCGCCCGACGGGCTCCGGGAACCCTCTTGGCGCTGGCAGTCGCAGGGGCGTCCGGCGTTGCTTTGATGAGTGCGACCAACTTCCTGCTGCACTCGGACTTCCGCTGGCTGCTCCTGGTGCCTGTTCTGTTATGGCTGGCAGGGCTGGTGTGCTACCTCCGCGAGGATGCGGCGGGAACTGCGATTGCTGCGAAATGAACTGAATGTGCTTCTCCGCTTCCGCAAGCTTTACCGCGGGCGCCCTGCTGCTGGGAGCCGGCATTATGACGGTCAAGTCGGCGCGCGGCCCGCGTGAGCTCCCCCTCGCTGCGATTCCCCTTCTCTTCTCCATCCAACAGCTGATCGAAGGTGTTGTCTGGCTGACATTCCGCTACGAGGCGCCGCTGCTCAACGCCGTGATGACGCACGCATACTCGTTTTTCTCGCACGTCCTGTGGCCGGTGTATGTCCCCGTGGCAGTGCTGCTGATCGAACCAACCGGGTGGCGCCGCAGCACGTTGTGGGGACTTTCCGCCGCGGGCGCGGCCGTGGCCGCGTACCTCCTGTACACCTTGGTGGCGTTCCCCGTCGTCTCTCGCGCTACAGGCCAGCACATCGAGTACGTCTCTCCTCATTTCTTCGCCGCTGCGGTGATGAGCGTCTATTTGCTGTCGACAGCCATCAGCCCGATGGTCTCCACGCATCGGTGGGTCAAGGTATTCGGCGTACTCGCGCTGGCGTCATTTGCGGCGGCCTACTACTTTTACGCACGATGGTTCATCTCAGTGTGGTGCCTCTTTGCCGCTGTCTTGAGCCTTGTCTTGTGTGCGCATCTCACGTCGGGGACGCGGCGAACTGAAGCGAGCGCAGCATGACCGGCAGAGCGCGATCAACGACGATGCCGGGCGGCCATGCAAGCCTGCAGCGATCAGAGGTCGCATGGCTCGCCGCGGCCGTCTTCGTTGTCTCCGCTGGTTACGGCGCGCTCCTACCGGTGTTGCCGGGTTGGTTGATGCTGATGCTGCCCGCAGCAACGCCGGGGGAAATCGCCCGTCACATTGGTTTCGCGAGCGGCGTATACGCCATGGGCGTGCTGGTCGGCGCGCCCTTGTGGGGCTTCATCTCGGACCGCGTTGGGCGAAACTTCGTCCTGCTCACAGGTTTTGCTGGATACGTGGTCAGCTTGATGATTCACCTGATCCCAGGGGGGATCGGCATAGAGGGACTCTACCTGCTGCGGGGCAGCACTGGATTCTTCGTGGCGGCCATCGTCCCGCTCGTCTCCGTGATCGCGGCCGAACGCACCGTCGAGGCGCAGCGCGCGCGCCGCTTCGCGTGGCTTGGATCCATGTCCCTGCTTGGATTTTTGGTGGGCCCCGCCGCGATCGCAGCTGCGGACTGGCTCGCGTCATCGGCAGGTGTCCGCGAACTCGCACCTGCATCCATCGCACAGATCGTGGTCCTGCTGACTGCCGCCTTCGGAGGAGCCACGATGATCGGGTTGCTGCGTGTTCTGCGGGCAAGCCCTGTGACGGCGCGGTTGCCGGAGATACCTGAGGCAGGCCGGCGCTACCAAAGCGGCCTGCCACTTTGGGGACTCAGCGCGGGGGTCATGTTCGTACTGGCGGCCTTCGAACTGGGCATCCTTCTTGAGGGCCTCCGGAGCGAACAGGTGTCTTCCAGGGCCGTAGCCCTGATGTTCGCCGAGTGCAGCATCGTCATGCTCGCGGTGAACGCGTTGCTGTTCTTCACGCCGATGCTGAACTCAAGCTCGGCCGCCCGTCTCCTGGGCATGGGTCTGCTTCTCGCGATGACGGGCCTAGCTGTGCTCTGGGTTCAACCAGCGCACGGCTGGATGTACCTCGGGGTGAGCCTGACAGCCGCCGGCACGGGGTTGGTCCTACCCGTCGTGTCATACCTTGCCGCCGGCGTTTCACGAGCCGAACTGGCCGTGACGATGGGGGGCTTGGCGGCAGGCGCAAGCCTGGGCCAAACCCTCGGCTCGGCCGCTGGCGGCTGGCTCTTCGGTGCTTCCCCGCAGCACGGTTTCGGCTGGCTTGCCCTCCCCCTCCTCTTCTTGTTGGCGCTGTTCCCCTTCCGGACCACCTCAGGGAAGAGCATGAAAACACTGAATCTTTAGCCAACCAAAGGACTTCTCCATGCAAGCACTCGTCTACCAAGGCCCTGGCCAGAAGAAACTGGATGACCGCGCCAAGCCCGTCGTCAAGAGCCCGACCGATGCAATCGTTCGAATCAGCAAAACGACGATCTGCGGGACCGACCTGCACATCCTCAAGGGTGACGTGCCGACCTGCAAGCCCGGGACCACGCTGGGCCATGAAGGCGTTGGTGTCATTGACTCCGTTGGTCCGGGCGTCGTCACGTTCAAGCCGGGCGACAGGGTATTGATCTCCTGCATCAGCGCTTGCGGCCGCTGTGAGTATTGCCGCAAGGGCATGTACTCCCACTGCACCACCGGTGGCTGGATCCTTGGCAACACGATTGACGGCACTCAAGCCGAGTTCGTGCGGATCCCGCATGCCGACACCAGCCTGTATCCGATTCCCGACGGTGAGGACGAAGAGGCGCTGGTGATGCTGAGCGACATCCTACCGACCGGCTTCGAGTGCGGCGTGCTTAACGGGAAGGTGCAGCCGGGCTCCACGGTCGCCATTGTCGGCTCGGGTCCGATCGGGTTGGCCGCGCTGCTTACTGCGCAACTCTATTCGCCCTCGGAGATCATCATGATTGACCTGGACGAGAACCGGTTGGCCGTCGGCAAGCAATTTGGCGCCACGGCCACCGTGAACAGCACCGATGGAACGGCTGCCCAGCAGGTCATGGCCCTGACCGGTGGTCGCGGTGTGGATACGGCGATTGAGGCGGTGGGGATTCCGGCCACCTTCACGCTGTGCGAGGACATCGTGACCGCGGGCGGGACCATCGCCAACGTAGGCGTGCACGGTGTCAAGGCCGACCTGCACCTGGAGCGACTCTGGTCGCACAACATCACGATCACGACCCGGCTTGTCGACACCGTATCGATGCCGATGCTGCTCAAGACAGTGCAGTCCAAGCGCATCGATGCGAAGCAACTCATCACCCATCGCTTCAAGCTCTCCGAAATCCTGCAGGCCTACGACACGTTCGGCCGGGCTGCGGACACCAAGGCGCTGAAGGTGATCATCGAGGCGTAGCGACACGCGTCGCAGAGCCCCACCCTTGAGGAACATCGTCATGTGGTATCAAAAGCGCTCAGCATTTCTGCTACTGGTTCTGCTGTGGCTGGCGCCATGGCAGGCGTTTGCCCAGGCCCGGATGGAACGCGATGGAGTGGCGCTGTACTGGGGTCTCGTGCCTGGAGCTGTCGCGGAGGACAAACACGCACTGGCCGATCTGCACGGCGGCCCGCGCAACGACGGCGGCCAGGTCCACCACCTGGTGGTCGCGGTGTTCGACGCTGCGAGCGGGCGGCGGATCGGGGACGCCATCGTGCGCGCTCAATTGAGCGAATCCGGAATCGTCGATGAGGCGCCGAAGTACCTTCCGCCCATGCCCATCGAGGGACAGATGAGCTACGGACAGTGGTTCAGCATGGTCGCCAAGAGCGGCCCGTACCGGTTCCGGGTCTGGGTCAAGCTGCCGGGCCGCCCGGCGGAGATCGAATTTTCGGTCAGTGCCGGCGCGCCCCATGGCGGTGAGCGCTGAGATGTTCACATCCAGCGAGCTTGAGTGACTGTCACCTATTCTTCTTTCCACTTCACGTGGCTCATCTGGGCCTCAGCGTTCCTGCTGCCCTGGGCGTTGCTGTTCGTCGCCCGGCCGGACTTGCGGCGACCGATGCTGTGGGCCAGCGCGCTGACGGCGCCGTTCGGCCTGACCGAACCGCTGTTCGTGCCGCGCTACTGGAACCCGCCCTCCCTGTTTGACCTGGCCCAGCGAACCGGTTTTGACATTGAAAGCCTGATCTTCTGCTTTGCCCTTGGCGGCCTGGGCGTGGCGGCCTATCGGGCTGTCGCGCCCGTGTCGTGGCGATTGATGGATCACGACGTCCGTCATTCGCCGCGGCATCGCTGGCACCTGCCGGCGCTGGCCAGCCCGGTGCTGGTGTTCGGGATCCTGGTGCTGTTGCCCTGGAATCCCATCTATCCGGGCATCCTGGCGATGGTGGCAGGCGCGCTGGCAACGCTGTTCTGCCGGCCCGACCTCTGGCGCAACTCACTGTTCGGCGGTGCGATCTTCCTGCTGCTCTACACCGTGTTCCTGCTTGGCCTGAAGTGGATCTGGCCCGGGTACATCGCGGCAGTCTGGAATCTGGGCGACCTGGTGGCGTGGCGGCCATGGGGACTGCCGCTCGAGGAACTCCTGTTCGGCTTCGCCTTCGGCACGTACTGGAGCGGCGTGTACGAGCACCTGACCTGGCGGCAGCGAGAGGCCGTCCGGGGGCCACGCGAGTCTGCGATCGGGAGCGTTCATCAATGAGTACCGTCAATCTTCAGGAGAAAGCAATGATCAGCAGCAGGACGCGCGTGGGAATCGTCGGCTACGGCGTGATCGGCAAACGCGTCGCCCATGCAGTGGCGTGCCAAGGCGACATGGTGCTCGCAGGCGTGGCCGATGTGGTGGCCGACTGGCGGATCCAGGCCGCTGCGGCCCGCCAGTTTCCCCTGTACGCCGCCGACCCATCTGCCGCCGGTGCCATGCGCGATGCCGGACTCGAACTACGCGGATCGCTGGACGACCTGCTGGACGTATGCGACATCGTGGTTGATTGCACCCCGAAGCGGGTCGGCGCCCGCAACGCCGAACGCTACCGCACCGCCGGCAAGCGCTTCATCCTGCACGGCGGGGAAAAGCACGAAATCACAGGCCATTCGTTCGTTGCCGAAGCGAACTATGCCTCGGCCGTTGGTCGCGACTCCACCCGTGTGGTGTCGTGCAATACCACCTCGATCGTTCGCACGCTCGGCGCGCTCAAGCGGGCCGGCTTGCTCAGGCGCGCGCGCGGTACGCTGCTGCGCCGCGCTACCGACCCGTGGGAGAGCCATCTCGACGGGCTCATGAACACGGTTCTACCGGAACCGTCGATCCCAAGCCACCAAGGCCCCGACGCGCGCAGCGTCGATGCCGAACTCGACGTAGTGACCATGGCTGTGGCGGTGCCGATGACGATCGCGCACGTCCACTACTGGACGGTCGATCTGACCCGGGCAGCCACCGAAGACGAGGTTCGCGCAGCGTTCGCCAGTTCCAGCCGGATCGCTTTGCTGCGGGGTGACGCCGGATTGGTCGCGCCGAACGTGGTCAAGGAATTGATGGCGGACAGCGGCAGGCCGCACGACAGTCTTTACGAAGTTGGGCTGTGGGCTGACATGCTGCGGGTGCAGGGCGCCGAGCTGTTCTACGCCTACATGGTCGACAACCAGGCCATCGTGATCCCCGAGACCATCGACGCCATCCGGGCGCTGACCGGGCATCCCGTTCTCGCTTCCGAGTCCATCGCCACCACTGACGCATCGCTCGGCATGGGCACCCCTTTCGCGGCCAAGCCCGGGGCCTGACCACTGCTCCCGCCCCCCGTCACCATTCACCAGGAGATCATTGATGAAACTCGCATTCATCGGCGCCGCCGGCACCGTCACCGGCTCCAAGACATTGGTTTCGAACGAGGGCAAACAGGTGCTCATCGATTGCGGTCTGTTCCAGGGCTACAAGAACCTGCGACTGATGAACTGGGATGAATTCCCCTTCGATCCGAAGCAGCTCGATGCGGTGGTGCTGACCCATGCCCACCTGGATCACGCCGGGGCTCTTCCGTTGCTGGTCAAGCGCGGCTATCGAGGGCCGGTCTTTGCGACGCCGTCCACCATCGACGTCTGCGGCGTGCTGCTGCCGGATAGCGGGCGCATCCAGGAGGAAGACGCCGACTACGCCAACCGGCGCAAGTTCTCGAAGCACAAGCCGGCCCTGCCCCTGTACACCGAAGCCGACGCCGACCGCGCCCTGCGCCGGCTCGAGCCCCTGCCTTCAGGCCAGATCGGCGCGCTGGCTGATGGCATGCACCTGCGTTTCCGGCGCGCCGGTCACATCCTGGGTGCCAGTTCCATCGAGCTGACCGCAGCCAATACCACGGTGCTGTTCTCTGGTGACCTTGGCCGGCCCGACGACCTCATCATGCGGGAGCCGGAGCCGATCGAACGGGCAGACTACATCGTGGCCGAATCAACCTACGGCAATCGCCTGCACGACGCGACCGATGCCGAACAGCTTCTCGGCCAGGTCATCACCCGCACGGCAGCACGCGGCGGCATCGTGGTGATTCCGGCCTTCGCTGTCGGACGGGCCCAGTCGCTGCTGTATGCCATCTACCGCCTGAAGCAGCGGCGCGAGATCCCGGACCTGCCGATCTACCTGAACAGTCCGATGGCCATCGACATGACCGACATCTACCACCGGCATCGGGCGGAGCATCGCCTGTCGCAGGAAGAGTGCATTGGCATGTGCCAGGTGGCAACCATGGTCCGCAGCGTGGAGGAGTCGAAGGCATTGGTAGCGCAGCACCGCCCTGCGGTCATCGTATCGGCCAGCGGCATGGCCACCGGTGGACGGGTTCTGCATCACCTGAAGGCGCTGGCACCGGACCCGCGCAACAGCGTCGTGTTCGCAGGCTACCAGGCCGGCGGCACTCGCGGCGGCCGCATGGTGGCCGGCGAGAGCAGCATCCGCATCCATGGCGAGGACATCCCGGTCAACGCCGAAATCGTTTCTCTGCCGGGGATGTCGGCACACGCGGATGCGCAGCAGATCACGGCTTGGCTCAGGACTGCACCAAAGCCGCCTAAGGCCGTCTATCTCAATCACGGCGAGCCCGCGGCCGCCGATGCACTGCGTGAGCGGATCGAGCGAGAGTTGGGTTGGCCGGCGACAGTGCCTCAGCTGGGCCAGACGGTGGAGATCGGCCAATGAATTCCGCGGTACTGCGACTGCGGCCGCTCGGGATCGACACCCACCGGGAATTCGTGATCTACATGCGGCGCGACTGCCATGTCTGCCGCGCCGAAGGATTTCAGGCCCAGACCCGTGTTCAGGTCGCGCTTGGCGAACGGCGGATCATTGCGACGGTCAATGTGATCGACTCCGACCTGCTGGCGCCGGGTGAAGCCAGCCTGTCGGCCAGCGGCTGGCCGGCCCTCAGCGCGGGACCGGATGATGCAGTCGAAGTCTCGCACGCGCCGACCCTGGACTCGCTGAGCGCGATGCGCGCCAAGGTCTACGGTCACCGGCTGGACGCGCCGGCATTGAAAGCGATCATCGGAGACGTGGCGGCCGGCCGCTACTCCGACATCCACATAGCGGCGTTCCTGAGCGCCTGCGCCGGCGGCCGCATGGACCTGCAGGAAACCATCGACCTGACCCGGGCGATGGTCGATGTCGGCGACCGAATCGACTGGGGCCGCTCGCCGATCGCGGACAAGCACTGTGTCGGCGGGCTGCCGGGCAACCGCACCACGCCGATCGTGGTGGCGATCGCCGTGGCAGCCGGATTGACCATGCCCAAGACCTCGTCCCGCGCGATCACTTCGCCGGCTGGAACGGCCGACGTGATGGAGACGCTGACCCGAGTCGACCTGGACCTCCCACAAATGCGCAAGGTGGTCGAACGCGAAGGCGGCTGCTTCGTCTGGGGCGGGTCGCTGAGCCTGAGCCCCGCCGACGACATCCTGATTCGGGTCGAGCGGCCGCTCGACATCGACAGCGACGCGCAACTCGTGGCGTCTGTTTTGTCCAAGAAGATTGCAGCGGGGGCGACGCACGCGCTGATCGACGTCCCCGTAGGCCCGACTGCCAAGGTACGCAGCGACGAGGATGCCGGCCGGCTGCAAACCCTGCTGGAACAGGTCGCCGCTGCCCTCGGCATCCAGCTGCGGGTGGTGCGTACCCACGGCACCCAGCCAGTCGGCCGCGGCATCGGTCCGGCCCTCGAAGCCCATGACGTGCTGGCGGTGCTGCGCGGCGCTGTCTCGGCGCCCGTCGATCTGCGCATGCGGTCCCTGGCCCTGGCGGGCGAACTGCTGGAGTTCTGTGGCCACAGTCTGCCCGGCACGGGCCATTCCGAGGCCTGGCGACTGCTTGACAGCGGCGCCGCCTGGGACAAGTTCCAGGCGATCTGTGAAGCCCAAGGCGGCCTGCGGACGCCCGGCGTCGCGGCGCTACGCAGCCCGATCATGGCCGAGCGCAGCGGCTACGTCGCGGGGATCGACAGCCGCCGGCTGGCGCGTGTCGCGAAGCTGGCCGGTGCGCCCGACGCCGCGACGGCGGGACTCGAACTGCACGTCGGCCTGGGTGACCGTGTGGAGCGTGGACAGCCGTTGTTCACGCTCCACGCCCAGGCCCCCGGCGAACTCACCTATGCGAAGGAATACCTCGGCACACATCCCGTCATCACGCTCGGCGACGAGGTGGCGCGATGACCGCAGTCGTGATTTCGATGCCTGGCAACGAAGTCCTGGCCGACCAGCTGGCGGTAGCGCTGAAGCTGGATCGGGTTGCGGCGACGGTGCGCCACTTTCCCGATGGCGAATCGCATGTTCGGGTCGAGAGCGCGGTTCAAGGCCGGCACGCATTGATCGTGTGCACGCTCGACCGGCCCGATGCCAAGCTGTTGCCACTGTTCCTGCTGGCGCACGCGCTGCGCGAGAGCGGCGCCGTCTCGGTCGGCTTGGTCGCGCCTTACCTGCCCTACATGCGTCAGGACCGCCAGTTTCACCCCGGCGAGACTGTCAGCGCCGTCCATGTGAGTGGGTTGATCGCTCGCCACTTCGACTGGCTGGCGACGGTGGATCCGCACTTGCACCGCATTACTGACCTGGCGCAGGTCTACTCGATCCCGACCCGGGTGGTTCACGCAGCCCCTGATGTCGCCGCCTGGGTCCGGGCCAATGTGAGGCAGCCGCTGCTGGTTGGGCCTGACGAGGAGAGCCTGCAATGGGTCCGCGAAGTGGCACGCGGCGCCGACGCACCCTTCGTGGTCCTGACCAAGGAACGACGCGGAGACCGCGACGTTGTGGTCTCGGTGCCGGAAGTCGAGCGCTGGCTTTCGCACACGCCAGTACTGGTCGACGACATCGTCTCCACAGCAAGAACCATGATCGAAACCGTCGGCCACCTGCGCCGGGCCAGTCTGCCCGCGCCGGCCTGCGTTGGGGTTCACGCGATCTTCGCCGGGTCGGCCTTCGAAGATCTTCATGCTGCCGGTGCCGCCGACATCGTCAGCTGCGACACCATCGCGCACCCCTCCAACCGCATCGCGCTGGCAACAAGCATCGGCGCCGGCGTGCGCGAGATGCTGGCCGGCGCGCGAAGCCTGCCCAAAACTATCCGACAGGAGACCCTATGACTTCATTCATCAAGCAGGTACTCGTGCACCTGGACCCCACTCCGGCTGCGCGGCAGCGCCTGCAAGTCGCCCTTCGGCTGGCGCAACAGCAAGGCGCGCGACTGTCCGCCCTTTACGCGACCATGCCGCTGTTCCTGGCAGCGTCCGCGCCACCCGACGCAGCGGCCGCGATGGCGATGTTGCAGGAGGTCGACCAGGAGCAGCGTGCGGCGACCCGCAACATGTTCGACGAGGTCGTGCGCACCTGCGGAATGGCGGCGACCTGGAGCGACACTCTGGATCTCTCCATGTTCCGCAACTTCGTGCATCAGGCGCTGTATGCCGACCTGCTTGTTCTGGGGCAGCCCAGCGCGGGTCATGATCTGGCCGCGTCAGTGCCTGCCGATTTCCCCGAGTACGTGCTGCTGGCCAGCGGCCGACCGGCCTTGGTCCTTCCGCACATCGGCTGCCCAGAATCGCCTGGGACCATCGCTGCCATTGCATGGAAGCCCACGCGAGAAGCGGCCAGAGCCGTCGCTGCGGCACTGCCCCTGCTGCAGCGTGCCAGCCAGGTGCATGTTCTATGCTGGGGCGCTGCAGAGGAGGCTATGGTGACCGGCGAGCAGCTGGAGCTCGGCCGCTATCTCGAGTTGCACGGCGTTCACTCGACCTGGCACCGCGATGCAAGCGAGCCCGAGGCGCTGGGCGAAATACTCCTGTCCCGCATCTCCGACCTGGACGTAGACCTTCTGGTGATGGGTTGCTACGGGCACAGCCGGGCGCGGGAATGGATGCTGGGCGGTGCCAGCCGCACCATCCTCGCTTCCATGACGGTGCCAGTGCTCATGGCGCACTGATTGCGCATCGGGTCTCCCGCACTTCAATTCGACGCGGACACAAATGTCAAGCCAATATCACGGGCATCGCCGGATCTCGTTCGCTCAAGCAGGTTGTCAGCCAGTTGAGCCTAGCCGTGCTGACGTTCGTCGCACTTTTCCTCCAGGACTTCCATGTGCGGCATCTGCGGTGAACTGAGATTCGACACCACATCACCGGACTTGACGGTGATTGAGCGCATGTCCGAGACACTGGCGCGACGTGGGCCGGACCACGTGGGAACCTATGCGGGCGGACCGGTCGCCTTCGGGCATCGGCGGCTCGCGATCATCGACTTGTCTGCAAGCGCCGATCAGCCGATGGTGGACGTCGCCCTTGGCCTGGTTCTCGTGTTCAACGGCACGATCTACAACTACCGGGAGCTGCGTGCTGAACTGATTTCGATGGGTTATGCCTTCGTCTCCGAAGGCGACAGCGAGGTCATTCTCAAGGCTTACGCCGCATGGGGCGAAGATTGCGTACAGCGCCTTTATGGCATGTTCGCCTTTGCTATCTGGGACATGCGTCGCGCCAATCTGTTTTTGGCGCGGGACCGCTTCGGCATCAAGCCGCTGTACGTGACCCAGGATGGCAACCGACTGCGGTTTGCGTCGACTTTGCCCGCGCTGCTTGCCGGTGGCGGCGTCGATACACGCCTCGATCCTGTCGCATTGCACCACCACTTCATGCTGCACACCGTGGTGCCGGCACCGCGCACGATACTGACTGGCGTTCGCAAGCTACTGCCCGCCAGCACGATGACTGTCAGCATGGACGGGGCCGTCACGCAGAAGGTTTACTGGACGCTGAACGCGACACGCCCGACAGTGCCGCTTTCAGAGGCGCAATGGCTTGCAGAGACGCGCGAGGTCCTGGTGCGCGCGCTCGAACGCCATCGCCTCGCCGCCGACGTGCCAGTAGGTGTGTTGTTGTCGGGCGGACTGGATTCGAGCCTGCTCGTTGGCTTGCTGGCCGATCATGTGGACGACCTGCTGACGTTCTCGATCGGCTTCGAGGGCATCGAGGGCGTCAGTGTGGGCGCGGAAAAGGCGGACGAGTTCGAGTTCTCGGACTTGATCGCCACGAAGTTCAAGACCCGCCACCAACAGCACTTGATCCCCAACAGCGAGGTGCTTGCACGCTTGCCTGAAGCCGTAGCGGCCATGACAGAGCCGATGATGAGCCACGATGTGATTGCGTTCTACCTGCTGAGCGAACGGGTATCGAAGGAAGTGAAGGTGGTGCTGGCCGGTCAAGGCGCCGACGAGGTGTTTGGCGGCTACTTCTGGTACCCGTTGATGGACGCTGAAACCGGCCCTCCGGTCGAGCGCTTCGGCCGACACTACTTCGACCGTGACCATGCCGAGTATCTGGAGATGATCGCGCCGGCATGGCATGTGGAAGACGTGACAACGGAGCTGGTCGCGCGCGAACTCGCCGCGCCGAAGGCCGACACCTTTCTCGACGAGGTTTGGCGCTTTGATGCGACGACCTTGATCGTCGATGATCCGGTCAAGCGCGTGGACAACATGCCGATGGCTTGGGGCCTGGAGGTGCGGGTGCCCTTCCTTGACCACGAGCTGGTCGAACTTGCAGCCAGGATGCCGCCCGAATTGAAGCTCAAGGAAGGGGGTAAATTTCCCCTGAAGGCGATCTCCCGCGGCGTGATCCCGGATGCGGTGATCGACCGTCCGAAGGGCTACTTCCCGGTACCCGCCTTGAAGCACGTGCGCGGCCCGTTCTTGGAGTTGATGCGGGGCATCCTGCAGTCAGAAGCCTGCGTCGGGCGCGGGCTCTACCAGCGCCCCTACGTCGACAAGCTGCTGGCCAATCCGGAGGCGCACTTCACGCGCATCCAAGGCAGCAAGCTGTGGCACCTAGCGCTGCTGGAATGGTGGCTTCAGGTGCACGTGGATGGCGTCCCTGATGCCACCATCACGCAACCCGGCTCTGAAGAGCTTTCCAGCACGTCGCGGGCATGACCCTCGACTCGACCCACGCACCTGATCGCCGCGCCGACTCTGCGCAGCGCTTGCGCGCTCGCGCACTCGCAGGTTGGGAGAACGAGGGCGGCGCAGGGCCCGCCGACCCGGACTCTGGCTTCGGCCTTCGCGAGTCCAGGGCCGGTTCGCCACCGTTGAGCAACGCCGAGCTGGTGCAGCTTCAAGTGCGCGTCATCGCGCTCGAAAACCTGGTCATCGCTTTGTTGGCACAAACCGGTGAACAACAGCATGGAGCGATTCGCGAGATGGCAGCCTACATCTTGCCGAGACGGGGGTTCACGCCACATCGCCTGACTATTCATGCGGCCGCCGAGATGATCAGTCTTGTCGATCGGGCCGACCGATTCCGGGGCAGACAACCTTCGGCCACTGCGCTAAGTTTGGCCGATGCGTTGGAAGTCCCACAAGATCCGCCGGCAGCTTGACGGGTTGCGAGTTCATGCGACCAAGGTCCACGCGTGGCGGGCAATCTGTTCGTCTTCCTTGGAGATAAGAACCTGTACCGAGCATCGCGATGTGGCGTTGTTGATCGGATTGCTTGCCAACCAGTTGCGGGAATCGTCCAGATTTACACCGATCCAAGACAAACCGGCGCAGATGGACGCACGCACCACCGCATCGTTCTCTCCGATTCCGCCAGTGAAGACAAGCAGGTCAAGCCCGTCGAGTACGGCGATCATCGCGGCGATCTGCTTGCGCACGGATTGACAGAACATCTCGATGGCCAGTCGCGCGTCAGGGTCGGACGGTGCCGCCTTGTGCAGCTCCCGCATGTCGCTATCCAGCCCCGAAATCCCCCTGAGGCCGGATTCGTGATCGACCAGGGCTTCGATCCGGGCAGCGTCAAACCGCTTCTCGCGCATCAGGTACACCAGCAAACCGGGGTCCAGGTCCCCGCTGCGCGTGCCCATGATCACGCCGCCGGTGGGCGTCAAGCCCATGCTGGTGTCGATTGACTTACCGCCTTTGACAGCGGTGATGCTTGCACCGTTGCCGAGATGGGCAATGACCAGCCGCACCGGCAGGCCGTTGCCCAATTGCTGCACGATCGATTCGAGCGACAGCCCGTGAAAGCCGTAGCGCCGGATGCCTTCCGCTTGCAGTCCCTTGGCAATCGGCAGCACGCGGGCAACCTCTGGCAATTCGGCATGAAAGGTGGTGTCGAAGCACGCGGCCTGAGGAATGCCGGGAAACTGCGCCTGTGCGAAGCGGATGAGCGCCAGCGCCGCGGGTGCGTGCAGCGGCGCGAAAGCGACTGCGGCTTGCAGCTGGCGCAGTACTGCATCGTCGATGCGGCAATGCTGCCGCAGCACAGGACCTCCATGCACGATGCGGTGTCCGATAGCGTCTGGTGGCGGCAGCCCGGACGCTGCGAGAACGCCGGCGATCTGGGCCATCGCGTCCGGATGCTCCGCCAGGGCGATGCTCTCACCGAGCAACTTTTCGGCTCCGCTCAAATCGACACGGTACATGCCGAATTTGAGCGACGACGAGCCGCTGTTCAGCGCGAGGACGTTCAGCGGGCGCATGCACGGACCTTCATGATGTCCAGCGCCAGCCCAGTATCTCCGGCATGTCGTCGCCATGTTCGGCGATGTAGCGCTTGTGACGTTGCATGGTTGTTTCGTAACGGGTGACTTCCGCCGCGACCTGGTTCGCCAGCCGGGGGATGCGCTGGATCGCGTCCAGCGCCAATTGGAAGCGATCGACGTTGTTCAGCACCACCATGTCGAACGGCGTCGTGGTGGTGCCCTCCTCTTTGTAGCCGCGCACATGAATGTTGTCGTGGTTGCGCCGGCGGTAGGTTAGCTTGTGAATGATCGCCGGGTAACCGTGGAAGGCGAAGATCACCGGCTTATCTTTGGTGAACAGGGCATCGAACTCGTGGTCGGCCAGGCCGTGAGGATGTTCTGACGGCGGCTGCAACGCCATCAGGTCGACGACGTTGACGAAGCGGATACGGATGTCGGGCACATAGCTGCGCAGCAGGGTTACGGCGGCCAGCGCCTCCAGCGTCGGCACGTCGCCTGCGCAGGCCATCACGACTTCGGGGTCTTGCTCATCGTTGCTGGCCCAGTCCCACACGCCCGCGCCAGCCGCACAGTGACGCACGGCCGCGTCCATATCCAGCCACTGCGGCGCCGGCTGCTTGCCCGCGATGATCAGATTGACATAGTTGCGGCTGCGAAGGCAGTGGTCGGCCACCGACAGCAGCGTGTTCGCGTCCGGCGGCAGGTAGATGCGCACGACATCGGCCTTCTTGCTGGCCACGTGGTCGATGAAGCCGGGGTCCTGGTGCGAGAAGCCGTTGTGGTCTTGTCGCCAGACATGCGAGGTGAGCAGGTAGTTCAGCGAGGCGATCGGCTTGCGCCATGGAATCTGGTTGCACACTTTCAGCCACTTCGCATGCTGGTTGAACATCGAATCGACAATGTGAATAAAAGCTTCGTAGCAAGAGAACAGGCCATGGCGCCCGGTGAGCAAGTAGCCCTCGAGCCAGCCCTCGCACAGGTGCTCGCTCAATACCTCCATCACGCGGCCGTCGGCGCTAAGGTGGTTGTCACGCTCCTCCTGCACACCGTCCAGCCACACCTTAGCGGACACCTCGAACACCGCATCCAGCCGGTTCGACGCGGTCTCGTCTGGGCCGAAGAGTCGGAAGTTGGCAGCTTTCAGGTTAAGTCTCATCACGTCACGCAGAAACCCGCCAAGCACGCGCGTGGCCTCGGCTTCCACTGACCCTGGCTCGGCCACCGTAACGGCATAGTCGCGAAAGGACGGCATGTCCAGCGGCTTCAGCAACGCGCCGCCGTTGGCGTGCGGATTGCAGCCCATGCGGCTCTGGCCCGTCGGCGCCAGCGTCGCCAACTCTTCAAGGAACCGACCGTCCTTGTCGAACAGTTCCTCCGGCCGGTAACTCTTGAGCCAGCTTTCGAGCTGCTGCACATGTCCGCCGGTCTTGAACTCAGAAATCGGGACCTGGTGAGAGCGCCAGCTTCCTTCAACCCGTTTGCCGTCGACTTGCCTGGGCCCGGTCCAGCCTTTGGGCGTGCGCAAGACGATCATCGGCCAGCGAGGGCGTGGCATCGGCTGTCCGGGGGTGAGCGCTCGCGCATGCTGTTGAAACTCGCGTATTCGCGCCAGTGCCGAATCCAGCGCACCAGCCAGCATCTGGTGCACCAGCATCGGGTCGTCGCCTTCGACGAAGTGCGGCTCGTGGCCGTAGCCGCGCATCAGATTGGTCAGTTCCTCCCGGCTGATGCGCGCGAGCACTGTCGGATTGGCGATCTTGTAGCCATTGAGGTGCAGGATCGGCAGCACCGCACCGTCGCGCTCGGGATTCAGGAATTTATTGGAATGCCAGCTCGCCGCCAGCGCGCCGGTCTCGGCCTCGCCATCACCGACGACGCAGGCGACGATGAGATCAGGGTTGTCGAATGCAGCGCCATAGGCATGTGCCAACGAGTAGCCCAGTTCGCCGCCTTCGTGGATCGACCCCGGCACTTCGGGCGACACGTGGCTGGGAATTCCCTGCGGCCACGAGAACTGCCGAAACAGCCGCTGCAGTCCGTTGCGGTTGCGTTCGATTGCCGGGTAATGTTCGGTGTACGACCCTTCCAGGTAACTGTGCGCCACGATACCTGGCCCGCCGTGGCCCGGGCCCATGACGTAAATCATGTTCAGATCGTTCTCCTTGATCAACCGGTTCAGGTGAACATAGAGAAGGTTCAAACCCGGCGTCGTGCCCCAATGGCCCAACAGGCGCGGCTTGATGTCTGCAAGCGTGAGCGGGCGCTCTAGCAGAGGGTTGTCTCTGAGGTAGATCTGCCCGACCGACAGGTAGTTCGCTGCACGCCAGTAGGCGTCCATCCTTTGCAGGGTGTCAGGAGTCAAAGAATCAGACAACGAGGAGGTTTTCATGAGCGCACTTTCATGAAGCGAGGAAAGACAAAGGGACGGCGTGCGGCCCTGGACCGTCGCATCAGCAGGTAAGCGGCCGGCACGACGAACATCGACAGCAACGGAGCGGTAATCATCCCGCCGACCATCGGCGCGGCGATACGCTGCATGACTTCGGACCCGGTACCAGTGCCCCACATGATCGGGAACAGGCCCGCGAGAATGACGGCCACGGTCATCGCCTTGGGGCGGACCCGCAGCACCGCGCCTTCGCGGATGGCATCCAGCAAGCTCTCCTCATCAGTCCTGCCATGCGTCAGGCGCTCTTCCCAGGCGTGCTTTAGGTAAAGAAGCATGATCACGCCGAACTCGGCGGAGACGCCAGCGAGCGCAATGAAACCCACGGCACCGGCGACGGAAAGGTTGTAATCCAGCAGGTAGAGCAGCCAGATGCCGCCGATCAACGCGAACGGCAACGTGGCCATGATCAGGAACGCTTCCTCGAATCGCTTGAAGATCAGGTACAGCAGGACGAAGATGATCAGCAGCGTGAAGGGCACCACCACTTTCAACCTGGCCGTCGCGCGCTCCAGGAACTCGAACTGACCGGACCATGAAACGGAATAGCCGGGCGGCAACTTGACCTTCTCGGCGACCGCCCGCTGCATATCCTGCACCGCAGACTTGAGGTCGCGGCCACGGATATCGACGTAGACCCACCCGGAAAGGCGGGCATTCTCGCTGCGAAGCATCGGCGGTCCATCCGTGATGCGCACATCGGCTACGTCGGACAGCACCAACCGCGCGCCCTTCGGACTCACAACGGGCAAGGTGCGCAGCTTCTCGAGGGAGTCGCGGATCTCGCGCGGGTAGCGCATGTTGATCGGAAAGCGCTGCAGTCCCTCGACGGTCTCGCCAATGTTCTCGCCTCCTACGGCGGACACGATGACCGATTGGACATCCGTGATGTTCATGCCGAAGCGTGCTGCGGCGTCGCGCCGGATGTTGACGTCGACATAGCGTCCGCCGGTGAGCCGCTCGGCCAGCGCGCTGGACACGCCCGGCACGTCCTTCAGCACTCGCTCAATTTCGGACGTCGCCTTGTCGATCTCCGCAAGGTCAGTGCCAGCCACCTTGACACCCACGGGGCTTTTGATGCCGGTGGCCAGCATGTCGATGCGGTTGCGGATCGGCGGCACCCAGATGTTGGCCAGGCCCGGCACCTTCACGATCTTGTCCAGTTCCTCGACCAGCTTGTCAGCCGTCATACCCGCGCGCCACTGGTCCTTGGGCTTGAACTGGATGGTGGTCTCGAACATCTCCAGCGGTGCCGGGTCCGTCGCGGTTTCCGCACGCCCGGCCTTGCCGTAGACGCTGGCAACCTCGGGCACCGTCTTGATCAGGCGGTCGGTCTGCTGCAAGAGCTCTGATGCCTTGCCCGCGGACAGGCCGGGCAAAGCCGAGGGCATGTACAGCAGGTCGCCTTCATCGAGCTTGGGCATGAACTCGCCCCCGATGTGCTGCAGCGGCCAGAGACTCACGACCAGCAGCGCAGCCGCAATGCCCAGTGTGACCTTCGGCGCACGCAAGACGCGATCGAGCAGCGGCTGATAGGCGGCGATCAGGAAGCGATTGAGCGGGTTGCTTTTCTCTGCAGGGATGCGGCCACGAATCAGATACCCCATCAGCACGGGAATCAGGGTCACCGCCAGTCCGGCCGCTGCCGCCATGGCGTAGGTCTTGGTGAATGCCAGGGGCGAGAACAGCCGACCCTCCTGCGCTTCGAGCGTGAACACCGGAATGAACGAGAGCGTGATGATCAGCAGCGAGAAGAACAGCGCCGGCCCGACTTCGGCGGCCGAGTCGCCGATCACTTGCCAGCGCGCTTCGCCCTCCAGCTTTCGGTCGGGATGGTTGTGCGCCCAGGTCTCCAGGTGCTTGTGCGCGTTCTCGATCATCACCACCGCGGCGTCCACCATGGCACCGATGGCGATAGCGATACCCCCCAGCGACATGATGTTGGCGTTGACGCCCTGGTAGTACATGACTATGAATGCGGCCAGAATCCCCAGCGGCAGGGAGATGATCGCAACGAACGCCGATCGCAGGTGGAAGAGAAAGACAAAGCAAACAACGGCCACCACCAGAAATTCTTCCAGCAGCTTGAACGACAGGTTCTCGACCGCTCGCTCGATGAGGCTGGAGCGGTCGTACACCGGCACGATCTCGACGCCCTTGGGCAGGCCCGCCTGCAAAGACTTCAGCTTGGCCTTCACCGCATCGATGGTCTCCAGCGCGTTCTTGCCGGAGCGCATGATGATCACGCCGCCCGTGGCTTCGCCTTCGCCGTCGAGCTCGCCGATGCCGCGGCGCATTTCCGGGCCGACCTGGATGCGTGCCACGTCGCCAAGGCGCACGGACACACCCGCCGGCGTGGTCATCAGCGGGATCCGCCGGAAGTCGTCGAGCGACTGCAGATAGCCCGACGCGCGCACCATGTACTCCGCTTCGCCCAGTTCCAGCACGGAGCCACCACTCTCCTGGTTGCTCTTCTGGACAGCTTCCACCACCTTGGTGTGGGGGATCGCATAGGCAGCGATCTTGTCCGGGTCCAGCACGATCTGGTATTGCCGCACCATGCCGCCCACGGACGCCACTTCGGCAACATTGGGAACGGTCTTGAGCTCGTACTTCAGGAACCAGTCCTGCAGCGCCCGCAGTTGACCCGCGTCCATCGTGCCGCCGCGATCGACCAGCGCGTACTGGTAGATCCATCCCACACCCGTGGCGTCCGGGCCGAGCGACGCCTTAGCCGCTGCCGGCAGCCGCGACTGGACCTGGTTCAGGTACTCCAGCACCCGCGAGCGGGCCCAGTACAGGTCCGTCCCGTCCTCGAACAGCACGTAGACGAACGAGTCCCCGAAGAAGGAATAGCCGCGCACGGTCTTGGCACCCGGCACCGACAGCATGGTCGTGGTGAGGGGATAGGTGACCTGGTTTTCGACGATGCGTGGCGCCTGCCCGGGGTAGGTCGTGCGGATGATCACCTGCACGTCGGACAGGTCGGGCAAGGCATCCAGCGGCGTGCGGAGCAACGAGTACACACCCCAAGCGCTGATACCCAGTGTGGCTAGTAGCACGAGGAAGCGGTTGACAATCGACCAGCGGATCAGCCGCGCGATCACTTCTTCGCCCCTTTGGTCGCCAGCGCGCTGTTCGGCGACACACGGGTCAGCTGGGCACCGTCAGGCCCCATGAAGAACTCGAAGGTGATGCTGTCGCCGACCTGCAGATTGCGCGGCAGTGCGTTGGGCGGCGGCCGCTTGAACTCCATGGTCATCGGGCCCCACTTGATGGAGGGGATCGGGCCGTGGGAAAGCATCAACGAGTCCTTGTCGATCGCTTCGATCTTCGCCTCGCCTTCGTGACGCTGGGCGGTGTTGGCCGCCGTGGGTGGCGGTGCGCCGTTCAATCGCGCCTCGACTCCCTTGAGGCTCGCCTCGGAGTCAATCAGGAACTGCGACGAGACGACGACTTTCTGCCCCGCCTGAAGCCCCTGCTTGATCTCAGTCTGGCCACCCGATTCAATCCCTGCCTGCACCTCGACCGGCCTGAAGCGGCCATTGTCTTCGGCCACGATGACGACAGCGCGCTTACCGGTCTGGATGACGGCCTCGCTGGGTACCAGCAGCGCGTTCTCGGCGCGCGCGTCCATGAATTGCATCGACACGAACATGCCCGGCACCAACCGGAATCCCGGGTTCGCCAGTTCCAAGCGCGCCTTCAACGTCCGGGTCGTCGCATTGACGTCCGGCAGCAGCGCCTGGACGCGGCCTTCGAACGAAACGCCGGGCGCGGCCGGGCTTTGCGCGCGAACCATTGCGCCCGGCCGAACCAGGGCCGCCTGGCTTTCCGGAACTTCCGCATTGGCCCACACCGTGGACAGGCCGTTGATGCGAAACAGCGGCGCGCCCGGCATCACCGTCATGCCTTCGCGGGCCGCCAGTTCAACCACCACGCCCGCAATAGGCGAAACAATGGTGGTGCGCGGCTGGGTCTTGCCGGTGCGCTCGACCAGGCGAATCTGGTCCTCGCTCATGCCGGCCTGCCGCATCCGTTGACGCGCGCCGTCGACCAGACCTGCGAGGTCGTCGTCCTGCATTCGCTTGATCGACAGAAACTCCTCCTGCGCGGCCACCCAGTCCGGCACGTACAGGTCTGCCAGCGGCTGCCCCTTGGCGACCCGGTCCAGCGTCGCGCGCACATGAAGGCGTTCCACGTAGCCCGTCGCGCGCGCCTGGACGATGGCCTGGTCTCGCTCGTTGAACGCGATGCTTCCGACTGCGGCTACCTGTGGCGTCAGCTTGCCCTGCGTGACGACTGCTGTGCGGACGCCCAGGTTCTGCTGGATGCGCGAACTGACCGTGACCTTACCCTGGTCGGTGTCGCCATCCGCATAGACCGGCACCAGCATCATGTTCATGAAAGGCGACTTGGCGGGCTTGTCGAACTTGTTCCCGGGCACCATCGGGTCCTGGTAGTACAGGATCTTGCGCCCGTTCGCCGGGTCCACATCACCCGCCTTGATGTCCGCCGCCATGTGCCGCCGCGTGGCTTCTTCGCCTTCCGCGATGGATTGCGGCACGGCACCCCCAGTTTGCGATGGGGATGTTGCGGGTGCGGCTGCAGATTTCGTGCTGCCTTGCCGCACGCCCATTTCGTAGAGCGCATAACCGCCGCCGATGATGGCCAGACCCAAAACAGACCCCGCAATGACGTATTTCTTGTTCATGGCTTCTCCTGGCGAGGCATGGCGCCTGCGTGCTCGGGGATAAGAAAGTTGATCTGCGCCCAGGCACGGGCGGTTTCCATCTCGACAGTCAGTGCCTGCATGCGGGCGTCGACTTCGTCACGGCGGGCCACGAGCGTCGCAGCAAGGTCGCTCTTGCCCGCTCGATAGGCGGTCAACGCCGCTTCGGACCGCTGCCTTGCTATTGGCACCAGCTCGTCGCGGTAGCGGGCCACCCGGACTTTCCCAGTCCGCCAGTCGTTCAGCAGGTTGCGCACTTCGACTTCGTGTTGGCGCCGCATCTCCTCGTACTTGGCACGCGCCTCGTCTACCGCGGCCAACTTCGCCGCGACCTCACGGTCCTGGCGATTACGCCGGTCCCATTGCAGCGGGACCGACACGCCGATGGAAACCATGTTGGAGTAAGCAGACCCTCGCTGGCTGTACATGGCCTCCACGCTCCAGTCAGCCTGCTTGTTGGTCTCGGCCAGACGGGCCTCGGTCTTGGCCGCTTCGACCTGTGCCATCGCCATGACAAGGTCGGGGTGGTAGGCGACATGCTGTTCGAGCGAACCACCATCGAGGTGGCTATCCTGCCAGGCTGGGGGAACGGCAGAGATCGAGCGGTTAGCGGCCGGGCCGACCCAGCGTGCCAGCGTCCAGGAAGCGTTCTGGTCCTGACGGTTGATCTGGGTGAGCCGGTCTTCCAGCATCACGAGCGCGGCGTGGGCTGCCAGCACGTCGCCCTGGCTGTTGCGGCCGGTTGCGTAGCCCGACTTCGCAGTCTGTACCTGAAGCTCGGTTTCCCGAACCTGCCGTAGCAGCAGGTCCCGCATCTGGTCGTTGTAGAACCGTTCGATCCATGCGACAGCAGTTTCGCGTTCGATGTTTGCGACGTTGAGCAGCCGCTCTGCAGAGGCTCGGGCCGCTTCACGCTCGTAGCGTTCGGCTCGCAACTGTCTTTTTTGCGTGGCGGGGATTTCCTGCGACAGTCCGATGCGCCGCATCGTCATGAAGTCGCGCGAAAGGCTAAGACGATCCGGTCCGTTGACGGGAAGGTTCTCGATGCCGAATTTCAGAATGGGGTCAGGCAGTTGACCCGCAGCCGCGGCCATTTCGCGCGTGGCGGCAATCGAGGCGTTGTTGGCGACCAGCAGCTGCGAACGCGCGACCGCGAGTCGCTGCGCCTCCTGCAGGGTCAAGGGCTCGGTTGCCCAAGCGGGCAGGATGAGGATCGCAGCCAGGACGGCAGCGATGCCGATGCGCCAGGGAAAAACAATGAACATAACAACTCCAGACGACGAAGAACAACCAGCAGGCGCACCAATTGCGCCGCAGCTTCAAACGCGCTGGAGTGTCAGATTCGGAAGCAGCAGTTGAGAACAGCGATCGGCGGAGCCGTACTTCGCGACAGCAATGGAGCATGCGCGGGCTTGGCCGGCATGGACGCCCGGATAGGCTCGATGGTGTAGGTGAAGCCAGTTGCCATGACGCCGACTGGTGTCGAAACCTGAACCTTGTCTGCGGCCTGTTGGGCAGACTGGCAGTGCGCGTGGCACAGCCCCGGCTCGTCCACATCGACGGTCGTCATGTCGCCGGCGCAAGGCATCCCGGCCTCGGCCATGGCCGCGACCTCGCTCACCCTGCTCTCGACCGGGCACGCGTAGCCTGCCACCGCCAGCTGCATGAACAGAAGGCTGATCAGTGCGAAGAGCACCGTGAGGACACGATGGCGACGAAACGTGGACACCTCGTAATTGTAGAAGCATTGAAGCGTTCCGCACGTACCGATGAGGTCGACCTTGACCCGTCTGTCAATACTTTGCCCCGGGCTGACAAAGATCAATTGCGTTGCCAAAGTGGGTCAATTACCCCTTGACCTTGCCACGGTGTCAAGGTCTAAAGTTACTCCACAGCCCTTGAAAGGAGCACGCAATGACCACTTTCCGAATCCCCGACATGACCTGCGGCCACTGCGCCAGCACGATTGCGCGCGCCGTTGCCTCCGTGGCGAAGGACGCCCGTTTAGACTTCAATATCCCGGAGAAGCTGGTGCGAATCTCTGGCGATACGGCTGAGGCCGAGTTGGCAGAAGCGATCGCCGACGCCGGGTACACCGTTGAGGCTGTACCCGACAGCCCTGCTCCTGCGCAAAAGCGAGCTGGCGGCTGCTGCTGCGGAACCCGCAAGTCTGCGCCAGTTGATGTGCGTCAAGCGGGCGGTGAGCCTGGCAGTTCATGCTGCGGCTAGAACGGAGCTAGCCATGGATCAGCACGACTCAACCCCCTCCTTTTGGAAGACGCCCTTCGGCGTGGTCGCTACGCTGTTTGCGGTGGCCGCAAGCGCCTACCTGTACGTGACCCACAAAGATCACGTGCTCGCCCTTCTGCCCTACGCAATCCTGGCCGCCTGCCCCCTGATGCACATGTTCATGCACAGGGGACACGGACACGGGAAACATTCGTCGCACGCCGACAAAGGCGAACCGAGTTGAACTCAGCCGCTGCCAAAGCCGCGGAACTTGCATCCGGACTGGGCGCAATCGTCCTGGGCGCTGGCTTGGCCCTGATTGCACCGGATATTTTTCGCGGCCTTGCCGTCCCGCTGCTCGTGGTGGGCATCGTCGTGCACGGCGTGGGGATGACGTTGAAACACCGGTTCGAACGAGGCGCGCTAGGCTCGATATGGTGGGAGACCGCCCTCTTCTGGCTCTGCTGGGCTTGCCTTGCGGCCGTGGCAATCTGGCTGATCGTCCGGTCATTGGGCGCTTGATGCAGCACGGCCACGGGCGAACGCGCGGGGCGACAATCAAACAACAACGGTAGGAACCCACCATGCAGCAAGAAGACCAGCATCGGGCCGGCGCGACGACAGCGGAGCGTATCGAGTACACATGCCCGATGCACCCCGAAGTTCGACAGCCTGGGCCTGGCAAATGTCCGAAGTGCGGCATGAACCTGGAACCCGTGGGGTCTGGGGCGACGCACGCAGGGCACGCGCATCACCAGCCCCACCCCCAGCATCAGCATTCCCCGGGGCATCCAGCCCCACTGCCTGCCGCCCCTGCCGTCGCGGTGACAAAGGGCGGCGAAGGCGAGGAGTACACCTGCCCGATGCACCCACAAATTCGCCAGATAGGGCCGGGCAACTGCCCGATCTGCGGCATGTCACTCGAGCCCGCAGTGGCGCACGGGGAAACGGGGGACAGCCCGGAATTGCGCGACATGACGCGCAGGTTCTGGATCGGCCTGGCGCTCTCCCTGCCTGTGCTGGCGTTGGAAATGGGAAGCCACGTCCTCAACATCGGCCACCTTGTGAAACCCCAGAGCTCCAACTTTATCCAGATGGTGCTCGGCACGCCGGCCGTGCTGTGGGCCGGTTGGCCATTCTTTGTACGCGGCTGGGCATCGATAAAAAACCGCAGCCTCAACATGTTTACGTTGATCGCGCTGGGCACAGGAGCTGCCTGGATCTACTCGATGGTGGGCACGCTCGCCCCCGGATTATTTCCGGCGGAACTTCGCGGCAATGGCGGTGCAGTGGCGATCTATTTCGAGGCAGCTGCCGTGATCACGGTGCTGGTGCTCCTCGGACAGGTGCTTGAACTGCGCGCCCGTGAGAAGACTTCGGGCGCCATCAAGGCTCTACTCGACCTAGCCCCTAAAACGGCGCTCCGGGTACGGCCTGATGGATCAGACGAAACGGTCCAGATCGACACGATCCAGGTTGGCGAGCAACTGCGCGTTCGCCCTGGCGAGAAGGTGCCGGTAGACGGGTCTCTGGTCGAGGGCAAGGGCACCGTCGACGAATCAATGGTCACCGGTGAACCCATGCCGGTGGCGAAAACACCGGGATCCAAGGTCACCGCCGGAACGATAAACCAGACCGGTGGCTTCGTCATGCGTGCCGAAAAGGTAGGGGCTGATACGCTGCTTTCGCAGATCGTCCACATGGTCGCCGCAGCGCAGCGCAGCCGCGCTCCCATCCAGCGCATGGCGGACCAGGTCGCGGGGTGGTTCGTCCCCGTGGTCATCGCCGTCGCGTTGGTTACTTTTGCTGTGTGGTTGTTCTGGGGGCCTAGCCCGGCGCTCTCCTACGCGCTGATCACCTCCGTGGCGGTGCTGATCATCGCCTGCCCGTGCGCGCTCGGCTTGGCTACGCCGATGTCCATCATGGTGGGCGTCGGGCGTGGCGCGCAGCATGGCGTGCTGATCCGCGATGCCGAGGCTCTGGAGCGCATGGAAAAGGTGGATACCCTGGTTGTTGACAAGACCGGAACATTGACCGAAGGTCGGCCCAAGGTCGTCCACATCGAACCGGCGCCGGGATTCAATCCTGAAGATGTTCTACAAAAACTCGCCAGCGTTGAACGCGCCAGCGAACACCCGCTTGCGATGGCCGTAGTGGCCGCCGCTCTGGAACGCAAGCTGCCGTTCACAGAAGTGACCGACTTCGACTCCCCAGTTGGGAAGGGAGTGGTCGGAAAGCTTGACGGGGTCGAACTGGTAAGTGGGGCCGCAAAGTTCCTTGCGGAGCGTCACATCGACGTCACGCCACTCCAGGTCGCGGCAGAGGAACAAAGAGTCCGATCCGCCACAGTCATATTTGTAGCGCTGGGTGGCAAGCTTGCAGGGTTCGTCGCCATCGCCGACCCGATCAAGGCGACCACGCCTGCGGCCCTCCAAGCCCTGCGCGAGGCCGGCGTCCGGATCGTGATGCTAACGGGCGACGGGAAGACGACGGCGCTGGCAGTCGGCAAGGAACTCGGGATCGAGGAAGTTGTTGCGGAGGTCTTTCCCGAAGACAAGGCGAAGATCGTCCAGCGCCTGCGCAGCGAGGGCCGTATCGTTGCGATGGCAGGGGATGGCGTCAACGACGCTCCCGCGCTGGCCGCTGCCGAGGTCGGGATCGCCATGGGTACCGGCACCGACGTGGCCATGGAAAGCTCCGGGATCACGCTGCTGAAGGGGGACCTGATGGGCATCGTGCGCGCACGCAGGCTCTCGCGGGCCACCATGCGCAACATCCGCCAGAACCTATTCCTGTCTTTCGTCTACAACGTGGCTGGCGTGCCTATCGCAGCAGGTGTGCTCTATCCGTTCTTCGGTTGGCTCCTCTCTCCCATCATCGCAGCAGCGGCGATGGCGTTGTCCTCCGTAAGCGTCATCCTCAACGCTCTGCGATTGCGCACCATTCGCGTGGAACAGGGGCCGTCCGAGGCGAAAAAATGAGAGCGGGCCGCCATGTGGCGGTGACTCTTGCGGTGGTGCCTCTTGCGATCAAAGGCTCATCGCCTCGCCCATCCGCACAGACTTCTCAGGACCCCAATGAGCAAGAATGTTCAGCGTCTTTTCAGGAAAGAGCAGGATAACCGTGGAGCCGAGCAGGAACCGCCCCATCTCCTGTCCCTTGCGCAGCACGACGCTCTGATCTCCGTAGTGCCACTCGCGAACCTTGCGTGCGCGGGGTGGACACACGACACCGTGCCAGACCACGGACATGCTGCCGACAATGGTGGCGCCCACGAGCACAACCGCGAACGTTCCATGACCCGACTCGAACACGCAGATGACGCGCTCATTGCGCGCGAACAAGCCGGGAACACGCTGCGCGGTCTCAGGGTTAACTGAGAACAGGTCGCCAGGCACGTAAATCATCCGCACCAGCCGTCCGTCGCATGGCATGTGCACGCGGTGATAGTCCTTAGGCGCGAGATAGATCGCCGCGACCTGCCCCTGATGAAAGTTCTGCGACAACCTGTCGTCGCCCGCAAGAAGGGCATGCACTGTGTAGCTGTGCCCCTTTGCCTGAACGATTCGATACTGCTCGATGGTGCCAACTTCGCTGATGCAGCCATCAACCGGCGATACGAACGTAGCCGCTTCGACGGGCCGGGTCCCTTCGCGCAACCCCCGCGTGAAGAAGTCGTTGAAGGTCGCGTACGACTCGATGCTGGGCGCCGCGGCCTCGCTCATGTCCACTTCGTAGTGGCGAACGAACCGGCGAATCAGCGCGTGCGTGACGGCTCCACCACGGCAGTTGGCGACCTTTCCTGCCAACAGAGTCAGAAGCCGTTTCGGCAGTAAGTATTGCAGAGCTACTGCCGCCGAGATCTGCAAAGCAATCCTCCCTGAATGGTCGATTCTAGATAAGGCTTGGGCGACATAGCCTGCACGACAGAAACGCTCCAGCACCTTTTCAGGCGCCGGAGCGGAGGACAGCGACGAAAGCTCGTTACTTCGCGGGTTTGATGTCGGTCACCACGAATGCGCCCGCCACGTTCTCGGCGCGAAACTCGATCTTGTCCCCCGCCTGGATGTTTTTCAACAGTTCAGGCTTGCCGGCCTTGAACACCATCGTCATGGCGGGCATGTCAAGATTGCCGATCGGCTCGTGCTTTATTGTCACCTTGCCTTGCTCGGTATCGACCTTGCGCACTTCGCCGGCGGTCAGTTTGGCAGATGCCGTCGTCGCGGGGCTGGCCGATGCCCCGGTCGGCGCATCGGTGGCAGCCAGTACGGCACCCGAGGCAGCGATGGAGATAGCGGCGGCGAAGAGGGCCGGCGCGAATCGCGATTTGCGGAACAACATAGTCAGAACTCCTTTAACATCGTTTGCAAGGGCTGGCCCGCGAGGGACAGCAGGATGCAACGCCTGCATCACGGTTCCCACTTTAAGGACCTTCCCGCAACACCGCGCTGACCCGCAGATTACGAAAACGTTATGTTCGAGAGAGTGCTGAGTTGAAGATATTGGTCATCGAAGACGAGCCCAAGGCGGCGGAATACCTGCGCCAGGGTCTTTCCGAGAGCGGGTACGCGGTTGAGGTCGCCCACAATGGAACGGATGGGTTGCACGCGGCGGCGAATGGTGACCATGACTTGATCGTGCTGGACGTCATGCTGCCGGGTATTGACGGCTTTGCGGTGCTTTCCGCCCTGCGCACATCCAGGCAGGTTCCTGTCTTGATGCTCACGGCTCGGGGGAAAATGGACGACAAGGTGCGCGGCTTCGACCTCGGCGCCGACGACTACCTCGTGAAGCCCTTTCAGTTCCCGGAACTGCTGGCCCGAGTCAAAGCCTTGCTCAAGCGCGGGCAGCCGGCGGCCGTGGACCCGGTTCTTCGCGTGGAAGACCTTGAGATCGATCCGGTGCGGCACCGGGCCACGCGCACCGGCCAGCGCATCGATCTGTCCGCCAAGGAATTCGCCCTGCTCACGCTCTTGATGCAGAAGACCGGCGAGGTTCTGTCCAGAACCCAGATCGCGTCCCTGGTATGGGACATCCACTTCGACTCCGACACGAACGTCGTCGAAGTGGCGATTCGCAGGCTTCGCGCCAAGATCGATGATCCGTTCGAGCAGAAGCTGATCCACACGGTGCGCGGCGTCGGGTATGTCCTGGAGCGGCGGGGGTGACGCCTGGACGCTCCGTCGCCTCTTTGCGCCACGCCTCGTTAGCGCTGCGCATTGCGCTGGCCAGTGCCCTGTTCGGTTTAATCGTTGTGGGCGGCGCGATCGTGGTCGGGTATGTCGCACTGTCGCAGCAACTGGACGCGCGGTCTTCTGCCGAACTGCAAGGGAAGAGAGACCTGTTACTGCACATTCTGTCGGAGATCCCCTCTCCTGCCGCGATTCGGAATAACCGTCATCGATTCGGTGACCTGCTGATCGGACACGACGAGCTGCACCTGATGCTGGTCGATCCTGCGGCCGACACAACGCTGGCCTTCTCCGACATCGCGCGTCAATCGTCGACAGCCTTGGAGTCCATGCCCGACGACGTCAACTCGGTTCAGTCGTGGACTGCCCTGACGGCATCCCGCCTCAGCGCCATTCGCGGCATGGGGCGGGTCGCGAACGGGCAGTCGATCCGCTTCTACATCTCCCTGGACCGCCGCCATGACAGCCAACTGCTCGCCGGATTCATCAATGCGACCCTGGTCGGCCTGCCCTTGCTGCTGATGGCTATCGCGATTGGCGCCTGGTTGATAGCGCGGACCAGTCTCGCCCCCTTGCGCCACTTCAACCGGCTCGCGGCCTTGATCGGCGCAGAGACGCTCGGCCAACGGGTCTCCACCGCCGGCCTTCCGATGGAGTTGGTTGATCTCGCCGACGAGTTCAACGGGATGCTGGAACGCATCGACACCGGGTATCGCCGTCTCCAGGAATTTTCCGGAGACCTAGCGCATGAGATGCGTACCCCCGTCGCGACTCTGTTGGGCCGCACGCAGGTCGCGCTGTCTCACACGCGCACCGTTGCCGATCTTCAACAAGTACTGGAGGGCAACGTCGAAGAGCTGGATCGCCTGTCGCGCCTCATTTCCGACATGTTGTTCATCGCCAGGGCAGAAGGCCATGAGAACCCGATGCAACTGGAAGACGTGGACCTCGGGCACGAGGCGAGCAAGATCGCTGACTACTTGTCACTCGTGGCCGAGGAGCGCGGCGTTTCGGTCGACGTGGCCGGTTCTGCCCAGGTCAGGGCGGATCGCATCCTTGTTCAACGCGCCATAACGAACCTGGTCAACAACGCCATCCGACACGCGCTTGCCGGCTCCGTGGTTCGCGTCTCAGTGAAGGTCGAGGCGGAGCACACACGGCTCGTCGTGGCGAACGTCGGTGAAAGCATTCCGCCTGCCCATTTGGAACGCATCTTCGACCGCTTCTATCGCGTCGATTCGGGTCGGGCCCGAACCGACGGAGGGACCGGACTCGGCCTGGCCATCGTGCGCTCGATCATGTCCGCGCACGGCGGACATGTGACAGCCCAGAGCGAACCGGGTGGGGAGACAATTTTCACGCTGACATTCCCATCGGCGGCCGCCGGCGCGGCCTGAGAAGCGCGCCGCTCACAGCCGCTTGATCGAGGCGTACTGCCCCACGGTGGTCAGTTCCACCTGCACCGGCTGCTTGCCTCGATTCTTCCAGTACCAACCGTGTTGACCCTTGAATGCGGCTTCGAGGACTCCCTCATCCTGCAGCGCCTCCTGTCCCTTCTTGTAGCTGACGGAAAACTTGACCTCGGAGCCTTCGCCGTGGGCATCGAAGGTGACCGCCCCGCCGCTGGCCACCCAACGGTATTTCACCGTCGCACCCTTCTCCATCTCCATCTTGACCTCGACACCTTCGCCGGGCGTGAGGGTCACAGACATCTGGTCGGTCCTGCGATCCTGCGGCGCTGCAACGGCGGACGAAGTCGGCGCTGCGGCAGTCACAGGCGCGGAAAACGTGACCGTGCCCGCGCCGGCCTGGGCAGCCATCTTGATCTCCCCCATCGCCTTCAGGCCCAGGACCCAACCGACGCCGGTCGGGTCGATGCCGTACTCCGCGGGCATGACGACGGTCACAAGCAAGGCGACGGCTACGAGTGCCGCGACAACGGTTGACCGAAGAAGCCTGGAGGCGCTGGGCAGCTCGGACTTCGCCGGGATCTCAGTGTTGTACATGCGTGCCTCTCAGACGCCTTGACCGTAAACAACCCAGCCGGTCAGCTGGTAGCCCATGAGCAGAAAACCAGCGCTCATGAGCGCCACGTTGGCGGTGTAGGCGTGGCGCGAAAATCCGTCCGTGCGTCGCCAGAAGCCCATCACGATCAGGATGGCACTCAGCGCGAGCAGTTGCCCGACTTCGACCCCAACATTGAAGGCCACCAGGTTGGCAAGGAGTCCATCGCGTGCCAATTCAAACTCCTGGATCTTGGTGGCAAGGCCGAAGCCATGAAACAGGCCGAAGATCAGCGTTGCCGCTTTAGGGTCGGGTTGAACTCCGAACCAACTTTGGAAGCCGCCGAGGTTGTCCATTGCCTTGTAGACCACCGACAGTCCGATGATCACGTCGATCAGGTAGGCACTAACGCCAATGTTGAAGTACACGCCGATCAGCAAGGTGGCCGAGTGCCCCAATGCGAACAAGCTGACGTACAAGGCGATATGTCGCAGCCGGTAGAGGAAGAAAATGACGCCGAACAGAAATAGCAGATGGTCGTAGCCGGTGACCATGTGCTTGGCGCCCAGGTAGATGAACGGGACGATGTGGACCCCGCTGACCTCCTGGATGTAGCCCTTGTCGCCACTGGCAACCCCATGGGCGAGCGCTGGCACACAAGCAAGCAGCGCCAGGCTGGCAACTAGAAACGAGGCGAGCCGGCTCCGCTCGCCTCGAGGGTATTGAGTTGCCAAGGGGAACCCGCTACTTCTTCATTTTGTCCATCGAATGGCCCTGCTTGGTCAGGAACTTGTCGATCTGCGCAATCTCCTTTTTTTGCGCCGAGATGATGTCTTTGGCCATCTTTTTCATTTGCGGCTCCTTGCCGTCTTTGAGTTCCGCTTCGGCCATGTGGATTGCGCCCTCATGATGAATCCGCATCATCATGGCGAAATCAATGTCTGGTTTGCCGGTCATCGGCATGGAGGTCATCTTGTCGTGCATGTCCTTCATCATCGACTTCATGTCCATCTTTCCCGCTGGCATGGAAGAGGGGGCGGCCATGCCGGCCATCGGCGCGGCGCTCGGCTTGGCCGGCGTTTGGGCAAATACCAGCGGTTGCAGGAACGCGAGAGCCAAGGCGATGGTGACAGCGTGTTTGTTTTGATTGGTCATGTTGGTCTTTCGTTGAGTGGGGTTCAAGCCATCGCCGCCATGTTGCGGCATTCCTGAGCGCATTGATGGCACGCCTTCGCGCACTGCTGGCAATGTTCCATGTCGTGCTTGGCGCATTCGTCGCCACACGATTGGCAGATGTCGGCGCACAGGCCGCAGATGGCCTTCGCATGTTCGCTGCCACGAGCAATCGCCGCGGCCGCCAATTGGCAGATCGCGGCGCAGTCCATGTCGAGCGCGATGCAGCGCGCCATCATTTTCACGTCCTGCTCCTGCAGGCAGGATGCGGCGCAATGGTTGCACGCGACGGCGCACGCGTGGCACGCTTCGATGCACGAGAGGTGCTTTTGGTGGGGCATAGGTTTCTCCAAGACAAGATTGAACCGTCTAGCGACGGGCACGACACAACGCCGCGACTCCTTTCAGCACCGCCTGGCACTGACTGCTGCCCCAACTCCCTTCGAGGCGCCCGCACGGGCGTCCGTCACTCACTCGTAGGCAAGTCCCCGCGGCGTTGTCACCGTCTTCGAGACTTGCGTGTGCGAAGTCCGCGCTGCCTGGGCCTTCCCAAACCGCGGTGTTTATCGCGCCAGATAAGAAACCCTGTCAAAGCGGCCAAGAAAAGCCCTATCAAACCGCCGCCCACCAAGATGATGCTCAACGTCTCCTGGGAGGCGTTGGCAATCTTGAACATCTCATGGGCCATTGGCCGCGCCGCCCTTACTTGACCGGCTGAAGGTCTGTCACGGTGTACTTGCCGCCTTCCCCGGTAGCCGTGAAGCGAACCTTGTCGCCTGCCTGGACCTTGTCCAGAAGCTTCTCGTCGCTGACGCCGAATACCATGGTCATGGGCGGCATGTCGAGGTTCTTGATCGCGCCGTGTTTCAGCGTGATCTTCTTGCTGTCCTTGTCGACCTTGCGCACTTCGGCCTCGGTCATTTCTCCTGCCGCCGGCTTGGCGGTCGCGGCGGAGCCCGTTGCTGCGGCCTGCGCCAGAACCGTCAACGGCAAAGTAGCGGCAACGCTGGCGGCCGCGGCCAGTAGTGTGTGTTTGATGGCTTTCATGATTTACTTCCTTCGTAGCGTTGATAAACCGTGGCACCGCCGTCTTTGGTCAGCAGCATCACGCTGTAGGGATCCTTGCGGTTCCCATAGAGCCCTCCATCCATGCCAGGAGATCCGACCGGCATGCCTGGCACGGCCAGTCCCAGCGCGGTCGGCTTCTCTTTGAGAAGTCGCTGTATCTCTTTCACCGGAACGTGACCCTCGATGGCATAGCCGCCAACGAGCGCGGTGTGACACGACCCGTACTTGCGGTCCACGCCCAATCGCTCGCGGATGCGGTCGTTCCCGATGTCGTTGACCTTCACCTTGAAGCCGCCGGTCTCCAGGTGAGCCACCCACTCCTTGCAGCAGCCGCAGTTCGGGTCTTTCCAGACTTCCGCGAACATCGTCTTGGCCGAGGCGGCGGCATGCATGGGCAGCACCACTCCGGCCGCTCCTGCGACTAGAAAGGCTCGGCGGCGCAAGGTTCCGTCAGTGCTTGTGTGTGGTGTGGCCATCACTCTTGCCCGCCGCTACCACCTTGATCTTGCCGACCATGCCGGCCTGGTAGTGGCCAGCGATCAGGCAGGCGAAGTCGAAGTCGCCCACACGGTTGAAGTTCCAGACGATTTCTCCCGTCTTGCCTTGAGCGACGTGGGCCATGTAGGGCTCATCGTGCTCCATATTGGGAAACTTCAACATCAGCGCGGCGTGTTCGTCCAGAACTTTCTTCGTGCCGATCACCATCTCGTGCATCATCTTGCCGTTGTTCTTGATGACGAACTTGACCACCTCGCCCTGTTTGACTTCGAACTTGTCCGGCGTGAACCGCATGTTGTCAGTCATGGTGACCTCAATCGTGCGCTTGGCTGCCTTGGCGTCGCCCGCGATGCCCCAGTCCTTCTGCTCCTTCTTGACGGGTCCGGCCTTCTTTTTCCCGTGGTCTTCGCCTTCGTGAGCCACGGCCCCCAGCGACACACCCATCAGTGCTGCTGCCAGCAGTGCGTTCAGTAGTTTCATCTCGAATGTCCTTTCAATGACACGGTTGGCGGAATTGCCGGGTTAATGGCCGGAATGGCCGGACGAGGGTTTACGAATCTGGACTTCCACTTCCTTCTTTGGCGTCGCTCGGGCGGGCATTGAGCCCGATCCTTCCGACTGGAAGCGCGCCGGGTTGGGCAGTTGGCCTTTGAACTCATAGGCCACGGTGCCGGCCGGATGCTTGAACCACCCGGTGTTCTTGTAATCGCCCGGTTTCTGGTCGGCTCTGACCTTGACCACGGTGAACATGCCGCCCATTTCGACGGAACCGAACGGGCCTTGTCCGCCCATCATGGGTTCGGTGTTGTCCGGCAGCGGCATCGTCATCTCCGCCATGTCGGCCATGCCGCGCTCACCCATCACCATGTAGTCGGGCACCAGGTTGGTGATCTCCTTGACCACCTTACGGTGGTCCACGCCGATCATGGTCGGCACGTCATGGCCCATGGCATTCATCGTGTGATGGCTCTTATGGCAGTGAAACGCCCAGTCGCCCTCCTCGTCGGCCAGGAATTCGATCTGGCGCATCTGACCCACCGCCACGTCCGTCGTCACCTCGTACCAGCGCGTGCTCTTGGGTGTCGGACCGCCATCGGTGCCGGTGACCAGGAACTCATGGCCATGCAGGTGGATGGGGTGGTTGGTCATTGTCAAGTTGCCAAAGCGGATCCGCACTTTGTCGTTCTTGCGCACGTTCATCGAGTCGATGCCCGGGAAGATGCGGCTGTTGAACGTCCACAGGTTGAAGTCCAGCATCGTCATGATCTTGGGCGTGTACGCACCCGGATCCACGTCGTAGGCGTTGAGCAGGAAGACGAAGTCGCGATCCACCTCGTCGATCAGCGGATGCTTGCCCTTCGGATGGGTCACCCAGAAACCCATCATCCCCATCGCCATCTGAGTCATCTCGTCCGCATGCGGGTGGTACATGAAGGTCCCGGGACGGCGTGCCACGAACTCGTAGACAAAAGTCTTGCCAGGCTCGATGGCCTTCTGATTCAGGCCCGCCACGCCATCCATGCCGTTCGGAAGCCGCTGGCCATGCCAGTGGATGCTGGTGTGCTCGGGCAGCTTGTTAGTGACAAACACCCGCACCCGATCGCCTTCCACCACCTCGATGGTCGGTCCCGGGGATTGGCCGTTGTATCCCCACAGATGCGCCTTGAAGCCGGGAGACATCTCGCGCACGACCGGCTCGGCGACCAGGTGGAATTCCTTGATGCCGTTGTTCATGCGCCAGGGCAGCGTCCAGCCGTTGAGCGTGACGATGGGGTTGTAGGGCCGGCCGGTGTTGGGAACGAGCGGCGGCATGGTGTCGGGCTTGGTTTGCATCACCGGTTCAGGCAAAGCCGCCATGGCAACCTTGCTGACCGAGGCCGCGGCGATAGCGCCCGTGATGGCGCCGGCGCCGCTTAGGAAATTGCGTCTGCTAGTCATGTTGGTTCCGTGTATTTCTTGAGGGGGCCATCAGTGGCCGGGACCCTCTGTGCCGCCACTGGTGCTGGTCGAGACCGGTGTCGCGCCCATGGCGATCGGCTTGCCGATGACCGAAGAGGCAAGGCCGGCGTCGGCCAGCCAGAACTGCTGCTGTGCGTTGATTGCCTGCATGACGCTGGCGACCTGATCGCGGCTGTCGGCCAACAGCTCGAACACCCCAATCAACATGCCGTTGTAGCGAAGTACGTTCTCCTCGGCCATCACCTTGCGCAGTGGCACGATTTCGTCGCGGTAGTGCTTGGCCAGGTCGTAGGCCGTTCGGTAGGCCGAGTAGCTCTCGCGTAGCTGCGAGGAGGCTGAGCGTACGACGGCCTCGTACCGGTTTGCTGCGGCGAGCGACTGCGCATTCATGCTGGCGCGCTGGGCCCCACCCCAGTCAAAGATCGGGAGCCGGATCTCCAGCTCATAGCCTCGGCGATGGCTCTTCTCACCGGAATGGTTGTCGAAGACGGTATCGCGGCGCACCCCGGCTTCGACATCGAACAGGCTATTTAGAAGAGCGAGGCCTTGCGACTTGCCGGCCACGTCAAGTTGCAGGCGAGCCAATTGAACGTCAATGCGCTGCTGCAAGGCGGCTGCGCTGACGTCGGTGGCCGCCTTCGGTTCCTTCGGCAAATCCGGCAGGCGATCCGGCAGCTTCAGCTGCATCGCCTGCGCGTCCGTCAACCCGAGCAGACGAACCAGTTCCTCGCGTGCGGCTGTGACCGCATGCTGTGCCGAAGCCAACTGCGCCGCCGAATCGGCATAGAAGGCCTGCTGCCGCGCGCGCTGCAACTTGGTGAAGTTGCCCACCTGCTGCATGCGCCTGGCCAGCTCCGCGCTGGCCTGGGCCGATCGGTTGACTTGGTCGGCATACTGCAGCAGCTGGTGGGCGGCGACAGCACGAACCCAAGCCTGCCGGACCTGGCTCACTTGCTCGACCACTGTGCCGCTCAGTTGCACTTTGGCCTGAGCCGTCTGGTTGCGGGAAATTGCAAGGCGCCGGGGCAGCGTGAGCAGGTCCAGCAGCCCAATGGACAGCAAACGCCCCAGCTCCAATTCGTCGCCGGCACGGATACGCTCAAACGTGAAGACGGGATTGCCGATACGGCCCGCTTGGTTGGCGGCAGCCATGTCGGCCCAGCTCTGCGCCACAAGCGCTTGCATCGACGGGCTGTTCGCAAGGGCGAGCTGCACGGCGTCGTCCATTGTCAAAGGCTTGGCCAACAACTGTTCGCTGAGCTGGCCGCGAGATTGGCGCTGCTGCTCGGTGCGACTGAGTTCCAGCTTGCCTTGGGTGAAGCCCTGAGTCGATTGGTTGGTCTCCTCCAAAGCTTGATCGATATTGACGCTCGCGCATCCGGCGAGGAGCAGCACGGCCGCGGCCACACCCGCGAGACGAAAGTTTCTTTGCATTGCGATTGCCTCTAGGGTTTGGCTTGGCTGGCGGCGGGCTTTGACGCGCTCGCCGCAGGCGCGGCATGGCCGGCATGCCCTTGTTGTCCGGGCCCTTCGGCCGCTTCCTTTGCGTAGGCGCGCCATCCGCCGATCTTGCCGACTGTGTCGTTGGCCTCTTTCCAGGGCACGATCTTCTCTTCGCTGTAGGGCTGGTAGCCCTCCAGGGCCGAGCGGTATCCGCCCGGCGCTGTCTGTGTTCGCGCAACGGGGGCGGGCGCAGCGTTCGCCGCCGCGGATGCGGGGGGTGTCGCAGGCTTGGCTGCTGAGGCTGCGGTAGCTGCGGACGCGGCGGCACGTGCCGGGGGAGCCGAAGGAGTTTGGCCCGACGCCGCCAGCGTCAACAGACCCGCAGAGACTGCCAGCCATCGGGCCAGCATGGGTTGAAACATAAGAACCTCGCGTTGTTCATGGGGATGTACCGCCATCGCCGAATTGGCATGGCGGACGAACGAAAGCACCCGCGGCGCCAGTCAAACTGGCGCTCGTGGATGCAATCAGGCGCGAGGCGGTTTGTCGGGGACCTGGGAAGGTCGGGCGTGAATCAGCACGAAGGGCTCGGCCAACTCAGCTTGGGGTACTGGCGCAAAGGCGACCAGCTGTGGGAACTCGGTGATAGCCACGATGTTGCAGCAGGCAGCGCAGACCGCGCACTTGTGAGCCGTGCCGGGCAGCTTCTTACCGGCGTTGTCGGAGGTCTTCTTCGCCTGCACGTCGCTCGCATGGCTGTGCTTGGAGTGATCGTGTCCAGCGCTCGCATTGCTGTCGACCGAGGCCAGATCTGCTTGCGTGGCGGCGACCTGAGCAGGCGCATGGTGCCCGCCCATCCCGCAAAACAGCATGGACGAGGCCGCCAATCCCTGCAACGGGATAGCGGCCACGATCAGCCAGGCGAGGAACAGACGGAAACGCGACATGGTCGGAGGATTCTACTGAGTGTTGTCGGGCTTGTGGTCAGGGGACACGTTTACGCACACTTGCTGCGGTCTTTCGGCCCTTAGCGGCTAGCGCGCTTCCACCCAGCCGATTTCCCCTGGAACGTAGCGCAGGCCGTCCGGCGTCACCGGGTTTTTCTGCCAGGCACGCAGTTCTGCTTCGACTTGGTCTCTCGAATTGCTCAGCTTGGGGCCTTGGACCAACGGATAGGTGCCCGGATAGCCGCGGCTGATCCAGCTGAGCGTGCCATCGCGCTGGGCGCCCATCACGTTCGTGCGCACCTGATCGCGGGTGAGGCCGCCGGACTGGTGCAGCGGCAAGAAGGTCACGCCTTCCTCGGCATTGCTGGGGTGGTAGAGCTGGGTGGCGAACGACGTGGAGGCGACAGCACCCAGGCTGGCGACGAGTAGTACATGGCGAAACTTCATGATGGTCTCCTAAGACTCTGGCGGGCCACAGCGGCAGCGACCAGGTGAAGCAATGGGCTTGCATCACGAAACAAAGTCTAGGAAGGGGTAGCGCACGGCAACCCAACAGACACATTACAGATTCGTTATCTCTGCGCGCCGTCATGAAGTTCACCCGCATGCGCCCTACTCGGGCTTCACGCCCGCCTTCCTGGCGATCGCGCCCCAGCGGTCGACCTCAGTGCGCATGAAGCTGCGCAGCTCATCCCGGGTCGAGCCCTTCAAGTCGATGCCCAGGGTGTTGAGACGCTCGCGCGTGGCCGGGTGATTCAGTGCGGCCAGCACCTCTGAGCGCAAGCGCTCCACGATCTCGACCGGAGTCGTGGCCGGCGCAACCACCGCCCACCACTGGTTGAAGTCCATGCCGTCGATGCCGACTTCCCGAGCGGTGGGTACGCCGGGCAACGCGGGCAGCCGGCTGGGACCCGTGACCATCAAAGGCGAAAGCTTGCCCGCACCGTGCAGCGAGCTGCCGCTGGCGAGTGTCGCGAAATGGGCCGCCACCATCCCCGCCGCCACGTCGGTCAACGCAGGGGCTGAGCCGCGATACGGTACCGGGATGTACTTGAAGCTGCCGCGCGAGGCCAGCACCTCGGCCGCGAGGTGACTGCTGGAGCCGGCGCCGCTATGCGCGACGGCAAGCGGAGCCTTGCCGCTTTTCGCCCTCTGGAGAAAAGCCTTCACGTCTCCCGTCTTGAATTCGCTCGGCGTGGCAAACAGCACCAAGGGCGAGGTGCCGACCAGGCTGACGGGCGTGAAGTCTCGCAACAGATCGTAGGGCAGCTTCGCCACCACCGCAGGCGCAATGGCATGAGGAAGTTCGACCATCGCCAGGGTGTAGCCATCCGGTGCGGATTTCGCAGCCGCGTCGGTGCCGATCTGGCCGGAGGCGCCGGAGCGGTTGTCGACCACCACGCTCTGGCCCAGGCTCTCGCTCATCCGCTGCGCGATGGCGCGCGCGATGGCGTCGGTGCTTCCGCCCGGCGCCCAGGGCACGATGAGCCGTATCGGCTTGTCCGGGTAGACCGCATGTGCACTTGCGCCAAAGAGCGCCAGGCTGGCGGCGACGATGAGGGATGAGAAGCGGCGGAACATGAGGAGAGTCCTTTCAAACTACGAAATCACTGCAGGATCGAACGGGTCGCGGTCGCCCTTGGCGGTCAGGACGAGCAACACGTGGTCGGAGGCGGCGAAGCTGTTGTCGGCGAGCAGCTGGGCGGTAGCGGTCACACTGCTGCCTGCACAGAGTTCGACCCAATAGCCCTCGCGGGCCAAGCACGACGCCCCTCGATACGCTCCCACGTCATCGACGACAACGGCGCCACCTCCAGTGTTTCGTACGGCATGCACTTGTTGCAGCGTCACGGTGCCGCCGGCTATGGAGAATTGCGCCGTTTCGCCGGAGAACTCGCGCTGCGCGGGCTCACCTGTCAGCACCTTCGTCAGGCGCGGGAACGGCTCCACGGCCCATAGCCGAGGCATCCGATCGATCAGACCGGCGGCGTGCAGATCCCTGAATCCGGTGTACACGCCCCACAAGAGATCACCCCGCGCTGTGGGCACCAGGACATGGTCAGGAACGCACCCCTCAGCCGCGCACTCGAGGGCGACGGCGCGATAGCCCTCTACGCCGAACACTGGGCTGCCCACGGGCGGCAGGCAGTAGTTTGTCAGGGCGAAGGCCCCGTCGTCTTCGACGCGCCGGCGCACGTGCTCCCATCGCTGCGCTCCCCGGTCGAACGCGATTCGCTGCGCGCCCAGCCGCTGCAGCGCGGTCACGAAGGCCTGGGGCATGTTGCGGTAGGTCGCGACCTCGCAGCGCAGGCCTGCGGCGGCGCAATAAGCCGCCGCCGATACCGCAGCGTTCCCACTGGAGGCCAGGACCACCGACTCGGCGCCGACGTCCAGCGCGCGGGTCACGGCTTGCGCCGACATGCGGTCCTTGTGCGAACCGGTGGGGTTCATGCCCTCATGCTTGATGCTGAGTCTTGCGATTCCCAGCTCGCGCGCGAGCCCGGGCAGCTCCAAACAGGGTGTGCCGCCTTCGCCCAGCGAAACGCCATTGAGGTAGGGAAGCCATTCGCCCCACTGGAAACCGGAGGCGGATGGGCGGATAGAGGGCAGCAGGTCACCATAGACGGCCTCCAGGCTCGACGGCCGGCCCGCCGCCTCGCATGCGGGGCAGCCACGCGGGTGGTCTTCCAGCGGCAGGACCAGCGAGCAGCTGATGCACCGCAGGTGCGACAGGCGCGGGTTGCGCACGGGCTGCGGGTGACTAAATGAAGACGGACTGCGATTCATTTTGCGAGTTGGTTAGGTGCGAGAAGGCGGGCTGCCCGCCGTCTTCAAAAGACTTCGGTGCATTCCTGCGTGGGCCCACTTTGGCATGTTCAAAAGCGGTGACGGATACCGGCGACCAGCGAAGACGGCGAAGGTCCGTTGAGGCCGTTGTCCAGGCCAAAGGTGGCGCCGTTCTCGTTGCGCAGCTTGGCATACCGCATGTAGACGTCGGTGCGTTTGGACAGCAGGTACTCGGCGCCGACACTGTAGCCCTTGGCGTCGCGGTTGAGCGCGGTCTTGTCGTCGACGCGGCCCACCGTGGCCTGCAGTGTGAGGGCACCGATGGGGACGCCCACGCCAATCCAGTAGTTGTTCTCGTCCAGGTTGGCGGCGCTTTCCTTGCGGTTGCGCAGCGCGCCGTACAGCTTGACGACGCCGAAGTCGTAGGAGCCGCCGAACGAGTTCCACTTGCGCCTATCGGTCGCCGTTGCGTTGCGCAGGCTGTCATAGCCATACGCCAGATACAGAGGACCGTTGTAGTACTGCAAGGAGGCACCGACATCATCAAGGGCACCCGACACGCCGCCCGCCCGTTCGCCGAACGCGTACATCACGCGGCCCACGAATCCGGCCATCCGCGGCGATTCGTAAACGATGGCGTTGTCCGAGCGGAACACCGTGTTGGCGTAGGTGTTGGGCGGAGACGCGACCGAGCCGGCGTCGAAGGGGTCCATGCCGAAGACCGCGCGCGCCTCGGGGCGGAACTGGCGGCCGAAGGTCACTTGGCCCCAGTTGCCGACCAGGCCCACCCAGCTTTGCCGGTTGAACATCAGGCCGCCGCCAACGCCGCCGCCGGTACCGTTGTCGACGTTGACCGCGGCCTCGAGGTTGAAGATGGCACGAATCCCGCCGCCCAAATCTTCCGTGCCGCGAAAGCCCAATCGTGAGGCAGAACCTTGCCCCGACACGAGGCGAGTCGCGGAGACGCCGGATCCGGTTGAGGCGCGTTCGACGGCGGCGTCGACGATGCCATACAAGGTCACGGACGATTGCGCCCACGCGCTGCAGGCGCCGACGGCTAACGCCGCGGCCAGCGCGGGTTTGATCAGTTTCTTGGTGTTCAAAGTATTTGTCTCTCTTGTTGTGAGCTGGGACAGATCCCGCGCGAGCGGGCCGCACGCGTTACTTGGAAGGGGCACCTTCCATCAGCTTCAGGGCCTGCTTCATGTTCTCGACGGCCTCGGTCTCCAGCGCCTCGTAGACCGGCTTTTCGTGATTGAGCTGCGCGAAGATCTCGCGGGCCTTGGCGATCTTGGCGGGGTCGTTGGTCTTGGGATTGGCCAGTGCCGCTTCCAGGCGCTTGTATTCGCTGGAGAGGAACGCGGGCTGTTCACCCAGTTCGCGCAGGCCGGCATTCGTGAGGCTGCGGATGCGCAGCAGCATCTTGATGTCGGCCTGGTCCATCTGACCCTGGGCACGCTCCAGCGCCAGGCGCGCCTGGATCGCTTCCTTGCTGTCCAGCTTCTTGGTCGCGGCAACCTGCTGGTACTTGGCGATGTCCGGACCGAAATCGTGGGCCTGGGCGGACGCGCCCAGCGCCAGCACGGCGGCAATCACTGCGACTCGAATGCTCATGTCTGTCTCCTCTTTTGGTGGGTTGAGAGCAGTTGCAGTCTAGGAGTGCCGCGATAAGATGACGGATAGATTTGTTTTCAGTCAATAACAGCTAGTTATATGCGCGTCAGCGAGATCGAAACCTTTCGGGCCATCATGTCCAGCGGCTCTGCGCGCAAGGCGGCCGCGCTCCTGGGCGTGACGCAACCGGCCATCAGCCAATCGCTCAAGCGCTTGGAAACGGAGGCAGGGTTCGCGCTCTTTCAGCGTCTGCGTGGCAGGCTGCACCCAACCCCCGAAGCGAAGGCCCTTCTCGTGGAGGTGGAGCGCATGTTCGTCGGCATGGGCGCGATCGAGCACCGCGTCAGGAGCCTCAGGGAGTTTGGCGTCGACCAGCTGCAACTGGCCTGCTATCCCGCCTTCGGCCTTGGTTTCATGCCCCGATGCCTGAAGCAGCTGATGTCCTCGGCCACCAAAGGCTCCCGTCCGCACGTGTCGCTCCAGGTTCTCAGTTCGAAAGAGGTGAAGGATCGGGTCGTATCCGGTTTGGCCGACTTCGGATTGATGGCCGACGAGGTCTCGACAGAGGGTCTGGATCCAACGACGTTCGCAACATTCCCGGGGGTCGTAGTGATGAAGAAGGGCCACCCCCTTGCGAGGCACAAGCAAGTCCGGCCAGATCAGCTGGCGGAGCTGCCTTTCCTCGCGCTGAATCCCGAAGATGCTTCGAGGCGGCGGTTGGATGCGAAACTCGCCGAGCATGGCGTCACTTTGTCCGTGTCGGTTCACACCCCCTACGCGGTCAGTGTGTGCGAGATGGCGCTGCACGGCCTGGGCGTGGGAGTCGTCAACCCGATCACCGCCCTGGACTACGCCGATCGCGGCCTTGTTGTGCGCAAGCTGAGTGTGGACGTGACGTTCTCATGCTTTCTGGCAATACCGGCCGGCCAGGTCTTGTCCGGCACCGCCAAGAGATTCCTGTCGATCATGAGAGCACAGCTGCAAGCCGACGAGCAGAAGCTGCGGGAATACCTGAAGGCTGTCTGAAATCGCCGGCGCTCGCGGCCCAATCGATGCCGGGCGCCGTACTCTCTTAGGAAAGATCGCCGAAATTGGTCTGTCCGGTGCGGGCGGTACTATGCGCGTCGAGCGCCTCCATCGCCACATCGAACAAGCCGCGAACTTCTTCGCGTTGTCGCTCCGCCTGGATGACCAACTGACGTGGCGGCTCGCCCAACGTCTTGGCGTATTCCGCCATCGCGGCGACGAGCTCATTTTCCAGCGCAGCGAGCTCCGCCTGGGCGATTTGCCAGGCTGCCAGCTTTGCAGCGGCAGCATCGAAGGAGCGATGGTCCATGGCAATTGGCTAGAGCGTGTGTGCCCTACTCGAAGATGACAGGCAAACTGATTCTGCTCGGCGCTTCGCGACTGGGGAACCGCATGCGGCGAAGCGCATCGTGCAGATCTACAAGCAACTCGACGTGCGCCATGGGGCCTGTTCGGCCCAGGACGCGCTGCACCAATGGCTGCACGGCGGCCACGGTTCCATCTTCCTGGACGTCCACCGCGCAGGTTGCGAAGCCGTGAAATTGGCCCGCGACGCTCTGCGCTGCGAGCTGCGCCGATCCGAGCGCCCGCCCCAGGTCTCCCTGCAGCAGCATGGGCATCTCGTCCGCCAGCGGCCCATCTGCAAACGGCCCGCTTACGCGCAGGTGGCCATGCAACACGATCCTGCCCTCGCGGGGGTCGGCCACGCCGCGCACCTCGGACACGCCGTGAATCAAACGGTCATCGAACACGAGCAATTGATTGAAGCGACTCGGGATGCACTCGTAGAACGAGGTCCCCGCGCCGGCGTCACGAAAACGCCCGCTTGCCCAGTAGTCCTGTTCCCGAAACAGCAAGGTCTCGCCGCCCTTGAAGCGCCGATCGTCCCAGCGAGTGAGCGAATACACGAAGCCGAACGCACCATTGCGCGAGTCGTTGTGGAGAGTCTGCCCACACCCTTCCACGTACAGGCTGAGATATGGCCACGTTACGACATCCATGCCCAGCATGCGCCTCGCATACGCGGCGACGTTCGCGACGAATGCGTTGGCCAGCGGCCTGGAAAGAACCTTCTCCGGAAGCGTCTTCAGGTAGGTGTACGAGTCCGGCACATGCCAGTAATTCCACACCTGGTGGTCGGACCCGTGGCTTTCGGGCTGGGCGAAGTGCGATTCGAACGCCGCGCGGAGGGACAATGCTTCGGGAATGAAGTCGGGAACGACGTGGTATGGCGCCGTCGGCGACAGTCCCAAAGGGGACGGCGCGGCTGGCATTGACCGCTCAGTGCTTGCACCCGACAGGATCGCATCAGCGAATCGGACAGATATGGGTTGCTGCGCTACTGGACTCGAAAGGCGTTGATCCATTTTTTCCCCACCGGCTTAAAGAAACGGAACCGGGATGGAAAAACAGGGCGGAGCCTTGGTTCATCGACGCTGCATCACACGGTCCAATGCATGCATTCTTTGATGCAATGATTCCTACTGACCCCTCCTAAAACCCCTTTTTTGCAGGTTTTGGGCGCTGCGCCAGCTTCATTGCCTTGCCGTGGTCCGCTTCTCGAACACTCTGACGGCCCATGCGAGAAATACCCCGTCGTCGGGCGTCGAGCGCGACGGCGAAACCGAGTGCTCGGCAAAGTCGTCGAATATCAGCCAGTCCCCTTGCGCAGGCTGTATCGGCGAGGAGCCCCGCTGCTTGAAGCGCAGCGCGGGGTTGACCAGCACCCATAGGAGTGTCGTGCCCCAGGCTCGATCCACATGGGGATCCGCGTCGGCAGTCATGACCCAGTGGTTCTCGGTTGAAGATCGAAAACCGAGACTGCCCAACTCCGCAGCGGGCACCCATCCCAGGCCTCCAGTGCCGCGTGGTGCCCTCGCCGTGTCCACCGGCTCGGAGAAGTCGGTGGCAACTTGATGCGCCCAAAATGCACGAGCGGCGCCTTCAGCCACCTCTTGTAGCCCCGCAGGCACCTGAATTCGGCCCAGCACACAGCCGAGCGCGGATTTCGACGTCTTCATGGTCGACGCGGCCGCACGCCGTTGCTTCCTTCGTGCGCGCTGCGACAAGGTTCGAGCGCCGCGTCATCCGGATGTACCCCATTGGCGATCGCCATGGCCCGATAGTCCTGGTGCAGCTGGGCGCCACCGTCCGTCACGTCGAGCCTGTACCTGCCCGAACGCAGGCCCAGCCGCACGGCCAGGTTGTGGTCGGCGCCGCGCAGCAAGAACCCTGCGCAGGTATGGCGCGCCTCAACACCTGACTCGTGGCAGGCGAACACGTGCGAGCTCATGTCGTACGCGGTTTCGGCGCTGTGGCGAAATGCCTCGGCCGGAAATGATCCGTCGTTCTCAACCCGCCACGGACAGCCTGCGCAGGGTTTGCGCCGGTAGCCGCCGCGGCTGCTGCCCTCGGCCGTCACGACCTGGTGGTCAGGTCCTGCGGGACGTACGCGGGTGATCGTCTTCATCTGGTCGGCGAGTTTCCATTCGAAGCAGGGGGGTCTGTCAGCCAACCTTGCAGCGTGGGATGCAGGTTCGCGCCGCCGCCGGCTGTGACCCGCTGGTTCACCGACGAACGCGGGTTCCCGAGGTCAGCCAACAGGGCCGTCCGAACAGAACGATGCACGTCACTCTGCTGCATGAATGCGCGCGGTCCCTGCCCGAACACAGGGCGGCCGAGGGTGTCCCCGTCGCGGAGGCGATACGCCATCCAGATCCAATGGCCAGCCGGGCTTCCGATGCGATCCATCACCGTCGACCAGGTAACAGTGGCCGTGATCGAGCAGATGGTCGCTGTCATTGCTCGCTGCGTATCGGCGTGGTCACCCGGCAGATTGGCCTTGCCGCACTCCAAGATGGCTTCCCCCGCCAGGCCAGCAACCAAGCCGGGCTCCAGTTTCAGACCCTGCAGCTGGCGGCGTGCGCGCAGCATTTCGGAAGCCATCGTCACGCCCGCCGCGACCCACATGGTCGAGGTGTCGAACATGTAGAGGAACGTGTCCTGTTGCGCCAGCGGTATTCGCGCAGCTCCATCGCCCATGTGGACGTGCCAATCGGGATTCAGCTGGTTGGCGACTTCCAGCCAGAATCGATCCTCACCTTCCTTCATCTTCATCTCCTACCCAAACAGTCATTGCCTCGGGCTGGGCCGAGCCGGCGTTGACGCCATTCCCATGCAATTGTGAAGCGCCCGCTCAGTTCGCACTGCGAACGACTCTCGAAGCGCCAAATGTTGGGCAGTCGGCGGGGATCTCGCTGGACAACCACTTCTCGTGTGGCCCGAGTCGCATCGGGATCGCCCGCTGCAGTTCCAGGCACCACGAGTGAGGGAACGGCCTCAGCGCTTGGCCCCCCGGGGCGCTGTAGTGGTTGTGCTTGCACGCGTCGCATCGCACGCCGGCGATCGCTGTGCTGCGGTTCTCGACCGTCGCCACCGTCATGCGGAAATTCCCAGCACCTTGCCCGTCGGCACCAGCTGCGCACACGCGCTGGCCACGGCCTCGCGCCGGGCCACCAGCACCCGGGCGAGCACGGTCGCCTCGGCTGCGGCCTGCGCTGGGTCGCGATCAAGCGCCGAGCGCAGCGCGCGAACCACCCATCCAGGTGTCGAGGATTCCTCCAGCAGGCTTTCCGCCGCCGGCGGCGGATCCACGTCCACGCTGGCCACGGCCAGCAGCGGCTCGATCATGGTGCCGGCCTGGTCGGCCGCAAGCGCCCACCCCTCGCGCTGCGCGCCGAAGCGGCTCTGGAAGCGCGTGATGCGTGCGAAGGGCTGCTGCAGCTGCGTCACCCCGCCCAGGAACACCGGGCCGCCTGTGCGCGTCCACAGCGCGTACACGCCCGACGGCGCGGCGCCCCGCGCCGCGGCCGCCAGCTCCTGCAGCACCGTACCCGCCTGGTCCGCCGCGAGATTCCAGCCGTGCCGTGCGGGGATGCCCACGCCCGGATCGCCGCCGTCCTCATACCAGCAGATCCGCGCGAACGGTTTTTCGGCCCAGGCTTCCGGGCAGTTGCTGAAAGGCAAGTCGTCGAAGCCGGCCGCCAGCTCGTGGACTCCGTCGCGCGCCGCCTCGAGCCCCCTGTCATAGAGGGCCGCTTCCTGCCCGGGCCGGTCCTCGGCGGCCAGGCGGGCCCGCTCGAGGCCGCCCGTCACTACAGTCCAGGCCTCGCGTTGCGCGGCGGTGCCCTGCTCCTGCACGAAGCGATCCAGTGTGCTGATCGCCAGCGGCAGCGCCAGCGGCGCGGCCTGATTTTCAAAGTGTTGGTTCATGTGTTCCTCCTCGATGTCGGGGTTCAGCGGCGACCGCCGGCGGCGGCGAAGGTGTCGTAGTTCATGCGCTCAGCCCCCGGCCTGTGCGGCACGCAGGTCCAGACCGCCGCGCGCCGCGGCGAGCACCTTGTTGGCGTGCTTGCCCAGGATTCTCGCCAGCACGTCGGCGTCATTCGCTGCGTCCACCGGATCGCGCCGCATCGCAGCCTCGAGCGCGCGAATGAACCAGGTCGACGCGGCCGGGTCGCGCAGCGCCGCCTCAGGCTCAGGCGTCGGCACTTCATCGGCGCCGGGCGCGGGCGGCGCCGGGCCAACCGCGTCGGCGTCCACGTAGGCCGCCAGGGCATGGGCCACTTCATGGGCTGTGGCGTGACGCGCCGTTGGGCCCAGCAGGCTGCAGGGGCCTTGCACTTGGCCGCGCGCCACGGCGAAACGCAGATCCGCTGCCAGCGCGTCGAAGCGCCGCTGCATCAGCCCCGCGTCGAAGCACAGCGTGATCACGCCGGTGCCCGCCAGCAGGGCCGCCACGGACACCAGGTCCCAGAGGGCCTCTTTAAAGTGGTCGGCGTTCGACCTTTCGAGGCCGGGAGGGATGTCGTCCAGGCCGAACATCAGCAGCTGCGCAGCGTGGCGGGCGATCGCTCCGGCCTGGTGGCCAGCCTTGGCGATCAGGAACTCGTCTTGGGTCATGGTGTATTGCCTTCCTGAGAAAGTTGCTTGGCATGGGCGGACGCCCGTTCCGTGGCGCACGGGGCGCCCACGGCGGCGCGCAGATCGGCGTCTTCGGGCGTGCCGAGCTTGAGAGCCCATTGGCGCAGTTCCTCAGGCGTCGGCATCGGCCGGCGGCCGCACACGGCGTCGAACATCCACTGTTCCACTGAGGCCCGCCGGTTCAGGGATGCCGCCCACCGGGGCGCCTGTTCCCGCCAGAGCGCGGCGTCGCGGGCGTCTTCATTGCGCGGAACACCTGGCGTGGCCAGGCCTGCCGCGTTGCGAATGTGACGGGCGTAGACGCCTTGCACCTTCCAGTATTGGCCGGACGTGTACTTGCGCCGGCCCCAGTGTTTCTCGCCTTCGTCGCCGCACACCTGCGCCGTGAACTTCAGGATGTTGCAGAGAGCGACGGCCGCGGGCGGGTGATCGGCCTTCAGCTTGGCCCACTCGGCGACGATGCCGGGGTGCTTGAGCAGGGGGTTGCGCACTTCGGCGCGGCTGCTGCGAGCTGTCGTGTCGCTCATCGGGTCTGGCCCTCCGCGCCGGCATCCAGGCCAGCCAGTTCGCAGCCCGGAAAGTGGCCCAGGCCGCGCCCGCAGGCGCGACACGCTTGAACCTGGTGTTCCACCAGCTGCGCGCCGCCCCAGTTGGCCGTCCGGCCCGGGCGGTTGGCGCGCTGGCCGCGGCCGCCCAGCGGCCGGTGAGCGTCATCGTGCTTTCTTCGTGACATGGCGGCCCTCATCCGGTAATCGCCATCAGGCGGGTGGACATGCCGTCGCCGTTGCAGATCAGCATGGGCGGGATCGGGCTGTCCAGATCGGCGACCATCGCCACGTAGTGGTGCTCAGGAAGGAGCAGCCCGCCCTCGCCGTCCTCGGTGCATTCGACGCCGCCGGTGGCCAGCCAAACCGGAAGGCGCGACATCAGCCGTTCACCGGCCGGGCTTTTCAGGTGCCGCTGCGTCAACCGCTGGGTGATCGACAGGTGCAGCACGGGGAGGCCTGCGCCGGGTTTGCGAGTAGAACCGTCATCCCAGGGCAGCTGGTGGTGGCCGCTGGCCAGCCACAGGCGAGCGACCTGGTGGTAGCGGTGCAGCAGCGTCGCGGCGGCCCGATCGGCGGCGCCGCGCCCGGCTGTGGTGGTCCACCGCGCGGCCAGTGCGGCACGCTCTTCATCGACACTGCGCGCGATCAGGAAGTGGGCCATGTCCGCCCGAGCCCGGTTCGTCACCGAGATCTCGAGCACGCGGTAGGACACGCTATGGGGCGCCACGTGGTCCAGCACCATGCCGCGAACCAGCGGGTGTTTGTCCTCGGCCAGCAGTTCGATGAAGCCGCCGGCGTTGCTGGAGTAGGGCCCGTCGGACAGATCCACGCTCACCGGAACGAATTGGCGGCGTAGCCCGCCCTGCGGCAGGTCGATCAGCTGCAGCTCGCCGGCGTCGGCGCGCAGGGCCTTCAGCAGCCGTTCGCGGATTGCGGCATTCGTCATGCGCATCCGCCGGGCTCAGCCCAGCGCCCCCATGTGGATCTTGTGGGCGTAATCGAAGACGCCGTTCACGGTGCGGCTGGCCAGCTGCGCGCGCTCGCGCTCGGTGGCCCGGGCCGCGGTGCGCGCCTGGGCCGCCCGCTGCGGCGCGGTGCGCTCCAGCTCGCGCGCCACCTCCAAGCCCCGCTCGGTGAGCTTGCGCTTGGCGTTGCGCCCCGCATCGGGCTCGATGAACCCGCGTTTGGTCTCGCGAACGAACACCGCGCAGATACGGTGCGCCGTGCGTGCGTCGTTGCGACCGATGATGGCCTCGCAGACCCCGGTGGCGGTCAGCCCGTCGGGCTGGCTGGCCAGCGCGGTCAGGACCTGATCCCGCGTGACAGACTCGCCCGGGCTGCTTGCGCCGCTGCGCAGGGCATACGGCGACTTGTTCATCGCGTCGATCGTGTCGGCCACCGCCTGGTGACTCGGATGCATCACGAATCGCGCGCGCACCACACCCACCGATTTGGTGTGAACGGTGCGATTTGGGGGACGTGAAGTGTTGTCGTTCATACCTCGCCTTGCTTGTAGGTGAGGTTCAGTCTGAGCCGGGCGCTCGCCGATTCAAGAGGGTGCCGGGCGGTTTTTTTGCTGCTGTCCGCGCGAGTTCCGGCAGCGCGCGCGCCCAGGTGGCCCACACGGCAAATACTCGCGCGCACTCGTCGCGGGTACTTCCTTTCTCGCGGTCTTGCGTCCACGCGCGCGCATGTTCGACCAGGTGATTGAGCTGACGCTGCAGGTGCGTGGCGGACTGCTCGGCGAACAGGCCCGCCTGCTCGGTGAGGCGCATCGGCGCAAGCGCGCCGGCCCAGCGGTCCACCAGGTCCAGGGCGGCCCCCGGCGAAGGGGCCACATGGAAGCGATGGTGGACGCGCTCATGGGCCTGCAGGTGCTGCCGCACGCCAAGTGCCCACCCGGCCATGCCCAACTGCTGCTTGTCGATCGCAGCGACGAGTTGCGCGCACAGCTGCATGTCCAGCAGCAGCACGTCGAGCACGCCCACGAGCCTGTCCAAGTCGTTGATCGCCAGCCGCGTTGCCTCCAGCCTGTCCGGCGCGGTGAGCATGCGCAGGCAGGCGTCGAGACTCTGTGCGAGCGCGGCTTCGGCGCGAACCTTCCATGCTTCGGCGCAGGACTGGCTGCGCAGGCCGTCGGCCAGCAGCTGCGAATCGGCATCCAGGCCTTCCATGGGGTACAGACGCAGCTGCAACGCGGGCATGCCGTTGCCCTCGATGCGGACAAGAGCATGCGTCCAGGCGCGCCAGTCGTCCTGCGTGCCTTTGCCTGCACCGTCGCTTCCACCGTCTCGAAGTGAAAACTCGATGTGGATGGTGGCCAGGGACTCCAGTGCAGCAGAAGTGTCCGCGTGGTCGAACAACTCGCCGGTGCCGCACGCGGGTGCTGCCGGCGGTGCCACAGCAGCAGCGGCGCCGCCATCGAGGACCGGGACGCTGTCTAGCTCGCCGAGACTCTCGGCGGGTGCCGCACTCGTAGAGAGTAGCGACGAGAAGACCTGCGCGTCATGCGCGGAGATGGCGCTCTGGACGATTCCGAGATCGGCGACGGCGCTGGCCAGGCTGGCACCGGCGCTCCCATCCGTCCCTGCAGCGTCTCCTGCATTCGCCCGGGCGCGGCGCGGCGCGCGCGGGCGCAGCGGCTCGGCCTCCGGTGGCGGTGCTGGATTCAGCCCCGCGCGGGCCTTGGCCACCTCGTACTTCTCGTCCCAGCGTTCCAGCAGCGCCGGCACCGCCTCCGCCGTGAGCTCGCGCGGCGCCATTCGGAACTGGAAGCTGAAGCCCGCGTCATCCTCCTTTCCGAGGCCGCGCAGAACCGGCACGCCCTCGTGGCGAGGCAGGCGCTGGAGCGCGCGCAAGGCCAGCGGCGGCAGCCCGTCGATCGCCAGCTCGAAGGTGAGCGGCGGCACCTTGCGCTTGTGCTGCAGGTAGATCGGCGCGAGCCGTGGCGGTCCCGCCCGCCGGCCGGCCCCCTTGGACTTGTCCACAGCGACTTCCTGCGCGGGCTCGACGGCCGCGTCTTCAACCTCATACGTCATGGTTTTCTCCCTTGGTGAACCCGGTCTGCACCGGGAGTGCGTGCGAGACCTGCACGGTGTGGCGCTGCGCCGCCAGGTAGTCCGTGATCCGAGCCGCGTTCAGTTCGACCGTGCGCGGATCGGCGCCGGGCAGCAGCAGCCCCTGCCCGCGCAGGTATTCGCTGGCCAACACCCGCGCGCGCACTCCGGGAGAGCCCGCGTAGGCCCCGATCACGCTGCGACGGCTGTGACCGACCGATTCGCTGACCAGCAGGTGCGCTATCCGGTCCTGGTCGGGGTCGCCGTGGCGTCCGGTGCCGCCCTTGACCACAGGCGTGATGCCCATTTCCTGGAGGCGACGACAGACATAGCCCGCGCGCAGACCGTGGCCCGTCACGCCGGCCGCGCTCCTGGTGAACCCTGCCGCGCTCAGCACGTTCGAGTAGCGGTTCAGAGCTGACTTCAGGGGTTGGCCAGGGGGTGCGAGGGTGCTGTGGGCGCGCACCGGCCGGCCGGTGGCCAGGTTGCGCCAGCGCACGTAGTCCAGCAGCTGCCGCGCGATCGCGAGCAGGTCCTCTCCGTTCAGCGGCACCGGACGCGGCCGTCCGCCCTTTGCGCCCACCTTGACGCGCAGGAAACCTTCTTCGGCCCGGATATCGCGCTCCGGCGCCAGGCACACGGACTCGCGCCGGCGCAACCCGAATCCGTGCTGCGCGAGAACGGCCATGGCCACCCATGGTTCCAGCTCCCAGATCCTCAGAAGGGCATCGCTCACGTCCACGCCGTTGCCTTCGAAGGTTTTGTCCCGGTCGGTGATCAGCGCGCGCGCCGTGGCGTCCGGGGCGAGGTGTCGATCCAGGACGGCCAGCAAGGAAGGTTTCCCGGCCCAGCGGCAGAGCTGGCGGATAGCAGTGGCGTAGCCGGCCAAGGTGGCGGGCTGGCGCAGGCGTTGCTCGCGCTGCTGGTTGATCCAGCGTGCCCACGCGTGGATGTGGCGCGGGTCCAGGCTGTCGGGCTTTTCGATCTTGAAACCCAGTTCATCGCGCAGGGTCGCAACGAGCAGCATGACGTTCCTGTCAACCACGACGCGGGTGCGAAAGGAGGTGACGCGGCTGAGATCGCGTCCGCCGCGCGTGAACTTCACTCCGGCGTGCTGGTTCACCAGTGCTCCGAAGTGGTAGCGCCAGGATCGCTGCCCGAGAGGCATGGCGAGTGCGGGCGCGGTCACTCCGAGCCTCCTTCGCTTGCCTGCCCGCTGCCACATTCCTCAGACGCCTCGAGCTTGCGGCGCTGGTAGGCCAGGTGGTTCTCGTGCTTGCGCCGGGCCTCCAGCGGGGAGATGTCGGGCCACATGAGCCGGCGACGGCGGCGCTCGGACATGAAGGCCTGGATTTCCTGCACCAGCAGCACTTGCTCGTGGCTCCCCACAGGGATGGTGCGGAAGTCCTGGTGGCGCGGGGCGCGGATCAGCAGCCGCCCGTCCAGGTACTGGCTCGCCATGTCGGGCGAGAAGGCCAAGGCCTCTTCGACCGTCAGGCCCAAGTCTCCGCACAGCCGCTCGACGAACCAGTGCGTGGGGTCGCGCCCGCGCAGCAGCATCGCGAGGATTTGCGGGTTGCGATGCCATTCCAGGCGCTTCTGTGCGCGCGCCTCGCCAGGCGCAACCGCTTTGGGAGCGTCCGGCCAATAGTTCTCCAGCGGAGAGATCATCCCGGCCTTGCCGAGCGCCAGGCACCAAACCCGCAGGATCGACCAGTCGCTACGGATGGTGGCCACAGCCTTGCCCCGCTCGCGCCAGCTTTTCAAGAGCAGCCGGGCGTGGCGCTCGCGCAGGCCATCCGCCTGTATGAGCCCGCAACCCACGGTCTGCAGGTCCTGGTAGAGACGAGCGATACGGCGCAGGCGCAGGCGCTGGTTCGCATCGTCGGCTCGCGGTTCCAAGCGCAGGCTGAAGCGCTCGTAGGCCTTCCACAAGGTGGCTATCTGCATCATCAGCGGCATGCCCTGCAGGTTCGGCCGCAGCTCTTGGGGCATCGGCTGCACGCGTCGCACGGCCTGCGCCAGCCCCCGCGAGAGGTGATCGATGCCGGTGTCGCGCCGGAATAGGTCGACGTTCGCCGCCGGGATAGGCAATGCCCCCAGCGGTATCTGTTTCTGCACAGCAATAGTCTTCACGAGCAACTCTCCTGTTCACCTCTATCGGGAGCAGTTGCCACCCGTCGCCAAACCTGGCGCCCACGGGTAACGGGCCTCGGATGCCGGCATAGCGCCAAGCTGCGGTGGCCGAGCCCACCTCGGTCGGTGTTTTACGTGGCGACCCCACGGGAGTTCTCGTTTCTTATAAAGAAATACTTTCCTACGGGTCTCTATTACCCCGTGCCTGCTTGCGGCAGGAACCAGCAAACCTCGTGTCGAAGGTCTGCTCGTTGAACCGGTTAACGCCCCGGAATGGCGATCTCACCGCAGCAGCGGGAATACGCAGCTCGCGCCCGGCACATGGCCAGTCGTCGCGAGGATCGGAGCACGCCCGTGTCGCGCCGCCTCCCTGAGGGAGCATCGGTCGCGGGGCGCGCATGTGCGCATTCGATGGGAGAGCAACTGCCTCTCCTCAACGCTGTGGGTGTGGGTTCTTTCCCTTGAGTCTCTTGTCGGGCATCCAGCCCTAGCTTTTCCTCTCGCCCTGCTTGCGGCTCAGGCGGAGGTGTCTAGCAGGAAGGCTTGTCGTGATCGCTAATCACGCACTCCATTTCCCACCACGGACGCAGACTCATTACGGGTACTCAGTAGTTGCCGTGTCGATTTTTGTTCCTCAATCCGCGCGCCGAGGCGCTTGAAATCAAGGTGCTTTGACACTCTGTTTGTTTTGTTCCTGAAAACAGAGGTCAAAAAAAATCGAGGTGTACTACCGCAGGGCGCTTGCCCTACTCGGTCTTCGAGACCGTGGCCTTGTTCGGCCGGCACCAGCTGCAGCGCGAGGCTGCGAAAACTGGCGATGAAGGTGCTGAGATGTTTAGGTTGGGCCAGCACCCAACTCCCCGATAGAGGTGCGCTGATGGTAGCCGCGACCGTGCTATGTCGTCAACACCAACCGTTGACGGAATGCAGCGGTTAACGCGGTTTTTCCGGGCTATTTCCGGCAGAAAAAACCAGATCATTGTGAGGACTGGTGGCGCGCTCGTTTCCCCTGCCGGGTTCTGACAGGTTTAAGGGGACAACAGGCCACCACCGCGGACCTTTCCTCATCTCGACAATTCCTGGAGAAGCACAGCATGGCATTCAATCCCGTCGTGGCAGCGATCGACGTCGGTTACGGCTACACGAAGTACGCCGTCCGCGGCGAGGGACCTCCCTCCGATGACTCCTTCCCGTCTTTCGCGCCAACAGCAACGGGTTCGGCCGCACTCGGCGGCGCAACGGCGCTGTCGCGGCTGCGTGTCATGCAGGTTGAAGTCAACAACAAGGTCTACCTGGTGGGCCACGATTCAGTGCTCGCGACGGACGGCCGAATGGAGCGCCTGCGCGATGCGGCGTACTGCATGTCCGACACCTACCATGCGTTGAGCTTGGCCGCCCTCGCCTACATGCGTCAGCCAACCATCGATGTCTTGGTGCTCGGGTTGCCGCTCTCCACGTTGGGGACCTACCGCGCCCACCTCGAGAAGAAGTACATCGGACGCCATCAGCTTCCCGACAGCCACACCTTGGGCATCGATCGGGCCGAACGCATCGTCGATGTGCGGAAAGTGCTCGTCGTCCCCCAGCCCGCCGGCGCGCTGATGACGGCCGTGAAGGAAGCCCCGGACCTTCAGCGCACCACGAACCTGGTGGTCGATCTCGGCTACTTCACGATGGACTTTCTTTGCACGAATGGGATGTCGCCCCTGCCGGCGCGCTCGGGCGCCGTCGAAGGGGGCATGTCCGGGTTCCTCGACGAACTGCACGCCGCAGCGACCAAGGACTACGAGCAGCTCTGCCCCGGATTGCTCCCAGGCGAATTCCGCATGCCCCATCACCAATACGAGCGCGCGCTGCAGGGCGACAAGGTCCTGCGGACGTCGGCCGGCGATGTGGACCTGGTCAAAGCGATCAAGGGCGCGAGTTCAAAGCTGGACCAATACTTGGACATGGTGGCCGCCAAGGTGGGAAACACCGACGACATCCTCCACGTCATCCTGGCCGGAGGCGGCGCCGAGCTGCTGGAGCCACGGTTCAAGGCCCGCTTCCCACGCATGCGAAAACTCCACACCCCCAAGCGGCCCCAGTTTTCCATCGTGCAAGGGTACTTGGCGGCTGGATCGTCGTTGGCGCAGTCGACGAAGGAGGCGACGGCTTGAGCGAATCCGACGAGGGCGCTGCAGCTGGCCAGCGAGGTCGGCCACGACGTAAGGCGCCGCCGATCCTTATCCGAGGGACTGTTCCTGAGAAACATGCGCTTGCACCCTTGCTCGCCGGAATGACGCCGGCGCGGGCATGCAACTTCGTGTTGGAGCTGGCGCAGTTGGCGCGGCTGCAGCAGGTGTCCGAGGGCAACTCGTCCTCACTCCGGTTGAATCCCAGTCTGACCCGGGCACAGTCACCTCATGAGCCCCCGGTGGCCGCTGAAGTCGAGGAAGTGCCCTTCGACGCCATCCGGGATCTTCTCGGTTTTACAGGTGTTCCATCAACATGAAATCGGAATCGCGCAACATTGCAGCTGAGACCCTGGCTCTTGCGGACGCCGCCATCGCCGCATGCCGCTACCTGGATGCCGTTCGGTCGGTTGCTCGCGGAAGCGTGTGCCGACAGGAAAGTACCGTTGTGAACGAGCTTCAGGCTGTGCGAAATGAACTGCGGTCGCATATCGACGGGGCAGTCGAGATTGCGGACCTGGAGGCGCTACAGCGGATCATCCGTCCACTCGCCAAGATCAAGATCAGGTCCGCCAAACTTGCCCGAGCAGCGGTGGTCGTGTGCGGTGAGAAAACGCTTCATGACTTCGAAGTTGCGCCCGAAGCACTCGCAGCTTGGCTCAGCGTCCTACCGATTGCAATTGCATTGGCATGGGCAGCGAGGTTGCTGTGAATACTGTGGTCACGGTGACCATGGTGGCGTTGTACGGTTTGGCATCAACAGCCATGGCGCAGCAAGCGGCTGTCCAATCCAAATCAGAGATCGACGAATGCATCGCATCCGCGGCAGAGGTCCACAAGGTCAATCCGGTAATACTGCGCGCCATCCTAATGGTCGAAACCCGGATGAAGCCGAACACGATCGCTCGAAACGAAAATGGATCCGTGGATGTCGGGATCGCCGGGATCAACTCGCTTCACTTTCCAGAGTTGGCCAAGTGGGACGTCCAACCTGCCGACCTTCTGGATGCCTGCCGTGGCATCCACGTAGGTGCCTGGCACCTCGGGCGCACCCTTGGAAACCAACCCGAGACTTGGGAGTCAATCGCCCGGTACCACAGCGCCACGCCATACTTCAACAAGAGATATCAGATCTTGCTGTGGAACGAACTGGTGAAGTCGCGCGCAATAAGCGGTCGAATTCTTCCAGTGCCCCCCTTGAAGCCGGGTGCGGCCGCAACTGGAGTTCAAAAGAGCAAGAGCCACAATCCAGCAACGGCTGGAAGCGGCACTGGTGTTGTCTTTGACGATGGTGAGCAGAATAAGTAAGCGACGTCACGCAAAATTAGTTGAGATTCAAAGGAAGGAAACCATGAAGCACTTGCACATGTTCGCTGTTGCGGCAGCCATCTTCACCACGCTGATGAACTCGGCGGCCGCGCAGGCGGTGGACCGCACGTTGAACGAAACGGTCCAGATGGTCACCTTGCCCGGGACGTCGACCGCGCTTGAAACGACGATCTACAGACCGGATGGCGATGGCCCGTTTCCTGTCGCTGTGATCAATCACGCACGACACTCGGGCGAGCCCAAGGACCAAGAACGCTTCCGGCCGGCGACTGCCGCCCGGTATTTCCTGCAGCGAGGCTATGCAGTCGTCGTGCCCATGCGTCAAGGACTCTCGCGGTCTGGCGGCTGGTACGTCGGCCGTGGGTGTGATGTGGAGCGAAATGCTCGTAGCCAGGCCGAGGACGTCGCCGGAGTGCTCACGGCCTTGTCGACGAGCTCGTGGTTCGACAAGAGCCGCATCGTGACGGTTGGGCACTCGCACGGCGGGGTGACCTCTTTGGCCCTCGGTGCAGCGGCGTACCCCGGGTTGCGCGGCGTGGTGAACTTCGCCGGCGGCACGCGCAATTCGGAATGCCCGGTCTGGCAATACGACTTGACCCAGGCGGTGGCCAAGATGGCAAAGCAGACTCCCGCGCCGTCCCTCTGGATCTATGGAGACAACGACAGCTTCTTCGGTGATGTTTACCGTTCGATGCATGCGCAATACCGCGCAGCAGGTGGCAATGCCACGCTCGTGACGGTGAACGACTTCGGTCCGGACTCGCATCAGCTGTTCATCTCGAAGGCCGGCGCGCCCCTCTGGCATCCCAGCGTGTCGGAATTCCTAAGGACGCTCGGCCTGCCGTATGAGCCCCTGGCGCAATACGCGAAGTATGGGAAAGAGGAAGATTCACCGCGCGCGTCGGGTTTCGCTTCGTTGGGGGACGTTGATCGAGTTCCCAACCTTCGGATGTTCGGGCGGAGCGCCTACCGCAAGTTCCTCGAGATCGCCACGCCCCGCGCGTTCGCAGTCGGTCCTGACGGTGCATATGGGTGGGCCAACGGCGAAAACGCCTCGGATCGAGCGCTGGAGTACTGCTTCAAGAACAACAAGGGGGCGTGCAAGCTGTACGCCGTCGACAGTGAGGTGGTCTGGCGCGATTGATCTGGCGCCAATGACTCATCGCAGGCGATCCAAGAGAAAAGGGGCTCCGAGGAGCCCCTTTCTTATTGGCTGGAGGATGAATGCTACTGCGACAGCAATCGCTCGAATTCTGAAGGCGTCATGCCCTTCCCGGAGAAGGTCCGGCCGTCCTGCAGCATGAGGATCGGCAGCGCCTTCGGATTCGGGCTGCTCTTGATTCGTTCCGTCAGGTCGTCAATCTGCTGCGTCCGAGCGCATGGCTGGCCAGCGCTGCCGGCGGCCGACGGCGAGTCACCGTTGATGACAGCGTCCCACTGAGCGAACTGCAGCTGCTGTGGCCAGCACAGAAGGTCGCGGACGCTGTATTCACGCCAGTTACCTGGTGCCGCCACGCTGATCGGGTAGATGTAGGCCCGCACGTCCCGGGCGCGCTTGAGCACGTCGTTGTTGAAGCGCCGGCATTCCGGCAGGTTCGGATCGCAGATGACGTGTACGACACGGTTGCCGTTGAAGAGCGGGATGGCGCCGGCAGCATGGAGCTCGACACGAGTTCCAGTTGAAGCCGCCGCCACCGCCGGTTTCGGCGGCACATAGCCGACCTTCTCGCGCACCGCTGCCAGCACGTCCACCTTCTTCCCGTCCGTGATGGCCACATAGCCACCCAAGAGGATGACATTCGTGACCCGCTCGTCGGTCAGGGCCACCAGTCGCCCCTGACGCGCACTCACGAGGTAGAAGCCCGGGCCCAGCGGCGCCAGCGAAATCGAGTCGATCTCTTCGACTGCGAGCTTCCCCGCGATGTATTGCGAGATGCGGCTCGTGATCGTGGCGAGCAAGGCCTCGCCGTGCTCGGTGGAGATTCCTTCGAATCGAGGTGCAGAACTTGCCGCGGCCGCGCAGCACGCCAGCAAGAGAGACGAGATCAGCTTCTTCATGCGATTGCCTCCGACGATACACGGCTGGCCATGAGCAGTCGCTCCAGATCCAGCGACTCAAGAAAGCTGCCTGCAGCAGCCATGTAGTGGTTCCTGTCCGCCTCGAGATCCTCGAGAAGCGGCAGGCCTGCCTCCACGACCGCAGCTGCCAACTCGACGTACTCACGGCTCGCCGTCGCGAGCTCACTTCGTTCGTCCTCACCGAGGTGTGCCGCGAGACGCGGCACCCAAACCTCCCCTAGCCGACGATGTGCAATTTCCTGGTGAAGCACCAGGTCGCGCAGCGGAACGAACTTGTCTCCGATCTGCGCAAAGTGCCCAGCTGGGGGTGAGAGAGCCACACCGCCGAGGCCCTCAAGCACGTACTGCAGGCCGAACATCGAGCACGCGAGCCGCCCGGCGATCAGGTCCGCGTCGAGGCGGCGCCCGAAGGCATCGAGCGCTACCAGCATCCTTTCCGGTGGTCTTCCCTCGCCAAGCAGTTCCAGTGCGGTTTCAAACGCGCGGGCATGCGTCGCCTCCTGCTTGCTCTGCTCACGCAACGCGTGCTGAAGCGAGGGTAGCGGCGCCAGCTTCGCTTGCCCCAACGAAACGTCCCTGGCGATTTGCTCGGTTCGCCGTGCCGCCACCAAGATGGGGGCAAGCGCCCTCAACACATTCCGGTTCACGCGACCACCTCGCGACTTACCAGAAGTGGCTCATCGGGCATGCGGCGACGGCACAGGATGCCATCCGCGAGAAGTTCGCACAGACCAACCAGCACGCACGTCCATCGGAACGCCCGCGTCGACATCCCACCGGCAGAACCGTTCGTGGCGTCCATCAATCGGCGCGCCATGCGCTTACGGCCAGCCGCCGACAGCGGGATTCCCTCGAGCCAGTCATTCACCCGCTTCGCGCCGAGACGCCGATCGCGCGGGACGGTTGCGAAGTACTGGGCTGCACGCAGCACGTCCTCGTAGCTAAGGTCGCCGGTGTCGTGCAGTCTGCGGAGCAATCCTCCAGAGCCGGCGATCGAGTGGGTGCCAAAGCCGTTGACCTGGTAGGTGCCGTCGCCCGTCACCCACAAGTTGTAGACGGTCGTATCGGTCGTCGATTCAAAGGACGCGCCGTCAATGCGTCTCACCCGCTTGAACCACGGGTAGTAGAGCGCAGTGTTCTGCGGATATGGCGAGGCCAGTTCACCGTCGATCACCATCGGGTGGTTGATGGTGGCAAACGGCTTGAACCTCGCCGGATCGGGACTGTACAGATGGCCCCAATGTGTGGCTGCGACACGCTCAACAAACTTCACTGTGTTGAGCGCTCGACCATCGGCCGACCGGACTTGATCGCCAACGGTGACCTGGTCGATCGGCTTCGACGACCCATCTGCCAGCGTCACCTTTGAGTCGGCAAGGAAGCAGTCTGAACCGCCACCACCACCTCCCCCACTACCTGGCCCAGGACCAGATCCGTCCGCGTCGCCAGGAGTCGCACCAACGCCGGGGCCCGGGTTGTCGACGTCGCCCTCAGCTGGCGCTGGCGCCGGTGGCGGCGGTGGCGGCGGTGGCGGTGGCGGCGGTGGCGGCGGTGGCGGTGGCGGTGGCGGTGGCGGTGGCGGTGGTGGTGGCGGTGGTGGTGGCGACGCAGGCGGTGGCGGTGAAGACGGTGGGGGCGGTGGTGGTGGGGGCGGCGGTGGTGGTGGCGG
>JACPOK010000025.1 GCA_016191525.1 Burkholderiales bacterium | reverse complement strand
GCGCGCCAGCGCATCAGGTCGGCGGCCTCGGTTTCGATGTGGGCTTCAGCCAGCGGAAACTGCACGCCCTGGTTCTGTCCGATCGGGCGATCAAACACGCGGCGCTCGCGGGCGTAGCGGGTGCTGCGATCAATGAACCAACGGGCGTCGCCAATGCACTCGGCGGCAATCAGGGTGCGCTCGGCGTTCAGACCGTCAAGAATGTACCTGAAACCTTTACCTTCCTCGCCAATCAGATTTTCGGCCGGGATTTCGAGGTTATCGAAAAACAGCTCGTTGGTCTCGTGGTTGACCATGTTACGGATCGGGTTCACCGTCATGCCCTGGCCAATGGCCTGGTGCAGGTCAACGATGAAGATCGACATGCCGTCGGACTTGCGCGTCACATCTTTGAGCGGGGTGGTGCGTGCCAGGAGAATCATCAGGTCGGAGTGCTGGATGCGCGAGATCCAGACCTTCTGGCCATTGACCACATAGCGGTCGCCCTGCTTGACCGCGGTGGTCTTGATCTTGGTGGTGTCGGTGCCTGTGGTTGGCTCGGTCACGCCCATGGATTGCAGGCGCAGGTCGCCGCTGGCGATTTTGGGCAGGTAGCGGCGCTTTTGCTCGTCGGAGCCATGGCGCAGCAAGGTGCCCATGTTGTACATCTGGCCGTGGCAGGCACCGGCGTTGCCGCCGCAGCGGTTGACCTCTTCCATCACCACCGAGGCTTCGGCCAGACCCAGGCCGGCACCGCCGTACTCTTGCGGAATCATCACGGCCAGCCAGCCGGCGCGGGTCAACGCGTCAACACACGCCTCGGGGTAAGCACGGGCGTCGTCGATCTTGCGAAAGTATTCGTCGGGGAAGCGTTTGAAAAGATCGCGCAGGGCGGCGCGCAACTCGGGGTAGCGTTCTTGGTTTGTCATTTTCAGTCTCTAAAATTTCCCCGCCGAACCGCGCAGGACAAAAGTTACCGGTTAGCGGAATTTACTGAAGTCGGGCTTGCGTTTTTCAAGAAAGGCGCTGGCCCCTTCTTGCTGCTCACCCGTGCTGAAATAGTTCGGGGCCACTTCGGCGATCAGGTCGTTCATGTCGCGGCCCATGATGGGTGCCATGTGGTGGTAGAACGAGCGCTTGACAATTTTCAGGCAGGTGGGGGACAGCGACAGCAGCTCGTCGCAATACTTTTGCACTTCGTCGTCGAGCTTGGCCATGGGCACCACCGAATTGGCCAGACCCCAGTCCATGGCTTGTTGCGCGCTGTAGCGGCGGCACAGCATCCACAGCTCGCGCGCCCGCTTGTGGCCGAGCACGTTGGCAGCATGCGAGACGATGTAGCCGCCGGCTGGTGAGCCCACGCGGGGACCGTTCTGGCCGAAGATGGCGTGCTCGGCGGCAATGGTGAAGTCACAAAAATAGGCGATGTGGTGGCCCGCGCCAATGGCATAGCCATTGACACGCGCGATCACTGGCTTGGGGCATTCGGCGATCTTCCGGTTGAAGTGGAACTCCAGGTCCTGCAGTCCGCTCTTGCCGCCCTCGCCTTTCTCCCAGTTGACATCACCGCCGACGCAGAAGGCGCGCTCGCCGGTGCCGGTCAGCACGATCACGCCCACCTTGGGGTCGGCGGCCGCTGCAGCCAGCAGGCGCTCCATCTCCTTGATGTTGTCGCCCGTGAAGGCATTGAGCGTCTTGGGACGGTTGAGGGTAATGGTGGCAACGTATTTCTTTACGTCGTAAATGACTTCCTGATCGTTCATGGTGCTTCCTTGTGAATGAAAAAAGAGGGGTTGAAAAAATCAGCTGGCGCGCGCGGCACGGGCGCGGGCAAACTCCAGGAACCAGTCCAGGCTGGCCGGATTGGTCAGCGCATCGCGATTGACCACCTTCTCTATCGGGTGGCCGAGTAGCAGCTTCCTGATCGGCAGTTCGAGCTTCTTGCCCGTCAAGGTACGCGGCACCTCGACGATGGCAAAGACATCGTCGGGCACATGCCGGGGCGACACGGCGGTGCGGATGGCGCTCTTGATGCGGTCCATCAGCGGCTGGTCCAACGCCACGCCCGGGCGCAGCACGACGAACATCGGCATATAGCTCTCGCGCCCCAGGTATTCGAGATCGACCACCAGGCTGTCGAGCACTTCAGGCAGGGCCTCGACCACGCTGTAGATGTCGCTCGTGCCCATGCGCACGCCGTGGCGGTTGATGGTGGTGTCGCTGCGACCATAGATGATGGCCCCGCCGCGTGGCGTGATGCGAATCCAGTCGCCATGCCGCCACACACCGGGAAACATGTCGAAATAACTGTCGAAATAGCGCTGGTTGCCGGGGTCGTTCCAGAAATAGAGGGGCATGGACGGCATGGGTGCGGTGCAGACCAGCTCGCCCACCTCGTCCACGACCGGCTGGCCCTGCTCGTTGAAGGCCTCGACGCGCGCCCCAAGGCAGCGCCCCTGCATTTCTCCCACGACAACGGGCAAGGTCGGCACGCCGCCGACGAAGGCCCCGGCGAAGTCGGTGCCGCCGGAGATCGGGTTGATCCAGGCATCGCGCCCGACATGCCGGGTAATCCACTGGTAGCTTTCCGGGGACAGTGGCGAGCCGGTCGAGCCCACGGTGCGCAGCGGTCCCAGCGCGCCCACCTCGCGCGGCTCGACACCGGCTTTCTGGCAGGCCGCATAAAACGCTGCACCGGCGCCCAGAAACGTCACGCCGAGTTCCCCAGCGAAACGCCACAGCGTGGTGTAGTCGGGCCAGGCCGGGTTGCCGTCGTACAGGCAGGCCGTCGCCCCCACCAGCAAACCGCCCACCTGGCAGTTCCACATGATCCAGCCGGTGGTGGAAAACCAGTGGAACCGGTCTTCGGGACCGAGGTCGTTGTGCAGGCGCATCAGCTTGACCTGCTCCAGCACGATGCCTCCATGGCCGTGCACGATGGGTTTGGGCAAGCCGGTGGTGCCCGACGAATACACCACCCACAGCGGGTGGTCGAAAGGCAGTGACTCGATGCGCAGTTCAGCCAGGCCGCTGACCACCTCGCTCCAGAGTACACCACCGCGCAGCGCGCCCGCGCGGGCGCTGCGCTCCAGGTAGGGCAAGAGCACGCAGCGCTCGACGCTGGGCAGTCCGTCGAGCAGCATGGCCACGGTGTCGCGCCGGTCGAAGCGCTTGCCACCCCAACGGTAACCATCGACCGCGATCAACACCTTCGGATCGATCTGCCGAAAACGGTCCAGCACCGTGGGTGCCCCCATGTCGGGCGAGCACACCGACCAGATCGCCCCCACCGAGACGGTAGCCAGAAAAGCCACCACGGTCTGCGGGATATTGGGCAGGTAGGCCACCACCCGGTCGCCCGGCCCCACGCCCGCCGCGCGCAGCCACTGCGACAGCGCCGCCACTTCGTCTTGCAACGTGCGCCAGGACATGTCCGCCCGCTCGCCCGCTTCATTGCGAAACGCAATAGCCGGTCTGGCATCCGTGACGTGCCGAAATACCTGCCGCGCATAGTTGGTGCGCGCGCCCACAAACCATTGCGCGCCCGGCATCTTGCGATCGGTCAGAACCGGGCCATTCCAGTCGTCGAGCGGCAAGTCACAATACTTGACGATGGCGCTCCAGAAGCCCTCCAGGTCATCCACGGACCATTGCCACAAGGCTGCATAGTCTGCAAAACGCAGGCCTTTTTCGCGGTCTAACCATTGCTGGAAAAGGGTCAACTCGGCCCCGGCGATGCGCTCGGGCGATGGTGTCCACAAAATTTCAGGGATGTCGATTTCACTCATTTCTTGCTTCGGCGACGGCTTCTTTGGCCGCTGCGCGCAAACGAACCACGCCGGCGGTCGTCAGTTGTTCAATTTCGGGCAGGCCATAGCCCAGCTCAGCCAGCACTGTAGCCGTGTGTTGCCCCAGCTCGGGCGGTGGCGTCATCGCATCGATCTTGAGCATGCCCGCCGCTGGCTGGGCCGGAAAAGGAATCAAGGGGAGGCCCGGCAGCTGCGGATGCTGGACAAAGCGTTGAGCCAGCACCGGGTCGGCCATTGTCTCGGTGATGGTATTCACCGGGCCGCAGGGTATGTCAGCGACGTCAAATCCATGCACCCAGGCTGCTGCGGGCCGGGCAAGGAAGATTGTTTCCAGCTCGGCCAGCAACGCCTTGCGGTTGGCAATGCGCGCGGCGTTGCCCTGATAACGCACATCCGTGAGCCACTCAGGTCGCTCAACGACGGCGCAAAAACGCTTGAAAGCGCCTTCATTCACCACCGACACGCTGAACCACGCACCATCGGAGCCGCGAAAGTGGCGGCTTGGCACAGCAATGGGCAGGTTGACGGAGCGCACGGGCTCGCGCTGCTCCACCGCCAACTCGCCAAACTTGCTGGCCATGAAATTGAAGATGGTGTCCACCAGAGAGAGCTCCACGCGCTGGCCCTGGCCGGTCTGCTGCCAGTGCATCACCGCTGTGAGCACACCCAGGGCCCCGCACATGCCAGAGGCCACGTCGATGATCGGCAAGCCGATGCGCACGGGGGGATCGCCTTCTTCTCCGCTGGCGTAAAACGCTCCGGTCATACCCTGAACCACACTGTCCACGGATGGCCTGAGCCGGTACTCGCCCTGCTCGCCAAAGGCGCTGACCATGTAGTAGATGATCGCCGGGTTGATCGCACGCACGTCCTCGTAACTCAATCCATGCTTCTCCGCAAAATCGGGGCGGAAGTTGTGCACCAGTACCTGCGCCTGAACAATCAAGCGCTTCAGTATTTCTCGTCCCTGCGGCGTGCGCAGATCCAGGGCGATGGACTCCTTGCCCCGGTTGCAAGTCATGAAAGCGACGCTGGAGTCGCCGTAAAACGGGGGTCCGAAATGTCGCCCGTCTTCCCCACTCAAGGCTTCGACCTTGATGACGCGCGCCCCCAGATCGGCCAGCACCATAGCGGCGTAAGGCCCGGCAATCAGGCGGGACAGATCAAGGACGGTGATACCACTCAGAACACCTTGCACGGCGCCGCTCCGTTTTACTTTTTGGTGAGGGAGCGGTTGCGGAAGGCTGCGATTCCGGCTCGATGCTCCTGCGTGTCTTCCAGTATCGCCATGTGCGAGGACACCATGTCCAGGTGGGTCGCGAGCGCCATGGTCTGGCTTTGATAGACGGCGCGGCGAAAGAAGCGCAATGCTTGCTGTGGCTTGGAGGCAATGGTGCGCGCCATCTCGTAGGTGGCGGCCATCAGCTCGGTATCCGGAACCACGCGGTTGACCATGCCGATGCGCTCGGCCTCTTCTGCCCCCACCACGCGCCCGGTCCAGAACAACTCCAGTGCGCGCGAGGTGCCAATCAGTCGCGGCAGAAACCAGGCACCGGCATCACCGGCCATCAGGCCAATGTTGATATAAGTTTCGGCCAGCGTGGCCGAACTGGCCATCAGCCGGATATCGCACATCAAGGCCATGTCCAGGCCGGCACCACGCGCTGCACCGTTGATGGCGGCGACTACCGGCTTTTCCATCCGCTCCAGCGTCAGCGCGATGCGATGCACGTGGCGGTAGAGGAAATCCTTGCGCTGCATGCTGTCCATTTCGCTGAACTTGGCCATTTCCTCGAAATCGCCACCCGCACAGAATGCGCGCCCGGCCCCCGTGACGACGATCACCTTGACGCTGTCGTCTGCTTCGGCAGACTCCAGCGCAGCACGCCAAGCATCGACCATGTCCATATCGAAGGCATTGAGCTGCTCCGGCCGGTTCAGAGTCAGTGTGCCGATACCGTCGGCATCAACCGCAAACAAGATAGGGGGTTCGACGGACATGG
>JACPOK010000035.1 GCA_016191525.1 Burkholderiales bacterium | reverse complement strand
GGCCTTGGCTTCGCCGCCAAACTTGGCCGACAGCACCGTGGTGATGGCCGCCGTCAGCGTGGTCTTGCCATGGTCCACGTGGCCAATCGTGCCCACGTTGACGTGCGGCTTGGTGCGCTCGAATTTTCCTTTTGCCATTTTCTTTTCTCCAAAGAGCAATGCCCGTGTGAGGTTTTACGTCTGCATCACATCACTGATCCCACCGCACGGGCACAGCGGGGTGTGTGATCGCAGACGACTCTAATCAGTTGGGGACAGAGCAAAATTGCTGCGCAATTCTTGGTCTGTCCCGCAAACACATTTACTTTGACCGCGCCGCGACAATCGCCTCGGCAACGTTACGCGGAGCCTCGGCGTAGTGCTTGAACTCCATCGTGTAGGTGGCACGGCCTTGCGACATCGAGCGCAGGGTCGTCGAGTAGCCGAACATTTCGGACAGCGGCACTTCGGCCTTGATGGCCTTGCCGCCACCGACCATGTCTTCCATGCCCTGCACCATGCCCCGGCGGGACGACAGGTCGCCCATCACGTTGCCGGCGTAGTCTTCCGGCGTCTCGACTTCCACGGCCATCATCGGCTCGAGAATGACGGGGCCGGCCTTCTTGGCGCCTTCCTTGAAACCGAAGATGGCGGCCATCTTGAACGCCAGTTCGTTCGAGTCCACGTCGTGGTACGAACCGAAGTGCAGCGTCACCTTGACGTCCACCACCGGGTAGCCGGCCAGCACGCCCTGCGTGACGGCTTCCATGATGCCCTTTTCCACCGCGGGGATGTACTCGCGCGGCACCACGCCGCCCTTGATGGCGTCGACGAATTCGATGCCCTTGCCCGGCTCGTTCGGCTCCAGCTTCAGGACGACGTGGCCGTACTGGCCCTTGCCGCCGGACTGGCGCACGAACTTGCCTTCGGCCTCTTCCACCGTCTTGCGGATGGTTTCCCGGTAAGCCACCTGGGGCTTGCCGACGTTGGCTTCCACGCCGAACTCGCGCTTCATGCGGTCGACGATGATTTCCAGGTGCAGCTCGCCCATGCCGGCGATGATGGTCTGGCCGGATTCTTCGTCCGTACGCACGCGGAACGACGGGTCTTCCTGTGCCAGGCGGTTCAGGGCAATGCCCATCTTTTCCTGGTCGACCTTGGTCTTGGGTTCCACGGCCTGCGCGATCACGGGCTCCGGGAACACCATGCGCTCAAGCATCACGATGGCCGAGGGATCGCACAGGGTTTCGCCCGTGGTGACGTCCTTCAGGCCCACGCAGGCAGCAATGTCGCCGGCGCGGATTTCGTCCACTTCCAGGCGGTTGTTGGCGTGCATCTGCACGATACGGCCGATGCGCTCTTTCTTGCCGCGGATCGGGTTGTAGACACTGTCGCCCTTGGACAGCACGCCCGAATAGACGCGCACGAACGTGAGCTGGCCCACGAACGGGTCGGTCATCAGCTTGAACGCCAGCGCGGAGAACTTCTCGCTGTCGTCGGCACGGCGGGTTACCGGCTGCTCGTCGTCGTCCATGCCCTTCACGGGGGGGATGTCCACCGGCGAAGGCATCAGTTCGATCACGGCGTCCAGCATGCGCTGCACGCCCTTGTTCTTGAAGGCCGTGCCGCAAAGCATCGGCTGGATTTCGCTGGCGATGGTGCGCGTGCGCAGGCCCAGGGTGATTTCGTCTTCCGAAAGGTCGCCCCCCTCCAGGTACTTGTTCATCAGCTCGTCGGAGGCTTCGGCCGCCGCCTCGACCATCTTTTCGCGCCATTCCTTGGCCTGCTCAAGCAGCTCGGCCGGGATTTCGGCGAAGTTGAACTTCATGCCCTGGGAAGCTTCGTCCCAGTAGATGGCCTTCATCTTGCGCAGGTCCACCACGCCGACGAAGTTTTCCTCGGCACCGATCGGGATCACGATCGGCACGGGGTTGGCCTTCAGGCGCAGCTTCATCTGGTCATAGACCTTGAAGAAGTTGGCGCCGGTGCGGTCCATCTTGTTGACGAACGCAAGGCGCGGAACCTTGTACTTGTTGGCCTGGCGCCAGACAGTCTCGGACTGGGGCTGCACGCCGCCCACGGCGCAGTACACCATGCAGGCGCCGTCCAGCACGCGCATGGAACGCTCCACCTCGATGGTGAAGTCCACGTGGCCGGGGGTGTCGATGATGTTGATGCGGTGCTCGGGGAACGACAGGTCCATGCCCTTCCAGAAGCAGGTAGTGGCAGCCGAGGTGATCGTGATGCCGCGCTCCTGCTCCTGCTCCATCCAGTCCATGGTGGCAGCGCCGTCGTGCACTTCGCCGATCTTGTGGTTCACACCGGTATAAAAAAGGATGCGCTCCGTGGTCGTGGTCTTGCCGGCGTCGATGTGAGCCGAAATACCAATGTTGCGATAGCGCTCGATAGGCGTCTTGCGGGCCATGATGTTCTTTCGTTTAAAAAGGGAGCAGGCCCGCTTGTGGCGGGCCCTCACCCTATATGGGGGCGGTTGTTAGAAGCGGAAGTGGCTGAAAGCCTTGTTCGCTTCTGCCATGCGGTGAACTTCGTCACGCTTCTTCATGGCACCGCCACGGCCTTCCGTGGCTTCCATGAGTTCGTTGGCCAGGCGCAGGGCCATCGACTTTTCGCCGCGCTTCTTGGCGGCTTCCTTCAGCCAGCGCATGGCCAGCGCCACGCGGCGCACCGGGCGCACTTCAACGGGCACCTGATAGTTGGCGCCGCCAACACGGCGGGATTTCACCTCGACCATGGGCTTGATGTTGTTGATGGCCATGGTGAAGGCTTCGACCGGGTCCTTGCCCGGGTTCTTCTTCTCGATCTGCTCGAGCGCGCCATAAATGATGCGCTCGGCGACCGCCTTCTTGCCGCCTTGCATGATGACGTTCATGAACTTGGCGAGCTCGACATTGCCGTACTTGGGATCCGGCAGGATTTCACGTTTAGGGACTTCGCGACGACGTGGCATGTTTTCACCTCTTTGCTTCAGTTGGTGTTCTTGCGAACACCGCGAGAGCCATCAAGACCCTCACTTACTCGACCCAGGATCGGGTCACTACGCTGATTCAGGCAGCCAGCCCGGTCAGCACCTTGAAACTAACGAAAAAGCCGTCAGGCCTTCTTGGGGCGCTTGGCGCCGTACTTGGAACGCGACTGCTTGCGGTCTTTCACGCCCTGCAGGTCAAGCGAGCCGCGCACGATGTGGTAACGCACACCGGGCAAGTCCTTGACGCGGCCGCCGCGGACCAGCACCACGCTGTGTTCCTGCAGGTTGTGGCCTTCGCCGCCGATGTACGAAATGACTTCGAAGCCATTGGTGAGGCGCACCTTGGCGACCTTGCGAAGAGCCGAATTCGGCTTCTTCGGCGTCGTGGTGTACACACGTGTGCACACGCCCCGGCGCTGGGGGCTGTTCTGCATCGCGGGGCTTTTCGAGTTGGTCTTTTCGACCTCCCGGCCCTGACGCACCAGTTGATTGATGGTTGGCATTGAATAACGTCCCTAAACGTCGTGAATAAAGAAAGCTTGCCCGCCCCAATTGCGGGAAAGCCTTCTAGTATATCCCGGCGCGGGTTATCCCGCAATGGCCGCGCCTGTACAGCGGCCTCAAACGGCGTCAGTGAACGCTCACTGAGCCGTTCGCTTAACCGCTACTTTATCCACAGGCGGATAGCATCCCAGGCCCGCCCGAAGATGCCGGCCTGCTCCACTGCCTCCAGCACCACCAGCGGCACCTCCGTCAGCTGCTGCTCGCCCAGCATCACCTTCAGCGTGCCCACCGGCTGGCCCTTGCTGAAAGGCGCCACAAGCGGATCAGGACGCGCCACCTGGGTCTTCAACCGGGCGGCGGAGCCCGCCGGCACCGCGATGACCACGGCCTGCGGCCGGCCCAGCTTGACGGTCTTCTGCGCGCCCTTCCAGACCATGGGTTCGACCACCGTTTGCCCGCCCTCGAACAACTTGACGGCTTCGTAGGCCGTGTAGCCCCAGTTGAGCAGCTTCTGCGATTCGTTGGCCCGGGCCACTTCGCTGGAAGCCCCCAGCACGATGGACAACAGCCGGCGGCTGCCGGTGGCGGCGGGCGTGCCGCGCGCGGCTGCCGGGTTGGCCAGGTTGGGAAAGTCACGCCTGGCGGTGGCGATCAGGCAGTAACCGGCGGCTTCGGTGTGGCCGGTCTTCAGGCCGTCCACTGTCGGGTCGCGAAACAGCAACAGGTTGCGGTTGGTGTCGTTGGCGGTAGGCGTGCCCTCGTAGCGGTACTTCTTGATGGCGTAGTAATGCAGGTACTCCGGAAAGTCCTGCATCAGCCGCGTCGCCAGGATGCTCAGGTCGCGCGCCGTGGTGGTGTGGCCCGGCTCGGTCAGGCCTTCCGGGTTCTTGTACGCGGTGGACTTCATGCCCAGCGCCTTCGCCTGCTCGTTCATCAGCTGCACGAAGCGCTCGGCAGTGCCACCCACGCCCTCGGCCAGCGCCATGGTGGCGTCATTGCCCGACTGCACGATCATTCCCTTGATCAGGTCGTTGACCGGCACCTTCATCTTGGGGTCGATGAACATCCGCGAGCCCGGCATCTTCCAGGCTCGCACGCTCACGGGCAGGGCCTGCTCGATGTCGATCTTCTTGTTGCGCAGCGCGTCGAACACCAGGTACTGCGTCATCAGCTTGGTCAGGGACGCCGGCTCCACCGGGCTGTCGATGTCTTTCGCGGCGAGCATCTGGTTGGCCGTCACGTCCAGCAGCAAATAACTGCGGGCGGCGACTTCGGGTGGCTGGGGCACCTGGGCGGCGGCGGCAAAGCACAGCAACGCCAGGACGGGCGCGCACAGCGCCTGCAGGAAGGATTTCATGGGATCAGCTGCTGAGGTGGCGGACCACCAGGTTTTTCAGAAGCGGCAATTGTCCGTGAAAGAAGTGGCCGCCACCGGGAACCACGGTAACGGGCAGTGACTGCGGCCGCGCCCAGTCCAGCACCGCCGCCAGCGGCACAGTGTCGTCCGCCTCGCCGTGCACAACCAGCGTGCGCTCGTGGGCCTCGGGCGGCAGCGTCGCCACCCCGAAACGCGCGGCGGCCGTGCCCACCAGCACGATTTTTTCGATGCTGCGCGAGGGCCAGAGCGCCTCCACCGCGTGGCTGGCGACAAAGGAACCGAACGAAAACCCAGCCAGCGCGAGAGCGCCATCCGGCGCCTTGGAAGCGATCAGCGCCAGCATGTCGTCGCGCTCGCCGCGGCCCTCGTCGTGCTCGCCGGCACTGGCGCCCACGCCGCGGAAATTGAAGCGCAGGGCGCTCCAGCCGCACTGCACGAAGGCGCGCGCCAGTGTCTGCACCACCTTGTTGTCCATCGTGCCGCCGAACAGCGGGTGCGGGTGTGCGATCACCGCCACGCCGCGCGGCGTACCGGCGGGCTCGTCGCGCAGCGCCTCGATGGCCCCGGCCGGGCCCTCGATCTGCAAGCGCTGGGTCTGTGAGTTCATGGCCTGGAAGGGTCAGCGACCCAGGTGCGGCGGCGTCAGCAGCCGCTCCACCACCTTGCCGTTCTTCAGGTGCGACTCGACGATCTCGTCGATGTCATGGTTGTCCACGTAGGTGTACCAGGTGGCTTCCGGGTACACCACCGCCACCGGCCCGGCGGCGCAGCGGTCCAGGCAGCCCGCCTTGTTGACGCGGACCTTGCCCGGCCCGGACAGGCCCTGGGCCTTGACCTGCGCCTTGCAGCGGTCATAGGCTTCCTGCGCGTGGTGCTGCGCGCAGCACGCCTCGCCGTTCTTGCGCTCGTTCAGGCAGAAGAAGATGTGGCGTGCGTAGTAAGAGGGGTTCTCGCTCATTCACCGATTCTAGTTTTGTGGTCGCTGCGCGAGACCCTCAGCAGCACATAAACCAGCGCCGCATAAGGCCACAGCCAGCCCAGCCATTGGGCCAGCCCGTTGAAGCGGATGAACCGGCCCTGCTCCCAGGTCTGCAGCGTCTGCGTGAAATAGGCGCTGGCCGGCGCCTGGTTCAGCAGGCTCAGGTGCACCACCAGCGCCAGCAGCACCAGGGCGGCGCAACCGCGCCGGGGCAGCGCCAGCATGGCCAGCGCCAGCACCAGGCCGGCGGTCAGGCCCAGCTGCACCGGCAGGCTCAACCAGGCCCAGGCATGGGTGGGGCCCCAGCTCAATGCGGCCGACAGCGCGGTGGCGCCGATGCCTATGGCCAGGATGGCGGGCGCGAATGCCGCACGCCGCCCCAGCGGCCGGATCACCGAATATCCCAGCAGGCATGGCACGACAGCGCCCAGCATCACGCATAGCAGCTCGGTGCCGGGCACCAGCGGCTGCAGTTCGACATCGCGCACCGGCAGCCATTCCAGGAACGGCGTGTCCATCAGCCACTCGGCCAGCGCGCTTTCCAGCCGCTCGAAGACCTGGCCCAAGCCCAGCGGCACGGCGGCAGGGAACAGCAGCGCGAACGGCCACAGCGCCAGCAGCGCCAGCGCGCCGCGCGCGTCGTCCACGAACCAGCGCAGCCGGAACCGGCTCCAGCGGTCCACCGTGCCGGCCACCTCCAGCGCGCCGGCCAGCCCGGCGCCGGCCAGCGCGCCGGCGGCATTGAGCAGGAAGTCCAGGTTGGAAGGCACGCGGGACGGCAGGTAGCTTTGCAGCGCCTCCATGCACAACGACAGCACGGAGGCGGCAACGGTGGCCACCACGATCGCTGCGCGGTTGCCGGGCGCCCGGTGGCCGCCACTGCGCCGCACGAAGCTGAGCGCCAGCAGGAACCCCAGCGGAACGTAGCCCAGCACGTTGGCGGCGACGTCGAAACCGGTCCAGTACTTGGGCGGCAGCGGGCTGGCCAGGAACTGCCAGGGCGCGATGCCCTGGTCGCGCCAGCCGCTGAAGGGATACAGGCTGGCATAGATGATCAAGGCCACATAGGCCAGCGACAGGGGCCAGGCCAGGGTCTTGTGCATCGCGCTAGCCGGTGCCGAGCCGCCTCAAAGCGGCCACGCCCCCTACTGGGGCAGCGAACGAAGTGAGCGTGGAGGCCATTTAGAACGGCTTCACGACCACCAGCACCACAGCGGCCAGCAGCAGGAACACCGGAACCTCGTTGAACCAGCGGTACCAGCGGTGGCTGCGGCCCGGCTCGCCATCGACGAAGCGGCGCAGCAGCAGGGCGCAGGCGTGGTGGTAGCCGATCGCCAGCAGCACCACCGCCAGCTTGGCGTGCATCCAGCCGGCGCCCCGGCCGATGCCGTAACCCAGGAACAGCCACAGCCCGAAGCCCAGCGCCGGGACGGCCAGCACGGTGGTGAAGCGCAGCAGCTTGCGCGCCATCAGCATCAGGCGCTCGCGCTCGGCCACGGACTGCGGCGGCACCATGGCCAGGTTCACGAAGATGCGCGGCAGGTAGAAAAGGCCGGCAAACCAGCTGGCGATGAACACGATGTGAAGCGACTTGACCCAGAGCATGGAGCGCAGTGTAGGGCCCCAAAAAAAACCCCGGCCAAAAGCCGGGGTGGGAAGCCTTTTTGCTGTCACACATTAAGGCACCCGCTCAGGGAGGAAAAGCGGGGAGCGCCAAAGCGCCCACATGCAATTTACCAAACCGCCCGGTCGGTTTCAAGGCCGCCGGGCGGTTCTTTACTGTCCGTGGTGCGACAACTCATACAGATCATGCAGGAAGCTGCATGTATTTCGCGCTTTCCGGTGCCATGCGCCGGGATGGGGCACAATTTTCGCCATGAGCCTCCACGCCCCCTATCCCCGCGGCCGGCCGCGGCGCCTGCGCCGCGACGATTTCACCCGCAACCTGGTGCGGGAAAACACGCTCACCGCCCACGACCTGATCTATCCCGTGTTCGTGCTGGACGGCCAGGGCCGCCGCGAAGCCGTCGCCTCCATGCCCGGCGTGGAGCGGGTCAGCCTGGATCTGCTGCTGCCAGTGGCCGAGCAATGCGTGGCGCTGGGCATTCCGGCGATGGCGCTGTTCCCGGTGATCGACCCCTCGCTGAAAACCCCGGGCGGCGAGGAAGCCTGGAACGGCAATGGCCTGGTGCCGCGCGTGGTGCGCGAGCTGAAAAAGCAGTTTCCGCAGCTGGGCGTGATGACCGACGTGGCGCTGGACCCCTTCACCAGCCACGGCCAGGACGGCCTGCTGGACGACACCGGCTACATCCTGAACGACGAAACGGTGGCCGTGCTGGTCAGGCAGGCGCTGACCCAGGCCGAAGCCGGGGTGGACATCGTCGCGCCCTCCGACATGATGGATGGCAGGATCGGGGCGATTCGCCAGGCGCTCGAAGCCGGCGGCTTCATCCACACCCGCATCATGGCCTACAGCGCCAAGTACGCCAGCGCCTTCTACGGGCCCTTCCGCGACGCGGTGGGCTCGGCAGCCAACCTGGGCAAGAGCGACAAGAAGGTCTACCAGATGGACCCGGGCAACACCGACGAGGCGCTGCGCGAAGTGGCCATGGACATCGCCGAGGGGGCCGACATGGTGATGGTCAAGCCGGGCATGCCTTACCTGGACGTGGTGCGCCGCGTGAAGGACGAATTCCGCGTGCCCACCTTCGCCTACCAGGTGAGCGGCGAATACGCCATGCTCAAGGCCGCCGCGCAGAACGGCTGGCTGGACCACGACGCGGTGATGATGGAAAGCCTGCTGGCCTTCAAGCGCGCCGGCGCCGACGGCGTGCTGACGTACTTCGCTTTGGAAGCCGCCCGCAAGCTCAAGGCCTGATCGCCCACCCATGCACATCGTTGAATTCGCCGGCGGCACGCTCAGGTTCCTTGACCAGGTGCCCGAGCGCGCGCCGGCCGAAGGCTTCATCTGGATCTACGTGGACCGCGAGGCCTTCCGCCAGCACCTGCCGCAGATCCAGCAGGCGGCGCAGCAGCTGGGCGGCTCTTCGCTGCTGGACCTGCACGTCCAGGACATCGAGAACCGCGCGCACCCCTCGCATTACGACTACACCTCCATCTATGACCTGGTGGTGTTCCGCCGGCTGGCCACCGCCGATGAGGTATCGCAGGAACTGCAGGCCGACGGCGCGACGCTCGCCCCGCTGCCTTCCGCCCTGCCCTCGTTCCAGCGCATCCGCACCCGCGCGGTCGTCTTCGTGGCGTTCGACCGGCTGCTGATCAGCGTGCACCCCGGCGGCTGCTACACCGCCCGCGCCTTCCTGGACCGCTACCTGGCCGACGCTGTGCAGACCGACGGCTCCCCCACGCCAGGCCGCAGCCGCCTGCCTTCCAGCCCGTCCGACCTGATGCTGCGGATGGTCAACGTGATGGTGGACAGTTACCTGGAACTGCGCAAGCAGCTCAGCACCGAGATGGACGGCTGGCAGCACGAGCTGCTGGGCCCGCGCAGCGGCGTCGCCAACTGGAACGCGCTGATGGTGGCGCGCTCCGAACTGCACAAGCTGGAAGACCTGTGCGAGGAGCAGAACGACGCCATGCAGGAATGGCTGGACACCGCCCGCGAACAGCCCCCGGCGGCGCTGGCGCAGGCCGAGCGTGACGGCCTGCTGGCGCGGGCGCGCGACGTGGTGGAGCACATCCAGCGCGTGGTGCACCACGTGCGCCGCATGGAGCAGGGCGCCGAAAGCGTGGTGCAGATCCATTTCTCGGCGCAGAGCCACCGCACCAACGAAATCATGCGCACCTTGACGGCCCTGACGGCGGTTTTCCTGCCGCTGAACCTGATCACCGGCTTCTTCGGCATGAACTTCGAATTCCTGCCGCTGCTGCACTCCGCGCCCGCCATGTGGATGGTGCTGGCGCTGATGCTGCTGATCGCCATCACCGTGCTGCTGGTGTTCTGGCGCAAGCGCTACATCGCGCGCACCGCCCGGTAGATGGACACGCTCGAGCTGATACGCACCTTTCGCGAGGTCGCGAACCGGGGCAGCTTTTCCATGGCAGCCAAGGCGCTGGACGTCTCCAAGGCCAACGTCAGCAAATACGTGGCGGAGCTGGAAACGCGGCTGGGCGTGCGCCTGTTGAACCGCTCCACCCGCACCGTGAGCCTCACCGACGCCGGCGCGCTGCTGCTGGAACGCAGTGCGCCGCTGGTGGAAATGATCGAGCTGACCCGGCTGGAGCTGCAGCAGCGCTCGAAGATGCCCAGCGGGCGCCTGCGCCTGACGGCGCCGCAGGGCCTGGGCCACAACGAGCTGCCGCTGCTGCTGGGCGACTTCATGGCCCAGTACCCCGACGTCACCGTCAGCCTGGACATCAGCAACGAGGTGCTGGACATGGTGAACGAGGGCATCGACGTGGCGCTGCGCGTCGGCCGCATCCCCGACAGCAGCCTGATCGTTAAGAAGCTGCAGCAGTTGCCATTCATCGTCTGCGCGTCGCCCGGCTACTGGGAGCAGCGGGGCCTGCCCTCGCATCCCGACGACCTGTCCGACCACGAGGCGCTCACCTTCTCCAACCGCGACACGGCCCACGAATGGCGCTTCGAGATCGACGGCGCGCCCTACGTGGTGCCGGTGCGCAGCCGCGTCAACACCACCGACCCTGTGCCACTGGTGGGGCTGGCGGTGCAGGGCCTGGGCATGCTGTGCGTGCCGCGCAATATCGTACAGGCGCAGCTGGAAAGCGGCGCGCTGCAGGGCGTGCTGGAAGAGTTCTCGCCGCGCGACGTCTGGCTGTACGCCGCCTACACCCAGCGCCGGCACAACAGCGCCGCGCTCAAGGCGCTGCTGGCCTTTCTGGACGCCAGATGGAAAAAGGACTGAGCTTCACCGGCACAGCGGGCTGGAGCCTGCCGCGCGCCGTGCAGCCTGCCTTCGGCGGCGAGGGCAGCCACCTGCAGCGCTATGCCGCGCGGCTGAACGCGGCCGAAATCAATTCGTCGTTCTACCGGCCCCATGCCGCCGGCACCTACGCGCGCTGGGCGGAGAGCGTGCCGCCGCACTTCCGCTTTTCGGTCAAGCTGCCCAAAGCAGTCACGCACGAGCGCAGGCTGGCCGGTTGCGAGGATTTGCTGGAAGCATTTCTTGCGCAGGCCGCCGCCCTGGGACCGCACCTGGGCTGCCTGCTGGTGCAGCTGCCACCCAGCCTGGCCTACGACGGCGCCGTTGCGCGGCGCTTCGCCGGCGCGTTGCGCACGCGCTGGGCGGGCAGCGTGGCGCTGGAGCCGCGCCACGCCACCTGGTTCGACGCGCCGGCCGATGCGCTGCTGGCGGCGCACCGCATCAGCCGCGTGCTGGCCGATCCGGTGCTGCACGGGGCGGGCCGCTGGCCCGGCGGCTGGCCGCAGCTCATCTATTTGCGCCTGCATGGCTCGCCGCGCGCGTACTACTCGGCCTATGGCAACGAATTGATCACGGCGCTGGCGCGGCGCATCGCGCTGGCGAAAGCCGAAGGCCGCGACGTCTGGTGCATTTTCGACAACACGGCCAGCGGCGCCGCGGCCGATAATGCGCTGGCCCTGTCGCGAGCGCTGCAGGCCACGAACGCATGAACCACAAGCACCCGCCCAACCACCATCCCGCCGGCGCCCGCGCGGACGCCGCCACCCAGACGGTGGAGGACGTCACGCGCAAGAACGTACAGGCGATGCGCCAGCTGGAAGAGGCGGCCCTGGCCCGCCGCACCACGGCCGACCGCGTCGCCTCGGTCATCGCGCGCTTTTGCGGCAGCATGACCTTTGTGGTGCTGCACGTGATCTTCTTCACCGCATGGATCGGCTACAACGCGCTGCCTGCCTTCAAGCCCTTCGACCCCTATCCCTTCACGTTCCTCACGCTGGTGGTGTCGCTGGAGGCGATCTTTTTGTCCACCTTCATCCTGATCAGCCAGAACTACGACATGCGCATCAGCGAGCGGCGCAACCAGCTGGACCTGCAGATCAACCTGCTGTCGGAGCAGGAGAACACGCTGATGCTGCAGATGCTGGACCGCATCGCGAAGAAGGTGGGAGCCCATGTGGCCGACGACGGCCAGATCCAGGCGCTGGAGGAAGCCACCCGGCCCGAAGCGCTGGTCGAGCAGATCGAAGAGTCCTACACCCCGCCGCCTTCAGACAAAGGGAACTGAGAGCTTTTCCGCGGCCAGCACGCGCTGCAGCGCGGGGCGTTCCAGCATGCGCTGAAGGTAGGGCCCCAGGTGCGCCCGGGTGCGCGCGGGTGGCGATTTGAAGTTGCGCGTCCAGCGGCACAGGGTGAACACATAAGCGTCCAGCGCGCCGTACTCCTGGCCCGCGAACCACGGGCCGCCGTGCCGCGCGAGCTCCGCGTCCAGCTGGTCCAGCATGGCACCGATTTTTTTCTCGGCGTGGCCCTTGAGCTCGGCCACCCCTTCGGCATGGCCCTCGTCCATCCAGCGCTCGGGGTAGAAGTAGACGATCAGCGCGGACTGCAGCGTGTTGGTCAGCCACATCAGCCATTTGTAGAAATGCGCGCGCTGTACCGTGCCCGCCGCAGGCGCCAGCCCGGCCTGCGGATGCGTGTCGCACAGGTGCAAAACGATCGCGGCGGTTTCGTACAGCACCAGCCCGCCGTCGGTGAGCACGGGGATCAGGCCGTTGGGGTTGAGCGCCAGGTAGTCCGGCTGCTTGTGCGCGCCCACGGTGCGGTCGACCAGCACGCGCTCGAAAGGCGCGCCGATTTCCTCAAGCACGATTTGCGGCACCATGGCGGCGGTGCTGGGGTAGTAATGAAGCTGGATCATTTGATCGTGACGCCGTAGAGGCCGGCCGCGTTGTCCCAGCCGATGCGGCGCGCGGCCTGCGGCGGCAGCTCGCCCAGCCAGGCGCGGTAGCCCTTCATCAGCTCGTCGTAGTACTGCCAGCGCTGGTTGACCCAGGTGTCCGAGCCGATCATGAAGCGCGCCGGGTATTTCAGCAGCAGCTCGCGCCACTCGGGACACAGCTTCCCGTTGTCACAAGTCAGGCCCGGACGGTACGACAGCTCGCCCATCAGCAGCGGATACTTCGCGAACAGCTGGTCCACCCGCGCCACCGGTGCGCCGCCGATGCCGGTGTGGGCCCAGACCAGGCGCATCTTCTGGCCGCGCGAGGGCGTGTTGGCCATCAGCAGGTCGATGGCGGCGTCATCCACGTGGGCCAGCACCACCAGGTTCTTTTCCTCGGCCAGCGCCATCAGTTTTTTTGCCACCGGCCCGTTGGCGTTGGTGCTGTCGTACAGGTGGAATTCGCCGATGCCCTTGAACGGGCCGGCCTCGGTACCGCGGGCCAGCTCGGTCTGCACCATGGTGTAGATCGACTCATCGCGAAACCAGTTGTCGTAGTCGGCGCGGTTGCGGTACAGGCGCACGAACGGCACCACCGTGACGCCCGCCTGCCGGGTCAGCGGCGAGGCCGCCAGCGCCTGGGTGCCGTCGTTGGGCCGCGAATTCGCCACGATGGCGCGCACGCCGTTGCGCTGCATGCGCGCCAGCACGTCGGGCAACGGGTGCGGGCCGGCCTGGCCGTTCCAGGCCTCCTCGTTGTAGTGCAGGTGGGCGTCGAACAGCGGGCCGGCATAGTCCGCCGCGTGTGCCGCCAGGGCGCTGCATGCTATCAAAATAATAGCTGCCCGCGCACAGCTGGAGCGCTTCACAGGCCTTTTTCCCTCTGAAGAATCGGCCTGCACGAGGCTCAGCCCAGGTGGCGGGCGAAGTGGTCCAGGGTGCGCTCCAGCGCGGTGGCGGCCGGCCCCGCGCTGTACGAGCCGCGCTGGTCGCAGTTGAAGCCGTGGCCGGCCGCGTACACATGCACCTCCACCTCCGGGTGCGCCTTTTCGAACGCGCGCACCGTGTCCATGGGGATGATGTGGTCGGTCTCGCCGAAGTGCACCATCACCGGCACCCTGGGCTTGCGCGCGATCTCTTCCGGCGAGGTCATGCCACCGCCGTAATAGGGCGCCGCGGCCGACAGGCCTTCCAGCAGGCAGGCCGAGCGCCACGACAGCAGGCCGCCCCAGCAATAGCCGACGATGCCCACCTTGCCGGCCTGCGCCGCATGGTTGATCGCCGCCTGGATGTCGGGCAGCACGCCGGGCGCGGGCAGCCCTTCCACGGCCGCCTTCAGCGCCGCACCGGCCGCGATGTCTTCCGGCGTGTAGCCCAGCTCCACGCCCTGCTTGACCCGGTGGAAGGTGGCGGGCGCCACCGCCAGGTAGCCCTTGGCCGCGTAGCCGTCGGCCACCGCGCGGATGTGCGAGTTGACGCCGAAGATCTCCTGCAGCACCACCACCGCGCCGCGCGCCTTGAGCGATGGGCGCGCCTCATAGGCGGGGAAAGAGAAGCCGTCGGCCGACTTGAGTTCGATGAAACTGCCCATGGGGTGCTCCTTGTGTGTGGTGTGCGGAATTTACGCCTGTAAGCGGCGCGCGACGAAGTCCAGCCGGTCCTGGCCCCAGAAAATTTCGCCGTCGATGACGAAACTCGGCGCGCCGAACACGCCCTTGTCGATGGCCTGCCGGGTGTTGGCCTCGTACTGCTGCTGCACGGCCGGCTCCAGCGACTGCGCCAGGCGCTCCGGCGGCAGCCCGCATTCGGCCAGCAGCGCGGCCAGCACCTGCGCATCGGCGATGTCGCGCTCCTGCGCCCAGACGGCGCCGAACACCGCGCCGGACAGTTTCATTGCGGCTTCGCTGCCCTCATGCCGGTCCATCGCGATGATCAGCGCCGAGGCGGGGTCGCCGGACACCGGGAAGAAGCGGGGCTGCGTGTTCATCGGGATACCCAGGTGGCTGGAGAAGCGGCGCAGCTCTACCAGGCGGTAGGCCTGGCGCTGCGGCGCGCGCTTGCCCAGCGGCAGGCCGCCCGAGGCAGGGAACACCTTGCCCATGTCGCAGGGCAGCACGTTCACCGTGGCGCCCGCCGCGCGGGCCAGGGCAGCGAAGCGGTCGTGGCCCAGGTAAGTCCATGGGCTTTGCGGGGTGAAGTAGTAGTCAACCGTCAATGGCTCGGCCATCTCGTCTCCTCTGTTGTGTGGATCGCCAGTGACGGCTATCTTTGCTGTAATGGCGTTTGTAGCGCAAGCGCCGCTTTCATGCAGGAGACAGGATTTGGACCAGGTGTTGTTGGTAACGGGGGCCAGCCGCGGGATCGGCGCCGCGACGGCGCTGCTGGCCGCGAAAGCGGGCTGGGCGGTGGCGGTGAACTACACGGCGAACGCGGCCGCGGCGGAGGACGTGGTGGGCCAGATCCGCGCGGAGGGCGGCAATGCCTTCAGCGTGCAGGCCGACGTGGCGCATGAAGACCAGGTGCTGGCCATGTTCGACAAGGTGGATGCCCGGCTGGGCCGGCTCACCGGCCTGGTCAACAACGCGGGCGTGGTGGACCTCACCTCCCGCGTGGAAGACATGAGCGTGGCGCGCCTGAAGCGCATGTTCGACATCAACGTCATCGGCACCATCGTCTGCGCCCGCGAGGCCATCCGCCGGATGAGCACCAGGCACGGCGGCGAGGGCGGCTCCATCGTCAACCTGTCCAGTGCCGCGTCGCGGCTGGGCTCGCCGGGCCAGTATGTGGACTACGCCGCGGCCAAGGGCGCGATCGATGCCTTCACGCTGGGCCTGGCCAAGGAAGTGGCGGCCGAAGGCATCCGCGTCAATGCAGTGCGGCCCGGCCTGATCGAGACCGGCATCCACGCCTCGGGCGGCATTCCCAACCGGGTGCGCGAGCTGGAGCACCTGGTGCCCATGCAGCGCGGCGGCAGCGCCGAAGAGGTGGCGCAGGCCATCATCTGGCTGCTCTCGCCCCAGGCCAGCTACACCACCATGTCTTTGCTTGACGTCTCAGGAGGACGCTGATGGAGATCAAGTATTACTGGGAAGACCTGCAGCCGGGCACCGTGCGCGACCTGGGCACCATCAGCGCCGATGCGCAGGAGATCAAGGACTTCGCCGAGCAGTTCGACCCGCAGCCCTTCCACCTGGATGAGGCGGCCGGCAAGCGCTCGATCTACGGCGGCATGTGCGCCAGCGGCTGGCACACCTGCGCCATGGCCATGCGCCTGACGGTGGACAACTTCCTGAACGAATCTTCCAGCATGGGCTCGCCCGGGCTGGAAAGCCTGCGCTGGCTCAAGCCCGTATACCCCGGCGACACGCTCAACCTGCGCCACACGATCCTGGAATCGCGGCCGCTGCGCAAGCGCACCGACATCGGCCTGGTGCGCTCCACCTGGGACCTGTTCAACCAGAACGGCGAAAAGGTGCTGCAGATGGAAGGCTACGGCATGTTCCGCCGGCGCGAACCCGCCACGGCCGAGGAAATCGCGCAGCTCGAGGCTTCGCGCGGCTGATGGAATTCAAGCCGCTGGTGACCCTGCTGGCGATCGTCAACCCGCTGGCCATCGTCCCGTTCTTCATCCACTACACGCAGGGCTTCACGCGCGCGCAGCGGCGCGAGACGGTGTGGACGGCGTCCATCGCGGCCTTCCTGGTGATCGCGGCCAGCGCCCTGCTGGGCATCCAGATCCTGGAGTTCTTCAGCATCTCGCTGGCCAGCTTCCAGGTGGGCGGCGGCATGCTGCTTCTGACCAGCGCGCTGAACATGCTCAACGCCCAGCCGGCGGAGGCCAAGACCAACACCCGCGAGATGGAGGAAGGTGCGGCCAAGGCCGCCATGGGCGCCAGCATCGCGGTGGTGCCGCTCACCATCCCGCTGCTTACGGGGCCGGCGACGATCTCCACGGTGGTGATCTACGCCGAGAAGGCGCAGAACTTCTGGCAGGTTGCGACGCTGGTGGGCTACGGGGTGGTGATCGGCGTGGCCACCGCGATCTGCTTCGCGCTGGCCGAGCCCATTGCCCGCGTGCTGGGCCGCACCGGCATCAACGTGATGACGCGGCTGATGGGCCTGATCCTGGCGGCGCTGGCCGTGGAAGTGATGGCCGACGGCCTGCACAAGCTGTTCCCCATCCTGGGGCGGTAGCGGCGCTCAAGCCTGCTTTTGCAGCAGCTTCACCACCTGGCTGCTGGTGTTGCGCAGGCGCTGCGCCAGCAGCTGCGTGATCTTCACCAGCAGCTTGGCGCCCACGCCCGGGTGCGAGGTGATGAGGCGCGCCACGGCGCTGCGGGTGAGCACAGCCGCCTCCACTTTCGACAGCGCGATGCAGCTGGCAAATCGCGGCTCGCCGTCCAGCATGGACATCTCGCCCAGCGAGGCGCCTTCCCTCAGCACGGCGATGCGGGTGGTGGCGCCGGGCTCATCGGCGTCGATCTCGGCGCCCACCTTGCGCTTGGCGACATCCACGGTGCCGGCCAGCAGCAGCATCATCCAGTCGCTGGCCTCGTCTTCCGCGATCAGCACCTGGCCGGGCCGCGCCTTGACCAGCAGCATCTGCGCGCCCAGCACGTCGGCCTCGGCCGGCGTGAAGTCGTGCAGCAGCGCCGACTGCGCCAGCAGCCCCGGCCTTTGCGAGAGCCGGTCGCAGGGGCCCAGGACTTCCAGCCCCGCCGCCTGCATCTGCTCCTCGATCTTTTTCATTTCACCTGGGCCAGCCACTGCGCGATGTCCTGCGCCGCCGCATCGACGGCGGCGGCCAGCGCGCGCACGCCGCCCGGCGCGTCCTGCGTGGGCGCGGGCCGCTGCATCACCACGTTGCGCTGCGACAGCAGCTTCTCGCCGGCGGGCGTGTTCTCCAGCAGCGTGGCGCGCAGGCGCACCAGCCCGTTGCTGGCGGCGGGCGACTCGAACAGCTGGGAAAACTCTTCCAGCTCCACCCGCAGCACGCGCGGCGTGGCGCCGCCGCTGCGCGCCAGGGCCGCGCCCTCGCCCGGGTTCAGCACGACCCGGTCGCGCCCCAGCTGGTCGCGCAGGCGCTGGCGCACCAGCTGCGCCGGCGGCGCGCTCCAGCGCGACTGCGCATAGGGCCGCAGCTGGTTCTCGTCGGCATAGCCCAGGCGGTACAGGACGGCCGTGTCCACGTCGGCCAGCACCAGGGCCGGCAGCGGCGTGGCGAGCACCGTGGGCTGCGCCGCCGCGAGGCCGGGGCCGAAGTCGTACAGCGTGCGCTGCACCGGCTTGTCGACCAGCCCGGCGCAACCGGCGAGCAGCAGCGCCACAGAAGAGAAAATGGCTGCGAAGAGCGCCCAGCCTGCGTAACCAGCTATTGATTTAATAGCAACTGCATTCATTTGGATGCTCCCTGCGGATTGAAGCCGGCTTCGCCCGGGCCCGGAACGGCAGGGCCCGAACCGAAGATCAGCGATTGCGGGTTGTCGTTGATGCCGTTGACCGTGCGGCTCAGCTGGCGGGCCGCGCGCGAAGCGTCTTCCGTCACGCGGTTCAGGCGCGGCAGCGTGGCGGAATTGAACGAGTCGGCCGCGTGCGCCAGTCCCTCGGCGCCCTCGGCCAGCCGGTCCATCGGTCCGTCTTTCTCGTTCAGGCGTCTGGCGGTGTTACGGATTTCGGCGACCATGTCGTTGGCTGTGTCGGAGGTTTTGCGCAGCGAGGTGATAGTGCTGTCGGCGTTCTTCACGAAGGCGGGGATATTGACCTTCTCGGGGCCGAGCTGGGCGTTCAGGATGTAGTTCAGGCTGGTGGACAGCTGGTTCACGCTGGCCGCGGCCTGGCCCACGTTGTCCAGCGCGCCGGCCAGCCGCTTCTGGTTGTCGGCGCCCAGCACCACATTCATTTTTGCCGTGACCTGCTCCACCTGGTCGAGGATTTTCTCGCCCTTGTCCTGCAGCTTGGCCAGAAGGCCCGGGCGCAGCGGGATGCGCGGCGGCGCGTCGTCATTGGGCACCAGCCGCGCGGCGGGCTTGCCGGAGTCGTCCAGCTGCACGAAGGACAGGCCGGTGACGCCCTGGAAGCCCAGCGTGGCGAAGGTTTCCTGGTTCATCGGCGCGGCGCGGTCTACCTCCAGCCGCAGCAGCACATTGCCCTGCGTCTTGGGGTCGAAGCCGATGGCAGCCACCTTGCCTACGTCCACGCCGCGGTAGCGCACCGGCGCCTGCGCCTGCAGGCCGGTGACGGTGTCGCGGGTGGAGATTTCGTAGATGTCGCGCTGGCCGGTGTCGCGCGTCAGCCAGGCGGCCAGGCCGACCAGCAGCACGCTGATCACCACCACGAAGATGCCGGCCGCCAGGGCGTGGGCTTTGTTTTCCATAGTGCTTCCTTCTTTCTAGATGGCGAACGGGTATTCGCGCAGCAGTTCCATCGCGCGCTGGCCCCGTTCGCCCAGGAAATAGTCGTGGATAAAAGGGTGCTGGAAGGCGATCACGTCCTTGGGCGCGGCGGCGATGATCACCTTGCGGTCGGCCAGCACCGCGATGCGGGTGGAAAGCTCGAACAGCGTGTCCAGGTCGTGCGTGACCATGATGACGGTGAGCTCCAGGTCGCGGTGCAGCGAGCGCAGCAACGTGACGAAGCCGTCCGAGCTTTCCGGGTCCAGGCCCGAGGTGGGCTCGTCCAGCAGCAGCAGGGGCGGGTCCATGATGAGCGCGCGCGCCAGGGCCACGCGCTTGATCATGCCGCCCGACAGGTCGGCCGGCATCTTGTCGCCGTCCTCGGGTTTCAGGCCCACCATCTGCAGCTTGACCATGGCCGCCTCGCGGATCAGCCTTGGCGGCAGCGTGCGCAGCTCGCGCAAGGGAAAGGCCACGTTCTCCAGCACGCTGAACGCCGAGAACAGCGCGCCGTGCTGGAACAGCATGCCGATGCGGCTGGCCGCGCCCTTCTGCGCGCCCTGCTCCACCGGCTGGCCGAGCAGCGAGATCTCGCCCTTGGTCGGCGTCTCCAGCCCGAGGATCTGGCGCAGCAGCACGGTCTTGCCGGTGCCCGAGCCGCCGACCAGCGACAGCACCTCGCCCTGGTTCACGGTGAGGTCGAGGTTTTCATGGACCACGAAGCGCTTCTCCGGCGTGTTGAACACCGTCCACAGCTTGCGGATTTCCACCATGGGTGCGGTGGCTTGCATCAGACCCCCACTTCCTTGAACAGCACGGCGAACAGTGCATCGACCAGGATCACCACCGTGATCGAGGTCACCACCGAGGCCGTGGTGCCTTCGCCCAGGCTTTGCGTGTTGGGCTTGACGCGCAGGCCGAAGTGGCAGCCGATGAGGGCGATCAGGACGCCGAATACCACTGACTTGCTGCTGGCGAGGACCAGGTTGCCCAGGCTCACGGCCTGCGGCAAGGCGTTGATGAAGAAGGTGGGCGTGATGCCCAGGGAAATGTCCGCCGCCAGCATGCCGCCGGCCAGCGCGCACAGCGTGGTCCACACGCTGATCAGCGGCATCGCGACCGCCAGCGCCATGGCGCGCGGCATCACCAGCCGGAAACTGTGCGAGATGCCCATGACGCGCATGGCATCCAGTTCCTCGGTGACGCGCATCACGCCGATCTGCGCCGTGATGGCCGATCCCGAGCGGCCGGCGATCAGGATGGCGGCCAGCATGGGGCCCAGCTCCCGGATCAGGGCGATGCCCAGGATGTTGACGATATAGGCGTCGGCGCCGAACTGGCGCAGCTGCTGCGAGGTGAGGTAGGCCAGCACCACCCCGATCAGGAAGCCGACCAGCGCCGTGATGGGCAGCGCCAGCGCGCCGATGCGGTACAGGTGGCCGGAGAAATCGCGCCACGGCCCTTCGTGCGGGGCCTTGGCCAGCGTGACCAGGTTCAGCGCCAGCTGGCCGATCAGCCGCACGAAAGCGCGCAGGTGGCTGACGGCGTGCAGCACCTCGCCGCCCAGCGCCAGGTAGCTGCGCCGCCAGCTGGCCTTCTTCGGCTGCGGGGGCGCCGCCGTGTACTGGGCCACGTGCTCCAGCACGGCCCGCTGCGCCGGCAGCATCTCGATCGGGTCGGGCAGCTTGCCGCCCCAGTGGTCCCACAGCAGCTGCGCGCCCACGTGATCCAGCTGCGCGGCGCTCAGGTCCCAGCCGCCGCCCGCGGGCAGGCTGGCCTGCAGGCCTTCCACCAGCCGGGGCCGGGCGAACTGCGCCGCCGTCCAGTGGCCCAGCACCCGCGTGCCTTTCCCCTGGCCGCTGGCCTCCTGCTCGATACGGGGCGCGTTTTGCTCCATGAAGTCTGTGCAGGGCTTCCCTGGGAATGAGCCTGCCATCCTAACTGCTGGGCCGTGAAGCCGCTGTAGGAGAGCGGGCCGGGCGGTGGCGGGTTATAAAGTGCCGGAACAAGGAGACGGCATGAGCGACACCCCCAACGCGGGCGAACTGCGGGTTGAGACGCGCGGCCCCGTGCTGTGGCTGACCATCACCCGTGAAGAGCGGCGCAACGCCATGAGCCACGGCGTGCTGGCCGGCATGGCCCAGGCCATCGAGGCGGCGCAGGCGCAGCGCGACCTGCGGGCCATCGTGATCACCGGCGCTGGCGGCAAGGCGTTTTGCGCCGGCGCCGACCTGCAGTCGGCCAACGCCTTCACCACTGACTATTCCGAACCGCACGGCCACCTGGCGCAACTGCTCCGCAAGGCCCGGGCCAGCAACGTTCCCCTGGTGGCCCGGGTGAATGGCGCCTGCATGGCCGGCGGCATGGGCCTGTTGTCAATGTGCGACCTGGCGGTGGCCGCCAGCCATGCGGTCTTCGGGCTGCCGGAGGTGAAGGTGGGCGTGTTCCCCGCTCAGGTGCTGTCGGTGCTGCAGCACCTGGTTCCCCGCCGCAAGCTGGCCGAGCTGTGCCTCACCGGCGAGCCCCTGACTTCGGCGCAGGCGCTGGAATACGGCCTGGTGAACTACGTGGCCGACGACGTGGACGAAAAGCTGGATTGGCTGCTGGGGCGGATGCTGGACAAGTCACCCGCCGCGATCCGGCGCGGCCTGTACACCATGAAGAAGATAGAGGCCATGGCCTTCGAGGAATCGATGTCGTTCACGGAAAGCCAGATCGCCCTGTTCACGCTGACCGAGGACGCGAAAGAGGGCCAGCAGGCGTTCCAGCAAAAGCGCAAACCCGAGTGGAAGGGCAAATGATGGACAAGGTGGTGAGGATAGGCGGAGCCAGCGGCTTCTGGGGCGACAGCAGTGTGGGCGCGCCGCAGCTGGTGAAGCTGGGCAACGTCGATTACCTGGTGTTCGACTACCTGGCCGAACTCACCATGTCCATCCTGGCCGCGGCCCGCGGCAAAAACCCGGAGCTGGGCTACGCCACGGACTTTGTTTCGGTGACGCTCAAGGCCATCTTGCGCGACGTGGTGGCGCAGGGCATCCGCGTAGTCAGCAACGCGGGCGGCGTGAACCCGCAGGCCTGCGCCCGCGCCATCGCGCAGCTGGCGGCGGAACAAGGCGTGGACGTGAAGGTTGCCGTGGTGCTGGGTGACGACGTCACACCGCTCTTGGGCACATTGCGCGGCGAGAACGTGCGCGAGCTGCAGAGCGGCGCGCCGCTTCCGGAGAAGGTCCTCACCGCCAATGCCTACCTGGGCGCCCTGCCCGTCAAGCGCGCGCTGGACGCGGGCGCCCAGATCGTGGTGACCGGCCGCTGCGTGGACAGCGCGGTGACGCTGGGCGCGCTGATGCATGAATTCGGCTGGGCCCAGGACGACTATGACCGCCTGGCCCAGGGCAGCCTGGCGGGCCACATCATCGAGTGCGGCTGCCAAGCGACTGGCGGCCTGCATACCGACTGGGAGAGCGTGCCCGACTGGGCCCATATCGGCTACCCGGTGCTGGAATGCCATGCCGACGGCAGCTTTGTCGCCACCAAGCCGCCGGGCACCGGGGGGTTGGTGAACACCGCGGTGATCAGCGAGCAGATGCTCTACGAGATCGGCGACCCGCGCCGCTACCTGTTGCCGGACGTGACCTGCGACTTCAGCGAAGTCACCCTGGTGCAGGCGGGCGAGCACCGGGTGGAAGTGCGCGGCGCGCGCGGCCTGGCGCCGGGGCCGGCCTACAAGGTGTCCGCGACCTACCTGGACGGGTTCCGCTGCAGCGCGCAGCTCACCATCGTGGGCCGGGACGCGGCACGGAAGGCGCGCCGTACGGGTGAAGCCGTGCTGGAGCGCTGCGGCGAATTGCTGGCGCAAGCCGGCCTGGGGCCTTTCAGCCGCGTGAACATCGAAGTGCTGGGCTCCGAGGCAGGCAACTTCGGCCCGCAGGCGCGCACCCGCGAGGTGCGGGAAGCCGTGCTGCGGCTGGCCGTGATGCACCCGCAAAAAGTGGCGCTGGAATTGTTTGCCCGCGAGATCGCGCCGGCGGGCACCTCATGGGCGCCCGGCACCACCGGCGCCGACGGCCGGCCCAGCCCCTCGCCCTGCATACGGCAGTTTGCCTTCCTGGTGGACAAGGCACGGCTGGCCCCCTCGTTCGCCATGGGCGAACTGGTGACGGCGGTGGATGTGCCCTGTGGCGAGGCACCGGTGCCGGCAGCACCGCCATTCCCGGCAGCTTCCGCACAGGCACCCGCCGCCGCCGGCAGGGAAGTGGAACTGATCGAGCTGGCCTGGGCCCGCAGCGGCGACAAGGGCGACAGCTCCAACATCGGCGTCATCGCGCGGCGGCCCGAATGGCTGCCGCTGCTGCGCGCGCAGCTGACCGAGGAACGCGTGGCGGCCTGGCTGGCCCACCTGGTCAAGGGGCAGGTCACGCGCTACGACGTGCCCGGCATCCACGCCTTTAACTTTTTATGTACCCAGGCCCTCGATGGCGGTGGCATGGGGTCGCTGCGCAACGATCCCCTGGGCAAGGGCATGGCGCAAATCCTCCTCACCATGCCGGTGCGCGTGCCAGCCGGCTGGCCGGACTGACACCGCCGCGGCACTTCCGCACAGCTTTCGCGTCAACGAATGGCGGCGAGGAAGGCAAATTTGCCGGTCGCAATTTCGTAACCGTCCGCCTAAAGTTGTTTCCATCATGGAAACGCACGATGAAGCGAACGAAACCGGTGAAGGCGCCGCACTGCCGCAGCTGCTCGCCATGGTTTCGGGCGCCGTGCAGGGCGCTGCCCTGGCCCAGGGCGCCACGCAGACAGCGCTTCTTGCCGGCACGCACTGGGGCGCTGCGTCAGGCGGTGCAGGGGCAGCGGCCACGGTCATCAGCTTTTCGTTCGCCGGCGCGGCCTCCACCTTCTGCGACGCTTATGCCGGCAGCGGCTTCACGGGCAGCGTGCGCGAATTCCGCGCCGAAGACAAGCAGGCGGTGCGCCAGACGCTGGCCGCCATCGAGGCTGTCTGCAACGTGCGCTTCGTGGAAGTGGACGACAGCGCCGGCGGCGGAACGCTCCGCTACGCTTATTCGCAGACGCCCAACGACATGGGCTTCGGCGGCTATGCCTTTTTTCCCTCGAGCTCGGCGCAGGGCGGCGATGTCTGGCTGGGCCAGAACCAGTCGCGCGCCGAGTGGGACTTCTACCGCCCCTACCTGATCCTGCACGAGACGCTGCATGCGCTGGGCCTGAAGCACCCGTTCTCGGGCGCGGACACGCTGGCGGCCTCGGCCGACATGATCCCGAACACGGTCATGAGCTATTCCGCCATCGCCGGCTATTCGTCCGGCGCGCTCTCCCGCTACCCGTCAGAGCCCATGCCGCTGGACGTGCAGGCGCTGCAGGCGCTGTACGGCACGGCGGAAAACAATTCCGGCAACACCCGCTACGACCTGTCGCTGGAGCGCTGGAGCGACGGCTTCCACGTGATCTGGGATTCGGGCGGCACGGACCTGCTTGACGCCAGTGGTTGCGCCGATGGCGTCACGCTGGACCTGCGCCCCGGCGCCCACAGCGATCTGGGCGGCATGGTCTACGCGTTCGCGCAGACCGGTTCCGGCCTGGTCCGCTCCGCATACACCTACACACTGGCCATCGCCCAGGGCAGCATGATCGAAAACGCCGTGGGCTCGGCCCAGGCCGACACCCTGATCGGCAACAGCGGTGCCAATGTCCTGCTGGGCGGCGGCGGCAATGACCTGCTGGCTGGCCTGGGCGGCGGGGACGTGCTGGATGGCGGCGAAGGCACCGACACGGTGGTGTATGCAGGCAATCGCGCCGACTACGAACTGGTGCGCCAGGACACGGGCTACACCGTCCGCCACACGGGCGCAGGCGCCGCCGACCGGCTGGCCCACGTGGAGAGGGTTGCCTTCCGCGACGTGTCGGTAGCCCTTGACCTGGACGGCCACGCCGGCCAGGCCGCCAAGCTGGTGGGCGCGTTGCTTGGCAGGGCAGCGGTTTCCAGCGGCGTTCCCGTGGGCATCGCCCTGGCGCTGTTCGACGGCGGCATGGACGACACCGAGGTTGCGACGCAGCTGGTTCGTGCCGTGCTGGGTGACTCCCCCGCCGCGGATACCGCCCTGGTCAACCTGGTCTGGCGCAACCTCGTGGGAGGCGCGCCGCAGGCGGACGTCAGCGCCTACTGGGTCGGCCTGCTGCAGTCGGGCGCCGTCGGCCGCGGCTCGCTGGCGCTGCTGGCCGCGGACAGCGATGCCAACAAGCTGAACATCGACCTGGTGGGGCTGGCGCAGGGCGGCCTGGCCTTCGTCCCGGACTACGCCTGAGCGGCGTCCCCGGTGAAACCCGGCGCCAGGGCCAGGCGCAGGTGATCGACGAAGCACTGCACCGCCCGTGGCACCCGCGGCGCCCACGGACGGATGGCGTAGACCCTCTCCCCGAAAAACCCGTGCGGCCGCCATTGCGGCAGCACGGGCACCATCTCGCCTGCCGCCAGGTGCGAGGCCGCGCTGAAGTCCGGCAGCAGGCCGATGCCCAGCCCTCCCAGCACCGCCTCGCGAAGCACTTCGCTGTTGTTGGCCCGCAGCGGGCCGTTGACGGCGACGATGGTCTGCTCGGCCTTGCGGCCGGTGCCCCGCTCGAACGACCAGTTCTGGCCGGCGGTGTCCCTCAGGTACAGCAGGCACTGGTGCTGCGCCAGCTCGGAAGGATGGCGGGGAGCGCCGTGGCGCTTGAGGTAGGCGGTGCCGGCCACCAGCAATGAGCGCGACGGGCACAACACCCAGGCCACATGCGTGTCGGGCGGCGCATGGGCGTGGCGTATCGCCAGGTCGAACCCCTCCTGCGCAAGGTTGACGAAGCGGTCGTTCAGGTCCAGCTCCAGCCGGATGTCGGGGAAGCGCTGCAGGAAAGCAGCCAGCGTGGGCGCGACGTGCTGGCGCCCCAGCGCCACCGGGGCGGTGACGCGCACCACGCCCCGCGGCGTGCCCGCCAGGTCCTTGATGCTGGAGAAGCTTTGCTCAATCCGGGTGAAGGAGGCCTGCGTTTCATCGACCAGCTGCTGGCCCGCCTCGGTCAGGCCCACCGAGCGCGTAGTGCGGCGCACCAGCGGCACACCCGCCGCCCGTTCGAGCTCGGCCATGCGCATGCTGACCGAGGCCTTGGAAATGCCAAGCCGCCGCGCGGCCTGCGTATAGCTGCGGGTCTGCGCGAGCACTGTCAGCAGGTGCAGGTCGGCGAAGGCAGGGGCGGCAAAGGAGCTCATGGCAGATTGTTCATTAATGTGAACAATGTAGTCAAGGAACCGCTATTTCCAAAGGCAGCCGCGCGGCCTAGACTGGCCGCCTTGAGCCTCTCACCGAAAGAACCCCATGAATGCACCTGACAAGGCCCGCCCTGCCGCGGCCACCGCTTCCATCGAGCACTGGATCAACGGCAAAGTCGTTCCGGGCAACAGCGGCCGCCGCGCCGACGTATTCAACCCCGCCACCGGCACCGTGACCGGCCAGGTGGCACTGGCCAACAACAGCGAAGTGGCCGCCGCGGTCGCTTCCGCGCAAGCCGCCTTCCCCGCGTGGGCCGATACCCCGCCTATCCGCCGTGCCCGCGTGATGTTCAAGTTCCTGGAGCTGCTGAACCAGGAAAAGGACAAGCTGGCCCACGCCATCACCGCCGAGCACGGCAAGGTGTTCACCGACGCGCAGGGTGAAGTCACGCGCGGCATCGACATCGTCGAATTTGCCTGCGGCATTCCGCAGCTGCTCAAGGGCGACTACACCGACCAGGTCTCCACCGGCATCGACAACTGGACCATGCGCCAGCCCCTGGGCGTGGTGGCCGGCGTGACGCCGTTCAACTTCCCGGTGATGGTGCCGATGTGGATGTACCCGGTGGCTATCGCCGCCGGCAACTGCTTCATCCTCAAGCCCAGCCCGCTGGACCCGACCCCCTCGTTGATGATGGCCGAGCTGCTCAAGCGCGCGGGCCTGCCTGACGGTGTGTTCAACGTGGTGCAGGGCGACAAGGATGCCGTGGACGCGCTGCTGGAGCATCCCGACGTCAAGGCCATTTCGTTTGTCGGCTCCACGCCGATCGCGCAGCGCATCTACGAAACCGGCGCCCGCCACGGCAAACGCGTGCAGGCCCTGGGCGGCGCCAAGAACCACATGGTGGTCATGCCCGACGCCGACATGGAGCAGGCGGTCGATGCACTGATCGGCTCGGCCTTCGGCTCCGCCGGCGAGCGCTGCATGGCGATCTCGCTGGCCGTGCTGGTGGGTGACGCGGCCGACCGCATCATGCCGATGCTGGCCGAGCGCACGCAGCAACTGAAGATCAAGAACGGCGTGGAACTGGATGCCGAGATGGGCCCCATCGTCAGCGCCGCCGCTGCCAGCCGCATTACCGGCTACATCGGCGTGGGCGAGAACGAAGGCGCCAGACTGGTGGTGGACGGCCGCAAGTTCGCCGCCGCCAAGGCCGGTGCCGGCTGCGACAACGGTTTCTGGATCGGTGGCACGCTGTTCGACAACGTCACGCCCGAGATGAAGATCTACAAGGAAGAAATCTTTGGCCCGGTCCTGGGCTGCGTGCGGGTGAAAGACCTGGCCGCCGCCACCGAGCTGATCAACTCCCACGAATTCGGCAACGGCGTCTCGTGCTTCACGCGGGACGGCAATGTGGCGCGGGAGTTCAGCCGGCGGGTGCAGGTGGGCATGGTGGGTATCAACATTCCCATTCCCGTTCCCATGGCCTGGCATGGCTTTGGCGGCTGGAAAAAAAGCCTGTTCGGCGACATGCATGCTTACGGCGAGGAAGGCGTGCGCTTCTATACCAAGCAGAAATCCATCATGCAGCGCTGGCCTGAAAGCATAGGGAAAGGTGCGGAGTTTGTAATGCCTACGGCCAAATAGGCTATACAGGCGGGCATGGCAGACAACAATACGGATTTCGAGTACGTCATCATCGGGGGGGGTACGGCCGGGTGCCTGCTGGCCAACCGCCTGACGGCTGACTCACAAAAGCGCGTGCTGCTCATCGAGGCGGGACGGCGCGACGACTACCACTGGATCCACATCCCGGTCGGCTACCTGTACTGCATCGGAAACCCCCGCACCGACTGGCTCTACAACACCGAGCCCGACGCGGGACTGAACGGCCGCCAGCTGCGCTACCCGCGGGGCAAGACGCTGGGCGGCTGCTCCAGCATCAACGGCATGATCTACATGCGTGGCCAGGCCCGGGACTACGACCAGTGGGCGCGCCTCACGGGCGATGCCAACTGGACCTGGGATAACTGCCTGCCGTATTTCCGCAAGCACGAGGATTACTACAAGGGCGCCGATGCCATGCATGGCGCGGGCGGCGAATGGCGGGTGGAAAAGCAGCGGCTGCGCTGGGACGTGCTGGATGCCTTTGCGCTGGCCGCGCAGGAGGCGGGCATTCCGCACAGCGAAGATTTCAACCGCGGCAGCAACGAAGGGGTGGGCTATTTCCAGGTGAACCAGAAAGACGGCTGGCGCTGGAATACGGCCAAGGCTTTCCTGCGCCCCACCTGCTACGGCCGGCCGAACTTCGAGATGTGGACCAGCGCCCACGTGACGAAACTGGTGGTGGAGCGGCAGCCGGATGGCAGCCTGCGCTGTACCGGCGCGCAGGTGTGGGACGGCACGGCAATGGTGACCGTGCGCGCCGCGCACGAGGTGTTGCTGTGCGCGGGCAGCATCGGGTCGCCGCAGTTGCTGCAGCTGTCCGGCATCGGCCCCGCGGCCCTGCTCCAGGAACATGGCATCGGCGTGGTGCAAGACCTGCCGGGCGTGGGTGCCAACCTGCAGGACCACCTGCAGATCCGCGCGGTGTACAAGGTGGACGGCGTGGCAACGCTCAACACCATGGCCAACACCTGGCTGGGCAAGATGAAGATCGGCCTGGAATATGCCCTGAAGCGCAGCGGGCCCATGAGCATGGCGCCTTCGCAGCTCGGCGCGTTCACCCGCAGCACGCCGGACATGCCGTACCCGAACATCGAATACCACGTGCAGCCGCTCAGCCTGGACGCCTTTGGCGAGCCGCTGCACGGCTTCAATGCGTTCACCGCGAGCGTCTGCAACCTTAACCCTACCAGCCGCGGCACCGTGCGGATCACCAGCGCGCGCTTCGAGGACGCACCGGCCATCGCACCCAACTACCTCAGCACGCCGGAAGACCGCAAGGTGGCGGCCGATTCGCTGCGTGTGACCCGGCGCATCGTGGCCCAGCCGGCGCTGGGGCGCTACAAGCCGGTGGAGTGGAAGCCGGGTGTGCAGTTCGAGAGCGATGAAGACCTGGCGCGCCTGGCCGGTGACATCGCGACCACGATCTTCCACCCCGTGGGAACGACACGGATGGGCGCCGATGACGACCCCATGGCCGTGCTCGACTCGCAAATGCGGGTGCGCGGCATTGCGGGCCTGCGCGTTGTGGACGCGGGGGCCATGCCCACCATTACCAGCGGCAACACCAACTCGCCCACGCTGATGATGGCGGAGAAGGCGGCCGAATGGGTGGTTAGCGCCACCAGGAACCGGGTTTAACGGATGCCCCCGACATAGCGGGGCGCGTTCGGATCGCGCACCTTGCGTGGATCGCCGTCGAATGTGGAATCGGAAAAACCGGTGTCGCCAAAAGTGGAATGGCCAAAGCCGCTGGTTTCTGGTGTAGCCACCGGGAGCGCGGCCTGCACCGGCGCGGGGCGCTCACGCAGCAGCTGCATCGCGGTTTGCGCCAGCGGGCGCTTGGGCGCAGGGGCCTCCACGGCTGCGCGTTCCAGTTTGTCAGCCCATTCAAGAAGGTCGGTGTGCCCGTCCTCCACGGCCTTGGCCCGCGTGAAGCGCACGATTTCCATCGCGTACTCAAGGTTCTCGGCCATCCATTCGGTGTCCGTGACGCGCCCGGTCTTGCGCCTCAGCAGCACGTGCAGGTGGGCGGCGATGGCAAGTTTCTGGCTGACCAGCATATGAACCTCCTTGATTCCGTGGACCGGCGCGTGTGCGCTAGCCCGCAATGCGCTCCCGGTGCTGCCCCACGTCCAGGCCCGTCAACTCGGTTTGTTCATCGACCCGCAGCCCGACAATGCCCTTGGTGACCAGCAGCAGGATGGCCGTCATGACCGAGCTGTACAGCAGCACCGAACCGGCGTCGATCAACTGCACCAATACGTTGCCCTCGACACCGGAGATGCTCTTGCTGGCCAGCAGGCCGGTCATGATGCAGCCGACGATGCCGCCGATGCCGTGCACGCCGAACACGTCCAGCGAATCATCGGCGCGCAGCAGGCGCTTGAGCGCCGTCGCTCCCCAGTAGCAGGCCATGCCGGCGACGGTGCCGATAAGAAGGGCGGACGGCGGCGATACGAAACCGGCCGCCGGCGTGATGGCGACAAGGCCTGCGACCAAGCCGGAGCACAGGCCCAGCAGCGACGGGCGGCCGCGAATCACCCACTCGCCGAACATCCAGGACATGGCCCCGGCCGCGGCGGCGATGTGCGTGACCAGCATCGCCAGGCCGGCCCGGCCGTCTGCCGCGACGGCGGATCCGGCGTTGAAGCCGAACCAACCCACCCACAGCATGCCGGCACCTGCCATGGTGAGGCCCAGGTTGTAGGGTTCGAACGCCTCACGGCCGTAGCCTCGGCGCGGACCGAGGAAATAGGCGCAGACCAGGCCTGAAACGCCGGCGTTGATGTGCACCACCGAGCCTCCGGCGAAATCCAGCGCGCCCAGCTTGGCCAGCCAGCCGCCCGGCTCCCACACCCAATGCGCGATGGGCGCATACACCAGCAGCGACCACATGCCGATGAACCAAAGCATGGCGGAGAATTTCATGCGCTCAACGAAGGACCCCACCACCAGCGCTGCGGTGATGATGGCGAACGTGAGCTGGAACATGGCGTACACCGATTCGGGGATGTTGGGCGCGACGTGGCTGACCACGACCTTGCCTGAGTCCTTGAGGTATTCCATGCCGCCGAACCACAGGCGGCTGCCATTGCCCAGAAATCCGTTGCCGGGCGTGAATGCCCAGGAATAGCCCACGGCGAACCACAACAGGCTGACCAGCGCGGCGATGGCGACGACACAGGCCATGGTGTTGATCACGCTCTTCTTGCGCACCATGCCGGCGTAGAAGAGCGCGATTCCGGGCAGGGTCATGAGCAGCACCAGCGCCGTCGATGTCATCATCCAGGCCGTATCGGCGCCGTTCAGAGTTTCCTGCGCGACCAACGTCGGACGGGTAATGGGTGGGGGCGGCGGTGCGCTGGCAGCCGCGGCCGGTGCGGCAAGAGCCGCAGGCGCGGGGGCAGTTGCCGGGGCCGCCGGAGCAGGCACCTGTTCAGGCGCACTCGCGGCAGCGGCAGGCGTGGCGGGTGCGGCGACGGCGGGAGCCGGAGCCTGCCCCCAGGCAGCGGCCTGCAGGCCCGCCCATAGACCGATCGCCCAAATGACCTTGAGTCCGCCTGCACGCATATTTTTCTTCCCGTTTGTTACCCAACGAGGGTAATTACGCATAACTCGTGCCAGTCGCTAAGTGTGCTTATCGTTGCACCATGGCGGCGCGCCCGGGAAAGTCCCGATGCACTATGCAAGTGCGTACGCTAAGGTGCGTCTACTCGCGACGGGCGCCATGCGCCCGTGAGGACGAGGGACCGAGGAGACACTCCCAAAAAACACCACAACAAAGTGGTCCGCGCCTCCAGGCGGGCGGGATTTTTGAAAAGGCGCCGGCTGTCCGGCGCCTTTTGTTTTTTGCGCTCTTCATAATAGGCGGACCATGGATGACATCGTTCGCCAGGCCATCGCCAAGTGGCCCAACGTGCCGCACTGTTATGGCTGGCTTGGCCTGGATGCGCGCGGCCAGTGGTACATGCGGGATGACCGTACCCAGGCCGAAGGCCCTTTTCCATTGAGCAGGGGCTCGCTGCTCAGGCACGACAAGCTGCTTGAGTTCATCCACCGCAACTACGAATCCGACATTGAGGGCCGCTGGTTCTTCCAGAATGGCCCGCAACGGGTCTATGTCGAGCTGGAAGCAACGCCCTGGGTATGGCGTCTGGATGCGAACCGCGGCCTGACTTCGCACACCGGCAGGGTGGCATCACCCCTGCAGTGTGTGCTGGACGAGCAGGGGCGGCTGTACCTGAATACGGACATCGGCTTCGGCCTGGTGCACACGATGGACGTCCAGGAGGCTGCGGGCGCCATCGAGGACGGCGTGTGGATGCCCCAGGAGATGCAGGCCATCACCCTGCCCGGGCAGTTCGGCTATGTGCCCAGCCCGGCGGCATCCAGGCCGTAGCCAACAAAAAGGCCGGTCAGAGACCGGCCCATCCTGCGGGGGAGCGCGAACTTACTTGGCGGCGTTCACCATGTACTGAACGGCGGCCCGGATTTCAGGTTCCGACGCGGTCGTGCCGCCCTTGGGAGGCATGGCGCCCTTGCCCTTGATGACGGTTTCCACCAGGACCGGCAAGCCCTGCTTCACGCGGGGCGCCCAGGCAGCCTTGTCACCAAACTTGGGCGCGTTGGCCACGCCGGTCATGTGGCAGGCGGCGCAGGCCTGCTTGAACAAACCTTCTCCGCTGGCCGCTGCAACGGGCTGCGCCACGGCAGCTGCCGGAGCGGCAGCTGCGGCGGGCATCGCGGTGGCAACGGGGGTTACGGCGGCAGCAGGTGCCTGGGCCGTGGTTGCAGGTGCGGCAGCACGTTGCGGCTCCGGAAACCTGGCGCCTGCGGAATTGGCCATGTAGGCCGCCGCGCGCGCCACTTCCACATCGTCAAAGTCCCCGCCGCCTTGCGGGGGCATGGCGCCCTTGCCGTGCAGGGCGGATTTGACCAGCGAATCGAAACCGGTGCGGATGCGGGCGGCCCAGGCACCGGCGTCGCCGATCTTGGGGGCACCGGCCGCGCCGGTGGTGTGGCAGGTCGTGCACTGGGCCTTGAAGACTTCCTCGCCACTCTTGAGCGGGCGATTGGCGTCGCGGATTTCCACGCTGCCGACCTTCTGGATGCGGTCGAGGGTGCCCTTGTCCCGATCCTGGGCCGTCACGCCGCCCAGCAGGCTGGCTTCGGTGTGGACGCTGCCCGCCGGCTTGGTTTCCGACACAACATAGGACACCAGGGCAATGATGGCAAAAATCGGAATGACGAACGAGAAAAACACAGCCACCAGCAGTTGCTTGGGCGTCTTGATCGGGCCCGTGTGGGCTTCTTCGTGATTGGTCTCGCTCATGGCGTCCTCAAAAAATTCGGGGCATTGAAATCAACCTTAGATTATAGCCAGCCGCTCGGGTCTAACCCTTAGAGCCCGGTTGGCCGGGCCGGCGCATCGTCCATAAGGGATAATGCGGGCCTGCATCACTGTGCGGCTGTAGCTCAGTGGATAGAGTATTGGCCTCCGAAGCCAAGGGTCGTGGGTTCGATCCCCGCCAGCCGCACCACACGCGCCTTCGCGCGCTGTGCGCCGTCAATCACGCGGCGGATTCAGTCCCAGCAGGGAGAAATAGCGGGTGAGGTCGCCTTCCTCGCGCAGGATTTCCTGCATCAGGTCGGCCAGCGACATCTGACCCCACGTCACCGCCCTTTTCACCAGGTACGGCGTCGGGCTGTGCGGCTCGGTGCGCTGGAGGTAAGCCGCAGCGGCCTCAAGCATGCGATAGGCCTCCTGCCTGCTTGAAATCGGGCCGGAAGGCATGGCGACGGCCGTTTCGGGCGCGGAGGGGGCATTGCCGGTACTCATGGGGGATCCCTCCTCAGGTTCAAAGACTTCTTCATCGTGCTGACCCTGGGGTTCAGCAGCAGGCGTGACGGGCGCGCGCGGATCGCGGCCGTTCAGCAGGCTGATGCAGGCCCGTTCCATCTTTCGCAGGGTCTCCGCCACTTTGCCCAGGCTGGGCGCGTCAAGGGCCAGTTTTTCGTCGAGCAGCCGCGACAGCGAGTCCCAGGCCGACTGCGCCTGCTGAAGCTGCTCCTGCAGGTCGAGCAAACGGTACAGGCTGCGGCCTTCGGCCAGTGCAATCAGCTGCTCGCGATTAAGCGACGGTGCCTGCTCGCCACGGTCGCGGGCCGAGCCGGCCGCAATGATCTGCTCCCAGTCGGCAAGGCACAGGGTGGCCGGCTTGTGGTCCGGCAGGAACATCAGCGGGACCTGCAGCTTGAGCGTGAGGGGAAGCGCCTCGTTCATCCAGACAAAGGGCGCGACCCGTGCTTCGTTGTCGCCATCCTCGATTACGGGATGCACGGTGTCCCAGTAACGTTCAACCAAGGCCAGCAGGAGCTTGGCACCCGCGGCGAAACCGGCGGCATGGTGCTGCCGCGTCCACGCGTCGCACAGCCACGCGGCGAGCTGGATGTCCTTGCTGCGCCCGGCGATCAGCGTGGTGCATTCGTGAGCAACTGCGCGCCAGTCGGCTTTCTTGAGTGGCCGCTCCCATTCGCGCATGGGAAGGCTGGCGTCGTCCTCGCTTCGCGCCTGGCGCAGCGCGAGGAACGCGGGGTCGTACCGCACGGAAGGGCCGCAGGGCGAATCGCCGGGAATCGGGGCAAGAAGCGGTTCGAGGTCCGGGGAGAAATACTCACTGTCCATCATGGGTGCGATGCTCTCACGGCCCGGTCCACTCAGGTGCGCGCACCGGGAACATTCCCGGCCAGGCCAGGGGAGTCTTCTTGCCGACGGGCGACAGCGTGAGCCGCAGGTAGACGCGTGAACGGCCTTCAACCGGTGGGGCCTTCGAATCGTCCGAAGCCACGGCAAGCGGAAATTCCATGCGCAGCAGCTGTGACCGGCCATCGGCCCGGGCCGCCCCATCCGGCTCACGCTGGCGCTGGATCATCGTCAGCAGCGCCCAGGGGTCATTGAAGCGGAACACAACGGCCTTGCCTTCCACCTGCATCGCCGGCTGGTTGACGTCGTTGACCGGGCTGACGGGCGAGTCCTTCGCGAGGCGCAGGGTCAGCGTGACCGGGGTGCCCGGCTCCCAGCGCACCACCTTCGCCGGCTCGCGCAGCCGCACGACCTGGCCACCGATTTCAAGCGTCCAGTCGATGACCTTGTTTCCTTCGATCTCGGCCTGCTGGTTGGCCCGGAATTCGGCGACAAGGTCATATCCTGCGGGCACGCCTTCTTCGGCAGGGTAAAGCGGCGTGAGGAAGCTCTTGACGCGTTCGAACTGGTCGACGAACCGCTTGGCCGAGGCACCTTGGGGCGCCATGCGGCCGGGCTCCGCCTGCATTTCCTTGAGCGCGCGTGATACGCGGTCGTAGGTCTTGAGCATCTGGCCGACTTCCTCGAAATCCGCAACCGGCGCGTCGCGCGTAATGACCTGGCTGAAAGGCTGGCGGCCTGCCACAAGCTTGTTGAAGTTGCCGGAGAACAAGGCCCACTGGTCCTGCTGGTCACGCGTGCGGAGTTCGGCGCAGCGGTTCGCAAGCGCCGTGTAGATCTGCAGGTGGCGCTCGGCAAAATAATCGGCGGGCCGGCTGCCCGGAACTGCCTTGCCGGCCAGTTTCTCGGTGCAGTTGAACCGGTCGAGGTCGGGGCCCAGGGTGATGAGGAACTGCTCCAGGCCAACCAGGCTGCTGTTGGGGTTCTTCAGGCGATACCGCTCAAGGTCCCTGTTGATGGCCTGCCAGCGCATGCCCATCTGGGCTGTGGCGGCGCCGAAATCCAGCGAGGCCATGTAGTTCTCCGCCTGTCGCCCCAGGATTTCAGCCCGGCTGAACTGCTGCGCAAGGTACTGCAGCATCGCCGCGCCATCCTGCACGCCGAACGCCTGCCACAGCGGAGCCTTGTCTCCCTGCCACCACCGGAAGTCACGGCCGCGGATGGAGTAGAGCTCGGCGCGGTTGAGGTTCTCGTCCACCAGACGCAGGCGATTCAATGCGTCGTGGGACATGACAGTGCGCAGGCTGTCCGCCCGTGCGCGGGACCCCAGGTCGGCCAGCAGCGCCTGGATCTTGACCAGGCGGCCGCGCGCAGCCTCAAAGGCGCCGGCATCAGCGGTGGCGAGCACATCCGGGCGGCTGGTTGCGTTCACCGCTTCGACCGTGTGGTCGTTGACCAGGTTGGCCAGTTGCGCATCCACGAAGGTTTCAATGCTGCGCCGTACTGGTGCAGGGAATTTGGGCAGCGACTCGCCGAGGAAGCGCTTGCGCACTTCCGCCAGCGCCAGCGCCTGGTCCAGGCGCTGCGTGTCCCACGCGACCGTGGCCTGCGCCGGTATGTCTGCCAGCTCGCGGCCGCGTGGCGGCGCCATGAACGGTTGGTTAATCAGGCCGGCCAGCGAATCGCGCAGCGCGATACGGTCAGGTGACAGGGCGAACCGGCCTTCTTTCTCAACCCAGACAACGCCTGCCTGCGAATCGGGGCCGAGCCGTGCGGCGAGATCGACCGCCATTTTCTGGAACCCGACATAGGCGCGCTGGCGGGCCTGGTCGGCGGCCTCGCTGCCCAGCAGGCGCGCCTGCGCTATGCGCGCCAGGACCCGGTCATAGGCCTGCCCCAGGTTGAGCGTGGGCTGGCGCATCCATGCGCCCTTGCCCGGCCCCAGCAGGTTTTCCTGGTCCTTGATCGTGGCAAGCACGTCACGGTAGCCATCGACCGCCTGGCCGTAGGGCGCGGCGGGGGCGTCTGGCGCAAACAGGCGTGTCATCTGCCTGGCGAGGTTCTGTTCGGTCGCGAGCAGGTCATTGTTGGCGAACAGCCGCGTGTCCAGCGCGCCCATGCCCTTCGCGAGCGAGCAGCGCGCCGCCTGCTGGATGGGCCCCACGCTGATGGAGGCCGGCGACGGCCCGGTGCCTTGTGCGGGGCCGCCACGGAAGAAACTGATGCTGCGCGAGATGTTGCCGGGAAGCTCGGCACCCAGCGTGTATTTGACCAGCAGCCTCAGGTCACTGGCTTCGGTCTGGCTGGGCTTCTGGAGCCTGACCATCGCGTTGATGGCCTGGTCGAGTTGCTCCACCGACGCCAAGTACTGAAGGACAGCCGAGAATTCTGGCAGGTCTTCAGGTGACAGCGTGAGCTTGCGCCCGCCTTCCAGGCTGCTGATGACCGGCGGCGCGACGCATTCGCCGCCGATGATCAGTTCGCCGGTGCTCGCATCCTGTGCGACGCCGGTAAGTTCGCCCGCCCGCGCATACAGTTCGCGACGCAAGGTGTTGATGGCAATCTCGCCGAACTCGCGCTCGATCCGCTCGGCCGCGCGCTCTTCCAGGTCATCGAAGGCGTGCCATGAACCGGGCATGAAAAAGGTCCACGCCGTATCGGTGCCGAGCTTCTCGATCGCCGCGAGCAGTGCCAGCGCTTTGCGGCGGTACCAGTCCGGTGGCACGACCTCGCCGCGCTCGGCTGCCCTCGCCCTGAAGTCGGCGTCTGCCTGAATCTGCGCGAGGGCGCGCGCCAGTTCGCCGTGACGGCTATTGAGCTGCACCGTGGCGACAACCAGCCCGATGCTCCAGGTGCCAAGCACCGCTATCGCGGCCCACCGGGCCGTGCGGCTGAGGGCGGGGCGGCTGAGTTGCTGGCGCGAAGGCCGCGCCAGCCCGTATTCAAGGAATACCTTTTTCTCGAACAGATCGCGCAGGAACGCGGGCTCGCGCATCAGTTGCGAGACCAGTTCTGAATTGGCATCACGCGCCTGCATGGCGGTCATGCCTTCGCTGGCGGCGCCGTCCATGCCCACGGCCTTCTGCGCGGACTCGCTGCTGTCACCGGTCATGTAGATGCCGCGGAAGAAGAACGGCTCGTGGTATGCGCTCGGCCGCATGAGTTCATCCACGTACAGCTGCAGCTGCGACCGGATGGCCTCGATCCGTGAGGGCAGCAGGAAGAACTTGCCAGCCTCATCGGTCGGCGTACTCAACGCAAACAGTTCAGCCGAAGTGTCAGTGACAGTCTTGATGACCGTATCAACCGCATCGCCCACCCACTCGGCCTGGTAAGTCGTGGAGAGGTCGAAGGGCGACGACCAGCCCAACATGCTGGCACGCACGCTTTCCGGAACCATGCGCGCAAACTGCGCGAAACCTTCGATCTGCTCGCAGCCGCCCACCACGACGTAAACCGCGAAGCGCATCGCAAACCGGTTCTGAGCCAGCCACAGCCTGCGGTGCGCGAGCTTGGCCAGCTTGCCCAGTTCAAGGCGGGCATCGGCGTTGTCGTCCAGCAGGAGGCTGGCCGGCACGGTAATGACAACCGAGTCAAAGGGGCGCTGGGGTCGGTACTTCCGGCACAGGCCCAGAAACTCATCCCAGGGTTTCTCGGCGGCGTCCTCGTCATCGGGGGAGCCGAGGTAGGCCCCCTGGATGTCGATGACGATGCCGCGGTCAAAGAAGTGCCAGGAGATCCCCTGGGCCGTGGCCGCCATCGCGGCCTCCGTGCTGAGTGCGCTGGCCACGCCTGACTGTTCGATGGGAAGGTGCCCCTGCCCCGTGCCTTCGTTGAGAACGAGCACCCAGGGGATGCTGTAGCGCTCGGATCGCGCCGCGATATTGGCTTCGATCAGTTCGACAGCCTGGCGGAAGGAGTTGCGCAGCGAATCGAACCGCAGCTTGGCGATCTTGGGGTCGCTCGCGGCCTTGGCGCTTGACCGGCGCACGGCGAGGTACAACACCAGGCCGAGCACCAGAACGACCAGGAGGATGAGCACCGCCAGGGATGCCAGGAACAGGTTGTCCTTCAGCATCGAGCACCCCCGTTGTTGGCCCGCCGCTTCACCTGGGGCCCTCCACCAGCTTGCCGGTTTGCAGCACTTGCCTTACCGGCCAGGATTGCCAGACCCAGAGCATCTCGGACAGCGCCAGCAGCGCAACCATGCCCAGCAGGAACCCGACCGTCCATCGGCTGAGCGTGGGCAGCTTGCGCGGCGCGATATGGGAGAGCGTGCTGGCGTAAGCGCGCTCGGACAGGACGCGCTCGCGTCCCGCCAGTTCCGCGGGCCGCTGGTAGACGAACTGGAACAGTTCTTCACGCAGCCCGGCCAGCCGCGCTGTCTCTTCCATCCCGCGGTATTTGCCCTGGAAGCCGAGCGCCAGCGCGAAGAGATAAAGCCGCGCGATATCGCGGCGGGAGGGCTCACGGCTGGAAAGCACATCCTCGATACGCTCGAAGATCCGCTCGCCCGCGATGCTCGTGCGAAACAGCGCGGCCTCCAGCAGGTGCGAGGTCCAGGTCTCCCGGCCTATCCATGGTGTATTCAGGAGCATTTCGTCAGCCAGCGCCGCCTTCAGGTAGCGCGCATCGGCGATGCTTTCGAGTTCGAAACGGCTGCCCTCCCGCTTGGACTCCAGCGTTTGCAGCTCGATCAGGTTTTCCAGGTGCCGCTCGAGATTGTGGGCCGCCGCCTCCGGCTCGGTCTCGCGCATGTCCAGCGCGCGCTGCTGCGCCTTCGACACTTCGTCATAGAAGGCCCGAAACTGCCTGACCAGATGATCGTCGTCCGATTTTTCAGCTGCCTGGCGCGCCATGATGCTTTCCTCCGCTCCCTAGCCTTTGACAAAAAGAACAACTTCCTGGGGCCGCTGCGCGGCGGCATTCTCGCCGGAATTGCTGATTATCAAAGGTTGGCCTGGCAAAGTCAGGCTGGGATTTGTCTGTATCGCGAATAGTACGTAGCCCGAACTGGAGCGCACGCCGAGTTCGTCCGCGCTTTCGATGGGGGCGCGGGTGGCGCCCAGGACACGGCGCTCCCGCAGCGACGCATAGGCCGACTGGGAGCCGACGATGGCACCCTCCATCCAGGCAATCAGGTCTTTTTCGGGCTGTCCACGCAAGCCCACAACCAGCCGCTCGCCGATCCATTCAGGCTGCAGGACCAATTCGAAGGCGCTGTGGCGGTATTCGAACTTCTGCTCGCGGTATTCCTGGCTCACCTCCCGCAATGCGTCCTGCAGGCCATCCAGCAGCGGGCTGAGAGTCGCGACGGGGTCTGCATGGTCATAGACCGGGGGCACCGGCGGGAGCGCGCCGGGACGGAGCATCGAAAGCGGCCCCAGCAATGCGCAAAGCGCCAGGTAGAGCGTGTACGGATGGAGGCTGGGCGTGCGCAGAACGGCTTCGATGGGCGGGAGCCCGGCGAGCAAGTTGCGCAGTCGGTCCTTTTGCTCCAGGTATGCCAGCCGGTCTTCGGTCTTGGACGAGGGTACCGCCGTCTGCTTGGCAAGAAAGGCAGCCTTGGCCCGCAGTTGGCCGGCGAAGCCGGCGATCCGCTCCCACAGCTCGCTGTCCTTCGGCATTTCGAGGAGGGGCGGCAATTCCGGACCCATCTTGATCAGCTCGTTGTCCTTTGACACTGTTCCGAGCCGCAGATGCACGTACAGGCCCGAGGGCACCTCGCCTGCGGAAATCGCCAGGTTGGGCAACAGGCGCGGAACATCAGCCGGGACCGCTTCCGAAACTTCGTCTTCCACCGGGCTTGAGGCGACCGACCGAAACCGCGAAGGTATTCCCCGGTCACGCAGGCTGCGCGCCATGGGAAGGGTGAGGTACAGGTTCATGGGCGCTGCAGCCAGCGCCTCGGCCAATGGAGCCAGGTTTATTTCGAGCGTCCCATGTGCAGGGTCTTCCGCCGAAAAAACCACGCCGGTCCCGTCCGGCAGGATGGCCTCCAGCAAGGTTACCCTGAACACGCCCGCGTGCAGCAGTGCGGAATCCAGCACGAGTTTGCGAACACCCCAGCCGAACGGAGTGGCGGCCAGCGTCTGCCAGGCGATCTGGGCATCCACCCGGGCGAACCCCTGCTGGAAGTGCTGGGGAGCCAGCAACATCCCTTCGTGCCAGACGACACGGTCGGGCACATGCACTGGCTTAGACATGGCGACTCTTCCGCTGGCGAGACGGGAACGGCGCCGCCAGCCGGGGCAAATTCAGGTGAAACGGGTACAAGCTGCCTCCGCGCATTATTCGGCCTTGTAGGGCAGCACGGAAAATCCCCGGGCCGCCAATTCAATAATTATCCCGTTTTGCAGCTGCTCCACCCTCATTCGGTGGTCGCCGGGAGTCAGATAGTCTGCAAAAACAAACACGCCTACAACACTTGGCGAGCCAAACGCCGAACCGGGGAGCCTGAGAGTCTGCCCCGGGGACACCTCCCAGCTTTTGTAGATGTAGGTGCCGGGAAAGGTCTTGAGCATGTCGGAGCGGGTCTGGAACCACTTGGAGGCCGGCAAGGCGGCGAGCTTTTCAAGCGAAGCGTCTTCGAGCACCATAACCACATCGACAGCTACTGGCGTGTTCAAGTTGGCGCCGTCCGACGCCGTGATAAGCACTTCTTTCCAGGCCAGGCGCGTGCCCTTGATGCCGACCGCCGCCATGACCTTGTCGAAAGTGCTTGTCACCGTGCTGCATCCCGCCAGCGTACACAGGACCAAGGCCGCCAGACACCATCCGATAAAGGGATTTCTTCTCATCACAATCTCTTCACAAAGCCGGCATTGTCCAAACCGAGCGCCGCGGGCCGGGCTACGGCGCCATCTCCCCGCTTCATGCCCACACCGATTCCAAGCACCACCAGGAGGATGGCCACGATAACCGAGCCAGCAGCGCCTACCAGCAGGTCAGCGCGGGTAAACGCGAACCGTATCGGCGCCAGGGCCACCGTGACGGACGTTTCAGCCGTTTGGCGTTCCGACGGCAATCCCCGTGACACCAGTGCGATGAGGGCGCAAGCAAACATGACCGTCAACAGGTTGCGGGGGCCTTCGCAGATGACATCGATCGCGAGAAACAGCGCGAGAGCAGCTTCCGCAGGAAGCTGAAGCATCGCGAGCACCATGCCGGCGAACCCGACGTTGGCGGCACTGTTGTTCCCTGCGGAGGCGAAAGCCGCGATGGATGCGCCGGCGCAGACCAGCAGCAACTCGGTTGGCGCCAGCGTCCGGCCATACAGGTTCGCAACGAACGTTGTCAACAGCGCGTAGTAGAGAGCCGATCCGCTGCGAAGGAACACCGACGATATGGGCGTCACCAGTTCCACGATGCCGCGGCTGAATCCCAGCTTGTTGCTCATCGCGTCGATGGTGTCGGGAATACTTGCCGTCGTACTCGCCGATGTCAGGCTGATCAAAGCAGGCGCCTTCAGCGCCGCCAGGACTGCTCCCACCGGAAGGTCGGACTGCTTGCGGATGATCGCCACGGCAAGCCCCGCGAGCACGGCCGCCAGCAACAGGAACCAGCCAAGAAAGCTGCTCATGGCGACGATGGCGCGCGGATCGGTCCGGGCGACAAAGTAGGCGGCCATGCTGAAGACCAGCACGGGAATGAACAGGTTGACCCTGGAAATGATGATTTCAAGCGCGCGGTAGATCGCCTCGAAGACCGCCGTGAGTGAGCTGTTTTGCGCTTTGCTCAACGCGGCGAAGGCCAATCCGAACACGATCGCGCACAGCAGGATGCCCAGCGACTTTCCGTCGACCAGGGCGCGGAAGAAATTGTCGGGAAAAAGATCGGACAGGAAGTTATCCAGCTTGGGTTCCGCCGAGGCTTCGACGTTGATGAGGCTGATCTCGGTGTCGCCGGCAGCCGTGCCGGCCTGCTGCACCAGCGCTCCAAGATACTCGCGCGTGGAGTAGTCAAGGTTTTTGCCGGGATTGGCGAGAGCGCCAAGTGCCGTGCCCACCGCCGCGCAAAACGCGACCAGAACGATTGCCAACCCGATGATCATCAATACCCGCCAGCCTGGCTGGGGCAAAGCCAGCGTCTGGCGAAGACCGAAAAAGGTGGCCACCACGAGCAACGGTAAAGCTGCCATGCCGACGACACCCAGATATACCTGGCCCAACACAGCTGCATAGGCGCCCATTTCGGGAACGAAGCGCCCGACGAGGCCTCCCGCCACCAGACAGGCGAGTAGTGCCAGCGGGCTGCCGGCAAAACGCCTCAGGAATCCCATCCGGGCCTGTTCCAGCCGCGCTCGAGCGCGAATTCGACGCTGGCACGGGCCAGCTCCAGCGAGCTGTCAACCAGTTCCAGGCCGAGCGAGTCTGCATAGCGGGCGGCTATGGGAATTTCGGTGCAGCCCATGATGACCGCGGTGGCTCCCTGTTCTTTCGCCAGCACGAAAGCCGCCGCGAGATTCTTGCCTCCGCCTTCCAGCTGGCCTGCCTTGATGTCGCGGATGCACTGGTCCACCAGCGCCTGCCCCGTCTCGGCGTCGGGAACCATGTGTTCGATGCCGCGTGCTGCGAGCTCACTTTGATAAAACCCCGAAGCCAGCGCGCCACGCGTCGCAAATACGGCGACCTTTGGCGCGCTAGCCTGCGGTATGGCCGCCACGCAGGCCTGGGCTATATGTAGGATGGGTACGGCACTGTGCTCGCACATCTGCGGGTACCAGTGGTGCGATGAATTGCACGGTATGGCGATCACGCCAACGCCGGATTTGTTAAGGAACTCGATGCCAAGCAGCAGTTGCGGCAAAGGATCAGGGCCCACGCCAAGGATGGAGCGCGATCGGTCATGAATGTGGGGCAGGCTCGCCACGATCACCGGGAGGTGATCCTGGTCGCGCCCGGCGGGAGTAAGGCGCACGAGCTTGTCCATGAAGTCCACCGTCGCAGATGGACCCATTCCTCCAAAGACGCCTATTCGTGACATCGGGCTTCCTTCAGATCTTCAACGGCTTCGGGCAAATGAGGGAAACCGCGGCGATGTTTCCGATCACCAACACAAGCGTGCGCAGCATGTCGCAGATCGGATCGACCGCCAGGAAAAGGATGAAGGCCGCTTCAAACGGCAGGCCGAGGTACGTGGAAGTCATGCCTACCAGGGATACGGTGACCAGGCCCGTCATGCCGGCCGACGCGAACCCGGCCAGCACGGATGCCGCCATTACGATCGCGACCTCTACCGGCCCCAGCGACCGCCCGTACAGCTGGGCAATAAAGAGCGTTGCGCACACGTAGTAGACAACGGGGCCGACCCGCAGCAGGGATACGCTCAACGGCACCAGCAATTCCACGCGGGAACGCGCAAAGCCCAGGCGGTCGGCCAGGCTTTCAATCATGATAGGCATGCATGTGGCGCTGCTGCGCGTGGCCAGTGCCAGTGCGAACGGGCCGCGCAGCGCATTCAGTGCCTCGCCAAAGGAGTTGTTGGACCGGCGCCAGATGATCACCGACGCCACCACGAGGACGATGGTCGAGGCGATGAAGAACGCGACGACAAACTGGATCATCGCCTGCAAAGGCCCGATGCCGGTCTTGCCGAGTTGCGCAGCGCTCATGCAGAAGAGCACAATCGGCAAAGGATAGTTCAGCCAGCGCGTCAGCGTCTGACACGAGTGATAGATGGTTTCCAGCGAATGGGTAAGGCCATCAGAGATGCGGGTAGGGACGTGCCCCACCGCAAGGCCGAACAGCATCGCGAACACCAGCGCCTTCAGGGTGTCACCATTGGCCAATGCGGAAAAGATGTTGGCGGGAACCAGGCTGACCAGCACCTCCGTAAACCCCACCGACTTCTTGGCTGCATCGGTGCCCTGCAAGCTCATGAGGGTATCGCTGGACGTCAGGTCGCTGCCAACGATCTGCCCAAAAGTCTGCATCGTGGCGCTCGATAGGTTTTCGCCGGGACGCATGATCAACAGGGTGATCGCGCCGACGATGGCAACCGCCACCGAGAAGGCGAAGAAAACCGTTGCGACACGCCCGAGCAGCTTCCCGGTACCGCCCTCACGGAACAGCCGCTGCAGGCTGAAAATCACGGCCGAAACCATGAACGGCAACGTAATCATCTTCAGCAGGTCGACGTAGATGTCACCCAGGAAGCCGAGCTTCACGGCCATTTGGGGCGACAGCGTGCCCAGGACGAATCCGCCGGCAAGGCTGCCCACGATAACCCAGGGATTAAGGACGAACGCGTAGAGTTTCTTGAAGTCCATTGTGTGTGCCCTGCTTATTTTTCAATGGCCGCCAGGACCTTGCTGGTCGTCAGCTTGTCACTGCGTTGGGCCAGGAATTCATTGATGAATGCCAGCAGCACGGGATCCGCGATGCTCACCGCGATACCCAGCGTGTCTTCGAGATCCTTGAACGTGACCGTGCGCAAGACCAGCGAGGCAGTCGGGTCGATCTTCAGGATGCGTTTGACTTCGAATTCGTCCCGGTACGCACCAATGATTTCTCCCCGCTCAAGCGCCTTGAGAACGTCACCCCATCCCGGGTATTCCTGGATCTTGGCATTGGGGAAATTGCGTTTGGCATAGTCCGCGAACGAGGACTTGCCGATGACGCCGACGGTGCCAGTGAAGCCCCGGATCACCTCGGGCAAGGCGCGGTCCCGGGCAAACTGCGCGAACTTCACGCGATTGAGAATGAGTGCGTGGTTGAGACTGAGGTAAGGCTGGCTAAAGCTGATCACCTGCGCGCGCGCCAGCGTACGGGACAGCTTGCTTACGGCGATGTCGGCCTCTCCGCGCGCGATGGTATCCACCACGGCATTGAAGCTCTTGGCCGCCCGGTTGAAGCGGACATTGACGCCCAGCTCCTTGCCGATGGCCTTTGCCAGTTCCACCTCCAGGCCCACCAGTTCACCGTTCTTCTCGTAGAAAAACGGTGGGGTATCGACACCAAGCATCGCCACGATGAGTTCGCCTCGCGCCACAATGCGCGCAATGTCGGGCGCCAGCAGCCTGCCGTCGGGAACCCTGACCAGCGCGGCGACGGGCGACATGGTGAGCGCCGCCTGCACCGCTTGCGCGGCACCCGACGCGGGTGCTGATGCAGCTGCTTTCGGCGCTGCAGCAGAGGCGGCAGGTTTGGCCGCAGAGGCCACCGCGGCCGGTGCAGCCGCGGGCTTTGAAGCGGCGACTTTCGCGGCAGGAACCTGAGGGGCAGCCGGGGCCGCTAACGTCATCATGCCAGCAGACAGCAAGACAGCACGCAACCAGCCTGCGGCTCTTGAACGATGGTCGGGATAAGGTGAGTTACGCATCAATAGTCCCAATACGTTATGGTTTTGCGAATGAAGGAGCCGGCATGGCGGGGACTGCCGGCGCGGCAACGGCGGGAGGCGCCGGCATCGCGGGCACCGCAGGCGCGGCCGGAGCCGCGGGAAGCGCCATCGACGTCGCGGGCAGGGGAAATACGGGCTCGGCAAACCGCTTTCCCAACTCGATGCCCATGAGGAAAAGCAGTACGCAAAGCAGAAAGATGCACAGTGCCGCTATCGCCAGCATCCGTGTACTCATGGAGACGGTGTATTGCATGGCTGCCTCAAGCCACCATCACGGTGAATTGCCCTGGAACCAGTATCTGGATGACTCCGCCCCAGTTGCACATCAGCTTGCAGCTGTTGTTTACGGCGGGCATGTTGGCTATCAACACAGTGGGTGACCCGGGAACCCAAGGCGCCGCGGTGACCGGTATGCACGGCATCGGAGTGAGAACGCCCAGGGCCGCAGCGGTTGCTGCCGCCACCATCGGATTCGAGGGCGAATTGCACATGCCGAATGGCGCGATGTTGACCATGGGCTTGTTGTCCATGATGTTCGCTGCGGGCGTTCCCGTCATGACGCGGTTCACCGGAAGCACCGACAGCACGCCCGGCGCAACGCCGAAGCTGCACTGCAGTGTCGCGCCCGTTGCCACCTGCATTCCCATCCTTAACCCCTCACCAGTTTTTCGAGGCGCTCCATCAGGCTGGCTTGCGATGCCTCTGTAGCCTGTGCAGCGCCCTTGTTGTTGAACCTGCGCGGCTTGCCTTCTGGCTTGCCTTTGGAATAGCGCAATTCTTCCATCACCTGGCCGTTCGGCCAGTAGCGGCGCAGCCACCCATCCAGCAGGTTGGCCTTGTAGGTCGCACTCTGGATCTTGGCTCCCTCGCGATCGTAGTCGATGGCTTCCCCTTCAAGCAAACCCTTGCGGTAGGTTGCCCGGCGCACCAGTAAACCCTCATTCATGAAAAGGGCCTCACCTTCGATCTGCCCCGCCTGAAACTGCATCTTGCAACTCGGCACCCCGGCTTCCGAATAAAAGGTAGTGTCCCCATGCGCCAGCCCATTGGCGAACATCTGCTCGGACAGGAGCTTGCCGCCCGTATATACGCGCGTCAGGCCGTGCTGCTTGCCATTGCGATAGCCTGCCTCCTGGACCAGATTGCCCTGGTCGTCCCACAGGCGCATCGGACCGCTCAATACCCCGCCCGCATAGATTGCCTGCATGGACGGCTTGCCCGCGGCGTCCAGGCTGGTCATCTGGCCATGCGGAATGCCGTCCCGCGTCTCTGTGCGAGTGGTCAGCTGGCCAGCCTCATTGCGTTGCTCCAGAACAACGATCTCCGAGGTGGCTGGTGGCAATGCGGTCTTGCTCATGATTAATTGATCTTCACCATGCCGCCCTTGACAGTCAGCATGCCGCCGCCGTCCACCGTTTGCGTTGCCGAAGCCTTGTTGTTGACCATCGTGCCTTCGTTGTCCAAAGTGGTACCGGCCTTGTTCTTCAAGCCCATCCCGGCCTGGTTTGTCAGATCGGTACCTGCCTTGTTGGTCAGCGCCGTGCCGGCCTCATTATTCAGCGCGGTCCCGGCCTTGTTGGTCAGCGCCGTGCCCGCCTCGGCTTGCCACGTGGTGCCCGCCTTGCCGGTGACGTCCTTTGCGGACTTGATGGTGATTGAACCGGTGACATCAATGACCAGGTTGCCAGTGACCTTCAGCTCATAGTTGCCGGTAACCTTTTGCGTGAAATCAGCTTCATTCGTGTGCGTTTCGTTGCCTGTGACGGTGAGCTCACGAGTGCCCTTGACCTTATGGACTTCCTTGCCGGTCTGGACGTCCACGGTGCGATCGCCTTTTTCAAGCGTATGAATCTCGTGGCTTGCCTTCACAGTGGTGGTGAGCTGGTTTTCGATCTCCACTTTCATGTCCTTCTGGGCGTGAAAGTAGAACTCTTCAGAATCCTTCTTGTCTTCGAATCGGATCTCATTGCCCGCCGTGCCGCTCTTGGACGAACGGGACTTGATGGTGCTTTGCGTCTGCATGGACGGCAGCGTGACTGGCGGTGTCTTTTCCGCGTTGTAGACGCTGCCTGTCACCAAGGGCCGATCGGGGTCCCCATCCACGTAGCTGATGACGACTTCCTGGCCAACCCTGGGAATGAACAAGGCGCCCCATCCCTGTCCTGCCCAGGTCTGCGATACCCGTACCCAGCAGGAGCTGTTTTCATTCTTCGTGCCGACCTGATCCCAGATGAACTGGACTTTGATGCGCCCATGCGCATCGGTCCAGATTTCTTCCCCGCTGGAGCCAACGACAGTGGCAATCTGGCTGCCGGCCACACGCGGGCGTGGCGTCACCCGCGGCGCGCGGAAGGGCACGGTGGCGGGAAACGTTTCGAAGCTGTTGCTGTAGTGCTCATTGCTGGCTGAATGAGTGACGGTTCTAAGCACGTGAGCAGCGTTAAGCGCCGTCCGGCCGTGGCCCGACAGCGTGAATTTGGTGCCGGCCGTCAGGCTGTAGCAAAAACTTTGTCCCCGGGAAACGGTGCCTTGGACCTGCTCGGCCTCGACGCGAATTTTTGACCGTGCGGTGCCATCCGCGACGACCTTGTGGCCGCCGGGATAGTCATAGTGCGAACCCTTACCCGTCGCCGCCGCGTGCTCGGCGGCAAGTGCCGTGCTGGGATTGAGGTAGTCGTAGTCGCTGGTGGCGTGCTTCTGGGCCACGATACGGCTTTCGAATTCAAACCGATTCACCGCATCAATCATTTCGCGCCCGCCGCCGTGAGGCGCGTAGCGCAAGGCCGCACCATTGGTGCAGTCGGTATGGGCACTGGTCGCGTCCGCCAGGACCATGGTGTGAGCCCCGTCTGCGAATGTGAAGAAGTAGAAGATTCCTTCTTCCTCCATCAACCTGGATATGAACTCGAACGCGGTTTCGTCGTGCTGCACGCAATATTCACGCGACCCATAGGTGCCCGTCAACTTGTCCTGGATGGTGACCCCGAATTCAGCCAGGACTGCCTTGATGATGACCGCGGCCGTCTTGTTCTGATAGATGACCCGGTTTCGGCTCAGTGTCAGCAACCACAGCTTGGGAACCAGTTCGGCCGAGTAAGCAGAAAACTCCCGGTCACCGCCAGCATGAAGGAAGCGGGAAACAATGCCGCTGAAATAACGCACCGGTCCGGCGCCGTGTTTGAGTTTGATGGTTGCCGTCGCACCCACAACCGTTGTCGCGTCCAGGGTCATGCTGGTCGAACGCATCGACAGTGAGAACCGGAAAGGCTGCGAAATCGCCTCCGTACCCTCAAATGCGTCGAGCAGCAGCTGGTCAGCCCCCAGCGGCGTGGTCACCGAAAGGAAGGCTGTGGCTTGGGTGAAACCGTCTCTCATGTGCGATCACGCCTGCCGTGGGGGCCCAAAGCTGAAGTTGAAGAGTCCGTCCGCGCTCACCGCCATGTGAACAGATCCGAAGGGGTCCGACATGGAAATCCGTTCAAGCACCTGCCGCGACAACTCGGGCAGTACCGCTTGCGTCAGGATGTGGTCAACATTTCGCGCCCCACTGTCCACTTCGGTGCAGCGTGCGGTGATAGCTTGAGAAACGGCGTCGTCCCAAGTGAATTCCGCCCGGTGGTTCCTCAGGAACCGGCTCGCAAGCTTGCCCAGCTTCAGGTCGACGATGGACCGGATCTGCTCATCGCCGAGCGGGTAGTAGGGCACGATCACCAGACGCCCGAGGAAGGCGGGTGAAAACTGCTTCAACAGGTTGGGCCGCAGCCGCTCCACCAGTTGCTGTGCATCCGGTCGCTTGCCGCCTTCGCAGGCGTCCGTGATGACGTCCTGCGCGGCATTTGAAGTCAGGAGGATCAGGGTGTTTTTGAAGTCGATCGGGACACCCTCGCCATCCTCCATGGTCCCCTTGTCGAAAACCTGGAAGAAGAGCTCCAGCACGTCAGGGTGGGCCTTTTCCATTTCATCCAGCAGCACGACGCTGTAGGGCCGGCGGCGCACTGCCTCAGTCAGGACGCCGCCGCGGCCGTAACCCACGTATCCAGGAGGAGCACCCTTGAGGCTGGAGACCGTATGGGCTTCCTGGAACTCGGACATGTTGACAGTGACCATGTTGCGTTCGCCGCCATACAGCAGGTCCGCCAGCGCAAACGCGCTTTCAGTCTTGCCAACCCCGCTGGGTCCCACCAGCATGAATACGCCCACCGGCTTGCCCGGATCATCGAGATCAGCGCGAAACGTGCGAACCCGCCTTGCAATCGCGTCCAGGGCTTGGCCCTGGCCGACCACGCGCTCGGAAAGTTTCTCCTTGAGATTCAGAACCGTATGAAGCTCGTCGGCGAGCATCTTGCCGACAGGTATGCCAGTCCAGCCGGAAATAACCTGCGCAACTACCGACGAATCCACACAGACCGGGACCATCGGCTCATCGCTTTGCACCGCTTCCAGTCCTTTTTCGAGCCGCAGAAGGGTGGCGGTCATGTCTTCGGCTTCTTCTTTGGCAGGCGCCTGAGAGAGACTGTCCGCGATGCGCTTGCGCAGCGCAACAATCTCGGACACCGCACTTTTTTCTTCGCCCAGCTTGTCGCTCAGGCGGCGGTGGCGCTGCCTGTGGCCTTCCAGTTCAAGTGCCAGCGTGGCGATGGCTTGAGCATGGTCACGGCCGGTGGCGGTCTCGTGGCGCAGGATGCGCAACTGGTTTTCTGCATTGGAGATGTCGCGGACGGCATCCTCGATCTCCAGCGGGAGCGCATTCTGGCCAATCGCCACGCGTGCGCAGGCTGTGTCCAGCACGCTGATCGCTTTGTCAGGCAACTGGCGTCCAGAAATATAGCGGTGTGAAAGCTTCACGGCGTCCCGGACGGCATCGTCCACGATTTCAACGCCATGGTGCTTTTGCAGCGTGGTCACCATGCCACGCAGCATGTCGATGGCGACCTCTTCCGATGGCTCCTCCACCTTTACCACCTGGAACCGGCGCGCGAGCGCGGGATCCCGCTCCACGTACTTCTTGTATTCGGCCCAGGTCGTGGCCGCGATGGTGCGAAGCTCTCCGCGTGCCAGTGCGGGCTTGAGCAGGTTGGCGGCGTCACCCTGGCCTTCGGCGCCACCGGCACCAATCAGCTGGTGGGCTTCGTCGATAAACATGATGATGGGAATCGGCGACGCCTTGACTTCAGCGATGACCGATTTCAACCGATTTTCGAATTCACCCTTGACCCCTGCACCCGCCTGAAGAAGGCCGAGGTCGAGCGTGCGAACCGAGACCTGCTGGAGTGAAGGCGGCACATCGCCCTTGACCACTCGCTGCGCAAAGCCCTCCACGACCGCTGTCTTTCCAACACCTGCCTCGCCCGTGAGGATGGGGTTGTTCTGGCGCCGCCGCAGCAACACATCAATGATCTGCCGGATTTCGGCATCGCGCCCGCGGATGGGGTCGATCGCGCCGTCCCTGGCCAGCTGAGTCATGTCCACCGTGTACTGGTCAAGGGATGGCGTGTTGGACGTGCCGCGCCGCATCGTGGGCATCTGCTTGAGACCGCCGTCCTGGACGGCGGCTCCGGGCGCGACCGAAGGAGGCGGCCCGGACGCCCGTGCCGCGCCGCCGGCGTCTTCAGACGACGACGCCACAATGTCCGCAAGCCCTTTGCGCAGGCTGTCGCGCGGAATTTGGAGCAAGCCGGGCGCCGACTCGATCAGCAGGCCACGAAGGCTGTCCACTTCAAGCAACGCCAGCAGCATTGTCCCCGACCGAATCTGCTGTTCGCCCAGTACCATGGAACTCAACAGCCAAGCCTCCTGGAACAATGGCGCGAGGTTGGGCGAGAACGCGGGGGTGCGGCCGTTGCCGCGCTTGAAGCGGTCCATCGCCTCCTGTACCTGGGCGAGCATCACTTCACTCTTGATGTCGAACTCGGCCAGAATCAGGGCAACGTCTGGCGCGGGTGCTTCAAGCAGTTTGTAGAGCAGATGCTCAATGTCGACGTTGTAGTGGGTCTGCTGGACGCAGAGTTCGGCCGCGCGCTCCAGGGCCCGCTTGCACTCCGGATTCAGGCGCCCCAGCAATGTTCGAATATCGATTTCCATGTTCTGGCTGCTCCTGAATCAGCCTGCCGCCGCAACGGTATTCATGCGAAGCCGCACGGGGGCGTGCGGGGCTTGGCCGTCTGTGCCGCCTGCCAACCAGGATGTCCAGCCCAGCCGCATACTGCCCGCGTGCCCCAGCACGCTTCGCCGGATGTCCCGCTGCACCGGCCGCAGCACCAGGTCCACCTGCAGCTCCTGCTGTACGTACCGGCCAATCAGCCATTTCGTCAGGGCGTGCTCGCGCCCGCCAGGCAACAGCCTCTTCAGGCGGGGCAGGGACAGGTCCCGGAATTCGATTTCGATGCCCGCACATTGGTACCAAGCCCTGCGTCCCAACACTGCGGACCTGCCCAGCCGGGAACACGACACTCCAAGCTGCGTGTGTTCCGAAGCCGCGAGCGGCTGCCACCCGCCGCGGAATTGCGAGCCGCGCACCTTGTGCCCCAGCCTGTCGGCGAGCAGGGCCACCAATCCGGTCAACGATCTTGGCGCTCCGCCCATCAGGCCAGCGTGCCTCAGCCACCCGGATTCTCCGTGAGGTCCCTTGGACCCCGCCGCCAACCCCAGCGCGCTCAAAGCATCAAGACACGCGGCCAAGGAGGACGTTTGTTGGGTGCCCCAGTTGAGGCCCATGTGATGCTTCTTGCGGCTGCGGTACAGGAACGCGAGCAAGCGGTGATTGAAAATGTCCAGGAAATCGGCCGTAGCCCGATCCTTGCCAGCCTTTCGTTCGAGCAGCAACTCAGTGAAAGGTATGGGCAACGGGCCATGTGCACCTGCTAGCGAAAGCACAGGCGATGTCAGACTGAAGGGTTCACCCGTGGGCGAGCCGATGCTGACCGTCGCAACATCGCTTGGCTGAAACCCGAGAGACACCACCGCCCCAAGGCGCACGGCCTCGGTCTGTCCATGGCCTTCACCGACCGGAAGGGCATCTGGCGCGGCACGCTCGAGCAGGCTGATCGCCTGGAACAGGTTGAAACCGTGCGGCCGGCTGGCCAGCCGGTCGATCAGAGTGCCAGCTGGCGGCCGCTCATCGGTTCCCATTGTTTCCATACTTCATCGCCGCGGCGCACCGCGAGTCGCACAAACGAATTGATCGATGTGTACATGGCAAAAAACCGCGCCAATACCGCTGACATCATCAACGGTGAGCCACCGACAAATGCATCGTCCTCAAACTCGAGGATGACTTCGGTGCCGCGGCAATAACCCCTCCATGCTTCGACCCCCAGGCGGGCGGTGATGCTGCGAGCCTGCAATTCGCGGATGCCGCGGATCTGCTCATGGTCGCGCCGGCTATCGGAAGCGAACAACGCCAGCATTTCCCGGAGCTGGTCGCGTCCCGTCGATCCATCGACGAGGGACTGGTGATTCAACGTAAGCAGTGAGACCAGCCGCCAGAGCGTTTCGCTGCCCAAAGGGGGATCACGCTGGGCGGTAGGTTCGTACAGGCAGCGCACGCGCGTCGATTGAGAAACGCCTTCGACCACCATCCGGGCGCCGACCGGAACCTGTTCCGCCAGCCGCCGGTTGGTGCACAGGAGGTTGGCATAGATCACCGGCTCGGCCGGCGTTTTCATGGCATTGGTTCGGTCCACAAATGTCAGGAATACGTCCGTTCCCGCGATGTTTGGCCGCAGGCTCTGTTCGCGCCTGGTTGACCAGAAGGTGCTCTGCGGCTCGGAGGCGATGTTTCCGAGGGCGGCGAAACTGGGGACCAGCACGGGCTTATCCGCATTGGGATCGGACGCCGTGACAGTGAGGATGGAATGCACCTCGGTGGTGGAGCCGCGCTGCCGGTCGGCCGAAAGCAGGTATTCGTAGTTGCGATGATCGACAACAATGGGCTCGCTGGTGCGCGGGAAGAGATTGGCGGCGGGCGAGCATCCGAGCTTGAAGTTGTCCGCGGAGATGGAACGCAGACCCCGTTCAACGCGATCCAGTTCGACGATGACCTCGCAGCGACGGCCTTTCCCCAGGCGCCCCTTCAGCCTGCAGAGGTCGAAAAAGTGGAACTTGCGCGGAAAGGCGAAATATTCCTGCATTAACGCATACGCCGGTTGCGCATGCGCGGGCACGGCAAGCACCTCTTCATCCTCGCCGAAACCCACTTCCCGCCACGCCCCGGCGGGCAACGGTCGGGCCGCCTCTCCTTCCGGAGCGACTGAAACACCGGTGACGCCGGAAACCAGCAACTCGTAGAGCGGCATCGTCGTCATCCAGTCGCCCTGCAGATGGATACGAAGGGTATCGACCTCCAGTTCGGAAAAATCGGTATCGGCCGCACACTGCAGCGTCAATCGCAAGGTGTTGTCGCCTTCGAGCGTGGCCCTTGCAACGGTAAACGGCCAGAGCGTAGTTTCCCATGCCGTGCGAAAGCGGCATTGTTCACCCTCGGAAGTAGACGCATAGAGGATCGTGTGCCTGGGCACACGAAATCCTGCCGTTACCTTGCCCTGCGACGGATCCAGCGAAAACTCCGCCACGGTCATGGAGGGCACCGGCTGAACCAGCGAAGGGCACAGGTTGTCGAGCAGTGCTGAGGCGATCTGGGGAAACTCCCTGTCCAGGTCGCGGTGAACACGGCCCGTTAGAAAAGCCACCGACTCGATCAGCCGCTCGGTGTGTGGATCGATGGACTCGGATCCGTGCAGCGCCAGACGCGACGCCACCTTTGGATACCGCTGGGAAAAATCTGCCCCTTGTGCGCGCAGGTATGAAAGCTCCCGCTTGTAGTACTGCAGGAGATCGTTGTTGAGTGCGTCGGACACGGTCAGGAGGGAGTTGCGTCGTCTTGCGACGGGTTCAGGTTCAGGGCGAAACTCATCCGCTGGGCTTTCAGGCCGATCATCACGTCGCCGCTGACCGTGGCGATGGCCGTGTCCCCCCGCTGGGGAACCGAAGCAACCTTCACGCTGACATTGGCAAGGCGTGTTTCATAGAACGAAACGGCCCGCGTAAGGGCCGACTCCAGAAGCTCCCTGTCCTCACCACGGCGCGGCGACAACGCGGAAAAGTCCGGTATGCCGTAGTCGATGACGGTACCGGTGCTCTCCTTGTACTGTGACGGCATCAGTCTGCAGCGGGTATTGAAAAGCCGCGACAACTCCCTGGCGATCGACGCCTCAAGCTGCTCCGGCGACAATAAATATGCCCCTGCGCTTCCCAAGCTCTCGCTGGACGAGAGCCGGTCGAACAGGGGCATTGGCGAGCCTCGAACGAGCTCCGACATGATCTAAAGACCTCCAATTCGGCCCCCAGACCTCCGGCAAGCCACGGCAAAACCCGGGCGGCCCGGACGGATCAAGCGGCCTTGTTCGTCGCCAAATCCCAGCCGAAGGATGCGGTACCCTTCTTGGTCGAATCCGCATTCTGCTGCGTGAACTCCGACTGGATCTTGGTGAAGTTCAGGGAGAACGAATCCGATGGCACGCCGCCGCCGCCCGACGTGTTGATGTTGGACACCATCGCGTTGGTCAGCGTGTACTTCATCAGCGACATGAATTTGCCGCCTTCGTTGCGGCCGATGTGAATGATCGCATCACCGAGCTTCTTGCCTTCAGTGCAAGCCGTGTACAAGGCCGGCGTCGACTGATCGGTCATCTTGGAAAAATTCATTTCCGAGAATTGCGGACGGCCGGCAGTACGCTCCGTGTTCGCGGCGTCCACGCTCAGGGGCAGCGCGACACCATGGCTGTAGGAATTCAGGATGATCTGATCGGCATGCCCATCGATGGTGCAATTGCCCTTCATGTCCTTGACTTCGAGAATGAGAACGTCCATGTCTTACTCCGTAAATGTTGATCCGAAAGATGTCTGGGTGGCGAATTATCAGGCCGCGGGGGCCGGCAGTTCCGCCACGAGACGGATGGATGCGGTCAGCTCTTCCATCTGGAAGTGCGGGCGCAGGAAGCAGGTGGCCTGATAGGCGCCCGGCTTGCCCGGCACCTCGGTGACGTCAACACGCGCTTCGCCCAGCGGGAACCTGGCCTTGGTCGCCTGGGGTGCGCTGTCATTGATCAGCACATAGTCGGCAATCCAGTTGTTCAGGTACGTTTCGACTTCGCCGCGCGTCTGGAAGCTGCCGATCTTGTCGCGCATGATCACCTTGATGTAATGCGCAAACCGGGAAGCAGCCAGGATGTACGGCAAGCGGGCAGACAGGGCCGCGTTGGCGTTGGCGGCATCCTTGTTGTACAGCTTGGGCTTGTTGACGGTCTGGCCGCCGAAGAAAGCGGCGAAGTTCGAACCCTTGGAATTGACGATGGCAATGAACCCTAGGTCGTTCAGTTCCTTTTCGCGGCGATCGGTGATCGTCACTTCGGTGGGGCACTTCAGGACGACATCGCCTTCGTCCGTCTTGAACGCGTGAGCCGTCATGCCTTCGACCTTGCCGCCGCCCTCGACGCCGCGGATGGCTGTGGACCAGCCGTATTTGGCGAAGGCGTCGGTGATGCGCAGGCCGAGCTGGTAGGCCGAGTTGGCCCACAGGTACTTGGAATGGTCCTTGCCATCCACGTCTTCTTCAAAATTGAAGTTATCGACGGGAATGGTTTTGGCGCCGTACGGCAGGCGCGCCGCATACGACGGCAAGACCAGCGAGACGTAGCGCGAATCTTCGGATTCGCGGAAGCCGCGCCAGGTGGCGAGCTCAGCGCTTTCGAAGATCTTCGACATGTCGCGGGGAATGCCGAGGTCGGTGAACGACTTCATGTCGAACAGGGCCGGCGAGGCCGCCGCGATGAAGGGTGCGTGCGCGGCTGCAGCGACCTTTGACAGGCGCTCCAGCAGGGCCATGTCCTGCGGATGACGGCCGAACGTGTAGTCGCCGATCAGCACGGAGTAGGGATGGCCGCCGAAGGTGCCATATTCCTCTTCGTACACTTTCTTGAACAACACGCTCATGTCGTGGTCGACGGCGGACTCCAGGTCCTTGAGCAATTCCTTCTTGGTCACGTTCAGCAGGCGCAGCTTCAGGCGCGAGCTGGTTTCCGTGCCGAACACCATGTCATGCAGACCGCGCCACGACGCTTCAAGCGCCTGGAAAGCGGAGTCATGCATGATCGCGTTCAGCTGGTCCGTCAGGAGCTTGTCGATCTCGGCGACGCGCTCGTTGATCATCGCGACTACGCCCTTGTCCGGCGCGGCCTTCATGCCTTCGTCCAGGATCTGCGAGGCAAACTGACCAATCAGTTTCTTGGCATACGGGCCTTGCGACGGCTCCACGGCCATGTTGCCTTCCTGGACGATCTTGTCCAGCATCGTCAATTCAGCGGTGGTAGTTGCGCCGCCTTCTGCGCTTGCTTCTGCACTAGTAGCCATTTCGATTCACCATTCCAAAAAAGTTGCAGGACGCACCCGGCTGGAGCCGCGTGCACCGGGTTGGGTTTGTGCTTACGCCGCCGGAGCGTCAGCCGGCGCTTCGGCGCCCGCGTTGGCTTCCGTCTGCAGTGTTTTCAGCTCTTCGGTGTTCTGGATGATGTTTTCCAGCAGAGCGTCGAGCTCGTCGTTGCCATCCAGCTTGGCCAGCAGGTCGCGCAGCTGTTGGCGCGCTTCGAGCAGCTTGGCCAGGCGGGGAACCTGCTTGACCAGGGCTTCCGGGTGGAAGTCGTCGAATTCCTTGAAATTCACCTCCACCTTGATATTGCCCTCACCCTTCATGGTGTCCGGCACCGACATGTCCAGGCGCGGGCTGATCTTGCCCATGATTTCGTTGAAGTTGTCGCGGTCGATTTCGACCAGGCGGCGCTCCTTCAGCTTGGGAAGCGGGGTCGCGGGCTGGCCCGACAGGTCGGCCATGATGCCGACGACCAGCGGCAGCTCCTTCTTTTCGACTGCGTCGCCGATTTCGACGTCATAAGTGATTTGAACGCGTGGCGGCCTGTTGCGACCGACCCATTTCTGCAGACTATCCGACATATTCTTTCCCCTAAAAATGGTGGATGGAGATGGGCCCATCGGAGCCCCGCTGGGCTGCTTGGTGCAGTCAGGTGCGAAAAAACATTCTAGGTAGGTATGAAAAGTTGCAGCTAAATACTAACCCTTACCCGAACTCACACATGCAATTACCAAGCCCGTGCTAAGGAGCATGGTTGCACCATCATGTGTCATCGGCGCTACGCCGTGAAGTGACAAATCGCACCGGATTGCGGCGCAGTATTTCCGTGGCGCAAAAACAAAAACGCCCACTAAAGTGGGCGTTTTGTCTTGAGGGCCGAGGCTCTCAGGTTGGTTGCGCGAGCAAGATTTGAACTTGCGACCTTTGGGTTATGAGCCCAACGAGCTACCAGGCTGCTCCATCGCGCGGCAATGAGGTGATTATATACGTACCGGAGTGCATTACTCGGCGGTAGGGGCTTCGGTTTGCTGCTCGGAAACATCCGGGCGATCGACCAGTTCCACCAGTGCCATAGGCGCGTTGTCGCCAACACGGAAACCCATCTTCAGGATACGCGTGTAGCCTCCCGGACGGGCCTTGTAGCGGGGACCCAGCTCGCCGAACAACTTGGTAACGACGTCGCGGTCACGCAGGCGGTCGAAGGCGAGGCGCTTGTTGGCGACCGTCGGCTCCTTGGCCAGGGTGATCATGGGCTCCACCACGCGGCGCAATTCCTTGGCCTTGGGGACGGTGGTCTTGATGGCTTCGTGCTGCAGCAGCGAATTCATCATGTTGCGAAGCATCGCGAGGCGGTGCTCGCTGGTGCGGTTCAGTTTACGGAGGCCGTGGCCGTGACGCATGGTGTGTTCCTTTCGTTATCTTAAAAGGCAGCCGTATCAGGTACTGCCAGTTCACCAATGTTGTTTAACGCTTGTCGAGGCCGGCCGGCGGCCAGCTTTCGAGCTTCATGCCCAGCGTGAGGCCACGCGAGGCAAGAACTTCCTTGATTTCGTTGAGCGACTTGCGGCCCAGGTTGGGCGTCTTGAGCAGTTCGTTCTCGGTGCGCTGGATCAGGTCCCCGATGTAGTAGATGTTTTCGGCCTTCAGGCAGTTGGCCGAACGCACCGTCAGTTCCAGCTCGTCCACAGGGCGCAGCAGGATCGGGTCGAACTGCTGCGAACTGCGCTGCACCGGCGCGTCGAACGCGGCCAGCTCGCTGCCTTCCAGCTGGGCGAACACCGCCAACTGCTCAACCAGGATCTTGGCGGAAGCTCGCACTGCGTCTTCAGCAGTGATGGCGCCGTTGGTTTCGATTTCAACAACCAGCTTGTCCAGGTCGGTGCGCTGTTCGACGCGGGCGCTTTCAACCGTGTAGCTGACGCGCTTGACCGGCGAGAAGGAAGCGTCCAGGACGATGCGGCCAATGGACTTGGTCGGCTCGTCGGCGTAGCGGCGCATGGTGCCCGGTACATAGCCGCGGCCTTTTTCAACCTTGATCTGCATGTCGATCTTGCCGCCTTGCGACAGGTGGGCGATGACATGGTCAGGGTTGATGATCTCGACGTCGTGAGGCGTCTGGATGTCGGCAGCCGTGACAACGCCCTCGCCGTCCTTGCGCAGGCTCAGCGTGACTTCGTCGCGGTTGTGCAGCTTGAAAACCACACCCTTGAGGTTCAGCAGGATGCTGACCACGTCTTCCTGGACGCCGTCGATCGACGAGTACTCGTGCAGGACGCCGGCGATGGTGACCTCGGTTGCCGAGTAACCCACCATCGAAGACAGCAGAACCCGGCGCAGCGCGTTGCCCAGCGTGTGGCCGTAGCCGCGCTCGAACGGCTCCAGCGTCACCTTGGCCCGGTTGGTGCCAAGCTGCTCCACATTGATGGCTTTGGGTTTCAGCAGGTTTGTTTGCATTCAGGACTTCCTCTCAATACCCCCGGCTCGTTACACCGGTAAGGCTGGTGGAGTGCCCTGGTGGGATGCCTCCCAGCAGGGAACGAAAAATTCAAATGCGAGGCTGCGCGAGCAGCCTCGTCATCGCGAGTTAGCGCGAATAAAGTTCGACGATCAACGCTTCCTTGATGTCGGCCGCGAACTCATCGCGATCCGGCACCTTCTTGAACGTGCCTTCGGCCTTGTCGGCGTTGACCTCAACCCAGGCCGGCAGGCCAACCTGTTGCGCCAGTTGCAGCGCTTCGACAATGCGGTTCTGCTTTTTGGACTTATCGCGAACGGCGATCACATCGCCCGTTTTGACCAGGTAAGACGGGATGTTGACGGGGCTGCCGTTAACAGTGATCGCCTTGTGCGACACCAGCTGGCGCGCTTCAGCACGGGTGGAACCGAAGCCCATGCGATACACCACGTTGTCCAGGCGGGACTCCAGGATGAACAGCAGGTTGGCGCCGGTATTGCCCTTGCGGCGGTCGGCTTCCTCGAAGTAGCGGCGGAACTGGCGCTCCAGGATGCCGTACATGCGCTTGACCTTCTGCTTCTCGCGCAGCTGCAGCCCGAAATCGGAGGTGCGCTGGCCCGAGGTGCGGCCGTGCTGGCCGGGCTTGGAGTCGAACTTGGCCTTGTCCGCGATCGAGCGGCGGGCGCTCTTGAGGAACAGGTCCGTGCCTTCACGGCGGGAGAGTTTGGCCTTGGGGCCGAGGTAACGTGCCACTTTGCTTCCTTTACATCATCTGCCGCAGCCTGTTGCTGCGGGAGCCGGCGGCCTGGGGCTGCCGGCGGTGGGCTTGGTTGATAACTTAAATGCGGCGGCGCTTCTGGGGGCGGCAGCCGTTGTGGGGAACCGGGGTCACATCAGCGATGGAGTTGATGCGGATGCCCAGTGCTGCCAAAGCACGCACCGACGACTCGCGACCCGGGCCGGGGCCCTTGATCTCGACGTCGAGGTTCTTGATGCCTTGTTCGATGGCGGCGCGACCAGCAACTTCCGAAGCCACCTGTGCGGCGAACGGCGTGGACTTGCGCGAACCCTTGAAACCCTGGCCGCCGGAGGAGGCCCAGGACAGGGCGTTGCCCTGGCGGTCGGTGATCGTGATGATCGTGTTGTTGAAGGACGCGTGGACGTGAGCGACACCGTCGGACACGTTCTTGCGGACCTTCTTGCGCACGCGCTGGGCGGCGTTATTCGCGGGGGCTTTTGCCATGACTGTTCTCTTTCCCGATTATTTCTTCAGTGCCTGCGCTGCCTTGCGCGGACCCTTGCGGGTGCGGGCATTGGTGCGCGTACGCTGGCCGCGCATCGGCAGGCCGCGGCGATGACGGAAACCGCGGTAGCAACCGATGTCCATCAAACGCTTGATGTTCATCGTCGTCTCGCGGCGCAGGTCGCCCTCGATCGTGATGTTCGCGATCTGGTCGCGGATCTTCTCCAGGTCCCCGTCCGTCAGGTCCTTGACCTTCTTGGAGTAGGGGATGCCGGTCGCTTCGCAGATCTTGCGTGCGCGGGTGCGGCCAATGCCGAAGATTGCCGTCAGGCCAATTTCGGCGTGCTGATGCGGCGGAATGTTGATGCCAGCGATACGTGCCATGTGCGTCTTTCCTATAACTCTCTAATCAGCCCTGGCGCTGCTTGTGGCGCGGATCCGTGCAGATCACGCGAACAACGCCCTTGCGGCGGATGATCTTGCAGTTGCGGCAAATTTTCTTGACCGAAGCCGAAACTCTCATAGTCTTTCTCCTAAATCTCTTTCGCCAGTTACTTGGCGCGAAACACAATCCGTGCCCGCGACAAGTCGTAGGGCGTCAACTCCACGGTGACCTTGTCACCCGGAAGGATGCGGATGTAATGCATCCGCATCTTTCCCGAAATATGCCCGAGCACTACGTGCCCGTTTTCCAGCTTCACGCGGAAGGTCGCGTTCGGCAGGTTTTCCACCACCTCACCCTGCATCTGGATGACATCGTCCTTGGACATAGGTCGTTCAGCTGCCGAGTGATGTCTTGAAATTGGCTTTCTTCAGCAGCGATTCGTATTGCTGCGACATCAAATAGTTCTGTACCTGGGCCATGAAGTCCATCGTCACGACCACGATGATCAGCAGGGAGGTGCCGCCAAAATAGAACGGCACGTTGTACTTGAGAATCAGGAATTCGGGCAGCAGGCACACAAAAGTGATGTACACCGCGCCGGCCAGCGTCAGCCGGACCAGGATCTTGTCGATATAGCGCGCCGTCTGCTCGCCGGGTCGGATGCCGGGAATGAAGGCGCCGCTCTTCTTCAGGTTGTCGGCCGTCTCGCGGCTGTTGAAAACCAGGGCCGTATAGAAGAAGCAGAAAAACACGATGGCGCTGGCATACAGCAGCACATAGATCGGCTGGCCGGGTGTCAGCATGCCGGCGATGTCCTTGAGCCAGCGCATGGCGTCGCCCGTGGAGAACCAGCTCACTACCGTGGTGGGCAGCAGGATGATCGACGAAGCGAAGATCGGGGGAATCACGCCCGCCATGTTCAGCTTCAGCGGCAGGTGCGACGACTGGCCGCCGTAAACCTTGTTGCCCACCTGCCGGCGCGCGTAATTCACCAGGATCTTGCGCTGGCCGCGTTCCACGAACACCACGAAATAGGTCACCAGGACCACCAGCGCCACGATGAACACGGCCACCAGGATGCTCATCGCACCGGTGCGCACCAGCTCCAGCAGCCCGCCGATGGCGTTGGGCAGGCCGGCAGCGATGCCGGCAAAAATCAGGATCGAAATGCCGTTGCCCAGGCCGCGCTCGGTGATCTGCTCACCCAGCCACATCAGGAACATCGTGCCGGCCGTGAGGCTGACTACTGCGGTCATGCGAAAGCCGAAGCCGGGATTCAGCACCAGGCCGGCGGAGCCTTCCAGGGCCAGGGCAATACCCAGCGACTGGAACAGGGCCAGGCCCAGCGTGCCGTAGCGCGTGTACTGCGTGATCTTGCGGCGGCCGGCTTCGCCCTCTTTCTTCAGCTGCTCGAACGTCGGCACGACGTAGGTGAGCAGCTGCATGATGATCGAGGCCGAGATGTACGGCATGATGCCCAGCGCGAACACGGTGAAGCGCGACAGCGCCCCGCCCGAGAACATGTTGAACAGGGACAGGATGCCGCCCTGCTGGCCCTTGAACAGCTGCGCCAGCTGGCTCGGGTCGATGCCGGGAACGGGAATATGCGCGCCGACGCGGTAAACCACGAGCGCGAGCAGCAAGAAGACGAGCCGGCGACGCAGGTCGCCGAACTTGCCGGTCTTTGCAATCTGTGCGCTGGTGGCCACTCGTGCTTCCTTCAGTCCAGGTAAATCAGGCGATGCTGCCGCCGGCAGTTTCGATCGCGGCCTTGGCGCCGGCGGTAGCGCCGATGCCATTGAGCTTGACGGCGATCTTGATTTCGCCGGTCTTGATGACCTTGACGACCTTGATCAGCTGGCCGACCAGGCCGGCTTGCTTCAGGGACAGCAGATCGACCTCGGCCGCGCCCAGGTTGCCCAGGGTGGTGAGGGTGATCTCGGCGTTGTACTTCAGCAGGTGCGACTTGAAGCCGCGCTTGGGCAGCCGCCGCTGCAGGGGCATCTGGCCGCCTTCGAAGCCGACCTTGTGATAGCCGCCCGCACGGGACTTCTGGCCCTTGTGGCCACGGCCGGCAGTCTTGCCCAGGCCGGAGCCGATGCCACGGCCGACGCGGCGCTTGTAATGCTTGGCGCCGTCTGCTGGCTTGATGTCGTTCAGTTCCATCATGTGCCTCTTAGAGAACCTTGACCAGGTAACTGATCTTGTTGATCATGCCGCGCACCGCAGGGGTGTCCTGCAGCTCGCTCACGCTGTTGAGCCGGCGCAGGCCCAGGCCGCGCACAGTGGCGCGGTGATCGACCTTGGTGCCGATCGGGCTGCGGACCAGCTGGACCTTGACGGTTTGTTGGGTTGCCATTTGTATAACTCCTGTCAGGCGAAGATGTCTTCGATTGACTTGCCGCGCTTGGCCGCCACCTGGGAAGGCGTTGTCGCATTCTTCAGTGCGTCCAATGTGGCGCGAACCATGTTGTAGGGATTGGTCGAACCGTGGCTCTTGGCCACGATGTCAGTGATGCCCATCACTTCGAACACCGCGCGCATCGGGCCGCCGGCGATGATGCCGGTGCCCTTGGGAGCCGGAGCCATCTGCACGCGGGCCGCGCCCCACTGGCCGTACACGTTGTGATGGATGGTGCCGTTCTTCAGCGTGACCTTCATCATGTTGCGGCGGGATTCTTCCATCGCCTTTTGCACGGCCGCCGGCACTTCTTTCGACTTGCCCTTGCCCATGCCGACGCGGCCGTCGCCGTCGCCGACCACAGTCAGCGCCGCGAAACCGAGAATGCGGCCGCCCTTGACGACCTTGGTCACGCGGTTCACCGCGATCATCTTCTCGCGCATCCCGTCTTCGGGACCGTCACCTTGGGGTTTTGCCTGAACTCTTGCCATGATGTGTTTCCGTGTCCGTTAGAACTGCAGCCCGGCTTCGCGGGCCGCTTCAGCCAGCGCCTTGACGCGGCCGTGGTACGCAAAACCTGCGCGGTCGAATGCCACCTTGTCGACGCCGGCGGCCTTGGCCTTCTCGGCGATCAGCTTGCCCACCTGCTGGGCTGCGGCGGCATTGCCACCCTTGCCCGAGCCACCCAGCGACTTGCGCAGGTCGGCCTGCGCCGTGGAGGCGGTGGCCAGCACCTTGCTGCCGTCGCCCGAAATCACGGTCGCGTAGATGTGCAGGTTGGTACGGTTCACCGTCAGCCGCGCGACGCCTTGCGTGGCAATGCGGATGCGGGTCTGGCGTGAACGGCGGAGACGTTGCTCTTTTTTGGTCAACATGATGCTGCCCCTTACTTCTTCTTGGTCTCTTTGATCGTGATCTTCTCGTCCGCGTAGCGGATGCCCTTGCCCTTGTAGGGCTCGGGCGGACGGATCGCACGAATCTCAGCGGCCACCTGGCCCACGCGCTGGCGGTCGGCGCCCTTGATCACGACTTCCGTCGGGGTCGGGGTAGCCACCGTGATGCCGGCGGGCATGTCCTTGTTGACGGGGTGCGAGTAGCCCACCGTCAGGTTCAGCTTGGTGCCCTGGGCGGCGGCCTTGTAGCCCACGCCGACCAGGCTGAGCTTCTTCTCGAAGCCCTTGGTCACGCCGACAACCATGTTGTTCACCAGCTGGCGCATGGTGCCACTCATGGCGTTGGCTTCGCGCGAATCGTTGGCCGGCACAAAGCTCAGCTTGCCGCCTTCGCTGGTCACCTTGACCAGTGAGTTCTGGGTCAGCAGCAGCGTGCCGCCGGCGCCCTTGACGCTGATCTGGTCTTCCTTGATCGACACATCCACGCCTTGCGGGACGGCGACCGGCATTTTTCCTACTCGGGACATTTTCTTTTCCTTCCCTTTAGGCCACGTAGCACAGGACTTCGCCACCGACACCGGTGGCGCGGGCCTTGCGGTCCGTCATCACGCCCTTGGGGGTGGTGACAATCGCCACGCCCAGGCCGTTCATGACTTGCGGAATCGCACCGACGCCCTTGTAGACGCGCAGGCCGGGACGGCTCACGCGCTCAATGCGCTCGATGACGGGGCGGCCGGCGTAGTACTTCAGGGCGATTTCAAGTTCGGACTTGCCGGACTCGGTCTTGACCTGGAAGCCGTCGATATAACCCTCGTCCTTCAGGACCTGGGCAATGGCCACCTTCACCTTGGAAGACGGGACCGACACCGTGGGCTTGGCCACCATCTGCGCATTGCGGATGCGGGTCAGCAGGTCGGCAATGGGATCACTCATGCTCATGTAAATCTCTCCTGCTTACCAGCTGGCCTTGACGATGCCAGGGATGTCCCCGGCAAACGCCAGCTCGCGAACCTTGTGGCGCACCAGGCCGAATTGGCGGAAGGTGCCGCGGCCGCGGCCGGTGATCGCGCAGCGGTTGCGCTGGCGGGTCGGGTTGGCGTTGCGCGGGAGCTTCTGCAGGCCCAGGCGGGCGGCAGCGCGCTATTCGTCGCTCTTCTTCAGGTCGCTGGAAATCGCCTTCAGTTCCGCGTGCTTCTTCGCGTACTTGGCGACCAGCTTGTCCCGCTTGAGTTCGCGCTCGATCAAAGCCATTTTTGCCATGGTTCGCCTCAGTTCTTGAAGGGGAAACGGAAGCCCGCGAGCAGTGCCTTGCACTCTTCGTCGTTCTTGGCCGTCGTCGTGATGCTGATGTTCAGGCCGCGCAGCGCGTCAACCTTGTCGTATTCGATCTCGGGGAAGATGATCTGCTCTTTCACGCCGATGTTGTAGTTGCCGCGGCCGTCGAAAGCGCGGCCGGAAATGCCGCGGAAGTCGCGCACTCGGGGCAGGGCCACGGTAACGAAACGGTCCAGGAACTCATACATCTTGACGCCGCGCAGCGTGACCATCGTTCCGATGGCCTGGCCTTCGCGGATCTTGAAGCCGGCGATGGCCTTCTTGGCCTTGGTCACCACGGGCTTCTGGCCGGCGATCTTGGTCAGGTCGCCCACGGCGTTGTCCATGACCTTCTTGTCGGCGACGGCTTCCGAGACACCCATGTTCAGGGTGATCTTGGTCAGGCGCGGCACCTGCATCGGCGACTTGTAGCCGAACTGCTTGGTCAGTTCGGGAACGATCTTTTCGCGGTAGTGTTGTTGGAGACGTGCCATGTTCATGCCACCTTGATTTCTTCGCCGCTGGACTTGAAGACGCGGACGCGCTTGCTGCCATCGACCTTGATGCCCACGCGGTCAGCCTTGCCGGTGGCGGCGTTGAAAATCGCCACGTTGGACTGGTGGATCGGCATGGCCTTTTCCACGATGCCGCCCGTGGTGCCCTTCAGGGGGTTCGCCTTGGTGTGCTTTTTCACCAGGTTGATGCCCTCGACCAGCACGTGGGAGTCGTCCTTGCGCAGCGTGATCTTGCCGCGCTTGCCCTTGTCACGGCCCGCGATCACGATGACCTCGTCGCCTTTGCGAATCTTGTTCATGACTCGTCCTCTTTACAGAACTTCAGGGGCCAGGGACACGATCTTCATGAACTTCTCGGTACGCAATTCACGCGTGACCGGGCCGAAGATGCGGGTGCCGATGGGCTCCAGCTTGTTGTTGAGCAGCACGGCGGCATTGCCGTCGAACTTGACCAGTGAGCCATCAGAGCGGCGGATGCCCTTGGCGGTGCGAACGACGACGGCACTGTAGACCTCGCCCTTCTTCACACGGCCGCGCGGGGCAGCTTCCTTGATGCTCACCTTGATGATGTCGCCTACGCTTGCGTAGCGACGCTTGGAGCCGCCCAGCACCTTGATGCAAAGAACGGACTTCGCGCCGTTGTTGTCGGCGACTTCGAGCCGGGATTCAGTTTGGATCATTTTTCAATATTCCCAACTTGCCTCCCGTACTACGTACAGGAGCAGTCTTGGGCCCGTCGTCTGCGCCATGAACCACTCACGGCGCCCCCGATTGGGCAAGAGTTCTGCACTCCTAAAAAAGAAGCGCAGCCCGCGATTATGGCAAATCGCGGCGGGGCTGTCAAACGGCCGCTACGCGGGCAGGGTGAGGTAGAGCCGGCAAAGCTCGCGGAACGGTTCCACCTGCGGATCGACACCGGTCTCTTCGTGCAGGACGGCGCCCACCCGCGTGGCCAGCGAACCCGCTAGCTTCGCGTCTAGAAATAGCAACCGGCAGCGCCGAGCCAGCATATCTTCGACAGTACGCGCATACTCACTTCGGGCGGCAAAGCGCACCATGGCCTCGGTCAGCCCGCCGGCCAGCACGTGCCGGGCGCCCGGCAAAGCCGCCACATTGGCGGCCTCGCTGCCATAGGAATGAAGGCCCTGGGCTTCGCTGATGGCCACCGGCTGGCCCTCCAGCCCCTCGGCGCCGACAAGCTTCAGGTGATTGGTGACGCCCGGCCTTGCCCTTTCCAGCAACTTCCTTTCAAAGCACTTTTCCAGCACGTCCTCGGCCATGGCGCGGTAAGTGGTCCATTTGCCGCCGGTCACGGTGACCAGGCCGCTGCGGCTTGCCAGCACGGTGTGTTCCCGGCTCAGCGCCTTGGTGTCGTCGCCGTTTTCGTCCTGCGGCTTGACCAGAGGGCGCAGGCCCACCCACATGCTGCGGATGTCTGCGGTGCCCGGTGCCTTGCTCAGATAACGGGCCGACTCACTCAATATGAACTGCAGTTCCTCGCGGAAAGGCCGCGGCTCGCGCGACAGGTCGCCGCGGGGCGTGTCCGTGGTGCCCAGGATGATCTTGCCCAGCCACGGCACGCCAAACAGGACGCGACCGTCCGCTGTTTTCGGCACCATCAGCGCGTGGTTGCCGGGCAGGAATTCCCGGTCCACCACGATATGCACGCCCTGGCTGGGCGCCACCATGGGTTTCACCGGTCGGCCGATCGCCTGGCCGTCCTTCTGGCGGAATTCGTCGACCCAGACACCGGCGGCGTTGATGACGCAGCGGGCGCGCAGGGCATACGGCTTGCCGGTTTCGCGGTCTTCGCAGTGCAGCCCGGCCACCTTGCCGTCCTCGTGCACCAAGCCGGTGGCCGCGCAGTAGTTCACCAGCAACGCTCCGCGCGAGGCGGCGGTGCGGGCCAGCGCCAGCGCCAGCCGGGCATCGTCGAACTGCCCGTCCCAGTACTTGACGCCGCCCTTCAGGCCCTGGGCCAGCGCCGTGGGCAGGCACTCCAGCGTGCGGGCGCGGCTGAGGAATTCAGTGGGCCCCAGGCCGGCCTTGCCCGCCAGCGCGTCATACATCTTCAGCCCGGCGCCATAGAACGGCGTTTCCCAGAACTTGTACGACGGCATGACAAAGGCCAGGGGCTGGGCCAGGTGGGGCGCATTCTTCAGCAGGGTGGTTCGCTCGTGCAGGGCCTCCCGCACCAGGCTGATGTTGCCCTGCGCCAAGTAGCGCACGCCGCCGTGGACCAGCTTGGTGGCGCGCGACGAGGTGCCCTTGGCAAAGTCATGCGACTCCACCAGCACCACCGAAAAGCCGCGCGCCGCGGCGTCCAGCGCAACGCCCAGGCCGGTGGCGCCGCCGCCGATGATGGCCACGTCATAAGTCGTGGGGCGGGCCAGGAGCGAGACCAGTTCACTGCGGTTCATCCGGCTGATTTTCGCCCAGCCGCGCCCGGCCCACTTTTTATGCCCGATTAGCCGGTGGCGATAGACTGCCGCCATGACAACCAGCACCCCCCTCCAGGGCCAGGCCATCGCGTTCATCGGCGGCGGCAACATGGCCAGCGCGATCATCGGCGGCCTGCTCCGCCAGGGCCTGCCCGCGGTCCAGGTCGAAGTGGTGGAGCCGTTCGCCCCGGCGCGCGACAAGCTGCAGGCCGACTTCGGCATCACCGCGCAGGAGCAGCCCGGGCCGGCGCTGGCGCGCACCGGTCTGGTGGTCTGGGCCGTGAAGCCGCAGACATTCAAGGACGCGGCGGCGCAAGCCCGGCCCCACACGGCCGGCGCGCTGCACCTGAGCGTGGCGGCGGGCATCCGCTCCGGCAGCATCGCCGCCTGGCTGGGCACCGATCGCATCGTGCGCTCCATGCCCAACACCCCCGCCCTGGTGGGCAAGGGCATGACGGCGCTGTTCGCGCGCGTCGGCGCCGGCCGGCAGGACCGCGCGCTGGTGGAGCAGGTGATCGCCACCACCGGCGAATACCTGTGGGTCGACGAGGAGGCGCAGCTCGACGCCGTCACCGCGTTGTCGGGCTCCGGCCCGGCCTATGTCTTCTTCTTCCTGGAAGCGATGACCGAAGCGGGCCTGGCCATGGGCCTGAACCGCGAGCAGGCGCACAAGCTGGCCGTGGGCACGTTTGTCGGCGCCTCGGAGCTGGCCCGCGCTTCGCAGGACCCGCCGGAAGTGCTGCGCCAGCGCGTCACCTCCAAAGGCGGCACCACCTACGCTGCCATCACCTCGATGGAAAGCGATGGCATGAAGGCGCTGTTCATCAAGGCGCTGGCGGCCGCGCACCACCGGGCCGCGGAGCTGGGCGACGAATTCGGCAAGTAGCAGCTAGCCGGTGCCGAGCCGCCTCAAAGCGGCTACGCCCCCTCGGGGGGCAGCGAGCGAAGTGAGCGTGGTGGCCATTAACGCAGCGCGTAGCCCGCCACCACGCCGGCGAACACCGTGAAGCCCAGCCAGTGATTCAGGCGAAAGGCCTTGAAGCAGCCCTCGCGCGCGCGCCCGCGGATCAGCGTGTAGTGCCAGGCGGCCTGGACCGCCGCCAACCCGGTTGCTATAAAAATAATAGCTGGCGAAGCACGGCCAGCAAGCGCTGCAGCCCATATCCCCAGGTAAATCGCGTAGCAAAGCATGACCACGGGCACGTCGGCGCGGCCCAGCGTGATGGCTGAAGTCTTCATGCCGATGCGCAGGTCGTCGTCACGGTCCACCATCGCGTATTCGGTGTCGTAGGCCACGACCCAGAACAGGTTGCCCAGCAGCAGCAGCCAGGCCAGCAGCGGCACGCGCGACTGCACCGCGGCGAAGGCCATCGGGATGCCGAAGCTGAAGGCCACGCCCAGCACCGCCTGCGGCATGGAGACAAGGCGCTTGGCCCAGGGATAGGCGATGGCGATGGCCAGCGCCGCGAACGACCACGCGATCGCCGCCGCGTTGGTGGCCAGCACCAGCGCGAATGCCAGCAGCGCCAGCACCGCGCCCAGCGCCAGCGCCTCCCTGGCGGAGACAGCCCCGCGGGTCACCGGCCGCTGCGCCGTGCGCTTCACGTGCCTGTCGAATTCGCGGTCGGCCACATCGTTGATGCAGCAGCCCGCGCTGCGCATGAGGATGGTGCCCAGCGTGAAGATGGCCACCAGCCGCCACCCCGGAAAGCCATGCGACGCGATCCACAGCGCGCTGAGCGTGGGCCACAGCAGCAGCAGCCAGCCGGCCGGCCGGTTCCAGCGGACCAGGTCCAGGTAGAGCGCCAGTTTTTCCCGCAGCATCAGGCGTTCAGAGGCCGAGCTGGCGCAGGTCGAGCTTGCCGTCCTTCAGGGGCGGGCACCAGAAATACGCGCCGTTCACCGGCCGGGAGATGCTGAACATCGCATCGACGACGCCGTCCTCCTGGCCCGCCATGCGCTTCATCTGCGCCTCGAAGGCGTACAGCGACCTGCCGAAGGCCACGAACATCAGCCCGGCCTGCATGCTCATCATCCAGGGCATGGAACGGCGCAGCATGAACGCGGGCGGATCGAAGTCCTCTTGCGCGGTGCGCTTGACGTGGGCCGACGTCGGCGAGTCTTCCAGCTCCTCGTTGTCGCTGCGCCGCCGCCCGATGGAATGGTCGCGCTCGTCGTCGCCCAGGGCTTCGAACGCGTCCAGGTCGTGCGCCCACTGCTGCACGGCGACGAAGCTGGAGCCGTCCATGCCCGGGCCCTGCCCCTGGACGAAAGCGGCTTCCTCGGCGGCGCTTCCGCTCGGGTTTTCGGTGCCGTCCTCATAGCCCGTGAGGTCGCGGCCATGGCCGCTCTCGCCCAGCGCGTGGCGGAATGCATCCACCACATGGCGCACCACGAAGGCCGGCGCCAGCGCCTTCTGCACCTTGCGCGTGAGGTGCAGCAGGTCGCCCAGGTCGTCGCCGCGCACCCAGCACCACAGCGTGCCCGGCGTGGAAGGCACCTTTACGCCATGGCCCGAAAGCTCGGGGAATTCGTGCAGGCCCGGCACCGTTGCGCCCAGCGCCGCCACCAGCGAAGGCCCCAGCCCCAGCACCACATCGCTGCCGTTGGCCAGCGGCGACAGGCGGGTGAGCGCCTGCCGAATGGCCTCCGCCCCGCCGGCATCGGCGGCCAGGCTGAACATCACGTAGCGCGCCACGGCGGGCACGGACTCAAAAATTCCGGGCTGGTACTTCTTCATTGATTGATCTAGGACAGGCGTTTGACGCCCGGCAGCTCGCAGGCGTAGATCGAGTTGCGCAAGGCCGCGATGGCCTCGTAGCGGGTGAAACTGCGGCGCCACGCCAGCACCACGCGGCGGGTCGGCGGATCGCCATCGAACGGGATGTAGCGCACATAGGCGTCTTCCTCGCTGCGCCGCTTGCCCTTGGGCATCAGCGCATCCTTGGGCACCGACAGGCGCGGCACCAGCGTCACGCCCATGCCGGCGGCCACCATGTGCTTGATGGTCTCCAGCGAAGAGCCCTCGAAGCTCTTGCGGATGCCTTCCGCGTCGCTGGAAAAGCGCGCGAACTCCGGGCACACCTCCAGCACGTGGTCGCGAAAGCAGTGGCCGGTGCCCAGCAGCAACATGGTCTCGCTCTTGAGTTCCTGCGAGGTAATGTGCTTCTTGTTCGCGAAGGGGTGGGTGCTGGGCACGGCCGCGAGAAACGGCTCGTCATACAGCTGCGCGGTGGCCAGCCCGGTATCGGGAAACGGCTCGGCCATGATGGCGCAGTCGATCTCGCCGGTGCGCAGCATCTCCAGCAGCTTGACCGTGAAGTTCTCCTGCAGCATCAGCGGCATCTGCGGGTCGCGGTCGATCGACTGGCGCACCAGGTCGGGCAGCAGGTAGGGGCCGATGGTGTAGATCACGCCCAGCGTCAGCGGCCCGGCCAGCGGGTCCTTGCCGCGCTTGGCGATCTCCTTGATGCTGGCGGCCTGCTCCAGCACGCTCTGCGCCTGCCGCACGATGTCCTCGCCCAGCGGCGTCACGGTCACCTCGTTGGCGCTGCGCTCGAACAGCTTGACCTCCAGCTCCTCTTCCAGCTTCTTGATCGCCACCGACAGCGTGGGCTGCGAGACGAAGCAGGCCTCGGCCGCCTTGCCGAAGTGCCGCTCGCGCGCCACCGCGACGATGTATTTGAGTTCGGTGAGGGTCATTTACGCTTTCAGATACTCTGATTTTCCACCCAACCAGCGCGCCGTGTGTTGCGAGGCCAGTCCCGGGTGGCGGTCCAGCATCACCGGCGCCAGGCTGCGCGCCCATTCCAGGAGGTGGGTGTCGGTGGCCAGATCGGCAAAGCGCAGCAGCGGCGCACCGGACTGGCGCGAGCCCAGGAACTCGCCCGGGCCGCGGATTTCCAGGTCGCGCCGGGCGATCTCGAAGCCGTCGTTGCACTCCTGCATGGCTTTCAGGCGGGCCCGCGCCGTCTCGCCCAAGCGGCCGCCTTCGCCCATGGAATACAGCAGCACGCAGGCCGAGGCGGCCGTGCCGCGCCCGACCCGCCCGCGCAGCTGGTGCAGCTGCGACAGGCCGAAGCGCTCGGCATGCTCGATCACCATCAGGGAGGCATTGGGCACGTCCACGCCCACTTCGATCACCGTGGTGCTGACCAGCACGGCCATTTGTCCGCCGGTGAACAGCGACATCACGGCCTTTTTTTCCGCCACGGGCATGCGCGAATGCAGCAGGCCCACCATCACGCCCGGCAGCGCGGCGCTGAGTGCTTCGTGCGTTTCGGTGGCGTTGGTCAGGTCCAGCGCCTCGCTCTCCTCGATCAGCGGGCAGACCCAGTACACCTGCCGGCCCTGCGCCACCTGGGCCCGGATGCGCTCTACCACTTCCTCGCGCCGGCTGTCGGCCACCAGCTTGGTCACCACCGGCGTGCGGCCGGGCGGCAGCTCGTCGATGGTGGAGACGTCCAGGTCGGCGTAGTAGCTCATGGCCAGCGTGCGCGGGATCGGGGTGGCGGTCATCATCAGCAGGTGCGGCTCCATGGGTTCCGATCGCCCTGAGCCTGTCGAATGGGTCATCTTGGCGCGCAGGGCGAGCCGCTGCGCCACGCCGAAGCGGTGCTGCTCGTCGATCACGGCCAGCGCCAGCTGCTTGAATTGCACCTGGTCCTGGATGACGGCATGCGTGCCGACCACCAGCGCCGCCTCGCCGCTGGCGATCAGCTCCAGCATCTGGCCACGCTCCTTCTTTTTCTGGCTGCCGGTAAGCCAGGCCACGCGCAGCCCCAGCGGCGCCAGGATGGGCTCCAGCCAGCCGATCAGCTTGCGGAAGTGCTGCTCCGCCAGGATTTCGGTGGGCGCCATCAGCGCGCATTGCCTGCCCGAGTCGATGGCGATGGCTGCCGCCAGCGCCGCCACCACCGTCTTGCCCGAGCCCACGTCGCCCTGCAGCAGCCGGTGCATGGGCACGGCGCGGCCCAGGTCGCGCGCGATCTGCTCGCCCACGCGGCGTTGCGCAGGCGTGAGCTGGAACGGCAATATCGCCAGCAGCTTTTCGTGCAGGGATAAATGCCGTTCGGGCTGAGCTTGTCGAAGCCCTTCGACAGGCTCAGGGCGAACGGACTTCAGCACGGGCGCGCGCAGGCGGTCGCGCTCGCGCTTGCTTTCCAGCTGCGACAGCTGCTGGGCCAGCAGCTCCTCCGCCTTCAGCCGCTGCCAGGCGGGGTGGCTGCGGTCTTCCAGCGCGGCGAGCGCTGTGTCGGGCGTGGGCTGGTGCAAAAATGATAGCGCCCTATACAGCTCCCATGCGCTCTGCGGGCCGATTTGCCTCTGGAATTCGGGCGGAAAGGTGTTGCTGAGGTCGGCCCGGGCCAGGCCGCCCAGCACCGCCTTGCGCAGGTAGTTTTGCGGCAGGCCGGCCACGGTGGAATAGATCGGCGTCAACGCCTGCGGCAGCTCGCTGCCCGCCGGCTTGCACACGGGGTGCACCATCTGCCAGCCCAGGAAGCCGCCCTTCAGGTCACCCCGCGCGCGGATGCGGGTGCCCACGGCCAGCGCCTTCTGCTGCGAAGGGTAGAAGCTGAAAAAGCGCAGCACGCAGGTGTCGCTGCCGTCATCCACCGTCACCACCAGCTGGCGGCGCGGCCGGTAGGCGATCTCGCAGGCGGTCACGGTGGCCTCGATCTGCGCGGTCTCGCCCTCGCGCGCATCGCGCAGCATGGTGATGCGGGTTTCGTCCTCGTAGCGCAGCGGCAGGTGCAGCGCCAGGTCGATGTCGCGGCCCAGCCCCAGCTTGAGCAGTGCTTTGTGGGGGGCGGAGAGAATGGGCGGCGCGGCCATGGGACAATTCTGCCTTCACTCCTTGGCACGGGTCTGTCCAGCCCTCAAGCGCATGCGCACCTTCACCCTTGGCGACTTCGATTTCGCCCTCCCCCCCGAACTGATCGCCCAGCACCCGGCCGCTGAACGCAGCGGCTCGCGCCTGCTCGATGGCACGCGGGCCATGCCGGTGGATCGCGCCTTCCGCGAACTGCCTTCGCTGCTGCGGGGCGGCGACCTGATGGTCTTCAACGACACCCGCGTGGTGAAGGCGCGCCTGTTCGGCGAGAAGCCCACCGGCGGCAAGCTGGAACTGCTGATCGAGCGGGTGCTGCAGGGCACCGAGGTGGCCGCGCACATGAAGGTGAGCAAGAAGCCGCTGCCCGGCACGGTGCTGCAGATGGCGGGCGGCTTCAGCGCCACGCTCGCCGGCCGCTGGCCCGATGCGGACGGGCCGCTGTTCCGCTTCATGCTCAGCGGCGACCCTTACGCGCTGATGGAGCTGCACGGCCACGTGCCGCTGCCGCCTTACATCGAACACACCGATTCGGCTGAAGACGAGCGCCGCTACCAGACCGTGTTCGCGAAAAACCCCGGTGCCATCGCCGCGCCCACCGCCGCCCTGCATTTCGACGAGGCCCTGCTGGCGCAGATTGACGCGCGCGGCATCCGCCGCGCGACCGTCACCCTGCATGTGGGCGCCGGCACCTTCCAGCCCGTGAAGACAGAGAACATCGCTGACCACCGCATGCACAGCGAGTGGTACGACGTTCCGGCCGCCACGCAACAGGCCCTGGCTGAAACCCGTGATCGCGGCGGCCGCGTCATCGCCGTGGGAACCACCAGCGTACGCACGCTGGAATCGTGGGCTTTGAGCGGCCAGGCCACCGGCGACACCAGCATCTTCATCACGCCCGGCTTCCGGTTCCAGGTGGCGGACATGCTGGTCACCAACTTCCACCTGCCCAAATCCACGTTGATGATGCTGGTCAGCGCGCTCGCGGGCTACGATCACGTCATGCACCTGTACCGCCACGCCATTGAACAGCGCTACCGCTTCTTCAGCTACGGCGACGCGATGCTGCTGGCGCGCAGCGCCTGAGGTCCCCATGCTCGAATTCCAGTTGCTCAAAACCGAAGGCCTGGCCCGGCGCGGCCGCCTCACGCTGAACCATGGCGTTGTTGAAACGCCGATCTTCATGCCGGTAGGCACCTACGGCACCGTCAAGGGCGTCACACCGCGCTCGCTGGAGGAGATGGGCGCGCAGATCATCCTGGGCAACACCTTCCACCTGTGGATGCGGCCCGGGCTGGACGTGCTGCAGCAGTTCGGCGGGCTGCATAAATTCGAGGCGTGGGGCAAGCCCATCCTCACCGACTCGGGCGGCTTCCAGGTCTGGAGCCTCGGCGAGATGCGCAAGATCAGCGAGGAGGGCGTCAAGTTCGCCTCGCCCGTCAACGGCGACAAGCTGTTCCTCACGCCCGAGACCTCGATGCAGATCCAGGCTGCGCTGAACAGCGACATCGTGATGCAGTTCGACGAATGCACGCCCTACGACACCCAGGGCCACATCACCACCGAAGGCGAGGCGCGCATCTCGATGGAGCTGAGCCTGCGCTGGGCCGGGCGCTGCAAGACGGAATTCGCCCGCCTGCAGAACCCCAACGCCCTGTTCGGCATCGTGCAGGGTGGCATGTTCGAGAACCTGCGGGATGAATCGCTCCAAGCCCTGGTGGAGATGGATTTCCCCGGCTATGCCGTGGGCGGCGTCAGCGTGGGCGAGCCCAAGGAAGAGATGCTGCGCATCATGGCGCACACACCGCACCGCCTGCCGGCCCACAAGCCGCGCTACCTGATGGGCGTGGGCACGCCGGAAGACCTGGTGGAAGGCGTGGCGCAGGGCGTGGACATGTTCGACTGCGTGATGCCCACCCGCAACGCGCGCAACGGCCACATGTTCACCCGCTTCGGCGACCTGAAAATCCGCAACGCCCGCCACCGCAGCGACGAGCGGCCGCTGGACGAGACCTGCACCTGTTACACCTGCACAGACTTTTCCCGCGCCTACATGCACCACCTGGAACGCTGCGGCGAAATGCTGGCGCCCATGCTGGCCAGCATCCACAACCTGCACTACTACCTGAACCTGATGCGGGAGGTGCGTGAGGCGCTGGACGCGGGCACCTTCGCAGCGTTCGTGCAGCGCTTCAGGCAGGACCGGGCACGAGGCGTGTAAGCCCCGGACCGGCCGCCGTGCCGCAGGCATGGCAGAACTTGGCGAACGCGCTCTTGCGCGTCTTGCAGGCGCCGCAGCGGTCGTACAGCCCGATGCCGCAATGCGGGCAGAAGTCGATGGCCTCGTTCTTCAGGTCGACGGGCCGTTCGCAGCCGGGGCACACGCTCTTGGCGATGCGGGCCAGCGCGGTGTCGTAGCTCAGTTCCTCGCGGCGCACCGCATCGGGCATCTGCTCGGCGGCCTTCTGCCGCTCCAGGTAGCGGTTGAGCGACAGGATGGCCTGGCGGCCGATCAGCGCGGTGACGATGATGCCCACCACGTAGCGCACATAGCCGCCGTAACTGGGCAGGTAGGGCACCAGTTCCACGAAGAAGGCGAACAGCGCGAAGAAGATGAAGCCCCAGACGAAAGGCCAATAGGTGCCGTGCCGTTTCTTCTTGAACAACCAGCCCGCGGCGGCAAGCAGCGGCAGGGTCAGCGCCAGGCGGTAGAGGAACACGCGCAATTCGATGCGGCGGTATTCGGCACTTAGCTTTTCCTGCGCGGCGCTCTCCAGGTCGGCCAACCCCAACTGCGCGCGCGACTGCGCCTGCCGTGCGTCGAGCGCGGCCTGCTCCTGCTTTTCCACCGCCGTCTGCGCAGTGCGCTCGGCCTGCTTCAGGCCGTCCAGCGCGCGCGTGCGCGCCACCAGCTCGGGGTCCTGCTCCGGCAGCTGCGTCGCCCGCCGCGTCGCCAGCCAGTTGTTGAAGGTTTCGCGGGCGGCCTGGTTGTCGGCCTGCGCGGTGCGCAGTTTCAGGCGCGCCTGCTCCAGCGCATCGCCCGCCTGCTGCGCGTTGCGCTGCGATGCCTTGACCTCCGTGCGAAGGCGGTCCGCTGCGGGCCGGTCCATGAAGTCGTCCACCGTGAGGCGCTGCTCGATCTTCGGCAGGTCGCCCACCACCGTGCCGCCCAGCCCGATCAGGAACCCGGCGAACACCAGCGCCACCAGCCACAGGCCGCGGCGAAACCATTTTTCGGAGAGGCGCAGGGATTTGCTCATGGTGATTTCCTTGCCGCCGCTTACGCGGCCATCAGCTGCGCCACACGCGTGCGCAGGAATTCGGGCTGCACTTGCGCGGGCGCCACCGCGCCGCCGATCTGCAGCCCGACCGGATTGAACAGCCCGCGCCGGAACGGCCGCACCATGGCGCCGCCCTCTTCAATGCGGCTGAAGTACGAGCCCCACAGGTTGGTGAGGGCCATCGGGATTACCGGCACCGGCTGGCGCTCCAGCACCTTCATGATGCCGCCCTTGAATTCCTGCAGGCTGCCGTCACGCGTGATCGCGCCTTCGGGGAAGATGGCCAGCAGGTCGCCTTCGCGCAGCACGCCGGCGGCGGCATCGAACGCGGCTTCGTAGGCCGCGGGGTCTTCCGCCCGCGGCGCGATCGGGATGGCCTTGGCCAGCCTGAACAGCCAGCCCAGCACCGGCACCCTGAAGATGCGGTGATCCATCACGAAGCGGATGGGGCGTGGGCTGGCGGCCATCAGCAGAATGGCGTCGACGAAGCTCACGTGGTTGCACACCAGGATGGCCGGGCCGGCCAGCGGGATGTTTTCGTCGCCCTGCACCCGGAAGCGGTAGACCAGCCGCGATGCGCCGAAGGCGATGAAGCGCAGCAGGTACTCCGGCACCAGCAGGAAGATATAGAGCGCCACCACCGCGTTGGCCAGCCCGACCAGCAGGAAGATCTGCGGGATCGTCATGCCCAGCGCCAGCAGTGCACCGGCGATCACCGAGCTGGCGATCATGAACAGCGCGTTCAGGATGTTGTTGGCGGCGATGATGCGGGCGCGGTGCGTGGCCTGGCTGCGCAGCTGGATCAGCGCGTACATGGGCACGCTGTACAGGCCGGCGAACAGGCTGAGCAGGGCCAGGTCGGCCATCACGCGCCAGTGGGCCGGGATGGCGACAAATTGCGACAGCGTCAGCGAGCCGGCGGGCGGCAGGCCGCGCGAGGCGAAGTACAGGTCGATCGCGAACACGCTCATGCCGATCGCGCCCAGCGGCACCAGGCCGATTTCCACATGGCGGCGCGACAGCACCTCGCACAACAGCGAGCCGGTGCCGATGCCGATGGAGAACACCACCAGCAGCAGCGAGGCCACCTGCTCGTTGCCATGCAGCACTTCCTTGGCGAAGCTGGGGAACTGGCTGAGGAACACCGCGCCGAAGAACCACATCCAGCTGATGCCCAGCAGCGAGCGGAACACCACGATGTTGCCGTGCGCCAGCTTCAGGTTGCGCCAGGTCTCGCTGACCGGGTTGAAGTTGACCTTCAGCCCGGGGTCGGTGGCGGGGGCCGAAGGAATGAATTGCGCCACGGCACGGCCCACCAGCGCCAGCCCCACGCACGCGAACGCCACGTAGTGCTTGCCCACCTCGGGAATGGCCACAATCAGGCCGCCCACCACGTTGCCCAGCAGGATGGCGACGAAGGTGCCCATCTCCACCATGCCGTTGCCGCCGGTGAGCTCGCGCTCGCCCAGCACCTGCGGCAGCAGCGCGAATTTCACCGGGCCGAACAGCGTGGAGTGCACGCCCATGAGGAAGGTGCACAGCAGCAGCGCGGGCACGTTGTCGTTCCAGAAGCCCCAGGCCGCGACCAGCATGATCGCGATCTCCAGGTTCTTCACCAGCCGGATCATCCAGGTCTTGTCGTACTTGTCCGTCAGCTGGCCGCTGGTGGCGGAGAACAGCAGGAACGGCAGGATGAAGAGGGCGCCGATCACCAGGCCCGCCATCGCCGGCGGCAGCCAGCTCACCTGCAGCTGGTAGGTCACCATCACGGTGAAGGCGAACTTGAACAGGTTGTCGTTCGCCGCGCCGGAAAACTGCGTCCAGAAGAACGGGGCGAAGCGGCGCTGGCTTAGCAGCGCGAACTGGTTCGGGTGCTCTGTCATGTGTTTTCTCCTCTGTGTCCGCTTCAGGCGCTGCGCGCCAGGCGCCGGCTTTGTGTTTTGAGAGTCCGCGTGCCTGCGGCATTCTGCCTTGCTTCACGCAGGCGTCCCAGCGCCGCGATGACCGGCCAGCCCGCGGCGGCCGCGGCGATGTGCTTGAGCGTGTGGCCCGACACCAGCTCGCCGGCCAGCGCATGGATTTCGTGATCGGCCAGCTCGAACAGCTTGGCTGCGGCATAGACCAGGATGATCGCGCCCCAGCGAATGTCCAGCGCGGCCAGGCGCGGGCGGATGCAGGCCAGGGCCAGCACCAGCGCCATGCCGCCGAACTGCAGCACCAGCCAGGGCAGCAGGTTGCCGGTTTGCGACCACCGCTGCACCGACAGTGGTGCCAGCAGCAGCACGGCCAGGCCCAGTGCAGCGCCGGCCCGCTCACTGACGCGCCCGGCCGCCGCCAGCCCGAGCAGGCCTGCGAAGGCAACCGACATGCCGCAGCGGTCGATGACCAGGCCTGCGTCGTCGGGCCGCAGGTGATACCAGCTGGAGCCCAGGGCTGTCAGCACCAGCCCGCCGAAAAATAGCGCCGCCATCGCGCGCTGCACGTTGCTGATGACGCCGGCCGGTGCGCGCCACAGCGCCCAGGCCCCCGCCAGGCCTGCGACGGCGAACGGCAGGTTGGAAAGCACGTCCATCGCGAACGGGATGCCCAGCCAGGCGCGCTGGTCGGCAAAGGCGTGGTAGCTGGCGGGCTGGGAGACGGCGGGTCCGAACACCGCCAGGGCCAGCAGGCCGGCCAGCGCCGCGAGCAGCAGGTTTTCAAGTCGGGACAGGGTTCGCATTCAGGTTCTCCTTGGGGGGTTGCAAGCTGCGCGAAGTGTGGGTTGGGCCGTCTGCGGCACGACGCAAATTCATAGACCTTTACGGAATCTCGTCCTGCAAGTACTATCAAGTGATACTTTGGAGCCGCCGTGAGCACCACCGCCGACCTGGTCAGCACCCTCAAGAAAGAGCTGAAATCCGCGCAGATGACCTACGCCGACCTGGCGCGCGCGCTGGGCATGGCCGAATCCAGCGTCAAGCGCATGCTGTCGCGCGGCGACATGCCGCTGTCGCGCATCGACGCGATCTGCCGCGCGCTCAAGCTGGATTTCGCCGAGCTGGCGCGGCGCGTGGCCGACGCCCAGCCGCTCTTGAAGGAACTGACCCAAGAGCAGGAAAAGGCCGTGGTGGCCGACAAAAAGCTGCTGCTATGCGCCATCTGCGTGCTCAGCCAGTGGACGCTGGAGCAGGTGGGCCTGAACTACCGGCTCAGCGAAGCCGAGTGCATCAAGTACTTCGCGCAGCTGGACCGCATCGGCATCATCGAGCTGCGGCCGCTGAACCGCTACCGGCTGAAGCTGGCCAAGGCTTTCCGCTGGCGGCCCCACGGGCCGGTGATGAACTACTTCCGCGAAAACGCGCTGCTGGATTACTTCTCAGGCGGCTTCGACAACGCGGGCGAGGGCGTGCTGCTAGTGCACGGCTCGGTCAGCAAGGGCGTGGCGGCCTCGTTCTTCGAGCGCATGCAGCGCGTGGCGCAAGACTTCGCGCAGCAGCACCAGGCCGACCAGAAGCTGCCCGAGAAAGACCGCGAGGGCTACACCCTGCTGCTGGCCATGCGCAGCTGGGAATTCGCCGCCTTCACCGCGCTGCGCCGCTAGGACACTTCCGCTAGAGCAGGCTGCCCGGCCCGGTCTCCAGCACGCGCGAGGGCACCATGTCCTCGCTGTTCATGAAGTCGTCGCCGTCGTCCTCGTCGGCGGAGTCGCGCCCCATGCTCTCGGTCACGCGTGACAGGCGCGCTTCGCGCCCGGGGCGCAGCAGCAGCTCGCGGAACTGCAGGCGCAGCTGGTTGCGGGTGCGGATCCAGTAGTCGGCGCGCCGGGTCTGGCGCGAGCGCTTCTCCGGCGACAGCGCCGTGGCGGCCAGCTTCTCGTCGGAGTTCAGCGGCAGGATCATCCAGCCGTGCGGCCCCTTGGTGGCCTCGAAGTGGTCCCACAGCGCCCCGTAGCTGTCGTAGATGCGAACTGCGGCGTCGCGGTGCCGGCTGTTCCAGCGGTAGGTCCAGCCCTGCAGCTGGTGCGCCGTGGGGTCCAGCCCGATCAGGCGCAGGTTCCAGAAGCGTGCCAGCTCCTGCGCCACCCGCACCATCAGCACCGCCGGCTTCCAGCCCGACAGCGCCTGGCTGATTTCTTGCGGCGACAGCCGGGTGACCGGGTTGCGCTGGCCACGCACGCCGCCTATCACCAGGCAGGCCACGTCGTCGACCCGGAAGCGGGAAAAGCCCATGGCCGCCGCATCCACCGGCTGGGCATTGGGCTGCACTTCGGCGGCCCGGCGCAAGGTGAGCGTCAGCAGCAGTTCGCCCTCGGGGCTTTGCGGCGAGGAGCGTTGCAGTTGCAGCCGCATGTATTCGTAGCCGCGCGGCGCCGGCAGCTCGGCCAGCACCAGCGGCTCGCCCGAGCTGATCTGGCTGAAGGCCGAGGGCTGCAGCGCTGTCTCCAGCCAGTCGGCATGGTCGACCAGCTGGCGCACGCGGGTGGTGACGCCGGTGTGGCGGTTCACATAGGGGCGGATGGCGCGCAGGTATTCGCCGGGCATGTCGGCGGCGATGCCGCGCGCATTCAGCTCGAACACCATGGCCATCCAGCGGCGCATGACCTTGGGGTGGGCCAGCGTGGCGTTCAGCGCGCGCCAGAGCAGGCGCGGGCGCGAGACGCCGCCGCCGGGGGCGCCATTCAGGGCCCAGCTGATGCCCTGCCAGATGCCGGGCACCCGGTTAGCGGAAGCGGATGTCATTCGAGGATCAACCCAACGGGGAACGAAAAACGGTCAAGACGCCAGTGTAGCCATACAGGTGCTGGCGGGCGATTTCGCCCCCGGCGAAGAAGCCCACCAGCGGCACGTCGCCCAGCGCGTGGCGCACGATCTGCATCTCGGCGCTGGGCCCGCCGAAGTGCGGGCCGCCGCGCCCGGCGCAGCTGACATAGATGGCGCCTGCGATGCGGCCGTGGCTGGGCGCGGCCTGCGCCTCGCCCATGCCCAGCGCCGCCGCGGCGGTGGTGAGCGGCAGTTCCTCGGGCTCCATCTCCTCGCGGATCTCGGCGCAGATGCGAACCAGGTCGGCGCGCGCGGCCTGCACGTCGCGCTGGCAGAAGGCCATGCGCATGCCCGGGCTCACCCGCTGCGCCACGGCCACGCCCTTGCGCGCCGGGTCCAGCCCGATGATGTGGCGCACGATCACGTCGGCGCCGAAGTTGCCGGTGCGGCCCACGGCGTCGCTGCCCTCCTCGGTCAGGCCGACCAGCGTGGCCCGCAGCCGCGCCATCGCGGCCTGCGGCTCGTCCAGGCTGATGTTCAGGTCGCGCAGCAGCACGTCCAGCGCGGGCTCGCCGTCCAGCCCGGTGATCACGTGTTCCTCGCAGGCGGTGATGACGCGCTGCGGCGCCACCGGCTGGCAGCCCTGCGTGACGCGCGACACCAGCGCCACGTCCTCGCCGAAGGCCACGCCCGACAGGCCGCCGCGGAACACGCCGCCCGCCGCGCCCTGGCCCTTGATGTTGCCGTTGCCGCCCACCGCGAACTGCACCGTGTCGCCCCGGCTGGAGGACAGGCCGCCGAACAGGTAGCCGGTGGCGGTGCGCCCGGCCATCTCGGTGATCAGCTCGGCCACGTCGGGCGTGGTGCCATCGGCATGCACCAGCGCCGTGTACGGTTCAAAGCCCATGCCGTCGCCGGTGCCCAGCGGCGCCACGCCGGAGAACACGCGGTACTGGTGCGAAGGCAGCTCGCACAGCATCACGGCCATCGCGGGCTCTTCGAAATATTCCACGTTGCTCGACGCAATGCCCACGCCCACGGTGCCGGCCCAGTCGGTGATCTCGGGCAGCTCGGCGCCCAGGTGGTCCAGGATGTCCTGCGCGTCGGGCACGTACGCGTCGGTGATGTACAGCAGCCCCAGCGTGGCATTGGCTGAGTAGTTGTGCAGGGCGATCTGCGCGCGCAGCTGGGCCAGCACCAGCCCGGCCGCCATCTGCCACTGCGGATGGGTGGCATGGCCGAAGGGAAACAGCTTCATGCGCCCCGGCCCCTTCAGCGCTTGCGCGCCGCGGTCTTTTTCGATGCGGCGCGGCCGCGAGCCGCGCCGCCGGCCGCCGCCTTGGCCAGGCCGCTGGCCGACTTGAAGGCTTCCTTGGCCACGCCGGTGGCCATGTTTTTGGCGGTATCGATGGCGGTGTTCTTCGCGGCGTCCTTCATGGCGCTGGCCGCGATCTGCTGGAACTGCTGGGTCAGCGACCCCCACCACTGCATGGGGTCCACCACACCGGCCGCGGGGCCGGCAGCGGCGGCGCTCTTGCCGGCCGCCTTGCGCGCCTTGCTCTTGGCCGCGGCGCCGCCCGCCATGCTGGAGATGGCCTGCGCGGTGTCGGCGGCTTTTTCGCCCACCTTCTGCACGCCGGTGAACATGGTGTCCGCGGCCTTGAGCTTGAGCGCGTTGGCCACGTCGCCCATGTTGAAGTTCATGCCCTTGAGCGTGGCCAGCGTCATCTTCTGCACTTCCAGCGCCTGGATGGTGGCGCCCAACGCCTTGCTGTTCTGGTCCAGCCAGAAGTGCACGGCCTTGAGTTCGCCGATGCGCTTGTCCAGCTCTTCCACGTTCATGGTGGGTGCCACCCAGTTGGACAGGTTGGGCATCTGCGGGATGTTCTGCGCCGCGCCCTTGGCGAGGTTCTGCAGGAAGTCGAAGCCGGGGACGAATTTGCCAAAGCCGCCGAAATTCTGGTTGTCGCTCATGTCCGCGCTCCAAGGTTGACCGGGTCTGCGCAGCTTACCCCAAGGCCGCGCACCGGCGAAGACTGCGGCTCAGTGTTTGTGGCCTTCCGTCGCGCTTGCGCCACCGCCCGGCGCCGCTGCCGCGACCGGCACCTTGACCTCGAGCTGGCTGTCTGCCCCCTTCTCGTCGCGCAGGGTCAGCGTCAGGGCCACGCTGCTGCCGGCCGCCAGCGGCTGCTTCAGGTCCATCAGCATCAGGTGCAGGCCGCCGGGCCGCAGTTCCACCGCCTTGCCGGCGGGCAGCTCCAGCGCGCCCGCCAGCGGCCGCATCTTCATCACGTCGCCTTCCATCTTCATCTCGTGCACCTCGGCCACGCCGGCCACGGGCGACGAGATGCCCACCAGCCGCACCGCCTTGCGCGCGGTGAGCTTCATGTAGCCGCCGCTGCCCCGCTGGCCCGGCACGCTGGAGCGCACCCAGGCCTGCTCCACCTTCACGGCCGGCAGCGCCTGCACCTGCAGCAGCACTGCCGGTGACTTCAGCCCCTCGATGGAGGTGCCGGCCGCCGGCAGCTGCGACCAGTCGAGCCGGCCCTGCTCGCAGGTCTGCTGCACCTTGAACCACAGCGCGCCCGGCGCTGGCGGCAGTTTCGCGTTGATGGCGAATTCGCCGCGCTGGGCGCTCGGCAGCGCGGCCTCTTTGGTCGCGGCCGTCCAGCGCACTTCATTGCCCTGTGCGAAGAGCGTCCAGCCCTCGCGGGCCTCGGCCTTCGCGTCGCGCAGGCCGGCGGGCAGCTGCACCGTCACGGTGGTGGTGGGAGAGCCGTCGCAGCCGTGCGTCACGCGCAGCACGGCGCGGTAGCTGCTGCCCGGCTCGGCCACGGGTTCCTGCAGCGACACATGCGCCCACACGGGGGAGAAAACGGCCACGAACGGCGCCAGTCGTGCGTAGTGCGCTATTGATTTGAGAGCAAAGGCATTCATAGGTCGAATTTCAGTTCAGCCGTGTAGCTGCGTTGGGGATAGGGGTGGAAGTTCCAGAACCTGTAGTTGTTGAGGTTGTCGATGCCGAAGGCGGCGGCCATCTGCTTGCTGACCTGCCAGCGCAGCCGCAGGTCCACGCTGAAGTATTTGCTGACGCCTTGGTAGGTGTAGCCATTGACGTCGCTGTTGTCCAGCGTGCGATATTGGCGGCCGCTGTAGCGCGCGCCCAGCGAGGTGGTCCACTGCGCGTCCCAGCGGTAGCTGGCCAGCGCTGTGGCGCGCCACTTCGGGATGTTGGGCTGCTGCTTGCCCAAGGTGTCGCCGGGCACGGCCACAAAGCCCGCGTTCTCCTTGATGACCGAATCGGCCCAGGTGATGCTGCCGCCCAGGTCGAGGCCGCGCGCCAGCACATCGCTGCCGCTGAACGCCGCCTCCACGCCGCGCGTACGGATACGGCCCACGTTCTGCACCCGGCTCACGTTTCGGTTGCTTTCTGTGTCGAGTGTGGTCTGCGTGTAGAGCGCGTCGCGCGTGTTCTCGGTGAAGTACGTCAGGCGCGCGAGCGCGTTGCCCAGGTCCTTCTCGGCGCTGAACTCGGTGGTCCAGGATTTCTCGGGCCGCAGGGTGGTGTCGTTGATGAACTGCGCGCTGGCGGTGGATGCGGCGCCGAACAGTTCCGCCACAGTGGGAAAGCGCACCGCACGACCCAGCGAAGCCTTCAACACCGTATCGGCTGCCCACTGGTAGGAGAGCGCCGCCTTGGGCGAGAACGCGGACTCGCGGCGCCCCGGCCAGGCGACCCAGGCTTCGGCGCGGCCGCCCAGCACCGTCTTCCACTTCGGCGCGAAGTTCCACGCGTCCTGCGCGTACAGGCTTTGCAGGCGCGCGCGCCCGCCGACGTCGCTGATCACGTTGCCCGTGGTGCCGGTGGTGACGTACGCCAGCCGGTAGCTCTCCTGCTGCGCGCCGAAGTCCACGATGTGCGCGCCCTGCATGCCGCCGGGGCGCCAGGTGCCTTTCAGCGCCAGCGTGTTCCAGCCGGTGCCGCTGCCGTCGGCCAGCGTGCCGGTGCCGATGCCGTTCTGGCGCTTCTCGTCGCGGTGGTAGTCATACAGGCTGGCGGCCATCTCCCAGTCGAAGGCGCCGCGCGTATTGCTCTTGAGCGAGAAGCCGTGCATGAAATGCGTGAGGCTTTCATCGGTCTGCGGAAAGTCAGCCTCGGTGACCGCGGCGTAAGAGCGGCCGCCAATGCTGATGGCGCCGCTGGTCACCGCCTGCCCGGCCGCATTGCGCAGGTACGAAGCCGAACGCCCCTGCGCATCGTTTTGCCACAGGCCGAAGGTGTAGGCCGCCCGCAGCGTGGGCGAAAAGTCATAAGCCAGCTTGGCCTTCAGGTGGTCCTGCTTCGTGTGGTATTCGGTGCCGGTGCCCAGCACGTAAATGGGGGCGTTGGCGTTGTTGCGGTCGAGCACGGCGCCGGTCACCGGCGTTCCCGCACCGCCCGCGGTGCCCGTGCTCACCAGCCGTGTGGCGAATGTCAGCGGCTGGCCGTGGCTGTCGGTGTGGTTGGCGTTGAACCACCACGACCAGTCGCCGGCCTTGTTGCCCGCCGAGGTGCTGGCCTGCCAGGCGCGGTAGGTGGCGCTGGTGTTGTAGAGCTCGAAGGGCTGAGACACGAAGCCCACCTTGGCATGCGCCTCGAACTTCGTGGGCATGCGCGTCACATAGTCCACCACCGCGCCCACCGAGTTGCCGGGATAGGCGGCGGAAAACGGGCCGTACATCACGTCGACCCGCTCGATCTCTTCCGGCGTCACCAGCCCCCAGCGCGGCGGGAACGACAGGCCGCCCACGCCGTTGCCCAGGTAGTTGGACAGCAGGATGCCGTCGGCATACACCGCCGAGCGCGCGCTGTTGCCCGTGCCCGAGGCGCGGCTGGAAAGCACGGCGTGGTTGTAGTCGCCGATGTAGCGCTTGCGCACCAGCAGGCTGGGGAAATACTTGAGCGCGTCCTCGCTGTCGGTGGCGTTGACCGTGCGCTCGATCTGCTCGCGCGTGACGCCCTCCATGGTGGTGGGTATCTGCGTGGGCAGCGAAGTGGGCGCGCCCCCGTTGATGGTGACGACGCCCAGCGCCCGGGCGGGCGCCTCAGGCGCGGGCTGGGGCTGGGCCTGGGCCTGGGCCCAGGCCGGCAGCGCCGGCGAGAACGCCGCGGCAATGGCCACGGCAAGACGGTTGGGAATCATGAAGGCCCCGGTTTACCCAAGAGAAAAGGCCAGCAGCCCGCATGGGGCGTGCTTGGGCCGCTATCAGATTGGTAGCGAGACGGGTGGGCCGCGGCCCGGCGGCGGGGCGGCGGTGAGCGCGGCGATGCGCGCCTGGGGAATGGTTAGCAGGGTGTGCGACAGCCCCGAAGGTAGCGGCGCCTGTGCGGCGGCTGCCGGCGGAGGCGCGCTCATGGTGGCGCACAGCGGGCAGTCCAGCGAGTGGCCCGCGGGTTGCGCGGAGCCATCGTCGCCCTTGACCAGCAGCTTCATCGCGCCGCCGGAGCAGATCAGCTCCACCGCCTTCGGGTTCACCATCGGCGACGCGATGGCGACACCGATGGACAGCGCGAACCACACCAGCACGAGGCGGGCGAGGAGGCGGGCGTGGCGCAGGGACTGCATGGGAGGGATTATCGCAGGGGCGCGCTAGAAACGCGGCGCCCGCCGCTCGCGCAGGGAGGCCACGCCTTCCTTCACGTCAGGGCCGCCGAAGCCCATGAATTCCAGCGCCAGCGAAGTGTCGAACGCCGGCCCCGCCTGGCGCAGCCAGTTGTTCAGCGAATACTTGGTCCAGCGGATGGCGGTCTGCGAACCGGCGGCCAGCTTGTCGGCCACCTCATAGGCCCGGGGCAGCAGGTCGGCCTCATCGACGGCCAGCGACACCAGGCCGATGCGCTCGGCCTCCTCGCCGCTCACGGCTTCGCACAGCAGCAGGTAGTACTTGGCCTTGGCCATCCCGCACAAGAGCGGCCAGACGATGGCCGCGTGGTCGCCGGCCGCCACGCCCAGCCGCGTGTGGCCGTCCACGATCTTGGCGGTCTTCGCGGCGATGGAGATGTCGGCCAGCAGCCCGGCCACCAGCCCCGCGCCCACGGCCGGCCCGTGCAGCGCGCTGACGATGGGCTTGTCGCAGTTGATGACGTTGTAGACCAGGTCGCGCGCTTCCTTCCAGACACGGGTGCGCACCTCGAAGTCATTGGCCATGTCCTGCACCAGCGCCAGGTCGCCGCCGCCTGAAAAGCCCAGGCCCTCGCCGCGCAGCACGGCGCAGCGCACCGTGTCGTCGGCGCCCACGTCGCGCCAGATCCCGGCCAGCTCGCGGTGGCCCTCATGGCCCGAGGTCGGCAGCTTGCCGTTGGCGGCTTTCATCTGGATGTCCAGCACGCTGTTGTTGGGGCCGCGGCGGGTGATGGACAGCGTGGTGTAGCGGGAGTAATCCATGTGTTGCCTCTTATTACGAATGCGTAGCTTAAGCGCAGCGCTCCCCCGAAAGTAGGCCCTGTCCTACGCGCTGAGGGGCTGGCGCGGCCTAGCTGAGCAGCATGGCGGCTGTTAGGGTTTGAACCATGAATTTTGTGGACATCCTGTGCCCTTCCTGCGCCCTTTTTCTGGACTTCGACGGAACGCTGGTCGATATCGCCGCGCAGCCCGAGGCTGTGCAGGTTTCGCCGACGCTCATCAGCACCCTGTCGAAGCTGCAGGACTACATGGGCGGCGCCCTCGCCCTGATTTCAGGGCGGCCCATTGCGCAGGTGGATGCCTTCCTGCATCCGCTGCTCCTGCCCGCGGCCGGTGTGCACGGCACGGAGCGGCGCAACGCCGGCGGCGAGATGCAGCTGCTCACCACCCATTCGCTGGAAAACGTGGAGCGGGCCGCGGCGCGGCTGGTGGCACAGCATCCCGCCTTGCGGCTGGAGAACAAGCGCGGCTCCATCGCCCTGCACTACCGCCAGGCGCCGGAACTGGAAGCGCTCTGCCTTGAAGCCATGCAGGCCGCCGTGGACGAGTCCCCCGGCCTCACCTTGCTGCACGGCAAGATGGTGGTGGAAGCCAAGCCCGGCGGCGCGAGCAAGGGCCGCGCGATCGAGGCGTTCCTGCGCGAGCCGCCGTTCGCCGGCCACACGCCGGTGTTCGTGGGCGACGACGTCACCGACGAGGTGGGCTTTTCCACCGTGCAGCGGCTGGGCGGCATGGGCATCAAGGTGGGCGAAGGCCCCAGCGTGGCCTGGCAGCGCGTGGCCAGCCCGCAGGCCCTGCGGCTGGAACTGGAGACCGCCATGGCCACCCGCGCCGCAAGGGCCGCCGGATGAAGACCCCGATGAACAATGCCGACCCGTCGCTGAACCTGGGCGTGATCGGCAACTGCGCGTACAGCGCCCTCGTTGACGAGCGCGGCCGCATCGTCTGGTGCTGCCTGCCGCGCTTTGACGGCGACCCGGTGTTCAACGCCCTGCTGGATCCCAGCGCCAACGGCGCCGGCTGGGCCTTCGAGATCGAGAACTTCAGCCGCAGCGAACAGAACTACGAGCCCAACACCGCCATCCTGAAAACCCGCCTGTTCGACCGCCAGGGCCATGGGGTGGAGATCACCGACTTCGCGCCCCGCTTCACCAGCCACGACCGCATGTTCCGCCCGCTCACGCTGGTGCGGCGGGTCAAGGTGCTGTCGGGCACGCCGCGCCTGCGCGTGGTGCTGCGGCCGCGCTTCGACTGGGGGCGGCTGGCGCCACAGCTCACCCAGGGCAGCCACCACATCCGCTACGTCGGGCCGGCGCTGGCGCTGCGCCTGACCAGTGATGCGCCGCTGAACTATTTGCTGGATGAAACCTTCTTCGTGGTGGACCGGCAGATGAACTTCATCCTCGGCCCCGACGAAACGCTGCAGGGCGGCATCGAGGAAACCGCGCGCGCCTTCGAGCAGGAGACCGCCGGCTACTGGCGCACCTGGACGCGGCGGCTGGCGATACCGCTGGAGTGGCAGGAGGCGGTGATCCGGGCGGCCATCACCCTCAAGCTTTCGCTGTTCGAAGACACCGGCGCCATCGTGGCCGCCATGACCACCAGCATCCCCGAGGCGGCGGGCAGCGGGCGCAACTGGGACTACCGCTACTGCTGGCTGCGCGACGCCTTCTTCGTGGTGCGCGCGCTCAACAGCCTGTCGGAAGTGGGCACCATGGAGGACTACCTGCGCTGGCTGAACAACGTGGTGGTGCGCTCGCGCGGCGGCCACATCCAGCCGCTGTACGGCATAGGCCAGGAAGAACAGCTGCCCGAGGCCATCCTGGAGCACCTGCCCGGCTACCGCGGCGAAGGCCCGGTGCGCACCGGCAACCAGGCGCAGGAACATTTCCAGCACGACGTGTACGGCAACATCGTGCTGGGCGCGTCGCAGTCGTTCCACGACACGCGGCTGTTCCGCCGCGCGGGCAAGACCGAATTCGCCTACCTGGAAGCGGTGGGCGAGCAGGCCTTCCGTGTGTACGACCAGCCCGACGCGGGCATGTGGGAGCTGCGCACGCGCGCGCGCATCCACACCTCGTCGGCCCTCATGAGCTGGGCCGCGTGCGACCGGCTGGCCAAGGTGGCGGTGACGCTGGGCATGCCCGAGCGCATCCGCTACTGGCGCGAGCGCGCCGACACCATCCGCGAACGCATCCTGCGCGAAGCCTGGAGCGAACAGCGCCAGGCTTTCGCCGAAAGCTTCGGCGGCAAGGACCTGGATGCCAGCGCGCTCCTGATGGCCGAGGTGGGCTTCATCGACCCCAACGACTCGCGCTTCATCGCCACCGTGGAGGCGCTGGAAAAGTCGCTGTGCGACGGGCCCTACATGCGCAGGTACGAGGCGCCCGATGATTTCGGCAAGCCCGAGACTGCCTTCAACATCTGCACCTTCTGGCGCATCGACGCGCTGGCCCGCATCGGGCGCAAGGCGCAGGCGCGCGAGATCTTCAAGGTGATGCTGGAAAGCCGCAACCCGCTGGGCCTGCTGTCGGAAGACACGCACCCGGTCACCGGCGAGATGTGGGGCAACTTCCCGCAGACCTACTCGATGGTGGGCATCATCAATGCCGCGGTGCGCCTGTCGGCGCCGTGGGATACGGTCATATGAGCCGCCTGGTCGTCGTTTCCAACCGCATCGCCGATCCGCGCAAGACCGCGGCGGGCGGGCTGGCCGTGGCGCTCGCCGAGGTGCTGAACAACACCGGAGGCCTGTGGTTCGGCTGGAGCGGCAAGATCGTGGAGCCGGCCGAAGGCGCGACGGCCGCCGACGCACCGGTCCATGTGCAGCAAGCCGGTAGCGTGAAGCTGGCGACGGTGGACCTGACACAGGCCGACTACGACGCGTATTACCTGGGCTATTCCAACGGCGTGCTGTGGCCGGTGTTCCATTACCGGCTGGACCTGGCCGACTTCGACGCCGGCTACATCGCCGGCTACCGCCGTGTGAACCAGCTGTTCGCGCGCAAGCTGCTGGCGCTGCTGGAGCCGGATGACATCATCTGGGTGCACGACTACCACCTGATTCCGATGGCCGCCGAGCTGCGTGCGCTGGGCTGCACCAACCGCATCGGGTTTTTCCTGCACATCCCGCTGCCGCCGCCGCTGATCCTGGCGGCCATTCCCGGCCACGACTGGCTGGTCAAGGGGCTGTGTTCGTACGACCTGGTGGGTTTCCAGAGCAACGCCGACCACGAGCACTTCTGCCGCTACATCCAGGCCGAGGCGCATGCGCAGGACCTGGGCGACGGCCGCTGGCGCGTGTTCAACCGCACGGTTCAGGCCGGCGCGTTCCCGATCGGCATCGACGTGGAGGAGTTCGAGGGGCTGACGAATGCGCCTGAAGGCCGCGAAATGTACGAGAAGACCAAAGCCGAGTATTCACGCCGCAAGCTGCTGGTGGGCGTGGACCGGCTGGACTATTCCAAGGGCCTGCCGCAGCGCATGCGCGCGTTCCGCCACCTGCTGCAAAACCATCCCGAAACGCACAACAGCGCCACGCTGATCCAGATCGCCTCGCCCAGCCGCGAGGACGTCAGCGCCTACAGCGACATCCTGCACGAGCTGGAAAGCTTGTGCGGCTCCATCAACGGCAATTTCGGCGAGCTGGACTGGATGCCGGTGCGCTACATGCACCGCACCATGGCGCGCGCCCGGCTGCCCGGCCTGTACCGCGCCAGCCGCGTGGCGCTGGTGACGCCGTTGCGCGACGGCATGAACCTGGTGGCCAAGGAGTTCATTGCGGCGCAGGATGCGGCCGACCCCGGCGTGCTGGTGCTGTCGCGCTTTGCCGGCGCCGCCGAGCAGCTGAAGGAAGCGCTGCTGGTCAACCCCTACGACACCGAGAACACGGCCAACGCCATCCACCTGGCACTGCAGATGCCGCTGGATGAGCGGCGCGTTCGGCACGACGCGCTGATGAAGACCATTCGCCGCTACGACGTGCACTGGTGGTGCGACAGCTTCCTGGACAAGCTGGGCAAGGCGAGCGCCGAGGAAAGCGGCACGCCCTGGCTGCGGCTGTAGCGCCTAGGCCGCGAAATCCGCCAGCGCCTGGCCCGCCAGCCGGTGGCGCACCCACTCGGCCATGGGCACCGCGCCGATGGAGCGGTAGAACTGCAGCGCCGGCTCGTTCCAGTCCAGCACGCTCCACTCGAACCGCCCGCAGCCCTCGGCCACCGCGATGCGCGCCAGGTGCTGCAGCAGCGCCTTGCCCGCGCCAGCACCACGGTGCTGCGGCGACAGGTACAGGTCTTCCAGGTACAGGCCCTTGCGGCCCTGCCAGGTGGAGTAGTTGAAGAAGTAGACCGCGAAGCCCGCGTTCACGCCGTCGATGCCGCAGATCAGGGCGCGCGCATTGGCATCGGCGGCGAACAGGGAGCGGCGGATGTCGTCTTCCGCTGCAACGACTTCATCCGCCGCTTTCTCGTACTCGGCCAGCTCCTTGATGAAGCCGAGGATGAGCCCGGCGTCGTTCGTGGTGGCGGGGCGTATATCGATGGTTGGCACGTGTTTCCTTTTGGCGGCCCGATTTGCGCTAGTCGGCGTTTAGAAAAATGGCGTTGGGGTCCGGGTTGGGGTGGGGCACGAATTGGGCCATCTCCACCGGCGCAGACCGCAGGCAGACCCAGCCTCGCTCGCCCAGGTCCCCACGCACCAGGTAAAGCGTGCTGATGCGCACAAAAAGCCAGCCGCCACGCTTGGCCCATTTGTCCGAGTTGCCCACCACGGCCGTAAATTCGGGCAACTTCACCTGCTTCTTTCCTGGCTGTGAGCCACCAACCTGGCTGATGACCTGGGAACTCGACGGCCGCCCGCAGCCCGGATCCCGCGGCTCGCCGCCGGCGGATCGGGTCGACAGCGCCTTGACTGCCGAGTCGGCCGCCGTGCCCCGCACCAGCGTGACAGTCAGGTCAATGTTGCGGCTGACCGCCAAGGCCACTGCGCTGTCCGCCGTGACGCTGCCACGGTTCAGGAAGACCGTGCCGATCTCGCCCTTCAAGACGTTTACCAGCGCGTCCAGGTTGGCGAAACGGCTGTTCATGAAATCCATCCGGGTCAGTGCCTGGTCCAGATCTGAATCTATGAACCCCAGGCGCGCGGCCAACGCTCCAGGCGTCAGCGATTCTCCTGTGTCCTTCAGCGTTATCGGCATGGGCGCTCTCCATTCATGTAGTCAGCGCCAGCAGGCCCATCACGCCCAGCCCCAGCGCGGCCAACGCATCGCCGGCGATCAGGCCGCCGCCCACCAGCGAAGTTGCGCTCATGTCCTGCGGCAGGCCGCCATCGCCACCCTTGCGCCGCGTGCGCATTTCCCACAGGGTGGACACCACGCTGCCGGCACCGAACCACAGTGAGGTCGGCAGATTGACGAAGCCGCCGAACGACAGCGCGTACGGCGAAGGCAGCAGCACCGCATCCACCACGAAGGAGCGCGGCCGCAACCATTTGCGCAGCAGCTCGAGCAGCAGGCCGATCGCCACGCCGATCATGATCGCGTGGCGCTGGAACGGCTTGTCATCGGTCAGGCTGCGCAGCACGCCGACGAACTTGTAGGTCATGGCGGCGCTCCATTCGGCGGGCTGCTCGCCGGCCTTCATCACCGTCTGGTCCTGCAGCAGCACCGGGTAGGCCGCCATGAACAGGCGCGCGAACGCCACCGCCAGCAGCGCCCCCACCAGGATGCCCAGCACCTGGTAGCGGAACTGCATCACGCGGTTGGTGCCCAGCCGCCAGCCGGTGGAGCGGTCCTGCTGCATGTCGCACGCCACGCTGGTGGAGACCAGCAGCACCGTGCCCGCCATCAGGCCCACGGCGGGGTCCTTCAGGCCCAGCCCCGCCATCAGCACCACCGCCACGACAAAGGCCGATGAGATCGGGTTGGAATCGCTCACGCCTACCGAGATGCCGTTGACCAGCGCGAAGACGAACACCAGCGCGATCGCCAGCAGCAGAAAGCCGATGGGCTGGCCCAGCAGCTGGTGGCCGGTGATGACGATACCCGCGCCCCATGCCGCCACCCACAGCGCCAGCCGCACGCTGTGCACGCGCTGCCAGTCGGCCTGCGGCGGCGCGGGCACCCGGGCGCGGAAGTTCTGCTGCGCGCGCCACAGGATGATGGCCATGTCCACCAGCGCGGCGCCCATGATGATGCCCAGCGCGACGAGGAAGGTGATCTTGCGGAACGGGTCGCCTTGCGCCAGCCAGCCGATGGAAACGAAGAAGGGCCGCGTGGCCCAGCCCAGCAAGCCGCCGATCACCACCGGGATGCCGATGCGCGCGCCTACCACCATGCCCGCGCCGAAGGTGGAGGTGGACAGCTCGATGGCGCCCAGCAGCGCGATGCGCGATGCCAGCAGCCCGCCCGCCAGGCCCCCCGCCACGCCGCCGCCCAGCGCAGCGACCGAGCGGCGCAGCAGCACCGGGTCGGTCAGCGCGCGCAGGATGTTGGCCACCGCCAGGCCGGAGGGAAAGTCCAGCCGCAGCCGGTCCACCAATATCGGCGTGTAGAGCATGCCCACGCCCACGCCGAACATGCCGATGCAAAGCAGGTAAGCCACCAGCTGCCAGGCCGGCGGCTGCGGCAGCCCCATCCACACCATGGCCTGGATCAGCACACCCAGGGCACTCATGCTGGCGACCGACGATGCCGCTGTCTGGATGTAGTTGGCGCCGTGCTTGCCGTCGGCGCCGTAGCCCAGCGTGACGGCCGACCCCAGCAGGCCGGCCAGCACTTGGCCGCCGACGAAGAAGCCCAGCGCGAAATTCATGTAGGCCGCGGTCAGGCCGGCCAGCGGGCCCAGCAGGAACACGCCCACCACCGCCAGCAGCAGGTGGTACTTCCAGCTGCCCTGCGCGGGCAGCCAGGCCCAGCGGAGGGCCGATGCATCAGCGCTGGCGGTATCGGGCATGCGCCGAGTATCGCGATTCGCCCGCGTTCAGGGAAGGAAGCGGTGCCTGAAGCTTTCCTGCGGCATGAGGCAGGTGTCCGAGCGGCCGAACCAGCGGTAGCGGTTGCGCGCCAGCCAGCGGTACAGCGAATCGCGCAGGGGCGCGGGCACGAGCCAGGCGACCCACGCCAGCTTCCACGGCCAGCCCAGCGCATGGAGCACGCGCAGGATGGTGCCGGTATGCTGCCACACCCGGTCGCCGTCGACCAGCAGCAACGTCTCCAGGCCCTCGACGCGCAGACCGGCTTTTCCCGGCAGCGCCTGCCCGGTCTCGCCCTGGATGGGCGCATAGCGCAACACCTGGCGGCGGTCATGCCGCAGCAGGAATTTCACCCAGCCGTCACACAGCAGGCACTGGGCATCGAAGACGACGATCATGGAATGCGCAGGGCGCCGCGGTAACGCGTGACCAAGCCGATTCCCGGCACGCTGGCTTCTACCCAGAAGTGCATCATGCCTTCGCTGCCGTGCTCGCGCGCGAGGACACGCGGGCGCAGCCAGGCGGGGCAGGGAATGCCGAGAAAGCGCAGGCCCACCAACTGCATGGTCAGTGCGCCCCGTTGCTCGCCGAGGTGGAATCGCAGCGTGGTGGCGCCCAGTTTTTCAACCACGCCACCGCCGCACAGGCTTATCTCCGAGCGCATGGTCTTGCCGGGGAAGTGGCGTGTCCAGCGTTCGCGCTCTGGCAAAGTTTCGAGTTCAAACGCGATGGCGCCCTGCGCACCGGTTCGCGGTGCTCCCAGGCACCAGCCAAGCAGTGCGGCCCACACGGTCTGGGGCGCGTCGACGAGTACCGTGCCCTGCAGCTTCACCTGGCCCTGCAGGCGGTGGAACTGCTGCACCTCCTTGTCCAGGCGGGCATAGTCCGCGCCCATGACGCGTTCATACATGGACCCTTGGGCCACGGGCGGTTTCAGTCCAATTTGACGCCGGCCGCCTTGATGATCGGCCCCCAGCGCAGCGCCTCGGCGCGGGCCATGGCCTTGAACTGCGCGGGCGTGCCGGGCAGCGGCTCCATGCCGAAGTCGGCCATGCGCTTTTGCACAGGCGAGCTGGCGATGGCCTTGTTCAACTCGCTGTTCAGGCGCGCTACCACGGCCTCGGGCAGGCCTGCGGGGCCCATCAGGCCCTGGAAGGCGAACACTTCCACGCCGGTGACGCCGGCTTCGGCCAGCGTCGGCAGGTTGGGCAGCGAACCAGCGCGTTTGGGCGATCCAATGGCCAGCGCGCGCACCTTGCCCGACTGAATGATGGGCAAACCCGCCGCCAGGTCCAGGAACATGCACGGCACCTGGCCGCCCATCACGTCCTGCATGGCCGGCGCGGCGCCGCGGTAGGGGATGTGGGTGATGAACGAACCGGTGCGGTTCTTGAACAGTTCCATCGCCAGGTGGTGCGGCGAGCCGTTACCGGGGGATGCGTAGTTGACGCGGCCGGGGTTGGCCTTGGCATAGGCGACGAATTCCTTCAGCGTCTTCGCCGGGAAGTCGGGGTTGACCACCAGCGCCATGGGGAAGCGCCCGATCGCGCCGATGAAGCTGAAGTCGCGCTCGGGGTTGAACGGCAGTTTGGTGAACAAGTGCTCGTTGAAAGCCAGCAGCGCGTTGTCACCCGACATGACCGTGTAGCCGTCGGGCTTCGACTTGGCGACCAGGTCGGCGCCGATGTTGGTGGCCGCGCCGGGGCGGTTGTCTACCAGGATGGCCTGGCCCAAACCGGGGCGCATGGCCTCGGCCAGGCTGCGCGCCAGCACGTCGGTGCCGCCGCCCGCCGGGTACGGGACGACCCACTTCAGGGGCTGCTCGGGCCACGCGGCCTGGGCGTGCGAAAGGGAAGGGGCGAGCGAAGCGGCCAGCGTGGCGCCGCCTGCGGCGATGAATTGCCTGCGTTGCATGTTGTCTCCGGGTTGAAAAGGGGTGATCAGCGCTGCTGCACGATCTTCTGCTCGATCGCGCCGAACACGCTCTGGCCGTCGCGGCCTTTCACCTCGATGCGGATGGTGTCGCCGAACTTCATGAAGTCGGTGGAAGGCTTGCCGTCCTGGATGGTTTCGATGGCGCGCTTTTCGGCGATGCAGCTGTAGCCCTTGGGCCAGTCGGTCTTGCCGTCCTTCTCAACGCCCTTGTTGCTGACGGTGCCCGAGCCGACCACGCTGCCGGCGCGCACGTTGCGCGTCTTGCAGATGTGGGCGATCAGCTGGCCGAAATGGAAGGTCATTTCCGGGCCGGCTTCGCACATGCCCACTTTGCGGCCGTTCCAGGTGCTTTGCACGGTGAGGTTCAGGCGCCCGCCCTCCCACACTTCATTCACTTCGTCGGGCGTCACGGCCACGGGGCTGAAGGCGGTGGCCGGCTTGCTCTGGAAAAAGCCGAAGCCCTTGGCCAGCTCGTTGGGGATCAGGTTGCGCAAACTGACGTCGTTGGCCAGCATCAAGAGGCGTATGCCATCCAGCGCCTGTTCGGGTTTGGAGCCCATCGCCACGTCGCCGGTGACCACCGCGATCTCGGCTTCGAAGTCGATGCCGAATTCTTCCGAGGGCACCGGCACGTCGTCGCAGGGGCCCAGGAAATCGTCGCTGCCGCCCTGGTACATCAGCGGGTCGGTGTAGAAAGTCTGCGGCACATCGCTGTTGCGCGCGGCGCGCACCAGCTCCACATGGTTGATGTAGGCCGAGCCGTCGGCCCACTGGTAGGCACGGGGCAGCGGCGCCATGCATTGCGCGGGGTCGAACGGGAAGGCGTGGCGCGCGTTTCCCTTGTTCAGCGCGTCATACAGGTCCTGCAGTTGCGGCGCCATGAAGCCCCAGTCGTCCAGCACCTGCTGCATCTTCGCGGCGATGCCGGTCGCATAATGCGCGGTGCCCAGGTCGCGCGAAACCACCACCAGCTGGCCGTCGCGCGAACCGTCCTTGTACGTTGCAAGCTTCATCAGATTTGCCCCCGTGAACAGGATGCGTTAGAGTCCACAGGACGTTACGCATTGTGAAATGAATTTACCTAAACGTAATTCTACAGGAACTGGACGGGTATGAAGGAACGTGCAGGGATCCAATCAGTGGAGGTGGGCTTCGGCCTGCTCGACGTGCTGGGCAAGGCGCCCGGGCCGCTGATGCTGCGCGACCTGGCCGCCGCCGCCGGCATGAGCGCCGCCAAGGCGCACCGCTACCTGGTCAGTTTCCAGCGGCTGGAGCTGGTGGTACAGGACGCGGGCAGCACCCGCTACGACCTGGGCCCCGCCGCGCTCAAGCTCGGCCTGGCATCGCTCTCGCGCGTGCATGCCGTCAAGCTGGCCCGCCAGCGGGTGCCGCAGATCGTGGAGCAGATCGGCGGCCACACGCTGGCGCTGGCTGTGTGGGGCAACCATGGGCCGACCATCATCCACTGGGAAGAGTCGCCGCAGACCGTGACGGTGAACCTGCGGCTGGGCGACGTGATGCCGCTGCTGAGCTCGGCGACCGGCCGCTGTTTCGCCGCCTATGTTTCGCGCGAAGCCATCACGCCCATGTTGAAGGAGGAGCTCAGCCGCGCGCAGAAGCTGGGCCGCACCGATGTGCCGGCCACGCTGACCGAAGCGCGCGCGCTGCTGGATGAAGTTCGCTCGCGTGGCGTGTCGCGCGTGGTGGACACGCTGCTGCCCGGCATCGTGGGCTTTTGCGCGCCGGTGTTCGATTCGGACGGCCACATCGCGCTGGGCATCGTGGCGCTGGGCTCGGCCGCGGTGTTTGACCCAGACTGGAATGGTGCGGTGGCCAAGCCGCTGCGCAATGCGGCGAACCTGCTCTCCAGCGACCTGGGGTGGCGGGGATGAGCGCCGCGCAGCCCTCGGCCCGCAAGCCGCTGGTGCTGCTGACGCTGGGCGTGCTGGCCGCCCACATGGTGCTGCTGCACGCCGCGCCGCAGTACGAGCCGCCACGGCCACCGGGCATGCGGCCGCTGCAATTGCGCACCGTTGACGCGCCGCCTTCGCAAGCGCCTGAAGCCGTCGTTGAAAAGCCCGTTCCCGCCGTTTCTTCAGAGGAGAAAAGGCCTGCAGAGCGCATCCAGCAAGCACAGAGCGCTATTAAAACTGTAGCAATTGCCGATCTGGTTGTGGTTGCGCCCGCTGTGCCCGCCGAGCCCGTGGTGACCGCAGCCGCTGCGCCCGCACCATCCGCACGCGACAGCAGCCTGAATGCCGTGGCCTTCGCGGTGGCGCCGCCGGCGCGCCTGCGCTACGCCATCACCGGCACGGCGCGCGGGCTCACCTGGCATGCCGACGGGGAATTGCAGTGGCGGCACGACGGCAGCAGCTACGACGCGCAGCTCTCGTACGCCATTCCGCTGATCGCTTCGCGCTCGCAGCGCAGCACGGGCCGCATCACCAGCGAGGGGCTGGCGCCCAGCCGCTTTTCGGACAAGTCGCGCAGCGAGCAGGCCGCGCATTTCGAGCGTGACAAGGGCAAGGTCACCTTCAGCAGCAACGCCCCGGACGCGGAGCTTGCGGCCGGCGCGCAGGACCGGCTCAGCGTGCTGCTGCAACTGGGCGCCATGATCGCGGCAGCACCGGCAAAGTTCCCCGCGGGCAGCAGCATCACGCTGCAGACGGTGGGCACGCGTGACGCCGAGCCGTGGCTGTTCACCGTGGAGGCGGACGAAACGCTGCAATTGCCGGGTGGCAATGTCCCCGCGCGCAAGCTGGTGCGCGTTCCGCGGCGCGACTACGACGTGAAAGTGGAGCTCTGGCTGGGCACCCGCATGGACTACGTGCCGGTGCGCGTCCGTCTTACACAGGCCAATGGGGATTATGTGGACCAGCAGTGGTCCTCCACCGACAGGCGCTGAACCGCGCCCTGCCTACTCTGTGAGGCATGGGAGGACAACGCGAAAGCCCGGTCCACCTTGAAACCGGCTCAAACGTTGCTACATAACCGTGGTGAAGGAAAACTCAATGCAAATGCTCTATGACTCCGACGCGTTTGTTGTCGTGCACATGCAGGCCAACGAACCCTTTGAGGGCGAGCCGGCCCCGCGCCTTGCACGCCACGGCTTTGAAATCGTCGACAAGCGGTCCAACAAGGAGGTCTACCTCGACGGCAGCTGGGCCGACGCGTTCCAGCGCCAGATCAACGCCTGGCAGGTGAACACCCCGACCCAGGAAGAGGTTGAGGAAACCCTGGGCGGCTACGCCGAACTGGCGCAGAACCCGCTGGTGATGCACTGAGCACCTGAGTCAGCAGCCGCACGCGATCTACAGGCGGTAGGCCTTCCTGGCGAGGCCATAGGCCAGGTCATGCGCTACCTCATGCGCTTCGTCTTCTTCCAACCGATGTTCAGCCACCAACCTGGCCAGGTATGAGCAATCGGCCCGCCGGCAGACATCGTGCCGCGCGGGAATCGACAAAAATGCCCGCGTGTCGTCATTGAAGCCCACCGTGTTGGCGAAGCCGGCAGTTTCGGTTGTCATCTCGCGGAACCGGCGCATGCCGTCGGGCGCATCAAAGAACCACCACGAAGGACCCAGTTTCAGGCTGGGATAAACGCCGGCCAGCGGCGCGAGTTCGCGCGAATAACTTGTCTCATCCAGCGTGAAAAGGATGATCGACAGTGTCGGCTCGAGGCCGAAGCGGTCCAGCAGCGGCTTCAGTGCCGTGACGTAGTCGGTGCGGGCCGGAATATCGAAGCCCTTGTCGCGGCCGAAACGAGCGAGCGTTTGCGCGCTGTGGTTGCGCACCGAACCCGGGTGGATCTGCATGACCAGGCCGTCATCCATGCTCATGCGCGCCATTTCGGTAAGCATTTGCGCGCGGAACAATTCGGCGTCGTCGCGCGATGCCGGGCCGGACATCACCCTGTCAAACAAGGCCGCGCATTGCGCGGCGGCGAGGTCGGCGGTGCGGGCACTCGGGTGACCATGATCGGTCGAGGTCGCGCCATGGCTCTTGAAGTATTCGCGGCGGATGCGGTGCGCGTGCAGGTAACCGCTCCATGTCCGCGTGTCCTCACCGGTCAGGGCTCCGAATTCCTCGACGTTCCGGATGAAGCCTTCGTACTCCGGGTCGACCACTGGATCAGGCCGGTAAGCTGTGATGACGCGCGGCCGGCCTTTGGCTTTTTGCCACGGATCGGCGGCCAGCTTCGCATGGTGCGCAAGCGGATCCAGCGGCGATTCGGTGGTGGCGATGACCTCGATGTTGAAGCGTTCGAAAAGCGCGCGCGGTCGGAATTCGGGCCGCTTGAGGCATTCATTGATGTGGTCGTACTGCGCATCGGCGTTCGCCTCGCTCAGGCGCTCCTGAGTGCCGAACACTTCCGAGAACACATGCTCCAGCCACATGCGCGTCGGCGTGCCGCGAAACAGCGCCCAGTGGCGTGCCAGCAGGCGCCATACCTCGCGCGGATCGGCCTCGGCGCCCGCGCCATCGCGCGCCGGTATGCCCAGGTCTTCCAGAAGGACACCCTGGCTGCACAGCATGCGAAACACGTAGTGGTCAGGCTGGATCAGCAATGCCGAGGGATTGGTGAACGCTTCGTTGTCGGCGAACCAGGCTGGATCGGTATGGCCGTGCGGACTCAGGATGGGCAAATGCCTGATGCCGTCATACAGACGCCGGGCGATGGCTCGCGTGGCCGGTTCGGCAGGGAAAAGTCGGTCGGGGTGCAGTAAGGACATGCTTTCTCCGGTGTTCGTCATGCCCGCGGGCCAGGCAAGGCGGCGAGGGCCCCCAGTGCGCCGCGCCGGCGCAAGGCAAGCGATTGCGCCGCCACGGCGCTGATGAACTGCGTGGAGTCCCCCAGCGCGCCGAAGACCGGCGTGTATGAGACGAACGAAGCCACGCGCGCTTGCTCGGCCGCCTCGGGGCTGCCTGCGGCCAGCGCGCTTTCGCCGGCCGCCGCCACCTGCTGCGCCAGCGCCGCTGCCAATGGATCGTTGATGCGGTACGCCGCGCCTTTCTCGTCCGCCCCTTCCAGGTAGCGCAGCCACGCCGCCACGGCCATCGCCAGCAATGGAAACGGCGTGCCCTGTTCGAGCCTGTCGGTAATCGAGACCAGGATGCGTTGCGGCAGCTTTTGCGAGCCGTCCATCGCGATCTGCTGCGTCTGGTGCGCCAGCGCCGGGTTGGCAAATCGGCTGGCCATCGCCGCGGCGAAGGCCGGCAGGTCCACGCCCGGGATGGCACCCAGCGCGGGAATGATTTCTTCCTGCGTGAGGCGCTGGATGTAGGTGCGCATCGGCGCCGATGCCATGGCGGCATCCACGGTGGGCAGGCCGGCGATCACCGACAAATACGCCAGCGCGGAGTGGGTCGCGTTGACCATGCGCAGCTTCAGCCGCTCGAAGGGCCGGGCCGAGTCCACCAGCTGCACGCCGGCCACTTCCCAGCGCGGCCGGCCGCAGACGAAGCGGTCTTCCACGGCCCATTGCAGGAAGGGCTCGGCCACCACCGGCCATTGGTCTTGCAGCCCCAGCGCAGCGGATATCGCCTCGCGGTCTGCGTCACTGGTCCTGGGAACAATGCGGTCCACCATCGAGTTGGGGAAGGTGCATTCCCTGTCGATCCACGCCGCCAGCGGGGGATTGCATTCCTGCGCGAACGCCAGGACCAGCGAGCGCAGCAGGTCACCGTTGGAAGGCAGGTTGTCCAGCGACATCAGCGTGAGCGGCACGCCCGCGCCGTGGTGCCGCTGCTCCAGCCCGCGCACGATGGCGCCGATGGCGCTGCGCGGCACGGCGGGATGGGCCAGGTCGTGCGCGATGTCCGCGTGGTCCAGCAACAGCGCGCCGGTGGCGGGGTCGCGGCAATAGCCTTTTTCCGTGACCGTCAGGCTGACGATGCGGGTCGCCTCGGCCGCGATCAGCCGCGGCAGTGCGGCGGCGTCCTGCGGGGTCACGCGCAGGCCGACAAGGTTGCCGATCACGCGCAGGTCCTGCCTGGCTTTTCCTTCGGCGTCCGCGTCGCGCAGTGCCAGCGTGTACAGGCCCGACTGGGGAACCAGCGCATCGCTGGTTTCGCTGCTGCGCATGGAAACGCCGGTGATGCCGAACCGGTGCTCGCCGGTTTGCTCGATCGCTTCCTCGTTCACCGCCGCTAGGTGCGCGCGCGCGAACGCGCCTATGCCCAGGTGGACGATGCCCGGCTGCAGCTGCCCTCGGTCGTAGGCCGGGGTGCGCACCTGCGGCGGCACGCTTTGAAGATGTTCCGGGCTGAGGCGGTGCATCGCGTTCACCAGTTCCACAGCGTGCCGTCCGAGGCAAGGCGATTGACTGGCAGGTAGGCGCGCTGGTAGGGGTACCTGGCGGCCAATTCCTCGTCGATGTCCACGCCGTGGCCCGGCACGTCGCCGGGGTACAGGAAGCCGTCGTTGAAGGTGTAGGCGTGCGGGAAAACCGCGTCCGTCTCCGCCGTGTGGCGCATGTATTCCTGGATGCCGAAGTTGGGCACCCACAGGTCGAAGTGCAGCGCCGCGCCCATGCACACCGGCGACAGATCGGTGGCGCCGTGGCAGCCGGTGCGCACCTGGTAGAGCGCAGCCAGGTCCGCGATGCGCCGCAGGTGAGTGATGCCACCGGCATGGACCACGGTGGCCCGGATGTAGTCGATCAGCTGGTTCTCGATCAGGTCCTTGCAGTCCCAGACGGTGTTGAATATCTCGCCCACCGCCAGCGGCGTGGTGGTGTGCTGGCGGATCAGGCGGAACGACTCCTGGTTTTCCGCGGGCGTGGGGTCTTCCATCCAGAACAGGCGATAGGGCTCGATGGCCTTGCCCAGGCGTGCTGCCTCGATGGGCGTCAGGCGGTGGTGCACGTCATGCAGCAGGTGCACGCCAAAACCCGCCTTTTCGCGCAGCCGCTCGAACAGCTTCGGTGCATGGTCCAGGTATTTCTCGGTCGACCAGTCGTGCTCGGAAGGCAGGCTGCCATCGGCCGGCTCGTAGAACATGGCGCCGCGCCCAACCCCGTAGACCGCGTTCAGGCCGGGCACGCCGCTTTGGGCGCGGATGGCCTTGTAGCCCATGCCCTGGTACTTGAGCACTTCGTCCAGGGTGTGTTCGATGTCCGATCCGTTGGCATGGCCGTAGACCATCACGCCGGTGCGGCTCTTTCCGCCCAAAAGCTGGTATAGCGGCATGCCGGCGGCCTTGGCCTTGATGTCCCACAGGGCGGTGTCGACGGCGGCGATGGCCGTCATCGTCACCGGCCCGCGGCGCCAGTAGGCACCCCGGTACAGGTACTGCCAGATGTCCTCGATCTGCGCCGGGTCGCGCCCTTCCAGGCAAGGAATGACGTGCTCTTCCAGGTAAGCGACCACCGACTTCTCACGGCCGTTGAGGGTGGCGTCGCCGATGCCGTACACCCCCTCGTCGGTCTCGATTTTCAATGTCACGAAATTTCGGCCGGGGGAGCAGACGATGACCTTGCAGGAGCGGATCTTCATGGCGGGCTATCTGGATAGGGAGTTGTTTCAAAGCGCGGATTATGCTCAAAGCGTCGTGCATTGGCTATGCCAAATTAGAAAATTGGTTGGGCCACTTGTTTAATTTGGTTTAGTCAATTAAGCTCCGGCCCGCCCAACATGTAAATTGATATGACAAATTTCAAGTGCCTCCTGCGACCTTGCGGACCCCTTTGCCGCCGGGCGCTTCTCGCCGTGGCGCTGGTGGCGGGCCCGTTGCTGGCGCATGCCCAGCGAGTCAACCTGCGGGTGGTGGACGTCGGCGGCGCGCTGAACCTGCTGCAAAAGGGCATCGAGTCGTACGTGGCCACGCATCCAGGCGTCACCGTGACGTTCTCAAACGCGCTGGCGCCGGAACTGCCTGCCAGACTGGCGTCCGCCATGGCGGAATCCCGGGCCGAGGCGGACCTGGTGCTGGGGGGCAACGACATCCTGGCGGCCGGGTTGGAAATGGGGCTGTGGACGCGCATCCTGCCGGACCATGCCGCGAAGTTTCCCGGCCTGCTGGACAACTACTTCAAGGAGGCCCGCAAGATGCAGGACCTGGCCAACAGCCAGGCCGTGGCCGTGGTGTACATGCTGGGCGGCCCGCTGCTGGAGTTCAATCCGGACGCCGTCAAGACGCCACCGGCCACGCCGGAAGAGCTGCTGGCCTGGTGCCGGGCCCACCCGGGCCGCTTTTCGTACGCGCGGCCGGCCAACTCGGGCCCGGGCCGCAGCTTCCTGATGGGCCTGCCCTACCTGCTGGGCGACAGCGACCCCAAGGACCCGGTCAACGGCTGGTCCAGGACCTGGGCCTTCCTGAAGGCGCTGAACACCTGCATCGACGGCTACCCCGCCCGCACCGGCACGCTCATGAAAGAGCTGGGCGAAAAGCACCGCGACATCATCGTGACCACAACGGGCTGGGACATCTACCCCCGCGCCACCGGCGTGGTGCCCAGGTCGTACAAGGTCTCCGCTTTCAAAAACATGACGTGGGTCAACGACGCGCAATACATGATGGTTCCCAGGAACCTTCCACCCGCGCGCCTGGCCGTGGTGCTGGACCTGATGGCGCACCTGCTCAAGCGCGAGCAGCAGGCGCTCACCTATGACTCGGGCTACTTCTATCCCGGGCCGGCCGTGAAGAACGTTCCCTTCAGCCTGGCGCCACAGGCCAGCCAGGACGTCATCAGGCAATTCGGCCGGGTCGAGTACGTGCTGTGGGGCCTGAACAGCCAGCACGTGCAGCCGCTGAGCCCGCAACTGCTGGTCAAGGCTTTCAGGATTTGGGAAGAAGAGATCGGGGCGACGCGCAAGTAGCGCGCCGGACCCCTCGCGCATTCAAAACCACGCTCTAAGAGCAAACCACCCGGAGACCGAGATGAGGACATTGATTTCGAAAGCGCCGCTGGCCGCCGCCCTGCGCAAATTTGCCGTGGCTGCCCTGGCCACTGCCGCGCTGTGCACCGCGCATGCGCAGTCGGTGACCGTCAACGTGGTTGACGTCGGTGGCGCGCTGGCGCTGCTGCAGGACGCCATCGAGGGCTACAAGGCGAAGAACCCCAACGTGAAGTTCACCTTCACCAAGGCGCCCGCGCCGGAGCTGCCCGGCAAGATCAAGGCCATGCAGTCGGCCGGCCGCACCGACATCGACCTGGTGCTGGGCGGGCTGGACATCCTGTCGGCCGGCATCGAGCAGAACCTGTGGATCCGCATCCTGCCCGACCATTCGGCCAAATTCCCCGGCGTGCTGGGCAACTACCTGCCGCAGGCGCTGAAGATGCAGGAGCTGGCGCGCGACCAGGCGCTGGCCGTGGTGTTCATGCCCGGCGGCCCTCTCCTGGAATACAACCCCGACAAGGTCAAGCAACCGCCCACCACGCCGCAGGAACTGCTGGCCTGGTGCAAGGCCAATCCGAACAAGCTGATCTACGGCCGACCGGCCAACTCCGGCCCCGGCCGCACCTTCATGATGGGCCTGCCCTACCTGCTGGGCGACAAGGACCCGAAGGACCCGATCAATGGCTGGGACAAGACCTGGGTCTACCTGAAGGCGCTGAACACCTGCATCGAGTATTACCCGGGCGGCACCGGCGCCGTGATGCGCGAACTGGGCGAAGGCTCGCGCGACATGACGCCCAGCGTCACCGGCTGGGATATCAACCCGCGCGCCCTGGGCGTGGTGCCCAAGAACTACAAGATCGCCGCGTTCAAGGGCTTCACCTGGGTCAACGACACGCAATACATGATGCTGCCCAAGGGCCTGGCTGCGGACAAACAGGCCGTGGTGCTGGACCTGATGGCCTTCCTGCTGGCGCCCGCGCAGCAGGCCCTGACTTATGACAAGGGCTACTTCTATCCCGGCCCGGCCGTGAAGAACGTGCCCGTGACCATGGCGCCGCAGCAGAGCCAGGACGTCATCAAGGAATTCGGCCGCGCCGAATACGCCGACTGGATCGCCAACCGCCCGCACGCGCAGCCGCTGGACTCGCAGGCGCTGGTCAAGGCCTTCCGCAAGTGGGACGAGGAAGTCGGCGCGCAGAAGCTGCGCTGAGATAGACCTGGCGAGCGAAGAAAAGCAATCATGAATCACGATTTTGGAAGTCTGCGGCTGGACCGGGTGACCCGCAGGTTCGGGGGGCCGGCGTCGCAAGCCGCCGCGCTCGACGGGCTCAGCCTGGAAGTGCGGCGCGGCGAATTCATCGCGCTGCTGGGGCCGTCGGGCTGCGGCAAGTCCACGGCGCTCAATTGCATCGCGGGCCTGATGCCGCTGTCGTCGGGGGAAATCCACCTGGACGACCGGCGGGTGGACATCCTGCCGCCCGAAAAACGCGGCTTCGGCATGGTGTTCCAGAACTACGCGCTGTTCCCGCACATGACGGTGGCGAAGAACGTGGGCTTCGGCCTGCTGATGCGCGGCGTAGCCGCCGCCGAAATTGAGCGCCGCGTGGCCAAGGCACTGGATCTTGTCCAGTTGAGCCCGCACGCGCACAAGCTGCCCGGCCAGATGTCCGGCGGCCAGCAGCAGCGCGTGGCGATTGCCCGGGCCATCGTGATCGAGCCGCCGCTGATCCTGATGGACGAGCCGCTCTCGAACCTGGACGCCAAGCTGCGGCTGGAAATGCGCACCGAGATCCGCCGCATACACGGCGAACTGGGACGCACCACGCTGTACGTCACGCACGACCAGGACGAAGCCCTGTCGCTGGCCGACCGCATCGTGGTGATGAAGGACGGCGTGGTGCAGCAGGTGGACACGCCGGCGGCGGTGTATTCGCAGCCTTCCAACCTGGCGGTGGCGCGGTTCATGGGCTATCGCAATGAGCTTCGCCTGTCGGCCAGCGTCTCGGACGGTTCGGTTGAACTGGCCGGCGCGGGCGTGCGTCTTTCGGCGCCGCAAGCCGGCACTGCCCTGGCATCGGCAAGTGCCGTGGCCTGCATCCGGCCGGACGACCTCGGCTTTGCCGACCCCGACTCGGCGCAAGGCAACCGCATCGAGGCCACGGTGGAAGGCGTGGAGTACTACGGCAAGGAAAGCCTGTTCATGCTCAGGACGCAGGACAAGACGCCGCTGTTCGTGCGCTCCGTCGGCACGGCGCGCGCCGGGGACGCGGTGCTGCTGTCGGTCAAGCCCGAGCGCGTGCTGGTCTATGCCCATGGGGAAGGCGCATGACGCAACACCAGGCCGGCTCCATCGGCGGCCCGTTGCGCGACCCGGCGCTGTGGATGGCGCTGCCCGCGGCGCTGTTCATGCTGGCGGTTTTTGTGTACCCGTTCCTGGACGGGCTGTGGCTGTCGTTCCACCCCGTGGACAAAGGCGGCGCCTTTTCCAACTACATCGCGTTCTACGAAAAGCCCGCCCTGTGGTCCACCATCTGGACGACCATGAAGCTGGCGCTGCCGGCCACGCTGATCAATGTGGGCATCGCGGTGCCCCTGGCCTACCGGCTGCGCAACCGCACGCCCTACCAGAAGGTGGCCACCACCATCCTCACCATCCCGCTGACACTGGGCACGGTGCTGATCGCCGAAGGCATGCTGACCTATTTCGGCCCGCGCGGCTGGTTCTCGCAGGCGGTGCAGGCGCTGGGCCTGTATGACGGGCCCATCCACCTCACCCACAACTACTGGGGCGTGCTGATCTCGTTGGTGATCTCGGGCTTTCCCTTCGCCTTCCTGCTGACCCTGTCGTACATCACCGGCATCGACCCGGTGCTGTCGCGCGCGGCGGCCACGCTGGGCGCCCCGCCGTTCGCGCAGTTCAGGTACATCGTGCTGCCGCTTTTGATGGCCGGCCTGGCGATGACTTTCTGCCTGTCGTTCGTGCAGGCGTTCTCGGTGTTCCCCTCGGCGGTGCTGCTGGGCGCGCCCGCGGGGCCGACCCGCGTCATCTCCATCGCCGCCTACGAGGCGGCATTCGAAGCCTATGACTATTCGATGGCTTCGGCCATCGCCATGATCATGGGCGCCGTGCAGCTCGGCGTGGTGGCCTTCGTGCTGGCCGCGCGCGGCGTGCTGTACCGCGGCCCGGTCAGCGGAGGAAAAGGTTGATGCAAGCCCCCATGAAAACCGACTGGGCCGCGAAGGCCTGGAGTTCGCTGGTCGTCTCGCTGATGACGCTGTTCCTGCTGAACGTCGCGCTGATGATCCTGGCGGTGGCCACCAATTCGGTGGCGCAGCGCTGGTTCGGCACTTTCCTGCCCGAAGCGTTCACGCTGGAGTGGTACCTCGCGGCCTGGAAGGAATTCCAGCTCGGCGGCGTGCTGCTGGTGACCGTGCAGGTGGTGGCCGCCGTGGTGCTGCTTTCGGTGTTGCTGGGCGTGCCCGCGGCGTACACCATGGCTCGCAGGAATTTCTTCGGCAAGAAGGCGCTGATGATGCTGTTCCTGCTGCCGATGCTGGTGCCGCCCATCACTTACGGCATTCCGCTGGCCACGGTGTTCTACAAGCTGCACCTCGCGGGCACGCTGTGGGGCGTGATCCTGGCCAACCTGCTGCCGGCGCTGCCGTTCGTGATCCTGGTGATGACGCCCTTCATCGAGCAGATCGACCCCAACATCGAAGCCGCGGCGCGCGTGTTCGGCGCCAGGACGCCGCAGGTGTTCCTGCACGTGCTGGTGCCGCTGCTGATGCCGGGCATCCTGGCGGCTTCGCTGCTGGTGCTGGTGCGCACCGTGGCCATGTTCGAGCTGACCTTCATGACCGCCGGTGCCGATTCACAGACCCTGGTGGTCGCGCTGTACTACGCGGTGTTCGCCGCCGGTGTGCGGGCGCCGCAGTCGATCGACGCGATGGCCATCGTGTACATGTCGGTGACGCTGCTGTGGCTGCTGATCGCCATGCGCTTTGTCAGCCCCACGCAACTGGTCTCGCGCGTACGGGAGCAGCCTGCCCATGCATGACGCCCTTGCTTCGCCGGTGTTTCCCGCCACGCTGGAGCCGGGCGCGCTGCGCGGCTGGCTGGTCGATCACGTGTGCCGGTTCTGGGCCGATCGCGTGGTTGATGCGAAGGGCGGCTTCTTCGAGTCGCTCGATGCGCAGGGCGCCGCGGTCAAGTCGCCGCGGCGCACCCTGCTGGCCCAGGGCCGGCTGACCTACGTGTTCAGCCACGCCGCGGTGCTCGATGCCAGCGGCCGGATGCGCGCGGTTGCCGACCATGGCTTCCAGGAGCTTTGCCGCTGGGAACACGCCAGCCGTACCGTGGGCGGCTGGGCGCGCGCCCGGCTGGCGGAGGGCGGCGTCGACGATCCCACGCGGGACACCTACGACCAGACCTTCGTGATCCTGGCGTGCGCCTGGTACTACGCCGCGACGAAGAATCCCGCCGCGCTCGAGATGGCGGAACGCGCCTACACGTTCCTGAGCAGTCACGTGGCCGATGACGTGCATGGTGGCTTCTTCGAGGAGTTCCCGAATGTGGAGGCGCTGCCGCGCCGGCAGAACCCGCACATGCATCTGCTTGAAGCCTGCCTGGCGATGCGCAACGCCACCGGCGGCGCGTCGTGGCTTGGCCGCAGTGACGAACTGGTGGGCCTGTTCGGCCGCCATTTGTTCGACCATGCGAGTGGCAGCGTCGCCGAGTTCTTCTGCGCCGACTGGACACCGGCGCCCGGTGCCCCCGGCCTGTTGCGCGAGCCGGGCCACCAGTTCGAATGGGTCTGGCTGCTGGCGGAATACCGCCGCCTGGGCGGCCGCCGTGAAGTGGGCGCGTGGATTGACCGGCTGTTCGCCTTCGGGCAGGCCTATGGGCTGGACACGCAAGGCCCGCGGGTGGTGCTGGACGGCGTCAGCCCGCAGGGTCAGATCGTGGCGGACACCAAGCTCTTCTGGCCTCAGACCGAATACATCAAGGCCTGCGTGGCGCGGGCGCAGGCCGGTGACGCGCACGCGGGCGATGAGGCCGGCGCGCATTTCCGCAGGCTCCAGGAGCACTTCTTCCATGCCGATGGGGCCAACTGGTGCAACCAGCTTTGCCGCGATGGCACTTTCCTGTCCGGCGCCACGCCCGCCCGGGTTTTGTACCATCTGTTCCTGGCCGTGGCCGAGCTGGCCCGCTGCGGCGATTCGCCCGCGCGCCCCGGCCGCACTTCATAACAGGATCGGTACCCCCCGCATGACCCCCAAACCGGACGCCATTCCCATCACCCCCATCGTGGCGGGGGAGCCGGACGGTTTGCTGAACGAGAACCGGCTCTACCGCGTGGTGGCCGAGCGCATCAAGGGCCTGATCGCGGTGCAGAACCTGCGCCCGGGCGACCGCCTGCCCTCCGAGCGCGACCTGGCGGCGCAGCTGCACGTCAGCCGCACCTCGGTGCGCGAAGCGGTGATCGTGCTGGACCTCACCAACGTTGTGGAGGTGCGCGGCGGCTCGGGCATCTATGTCAGCGAGGGCGCCCGCATCCCGGACGAGTCCGAGGCCGGGCCCGGCCCGTTCGAAGTGCTGGCGGCGCGCAAGATGATCGAGAGCGAAGTGGCCGCCACGGCCGCGCGGATGGCGACGCCCAAGGCCATCGATGCGATGCTGGCCGCGCTGCAGGACATGGAGCGCTACTACGACGACCGTGAACGCAATGAGGAGGCCGACCGCGCCTTCCACGTGGCCATCGCCAACGCCACGGGCAACAACGCGATCGCCGGCGTCATCGACTACCTGTGGGAGCAGCGCGGCAGGCTGTGGTCACGCATGGAACACCACTTCCACACGGAAGAATTGCGCTCGTCGACGATCGCCGACCACAGGGCCATCCTGGAAGCCATCGCCTCGCACGACCCGGCCGGCGCGCGCCGCGCCATGCGCTCGCACCTGGAGCGGGTGACGAGGCAGTTCGCGCGCGGCTGGGGCCTGAAGGAACCCGGAGGCGCGGCCGACGACTGAAAAGTTTTTCAAGGGGAGGTGACCGGACCGGCATGCGCGAATAGCCCTGCCCGGCCGGCCGCAGGCGCGCAAGGCGCCTGCACGAGGACGAGGTTGACCGATTGCGGCATGCGCGAAAGCCCTGCCCGCGACGGCGCAAGGCGCGCAAGGCGCCTTCACTGAAGTTCACCGCATGCCGCGCGAGCCCCTGGCCTCGCGGCACGGCACGGAGCGCGCGAGGCGTTTCGAAAACTTTCGGGATTCACGTTCCTAACTCAGCTCATTTGGAGATCTTTTCATGAAGAAACCATTCCTGGTGGCCATGCTGCTGGCCGCATTTTCCGTTTCCGCCGCGGCGCAGAACTCGGTGACCATCTACGGCCTGGCGGACGCCGGCATCGACATCCAGCGCGGCGGCGCGGCGGGCGGCGTCACCAAGCTTTCCAGCGGCATCCAGAACGGCTCGCGCCTGGGCTTCCGGGGCACCGAAGACCTGGGCGGCGGCAATGCCGCGCTGTTCGTTCTGGAGATGGGCATCTCCATCGACAACGGCGGCGCCAACCAGAACGGCCTGGCCTTCGGCCGCCAGTCCTTCGTCGGCCTTCGCACCACCGCCGGCACCATCACGGCGGGCCGCCAGTACACGGCGGTGAACAACTCGCTGTGCGACATCGACCCGTTCGGCTGCGGCCTGGCCGGCACGGCGGGCAACCTGTTCTCGGTCGGCGGCACGCCGACCAACCTGGGCAACGGCTCGCGCACCAACAACGCCATCAAGTACGCCACGCCGGCCATGGGCGCCTTCTCGGGCGAGCTGACGTATGCGCCGGGCGAAGTCGCCGGCGACCAGCGCGCCGGCCGCACGGTCGGCGGCTCGCTCAGCTATGCGGCTGACCCGTTCACGCTGCGCTTCGCGCACAACGCCGTGGTCAACCCCGCAGGCACCTCGACAGCCAAGGTGACCTTCATCGGCGGCAAGTACAACGCCGGCTTCGCGACATTTGCGCTGGGCTATGCCGTCAACAAGAACGCGTTCTCCGCCAACACCAACATCGCGAACCCCGATTCGCGCGATTACATCCTGGGTGTGAGCGTCCCCGCCGGCCCGGGCCTGCTGATGGCCTCCTACATCAGGAAGCGTGACCGCACCGCTGCCGCCAACAACGCCAGCCAGGCCGCGCTCGGCTACAGCTACCCGCTGTCCAAGCGCACCAACCTCTACACCTCGTACGCGCGCATCAGCAACACGGCGCGCAACACGGTGGCGGCGTCGTTCTACACCGTAGGCAATGCGATCGACGGCGGCACCGGCAACAGCGCCTTCAACGTGGGCCTGCGCCACACCTTCTGAACCCGGATCTCCAAGGTAAGCGGATTCCGCTTGCTGTGCCTTGCGCGGGCGGAACGCCGGTGCAAGGTGCTTGCCCAGGTGGAAGGCTAACCTTCCGCCTGGGGTTTTTCCCATCGGCTGCTCCAGCGGTACAGCGGCTCCACCAGCACCAGAACCGCCACCAGCCTGCAAACCTGGAAGGCCGTCACCACCGGCACGCCCAGCTGCAGCACCTTGGCCGTGATGGCCATCTCGGCGATGCCGCCGGGAGAAGTCCCCAGGATCATCGTGGCCGGATGCAATCCGCAGGCCCACGCCAGCAGCGCCGCGAACGCGGTGCACAGCACGATCATCCCCACCGTTCCCAGCAGCACCGAGCCCAGCCAGCGCGGCGCCGTGTGCACGAAGCGCGCTTCGAACCGCACGCCCAGGCTGAGGCCGATCACCAGCTGAGCGGCGTTGGTCATCCATTGCGGGATGGCCGACAGATCCACGCCCGCCATCGTGAACCCCATCGCCACCAGCAGCGAACCCATGAACCACGGATTGGCACGGCCCGTGCGCCGCATCAGCCAGCCGCCCGCGCCGGTGGCGCAAGCCAGCAGCAGCAGCCCGCCCCAGTGGACCGCGCGCGGGCCGGGCGGCGTGAGGTCGATGCCGTGCAGGCCGCTGAAGGTGAAGCCAAAGGGAATCATCATCGTCACCACCAGCAGCCGCAGGCTGTGGCTGGCCGCGACCAGGTCGGTGCGCGCGCCCTCGCGCTCGGCCAGCAGCGTCATTTCCGAGGCACCGCCGATGGCACCGGCGAAGTAGGTGGTGGCGCGCCGCTGGCGCGCGGTGCCCTCCATGCGCTGGGCGTTGCCGCGGTGCAGCCAGGCGCCAAAGGCCCAGCCCAGCCCCAGCGCCCAGACGATGGCCAGCACGATGGCCCACCACAGGCCGGCCACCAGCGCGGTGACCTGCGGCGTGAAGTACAGGCCCAGCGCCGCGCCGATGGTCCATTGGCCGGCATTGCGCAGCGGGTTCCAGCTCTGGGTAGGCGCGCCGCGCACCGAAGCGGCGGCGGTGGCCACCAGCGGCCCGATCATCCAGGGCAGCGGCGTGCGCAGCCAGACGCACAGGCCGGCGGCGGCCAGCGCCAGCAGCAGGGTGAAGGCAATCCGGAAAAGGGGCTGGTGCGTCATGCGCGGCGGCGGGGTTGCGCTTAGTATGGCCGCATGAACCGCCTTCTTGCTGTCATTGCGCTGTGCACGCTGGCCGCCTGCGCCGCACCCCCCGCCGTGCCCGAGGCCGCGCAATCCACCTCCGCCGCCTTGCTGATCGGCGAGCAGCACGACGCGCCGGAGCACCAGCTTTTCCACCGTGAAGCCATCCAGGCGCTGGCCGAGCGCGGTGTGCTGGCGGCGGTGGCGCTGGAGATGGCCGAGCAGGGCGCCAGCACCGCCGGCCTGGCGGCCCAGGCCAGCGAAGAACAGGTGCGCCAGGCCCTGCGCTGGAACGAGCAGGGTTGGCCGTGGGCTTCCTACGGCCCCGCCGTGATGGCGGCCGTGGGCGCTGGCGTGCCGGTGATCGGCGCCAACCTGCCGCGCGACCGCATGCGCGCGGCGATGGACGACAGCGCGCTGGACGCGCTGCTGCCCGGCCCGGCGCTCAAGGCCCAGCAGCAGGCCATACGCCTGGGCCACTGCGGCTTGCTGCCTGAAACCCAGATCCAGCCGATGACACGGGTGCAGATCGCGCGTGACCGCGCCATGGCGCAGACGCTGGTGGCGGCGCGCGTGCCGGGCAAGACCGTGGTGCTGCTGGCCGGCGCCGGCCACGTGGACCCGCAGCTGGGCGTGCCGCAGCACCTGCCCGCGGGCTTCGAGAACAAGTCAGAGGCGCTGCCGGCCGGCGCCCAGCCGCAAAAGGACTACTGCGAAGACATGCGGCGCGGCATGGCGAAATAGCCGTCATTCCCGCAAAGACGGGAATCCAGGGCGCCCCAAAAATTCGTGGAGCACTAGGTCCCCGCCTTCGCGGGGATGACGCCTACGCGTGCTTTTTGATCGAATCGGCCAGCGTGTTGACCAGCGTGTCGATGTGGGACTTCTCCACGATGAAGGGCGGCGCGATCACCAGCACGTCGCCGGCCGGGCGCACCAGCGCGCCCTTGTGGAAGCAATCGATGAAGATGTCGTAGGCGCGCTTGCCGGGCGAGCCGGCGATGGGCGCCAGCTCCACCGCGGCGGCCAGGCCCAGGCTGCGGATGCCGATCACGTTGGGCAGGCCCTTGAAGGTGCTGTGGAACGCATTGCCCAGCACCTTGCCCATTTCGCCGGCGCGCTGGAACAGGTTTTCCTGCTTGAACAAATCCAGCGTGGCGATGGCGGCGGCGCAGGCCACGGGGTGGCCGGAGTAGGTGTAGCCGTGGAAGAACTCGATGACGTGCTCGGGCGCGTCGGTCTTCATCATGGCGTCGTACAGCTTGTCGCGGCAGATCACGCCGCCCAGCGGGATCACGCCGTTGGTCACGGCCTTGGCGAAGTTCAGCATGTCGGGCACCACGCCATAGAAGTCGGAGCCGAAGTTCGTGCCCAGGCGGCCGAAGCCGGTGATGACCTCATCGAAGATCAGCAGGATGCCGTGCTTGTCGCAGATTTCGCGCAGCCGCTTCAGGTAACCCTTGGGCGGCAGGTACCAGCCCGCGCTGCCGGCCACCGGCTCGACGATGATGGCCGCCACATTGCTCGGGTCGTGCAGCGGCAGGATGCGGGTCTCCAGCTCCAGCAGGTAGTCTTCATTCGACTCCGGCTCCACGCCGTTGATGTAGGCGTTGTTCACCGGGTCGTGGATGAAACGCATGTGGTCCACGCGCGGCAAGAGCGACGTGCCGAACATCTTGCGGTTGGCCGGGATGCCGCCCACGCTCATGCCGCCGAAGCCGACGCCGTGGTAGCCCTTCTCGCGGCCGATGAAGACGTTGCGATGCCCTTCGCCGCGCGCGCGGTGGTAGGCCAGCGCCACCTTCATCGAGGTGTCGGCGGCTTCCGAGCCGGAATTGCAGAACAGCACCTTGTTCAGGTCGCCCGGCGCCATGGCGGCGATCATTTCAGCGGCCTTGAAGGCCTTGTCGTTGCTGGCCTGGAAAGCGGTGGAATAGTCCAGCGTGTCCAGCTGGGTCTTGATGGCTTCGTTGATGGGCTTGCGGTTATGGCCCGCACCGACGCACCACAGGCTGGAAATACCGTCAACGACCTTCTTGCCGTCGTGGGTGGTGAAGGTCATGCCGTCGGCGGCCACGAAGATGCGCGGGTCCTTCTTGAAGCTGCGGTTGGGCGTGAAGGGCAACCACTGGTTGTCCATGTTGAAGTCGTTGTAGGCCATGGGGGTCTCCTGTCGGCGCGCAAAAGTGCATTTTGGCACCGCGCCGCGTCAGCGCAGCGGAATGGCTTTTGCCTCGGCCCGGCACCGGTTCTCCGCCTGCTCCAGCAGCGCATAAAGGCGCGAAGCATGGGTATCGGGCAACTCGCAATCGGCGATGCCGCTGCCCAGCCCCTGGTCGGCCTGCGCCTGGCAGGCGACGGCCCAGCGCACGTCATGAAAGAGGTTGGCGCCTTCGATGCAGTTCTCCTGCACCACCCAGGCCGGCACGGCGAAGGCCTGCCCGCGCGCATCGGCATCCTCATGCTGGGCCTGGATGATTTGCCGGTAACCGGCGAAGAGGAGCAGCGCGGCTACGCCGACCGCCAGCGCCTTGCCGGGGGCGGCGCGCAATCCGGACAGCAAGGACCTGGGCAGCGTTGCCAGCATCAGTACATCCTAGGACAGGAGCTTGTCGTTTTCCTGTCAGACAGGGAAATAAGCACAATTAGGTACGAGCCCCGTTTGCCCGCCGGCCCTGGGCGGCGAACGCTGAACCCGCCTGCGACAATTGACCCTGTATGAACCACGCCTACATTCTCACCCTCTCCTGCCCCGACCGCACGGGCATCGTGCACGCGGTATCGGGCTTTTTGCTGGAACGCGGCGGCAATATCGAAGAAGCCGCGCAGTACAACGACCCGGCCACGGGCCTGTTTTTCATGCGCGTGCAGTTCGCCTGCGGCCAGCTCACGCATGAAGAGCTGGCGGCGCAGCTGAAGTTCTTCGCCGAGCCGTTCCAGATGACCTGGAAGCTGCACTCCACCACCCAGCCCATGCGCACGGTGATCCTGGTGAGCAAGGAAGGCCACTGCCTGAACGACCTGCTGTTCCGCTGGAAGAGCGGCCTGCTGCCGGTGGAGATCACGGCCATCGTCTCCAACCACCGCGAGTTCTACCAGCTGGCGGCCAGCTACAACGTGCCTTTCCACCACATCCCGGTGACGGCGGCGACCAAGGCGCAGGCCGAGGCGAAGCAGTTCGAGATCATCGAGGCCGAGAAGGCCGAGCTGGTGGTGCTGGCGCGCTACATGCAGATCCTGTCGGACGACCTGTGCAGGAAGCTCGCCGGCCGGGCGATCAACATCCACCACAGCTTTTTGCCCAGCTTCAAGGGCGCCAAGCCCTATTACCAGGCGCACGACCGCGGCGTGAAGCTGATCGGCGCCACCGCCCACTACGTGACGGCCGACCTGGACGAAGGCCCGATCATCGAGCAGGACGTCGCCCGCGCCGACCACAGCAAGACGGTGGAAGCCCTCACCGCCATGGGCCGCGACACCGAAAGCCAGGTGCTTGCCCGCGCCGTCAAGTGGCACAGCGAGCACCGCGTGCTGATCAATGGCCACAAGACCGTGATTTTCAAATAGCCCCATGACCGCGCGCATTCCGCCGATCCAGTGCCTGCTGACCTTCGAGGCGCTGGCCCGGCTGCGCTCGGTGACGCAGGCGGCGGAAGAGCTGTGCGTGACGCCCAGTGCGGTGAGCCACCGCGTCAGGCAGCTGGAACAGATCATCGGCACCAAGCTGTTTGGCCGGGCCGATTTTTCGCTGACCACCGAGGGCAGCGAATACCTGGCCCATGTGCGCGAGGGCATCGCCATCCTTGAGCGCTTTCCCGGCAAGGACGCGGCCCAGGGCAAGCGCAAGCTGCGTGTGGCCGTGACGCCGACGTTCTCGCGCTCCATCCTGATGCCGCGGCTGCGCGGCTTCATCGAGGCCTACCCGGAGATCGACCTCACGCTGCAGGTGTCCATCCCGCTGCTGGACGTGGTGGCCGAGGACGCCGACCTCGTCATCCGCTTCGGCACCGGCCGCTATGCCGACGTGGAGCACGTGTGCCTGATGACCGACGAGGTGACGCCGCTGGCCGCGCCGCGCTTCATCCGCGAGAGCGGCCCGTTCGACAGCATCGAGGAGCTGCAGGCGGCCAAGCTGATCAAGAGCCCGCTGGAGCCCTGGCGGACCTGGTTCCTGGCGCACGGCGTGGATGCGGGCGAGCCGGGCGAGGGCTCGTCGTTCAACGACATCGGCCTGATGTGCGACGCCGCGGCGCAGGGCCTGGGCATCGCGCTGGTGCGCCTGAAGCTGGGCCAGCCCTGGCTGGACAACGGCACGCTGGAGCGCATTTCGCCGCGCAGCGTGCCCAGCCCCCATGCGCACTACCTGTGCTGGCGCACCGGCGCCATGGACCGCTGGGAATGCGCCGCCTTCGCCGAGTGGCTGAAAAAGAGCCTTCTATAGCCATTTTTCGGAGGGAAAATGGCCTGGGAAGCGCATGGATAGTGCGTGGACAGCTCCTGAATTCATAGCATTCCGTTTTTTCAGCCGGCCCGCAAAAAAACTTCAGCACAGCCTTCGGGCGGCTCGCTACAGTCGGTCGCATGAAGATCACCGCCTTCGACATCCGCTGCGTCAGCGTGCCCATGCCCGTGCCGCACCGCACGGCCTCCGGCGTGATTGCCGCCTCGCCGCTGGTGCTGCTGTCGGTGCAGACCGATGCGGGCGTGCAGGGCCACAGCATCACCTTCACCTATTCGCCCGCGGCGCTCCGGCCGGTGGCGGAACTCATGAAGAACATGGAGCCGCTGCTGGCGGGGCAGGCGCTGGCGCCGGCCGCCCTGTGGGAGCAGCTGCACGCGCGCTTCCGCCTGCTGGGCACCCAGGGGCTGGTGGGCATGGCGCTGGCCGGCATCGACATGGCGCTGTGGGACGCGATGGCTCGCGCGCAGGGCCTGCCGCTGCACGCGTTGCTGGGCGGCGCGCCCCGGCCGGTGCGCTGCTACGGCGGCGTGGGCTACGACGGCGAAAAGGATTCGGCACTGGCCGCCGAAGCGTGGGCGAAGCAGGGCCTGCGCGGCGTGAAGGCCAAGATCGGCTATCCCACGCTGGCCGAGGACATCGCGGTGATCCGCGCCATGCGCAGCGCCGTTGGCCCGCAAGTTGCGCTGATGGTCGATTACAACCAGAGCCTCACGCCCGCCGAGGCGCGGTCGCGGCTGCAGGCGCTGGATGTCGAGGGCCTGGCCTGGGTGGAAGAGCCCGTGATGGCGCATGACTACGCCGGCCTGGTGGAACTGGCGCGGCGCGCCCGCACGCCGCTGCAGGCCGGGGAGAACTGGTGGGGCCCGATGGACTTTCGCCATGCCTTCAATGCCGGCGTGCGCGAGCAGGTGATGCCCGACGTGATGAAGTGCGGCGGCGTCACCGGCTGGCTGGCGGTCTCGGCGATGGCGCAGGCGTACGGGGCGGGCGTGTCCAGCCACCTGTGGCCCGAGGTCAGCGCCCAGCTGCTGGCCGCCACGCCCACAGCAGCCTGGCTGGAATACGCTGACTGGTGGAACCCGGTGCTGCGCCAGCCGCTGCGGATGAAGGAAGGCATGTCGCAGATCGACGGCGCGGCGGGAAGCGGCGTGGAGTTCGATGAGGCCGCGGTCGGCAAATACACGGCCTGAAAACGCCCTGCCGCCGGATGTCGCAGGCGGGACATAATGGCGCGAACGGCTGAGCTGGCAGCCGCAGGAGGGCTCTTGGTTCATCGGAGGATAGGCGCGACCGGTGCGGCACTGACCGCGCTTTCGGCGGCACTGCTGTTGTGGACGGCCTTGTCCTTCCCGCTGCTGTCCCTGGTGCTGGTGACCGCATGCCTGGTACTCGGCGGCGTCAGCCTCTGGTCCTGCCACACGCTGCTTGGCCCGCGCAGCACCCTGGTTTTCGTTGCCGCTGCGGCGGTTCTCGGCTGGCTGGCCGAGGAAACCGGTGTGAGCTTCGGCTGGTTCTTCGGCAGCTATTACTACACCGACGTATTGGGGCCGCGGCTGGGTGCCGTGCCGCTCGTGATCCCGGTCATGTGGTTTGGCCTGTGCTACACCGGCTTCGCGATGGCCTGCCTGGTCCTTTGGCGCCAGCCCTGCCCCCCGGCTGCCGGCTGGAAGGCGGGCGGTCTCGCCGCACTGCTCACGGCGATGATCGTCACGGCCTTTGACCTGGGCGCCGACCCCTATTTCGTCTACGTGCTCAAGGCCTGGATCATGGAAAAGAAGGGCGGCGGCTGGTTCGGCGAAACCGTCAAGGGCTTTGAAGGCTGGATGGTGGTGAGCTTTGTCATCACCTGCTTCTTCCAGGCCACCGCCCGGCCACGCCTGGCCGCCACAGGCTCGGCGGCGGCCGCCCGGCGCGCGGCGCTCGCGCCCATCCTGGTTTTCAGCGGCCTGATCGTGTTCCAGGTCACGCAGACGCAGCCCATTGCGCTGCGGATCATCGCGTTCTTCGCCATGGGCATTCCCGCCCTCATCGCGGCGGTGGCATGGTCGCAATGGGCCCGCACGCTGGAGGCAAGCCATGACGGCAGCTGACGCACGCTGGACCGCGATGGCCCGCGAGGCCGACCCGCTGGCCGACCGAACGGTGGCCGCCATCGCCGGCCCGTGGTCCGACGCCGAAGGCGCCATGGGCCCCGGCATGGCCCGGCTCGGCCTGGCGACGCGGCTGATGGCGCAATGGACCACCAACGCCACGCTGGCCGCGTGGTCCCCTGCGGAAATGGACGCCGACCCCCAGGTCGTGGCTGCGCTGCAGGCCTACCTGGCGGAAGGCCGCCAGCTTCCGGCATGGGCCCGCCCCGCCGACATCGAACTCGCCGAGGACGTGTTCATGGACTACGGCCCGCTGTCCTGCACCCTGCTGTTCTGCGCCAGCCTGCCGCAGTGCTATGTGCTGCCTGACCTGGCGGAAGTGCTGCACATCGCCGGCCAGCTGGAGGCCCATACCGAGCACAGGATCCGGCAGACGGCGGCCATGGTGTTCCCGGTCATGATGAAAGGCGGCCTCGCGGGTGGCGAAGGCGGTGGCGTGGCGCAGGTGCTCAAGGTGCGCCTGATCCACGCGACCATCCGCCACCTGATACTGCGCGGCCCGCCGCAGCAGGCCGGCGCCCGGGTTGTGCCCCTCGCTGACGCCGGCCGCGGCGCCAGCCTGCACCAGGCCCTGGTGGCGCATGGCTGGGACGTGGCGCGGCAGGGGCTGCCCTGCAACCAGCTGGAGCTCGCATACACCCTGCTCACTTTCGGCTACGTGTTCCTCAAGGGCCTGCGCGCGCTGGGCGTTCCCCTTTCCACCGCGCAGGAAGAAGCCTGCCTGCACACCTGGAACGTGGCCGGCCACGTATTGGGAATTCGCGACGACCTCATGGCGCGCACCATGGACGAAGCGCGCGACATGTTCGACAGCATCCAGGCCATGGCGCGCGTGCAGCAGCCGTCGCCCGACGACCGGCCGGGCCTGGGCCGGGCATTGATGGCCACCATGGCGCGCGCGATCAAGCTGCCGGTGATCCGCCAGCTGCCCGTGCCGCTCACCCGTTGGCTGGTCGGGCCGGGCACCGCCGGCAGCATCGGCCTCAATGAGCATGTGGGCCTGCTCGCCTGGCTGGTGTTTCGCACCGGGTTCTTCGCGGTGCGCCTGTTCGACGCAATCGTGCGGCTCGCCTTGCCTGATTTTTCGCTCACGCGGATGTTCACCCGCGTGGTGGGCTATCACCTGTTGACGCGCTTCCTGCTGGACCAGACGCGCCCGCTGGCCCTGCCCGCTGAACTGCTGCAGCCTATGCACAGCACGGTGGCGGGATGGCATGAGGATGCGCGGTCACCCGGCTGGGTGAACCGGCTGGAAGACCGGCTGACCACCGTCGGCCCCTGGAAGCCCCGCGCATGACGGCCGCACGGCACGCACGTGGCTGGCTGCGCCTGGCGCTGCTGGCCGCACTGTGGATGAGTGCAGGGCTGCACCCCGCGGGGGCCGCGCAGGGCGAAGGCGACGTCACCCTGCAAAGCCGGTACTGGATCGACGAGTCCGGGCGGGCGTCCATCCAGGAAGCCGCCGGCGCCGATGCCGCGAAGCTGCTGCCGATGGACCGCTACCGCGCGTTCCCGCTGGGCACCGCGGCGCTGTGGATGCGATTTGACCTGCCCGTGCTGGACGCGTCACACCGCTGGTACCTGCTGCTCTCGGGCGCGGCGTTCATCAACCGCGCCAGCCTCTTCACGCGCGAGGCCGACGGCAGCTGGCACGAACAGCGCGCCGGTGACCACCTGCCTGTCTGGCAATGGGACCACCCCAACTATTCACCGTTGTTCCAGGTTCGCGAGGGCAGCGGCCCCGTCTGGCTGCGGCTGGAGAACCAGCCCGCGCCGACCAGTCCCTACGTTCAGCTGCTCACCGGCGAAAGCCTGCAGTTCAAGCAGCAGTGGACTTACCTGCTGGTGGGCGGCTACCTGGGTTTTGGCCTGCTGGTGTTCGTGGTCGGCCTGATCCACGCGCGGCTGTACGGCGACCTGGCGTTTGATGCGTACTGCCTCTACGTGACCTGCATGCTGCTGTTCCAGCTGGCCTTCACCGGCATGGGAGGGCTGTTCCTCTGGCCGCGCTGGGCTGACTTCAATGACGCGGCGCCGGCGGTCTTCATGCTGCTGATGACGGGCTCGGGCATCTGGTTCATCCGCGAGGCCACCGCCCTGCAGCGCCACAGCCGGCGGGTGGACCGGGCGGTGGTGGGTTTCTCGCTGTTCGGGCTTGTGTTTCCCCTGCCTTACCTGCTGTTCCACAACGCGCTGACTTACGGCATGCTGAACTTCTACGGCCTGCTGTCGGTGATACTGAGCATCTCGCTGTGCCTTTGGACCTGGCGCCGCGGCGAGGCCTATTCGGGCTGGCTGTTCCTGGGCTTCCTGCCGATTCACCTGAGCTACCCGTTCCCGGCCTTGCGCGCCGCCGGCGTGCTGCCCGACAGCTGGGCCACGCAGTACGCGGTGCTGATCGGCTCGGCCATCGAAATTCCCGTACTGCTCTACATCCTGCACCGGCGCGCCAAGGATTTCAGCGAGAACCGCGCCAGGTTGCGCGCCCTGGACAGCACCGACCCGTTGACCGGCCTGACCGTGACACCGGTGCTGCGGCTGCGCCTGCGCGATGCGATGCGCCGCGCGCGCCGTTCGGGCCACCGCTGCGCCGTGCTGCTGGTGGAACTGGCCAATCACGCCGAGATCGCCGCAGGCGAAGGGCGCGAGGCAGGCGACCGGGCGCTGGTGGTCGCAGCCTCCCGCCTGTCGCAGGTGGTGAGCGAAGTGGACACGGTCTGCCGGGTCGCCAACACACGCTTCGCGCTGCTGATCGAGGGCCCCCAGGCCGAGGATTCGCGCCGGTTGCTGGCGCAGCACATCGTGGCCCGCGGACTGGAGAGCGTGGCCCAGTTGCCCTCACACCTGTTGTTGCGTTTTCGCGTGGTGTCGGCATCGGTGCCCGACGGGGCGATCGAGCGCACCCAGGAGGGCAGCGTGGACGAGCAGCGCCTGCTGCAGCGCATGAACTGGGCGCTGGACCGGGTGCTGGAGGACCCCAAAAAGGTAGTGCATCACCTGGAACCGCGCGAGCCGGGCGGCGGCGAGTCCCAGCCCGCGGCGGCCTGAGCCCGCGCCCCGATTCATCGGTCCGGTGAAATCTTTTCGCGCGCAGCGGGCTGCCCGCGCCGCACAATGGGCGGCATGAATACCGCTATCGCTCCCGATGTGCTGGAACGCGCCGGCCGCCAGGCCCAGGTGGTTCGCGCGCTGCAGGCCGCTCTGCCGGCCCATGCGCTGCTGTGGAGCCGCGAAGACACCACGCCCTATGAATGCGACGGCCTCACGGCCTACCGCGAGCGCCCGCTGGTGGTGGTCCTGCCCGAGACCGAGGAGCAGGTGCAGGCCGTGCTGCGTGCCTGCCACGCGCTGGAGGTGCCGGTGGTGGCGCGCGGCGCCGGCACCGGCCTGTCGGGCGGGGCCATGCCGCACAAGCTGGGTGTGACGCTGTCGCTGGCCAAATTCAACCGCATCGTGAAGATCGACGCGGCCAGCCGCACCGCGCGCGTGCAATGCGGCGTGCGCAACCTGGCCATCAGCGAAGCGGCCGCGCCTTACGACCTGTACTACGCGCCCGACCCGTCCAGCCAGATCGCCTGCACCATAGGCGGCAACGTGGCCGAGAACTCCGGCGGCGTGCACTGCCTGAAGTACGGCATGACTCTGCACAACGTGATGAAGGTGCGCGGCTTCACGGTGGAAGGCGAAGCCGTGGAGTTCGGCAGCGAGGCGCTGGACGCCCCGGGCTATGAGCTGCTGGGCATCGTGATCGGCAGCGAGGGCATGCTGGCAGTGACCACCGAAGTCACCGTGAAGCTGGTGCCCAGGCCGCAGCTGGCGCGCTGCATCATGGCCAGCTTCGACGATGTGCGCAAGGCCGGCAGCGCGGTGGCAGCGGTGATCGCCGGGGGCATCATTCCCGCCGGGCTGGAGATGATGGACAAGCCGATGACGGCGGCGGTGGAGGATTTCGTGCACGCGGGCTACGACCTGTCGGCCGAGGCGATCCTGCTGTGCGAGAGCGACGGCACGCCGGAAGAAGTGGAAGAGGAAATCGGCCGCATGAGCGAGGTGCTGCGGGCGGCCGGCGCCACCGCGATATCGGTCAGCCGCGACGAGGCCGAGCGGCTGCGTTTCTGGAGCGGCCGCAAGAACGCCTTCCCCGCGTCCGGCCGCATGAGCCCCGACTACATGTGCATGGACTCCACCATCCCGCGCAAGCGGCTGGCCGACATCCTGCTGGCGATCCAGCAGATGGAGATCAAATACGGCCTGCGCTGCGCCAACGTTTTCCACGCGGGCGACGGCAACCTGCACCCGCTGATCCTGTTCGATGCCAACGACGCGGACCAGCTGCATCGCGCCGAACTTTTCGGCGCCGACATCCTGGAAACCAGCGTCGCCATGGGCGGCACGGTGACGGGCGAACACGGCGTGGGCGTGGAAAAGCTCAACTCGATGTGCGTGCAATTCAGCGCCGCCGAGAACGAACAGATGTTTGCCGTGAAGCGCGCGTTCGACCCGAAGGCGTTGCTCAACCCCGGCAAGGTGATTCCCACGCTGAACCGCTGCGCCGAGTACGGCAAGATGCTGGTGCGCGGCGGGCGGATCGCCCACCCTGAGCTGCCGCGCTTCTAGTTCAGCCCGGCCCGCAGGCCGTTTTGCTCACGGTGATTTCGGACTTGCGTTTTTCCTTGTCGCGCTCCAGGGCCTGGCGGGCCTCTTCCTTGAGCAGCAGCGTGAAGAACGTGGTCACCACCGTTTCCTGTTCCGCCACGGCCTTGACCACCGCCTCACGCGAAGTGTCGTTGCGCAGCAGCGCGACGATCAGTTCCACCGTGGGGGCGGCGGCAGGTGGCGCTGGTGTGGGTGCCGTGGTTGATGCCGGCGCCGGTGCCGTCGTCGGCGCGGGCGTAGGTGCGGGCGTGGACGTGGGCGCCGTCGTCGGCGCCGGGGTAGGCGCGGGCGCGGTGGTTGGCGCCGGTGTGGGCGCCGGCGTAGGTGCAGGGGTAGGCGCGGGCGTGGGTGCCGGCGTCGGGGCCGGGGTGGGCGCCGGCGTGGCCGCGGGTGCCGACGGGGGCGGCGGCGGCAGCTTGGTCAACTGCAACAGGACGGGCGGGCCGGCCACCACGGCGGTGCTGAAGCCCGACGTCGAGGGCAGCGTCCCGCCAATGCTGCCGCTCGCGCTGCGGAGCACGCCGAAGACATCGCCGGTCACGTAGGTGGGCGAGAGGTCGATCTGGTTGATGACGGCGCCGGACGACAGTGTCACCGCGCCGGCGCCGGCATGCGCGACGGAATCGAAAGCGCCGGTGTTGACCAGTTCTATGTCGAACTTGGAGGTGCTGGCGTAGTTGTAGGCTGCCGCCGAGAGATTCAGCGTGCCCACCGTGCCGGCGCCGGCCGGGCGTATCGTGCCGGCATTGTTGAAGGTGCCCGTACCCAGGTCCAGCGTGCCGTGGCCCAGCACGACGCCCGAGGCGGTGTTGGCAAGGGTGGTATTGCCATTGCTTAGCGTAGTGCCCGGCCCCAGGTCGATAAGGCCGGCGTTGCTGGAGAACGCGCCCGCAGCCATGGTGATAGTGCCGTCGGAGATCCTCAGGGTCTTGCCCGACGCATTCGTGAAACTGGTCAGCCCGCTGAAGGCGCTGACCCCGGTGCCGATCCGCTTGCGGAAAAAGCCGTTGTTGGTGATCGCGCCGCCGCTGCCGGTAAAGCCGTTGTCGTTCTCGAGTTCGATGGAGCCGGTGTTGTCGAGGGAGCCGCCGGCCGCCATGACGATGTTGCCGGCGCCATTAATCGTCATGTTGCCGCTGTTGGAGACGGGCCGCGACAGGTTGACGTTGCCGGTGATGGTGTTGATGCCGGACAGGATGGTGGCGCCGGTACCGCTCAGGGTGCCGCCCACCCAGTCGAAGCTGGTGGGGACTGAAATCTGGAAGTTGCCGTTGACGGTGCCGCCCGCGGAAATCTTCAGCTTGGGGATGGTGATGATGCCGCCGGCCGTCAGCAGGCCGCTCACGTCGATGATGTTGGCACTGGTGATGGGGTTGTTGAAGGTGGTGCCGTTCGCGCCGCTGACCAGCACCGCGCCGGTTCCCGCAGTGACGTTGACAGGCCCGTTCATCGTGAGGGCACCCACCGCGCTGGAAATGCTGACGTTGTTGGCGCCGCTCAGCGTGCTGGGGCCGGTGATGCTGCCCTGGATGACCAGGTTGCGGGTGGCACCCTGGGCCATCAGGGTGGCGCCGCTGCTGGTGACGGAGCCGCCGCCGCTGGCGAGGGTCAGGTTTCCATTGTTGGTGCGAATATCCACCAGCGCGGTGCCGGCATTCACCGCTGTGCTGATGGACATGCCGTCTGATTCGCGCAGCGTAATGGGGCTGTTCGTGGTGGCCAGCCCAATGACGCTGCTGAGCAGGTTGGCCGTGTTGTCGAGGTTGATCGTGCCGGCAGTTACCGCGTTCAGGCTGGAGACGCTCAGGAAATTCGTCGCATCCTGGTTGAGCGAACCGGCAATGTTGGTGTTCGCCAGCAGATTTCCGCCGGTGGTATTGACTTGGCCCAGCGTGACGTTCAGGGCGTTCGTGACCGTGACGCTGCCGCCACTCGTGCTCAGGGTGCCGGAGCCAAGGACCAGGTTGTTGGTGTTGGTGGTGCCGTCGATGGTGAGATTTCCGACCGGCGCCGAAACCACCTTGCCGGTGCCCAGCGTGACACCCCCCGCCGTGAGGACGACATTGCCGCCGGAATCGCCGCCGGTGACGTTGTCGTTAACCGTCATCGAGCCCGACGTTGTGATGGACAGGTTGCCGCTGGCGCCCGCTTTCGCGGTGACGCCGGTACCGCTGTCGATCGTGCTGATCTGCAGCGTCCCGTTGTTGTTGAATGAGAAACCGGTGGCGCCCCCGTAAGTACCCGAAAGAGCCGTCACGCTGTTATTGTTGGTCAGCGTCACCGCCGCCGCGCTCTCCACATTCAGCTTGTTGGCCGCGATGGTCTGGGTGGTGGTTTTCTGGATGGCGCCGGCATTGACCAGGCTGACCTTGTCGGCGAAGGAGTTGCCGATGCTGATGTTCTGGGACAGGGTGATGCCGCCGGTGTAGCTTGCGCCGCCGATGCGCAGCAGGCCCGAGGTGACCTGGTCCAGCTCTCCATCCGACAGTTCCAGCGCAGAAGCCAGGTCGGTGCCCGACCCGAGGTCAATGGCACGGCCCGTGGACCCGGCCAGCGGCCTCAAAGTGACCGAACCCGTGGTGGCGCTTCCGGTATTGATGGTCGAGGCCACGTTGATCCGGTCGGCCTCGAGCACAACGGCGCCCGCGTTCGTGGTGATGGGCGCTGAAACGTTCAGCTTCGGCAGCGATGGCGCCGCCGAAGGCGTTGTGCTGATGCTGATGCTCCCGCCCGCGGCCTGGTTGCGCAGGCCGTAGCCGACGGTGCCGATGTCGGCCACGGTGACATCGGCGGTGGCGATGGTGTTGGTCAGCAGGATGTCCCCGCTGCCGGAGTTCGTGGCGTTGACCTGCGTCACCTGCATTTCCAGTGGGCCTGATGCGCCGTTGCTGATGCCGCCGACGGCGCTCATCTTCAGGTCATTGGCATAGACGGTCTTGGCGGCCTGCATGATGATCACGCCTGCCGACGTCATCGTAACGTTGCCCGCGGTGCCGCCGCTGGGCCGTGCGTCGATGTGGCCGCCACCCAGCGACATCAGGCCGCCGGAGGTCAGGCTGATGTTTCCGCCGTTGCCGCCGCCCGGCGTGGTGGTGATTTCGCGGATCGTGATGGTGCCGCCGGCGCCACCGGCGCTGAGCGTGACCGCGCCGCCGTTGGTGCGGATGCCGCCCAGGTTGATCGCGCCGGCGGTGGTGGTCATGTTCACGGCGCCACCGGCCGTGATGATGCGGTCGTTGACGTCCGCGCCAGGCGTTACCAGCCTGATGTCGCGCCCCGCCGTGATGGTGAAAGACTTGCCGCCGACCACGTTGGTCAAATTGAGCTGGTCGTCCGCGAGATTGTTGAAGATCACGTCGCGGCTGGCCTGCAATGTGATCGCGCTGCCCACGATGCTGTTGGTCTCCAGCGCGTTCTCGGAAATCGTCACATCGGTGCTGGAGTTCGCATCCGTGCCGTCAATGGTGCTGTCGGTCAGCCCCAGGTCGCCGGAGCCACCTGTGCCGTCGGCGATGATGATGTCCTGAGGATCCAGCAGCACGGTACCGGCGGTGCCCTTCGGCGCCGAAGTGTCGACCTGGCCGGTGAACACCAGTTTTCGCTTGCCGGAGGTCTCCACCCGCCCGCCGTCGCCGCCCTGCGCCCCGCCCTTGGCCTCGATCCGTCCAGCGAAGCGCGTGGTGTCGTCGGACCAGACGACCACCGTGCCGCCATTTCCGTTGTCCGTGGCATTGGCCTTGATGAGTGAACCGGTCTCCACCAGCGTGGTGGTTGCGTTGGCGATGCGCGCGTCATGGCCCTGCCAGCCGCCGCCCAGCAGCACTTCGCCACCGCCGTTGGTGCCGCTGGCATCGATCACGGCCCCGCTTCTGAGCGTCACCCTGGCCGCCGTCGTCTGCACCTGCCCGCCTGTGTTGCCATTGCTTGCCGCGATGCTGCCGCCGATGTCGGCCTGTGCCAATCCCTTGAGCACCACCTTGCCGCCATCGCTGGTGGCCGCCGTGGCATTGATGAAGCCACTGTGCCTGAGCGTTCCGGCGAACATACCCACGGCGTCGCCGGACAGCGTGCCCAGGTTGACCGCGCTGTTTTCCGGCGCCTGCAACTCGAGCTTGATGCCTTCCAGCCCGCGGCCTGTGACTTCCACCTTCCGGCCCGCCGCAAGGATGGTAGCGCCGCCGGGGCTCTGGATAAGCGCGCTGGCCGCGGTGTCGATGTCCGGCGCGATAAGCACGACGTCGCCGTAGCGCGCCAGGATCCGGCCGCCGACCGTCAGTCCGTTCGTGCCGCCTTCAAAGCGAAGCCGCCCGGCCAACGCGTCGGCATCGCCCATGCGCAAGGTCGATGCGGTGAAGCCCGCGGTGTCGACCACCGCGCCGGCGCCCACGGTGATGCCGGAAGGATTGACCAGCACCAGCTTGCCGTTGGACGTGAGCGTGCCGAAGATCGCGCTGGGGTTGCTGCCCAGCACCCGGTTGATGGAGGTGCTGGCCGCCGAGGGCTGGTTGAACTGCGTGATGCTGCCCGCGGGCACCGAGAAGCTTTGCCAGTTGATGGCGGAGTGGCTGGTTCCCGCGCCGTTGGTGGTGGTGACAACCAGCTTGCTGCCCTGCTGCGAAATGCTGGCACTGCCCAGGATGGCCTGCGCCCCGCTGGGCTGCGCCAGCGCTGGCATCGCGCCAAAACAGGCGGCAAGTGCCACGGCGAGGGACAGTGGGCGGTAGCCGGCGACGGCGGGCGTCGCGGCAGGCTTGCAGGACGACTGATGCATGACGCGACCCCGGTAACGGCTATGGATGAGCATTGTCGCCGGTTTCCACAGCCGCCCTGCTCAGGGCTTGCAGGCCGTGGTATCGACGGTGATTTCGGACTTGCGGTTTTCCTTCTTGCGCTCGTCGGCCTGGGTGGTTTCTTCCTTGAGCAGCAGCGAGACGAATTTGGTCACCACCGTTTCCTGTTCGGCCACGGCCTGGATCACCGATTCGCGCGTGGTCTCATTGCGCAGCAGTTCGACGATGCGCTCCACCGTGGGCGCGGCGGCCGGCGGCGCCGGTGTCGGCGCGGGTGTGGGGGCCGGAGTCGGTGCGGGCGTAGGCGCCGGTGTCGGTGCGGGGGTGGGAGCCGGCGTAGGCGCAGGGGTGGGTGCGGGCGTAGGCGCCGGGGTGGGCGCGGGCGTGGGAGCCGGCGTCGGTGCGGGGGTGGGCGCGGGCGTAGGCGCCGGCGGTGGCGGAGTCGCACCGCCGCCACCGGAAGGCGCGGGCGGCGGGGAGACGGCCACAGGCGCGCCGGCCGCCAGCAGGCTGCCCGAGAAGCCGCCGGGCTGCGACAGGGCCGCGAAAGTGCCGGTGGGCACCGTGGCGCCGGGGAAAATATTGAACGTGCCGCCGGTAGGCGGTGTCGCGCCGAACGGCAGGATAGCCAGCGAGCCGCCCAGCAGCGTGGTGCCCGATACATTCAGCTGGTCGTAACCCGTGCCCGGCGTGGTGCCGCCGATCTCTATCTGCAGCGTGCCGCCGGAAGTTTGCGAGAAGTTGCCGGCTATGGACAGCGAGCCGGGCGAAAGGCCTGGCGCCACGATGCCGGAGTTGATCAGGTTGCCCAGCAGCGAGCCGGTGCCCTTGACCGTACCCAGGTTGGTCAGCGTTCCGTTGGACGTGAAATTCAGCCGCAGCGCGCCGATGATCTTCAGCGTGCCTTCGTTGGTGGTGAAGTTGTCGGTACGCAGGGTGCCGCTGGCGATGTCCACCAGGCCCAGGTTGCGCTTGAGGTTCACGGCGTAGCTGCCCGAGGCCGTGTACACCATGGTGCCGCGGTTATCGACGGCGTTGGTCAGGGTCATGCCACTCAGGTTGAACTTGCCGGCGGCATCGTTGACCAGCGTGCCGGTGCCCCGCACATAAACGCCGGAAAGTTCGAGCGTGCTCGCGTTGTGCCACTCGCCCGCGAAGTCCAGCCCGCTGCCGAACACGCTCACCGTCGCCACTGCCGGCGTTGTTGCGGCCGGAGGGGGCGATGGGGACGGTGTGGGTGTCGGCGCCGGCGCGGCCGGCGTGGCGCTGAGGTACAGGAAGCCCGTGGCACCGTCGCTGCCAACCACACCGGGTGCAGGCGTGGGAGCCGGCGGAGGCGGCGGCGGCTCGCTTTCCAGTGGCAGCATGCCCTCCACGATGACGGCGAGCCCGCCGCCGGCCCCGCCGCTCGCGTCCAGAGTGCCGGAGACCAGCAGGTTGCCGCCCAGCGCGGCCAGCGAAACGGTGCCGCCGGCGCCGCCGGTGCCGCCGTTGTCGCCCTGCGCGTAGCCCCGGCCGCCCTTGCCGCCGGTGGTGGTGATGGCGATATCGGTGAGGGTCAGGTCGCCGTCGTTTTGCCGCTTGAGCGTGATGTTGCCCCCAGCGCCCCCCGTACCGCCGGGCTGGCCCTGGCCGCCTTCGCCGCCTGAGGCGTTGATGGTCCCCGGCGTCGCGTCGTTGGCTGTGATGGTGACGTTGCCTCCCCTGCCGCCGGTGCCGCCGATGCCGCTGGAGGATGGCCCACCGCTGCCGCCGCGAACGTCGATGCCCGCCAGGGTCACCGCTCCGGCGGGCGCGTTGAGCGTCAGCTCGCCGCCGGCGCCGCCGACGCTGGCCGTGCCCAGGCCATTGCCACCCACCGCGTTGATGACGGCGCCGGTGATGGAACCGCCGGCCGTGATGGTCACCGCCCCCGCGCGCGTCGAGAAGGATCCGGATGCGCCGGAGGTGGTGATCAGCGACAACCCAACGTCGCCGCCCGCCTGCAGGGTCACGTCTCCGCCATTGGCCCCGGAGGTGTTGGTGGCGATTTCGCTGTTGCCGGTGATGCTGCCTGCCGGGCCGGCGGTGACGCTGACGGGGCCGCCGGGCGAGACGAACTGGCTGTTGAACCCGTTCATGTGGACGTTGCGGCCGGCCTGCACATCCACCCCGGACTTGCCGCTCAGGATGACCTGGCCGCTGGCGCCCACCACCACGTCCTGGATGGCGCGCAGCGTCGTGCTGCCGTTGGCGGAGGTGACGTGGGCATTGAGCACCAGGTCGTTGCCGGCGCCGGTGGCCTTCAGCGTCACGCCCGCATAGCCCTGCACAGTTGACAGCGCCGCCACCGTGAGCTTGCCCGCGGTTTCCACGTTGACGGCACCGGCCATGCTCAGCAGGCCCGTCAACGTGCTGGAGGGATAGGTCGTCGCGACGGTGCCGACTTCCAGGTCGCCTGCATTCTTGAAGAGGAAACCGCCGAGGCCCGACCCCGCGAGGAAAGAAACGGCGTTCACCTTGTCCAGCGTCACGCTGCCCAGTGGCGCGAAGGCACTTAATTTGCCGGCCGTGATGATGCCGGACGCGCCTTGTGTGATGTTGCCGCCCAGCGTGTTGAGCGCGACCACGCCGTTCGGGCCGGAAAGCCCCGCATTCACGGCAATGCCTGCGTCGGCCTCGAGGCTGAGCGAACTGGCGCTGGACCAGCTCACGGCGTTGTTGACGGTGATGGTGCCGCCGTTGGGGCCCGTGCTGCTGCTGGATGTACGGACACGCACGTTGGCGTTGGCCAGCTGCGCCTCGAGGTTGGCCACGGTCACGACGGCGGAAGAAGTCGAGCCGCCGCTGAAGTCCCATGTGCTCGGCGGGGGGGATGGCGTGGGCGCCGGCGGCGGCGCGTTGGCGGTGGTTGGCCCGGCCGTCTGGATCACCACGTCATTGGGATCCAGCAACAAGGTGCCCCGGGCCCCGCGCGGCGCGCTCAAATCAGTGCGCCCGGTGAACTCGAGCGCCTGGCGCCCCGACACTTCCGCGAAGCCGCCATCGCCGCCCTGCGCACCACCTCGCGCGGAGATGCTGCCCTGCATGCGGGTGACTTCGTCCGACCAGATGATCACGCGGCCACCTGCGCCGGACTGCTGCGCGTCCGCGCGCAAGGTGACGCCCGCGCCGACAAAGGTGCGGGCGGCATTCGGCACCGCCGCGTTGCCGCCCTGGTAGTCGCCGCCGATTCGGACCGCCCCGCCGCCGGCCGGGCCCGAAGCGTCAAGTTCGGCCGTGCCGAACAGCGCGACACGAGCGCCGAAGACATCGACCGAGCCGCCGGTGCCAGTAACAGCGCTGGCGTTGAGGCTGCCGTCCACCAGCGCATCGCCGTCGGCGCGCAGCACGATGCGGCCGCCCTCATTGGTGGCCTTGCGTGCCTGGATCGCGCCGCTGTGCTGCAGCTGGCCGGCGAACAGGCCGACCGAATCACCCTTGAGCACGCCCAGGTTGAGCGCACGGTCCGCCGGCGCCTTGAGTTCGAAGCGGATGCCCTCCAGGCCCCGGCCTGTCACCTCGACCTTGCGGCCCGCGGCCAGTACGGTGCTGCCGTCAATCGCCTGCACCACGGCCGGTGCGCCCACCTCGACCTGGGGCGCGATCAGCACCACGTCGCCGCCGCGGGCCAGCACCTGGCCCTGCACCGAAAGGGCCCCGCCCGCCGAGCCGTCACCGAAGCGCAGGCGCCCCGCCAGCGCGTCGGCATCGCTCATGCGCAATGTGGAAGCGGTGAAGCCCGCCGTGTCGACAAGCGCGCCGGCGCCCACGGTGATGCCCGCGGCGTTGACCAGCACCAGGCGGCCGTTGGAACTCAGCGTGCCGAATATGGCGCTCGGGTCCGGCCCGGTGACGCGGTTGATCGAGGTGCTTTGGGATGTGGGCTGGGCAAAGTGCGTGGTGCTGCCGCCCGGCACGCTGAAGCTTTGCCAATTGATGGCCGAGTGGCTGGTGCCAGCGCCGTTCTGCGTGGTGACGGTGAGGTTGGCGCCGGAGCGCGTCAGCGTGGCGCTGCCCTGTACCGCCTGGGCGCCCACGGGCTGCGCCAGTGCGGGCACGGTGGCCGCGGCGAAACAGCCGGCGATGGCCAGCGCGATGGCGAGGGGCCGGTGGCCCGCTACGGCCGGACTGCCGCACGCCCTGCACGGGGCGGGCGTCGGGTGATGGTCAATGGAATGCACAGCGACACCTCATTCATCTCAAGTAGCCTTGCACTGGGTTCCCGTCACCGTGAGTTCGTTTTTCTTGTCCTTGTCCTGCTCTTTTTTCTTTTCGTCGGCCTGCGTAGTGGCCTCCTTCACCAGCAGCGTGGCGAAGGTCGCCAGCGTGCCGTCCAGCTTGGTGATGGCGTCGGCCACCTTCTCGCGCACTGTGGGGTCGCTCTGGTCGCCGCCGATGGCCTGCACAAAGGCATTCACCCGCAAAGTGGTGCTGCTGGCGGGGGCGGGCGCGGCGGTCGGCGCGGGGGTAGGCGCCGGAGTCGGCGCGGGGGTGGACGCCGGAGCAGGAGCCGTCGTCGGGGCTGGCGTAGGCGCCGGAGTAGGCGCAGGTGTCGGCGCCGGCGCGGGTGCCGTTGTGGGCGAAGGTGTAGGCGCCGGCGTGGGAGCCGGTGTGGGCGCTGGCGCGGGAGGAGGGGGAGGAGGGGGAGGAGGGGGAGGAGGCGGTGGAGCAGGCACCGGCGCGTTGGCCGTCATGCGCAAAGCCTGGGGCGGCCCGGTCACGATCGAATTTGCGAACCCCGCAGTGGAGGGAACGGGCCCCGAGACCGTGCCCGACGTGCTGCGCAGCACATCAAAATTGGTCGCTGCCGCATAGCTGGGTGAAACGTCAGTTTCGATCACCGTCATGCCGGCAGCCGTGGTCACATTGCCGCTGACAATCACCTTGTCGTAGGAGCCGCTGGTGCTGATGTCGGCAAAGAGCTGCGCAGTGGCGCTGTTGGCGAGATTCGCGGCAGTGATCGACAGGGTGCCCACGCTGCCGGCGCCGCCGGGCTTGAGCAGGCCCGCATTGTTCAGGTTGCCGGTGCCGACGTTGAGCGTTCCCGAGCCGGAAATGATGCCCGAGGCCGTATTTGCCAAAGTGGTGTTGCTGTTGTCCAGAGTTGCGCCTGGGGCGGTCAGGATCGTTCCTGAATTGCTCGAGAAAATCCCGCTGCCGAATTGCAGCGTGCCGCTGCCAGCCTGGACGGTTCCGGTGCTGGCGTTGGTGAAACTCAAGCCGGCCACCTGGCTGATGCCGGCGCCCGCGCTCTTCTTGAATGTTCCCGAGTTGGTGAAACTGCCGGCGCCATTCAGGCCCGAGTCAATCTGTAGATCAATCACGCCGCCGCTCGCGTTGTTGAGGGAGCCGCCTCCGCTCAGCGTGATCTGGCCTGAACCCGTGAACGTCATCGCACCACTATTGCTCAGGGGCCGCGACAGGGAGACAGCGCTGGTAATGCCGGTGACTGCCGTGCCGCTGAGCGTGGTGGCGCCCGCGCCCGTGAGTGTGCCGCCCCCCCAGTCAAAACTGGTGGGGACCGTGAGGTTGCCCGCACCCTGCACCGTGCCACCGGCGCCGATCTTCAGCTTGGGAATGGTGACGTTGGCGCCGATGGTGAGCACCCCGCCGGTCACATCCAGTATGTTGGCACTGGTCACGGCCTGGTTCAGCGTGGTGTTGCCGGCGCTGAACTGCACCTGGCCGCCTGCATTGATCGTCGTGGGGCCGATGCTGTTGATCGTGCCCGAACCATTGAAGACGATGTTGCCCGTGGCATTAAGGTTGTTTGCCGCCACCGTCGCATTCAGGTTGCCGGCAATGGCAACGTTCTTGCTGGCCCCATTGGCCGCAATCGCCACATTGCTGCCGCTGATGGTGGCGGGACTGCCCACCGCGACATCCCCCGAGCTGGTGGCGATGTCGACCACCGCGGTACCTGCCGACACGGCGCCGGTGATGTTGATGCCATCAACCTCGCGCAGGTAAATGATGTTGTTAGTGGTGGTGAGACCGGTGATGGTGCCGATCAGGTTGGAAGTTCCGTTCAGCTGGATCTGGCCCGTGACGGCGGCATTGATCGAGCCCACGTTGATGGCGGTGCCGCCGGCCTGAACCAGGTCGCCGGAGATGTTGCTGGCGGTAAACAGGCCGGCCGGGGCATTGACAGCGCCCAGCGTGGCGTTGGCCGTGTTCGTCACCGTGATGGCACCGCTGGGACTGCTGAGCGTCCCGGCGCCCAGCGTCGTGGCGAAGCTGCCGCTGGTGCCGTCGATGGTGACCGAGCCCACCGGAGCGGACACGACCTTGCCGGACGCCATGCCCACGCCTTCACCCTTGAGAGTCACGCTGCCGCTGGTCGTCCCGGAACTGACGTTCTGGCTCACATTCAGCGAGCCGCTGCTGGCAGTGACCTGCACCCCGCCGGTGCTGGCCGCAGTCTCGATGATGCCCGCGTACGAGTCAATAGTGTTGATGTCGAGCGGGCCGTTGTTGGCGAAGACAAAACTGCTGCTGCCACCATAGCGCCCCGACAGCGCGGTGACCGAACCCGCCAGGTCAACGCCGTTGGAACTGGCGAGATTGAGCTTGTTGGCGGTAATGGTTTCGGTGGTGGCGCGGGTGATGCCGCCGCTGTTGAGCAGGCTGACCTGATCGGCCTTGCCGCCCGGTATGCTGATGTTGGTGGTGAGCTGGATGCCACCGGTGTAGGCGGTGCCGCCGATACGTAGGACGCCGGCGGTTACCTGGCCCAGTTCGGTGTTGGATAGGTCCAGCTTGGGACCGGCGTCGGCGGATACCGCGCCCAAGTCGATGGCAGTGCCGTTGTTCCAGGGCCGCAAGATCACCTTGCCTGTGGTCGGGCTGCCAGCGTTCACGACCGCACCCACATCCATCTTGTCGCTGACCAGGTCGACGTCACCGCCGTTGGCGTTGATAGTGGCTGCGACCGAGAGCTTGGACTGTGTGGCGCTGAGGCTGATGCCCCCACCCGCCGCGGAATTTTGTATTCCGTAACCGAATCCGAGATTGGTCACGGTCACGTTGGACCCCGGCAGGGCCGTGTGCGTGATCAGGATGTCGCCGCTTCCCGAGTTGCCGGCGCTCAGGTTCGTCGCATTGACGGCCATGGGGCCGGACAAGTGGTTGCGGATACCGCCGACCGCGGTCATCTTCAGGTCGGTGGCGAAGAGCGTGTTGGGCTGCTGAAGGACGATCGCGCCCGCGGAGGTCAGCGTCACGTTGCCCGTGGTGCCGGCGCCGTTGAAGCGCGCATCGATGTTGCCGCCGCCCAGGTCCATGGTGCCGCCGCCGGTGGTCAGCGTGATGTTGCCGCCGCTCGCCGGGCCGGCGGCTGGCTGGGTGGAAATATGCTTGGCCGTCATGGTGCCGGAAGCGCCGCCCGCGTTCAGGGTGACTGCGCCGCCACCGGAGAGCAGGCTGCCGAGCTGGATCGCGCCGTTGGTGGTCGTGAAGTTGATGTTTCCGGCGTTGGTCTTGATCGTGTTGGCGAGGTTCGACATCACGATCTGGCCCCCGGCCGTGATGGTGAAGGACTGGCCGCCCTGAACGTTCGCCAGGTTCAATATGCCATCGGTGGTGAGATCCTGGAAGGTGACGCTGTTGTTGGCGAGCAGCGTCACTGTGCCGAGGCCCAGACCCTCCAGCGTGTTCTCGCCGATGGTCGCGGTACCCGTGGCCGCGTCAGCGCCATCGACCGTGTTGTCGAGCAGGTAAATGTTGTTCGCGCCGCCGGCGCCATCCATGATGATGATGTCGTCCGGGTCCAGCAGCAGGCTGCCTGCCTTGCCCTTGGGCGCGGCGCCGTCAATCGTGGCGCGAAAAACCAGGCGCTTCTTGCCCGAGGTTTCCACGGCGCCGCCGTCGCCGCCGTTGGGGCCGCCCCGCGTTTCGATGCGGGAGCCCACGCGCGTCGTGTCGTCGGACCACACGACGATGGTGCCGCCATTGCCGTTGCCGGTAGCGTTGGCCTTGATGGCGGAGCCGGTTTCGGCCGTGGTCTCCTGCGCATTGGAGATGCGCGGGTCATGGCCCTGCCAGCCGCCGCCCAGCAGCACTTCGCCGCCGCCTGCCGCTCCGCTGGCATCGATCACGGCCCCGCTCCTGAGCATCACCTTGGCCGCCGTGGCCTGCACCTGCCCGCCCACGTTGCCCCTGGCTGCGGTGATGCTGCCGGCGATGTCGGCCTGTGCAATGCCCTTGAGCACCACCTTGCCGCCGTCGCTCGTGGCCGCTGTCGCGTTGATCAGCCCGCTGTGCCTCAAGGTGCCGGCGAACATGCCGACCGCATCGCCCTGGATCTGCCCCAGGTTCAGCGCGCTGTCGGTGGGCGCCTG
>JACPOK010000028.1 GCA_016191525.1 Burkholderiales bacterium | reverse complement strand
GATTGCTCTTTCTCATGGCTTCGGCGATCTGCCGGGCAAGCACTTCCTTGACAGCTACCGCCTGGAATTCCTCGAGCTTCCCCTCTTCCTTCAAAAAATCATCGAGGCTGTCGAATCCAGCAGTAGACCGAGGGATTTTTTCTTCTTTGTCACTGTCGCACTTCGGCGTCCGTCACGTTTCATAGTGACCTATATATGGTTCATGTATCATATAATGTCCACGACATGTAAAACGGTCAGCCAAACCGCCGGATCGAATAGGCCTCCACCGGCAGGCTGGTCGAACGCCCCGCCAGCATCTCCGCCGTCAGCCGCGACAGCACCGGCGCCAGCGTGTAGCCGTTGGAGCTGACGCAGTTGTAGAAGCCCGGCAGGCCCGGCACCTCGCCCAGGATCGGTGCGCGGTCGATGTTGACGTTCATGCCGGCCCAGATGCGGATGGCGTGGAGGTCGGCCAGCGCCGGCACGGCGCGGCTCGCGATCCAGAGATTGCCCTCGACGCTGGGCCGCAGCGCCCGCGACAGGCGGTTCTGCTCGTCCAGTCCCGCCGTCCAGCCGCCGCCGATCATGAAGGCGCCCGAGCCCATCTGCTTCAGGGTGAGATGGCGGTGGGCATAGGCGACGAGGCGCGAGAGCGTCGGCGCCGTCGGTTCGGTGACGACCATCTGCAAGGGCGCGCCCCGCACGGGGATCTCGACTCCGACCAGGCGCGCGACCTCGGCCGCCCACGGCCCGGCCGTGTTGACGACGCGCCGCGCACGGATCTCGCCTCGGCTGGTCAAAACCTTCCAGTGCGTGCCGTCGCGTTCGATGGCCAAGACGTTGCTGCCGCGCCGGAAGCGCGCGCCCAGCGCCTTGGCCCTGGCGACCACGGCATAGGTGCCCTTCAATGGATTGATCTTGCCCTCGCCCGGGCACCATTCGGCGGCGATGGCGACGTCGCCGATGCAGGGCTCCAGCGCGCGCAGCTCGTTGGCGCCTATCAGCTCGGCTTCGATGCCGCGGCTCTTCTCGAGCGCGATCTTGCCCTTGAGGAAGGCGATATCGCGCTCGTTCTCGGCCAGCATCAGCCCGCCGCAGACCTTCATCTCGAGGTCCTCGCCGGTGTCGCGCTGGATCTCCTGCCACAGCGCCACCGAGGCCGGCCCCAGCGGCAGGGTGTCGGCCG
>JACPOK010000027.1 GCA_016191525.1 Burkholderiales bacterium | reverse complement strand
CCGAGTGGTTGCTGCCTGCCCCGTTCTGGGTGGTGACGGTGACGTTGGCGCCTTGCTGCACGATGGCCGCCTGCCCGTGGATGACTTGCGCTCCTGTCAGCTGCGCTGCCGCAGGCCCGGCAAATGCCGCCGCTATCGCCATCGCCGCTCCCGCAGGGCGGAATCCGGCCACAGCAGGGCTGCCGGCGGGCGGCACGCCCTTCAGGTTCGCGTTCAGGAGGTTGTGCATTGAGTGGCCGTCACCTTGACTTCGTTTTTCTTCTCTTCTTTTTTCTTCGCTTCGGCCTGCGTGGTGGCCTCCTTCACCAGCAGCGTGGCAAAGGTCGCCAGCGTGCCGTCCAGCTTGGTGATGGCTTCGGCCACCTTTTCCCGCACCGTCGGATCGCCCTGGTCGCCGCCGATCGCTTGCACAAATGCGTCAACCCGCGCGGTATTGCTGGCCGGCGCCGGGGTGGGGGCGGGCGTGGGGGCTGGCGCCGTCGTCGGAGCCGGTGTCGGCGTCGGCGCGGTGGTGGGCGCCGGGGTGGGGGCGGGCGTCGGCGCAGGCGTCGGGGCCGGTGTGGGCGCAGGAGTCGGCGCCGGTGTGGGGGCCGGCGTCGGCGCCGGCGTGGGAGCGGGGGTCGGTGCCGGTGTCGCAGCGGGCGCCGGCGGCGGCCCAGGCGGCGTTCCGACGGCCGCTGTCGCCACCAGCTGGACGCTGGGCGGCGCCGGGACGATGCCCGCGCTGAAACCCGGAGGCGCCGTGATGGTACCGGTAGGCGCGACGACGGCGCCGGATTTCTGGATGAAATTGAAGCTTGTGCCGGCCGCGTAGGTTGCGCCGGCCAGGTTGATGATGCTGATAGTGGTGGCCGGGCTGAAGGTGATGTTGCCGGTGGTGATCAGCTTATCGAAGGTGGAGCTGCTGAACATCTCCTGTTCGATCGTGCCGCTGCTCGTCGTGAGCGCACCGTTGATGTTCAGGGTGCCCGCCACGCCGAGGCCGCCCGGCCGCAGGATGCCGTTGTTGGTCAGCGTCTGGCCGCCCAGGTCCAGCGTGCCGGTACCGTCGATCACGCCGCCCGCGTTGTTGGTCAGGAAGGTGGAGCCGCTGATGAGCGTGCCGCCGGTACCCATCGTGAGACGGCCGGTGTTGCTGGACATCACGCCCGCGCTGAGCTGCATCGTCATGCCGGGGTCCACCGCGATCACCGCGCCTGCGGGATTGCTGATCGACACGTTGCTGATGGTCGTACTGGTCCCGGCGCTCTTCTTTATTGTCGCTCCGGAAACATTGGCGATGGTTTCCAGTGTTGCGTCGTCCCCCGTGATCCCCCCGGAGCCCTGGAAGTCCAGTGTGCTGCCGCTTGTCATGCCGATGACGGTGCCGTTGCCGCTGGTGGCGATGGCACCGGTGCCGGTGAGCTTGATCAGGCCGGCGTTGTTGATGGTGCGCGACAGCGCGACGCTGCCCGAGATGTTGGCCACGGCCGACGCGCCGATACTGGTGAGGCCGCTGCCGGTCATCGTGCCGCCGGTCCAGTCGAAGCTGGTGGGCACCGTGAGATTGCCGGCACCGTTGACGATGCCGGTACCGGAGATCATCAGCTTGGGAATCGTGATGGTGCCGCCAGAGGTCAGTGTGCCGCCGCCCACATTGACGATCGCGGCGCTGGTGATGCTGGTGTTCAGCGTGGTGCTGCCGCTGAGGAAATTGACCTGGCCGCCGGCGTTCATGACCGTGGGACCGCCCGTTCCGCTGATCGAGGCGCCGGCTCCCGAGAAGTTGATGTTGGTGGTGGCCGACAGGGTACCGACGCCAGTGCCCGCATTGACGCTGCCAGCCAGGCCCAGGCTGCGGCCAGTACCCTGCGCCGCCACCGTCACCCCGACACCGCTCAGGTTTCCGGTGACGGAGATAGTGCCGTCGGCGGTGGCGATGTCCAGCGCGCCGCCGCTGGCCGTGGCTCCGCTGGAGAACACCAGCCCGCCGGCATTGTCACGCAGTGTCACGGCGCCGCCGGTACCGGTGAGGCTGACCACGGTGCCGATTTCATTGGCTGTTTTCGACATGTCGAACGCCCCGGCGGTTGCGACACCGGTGAGCGAGGACAGGTTGACGAAGGTGCCGGCCTGTTGCGAGACGCTGCTGCCGGTGACCGTGAGGCCGCCGGTCGCGGCATTGACGGTGCCCAGGGTGACCGCGTTGGAGCTCGCGACCGTTACCGCGCTGGCTGTCGCGTTGGCGCTGTTCAGGGTGCCCAGGCCGGTATTCACCGCGCCCGTGCCGCCCGCGATGCTCACTGTGCCCGCGGGAGCGGTAATCACAGAACTGTTGGCCACGGTCGAACCGACGCCAGAAAGCACCACGTTGCCGCCGGCGCTGCCCGACGAAACATTCTGGTTGACGTTGAGCGCGGAGGCTGAGGAAGTCAGTGTCACATTGCCGTTGGCGCCGGCCCAGGGGACGATGCCCGACTGGCTGTCCACCGTATCGACGGTGAGCGCGGAGCCGCCGACGTTGATGACCGAGAAATTGTTGGAGCCGCCGTAGCGGCCCGACAGTTTCTGCAGCACGTTGTTGTTGGCCAGCGTGACGGCGGCCTGGCTGTCCACGTTGAGGTTGTTGGTCGTGATCGTGGCCGCGCCGGTGGTGGCGATGGCGCCTGTATTGATCAGGCTCAGGCCGCTGGCGCCAGATGGCGCGATATTTCCGTCGACGGTGATGCCGCCGGTATGGGTGCCGCTGCCGATGACCAGCATCGACGCCGTGACCAGGTTGATTTCGCTGCTGTCCAGCTTCATCGCAACAGTTTCATTGACGACCGAGGTCCCGAGCGAGATCGCGCGGCTTGTCGTGAAGGGCATGAATACCGTACGCCCGGCACCCGAGTTGATCCCGTTCGAGACGTTGACGCGGTCGCCCTTGAGGGTGATCTCGCCGCCCGCGCTGCTGACGGTGAGGCCTTGCAGCTTGACGTCGTAGCTGGAGCCCGGGGCCGGGGCCGGCACGCCGCTGCCCGTGATGGCAATCGTCGCGGCGCCGGTGGCGGTCAGGGAACCTCCCGTCTGCACGCCGGTGGCGTTCGCCGCGGAAGGTGCGCTCACCGTCCCGGAGACGACGACGTTGCCCGCCGAGGTGGCCGTGCCGGAAACCGAGGTGGCCACTATGGCGGTGGCGGTGGTGGCCGAGCTCACGCTGCCGGCGATGGTCAGGCCGCCGCTGCCGGCGATCAGGTTGGCAGTGGAAGCGATGTCCACACCGGTCCCCGCACTGCCGCCGACCGTGGCGTTGCCTGTCAAGGAGATGCTGCCGGCGGCGCCGCTTTGCACCTTGCCGCCCACGAACAGGCCCGTGCCGCTGACGGCCGCCGCGTTGTTCAGCGTGCCCGTCATGGTGACGTTGCCGCCGCTGCTGGATACCGTCGCGCCGCTGTTCACCGAGATGCCCCGGCTGCCTATGTGGGCGAAGGTGCCGGCATTGCCGATCAACGCGATATTGCCGGTGGACTGGATCAGCGCACCGGTATTCAGCGACACGCCGCTGCTGCTTTCCACGTAGGCCGCCTGGCCGGTCTGGCCTGACAGGGTGATCAGGCCGCCGGAAGACAACACGCTGGAAGAACTGATCGCGAGGCCGCTGGGTGAACCCGCGCTGGACGTGTTGCTCGTGGCGAGCCCCTCGATAGTCACCGCTCCCGCGCCGGTGTTGTTGATGACGGTCGCGGTGCCGCTGTTCTGGATCAACATCGAGTACGGGTTGGTGAACTCGGTGTCGCCCTTGGCGCGCAGCAGCAGGCTGCCGCCGGAGGTGGTGAGCGTGGAGCCTTCCACCTTGACCTTGGAGCTGCTGCTGGTGACATCCAGGCCGGCTGTCGCGGTCATGAAGCTCTTCTGGACCAGGATCCCGTTGGAAAGCGAATCGGTGCTGTTGCCGTTGACCACGATGGCGCCGCCAATCAGGCTGGAACCCGTGGTGCCAAATTCAAGCGCGACCCCGTCCGCCCCCGTGGAGTTGCCGGTCAGCGTGAGATTGCCGCTGCCCGAGTTCACGGTGGCATCCGTGAGCCTCACGCCGGCAGCCGCACCGCCGCCCGTCAGCGAAATCGCTCCGCCCGCCGACTGCACAGTGGTCCCGCTGGACAACTTCACCTGACCCACGGAGTTGAGCGTGATCGTTCCGGCGCCCGCCGCGCTCAGCTTGCTGGTGTTGATGCTCTGCCCGGTATTGCTGGTAGACATCGAGATATTGCCTCCACCGGAGGTCTTGAATTCCAGCGCGGTGCCGTGCGCGCTGCTGGTCAGGTCGATGCCGGTGCCGCCGCCGGTGGCCGTGGTCTGAATGGTGAGGTTCCGGCCTGAGGGCAATACAACATCGGTGCCGCCGAAGGTGCCGGAAGCCGTGACCGAGTCAGTCGCCAGGATCGTGACGTTCGCGACCGCAGACTCGATATCGCTTTCGTAGATTGTGTCGATCGCCCCCAGGTTGGTGCCGCCCGCAATGGTCATGCTTGTGGGGTCCAGTAGCCATGTGCCCGCCGCGCCCTGGGGCGCCAGCGCATTGACCCTCGCGCCGCGGCCGACGGAAAGATGCTGCTTCCCCGAGGTTTCGACCTGGCCGCCATCGCCGCCTTGTGCGCCGCCGCGCGCGGTGATCGCTCCATCGAAACGCGTGCTCCCGTCACTCCACAGGACCGCAGTGCCGCCGTTGCCGCTTTCCATGGCATTGACGTTGATGGTCGAACCAGCCTCGGCGGTGGTTTCCTGTGCATTCGCGATGCGCGAGTCATGGCCCTGCCAGCCGCCGCCCAATAGCACCTCTCCGCCCCCCGCTGCCCCGCTGGCATCGATGACGGCCCCGCTCCTGAGCATCACCTTGGCCGCCGTGGCCTGCACCTGCCCGCCCACGTTGCCCCTGGCTGCGGTGATGCTGCCGGCGATGTCGGCCTGTGCCACGCCCTTGAGCACCACCTTGCCGCCGTCGCTCGTGGCCGCTGTCGCGTTGATCAGCCCGCTGTGCCTCAAGGTGCCGGCGAACATGCCGACCGCATCGCCCTGGATCTGCCCCAGGTTCAGCGCGCTGTCGGTGGGCGCCTG
>JACPOK010000034.1 GCA_016191525.1 Burkholderiales bacterium | reverse complement strand
GTGTTCCGCTCGCGAACCCAACCTTCCAGCGTCGCCCGATCCTCAGGACACAGCCAGATGCACGCTCGTGTTCTCTTCATCTTCCAAGACTCGCACAGCGTTCGAACCTTGGGAATCCTTTGTTAAGATCGATACACTAGCATAGTTTCCCCATGATCAAGCTTCGCCGCCGCGCCACGCTTGCCGGCATTGCCGCTCTGCCGCTGGCCGTCGGTACGAATGTCCGCGCACAGGCCGTAGATTTTCCCGATCGTCCGCTGCGCCTCGTTGTCGGCTTCCCACCCGGCGGCCCGAACGATCTGCTCGCCCGCATCGTGGCGCCCGGCATCGGTGAGCGGCTGAAGCGCTCCGTGGTGGTCGAGAACCGCGCCGGCGCCAACGGCGAGATCGCTGCCGCCTCGGTCGCCAAATCGCCGCCGGACGGCAGCATCATCATGCTGGCATCGAACGGCTCGACCACCGTGGCGCCGGCGCTCAACCGCAATCTGGCGTACGACATCCGCACCGATTTTGCCGCCGTCGCACCGATCGGCATCAATCCCATGCTGCTGGTCGTGCGCAACGACCTGCCGGCCAAGGATGTCGCCGAGCTCCTGGCGCTGGCGCGCGCCCAGCCGGGCAAGCTCAACGGCGCATCGGCCGGCGCGGGCGGTGCGACCCACCTCGCGCTCGAGCTGTTCAAGTCGATGGGCAAGGTCGACATCCTGCACGTGCCGTACAAGGGCGGCGGCCCGGCCATGGCCGACCTGATGGCGGGCCTGGTCGACATCTATTTCGGTGGCCTGTCGACGGCATTGCCGCACGTCAAAGCGGGCAAGCTGCGGGCTCTGGGCCAGACCTCCCTCGCCGGCTCGGCCGCGGCGCCCGACATTCCGACCATCGCGGAGGCGGGCCTCCCTGGCTACGAGGCCGCGATCTCCTACGGCATCTTCCTGCCGGCCGGCGCGTCACCGGTTCTGGTCGACCGCCTGCATGCCGCGGTTGACGCCACGGTGCGTTCACCTGATGTCGCGCGCAAGTTCACCGATCTGGGCGCCGATCCTCAGTTCGGCACGCCTTCGGAGTTCGCGGCTTACGTTGCCGACGATCTCGCCAAGTGGGCCCGCCTCGCCAAGGAGGCGGGCCTCAAGGTCGAATAGCGCTACTTGACCGACGAAAACGCCGTCGGCGTCAGCAGCTGGTTCG
>JACPOK010000011.1 GCA_016191525.1 Burkholderiales bacterium | reverse complement strand
GGCGCGCGACATGATGGGCGGCAACGGCATCAGCGACGAGTTCGGCGTGGCCCGCCACATGGTCAACCTGGAAGTGGTGAACACCTACGAAGGCACGCACGACGTGCATGCGCTGATCCTGGGGCGGGCGCAGACCGGCATTTCGGCTTTCTGAGCAGCGGCAACTCGGCGACAACGGAGATCCAGAGGAGAAGCCTCCGTCTTGTACGCTCGAGGCCGACAAGGGCAATCTACCTCTCTGTTTGGCGTGCGGCAGTGGCGAACGAGTAGCATGTCCGCTTTGGGTCGGAAGCGGACATATCCGAGGAAACGACCTTTGCCGTTTGGCGCTGACTCGGCCGTCTGGTTGGCCCACTCTGCCCATTGCGCAGGATGTCCTCGAGATCATCCGACGTAAACGCGGGTTGATTCGAATCGCCAAATGGGCGCCGCACGGGTGTCCAAGGGGAAAAAATCACAAGCATTTCGACAGCAAACCGATGATTTGGAGGCATGCTTCCTTTAACCAGCCAAAGCCCCCTACCGCCTTTGTAGGGAGCTGGAAAGAGGTAAGCCTTGCCCAAGATTAACCAACTCGTCGGCCCCAAGTTCGAGCTCCGAGAAGCGCCTCTGTCAGGCTCAGTTTTGACCGCTTGGCGCGGGACTCGCTACTTTTTTGTTCAGGATACTGCCGGGCCGGTCGAGCGCGGTGGCGTCAGGTTACGACCTATTGCGGCAAGTCAATACGATGGACTGATGGCCGATGACGTCGTATACGTCGCCAACAGGACGGCATTTTCAGGCACGGAGACCGCGGCAATACAAGCAGCATTGGGAGGTGGCGCGGCCGCGGCGGTGACCGCGACGGCCGCAGTGACAACAATCGTCCGGCCACCTACCCGTCCAATTCCGATCCGCATCCTCACTTGGACACCGGTCGCACAGCTCTACCAAGACAAGACCATCGAACGGCGGATCGCGGAGTTTGGCAGAGTGCTGGATGACAATCCCCACTCTGACATCTTCATGGCGCCGGAGTGCTGCTTCTGCCGCTGGGGACCCAAACCGGGTGGGGGCACGGATGTCGTTATGAAGCCCTTAAGCTTCGCTGAAGGCCAGCTTGTTTACGAGGGTGTTAAGCGCGTTAGTGAACGCCACCCCAAGACGTTAATTATTCCCGGCTCGGTTATAGCTTACGAACCTACCAGCGCAAATGCCGTGAACTACACATTCGCCCTGCTTGATGGTGAGCCGGTGCGCGATTCACGTGGGCAGATTGTTTACGCGAAGAGATCGACCGGAGCCGAAGCCAGTCAACGGTTGTTGACCTGGACGTCCGGAGACAGAGGCGGATTTGACTTTGATTTTCATGGGTTGTCGTGCAAGCTGGAGATTTGTGCGGATCACAACAATGTCCCAGTTACATCGAACCTAGATCTTCTGCTGATAGTAGGCCATGGTTTCGGTCAACCGACCTTGCCCGCGATGCTCACCGGATGGTGTGTGATGGCGGACAGCGCGCTCGGTGTCGGCGCGCAAGCCTTCAAGACCGGGCAAGCACGCCAGCTCGCAACAAAAGATCCGTTCACGTTCGACCTCACGATCGATGTTCCGATGAGTGGCGCGGACATTGCGCGCGAGGCTTACACGGCATTGAAATCAGACGGAAAGGTGTTGAGCATCATTGATGCCTATCTGAAGCAAGAGTAGTGAGCGCCTCTCGTTTCCCCCTGACGAGCTTCAATTTGTACTGAACAGTGGTCGTCGACGTCTCCTACGTTTTGGGAGAAGCGACAACGTCCGCTCGTGGCCGGAAGCGGCCACGGCCTACTTTGACGGCTTGAAAGTCCTTGGAAAGGTCACCGCCTTGGTTCTGTTGCCGATTCGATACCCCATGGCGGACCTCCCAAGAAATCCGTCAACCGCGCCAGCTTCCTCAAGGAACCCCGCATCAAGCATTCGCTTGCGGAAAGCGCTTTTGTCCATCGGACGGCCAAGTACAGTCTCATAGGCTGCTTGCAGCTGCGGCAATGTGAACGGTTCGGGGAGAAGGAAGGCGGGCAAAGAAGTGTATTCCACCTTCCCCCTTAGCCTGGTGACCGCGGCGCCAAGAATCTGTGAGTGGTCGAAGGCTAGGCGCTTGCTGGCGGCTTCGTCGATGGGGAACCACTGTGCGTCGCGGACCCCTAGTCCTGGCGCATCACCTAAGGCTGTATGCGCGTTGATCAGTCCGAAATACGCGTGTGTCACCGACCAGCCCCGGGGATCTCGCGTAGCACCGCCCCAACTGCCAAGCTGCTCAAGATAAGGTGTTTTGACACCCGTCTTCTCCAAGAGCTTCCGCGCTGCGCAGTCCTCCAGCGTCCGGTCTTTGCCGACGTCCACAAAGCCTCCGGGTAAGGCCCAGCGGCCGGGATAGGGGTCATCGGGCTCATTGGGGCGACGCATCAGGAGCAGGCTCAAACCAGTCTCCCGCAGCGAAAAAATCAGGACGTCCACCGTGACCAGCGGGCGCTCGAACGACAAGCTCTTGGCTCGGCCGGAAATTTCTTTCATGATGGCTTGACTTTATCCGTTTGAGTTGTACTATGCAACTATCAACGGTTGCACAGTACAACTCTGAAAGGCGGAAAGCATGTTCGGGATTCAATTTGTCAAGACTCAACCCACCACGCACCTCATGCTGTTTCGCAAAGGTCATATTGTCCGGGAGGGCGCGGGCCTCTCCTTCTACTACTTTGCGCCCAACAGCAGCCTGGTGGCTGTACCCGTGGCCAGCCAAGCCTCCAACTTCATGCTCGAGCTGGTTACCAGTGACTTTCAGAGCGTCACCGTTCAGGGTGAAATCAGCTACCGCGTGCAGGATCCCAAGCGAACCGCAGCCCTCATGGATTTCTCCCTCAAGCCAAATGGCAAGGGCTACGCATCCGAAGATCCTCAACGTCTGCCAGACCGGGTTGCGATGCAAGCCAAGGTGATCATTCAGCAAGCCGTCCAGGCCTTGGACTTGAAGCAGGCACTCAAGGCCTCGGCCACCATCGCGCGCGCCGCCCAGCAGCAGCTGGGCACACAGGCGGAAGTCCAAGCACTGGGATTGCAGATCCTTGGCGTCTCTATCGTGGCGATCAAGCCCACGCCTGACATCGCACGCGCGCTGGAAGCGGAGGCACGGGAATCCAACCTGAAGGCGGCGGACGACGCGGTCTATTTGCGCCGCATGGCCTCCGTGCAGAACGAACGATCGATTCGCCAGAATGAGCTGGACACGGAGATCGCGGTGGAACAGAAGAGGAGGGAGATCCAGGAAACCCAGATGGAGGCCAAGGCCGTCATCATGCGCCGCCAGAACGAGCTGCGCGGGGAGCAGATGGGGTCTGACATCGAGCTCGAGCAGCGCCGGAAAGACCTGGTCGAAGGCCAAGCGGACAACACCCGCAAGCTCGCTGAGGCAGAAGCTCACAAGGTGAGCACGCTGATGCAGGCGTTGGAGAAGGCCGACCCCAAGGTGGTACAGGCGCTGGCCGCGGCCGGAATGCAGCCAGCCCAGCTCATTGCCCAGGCCTTTGGCGGCATCGCTGAGCGGGCGGAACGCATCGGGCAGCTCAATGTGTCTCCAGAGCTGCTGAATTCACTCCTCGGGTCTACGGTGCTGGCTCCTGGAGCGCCCCGCAAGGGAGGCGCGTGAACTCCTCGCCAGTCGAAGGTCGTTCATTCGGGGGGGTGGAGCGTAAAGTCGTATTGGTCACACGCCACACCCGGCTCGAAGAGCTGATAGTTCGGCATAACACCCTGGGCCAAGCAAAGTTCTACGTAGAGCACCTTGGCGCGGACTTTGGCGACTATCTTGTGGAGAACGAGGCGTACGCCCGGAGCCTCCGCACCACGGTGCAGGCCCTGGAGGCTTGGGGCCGTTATCAAATCATCGACCGGCAAATGCTGTCGAATTTCGTCTTTTCTCCGTTGGACATCGTCGTTGCCTTGGGACAGGACGGCATGGTCGCGAATACGATGAAGTACTTGGAGGGGCAGCCCTTGATTGGGTTGAACCCTGAACCGAGCCGCTGGGACGGTGTACTGCTGCCATTTGAGCCGGCCGACCTTCCAAAGGTGCTTTCTGACACTGCTAACGGAACACGGCCGGTCAAGTCCGTGACGATGGCGCAAGCCAAACTATCAGACGGCCAAACGCTCCGCGCTGTGAATGACCTGTTCATTGGGCCCCGTAGTCACACGTCCGCGCTGTACGAGATCAGCTACGCGGGGAAGACCGAGTTCCAATCGTCATCGGGATTGATTGTCTCAACGGGACTGGGATCGACAGCCTGGATGAAGAGTGTCGTTACGGGTTCGATGGCCATCGCTGAAGCGGTTGGTGTGCGCGCGGACAATTTCGGCTATGAACCCACGCCATGGGATGCGCCCATGTTGGAGTTCGCTGTCCGAGAGCCCTTTCCCAGCCGGGCGTCTCAGACAACCTTGATTTACGGCCAGTTCGGAACCAACGATCCCCTCAGAATCCGATCTCGGATGCCGGACAACGGTGTTATCTTCTCGGACGGAATTGAGGCAGACTTCTTGCGCTTCACTGCCGGAATGGAGGCAACGATCACGATCTCGTCTACCCGCGGCCAACTGGTCACATGAGAAGGCTCTGACTGAATGTGGATGATGGACGGCGACCCATTTCTGCATTGAGTCGGAAGCGGTCGTCAAACTCCGCAACAATCTAAAGTTATCCCAGCATCATCAGTTAGCGTTCAGCGTGTATCGGCGGTTGCTGCGGCGCAACGTTGCGGCGGATGTCAGAGTTTTCCCCCAGCGAGTAGCCGCGCGGCATGTGGAAAATGGCGGTGTGCGCAAACCGATCCTCTTTCTCTCCCCAATCGCCAGCATCGCCATCTCGGTTCTGTTGGCAGTGCTGTTTTGGTTCATCGTTCCGACAATAATTGGCCGCGCGCTCGCAGGATGGGAAGTCGCGGCCCTCGTTGCCTTGGCGGCCGTACTCTTGGAGTGGTTGCGCTTGCGGGGACTGCAGAACGAGAGGTTACGGCTTGAGGAACTGCGCGACTCGGCACTTTGGTAGTTCGAGCGCTGGGGCGTGAATGTGCGCTAGGGCTAGCGTAGCTCGTAAATGTCTGCGTCGCTTAGCAGCAGGCATCAATGCCAGAGGCTGCGACCGCATGCGAGCTCTGCTGACACCTTGCGCATGGTCTGCCACGTCGTGCGAGGTGAGATGCCTGAATCCCGGTATAACTGATCCGCTAGTCTTGCAAGCAGCCCAACAGATGCCTCCTCGAGCAAGGTGCGAATGTGTGGCCTGTAGTCCCGTGACACGACGCCTGCAACGAGCGCCTCTCTAACCACATTGATTGGTACTACATTGCGGTAACTCGTCGAGGCAGCTTGTACCGCAAGATTAAAAGCTTGTGCATCACCGTCGTTCTCATGTCTGTGCCCCAACACTCCGATTGCCAGGCCAACTGCATTTGCAATGCGTTCGGCCTCGGAAATGCCGATCTCGGCGTCTTCAGTGCGGAGTAAAGCTTCCACTATTTCCGGCCGCACTTGGGCCAATTCCGCGAGGCGCGACGGAGCCAGACCCATCTCTTCAATGCGTCGCGTTATCAGGGCAGAGAGTTCGTGCTTCAACGGCATGATCGGTAGATTAACTCAGCACGGCGTCTGGGGCCCGCGACGCTCGACGGCTCTTACCCTGCCCGAGCGCTTCCTTACGCTACCCTCGTGACTGTCGACAGCGCCGCCAGGAGCAGCAGCTTGCGCACACCTAAGAGACAGGGAGTGAATTCTATGAATTTTGCGAACGACGATATTGCGGGCCATCAGATTGAAGCGGAACTATGCGAGCCTATTCCCCAGGCTGCATTTGAAGACTCTTTTCAAGCCTGCCTCAATGCTCGCGGCGTCTACGAAAGCCAGAAATTCGCTCTTCGCCTAAGCCCATTGGTACACGAGTTGGTCGAAAGCGCAGTAGCGAAGGCTGAAAGCGGGTCCGGCAAGCTCACGAGCAAGGAACTGCAGGCCTATTCAACGTTCATTCATGAAACTGTTCATTGGTGGCAGCACAAAGGATCAACGAGTGGATTTGTGCGCAGCCTTTTGTATCCGCTACAAGCTCACTCGCACATCGCCGCGCTGCGCGAGATACTGCAGTCAATCGGACCGGAAAAACCCATCATCAATGTCGCATTGAAGGGGGAGCTCGGCCTTTTCCCCGAGCACGCGGAAGCAATCATCCCTGTTGCCAACACGGTCGCGAATGACTTCATGGACACGGAGTTCTTTCTAGCTCAAACCTTGAGTCCCACTCTGGCTCAGACCGCAGCACTCGATCGGTACTTCCAGTCGACGGGGCACTCCTGCCTTATTGCCTACTCGATGGTCCTGGGAGCACTTCGCCAGCTGATAGATAAGGAGGGTGCATTCCTAGACAGCCCAGAGGTACTGGTGGACACCTTGGGACGGCTTCGCGAAAAGAAAACGACAGGCTATTTCCCTAAGAGTTCGATCACCCTCCCGCCGATAGGAGTCAGAGATCTTTACGAAGGGCAGGCCAGATTCATTCAGCTCCAATTTCTCAATGCAACAGTTGGCTTGAAAACATTCCAGCAAGCGAGAGATGAGGGGATGCTCGAAGGCGTCTATGGAAGCGCGTTCGATGTTTTTCTGACCATCACAGACAGCAAGGAGCCAAATACGCTCTCCGATCCTTTGGTGGCGCTGTTTCTGCTGGTATGCGACATGTCGATCAATCCGACGGCGGGATTTCCGGCCAAGATCGATGACTTCGACTATTTCTATTTTGACGTTGATCCAGGCATTCGCTTCGCAACGCTGGCCATGGCAGTCAAGGCCCTCCCTGATTTGAAGACGCACATCGTCGAATACTCAGTGACCGAGTACCGCCACGTGGTGAAAATGCTCTCTGCAGAATCAGGGCTGTCAAATCACCTTCTGGACCTGGCGACGTTTATGACGGCAACGAAGGCGTCAGACGCAGGCCGGAAGCTGATCGAAGAGCAACGCACGTACGAGTTCTCTCCCAGCGACATCGTCCTGCGGGTACTCGTAGGGGAGTTCTTGAGTTTTGCCCAGGATCGGCTGGATCATCCCGAGTTTTTCTGCTGGGCCGGACATTGGATGACCGAAGGAGCTGGCCACACCCGTGAACTATGGCTGGGACATTTGTCTCTAGCCACGGATCGACACGATGAGAAAACTCTCTATCCAAGACTCCGGCCTGGCGTCGAGGAACGAGTGGTGTCTGACGTTTTCAATCAGTTTTTCGCTGCAGTCATTCTGTTTGACCTGACGAAGCAGTGGGTGTTGACGCCTGGAGGGTTTGACATAGACTATTCGTGGCTTACCGCGCAGTCATCCGAGCCTGAGTTTTCCGAGCGTGTTGCGGGAGTTTTTGAGATGCACTACGGCGTCAATCCGAGTCAATTTCGTTCGATTCCGGATCCAAGGCTGTAGGTGAATCTACTTGGCCCATCGAACGAGACCTCTAACGCCGTTCCTCCGGCAGCGCGCGCAGTCTTTCCAGAATGTCGGCGATGTGTGTTGGGTACGCACCGTTAAAGTACTCGAACATCAGCGGATTCGCAGCGAAGAAATGCGATGAAAACTCTACCCAGTCGGCTGCGGCAATTTCACCGTTCACCTTGAAGACCTTCTTTGACATGGGCTTCACGTGCTGAGCTGACTTGTACGTCATGCTGAAATCACTGTCACGGCGCGCGAAATACTCCTCGGCGGTTAAATACTGTACGGCGCCGTCGAAGTGCCGAAATACGCCTCTCTTCAGATCGAATTCAGCGTGCAGATAGCGCGCAGGATGGTACTGGATACCGTTGACTGTGGTCAGGACGCTCTCGTCCTTGAGTTCCAGGGACTGGAACGTTTTAATGTCGCTCGCCTGAGCCCACTTGACGTCCACACAATAGGAGCTCGCGAAGAGCGTCTCCAGGCGGGCGCGGCTCAGATCGCCTGGTGGCCTGATCTTCACATTTCCAGGCGCAATCGACGCGATGTCATCGTTGAACGGCGGCCCGTACCAGGTGTCGAGTTCAGCGTAGCCCATGCCGTCCAGATCAACTCGCACTCTGTCTTCATCAAGCGCGACCGATTTCTCAAGACTCGTCGATTTGAACGACCAGAACAATTCGATAAACCGCGGCGCCCAGTTTCCTTGCAGATGCATCTGCCGGCGAAAGCTGGGATGTGCCATCGCAATAAAGTTCGGTCCCTCCAAGCATCCTTCGGTTTGCCCCGGCCGCAAGATGTCCGTAAGTTCATGCCAGCCGTAAAGCCCATCCCGAACACTGGGCTGAACGTCTAGGAGCGCCCGCAAAAGCCCTGGCGCCGATGCTGTCACGCCCAAAGGAGGTGAACAATTGAACGCAGAGTCCGAGAGGTGTACGCCCCGCTTGCTGGCATACGCCTTGAATTCCTTGATCCGCGTCGATGCTCTGTGCAGTTCCTCCTGCTCCATTTCCCGCAGCCGCGCTTGATACTGGGCGAGCATCTCCTCATAGTCTTGATCTCCCACGTCAGCTCCTAACTCCTTTTAGCGCCGACGCTCATGAGCGTCGCGGCAACGCTCAAATGAAAGTGAACGCTTTTTCGCCTACGGTGATGACCGTTTAATGCCACCCGAAATCATCTCAGTACTAGATTACCCGGCATACGTGCCGTGACGGGAATCAAACAGGCGTAGACATCGACGCCGCCATAAAGACAGAGTCTGTACCCGATCAGGCCAAACTGGTCTGGAGGGAATCGCTGATAGTAGAACACCTCGGAATTGCTGCCCAGACGAGGCATCGAGTCCGCCTCATGCTGGTACCGTGCTTCGATGGACTTCTGCCATGTGTGGGCGTGCCCGGGCTCATGCTTGATAAACCCGGGTATCAGCCGGATTTCTCCCTCAAAGCGCTGTCCGCAGTCATGGAAGTACAGGCCGCGCAGCACTTGCTCAAAGCATCTGTAGAGCCTCGCGAGATCGGGCGTGCCCCAAATGGCGTCGATAAAGTAGTTCTCTTTCACCACCAGGCGCTCAATACGCTTGGGCTTCAGCACCGTGCTGTTCAGCACCCGGTATGAACTGCGCCTCATCGCGCGATTTACCTTGCCGGTCCAATGCCGGTATCCAATGGCGTTATTGCCGACAATGCCTGCAAGGCTCATCATCAGGAATTCGTCGTCGCTGGACTTCCCGGAGTTGTGCGCCGCGCAGGAGGGAACAGTGATGAGTTCTTTGCGCAGATTCAAACCGCCGATGTCCTTGGACTCCGGGAACAGACACCTTGGTGGGACGTGCTCGCGCGATCCCGCAGGAGCAGAGCACATGTAGCAAGTTCCGTCGAGCCGCTGGTCATTCGCCACGATGGCGAAATTCTATCCAGCAGCGCTATCGCAGCGCGGCAAGCCGTTCGTTGGCTTCGCGCTTGCCAAGCTTGCGCAGATTGGCGATCGCTGGAAGGTACTTGTCGCGGGGCCGTACCTGCCCACTTTCCCATTTGTACACAGAGAGGGCGGACACCTCGAGAAGCTTCCCGAAGTCCGCGGCAGACAGGCCCAGTCGTTTGCGGTGCTGCGCGAAACGCGGTGCACTCCAGCGGTGTTGTCCGTCGGGCTGCGTTACCTCAGCGCGTACCATTTTCGATGACTTTGCGGTTCGCTTGGCTTGCCGTTCCAGCTGCTCGACACGTCGCTTCAATGCGGCAATATCGGAGCGGTAGGTAGTCACGGCGCGCTTTAGCGAGTCGGTATTGGCGCGCAGCTCTTTGCGGGCCAGGCGTGCGATCTCTTCCTTGAGGACTTGCGCGATGTTGGGCATGCGCTGGATTCTGCACGACAATAGTCGAACATCTAAGTAGTAATACGAAGTTTTGGCCTAAATTGATCCACCCTTGCCAACACTGATCATGGCGCGCTCGCTAATAAGCCCTGCGAAAGGCACAGCTCTATGACGCAATTGGTGGTGTCGCTAGTCGCGATCGGCTCGCGTGCCGAGAATTTGCCCGTTGTTGTCGACAGCCTCCTGAGCCAGACCCGGAGGCCAGACAAGATTTTGGTGCACTACAGCGCCGAGGCTTGGCATCTCGACCCTGGGTGGAAGTCCGCGCCTAGTCTTCCAGACTCGAAAGTGGTGGAGCTTCGATGCGTCGAAAATCTTGGCTCCTGCAGGAAATACCTCTTCGCTGCGAAAGAGCTGTCCGCGTCGGACTCAATGCTTATCCTGGTTGACGACGACCGAACGTGGGCGAACTATGTTTTCGAGCGGCTTGTCGACTTTGCCGTCACAAACGATTGCGCCGCAACCACACGCGGATGGTCGAACTATCGTCTTATTCCAGATGCAGATGGCAATCCAATCTTGCATGATCAGGGCGTCAAGGCGTCGAAAATTTGTCTTCCGGTCGCTGTGGAAGTTGCGAACAGTGGTTGGGCAACCTGCTTTCGACCCAAGCACGTGCGCGCGGAACTGTTCGATCGTGATGTTGTTCATCTCGCTCAGATGAACTTCAGCGATGAAATCATTCTTTCGTCGATGATGGAGACTCCGAAGTACGTTGTGCCGATGCCGAAAGGCTTTTATGCCGATCTAAGTAATCCGGCGCCGCAATGGAAAGCACCTAGAAGCACTGCCGCAAAGATTGCTCAACTTCAGTTGGCTAAGAATCTTCGCGTGAAAGTGATCGAGTAATTTCATTCTGCAAGCCGCGATCTAGATCAGCTTGAATGGCGACACACCTAAGTAATAAGCTGCACAGAACATGGATCTGAAGACCGCGCCGATTTTCGTTCCGCTGGACAGCACGAGGGACGCCATCATGTCCGTGTACCTGATCCGACATGGTGACTATGACCATCGTCGATCTGCCGTGAGCGGAAAGGCTTCCGACTTCGGACTAACGACGCTGGGAAGGCAGCAAGTTTCGTTGCTGCGCGATCGTCTTCTGAAAACAGGGGAAATCAAACCTGACGTCGTGTACTGCAGCACCTTACCAAGGGCGCGCGAAACTGCCGACATGCTTTCGGCGGCTCTAGGTTGTGTAGCCGTACCGAACGAAAACCTTTGTGAGTGGTGCAACGGGAACGACGCAATCGGGCTTGAAGCGTTCATGAAAACCTGGCATGCGTTGCCTCAGAGTGCACGTGCAGACCATAGAACTGCACCCGAGTTCGAGTCTGCGACTGATTTTGGTCGTCGAGTTCGATCAGAGTTGGACCGTCTGATCAACCTTCATCAAGGAAAGACCGTGGTTCTAATAGTGCATGCCGGCGTTATCGAATCGGCGTTCGGGTACTTTGTGGCCCTTCCGCACCACCACTTCATGGGTGCCTATCCCGCAGCGGCGCAGACTTCCATTTCGCTTTGGCGGCAATCGCCGGAACGCCAGGAGTGGGTGCAAGTTTTCAGCAATGACGCGGCGCATCTGCGGCAAGCAGGACTTTAGTCGCGTACCATTGAATGCTCGGAAACGTTGGCTCCCGTTCGCCTCAATTAGAGACATCCGAAAGCGGCTTTCAACGCTCTGTCGCCAGCCGAGAGCAACTGAATCAGGGGTCTGTGATCGCACATGCAGTTTCGCGGAGGAAACGTCTCCAACCGACCGAAGAACGAGTCTGCGGCTTGGGAAACTACTGCTAGCTCCCCAGCGAGCAACCGAAGCGCCAAGTCTGGAGCAGTTCCGCGGGAGTATTTCCCAGGATCGTTCTGCGAGTGACCGGCGTTGTAAATATTCAAGACCTCAGCCGCCTCGGGTGCATAAGTAAGGTGATACGCGCCCGACGGAATCGTCCACGTGGTCATCGGCTTGGCTCTAAAGCATTCCAGGTCGCCCTTAGGCGTCATGACAAGCATGACTACCTCTCCGGACAAAACCTCGAAAGCCTCGAACTGATCCACCGGGTTCCAGTGGCCCATCGAGCGGCACGGTTCTCCCTCCTCTAGCATTCCGCCCTCGTATCGCACCAAATCAGCGCGCCAGACGCCCTCCGATGGCCACATGCTGCTTGCGGGCGACAGCCAATCGCGATAGGCGCTGTAGAGAATACGGTCGGGATCCGGCGAGCGAACGCCGTCCCGCGTCTTCCCCCGAACCGCCTCTAGATCGCGCACCCGCATTAGTGAAGTAGGTTCCCGGCACAACACTCCATCGGACGGACGTGCACTCGATTCTTTGGGGCTCATGGCTGCCTCTCGTGACGGAATGGACCGGAATGGTGAGCCTGTTCGCTCAAGCGCCGGTCAACCAAGTCGCTGACCAAGGCGGCTTGTTCTAAGCCCCGAACGTAAAAATCATGAGCTGATTGCGATTCGAGCTCGACCTGACAGTGCGCCCATGTGAGAAGGTTTGTCAGATCAATGGCAAGCACGTATGCGAAGCAACTCTGCTCATTCAGCGTGAGTGCAATCTTGCTGTCGCAAAGCGGAGTTGGGTCCAGCGCGAGCTGGCTCAACGCTTCGTCAAACTCCGAATTCAGAAGCAGGAATCGGGAAAACTCGACCAGGCGCATGTCAAATCGAGAGTTTGAAAAATCGACCAACCGCCTCCCGACGAGGTTCTCTCGGCGGATGTCGGTGTGGATGAACGTCATCGGCAAGTCACGCAACTGAGACCGAAGGACCTCAGAGGTGGCAATTTCCTCCGCTAGTTTCCAGAGGCGGCGCAGAGGTTCGGGTTGCGTTCGGTCATTGAGAAGTCCTCGTCGAATCGAGGCACGGGCGAGATCGTCGTAAGCTTTAAACGTCCAGTTAGTCAGAGGTGCGAAGAAGTCCCAACCGAGACTACTGGCCGTCGCCGCAAAGCTCGAGAAGCAGGCCCGAATATCAAATGCCTCGAATTGAGAATGTCCTACTGGACTCTCAATCCATTCCCACAATTCAAACACCGTGTCACGATCATCAAGATGTCCAAAACTCGTTGGCAATGCGAGCTCCGGTGAACATCGAGAAATCTCTCTGACAGCCTCCATTTGCCGGGTAACTATGGCCGCTGAATGCCTTGAACCTTTCACGAACAATGGCTCATTGCCTGACGCAAGGCTCACATGGGCCGTTTTTCCGTCATCCAGGAGTCTGATCCCGCGCGCTGGCCCGAGCGCGTGATCGGCCAACAGCGCGGACAGTCGGACAGGATCGATCTTGTTCCGCATGTTGGTGCGCTAGTGTGAGTCCGCCGGATACAGGCTGTCGTACGCAGAACGCACCTCTACTGCCTCTTGAGACGCCGAGCATTGAAACGCAAAAGCGTGTGATGTGAGGAACTCCGTAGCACGTGTCGAATTGCATTCGATCCCACATGCTTTGAGACCTGAGGTGAGCAAATGACGCTCTTCTGGGAACCAAAACGCCGTCTCGCGAAGCGCTGAGCCCAGGGTGTCACTCAGATGAAAGCCGTTATTGAATTTGTCGACGTGTAAGCGAAGCTTGTTGGATTCAGCAGCAACGAAACCTCGCAGCGTGCTGGGTGAGCCTCCGAGCTCTCCAAGAAGCGTTCGTCGGCCTTCGAAAATCGAGAAGCCGTCAGGGTATTCAAGGAGCCAGGCGTGCGACTCGTCCCGCGACCGCTCCATGAGGCCGAATCGATACGGGAAATAGGCATTCGATACGAGGCATTTCGCCCCCGACTTGGTCTCGATCAATTTGAAGTGATACCCGACCTGCGTCGCTGGCTGATCGCGCGCGGCCTCCCATGCCTCGTACAGAGCTATCGGTGTGATGGCCAATTCACTCACGGCCTCGCACGCGCCCAAATACCTCCGACTGTGTATCAATTCGTTGATGGTCGACGCGCCGCGTGCTTCGAGCGCGCGGATCGTAGCGGGCTGCAGATGTGAACGGTGACTAGCAGCGCTTTCATACGCAAACAACGAATGTGGAAGGTAGTGAACGCGAAGAATCTCTGGTGTGAACAACACCTTTTGTTCACTTAAGACGCTGATTCGAAGCTGCTGCAGTCTTGACTGCACCAAAGCCATCATCATGGGCAAATGAGTCGACAAGTGGGGTTTCGAGATGAGCACGGCGAAATGGCGCATGCGTTCCCCTACTGCGCGAAAAGCAGATACTGCCGCTTAAGGCGGTCGAGCTCCCGCTCGAGGATTTCCTCGGGTCCGTCGGAACTTCGCAATGCGCGGCGGCCAGGCTTGGACGAGAGATCTGTTTCAGTCAGGTCAACATCGTTCGCAAGCAGATGCCTTGTGGCGAATCCATAGAGTTCGTCCTCAATTCGCCTCCAGGCATTGTCCTCGTCCGTTAAGCGGCCGACTGGGTCAGGACGAATGCACGCCTTGTAGAAGGCACTGCGCGCTTCAACCGGGACGAGAGAGACAACTCTTTCATCGGAAGTGGCGATCCTGCGCTTGCGCTTTACGAATTCGAACAGCGACCCGGACGTTGGATAGCTCACCCCGTCAACAGCTAGAACTCGCTGAGGAATCCCACGCGTAAAAAAATGAGCGGACAGAAAGACGTCATCGTTGACACTGTAGTCATTAATAACCGGGAAGATCGCTACAGGCAATGCCATGAATCGCCCGATCGGCATCGGAAACCCCATGAGCTTCCGCTTCACCACAGTCATGCGATAGATTGCATCTGCGGTAGAAGTGATCTGCGAGGCCGGAACCGGGCGCGTGGGCACGCCCAGAAAGGCTGCAGATCCGCTAGCGAGAAGTCGGTACAAATGACTGATGACGCCTGGCGCTACCTGAACGTCGTCATCGATAAAGAACAATTGGCCGGCGCCGAAAAGCCGCGCAAACTCGCTCAACAGGTTAAGTGCATTCGATTTCCCGGGAGTCTCCGTATGAATGAGCGTCACGGGAAGACCGACATTCGTAGCGAAGTGAAATCGTTCGACAAACTTTTCTAGGTTCTCTCGATTTAGAGAACCATTTGAGAGAACCACTATCCTGAACAGCCGGGGATCGGCGCCCAACTCCTCGACATCTACGTCTAGTGCTGCAGCGACTCTCTCCACGGTTTCAATGACGTAGGCTTCCAGATTGCGCGTCGGAATACAGATGTGGACGCGACGAAGGTCTGCGCTGACTTCAGTGCGCCCGGCTTCAGCCCCGCAGACTCTTACGAACGGTCTGCCGGCAGGCGTGACTTCATCAAAGATCACGCACGTTTGAAACGCCGGTTTACCCGCTTCGTTCATGTGGCCCTCGCATCTTGGCCCACGAGTGCTGCCGTTCCCGGTCGCTTCAGCAAAGGGTCCTGAAGTGACTGGCCTCGCTGTGTCTGAAACCATTCCAGCGTAAGCGTCACGCCTTCCTCGTATCCTGTCCGCGCAATCCAGCCGGGTAGCACACTCCGGGCCAATGAAAGGTCGGGCCGCCGATTCGTGGGATCCTGCGGGACGGGAGCGGCGAATTCAATGCGACAGCCGGGCACGATGCTGCAGATGTATTCGGCAACTTCCAGTACCGATACTTCCCGGTCGTTGCCGATGTTTAACGGCCCTGGGTAGTCGATCGCATCTAGCCAAAAATAGCGCTCCAAAGCATCGACGATGTCATCGACATAGCCCCAACTTCGCGTTTGAAGGCCATCTCCGTAAACGGTGAGTACCCCAGTGGTCAGGGCTTGGTTAAGGAAGTTTGAAATGGCACGCCCATCGTCAGCCCTTGTGTAAGGACCAAAAACGTTGAATAGGCGTGCCACCCGGATGTTCGTACCGCTAACCCGACGACTCTCGAACAACATCGATTCGACGCAGCGCTTGCCCTCATCGTAGGACGATCGTGGCCCTGTGCAGTCGACCGAACCGCGGTAATGCTCCGGTTGGGGCGAAACGAGAGGGTCTCCATATACCTCAGACGTTGATGTAAAACAGAAGCGCCCGCCGGGTTTGAGCAACTGCAGCAGATTCAAGCCGCCAAGCACGTTCGCTCGGATTGTTCGGATTGGATCTGCCATATACCAAGCCGGCGATGCTGGACTCGCCAAGTGCAAGATCTCATCGAACTTGGAGGAATCAGAAAAGGTCTCTGCGTCGCTCACTCGTATCTCAAGACGTTCGTCTGCGATATCGCTCAGGTTTCCTTCTCGGCCTGTCCAAAGGTTGTCGACGACGACAAGTCGGGCGAGATCACTTCGCTGCAGGAGTCGTCGGACCAGATGCGAGCCAATAAATCCACAGCCACCCGCTACAAGGACGTCAGGCATGCCGGAACCCCGCCCGCCTGGTGAGGGCATATCGTTCGCCGTGCGACGGCACGAGTTCCAACATCAGGATTGGCAACTTGGAATCGAGATGACGTGGCGCCTCGCGTGTTGGTTAAACCGGAGAAGGGCCGCCAGCAGGTCCTTTGATACCGAGTCGGCAATCCCACTCGCCTTTGCCGCCAAATCCTTTTCCAGACATTTGCCGGCGAAGCCCATCGTGCCTTCAGAATTGCCAACGGTGTGATACGCGGCCTGGGAGTGCAATCGAGGATCGTCGAAGACCGCATCGACGATGCCTTGTGCTTGCTCTGCGTCGAGGCCATTTTCAACTGCCTCGAGATAGGCCAAGTTGGCAGATGTCAGCTTGAGGGCAAGCGCTAGATTCCGATGCGTTTTTATCAGGCAGCACTGTTCGGCACTGAGCTCGCGCAGCTGAACGCCGCCGCCACGACATGCCTCCAGGCAACGGCGAAGCTCAATGTCATCCGTTGAGGTTGAGACCGAGCCAAAATAGACGACGCGTTGACCGTAGAAATCGGCAGACGCGTTCGCTTCAGTCAAGAACTCGGGAGAAACAGCAATGCTGTACCGCGCATAGAGCTGACGTGCGAAATGCTCTAGGGTCCTGACATCTCTAGGTCCGATAGTACTGACCACGACAACAACGCCTCGATAGCCGATTCTTGCCAATAGATTGAGAGCCGATTTCACTTCCCTGAGGTCGTAGCCATCCGGGCCTGGTTGTGTTGGAACTGCAATGGCGATCGCAAGGCATTGACACAACGCAGGATGGATTTCATTGAAATGCGGAACGTTCGGGTCGTAGATCAGCGGCTGATGTCCGTTCCGCTCATACCCTGCAACCAGCGCTTTACCTAAAACGCCGAAGCCAATGACCCCGAATTCGTGCGAGCCAATTTCGCTGGCCGCTTCCGCGGCGCCAGCATTTGATCGAGCATAAGACGAGGTCCGGTCAAGATCTTTGGTCGCGTGCGAGTCCGAAATCAATTCGAAACCCGGCGCTGGTGTACCGTTATTCACGTTTTTCCTCCTCCTGAGACAGCCTGCACATAGCGGAGGGCGTGTCTGGAAACTGCCCCCAGTCTATGCGGCCAAGCCCTTTGCTGTCTACTCTAGTTCTAATTTTGAAAGTTAGAAGTCGCGAGTCGCCGACTGTGATCAAGCCTGACGGCGCTCAATCGCCTTTGCCTCGGACATAGATCGTCACCTTTTTGGCGGATGAGGCGACCAAGTCGAGTTCGTCGTGCAGGCTCACATACGGAGAAACGGCTTGCAGCGCGCTCGACAACCGGTCCATCTCATCCATGTCCTCGGGCTGGAGATCGTCAATTAAAGGGATTGAGACAACCACATCGACGTCTCCGAGGTCGGGTTTGTTCGAGACGTAGCTGCCAAAGACCTCGATTTTCTCGATGAACATGCGCGCGTTCGGGCGGCCGCTCTCTTCTTCAGCGACCTCAACGAGCCGATCGACGATTGTTTGGGCTTGGGCCCTGCTGATTCTTGGCTCTGTGCGGGCATTTATCAGCGCCATGCCCTGCGTTGTGGGGATCAGTCGGTCGGCGAGCAGATAGCCCAGTTCGACCAGCTCGCCCAACAGGGCCATGGCCTCTTGCGAAGAGCAGCCGAGTTGTTCCTCGATCAATGGAACCGATAGTCGTTTGGGAACGCGGACGTAATGGCCATCCTTAAAGTGGTCTTGGCTGGGGAGGTCATCGAAAGCCTTCAGCACGCGCTGAACCTGCTCTGTGGGAAAGCTCTTGAAGTGCACGGCCGATATGTCCATGTGCACAGTATCCACGACTGGCGAGCCTCTTACGACTTGTCCTTCAGGCGCGCTAAAATGATCCTCGAGAACGACTTGTCTAAAGCGTTCGCGGCCATGTTTGCTCTGGGTGATCTTGTAAGTGGTCCGCTTTTGTTGGCCTTCACGTCTTGCGTTTGCTTCTCGTTTAACGTTTACATGGAGATCAATATGGCATCTATCTTTACCAGTGTTTTGTCGGCTTGTGCGTCACTATGGGGGTTAACACAAGCGGACCTAACGAGCAGGAGCGCAGCAAGCGGTGGTTTCGAATAGACAGGAGCTGACGCCCCCGCCAATTCAGGAAAGCCGGCCACAGTGCCGGCTTTCGTTTTAAGTGCACGAATCCAGCCGCGGCCGATCATTCCGTTGAGGATTGCTCTGCGCGGCACACCGAAGCCCGGAATCCTCAAACCAGCTTTCTCGCATGCAGCCTGTTGAACTCTCCGTTGAAGCCCTGCGAGCCGCTTTCGAGACCAGCGACTGGCCGGCGGCCAAGTCATTGCTGGACAACGCTGGTGGGGGGCAGGACAACCCGGAGGCGATCGCCGGTGCATTGCGCCGGGCTGGCACATTGATCATCCCGTACCCGAACAAGGCTGCCGAAAAACGCCGAGACGAGTTGTTGGAGACGCTTGAGCAGTACCTGGCTGCGGGAGCGAACGGCGGCCAGGCACCTTCCGCGGTGAAGGATGCTATTGGCACGCTCCGAGTGGGCGAAGCAGGCTATCGGAAGTTGGTCGCCGAACTCGGGCGGACGCCCGGATCAAAGCTGGAACCGACGCTGCATATCGCCGCCGCTATCGCTAGCGCGCAACAGGCGCTGATCCTGTGGCGGGACGAATTCCGCAAGCACAAAGCGGATGAACGCGAGATCGCAACGCATGCTCACTTTCTGGACCAAGACGGCAATCACTTGGACATGGACGGTGTGACAGAAAACCTGGTGCTGTTCGTCTCGATGACGCTGCAGATGGAGGCGCACCGCAACAAGTGGTACGGAGCGGAGGGGCATATCGTGGTCCCGAAGCTTCCCGAAGCCACCGAAGAGGCGATCGGCGCGGCCGACTCGACCATGGTTCTGGCCGTCCTATGGCGACGGTGGAAGTCGACTGAGGAGCGGGCCAGGCTGCTCGGGCGAAGGCTGCGCGTTGTCGATGCGGCTGGATTCGACCGCAAGCTGTCAGAAGAGGTAACGCACGTCGTTGTCGAACAAGGGAGCGCCTCGTCTGATTGGGCCCATCGCGTGGCGATCGAGCGCCTGACCGACAAGATGACTCAATATGGGCTGGAGATCCGAACCAAGGAAAACATCAAGCCGAAGAATCCCAAGGCGAAGCCGGCTCTCTTGCCGATGCCGCCCAGAGGTTGGGTGTCCAATGACGAAGTCCACGGCATCTCTGGCCTGGAGCAGTACCTGGCCTATGACATCACGACCGATACCGAACGACCGGGGGGACTCCGACTGGTCGAGTGGGTCCGAGGCTACAGCGCCCTCAAATTGCTGGAGCAATCGACGAGCAAGAGCGAACTGGTTCGTACCAAGACCGGTTGGCAAGACTATTTCGCAAAGTTCGGTCTGGCCGCCGCTGTGTCCGAAGTGCTGCTCTCGCGCCTGACGTTCTGCCGCACCAGCCGAGACCTGTTCGATCACCCCTTCATACGACTTGGGACTGGCGAATACCGACTGCTGCCGCTGGCCCTGCACGCTTCCAGTGTGCCGATTGTGATCCTGTCCACGCTTAGCCACTTGGGCATCCAATTCCAACGCAAGGGCAAAGCTTTTGAGGAGAGGGTTCATGATGTCTGGAAGGAGGCTGGCATCAAGTCCTATGCGTTCAAGGCCAAGCGTGGGGATAACGAGTACGAGTTCGATGCCGTAGTGCCGTGGGGCGACTACCTTTTCATGATCGAGTGCAAGAACAGGTCGTTGCCCTTCGGCGATCCGTTTCGAATGCGGTACTTCGACCAGGAGACGCAAGAGAACCTCGCGCAGGTCCGCCGCTTGATCGACGGTTTGGCGCAGCATCCCGACATCCTGGCGGAGCATCTGCCGGCGGATGCGCAGAACAAGACCGTCGTTCCGATGATTCTCAATTGCTTCCCGTTTTGCGCGCCAGGAAAGCAGCAGGGCATTTACCTCTACGACTATTCTGCATTCGCAAGGTTCTTTGAGAACGGCGAAATCAAGCTTCGCTCCATGGAGCAAGGCAAGATCGAGGAGTACAGCATTGGCATGCGACTCTGGGCGACTGACAAGCCAACGCCGCAGGATCTGCTCGCCCAACTCGAGATGCCCAACCAGTACAAGATGGTGCTCGATTCGCTGTCGCTGGATGAACGCGGATTTCCGCTCTATCCCGACTGGTGGGTTTTCGCCGTTAACTTCGTCCGAAAGCCGATCGCTGGGCTGAATGACTTCATCCCGGCGCGTTCCGAAGGTGGTGCGCAAGAGTCTCCAGACGCCGACATGGGGCCAGCCCAAATGTCGAGCAGTCCTATTTGAACGGTGTACTGGCCGTGCAGACGCCGAGCGTGTGGATGGGATCGCTGCCCCTGTTTACGGTGTGGCAGTCGCCGTAGTGTCCAGATATCAGCACACTACAGGCGTTCGTGCTCTTAATGGCTCAACTTCGAAACATTACGGTTGCCTGCTTGCTGTCCGGTAGGCTGGGGGGCCTCGGAGTCCATGCTCACTTGAAAGGTACGCTGGCCGTATAGAGACCAAGCGCTTCCACCGGCGAGCTGTAGTTGTGGACCGATGGGCTTGAGGATGCCAGGTACATCGGTGACGCCGGAGCAGCGGGAACCCACTCTACAAGCCATGGGACGAGCGACGGAGCCAATCCTTGAAGAACGGCAGACTCTCGCCTCAAGCCGAGCGCCTCCCGAACACATTCCTTGCTCGGCGCAAAGTGCTTGCAACTCACCCCAGCCATCAGCTTCTGGTACGAGGGATAGTCGGTCCCCTTCGCGAGCGGAGAGAAGATCCCAATATCGATCTCGTGCTTGTCTGCGCCTGCGGGCGCGGCTCCCGTTGCCTCAAGTGCGTAGCTTAAGGTCGTGAACTGCACCGACACCCAGGCCTCATTTTCAACCGCACCAGGAGCATCCCGAAGCCCGAACCACGAGTACTTGTCTTTGTCTGCGGAGCAAGGCGAGCCGGCGAACTTCAGTTCTCCGCCAGTGGCGTTGTGCACTTGGGCGGTGCCATTGGTGGGTGCCGAGGTGTAGGTGGTCAGCAGGTCGGCGAGGACAACAATTTCGAACAGCCGAGCTGTCGATTTGTTCTCTTCAAAACTCATTGTGGCCGGTGCGCCGTGGGCAAGCGCAAGAAGCGTTGCGACCGTCTGGTTCTTGTAGGTACTGGCCGCAGCATTCTTGTTTGGTTTCGACGCTTTAGCCACGACTACCCTCCTGCGGCGGTTGCCTCCCAGCCGACCATTTGCGTTTTGCAAGCCTCTGGCGGAAATGTCCGACGGTGTCGTGTCCCTCGCCAAGAGCCCTCGGAGCGCCGAGGGCCTCCCCAAGGAGATAGCCCATTGGTGAATCGTCCAGAATCCGTACCTGCGTCACGTCTGAACCGGTGGCCTTGCGAATCTTCTCCAATGCGGAGTCAAAGACGTCCCGCCCGGGAGGATCTATGACCATGAGCAGCATTGAAATGGCCGCGTCGTACTTCTGATCAAGGCTTCGCTTTCGTGCATCACCTTCAAGCCGTTCGTCGCCTTGAGCGGAAATTATGTCGGCGATGCGGTCGAAGGCTTCCTTGTTTCGCTGCAGCTTACGCTGTCGGCAGAACGCGAGAATCTCCGCAAGCGAGCCCTCAATGTCCTCGTCTTCGGTGCTCATGCCACAGGCGGGTGGGCAACGATGAAGTTGACCGCATCATCAAGACTGTCGGTGATGTGGATGTAGTCAAAGACGCGAACCGATTGAGCCAGTGCAAATGCTGGCAGGCAAGCCATTGCGGCCGCCAAGACACGGGTCTTGATCATCATTTCCTCCCTCTCCTTTGGAAACGAAGGTTAGCAAGACAGAGCAGGCCTGTCTACCGCCAGCGCCGGATTCAATTGCGAAATGTTCAATCGCATGATGAACGGGAGAGACTGTCACATTCGGTTCCGTCCACCCTGCACGTCAGCAGCCGCGGTCCGGGATCCTCCGTGGGTCGGACGCTGAACCCTCTCAGGAAGCCGAAGAAGACGGCATCGCGGCGTTCTACCGAAGAACGGGAGTGCCGCTTCCAGCTGGGACGCGGCCGCGCGCAGAGTTGATCGAGTTCGGCCAGGCGTGGGAGGAGCGCGAGGCTCTAGCCAGCGAGCACCTGAAGCGGCTCAGACGGATCCACACGTTCTGCGCATGTGTACGGTTGGTGCTCGCCATCTGCATTGCCTGGCTCGCCTACCGCACGCTTGACGTGTGGGTAGTGATCGCAGTGTGGACCGCCTAAGTCTCTTGCCCGCTACCAAGGCATTGAGGCGGGTTCAGGTTTCTATCGTGCCATCTGGTATTCAACCGGCCTGTACAGCTAGGGGGCGACACGGGACAGGGAGTGTTAGCTGCACAGCTAATATGGCCAAAATAGCTAACGTTCCCGAGACGTGACGGCCGTTAATTTCCGCGTCAAAAACAGCCTATCCTTGTATTCGATGGCCTGCGAATCACTAATCAAGACGCTGTGGAGGCAAGCACTGCCGAACGTTGATTGCTGTGGCGCCGGCCGGGAGGCTCGGAAATGAAGATGTACATCTTGGTTCGCGACGACATTCCACTTGGATTTGCAATGGTGTCGGTAGCTCATGCGTCACTCGCTGGCTACCTCCAGTTCAAGGACGAGCCTGAGGTGGCGCAATGGCTGCCTGGCCCGTTCTACAAAGCGGTCTGCAAGGCCAATGCCAAGGAATTTGCCAATGCCAAAGAGGTGCCAGATCACCTCGTGCTTACCGAATCTGCTCTGGGTGGCCAGGAAGTGGCCATCGTCTTCAAGCCTCGAGACGAATGGCCGAAGATGTTCAAGTTTCTCCGTCTTTACCGTGATCCGCCTTCACCCTAGAAGATGTTGACTCAAGCATGTGGCTCCCTTGCTAGCGCTGGATGCCAGACGTCTAGCGAAGTGATCTCAATTTACCAAGAACGACACTGCTGCGCAGTCGACCGGAAGAAAACGAGTGGCGTGCCGAGAGCCATTTGACGTGCTCTTCGACGGTGAGCAGAGCTCCTCTTTTCCACTGCCCCTTGCTTGTGGCGCCGATTTTCAGGATGACTTCGAGAGTGTCTGAAGTCAAACGGGCGCCGGGCGTCCTGGGCTTCACGACCAAGGCTTTGAATGCTTCGCGCGATAGCGCCTCAACTTCAAACCAGTAGTAGAGCGAGCCATCCGACGCGGTGATCTCGCTGACCCAGCAAAGACGCGGACGAGGCTCCTCCGGGTTCACGATGGTCCAGGGCCTTGCCACACCACCAATTGCCATCGGAAAAGCACAGTAGAGATGCAGACCAATCTGCACTGGGTTGCAAGGCGCATAGTCTTCGCGTGCACGAATCTCGCCGGCCTGCAGCAATTCCTCAAAGCACTCCGCCAAGGCGTTGAAGCGGTTCATGATGACGTTTTGCGAGTCGCTGCTCCAGGATGCAGTCGGGGCGCGTCCTGTTTCCGATCGCCGTCCAGTCGTAAGTCGACGTTTGCGCGGCGGAGGCGAGTCACCCTCTGTGACAGGGTTAAAGGGGACGTAGATCTTCTTGCGCGCGCGATGCTTGACCTTGACGAGCTTGGTCCAGAAGTCTCCTAAGCCGAAGTGGACGGCTGCTCGCGAAACCCGCGCATCCGCGGCAGGTTGGATGGTGGCGTCAGACAGTTCTGCTATCCGGTCGGCCATTGGCACACCGGGGGGTCGCACCGGCTCGCTCTCGCTTTCAACAGGGATGTTGACGCTGGGATCCATTCGAACGACCGGGTATGGAATTGAGGGAAACGGTGAGTCGTAGATCCACTTGACCAGCACTGCACCGCTGCGAAGCCGCTGACCGATGAAAGTCAGGGCCATTGGTTGTTGCCAGGGCGGGCGCGCGAATATCCAGGGGTCACGAATTCCCCGCCGGCGCAGATTTTCAATCGCCGGGAAAATCTCCGAGGCGCGCCTGCCGGCGACCGGCATTGTGAGGAACAGAGCGATGCCCAAACAACCAATGTCGCGCATGGCCACAAGGGGCGCGACTTCGAATGACTTGCCGTCTTCTGACACTCGGGTGAGCTCGATGTCAACGAGCGTTGCGAGTTCCCGCTTCCAGTGACCCGCAAGCAGCGCGTTGGCCAAGTCAGAAGTCAGCGCATAGAAGCGCCGGAAGATCTCATAGCAGGGGATGAGCAGTTCGAGCCCTCGGTCGGTGTAGCACTGGAGCAGCGGCGCATCGTGAAAGCGGAGCTCGCTGCCACGAGCGTCTTCACCACTCACAGGGTATTCGTCAACAGAAACGCGGAATCTGCCAGAGGTGAGGCGATCACTTGCGCGCACGACATTCCAGGGTTGGTCATCAACGGGTTCACTCTGAAAGGTCAGATCGTCGTACATCGAATAGTCGCGCTGAAGCGTGCGGTCTCGCCAGAACGAGCCCGTCGCCAGAGTCGGCACCGAGCCGGCCGCCTCCTCGATCACCAGCACGCTGTGCAAACCACTCGGCCGGAATGCCCACTTCAGATCTTGCGGATCAGACTCGTCGATCTTGGCGAGCCACAACCTCACCCGCGCAGTGGTCATGGAAATTGACGGAGCGGCTACCTTTCCGATCCATACGAGGCGGTACAGGGCACCATCAAGGGGGAATCGTTCGAAATTCGGTTGAGACAAAGGCGCCAGGTCCTTGGGTGTCGCGGGCGGTGGAGCAAGCCGATGCACCACCCAGTGCGGTTCAGTAAAACTAAGAGTTTACTGTCGGGAGAGCCGCGTCGCCCCTGCAGGTGCCGGCAGCGAGAGAGATTTGGTGCGAATTAGTCAAACCAGATAATTACCGTTTTGACTAATTCGCGCTAACGCTTGTTCGCGGCTGCCCTCGTGCCAAATTGGGTGGGCACAGGGTGCAATCCGATAGGCTCTCGCCATGCATTCCAAACCAAAAGACATCGAGTTCGGTAATGCCAGCGCCACAGACACGCAAGGCACGGGCTGGTTCATCGGTTTCAGCGACTGGTGCAAGTCGGGCTCTGCGGACCTGCGTCACGTGCATGGAGATGTCTTGTCGGCCGGACCGCACGTGAAGTGGTTCAACCATCCGGCCGGGCACCCCAACGGAGAGGTCAAGCCGGTCAGCGAAGGCCGAAGCATCTGCATCCTGGTCGGGCCGCCCAGCGAATTCAGGATCGAGTTTTCCTGCGCGGACACCTTCGAGTCGAAAGAAACAAGCGTCCATGTGCTGCGCGACACTGGCGATTTCGTCATCTGGGGCAAAGGCATTTTCCACCGCTCGTTTGGAATTCAGCCCGCGACGATCCTGACATTGCGCTGGGTTTCGCAACTTCCGGATTGACGTAGCGGCTCACGATTGCGCGGGGCGCAGCGCGCTCCGCCGTAGCATTGAGCGGTGAGCAACCTCAACCCTTCCGAACTGCAACGCCTCATTTTTCAGGAAATCCGGCGCTACAGCGCAGCATCCATCGCAGATGCCGCGTTGCGTCTGCTTTGGAAGGAAAATGTTGATCTGCCGACGGAGATGGCCGTCCTGCCGTGGAACATCCTGCTGATCGTGAAATGGGCTCTGCGCGACGAGCAAACGCGCATTCGCATCGGCCGGCGGATCACTGACGAAGAATTCGAGCGGCTGCGCGGCGGGGTACAGGAGCTGATCGGCAAGGACTACCTGGCCAAGAAGCCGCCGATCTACCTGATGATGCGGTCGCACTTCCCGCAGTTCGACTTCCAGCGGCCGCAAGGCTGGGGATTTCTGCGGTGGCCGGCGCTGGTGGCCAGAACGGACGCGAACAATGCATCGCGCCGTCAGTTTGTGCAAGAGTTGGGCTTGTCCCCGGAGCACTTTATGGACCTGGCCTTCAGTGTGGTCGCGGCGCTGCTCGACGGGCGCCAAGTGGTTCCACGGGACTTCTTCGGGCCCCTGCGCCCCGCCTATGGGGCGAGCATCGACGTCTTCTGGAATCTCATTGCACTGGACCTGCCGGCTTTGCGCCGCGCGCTGCGGGTCGACGAGCGAGTTGAGCAGCCTTCAGTGCGCCAGGAACTCTACGAGTTTCCGCACTTGAAGCGGTACCCATTCTTCAAGACACGGGGCGGCGATTTCGCGCCTTGGCAGCGCATGGTGGTCGCCCGCGGCCTGGAGGAGATCGTTCATCTGCGGCTGGCCCGTCTCGGTGAGAAGTACACAAGGCCTTTCAGCAGGCTGTTTGAAGACTACGTGATGGAACTGGCGCAAGCCATGTCGCCAAACTGCGTGACCGAAACCGAATACGAAGCCATTGCCGGCGTGAATGCAACTAAGGTTGAAGCCGTAATTCCGTTCGGACACTGCAACGTTATGGTCGAAGCCAAGATGGCGCTCTTTGGCGATGACGTACTTCTCACGGACAACGAAATACAGACTTTCAACAAGACCAAGCGTGTACGCGAGGCCTTCAAACAGGGTTGGAAGGTGGGGAGCGACATACGGGGAGCCGACAGTCCGCTGCCGCAGTGCGCTGCTGCCGATCAGGACTACCTGATCGTCGTAACCAGCCGGGAGTTGGGCCTGGGCAGTGGCGATCAACTGGTGCGGCTCTACCCAGGCCAGCAGCTTGACTTTCCCGACGACGAATCGCGGCGAAATCTGCCGTTGGAGAATATCTTCACTATGTCGATCATCACCTTTGAGCGGCTTTCCAACGCGGTGAAGAAGGGCCAGATCGACCTCGCGCAGTTACTCGAAACGGCCGTCGCGCGCAACAAGAATCCGGGCACGTCCGCCATCCTGTTCGACTATTTCATGGGTTCGCCCTTGGAGAGCGCGGGCGCGACAGGCCTTTTGATGCAGGCCCGTCGTGCATCCCGGCAGCGTCTGGCATTGGCGTTCGGACCGGAGGTGGGCGACTAACTTTCCGACGCGGCTGCAGACCTCTAGGCAAGATTGAAGTGTCTGGAAAACCAGAAGAGGGACGCACGCCTAGTACGCGGCGGTTACTTGGTGCCTGTGTTCTGAGGTGCAAATGCATTGCGCGGACTGGCGGGCCGCCGGAAGTTCAGTTTGCTGCGGCCGGGCCGTCTGTTCCATCGCCTCAGACTCTCGGCGTATGCGGCGCCTTGATCGGCAGGATGGGCCAGCGCGACATGCGAAACTTCAAAAAACGCGTCGCAGTTCAAACAGAAAAACTTCAATGGCTCGATCTCGTGTTGATCACCGTGAACGTAGTGACGCTGTTGCGAGGTTTGCGAGCCGTGGAGTCGCTCACGAAACGAGGGCTGGACCTCGAACTGCAGAGAACCAGCTTTCTTCGTGATCTTGCGTTGAAGGCGAGCGGGCAAATCCAGACGACTGAAATCAAAGATGTAGCTGTATACCAACCCATCCTCGCTAGCGGTTTCATGCATGGGGGCATCGACGAGCAAGTCGGCTTCTTCCCAACTCACGTCGAGTTCTTCGACCAATGCCTGCTCCAATGAAATCAGCGCAGGTTCGTCGCGATCGTCATCGTCTCCCGGCCGATTCAGTCGAGCGCTGCTGATGTGCAACGTCGCTTGCCAAACGGCCGTGGCCGGGTGGCTTACCTCGAGCATTGCGCTCACATCAACTTTGTGGCCCCAGTAGGGGCGCTCGTCGTCGATGTTCATGCTGATGTGGCCCTCGACGGCGATCTCCAGTGGCTTGCCGTCGGACGGTACTTGATCCCAAGGGATGTCGACGGGCAGATAGACCTCGTCTAGCCCATCGCTGTTGACGGTCGCTAGCTCCCCAGCAACCTGCTCGTCGTTCAACGCCCGGTTGTTCATGGCGTTGCGGATGGCGTCTTCGCATTCGTCAAGCGATGCGTGAATGTCGATTCCGTGCAGTTGATGCCTGAGGCTGGCAGTGACAAGGGCGAGCAACTCGCCGACCGGCATGCTGACGCCCAGTGCGCCAGCCCTTGCCTCGAGCAGGGCTGGGTCCAGCACGACATGACTGTCCAGGTCCAGCGCGGCGCCGGCATCTTGCGACGCCTGCAGTGACGCAAGACTGTTGTGGCCCAAAGCTGCGGCGACGCATTGCTGCGCATGGCTCAGTTTGATGGGATGAGGCGTTGCTGCCGTCTGGCTGCGAATCGCAAAAGAAATAGCGGAAACGTCAACACGCATGCGGTGCTCCTGAATAGACACAGGACGTTCGAGCGCTTAACCGTCCTGCGCAATGCGAACACGCATGGGAAGGAAAAAAATCCGAAAATTCATTCGCTGCAGTAGCAGCTTGTCTTTTATGAGCCGCTCGAAGCTCAGGCGGACGCCTGGCGCAAGTTTACGCCGGATGGGCGCCGTGCGCACGCCCGCGTACGACATCGCCGGATTGCGCCGTGCCGGGTCGAGGAAAATCAACGGATTACGGCTCTGGATACTTGCCATGATTGATCCGATCAGCTCGCTGGCTTTCTCGATGCACGCCAACAAGGGCGTATTCGCCGTGATGCTCGGCTCTGGGGTGTCCCGGCCCGCGCGAATCCCCACCGGCTGGGAAATCACCATTGAGCTCGTGCGTAAGGTGGCTGCGCTCGCCAAGGCTGATTGCGAGCCTGATCCGGCCGCCTGGTACCGTACCCGGATGGGCAAGGAGCCTGACTACTCGGAATTGCTCGATGCAGTCGCCAAAACCCCCGCGGAGCGCCAACAGCTGCTTCGAAGCTACTGGGAGCCCACCGAGCAGGAGCGCGAAGAAGGTGCCAAGACGCCCACGGCAACCCATCGGGCGATCGCCGAATTGGTCAAACGCGGCTACATCCGCGTGATCCTGATGACCAACTTCGACCGGCTCCAAGAGACGGCGCTGCATGATGTGGGAATCCAGCCGGTTGTGCTCAGCTCGCCTGATCACATCGAGGGCGCGCTGCCGCTGGTCCACACGGCGTGTGCCGTGATCAAGATCCACGGCGACTACCTGGACACCCGAATCCGCAATACGCCGGAAGAGCTGGCCGCGTACCCGGAGGCCATAAACAAGCTGCTGGACCGGGTTTTCGACGAGTTCGGGTTGATCGTGGCGGGCTGGTCCGCGGAATGGGACGAAGCCCTGCGTGCCGCCATCACGCGCGCTCCAACACGGCGCTTTTCTACCTACTGGACCAGCCGGGGCGATCCCGCGGACAAGGCGCTCAAGCTGATTGCCCATCGCGGTGCCATCCCTGTCAAGGTCGCAGATGCGGATAACTTCTTCACCGATCTGCTGTCGAAGGTTCAATCCCTGGAGGAATTCGACCGGCCGCACCCGCTGTCCACCGAGGCCGCAGTGGCGACGCTCAAGCGCTACCTTTCAGAACCGAAGTACCGCATTTCGCTCACGGACCTGATTTCGGCCGAAGTGGGGCGGACTGCCGACACCTTGGCCAAATCGGTGCTGGCGGACGTGGCCTCGCAGGTTGACGCCGATGGCCTCCTCAAACGGCTACGGACGGCCGAGTCGGCCATGACGACAGTCATGCATATGGCGTTCGTCGCCGGCCAGTGGGCCGAGGGCGAGCAAGTAGAGGAGTGGTGCCGGGCCCTCAGGAAGCTCGCGACGCTGCGCGGCTCCAACGGTCGGACGGCCTGGCTTGCTTTGCAGCGCTATCCCGCCTCGCTGCTTTGGTACGCCTTCGGCGTTGGGGCCGCGTCTCGGCGCCGCTGGCAGACCCTGCAACACCTGTTCAACGCGCATCTGGTTCGCGATGGCCAGGCAGACCTGCGCGGAGTAGATGCCTTCCCGGCCTGGGCCATGATGGACCGCAATATGGACCTGATCAAGCTCATCCCCGAGCTGCAAAACCATCACACGCCCTTGCAGGATCGGCTGACAGAAGTGATGACGCCCATGTTCTCGCGCAGTTTCGAGTCGGAAGATGCATTCCAGCTGACGTTCGACTGGTTCGAGGTCCTGACGTCGCTGGCGTACGCGGCCCCCATAGTGGAGCTCGATGGCCGCTACTGGACGCTCCCTGGCTCGTTCGGCTGGCGCAAAGGCAACTTCCAGCGAATTGCCGATGAGATCAAGATCAGCCTGGAGAAGGAAGGCGCGGGATCGGCATTTGTCACAACCGGCCTGGTGGCCAAGGCGCCTCACCTGGCGGCCAAGAATGTCGCAAGCCTGGAGGAGTTCGTGGGCCGCCTGGGCTGGGGGTGGTAGCAGTTAGCGATGTGGCCCCTTGAAGGGCATGCGGTCGATCCAACAGTTCCAGTTGATTCGGCCATCGTCGAATCCCACGGCCTTGAGAATCACCAGCCTGACCAATACGCGTAGGTTGTAGAGATAAGCGCTGATGGTGAGAGGGATAACTTCCCCATCGCGCTGCCACGTCGTCTCCAGACGCCCGTTGTGGAACAGGGCATCGCGAAGAAGTGCGTAGGTTCGAATCGAGCGCGGCAAGTCGGTATGAACTTCCAGCACGTCAAATTCGTAGCTCTGAAGCAGCTGAACGATGACGCGGGAGGTGCTCTTGACGGGTGCAGGCGCCACGCCTCGCGCAAACCCCTCCAAACCGCTGAACAAGAGGAAGTAAGCGATGTCGACGAAGTTGTCCCGTTGGCGAAAGGTCTCAATGGACTTGTGCAAGAGCAGATGGAACTGCGTGCGCTCGCACCAGGCTTGGTCTTCGAGCCGCGCGAGACACAGCCTGATGAATTCCCCCCGCGACGCAGGCTCGAGCCAATCCTGAATCACCGCGCAGCCTCGCCCCGTGAGTCGGCGTCGCATCTCAAGCCGATCGGGGAACTGCTGAAAATGTGGCGGTGTGTCGCCATCGACAACATCGCCCAGGTAGATATCGGCCTGCTCCACGAACGCCAAAGTGGCGTCCAGGTTGTAGAGGAACTGCCGCTCCAGTGACTGTCCAGCGACGACGGCAGTCAGGTTGTAGGCATTGGGGTCTGCGGACCACCTGTCCGACTCTCTGTCTTCGGCCGTTCGCGGATAGATGACTTGGCCGCGCGGCAACGCCACCGGACGAGTGATGTCGTAACCGTAGATGCCGACCAACTTCATGGACACCGTCAGTCGTAGTGGATGGCGATCTCCACGCGCTGTCCGTCTTCAGCGACGCCGTCGAGCACCACGCTTCGTGGCGGCGGGCCCCAGTCGTCGGAGATCAGGCGGTGGATCAGCTGCTTGCCGCCATAGCCCTGGCGTACGAGTTCGTCGTGTTCCTCAAGGATTGACGCTTGCGCTGGCGACTCGCTGTAGCTGCCATCAACCAGGTAGACCTTGACGGTGATGCTCATGCCTTGTGCTCCTTGGTTATGCGGCGGCAGCGACAGGCCGCTGCCGTGGGAAGAAATCTGTACTGCCATTGAGGTAGTACTTGTTGGCCTCGTTGACTTTCAACGTGCGACTGAACTCCCGGTCAATGTTGACGAGCAACCCACTGGAGATCAGCAGTGACAAGGCTCGGCGGATATCGCGCTCAGGCACGCCCGTGCGGTCGTGGATCGTCTCGTATGCGGCCATCGAAAAAGTCTGGTTGTTGGGCCGAACTGCTGCGAAGTACAGGTAGAGCTTCAAGGCGTGGAGCTCGTGCTTGGAGCGCAGGTTGAAAGTGGTGAAAGGCCGGATGACCCCGTTTTTGACGATGGCACTGCAGGGCACTTTGAACCATTGCTCGTGCGGGCCCGCCAGAACATAGCTGCGGCGCTGGGCTGAACCCTCCGGCGTCACCAAGCCGGTGTTTTGCAGACGTTTCAGGCCGTCAGCCACCATCGACCGCGATCTACCCGTCGCCAACTCCAGATCGTCGTAGGAAGCCTGCGCAACCATGCGCGAGACCTGGTTTTGGTCCAGTTCCGTCTTGGAGGTGAACACCAGGGCAACGTAGAGCATCAGTGCCGCCGCCGACGTCGCGGCCGGCAGATCGCCCTGCGGCTCCCACCGCAGTTCCGGCAGCGCGGCCCGGACCGGTAAGGATGGCGCGCTGCACCAGGGCATGGCGCGAATCACTTCTTTTTCCCCGGACCGTTCAACTTGAGGATGACGTGCAGCGCATACCCCACCACCAGCAACGCGAGCACCGGGATGAGCGCTATCAAGAGCTGCGCCAGTTCTGGCGCATGGGACGCCAACCAATCCAGCACATCAAGAGTTTCCTTTTTCATTTCGCACCTGCATTAAATGAACCATGTGAATCAATTTAAAGACTCTTCATAACTCTATCTAGATATCGGTGCGCCTACTGCACGGGCAATTTTTGAAATCTTATTTAAAAACAAATACTTGTGTAATGAAAGTACAGTTTGCGGAGACCATAGCTTGGTTCACAGACGCCCTCCCATTGAAGGCCACCCGCAGCTCATGGTCAGTCATAAAAGGGTGTGGCCAAGACCGAAGCAAACGACGGATAAGCATAAAGGCGTAATTCTGATAAATGGCGCGGGTCCGGGCCTCACCGTTGTTCAGCAATAGCCTTCTGCAACGCTTTCCACACGGCGGAGACCGCGGGATCCTCTATGCCCAGCAGTTGGAGTTGCTGATAGGCAGAGTCGATGTAGTCGCGGCATCGCCCCGACGTTCCCGCTGCGTTGACAGCCAACATCGCGAGTTCTGTGGGATTTGCGGTATCGAACACATTCCGCCCGAGGTACAGCGGAACCACGGCACTGACTGCAGTTCCGTCAGCAAGCACCACGTTCTTGTTGAGAAGCTCAAATCCTTTCCCCTCACGGGCCATCAGGCGTGCAAGCACGGCATCCCGGTGCGAGTCGTCAAATCGAAAGGCGATTCCCGTGCAAGTGCGTCCTTCAAGTGGAATGACGTTCAGCGTAGGTCCCGGAGCGGTTCTCGTTCCCCAATTCACACTCGACTTCTTGTTGAAGACGCGAGCGTGGTCCGGCAGATCTGCTTGTGCGACTTCGAGGCACTGGAATTCCGACTGCCAGCGGTCATACATGAGAGACCCGTATCCAAATACCCACATCACACGCCCCTTTCCATTGTCGCCAGGCGATCAACTGGCGTTCCATCACTTTGCCAGTTCAGCAAACTCGTGTGGAGTTCAGTTAACTCGTGTAATCCACAGCCGCCGCCCACCAGCGCCACGGCGCTGGCCGAGTGATGGGGCGTGCAGGTCGGCCGCACGGCCCAGCGCTCTAGCGAGAACCGCCCGCCCAGGCTGGCCACGGCGGCGCTTTCCAGGGCTTCCTGCACCGTCATCGGTGGCAGCAAACCGGCGAAGCGGTGGGCCAGCATCGACTTGCCGGCGCCGGGCGGGCCCACCATCAGCAGGCTGTGGCCGCCGGCCGCCGCGATCTCCAGCGCCCGCTTGGCGCCGGACTGGCCTTTCACGTCAGCCAGGTCGGGATACCGCGCCTGTGCGGCGGCGGGCGCAGCGGCCACGCAGCTCCAGCCCTCGCCCGGCTCATCGGGCGGCACGGGCAGGAACTGGCGCACCACATCCAGCAAGTGCACCGCGCGGTAGACACGGGCATCGGGCACCAGCGCGGCCTCCTCGGCACTGCCGGGCGGCAGCACCAGCCGCGTGGCCACGCCGCCTTTGTGCAGCGCCAGGCTCATGGCCAGTGCGCCGCGCACCGGCCGCAACTCGCCTGACAAGGACAGCTCGCCCGCGAACTCGTGGCCGGCCAGCCGCGCCGCGTCGATCTGCCCGCTGGCAGCCAGGATGCCCAGCGCGATGGGCAGGTCGAAGCGGCCCGAATCCTTGGGCAGGTCGGCCGGTGCCAGGTTCACGGTGATGCGCTTGTTGCTGGGGAATTCCAGCCCCGAGTTCTGGATGGCCGAGCGCACCCGCTCGCGCGCTTCCTTCACTTCCACGTCGGCCAGCCCCACCAGGGTGAAGCTGGGCAGGCCGTTGGCCAAGTGGACCTCGACAGTGACGGCGGCGGCGTCCAGCGCCAGCAGGGCACGGCTTTGCACCAAAGACAGGCTCATGAAAACAATCCTCCCCAGACAGGTGCATGTTTAAGGCTGGTGCGGCAAAAAAACCAAGATTGCACCTCGATGGTGCAAAACCAACCCCTGCCCGCCCCTTTCATGCATAACGCGGCCGCTGGCCCAACCGTGCACCCCGATCAGGCGGCTTGTGACTTTTGGCACGCTCCCTGCTTAGTGGAGAAATCCCTTCCTTTCATCATGGAGAACTCAGTGGAAATGAAAACGACTCAAAAGATGGTTCTGGCGGCCTTGGCCCTGTCGGGCACGGCTTTCGCGCAAACCCCCGCTCCCGCCGCGGCACCCGCCAAGGCACCGGAGCCGGACTACACCCTCTCCTACAACATCGGCGCGGTCACGGATTACCGCTACCGCGGCATTTCGCAAAGCAAGCGCCGTCCGGCCCTGCAAGGCGGCATCGACTTCGCGCACAAGAGCGGCTTCTACCTGGGCAGCTGGGCCTCCACCATTACCTGGATCAAGGACAGCTCTGTTCCCGGCGCCAGCGCCAAGGGCCCGCTGGAACTGGACATCTACGGCGGCTACAAGGGCTCCATCAACGAGGCCATTTCGTTTGACGTCGGGGGCCTGCAGTACTGGTATGTCGGCAACACGCTGAAGAACGTGACCACCGCCAACGCCAACACCTTCGAGGTCTACGGCGCCCTGACGGCCGGAGTGTTCACCTTCAAGCTGTCCGACAGCCTGACGAACCTGTTCGGCACGCCCAACAGCAGGAACAGCACGTACGCGGACTTGAGCGCCACCTTCGACCTGGGCAGCGGCTGGTCCATCGTCCCGCACATCGGCTCGCAGCGCATCCGCCGCTTCGGTACCTACACCGACTACTCGCTCACGGTGGCCAAGGACATCGACGGCCTGGTGCTGAGCGCCGCGCTGGTGGGCACCAACTGGAAGAGCCATTTCGGTACGCCCTACACCCTGCCGGGCTCCGGTTCGCGCGACCTGGGCAACAGCACCCTGGTGCTGGGCATCAAGAAGAACTTCTGAACGTCCGATCCAAAGGAGAAGAGACATGAAACTCGTAACGGCCATCATCAAACCGTTCAAGCTCGACGAGGTGCGCGAAGCCCTCTCGGGGATCGGCGTCCAGGGCATCACCGTCACCGAAGTCAAGGGTTTCGGGCGCCAGAAGGGCCACACCGAGCTGTACCGCGGCGCGGAATACGTGGTCGATTTCCTGCCCAAGGTGAAGATCGAGGCTGCCGTGGCGGACGACCTGGTCGACCGCGTGATCGAAGCGGTGGAGGGCGCTGCCCGCACCGGCAAGATCGGCGACGGCAAGATCTTTGTCTACAACCTCGAGCAGGTCGTCCGTATCCGCACCGGTGAAACCGGCAAGGAAGCGCTCTAAGCCACCCATAAACCAGAAAGAGACGAACATGAGAAAGCTTCTTGCTTCCCTGGGCCTGGGCCTGGGTCTTTTGATCGGCGGTGTCGCGCTGGCGCAGGCGCCCGCGCCCGCCACCACGGCGCCCGCCGCCAGTTCGATGCCGGTCGCGGCATCGTCAACGGGCACGGTGGCCCCGGCCGCAGCCGCTGCTCCCGCGGCCGCCGCGGCACCTGCCGCAGCCCCCGCCGCCGCGGCTTCGGCCCCGCCGGCCCCCGTCCCCAACAAGGGCGACGTGTCCTGGATGATCGTGGCCACCCTGCTGGTGATCATGATGTCCATCCCCGGCCTGGCGCTGTTCTACGGCGGCCTGGTGCGCAGCAAGAACATGCTGTCGGTGCTGATGCAGGTGTTCGTCACCTTCTCCATGATCACCGTGCTGTGGTGCCTGTACGGCTACAGCCTGGCGTTCAGCGAGGGCAACAGCTTTATCGGCGGCTTCGACCGCGTCTTCATGAAGGGCCTGTTCGACCCGGCCAAGGGTGAGTTCGCCATGGGCGCCACCTTCAGCAAGGGTGTCGTCATCCCCGAGCTGCTGTTCATGGCCTTCCAGTGCACGTTCGCGGCCATCACCTGCTGCCTGATCGTCGGCGCCTTCGCCGAGCGCATCAAGTTCTCCGCGATGCTGCTGTTCATGGCGCTGTGGTTCACCTTCAGCTACGCCCCCATCGCGCACATGGTGTGGTTCTGGATGGGCCCGGATGCATATGCCACCAAGGAAGTGGTCGATGGCATGAACGCCAAGGCTGGCTTGATCTGGCAATGGGGCGCCCTGGACTTCGCCGGCGGCACGGTGGTGCACATCAACGCGGCTGTCGCCGGCCTGGTGGGTGCCTATGTGATCGGCAAGCGCACGGGCTACGGCAAGGAATCGATGGCCCCTCACAGCCTGACGCTGACCATGGTCGGCGCCTCGCTGCTGTGGGTGGGCTGGTTCGGCTTCAACGCCGGCTCCGCCCTGGAAGCAGGCAACACCGCCGTGCTGGCCTTCATGAACACCTTCTCCGCCACGGCTGCCGCCGTGCTGGCCTGGTGTGCCGGCGAAGCGCTGTCCAAGGGCAAGGCCTCCATGCTGGGCGCCGCGTCCGGCGCGGTGGCCGGCCTGGTGGCCATCACACCGGCCTGCGGCAACGTGGGCTTGATGGGCGCGCTGGTCATCGGCTTCGTCGCCGGCTTCGCCTGCCTGTGGGGCGTCAACGGCCTCAAGCGCATGCTGGGTGCGGACGACTCGCTGGACGTGTTCGGCGTGCACGGTGTCGGCGGCATCGTCGGTGCCCTGCTGACCGGCGTGTTCAACAACCAGGCCCTGGGCGGCCCCGGCCTGGTCGGCGACTGGGTCACGGCGGCTGTGTCGTCGGTCCCCGTCATGGACCAGGTCTGGATCCAGTTCAAGGCGGTGGTCCTGACCATCATCTGGTCCGGCGTGGTGTCCCTCGTGGCCTACAAGATTGTTGACCTGGTGATCGGCCTGCGCGTCACCGAGGAAGAAGAGCGCGAAGGCCTGGACATCAGCTCGCACGGCGAGACGGCCTACAACCGCTAACAAGCAAGCAAGAGTCTCCTTTGGATGTTCGGCCCGCAGAGCTTCGGCTCCGCGGGCCGCTTTTTTTTGTCAGGCGGCGGACGCCAGCGTGAGGCGGATGCGCCCGTCGTCCCGCTCCAGCGCCACCCCGTCGGCCTGGGCCACGGCCTCCACTTCGGCCCAGCTCATGAGGCGATAGGGCTCGTCCGCCGGAAAGGCGCGCAGGCTGTCGTCAGGCACCAGCTGCAGCGTCAGCAAGGCGCGGCCGCCGGCCATTTCGGCCGACACAACCACCGCGCCCGGCGAGGCTGTGTGATCGGTCAGCGCCAGCAGGCAGGCCGGCAGCACGTTGCGCAGGCCGTCGCGGGCTACCGCGAAGGGCAGGTCCTGGATGTCATCGCGGATGGAAAAGCCGCGGAAGTTGAAGTTGCTGCGCACCAGCGCAAGGCATTCGCGCACGCCTTCGTCCAGCGGCACGGTGGCGCCCGGCTCGGGGGCCAGCCAGCCCACCACTTCCAGGCAGGACTGCACGGCGGCCCTGGAAAAGCCGTTGATCTTCTCCATGCTCTCGCGCACCTGGGCCAGGTCGGGCGCGGCCGCCTTCAGCCGCCTGTCCATCACTTCGGTGATCATGCCGATGGGCTGCAGGTGCACCACCATGTGGTGGCGCATTGCGAACGCCAGCCGGCGCAGCAGCGCATAGCGCGCCGCCTCCACGCGCCAAAGGGCTTGTTCATCCGGCGCCGCGGGGGTGTCTGGGGACTGCATGGGCTTTGGGGGCAGGGCTGAGCGCATGTTACCGGTTTGTACCCTCGGCAGGGCCCAGCGTGCACAATGCCACGGCAGGAGACAGCCCCATGATCCGGATTCAACAAGGCGAGCTGGTGTGCGAGATCGAACCCCGGCTGGGCGGTTGCATTGCCGGCTTGCGGCTGGGCGAAGTGCCAGTGCTGCGGCCCGCTCCCGAGACCGGCCTGGACTCGGCCCGGCAGGCGGGCAGCTATCCCCTGGTGCCGTTTTCCAACCGCGTGGCCCGCGCCACACTGCAATGGCAGGGCACCCGCCACCCGCTGGTGCAGAACAACGCGCCCGAGCCGCACGCCATCCACGGCGTGGGCTGGCAACGCCCCTGGGAAGTGCTGGAGGAAAACGAATCCTTCGCCATGCTGGCCTACGAACACCGTCCCGACGAAGCCTGGCCCTTCGCGTTCGATTGTTCGCAGACCTTCCAGCTGCGCGGCGCCACGCTGGAGCTCACGCTGGCGCTGACCAACCAGTCCGCGCAGCCCGCGCCCGCCGGCCTGGGCTGGCACCCTTATTTCGTCAAGCGCGCGGGCAGCCACATCACGTTCGAGGCGGCCGGCCGCTGGGACATGGGGCCGGACAAGCTGCCCACCGTGCGCCGCCCCGCGCCCGGCCTGGACGCCGATTGCGCCACGCTGGACGTTGATCATTGCTTTGACGGCTGGAAGGGGCTGGTGGAACTGCGTGATGACGTGCTGCGCACGCGTGTCACCTCCAGCCTCAGCCGGCTGGTGGTGTTCACTAACGAGACCCGCGGCTTCGTCGCGATCGAGCCGGTCAGCCACGTCAACAACGCGGCCAACCTCGCGGCCGCGGGCGCCGACGCGCAGCAGCTGGGCCTGGTCACGCTGGAGCCGGGGGAATCGATAACCGCACGGATGTCCATTGAAGTGGAGCGCACGAAATGAATGAATGGCAGGTGGCCGTAGCCCAGCCTGACCAGCTGGGCGAGTCACCCTTCTGGCACCCGGCGGAGCAGATGCTCTACTGGGTCGATATTCCCGCGCAGCAGCTGCGCCGCTGCAACGTGTTCACGGGTGCCGTGGAAAGCTGGGCCATGCCGATGGAGCCCGGTTGCATCGCGCCGGCCGCCGGCGGCGGTCTGGTGATCGCGCTGCGCGATGGCATCTACCGCGCGCTCAGCTGGGGCGGCGAACTGGCGCGCATCGTGCGCTTCAGCCACGACGTCAGGACCACGCGTTTCAACGACGGCAAGGCCGACCCCTTGGGCCGGCTGTGGGCGGGCAGCATGTACGAGCCGCGCGACGCGCGCAAGGCCGAGCTCTACAGCATCGACTGCCGGCCCGACAACGGCGACGGTGGCCGGCCGCTGGTGCAGCTGAAGGCGCAGAACGCGGTCATCGCCAACGGCCTGGCCTGGTCGCCCGATGCGAAAACGCTGTACTGGTCCGACACGCCCAACCACATCATCCACACCTGGGACTGGGAAGCCGCCAGCAACGTGATGAGAAACCACCGAGTGTTCCAGCAGCTGCCGGGCAAGCCCGTGGGCTGGAGCACGGGCCAGCCCGGTTATGGCGGCCGCCCCGACGGCGCCGCCGTCGACTCACTGGGTAACTACTGGTGCGCCATGTTCGAGGGCGGGCGACTGCTGAAATTTTCGCCGGCCGGCGCGCTGCTGGCCGAAATCGCCCTGCCGGCGCTGTGCCCTACCATGCCCTGCTTCGGCGGGGACGACCTGCGCACGCTTTACGTCACCACCGCCAGCTACAACCGCTCACCCGCGGAGCTGGCGAAGTACCCGCAGTCCGGCTGCATCTTCTCCACGCGGGTGGACGTGCCGGGCCTGCCGGTGAATTTCTTCATCGACTGATCTCAAAAAGTTCAGCCGGCCCGCGCGATGCACCTGGGCCGCCGCCCTTACCATCAGCGCATGGACGCCAGCCTGCAGGCCCTCATTGAACGCATCCGCGATGCCGCGGCCGCCGGCACGCCGCTGGCCATCCGCGGTGGCGGCAGCAAGGCCTTCTATGGTGAGCCGGTGCAGGGCGAGCCGCTGGAGACGGCGGCCCTCACCGGCATCACCAGCTATGAGCCCACCGAGCTGGTGGTCACCGTGCGCGCCGGCACACCGCTGGCCGAACTGGAGGCGCTGCTGGCCGGGCGCGGCCAGTGCCTGCCGTTCGAGCCGCCTCACTTCGCGGGCGGCGCCACCGTCGGCGGAATGATCGCTGCCGGCCTCTCGGGGCCGGCCCGTGCCAGCGTCGGCCCGGCGCGCGACTATGTGCTGGGCCTCACCATGATCAATGGCCGCGGCGAGCTGCTTACCTTCGGCGGGCAGGTGATGAAGAACGTGGCGGGCTATGACGTCTCGCGCCTGATGGCGGGTTCGCTGGGCACGCTGGGGCTGATCGTGGAAGCCAGCCTGAAGGTGCTGCCCGTGGCACCGGCCGAAGCCACGCTGAAGTTCGCGATGGGGCAGGCCGAGGCGCTGCAGCGGCTCAACGCCTGGGGCGGCCAGCCGCTGCCGCTGAACGCCAGCTGCTGGGTGGACAACGCGGGCGAGCACACGCTCTACCTGCGGCTGCGCGGCGCGGTGGCCGCTGTCGATGCGGCCTGCCGCACGCTGGGCGGCGAGCGCCAGGACAACACGCAGACCGCGCCCGACTGGAGCCTGTGCCGCGACCAGCAATTGCCCTGGTTCGCCGAGCGCGGCGAGCGCGACCTGTGGCGGCTGTCGGTGCCGCAGACAGCGCCGGTGCTGGATCTGCCCGAGCTGCCGCTGGTGGAGTGGCATGGCGGCCAGCGCTGGGTGCGCGCGCTGCCCGCTGACGCCGCGCGGCTGCGCGAGGCAGCGGCCGCCGCCGGCGGACATGCTACGCTTTTTATAGCTGCCGAAGCACAGCCAGTGCGCTTTGCAGCCCGATTCTCCCCCCTCAAGCCGCCGCTGGACCGGATCCACCGCGAGCTGAAAAAGCAATTCGATCCCGCCGGCATCTTCAACCCCGGCCGCATGGGTTTCTGATGCAGACCAACCTGTCACCCGAGTTCAAGGGCACGGCCGAGGGCGAGGAAGCCGAGGCCATCCTGCGCAAGTGCGTGCACTGCGGTTTCTGCACGGCCACCTGCCCCACCTACCAGCTGCTGGGCGACGAGCTCGACGGCCCGCGCGGCCGCATCTACCTGATCAAGCAGATGCTGGAAGGCGAGGCGCCAACGCAAAAAACGCAGCTGCACCTGGACCGGTGCCTTACCTGCCGCAACTGCGAAAGCACCTGCCCCAGCGGCGTGCAGTACGGCAAGCTGGTGGACATCGGCCGCCGCATCGTGGAGGAAAAAGTGCCGCGCGGCGCCGGCGCCGCCGCCCTGCGCTGGGCGCTGAAAGAAGGGCTCACCTCGCCGCTGTTCTCGCCGGCGATGAAGCTGGGCCAGGCCGTGCGCGGGCTGCTGCCGGCCGCGCTGAAAGACAAGGTTCCTGCGAAGCAGGATGCCGGCCGCTGGCCGGCGCGCGAACATGCGCGCAAGGTGCTGCTGCTGGCCGGCTGCGTGCAGCCCGCGATGATGCCCAACATCAACAGCGCCACCGCGCGCGTGCTGGACGCGGCGGGCATCCAGGTGCTGGTCGCGGCGCAGGCGGGCTGCTGCGGCGCGGTGAAGTTCCACCTCAACGACCAGGAAGGCGGCCGCGCGCAAATGCGCGCCAACATCGACGCCTGGTGGCCACTGGTGCAGCAGGGCGTGGAGGCCATCGTGATGAATGCCTCGGGCTGCGGCGTCACCGTCAAGGAATACGCGCACCACCTGCAGCACGACAGCGGCTACGCGGACAAGGCCCGGCGCATCAGCGAACTGACGCGCGACCTGTCCGAGCTGCTGCCGGAGATATCCGGGGCATTGCGCGGCAAGGTGCGGCCCACGCAGGGCCTGCTGGCTTTCCACCCGCCCTGCACGCTGCAGCACGGCCAGCAGTTGCGCGGCGGCGTGGAAAAACACCTGGGCGAGCTGGGCTTCACCGTGCGGGTGGCGCCGGGCGAATCGCACCTTTGCTGCGGCTCGGCCGGCACCTATTCCGTGCTGCAGCCGGAGATTGCCCACCAGCTGCGCGACCGCAAGCTCGGCCACCTGGGCGAACTGCAGCCGCAGGCGATCGTCTCGGCCAACATCGGCTGCATCACCCACCTGCAAAGCGGCACGGCCACGCCGGTGCGGCACTGGGTCGAGGTGCTCGACGAGGCGATCGCAGGCTCCTGACACCACCGTGTCAGCAGGCGGGGCGCAAAGTACCCGGCCCGCAAGAAAAAGGAGCAGGAGATGGAGAGCAAAAGAAAGAACTGGATCGCCGTGGCCAGCGCAGAGCACGCGCGGCTGGGCCGCGACGCGGACAGGGGTTTCATGCAGGTGGGCCACGGCAAGGAAGCGCCGCTCAAGCGCATCCAGCCCGGCGACCGGGTGGCCTACTACTCGCCGGCCGAAACCTTCGGCGGCAAGGACAAGCTGCAAAGCTTTGTCTCGGTGGGCATCGTGCAGCCGGGCGAGCCCTACATGTTCGACATGGGCGGCGGCTTCGTGCCGTGCCGGCGCGACGTGAAGTACGTTCCCTCGCAAGAGGCGCCCATCCTGCCGTTGCTGGACGGGCTGGAATTCGTGGAAGACCGGCAGCGCTGGGGCTACAAGTTCCGTTTTGGGCTGTTCCCCGTCAGCGACCACGACATGCGGCTGATTTCGGACGCGATGGCGGCAAATCCCGCAATGCTGTATTTTTGATGGGTATGCGCCGCGCCGACCGCCTGTTCCACCTCATCCAGCTGATCCGCGGCCGGCGCCTCACCACGGCCGCCTGGCTGGCCGGGCGGCTGGAGGTGTCCGAGCGCACCATCTACCGCGACGTGGCCGACCTGCAGCACCAGGGCGTGCCCATCGAGGGTGAAGCCGGCATGGGCTACCGCCTGGGCGCGGGCTTCGACCTGCCGCCCATGATGTTCACGCAGGACGAGGCCAAGGCCTTGGTGGCGTCGGTGCGCATCGCGCAGGGCTGGCTGGACACGGCCCTGTCACAGAACGCGCAGGATGCGCTGGGCAAGATCATCTCGGTGCTGCCGGTGGAGGCGCGGGTGGCGGCCGAGGCGCTGGCCGTCTATGCGCCGGCGGTGGGCCTGCCCGAGCATGCGCTGCGCACGCTGCAGACGCTGCGCGAATCAACGCAGACGCGCAACAAGGTCTTCATCCAGTACCGCGACCTGAGCGAAAAGGCCAGCGAGCGCACGCTGCGGCCGCTGGGCTGCTTCTACTGGGGCAAGGTCTGGACGCTGGCCGCCTGGTGCGAGCACCGCGAGGATTTCCGCAGCTTCCGGGTCGACCGCGTCACCTACGTGCGCCGGCTCGATGAGCAGTTCCGTGACGAGCCTGGCCGCACCCTGGCCGACCTGACCCGGCTGGACCAGGCCCGCGCGCGCGAACGCGGCCTGCCGCCCGAATACATTCAGGCCGCGGCGCCCAGCGCATCGCGGTAGCGGCGGCTGCAGGGCACCTGGCTGCCGTCCTTCATGCGCAGCCGCGCGTCGCCGCCGTCGGTGGGCTCGATCTCGGCGATGCGGTCCAGGTTGGCCACATAGCTGCGGTGCACCTGGGCAAAGCGCGCCGGGTCCAACTGCTCCAGAAAGCTTGCCAGCGTGGCGCGCAGCAGGTAGTCGTGGCCGTTCACGTGCAGGCCCACGTAGTTGCCCTGGGCCTGCACCCATTCGATCTCGGCGGCGGCGATAAGAAACTCCTTGCGCAGCTTGCGCACCAGGAAGCGCTCAGGCCGCGTGGCGGGCGCCGGCGCCGCGGGTGGCTGCCCGGCGGGCGGGTCGGCCGCGTCCAGCACCCGCGCCTCGCCTTGCAGCCGCAACAGGAAAAACCGGTAACCAAGAATGGTGCCCAGGATCAGCGCGTAGCTGCGCACGTCCTTCAGGTACTGGTAGAGCACTTCGGTGCCCCAGCGCTGCGGCCCGTATGGCCGCTCCAGCAGGGCATAGACGGCGTAGCGCATCAGGTACATCAGCGCGACGTGGACGAGGCAATACGCCACGCTGGCCGCAAGGTGCGCGCCCAGGTGGCGCGGCAGCGTCTCCCAGCGCAGCGGGTAACGCCGCTCGAAGGCGATCATCACCGGGATCAGCCCGCCCACCACCAGCAGGCTGGACAGCTCCCACAGCGCGGGTTGCCAGAACTCGAAACCGGGGTTAGCGCGGCGCAGGTCGATCCAGGCCACCACGGCATTGAAGGCGGACTCCAGGCCCAGCACCGCCACCCAGAAACCGATCTCGAAATGCCGGCGCCAGGGCTTGAAGCGCAGCAGCCAGTTGATTTGTGCCTCGGACATGGGCTGCGAGTCTAGGGCAGGGGCGGGAAATTTCGTCCCGCCATCCCGCCGCTGGTCACAAAAGGGCCCCGGCCTGTCCCACGGAAAGGGGCGGGCGGGCCCGGCCGCCCAAGAATCGCGCCATCCGCACAAGAAGGAGCCCTTCCATGAACCGCCGCCACGACATCGACGCCCTGCGCGCCCTGGCCTTTGCCCTGGTCATCCTCTATCACGTGGGCATGTACTACGTCGCCGGCTGGGGCTGGCACCTGAAAAGCCCGCACGAAGCCGCCTGGCTGCAGTGGCCCATGCGTATCGTCAACCTGTGGCGGCTGGACCTGCTGTTCCTGGTGTCGGGCATCGCCATCGGCTTCCTGCGGCGCGGCCAGGGGCAGCTGGGCCTGCTGCGCCAGCGCAGCGCGCGGCTGCTGATCCCGCTGGCCTTCGGCATGGCGGTGATCATCCCGTTCCAGCCCTATGCGCAAGGCGTGGCCAACGGCCTGGTGGAGCCCGGCTTCGGCCGCTTCCTGGCCCGCTATTTCACCGGCGGCCCGTGGCCGGCCGCGGCGTTTGATGGCGCGAAAGAGGGCGTGACCTGGAACCACCTGTGGTACCTGGCCTACCTCTGGGCCTACACGGCACTGCTGGTGCTGCTGGTGCCGCTACTGGAATCGGCCGCGGGCCGCCGGCTGCGCGCGGCCTTCACGGGTTTGCGCGGCGCCTGGCTGCTGCTGGTGCCGGTGCTGCCCATGCTGCTGTACAGCCTCACGCTGTGGCCGCGCTTCGCGCCCACGCACGACCTGATCCACGACGGCTGGCTGCACGCCGTGTACTTCACGCTGTTCCTCTATGGCTACTGGATCGGGCTGGACGAGGGCTTCTGGGCCGAGGCCACGCGGCTGCGCTGGCAGTCGCTGGGCGTGGCGCTGGGCCTCGTCGTCATATCGATTCCGCTGCTGGTGCTGGGCGCGAGCCAGTGGGCATCAGGGCGCCAGCTGATGCGGCTGCTGGGCGACTTCTACATGTGGGGCGCCGTTCTGGCCATCCTGGGCTGGGCGCACCTGAAGCTCAACCGCCCCTGGCCCTGGCTGGCCTGGGCCAACGAGTCGGTCTACCCGTTCTACCTGCTGCACCAGACGCTGATCATCGTGCTGGTGGTCTGGCTGGCACCGCTGGCGCTGGGCCCCGTGGCGGAGCCGCTGTTGCTGGTCGCGGGCACGGCCCTGGGCTGCTGGGGCATCACCGCGCTGGTGCGGCGCAGCGAGTGGCTGCGGCCGCTGTTCGGGCTCAAGCGGCGAGGGCGGCTTCCACATCCTTCGCCAGCGACGCCGGCGCATCCTGCGGGGCATAGCGCCTGATCACCTGGCCGTCCTTGCCTACCAGGAACTTGGTGAAGTTCCATTTGATGGCCTTGCTGCCCAGCAAACCCGGCGCTTCGGCCGTGAGCCACTTGAACAGCGGGTCGGCCCCGGCGCCGTTGACGTCGATCTTGGCCATCATCGGAAAGCTCACGCCGTAATTCAGCTGGCAAAACTGCGAGATTTCGTCGTTGCTGCCGGGGTCCTGCGCGCCGAACTGGTTGCAGGGAAAGCCCAGCACCACCAGGCCCTGCTTGCCGTAGGTTTCGTGCAGCACTTCCAGCCCTCCGAACTGGGGCGTGAAGCCGCAGGCACTGGCCGTGTTCACGATCAGCAACGCCTTGCCCTTGAAATTGCCCAGGGGCACGGTCTTGCCGTCGATCTGTTTCGCCTCGAAGTCGTAGATGGTGCTCATGAAAGCTATTTTGCGCCCGCGGCCGCTTCCGTGCCCCCCTGCCAGGCCGACCACACGGCCGCAGCCAGTATCAGCGCGCCGCCCAGCCAGGTGCGCAGCGACAGCTGCGCCGCGCCCAGCGCGACGGACGAGCCGCTGGCAAACACCACCTCGGACAGCATGATCAGCGCCGTGGTGTGGGCCGACAGGCGCGCCGCGCCGTATTGCAGCGCCACGTTGCTCACCAGGAAGCCCATGCTCAGGGCCAGCGCCACCCACACGCCGTGCAGGCCCAGCGAGGCCGGCGGCGCCGGCGCGGCCAGCAGGCCGGCCGCCAGCGCCATCAGCGCGCCGCCGCCGAACATCGCGGCGATGCGCGCCTCCGGCGGTGTGCCGTGCAGCTTGCGCAAGAGGATGTTGGTCAGCGCGAAGCTGAAGCCGCCCATCAGCGCCAGCCAGTCAGCCGCGCTTTCGGGCACCGGCCAGCGGGTGCTGCCGGTGTTGAGGATCACCGCCACGCCCGCCATGGCCAGAACCAGCCGGGCCAGCGCCGGGGTCGTGGGCCGCTCGCCCAGCAGCGGCCAGGCCAGCAGCACCACCCAGGCGGGCATCAGGTAAAACAGCAGCACCACGCGCACCACGTCGCCCACGGTGACGGCCCAGTTGAAGCCCACGTTGGTCATGCCGGCGGCTGCCAGCAGCAGCCATAGCAGCGGCTGTTTCGCGAACGGCAGCAGCGCGCGCGGCCTCGCGGCAAGCAGGCAGGCCAGCGAGATCACGTAGATCAGCGCGGTGGACCACAGCGGGTGCAGGCCTTCGCCCTGAAGTTCGCGGAACGGCCACCAGGAGACGCCCCAGACAAGGGCGTTGAGCATCAGCGCCAGTGCCGGAAGCACCGGGCCGGAAACCGGACTAGCCATGCATGTTGTCGTGGCGCGCGATCTGCAGCAGGTGGTCGACTTCGTCCTTGTGCTTCACGCAGTTGCTGTCGTGCCAGCGCTTGATCAGCCACATCACGCCGGCCACGATCAGCCCGAAGCCCGTGATCGCGCCGAAGGCCGACATGCCCATCCCGGTGGACAGGCTGTAGAAGGCGCCCAGGCCCAGGATGCAGGCCTGCTCGTTGAAGTTCTGCACGGCGATCGAGCGGCCCGCGCCCATCAGGTTGTGGCCGCGGTGCTGCAGCAGCGCGTTCATCGGCACCACCATGAAGCCGCCCAGGGCGCCCAGCAGGATGAGGAAAGGCGCCGCCACCCAGACGTTGTGGATGAAATTCATGGCGATGATCAGCACGCCCATGGCGATGCCCATCGGAATGACGTGGGTGGCCGAATCCAGTTTCATGCGCATGGACGCCACGACCGCGCCCACCGCGGTGCCGATGGCCACCACGCCGCCCAGCGACGACGCCTGCGTGGTGCTGTAGCCGAGAGCGGCGGCGCTCCAGGCCAGGATCAGGTAGCGCAGGTTGCTGCTGACGCCCCAGAACAGCGTGGTGGTGGCCAGCGAGATCTGACCCAGCTTGTCGCGCCACAGGCGCGAATTGCAGTTCCAGAAATCGGGCACCAGCTCCAGCGGGTTCTTCGGCATGGGCCGCATCTCCACGCCGGTGTGCGGAATGCGGGTGTTGAACCACGCCGCCAGCATGTAGATGAAGACCAGCACGGAGATGGCGGCCTCGGCCGGCGTGTCCACGCCGGTGTCGATCATGGGGAAGTCGAACGCCAGCATGCGGCTGGATACTGCATGGCCCACCAGCTGGCCCCCCATCAGGATGCCCAGGATGATGGAGGCGATGGTCAGCCCCTCGATCCAGCCATTGGCCTTGACCAGCTGCGAGGCCGGCAGCATCTCGGTAAGGATGCCGTACTTTGCCGGCGAGTAGGCCGCCGCGCCCAGGCCCACGATGGCATAGGCCAGCAGGGGATGCAGGCCCCCCAGCATCAGGCCGCAGCCAATGATCTTGATGCCATTGCTCAGGAACATCACGCGGCCCTTGGGGTAAGCGTCGGCCAGTGCGCCCAGGAAGGGCGCCAGCGTCACGTAAAAAAGCGCGAACATGGGCAGCAGCGCGGCCTGTTGCCACTGCGCGCCCCCGCCGTTCTTGATCAGTTCCACCGCCGCAACGAAAAGCGCCTGGTCGGCCAGCGACGAGAAGAACTGCGCCGCCATGAGGATGTAGAAACCGCGCTTCATTCTGGCTGGCATGGGGCATCAGGCGGGCTGATGCCAGGCAATAGTTGGGGTGTCTCCAAGGGCCCAAGGGTTATATCACGCTGGGTAATGACAAAATCCCCGCTCCAGCCCGCTTGACAAGGCCGCCATGCCCCGCCCCATCCTTGCCACCATCCACACCCAGGCCCTGCGGCACAACCTGCAGCGCGTGCGCGCCGCGGCGCCGGACGCACGGGTCTGGGGCGTCGTCAAGGCCAACGCCTACGGCCACGGCATTGAGCGCGTGTTCGAAGGCCTGCGCGGGGCCGACGGCTTCGCGCTGCTGGACCTGCACGAGGCCGAGCGGGTGCGCGCGCTGGGCTGGCGCGGGCCCATCCTGCTGCTGGAAGGCGCGTTCGAGGCGCGCGACCTGGAGCTGTGCTCGCGGCTGAACCTCTGGCACACGGTGCACTGCAACGAGCAGATCGACATGCTGGCCGTGCACAAGACGCACCAGCCGCACCGCGTCTTCCTGAAAATGAATTCCGGCATGAACCGGCTGGGCTTCGCGCCCCAGCGTTACCGCGCCGCCTGGTCCCGGCTGGACGCGCTGCCGCAGGTGGACGAGATTTCCCTGATGACCCATTTCAGCGACTCCGACGGGCCCAAGGGCATCGCCGCGCAGATGAAGGTGTTCGAGGCCATCACGCACGACCTGCCCGGTGAGCGCACCATTTCGAACAGCGCCGCCGCGCTGCGGTTCGGGTCGGAGCCGGCAGTGCGCGCCGACTGGGTCCGCCCCGGCATCGCGGTGTACGGCAGCGCGCCGGACTTCCCGGACCACGACACCGCGCACTGGGACCTGCAGCCCGCCATGAGCCTGGCCAGCCGCATCATCGGTGTGCAGCAGCTGGCACCCGGCGACACCGTGGGCTATGGCTCCAGCTTCACCGCGGATGCGCCGCTGCGCATCGGCGTGGTGGCCTGCGGCTATGCCGACGGCTACCCGCGCCACTGCACCACCGGCACGCCGGTGCTGGTGGGCGGTGTGCGCACCCGCATGGTCGGCCGCGTCAGCATGGACATGATCACCGTCGACCTCACGCCGCTGCCCGACGCCGGCATGGGCACCGAGGTCACGCTATGGGGCCGCGCCTCCACCGGCGCCGTGCTGCCCATTGACGAAGTGGCGCGCGCCGGCGGCACAGTGGGCTATGAGCTGATGTGCGCGCTGGCGCTGCGGGTGCCGGTGGTGGTGGATGCCTGAAGAGTGGGATCGCGCGCGCTACGAGCGCGAGAAGCGGGGCTTCATCGAAAGCCGCCTGCGCACCCGTTCCGTGAATTTCCATGCGGCGCTGATCTTCGCGGTCACATGGTTGGCGGGATGGTTGGTCAGCTGGGCACTGCTCAAGCTCGGGATGATCTCCATGCCTCTGCGTTATGCCATCAGCTTCTCGTTTTCATATGTCGTCTTCGTTGCATGTGTGCGTATTTGGTCCGACTTCATGCGTGAGCCGCATGGCTCGGGCGGGTGGGATGGGAGCCTCGACTTTCCCGCCGGCGTCGATGGTGAGGGCTGCGCAGTGTTCCTGATCGCCCTGCTGGCCGGACTGTTACTGGCTGGCGTGTTCGCTGTCCTTGGCGGTGCGCCATTGCTGCTGGAGGTGGCCTTTGAAGTGGTGTTCGCAGGCGTGGTGGTGCGAAGGCTGTCCCGCAAGGAGACGGTTGGCGCTTGGGCCGAGCGGCTGATCCGCAATACATGGCGACCCGCAGCGCTGGCCTTGGTTGCGCTGGTGGGCCTGGCGGCGTGGATGCAAGCGCAGGCACCCGGCAGTCGCACTTTCGCGCAAGCGGCACGCGCGCTGCTGATGCCCTAGAGCATGAGCCTCTCAGGACGTTGCGACCCTAGCGATAAACCTCGCGCCGGTTCCCCACCCGCAGAACGCGCACGACGATGCGCTTGTCCTGGATGTCGCAGATGATGCGCCAGTCACCGACGCGGTATTTCCAGTAGTTGCCCAGCTTGCTGCCGGCCAGTGCCTCGCCGAGTTCGCGCGGGTTTTTCATGGGGGCGAGGCGCTCGCGCAGGAATTCAACGATGCGCTTCTGGACCTGCTTGTCCAGCCTCTTTAGATCCTTTACCGCGTCCGGGTCGAATTCAACGGCCCAGGCCAAGCTGGCGCTCCACGTCGTCCAGCGGGATGGTCTTGCGGTTCTTGCGCGCTCGCGCCTCGGCCAGGTAATAGTCCTCGAGGTCGTCGATGAATTCGAGAATCGCCTCGCGCGCCAGCGTGGTCTTGGTGCGGCCCGTCTCCTGCGCCAGGGCGTTCAGGCGGTCTTCGATGGGCTGGGGCAGGCGAATGGCAAGCATGGCGAAACCTCTGCTATACGTGTATAGCCGATTATATCGCGACCCTAGCGCTTGCGCATCCCCAGCACCATCACCGCGCCCACCACGATCAGCGCGCCGGCCACCTGCACCGGCGCGATGGCCTGGCCGAGGATGAGCCAGGCGAGGACCAGGGCGAACACCGGCTCCACGTTCATGATGGCCGAGTTGCCGACCACGCCCAGCTTGGGCAGCACGGTGAACATGATCGTGAAGGCCGTGCCGTAGAGGAAAGTCAGCGCGGCCAGCCCGCCCCAGCCGGCGGGCGCCTGCGGCAGGTGGAAGCCGCCCTGCAGGGCCACCACCACCAGCGCCATCAGCCCGGCGATGGTCATGGTGGTCGCGGTGCGCACGCGGCCGTCGACGTCGCCCGCCTCATGCTGCGTGATGACCAGCGCCAGCCCGAAGGTGCCGCCCGCCGCCAGCGCGAATGCCACGCCCGCGCCGATGCGGGCCCACTGGCCCGAGGCGCCCAGGCCCGAGGCGGCGCCGAACACGTCCAGCGCCAGCGCCAGCCCGAACAGGATGACGGGCATGGCGACGAGCAGCGCTTTCTCCGCCTTCTGGCCGTAGACCACACGGGCCCAGAAGGCCGTCCAGATCGGGTAGGTGTTGAAGGCCAGCAGCGCCAGCGCCACCGGCAGCCGCGCCACCGCCGAATACAGGCACAGGCTCTGCACGCCGATCAGCAGGCCGATCACCGGCAGCATTTTCTTGTGCCGCGCCGTAAAGGCAACGCGCACACCCTGCGAGGCCAGCAGGCCGACGATGACCAGCGCCGTCACCGCGCTGCGGAACACCACCGCGGTGGCGACGTCCACGCCGTTGTTGAAGGCGATGCGCGCCGCCACGTGGTTGGCGCCCATCATCAGCGCGATCAGCAGCAGCGTGGCGAACGCCGTGCCGCTCAGGGCCTTGGCCGCGGGCGCGCTCATGCGGCCCGCACCCGGCGGCTGCGGGCCGCCGCGGCCAGTTGTTCGACGACGGCCACGGTGGCCTCCCAGCCGATGCAGCCATCGGTCACGCTCTGGCCGTAGCACAGGCCGCGGCGCCCGTCGGTGATGTCCTGCCGGCCTTCCACCAGGTGGCTTTCCAGCATCACGCCGGCGATGGCGCGCGAACCGGCGGCCACTTGCCCGGCCAGGTCGGCCGCCACCTGCGGCTGGCGCCGCCAGTCCTTGGCGCTGTTGCCATGGCTGCAGTCCACCACCACGCGCGCCGGCAGGCCGGAAGCGGCCAGCGCCTGCGCGGCCTTCGCCACGCTGGCTTCGTCGAAGTTGGGCCCGCCGGCGCCGCCGCGCAGCACCAAGTGGGCATCGGGGTTGCCGGTGGTGGTGACCACGATGGCCCGGCCTTCCAGTGACACGCTGGGAAAGCGGTGCGCCTGCCCCGCCACGTGGATGGCGTCGATGGCCACGTCCACGCCGCCATGGGTGGCGTTCTTGAAGCCCAGCGGCGCCGACAGGGCCGAGGCCATCTGCCGGTGCAGCGGGCTTTCCACGGTGCGCGCGCCGATGGCGCCCCAGCTGAGCAGCTCGGCGTAGTACTGCGGCGTCACCAGGTCCAGGATTTCCGAAGCGGTGGGCAGGCGCAGCGCCGCGCATTCCAGCAGCAGGCGGCGCGCCGCGCGCAGGCCTTCGCCGATGTCGCCGCTGCCGTCCAGCCCCGGGTCATAGATCAGGCCCTTCCAGCCCATGCGGGTGCGCGGCTTCTCGAAATAGACGCGCATCACCACCAGCAGGGCATCGGCGTGCTTTTCGGCCAGTGCATGCAGGCGGTGCGCGTACTCGGCGGCCGAGGCAGGCTCATGCACCGAGCAGGGCCCGGCGATCACCAGCAGGCGGTCGTCCTCGCCGCGCAGGATGCGGCGCACGGCATCGCGCGAGCCGGCGATGAAGGCCGCTTCTTCCGCGCCGCAAGGCAGCTCGTCATGCAGCGCCTGCGGCGCGGGCAGCGCGTCCTCGCGCGCGATGTGCAGGTCGGAAATTCGGGCGGGGTGGCGTTCGCTCATGCCGCAGGATACAGCCCGCGCGTCCTGGCATGCAGGCGCGCCAGGCCCAGCAGCACGTCGGTGAAAGGCGTGGGCACCCGGGTCAATTCGCCCAGCTCCTTCACCACCGATACCAGCGCATCCAGCTCCACCGCCCTGCCGGCCTCCACGTCCTGCAGCATGGAGGTCTTGAAGGCGCCCAGCTTGCGTGTGACCTGGTGCCGGTCCTCGGGCTGCTGGTCGATCGGGATGCCGATGCGCGCGCCGATCTCGCGCGCTTCCAGCATCACACTGGAGATGAAGCCGCGCACCAGCTCGTCGTCAAGGATCAGGTCGGTGGTGGCGCCGGTGAGCGCGCTGACGGGGTTGACCGTCATGTTGCCCCACAGCTTGTACCAGGCGTCCTTCTGGATCTGCTGCGACAGCACCACCTCGAAGCCGGCCCGCTGCAGTAGCGCGGCCAGCTGCTGCACGCGCGCCGTCTGCTCGCCCGAGGGCTCGCCGATGATCAGCTTGTTGCCGAAGTGCTGCTTCACGAAACCGGGGCCGTTGAGCGAACAGCTGGCGTGCACCACGCAGCCCACGACGTGCCGCGCGGGAATCGCCCGCGCGATGGCGCCATCCGGGTCCACTGCCTTCAGCCGCGTGCCCTGGAACTGCGCGCCGAAGCCTTCGAAGAACCACCACGGCACACCGTTCATGGCCGTCAGCACCACGGTGTCCGGCCCGATCAGCGGTGCGATGGCGCTGGCCACGCCGGCCATGGCGGGCGCCTTGACGGCGACGATCACCAGGTCCTGCACGCCCAGTTCGGCCGGGCTGGTGCTGGAGCGCACGGCGACAGAACTGACTTCCGATTGCCCTGAGCTTGCCGAAGGGGCCCCGGATTCCAGCCGCAGGCCGTGCATCTGCAGCGCCTGCAGGGTTGCGCCACGCGCCACCACGCTGACTTCAGCGCCGGCCTGTGCCAGCTTCGCGCCCAGCCAGCCGCCGATGGCGCCGGCCCCGTAGATACAAGTTTTCATAGGTAAAAAGGCCTGCAAGGCGCGCCAGCTGTGCGTGGGGCGCTCTAGTTTTTATAGCTGGCGTCTATCCTGTCGACCTGGCGCACCAGCGCGTCGAAGACATCGCGGCCGGCGCCGAAGCGCTGGTCCCACTGGAATGAATCCTCCGTGGTCTTGCGCGCCACGGCTTCGCTGACGGGGATCGCCGGGCCCAGCGCGGCCTGCGCCACCTGCACGTCGCAGGCGCGCTGCAGCGTCCACAGCCGCACGAAGGCCAGCGGCAGCGTCTTGCCCCAGGACAGCAGGCCGTGGTTGCGCAGGATCAGCACCGGCTTGTGGCCCATGTTGGCCAGCAGGCGCGGCGCTTCGTCCGCATGGACGGTGATGCCCTCGAAGTCGTGGTACGCCACCATGCCGTGCAGCTGCGCCGAATAGAAATTGTTCTGCGCCAGGCCGCCTTGCGTGCAGGCCACCGCCAGCCCGCTGGTGGTGTGGGTGTGCATCACGCAGTGCGCGTCGGGCACGCTGTCATGGATGGCCGCGTGCACCGTGAAGCCCGCCGGGTTCACCGGCCAGGGGCTTTCATCCAGTTTGTTGCCCTGCAGGTCGATCTTCAGCAGGTTGCTGGCCGTCACCTCGCTGTAGTGCAGGCCGAAGGGGTTGATGAGGAACTGCTTTTGCCCGCCGGTCACGCTGTCGGGCAGCCGCAGCGTGATGTGGTTGTAGATCATCTCCACCCAGCCCAGCATCGCGAAGATGCGGTAGCAGGCGGCCAGTTCCAGGCGGACCGCCCATTCGTCGGGGTGCATGCCGGCCTTGGCGGCGGGTTTCAATACTGCGTTCATGGAAAGGTCCTTTCTTCAAAAAAGCGTCGTCCCCGCGAAGGCGGGGATCCAGGGCGCCCTGGGTTCCCGCCTTCGCGGGAATGACGATGCAAATCAACCTTCGGCGGTGAAGCCCACCTGCTTGACGATGGGCGCCCACTTGGCCGTGTCCTTGCGGATCAGGTCGGTGAGTTCGGCGGGCGTGGACGACATGGCTTCCAGCCCGAAGCCGGCCATGCCGTCGATCACGTCCTTTTGCGAGAGGGCGAACTTCATGGCCGCGTTCAGGCGCGCCACCACTTCGGGCGAGGCCTTGGCCGGCAGGAAGAAGGCGAACCACTCGCTGTGCGTCATGTTCTTGATGCCCTGCTCCTCGAACGTGGCCACGTCGGGCGCGAAGCGGCTGCGCTTGGCGCCCGAGACGCCCAGGATGCGCACCTTGCCGGTGGGCAGGTGCTGCGTGATGTCGCCGATCGGGCCCGACACCGCGGCGAGGTTGCCGCCCAGCAGGTCCAGCATGGCGGGCTGGGTGCCGCGGTAGGCCGCGTGCTTCAGGTCCACGCCCGCGTTCTTGCCGGCCAGCGCGCCGATGAAGTGCGGCGTGGAGCCGGCCGCGGGCGAGCCGAAATTCGCGCCCAGCGGGTTGGCCTTGGCCCACGCCAGGAACTCGGGCACGGTCTTCACCGTCAGCGGCACCATCGGGCCTACCGCGAAGCCGAAGTCGAACACGCAGGCGATGGTCACGGGCGTCAGGTCCACCAGCGGCTCATAGGGCAGCTTTTTGTAGATGTGGGGGTAGATGGTGAGGATGGAGGTGGGCGTCTGCAGGATGGTGGCGCCGTCCGGCGCGGCGGCCTTGACGGTGGTGACGGCGATCTGGCCGCCCGCACCCGTCTTGTTTTCCACCACGGTGGTCCTGGCGTAGTCCGTCATGCGGGTGGCCACGCGGCGGCAGGTGGTGTCCGACGTGCCGCCGGCGGCAAAGCCGGTGATCAGGCGCGCGGTCTCGAACTGGGCCTGGGCGAAGGCCTGGCGGCCGATGCCGGCCAGCAGGGCGGCGGCGCCGGCGGATTGGATGGCCTGGCGGCGGGAAATGCTCATGGATGTCTCCTCGGTTGGATGTGGGGTTGAAAGAGGGATCAGTAAGTCTTGCCGGCGGGCGCCACCGTGACGTCGCTCTTGAACTTGGCGGCCAGCGTGGCCGTGGCGCGCGCCAGCAGGTTGTTGTCCAGGCCCACGGCGACGAAGGTCGCGCCCAGTTCCAGGTAGTGGCGGGCCAGCGCCTCGTCGGGCGTCAGGATGCCGGCGGCCTTGCCGGTCTTGACGATGCGCTTGATGGCATCCTCGATCGCCGCCTGCGCCTTGGGGTGGCCGGAATTGCCGGGGTAGCCGAGCGATGCCGACAGGTCGGCCGGGCCGATGAAGATGCCGTGCACGCCGGGCACCATGGCGATGGCCTCCAGGTTGTCCAGCGACTCCTGCGATTCGGCCTGCACCAGCAGGCAGACCTGCTCGTTGGCTTCCTTCGCGTAGTTGGGAAAGCGCCCCCAGCGCGAGGCGCGGGCGCCGCCCATGCCGCGCACGCCCTCGGGCGGGTAGCGCATGTCGCGCACGATGTTGCGCGCCTGCCCGGCCGAGTCGACCATCGGCACCAGCAGCGTCTGGATCCCCAGGTCAAGGTATTGCTTGATCAGCATCTGGCCCACGTGGCCGTGGCCCATCGGCACCCGCGCGATGGCATGGGTCGCCGGGTAGGCGGCCACCGCCTGCGCCTGCTGCAGCAGGGTGCGCAGGTCGTTGGGCGAATGCTCCCCGTCCAGCAGCAGCCAGTCGAAGCCGGCGCCGGCGCAGATCTCGGTGGTGTAGTGGTCGGCCAGGCCGACCCACAGGCCGATCTGCGCGCGCTTTTCGGCCAGGGCCTGCTTGAAGGGATTGACGGGGGTCTGCATGGAAATCTTTCTCGGTTAGGCGAAACGGAACTCAAAGCGGCCCAGCGGGCCGTAGTCGGCATCGAAAGTGTCGCCTTTTTTGGCGATGGCCGGGCGGGTGAAGGAGCCGGCCAGCACCACTTCGCCGGCTTCCAGGCATTCGCCCCAGGGTGCCAGCTTCATCGCCAGCCAGGCCACGCCGACCGCGGGGTGGCCCTGCACGCCGGCGGCCAGGCCGGTTTCCTCCACCACGCCGTTCTGCCGCAGGATGGCGCCCACCCAGGGCAGGTCGACTTCGCGCGGCGGCACTTTCCTGCCGCCCAGGATGATGCCGGCGTTGGCGGCGTTGTCGCTGATGGTGTCGTACACCTTGCGCATGGCCTTGCTGTGGCGGTCGAACTGCTCGATGCGCGCGTCGATGATCTCGATGGCGGGCTGCACGTAGTCGGTCGCATCCAGCACCTGCTCCACGCTGATGCTTGCGCCTTCGAGCTTGCGCTTGAGAATGAAGGCCAGCTCCACCTCCACACGGGGCGCGATGAAGCGAGAAGCCGGAATATCGCCCGGCTCGAAGAACATGTCGTCCAGCAGCGTGCCGTAGTCGGGCTCGTCGATCTGGCTGGACTGCTGCATGGCCCGCGAGGTGAGGCCGATCTTGTGGCCGCGCGCCACGCGTCCCTGCGAGAGCTTGTGCTTCACCCAGGCCCGCGAGATGGCGTAGCCGTCTTCAATCGTCATGCCGGGGAAGCGTTTGGAAAAATGCTCCACCTGCACGCGCGACTTCTCGCTCTCGTGCAGCTCGGCTGCAAGCTGTTCAATGAGGTCCTGGGAAAACATGGGGCCTTACTTCTTGAAAAGGGCGTGCAGGTTGCTGTGCTTGGCGTCATAGGCCTGGCCCGGCGCCTCGTCCACCTGGATCGTCACGCCCACGTGTTTCTTTTCGAATACAGAGGCAAAAAAGGCTGTAGCGCGCTCCAGCAAAGCGTCGCCAGCTATCTTTTTCATAGCATCACTGCGTCCGGAAGCGATCCGCATGTTGATGTAGCAGAAGGCGTAATCGTCTTTGGCGTCGGCCACGGCGTAGTGTTTTGCGGGATAAGCCAGCACGCGCGTGCCGCCCACCGGGAACAGCGGGCCCCCGGACTCATCCCTCAGCGCCACCATGGATTCGGCCAGCGCCTTGCACAGGCCGGTCATGTCGACCTCGGCTTCGAGGTTGGGTGTGTATTGCAGGACGATGTGCGGCATGGGTTTACTCGATGGTCATGGTGGCCGCGGTGCAGCTCACCGCGAAGATGGGAATCGGCTGGAAGTGCATCACCTCGCCGCGCCCGCGCGCGGCAGCCGCCACGGCGATGAAGTTGCGGATTTCGAAGCCGCCCTGCCCGGCGTCACGGTAAGTCGCCTCGTCGGTGTACGACAGCAGCGCTTCCCGGTCGTTGCGCACCCACCGGTCCAGGAACTCCCGGTCCCAGGCCTCGTTCACCTTGCCCGAGTCGGGTGTGGCCGGCCAGTGCGAGATGCCGCCCGTGCCGACCAGCGCAATGCACTCGGGCGCTTCGTCGCAGGCGCGGCGCAGCGCCTCGCCGAAAGCCCAGGCGCGTTTGAGCGGGGTGAGCGGTGGGCCCTGGCAGTTGATGTTCACCGGGATGATGGCCTTGTCGTATCTGGGCGTGAGGAAATGCAGCGGCACCATGATGCCGTGGTCGAACTTCCATTCCTCGGCATAGGCCACGTCCACATCCTGCATCACGCTCTTGATGATGCGCTGTGACAGCGCGGCATTGCCCGGCACCCTCGTTTTCGCGATGCCCAGCCAGGCCGGGTCTTCGATCGGGCCTTCGTACTCATCGGCCATGCCGATGGCATAGGCCGGCATGTTGTTCATGAAGAAGTTGGCGAAGTGCTCGGCCGCCACCACGATCACCGCGTCGGGCTTCGCGGCGTCCAGCTTCTCGCCCATGCGGCGGAACTGCGCGTGGAAAGCGTCCTTCAGGGCCGGTTCGGCCAGGTGCGCGCGGCCCGTGATGCCGGGCGCGTGGCTGCAGATGCCTGCGAAAACGAGACTCATCTCACACTCCCGCGACTTTTTCGTCGGTGCCGGTGGTCATCGCGTAGATGCCCGCGCGCACCGGCCCGTATTTGCGCACGCCTTCGCGCATCGCTTCCAGGTAATCGGCCCAGGCCACGCCCAGCAGCGGCGCGAAGTGCATCAGCAGCTGGCCGTTGCAGCCCAGCACGTAGAGCTTGCCGATGTCGCCGTCGCGGATCGCGGCCCGCTCCTCGTCGCTGAGCGCATAGCCGGCCAGCAGCGCATCGCGGTCTTCCCGATAGCGCCGCTGCACCTGCGCGTCGCGGTTCAGGTCGTAGAGGAATTTCTGGGTGGCGTACAGGCTCATGCCGTCCTCACACGCCCCAGCGCGGAATGTGGTGGCTGCCCATCGACACCGCCACGTTCTTCGGCTCGCAGAACACCTCATAGCTCCAGGTGCCGCCTTCACGCCCCGTGCCCGATGCCTTGGTGCCGCCGAAAGGCTGGCGCAGGTCGCGCACATTCTGGCTGTTGACGAAGCACATGCCGGCTTCCACGGCGGCGGCCACGCGGTGCGCCTTGCCGATGTTCTCGGTCCACACATAGCTCGACAGCCCGTACTGGATGTCGTTGGCCAGGCGGATGGCATCGGCCTCGTCCTTGAAGGGAATCAGGCAGGCCACCGGCCCGAAGATTTCTTCCTGGGCGATCTTCATGCGGTTGTCCACGTCGGCGAAGACCGTGGGCATGACGTAGTTGCCCTTCTTCACGCGCTGGGGCAACTGCGGCGCGCCCAGCCCGCCGCACAGCAGCGTCGCGCCTTCCTTCGGGCCCAGCTCGATGTAGCTGCGCACCTTGGCCAGGTGCGCCTGGCTGATCATCGGGCCGACGATGGTCTTCTCATCCAGCGGGTCGCCCACGCTGATGCGCTTCGCGCGTTCCGCGAACTTCGCTGCAAAGTCGGCGTAGATGGATTGCTGCACCAGGATGCGGCTGCCTGCCGTGCAGCGCTCGCCGTTGTTGGAGAAGATCATGAACACGGCGGCGTCCAGCGCGCGTTCGAGATTCGCATCCTCGAAGATCACGAAGGGGCTCTTGCCGCCCAGCTCCATGCTGAACTTCTTCAGGCCCGCGCTCTGCACGATGCGGTTGCCGGTGGCGGTGGAGCCGGTGAAGGAAATGGCACGCACGTCGGGGTGGGACACCAGCGGCTCGCCGGCTTCCTTGCCGTAGCCGTGCACCAGGTTCAGCACACCGGGCGGGATGCCGGCTTCCAGCGCCAGTTCGCCCAGCCGCGCCGCCGTCATGGGCGACAGCTCGCTCATCTTCAGCACGGCGGTGTTACCGAAAGCCAGGCAGGGCGCGACTTTCCAGGTGGCGGTCATGAAGGGCACGTTCCACGGCGAGACCAGGGCGCAGACACCCACCGGGTGGAACAGCGTGTAGTTCAGGTGGGTCTCGGTCGGGTAGGTGTGGCCATCGACCCGGGTGCACATCTCGGCGAAGTAATAGAAGTTGTCGGCCGCGCGCGGGATCAGCTGCTTGCCGGTCTGGGAAATCACCTGGCCGCAGTCGTTGGTTTCGGTCTGGGCGATCTCCGGCACGTGCGCGGCGATCAGGTCGCCCAGCTTGCGGATGATCTTGGCGCGTGCGGGAGCGGCCGTGGCGGCCCATTTCGGGAAGGCCTCTTTCGCGGCGGCGACGGCGGCGTTGACTTCGGCCTCGCCGCCGGAAGCCACTTCGGCCAGCACCTCCTGCGTGGCGGGGTTCACGGTTTCAAAGTAGTCGCGGCCGGCGACGGATTTGCCGTTGATGAGGTGGTCGATCTTCATGGTCTCAGACGATGGTGTTCGTGAGGGCGCCCAGGCCCTCGATTTCGGTCACGATGACGTCGCCGGGCCGGCAATCGACAACACCGTCGGGCGTGCCGGTCAGGATCAGGTCGCCCGGGCGCAGCGTCATGAAGCTGCTGAAGTATTCGATCAGGAAGGGCACGTTGAAGATCATGTCCCTGGTGTTGCCCGCTTGCGTGACCTTGCCGTTCACGGTGCTTTGCAGCGCCAGCGCCATCGGGTTGGGCACGTCGGCGGCTTCCACGAACCAGGGGCCCAAAGGCGTGGTGGCGTCGCGGTTCTTCACGCGCAGGTTGGGCCGGTACCAGTTTTCCAGATAGTCGCGGATGGCGTAGTCGTTGGCCACGGTGTAGCCCGCGATGAAGTCGTAGGCATCTTCGCGCTTCACCTTCTTCGCGGTCTTGCCGACGATCACCGTCAGCTCGCATTCGTAATGCATGAATTCCACGCCGGCCGGCCGCTTCGTGAGCTGGCGGTGGCCGGTGAGCGCGCTCTCGCCCTTCAGGAAGACCAGCGGTTCTTCAGGCGCCTTGAACTCCAGCTCCTTCGCGTGGTCGGCGTAGTTCAGCCCCAGCGCGAGGATGGTGCGCGGTTGCGGCGCGGGGGCCAGCGGCGGCAGCCAGGTGACGGCCTCGAAGGAAACCAGTTCGGAGTTGTCCAGCAGCAACTGCCCGTCGCGTTCTTGCGCATTGAGGGTCTGGCCGTTGTGGATGACGCGCGCGTACTTCATGCGGCCTCCGCGACCAGTGTGTTGGTAAGCGTGCCCAATCCCGGCGCGCTGATCTCAATCACGTCGCCCACCTTCGCCAGGGGGCGGTTGGCATCGCAGCCCAGCATCAGCACGTCGCCCGCGCCCAGGGTCATGAACTCATTCACGTCGGCCAGCAACTGCGGTGCGCCGCGCACCAGTTCGCTGAAGCGCACGGTCTGCTTCACTTCGCCGTTGATCTTCACTTCCAGCGTGAAAGCCGAGGCGTCCACCTGCGGGCCGGCCGGCAGCATCTGGCTGCCCACGCCCAGGAAGCCGTCCAGGCACTTGAACTTGACGGGTGGGCGGAAGAAGCTGGCATGCGGCACGGACAGGTCGTTCATCAGCACGTAGCCGGCCAGCTCGCCGGGCTGCTTCATCACCATGGCGATGGTGGCGCCGACCTCGACTTCGGGCACGTTTGCCGGCACGGGAATCGCGGCGCCTTCATTGCTCCAGGTGTTGGCCGGCTTGATGTAGAGGACGGGCGCTTTGGGCGGCGCCTTGTAGGGCGCCTCAGTCATCTTCGGCGCCCAGGCAGCGGCCTCCGCCTTGAAGTTCAGCAGGGTGCCGTACACCGTGCCCATGGAAAGAAAGCTCATGGCTGCTCCAGTTCGATCACTTCGTCCAGCAGCTCGTACAGCTGCGCCAGCTTCTGCTTGCCGAGCGACTTTTCCATCCACTCGTAATGCGCCTCGATGGAACGCGAGAGCTTTTCCACCAGCTTCAGGCCGCGGGCCGTGGCCTCGACCACGGTGCGGCGCTGGTCTTCGCCGTCGCGCTCGCGCCGCACAAGGCCGTCGCGCTCCATGCGCGAGAGCACGCCGGTCAGGCTGGGGCCGAGGATGAAGGCCTCGCGCGCCACCCGGCCGGTTTCCACCGTGCCGTGTTCGCCCAGCACCCGCAGTACCCGCCACTGCTGATCCGACAGGCTGTGCTCGCGCAGGCTGGGCCGGGTGTGGGCCATGACGGATTCGCGTGCCTGCAGCAGCAGGCGCGGAAGGTTGCGGTGGACGAAAGCGGTGTTCATGGAATTAATTAATATATTAAATGATTTGGCAGCGGACGCCAAATTGGCGGCATGGGAATAACCCTTGGACGGCTATAGTCGCAATCCCCATGGCCAAGGAAAAAACCAGTTACGTCTGCACCGAATGCGGCGGCACCAGCCCCCGCTGGCTGGGCAAGTGCCCGCATTGCGAGGCCTGGAACACGCTGATCGAGACCGTGGCCGAAACCGCGGGCCCGGCGAAGAACCGCTTTGCCTCGCTGGCCAAAACCTCGCCCGTGGCGGCGCTGGCCGACATCGAAGCCAGCGAAGTGGACCGCACGCCCACCGGCATTGACGAGCTGGACCGGGTGCTGGGCGGCGGCATCGTCGAAGGCGGCGTGGTGCTGATCGGCGGCGACCCCGGCATCGGCAAATCGACGCTGCTGCTGCAGGCGCTGGACGGGCTGCAGCGGGCCGAAATCTCCACGCTCTACGTCACCGGCGAGGAATCGGGCGCGCAGGTGGCGCTGCGCTCGCGCCGGCTCGGGCTGGACAACTCGCAAGTCAAGGTGCTGGCCGAGATCCAGCTGGAAAAAATCCTGGCGACGCTGGCCTCCACCCAGCCGGCGGTGGCGGTGATCGATTCCATCCAGACCGTTTATTCCGAGCAGCTCACCTCCGCACCCGGCTCCGTGGCGCAGGTGCGCGAATGCGCGGCCCACCTGACGCGCGCCGCCAAGGCCAGCGGCACCTGCATCGTGCTGGTGGGCCACGTCACCAAGGAAGGCGCGCTGGCCGGGCCGCGCGTGCTGGAGCACATGGTGGATACCGTGCTGTATTTCGAAGGCGACACGCATTCCAGCTTCCGGCTGGTGCGCGCCATCAAGAACCGCTTTGGCGCGGTGAACGAGATCGGCGTGTTCGCCATGACCGAGAAGGGCCTGAAGGGCGTGGCCAACCCCAGCGCCATCTTCCTGTCGCAGCACAGCGAGCCGGTGCCCGGCAGCTGCGTGCTGGTGACGCTGGAGGGCACACGGCCCATGCTGGTGGAAATCCAGGCGCTGGTGGATTCCGGCGGCCCCAGCCCGCGCCGGCTGTCGGTGGGGCTGGACCGGGACCGGCTGGCCATGCTGCTGGCGGTGCTGCACCGGCACGCGGGCGTGGCCTGCATGGACCAGGATGTTTTCGTCAACGCCGTGGGCGGGGTGCGCATCAGCGAACCCGCGGCCGACCTGGCGGTGATGCTGGCCATCACCTCGTCGCTGCGTGGCAAGCCCCTGCCCAAGGGCTTCGTCGCTTTTGGCGAGGTGGGCCTGGCCGGCGAGGTCCGGCCTGCGCCGCGCGGGCAGGAGCGGCTGCGCGAAGCGGCCAAGCTGGGCTTTTCGGTCGCCATCGTCCCCAAGGCCAATGCGCCGCGCAAGGGCGGGCGTGAGATCGAGGGTTTGGCCATCCACGCGGTGGAGCGGATCGAAGAGGCGCTGGAGGTGGTGCGCGGGCTGGCCTGAAGGCGCCTACGCACTCGCCGCAGTTTCCCGGGCCCGCCTTGCCGTGAAAATAGCGCCATGAACTTCCAGAAAATCATTGTCCCGGTGGCCGGCGTCGTCGCGGTCGCGGTCGGCTGGCAGCTGTCCGGCTGGGGCGGCGTGGCCCTGGTGGCGGGCGCCGCCGTGATGTGGCTGCTGCTGCACTTCAGCCGAATGATGCAGGTGCTCAAGCGCGCGGCCAACCGCCCGGTGGGCTATGTGGACAGCGCCGTCATGCTCAACGCCAAGCTGCGCCCGGGAGCCACCCTGCTGCACGTGATCGCCATGACCCGCTCGCTGGGCCAGCTGCAATCGCCCAAGGACGCGCAGCCAGAAATCTTCCGCTGGACCGATGGCAGCCAGTCCCACGTGACCTGCGAATTCGCCGGCGGCAAGCTGGCCCGCTGGAAGCTGGAGCGCCCGGCCGAGCCCGCCGGGGACGCGGAACCGCCCGCGCCTTAAAATCGCGGGTTCGAGCGAACCCTTCGAATTCCCAAGGAAAAAGTATGAGCGCTGTACCGAGCATGGCCGACCGCGACGGCAAGATCTGGATGGATGGCGAAATGGTGGACTGGCGCGATGCCAAGATCCACGTGCTGACCCATACCCTGCACTACGGCTGCGGCGCGTTCGAAGGCGTGCGCGCCTACAACACCGTCAACGGCACCGCGATCTTCCGCCTGCAGGAGCACACCGAGCGGCTGTTCAACAGCGCCAAGATCCTGCGCATGACCCTGCCCTTCACCAAGGAAGAGGTCAACGAGGCCCAACGCGCGGTCGTCAAGGCCAACCAGCTGGAGAGCTGCTACCTGCGCCCGCTGACCTGGATCGGCTCGCAGAAGCTGGGCGTCAGCCCGCGCGGCAACCAGATCCACCTGATGGTGGCGGCCTGGGCCTGGGGCGCCTACCTGGGCGAGGAGGGCATGCGGCGCGGCATCCGCGTCAAGACCTCCAGCTACACGCGCCACCACGTCAACATCACCATGACGCAGGCCAAGGCGGTGTCCAACTACACCAACTCCATCCTGGCCAACATGGAAGCGCTGGACGACGGCTACGACGAGGCGCTGCTGCTGGACAGCTCGGGCTTCGTCTCCGAGGGCGCCGGCGAGAACATCTTCGTGGTCAAGGGCGGCGTGATCTACACGCCCGACCTCTCGGCCGGCGCGCTCAACGGCATCACGCGCAACACGGTGTTCCACATCTGCAAGGACCTCGGCATCGAGATCGTGCAGAAACGCATCACCCGCGACGAGGTCTACATCGCCGACGAGGCCTTCTTCACCGGCACCGCCGCCGAAGTGACGCCCATCCGCGAGCTGGACCGCATCGAGATCGGCATCGGCTCGCGCGGGCCCGTCACCGAGAAAGTGCAAAGCGCCTTCTTCGACATCGTCAACGGCCGCAATCCCAAATACGCCCACTGGCTCACCAAGGTCTGATCATCATGAGCACCACCGGCACCAAGGGCGCAATCGAACTGCTCGCCAAGGACCTGAACGCGCAGGGCGGCGTCTACTGCCCCAGCGCCAAGGCTGATATGAAGCTGTGGAGCGGCCACCCCCGCGTCTACCTGGACGTGGCGGGCCGTGGCGAAGCCAAGTGCCCGTACTGCGGCACCGTGTACAAGCTCAAAGAGGGCGAGCACTTCGGTGCAGGGCACTGAAACCCGGTCACTGATCGTCGCTCCCCAGTGGATCGGGGACGCTGTCATGACCGAGCCGCTGCTGCGGCGGCTGCATGCGCGCGGCGAGCGGCTCACCGTGGGCGCGCTGCCCTGGGTGGCGCCGGCCTACCGGGCCATGCCGCAGGTCAGCGAGGTCATTGAATTCCCTTTCCAGCATGGCGGGCTGCAGTTCAAGGCGCGGCGCACCCTGGCGCGGCAGGTGCAGGGCCAGTTCGACGCGGCCTATGTGCTGCCCAATTCCCTCAAGAGCGCGCTGCTGCCGTTCCTGGCCAGCATCCCCCGGCGCGTGGGCTACCTCGGCGAAGCGCGCGTGGGCCTGCTCACGCACCGGCTGAAGAACCCGAAGAACAAGCCGCCGATGGTGGCCTTCTATTCGGCACTGTCCGGCGACCGGGAAGGCCTGGAGCAGGACCGGCCCCGGTTGCACCTTGAGCCCGAGATGGTGGATGCCGCGCTGGCCGAGATGGGCCTGCAGCGCGGCGGCTACTACGTCTTCGCGCCCGGTGCCGAATACGGCCCGGCCAAGCGCTGGCCGGCGATCCACTTCGCGGAACTGGCCCAGTCGCTCAGCCTCCCGGTTGTGCTGCTGGGTTCCGCCAAGGAGGCGCCGCTGTGCGAGGAAATCGCCGCCGCCGCCGCGCACGGTAAATGCCTGAACCTGGCGGGCAAGACTTCGCTGCTGCAGGCGTTTTGTGCCATCGCGGCAGCCAAGGCGGTCATCAGCAACGACTCGGGCCTGATGCACGTGGCCGCGGCCTTCGGCGTGCGCCAGGTGGCGGTCTACGGGTCGTCCAGCCCGCTGCACACGCCGCCACTCAACGATGCCGCCAGCGTGCTGTGGCTGAAAGAGGATGCGGCCTACCAACCGCCGCTGGACTGCGCGCCCTGCTTCGAGCGCGAGTGCCCGTTGGGGCACACGCGCTGTCTGGTGGACATCACGCCAGCGCGTGTGCTGGCTGCGCTAACCTGAGACGAGGCTCGTGAGCCGCAGCAGCGCGGTGGACGGCGTGCCGTTCCAGACAAGGTGCGTGTGGTTGCGGCGCACTTTCAGCGGCAGTTCGTGCTGCTTGACTTCGTGCGCGGCGCGCAGCGAGAGCAGCAGCGAGCGCGGCACCATGGCAAAGCCGGTGCCGGCGGCCACGCAGGCGATCATGGCCTGGTAGGAGCCGAACTCGAGGGTGCGCGCCGGCATCACGCCGGCCGAGCCCAGCCACTCTTCCAGCCGCTTGCGGTAGGAGCAGCCGTTGGCAAAGGCGATCAGCGTCAGCCCGCCCAGGTCGCCAGCGCGGGTAACGGCGGGTATCTCGCGCGGCGTGATCAGCACCAGCTCTTCCTCGAACACCTTCAGCTTTTCCAGCCTGGGCGCGCTGAACGGCTCGGAGACGAATGCCGCCTCGATCTCGAAATTGGTCACCCGCTGCACCAGCGCGCCGGAGGTACCGGTGACCAGCTCCACCACCACGCCGGGGTAGAGCTTGTGGAAGCGCGAGAGGATGGGGGCCAGCCGGCTGCCCGCGGTGCTCTCCAGCGAGCCGACGCGGAACACGCCCATCGGTTTGCCGGTGCGCAATTCGTTCTCTGCTTCATCGGCCAGACGGAACAGCCGCTCGGCATACGACAGCAGCAGGGTGCCCTCGGGTGAGAGCACCAGCGCGCGGCCCTGCCGCCGAAACAGCGCCAGCCCCAGGCGCTCTTCCAGCTGCTTGATGCGGGTGGTCACATTGGACTGCACGCGGTTGAGCTTGTTGGCCGCCTTGATGATGCCGCCTTCGATCACCACCGCGCGGAAGATCTCCAGCGACTCCAGGTCAATGGTTCTCATGGCAAGAATGATCTTTCAGAATAATTCATTTGTTGGCAAGAGTGATTCTGGATTTAATCGGCCTCCATGGCAACCACACCCACCCACGCAGCACCCGGCCCGGTCCTGGTGGGGCTTGCCGGCGCGCTGTCGCTGGCGGCCGCGATGGGCATAGGCCGTTTCGCGTTCACGCCCATGCTGCCGCTGATGATCCGCGGTGGAGAACTCGACGTGGCCTGGGGCGGCTGGCTGGCCGCGGCCAATTACGCCGGCTATCTTGCGGGCGCACTGTCGGCTTCGCGCGTGCCGCTGGCGCCCGGCAAGCTGGCCGTCGCGGCGCTGGTGCTCACTGCGGTCCTCACCGCCGCGATGGCACTGCCCGGCCCGGCCGCGCTGTGGATCGCGCTGCGCTTTGCCGCCGGCGTTTGCAGCGCCTGGACGTTCGTCGCGACCAGTGTCTGGTGCCTGGGCGCGCTGGCGCGCGCCGGCCGTCCCGCCTGGGGCGGCGCCGTGTATTCGGGCGTGGGCGGCGGCATCGCGCTGGCGGGGCTGTACTGCCTGTTCGGCGCGGCGGCTGGCGCCAGCGCGCCTTCGCTCTGGCTGCAGCTGGGCGCGCTCGCGCTGCTGCTGTGCGTGCCGGTGGCGCTGGTGTTGCGGGCTCTCGGCTCGCAGCCGGCACCGGCCGCTGCGGGCGCCCGCGCGCGCGCGGCCATGCCTGTGGGCACGCGTGGCCTTGTCATCTGCTACGGCCTGCTGGGCTTCGGCTACATCCTGCCCGCCACCTTCCTGCCGGTGCTGGCGCGTGCCGTGGTCGACGACCCGCGCTTGTTCGGCTTGGCGTGGCCGGTGTTCGGCCTCATGGCGGCGGCGTCCACCGTGCTGGCGGCGTGGTGGATGCGCCGCGCCTCGCGCCTGCAGGTCTGGGCGGCGAGCAGCGCGCTGATGGGCGAGGGCGTGTTGCTGCCCAGCCTGTGGGTAGCGGGCTGGACCATCGCGCTGTCGGCACTGCTGGTGGGCGGCACCTTCATGGTGATCACAATGGCGGGTGTGCAGGAAATCCGCGCCCGCGCCGTTGGCGATGCCACCCCGCTCGTAGGCCGCATGACGGCGGCCTTCGCGACCGGCCAGATCGCCGGGCCGGTGCTGTCGGCGCTGCTGGTGCAGATGCCGGCCACCGCGGCGCTGGGCCTGGGCCTGGCGCTGCAGGCCGGCGCGGCGGGCCTGTTCGCGAGCGCGCTGTGGCTGTGGCGCTTTTCACTTTCCCCTGTTGATCCCAAGGAGCTTCCCGATGCCGCCCATTGATTCTTCCCAAGGTGCCCGCCAGGGCTTCACCGATCCCTGGCGCGAACGCCTGCCCATGCCCGCCGCCGGCAGCATGACGCCCGAGCAGGACGCCGCGGCGCAGGCGTTGATCAACGGCCCGCGCAAGGGCGTGTACGGTCCCTTCCTGCCGCTCATGCGCAGCCCGCAGCTGCTGGACCGCATGGCGCGCGTGGGCGAGTACCTGCGCTTCGAGAGCGTGCTGGATGCGCGCGTGCGCGAGCTGTGCACCTGCGCCGCCGCGCGCCACGTGACCAACCAGTTCGAGTGGCTGATGCATGCGCCGCTGGCCGTGAAGGCCGGCGTGGCGGAAGCCGCCATCGAAGCGCTGCGCGTCGGCGCGCGGCCGAAGGGGCTTGCCGCCGACGAGGAAGCGGCGCTTGATTTCACGCTGGAGCTTTTGCGCAGCCACGGCGTGAGCGAGCCGTCCTACCAGGCGGCGCAGGCCCTCCTTGGCGAGCAGGGCGTGGTGGAGCTGGCCGCCCTGGCCGGCTACTTCGTCATGGTTTCATGGCTGATGAACGTGGCCCACACGCCGGCGCAAGCCTCGGCGCTGGGCGCGCCGCTGCAGGCGTTCCCGCTCTAGGCGCAAACCGCCGCGCCAAAAAAACAGCCACCTTGCGGTGGCTGTATAAAGTCCTTGGAAGGACGTCGTTGGGAGACTTGAAAACCGGCGGCCTCTCCGTGGGGCCCATGCGTGACAGCAATGAATTGAATGTAGGGGTTGCCGCTTGTTGCTGCATCCTCCAATCGGAGGAGACGGGCCCTGAACCGGTTTTGCTACGCCGTCGATATTGGTGATTTTTCGCACCGCTGGCGAGTGTTCAAGAACTTTTTTACAAGCAATTACATTTCGTCACAGGGAAGGCTAAGCACAAAGCTCGCGCCGCCTCCGGGCCGGTCCTCGCAGCGCACCGTGGCGTGGTGCCGGGTGGCGATGGACTTCACCAGCGCCAGGCCCAGCCCCACGCCGCCCTCACGTTCGCTGGCACCCGGCAGCCGGTAAAAGGGCTCGAAGATGCGGTCGCGCTCGGCGGGCGGCACACCAGGCCCGTGGTCGTTCACCCGCACGATCGCCTGGCCGCCTTCGCGCCGCACTTCGACTTCAACGGTGCCGCCGCTGTAGCGGCGCGCGTTTTCCAGCAGGTTGCGGATGGCGCGGCGCAACAGGCGCGACACGCCGTGCACCACCACGCCCTGCCCTGCGTTCACCACATCGAGTTCGGCGCCGGCGCGCGCGCATTCCTCGGCCACCAGCCCGGTGAGGTCCACGGTCTCCACCGTGCCCATGTCGGTCTCTTTCGCGTCGAGCCGGCTGGACAGCAGGATCTCGTCGATCAGCTGGTCCAGCTCGGCGATGTTGCGCGAGATCTCGTCCTTGAATGAAGGCGAGGGGTTGGTGCCCATCAGCTCCAGGCCCATGCGGATGCGCGCCAGCGGCGAGCGCAATTCGTGCGAGGCATTGGCCAGCAGCGACCTGTGCGACTTCACCAGGGTCTCCACGCGCTCGGCCGCGTGGTTGAAGCGCCGCCCGAGAAACGCCACCTCGTCGGTACCTGACTCCATGACGCGGGCGGTGAGGTCACCGCGGCCCCAGCGCTCCACACCCAGCCGCAAATCCTCCAGCCGCTTTGTCAGGCGCCGGATGATGGGGTAGATGCCGATGGCCACCGCCAGCGCCACGATGCCCAGCATCCACAGCAGGCCGCCCGGGCCGCGGGCCCAGGGGCGGTTGGGCGGGCCTTCGCCGGGAGCGCGCTGGCGCGGCGGGATCTGCACGGTGAGCGTGCTGCCGTCCTTCATCGCGACCTCGAACTCCACCCCCTGGCCCGGCACGCGCACGGGGCGCGCCTTGGTCTGGCCCAGGATCTCGTCCTTTTCGTTGCGGATGATCACCTCGCGCGCGGGCGATTGCTCGGCATTCTGCCGCCAGAGCCACCCGAAGGCCACGGTGAGCAGCGCCACGGCCACCACCACGGCCAGCCAGATGCGCAGGTAGAGCGGAAAGCGAAGGGTCACCGGTCAGTCTTGCTGTTTGGCGAATACATAGCCCACGCCGCGCACCGTGAGGATGCGCTTGGGGTTCTTGGCGTCTTCCTCGATGGCCGCGCGGATGCGGCCCATGTGCACGTCGATCGAACGGTCGAACGCCTCCAGCTCGCGGCCGCGCACGGCTTCCATGATCTGGTCGCGCGTGAGCACGCGGCCCGCGCGCTCGGCCAGCGCGATCAGCAGGTCGAACTGGTAGGAGGTGAGGTCGCAGGCCACGTCGGCCACGGTGACGGTGCGTGCGTCGCGGTCAATCTCCAGCGAGCCGAAGCGCAGCAGCTTGGCCGCCGGGGCCGCGCCTTCGCCCCGCCGCCGCAGGATGGCCCGGATGCGCGCCAGCAGCTCGCGCGGCTCGAAGGGCTTGGGCAGGTAGTCGTCCGCGCCGAGCTCCAGGCCCACGATGCGGTCCATCGGGTCGCCCTTGGCGGTGAGCATCAGCACGGGCACCTTGCCCGTTTCACCCGGCAGCGCGCGCACGCGGCGGCACACTTCCAGCCCGTCCATGTCGGGGAGCATCAGGTCCAGGATCAGCAGTTCGGGCGCGTGGCCGGCCGGCGGGTCCTGCAGCAGGGCGAGGCCCGCCTTGGCGTCGATCGCGTGCGTCACGCCGAAACCCGAACGTTCCAGGTACTCGCCGACCATCTGGGCCAGGCGGGCATCGTCTTCGATCATGAGTAGTTGCTGCATAACCCGGATGGTAATGACTTGGCGGGGAGATGGACGCCCCGTGAGGGCCACCATCATTGCCGCCGCCCGCGCGGGGCGCGTTGAAGCAGCGGTAAAGTTCGGGTAAATGCCTGTTTCGCACTTCATGCCGCCACGCAGCCTCTGCGGTGTGCTGGCGCGCCAGGCGGGGATTCGCCCCGGCGCGGTGGCCCTGCACTTCGAAGGCAGCGACATCTCGTATGCGCAGCTGGCGCAGCGCGCCGGGCAATGGGCCGCGCGGCTCGAATCCGAATGGGGCGTGCGCCGCGGCGACCGCGTGGCCTGGCTGGGCCTGAACCACCCGGGCCAGGTCATCCTGCTGTTCGCGCTGGCCCGGCTGGGCGCCATGTTGCTGCCGCTGAACGTCCGGCTGGCGGCGCCTGAATGGCAAGGGCAGCTGGCCGACTGCGCGCCGCGCTGCCTGTTCCACGACGAGGGCCATGCCGCAGCGGCGCAGGAGCTGGGGGAACTCAGCGGCCTGGCCGTGCACGGCGTGCAGGCGCTGGAAAGCGCGGAAACCGCCTGCGGCATGGTGGACGGCGGCGACGCGGAACTGCCCGCACTGCTGGTCTACACCTCGGGCACCACCGGCAGGCCGCGCGCCGCGGTGCACACCCAGGGCATGCTGATGGCCAACATGCGCATCGCGGCCGCGGTGCAGCTGATCTCGCCGGCGGACGTGGTGGCCACCATGCTGCCGCTGTTCCACGTGGGCGGCCTGTGCATCCAGACCCTGCCGGCGCTGCACGCGGGCGCCACGGTGATCCTGCATCCGCGCTTCAATGCGGCGGCCGCGCTGGACTGCATCGCGCGCCAGCGGCCCAGCCTCACGCTGCAGGTGCCGGCCACCATGAAAGCCCTGCTCGATCATCCGCAGTGGGCCGCCACCGACCTGTCCAGCCTGCGCGCGGTATGGGCCGGCTCCAGCCTGTTGCCCGCCGCACTGGTGGCCGGCTTCCTGGCACGCGGCGTGCCGCTGTGCAATGTCTATGGCGCCACCGAGACCGGGCCGTTCTCGATCGCGCTGCCGCCCGCGTTCGCGGCCACGCACGCAGGTTCCTGCGGCTGGCCCGCGCCCGGCGTGGAGGTGCGACTGCAAGGCGTGCAGCCCGACGCGGGCGAGCTGCTGGTGCGCGGGCCCAACGTCGTGCGCAGCTACTGGGCGCAGGAACCCGCCTGCGATGAGCATGGGTGGTTTCACACCGGCGATCTGGCCAGCCGCGCAGCCGACGGCAGCTACACAATCGTGGGCCGCGCGAAGGACCTGATCATCTCGGGTGGGGAGAATGTTCACCCAGCTGAGATCGAAGCGCTGCTGGGCGAACATCCGGCTGTCGCCGAGTGCGCGGTTTTCGGCCTGGCCGATGCCCGCTGGGGCGAGGTGGTGGCGGTGGCCCTGGTGCTGAAGGCGGGTGCAACGCTGTCGGACGAGGAACTGCACGGACACCTGGACGGGCGCCTGGCCCGCTTCAAGCTGCCGCGCCGGGTGTTGCGCGTCGATGCGCTGCCGAGGACGGCACTGGGCAAGCTGCAGCGCCACGCGCTGGCAGCGCTGGTGGACAGGTAGCCGTGCGCCTGTCGCTATCAATTCAATAGCGACTCACGCACAGCCCATGCGGTCTTCAGCCGTTTTCTCTTCTGATCTGGATGCGCCAGAGCACCAGCAGCAGCAATAGCGGCGGAATGGCCGTGAGCGCGGTGGCGATGAAGGCCGCGGCGTATGCGCCCAGCAGACCGTAGGCCGGTGTGAGGGCCTCCACCCCCATGCCGGAAAAACCTTTGAGGAACTTGCCGAGCACGGCATAAGTGGACGACAGCATGGCGTACTGGGTGGCGGTGTAGCCCAGGCTGGTCAGGCTCGACATATAAGTCACCAGCGCGACGCCGGCAAAGGCCTGTGCGAAGGCATCGAGAGCCATCACGGCGGCGAACGTCGTCGTGTCGGGATGCACGCTCAGGAGCGCGAACGCTGCCGTGCCGAAGCCTTCCAGGACCAAGCCCGTGATGAGCGTGGGCATCAGGCCCAGCCGCACCGCGCTGACGCCCGCCGCGGCGATGCCCACGAAGGTGGTGACCAGGCCAAAGGTGCCGCGCACCCACGCCACGGTGTCCTTGGACAGGCCGAGGTCGTGGTAGTAGGGGTTGTACATCGGGCCCATGACGAAGTCGGGCAGGCGGTAAAGCGCCACCATCAGCAGCATTACAAGGCCCGCGGCCTTGTGCTTGGCGAAAAAGTCGACAAACGGGCCGATGACCGCATCGGCCAGGCCGCGCAAGGTCCACAGCGGAGGTTTCTGCTGCAGCACCGCGTCGGCGCGCGCCGGCTCGATGGCGAACAGGGTCGCAACGATGCCCAGGGTCATCAGCACAGCCATGCCCACGTACGAGATCGGCCAGCCGACCCTTGCGGCGGCGGCGATGATCAGCGCATCGGTGACCAGCAGGGCCATGCGGTAGCCGACTTGCGCCGCCGAGGTCATCAGCCCCACCTCGTCGGCGTCTGACGCCGCCTCGATGCGCCAGGCGTCCACCGCGATGTCCTGCGTGGCCGAAGCGAATGCCGTCAGCAACGCGAACGCACCGATGGCCGCCAGCCCGCCCGCTGTTCCGACGGCCGCCATGCCGAGAATCCCGGCCACGACAAGAAGCTGGCACAGCAGCATCCAGCCGCGGCGGCGGCCGAGCCGGCCCAGCAGCGGAACGTCGATGCGGTCCACCAGCGGCGACCAGTAGACCTTGAAGGCGTAGGCGAAGCCTACCCAGGAGATGAACCCGATGGCCACCAGGCTGGTGCCGTCGTCGCGCAGCCAGTAGCCGAAAGTGTTGGCGGTCAACAGGAACGGCAGGCCGGAGGAAAAGCCGAGCGCCAGCATCACGGCGACTTTGGGCTGCCGGAGTTCGCGCAGCACCTCGAGCGCGGAACGCTTTCGGCGCGGGGCAGCGGCAGCCGCGGTCATCGATTGCCCCACGATGGCTTGGGTTCGTGGCTGACAGGGGGCGATTGGCTCATGCGGGAATAATAAGCGTTAGCCCCCACACCTCACGAGGTTCACAAATGGAATTGCGCGCCGTGCCCGGAACCCGATGCATCGAGTTGCTGCGGACCACCGCGCGCATCCTGCTGATGGGCGCCGCCCTTGGGCTGGCGCCCCTGGCGGGCGCGCAACTGCACAAGAAGGAGGAGCCGCAGCGCGAGGGCGTGGACGTCGGCAAGTCGTCCAGCATGGCCAGGCTGGTGCCGGCCGCCGAAGTGGAGAACGCGGCCACCCAGCAATACCACCAGCTGCTGCAGCAGGCCGCGGCCAAGCGGGCGCTGGCGCCGCAGGACCACCCGCAGATGATCCGCCTGCGCGCCATTTCGCAGCGCCTGATTCCGCAGGCGCCGCCCTGGAACGAGCGGGCGCGCAGCTGGAAGTGGGAGGTCAACCTGATCGGCTCCAACCAGGTCAACGCGTTCTGCATGCAGGGCGGCAAGATCGCGTTCTATTCAGGCATCTTCGACCAGCTCAAGCTGACCGATGACGAAGCCGCCATGGTGCTGGGGCACGAGATGGCCCACGCGCTGCGCGAGCATGCCCGGGCGCGCATGGCCAAGAGCATGGCGACGCAGGGGGCCGCGCGGGTCGGGGGTGCGGTGGTGGCTTCGATCTTCGGCATCGACCCGCGCTTCACCGACCTGGTGGCGCGCGGCGGCGCCAACCTGCTCACGCTGACCTTCAGCCGTTCGGACGAATCCGAGGCCGACCTGGTGGGCATGGAGATGGCCGCGCGCGCCGGCTACGACCCGCGTGCCGCGGTGACGCTGTGGAAAAAGATGGGCCAGATCAACAAGGGCGCTCCGCCGCAGTGGCTGTCCACCCATCCGTCGGGCACGACCCGCATCGCCGACATCGAAAAGAACCTGCCGCGCGTGCTGCCGCTGTACGACAAGGCCCGCCGCGGCTGAAGCGCGGGGTTTCTCAGCCGAACGGCACGTACTCGATGCCCGTCTGGGCCATACCGGCCAGGCCGATGTTCTGCGCATTCAGCTCCAGCTGGGACACCGCCGCGGTGAAGCTTCCCTGGGTAAATACGCCGGCGCTGATCAGCCCGGCCAGCGCCGCCGTCTGCGCGGCACCGGGCGCGAAGCCCAGCACGTTGCCCACCAGCAGCTGCACCAGGTTCTCATTGGAGGCGTGGCCCAACACCGCTTCGACCAGCGCGCCGGCCACGTCCTGCCGGCTGGTGCCCCCATCCAGCAGCCCCATCACGATGCCCACAAACGCGGCGTTGTGCGCGGCGCCCTTGCCGCCCACGGCGCCCAGCAGCTTGCTGGCCGCGCCGGCGTTGCCGTCCAGGTCCAGCGCCAGGCCGCGGTCGGCGAAAGCCACGCGCTCCACGTCGGTGAGTGTGGCCCGGCCGCCCGCGGCCCCCGTGCCGCTGACCACGAAGTGGCCGTCTTCCACGCGCACGGTATAGCCCGCGCGCGGACCCGCCAGCGCCAGTGTGTCGAGGCCGGCGCCGCCGTCCAGGATGTCATTGCCGCCGCCGCCGGTGAGCGTGTCGTTGCCTTCGCCGCCGCGCAGCGTGTTGTTGGACTCGTTGCCCGTGATGCGGTCGTCAAAGGCCGAGCCGGTGGCGTTCTCGATCACCGAGTCCCGGCTGATGGCGATCGTGTCGCTGTAGGTAGTGCTGCTGCGGCTGCCGTTGGCGTTGTAGGAAAAGGCGAATACCGTCACGCCCACGTTGCTGTGGCCGCCCTGCACCAGGTCCAGGGTCACTGCGCCAGCCACGCGGCTGGCGTCCAGGGTGTCCTTGCCACCCGAATCCCAGATCGCATGGAAGCCGTCCTGGTAGAAGCCGGAAGCGAGGTCGTACACCGTGTCGCCCTCTTCGTGGGTGGCGGCGCCGTACAGCTGCTGCAGCGCCGCGGTGTCCAGCGGCATCGGTTCGCTGGGATAGCTGGAGAGGGACCCGGAAGAACTGCCCGCGATCGCGGAATAACTCATCACCGTGTTGGGGATGATGTTGTCGGCATTGGCGAGCGTGGAAGGCCCTTCGAACGGGTGCTTCAGGCCGATGGCATGCAGGGTCTCGTGCAGGATCAGGTTGGGCCGGTAGAAGTCCCACTGGGCGCCGGCCTGGTTGTTGCCGATCAGCACGTCGCCGCCCACGGCCTGCGCGGAAGGAAAGTAGGCGTAGCCCGCATAACCCATCGCGTTGGGCTGGGCCGAATAGGCGTAGCGCACCACGCCGCAGACCGAGGCGTCGTCCGGCACTTCGACGAACTGCACGTTGCACACGGCCTCGATCCGGTCCAGCAATTCGCGCGTCACGGCCTTGTCGCTGGCGGAGAACTCATGCACGCTGGATCCATAGCCCGCGTTGAGCACCGAAGTGGAGGGGTTGACGAACGAGTAGGTGATCACCGTCTTGGCCGTCGCGCCGTCCACGCCCGACCATTTGCTGCCGGCCAGCAGCGCGTTGACGCCGGCGTTGGCGTACTGGATGGGCGTGGTCGACGCGTACTGGTAGGAGGCTTCCCCGGGCGTGGTGGCGAAGGCCAGCGCCGACATGCCGCCACCCGTGCCGCCCGCGCAGCCGGAGCAGCTGCATTGGTAGCTGTACGCGGAAAGCAGGTCGTGGGCGGCTTCGGCACCGGCGGTGAGGCTGCTGGAAACTGAACTGTTCGACATCGCCGATCCCCTTGCGAGAATCCCCAAAACACCATGCTTCAGGGCATGGAGTGATGAGACCTTTTGGCGAGGCCGGCGCGTTAGGTGAAACTGCCCTTCGCGCTAGGGCGTTGGCGTAGGGGGCCTAGGCGGATGCGCTAGCGCGCGCTAGGCACAATGCCTATCAAGTTTCGGGGCTTGCTGCCGCCGCCTTGGCAGGCCACAGCACGGAGGCGATCGCCACCACCATCAGCAGCACGGCGGCCCAGTCCTGCCAGTGCAGCACTTCGCCCAGCCACAGCGCGCCGCTGAACACGCCAAGCACCGGGATGAACATCACGCTCAGGGTGGAGGCGACCGGCGGCAGCCCGCGCGCCAGGTAGAACCACGCGGCATGCGCGTAGCCGAAGATGAGAACGGCGTTGTAGCCGATGGCCCAGGCCACCGGCGCGCTGGGCACCTGCCACTGGCCGTACTCGAACACCAGGGCCAGCACCGTCATCACGCCGGCGGTAAGGGCGGTCATCCAGAACGAAAGCGTCAGCGTGGGCAGCACGATCGTCGTGCGCCGCAGCAGCTGCGTGCCCAGTGCCCAGGTGGCCGCTGCCACCAGCGCCAGCGCCACGCCGGCCGGGCGGCCCGCCAGGCCGGTGAACTCATGCCACAGCAGCAGCGCCACGCCTGCCGAAGCCGCGCTCACGCCCAGCCAGCCGCGGCGCGAAAGCGCGGCGGAAAACAGCAGCGAGCCGATCACCGCGGAGAAGATCGGCATGGTGTAGCCCAGGATGGCAGCGCGCCCGCTGGACAGTGTCTTCACGGCCAGGATGATGCAGGCGTGCCAGACGAACATGTTGGTCGCCGCCAGCCAGGCCACCTCGCCCCAGTGCCGGCGCGGCACTCGAAAGGGCACCTTCAGCACCACCAGCGCCAGCGCCAGCACGGGCAGGCCCAGCACGATGGAAAGGGCGCGGAAAGTCAGCGCCGGATAGGCGCTGACGCCCATCTTCATCACCGGCCAGTTCAGGCCCCACACCAGGGTCAGCAACACAAGGATGGAGAACTGGCGCGGCGTGAGTTTCGGCATGGGCCTGCATTGTGGCGTGATCCTTACAATTGCGCCCATGACCTTCATTGACAGGCTGCAGGCGGCGCAGCGCAGCAACGGCTCCATGCTCTGCGTCGGGCTGGACCCGGAGCCTTCGCGCTTTCCGGCCGCACTCCAGGGCGATGCGCAGCGCATCTATGATTTCTGCGCCCGCATCGTCGATGCCACGGCCGACCTGGTCATCGCATTCAAGCCGCAGATCGCCTACTTCGCCGCGCACCGCGCCGAAGGCCAGCTGGAAAAACTGATGGAACACATGCGCCGCGCCGCGCCGCACGTGCCCGTCATCCTGGACGCCAAGCGCGGCGACATCGGTTCCACCGCGGAGCAATACGCGCGGGAGGCGTTCGAGCGCTACGGCGCCGATGCGGTCACGCTGTCGCCCTTCATGGGCTTTGATTCCGTGCAGCCTTACCTGAAGTCGCCCGACAAGGGTGCGTTCCTGCTGTGCCGCACGTCGAACCCCGGCGGTGACGACCTGCAGAACCAGCGCCTGTCCTCCGTCGAGGGGCAGCCGCTGCTGTACGAGCACGTGGCGCGGCTCGCGCAGGGGCCGTGGAACCTCAATGGCCAGCTGGGGCTGGTGGTAGGCGCAACCTACCCCGCCGAAATCGAGCGCGTGCGGCAGGTGGCGCCCACGCTGCCTTTGCTGATTCCCGGCGTCGGCGCGCAAGGCGGGGACGCGGTGGCCACGGTGAAGGCGGGCTGGCGCGAAGGCGCGCCCATCGTGGTCAATTCCTCGCGCGCGATCCTCTATGCATCGAGCGGTGAGGACTTCGCGCAGGCCGCGCGCAGCGAGGCCATCCGCACGCGCGACCTGCTCGAAGCCGCGAAGCGCTAGCGGGCGTCCGCGTCAACCCGCGTGCGGCGCACGCGGCCTGACAGTTCGTAACGGCTCTCACATCCGCAGCCGCAATGCTGACGGACCGAAGCTCAGCAGCACACCTACGCTGGCCTCACAACAACGAGGCAGGACTCCCCCATGATTTCAGAGGAAGCGCAAGCGCCGGTGTGCGAGGCCGGGCCGGCCGCGGCATTGGCCATCGCGGCGGCAGCGGCCTTGGCCGCCTGCGGTGGCGGCGGTGGCGGTGGCGCGCCGGGCAGCGCGGCAGCGGTGGGCGATGGCTCCGCATCGGGCGGCGGCACGCCGGGCACGCCGCCCGCGCTCAACACCGTGGGGTTTTCCTTTCCCGCCCCGGCCAGCGACGAGCAGGCCGCGCGCTTCCTGCTGCAGGCACAGTTCTCCGCCTCCGAAGCCGAGATCGCCGCCGTGCGTGCGGACGGCTATGCCAAATGGCTGGCCGCGCAGATGGCCGCTGCGCCGTCGCAGAGCGGATGGGAGTGGCTGCAGGCCAAGGGCTATGGCGATGCGACATCCAACCAGAACTACTACGACCAGAGCTTCCCGGGCGACTACATGGTCTGGAACCAGCTCATCACCACCAGCGAGCAGGTCCGCAAGCGGGTGGCGCTGGCGCTGTCCGAGTTTTTCGTGGTGTCGCTCTCCGCGCTGGACATCACCTGGCGCAGCCACGCCATCGCCTCCTGGTGGGACACGCTGGCTGCCGGCGCCTTCGGCAATTTCCGCGCCCTGCTGGAAGCCGTGTCGCTGCATCCGGCCATGGGCTACTACCTGAACACCCGCGGCAACCAGAAGGAGAACCCCGCGACAGGGCGTGTGCCCGACGAGAATTTCGCGCGCGAGATCATGCAGCTCATGAGCATCGGGCTCGCGCAGCTGAACGCCGACGGCACGCCCAGGCTGGACGCGGCCGGGGCGCCGCTGGAGAGCTACACGCAGGCCGACGTGACCAACCTGGCGCGCGTGTTCACCGGGTATGACTTCGACCAGAGCCAGAACGTGCCCACCGTCGTGGGCGGCCGCACCATTTCCGGCACGGCCTATGTGCGGCTGCCGATGGTGTTGAATGCCACGCGCCATTCAACGCTGGCGGTGAGCTTCCTGGGCACCGACATCGCCGCCAACACGCCCGGTGCGGCGGCACTGAAAGCCGCGCTGGACGCGTTGTTCGCACACCCCAATGTCGGCCCTTTCTTCGGCCGCCAGATGATCCAGCGGCTGGTGACCAGCAACCCCACGCCCGCCTATGTGGCGCGGGTGGCCGCGGCCTTCGACAACAACGGCCGCGGCGTGCGCGGCGACCTGGCGGCGGTGTTCGCGGCCGTGCTGCTGGACGACGAGGCGCGCAGCCCGTCGGTGGCGCTGCAGCCCGGCGCCGGCAAGCTGCGCGAGCCAATGCTGCGCTTTGTGCAGTGGGCGCGCACCTGCGGCCTCGCGTCGGCGAGCGACGGCTGGCGCATCAGCGACCTGAGCAACCCGGCCAACCAGCTGGGCCAGAGCCCGCTGCGCTCGCCCACCGTGTTCAATTTTTTCCGGCCGGGTTACGTGCCGCCCTCCACGGCGCTGGCCTCAAGCCAGGCCGTGGCGCCGGAGTTCCAGATCGTCAATGAAAGCAGCGTGGGCGGCTACCTGAACTTCATGCAGAACACGCTTCGCAACGGCATCAATGGCGACCTGCAGCCCGCCTACACCGCCGAGCTGGCCATCGTCACCGACGCCGCGGCGCTGGTGCGCCGGCTGAACCTGCTGCTGTGCGCGGGCCAGCTTTCCGCGGAAACACAGGCGCTGATCACCAATGCGCTGAACGCCACCGCCGTCACGGCGGCCAGCAGCGACGCCAACAAGCGCAACCGCGTTGCCGCCGGCGTGCTGATGGTGATGGCCAGCGCCGAGTACCTGGTCCAGAAATAAGCGAGCCCACATGATCCTCATCCAGCCCGAACTCCACAACCGCCGCGCCTTCCTGCGCCGCTCAGGCCAGCTGGCGCTGGCCGGCAGCGCATTGCCTTTCGCGCTCAACCTGGCGGCCGTGGGCGAAGCCGCGGCCTTCAACGCCACCGACTACAAGGCGCTGGTCTGCGTCTTCCTGTTTGGCGGCAACGACTACGCCAATACCGTGGTGGCCTATGACGACGCCAGCTACAACCGCTACAGCACCATCCGCGGCGGCGGCGCGGGCCAGGCGGCCGGCGGCGTGGCGCTGGCCAAGGCCGCCCTCACGCCCACGCTGCTCAACCCCCGGGCGGCACTGCCGGGCGCGCGGCAGTACGCGCTGCATCCCGCGATGGGCGCGTTGGCCGGCCTGTTCAACACCGGCAAGGCGGCTGTGCAGCTCAATGTCGGGCCGCTGGTGGTGCCGCTGACCCGGGCGCAATACAGCGGCAATGACAGGCGCAATTTCCCGGTGCCGCCCAAGCTGTTCTCCCACAACGACCAGCAGTCGGTGTGGCAGTCCTCCTCACCCGAAGGCGCCACCAAGGGCTGGGGCGGGCACATCGGTGACCTGGCGCTCTCGTCAAACGCCAATTCGCTGTTCACCTGCATCTCGGTCACCGGCAACGCGGTGTTCCTCTCGGGTGAGCAGGCGCTGACGCAGCAGATCGGCAGTGGCGGCGCCGTCGGCATCAACGCGGTGAAGGGCAACGTGTATGGCTCGGCGGCGGTGCGCCAGGCGGTGGCGCAGCTGGTGCAGCAGCCGCGCACGCAGCTGCTGGAGAACGAATACAACCGCATCGCCACCCGGGCCGTGAATGCCGAATCGCAGGTCACCAGCGCGCTGGCCGCCGCGCCCCTGGCCACCGCCTTTCCCGGCGGCAACCCGCTGGCCGACCAGCTGCGCACGGTGGCCCGGCTCATCGGCGGGCGCAATGTGCTGGGTGCGAAGCGCCAGGTGTTCCTGGTGTCGCTGGGCGGCTTTGACCTGCACGACAACCTGGTGGCGCAGCAGGCGACGCTGATGGCGCGCCTGAGCGACGCGATGGCGGCTTTCTACAACGCCACGGTGGAGATGGGCGTCGCCGACAAGGTGACGGCCTTCACGGCCTCGGACTTCGGCCGTACGCTGGTTTCCAACGGCGACGGCTCCGACCATGGCTGGGGCGGCCATCACTTCGTTGTCGGGGGTGCGGTGAAAGGCGCCGCCTTCTACGGCGCGGCGCCGCCGGTCAGCGTGGGCAATACCGCGGCGCCGGAGGACCAGTGGCATGTGGGGCAGGGCCGGCTGCTGCCCAGCACTTCGGTGGACCAGTACGCCGCCACCCTGGCGCGCTGGTTCGGCGTCTCGGACACCGAGCTGGCGGGCGTGCTGCCCAACCTGCGCAACTTCGGCCGGGCCGACTACCCGGTCAACCTCGGCTTCCTGGTCTGAAGCCGCAGGGCCGGCTTATTCGTCGACAAAGCCCGTCAGCGTGATGGCGACGGTCGCCGCCGACACAGCGCCGAATTCGTCAACCGCCTGGTAGGCGAAGGAGTCGTGCAGGACCGCTCCGGCCGCCGAATTCAGGATGGCGGTGGAGGTACTGACGTCGTACGACACGGTGTTGTCGGCATTGACGACAAGGCGGGCGCCCATGGCGCTGGTGGCGGCCACGCCGGCCACGTGAAGCACGGCGGAATGGTCGAGGTCGGTGTCGTTGCCGAGCACGCTGATTGCCTGCACCGGCAGGACGTTGCCGGTGCCCAGGCGGAAGGAGGCGGTGTCATTCGCGGCGACGGGTGCGTCGTTGGTGCCGGCGATATTGAGGAAAATCTGGCCGGCCGAACCATCGGCGCTGATCACGGTGACGCGTTCGACCAGCGTTTCGCCGCTCTTGAGGGCCTGGATGTCGGGCATGGCGTTGTTGAGCGCGAAGGTCCAGGCGCCGGCCGTCGTCACGCTGAACGTGCCGTGGCCGGTGGCCGTGCCGGTCTGCGCCACCAGCGTGGACTGGTTGGCGTCCGGGTCATTGATGGTCAGCTGGCCCGAGGCCGAAGTGGTGGTGTCTTCCTTGAGCTGGCCGGTGGTTGCCCCGCCAATCACGACGGCATCGTTGGTGCCCAGCACCGTGATGACCACGTTGTGGCTCACAACGCCGCCGGAAGCGGTGGTGGTGGTGATGGCGAAGGTCTCGGACACGCTCTGGCCGTCGATCAGTGCCTGCACGTTCGCCTTGCTGTTGTCCAGCAGGAAGCTCCAATGGCCGGCGGCGTCCAGGCTGAACGTGCCATACGTGCCGGCCTTGGTCAGGGCCGTGAAGCCGGTGGCGACGTTCACGCCGTTCAGGGTGAGCTGGCCCAGGGTGGTGTCGGGCGTGGCGCCTTCCGTGACGGTGCCCAGATCGGCGCCGCCGATGACGGGGGGCGATGCGATGGGACCCTCGGCCGTACCCTGCACGGTGACCGTGATGACCTTGCTGACCGTGTTGCAGTTGCCGGTGGTGGCGGTGGCCGTGAAGCTCTCCGTCACGCTCTGGCCTTCATTGAGCGCCTGAACCACTGCCTTGCTGTTGTCCAGCGCGTAGGTCCAGTTGCCGGCCACGTCCAGCTTGAAGGTGCCGTAGGTGCCGGCCTTGGTGACGGCGGTGAAGCCCGAGGTCACGTTGGAGCCGTTGACGGTGAGGTGGCCCGCAGTGGTGTTGGGCGTGGCGTCTTCCTTGACGGTTCCGGTGGCGGTGCCGCCGATGCCCCCCGGTGAGCTCTGGGCTTCAGCCGCGCCGTGGACCGATACCGACACCGTCTTGCTGGCGCTGCCGTCCGTGCTGTAGACCACAAAGCTGTCGGTCGCGGTCTGGCTGGCACCCAGCGCCTGGGTGGCGGCCTTGGTGTTGTCCAGCGTGTAGACCCAGTTTCCCGCCGCATCGATGCTGAAAGTGCCGTACGTGCCGGCCTTGTTGGTTATGGCCTTGACGCCGCTTTCGCCGCGGTCGGAATCGCAAACGTCGATGTCGCCGCGCGCTACCTTCTTGCTGGCGTTGTCTTCGGTCACGTCGCCGCGCGTGTCGCCGCTCATGACGGCGGTGTGATTCCTGGAGCTGGAGCCGCTGTGGCCATCGCAGTCGCGGTCGTCGTCACGATCGTTGTCGCGGCGGTCGTTGTCGCGGTCGTTGTCGCAATCGTCGCGTCCTGAACTCATGGCACATCCTTGTTACAAGTATTGTCTGACCGGGGGGGCGTGGCGGGGCTCCCCTCCGGGAGCAGGACGCATTTGTAACGCAAGCGCGGCGTGGAAGGTCGTTAATGTATCAAGGTGCAACCGGTAGTGCAAGCAAAGCTGTTAACTTTTTTAGTCTTAACGCCGCCCGGATCTGACTTCGACCTGACTCAAAACGCCCGCCACCGGCTTGCCAGGGCCGCCCCGAACATCACGCAGCCCAGCGCCAGGGCCACCAGCGAAATGCCTGCCCATTGCCAGGGGCTGATGGCCTCGCCCAGCACCAGCATGCCCGCCGCCAGGCCCACCACGGGCACGCCCAGGCTGAACGGCGCGACGCGGTTGGCCGGGTGGCGCTTGAGCAGGCCGGTCCACATGGCATAGGCCGCGATGGTGGCGACCCAGCCCAGGTAAGCCACGGAGAGCCAGCCCGTCACCGGCGCCGCGGTCCATTGCCAGCGGGTGGCCGGGGCATCCAGCCAGAGCGAGAGCAGCACGAAGGGGCCGACCGGCACCAGGCTGCTCCACACCACGAATCCGAGGGCGTCGTAGCTGCCGCTGGCCTGCTGCGCCTTGCGGGCCACGATATTGGAAGCCGCCCACATGGAAGCGGCGCACAGGTTGAGCACGAATCCCCAGGCCGTCGCGGTGTTGCCGCCCGGGCCGGCAATATAGTTCAGGCCGAAGCAGCCCAGGCCGAGCGCGGCCAGCAGCAGCCCGGCCTGAAGTTCGCGGCTGGGTTTTTCGTTGAGCAGGACAAAGCCGAACAGCGCGGTGAAGAACACCTGGGTCTGCATCAGCACCGAGGCCAGCGCCGCCGTCATGCCCACCTTCAGCGCGCTGAACAGGAAGCCGAACTGGCCCACGCCCTGGAATAGCCCGTACAGCAGCAGCCATTTCCAGTGCAGCTGCGGCCGCCGCACCAGCAGGACCAGCGGCAGCACCGCCAGCACATAGCGCGCGGCGCCCAGCTGGAACGGCGTGAAATCGCGCAGGGCGAACTTCATCGCCACGAAGTTCATGCCCCAGATGAAGACGATGGCCAGCGCGGCGGCCAGGTCGCGGCCCGACAGGCGCTGCTCCCCGCTCACGGCTTGAGCAGGCGCTTCAGGTAGCGTCCGGTGTGGCTGGCCGGGTTGGCCGCGATCTGTTCCGGCGTGCCTTCCCCCACCACCTGGCCGCCGCCGGCGCCGCCCTCGGGGCCCATGTCGATCACCCAGTCGGCGGTCTTGATCACGTCCAGGTTGTGTTCGATGACAACGATCGTATTGCCCGCGTCGCGCAGCTGGTGCAGCACTTTGAGCAGCAGGTCTATGTCGGCGAAATGCAGGCCGGTGGTCGGCTCGTCCAGGATGTAGAGCGTGCGCCCCGTGTCGCGCTTGGACAGCTCCAGCGCCAGCTTGACGCGCTGCGCTTCGCCGCCCGAAAGGGTGGTCGCGGCCTGCCCCAGCTTGATGTACGACAGGCCCACGTCCAGCAGCGTCTGCAGCTTGCGGGCGATGGTGGGCACGGCCTTGAGGAACAGGTGGGCGTCTTCCACCGTCATGTCCAAAATCTGGGCGATGTTGCGGCCCTTCCACTGCACCTCCAGCGTTTCGCGGTTGTAGCGCTGGCCCTTGCAGACGTCGCAGGCCACGTACACGTCGGGCAGGAAGTGCATCTCCACCTTCACCACGCCGTCGCCCTGGCAGGCCTCGCAGCGCCCGCCCGCCACGTTGAAGCTGAAGCGCCCCGGGCCGTAGCCGCGCTCCTTGGCCATCGGCACCTCGGCCATCAGCTCGCGGATCGGCGTGAACAGCCCCGTGTAGGTGGCCGGGTTGCTGCGCGGTGTGCGCCCGATGGGCGACTGATCGACGTTGATGACCTTGTCGAAATGCTCGATGCCTTCCACCGCCTCGTGCGGCGCCGGCTCCTCATGGGCGCGGTAGAGCGTGCGCGCCACGGCCGCGTAGAGCGTGTCGTTCACCAGCGTGGACTTGCCCGAGCCGGACACGCCGGTCACGCAGGTCAGCAGCCCCACGGGGAACCCGGTCGCCACGTTTTTCAGGTTGTTGCCGGCGGCGCCCACGATGCGGATCTCCTGCATCTCGCCGCGCGTGGCCAGGTGCTCGGCCTCCCGGGCCCGGCGGCGCAGCGCCGCATCGCTGGGCGGGAAGCGCGAGGCCTTCCTGGGCTCCGCCGGCAGCAGCTCCTGCACCACCGGCAGCCAGGCCGTGCGGAGCGCGGGCACGGGAATCGCCTTCGCGCCGGAAAGATATTGGCCGGTCAGCGATGCGGGCGCCGCCTTCACCTCGTCGAACGTGCCCTGCGCCATGATGCGGCCGCCGTGGATGCCGGCGCCCGGGCCCATGTCGATCACATGGTCGGCCGCGCGGATCATGTCCTCGTCGTGCTCGACCACGATCACGCTGTTGCCGATGTCGCGCAAATGGCGCAGCGTGCCGATCAGCCGGTCGTTGTCGCGCTGATGCAGGCCGATGCTGGGCTCGTCCAGCACGTACATCACGCCGGTCAGGCCCGAGCCGATCTGCGAGGCGAGGCGGATGCGCTGCGCCTCGCCGCCCGAGAGCGTCTCGGCGCTGCGGTCCAGGCTGAGGTAGTTCAGCCCCACGTCATTCAGGAATTTCAGGCGCAGCCCGATCTCGCGCACCACCTTGTCGGCGATCTCGGCCTTGGCGCCGTGCAGCTTGAGCGTGCTGAAGTAGTCGAAGCTGTCGCGCAGCGTGGCATGGCTGATCTCGAAGATTGCGCGGGCCTGCTCGCCTTCGCCCAGCTTCACGTGCCGGGCCTCGCTGCGCAGCCGGGTGCCGTGGCACGCCGGGCAGGGCTGCATGCTGCGGTAGCGCGCCAGCTCTTCGCGCACCGCCACCGAATCGGTCTCGCGGTAGCGCCGCTCCATGTTGGGGATGATGCCTTCGAACGGGTGCTTCTTGTTCAGCTTCTTGCCCGCGAAGTTGCCCGAATCCATGGTGTACGAAAAGCGGATTTCCTCCTCGCCCGAGCCGTGCAGCACCACCTCGCGCACCCGCTCGGCCAGCTCCTCGAACGGCACGTCCGCACTGAACTTGTAGTGCTTGGCGAGGCTGTCGATCAGGCTGAAGTAGTAGCCGTTGCGCCGGTCCCAGCCCTTGATGGCGCCGCTGGCCAGCGACAGCGTGGGAAAACCCACCACCCGCGCCGGGTCGAAGAATTCCATGTGGCCCAGGCCGTCGCAACTTGGGCATGCGCCCACCGGCGAATTGAAAGAAAACAGGCGCGGCTCAAGTTCGCTGATCGAATAGCTGCAGATGGGGCAGGCGAACTTGGCGTTGAAGAGGTGTTCAACGCCACCGTCCATCTCCATCGCAATCGCCCGGCCGTCGGCCAGCCGCAGCGAGGCCTCGAAGCTTTCGGCCAGCCGCTGCTGGATCTCGGGGCGCACCTTCAGCCGGTCGATCACGACGTCGATGTCGTGCTTCTCGCCTTTCTTCAGCTTGGGCAGATCGTCGAATTCATAAGCCTTGCCGTCCACCCGGAAGCGCACATAGCCGCGCGCCTGCATTTCGGCAAAGACATCGAGGAACTCGCCCTTGCGGTCGCGCGCCACCGGCGCCAGGATCATGATGCGCGAGTCTTGCGGCAGCGCCAGCACCGCATCGACCATCTGCGACACGGTCTGTGCCTGCAGCGGGATGTTGTGGTCGGGGCAATAGGGCGTGCCGGCGCGGGCGAACAGCAGGCGCAGGTAGTCGTGAATCTCGGTCACCGTGCCCACCGTGGAGCGCGGGTTGTGGCTGGTGGCCTTCTGCTCGATGGAGATGGCGGGCGACAGGCCCTCGATCACGTCCACGTCGGGCTTGTCCATCAGTTGCAGGAACTGCCGGGCATAGGCCGACAGGCTTTCAACATAGCGGCGCTGCCCTTCGGCGTACAGCGTGTCGAACGCCAGCGAGGACTTGCCGGACCCCGACAACCCGGTGATCACCACCAGCTGGTTGCGCGGGATGTCCAGGTCGATGTTCTTGAGGTTGTGCGTGCGCGCCCCGCGGATCGCGATGCGCTGGTGCACCAACGCGCCAAGGTACTTGCCTTCTGTGGAAGAGTTCAAAAGCGGCTGCTCTGGGGGAAACCCAGCATGATAGACCGGCAAGCCGCGGCGCGCATCCAACCCCGCGCGGGATACCTGACAATGTGGGGCTTCAGCTTCCCGACCCCCGGCAGGCTTCTTGCCTGCCCCGCCTTCGTGACACCGACTCCCCATTCCCCTCCGGCCGGCCGCATGACAGCCGCCGAGCGCCGCGCCAGCGGCTCGCTGGCCACCATCTTTGCCTCCCGCATGCTGGGCCTGTTCCTGGTGCTGCCGGTATTCGCGCTGGAAGCGGCGCGTTACCCCGGCGGCGGCGACCCTGCCCTGGTCGGCCTGGCCATGGGCATCTACGGCCTCACCCAGGGCCTGCTGCAAATCCCTTTCGGCATGGCTTCAGACCGCTTTGGCCGCAAGCGGGTGATCGTCCTGGGCCTGCTGGTGTTCGCCGCAGGCAGCTTCGTGGCCGCCGCGGCCGACACCCTCACGGGCTTGATGATCGGCCGCTCGCTGCAGGGTGCGGGCGCCGTCTCGGCCGCCGTCACGGCCCTGCTGGCCGACCAGACCCGCGATGAAGTGCGCACCAAGGCCATGGCGCTGGTGGGCGCCAGCATCGGCCTGGTGTTCGCGCTGTCGCTGGTGGCCGCGCCCCTGCTGGCCGCGCACATCGGGCTGGCCGGCCTGTTCGGCGTGACCGGTGCGCTGGCGCTGGGCTGCATTGCCGTGGTGGCGTGGTGGACGCCGGCCGAGCCGCTGCAGCACCGCGACGCGCCGCGCGGCCGCCTGTCCGAAGTGCTGGCCCACCCCGGCCTGTTGCGGCTTGACGTGGGCGTCTTCGTGCTGCACGCCGTGCAGCTGGCCATGTGGGTGGCGATTCCCGCGCTGCTGGTGCAGGCCGGCCTGCCCAAGGACGCGCACTGGCAGGTCTACCTGCCGGCGGTGCTGGCGTCCTTCGTGGTGATGGGCGCCGCGCTGTTTCCGCTGGAGCGGCGCGGCTACCTGCGCGCCGTGTTCCTGGCCTCGGTGGGCCTGCTGGCGCTGGTGCAGCTGGGGCTGCTGCTGGTGGCCGGCCAGCCCTCGGTGCCCGCGCTGGCCGCGCTCCTGTTCGCCTTCTTCTGCGGCTTCAACGTGCTGGAGGCCAGCCAGCCCAGCATGGCCTCGCGCATCGCGCCGCCCCATGCCCGCGGCGCCGCGCTGGGCGTCTACAACACCCTGCAATCCCTGGGTTTCTTCGCGGGGGGCGCTGTCGGCGGCTGGCTGGCGAAGAACGTTGGAGCATCGGGGCTGTTCACTGCCTGCGCCGGTTTGATGTTCCTCTGGCTGGTGGTGGCCTGGCCCATGCGTGCGCCTGTGAAAGCGCAGTCGGCCGGGGAGCTGCTGGCCGACGAAGCCCAGGCGACATAATCATTGTTATTCGAGCGAAGGAACATCCATGGCATCCGTCAACAAAGTCATCCTCGTCGGCAATTGCGGCCGCGACCCTGAAATCCGTTACCTGCCTTCGGGCCAGGCCGTGGCCAACGTCAGTGTTGCGACCACCAGCAAGCGCAAGGACAAGAGCAGTGGCGAAACAGTGGAAGAAACGCAGTGGCACCGCGTCACGTTCTTCGACCGGCTGGCCGAGATCGTCGGCGAATACGTGAAGAAGGGCCGTCCGATCTATGTGGAAGGCCGCCTCGTCTACCGCAAGTACACCAACAAGGACGGCGTCGAGCAAAACGCAACCGACATCATCGCCACCGAGATGCAGCTGCTGGGCGGCCGCGAAGGCATGGGCGGCCCGGCCGGTGGCGGCGATGAAGACGGCGGTGGCGCCCCCCGCCGCGCCGCCCCGCCGCAGCGCCCCGCTTCCGCGCCCGCCGCGCAAAAGCCGGCCGCCGCCAAGCCGTCGTCGGGCTTCGACGACATGGACGACGACATTCCGTTCTGATACGGTGCTATTGTTTTAATAGCTGTCTACGCAGGGCTGGCGCGCTCTGCGGGCCGATTCTCTTCTGAAAATCAGGCCGGGGAGGCGATCACGCCGCCGCCCAGGCACACCTCGCCGTCATACAACACGGCTGATTGCCCGGGCGTCACGGCCCACTGCGCGTCGCTGAAATCCAGGTGGAATTCACCGTTGGCTTGGGGTGCCAGCGCGCAGGGCGCGTCGGCCTGGCGGTAGCGCGTTTTTGCCGCATAGGCGCCTTCGCCAGGCGCGTGGCCTGACACCCAGCTCGCGTCACCGGCATCCAGCGCCAGCGACTGCAGCCACGGGTGGCCGTGGCCTTGCACCACCCACAGCGTGTTCTTGTCCATGTCCTTGCGCGCTACATACCAGGGCGCCTCGTCATGGCCCTTCACGCCGCCTATGCCCAGGCCCTGGCGCTGGCCCAGCGTGTAGAACGACAGGCCTTCGTGCCGGCCCAGCGTGCGGCCGCGCTCGTCCTTCACCGGGCCCGGCTCGCGCGAGATGTAGCGGTTGAGGAACTCGCGGAAGGGCCGCTCGCCGATGAAGCAGATGCCGGTGGAATCCTTCTTCTTCGCGTTGGGCAGGCCGATCTCCGCGGCGATGCGGCGCACCTCGCTCTTGCGCAGCTCGCCGATGGGGAACAGCGTCTTCGACAGCTGCGCCTGGTTCAGCCGGTGCAGGAAATAGCTCTGGTCCTTGGTCTCGTCCAGGCCCTTGAGCAGCTCGAACTTTCCTTCGCGTTCGCGCACCCGCGCGTAATGCCCGGTGGCGATCTGCTCCGCGCCCAGCCGCATCGCGTGGTCCAGGAAGGCCTTGAACTTGATCTCGGCGTTGCACAGCACGTCGGGGTTGGGCGTGCGGCCGGCCTGGTACTCGCGCAGGAACTCCGCGAACACCCGGTCCTTGTACTCAGCGGCGAAGTTGACGTGCTCGATCTCGATGCCGATCACGTCGGCCACGGCGGCGGCGTCCACGAAGTCGATGTTGGACGAGCAGTATTCGTCGCCGTCGTCGTCTTCCCAGTTCTTCATGAAGATGCCGACCACGTCATGGCCCTGCGCCTTCAGCAGGTGCGCCGTTACCGCCGAGTCCACGCCTCCGCTCAAACCCACCACGATCCGCTTGCTGTGACCCATGTATGCGATTATCCCAAGGCGATGATTCTCAGGCCCAGCCCGCTCCAGTTGCCCCCACAGCGCCGTTCCCCCACGGCCCTGGCCACGGTGGGCGCGCTGCACATCGCGCTGCTGTGGCTGATCAACCAGAACTGGCCGGTGGAGCGGGCCATCCGCTACGTGGTGTACCAGTACGTCAAGCCGATCAGCCAGGCGCAGGACGCCGCGTCCAGCCGCGCCATCAGCGTCAATGCGCCGCTGGCGCTGCGCTCCACCGAGGCCATGGGCGTGTTCAGCAAGACCGTGGAGCCCAGCGTGCCGGTGAAGGCCACCACGCAGTTGCCGGACACGGTTCAGGCGCGCACGCCCGCGACCGGGCCCAAGGTGCCCGACGCCACGTTCACTGAGCCAGAGGCGGCCCGTCCTCAGCCCGTGCCGCAGCCCGCGCCCGCGCCACCCGCCCCGGTGCCGCCGGAGCCGCTGCCCACCCCGGCACCCGTGCCGGTCCCGGTCGAGCCGGCGCCCGTTCCGGCACCCGTTCCAGTCCCTGCACCTGCACCTGCACCTGCACCTGCACCGGTGCCTGCCCCCGCCCCTGTGCCCGCACCAGCCCCCGTCCCGGCGCCCGCGCCAGTGCCTGCGCCGGCACCGGCCCCCGCACCGGCCCCGGCACCGGCACCGGCACCGGTTCCCGCGCCCGCGCCGGCACCCGCCGAAACACCCGCGCCGCCTGCGCCCGCCCCGGCGCCGCCGGCCCCGGTGGCTGCCCCCGCACCGGCACCCGTACCGCCCGCCCCTCCCGCACCGACCGCGCCCAACCCGCGGCTGCAGGCGCCGCCCATCGACGTCGCGGTCCCGGCCAACTCGCCGGCGGCCGCCAACGCCACGCCCATTCTTGTGGTGCCCCCGGTCGCGGTGCCGGCGCCGCCGCCCGCCGTGCGGCCCGCTCTGCCGCCGGCGCCCGTGCTGGCCTACCCGCCTCCGCTGCCCACGCTGCAGGGCCCCTATCGCGTGCAGCCGCAGCGAAGCCTTTCGGAGATGGCCAACGAGCAGCTGCGCCGCGGCCGCCCGCGCGACCCGCTGGACCGCGCCATGGAGGGCGCGGCCATCGACGATTGCCTGCACGGCCCGACCAACACGCCGACCGTGGGTGGGCTGCTGGCCGCGCCGGGCCTGGCGGCGCGCGCGCTGTCCGGGCGCTGCGCGAAGTAGGCCGCCATGGAACTGCGCCAGCTGCGCTACTTCGTGCGCGTGGTCGAGCTGGGCAGCTTCAGTCGCGCCGCGCTCGACCTGCAGTTGGTGCAGTCGGCACTCAGCCAGCAGATCAGCCGGCTGGAAGGCGAGCTGGCCACCCGCCTCCTGCAGCGCACCAGCAAGGGCGCCACGCCCACCGAAGCCGGGCTGGCATTTTTCCGCGAGGCGCAGCTGGCCCTGCGCCATGCCGACGAAGCCGGCCGCGCCGCGCGCGAGGCGCGGCTGTCCGGCACCGTGAGCGTGGGGCTGGCGCCCACCACCGCCTCGGTGCTGGGCGTGCCGCTGATGCGCGCCATGCGCGAGCGCTATCCGGACGTGCGGCTGCACATGGTTGAAAGCCTGTCGGGCCACCTGTCCAACATGCTCAACGCGCGGCAGCTCGACCTGGCCGTGCTGTTCGATACACACCCGGCGCGGCGCTGGAGCGTCACGCCGCTGCTGGAGGAAAAGCTGTTCCTCATCCGGTCCCGCCATGGCCTCGCGGGCGAGCCCCCGGCGAAGATGCGCATGGCCCAGCTCAAGGGCCTGCCGTTGATCCTGCCCAGCGGGCCGCACGGCCTGCGCAGCACGCTGGACGCCGCCTTTGCGCGCGCCAAAGTCAAGCCCAACCTGGTCGCAGAGATCGACTCACTGGCGATGCTGATGGACGCGGTGGATGCCGGCCTGGGCTGCACGCTGCAGCCGTGGGCCGCCATCGGCCGCTTCCCGGATGCGCAGCGCCGCTTCCACCTGGCCGAGATCAGCGACGCGCAGGCCCGGCGCGTGAACTCGCTGTGCAGCCTGTCCGATGACGAGCTGTCGCCCGCGGCATTGGCCGCCCGGGTGGTGCTGGCCGCGTGCGCGCGCGCGCTGGTGCAGCAGGGTGCCTGGGCCGGCGCCACCCTCACCCGGGCCTAGGCCGCCAGGTTTCTGCAATCGGTTCAGCTTTCGTTCACGCAGGCCCGCGCAAGATGGCTTCACCTTCAACCCAAGGAGCCTTCCATGAACCGTCTTGCCCTGATTGCCCTGCTGGCCACCGCAGCCGCCGGTGCCCACGCCGAAACCTATGTGGACAACGCCCGCGTGCGCAGCGTCGAGCCGCAGTACGAAAGCGTCAACGTCCCCCGCAATGTCTGTAACAACCAGTGGGTAAGCGAGCCGCGCCACTTCCGTGATGACCGCGCCGTCGGCGTGCTGCTGGGCAACCAGATGCCCGTTGAGCAGCGCCAGGAAGCCGCCACCGCGCTCGGCATGACCGCCTACATCGGCGGCCGTCATGAACCGGTGCAGCGCGAAGTCACCCGCTGCCACACCGTCAACGATGTGCAGACGCGCATCGCCGGCTACCGCGTCAACTACGAGTACCACGGCCAGCTGTACAGCACCGTGATGCGCGACAACCCCGGCTCCGCCCTGCCGGTGCGGGTGTCCTTCGCGCCGGTCCTGCGGTAGTAGGATGGCCGAATGAAACCGGCTGTTTTCTTTCGCACCCTGGCGCGGCTTGCCGCGCCGGCCTGCGCGGCGGTGCTTCTGCTGGCCGGCCCGGCCTGGGCCGACGTGAGCCGTGATGAGGCTGCGGCCGCGGCCCAGCGTTCAAGCGGCGGCGGGCGGGTGCTGTCGGTGGAAAAATCCGATGCCGCGCGGCGCCCGGCCTGGCGCGTCAAGGTACTCACCCCGCAAGGCGAGGTGCGGGTGATCCTGGTGGACGCCGCCAGCGGCCAGCCGCAGTAGCGCGGCATGCGGCTGCTGCTGATCGAAGACGAGGCGCCCCTGCGGCTGATGCTGGCGCGCCAGCTCGAGGCCGACGGCTACCGGGTCGACCAGGCCAAGGACGGCGAGGACGGCCTGTTCCAGGCGCGCGAGTACCCGGTGGACCTGGCCATCGTCGACCTGGGCCTGCCCAGGCTGAATGGCCTCACGGTGGTGCAGCGCCTGCGGGCCGACGGCCGCACCATGCCCATCCTCATCCTCACGGCGCGGGGCAGCTGGCAGGACAAGGTGGTGGGCCTGGAGTCCGGCGCCGACGACTACCTCGTCAAGCCCTTTGAATACCCGGAACTCGCGGCGCGCATCAAGGCGCTGCTGCGGCGCTCGCTCAAGGCTGCCACCGACGTTCTCGCGCTGGGGCCGGTGGCCGTCGACTTCTCCGCGCAGGTGGCCCGGCTTCATGGGGAGGTGATGGACCTCACGGCCTATGAGTACCGCGTGCTGGAGTTCCTGGTGCGTGAACGCGCCCGCGTGGTCAGCAAGCAGGAACTGGCCGATTACCTGTACCCGCATGACCAGGACCGCGACAGCAATGTGCTGGAGGTGCTGGTGGGCCGGCTGCGCCGCAAGCTCGACCCGGACGGCACGCTGGTCCCGATTGAAACCTTGCGCGGGCGGGGCTACCGCTTCACCCTGGAATGAAATCCCGGGGCTCCATCCGCGCGCGCTTGCTCACGGGCGCCGCGCTGGTGCTCGTGGCCTTCATCGCGGGCGCCGGCCTGGCCGTGCAGCGCGCCCATGCCGACGGCGTGCGCACCGCGCATTTCGCCCGCCTGCAAAGCACCATCTACCTGCTGCTGGCCGCCGCCGAACTCGATGCGGCGGGCACCCTGGTCATGCCGGCGGGCTTTCCGGAGCCGCGGCTGTCGCTGCCCGGCTCGGGCCTGTATGCCAGCATCCTCAACGCCGGCAAGGGCGAGGAATGGCGCTCGCCGTCCACCGTCGGCACTAACCCGCCGTTTCAACGCGGCGCGGTCACTGGCCGGTGGGCGTACGACACCGTGGAAGGCACCGGCGGCACGTTCCTGGCGGCCACCTACGGCGTCAAATGGGCCGGCCGCTCTGTGGAGGCGCCGCTGGTGCTCTCTGTGCTGGAAGACACCGCCGGGCTGGCAGCGGAGACCGGCGCTTTTGCCCGCACTCTGTGGTCCTGGCTGGGCGGCGCCGGCCTGCTGCTGCTGTTGTCGCAGACCTTGCTTTTACGGTGGGGGCTGGCGCCCCTGGGCCGCGTGGCCCACGAAATCCGCCGCATCGAAAACGGCGAGCAGGCGGAGGTGCAGGGCCGCTACCCCGCGGAGATCGCTGCGCTGACCGATAACCTGAACACGCTGATCCGCCAGGAGCGCGTGCGCCAGACCCGCTACCGGGAGGCCCTGAGCTTTCTCGCGCACAGCCTGAAGACGCCGCTGGCGGTGCTGCGCACGGCGCTGGGCCAGCCCGCTGAGCTGCCTGGGATCACGGCGCAACAGGTCGCCCGCATGGACGCCATCGTCCAGCACCAGCTGGGCCGCGCCGGGGCCAGCGGGGCCGCGCGCTTCGCGCCGCCCCTGGCCATCGCGCCCGTGCTGGGCCGCATCCGTGATTCGCTGGCCAAGGTGTATGCCGGCAAGGCGCTGGAATTCACGCTGGAATGCCCGGCGCAGCTGAGCTGGCGCATCGACGAGGGCGATGCCTTCGAGGTGCTGGGCAACCTGCTGGACAACGCAGCCAAATGGGCGAAGCGCCGGGTCGGCGCGACGGTCTGGCGCGATGCGGGTGGCCTGCGAATCCGCGTGGAGGACGACGGCTCCGGCTTCAGCGATACGCAATCGGTGCTCGGGCTGCACGTGCGCGGCGACGAGCAGGTGCCCGGCCATGGCGTGGGGCTGGCGGTCGTCAACGAGCTGGTGGCCAGCCACGAGGGAACGTTGGTCCTGTCGCGCTCCGCCTGGGGTGGCGGCCAGGCTGACATCACGCTGCCCGCGCCCTGAGCGCGGCCCCTTTTGTTTTCTTCATTCCGTTCAGCCGGCGTTCATGCACGCCGGCGCACCATGGGTTCATGTCAACCCAAGGAGCTGTCATGAACCTTATCCCTTCCACCCGATTCCTGGCCGCCGCCGTGCTGGCCGCCGCCGCGCTTGGCGCCGCGACCGCCGCGCAGGCGCGAAGCGACGTGTATTTCTCGGTTGGCGTGCAGGGCCCGCCCGCCGTCTATGTCCAGCCGGCGCCGGTCTACGTGCAGCCTCAGGCCTACCCCGCGCCTTACGGCTACAGCTACGAGGACGAGCGCGCCTGGCGGCACGCCGAATGGCGCCGCCAGCAGTACTGGCGCCACCACCGCCACCATGGCTGGCAGGAACAGCAGCGCGGCCGCCACTGGGACTGAGCAGGGCCTGCGCCAGCGCCATCACGGATCGTGATGGCGGGTTGACGCGGACAGGCTTCCCCAACACGCCGGCCCGCACTACAGTGGCCGCCATGGTGGATGTCCTGGTCATCGGCGGCGGCAACGCGGCCCTGTGCGCCGCGCTGATGGCGCGCGAGGCGGGCGCCAGCGTGCTGCTGCTCGAATCCGCGCCGCGTGAGTGGCGTGGCGGAAACTCCATGCACGTGCGCAACCTGCGCTGCATGCACGACGCGCCGCAGGACGTGCTGCAGGACGCCTACACCGAAGAAGAGTTCTGGCAGGACCTGCTCAAGGTCACGGGCGGCGCCACCGACGAAAAACTCGCGCGCCTGGTGATACGCGCTTCATCTTCCTGCCGCGACTGGATGCGAAAGCACGGCGTGCATTTCCAGCCCTCGCTGGCCGGCACGCTGCACCTGTCGCGCACCAATGCCTTTTTCATGGGCGGCGGCAAGGCGCTGGTCAACGCCTACTACCGCAGCGCCCAGGCGCTGGGTGTGCAGGTGCGCTACAACGCCACCGTCGATGCGCTGGAAATGGACGGCGGCCGTTTTGTGGCGGCACGCATCGGTCCAGAACGCATCGAGGCAAAGGCCTGTGTGCTGGCGGCCGGTGGATTTGAATCAAACCGCGAATGGCTGCGCGAAGCCTGGGGCCAGAACGAGCGCGGCGAGTGGCCGGCCGACAACTTCCTGATCCGCGGCACCCGCTTCAACCGGGGCGTGCTGCTCAAGGCCATGACGGCCGCGGGCGCCGACATCATCGGCGACCCTTCGCAGTCGCATTGCGTGGCCATCGACGCGCGGGCGCCGCTGTACGACGGCGGCATCGTCACCCGCGTCGACTGCGTGTCGCTGGGTGTGATGCTCAACCGCGACGCACAACGCTTCTACGACGAGGGCGAGGATTTCTGGCCCAAGCGCTATGCGATCTGGGGCCGGCTGGTGGCGCTGCAGCCCGGGCAGATCGGCTACTGCATCATCGACAGCAAGCCTGTGGGCCGCTTCATGCCGCCGGTGTTCCCGGGCGTGAAGGCGCACAGCCTGCCGGAGCTTGCCCGCGAGCTGGGCCTTCCGCAGCAGGCCTTCATGGAAACACTGGACTCCTTCAACGCCGCTTGCCGCGTGGGCAGCTTTGACCACACGGTGCTGGACGATTGCCACACCGAAGGCCTGTCGCCCGCCAAGACCCACTGGGCCCGCCCCATCGATACGCCGCCGTACTACGGCTACGCCTTGCGCCCCGGCATCACCTTCACCTACCTGGGCCTGAAGACCGACGAACACGCGGCCGTGCATTTCGGCGGCGCGCCGTCGGACAACCTGTTCGTGGCCGGCGAGATGATGGCTGGCAACGTGCTGGGCAAGGGCTACACCGCGGGCGTAGGAATGAGCATAGGCACTGCCTTCGGCCGCATCGCCGGCACCTCGGCCGCGCGTGCCGCATTGAAGGAAGGCGCGCATGCTGCAGCTTGAAGCCCTGGCGCGCGAAGCCGTTGCGCTGGCGGGCGGCGAGGCCGAGGTCGCGCGCCAAATGCAGATCTGCAATGCCTGCCGCTATTGCGAGGGTTTTTGCGCCGTGTTTCCGGCGATGACCCGCCGGCTCGACTTCAACAAGGCCGACATCCACTACTTGGCCAACCTGTGCCACAACTGCGGCGCCTGCCTGCACGCCTGCCAGTACGCGCCGCCGCATGAGTTCGCCGTCAATGTGCCGCAGGCGATGGCGGTGGTGCGCGGGCAGACCTATTCCGACTACGCGTGGCCGCCGGCGCTGGGGGCGCTGTACAAGCGCAACGGGCTGACGCTTTCGCTGGCTGCCGCTAGCGGGCTGGCGCTGTTCCTCATCATGCTGGTGGGGATGCGTGGATCGCTGCTGCACGCGCCGCTAGCGGGCAACTTCTACGCCGTGTTCCCGCACAACACGCTGGCGCTGATGTTCGGTGTGGTGTTTGCCTTCGCGGTTGTCGCGCTGGCCATCGGCGTCAGCAGGTTCTGGCGCGACCAAAACCCCGTTCGGGCTGAGCCTGTCGAAGCCGGCCCTCCGACAGGCTCAGGGCGAACGGAAGGAGCGGCGGGCGAGGCAGTGGCCAGCGCCCTCAGCCTCAAGTACCTGGGCGGCGGCCATGGCGACGGCTGCAACGACCAGGACGACCGGTTCACCCTGTGGCGCCGGCGCTTTCACCACGCTACCTTTTACGGCTTCATGCTGTGCTTTGCCGCCACCTGCGTGGCCACGCTGTACCACTACGTGCTGAAGTTGCAGGCGCCCTATGCGCTTACCAGTCTGCCGGTGCTGCTGGGCACGGCGGGCGGCGTTGGCCTGCTCATCGGGCCGGCGGGCCTGCTGTGGCTGAACCTGCGGCGCGACCCGGCGCATGGCGACGCGGCGCAAAAGCCGATGGACCGCGGCTTCATCGCATTGCTGTTCGCAACCAGCCTCACCGGCCTGGCCGTGCTCATCTGGCGCGACACCAGCCCCATGGCCTTGCTGCTGGCCGTACATCTTGGCGTGGTGATGGCCTTGTTCCTGACATTGCCCTACGGCAAGTTCGCACACGGTATCTTTCGCTGTGCCGCGCTGCTGAAATTCGCCATTGAAAAGCGCCAGCCGAACCGCCTTGCGCTGGGCGCCGACTGAACCCAAGGAGACAGAGATGACCACCGGTGTCCTGAAGATTCCCTCCATGAAGGGCCAATGCTCCGCAGCGGAGTGGCAGGCCCGCGTGGATCTCGCCGCCTGCTACCGGCTGGTCGAGCACTACGGCATGGCCGACATGATGGCCAACCACATCTCCTCGCATGTGCCGGGCGAGCCGGGCGCCTTCCTCATCAACCCCTACGGGATGATGTACGAGGAGATCACGGCTTCCTGCCTGATCAAGGTGAACCTGGCGGGCGACATCCTGTCGTCGCCCGACTTCGGCGCGCTGAAGTACGGCATCAACAAAGCGGGCTATGTGATCCACAGCGCCGTGCACGAGGCGCGGCCCGACGTGGGCTGCATCATTCACACGCACAGCTGGGCTTCGATGGCCGTCTCCTCGCTGGACTGCGGCCTGCTGCCCATCACGCAGACCGGCATGCGCTTCCTGAAGATCGGCTACCACGAGTACCAGGGCGTGGTGCTCAACACCGAGGAGCAGGTCTCGCTGCTCAAGGACCTGGGGCAGGGCGAGGCATTGATCCTGCGCAACCACGGCGCGCTGGTGGTCGGGCGCACCGTGGGCGAAGCTTTCAACTGGACCCACCGGCTGGAGCTGGCCTGCCGCTCGCAGATCGGCGCCATGTCGTGCAACACGCCGCTGCGCAAGGTGCCGCCGGCCGTGCTGGAGGAAACCTGGAACAACTACCAGCCCGGCACGCGCAGGCCTTACGGCGTGATGGAGTGGCCGGCCCTGCTGCGCAAGCTGGACCGCATGGACCCCGGTTACCGCGAATGAACGACGACAACAGGAGACAGGCATGACCCATCGATTCACCGCATTCGCCTGCGGGCTGCTGCTGGCCGGCGCGGCCGTGGCGCAGACTGCCGACTACCCCAGCAAGCCGGTGCGCGTGGTCGTGGCCTTCACGGCCGGCGGCACCACCGACATTCTGGCGCGAGCCGTCACGCAGAAGCTGACCGACCGCTTCAAGCAGACCTTCGTCATCGACAACAAGCCCGGTGGCGGCGGCAACATCGGCACCGAGCTGGTGGCGCGCGCCACGCCGGACGGCTACACGCTCATCGTCAATTCGGTGGGCCCGATGGCGGTGAACCCCACGCTGTACAAGAAGCTCAACATCAACCCGCTGGTGGACCTGGTGCCGGTGGTGCAGATCGCCGACGTGCCCAACGTGCTGGTGGTCCACCCTTCGATGCCGGTCAAGACCTTCGAGGAGTTCCTGGCCTATGCCAAGGCCAACCCCGGCAAACTCAACTATGGCTCAACCGGCATCGGCACCTCTTCGCACCTGTCGGGCTTCATGCTCGCCAAGCGCATCGGCGTGGAAGCCACCCACATCCCCTACAAGGGCGCCGACGCGCTGAACGACCTGCTGGCGGGGCGCCTGCAGTTCATGTTCGCCACCATCCCCTCGGTGATCCAGCACATCCAGGCCGGCAAGCTGCGCGCGCTGGCCGTGACCAGCGCCAAGCGCTCGCGCTCGCTGCCCGATGCGCCCACCGTCGCGGAAAAGGGCTTCCCTGGTTTCGAGGCCGGTTCCTGGTTCGGATTTTTCGCGCCGAAGGGAACGCCCGAGCCCATCATTGCGCAGATCAACAAGGCGGTGAACGAAGTGTTGCCGTCGATGGAAGCGCAGATGATCCGCGAAGGCGCCGACCCGGTGGGCGGCTCGGCCGCGCAGCTGGGCCAGTTCGTGCAGAAGGAATACGAGAAGTGGAAAGTGATCGTGCGGGAATCGGGCGCATCGGCCGAATGATCCGCATCCTGGCCTCGGCGCAGGCCGCGAAGGCGCTAGGGCCGCGCATCGCGCAGGCGCTGGGCGGCCGCCCGCACCTGCTGGTGCGTGCAGAGGAGGTGGCGCCGGGCGAGGACGTGGACGTCGCCTTCGTCTCGCGCGACGTCACCGCGCAATCAACCAAGCACCAGACGCTGCCGGCCACGCAGCACTTTCACGATCTGCTGCGCAAGGCACCGGGCCTGCGCTGGGCCCATACCCACTCGGCCGGCGCCGACCGCCCGGTTTTCCTGGAGCTGCGTGCGCGCGGCGTCGAAGTCACCACCTCCTCTGGCGCCAACGCCGTCGTGGTGGCGCAGACCGCGCTGGCCGGCGTGCTTGCGCTGGCGCGCCTGTTCCCGCGCCTGATGGCGGCGCAGCGCGGGCGGCGCTGGGCGCCGCTGATCGGCACGGCCTTGCCGCGCGACCTGGCGGGCCAGACGGCGGTGATCGTGGGTTGGGGCCCGGTGGGGCAGAAGATCGCGGCGCTGCTCACGGCCCTCGGCCTGCATTGCGTCGCGGTGCGGCGCAATGCGTCACCCGCCGAGGTCGGAACCGAAATGGTGACCTATGACGGCCTCGCTTCAGTGCTGCCGCGTGCCGACTGGCTGGTGCTGGCCTGCCCGCTGACGCCGCTCACGCAAGGGCTGGTGGATGCGAAGGCGCTGGCACTGCTGCCGCGCGGCGCGCACCTGGTCAACGTGGCGCGCGGCGAGGTGGCGGTGGAGGCGGATGTCATCCAGGCGCTGCGCAGCGGCGCGCTGGCCGGCGCCCACCTGGACGTGTTCGAGCACGAGCCGCTGTCAACCGAATCGCCGCTGTGGGCGATGGACAACGTGATCGTTACCCCGCACGCGGCGGGGCATTCCGACGGCAACGAGGAGCGCGTGGCGGCGATGTTCCTGGCCAACCTGGGCCGCTGGCGCGATGGCGCGCCGCTGGCCAATCGTGTCGCCTGACAAACAAGGAGTTAGAAATGGATCTGCAGATTTCGGACAAGACCGCCCTGGTGACGGGCGCCAGCACGGGCATCGGCCGCGGCATCGCGCTGGCGCTGGCGGCCGAGGGCGTGAAGCTGGCGATCTCGGCGCGCCGCGTGGCGCTGCTCAATGAAGTCGCAGCCGAGATCGTGGCGGCGGGCGGCAAGCCGCCGGTCGTGATCGAGAGCGACCTGTATGCAACTGACGCCGCGCAGAAGCTCGCCGCGGCCGCCGTCGCCGGCCTGGGCCGGGTGGACATCCTGGTCAACAACGCCGGCGGCTCGCGCAGCTTCAAGGACCTGCACGTGAGCGAAGAGCAGTGGCAGGAGGCGATCACGCTGAACTTCCACCGCCCGCGCCAGGTCGCCGATGCGCTGATCGACCAGATGATCGCGGGCAGCTGGGGCCGCATCATCAACATCACCGGCAAGAGCGAGCCCGAACATGTGAACGGCGCCTTCTGTGCCAAGGCCGGCATCCACAGCTGGGCCAAGGGCCTGTCGCGCATGGTGGGCAAGCACGGCATCACCGTCAACAGCATCCCGCCCGGGCGAATCCATTCCGAGCAGATCCTGCGCAACTACACGCCCGAGTACCGGCAGTGGCAGGCCGACAACGAGATTCCGATGGGCCGCTACGGCGAGCCGCAGGACCTGGCCAATCTGGTGTGCTTCCTGGCGTCGCCGCGCGCCAGCTACATCACCGGCGCGGTGATCCCGGTGGACGGCGGCCTGCGCCGCTACCAGTTCTGAAGCCGCGCCGATGAGCTCCCTCCACCTGATGGCGCGGGCACAGCGCAACCCCTGCGCGGTGCTGCTGGCGGTGCAGCTGGCCGGGCTGCTGCTCTACCCTTTCGTGGAGCGCACGCCGCTGGCCCAGACGGTGCTGGGCGTCTTCGGCATCGCCGTGCTGCTGTTGGCGCTGATGATGGTGCGGCGCTCGCCCTGGCTCACCGGCGCCGGTGCGGCGCTGGCGGTGCCGGCCATCGCGCTGCTGGCGCTGCAGGCCATCTTCGACATGCCGCAGCTGCTGGTCTGGTCGGCCCTGCTGGAAGCGGCTTTCTATTTCTATGCCGCGGGCAGCCTGATCGCCTACATGCTGGCGGACCGCAGCGCCTCCACCGACGAGCTGTTCGCGGCCGGCGCCACCTTCACGCTGCTGGCCTGGGCTTTCACCAACCTGTTCATCGCTGCGCAGATCCTGCAGCCGGGCTGCTTTATCGCGGCGGTGAACCCGCAGGCGCCGCGCACCTGGAGCGAGCTGATGTACCTGAGCTTCGCGCTGCTCTCCAGCACCGGCATCGGTGACGTGGTCCCGGTGACCGTGCACGCGCGCGCGCTGGCCAGCGCCGAGATGTTCGCCGGCGTGATGTACCTGGCCACCGTGGTATCGCGGCTGATCGGCCTCACGCTGGTGCAGCACCGCGATTGAGACGTCCCTGGCGTAAGCTCACGGCCACACAAAAGGAAAACGCATGCAACATATTCCTTCCACGCGCCGCCAGCTGGTCCTGGGCGGCGCCGCCGCCCTCGGCCTGGCTGCCGTCGCGCCCGCGCTGCGCGCGCAAAACGCCTGGCCGTCCAAAAGCATCCGTTTCCTGGTGCCCTTCGCGCCCGGTGGCACCTCTGAGATCGTCGCGCGCTCTGTGGCCAACGAGTTGAGCAAGCAGCTGGGCCAGAGCGTCTATGTGGAGAACAAGCCGGGCGGCGCCGGCGTGGTGGCAATGGCCGAGGCCGCGCGCGCCGCGCCCGACGGCCACACCATCATCCTGGGCCACGTGGGCACGCTGGCCGTGAACCCCTACATGCTGGCCAGCCAGCCCTACGACGTGAACAAGGATTTCATCCCGGTCACGCTGCTGGCCAAGGTGCCCAACGTGTTCGTGATCCACCCGGACGTGCCGGCGAAGAATTTCAAGGAGTTCGTCGCCTATGTGAAAGCGAACCCGGGCAAGCTCAGCTACGGCTCGGCCGGCAATGCCAGCGCGGGCCACCTGGCGATGGAATACCTCAAGCTGGTCACGGGCATGTTCATCACGCACATCCCGTACCGCGGCACGGGCCCGCAGCTCACCGACCTGCTAGCCGGGCGCACACAGGCCTCATCCGCCGGCCTGCCGGCGCTGGGCGCGCACATCCGCGCCGGCAAGCTGCGCGCCATCGCCGTGGGCACGCACCAGCGCATCGCCGCGCTGCCCGAGGTGCCCACCGTGGCCGAGATGGGCTACAAGGATTTCGAGACTTCGCAGTGGTACGGCATCCTGGCGCCGGCCGGCACGCCGCCCGACATCGTCAAGCGCCTGCAGGAGGAATCGTTCAAGGCGCTGAAGTCCAGCGCCGTGACCGAGCGCTTCGCCACCGACAGCGCGGTGGGCGGCGGCGGGCCGTCGGCCGAATTCGCCGCTTTCATTGCCCGCGAGCAGAAGACCTGGAAGGAAATCGTGCGCCAGGCGCAGATCAAGGCGGACTGAGCGTTTTCGCCGCCTTTCATTAGGAAAAACGGCTGCAGAGCGCGCCAATTGTGCTTAAGCAGCTATCGAATTTGTAGCATCGTAAACGCTGGTGTCGGTGTGCACCAGGGCCAGCGGGTAGCGCGCGCCGGCCAGGTAGTCCTCCACGCAGCGCAGCAGCAGCGGGCTGCGGTGCCGGGCCGCGCTGGCACGGATCTCCTCAGCCGTCATCCACAGCGTGCGCACGATGCCGGCGTCCAGCGCCAGGCCGGGCTCCTGCGCGCCGAGCTCGCCGCAAAAGGCGAAGCGCAGGTAGGTCACGTCCGGCCCGTTGGCCGATCCCAGCTTGCGTGACAGGTACACGCCGACCAGCGCCGTGGGCCTGAAATGGTGGGCGGTTTCCTCCAGCGTCTCGCGCACGCAGCCCTCCTGCGGCGACTCGCCTGGGTCGATGTGGCCGGCGGGGTTGTTCAGCTTCAGGCCGTCAGCGCTTTCTTCTTCCACCAGCAGGAAGCGGCCCTCGCGCTCGATGACGGCGGCCACGGTGACGTTGGGCTTGAATCGTTCGGTCATCGCACATTATTGCCACGCCTTCGCCGGCTGCGACACAATGCGCTGTCATCCGCACCTGGCCCCTCCATGCACTTCCCTTCCTTCCTGAACCGTAGCGCCGCCGGTATCGTGCTGTGCGTGCTGATGGCCGCGCCGGCATTGCCCGCGCACGCCCAGGCGCCTGCCGAGCCCGCCTCCGCGTCGGCCTCGCCTTCGCTGGCGGCCTCGCCCGCCCTGCAGGCGCCGCAGGCGCTCACGGCCATCCGCCCGCCGGTGGCCGCCACCAGCAACCCCTACGGCCTGCGCGCGCTGTGGGAGCAGGGCGACTGGGTGGCCAAGACCACGCTGATCATCCTGGCCATCATGTCGCTGTCGAGCTGGTACGTGCTGGTCGCCAAGCTGATCGCGCAGACCAAAATGGGCGGCCAGGGCAAGGCGGCCAACCAGAGCTTCTGGGCCGCCGACACGGTGCGCCAGGGCGCCGACACCCTGCAAAAAGGCAGCCCCTACCGCTTCATCGCCGAGTCGGCGCTGGAGGCCACGCGCAAGCATGACGGGCTGATCGGGCAAGTGGACCTGAACACCTGGGTCACGCAAAGCATCGAGCGCGCCGTGGCCACGGTGCACAGCCGCACGCAGGAAGGGCTGGCGGTGCTGGCCACCGTGGGTTCGACGGCGCCCTTCGTCGGCCTGTTCGGCACGGTCTGGGGCATCTACAACGCGCTGGTCAAGATCGGCGCTTCGGGCCAGGCCTCCATCGACAAGGTGGCCGGCCCGGTGGGCGAGGCGCTGATCATGACGGCCATCGGCCTGGCCGTGGCGGTGCCCGCGGTGCTGGGCTACAACTGGCTGGTGCGCCGCAACAAGGTGGCGATGGACACGGTGCGCGGCTTCGGCTCCGACCTGCACACCGTGCTGCTGGCGGCGCGCGCCCAGCGCCCGCCGGAGCAGGCCTGATGGCCATCACCTTCAAGGACGCGCAGGAGGCGGATGAGCCGCTGATTGCCTCCATCAACACCACGCCGCTGGTGGACGTGATGCTGGTGCTGCTGATCATCTTCCTGATCACCATCCCGGTGGTGAACAGCTCCATCGTGGTCAGCCTGCCGCGCGAAGTGGTGCAGGTGCGCGAAAGCCGGCCCGAGAACGTGATCGTGTCGGTCGATGCCGACGGCGGCATCTACTGGTTCGACACCCGCCTCACGGCCGACGACCAGCTGTTCCAGCGGCTGGGCCTGGTGGCCGCGCTGAACCCGCAGCCCGAGGTGCACATCCGCGGCGACGCCCGCGCCGACTATGAGTCGGTGGGCCGCGTGGTGTATGCCGCGCAGCAGATGGGCATCGCGCGCATTGGCTTCATCACCGAGCCGCCGCAGTAAAGGACACCGCACCATGGGCATGAACATCGGCAGCGCGCAGGACGGCGACCCGGAGGTGATGGTGGAGATGAACACCACGCCGCTGATCGACGTGATGCTGGTGCTGCTGGTCATGCTGATCATCACCATCCCGATCCAGCTGCACTCGGTGAACCTGGAGATGCCGTCGGCCTCGGCCGCGCCGCCGCCGGTGCAGCCCGAGATCGTGAAGATCGACGTCACGGCCACCGGCCAGCTGCTGTGGAACGGCGAGGCGGTGGCGGGCCGCGAGGCGCTGGAGGCGCGCATGGCGCAGGCGGCGGCGCTGGCCGAGCAGCCGGAGATCCACCTGCGCCCGAACCGCAGCGCCAAGTACGACACGGTGGCCGCGGTGCTGGCCACCGCGCAGCGCTACCGCCTGACCAAGATCGGCCTGGTGGGGTCGGAGCAGTTCGCGCAATAGCCGGATGGCGCCATGGCCGGCCCCGCACAGCAGATCCTGATGGTCCTGGTGTTCCCGCTGTGGGTGGCCGCGGGCTTCACCGACTGGCTGTGCCACCGGCGCACCGGCATCGAGCGCACCAGCGGCCTGAAGGAAAGCCTGATGCACCTGCTGATGCTGGCCGAGATCGGCGCGGCGATGCTGGTGGTGGCGCTGTTCGAAATCAACGCGGCGGTGCTGCTGTGCGTGGCGGTGGCCTTCGTGGTGCACGAGCTCACGGTGTACTGGGACCTGCACTACACGACACCGCTGCGCCGGGTTGGGCCCTTCGAGCAGATGGTGCACAGCTTCCTGGAACTGCTGCCCCTGGTCTCGCTGGCCCTGCTGACGGTAATGGGCTGGGACCAGCTGCTGGATTTCAACCTGCAGCGCAAGGCCCAGCCGTGGCCCACGGCCTACCTGGCCTGTGCGTTTGCCGCGGCCGTGCTGTTCAACGGGCTGCCGCTGCTGGAGGAAACCTGGCGCTGCTGGCGCTTCAGGGCTCGTACTCGGCCGAGCCCTGCACCCAGATGAACGACTGGATGTCGATCATGTCCTGCGCCCGGAAGCCCGGCTTGCGGTCCAGGTCGCGCCGGATGATGGCGGCGAAGGTCTGGAGCGCGCGGTAGGCCGGCCACGAGGGCGCGGCTTCGTAGTCCAGGTCAAAGCCGTAAGCGCGCGCCGCCTTGCGCGTGACGGTGGGCTTGAAGAACAGGTGCGTGTCGGGCCGGGCGATCTGGCCGAACACCGTCACCAGCGGCCAGCTCAGCACCCGCGCTTGGCGCCGGGGCAGGCTGGACAGCGCGCCGAGCCAGGCGTCGAACTTGTTTTGCGGCGAGCCCCGCCCGTACAGGAAGGCGTAGAGCGCCACGGCGAACAGGCGGCCGCCGGCAGCTGTGCCCACCGCGTCGCGCAGCGCCATCTTCTCGAACGAAAACAGCAGGCTGCTGCGCTGCTCTATGCGCAGCACCGCATCGACGATGCGGCTGTGCTCGCCGCGCGCCAGCATGCGGCGGTAGGCCAGGGGGCTGAGCTCGCTTTCCCATTCGAGGTGGGCGCGTTCCTTGACCGAGCGCTCGGCCACCTGGTAGACCGGGTCGTCGAAGCCGGCGGGGTAGTACAGCTCGAACTTGCGGCGCGCGCGCGCGGCGCCAAAGTAGTTGATGTTGCTGGCGCGCGGGCCGGTGAATGCGGGGGATAGGTGTGCGGGGTGGGCCATGTTCTGGGGTTCCTCTGGCATCCAGTTTTTGGCCCCGGCCAACCTCAGCCGTGTGGGATGTCACCTTGCGCTCGTGTAGGAGAGCGCGCACAGCGGCTAGCCGGCGGCCACGAGCCTCAGCCGGGTGATTTCGGAGGGTGCGCCCAGCCGCTTGGGCGGGCCCCAGTAGCCTGTGCCACGGCTCACATACACCCACAGCCGGCCCAGCCGGTGCAGCCCGGCCGTGAAAGGCTGCTGGAAGCGCACCATCAGGTTCCAGGGCCAGAACTGGCCGCCATGGGTGTGGCCCGACAGCTGCAGGTCGAAGCCGGCCCGTTCCGCAGCGGCGGCGCTGCGCGGCTGGTGAGCCAGCAGCAACTTCACCGCGGCGCTGTCGGGAGAACCGGCCAGCGCTGCGGATGGGCTGCTCTGATGGGCCGGGTCGAAATGGTGGGCGCTCCAGTCGGCCACGCCGGCCAGCACCAGCTCGGCCGTGCCGCGCCGCAGCACCACGTGCTGGTTCATCAGCACCGTGACGCCCAGCCGCTGCAGCTCGCGCACCCAGGCATGGGCGCCGGAGTAGTACTCGTGGTTGCCGGTGACGAAGTAGGTGCCGTCGCGCGATTTCAGGCCCGCCAGCGGCGCGACGTGGCCCGACAGCTCGGCCACGGAGCCGTCCACCAAGTCACCGGTGACGGCCACCATGTCGGCCTGCAACCGGTTGACCGCATCAACGATGTCCTGCAGGTAGCGCTGCTTGATGGTCGGCCCCACGTGGATGTCGCTGATCTGGGCGATGGTGAAGCCGTGCAACTCGGCGGGCAGGTTCACGATGGGCACGTCCACGCTGACCACACCGGCCGTGCGGCGGGCATTGACCAGGCCCCACAGCGTGGCGCCCAGCGCCAGCACCGGCACGGCCATCGCGGAGCCCGTGCGCAAGCCCTCGCGGGGGAGCTGAGCGATCCAGGCGAGCAGCAACAGCGCATCGCGCGCCACGGTGAACACCAGCAGCGAGGAAAACAGGCCCATGAACAGCATGCCGATCCACGTCAGAGTGTCGGCCAGCGGCGGTGTGAACCGGCGGCGGGCCACCAGCCCGAGGGGCATCAACAGCGCGGAGGCGGCCAGCAGCGCGGCCAGCATGGCGCCGGCCACGTTGCCGGGAAGCGCGGAGACCAGGCGCATGCCCAGGTACAGGTGCAAGGCAATGGAAAGGCCGAAAAGCGGAAGCAGGGACATGTGGCTGTGAACGTGGGGCCGCACCTGCGCTTTGCAACCGCGGGTACAGTCGTGTCCGCCATGGCTAACTCCCCGCTAACTCCTCCAGGCGCTGGTTCGCCCGTCGCGGTCGTGACCGGCGCGGCGCGCGGCATCGGCCTGGGCATCGCCCGCTGGTTCCTTTGCAACGGCCACCGCGTGGCGCTGCTGGATGTGGATGCGCAGACCCTGGCGCCGGCCGCGGCGGCACTGAAATGCGGCGACCGGGTGCTGGCCATCCATTGCGACGTGGCCGATCCCGCGCAGGTGAATGCGGCCGTACAGGGCATCGTGCGCGCCTTCGGCCGGATCGACGCGCTGGTGAACAACGCCGGCGTCGCCGTCTTCAAGCCGATCGGCGAAACCACCTTCGAGGAATGGCGCCAGGTGATGGCCACCAACCTGGACGGCGCCTTCCTCTGCACCCAGGCCTGTGCGCCGGTAATGCTGCAAAACGGCGGCGGCGCCATCGTCAACATCGCGTCGATCTCCGGCCTGCGCGCCAGCACCCTGCGCGTGGCGTACGGCACCAGCAAGGCGGCGTTGATCCACCTGACGCGCCAGCAGGCGGTGGAACTGGGCGCGCGCGGCATCCGGGTGAATGCCATTGCCCCGGGCCCGGTGGAAACCGAGATGGCCAAGCTGGTGCATACGCCGGCCATCCGCCGCGACTATCACGATGCGATTCCCCAGAACCGCTATGGCACCGTGGAGGAAATCGCCTCGGTGGCCGGTTTCCTGTGCAGCGCCGCTGCCGGCTACGTCAACGGCCAGGTGATCGCGGTGGACGGCGGGTTCGACGCCGCGGGCGTGGGGCTGCCCACGCTTCGTACCGGTTACGTTCCCCAAAGCGACGGCTGAGCACGCATCCTTTCATGTAAGCTTGAGGTCAGCGACCGCTTACAAGTAATTCACCAGTCGAGGAGACCCGACCCATGCAGACAGGCGTTCCTGCCGAAACCCCGGTGGGCGAAATCCCCGTTGCCGCCGCGCCCGAGACGGCGAAGAAAACCTTGCTGATCGGGGTTCCGAAAGAAACGGCACCGGGTGAAAAACGTGTCGCCACGGTTCCGGATGTGGTGGAAAAACTCGTCAAGCTGGGTTTTGCGGTTTCCGTGGAAAGCGGTGCCGGCGACGGTGCGAACCTGGATGACGACGCCTACCGCGCGTCCGGCGCATCGATTGCTGCGACTGCAGCCGAACTCTGGGGCCAGTCGGACATTGTTTTCAAGGTGCGCCCGCCGAGCCCGCAGGAAGTTGAGCTGATGCGCGAGGGCGGCACGCTGATCGGCTTTGTCTGGCCCGCGCAAAACCCCGAACTGATGCAGCAGCTGGCCGCGAAAAAGGCCACCGTGCTGGCCATCGACGCGTTGCCGCGCACGCTGTCGCGCGCCCAGAAGATGGACGCGCTGACCTCGCAGGCCGGCGTTGCCGGCTACCGCGCCGTCATCGAAGCCGCCAACGCCTTCGGCCGCTTTTTCAGCGGCCAGATCACGGCCGCGGGCAAGGTGCCGCCGGCCAAGGTGTTCATCGCCGGCGCCGGTGTCGCCGGCCTTGCCGCGATCGGCACGGCCGCCAGCCTGGGCGCCATCGTGCGCGCCAACGACACCCGCGCTGAAGTGGCCGACCAGGTCGTGTCGCTGGGCGGCGAATTCGTCAAGGTCGATTACGAGGAAGAAGGCTCCGGCGGCGGTGGCTACGCCAAGGTCATGAGCGAGGGCTTCCAGCAGGCGCAGCGCGAGATGTACGCCAAGCAGGCCCGTGAGGTGGACATCATCATCACCACCGCGCTGATTCCCGGCAAGCCCGCGCCGCGGCTGATCACGGCAGAGATGGTGCGCAGCATGAAGCCCGGCAGCGTCATCGTCGACATGGCGGCCGAGCAGGGTGGCAATTGCGAGCTGACCGAACCCGGCCAGGCGGTGGTCAAGCACGGCGTCACCATCGTCGGCTACACCGACCTGGTGAGCCGGCTCGCGCGGCAATCTTCCACGCTTTATTCCACCAACCTGTTCCGCCTCAGCGAAGAGCTTTGCAAGACCAAGGATGGCGTGATCAACGTCAACATGGAAGACGACGCGATCCGCGGCCTGACGGTGGTGAAGGACGGTGCCATCACCTGGCCCGCGCCCCCGCTCAAGGCCGCCGCAGTGCCGGCGGCCAAGCCCGCCGTTGCCCCCGCAGCCAAGAAAGGCCACGGCCATGGCGCGCCCAGCGAGCCGATGGCGGCCAACAAGCTGGCCATCATGTTCGGCATCGCGGCCGCGCTGTTCTGGTTCGTCGGCGCCAACGCGCCCACGGCTTTCCTGGGCCACTTCACGGTTTTCGTGCTGGCCTGCTTCGTCGGCTACATGGTGGTGTGGAACGTGACACCCGCGCTGCACACGCCGCTGATGAGCGTCACCAACGCCATCTCCAGCATCATCGCGATCGGCGCCCTGGTGCAGATCGCGCCGCCGCTCCCGGGCGGCGCGGGGATTGACCCGTGGATACGCTGGCTGGCTGTGGGCGGTATCGTGCTCACGGCCGTGAACATGTTCGGCGGCTTCGCCGTCAGCCAGCGCATGCTGGCCATGTTCCGCAAGTAGGAAACCGATCATGTCTGCAAACCTGGCAACCGGCGCCTACATCGGCGCCATCATCCTTTTCATCCTCAGCCTGGGCGGGCTGTCCAACCCCGAGACCGCACGGCGCGGCAACCTGTTCGGGATGATCGGCATGGCCCTGGCCGTGCTGGCCACGGTGTTCGGCCCGCGCGTGACGGCAGCCGGCATCCCGTGGATCGTCGCCGCCCTGGTGGCCGGCGGCGCCGTCGGCCTGTATGCGGCGCGCGTCGTCAAGATGACGCAGATGCCCGAACTGGTCGCGCTGATGCACAGCCTGGTCGGCCTGGCCGCGTGCCTGGTCGGCTTTGCCAGCTACATCGACACCTCGCATCCGCTGGCCGGCGCCGAGAAGACCATTCACGAGCTGGAGATCTACGTCGGCATCCTGATCGGCGCGGTGACTTTTTCCGGTTCGCTCATCGCCTTCGGCAAACTCAATGGAAAGATCGGCGGCAAGCCGCTGCTGCTGCCTGGGCGCCACTGGCTGAACCTGGCAGGACTGCTGGCGGTCATCTGGTTCGGCCGTGCGTTCGTCATGGCACCCGAAATCGCCTCGGGCATGACGCCGCTCCTGGTCATGACCGTGATTGCGCTGCTGTTCGGCATCCACATGGTGATGGCGATCGGCGGGGCCGACATGCCGGTGGTGGTCTCGATGCTCAACAGCTATTCGGGCTGGGCGGCGGCGGCAACCGGCTTCATGCTGTCCAACGACCTGCTGATCGTCGTCGGCGCGCTGGTCGGCTCTTCCGGCGCCATCCTGTCCTACATCATGTGCCGGGCGATGAACCGCAACTTCATCAGCGTGATCGCGGGCGGCTTCGGCGGCGGTGCACCGGCGCCTGCGGCCAGGGGCGACGCGGCCGCGCAGCCCGCCGGCGAGGTCTCGCCCATCAGCGCGCTGGAAACGGCGGAACTGCTGAAGGACGCCAAGAGCGTGGTCATCGTTCCCGGCTACGGGATGGCGGTGGCTCAGGCGCAGCACACGGTGTATGAAATCACCAAGCTCCTGCGCGAGAAGGGCGTCAACATCCGTTTCGGCATCCATCCGGTGGCGGGTCGCATGCCCGGCCACATGAATGTGCTGCTGGCCGAAGCCAGGGTGCCTTACGACATCGTGATGGAAATGGACGAACTCAACGACGACTTTCCGGCTACCGATGTCGCCATGGTCATCGGCGCCAACGACATCGTGAATCCCGCCGCGCAGGACGACCCCGGCAGTCCCATCGCCGGCATGCCGGTGCTGGAAGTGTGGAAGGCCAAAACCTCCATCGTCATGAAGCGAAGCATGGCGTCAGGCTATGCCGGCGTCGACAATCCGTTGTTCTACAAAGAGAACAACCGCATGCTGTTCGGCGACGCCAAGAAGATGCTCGACGAAGTGCTGGGCGCGCTGAAGGCCTGATTAGAGGCCCTCCCCTCGAAGCCCCTAGGGAAAACAAGGGGGGAGCGGGGGGGTGCCGGGGCCACACAATCTCTCTTGCCCGATTCTTACGGGCCCGGAGGAGACCCCATGACAGACCGTCCCTGGCTGAGCGCCTACTCGCCCGGCGTTCCCGCCGACATCGACCCTTCCCAGTACGCCTCGCTGGTCGCGCTGATGGAGGAGGCGTTCACCAAGTACGCCGGCCGCACCGCCTACAGCTTCATGGGCAAGGACGTCAGCTACGCGGATACCGACACGCAAAGCGCCGCGCTGGCGATCTACCTGCAGGGCCTGGGGCTGGTCAAGGGTGACCGCGTGGCCATCATGATGCCCAACGTGCCGCAGTACCCCGTGGCCGTGGCCGCCATCCTGCGCGCCGGCTACGTGGTGGTGAATGTCAACCCGCTGTATACGCCGCGCGAACTCGAGCACCAGCTCAAGGACTCGGGTTCCAAGGCCATCATCATCATCGAGAATTTCGCCAGCACGCTGGAGCAGTGCATCGCCGCCACCCCGGTCAAGCACGTGGTGCTGTGCGCCATGGGCGACATGCTGGGCATGGTCAAGGGCGCGCTTGTGAACTACGTGGTGCGCAAGGCCAAGAAGATGGTGCCGGCGTTCAACCTGCCGGGCGCCGTGCGCTACAACGACGCGGTGGCCAAGGGCGCCCGCGGCGCGTTGAAGAAACCGCAGATCACCCCCGACGACGTGGCCGTGCTGCAGTACACCGGCGGCACCACCGGTGTCTCCAAGGGCGCCGTGCTGCTGCACCGGAACATCATCGCCAACGTGCTGCAGTCCGAGGCCTTCAACCAGCCGGTGATGGACAAGGTACCCGCCGGCGAGCAGCCCACCGGAGTCTGCGCGCTGCCGCTGTATCACATCTTCGCTTTCACCGTGGGCATGATGCTGTCGATGCGCACCGGCGGCAAGCTGATCCTGATTCCCAACCCGCGCGACCTGCCGGCGGTGCTCAAGGAGCTGTCCAAGCACACCATCCACAGCTTCCCGGCGGTGAACACGCTGTTCAACGGCCTGGCCAACCATCCCGACTTCAACACCGTCAACTGGAAGAACCTGAAAGTGTCGGTGGGCGGCGGCATGGCGGTGCAGGGTGCCGTGGCCAAGCTCTGGCTGGACAAGACCGGCTGCCCGATCTGCGAGGGCTACGGCCTGTCGGAGACCTCGCCTTCGGCCACCTGCAACCCGACCACCGCCACGGAGTACACCGGCACCATCGGCGTGCCGCTGCCCTCGACCTGGCTGAAACTGCTGGACGACGACGGCAACGAAGTGCCCATGGGCCAGCCCGGCGAAATCGCCATCAAGGGCCCGCAGGTGATGGCCGGCTACTGGCAGCGCCCCGACGAAACCGCCAAGGTCATGACGCCGGACGGCTTCTTCAAGACCGGCGACATCGGCACCGTGGACGAGCGCGGCTACTACAAGATCGTGGACCGCAAAAAAGACATGGTGCTGGTCAGCGGCTTCAACGTCTACCCCAACGAGGTCGAAGACGTGGTCGCCAAGCTGGACGGCGTGCTGGAATGCGCGGTGGTCGGCGTGGCGGACGAGAAGACGGGCGAGGCCGTCAAGCTGGTCATCGTCAAGAAGAACCCCGACCTCACCGAAGCTCAGGTGCGCGACTACTGCCGCGCCAACCTCACCGGCTACAAGCAGCCCCGCGTGATCGAGTTCCGCACCGAAATGCCCAAGACGCCGGTGGGCAAGATCCTGCGCCGCGAACTGCGCGACGCAAAGCAGTAGGAAGGGCCGCAGGATGCACGTCCGATTCTTGCATGCCCCGGATTCCCGCCTCCGCGGGGATGACGACAAACCTCGATGCTGCGTTTCATCCTCACCCGCCTGTCGCTGGTCATCCCAACTTTCATCGGGATGACGCTGCTGGCGTTCTTCCTCATCCGCCTGGTTCCGGGCGACCCGATCGAAACCCTGGCCGGTGAGCGCGGCATCGATGCCGTGCGCCATGCCCAGCTGCTCAAGGAATATGGGCTGGACAAGCCCATCATGGTGCAGTACGGCATCTACATCGGCCGCGTGCTGCAGGGCGACCTGGGCAAATCCATCATCACCCAGGAGCCGGTGCTGCGCGAGTTCCTCACGCTGTTCCCGGCCACCATCGAGCTGGCGGTCTGCGCCATCCTGTTCGCACTGATCCTGGGCATACCGGCCGGCATCATCGCGGCAGTGCGGCGCAATTCGATCTTCGACCATGGCGTGATGGCGACCTCGCTGACCGGCTATTCGATGCCGATCTTCTGGTGGGGCCTGCTGCTGATCCTGCTGTTCTCCGTGCAGCTGGGCTGGACGCCGGTGTCGGGGCGCATCTCGGTGCAGCACTACATCGAGCCGACCACGGGTTTTCTGCTGATCGACGCCTTGCTGACCGGCGACAAGGGCTCGTTCTGGTCGACCTTCAAGCACCTGATCCTGCCAACCATCGTGCTGGGCACCAACCCGCTGGCCGTGATCGCGCGCATGACGCGTTCGGCCATGCTGGAAGTGCTGGGCGAGGATTACATCCGCACCGCGCGCGCCAAGGGCCTGCCGCCGATGCGCGTGGTTGGCGTGCACGCGCTGCGCAATGCACTGATCCCGGTCATCACCGTCATCGGCCTGCAGGTCGGCGTGCTGTTCACCGGCGCCATCCTGACCGAGACCATCTTCTCCTGGCCCGGCGTGGGCAAGTGGCTGATCGAGGCCATCAACCGGCGTGATTACCCGGTGCTGCAAGGCGGCATGTTGTTGCTGGGCGTGGTGGTGATGGTGGTCAACCTGCTGGTCGACGTGACCTACGGGATCATCAATCCGCGCATCCGTTCGGGAGGGCATTGAGATGGCGCAATTGAACACGCCCACTGCCGCCATGCCCGTGACTGCCATGGCCACACCTCCGGGCCCGCTGCGCGAGTTCTGGATTTCGTTCTCCGCCAACAAGGGGGCGGTCGCCGGGCTGGTGGTGGTCGCCGTGTTGCTGCTGGTGGCGCTGTTCGCTCCCTGGCTGGCACCGCACCTGCCGGACCAGACCAACAGCGCCGTCTTCCTCAAGCCGCCCACCTGGCAGGCCGGCGGTTCCTGGACCTATGTGCTGGGTACGGACGCCATCGGCCGCGACATCCTCTCGCGCCTGATCTACGGTGCGCGCCTGTCGCTGTCGATCGGCATTGCGGTGGTCATGCTGTCGCTGGCCGTGGGCATCGTGCTGGGCCTGATAGCCGGATTCGCGCGCGGCGTCGTCGAGATCGCCATCATGCGCATCATGGACATCATCCTCACGCTGCCCAGCCTGCTGCTGGCCATCGTGATCGTGGCCATCCTGGGGCCGGGGCTGATGAACGCGATGCTGGCTGTTGCCGTGGTGGTGTTGCCGCATTACGTGCGGATCACGCGCGCAGCGGTGATCGCCGAGGTGTCCAAAGATTATGTGACGGCGGCGCGAATCAGCGGCGCCGGAACGCTGCGCCTGATGTTCAGCGAGGTGCTGCCCAATTGCGCCGCGCCGCTGATCGTGCAGGCCTCGCTGGGTGTTTCCACCGCCATCCTCGACGCCGCGGCGCTGGGTTTCCTGGGCCTGGGCGCGCAGCCGCCGGCCTCCGAGTGGGGCACCATGCTGGCCGACGCGCGCGAGTTTGTGCTGCGCGCCTGGTGGGTCGTGACCTTCCCCGGGCTGGCCATCCTGGTCGCGGTACTGGCCTTCAATTTGATGGGCGACGGCTTGCGCGATGCGCTCGACCCAAAACTCAAGCGATAGCCATGGCCACTCCTCTTCTTGAAATCGAAGACCTGCACGTGGAGTTCCCCACGCAGGGCAGTGTCATGCATGCGGTCGAAGGCGTCAGCCTGACGCTGGAGGAAGGCGAAGTGCTGGGGATCGTAGGCGAGTCCGGCTCCGGCAAGAGCGTGACCATGATGGCGCTGATGGGCCTGATCGCCTACCCCGGCCGCGTGCGCGCGAAGAAGCTGCGGTTTGCCGGCAACGACCTGCTGGGCATCTCCGACAGAGAGCGCCGGCGGCTGGTGGGCAAGGACCTGGCGATGATCTTCCAGGAGCCCACGACCAGCCTGAACCCCTGCTTCACCATCGGCTGGCAGCTGGTCGAAGCACTGCGCCTGCATTCGCCGCTGGACAAGGCCAGCGCCAAACGCCGCGCCATCGAATTGCTGGAGCAGGTCGGCATCCCGGCCGCGCACACGCGCCTGAACGACTACCCGCACCAGATGTCGGGCGGGATGAACCAGCGCGTGATGATCGCCATGGCGATATCGTGCAACCCACGCCTGCTGATAGCCGACGAGCCCACCACCGCGCTGGACGTGACGATCCAGGCGCAGATCCTCGATTTGCTTCGCAATCTGCAAAAGGACCGCGGCATGGCGCTGGTGCTGATCACGCACAACATGGGAGTGGTCAGTGAAATGGCGCAGCGCGTGGCCGTGATGTATGCCGGCCAGGTGGTCGAGCAGCAGCGGGCCGACAGCCTGTTCGTCAGTCCCCAGCACCCCTACACCGAAGCCCTGCTCGCGGCCCTGCCCGAGCGCGGCCCGGCCGGCCACCGGCTGGCCACCATTCCCGGCGTGGTGCCGGGCGTGTTCGACCGGCCCGCCGGCTGCCTGTTCGCGCCGCGCTGCGCCTATGCCACCGCGCATTCGGCGGCCGTGCGGCCTGAGCTGCGCGACTGGCAGGGTGGCCAGGTGCGTTGCCACTACGCGCTGGGCGATCCGCAGCGCCAGGAAAAAATCGAAAGCGGCCATCCTCTGAAGACGGAGGCCCTCGCATGACCGTTGTCGTCGAAGCCAAAAACCTGCGCCAGGTCTACAAGATCCGCCGCGGCATGTTCCGGGAGCCCGCGCAGCTGCAGGCCGTGGGCGGCGTCTCGTTCGCCATCGAGGCCGGCAGGACGCTGGCGGTGGTGGGCGAGTCGGGTTGCGGCAAGTCCACCCTCGCGCGCATGGTCTCACTGATCGAAAAGCCCACCGAAGGCAGCCTGATGCTGGACGGCAGCGACGCGGTCAACACGCCCGCCGCCGACAGGAAGCGCTTGCGCCAGGCTGTGCAGCTGGTGTTCCAGAATCCCTACGGCTCACTCAACCCGCGCAAGAAGATCAGCGCCGTGCTGGAAGACCCGCTGGCCATCAACACCACGCTGGACGCCGCCCAGCGAGCAGAGAAGTCACGCGCCATGCTGGCCCAGGTCGGCCTGCGGCCCGAGTACGCAGCCCGCTATCCGCACATGTTTTCCGGCGGACAGCGCCAGCGCATCGCGATCGCACGCGCGCTGATGCTCAACCCCAAGTTGCTGGTGGCCGACGAGCCTGTCTCGGCGCTGGATGTGTCGATCCAGGCGCAGGTGCTCAACCTGCTGGCCGACCTGCAAAGCGAATTCAAGCTGGCGTTCCTGTTCATCTCGCACGACCTGGCTGTGGTGCGCCACATCGCCCACGAGGTGCTGGTCATGTACCTGGGCCACGTGATGGAGCAGGGGCCCAAGGACAAGCTTTTCTCGCGCCCCTTGCACCCCTATACCAACGCGCTGCTGGCTTCCACGCCGGGCGTGGGCGGGCGCAACGTGCAGCGCATCGTGCTCAAGGGCGAGCTGCCGTCGCCTTTGAACCCGCCCAGCGGCTGCGTTTTTTCCAGCCGCTGCCCTTACGCGGTCGAGCGCTGCCGTGCCGAGCGGCCCCTGCCCCGGCCAGTGGACGAACGCATCGTCGCCTGCCACTTCGCCGAACAGTTCCTCGAATCGGGTTTTGGCGAAACGCCGGCTACGCCGGGTTTTCCCGAACCAGCCGCTGTTGATAATGTTTTCCTCGCCGGCTGAATGCCGCAACCATCCTGAAGGAGTTTTTATGAATCTTTCCAAATACCGCAAGCACTTTGCGATCGGCGCCCTGGCGCTGGCCTGTGCCGCGGGCGCCGGCGCCAAGACGCTGGTGTTCTGCTCCGAGGGCAGCCCCGAAAACTTCTATCCGGGCGTCAACACGACCGGCACATCGTTTGACGGCAACGAGCCGATCTACAACCGCATCGTCGAATTCGAGCGTGGCGGCACCAAGATCGTGCCGGGCCTGGCGGAAAAGTGGGACATCTCCAAGGATGGCCTGACCTACACCTTCTACCTGCGCAAGGGCGTCAAGTGGCACAGCCACCGTGCCTTCAAGCCCACGCGGGACTTCAATGCAGACGACGTGCTGTTTGCCTACACCCGCCAGTGGACCGAGTCCGACCCCTACTTCAAGGTCACGAGCAGCAACCACTCGTACTTCAACGACATGGGCATGCCCAAGCTGCTCAAGGCGGTCGACAAGATCGATGACTACACCGTCAGGATCACGCTGAACAAGCCTGAGGCCCCTTTCCTGTCGAACCTGGCGATGCCCTATGCGGCCATCCAGTCCAAGGAATACGCCATCGCCCTGCTCAAGGCCGGCACCCCCGAGAAGCTCGACCAGGAGCCCATTGGCACCGGCCCGTTCTACCTGGTGCAATACCAGAAGGATGCGGTCGTGCGCTACAAGGCGTTCCCCCAGTACTGGGCCGGCAAGGCGAAGATCGACGATCTCGTCTACGCCATCACGCCCGATGCCTCGGTGCGCTGGGCCAAGCTGCAAAAGGGCGAGTGCCATGTCATGCCCTACCCCAACCCGGCGGACCTCGAAGCGATCCGCAAGGACCCCAAGATCACGGTGCTCGAACAGCCCGGCCTGAACGTGGGATACCTCGCCTACAACGTTACGAAGAAGCCCTTTGACGACGTGCGCGTGCGCAAGGCGGTGAGCATGGCCATCAACAAGAAGGGCATCCTGGACGGCGTCTACCTGGGCACCGGCATCGCGGCGAAAAACCCGCTGCCGCCTTCCATGTCGGCCTACAACAACGACATCAAGGACGATGTCTATGACCCGGAGGGCGCCAGGAAGCTGCTGGCCGCGGCCGGCTTTGCCAACGGCTTTACCACCGACCTGTGGGCCATGCCGGTACAGCGCCCCTACAACCCGAACGCCAAGCGCATCGCCGAGCTGATGCAGGCGGACCTGGCCAAGGTGGGCATCAAGGCCGAGATCAAGACCTTCGAATGGGGTGAGTACCGTAAGCGCATGCAGGCCGGCGAGCACCAGATGGGCATGCTGGGCTGGACCGGCGACAACGGCGACCCGGACAACTTCCTGGCCGTGCTGCTGGGCTGTGAGGCTGCCCGGACCAATGGTTCGAACGTCGCCAAGTTCTGCCACCAGCCTTTCGAGGACCTGATCCAGAAGGCCAAGTCCGAGACCAAACCGGCTGAGCGCGACAAGCTCTACAAGCAAGCCCAGGTGATCTTCAAGCAGCAGGAGCCCTGGTTCACCATTGCCCACGCGGTACAGCTCAAGCCGGTGCGCAAGGAAGTCATCGACTTCAAGCTCTCGCCCTTCGGACGCCACAACTTCTACGGCGTCGACATCAAGGAGTGAAGACCGCAATCGTCAGCGCGATGCACGAGGAGTTGTCCGCCGTGCTCGCGTTGATGCCTGACGAGAAGAAAGTCGCGGCTGCCGGCCGCGATTTTTTTTGCGGCCACCTGCATGGGCATGAGGTGGTCGTGGTGCTGTCGCGCATCGGCAAGGTGGCGGCCGCGACGACGGCAACGTTGCTGATCGAGCGCTTCAAGGTGGACCGCATCGTCTTCACCGGCGTGGCCGGCGGGCTCGCTGCCGGCGTGAACCGGGGTGACGCCGTGGTCGCGGACAGCTTCATGCAGCACGACATGGACGCCTCGCCCATCTTTCCCCGCCATGAAGTGCCGCTGTACGGCACCAGCCGTTTCACCACCGACAGCGCCCTGAGCGACGCGCTGGCGGCGGCCGTGCGCCTGGCACTGCCGGGCACGGTGCTGCACCGCGGGCTGGTGGCAAGCGGTGACCGCTTTGTTTCCACCACCGCCGAGAGCCGTGCGCTGCAGCACGCGCTGCCGGATGCGCTGGCGGTGGAAATGGAAGGAGCGGCTTTCGCCCAGGTCTGCCGCGACTATGGCGTGCCGTTCGCCGCCGTGCGCACCATATCCGACCGGGCCGACGACGAAGCGCATGGCGACTTCGCAAAGTTCATCGACGAAGTCGCCAGCCGCCATTCGGCCGCCATCGTCGCCGCGCTGCTGCGTTCTATTTGAGCCAGCCGCGCTTGCGGAAGTACACCATCGGCACCAGCGCGCTGGCCACCATCAGCACCAGCACGTAGGGATAGGCCGCGGCGCCGAGGAACTCGAACTCCGGGAATTTCAGGTTCATGCCGTAGATGCTGGCGATCAGCGTGGGCGGCAGCAATGCCACGCTGGCCACGGAGAAGATCTTGATGATCTTGTTCTGGTTGATGTTGATGAAACCGACGGTGGCGTCCATCAGGAAGTTGATCTTGTCGAACAGGAAGGCCGTGTGGTTGTCCAGCGATTCGATGTCGCGCAGGATCTGCCGCGCCTCCTCGAACTGGCCGGCATTGAGCATGCGGCTGCGCATCATGAAGCTCACGGCGCGGCGGGTGTCCATCACGTTGCGGCGGATGCGCCCGTTCAAGTCTTCCTGCCGGGCGATGGCGCCCAGCACCTCGCCGGCCAGCGCATCGGTCACGTCGCCGGCCAGCACCTGCTTGCTGACCTTTTCGAGTTCGTCGTAGATGCCTTCCAGCGTGTCGGCCGAGTATTCGGCGTCGGCGTCAAAGAGTTTAAGCAGCACTTCCTTGGCGTCCTCGATCAACCCGGGCGCGCGGCGGGCGCGCAGGCGCAGCAGGCGGAACACCGGCACGTCTTCGTCGTGGATGGAGAACAGCACGCCCTTGCTCTTGAGCGCGTCGTTCATCAGGTTGAGGATGAAGGCCACGCGCACCGTGCGCGGCTCGTCGTCGTCGGCGATCAGGAAGTCGCTGCGGATATGCAGCTCGCCGTTGTCTTCCTCATAGAAGCGGGCGGACTCCTCGATGTCCTCGTCCATCGCGTCTTCCGGGATGGACAGGCCGTAGTACTGCTTGACCCAGCGCTTTTCTTCCAGCGTGGGCGACTCCAGGTCCACCCAGATCGGCTGGAATTTTGAAAGCTCCTCCAGCGACTCGATCTCTTCCTGGAAGAGCCGGCCGTTGGCGAGCGTGAAGATATTGAGCATGGCTCACTCCCGTGAGTGGGTGCATCGGCAAAAGGGTTGACGGTCTTTCGCTTTCAACCCCGATGCAGTGAGGGAGTTGAAAGCTACCGACTGGGGCAGGTTTCCAAGGAGCGCTCTCCGGCTGTTGCGACCGCGCGATTATGCCGTGCCGCCGTGAAGGAACGCCAGCAGTTCTTCCTTGCGCGCATAGGCATCCTGCTCGCCCAGCGAGACCAGGGCCTGGATGAAGCCTGGCTCGAACAGCAGGTAGCTGGCCAGCGCGCCGCCGCCGCCCTTGAGCGCGCCCAGCCCGCCGAGCGCGCGCCGCACCGACCCGGGCAATTCATGCGCGTGGGCCTGGGCCAGCGCGTCCAGCGACTGCGAGGGCTGGATGGAGAGCACCTCCACGCTGCGGTAGGGCATGACGGCGGCCACCTCGCGCGGCAGCTGCTGCAGCGTGCGGGTCACGCGCTGGGCCTGCTCCACGTCGGCCTGCAGCGTGTCGTGGAACACACTGGCCATGGCGTGGCCGGCGATGCCGCCCATCGTGGGCTGGGTGGCGCCATTGCCGCCGCCGATGAAACCCGATCGCTCCGGCTGGCCCACGCCCACCACCAGGATCCGGTGCGCGCCCAGGTGCATGGCCGGCGACAGCGGCGAGACCTGCCGCATGGAGCCGTCACCGAAGAATTCGCGCCGGCCGTCCACCCACAGGGGCGTGGAAGGGAACAGGAAGGGGATGGCGCTGGAGGCCATCAGGTGTTCTATGGTGAGCGGCTGGAACTCCGAGCGCCGGCCCGGCCGGTTCCAGGATTCCTGCTGTCGGTCGCGGGCAGTGTGGCAAAAAGTCCAGTGCACCCCGCTGGTGTAGCTGGACGCGGTCACGGCCACCGCGTCGATTGCCTTGCTTTGCAGCGCGTCTTCGATGCCCTGCAGCGACACCGCGTGATGCAGCGTGTCCACCAGCGGCATGTTGTCCAGGATGGCGCCGTGGATGCGGGTGTTGCGCCAGAGGCTGAGGGCGGCCACCAGCCGGCTGAAGCGCACCCAGGGCGAGACGTTCAGGCGGAAAACCGCATCGCAATGCAGGCGGCCCCAGAACTGCGACAGCTGTTCGAAGGCCTGCAGGCCGGCGGTGGCGGTGCCCGCCAGGTACGCCACGTTCAGCGCGCCGGCCGAAGTGCCCACCAGCACCTGGAAGGGAAAGGCGCTGGCCGCGTTCGGCTGCAGGCTGAGCATCGAGCCCAGCGCCTTCAGCACGCCGACCTGGTAGGCGGTGCGCGCGCCTCCTCCCATCAGGACCAGCGCGTTCACGGGCCGGGTGGGGCGGGTCAGCCCCGCGTACATGATGGTTGCAAGGCTCATCGGTGCCGGCCATGGTAGAGCAAGCGGCCCGGGCCGCAAAGCGCATCAGCCCCCCAATCCTGATGACGCTGATTTCGTCGTCGCTTTGCGGGGAGCGCCATCAAGCCAGCAGTTGTTGTGCCGGACACGTCCTACAAATCAGCGCCAAACTGTCCGACATACCGGCCGAGCCAGCCCGCCTAGATTGGCTTATCCCGCAAGGAGAAAGCAATGATCCAGCTCGCAAACGACCCCAACGCCAGCCGGCCCGGCTATCGCCCGGCCCAGCCCGAGCGCAAAGGCTACGGTTTCGAACTCAAGGGCAGCCGCACCGGCGGCCACGCATGGCCTTTTCCCAGCCGCTATTCCACCCTGCCGGCCCGCCAGGACGGCGAAAAGGGCGCCAGCAACGACAGCGGCAGCTGACCCGACGGAGCACGAACATGAATCGCGAAAACAAGACCACCAACCGCTTTGCCGACGGCCCGCGCGACCGGCCCCACCGCGAAGGCTGTGAGCATGCCAACCTCGAACGCCCGGGCGCCCAGGCGCATCCGCGCGCAGCCGGCTGGGCCCGCGCGCTTGCCAGGCCGGCGGGCTGGCGCGTCCACTGAACTCACACCCCGGTTAAACGTCGCCCGGAGGCGTCGCGAACGGCGGCCTGAAGGGCCGCCGTTCTTCTTGGCGCGGCAGAAAGCCCAGCCGTATCAACAACTTGCGCGGCGCTACCGACAAAGCGTTTCACTTTGCTGCGCCGCACGCCGGGAAATCAATTGCTTTTCATCCTGCCCGGGGGCATAGTGGTTTGACCTTCAAGGAATCCGAGTTCACCCCGTCGCCCGCACCTGACGGGCGGCTGTTTCAACCGAGAGCCACAGGAGCCTACTTATGAACTTGACGATCAGCGGTCACCATCTCGAAGTCACCCAGGCACTGCGCAATTACGTGACCACCAAGCTCGATCGGATAACAAGGCACTTCGACCAGGTCGTCGATATCAAGGTGATACTGACCGTGGAGAAGCAGAAGGAAAAGGAACGACGACAACGCGCCGAGTGCAACATCCACGTCAAGGGCAGTGACATGTTCGCCGAAAGCGCCCATGAAGACCTGTATGCCGCCGTGGATGAACTGGTCGACAAGCTCGACCGCCAGGTGGGCCGCCACAAGACCCGCCTGCAGGACCACCATCACGAGGCCTCCAAGCGCCTGATGTGAGAACCAAATAGCTCGACAAGGCCGCCCCCACCGGGCGGCTTTTTTATTTGGACCCGGCTGTAGGCGGGAAGCGCCCGGGAGCCGTTTGTTGCAGTGCACTCGTCCAAGTGCATAATCTGAAAACTGCTCCGCCATGAACCGCCTCGCGTCCATCCTGCCCGCCGCCCAAGTGCTCGTCAGTGTCGACGTCACCAGCAAAAAGCGCGCTTTTGAAGAGGCCGGGCTGCTTTTCGAGAACCTGCACGGCCTCTCGCGGGCCCTGATCACCGATAGCCTGTTTGCCCGCGAGCGCCTGGGCTCCACCGGCCTGGGCCATGGGGTGGCGATTCCCCACGGCCGCATCAAGGGCCTGAAGGCACCGATGGCAGCGCTGTTCCAGCTGGCCAGCCCGATCGGCTTTGACGCGCCGGATGAGCAGCCCGTCAACCTGCTGATCTTCCTGCTGGTGCCCGAGGCGGCCACCCAGAAGCACCTGGAAATCCTGTCGGAGATCGCCGAACTTCTTTCCGACGCGCCCCTGCGCGAGAAGATCAAGGCCAACACCAGCGCGGAAGAGCTTCACCGCATGATCGCCACCTGGCAGTCGGCCCAACCCGCCTGAAAGCGTGAAGCCGACCGTCGTCAGCGCCGACGTTCTTTTTGAAGACCATCGCGCCCAGCTCAAGTGGGAATGGGTGGCCGGCCTGGGCGCCTCGGAGCGCCGTTTCGACGAAGTGGCCGTGCGGGCCGCCCGTTCCGGCGCCGACCTGGTGGGCTACCTCAACTACATCCACCCCTACCGGGTGCAGATCCTGGGCGAGCGCGAAGTCGCCTACCTGACCAACGCCACGCCCGACGATTGCGCCCGCCGGATCTCCCGCATCGTCACGCTGGAGCCGCCGGTGCTGGTGCTCACTGACGGGCAAACAGCGCCGGATGCACTGCTGTCGATGTGCGAACGGGCCCAGATCCCCATGTTCGCCACGCACGAGGCGTCGGCTTTCGTGATCGATGTGCTGCGGGCCTTCCTGTCCAAGCACTTCGCCGAGCGAACCTCGATGCACGGCGTATTCATGGACATCCTGGGCGTGGGCGTGATGATCACCGGCGAGTCGGGCCTGGGCAAGAGCGAGCTGGGGCTGGAGCTGATTTCCCGCGGCAACGGCCTGGTGGCCGACGATGCGGTGGACCTGTACCGCATCAACCAGACCACCATCGAGGGCCGCTGCCCCGAGCTGCTGCAGAACCTGCTGGAGGTGCGCGGCATCGGCCTGCTGGACATCCGCGCCATCTTTGGCGAGACGGCGGTGCGCCGCAAGATGCGGCTCAAGCTGATCGTGCACCTGGTCCGCCGGGAAACGCTGGAGCGCGAGTACGAGCGCCTGCCCTATGAGCCGCTGGTGCAGGACGTGCTGGGCGTGCCGGTGCGCAAGGCCGTGATCCAGGTGGTGGCGGGCCGCAACATCGCCGTGCTGGTCGAAGCCGCGGTGCGCAACACCATCCTGCAGCTGCGGGGCGTCGATACCTACCAGGAATTCGTCGAGCGCCACCGCCGCGCGATGGAACAGGACAAGTAGGCTAATGCCCGCGGTGCCCTTCCGGCTTGTTCGGGCAGGGGTTCTTGGTGCAGTGGGCGTACAGGCTGAGCGCGTGGTCGGCGATGTTGAAGCCCTTGGCCTTGGCCACGGCGTGCTGGCGCTTCTCGATCTCGGCGTCGTAGAACTCCTCCACCTTGCCGCAGTCCAGGCACACCAGATGGTCGTGGTGGGTGCCCTCGTTGATCTCGTACACCGCCTTGCCGCTCTCGAAGTGGCTGCGCAGGAGGATGCCGGCCTGCTCGAACTGGGTCAGCACGCGGTACACGGTGGCCAGGCCGATGTCCGAGCGCTCCTCCAGCAGCACGCGGAATACGTCTTCGGCCGTCATGTGGCGCTGCGCGCCCTTCTGGAAGACGTCAAGGATTTTCAGGCGCGGCAGCGTGGCCTTCAGCCCGGTGTTCTTGAGTTCGTCGATGTTGGCCATGGTGTTTCCGTCGCGCGGTTGCCGGGCTGGCGCCCGCAGGGCAGCCGCTACAATGGTTTGATCATATCGCCACCGGTTGCCCCATGTCCCGATTCCCCCTGCGCCGCACCCGTTTCGCCCTCCTGGCCTGCGCCTGCGCGGCCCTCGCGGCCTGTGGCAGCTTCGACATCGCGCCCGGCCGCCTGCTCACCGCCGTCACGCCCTACAGGGTGGAAGTCGTGCAGGGCAATTTCGTGTCCAAGGAGCAGGTCGAGGCGCTCAAGCCCGGCATGAGCCGCCAGCAGGTCAAGGAAACCCTGGGCACGCCACTGCTGGCCAGCGTGTTCCATTCGGAACGCTGGGACTACGTCTTCACGCTCAAGCGCCAGGGGGTCGATCCCCAGTCGCGCAAACTCACGGTGTACTTCAAGGGCAACGTGATGGATCGCTTCGAGGGCGATGAAATGCCCAGCGAGGCGGAGTTCGTGGCCACGCTGGACAAGCGCAAGGCGGGCAAGGTGCCCGTGCTGGAAGCCAGCGAGGAAAAGCTGGGCAAATTCACCGCCACGCCGGCCGCGGCCGACGCCACGCCGGCCGCCGCGGCGCCGCCCGCGGTGAACTACCCGCCGCTGGAACCGCCCGCCCGCTGACCGCCGGAGCAGCGGATGGCAGCCCCTTCTTCCACAGCGCAGCACCGCGTCGCCGTAGCGGGCGAAGGACCGCACAGAATCGCCGTGGCCGGCGCTTCGGGCCGCATGGGCCAGATGCTGGTCGAGGCCATCCGTGCCTCGGGCGACTGCCAGCTGGCCGGTGCACTCGACGTCGCCTCCAGCCCGGCCATCGGCAATGACGCCGCCGCTTTCCTCGGCCATGCCAGCGGCGTGGCCGTGTCGGCCGACGTGCGCGCGGGCCTGGCCAACGCCCAGGTGCTGATCGATTTCACCCGCCCGGAAGGCACGCTGGCGCACCTGAAGGTCTGCCGCGAACTGGGCGTGAAGGCCGTGATCGGCACCACCGGCTTCAGCGACGCGCAGAAGGCCGAGATCGCCGATGCGGCGCGCGACATCGCCATCATGATGGCGCCCAACATGAGCGTGGGCGTGAACGTCACCCTCAAGCTGCTGGAGCTGGCCGGCAAGGCGCTCGCCACCGGCTATGACATCGAGATCATCGAGGCGCACCACCGCCACAAGGTGGATGCGCCTTCGGGCACCGCGCTCAAGATGGGCGAGGTAATCGCCCGGGCGCAGGGCCGCGAGCTGAAGGACTGCGCCGTGTATGCCCGCGAGGGCATCACCGGCGAGCGCGACCCCTCCACCATCGGCTTTGCCAGCATCCGCGGCGGCGACATCGTGGGCGACCACACGGTGCTGTTCGCCGGGGCCGGCGAGCGCATCGAGATCACCCACAAGTCCGCCAGCCGCTCCACCTACGCCGAAGGCAGCCTGCGCGCGGTGCGCTTCCTGGCGGACAAGAAAAAAGGACTGTTCGACATGTTCGACGTGCTGGGCCTCAAATGAGCCTGCTGCAGCTTTTCAACCAGGGCGACGCGGTGGCGCGGGCCGTGGCGGTGCTGTTGCTGGCGATGTCGGTCGCCAGCTGGGTGATCATCCTGTGGAAGGCCTGGCTGCTGCGCCGCGCCGCCGGTGACGTCAGCCGCAGCACAGCCGCTTTCTGGCAGTCCGCCAGCATGGACGAAGGCCAGCAGCGGGTGGGTGCGTTTGACCGCGAATCCCTGGTGCTGCCGCTGATCGCAGCCACCCGGCTGGAGGGCGCGGGCTCGCTGGCCGCCGCCGGCGACCGCGCCAACCAGCTCACCCGCGTGCTGCGCGACGCCCTGCACCGGGTGCTCGACAAGCTGCAGTTCGGCCAGGTCCTGCTGGCCACCGTGGGCTCCACCGCGCCCTTCGTGGGCCTGCTGGGCACGGTGTGGGGCATCTATCACGCGCTGACCAGCATCGCCACCGCCGGCCAGATCACCATCGACCGGGTGGCCGGGCCGGTGGGCGAGGCGCTCATCATGACGGCGGCCGGCCTGGCGGTGGCCATTCCTGCCGTGCTGGGCTACAACGTCTTCGGCCGCCTGATCGGCCGCATCGAGGCCGACCTGGAAGGCTTCGCGCGCGACCTGCGGGAGATGCTCAAGTGAGCTTTGGCCGCCTGGAGCGCACCCAGCGCCCCGCGCCCATGAGCGACATCAACATGACGCCGCTGGTCGACGTGATGCTGGTGCTGGTGGTGATCTTCATCATCACGGCGCCGCTGCTGGCCAGCTCGATCCGGCTGGACCTGCCCGGAACCGAGGCCGCCAAGCCCAACGACGCACCGCGCTTCGTCACTGTCGCGCTGGACAAGGCGGGCCAGCTGTTCCTGAACGACCAGCCCGTCACGCTGCCCGAGCTGGCGCAGAGCCTGGGCCGCAGCGCAACCCAGAATGCCGACACCGAAGTGCAGCTGCGCGCCGACACCACCGTGCCCTACGGACGCATCGTGGAAGTCATGGGAGCCGCCCAGAAAGCGGGCCTGAACCGCATCGGCTTCGTCGCCGAACCGCGCAAGCCTTAGCCCCGCGCGGCCCAGGCAGCTGGCCGCCCCCTACAATTTGGGGCTATGCAGGACAAGTACAGCCATTTACAGGTCGAAAAGGCCGCCCAGACCCACTGGACCGCGCGCGACGCCTACCGTGTCACCGAGGATGCGGGCAAGAAGAAGTTCTATGCCTGCTCCATGCTGCCCTACCCCAGCGGCAAGCTGCACATGGGCCATGTGCGCAACTACACCATCAACGACATGCTCACGCGCCACCTGCGCATGAAGGGCTACAACGTCCTCATGCCCATGGGCTGGGACGCGTTCGGCCTGCCGGCCGAGAACGCGGCGCTCAAGAACAATGTGCCGCCCGCCAAGTGGACCTACGACAACATCGCCTACATGAAGCAGCAGATGCAGGCGATGGGCCTGGCCATTGACTGGTCGCGCGAGGTCGCCACCTGTGACCCCAGCTACTACAGGTGGAACCAGTGGCTGTTCCTGAAGATGCTGGAAAAGGGCATCGCCTACCGCAAGACCCAGGTCGTCAACTGGGACCCCGTGGACATGACCGTGCTGGCCAACGAGCAGGTGATCGACGGCAAGGGCTGGCGCACGGGCGCGCCGGTGGAAAAGCGCGAGATTCCCGGCTACTACCTGAAGATCACCGACTACGCCCCTGAGCTGCTGGACCACGTGCAGAACAAGCTGCCGGGCTGGCCCGAGCGCGTCAAGCTGATGCAGGAGAACTGGATCGGCCGGAGCGAAGGCGTGCGCTTTGCTTTCCCGCACACCATCGCCGGCGAAGACGGCAAGCTGATCGGCGAGGGGAAGATGTACGTCTTCACCACCCGCGCCGACACCATCATGGGCGTGACCTTCTGCGCCGTGGCGCCGGAGCATCCGCTGGCCACCCACGCCGCGCGCACCAAGCCGCAGCTCGCCGCCTTCATCGAAGACTGCAAGAAGGGCGGCACCACCGAGGCCGAGCTGGCCCTGCGCGAGAAGACCGGCATGCCCACGGGCCTGGCCGTGACACACCCGCTCACCGGCGAGCCGGTGGAGGTATGGGTCGGCAACTACGTGCTCATGGGCTATGGCGACGGCGCCGTGATGGGCGTGCCCGGCCACGACGAGCGCGACTTCGAGTTCGCCATGAAGTACCGCCTGCCCATCATGCAGGTGGTGCACGTGGACGGCGAGCACTACGACTACAAGCAGTGGAACGAGTGGTACGGCGACAAGCAGCGCGGCGTGACCATCAACTCCGACATCTACAGCGGCTTCAGCCATGCCGAGGCCGTGAACGCGGTGGCGCATGCGCTGCAGCAAAAGGGCCTGGGCGAGAAGAAGACCACCTGGCGGCTGCGCGACTGGGGCGTTTCGCGCCAGCGCTACTGGGGCACGCCCATCCCCATCATCCACTGCGAAGAGCATGGCGCCGTGCCGGTGCCCGAGAAGGACCTGCCCGTGGTGCTGCCGCAGGACTGCGTGCCCGACGGCTCGGGCAACCCTTTAACGAAGCGCGAGGATTTCCTGGCCTGCCAGTGCCCGGTGTGCGGCAAGCCCGCCCGGCGCGAGACCGACACCATGGACACCTTCGTGGATTCGGCCTGGTACTACATGCGCTACTGCGACCCGAAGAACGGCCAGGCCATGGTGGGCGAAGGCGCCAACTACTGGATGCCGATGGACCAGTACATCGGCGGCATCGAGCACGCCATCCTGCACCTGCTGTACGCGCGCTTCTGGACCAAGGTGATGCGCGACATGGGGCTGGTGAAGGTGGACGAACCGTTCACCAAGCTGCTGACGCAGGGCATGGTGCTCAACGAGGCCTTCTCTCGCACCACCACCGGCAAGCAGTTCTACTGGGCGCACGACCTGGACATCGTGCGCGACGAGCATGCCAAGGTGGTTTCCGCCACGGCGAAGGCCGACGGCCAGCCCGTGACGTACGAAGGCTGGACCACCATGTCCAAGTCCAAGAACAACGGCGTGGACCCGCAGGAGCTGATCGAGAAATACGGCGCCGACACGGCGCGGCTGTACACCATGTTCACTGCGCCGCCGGAGGCCACGCTGGAGTGGAACGACGCCGCGCTGGAAGGCAGCCACCGCTTCCTGCGCCGGGTCTGGAACTTCGGCTACAAGCTATCTGCTATTAAATCTGTAGCGGCTAACGCACAGCCGGCGGGCGCTGCGGGCAAGTACTCCTCTGAAAGCGGGGCCCTGCGGCTGGAAATCCACACGGTGCTCAAGCAGGTGGACTACGACTACCAGCGCATGCAGTACAACACCGTGGTCTCGGGCGCGATGAAGCTGCTGAACGCGCTGGAGGACTTCAAGGCCACGTCCTCGCAGGGCGCGGTGGAGGCGATGCGCGAGGGCTTCGGCATCCTGCTGCGCGTGCTGTACCCGGCCACGCCGCACATCACGCATGAGCTGTGGCAGGCGCTGGGCTATGCGGCAGCGCAGGGCGAACTGCTGGACGCGCCCTGGCCCATGGTCGACGAGCAGGCCCTGAAGCAGGACGAGATCGAGCTGGTGGTGCAGGTCAACGGCAAGCTGCGCGGTTCGGTGCGCGTGCCCGCCGGCGCCGGCAAGGACGAGATCGAAAAGCTCGCCGTGGCCAGCGAGGCATTCACGCTGCATTCGGGCGGGGCCGCACCCAAAAAGGTGATCGTGGTTCCGGGCCGCCTGGTGAACCTGGTGGTTTGAGGTGATGCGCCGCCGCACACTGTTTATCGCCGCAGCCCCGCTGGCCCTGGCCGCCTGCGGCTTCGAGCTGCGCCGCGCACCCGCGTTCGCCTTCAACACCATTTTTATTGGCGCGTCGCCAAACTCCTCGCTCGCCAATGAGCTCAAGCGCGCGATCACCTCGGGCGGCGCGGTGGAGTTGATCGCCGATACGCGCCAGCTGGAGCGGGTCCAGGTCATCCTGGACGTGCTCGCCGAACAGCGCGAAAAAGTGGTGGTGGGCCTGAACGCCTCCGGCCAGGTGCGCGAGTTCCAGCTGCGCATCCGCATGCGCTTCAAACTGCGCACCCCCGGCGGCAAGGAGCTGATTCCCGACACCGAGATCCTGCAGCAGCGCGACATCAGCTTCAACGAAGCGGCCGTGCTGTCCAAGGAGGCCGAAGAGAACCTGCTGTACCGTGACATGCAGACCGACATCGTGCAGCAGCTGTTGCGCCGCCTGGCGGCCGTCAAGACGATTTGATGGCCCCCACGCTTTTCACTGCGTGTAATGCGCTGCCCCCCGAGGGGGCTCAGTCCGCTTGGGGCGGCCCGGCGCTGGACTGACCCGCGCCCGCCGTGCAAGTCGACCGCGCCGACCTGAAGCTGCTGGAGTTGCTGCAGCAGGACGGCCGGGCCACGGTGCAGGCGCTGTCGGAAGCCATCCACCTGTCGGCGCGCGCCACCCTCAACCGGGTGCGCAAGCTGGAAGAGCAGGGGCTCATCGAAGGCTACCGCGCCCTCATCCACCGCGCCGCGCTGGGCGAGCAGATCTCGGTGTTCGCCGAGATCGCGCTGAAGGACCAGCGCCAGGCCGTGGTGCAGCGCTTCGAAAAGCGCATGGCCGCCGCGCCGGAGGTGGCGGCCTGCTACGTGATCAGCGGCCGCTACGACTACCTGGTGCGGGTGACCTGCCCGGACCTGGCCCGTTACCACAAGCTCATCAGCGCGTGGCTGGACGACCCGGCGCTGGGCATAGAGAAGATCGTCACCAACATCGAGCTGCAGACCATCAAGGAATTCGCCGGCTTCCCGCTGCCGAGATCGCGCGGGTAAGCGGCCTTCAGCGCTGCGGCGTGCCTTCCTACGCCGCTTCCGATTCGGAAGCGAAGCGCCTTCATCCGTGCGGTTACGGCTGCCGCGCCCCTGCGGATCAACGCTCTCCGCCGTGCCTGCGCCCCTAGACTGGTTCCATCAACCGGAGCCGGTCATGAAGCAGGAAAAATCACGCAATTTCATTGGCAAGGAAGCGCGCTTTGGCGCGCGCAACTACCAGCCCGTGCCGGTCGTCGTGGATCATGCGAAGGACTGCCTGGTCTGGGACGTTGAGGGGCGCCAATACATCGACATGATGAGTGCGTATTCCGCCGTCAGCCACGGGCACCTGCACCCCCGGCTGGTCGCCGCGGCGCATCGCCAGCTGGAGCGCGTGGCCGTCACCTCGCGGGCGTACCACGGCACCACACTGGGTCCGTTCCTGGAAAAGCTGTGCACGCTCGCCGGCTTCGATCGCGCGCTGCCCATGAACACCGGCGCCGAGGCGGTGGAGACGGCCATCAAGTGCGCGCGCCGCTGGGGCCACCAGGTCAAGGGCATCGCCGACAACCAGGCGCAGATCCTGGTGGCGCGGCAGAACTTCCATGGCCGCACCAGCACCATCATCGGTTTCTCCAGCGAGCCGGACTACCGCGCCGGCTTCGGGCCGTTCGCGCCCGGGTTCACCCACTTTGATTTCGGCGACATGGAAAGCGTGCGTGCCGCCGCCACCGCCAACACCTGCGCGGTGCTGATCGAGCCGATCCAGGGCGAGGCCGGCATCGTGCTGCCGCCCGCCGGCTTTTTCAGGGCCCTGCGCCAGTGGTGCGGCGAAAACAATGTGCTCCTCATCATCGACGAGGTGCAGGCCGGGCTGGGCCGCACCGGCAAGCTGTTTGCCTTCGAGCACGAGGGCATCCGGCCTGATGCGCTGATCCTGGGCAAGGCGCTGGGCGGCGGGCTGCTGCCGGTCAGCGCCTTCCTGGCCGACTCTGATGTGATGGACGTGTTCAACCCCGGCAGCCATGGCTCCACCTTCGGCGGCAACGCGCTGGCCGCGGCCGTGGCGCTGGAGGCGCTGAATGTGATCGAGGATGAGCATTTGGTCGAGCGCAGCGCGGAGCTGGGCGCCTACCTGCTCGCCCGCCTGCGCGAGGTGCAGGCGCTGGCCCCCGCACTGATCCGCGACGTGCGCGGCCGGGGCCTGTGGGTGGGCGTGGACATCAACCCGGCGCAAGCCACGGCGCGCGAACTGGTGGAGGCGTTGGCCGCGGGCGGCGTGCTGTCCAAGGAAACCCACGAAACGGTGATCAGGTTCGCCCCGCCGCTGACCATCACCCGCGAGCTGATTGACCAGGCGGTGGGTGTGTTCGAAGCGGTGGTGCACGAAAGGCAGGCACGGCTGCAAAAGCAGGCGCAACCGCAGGCGTGTCCGGCTTAAACTCCGGGGCATGCAGCTTGCCGCCGCCCAACTCAGCCCCCACCTGCAAAAAGGCCTGCGTTCCCTGTACACCCTGCACGGCGACGAGCCGCTGCTGATCCAGGAGGCGGCGGACGCCATCCGCGCCGCGGCGCGGGCCCAGGGCTACACCGAGCGAACGGTGCACACGGTGGCCGGCGCCCATTTCGACTGGAGCGAGGTGATGGCGGCCGGCGGCAGCCTCAGCCTGTTCGCCGACAAGCAGATCGTGGAGATCCGCGTCCCCTCGGGCAAGCCCGGCAAGGAGGGCAGCCCCGCGCTGCAACAGCTGGCGCAAAGCGCGCAGGACAATGACTCCACACTCACGCTGGTGCTGCTGCCCCGGCTGGACAAGATGACGAAAACCGGCGCCTGGTTCGGCGCGCTGGAGAACTTCGGCGTCACCATCCAGGTCGAGCCGGTGGAGCGCAATGCCTTGCCGCAATGGATTGCGCAGCGCCTGTCGCAGCAAGGCCAGCGCGTGGTGGCCGGCGAGGAAGGCCAGCGCACGCTGCAGTTCTTCTCCGACCGGGTGGAGGGCAACCTGCTGGCTGCCCACCAGGAGATCCAGAAGCTGGCGCTGCTGTACCCGCAGGGCGAACTCAATTTCGAACAGGTGGAAAGCGCCGTGCTCAACGTGGCGCGCTATGACGTATTCAAGCTGTCCGAGGCAGTGCTCGGCGGCCAGGCCGCGCGCGTGCAGCGCATGCTGGACGGCCTGCAGGCCGAGGGCGAGGCCGAGGTGCTGGTGCACTACACGCTGTCCGAGGACATCCGCGCGCTCAAGCGCGTGAAAGACGCCATGGGCGCCGGCCGGCCGCTGCCCATGGCGCTGCGCGAGCAGCGCGTCTGGGGCGTGAAGGAGCGGCTGTTCGAGCGGGTGCTGCCGCGCCTGTCGGCCACCGCGCTGGACAACCTGCTGCACTCGGCCCACCTGGTGGACGGCATCGTCAAGGGCCTGAAGGCGCCCGGCTGGCCCCACGACGGCTGGCAGGCGCTGCAGCGGCTGGCCATGCAGCTGTGCCAGGAGTGCGCGGTGCAGCAAAACGCGCCCGCACGTAAAATGCCCGCATGAACGCGCTGAACGTCCAGGAGTACATCCAGACCCTCGGTTTGCAGGCAAAACAGGCTGCAGCGGGCATGGCGCGTGCTGATGCTGCTACAAAAAACAGAGCACTCACGGTTCTGGCCGGCCTGCTGCGGGCCAATGTGCAGGCCCTGGCAACCGACAACGCCAGGGACATTGAGCGCGCCACCGCCGCCGGCCTGCCCGCGCCCATGGTGGACCGGCTCAAGCTCACGCCCAAGGTGATCGAGACGGTGGCCCAGGGCTGCGAGCAGCTGGCAGCCATGCCGGACATCATCGGCGAGATCATCGGCATGAAGCAGCAGCCCAGCGGCATCCGCGTGGGGCAGATGCGCGTTCCGATCGGCGTGTTCGGCATGATCTTCGAGAGCCGGCCCAACGTGACCATCGAGGCGGCCAGCCTGTCCATCAAGAGCGGCAACGCCTGCATCCTGCGCGGCGGCTCCGAAGCCATCGACTCCAACAAGGCGCTGGCGCGGCTGGTGACGCAGGCGCTGGTGGAAGCCGGGCTGCCGCCGGAAGCGGTGCAACTGGTGCAGACCACCGACCGCGAGGCGGTGGGCCAGCTGATCGCCATGCCGCAGTTCGTGGACGTGATCATCCCGCGCGGCGGCAAGGGCCTGATTGAGCGCATCAGCCGCGAAGCCAAGGTGCCGGTCATCAAGCACCTGGACGGCAACTGCCATGTGTACGTGGACGACCCGAGCGAAATCGGGATGGCCGTGCGCGTCGCCGACAACGCCAAGACCCAGAAGTACAGCCCCTGCAACGCCATCGAAGGCCTGCTGGTGGCGCGCGGCGCGGCAAGGGAGTTCCTGCCGTTGATCGGCGCCATCTACGCGGCCAAGGGCGTGGAGATGCGCTGCGATGCCGAGGCGCAGGCCCTGCTGGCCGGCGTGAAAGGCGCGAACCTGAAAGCCGCGACCGAGCAGGACTGGTACGAGGAATACCTCGCGCCCATCATCAGCATCAAGGTGGTGGATGGCATCGACGCGGCCATCGCCCACATCAACCAGTACAGCAGCCACCACACCGACGCCATCATCACGCGCGACCACGTGCACGCCCAGCGCTTCCTGCGCGAGGTGGATTCGGCCAGCGTGATGGTCAACGCGAGCCCGCGCTTCGCCGACGGCTTCGAGTTCGGCCTGGGCGCCGAAATCGGCATCAGCACCGACAAGTTCCACGCCCGCGGGCCGGTGGGGCTCGAAGGCCTCACCTCGCTCAAGTACGTGGTGCTGGGCCAGGGCGAAATCCGCGCCTGAGCGTTTCCCATGCATGACTACTGGCGCGAGTGCGGCTACGGCTTGCTGGAAAAAACCGCCGACAACCACCTCGTCGTGAGCGACGCCTTCCTGCGCAGCCTGCTGCTGCGCCCCGAGCTGGCGCCGGTGGCGCAATCGTGCGCGGGCGAGCTGGCGCTGCACGGCCTGCTGCTGAACCAGCCCCGCGCGGAAATAAGCGAGGCGCAGCTGGCGGCGGTGAGCGACGATGACGCGCGCGCCAACTACGCCATCTGGCTGCGCTTTCGCACCCGGCTGCTGGCCCAGCCCACGCTGGAGGGCAGCTACATGCAGCTGTTCAAGGGCGACGGGGTCGACGTGCCGCCGGTCTTCGTGTTCCAGCTCACGCAGGTCCTGCTGCGCCATGTGCTGGGCGATGAAGCCACGCCCATGCAGGCGCGTGCCGCCGAAATGCTGTTCCGCCCCCAGAAAATCTCGGTGCAGGACGACGGCCAGGTGATGGCGGCGGATGATGAGACCGTCGAGCGGCATGCCGTCTCCGGCAGCTTCGGCACGATAGGCGAGCTGCTCAGGCAGGGCGGCGCCGTGCTGCGCACCACCGACCTGGACGTGCTGCAGGCCGACAACGCCGACATCTACTGGGAACGCGACGAGGCGCACGACCTGGTGGTCAGCCTCACCCACGGCCAGCCGGCGCTGCAGGCGCTGGCCGAAGTGCTGGCGGCCTGGGTCAGGCACTTCATGGGCTGCACGGTGCGCATCGGCATCGAGCGCGAGATCGACGACGAGCACTGGGTCTGGCACGTGGGGCTGGATGCGCAGGCCAGCGCCGTGCTCAACGACCTGTACCAGGGCCACGACGTGGACGCGGACCGCATGGCGCGCATGCTGTGCCTGTTCAAGCTGGAATTCGGCGAGCCCGCCGTCATGCGGCCGGAAATCGCCGGCCGCCCGGTCTACCTGGCCATGTCCATGGACGCGGACAAGCGCCTGAAGCTCAAGCCGCAGAACCTGCTGCTGAACCTGCCGCTGGCCCGCCTTTCCTGAGCCGGCGGGGGGTTGCAACGCCCACGGCTGCCCCCAAATCCCTACAATTCCTGTCAGATATTCCAAAACAAGCTAAAGGCAAGAGGGCCGCATGGTTCCGCATCTCGTCACCGCCCTGACCGGCCCCATCAATGAACTCGAGCAGCGCGTGCTGGAGTCCATGCCCGCCATCGAGCGCTGGTTCCGGCTGGAATGGATGGAGCACACGCCCCCGTTCTACAGCTCGGTGGACATCCGCAACGCCGGCTTCAAGCTGGCCCCGGTCGACACCAACCTGTACCCGGGCGGCTGGAACAACCTGACGCCCGAGATGCTGCCGCTGGCCGTGCAGTCGGCCATGGCCGCCATCGAGAAGATCTGCCCGGAAGCCAAGAACCTGCTGGTGATTCCCGAGAACCACACCCGCAACACGTTCTACCTGAGCAACCTGGCCCAGCTCAAGCGCATCTTCCACATGGCGGGGCTGAACGTGCGCATCGGCTCCATCAGCCCGGAGATCAAGGAGCCCACCACCATCGACCTGCCCGGCGGCGGCACGGTGCTGCTGGAACCGGTGATCCGCAGCAAGCGCCGCCTGGGGCTGAAGGATTTCGACCCCTGCACCATCCTTTTGAACAACGACCTGTCGGCCGGCGCGCCCGGCATCCTGGAAGACCTGCACGAGCAGTACCTGCTGCCGCCGCTGCACGCCGGCTGGAGCGTGCGCCGCAAGAGCAACCACTTCAAGAGCTACGAGGAAGTGTCCAAGCGCTTCGGCAAGCTGCTGGGCATCGATCCCTGGCTGATCAACCCGATGTTCAACATGTGCGGCGAAGTCAATTTCGCCGAAGGCACGGGCATGGAATGCCTGACCACCAACGTCGATGCGCTGCTGACCAGGATCCGCAAGAAGTACAAGGAATACGGCATCAACGAAAAGCCGTTCGTGGTGGTGAAGGCCGACAACGGCACCTACGGCATGGGCATCATGACGGTGCGCGACGTGAAAGACCTTGACGAGCTCAACCGCAAGACGAAAAACAAGATGTCCGTCATCAAGGACGGCCAGGAAGTGCACCAGGTCATCATCCAGGAAGGGGTGCTGACCAATGAGCGCATGAACGACGCTGTGGCCGAACCGGTGGTCTACATGATGGACCGCTACGTGGTGGGCGGCTTCTACCGGGTGCATTCCGAACGCGGTGTCGACGAAAACCTCAACGCCCCGGGCGCCCATTTCGTGCCTTTGGCGTTCGCTGAGAGTACGCGCTTACCTCAGCCCGGCGAGAAGCCCGGCGCGAGTGCGCCCAACCGCTTCTACATGTACGGCGTCATCGGCCGGCTGGCCATGCTGGCCGCCAGCTACGAGCTGGAAGCCACCGACCCCGACGCCGAGGTCTACGACTAGAGGCAACGCCCTCCGCCGGTAGTTGCTGCGCTGCAACATCGGCCGTTCCGGCAGGCGGTTGCGGGCGCACAATAACGGTCCCAAAGGTTAAAACCCCGCCGGCCCGAAGTCTGGGCCGTCAAGACGGGGCTCTTAGTGCAAAGTTCGAAATCCTCGCTCGCGGCGCTCACCATCGGCGCCATCGGTGTCGTCTATGGCGACATCGGCACCAGTGTCCTGTACGCCGTCAAGGAAGTCTTCGGCTCGGGGCACGTCCCTTTGAACCCCGCCAACATCTACGGCATCCTGTCCATCTTCTTCTGGACGCTCACGGTGATCGTCTCGATCAAGTACGTGGTGCTGGTGCTGCGGGCCGACAACCACGGCGAGGGCGGTCTGATCGCCATGCTGGCGCTGGCCTCGCAGGCGGTGAAGGACAAGCCCGAGCTGCGCAAATGGCTGCTGGGTGTGGGCATCTTCGGCACTTCGCTCTTCTATGGCGACGGCGTCATCACCCCCGCCGTCACGGTGCTGTCGGCGATCGAAGGCCTGGAGGTCATCTCCCCCGCCTTCAAGGACTGGGTGGTGCCGCTGACGCTGATCGTGCTGTTCGTGCTGTTCTTCGTGCAAAAGAGCGGCACGGCCGGCATCGGCAAATTCTTCGGGCCGGTGACGCTGGTGTGGTTCGCCACCATCTCGGTGCTCGGCATCTCGCACATCGTGCGGCACCCCGAAATCCTGTACGCGATGAGCCCGCACTACGCGGTGCTCTTCATGTTCCACCACCCCGGCACCACCTTCATCATCCTGGGTGCCGTGGTGCTGTGCGTCACCGGCGCCGAGGCGCTGTACGCCGACCTCGGCCACTTCGGCAAGCGGCCGATCCGCCTGGCCTGGTTCTCGGTGGTGATGCCCTCGCTCACGCTCAATTACTTCGGCCAGGGCGCGCTGCTGCTGGCCGACCCCAGCGCGGTGAGCAACCCCTTCTACAAGATGGCGCCGAACTGGCTGCTGCTGCCGCTGGTGATCCTGGCCACGGCGGCGGGCGTGGTCGCCTCGCAGGCGCTGATCACCGGCGCCTTCAGCGTGACCAAGCAGGTCATCCAGCTGGGCTACCTGCCGCGGCTGAACGTGCAGCACACCAGCGTGCGCGACACCGGCCAGATCTACATCCCCTTCGTCAACTGGGGCCTGTTCGCGGCCATCGTGCTGGCCGTAGTGATGTTCCGCTCGTCCAGCAACTTGGCGGCGGCCTACGGCATCGCTGTGTGCACCGACATGCTGATCACCACCGTCCTCACGTTCTTCGTGATCCGCTACGGCTGGAAATACCCGCTGTGGCTGTGCATCGCCGCCACCGGCTGGTTCTTCATCGTCGACTTCACCTTCTTCGCCTCCAACCTGCTCAAGCTGCTGCAGGGCGGCTGGTTCCCGCTGCTGATCGGCGGCTGCATCTTCACGCTGATGATGACCTGGAAGCAGGGCCGGGCCCTGCTCAACGAGAAGCTGCGCGCCGATGCCATCGACCTCACGAGCTTCCTGGAAGCGGTGTTCGTCAGCCCGCCCACGCGGGTGCAGGGCACGGCGGTGTTCCTCACCGGCGAGCCGGGCACCGTGCCCAACGCCATGCTGCACAACCTCAAGCACAACAAGGTGCTGCACGAGCACAACCTGTTTGTCACCGTGCGCAGCCACGAGGTGCCCTGGATCGGCATGAACAAGCGGCTGGAGATCGAGTCGCTGGGCCACGACTGCTGGCAGGTGGTGCTGCACTACGGCTTCAAGAACGACCCCGACGTGCCCCGCGCGCTGGAACAGATCCGCGGCCGGGGCTGCGAGATCGAGGCCATGACCACCAGCTACTTCCTGTCGCGTGACACGGTCATCCCCACCATAGGCGGCGGCATGGCCAACTGGCGCGAGAAGCTGTTCGCCCAGATGCACCACAACGCCAGCGCCGCTGCAGACTTTCTGCATCTGCCCAATAATTCCGTGGTCGAACTGGGCTCCAAGATCGAAATCTAGGGCCCCCCAACGGAGGCACCGATGAGGCTGGGCAGATGGGTGTGGATGGCGATGGGCCTGGCCCTGCCGGCCATCGCCGCCGCGCAGGAGCGGCAGAACTATTTCAACGATCCCCTGCTTCAGGTCACTTCCGCCGTGGCCGGCTGCCCCGCGCCGCGGCCGCCGGCCATGACGCCGGAAGAGCTGCGTGCCGCTGCCCACGTGCGCGCGCAGCACGGCGGCAGCTGCTACCGGGCCGGGCGCTGCCGCCTGCCCGACTCCTACCTGTATGACCGCGAAATCATCCCGCGCGTGCAGCTGTACCTGCGCCAGGACGGCCGCTTTGACAACACCACCGTGTGGGCGCTCGGCGAGCGCCGCCTGGTCACCCTGATGGGCTGCGTGCAGTCGCAGGAGCAGGCCCTGGCCATGGAGCACGCCGTGCTGCTGGTGGACGACGTCATGGGCGTCATCAATTACCTGATGGTGGGCACCGCCGGCGCCCCCCAATACACAACAACGGACACAACCACCGACAAACCAACAAAGGCACCATGACCGATCTCTCCGCATTCCCCATCACGAAGAAATGGCCCGCGCAGCACCCCGACCGCCTGCAGCTGTATTCGCTGCCCACGCCCAACGGCGTGAAGGTGTCCATCATGCTGGAGGAAACCGGCCTGCCCTATGAGGTGCACCTGGTGGACTTCGGCAAGAACGACCAGACCTCGCCCGAGTTCATGTCGCTCAACCCGAACAACAAGATCCCCGCCATCCTGGACCCCAACGGCCCGGGCGGCAAGCCGCTTGCGCTGTGGGAGTCGGGCGCCATCCTGGTGTACCTGTCGTCCAGGAGCGGCGGCAAGCTGATGCCCAGGGACGACGCCGGCCGCTACGAAACACTGCAGTGGCTGATGTTCCAGATGGGCGGCGTCGGGCCCATGTTCGGGCAGGTGGGCTTCTTCCACAAGTTCGCCGGCAAGGACTATGAAGACAAGCGCCCGCGCGACCGCTATGTGGCCGAAACGCGGCGCCTGCTGGCCGTGCTGGACAAGCACTTGGCCGGGCGCGACTGGATCATGGGCCGCGAGTACAGCATCGCCGACATCGCCACTTTCCCCTGGGTGCGCAACCTGGCCGGCTTCTACGGCGCGGGCGAGCTGGTGGGCATGCAGGAATTCAGCAACGTCAACCGCGTGCTGGCCGCCTTCGTGGCGCGGCCGGCCGTGATTCGCGGGCTGGATATCCCCAGGCGCGCCTGAGGCGCTTCAGGCGAAATCGCCGGGGCGCTCCGCCGCCAGCCGCGCCATGTGCGCGCTGATTTCGCCCGGTGTCGTGAACCAGACAGTGCCTTCGTCGCGGGCGCGGGCCAGCCGCTCCAGCGCGCGGCGCAGGTGGCGCAGCCGGTAAGGCTGGCCGACGATGTAGGGGTGCAGCGCCAGCCCCATCACCAGCGGCTGGGCGCGCGACTGCAGCAGCATTTCGTCGAAGTTGTCGATCACCATGTCGGCGAAAGCCTTTGCGTCCATCAGCCGCGCCACGATCATCGGGATGTCGTTGAGCTCCTGCGGGTAGGGCACCGACCACAGCGGCGCGCCGCTGCGCGTTCGCATCGCCACCGGCTGGTCGTCGTGGCACCAGTTCAGCGTATAGCGGTAGCCGGTTTCGGCCAGCAGGTCGGGCGTGGCAGGGCTCTCGGAAATCCAGGGCGACAGCCAGCCCGTGGGCGCGGTGCCGCTTTCGCGGGCAATGCGCGCATGGCAGGCCGCCAGCAGTTCCCGCTCGGCCGATTCGCTGAACGCGCCCTGCCGCTCGCTGTTGGTGTGGCCATGCGCCACCAGCTCGTCGCCGCGCGCCACGCAAGCGGCGACGAGCTCGGGGCAGTGGTCGTACAGCGCCGTGTTGATGATGGCGGCGGCCGGCAGGCCCAGCGCGCCGAACAGCTCCAGGCAGCGCCACGCGCCCACCCGGTTGCCGTATTCACGCCAGCTGAAGTTCAGCACGTCCGGCTGCGGCGCGGCCGGTGCCAGGCAGGCGCCCAGCCCCTCGCCGAAAGCAAAGTGCTCGAGGTTGAAACCCAGGTACACGGCCAGCCGCGCGCCGTTGGGCCAGTGCCAGTCCGGCCGCCGCGTGATGGGCTGGTAGCCGAAGCGGCCGTGGCCGGGCAGGGCGGTGCTCACAGCGTGGCCAGCCCCGCCCGCACCAGCAGCCATTCGGCGCTGTCGTTCCACACGTCCATTTCGGTGATGAGGCCGTGGCTGACCACGTAGCGGTCCACATAGCGGTTGCCCTCGAAGGGGGTGCCGTCCGGCCAGGCGCCATACAGCGTGCCCAGGCTGTAGACCACGGTCTCCCCCGGCGTGCCGCCGGCCACCACCTCGGTGCGGTCTATCTTCTTTTTCACCCAGGCGTAGCGCTTCGCGTTGAAGGCGGAGGTGTCGCCGGGCTGGCGCATCGGGCGGTTGCCGGTGAAGCGGATGCGCAGCTGGGGCGAAACGAAATGGCGCACCCCGTCCGGGTCCGGGATCATCAGGATGCGCAGGTATTCGTCGACCAGCGGGCCGGGGGCCAGGGCTGGGGGCGGTGGTGAGGGTGTCGAAGCCATGGCGTATCGCAGCAAGAGGCGTGCCGGTCACCTCGGCTGTGTGAAGCAAAATCCCCCGCATGGGATTCTTTCGCGACGTCAACCTTTCCGCCTTCACCGCCGGCTTTGTCGCGGTGCTTGTGGGCTTCACCAGCTCGGTGGCCATCGTGTTCCAGGCGGCGCTGGCTTTCCAGGCCACGCCCGAGCTCATCACTTCATGGATGTGGGCGCTGGGCCTGGGCATGGGGCTGTGCTCGGCCATTCCCTCGCTGGTGCTGAAAAAGCCGGTCATGGTGGCCTGGTCCACGCCCGGCGCCGCCGTGCTGGCGACGGCCGGGCTGGCCGGCGGCTTCACCATGGCGGAGGCGGTGGGCGCCTTCATGGTGTGCGCGGCGCTCATCATCCTGTTCGGCGTCACCGGCTGGTTCGAGCGGGTGATGAACCGCATTCCCATGGCGATCGCCTCGGCGCTGCTGGCTGGCGTGCTGGCGCGCTTCGGCATCCAGGCGTTCGCAGCCGCGCAGACGGCGCTGCCGCTGGTGCTGCTGATGCTGGGCAGCTACCTGGTCGCCAAACGGCTTGCGCCCCGTTATGCGGTGGTGGTCACGCTGGCCGTGGCGATCGCCTTCGTCGCGCTGCGCGGCGAGATGGCCTGGCAGCGCGTGTCGCTGGAACTCGCGGTGCCGGTGTTCACCATGCCGCGCTTCACGCTGGGCGCCATCACCAGCCTGGCGCTGCCGCTGTTCGTGGTGACCATGGCTTCGCAGAACCTGCCGGGCGTGGCGGCGATCAAGGCGGCGGGCTACGAGATGCCCATCTCCAGGCTCATCACCGTCACCGGCGTGGCCATGCTGGTGCTGGCGCCGTTCGGCGCGTTCGCCCTGTGCCTGTCGGCCATCACGGCCGCCATCTGCATGGGCCGGGAAGCCCATGAGGACCCGGCCAAGCGCTACACGGCGGCCGTCTGCTGCGGCGCGTTGTACGTGCTGCTGGGCATCTTCGGCGCAGCCATCACGGGCCTGCTCACCGCCTTCCCCCGCGAACTGGTGGTGGCCATCGCGGGGCTCGCCCTGCTGGGCACCATCGCCGGCGGGCTGGCCACGGCGCTGCAGGAGCCGCAGCACCGCGAAGCCGCGCTCATCACTTTCCTGGTCACGCTCAGCGGCGTGGTGATAGCCGGGATCGGCTCGGCGTTTTGGGGCGTGGCGGCCGGCGCGATCGCGCTTTTTGTGCAACAGTACGGTCGCAAACACCAGGCCCCCTGATGAACATTCTTTTTGTCGCCGACCCGCTGGAGATCTTCAAGATCTACAAGGACACCACTTTTTCCATGATGCGCGAGGCGCAGCGGCGCGGCCACCGCATCGCCGCCTGCGGCCCCGAAGACCTGGTCTGGCGCTCGGGCGACAACGTCAAGGCGGCGGTGCGCGAAATCCGGCTGACGGAAGAAACCGAGCCATGGTTCCTGGAAACCGGCACCCCGGTGAAGGCGCTGAAGGATTTCGACGCGGTGATCATGCGCAAGGACCCGCCGTTCGACAGCGAATACTTCTACGCCACCCACCTGCTGGAGCATGCCGAGCGCGAGGGCGCGCGCGTCTTCAACAACCCGCGGGCGCTGCGCGACCATCCCGAGAAGCTGGCGATCATGGAGTTCGCCCAGTTCACCACGCCCACGCTGGTCACGCGTGACGCGGATGCGGTGCGCGCCTTCCACGACCTGCACAAGGACGTGATCCTCAAGCCGCTGGACGGCATGGGGGGCATGGGTATCTACCGCGTCAAGGCCGACGGCCTGAACCTCGGCTCCATCACCGAAACACTGAACCGCAACGGCGCCACCAGCCTGATGGTGCAGCGCTTCGTGCCCGAGATCACCGCCGGCGACAAGCGCGTGCTGGTGATCGGCGGCAAGCCCGTGCCGTTCAGCCTGGCGCGCATCCCGCAGGGCAGCGAGGTGCGCGGCAACCTGGCGGCCGGCGGCAAGGGCGTGGCGCAGCCGCTGTCGGCGCGCGACCTGGAAATCGCCAATGCCATGGGGCCGGTGCTAGCGGCGCGCGGCCTGCTGCTGGTGGGCCTGGACGTGATCGGCGACTGCCTGACCGAAGTCAACGTCACCAGCCCCACCTGCTTCCAGGAAATCCACGACCAGGCCGGCTTCGACGTGCCGGCCATGTTTGTGGATGCGCTGGAAGCCGCCACTCAGAGGTAAAAAATGCCTGCGAGGCGCGCCAGCTGTGCATAGGCAGCTACTGAATTTGTAGCAACGGCCGGCGTTTCAGGCGCCCACGCCGTCCACGAACACCCGCAGCTCGCCCGGCTGGAACGCCGTCCACTCCTCGTTGGTAGTCAGCGGTGCGGTGACCACCACCGCCACCCGGTCCTGCGGCGTGGTGTTGCGCGCGAAGTCGATGTTCAGGTCCTCGTCGGCCAGCTGCGCGTGGGCGAACGGGTGCTTGCGCTCCACGAAAAAAAGGTTCGTCGAGCAGTGGGCCCACAGCGCCAGCCCGTTGGACAGCATGAAGTTGAAGGTGCCGTGCCGCGCAATGCGCGCGGCCAGCTCGCGCAGCGTGAGCGTGAGCTCGGCGATGCTGGGCACGCCCGCATGCGACTTGGCCAGCTCCTGCATGATCCAGCAGAACGCGCGTTCGCTGTCGGTGGTGCCCACGGGATGGAAGCCCGCGTGCAGCCGCGGGTGGAAGTCCTTCAGGTCGCCGTTGTGCGCGAACACCCAGTAGCGGCCCCACAGCTCGCGCACGAACGGGTGGCAGTTCTCCAGCGCCACCACGCCCTGGGTGGCCTTGCGGATGTGGGCGATGACGTTGCGGCTCTTGATCGGGTAGCGGCGGATCAGCTCGGCCACCGGCGAATCGCAGGCCGGCTGGTGGTCCACGAAATGCCGCAGCCCCGAGCCCTCGAAGAAGGCGATGCCCCAGCCGTCCGCGTGGTGGTCGGTGCGCCCGCCGCGCTGCGCGAAGCCCGTGAAGCTGAAGGTCACGTCGGTCGGCACATTGCAGTTCATTCCCAGCAGCTGGCACATCGCGCTACCCTTTCGCCGGGTTCTTCGCCGGCCGCAGCTGCCAGGCCGCGACGATGGCCAGGCAGCACAGCGCCGCCAGGAAGAAGAACGATTCATTGAAGGCCGCCAGCCGCGCCGCGCTGGTCTCAGGGTTGGTGAGCGAATCGCCATGCACCGCCAGCCGCCACTCCAGCACGATGCCGCACACGCTGACGCCGGCCGCGCCGCCCAGCATGCGCACGAAGTTGATGGCGCTGGCGCCGCAGGGCACCAGCGACTTGTCCAGCGAGCGCAGCGAACCCAGGTTGAGCGAAGGCAGGATGAAGCCCAGGCCGATGCGGCCCAGCACGGCCCAGGCCACCAGCAGGCCCAGCGGTGCCGACAGGCCCACCGTGGGCATCAGCAGGAACGAGGCGGCCAGCAGCACCAGGCCGGTTGTGACCAGCACATAGGTGGGCAGCCGGTTGGTGAGCCGCGCCACCGCGGGAATGGTGAAGGCCAGCACCAGCCCCGCCGGCAGCAGGATGGTGCCCACGTGCGAGGCCGACAGCTTCAGCCCCAGCTGCATGTAGACCGGCAGCAGGTAGGTCGAACCGAACAGCGCGGTGCCGTAGATGAAAGAAACGATGCTGCCCATGGCGAAGGCTCGGTGGCTGAACAGCTGCAGGTTCATCAGCGGCTCGCGGCCCGTGGCCAGCGCGCGCCGCTGCCACCAGATAAAGGCCACCAGCGACGCGCCGGCCGCCAGCAGCAGCGCGCCCGCCTGCAATGCCGGGCCGCCGTGCAGGTTGACCAGGCCGTTCAACAGGCACAGCGTGCCGCCCGCGCCCAGCAGCAGGCCGCGCCAGTCCAGCGCGGCGCCGCGCTCGGCGGCCTCGCCGCCCGGCGCGTTGACCGGCACGAACTTCATCGCCAGCCAGATCGCGGCCAGGCAGAACGGCACCACCATGAAGAAGATGGAGCGCCAGCCGAAGAAGTCGACCAGCACGCCGCCGATGCTGGGCCCGATGGCCGGGGCCAGCACCACGCCCATGCCGAACAGGCCGCTGGCCTTGCCCTGCTCGCTGGGCTCGAAGGCCCGCATCATGATGATGGCGGGTATCGGCTGCACGGCACCCGCGGCCAGGCCCTCGGCCACCCGGGCCGCCAGCACCAGGCCGAAGCTGTCGGAGAGGCCGCCGGCTATGCCCCCGGCCATCAGCAGCACCATGGTGCCCAGATACGTGGCACGGTAGCCGTAGCGCGACAGCAGCCACGGCGTCGTGAGCATGGCCACCGTCATCGCCACCATGAAGCCCGAGCTGACCCACTGCGCGCGTTCCTGGCCCAGGTGGAAGTAGTGCGACAGGCCGGGGATGGCCACGTTGATGATGGTGGACGACATGATGGAAGCCATGGTGCCCACCATCACCGAGATCATCATCAGCCAGCGGTAGCGCGGGCCGTGGCGGGCCGACAGCACCGCCAGCGTATTGGCTTCGCCGCTCATGCGGCCGGCTCCGCCGGCGCAACGCTCGCGGCGCTTTTCGTGGCGCAGGCGCGGCAGATGCAGGCGATGCCGCGCGATGCGGCGGGCAGCTGCTGCAGCACCTCGCGCTGGAAGTCCACCTGCGTGCACCAGCAGGGCGGCTGCTTCACGCCGATTTCGCGTTCCAGCTCCATCGCGCACCGGTTGCCCTGGCCGCACAGCGGGCAGCGGGCGGGATCGATGGCGGGCGCAGCGGTAGTCACCGGCCCAGTTTACCGGGCGGGCAGGCGGATCGTGGCCGCGAAGTGCTGGTACACGGCCGCGATGCGCCGCAGGTGGCGCGACTCCGGATGAGCCAGCAGCCACAGCTGCGATTCGCAGGCCTCCAGCGGCGCCGACAGGGCCGCCAGCCGCGGCTCGCTGTCCAGCATGAACAGCGGCACCACGCCCGCGCCCAGCCCGGCCTTGATGGCATCCACCACGCCGGTGATGCCATCCACCAGGTGGCGTGGCGTGACCTTGGGCAGGTTCTTCCTGCGCCAGCGCACCGAGGGGTGCTCGGGCATGGCCTCGTCGGGCGCGATCCAGTCCAGCGTGGCGAGTGCGGGCCGCTTGCGCCGTGAGCCGTCCGCCGGCCGGGCGCCGCACACGACAAATCGGATGGTGCCCAGCGGCCGGCCGATCAGATGGTCCGGCGCTTTCGGCGTGGCGCGCAGCGCCAGGTCGGCATCACGCCGGGTCAGGCTGGCCAGCTCGTTGCCGGCGCGCAGTTCCAGCTGCAGCAGCGGGTGCAGCGCGGCCAGCGCCGGCAGGCCCGGCAGCACCAGGCCGCGCAGCACCGAATCGGTGGTGGTCACGCGCACCCGGCCGGCCACCTCCGCGCTGGGCCGCGCGGTGGCGGCGCGCGCGGCCTCCAGCTCGGCCTCGATGCGCTCGGCATGCCGCGCGATCTCCAGCATCGCGTCCGACGGCAGGTAGCCCGCGCGCGTGCGCTCGAACAGGCGCTGGCCCAGGCTTTTCTCGATGCGCTGGACCGAGCGGAACACGGTGGAGGCATCGGCGGAGAGCCGCGCCGCTGCCTGCGCCAGGTTGCCGCCGCGCACCAGCGCCAGCAGCACCTGCAGGTCGGGCGCTGTCAGTGCGTATTGCATTTTGGCAAGGGATGTTTTCATATTTGCCTATTTTCAATGCATTGGCGCAATCCTACATTTCATTCCCTCTCCACTCAACCGCGAGAAGAACATGGACCTCACCCTTATCAGCCACACCCTGTGCCCCTATGTGCAACGCGCCGCCATCGTGCTGCTGGAAAAGGACGCGGTGTTCGCGCGCCGCTACGTCGACTTGGCGGACAAGCCGGCCTGGTTCAAGGCCATATCGCCGTTGGGCAAGACGCCGGTGCTGCTGGTGGATGGCGAGCCGGTGTTCGAGTCGGCCGTGATCTGCGAGTACCTGGACGACACGCTGGCCCCGCGCCTGCACCCGGCCGATGCGCTGGAGCGGGCGCGGCACCGCGCGTGGATGGAGTTCGGCTCCTCGGTGCTGGGCACCATTGCCGCCTTCTACAACGCGCCTGATGCGGCGAGCCTGCAGGCACGCCGCGAGGAGCTGCGCCACAAGTTCATGCAGCTGGAGCAGGCGCTGCCCGAAGGCGGGCCCTGGTTCGCCGGCCCGCGCTTCGGCATCGTCGATGCGGTGTTCGGCCCGGTGTTCCGCTACTTCGACACTTTCGAGGCGCTGGGCGAAACCGGCTTCTTCGGCGATGCGCCGCGGGTGCGCGCCTGGCGCGGCGCGCTGGCGCAGCGCCCTTCGGTGCAACAGGCCGCGTTGCCGCAGTACCCGCTGCTGCTGCGGGAGTTCCTGCTGGAACGGCGCTCGGAGATTTCGCGGCGGATTCTGAACCGATTTTCAGAAGAGAAAACGGCTGCAGAGCGCACCAGTATTGCGTAGGCAGCTATCAAAAATGTAGCGTCGCCGCTCAGGCCGTGCCGGCCTTCACCTTCAGCCGCCAGGCATGCAGCAGCGGCTCGGTGTAGCCGCTGGGCTGCGCGAGGCCCTTGAACACCAGGTCGCTCGCGGCCTTGTAAGCGGCGGAGGTCGCGAAGTTGCCGGCCATCGGCTGGTACAGCGGGTCGCCGGCATTCTGGCCATCGACCACGGCGGCCATGCGCTCGAAGGTCTTGCGCACCTGCTCCTCGGTCACCACCTTGTGCAAGAGCCAGTTGGCCATGTGCTGGCTGGAAATGCGCAGCGTGGCGCGGTCTTCCATCAGGCCCACGTTGTGGATGTCGGGCACCTTGGAGCAGCCCACGCCCTGGTCGATCCAGCGCACCACGTAGCCCAGGATGCCCTGCGCGTTGTTGTCCAGCTCGGCCTGGATCTCCGCCGCGGTCCAGAAAGGCATCAGCGCCACCGGGATCTGCAGGATCGCGTCCAGCAGGTTCTCCTCCATCGCCAGCGACTTCTTTTCGTTGACGAAGATTTCCATGTCCTTTTGCAGCGCCGCCACGTCCACCTGGTGGTAGTGCAGCGCGTGCAGCGTGGCGGCGGTGGGCGAGGGCACCCAGGCCGTGTTGGCGCCCGCCTGCGGGTGCGCGATCTTCTGCTTCATCATCTCGGCCATCAGGTCGGGCATGGCCCACATGCCCTTGCCGATCTGGGCGCGGCCGCGCAGCCCGCAGGCCAGGCCGATCTGCACGTTGCTCATCTCATAGGCGCGCAGCCAGTTGGTGTTCTTCATCAGCGGCTTGCGCATCATCGCGCCGGCGTGCATGGCGGTGTGGATCTCGTCGCCGGTGCGGTCCAGGAAGCCGGTGTTGATGAAGGCCACGCGCGCGGCCGTCTCGGCGATGCAGGCCTTCAGGTTCACGCTGGTGCGGCGCTCCTCGTCCATGATGCCCAGCTTGACGGTGTTCTCCGGCAGGCCCAGCAGCGTCTCCACGCGCTTGAACAGCAGCGAGGCGAATGCGGCCTCGGCCGGCCCGTGCATCTTGGGCTTGACGATGTAGACCGAGCCCTTGCGCGAGTTCTTGACGACGCCGGCCTGGTCCTTGCGCTTCAGGTCGTGGATGGCGATGGCCGTGGTGACCACCGCGTCCAGGATGCCCTCCGGAATTTCCTTGCCGCCACCATAGAGGATGGCGGGGTTGGTCATCAGGTGGCCGACATTGCGCACGAACATCAGCGAGCGGCCGTGCAGCGTGAGCTTGCCACCGGCGGGATTCGTGTATTCACGGTCGGGGTTCAGGCCCCGGGTAAAGGCCTTGCCGCCCTTTTGCACTTCCTCGGTCAGCGTGCCCTGCAGGATGCCCAGCCAGTTGGCATAGGCCACGACCTTGTCGGCCGCGTCCACCACGGCCACGGAATCCTCCAGGTCCATGATGGTCGACAGGGCCGCTTCCATCACCACGTCGCTCACACCGGCCGCGTCGTCCTTGCCGATCGTGGTGCCGCGGTCGATGCGGATGTCGATGTGCACGCCGTTGTGGCGCAGCAGGATGGACGTGGGCGCGTCGGCCGCGCCCTGGTAGCCGGCGAACAGCGCCGGGTCGGCCAGGCCGGTGGTGGCGCCGCCCTTGAGCTTCACGGCCAGCTTGCCGTCCACCACGCTGTACAGCGCGGCATCCTTGTGCGAGCCGGCAGCCAGGGGTGCCGCTTGGTCCAGCACATTGCGGGCATAGGCAATCACCTTCGCGCCGCGCGCCGGGTTGTAGCCCTTGCCCTTTTCGATGCCCTCGGTCTCGGGGATCACGTCGGTGCCGTAGAGCGCGTCGTACAGCGAGCCCCAGCGCGCGTTGGCGGCGTTGAGCGCATAGCGGGCGTTGAGCACGGGCACCACCAGCTGCGGGCCGGCCTGCAGCGCCAGCTCGTCATCGACGTTGGTGGCGGTGGCCGTCACGTTGGCCGGCGAAGGAACCAGGTAGCCGGTTTTCGTCAGGAAGGCGCGGTAGGCCTTCATGTCCTTGATGGGGCCGGGATTCGCCTTGTGCCAGCCGTCCAGCTCCAGCTGCAGGCGGTCGCGCTCGGCCAGCAGCGCAATGTTCTTCGGCGCCAGCTCGGTGACGATGGCGTCAAAGCCCTTCCAGAAGGCACCAGCGTCCACCCCGGTGCCGGGCAGCACCTTGTCTTCGATGAAGCGGTGCAGTTCGGTGGCCACTTGCAGGCCGTGGACGGTGGTGCGTTCGGTCATGTTTTCTCTCCGTTGAAATCAGGAAAATGCATCAGAAAAATGCGAGGACATCGCGCAGGCTGGTGCCGGTGCGCGTGGGCTGGGTGCCCAGTTCCTCGAAAGGCAGTTGGTAGCGGTTGACCCAGAGCGTGCGAAATCCATACCAGGTCGCCGCCAGCGCGTCCCAGCCGTTGCAGCTGACAAAGCCGATCTGCTTCGCGGCGAGGCCCGTGGCTTCGCAGCCCAGGCGGTAGGCGTCGGGATGGGTCTTGTACTTGCGGATGCTGTCCACGCTGATCACCAGGTCCAGCAGGTCGGCCAGGCCCGCGCTGCGCACCGCGATGCCCAGCATCGCCGGGTCGCCGTTGGACAGGATGCCGGTGACCACGCCCTTGTCCCTGAGCGCCTGCAGCACCTCGCGGTTCTCGGGAAAGGCCGAGAGGTGGCGGTACTGGTTCATCAGCTGCTCTTCGCGCTCGGGCGTGAGCTTCAGCGCCAGCCGCTTGCAGGCGTAGCGCAGGGCGGCGCGGGTCAGCTCCCAGAACGGCCTGTAGTGCTCGCCGTTGTTGCTGGTGGTGACCAGCCGCGTGTATTCGATCTGCTTGTCGCGCCACAGCACGCCCAGGGCGCCGCCCTGGCCGGGAAAAAGCTGCTCGGCCAGCAGGCCCACGCTGTACACGTCGAACAGCGTGCCGTAGGCATCGAACAAGACAGCTTGCGGCTTTTCCATGCCGCTACTTTATTTGATACTTTGACCGCCATTAATAAGGCAATAAGCGATTTATCCGTGACTAAAACATTACGAATCGCACGGACGTCAGCCGTTTTTCGGAAAGGGTAGGCCCCGATGCCGGAGCAGGTACCCGCCGATATATTTAATGTCTTAAATGATTTTCCTGGCTCCGAGCCGTCCATGATTCTTCTGGCCTCGAACGAGAACCCCCGGGGCATGCCCGAGGGCGCGCGCCAGGCCGGCGCCGCCGCGCTGCAGGGCGCCAGCAACTACCCGGATGGCAACGGCACCGCGCTCAAGGCGGCCCTGTCGCGCAAGCTGGGCGTCGATGCGGGCTGGCTCACGCTGGGCAGCGGCTCCAGCGAAATCCTCACGCTGGCGGCCCAGGCCACGGTGCAGCCGGGCCACAGCGTGGTGTTCTCCCAATACGGTTTCGTGGTCTATGCCCAGGCGGCCGCGCAGATGCTGGCCCGCGCCACCGTGGTGCCTGCCACCGACTACGGCCATGACCTGGCGGCCATGCGCGCGGCCATGGACGACGGCACGCGGCTGGTCTTCGTCGCCAATCCGAACAACCCGACCGGCAGCTTCATCGCCGGTCCGGCGCTGCTGGGCTTCCTGGAAAGCGTGCCGGCCCATGTCACGGTGCTGCTGGACGAGGCTTACACCGAGTACCTGTCGCCCGCGCAGCGCTACGACAGCATCGGCTGGGTGCGAAGTTTTCCCAATCTGGTCGTCGCCCGTACTTTTTCCAAGGCCTACGGGCTGGCCGGCCTGCGCGTGGGCTATGGCGTGGCCCAACCCGAACTCACCGCCCGGCTGAACGCGCGGCGGCCGCGCTTCAACGTGGGCACGCCCGCGCTGGCAGCGGCCGCGGCGGCGCTGGCCGATGACGCCTTCGTCAACGACAGCCGCGAAATGAATGCGGCGGGCCGGGTGCAGCTGCGAAATGGCCTGGCGGAGCTGGGCCTGACCAGCGAGCCTTCGGCCGGCAACTTCGTCATGGTGTGCGTGGGCGATGCACAGGGCATCAGCGCCCGCCTGCTCAAAGCGGGCATCGCGGTTTCCACGCTGGACAACTACGGCCTGCCCCAGTGGCTGCGCATCACCGTCGGCCTGCCGCAGCAGAACGAGCGCGTGCTGGAGGCACTGCGCACCGCGCTGGACGCGGCGGGATGACAATCGCAACCAGGCCAACGAGCCTTAAACAGGAGACAAGCCCATGAAACGCCGCCAATTCACCAGCCTGGCCGCCGCCGCGCTCGCAGCCCCCGCCGTCCTGGCGCAGGAGCGCACCACCCGCATCCTAGTGGGCTTCCCGCCGGGCGGCTCGGCCGACGTGATCGCGCGGCTGCTGGCCGAGAAGATGCGCGCCTCGCTGGGCCAGAACGTGATCGTGGACAACAAGCCCGGCGCCGGCGGCCGCGTGGCGCTGGGCGAAGTCAAGCGCGCCGCGCCCGACGGCCAGACGCTGGTGCTCTCGCCCAGCGGCGCGCTGGTGATCCAGCCCTGGCTGTTTTCCAACCTGGGCTACGACCCGGCCAGGGATTTCACCGCCGTGTCGCTGGTCTCCACCTTCGACTTCGCCGTTACCGCCGGCCCCGGCGCGCCGGCGGGCGACCTGAAGGCCGTGATGGCCTGGATGAAGGCCAACCCGCTCAAGGCCAACTACGCCACTTCGGGCGCGGGCACGGTGCCGCACTTCGCGGGGCAGTTGCTGGGCCAGGCCACCGGCGTGCAGATGACGCACGTGGCCTACCGCGGCGGCGCGCCGGCCGCGCAGGACCTGATCGGCGGGCAGGTGCCGCTGATGGTGGACACCGCTTCCGAAACCATCGAGCACCACAAGGCGGGCAAGGTGCGCATCCTGGCCGTGACCGGCGAGCAGCGCACCCGGGCCCTGCCCGATGTGCCCACGCTGAAGGAAATCGGCATCAACATGACGGCCGACGCCTTCTTCGGCCTGTACGGCCCGGCCGGCATGCCGGCCGACGTGGTGGCCCGCATCGACCGCGCGGTGGCTGACGCGATGCGTTCCACCGACGTGCAGGACAAGATCTATTCCTTCGGCCTGGTGCCCGCGCACGCGACGGGGCCCGAGCTGGCTGCCATGCAGGCCGCGCACCTCAAGCGCTGGGAGGCGCCCATCAAGGCCTCCGGTTTCAAGGCCGAGTGAGCCGCATGAACCGTTACCTGCTGCCCGTGGTGCTGGCGCTGGCCGCTTGCGGCCGCGCCGGCGGCGAGCCGATCGGCGAAGTGGACACCGTGTTCAAGCTGATCGGGCCCGACCACAAGATCGTGGTCGATGCCTACGACGACCCCAAGGTCGGCGGCGTCACCTGCTATGTGTCGCGCGCCAAGACCGGCGGCATCAAGGGCGCCCTGGGCCTGGCCGAGGACAAGGCCGAGGCTTCCATCGCCTGCCGCCAGACCGGCCCCATCACCTTCCCGGGCAAGCTGGAAAAGCAGGAGGAGATGTTCAGCGAGCGCATCTCGCTGGTGTTCAAGAAGCTGCGCGTGGTGCGCATGGTGGACACCAAGCGCAATGCGCTGGTCTACCTCACCTATTCCGACCGCGTGATCGAAGGCTCGCCGCAGAACAGCGTCACGGCCGTGCCCTTGCCCGCCGGCACCGTGGTGCCGCTCAAGTAGGCCCAGCCTAGACCTGCCCGCTGAGTGCGCGCGCCGCCTCCAGCACCGGCTTGGTATAGCGCTGCTCGTAGCGGTGCGTGGGCATGGTGAGCGTCACCGCGGCGGCCACGCTGCCGTCCGCATGGAACACCGGCGCGGAGATGCCTGCCACCTCGGCAAGACGGTCGCCGCTGGCGGCGTAGTAGCCGTGCTCGCGGATGGCGGCGAACAACTTCCGGTCGCGCGCGGCCGCCCCCTTGCTGCGCACCGGGTCGAACGCGGCCAGCACCCGGGCGCCGGTGCCGCGGTCGGCCGGCAGGATGTCGCCCGCCCGGATGTGGTCGCGGATGGGGTGGGGTGAATCCACCCGGTACAGGCACAGCCTCGCCTCGCCCTGCCGCACGTGGTAGGCCGCGCTTTCGCCGGTGCGCGCCACCAGGGTCTTCAACACCGGCAGCACCACCCGGTCCAGCGAGAACGAGGCGGCGTAGATGCCGTGCAGCCGCGCCACCTCGGCGCCCAGCGCGTAACGGCCGTCCTCCAGCTTCTGCACCAGCCGCGCGTGCTCCAGCGAGGCCAGCATGCGCAGCACCGTGCTCTTGTAGAGCTGGGTGCGCGCGGCCAGCTCGGCCAGGGTCAGCGCCGCGTCGCCGGTGCGGAAGGCCGACACCAGCGACAGTGCGCGGTCCACCGCCGCCGCGCCGCCGGGGGCGGCATGGGCATCGGCCACCGATTCGTTCTGGGCCTTGCGGGGCATGAAAACTCCTGGGTTTGACAGCAGGGACGCATCGCGTCATTATTTCAACAGAGAGAATATCGTTCTATCTTACAGAATGCAAGCCATGAATCCCAAAGTACTGATCAGTGAGGTTGGGCCGCGCGACGGCCTGCAGTCGGTCAAGGCCACCATGGCCACGGCGGACAAGCTGCGGTGGATCAACGCGTTGCACGCCGCGGGCGTGCGCGAGATCGAGGTGGCCTCGTTCGTGCCGGCCAGGCTGCTGCCGCAGATGGCCGACGCGGCCGGCGTGGTGCGGCACGCGCTCACGCTTCCCGGCCTCATGGTGATCGCGCTGGTGCCGAACGTGCGCGGCGCGCAGGCGGCCATCGAAGCCGGCGCGATGAAGCTCACCATTCCGGTGTCCGCGAGCGCCGCCCATTCACTGGCCAACGTGCGCAAGACGCGCGAGGACATGCTCGTTGAAGTGCGCAGCATCGTTGCCCTGCGCAACGAGCGCGCGCCGCACGTGAAGGTCGAGGCCAACATTTCCACGGCGTTCGGCTGCACCCTCCAGGGCGAAGTGGCCGAGGACGACGTGGTGCGGCTGGCGGCTGAATGCATCGCCGCCGGCGCCGACGAGTCGGGCCTGTCGGACACCACCGGCATGGCCAACCCGGCGCAGGTGCGCAGGCTGTTCAACAAGGTGCGGGCCGCCATTGGCGGGCGCACCGGTGCCGCCCACATGCACAACACCCGGGGACTCGGCCTGGCCAACTGCCTTGCGGCCTACGACGTGGGCGTGCGCACCTTCGACTCGTCGATGGGCGGGCTGGGCGGCTGCCCCTACGCGCCGGGCGCCTCCGGCAACGTGGTGACTGAAGACCTGGTGTTCATGTTCGAGGCCATGGGCGTGGCCACCGGCATCGACCTGCAAAAACTCATTGCTGCCCGCGCGCCGCTGATCGCCGGGCTGCCCGGTGAGCCGGTCTATGGCATGACGCCCGAGGCCGGCCTGCCCATGGGCTGGAAGCAGGGGGCCGTGCATGGATGAAAAGCAATTGCCGTACGCCGGCGTGCGCGTGGTCGAATTCACCCACATGGTCATGGGCCCCACCTGCGGCATGGTGCTGGCCGACCTGGGCGCAGAAGTGATCAAGGTCGAGCCGCTGGCAGGCGACAACACGCGCAAGCTGCTGGGTTCGGGGGCGGGTTTCTTCTCCATGTTCAACCGCAACAAGAAGAGCATCGCGCTGGACCTGCAGCAGCCCGAAGGCCGCGAGGCTGCGCTGCGCCTGGTGGCCACCGCCGACATCGTGAGCGAGAACTTCAAGCCCGGCACCATGAGGAAGCTGGGGCTGGACTACGCCTCGCTCAGCAAGCTCAACCCGCGCCTCATCTACGTCAGCCACAAGGGCTTTTTGCCCGGCCCGTACGACCACCGCACGGCGCTGGACGAAGTGGTGCAGATGATGGGCGGCCTGGCCTACATGACCGGCCGCGCCGGCGACCCGCTGCGCGCGGGCACCAGCGTCAACGACATCATGGGCGGCATGTTCGGCGCCATCGGCGCGATGGCCGCGCTGGCCCAGCGCGAGAAGACCGGCCGCGGCCAGGAAGTGCAGAGCGCTCTGTTCGAGAACAACGTGTTCCTGGTGGCGCAGCACATGATGCAGTTCGCCGTCACCGGCAAGGCCGCCGATCCCATGCCCAGCCGCATCTCGGCCTGGGCCGTGTACGACGTGTTCAGCGTGAAGGACGGCGAACAGATCTTCCTGGCCGTGGTCAGCGATACGCAATGGGCGCTGTTCTGCGAGGCCTTCGGGCTGGATGAGCTCAAGGGCGACCCGCGCCTGGCCACCAACAACGACAGGGTGCGCGCGCGCGAATGGATGATGCCCATCCTGCGCTCGCGCCTGGCCGGCCACAGCGCTGGCGAACTCGCCGCGGTGTTCGAGCAGCATGCGCTGCCGTTCGCGCCCATCACCCGGCCACAGGACCTGTTCGACGACCCGCACCTCAACGGCACCGGCGGCCTGGCGCCGCTGACGCTGCCCGACGGGCGCGAAACGCGCGTGCCGCTGCTGCCCCTCACCCTGGGCGGTCGGCGTCCCGGCGTGCGGCTGAACCCGCCGCGGCTGGGCGAACACACCCGCCAACTGCTGCATGAAGCCGGCTACAGCGAAAGCCAGATCAGCGGCATGCAATCCAGCAAGACGATACGAGGAGACGAGAAATGAATGCCTTCCGCAAACGCGTGGCCGCGGCCGCCTTCACGGCCCTGGCCGCTGGCACGGCCGTGGCGCAAGGCGCCTGGCCCGCCAAGCCGATCCGCATCGTGGTGCCGTTCCCGGCCGGCGGCCCGACCGACATCACCGCCCGCGTCATCGGGCAGGCCATCGCAGAGTCGCTGAAAACCTCTGTCATCGTGGAAAACCGCGCCGGCGCGCACGGCTTCATCGGCGTGACCGAGGCCGCACGGGCACCGGCCGACGGCTACACGCTGATGATGGCCAGCATCGGCACCATGGCGATCAACCCGCGGCTGCACGAGAAGATCCCGTACGACGCCAACAAGGATTTCGCTCCCGTGTCCCTGGTGGTCACGGTACCGATCGTGGTGGTGGTCAACCCGCAGTCGCTGCCCGTCAAGACCATTCCTGAGTTCGTGGCCCACCTCAAGGCGAATCCCGGCAAGGTGAACTTCGCCTCGGCCGGCAACGGCGGCTCCTCGCACCTGGTGCCGGAATACTTCAAGTACCGCACGGGCACTTTCATGACGCACATTCCCTACAAGGGCTCGGGCCCGGCCATCGCCGACGTGGTGGCCGGCCAGGTACAGCTGATGTTCGACACGCTGCTGACCAGCACGCCCTTTGTCAAAAGCGGCAAGCTGCGCATGCTGGCTGTCACCACGGCGCAGCGCCTGCCCGACTACCCCGAGGTGCCGACCATGGCCGAGGCGCTGGGCATGAAGGATTTCGAGGCCTCGTCCTGGTATGCGCTGTACGCGCCCGGCGGCACGCCGCCCGAGGTGGTGAGGCGCCTTTCCGCCGAGGTGGATGCGGCCTTGAAGAAGCCGGCCGTGGCGAAGCGGCTCACCGACCTGGGCGCCATCCCGGTGGGCGGCGGCCCGGAAAAGCTGGCCGCCTTCCAGCGCGCGGAACAGGAAAAATGGGGCAAGGTCATCCAGGCGGCGAAGATCAAGGCCGAGTAATTGCCGCGCTTGAGTGCGCAATCGGCGAAAAACCCGCTTGATCTTTGACTTGCGCACACATAATGTGCGGCAATGGACAAACTCAAGCAGCTTGAATCCTTTGTCTCGGTCGCCACCAAGGGCAGCCTGACAGCCGCCGCCAAGGCCGAGGGCGTGGCCCCCGCCATCATGGGCCGGCGGCTTGACGCGCTGGAAGAGCGGCTGGGCGTGAAGCTGCTGGTGCGCACCACCCGGCGCATCACGCTCACCCACGAAGGCAGTGCCTTCCTGGAGGATTGCCAGCGGCTGCTGGCCGACATGGCCAACGCCGAGGCCAGCGTCAGCGCCGGCGGCGTCAAGGCCAGCGGGCATTTGCGCATCACCGCGCCGGCCGGGTTCGGGCGCCGCCATGTGGCTCCGCTGGTGCCGCGCTTTCGCGAACTGCATGCCGACGTGACGATCTCGCTGAACCTTTCCGACCGCGTGGTGGACCTGGCGGGCGAGGGCGTGGATTGCGCGGTGCGCGTCGGCGACCTGCCGGATTCGTCGCTGGTCAGCGTGCGCATGGCCGACAACCGGCGCATGTGCGTGGCCACGCCCGATTACCTCAAGCGGCACGGCACGCCCCAGCATCCCAACGACCTGGCCAAATTCGATTGCCTCACGCTCACCAGCGATGCATCGCAAACCCGGGGCTGGGCATTCCGCGTTCCCAAGGCCGACGGCGACGAGGTGGTGCACCTGAAGGCGGGCGGCCCGCTGGACTGCTCCGACGGCCAGGTGCTGCACGACTGGTGCCTGGCCGGCTACGGCATCGCCTGGCGCAGCACCTGGGAGGTGGAAAGCGAGATCGCCGCTGGCCGCCTGACCGAGGTGCTGGGCGCCTTCGCCGCACCGCCCAACGGCATCTATGCCGTCTTTCCCCAGCGCAAGCACCTGCCCCTGCGGGTGCGCCTGTGGATCGACTTCCTCAAGCACACCTACAGCCAACCCGAATTCTGGAGGGGACACCCATGACCCAGGAAGCCCTGCTGGCCTACGCCCATTTCCTGGCCATCCTGACGCTGGTGGTCTTTCTCGCCAGCGAGGCGGCGCTGTGCCGCCCGGAATGGATCAATCCGCAGGTGGTCGAGCGCCTGGCCAAGGTGGATGCGATCTACGCCATCGCGGCCGTCGCCGTGCTGGCCACCGGTTTCCTGCGCACCTGGCTGGGCGCCAAGGGCATGGGCTGGTACTGGAGCAACCCGCTGCTGCACCTGAAGCTCGCGCTGTTCATCGCGGTGGGGCTGATCTCGATCAAGCCCACGCTGATGTTCATCCGCTGGCGGCGTGAACTGCGCGCCAGCGGTGCCCTGCCGTCAGCCGACCAGGTGCGGCTGGCGCGCCGGCTGGTGATGGTCGAGGCCCACCTGGTGGCCGTGATCCCGCTGGCCGCGGTGTTCCTGGCACGCGGCTTCGGCAAATAACGATTACTTCTTGGCGGCCGCGTCAGCGTCGCACTTCTTCATGAAGCTGGTCTTGGCGGCGCCGGCCAGCTTCTTTTCGGTGGCCTGGGTTTCGCAGGCGGACGGGCCCGCATCGGCATTGCACTTCTTCAGGAAGCTGGTCTTGGCGGCACCGGCGAGCTTCTTGTCGACAGCCTGCGCATCGCAGGTGGCCGGGCCGGCGTCGGCATTGCACTTCTTGAGGAAGCTGGTCTTGGCGGCGCCGGCGAGCTTCTTCTCGGCGGCCTGGGCATCACAGCCGCCCATGGCGGCCGCGGCGGGCTTCTTGGCGTCGGCGGCCATCGGGGCGCCCGCATGGCTGGCGGCAAACGCGCCGCCGGTGGACAGGGCCAGGCCCAGGGCGAGCACGGAAAGAAGCTTGTTCATGGAATTTCCTCGGTAGGTGGGGTCAATCAAATCCTCGGTGGATTCCAGCACATAACGGGCCAGCCGCCAACCGCGCTGACCCCGCCCCGTAAAATCCCCCCATGCTCCTCGTGAAACAAGAATTGCTCGGCAGCCTGGCTGCGGAGCTGGAAAAGCTTTCCCCCGATGCGGGCGGCAAGGCCGCGTTCGAATCGCCCAAGGTCGCTGCCCATGGTGACTTTGCCTCCACCGCCGCCATGCAACTGGCCAAGCCGCTGAAAAAGAACCCGCGCCAGGTGGCGGAAGAGTTGCGCGCGGCGCTGCTGGAAACCGCGCCGTTTCGCCGCTGGGTGCAGGACATCGACATCGCCGGCCCCGGCTTCATCAACATCCGGCTCAAGCCCGAGGCCAAGCAGCAAGTCGTCAGCGAAGTGCTGCAGGCCGGGCAAGCTTTTGGCACGCAGCAGTCCAACGGCCAGCGCGTGCTGGTGGAATTCGTTTCGGCCAACCCCACCGGCCCGCTGCACGTGGGCCACGGGCGCCAGGCGGCGCTGGGCGACGCCATCTCCAGCCTGTTCGCCACCCAGGGCTGGGACGTGTACCGCGAGTTCTATTACAACGACGCGGGCGTGCAGATCGCCACGCTGGCCAACTCGACCCAGATGCGGGTCAAGGGCATGAAGCCGGGCGATGCCGGCTGGCCCGAGGCGGCCTACAACGGCGACTACATCAAGGACATCGCCGACGACTTCATGGCGAAGAAAACCGTGAAGGCCGATGACCGCGAGTTCACGGCCAGCGGCGATGCGCAGGACATTGACGGCATGCGTGAATTCGCCGTCGCCTACCTGCGCCACGAGCAGGACCTGGACCTGAAGGCCTTCCAGGTGAAGTTCGACAACTACTACCTGGAGTCCAGCCTGTACACCAGCGGCAAGGTGGAGGCGGCCGTGAAGAAGCTGCAGGAAGCCGGCAAGACCTACGAGCAGGACGGCGCGCTGTGGCTGAAGTCCACCGACTACGGCGACGACAAGGACCGGGTGATGCGCAAGGGCGACGGCAGCTACACCTACTTCGTGCCCGACGTGGCGTACCACATCGCCAAGTGGGAGCGCGGCTTCCACAAGGTGGTCAACATCCAGGGCACGGACCACCACGGCACCATCGCGCGGGTGCGCGCCGGGCTGCAGGCGGCCAACGTCGGCATCCCCACGGGCTACCCCGACTACGTGCTGCACACCATGGTGCGGGTGATGCGCGGCGGCGAGGAAGTGAAGATTTCCAAGCGCGCCGGCAGCTACGTGACGCTGCGCGACCTGATCGAATGGACCAGCAAGGACGCGGTGCGCTTCTTCCTGCTTTCGCGCAAGCCGGACACCGAGTACATCTTCGACATCGACCTGGCCCTGGCCCAGAACAACGACAACCCGGTGTACTACGTGCAGTACGCCCATGCGCGCATCTGCTCGGTGCTCGCCGCCTGGGGCGGCGACGCCGCCTCGCTGAAAGCCGCCGGCCTGGCGCCGCTGCAAAGCCCGCAGGCCATGGCCCTGATGCTGCTGCTGGCCAGGTACCCCGACATGCTCAGCGCCGCCGCGCAGGACTTCGCGCCGCACGACGTCACCTTCTACCTGCGCGAGCTGGCCGCGGCGTACCACAGCTACTATGATGCCGAGCGCATCCTGGTGGACGACGAAGCCGTGAAAAAGGCCCGGCTGGCGCTGGTCGCCGCCACCGCGCAGGTGTTGCACAATGGCCTGCAAGTTCTCGGTGTCAGCGCACCGCAAAAAATGTGAAACAGACGATGAAACATCAACGCGGCTCCGTGATCGTGGGCGTCATCATCGGCGTGGTGCTGGGCCTGGCCGCCGCGCTGGCCGTGGCCGTCTACGTGACCAAGGTGCCTGTTCCCTTCCTCAACAAGGGCCAGGGCCGCACCCCCGAACAGGACGCGGCCGAGTCGCGCAAGAACAAGGACTGGGATCCCAACGCGCCGCTGTACGGCAAGAACCCGGCCAAGCCGCTGGCGCCGGCGCCCGGCATCATCGCCACCCCGCCCGCGGGCTCGGCTTCCGGCCCGCTGGTGGCGCCTGCCGTGGTGGGCGGGACGCCCGCCGCCAAACCGGCTCCTGCTGCCGCCGCGGCGAGCGCACCGGCCAAGCCCGTGGCTAAGGCGCCTGGCGCCGACCCCATTGGTGAACTGGCGGCCGCCAAATCGGCCACCCCCGGCGCCGACCCGTTCCTGTATTTCGTGCAGGCCGGCGCCTTCCGCACGCCTGAAGACGCCGAGTCGCAGCGCGCCAAGCTGTCGCTGATGGGCATAGAGGCCAAGGTGACCGAGCGCGAGCAGTCCGGCCGCCAGGTGTTCCGGGTGCGGGTGGGCCCCTTCGAGAAGAAGGATGAGGCCGACCGCAGCAAGGAAAAACTGGAAGCCGGCGGCGTGGAAACCGCGCTGGTGCGCGTGCAGCGTTGAGCGGGCCCGGAACCTTCGGCCGCCCCGCTGCTCAGACCGTCTCAAGGAGTGAACAGGAAATGAATCGACGCGAGTTTTCCGCAGGCGCCGCCTGCACGGTGGCGCTGGCCGCCCTGGGGCTGCCGGGTTCGGTGTGGGCCCAGCCCAAGAAGCCCGAAGACGGCGCCGACTACATCTCGCTGGACAAGCGGGTGCCGGTGGAAGCACCGCCCGGCAAGATCGAGGTGATCGAATTCTTCTGGTACAGCTGCCCGCACTGCAACGCGTTCGAGCCCAAGCTGGTCAACTGGATCAAAAAGCTGCCGCCGGACATCGTCATGCGCCGCGTGCCGGTGGCCTTCCGCGACGACTTCGTGCCGCAGCAGCGCCTGTACTACACGCTGGAAGCCATGGGCAAGCTCGATGACCTGCACGGCAAGGTGTTCAACACCATCCACGCCGACCACAACGTGATCGACAAGGAAGGCACGATCGTGGCCTGGGCCGAAAAGCAGGGGCTGGACAAGGCCAAGTTCCAGGAGCTGTACAACTCCTTCTCGGTATCCACCAAGGCCCGCAAGGCAACGCAGGTGCAGGACGCATTCAAGGTGCAGGGCGTCCCGGCCCTGGGCATTGCCGGGCGCTACTACACCGATGGCACCATGGCCGGCAACATGGACCGGGCGCTGCAGGTCACCGATTACCTGATCGCCGAGGCGCGCAAGACGAAATAACGTGGCCTGGCCGCACCGGAAAAGCCCGCATCGGCGGGCTTTTTTCATGGCGCCCGCGATCGCCCGCTACAATAAGCAGCAAGATTCGTGCCTTTATGAAACAAGCCTCCATCCCCCTCCTCCTGCCCCTGGTCTGCGCCCTGTTTGCGGGCACCGCCCACGCCGAAAAGGCCGACAGCGCCAAGCCCATGAACGTCGAGTCGGACGCCCTGCGCTACGACGACCTCAAGCAGACCAGCGTTTTCACGGGCCGGGTGGTCATCACCAAGGGCACCATCGTCATCCGCGGCGCCCGCGTCGATGTGCGGCAGGACCCCGAGGGCTACCAGTACGGCGTGGTGACGGCCGAGCCCGGCAAGCAGGCGTTCTACCGGCAAAAGCGCGAAGGCCTGGATGAGTTCATCGAGGGCGAGGCCGAAACCATCGAATACGACGGCAAGGCCGACCGGGTGAAGTTCATCAAGCGCGCCGAGCTGCGCCGCTACCGTGGCGCCACGGTGGCCGACGAGATGACGGGCAGCCTGATCACCTACGACAACACCAGCGACGTCTTCACCGTGGACGGCGGCACCGCCAGCCCGGCGCCCGGCGTGCCCGGCGGCCGCGTGCGCGCCGTGCTTTCGCCCAAGCCCGCTGCCGCGCAGCCCGGCGCGCCCGCGCCGGCCGTGCAGCCGCCCGCGCAACTTCGCTCCACCACCACCATCGGCGGGGAAAAGAAGTGATGCAGGCGGAGGCAGGGCGCAGCCGGCTGGAGGCGCGCAACCTGCAGAAAAGCTATGGCAGCCGCAAGGTGGTCAAGGACGTTTCACTGGCCGTCGAAAAAGGCGAAGTGGTGGGCCTGCTGGGCCCCAACGGCGCGGGCAAGACAACCTCGTTCTACATGATCGTGGGCCTGGTGCGCGCTGATGCCGGCGCCATTTCCATTGACGGCAATTCGGTCGAGCACATGCCCATCCACCGCCGCTCGCGGCTGGGCCTGTCGTACCTGCCGCAGGAAGCCTCGATCTTCCGCAAGCTCAACGTCGAGGAAAACGTGCGTGCGGTGCTGGAGCTGCAGCGCGATGCGAACGGCAAGCCCCTGGCCCGCGAGGAGATCGACAAGCGCCTCACCGCGCTGCTGCAGGACCTGCGGGTGGACCACCTGCGCGACTCGCCCGCGCTGGCGCTGTCGGGCGGCGAGCGGCGGCGCGTGGAGATCGCGCGCGCGCTGGCTACCCAGCCGCGCTTCATCCTGCTGGACGAGCCGTTCGCTGGCATTGACCCGATCGCGGTGATCGAGATCCAGCGCATCATCGGCTTCCTCAAGTCGCGCGGCATCGGCGTGCTCATCACCGACCACAACGTGCGCGAGACGCTGGGCATCTGCGACCACGCCTACATCATCAGCGACGGCTCGGTGCTGGCGCAGGGCACCCCTTCGGAGATCGTGAACAACGCGGACGTTCGCCGGGTGTACCTGGGCGAGCACTTCCGAATGTGACCGCAGTGGAATTCCGATGAAGCAGGGGCTGTCCCTCCGCGTCTCGCAGCACCTGGCGCTGACGCCCCAGCTGCAGCAGTCGATCCGGCTGCTCCAGTTGTCCACGCTGGAACTCTCGCAGGAAGTCGAGCAGATGCTCGACGACAACCCTTTCCTGGAAGTCACCCAGGAAGAGGCGGCGCGCGAGGAATTCGGGCTGACGCACGCCGACATCGCGGTGCGCGAGGATGACCGCGAAGCCGAGAGCGCGCCGGAATTCACGCCCGGCGCCGAAATGGAGCGCGCCACCACGCCCGCCGAAAGCGAGCCCGCCGCCTCCGTGGAGATCGACGCGCCCGACTGGGGCGGCGACGGCGGCACCGAGGTCGTTCCCGACGACGGCGAATGGGGCGGCGACGCGCCCGCGCGCAAGAACAACCTCTCGGGCGACGGCGAGATGGACGCCACCGATCTCGCGCGCGGCCATGAATCGCTGCAGGCCCACCTGCACCGCCAGGCGCTGTCGCTGCGCCTGTCCGAGACCGACAGCGCCGCGCTGCGCTTCCTGATCGAGTCGCTCAACGACGACGGCTACCTCGAGGAGCCGCTGGAAGAGCTGGCGCGCGGCCTGGCCGGCCGCGACGAGGAGCAGGTGGAGGAACTGGTGCACCGCTTCACCGTGGCGCTGCGCCTGCTTCACCACCTGGACCCCACCGGCGTGGGCGCGCGCAACCTGTCGGAGTGCCTGAGCCTGCAGCTGCGGGCCATGCAGGCCGGCGCGCCGGAGGACTCGCCCTGCCACGCGGCGCTGCGCATCTGCGGGCAGCCGATCGAGCTGCTGGCGCGCCGCGACGTCAAGCGCCTGGCGCAGCTCACCGGCGAGCCGGAGGCGCGCATCAAGCTGGCCATCGGCCTGATCACCCGGCTGGAGCCCAAGCCCGGGCGCCGCTTCGTGGATGTGGAGCGCAACGTAGTCATCCCCGACGTGCTGGTCACGCAGATCGGCCGTGGCGGCCAGCCGCGTTTTCGCGTGCAACTCAATCCCGACGTGATGCCGCGGCTGCGCGTGCATGACATCTATGCCGGTGCCCTCAAGTCGCACAAGGGCGAGGGCCACCAGGCGCTGCAGCAGCGGCTGCAGGAGGCGCGCTGGTTCATCAAGAACATCCAGCAGCGCTTCGACACCATCCTGCGCGTCTCCAACGCCATCGTCGAGCGGCAAAAGAGTTTCTTCGTGCACGGCGAGCTGGCGATGCGCCCGCTGGTGCTGCGCGAGATCGCCGACGAGCTGGGCCTGCACGAATCGACCATCAGCCGCGTCACCACCGCCAAGTACATGTCCACGCCCTACGGCACCTTCGAGCTGAAGTATTTCTTCGGCTCGGCGCTGGGCACTGAGACCGGCGGCAACGCCTCCAGCACCGCGGTGCGCGCGCTGATCAAGCAGTTTGTCGCTTCCGAGAACCTGAAGAAGCCCCTGTCCGACAGCCAGATCTCCGACATGCTCAAGGAGCAGGGCATCGAATGCGCGCGGCGCACAGTGGCCAAATACCGCGAGGCGCTGCGCATCGCGCCGGCCAACCTGCGCAAGGCGCTCTAGGGGTAGATAGTCAGCGTGATGGGGTGGGTCGCGGTGCCGATGGTTGTGCCGCTGCGCTGCAGGTTGTAAAGCACCTGCCCCGTGTACGTGCCGGCCGGCCAGCAGGCCGTGGCCGGACAGGCCAGCGGCTGCTCCGAGAAATCGCTCCACCAGCTCGCACTGCTGGCCAGGCCGGCGCTGCCGGCCGCAACGGGCCCGGTGAGCAGCCGGAAGCCGTTCCGGCTCGCGGTGATGCCGGTATTGCCGGCGATCACATGGGGGTACACCGGGCCCGATTGCCGCTCGCCGTACTTCACGACCGCGTCGGTGCGCGCCGGCCACATCGCGTAATTCAGCGCCGCATTGGCGGTGACCGTGTAGCTCACCGGCACCTGTTTCAGGAACGACTTGGTCTGCCCGCTGGACCCCACTGAGCTGCCAATAATCACCACGTTGCCGCTGTAGGTTCCCGGCACCGCCGGGTCGAAGCTGAGCGCCACCGTACCCACCGTGTTGCCCCAGAGGTGGTTGTCCAGCGCCTTGATGGGACTGCTGCCACCGGATGAGGAGAAGAATGTGCCGGTCCATTCGCGCGTATCCAGGGGCAGGCTCACCTGGATGCTGCGCCCCTCAGGCTGCTGGCCGAACGCCGTGGTGACCGCCACCGACTCGGGTGCCACCGCCACCGCGGGTGCGACGGTGACGCGATAAGGCACCAGCAGCGGCGAGCCGGCCAGCACCTGGCCGCACGCGGAGTCGAGGCAGACGTGGACCCGCAGCGTGCCTTCCATCAGGCCGACGGTGGACAGCGTGCGGCCCGTCATGCGCACCGAGGCGCTCGCGCTGGCCGTGCTCAGGCTCACCTGCGGCGGGTTCTGGAACAGCGAATGCGGGTCTTCGACGATCACGTACAGCGTGCGCCCCGAGAGCTGGGTGATGCTGCCGCTGACGGCGCCGACCAGCGTGGTGTCGGTCATCGCCGCGCCTTGCACGACGTCGGCGTCGATGCGCGAGGGGGAGCGCAGCGAGGCCGTCACGCCCGACAGCACGCTGGTCGTGGCGGGGGCGCCGCCGCTGGCGGGCGCCAGGCTGGGCAGCGTGGCGGCCTCGGTGCAGCCCGAGGGATTGATGAAGCAGCGGTAGTCCGCCAGCTTGCCCAGGCGGATCGGCCCGGCCGTGGCCACCGGTCCCAGCACGAAAATTTCGTCGCCGGTGGTGGCGACGATGTTGCCGGTCGGCGCGTACAGCCGGTAGGCGAACCCGCTGACGCTGCGGTTCGACGCCGTCGGCGGAAACAGCGCCGGCAGCCGGCTTTCCAGCCAGTCCATGAAGACGCTGCTGGTCGGCGCCCAGGAGGGTTCGCGCGCCAGCGCCAGCGGCTGCAGCTGGCGCTGCGAGGCCAGGGCCGTCAATTGCGCCTGCATCGCGGCGGGCGTGGCGGCCTGCGTCTCGTCCCCGCCGCCGCCGCAAGCGGCCACCAGGGCGGCCGCCAGGAGGGCCGCGATTCCCGCATTTGATGAAACTGCCATGCTTTGTCCCCTGTGACCTAAAGTCTACAAGACACGGGCGGCCGGGCCAAGCCGATAACATCGGACGATGAACGCGTTGCAACTTTTCCTCCCCTGCGCCGCCGGCGTCGAGGATTTCCTGGCCGACGAGGTGCACCGCCTCACCGGCCTGGCGGGCGATGACCTGCTGGTGGGCCGCGGCGGCGTGCAGGCGCGTGCCTCGTGGCGCGACGCGATGCGCCTGAACCTGCACAGCCGCCTCGCCCAGCGGGTGCTGGTGCAGCTGTCGCACACGATGTATCGCAACGAGAACGACCTGTACGAGGCCGCCTCCGCCGTGGCCTGGGAGATCTGGTTCACCACGAAGCAGACCTTCAAGATCGAGGTGACGGCGCAGCACAGCCCGCTCACCAGCCTGAACTTCGCCGCGCTGAAGATCAAGGACGCGGTGGCCGACCGGTTCCGCCACAAGAGCGGCGTGCGGCCCGACGTCGACACCCAGTGGCCCGACATCCGCCTCTACGCCCACCTCACCACCGACCACGCCACGCTGTACATCGACACCTCGGGCGAGCCGCTGTTCAAGCGCGGCTGGCGCGAGGACAAGGGCGAGGCGCCGCTGAAGGAAACGCTGGCCGCCGCGATGATCGCCGCCAGCGGATGGGACGGTGAGCAGCCGCTGTACGACCCCTGCTGCGGCAGCGGCACCATCGCCATCGAAGCCGCGCAGATCGCCTGCAACATCGCGCCCGGCAGCTTGCGCCGCTTTGCCTTCGAGAAGATGCTGCCGTTCCAGGACCACGTCTGGTCTGCTATCAAAAATGAAGCGGCTCAAGCACAGCTGGCGCGCTCTCCAGCCATTTTTGGCAGTGACGTGGCGCACCGGATGGTGGATTTCGCGCAGCGCAACGCCGAGCGCGCCGGCGTGGCGCAGGCCGTGCAGTTCCGCGGCGGCGACGCGCTGCAGCGCATGCCGCCCTCGGAAGCGCCGGGCGTGATGCTGCTGAACCCGCCCTACGGCGAGCGCATCGAGGCGGGCGGCGTCGCCGGGCCGGGGCGCTTCGGAGCGCGCGAGAGCGCGCAGGCCGAGGACGGCGGCGACTTCTTCAGCCAGCTCGCCACGCACTGGAAGAAGAACTACAGCGGCTGGACGGCCTGGGTGCTGACACCCGACCTGAAGCTGCCTTCGCGGATGCGGCTGAAGGAGTCGCGCCGCGTGCCCATGTGGAACGGCCCGATCGAATGCCGGCTGTTCAAGTTCGACATGGTCCGGGGCTCGGCGCGCAAGGACGCGAAGGCTTGAGCGCCGGCGTCGTCCTGGACACCAACATCGTCCTGGACCTGCTGGTCTTCAATGACGATTCGGCGCAACACCTGCGCGATGCACTGGAAGGGGGCACGGTGCGCTGGCTGGCCACGGCCGCGATGCGCGGCGAGCTGGAGCGCGTGCTCGCCTACCCCAAGGTCGCGCCGCGCCTGGCTGACCGAGGCCTGACCAAAGAGGCCGTGATGACAGCTTTCGACCGACATGCGTCCATCGTGGATGCGCCCGGCAAGGCTGGGATGAGCTGTGCCGACGCCGACGACCAGAAATTCATTGACCTGGCGGTGGCGCACCATGCACTGCTATTGAGCAAGGACCGCGATGTGCTGGCGCTGAAAAAGCGCGCGGCCGCCATCGGTGTGACTATTCGCACCGCATTGAGAGTGTAAATTTCCTGTGACAAATTGATTCAACCGCATACACTTTCCCTGTCGGCACCGTGCCGGCGGCTTTGGTAAATAACATGGCCTCTGCAAGAGAGGATGAAGGACTCAGACATGAATAAATTTCTCGCTTCGGCCGTTTGCGCCGCACTGCTTTCCATCGGTGGCGCCGCCATCGCCCAGGACTACAACAAGGTTCCCGCCGGCGACGCGCAGTATCGCCAGTGCCTGAGCTACGCAGCCAAGCTGTACGAAGGCGGCAACGAAAAGAGCCCCATCGCCGGCCAGAGCAAGGCGCAAGCCTGGTGCACCTGCATGTGGAACGAAACGCCCGATGACTTCAAGGGCAACCTGGTGACGTTCTCCGAAACCCGCAAGGGCAAGGAAACCAACAAGACCTGCGAAAAGTATTCGGACTGGGGCGGCTAAACCGCGAAGCTCCGCAAGGAACAACAAAAAAAGCCGGCGCGAGCCGGCTTTTTTCATCGCGCGTTTTTGTCCAGGTATTTGCGCAGGTTGCCCGCCGCCTGTGCCCGCACCTTGTTGTGCAACAGGGGCGTCCATCCCAGCACCAGGCCCGGCGCACCCAGCGCCTGGCGCGACCAGCGCCAGAAATCAAAGCGGTCGCGGTGCGCCGTGATCTGTCCCTGCGGGTTGAAGCTGAACTGCGCATCGATGCTGTTGTGAACCATGCGCCCCGTGGCACTGAAGCGGTAGTACGCATCCCAGTGGGCCTGGCCCATTTGCGCGTCGGCCTGCACGCCGCGGTATTCCAGCCGCCACACGTCGGCGCCCTTGGCTTTCGTCGCGTCGCACAGCATGTGCCACATGCCCGAAACCTCGCGCTGGCCCTTGAGCGTGAACACCTCGTCCTGGAACACAGCGTCCTGCGCATAGCAGCGGCCCATGGTGTCGGCGTCCAGCCGCGCAAAGGCGGCGTAGAACTGGTCGATGGTCTGCTGGTTGGGGTGCATGCTGGCTCCGTGCGGGTGGTCAAAGGGCGGCCGGTACGGCGCTCGCGAGGAAATCGTACACCTCCCGTATGCGCCGGCTGGTGCGGATCTCGCGGTGCACCGTCAGCCAGACGGGAAGCGGCGGCACCTTGATCATGGGCAGCAGCGGCACCACCTGCCGGTCGGTGCGCGCCACGTAGTCGGCGACGAAGCCGATGCCCGTGCCGCTGCGTACCGCCTCCCAGTAGGCCATCAGATCGTCGGTGCGGAAGCTGAAGGCTTCGCGCGTGACGGGAAAGCCGAAAGCCGCGAAGCCGCGCAGCATGGTCTCGTCGCGGTCGTTGCCCACCAGGTCGTGGGCCAACAGGTCCTGCGGCTGGCGGGGCGTGCCGCGCCTTCGCAGGTAGTCGCGGTGCGCGTAGGCGCCCAGCGTGACCTTGCCGATGCGCTTGGCCACCAGCGAGGCCTGGTCGGGCGCCACCATGCGCAGCGCGATGTCGGCCTCGCGCCGCAGCAGGTTGCTCACCTGGTTGCTGGAGACCAGCTCCACCTGCACGTCGGGCAACTCCAGCCGCATGCGCGCCAGCACCGGCGGCAGCAGCACGCACGCCACCGGCTGGCTGGCGGTGATGCGCACCGTGCCGGAAATGCCGGTGCCCGCGCCTGACGCGACCCGCGCCAGCTGGTCGGCGCCCGACTCCATGGCCTGCGCCGCCTCCCCCAGCCGCAGCGCCATTTCGGTGGGCAACAGGCCACGCCCGGTGCGTTCGAACAGCAGCACGCCCAGCTGAGCCTCCAGCTCGGCGATGTGCCGCCCGATGGTGGGCTGGGTGGAATTCAGGGCCCTGGCGGCGCCCAGCAGGCTGCCGCGCTCCAGCGCCGCCAGGAACGAGCGGATGAGGCCCCAGTCGAAGTCGTTATTCATTCATGCATATCTGTTATGGACAGTTAGGCAATTGTCGAACACCGCCGGAATTTCCACAATCACCCCATCAACACCAAGGAACCCGCCATGAACAGCACCATCCCCTCCGTCCTCATCCTCGGCGCCCGCGGGCGCTTCGGCAGCGCCGCCGCCCGCGCCTTCGCGCAGGCCGGATGGAACGTCCATGCCCAGCTGCGCCCCGGTGCCACCGGCCCGCAGATTGCCGGCGTGCAGTGGCTGCAAGCCGAACCCGAAGACACGGCCACGCTGGCCCGCGCCGCGCGGGGCGCCACCGTGGTGGTGCAGGCGCTCAGCCCGGTGTACACCCACCGCGCCTGGCGCGCCGGCGTTCCGCGCCTCACGGCCGCGGCCATCGCCATCACCCGCGAGCTGGGCGGCGCCACGCTGATGCTGCCCGCCAGCGTCTACAACTTCGGCGCCGGCATGCCCGAGCGCCTGCGTGAAGACACGGTGCAGCAGCCCACCACCTTCAAGGGGCGCCTGCGCATGGCCAGCGAAAAGCAGATCCTCGAAGCCACGCGCGACGGCGGCATGAAGGCCGTGGTCATCCGCGGCGGCGACTTTTTCGGCAGCGGCAGCGGCTCGTGGATGGACCTGGTCATGGCCAAGGACCTGCGCCAGGGCAAGCTCACCTATCCCGGCAAGCTGGACGTGCGCACCACCTGGGCTTTCCTGCCCGACATGGCCCGCACCTTCGTCAGCGTGGCGCAGCGCCGCGACATGCTGCCTGCTTTTGAAACGCTGCACTTCGGTGGTTACCAGCTCACCGGGCAGGACTGGGCCGATGCGCTGGGCACGATCGCGCGCGAGGAAGGCTGGATCGCGCCGCAGCAGGACCTGCGCGTCTCTTCGCTGCCGTGGCCGCTTATGGCGGTCGGCGGCATCTTCGTGCCCACCTTCGCCGCGCTGCACGAGATGCGCTACCTCTGGCGCACGCCGTACACGCTGGTCAACACCCGCATGGCCGCCATCGGCGTGGCCGAATCGCACACGCCGTTCGCGCAGGCGCTACGCACGGCGCTGGCCGACCTGGGGCTGTTGGACGCAACCCGCAGCACGCCCGCGCTGGCCGCCGGGAGCGCAGCATGAAGCGGCGCAACTTCATCGCCCTGGCGGGTGGCGGCTTCGTGGCCGCGGCCGGTGCGGCGGCGCTGGGCACCGGCGCTCTCTCGGCCGGCATGCCCGCCGAAACGCTGGTGGCGTGGCAAGGCCCCGGCGCCGAGGCCGACCCCCGCCGCCGCGCCGTGGCCTATGCCATCACCGCGCCCAATCCGCACAACCTGCAGCCCTGGATGGTGGACCTGCGCGAGGCCAACGCCATCACGCTGTATTGCGACCGAGCGCGCCTGCTGCCCGACACCGACCCGTTCGGCCGCCAGATCCTGGTCGGCCACGGCGCCTTCATCGAGCTGCTGGTGATGGCGCTGGCGCAGCAGGGCCTGCGCAGCGAAGTCGCACTGTGGCCCCAGGGCCGGTTGCCCGCGCAGCTGAAGGACTGGGACCAGCGCCCGGTGGCGCGCCTCGTGCTGTCGCCCGGTGGCGTGGCCGACCCGCTGTTCGCGCAGGTGCTGCACCGCCACACGCCCAAGGTGGACTTCGACATCAGCAAACCGGTAGCGCCCGCTGTCTTGCAGCAAGCGCTGGCGCAGGCGAGCGCGGGCCCGATCAAGGTCGCCGGCACGGTGGACGAGCAGCGCCTGCCCGCGCTGCGCAGCCTGTGCTGGGAGGCCGCCAAGGTCGAACTGCTGACACCGGCCACCGTGATGGAGAGCCTGCGCCTCACGCGAGTCGGCCCCGAGGAAATCGCAGCCCACCGCGACGGCATCTCCATCAACGGCGCCTTCCCTCGCGCGGCCAACGTGCTGGGCCTGCTGGACCGCACCGCACCGCCGCGCGAAGGCAGCCCCGCCTACGACCAGATGATGAGCCGCTTCGGCGGCCACAGCCGCACCGCCATGGGATTCATCTGGCTCGCCACGCCCGGCAACACCCGCGCCCACCAGCTCGAGGCCGGGCGCGCCTATGTGCGCCTGCAACTCAAGGCCACCGAACTCGGCCTGGGCCTGCACCCCATGAGCCAGGCACTACAGGAGTTTCCCGAGATGGCAGCGCACTACGCCAGCGTCCACCAGCTTCTGATCGGCAAGCCCGCGCCGCGCAGCGAGGCCGATGAGACGGTGCAGATGTTTTGCCGGATCGGCTACCCGGCTGCGGAGGTGCTGCCGTCGCCGAGGCGGGAGGTGTCGGCGCTGTTGCGGGCCTAGGTCGCGTGGGCCCTGGGTGCCGGCTGGCCGCCGCGGCGAATGTCCCCCGGCGCCGGGAGGGCGCCTCCTCCTTGATTTCGCCGCGACGGCCAGCCAGCACCCATGGCTTGCCTGCCTTGTTGATGCGCGATATTTCAATAATCCTTGAAATATTGATAAATATGGGAAAAGAAGGCGCTGCTGGCCCTTGCACCCGGAATCCGGAACGCAGGCGTGGCGCGGCTTGCGGGCACAAAAAGGCCCGCAAGGCGCATGGATAGCGCGTGAGGCGGCATGAAGGACTGGGTCGGCGGGGCGCTCTGCGCAGCGAAATTAAGGAGGAGGCCCCCTCCCGGGGCCGGGGGACATTCGCTGCGCGGAGTGCCCTGCCGGCCCAATCTTGCGAGCCCGTTGCCGCGCAGGCCTAGCCCAGCAACTCAATCAGCCGCTTGACCGCATGCTCCACCGTCGCCGCGCGTACGGCGGCGCGGTCGCCGGGGAACACACGGGTTTCGCTGGTGAGCAGGCCATCCACCTGGAAGCCGAACCACACCGTGCCCACCGGCTTGCTGGCGCTGCCGCCGGTGGGGCCGGCAACGCCTGTGACAGCCACGCTGACTTGCGCGAGCGAATGGCGTGCCGCGCCGAACGCCATGGCGCGGGCCACTACTTCGCTCACCGCGCCATTGGCTTCGATCAGCGCGGCGTCCACGCCGAGGGAATCGGTCTTGGCTTCGTTGGAGTAGGTGACGAAGCCGCGCTCGAACCAGTTGCTGGAGCCGGCCAGCGAAGTGCAGGCGGCGGCGATCATGCCGCCGGTGCAGCTTTCGGCGGTGGCCAGCTTCCAGCCTTTTTCCAGAAGCAAATCGGCCAGCGAAGCGCATGCAGCCTGCACAAGGCGCTCTGAATTTGATAGCGTTGCGGATTCCATCAATACCTCCACACCGCGATCACCAGCAGCGTGCACAGGGCCGCCACCAGGTCGTCGAACAGGATGCCGAAGCCGCCCTTCCAGCCGAAGCCGTGGAACAGGTCGTCGGCCCAGGCCACCGGGCCGGGCTTGACCGCATCGAAAAAGCGGAACAGCACGAAGGCGGCGAACTGCGCCCACAGGCTGGCCGGCGTCACCAGCCACAGGATGATCCACATGGCGACGACTTCGTCCCACACGATGTGGCCGGGGTCCAGCACCCGCATGTGGCGCGCCGTCACGGTGCAGGCCCACCAGCCGGTGGGCAGCGACGCGGCGATCAGCCAGCCCTGCTGCGCCGTGTCCAGCCACTGCTGCAGCACCAGCCAGGCCAGCCAGCCCCACAACGTGCCGGCCGTGCCGGGCGCCACGCGCGACAGGCCGGAGCCAAAGCCCAGCGCGATGAGGTGCGCCGGGTGCGAGAACATGAAGCGCAGGCTGGGGCGCAGCACGGCGGGGAGCACGGGGGGGTTGAGCGGGGCGTTCATTTCTTCGGCTTCGCGGGCGCGCCTATCGCGCCGAACCAGCCGGACCACCAGTCCAGGCAGGCCTTGATCTTGGGCAGGCGGTGCCGGCTGCCCTGGGTGACGGCGAAGATGGGCACCGGCTGCACATCCTCGAATTTTTCCAGCACCGCCACCAGCTGGCCGCTTCGCAGCAGGGGCGCCGCCGCCAGCGTGGCGAGCCGGCCTATGCCCAGGCCCTGCAGCACCATGCTGGCCACCACATTGGTGTCGTTGGAACGGAAGTCGCCTTCCGCCAGAAAGGCCAGCGGCTTGCCCTTCACCACGAACGGCCAGTGGTTCAGCATGGCCACTGCGCTGTTGCTGATCAAGCGGTGCTCGCGCAATTCATCGGGATGTGCCGGCAGCCCATTGGCCTTGGCGTAGGCCGGCGTGGCGTAGAGCCCGCGTGCCAGCGTGCCGATGCGCCGCGCCACCACCGTGTCGGGCAGGCTGGCCCCGGTGCGGATGGCGATGTCGATGCCGTCGCGCGCCATGTCGGCCAGCCGGTCGTCCACCTGCAGCTCGATCTTCAGGCCCGGGTGCTTGTCGGCCAGGCCGCTCAGGCTGGGCACCATCTGGAACTGCGCAATCACCGAGCTCACGGCCACGCGAACGCGGCCGCTCACCTGGTGCGACTTGCTGACGAATTCGCCTTCCAGCTCGTCCAGCGTGCCGGTGATGCGGTGGCAATACGCCAGGAAGGTCTCGCCCTCGGCGGTGAGCGACAGGCCATGGGTGGTGCGGTGGATCAGGCGCACGCCGCCGCAGGCCTTTTCGATGCGCGAGAGCGAACGTGACACCTGGCTGACCGGCACGTCGCGCTCGCGCGCCACGGCCGACAGCGTGCCCAGCTCCGCCACGCGGGCGAACAGGTGCATGGTGTCGAAATCGAGTTCCCTCATGCGCGCAATGGTAGCGAAGCGCGGGCTTTGGTGTTGCAGCAGGCGCAACACCCATTTGCGCGGCGCGCCGTTTCCGCAAAGGGCGGCGATGCCTACAGTGAACACACCCGATACCGAAAGGAGTTCACCATGAACAACGCACCCCGCAGCTACCTCACCCCCGCCGACCGCGACGCGGCCATGATCGAAGCCAGCAAGCTGCGCGCCATGAGCCTGCGCCACGAGGACATCGAGCGCTGGGTGGACGCTGGCGCCCGCCTGGCCCGCCGCCTGGGGCACGGCGCCTTGCAGGCCCTGGCCCGCACTCAACGCCGCGCCCACTGGGAGGTGTGAGATGCCCACCCTGAACCTGCGCGTCGCGCCCCTGCAAAACCCCGACCGCTACACGGCGCTGGCCCATGCGCTGACCCGCATCACGCATGACATCCTGGGCAAGCGCGCCGAAGTGACGGCGGTGACCATCGAAGACCTGCCCGCCGCGCGCTGGCATGTCAACGGCCGGCCGGTGGAGCGGCCCACCGCGATGCTGGAGATCAGCATCACGCAGGGCACCAACACGGCCAACGAGAAGCGTGCCTTCATCGAAGCCGCGTTCGGCGAACTGCAGCGCCAGCTGGCCCATAGCGGGGCGCTGGAAGAAGCCAGCTACGTCATCGTGCGCGAGCTGCCCGCCAGCGACTGGGGCTATGACGGCGTGACGCAGCTGGACCGAAAGCGCGCGAAGGAACTGGTTCCGGCTTAACCGGCTGTCATCCCGGGCTCGACCCGGGATCCACCCTGGCGCTCCAGCATGGATGCCGGATCAAGTCCGGCATGACAGCCTTTTGCTCCCCGCAACATTTCAACGAGTGCGAAAGCGTCCTGCGGCACCGCATCGCCGCGCCAGGCCACGTGCTGGTCGCTGCGGCACAGCACCAGCTTGTGGCGGTAGGCCGCAGGGATGTCGGCGGCCTGCACGTCAAGCAGCTTCAGCGGCATCTGGCGCGATTGGGCTGCTGAGAGCAAGGGCGCTACGTCCACCGACGCATCCAGTCGCAGCAGCGTGTAGCCGGGCCCGAATGCGTCGTAGAGCGAGCGGCCGTCGGCCAGCCAGAAGTGCGGCGCGCGGCAGCCCGGCACGGTGGAGGGCGTGAAGCCGCCCATGGTGTAGGCGGGCGGCGGCTCGTCTTCAGTGGCGCACAGGATGGGCGAGCCGGTGTAGTAGTAGCCGAAGTTCAGCCCGGCGCAGCAGAACTGCTGCACGTTGAGCTCATAGGCTTCGCGCCCGACTTCCGCCCGCACCGCGTCGCCCTCGGTGCCCGCCTGCTCGATGTTGGGCGGCACCGCGCGGCGCGCCCGGATCATCTTCTGCGCATGGTCCATCGCGAAGTGCGAGACCTGCTCGGTGATGGGCTGGCGCTCGGCTTCATAGGCATCGAGGATGGCTTCTTCGCCCCAGCCCTGCACGCGCGCGGCCAGCAGCCACGCCAGGTTCACCGCGTCGGCGATGCCCGCGTTCATGCCGAAGCCGGCATACGGCACCCACAAATGAGCGGCGTCGCCGGCCAGGAACACGTTGCGATTGCGAAAGCGGTCGGCCACCAGCCGGCGGCCCACCCAATCCTCCTTGCTGATCACCTCGTATTCGAAATCGGCGCCCACGCCCAGGATGTTGCGGATCGCCTGGTCGCGGTCCACCGAATCGAATTCCGGCTCCTCGGCGTTCAGGTGGTTGTGCACCAGCCAGGTCTCGTGCCCGTCGATGGCGAACATGGTGCCGCAGCGGCGCGGATTCACCGAGTAGTACGACCAGGCGGGCTTGCCGGGAATCAGGGCCTTCAGCTGTGGTGCGCGGATGTAGGTGGACTGCACGCGCTGTATCACGGCCGTGCCCTCCAGCTTCGCGCCGATCTGCTTGCGCACACCGGATGCGCCGCCATCGCAGCCCACCATGTAGCGGCAGCTGATCTTGCGTTGTGTGTTGTCGTCCAGGTCAAGCGCAATCGCCTCCACAGCGCCCGGCTTCTGAACGAAGGCCGTGACCTGTGTGCGGTTGAGCAGCGTGATGTTCGGCTGCGCGGCCGCGTGCTCCAGCAGGATGGGTTCCAGGAACAGCTGGTTGATGCGGTGCGGCGGCTCCGGCGTGGGCCACCATGCGTCCGGGCCCTCGGTCTCGGTATAGCGGTCTTCGCGGCAGGGAATGGGAATGCGCGTGAGCTCGGTTCCGGTGACGCTGGTGCGGAACACCACATCGTTGGGGTGGTTGCGCGGCAGGCCCGCGTCGCGCACCTTCTGCGCCACGCCCAGCCGGCGGAACACTTCCATGGTGCGCGCCGCCACGTGGTTGCACTTGACGTTGGGTGGCTCGGCGTAGCGGCGGATCTCGGCGATGGTGACCTTCACCCCGCGCGAGGCCAGGTCCATTGCCAGCGTCAGGCCTACGGGACCGGCACCGACGATCAATACGTCGGTCTGTATATCTGCGCTCATGCCTAGTCCAGCTTGATGTTGGCCTGCTTGATCACCTTGCCCCACTTCAGCGTCTCGGAGCGGATGTAGGCGTCAAAGGCTTCCGGCTTGCCCGGCGCGGGCTCCACGCCCAGGTTGCGCATGGCGGCCTTGATCTGCTCGTCGTTCAGCGCCGCGGTGATCTCCGCGTTCAGCCTGGCGACGATGGCCGGTGGCGTGCCGGCCGGCGCGACCACGCCGAACCAGCCGGTGGAGTCGTAACCCGCCAGGCCGGCCTCGGAAACAGTGGGCACGTCTGGCAGCATCGGCAGGCGCTGCGGGCTGGTGACGGCGTAGGCAATCAGCTTGCCGGCCTTGATGTGCTGCAGCGCGGACGGCAGGTCCACCACCGCCAGCGGGATCTGGTTGCCCAGCACGTCCAGCGCCGCCGGGCCCGAGCCCTTGTACGGCACCTCGACCAGCTTGATGTCGGCCATCTGGCTGAACAGGGCCGCCGACAGGTGCATGGCCGTGCCGTTGCCGCCGTGGCCGATGGACAGCTTGCCGGGCTGCGACTTCGCCATCGCAACCAGGTCCTTTTGCGTGCGCGGCGCCAGCGCGGGGTTGCCGACGATCACGAAGGGAATGGCGGCCAGCATGCTGACCGGTTTCAGGTCCTTGAGCGGGTCGAACGGCATCTGCGCATAGAGGCTGGAGTTCGCGGCCAGCGCGCCGGCCGCGCCCACGCCCAGTGTGTAGCCGTCGGGCGCGGCCTTGGCGACCACCGCGAGGCCGATGTTGCCGCCGGCGCCGGGCCGGTTGTCCACCACCACCTGCTGGGCCAGCTTTTCGTTCAGGCGCGGCACGATCATGCGCACCACCGCGTCGGCGCTGCCGCCGGGCGGGAATGTGACGACCACGCGGATGGGCTTGGTCGGGAAATCGGCCTGCGCGATTGCGGCGAACGCCAGGCCGGCGGCCATCAGAGCAGCCGCGGCGCGAATGATGAGCTTCATGGGCGTATCTCCTGTGAAGCATTCATGTTACCCAGTCGGCGGTGACCTCCTGTTACGTGCCGGATGTGACAAGAGTCACTCCCGGCCGCGCCTGCGGCGCCCATACTTGGCCTCATGAAACTGAACCTGTCTGCGGCGTGTGTTCTCGGCGCCTTGGCCGCAGGCTGTGGGGGCGGCGACGACGGGCCGCCCGCAGCGCCACCGGCCGTAACCGCTGCGCCGGCACCAGCACCGGCACCGGCACCACCACCGGCCAGGACGGCGCTGGCGACAGACCGCCTGAATGGCGGGGTGATCCTGGGCCACGTGGACTTGCGATGCCTGCTGGTACTGCCTTGCGTGGGCGACATCACGACGGTGACCCTGGAGACCGGCAAGGTCTGGATGTACAGCAATGTGTCGCTGTTCGGCTCGGGCACTTTCCTGCCTTCCACTTTCGAAGTTGTCGGGCCCCGTTTCGGCCAGAGCTCGGCGGGCGGACAGAGCTTTTATGTTTCACAGGATTTCAAGGAGGACCGGGATTTCGAGAGCGGTGCCGTGCAGTCGGTCGCCATGATGCAGGCGGATGGAATCGCCCTGAACGACCGCCGCAGCTACCGGTTCAATAGCGTCGTGGCCAATGAAGTGAACGCTCCCGCCGCGGACCTCAGCCTCTACAACTACAACACGCCGGCGAGCCTGGCATCCATCGCGGGGCCGTGGAACGAGGGCATCGTGGTGAGCGCCACCGGAGCAATTTCCGGCTCCATGGCAAACATTGCCTACCGGCCGCTGGCCTCCGACTTCCAGCGCCAGCACGCCTATACCGCGTGCGCGGTCAGCGGCACCATTGCACCGCGCGCTTCGGGCAAGAACATTTTCGATGTATCACTCTCGTTCAGCGGCCAGGGCTGCGCCATTGCAGGGCAGGCCCACCAGGGCATCGCCCTCACGTCCATGTCCACCGCCACGGCGAGCACTCTGCTTTTCATGGCCGAACCGGCCGCGCGCAACTACTACTCGGCGTTCCGGATCGCGCGGGCCTCCTAGGCTCAGCGGCAGGACCCGTGCCGCTTGCGGAAGGCCTTGGGCTCCTCGGGCGCATCAGCCGCCCACAGGCCGCGCCGGGCTTGGCGTGCCTTGGCTTCCTCTTGCGCGTAGGGGCCCGCGCGCCGCTGGTAGTGCGTTGACCATGCGTGCCCATTGGCCACCAGCCAGGCGGCGATGTCCTGGCCGCCGATGCTGACGCGCCCCACGCTGCGCTGGTACGCATCACGCGCCCGCACGTCCACCCGCACCGTGCGGTGCAGCAGGCGCGAGGCCAGCGCCTCACGCGCCTGCCGGCCATGCGCCTGGCAGATCTCCGGCGCATCGATGCCCTGCAGCCGCACCTGCAGCGCTTCGCCGCCGCCCGCAGGGCGCACCCAGATCGAATCGCCGTCGGTCACGTGATTCACCACGCCCTCCACGCTACGAGCTTGCACAGCGCAGGCCGCCAGCGCGATCAGCAGCGCGGTAAAAAAATTGCGCGCGTTCAAGCGAAGTGGTCGAACGAGGCGTAGTGCCGATGCAGCAATTGCCCGGCGGCATCCACCAGCCGCACGCCGGGCTCGGCTTCGATCACGCCGATGCGCGTGACGGCCGTGCTGCTGCCTTGCGCCGCAGCCTGCACCGCGGCCCGTGAGGCGGGCGGTGCGGTGAACACCAGCTCGTAGTCATCCCCGCCCGCAAGCACGAATTCGAGCTGTTTTTCAGAGGAGAAATGGCCTGCAACGCGCGCCAGCTGTGCGTGAGGCGCTATCAAGTTCATAGCAATTGCCGTGTCGATGCGGACCCCCGCGCCGGACTGGCGCAGGATGTGGCCCAGGTCGCCGAGCAGCCCGTCGCTGACGTCCACTGCCGAGGTGGCGATGCCGCGCAGCGCCTGGCCGAGCGCCACGCGCGGCGTGGGCTGCTCCATGCGGCCGCGCACATGCTCGAACACATCGGCCGGCAGCGAGAGGCCGCCGCGAAACACTTCCAGCGCGAGGCGCGCATCACCCGGCGTGCCGCTGACATAGAGGTCGTCGCCGGGCTTCGCACCGGAGCGCAGCAACGCCTGCCCGGCGGGCACTTCGCCGAACACGGTGATGCAGATGTTCAGCGGGCCCTGCGTGGTGTCGCCGCCCACGAGATCACAGCCATGCGCTTCGGCCAGTGCGAACAGGCCGCGTGAAAAACCATCCAGCCAGGTTTCATCGACACGCGGCAGGGCCAGCGCCAGCGTGAAGGCCAGCGGCTTCGCGCCGCAGGCGGCCAAGTCGCTCAGGTTCACCGCCAATGCCTTGTGGCCGAGACGGAACGGGTCGACCGTGGATAAAAAGTGGCGGCCTTCCACCAGCATGTCGCAGGACACGGCCAGCTGCATGCCGGGCGCCGGCGCCAGCAGCGCGCAGTCGTCGCCCACCCCGAGCGGGCTGCGCTTCGCGGGGCGGTTGAAGTAGCGTTTGATGAGGTCGAATTCACCCATGGGCCGAGCATACCGGGCTAAACGGGCGTGATGGCCTGGCCCCGCGCCTCGATCGCCTCGCCCGCCGCCAGGCACAGGTCTTCGCGAAAGCGCGGCGCCACCAGCTGCACGCCCACCGGCGACTTGCCCACGCGCCCGGTGTTCACACTGATCGCCGGCAACCCCGTCACCGGCAGCGCGATCATGGTCAGCTGCGAGCGCCACACGCGCTCATACGATTCGCGGCCCTTCAGGTCCAGGTCGGCCTCGAACGGCAGCTCTGCGCACACGGGCAGCAGCACCAGCGGATGGCGCTCCATGAACAGCTGCCAGGCGCGCGCGATGCCGGCGCGCCTGATCAGCGCCATCGACAGGTCCTGGATGCCCGCGGCCTGCACCAGCTCGCGCTGGCCGGCCAGCGCGGTGATGGCGCCGGGGTCGCCCTCGCGCTCGGCGGCCTGCACCAGGCCTTCGTAGCCGTCGCCCATCCACAGCATGATCTGCACGGCCAGGGCATCCTTCAGCGGCGGAAGAGCGTCGACCTCTTCCACCGTATAGCCGGCGTCGCGCAGGCGGGCGGCGGCATCGAGAAGCGCGTCGCAGATTTCCGGCTGCGTGTCCATGCCGTCGGGCCGCAGGCACAGCGCCACGCGTTTCTCCACCGGCGCGCCCTCCAGCGGCGCGGGCACCCACCACGGGTCGCGCGCATCGGGGCGCGCCATGGCCCGCAGGCCCAGCCGCAGGTCGCCTATGGTCCTGGCGATCGGGCCTGACACGGCCATGATCTGGCCGCCGATCACGCGGTCCTGCGCCGCGGTACCGTTGAAGGCCGCGACGCGGCCCAGCGAGGGCCGCAGGCCATGAACGCCGCAGGCGTAAGCCGGGTAGCGGATGGAGCCCGCGATGTCGGTGCCATGCGCCAGCGCGCAGATGCCCGACGCCACCGCCGATGCCGCGCCGCCGGACGAGCCTCCGGGCGTGAGCGACACATCGTGCGGGTTGCGCGTTGCGCCGTGCAGTTGGTTGCCGGTGAACCAGCGGTAGCTGAAGGCCGGCGTATTGGTGCGGCCCACCAGCACCGCGCCCGCCTGGCGCAGGCTTTCGGCCACCGGGCTGCTGGCCTGGGCGACCAGGTCCTTCTGCGACTTCAGGCCGTTGGTGGTGGCGTAGCCGGCCTGGTCGATGTTGACCTTGGTGGTGACGGGCACGCCGGCCAGTGGCCCCACCGCCTCGCCGCGCGCCAGCGCTTCATCGACTTCGCGCGCACGGGCCAGCGCTTCATCCGGCCGGCTTTCGACCACTGCATTCAGCGCCGCGTTCACGGCCGCCAGCTGCGCCAGCGCTGACTGCGTGACTTCCACGGCCGAGACTTTCCGCCGCGTCACCAGGGCCGCGATCTCACCCGCGGGCAGGCGCCAGAGTTCGTCGGTGTTGGGCATGCGGCTCAGTCTAAGGGAGTTTTATTCCCGTCCGCGTGATGGCTCAATGGCTGCCGAAAGTGGATCAATGAGCTCGGATTCGCCATGGCGAAAGGATGACTTTGGTGCTATGTTGCACTCCACAAAAGCATCAGGAGGCTAGATGGGGATGAAATGCGTTTACATCGCGGCACTGGCATGGCTGGCATCGACCGCATCGGCGCTAGCCGGCGAATTGGAACAACGCGCGGCGATTTGCCAGGAAGTGGCGCAATTTTTGCGGAAGGACGATTTTGCTGGCCTGGACGCGCGGTATGCGCAAGCTTTGGCGCAGAACAAGCGGCTGGCCAGCGGTGTTTTCACATCTAATCGCATCGTGCGCTGCCTGTCGGACGCCGCCGAATCGCGGGGCGGCAGTTTGGCCTCGGGCCTCGATTTTGATATGCGCAAGCACCAAGAGAACCAATGGAAAGCCTGGCAGGCAAAGGCCGTCAAATGGACCCAAACCTACCCGGCATCATCTCTCGCAGCTATCGCTCTGAGCGAGTATTACCTGCAACAAGGCTATGTCTTTCGGGGCTATGGGCCGGCGAGCAGAGTAGACGAGAAGGACATGAAGGTGTTCACGGATCTCGTGGCAAAGGCTCACGAAGCACTCAACAGTCGCGCGAAGGCGGGTGCCAAGGATTCGGGTTGGCACTACCAGATGCTGCGGATCGCCCGACTGCAGCAATGGCCGCCCCAGCGATTTTCGGCCTTGCTACAACAGGCACTTGAGGTCGATCCGATGCAGTACGACATCTACTTTGCGGCCTCGGAAATGTTGCTGCCGCAATGGGGCGGCAGCGTGGAGACCTTGGAGAACTTTGCTGACCTAGCGGCCCGGCGAACGCGCGTCACTGAAGGCGAGGCACTGTACGCCCGCATTTATTGGGATATCTCGGGTTACTTTGGAGCCGGGCTATTCGAAGCCTCCAAAGCCGATTGGAAGCACATGCGTGCCGGCTACGAAGACATGGTCAAGCGGTACCCGGACCCATGGAATATGAACGGCTTTGCGTGGTTTGCCTGTTTGGCCGGTGACCGGGAAACGCTGAAGCGCGTGCTCGCGGCGATGGGTGACCGCGTCGAACCTGAAATCTGGAAAACGCGGCAAGCCTACAACGAATGCCGGGAATGGGCCAATGAAACCAGTAAAGGAGAAAGAAAATGAAGCGGCAAGACATGTTGTATGCGGGCGCGCTCGCCGCCAGTCTGGTGGGTATGCACGCGGCGGCGCAGACGCCCTATGACGGCGGCTCCGCGCAGGTGTACTGCCAAGGCGCCTTCAACAAGGGGGACTTTGCTGGATTAGACCGGGTGTACCGCAGCTATATGGCGGAAACGCGACCTGCGCTCCGGCGCCTGTCGGAAGAGTGTATGGAAGCCATTTCGGTATTCGTACCGAGCGGCGCACCGGAGTCGGCCTGGACCGCGATGGAGAAAAAGGCAGATACATGGGCCAAGCAAACCCCCGCATCACTGCTAGCGCGCCTTGTGCATGCCAAGGTGATCCTCCTGCGCGCGACGATGGCGGACAATGCTGGCGCGAGTTGGGCCGCCGTGGACAATGAACTGGATCGCGCAAGCCGAATCCTGGACGCGCAGCCGACGGCAAGCCGGGATTCGAACTGGTACGTCAAGAAGCTGGAGATCGCCAAGCGGCGCGAATCGCCTTCAGGAACCGTGGTGGAACTGATGAACGGCGCGTTGTCGGTCGATCCTGTCGCGCTGGCGCCTTATGAAGCGGCCATCCGTGCCTTGGATACACAGCGCGGTCGCGGGGATCCTCAGCTGGTTGAATGGCTGGCCACCACGGCAGCGGAGAAGACTCGCGCAACCGAGGGCATGGCGCGCTACGCCCGGATCTATGAGCAGGCTGCGGTGTCGTTCTATCAGCTGCGCATGAATCCATTTGGTCCGGGACGGGCGGACTGGTTAAAGCTGGACCAGGGCTTCCGCGACCTGGAGAAGCACTCACCGATCGACTACCGGATCAACGTCCATGCGGGCTTTGCCTGCCTGGCGCGGGACAAGAAGACAACGTCTGAACTGCTGGCCCGCATAGGGACGAAAGTCGACAGGACGGCGTGGTACCTAGGCCCAGGCCCAAATTGGGCCATGGGCCGCCACTACGACGAATGCAAGACCTGGGCTGCACAGGGAGAGCGGGCAACTTGAGCTTCAGCCCCGCCCGCGGAAGCGCTCGGCCGCCTGCCGGCTGACTTCGGCCAGCAGCCGTTCCTTGGCCTGCTTCTCGCGCAGCCAGCGCGCGTCGTTGGCGCCCATGTCGGCCGACAGGCGCAGCAGGTCGATACCGCCAGCGGCGCCCACCTTCATCGCGTGCTCGTCGATCTGCCGCATGGTCAGCACGATGTGGTCTCGCAGCGCCATATGCTCGCCCGTCACCGGGTCCACATACACGGCGTCCAGCCCGAAGCGGCAGGCCTGGAAGCGGTTGTAGGTGTAGACCATGTAGTCGTCCTCGACCGGCATGAACGGCTGCTCGTGCAGGAACCACGAGGCCAGTGCCTGCACGTAACCCGACAGGGCGGCGGCACGGTCCACCGTCAGTGGCGTGTCGAACACGCGGATTTCAATCGTGCCGTACTCGGGCTTGGGCCGGATGTCCCAATAGAAGTCCTTCATGCTCTTCACCACGCCGGTGCGGGTGGTCTTGGCGAAGAAGTGGCCGAACTCTTCCCAGCTCAGCGTGTAGGGCGCGCGGCCCGACATCGGGAACGCGAACACCGAGTTCAGCCGCGCCGAATCGAACTGCGTGTCCTGCCCCTGCACAAACGGCGAGGAGGCCGACAGCGCGATGAAGTGCGGGATGTAGCGCGACATGCGGTGCAGCATCAAGAGGGCGCTGTCCGCGTCGGGGCAGCCGATGTGCACGTGCTGGCCAAAGATGGTGAACTGCTTGCTGAGGTAGCCGTACAGCTCGCTCAGTTCCCGGAAGCGCGGCTTGTCGTAGATGCGCCGCTCGTGCCATTGCTGGAACGGGTGTGTGCCGCCGCCGGCCACGGCGATGTTGAGCTTGTCGGCGCACTTGACCAGCGCATCGCGGATCTGCGACAGCTCGCCCAGCACCTGCGCCGATGAGTGGCATACGCCGGTGGAGATCTCGATCATGCTGGAGGTCATCTCCGGCACCACCGCGCCGGGCAGGGCAATCTTCGCCATCAGGCGCAGCATTTCGTCGGAGTAGGGCGCCAGGTCGTAGTCGTTGGTGTTGACCAGCTGCAGCTCCAGCTCCACGCCCAGCGACAGCGCGGCCGATTTCTGGAACGGCTCCAGCTTCGCGGTGGCATCAGGCACGCAGTTCTCCCGGCTGGGTGGCGGTGGCGTCCGGCCCCCAGGGCCGCGAGCTTTCGCGGGCGCGGTGCAGCGCCAGCGTGGCCGCCGCCGCGCCCAGCACTTCCATCAGCAGGATGGCGGGCAGGGCGATGCGCGCGATCTGCGGGCCCAGCGTGAGAGAAGAAGCCGAGAACTGCGACACCAGCAGCAGCGCCACCGACGACATGGGCAGCATGGCGGTGCCGGTCCACATGGCCTGGCGCCAAGACAGGCCGCTGCCCCAGTTGGCGGCCGACACGCCCAGCAACTTGGCCAGCATGCGCGCCAGCACGAAGGCCGCCACCAGCTGTGCCACGGCCATGCTCCAGTCGGCCCCGGCGGCCACCACCGACACCAGCACGAACATCAGCATGGTCAAAAGCGAGCCGGCGCTGCCCAGCTGGCGCGGCCAGGCCCAGGGCCGGGGGTTGAGCTGCTTGAGCAGCATGCCGCCCAGCAGCGCCGCCAGTGGCGCGGAGCCGCCGAAGTGCGCGGCCAGCGCGGCACCGGCTGCCAGCAACGCGAGGAAAAGAATCGACGTGTTCTCGCTGGCAGGGCTCATCACCCGCAGCGCCATGCGCAGGGCCAGCGCCAGCAGCGCGCCCACCACGATGGACAGGCCCAGCACCACCAGGATGGGGTAGGCGGTGTCCATCCAGTCGTTGTGCGGGCGGTGCATCACGCCGGCGCGCGCGCTGCACAGGGTCAGGGCGTACAGCGTGCTCAGCGTGGAGAGCACCATGGCGCGCTCCGTCACCGGCCCCGAAGCCCGGGTGTCGATCACCACGCGGCCCAGCACGGCGGGTGAGGCCGCCATCGCCACCAGCGCCAGCGCCTCGGCCACGTTCAGCTGGACGCCGAGCCAGCGCAGCGCCTGGAAGACCAGCACATAGGTCAGCACCGACTCCACCAGGCTTTGCAGCAGCACCATGGGGTTGTGGCGGAACCAGCGCAGCGGGATGCGCCCGCCCGCCTCGAACAGCACAACTGTTACGCCCAGTTCCAGCATGAAAAGGCCGATGCCCTGCAGCGGCCAGGCCGCGCCGGTGAAACCGGCCAGGCCCGCCAGCGTGCCCACCAGCGAGTAGCCCACCACCTTGGGCAGGCCGGTGAAGCGCTGCACCAGGTGGCCCGCCACGGCGGCCACGGCCAGCAGCAGCGACCACTGCACCGTGGGCAGGCCGGCCGACGGACGGATCCAGTCGGCCCAGATGGCCATGATTTCATTCATCGGTATGGGTATCCTCCGGGGCGCACTCTAACCCCGCAGCTCTACCGTGCCTGTAGGACGTGACGCCTCAGTGGCGCCGGGCCGCCCCAAGCGACTGAGCGCCCCCTTGGGGGGCAGGAGCGAAGCGACGTGGGGGCATAACAGTCAGTGAAGAATGCGCTGGGTGCCGTCGTCCAGCACGAAGGCGGGGATTTCCGCCTCGAAACGCTCCCCGTCCTCGGCCACGAAAAAGTAGGTGCCATGCATGCTGCCCGTGGGCGTGCGCAGCCGGCAGCCGCTGGAATACTGGAACGATTCGCCCGGCTTGAGCAGGGGCTGGTGGCCCACCACGCCCAGGCCCTTGACTTCCTCCAGCTGGCCGGTGGCGTCGGTGATCAGCCAGTGGCGGGAAATCAGCTGGGCCGGCACCTCGCCGGCGTTGGTGATCGTGATGGTGTATGAAAAGCTGTAGACCCCCTGCGCCGGCGCCGATTGCTCGGGCAGGAACTGCGGGTTCACTTCAATGCGGAACTGGTACTTGGCCATCGCCGGATGGTACCCCTGTGCCGACCTGCGAAAATCAGCGAATGAGCAAAACCCACCGCATCGCACCGTCCATCCTGTCGGCCGACTTCACCCGGCTGGGCGAGGAGATCCGCAACGTCATTGACAGCGGGGCCGACTGGATCCACTTCGACGTGATGGACAACCACTACGTGCCCAACCTCAGCTTCGGGCCCATGATCTGCTCGGCATTGAAGCCGCTGGCGAAAAAGGCCGACGGCACGCCGGTGCCGGTGGACGTGCATCTGATGGTGCAGCCCGTCGACGCGTTGGCCCAGGCTTTCGCCGAAGCAGGCGCCGACTACATCAGTTTCCACCCGGACGCCTCCACCCACGTGCACCGCAGCGTGCAGGCCATCAAGGCAAAGGGCTGCAAGGCCGGGCTGGTGTTCAACCCGGCCGCGCCGCTGGACGTGCTGGACTGGGTGATCGACGACATCGACTTGATCCTCATCATGAGCGTGAACCCCGGCTTCGGCGGCCAGGGCTTCATCGATTCGGCGCTGCGCAAGATAGAAGCCGCGCGCAAGCGCATCGACGCCAGCGGCAAGGACATCCGGCTGGAAGTCGACGGCGGCATCAAGACCGACAACATCGCCCGCGTGGCGGCGGCCGGCGCCGACACCTACGTGGCGGGCAGCGCCGTGTTCGGCAAGCCCGACTACAAGGCCGTGATCGACGGCATGCGCGCCGAGCTGGCGCGCGCCTAGGGCGAGAACTTCTTGACCGGGTCCGGCGTGCCTTCGCGCACCTTGTCGTAGACGCCGTCCAGGACCGGGCCGCGGTCGGTATCCACCACGCCGCGCTCCACGTCTTCACGGGCCTGGCCGCCTACGCGGCGCCCGGACGGCTCCACGCTTTCCTGGCTGTCGGCCGACTCGTCGCGCTCATGCGGCAGGCGCGGCACTTTTTCCTGTACCCGTGTTTCGCCTTGGGCGGGCACGGTGTTGCCCTGGCGGGGGCGGCTGGTCATTCGGTTGTGCATCGCACGATGCTGCGCCGCGGGCAATGTGCAACAGGTAGGACACACACCGTTGCACCTGTAGGAGGCGCGCCGTGTGGGAGCCGTCCTACGGCGCCTCGTGACGCGCGCCGACAACGCGCGCCAGCCCCCGGCTACGGCCCATGGCTGAGGCAGTCCCTAAGCTTCACCCCATAGCCGCCAAGCCCACAAAGCGCAAGGAGAACGCACCATGGAACTGCTCGCTGCCATCTGCACCGCCGGCGCCGCCGGGGCCGTCGCCCTGGGTGCCATCGTCACCATGCTCTCCCTGGCGCTCGATCTCGAATCCAACTGACCCGCCCAGCGCGCACGGCCTGCCCGCCATCCGGCGGCTCGACCCTGCGCCACCCTTTTCCCGTTTTCATTGCAAGCCGCCAAAAGAGGAGCATTCATGGCCCAGCCCCGACAGGATACCCAGCGCAAGGCGAAAGCCGGCGATGCCGCCGCCGCCAAGCAGAAACAGCTGGAGTCCTTCAGCCAGGGCCCGGAAAACCTGCTCACCACCAACCAGGGCGCGGTCATTCCCGACAACCACAACTCGCTGCGCGCGGGCGTGCGCGGGCCGACGCTGCTGGAAGACTTCATCCTGCGCGAGAAGATCACGCACTTCGACCATGAGCGCATTCCCGAGCGCGTGGTCCATGCGCGCGGCTCGGCCGCCCACGGCTACTTCGAATTGACCAAGTCGCTGGTGGAATACACCCGCGCCGAGTTCCTGCAGGAAGTGGGCGCGCGCACGCCGGTGTTCGTGCGCTTTTCCACGGTGGCCGGCTCACGCGGCTCGGCCGACACGGTGCGGGACGTGCGCGGCTTCGCAGTCAAGTTCTATACCCAGCAGGGCAACTACGACCTGGTGGGCAACAACATTCCGGTGTTCTTCATCCAGGACGCGATCAAGTTCCCCGACCTGATCCACGCCGTCAAGCCCGAGCCGCACAACGAAATGCCGCAGGCGGCCAGCGCCCACGACACTTTCTGGGATTTCGCATCGCTGATGCCCGAGACCACCCACATGCTGATGTGGGCCATGTCAGACCGGGCCATCCCGCGCAGCCTGCGCATGATGGAAGGCTTCGGCGTGCACAGTTTCCGCTTCATCAATGCCCACGGCGTTGCGCACTTCGTCAAGTTTCACTGGAAGCCCAAGCTGGGCAAGCACGGGCTGGCCTGGGACGAGGCGCAGAAGATTGCCGGCAAGGATGCCGACTTCCACCGCCGGGACCTTTGGGAAGCCATAGCGTCCGGCAACTTCCCCGAGTGGGAACTGGGCGTGCAGCTGGTCTCCGAGAAAAAGGCCGCGAGCCTGGGCTTTGACCTGCTGGACCCCACCAAGCTGATCCCCGAGGAGATGGTGCCGGTGCAGATCGTCGGGCGCATGGTGCTGAACCGCAACCCCGACAATTTCTTCGCCGAGACCGAGCAGGTGGCTTTCCATCTCGGCCATCTGGTGCCTGGCATCGACTTCAGCAACGACCCGCTGCTGCAGGGGCGCCTGTTCTCCTATACCGACACGCAGCTGTCGCGCCTGGGCGGCCCGAACTTCCACGAGATCCCGATCAACAAGGGCGTATGCCCCTTCCACAACTTCCAGCGTGACGGCATCCACCGCATGACGGTCAACAAGGGCCAGGCGGCCTACGAGCCCAACTCGGTGGCGAGCGGCTCGGAGTTCCGCGTGGACGGCGGCCAGCAGGGCTTCCAGAGCTACCCGGAGGAAATGGAGTCGCCCAAGATCCGCCGGCGCAGCCCGAGCTTTGACGACCATTTCACCCAGGCCACGCTGTTCTTCAACAGCCAGAGCCCGGCCGAGCGCGAGCACATCATCGCGGCGTTCCAGTTCGAGCTGTCGAAGGTGGAGAACCCCGCCATCCGCCAGCGCATGGTGGACAACCTGGCGCACGTGGATGCCAAGCTGGCGCGCAAGGTGGCCGAGCCCCTGGGCATAGCCGCGCCCGACGCCAAGGCCGCGGCCGGGCGGCCGGGCTTTCGCGACGCGAAGTTCAAGCTGCCGCTGGAAGCCTCGCCCGCGCTCGGCATGGAAGGCAGCGGCGGCGGCATCCAGACGCGCAAGGTGGCCATCCTGGTGGCCGACGGCGTGGAGACCGGCGCCATGAAGGTGGTGCAGCAGGCGCTGCAGGATGCCGGCGCGGTGTGCAAGGTCGTCGGGCCGCGACTGGGTTTCGTTTCCACCTCCTCGGGCCAGCAGCTGGCCGTGGACCATACGTTCGTGAACATGCCCTCGGTGATGTTCGACGCGGTGCTGGTGCCCAGCGGCGCCGCCCACGCCAAGGCGCTGGCGCATACCGGCGACGCGGTGCATTTCGTGCTGGAAGCCTTCAAGCACTGCAAGGCGATCTGCGTGATCGGCGAGGGGGTGGAATTGCTGCGCTCGATGGGCGTCACCGACGCCCCCGGCGCGCCGGCGGGAGTGCTGGTCGGCAAGGGCGAACCCGCCCAGCGCATCCCGCTGGCGCAGGAGTTCATCGCCGCCATCGGCAAGCACCGGCACTGGGGCCGCGCCAACGTGGACGCCGTCCCTGCCTGAAGCGCCGCGCCGCAGTGCGGCACACTTCAGGCATGAATTCCGCCTTCCAATTCAGCAACCTGCACGCGGCCATCGTGGACCTGGACGGGACCATGGTGGACACCCTGGGCGACTTCGCCGTCGCCCTCAACCGCACGCTCGAGGAGCTGGAGCTGCCCGCCATCGCGCGCGAGGCCATTGAACACAGGGTCGGCAAGGGCTCGGAACACCTGATCCGCGCCGTGCTGGCGCATGTGGGGGGCCCGTCCAGCCTCTATCCGCGGGCTTGGGAGGCCTACCAGCGCCATTACCTGGCCATCAACGGCAACTATTCTTCGGTGTACCCAGGCGTGGAAGAAGGCCTGGGCCTGCTGAAGGCGCGGGGCCTGAAGCTGGCCTGCCTGACCAACAAGCCCACGGCGTTCGCGCTGCCGCTGCTGAAGGCAAAAAGGCTGGATGGCTATTTCAGCGTGGTGTTCGGCGGCGACGCCTTCGAGCGCAAGAAGCCCGACCCGCTGCCGCTGGCGAAAACCTGCGAAGCGCTGGGCGCCTCAGCGGCGCGGACGCTGATGATCGGCGACTCCAGCAACGACGCGGCGGCCGCGCGCGCCGCCGGCTGCCCCGTGCTGCTGGTGACTTATGGCTACAACCACGGAGAGCCCGTGCGGGCGGTGGACGCCGACGGGTTTCTGGATTCGCTGGCCGGGCTGGCCGCGCTGTCCTAGGCGGCCTTGCCCAGCAGCGCGTCCTTCAGCTTCCAGTCGGCCGGGTTGGGGCCCAGCCAGATGCGCAGCAGCGCGTTGAAGAACTCGGGCTCCTTGAAGGGCTCGCCCTGGGGCTTGCCCTGCACCGTGATGATGGTGCCGGTGCCGGGGATCCAGTCGATCTGAAAGCTGTCGTTGGGCGAGAGCTTCTTGAAGTCGGTGAAGATCTGGCTCATGCGCATCACACCGGGGATCAGCTTGGAAAAAGCCGCCTTGTCCATGTTGTCCTCGATGCCGCGCGAGAACAGCTTGCCCAGCTCGGAGGAATCGATTTCGCGCAGCATCACGATGTTCATGCGCTTGGCGCCGGGCATTGCCAGCACCTCGTCGGGGGTAGAAGCCTTCTTCGGCAGGTACAGCCCCGCCGTGTACACCTTGAACACTGCCTTGTAGCGGACACCGGCGCCGTTGAGCTGCACCTTGGTGCCGCGCACGTCGGCTGCGTCTTCGTACTTCACGCCCGACACCAACATGTCGGCGGCGGCGCTGCCGGCCAGCAGCACGGCGGCGGCAACAACAACCCATTGCTTGATCAGCTTCATCTTGTCTCCTGAAAAATAGAACGCTCGTTCGTTTTTGATTTTTAAGGATTTGATGCGTCCGGGCAACAGGGTTTTCGCTGTGTCAAACCATCGTTTGCTACACTTTGGCCCATGTTCATTCACCGCACCTCCACCACGGGCCTCGCCGGCCGGGGAGCCTGGCCCTGGCGCAAGCCACTGTTCGTGCGTTGCTGATTGCACGGGGCAGCCCGTGCCCCCGCGCCTCACCTTGAGGCACCCTGGATGAACATGGCAGCGAGTGCTGCCGGGCTTGTGGAGGCTCCCCCTTGATTACCGAACTCGAATTCAAAAGCCTTGCGCTGCAGGGCTACAACCGCATTCCGCTGATGGCGGAAGCATTCGCGGACCTCGAAACCCCGTTGTCGCTGTACCTGAAGCTGGCCCATTCCCGGGACGGCGGCAAGTTCAGCTTCCTGCTGGAGTCCGTGGTGGGCGGCGAGCGCTTCGGCCGCTACAGCTTCATCGGCCTGCCGGCGCGCACGCTGCTGCAGGCGCGCGGCTTCGGCGCCGACGCCGTGACCGAAATCGTGACCGACGGCAAGGTGGTGGAGTCCGCCCACGGCAACCCGCTGGACTTCGTGGCGGCCTACCAGAAGCGCTTCAAGGTGGCGCTGCGCCCGGGGCTGCCGCGCTTTTGCGGCGGCCTGGCCGGCTACTTCGGCTACGACACGGTGCGCCACATCGAGAAGAAGCTGGAAAAGAGCTGCCCGCCCGACACGCTGGGCTGCCCCGACATCCTGCTGCTGCAATGCGAGGAACTGGCCGTCATCGACAACCTCTCGGGCAAGCTGTACCTCATCGTCTACGCCGACCCGGTGCAGCCCGAGGCCTACAGCAACGCCAAGAAGCGGCTGCGCGAACTGCGCGAGCAGCTGAAGTACTCGGTGAGCGCGCCGGTGGTCAGGCAGTCGCAGACCTTTCCAGCGGAGCGCGACTTCGCCAAGGCCGACTACATCGCCGCTGTGGAAAAGTCCAAGGAGCTGATCGCCGCCGGCGACTTCATGCAGGTGCAGGTGGGCCAGCGCATCAAGAAGCGCTACACCGAGTCGCCGCTGTCGCTGTACCGCGCGCTGCGCTCGCTCAACCCCAGCCCCTACATGTATTACTACCACCTGGGCGATTTCCATGTGGTGGGCGCCTCGCCCGAAATCCTGGTGCGCCAGGAGCAGACTCCCGAAGGCCAGAAAATCACCATCCGCCCGCTGGCCGGCACCCGCGCGCGCGGCGCCACGCCGGAGATCGACAAGGCGGTGGAGCATGAACTGGTGAACGACCCCAAGGAGCGCGCCGAGCACGTGATGCTGATCGACCTGGCCCGCAACGACATCGGCCGCATTGCCAAGACCGGCACAGTCAAGGTGACGGAGCAGTTCGCGGTGGAGCGCTACAGCCACGTGATGCACATCGTGAGCAACGTGGAGGGCATCCTCAACGACGGCATGACCAGCATCGACGTGCTGCGCGCCACCTTCCCCGCCGGCACGCTGACCGGCGCGCCCAAGGTGCACGCCATGGAGCTGATCGACCAGCTGGAGCCGACCAAGCGCGGCATCTACGGCGGCGCCTGCGGCTACCTCAGCTACGCGGGCGACATGGATGTGGCCATCGCCATCCGTACCGGCATCATCAAGGACCAGGTGCTGTACGTGCAGGCGGCCGCGGGAATCGTTGCCGACTCGGTGCCCGAGCTGGAATGGAAAGAGACGGAAGCCAAGGCGCGCGCCCTGCTGCGCGCCTGCGAACTGGTTGAAGAAGGCCTGGAGTAAGCCATGAAACTCCTCATGATCGACAACTACGACAGCTTCACCTACAACCTGGTGCAGTACTTCGGCGAGCTGGGCGCGCAGGTGGAAGTGTTCCGCAACGACGAGATCACGGTGGCGGGTATCGCGGCGCGCAAGCCCGACCGGCTGGTGGTTTCGCCCGGCCCCTGCTCGCCGGCCGAAGCCGGCATCTCGGTCGAAGCCATCCGCCACTTCGCGGGCAAACTGCCCGTGCTGGGCGTGTGCCTGGGCCACCAGAGCATAGGCGCGGCCTTCGGCGGCAAGATCATCCGCGCACGGCAGCTGATGCACGGCAAGACCAGCGTGATCACCACAACGCGCCAGGGCGTCTTTGCCGGGCTGCCCGAGCAGTTCACCGTCAATCGCTACCACTCGCTGGGGATCGAGAAAGAGTCCTGCCCCAAAGAGCTGGTCACCACCGCATGGACGGACGACGGCGAGATCATGGGCGTGCGCCACAGCGAGCTGGCCGTCGAAGGCGTGCAGTTCCATCCGGAATCCATCCTCACCGAACACGGCCATGCCATGCTGAAGAACTTCCTGGAGGAGCGGCGATGAGCGCAGCGCAGAACCGCTTCAAGCAAGCTAGCGCCCCCTCGGGGGGCAGTGCAGCCGCCTTGGCGGCAAACGTGGGGGCTTCATGACTTTGGTTGACCTTCGCAGCGACACCGTCACGCAGCCCACCGCCGGCATGCGCGCGGCCATGGCGGCCGCACCGCTGGGCGACGACGTGTTCGGCGACGACCCCAGTGTCAACGCGCTGCAGGAAAAGATCGCGGGGCTGCTGGGTTTCGAGGCGGCCCTGTTCGTGCCGACGGGCACCCAGAGCAACCTGTGCGGCATCCTCTCGCACTGCCAGCGCGGTGACGAATACATCGTGGGCCAGATGGCGCACTGCTACCGATGGGAGGGCGGGGGCGCCGCGGTGTTCGGCAGCGTGCAGCCGCAGCCGCTGAACCACCAGGGCGACGGCACGCTGGCCCTCGCCGACATCGAGGCCGCCATCAAGCCGGACGATCCGCACTTCGCGCGCACCCGCCTGCTGGCGCTGGAAAACACGCTGGGCGGCAAGCTGTTGCCGTTCGAATACGTGGAGCAGGCCACGGCGCTCGCGAAGGACAAGGGCCTGTCCAGGCACCTCGACGGCGCGCGGCTTTTCAACGCATCGGTGGCGCAGGCCGCGCTGCGCGGCACCAGCGCCATGGAAGAGGCCCGCCGCATCGCCGCCTGCTTCGACAGTGTCTCGGTCTGCTTCAGCAAGGGGCTGGGCGCACCGGTCGGGTCGGCCCTGTGCGGCTCGCGCGAGTACATCGCGCGTGCGCGCCGGGTGCGCAAGATGGCGGGCGGCGCCATGCGCCAGGCGGGCATGCTCGCAGCCGCGGCTTCCTATGCGCTGGACCACCACGTCGAGCGGCTGTCGCAGGACCATGCGCTGGCAAAAAAGCTGGCCGACGGGCTGCGCGGCATTGACGGCCTGCAGGTGGAAACGCCGCAGACTAACATCATGTTCGTGGACCTGACCGGCGCGGCGCGCGAGCAATCCAAGGCGCTGCTCAAGCACCTGGCCTCGCAAGGCGTGCTGGCGACCGGCCTGTACCGCCTGCGTTTCGCCACGCACCTGGACGTGCAGGAAGCCGGAGTGGACCGCGCCATCGCCGCCATCGGCGGATTCTTCAAGGCCTGAAGGGCGCGCCATGCCGATAGACCAGCTGCTCCTGTTCATCGCCGCCGGCCTGCTGCTGAACCTCACGCCCGGGCCGGACGTGCTCTACATAGTCACGCATGGCTTGCGTTCGGGTGCCCGTGCCGGCGTGGTCGCAGCGTTTGGCATCACGGCCGGCTGCTTCGTCCACATCTTCGCGGCCGCCGTGGGCGTAAGCGCGCTGCTCGCCGCATCGGCCACCGCGTTCGCGCTGCTGAAGTGGGCGGGCGCCGCCTACCTGGTGTACGTGGGCATCCGCATGCTGCTGTCGAAAAAGCCGTCTGCTATTGATTTAGGAGCTGGCCGAGCACAGCTGGCGCGCTCTGCAGGGCTAAAAGCCATCTTTTTCCAGGGGTTCTGGACCAACGCGCTCAACCCCAAGGTGGCGCTGTTCTTCCTGGCTTTCGTGCCCCAGTTCATCGCTCCCGCCATCCAGAACAAGCCGCTGGCCTTCCTGCTGCTGGGGCTGCTGTTCAACTTCAACGGCCTGTGGGTCAACATCGGCTGGGGCCTGGCCGCGGCCTGGCTGGGCTCGCGATTCAGCGAGGCCGGCCGCCGCCGGGCCGCTCCCAAGGCGGCCGAGCCCCCTCGGGGGGCAGAGAGGTACGAAGCGCCGAACGTGGGGGCGCCATTTCTCTGGCTGGAGCGCGCCGCCGGCCTCATGTTCCTTGGTTTCGGCCTGAAGCTGGCCCTGTCCGACAATCCTGCCCGTTAAGGAGACCTTCATGCCCATCACCCCCCAGGAAGCGCTGCAGCGCACGATCGAGCACCGCGAGATCTTCCACGACGAGATGCTGCACATCGTGCGCCAGATCATGAGCGGGGAGCTTTCGCCCGTGATGATGTCCGCGCTGATCACCGGCCTGCGCGTGAAGAAGGAAACCATCGGCGAAATCACCGCCGCCGCGCAGGTGATGCGCGAGTTCTCCACCAAGGTGAACGTGGCCGACAAGACGCACCTGGTGGACATCGTGGGCACCGGCGGCGACGGCTCGCACACCTTCAACATTTCCACCTGCTCGATGTTCGTGGCCGCCGCCGCGGGCGCCAAGGTCAGCAAGCACGGCGGGCGCAGCGTCTCCAGCAAGAGCGGCAGCGCCGACGTGCTGGAAGCGCTGGGCGTGAACATCAACCTGCCGCCCGACGCGATCGCCAAGTGCATCGCCCAGGTGGGCATCGGCTTCATGTTCGCGCCCAACCACCATCCGGCCATGAAGAACGTGGCGCCCATCCGCAAGGAGCTCGGCGTGCGCACCATCTTCAACATCCTGGGCCCGCTGACCAACCCCGCCAGCGCGCCCAACATCCTGATGGGCGTGTTCCACCCTGACCTGGTCGGCATCCAGATCCGCGCGCTGCAGCGGCTGGAGGCCGAGCACGCGCTGGTGGTCTACGGCCGCGACGGCATGGACGAAGTGAGCCTGGGCGCCACCACCATGGTGGGCGAGCTGCGCCACGGCGAAATCCGCGAGTACGAAATCCATCCCGAGGATTTCGACCTGCCCATGGCCAGCAACCGCGCGCTGAAGGTGGACACGCCCGAGCAGTCCATGGCCATGCTCAAGGGCGTGCTGGACAACAAGGCCGGCGCAGCGCTGGACACGGTGGTGTTCAACGCCGGCGTAGCGCTGTATGCCGCGAACGTGGTGCCGGACATCAAGCAGGGCATCGCGAAGGCCCGCGCGGCCGTGGAGTCGGGTGCCGCGCGGCAGAAGCTGGATCAGCTGGTCGCGCTGTCGAAAACCCTGGCGGCCTGAAGCCATGTCGGACATCCTGAACCAGATCATTGCGGTCAAGCGCGAGGAAATCGCGGCGGCCCAAAGGAAGCGGCCGCTGGCCGCGGTGCGGGCGGACGCGGAAAGCCGCGTGCTCACGCGCGACTTCGAGGGCGCGCTGCGCGCGAAGATCGCCGGCGGCCAGGCCGCGGTGATCGCCGAGGTCAAGAAGGCCAGCCCCAGCAAGGGCGTGCTGCGCGCCGACTTCATTCCCGCCGACATCGCGCAGAGCTACGCGGAAGGTGACGGCGTGACCAGCGCGGCCTGCCTGTCGGTGCTGACCGACAGGCAGTTCTTCCAGGGCGAGCCCGACTTCCTGAAGCAGGCGCGCGCCTCGTGCGACCTGCCGGTGCTGCGCAAGGATTTCATGGTCGACGCCTACCAGGTGTATGAGTCGCGCGCCATGGGCGCCGACTGCATCCTGCTGATCGCGGCCTGCCTGGACGACGCCGGGATGGCCGAGCTCGAAGCCGTGGCGCGCAGCCTGGACATGGCGGTGCTGGTCGAGGTGCACGATGCGGCCGAGCTGCAGCGCGCGCTGCGGCTGAAGACTCCGCTGGTGGGCATCAACAACCGCAACCTGCGCACCTTCGAGGTTTCGCTGGACACCACGCTGGCCATGATGAAAGACGTGCCGGCCGACCGCCTGCTGGTGACGGAATCGGGCATCGCCACGAAGGCCGACGTGAAGAAGATGCGCGATGCCGGCATTCACGCCTTCCTGGTCGGCGAGGCCTTCATGCGCGCCGACGACCCGGGCTCCGCCCTGGCTGCGCTGTTTGGCGGCTGATGTTTCCTGCCGAGCGCCTGCAGGGCTGGGCACCGGAAAGCTGGCCGGTGGCGCCGGACTGGCAGCCGGTGGTGGACGCTTTCCTGCGCGGGCCCACAGGCGTTGGGCTCGCCTCATTCCTGCGGGAGCGGCTGGCGGCCGGCGCACTGGTTTATCCGCCGCAGCCGTTGCGCGCTCTGGAGTTGACGCCGCTGCACAGCGTGCGGGCCGTCATCCTCGGGCAGGACCCTTATCACGGGCCGGGCCAGGCCGAGGGGCTGGCCTTCTCGGTGGCACACGGGGTGAAGCTTCCGCCTTCGCTGCGCAACATCTTCAAGGAATTGCGCTGCGCACCCGATGAGCCGCTGCCCGCCAGCGGCTCCCTGGTGGAATGGGCCCGGCGCGGTGTGCTGCTGCTCAACACCAGCCTCACGGTGGAAGACGGCCAGCCCGCCAGCCATGCCAAAAAGGGCTGGGAAGCACTGACCGATGCGCTGATCGAACGCGTTGCCGCCACCGCCTCGCCTTGCGTCTACATGCTGTGGGGCGCGCATGCGCAGGGCAAGGCCGGGCTGATCGCGCAGACCGCCGCGCGCCATGGGCGCGAGGTGCTGGTACTGCAGGCCAACCATCCTTCGCCGCTGTCGGCCAACCGGCCGCCCGTGCCTTTCACGGGCTGTGGCCATTTCGCGCAGGCGCGTGACTGGCTGGCGGCGCGCGGCTACCCCGGCGTGTTTTAAATCAGGCGGGTTTGCCCGAGCGCCTGAAAAGGCGCGCCAGCCAGGGCCGGAAGGCGGGCTTGACGGGCTGGCCGCCACGGGCGGGCAGCGCCGGCAGCCGCGTGTCGTCCAGGTAATCCCGGCGGATGTCCACGGTGCCGTGCACACCCAGCGCCGTGTGGTGATGGCTCATCCATGCCGCGGCCGACTCACGGCCGAGCTCGAACAGCTTGCGGATGAGCGCGGGGTCCGCCGAGCTTTTGGTCGATGCGGGATAGGCCTGCATCGCCGCGCCGCCATCGATGCGGTGCATCAGCAGCTGCTTGCAGCGCCCGCCCTGGAGCGATCCATCTTCGAGCAGCCGGTTGATGAAGTCGATGGACCGCATCTGGGTCAGCAGGCTGGCGTTGAAGGTGAGCTCGTTCAGCCGGTCCATGATCTCGGCGTTGGTCCTGGGCCGGTCCAGCCGCTGCAGCGGATTGATCTGCACCAGGACCAGGTCACGGCTGGTGCAGGCGTCAATCAACGGGCTGAGCGCCGGGTTCACCGAATAGCCCCCGTCCCAGTAGTGCTGGCCGTCGATCTCCACCGCCTGGAACGCCATCGGCAGGCAGGCGGAAGCCATCACCGCCTTCACGGTCAGGTCGCGCCCGCCGAAGATGACCGCCTTGCCGGTATTGACGTGCGTTGCCGACACGAAGACCTTGAGTTGCGGGCAATGGGCGATGGCGTCGAAATCGATTTCCCGCTCCAGCAGGTCGCGCAACGGGTTGATGTCCAGCGGGTTGGCCTGGTAGGGCGACCACAGCCCGAACCAGGCCTTGGCCGTCATGTTGGTGGGCGCAAACTCTGGCGGCAGGCCGCCCCACAGCATGGCCGACACTTGGCGCTGGACGGCGCCCAGGTTGTCCCAGGACATGATGGCCTCCCACACCCGGGACAGGCTTTCGCGGGCTTTCTGGCGCGGGTCGTCACCCGCCGCCAGGGCCCTGGCGTAGCCGCTGGCCAGCGCGACCGCGTTCACGGCGCCCGCGCTGGTGCCGCTCAGGCCCTCGAGCGCGATCCGCTCATCCGCGAGAAGGGCGTCCAGCACGCCCCAGGTGAAGGCACCGTGGGAGCCGCCGCCCTGCAAGGCCAGGTTGATCGTCCGCATGGCCGGGTGTGAAGCAACATTCATGCGCCGATTCTGCGGGTGCAGGGCATGCCCATAGGTGACGAAGGGTCCAAAACCATGCTATATTTCGAGGTTCGCCGGAGGGGTGCCCGAGTGGCTAAAGGGGGCAGACTGTAAATCTGTTGGCTTACGCCTACGCTGGTTCGAATCCAGCCTCCTCCACCAGGCCTTTTTTTAGGGTTTTGGCGAAAAGTGTTGAAGTGATTTGTGGGGCTTTTGGGAAGCCTGCAAGGGTCTTTGAAGTTCACCCGATGCGGGAGTAGTTCAATGGTAGAACCCTAGCCTTCCAAGCTAATGACGCGGGTTCGATTCCCGTCTCCCGCTCCACAGGTCGCATCAGTACGGCGAAAGGAATAAATGCCCTTTTGGCTCAGTGGTAGAGCACTCCCTTGGTAAGGGAGAGGTCGCGGGTCCGATTCCCGCAAAGGGCACCACGGGTTTTGTTGATTGAGATAGTTACTTTTTCGGAGTCGAAAAATGGCAAAAGGAAAATTCGAGCGCACCAAGCCGCACGTCAACGTGGGCACGATTGGCCACGTGGACCATGGCAAGACCACGCTGACGGCGGCCATCACCACGGTGCTGTCGGCCAAGTTTGGCGGCGAAGCCAAGGCC
>JACPOK010000012.1 GCA_016191525.1 Burkholderiales bacterium | reverse complement strand
GGTACGCACCAGCAGGAAGATGTGGGTGGCGTCCTGCGCCAGCGTGGTCCAGGTCTTTTGTCCGTTGACGATGAAGTCGTCGCCGTCGACCACCGCTTCGGTGCGCAGGCTGGCCAGGTCGGAGCCCGAATTGGGTTCCGAATAACCCTGGCACCAGATGTGCTCACCGGCAATGATCTTGGGCAGGTAGTAGGCGCGCTGCGCCTCGTTGCCGTGATTGATCAGCAGCGGGCCGACCATGGTGATGCCCATGTCGGGCGCGCGCGCCACGCCCCAGCGTTCCTGCTCTTCAATGAAAATGATGAGCTTCTCGGGCGAGAGGCCCATGCCGCCGTATTGGCTGGGCCAGCTCGGCGCGACCCAGCCTTTTTTGGACAGTGCCAGGTACCACGGACCGATTTCGGACCAGCGCAGGCGTCGCTGCGGGTAGCGCCATTCGCCGGGGAAGCGGGTTTCAAAAAATTCGCGCAGGGTAGCGCGGAAGCTGGCGTTGTCGAGCGCATTCCAGTCGGTGGAGGTGGACGTGGAGGAGGTGTTCATGCGTGTCCTTGCGCGGTGGCGTTGCGTGTGAGGTCTGCGTAGCGGCGGCGTTGCTGGGTGCCATTGCCCAGCCAGGCGGCCAACACCAGGGCACGCTGCAGATACAGACCGAGGTCGTATTCATCGGTGACGCCAATGGCGCCGTGCAGTTGCACCGCCTCGCGCGCCACCTGCAGCCCGGCATCCGACGCGCGCGACTTGACGCGGCTGGCCATGGCCGAACGCGCTGTGGTATCGCCGTCCCCGTCATCAAGCAGGGCCACCGCCTGCGCCACCACGCTGGCGGTCAGTTCCTGCTGAATGAGCAGGTCGACGGCGCGGTGCTGCAGCGACTGGAAGGTGCCGATCGGCTTGCCGAACTGGATGCGTGTGCGCAGGTAGTCCCGCGTCATGGCCAGCATGCCGCGCACCAGGGCCAGCAGTTCGACGCTGGTCAATACCAGGGTTTCATCGTAGGCGCGGGTCAGCGCGGCCACGGCGGCCGACCCTTCGGCCAGCAGGTGGCTGGCGGGCAGGCGAACGCTGTTCAAGTCGAGCTGTGCCACATAGCTGCCGTCGGCCAGCGGCTGGCTGGTTACGGTCAGGCCGGCCGTGTCGGCCGGCACCCACACCAGGGCCAGACCTTGCGGCCCGCTGGCGCTGACGATGTAGCCGTCGGCTTCGGCGCCGGGGCGCACATGGCGCTTGTCGCCATGTACCAGCAGGGAGTCGCCCTGGCGCTCCAGCCGGGTCGCAGCCTGGCCCGGCCGGTCTTTCGCGCCGGTGACATCTTCCTGCCAGGCCACGGCGGGCAGGGTGCTGCCTTCGGCCATTTCGGTGAGCAGGCGGGTGGCGGTTTCGGTGCTGCCCGCATGGGCCAGCAGGCGGCCCGCGAAGACCAGCACCGGTACCACCGGCTCGGGCGCGACCTGCGTGGCGAGCGCGGCGACCACCTCGGCCATTTCAGCGAAGCCTTGCTCGTAGCCGCCCATGGTTTCGGGCACCAGCAGCCCGGTCCAGCCCTGCTCGGCCAGGGCGGTCCAGAAGCGGCGTTCGAAGCCCGGCGTCTGCCGGCGCTGGGCGCGGGCGCGGGTCAGTGGCGATTCCTTGGCGGCGAAACTCAGTGCGCTCGCGCGCAGCATGTTCAGTTGTTCAGCGTGTTCGCTGTCGGAAGTGGTGGTCATGATGGGGTGGGGGGGTGTCATGGGTTAAGAGAGGGTATTGACGAGGGCATTGCTGGCCTTGGCGGAAAGAAAATCGGTCGTGGGCTCGTGAATGTCAATAGGATTTGGGCAGGCCCAGCACCTTCTCGGCGATGAAGCACAGGATGAGTTGCGGGCTGATCGGCGCGACACGCGGGATCATCATTTCGCGCAGGTAGCGCTCGACGTGGTATTCCTTGGCGTAGCCATAGCCACCCAGCGTGGCCATGGCGCGCTGGCAGGCGTTGAAACCGGCCTCGGCCGCCATGTACTTGGCGGCGTTGGCGTCGGCGCCGCAGGGCAGGCTGTTGTCGTATTTCCAG
>JACPOK010000029.1 GCA_016191525.1 Burkholderiales bacterium | reverse complement strand
GTTGACCCACCAGGAACTCAAGCCGTCCAGGTAGCCTTTGCCCGCTTCGTCATACAGCCAGGCACCGCTGCCGCGCACCAGCGCCAGCGGCGGCTGGGTCTCGTGGCGTTTCATCTGGGTGCAGGGATGCCACACGCTGGCAGTGCTGCGGCTGGAGAGGCTTGCCGACATCACAGTGCCTGCGTTGGCACGTGGTGGCGCAAGGCTGTTTGGCAGTTGCGCTGGTCCACAAACACCAGTTGGGGATGATGCCCAGAGACCGGCTCTTCATGCACTTGGGCAAAGGCCGCGATGATGATGAGGTCGCCCACTGCAGCACGGCGTGCCGCTGAACCGTTGACCGAGATCATGCCCGAGCCCCGCTCGCCCTTGATGGCGTAGGTGACAAAGCGCTCACCGTTGTTAATGTTCCAGATGTGGATTTGCTCGTTCTCGCGCAGATCGGCAGCATCCATCAGATCCTCGTCGATCGCGCAGGAGCCCTCGTAATGCAGTTCGCATGCCGTCACTGTGGCGCGGTGGATCTTGGACTTGAGGAGGGTACGGTACATGGTTTCACCTTCAAGAAAGTTCAGCGGGCAAGCAGCCCCAGGGTATCAAACAGGCGTCGGTCGCTGGCCCAGTCGGAATTACCGGTAGTGAGCAACTTGTCACCCTAGAAAACGAATTTGTCCAGCTACAGCGCTTCAAGCGCCTTGAGGTCTGATGTGCCGGGTGGCCTCGTCTTCGACACGCTGCCATATCTCGACCGCGATCGGGTTGTTACTCTCTTCGAGGATATGGCCCACCAGCCCGATGGCGCGCGCCAGGACACCGATGCCGCGCACGATCTTCCATGGCAGCCCGAGCTCGCAGCTGATTGCGCCGATGGCGCCGGTCGCGTTGACGGGAAGCGACTTGCCAGCGGCGCGCGCGGCCTCAGCGCAGATCAGTCGTTCGAGCCGGATGTAGTCGCCGGAAAAGCCGTTGTCCTTGGCGATCTGGAACAGGCGCGGCGCGCGCGGATCGACCGGCTTGTGCAGCGGATGACCGAGTCCGGGAATGATCTGGCCGCGCGCGCGAAAGGCGGCCACGGTGTCGCACGCAATGCGCTCCAGGTCAGTCCCTTTCGTTCCGGGCGGCAGGGCCTCGTACAGCATCTTGGCGGTGCCTTCGGTCGAGCCGACGAACACGCTGCCCAGGCCGCACAGGCCGGCGGCCACCGCCGCCTGCAGCGATTCGGGCGCGCCGGCGTAGGTCAGCCGCGCAGCCAGCGCGCTGGGCGTGATGCCGTGCTCGACCAGCGTCACCGCGATGGCGTTGAACACGTTCGACTCCTGCGGCGTCGGCATGCGCCCGAGAATCTGCAGGAAGGCCATGTCGCCCAGGTTGAGATGGCCGAGGATCTCGTCGGGCAGGCTCTTGCCGCGCACTTCGATGCGGTCGGGGGTGCTCCAGGCAATGTCGGAGCGGATGGGTTTTGTTTTGCGGGTCATGGAGAACTCCAGTCGGGTCAATGAAAAATCAGGCGCTCAGGCCCGCGTCGCGCAGCACGGCGCGCGCGCGCTGGACCACCGGCAGGTCCACCATCTGGCCGTCCACGGCCACGGCGGCGCCACCGGCGGCGGCAAAGGCTTCGCAGACGCGGCGCGCCCAGGCGATGCGCTGCGGGCTGGGAGCGAACACCGCCTGCACGGTGGCCACCTGCTGGGGGTGGATGCACAGCTTGGCGCCAAAACCGAGGCGGCGCGAGCGCTCTGCATCCACCTGCAGGCGCTGTACATCATGAATGGCGGTGCTCACACCGTCCACCGGCGCGGCCAGCGCAGCCAGCCGCGAGCCCAGCACCAGTTGGGAGCGGAAGGCCAGGAGCTCGATTTCCGCGCCGTCGGGGTCACAGTCGATGCCCAGGTCGAGCGCCAGATCGACGCTGCCAAAGGCCAGCCGGATCACGCCCGGCACGCGTGCAATGCTGTGGATTTCCTGAAGGCCGCGCGCCGACTCGATGATGGGCAACACGTCCTTGAAGGTGGTCTCGACCACGGTGCAGACGGCGTCGATGCCCTCGGCCTTGGGCAGCATGACGGCGGCCACGCCGGGGTGGCGGCACAGTTCGAGGTCGTCGTCGAACCAGGGCGTACCCGCGGCGTTGATGCGCACCACCAGCGGTGCCGACTCGTCAAGCGCTGCCGCCAGCGCGTCGCGCGCGCGCGCCTTCGCCTCGGGGGCCACGGCGTCTTCCAGATCGACGATGACCGCGTCGGCGCCGCTGGCACGGGCCTTGGCAAAACGCTCAGGCCGGTCGGCGGGCACAAAAAGATAGGCGCGCGGCAGGGCCTGCAGGCCGGGGGTGCTGCCATTCATGCTCACACCCCTGCTCATGCCGCCAGCCAGCGGTCCATGCATGGCGCCTCGGCCACCGCCCAGACGCGTGCGATCAGCGCCTCCATTTCTTCCGGCGTAGCCCCCTTGCCGTAGGCCGCCAGGCGCTGGGCCTTGTCTTCGAGCTCGGGGCGCGTCAGGGTGTTCCCGGGGTCGCCCTTGGGCTCGTCAACACGCGCGCTTAAACGTCGGCCATCGCGCGTGGTGACCGTCACCTTGCCAATCCAGCGCTGCGGGTAGGCCTGATCGACCTCGGCGTCGAGCTGCATCGTAACCCGGTCGCGCAAGGCGGCCACGCGCGGGGCGAGGTAATGCTGCTCGAATTCGTTCAGCCCGGCGTAACCGTATTCGGCCGCCAGCGCGAGCACCGTGCCCATCGAGAACTTGGCCTGGTGTACCGTGGCCGGCACGGTCACGCGGCCCAGCACGTCGATGGCGCCTTGATGCACCTGGGTGGTCACCGCAGCGATGTCGTCGGCCTTGAGTCCATGCGTTTGCATCAACGCCAGCAGCGCGTCGGCGCTCGGGTGGGTGTGGCGGCACGAGGCGTGGTATTTGAACGAGGTTTCCGCCGTAGCCCAGCGCTCGCCCAGGCGGTCGGTCAGCCGCGCCGGGTCGGCGTCGCTGGACATGCCCGCGGCCATGCCCTGCGGCCCTTCCAGAATCTGGCGCGCGCCGGTCAGCCCCTCGCGCGCCAGGTAGGCAGAAGCCAGCCCGCTGGACGCCGCATGGGCGGTGTGCAGTTGCTTGGAGTCGGCGGCGTCGCGCAAAAACTCCCACAGTCCGGCGGCTTGCGTGCCGGCGCTGCCGAAGGCATGCAGCATGGTCGTCGCGTCCAGCTTGAGCAGCCGGCCGGCCGCCGCAGCGGCGGCCAGGGTACCGGCAGTGGCGGTGGTGTGAAAGATGCGGTAGTGCGAGCGGCCGAGGAACTCGCCGACGCGAATGCCGACCTCGTAGCCGGCCACCACGGCGGCCAGGAACTCGCGGCCGTTCGCCCCGATGTCTTGCGCGATGGCCAGCGCCGCCGGGAACACGACCGCCCCGGGATGGAACACCGAGCCGTTGTGCACATCATCCTGCTCGGCGAAGTGCGAGGCGGCCGCGTTGACCATGGCGGCGAAGTGCGGCGAGGTCATGCGGCGCGAGATCAGTACCTCGGCACAGCCTTCGGTCGGCCCCATGGCCCGGGCGTAAGCTTCAATGGCCTCGACCGGCCGCGCGCCCTTGCCCGCGAGGGCCGAGGCGTACCAGTCGAGGAACAGGTCTTCGGTGCGGCGCAGCACCGGGGCGGGAATGGCGCCGAACTGCAAGCCCGCGGCAAAGGCGGCCAGCGTCGCGTTCGGGTTTGTATCCAGGGTCATGGTATCGATCTCGCAGTCAGATGGCTTTGTCCGCGCGCAGCCGCGCAATGTCCGGCGCGCCATAGCCGAGTTCGGTCAGGATGGCTTCGGTGTGCTCGCCTAGGGCAGGCACCGGCCCCATGGGCGGCGGCTCGCTGCCATTGACGTGGTGCGGCGGGTACAACGCCGGCAACGTGCCGCCGGGCGAGCCGATCTCGGTCCAGCGTCCGCGCGCCGCGAGTTGCGGGTGCTTCCACAGGTCGGCCATCTCGTTGAGCTGGCCATTGGCGATTTGCGCTGCGTCGAGCCGCTCCACCAATTGCGCGGCGGTCAAGGTGGCGCACACGCCTTCGATGATGCCGCGCAATTTCTCGCGCTGGGCCAGCCGGTTGGCATTGCCCAGGTACTGTGCGGTCAGGTCGGGCAGTTGCAGCACCTTGTCGCAAAAGGTGGTCCACTCACGGTCATGCTGCACCGCCAGCACCACCTGCTTGCCGTCGCCGCAGGTAAAGGGGCCGTAGGGGTAAATGGCGGCATGCGAGGCACCGGCGCGCGGCGGCGGCGGCTGGCCGTCCAGCGTGTAATAGAGCGGGAAGCCCATCCATTCGGACATGGCTTCGAGCATCGAGATTTCGAGCCGCTGGCCGCGCCCGGTGCGCCCGCGCTCCAGCAAGGCGGCCAGCACGCTGCTGTAAGCGTACATGCCGGCGGCGATGTCGGCAATCGACAGGCCGGCCTTGGAGGGCTGTTCGGGCGTGCCCGTGACGGAGACAAAACCGGCTTCGCTCTGGATCAGCAGGTCGTAGGCTTTTTTCTCGGTGTAGGGGCCACCGTCGCCGTAGCCCGAGATGTCGCACACCACGATGCCCGGATTGACCGGCGCCAGGCTGGCGTGATCCAGCCCCATGCGCGCGCTAGCGCCGGGCACCAGGTTCTGCACCAGCACATCGGCCCGCTCGACCAGCTTTTGCAGCACGGCGCGTGCGGCCGGGTGCTTGAGGTCGAGCGTCAGGCTTTCCTTGGAGCGGTTGCACCAGACGAAGTGCGACGCCGAGCCGTGGGCCCGGCTGTCGTAGGCGCGGGCGAAGTCGCCCTCGCCCGGACGCTCGACCTTGATGACGCGCGCACCGAGGTCAGCGAGCTGACGCGTGCAGAACGGCGCGGCAATCGCATGCTCCAGCGTAACGACCAGCATTCCTTCCAATGGACGCATGGCAATTTCTTTCAGAATGAGCGTGGCAGCCCGAGCACATGCTCGGCCACGTAGCTCAGGATCAGGTTGGTGGAGATCGGCGCCACCTGGTACAGCCGGGTCTCGCGGAACTTGCGCTCGATATCGTATTCGCAGGCAAAGCCGAAGCCGCCATGGGTCTGAATAGCGGTGTTGGCCGCCTCCCAGGACGCTTTGGCGGCCAAGTACTTGGCCATGTTGGCCTCGGCGCCGCAGGGCTGGTGCGCGTCGAACAGCTCGCAAGCGCGCCAGCGCATCAGGTCGGCGGCCTCGGTTTCGATGTGGGCTTCAGCCAGAGG
>JACPOK010000023.1 GCA_016191525.1 Burkholderiales bacterium | reverse complement strand
TGCCACGTCCGACAAGGCGGCCCACACGATGCCGAGGAAGGTGATGGGTTGCAGGGCGGAAATGTCGAGCAGGCGGTAGGCCCAGGTGATGAAGAAGTAGCCCATGGTCCCGAAGAAGCCGGAGGCCAGGAACCAAAGCAACTGCTCGCCGGTCGGCGCCTGCCAGAACCACAGGCCGAAGGGTGCGAAGCAGACGGCGCCGACCACGCTTTGCCACAGGACAACGACTTCGGGCCGGTCACGGCCGGCGACGACCTTGGCGATGAGGTTGGAGCCGGCAATCAGCGGCACGGCGCTCATCATCATGACGATGCCGGGGTTCATGGCGACCAGGCCCGGCCGCACGATCACCAGCATACCGAAGAAGCCGACGCCGACGGCGGCCCAGCGCCGCCAGTGCACCGTCTCGCGCAGGAAGATCACGGCGCCCAGGGTGACGAAGATCGGACCGGTGAATCCCAGTGCCGCCATGGTGGCGAGCGGAAGCCAGACGACCGCCTCGTACCACAGGCCGTAGCCCGGTGTGTGGAACAGGCCGCGCAGGCAATGGAGCTTCAGGTCGCGCGTGCGCATGCCGCTCGGGCCGGCGCGCCACAGCATGTAGGGCGCGATGAATGCGATGCCGGCCAGCCAGCGGCCCCACGAGACGAGAAGCGGCGGCATCTCGCTCACCAGCTCCTTGGCCGAGACGTTGAGGCAGTTGAAGAACAGGCCGGAGACCACGGCGAGGAAGAAGCCGCGCGCCACGCGCGAGGGGATCAGGCGCGACAGCGAATCGGGTGCATCGGCGGCGGACGCGGACATGGCGCCTCGGCTTGCCCCTCGGCCGTGCGAGGGTCAAGGAGCCGGTTTCGCAGGGCCGCCATGCCCGCGTTGTTTTCGCCGGTCCATGCAGTAGGGTCGTCGACGGGGAAGAGGAGGGGTGAACGATGATGCGTCGTTGCGTCTGTTTGCTGGTTGCGGGTCTCGCTGTCCTGTCGGGACAGGCGATGGCCCAGGAGGCCTATCCCAACCGCACGGTGCGCTGGGTCGTGCCATTTCCGGCCGGCGGGCCAACCGACACTCTGTCGCGCATCCTGGTGGCGCGACTGGCCGAGATGTGGGGCCAGAGCGTGGTGGTCGAGAACAAGGGCGGCGCCTCGGGGGCGATCGGCACCGACTTCGTCGCCAAGTCGCAGCCCGACGGCTACACGCTGATGCTGGGGACGCAGAGCACCAACGCGTCCAACATGCTGTTCTTTCCCAACCTGCCTTACGATCCGATCAAGGATTTCCAGCCGCTGACGCTGATCGGCACGGCCTGCATGGCGCTGGTGACGGCACCCAACGTGCCGGCCAACACGCCCAAGGAATTCGTCGAATGGGCCAAGAAGCAGGATGGCGGCGTCAGCTACGCCTCGGCCGCGCCCGGCAGCTCCCAGCACGTCGCCGCCGAGCTCATGGTCCGGCGCGCCGGCCTGAAGGCCACGCACGTGCCCTATCGCGGCAGCTCAGCCGCCATGCCCGACCTGATGAGCGGCCGCGTCGCCTTCATGTTCGACAATCTGCCGTCGGCCCTGCCGGCGGCGCGCGCCGGCAAGGTCAAGGCGCTGGCGCAGACCTGCGCCACGCGCTCGCCCTCGGCGCCCGACCTGCCGACGATGGAGGAATCGGGCT
>JACPOK010000020.1 GCA_016191525.1 Burkholderiales bacterium | reverse complement strand
GCAGCCGACAGGCTGTCGGTCAGGGTCACGTTGGCCGCCGCGCTGGGCCCGGCGTTGGCAAAGGTGATCACGTAGCTGAAGGTCGAGCCCACCGTGCCGCCGGTGACGCTGGCCGTCTTGGTTACCTGCAGGTCCGCACTTGTCGCCACCGCGTCCGTGTCAGCCGCACTACACACGCCGGCCGCAGTACAGGAAACAGAGGAGTTGCTGTTTACGACGCTGGCGGGCGGCGTAATCGTTGCTATGTTGGTCACCGATGTCTGGGCCTGCGCCAAAACGCAGAACAGAGACAGGAACAGCAAAGCCAACGTCGCGAGCATGACTCGCGCCGTTGGCCAAATTTGCCGCGGCGATTGCCCGTTCAAGACGGGCACAAACACATCCAAAGGCTGTTCCCCAACTACCTCGTCACTAGACTTTCTTACATGCCGTTACACACGGATCTGAAGTCTATTCGAATACATGGCTTTGTAACAATTCTTATCTGAAAGCGAGGGCAATATCTCATCTTTTCGTCGAGAAAATCACAGCACCCTAAATGCTACGTAATTACTGTGTCCGCCCAATACGGAAAACACGCAAAAAGGCAGCTTTTGTTACAAGTTAGGGTTGAGGTGGAAGCACCTCTTTTTGCCGGCAGGCCCCGCAGGCGGCGCGGCCGATAATCGAACATGCCCGCTTATTCGTTCGAAGCCATTGACCAGCAAGGTGAAACCCGAAAAGGGGTGATGGAGGCCGACACCGCGAAAGCAGCCCGCGGCCTGCTGAGGGCCCAGGCTTTGGTCCCCCTTCAAGTGGTTGCGGTCGGCTCGGCCGGCGGAGCAGCCAACGAGCGCGATTTCGGCTGGCGTACCAACATCCTCTCCCGGCCTGTCTTCAACGCCGTGGGCCTGTCCATCTGGACGCGGCAGATCGCCGGCCTGATTACCTCGGGTTTACCCTTGGAACGTGCTTTGACCGCACTCACCGATGAAGCCGAAAAGGAAGGCGAAAGAAACCTTGTAGCGGCACTTCGCGCAGAAGTGAATGCTGGCTCTCCCTTTGCGAAAGCCTTGTCGCAGTACCCACGCGACTTTCCCGACATCTACATCGCAGTGGTCAGCGCGGGGGAGCAAAGTGGCCATTTGGGACTGGTCCTGGAACGGCTTGCCGACGACCTGGAAGAAAAACATGCGCTGCGCGCCAAATTGATCGGCGCCGCGCTGTACCCCGCCATCGTTACCCTGGTAGCCATCACCATCGTGCTTTTTCTGGTCGCCTACGTTGTGCCCCAGGTCGCCAACGTGTTTGCCGGCAGCAAACGCGCCCTGCCCTTTTTAACGGTCGCCATGCTGGCAATCAGCGCAGGCGTGCGCAATTACGGTTGGCTGATGGCCCTCGCCGTGGCAGGCTTCGTGGCTTTCATGCGCCTCGCCTTGCGCAACGAACCGTTCAGGAACCGCTTTGATGCCGCCTGGCTCAAGTTACCTTTGGTGGGGAAACTGTCGCGCGGGTACAACGCGGCGCGCTTCGCCAGCACGCTGGCCATGCTGGCAGGCGCCGGCGTACCGATTCTCAAGGCCCTTCAGGCCGCCTCCGAAACCTTGGGCAACCGGGCGATGCGCGCAGATGCACTCGATGCCTTGGTCCTGGTGCGAGAAGGCGCCCCGCTCGCATCCGCACTCGCGCAGAAAAAGAAATTCCCGGGCCTGGTGAGCATGTTCGCCCGGCTGGGGGAGCAGACAGGGCAACTCCCGCTGATGTTGCAGCGCGCGGCCAACCAATTGAGCGCCGAAGTACAGCGCCGCGCCATGCAGCTTGCAACCATCCTTGAGCCTCTTCTCATCGTCACGATGGGCCTGGTTGTCATGCTGATCGTCCTGGCCGTCCTGCTGCCGATCATCCAGCTCAACCAGTGGGTGCGCTGAAGTGGTGGCCTCGCTGGACAACAAGCTGGTCGTCGCGATTTCTTCGCGCGCGCTATTCAACTTCGAGGAAGAAAACCGCATCTTCGAAGGTGGCGATGCGCGTGCCTACATGGAACTCCAATTGCAGCGGCTGGACCTTCCCGCGCTGCCCGGCATTGCCTTTTCACTGATCAAGAAGCTGCTGGCGTTCAACGACACCGCGGCGCAGCGGGTTGAGGTAGTGATCCTCTCGCGCAACGATCCCGTCTCAGGAATGCGCATCTTCCGCTCCGGCCATGCCAACCAGATCAAGCTCGAGCGCGGCGTATTCACGCAGGGCCGCTCACCCTTCCGTTACCTGCGGCCGCTGGGCGCGCACCTGTTCCTCTCGGCCAACGCGGATGACGTGCGCGAAGCGCTGGGCGCGGGCTTTCCCGCGGCACGCGTGCTGACCGAATCAGTGCTGGCCGGCAGTAACTACCCGGATGAAGTGCGCATCGCCTTCGACGGGGACGCCGTGCTTTTTTCCGATGAGGCCGAGCGCGTGTTCCAGACCCACGGGCTAGACGCCTTCCAGCAGCACGAGTCCAGCAAAGCCGCGCAGCCTTTGCCGGAAGGCCCGTTCAAACCGCTGCTGGCCGCACTGCACCGCCTCCAGCAGGCCAGCTCGCCGACGATGCGCATACGCACCGCGCTGGTCACCGCCCGCAGCGCGCCCGCGCATGAGAGGGCGATCCGCACGCTGATGGACTGGAACATCCACGTGGATGAGGCGATGTTCCTGGGCGGCCTGCCCAAGGGCGAATTCCTGCGCGAATTCGAACCCGATTTCTTCTTCGACGACCAGACCGGCCATGTCGACCACGCGGCCAGGCATGTACCGTCGGGCCACGTGGCCAGCGGCATCTCGAACCCACGCGCCTGAAGGCCCACGGGCCGCACGCAGGCGGCTACGATGGGCGCATGAAGCCCCAACTCGCATCCCTCCGCATCTTCGCCCGCAAGGTATGGGCGCTGTCCACGCCCTACTTCAGCTCCGAGGACAAGTGGAAAGCCCGGACCTGGCTCGCGGGCATCGTCATCCTCAATCTCGTGAGCGTCTATCTGCTTGTGCTGTTCAACGACTGGTACAAGGTTTTCTACGACGCGCTGGAAAAGCGCGACCAGGCCGTGTTCTGGCAACAGCTGCTGCGCTTCACCTGGATCGCCTTCGCCTTGATCATCGTCGCCGTCTACAAGTTCTATCTGACGCAACTGCTCGAGGTGCGATGGCGCGCCTGGATGACGCGCAACTACCTGGACCGCTGGCTGGCCCACAAGACGTTCTACAAGATGGAGCTGGCGCGCTTTTCCGGCGCGGCCACCTCACCCGACAACCCCGACCAGCGTATCCAGGAAGACCTGAACCTGTTCACCACCTATACGTTGTCGCTGAGCATGGGCATGCTCAATGCCGTGGTCACGCTGGTCAGTTTCGTGGGCATCCTGTGGTCGCTCAGCGGCGGCTTTTCGTTCAGCTTGAACGGCACGACCTATGAGATAGCCGGCTTCATGGTCTGGATGGCAGTGGTGTACTGCGCCGTGGGCAGCGTGCTCACGCACTTCATCGGCCGGCCGTTGATTCCGCTGAACTTCCAGCAGCAGCGCTACGAAGCGGACTTTCGCCACCACATGGTGCGGGTGCGCGAATACAGCGAAGCAATCGCTCTGGACCGCGGGGAAAAGGTCGAAGAACAGCATCTCGATCTGCGCTTCGCAAGCGTGCTGGCCAACTACCTGCGCCTGATCAGGGCACAAAAGAACCTGATCTGGTTCACCAGCTTCTTCGGGCAGGCTGCGGTGGTGTTCCCCTTCATCGTGGCGGCCCCGCGCTTTTTCAGCGGCACCATCCAGCTGGGCCAGCTGATGCAGATCTCGTCGGCGTTCGGGCGCGTGCAGGATTCGCTCAGCTGGTTCGTGGACAACTACGACAGCCTGGCACGGTGGCGCGCTACCGCCGACCGCCTGACCAGCTTTGAAGACAGCATCGTTGCGCAGTCGAAACTGCAGGGCGCCGACCTCACCACCAGCGCCGAAGGCTTGGGCGCACTGGACCTGGCGTTGCGCCTGCCGGGCGGCGACACGCTGCTCTCCGGTCTCTCGCTCGCGGTGAACGCCGGAGATTCCGTGCTGCTCAAGGGCCCTTCGGGCAGCGGCAAGTCCACCCTGTTCAGGGCGTTCGGTGGCATCTGGCCCTTCGCGAGCGGCAAGGTGACGGTGCCCGACGACATGATGTGCATTCCGCAGAACCCGTATTTCCCCGACGGCAAACTCCGTGACGCGCTCGCGTATCCCGAACCCGCGGCGCAGTACTCCGACGAGCAGCTGAAGCAGGCCCTTGACCAGGCACTGCTGCCACAGTTCGCAACGCGGCTGGATGACGAGGACGCATGGACGCAGAAGCTCTCCGGCGGCGAACGCCAGCGGCTCTCGATCGCCCGCGTGATGCTGAAGAATCCGCGCTGGCTGCTGGCCGACGAAGCGACCAGCGCGCTCGATCCCCAAGCCGAGGAAACACTGTACAAAAGGCTGCTGGAGCGCGTGGGGATTGCTAAGGGCGCTATTGTTTCCATAGCGCACCGGCCCGCGCTCGAAGCTTTCCACACACGGCGCTGGGTGCTGGAGCCCCAGCCCGCGGGCATGGGCGAGCGCTACCGGCTGGTCGATGCCACGCCGTGACGCTCAGGCGCGCACGGCGCCGCGGCTTTCGCGCCGGGCGATCCAGATGGTTGACGCGCAGATAACGACGCCGCCGATCAGCGTCGATCGGCTGGGGTAGTCGCCGAAGACCAGCAGCCCGAGCGCCGAGGCCCACACCAGGTCGAGGAACTTCACCGACTGGGTGGCCGAGATGTCGGCGATGCTGAACGAACGGGTGAGGCAGTAGTGGCCGGCGCTGCCCAGGATGCCGCATACCAGGAAAGTTGCCCACTGCGTGGCGCCCGGCGTGTGCCAGTTGAGAAGCGCCAGCGGCAGGCTGAACACGGTGACGCTGATGGACTGCCACACCACGATCACCGCGGGCCGCTCATAGCGCGTCAGTGCCTTGGTGATCAGGAACGACGCGGCAAACACCGGCGACGAGGCCAGCATCACCAGATTGAAATAGCCGCCGCTGCCCGACAGCTTGGGCGCCACCACGATCAGCACGCCGGCAAATCCGATCAGCGCCGCCACCCAGCGCTCCCAGCGCATCGGCTCCTTGAACAGCAGCACCGCCCCGATCATGATGAAAATCGGCCCCGTGAACCCGATGGCGGTGGTGTCTGCCAGCGTGATGTGGGGCACGGCGGTGAACCACAGGCACAGCCCGACGGTATGGACGCCGCCTCGAACAAATTGGCCCGTGACGTTCTTCGGCCGGTAGTTCGCCAGGCCGCCCCGCACGATGAATGGCAGCATCACCAGCAGGCCGAACACGTACCGCAGGAACTGCGTCTGGAAGGGGTCCAGCTGCAGTGACAGGCCGCGCATCACCGTGTTGAGCAGCACAAAGAGCAGGCCGGCGCTGGTGGACCACATCAGCCCGCGAACCGTGGGATCAAGGCGGCTTGCGCGGCGATGGGCCACGGCGGCGCGGCGGCGCAGCATGTGGCGGCGTGGACGCGAGCGCGCCGGCGAACTGCCCGGGGGTGTCTCCATTTCAGCCCACTATAGCTTTTCACCCGTATTCACGGGTGCGGCCCGGTGGCAAAATCCACCGATCCGGACGGGAGATTCGCATCACTGCCTTCACCATCTTCTTCTGCGGCACGGGCTCGAACAGCTTCGACTTCGCGCATACCAACTACGTCCAGGGGGAGCTCATTTCCACCCTGGCGCGGCACCACCCCGGCCACGAGTTCGTCGACTGGATCATCGTTGACGGCCCGGGCAGCGGCAACCTGCAGGAAGCCGAGAAGTGGGTAGCCTCGGGCAATTATTCGGCCACCCGCGGCACCTTGCAGGGCAAGGGCTGGGAGGAAAACGTCAAGCATGCCGTCGCCGTGGTGATCGGCACCAAGCAGGTCGACCGCACCGAGCACACACGCAAGGAAGTGAGCAGGCTGCGCGCCATGGGCGTGGGCGTCGAAGAGGCGCCGGGGCGGCTGTGGGGCACGCGCAAGGTGAACAACCCGCTGCACGTGCGGATTTCCCCCCAGGCGCTGCAGGAGAAGAAGGCCCAGATCCTGCGCAAGAACAAGCCGATCACCTGTGTCAACGTCATCGGCTGGAGCCGGGGCGGGGTGACCTGCCACATGTTCGCGAATGCCTTGGCCGAGACAGAGGGCTGGTCAAACATGCCAGTGAATGTCTTCGCCTGCGATCCCGTTCCCGGGGCTGGCCAGTTCGACACGCACCGGATCCGCCTGCAGGCCAATGTGAGGGAGTACGTTGCCGTGCTGGCCGCGGACGAACGCTCCCGCGGCTTCACCCCCATCCTTCCCTCGCTGGCACCCAGCACCCGGTTTTTCGTGACCACCATGCCGGGCCGGCACGCCACGCTGGTCGGGAACGCCAGGACGGACGGCGGCGACGCCGGGGTGAACTGCCTGCTGGGGCCGGGCCTGGTCACCCGCGACCTGGCGGAAAAATACCTGACGCGCTGGGGCACCCGGCTCAGCAAGCCGCTGGGCCTGTCGGACGTCGCCATCCTGCAGCGCTACGACGAGATGCTCGGCCAGTCAGGCCAGTACAAGTCCATGCAGGCGATCTCATACACCAGCTTCACGCAGAAGGGGCCGCGCGCCGTAGGCCGCGGCGACGGCACGTTCACCGACTTTGCGACCACCGACCTGCTGCGCGAAGACCGGGTATTCGTCAACGCCCACCACCGGGCGCTGTTCGCCGGGCGCTATCCGGCGCTGTACCAGCGGCTGTTCGAGAGCGTGCATGCGCCCACGGCCCTGCTGGAGATGCACAAGTTCAACGTGCGGATGATGTACCCCCACCTCTATCGCAGGCTGTTCGGCGGCAGCTAGCAAACCCCGTTTGGCCCGGCCGCGCTTGAAACCAGGCAAAAAGGCCTTATCATTAGCACTCGCTGGAGCTGAGTGCTAACACCCCTCCACACTAGTTAATTAGCGCTAACTTGTTGGCGCTTTTTGATTTCAATCCCGTTTCAAATCAAGGAGATGCAATGAAACTTCGCCCTCTCGCCGATCGCGTGATCGTCAAGCGTATCGACAGCGAAACCAAGACCGCCTCGGGCATCGTCATTCCCGACGCCGCCGCTGAAAAGCCGGACCAGGGCGAAGTCCTGGCCGTGGGCCCGGGCCGCAAGACCGACAAGGGCGAAATGGTCGCCATGAACGTCAAGGTCGGTGACCGAGTGCTGTTCGGCAAGTACAGCGGCCAGACCGTCAAGGTCGATGGCGACGAACTGCTGGTCATGAAGGAAGAAGACCTGTTCGCGGTCGTCGAGAAGTAATCCTTCTCCTTCCATCCCTTCCCATTCAACTGAATTTCTGGAGTAATCAACATGGCAGCAAAAGACGTAGTCTTCGGCGGCGAAGCCCGCGCGCGCATGGTCGAGGGTGTGAACATCCTGGCCAATGCAGTCAAGGTGACCCTGGGCCCCAAGGGCCGCAACGTGGTTCTCGAGCGCTCGTTCGGCGCCCCCACCGTGACCAAGGACGGTGTGTCCGTGGCCAAGGAAATCGAGCTGAAGGACAAGCTTCAGAACATGGGCGCGCAGATGGTCAAGGAAGTCGCTTCCAAGACCTCCGACATCGCCGGTGACGGCACCACCACCGCCACCGTGCTGGCGCAAGCCATCGTCCGCGAAGGCATGAAGTACGTGGCCGCCGGCATGAACCCGATGGACCTGAAGCGCGGCATCGACAAGGCTGTCACGGCCCTGGTCGCCGAGCTGAAGAAGGCCTCCAAGGCCACCACCACCTCCAAGGAAATCGCGCAGGTAGTCGAAGGCGAAGCCCTGGCGACGCTGGTGGTGAACACGCTGCGCGGCATCCTGAAGGTTGTGGCCGTCAAGGCGCCTGGCTTCGGCGACCGCCGCAAGGCCATGCTGGAAGACATCGCCATCCTCACCGGCGGCAAGGTCATCGCTGAAGAAGTGGGCCTGACGCTCGAGAAGGTCACGCTGGCCGACCTGGGCCAGGCCAAGCGCATCGAAGTGGGCAAGGAAAACACCACCATCATCGACGGCGCCGGCGCCGCTGGTGACATCGAAGCGCGCGTGAAGCAAGTGCGCGTGCAAATCGAGGAAGCCACTTCCGACTACGACCGCGAAAAGCTGCAGGAACGCGTGGCCAAGCTGGCCGGCGGTGTTGCCGTGATCAAGGTTGGCGCTGCCACCGAAGTCGAGATGAAGGAAAAGAAGGCCCGCGTGGAAGACGCGCTGCACGCAACCCGTGCCGCCGTTGAAGAAGGCATCGTGGCCGGCGGCGGCGTCGCGCTGCTGCGCGCCAAGCAGGCTGCGGGCACCATCAAGGGCGACAACCCCGACCAGGAAGCCGGCATCAAGCTGGTGCTGCGCGCGATCGAAGCGCCCCTGCGCGAGATCGTCAACAACGCCGGCGGCGAAGCCAGCGTCGTGGTGAACGCCATCCTGAACGGCAAGGGCAACTACGGCTTCAACGCAGCCAACGACACCTACGGCGACATGATCGAAATGGGCATCCTGGACCCGACCAAGGTGACACGCACGGCCCTGCAGAACGCAGCTTCCGTCGCTTCGCTGATGCTGACCACCGAAGCCATGGTTGCCGAAGCACCCAAGGACGAGGCCGGTGCCGGCGGTGGCGGCATGGGCGGCGGCATGGGTGGAATGGGCGGCATGGGCGGCATGGACATGTAATGTCCGCCTGAGCTCACGCTCAAACCAAAAGGGCCGCTTGCGCGGCCCTTTTTTTATTGTTGCCCGGGTACCAGGGGTACGGCGGGCGGCGCGTCGGAGGGCGGCGCGCCATAGGCATTGGCCGCCGGGTCGCCGGGTTGCGCGGACCAGTAAATCAGCAGCCCCCAACCGATGATGGGGATCAACCACAGCAGCAGCAGCCAGCCCGACTTGCCCATGTCGTGCAGGCGGCGCGCGCCCACCGCCAGGCCGGGCAGCAGCATGCCCAGGCTGGCGACGCCGGACAGCATGTCGCTGACAAAGCCCAGCACCGTCACCACCACAAACTGGAACAGCACAAACCACCAGAACTCGGGGCGCGCTGCGCGGCCGTTGAAGTCGGCGTACTTCGAAAAGCAGGCCTTCACGGCCTTTTGGATATCGTCCATGGCTCTCACTCCTCACAAGTGTTGCGGGGCAAAGTCCCCGGGGCATGATATGCCCAACACCCGCGCGGCGATAGCCCGTCCGGCTAGGGCTGCCGCAGGCGCCCCAGCAGGCCCGCGGTGGAGCCATCCAGGCCCGACGTGTCGCCGGTTCCAAGGCGCGACGCGATGTCGCCCGCCAGCACCTTGCCCAGCTCCACCCCCCATTGGTCGAAACTGTTGATTCCCCACACGGCCCCGCTGACAAAAACACGGTGCTCCTGCAGCGCCAGCAGCGCGCCCAGGCTGGCGGGCGTCAAAGCTTCCAGCAGCAGGAACGTGCTGGGCCGGTTGCCCGGAAAATCGCGGTGGCCGCCGGCATCGTGTTTGCCCTGCATCAGCGCCTGGGCCTGTGCCAGGGCATTGGCCAGCAGCAGCGGCTGGTGGCCCGCCAGAGCGTGGGACGCCTTGCGAACGGCAATGAATTCCGCAGGCACCACATCGGTTCCCTGGTGCAGCATCTGGAAGTAAGCGTGCTGGCCGTTGGTCCCTGGCTCTCCCCACAGCACCGGTGAGGTGGCATACGGCAGCAGCCGGCCCTGCCGGTCCACGCGCTTGCCATTGCTTTCCATCTCCAGTTGCTGCAGGTAGGCAGGCAGCCTGCGCAGCGCGCTGCAATAAGGCGCGATGCTGCGGCTGGTGAAACCATGGAAGTTGCGGTACCAGACATCGAGCAGGCCCAGCCGCACCGGCAGGTTGCTCTCCAGCGGCGCCGTGGCGAAGTGCTGGTCCATCTCGTGCGCACCGGCCAGCAGCTCGCGAAAGTGCTGCGCGCCCACCGCGATGGCGATGGGCAGGCCAATGGACGACCACAGCGAGTAGCGCCCGCCGACCCAGTCCCAGAAGTCGAAGGTCGTGCTGATGCCGAACTCTTTCGCGGCCTGCACGTTGGTCGTCAACGCGGCGAAATGCCGGGCGATGTCGGTTCCGCCCTGCTGCGTGAACCATTGCCGCGCGGAGTTGGCATTGGCCATGGTCTCCAGCGTGGTGAAGGTTTTGGAGGCGACCAGGAAAAGCGTGCTTTGCGGCCGCACCTGCTCCAGCACCGCCGCGAGCTCATGCCCGTCCACGTTGGAAACGAAGTGAAAGCGCTTGCCCGCAACGGCGTAGCCCTGCAGCGCCAGCACCGCCATCTGCGGGCCGAGGTCGGAGCCGCCGATGCCGATGTTCACGATGTCCGTGATGGCTTCGTCGGCACGCACCTGCTGCGCATAAGCCAGCATCGCGTCCAGCGTGGCATGCACCTGCCGCAGCTCACTTGCTATGCTTTTGGTAGCTGCCCACGCACTATCGGTGCGCTCTGCAGCCGGTTTTCTCAATAGAAAATGCAGTACGGCGCGGTCTTCGGTGCTGTTGATTTTCTCGCCGCTGAACATGGCATCTCGCTGAGCCTCTACCCCGCATTCGCGTGCAAGTTCCAGCAGCAGCTGCCCGGTCCTTGTGTCCAGCAAGTTCTTGGAAAGATCGGCGAAGACGTGGGGCGCCTGCTGGCTGAAGCGGGCAAAGCGGTGCGGGTCGGCCTTGAACGCTTCTCGCAGGTCGAAGCCGCCGCTCGCCTCATGGTGGCCGCGCAGCGCCGCCCACGCGGCAGTCTGGTCGCAACGCGGCGCGGCCATCGGTTCAGCCGGCCTTGAGCAGCTGCTCAAGCTTGACCGCATCCACCGCGAAGCCGCGGATGCCTTCGGCCAGCTTTTCGGTGGCCATGGCGTCTTCGTTCAGCGCGTAGCGGAAACCCGCTTCGTCGTAGTTGACCGGCTCAAGGCTGAGCGCCTGCGCCTGCTTCGCGTCGAGCGCGCGGCCCAGCGGCGCTTCGCTGGCCGCGAGCTGGGCCAGCAGCTCCGGGCTGATGGTCAGCAGGTCGCAGCCGGCCAGGGCCACGATCTGCCCGGCGTTGCGAAAGCTCGCGCCCATGACTTCGGTAGCGATGCCAAAGTGCTTGTAGTGGCTGTAGATCTGGTGGACCGACTTCACGCCGGGGTCGTTGGCGCCGGCGCTTGCCGCTTCGTCCCACGCCGAGCCGGCTGACTTCTTGTACCAGTCGTAGATGCGGCCCACGAAGGGCGAGATCAGCTGCACCTTCGCGTCGCCGCAGGCCACGGCCTGGCAGAACGAGAACAGCAGGGTGAGGTTGGTGTGGATGCCGCGCCGCTCCAGCTTGGCAGCCGCCTGGATGCCTTCCCAGGTGGCAGCCACCTTGATCAGCACGCGGTCGATGTGGATGCCCTCGGCCTGGTACAGCTCGATGATGCGTTCGCCGCGTGAGTAGGTCGCTTCCATGTCGAACGACAGGCGCGCATCGACCTCGGTGGACACGCGGCCGGGAATGATGGACAGGATCTCGCAGCCGAAGCGAACCAGCAGCCGGTCGATGACCTCGTCCATGGTGCGGCTGCCAAAGCGCGTCAGCACTTCCTTGACGAGCGGCTGGTAGTCGGGCTTCTGGACCGCCTTGAGGATCAGCGAAGGGTTGGTGGTGGCGTCCCGCGGCTGGAACTGCGCGAGCTGGCGGAAGTCGCCGGTGTCCGCGACGACGGTGGTGAACTGTTTGAGCGCGTCGAGTTGGTTCATGCCCGCATTATCCCGCGCCCACCGGCCGCCACGGGGCTGCCGGGCGGTTACGGAACCTGAACAACAGAGACGCCGTGGTCGGCCAGGCTCAGGCCCACGTCGGAGCCGACGCCCAGTACATTGCCCAAGTCGGCCGAGACCACGAAGATGGGGCCCAGCTCGGTCTCGAAGGTGTATTCGTAGTTGCTGCCGAGATAGGACGACTTGGCCAGCCGCGCGCCCAGCCCCGCGCCGGGCGGGCCGATGTGCCAGGCTTCCGGCCGCACCGCGACCTTCACGCCGCCTTCCGGCACGCCGTGGCGCGGCGTGATGCGCAGCGGCCCCAGGCTCACCGTGCCGCCCGCATCGGCGCGCGCCGGGAACAGCATGGCCTCGCCCATGAAGCCGGCCACGAACTCGGTGGTGGGAAATTCATAGAGGTCCTGCGGCGTGCCCTTCTGCGCGATCACGCCGTGGTCCATCACGATGATCTGGTCGCTCACGGCCAGCGCCTCGCTCTGGTCGTGCGTGACGTAGGCCACCGTCAGCTTCAGGCGCTGCTGCAGCACGCGGATTTCCTCGCGCATCTCGCGGCGTAGCCGGGCATCCAGGTTCGATAGCGGCTCGTCGAACAGCAGCACCTCGGGCTCCAGCACCAGCGCGCGTGCCAGGGCCACGCGCTGCTGCTGGCCGCCCGACAGTTCGCTGGGCAGCCGCTCGTCAAAACCGACCAGTCCCACATTGCGCAGCGCGTCCACCGCACGCGTTCGAGCGGGCGCCTTCGACACACCGGACATCTTGAGCCCGTACATCACGTTCTCCACCACGTTCATGTGCGGGAACAGTGCATAGCTCTGGAACATCATGCTGACGTTGCGGTCGGCCGGGCCCAGCGTGGTGACGTCCTTGCCCTGGATCAGGATCTGCCCCGAGGTGGGCGACTCCAGGCCGGCGATCATGCGCAGCGTGGTGGTTTTGCCGCAGCCCGACGGGCCCAGGATGGTGGTGAGCGTGCCGCGCGCCGCCTCGAAGCTGATGCCCTTGACGGCCAGCGGCGCCGCCGCATCGGCGCCATAGCGCTTGGTGACGTTGCGAAATTCGATGCCAGCTGTCATGTCATGCCCTGCGTGCTTGTAATGGGAACCGCACGTGCCCCCGACTTTCGGCGGCCCAGCTTGCGCTCGCCCACCACGAACTGGATCAGCGCCGTGGCGGCGCTCATCATCACGATCAGCACCGTGCAGTAGGCCAGCGCCACGCCGTAGTCGCCGTTGCCGACACGGCCGATGATGTAGGTGGTGGCCAGCTCGTTCTCGGCCGTGACCAGGAAGATCACCGCCGACACGGTGGTGATGGCCCGCACGAAGCTGTAGACCAGCGCCGCCACCAGCGCCGGCTTGAGCAGCGGCAGCACCACGTACCGCAGCGTCTGCAGGCTGGAGGCGCGCAGCATCAGTGAGGCCTCATCCAGTGACTTGTCCAGCTGCTTGAAGGCCGCCGTGCCGGCGCGCACGCCCACCGGCAGGTTGCGGAACAGGAAGCACAGCACGATGATCAGCCCGGTGCCCGTCAGCTCGAAGGGCGGCACGTTGAAAGCCAGGATGTAGCTCACGCCCAGCACTGTGCCCGGAATCGCGAACGCCAGCAGCGCCGAGAACTCGAACAGGCCCTGCCCCTTGAACTCGGTGCGTGCCAGCAGGTAGGCGATCATCAGGCCCAACGCCGCCGTCATGGGTGCCGAAATGGCGGCCAGCTTGATGGTGGTGAAGAATGAATTCCACGCCGTCCCCGCCCACACCATGCCGAACTGCCCCCACTCGAGGGAGAACGCGGTGCGGAAGTGGTTCAGCGTGAAGGTGTAGTCGCGGCCCCAGGTCTGCACGAAGCCGCCCGCGAACGCGAACAGGTACACCAGCAGCGTGAACGCCATCCACGGCAGGGCCACGCCGTACACCAGGCGGCGCACCTTGGGCGGCAGCGCCATCGGGATGCCGGAGTCGCCTTTGCCGCTGACGGTGGTGAAGCTCTGCTTGCCGAGCACCGCGCGCTGGATGGCGAAGACGGCCAGCGCGAACAGCGTGAGTATCCAGGCCAGAGACGCGGCACGGCCCTGGTCGTACTGCGCACCAACGATGGCGAAGAAGATCTCGGTGGACAGCACCGAGAACTGCCCGCCCACCACGATGGGGTTGCCGAAGTCGGCCATGCTTTCGATGAAGCCGACCAGGAAGGCGTTGGCCAGCCCGGGCTTGAGCAGCGGCAGCGTGACGCTGGTGAAGGTGCGATGGGGGCTGGCGCGCAGGGTTTGCGCGGCCTCCTCCAGGCTGGGCGCCACGCCCTGCACCACGCCGCGCATGATCATGAAGGCGATGGGCGTGAAGGCGAAGGTCTGCGCCACCCAGACACCGAACCAGCCGTAGAACCAGCGCGAAGGCGCGATCCCGAACAGGCTTTCCAGCAACTGGTTGGCGATGCCGGCGCGGCCGAACAGCAGAATCAGCCCCAGGCCGACCACGAAGGGCGGCGTGATGATGGGCAGCATGGCCAGCATGTTGAGCGGGCGCGCATAGCGCTTGCTGCCGCGCTCGGCCATCAGCGCCATCAGCGTGCCCAGCACCGTAGTGGCGCCGGCGGTGAGCAGGCCGATGAAGAGCGTGTTCCAGGCCACCCCGCAGCGCACGCCACCGGCCAGGCAGCCGAGGCCGAAGTTGCGGTCGCTGGCCACGCGCTGCCACAAGGCCGACAGGGCGAAGCGGCCGTCTTCGGCAAGGAAAGCGCTGCTCAGCGCTTTGAGCACGGGGAACAGGATGAACACTGCCAGCAGGGCGCCGCAGCCCACGACGGCGCCCGATATGAACAGGTCGCCCTTGAAGCGGCCCTGGCGCGCCAGGCCAAAGGCCAGCAGCACCACCAGCGAAGCCAGTGCCACGAAGCCGCCCCAGCCCACGCCGAACTGGGTGCGGCCCAGTTCACCGAACAAGGCGTTCAGCCACTCGAAGCTCCACCCCTTGGCACCGATGGCGAAGCCGCTGGCGGCCAGGCCGAGCGCGCCGAGCGTACCCGCAGCGACCAGCGCGGTGCCCTGCGCGCGGCCGGGCTTCATGAAGATGGTGGCGGCGCACAACCCCAGCCCCAGCCAGCCCAGCCAGAGCCAGGCGCGGCCGTACACCGTGGCCTGCATCAGGCCATTGGCGGTGGTGTCGTCACCGAACACCTGGCCGATGGCGGCCAGGCCGTTACCGTCCTGCAGGGCATACCAGGGCAGGCCCAGGTAGGCCAGCAGGCCGAGCCCGGCCCAGGCCGCGATGGCCGCATTGGGAGAAGAGGAGCGCAAGGGATTCCCGGGTTCAGCGTGGCAGCGAGTTGACTTCTTTTTCCCAGCGGGAGATCAGGCGGCGGCGCTCGGCGCTGGCGCCGTACTTGGCGTAGTCGTAGTTGATGAACTTGATCTTCTTGAAGTCGGGCACGTTGGCATCGACCTTGGCCGCCTTGTTGGACGGCACCTGGAACTGCTTGGCCGCCGCCGCGATTTCCTGCGCGCTGGCGGTGAGCGCCCATTCATAGAACTTCTTGGCGGTTTCCAGGTTGCGGCTGCCCTTGATGATGCTCATGGAGCCGATCTCGGCCCCCGTGCCGTCGGTGGGAGTGATGGTCTCGACCGGGAAGCCCTGCATCTTCTCGCCCGGGCCGTCGTGCACGAAGCTGATGGAAACCGCCGTCTCGCCGCGCGCGACGGCCTTGATGGGGCCCGTGCCGGAACGCGTGTACTGCCCAACGTTCTTGTGCAAAGCCTTGAGGTACTCGAACGCCTTCTCCTCGCCCATCAACTGCACCAGCGTCGCGATCATGGTGTAGGCGGTGCCGCTGGAAGCGGGGTTCGCCACCTGGATGTCGCCCTTGTAGGCCGGCTTGAGCAGGTCGGCCCACGTCCTGGGCACGGGAATCTTTTTCTTGGCCAGCAACTCGGTGTTGTAGCCAAAGCCCAGGGGGCCGGAATAGATGCCGACGGTCTTGTAGCCGGATTGCTGGGCCTGCTGCTGGGCCCAGCCCTGCAGCAGCGGCAGCGAAGGCGATTTGTATTCCAGCGTCAGCCCCTGCTCGGCCGCCTGCAGGTGCGGGTCACCGGTGCCGCCGAACCACACATCGGTCTTGGGGTTTTCCTTTTCGGCAATGATCTGCGCGAGCGCCTCGCCGGACCCCTTGAGCGACATGTTCACCTTGGTGCCCGTGGTGCGCGAGTAAATGGTGGCGATGTTGTTGCACCACTCGGCCTGCACCGAACAGATGATGTTGACCTGGCCCTGGGCCGCGGCGCCCATGGAAATACCGGCCAGGGCGGCCGCCAGAAAAAACTTTGTCATGAAAACTCTCTTCAGAAGGGGGATCACGAAAGAATAAGGTTTAGCAGGGGCAGGGGCATGGGGGCAAACACCAGTCGCCGCTAGCTGGAGCGCTTGAGCATGAGCTCCAGCTTTGAGCCGCGTTTCGTCACTTCGTCCACCTGCTGCAGCCGTTCCGCTCCACTCAGGCGCGCGTCGTTCATGATGCGCTGGCGGGCATTGAACATCTCCAGGTCGGCCACTGTCACCAGCTGCCTGTTGCTCGACTTGCGGAAACCCGACAGCTTGTCGATGTTCCACAGGATGCCTTTCTCCTCGTCGTCGCGCGTGCCGAATTTTTCGGTGAAGGCGGCGATCTTTCCCTTCAGCGTGAGCGGAAGGCTTTCCCGCCAGACCATCGGTGACTCGGGGATGTCGGGCGACTCCCAGATGACGCGGATCAGCGCGGCCTGCTCGGGCTTCGCGGTGCGCAGGTTGTCCAGCTCGGTCGTGTTGTTGGTGGCGACATCCACCTCGCGCCGTGCGGTGGCGAGCAGGTTGGCCTCGTGGCTGCCGCGGCGGATTTCGCGAAAGATCTTCTCCGGTTCGTTGATGCCGCGCTTCACGAACGCGAAGTACATCGGCACGATGTGGCCCGAAGTACTTTTGGGGTCACCGTCGCCGAACACCAGCTGCGGGGCATTGCGCCGCACATCATCCAGGTTGCGCACCGCGCTGTCGCGATGTGTGATCAGCACGGAGCGGTAGGCGGTCTTGCCCTCGATCACCTTGACGGCGAAGACGCTCCCCTTGCCCGTTTCGGCGATTTCAAGCGCCGAGGAATTGCCAAGCCACGCCAGGTCGAGCCGGCCTTCGATGAAATCCCTGACGAGCTCACCCGCCGTCGCGTAGGTGCGCCGCTCGATCACGGTGCCCGTGGCGGCGGCCATGCGGTCGATGAACGGGTTCCAGTTTTTCAGCGTCTGCTCGGGGTTGCGCGGCGTGATGAGGCCGAACACCAGCGGCTGCGGCGCCGCGGCGTGGACGCCGGCGCCCAGCAACGCAAGGCAGGAAACAAGATCACGGCGGTTCATGGAATCTCCTTGTGATGAAGCACGAAATTTAGTTACAATGAACGCGCCAATCTGTAGCAAAAACCCTGGTAACCTTTCAGTAACCACCGGGAGTTTTCCCTTACTGATCTTGGCAACCGGCCAGAGAAACTAAGTTACTTCACCAGCACACAACCGTCATGAGTTTTGACCTTGTCCTGTTCGGCGGCACCGGCGACCTCGCCTGGCGCAAGCTGATGCCCGCCCTGTTCCAGGCCTTTCGCCACGGCTCGCTGCCCCAAGGCGGACGCATCATCGGCGTGGCGCGTGACGACCTCACCGACGACGCCTACCGGGCGCTGATCCGCGCGCGTTTCGATGAGGTGGAGCTGGCCAAGCGGCCGAGCGCCGAGGAGTTTTCCCGCTTTGCCGCGCTGCTGCATTTCGTGCGCATGGACCTGTCGAAACCGGCCGACTACGCGCGCCTTGCTTCCGTGCTGCGCGAGCGCAATGCCGACACGGTGGTGATGTACCTGGCCACGGCACCTTCGCTGTTCACGATGGCCTGCGAGCAGCTGGCGGCTGCGGGCCTGAACACACCCAATACGCGGCTGGTGCTGGAGAAGCCGCTGGGGCACGACCTGGCTTCCAACCGTGCGATCAATGAAACAGTGCGCAGCGTGCTGGCCGAAAAGCAGATCTTCCGCATCGACCACTACCTGGGCAAGCCCTCGGTGCAGAACCTGTTCGCGCTGCGCTTCGGCAACTCCCTGTTCGAGCCGCTGTGGCGGCGCGAGACCATCGCCAACATCCAGATCACCATCGCCGAAGACCTGGGCGTGGAAAAACGCGGCGCCTTCTACGACCAGACCGGCGCGCTGCGCGACATGGTGCAGAACCACGCGCTGCAGCTGCTGTGCGCGATCGGCATGGAGCCGCCCATCAACGCCCATGCCGACGCCATCCGCGACGAGAAGCTCAAGGTGCTGCGCTCGCTCAAGCCGTGGACGCCCGAAACGCTGACGCAGCACGTGATTCGCGGCCAGTACACGGCCGGCACATCCGGCGGCGAACACGTGAGAGGCTACCGCGAGGAGCCGGGCGTGGACCCGCAAAGCAACACGGAAACCTTCGTGGCGCTGCGCACAGAAATCGCCAACTGGCGCTGGGCCGGCGTGCCGTTCTACATCCGTACCGGCAAGCGGCTGGCCGGGCGTGATGCGCGCATCGTCGTCAACTTCAGGCCGGCGCCGCATGCGATCTTCCGCCTGCCCATGGGCGCGGGCAACCGGCTGGTGATCAACCTGCAGCCCAAGGACGGGCTGGAACTGCACCTGTTCGCGCAGGGCCAGGAAAACCGCGCCGGCGCCAAGTCGGCAGTGCAGTCGCTGGCGCCCGTGCAGCTGGACCTGGACTTCGACAAGCGCTTCGGCTCCGAGCGCGTGGGCGCCTACGAGCGCCTGCTGCTGGATGTGATCGACGGCCGGCTGAACCTGTTCGTGCGCAGCGACGAGCAGGAAGAAGCCTGGCGCTGGGTTGAACCCGTGCTTGACCACTGGCGCAGCGATTCGTCAGGCCCCCGCCCCTATGCCGCCGGCACCTGGGGGCCCAGTGCCGCCAGCGCCATGATCGCGCGCGACAGCCACTGCTGGAGTGAAGAGTGTTAGACCGAATCAAAGCCTCGTTGCCGTCATTGGCCCCGGCGGAGCAACGCGTGGGCCGGCTCGTGCTGAGCGACCCGCGCTCCTTCGCCAACCTGCCCGTCAGCGAGCTTGCCGAGCGCTCCCACGTGAGCAAGCCCACCGTGGTGCGGTTTTGCCGCAGCGTGGGCTACGACGGCCTGTCCGACTTCAAGCTGAAACTGGCGGGCAGCGTGAGCGAAGGCGTTCCCTTCATCCACCGCAGCGTGGACGTGGACGACAAGACCAGCGACGTGCTGGTCAAGGTGATCGACAACACCGTCGCGGCCTTCCTGAAATACCGCAACGACGCCTCCAGCTTCGCCATTGAAAAAGCGGTGGAGTCACTGGCCGCCACCTACAAGACCGGCCGCCGCATCGAGTTCTACGGCGTGGGCAATTCGGGCATCGTGGCGCAGGACGCGCAGCACAAATTCTTCCGCCTGGGCGTCAACACCATCGCCTACAGCGACGGGCACATGCAGGTGATGAGCGCTTCCATGCTGGGCCCGGGCGACTGCGTGGTGGTGGTTTCGAACTCGGGCCGCACGCGCGACCTGATGGATGCCTGCGACATCGCGCGCAAGAACGGCGCGACCACCATCGTCATCACGGCGACGGGCTCGCCGCTGGCATCGGCCGGCCACATCCACCTGGCGGCGGACCACCCGGAAGGCTATGACCGCTACAGCCCCATGGTGTCGCGCCTGCTGCACCTGATGATCATCGACGTGCTCGCCACCACCGTGGCCCTGCGCATCGGCAGCACGCGGCTGCAGCCCCTGCTGCGCGAGATGAAGAACAACCTGCGCAACAAGCGTTACGCCTGATTTTTCAGAAGAGAATCGGGCCGCAGAGCGCGCCAGGATTGCGTGGGCAGCTATAAAAAATGTAGCAAGCCGCTAGATGCGGCCTTCTTCCACGGCGTGGCAGGCCACGCGGATCCCCTGGATTTCCAGCAGCGCGGGCCGCTCGGCCTTGCAGCGCGCGTTGGCATGCGGGCAGCGCGGATGGAAGGTGCAGCCCGTGGGCGGGTTCAGCGGATTGGGCACCTCCCCGGAGACCGGCGTGCGCGCGCGGCCCGTGTCGTGCATCTTCGGGATGGCGTCCAGCAGCATGCGCGTGTAGGGGTGGCGCGGGTTGCCGAACAGCTGGTGCTTGCCCGACAGCTCCACCAGCCGCCCCAGGTACATCACGCCAACCTGGTCGCTCACGTGCCGCACCACCGCCAGGTTGTGCGAGATGAACAGGTAGGTGAGGCCCTTGGCGCGCTGCAGGTCCTTCATGATGTTCAGCACCTGCGCCTGCACGCTCACGTCCAGCGCCGAGGTGGGTTCATCGCACACCAGGAATTCCGGCTCGGTGGCCAGTGCCCGCGCAATCGAGATGCGCTGCCTCTGGCCGCCCGAGAACTGGTGCGGGTACTTCACCATGTCCAGCGGGGAAAGGCCGACGGAGCTGAGCAGTTCACCCACGCGCGCCTTCAGCTCCGGTCCCCTGGCCAGGATGCCGTGTTCCCGGATCGGCTCGCCGACGATATCTTCCACCACCCAGCGCGGGTTCAGGCTGGCGTAGGGATCCTGGAAGATCATCTGGATGCGCTTGCGCAGCTCGCGGCCCTGCGGCGTCCTGAAGGCGGCATGCGCGTCCTGGCCGTCGAAGGCGAAGCCGCCGCGCGTGGGCTTGTACAGGCCGACCAGCAGCTTGGCCACCGTGCTCTTGCCGCAGCCGGATTCGCCCACCAGCGCCAGCGTCTGGCCCTTGTGGATTTCAAAGCTGACGCCGTCCACCGCGTTGAGCAGCTGGCGCGGCTTGCCCTCCAGCACACGGTTGAGCCAGGGCGGAGAAACGTCAAAGGTGCGGGCGAGGTCCTGCGCCTGCACCAGGGGGATGGCCCCCACGCTTGCGGGCAAGCCCGCTGCGCTGCCCCCCGAGGGGGCCTTCGCGCCTTGGGGCGGCCCGGCGGCGCTCAAGTTGTCTTCGTTCATGCCGGCGCACCCGCATGCGCGTCATGCAGCCAGCAGGCCGCGCGGGTGGCGCCGGCTGCCAGCAGGTCGGGCCGCTGCGCGGTGCACCGGTCGAACACGCGAGGGCAGCGCGGGTTGTAGGCGCAGCCTGCGGGAATGGCGTTCAACCGCGGCATGGCGCCATCGATCTGGTTCAGGCGCTCCCTGTCCTGCGTGATGTCCGGGATGGCCGCCATCAGCCCCAGGGTGTAGGGGTGCGCGGGCTGGTTGATCACCTCATGCACCGGGCCGATCTCGGCCACGCGGCCCGCGTACATCACGGCCACCCGGTCGCAGGTTTCGGCGATCACGCCCATGTCGTGCGTGATCAGCATGACGGCGGCGCCGCGCTCCTTGCACACGCTCTTGAGCAGCTGGATGATCTGCGCCTGGATGGACACGTCCAGGGCGGTGGTGGGTTCGTCGGCCACGATCAGCTTGGGTTCCGCCGCGAGCGCCAGTGCGATCACCACGCGCTGGCGCATGCCGCCGGAGAACTGGTGCGGGTAATGGTCGATGCGCTGCGAAGCCGCGGGAATGCCGGTGTCTTCCAGCAGACCGATGGCCCGGCGGCGCGCTTCGGCCGCATCCACCGGCAGGTGGGTCTGGATGGTTTCCACCAGCTGCCGCCCCACCGTGTACAGCGGATTGAGCGAGGTGAGCGGGTCCTGGAAGATCGCGCCGATCTTGCGGCCGCGGATGCGCCGCATCTGCTCATAGGGCAGGTTGTCGATGCGCCGGCCTTCCAGCAGGATCTGGCCGGAGGCGATGCGCCCGGGCGGCTCCAGCAGGCCGATGATGGCCGCGCCGGTAAGCGACTTGCCGGCACCCGACTCGCCCACCACGCCCAGGATTTCACCGGGCGCAATATCGAAGGAGATGTCGTCCAGCGCCCGCAGCACGCCGTGGCGGCTGGGGAACTCGACGACCAGGTTGTTGACTTGCAGCAGACTCATGGGCCCTTAGCGCAGCCGCGGGTTGGTGGCATCGCGCAGCCAGTCGCCCAGCAGGTTGATGGAGAGGGCGATGGCCGCCAGCATCACGCCGGGGAACACGGTCATCCACCAGTTGCCCGAAAAAAGGAACTTGTTTCCCACCTGGATCAGTGTGCCGAGCGAAGGCGAATTCGGCGGCACGCCCACACCCAGGAACGACAGGGTGGCCTCGGTGATGATCGCCGTGGCAACCTGGATGGTGGCCAGTACCATGACCGGCCCCAGGATGTTGGGCAGCACGTGCCTCGAAACAATGCGCCACGGCGTCACGCCTGTCACGCGGGCAGCCTGCACGTATTCCTTGCTGCGTTCGACCAATGTGCTGCCGCGCACCGTGCGCGCGTATTGCACCCAGCCGCTGCCGCCTGTCAGCGTGATGGACAGCACCAGAACACCGAACACCAGGAACTCCTGGGAGTTGGGGAACAGCGCGCGCGAAACGCCCGTGATCAGCAGCGCCACCAGGATGGAGGGGAACGACAGCATCACGTCGCAGACCCGCATGATGATGGTGTCGGTCTTGCCGCCGGCAAAGCCGGCAAGCAGGCCCAGGCTCACGCCCATGAGCACCGAGATGCCCACGGCGGCAAGGCCGACGAACAGCGAGATGCGCGCACCGAACATGATGGCCGACAGGATGTCGCGGCCCTGGTCGTCCGTGCCCAGCAGGTATTTGGCGTTGCCGCCCGGCTCCCACGAAGGGGGCAGGAAGGCGTCCGATAGCTCCAGTGTCGCCAGGTTGAACGGGTTGAAGGGAGCCACCAGGTTGGCGAACACCGCGCAGAAGATGCAGATGAACGCGACCACGGCGGCAGCAACCGCCACCGGTGAGGTGCGGAAGCTGTAGCCGATGTCGCTTTGCCAGGCCCGGCCGAACCAGCCTGCCTTCGTTCCCGTCATCACTTGACCGTGATGTACTTCCACACCATTTCATTGCCCGGCAGCTGCACCATCTCGATGTTCTTCTTGGCACCCCAGTTCAGGGCCTGCTGGTGCAGCGGCAGGTGGCCGATGTCGTCCTGGTGGATCTTGATCGCTTCGTGGATCATTTCGTTGCGCTTTTTCTGGTCGGTTTCGGAGGCAATCCGTTCGGTCAGCTCGTCCACCTTGGCATTGCTGTACGCACCCAGGTTGAACTGGCCGCGGCCACCTTCGCCCGGCGAAGACATGATGGGGTACAGCACGTTGTGCGCGTCCACCGTGCTGGACGTCCAGCCGAGCATGTAGAAGCTGGTGTCGCGGCGTAGGATCTTGGGGAAGTACGTGCCCTTGGTCTCGACCTCGAGCTTGATCTTCACGCCCACGCGCGCCAGGTTGGCGGCGACAGCCTGGCAGATCGGCCCGTCGTTGACGTAGCGGTCGTTGGGGCAGTTCATCGACACCTCGAAGCCCTGCGGGTAGCCGGCCTCCGCCAGCAGCTTCTTGGAAGCTTCCGGGTCATAGGGCAGGCGCTTTTCCAGGTCGGCAGCGAAGCCATTGACCTGCTTGGGGAACATTTGCGCGATCGGCGTAGAGGCGCCGCGCATCACGGTGCGCTTGATGCCCTCGATGTCGATGGCCTGGTAGAAGGCCTGGCGCACGCGCTTGTCCTTGAAGGGGTTCTTGCCCTTGACGTTGGAGAACAGCAGCTCGTCGCGCTTCTGGTCCATGCCCAGGAAGATCACGCGCAGCTCGGGGCCCTGCATCACCTTCAGGTTGGGGGCCGCCTTGATGCGGTCCACGTCCTGCACGGGGACCGGCTCCATCACGTCCACTTCACCGGAAAGCAGGGCCGCGACCCGGGTGGCATCACTGCCGATCACGTTGAAGATGACCTCATCGACGTTGCCGGTGACCTTGCCCCAGTAGTTGCCATTGCGCACGAAGGTCGTGCGCACGTTGGGCTGGCGTTCGCGAACGCGGTAGGGGCCGGTGCCGTTGGCACGGAACGATGCGGCGTTCTCGATGCCCTTGCGGCGGTCCACCGGCTTGGTCGCCTGGTTGGTCTCGCACCACTTCTTGCTCATGATGAACCAGCGGTAGAACAGCTCCGGCAGAATGGGGAACGGCGCGGTGGTGATGATGTCGATGGAGTGATCGTTGAGCTTCTTGATTTCCTTGATCTGGCCGACATAGCTCTTCATGTCGGAGCCGTCGCTCTTGGCGCGCTCGTAGCTGAAGATCACGTCGTCAGCGGTGAAAAGCGTGCCGTCATGGAAGGTCACGCCCTTGCGCAGGTCGAAGTGCCAGACGGTCGGCGAGGTCTGCTTCCAGCTGGTCGCGAGGGCGGGAATGAGCTTGTAGTCGGGGCCGCGATAGACCAGCGTCTCGAACACGTTTTCGAGCACCGTCAGCTGTAGCGACTCGTTCAGCGAGTGCGGATCCATCGACAACGCGTCACCCTGGTTGCCGATCTTCAATGTCACGGCCTGCGCGGAGGAAGCTGCGAAGGCAACGAGCACCGCGGCGGAAAGTAGGTTGTATTTCAGGTTCATCAATGGCTCCTCTTTTAAAACGGGTCCGTCAAAAAAATCATTCGGAAAGCGGCATCCACTGCTCGGCCAGGCTGGCGTGCAGCGCCGAGCCCAGGGGCAGGATGTCATCGTTGAAATCGTATCGGCTGTTGTGCAGGAAGCAGCTGCCCTCGCCGCCCTGGCCCAGGCGCAGGTAGGCGCCCGGCTTGGTCTGCAGCATGAAGGAGAAATCCTCGGCGCCCATGCTGGGCTCGAGGTTGCGCACCAGGTTGCCGGCGCCCACGATGGACTCGGCCACGTCGCCGGCGAAAAGCGCTTCGTCGGTGGAATTGATGGTCGCGGGGTAGATGCGGTCGAACTTCACGGTGGCCGAAGCGCCGAAGCCGATGGCAATGGCGCCGCACAGTTCGTGAAGCCGTTTTTCGAGCAGGTCCTGCACGTCCGGGCTGAAGGTGCGCACGGTGCCCACCAGCGTCGCCTTGCCGGGCACCACGCTCATGGCACCCATGTCGCCGGCCTGCATGGCGCACAGGCTGATCACGGCGTTGTCCACCGGCCTGACGTTGCGCGAAACAATGGTCTGCACCGCGGTGATGATGTGCGCCGCGACCACCACCGGATCGACCGTGAGGTAGGCGTGCGCTCCGTGGCCGCCCTTGCCGGTGATCTCGATGGTCACCCGGTCTGCCGCGGCCATCATCGGGCCCGCGTTGATGCCCACGGTTCCCGGCTTCATGGCCGGCCAGTTGTGCATCGCGAAGACCGACTGCACCGGGAAGCGCTCGAACAGGCCGTCCTCGATCATGGCGCGGGCGCCGGCGAATCCCTCTTCGCCGGGCTGGAATATCAGCACGGCGGTGCCGTCGAAGTTGCGCGTCTCCGCCAGGTAGCGCGCCGCACCCACCAGCATCGTGGTGTGGCCGTCGTGGCCGCAGCCGTGCATCATGCCGGCCTTGGCCGAGCGCCACGCGAATTCGTTCGACTCGGTCATGGTCAGCGCGTCCATGTCGGCGCGCAGGCCGATCATCTTTCCGCTTCCCGTGCTCTTGCCCTTGATGACGCCGACGACGCCGGTCTTGCCGATGCCGGTGTGGATTTCATCCACGCCGCACAGCTTGAGCGCTTCCTTGACGCGGCCGGAGGTGTAGACCTCCTCGAACCCCAGCTCGGGGTGCGCGTGCAGGTCGCGGCGCAGGGCCGTGAGTTCGGGGTGGTATGCGGCGATGTGCGCAAAGGCACGGCCATTGGCCTTGAGTCGGGGCGCCAGCATCAATGTCCTCCAGCGTTGGCCACGCGAAGCCGCGGGTCCACGGCGAAATACAGCATGTCAACCAGCAGGTTGATCACCACGAAGATCAGCGAGATCAGGCACAGGTAGGCAGCCATCACGGGAATGTCGGCGAACGTCACGGCCTGGATGAACAGCAGGCCCATGCCGGGCCACTGGAACACCGTCTCGGTGATGATGGAGAAAGCGATCAGCGTGCCCACCTGCAGGCCGATGATGGTGATGACGGGCACCAGCGTGTTCTTCAGGGCATGGCCGAAGTGGATGGCGCGGTTGGACAGTCCGCGCGCGCGGCCGAACTTGATGTAGTCGGTGCGCAGCACCTCGAGCATCTCGGCGCGCACCAGCCGCATGATCAGGGTGAGCTGGAAGATCGCCAGCGTGATCGCGGGCAGCACGATGTGGATCCAGCCGTCGCGCGTGAACAGGCCGCTGCTCCACCAGCCGATCTTCACGACCTCGCCGCGACCGAAGCTCGGAAACCAGCCGAGGATCACGGCGAAGAAAAGGATGAGCAGGATGCCGATGAGGAATGGCGGCAGCGAGACGCCCAGCAGAGACACCGTCATGAACACCTGGCTGGTGAAGGTGCCGCGCCGCAGCGCCGTGTAGACGCCCATGGGAATTCCGATGGAGACCGCCAGCAGCCCCGCCACCGCGGCGAGTTCGAGCGTGGCGGGAAAGCGCTCGCCGATCAGGCGCGACACCTTGGCGCCCTGGCGCAGGCTCAGGCCGAATTCGCCTTGCACCGCGTTGACCAGGAAATGCCAGAACTGCACGAAGAACGGCTGGTCGAGCCCCAGGTCGGAGCGCAGCTGCGCGATCTGGTCAGGCTTGGCGTCCTGCCCGAGCAGGAAGACAACCGGGTCGCCGACGTACTGGAACAGCATGAACGCGATGAACGCCACTGCGATCATGACGATCACAGCCTGGAAGAGGCGGCGCAGTACGAAAGCTAGCATCTCTGTGGCGGCGGCAAACGGTCATGCTAGCAGAGCAAGGGTCATGCCGACACAGGGTTTTCTTCAGGCCTAAAGGAACGGACCGCTGCGCCTTATTTTCCGGAAACCACCTGCGGGCCCAGCCGCACGGGCCCATACCAGGCGCGGGTGACGGAGTGCGTGTTGTCGCTGTCGGTCATGATGGCGACGTACACCAGCGCACCGGGCGCCTCGCCGAACGCGCGCTCAAAATCAGCCTTGATGTTGCGCTCGTAGTCAAGCCACTGGTTGAGCTTGCTCGGTCCGGTTTCCACCACCAGCTTGCGGATGCGATCGGTGCGCGGGCTGTGGATCACGGAGCCGGGTTCGCGCTTGTTGCACCACACGTACATCAGCGTCGCATAGGGCAGCTCTTCGCCCGTCAGGGTGCGGGCCAGCTCGGACAGCATGGAATTGCGCGCCGAAAACTTTGAGCGGTCACCGTCGAACGACAGGATGATTCGCACAGGGGAATCATCGGCGTCACGCAGCGCCATGTCGGCCTGGGCGATGAGTTCGGGCACCTTCCACGAGAACCGCACACTGCCCAAGTCCTGCGGCTCGACGCGCACCTTGTGGCGAAGCATGCTGGCGGAGGACACTGCCATCACCGCCATGGCGTCGCGGCCGTCCTTGCGCGTATAGCTGAACTGGCTGGGCGTCTTGCCCGGCAGCTTGTAGTGCTGCCAGTTGCCGCCGGTAGCCCCGGCGGCATCAGTTGGCGCTTTCGGGTCGGCCGACTGCGCGGCCCACGGATTGGCAGCGATCGGCACGGAGTCGCCGGGCAGTGGCACCGTGGAGCAGCCCGCGAGCGCCGCCGCGCCAAGCAGCCAGGCGCACCATTGGATATTCATTACATTCCCAACTTTTGTATGGATTGAGGCCGCTTCGTCCCGATTTGGGTTGAGTGGGCCTTCCAACAAAAAAGCCGCCCGAAGGCGGCTTTCAAATCTTCATGAATCGAAGGCCGGCTTGCACCGGCCGTCCGATTTAGAAGCTGTGACGGATACCGAAGTCGTAGCCGCTGGAACTGGCGTTGGCTGCGGTAGCAGCGCCGTTCAGAGCTTGTGCAGCGCCGCCGGTGTTGCGAACGCGAGCGTACGTAGCGTACAGGGCAGTGCGCTTCGACAGGTTGTGCACGTAGCCCAGAGCCCACTTGTTGCTCTTCGGGGTGCCAGCGGTGTCGATCTTGTAGGTCGAGTAAGCCAGGCGGATTTCGCCGGCGCCGACGGGGATCAGGCCGCCGATCAGGCCGCCCTTGCCGGTCACGGCAACGGGGGAGGAGATACGGTCACGGCTCCACTCGCCCATCAGCTTGGCAACGCCGAAGTCCCACTGGCCGCCAATGTTCCACGTACGCAGGTCACCCGTAGCGTACTTGGTGCTGGCAGCAGCCAGAGCGACGTTGACCGGACCGTTGGCGTAACCAACGCGGCCGGCGAAGCTGTTGCCGTCCTTGTCGGTGCCACCGGCGGCATTGCTCAGGTTCTCACCCCAGCCGTACTGCAGCTGGCCGTAGAAGCCGCCCAGGTTGCCCGGCAGGAAGTAGCCGACGGTGTTGGAGGTGCGAACGTTGATTGCGCCGGTCAGGGCGGAGTTCGAATTCAGGACTTGGGTGGTGCCCACGCCGTTCGTGCCGAACGGATCGAACACGGTCAGGTTCCAGAATTGCGGGTTGTAGTCACGGCCCAGGCGCAGTTCGCCCCAGCCACCGGCCAGGCTAACCGTCGAGCGGCGGTTGAAGGTCAGGCCTTGACGACCAGCGACAGCGGCGCCAGCGCCGGAAGCTTGGTTGTTGCTGTTCGTGCCGGCGCCTTGGCCGTCATCGTTAGCCAGGCCGGCTTCCAGCCAGAAGGAGGCAGACATGCCGCCGCCCAGGTCTTCCGTACCGCGGAAGCCCAGACGCGAGCTGTTGTAGCCCGAGTTGGTCAGCGACGTCTTGTTGGCGACAGAACCGCGGCCGAAGGCGACGGTCGCGTCAACAACGCCGAACAGCGTGACGGACGATTGGGCAAAAGCCGGGGCGGCGGACAGGGCAGCCAGACCAGCCAGAGCAATCAGGGACTTTTTCATTGCAAGTTTCTCCAAGGTTAAACATAGGGCTCCGGTGCGAAGGGGTCACGAAATGCAGGCACTTTTGTGCTCCCGCCGGATCCCCGGGCCAACCTCCTTTTGGGAAGTTGTCGTTATTGCACCAGAGCGCCCTTTCTTAAGCAAAGTATTTAGCCCTCAGCCCGCCTTTTCGTTGCACAGGGACAACATTCAGAAACCATGCAGTGGAAGCCGCGCAACACCCCGGATTCGGGATTTCGGATTACAAAAAGCGTCTAGCTGGACCGTAGGCCGACGGCAGGGGCGCGCCACCCCCAGACCCCCTTAAACTGGCCGGATGACAAGCCCGGTTGATGCCTTTCTTGGAGCCGCAGACAGCGCGCTCCGCACGCTTTTTGCGGCGCCGCGCGCCAGCCGCCCCTGCCCCATCGTGCCCGCGGACCCCACGGTACTGGACCCGGCGCAAAGGCGGCAAGCCGGCGCGCTGATGCGGGTCAACCACGTGGGCGAGGTCTGCGCGCAGGCGCTGTATACCGCCCAGGCTTTATCCACGGCCGACCCGGCGCTGCGGGAGCGGTTCGCCCACGCGGCGCGCGAGGAAACCGACCATCTGGCCTGGACCCGCACCCGCCTGGACGAATTGGGCGCCCGGCCCTCCCTGCTCAACCCGCTCTGGTACGCGGGCGCCTTCGGGCTCGGCCTGCTGGCGGGGCGGCTGGGTGACCGCGCCAGCCTGGGCTTCGTCGTCGAAACCGAGCGCCAGGTCGAGGCCCACCTGGAAAGCCACCTAGAGCGGCTGCCTGCGGGCGACCACGCCTCGCGGGCCATCGTGGCCAAGATGAAGGAAGACGAGTCCGCCCATGCGGCGCAGGCGCTGGAAGCGGGCGCCATGGAGTTGCCGGCGCCGGCCAAGGCGCTGATGAAGGCCGCCGCGCGGGTCATGACGGCCACCGCGCACTACATCTGACCCCGAAAAGCCCTAGTCTTCGTTCACCTCGAACGAGGTGGTGATGTCGGCGGTCTTGCCCAGCATGATGCTGGCCGAGCAGTACTTGTCATGGCTCATGGCGATCGCGCGCTGCACAGCCTCGGGCGGGATCGCCTTTCCGCTCACCGTGAAATGCATGTGGATCTTCGTGAAGACCTTGGGGTCGGTTTCGGCCCGCTCGGTGGTCAATTTCACGGAGCAGCCCCGCACCTGGTGGCGCCCGCGCTTGAGGATCAGCACCACGTCGTAGGCGGTGCAGCCGCCCGTGCCGGCCAGCACGGTTTCCATCGGCCGCGGTGCCAGGTTCTGGCCGCCGTTTTCAGGCTTGGCGGTGTCCGGCGCGCCATCCATCACCAGAACGTGGCCGCTGCCCGTCTCCGCCACAAAGCCCATGCCGGAGCGCGCACCCGTCGCGCCCGTCCAGCTGACCGTGCATTCCATCATTTCATCGTACCTTTATCAAAACGGCTGCCCGCGAATTACTTTTGCTAATAGTCGGCGGATGAATCGCGACTTGCTGCGATGCAACAAAAGTGGGGCTATACTGATTTCACAGCATAACGAGTTCGTTATGCCCCGATTGTCTCCTCCACCTCTCCTTTGGTGGATTAGCCCCCGGACCGCAAGGCCCGGGGGCTTTTTTCATGGCGCTTATCATCGCTTTTCGATGACAAAACACCTCAAACCGGCCGATTACCTCAAGAAAATCCTCACGGCGCGCGTCTACGACGTGGCCGTGGAATCGGCGCTGGAGCCCGCGAAGAATCTCAGCCGCCGGCTACACAACAAGGTGCTGCTGAAACGCGAGGACCAGCAGGCCGTGTTCAGCTTCAAGCTGCGCGGGGCCTACAACAAGATGGCGCACCTCACGCCCAAGCAGCTCAAGCAGGGCGTGATCTGCGCCTCGGCGGGAAACCACGCGCAGGGCGTGGCGCTCTCGGCCCACAAGCTAGGCAGCCGCGCCGTGATCGTGATGCCGACCACCACGCCGCAACTCAAGGTCGACGCGGTGCGCGCCCTGGGCGGCGAGGTGGTGCTGCACGGCGACAGCTATTCCGATGCTTACGCCCATGCCGCGGTGCTGGAGAAAAAACAGGGCCTGACCTTCGTCCACCCCTTCGACGACCCGGATGTGATCGCGGGCCAGGGCACCATCGCCATGGAGATCCTGCGCCAGCACCAGGGACCGCTCAATGCGGTGTTCGTCGCCGTCGGCGGCGGCGGGCTGATCTCCGGCGTCGCCAACTACATCAAGGCGGTGCGGCCTGAGGTGCGCGTGATCGGCGTGCAGACCGCCGATTCCGACGCGATGCTGCAGTCGGTGCGCGCCGGCAAACGGGTGACGCTGCCCGACGTGGGGCTGTTCGCCGACGGCACGGCAGTGAAGCTGGTGGGCCAGGAAACCTTCCGCATCGCGCGCGGGCTGGTCGACGAATTCATCACCGTGGACACCGACGCGGTGTGCGCCGCGATCAAGGACATCTTTGTCGACACGCGCAGCATCGTCGAGCCCTCGGGCGCGATGGCGGTGGCAGCCGTCAAGCAATACGTCGCGCAGAAAAAGACCCGGGGCGAGACCTACGCCGCCATCCTGTGCGGCGCCAACATGAACTTCGACCGCCTGCGCTTCGTGGCCGAGCGCGCCGAAGTGGGCGAGGAACGCGAAGCCCTTTTCGCGGTGACGATCCCGGAAGAGCGCGGCAGCTTCCGGCGTTTTTGCGAATTGATCGGCGAGCTGCCGGGCGGCGCGCGCAATGTGACGGAGTTCAACTACCGCATCAGCGATTCGGCCAAGGCCCACGTCTTCGTCGGCCTGACCACCCACGGCAAGGGCGAGTCGGCGAAGATCGCCGCCAACTTCAGCCGGCACGGCTTCCAGGCGCTGGACCTCACGCACGACGACCTTGCCAAGGAACACATCCGCCACATGGTGGGCGGCCACTCCGCGCTGGCGCAGGACGAGCGGCTGCTGCGCTTCGTCTTCCCCGAGCGGCCCGGTGCGCTGATGAAATTCCTGTCGAACATGCGGCCGAACTGGAACATCACGCTGTTCCACTACCGCAACCAGGGCGCCGACTACGGCCGCATCCTGGTAGGGCTGCAGGTGCCCAAGGCGGACGCCAAGGCCTTTGCCGCGTTCCTCGGCACGCTGGGTTACCCGCACGTTGAAGAGACGGGCAACCCGGTTTACCGGCTGTTCCTGCAAACCTAGGCCCGCGTGTTGGACTTCGTTCGCCATTACCTGCTGGCGGTCCAGTACTTCACCCGCATTCCCGTCACCGGCGCCCTGGCGCAGTGGGTGGGCTTCAGCCCGCAGATGCTGCGCGCGAGCGCGGCACACTTTCCCGGCGTGGGCTGGCTGGCGGGTGCCGCCGCCTGCATGGCGTACGCCGCACTGGCGCTGGCGCTGCCGGCCAACCCGATGGCGCCGCTGGCCGCCGCGGTGGGGTGCACCATCGCCACGGTATTGCTCACCGGCGGCTTCCACGAGGACGGGCTGGCCGACGTCGCCGATGGCCTGGGCGGCAGCAGCGAGCGGGCACGCGCGCTGGAAATCATGAAGGACTCGCGCGTCGGCGCTTTCGGCGCGATGGCGCTGGTGCTGGCGCTGCTGGCCAAGGTGTCGCTGCTGGCCGTGCTGGGCTCGCAGAATCTCGCAGCCGCGTTGATGGCGCTGCTGGCCGGGCACGTAGTGTCGCGTTTCGCGCCACTGGTGCTGGTGTACACCCTGGACCACGTGGGCGATGCGGCGGGCTCCAAGAGCAAGCCCCTGGCCGACCAGCTCAGCCGCAATGGCCTCTTTGCCGCAGCCGGCTGGTGTTACGTGCCGCTCGCGCTGGCGGGGCTGGCGCAGGGCGCGCTCTTTGTAGCCCTGGCTATGGCCGCGGCCTGCGCCGCCCTGCTGTTCATGCACCGCCTGTTCCGCCGCCGGCTGCAGGGGTTCACCGGCGATTGCCTGGGCGCCACGCAACAGGTATGCGAGATCGCCTTCTACCTGGGTGCGGCGCTGGCCCTGGGTGCCCGGTGAGGCTATGGCTTGCGCGGCACGCCCGGCCACTTGAGGCTGAGGGCCTTTGCTATGGCGCCACCGACCTGGCCGTGGATGAGGCCGGAACACTCGCTGCGGCCACCGCGCTGGCCGCAGCACTGCCACCGGGCATCGCCGCGCGTTGCTCGCCGTTGCAGCGCTGCGCCCGGCTCTCGCTCCGGCTCAATGCCTTGCGCCCTGACATTGTTCCGCGGCCCGATGGCCGGCTGGCCGAGATGTGCTTCGGTGAATGGGAGGGCCGGCGCTGGGATGCCATCGGCGCTGTCGCCCTCCAGGCCTGGACCGATGACTTCGCCCACCATCAGCCCGGCGGCGGCGAATCGGTCAACGATTTCCTGGCCCGCGTGGCAGCCGTTTTCGATGAAGCGCGCGCTGCCGGCAAGGATGAGCTATGGATCACCCACGCCGGCGTCGTCCGGGCCGCCGGCCTTCTGGCCTCAGGGCAACGCGACATCACGAAAGCGGCGCAATGGCCGGTGCAAGCCTTGCCGTTCGGGCAATGGCAGGTGCTGGCGCTGGACCGCGCTACTGGCGCCTGACCGGCGGCATTTCCAGCGTGAGAACGGCTGGGCCGCCGGCGCTGGAAGCCAGCACGGCGCGCCGGCCCTCGACGGACTGCAGCAGCAGCCCTTCGTCGACGGCGCTGCCCACGCGAAACGGCCGGGGCGGCTTGCCATCCACCGCGATCAGTGCCGCGCCGCCGTGCGAGCGCCCCGCCACCACGCCGACCAGAGAAAACCTGCTGTTGAGGCTGGCTACCGGCGCCGCGGCGGGGGTCTGTGGCCCGGCGCCCAGGAGCCGGGCAACGGCCGCCGGATCAGCCGGCCCCGCCGTCCGCACTTGTGGTGCAACGCTCGCCGACGGGCCGGAAGGAGCGGCCAGCTTCAGGCCCCACCAGGCCAGGCTGGCCGCCACAGCCGCCCACAGGACGAACGTCCCGCCGCGCACGACCCACCTGTTTTGCACACTCGCTGCCATATGCGGCGATTATCATTGAAGCGATTCACTCCATCCTCCATGAAGCACCTCCCTTCCTCCCTGCGACGCGCCGCCCAGCGCGGCTTCACCCTGATCGAGCTGATGGTGGTGCTGGTCATCATCGGCGTGCTGGCCGCGCTGATCGTGCCCAACGTGCTGGACCGCGCCGACGACGCGCGCGTCACCGCGGCGCGCACCGATGTCAACAACCTGATGCAGGCCCTGAAGCTGTACAAGCTGGACAACCAGCGCTATCCCGCCGGCGAGCAGGGCCTGCAGGCGCTGGTGGCCAAACCCACCGCCGGCGTGATTCCGCCGAACTGGAAGCCTTACCTGGAAAAGCTGCCGAACGACCCGTGGGGCCGGCCGTACCAGTACCTCAATCCGGGCGTGAAGGGCGAGATCGACGTGATGTCGTTCGGCGCCGACGGCCAGCCCGGCGGCGAGGGCAAGAATGCGGACGTCGGCAGCTGGCAGTGACCAGATGATTCCGCCGGCCCGGAGACGGCGCGGCGGCTTCACGCTCATCGAGCTGCTGGTGGTGGTCGCCATCATCGCCATCGCCAGCGCGGGCGTCACCTTCGCGCTGCGCGATTCGGCCGCCACCCAGCTGGAGCGCGAAGGCCAGCGGCTGGCGGCGCTGCTGGAGTCGGCGCGCGCCCAGTCGCGCACCAGCGGCATCCCGGTGCGCTGGTACGCGACCGACGGCGCCTTCCACTTTGACGGCCTGCCGCCCAACACCCTGCCCGAGCGCTGGCTCGCCGAGGGCACGCAGGTGCAGGGCACGGCGATGCTGCAGCTGGGCCCGGAACCCATCATCGGGCGGCAGCAGGTGGTACTGGTTTCAGGCGCGCAACCCGGGCGCACGCTGCGCATCGCCACCGACGGCCTGCGCCCGTTCGCGGTTGCCAACGACGCTCCCCCGCCATGAAGCAGGCCGGCTTCACGCTCATTGAGATCCTGGTCGCGCTGGGCATCGTGGCCATTGCGCTGGTCGCCGGACTGCAGGCCACCAGCGCCCTGACCAACAATGCGCTGCGCCAGTCCGACGTGCTGCTGGCGCACATCTGCGCCGAAAACGAACTGGTGAAGGCGCGGCTTTCCAGGCAGATGCCCGGCGTCGGCGAATCCAGCGTGCGCTGCGAACAGGCCGGCCGGGCTCTCGACGTGACCGTGACGGTGGCGCCCACGCCCAACCCGAGCTTTCGCCGGGTCGATGCGCAGGTATTCGACGGCACTTCGCCGATCCTGCGGCTTTCCACCGTCGTGGGCAGGTTCTGATGGCCAGGCGCAGCATGCGGGCCCGCGGCTTCACGCTGGTGGAGCTGCTGGTGGCGCTGTTCGCGATGGCGCTGCTGGCGGTGATGAGCTGGCGCGGGCTTGACGGCATGACGCGCGCGCAGGCCGCGACCGAGGCCCGCGCCGATGCGGTGCTCACGCTGCAGGTGGGCCTGGCGCAGTGGGCCGCCGACCTTGATGCCCTGATCCAGCTGCCGCAGACCACGGCCATCGAGTGGAACGGGCGCGTGCTGCGCCTCACCCGGCGCGGTACCGCTTCAGTGACGGACGGCGTGCTGGTCGTGGGCTGGACGCAGCGCGGCGGCCGCTGGCTTCGCTGGCAGTCGCCGCCGCTGACCCAGCGCGGCCAGGTGGCGGAGGCCTGGCAGCGCGCCGACCTCTGGTCCAGCAACCCCGGCGATGCGGAAAGGACGTATGAGGTCGCCATCACGCCGCTGGATGAGTGGCAGGTCTTCTACTACCGGGGCGACGCCTGGACCAACCCGCTGTCCAGTGATGCCACCACCGCCAGCCCCTTCCTGGCGCAAGTGGCGGCGCAGGCCGGCGCGCCTGTCGCGGCGGTCATTCCGGACGGCGTGCGGCTGGTGCTCACGCTGCCGGCGGGGGAGGCGCTGGCCGGCAAGCTCACCCGCGACTGGGTGCGCCCCACCGTCGGCGGAGGCAAATCATGAAGCGCGAGCGCGGCGCGGCTCTGTTGATGGCGATGCTCACCGTCGCACTGGTCGCCACTTTTGCGTCGGCAGCCATGTGGCAGCAGTGGCGCGCGGTGGAGGTGGAGCAGGCGGAGCGGGCGCGCGTGCAGTCCTCCTGGGTGCTTACCGGCGCGCTGGACTGGGCCCGCCTTATCCTGCGCGAAGACGCTCGCTCGGGCGGGGCCGACCACCTGGCCGAGCCCTGGGCGGTGCCGCTGGAAGAATCGCGCCTGTCCACCTTCCTGGCGGCCGACAAGGCGAACACCGCGGACAGCGCCGACACGCTGAATGCTTTCCTGTCGGGCCAGATCATCGACCTGCAGTCGCTGCTGAACGTGAACAACCTGGTGGAAGGCGGCCGTATTTCGGAGCCGGGGCTGCGCAGCTTCGCGCGCCTGTTCGAGATCCTGAACCTGCCGCCGGCGCAGCTGAACCTGCTGGCGGAGAACCTGCGCTTCGCCGCCGACAGCAGCGCCGACAACCGCTCCGGCATGGTGGCGCCGCTGATGCCGCAGCGGGTGGAACAGCTGGTGTGGCTGGGCCTGCCGGTGCAGACCGTGGCGGTGCTGCAGCCCTACATCACCATCCTGCCGGGCCGCACCACGGTGAACCTCAACACCGCCGGAGCCGAGGTGATTTCCGCGGCAGTGAACGGGCTGGGCGTGGCGGACGCGCAGCGGCTGGTGAGCCAGCGCGACAGCTCGCCGTTTCGCAGCATCAGCGATGCCAGCAAGATCGTAGCCGGGCACGAATCGGCTTTCACTGAAGGCGGCGTCGGCGTGGCGTCGAGGTTTTTCGAAGTGCGCGGGCGACTGCGGCTGGACCAGATGGTGGTGGAGGAACGCTCCGTGCTGCAGCGTGAAGGCCTGGACGTGAAGACACTGCAGCGCGAACGCGGCGTGCTCGACGCCACGGCCCTCTCCGCTGCGGCCCTTAAACGGTAGCCCCACCTACAATTCGCGCACCTCATGAGCTCCCTCGTTGTCCTTCTCCCCGCGCAGCCCGCCGGCACGTCCGCCGAGTTCGCCTATGTGTTGACACCCGACGGCCGCACCGTGGGTGACCACGCCAGCGCGCCGGCCGCGCTGCTGCCCCGGCCCGGTGGCGCCGGCGCCGAAGTGGTGGCGGTGGTGCCGGTGCAGGCGCTGTCCTGGCACCTGGTTGAATTGCCCAAGGGCCTGGGCGCCGGATCGCCCCGGCTGCGCTCCGTGCTGGAAGGGCTGCTGGAAGACCGGCTGCTGGATGAACCCGAAACCCTGCACTTCGCGGTGCAGCCCCAGGCCCGCGCCGGCGCGCCGGTCTGGGTGGCCGCGTGCGACCGGGCCTGGCTGCGCTCCGCTGTGCAAGCCCTGGAAGCCGCCGGGCGCCCGGCCTCGCGCATCGTTCCCGAATTCGCGCCCGAGGGCGACATGGCGCTGCATGCGCTGGGCGAGCCGCAGCAGGCGCTGCTGGTGGCCGCCGGTGAGGAAGGGGTGACGACCTTCCCGCTGGACGCGCATTGCCTGCCCCACCTGCCGCAGTTGCCGCCCGAAGGCGCGCGTATCGCGGAGCCGGCGGTGGCGGCGCTGGCCGAGCAGGTGCTGCAATGCAAGCTGCAGCTGCAGCAGGCGCCGCAGCGTTGGCTGCAGGCCGCGCAATCAGGCTGGGACCTGGCGCAGTTCGACTTCGCCAGCTCCAGCCGCGCGCGCGCCTGGCGCAAGGCGGCCGCGGGCTGGGCCGATGTGCTGCGGGCGCCGCAATGGCGGCCCGCGCGCTGGGCGGCGGTGCTGCTGGTCGGCGCAAACCTGGTCGGCCTGAACGCCTGGGCCTGGAAAGAGCGCGCCTCGCTGGATGCCAAGCGCGAGGCGATCCGCCAGGCGCTCACGGCCACTTTCCCGCAAGTCAAGCTGGTCGTGGATGCGCCGGTGCAGATGGAAAGGGAACTGGCCGCATTGCGGCAAGTGACCGGTGCGACGGGCGGGCGCGACCTGGAGGCCATGCTGGGCGCGCTGACCACCGCATTGCCGCCGGAGCGCCCGGTCGGCAACCTGGAATTCGCCGGCGGCGAACTGCGCATCAAAGGCGTGGCCTATACGCCGGACGAGGCGCGCGCCGTTTCGGCCAACCTGCGCAGCCAGGGCTATGGCGCGGCATTCCAGGGCGACACGCTGGTGATCACCCAGGAGGCCGCGCCATGAAAAACGCATCGGCATTGCGCGAGCGCTGGGCGCTGCTGGCTCCGCGCGAAAAGGCCCTGGTGGCCGGCGCCACAGGCTTCGTCGCGCTGGCGCTGCTGTGGTGGCTGGCGATCAGCCCGGCGCTGGCCGTGCTGCGCGGCGCCGAAGCGCAGCACCGCACGCTGGACGCGCAACTGCAGCGCATGCTCGCCATGCAGGCGCAGGCGCAGCAGTTACAGGCCCAGCCCCGGCAGGGCTACGACGAAGCGGTGCGGCTGCTGGAAACCACCGTCAAACAGAAGCTGGGGCTGTCGGCCCGCATCACCATCGCCGGCGACCGTGTCACGCTGGCACTGGCCGGCACGCCGCCCGATGCGCTGGCGCAGTGGCTCACGCAGGCCCGTGTCAACGCGCGCGCGCTGCCCAGCGAGGCACGGCTGATCCGCAACGCCGCCGGCACATGGGACGGCACCGTGGTGCTGACCCTGCCTCCGCGCTAGACCCGCACCGTGGCCCGTGCGACCACCAGCACCGCATCCTGGGCCTGGGCCCTGGGCGGCGCCGCCTGCGGGCTGGTGCTGGCCGTGGTGCTGGGCGCGCCCGCCCGCTGGCTCACCGGTGCCGTCGCCCGCCTGAGCGAGGGCCAGGTACTGCTGGACGAAGCCCGCGGCACGGTATGGAACGGCTCGGCCCGGCTGGTGCTGGCCGGCGGTGCCGGCAGCAACGATGCCGCCGCCCTGCCCGGCCGCCTGGAGTGGCGCCTGCGCCCGCGCTGGGGCGGCGCCCGCGCCGAGATCATGGCCGGCTGCTGCACCACCGAGCCGATGGTGGTGGCGGCGAGCCCGCGCTGGGGCGGCGCCACGCTGGTGATCGGGGACAGCCGGTCGCAGTGGCCGGCGGCCGTCCTGGCCGGGCTGGGCACCCCCTGGAACACCCTGCAGGTCGAAGGCAATCTCCAGCTGGCCACGCAGGGCCTTTCAGTAGAATGGATTGAAGGGCGCCTGGCCATCGCGGGGCGCGCCGAGCTCACGGCGCTGCGGCTTTCGTCGCGCCTGTCCACCTTGAAGCCCATGGGCAGCTACCGCATCACCCTTACCGGAGGCGCCACCACGGCGCTCCAGCTCGACACCCTGGAAGGCGCCCTGCAACTGACAGGCAGCGGCCAGTGGGTGGGTTCGCGGCTGCGCTTCAGCGGCGCGGCCAGCGCGGCGCCCGATCGCGAGGCGGCGCTGTCCAACCTGCTGAACATCATCGGGCGGCGCAGTGGCGCGCGCTCCATCATCACCATAGGCTAGGCCAATGAAGTTCCGTCTTGCTACTGTTTCGATAGCTGCCTGCGCACTGCTGGCGGGCGCTCCAGGCCTTTTGCATGCCCAGAGATCGGGCGAGCCGATCACCCTGAACTTCGCCAACGCCGACATCGAGGCGGTGGCCCGCACCATGGCCGCCATCACCGGCCGCCAGATCGTGGTGGATCCGCGCGTGAAGGGCACGATCAACCTGGCGACCGACAGGCCGGTGCCGCCGGCCGTGGCCTACAACCAGTTCCTGGCGACGCTGCGCCTGTCCGGCTTCAGCGTGGTGGAAGCGGGCGGGCTGCTCAAGGTGGTGCCCGAGGCCGACGCCAAGCTGCAGGGCGGCTCCGTCACGGTAGGCGAGCGGCCGGCCGGCGGCAACCAGATCGTCACCCAGATCTTCCGCCTGAACTACGAGACCGCGGCCAACCTGGTGCCCATACTGCGGCCGCTGATCAGCCCGAATAACACCATCAATGTGAATCCCGGCAACAACTCGCTGGTGATCACCGACTACGCCGACAACCTGCAGCGCATGGGCCGCATCATCGCGGCGCTGGACGTGTCCAACGCCACCGACGTGGAAATCATCCCGCTCAAGCACGCACTGGCGGCCGACATCGCGCCGCTGGTGGCGCGGCTGGTCGAATCCAGCGGCGGGACGTCGGCGGTGGCGGCAGGCCAGGGCCAGGCCGACACATCGTTCCGTACCACCGTCATCGCCGAGTCGCGCAGCAACACGCTGGTGGTGCGCGCGGCCAACGGCGCGCGGCTGAACCTGGTGCGCTCGCTGGTGGAAAAGCTGGACCAGCCCACTTCGCAGAGCGCCTCCGGCAACATCTACGTGGTCTACCTGAAAAACGCCGAGGCGGCCAAGCTGGCGGTGACGCTGCGCGCCGCGCTGGCCGGCAACAGCGGCAGCGGCGCCTCTGGCGCCACGACCCAGGTGTCCGCCGTGCCTGCCGCGGGAACGGCCAATGCCACCAACGCGGCCACCGCGGCCGTGCAGGGCTCGGGCCAGCCGTCCACCGGCGGCCAGATCCAGGCCGACCCCTCCACCAATTCGCTGATCATCACCGCGCCCGAGCCGCAGTACCGGCAACTGCGCGCCGTGATCGACCGGCTGGATGCGCGGCGCGCACAGGTGTTCGTGGAAAGCCTGATCGCCGAGGTCAACGCCGACAAGGCGGCCGAATTCGGCATCCAGTGGCAAAACGCCTTCGGCAACAAGGACAGCAAGAACATCGGCGTGCTGGGCACCAACTTCAGCATTGGCGGCCAGAACATCTTCACGCTGGCCACGCAGGCCGGCAGCGGCACCGTCGCGCCCTCCACCGGCATCAACGCCGGCCTGGTGCGCAACATCGGCGGCGTGTACGTGCTGGCCGCGCTGGCCCGCTTCATCGAGACCAATGGCGACGGCAACATCCTGTCCACGCCCAACCTGCTGACGCTGGACAACGAGGAAGCCAAGATCGTGATCGGCCAGAACGTGCCCTTCGTCACCGGCCAGTACACCAACTCCAACAGCGGCACCGGCGGCAGCGTCAACCCCTTCCAGACCATCGAGCGCAAGGACGTGGGCCTGACCCTGCGCGTGAAGCCGCAGATCAGCGAGAACGGCACCGTCAAGCTGCAGATCTTCCAGGAGGTCTCCAGCGTGCAGGCCTCCTCCATCAATTCGGCCACCGGCCTCATCACCAACAAGCGCTCCATCGAGTCCAACGTGCTGGTAGATGACGGCTCCATCGTGGTGCTGGGCGGCCTGCTGCAGGACGAGTATTCCGGCAACCAGGAAAAAGTGCCGATCGTGGGCGACGTGCCGTTCTTCGGCAACCTGTTCAAGAGCGAGACCCGCACCCGCAAGAAGACCAACCTGATGGTGTTCCTGCGGCCCGTGGTGGTGCGCGACGCGGCCCAGAGCGACGAGCTGTCGATCGACCGCTACGACCTGATGCGGCTGAAGCAGGACGCGGCCAGGCCGAAGGAAAGCCTCACCGTGCCGATCAACGAAGGCCCGGTGCTGCCCGCGCTGCGCTCGGTACCAAAGACCCCTTCCGCCGTGCCGCCGCCCCTGGGCAAGTAAGCCATGCGCTACCCCCTGCCCTACGCGTTCGCGCGCGGCAACCAGCTGCTGCTGGAAGACGACGGCCAGGACCTGACGTTGTGGCACGGCGGCGCCGCCGCGCGCGGTGCCTGGAGCGAGGTGATGCGCAAGCACGCCGTGCGCTCGGTGCAGCTGCTGGACGCGCCCGCTTTGGCGCAGCGCATCAGCGCGGCCTACGCGCAGGGCGAATCCAGCGCCGCCACCGTGGTGAGCGAAGTGCAGAACGACGCCGACCTGTCGCGCATGATGCAGGAGCTGCCGGCGGTGGAAGACCTGCTGGAAACCAGCGACGACGCGCCCATCATCCGCATGCTGAACGCGCTGCTCACGCAGGCCGCGCGCGACGGCGCCAGCGACATCCACATCGAGCCCTACGAGCGTCATTCGTCCGTGCGTTTCCGCGTGGACGGCACGCTGCGCGAAGTGGTGCAGCCCAACCGGGCGCTTCATGCCGCGCTGATCTCGCGGCTGAAGATCATGGCCGAGCTGGACATCGCCGAAAAGCGCCTGCCGCAGGACGGGCGCATCTCGCTTCGCATCGGCACCCGTGCGGTGGACGTGCGCGTTTCCACGCTGCCCAGCGCGCACGGCGAACGCGCGGTGCTGCGCCTGCTGGACAAGAGCGAAAGCAAGCTGAGCCTGGAATCGGTGGGCATGACGGGCGACACGCTGACCCGCTTTCTGCAGCTGATCACCCAGCCCCACGGCATCATCCTGGTCACCGGCCCCACCGGCTCGGGCAAGACGACGACGCTCTACGCCGGCCTGCAACGGCTGGACGCCGGCTCCAGCAACATCATGACGGTGGAAGACCCGATCGAGTACGAGCTGCCCGGCATTGGCCAGACCCAAGTCAACGCCAAGATCGACCTGGACTTCGCCAAGGCGCTGCGCGCCATCCTGCGGCAGGACCCGGACGTGATCATGATCGGCGAAATCCGCGACTACGAAACGGCGCAGATCGCCATCCAGGCATCGCTGACCGGCCACCTGGTGCTGGCCACCCTGCACACCAACGATGCCGCCAGCGCGGTGAACCGGCTGATCGACATGGGCGTGGAGCCCTTCCTGCTCAGCTCATCCCTGCTCGGGGTGCTGGCGCAGCGGCTGGTGCGCAAGCTGTGCGTGCACTGCAAGGGCCCGGGCTGCCCCGAGTGCGGCCACACCGGCTACCAGGGCCGCACCGGCGTGTTCGAGCTGATGGTGGCCAACGACGCCATCCGCGCGCAAATCCACAACCGCGCCTCCGAAGCCGACATCCGCGAAGCCGCGCTCAAGGCCGGCATGGCGCTGATGCGCGACGATGGCGAGCGGCTGGTGCGCGAGGGCATCACCTCGCGCGAAGAACTGGTTCGCGTCACACGCGAGTAGGCCGCGCGGCCCGGCGGCTTCAGGCAGTGACCGGCGCGCGGCAGCGTTCCGCCATCAGCCGCACCAGCCGGTCCTGCGGGAACCGGGCCACGGCGGCGCCGAACAGCTCGCCTGCCTCTTCCAGGTCGCCGCGCTCGTAGGCATCGAAAGCCGCATTGGTCATCTCGCACAGCAGCACGATCTCGGGCGAGGCTTCCAGCGCCGGGTCGCCGCCCTTGATGCCCAGCAGCTCATACACCTGCAGGTCGGCACGCCGACCCTTGACGGTGACCACGCCGATGCGGCGCAGCCAGAGCCGCTCGCCGGCCTCGCGGTACACCGCGTGGCTGATGCAGATGCGGGTGCCGAATTCCTTGTTGGTGCCTTCCAGCCGGGCCGCCAGGTTCACGCCGTCGCCCATCACCGTGTAGCTCATGCGCTCCAGCGAGCCGATGTTGCCGACCAGCACCTGGTCGCTGTGGATGCCCACGCGCACGTGCAGCGGGGCCAGCCCCTCCTTCGCCCACTGCGCGTTCAGCTCCGCCATGCCCTGCTGGATGCGCAGCGCCGCCACGCATGAAAGAAACGCGTGGTCGTCCAGCTGCGCGGGCGCGCCCCAGAAGGCCATGACGCCGTCGCCGATGAACTTGTCCAGCGTGCCCGATTCCTGGTTGACGGCGCGGGTGACGATCTCGAAATAGGCCGACACCCGCACCAGCAGGTCCTGCGCGGGCGTGGCCTCGGCCCAGGTGGAGAACGACTCCAGGTCGGTGAACATCACGGTGAGGAACTTGCTGCGCCCGCCCAATTCCAGCGGCTTGCCCGAGCCGATCAGCTGGCGCACCAGGTCGCGCGGGACAAAGGCCGAGAACGCGCCGATCGCGCCCTGCAGGGTGGCCACCGCCGTGGCCAGAGAGGCGATCTCGCGGATGGGCGAGCGGATCGGCTCGCTGGTGCTCTTGACGGTGAAGTTCTGCACCTCGGCCACCTGCTCTTCCAGCTGCTCCAGCGGCATGGCGATGCGGCGCGACAGCGCGTAGATCAGGAACACCTGCAGCAGGATGGCGCCCAGGCCGAACACCAGCAGCTTCTGGTTGTTGGCCTTCCACTCGCCCACGAAGTCTTCCAGCGGCGCCAGGATCACCACCTCCCAGGCCTTGCCGAATTCGGACGGGATGGGCGAGAACATGGCCACGTATTCCTCGCCCCGGTGGGTGAAGGTGAACTGGTTCTTTTTTTTCTCGTTGCGCATGGCGAAGGCCAGCGCCGGCAGCGGGTCTTCCAGCTCGGTCAGCCGCACGCGGGTGAGCGAGCCGCTGGCTTCGCGCTTGAGCGCCTGCTTGGTGTCCGGGTGCACCACGATCAGGCCGTCGTTGTCCACGATCAGCGAGATCGAATGCGGGCTGACGGGCCGGTTCTTCAGGTATTGCGACAGGCTGTCCAGCAGGATGTCGATGGCCAGCACGCCCGCCAGCTGGCCGCCGGAGTAAAACGGCATGGCCACCGTGATGCCCGGCAGGCCGGTGGTGGCGTAGATGTAGGGGTTGGAGATGACCAGGCCCTGCCGCTCCACCGCGTCCTTGAACCAGGGCCGCACGCGCGGATCGTACTGGGCCGCCGCGCTGAACTGGCCGATAGGTTCCTTCTTCGCACCCAGGAAGCTGTACTGGTCCACCGGCTTGGCGACGCTGCGCCGGTCCAGCCAGCGGGTGGAGAACTGCGTGCCTTCCGGCGGCGCGTTGTTCTGGATGCGCAGGCCCTTGGGCACGCGCAGCGCCATGCGGTAGGAGCCGTCGGCAAAGCCGACATAGAAGCTGCTTATGTTGGCGCTGTGGTCCAGCACCTCCAGCATGGCCGGTATGGACCGGTCGCTGCGGTAGAAGTCGGGCTGCTCGGCCGCCACACGGGAGGCCACGCGGACCAGGGAGGCGATGGGGTTGAGGAGGGCCTCGGTCTGGCTGATGGTTTCCAGCCGGGCGCGTTCCACCGTCTTTTCTGCGGTGTCGCGGGCCATCTTGTCGTTGGACGCATAGCCGACCCAGATGGCGGCCGCGAACACCGGCAGCACCATCATGATGAACAGCATGACGATGCTGGGGCGCAACCGGACGGCGCCAAAGCGGAAAAGTGTCATCGCACAGCCCCTCGTTTTTCGTTGGCGTGCAAACAGCGAGGTTTGCCTGCCGATGATAAGGGGCGGGGCGCGGGAAGTCGAGGCGCTATCTTTTCAATAGCGGCTCACGCACAGCTGGTGCGCGTTCCGGGCCGATTTACCCCTTAAAACCGTCGGCAATTCCGGGCCCGGAATCAATCACCGGGTCGTCCTCTTCGTCCTCAATGTCCACCGCCATCTGCTCGGGATGGTCCGGCAGGGCCGGGCGGTGGGCGATGTCGGGCGCGCCTTCGCCGTGTACGGGCGTGGTCTTGGGTTCGGGAAATTTCCGCTCGGGCAGCTCGTGCAGGATTTCGCCGCCGTGGGGAGAGGGATCTATGGGGCACATGGCACACCTCCTGATGAAGCCATCGTGGCGCTGAGCACTGCGGGCGTCGTTCAGCGAAGGTGCCGTGCGCCTGTCAGCCGAAGCCTGCAAACGCCGGCAATTCCAGCGGGTTGCGCGCGGGCATGGAAAGCGGCACGGGCAGCGGCGCGATCTCGCGTGGCGCCAGCACCTCCTGCATCAGCCGCCGCCAGGCCAGCGTCGCCCGCCGCAGGTCGCCTGCGATCATTTCCAGCTCAAGCGCATTGTCGGGCGCGGCTTCGCAGCGGGCATCCAGTGCGGCTTGCAGGCGCCGCACGTCGCCCGCCGCGCGCTCGAGCTTGGTCTTGTTGAGTGAGTGCACAGCCTGATGGTGCTGCACAGCACTGCAACAGTCCGGCACAAAGTGTTGCCGGGAATGTCAGCCCGGCAGCGGGACGGCGAGGCTCCGGCGCGGCCGGATTTCTGTAAGTTCATCAGTGGTTCTTGACCGCGGTCAAGGAGGCCGTGTCAGTTGCGGCCTGTTCTTGACCGCAGTCAAGATCGCTGCGCCAGGCCCGGTTCACCATCTGCAGAAGGTTACCGGTGAAGGAGACATGAGATGGACTGGATCAATGCGCACGCTGCGGCGGCGCGCCCCGCCACGCGCTGCTACCGCCTCACGCCGCGAGGCCGCGCCTGCGTGGATACGGGCAGACCCGACACACTGAGCGGCGACACGCTCTCGCGCTACCTGCATGATGTGATGGTGTTGTGCGGCTCGGGAGCATGGTTCGAGCAGCTGCTGCAGTTCATGCCGAGGAACTCACTCGAAGAGTCGTTGCGGTCACTGCTGGACCAGGGCCTGATCGAAACCGTGCAGCCGGGCGAGGCGCCGCAGTATGTGCCGCCGCCGGCGCGCCGCCCACTGGTAGGCTTTCTCCGGCGTCCCTGACGCCTATCGCGGCTTTTCGAGTTCCTGCGTCGTCGGACGAGGACCTGTGTAACATCTTCGCGTTCCCGGATGACAACAAACGCGAAAGAGACAACACCATGACCCTGACCACTTCGCTGCGCCGGCTGGCGCCCCTGGCTGCCCTGGCGCTGGCCGCATGCGCCTCCACCGGCAACATTCCCGTGCACGAAAACGCCTTCACGTTCTGGTCGCCCCAGTTCCCGGACAACAGCCCGCTGGAGACCCGGCACGCGGGCAACATCGCCGCGAACCCCAATTGCGTGGGCCAGAACGTGTCGCCGCCGCTCGCGTGGAAGAACGTGCCGGCCGGCACCAAGAGCATCGCCATCGTGATGTTCGACCCGGAAGGGCGCGGCGGCAGCGGCGTGTACCACTGGGTGGCCTACGGCATCGACCCCAGGCTGGGCGGCTTTGCCGAGAACGAGGTCAATAAGGCCTCGCCCAAGTTCACCGGCGGTAAAAGCACCCAGGACCTGGCCCACTACATGGGTCCCTGTGCCGGCCCGAACACCGGCTGGCACCACTACACCTTCACCGCGATTGCCAGCGACTACGAGCCGGGCGCACTGCCCGCCGGCCTGACCGGACCCGAGGTGCTGCAGAGAATGGCGGGCGGGCGGGGCAAGGGGGCCAGCACGTTTGTGGTGCGGTGGGGCAGGCCGTGACGTTGGGCCGCTGAAGAAAGCAAAAAGCCCCTGACCATTTCTGATCAAGGGCTTCCAATTCTGGTGGCCTGGGGCGGAATCGAACCACCGACACGATAGGCCGTGCTGCTCGCCTCTGATTAGTATCAGTATTTTTGGAAATCGCCAGATTCGAGTGTACCAACGCGGTGTACCAGACGAATAGACTCGACGCCCATTGAACGCTTCAGTGTCACTGAGTTTGACGCCCGAATTAACGTCCACTCAGCAATCGAACTGGCGATTACCTACACAGCACAAAAAAGCCACAAGCGAATGAGAATGATTCCTATTTCTTCGCCGAACTACGAGCGAGCGCTGTTGCCGCGTGCTGCAAGAACCGTTGAGTAAACGCCTCAGTCCGCTCTACGCTAGGTTTCTTTTCAGAAACACTCGCAGTCTCGGGAAGGTAGGTCTGTTCCCACAAGGCGTATGTGAATTTGGTCCCGGTATCTGTCGATTGCTTTTTTGCAGTCATGCTAGCCCTCGCTGATAGTTGGTCAAATACATTTGATTGAGCTTCGGTTCAAAGTAGTGTTTTCGCTGAATCCAAACAAACCCATCTCCCTTTGAGATTACTGCAACGTCGATAGGCCCGCCTACAGTTTCTGTATCAAGAGTAACTCTCCTTTTGAAAGAAGTTAGGTTGACGAGCGCTTCAGCCATGCTGGCTAATTCGTCTTTTGGAAGAGCTTGTACTGAGTTCAAGATTTTCATCACGAAATTCTGCTTCGCATACTGGTCAATTTGAGTTTTGAAATCCGTAAGAAGTGTGCCAAGTTTGGCCTTTAAAGCGGTCTTCTTTTGAGCGGTTGCGGTCGGGATCAGAATGGCTGGAAGGCCTTCAAATATATTTCCCAACGTACCGAATATGACCTGGTCCATCTCTGGATGTCGGCCGTTCATGAATGTTGAGACCATCTCTTGCTGGGCAAACGGGACTATCCAAGCGCTGCTAGTAGGTGTGACAGCACCGACTTGTACAGTCCAGTGCTTGAAGAACCCGTCGACCCTTCCTTCGATTTGCAGAGAAACAAACTCTGGAAGGATTTGGTTGTCGCCAAACCCTGCAATCACCACACCAGAGGAGCCGAAGAAAGCCTTTTTGTATAGGCTCATTCCGCAAAGCTTCTTGAGGGCCGTCTTTTGAGTGCCCGTTATCGGCACCTTCTCTAGAACGGTTTTCAAAGCGTCGTCGAAGATGGTCTTGTTTTTGGCGACCACTCCAGTCGCTTTGGTCTGGCTTCCACCTTTCAAGAAAGGCTGTTTCGCAATTGTGGATAGACGAGCGCTAATAGCGTTTTCCAACGCAGTGGACGCCTCAGCGGCGGTGAACGCGCCCTGCGTTTTGACGAGTGCCTGCAACGCGGAGACCATACCCTCCTTCACCTTTTGAATCTGAAATCTAAACAGATCTCGCAAATAGGTGGCCTCGTACTCTGGAAGAATAAAAGCGGTGCTCTTCAAAAACTGAACAAAGTCGGTGGCGTATTCCTGAAGCGTCGGAAAGGACTTCGCGCCCAGCACGGACTGGCGATATTCCTTAATCAGCGTTTCCCAAGGAAGGCCCATTAGTTCCGCGTTTCCATAGATCATCACTCCTACGGGGTGCAACTTGGAAAGTGCGAACAACTTGTTCGCTGAGTTGTAGACTTTGGACGATCCGATGGTAACGGCGCTGTCTGCGGCCAAAGCCACTCCGCCTTTATTCATGATCAATACTTCTGCTGTCATCTGGCCCCCTCTTGCTGCAGTCGTCGTCACTCAGACGCGCCCGTATGTGTCTTTCTGCAACAGTAACATACAGAGCAAACGACGCGAATCCGGGTACTTTCCCGAGGCCATAGGGTCCGTTGATTAGCGGCCAGAGCGTCATGTGGCTACAGCCAGAGTCTGATCCGCTCGATGCGGATCACCCTTTTCTCACTAGAGTAAATGCCATCCCTGGAGGTTTGCTTGTACATGAAGAACTCCTAGTATTAAAGCCAAGCCCGCAGCACGCTTCCATGCTGCGGGCGCCCCAGAGGCCAAGTTTGGTTGTCCGCACTTGGCGTGTCACACGTCTAACGAGCCATCACTTAGTACTGCGCTTGGCCCGGTGCCGAGCGGAGATGGGCGCACACGTACTCGAGCCGACCACGACGGGTCCGCGTATACGCAGATACTTGAACGCTCTTCCGGTGAGATGCAGACATGGTCTACCTCCTTTAGAAGTAAGAGAGTTTTGGCTTGCCAATTGCGCGTTCAGCATCTAAACTGAGTCCCGTCATCCCCATGACGTTCGCAAGAGGTTAAAAAGGCAGACTCTCATTCGCCTCTTCAAAGAACCGCCAAGTTAGCGCTTGCGCGGTTTTTTTGTACCCATTAGGACATCGTCTTGTTTGAAGACCGCCATCAGCGCGTCTATCTTCTCGTCTGAGAGAGAGTCAAATCGCTGGGCAAATGTCACGGCCAATTCGTTGGCATTGGGACGTTCGTCCAATCTGACCTTCACCTCATTCTTGGTGCGCATCGCCAATGACATAAAGCCATCCCGATCAATAGCGACGGCGTCGTAAGCGCTCGCGAGTCGATCCACCAGATCCCCCGGGGCTGGCTTTCGTCCAGTCTCCACCGATGACAGCATCCCCGATGAAACACCAATGCGTGATGCCATCTCGGCCAAGGTAATGCCGAGATCTAATCGCAGTTTTCGCAGTTGCTTTCCGAATTCAGTGATTTCCATATGCGCCCTCTACCAGTATTTTCCGATTCATGATCGTAATTTACCACATAGGTAAATAACTTTCAACCGTCTGAAAATATTTTTTACCCACGCGTGAATCCTCAACCCGACTGAGCCGGAGCTGTTGCCCCCCTTCCCCGCCTCGATTGCTGCAACTCCCGCCGAAGGCTTGGTTTTGCGAACTGCGTGATGTCCAAAATCGATCGTTTTCGGACATACGCTGCTACACTGTCCGAAAACCAGCTTGACAGCTTTTTGGACATGCCTTTTAATTCGGACTCCCATTTCGTACAGGAGCCTGAAGTGACAAGAGTCTTTGCTTACTGCCGCGTGTCCACCGCCGACCAGACGCCTGATAACCAGGTTGCGGAGATCAAAGGTGCGGGCTTTGATCTAGCCCCGCGAAGAACGATCAAAGAGACGATCTCAGGCAGCGTGGCCGCCCTTGAGAGGCCCGGGTTCGCCCGCCTAGTGGATCGACTCGAAGAGGAGGATGTGCTCGTTGTCACCAAACTGGATCGTCTAGGGCGCAATGCGATGGATGTCCGCACCACAGTCGAGGGGTTGGCAGAGCGTGGGGTGCGGGTTCACTGCCTCGCATTGGGCGGCGTTGACCTCACCAGCCCCGCTGGCAAGATGACGATGGGGGTCATCGCTGCGGTTGCCGAGTTTGAACGCGACCTGCTTAGGGAGCGCACGCTTGCTGGCCTTGAGCGCGTTAAGGCTGAGGGCAAGGCGCTGGGGCGCCCTGCAAGCCTAAGCGCGATACAAGTCTCCAAAGTCTCATCTCGGCTAGGTCGCGGCGATTCGGTAGCTGCAATCGCGAGGGACTTGGACACCAGTCGGCAAACCATCATGCGAGTTAGAGACGGCCTCCGGGCAAACGCCCAGTCCTAGCGCGCAGAGGCGGTACGAACAGTAGTGCACCGACCGCAAGTCGAACCGGCTGCGTCGGACTACAAGGCGCTGGATGGATGCCGAAATCCGCGAACGCATTTAAACGACGAATACGGCCCCGCACAAGGGTCAGGCCACTACCCTACCAACCCCCCAACGCGCGCAGCGATGGCGGGGCGGCTAAAGCGGTTTAACGATGTGTTAGGTTCGAGCGATCTTGCGCTTCGGCGGACTAAGCTGCGTGCGACGGGTTTGCGATGAGTCTGTGTTCGACTCCATGCATGGCGCCTTGTTCCTTTTAACCTCACCTCATGGAAGTGCTTCGCGTGTCCGGGAATGGGCCGGGATGTCCCCTTATCCAACTATGAGTAGGTAGCCCCATTTACTCTGGGCAAACGCCTTCATCGACTGACAAGGCTCTGTCAACAATCACTCTGTACTTACAGTAGAAGATGCTTACCAGTTCTTCCTAGCTACTCCTGTTCTACAGCCTGAAATACTAGCCAAGCAACTCCCTAAGCAACTCCCTAAGCAACTAACTATGTGATACCTAGATATGATTCATACAGTTATATCTACAGTTACCTTACATGTATCTACTATGGGTAGCACATATGCGCTTCCCATATGTGATCCCCATATGTGTGGACGCCTCGTATGGCGAGCTCCCGGAGAGTGGCACATATGGGTTACCCATATGCGTGCAGGGAGGGTTCTATGCCTTACTGCTTTAAGCGCACCGGATGCAAGGTGCTTCTCCGTTTTCGAATCAGACGAAAGATCAGGTACATCCCGGATGTGAACACAAGGGCACCGAAAAGCCTGGGCCAGATATAGCCCGCTGGCGTCCTGATCACGAACAGCAAGACGACTTGATAAGTCAATGCGACGGTGACTGTGACCCAGTACCTGCGACAAAGAAGCGCGGCCAAAAGGGAACCCAATGCTCCCAAGGGATCTAACACGGAGATTAGGGCAAGGGTGAGGAACAGAGTCATGGACGCTCCATAGCGATAGCGCGGCCAGTCTGCCACAAACCAAACTTATAGTGTGTGTACTCATAGTGTGTTCTTCGGAAGACTCCATGAGTGGTCCGAGTCGCCCCCAAACCCCCGTCGAAAGAGAAGGCGCAACTGACGTTTGGCGCAGCAATGCGCGGTCTGCGGGAGGAGAGGAAGCTGACCCAGGAGTCTCTGGCCGAGCGCGCCGACCTGCACACTAATTACGTCAGTTCCGTCGAGCGAGGCGAGCGGAATGTTTCCCTCTACAACATCTGCCGCATCGCATTCGCCCTAGGGGTCTCTCCGTCTGAGTTGATGGAGTCGGTAGACCCGCCCAGGTAGGCTAGAGACCTTGGATTTCGGGAGCCAAGTCGTCTTGCGCTGGCACCGCCAAGGGATACTTGCCCAGTTCTTCAGCCATCCTTGAAGGAGGCATTCCGCCGTAGCCTCTTGCAATCTTGTCATTGCCCGTGTGTCCAGTAATGGCGTCATGGACATCCTCAGGTATCCCTACTTCACGGCAGAAGGTTTTGAACGTGTGCCTGAACCCGTGCGACGGGCTTGCGGTGGATCGGAGCCCCACAACTTCCCGCAGATATACGCCCCATCGCTTGCCGAAGTTGGCTCCGTAGAAACCTTGGGGGCTCGGCTTCAGCTGGGGAAAGAGTTGGCCATCGCTAGGCACTGATCGGGCGTACTCAATGAAGCCTCTTGAAATCAAATCTTCGTGCAGAGGAATGATCCGGCGACTGCCGATGTTCTTTACGCTGCGGTCCTCGTCATCTTCATCCTCGGCGGCGAGAATACTTATATTGGGGAGAGCATGCCGCCCTGCCAGCAGCCTAACGTCGCTGGCTCTGAGCTGCGCCAACTCCTCCCGACGAGCCCCGGTGTAGTACATCAGGAGCGGCATCCAATACCACGCGCCCCTGAATTCGGCACGGGGGGCGTCCCAGCCGTCGGAGTAGATCGCGCTGGTGAAGATCGTCCGTATTTCTTCGTGCGAATAGTCCTTGCGTCGTCGAATGCGGGCGTTTTGATTCGACGCGGCTTTCGTCGCAGCCTTCCTCACGCCACCTGCTATCACCGGATTCTCCGGAAGGTTCCCAAGGTTCACGCCGTAGGTCAGGACTGCCGATAGGGCTGTGAGCTTGTTCTTGATAGTCGCGGCGCTAGCAAGCGGAAGGCCCTCCGCCTCGGCCTTTGCGATGGCCTCCTTTGCGTTTAGTCCGCGAAGACCTTCTCCTCGTGTAGGCAGCCTCGCGAGCATTGCCCTATAACCGCGCACTGTTTCCCGGTTTATATGGCTATATGGAAGGTCGCCGCATAGCTCAATGAACTGTTCAACGATAGCCCGGTAACTGGCCACGGTCTTGCGTGCTCCCCGTGTATCGCCGTCCGTAAGAATCTTGTCTGCCGCATACTCGTTGAATAGCGCCCTCAAGCCAGGACCCTGCGTCGCAGCAGGCACGCTTTCAATATCTAACGGCGCGAGAGGCGCGACCTCTGGCGAGGACTTCCAATTGCCCTGACTTCGCTCAAACGCCAGGTCAGAGAGCTTGAGGTAATGATCTGCAAACGCCGCGAGCAACTTCCTCTCTAGGGCGCTCCCTGCAGTAGGCTTCGGCAGACTGTTGTCCCGGAGCGTCTTGTTTATGAACGGTAGGAGATGTTGGTGCACGTCCGACTCGTCGTCTCCCTCGTCAAACATATCTCTGAATGTGCGAGGGACGGAAACTTCAATCAACTCGTCGCCCTGCCAGATGGCTTGGTCATCACTGATAAGCCACTCACCAAACGAGCCCTTGGCTTCCATGGCTTTGGCTTCCTCACGGTACCACCGCGCTGCTAATTGCTCTACGTCGGCGTCCGTGATTACGGCAAGACCCTGCAGTTGCTTTCTCGCCGTGGCAAAGGCGCGCTCGGATGCGTCCAACGCAGCACCCCAGAGCCTTTTAGCCTCGGCCGGGTCGCGCGTCTCAAGGGAGCGCTTATATTCGCGGCCCAAGATAGGCTGGAGGTCCGCCGGGACCTTGCGACGGATGTAAAAGATTCCGGACTTTGGCTGCCAAGGTTTGGCCATTGTTGGACGTCGGCGGGGACTTGCTCTAAGGATGGAAAGTGTCACGTTGTACCTGCTTGGTGTACCAAAACCAAGAGGCCAGCGGAACGCCAGATGTCAAAAAGCCCTTGAGTCCGTTAAGAATCAAGGGCTTATGCAACTGGTGGCCTGGGGCGGAATCGAACCACCGACACGCGGATTTTCAATCCGCTGCTCTACCAACTGAGCTACCGGGCCGTGAGCCGACGATTATATCAGGCCGCGCCGCGCTTTCCCCTCGACAGGTCAACGCCCAGCTGCTTGAGCTTGCGGTACAGGTGGGTGCGCTCCAGCCCGGTCTTTTCGGCCACGCGGGTCATGGAGCCGCCCTCCTTGGCCAGGTGGAATTCAAAGTACGATTTTTCGAATTCGTCGCGCGCATCGCGCAGCGGCTTGTCCAGCTCGAACAGCTGGCGTGCCTGCGGGCCCATCTCCACCACGGGTGGCAGGCTCTGGCCGCCGGTCATGGCGGCTTCCACGGTGAGCTCGAGCACGGGCGCGGCTGCGGGCGAGCCCGGCTTGCGCGGGCCGCCGGTGGTGCGGGTGAGGCCGGCCTCCACCGCCTTGAGCAGCTTCTGCAGGGTGATGGGCTTTTCCAGGAACGACTGGGCGCCGATCTTGGTGGCTTCCACCGCCGTCTCGATGGTGGCGTGCCCGCTCATCATGATCACCGGCATGCTCAGCAGGCCGGTGGTGGACCATTCCTTGAGCAGCGTCACGCCATCGGTGTCTGGCATCCAGATGTCCAGCAGCACCAGGTCGGGCCGGCTGCGGTTGCGGGCCGTGCGGGCCTGCGCGGCGTTCTCGGCCAGTTCGACATTGTGGCCCTCGTCGTTCAGGATTTCCGAGAGCAGGTCACGGATGCCCCTTTCGTCGTCGACCACCAGTATGTTTGCCATGATTTCGTGCGCGCCCCGCGCGGCGAGAGGGCAGTGTTGCTAAGCCGCAACTGCGAATGATAGCGATACTTGGGCGCCCGCCACGGTGCCGTCCGTCACAAGATTCTTCAGGTCCACCCGGGCGCCGTGCTCGTCGGCGATTTTCTTGACCACCGCCAGCCCCAGCCCGGTGCCTTTGGCCTTGGTGGTGACATAGGGCTCGAAGGCCCGCTTGAGGATGTGCTCGGGAAAGCCCGAGCCGGTGTCCTGCACCATCAGGCGCACCCGGCGGGAGGCCTCGTTCCACTGGGTCTTGAGCGTCACTTCGCGCTGCGCCGCCCCCTCGGTGGCGTCCTGCGCGTTCTGCAGCAGGTTGTGGATGACCTGGCGCAGCTGCTGGGCGTCGCCCAGGATTTGGGGGCAGGCGGGATCCAGCTCGGTGCGCACCGGCACCTGGGCCGCGTGGTCGGTGCTCTCGCTGGCTTCCCGCACATACAGCTGCAGCACGTCGGCGGCCAGCTCGTTCAGGTCCACCGGCTTCAGTTCGGCGGCCGGCAGGCGGGCGTAGTCGCGGAACTCATTGACCAGCCGCTTCATGGCGTCCACCTGGTCCACGATGGTCTTGACCGAGCGGGCCAGCAGGGCGCGCTCGGGCTCCGCCACCTTGTCGGCCAGCTTCATCTCCAGCCGCTCGGCCGACAGCTGGATGGGCGTCAGCGGGTTCTTGATTTCGTGGGCCAGCCGGCGCGCCACTTCGCCCCAGGCCTGCGCCCGCTGCGCCGAGACGATTTCGGAGATGTCGTCGAACACCAGCAGGCGCGCCGTCTTGCCGGGCGCGTCGGCCGGCATTTCGGCGCCGCGCGCCACCAGCGTCAGCGCGTGCAGCGGCGAGCCGGGCTGGGCGGTGTTGATCTCGAACGACTGCTGCCAGTGGTCCAGCCCGTGCTGCTTGCGCTCGGACAGGAAGTCCCCGAACTGCGACTGCACCCCGGCGCCGAAGGCCTCCAGGCCCTCTACGCTGGCCAGCGGCATGTTCTCGTATACAGCGAGTGGCACCCGCAGGATGCGCGTGGCGCCGGGGTTGGACGACAGGATGTTGCCCTGCCCGTCCAGCACGATCACGCCGGCCGTGAGGTTGTCCAGGATGGTCTGCAGGTTGGCGCGCGCCGCACTCACCTGGCCCATGCTCTTGTCCACCGCGGCGCGGGCCTCGGCCAGCTGCTGCGTCATCTGCGCGAACGAGCGGGTCAGGCCGCCCAGTTCATCCTTGCCCAGCAGCACCGGCTTGGGGCTGAGGTCGCCTGCCGCCACGTCGCGCACGCCGGCGGCCAGCAGCAGCAGCGGGCGCGCCAGCTGGTTGCCCAGCACAATGGCCAGCAGCACCGCGCCGAACACTGCCAGGAACAGGCTGAGCGTGAGCGTGCCGATGTACATGCGGCGCAGCCCGTCGCGTGCCAGCGCCCTTTCCTGGTATTCGCGGTTGGCTTCCTGCACCGCGATGGCATTGGCCACCAGCGTGGGCGGCAGGCCCTGCGAAACCTGCAGGAAGCGCGGCTCGGCCAGCAGGCCCACGCTGGGCGAGGAGACCACCGCCAGCGCCTTGATGCGCGCGTTGGCCACCGCCGACAGGCCCGGCTCGTCCAGCCCTTCCACGATGGCCAGCGAACGCTGCGCGCGCACGTTGCGCAGCTGCTGCGTGCTTGGCCGCTCCGGGTTCAGCTGGAAGCGCGACTGGCCGGCGCTGGCCACCAGCTGGCCGGAGGCGCTCCACAGGATCACGTCATTGGCCGAGAGCTGGTCGCGGATGCGCTCCAGCGCCAGGCCGGCCGAGGCGTCGGGTATGCCGGCCAGCTGGGTGGAGGCGACGCGGGTCTTGTTGGCCAGGTCGCTGGCCAGTGTTTCCAGGGTTGAGCGGCCCAGGCTCAGGCCCGCGTCCAGCGCGCCTTCCACCTTGACGTCGAACCAGCTTTCGATGGAGCGCGAGACGAACTGGTAGGACACCACGTAGATCAGCAGGCCGGGCATCAGGCCCACCAGCGCGAAGATCGCCGCCAGCTTGACCAGCAGCCGGCTGCCGAACTTGCCGCGCCGCAGCCGCGAGACCAGCCGCACCGCGATCCAGCCGATCACCAGCAGCAAGAGGCTGGCCACGATGACGTTCAGCGCGAATAGCCGCCCGTAGTTGCGCTCGTACAGCTCGCGGTTGTTGGTGGCCTGCGTCAGCAGGAACAGCAGCACGATGCCGATGGCCACCATGACGGTGGCGCCGGTGGCCACCGCCCAGCGGAACGCGCGCGAACCCTGCAGGGCCAGGCTGGGCAGCTTGTCGGGCAGTTCGGCCATGGCCTTACGGCCTCTCGAGGGCCAGGCGCTGGTTGCGCGCGGCCGAAATGCTCCAGTCGGCCTGGCCCACCGCGCCGATCTGGAACGGCCGCGGCAGCTGCGATACGTCCAGCCGGAAGCGGAAGTCGACGTTGTGGCGCGCGTCGGGGTCGATGTCGGCCGTGTCGGCGATCTTCCAGCGCGAGATGCGCTGCACCGCGGCCATGGCTTCTTCCTGCGTGTCGAAGCTCTGGCCCAGCGCCACGCCCGAATTGCCTATGACCGTGGACGACACTGTCAGGCGCCAGCGCCGCGTCAGCGGCTGGTACGAAAGGCGCATGTGGCGCGTGGCCGCTGCGACGCTGCGGTCATACCAGTACCAGCGGTCGCGAAACAGCGTGGCCTCGGCCACGAAGAACATCGGGATGCCCTTGAGCAGCGCGTCCTCCACCACCGGCGGCAGGTCGAACTTGACGTACGCCGACAGCAGCACGCCTTCCTCGGAGCGCTCCAGCCGCAGCTGGGAGATTTCGGCCGGGACCGTGTCGGCCCAGGCGGGCAGCGCCAGGGCCAGCAGCAGGGCGGCGGCCCACAGCCTCAGGAGGCGGTCAAGCGGGCGCCACAGGCTGGCTGGAGGGGCTGAGTTTTTCCAGCAGGGCGTAAAAAAAACCGTCGTGCTCACCTTCTGCATTGTCCGGGACGGCATCGCCCTTTGCCCCGCTTTGGGGCAGTAAATGGCCCGGCGCGGGGCGCAAAGCGGCGTCTTTGTTGTGCGCAACAAACGTTTGCATCTGCTGCTCGCCCTCGGCCCGGAACACCGAGCAGGTGCAGTACACCAGCCGCCCGCCGGGCCTGAGCAGCGGCCACAGCGCGGCCAGCAGCCGGGCCTGCTGGCGGGCCAGCTGGGCGATGTCGCTTTCGCGGCGCAGCCAGCGCACGTCGGGGTGGCGCCGCACGATGCCCGAGGCGGTGCAGGGCGCGTCCAGCAGGATGGCATCGAACGGCACGCCGTCCCACCACGCGGCCGGCTCGCCCGCGTCCGCCGCGACGATCTCGGCCCGCAGGCCCAGCCGGCCCAGCGTGTCCTGGATGCGCTCGCAGCGCGCGGGGTCCACGTCCAGCGCGATCACATGCGCATCGGCCAGCTCCAGCAGGTGGGCCGTCTTGCCGCCCGGCGCGGCGCAGGCGTCCAGGATGCGCAGGGGCACGCCCGCCCGCAGCTCGCGCAGCAGCAGCGGCGCGGCGATCTGCGCGGCGGCATCCTGCACCGACACCACGCCTTCATCGAAGCCCGCGACCTCGTGCACCGGCCGGGCCCGGTCCAGCGCCACCCCGAACTCGCCTACCCGTGTTGCTATTGAATTCATAGCTGCATACGCAAGCAGGTAGCGCTCTGGCGAGCTTTTCCGCTGGTTGACGCGGAGCGTCATGGGCGGCTGCGCATTGCTGGCGCGCAGGATCGCCTGCCACTGCTGCGGGTGGTCCTTGCGCAGCCGGTCTATCCACCAGCGCGGGTGGTTCCACTGCGCGACGGGGTCCTTGCCGCTTTCGGCCACCAGCGCCTCGCGCTCGCGCATGAAGCGCCGCAGGCAGGCGTTGATGAAGCTGGCTTGCCCGCGGGTGGCGGGGTCGCGCTTGGCGGCCTCCACCGCCTGGTCGACCAGCGTGAACACTTCGTAGGGCGCGGCCGCTTCATCCCAGGCCAGCGCGAGCGCGGTGCACAGCAGCGCATCGGCCAGCGGCGGCGGCGCGCGTTTTGCCAGCAGGCGGCGCAGCGCATCGGCGCGGCCCAGGTTGCGCAGCGTCTGGAACACCAGCGCTTGCGCACCCGGCCGCAGCGCGCCATCCACCCGGGCCAGCGCCGGCGTGGCGGACTCGCCCGCGCGCACCGCCGCCAGCACCGAAGCGGCGGCCTGCAGCTGCCGCCACAGCGGTACAGGCGCCGTGTTCAACCCAGCGTGTCCGACCAGATGTTGTGCGCCCAGTCCATCGCGTACGCGCCTTCGAGCTCGGACGGCGCCGGGCTCAGGCCGCCGGAGCCGGCCACGGTCTTGAAGGTCTTTTCCGCCGCCACGTATTCATGGATGCTGGCCACGTGGATCACGTTGCGGTCGTCCACGAAGCTGAAGCAGGTGTTGGTGAGCATGGGCGCGGGGTTCGCCTCCCAGCCCGAGAGCTGGGCCACGATGGCGGCGGCCGCCACCTTGCCGTGGCTGTTGGCCATGTGCCCGCTCTTGGGCATGCCGGGCGCGATCTGGATGGCGTCCCCCACCACGTGCACGTCTTTCGCGGCGGTGGATTCGAAAGTCTGGAAGTTCACGCCGGCCCAGCGGTTGCCCGCCAGGTTGGCCAGGCCCGCCTGCTGCGCCACCAGCCCGGCGCGCTGCGGCGGGATGACGTTGAGAACGCTGGCCTTGACGTCTTCCTGCACCTCGAAGCGCAGCGTGCGGCTGGCCGCGTCCACGCCGGCCAGGGCATGCTGGCCGCGCCACTCCACCATGCCCGGATAGCGCTCGGCCCACACCTTCCTGAACAGCGCGCCCTTGGACGTGACCTCGGGGTTGGCATCCAGGATCAGCACCTTGCTGCGCGGCTTGGCGTTCCTGAAATACCAGGCCACCTGGCAGGCCCGCTCGTACGGGCCGGGCGGGCAGCGGTAGGGTGCTTCGGGAATCGCGATGGCAAACACACCGCCATCGGGCATGGCCTCAAGTTGCCGGCGCAGCGCCAGCGTTTCGGCGCCGGCCTTCCAGCCGTGCAGCACGGCGCCCGAAGCGTGGGCCGCGGACAGGCCCGGCACGGCGTCCAGCCGCAGGTCCACGCCCGGCGAAACCACCAGCTTGTCGTAGCCGATGCTGGCGCCGCCGGCCAGCGAGACCTTTTTTGCCGCGGTGTCGATGGAAGCCACCGTGTCGCGAACGACCGTGATGCCGTGCGCGCGCGACAAGGCCGTGTAGGGCACGGTGATGTCGGCCATCTGCTTGCTGCCGCCCAGCACCAGGTTGGAGACGGGGCAGGAGACGAAGGTCTCGTTGGGCTCGACCAGCACCACGTCGATCTTGTGGTCCGACAGCAGCCGCACGTAACGCGCCGCGGTGGCGCCGCCGTAGCCGCCGCCGACCACCACCACCCGCGCCCGCGCTGGGATGGAGGTGCTGGCGCAAGCGCCCAGGCCGAGCAGGCCAAGCGCGGTGGAGGACTGCAGGAACGATCTGCGCTGCATGTTCAGCTCCCCTTTTTCTGCGATGCGAAGTAGGCCGCCAGCTGCGCGATCTGCGCATCGCTGTAGCCCTTGGCGATCTGCTGCATGACGGTGGCGGGCCGGGTGCCGGCCTTGAAGGCCCGCAGCTGCTCCGTGATTTGCGCGGCCGGCATGCCCGCCAGCGCGACGATCCCCGAGCCGGCGACGGCCCGGCCATCGGTGCCGTGGCAGCCGGCACAGGTGGCGGCCAGGCTCCTGGCGTAGAGGGCGTCCTGCCCCTGCGCGAAGGCCGGCGCAACGGCGGCGGCCAGCAGCGCCAGCGCTGCGAAGATTGTTCTCATGCCGGGCTCCTCGAAATGGCGTCCTGCACTATACGACTGTCAGTGCGGCGCCGTGCCGCGCTGGCGCATGCCGCGCGCGGGCTTGAAGCCGAACAGCGAGGCCAGCAGCATCGCGGGGAACTGGGCGATGCCCTCGTTGTAGCGGACCACCGCCTGGTTGAAGGCCTCGGTCGCCGCGTGGGTCTGGATGCCCAGCTCGGCGCGCTTTGCCGTCACGGTATCGGGCAGGCGCGGGCCGGCCAGGTCGTGCGCGTCGTCGCGCTCGGCGCGTTCCCAGGCCATGGCCAGCACGTCGTGCGCGAAGCCGAGCGCGGCCAGGCCCTCGGGGTCCAGCGGCCGGGCCCGCGCGGCGGCGAGTGAGGCGCTGAACTGCGCCACCGCGCCCTGCAGGCCGCTCCAGAATGAGCTGAGCCCGTCGAACTGCGAAGCGGGCGCTTCGTCGGGCGGCGGCAGGCAGGCCTGCACCAGGTCCACCTGGCGCGTCAGCTCCGCGTCCAGCGCGGCGAACGCGGTATTGGCCTCGGCGCGCAGCCGCACCAGCCGGTTGTATGCGCCCACCGACCAGAACAGCAGCACCGCGGCAACAATCCAGAGCACCAGCGACGACGACATCGGTTCCGCTCCATTCTTGGAAATGAAAAAGCGCCCCAGCCCGCATGATACGGGCGTGGGGCGCTATTAGTTTAATAGCAAACGGGGTTTTATTCCGCTTGCGCGCCTTCGCTGGCTTCCGGTGCCGCGGCAGCTTCGGTGGCGCTGGCCAGCTCCGCCGCCTCGGTCTCGGCGATGGCGCGGCGCTCGGCCTCGTCCATCTGGTCCTTGGCCTTGCGTGCCTGGTGGTACGCCATGCCGGTGCCCGCGGGAATCAGGCGGCCGACGATCACGTTTTCCTTCAGGCCGCGCAGCTCGTCGCGCTTGCCCATGATGGCCGCTTCGGTCAGCACGCGCGTGGTTTCCTGGAAGGAAGCCGCGGAGATGAACGAGTCGGTCGACAGGGAAGCCTTGGTGATGCCCAGCAGCAGGTTGCTCCAGGTCGGCGCGATCTTGCCTTCGCCATGCAGCCTGTCGGTGGTGTCCAGGATTTCCGAACGCTCGACCTGCTCGCCGGCGATGTAGCCGGAATCGCCGACGTTTTCGACCACGACCCGGCGCAGCATCTGGCGAACGATCACCTCGATGTGCTTGTCGTTGATCTTCACGCCCTGCAGGCGGTACACGTCCTGCACTTCGTCGACGATGTAGCGGGCCAGCTCTTCGGAGCCCAGCAGGCGCAGGATGTCCTGCGGGTCGGCCGGGCCGTCCACCACGGACTCGCCCTTGTTCACGACCTGGCCTTCGTGCACCAGGATGTTCTTCTCCTTGGGCACCAGCTCTTCCCAGACCTTGCCTTCCGGGTCGGTGATCTGCAGGCGGATCTTGCCCTTGGTCTCCTTGCCGAACGACACGGTGCCGGTCATCTCGGCCAGCACGCCCTTGTCCTTGGGCGAGCGGGCTTCGAACAGCTCGGCCACGCGCGGCAGGCCGCCCGTGATGTCGCGGGTCTTCTGGCCTTCGATCGGGATGCGCGCCAGCACTTCGCCGCCGCCCACCGTCTGGCCGTCACGCACCTGGATCAGGGCGCCCACCGGGAAGCCGATGGTCACCGAGTGGTCGGTGCCGGGGATCTTCACTTCGTTGCCGGAAGCGTCGATCAGCTTGACCTGCGGGCGCACCACCTTGATGGAACCGCGGCGCTTGGAGTCGATCACCACCAGGGTGGACAGGCCCGTGACCTCGTCCACCTGGCTGGCCACCGTCAGGCCCTCTTCCACGTTCTCGAACTTCACCGTGCCGGCGAATTCCGTGATGATGGGGCGGGTCAGCGGGTCCCAGTTGGCCAGCACGTGGCCGGCCTTGATGGTCTGGTCGGCCTTCACCGCCAGGATCGCGCCGTACGGCACCTTGTGGCGCTCGCGCTCGCGGCCATGCTCGTCATGGATGACGATCTCGCCGGAACGGGAAATCACCACCAGCTCCTTCTTGCCGTTGGTCACGTAGCGCATCGTGCTGTTGAAGCCGATCACGCCGTTGGACTTGGCTTCCACGCTGGAGGCGATGGCAGCGCGCGATGCGGCACCACCGATGTGGAACGTGCGCATCGTCAGCTGCGTGCCGGGCTCGCCGATGGACTGGGCGGCGATCACACCGACGGCTTCGCCGATGTTGATCAGGCCGCCGCGGCCCAGGTCGCGGCCGTAGCACTTGGCGCAGATGCCGAAGCGGGTGGCGCAGGTCAGGGCCGTGCGGACCTTCACTTCGTCCACGCCCACCGCTTCAAGCACTTCGATGATGTCTTCATCCAGCATTTCGCCGGACGGGACCATGACAGCGCGCGTCTCGGGGTGCAGCACGTCCTCGGCCGCAGTGCGGCCCAGGATGCGGTCGCGCAGCGATTCGATCACTTCACCGCCCTCGACAATGGCGCGCATCAGCGAGCCGTCGTGGGTGTCGCAATCCTGCTCGACCACCACCAGATCCTGCGTCACGTCCACCAGGCGGCGCGTGAGGTAGCCGGAGTTGGCCGTCTTCAGCGCCGTGTCCGCCAGGCCCTTGCGGGCGCCGTGGGTGGAGATGAAGTACTGCAGCACGTTCAGGCCTTCACGGAAATTCGCCGTGATGGGCGTCTCGATGATCGAGCCGTCCGGCTTGGCCATCAGGCCCCGCATGCCCGCCAGCTGGCGGATCTGCGCGGCGGAACCGCGAGCGCCGGAGTCGGCCATCATGTAGATGGAGTTGAACGACTCCTGGTCCACGGTCTTGCCATGGCGGTCCACGGTCTTTTCCTTGGCCAGCTGGGCCATCATGACCTTGGAGACTTCGTCGCCGGCCTTGCCCCAGATGTCCACCACCTTGTTGTAGCGCTCGCCAGAGGTGACCAGGCCCGAGATGTACTGCTGCTCGATTTCCTTCACTTCCTTTTCGGCGCGGGCGATGATCTCGGGCTTTTGCGGCGGCACCAGCATGTCGTCCACGCAGATCGAGATGCCGGCCTTGGTGGCCAGCCGGAAGCCGTTTTGCAGCAGCTTGTCGGCGAACACCACGGTCTCCTTCAGGCCGCACTTGCGGAAGCTGACGTTGATCAGCTTGGAGATTTCCTTCTTCTTCAGCGCCTTGTTGATGTTGCTGAAAGGCAGGCCGCGCGGCAGGATTTCCGACAGCAGGGCGCGCCCGGCCGTGGTTTCCACCAGCGAGGTGGCCGACGTGAATTCGCCGGTGTCCTTGTCCTTGGTCCACTCGGTCAGGCGCACCGTCACCTTGGCGGTGAGCTCGACCTCGTTGGCGTCCAGGGCGCGCTGCACTTCACCGATGTCGGCGAAGATCAGGCCCTCGCCCTTGCCGTTGGTGCGCTCGCGCGTTGTGTAGTACAGGCCCAGCACCACGTCCTGCGAAGGAACGATGGAGGGCTCGCCATTGGCGGGGAACAGCACGTTGTTGGAGGCCAGCATCAGGGTGCGGCACTCCATCTGCGCTTCCACTGACAAGGGTACGTGCACCGCCATCTGGTCGCCGTCGAAGTCGGCGTTGAAGGCGGCGCAGACCAGCGGGTGCAGCTGGATGGCCTTGCCTTCGATCAGGATCGGCTCGAAGGCCTGGATGCCCAGGCGGTGCAGCGTGGGAGCGCGGTTCAGCATGACCGGGTGCTCCTTGATCACTTCCTCAAGGATGTCCCAGACCACCGGCGTGCCGGATTCGACTTCCTTCTTCGCCGCCTTGATGGTGGTGGCGATGCCCATGGCTTCCAGGCGCGAGAAGATGAACGGCTTGAACAGTTCCAGCGCCATCAGCTTGGGCAGGCCGCACTGGTGCAGCTTGAGCGTGGGGCCCACGGTGATGACCGAACGGCCCGAGTAGTCGACGCGCTTGCCCAGCAGATTCTGGCGGAAGCGGCCGCTCTTGCCCTTGATCATGTCGGCCAGCGACTTCAGGGCGCGCTTGTTGGCGCCCGTCATGGCCTTGCCGCGGCGGCCGTTGTCCAGCAGCGAGTCGACGGCTTCCTGCAGCATGCGCTTCTCATTGCGGGCAATGATTTCCGGAGCCTTCAGCTCCAGCAGGCGGCGCAGGCGCGAGTTGCGGTTGATGACGCGGCGGTACAGGTCGTTCAGGTCGGAGGTGGCGAAGCGGCCGCCGTCCAGCGGCACCAGCGGACGCAGGTCCGGGGGCAGCACGGGCAGCACGTCCATCACCATCCAGCCCGGCTTGATGCCGGACTTCTTGAACGCTTCCAGCACCTTCAGGCGCTTGGCGTTCTTCTTGACCTTGACTTCGGAGCCGGTCAGGTCGCCGCGAAGCTTCTCGATCTCGATGTCGATATCGATGCCTTCCAGCAGGTCCTTGATGCCCTCGGCGCCCATCTTGGCGACGTATTCGTCGCCGTATTCCTTGCGCTTGGCGTCATAGTCGTCCTCGGACATGATGCTGAATTTCTTCAGCGGGGTCATGCCGGGGTCGGTGACCACGTAGGCTTCGAAGTACAGCACGCGCTCGATGTCGCGCAGCGTCATGTCCAGCACCAGGCCCAGGCGCGAAGGCAGGGACTTCAGGAACCAGATGTGGGCGCAGGGCGCGGCCAGGTCGATGTGGCCCATGCGCTCGCGGCGCACCTTGGTCTGCGTGACTTCAACGCCGCACTTCTCGCAGATGACACCGCGGTGCTTCAGGCGCTTGTACTTGCCGCACAGGCATTCGTAGTCCTTGATGGGCCCGAAGATCTTGGCGCAGAACAGGCCGTCGCGCTCGGGCTTGAACGTGCGGTAGTTGATGGTTTCCGGCTTCTTGACCTCGCCGAAAGACCACGAGCGGATCTTCTCGGGCGAGGCCATGCCGATACGGATGGCATCGAAATGCTCGTCCGGCGTGAACTGCTTGAACAGGTCGAGTAGTGATTTCATGTGACTCTATCCCTTCAACTTAAGAGCGTTCCAGTTCCATGTCGATGCCCAAGGAACGGATTTCCTTGACCAGGACATTGAACGATTCCGGCATGCCGGCTTCGATGGCGTGCTCGCCCTTGACGATGGACTCGTACACCTTGGTGCGGCCCTGCACGTCGTCGGACTTGACGGTCAGCATTTCCTGCAGCGTGTACGCCGCGCCATAGGCCTCCAGCGCCCACACTTCCATTTCGCCGAAGCGCTGGCCGCCGAACTGCGCCTTGCCGCCCAGCGGCTGCTGGGTGACCAGGCTGTACGGGCCCGTGGAGCGGGCGTGCATCTTGTCGTCCACCAGGTGGTGCAGCTTGAGCACGTGCATGTAGCCCACGGTGACCGGGCGCTCGAACTGGTCGCCCGAGCGGCCGTCGTACAGCATGGCCTGCGTGCGGGTGGCCGTCAGGCCCTTCAGGCGCGCGGCTTCGTCCGGGTAGGCCAGCTTCAGCATGCCGCGGATTTCCTCTTCCGAGGCGCCGTCGAACACCGGGGTGGCGAACGGCACGCCCTTGGACAGGTTGCCGGCCATCTCGGTGACGTCCTCGTCGGACAGCTTGGCGAGCTCTTCCTTGCGGCCGGAGCCGTTGTAGAGCTCGTCCATGAACTTGCGCAGCTCGGCAATCTTGGCTTCGCGCTGCAGCATGTCACCGATGCGCTGGCCGATGCCCTTGGCTGCCCAGCCCAGATGCACTTCCAGCACCTGGCCCACGTTCATGCGCGAAGGCACGCCCAGCGGGTTGAGCACGATGTCGCACGGCGTGCCGTCGGCCATGTAGGGCATGTCTTCGACCGGGACGATCTTGGACACGACGCCCTTGTTGCCGTGGCGGCCGGCCATCTTGTCGCCGGGCTGCAGGCGGCGCTTGACGGCCAGGTAAACCTTGACCATCTTCAGCACGCCGGCCGGCAGCTCGTCGCCCTGCGTCAGCTTCTTGCGCTTTTCTTCAAAAGCCAGGTCGAAGCTGTGGCGCTGCTGCTCGATCGAGTTCTTGATCGACTCGAGCTGCGAGGCCACTTCGTCATCGGCCGGGCGGATGTCGAACCAGTGGAACTTCTCGACCGAGGCCAGGTAGGCCTTGTCGATCTTGGTGCCCTTGGCCAGCTTCTGCGGGCCGCCGTTGGCGGCCTTGCCGTTGAGCATCTTCTCGATACGGTCGAACGCGTCGGCTTCGACAATGCGGAGCTGGTCGTTCAGGTCGAGGCGGAAGCGCTTGAGTTCGTCGTCGATGATCTGCTGGGCGCGCTTGTCGCGCGTGATGCCTTCACGGGTGAAGACCTGCACGTCGATCACGGTGCCCTGCGAGCCCTGGTCCACGCGCAGCGAGGTGTCCTTCACGTCGGAAGCCTTCTCGCCGAAGATGGCGCGAAGCAGCTTCTCTTCAGGCGTCAGCGTGGTCTCGCCCTTGGGCGTGACCTTGCCGACCAGCGTGTCGCCGGGCTGCACTTCGGCGCCCACGTAGATGATGCCCGACTCGTCCAGGCGATTGAGCTGCTGCTCGGACAGGTTCGGGATGTCGCGCGTGATTTCCTCGGCACCCAGCTTGGTGTCGCGGGCCATCACCACCAGCTCCTCGATGTGGATCGAGGTGTAGCGGTCGTCGGCAACCACGCGTTCGCTGATCAGGATCGAATCCTCGAAGTTGTAGCCATTCCAGGGCATGAAGGCCACCAGCATGTTCTGGCCCAGGGCCAGTTCACCCAGGTCCGTCGATGCGCCGTCAGCCACCACGTCACCCTTGCCGATCTTGTCGCCGCGCTTGACGATGGGACGCTGGTGGATGTTGGTGTTCTGGTTGGAACGCTGGTACTTGATCAGGTTGTAGATGTCCACGCCGACTTCGCCGGCGGCCGCTTCGGCATCGTTCACGCGTACAACGATGCGGGTGGCATCGACGTAGTCGACGATGCCACCGCGGGTGGCCGTGACAACGGTGCCGGAGTCGATCGCGGATACGCGCTCGATGCCGGTGCCCACGAAGGCCTTCTCGGGACGCAGCACGGGCACGGCCTGGCGCTGCATGTTGGCGCCCATCAGCGCGCGGTTGGCGTCGTCGTGCTCCAGGAACGGCACCAGCGATGCGGCGACCGACACGATCTGCGCGGGCGACACGTCCATGTACTGCACGCGCTCGGCGCCGCACAGGATGGATTCGCCGCGTTCGCGCGCCGAAACCAGCTCGTCGGTCAGCTTGCCGTCCTTGTCCAGCGTGGCGTTGGCCTGGGCGATGACGTACTTGCCTTCCTCGATGGCCGACAGGTAATCGATCTGCATCGTCACCTTGGCGTCGATCACCCGGCGGTACGGCGTCTCGATGAAGCCGTATTCGTTCAGGCGGGCGTACAGGGCCAGCGAGTTGATCAGGCCGATGTTCGGGCCTTCGGGGGTTTCAATCGGGCACACCCGGCCGTAGTGGGTCACGTGCACGTCGCGCACTTCGAAGCCGGCGCGTTCGCGGGTCAGGCCGCCCGGGCCCAGGGCCGAGACGCGGCGCTTGTGCGTGATCTCGGACAGGGGGTTGGTCTGGTCCATGAACTGCGACAGCTGGGAAGCGCCGAAGAATTCCTTCAGCGCGGCCGAGATCGGCTTGCTGTTGATCAGGTCGTGCGGCATCAGCGGCTCTTGCTCGGCCTGGCCGAGGCGTTCCTTCACGGCCTTCTCGATGCGGGCCAGGCCCGTGCGGTACTGGTTCTCGGCCAGCTCGCCGACGCAGCGCACGCGGCGGTTGCCCAGGTGGTCGATGTCATCGACTTCGCCGTTGCCGTTGCGCAGGTCCACCAGGATCTTGACCACGGCCAGAATATCTTCATTCGTCAGCACCATCGGGCCGGTGCTCTCGTCGCGGCCGACCTTGGCATTGAACTTCATGCGGCCCACGCGCGACAGGTCGTACGTGTCCGGGTTGTAAAACAGGCGCTGGAACAGGGCCTGCACCGCGTCTTCCGTCGGCGGCTCGCCGGGGCGCATCATGCGGTAGATGGCAACGCGGGCGGCGAATTCGTCCACGGTTTCGTCGATGCGCAGGGTCTGCGACATGTACGCGCCCTGGTCGAGCTCGTTGGTGTAGATGACCTGCAGGTCCTGCACGCCGGCCGTGCGCAGCTTCTTCAGCAGCGCTTCGGTCAGCTCGTCGTTGGCCTTGGCGATGATCTCGCCGGTGTCGGCGTCGACGATGCTGCGGGCGACCACGCGGCCGACCAGGTAGTCCTCGGGCACGCTGATGTGCGTGGTGCCGGAGACTTCCAGGTCACGGGTGTGGCGCGCGGTGACGCGCTTGTCCTTGGCCACGATGACCTTGCCGGACTTGTCGGTGATGTCGAAACGGGCAACCTCGCCGCGCAGGCGCTCGGAGACGAACTCCATCTGCGCGCCGCTGTCCATGAGGCGGAAGTTGTCGTTGACGAAGAAGTTCGCCAGGATCGATTCGGGCGTGAGGCCGATGGCCTTGAGCAGGATCGTCACGGGCATCTTGCGGCGGCGGTCGACGCGGAAGTACAGGATGTCCTTGGGGTCGAACTCGAAATCGAGCCAGGAGCCGCGATACGGGATGATGCGCGCGGAAAACAGCAGCTTGCCCGAGCTGTGGGTCTTGCCCTTGTCGTGCTCGAAGAACACGCCGGGGGAGCGGTGCAGCTGCGAGACGATCACGCGCTCGGTGCCGTTGATGATGAAGGAGCCCTTCTCGGTCATCAGGGGCACTTCGCCCATGTAGACCTCCTGCTCTTTCACTTCCTTCACGACCTTCGACTGCGGCGTCGACGATTCACGGTCGTAAATGATCAGCTGGACCTTGGCGCGCACGGCCGAGGCGAACGTGAGGCCCCGGGTCTGGCATTCGCGCACGTCGAACGCGGGCTTGGCCAGGTTGTATTCGAGGAACTTCATCTCGACAAAGCCGTTGTGCGAGACGATGGGGAAGGCGGCGTCGAAGGCGGCCTGCAGACCCTCTATCGTTCGTTTTTGCGGGCCGATGTCGGCTTGCAGGAACGCGGTGTAGGCGTCCTTTTGCATTTGCAGCAGGTAGGGAACTTCCAGCACGCTGTCGCGGCTGCCGAAGCTTTTGCGGATGCGCTTGCGTTCGGTATATGAGTAGGCCATGAGATCTCCGGGCTAATGAGCTCTTGCGCAACTGACTGCCCCGAACCAGGACGGGCTGGGGCATTTCCTGATGGGTTGGCCACTACCAACCTTGGCGGACGGCGATGCATTGCACATCGCCCGAACCAGGGCATCTTCTGCAGTCGGGGTCAGAAGACACTAAAAAGGACCGCCGGGGCGATGCTTTTTGGTGTGCTCTTCAAGCACCAAAGGCTGGAGGCCCTTTCGGACACTCCAGCCTCGGACCAGGGGCGAATTACTTCAGTTCGACCTTGGCGCCGGCGTCTTCCAGCTTCTTCTTGGCGGCATCGGCGTCGGCCTTGTTCATGCCTTCCTTGACGGCCTTGGGAGCGCCGTCGACCAGGTCCTTGGCTTCCTTCAGGCCCAGGCCGGTGATTTCGCGCACGGCCTTGATGACCTGCACCTTTTGGGCGCCGGCTTCCATCAGCATCACGTTGAATTCGGTCTTTTCCTCAGCCACTGCGGCGGCGGGGCCACCGGCGGCAGCGGGTGCGGCCATGGCCGCTGCGCTCACGCCGAACTTCTCTTCGATGGCTTTCACCAGTTCGTTGAGTTCCATGACCGTCATGCTGTCCAGCGAGGTCAGAAATGCGTCTTTATCGAATGCCATTTTTGATTTCCTAAATAAGTTGGGTTGTTTGCCGCGCTATCAAGCTGCAGCTGCCTCGGGGGCTGCATCGGCCGTAGCTTCAGCGCCTCCGCCTTTTTTCGCTGCCAGCGCGCCGAGCACCACCGCGGTGCGCGAGATCGGCGACATCAGCAGGCCGCAAAGCTGCGCCAGAAGCACTTCCTTGGAGGGAATGCTTGCCAGTGCCTTCACGCCGTTGACGTCCAGCGACTTGCCACCGTAGGCGCCACCGCGAATGACCAGCTTGTCGTTGGTCTTCGCGAAGTCGGCCACCACCTTGGCGGCGGCCGTTGCGTCCACGGAGAAGCCGTAGATCAGCGGGCCGGTCATCTGGTCTCCGACGATCTCAAACGCGCTGCCAGCGACAGCACGGCGGGCCAGGGTGTTCTTCAGAACACTCAAGGTCACGCCCTTGCTGCGCGCATCGGTGCGCAATTTGGTCATGTCGGCGACCGTGATGCCGCGGTATTCCGCCATCACCAGCGTTTGAGCTTTGGCGGCGAGGCCGGTCACTTCGGAAATGACCGCTTCTTTCTCACTGCGATTAAGACTCAAGGTCTACTCCTTATAAAGTGCCGTCGGGACCCGAAGGGCCTTCCGGCACGCCTTACTGCAGCGACCAACTGTTCGGAAATCTCTCAATTCCATCTCAGCGGGATCGCCATCTGCGTTGGCTCGGAGCCGGAGGCGACCTCCTGATTCCTGTATTAAGCGCATTGCTGCACACCAACGGTCTTGGATGGCCTGCGGGGTTTGACCCCCGCAGCCCACCACCCCGATCCGCCTTGCGGGCGGACCGGTTTTTCCTGCGATTACGCCGAGATGGTCTGCGTGTCCACGCGGACACCCACACCCATGGTCGACGAGACCGCAATCTTCTTCAGGAACACACCCTTGCTCGAGGCCGGCTTGGCCTTGATGAGGGCTTCGACCAGCGCTGCCAGGTTGCCCTGCAGCTTGTCGTTGTCGAACGAGCGGCGGCCGATCGTGCCGTGGATGATGCCGGCCTTGTCGACGCGGAACTGGACCTGGCCAGCCTTGGCGTTCCTCACGGCCGTGGCCACGTCCGGCGTCACGGTGCCAACCTTGGGGTTGGGCATCAGGCCACGCGGGCCCAGGATCTGGCCCAGCGTACCCACGACGCGCATCGCGTCGGGAGCGGCGATGACCACGTCGAAGGGCATGTCGCCGGCCTTGACCATGGCGGCCAGGTCGTCCATGCCGACGATGTCGGCACCGGCGGCCTTGGCCTCCTCGGCCTTGGCGCCCTGGGCGAACACAGCAACGCGCTTGGTCTTGCCGGTGCCATTGGGCATCACGACGGCGCCGCGCACCACCTGGTCGGACTTCTTGGCGTCAATGCCCAGCTGCACGGCCACGTCGATGGACTCATCGAATTTGGCGGTGGCGGCTTCCTTGACCATGGCAAGAGCGTCAGCCAGCGGGTACAGCTTGTTGCTGTCGATCTTGCCTTGCAGGCCCTTTTGTTTCTTGGTGAGCTTGGTCATTTAGAGACCCTCCACAGTCACGCCCATGGAACGGGCGGAGCCGGCCAGCGTGCGGACGGCCGCATCGATGTTGGCGGCGTTCATGTCCTTCAACTTGGTCTTGGCGATTTCTTCCAGCTGGGCCCGGGTGATCTTGCCGACCTTGTTGTTGTGCGGGGTGGGCGAGCCCTTGTCCAGCTTGATGGCTTTCTTGATCAGCACGGTCGCCGGCGGCGTCTTGATGATGAAGGTGAAGCTCTTGTCCGCAAACGCGGTGATCACCACGGGCAGCGGCAGGCCGGGCTCGACGCCCTGGGTCTGGGCGTTGAACGCCTTGCAGAACTCCATGATGTTCAGGCCGCGCTGGCCCAGTGCCGGGCCGATCGGCGGGGACGGATTGGCCTTACCTGCTGGCACTTGCAGCTTGATAAAACCGACGATTTTTTTCGCCATGGTTTCACTCCTTGCGGGTCATAACGCCGGGCACACAGGCCACGGCTCCCCGGGGTTGACGACTCGTTCTTCCTTGAACCTTGCGCGGAGTCGGTGCGCGCAGGGCGTTGTCAGGTCTTTTCGACCTGGCTGAATTCAAGCTCGACCGGGGTGGCCCGGCCGAAGATGGTGACGGACACGCGAACCTTGTTCTTTTCGTAATTCACTTCTTCCACGGTGCCGTTGAAGTCGGTGAACGGGCCGTCCTTGACGCGCACGTACTCGCCGACCACGAACTCCACCTTGTGGCGAGGCTTTTCGGTGCCCTCTTCCATCTGGCCCAGGATCTTGCCGACTTCCTCTTCGGAGATCGGCGAGGGGCGGTTCTTGGCGCCGCCGACAAACCCCGTGACCTTGTTGGTGTGCTTCACCAGGTGCCAGGTATCGTCGTTCATGATCATCTGCACCAGCACGTAGCCGGGGTAGAAGCGGCGCTCGGAAGTCTTCTTCTGGCCGTTCTTGATCTCGACGACTTCCTCGGTGGGCACCAGGATCTCGCCGAACATGTCCTGCATGCCGGCGCGCATGATGCGCTCGCGGATGTTGCGCTCCACGGCCTTTTCCATGCCCGAATAGGCATGGACCACGTACCAGCGCAGGTCCGGGTTCACCGGCTTGGCGGGGGTCTCGGGCGTGCCGGGCACGGCGTCGCTTGCGGGGGTTTCGATTTCGCTCATTACTTTTTCCACCCCAGGATCACGTCATAGAACAGCCACTCGAGCGTCTTGTCGGTCGCCCACAGGAAAATCGCCATCACGGCGCAGAAGCCCACCACATAGGCCGTCATCTGGATCGCTTCCTTGCGGCTGGGCCACACCACCTTCTTGACCTCGCGCCAGGAGTCGCGGCCGAAGGCCACGAATTCCTTGCCGGTTTCGGAGGTGATGAACACCACGACAGCGGCGCCCAGTCCGACCAGCAGCACGCCCCACTGGGCGATCTGGCCCTGCTTGCCGAGCAGGTAGAAGCCCACCACGGCGGCAATGACCAGGGCAACGGCCGCGGCCAGCTTGGCCTTGTCTGCGCCGGTGCTGATGGTTTCAACTTGAGAAGTGGCCATTTTTGGCGTTTTCCTGCTTCAAATTCACTGCGCCTTTAAGACGCTGAAGCCCATCACGCGGATGGGCTTGGTTTTGCTGGGTGCCACTCAGGTGGCAGGGGCAGTAGGAATCGAACCTACAACCTTCGGTTTTGGAGACCGACGCTCTGCCAATTGAGCTATACCCCTCTAGGGAAACTTATTCCAGAATCTTCGCTACGACACCCGAGCCGACGGTCTTGCCGCCTTCACGGATGGCGAAACGCAGGCCTTCCTGCATGGCGATGGGGTTGATCAGCTTCACCGTGATGGACACGTTGTCGCCGGGCATGACCATTTCCTTGTCCTTGGGCAGCTCGATGGCGCCCGTCACGTCCGTGGTGCGGAAGTAGAACTGGGGACGGTAGTTGTTGAAGAACGGCGTGTGACGCCCGCCCTCGTCCTTGCTCAGCACATACACCTCGGCGGTGAAGTGCGTGTGCGGCTTGATCGAGCCGGGCTTGCACAGCACT
>JACPOK010000017.1 GCA_016191525.1 Burkholderiales bacterium | reverse complement strand
CTAGCCCGGATATTTCATAAGTAGAGGGTCGGCAGCCTCGTGCTTGCGCGCGTTGTCATAGGTATTCGACGCCAACGACAAGCGAGGACTGCCGATGCCAAAGTGTACCGATAGGACCATTGAGTTTGGGCGCGTTGGGCGCTGCGTGATCGAGGCGAACTTTGAAGGCGGCGATCTCAGCTCGGATGGTGGTCTGCTGCTATTGCGGCGGGTCGATGATCGGATCGGTCTGAGTCGCGCGGCGGCCGCTGTCTTGAGTGACCCGCGCGACCCGGGGCGCATCACGCACAGCCTGCGCGATCTGCTGGCCCAACGCATTTATGGGTTGTGCTGCGGCTACGAAGATCTCAACGACCACGACGCGCTGCGAGACGACTTGCTGATGCAGACCGCCGTCGGCCGGGTCGATGCGTTGGCGAGCTCGCCGACGCTGAGTCGCCTGGAGACGCGTGCCACTCGGGGACACGCCGCGGCGCTGCACGGTGTGCTCATCGAGCAGTTCGTCGCCAGACACAAGAGACCTCCCGAGGAGCTCGTGCTCGACATCGACGCCTCCGACGTGCCGCTGCACGGCAATCAGGAGCGGGCCGAGTTCCACGCCTACTACGACCACCACTGCTACCTGCCACTGTACGTGTTCTGCGGCCAGGCGATGCTGGCTTGTGTGCTACGGCGCAGCCGCATCGACGGCGCGAAGAACGCTGCGGCCGTGATCAAGCTGCTCGTTGATCGGCTGCGCCAAGCTTGGCCCGACGTGCGAATCATCGTGCGCGGCGACTCGGGGTTCTGCCGCCAGCGCTTGCTGCGCTGGTGCGAGCGCTCGGGCGTGAGCTACATCATCGGCCTTGCCCGCAACGCCCGGCTGGAGGCGACGGTGCGTTACGCCGAGGCGATGCTTGCCGAAGAGTACGAGCGCACCGGCATCAAGCAGCGGCTGATCGACGAGTTCACTTATGCGGCCGACAGTTGGAACATCGAGCGGCGCGTGATCACTCGGCTCGAACATGGCAGCCAGGGCAACAACCCGCGCTTCGTGGTGACCAACCTGCGAGGCCACACCGTACAGCTGTACGAGCAGCTGTACTGCGCTCGCGGCGAGGCCGAGAACCGCATCAAGGAGGCGCAGCTCGATCTCTTCGGAACCCGTGCGAGCTGCCACCGCTTCCAGGCCAACCAGCTGCGCCTGCTGCTCGCAGCGCTGGCCTACACGCTGATGCAGCGGCTGCGCGAGCTGGCCCTCAAGGGCAGCGAGCTTGAGCGCGCCACGGCCGCGACGATCCGCACAAGGCTGCTCAAGATCGGCGCCGCCATCGTGCGCAACACCCGTCGGGTGCGTGTCTTGCTCGCTTCACATCACCCTTTGCGCGACCTGTTCCTCAGCGCCGCGCAGGCGCTGGCTCCATAAACCTCATCCAGTGCTGTCTCCGGCACGCTGACAAACAACGGGGGTAAGGGGGTCCTGTCCCTTGAAAACGCCCCGAGTTCATCCAGCACGTCGCATCGAGGCCAAAACAGACCTCGACGATCCCAAACCGCAATCCAACAAACCCTCCGCTCTTGACGGAGCCTTCAACCGCTCACTGATGAAATGTCCGGGCTAGGGCGCGACGCTAGCGCGCCAGCAGGATGACGGGCAGCAGGATCGGCGTGCAGATGAGGATCATCGGCCCCTCCCTCGCGGAGGCAGGGGAGCGAAGCGGGGAGGGAGCAATCCGGGAACGGAGTGCTTCACGAGCGTCCGCTACAGCGGAAGCTCGGCGAAGTACTTCCCGCCGTGGAAGATCAGCGGGCTCGCACCCGCTCGCCGCTCGCACGCCTCGACCTCGCCGACGAAGATGACGTGGTCGCCTTCCTCGTAGCGGCTGCGGTTGAAGCACTCGAACGCCGCCGCGGCGCCGTCGAGCAGCGGCACGCCGCTGGCCCCGGGGCGAAAGACGACGCCGTCGAAGCGCGCGACGTCCTTGCTCGCGAATCGCTCGGCGAGCGCGCGCTGGTCGGCGGCGAGGATGTTGATCGCGTAGTGCGAGCCGCGCGCGAACGACGGCATCGAGCCGGCCTGGCGCGACAGGCTCCAGAGAACGAGCGGCGGCTCGATCGAGACCGAGTTGAACGAGTTCGCGGTGAGGCCGATCGGCTGGCCGTCGGCGGTGCGCGCCGTCACGATCGTCACGCCGGTCGCGAACATCGCGAGGGCGGCACGGAAGTCGTCGCCGCTGAAGGACGGGGGCGCAGCGCGCGCTGTTCGGGCCATGGCCGATTGTCGATGCTCGGCCGCGCCCCCGCCGGCAGCGCCGTCGGGAAGCGCGCACCTATCATGGAATCCTGGATTCGCATCGTCCCTCTTCCGCTGCGCCGCGCCTGGACCTGAAGGCGCTGCACCGCCTCGCCGCCGTCACCGTCCTCGGCTTCGCGTCGGGCCTGCCGCTCGCCCTCACCGGCCAGGCGATGCAGGCGTGGCTCACCGCCGACGGCGTCGACATCGCCACGATCGGCTTCCTGAGCCTGGTCGGCTTGCCGTACACGTTCAAGTTCCTGTGGGCGCCGCTGATGGATCGCTTCGAGCCGCCCTGGCTCGGCCGGCGCCGCAGCTGGCTCGTCATGACGCAGCTCGCGCTCGCCGCCGCCTTGTTCTGGATGGCGGCGACGCCGCCGCGCTCGGCGCTCGGCGCCTTCGCGCTGCTCGCCGGCCTCGTCGCGTGGCTCTCGGCATCGCAGGACGTCGTCGTCGACGCCTACCGCACGGACCTGCTGCCCGCCGCCGAGCGCGGCTTCGGATCGTCGCTGACCGTGCTCGGCTATCGGCTCGCGATGATCGTCTCGGGCGGCATCGCCTTCATCTGGGTCGACCCGCGCCAGGGCGGCGGCTGGAGCTGGCCCGAGGTCTATCGCGCGATGGCGCTCTTCATGATCGGCGCGGCGGTGTTCTCGGCGCTGCTGGTGCCGCGCCTGGTCGGCGCGCCGAAGCCGTCGAGCGTCGCGCGCAACGACGTGCTGGGTTTTCTCGCCGTCGCGGCCGCGGTGGGCGCCGGCTTCGTCGT
>JACPOK010000016.1 GCA_016191525.1 Burkholderiales bacterium | reverse complement strand
CCGAGTGGTTGCTGCCTGCCCCGTTCTGGGTGGTGACGGTGACGTTGGCGCCTTGCTGCACGATGGCCGCCTGCCCGTGGATGACTTGCGCTCCTGTCAGCTGCGCTGCCGCAGGCCCGGCAAATGCCGCCGCTATCGCCAGCGCCGCTCCCGCAGGGCGGAATCCGGCCACAGCAGGGCTGCGCGCCGCGCGTGCGGCCGGGGTCGCCGGCGCAATGAGTTTCAGCAAATCGGTCACGGGGTCTTCTTTCAGGGGGCGAGGCAGCCGCTTTTTTCAGGCTTTTTTCACCTGGCGCACGGGGCCTTGTCCTACAAGCAAATAGTCGCTTTCGACAGTAGCACAGCGTTACATGCCACGCAATAAAAAGCCCTGTGCAAAATGACCGGGCGCCGCGGGGCTCGGCCCTTATTCGCCCCTTGTGCGCCAAATATCACAAAGGCTGTTGATGGTGGGGTGTTGCCCCATTGATAACATGCCGTGAAAAATTACCAGCCTGCATGTCAATATTCGTCAGCGTTGCCTCCTACTGCGACCCCGTCCTCGGGTTCACGCTGGCACGGGCCGTGGCCCTCGCGCGCCGCCCCGACGCGCTGCATTTCGGCGTGGTGGACCAAAGCCCCGCCGACTGGCCGCGGCCCCAGGCGGGCGACCTGACGCCCGCACGGCTGGGCTACGTGCGAATGGACCCGGTGCATGCGCGCGGGCCGTGCTGGGCGCGCGCCATCGCGATGTCGTTCTACGACGGCGAGGACTGGTTCTTCCAGATCGACTCGCACATGGATTTCGAGCCCCACTGGGACGAAGTGCTGGTGCGGCAGGCGGAGTTGCTGCAGCCCGGGCGCGCCGGCGCGGTCATCACGGCCTATCCCAACCCGTTTGTCTTCGAGGGGCACACGCCCGTCCACAAGCCCTGCACGCCGAATGTGCTGGCCCACGTGGTGAAGGCCGCGCAGCAGTTCGACCCGGAGCACCTGGTGCTGGGCTTCGAGGCCCACCCGGTGGATTCGGCGCTGGCGCTGCCGGGCTTTCACCTGGGCGCGGGCTGCCTGTTCGCGCCGGGCGCATTCGCGGTGCGGTTTCCCTACGACCCGGGCTTTTACTTCCACGGCGAGGAGCAGGCGCTGGCGCTGCGGCTTTTCACCCACGGCTGGGACATCTTCCATATGCCCGGCCTGCCGGTCTGGCACCTGTACAACACGGCCGACGCGGGCACGCCGCGCCGCCCCCTGCACTGGGACGAGGAAGTTGATTCGCGGCGCGGCCAGAACTGGTGGTCGCTGGAGCAGCGCTCGCGCCGGCGGCTGGGTGAACTGGTGCGGGGCGCGCCGCTGGGTGTCTACGGCTTGGGCCAGGCGCGCAGCCTGGCCGACTACGCGGCGTTCAGCGGAATCGACTACATGGCGCGCACGCTGGCCGCAGGCGCCTACGTGCCGCCGTCCGCGGTCCCGGCGCCGGCGGCCTGAGCGGCGCCCGCCATCACCTCCATCGCCAGGCACAAATCGGCCCAGGCCTTGGCCTTGTCGGGCAGGTTGCGCAGCAGGTAGGCCGGGTGGTAGGTCACGACCACCGGCACGCCGCTGTAGGCGTGGACGCGGCCGCGCAGCTTGCCGATCGGCTCGGTGGTCTGCAGCAGCGACTGCACCGCGAACCGCCCCATGGCCAGGATGATCTTCGGCTGCAGCAGCGCCACCTGCCTGCGCAGGAAGGGCTCGCACTGCGTCACTTCTTCCGGCTCGGGGTTGCGGTTGCCGGGCGGGCGGCACTTGAGCACGTTGGCGATGTACACATTGCTGTGGCGGTCCAGCGCCAGCGCCTTGAGCATGTTGTCCAGCAGCAGCCCGGCCTGGCCCACGAAGGGCTCGCCCTGCAGGTCTTCGTTCTCGCCCGGCGCCTCGCCCACCACCAGCCAGTCGGCGTGGCGGTCGCCGACGCCGAACACGGTGTTGCGCCGGCCGTTGCACAGCTTGCAGGCGCGGCACTGCGACACCGTCTGCTCCAGCACATCCCACTCCATGGTGTCGATGCCGGTGGTGCGCGCTGCCAGCGGTTTTTCATTGGAGAAAACGGCTGCAGAGCGCACCGGCTGTGCTTGGGCAGCTATCAATTCAGTAGCAACCGCTGTGTCAGGCTGGAACACCCGCACACCTATCTCGTGCAGCATGGCGCGCTGCCGCCCGTCCAGCTGCAGGCTCATAGCTTCAGGCTCATCACCGCCGCATCTTCGCGCTGGCCCTGGTCCGCCGGGTAGTAGCCCTTGCGCTCGCCCACACGGCGGTAGCCGTGGCGTTCGTAGATTTCCTGGGCGCGCGAGTTGCTTACGCGCACTTCCAGCCACAGCCATTCGGCGCCCTGCCCGCGCGACCACACGGCCAGCGCGTCCAGCATCACCCGGCCCCAGCCCTGGCCCTGCCAGGGCGGCGCCACGGTGATGTTGAGCAGGTGCACTTCATCAACGCCTTTCATGGCGACGAAATAGCCCAGCACCACGCTGTCGGCCACCAGCAGCTGCGCCTGGTAGCCCGAGCGCAGCGAATCCAGGAAGTTGCCGTGCGTCCAGGGATGGCCGTAGGCGCTGCGCTCGATGGCCACGACTTCATCCAGCCGCGCTTCGGTGAGCGGCTCGAATCCGGCTTCGATCGATTTGAGGACGGCGCTCATGGCTTGCTGGGTGAAGTGGCGCGCAAGGCGGCTCGCTCTTCGGTAGTTTGGGCAACTTTATCGCGGATGTAGAGTGGCAGGGCGTGGGCGGCGTCCTGTGCCTGACCGGCGGCGAGCAACTGTGGCGCCAGGCGCAACAGGGCCGCGGCCGTGGGCAGCGCCTGCACCCGCGCCGCCGCGGCGGGAAGCCGCGCGCCGTAGGCGGCGAAGGCATTGCCGGCCAGCGCCCAGCCGGGTTCGCAATGAAGGGCCTCGGGCTTGGACAGCCGCGCTGGGGCCAGCGGCTGCCAAAGCCCACCGCTCCAGCCGTAGGCAGCGCTGTAGACCTCGTCCATGCGGGCGTCCAGCACGGCCAGCACCTGTTCGCAGTCCGCATCCATGCGGGCCTGCTCGGCCACGGCCATCAGCGTGTCCACGGCCAGCACCGGCACATGGGCACCGAACGCCAGGCCCTGGGCCACCGCGCAGGCGGTGCGCAGGCCGGTGAAGGAGCCGGGGCCGCGGCCGAACACGATGGCGTCCAGCTCGGCCAGCTGCCAGCCGGCCTGCCCCAGCAGGGTTTCGATCGCGGGAATCAGCGTGGCCGAGGCCTGGGCACCGCCCGCCGCGTCATGCCGCCACGCGGACGCGCCGCCGCCCACGGCGATGGACATCGTCTCGGTGCTGGTGTCGAAGGCAAGCAGTTTCAAACCTGGGGGTCTTTGGGGGGCAACCTGTGATTATCGGCGGCCCCGGATAATCGCCCGCATGCCCCTCGCCCGCGAATTCGCCCGCCGCCTCCTTCCCGCCCTGGTGTTGGCCTGCGCCTGTGGCGCCGCTCTCTCGCAGGCCCTGCCCGCGGAGGTGGAGGCCGCGCTGGCACGCGCCAAGCTGCCGCGCGAAGCCCTCAGCGTGCTGGTGGTGGACGCCGACGGCAAGGCCCCGCCGCGCCTGTCGCACCGGGCGGGCGTTGCCGTGAATCCCGCCTCCGTTGCCAAGCTGGCGACCACCTTCGCCGCGCTCGAGCTGCTGGGCCCGGCCTTTGCCTGGTCCACCCCCGTGTACATCGACGGGCCGGTGCAGGCCGGCACGCTGCAGGGCAATCTTTACATCCGGGGCCAGGGCGACCCCAAGCTGGTGGTGGAGCGCCTGTGGCTGCTGATGCGCAGGGTGCAGGGCCTGGGCATCCGGCAGATCAGCGGCGACATCGTGCTGGACCGCGGCGCCTTTGAAACCGTGCCGCCCGACCCCGCCGCCTTCGACGGCGAGCCGCTGCGCCCCTACAACGCCACGCCCGACGCATTGCTGCTGAATTTCAAGGCGGTGGTGATGACATTCGTTCCCGAGCGCGGCGGCCAGCAGGCCCAGGTGCAGTACGAGCCGCCGCTGGCCGGCGTGCAGGCGCAGGCCACGGTGCCGGTCGCCCCAGGCGACTGCGGCGACTGGCGCGGCGCGCTCAAGGCCGATTTCGGCGATGGCTCGCGCATCCGGTTTGCCGGCCACTACCCCGCGGGTTGCGGCGAACGCGTGTGGCCCGTGGCCTATGCTGACCCCAAGAGCTATGCGGCGCGCGCGGTGGGCGGCATGTGGGCCGAGCTGGGCGGCAAGCTCGCGGGCCAGGTGCGCGAGGGCCGCGTGCCCCCCGGCCTGAAGCACGTGTTCGACCAGCAGTCGCCGGCGCTGGCCGAGGTGATCCGCGACATCAACAAGTACAGCAACAACGTGATGGCGCAGCAGCTGTTCCTCACGCTCAGCCTGCAGCAAAAGGGCGCCGGCACGCTGGAAGGCTCGCGCGAGGTGCTGCGCAGCTGGTGGCGTGACCGCGTGGGCGGCGAGGCGCCGGTGTTCGACAACGGCTCGGGCCTGTCGCGCAACGACCGCATCAGCGCCCAGCAGCTGGCGCAGATGCTGCAGGCGGCCTGGGCCTCTCCCTTCATGCCCGAGCTGATGTCGTCTCTGCCCATCATCGGCACCGACGGCACGCTGCGCCGGCGCGGCCGCAACGCCGGCATCGCGCACCTGAAGACCGGCAGCCTGCGCGACGTCGCCGGTGTGGCCGGCTTTGTCGACGGCGCCAGCGGCAGGCGCTATGTGCTGGTGGCCATAGCCAACCACCCGAACGCCGCGGCGGCCAAGCCGGCCATCGACGCGCTGGTGGAATGGGCGGCGCGCGACCAATGAGCAATGCTGCGCTCGCGGAAATCGTCGGCTACTTCGCCGCCTTCCTCACCACCTGCAGCTTCGTGCCGCAGGCCTGGCTGACGTTCCGCACCCGCAATGTCAGCGGCATCTCGCTGGGCATGTACGGCGTGTTCGCCGCCGGCGTGGCGCTGTGGCTCGCGTACGGCCTGCTGCTGCACGCCTGGCCCATCGTCATCGCCAATGCCATCACACTGGCGCTGGCCGTGGCCATCCTGGCGATGAAGCTGCGCTACCGCTGACCGCGGGCTGACGCGGCCCGCGCCGGCAGGTCGCTTGCGCGACCCAGCGCGGGAAAACCCGGTGCCGCGCGGGCGCACGGGAGCGATGGGCGTGGGTACCATGATGTACCCAAAAACGAACGCACGTTCTATTCCCAAAGGAGACATCCATGAAGCAAATTCACGTCCTGACCGCGGTTGCCGCGGCTGCCATGCTGGCGGCCTGCGGCGGCGGCGGTGGCGGCAGCGATGACCGCGGCGCGCTGATCGACACCCCCGCGACCGTGGCGACGCTCACGGCCGCGCAGATCGACACCAGCACCGCCGCCAGCGGCCTGCAGCCGCTTGCCGGCAAGGCCAAGTGCGACGTGCGCGTGATTTCGCTGAACTACTCCACGATCGGCGTCAACGCCGAGAAGACCAATGCCTCCGGCGTCATGCTGGTGCCGGGCGGCAGCTGCACCGGAGCCTTCCCGCTGGTGGCCTATGCCAAGGGCACCGACGTGCAGAAGCCCCGCACCCTGGCCAACGCGGCTGACGGCGAAACCTTCCTGCTGGCCGCCATGTACGCGGCCCAGGGCTATTCCGTGGTGGCCACCGACTACCTGGGCTTCGCCAAGTCCAGCTATTCCTACCACCCCTACCTGCACGCCGACTCTGAAGCCAGCAGCGTGATCGACTCGATCCGCGCCGCGCGCGCCGCCGCAGTGATGCAGGGCGTGGCGCTGTCGGGCAAGGTCATGCTGACCGGCTATTCGCAGGGGGGCCACTCCTCGATGGCCGCGCAGCGTGCGATCGAGCGCGACAACGCGGGCGAAATCAACGTGGTGGCCGGCGCGCACCTGGCCGGCCCGTACAACCTGTCGGGCTCGTTCAAGCTGACCAACGCGATCGCGGGCTACCAGTTCTTCGTGCCCTACCTGGTGACGGCGTGGCAGAAGATTTACGGCAACATCTACAGCAACGTGACGCAGGCGTTCAAGGCTCCGTACTCCAACTACATCGAGACGCTGCTGCCCAGCCCGACGCTGACCTTCACCACGCTGGTGACGTCCGGCACCCTGCCGGGCGACGCGCCCGACATCGCCAAGGACAAGGTGTTCCAGTCGGCCTTCATCGCCGACTCGCAGACCAACCCGAACAACGCCCTGTTCCTGGCCGCCAGGAAGAACGACCTGCTGGGCTGGAACCCGCGCGCTCGCACCCTGCTGTGCGGCGGCGCGGGCGACCCGACGGTGCCGCCGGCGGTGCACATGGCCGTGGCCCAGGCGGACTTCTCCAGCCGCGGCCTGACCAATGTGACTTCGGTGGACGTGGACCCTTCCGTGCGCGCCGCCTTCGGCATCAACGGCGCGGCGCCGACGGACCCCGCCAGCGCGGCCTTCGCCACCTACTACGGCAACTACCACGGCACCTATGAGCCGCCGTTCTGCCACCTGCAGGCCCGCGCGGTGTTCGACGCCGTCAAGTAAGGCGCGCGCTGCCCCACAAAAAAAAGGGCCCCGCGGGGCCCTTTTTTTGCGGCTGGCGGCAACTCACCAGCGCGTGCGGATGCGCTGGTAGGCATAGTCGCCGAACAGGCGGTGGGCCTGCGGCGTGGGGTACACGCGGTCGGCGAACACCGCGGTGGTGTAGGCCACGCCCGCGGTGATGGTGGACGGGGTGCACAGCGCCGAATTGACCTGGCCCGTGCCGGTGCCGATGCCGGCGCCCGCGTCCACCGAAGTGCAGCTCACGCTGGCAGCGTCCACCAGGCTGTAATTGGCCGGCACGGCCGTCACCAGGTTGTAGTGCAGGGCCGCGTCCACGTACAGTACGTTGGCGCCCAGGTCCACGATGGACACCAGCATTTCGTCGTTAAAGCGGCTGCTGGCCTCCAGCAGCAGGGTGCCCTGGCCGATCTGGGCAGCCCAGGGAGAGCGGGCCAGGTTGTAGGGGCCCACCACCACCACGAAGCGCGCGCCGGCCTGCACCAGGCGGCGCACCTGCGCGCCCAGGTCACGCCCGGCCTGCCGCACGTTGGCCACCATCTGGTCGCTGGTCTGGGTGCCGGCCGTCACCTTGGCCATCTCGGCCACGATGTCGGCTGTGCCCGCGCCGATGACCACCAGGTCCGAACTGCCGAGGGCATCCGTGGCCAGGAAGGTATCGACCTGTTCCTTGACCGTCAGGGTGACGGTCTTGCCCGCCGCGTCGGGCTTGGTATTGACGCGCGCATTGCCTGCGGCGTAGGACTTGCCGCCGGCGGACACCGGCGTCAGGCTGCGGCCGAAGTCCAGCGCCAGCTGGCTGGTCCAGTTGTTGGTGGTGCCGTCGTTGACCGTGTAGCTCCTGCCCGCCTGGCCGACGTCGCTGAAGCCGTCGCCAAAGCCGACCAGCCGGGTGGGCTGCAGCTGTGACTCGATGGTGCCCGAGCCGCAGGCCGCCAGCAGCGCGGACGACAAGAATGCGGCCGCCAGCAGGGAGCGACGCAACCAGTTTCGTGACATGAAGATCTCCAGAATGATTGGGGGTAGTTTACCGAGGCCTTCCGGCCGGGCTGCTCAGCCGGCCGAAGCCCTTTGCAGGCGGTCGCGCACGCCTTCCCATTCGGGCTCGCCGGGAGGCGTTTCCACCCAGATCAGCCGAACGCCCTGGGCGTCGAATTCGCGCAGCACCGCGAACAGCTGGCGCGCGGCCTCGGCCGCGTCGTCGGGCATGCGCCGGCGCAGCACCCTGGCCGAGCGGGTCTGCAGGATGGCGCGGGAATAGATGGCGATGTGGGCCGCCTCGTGCCCCAGCAGGTCCAGCGCGGTCTGCAGGGCGCGCGCATCCATCATGCGCACGCGGGCATTGGGCGCGTAGTGCGACTCGAGCGTGCCGGAGGCGCGCGGCGCATCGCCGCCGGCTTCGCCCGCGCCCCGCACCGGCTGGCCGCAGGCAGCTTCGACCTGCGCGCGTGACAGCATGCCCGGGCGCAGCAGCACCGGCGCGCCCCGGGTGCAGTCGATGATGGTCGACTCGATGCCCACGCGGCAGGGCCCGCCGTCCAGCACCAGCAGGGCGTCGCCGAACTCGGCCTGCACGTGGGCTGCGGTGGTGGGGCTGACGCGGCCGAACTTGTTGGCACTCGGGCCGGCCAGCCCGTGCACCGGTGGCGATGCGGCGGCGCAGGCGGCCAGCAGGGCATGCGCCACGGGGTGGGCCGGGCAGCGCAGGCCGATGGAGTCCTGCCCGCCGGCGGCGCCGCCGGCCACGCCCGGGCGGCGCGGCAGGATCACGGTGAGCGGGCCCGGCCAGAAAGCCTGCATCAGCTTCTGCGCGAACACCGGTACGTCCACCGCGAAATGGTCCACGCCCCCGATATCGGCCACGTGGACGATCAGCGGGTGGTCGGCCGGCCGCCCCTTGGCGGCGAAGATGCCCGCCACCGCGGCATCGCTGGCGGCGTCGGCCCCCAGCCCGTACACGGTCTCGGTGGGAAAGCCGACCAGGCCGCCCGCGGCCAGCACCTGCGCGGCCTGCAGCAGCGAGGCGGGAAGCTGGCCGTCAACCACCATGGCGCCGCGGCCTCAAAAGGCCTGGATGCCCAGCAGCGCCGCCGCCTGCAGCGCGGTGGCACGCGCCTGCGCGGCGCTGGCGGCGGTGATGTTCAGGTGGCCCATCTTGCGGCCCTTGCGCGCGCTGTGCTTGCCGTACAGGTGCAGGTGGGTGCCCGGCAGCCGGAGCACTTCGCTCCATGCCGGGGTCCGCTCGGCACCGCCCTGCGCGAACCACAAGTCGCCCAGCAGGTTAAGCATGACGGCCGCGCTGTGCTGGCGCGGCTGCGTGAGCGGCAGCCCGGCCAGCGTGCGCACCTGCAGCTCGAACTGCGACACGTCACAGGCGTCCATGCTGTAGTGGCCGCTGTTGTGCGGGCGCGGCGCCATCTCGTTCACAACCAGCGAGCCATCCGCCAGTACGAAGAACTCCACGCACAGCACGCCCACGTAGCCCAGGCCTTCTGCTATTGATTTGGTAGCTGCCACCGCAGCACTGGCGCGCTCTGCGGGCATATTTCCCTCGTAAACCTCGGTCACCGCTAGGATGCCCTCGCGGTGCAGGTTCAGCTGCGGCGGCAGGTTCACCAGGCTGCCGTCCGCGCCGCGCGCGACGATGACTGAGCATTCCGCGGCCAGCGGCAGCATCTGCTCCAGCACGCAGGGCACCTGCCGCAGCGAATCCCAGGCGGCGGCCAGCTCGGCGCGGGTCTTCACCCGTTGCTGGCCTTTGCCGTCGTAGCCCAGGCGGGTTGTCTTGAGGATGCCGGGCAGCAGGCCGTCACCCACCGCGGCCAGCTGCTGCTGTGTTTCGATCACCGCATAGGGCGCGCAGGCCACGCCGCAGCGCGTGAAGTGGGCCTTCTCCTGCGCCCGGTCCTGGGCGATGGCCACCGCCTCGGCGCCGGGCGCCACCGGCCGCATGGCGGCCAGCGTTCGCAGCGCGGGCGCGGGCACGTTCTCGAACTCGGTGGTGATGGCGGCGCTGCAGGCGGCCAGCTGCGCCAGGCCCCCGTCGTCCAGGTAATCCGCCTGGATGTGGTGGTGGCTGACCTTGCCGGCCGGGCTGGAAGCGTCCGGGTCCAGCACGGCGGTGAAGTAGCCCATCCGCTGGGCCGCGTGGACGAACATGCGGCCCAGCTGGCCGCCGCCCATGACGCCCAGCGTGGCGCCCGGCTGGATCGCTTCGCGGCTCATGCCGGCGGCAGCGTCATGTTGCGCGCGGCTTCGGTCTGGGCGGCGCGGAAGGCCTCCAGCTTCGCCCGCAGCGCCGCATCCTGACCGGCCAGCATGGCCACGGCGAACAGCGCCGCATTGGCCGCGCCCGCGTTGCCGATGGCGAAGGTGGCCACGGGGATGCCCCTGGGCATCTGCACGATGCTGTGCAGCGAATCCACGCCCTGCAGGTGGCGCCCGGCCACCGGCACGCCCAGCACCGGCACCGTGGTCTTTGCCGCCAGCATGCCCGGCAGGTGGGCCGCGCCCCCGGCGCCGGCGATGATCGCCCTCAGGCCGCGGGCCTGCGCGCCCTGCGCATAGGCGAACATGTCGTCGGGCATGCGGTGGGCCGAGACCACCCGGGCCTCATGCGCGATGCCAAATTCCTGGAGAATCTGCACTGCGTGCTGCATCGTCTCCCAGTCCGAGCTGGAGCCCATGACCACGCCGATTTGAATGGATGACATAGAGTCAGTCAGTTGGTGATTGATTGAATTTTACGTTTTGCCCCCGAACTGCCCCAAATGATCGACGTCACGATAGAAAACTTTGAAGCCGAGGTGATCGCCGCCTCCATGACCCAGCCGGTGCTGGTGGACTTCTGGGCGCCCTGGTGCGGCCCCTGCAAGGTGATCGGCCCGCTGCTGGAAAAGCTCGAGCTGGCCTACGAGGGCCGGTTCAAGCTGGTGAAGATCGACTCCGACCAGGAGCAGCAGCTGGCCGGCGCGTTCGGCATCAAGAGCATCCCCACCGTCATCCTGCTGATGAACGGCCAGCCGGTGGACGGCTTCATGGGCGCGCTGCCCGAAGGCAAGATCCGCGAGTTCCTGGACAAGCACGTGCCGCCGGCCGGCGAGCCGGAAGAGGAAGAAGTGGTGGAGGAAGCCGCGGAGCTGGGCCCCGAAGCGAAGCTGGAAAAGCTGAAGCAGGCCGTGGCCGAAGCGCCGGACAACGACGACGCGCGCTTCGACTACGTGCGAGCGCTGCTGCTGGCTGGCGACACCGACGGCGCCAAGGTCGCGTTCGCCCCGGTGATTGGCAAGGCCGTTGCCGTGCGCCGGCTGGATTCGCTGCAGCGGCTGATGGATGCTATCGATTTTGCAGCGCCCCACGCACAGCCGGCGCGCTCTGCAGCCGGTTTTGACTCTCAAATTGCGGCCAACAAGCGCGATTTCGAGGCGCGTTTCGGCAAGGCCCGCGTGCTGATGGCGCAGCAGCAGTGGACGGCCGCGATGGACGAGCTGCTGGAGATCCTGATGCGCGACAAGGCCTGGAACGAGGAGCTGGCGCGCAAGACCTATGTGGCCATCCTGGACATCATCGAGCCGCCCAAGCCCAAGGTGGCCGAAGGGCAGATCCCGCCGGATGACCCCGTGGTGGCCACCTACCGCAGGCGGCTGTCGAGCGTGGTGCTGAGCTGAGCGGCGGGCCGCTTACGCCGTGAGGCGCTGCAATGCCTCGCGGTACTTCTGCGCGGTCTTGTCGATCACGTCCTGCGGAAGGCGCGGCGCCGGGGGGGTCTTGTCCCAGGGCTTGCCGTTGATGCGCACCTGCTCCAGCCAATCGCGCACGAACTGCTTGTCGTAGCTGGGCGGGTTGGTGCCGGCGGCGTAGGCGGCCTGGTAGCCTTCGACCGGCCAGTAGCGGGACGAGTCGGGCGTGAGCACCTCGTCCATCAGGATCAGGTTGCCCGCACCGTCCAGGCCGAACTCGAACTTGGTGTCGGCAATGATCATGCCCTTGGCCAGCGCGATTTCGGCGGCGGCCTTGTACACGGCGATGCTGATCTCGCGGATCTTCGCGGCCATTTCAGCGCCGACGATCTCCACGACCTTGTCATAGGTGATGTTCTCGTCGTGCTCGCCCATCTCGGCCTTGGCGGCGGGCGTGAAGATCGGCTCGGGCAGCTTGCCCGCGTTCTTCAGGCCCGGCGGCAGCGGCACGCCGCAGACCGATTGCGACTGCTGGTATTCGACCCAGCCGCTGCCCGCGAGGTACCCCCTCACCACCGCCTCGACCGGGATGGGCTTCAGGCGCTTGACCAGCATCGAGCGGCCCACCACCTGCGCAACCTCGGCCGGGCCCACCACGCTCTCGGGCAGCTCGCCGGTGAGGTGGTTGGGGCACAGGTGACCCAGCTTGCCGAACCAGAAGAGGGCCATCTGCGTGAGCAGCTCGCCCTTGCCGGGGATGGGCTCGCCCATGATCACGTCGAAGGCGGAGAGCCGGTCGCTCGCGACCATCAGGATGCGGTCGTTGCCGACGGCGTAGTTGTCGCGGACCTTGCCGCGGGCCAGCAGCGGCAGGGAGGTGAGGGCGGAGGTGTGGAGCGCCGTGGTCATGCTCAATGCACGACCTGGGCCAGCTCGCCCTTGCTGTACTTGCCGGCCACCACCTGCAGGCTGTCGCCCTTGATCTTGCCGGCCTGGCCTTCGCAGCCGAATTCGATGTAGCGCTGCTTGCAGATGGCCTTGGCGGCTTCGCGCGCGGGCTTGAGCCATTCGCGGGCGTCGAACTTCTCGGGGTTCTCGGCCAGGAACTTGCGCACCGCGCCGGTCATGGCCAGGCGGATGTCGGTGTCGATGTTGATCTTGCGCACGCCGAACTTGATGGCGTGCTGGATTTCCTCGACCGGCACGCCGTAGGTTTCCTTCATCTGGCCGCCGTACTGGCGGATGATGGCCAGCAGGTCCTGCGGCACGCTGGAGCTGCCGTGCATCACCAGGTGGGTGTTGGGGATGCGGCGGTTGATTTCCTTGATGCGGTCAATGGCCAGGATGTCGCCGGTGGGCTTGCGGGTGAACTTGTAGGCGCCATGGCTGGTGCCGATGGCGATCGCCAGCGCGTCGAGCTGCGTTCGCTTGACGAAGTCCGCGGCTTGCTCGGGGTCGGTGAGCAACTGTTCGCGCGTCATTGTGGAGTCTGTCCCGTGGCCGTCTTCCTTGTCGCCCTTCATGGTTTCCAGGCTGCCCAGGCAGCCCAGCTCGCCTTCCACAGTGACACCGACCTTGTGCGCCATGTCCACTACCTTGCGGGTGACATCGACGTTGTAGTCGTAGCTGGCGATGGTCTTGCCGTCGCCTTCCAGGCTGCCGTCCATCATCACGGAAGAAAAGCCCAGGTTGATCGCGCCCTGGCACACATCGGGGTTCTGGCCATGGTCCTGGTGCATCACCAGCGGTATGCCCGGGTAGGCCTCCACGGCCGCCTGGATCAGGTGCTTGATGAACGATTCGCCCGCGTACTTGCGCGCACCGGCGCTGGCCTGCAGGATCACCGGCGCGCCGGTTTCCTTCGCCGCCTCCATGACGGCCTGGACCTGCTCGAGGTTGTTGACGTTGAAGGCGGGGATGCCATAGCCGTTGACGGCGGCATGGTCCAGCAGTTCGCGCATGGAAACGAGAGGCATGTTGATGTCCGATGAGGAAGTGAAAAACCGGGTGCGCGGGCGCAGGTAACCGCGTAGTAACTTTCCTGCGATTTTAACTGGCCTCCAGGCGTGCCGCGCTGCGGTGCTACCCTTGAGCCGTCGGTTGCCGGCTCGCCTGGCCCCTATTTTTTTTGATGCTCACCTTCGCCCACGGCCGCCCCGCGCTGCGCACCTTCTGCTGGATAGCCGCCAGCCTGCTCCTGCTGCTGGCCTGGGATGCTAGCGGGCTGGACCTCACCATGGCGCGCTGGCCGGGCGGGCCTTCGGGCTTTTCCCTTCAGGACAACTGGCTGCTGGACAAGGTGCTGCACGGCGGCGTCAAACCCCTGCCCTGGCTGGCGGCCCTGTGGCTCCTGGCCGGAATCTGGTGGCCTACCGGGGTGCTGCGGCGGCTGCGCCGGCCGGAGCGCGTGCAGCTGCTGCTCACCACGCTGCTGGCCGTGCTGGTGATCGAGGTGTTCAAGTCCACCAGCACCACCAGCTGTCCGTGGGACCTGGTGGAATTCGGCGGCCACGCCCGCTACATCTCGCACTGGAGCTGGGGCGTGAAGGACGGCGGCGGCGGCCACTGCTTTCCCGCAGGCCATGCCTCCTCGGCGCTGTGCTTCATTGGCGGCTACGTGGTGCTGCGGCCCACGGCGCCGCGATTGGCGGCCGCCTGGCTGGCCGTGGTACTGCTGGCGGGGCTGGTGTTGGGCCTGTCGCAGCAGCTGCGCGGCGCCCATTTCATGAGCCACACCCTGTGGACCGCCTGGCTCTGCTGGACCACAGCCTGGCTGGCTGATATCCGGTCGCCGCCCGCGCCGCAAGGCTAGCCGGGCGCCAGGCGCAGGAAGGCTGCCACCTGCGGCAGCACCGGTGCCAGCCGCCGCAGCGGCCTGGCCATGCTGGCAAGAATGGTGACGTGGCTGACGCCATCCATCAGCTTCAGCGTGACATCCACTCCCGCCGCCGACAGGCGCCCGGCCAGGCCGGCCGTGCTGCGCTGGGGATTGACCATCTTGTCTTCGGCAGGCGCCAGCAGCAGCGTGCGTGGCGCCGCGGCGGTGACGTGGTTGATGGGCTGCGTGTCCGGCGCTGTCTGCGGCCAGTTGAACGCGACCCGTGCGTCCGGGTTCTCGATCGGCAGGAAGTCGTAGGGGCCGGCGATGCCGATGAAGCCCGCCAGCCGGGCAGGCGCCAGGCCCACGCCGGCAAGCCAGCGCGGATCCAGCGCCAGCATGGCGGCGTTGTAGGCGCCGGCACTGTGGCCCATGACGTAGATGCCCGACACATCGCCGCCGAGCTCCCGAGCGTGGTCAAAAGCCCACTTCACGGCGGCGGCGCTGTCGCTCAGGAAATCGGGGTAACGCACCTGGGGGCTGAGCCGGTAGTCCGCCACCAGCACGATGGCGCCGCTGGAAGCCAGCGCTTCGCCGACGAAGCGGTAATCGGCGCGGTCGCCCCGGGTCCAGCTGCCGCCGTAGAAGAACACCACAATCGGCGGGGGCTGCCCGCCGGCAGGAGCCAGCGGCTTGAAGACGTCCAGCCGCTGGCGCGGGTCGGGCCCGTAGGCCACGTCCTCCTGCCCCTGGTAGGTTTCGCGCGGGACCAGCGCGTTGAGCACGCCGGCGGCGGAGCAGCCCGACAGCAGGGCCGACAGCGCTGCCAGCACGCCGGTGCGGCGCGTCATCAGTGGCTGTCGCCGGGAAGAGTCACTGCCTGCTTTCATCTCCCCGTTATACGCGGGGACGGGCCGGGCGGTTTCAGCTGGCGCGCACGATCTTCAGCATGTTGGTGCCGCCGGGTGCGCCCATCGGCTCGCCGCAGGTAATGGCATAGATGTCGCCGCTGGCGACGATGCCGCGCTTTTTCAGGTGGGCCTCGGCATCGGCCAGCGCGGTGTCGCGCTCGGCGCTCTGGTCCATCAGCAGCGGCCGCACGTTGCGGTACAGGGCCATCTTGCGCTGGGTGACCAGCTTGGGCGTGAGCGCGTAGATCGGGATGTGGATGCGATGGCGGCTCATCCACAGCGGCGTGGAGCCGGAATCGGTGAGCGCCACGATGGCCTTGCAGCCGAGGTGGTAGGCGGTGAAGAGCGCGCCCATGGCGATCGACTGGTCGATGCGCTTGAAGGTGGTGCCGGTGAAATCGGCGTCCAGCTTCACGTCCTCGGCCTTCTCGGCTTCAGAGCAGATGTTGGCCATCTCGATGATGGTCTCGAGCGGGAATTTGCCGCTGGCGGTTTCTGCCGACGTCATCACCGCGTCGGTGCCGTCCAGCACGGCGTTGGCCACGTCGCTCACCTCGGCGCGGGTGGGCACCGGGTTGGTAATCATGGACTCCATCATGTGGGTGGCGGTGATCACCACGATGTCCAGTTCGCGCGCCATGCGGATCATGCGTTTCTGCAGGGCCGGCACGGCGGCGTTGCCGACCTCGATGGCGAGGTCGCCGCGCGCAACCATGATGCCGTCGCTGGCGCGGCAAATCGCTTCCAGGTTGGGAATGGCTTCGGCGCGCTCGATCTTGGCGATGAGGCCGGGGCGGTGGCCCCATTCGGAGCCCGCCACGTTGCACAGCTGGCGCGCCATTTCCATGTCGGTGGCGTTCTTGGGGAAGCTCACGGCCACGTAGTCGGCCTGGAAGCTCATCGCGGTGCGGATGTCTTCCATGTCCTTGCCGGTCAGGGCGGGCGCCGTCAGCCCGCCGCCCTGCTTGTTGATGCCCTTGTTGTTGGACAGCACGCCGGCCACCTTGACGGTGGTGCGCACCTGCTCGCCCTTCACGGAGTCCACCGTCAGCACGATCAGGCCGTCATTGAGCAGCAGGGTGTCGCCCGCCTTCACGTCGCGCGGCAGGTCCTTGTAATCCAGGCCCACGCCCTTCTGGTCGCCAGGTTCGGTGCGCGATGCGTCGAGCACGAACTTCATGCCTTGCTCGAGCTGCACCTTGCCTTCGGCGAATTTGCCCACGCGGATCTTGGGGCCCTGCAGGTCGGCCATGATGGCCACCTCGCGGCCGGCGCGCTGGGCGGCGGCGCGCACCAGCGCGGCGCGGTCGATATGGTCCTGGGCCGTGCCGTGGCTGAAATTCAGGCGCACGACGTTGACACCGGCCTCGATCATCTTCTGGAGCAGCGCCGGATCGCTCGATGAGGGGCCGAGGGTTGCAACGATCTTGGTGGCGCGGCGGGCACGAGGCATGGAGTCTCCGGTGTTCTATGTAATTAAGTTTCGGATTCTCGCCGAAATGCGGTTACATGTCAGGTACGAAAACCCCTCCGGGCCCGCAAGCGAAGGTGAAACTGTTTCACCCGGCCGCGCGTTTTTGCAGGATCTCGAAAGCCGGCAGCGTCTTGCCCTCCAGCACTTCCAGGAAGGCGCCGCCACCGGTGGAGATGTAGCCCATCTGCTTTTCGATGCCGTACTTGGCGATGGCCGCCAGCGTGTCTCCGCCGCCCGCGATGCTGAACGCGCTGGACTGCGCAATGGCGCGGGCGATGGCCTTCGTGCCATTGGCGAAGGCGTCGAACTCGAACACGCCGACCGGGCCGTTCCAGACGATGGTGCCGGCCGCCATGAGCTGGCCGGCCAGCTTCTTCGCAGTCTCGGGGCCGATGTCCAGGATCAGGTCGTCATCGGCCACATCGGTTGCGGCCTTGACGGTGGCCACGGCATCGGCGGCAAAGGTCTTGGCGGTCACCACGTCGGTGGGGATGGGCACTTCGGCGCCGCGGGCCTTCATCGCGTCGATCACGGCGCGGGCTTCGTCCAGCAGGCCGGGCTCGGCCAGCGACTTGCCGATCTTCAGGCCGGCGGCGAGCATGAAGGTGTTGGCGATGCCGCCGCCCACGATCAACTGGTCCACGTTGCGCGCCAGCGACTTCAGGATGGTGAGCTTGGTGGATACCTTGGAGCCGGCCACGATGGCCGCCAGCGGCCGCTTCGGGTTGGCCAGCGCCTTGCTGATGGCATCGATCTCGGCGGCCAGCAGCGGGCCGGCGCAGGCCGTCTTCGCGAACTGGGCGATGCCGTAGGTGGAGGCCTCGGCGCGGTGCGCCGTGCCGAATGCGTCGTGCACGAAGATGTCGCACAGCGCGGCCATCTTCTGCGCCAGCGCCGGGTCGTTCTTCTTCTCGCCCTTGTTCACGCGGCAGTTTTCCAGCAGCACCACCTGGCCCGGCTTGACGTCCACGCCGTCGACCCAGCCGGACACGAGCGGCACTTCGCGGCCCATCAGCTCGCCCAGCCGGCGCGCGACCGGCGCGAGCGAATCCGCAGGCTTGAATTCACCCTCGGTGGGGCGTCCCAGGTGCGAGGTGACCATCACCGCCGCGCCGGCTTCCAGCGCCATGCGGATGCACGGCACCGAAGCGCGGATGCGCGTGTCCTCGGTGATGTTGCCGGTGTCATCCTGCGGCACGTTGAGGTCGGCACGGATGAAGACGCGTTGGCCGGCGGGCTTGCCTTGGGCACAGAGATCGGAAAAGCGAAGGACGTTCATGGCCCGATTTTAGAAGGCGCCGGCGGGCTGGAGTTACCAGCCGAAATCAAGGTGCATGAGGTATCAGGTGCCGAACACCATGCCGGGCTTCAAGTCGAAGCCGCGCAGGAAATCAGCCGCCGCCATGCGCTTGCCGCCGGCGCGCTGCAGGACTGTGAGGCGCAAGGCGCCCTGGCCGCTGGCCACCGTCACGCCGGCCTCGTTTACGAGGAGAATCTGGCCGGGAAGCGCATCCGCCGTGCTTGAGCCGCTATCAATTTCATAGCTCCACAGTTTCACGGCCTCGCCGCCCAGGCTGCTGTGCGCACCGGGAAAGGGGTTGAAGGCCCGGATGCGCCGGCCAATGACAGCAGCGGGCTGCGACCAGTCCACCTGCGCTTCGGCCTTGTCGATCTTGTGCGCGTAGGTCACGCCTTCCTGCGGCTGCTGCACGGGCGCGAGGCCGCCGCGATCGGCCAGTTCCAGCGCCTGGACAATCATGCGGCCGCCCAGCGTGGCCAGCTTGTCGTGCAGCGACCCTGTGGTTTCAGAGGGCGCGAGCGGCATGCGCTCGACCAGCAGCATGTCGCCGGTGTCCAGCCCCGCATCCATCTGCATGATGGTGACGCCGGTCTCGCTGTCCCCGGCCTCGACGGCGCGGTGGATAGGCGCGGCCCCGCGCCAGCGCGGCAGCAGCGAGGCGTGGATGTTCAGGCACCCCAGCCGCGGCGCATCGAGCACCCACTGCGGCAGGATCAGCCCGTAGGCGGCCACCACCATCACGTCGGCCCGCGCAGCGTCGATGGCGGCACGTGCGGCCTGCGCGTCATCCGGGTACTTGCCGTCCAGCCGCAGGCTGCGCGGCTGGGCGGCGGGGACGTGATGTTCCTGCGCGAACTGCTTGACCGGCGAGGCCTGCAGCTTCATGCCGCGGCCGGCCGGGCGGTCGGGCTGCGTGAGCACCAGCGCGATGCCCAAGCCGGCGCCGTGCAGGCGCTCCAGCGCCACGCGGGCGAAATCGGGCGTGCCCGCGAAGATGACGCGCATTGAAGTGAAGGCTAGTCCCGGTCAGGCGCGTTGACGAATTCCATGCCGGGGTGCGCGCGCTGCACCACGTTGCTGCGGTCCAGGTAGACCCAATAGAACATGTCGCTGCCATCGGTCCAGCGGTAATTCATGATCGGGCCGTTCCAGCTGGCGACACCGTCGATTTTCGCAGGCGGGCCGAACTCGCGCTCCACGTCGTCGCGCGTCCACTTGCCCGGCTCGATGCGGTTGAAGTCCGCCATGTTCAGCACCTGGCGCGAACGCAGCACCTTGCCGGCGCCGTCCAGGTCGACCATCCAGGCGTATTGCCCAAAGGGCTGCAGCGAGTACTGCAGCCGCTCCCCGCCGTCGGGCAGGCGCACCACGCGGGTCGGCGCGCCCAGCCGCGCGATCACCGCGTCGCGCGCGGTGCCGGGCTGCACGCCATAGGCATTGAAGGGGTTGGCCGCGCAGGCGGAAAGCAGCGCCGCGGCGCACAGGGCAAACAGATAACGCATGTTGATGAACTCCTTGCGCGGCGCCCGGGGTCAGGCCCGCTCGGTGTCGCGCCGCGCCTTGAGCATCTTGGTCTTGATGCGGTTGCGCTTGAGCGGCGACAGGTACTCCACGAAGACCTTGCCCAGCAGGTGATCCATCTCGTGCTGGATGCACACGGCGAGCATGCCTTCGGCCTCGATGACGCGGGACTGTCCCTCGCCATCCAGTGCTGTGACCTTGATGGCCGACGAACGTTCCACCCCGTCGTAGATGCCGGGCACCGACAGGCAGCCCTCGTCATTGACCTGCTTTTCATCGCTGGCCCAGGTGATCTCGGGGTTGATCAGCACCAGCGGCGTGTTGCGCCCGGCGGAGACGTCGATGACCACCAGGCGCTCATGCACGTCGACCTGGGTCGCGGCCAGACCGATGCCGTCGGCGTCGTACATGGTCTCAAGCATCTCGCCAATGAGCTTCTTGACGCGCGCATCGACCGCCTGGACAGGCTTGGCCACGGTATGCAGCCGGGGATCGGGGTAACAGAGAATGGGTAACAGGGCCATGGAAAAACCGCCAAAGATGTCGCTATTTTCGCTACTTTTGGCTTTCCCGGCACGGCCCAAAGGCTATAAACGTTGCCCAATCAAGGGCTTGAGCGCAAAATCGCGAGTGATTTGTCAAGACTTTCGGGCGATGCAGAACCACAGGAAGACCCCCATCATGGCGCAATCCAAGGCAGCTTTCGCTCCGGCGTCCCAGGTCCTCGGCGCAATGGCGCTGGCGGCCGGGCTGGCGGCGGGACCGGCAGCCGCGCAGAACCTCACCGTGAGCCCCAACCAGCGCTCCACGGCGCAGCAGGTGGCCCAGACCGGCGTGCCGCTGTCCGAGCTGGCGCCCAACGCTCCCGACCAATACACCGTCAAGCGCGGCGATACGCTGTGGGCGATCTCGTCCGTGTTCCTGACCAGCCCCTGGCGCTGGCCCGAGCTGTGGGGCATGAACATCGAACAGATCCGCAACCCGCACCGCATCTATCCCGGCCAGCAACTGGTGCTGGACAAGAGCAACGGCCGCGCCACCCTGCGCTTGCAGCAGGCCGCCAGCGGCTCGACCGACGGCGTGGCGCCCACCGACACGATCCGGGTCTCGCCGCGCTCCCGTTTTGAAACCCTGGCCGACGCTTCGCTGCCGACCCTGCAGCCCCACCTGATCGAGCCTTTCCTGGCCGAACCCATCATCGTGGACGAGCTCACGCTGGAGCGGGCGCCCCGCATCGTCGCCACCCAGGAAGGCCGCGTGCTGATCAGCCGCGGAGACCGGGCTTACGCGCGCGGGCCCGCCGCCTCGCCACTGGTTGAAAAGGACGCCCGCCGCACCGAGGAGTACCGGGTGTTCCGCGATGCCAAGCCCCTGAAGGACCCCGTGACCGCCAAGGTGCTGGGTTATGAGGCGCAATACCTGGGCAAGGCCGCGCTGGTGCGCAGCGAGTCCGTACGCGAAGTGGCCACCAAGAGCGGCACCGAGCCCACCATCATTCCCGCCACGATCGACATCGTCTCGACCAAGGAAGAGATGCGTGTGGGCGACCGCCTGCTGCCCGAGCCGGCCCGCCAGTTGCTCAGCTATGTCCCGCATGCACCCACGGCGCCGGTGGCCGGCAGCATCGTTTCGGTTTACGGCAGTGCCGTGACTTTTGCCGGCCAGAACCAGGTGGTGGTGATCAATCGCGGCACGGCGGACGGCCTTGAAAGCGGCCACGTGCTGGTGATCCTGAAGGACGGCCAGCGGATACTGGACAAGAGCCAGCGCGGCGAGCGCACCGACATCAAGCTGCCGGACGAGCGCAACGGCCTGCTGATGGTATTCCGCCCGTTCGAGAAGCTGTCCTATGCACTGATCCTGGAAATCACCGACGGAGTCAGAATCGGCGATCGCGTGGCCAACCCGCGCTAGGACCTGCTGCCGTCCATGGACCGCGACGATCTCGCCGGCTGGCTGCGGCTGGCCCTTACGGATGGGGTAGGCAACGGCGCTGCCCGCAAGCTGCTGGCGGCCTTCGGCCTGCCCCACGCTCTTTTCAGCCAGCCGTGCGATGCGCTGGTTCAGGTGGTCACGCCCGCCCAGGCCAAGGCGCTGGAAACCGAGCCGGCGGGCCTGGCGGAACAGGTCGAAGCCACCTGGCTCTGGCTGTCCGGCCAGGAAGACGATGGGCCGCCGCGGCGCATTGTCACGCTGGGCGACCCGGCCTATCCCGCGAGTCTCCTGAACATCGAAGACCCGCCGTTGATGCTTTACGTGCTGGGCCCGCAGTGTGCCCAGTGGCCCGAGGGCATCGCCGTGGTGGGCAGCCGAAACCCCACCCCACAGGGCGCCGCCAATGCGCGCCAGTTCGGCCGCAGCTTTGCCCAGGCCGGACTTACCGTTGTTTCGGGCCTGGCGCTGGGCGTGGACGGCGCCGCCCACGAGGGCGCGCTGGAAGGCGCGGAGCCCGGGCTGTGCGCGACGATCGCGGTGGTCGGCACGGGGCTGGACCGCGTGTATCCCAGCCAGCACCTGGACCTGGCCCACCGCATCGCCGCGCGCGGATTGATCGTGAGCGAATATCCGCTGGGCACGCCGCCGCTGGCGGCCAATTTCCCGAAACGCAACCGGCTCATTTCGGCGCTGAGCCAGGGTACGCTGGTGGTTGAGGCTGCACTGAAATCAGGCTCACTGATCACCGCCCGGATGGCCGCCGAGCAGGGCAAGGACGTGTTCGCGATTCCCGGCTCCATCCACTCGACGCAGGCGCGCGGCTGCCACGCGCTGCTGCGCCAGGGCGCCAAGCTGGTGGAGTCGGCGCAGGACGTGCTGGAGGAGCTGCGGCCGCAGCGCAACGTGCGTCCAACTGCCGCCGACGCCGGGACGTCCGATGAGGCACACCCGGAAAATGCGCTGATGGCCGCGCTCGGTTTTGATCCGGTCAGCCTGGACGCGCTGGTGGCCCGGACCGGCGAAAGCCCCGCCACCCTGCAGGCGCAACTGCTCGAACTCGAGCTCGATGGAGAAGTGGCCCGCTTGCCGGGCGGGCTTTTCCAGCGCATGGCGGCGGGCTGACGGCGCGCGCGCAACACCCCTTCGCAAATCGCTGGAGGGCAGCCGGAATTCTGGGATATATTGGGGCCATGTTTGAAGTGCTCGTGTTCGTGTACGAAAACTATTGGCGTGGCGACGCGTGCCCCGAGCTGCAGCAGCTGGGCCGCAAGCTGAGCGCCCACGGCTTCGAAGCCGATGAGATCAACGACGCCCTGGTCTGGCTGGACGGCCTGAACCTGGCGGCGCAGAACACCCAACTCAGCCCCGAGCTGGAAGAACCCCCCGCCGAAATGCCGCAACAGGCCGCCACCAGCATGCGGGTGTACTCGGTGGCGGAGCAGGACCACCTGGGCGCCGAGTGCCTGGGCTTCGTGAGCTTTCTTGAATCTTCCGGCGTGCTGCCGGCGCCGATGCGCGAGATCGTCATGGACCGGGCCATGGCCGCGCCGGGCGGGCCGGTTCCGCTGGACGACCTGAAGATCATCGTGCTGATGGTTTACTGGAGCTTTGGCGAGGAGCCCGACGCCCTGGTGCTCGACGAGCTGTGCGACGACGTGGAATTCCGCGTGGCGCACTGACCAGGCCGCCCCAATGAAAAAAGCCGCCCTGAGGCGGCTTTTTTACTGGAGCAGCCGTTCGGGGTTGGCGTCCAGCTTGGCCAGTGCGTCCCGCGTGGCGCGCACGGTGAGCGTTTCTTCTTCCTGCGGCAGCAGCAGGCCGGCCTGCAGGTACGCGGCGAGGCGCCGCGCCTGCACCAGGAAGCTCTTGCCGTCGGGCGAAGCGAACAGGTGCAGCTGCTTGCGCTCGCTGCGCCAGACGTATTGCACGTGGTTGATCTTGTTGTTGTGGTCCAGCGAGAACCAGTTGCCCAGCTGCAGTTCCTGCGCCCACGCGATCATCGCGGCGTTGGGCTTGGAGCCGCCATCGGCCACCACCTCGATCATCGAGGCGTCGATGCCCAGCATGAGCTCGATGCTCTCGGCGTCCAGCGGCAGGTCGGTTGCCGGGTCGTCGGCCACGAAGTCCTCGAGGTGGGCCAGGCGCTTGGCCATGGCCTCGATCTGTTCGTGCGGAATCGCCTCGGTCTTGGACAGGAAGGCATCCGCCAGCGTGTCGCCGATGATCTTGATGTGGGCCTCCTGCGCGGAGCCTGTCACGCCCATCAGGGCCATGCCCTGGCGCAGCCGGTGAAGCAGCTTGGGCAAGTCCTGGATGACCTTGGCGCGGTCGTTGCGGTTGGGCTTGGCGCTGGCCGCCCAGACCAGGTCGGAAGCGGACTTCTTCAGCGCCACCGTTTCCTCGTGCTGCGGCCCGTTCTTGACCGCCGCGACCGCCAGCACTTCCGCCCAGACCTTGAACAGGAATTCGCGGATCTCCTCACGCACAGGCATGTCGTTGAGCATGTTGCGCATCTCGATGGTGTACTGGATCGCCATCGTTTCCTTCTGCTCGACCTGCTGGGCCACGCTCACCAGGCGCTGGGTCGGTCCCTTCTCGGTCAGGAAGCGCGAGAGGAACTTCTGGAATTCGTCATAGACCAGCTGGAAGACGCGCCGGCCGGTTTCCGGGTATTGCTCGATGACCTGGACCACCCGCTTGATCTCGACTTCCAGCGCGCTGCCGCCGATGGCGCTGGCTTCGAAGCCCATCACGCAGGAGCCCATGCGGTCGATCAGCTGGCGCGCCGGGTGCTGCAGCGTGCCGAAAAACTCGGGCTCGGAAAGAGCCACCCGCAGCACCGGCATCTGCAGCCGCGCGAACCAGACCCGGACCGCGGGCGGAATGCGCTCCTCGGCCAGGATGCTCTGGAACATCAGCGCCACGATTTCGATCGTCGCCTTCTCGGTGGAGGTGGACGCCTTCTTCTTGAGCTCGCCGGTGCGCTGGCGCAGCTGCACCGCCACCTGCTCGACGCGCGCGTCGTCGTAAACCACGACGTCCTCGCGAACCGTTCCGCCGCCGGTGTCGCCGGCCTGCACCTGGCTGGCCTGCTGCGACAGTGCTTCCGCGAGCGCCGGCGAAGGCCGTGTCTCGTGGCTCATGTCGAAACCGGCGACCCGATCCGTCAGCAGCCTGCGCAGCTGGCCCAGCACACCGTTGGCGCGCTGGCGGGCCCGCGCCAGCGGCGTTCCCGTTGTCATCAGGCGGGTTTCGTCCGCCACGCCGCCGCCTTGCATGGCACCGGGCTGGCCGCCCGCGTGGGCCCCACCGCGGCCGCCGCCTTGCTGGCCCGGGCCCGAATAGCCGCCACCGTGGGAACCCCCGCGGCCGCCTCCGCCCTGGGAGCCACCGCCCCCACCTTCGGCGTCCGGGCGATATCCGCCGCCGCCGCCGGACCCGCCGCGGCCGGATGGCCCGCTACCGCCGCCGCTCCCGCCGCCACCACCACCGCCACGTTCGTAGGCGTCGCCCCCGCCGGACTCGTTGCCGTTTTCGCCGCCACCGCTCCAGCCGCCGCCACCTGTGGACACGCCGGATCCGCGGCCATTGCCGTGGCCAGTCGTTCCAAACCGGGAAGAACCTGTACGGCCGCCGTCATTGCCAGTGCCCTGCTGTGCGTCGTTGCCGCCCTCGCCCTCGGCACCCCCGGGCGCCTTGCGCGGCGCACCGGGAGGGCTCGCGCCGCGCTTGACCTTGGAGCTGAAATCGATGTCCGGCAGGATGCCCTTGCCGATCAGCAGTTCGTTGACCCGGTGGTACGCCGCCAGCGCCGCGGTCACCACCTGGTCCTGGATGAGGTCCTTGACGAGGGCCCAGGTTTCGCGCGACAGCTGGCTCACGCCCCATTGCTCGACCATGAGCTGCGCCAGCGCTTCCGGACGCAGGATGTCCTCGGTGGCAAGCTCGGTGCCACCCTCCAGGTGCTGCATGCGCAGCCGCAGGTCGTTGAGTTCGAACGCCGCCTTCTCCTGGATGGCGAGCGCGAGCCGGGAGGAAATAATCTTCTTTTCGACCACGTCGTCGCCGATCAGCTCCAGGCTGGCGCTGGCCATCCTGACCCGCGCCGTGGCCGTGGCCGGCACGACGGCCTGGCGCCACGCTTTCTGGGTGTTCTCGATCCAGCTCGCGCGCAACCGGTCGAAGTCGAGCATGGCGTCCCGCCGGTCCTGCATCTCGCGGGTGCTGGGGCTGGCGTCCACCAGCTCGATCAGCCGGGCGCGTATGGCATCGGCCAGCGCTGCCAGGACAACCTGCATGTCGGCAACGAACTGCTCACGCACCCGCCGCGCCAGGGGCGTCGGATTGGAGGGCCGTTGCACCGTGGTCATGCCTGCCTCAGACGGTAGCGCCTGCGTTCGGGTCGTTCGGGTCTTCGTCCTTCTTGGCTGCCGAGGACTTGACCAGGTCTTCCCGCTTGATGCCCAGCCACATGGCTATGGCGGCGGCGACGAAGACCGAGGAATAGATGCCGAAGCAGATGCCGATGGTCAGGGCCAGCGCGAAGTAGTGCAGCGTGGGCCCGCCGAACAGCAGCATGGACAGCACCATGATCTGGGTGCAGCCGTGGGTGATGATGGTGCGGCTGATGGTGGAGGTGATCGCGTTGTCGATGATCTGCACCGTGTTCATCTTCCGGTAGCGCCGGAAGTTCTCGCGGATCCGGTCGAAGATCACCACCGATTCATTGACCGAGTAGCCCAGCACGGCCAGCACCGCCGCCAGCACCGCCAGCGAGAATTCCCACTGGAAGAAAGCGAAGAAGCCCAGGATGATGACGACGTCGTGCAGGTTGGCGATGATGGCCGCCACGGCGAACTTCCATTCGAAGCGCAGCGCCAGGTAAACCATGATGCCCACCACCACCATGGCCAGGGCCTTCAGCCCGTCGGTGGCCAGTTCCTCGCCGACCTGCGGGCCGACGAACTCGGTGCGGCGAAGGGTGACGCTGGGGTCGGGCGCCTTCAGCGCCGCGATCACCTTGTCGCTTTGCTGGGCGGAACTCACACCCTTTTGCGCCGGCAGGCGGATCATGACGTCGCGCGAGGTGCCGAAGTTCTGCACCTGCACGTCGGCAAAGCCCAGCCCGGCCACCGTCGTGCGGATTTTTTCGACATCGGCCGGCTGTGAATAAGCCACTTCCATCACCGTGCCGCCCGTGAACTCCACCGACAGGTGCAGGCCGCGGTGAAACAGGAAAAACACCGCCGCCGCGAACGTCAGGAACGAAATCACGTTGAAAACCAGCGCGTTCTCCATGAACGGGATGTCGCGGCGGATCTTGAAAAACTCCATCTGATGAGCTCCCTACTCGGCCTTGGTTATAGCGCCATTGGCCTCGGGACGCCAGACGGTTCCGATGGACACCGCCTTGAGCTTCTTCTGGCGGCCATACCAGAGGTTGACCAGGCCGCGGGAAAAGAAGACGGCGGAGAACATGGAAGTCAGGATGCCGATGCAGTGCACCACCGCAAAACCGCGGACCGGGCCGGAGCCGAAGGCCAGCAGCGCCACCCCGGCGATCAGCGTGGTGATGTTGGAATCCAGAATGGTGGCCCAGGCACGGTCGTACCCCGCGTGGATGGCCGCCTGCGGGGAGGCTCCATTGCGCAGTTCTTCACGCACACGTTCGTTAATCAGCACGTTGGAGTCGATGGCCATGCCCAGCGCGAGGGCCATGGCGGCCATGCCGGGCAGGGTCAGCGTGGCCTGCAGCATCGACAGCACGGCCACCAGCAGCAACAGGTTGAAGGCCAGCGCAATGCCCGAAAACATGCCGAACAGCAGGTAATACGCGGCCATGAAGGCGCAGATCACGGCAAAACCCCAGGCCACGCTGTGGAAGCCCTTGGTGATGTTCTCCGCGCCCAGCGTCGGGCCGATGGTGAGTTCCTCGATGATTTCCATCGGCGCCGCCAGCGAGCCGGCCCGCAGCAGCAGGGCCACGTCGTTGGCTTCGGTGGTGCTCATGCGGCCGGAAATCTGCACCCGGCCGCCGCCGATTTCGCTGCGGATCACCGGTGCCGTCACCACTTCGCCCTTGCCCTTTTCGAACAGCAGGATGGCCATGCGCTTGCCAATGTTTTCGCGGGTGATGTCCTTGAAGATGCGCGAGCCCTTGGCGTCCAGCGTCAGGTGCACGGCCGCCTCCTGCGTCTGGTTGTCGAAGCCGGGCTGCGCGTCGGTGAGGTTCTCGCCGGTCAGGATCACCTGCTTTTTCACGATGACGGCCTGCCCGCTTCGCTCGAGGAAGCGTTCGTCACCGAAAGGCACGGGGCCCGTGCCCAGCTCGGCCGACCGGGCCTCGGTGCCTTCGTCCACGAGCCGCACCTCGAGTGTGGCGGTGCGGCCAAGGATGTCCTTGGCCTTGGCCGTGTCCTGCACGCCCGGAAGCTGGACGATGATGCGGTCCAGCCCCTGCTGCTGGATCACGGGCTCGGCCACGCCGAGCTCGTTGATCCGGTTGTGCAGCGTGACCATGTTCTGCTTGAGCGCCTGGTCCTGGATGCGGCGCGCGGCGTCCGGCCGGATGGTGGCCGTGAGCTTGTATTCAGCACCGTCGGGGGCATCCACGGTCTGCAGATCCGGGAACTGCTCGACGATCTGCTTCTTGGCCGCGTCCAGCGTCTGCGCGTCGCGGAACCGCACCTCGATCGCCTGGCCATTGCGGGTGATGCCCGCATGCCGGACGTTCTTTTCGCGCAGGATGCTGCGCATGTCGCCTGACAGCGACTCGGCCTTCTTGGTCAAGGCGGCCTGCATGTCCACCTGCAGCATGAAGTGCACGCCACCGCGCAAATCGAGACCCAGGTACATGGGGGCGGCGCGCAGCGCCGTCAGCCACTGGGGCGAGCGTGAAAGCAGGTTCAGCGCCACCACGTAGGACGGGTCGGAAGGGTCGGGCACCAGCGCCTTCTGGATCGCGTCCCGCGCCTTCAGCTGGGCGTCGTTGCCGTCCAGCCGCACCTTGAGCGATGTGCCTTCCAGCGCGATCGCCTCGGGCTTGATGCCCGCCGCGGTGAGCGCCTGCTCCACCCGCGTCTGTGTCGTGCCGTCCACCCGGGCAGTGGCCTTGGCGGCCGAGACCTGCACGGCCGGCGCCTCACCGAAGAAATTCGGCAGGGTATAGATGGCCCCCACCAGCAGCGCGACCAGGATGATCGCGTACTTCCAGACCGGATAACGGTTCATGTTTTCGCTTTTGTCGCAGCGCCGGTTACTTGATGGTGCCCTTGGGCAGGACCTGGACCACGGCACTGCGCTGCAGCTGCACTTCGACGCCGTTGGCGATTTCTACGCTCAGGTAGCCGTCGCCCATCTTGGTCACCTTGCCCAGCAAGCCGCCGGAGGTGGCCACTTCGTCGCCCTTGGCCAGCGCATCGATCATCGAGCGGTGCTCCTTCTGACGCTTCATCTGGGGCCGGATCATCACGAAATAAAGCACCACGAACATCAGCACCAGCGGCAGCATGCTCATGAGCGACGACTGCATGTCGCCACCTGAGGCGGCTGCGGGCGCGGTCTGGGCAAAAGCGGAAGAAATAAACACGGTGACTCCAGGGGACGGTAAATCGTTGTGGGGACGCCCGCGCTCAATCCGGCACGCACTTCACGTGCCGCAAGGCGGGAGTCTGCGATTGTATGCCGCCCCCGTGGGGGAAATAACTTGTAACCTGCCGCGGCACAGGGCCGGGACCGGCGTCAGTTGCCGCTCAGGCGGCGCGCCGGCTGGCCCGCGGATCGGCCCAGCGGGCCAGCAGGGCTTCCCACTGGACGCGAGCCGCGGCGAGATTGCGTTCCTTGACGTGACCGTAACCCTTGATCTGCTCCGGGATCCGCGCGATTTCCACCGCCAGGGCGTGATTGCCCGCGTCCAGCGAAGCGAGCACCTGCTCAACGCTCTGGCGGTATTGCCCAATCAGCGCCCGCTCCGTCTTGCGCTCGTGGGTGCCGCCAAAAACGTCAAGCGGCGTGCCGCGGAGCCCCTTCAGTTTCGCCAGGATCCGGAATCCCACCTGCATGGCCGGGCCGAACTTCATCTTCTGCAGTTCGCCTTTTTCGTTCCGCTTGGCGATCATCGGCGGCGCGAGGTGGTAATTGACCTTGTAGTCGCCCTCGAACATCGCGGCGATCTTTTCCTGGAAGCCGGTTTCGGTGTGCAGGCGCGCCACCTCGTATTCGTCCTTGTAGGCCATCAGCTTGAACAGGTAGCGCGCGACGCTCTCGGCCAGCAGGGTCTTGCCCAGGGGTGCTTCGGCCGCCTGGACCTTCTGCACGAAGTCGCGATAAGTGGCGGCGTATGCATCGTTCTGGTAGGCCGCGAGGAATTCGGCGCGGCGCGCCACCATGCCTTCCAGCGTCTCGCGCTTCTTGAACTCAATGACTTGCGCGGGGGCCAGCAGCTTTTCCACCGAAGCCCAGTCGTGCGCGGCGCGGCGGCCCCACTCAAAGGCGGCCTTGTTGTTGTCCACCGCCACGGCGTTCAGCTCGATCGCCCGCAGCAGCGATTCGCGGCCCAGCGGGATCCAGCCCTTTTGCCAGGCGTAGCCCAGCATCATCGGGTTGGTATAGATGCTGTCGCCCATCAGGCGGGTGGAGGCGGCATCGGCGTTGAAGGCCGAAACGCCCGCCGGCCCGACGGCGTGGACGATCTCCGCAGCGCAGGCTTCGGCCGGGTTGGCCCAGTTGGCGTTCTTGACGAAGGCGGCCGTGGGGGTGCTGTACGAATTCAGCGCCACATGGGTGCGGCCTGCGCGCATGCGCAGCACGGTTTCCTTGCCGGCCGTGACGATCGGGTCGCAGCCGATGACCAGGTCGGCGCCCGCCATGCCTACCCGGGTGGTCCGGATGTCGTCGGCGTTGTTGCCCACCAGCACGTGGCTCCAGGTGCCGCCGCCTTTTTGCGCCAGGCCGCCCGCATCCTGCGTGACGATGCCCTTGCCTTCGATGTGCCCGGCGACGCCCAGCAGCTGGCCGATGGTGATCACGCCGGTGCCACCCACGCCCGCCACAACGATGCCGTAGGCACCATGGATCGCAGGCAGCCGCGGCTCGGGCAGCTCGCCCAGCGCAAAGGGTGAAGGCATCTGCGCCTTCGACTTGCCCTTGAGCTTGCCGCCCTCCACCGTGACGAAGCTCGGGCAAAAGCCCTTGAGGCAGCTGGTGTCCTTGTTGCAGGTGCTCTGGTTGATGGTGCGCTTGCGGCCGAATTCGGTTTCCAGCGGTTCCACCGACAGGCAGTTGCTCTTGACGCTGCAGTCGCCGCAGCCTTCGCAGACCAGGTCGTTGATGACCACGCGCACCGCCGGGTCGACCATGGTGCCGCGCTTGCGGCGGCGGCGCTTCTCGGTGGCGCAGGTCTGGTCATAGATGATGACGGTGGTGCCCTTGAGCTCGCGGAATTCGCGCTGAATGCGGTCAAGGTTATCGCGGTGCTCGATGGCGATGCCGGCGGGCAGGCCCGTCACGTCTTCGTACTTTTCCGGCTCGTCGGTGACGATGGTGATCTTCGCTGCGCCCTCGGCGCGCATGCTCTGCGCGATCTGCACCACCGAGTGGCCCTCGGGCCGCTCGCCCACCTGCTGGCCGCCCGTCATGGCCACGGCATCGTTGTAGAGGATCTTGTAGGTGATGTTCACGCCCGCGGCGATGGACTGGCGCACCGCCAGCGAACCGCTATGGAAATAGGTGCCGTCGCCCAGGTTGGCGAACACGTGCTGCTCGTTGCTGAACGGCTGCTGGCCGACCCACGGCACGCCCTCGCCGCCCATCTGGGTGAAGCCGATGGTGGCGCGGTCCATCCAGGTGGCCATGAAGTGGCAGCCGATGCCGGCCATGGCGCGCGAGCCTTCCGGCACCACGGTGGAGGTGTTGTGCGGGCAGCCGGAACAGAACCACGGGGCCCGGTCGGCCTTGACTTCCAGCACCTGCATGGAGCGCTCCTTGGCCTCCAGGATGGCCAGCTGCGCGTCGATGCGCGCACCCATGTCGCCGTCCACACCCATCTTCTTGACGCGCTGCGCGATCGCGCGGGCGATCAGCGATGGCGAGAGGTCTGCGTTGGCGCGCAGCAGCGTGTTGGCCATGGGGTTCGGCATGGACCACTCGCCGCCGGAGAAGTCGCCTTCCACTTCATTGAACTTGCCCAGCACATTGGGCCGCACGTCTGACCGCCAGTTGTACAACTCCTCCTTCACCTGGTATTCGATGACCTGGCGCTTTTCCTCCACCACCAGGATTTCGCGCAGGCCGGTGGCGAATTCGCGCGTGCCCTGCGCTTCCAGCGGCCACACCACGCCCACCTTGTGCAGGCGCAGGCCGATGTGGCGGCAAGTCTCGTCGTCCAGCCCCAGGTCCAGCAGGGCTTGCCGCGTGTCGTTGTAGGCCTTGCCGCTGGCCATCAGCCCGAAGCGGTCGTTCGGGCCTTCGATGACGTTGTAGTTCAGCCGATTGGCGCGGATATAGGCCAGCGCGGCATACCACTTGTAGTCGAACAGGCGCGCCTCCTGTTCCAGCGCCGTGTCGGGCCAGCGGATGTGCAGGCCGCCGGGCGGCATCACAAAATCAGTCGGGATTTTCGTCACGACCCGCTCCGGGTCGATCATCGCCGTGGCGCTGGACTCGACGATCTCCTGGATCGTCTTCATGCCGGCCCACACGCCCGAGACGCGGCTCATGGCGAAGGCATGGATGCCGAAGTCCAGGATTTCCTGCACCGTCGCCGGGAAAAACACCGGCAGGCCGCAGGCCTTGAAAATGTGGTCGCTCTGGTGGGCCGCGGTGGAGCTCTTGGCCACGTGGTCGTCGCCGGCCACCGCGATCACGCCGCCCCAGGGCGTGGTGCCGGCCATGTTGGCGTGCTTGAACACGTCGGAGCAGCGGTCCACGCCCGGGCCCTTGCCGTACCAGATGCCGAAGACGCCGTCGAAGCGGTTGCTGCCGGGGGGCGCAAAGCCCATTTGCTGCGTGCCCCACAGGGCGGTGGCGGCGAGCTCCTCGTTCACACCGGGCTGGAACACGATGTTCTGCGCCTTGAGGAACTTCTCCGCCTTCCACAGGGCCTGGTCATAGCCGCCCAGCGGCGAGCCGCGGTACCCACTGATGAACCCGGCGGTGTTCTTGCCTGCCTGCGCATCGCGCAGCCGCTGCAGCATCGGCAGCTTGACCAGCGCCTGCACCCCGCTCATGAAGGCGCGGCCGTAATCGAGCGAATACTTGTCGTCGAGGGTGACGGTTTCCAGGGCCTTGCGGATGTGTTCGGGCAGGGGGGCGTTCATGGCTTTTTTGTCTCCGGAGCGTGTGCAAAGTGTATGCCCGAGGCCCAGATAAGTCTTTGCGTTCTGTGCCCAATTAATCCCTGTTCAAGAAAGGATCTTGCTTAAAATCTGGAATTATGGAAACGCTAGATAAGTTTGACATCCAAATCCTTAACGAGCTGCAGGCCGACGCCCGGCTCACCAATGCCGAACTGGCGCAGCGCGTGGGCCTGTCCGCCGCACCCTGCTGGCGGCGGGTGCGCGCGCTGGAAGAAGCCGGCTTCATCAAGGGCTACCACGCCGAAATCGACCGCCACAAGATCGGCCTGGGCGTACTGGCATTCGTGCGGCTGGACGCAAACCGCAACACCGGCGAGCTGACGCGCGAGATGGAAGAGGCGATCCAGAAAATCCCGGAAATCGTGGCCTGCCACTACATCAGCGGGGCCGGCACCTTCGAGTTGCAGGTGGTCACGCGCGACCTGGATACCTTCTCGCAGTTCGCACGCCAGGTGCTGATCAACCTGCCGAACGTGAAAGATCTGCACACCAGTTTTTCGCTGGGCGAGGTCAAGGCCAGCAGCGCCCTGCCGCTGGCCCACCTGTCGGCGCCCGCCAAATAGATCGGCAGCGTTACCGGGGCCAAAGCACCCACAGCCGCAGCGGTTGTTTCAGCCGGCCGGCCACCTCGCCGGCCTCGGCGCCCCAGCCAGTGAAGTAGTCGGCGCGCACCGCGCCCGTGATGGCGCTGCCCGTGTCCTGCGCCAGCACCAGCCGCTGCAGGTTGACCAGCGGCCCGGCCGAGGCCAGCCAGACCGGCGTGCCATAGGGAATGCTTTCCTTGTCCACGGCGATCGAGCGGCCCGGCGTCAGCGCCACGCCCTGGGCGCCGCGCGGCCCGGCGTCGGCGTCGACCAGCGCCTCCTCGCGGAAGAACACCATGCGCGGGTTGGCCCACAGCATTTCGTTGACGCGCTGCGGGTTCTGCTGCGCCCAGGCCTTGATGCCGGGCCAGGACGCGTCGCGCAGCGCGCCCTGCTGCAGCAGCCAGCCGCCGACGCTGCGGTAAGGCTGGTCGTTGCTGGCCGCGAAGGCCAGGCGCACGGTGCGCTCGCTGCCGCCAGGCTCGGTGATGCGCAGGCGCCCCGAACCCTGGATCTGCAGCACCAGCGCATCCAGCGGGTCCGCCAGCCAGGCGATCTCGCGCCCGCGCAGCGCGGCGCGCGCTTCGGGCAGCGTGTCGATTTCCTGCCGCGTGTACCAGGGGCGGCGCTGGCCCAGCGTGGCGGGCGGCGCATAGAGCGGCGCCTGGTGGGCCGCGTCGCTCTGGCGCACGGCCTGCATCAGGGGCTCGTAGTAGCCGGTGAGCAGGCCCTCGGTGCTGCCTTGCAGCGGCTCCACCCGGTAGGGCTGCAGGCGCTGCATCATCCATGTGCGCTGCTCTTCGGGCGAGGCAATCGACATCCGCCGCACCTCGGGACAAAGCGCTGCGAACACGGGGCCGGGCCGTTCGCAGCTTTTGAGCCAGGCGTTCCACGCTTCGTACAACGCGTCATCGGTGAAGCCGGGCAGCTCGGCCCAGCGCACGGGCTGCCAGCGCGCCCGGGGCTGCTGCAGGGCCGGCGGCAGCGGCAGCTCGTCTGCGGGCAGGCGTGCGGCCGGCACAGCGGGCGTGGCGGATGTGGGCGGCGGCGCGGCGGGCACGGTCACCGGTTCCCGCGGCAGCGATGTGCCGGCGCAGCCGGCCAGCGTTCCTACAATGGCCAGCATCCAAAGGAAACGGTTCATGCTTCTGATTCTGCTTGAAGCGCTGCTGGCATTGGGCCTGCTGCTGCTGATCGTCTGGTGGACGATGTTCTCCGGCCGCAAGGGCGGCGAGCCGCCGCCGCCCGACTCGCACGCCAAGCCCCCGTCAGAAGAGAAATAGGCTGCAGAGCGCGCCCAGCCTGCACAGGCCGCTATAAATTCCGGAGCAGATTGGCCAGTTCGACGGCCGATTTCACTTCCATCTTGTCGAACACGCGGGCGCGGTGCACTTCCACCGTGCGCACGCTGATGTCCAGCTGGTCGGCGATCAGCTTGTTCGGCAGGCCTTCCACAACCAGTCCCATGACGTCGCGTTCGCGGTCCGTGAGCTCGCCCAGCCGCGACTTCAGCTGGCTCTTCTCGTGGCGCGCCGCCAGCACTTCGGCGGAGCGCTTGAGGGCCTGTTCGACCCGGTCCACCAGGGCGTTGTCGGAAAAGGGCTTCTCGCAGAAATCAAAGGCGCCGCGCTTGACCATGTCGACTGCGGTGGGCACGTCGGCATGGCCGGTGAGGAAGATCACCGGCATCACTTCCACCAGCCCGCGGCCGGCCAGCTTGTCGAACAGGGCCAGCCCGGACAGCCCGGGCATGCGCACATCCAGCAGCAGGCAGCAGGGCTGGCTGGGTGAGAAGCCGGCCTGCAGCATGCGCTCGAAGTCCTCTCCGCCGGCGTAGCTGTCGCTGAGCAAGTGGCGCGAGCGCAGTAGCCAGGCCAGCGCCTCGCGCACGCTGTCGTCGTCATCGACGATGAATACGGTGGCATTGAGGGAAGGCTGCATCAGGCGGGACCTGTCTTGGCGCCCGGATCGACGGGCAGGGTGAATTTGAAAATCGTACCGCGCGGATGGTTGGGTTCGAATCCGAGGAATCCCCCATGCTGCTCCACCACGGTGCGGCACAGGCTCAGGCCCAGGCCCATGCCTTCGGCCTTGGTGGTGAAGAACGGCGTGAACAGCTGCTGCGCCACATCCTCCGGGATGCCGGGGCCGCAGTCGGCCACAGTGAACTCCATCCAGCCCTTGCCGGCGGCGTCACGGCCGGCGCCGCCCGTGCGCCGCACCTGGATTGCGAGCGACGGCTGCGCGGCGCCCGCCTGGTCCATCGCCTGCATCGCGTTGCGCGCCAGGTTCAGCACCACCTGCTCCACCATCGTGCGGTCGCACAGCACGGGCGGCAGGCTGTCCTGCACCTTCACCTCCACCCGCACGCCCAGCTTGCGCGCCTGCAGGCTGACCAGCGGCATGATGGCGTCCAGCAGCGCCTGCGGCGCCACCGCCTCGCGCTCCTGGTCCCGCCGGCGCACGAAGTCATGCACGCTCTTGATCACCTTGCCGGCGCGCTCGGCCTGCTCCGCGATGCGTTGCATCGCCAGTTCGATGTCGGCCTTGGCGTGCGGCCCGCCGCGCAGCAGGTTCATTGAACCCGTCGCGTAACTGGAGATAGCGGCCAGCGGCTGGTTCAGCTCGTGGGACAGCAGCGAAGCCATCTCCCCCACTGTGGCGAGCCGCGCGGTGGCCTGCAGCCGCTCCTGGCTGGCGCGCGACAGTTCCTCCACCCGGCGCTGCTCGCTGATGTCCAGGAAGGCGCTCATCCAGCCGGTCTGCACGCCGTGCGCGTTGATCAGCGGCGCCTCGATGATCAGCACCGGAAACCGCGAGCCGTCCTTGCGCATGAAGACCGACTCGAAGCCCGCGCGCGGCGGCGCGTGCTGGCCCGCGAGGCGGATGTCCTGGCGCTTCTGGTATTCGTCAGCCAGCTCCGGCGGCCAGTAGGGCGCCGGCGTGCTGTACCCCAGCAGCTCTTCGGCCGGGAACCCCACCATCGCGCAGAAGGCGGGGTTCACGTAGGTGATGCGGCCCTGGAGGTCGCGCGCCCGCAGCCCCGTGACCAGCGAATCCTCCATCGCCTTGCGAAAGGCCAGCGCGTCGGCCAGGTCGTGTTCGGCGCGCAGCCGGCGGCGCATGTCCTTGCCCAGCAGCACCAGCACCGTGACCAGCGCGATCGACATCGCCGTCACCAGCGCCGTCAGCACGTTGGGGAACAGGTCGGGCGCGCCGCGCCAGCTGTCCATGCGCAGCACCATGGTGTTGCCGGGCAGGTCCAGCAGCTGCTGCGAAGTGAAGATGCGGCTGCCGCGCCGGGCCGAGCCGTGCATGGCCAGCCGGGTGCCGTCGGCCTCGGTGAACGAGACCTCCTGGCTGCGCATCAGCTGCGGCCCCACCAGGCTGCCCAGGATTTCGGAGAGTGAATACGTGGCCACCACATAGCCCGTGAGCTGGCCCGCCGTGACCAGCGGCAGGCACAACTCCATCACCTCCAGCCCCAGCCCGTCGAGCTGCGGCACGAAGTAGCTGCTGGAATAGGCCGGGCCGCTGACACGGCGCGCATTGGCACAGGCCAGCGCCACGTCGGCGTGGGCATTGGGCCGGCCCAGCCGGGCGAATACCGCGCCGCGGTAGGGCGTGTCGACGGCGGCGCGCGGCGCCATGGCGCTGTCGCGCCATTCCAGCCGCATCCACTCGCGATGCTCGCGCAGCACGCTGTGCGCCTCGGCCGTCCAGGTGGTGGTGCCTGGGGCGCCCGATTGCAGCGCCTGCAGCGTCTGCACGTTGCGCGTGAGGGCCGAGCGGATGTCGCCCAGCGCATCCGCGGTGTCGCGCTCGAGCTTGGACTGCACCTGGCTGGCCTCGTAGCGGCCGGCCAGCCAGACCAGCGTGACCAGCAGCGCGGCGACCAGCGCGATGAGCAGCGCCCACAGCGACCAGCGCCGCCCGGCGGAGCCGCGCCGGGGCACCGGCGTTCGCGGCAGCTCCACCGCGCTCATAACACCCGGTGCTCGAGTGCCGGCAGCTGCGAGCGCACCTGGTCCAGGCGCGTTCCGTCCAGCGGGGCGGCGGCGACGCCGGCGCCTTCATCCTTTTGTGCCAGCACTTCACCCCAGGGATCGACGATCATCGAATGGCCCCAGGTGCGCCGGCCGTTCTCGTGCCGCCCGCCCTGCGCGGGAGCCAGCACAAAGGCCAGGTTTTCCACCGCCCGGGCGCGCAGCAGCAGTTCCCAGTGCGCCTGGCCCGTCACGTGCGTGAAGGCGCTGGGCACCAGCAGCAAATCGGCGGCCAGGCCCCGGTACAGCTCGGGAAAGCGCAGGTCGTAGCAGACCGACAGCCCCACGCGCCAGCGCCGGCCGTCGCGCGCCTCGATCTCCAGCGCCACCGGCTGCGCGCCGCGCTCGATCACGCGCGACTCGTCGTACCGCTCGCGGCCGTTGTCGAACCGGAACAGGTGAATCTTGTCGTAGCGCGCCGCGCATTCGCCCTGCGGCGAAAACACCAGCAGCGTGTTGCGCACGTGGGCGTCGTCGCCGGCCGCCAGCGGCAGCGTGCCGCCGGCCAGCCAGATGCGGTGCTCGCGCGCCTTGGCGGCCAGGAACTGCTGGATGCGGCCTTCGCCGAAAGGCTCGCGCACCGCCAGCTTGTCGCCGTCCTTCGCGCCCATCAGGCAGAAATATTCCGGCAGCACGGCCAGCTCGCAGCCGGCGCGCGCGGCTTCATCGACCAGCGCGCCGGCGGCCTGCAGGTTGGCATCGACCGAGATGCCGGAAACCATCTGGAGGGCGGCGGCTTTCATCAGTTGCTGGCTCCGGACTTGTTTTCGGCGGGGACGTCGGTACGGGTTTCCGCGGGTTTGCGGGCCACCTTGGAAATCTTCGGGTCGGCCCAGGTGCCCTCGATGTGGAACTCCTGCGTCGCGGCCTTGATCAGCGGCTGGCGCAGGAACATCTGCGCCAGGAAGGTGCCCAGGCCAATCGCCGGATTGATGATGCCAGCCACCAGCGAAGCGGTGCCGGCGTTGATCTCGGGAATGACCACCACCTTCAGGTCCTGCGTTTCGCGGGCGATGTCGGCCTTGCCCTCCATCAGCACGGCGGCGTTCACGCCCTTCATCTGCAGGTTGTTGGTGGCGGCTATGCCCTGCTGGATGGTGACGTCGCCGCGCACGAAGTCGAAGGCGAAACCCTCCGTGAACACATCGCGGAAGTCCAGCGTGAGGCGGCGCGGCAGCGACTGCAGGCTGAGCACGCCCAGCAGCTTGGCCAGGCCCGGGTCGGCCTTGAGGAACTGGCCGGACTCGACGTTGACATTGAAGTTGCCGTTCATCGAGGGGTAGTCCAGCGAAAGCGGCGAACCCAGCCAGGCCACCTGCCCTTCCATCCGGCCCTTGCCGCGGCGCACCACGTCTTTCATTCCGAAGCGGTTCAGCAGCTGCCCGGAATCGGCGATGTCCAGCCTGAAATTCATCACTGTGCGGCGCCGCTCGGCGGCCGGCCGCGGGCCAGGCCGCGCGGCGCCCGCCGGTGCCGCCTGTGCATTTAGCGCCGCCCAGTTGCCGCTGGCCGTGAAGCTGGCCTCCGGCATGCTCAGGTTGAGCTTGTTCAGCCGCCATTCGCGCACGCCGCCTTCGCGCGCCACGGTGGTGGCGCCCCGGTTCACCGCCTCGATCTCCAGCCGCCCCAGCTTCTTGGAGCGCAGCTCGAAGTCCTCGACCACGATGTCCAGCGCGGGGATGACGGAGGTCTGCTCGTCGAGCAGCGACTCGACCTCGCTCGCGGCCGATGCGCCGATGGCCAGGCGCGCCAGCCGCGCATACACGCGCCCCGCGCCGGCGCCCGAAGGCTGGCGGTATTCCACATACCCATTAAGTTCGGCGGCGTCCACGTTGGCGCGCCAGGTGAGGCCCTCGCGCGAACCGCCCACCACCATGTTGTGCAGCTTGCGGCCGTCGGCGGTGAGTTCGCGGGCGCGCACGGCGATGACGGTGGGCAGGTAGCTTTGCGCCGGGCTGGCGCCCGGGCCTTCCGCCGTGCTGCGCAGGCCGGGACCGCCGGGGCCCGAAGCGTGGTTCAGCGCCGCTTCCCAGTCATCGATGTTCAGGTTTGCCAGGTTGATGTTGGCCAGCACGCCCTGCTCCGGCACCGGCGCGGTTTCGCCCGCGCCCAGCCCGACGCCGATGGCACCGCGCAGCACGCGCGGCTCGGGGCCGGACAGGTCGCGCACATAGGTGATGGAAGCGATGGTTCCGACTTCCAGCGTCAGCTGGTCCAGCAGCCGCGGGGCGGCGCCTGCCGCGGCGGGCGCGACCGATTCGCGCAGTAGCGCGTTTTCGTAGCGCAGTGGCAGCGACTGGTCCGCCGCCTTGTTCAGGGGCGGCGGCAGCGCCAGCGCCAGCCCCTGCAGGTTGCTGGCCACCAGGATCTCGGCCACGCCGCGGCGGAAACCCAGCGTGGCGTTGTATGCCGCGCCGCCGGTGGCGTCCCTTGCGATCCGCGACACGAAGCCCAGCTCTTTCGCCTGGCGCAGGCCTTCGGCCGTGGCCGTGCCCTGCGCGCGGATCAGCACACCGGCCTCGGGCCGGCTGCCGCCTTCCAGCCGCAGGTCACCGCCCAGCGCGCGCGCCTGCGCGCCCACCAGCGTGAAGCCCTGCTCGCTGAAACCGATCGCGCCGCGCGCGCGGGAAAGCATCGGGCTGTCGGGCGAAACCTGCACGTCGTTGCCCGCCAGGCTGACGCTGCCCTGCACCTTCGACTTGTCGATCTGCGCCAGCGGCAGTTGCAGGTGCAGGCGCACATCGGCATTGCCGGTGGCCGTGGCCCGGGACAGGGCATTGCCCATCATGGCCGCCAGCGGCGATGTGTTGACGATGACCAGCGAATCCGCGAGCGGCCCGCGGACATCGCCGTTGACGATCACGGTGCTGGTGCGCAGGTCGGGGATCTGCGCATCGGCCTTGAACTGCAGGCCGGCGGCGCCGCTGAAGCGGCCGCTGGCGCCTTTGACCTGCATGCTGTTGCGGTCGAAGATGAGCTCGCCGGAAAGCTGGGTCAGCGCGGGCCAGGTGGCGGTGCCGCGCGTCAGGCTGCGCGGCACGAAGGCATAGGTGGCATTGCGCACGTCGGCCGAGATGCGGAACTCGCCGGCACGCCCCTCGCCAAAAGGAAAATCGCGCAGGTTGCCCTTGACGCGGAACTTCGCATTGCCTGCCGTGCCCTGGGACACCGCCTCGTGCACGTACTCGCGCGTGTTCTTCGGGATTGTGAGCGGCAGGTACCGGTGTACCCGCGTTCCGTCGGCGCGGCTGATCGTGGCCTGCAGGTCCAGCTCCCCCGGAAACCGCGAGGGCGACTTCGCCGGGTCGCTGGTGCGCCAGCTCACCTGGCCCTCGCCCTGCGCGTCGGGGCTGGCGAATTTCAGGCCGGAGACCGAAACGGAGATCTGCTCGTCTTTCAGCTGCCACTGCAGGTCGGCCGACAGGTCGTCGAAGGTGACCAGGGGGTCCTCGAACACACCGGGCAGGTCCAGCGCGCCGTTGTGCAGCTTCAGCTTGCCCTTGCCGCCGGCCTGCGTCAGCTCGAATTCCAGCGCTGCCCCGCGCAAGCCAGGCGAGCCCACAGGAGGGCGGTTCGGGCGCGCGGGCGCGTCGCGCGGCGCCACGCCGGGCCGCGACGCGATCTCCAGCTGCGACACCCGCCCGCGGGCCTCGTATTTCTGCAGCGCGTCGGGTGGGCCCTGCCATTTCACATTCAGGGTTTCGACCAGGCCTTTGGGAGCGTAGGCAGCCAGCGCGCCGTGCGTCACGCTGCCCAGGGGCAGCCGCGTGGCGATCTGGCTCACCGCGGCCAGGTCCAGCCTGTCGGCCCGCACCTCGCCTTGCGGCAGGGTCTTGCCCTCGCCCTGTGACCAGGCGACGAACACATTGCCGCCGGGCCAGCGCTGGCCTTCACGGGTTTCGAACTGCAGGTTCTGGGTCTGGAATTCAAAGCCATTGGCCAGCCGCTTGCCGCCCAGCCGGCCCGAAGCCGACCTGAGCTCCAGCGGCGGCAACTGCGCGCCCAGCGTGGTGCTGACATCGGCCAGCACCAGGTCGGCCGCCCCGCCCACCAGCTGGCCGTGCACCACGTCCACCCAGGCACGCACTGCGCCGCGGCCCTGGGCGATGTCCACGCCCAGGCTGGCGTGGCGGCGCAGCTGCGACACATCCACGCGCGAGAAATCGGCATGCAGCTGGCCGTCCCACTGCTGCCACTGGCCGTGGCGCACCGACAGCAGCGGCTGGCGGAACTGGCCGGTGAGCGAGAAGCGGTCGCCCCACTCGGGCGGCGGCGTGGCCTGCAGCCGCAGCCCATGGCGCCGCGCGGAGTTGCGCATCACGAAGTCGACCTGCTGCAGCAGCAGCGGCGGCGCGCCGCGCACCTCGTCGGTCCAGCGCACCATGCCGTTGCGGATCACGAATTCGGTCTGGCCGAAGAACCAGTCGGCGGCGCGGCCGTCGTCAGCGCTGTTTTTGTCGAAGTCCAGTCCCGCCACGTGGATATGGCCGTCGGCGGAGCGGCGGATGTCCAGCTCGGGCTTGTCGATATAGAGCTGCTCGAAGCCCAGGTTCCAGAGGGAGCGCGGCGACAGCGCCGCCAGGATGCGCGGCAGCCGCAGCGCCTCGCGGCCCTGCGGGTCCAGCAGCACCACGTCGCTCAACTCGAAGGAAGGGATCAATCCCTCGCTGCGCGCCTCGATGGCGCCGATGCGCACCGGCACACCCAGCACGCGCGAGGCCTCTATTTCCAGGTCGGGGCGAAGCTCGCCGATTCGGGGCACAATCCAGCCATGGAGCACTCCCCACGCCAGCGCCAGCACCAGCCACGCGGTCAAAAGAAGCCATAAAGACCACTTCGCGACGGTGGTGTACGCCCTGAAAAGGCGTGTGGGAGACGGCGGCGACTCGTTCATGAAAACTTGGATGTGGCAGGAATTATGACCCCCGGCGGTCGTTTGGGTTCAGCACTGGCGCAGGCCGTTGTGTCGGACAACGGCGCGTTCAGCGCGCCAGGGGACGCAGCCCGCGCGGCCGGGGCCCTCTCCGCCCATTCCCGCCTGGCGCAGCGCCTGCGCCGCCGCTACGCCGCCGAGCTTTCCCTCCTGCCGCCGGGCGCTCCCGTCCTCGCCACCATGCAGGCCGCCTATGCGGCGCTGCGCGCGCGCGGAGACGACACGGGCATTGCGCTGCGCATCCTGCGCCAGGTGGTGATGGAACGGCTGATCACCATGGATTGCGACCAGCAGGCGCCGCTGGCGGTGGCCACGCGCGCCGTGACCGAGCTGGCTGAATTCGCGCTCGACGTGGCCTGCGCCCAGGCCCGCAGCGACCTGGATGCGCAGCATGGTGCGCCGGCGGGCACGGCGGACGGCTGCGCGCAGCTGTGGGTGGTGGGCATGGGCAAGCTCGGCGCGCGTGAACTCAACGTCTCCAGCGACATCGACCTGGTGTATGTGTATGACCAGGACGGCGAGACCGCGGGCCGCGAGGACGGGCGCGGGCGCATCTCCAACCACGAATATTTCGACAAGACCGTCAAGATCATCCATGCGCTGGTGGGCGAGACCACCGAGCACGGCTTCGTGTTCCGCATCGACCTGGCCCTGCGGCCCAACGGCAACTCGGGCCCGCCGGCCTGCTCGCTGGGCGCTCTGGAGGAATACTTCCAGGCCCAGGGCCGCGAGTGGGAGCGCTTCGCCTGGCTCAAGAGCCGCGTGGTGGCGCCCGCCGCCTGCGTGGAAAGCGGCTCCGCCCAGGGGCTTCGCGGCGCGGTGCTGCCTTTTGTGTTTCGCCGCTACCTCGACTACAGCGTGTTCGATTCGCTGCGCGTGCTGCACAAGCAGATTCGCGAGCACGCGGCCCGGCGCAGCGCCGGGCGGCCCGAGCGCGCCAACGACGTCAAGCTGTCCCGTGGCGGCATCCGCGAAATAGAGTTCGTGGTTCAGCTGCTGCAGGTGGTGCGCGGCGGCCAGTTTCCCGAGCTGCGCACGCGGCCCACGCTGGCCGCGCTGCAGCGCGTGGCCACCGCCGGCCTGATGCCGCAGGCCACGGCCGACGCGCTGGCCCGGGCCTACGAATTCCTGCGCCGGGTGGAGCACCGCATCCAGTATCTGGACGACCAGCAGACCCACGTGCTGCCCATGGGCTGCGACGGTGACGACGGCGACCTGGCCTGGATTGCCCACACCATGGGCTTCAACGACTGCTGCCCCTTCCTTCACGAGCTGGACACCCACCGCGAGCTGGTGGCACAGGAGTTCGACAAGCTGCTGGGCGGCGCGGGCTCCGAATGCAAGGGCTGCGCCGGCCCCAAGGGCAGCAAGGCCCCGCCGCCCGACCTGGACACGCTGCTGGAGCAGCTGCCCGCTCTGCTGCGCGAAAAGGTGGCGCGCTGGGCGCGCGACCCGCGCGTGCTGGCGCTGCGCGAAGATGCGCGCAACCGGCTCTCCCGCCTGGTGCAGCGCACCGCGCAATGGCTGGAACAGGACCGCGTCAGCGAGGAAGCCGCGCTGCGGATGGCCGACTGGGTCGAGCCGCTGCTGCGCCGCGAGAGCTACATCGCCCTGCTGCTGGAGCGCCCCAGCGTGCACGAGCGCCTGCTGCGCCTGCTGGGCGCGGCCCGCTGGCCGGCCCGCTACCTGCTGCTGCATCCCGGTGTGATCGACGAGCTGGCCAGCGACGAGCTGCTGTCCGGGCGCTTCGTGGCCGCGGAATTCGAGGGCGAGATGGAGCGGCGCCGCAAGTCGCTGCAGATCACCGGCGAGGACGATGACGAGGCATTGCTGAACCTGCTGCGCCGTGCGCACCACGCCGAGGTGTTCCGCACGCTGGCGCGCGACGTGGAAGGGCGCCTGACCGTGGAGCAGGTCGCCGACGACCTGAGCGCGCTGGCCGACGCCGTGCTGCGCACCACCGCGCGCTGGTGCTGGCAGCGGCTGAAGGGCCGGCACCGCGACAGCCCGCAGTTCGCCATCATCGGCTACGGAAAACTGGGCGGCAAGGAGCTGGGCTACGGCAGCGACCTGGACATCGTGTTCGTCTACGAGGACGAAGACGAGCGGGCGCCCGAGGCCTACGCCGCGTTCGTGCGCAAGCTGATCAACTGGCTGACCACCAAGACCGCCGAGGGCGACCTGTTCGAGATCGACACGGCGCTGCGGCCCAACGGCAACTCGGGCCTGCTGATCACCACCTTCGAGGCCTACGCCAATTACCAGCAGCGCCGCGGCAGCAACACCGCCTGGACCTGGGAACACCAGGCCATGACGCGCGCCCGCTTCGTGCTGGGCGAGGAGTCGCTGCGCGCGCGCTTCGACGCCGTGCGCGAGGCCGTCATCACCGCGCAGCGCGACGCGGCCGCGCTGCGCCAGGAAATCACCGGCATGCGCGACAAGGTGCGGCTCGCCCGGCCGGTGAAGGGCGAGCGCTTCGACGTCAAGCACAGCGCCGGCGGCATGGTCGATGCGGAATTCGCGGTGCAGTTCCTGGTGCTGTCGCATGCCACCGCGCACCCGCAGCTGGTTCCCAACGTGGGCAACATCGCGTTGCTGCAGCGCGCCGAGGCCGCCGGCCTGCTGCCTGCGGGCGTGGGCCAGGCGGCCGCCGACGCCTACCGCGAACTGCGCCGCGTGCAGCACAAGGCCCGCCTGAACGAAGAGCCCACCCAGGTAGCGCTGCCGCAGCTGCAGGCCGAACGCGATGCGGTGCTGGCCTTGTGGCGCGAAGTATTCGGCCGATAATGCAAAAGGGTACGCTGCGGCCGCAATGCCCGCATGGGTTGTAGGTGGTCAGGCCGCAGTCATTGACCGTCCGCCATGCTTCGTTGCTGGGCACACTATTTATTGAGGACGCGTGGATATCTTTCAGGAGCTGATGAAGCTCATCACGAGCCAGCAGCAGCTCGACACCTCGGCCATCACGCTGGACACCGGACTGGCGGACGCGGGGCTGGATTCGCTGGCCGTCGCGGAATTGCTGTTTTCGATTGAGGACGTTTTTGGCGTCGATCTGGGCGATGTGCCCGCCGACAAGGTGCCGGCCACCGTGGGTGAAGTCGTGGCGCTGATCAGCGGCAAGCTCGCTGCGCCCGCCGCGTGACCGAAGCCACGGCCTGGATCACAGGCGTCGGCGTCGCGGGGCCCCATGGCGCGAACTGGCCGGCGCTCATGGCCGCCATGGCCGATCCGCAGCCCCACTTCTCCCCCATGCCCGAGGACTGGGCAGGCCTGCCGGGCGCCGCCGCCGGTTTTATCGCGCGCCTGCATCCAGCCGCCGAAGCGGGACTGGCCCCGTTTGACACTGCGAGCACCGACCGCTCCTGCGCCCTGGCGATGTACACGGCGCAGGAGGCCTGGCAACAGGCGGCGCCCTCCTTCGAGCCGCGCCGCGCCGGGGTGTACTGGGGTACCGGCATGGGCGGCCTGCACACCACCGAGACCAGCTACAACCGCCTGCTGGTGGCCCAGGCGCCGCTTCGGCCGACCACCGTGGTTCGCATCATGGCCAATTCGGCCGCCGCGCAGCTGGCCATCAAGTACGGCCTGCAGGGGCCGAACAACACTTACAGCGTGGCCTGCGCATCCTCGGCCACGGCGCTGGGGGAAGCCCTGTTCGCATTGCGCTCGGGCCGCATCGACCTGGCCCTGGTCGGCGGGAGCGAGGCGTTGCTGGTGCCCGGCGTGATGGCCGCGTGGAATGCCCTGCGCGTGCTGAGCACGCGCAAGACGGCGAAGCTGCCGACCCTGCCCTGCCGCCCGTTTTCGTCCGAACGCAGCGGCCTGGTGATCGGCGAGGGCGCGGCCGCGTTTGTTCTGGAAAGCCCGCGCCATGCGCGCGCGCGCGGCGCACGGCCGCTGGCGGCGCTGACCGGCTGCGGCTCGACCTGTGACGCCGCGTCGCTGGTCCATCCCCAGGCGGCAGGCCAGGTGCATGCCATGCAGGACGCGCTGCGCGACGCCGGGCTGGCACCGGGCGAGATCGACGCGGTGAATGCGCACGCCACGGCCACCGACGCCGGCGACGTAGCCGAAGCCACGGCGCTGCTCGAGGTTTTCTCGGGCCGGCCGCCGCCGGTCAGCGCCACCAAGTCCATGCACGGCCACCTGCTCGGTGCGGCCGGCGCCATGGAAGCGGCGGTCTGCCTGGCCAGCCTTGCAGGGCAGGTCGTACCCGCCACGCTGGGCGCAGAACCGGTCGATCCGCGCTGCGCCGGGCTCAGCCTGTCGGCCGTGCCCCGGCCCGCGCGGATCCGCCGCATCCTTTCCAACTCGTTCGCGTTCGGCGGGGCCAATGTGTCGCTGGTATTCGAACAAGTGCACGCCTAGCCGATGCGCATCCTGCTGACCGGCGCGACCGGATTCGTGGGCGGCGCGGCAGCCGCGGACCTGGCCGCGCGCGGCCTGCTGGGGCAGACCGTTTTCCTGGTGCGCGCGGCCGACGCGGAGCAGGGCGCCGCCCGGGTGCGTGCCACGCTGGAGCGGTTCGGCACGCCGGCCGCGCTCGCGCAATCCGTGACGGCCGCGCAGGTGGTCTGCGGCGATCTCACGGGCGTTGGCGAGTTCGCAAGCTCACCCCTGCTGGAGGGGCTCACCCATGTGCTGCACTGCGCGGCGCTGGCCACGTTTTCCAGCAACCCGCGCATCTGGGCCAGCAATGTCGACGGCACGCTGGCGCTGGCGCGGGCAGTGCTGGCGCGCTCGAAGCTGCAGCGATGGCTGCAGGTGGGCACCGCGATGTGCTGTGGCCCGGGCATGGCCTCGCCGGTGAATGAATCGTGGGAGGCGGGTGCGGCCGCCGAGGCGCACCTCGTGCCCTACACACGCTCCAAGGTGGCGGTGGAGCTGGCGTTGCGCGAGCTTCCCGGCCTGCCGCTGGTCGTGGCGCGTCCTTCCATCGTGGTCGGGCACAGCGTGCTGGGCTGCGATCCCTCGCCCAGCATCTTCTGGGTGTTCCGCATGGCGTTCGCGCTGGAGCGCTTCACCTGCGCGCCGGACGAACGCATCGACATCATCCCGGCTGACTGGTGCGCCAGTGCGCTGGTTTCCCTCTGCCTGAAGCCCGCGCTGGCGCATGACCTGTATCACGTCTCCGCCGGCATGGGCGCCAACCGCTTCAGCGAGATCGACACCGCCTACGCCGCCGCCGCCGGCACGGCGCCGGTGGCCTCGCGCTACCAGCAGGTCCCGGTGGACCAGCTGCGCGAGCTGGTCCCGCTGTTCCAGCAGCGGCTGGGCCGTGTCAACCGCCTGCTGATCCTGCGCGCGCTGATGCTCTACGGGGCATTCGCCGAACTCAACTATGTCTTTGCCAACCAGCGCCTGCTCGCGGAAGGCATCCCGCCCGCGCCCGCGCTGACCGGCTACATCGGCGAATGCGTGCGCACCAGCGAACACGTGCCCATGACCGAGCAGATGGCGCACGACTTCAAATAGCCGCCACCCTCCTGTCACAAACGGGAACAGGGCGGCTGCACGCTATGTTGTAATTCCCCGCACCGGACGGACCGCCCGCGCATGGGCTGCGACAGCGCCACCGGAACACCCTGGAAAAGCGATGAAAACCAATCATGCGATGGGCCTTCGCGTATGGCGCGGCTGGCTCGCCATCAGCCTGCCGGCATGGCTGGCGGCATGCGCCGTCCAGTCACCCGCGCCCGCCACCGCCCCGGTGCCGCCGCAGTGGTACGCCCCGCTGCCGCACGGCGGCCAGCTGCCGGAGCTGGGCCGCTGGTGGCAGCAATTCGATGACCCGCTGCTGGTCGAGCTGGTGGAAGCCGCGCAGACGGCCAGTCCCACCGTGGCCCAGGCCCGTTCGCGCATAGAGCAGGCGCGCCTGGCACGCGTCAACGCTGGCGCGCAGCTCGGGCCGCGCCTGGACGGCACCGGTTCCGCCAGCCGCGGCGTGACCGACCCCACCGTGCCGATACCCGTCACGCTGGTCCAGGCCGGCCTGCAGGCGCGCTGGGAGATCGACGTGTTCGGCGGGCTGGGCGCCGCGCGTGACGCGGTGCAGGCGCGGCTGGAAGGCAGCCAGGCGGGCTGGCACGACGCGCGCGTGATCGCCGCCGCGGAGGTGGCCAACCAGTACTACAGCCGGCGCACCTGCGAAAAGCTGCAGGACGTCGCCGAGTCCGATGCCCGCTCGCGCGCCGAGACGGCGCGCCTGGCAGGCCTTAGCGCCAACGCCGGTTTCCAGGCACCGGCCACGGCGGCACTGGCCCGCGCCAGCGCCGCGGAAGGCGCCATGCGGCTCACCCAGCAGCGCGCGCAGTGCGCGGTGGACCTGAAGGCGCTGGTGGCAATGACCGCGCTGCCCGAGCCGCTGCTGGCGCAAAAGCTCGCCGCCGCCCGCGCGGGCCTGCCGCTCCCCGCGCCCTTCGCGGTCCAGGAGATTCCGGCGCCGATGCTGGCCCAGCGGCCCGACGTCTACACCGCCGAGCGTGAAGTCGCCGCCGCCGGCGCCGATGTCGGCACTGCGCAGGCCCAGCGCTTTCCGCGCCTCACGCTCAGTGGCTCTGTGGGCATAGGGCGCTACTACGCAGGCGGCGAGAGCGGCAGCGTCAAGACCTGGTCGATCGGCCCGCTGGCCATGACAGTGCCGCTGCTTGACGGCGGCGCGGCCGCCGCGGGCGTGCGCGCCAGCGAGGCGCGCTACGACGAGGCGGTGGCGCTGTACCAGGCCCGCGTGCGCCAGGCGGTGCGTGAGGTGGAGGAAGCCCTGGTCAACCTGGACAGCGCGCGCGCCCGGAGCGAAGACGCCGCCAACGCGATCGAGGGCTACCGCATCTCCTTCACCGCCACCGAGGCTCGCTACAGGAGCGGCCTGGCCAGCCTGGTGGAACTGGAAGACGCGCGCCGCACCGCGCTGGCGGCCGAGACCGCGCTGGTGAACCTGCAGCGCGAACGCGTCGCGGCCTGGATCGCCCTGTACCGCGCGGTTGGCGGCGGCTGGGCGCGTCCCGGCACCGACACCGCGGCAACCCGGCCCTGAGATTAGGACAACAACAACATGAACGACATGAAGACCCGGCTCAACCCCGCCGCCGCAGCCGCGGCCCTGTGCATCGCCGCCGCGGCGGGCCTGGCCCTGTGGGCCTCGGCCTCGCGCGCCGCGGACGACAAGAAGGCCGCCGTGAAGCCCGCGCTCACCGTCAGCACCGTGCTGCCGCAGCGCGCCAGCCTGCCCATCAAGCTGGCCGCCAACGGCAACATCGCGGCCTGGCAGGAAGCCAGCGTCGGCACCGAGGCCGGCGGCCTGCGGCTGACCGAAGTACGCGTCAACGTCGGCGACCGCGTGGCCAAAGGGCAGGTGCTGGCCACCTTCTCGTCGGACACGCTGCGCGCCGAAGTGGCGCAGGCGCGAGCCAGCCTGGGCGAGGCGGAGGCCAATGCCGCCAATGCCGCGGCCGATGCCGAGCGGGCCCGCAGCCTGCAGGCCACCGGCGCGCTGAGCGCATCGCAGATCAACCAGTACCTCACCGCGGAAAAGACCGCGAAGGCCCGGGTGGAGGCGGCGCGCGCGCAATTCCGTGCGCAGGAAGTGCGGCTGAACCAGACGGCCGTGCTGGCGCCGGACAGCGGCATCATCTCCGCCCGCGCCGCCACCGTCGGCGCCGTGGTGGCCAACGGGGCCGAACTGTTCCGCCTGATCCGCCAGGGGCGCCTGGAATGGCGCGCCGAGGTCACCTCCACCGAACTGGGCCGGCTGACGCCGGGCACCACGGCGATGGTCACCGCCGCCAGCGGCGCGCGCCTCGCGGGCCGGGTGCGCACCATCGGCCCCACGGTGGACCCGCAAACGCGCGCCGCGCTGGTCTACGTGGATCTGGCTTCGCTGCCCGGCGCGGCCAGCGGCAGTGCCCGCGCCGGCATGTTCGCGCGCGGCGAGTTCGACCTGGGCGCCACCCCGGCGCTGACGATTCCCCAGCCCGCGCTGGTGGTGCGCGACGGCTTCAGCTATGTGTACCGCGTGAACCCGGACAACCGGGTAAGCCAGCTGAAGATCCAGACCGGGCGCTTCGACGCCGGCCGCGTGGAAGTGACCAGCGGCCTCGCGGCTGATGCCCGCATCGTCGCCGCGGGCGCGGGCTTCCTGAACGACGGGGACCTGGTCCGCGTCTCGGATTCAGAGGCAAAAGTGCCCGCAACGCCCGCCAGCCGTGCGTCGGCTGCTACGAAATAAGGAGCGTCCGCAATGATGAACGTCTCCTCCTGGTCGATCAAGAACCCCATTCCCGCGGTGATGCTGTTCGTGCTGCTCACCTTCGCGGGTGTGCTGTCGTTCAACGCGATGAAGGTGCAGAACTTCCCCGACATCGACCTGCCCACGGTGATGGTGACCGCGGCGCTGCCGGGCGCGGCGCCCGGCCAGCTGGAGACCGACGTGGCGCGCAAGATCGAGAACGCGCTGGCCACGCTGCAGGGCCTCAAGCACATCTACACCAAGGTGCAGGACGGGGCGGTGACCATCACCGCCGAATTCCGGCTCGAAAAGCCGGTGCAGGAAGCGGTGGACGACGTGCGCTCCGCCGTGGCGCGGGTGCGCAGCGAGTTGCCGGGCGACGTCCGCGAACCCATCGTCACCAAGATGGACCTGGCCAGCCAGCCGGTGCTGGCGTTCACCGTGCGCTCGCAGCGGATGGACGAGGAGGCGCTGTCCTGGTTTGTCGACAACGACATCTCGCGCAAGCTGCTGGCGGTGCGCGGCGTCGGCGCAGTGAACCGGGTAGGCGGCGTGACCCGCGAGATCCGCGTGGCGCTGGATCCCTCGAAGCTGCAGGCGCTGGGCGCCACCGCGTCCGACATCTCGCGCCAGCTGCGCCAGGTGCAGACCGAGAGCGCCGGCGGGCGCACCGACATCGGCGGCGGCGAGCAGCCCGTGCGCACACTGGCCACGGTGAAGACCGCGCAGGAAATCGGCGCGCTGGACATCGGCCTGGCCGACGGCCGCCACCTGCGGCTGGACCAGGTCGCCACGGTGAGCGACACCACGGCCGAGCCGCGCGCCGCGGCGCTGCTCAACGGCAAGCCGGTGGTGGGGTTCGAAGTCTCGCGAAGCCGCGGCGAAAGCGAAGTGACTGTGGGCGCGGCGATCCAGAAGGCGCTGGCCGAACTGAAGCTGCAACACCCCGACCTGGAGCTCACCCAGGCCTTCGACTTCGTGACGCCGGTCGAGGAGGAATACCACGGCTCGCTGCACCTGCTCTATGAAGGCGCCATCCTGGCGGTGCTGGTGGTGTGGCTGTTCCTGCGCGACTGGCGCGCGACTTTCGTCTCGGCCGTCGCGCTGCCGATGTCGGTGATCCCGGCGTTCGTGGGCATGTACCTGCTGGGCTTCTCGGTCAACGTGGTCACGCTGCTGGCCTTGTCGCTGGTGGTGGGCATCCTGGTGGACGACGCCATCGTGGAGGTGGAGAACATCGTGCGCCACCTGCGCATGGGCAAGACCCCCTACCAGGCGGCGATGGAGGCGGCCGATGAGATCGGGCTGGCCGTGATCGCCACCACTTTCACGCTGATCGCGGTGTTCCTGCCCACGGCGTTCATGAGCGGCGTGGCCGGCAAGTTCTTCAAGCAGTTCGGCTGGACTGCTTCGCTGGCGGTGGCCGCGTCGCTGCTGGTGGCGCGGGTGCTCACGCCCATGATGGCGGCCTACCTGCTCAAGCCCATCGTCACCGCGCACAAGGACCCGCGCTGGCTGCAGATCTACCTGCGCTGCGTTGGCTGGAGCATGAAGCACCGGGTCGCAACCATGGTGTTGTCCACGCTGTTTTTCTTTGGCTCGGTGGCGCTGATCCCGCTGCTGCCCACCGGCTTCATCCCGCCGGACGACAACTCGCAGACGCAGGTCTACCTCGAACTGGCGCCCGGCTCCACGCTGGCGCAGACGCAGGCCGTGGCCGAGCAGGCGCGGCTGATGATCGCCAGGGTGGCGCACGTGAAGAGCGTGTACACCACCATCGGCGGCGGCAGCGCGGGCGGCGACCCGTTCGCGCCCTCCGGCGCCGCAGAGGTGCGCAAGGCCACGCTCACCATCCTGCTGGCCGACCGCGGCGACCGGCCGCGCAAGCAGGGCATCGAAAATCAGATCCGCGCCGCGCTGGAGCCCCTGCCCGGCGTGCGCAGCAAGGTGGGCCTGGGCGGCTCGGGCGAGAAATACATCCTGGTGCTGACGGGCGAAGACCCGCAGGCGCTGCAGGCGGCGGCGCTGGCCGTGGAAAAAGACCTGCGCACCATTCCCGGCCTGGGCAGCGTGGCCTCCACCGCCAGCCTGATTCGCCCCGAGATCGCGGTGCGGCCTGATTTCGCCAGGGCCGCCGACCTCGGGGTGACCAGCGCAGCCATCGGCGAGACACTGCGCATCGCCACCGCGGGCGATTACGACATTGCCCTGCCCAAGCTGAACCTGTCGCAGCGGCAGGTGCCCATCCTGGTGCGGCTGCAGGAGGACGCGCGCAAGGACCTGTCGGTGCTGGAGCGCCTGGCGGTGCCGGGTACGCGCGGGCCGGTGATGCTGGGCCAGGTCGCCACGCTGGAAATCGCGGGCGGGCCGGCGGTGATCGACCGCTATGACCGGCAGCGCAACGTCAACTTCGAGATCGAGCTGTCGGGCCTGCCGCTGGGCGACGTGGCGGCCGCCGCGCAGGAACTGCCCTCCGTCAAGAACCTGCCGGCCGGCGTGAAGGTGATCGAGGTGGGCGATGCGGAAGTGATGGGCGAGTTGTTCGCCAGCTTCGGCCTGGCCATGCTGACCGGCGTGCTGTGCATCTACATCGTGCTGGTGCTGCTGTTCAAGGACTTCCTGCACCCGGTGACGATTCTTGCCGCGCTGCCGCTCTCGCTGGGCGGCGCGTTCGTGGGCCTGTTGATCGCGCAGAAAAGCTTTTCGATGCCGTCGCTGATCGGCCTGATCATGCTGATGGGGGTGGCCACCAAGAACTCCATCCTGCTGGTGGAATACGCCATCGTGGCGCGGCGCGACCAGGGGCTGTCGCGCTTTGACGCGTTGCTGGACGCCTGCCACAAGCGCGCCCGGCCCATCATCATGACCACCATCGCCATGGGCGCGGGCATGTTGCCCATCGCCATCGGCCTTGGCACGGCGGACCCGAGCTTCCGCTCGCCGATGGCGGTGGCGGTGATCGGCGGGCTGATCACCTCCACGGTGCTCAGCCTGCTGGTGGTGCCGGTGGTGTTCATCTGGCTGGACGACCTGGAGCACTTCATCAAGCGCACCGCGGCGCGGCTGCGGCGCAAGCCCTTGCCGGTGGCACCTGCCGGCGGCGCGGCCGCCGAGCCGCCGGCGAAGGCCTGATGCGCAAACGCGTCCCGTCCCGTGCCTGGGCCGGCGTGTGCGCGCTGATTGGCTTGGGCGCGCTGCTGGCGGGCGTGGCCGGGCGCAGCGCACAGGCGCTGGAATGGGATGCCGTCGGCTGGGTGCTGCGGCCCTGGACGCTCTGGACCTCTGCCTGGGTGCATGCCTCGGCCGGCAGCCTGGCCGGCAACCTGCTGGCCCTGGCCGCACTGGCGGTGCTGGGCACCTGGCTTGGCGCGGGTCGGCATGCCGCTGTTGCGCTTCTCGTCGCATGGCCGGCCACAACACTGGCGCTGCTGCTCTGGCCCGAAGTCGCGCGCTACGGCGGGTTGGGCGGCGTGGTGCATGCCGCCGCGATGGTGCTGTGGGCGCGGCTGGCGCTGCGCGGCTCGCACAAGCCCCTGTCGTTCGCGCTGTTCTGCGGCGTGGGGATCAAGCTGCTTGCCGAAGGCGCGTGGCTGCAGCCGGTGGCGTTCGACCCGGGCTGGGGCGGCAACGTGGTTTATGCCGCGCACCTGGCCGGAGCCGTCGCGGGCGCCGCCTGCGGCCTGCTGTGCACGGCAGCAAGCGAGAACTAGCGCACGGTCCGCCGGGTTTTGTGGCGCGCGCCGCTTGAAAGGCTGGTTCGCGCGCGATGTAATCGCGGCTCCCATGCACGCCAACCCACTCAATGTCGGGCAGATCGACAGCTTCATCACGATGCTGCGGGCGGCCTGCGAAGACCGCGCCATGCGCTCGCGGCTGGAGCATGTGCTGAGCCTGCCACCGCACGAGCGGCTGGCTTCGCTGCATGGCTGGGTGAGCGATCTGATCATCGCCCGGGCGCCGCAGGAACTGGTGAAGGCGATTGCCTGCCTGCTGGACGGCGCCACCGCCGACAAGGCGCTGGAAGTGCTGCGCAATTCGCATCCCTCTGGGCATGTGCAACCCGCCGGCGATGAGGCCCGCCTGGCTTGGGCCGTGGTGCTGACCTGCGCATTCGCCGCCGGCTGCGCGGCCACGCTCTTTCTTTTCTAGCCCTGCCTGATGCGCTCCACCAGCGCGGTGGTGGAGTAGCCGTCCACGAACGGGATGGCCAGCGCCTGGCCCCCGCTGTCCTGCACGAACCGGGCTTCGGCCAGCCGGCTCATGTCGTAGTCGCCACCCTTGACCAGCACGGCAGGCCGCAGCTCGGTGACGATCTCCAGCGGCGTGTCTTCGCTGAACCAGGTCACCAGGCTGACCGATTCCAGCGCCGCCAGCAGGGCGGCGCGGTCCTGCTCGTTGTTCAGCGGCCGGCCGGCGCCCTTGCCCAGCCGCCGGGCGGAGGCGTCGGTGTTCAGCGCCACCACCAGGCTGGCACCCAGCGCGCGCGCCTGCGCGAGGTAGGTGGCGTGGCCGCGATGCAGCACGTCGAAAACGCCGTTGGTGAAGACCACGGGCTGGGGCAGCGCGGCCACGCGCCGGGCCGCATCGGCCCGTGCCACGATCTTCGAAAGGAAGGCCGGCGCCTGGTGCAGGCCTGCTTCGGCCGCCGGCTTGCTCACGCCGCGCGGGGCGCCGGGCCGGTGCCGCCGCTGGCCAGCAGCGCGGCCAGTTCCTTGCGGTAGCGATTGAGTTCCTGCACCGTGCTGAAGCTGCGGTCCATCAGCAGGCTCATGTTGTGCAGGATGCGTTCGATGACCTTGCTTTCCCAAACCGCGTCGAAGTTGATCTGCGTGTCCAGCCAGTGTTCCAGCCATTCCGGATTGGGCAGGCGGCTCTGGATGGTGTCGCGCGGGAACAGCGCCTTGTTCACGTGCAGGTTGGTCGGGTGCAGCGCCTGCGCGGTGCGGCGGGCGCTGGCCATCAGCACGCCTACCTTGGTGAAGGCGGCCTTGGCCTCGTTGCCGAAGTTGTTGATCGCGCGCTTCATGTAGCGCAGGTAGGCACCTCCGTGGCGCGCCTCGTCCTGGCTGAGCGTGGTGTAGATGTGCTTGATCACCGGCTCGGTGTGCCATTCGCTGGCGCGGCGGTACCAGTGGTTCAGCCGGATCTCGCCGCAGAAATGCAGCATCAGCGTTTCCAGCGCCGGCGCCGGCTCGAACTCGAAGCGAACTTCGTGCAGCTCGGCCTCGGTGGGGGCCAGCTCGGGGCGGAAACGCTTCAGGTATTCCATCAACACCAAGGAGTGCTTCTGCTCCTCGAAGAACCAGATCGACATGAAGGCGGAAAAGTCGCTGTCGTCCTTGTTGTCGCGCAGGAACATCTCGGTGGCCGGCAGCGCCGACCACTCGGTGATGGCGTTCATCTTGATGGTCTGGGCCTGCTCGTCGGAAAGGCGGGCGCCGTCGAACTGGGCCCACGGGATGTCCTTGTCCATGTCCCAGCGGACGGACTCCAGTTGCTTGAACAGTTCAGGGTAGAGCATGGCGTTCTTTCTTGACTGCCCACATTTTAAGCGGTCGTGTTAAAACTGCTTTACAAATCGGCGGCAGTCCCGGACTTTACGCGGGCCGCGGCCGGGCGGATGCCGCGGCCGGCTCCAAAACGCGATCCGGCGCGTACTGATGGCAAGGACTTGCACCATGCTGAACACTTTTCGCCTCATTTGCGCCTTGCTGGCCTGGTCGGCCTGCGCCAGCACCCTCGCGGCCGACGCGGCGCCCTGCGCCCCGGCGCTGCGCCACACCTTTCCCCGCCTGCAGGATGAAAAGCCGCAGTCCCTGTGCCAGTACGCGGGCAAGGTGGCACTGGTGGTGAACACCGCCAGCTATTGCGGCTTCACGCCCCAGTACAAGGGGCTGGAGGCGCTGTACGGGCAATACAAGGACCGGGGACTGGTGGTGCTGGGCTTTCCCTCCAACGACTTCGCCCAGGAAAAGGAAAGCAACAAGGACATCGCCGACTTCTGCGAAAACACCTTCGGCGTGAAATTCCCGATGTTCGGCAAGAGCAGCGTGCGCGGCAAGGACGCCAACCCGCTGTTCCGCGAACTCGCCCAGAAGACCGGCCAGGCGCCGATGTGGAACTTCCACAAGTACCTGGTGGGCCGAAATGGCGCCGTAATCGCCAGCTACAGCAGCCTCACGGCGCCGGATGACGCCGCGCTGGTGCGCGAGATCGAAAAACAGCTGGCCGCGCATTAGCTTGCAGACTGAAAACTGATCGGTCATAATGTGACCGATCAGTACAGACCATTTGCATGAGCGCCGTATTCACAAAAATTTACCAGCTGGCGGCCCGCTTGGCGGGGAACTGCCATGCAGTGGTGCGCGTCTATGAAAGGGCATGGCCAGCCATGTCAGGAATTCAGTTATTGCTGCGAAGCCGGCCGGACGAAGTCAGTCCGGCTGCAATCCCGGGGCGACTCTTCTCCTCCTCCCTCCCTCCCTCCTTCGTCCAGGGGCGCTTCGCAGCATTTTTATTCTCCCCCGCCGCCGGTAGCCCCGCATGAGGGTCGCCATCGTCGGCTCGGGCATCTCCGGCCTCGCGGTGGCGCACACACTGGCCGGGCGGGCGGACATCACCCTCTATGAAGCCGGCTCCTGGTGGGGCGGCCACACGCACACGGTGGACGTGACGCTGCCGGTGGCGGGCGTGCCAGTCACGCACGGCGTGGACACCGGCTTCCTGGTCTATAACGAACGCACCTACCCGCAGCTGATCGCGCTGTTCAAGACACTGGGCATCGCCACGGCGCCTTCGGACATGTCGTTTTCGGTCAAGGTGCCGGGCGCCTTCGGGCCGGGCGCCCTGGAGTGGAGCGGCACCTCGCTGTCCTCCGTGTTCGCGCAGCGTGCCAACCTGCTGCGCCCGCGCTTCTGGCGCATGCTGCGCGACCTGATGCGGTTCAACGCGATGGCCACGCGCATCGCCGAGGCGGGGCATGACGAGCAGATGGCCCAGCCGCTGGGCGAGTTCCTGGACGCCAACGGCTTCAGCGCCGAATTCCGCGACTGGTACTTCCTGCCGATGATCGGCTGCATCTGGAGCTGTCCCACCGACCAGATGCTGCGCTTCCCGGTCAGCACCATGATCCGTTTTTGCCACAACCACGGCCTGCTGCAGGTGGCTGACCGCCCGCAATGGTGGACGGTGGCGGGCGGCGCGCGCAACTATGTGGATGCCATCGTCGGCCGCATCGCCGACAAGCGGCTGAACACGCCGGTGCGCCGGGTGCTGCGCGATGAGGGCGGCGTGGAGATCGTCACCGGCCAGGGCAGCGAGCGCTTCGACAAGGTGGTGCTGGCCACCCATTCCGACCAGGCGCTGGCGCTGCTGCACGAGCCGGACGCACACGAGCGCGAAGTGCTGGGCGCGATCCGCTACCAGCCCAATCGCGCGGTGCTGCACACCGACTCCTCTGTGCTACCGGCCAACCCTGCGGCGTGGGCCGCGTGGAACTACGAGCGGCCCGCCGGGGCAGCGGACACGCAGGTCTGCCTGCACTACCTGCTGAACCGCCTGCAGCCGCTGCCGTGGCGGCAGCCGGTGCTGGTGTCGCTGAATCCGCTGGCGGAGATTCCACGTAACCAGATCATGGGCGAATTCGACTATGCGCATCCGGTGTTCGACCTGGCAGCCGTCCAGGCCCAGGCACAGGTGTCCCAGCTGCAGGGGCGCAGGCACACCTATTTCTGCGGTGCCTGGATGGGATACGGCTTCCATGAAGACGGCCTGAAGGCCGGCCAGGGCGTGGCGCGGCAACTGCTGGTGAAGGCGTTGCAGCCCGCGGAGGCCACGGCGTGAATGGCACGCCGCCGGGCGGCGCCCTGATCGGCTTCGGCCAGGTGCGCCACACCCGCGTGCGGCCCGCGCGCAATGCCTTTGCCTATCCCACCTATTTCCTGTTCCTGCCGCTGCGCCGGCTGCACCGCGAAGGCAGCGGTGCGCTGGCGCACAACCGGCGCGGGGCGCTGAGCTTTTTCGACCGTGACCATGGCGACGGCCGCGACAACGCGCTCGAATGGCTGGACGAATTGCTGGCCGGCAACGGCGTCCCCGATGCCGATGGCGAAGCGTGGCTGCATTGCTACCCGCGCGTGCTGGGCTACACCTTCAAGCCCGTGAGCTTCTGGTACTGCCATCGCGCCGACGGTTCGCTGCGCGCCATCGTGGTGGAGGTGAACAACACCTTCGGCGAGCGCCATTGCTACCTGCTGGATGCGCCTGTCTTCGGCGCCGAGCTGCACGCGGGCAAGGCCTTCCACGTGTCGCCCTTCTGCAAGGTGGAAGGCGCCTACCGTTTCCGTTTCATGGTGGATGGCACGCGCAGCCGCACCGTGGCCCGCATTGACTACGACGACGCCGACGGCCTGCTGCTGCAGACCAGCGTCAGCGGCGCGCTGGAGCCCGCAACGGCCGCCGCCCTGCGCCGCGCGCTGTGGCGCCACCCGGCGATGACGCTGGGCGTGATCGCCCGCATCCACTGGCAGGCCCTGCGCCTGTGGGCCAAGCGCGTCCGGTTCTTCAGCAAGCCCGCCACGCCCGATTCCCTGGTCACGCGCCAACTCAACCCGCCATGAACACGACGACCGCCCCCCGCTTTGCCATTCCCGCCGACGCGCCGGCCACCGCGCGCAGCGCGCTCAAGCTGATGCAGGGCCTGGTGCATGGCACGCTCGCCGTGCAGCTGCCCGGCGGCTCGGTGCAGCGCTTCGGCAGCGGCCATGCGCCGCACGCCGCCATCACGCTGCGCAACTGGAACGTCTGCGCCGCGGCTCTGAAATCGGGCGACATCGGTTTCGCCGAGAGCTACATCGCGGGCGACTGGACCACGCCCAGCCTGACCGAGCTGCTGAAGGTTTTCATCGCCAACCGCAACCAGGTGGAAGACGTGATCTACGGCAGCTGGGCGGGACGCCTCTTCTACCGCATGAAGCACCTGCTGAACCGCAACACCCGCGCCAACAGCCAGAAGAATATCCACGCCCATTACGACCTGGGCAATGCGTTCTATGAGTTGTGGCTGGACGGCACGATGAATTACTCGTCGGCCTGGTTCGAAGGCGACACCAACGGTGACATGCGCCGGGCCCAGCACGCCAAGGTGCGCCGCACCCTGCGCATGGCCGGCGTCAAATCCGGCGACCGCGTGCTGGAACTGGGCTGCGGCTGGGGCGCGCTGGCCGAGATGGGCGCGGCCGAATTCGGCGCGACCGTCACCGGCGTGACGCTGTCGGCCGAGCAGCTGGGGTTCGCGCAGGCGCGCATGCAGCGCCTGGGCCTGAAATCGGACCTGCGGCTGCAGGACTACCGCGACATCACCGATGCGCCGTTCGACGCGATCTGCTCGGTGGAGATGGTCGAGGCGGTGGGCCGCGAATACTGGCCCCAGTATTTCCAGGCGGTGAAGCGCCTGCTCAAGCCGGGCGGCCGCGCCTGCATCCAGAGCATCGTGATCGACGACACGCTGTGGAACCGCTACATCCAGTCCACCGACTTCATCCAGCAATACATCTTCCCCGGCGGCTGCCTGCCCTGCCCGCGCGAATTCCGCCGCGAGGCCCGGGCCGCCGGCCTGGACGTGGTGGATGAGATGGCGTTCGGCGCCGACTATGCCGAGACACTGCGCCGCTGGCGTGACAGCTTCCTGGCCGAAAAACAGCGGGTGCTGCAGCTGGGGTTTGATGAAAGGTTCGTGCGCATATGGGAGTTCTACCTCGCCTACTGCGAGGCCGCGTTCGACCAGTCCAATATCGACGTGGTGCAGTACACGCTATTGAAACGATAGCGCGTCGCGCACTACTGGTGCGGGCTCTGGCCTTGTTTGCTTCTCACACGCTGGCGTGGGGACAAGCCGCGCCCGAACCCGGCCCGCTGCCCGGCGCGCGCGCCGCGGGCAGGGGCCGGTTGCGCTTCTGGGGACTGGACGTTTACGATGCCGCCCTGTGGGTGACACCGGGCTTTCGCCAGAGCGCGTTCGCTTTCCACGCCTTCGTGCTGGAGCTGGATTACCTGCGCGCCTTCAGCGGGGCCGACATCGCCAGGCGCTCGATCACGGAAATGCGGCGCACCGGCGGCTTCAGCGAGCAACAGGCCGCGCAATGGCAGGCCGCGCTCGGCAAGCTGCTGCCGGACGTGCGCCCCGGTGACCGCATCACGGGCATTCACCAGCCCGGGCAGGGCGCCGCGTTCGCGTTCAACGGCAAGCGCCTGGGCGAGATCCGCGACGCGCAGTTCTCCAGCCTGTTCTTCGGTATCTGGCTGTCGCCCAACACCTCGGAGCCGGGCCTGCGCGAAGCGCTGCTGGCCGGCGCGCCCGCATGAGCGCCGGCCGCTTCAGCGCCATGGACGGCTTTCGCTACGGGCTGCTCGGCTTGCCGCTGGCCTTTGTGGCGTTGCCGCTGTACGTGGTGCTGCCCAACCACTATGCGCGGGAGTTTGGCGTGCCGCTGGCCACGCTGGGCGTGGTGCTGCTGGCGGCGCGGCTGCTTGACGCGGTGAGCGACCCGCTGATCGGCCGCTGGAGCGACCGGCTGTTCGCCCGCTCCACCCGCGCGGTGCTGGCGCTGGGCGCGGGCGCGGCGTTCGTGCTGGCGCTGGGCTTCGCGCTGCTGTTCTTTCCGCCCGGGCGCGAGCCCGCTGTGCTGGTGGGCTGGGCCGCGGCGATGCTGGTCGTCACTTACGCCGGCTACAGCGTGCTGAGCGTGACGCACCAGTCCTGGGGCGCCATGCTTGGCGGCGACGAGGCGCAGCGCAGCCGCATCGTCGGCTGGCGAGAGGGCCTGGGACTGGCCGGCGTGCTGCTGGCCTCGGTGTTGCCGTTGACCCTGGGGCTTGCAGCCACCGCCATGGTGTTTGCCGTGGCACTGGCGGCGGGCTGGACCGCGTGGGCCCGCGCGCGCCGGCCCGAGCCACAAACGCGGCAGCGCACAGGCAGTGTGTGGGCCCCGTTTGCGCAGCCCGCGTTCCGCCGGTTGCTGGCGGTGTTCATGCTGAACGGCATTGCCAGCGCAGTGCCGGCGACACTGGTGCTGTTCTTCGTGCAGGACCGGCTGCAGGCGCCGCCCGGCATAGAGCCGGTTTTCCTGGCCGCGTATTTCTTTTGTGCGGCGCTGTCCATGCCGGTGTGGCTGCGCATAGTGCGGCGGCTGGGCCTGGCGCGCAGCTGGCTGGCCGGCATGGCGCTGGCCACCGGCGTCTTCATCTGGGCCGCGCTGCTCGGACCCGGCGACACCGCGGCGTTCATCACCGTCTGCGCGCTGTCAGGTGCGGCGCTGGGCGCGGACCTGGCCCTGCCCGGCGCGCTGCTGGCCGGCGTGATTGCGCGGGCCGGCGACCGCGGGCGCGGCGAAGGCGCTTACTTTGGCTGGTGGAACTTCGCGACCAAGCTCAACCTCGCGCTGGCTGCGGGCCTGGCCCTGCCGCTGCTGCAACTGGCCGGCTACTCGCCGGGCGCGCGCGACGCACAGGCGCTGCAGGCGCTGGGCATCGCCTACTGCCTGCTGCCCTGCCTGCTCAAGCTGGCGGCCGCCGCCACGCTGTACCTGACCCTGATCCGCACCGGGAGTGATTCATGAAACACCGGCTGCTGCTTGTAGCCACGCTGGCCGGCGCGCTGGCTGGCTGCGCGACGCCGCCACAACCGCCGGACTACGCCAGTGAAAAGCCGGCACTCGAATTGAGCGAGTATTTCAACGGCACCGTGGACGCCTGGGGACTGTTCACCGACCGTTCGGGCAAGGTCGTCAAGCGCTTCACGGTGGTGATGAAGTGCAGCTGGCAGGGCGACGAGGGCGTGCTCGATGAAGCCTTCACCTATTCTGACGGAACCACACAGCGGCGCATCTGGCGCCTGCGGCGGCTGGCCGGGGGGCGCTACACCGGCCGCGCCGACGACGTGGTCGGCGAGGCGCAGGGTCAGCAGGCCGGCAATGCGTTCCGCTGGGCCTACACGCTCGCGCTGCCGGTGGATGGGCGTATCTTGGAAGTGCAGATGGACGACTGGATGTACCTGATGAATGGCTCGGTGATGCTCAACAAGGCCGTGATGAGCAAGTTCGGCTTCAAGGTGGGGGAAGTGACGCTGTCCTTTTCGAAACGATGATCGAATTGGCCTCCAGCCCGCGCGAGACGGTCGCGGCCAGCTATCAAAAACATAGTGGCCGAGGCCTGTTCGGCGCGCTCAACCCGCCGCAGGCCGACTGGCGCGGGCGCACCGTGTGGGTGGTGGGTGCGTCCAGCGGCATTGGCCGCGCCACCGCTTCGGCGTTGCACGCCGCTGGCGCGCAAGTGGTGCTGTCAGCGCGCAACGAGGAAGCCTTGCGCGACTTCACCGCGCTGCATCCCGGCTCGCTGGCGGTGCCGCTGGATGTGGCAGACCGCGAGGGCGTGCGCTGCTCGGCCCAGGCCATCCTGGCCAGCGGCCCGATCGACATGGTGATGTATTGCGCCGGCTACTACCGCGAACAGCGCGCCACCGCGTTCAGCCTGCAGGAGATGTTGCACCACCAGCAGGTGAACTATGTGGGCGCGCTGCACGTGCTGGATGCAGTGCTGCCCCACTTCCTGGCGAGGCAGCGCGGGCATATCAGCCTGGTCAGCAGCGTGGCGGGCTTTCGCGGCCTGCCCAAAAGCCTGGCCTACGGGCCCACCAAGGCGGCGCTGATCAACCTGGCCGAGGCGCTGTACCTGGACCTGCAGGGCACGGGCATCGGCGTGAGCCTGGTGAACCCGGGCTTCGTGGAAACCCCGCTGACGGCCCAGAACCAGTTCAGTATGCCGGCACTCATCACGCCGGAGAAAGCGGCGCGGGAAATCCTTCGCGGCTGGCGGCGCGGGCAATTCGAAATCCATTTTCCGCGGCGCTTCACGCTCGCGATGAAATTGCTGCGGCTGCTGCCCTTCAGGCTGTACCAGGCGGCAGTGCGCCGCGCAACGGGCGGCTGAAGGCCGGGCTCAGCCCGGCCTGGTGTCGACGAAGCTCTGGCGCTGCATCAGCTTCTCGTGAAGCTTGGCCAGGTTCGGGTACGGAGTGCGCCAGTCGATGTCGGCGAAACGGAAATCCAGGTAGCCCAGCGCGCAGCCCACCGCGATGTCGGCCAGGCTGAGGTAGATGCCGGCGCAGAACGGTTTCTCACCCAGGCCCTGGCTCATGGCTTTCAGGCTGGCATGGGTCTTGGAAAGCTGGCGGTCGATCCAGGCCTGGCTGCGCTGGGCCTTGGTGCGGCCGGCCCAGTTGGCTTCCAGGCGCGCCAGAATCAGCGCGTCCAGCACGCCGTCGGCCAGCGCTTCCCAGGTCTTCACCTCGGCGCGTTCGCGGCCCACGGCCGGGATCAGCTTGCCCACGGGCGACAGCGTGTCCAGGTACTCGACGATGACGCGTGAATCGAAGAGGGCTTCGCCGCCTTCCATCACCAGGCAGGGCACCTTGCCCAGCGGGTTGGACTGCCCGATGGTGGTTTCGGCCGCCCACACGTCTTCGGCCACAAACTGGTAGTCCAGCTTCTTCTCGGCCATGACGATGCGCACCTTGCGCACGTAAGGGCTGGCGTTGGCTCCAATCAGTTTCATGGCGGGGCTTTTCTCTCTGTCGGTCTGTCGTTCGAGTTATTCGGGCTGCTTGCTTTCATTTTAGGGGAAGGATCATTTCCCCCTGTGGCACGTCCGCTACAAACCGGGCCCGCACCTACAATTAGGACCATGACGCTTTCCACGATTTCAGCGCTGTCGCCGCTGGACGGCCGCTATGCGGGCCGCCTCGCGCCGCTGCGCCCGCTCATGAGCGAACAAGGCTACATGCACCGCCGCGTGCAGGTGGAGATTTGCTGGTTCATCTCCCTCAGTGATGCCGGCTTTGCCGAATTCAAGCCCCTGTCTCCCGGAGCACGCACTTACTTGCTCGGCCTGGTGAAGAATTTTTCCGAAGCCGACGCGCTGGCGATCAAGGAAATCGAGAAGACCACCAACCACGATGTGAAAGCGGTGGAGTACTGGATCAAGTCGAAATTCGAGGCCCGGCCCGAACTGAAAGCCGCCAGCGAGTTCGTGCACTTCGCCTGCACCAGCGAGGACATCAACAACACCAGCCACGCACTGCAGCTCAAGGGTGCGCGCGAACAGGTGATCCTGCCCGCGCTGGACAAGCTGATCGACAAACTGCGCGAGATGGCGCATGCCCACGCCGGCGTGGCCATGCTCAGCCGCACGCACGGCCAGACCGCGAGCCCCACCACGGTGGGCAAGGAAATCGCCAACGTCGTCGTACGGCTGGCGGCCGCGCGCGAAAAGATCGCCGGCGTGAAGCTGATGGGCAAGATGAATGGCGCGGTGGGCAACTACAACGCCCATCTGTCGGCCTGGCCCGGCTTCGACTGGGAGGCCTTCAGCCGCAAGCTGATCGAAAGCCCCGAGCCGCTGGGGCTGGGCCTGACCTTCCAGCCCTACAGCATCCAGATCGAGCCGCATGACTACATGGCCGAACTGTTCGATGCGGTGGCGCGCGCCAACACCATTCTGGTGGACTGGTGCCGCGACGTCTGGGGCTATGTGAGTCTGGGTTACTTCAAGCAGCGGCTGAAGGAAGGCGAGATCGGCTCGTCCACCATGCCGCACAAGGTCAACCCGATCGACTTCGAGAATTCCGAGGGCAACCTGGGGCTGGCCAATGCGCTGCTGCGCCACCTGTCGGAGAAGCTGCCGGTCAGCCGCTGGCAGCGCGACCTCACCGACAGCACCGTGCTGCGCAACATGGGTGTGGCGCTGGGCTATGCCGCGCTCGCCTACCACGCGCTGGGCATCGGCCTGGGCAAGCTGGAGCTCAATGAGGAAGCACTGGCGACGGACCTGGACGGGGCCTGGGAAGTGCTGGCCGAGCCGATCCAGACCGTGATGCGGCGCTTCGCGCTGCAGGGCGCCTACGAGAAGCTGAAGGAAGTCACGCGCGGCAAGACGGTGCGGGCCGAAGATCTGCACGGGCTGATCCGCTCGCTGGAGATTCCGCAGGCCGAGAAGGACCGGCTGCTGGCGCTGACACCCGGCACTTACACCGGCAAGGCCGCCGAACTCGCGAAGCGGGTCTAGGTTGGCCCTCAAGTCCACCATCTTCAAGGCGAACGTCCAGGTCGCCGACATCGACCACGCCTACTACGCCGACCATGCGCTGACGCTGGCTCGCCACCCGAGCGAGACCGACGAGCGGATGATGATCCGGCTGGTGGCGCTGGCGCTCAACGCACACAAGCTGCAGACGGTGTGCGACGGCGACGGCACGCTGGGCTTCGGTGCCGGCCTGTCGGACCCGGACGAGCCCGACGTCTGGCTGCGCGACTTCACCGGCCGCACCCGGCTGTGGATCGAGGTGGGCCAGCCGGAAGACAAGCCGCTGGCCAAGGCCTGCAGCAAGGCCGATGAAGTGCAGGTCTACTGCTTCAACCACGCCGCCGAAATCTGGTGGCGCGGCATCGAGAACAAGCTGTCGCGCCTGTCCGCGCTCAGCGCGTACCGCGTGCCGACGGCGGCCTCTCAGGCGCTGGCCACACTGGCCCGGCGCAGCATGCAGCTGCAGGCCACCATCCAGGAAGGCGCGCTGATGCTGGGTGACGGCAGCGCGACGGTCGACATCGAACCGGTCCGCTGGAAGTAGGGCGGCCGCGGCTCAGGCCGGCATCGGCAGGCCGCATTTCCAGCAGGCTTCGAAGCCGCCTTCCACGAGCTCGCCGCAGGCGCAGCTCCAGCGCCGCTGCGGCACGTTCTGCAGGTCATGCAGCAGCGTGCGCGCCAGCTGTTCCTGCTCGTTGTGGGTGATCCACACTTCGGGCAGGCATTGGTCGGGCGGCAGTTCGCCCGCGACCGAGCCCAGGAAATACCGCTGCATGGAAGCCTCGACGCCGGCGTGGCGCAGTGCATCGACCCAGAGCGCCGCGATTGCGATATTCGGAGCCCGGGTCAACCGCAGCATGCAGCTCAGCCGGAAGAAGCCGGCGTCTCGGCCGGCCCCTCGGCCGCGCGCTCGGAATACCTGTTGAAGCGCCAAGCATCGCTTTGCAGGGTGATGCGCCGCCAGGTCTGGCGTTTTTCGGCGGGAGTCATCTCGGGCCAGTGCTGCACTTCCTCGAAGCTGCGCCCGCAGCCCTTGCAGGTTTCGTCGCCCTGGCTGGTGGAGCAGATGGCGATGCAGGGCGTGTCGGGCGTGCTGTCGTACCAGGCCTTCCACGCGGCGTACGCCTTGGGCGGGAAGCCGCGTTCCTCGGCCTGGTCCTCGTGGTAGAAAATCATCAACGCGTACACCTCGGCCAGCGCGCGCAGCTCGGGCGCCAGCGTGACGCCGTCGGGCGACGGCTTCTTCTCGCGCCAGTAGTTGATGGCGGCTTCGATGTCGGTGATGTGGATTCCGGCCATGGCAATGTGCTGCGGGGGGAGGGGATGATAGCGCCCAAACGCCACCGCGAAACCCCGCCCTGTGGTCTAATCATTGCACGAAGGGGAGTAGCTCCCGCTTGTTGCAGCACAGGGAGGATGCCGGTGAATTTTCCGGCATCCGTTGCAGCAGGTATCGGCAAGTCGTCAATACGAAGTAATTACTTCCGGCTTGTCGGGCACATATCCGCATGACTCCATGCCGAGCAAGACCTTCGATTCGAGCCTGATCCAGGCTTGGTCGAAGCGCGCTTGTGGTTCACGGCAACCACATCTCCATCTGGCCAGGCCCGTATCAGGTTGTTGATCGACATCTTCAACCGGAGAGTTTTGCCATGGAATTTTTATCCGCACCCTGGTGGTCAGCGCTGCTGGCCATCATCCTCATCGACCTTGTCCTCGCGGGCGACAACGCGATCGTGATCGCGCTTGCCGCACGCAGCCTGCCAGCCCACCTCCAGAAGAAAGCCATCGTCTGGGGCACCGTGGGCGCCATCGTCGTGCGTTCCGCCATGACGGTGGGCGTGGTCTGGCTGCTCAGGATCCCCGGCCTCATGCTGGTGGGCGGCCTGGGCCTGCTCTGGATCGCGTACAAACTGCTGGCTGACCAGGATGGCGGCAACGGCCACGGACCCGTCGCGCGCACGTTCTGGGGCGCCATGAAGACCATCGTGGTGGCCGATGCGCTGATGGGCATCGACAACGTGCTGGGGGTCGCGGGCGCGGCCCACGGCTCGTTCGACCTGGTCATCATCGGCCTGGTGGTCAGCGTACCGATCGTTGTGTTCGGCAGCACGATGGTCCTCAGGCTGGTCGAGCGCTTCCCGCTGATCATCCATGCCGGTGCCGCGGTGCTGGCTTTCACCGCCGCCCGGATGATTGTGGGCGAGCCGCTGCTGGACGCGGTGTTTGACCCGCCCGAGGTACTGAATACCGCCGCGCGCTACGCGACCCACGTACTGGCGGTGGCCGGCGTGCTCGCTGCCGGCTGGTGGGCCGCGCGCCGCAACGGCGAAGCCCCCGCCGCCTGAAACCACTTCCCGTTTTTTTTCCTCTTTCCTTCGACAGGAGTTCCCATGGACAAGATCATTGTTTACCTGGACGACGCCGCCCACGCGCAGCACCAGCTGGCCCCGATGAAAAGCAGCGAGGGCGCGCAGCCCGTGGCCACGCACTGGATCCTGGTCGCGTGCCCGCCGCGCATGACGCGCCGCATCGGCAAGTGGGTCAGCCACAGCGCGCGCGAAAGCTGGCGGGCGCGCTGGGCCGAAAAGCTGCTGGGGCAGGTGGTGCCCGCCCTGCTGTCGCGCGGTGACAGCGCCACCGCCGTGGTGGCCAGCGGTCCCCTTGCGGCACTGACAAAAAGCCTGTGCGCCACACACGGCGCCTGCCGCGTGCTCGACGCGCGCCGGCCCCGGTTCGGGGTGGACCTGCCGCCCGTCACGGCCGACCAGCCGGCACCGGGCGGCGGGCGCTGGGAAGTACCCGGTGCGGTGGCCGGCCTGGGTGCGATGCTGCTGCTGGCAGCGGACTAGCTGGTGCTATTCTTGCGGCCATGAAGCTCCTCGCTAAATGGCTGCTCAGCGCCGCAGCGCTGCTGTTCGTGGCGTACGTCTACAGCGGCGTGCAGGTCAGCAGCTTCACGGCCGCGCTGATCGCCGCCTTTGTGATCGGCCTGCTCAACACCGTGGTGCGGCCGGTGCTTGTCGTCCTCACCCTGCCGGTCACGGTGCTCACGCTCGGCCTGTTCCTGTTTGTGATCAACGCCTTGATGTTCTGGGCCGCGGGCTCGCTGCTGCAAGGCTTCGAGGTGCGCGGCTTCATTGCCGCGCTGATCGGCTCGCTGATCTATTCGGTGCTGGGCATCGTCATCGAGTCAGCGCTCGAGACCCTGTTCACGAAGAAGTGATTCGACCTGGCGCGCGCGGGTGTCGATGATCGACGCTTCGACGTGGTCGCCGCCGGCGCCGCCCTTGCGCACCAGGTCCTGCGCCGCCCTGAACCGGTCCACAGCGGCCGAATAGTCCATGTGGGCCACCTGGGCCTCCGCTTCGGCGCGGATGGCGCGCAGCGGCTGGCCATGCGCCGCATGCGCGCCCGCCAGCAGCTGCCAGGCAGCGGCGTCCCTCGGATGCAGCGCCACCCAGGTCTGCAGGCGCTGCGCCGCGTCGCCGGGCCGCCCGGTCTGGATCTGCGCCTGCGAGAGCATCATCACTTCGGGGCGCAGGGCCGCCCCGGGGTCAAGCAGCACCGCCGCGCGCCGCGCATCGCCCGCGCCCAGCGCGAGCTCGGCCGCCAGCAGCGTGGCCTGCCGGGCAGCCCGCGCATCGCCGCTGGTGGCAGCCGTGAGCCGGACCAGCCAGCGTGCCGCGGCCGCCGGGTCGCGCAGGCGCGCGCTGGCCAGCGCGGCCGCATAGAAGGCGCCCGCCTGGCGCGCATTGGCCGGTGCGGCCTGCAGCGCATCAGCCTCCGCCACATAAGCGCGCAGGCCATCCACGCCGGGATTGGACAGCACCCGTGAGCGCGCCGCCATGGTGGCATGCTCCATGCCCGGCGGCACCGGTGCCCGCGCGCCGAGCTGCTGGCGCGACTGCATCTCGGCGATGCGCTCGGTCGTCATGGGGTGGGTGCGCAGGTACGGAAAGCTGCCGTTGTCATTGAGCCGCGCGGCCTGGTGCAGCTTGTCGAACATGGTGACGAAGCCCTGCGGCTCGAAGCCCGCCTGGGTCATCACGCCATAGCCAATGCGGTCGGCTTCGCGCTCCATGTCGCGCGAGAAATTCAGCTGCCCCTGCGCGGCCAGCGCCTGCCCTCCGGCGATCACGGCATTGCCGGCCTCCGGGTTCTTGCTCATGGCCAGTGCGCCCAGGATCATCGCGCCCAGCACCCAGGGGGCCTGGCGGTTCTGCTGCGTGACGATGCGCGAGATGTGCCGCTGCGTCACGTGGCTGAGCTCATGCGCCAGCACCGAGGCCAGTTCGTCGCGGTTGGCCGTGACGCTGATCAGCCCCAGATGCAGGCCCATCCAGCCGCCCGGCAAAGCGAACGCGTTGATGCTGCGGTCCTTGCCAAGCATCACCTCCCAGGCGAAGCGGTCGTCAAGCTCGGGAGTCAGTTCACCGCGCGCGCGCGCGGCCGCGAGCAGGGGCTGCCAGATGCTGGAGACGTATTCGGAAAGGATGGGATCGTCGATGTAGTCGGGGTCGCGGTACAGCTCGCGCGCGATCTTCTCGCCAAGCTTGCGCTCGGCGCTCACATTCATGTCGCTGCCCTCGCCCAGGCTGGGCAGCTGGGCGGGCGCGGGTGTCGGCGCCCAACCCACAGTTGCTACCAAAACGATAGCTGCCAAAGCATGTCTGGAGCGGGCTGGTGGCATTTTCTGCTCGTACGTTTAATAGGGATCCAGCGGCATGAAGCCGAGGACATCGCCAGTGGCGGGATCCACAAAAATGGTCCAGAAACTCTTGCGGTCGATCATCGGAAGGTACGCCACGGCATCGATGCTGCGCCCCATGCGCGCGAGCACTGCGTCAATCTCCGCTGCGCGGGCGGGAAAACGCGACTTGAGCTGCGTGACCGGCCTGGCCGCCAGGCGCACTTCGGCGCGCGCGGCATCGTACGGCTGCCACAGGTCCGGCCGCGCGCCGAGCGCCATGCCATTGACCGCGGCGAGCGTGGCGTCCATGCTCTCGTTGCTGCTCTTGAACTGCCGCACCGACAAAAGCGTGGGGCCCAGCATGGGAAACGCCTCGATGCCGGGCGGCTTCTGGGGCAGGAGCGTGTCCGGCACCTCGATTTCATGAACCACGCGAAAGCGGTCGATTTCGAACACCAGGTGAACCGGCCGGGCGACGAACACGGTCCACAAGCCATAGCCCAGCGCGGCAAGCTGGATGAGGCCGATGACGGCAAGGTCCCGCCGCAGAAGGCGCCAGGTTTTCGCGCGGTCGAAAACCGCGAGTGTGATCAGCGGGCCCAGGATGACGTCGACCGTCACGACGATGAAGAACAGTTCGCGCCCGCCGGACGTGTCGCGGTAGGGGTAGGGATACCACACGCCGAAGACCAGCAGCGCGGCCAGTGCGGCGACGGCAAGGCTGATGCCCAGGTGTATGGCGGCCGCCCGGATGCGTTCTTTCCAGTTGATCATGGTCGTATGATGCCCCCAGGAGTTAAACGTTCTGTAAATGGAATCTAGCCGGATTTTCCCAGATGGCCGAGCTGACGCATTTTGATGTCGCGGGCAACGCCCACATGGTGGACGTCGCCGGCAAGGCCAGCACCCACCGGGTCGCGGTGGCCACCGGGCGCATCGATATGCTGGCGCCGACACTCGCACTGATCGAGGCCGGCACGGCGAAGAAGGGCGACGTGCTGGGGATCGCGCGGATCGCCGGCATCCAGGCGGCCAAGAAGACCAGTGACCTGATCCCCCTTTGCCACCCCCTGGCGCTGACGCGTGTGGCGGTGGAGTTTCACGCGGACGGCGCCGCACAGCCACCCGCAGTCCATTGCACCGCGACGGTGGAAACCGTCGGGCCCACGGGCGTTGAAATGGAAGCCCTCACCGCCGTGCAGGTGGCGTTGCTCACCATCTATGACATGTGCAAGGCGGTGGACCGGGGCATGAGCATCCACGGTGTCTGCCTGCTTGAAAAGCGCGGCGGCAAGTCAGGCAGCTTCGTCAAGCCCTGAGGTTAGCGCCCGGTTTGCGAACCGGACCACAGCTGGTATTCGCGCGGAAATGCGGCGCGGTAGCGCGCGAGATGCTGCACCGCCTCGTCATCCAGGTGCAGCAGGGTCGCGCTTTCGATCACCCTTTCCACGATCCTGGGTTCCGGCGAAAAGTGCAGCAGTGCGCTGGCCTGCGCATGCTGCAGCGCCGCGTTGGCCGGCGTGAGCGGCGTAGTTGTCAGCTCGGCGAACCGGGCCTGGTCCTGGAACAGCGGCGAGCCGCCCACTTTCTCAAGCGTGTTCTCCCGGTAGGCAGCATCGCGGCTGGCGGGAGCCAGGTAGAGCTGGGTCACGCGGTTGTAGTCCCACAGCGCGAATGCCACCGCACCGGCACAGGCGGCTGCAAGCAGGACTCGCGCAAGCAGGAGCCGCGCCGGCACCGGCTCCTGGCTTCCTGCGGCCGCCGGCCACAGCATGGCGATGCACAGGCAGGCGGCCGTCTGGAACGGTCCATACCAGAGCGGGTATTCGACCATGCTGTGCAACAGGATCACGGCGAGGATGGCCCAGGCCATCTGCCGGGTAGGGTCGGTGTCGCGCCAGGGCGCAGCGCGCAGTGCCGCCCAGGCCAGCGCACCGCAAGCCAGCAGGGCGAATGGGATGCCCAATTCAACCGCCAGCTGCAAGGGCAGGTTGTGCGCGTTGTCCAGAATGTCGCAAAAACGCGCGCCGGGGTAGAGCGTGATGTAGTGGGCGAAATCAAGCTCGCCCCAGCCCCAGCCGGAAAGCGGCCTCTGGGCGATCAGGTGCAGCACGTTGGACCACAGCACCGTGCGGCTGCTGCAACCCAGTTCCTGCCGCATGCGCAGGAATGCGCTGTTGCCGGTCATCCCCGATACCCATTCCTGAAGCCACGGCAGCGCCAGTGCCGCGACGAGATAGGCCGCCAGCGCGAGGCCGCACACGCGCACGGCTTTCGCGGAGGACGGATTGGCGCGGCCCCAGAAGATGGTCAGCGCAGTGATCAGTACCAGCTGGAGAAAGCCGGTGCGCGAGGCAGAGGCCGCGTTGCCGGCGGCCAGGACCAGCATGGCCGCCATCGCCCACCGCAGGGACAACCGGGACGCCGATAGCAGCCGCAGGACGGCAATGGCGCCGATGGCCGTGAGCGAGGCGAACTGGTTGCGCTGGCGAAGGTTGGCGAAGGCCTCCCCGGCCGGCGCCTGGTTCATCCAGGGCTGGAAGAATTCCTCGACGCCAAAGTATTGGCACAGCCCGATGCCGGCGCTTGCCAGCCCCGCAACAAGCCAGGCCCATGCGGCGACATTCGCATCGCCACGGCGCCACAGGAGCAGGAGCGCACTGGCGAACAGCCAGCAAACCAGCAGCGGCTGTGCAGCTGCCGAGGGGCCCTGGGCGAATGGGTTGAGCCATGGCAGGGCGATGCACGCGAACACCGCCACCTCGCGGGCACCAGGCGTGCCGCTCATTCGGCTAGGGGAAGTCACTCGGCTGGACTGCGGGTGTATAGGGGTTGGATATATAGGCCGACAGGGCCTGGAACGCAGGATCTTTCTGTGCGTCGCAGTACACCTTCAGGGCGAAAATGCTCGGCGTGCGCTGGGTGCCCAGCGCGTTGGCGACGCGCTTCGCACGTTCGAGCTGCCCCGTGTGCGTCAGCACGATGGCGTACCGCAGCAGGTACTCTTCATTCATGAAGAAGCGCGCGTTCTGGTCGAACAGGCCGACGAGCTGCCTTGACCTTTCCGCGTTGGGAATGGCGTAGGAATTCAGCGCCGTGAACACGATCCAGTGCCTGTAGAAAAAGCCCCGGTCGGCGGTTTCCATGCGCTGGCTGAAAGTGTCCTTCAAGCCGCCCGGGGCGTAGATGGCCGCAAGGCTCAGGTAGTGCGTCACGCTGGTCAGCACCACGGAGACCATGACTACGCCGCCCAGCGCCAGCCATTTCAACTGACGGGGTCCTTCGGGGGATCGCTGCTCCGCTCCATCCGCGGGAAGTAGCTGGGGCGACGCGCCCCGCCCGGCAAACAGGCCCCAGAAAAAAGCGAAGGGGAAAAGAAAGTAGGCATACCACAACGGGAATTCGAACAAGCTGTGGACAAGCATGGCCAGCATCGCTGCGAGACACCAGCGGCCGATGTCCGAAGCGAGCGCGTTGCGCGCTTTCCAGAACGAGGCCAACAGGCAGTAGAACAACACGCATGCCGCAGGCAGGCCAAACTCGACGGCGATCTGCAAGGGCAGTGAATGGGCGTTGGTATACAGGCCCGTCGGAATGGGGATGTCCGACAGGAGGTAAAGAAACTGGAACTGCTGCACCCCCGCGCCCCACAGCCAGTTTTCCTTGATCAGATAGAGAGTGTTGGCCCACAGGTCAAATCGCGATCCACTGGCATCGCTGGGTCGCGCGAGGTTGGTGGCGAGCCGCTCGGCGCCGAAGTAACTGAACACGCCCGCCGAATCAAGGGTGGACAGAAGGATAAACAAGCCCGCGCATCCCAGCAGGCCAGCCACCACCGCAATGCGTTCCCTTGCGCCTCCCCACGCGGACGCCAGAAGCGCCAGCACCCCCATGATCAGCATCCCCGTGCGCGAGCTGCTCAGCACCACGCCGATGGCCAGCATCATCAATAGCGGCACGGCCACGGCCAGCCCGAGCCTGCGCCTGCCGTACAGCCAGGCGGCGCACACCAGCGCCAGCGTCAGCAAGGTGGCAAGATGGTTGGGCTGGCGGATGTTTCCGTAGATCCGGCCAAGCTGGCTGAGCGGTGCGACGACATACCAGCTGACATCCAGCTGGAAGTACTGGCTCAATTCAGCGGCGACACTCAGCAAGCCTCCCAGAACCCAGCAAACCGAGAAAACATCGACGATGTATTCACATCGGTCGCTGAAAGCGAGCTGGTAGCCCACGCAGGCGCAAAGGAAGGCGCCGGCCAGGAAATAGAGCCAGAGCAGGCAAACGCTCCAGAGTCTTGCGAAGCCAGTCAGTCCCTGGATCAATACCAGTGCGGCCAACAAGCCGAAAAACAGGCCGAGATGGATGAAGGAGCGCGACCAGGTTGGCGGGCCGGGCAACTTCAAGCCCGCGATCACGATCAATACGCCCCATCCGAGAATGGCAAACAGCTCATTGATGTAGCTGCTGACCGGCAGGGCGTTGTAGCTGATTTGCCAGGGCAGCGCCACGGCAATAAAAATCAGGCTGGCGAGCAACAGTCTCTTGATCAAGATGATTTTGATTTCAGAAAAGGCGCGGGGGGTTCAGGCGCCGGATGCAACAGGCTTTCAGAATGCGGAGCACAAAAAAAACCGGCAGCACAAGTGCTGCCGGATTCATTGAAACTGACAGTGCTTAGCCGCGGCAGGAACCGGGCAGGTACTTGACGGGGATCGTCGTGCCGGTGCCGCCGCAGACCCATGCCTTGACGATGGAGCCGGCAGCCAGCGTGCCAGCACCCGCCGAAGGAATCAGGGTCAGGATCTTGCCGTCAATGGTCGTGTCCTGCAGTCCCGAAGCGGTGACCGAGATGATACCGGCCGTGTCCGTCGCTACAGAAGTGACGTACTTGCTGGTTGCAGTGGCCGACTCGCAGCCCCACGAGTTCGCGCCGGGGAGAACCGATGCGGTTTGAAACACTTCGGTGATGGTGGTGCGACATGCCGACGCAGCCAGGATCACTTCAGACAGTTTCGCGCGCTTCGTATAGTCTTGATACGCAGGCAGGGCCACGGCGGCCAGAATACCGATGATCGCTACCACGATCATCAATTCGATCAGGGTGAAACCCTGTTGGAGCTGACGCTTCATTTAAACCTCCGGGATTGATTGAAGAACTAACACTTCAGCAATTGCCATGCCACGCAGGCAGATGCGCAAAACCGCACGCCGGGAACAGCTTGCAACCTCCCGGGGCGAAAAACAGAACATTTTTGTCAGAGGCTTGGGCGCTATTTGATGCACACCGACCGAACTTGCTTCAAGTCGGTCATCCCCAGCATGATTTTTTCCATGCCGTCCATCTTCAGTGTGCGCATGCCGGTTTCGACGGAGGCGGCGAACAGATCGGCCACCCGCGCCCGCTCCTGGATCAGCTTTTTGACCGTATCGTCGGCAATCAGGAGTTCATGCAGGCCAATCCGGCCCTTGTAGCCGGTCTTGTTGCACTTGTCGCAGCCCGCAGCCTTGTAGAACTTCAGTTTGCCGTCGTGTCCGTAAAGCTTGACCCAGCTCTCGTACAGCTTTTTGGCCTCGCCCGCATAGTCGGCCTTCCAGGCCGAAGAGTGCCGTAATTCCTCGGCATATTCGGCCACGAATGTTTTGATTTCTTCAGCATCCGGTGTGTATTCGGATTTGCAGTCACACAGCTTCTTGGCCAACCGTTGTGCAAGGATCCCAAGCAGCGCGTCGGCGAAATTGAAAGGGTCCATTCCCATGTCGAGCAACCGCGTAATCGATTCAGGCGCCGAATTGGTGTGCAGCGTCGAGAACACCAGGTGGCCCGTGAGCGACGCTTCAACGCCCATGGAAACCGTTTCCTTGTCGCGCGACTCGCCCACCATGATGATGTCCGGGTCGGCCCGCAGGAAAGCCCGCATCACGAGGGCAAAGTCGATGCCGGCCTTCTTGTTGATTTGGACTTGCCGCAAACCTTTTTGGGTGATTTCAACCGGATCTTCTGCGGTCCAGATCTTGGTGTCCGGCGTGTTCAGGAACTTCAGGATCGAATGCAGCGTGGTCGTCTTGCCTGAGCCCGTAGGCCCGCAAACATAGAAAAGACCATAGGGCTTGCTGACCGTCTTCTCGACGCGCTCCCTGTTGTGCGGCGTGAGCCCCAGTTTTTCCAGCGGAATCGGCTCGCCCGCGGCCAGGATACGCATCACCACGTCCTCGACACCGCCCGAGGAAGGAATAGTGGCCACCCGCAGTTCGATGTCGAGCGGGCCGAATTTCTTGAACTTGATCTTGCCGTCCTGCGGCTTGCGCTTTTCGGAGATGTCCAGGTCGCACATGATCTTTAGCCGGGTCACCATTGCCTGGCGGAAATGTGCGGGCACTTCCACATAGGGCTGCAGGCTGCCGTCGATGCGGAAGCGTATGCCCGTCTTGGCCTTGCCGGGAAGTGGCTCGATATGGATGTCGGACACCTTCTGGTTGTAGGCATCGACGATGACCTTGTTCACGAACTTCACCAGCTCGTTGTCCGCCGCCGCAGATTCGAGGGAAGAGTCCTCGCCGCCGCCACCGTCGTCGTCCGTCGGTGCGCTGAGGTCGGCGAGCATCTCGTCGATCGATGCACCTTCGCCCGCGCCATAGAGCTGCGCCAGCGTTTCCTCGAATTCGGTCTGGGTCGTCACCCGATAGGCAAACTTGGCGAACCTGGGAAACACCTGCGGAACGATGCGCGCACCGCGCACGGCCTCGGGATCGAGGCACATCACCATGAGCCCGTCGGGCGTCTCTTCCAGCGGTATCCAGCCCTGCTCCTCGACAAACTCCCTCTTGAGTGGGCCTTGCAGCGCCTCGACACGGATGCGCCCGGGGTTGAATGGCTCATACGGTACGCCGAAGAACTTGCCGATGGATGGCCCGATCTGCGCCGGCCGTATCTGGTATTGCGCCATCAGCATGTGCTCGACGGGCTTGGCTTCCTCTCGCGCCTTCTGCACGCATTGCTGCAGCTCTTGCGCCGTCATCACGCCGTCGGCAATCAGGCCGTCGTACTTGGTGGCCTTGCGGCGCTGGCTGTCTTCGGCCTTCTGCATCCGCTGGCGGATTGCGGTGGCCAGCGTCTTGCACAGCTGCGAAGCGCCCTCGACTTCCAGGTCGCCGAACGGCTGGTCGCTCTTGTTGTTGATGACCTGCAGCACGCCGTGCAGGTTCTCGCCGTCCATGATCGGCACAACGAGCATCTGCTTGGTCCGGTAGCCCGACCGCTTGTCAACCTGCTTGAGAAAACTCAGCGTCGGATGGATGCGCTTGAGCGCTTCGTCATCGTACACATCCGCGATATTGACCATCTGCTTGGTGAATGCCACATAGCCGGCGATGCTCTGCACGCCGATCGGCAGCTTCAGGTCGCTGCTGGCGTTCAGGCCCGTCTTGACCTTGGAAACAATTGAGCCGCCGTCCTCGCTGATGGCATATAGGGTCAGGCGGTCGGCGTTGAACAGCTTGCAGATGTCCTGGCTAGCCTCGAGCATGATCTGGTCGATGTTCTCGGTCTCATGGATGCGCGTCGACACCTGCTGCAGCTGCCGGTAGAAAAGCGCCTCGAACGAAACTCCCCGCTTCTCGGGCGGGAGCATCTGCGAATTGAAGAACGCCTGCTCAGAATCGCGTTCGGGTTTCAGCACGGCGTTCACAGGTCAAACTCCTGGCCGGCGCGCAGCCAGCGGATGTCGTGCACGACGTTGGGACCAAAAGGCTGCGTCTGATCGAATTTCTGGATCTCCGTCATGATCAGCTCGGTCTCGGCGGGCTTGGTGTGCGTGATGTAGATCGGGAAAGACTTTCCCTTGTCTATGCAGTCAAGCTCCTCGGCCAGGGCGTGCGGAGACAGGTGCAGGCTGCGCCGGGCCAGATCCTTCTCGCGGTTGCTGAACGCCGTCTCGATGATGAGCGCTGCCACGTTCATCTGGTTGATGCGCCGCCAGAAAGCCGGATTGCGCTCGGTGTCGCCGGTGAAGACCCAGCAGCCGCGGCCCGCGGTCACCGCGTAGCCCACGGCCGGCACCGTATGGACGGCGGGCAGCACCTCGATGCGCTTACCCGTGATGTCCAGAGTCTCGCCCACCTGCACCTCATGGAACGTGATGAACGGCGATTCGATGGTTGGGATGCGGCTGAAATCGGGCCAGATGACGTTGTTGAAGACGTGGGCCTTCAGCGCGGCGATGGTTCCCGGCAGCGCGTGGATCTGGATCGGCGTGGTCCGGCGGGCCGCGATGGCATCGACCATGAGCGGCAGGGCGGCAACGTGGTCCAGGTGAGAATGCGTGAGAAGGACATGGTTGATGTTCTTCATCTCGTCGAGCGTGAGGTCGCCCACGCCGGTGCCGGCGTCGACAAGGACGTCGCCATCGATCAGGAACGATGTGGTTCGACAGTCCTTCGCGATCGCTCCAGAACAGCCCAGCACGCGCACCTTCATCACTGTCCCTATTTGGTTTCGAAGTTGGTCGCGCCGTCCCACTCCGGGTCAAACGGGAGCAACCTCATTGAGGCTACACGCTCTGAATACAGTTCGTAAAGGTATTTTTTGGCATTCATGCGCTGCAGGTTCAACAGCAGCACATCGCATTGGTCCCAATCCTGGGCTCGATAGGCCTTGAGCATCGCCGCCCAGGTCTTGAGTTCGTCAGAACGCTCCTTGTCCACGCGGTCCGACGGGGCCAGCGGCCAGAAAATGGCCACCGCCTGTTCCTTCCCCTTGACCCGAACCCGGTCCAGTTCCTGCCATGCGAAATCCGGGGCCAGCCTGCGGGTGGTTTCGCTGACGACGATATCGACGCCATAAGCCTTGGAAAGGCCTTCCAGGCGCGACCCGAGGTTGACGGAATCACCAATGACGGTGTAGCTGCGTCGGATGTCCGAGCCCATGTCACCGACGCACATCGTCCCGGTATTCAGGCCGATGCCGATGCCGATTTCGGGAATGCCCTTGGCCCTGTGGTCCTCATTGATCTTGCGCACCGCATTGGCCATTTCCATGGCCGTCTTGACCGCCAGGTGGGGGTGGTTGGGCGTGTCGACCGGCGCACCCCAGAAGGCCATGACGCAGTCACCCATGTATTTGTCGATCGTCCCGCGGTTGGCGCGGATCAGGTCGGTGAGGCGGCTGAAGACGCCATTGAGGAGTTCCTGGAGCTTTGTCGGCTCCATCTGCTCCGACATCTTGGTAAAGCCCCGCATGTCGCAGAACATGACGGTGAGTTCCTTGCTCGCCGCCTTCATGCTGTAGCTGTCGGGGTCCTTGACCATTTCGTCCACGAGTTCGGGCGGGACATAGGTACCGAACAGGTTGGCAAGCTCCCGCTTGGAGCGGCTTTCCACAAAATAGCCGTAACTCATGTTCAGGGCAAAAGCGGTCAACGCCATCACCAGCGCAGATGCCACGGGAAGAACCAGGCCCGCGCCGACATAAAGCCAGAAGTTCAGAGCCAGGACGGCGGCCAGAACCAGGACGCTGGCCGCCACCGCTCGCGGTGCCGAGAGGAGGGGAAGGGCGAGCGCCAGGGTCAGCCCCGACAACACCAGGATGACCACCTCGAACCCCAGTGCGTAGTCAGGCTTCACGTATATCTTGCCATCCAGCAACCCGGCGATCACGTTGGCGTGGGTCTCCACGCCGGGATAGGTCTCTCCGACAGGCGTGACGCGAAGATCGTTGAGGCCTGGGGCAGTGGTGCCGACGATCACGATCTTCCCGCTCAAAGTCCCGGGCGCCAGGCGTCCGGTCAGCACGTCGGCGGCGGAGACATACTTGAACGAGCCTCCAGCCACGCCACCCGAACCGCGGAACGGCACCAGTGCAGCGACCTTTTCATCGACGGGGACAGCCAGTGTCCGTTCGCCCATTTTCAGCAGGATGCTCTCCAGGCCCTGGTAGCTGCGTGAAAGGAAACGGTCGCGGGGGAAGCCCGGCTCAACCGACGGCAGGCCGATCAGCATGCGGAACATCGCCAGCGACAGGGACTCGTAATACTGGCCCTTGTATTCCGTCAGCAGCGGAATGGAACGCACCACCCCATCGCCATCGACAATAGGGTTGAAGAAGCCGGCCATCGGCGCGGCCCTCGCAAGCTGTTCGATGTTCGAGCCGAAGCCGCTCCAGCTGGTGAACTTGATAGGGCGGCCGTTCAGGTTCTCCTTACGCATCACCGGCGCCGGCAGAACGCCGGAGCTGGTTCCACCGCTTTCGTTGGTGAAATAGTAGCCAAGGACTATCGGCCGCTTTTGCAGCGACCGCGCAAATGAGGCGTCATAGTCCAGGGTGCTTTGCAACTGCCCGAGCTTTTCCGAAAAACCGGGCTGGTCCTTGAGCTCGGCCTGCGCTAGCTGGCGCAGCCGCTTCAGCCCCGAACTTTCGTCGGGCTCGGCGAAAACAACGTCGAAGCCGACCAGCGCAATCTTCTGCCGGTCAAACAGGTCGTCGACCAGTTCCGCCAGCCGGTTGCGGCCCCACGGCCACCGGCCCACTTCCGCCAGGCTCTTTTCGTCGATGTCGACGATGACGATGCGCTCATCCAGCTTTTTGGGCATCGTCGCGCGAAGCCGCGCGTCGTAGATGATGTCGTCGAGCCGCTGGAGCACGCCCAGCGGCAGCACTCCGGTAGCGTGCAGCAGCGCGAAGAGCAGCGGGATCAGGGTGACCGCGATGCGGGACCAGTGTTTGGCAAGCAACTCCATCAGGGCACCAGCCTTCCAGTCATGATGACGCCCGGAACCCGGCGAAGGCGGTCAGGCCTGGACAAACTGCATCTGCGTTCCCGCCAACTCGAGCAGATCCCCGTTTTTCAGGGTCATCGGCTCGGCACCGATGGCCGCGCCATTGAGGGTGGGCTTGTTGGCCCCCTCCACGTGTGCAACCACGAAGCCATGCGGCCTCTTGGTGATGGCTGCGACGGCCACGCCGGGCTTGCCGATCGTGGTTACGACCTTGACCAACGGAACTTCGCGGCCGGCGGCGGCGCCTGAAAGCACCTTGATCGCCGCCGTCTGTGCGGCTGCCTCCGGCGCGTGGACCGGAGCCGCGGCCGCCCCGGCGGCAGGCGGCGCGACGATGCCAGCCGAGCCGGCCTTGATGACCATGGTCTTCTCGAAACCGGCGTTGGCGGCCTCGTTGATGTATTTGATCTTGTACTTGCCGATCTCAACGGTGTCGTTGTTTTGCAACAATTGCTTCTTCACCGCCTTGCCGTTGACGTAAGTCCCATTGGTGCTGTTGAGGTCCTCCAGGTAGACCTCATTGCCCATCATCTGAAGCACGGCATGCTCACCGCTCACCGCGAGGTTATCGATCACGATGTCGTTGTAAGGCCGGCGCCCGAGGGTCGTCCGGTCTTTGGTCAACTGCACTTCCTTGATGACAACACCGTCGATCGAAACGATCATTTTCGGCATGGTCGACTCCTGTTTCTGAACTCGTTATCTGGAAATTAATACGAAAGGCTATTTTCCCAGCAATCTGGAAATCAAGCCGCGTTTTTTGGACCCTGTCTTGGCCTCGGCCAAAAATACCGATATGTTGTCGCGGCCCCCGTTGGCGTTGGCCGCTTCAACGAGTTGCACGGATTTCTGCTCCAGCGGCACGTCAGACGCCAGTATCTTGGCGATGCCCTCATCATCCACCATGTCGGACAGGCCGTCCGAACACATGAGAAAAACGTCGCCCGGCTCCACCTTGTGCTCGTTCACCTCGAGCAGCACCGCGTCCTCGACACCCAGCGCCCGCGTCACCAGATTCTTGTTCGTGGAAGTGGCCGCCTGCTCGGGCGTAATGAGTCCGGCATCCATCTGCTCCTGCAGCAGCGAATGGTCCTTGGTGATCTGGGCAAAATCTGCGCCGCGCAGCCTGTAGCAGCGGGAATCGCCGATGTGGCCCAGCATCAGGCGCGCATCCTGGAAGACGCCCAGCACGAGCGTGGTCCCCATCCCGCTGTACTGCGGGTTTGAATTGGCGGCATTGAATATGGAGCGGTTCGCGTTGTCCACGCAAATTTCCATGGCCCGGCGCACCTCGCGCGCGTTCGCGTGCCTGCCCGCTTGGGACAGCCAGCGGCCGAGCTCAGACTTGATGAATGTGGTGGCCATGCCGCTGGCGATTTCGCCGGCGTTATAGCCTCCCATGCCATCGGCAAGGATGCCCAGCCTTGTCGGCTCGTCAAAGGTCACCGAATCTTCGTTGTTCTCGCGGGCGAGACCGGGATCCGTTCGGATGCAAAACTCGTAAATCATAGGTATCCGGGTTAAGCCTCCAGATCAGTCTTGCCGTCCCCAGCGGATGGAGCGCCGGGCACTCCCGGCCTGCTGATCACGGCAGTCTTGGCGAACACGTCCTGGTCGCCTGCCTCAAGTTTCTGGGTCGCATCATAGCTGGGTGGCGCCGGCGCAGGAATCGCCGTGGCAACGACAGTCGCTTCAAAACTGGGCCCGCGCGTGGCAGGGGCGGCACTGAGCACCACGGTCTTGTCCATGTTCGCCACCGGCGAAGCTTCCGGGGGCGCGGAGAAAGCGACGGTCTTTTCACTTGCCGCCGTAGGCGCGGCAGCAGCAGGCTGGACGGCGGCCGCCGGGCCGGCCGTGGCCGGAGCGCCGCCGGACATTTCGGCGATCACAGCGCGCAGGTCGCCCGCGAACTGTTCGCCATCCTGGTACCTGACCTCGGAGCGCTTGGCCAGCGCGAGGGCAACGACGTTGGCCAGCCGCTCCGGCAACTCCTTGCGGACGATGCGAATCTCCGGCGCCTCCTCGTTGGCGATCTTGTACATCAGCTCGGCCATCGAGTCGCCACGGAAAGGCAGCACGCCCGTCAGCATCTGGAACAGCATCACACCCAGCGAATACAGATCGGAGCGGCCGTCCACCTTCTTGCCGGCGATCTGTTCCGGCGACATGAAGCTGGGCGTGCCCAGGACCAGGCCGGTTTTGGTCTTGCTGGAGTCGGTGATGCGGGCGATGCCGAAGTCGGTGACCTTGACCGTGTCGCTGTCGACCTCGTACATGATGTTGGCGGGCTTGATGTCGCGGTGCACCACGTTCTGCTTGTGCGCATACGCAAGTGCTTCCGCTACCCGGGCGACGATCGAGAGCACCTTGGGCACCGGCAGCAGGTGCCCGTCCTTGCAGAAATCGACAAGGTCCTTGCCCTTGAGGAATTCCATGGCGATGTAGGCCAGGTCATGCTCTTCGCCGGCATCAAAGATGGTGACGATGTTCTGGTGCTGCAGCCGCCCCGCCGTCTCGGCTTCGCGGAAGAACCGCTCGCGGGCATCCGTCAGTTCTTCGCCCTCGAACTCCTGGCTGAGGGCCATGGTCTTGATCGCAACGACGCGGCCGATCTTCGGGTCCTTGCCGAGGTACACCACGCCCATGGCGCCCTTGCCCAGTTCCTTTTCGACCTGGTAGCGGCCGAGCATGGGCTTCTCGACACCGCCACCGTCCAGCAGCATGGTGCCGCCGGGATGCGAACCGCCGCCACCCAGGATGACCGTTTCGGACAGATTCTTCGCCCGGTTGAGCTTGGACTGCAGGTCCTTGTAGTCCTTGTTCCAGGCCGCCATGTGCTCATACACGGCCTGCGCCTTGTTGAATTGGCGCTTGCGCTCGAAGTCCAGCGCGAGGTTGTACATGTTGTCCATCACCGCGTCGCTCATCGGCACGCGACGAAAACGGTCGAACGCCATGTCCAGCTGGCCTTGGCCCTGCAGAGCGAGACCCATCATGCGGTTGGTCTCGGCCGATTCCTCGTCGGCCTTGATCTTGCCGGTTTCGGTCATCAGGAAGCGCTTGGTGGTCAGCGCAAGATGCCCGATGACCAGCAGCGAAGCCGGGAACACCAGCTTCAACCAGATCGCCGGGCCTGCCAGCAGGCCGAACTCGGTGCCCAGCAGGACGACAAAGAAAACGGCCGTGATGGTGCCCGCCATCCCGGCCGAAAGGCGAGGCAGTGCGGCGATGAGGTATGCCGCGACGAGCAGGAACGCCCCGATCGCTGCCCACGTGCCCCATCCCGGCTCGACGATGAAGTGCTCGCTCAGGATGCTCGACGTGATGTGCGCGATCATCTCGGCGGGCGTCAGCCCTGCGTATCCGGGGGTGGGGAACTGCGTGCCCACGCCCGCTGCGGTGGCACCGATCAGGACGATCTTGTCGGCATATTTGGAAGCCGGGATCTTTCCGCTGAGCACGTCGTAGAACGAGTCCACCGCGAACGCCGGCTTGCCGTCCTTGCCCTTGTAGAACTGCGGGAGCATGCGGGCGCCTTCGTCCGTCTTGACCCGCAGCTTGCCGATCTGCACCGAGTCACCCGGGTTCAGCTTGATGTCGGCCGGCCCGAGGTTCAGGCTTTTCATTGCGGCCAGCAAGGCCATGGAAGGCACGGCCTTGCCGTAGTAGTTGACCAGCAGTGGCTCATAACGGACGGCGCCGTCCACGTCGTTGAGCTGGTTCAAGTGGCCGATGCCCGCCGCTGCGGTTCCGATCGACTCAATCGGCTGCTGGCCCTTGATGGCCGGGTAGGAGTAGTTGTTGCCTTCGTCCACCGCGCTTTTCAGGGCGTAGGCGGGCAGCGGCTTGTCAGGCTTGCCTTGAGGTTCGCCCAGCACGAATACAGACGGAATCAGCACATTGCCGGCTTTCGCCATGCTGGCCGCCAGCTTCGCATCGGTATCCAGCGCCTGCTCGGCTTCGGCGATCACCTTGCCAAGCTGGTCGGAAACGCTGCCCGCCTCCCCCGGAGGTCCCAGCGCCTCTTTCATCTTGCGGATGAAAACGAGGCCGCGATCAGTTTGCGGCTCAAAAAAGAAGGTGGTGTTGACGACGGTCTTTGCTTTCGCCGCGGAAAGCATGTCGATCATCTGGGCGTGAATGTCGCGGGTCCAGGGCCAGCGGCCGAGGTTGGCGATGCTCTGGTCATCAATGGCGATGACGGCGATTCGCTCGGAAGGCTGGCGGCTGGTGACAGTGCTGGAATAGTCGTAGAAGCGCCGCTCGAGCGTGCCGATCACGTCCGAAGCCTGATGCAGGATCAGCACGGCGACCACGATAAGGACGCCCACGAACCAATCCGTGCGCCAGAACCGACCGCGCTTCGCCGATAAAGATGTGCTCACTTCCCCGCCCCTTGTCCAGATAGCTGATCGACACTGTGTTTATGTCCACAGGTCTCGCGCCCGCCACGCCGCAAGGGCAGGACTCCCGTTCTGGACGTTAACAGACGCCAAAGCGCCGGACAAGGGACTTTGTCACGGCGCTACTACGATTTGTTGCAAATGCGCACGCGCCGAATGGGCAGGAGCAGGGCGTGCGTTTGGCGCGGCGGCGCGCTTCAGGCGGCTTTTTCGCGCGCCCGGGCCTGGATCAGCTTGCCCAAGCCGACGACGATTGCCGCGCCGATGGCGGCACCGACGTAATGCAGCCAGGGATTCGCTGCCGAGTAATCCTTGAGCGCGACGTCACTGACGATGGTCTCGCCGCCCACCCAGCCGATGAGCGCGGCACCCAGCATGACGATGATGGGAAAGCGTTCCATCAGCTTGATCATCAGCGTGCTGCCGAAAATCACCAGCGGGATGCTGATGGCCAGCCCCAGGATTAAGAGCAGCATGCTGCCCTTGGCCGCGGCCGCAACCGCGATCACGTTGTCCAGGCTCATGACCAGGTCGGCAATCAGGATGGTGCGTACGGCCGCCATGAGGCTTCCGTGCTCCTTGGCCTCACCCTCGCCCTCATCGTCGTCGCCCAGCAGCTGCACGCCGATCCACAGCAGCAGCAAGCCGCCGACGATCTGCAGGTAAGGCAGGGCCAGCAGAGTTGCGGCTACCACCGTGAGGGCGATCCGCAGGACCACCGCTGCGCCGGAGCCGAACAACACAGCTTTCTGCTGCTGGTGCGGCGGCAGCGAGCGGGCCGCCAGCGCGATGACCACGGCGTTGTCGCCGGACAGGATGATGTTGATCCAGATGATCTTCAACAGGCCGATCCAGAAGTCGACGCTTTGCACTAGTTCCATCTGCGTATCTCCAGTTGTATGTGTTGTCTAGACCAGGCGCGCGCCGAACAGGCCCAAGCCGCGCATCCTGCGGTGAATGCGAGGAAAGCCGCTTGACGAGGGTCAATTTTGGTTAAATCTCGCCAGCCGGGAAAACCCGCAGCCCAACAAAAAAGCGCCCGGAACAGGCGTCCAGGGCGCTTTTTCTTCCACTTGGCAGTTTATCCGCCGGGCCGGTTGCGGGCGTTCGTAATTCTGCTTACAGCATCGCCTTGAGCAGCTTTGCCATTTCGGAGAAGTTGCGCGTCACTTTGAAGCCGCACTCTTCCATGATGGCCAGCTTGGCATCGGCTGTGTCGGCGCCGCCGGAAATCAGGGCGCCGGCGTGGCCCATTCGCTTGCCGGGAGGCGCGGTGACGCCGGCGATGAAGCCGACGATCGGTTTTTTCATGTTGGACTTGCACCAGCGCGCGGCATCCGCCTCGTCCGGCCCGCCGATCTCGCCAATCATGAGCACAGCGTCGGTATCGGGGTCATCATTGAAAGCCTTCATCACGTCGATGTGCTTCAGGCCGTTTATTGGATCGCCGCCAATGCCGACGGCGCTGGACTGGCCCAGGCCGATCTCGGTGAGCTGGGCCACGGCTTCATAGGTCAGCGTGCCGGAGCGCGAGACCACGCCGATGCGGCCCTTGCGGTGGATGTGCCCGGGCATGATGCCGATCTTGATTTCCTCTGGCGTGATGAGCCCCGGGCAGTTGGGGCCGAGCAGCAGCGTCTTCTTCCCGCCGGCGGCTTCCTTGGCCTTCATCTTGTTGCGCACTTCCAGCATGTCGCGCACCGGGATGCCTTCGGTGATGCAGATCGCCAGGTCCAGGTCGGCCTCCACGGCTTCCCAGATCGCGGCGGCGGCGCCGGGCGGCGGCACGTAGATCACGGACACGGTGGCGCCGGTCTGCTTGGCGGCTTCCTTGACCGAGGCGTAGATGGGGATGTTGAAGATCGACTCGCCGGCCTTCTTGGGGTTCACGCCTGCCACGAAGCAGTTCTTGCCGTTCGCGTATTCCTGGCACTTTTCCGTGTGGAACTGCCCGGTCTTGCCGGTGATGCCCTGCGTGATGACCTTGGTGTCTTTGTTGATGTAGATCGACATGCTTGTTCCTTAGGCTTTGACCGCCGCCACGACCTTCTGGGCCGCGTCCGCCATCGTGTCGGCGCTGATGATGGGCAGGCCCGAGTCGGCCAGCAGCTTCTTGCCCTCGACTTCGTTGGTACCCTTCATGCGCACGACCAGCGGCACCTGCAGGTTCACGGCCTTGCAGGCCGCTATCACGCCGGTGGCGATGGTGTCGCACTTCATGATGCCGCCGAAGATGTTGACCAGGATGGCCTGCACATTCTTGTTCTTCAGCATGATCTTGAAGGCCTCAGTCACCTTCTCGGGGGTGGCGCCGCCGCCCACATCGAGGAAGTTGGCCGGCTCGCCCCCAAACAGCTTGATCGTGTCCATGGTGGCCATCGCCAGGCCGGCGCCGTTCACCAGGCAGCCGATGTTGCCGTCCAGCGAGATGTACGCCAGGTCGAACTTCGAAGCCTCGACTTCAGCCGCGTCTTCTTCATCCAGGTCGCGCATCGCCACGATCTCCGGATGGCGGAACAGCGCGTTGGAGTCGAAGTTGAACTTGGCGTCCAGGGCCTTGATGTTGCCGTTGCCTTCAAGGATCAGCGGGTTGATTTCCACCAGGGACGCATCGGTCTCCATGTAGATCTTGTACAGCTTCTGGAATACGTCCACAGCCTGGCCCTGCGATGCCTCAGGGATGCCGATGCCGGCGGCCAGCTTCCTGCCCTGCGCGTCGGTCAGGCCGGTGGCCGGATCGACATAGTCGGTGATGATTTTTTCCGGTGTGTCGTGGGCCACGCCCTCGATGTCCATGCCGCCTTCGCTGGAGACGATGAATGCCACGCGCTGCGAGGCACGGTCGGTCACGGCCGACACGTAGTACTCTTTCTTGATGTCCGCGCCGTCTTCGATCAGCAGGCGCCGGACCTTCTGGCCTTCGGGGCCGGTCTGGTGGGTCTTGAGCTGCATGCCCAGGATTTCACCGGCCAGCTTCTTGACTTCGTCGATCGAGCGGGCCAGCTTGACGCCGCCGCCCTTGCCGCGGCCGCCCGCGTGAATCTGCGCCTTGACCACCCAGACAGGGCCGCCAAGTTTCTGGGCGGCTTCAACCGCCTCCTGCACCGTGAAAGCCGGAATGCCGCGCGGCACAGGCACACCGAAGTTACGCAAGATTTCCTTGCCTTGGTACTCGTGAATCTTCATGAGGTCTCTCTGGAGGAAGCGGAATGGTTTTTGCCCGACTTTGGGGCGGCTGGGCCCTGGCAGAGGGGCCTGCAAGGCGCAGCCATCAACTGTATCATGGTGCGATGCACAAATTCCGTGCATGCCTTAAAGTGGCGGCAGGCAGTTTTCACAGGAAAAGAGATGGCCAAGGTCTTCATTGACGGCGAAGCCGGCACCACCGGTTTGGAGATTCGCGAGCGGCTCGAAAAGATGCCGCAGATCGAGCTCGTGAGCATCGCGCCCGAACTGCGAAAAGATGCCTCGGCCAAGCGCGAACTGATGGCCGGGGTGGACCTGGTGATCCTGTGCCTGCACGACGACGCCGCGCGTGAATCGGCCGCCATGGTTGACGGCATCCAGAAGGCCACGGGCCGCGGCCCGAAGATCATCGACGCCTCCACCGCCCACCGCACCGCCGAGGGCTGGGTATTCGGTTTCCCCGAGCTGAGCCCGGGCCAGCGCGAAGCCGTGGCCAACGCAAGCCGCGTCAGCAATCCCGGCTGCTATTCGACGGGCGCCATCGCGCTCATCCGCCCGCTGGTGGATGCCGGCCTGCTGCCGCGCGACCACCCGTTGTCGATCCCCGCCGTGAGCGGCTACACCGGCGGCGGCCGCACCTTGATCGAGTCGCACCAGGGCGGCCATGCGCCGGCTTTCGAGACCTACGCCCTGGGCTTGAAGCACAAGCACATTCCCGAGATCGTCAAGTACACGGGCCTCACGCGGCGGCCGATTTTCATTCCGTCGGTGGGCAGCTTTCGGCAGGGCATGCTGGTGGATCTGCCGCTGCACCTGGACACCCTGCCCGGCGGGCCCAGCGCCAAGGCCCTGCACGATGCTTACGCAAAGCACTATGCGGGCAGCGAATGGGTCACGGTGGAAGCGCCAACCGAGAGCGGCAAGATCGACCCGGTGGCGCTGAACGGCACCAACAAGCTGGAAATCCGGGTCTTCGCCAATGAGGAGTTGCGCCAGGCCGTGGTGATTGCCCGGCTGGACAACCTGGGCAAGGGCGCCAGCGGCGCCGCGGTTCAGAACCTCAAGCTCATGCTCGGCCTCTAGGCCGGGCCAGCCGCGCCTTCGCCGGAAAGAACCCGGCGGATCACCTCCCCGCCGAAACCGCGCGAGGCAAGAAACCGCATCTGCTTGCCGCGCTCGGCGGCGCTGGCCGGCGGGCCCTCGAACTTTCGTCGCCACACCTCGCGGGCCCGCTCGAATTCGCTGCCCTGCAGCTGCGCCACTGCCGCCTGCACCATCTCGCCGTCCAGCCCCTTGCCCTGCAATTCCTGGCGGATGCGCATGGCGCCCAGCTTGCCGGCGCGCCGGTTGAGCACCGACTCCACCACCCGCTGCTCGTCGATGAAGCCCTTGGCCTGCAGGTCATCCAGGATGTTTTTCAGCTGGCCGGGCTCTTCCTCGTGCTGCGCCAGTTTGCGCTCAAGCTCCACGCGCGAATGCTCGCGCGCGCTGAGCAGGCGCAGGGCCCGCCCCTTGAGCGAAAGCTGGCCCAGCTGCAGCAAGGCTCAATCCGCCCCGACGTCCGCCGGCAGCAGCGGGATGCCCAGTGAGTCGCGCACCTTGTTCTCGATCTCGCGCGCCAGCTCCGGGTTCTCGCGCAGGAATTCGCGGGCGTTGTCACGGCCCTGGCCGATCTTCTCGCCGTTGTAGGCATACCATGCGCCCGATTTTTCCAGGATGCGGGCGTTCACCCCCATGTCGATGATTTCGCCATGGCGGCTGATGCCCTCGCCGAACAGGATGTCGAACTCCGCCGTCTTGAAGGGCGGTGCCACCTTGTTCTTGACCACCTTCACCTTGGTTTCGTTGCCGATGGCTTCCTCGCCCTTCTTGATGGTGCCGGTGCGGCGGATGTCCAGCCGCACCGAGGCGTAGAACTTCAGCGCGTTGCCGCCGGTGGTGGTTTCGGGGCTGCCGAACATCACGCCGATCTTCATGCGGATCTGGTTGATGAAGATCACCATGCAGTTGGCCTTCTTGATGGTGGCCGTGAGCTTGCGCAGCGCCTGGCTCATCAGGCGGGCCTGCAGGCCGGGCAACGAGTCGCCCATTTCGCCTTCGATTTCGGCCTTGGGCGTGAGCGCCGCCACCGAGTCGATCACGATCAGGTCCACCGCGCCGGAGCGCACCAGGCTGTCCACGATTTCCAGCGCCTGCTCGCCCGTGTCGGGCTGGCTGATCAGCAGGTCGGACAGGTTGACGCCCAGCTTCTGCGCGTACTGCACGTCCAGAGCGTGCTCGGCATCCACAAACGCGCAGGTGCCGGCCAGGCGCTGCATCTCGGCGATGACCTGCAGCGTGAGCGTGGTCTTGCCCGACGATTCCGGGCCGTAGATCTCGATCACCCGTCCCCGCGGCAGGCCGCCGACGCCCAGCGCGATGTCCAGGCCCAACGAGCCGGTGGACACGACCTGGATGTCTTCCAGCTTCTCGCCTTCGCCCAGCCGCATGATGGTGCCCTTGCCGAACTGCTTCTCGATCTGGGCCAGGGCGGCCTGCAGGGCCTTGGACTTTTCACTGTCGGCGGCGCCGATACGGGTTCCTTTGACTTGGGCATCCATTTTTAAATCTCCTTGTGAATCAACAGGTTGAGCAGTCTCATCCAGTGGTTTTAACTACAGGCTGGATGCTTGACCAGTACTTTAACGCTGCAGGTCTCTGGAAGTAAACGGTATTTTTGGTCAGTTTGCTTTACCATTTCTTCATGGCGGAACAGGAGATTGAAAGTGGCTGGCGGCTGACCCACCTGGGGCGGCTGCTCGGCCACGCGATGCGCCGGTTCGACGCGCGCGTGCTGCACCTCATGGCGCACAACGTCGAGGTGCCGCTGGCCCTGTCCAACCTCGCCGCGCGATCGCAGGTAGGCGCCGCCCACATCCACATCACGCGGCATGTGGCTCTGGAAGGCTCCCGCCTCACCGAACTCGCGCAGCGCGCCGGCATGACCAAGCAGGCCATGGGGGACCTGGTGGACCAATGCGAGGCCTGGGGTCTGGTCACGCGCGAGAGCGACCCGCTGGACGCGCGCGCGCGCCTCGTGCGCTTCACGCCCGCGGGCCTGGCCTGGCTGCGCGCCTTCAAGGACGCAGTGGCGCAGGCCGAGGCGGAATTCCGCATCGAGGTGGGCAACGAGGTCGCCACGGTGGTCACGATCGGGCTGGAGGCTTATGCTGGCTCCGAAGCCTAGAATTTCCGGGACAAGAATTACAGGAGACAAAGCATGCGGATTCTGATTGCCGAAGACGACCAGGTGCTGGCGGACGGCCTGCTGCGCACGCTGCGCGCTTCAGGCGCGGCGGTGGATCACGTGGCCACCGGCACCGAAGCCGACGCGGCGCTGATGACCAACAATGAATTCGACCTGCTGATCCTCGACCTGGGGCTGCCCAAAATGCACGGCCTGGAAGTGCTGCGCAAGCTGCGCAGCCGGGGCTCCTCGCTGCCGGTGCTGATCCTCACCGCGGCCGATGCGGTGGAAGAGCGCGTCAAAGGCCTGGACTACGGCGCCGACGACTACATGGCCAAGCCGTTCAGCCTGCAGGAGCTGGAAGCGCGGGTGCGGGCCCTCACGCGCCGCGGCATGGGCGGCACCAGCAGCACCATCAAGCACGGCCCGCTGGTGTACGACCAGGCCGGCCGCGTGGCCACCATCGACGGCAAGATGGTCGAGCTGTCCGCGCGCGAGCTGGGCCTGCTGGAAGTGCTGCTGCAGCGCGCCGGCCGGCTTGTGAGCAAGGACCAGCTGGTGGAGCGCCTGTGCGAGTGGGGCGAAGAGGTGAGCAACAACGCCATCGAGGTGTACATCCACCGCCTGCGCAAGAAGATCGAGAAGGGCCCGATCCGCATCGCCACCGTGCGCGGCCTGGGCTACTGCCTCGAGAAGATTCCAGGCTAGCCAGATGCGCCCGGGACAGCCTTGGCCCTGAAAATTTTCCAGCGCGAGCAGCGCTCGCTGTTCGGCGAAATCCTTGACTGGATGCTCACGCCCCTGCTGCTGCTGTGGCCGGTAAGCCTGGCGCTGACCTGGCTGGTGGCGCAGAGCATTGCCGGCAAGCCGTTCGACCGCGCGCTGGAATACAACGTGCAGGCGCTGGCCCAGCTGGTCGCGGTGCAAAACCAGCGCATCACCTTCAACCTGCCCCAGCCCGCGCGCGAAATCCTGCGCGCCGACGACTCCGACCTCATCTACTACCAGGTGGTCGGTGCCCGCGGCGAGGTGCTCAGCGGCGAAAAGGATTTTCCCGCCCCCCACGAAGAGGAAAAGCCCCTGGTCGGCGAAGTGCAGCTGCGCGACGAGGAGATGCGCGGCCTGGACGTACGCGTGGCCTACACCTGGGTGCGCGTCGAGCTGCCCGGCTCGCAGCCCGTGCTGGTGCAAGTGGCCGAAACGCGCGAGAAGCGCTCCGTGCTGGCCACCGAAATCATCAAGGGCGTGATGCTGCCCCAGTTCGTCATCCTGCCGCTGGCGGTGCTGCTGGTGTGGCTGGCGCTGGTGCGCGGCATCAAGCCGCTGTCGCAGCTGGAAGAGCGCATCCGCGCGCGCAAGCCCGACGACCTGTCCCCGCTGGACGACAAGGCCGTGCCGCTGGAGGTGGCGCCGCTGGTCTCATCGGTGAACGACCTGCTGACGCGGCTGAAGGATTCCATCGCCACGCAAAAACGCTTCCTGGCCGACGCGGCGCACCAGCTCAAGACGCCGCTGGCGGGCCTGCGCATGCAGGCCGACCTGGCGCAGCGCGAGGGCTTCAACGCCGAGGAGCTGAAGCTGTCGCTCAAGCAGATCGGCCGCTCCAGCATCCGCGCGACGCACACCGTGAACCAGCTGCTGGCGCTGGCCCGCGCCGAGAGCAGCGGCCAGGCCATCGCGCTGCAGCCCTGCGACCTGGCACAGCTGACCATGGACGCGATGCAGGATTCGGTGCCGCGCACCATGGCCCGCCACATCGACCTGGGCTACGACGGCGCGCAGCCCGGCTCGCATGGCGTGATGCTGCAAGGTAACCCGACCCTGCTGAAGGAAATGATCCGCAACCTGGTGGACAACGCCATCAACTACACACCCTCCACCGCCGAGCAGCCCGGCGTGATCACGGTGCGGGTGCTGGCCGACCCCTTTGGCCGCGTGCTGGTGCTGCAGGTGGAAGACTCGGGGCCCGGCATCCCGGCGGCGGAGCGCGAGCTGGTGTTCCAGCCGTTCTACCGCGCGCTGGGCACCAATGTCGATGGCTCGGGCCTGGGCCTGCCCATCGTGCTGGAGATCGCGCGCCAGCACAACGCCGAGGTCTCGCTGGAAGACGCCCACGCGGGCCAGGTGCCGCCGGGCACGCGCGTGAACGTGCGCTTCGTCATCGCCGAGAACGACGACGACGAAGAGGCCGGTTAAGCCGCCTTGTACAGGTTGAGCTGCAGCCGCTCGCGCTCGATGGCGCGGGCCACGGCCGGCAGTGCGGCGGCGCGCTGCACCAGGGCCCATGCCTTGGGAAACGTCGTCGGGTCGATGCCCGCGAAGCCGCCCCAGCGCAGCAGTGTGAGCGCATAGGCATCGAGCGGGCCGAAGGGCTCGCCGCCCAGCCAGGCCTGGCCTTTTGCTTCAGCCTCGGCCGCCATGTCTTCCAGCTCGTCCAGCATGCCCTTGTACAACTGGGCGTTGTGCGCCTTCATGGCGGCTTGCGCGTCCTTGTCATCGGCGAACTTGTGCGGCATGAAGACGTGCGTGAACGTGGGATGCACCGTGTTGTTCATCCACGCCAGGGTCTCCAGCACGCGGGCGCGGGCCAGCGGCTCGCGCGGCAGGAAGCCGTGCTGCGGAAAGCGGTCGTTCAGGTAGCTGACGATCGCGAAGATCTGCGTGATGATCTCACCGCCGTCCACCAACACCGGCACCTGGCTGCGCGGGTTGATGGCCTTGTACTCCTCGCCGTAGTTCTCGCCCTTGTGCAGCTTGATCATCACGGCGTCAAACGGCTCGCCCGTGGTTTCCAGCAGCGCGTGCGGCACGAATGAACAGGCGCCGGGCGCGTAATACAGCTTCAGGCTCATGGCGGTCTCCTTCGGGTTCAGCGGCAGGCGCGCAAATTGGCGGCGCCCAGCGCGGGCTTGAGTTCGTCCAGCCGCGGGCGCAGCGCTTCGTCCACCGCCGGCAGTTTGAGCAGCTGGCCCTTCACCTCCGCGCGCTCCTGCACCACCTTGGCGGTGCGCACGCCGCGCTGCGCCAAGGCGTTCAGCTGCTGGGTGGCATCGGCCTGGCTGGCAAAGCCGCCGAGCGACAGGCCCAGCTCCAGCGACGGGTTGGACAGCGATTCAAACGAGATGCCCAGCTGGCGCAGCTCGGCCTTTTTGCGGTTGACGTTTTCCACCGTCAGGTACTTGCCCATGTAGACGATCCAGCGGGCCGGCTCCACGCTGGCCTCTATGGTCCACGAACCGCCGGGCCAGGGCTCCAGCGCGGCCTTGAGCGCGGTGGCCTGGGCTTCGTCCAGCGGACCGGCCTGCAGGCATTCCGGTGCCTTGGACGCGGGCGTGGTCTCGATGCGCTTGGCTTCCTCGGCACTGGCGATGCGCATGGCCTCGGGACGGATCTGCTGGGTCAGGCGCTGCGGTTCCGCCTGCTGCAGCGGCGCCACGCCCCACGACGCCAGCAGCCCTTGCGACCACGCAAAGTAGGCGCCGTTGGCAAGCAGCAGGAGAAGGACGAGCAGGCGCAGCATCGGTGGGGATTGGGGTTCAGGCGGGGCGCACGCTCACTTCGGAGCTGGTCACGGCGTGCATGCCGCCCGCAGTATGCACCAGCAGCGCGCCCGCCTCGCTGGCGCCGTGCGCCGTGCCGGCCGTGCCATCGCTGAGCTGCACAGCGCGCTCGCGCAGCGCGTCGCGGGCATTGAAGCGGGCCTGGAAAGGGGCAAAGCCATAGGTCTCGAACGCCTGCAAGGTCTGCACTAGGGGCTGGGCAACGCGCAACAGCACCTCGCCCGCTTCCGCGCCCGGCAGCACTTCCCGCAGTGCGGCAGGCGGGGTGGCAAGGCCTTCGCCTGAGCGCGGCGCGATGTTCAGGCCAATGCCCACCACTGCATAGCGGCGCGCCTGCCCCACTTCACCAAAACTGGCCGTCTCGATCAGGATGCCGCCCAGCTTTCGGCCATCCAGCCACAGGTCGTTGGGCCATTTGAGCTGCACGCGCGGGTGCAGGCTGTCAGCCAGGCTCACCCCCACGGCCAGCGACAGGCCCGACCAATCCGATGGCGCCAGCGGCAATCCCAGCGAAAACGTAAGTGAAGCCCCGCTTTCGCTTTGCCAGTCGCGCCCCAGGCGCCCCCGGCCCGCCGTTTGCCGCTCGGCCACCAGCAGGGTCGGGTCCAGCAGGCCGGTGCGGGCCCGCCGCATCAGCTCGGAATTGGTGGAGTCCAGCTCGGGCAGCACCTCCACGGTGAAGCCCGGCAGCAGCGGCGAGACCGCCTCCCACACGGCTTCTGCCCGCATGTCCATGCGTCAGTCCTTGTTCTTCTTCGACTTGGACTTCTTGTCTTTGCCCTTGCCCTTGCCCTTGGACTTTTTCTTCTTTTCGGGCTCCTTGGGCGCCAGCAAGGTGCCGCGGCACTTCTTGGCGCCGCACCAGCAGGGGTACTCGGCCTTGAGCTTCTTGGTATAGGGCTCATCTATGATCAGCCCGTAGTCGTAGTTCAGCTCCTCCCCAGGCTCGATGTTGCGCAGGGCCTTGATGAAGATCCGGCCCTCCTCCTCGTCGGCCTCGCAATTGGGTTTGCAGGAGTGGTTGATCCAGCGCGAGGAGTTGCCCCCGTGCTTGGCATCAATGACCCTTTTTTCGTCCACGTGGAAGTAAAAGGTATGGTTCGGGTCTTTGGGGTCGTGCGGATGGCGGCGTTCGGCCTCCTTCCAGGTGATCACCTCGCCCACGTACTCGATGATCTTTTCGCCCTCCGCGAGCGGCTGGACTGCGAAGACCCCCTTGCCATGGACGCCCGACTTGCGGGTCTGGATGCGCCGGGAGTCGGAAAGTACTGCTTTTGCGGGCATTCGCGAAAACCTGTTAAGTTGAATATGCACACGTGCGCGCGTACGCGTACGCGCGAGGAAGCCGAGATTGTAAGGATTGGCCGGTACAGATATGACGAAGACTTTGGTGATTGCGGAAAAGCCGTCGGTGGCGCAGGACATCGTGCGCGCCCTCACGCCCACGGTGGGCAAGTTTGAAAAGCACGACGAGTTCTTCGAGAGCGAGAAATACATCGTCACCAGCGCGGTGGGCCACCTGGTGGAAATCCAGGCGCCCGAGGAGTTCGACGTCAAGCGCGGCAAGTGGAGCTTTGCCCACCTGCCCGTGATCCCGCCGTACTTCGACCTGAAGCCGGTGGACAAGACCAAGACCCGGCTGAACGCCGTGATCAAGCAGGCCAAGCGCAAGGACGTCACCGACATCGTGAACGCCTGCGACGCGGGCCGCGAGGGTGAGCTGATCTTCCGCCTGATCGAGCAGTACGCCGGCACCGAAAAGGCCGGCAAGCGCATTCCCCTGGGCAAGCCCGTCAAGCGGCTGTGGCTGCAGTCGATGACGCCGCAGGCCATCCGCGACGGCTTCTCTTCGCTGCGCACCGACAAGCAGATGATGGGCCTGGCCGACGCCGCGCGCTCGCGCTCCGAGGCGGACTGGCTGGTGGGCATCAACGGCACACGGGCCATGACGGCCTTCAATTCGCGCGACGGCGGCTTCTTCCTCACCACCGTGGGCCGGGTGCAGACTCCCACGCTGGCCGTGGTGGTCGAGCGCGAAGAGCAGATCCGCAAGTTCGTGAGCCGCGACTACTGGGAAATCCACGCCACCTTCCTGGCCGAGGCCGGGCAATACCAGGCCAAGTGGATCGACACCAAGTGGAAGAAGAACCCCGACGACGCCGAGCAGAAGGCCGACCGCGTATGGACCCAGCGCGAGGCGCAGGCGATTGCCGATGCCGTGCGCGGCAAGGCCGCGACCGTCACCGAAGAATCCAAGCCGACCACGCAGGCTTCGCCGCTGCTGTTCGACCTCACATCCCTGCAGCGCGAGGCCAACGGCCGCTTCGGCTATTCGGCCAAGACCACGCTGTCGCTGGCGCAGTCTCTTTATGAGCGGCACAAGGCGCTGACCTATCCGCGTACCGATTCACGCGCGCTGCCGGAAGACTACCTGCCCGTGGTCAAGCAGACCATGGAGATGCTGCAGGACAGCGGCATGCGCCACCTGGCGCCGTTCGCGAAACAGGCGCTGGCCGGCAACTACGTCAAGCCCAGCAAGCGCATCTTCGACAACGCCAAGGTGTCGGACCACTTCGCCATCATCCCCACGCTGCAGGCGCCCAGCGGCCTGTCCGAAGCCGAGCAGAAGCTTTATGACCTGGTCGTGAAGCGCTTCCTGTCGGTGTTCTTCCCCAGCGCGGAATACATGGTCACCACCCGCATCAGCCAGTCGGTGGGCCACAGCTTCAAGACCGAGGGCAAGGTGCTGGTCAAGCCGGGCTGGCTGGCCATCTGGGGCAAGGAAGTCGCGGAAGAAGGCGACGAAAACGACAAGACCCTGGTGGCGGTGAAGCCGGGTGAGATGGTGCGCGCCGAAGTGGTGGAGGCCAAGGGCCTGAAAACCCGCCCGCCCGCGCGCTATTCGGAAGCCACGCTGCTGGGCGCCATGGAAGGCGCCGGCAAGATGGTCGAGGATGACGAACTGCGCGAGGCCATGCAGGAAAAAGGCCTGGGCACGCCGGCCACGCGCGCGGCCACCATCGAAGGCCTGATCAACGAAAAGTACATGTTCCGCGAGGGCCGCGAGCTGATCCCCACGGCCAAGGCGTTCCAGCTGATGACGCTGTTGCGCGGCCTGGGCGTGGAAGAGCTTTCCAAGCCCGAGCTCACCGGCGAGTGGGAATACAAGCTGGCGCAGATGGAGCACGGCAAGCTCTCGCGCGATGCCTTCATGCTGGAGATCGCCGAGATGACGAAGCACATCGTCAAGAAGGCCAAGGAATACGACCGCGACACCGTGCCCGGCGACTACACCACGCTGGCCACGCCCTGCCCCACCTGCGCCGGCATCGTGCGCGAAAACTACCGCCGCTACACCTGCGTCGGCAAGAGCGGGGACGGCACCGACGCCTGCGGCTTCAGCTTCGGCAAGACGCCGGCCGGCCGCACCTTCGAAATCGCCGAAGTGGAAACGCTGCTGCGCGACAAGAAGGTGGGGCCGCTGGAGGGCTTCCGCTCCAAGGCGGGCTGGCCCTTCACCTCGGAGATCATCCTCAAGTTCAACGAGGAAGAAAAGAACTGGAAGCTGGAGTTCGACTTCGGCGACGACAAGGCAGGTGAGACCGGTGAGATCGTCGACTTCAGCGCGCAGGAGCCGCTGGGCAAGTGCCCCAAGTGCGGCGCCCGCGTGTTCGAGCACGGCAAGAACTACGTGTGTGAGCGCTCGGTGCCCACCACCGAACAGCCCACGCCCAGCTGCGACTTCAAGACCGGGCAGGTGATCCTGCAGCAGCCGGTGGAACGCTCACAGATGGCCAAGCTGCTGGAGACCGGCAAGACCGATCTGCTGGACAAGTTTGTGTCGATGCGCACGCGACGCGCCTTCAAGGCTTTCCTGGCCTGGGACAAGGAAGCCGGCAAGGTGAACTTCGAATTCGCGCCTTCCAAATTCCCGCCACGCAAGACCGCCGCGGGCAAGACGCCGGCCGCGAAGGAGCCGGCGGCAAAGTACGCAGCCAAAACCCCCGCCGCGAAGAAGGCCCCGGCCGCCAGGAAGGCGCCCGCGGCCAAGAAGGCCGCCGCGCCGAAGAAGCCGCGCGCAGCGGGCGCGGGCCTCAAGCCCAGCGCTGACCTGGCCGCGGTGATCGGCGGCGAGCCCGTTGCGCGCACGCAAGTCATCAAGAAGCTCTGGGACTACATCAAGGCCAACGGCCTGCAGGACGCCACCAACAAGCGCGCCATCAACGCCGACGCCAAGCTGCTTGCGGTGTTCGGCAAGCCGCAGGTGACGATGTTCGAGCTGGCCGGGATTGTCGGCAAGCACCTGAGCTAGGCGCTCAGTCGCCGACCCAGCGCAGCTCGGATGCCCGCAGGTGCGAAAGCATCGCGGCCTGGGCGGCTATCGGGTCGCGCGCCTCCAGCGCGCGCAGGATCGCCTCGTGCTCCTTCAGCGCCGTCTTCCAGGTGCGCGGGTTCTCGTACCGGGACGACAGCTTGGCCGAGATCGGGCTGTGCCGCTCGTCGAACAGCTCGGCGATGATGCGGGCGATGACCGAGTTGCCGCCCATCTGCGCCAGGGTGATGTGAAAGCTCCGGTCCAGCTCCAGCGGCATCCGGTTGCGCTCCGTCTCCGCGCGCATCTGGTTGACGATGTTGCGCAGCTGCTTGAGCTGCGCCGGTGTGCCGTGCGCACACGCCAGGATCATCACCGCGCTCTCCAGCGCCGAGCGGGCCTGCATCAGCTCGCGCGGGCTTTCGCCCAGCTCGGGGGTGGCCTTGGCGGCGCGCGGCTCGGTCTGCGGGCAGACGTAAACGCCCGAGCCGCCGCGAATCTCGACGATGCCCTGGAAATCCAGCGCGATCAGCCCTTCGCGCAACGAAGGGCGCGACACCCCCAGCTGCAAGGCCAGTTCGCGTTCGGCCGGAAGCCGCTCACCCACCTGGAACGAACCCTTGGCGATCAGTTCCTTGATCTGGTCGGCGATCTGCTGGTAGAGGCGTCGCGGTTCAGGGGGCTTCGGGGCGCTCATGAGGTAGCCGATGATACGCCGCGCGAGGCTTGGTAAGGCCAATTTGACACAAAATAGAAATTGGCCTTACCATCCGCCTCACTTCGTTCCGGACACCCCATCAACCTACAAGGAGACGACATGAAGGAGACAAAAAACAAGGGCCTGAGGTACTGGGCCACGGCCGCGGCGTTGCTGGCCATGACATGGCTGGCCACGGCGTGCGGGGGCGGCAACAACGATGCCGACGCGGTGGCGCTGGAGAACGCCATCCAGGCGGCGGAGCGCAGTGCCCCGGCCGGCAAGCGGCCGATCGTCGAGAGCCACATTCACTTCTGGCAGACCACGCGAGCGGGCGGCGTGCCCTGGCCCACCCCCGCGGAGGGGCCGATTTTCAGGAACGTGCTGCCGCCGGAGTACAGCGCCTTCGCCAAGTCACAGGGCGTGGTGTCGGCCGGGGTCGTCGAAGCCAGCGGCATCGTCGAGGACAACCAGTGGGTTCTCGACCTGGTCAAGGGCGATGCGTTCTATTCGTTCTTCGTCGGCAACCTCGACATCGGCGCCTCCAACTTCGCTGGCGACCTTGCGCGTTTCGCGGCCGACCCGCGCTTCGTGGGCGTGCGCGGCTACCTGACCGGCCCGGCCGAGGGCATCACGCTCAGCCCGGCGCAGCTCACCAGCCTGCGCGACCTCGCGGCGCGCGGCATGACGCTCGACATCATCAGCCGGGGGACCAAGAACCCGAAGAGCCAGGTGCAGGCGCTGTGCACCGCGGTGCCCAACCTGCGCATCATCATCAACCACCTGGGTGGCGCTGCCGGGCCCACGGTTGACCCCACATGGGAAGCCGACACCCGCCGCATCGCCGCGGCCTGCCCCAACCTGTACATGAAGTTCTCGTCGTTCTACGACGTGTACGCGCCTGGCGACGTGGTCTTCGCGTCGCCCACGGACCTGGCCTCGTACAAGGCGCACTTCGACGTGCTGATGTCCGCGTTCGGCCAGGACCGCCTGGTCTGGGGCAGCAACTGGCCGGTGATCACGCTGCACGGCTCATTCGAGGCCCAGGTCGCCATCGCCGAGCAGTACCTCGCCGCCTTCGGCAGCGGCGTGCGCGACAGGGTGATGTACAAGAACGCGCTGGGGTTCTACCGCCGGCACAAGCTGTAGCTCAGGCACCGGTGGCTGTGCCCACCGGCTCCGGCAACTGCCGCAGCCCGGCCACGCTGGACGCGATGATCAGCCAGGCCTGCAGCGCGAACCCCGCGAATGCCAGCCACAGGCAGGCGGGCTCGCCCCACGTCGCGCCCACCAGCCCGCCGAGTGCCGCGCCCACCGGGCGCGAGCCCGCGTTCACCGTGAGGAACACCGACGACACCCGGCCCAGCATGTTGCCGGGCACCACGCTCTGGCGCAGCGTGGTGGAGGTGATGGTCCAGATGATGGGCCCCGCCCCGAAGAAGAAAAACGACAGCGCCGCCAGCCAGCCGGTGGGCACGAACAGCGTGGCCACCATGGTGCCGGCGGCCAGCACCGACACCGCCGGCCCGAACTGGATGGCGCGGCCGAACGGCATGGCGCCGACGATGCGCGTGGCCAGCAGCGCGCCGAGCACCATGCCCGCGCCGTAGCAGCCCAGCGTGATGCCCACCAGCTGCGCTGAGAGGCCCAGCGTGCGCACGGCATAGGGCACGTACGCAGCCTGCAGCACGAACCACGAAATGTTCCAGGCCACGCCGGTCAGCAGCATCGGCCGCAGGAAAGACTGGCGCCAGACGAACTGCGCGCCGTCCCGGATTTCCAGCAGCGGGTGGCGGGGCGGCGCCGCGGCGCGCTGCGGCTCGTCCAGGCGCCACAGCAAAACCACAGCGGCAGCGGACAGCACCGCGGCCAGCACGAACGCCGTGGGCGCACCGGCCCAGGCCACCAGCGCACCCGCCAGCGCGGGGCCGCCCGCATAAGCCGCGCTGCGCGCCAGCTCGAGCCGGCCGTTGGCGCGCGCCAGCAATTCGCGCGGCACCAGTGAAGGCACCAGCGCCGGTGCCGCCACGCTGAAGCCCACCGTGCCCACCGCGCCGATGAAGCCCAGCGCGCCCAGCCAGACAATGGACAGGTGGCCCGACACCACCATCGCCAGCAGCGCGAATAGCGATACCGCGCGCAGCCCCTCGGCCATCAGCATCAGGCCGCGGCGCGACATGCGGTCGGCCAGCAGGCCCAGCGGCATCGACATCAGCAGGAAGGGCAGCGTCTGCACCGCCGCCAGCGTGCCGATCTCGCCCGGGCCCGCGCCCAGCGCGAGCACCGCCACCAGCGGCACGGCCGCCAGGCTCAGCTGCTCCGCCGACTGGGCCGCCAGGTTGGACCAGGCCAGGTTGTTGAAGGGGCGGGGCAAGGCAGTGGACATGGAAGGATGATGCCCGCGATCGCCGTGCGCCGCTGGCCGTTTCCGGACACGGCATTCGCGGCTGCCGCCTCCCCAGATCGGAGGAGGCGAAGACGCCACGCCCGGCGCACCATGCGCGCTGGCCAGGAGAACACAGCATGCCCACCATCAACTTCAAGACCGACACCGATGCCGCCTTCGTCAGCGACCATTCGCGGCAGGTCATCCTGGACATCCTTGCCAGCGCGGGTGTGGCGTCGTGCCTGGTCACCAGCACCGTGCGCAACCCGGCCGAACAGGCGCTGGCGATGTACACCAACATCGAAGGCAGCAGCGTGGAAAAGCAGAAGGGCCTGTACGGCGCGAACGGCCGCAAGGTGATCGACGAATACGTGGCGCTCAAGCAGGCGGGCAAGGGCAAGGCGGCCATCCTCGCGGGCATGACGGCGAAGATCAACCAGCTGGGCCCGGCCAACGTGAGCCGCCATTGCGGCGACCACACCAGGCTGAACGTGATCGACATCTCGCCCAAATCGGTGTCCCCCAGGGAGCGCTTTGTGTTCGAGGTGGAGAAGGCCGAAGCCCAGGGCCGGGTGGCGAAGTTTCTCTCGCCCTCCAACGGCGACCCGGCCTACCACCTGGAGATCAGGCAGCCTGGCGCCTAGAGCAGTTTGCTCTGGTTTTGATAGCGGCTTACGCTTATCTGGCGCGCCCTACAGCCGTTTTCTCCTCTGAAAATCGCCGCCAAACCAGCCCTCTGGCAAGCCCGGCCATTCCGTAGCATCATCCGTCTCCCAACCTGATTTTGAGGAGACAAGCATGCAACGCACCCTGATCGCCGCCGCCCTGCTGGGCGCCGCCACCCTCACCGCCCAGGCCGCCGGCTTCACGCTGGCCAGCCCCGACATCAAGCCCGGCGCGATGATGGACAAGAAGTTCGAGTTCAACGGCTTCGGCTGCTCCGGCGAGAACAAGTCGCCCGCGCTGAAGTGGAGCGGCGCGCCAAAGGACGCCAAGAGCTTTGCCGTGACCATGTACGACCCCGACGCGCCCACCGGCTCGGGCTGGTGGCACTGGAGCGTGATCAACATCCCGGCCGGCACCACCGAGCTGAAGGCGGACGCCGGCGCCGTGGGCGGCGCCAACCTGCCCAAGGGCGCCAGCAACGTGCGCATCGACTTCGGCGTTGCCGGCTGGGGCGGCACCTGCCCGCCCGAAGGCGACAAGCCGCACCGCTACATCTTCACCGTGTACGCGCTCAAGACCGAGAAGCTGGAGATCCCGGCCGATGCGACTGCGGCGCTGGCGGGGTTCATGGTGAATGCGAACGCTATCGGGAAGGCGAGTTTCACGGCGAAGTACGGGCGCGAGAAGGCAAAGAAGTAAAACCAGGCCTGCGCGAATGATGGATCGCCGGCGTTTTGGCATCTGGGCGGCCGCGGCCGCTCTGCCGCTGGGGGCGGCGCGCGCGCAACCGCGCCGCCCTTACCTGGCCGACATGCATTCGCACTACGCGATGTTCCGCAACAACCAGCCTGCCGCGGGCCTGCGCCAGCACCTGGAGCAGACCGGCACCACGCTGCTGGCCTGGGCACTGGTGGATGACACGCCCTTCACCGAAAATACGGGGCAGGGCATCCGGCAGGTGCGCGAACCTGTACCGGGCGCGCTCTGGGAATATTTCCGCCGCCGCGTCGCACGCTATGACAGCGAGCTGCAGCACTGGGGCGTGCCCAAAGCGCTCACCCCGGCCGATGTGGACGCAGCGCTCGCCGGCCGGCCTCATGTGGTCATGGCTTCGGAGTCCGCCAACTTCCTCGAAGCACAGCCGGAGCGGGTGGCCCAGGCGCATGCCATGGGGCTGCGCCACCTGCAGCTGGTGCACTTCATCGAATCGCCACTGGGCGACAGGCAAACCTCGCCGCCCAAGCATGATGGCATGGCCCCGGTTGCATTGAAGGTCATCCAGGAATGCAAACGCCTGGGCGTGCTGGTGGACCTGGCGCATTGCTCGCCCGCCTTCGTGAATGCGGCCATAGCCGCGAGCGATGCCGCCATGGTGTGGTCGCATTCCTGGGTGCGGCGCGGCGAAAGCAACTGGCGTGACTGGCTTTATGTGGCGCGGGCCATGTCGCAGGAGCAGGCCAGGCGCTTCGCGGCGCGTGGTGGCGTCATCGGGCTGTGGAGCGCGCGGGTCAAGTCGGACCCCGGCTACCAGGTGCGCGACCCGGCCACCTATGCCGACGAGATCGCCCGCATGGTCGATATGCTCGGCCCGCAGGCCGTGGCCTTCGGCACCGACATGGACGGCGCGGGCAAAGACCCCGTGCTGTCGCAGTACGACGACTTGCGCGAAGTTGCCAATCGGCTGGCGCAGCGCAACTGGCCCGATGCCGTGCTGCACGATGTGTGCATCGGCAACTATGCGCGGGTCCTGAAAAAAGCGATGGCGGCCTGACCGGCTGCGCCCGGCAACCGCATCACTGCCCGTCGCGCCCCGACGACCAGCGCGGCAGCGTGTAGCCCGTCATCAGCGCCACAACGCGCAGGCCGCTCGCCGTGGCAGCCCCAAGCAGCAACGCCACCTCTTGCGGAACTCCCGCCTGCTGCGCCAGCACCAGCACCCATCCGCCCAGGAAGGCACACACCGCGTAGGGATGGTGGTCGCGCAGCGCGCGCGGAATCTCGTTGCAGACAATGTCGTGAAGCACCCCGCCGAAAGTGGCGGTGATCACGCCCATCAGCACGGCCACGATGCCTGGCAACTCCTGCCCCAGCGCCAGCTGCGTGCCGCTTGCGCTGAACAGGCCCAGTCCAAGCGCGTCCGGCCATTGCATGGCCCGCTCTGTCGGCGCGAAATGGCGCACGCGCAGGAAAAACATCGCGCCCGCGCACAACAGCAGCAAGGCCCACAGCCACTGCGAATACGCCACCCAGAAGAATGGCCGCCGGTCCAGCAGGATGTCGCGCAACGTGCCGCCGCCAAACGCGGCGAGCCCGGCCACGAGGCAGACCCCCACCGCGTCCAGCTTCTTGCGCGCGGCCTCGAACAGACCCGAGAGCGCGAAGGCCAAGGTGGCACCCACTTCGACAGCGGTGAGCAGCGCAGACAGCACGGACGAATCAAGCATGGCGGGATTGTCCGCCTTGGCGGGAAACCGGGGCCCGGGGGCCGCCTCGCTCAGTCAGCCCGGATCCCCCGCTGCTTGATCAGGGGGTGCCACAGCGACGTCTCCATCGAAGTGTATGCAGCCATCAGGTTTGCGTCGGACGGGTTTACTTCCATTCCGAACTCCATCAGCTTGCGCTTGACCTCGGGCGAGGCGACGGCCTTCTGCAACTCGACGGAAAGGCGGCTCACCAGCGGCGCGGGGGTCGCCTTGGGCACCACGAGGCCCTGCCACGCATAGACTTCGACGCCGCGATGGCCCAGCTCGGAGAACGTCGGCACGTCCGGGAGCACCGCCATTCGCTTGGCGGAGAACACCGCCAGCGGCCGCAACTTGCCTGCCTTGATCATCGGCAGGCCACCCGCGCTTTCCACCACCATCATCGGCACCTGCCCGCCCACCACATCCTGCACCGCGGGCGCCGCACCGCGATAAGGCACGTGGAGAATGAACAATCCCAGGCGCTGCTTGATCAGCTCCATGGCCAGGTGGTGCGGTGTGCCCACGCCGGGGGAGGCATACCCCATGCGGCCCGGCGCCTTCTTCACCTCGTCGATCCACTGCTGCACGGTGGTGATGCTGCTGCCGGAGGGGACCACGAGGATCAGCGGGAACCGCGCCATCAAGCCGACGGGCGCGAAGTCGCGTCCGGGCTCGTACCCCAATTTCTTGTAGAGAACCGGGTTGTAGACGAGCACGGCGTTGTCCGCGCTGAGCACCGTGTAGCCGTCAGCCGGCGACCGGGCCGCCGTTTCCGCGGCAATGCTTCCCGCGGCGCCGGGTTTGTTGTCGATCACGACCGGCTGGCCGAGCTGCTGCGAGAGCTGCTGGCCGACGGTGCGCGCGAGGAAGTCGGTCCCGCCTCCCGCCGGAAAACCCACCAGCCAGCGTATCGGGTGGCTCGGGAATTCCTGCGCGAGTGCCGGCAGGCCCAGCGCGAGCGTGAAAGCGAATGCGAACGAGCGAATGGCTGTCATGTCATGTCTCCTTTGAATGATTTCAGAATGGGTAATGCCGTGCGGCCGTCTGCACCGTCATCCAGCGCAGATCGGTAAACTCATGAATGCCGGCGCGCCCGCCGAAGCGCCCGAAGCCCGAGCCCTTGACGCCACCAAACGGCATCTGCGCCTCGTCATGCACCGTCGGCCCATTGATGTGGCAGATACCGGACTCGATGCGCCGCGCCACGTTCCACGCGCGCGCGATATCGCGGCTGAACACCGCCGCCGCCAGCCCGTATTCGTTGTCGTTGGCGCAGGCGATGGCTTCAGCGTCGCCGCGCACGCGCACGATGCCCTTGACCGGGCCGAAGCTTTCCTCGTGGTAGATGCGCATGGTGCGGGTCACGCCGTCCAGCACCGTCGCGGGCATCAGCGTCGACCGCGACTTGCCTCCGGCGGCCAGCGATGCTCCTTTCGCCAGCGCATCGTCGATGAGCGCATTGCAATGCTCAACTGTGCCCGCACCAATCACACTGCCCAGCACGACGGGCTGCGAGCCGCGCGGGTCGCCGACCGGCAGCGATGCGGCCTTGGCCGCGAACCGGCGCACGAAATCATCGGCGATGCGCTGATCGACGATCAGGCGCTCGGTGCTCATGCAGATCTGTCCGCTGTTTGCAAACGCGCTGAACGCCGCTGCCGCGACGGCAGCGTCGATGTCGGCGTCGTCGAGAACCAGGAAAGGCGCCTTGCCACCCAACTCCAGCACCGCGGGCTTGAGGTGCGCCGCGCATGACTGCGCGATGAGCTTGCCCACGCGCGTCGAGCCCGTGAAATTCACGCGCCGAACGGCCGGATGCCCGATAAGGGCGCCGACGAACGCACCTGCGTCTTCGGGCGCGTTCGTCACGTAGTTGACGACACCCGCCGGGAAACCTGCCTCGGCAAACGCCTGCGCGATCAGCTGATGGGTGCGCGGGCAGTTTTCGCTCCCCTTGAGGATGACTGTGTTGCCGCAGGCCAGCGGCGTGGCCACCGCCCGCACACCGAGGATCACCGGGGCGTTCCACGGCGCGATGCCGAGCACGACCCCCGCCGGCTGGCGCACCGCCAGCGCGAGAGAACCCGGCACATCCGAGGGAATCACCTCACCGGCGACCTGCGTGGTCAGCGCCGCGGCTTCACGCAACATCGTGGCGCCCAGGTGCACGTTGAAGTTGGCCCACAAGGCTGCCGCACCGGTCTCCGCCGCCATCGCATCGACAAACTGCGGCAGTTTGGCTTCAAGGCAGTCAGCGGCCAGCAACAACAGGGCGCGGCGTTGGCCCGGCCCCGTGTCGCGCCAGGTTACGAAGGCCTGCGAGGCCGCCTCAGCCGCCCTCACCGCATCGAAGGTGCCGGCGGCAGGCGCCCGCGAAGCCACCGTCGCATCCAGCGGGTTGCGCCGCTCGAACCTGGCGCCGGACGCGGCACCGGTTTCCTCGCCACCGACCAGCATCACGACATCAATCATCCGTTTTCTCCACAGAGTTTGCGGTCACAGGAAAAACAGGCGTGCAGTCAAGGCGTGAACCCACAGGCAGCAACCGCCAACCGGTGCGCTGCTCGACCTCACCCCAGATTCCACGCGGCAGGAAAAGCGCGAATACGACAGCGACGGCACCCAGGCCGACGAGATAGGCGACGCCGGCGGCACCGAACAGCGTCTCGACCGTAAAGAACAGCAGGGCGCCGAGCACCGGCCCTTCGTACGTGCCGATGCCGCCCACCAGCACCATGAAGAGCATGTAAGCCGTCCACTGCACGCTGAAGTAGCTCTTGGGCTGGAAGGTGATCGCAGTGGCGAGCCACAATGCGCCGGCAATGGCGCAGCCGAAAGCGGACAGCACGAACATCAGCCGTTTCACCGGCAGTACCCGCACCCCGACGGCCGCCGCCGCGTCTTCGTCGTCGCGGATCGCCTGCAGCGCGACGCCGACGCGGCTTCGCAGCAGTGCATAGACGCACCAGCCGAGCACGGCCATCACGGCGAGGGCCGCCCAGTACGTGAGGCGGCGGCGCTCCTGTGCGTCGAACTGCTGCAGCGCGATGAGCGAAGTACCGGTTTCGCCCTGCACCAGCGGGTCAAGGTTGACCAGCAGGTGTAAGAGCGCAGCCAGCACCCACATCCCGATCGCGAAGCTGCCGCCGCGCAGCCGAAGCATCAGCAGGGACAGCGGCACGGCCACGAGCGCAACCGCCGCGGCGCCGAGCAGCAAGGCCGGGTACGCGGGGACACCCGCGTCGGCTATCCGCACGGCCGCATAGGCGCCGAGCCCGAAGAACGCCTGGTGGCCCACGGAGACGAGGCCTGCATAGCCGGCCAGCGCGTTCCACATCAGCGCCAGCGTGCCGTAGATGAAGAGCGTGGTCATGCGATCGACCCAGCCTGCAGGGACGAAAAGGGGCGCCAGGGCAAGCAGGGCCTGTGCGGCCAGCAGGCCTGCGACGGCTATACGGGACGCCGGCGTCCAGCGCTCGACCCGGCCGGCGGCAAGGAGGGTAGGTGTTCCCCGCATCAGCGGCCCCTTACCAGTGCGAGCAGTCCGGGGTGGTCCTGCAAGAAAATGCGGCCCAGCAGCACGGCGAGGAACATTGCGTGCCCCGCGATCAGGAATCCTTGCGGGTGCACCTGCGCGCCCAGGCTTTGTGCGACACCCAGCACGATGCCGCCGGCGAGTGTGCCCCAGAGGGAGCCGGCACCGCCGATCATCACGGCTTCGAATGCGAAGAGCAGCTGCGGCGCACCGGCGTAAGGATCCACCGTCGCGCGCATCGCCAGGAATGCACCGGCGATGGCGACGGTCCCCATCGAAATCGCGGCGGCCGCGGCATTGACGCCTGTCGCGTTGACACCGACAAGTTGAGCCGTTGACGGGTCATCCGCGACCGCGCGGATGCGGCGGCCCATGGCCGTGCGGCGCAGCAGCAGGTGCAACCCGCCAAGCAGCACGACAGCCGCCGCGAAGATCAGCACGGACAGATCGCCGACGACGACGCCAGCCAGCTCGGAGCCGTCGTAGGCGAGCGTGTCGATGTGTGGCGCAAGCGAGCGCGTGTCGGCCCCGAGCAGGCTGAACATCGCGTTGTCGAGCATGACCGCAAGGCCGAACGTTGCAAGGATCGGCACGAGTTCGCCGGCGCGGCGGCTGCGCTCTAGCACCAGGCGCTGCAGGCCCCAGCCGACGGCCGCCATCACGGGCACGGCGAGCGCCAGGGCGGCGAACGGGTGCAGGCCGAACCGCTCGGCGAGAAAGTACACACCGTACGCGGCAGCCACGGCCAGGCTGCCATGCGCCAGGTTGATGATGCCCATCACACCGAACATGAAGGACAGGCCGCAGGCCAGCAGCGCGTAGTAGCCGCCGAGCAGGACGCCCTGCACAGCCTGGTTGAACCAATTCATGCCGCCTCCCTGTCGCGCGCGCGGTGGCCGAAGTAGTGACCCGTCACCTCCTCGCGTGTGATCTCGCCGACCCGCCCGCTGGCCACGACGAGGCCTTCGAGCATGCAGGCGATGCGGTCGGCCGAACTGAAGGTGCGTTGCAGGTCCTGCTCCACGAGCACCAGCGCCAGGCCGCTCGCGAAGAGCGAGCCCAGCGATTCGTACACACCCTGCACGGCTGCCGGCGACAGCCCGAGCGACACTTCGTCCAGCAGCAGTACGCGGGGATTCGTCATCAGCGCTCGTGCGATGGCAACGGCCTGCTGCTGGCCTCCCGAGAGCGACCCGGCAGCTGCCTTCAACTTGGGCTTGATTTGCGGGAATGCGGCGAGCACGCTGTCGAAGTTCCACGGGCCGGCACGCCGCGCGGACAGGGCCACGCGCAGGTTGTCTTCGACCGACATGGATTTGAAAAGGCGCCGGCCCTCGGGCACGAGCGCGATGCCCCGGCGCGCCCGCTCGTGGGCGTCAAGGCGGGTGACATCTTCCCCATTCAGGACGATGCGGCCACTCGCCGCGGGATGGATGCCGGCGATGGTGCGCAGCAGCGTCGATTTGCCGGCGCCGTTCGCGCCGACCAGTGCGAACCGTTCACCCACGCCCACCACAAGGTCAATGCCGCGCACGGCCGCCAGCAGTCCATGGCGCGCCTGCAGCGAATGCACTTCCAGGGCGTTCATGCCGGCAGCCCCAGGTAGGCGGTCATCACCGACCGGTCGGCCAGCACGGCCTGCGGCCGGCCGTCGGCGATGATGCGGCCGGCATCCATGCACACCAGCCTCTGCGCGACCTGCATCAGCAGGTGCACGATGTGCTCGATCCAGACCACGGTGATGCCACCCGCGCACAGCGTGCGGATCGTATCGATCAGTTCCGAGGCTTCGCCGTCCGTCAGGCCGCCACCGATTTCGTCGAGCAACAGCACGGCCGGGTTGGTCGCAAGGGCGCGCGTGAGTTCGAGGCGCTTGCGGTCGAGCAACCCGAGTGTTTCGGCGCGGCGGTTCGCCACGCCAAGCATGCCGCACAAGCGCAAGGCCTCGATGGCGCACTCCTGCGCCTGGGCCCGCGGCAGGCCCGCTCCATGCATCGCAGCCGCCAGCACATTCTCGAACACGGTCATGACGCCGAACGGCCGCGGCACCTGGTGGCTGCGCGCGATGCCCAGGCGGCAACGCCGCGCGGCGTCCAGCCCAGTCACGTCCTTGCCCTCGTGCCGGATCGCGCCGGCGGAAACACGCAGCGACCCCGACAAAGCCGCAAGCAGCGTGGTCTTGCCGGCGCCGTTGGGCCCGACAACGCCGGTGGCTTCGCCGCTGCGGATGTCGAAGTCCACGCCGTCGAGAACGGTGAGGGCGCCGAACCGCACGACGATGCCCTGTGCTGAGACAAGCGGGCTCACGAGTACGACTTCAACTTCGCGGCGACCGGGATTTTCGGGTCGCTCGCGTTCTCCGTGATCACGTAGTCGTACTTGAACTTCGAGCCGGCGGCCGGTTTGACCCACTGCGCGCCGATCATGGGCACCGACGAAACGTTGCCCACCGGGCCCTTGGTGAAATCGACCTTGCCCATCATGGTCGTGGCCTGCAGCGTCGAGAGCGCCTTCGCCACCTCGGCCTTGCTCTTCGGGTTGGTGCTCGCCTTCAACGCAGCGATACCGGCGTCCAACAGCGACATCGAGGCGCCCAGCTGCTGGTTCCACTGCCTGCCCGAAGCCTTCTCGTAGCCGTCGGCCAGCTTCACGCCATTCAGGCCCGTCAGCGCGGAAGCGTACGGGTAGTTCTTGTGCCAGTACGCGGCGACGGAGATGTTGTAGCCGAGCGGGCCGAGCACCTCGATCGTCGAGGCGAACAGGCCCGTCTTGGCGACCTGCACGATCTTCATGGACCTGGCCAGGCCTTGCTGCGCTGCCTGGCGCCAGAAGGTGGCGAAGTCGGGCGGGATGGGGAAGGTGGAGAGGATCTCGCACTTCTCGGCCTTGAATCTCGCGATCTGGGCGGAAAAGTCAGTCGTCCCGGTTTCGTACGGGCCGCCGTCAATGACCGTGAAGCCCGCCTTTTGAAGCTCGGGCAGCAACGCGCCGCGGATGGCGTTGCCGTCGGCGTCGTTGGGCAGCAGCGCGGCGACCCGCTTGTTGCTCGCGACGGCGGACCATTGCGACACGTACGACTTCACGAAGTCGGAGACACCAAACGAGAACAAGTACGACCACTTGAAGGGCGACGGCGCGCCCGGCTTGGCCCCGCGCCCGAAGTACCAGGCCTCCCACGGCATGACGGTCGCCAGGCACGGAACGCCCGCCGCTTCGCACGCGTCCGAAACGGGGTTCACCACCTCGGGGGTGGAGGTTGTGAGAATAAGGTCCACACCGTCGTTGTTGATCAACGCCTTCGCAAGCTGGCTCGCGCGCGAGGGATCGGACTGCGTATCGCGGTCCAGGATCTCCACCGCGTAACGGCGCCCGTTGATGGCCAGGCCGGAGGCCAGCGCCTTGCGCGCGAGCTCGAGCACGTAGCCGTCGCTCTCGCCGAAACTGCCGAGCGGCCCGGTGCGCGGGCTGATGAAGCCGATGCGCAGCGTGGCGGCGTCCTGTGCACGCGCGAGCGGCGCGCCGAGCAACGCCAAGCCGGCGGCGCCGGCGATGCCCAGCACGTCGCGGCGGGAATTGGTGGGTGTCATGAAGTCTCCTCGTTTGGGTTTGGGGTGTAACGCGTTCACTGGAATCCGTGGGCCTGCATCAGCAGGTTGGAGGACATGCCGCCGTCGGCGGGAATGTTGCTGCCGCGGATCCAGGCAGCGCCGTCCGACAAAAGGAAGCAGACGACTGGCGCGATGTCGGCCGGCGTCCCTGGCCGGTCCATCGTCCGCATGTCCTCCTCGGCACGGGCGCCGAGCGTGCGCAGGAAATCTTTCAGGATCGGCGTGTCGACGGGCCCGGGGCTCACGGCATTCATGCGGATGCGGCGGTCGCGCCAGGTCCAGCGGTTGGCCAGCGTCCAGGCAATCAGCGCTTCCTTGGCAAAGAAGTAGCTGCTCGCGCCGTCGATGCCGTAGGCGCGGCAGAACGCTTCAACGTCGTCCAGCTGAAGCGCCTCGCTGGCCAGGATGGACTCCTTCGATCCAGCCCAGCCGTGCCCCGCCAGGGACGCCAGGTTGACGATCGATGCGCCGTCGGCGAGCTTGCGCACCAGCATCGTCGTGAGTGTCTTCAGGCCAATGAGGTTCACTTTGACGACCTGGGCTGCCGGCCGGGTTGGCGGCAGGCCCGCGATGTTCGCCAAGCCGTCGATGCCGTGCGGCAGCTGCGCCGCGAGGCTGGCGATCGACCCCGCGTCCCCCAGGTCGGCCTGGATGAAGCGGCGGGCACCGCCCGACGCAGGCGCGACGATGTCGACGCCGATGACATCGGCGCCCTGGACCTGCGCGAGCGCGGCAGTTGCCGCGCCAATGCCCGATGCGGCCCCCGTGACGACGATCAATTTTCCTTCCAGCACCATGTCTCCTTGAGAAGACCTGCATGCTAGGAATCAAAGGCCGCGTTGCGAAGACCGATTTTTTGAATCCGGATTTCGAAAAATGAACAGGACGCCTCAGGCGCGGGAGCGGCGGCGGAACTCCAGCGGCGTCAGCCCGGCTGTTCGCCGGAAGAACTTGACGAAGTTGGTTGGCTCGCTGAAGCCCAGGCGGTAGGCGATCTCCGCGACCGGCGCATCGCTGTGCGCCAGAAGGCGCTTGGCCTCGAGCGCCACGCGCCCGTCAACCGCCTGTTTGGCGGTGCGCCCGGTCGCGGCCAGGCAGGCGCGTGACAAGGTGCTTTCCGAATAGCCGATGCGGCGCGCGAAGTCGCGCACGCTGGGGCGCTTGTGCAAGCTGGCTTCGAGCTCGCGCAGGAAAAGGCGCTGCACCTGGGCCTCGCCGAAGGCTGCAGCTGCTTGCGGCTTTGCAGCGCGGTCCCGCGCCAGGCGCAGAAGCACCGTCATCCACTCGTGCCAGATGATCGAAGCCTCGACATCGGTCCCGACGAACCTGCCGATGTCCACCTGCATCCGCGCGACGTCGGCGAGGATTTGCACGAAGAGCGGTCGTTCCGGTCGGCTCGATGTGGGCCACTCGTCCAGCCCAAGGAGCTTCATGTCGAGCTGGCCGCGCGCGATCGTTGGCGCCAGGGCCTCCACGGAGACCAGTACGACGTGCCCCTGCAGCGAGCGCGTGAGGCGCCACTGCTGTACCTGCCCCGGCCTCACCAGCACGACGGTGCCGGGCTGCAGTTCGTAGTCGGTGAAGTCGACGCTGTGCGTGCCACGGCCGGATTCGACCAGCAGCAGCTCGAGGAATTCGACCCGCTCTGGCGGGCCGAGGGTCGCACCGGCGCGTTCGCGCAATTGCGCCAGGCTCATCGCCTCCACACCCACTTTCGCCAGACGCGGGTTGTGGAAGCGGACGTCCTTGAGCGACTGGGGTGGGGGCTTTCGCATTGCCGCAGTCTAGCCGCGTTTTTTTATCATTGACGATTTTTGACCATCGATCGCCGGGCTTGCACCTTGGATGATTTCGCCCCGCTGCCCACAATTCACCACAGACATCAACCCAACCGCAAGGACCCCGAATGATCCGTTTCCGCACCCTTCCCCTCGCACTCGCGCTGGCCGCCGCCTTTGGCGTCACGGCCTGCGGCGGCACCGCTCCCACCACCCAGTCAACCAACGAAAGGCCTTCCATGTCCGGACAAAAAGACCAAGTCGTCGCGCTGCTGAAAAGCATCGAGACGGGCGACCCCGCGCCTGTCGCGGCAATCAACCCCGACAAGTACATCCAGCACAACCTCGGCGCGGCAGACGGCCTCGCGGGCTTTGGCGCGCTGATGCAGCTGCTGCCCAAGGGTTCGGCGCGTGCCGACACGGTGCGCGCCTTCCAGGACGGCGACTTTGTCTTCACGCACACCGACTACAACTTCTTCGGCCCCAAGATCGGCTTTGACATCTTCCGCTTCGAGAACGGGCGCATCGTCGAGCATTGGGACAACCTGCAGGAAAAGCCCGCCGGCGCCAACCCCAGCGGCCACACGATGACGGATGGACCGGCCCGCTCGCAGGACGCGGCCCAGACCGAGGACAACAAGCGCCTGGTACGGGCGTTCGTCGAGGACATCCTGGTGAATGGCCGCATGGACAAACTCGCCGGCTACTTCGACGGTGACAACTACGTTCAACACAACCCGAAGATCGCTGACCGCCTCTCCGGGCTGGGCGACGCCCTGGCCGCGATGGCCAAGGCGGGTGTCACCATGAGCTACTCGCGCATTCACCGCGTGCTCGGCGAAGGGAACTTCGTGCTGGTGGTCAGCGAAGGTGATTTCGCCGGCAAGCATTCGTCCTTCTATGACCTCTTCCGCGTCAAGGACGGCAAGATCGCCGAGCACTGGGACACTATTGAAACGATCCCGCCGCAGTCCGAATGGAAGAACACGAACGGGAAGTTCTGACCTGTCACGGCGCCGTGTACACAAGGCTGTGCAGCGCGTTTTCCCAGACGCGATCGGCCTCCGGGCTTTGGGACATCGTGCCGCACAGGTTGGTAAAGAACCCCCCGCCGGCGGCCGGGCTGCCGGCCGGGAACAACGCCGCGCTGTTGAGCTGGCTGGCTTTGTCGAAGGGATCGAAGCCCGCGGGAATCGGCGCCATGTTGATGTTGGTGATATTGGTGCAAACCTGCTGGCGCCCAAAGTCCTCGACGTGGGTCACGGTGTCGCCCTTTTCCGTCTCCTTCCATGTCACCTGGAACACGTTGCAGCCGATCTCCCGGGCCATGTAGCGCACCTTCTCCCCGAAGGCCGGCCCCTTCGTGAAGCCGGCAGGGAACGGCGCTGTCTTGTCATACGCCACCTGAGGATTGTTCTGGCGCGGGTAGGAATACGTGAGGTCGCCCGTCGTGAGTGCCCCGAAGTAGCCGTCGGCGGCCACATTCTGGAAGCTGTTGACTTTGAGGCGAAAGCGCAGCGCGCTCGAGCCGCCCATGGCAGTGAAATCCACGATGTTGATTTTTCCGCCACCGACGTACGATTCAAAGGTATTGCACGAAGGTGCCGCCGCCGCGGGTGCGGCGGCGGCGCCCCCGCATGCGCTCAGCACGATCGACACGGCGCTGGCTGCCAGCGCAAGGATCCAGGTTCGAAGGTTCAATTGCCTCTCCTCGAGGTAGTTAAGGGAAAAGCGATGCTAGGAATCGGAGGCCGCGCTGCGAAGCCCGATTCGTGCAAACCGGATTGCTAAAAATGGACACGCCTGACTGGGACGACTTGCGCTACCTTCTCGCGGTGGCTCGCCACGGCTCGGCGGCGGCCGCCGCGCGCGCGCTGCAGGTGACTCACGCCACCGTGCTGCGGCGGGTGCAGGCGGCGGAACAGGCTTTCGGCCTGCGGGTATTCGAGCGCGCATCCGGTCGCTTTCGCGTTGCCGAGCAGGCGCGGCCCTTGCTCGAGATGGCGGAGGGCATCGAGCGCCAGGTGCAGGACACCCGCCGCCAGGTCGCCGCGAGGCAAGACGTGGTCGAAGGCACCTTGCGCCTTACCACGACCGAGTCGCTGATGGACAGCCTGTTGCCGCCACTGCTTTATGACTTCGCGCAGCGCCATCGCGGCGTTGTGCTGGAACTGGTCGTCACGAACCAGGTGCTCGACCTTGACCGGCACGAAGCGGACGTAACGATCCGTCCGGCGGCGGAGCCGCCCGACACCCTCGTTGGCTTGCGCCTGGCGAATCTCGCCTTCGCGGTCTACGGCCCGAAGCGGGACGAGTCGCCACCCGGGCAGGACCTGGCCGCCCGCTGCTGGCTTGTGCCCGACGGCGGGCTCACCCATTCGCCCGTGGGGCGGTGGGTGCACAACCAAGTGGCCCCCAAGCACGTCGTGCTCAAGGCCGATTCATGGGTCGTGATGCGCAACATGGCGGAAGCAGGACTCGGCGTTGCGGTGCTGCCGTGCTTCCTTGCCGAACGATCGGCGCAGCTGAAGCGCATTGCCGATGCGCCTGAAGCGGGCAGCCAGCTTTGGATCCTCACACACGCTGAGTGGCGTAATTCCACGCGGATCAAGGCCTTCATGGACCACCTGTCAAAGGGCATTCGCAAGCATCGCGACCTGCTGGAAGGCAAGCCGCAATCCTGATCCAGCTACCGCGCCGCACCTGTCTTCCTGGCGGGACCCCGCACCGATTGACACCGCGCCGGGCCATGGCTACGGTCGAGGGCTTGAGCAGCTGGCGTGTCACCGCCAGGGAGGAGTTGAAATGCCAGGTACACCCCGGCGGCGCTGGGCCCCCAGCCTTGCCACGATCGTCGAGAGCGAAGAGCCGCCCGCGCCCGCAGCCGTGAAATTGGGGCGCCGCCGGCGACCATCAATGTGCCGGGGGCCCAGGGCCGGTTTCAGGCGACATTTCAATAATCCTTGAAATATTGATAAATGCCCGAAAAAAAGCGCCGCAAAGACGCTGCGGGGCCCCTGCACCAGGAATCCGAGCCCCAGGCCTGGCGAGCCTTGCGGGCACAAAAAGGCCCGCAAGGCGCATGGATAGTGCGTGAGGGGGATCGGGAGATGGCCGCCTGACACCCAGGGGCGATGCGACCGAGTTGCATGTGCGCATGGACTATCGCGTGAGCACGCCTTTCAACTGGTATGCCGACCCGGTGTCGCGGCTCCTGCTGCGCAACTTCGAGGAAGTTCTGCTGATGTTCTACAAAAACCGCAGCGAAAAATCGCCTGTCAGCTAGCGCACCGCCCCCTGCCTCGCCAGATGCACCTGGTGCAACGTGATCTTGCGCACCTCCGCCTGGCTGGTCTCGATATGCGCGCGCAACAGCATCGCCGCCTGGTCGCCACGCTTCCTCTGTATCGCCTTCAAGATCTTCGCGTGCTCGTCATAGGTGGCGTCGATGCGGGCCTGCTTGGTGAAGTCCAGCCGGCGGATGATGCGGATGCGGTCCGTGACGTCGCGGTGCACGCGTGCCATCTCGGCGTTGCCGGCGGCGGCGACCAGGCTGCAGTGAAAGGCTTCGTCCCATTGCGAGACCTGCAGCATGTCGGCGCTGCGTTCGGCCACGGGCACCAGCCAGATGGCGATCAGCTGCTGCAGCAGCTCGCGGTCCACGCGCTCGCCGTCGGCACAGATTCGCTGCACGGCGGTGGTTTCCAGCACCATGCGCAGGTCATAGAGCTGCTCGAAGATTTCAAAGTCGAAGGGCAGCACGCGCCAGCCGCTGCGGAACAGCACTTCGACATACCCTTCCTGCTGCAGGCGGAACAGGGCCTGGCGCACCGGCGTGCGCGAAACGCCCAGCCGCTCGCTCAGCTCGTTCTCGGTGAAGCGGTCGCCCGGCACCAGGTTGAACTCGGCCACATCGCGCTTGAGCTGCTCATACACCTCGTCCGCGCGCGAGCGGTGCGCGGGGGCGGGGTCTGCCTTGGCGAAGGGGCGGCTGCTGGCGGTGTGCACTGATTGACTCTAGCAGCGTTGCTCAGCGCGCGGGTGCGGCGGCCAGCGCGGGTAGCAGCTGGCTGCTCATCGCCGTCCAGCCGACGATGGCGCCCTGGGCGCGCATCATCTCCACGGCGGCGGCCTTGAAGGCGGGGAAGTAGCTTTCGGTGCAGTCTTCCAGCAGCAGGCAGTCGTAGCCGCGGTCGTTGGCCTCGCGCATGGAGGTCTGCACGCACACCTCGGTGGTCACGCCCATGAACAGCAGGTGCGTGATGCCGGCCTGCTGCAGCAGGCTGTGCAGCGGCGTGGCATAAAACGCGCCCTTGCCCGGCTTGTCCAGCACGATCTCGCCGGGCACCGGCGCCAGCGCCGGGATGATCTGGTTGCCCGGCTCACCGCTCACCAGGATACGGCCCATGGGTCCCGCGTCGCCGATGCGCAAGGAGGGGTTGCCGCGGTTGCGCTTGGCGGGCGGGCAGTCTTTCAATTCGGCGTCGTGCGCTTCGCGGGTGTGCACCACCAAGCCACCCACGCCGCGCCAGGCTTGCAGCACGGCCTGGCATGCGGGAACGATGGCTTCGAGCAGCGACACGTCGTTGCCCAGCGTTTCGCCAAAGCCGCCCGGCTCGATGAAGTCGCGCTGCATGTCGATGATGACCAGCGCAGTCTTCGAGATTTCGAAGTCGTAGGGGAAGGGGTTGGCGTTGAGCTGCATGGTGCCTTCCTAGTGGTGGCCGCCGCCCATGTGGGCGCCGAGCACGTGGCGCTCCGCGCTGGCGGCGGGGGTTTCAAAGACGATGCGCCCTTCGCTCATCACCACGATGCGGTCGGCCAGCTCCATCAGCTCGTCCAGGTCTTCGCTGATCAGCAGCACCGCGCCGCCCTTGTCGCGCACGCCGCGCAGGCGGGCGTGGATTTCCTTCACCGCCGCGAAGTCCAGCCCGAACACCGGGTTGGCCGCGATCAGCACATTGATGTCGCCATTGAGCTCGCGCGCCAGCACGGCGCGCTGCACGTTGCCGCCCGACAGGCTGCGGATGGGCGCGTTCTCGCCCTGGGTCTTGATGCCGTAGCCGGCGATCCATTCGCGCGCCCGCGCGCGCCAGGCGCCGAAGCGCAGACGCCCGCCCGCGCACAAAGGCGGCAAATCGAAGTCGCGCAGCGCCATGTTCTCGGCCACCGAGAGGTCGGCCACGCAGGCGTTGCGCAGCGGCTCCTCGGGCAGGCTGCGCACCTTCAGCCGGTGGTTCTCCTCGCGGCGCGCGGCATAGGGCTGGCCCTGCACCGTCACCGTGCCGGCGGTGCGGTGTCGCTGGCCCACCAGCGCCTCCACCATCTCGCGCTGGCCATTGCCCGAAACACCGGCCACGCCCAGGATTTCGCCGGCCGCCACGGCCAGGTGCAGGTCCTGCACGGCCAGGGTGCCACGGTCGCCCATCACCTTCAAGCCTTCGACTTGCAATGGCTTTGCTATCGAATTAGTAGCTGTCTGTGCTTTCTGGGTGCGCTCTGCAGCCATTTTCTCTTCTGAAGAATCGGCCTCAGGGGCAGCCGCGGCCGAATCGCCCACCATGGCCTGGGCCAACAGCGCGGGCGTGGTGGAAGGTACGCCGCAGTGGTGCACGGCCTTGCCCCGGCGCAGCACCGTCACGTCGTCCGCATAGGCCATCACCTCGCGGAACTTGTGCGTGATGATGAGCACGGTGCACATGCCGCTGCGCGCGAATTCGCGCACGTGGCCCAGCACCTCGTCGGCCTCCTGCGGCGTCAGCACCGATGTGGGCTCGTCCAGGATCAGCAGGCGGGGCTTCAGGTACAGCTGCTTGAGCAGTTCCAGCTTCTGCTTCTCGCCCGCGGCCAGCTCGGAGGGGCGCGCATCCAGGTCCAGCTGGAACGGCGTGGACTTGAGGAAGGTTTCCAGCTCGGCCCGCTGGGCCTTCCAGTCGATGATGGCGGGCGTCTTGCCGCCGGCCAGCAGCAGGTTCTCGCCCACCGTCATGCCCGGCGCCAGCGTGAAGTGCTGGTACACCATGCCGATGCCCAGCTGGCGCGCGACGACCGGGTTTGGAATCGATTGCTCGCGCCCGTCGATCAGCACGCTGCCGGCGCTGGGGCGCTGGAAGCCGGCCACGCATTTAACCAGCGTGCTCTTGCCCGCGCCGTTTTCGCCCAGCAGGGCATGCACTGTGCCGGGCGCCACCTTCATGCTCACGCTGTCCAGCGCGGTGAAGCTGCCGAAGCGCATGCTCATCTCGTAGGTGTCCAGCGCAAGGGCGCCGGTGCCTTGCCGCAGGCCACCGATGAGGGTGGATGCTTCGGTCATGCGATGGCGTCCAGCACGGCCTGCGAAGGTGCGTGCGCGCCGAACACGCCGCCCTGCATGGTGATCATCTTCAGCGCCGCGTCGTGGTTGCCCTTGTCGGTGGCGGCCGTGCAGTCGGACAGCAGCAGGCATTCCAGCCCGCGGTCGTTGGCGTCGCGCATGGTGGTGTGCACGCACACGTCGGTGGTGATGCCCGTGAGGATCAGGTTGCTGATGCCGCGCGTGCGCAGCAGCAGCTCCAGGTCGGTGGCGTAGAAGCTGCCCTTGCCCGGCTTGTCGATCACGGCCTCGCCCGGCAGCGGCGCCAGCTCGGGGATGATTTCCCAGCCCGGCTCGCCGCGCACCAAGATGCGCCCGCACGGCCCGTCGTCGCCTATGCCCACCCCGCCGGTGCCGATCTGGCGGCTGCGCCAGCGCTTGTTGGCCGGCAGGTCCGACAGGTCGGGCCGGTGCCCTTCACGCGTGTGGATGATGTGCCAGCCGCCCTGGCGCATGGCGGCCATCAGCTTTTTCAGCGGCGTAATCGGCGCGCGCGTGAGCGAGATGTCGTAGCCCATCTTGTCCACGTAGCCGCCGGGGCCGCAGAAATCGATCTGCATGTCGATGACGATGAGCGCCGTGTTCGACGGCTTCAGGTCGCCGTTGTAGGGCCAGGCGTAGGGGTTGGCCTTGACGAATCGTTCCATGCTTATGCCGCCTTGTAAGTGCGCGTGGGCGTGTCGAAGCCGCACGAGGTGCCGTCGGTCACTTCCACCTTCCACGGCAGGCTGTACTTGCCGGCCGCCATGTCGTGCATGTAGGTGTAGGGGCAGTCCTGCGCGCCGCCTTTCACCGCCACGTAGCCGCGGTGGTACAGCTGGTAGATGTTGTTTTCCACACCCCAGCCGCTGCGCGCTTCGCGCACCAGGTCGCACCGCAGTTCGCTGGTGATGATTTCATCCACCCGGCCGCCGCCTTCCACCAGCACGGTGCCGTCGAAGTTGCAGAACATGCCCTCGCCCATGCTGTCGAAGCTGCCGTCGCTGCCGCACATGCACACGCTGGCGGTGATGGCCAGGTTGGTGAAGGCGTTGGCCTGGTTGGTGATTTTCCAGGCGTGGCGTATCGGCGCGGTGTAGCCTGCCGTGCGGATGATGATCTCCGCGCCCTTGTAGGCCGCCTCGCGCGCCATCTCGGGGAACATGCCGTCGTGGCAGATGATGAGCGCCAGCTTGCTGCCGTTGGGCCCGTCGCACACCGGTATGCCGATGTTGCCCGGCTCCCACGGCTCCACCGGCACCCACGGGTGGAGCTTGCGGTAGTAAAGCTTGATGGCGCCGGTGTCGTCGATGATGAGGCCGCTGTTGTAGGGGTTGCCGCCGGGGTTGGCTTCCATGATGGAAAAGCAGCCCCAGATCTTGTTGTCGACGCAGGCCTTCTTGAAGGCCGCCACTTCGGGCCCGTCCAGCGAGCACATGAGGGCCGGGTCCATGCTCATCGACAGGCCATGCAGCGAGTATTCGGGGAACACCACCAGGTCCATGGTCGACTGGTTGCGCCGCGCCTTGGCCACCATCTCGCAGATGCGTTTTGCCTGCGCGGCCAGCTGCGCGGGGGTGTCCACCGTGGGCAACTGCAGCTGCACCAGGCCCATCACCACGCCGTGTTTTGATTTGTTGAGTCCACCCAGGCCCGTCACGTTGTTGTCTCCTTTTTTTAGCGTGACGACAGCTCGCCCGGGCTGCCGCTGACAACGCTGCCCGGCTTGCAGGTGATCACCAGGATCAAGAGCGTCAGCACATAGGGAACGATGTTGAACAGGTGGTAGCCCCAGCCGACGCCCACCGACTGCAGGGCTGGGCCGATGGCGCCGGCCGCGCCGAAGAGGGCCGCCGCGCCCACGCAGCGCAGCGGGCTCCAGCGCGCGAAGATCACCAGCGCCACGGCAATCAGGCCCTGGCCGCTGGAGATGCCTTCGTTCCAGCTGCCCGGATAGAACAGGGTGAGCGACGCGCCGCCCAGCCCGGCGATGGCGCCACCCGCCGCGGTGGAGGCGATGCGGATGCCCGACACCGAATAGCCCAGCGCCCGCGCCGCGTTGGCCGAGTCGCCCGCCATGCGCACCAGCAGGCCCGCGCGCGTGTTCGCGAAGGCCCACCACAGCGCGCCGGCGATTGCCAGGCCAATGGGCACGAGGGCACTCACCTGCAGCGCCGAACGCACGGCGGCTGAATCGCTCCAGTTGCCCAGCGGGATGGAGGGCAGCTGCGGCGCCTGCGGCTGGATCAGCGGCTTGCCGAGATAGAAGGCCAGGCCCATGCCCAGCAGCATCAGCGCGATGCCGGTGGCCACGTCGTTCACGCGCGGCAGCGAGCACAGCACGCCGTGCAGCCCGGCCAGCAACGCGCCGGTGAGCGCGCCCGCCAGCACGCCCACCCACGGTGAGCCGCTGAGGTAGGAAGCGCCGAACGACGACATGGCCGACAGCACGAGGACGCCTTCCAGCCCCAGGTTGATGCGGCCGGATTTCTCGGTGAGGCATTCGCCCAGGCTGACGAACAGGAAAGGCGCGCCCACCCGCAGCGCGCCGCCGACGATGCCGGCGAAGAAGATGAGGATCTGGTCGCCCGTCATTTGTTCTCCGTGATGGCGATGGGTGCCGGCTCCGAAGGGCCGAAGCGGCTGAACTTCAGGAAGAAGGCCTTCCAGTCCATGTCGCGCAGCGCCTCGCTGGCCAGGATCAGCACGAAGGCGATGCCCTGCAGCAGCAGAACCGAGGCATCGGGCAGGCCAAGGCGGCGCTGCAGCAGGCTGCCCGCCGCGCCGAAACCACCAAACAGTATGGCCACCGGGATCACCGCGAACGGATGGTGCCGCGCGATGAAGGCCACCAGGATGCCCGCGTAGCCGTAACCGGCGATCAGCGAGGCGTTGGCGCTGGTGTGCACGGCTGCCACCTCGATGGCACCGGCCAGGCCCGCGCAGGCTCCGCCCAGCGCACACGCCACAAGAATCAGCCGCGAAGCCGGCAGCCCCACCAGTTGCGCCGCGCGCGGGTTGCCGCCGACCACGCGCACCGCGAAGCCCGAGGGCGTGACGCGCAGCCACAGGCCCGCCGCTAGGCAGGCGACGATGCCGATGACCAGCCCCCAGTGCACGTCGGAGCCCGAGATGCCGCTGATGCGCAGGCCCTCGGCCAGTGAATGGGTGGAAGGCTTGTTCAGGCTGGCGGGATCGCGCAGCGGGCCTTCCACGAAATGCTTGAACAGGCCGATGGCCACATAGGCCAGCAGCAGGCTGCTGATGGTTTCATTGATGCCGCGGTATTGCCGCAGCCACCCCGCCAGCGCGATCCACAACGCACCGGCAATCGCACCGGCGATGCACACCAGCACCGTGCCCGCCATGTTGGCCGGCAGCGGCAGGGCCTGGGCCAGCCCGGCGCAGGCCAGGCCGCCCAGGACCAGCGCGCCTTCGCCGCCGATGATGACCAGCCCGGCGCGCGCGGGAATGGCGACGCACAGGGCCGTGAGCATCAGCGGCGCGGCGCGCTGCAGCGTGTTCTGCCAGGAATACCAGTCGCCGAACGCGCCCTTGAACAGCAACAGCCAGACTTCCGCCGGGCTGACGCCCGCGAACCACACAAAGACGCCGAACAGCAGCAGCGCGGCCACGATGGCCGCGACGGGCAGCAGGATGTCCTTGAGTGTTTCGCGCACGGGGTTTTAGCCGATGGAACCGGCCACGCCTTCGACCAGGTAGTTCATCTTTTCCAGCTCGATGTCGGTCTGCTTCATCGCCTTGCCGGCGGGGATGACCACCGCGCCCTTGTTGTCCTTGAGCGGGCCCTTGAAGATGTCGAAGCTGCCGGCCACCATCTGCGCCTTGACGCCGTCGGCCTGCTTCTTGGCGGCGTCGGTCACCATGGGGCCGTAGGCCGACATCTTCACGTAGCCTTCCTTCAGGCCGCCGCGGATGAAGTTGGGGTGCGGCTTGCCGGTGCGCGCGGCTTCCAGGAAGGTGGTGTAGGCCGTGAGCCAGTTCCACTCGGCGCCCGTGAGGTAGGCGTTGGGTGCCAGCTTGGCCTGGCTGGCGTGGTAGCCGCAGACCATCTTGCCGCGCTTGGCGGCGGTCTCGACGATCACCTTGGGGCCGTCCACGTGCATCGTGAACACATCCACGCCCTGGTCGGCCATGCTGTTGGTGGCTTCCGCTTCCTTGACGGGCATGGACCAGTCACCGGTGAAGATCACGTTGGTGGTGATGCCGGGCTTGACCGAGCGCGCACCCATGGTGAAGGCGTTGATGTTGCGCAGCACCTGCGGGATGGGCTTGGCCGCGACAAAGCCGATCTTGCCGCTCTTGCTCATATGGCCGGCGATCACGCCGTTCAGGTACTGGCACTCGTCGATGTAGCCGAAGTAGCTGGCCGTGTTCTTGGGGTGCTTGCCCTCGGTCCACATGCCGCCGCAATGGGCGAAGCGGGCGTCGGGGAACTTGGCGGCCACGGCCAGCATGTGGGGGTCGAAGTAGCCGAAGGATGTGGGGAACACCAGCGAGGCGCCGTCCTGCGCGATCATGCCGGTCATGGTTTTCTGCACGGCGGCGGTTTCGGGCACGTTCTCTTCTTCCACCACCTTCACGCCGGGCATTTTCTTGAGCATGGCGGCCGCTTCGGCCTGGGCCTGGTTGTAGCCGTAGTCGTCGCGCGGGCCGACGTAGATCACGCCCACGGTGATGGGCTTTTGCGCGAAGGCAAAAGGGCTGGCGGCGGCGGCGCCGAGCGCGGCCAGCGACTTGAGTGTGTCGCGGCGGTTGAAGTGTTGGCTCATGGTTTTAACTCCTCACAGGTTGGATGGAACGGGAAGCAGGATTCATGCAAGCGGTGGCGGCAGGGCCAGCAAGCTGACGTGGGCAGACACGACGCGCCAGCCCTGGGGCGTGCGCATCCATGCCTGGCTCTGGCGGCCGGGCTTGCTGCTGCCCGTGCGCTGGAACTCGGTGTTGGCCGTGGCGAAGTCGCGGCCGTAGGTGGTGATGACGGTGTTCTGCAGGCTGCGGGCCAGGCCCACGGCGGGGCGGCCCGCACGGAAGGCGCGGATGGCGTCATAGCCGTAGAGGTTTTCGGTGGCGCCGTAGCGCAGGGTGTGCGGGCTGTCCCAGAACAGCTCGTCCAGCACCGCCACGTCGTTGCCCACCAGCGCCTTTTCATAGCGCTGGAACTGCGCCGTGACTTCGGCCAGCACCTCGGGCAGGTTGATCTCAAGGGCATTCATAGCGCCGCCGGTTTCAGGTAGGCCAGGCCCGCGGCCTGCAGCGCCCAGCCGGCGCGCAGCGCCAGATCTTCGCGCCAGGGTGCGGCGATCAGCTGCACGCCGATGGGCATGCCGCCCGTGCCTTCGGGCCACAGCGGCGCGGCCACCACCGGGCAGCCGGCGAACGAGATGGGCTGGGTAAGCAGGCCGACCGACGGGCGGCAGGGCAGCTGCCGGCCGTTGATGTCCAGCCACTCGGTGCCGATCTCGGGCGCGCTCACGGGCGTGGCGGGCGCGACCAGCACGTCCCAGTCCTTGAACAGGGCATTGACCTTGTCGCGGTACACGCGCCGGAAGCGCTGTGCACGCATGTACCAGGCGGCGGGCTGCAGCGCGCCGGCGAGGAAACGGTCCACCGACAGCGGCTCGAAGTCATCAGGCCGCGTGCGCAGGTCTTCCAGGTGCAGCGCGCCGCCTTCGCTGGCGCCGGTGATGAAGGCTGCGGCCCGTGCCAGCGCGGGCTCGGGCCAGTCCACCACCTCCAGCACCTCCAGCGCGGTGGCGGCCGACTTGGCTGCTGCGCGCGCGGGCGGCGCGGCGTGCTCCATGAAGTAGCCGCCCAGCATGCCTATGCGCAGGCCGGCTATGCCGCGCTTCAGCTCGCCCGCCACGGGCTGCACATGGGTGGCGTGGCAGCCGGGGTCCAGCGTGTCCGCGCCCTGCAGCGCGTCGTAGGAAAGCGCCAGGCCTTCCACGCTGTCGGCCAGCGGGCCCAAGTGGTCCAGGCTGTGCACAAAGGGGTAGGAGCCGCGCCGCGACAGGCGGCCGAACGTGGGCTTCAGGCCCCACACGCCGCACAGCGAGGCCGGCACGCGGATGGAGCCATTGGTGTCCGAGCCCAGCGCCAGCGGCACCTGCCCGGCCGCCACCGCCGCGCCCGAGCCGCCCGAAGAGCCGCCCGCGATGCGGCCCAGGCTGTGCGGGTTATGGCAGGGGCCGTAGTGCGTGTTCTCGGTGGTGAAGCCATACGCGTACTCGTCCATGTTGAGCGAGCCCACCAGCACGGCGCCCGCGGCCCGCAGCCGCTGGATGAGGAACGCATCGGCCCTGGCCGGTGCGTGGCCGCGGTTGATCTTCGAGCCGGCCAGCGTCACTTCGCCTTCGATGTCGAACAGGTTCTTCACCGCGTAGGGCAGGCCGGCCAGCGGCGGCAGGATGTCGCCGTGCGCGCGCATGCGGTCGATGACAGCGGCTTCACGCCGCGCGCGCTCGTAGCTCTTGCCGGTGAAGGCGTTGACGCGCGCGTCCGTCGCCTCAATGCGCGCGATGCAGTTCTCCAGCGCCTCCACCGCACTGAGCTCGCCGCCGGCGATGCCGCGAACCAGTGCGTGGCTGCGTAGTGCTACAGATTTCATAGCTGTCCGCGCTTGTCTGGTGCGCTCGGGAAGGGCATTGGCCTGTAGATTTCGGCCGGTTCGTCATGCACTTCAAGTGGGAAAGCCTCCAGCTGCCTTGCCAGCGCCGCCGTGCGCGCCAGGTGCGTGGCGACCCGCTGCGCGCGCTCCTGGTCCAGCGGCACGGCCAGCGCCGCGGCGGCGGCTTTCACATAGGCGAGGACTTCGGCTTCTTCCATGGCAGCGGCGCCTTACCTGCGGACCTCGCGCTGGAAGATTTCCAGGCTGAGTTTCTTGGTGGCGATGAAGCTCGCGTCCGACAGCGTTTCCACCGTGCGCGGGCGGGCATCGCCATACGGCAGGATCTCCGCCACGCGGGTGGGCCGCTTGGTCAGCAGCAGCACCTGGTCGGCCAGGTACACGGCTTCTTCCAGGTCGTGCGAAACCAGCAGCATGGTGGTGCCGGTCTGCATGAACACTTCCTGCAGCTTCTCGCGGATGAACAGGGTCATCTCGAAGTCCAGCGCCGAGAAGGGCTCGTCCAGGAACAGCACTTCCGGGTTGGGCGCCAGCGCCCGCATGATGGAAGCGGTCTGCTGCTGGCCACCGGACAGCTCATACGGATAGCGCTTGAGATCGAACTTGACGTCGAAGGAAGCCACCAGTTCCGCCATGCGGCGGTCGACTTCGGCCTTGCTGCGCCCTTCCAGCTTGAGCGGGTAGGCGATGTTGTCGATGGTGCGCATCCACGGGAACATCGCTTCGCGGTAGTTCTGGAACACGTAGCCGATCTTGGTGTCCTTCAGGCTCTTGCCGTCGAACAGGATCTCGCCGCTGTCGATGGGCACCAAGCCCGCGATCATGTTGATCAGCGTGCTCTTGCCGCAGCCGTTGGGGCCGAACACCGAAACGATCTTGTGCTTGGGGATGTCGAGGTCGAAGTTCTCGTACAGCGGCCAGCCGGCGAAATACTTGGTGAGGCCGCGGATGGTGATGTGCGTGCCGGCCGGACCGGGCTTGAACTCGGGCACGGGAACGTCGGCGACGACCGGGGCGTTGAGGACTTCGCTCATCTTCCGCTCCAGTGCACGATTTTTCGTTCGAGCAGCAGGAACAGCACGTTCAGGCCGTAGCCCAGCGCGCCCGCCGCCAGGATGGACGCATACATGTCCTTGACGTTCATCACCTGCTGCGAATTGATGATGCGGTTGCCCAGGCCGGTGTCGGCGCCGATGAACATCTCGGCCACGATCACGATGACCAGCGCCATCGACACCGCCGAGCGCAGGCCGACAAAACTCGGCTGCAGGCTTTCCCAGATCAGCACGTCGCGGAAGGTCTGCCAGCGCGAGGCGCCCATCACCTTGGCCGCCATCACCCGCTGCTTGCGCGCGTTGATGACGCCATAGGCGCTGTTGAACACCACGATGAGGAACGCGCCGAACGCGGCGATGGCGACCTTGTTGATGTCCGAGACGCCGAAGATCATCAGGAACAGCGGGATCAGCGCCGACGACGGCGTGGAGCGGAAGAAATCGATCAGGAACTCCACGCTGCGGTACGCCTTCTCGGTGCTGCCGAGCAGCACGCCCAGGGGCATGCCGATGGCGGCCGCGATCAGGAACGCCTGAACCGTGCGCCAGACCGTGACGGCGAAATCCTTGAGCAGCGGGCCGCCGGCCAGTCCGCTGAGCAATGCGCTGATGGCGTCCACCGGCGGCGGCAACAGCAGCGCCTTGATGAAGCCCAGGCGCACCACCAGGTCCCAGAGGATGAACAGGGCGATGGGGCCGATGAAGGGCAGGGCCTTGTTCCAGGCCGGCTCTTTGGGCGGCGCGGAAGTGGCGTTGGCCCCAGGCGGCGCCCAAGGGCGGGCCACGGGCGCGGCGGCAACCGCTGTGGGTGATGAGGCGTCCATGGTGTGCCCCTAGCCCTTGTAGAGCATCGTCTCGACCATCAGGCGCGAGGTGAAGATGCCCTTTTCGGAGAACAGGTCGAAGAACTTCTGGAAATGCGCCACGTCGGCCGGCTTGAACTCGTCATACATCATGTAGGCGGCCAGCGGCACTTCACCGGTGAGCGCGCCTTCGATGGCGGTGTAGCCCTTGAGGTACTGGCGCGCTTCGGCTGACTTGGTGCGCACGTAGGCCACACCCTTGCCGTAGGCGGTGATGAACTTCTTCGCCTCGGCGGGATGGGCCTTGATGAAGGCCGAGGTGAGCGAGGCCGAGCCGCCGAACCACGGCGCCATGGGGTCGCCCAGGACGTACTTTGCGATCACGCCGGCTTCCAGCACTTTGGTGGTGCCGTTCAGGCGGCCGATGGTGCCGGTGGGCTCCAGGGTGTAGCAGCCATCGAGCTGGCCGGCGGCGAGCGCGGCCACGTGCTGTCCGATGGGCAGCTCCACGACAGTGGCACCGGTGGCGCCACCGCGCTCCAGCACGGTCTTGGCCAGGGTCACGTTCTGGATGCCGGGGCCGGAGCCCACGCGCTTGCCCTTGAGGTCGGCCATGGTCTTGGCCGTGCTGGCGGCGGGCACGATCACTTCGTCCAGCACGTTCTTCACGTTGCTGGGGTTGGAACAGAAGATCTTGAAGGAGCCCGGCGCGGCGATCTCGCCAATGGCGATGTTGGCCGAGCCCGTGCCGTTGGCGCTGCCGTCGCAGCGGTCGGACAGCATGCCTTCCATGATCTGCTGCGCGCCGGCGAATTTCAGTGCCTCGACGTTGAGCCCGGCTTCCTTGAAGTAGCCGAGCTCCACCGCCGCGTAGAACGGCAGGCCGGCGGCGATCGGCCAGTAGCCGATCCGGATCTTGGGGCCGGCCTGGGCATGCACGGCGGGCGCGCCGAGGATGCCGAGTGCGGCGGCGGCGCCGCCGCCCTGCAGCAGCTTACGGCGGGTGGAAGTGTGTTTCGCGTGGGTCATGAGTTGCTCCTGCAAGTTGATGGTTGAGGTGCGGGCTCAGCTCTTTTGGAGTGAGTCGATGTAGGCCCGCCAGCCGCCGAAATGCGAAATGTCCAGTGCGCCGGCGGTGGCCTGCGCTTCGCAAACGAAACCCTGCACGCTGCTGCCGTCGGCCAGTTCCAGCGTGCCTATGCCCAGCGGCGCGGGAATCAGCGCGACAAACGAGCCGTAGTGCGCTGCGGGCATGTCCCACACTTCCAGCGCGATGCGCGTGCCGGTGCCGGGCGCGACGCGCAACAGGCCCGGCTTGGGCGGAACCGTGCCGGGAAGCGCGAAAAATTGGTAGTGCGGCGCGGTTTCAGCCTGCGCGGCCAGTGTGGCGCCGCGCTCGGTGAGCTGGCGGTTCAGCGGCATGCCGGAGAGGTGCGCGCCGACCACCGCCACCTTGACACTGGCCGCGGGCTGGATGCCCGCGATGGGCTGCGCCGCCGGCAGCGGCTGCCCGGTGGCGCCCTGCGTGAGGCCGGTGGCGTGGTGGTAACGCTGGCCCAGCTCGGCCAGCTGCCAGTCGCTGGCGCAGGGGCCGATCAGCGTGATGCCGAACGGCAGGCCGTCGGGCCTGATGGCGCTGGGCACCGACAGCGCGGCGTAGTCCAGCAGGTTGACGAAGTTGGTGTACGCGCCCAGGTTGCGGTTCAGCGCCACCGGGTCGGCCTGCATGGCGGCGATGGTGTAGTGCGTGGGCGCGGTGGGCACCAGCAATACGTCGATGCCGGCCCACATGGCGGCCGCGCGCTGGCCGAGCGCGCGCAGCTGGGTCTGCGCGTCATACAGGTCGGCGGCGCTGTGGTTGCGGCCGCTGGCGATGATGCCGCGCACCGGCTCGACCACGTCACCCTGGTGCGAGTCAAAGAAGTGGCGCACGGCGGCGTAGCGTTCGGCCACCAGTGCGCTTTCATAGAGCAATGCGGCTGCCTGCGCCAGCGGCGTGAAGTCGATGGTGACCGGGGTGCCGCCCAGCTCGCGCAGGCGGCTGACCGATTCGCGGAAGGCCGCTTCGGCCAGCGCGTCGCCGCAGAATTCCAGTGAGGACGGCACGCCGAAACGGAAGGCCGGCGGGAAGGCCTGGCTGGCCAGGGTGAGGCTGCGCGAATACGGATCGGCCGCGTCGTAACCCAGCGCTGTCTCGAGCACGCGCACCGCCGTGGCCACCGTGCGCGCGAAGATGGAAACGCAGTCCACGCTCTGCGCCGCCGGCACCACGCCGCGCGTGCTGATCAGGCCCTTGGTGGGCTTGAGGCCGACGATGTTGTTCAGCCCCGCGGGCACGCGGCCAGAGCCCGCGGTGTCGGTGCCCAGCGCGAAGTCCACCTCGCCCGCTGCCACCACATAGGCGGAGCCGGAGCTGGAGCCACCGGACACGTAGGCCGGGTTGAAGGCATTGGGCACCGCGCCGTAGGGCGAACGCGTGCCGTTCAGGCCGCAGGCGAACTGGTCGAGGTTGGTTTTGCCATGAAGCCGCGCACCAGCGTCGAGCAGCCTGCGCACCACGGCGGCGTGTTCGGCGGGTTCGTAGGCAAAAGCCGGGCAGCCGGCGGTGGTGGGCAGGCCCGCTGCGTCAATGTTGTCCTTGGCCGCGAACGACAGGCCGGAAAGCGGGCCGCCGCCCTCTGTACTGAGTGGCGTTTCGAAGCGGGATATCCACGCCGCGGCAGGCGCGCCGACGGCGCCGGGGGTGGCGCCTGAGGCTTGATCGACAGCGGCAACGGCTTGCACCATTTCTGAGCATCCCATCTTGTATCCAAGACGAGATGCAAAGGCCGTGCCAGCCGATTCCTGCGGAATCGGCCTGCGTTGCGACTCAGGGGGAATATCAGGTGCCGATGCCGGGGCCGTGCTCACGGATGCCGGTCTCGCGTTCCTTGCGCAGCCAGTCCGGGCACTCAACCCGCACCGCGCCGCGGAACACATCGGTCACGGGCTGCCCGGCCCTGAGCACGGGGTCGCCGTTCTCATCCAGGCGGGTGGTGACGGCAAAGCGGCCGTCCTCATCGGCGGTGACGACGTTGCTGCGCTCGGCGCCTTCCAGCCAGATGCGGCACATGGCGAAGCAATCGCTGAAGGCGGGATCGTTGCGGTCGGCGCTGACTTTCATGGCTGTGACTCTTTCAGGAATTGGCCCTTGAGTCAATTGTGCGCAGGAGCGGCGCCGGGCGCGTAGGAAAGCCTCCTCAGACCATGCCGGACAAATACATGATTGCGTTCAGGCTGGAGAACTCGTATTCGACGAAGTCCTCGAACTCCTTGCCCGTCTGCAGCGCCGGCGTCCAGCCGTTCTTCTTGAGCGCTTCCTGCCAGCTCTTGCTCTTCGTGGCGCGCACCACGATGTCGGTCAGCGCGGCGCGCTGCTCGGCGGTGATGCCCGGCGCGGCGTAGACACCGCGCCAGTTGCCCAGCACCACGTCATAGCCCTGCTCCTTCATGGTGGGCACGTTGATGTCCGGCAGGCGCTTTTGCGAGGTGACGCCGATGGGGCGCATCTTGCCGGCGGTGATGTATTCGGCGAACTCGCTGTAGCCGCTGCCGCCGATGGTGACGTTGCCGCCCAGGATGGCCGCCGTGGCTTCGCCGCCGCCGCGGAAGGCCACGTAGTTCACCTTCTTGGGGTCCACGCCCACGTTGCGCGCGAGCATGCAGGCGGCGATGTGCTCGGTGGAGCCGCGCGAGCCGCCGCCCCACTTGACGCTGCCCGGGTCTTTCTTCAGTTGCGTGACCACGTCCTTCATGGTCTTGAGCGGCGAATTGGCCGGCAGCACGAAGACGTTGTATTCGCTGGTGAGCCGCGCGATGGGCGTGCAGGTCTGCAGCGTGACCGGTGGCTTGCCGGCGATGATGCCGCCCAGCATGACGGCGCCCATCATCATCACGGCATTGGGGTCGCCCTTGGCCGAATTGACGAACTGCGCCAGGCCGATGATGCCGGCCGCGCCGCCCTTGTTGTCGTACTGAACGCTATCGGCCGACTTGGCCTCGATCATGGCGGCCCCCAGCGCACGGCCTGTGGTGTCCCAGCCGCCCGCGGGGTTGGCCGGGATCATCATTTTCAGGTTGGCGGCGGCCCGCGCCGTGAGGGGCAGGGCGCCCGCGGCCGCCAGGGCGGCCAGGCTCTTGATGAATTGGTCGCGACGCATGATGTCTCCTCTTCTATGGTTGAAGGTGGAAAGGCTATCGTGCCCCGCGAGGCTGTCAACCCGCTGTCAAGGGCACTAGGGAAAGCGCGGAGAGGGTCTCAACGCAGGCACGGCCGACTTCGGCGCCTTTCTTCGCGAAATGCTCGCTGAAAAAGCGGTGGTGCTCCTCGTGCTCATGGAAGTCGCGCGGGGTGAGCACGGCTGAGAACACGGGCACGTCGCTGTCGAGCTGCACGCGCATCAAGCCGTCGATCACGGCGCCGGCCACGAACTCGTGCCGGTAGATGCCGCCGTTGACCACCAGGCCGCAGGCGATGATCGCGCCGTAGCGGCCGCTTTGGGCCAGCCGCTTGGCGTGCAGGGGGATCTCGAAGGCGCCGGGCACCTCGAACAGGTCGACCCGGCCGGCGGGAATGCCGCCGCGCTCCAGTTCGGCCAGCAGCGGCGCCTGCGCGTTGTTGACGATGTCGCGGTGCCATGACGAGGAGACGATGGCAATGCGGGTGGCGGAAGTCTGATTCATGGTTTCCTCAAAAGGTAAAAGGCCAGAATCAGGGCGCGCGAAGACGCGGCTGCCGTGCGCAAACGCACCACGGCCGCGGCTGATCGCGTTTCTCTTTCATCCGGACTGTGACCGTCGGCCCTGGCATCTCACCAGGTCTGCTGACCCCGGCGCCGCTTGCGCGGCACCGGGCGCTCGCGGGCTCCCGCGAATCGCTTCACGGATACCGCCGGTGGGGAATTTCGCCCCGCCCTGAGAACGCTGCCGGCCTTGCGGGCCGGCGCCTTGATTCTAGGACAAGGCTCCGGCGGGCGTGTGCAGCTGCATGACAGGCCAGCCGCGCTCGCGGGCTATTGCGGCCAGTTGCGGATCGGGGTCGACCGCCACCGGATGGTTCACCGCCTCCAGCAGCGGGAGGTCGTTGATGGAATCGCTGTAGGCCGTGCTGTGGAAGGCCCGCAGCGAATGGCTGCGCGCGCGCATCCAGTCCTTCAGCCGGTCCACCTTGCCGGCGCGCATGTTCAGCGTGCCGCGGGTGCGACCGGTGAAGACGCCGTCGATCAGTTCGGCCTCGGTAGCCAGCAGGTGCTCGATGCCGAAATACATGGCCGTAAGTTCCGTGATGAAGCGGTTGGTGGCGGTGGTCATGATCACCAGCTCGGCCGCATCCAGGTGCTTTTCAACCAGCTCCATCGCCGCGCGCGGGATTCGCGGCACGATCTGTGTCACCAAAAATTCCTGGCGCACCGGCTCCCACTGGCGCGGCGTGCGGCCGGCCATGCTGCCCACGTAGAAATCGGCGAACTCCTGCACGCCCACGGTGCCGGCCTTGTAGCGCGCCACCATGTCCTGGTTGCGCGGCTCGAACTCCTTGCGCGGCAGCAGCCCCTTGGCCATGAGGAATTCACACCAGAGCGCATCGCTGTCTCCGCCCAGCAAGGTATGGTCCAGGTCGAACAGCGCGAGCTTCTGCTTGGTCACGCCTGCCTCAGGTGCCAGGCCTTGGGCCGGGTGAAGGTCTGGATGCCGTAGGTGGACAGGGTCAGGCCCACGCCGGAGTCGCCGTAGCCGCTCCAGGGCAGGCGGGGGCTGACGCGGTCGCAGCAGTTCCAGTACACGCTGCCGGCGTTCACTTTCGACAACACCGCCTCGGCACGCTGCCGATCGGGCGTGTACACGCCGGCGGTGAGGCCATAGCGCGTGTCGTTCATCAGCTTCACGGCCTCCTCGTCACCGGAGACTTTCTGGATGCCGATGAGCGGGCCGAAGCTTTCTTCCTTCATCAGTTCCATGCCGTGGGTGACATTGCTGAACACGGTGGCCTCGAAGCCATTGCCCGGCCCGGCCAGGCGGTTGCCGCCGGTGTGCAGCACGGCGCCCTTGGCGCGCGCATCGGCCACCTGCGCGTCCAGCACGTCCAGCTGGGGCGCGCGGGTGATGGCGCCGATGTAGGTGTCTTCGCTCATCGGGTCGCCGGCCTTGAAGCCGTTCACCGTGTCGACGAAGGCGGCGACGAAGGCATCGTGGATTTTTTCGTGCACATAGATGCGCTCGACCGAGCAGCAGCTCTGGCCGGTGTTGTACATGGCGCCGTCGGCCAGCGACTCGGCGGCGGCCTTGGGGTCGGCATCGTCGCAGACGTAGGTGGGGTCCTTGCCGCCCAGCTCCAGCTGCAGCTTGATGAAACGCGAGCCCACGGCCCTGGCGATGCGGGCGCCGGTGGCGTGCGAGCCGGTGAAGAACAGGCCGTCGATGTCCTGCTCGAGCAGCGCGGCGCCGACGGCGCCTTCGCCCACCAGGGTGATGAAAACGTCCCGCGGCACGCCCGCTTCATGCAGCAGGCGGGCGATTTCCAGCCCGGTCAGCGTGGCGTATTCCGAAGGTTTGTAGAGCACGGTGTTGCCCGTGAGCAGCGCGGGAACGATGACGTTGCAGCCGACGAACCAGGGGTAGTTCCAGGCGGAGATATTGCCCACCACGCCCAGCGGCACATGCTGGATCTGCTCGCGCATGCCGCCTTCGTCGTACACGGTCCGCGTGGCGGTGGAGCTCTCGGTTTCCTTCAGGAAGAAGTCGATCCGGCCCAGCAGGCCGTTGAGCTCGTTGCGCGACATCTTGATGGGCTTGCCAGTCTCGCGCGTCATGGTGGCAGCCAGCGATTCCAGGTCGCGCACCACGCCGGCGCGGAATTTTTCGATGCAGGACTTGCGCTGCACGATGGGCGTGGCTGCCCAGCCGGGCTGGGCGGCACGCGCCTGCGCGGCCTTGGCCGCCACGGAAGCGGCATCGTCGGCGGGCACGGTGGTGAGAGTCGCTCCGGTGGCGGGGTTGTGGATGGAAAGTTGGGTCATGAGTTGAGAAGCCGGGCCCGCTGGGCCGCGTCAAGAAAGTCCTGCAGCAGGGCTGCGTCGTCGATGGCCTGCGGTCCCGACAGATGGGGCAGGTGGAATTCCGGGTGCCACTGCACCGCGGCCAGGTAGGGCTTGTTGCGGTCGCGCCGGCGGATCGCTTCCACCATGCCGTCGACCGGGCTGAGGGCCTCGACCTCGAACTCGGCCGCCACGTCCTTGATGGCCTGGTGGTGGATGCTGTTGACGGTCACGCGTTCCGCGCCGGGATACAGCGCGGCCAGCCGGCTGCCTTCGACCAGGCGCACGCTGTGGAAATTCTGGTCGTAGGTGCCGGCGTCGCGGTGCCGCAGGGCGCCGGGAATCTGGGTTTCTATGTCCTGGTAGAGCGTGCCGCCATAGGCCACGTTGAGCAGCTGCAAGCCGCGGCAGACGCCGAACACCGGCTTGCCGTGCCGCTCAAAGGCGTTCACCAGGTCGATCTCGTATTCGTCGCGAATCTTGTCGCCGCCCCATTTTTCCTGCAGCGGCTGCTCGCCATAGCTGAGCGGCGACACATCGGCACCGCCATGCAGCACCAGGCCGTCCAGCCATTGCGCGTAATGATCCAGCGTAACGTCGCCGCGCTGCGTGGCGCCGGTGGGGCTGGGAATCATCACGGCCAGCGCACCGGTGGACATGACCCAGTGCGCGATGGACTGCTCCACGTACTGCAAGGTCTTGCCGGTGAAGAGCGGGCGCGCCGGGTCGGCGTGCATGAAGCAGGCGGAGATGCCGATCTTCAGGCGCGTGCCGCTTTGCATTACATGGCTTCCTCGAACAAGCGCTTGAAGTCGGCGGGCGTGCAGGGGCGCGGGTTGGTCTGGTGGCAGATGTCATCAGTGGCGATTTCCACCATGCGAGGCAGGTGCTCGGGCTTGACGCCGTGATCCTTCAGGCTGCCGGTGATGCCCACGGTCTTTTTCAGCTCGCGCAGCCAGGGCACGAAGGCCTTGCCGCCACCGGCCACCTTGCACACATGGGCCAGCTCCTCGAACTTTTCAGGCACTGTCTCATAGTTCCAGTCCAGCACGGTGTCAATCATCAGCGCGTTGGCCAGGCCGTGGTGCAGGTCGCATACCGCGCCGAGAGCGTGAGCGCACGAATGCACCGCGCCCAGGTCCTTCTGGAAGGCGATGGCGCCCATCATCGAGGCCATCATCATGTCGCTGCGGGCCTGCCGGTTGCCCGGCTCCCTGACGGCGGTGACCAGCGCCCGCGCCGCGATGCGCGTGCCCTCCAGCGCGATGCCGTCGCACAGCGGGTGGTAGGCCGGCGAGAGGTAGCTCTCGATGTTGTGGGTGAGCGCGTCCATGCCGGTGGCCGCCGTCACGTGCGGGGGCAGGCCCAGCGTGAGCTCGGGGTCGGCGAACACCACTTTGGCCAGCACCTTGGGGCTGAAGATGATGCGCTTGAGGTGCGTGTCGTCCTCGCTGATGACGGAAGAGCGGCCGACTTCGGAGCCTGTGCCCGAAGTGGTGGGCAGGGCCACGAAGTAGGGCAGCTCGCCCGATATGGGCCGCACCTGGGGGTGGTCCCAAACGTATTCGAGGATGTGGCCGGGATGGGTCGCCGCGATGCCGACCACCTTGGCCACATCCAATGCGGCACCGCCGCCAAAGCCGATCACGCAATCGGCTTGGTGTGCCTTGTAGGCTGCCGCGCCGTCCATGGCCTGGCTGGCCGTCGGGTTGCCGAACACGCCGGAAAACACCGCGACATCCAGGCCTTCCAGGTGCAACCTGAATTCCGCCAGCACCGGCAGCGCGCCCAGCGCCTTGTCGGTGACGATCAACGGCCGCTTCAGCCCCTTGGACTTGAGGTGTGCCGCCACCTCCTTGCGGGCGCCGGCGCCGAACTTGATGGCGGTGGGGAATGAAAAACCGTTGATGCTCATGGTGGGCTCAGGTGAAGGTACATGTGGTTCTTGCCATAGGCCCGGCCGTCGATCTTGACGGCGCGCGGCTCGATGCCGAAAGAGCGGAAGCCCGCGGCCTCATAGAAATTGGTGGCGACGCTGTTGCCTTCGGTCACCGTCAGCACCAGCAGCTCCAGCCCTTCGCCTCGGGCCTGGGCCAGCAGCGCATCGACCAGGGCGCGGCCCATGCCGGTGCCGAAATATTCCTGCGACACATACATGCCGACGAGCGTGCCCTTGTGGCGCGCCTTGGCGCGGGTTTCGCGCTCCAGCCCCACCATGCCGCACAGGTCGCCGCCGTCGAAAGCGCCCCAGAACATGCGGTACCCGCTGGCCAGCCGGCCTTCGGAGGCTTCCACGGGTTGCGTGGATTCCTCCTCATAGCTGGACGTGAAGGCTTCGGGGAATTCCGCCAGCGCGCGCATCCGCAGCGCCCGGTAACTGGGCGCATCGCTGGTGTCGAGGCGGCGGATCTCCATGCTTTAGATGATTTCGAAATAGCGCTTGAGTTCCCAGTCGGTCACGCCGTCCAGCCACTGGCGCCACTCCCAGTCGCGCGTGGCGGCGAAGTGGTCTACGAAGGTGTCGCCCAGCCAGTCGCGCGCGATGGCCGACTTCTCGAAGATGCGCGTGGTCTCGATCAGCGTGCGCGGCGCGCGCGGGATGTTTTCCGCGCCGCCGTTGGTGCCGGTGATGGGCGGAGTGGTGAGCTTCAGGCCCTTCTCCACGCCATGCAGGCCGGCGGCGATCACCGCTGCCATCGCGAGGTAGGGGTTGACGTCCGCCCCGGGGCAGCGCGTCTCCAGCCGTGTGGCCTTCGGGCTGCCCGCGATCACGCGGAAGCTGGCGGTGCGGTTGTCCACGCCCCAGGTGGGCTTCACGGGTGCCCAGAAGCCGTCGACCAGGCGTTTGTAGCTGTTGATGGTGGGCCAGATCATGGGGCCGAACTCCATCATGCAGGCCACCTGCCCGGCCACGTAGCTCTCGAACAGCTTGCTCATCTTGCGCGGGTTCTTCGCGTCGTAGAACAGGTTGGTCTTGCCGTCGGACAGGCTCTGGTGGATGTGGCCGCTGCAGCCTGGCAGCTGCTGGTTGGGCTTGGCCATGAAGCTGGGCATGATGCCGAAGCGCGCACCGATTTCCTTGGCGCCGGTCTTGAACAGGATGGCCCGATCGGCCTGCGCCAGCGCCTCGGAAAAACCGATCGCCACTTCGTAGACGCCCGGCCCGGTCTCGGTATGCAGGCCTTCGATGGGCACATTGAATGCCAGCATCTCGTCCATGATGGCGTTGAAGAAGCCCTGGTTCTGGTTCATGCGCAGCAGCGAGTAGCCGAACATGCCGGGCGTCAGCTGCTCGGGCGCGACGCCTTTCTTGGCGGCCCAGCTCTGCGGTGTTTCAAGAAAGTTGAACCACTCGAACTCCATGCCGGTCATGGGCATGAAGCCCATCTTTTCGGCGCGCTTCAAGACGCGCTTGAGTGTCTGGCGCGGGCACACGGCATGCGGTGTGCCGTCGGCATTGACGAATTCACCGAGGAAGAAATCCACCCCGCCATCCCACGGCACCTTGCGGTGGGTGGACAAGTCCAGCCGCGCCAGCGCATCGGGAAAGCCGTGCTGCCAGCCGGTGACCGAGGTGTTGTCGTAGCAGGTGTCCGTCATGTCCCAGCCCAGCACCACGTCGCAGAAGCCGAAGCCGCCGTCCACGGCGCCTTCGAACTTGTCCTTGTGCAGGTACTTGCCGCGCAGGATGCCGTCGATGTCGCTCACCGCGACCTTGACCTTGCTTGCACCCGCCTTGCGCACGGCGGCAACCGCCGGATGGACCTTGCTCGCCATGTGTCTTCCCCTTTTTTCTTGTGGGCCTCAGATCGCGGGCTCGCCGGAGGCGATACCCATGTCTTCCAGCGCGAGCGCCACCGCCTGCACGGCCTGCTCCATTTCGTCGCTGCCGATCGCGCCGATACAGCCTACGCGAAATGTCTCGACCTGTGTGAGCTTGCCCGGGTACAGGATGAAGCCGCGGCTGCGGGCCGCCGCATAGAAGGACTTGAAGTCGTAGCGCGCATCGCCCGGCGCGTGGAAGGTGACGATGATGGGCGCCTGGATGGAAGGGTCCAGGAAGGGCATGAAGCCCAGCCGTGCCATGCCATGGATGAGCGTCTGGTAGTTCTTCGTGTAGCGCGCAAGGCGCGCGGGCTGGCCGCCCTCTTCCTCGAACTGCTTGACGGCCTCGGCCAGTGCCACCACCACGTGCGTGGGCGGCGTGAAGCGCCACTGGCCGGTCTTCTCCATGTAGGTGTACTGGTCGTGCAGGTCCATGGCCAGCGACTGGCTCTGGCCGGCGCAGCCGTCGAGGATGGCCTTGCGGATGAAGACGAACCCCATGCCCGGCACGCCTTCCAGGCATTTGCCGCTGGCGGCGATGAGCGCGTCGAACTTCACCTCGCGCGCGTCGATGGGCAGGGCGGCGAACGAGCTCATCGCGTCGACGATGAGCCCCTTGCCATGCCTGGCGCAGACGTCGGCCACGGCCTGCAGCGGGTTGTGGACGCCGGCGCCGGTCTCGCAGTGAATCAGCATCACATGGGTGATGGTCTTGTCGGCGCCGAGCTTTTCGTCCAGCGCGGCGGGCGAGACCTGTTCGGCCTCGTCAAAGCCCATCACCGTGCAGGTCCGCCCCATCAGCGTGGTGAGGCGCGCGGCGCGCTTGCAGTAGGCGCCGTTGTCCATGACGAGCACATGCCCGCCTTTCGGCACAAGGGTGGCCACCGCCGCCTCGACACTGAAGGTGCCGCTGCCCTGCAAGGGCACCACCACATGCGTCTCCTCGCCATGGATGATCTTCAGCAGGCTCTGGCGCAGCCGCGCGGTGACGGCGTTGAAGTCGGCATCCCACGAGCCCCAGTCGCGCAGCATGGCGATCTTGGTGCGCAGCGTGGTGGTGAGCGGGCCGGGGGTGAGGAGGATCTTGTCTCTGTCCATGGCTTGTCTCTGTTGGTCTCTTATCTTGCGGTGGTGCGCCAAGCCTGGGTGCGGCGGTTGATCCACCAGGCGAGCGCCATGAACAGCAGCGTGGCGCAGGCGGACGCCGTGCCGATCAATACGGCCATGGCGGCGGCGGCGCCGATCTCGCCCGCTTCGTCCAGGTTCAGGATGGCGATCGAGGCCACCTTGGTCTCGGGCGAGTAGAGGAACACCACGGCCGAAATGGTGGTCATGGCGTTGATGAAGAAGTAGCGCGCGATGTCGACCAGCGCGGGCGTGCAGATCGGCAGCGTGACGCGCCAGAAGGTCTTGAAGAACGGCACTTTCAGCGAGGCGCTGACGGCCTCGAATTCCCCGTCCAGCGATTTCAACGCCGTCACGGCCGTCAGGTGGCCCGTGGTGTAGAAGTGGACGATGGTGCACAGCGTGAGCAGCGTCACGGTGTGGTACAGGCCGTTGAGCGGGTTCTTCGGCTCGTTGAAGAAGAAGATGTAGCCCAGGCCCAGCACCAGCCCGGGTACCGCCATGGGCAGCATGGACAGCAGCTTGACGATGCCACGAAGCCCGTCCATTCCCTTGGTCTTTTCCAGCAGGTAGGCGCTGCAGAAAACCAGCGCGGTGCCGAAGAAGGCCGTGCCCGCGGCCATCTTCAGGCTGTTGATGAAGCCCTCGCCGACTTCGGCGTCGACCAAACCCATGGTGTAGTGGCGCAGGCTGGGCTTGAGGTTGTAGGGCCAGAAGCTCGCGAAGGAAGCGAAGATGGCCATGCCCAGCATGGCCAGCACCAGGAATGCGATCAGCGAGCAATAACCCGTCATCGCCCAGTCATAGCCGCGCGAGGGCTTGGGTGCGTAGGGCACGGCGCGCGCCGTGAGCATGGCGGTCTGCCGGCGGCTGACGTAGCTGTCAACGCCGAAGGTGAGAACGGCGGGCGCCAGCAGCAGGATGGCCACCACGGCGCCCTTGGAAAAATCCTGCTGGCCGATGACCAGCTTGAACACGTCTGTGGCCAGCACATTGAAGTTGCCGCCGATCACCTTGGGAATGCCGAAGTCGGTGATCACCAGCGTGAAGGTGACCAGCGCCGCGGAGATCAGGCCGTACTTGGCGCCGGGCAGCGTGATGGTGAAGAACTTGCGGCGCGCGCTGGTGCCCATGGCATCGGCGGCCTCGTAGAGCCGCGCGTCGGACAGGCTGAGCGCCGTCACCAGGATCATCAGCGCGTGCGGGAACACGGCGAAGCACTCGGCCACCACGATGCCCGGCGCGCCGTAGATCTGCGAAATGCCTATGCTGGTCAGCCAGGCCTTGAACACGCCCTGGTTGCCGAACCAGTAGATCAGGGAGATCGCCGAAAGCAGCGAGGGCGCGAGCAGCGGGATCAGCGTGATGCCGCGGAACAGCGGCTTGAGCGGCATGCACGAGCGCGCCAGAGCGTAGGCGAAGCCAAAGGCCAGCGGCACGGCGATCAGCGTGACCACCACCGATACCCAGAGGCTGTTCCACAGGCTGTCCAGCAGCGCGGGTGTCTTGGCGTATTCGATGAAGTTGTCGAACCAGACCAGCTGCCCTTCCTTGCCCTGCAGCGCCTGCATCAGGATGGTGAGCAGCGGCAGAGCGAGAAAAGCCACCAGCGCCAGCGCCACCAGCAGCAGCGCCCCATGCGCCAGGCGGTCGGTCCAGTGCGCCGACTGCCGCACGGGCGGCTGGACAACCGTGGGCAGCACAGCCGACATCAGAAGACCTTGATGCGCTCGGGAAGGAGCTTGAGCTTGAGCGGCGAGCCCACTTCCAGCGACTGCTCCGACAGGAAGTTCAGGGACAGGTACACGGTGAGCTTGTTCGAATCCAGCGCGGGCGAATTCACCCGCACGTGGCAGTACGAGCCCAGGAATTCGATCTTCTCGATGCTGGCGTCGAAAACATGCGGATCATCCACACCGATCGGGCGGGCCAGCACGTCTTCGGGCCGCAGGTAGACGCGGGCGTCGCGGTCAGCGCCTTCGCAGGGGATGGACAGGCTGCCAAAGCGCAGCGAGCCGGATGCCACGCGTGCCGGCAGCACGTTCACCTTGCCGACGAAATCGGCTACGAAGGGCGAAGCGGGCTCGCGGTAGATGTCCAGCGGCGTGCCGACCTGCTCGATCACCCCGTGGTTCATGACCACGATGCGGTCGGCCACGCTGAGCGCTTCTTCCTGGTCGTGCGTGACCATGATGGTGGTGACCCCCAGCTTCTGCTGCAGCGCGCGGATTTCGGAGCGCAGGCGCAGCCGCTCCAGCGCGTCCAGCGCCGACAGCGGCTCGTCCAGCAGCAACAGGCCAGGGGAGGTGGCCAGGGCGCGCGCGAGGGCGATGCGCTGCTGCTGCCCGCCGGAAAGCTGCGCCGGGTACTTTCCCTCGCTGCCGGGCAGGCCCACCAGCTTGACCAGCTCGGCCACACGCTGCTGCACCTCGGCCCGCGGCGTGCGGCGGTTCACCAGCCCATAGGCCACGTTGTCGGCCACGCTCAGGTTGGGAAAGAGCGCGTAACTCTGGAACACGATGCCGTAGTCGCGCTGGGCCGGCGGCAGGCGCGAGATGTCCCGTTCCGCCTGCCAGACCTCTCCGGAGCTTTGTACCTCCAGCCCCGCGATGATGCGCAGCAAGGTGGTCTTGCCGCAGCCCGAGGGCCCCAGGAAGCACACGAACTCGCCCTTGCGGATGCCCAGGTTGATGTCGTGCAGGGCGGTGAAGGCGCCGAACTCCTTGCGGATGTGGCGCAGGTCAAGAAACAGCTGGGGCTCCACCCTCTATCCCGCCGCGGTCAGCGCTTTTCGCTCTTGCCGTCGTAGCGGCGCGTCCATTCGGCCAGGATGCGCTCGCGGTTGTCGGCGGCCCACTTGAAATCCATCTTCACCAGGCGCGCCTCATAGTCCTTGGGCACGTTGGCCAGCGGGGGCGCCAGGCCCGGCTGCGCGGTGATGGCGAAGTTCTTGCCATACAGCATCATGGCGTCCTTGCCGGAAGCCCAGTCGGCCAGTTTCTTGGCGGCGTCCAGCTTCTTGGTGCCCTTGTGGATGGCAAAGGCTTCCAGGTCCCAGCCCAGGCCTTCCTTGGGGAAGACCAAGTCGATGGGCGCGCCCTTGGCCTTGTTGGTGTTGCCGCGGTATTCGAACGAGATGCCCATGACGAACTCGCCGGCCGCCGCCATGTTGCAGGGCTTGGAGCCCGAGTGCGTGTACTGCGCCATGTTCTCGTGCAGCGCGTCCATGTACTTCCAGCCGCCGCCCTTGCCCTTGTCGTCGCCGAACATGGTGAGCCACCCCGTCACGTCGAAGTAACCGGTGCCGCTGGAGGCGGGGTTGGGCATGACGATCTGGCCCTTGTAGATGGGCTTGGTCAGGTCTTTCCAGGTTTCGGGCTTGGGGAGGTTGCGCTTTTGCGCTTCCACCGTATTGAAGCAAACCGTGGCGCCCCACACGTCCATGCCGAACCAGGCGGGCGGCGTCTTCTTGTCCTTATATTGGCTCATGATGCCGTCAAGGTTCAGCGGCGCGTAGGGAATCAGCATGCCCTGGCTGTCCAGCAGTGCCAGGCTGGAAGCGGCCACGCCCATCACCACGTCGGCCTGCGGATTGTTCTTTTCGGCCAGCAGCTTGGCGGTGATGACGCCCGTGGAGTCGCGCACCCACTTGATCTCGATATCGGGGTTGGCCTTGTTGAAGCCTTCCTGGTAGGCCTTGATCTGGTCGGTTTCCAGCGCCGTGTAGACCAGCAGCTGGGTCTTCTGGGCGAAGGCCGAGGCCGCGAACGCGGCAAGCCCCGCGAGCATGAGGGACTGGATGATTTTCGACTGGCGCATGGGAACTCCTCTAAAGGCAAAAAAGGAAGCAATGCTGGCAACCACCGGTGACAGTGTGATGACGCTCTCGAAGCTCATCCCCTCATCCACGCACCTTGGAATCGATTTAACGCTGGCGTCAAAATGTTGTCAATTGTTTTTTGCAGATTGTTGACAATCCGCCAGATGCTGCTTTAATGCGGGGCATGAATGCGGTGTTCCATCCCACCATTGCACTGCTGCAGACCAGCTCGCTCACCAACGTGGTGCAGCAGGAAATCGAGCGCGCCATTTTGCAAGGCGAGTACGCGCCGGGCAGCAAGCTGATCGAAGCCACGCTCGCCGAAAAAATGGGCGTGTCGCGCGGGCCGGTGCGCGAAGCCTTCCGCATGCTCGAGGAAGCAGGCCTGGTGCGCAACGAGAAGAACCGCGGCGTCTTCGTTCGCGACATCCCGATCGACGAGGCCGTGGAGATCTTCGACCTGCGCGCCGCGATGGACGAACTGGTGGGCCGCAAGCTGGCCACCAGCATCACCACAGCGCAGCAAAAGGAAATCAAGGGCCTGGTCGACTCGATGGAGAAGGCGGTGAAGGTGGAGGACGCCTACAACTACCACCTGCTGAACCTGAAGTTCCACGACAGGCTGGTGGAGATGGCCGGCAACAGCAAGCTCACCGCCATCTACCGCAAGCTGATCAAGGAGCTGTCGCTGTTCCGCCGGCTGAACCTGGCCGACGGCTGGCTGCTGCCGATCTCGGCCAGCGAGCACCGCCAGATCATCAAGGCCATCGCGTCCGGCGACGCCGACGCGGCGGGCAAGGCCATGTTCGACCATGTGATGGACAGCAAGGAACGCACCATCGAAAACGACCTGCGCCGCCAGTCGCGCGCCCAGGAGAGCGCCGCCGGCGCCAGGAACGGAAAGGCCACACGTGCTGAACGTCAATAGCCGCGGCTACAAGCTGCCGGGCAACCCCACCGTGGTCGTCTGCGTTGACGGCTGCGAGCCCGACTACCTGGGCCAGGCGGTCGCCGCCGGCCAGATGCCCTGGCTGAAGCGCACCCTGGCCGAAGGCGCGGGCCTGATCGCCGAGTGCGTGGTGCCCAGCTTCACCAACCCCAACAACATCTCCATCGTGACGGGCGTGCCGCCCAGCGTGCACGGCATCTGCGGCAACTACCTGTACGACCAGGCCACCAACACCGAGGTCATGATGAATGACCCCAAGTGGCTGCGTGCCCCCACGCTGCTGGCGGCGCTGGCGGATGCCGGCAAGTCGGTCGCGGTGATCACCGCCAAGGACAAGCTGCGCCGCCTTCTGGGCCACGGCATGAAGGGCATCTGCTTTTCCTCGGAGAAGTCTGACCAGCTGAGCATGGAGGAAAACGGCATCGCCGAAATCCTCTCCATCGTCGGCAAGCCGGTGCCCAGCGTCTACAGCGCGGACCTGTCCGAGTTTGTTTTCGCCGCCGGCGTCAAGCTGATGCAGCGGCAGCGCCCCGACGTGATGTACCTGTCCACCACCGACTACATCCAGCACAAGCACGCGCCGGGCACCGACGGCGCCAATGCGTTCTACGCCATGATGGACGGCTACATGGCGCAGCTGGAGGAAATGGGCTGCGTGATCGCGCTCACCGCCGACCACGGCATGAACGCCAAGGTGGCCATGGACGGCACGCCCGACGTGATCTACCTGCAGGACTGGTGCGACGAGCAGCTCGGCACCGGCAAGGCGCGGGTGATCCTGCCGATCACCGACCCCTACGTGGTGCACCACGGCGCGCTGGGCTCCTTCGCCACCATCTACCTGCCGCCCGACGTGGATGCGCGCACGCTGGCCGGCCAGCTGCAGCACCACAAGGGCATGGAGGCGGTGTTCACGCGCGACGCGGCGGCACGCCGCTTCGAGCTGCCAGCCGACCGCATCGGCGACATCGTGTGTGTCTCGGAGCGGTTCACCGTGATCGGCACTTCCGCCAGCCGGCACGACCTGTCCGGACTGGACGCACCGCTGCGCTCGCACGGCGGCATCAGCGAGCAGCGCGTGCCGCTGATCCTCAACCGCAAGCTGCCGGGGCTGGACGCCGCGCGGCGGCTTCGCAATTTCGACGCGTTCGACCTGGCGTTGAACTACGCGCAATAGACGGCGGAGGCGCTCGTGATCGACGACTACATCCGGGACCGGCAGCTCAACCTGATGCGCATCGCCGGCCGCAAGGTGGGCGAGGGCCGCGGCGGCGAGCGCGCCATCGCGGTATTCAACCCCTATACCGAAAAGCAGATCGGCACGGTGCCGAAGGCCACGCTGGAAGAAGTGCGCGAAGCCTTTGACATCGCCCACGCCTGCCAGCCCAAACTCACCCGCTACGAGCGCGCCGCCATCCTGAACAAGGCCGCGGCCCTGATCCAGGCGCGACTGGACGAAGTGGCCCGGCTGATCACCGCCGAAGCCGGCCTGTGCATCAAGGACGCGATCTATGAGGCCGGCCGCGTGAGCGACGTGCTGCTGTTCGGCGCCAACGAGGTGCTCAAGGACGACGGCCAGATCTTCAGCTGCGACCTCACCCACCACGGCAAGAAGCGCAAGGTGTTCACGCACCGCTCGCCGCTCTTGGGCGTGATCACCGCCATCACGCCGTTCAACCACCCGATGAACCAGGTGGCGCACAAGGTGGTGCCCAGCATCGCGACCAACAACCGCATGGTGCTCAAGCCCTCGGAAAAGGTGCCGTTCTCGGCCATCCTGTTTGCCGACATCCTGTACGAGGCGGGGCTGCCGCCGGAAATGCTCAGCGTGGTGACCGGCGACCCGCGCGAGATCGCCGACGAGCTGATCACCAACGCCAAGGTAGACCTCATCACCTTCACCGGCGGCGTCTCCATCGGCAAGTACATCGCTTCGAAGGCCGGCTACCGCCGGGTGGTGCTGGAGCTGGGCGGCAACGACCCCATCATCGTGATGGAGGACGCCGACATCGACGAGGCCTCCACGCTCGCAGTGCAGGGCTCCTACAAGAATTCGGGCCAGCGCTGCACTGCCGTCAAGCGGATGCTGGTGCACGAAGCCGTGGCCGGCCGCTTCACCGAGCAGGTGGTGGAAAAGACCCGCGCCTGGAAGTGGGGCGACCCGATGGACAAGGCCAATGACATGGGCACGGTCATCGACGAAGCGGCGGCGCGGTTTTTCGAAGCACGCGCGGGCGAGGCCATGGCCCAGGGCGCGCGGCTGCTGGTGGGCAACCAGCGCAAGGGCGCGCTGTATTCGCCGACGGTGCTGGACAACGTCAGCCCCGAAATGCTGGTGGCGAAGGAAGAGACCTTCGGCCCGGTCTCGCCAATCATCCGGTTCAGCAACATCGACGAGGCCATCCGCATCTCCAATGGCACGGCGTACGGCCTGTCCAGTTCGGTGTGCACCAACCGGCTGGACTACATCACCCGCTTTGTCAGCGAGCTGCACGTGGGAAGCGTGAACGTGCGCGAGGTGCCGGGCTACCGCCTGGAGCTGACGCCCTTCGGCGGCATCAAGGACTCGGGCCTGGGCTACAAGGAAGGCGTGCAGGAAGCCATCAAGAGTTTCACCAATCTCAAGACCTACTCCTTGCCTTGGCAGTAGGCTTTTTCGGATAATCCTCACCGTGTAAAAGGAGAGGCCCATGGGAAAGCTGGATCTAAGCAAATACGGCGCGGTCGCCGACCTGATGCGCACGCGGTCGGCCGGTTACCAGGCACATGCCACACGGCTGCGGGATGAAATCCGCGCACACGACGGCAGCCACGCCTACGGCCGCCACGGCTACCAGATCGGCTGGGAAGGACAGCTGGTTCGCTGCGCCACCAGCATCGCGCCCGACCAGACCTTCGACCCCTCGGGCGTTGGCGCGGTCATCCGGCGCTGGAACTCGCTGAACTACAAGGACCGGATGCTGGACCACACCGGCGCGAGCGTCGCGACCGACCTGATTGGCCCGTTCAATCCCGAGCTGACCGACTACAAGACCGTCGCCGGCATCATGTCCGGCGGCTTCCTCGGCCCGGAACACCAGGAAGAAGCGCGCACCGCCGCGCTCACCTGCGCCGCGGGCCTGAGCGGGCCCAACTTCGCGGGCATCGAGATGATCTTCAGGGGTTCGCCGAACGTGCGCATGGCCATGCCCTTCACCTCGTTCTGCTATGGCATCCACGGCCGGTTTTTCGGCATGGGCTACAAGCGCAAGACCGGTTTTGTCGCCGTGTCGCACGAATTCGTGCTGGCCTGCATCGAGGCGTTCTACAACCGCACGCCCCTCTCCACTTTTGAGGGCTCCATCCCGGGCACGGTGGCCAAGCCGGCCTACATGACGGGCCCGGGCAAGGACAAGACAGTGGCCTTCCCGCAGATCGGTGACCTGCTGGAATTCCTCAAGGTGGAGACCTTCGCCCAGAAGGCCGTTCGCGTCGTGATGCGCCGCCCCTACTCATTCACCACCCAGGACTTCGGCCCCTGGCGCTTGGTCACCATGTTCCCGGATGACAGCATCACCTCCACCGGGTTCCACCCGGGCCGGCCGTTCTTCGCGCCCGAGATGAAGGCCAAGATCAACGCGATGAAGCAAAAAAAGTTTCCGCCGGACAACAAGAAGAAGTACGGCCACCTGAATTTCGACAAGAACCTGTACGACTGGAGCGGCAAGACCTGCGACATTGCCATGGCGCCCTCCAGCTTCAAGATCCACCCGGTTCCGGCGTGGATGTGAAGCTGTGCTGACACTCGCCGACATCGAGCAGATCTTTTCGCGGCGCGGCGGCGAGCAGTACAGCGGCGAACCTGTCACGCAACTGGAACACGCGCTGCAGTCGGCACTGCAGGCCGAAAGCGAAGGCGCCGACGACGAGCTGGTCACGGCGGCGCTGTTGCATGACCTGGGCCACCTGCTGCACGACCTGGGCGCCACCCCCACGCTGCAGGGCGTGGACGACCTGCACCAGTACCGCGCCCTGCCCTTCCTGCGCGGCCTGTTCACCACAGGCGTGACCGATGCGATCCGGCTGCACGTGGACGCCAAGCGCTACCTCTGCGCCACGCACCCGGGCTATCACGATGCCCTGTCGGCCGATTCCAAGCGCTCACTGCTGCTGCAGGGCGGCGTCTTCACCGAGGACCAGGCCCAGGCCTTCATCGGCCAGCCCGGCGCGATCCAGGCGGTGCGGGTGCGGATCTGGGACGACCTGGCCAAGGAAGAGGGCCTGCCGACACCGCCGCTATCCCACTTCCTGAAGCGCGCGCGCCGCTGCGCCATCCATCAATGACGCTGACATGGCCGGTGTTCGCGGCCGTGCTGATGGGCGCCTTGTTGCACGCCAGCTGGAATGCGCTGGTCAAGTCCAGCCAGGACAAGGCGCTGGACACCGCCGTGATCCACCTGATCGGCTCCATCATCGCGCTGCCCATGCTGGCCGTGGTGGGCTTGCCGCCGGTGGCGGCGTGGCCATTCATCCTGGCGTCCGTGGTCATCCACATCGGCTACTACATCGCGCTCACCGGCGCCTACAAGCATGGCGACCTGGGGCTGACCTACCCGCTGATGCGCGGCACGGCGCCGCTGCTGGTGGCGCTGTCGGCCAGCGTCACGCTGGGCGAGAGCCTCAGCCCCGCCGCCTGGGCCGGGGTGATCGGCGTCAGCTGCGGCGTGCTGGCGCTGGGCCTGTCGCGCCACGCCATGGATTCACCGCGCGCCGTGGGGTTCGCGCTGGCCAACGCGGTTGTGATCGCCATCTACACGGTGGTTGACGCGCTGGGTGCCCGTGCTTCGGGCAACGCGTTGCAGTACGTGGTGACGCTGTTCGCGCTGGACGGCTGGCCGTTCGCGCTGATGGTGTTCGCGCGCCGTGGCGGTGCCGTCGTCTGGCCGTATGCGCGCAAGCGCTGGCCGGTCGGCGTGGTCGGGGCCGCCGCGTCCTTCGGCTCCTACGGCATCGCGCTTTGGGCCATGACGCGCGCGCCGGTCGCCGCCGTGGCGGCGCTGCGCGAGACCTCCGTGCTGTTCGCCGCCGTGCTGGGCAGCTGGTTCCTGAAGGAAGCATTCACCTTGCGCCGCGCGCTGGGCACCGCCACCATCGTGGCGGGCGTCATGGCGCTTCGACTGGGATAACCAATGACACTGCCTTCGCACGTCCAAACCATCATCGTCGGCGGCGGCATCGCCGGCTGCTCGGTGGCCTATCACCTGGCGAAGCTTGGGCGCACCGACGTGCTGCTGCTGGAGCAAGGCAAGCTGACCAGCGGCACCACCTGGCACGCCGCCGGGCTGGTGGGCCAGATGCGGCCCAACCGCAACATGACTCAGATGAGCCGCTACGGCATCGAGCTGTACGCTACGCTGGAGGCCGAGACCGGCCTGGCCACGGGCTGGAAGCAATGCGGCAGCGTGAACGTCGCCAAGACGCCCGAGCGCATGAAGGTGTTGCGAAAGCAGCTGGCCATGGCGCGCAGCTTCGGCGTGGAGTGCCACGAGATTTCGCCGGCCGAAGCGGGCGACAAGTACCCCGTGATGCGCACCGACGACCTGCAGGGCGCGCTGTGGCTGCCCGGCGACGGCAAGGCCAACCCGGCCGACCTGTGCATGTCGCTGGCCAAGGGCGCGCGCAACCGCGGCGTGAAGATCATGGAAGGTGTCGAGGTCACCGGCGTCATCGTGGAGAAGGGCCGGGCCGTGGGCGTGCGCACGGCGCAGGGCGAGATCCGCTGCGAAACCCTGGTGAACTGCGGCGGCCAGTGGGCCCGGCAGTTCGGCGCGCTGGCCGGTGTCAATGTGCCGCTGTATTCCGCCGAGCATTTCTACATCGTCACCGGCAAGATTCCCGGCGTGCACCCCATGCTGCCGGTGATGCGCGACCCGGATGGCTTCATCTACTACAAGGAAGAAGTGGGCGGGCTGGTGATGGGCGGGTTCGAACCGAACGCCAAGCCCTGGAAGATGGACCCCATCCCCAGCACCTTCCAGTTCGAGCTGCTGGGGGAAGACTGGGACCAATTCGAGATCCTGATGACGGCCGCCATGCACCGCACGCCCTGCCTGGAGACGGCCGAGATCAAAATGCTTTTGAACGGGCCGGAGAGCTTCACGCCGGACGGCAACTTCATCCTGGGCGAATCGCCCGAACTGCGCAACTATTTCGTCTGCGCCGGCTTCAATTCAGCGGGCATCGCCAACAGCGGCGGCGCGGGCCGCCTGATGGCCGAATGGATCGTCGGCGGCGAGCCCTCCACCGACCTGTGGGACGTGGACATCCGCCGCTTCGGCAGCTTCACCGGCAACCGCAAGGCCCTGGCCGAGCGCACCGGCGAAACCCTGGGCCTGCACTACGCGATGCGCTGGCCGCGGCAGGAGCTGGAGACCGCGCGGCCGCTGCGCACCTCGCCGCTGTATGACGTGCTGGCCGCCAAAGGTGCGGAATTCGGCAGCAAGAACGGCTGGGAACGCGCCAGCTATTTCAGGCCGGCGGACAGGCCCCGCCCAGAGTACACGCTGGACACTCCCGGCTGGTTGCCCTGGATGGTCGAGGAGCAGAAGGCCACCCGCGAGGCCGTCGCCCTGTACGACCAGACCTCGTTTTCCAAGCTGCTGCTGCAAGGCCGCGATGCGCTGGCCGTGTTGCAACGGCTGTGCGCCAACGAGATGGACGTGCCCGTGGGCAAGATGGTCTACACCGCCATGCTCAACGAGCGCGGCGGTTTTGAAAGCGACCTCACTGTCATGCGGCAGGCCGCGGACCGCTTCCTCATCGTGACCGGTTCGGGCCAGGCCACGCGCGACTTCGACTGGATCCACCGCCACATAGGCGAGGACGAGCGGGCCGTGCTGACCGACGTGTCGGCCCTGTACTGCGTGCTCTCCGTCATGGGCCCCAAAGCGCGCGAGCTGCTGGCGCGCGTGAGCCCGGACGACCTGTCGCCCGAGGCGCTGAAGTTCTCGTGGACCAAAGAGATCGACCTGGGCCTGGCGCGTGTGCGCGCCGCGCGCATGAGCTATGTCGGCGGGCCGGGCTTCGAGCTGTACGTGCCGGTGGAGATGACGCGCCATGTGTACCTGGCGCTGCAGGAAGCGGGCAAGGACCTGGGCCTGCGCGACGCCGGCTACTACGCGCTGGATGCTTTGCGCATTGAGCAGGGCCGCCGCGCCTGGGGCGCGGAACTGGGCCCAGACGAAACACCATGGGAAGCCGGGCTGGCGTTCAGCATCAAGCTGGACAAGCCGGCCGATTTCATCGGCCGCGCCGCCCTGCTGGCCACGCAGGGCCAGCCGCTGCGCAAGAAGCTGGTGACGCTGGTGTTCACATCAGGCCGGCCTTTTGCCTGGGGCGGCGAAGCCATATTGCTGGAGGGCGAGCCGGCCGGCGAAATCTCCTCGGCCGGCTACAGCCCGCTGGCCGGCGCCTGCGTGGCGCTGGGCTACCTGCGCGGGCCGGGGGCCAACCTGCCGCACGCCGGCACACGCGCGCAGGTGCAGCTGTGGGGCGAACTGGTGGACGTGGCGCTGCACGACCGCTGGCCCGCGCCGGCGCCTGCCACCGGAAGACGGCCTTGAATCTGCCCGCGCTGGCGCAGATCAACGAAGGCCTGGCGCGCGCCGATGCGGCCATGCTGCAAGGCGACCTGCAACTGATGCACGACGCCACGCACGAAGCGCTGGAGCTGCTGGCCGCGCTGGCGCACGCAGGCCAGGCGGCGCGCGCGCAAACGCCGGCGCCCGCGCCGTGGAATGAAACGGAAATCACTTCGGCGCTGTGGCAGATCCTGGCGCAGCTGCGGCGCGCCGGCTGCGGCGCGTTTCCTTTTGCCGGCACGCTGCTCGGGCTGGAGCGCGACGGCCGGCTGCTGCCCAATGACAAGGATGCCGACCTGGGCGTGTGGCTGGAAGATTTCACGATGGCCTGCCGCACCCTGCAGGCCATGGGGTTGCAGCGCGCCGGCAATGGGCCGCCGTTCGGCAACATGGCTTGCTTCGTCCTGGGCGAGCCACGGCTCTCCATCGACCTGTTCGGCATCCGGCGCGAACCGGAGCACAACCGCATGGTAGGCGGCGTCTGGCTGTATGGCAGGCCGCCGTCGCACCAGCGCATTACGCACTACCCCTGGTTCACGCTGGCCAGCCGCGACGGCCCCTCGGGTGAGGTGTGGTGGCCCGAGCCGCCGGCCGCCCTGCTGGGCGCGCTGTATGGCAACTGGCGCCGGCCGCAGCCCGAGTGGGATTCGCTGGTGTCCTGCTTGGCGGTGCAGGAGACCAACCTGCAGTGGCGCTGCTTCGCGCTGAAGAACCTGTGCGACAGCTGGCTGGCCGGCAACCTGCCGCGCACACGCCGGCTGGTTGACCAGATCGTTGCCCGCGGCGGGCCCGACGCGGCGCTGGACCGCTGGGCCGCCGCGCTGGACGCCGGCATGGCCGCGAAGCCCGCCGGATGAACACAGTGGCCCTGCCCGCCGCCGGCACCATCACCGTGCTGGTGCCGGCGGCGGGCAGCGGCGACAGGCTGGGCCTCGGGCCCAAGGCCTTGCTGCCGCTGGACGGCCGGCCCGTGGTGGAGTGGGTGCTGCGCAAGGCCGCGCTGCTTGCCGATGAGGTGATTGTGGCCTTGCCCGCGGGCGCACCGGCGCTGGAAAGCACAACCTCCTGCACGCGCATAGTCGGCGGCGCCACGCGGCAGGACAGCGTGCTGCTGCTGGCGCTGCAGGCCGCGCGGGCCTGGGTGCTGGTGTGGGACGCAGCGCGACCCTTCACCTCGGTGGCGCTGGCGCGGCGGGTGCTGGCCGAAGCCGTGCGCACAGGCGGCGCGGCGGCCGCCAGCAGCGGGCCGGGGGAGTTCCAGACACCGCTGGCTTTCCCGCGCGAGGTGCTGCTGCGCGTGACCACGCATGCAGCGCAGCTGGGCTGGGCGGAGGCATCCACCATCGCGCTGGTGCTGCGCGCCGGGCTGGCCGTGACCGCGCTGCCCAACGAGGCACACAACATCAAGCTGACCACGGCCGATGACTGGGCGCAGGCGCAAGGCCTGCTTGCGCACCTGCGGGAAATCTAAGCGGGTTTGCGGCTGGCCAGCGCCTGTTCGACCAGGGCGAGCTCCATGCCGTACATCTCGGCGAATTCCGCGGCGCTCTTGCCGCTGGCATCAAAGGCCCGCAGCAGCGCTTCGCGACGGGCCACGCGCTCGCCCAGCTCGCCGAACGCTTCGTCCAGCAGCGCCATGGTGGCTTCGTCCTGCACGCGGACCCGCTCGGTGTATTCCTCGCGCGACAGGCCCGAAGCCTCGATCGCATCGGCAATGCGGGCGCGCAGCGTCGGCCGCAGGTCCTGCTTTGAGCGTGCTTGCCGGCGGCGGAAGGTTTCCAGCAGCGCGTGGTGGATGTGCTCGGGCGCCAGGTCTTCCACCGGCTCGCCGTTCAGGTTGTGGCGCTTGTGGCCGGCGGCCACGGCTTCCAGGTAGCGGGTGGAGCGGGCGTGCACGCCCAGCGCCAGCTTCAGGTCTTCCTTCTTGAACTCATCCGGGTGCAGGGCCAGCAGTTCCTGGTACACCCCCAGCTTGAGCGGCAGGAAGCGGGCGCCAAACATCTTCGGGTACAGCTTGAACAGGCGTTCCAGCGTGGGGCCGGCCTGCTGGACGGGTGGCACGCGCTTGGGCTTGGTGGCTTTGGTGGCCTCGGGTTGGGGGGCTTCAATCACGGGTTCAGGAGCGGTTTCGGTCATCGCCAGACTGTAATGCGGTTCTCGCGGCAAAATCACGGCCATGAAAATCGAAAAAGACACCGTGGTCACCCTGCAATACAAGGTGGCCGAACCCACCGGCAAGCTCATCGAGCAAAGCCGTGAGCCCATGGTCTACCTGCACGGCGGCTACAACAATACGCTGCCCAAGATCGAAGCCGCGCTGCAGGGCCAGGAAACCGGCTTCCAGGTGGTGCTGCAGCTGCAGCCGCAGGACGCTTTTGGCGTGCGCGACGAATCGCTGGTGCGCACCATCCCCAAGGCCGAGTTCCCGCCGGGCGTGAAGGTGGGCGGCCAGCTGGAAGGCCACACCGACGCGGGCCAGGCCCACGTGTTCCACGTGATGAAGATCAAGGGCGACAAGGTGATGCTGGACGGCAACCACCCGCTGGCCGGCAAGGAGCTGCGTTTTTCAATCAAGGTGACGGGCGTGCGCGCCGCCAGCGCCGAGGAAATCGCGCACGGCCACGTGCACGGCGAGCACGGCCACCACCACTGAGCCGCACTGCGCACGGGTTGAAAGCGGCGGGGCGGCCCTCAACTGATTCTTTTGGAGAGCCCGCCATGTCCGCCAACCCCGTCATCACCATCAAGCCCCTCGGTTTTCCGTGGGACACGGTGGACCCGTTCCTGTTCTGCGCCTACCACGACGATGCCTACCCGCAAGGCAACGGCAGCATGGGCCCGGCCGCCGCGCTGGCGGGCCGCAGCATCGGCCAGGACTTCAGCCGCAAGGACGGCTGGAGCATGTACCACGGCGACACCGTGCCCGGCTTTCCCGCGCACCCGCACCGCGGCTTTGAGACCGTGACGGTGGTGCGCAAGGGCCTGATCGACCATTCCGATTCGCTGGGCGCCGCCGCGCGCTTTGGACAGGGCGACGCGCAGTGGCTGACGGCCGGCCGCGGTGTGGTGCACGCCGAAATGTTCCCGCTGCTGGATGAAGCGAAGCCCAACCCGCTGGAGCTGTTCCAGATCTGGCTGAACCTGCCCGCCCGAAGCAAGATGGTGCCGGCCCACTTCACCATGTTCTGGGGCCAGGACATTCCGCGCCTGCAGGCTAAGGATGAGGGCGGGCGCACCACCGACGTGGCCGTGATCGCCGGCGCGCTGGAAGGCGCCGGCGCGCCCCTGCCGCCGCCGCCCGACTCATGGGCGGCGCAAGCTGAATCGGACGTGGCGATCTGGACCCTGCGCATGGACCCCGGCGCGCGCTGGACGCTGCCTGAAGCGAAGGGCCAGGGCACGCGCCGCACGCTGTACTTCTTCAAGGGTGCAACCGTGACCATCGGCGGGCAGCCGGTGAATAGCGCATCCGCCATTGAAGTGCAGGCCGGCGCGCCGCTGGAAATCATCAACGGCGACGCCGAGGCTGAATTCCTGATGCTGCAAGGCCGACCCATCGGCGAACCGGTAGTGCAATACGGCCCGTTCGTGATGAACACGCAGGCCGAAATCCAGCAGACCATGCGCGACTACCAGCGCACCCAGTTCGGCGGCTGGCCCTGGCCGGACAGCGCGCCGGTGCACGGGACGGATGAAGCGCGGTTTGCGCGGCACCCGGGCGGGCGTCAGGAGATGCCCGCAGCGCTGGAGCCCAGCAGCCAGTAGGTGGCCATAGGGCCACGTCCCCTCAGCTCGATTGGCTCGCGTGCCTTGAAGCCGAACGCCTCGCGGGCCTGCAAGCACACGGCCTCACTGACATGGATCGCGCCGGGTTTACCGCTTGCCTCGATTCGGCTCGCGACATTGACGGTGTCGCCCCAGACGTCATAGAGAAAACGCTTGACGCCAATCACGCCTGCGACGGCGGGCCCCGCATGGATGCCGATGCGCAGCGACAGCTGTGTCCCATTCGCGCTGTTGTAGCGCTCCACCGCCGCGCTCATGTCCAGCGCCAGCTGGCACAGGCTGGGAATGCGCTGATAGGAGACCACCATGTAGGCATCGCCTATGGTCTTGATCTTCTCCAGGCCGTGCCGCTCCACCAGGTCGTCGAAGGACGAGAAGATCTGGCCAAGCACCATCACCAGTGCATCGGGCGGCAGCCCCCGTGAGAAGGCGGTGAAGCCCACGATATCGGCAAACATCACGCCCATGTTCTCGAACTTCACCGCGTTGACCTTGTCGTCGCGCTTGAGCTCGTCCGCAATGGAAGCGGGCAGTACGTTGTAGAGCACCTTGTCCGCGCGGATGCGCTCGGCCTCGGCACGCTGGGTCTCGCCATACAACTCCCGGTTTCTCGAGTAGGTGAAGCGGTCGAGTTCCATGCACAGCACCACGACGCAGAACGGGTTGACCAGCGAAGCGATGACCGCCATCAGGTCGCCTGTCCGGTCCCACGCCGGCACGGCAAGTGCCACCAAGCTAAGCGCGTACATCGGCCGGCGAACCGGCATCGGCGTGCAGATGACGGCGGCTATGAAGGTGGAACCCGCCGCGTAGATGGCCAGGCCAGTGCCGCCCATGTAGGCGCCCGCGACGCCGACCCAGGTGACCAGCACCATGAACACGCCGCAAAAGATGTAGAGGGGCGGCTCGCGGCCGGCCGCCGCCGGCAGCAGGCGATCGGTCAGAACCACGGCCAGGCAAGCCAGCGCCACGGCGATCTGCCAACCCACGACCCAAGGGAGCTTGGCCGCGGCTGCGGGACTTGTGTCGAGCCCCAGCGGCACGTCCATTACCAGGGCCGCCAGTGGCAGCACCCACATCACTGCCTTGCAATAGCGCACGCCGACCGCCCAGCTCTTGCGGGCCAGCCAAGCCCCGAATGGTGGTTGAACCATGTTCCTCCCTGGTAGGTCAAAAGATAACGATACGGACACTTTTACTGGGCGTCAATCGTTGCGGTGAGGGGGGTGCGCCCTGCATTCGTGGAGACGTGGCGGATTAGAATCCAAGAGCAATATCTGTCTAAGCGTTTGATTTTTAACGAGTTTCCGGGTATTCTTAAAAAATAGGCATTTACGCGGAAACCTCCCGTGAGCATCCCTGCAGTGATCCACTTGGTCGAACTCAGCGAAAGCCAGCTTCGAGAGTTGGTCAACGCCCAGGCTATCTGGCGAGCCTTCACTCACGCGCGCCGCGAGGCCCAACAGGTCAAGGGGTCGATGAGCTGGAAACAAGTGGGGAATGGAACCTACCTCATCCGCCACTCCTCCGCCGGTGCCCAAACATCGCTGGGCGTGCAGGACGTGAGTACGCAGGCAATCTACGACAGCTTCCAGCTTCGCAAGGGGCCTGCGCAAGCCCGCCTGAAAGCCTTGAAGGGACGCCTTGAAGAGCAGCGCAAGCTGAACCGGCTGTACCGGGTGGGCCGGGTGCCCAACGTTGTGGTCCGCACGCTCGCTGCGCTGGACGCCGCTGACATGGCGGACAAGTTCTTGGTGATCGGAACCCATGCGATTTATGCCTACGAAACAGCCGCGGGCGTTCTCGTTCAACCCGAGGCCATGGCTACGCGGGACCTTGATCTTCTCTTCGACGCGAGGAAACGGCTGGCGTTTGCAACGACCTTGCAGAAAAGCGGCGCCAAGTCATTGATCGGCGTGCTGCAAAAGGCCGATCCCACCTTCAGGGTGATGAAGAATCAGCTGCAGACTGCCGTGAATGATGACGGCTTTGAGATCGACATCATCAGGCGGCAAGCCCGCCCTGAGGATCCGCATCCGATGAAGATGTCCGGCGAAGAGGAGGACTTCTACGCGGTGCAGATCGACGATGGCGACATGTTGCTCAGCGGCCCCAGGTTCGAGCAGTTGGTAGTGGGCACCAATGGTGAGATGGCGGTGATGCGCACACTCGCCCCGTTGGCCTTCGTACACCTGAAACAGCGCTTGGCAAAGATGCCCGCGCGGGATCCGCAGAAGGCGCCCAAGGACCTCTTGCAGGCGCAGGTGGTGCAGGAGTTGTGGGACCGGCACCTGCATCGGATGGAACGACCCCAGGATGCGATTGCGCCTGATGTGATGCGTTAATCGGGTGTCGCCTGCGGGACCGGCGCAAGCGCCGCCTGTTTCGCACAATGCTTTCGGCACAGCAGCCGATTCATAACAGGAGACAAAGCATGAACGCGTCCTTTCCATTGCGCCTGGCCGGCGTCGCGGCCGTCCTGGTTCTTTCCGCGTGCGGCGGAGGCGACAGCGGCGAGCCCATCGTGTCGGGCGAAGTGCGCGCGCAAGACGCCCGCAGCTTCACCGTCGCGCCCCTGAGCTCGACGGCGATTTACCCCGATTTCGCGGCCGCCGCCAATGGGCAGCCAAGCTTCACCTCGTTGAGCGGCCATGAAGCCAGCAGCCGTTGGGCAGGGCAATTGGGCGGCTCCGCCTATCGCGTCGAAGTGCCGGCCAGCTGGAACGGCGAGCTGGTGATGTATGCGCACGGCTATCGCGGCACGGGCGATGTATTGACCACCGGCAACCCGCCGATTCGCCGCTACCTGCTCGACAAGGGCTATGCGTGGGCCGCCTCAAGCTACAGCAAGAATTACTACGACGTGCGTGCCGGTGTCGAGGATACGAACGCGCTGGCCCTGGCCTTCAACAGCATCGCCGCGTCCAACGGGCGCTCGCTGGCGGCGCCTTCCAAGGTGTTCATCACCGGCCATTCGATGGGCGGCCACGTCGCGGCGGCGGCCGTCGAAGTCGAGGCAGTGGCGCTGGCCAACAACAAGGTCCGTTACTCGGGCTCGGTGCCGATGTGCGGCGTGACGGGCGACACCCAGTTGTTCGACACCTTCACCGCCATGCAGATCAGCGCCCAGGCCGTGGCCGGTGTCGCAAGCTCGCCGCTGACGAGCTGGACTGCGGTTGCCACGCAGGTCAACACGGCCCTGTGGTCGGCCTTCCCCTTGCCGGCCACGCCCACCGCCATCCCGACGCCGACGGTGCTGGGAGAGAACTACGTCTCGATCGTGAAGAACCTCACGGGAGGCGAGCGCCCATTGTTCCGCCTGGGGCTGCAGCGCGGCGGCTCTTTCCCCTCGTCCTATGGCACCTTCGGCGGCGACGGCACCATCAACGGCATCCTGAACAGGTTCGGCACCGACACCAACCGCTACACGTACACGATAGACGGAAACGTGGCCGGCAGCGCCGCGATCAATGCCGCCGCGCAAAAGGTGACGGTCGCGCCCCTGTCCAATCCCTTGCGCGCCGATGGCTTGCGCTGGATCCCGCAGGTCAACGGCAGCTTCAACGTTCCGGTGGTGGCCATCCACACTCTGGGCGACCTGTTCGTGCCTTTCAGCATGATGCAGATCTACCGGCAGCGGGCCGACGCCCAGGGCAGCGGCAGCCGCCTGGTGACGCGCGCCATCCGGGGCATCAGCCACTGCGACTTCACGGTGACCGAACAGGCCGAAGCCTTCGACGCCATGGTGGTGTGGGAGAAAGGGGGCGCCAAGCCCGCGGGCGACGACGTTGTCACGCCCGCCGTGGTGGCCGCTTCGAACTTCGGCTGCACCTTCTCGCGGCCGCCCGTCGCCGGCACCGACTCGGCCACGACGATCGCCCTGCGCGGCATCATCGCGCAGTCCGGCGCGACTTGTCCGTAAGGCCGGGCTGCCTGTTCACGCGCCTGTGGTGTCCGGGCGGGCGGATGAAAAACCGGCCTGATTGACGAAGTTCGCAAGGCCGCTATGCAGATTCGGCGCGGCTTGCGGGCAGGAAATGGCCCGCAAGGCACCTGAATAGTGCGGCGGGCGGCTGGAATCGCCGTCGTCCCTGCAACCCAGCAGCATGGACCCGGCGCGCGGACACTGCCTGCCGCGCGGGGCGAAGGCACGCGCTGCACGCTGTACTTCTTCAAGGGGGCCAGCGTGACCATCGGCGGCCAGCCGGTGAACAGTGCGTCCGCCATTGAATGCCCGCCGGCGCGCCGCTGGAAATCATCAACGACGAGACGCAAGCCCCATCGGCGAGCCGGTGGTGCAGTACGGCCCGTTTGTGATGAACACGCAGGCCGAAATCCAGCAGACCATGCGCGACTACCAGCGCACCCAGTTCGGCGGCTGGCCCTGGCCGGACAGCGCGCCCGTGCTGGGACGGATGAAGCGCGGTTTGCGCGGCACCCGAGTGGAAGGGAAGAGCGGCCAAACGGCTCGCCACATCTCCTACAACTAGAGTAGGTTAGCTCGCCCTCGGGGGTTTAGGCGCATTGTCGATTGCGACGAGACTGTGAAAATGCCTTGCACCTCAGCAGGAGATTCTTCACGCAGCCGAAATCGTCGGCGCTATCAGCAAACTCAGATAGCCAACTAGCTCTGTTCACGTTGCCTTTGGAAAAAAAGACATGCTGCCCATTGTGTTGAGGTCAACGCCGGAATCGATTCGTCGAGGTATCCCATCTGTCATAGCAATTCTGGAAACGCTGGTGGCGGTGGCCGCCTACTTTCTGTTCATTCACAGTTTTGGATGGGTGTTCCCAACGCTGCTCATTTCGTTCACCGCGCCCGCGCTACTTTTGAGGTCGGGGCCAGGTGTCAAGTTCGGAAAGCGTCTGCTCGAAAGCGCCATCAAGAATGAAAAACCTGGAAAGCTGGTAGGCCAGTTGGTTTCGGGTTTGGGATCGTTGGCGGTGCTCTACGTTCTCGTGGGCGAAGCATCCGCGTACATCGCAATATCGCCTTGGGCAGTGATCCCGATTGTAGTTTTGGGATTTGTCTTTCTTGTCGCATATGCCACCAGCGGCCTTGGGCAGTTGCACGGGCTTGCCGAGATTACGGAGGTTGGCTATGCCTTCATGGGAATCACGATGGCTATCGCCTTGCTAGTAGCAATCCCAGGCATTATTGCGGCGATGGGCGGAGCGGGACGTTTCGGTTTGGAAATTCCGTCGTCCTTGCTGATCCTTGCGGTTGCTGTCGTCGGTATAGCCCCGGTGCCGTTCGTCTTGAAGTCTATGAGACGGACTTTCACTGACGTACAAGCAGTGCAGCCGGTAGAGACGGCTATCAGCCAGTCGCAACCCGACGGGCCCGCCCGCAAATCATGGGCCATGTCCTCAACGGGTAGGACCGGCGCGGGGGCTACGGTCCGCCATATGGCATTGTTTCTTCTGACGCTCTCAGCATGTTTGGCAGCGGCGATCATCGTGGTATTGCTTGCCGTCTCCACTTTTGCCGCGGGATTCATCGTTGTCCTCCTCTCGGCAGGAGCTTCGCTCTGCGTGCTAGGCGGTGCTGGCCTGGGAGTTATGTGCCTCGGCATCTCGATACGTGCGATTTCGTCGCTACGGTACGCGTCTTGTGGCGTCCGCAGCCTGCCTGCGAATTGGATTCAGCAAATATTCGTGATCGACGTGTTTCACGCGCCAGAGCTCTTACCGCGGGCGGCCCGTGTATCGCCTGAATACGACATTCGAGGTCTGTTGAACGCTTCAATGTCACTGCCCCAAGGGTACCAACGCGCGAGCGCCTATGCGATGGCGACATTCATTTACGTATCAGCCTTGGTCTATCGCTTCAGCATAAAAGGCACGGCGTGGATTTGGTGGCCACTCGTCATTGCGGCACGTCGTCCGTTTTGGAACGCAAGAAGCTCTCATTCACGAATTCGGCGCCATATTGCCATTCAAGTGCTGGGTCCCAATGGGTTGATGCTCGGCGGATCGGTCGCGGCGTTGTTAGGTGCGTGTACATATTTGATCCTGGGCTCCGAAGAATCCTGGTTGGGCTTCCTTCCCCGGGCGGCCGTGGAATTACTTGAGGCTTTACGAGCCGTGAATATCCTGCCTATGTCGGGGCTGCGGCTAACTCTTCTTATCGTGACGTTGTCTCTAGCTTGTCTGCACTGGTGGCAAGGCAGTCGAGTGCTCGGAGCATTTGATCAGCCTTTGAAATCACCGAAAGCATTCGGTGAAATGGAGGTAGATGAACGAGAGGCATTCCTCCGAATGGCAGCACGTTCCGAACGAATTCGGTTTTGCCTCATTGCAAGTACGGTGGCGTTGATCGAATCGCAGTTGCTATACGCTGCGCAGCGATAGTCGGGTGAAAAACCAATTGGCGGGCAGCCCGCAAGGCACAGCTGGCGCGGCTTCCAGGCCGATCGGGCCTGCAGGCTAGTAGGGGCGCGGCACGCGGACCTATGGCGCTTTCGTTCATACGAAGGGCCGAAGGCCCCGAGCCGCCAACAACTCGACTTACTTGCGCACCAAGGTCGCAAGCAATGCGGCAGAGGGGAAGCGGCTGCAGGGAGTATCCAGCCAGCGCAGGCAGCAATCGAAAAAGTAGCGCCTTGCTGATCCCTCATTTGGCGAAGGGCTGGTCGTCCGGCCGCGCCAGGCGCGCAGGCTGGCCCGCGAGCAAGCCGCACAGCGTGGCTACGGATTGCATGTCCACGATCACGCCATTGACACCCGCATCCACCAGCGCCTTGAGTTTGTCGCGGTCGTTGATGGTCCAGGCGTAAACCAGGCGGAAAGAGTTGCCACGGTCGCGCAGAGCCACGGCCCGTTGAACTTCAGCGATGTCTGCGCGGTGCGCAAAGGTGTAGGCCGCGCCCAGAGCATTGAATTTGGTGTGCGCCTCGTCATGCGGCATTCCGTCATCGATGCCCACGGCCTCGCCGGGGCGCAGGAGCGGTGCCAGTTGCTGCAGCGCTGCCATTCCGTCGGGAGAGCCCACGGTGTAGAGCATGGAGACGTTGGGATAGGCCGTCAAAAACTCTTCGCGCACAGTCTCGACGGCGATGCGCAGCCACTTGAAGTCAAAGTCCGGCTTTAAATCCCACGCGATCAGCGCCGGGGGCCGCCCCGATGCGCCAATGCCCTCGCGCAGTTCGCGCAGGTACTCACGCAAGGTGGGGCCTCGGCCATCATGAACCGGGAAGCGAAAGCGCATGCCGGCGATGACGAATTGGTCGTGCACCCGGATCTCGCCATCGACGAATCGCAGGTCCGGCTCCAGCGCGTTGGCGCCCGCCTTGAGGTAGGCCAGCGCGTCTTTGGCGTGGTTGGGGTTGTGCGCCATGACGTAGAACAGCCGCGAAGGCTCGGCGCTCGGGCCGCGCGCGTAGGCATCTGCGCAGGCTTGAGCGTCCGGCGTGTCGGCCATGCTGGGCGAAGCTGCGCCGCAAAGGGTTGCGGCCAGCAGCGCTGCCAAGGCGTAGCGACGAAAGCGGTGCGATGGATGGGTCATACGGCGGATGAGGTTAGGCGCGCTCGCAAGGCGCTACGCAGGCTGGATGCGGCCTGCAGGCCGAAAGTGGCCCGGAAGCCGCGCGGAATGTGCGTGAGAGGATTGGCGAGACACGATTGGCGAATAGGCTTTGGGCGCTGCGGCAAGACGGTGGATTCAGGTTGGGGCGGTTGCGTAGAAGCACGTGGGAATGTAGCTGCCAGCGCTTGTCCGCACCTCCTCCAATGTGAGGATGACCGCCCCTCATCAACCCATTCAGGCGGGAAAGGTGTCGCCAACTGCGCATGCCATGGTTTTGCCGAATCACCGTTCGCTCGAATGACTGCTTCTGGCCGAAAGCAGCCCAGCGGTTGCCCGGGGTGTACTTGATTGCAGTGGAGGGCAGCAGTAAGCTGCAACAGAGCCAAGGTGCTCCACGGAGGACTCGTGATCACTCAGGGCGGTATCCACGACGAAGCGGCGCTGAACATCTACACGGACGGCTCGTCCTTCCCCAACAAGAAGCGAGCGGCTGGTGTTGGCGTGGTGCTAATGTGGGTTGACGAAGCTGGAGATCCTCAGACATGTGAGCACGCCCCGACTGGCTTCCAGAGCGCGACCATCGACGAAATGGAGATTCAGGCCTGTATCGAGGGCTTGCAGGAAGCCAAGCGTGTCTTTCCTGAAATGAGCAAGTTCGAGAAAGTCCTGCTGTTCTCAGATTCCCAATACGTCACAGACAACTTCGTAAAGGCGATGAAAGTCTGGCCTCAAAAAGGGTGGCGCGGAGTGAATGGCAGCCCAGTGAAGAACATTGATCTCTGGAAACGATTGAGGAAAGAGGTCAATGCCTGCTCTGTTCGTGTCGAAGTGCGGTGGGTGAAGGGGCACAAATCGAGCATGTACAACAAAGCGGCCGATAAGCTGGCCAAGAAGTCGGCAGCGATGCCCTTCAACAAGCCCCTCTCCGTCAGCCAGACGACGCGCAAGTGGTCTGATCGAAAGACGCAGCGAGGCTCCGTCATCTTTGATGGCCGCACAGTCAAAATCCGCATCGTTTCGAGCAAGTATCAGAGGCACGCGAGAGAGTACGAGTATCGGTTCGAGGTAATCGACCCGGAGGACCCTTCGTTCGGGGACGTCGACTTCGTCTGGCACAAACACTTGCTCAGTCGCAACAAGTGCCTCATAGTGCGCCTGAACTCCGACCCAGGACATCCCACGATCGAGGAAGTGATCGATGAGCTCGATCCAGCCGCCTATAAGTACTGATCTGCGGGTGTCCGTACAAGGTCGAAACCAACTTAGATCTCCGTCTGCTCCGAGATCTCAAGTGCGTCGTCCACTTCGATACCGAGATACCTGACAGTGCTTTCCAGCTTCGTGTGACCCAGGAGCAACTGGATTGCGCGAATGTTCTTGGTGCGCTTGTAGATCAGCGTCGCCTTCGTGCGCCGGAGCGAGTGCGTTCCGTACCTGCTCTGATCTAGCCCGATGCAGCCCGCCCAGTGCTTCACGATCCGACCGTATTGGCGGACAGACAGGTGGCGGTCATCACCTCGGCCCGGGAACAGATAGCTGGTGGAACGAAGATCACAGCGGGCTACCCAAGCAGCGATCGATTCCCGCGTTGCTTCAGTGATCTCAAACTGCACTGGCCGCTTTGTCTTGCGTTGCATGACGATCGCACGGCTTGGTACCACACTGCCTTGGTAAACGTCTCGGACCCGCAGGGAGACCAAGTCGCAGCCCCGTAGCTTGCTGTCGATGGCCAAGTTGAATAGCGCCAGGTCACGGGCTTTGTCCGCAATTTGTAGTCGAATGCGGAGAGACCAGATTTCCTTCGGCTTGAGCGGCGGCTTCTGACCAAGCAGACGACCCTTGTTCCAGGCCGAACGTTGTTTGCGCATGGTGAGCTCCTCGTGATAGGGGCCTACCATGCTTTACTACCGCTTAAGATAAAAGACGGTCCGGTGCTCTACTCGGGGAGACGCAGGCCCCCGCGGCCACGCGCCGGACGTGCGGCCTACGATAGCATCAGGCGCGCTTGGACACGCTGCACCGGTGTCGGTTTAGGTTGCTCAAGCAAAACACAAGGTCGCACCCATGAAGCATGAAATCGTCCCGTCCGTATTCGCCTATGTCGACGGCATCCGTATCAACACGCCAAAGAGAACGAAGACTGAGATCATCGAGCGTGCCGGCGTGCTGGACGCCAAGGATAAGGCGTCGGATTGGGCGTGGGCCCTAACTGGAGGAGCCTACCTCCTGACGGTCTGGTGCGAGGGAATCCGCGTCCATCCCGAGAACGGGAGGTGGTACTACGTTGAGTCGTTCACGCACAGCAAGGGAAACGGAGAGCCACTCGGCCGGTTGCAGGCGCCTCGGGCAGCTTTCCGGATGGAGTGCGTGCGAGATATGTACGCCAACAAGAAGGAGGCGCTGGCGGTGCTGCAGGTGAATGCGACCTCAGCGGAGCGATGGAGGACAGGCTCGGATTCAGAGGTCGACTTCCGCGTCAAGGACGAGGCCAAATGGCATGTCGCGATCTGCGATGAGGCGCGAGATCTCCTGGTCCTGGTGCGTGGTGAACCCGGATGGCTACCCAGCGAGAGCGACATCGCCGACCTGCAACCAGCACCGGAGAGTGCTCCATCCGAGCCAACGTTGGTGTTCCCCGATCAGGAGCACCGCGATCTCGTGGAGGCCGCCGCGGTTGAGACTGTGACTGCCGAGTACCGCCGCAGGGGCCTGCGAGTTGAAGACGTCGGACATCAAAATCTGGGGTACGACCTCAAAGTGTTCAACGGCGAGCGGGAGTCGTATCACGTCGAGGTCAAGGGGACCGCGAGTCCACGCGAGGGCTTCTTCCTGACCCGCAACGAGCGCAGGTGCTCGGCAAAACTTCCCACGTGGTGCCTGGCCATCGTCACGAACGCCCTGTCCGACCCGTATCTGCAGATCTACACAGCAGCTCAAATGGAGGAAGCCTTCGACTTCGACGCGCTGGTCTGGAGGTGCGACCCCCATCCCGAGTAGCTCATTCGGCGTCTGGCGCGCCGGTGCCTGGCTCGGGGGGTGTTCAGTAAAGGACGCCCGGCGCCCTCAACTCTCCATGTAAGTCCAAGTGTGCTCGGCTAATAAAGGAAGGCCGTCGTCGTTCGAGCAGCCCAACGTCCCCCGCCCACACCCAGCAGATCATGGGCCAAGCAGGCGACCCTTGTTTCCGCCAGTGCACTGTTTGAACATGGTGTGCTCCTCGTGAAGCGCTCACCGTGCCCTATGGCTGCTTCCGACCCAAACCAGCCTTTGTCCCCGGTAAGCGGGGCGTCATTGCCCCCGCGTCGCGCGCGTTTGGCAGGTAACTCCCTTCGGCACACGTGTCGCTCGCCCGCTGTATGCTGACTCGCTTACCTACGAGGAGCTTGCATGATCAATGCTACGGTGAGGACCTTTGTGCCAGAGCAGTGGGGCGAGGTTGACTTCTTTCGTCTTTTTTCCGGGGGGACGCACTCCTTCAGCTCCGACACCAAGAAGGCCGTGGCGGGTGTCCGCAACCATTTTGAGAAGGCACTGACGCTCTACCGACTGTCTCAGAAGCTGCAAACGAACCTCTCACAGGATCAAGAGGAGCTTCGCGTCAAGGGGTACACGCCAGCGTCAAACGCACGCGAGTTTTCTGCGGTGATTGAGGAAGTCTTCACGGAACTCTACTCGTCGATCGATTGCACAAGGAAGGTTCTTGTGTCCATCTATCGGAACGTTCGTGGGATGCCGGACTCGACCCGGAAGCTCTTTCGGCGTGTGAAGGAGAACCAGCTCGGCGCAGATTTTCCCGGGGAACTCAACCAGGCTATCGGCGCAGCCGACTGGTACGAGGAACTCCTGGCCGTTCGAGACGAACTCACTCACGCAGACATCGGCAACTGCTGGATCGATCAAGAGAGCAAGACCGTCACGTATATGCACTCGGGAATCAATCGAGATGGAAAAGCGTTAGTCTTCAAGGATGTCATGCGGAAGATTGGTGAGCTGATCGACGCCATTTATGCGTTCCTCGGGGTTTTGTTTCATTTCCTGAACTCGCGACTCCGCCCCACGACCATTGATCAACTTTGTGGAATCTTCTATGGGCGAGCGTACATGAGACAGATTCCGCTCGAAGTGCCCGTGACATTCAACAGTGGGACTTGCCAGTCTCGCGCGTGGTTTGATAGCGAAGCGGGGTACAGATGTCCATTTGCGGATAGCTGCGGGGCGTATCTGCGTATGAGTCCAACTCACGGGTAGCTCCGTAGCGCGTCGCGCTCACGTCGCCCTCGTCTGCGATTGCTGCTTTTGGCCGGAAGCAGACTCCGTCGAATCGCCTATCCGCCAGCACTACGACCTCAGACATCCTGCGGCTAAACTCCCCTCATGGATGAACGCTCGCGACTCGATGCAGCCTTCAGCGAGGATGCAGTAATCGAACGAATGAATCGCGTAACTGAGGCTCTCGCGAGCTTCACAGCGTCGGTTGTACCGCTGCCCTACAAAGGTTCTACGATTGAGATGTTCAATCGTTACGTTGACTTCGCGTCAACTATATGGGCTGAAAAGCTTCTTGAATTCTCTTGCGGTGCTGTCGCAAATTTTCGCGAACGCCGATATGGGATTCAAGCGCACTGCATGCGCGCCGTGCTCGAAAATTCAGCAGTCCTCCACCACCTGTTGCTTGACGAGTCATTCGGAAAGTTGGCTGATGCTTGGTCGCGGCGCTTAGTTTCGGAAGCAACCTTGCGCCCGGCGGCGGATCGTCTGCACAGATTTACTCACGGCAATAACTTTCAATGGGATGCACTTGACAGCGGCCATGGCAAGGAGAGTGAGCTTCTCGGAAATGCCCGCCCAACCGAGGGAACTGTTTCCCAAGTGAAAATTGGGCGTGAAGCCATGGCTGCGCTGACAAAGACGACGCCAGGTGCGCGCCTCCTCTATAACGCCCTGTGTGACATGGTCCACCCCAATCTGGGCAGCAACCTCATGGTCCTCACCACCAAGACGGATCGCGCCGCTTGTGGTCAACGTCAACGTAGCGCGGGCGTGCGAAAGGAGGCTGTGAGGTGGCTTGGCGGCATCGAAATCGTTCTTCGCGATCAATCCGTCCCCGATCTGGCGCGGTTACTTCAGTTGAAGTTGAAGTGATTTCGAAACCCATGGCGTATGGCTCGTCCGGATGTCTGCTACCGATCCAAAGCGGACGTTTGTCGAAAAAAAAGCGCGCCGCAGCGCACTTTTCTTTTAGCCATTGCCAGCCTTACTTCACCACCACCCGCACCATCTCCAGGCACTTGTTCGAGTAGCCCCACTCGTTGTCGTACCAGCTCACCAGCTTCACGAAGGTGCTGTCCAGCGCGATGCCGGCGTCGGCGTCAAAGATGCTGGTGCGGGTGTCGCCGCGGAAGTCGGTGGCCACCACCTTGTCTTCGGTGTAGCCCAGGATGCCCTTCAGCGCGCCTTCGCTCTGCGCCTTCATCTCGGCGCAGATGTCCTTGTAGCTGGCTTCCTTTTCCAGCTCCACCACCAGGTCCACCACCGACACGTCGCTGGTGGGCACGCGGAAGCTCATGCCGGTGAGCTTCTTGTTCAGCGAGGGAATGACAACGCCCACGGCCTTGGCCGCGCCGGTGCTGCTGGGGATGATGTTTTCCAGGATGCCGCGGCCGCCGCGCCAGTCCTTGTTGCTGGGGCCGTCCACCGTTTTTTGCGTGGCGGTGGCGGCGTGCACCGTGGTCATCAGGCCGCGCTTGATGCCCCACTTGTCGTGCAGCACCTTGGCCAGCGGGGCCAGGCAGTTGGTGGTGCAGCTGGCATTGGAAATGATGGCCTCGCCCTTGTAGGTCTTGTCGTTCACGCCGAACACGAACATGGGCGTGTCGTCCTTGCTGGGGGCGGAGATGATCACCTTCTTCGCGCCGGCGGCAATGTGCTTGCCCGCGCCTTCCTTGTCCAGGAACAGGCCCGTGGATTCGATCACCACTTCGGCGCCCACGTCGCCCCACTTCAGGTTGGCGGGGTCGCGCTCCTGCGTCAGGCGGATCTTCTTGCCGTTGACGATCAGCGTGTTGCCGTCGATGGCGATGCTGCCTTCAAAGCGGCCGTGCACGCTGTCGTACTGCAGCATGTAGGCCAGGTAGCTGGGCTCCAGCAGGTCGTTGATGCCGACGATTTCGATGTCGCTGAAGTTCTGCACTGCCGAGCGCAGCACGTTGCGGCCGATGCGCCCGAAACCGTTGATGCCGATCTTGATGGTCATGGTGGTTGCTCCTGGATGATTGAAATGGGGGTGGCGTGGATCCCGGGTCAGGCCCGGGATGACAGAACCTTGCGCACCGTGTCCGCCACGTTCTCGGGCGTGAAGCCGAAGTGCTTGAACAGCACCGGCGCGGGCGCCGATTCGCCATACGTGTCGATGCCGACGACGGTGGCGCAGCCGTATTTCCACCAGCCGTCGGTCACGCCCATTTCCACGGCGATGCGCGGCACGCCGGCCGGCAGCACGCTGGTCTTGTAGGCGGCGCTTTGCCGGTCGAAGGTGGTGTTGCTGGGCATGGAAACCACGCGCACGGCGATCTTCTGCGCGGCCAGCTGCTCCTGCGCCTTCAGCGCCAGCTGCACTTCGGAGCCGGTGGCGATGATCACGGCCTGCGGCTTTTTGGCCAGGCCCACCTCGGCCGGCTCGGCCAGCACATAGGCGCCCTTGCTGATGTCTTCCAGCCCGGCCTTGGGGGCATACGGCAGGTTCTGGCGCGACAGCAGCAGCGCGGTGGGGCGGTTCATGTTCTGCAGCGCCACGGCCCAGGCCACGGAGGTCTCGGCCGTATCGCAGGGGCGCCACACGTCCAGGTTGGGGATCAGGCGCAGGCTGGCGGCGTGCTCGATCGACTGGTGCGTGGGGCCGTCTTCGCCCAGGCCGATGGAGTCGTGCGTGAACACGTGGATCACGCGCTTTTTCATCAGCGCGGCCATGCGGATGGCGTTGCGGCTGTAGTCGCTGAAGGTGAGGAAGGTGCCGCCGTAGGGGATGTAGCCGCCGTGCAGCGTGATGCCGTTCATGATGGCGGCCATGCCGAATTCGCGCACGCCGTAGTTAATGTGACGACCAACGCGAGCGTTGGGTGTGCCGGCCGCATCCGGGCTCATCACCACGTCACCGGCCAGGTCAAAGCGCAGCGGCGCGGTGCTCTTGGTGTTGGTGAGGTTCGAGCCCGTCAGGTCGGCGCTGCCGCCCAGCATTTCGGGCAAGGCGGCGGTAAAGGCTTCCAGCGACAGCTGCGATGCCTTGCGCGATGCCACGGTCTCGGCCTTGGTGTGCGCGGCCACGGCCGCATCCACGGCCACCTGGGCGAAGTTGCGCGGCAGCTCGCCCTTCATGCGGCGCACGAATTCGCTGGCCAGCTCGGGGTGCTGCGCCTTGTACGCGGTGAAGCGCGCGTTCCAGTCGGCCTCATGGGCCAGGCCCTTGGCCTTGGCGTCCCACTCGTCATACACGGCCTTGGGCAGCTCGAACGGCGTGTGCGGCCAGTTCAGCGCGGTGCGGGTCAACGCGATCTCATCGGCGCCCAGCGGCTCGCCGTGCGCCTTGGCGGTGTTGCCGCGGTTGGGCGAGCCCTTGCCGATGTGCGTTTTGGCGATCACCAGCGTGGGCTTGTCGGCGCTGCGGCGCGCATCGGCGATGGCGCGGTCCACGGCGTCCACGTCGTGGCCGTCGACCGGCCCGATGACGTTCCAGCCGTAGGCCTTGAAGCGCTCGGCGGTGTTGTCGATGAACCAGGGCGTGACCTGGCCGTCGATGGAGATGCCGTTGTCGTCATACACCGCCACCAGTTTGCTGAGCTTCCAGGCGCCGGCCAGGGCGCAGGCTTCGTGGCTGATGCCTTCCATCAGGCAGCCGTCGCCCAGGAACACATAGGTGTGGTGGTCCACCACGATGTGGCCTTGGCGGTTGAACTCGGCGGCCAGCAGCTTTTCGGCCAGCGCCATGCCCACCGCGTTGGTCACGCCCTGGCCCAGCGGGCCGGTGGTGGTTTCCACGCCGGGCGTCACGCCCACTTCGGGGTGGCCGGCGGTCTTGCTGTGCAGCTGGCGGAAGTTCTTCAGTTCGCTGATCGGCAGGTCATAGCCCGTGAGGTGCAGCAGCGAATACAGCAGCATCGAGCCGTGGCCGTTGGACAGCACGAAGCGGTCGCGGTCGGCCCAGTGCGGATTGGCGGGGTTGTGCTTCAGGTGCCGGCCCCACAGCGCGACGGCGATGTCGGCCATGCCCATGGGGGCGCCGGGATGTCCCGAATTGGCTTGTTGTACGGCGTCCATGGCGAGCGCGCGAATCGCATTCGCCATCAGGGAGGTGTTGGCCATCGGGGAGAGCTCCGGGGGAAGGATCGGGGAAAACCCGTGATTTTACCGTCTGGCCCAGGGGGCCCGTTTTGTCCGGGTTACGGTGCGTGCATCGTCTAAAGTCGGGGCCATGCAGGGCCTGCACCTCACCGCCGACCTCTACCAGTGCCACTGTGACGGCGCGTGGCTGACCGACGCGCAAAAGCTGGGCGACTGGTGCACGAAGGCCGTGCTGCAGGCCGGCCTGCAGCCGGTGAACCAGCTGTTCCACACCTTTCCCGCCACGCCCGCCGGCCCCGGCGGCGTGACGGCCACGGTGCTGCTGGCCGAATCGCACGTGTGCCTGCACACCTGGCCCGAGCAGAAAGCCGTGACGGTGGATGTGTATGTCTGCAATTTCGGCGGCGACCATTCGGCCAAGGCGCGCAGCCTGATGGATGCGCTGGTGGGCCGGTTCGCGCCGGAGTGGACCGAGCAACGATCCCTGGACAGGGGAGATGGAGAAGCATGACGGGCGCGCAAGCAATGATCCTGGCGGCGGGCAGGGGCGAGCGCATGCGGCCCTTGACCGACAACTGCCCCAAGCCGCTGCTGGAAGTGCGCGGCAAGCCGCTGATGCAGTACCACGTGGATTCCTTTGGGCGCAACGGCTTTCATGACTTGGTGGTGAACACCGCCTGGCTGGGCCACCAGATCGAAAACCGCTTCGGCCCGAAGATCCGCTATTCGCACGAAGGCCGCGACTTCGGCGGCGCTCTGGAAACCGCGGGCGGCATTGCCCGTGCCCTGCCCTTGCTGGACGACGCTTTCTGGCTGGTCGGCGGCGACGTGTACGTGCCGCAGTTCGAGTTCTCACGCGCCGCCATGGACCGGTTTGCCGGCAGCGGCAAGCTGGCGCACCTGTTCCTGGTGCCCAACCCCCCGCACAACCCCAAGGGCGACTTTGGGCTGCTGCCCGATGGGGTGGCGCTGAACCATGCCGAGAACAAGTACACCTACTCAACCATGGGCCTGTACCGCAAGGCCCTGTTCGCCAGCCTGCCGGCCGGCAACCCCGGCGGGGTGAAAGCCCCGCTGGCCCCGCTGCTGCGCGCGGCGATGGACAATGGCCAGGTCAGCGCCGAGATCTACACCGGGCCGTGGACCGATGTGGGCACCCCCGAGCGGCTGGCCCAACTGAACGCATCATGAGCAGCAACAACATCTACGCACAACGCCGCGCCCGCGTGGCCGCCCAGCTCGGTGAAGACGGCATCGCCATCATCCCCACGGCGCCCGAGCGGCCGCGCAACCGCGACAGCGACTTCCTGTTCCGGCACGACAGCTACTTTTATTACCTCACCGGCTTTGCCGAGCCCAAGGCCTGGCTGGTGATTACAGGTGACGGGCGTAGCACCCTGTTCTGCGCGCCCAAGGACCTGGAGCGCGAGATCTGGGACGGTTTCCGCCTCGGCCCGCAGGCCGCGCCCGCCGCGCTGAGTGTGGATGCCGCGTATTCGGTTGACGAGCTCGATGCCCAGCTGCCGAAACTGCTGGAAAACCGCGACGCGGTCTGGTACCCGTTTGCCATCCACGAAGGGCTGGAATCGCGCGTGGGCGGCTGGCTGAACCAAGTGCGCGCGCGCGTGCGTTACGGCGCGCTTTGCCCCGAGCAGCAGCGCGACCTGTGCGCCATTCTTGACGAGATGCGGCTGGTGAAAGACGCGGGCGAGCAGGACACCATGCGCCGCGCCGCGCAGATCAGCGCGCGCGCCCACATCCGCGCAATGCGCCTTTCCGCGAAGATGCTGCGCGAAGGCCAGGACGTGCGCGAGTACCACCTGGACGCCGAGCTGCTGCACGAATTCCGCCTGGGCGGCTCGCAGTACCCGGCCTATGGCTCCATCGTGGCCGCCGGCGCCAACGCCTGCGTGCTGCACTACCGGGCCGATGTGGCGCCGGTGCGCAAGGGCGAGCTGGTGCTGATCGACGCCGGCTGCGAACTCGACGGCTACGCCAGCGACATCACCCGCACCTTCCCGGCCGACGGAAAATTCAGCGGCCCGCAGCGCGCGCTGTACGACCTGGTGCTGGCCTCGCAGGATGCTGCGGTGGCGGCGACCCGTGCCGGCGCGCGCTTCACCGATCCGCACGAGGCGACGGTGAAGGTGCTGGCCCAGGGTATGCTGGACGTCGGCCTGCTGGACGCGAACAAGGTCGGCAGCGTGGAAGACGTGATTGAAAAGCGCGCCTACTTCCAGTTCTACATGCATCGCACCGGCCACTGGCTGGGCATGGACGTGCACGATTGCGGCAGCTACGTCGAGCCTTCCGAGGTGGGCGAAGTCAGCGAGCGCAAGGACCCGCTTTCGGGCGAGGTCATCAAGAACCGCCCCAGCCGCGTGCTGCAGCCGGGCATGGTGCTGACCATCGAGCCGGGCCTGTATGTGCGGCCGGCCGAGGGCGTGCCCGAGAAGTTCCACAACATCGGCATCCGCATCGAGGACGACGCCATCGTCACCGCCGAAGGCTGCGAGCTGATCTCGCGCGGCGTGCCGGTCAAGGCCGACGAAATCGAAGCGCTGATGCGCGCCTGAAGGCGCGCGCCGCCATGCTGGACCAGTCGGAATCCGGTGGCGTGCTCCAGCTGCGGCTGAACCGGCCGCAGCGGCTCAACGCGCTGACGCTGGCGCTCACCCGGGAATTGCTGGCCGCTATGCGGCAGGCCGGCCGCAACGACGCGGTGCGCGCCATCCTGCTGACGGGCGAAGGCCGCGCTTTCTGCGCGGGCAAGGACCGCGACGACGCGGCCGGCCCGCAGTTTGTGGAAGCGTTGCAGCAGCTGGCCGGTGCGCTGATGAACAGCCCCAAGCCGGTGGTGGCCGCCGTGCAAGGCTGGGCCGTGGGCGCCGGGCTGGAGCTGATGCTCAACTGCGACATCGTTATCGCCGGCGAGGGCGCCCGGTTCATGCTGCCCGAAGTGAGCATCGGCCTGTTTGGCACGGGCGGCGTGCTCGCGCTGCTGCCGCACACGGTGGGCCTGGCGCGCGCCAAGGGCGCGCTGATGCTCGGTGAGGAGTTCAGCGCGCGCGACGCGCAGCAGTGGGGCCTGATCTGGTCGGTGGTGGAAGACGGCAAGCTGCAGGATGCCGCCCGCGCCACGGCGCTGAAGCTGGCGGCGGCCGACGCGGCCGTGCTGGGCCAGGTCAAGGCGCTGCTGCACCGCGAAACGTTCGGTGAACTGGCGGGCGTGCTGGAGCGCGAAACCGCCGCGCACGGCCGGCTGGCCCGGCGTTAGCCTTCGGCCCGCGCTAGCCCTCCGCGAACCCCAGCACCTTGTCGATCCAGCGCGGGCGCAGCGCCGAGTGCAGATGCATCTGCCCGGCGGTGACCGAAGCAACCAGGCGTGGCCCGCCTTCGCGCGCTTCGCAGGCATCGATCAGAAGCGCCAGGTCAGCCAGCACCACCGCCTGGCGCAGGTGGTACAGGCAGCGCGCATAGCGCTCCAGCACCTTGTGCGAGGGCACGGCGTGGCCGCCTTCGCGGGCCCGCTGGCTCACCCGCTGCAGCAAGCGGCGCGGCTCGTCCAGGCCCAGGGCATAGAGCACGACCTCAAAACCCAGCGTGCGCGCCTGCACCAGCAGCGCGACGCGGGAGGCGTGGGAGAACGCGGTTTCGGTAACGAATGAGCGGCCTTCGCGCAGCAGCGCCTGGCGCCGCTCATCCGCCCAGGCCCGGGCGGTGCGCGCGCGGGTGGCGGGGTCGATGATGTGCCGCAGGTTTTCCTGCGCGTAATCGTGCGCGTTGATGAAGGGCAAGCCAGGATTGCGCGGCTCGATCAGCACTTTGTGCAGCGTCGACTTGCCCGCGCCGTGCGGGCCGGCGATCAGGTGCAGGACCGGCATTGCCGCTCAGGCTGCCTTGCGGGTCTTGCTGCGCGCTGCCTTGCCCTTGTTGGCGGCCACCGCGTCCTGCGCGCGCGCGGACAGCGCGCCGGACTTGGCCAGCGCCAGCACGTGGGCGTGCAGGTCGTCGAGTTCGGGCGAAAGCGGCGGGGCTGGCGGCGGCGACACGTGGTACACGGCGCGCTCCTGGCGGGCGATCAGCGCGTGGCTGTCGCTGGTGGTGAGGCCGGCATGCTCGAGCGCCTTGCCGAGCGTGGCCCAGTATTCGATCTGGCTGGCGACCGACCGCCGCATGGTGTTGGCGGCTTCGCGCGCCTGGTTCACCAGGGCGGCAGGCAGTTTGACGGAGACAAAGGGCGGCGCGTCGGACATGTTGATCTCCCGGATGGCGCATTTTGCGCCATTACGCGCCAATGGTCAATGCAGGCCATACTTCCGGCGTCTCAACAGAGAGGGATGGACCCCATGGCCGATTCGCTTCCCGGAGCCGCCCAGTGGCTGGCCGATTGCAGTGCCGCCGCATGGACGGGATCGACAAAGATCTCCATGTCGCTGGCTGCCTATGAGATCGCCACCGCGCAGGTACCCACCACTCCCGAGGCGAAGGCGGCCGCCCACACGGCACGGCTGGCCGACCTGGCCGAGATCGCGGCTGAATGCGAGGAACTTGCCAAGACGGTAACCAGCCGGGCGGCGCTCGCGGTGCTGTTCAAGTACGGCGGGCTGGCGCGCAAGCGCATCGCCTCCATTGAAAAAGCCGGCCGCATGTGGGGCGTGACGCGCAAGGTTTTCGCGCCGGCGCGCTCCGGTGACCCGGTGGCGCAGGCAGCCAAGGCGATGGGCGCCGTGCTGGCGCCCACCCGCATGATGACCGGCCAGTACATGTGGCTGGAAAAACTGGATCCGCAGCACCACTCCTGGCGCGACCCCAACGTGCAGGCCGTGTACGACCAGTGGGTGGCCGACGTCCGCTCGCCGCTCAGCCTGTGGGACTGGCTGGCAGCCAACCCGTCGGCCGGAGCCGGCGCGCTGATGGAGCACGTGATCTATCTCGCCCCCGACAGTCAATGGGAGAACGCCTGCGACGTCGACTCGTCGGGCCTGCTGCGGCGCCTGGCGGATTCCGCGGGCGCCCTGGGCGATGCGGTGTGGACCAAGGCCGACCTGGCTGTGCGCACCAAGTCCACGCTGTTCTACAACCCCGCGCTGTGGGCCTATGTGATCTCGCCCACCGGGCGCATCTACATCCACCACCACGAGGCGGATTACTTCCACCATTCCACCTTCCTGGCCGGTGCGCGCGTGGCGGGTGCCGGCATGCTGGCGGTCAGCAAGGGCAAGCTCATCTACATCAACAACAAATCGGGGCATTACCAGCCGACGCCGCGCAACCTCTACAACGCGCTGGCGGCGCTCAAGCGCCGGCATCCGGCACTGAACCTCGACTCGGTCGCCGTTGAAGCCATCGACGGCGGCGGCCACCACAGCAAGAGCTACCTGGGCTGGGGCGCGGAGTTCATGGCGCAGGCCGGCGAGCACACCGTGCTGTCGGGCCCGCATGACACCAGCGACAATCCGAAGGACCGGGTGGGCTTCGTGCGCAACTTGGCCACCCAGGTGGTGGGTGCGGGAGACTGCTGGGATGACGTACCGGACACGGCCAAGGCCGTGATCCCCGGCATTGCCGAAGTCGCCCGCCAGCGCGCCGCCGCGCTGGCCGCGCTGGCGCCACCGGTCACCGTGACGCCCGTGCCCATGCCGGTGGTGATTTCGTCGCCACCGCCGCTGGTGTCCCGCAAGCGGGGCGCCGGCATGTCGGTGCCACAGGTTCCAACGCTGGGCGGCACGGGCCTGGGCGGGCCCGGTGCCAGCGGCCCTGGCCTGGGAAGCGGCGCGCTCGCGCTCAAGGCGGTCGTGAGGACCAAGGGCTATAGCGCCTTTCTGTCACCCGACGGTCCGGGCCCGTCCGGTTCGGGCTCCGCCCCGGCGCCCACGCCATCGCCGCGCAAGCCGTCCGTCTATTCCAGTTTCTTCACATAGGCAGCTGCCGGCCCGCTTCGTGTCCCAGCGTGAAAGCTTCCTCGAAGATTGAATAACCGGCCCAGTCGCTGTGCGCGAACGACAGGCGCCCGGCGCGCAGCGCGCCGGCGCCCGCCCAGGCAGCGAGGCTGCCGGGCACCGGCATCGCCATCGCATGGCCGTAGCGCGTGAATTCCGCGCGCGTGGCCTTGGCCGCGATGTCCGCGTGCGGCACGGCCAGCTCGCCCAGCATCTCGTCGCGCCAGGCTTGCCAGGGCGTGTCCATCAGCCGCTGGCGCCCCTGCGCTTCGTCACCGAGCGGCCGGTACCAGGTCAGCACCGTGGGGCCCGGCGTCGGGTCCAGGCTCTGGTGGCGCGCGTCCACATAGCCCAAGCCACGCGTTCCGTACAGCACGTTGTCCCAGGCCGGGGCGGGACCCGGCCTGTCGGCCAGCGGCTCGCGCAGGTGAACGTTGCCGACCAGCCAGGGCGCATAACGCAGGCGCTGCGCGGCCAGCTGCACCACGGCCGGCGGGGTGTCGATCACGCGCGCGGCGACGAACACCGGCAGCGCGACGATGCAGCGGGCTGCCTGCCAGCGCTCCACGCCCTGCGTGGCCACGTTGAAGGCATCGACTTCCACGCCACTGCGGCCCTGGGCGATGCGCGTGACCACGCGGCCCGCCCGCAGCCGCTCGCCCAAGGGCGCGGCAAGGCGGCGCGCGAGCCAGGCATTGCCCTCGGGCCAGGTGAGCACGGCATCTCGCTCGGCGCCTTCACCCGGCAGGTGAAAGCCGTGGCGGCTGGCGAAGTAGTGGATGCCGGCCCAGGCCGACACGGTGGCGATGCCGGCGCCGTAGTCGTCGCGGCAGCAATAGTCCAGGTACCAGCGCAAATGCCTGTCGCCCAGCCCCTCCTGGTCCAGCCATGCTATGAATGTTATAGCGTCCCACGCAAGGTGGGTGCGCGCCGCAGCCGTTTTTCCCAATGGAATTGTGAAGCGGGCGGCCTTCTGGGCGGCATCCACCAGCGCGCTGAAACAGCGGTATTCGGCCAGCGTCTGCGCGCCCACGCCCTGCAGGGGCAGCAGCCCGTCCTGCCATGCGCCGTTGAAGAACAGCCGCTCCTGCGGGCTGTGGCACAGGTGGCGCTCGTCGTACTCCCAGCGGCCCGCCACGCGGCGACGCAGGCCCATCTCCTCCAGCAGCGCCTGCACTTCCGGCGCGTCGTCGCCGGGCACCGGCAGGTAGTGCGCGCCCATCGGGCAGGCTATGCCGGCGATGCGGGTGGCGCGGCTGTTGCCGCCCGCCGCGTCTTCCAGCTCCAGCATGACGAAGTCTTCGATGCCGCGCTGCCGCAAGGCGCGCGCCGCCGCCAGCCCGGCGATGCCGCCACCGGCGATGACCACTTGCGTCTTGCGTGCCGGCGCGGGAGCGGACCCGGAGCGCGGCTGGCGCAGCAGGTGGCCGCGCTCGTGGCTGATGCCGTTGAAAGCGCCGGTCATTTCCTGCGACCTGGTGCAGGCCGCCAGTGGAATCGCTGCGACGGCCAGCGCTGCGCGCCGTGAAATCACTGCCCCACCTTGCCCCATTCCTGCTCGTAGGTCGTGACCAGCACCTGGTTGGACAGGCGGTTCACTTCGGCCGGCACCCGCGCCATGTCGCGCGGAAAATCGAACAGCGGCGCCAGGCTTTGCGGCGTGAGGAATTTCAGCCCCGCGGGCAGCGCCGCGGGCAGGCGGTAAGGGCGGCGGCTGGCGATGATGAAGCCCCATTCGCCGAAGCTGGGCACGTGCGCGTGGTACGGCGTGGCCTTGAAGCCCACCGACTCCAGCGTGGCCACCACCGTCCAGAAACTCTGGCGCGCGATCAGCGGCGAGGTGGTCTGGATCACCGCGTAGCCGCTGGCGGCCAGGCGCTGGTCCAGCAGCGCATAGAACGACTGGGTGTACAGCTTGCCGATGGAAAAATTGGTGGGGTCCGGGAAATCGACGATCACCACGTCGAACACCTCGCTGGTTTCCTCCAGCCACTTGAACGCGTCGGCGTTGACGATCTTCAGCCGGGGCGATTGCAGCGAGCCGCCGTTCAGCCGCGACAACGCCTCGTGCTGCGAGAACAGCTGCGTCATGTTGGGGTCCAGCTCCACCAGCGTCACGCTTTCCACGCCGGGGTAGCGCAGCACCTCGCGCACCGCCATGCCGTCGCCGCCGCCCAGCACCGCCACCTTGCGCGGCGCGCCATGCGCGGCCATCACCGGGTGCACCAGGGCCTCGTGGTAGCGGTATTCGTCGCGCTCGGAGAACTGCAGGTTGCCGTTGAGAAAAAGGCGGTGGCCCGCACGGCCGTGGGTGACGACGATGCGCTGCCAGGGCGACGTGGCCGCGAAGACGATGCGGTCCTGGTAGAACTTGTCCTCGGCCAGCGTGGTGATCTGGCCCGCACCGGCAAAGCCGGCGGCCAGCACGGCCAGCGTCAGCAGGCAGGCCACGATGTGGGCGTGCAGCCGCCGCAGCTCATGGCGGAACAGCCACAGCGCCCACAGCGCGACGGCGCCGTTCATCAGGCCGAACAGCAGGCCGGTGCGCACAAGCCCCAGCTGCGGCACCAGCACCAGCGGGAAGGCCACCGACACCGCCAGCGCGCCCAGGTAATCGAAGGTGAGCACCTGCGACACCAGGTCCTTGAGCGCGACGTTGCGCTTGAGGATGCGCATCACCAGCGGGATCTCCAGGCCCACCAGCGTGCCGACGCACAGCACCAGGCCGTAGAGCAGCCAGCGGAAGGCGCCGGGCAGGTAGGCGTTGGAGATGAACAGCACGGCCGGCATCAGGCCGCCGACCAGCGCCACCAGGAGCTCGATGCGCAGGAAATGCGCGGGCAGCTGGCGTTCGAAAAAGCGCGACAGCCACGAGCCCAGCCCCATCGCGAACAGGTAGCTGCCGATGATGGTGGAGAACTGCAGCACCGAGTCGCCCAGCACATAGGACGCCAGCGCGCCGGCGGCCAGCTCGTACACCAGCCCGCAGGCGGCGACCACGAAGACCGATGCCAGCAGCGCGACCTCGACCGGGCGAGGTGAAGGGACGGCGCGTTGCGCCACCCCTTCGCTGTTCAGCGCCACTGCGCTACCCGTGGATGGCGGCGGCGACGATGATCGAGATGCCCAGGCACATGGCGGCCACCACCAGGCCCAGCGCCGCGTTCTGCTTCTCGACGATTTCGCCCCACAGGTCGTAGGGCGTGAGCTTGTCGATGACGATGAAGCTCACCCAGAAGATCACGACGCCGATCAGCGCATACAGGATGGAGCCTAAAAAGGCGCCGGGTTTCAGCCATTCAATGCCCATCATGGTGACCTCCAGAAAAAAACAGAACAGGTTGCCGCTTACTTGTGCCCGCCGCCGCTCGACGACCCGCCGAACGAGCCCCCCGAGCTGCGGGAACTTCCGCCCGAGGTGTAGCTCGAGCCCGAATTGTCGTCCCGCATGCAGGCGCGCACCACCGCCAGCAGGATGAGGATGACGATGATCATGATGATGATGGAGCCGCAGCCCATGCCCGCACCGCTGCTGGTCGGGCCCGCGTCGCCGCGCTTGAGCAGGTCTTTTTTCGCATCCAGTCCGAAAGCCTTGGCGACGGTGTCGCTCTCGATCTTGCTGCCGCTGGACCAGGTCACTTCCTTCGGCGTCTGCTCCATCGACAGCAGGCTGTTGCCCTTGGCGAAATCGCGGTTGAAGCTTTTCTGCCCGCGCTCCACGGGCCAGTAGAACTCGCCGGCAACATAGCTCGTCTCGGCGTTGTAGCTGTACTTGAGCTGGTAGCGGCTGCCCAGGTAGCTGGCGTTGCTGCCGCTGTCCGACAGGGCCGGCGCCCCCGTGGTGGGCTTCACCACGCTCCAGCCCTCCTCGGAATCAACCAAAAAGATGAAGCCGCGCTTGCGGTTGTACAGCAGGTATTCGCTCCAGCCGAATTCCTCGTCGTCGTCGCCGGGCTCCTTGCCCATGCGGTGCTGGAAGCCCACTACCTGCCATTGCACACCCTGCAACTGCCCGCTGGTGCCCAAGGGAATCGCCGGCTGCACCGGCTCGTCCTGGATAGCGTGCTGCAGCTCGCCGCCTATGCCCTGCGTCAGGTCGATCAGGGTGTTGCACGAGCGGCAGGTGATGCTCTTGCTGGAGTCCAGCTGCACTTCGACCTGGGCGCCGCAGTGGGGACAGGCGAACTGCCGGCCCTTTTCTTCCTTGGCGCTTTCATCACGCAGGCCCGATAGCTGCAGCTCGTCCAGCAGCACCGACTTCCCGCGCGTCGCCAGCGGAGGCACCGAGCCGTAGTCGATGCTCAGCACCTCGCCGTCTTCGCTGCGCAGCTCCACCATGGCGAAGGGCTGGCCCGGCGGCGGCAGCTTGGGCAGCTCGCCCTGCGCCGAGATCAGGCTGACATCTTCGTTGGAGGCCACGCTGAAGGTCTTGCCGTCGATGGCCGTGGTGGCCCCCACCCGGAACTGCGGCGCGGGTGGCAGTTCACGGTTCGGCCGGGCCGGCAGCGAGAACACATAGGCGCCGTTGTCTTCGCCCAGCACGCCGGTGGTGCCGTCGTCGAACAAGGCGTTCCACTCGGTCCAGGTGCCGGCCGGGCCCTTGTACTGAAGGCGGCCGAGCAGGGTGAAGGCCTTGCCCTGCCAGCGGCCGGCGGCCATGAGCTGCAGCGGGCTGTGGTCGTCGAACAGCTCCGCCATCTTGCCGACGCGCGACAGCGTGTCGCCGTCGCGCACCACCGTGCTCTTGCAGAAGCTGCAGACAGCGTGCGTGGATTGCGCGCTGCGGAATTCGACCGGCGCGCCGCAGCCCGGGCAGGCCGCCCGGTAGACGCGTTGGGCGGCGGGTTCAGCCACGAAGGAAGGCGGCTAGACGAGCTTCTTGAGCAGCTCTGCCTTCTTGGCGTCGAATTCTTCCTGTGTGAGGATGCCCTTGGCCTTGAGCTCGCCCAGCTTTTCCAGCGTGGCCATCACGTCATCGGGCTTCACGGTGGCGGCCGCCGCCGCGGCCACCTGCGCGGCATTCGCTGCCGCGCCGCCCTGCAGGCCCTGCTGCAGGTTCTGCGCCAGCACCTGGCCCATGGCGATGCCGGCGCCCAGGCCCATGGCGTCGCCGGCCACGCTGCCGCCCGCGCCCACGCCCTTGGCCATCTCGGGGATGGCCTGGGCCGTCTGGTATTGCATGAACTTGCCCATGTCGTTGCCGACCATGCCCATGCCTATGCGCTGGTCCAGCAGCTTTTGCAGCTCCTCGGGCAGCGACAGGTTCTGCACCGTCATGCCCTCCAGCTTCAGGCCGATGGCGGCAAAAGCCGGCGACAGCTCGGTGACCAGGGCCTTCGCGAATTCGCCCTGGTTGGCCGCCAGGTCGAGAAAAGCCACGCCGCTGGAGGCAATGGCATCCGAGATGTGCTGCAGCACCAGGCCGCGCAACTGGCCGTCCAGCTCGCTGGCGGTGTAGGCCTCGCGCGTGCCGGAAATCTCGGTGTGGAACAGCTTCGGGTCGGCCACCCGGTAGTTGTAGTTGCCGAAGGCGCGCAGGCGCACGGCGCCAAAATCCTTGTCGCGGATGGTGATGGGCTGCGGCGTGCCCCAGCGCTGGTCCACCTGCTGGCGGGTGCTGAAGAAATACACGTCGCTCTTGAAGGGGGACTCGAACAGCTTGTCCCAGTTCTTCAGGTAGGTCAGCACCGGCAGCGTCTGGGTGGTGAGCTTGTGCGTGCCGGGGCCGAACACGTCGGCCACCTTGCCTTCGTTGACGAACACCGCCATCTGCGATTCGCGCACGGTGAGCGAGCCGCCGTTCTGGATTTCCATGTCGCGCATGGGAAAGCGCCAGGCCAGCGTGCCGTCGCCGCTCTCGGTCCACTGGATGATGTCTATGAACTGTTTCTTGATGAAGTCCATCAGGGCCATGTGCGCTCCTTGTGCGTGGGTTCTAACTGCGAAAGATGATACCCCCGCGCTGCATATAATTAAACCGAATCCATTAAGCGAAAAACCGGAGGAGATCTGATGAAAACCCTGCGCATCCTGGTCCTGGCCGCCCTGTCGGCCGTTTCCCTTCACGCCGCGGCACAGCGCGCGCCCGTGCCGGTGATGAATTTCGAAAACATTCCGGTCTCGGCCGCCGCGAGCGCCGACAAGGTCAAGCAGGCGATCCAGAGTGCCGCAACGGCGCGGCAATGGGAAGTGCGGGAAGAGGCGCCGGGCCGGATGGTTGCCACGCTGCATGTGCGTGGCAAACACACGGTGGTGACCGACATCCTGTATTCGCCGACGTCGTTTTCCCTGAAGTACCGCGACAGCGTCAACATGAAATACAGCCCGGGCGCGGACGGGCGGGGCATGATCCATCCCTTCTACAACCGCTGGGTGGAAGACCTCAAGGAAGCCATCCGCGCCAACATCAACAGGTCCTGAAAGCTGCCGGCACGCGCCGGCACCGGCCCCATGCAGCAACCACTGAACGCGGCGCTTCGCGCGCCCCATGTCCCCGAAACACGCTTCGGCAAGTGGTTCCTCGGCACCGAGACCTGGACGGTGCACGTGCTGGAACGCGCGCTGGCTGACCTGGACCGGCTGATTCCGGAGCGCCGTGCCTCCTATCCGCTGGTGGTCGACGTGGGGTGCGGCTCGGGCAAGTCGCTGGCCCGGCTGGCCCGCCGCTTCAGCCCGCAGCGGCTGCTGGCCATCGACATCGACCCGCACATGCTGGCCCTCTCGCGCGCCGAGGCGGTGCGTGAAGGCGTCGATGTGGAGCTGGTGGAAGGCTCCAGTTCCCGCCTGCAGCTGGCCGACAACTCGGTCGACCTGCTGTTTTGCCACCAGACCTTTCACCACCTGGTGGAGCAGGAGCAGGCGATGAGCGAGTTCTTCCGGGTGCTCAAGCCGGGCGGCATCATGCTGTTTGCCGAATCGACACGGCGCTACATCGAGTCGTGGATCATCATGCTGCTGTTCCGCCACCCGATGGAAGTGCAGCGCAGCGCACCGGAGTACCTGCGGATGGTGCGCGGTGCCGGCTTTGTGGTGGAGCCCGGATCGGTCTCCTATCCCTATCTATGGTGGAGCCGCGCCGACCTGGGCGTGATGGAGCGCTGGTTCGGCGTGCCGCCCGCGGCCGACCGTGAAGAAACGCTGTTGAACCTGGTGGCCGTCAAGCCGGCGTAGCCGCGCCGGCATCGATCACGAAGCAGCGGTCGAAAGGCTGCGCCTGCAGCGGACCGTCCGCCCATTGCGGCTGCGCGGCCGGCGGGGCCACCACCGCGATCACAAATTCCGGCATGCGCCACAGCCAGGCGTTGGCCACATCCTGATTGACGGCAGCGGTTTCCAGTTGCGCCATGCGTCCCGGCGTCATCGGCTCGCCACGTGATTTCAGCCAGGCCTCCTTGAGCGACCACAGGCCGTAGAAAAAGGCGGCCCGCCGGGCCGGCTCGAGAGAGTGCATGTGCCGCCGCTCGCTGTCAGTGCCCACGGCGGCGACCAAGGCAGGGAAATCGCGTTCGCGTAGCGTGGACTCGATGTCGAGCCCGACGGGCTCACCGCTGACGGCGCAGGCCACGTGATCGGCGCTGTGGCTGATGGCGATGGACACGCCAGGCTGGCGGGCGGCGGGCTGCAGCCGCGGCGCCCCGTGCGCAGGCGCGCTCAGCGGCCAGTGTTCCGGCTTCCCGCCATACACCTGTACCAGCAACTGGCGAAGCAGCCAGCGGCCGGCAATGAACTGGGCTCGCCGCGGCGGCGCGGTGAGGGCTCCCAGCCGCAAGCGTTCGTCCGCCGACAGCCAATCCAGGCCGTGCGCCTGCGCGGCCGCGGACAAGGCCGCCACGCTGCCCAGGCACAGCTGAACAGGCAGGCGGGCCACGGGGTACAGCCCGCTCAATCGCGCCAGCGGCGGAATATCAGCGAGGTGTTGATGCCGCCGAAGGCGAAGTTGTTGCTCATCACGCAGTCGGTCTGCAGCGCCAGGCCATCACCTTGTATGTAAGCCAGCTGCGCGCAGCGGGGGTCAACCGACTCCAGGTTCACGGTGGGCGCGAACCAGCCCTCGCGCATCATCTCGATAGTCATCCAGGCCTCCAGCGCGCCGCACGCGCCCAGCGTGTGGCCCATGTAACTCTTGAGCGAGCTGATGGGCATGCGCTCGCCGAACACAGCGTGAGTCGCCGCCGATTCCGCGACATCGCCATGATCGGTGGCGGTGCCATGGGCGTTGACGTAACCGACGGCCCCGGCCTGCAAGCCGGCGATTTCCAGCGCCATGCGCATGGCCTGGGCCATGGTGGCCGGCTGCGGCTGCGTGACATGGGTGCCGTCGCTGTTGGTGCCGTAGCCCACCACTTCGGCCAGGATGCGCGCGCCGCGGGCGCGCGCGTGGCCGAGCTCTTCCAGCACCAGCGTGCAGGCGCCCTCGCCCAGCACCAGCCCGTCGCGTGCCGCGTCGAAGGGGCGCGGCGTCAGCGCTGGGCTGTCGTTCTTCACGCTGGTGGCGAAGAGGGTGTCGAATACGGCCGCCTCGGTGGCGTCGAGCTCTTCGGCGCCGCCGGCCAGCATGGCCACCTGCTTGCCGGACTGGATGGCCTCGAAGGCATAGCCTATGCCCTGGCTGCCCGAGGCGCAGGCGCTGGAAGTGGTGATGATGCGCCCCGTCAGGCCCAGGAAGACGCCGATGTTCACCGCCGCGGTGTGCGACATCATCTTGATGTAGGTGTTGGCGTTGATGCCCTCGGTGCTCTTGTCCATCATCATGCGGCCGAAATCGCCGATGGCCGCCGGCGTGCCGGCCGAGGAGCCATAGGAGATGCCCATGCCGCCGCTTCGCACCAGCGGGTCGCCCAGCAGCCCGGCATCGGCCAGCGCCATCTCGCTGGCACGGGTCGCCATCAGCGCAACCCGACCCATGCTGCGGGTGGATTTGCGGTTGTAGTGCGCGGGCAGCTCGAACGGCAGCGCGGGCGCGCCCAGGCGCGTGTTCAGGCCTTCGTAGTCTTCCCACTCGGTGATCACGCGCACGCAGTTGCGTACGCTGCGCAGCTGCGCCTGGACCGTGGGCCAGTCATGGCCGAGCGGGCTGATGGCGCCGATGCCGGTAACGGCGACACGCTTCAAACCATGCCCCCGTTCACCGAGATGACCTGGCGCGTGATGTAGGCCGCGTCCGGGCTCATGAGAAAGGCCACCAGCGCGGCCACTTCTTCCGGCCGGCCCATGCGCTTGAGCGGAATCATCTTCATCGCCTCGTCCAGTACTTCGGGCGCAACCATTTCAGTGTCGATCAGGCCCGGGGCCACGCAGTTCACGGTGATCTCCCGCTTGGCCAGCTCGATCGCCAGCGCCTTGGTGGCGCCGATGATGCCGGCCTTGGCCGCGCTGTAGTTGGCCTGGCCGCGGTTGCCCACCAGGCCCGAGACCGAGGCCAGGGTGACGATGCGGCCGGGCTTGCGCCGCCGCACCATCGGCATGGTGAGCGGGTGCAGCACGTTGTAGAACGCCCCCAGGTTGGTGTGAATGACACTGTCCCATTCTTCGCCCGTCATGGCGGGGAAGGCGTTGTCGTGCGCAATGCCTGCATTGCAGACCACGCCGTAATAGGCACCATGGGCTTCAACGTCGGCCAGCAGGGCTTCAGCGGTTGCGGCGCGATCGGCGACATCGAACCGCAGTACGCGCACCTCCCGGCCGGCGGCGCGAACTTCGGCTGCAACCGCCTCCGCCTTGTCCACGCTGGCGCGGCAATGGACTGCCACGTTGTAGCCGTCCCGGGCCAGCCGCAGCGCAATGGCGCGGCCTATGCCGCTGCTGGACCCGGTGACAAGGATCCAGTCGTTCATGGCGTGCCCACGGTGGCCTGGCTTTTCAGCAGGGCCATGGCGTCGTCAGGTTCGAACACCGAGACCTTGGCACTGGCCAGCAACGTGCCGCCCTGGCGGATGGTGCAGTCGAACATTCCCAGGCCGTTGTCGCCGTACAGCTCGCAACGGGCCTCGACGCGCAGCGTTGCGCCCGCGGGAAAGCCGCTGCAGTGCGCGGTGTAGCGGCGGCTGCCCAGCAGCAGGCCGATGCGTGGCCCGCGCCCCCCGGCGCGCCGGCCGCGCCCGCCAGCCCAGGCGGAGATCGTCTGCGCCATGTATTCGATGCCGATCCAGGCAGGAACCGCGCCGTCGCGCAGGAACAGGCCGTCCTCGGCGATGTCCACCTCGGCGACGGCGTGTTCGTCGTCGGCTTCCAGCACGCGGTCGAGCAGGCGCATCGCACCGCGTTGTGGAATCCAGTTATCGATGTCGGCCGCCGCGCGCCCCATGTCATCCTTCCGCGAACAGCAAGCTCGCATTGCTTCCGCCAAAGGCGAATGAATTGCTCAACACATGCCGGGGCGCGCGGCCTGTCGATTCGCCCGGCGCCACGACGCGCACATGCGGCAACGCGGGGTCCCGCTCGCCGTCCCACCAGTGAGGCGGCAGCCGCCCGCCGGGGTTATCCACCAGCGTGTGCCACGCCAGCGCCGCTTCGATGGCGCCCGCAGCCGCGAGGGCATGGCCCGTCACCGGCTTGGTGGAGCTGACGGGCACCTGCAGGCCCAGCACTTCGGCCACGCAAAGGCTTTCCATGGCGTCGTTGTGCGGTGTGGCGGTGCCATGCAGATTCACGTAATCAATTGTATCGGGCGCAATGCCGGCCCTGGCCAGCGCCTGGCGCATCGCATCCATGGCGCCGCGCCCGGCCGGGTCGGGCGCGGACATGTGGTGCGCATCAGAACTTTCCCCCCAACCGGCCAGCCGCACGGGGCCGGGCTCGCGGCTCATGAGGAAGAGCGCCGCGCCTTCGCCGATATTGATGCCGCGGCGATGCACCGAGAGCGGATTACAGCGCCCTGCGCTGACCGATTCCAGGGCACTGAAGCCGGCAATGGTGAAGCCGGACAGCGCGTCCCCACCGCCTGCGACCACAGCATCGACGTGCCCGGCGCGCAGCAAACGTGCGGCCGACGCCAGCGCCTTGGCGCCGGACGAACAGGCGGTGGAGATCACGTGGGCCGGTCCGCAGGTACCGAGTTCGCGCGCGACGAACGCCGCGGCGTTGCCCATTTCCTGCTGCGAGTAGTCGTAGCCGCCGGGCCAGGGCCGGCCTGCATCGTTCTCGATCGCGGCCCGCACTCCTTCGGCCAGACCGGCGGTGCTCACGCCCAGGATGACGGCGACGCGCGCCGGCCCATGGCGCGCGATGGCTGCGTCGATGTCGACACGCAGCTGCAGCAGCGCCGCCGAGATGAGCGCGTTGTTGCGGCTGCGCTGGCCGGCCGGGACATCGCGCAGCAGCGGCAAGTCGCCGGGAACGCAGCCGAGGTGAAGTTCACGGCCAGGCGTGTACAGCGATGTGGGTGCGACGCCGAGCGGCTGGTCTGCGAACAGGGCCCCACGCACGGCTGCGCTGCCCTGCCCGAGCGCGCAGACGACGCCCATCGCGTTGAGGTATACCGCGCTCACTGGCCATCCCCGAGCTTCTGGCTGTCGACCCTGATGCGGTAGCGTGCCTGGAACTGGTTCAGCTCGCTCTGCGCCGGCGACAGGTAGTCGACCTGGACAACCGTGTTGCCATCGAAACGCAGCTGGCGGCGCTGGGGCGTGTGCTCCAGCGTCCACCCCTGGGGCAATGCGGCGCTGACAGCGGCGGCAGGCCACAGCATGAGCTGCAGGTCACTGAGGATGCGGTCGCCGCCAATGGCCGCCGGCCACCAGTCGGCGCGCGACTGGGTCAGGGTCTGGCCATCCCATTCCAGCCGTGCGGCCGTCTGGCCCAGGCTGACCACTGCAAGCCGCACGGCCTGAGCATCCGCTTCCAGCACGGCTTCCAGGCTGTGGGTGGTGCCGCCCACGCCAATGGTGAGCCGCTGGCGCAGCGCCAGATCGCCGCCAAGCGACGCCGGGCTCAGGCGCAGCAGCGGTGGTGCCGGAACCGGGGCCATGCTCGCGCACGCGGTCATCAGGGGCAGCATGCCCAGCACGAACCTTCTGCGGCACAGCAGGAATTTCAAGTTGTCTCCTGAGGCTCATTGTCCACCGCGGCCGCGCGGAAGAAGGGCGAGAGCAGCCACACCAGGGCAATGCCGAACAACAGCGTCAGCCCGAAAGCGCGCAGCGCCGGTGTGCCGGACAAGCCGAGCAGGCCGAACGCGAGCCAGGTGCTGCCTGCGCCCAGCACCACGGCAAGCCAGGCCGAGCCGTCGCCACGGTGCTCCAGCAGGAATATCCCGTAGTCCACGCCGATGCCAAGCAACAGCACCAGCGCCAGCACGTTGAATAGCTGCAGCGGCTGGCCGAACCAGCCCAGCAGCGCCAGCGTCAGGCCCGTGGCCAGGAGGGTAGGTACCCAAGCACGCCAGGCCAGGCGCCCGTGGCGCAGCCACAGGGCCAGCAGCGTCAGGGCGTGCCCGGCCACCAGCAGCCAGGTCATGGAAGACCGGTAGCGGCCGAGCAGCGATGAAACTTCAGCCGCCTTGTCCACCCAGCGCACGCCAGGCAGTCCGTCGGCCGCGGCAAGCAGCGCGGGTACCGAGCGCTGGTCCTGAAGCCCGCGCAGCAGGACCACGCTGGCGAAGGCGCCGCCGACTTCGCCCAGCCAGAGATTGCGGCCCAGCGACGAAACCGGCTGCGCAAGCCATATCGGCAACGTGAGCGGACGCGCCGAGAACTCGGGCCGCACAAAGCTCTCACCGAGCGCGGCACCAACCCCGCGCAACACCTGCGCTTCCACCGCGCCCGTCAGTTGTGCGTCGGCGAGTTGCCGCGCCTCGGACGGAACCCAGTCGGAAACGGCGCTGTAACCCTGCAGGCGGCCCTGGCCAACGAACGCATCCAGCCGCTCCTTCAGTGCTTCTTCGCGCAACAGGACTTCCTCGGCGCTGGCGCCCCTGACCAGGTAAAACTGCGCCACGCTGGGCGTGGCCAGCAGGCGCCCGATTTCGCCCTGGGCCTGCATCAGCGCGGCGGGCGAGTTCTGCAACTGGCGGATGTCGTCGCTGGTGCGCAACTGCCACCAGCCTCCGAGGGCCAACGCCGCAAGCGCTGCGCCGCCTGTTACGGTGCGCGTTGAAAAGCGCCATCGCGGCCAGCGCGCCAGGCTCGCGGAAATGGCGTCGGCGAAGCGCGAGTGCGGAACCACGCCGCGGTCAAGGAAGGGGAACCAGCAGGCCGCCGTGAGGAATGTCGCCACCAGCCCGACAGCCGAGAACACCGCCATCTGGCGCAGGCCCGGAAAAGGCGCGAGCCCCAGCACCAGGTAGGCGAACACGCTGGTGGACAGCGCCAGCAACAGCCCGGGCAGCAAGCTCCACATGAGGGGCCGGGGCCGGGCCTGCGGATCGCTCTGGCGGCTGGCGAAGTAGTGAATGCCATAGTCTTCCGCGACACCCACGAGGCTGGCGCCAAACACCAATGTCAGCAGGTGCACTTGCTGGAAGACCAATGCGGTGACTGACAGCGCGACGGCGGTTCCCACTGCCAGTGACAGTGCGACCAGGAAGATGGGGCGCAGCGAGCGGAAGGCCAGCCACACCAGCAGCAGGACCGCCGCCAGCGAGCCCCAGCCAATCGTGTTGACTTCGCGGCTGGCCTGCACAGCGGCCGCCTCGGCGTGCAGGGGGATGCCGGCGGCCAGCACGCGTATGCCTGGCCCTGTGGCCGTTGCTGCATCCTGCGCGGTGCGAAGCGCTTCGCCGAGCACCGCGTCCCCGTCCAGCGAGAACGCCGGGCCGGTGCTTTCATGCGGCAACACCACCCATTCCAGCCCGGCGGCCGAGAGCGCCAGCTCACCGTCGCGCGGCCGCGCCTGGCTTTGTGCCGCGCGGGCCGACCACCACTGGGGCCACAGCGCGAGCGGATCGGCCGCCCAATCGGACAGGCGTGCGCTGATGCCCGGTTGGTGCAGCAGGGACAGGGCAGCCTGGACTTGCGCCGGCACGGGCGTGTTGCGCAGGCGCTCACGCTGCGCGGCCGTCAACAGCTGGTTGCGCCAGGGGCGCAAGGCATCCAGCGACGCACCCATGCCCGCCTCGTCCAGCGGTACGGCGCCGGTCAATGGCGCGCCACTGGCCTTCAAGCTCGCGCGCCATGCTGCTGCCGCCTTGCGCGCAAGCTGCCAGTCGGGCGCCCCGACCATCACGATGACCTGCCGCGTGGCGCGGTCAGCGAGCTTGCGGGTTGCCAGTGCTACTTCCGGCGCCAGTTCGTCTTGCGGCAGCAGGGCCAGAACGTCGGTGTCCAGTCGGGCTTCGTGCCAGAAACGCCACTGGTGCGCCGCCACTGCCAGCACCACCAGCAGCCAGATACCGGCCGCGAGCAGCCAGAGCCTGCGCGCCGCGCCCTCAGTCAAACCGCGCCAGCTCTTCACGGGTGGCCGCTGCGGCGGAGGTTTGCAGGCTGAACCGGATAAGGGTGGTGTCTCCCTGCGCTTCGGCCAGGCGGACCAGGCGCACGAAGCGGTCACCCTCAAGTTCGATGCCGGAGACCCATCTGGCGACACCGGCCTCGCGCGGCGCCAGGGAAAGCCGCCAGCCGTCCTTGCCTTGCAACTCACCGTCTACCCGGAAGCGCTGGGCCAGCGCGGCAAGATCGGCCGACATCAGCGCGAACAGCATCTCGTTGATGGCGCGCAGGCCGGGTTCGTCCCGCGCGCTTAGCTGGGTGGCAACGGAGCCGTCTGCCTGGCGCGAGAGCAGGCGGTCGCGTGTGACCACCAGGCTGGATGCAAAGGGCTCGCGCGTGCGCCAGATGACGCCCTTGTCCCGCACCACCAGGAAGTCGCCCCTGGACACCAGGGGATTGCGGAACCCCTTCAGGCTTTTTCGCTGCTCGAACTCGCCGCGCAGCACGGGCTCGTCGCCAAGCCGCTGCCGCACAGAAGCGGCAATGGCGGGCACGGGCTCGGCCGCGGTTGCGGACAGCACGCATGCAGCGGCGCACAGCGCGGCTGCGCGGATGAACCGGCGGCGCGCGATCATGCCTCAACCCCCAGCCGTTCACGCAGCACCGGCGGGCACACATAGAGCATCTCGCGTGTTGCCAGATTTACCGCGACCTGGATGGTGTGGGCCTGGTTCAGCTTGTGCCCGGTGGCGGCGTCCCGGATCAGGTAGTCGATGCGAAGCCGGTTTTCCCATTCCACGATTTCAGCGCGAACCCTGAGTGCCTGGCCGAAGCTCGCGGGCCGCACGTACTTCAGCCGCATGTCGACAATAGGCCAGCCAAAGCCGGACTCGCGCATGCGGGGATAGTCATAGTCGAAACGCGCCAGCAGCGCGCTGCGGGCGCGCTCCAGGTACTTCACATAGTGGCCATGCCAGACGATGTCCATCGGGTCGATGTCGTAGAAGGCCGGCACCACATCGATCTCGTGGCTGAGGTCAGGCTTCATAGAGGCTCCAGGCTTGGCTGCGGATGGCCCGCAGCAGGCGCTGCAGGTCGGCGTCGAGTGCGCGGTCTTCCTCCACCAGCGCAATGCGTGTGGCCAGATCATCCACGAACGCCTGCAGCGCGGGGGCCACCAGCGTCTGCGGTTCCACGCGGCAGCGAAGCTCCAGGCCCTGGCGTGCCGCGATGAGCATGGCCGCAAGCACCTGCTCAGACAGTTCCAGCACGCGCAGGCAATCTCGCGCCGCGATGGTTCCCATGCTGACCTTGTCCTGGTTGTGGCACTCGGTCGATCTCGAAAAGACCGACGCGGGCATGGTGAGCTTGAGCGCTTCGGCTGTCCAGGCGGAGACGCTGATCTGCAAGGCCTTCAGGCCGTGATTGATGGCCGCGCGCGGGCCCTGCGCCCCCGACAGGTTGGCGGGCAAGCCATGGTTGTAGCGTGTGTCCACCAGCAATGCGAGTTGCCGGTCCAGCAGGTCGGCCACGTTGGCCACCGCGTTCTTCATGCAATCCATCGCGAAGGCGATATGCCCGCCGTAGAAATGGCCGCCGTGCAGCACGCGTTCCGCCTGCGCGTCGATGATGGGGTTGTCGTTGGCGCTGTTGAGCTCGTTTTCGATCAGCGTGCGGAAGAACGGCAGCGCGTCTTCCAGTACGCCGATCACGTGCGGCGCGCAGCGCAGCGAATAGCGGTCCTGCAGGCGCTGCTCGTTGCGCGTGGGGCGCTCGCTGGCGAGGTCGGCGCGAATGCGGGCCGCGGCGAGCTGCTGGCCCTGGTGCGGCTTGACCGCAAAGAGCGCTTCGTCGAAATGGTGGGCGTTGCCTGCGCTTGCCGCCACGTTGCAAGCCGTCAGGCGGGCAGCCAGACGTGCCAGGTAGTCCGCGCGCTTCCATGCAAGGCAGGCCAGCGCCGTCATCACGGCTGTCCCGTTCATCATGGCCAGGCCTTCCTTCGGCCTCAGCCGCAGCGGCTTGAGGCCGGCTTGCGCCAGCGCCTGTGCGGCGGCAACCCGCTCCCCACGGAACCACACCTCCCGCTCCCCGCACAGCACGGCCGCGACATAGGACAGCGGCGTCAGGTCACCGCTGGCGCCGACCGAGCCTTCCGCCGGTATCAGCGGCAGGATGTCATGGCGCAGCAGCGCCTCGAGTTGCGCCAGCAGCTCAACGCTGACCCCGGACATGCCCTGCGCCAACGACGCCAGTCGCGCCGCCAGCACTGCGCGCGTCTCTTCCGGCGAAAGCATCCGCCCGGCACCACAGCCGTGATAGGTGTAGAGGTGGTGCGGAAGCTCCGCGACCCGCTCGGGCGGGATGCGCACCGTGCACGAGTCGCCGTAGCCGGTCGTGACGCCGTAGATCACTCCATCTTCCCTGAGCAGGCGATCGAGGAAATCGGCGCCACGGGCGATGCGCGCACGAAAGACCTCGTGGGCGGACAGCTGCGCCGAGCTGCTGCGGCCGGATAGCGCGCAAATGTCTTCAATGGAGAGCGGCGCGCCGTCGAAGTGGACGACGGGACGGCTAGGCTCCTGGTTTTTCATAGGCGAGGGGGAGTGCGGGCGCCGCCGAAGGCTGGGCCCAGAAGGAAAAAAAGTTGAACCAGTCATAGGGCGCCAGCACCAGCAGCGACTCGAGCCGCTGCGCGAACTCGGTGGCCATTGCGTCCAGCGCCTCGGCGCGGTGCCCGCGCGGCAGCTCGACGCGGGCTGCGAGTTGCTCGAACCGCACGGTGTGGCCACCCGCCTCGCGCACGCAGCCCAGCATGAAGAGCGGGCACTTGATCAGGGCGGCGAGCACATAGGCGCCAACGGGAAACGGCGCCTCATGGCCCAGGAACGGCACGCGCGCAGTCTTGCTGGCTGTGACGGGCACCCGGTCGCCCGCGATGGCCACGAATTCGCCCTCGGCGATGCGCTGGGCCAGCAACACCGCGGTGCCCGCATCAACCTCGGTGACCTGCAGCATGCGCACCGGGCTGTGCGGGTCGAGCCGGCGAAGAATGCGGTTGAAGCGCTCTGCGTGCCGGGTGTGCACCAGCATGGTCAGTTTGAGCCCGGGTTGCCGCCCCGCCGCGGCCTGGCACAGCTCAAGGCAGCCGACGTGGCCCGTGACCATGATGGCTCCTTCTCCGCGCGCGATCATGGCGTCTACCATCTCCCGGCCCACGTAGCGCACCCGCTCGAACCGGTAGCGGCCGCTGATGGCGAGCGTCTTGTCCAGGATGGTTTCGGCGAAGGCGCGGAAGTGGCGCAGGCTGTGCACCCAGCCCGGCCGCCGGCCAAAGACGTGGTGTGCCGCCTCCATCCGTCGCAGGTATTCCAGCGACGCTGCGCGCGCCTGCGGGCGCGTGGCCCAGTAATACAGGACCACGGGATAGAAGATCAGGCGCAGCGGCAGGCGCCCAAACAGCCAGTGAAGGCCGTAAAGCACCCAGATGCCGCCGGCGAACGTGCTTTCACTGACGGAAGCCCAGTGCAGGGCGCGCGCGCCGCTCATGGCCGCGCCATCTTGCGCCACAGCAGCAGCGGTGAGCGCAGCAGCATGCCGAAGAACAACACCGCATGCATGCGCGTGATCATCACGTTGTCTCGCCACAGGCGGAAATGCGAAATGCCGTCCTGCGGGTAGGTGACCCGGGTGGGCTGGTTGATGACGGGAACGCCGCGCCAGTGCAGCCGCACGATGATGTCGCTGTCGAAGTCCATGCGCCGGGCTATCGCATGGCTGTCAATGAGCGCCACCGTCTGTGCAAGGGGATACACGCGAAAGCCGCACATGGAGTCGCGCACGTCCAGCGACAGCGTGTTGATCCACACGAAGATGTGGCTTCCGTAACGCCCATACAGCCGCACCTTCGGCACGCTGGCGTCGTATACCGGGCAGCCACAGATCACTGCACCGGGGTGCTCCCGTGCATGCGCCAGGAAAAGCGGGATGTCGCCGCTGTCGTGCTGGCCGTCCGCGTCGATCTGCAACGCATGGCTGTGGCCGAGGCGGGCCGCTTCACGCATGCCTGCCACCATCGCCGCGCCCTTTCCCTGGTTGACCGTGAGGCGCACGAGCCGCACTTCCCCCGGGTACAGGCCTGCGAGGCGGGACAGTTCAGCGGCGCAGCCGGGCTCGCTGCCGTCATCCACCAGGATGCACGGCACACCGTGGCCGCGCACCGCCCGCACCAGGGCGTCGACCGTGGTTGGGTGGTTGTACACAGGGACGACAACTGCGGGGTTGAACATCACTCGCCGCTTCCGAATGCGATCCGCCCGCTCGAATGCGTTCCTGCCGCAGAACTGAAACTGAACGCGAGCTTCCCTGCAAGCGCGTCCCAGCGCAACGCGAGCGTCAGCCGCACCGGCGGCAGGACGGGCTTATGGAATTTCAGCGCCTCGGCGTGCAGGAAGCGCGCGGGTAAAGCGAAACGGGCTCGCGCGAGTTCGATGGCCCAGTCCAGCTGGGCCACGCCGGGCAGTACCGGAAACTCGTCAAAGTGGCCATCGAAGACCGCCATCTGTTCGGTTACTTCGATGCAGGCCTGCGCGCTTTGCGCGTCACCGGGCTCCCAGGTGGCCTGCGGCAACACGGGCAGGAACAGGGCAGTCAGCATGGCCTGGGTGCTCTTGCCCTGGGCATTGACGGGAATCGACCGGAGGTAGCGGAAGCGCCTCGGCAGGGCGATTCGCTCGACGGTCTCCAGCAGCGCGGCGCGCAGGCGCTCGTTGAGGCCCCGCTTGCCCAGGCGCTGCAGCTCGGCCCGGCCGCGCTCCGTCAACACCGCAACGACGGCAAGGCGATCGCCGGTGGTGGCGGGCACGACCAGCGCACGGGCCTCCGCGATTTCGGGCAAACCGGCGAGGGCGGCTTCAACCGCCGTCAGGGAAACCCGCTTTTCCTCGATTTTTACCACCCGGTCGGCGCGGCCCAGAAGGCTGAAGCCCCCGTTGCCCAGCGGCTTGACACGGTCCTGCGTCTGCCACCACTGGCCGTCGGGAAGATGCGGCGATCGCACTGTCAGCAAGTCGTCGTCCAGCCGCCACTCCACACCCGGCAGCGTCTGCCAGTCATCGCCGTGCACGGCCCGTTGCCGCCAGGCGATACCGCCGGTTTCAGAGCTGCCGAACACTTCGGTGGGCGAATGGCCCATCAACTCCCACGCCGCCTGTGACGACTCTGGCGGCAGCGGTCCGCCGGACGAGAAGACGGACACCAGGCCCGCGCGGGCCCCGGTCCAGTCCAGCGCGGGCGGCAGCCGCTTGAGGTGCGCCGGGCTGGAGATCAGCATGCTGGCCCCAGGACCCAGGTGCTGCGCCATTTGTTCCGGGTAGAGAATACGCTCCGCAACAAAGGGGCGCCCGGCCGCCAGCGGCCACAAGGTATAGAACAGCAGGCCGTAGATGTGCTGGTGCGAGACGGTCGCGTAAACGGGCGTGGGCTGCCCACGATCCATCCGCCCCCCGAAGGTAGCCTGCAGCGTGTGGATTTCTGCATCCAGCTGGCCCAGGTGCTTGCTGATGGCCAATGGTTCCCCGCCGGAGCCCGAGGTGTAGACCACAAGCCGGGTCTGGCGCAAATCAAGTGGCTGCCACGTGGCCGCCGCGCCCGCCTGCGGCATCACCGTGTCGCCGGGCAAGTCTCCGGCGCAGCCGTCCACCTGCGGCAGCAGCGCTTCCAGGGTGGAGGCCTGCCGGTCGCCCGGCAAATAGACTTCCTTGCCCGCATGCCAGGCGCCGTACAGGGCGGCGGCAAATTCATACCCGTCGTCGAAATAGAGCGCGAAGCGGGCGCCGGGCTGCGCGGCGAATGCGGCCCGCCACGCGGCGGCATCGGCCAGGAAGCGGGCCCGCGTGACGGGCTTCCCGCCGCGCCACGCCACCGGCCGGCTTGCCAGCCCAGGGCGCGACGCGACTTCCGCCAGCGGCAGCCAGTCAGACATGCGTATTCCCGGCACCCGCGGCGGGCGCGAGCCGTGCCCGCACGCGGCGGCGCACCAGCCATTCGCCCGCGAACAACAGCGCCATCAGCAGATAGGCCAGCAGGCCGTTGTACAACAGCCATGCTTCGTCCGACGCCCACACGGCCGTGGCGAATGCGGCGATGCCGTTGCATGCAAAAAAGATGCACCAGGCGACGGTCACGCGGCGCGTATAGGCGACCACAGGCGGGGACAGCGCCCCCTCCGCCAGCCTGGCGATCCGCTCGATGACGGTGGGCGGGCGCAGCACGCTGGCACCGAAAACCAGCAGCAACGCGGCATTCACCATTGCCGGGTACAGCTTGACCGGCAGCCAGCTTTTTCCCAGCACGCTGGCAAGGGCCAGCAGCACGGCGCCAGCCAACGCGAACAGCCACACCGGATCGCGCGAGGCCCAGGCGCGCGCGAGCGCCAGCGCGACAAGCCCAAGCCCGAGCCAGGCGGGGTCTACGCGGCCCAGCCCGAGGTAGATGGCAAAGGGATAGGCCAGCGTGATCGCGGAAACGATGACCAGCGACGGTTTAGGCAAGGCAGTGGCCCGGTCAGACGTTCACCGGGTCCTCAAGCAGGCCATGCACCGCATCGACCACGTCCTGCACCGTGCGCACGGACTTGAAGATGTCCGGCTGCAGCCGCTTGCCCACCAGGGGCTTGAGCTGCACGATGAGGTCCACGGCATCGATGCTGTCGATTTCGAGGTCCTCAGCCAGCCGGGCCTGCGGCGTGATGGCAGCAGCGTCTATGTCGAAGGCCTCCCGCAGGATCCGGACGATGTGGGCGTAGATATCGTCTTTGGTCATGGCGATCACCTGTTGTCTTTCGATCTGCGCAAGCGGGTCAGGCCGCCGGCTGGGTTGCCTGGACAAATGCCACCAGCGAGCTGACGCTGGCGAAATGGCGCCGCGTCTCGGCGGAATCGGCCGACATGGTCACGCCATATTTCTTCTGCAGTGCGACGCCCAGCTCGAGCGCGTCAATCGAGTCCAGCCCGAGGCCTTCCACGAAGAGCGGCGCCTGCGCGTCAATGTCCTCGGGCCGCGTGTCTTCCAGCGACAGGGCCGAGATGATGAGCTCCTTGATTTCCTGCTCAAGTTGTCGCACAGCGGTTCTCCATGGAGAAATATTCGGTGAGGTAATCGGTGAGGTGGCGTGCGGCCAGCGCCTGGCTGGCCGCACGGGCGGTGAACGGGGCCACGGAGATGGTTTCGCAGACTTCGATGCGGAAGTGCGCGCGTGTGCGCGGCACCCGGTACCATTTGTCGCCCTTGCCCAGCGTCGCTGGGGTGCACTGGATGCGCACGGGCGTGATATCCAGTTCGCCATGCACCGCGATGCGCGCGGCACCGCGCTGCAGATGCAGGCCGCCCGATGCGGGGGTGCGCGTGCCTTCGGGGAAAACAATCAGGTTGTTGCCCGCCCGCAGTGAAGCAAGGCAATCCGCCACCAGCCCGGTACCTGAATCGTTGAACGCGAATCCTGCCGCCCTGACGGGACCCCGCGTGAAGGGGTTGTGCGCCAGCGCCCCCTTGACGATGCAGTCGGCCCGCTCGACGAAGGACATCAGCAGCACCACATCGATCAGCGTCGGATGGTTGGCCAGGATCAGCAGGCCGCCGCTGCGCAGCCGGTCGCGGCCATGAACCTCATAACTCATGACACCGAGCCGGGACATCATCGTGACGAAAAGCCGGAATGCCGCTGAAATCACGCGCTTGGCGATCCTGCCGCGCTGTGCCGGGTCGCGGACCAGCAACCCGAGCAACGGCACCCCCAGCAGCCCCAGCAGCACGCCGCCTGCGCCAAAGCAGGCGAAGCACAGGCCGGTGGCGATAACGCGCCAGGACAGGTTGAGCCGTTCAGTCATTACGGCGCCACGTCCAGAGTGTTCCCTGCGCCGCGCGGACCAGCTGCCTGTCGCTGGAAACCGCAAACCGCATGACGTCCAGCCCAAAGGGCAGGATGGCCGCGTCGTTGACCGCAGGGTCCTCGCTGCGGGTGCAGCTCAGGCGAAAGCCCGCAGCGCCTGCGCTCGGCCGCACGACGCGCCAGGCCCACGCGTAGGGCGCCTGAGGCTCGTCCGCGAAAGCGCCATAGGCGCCGGGCAACGGTGCGTCATAGCAGACGACCAGGACCTCGCGCGCGCCGTCTTCCAGAAGGGCAGAGGCTTCCACGAGGGCGGCGGCCGCGGTCGCGGGGCCCGCGGCCACCGAGGAGAAATTGGAGCCGTCGTGCCGGGCGATGGAATACAGCGCCCCCACGGCGTTGTGAACCGACAGGGCAAAGTCGGTGGGCGAAACCGTTTCGCCCACGGCGAAATCTCGAAGCAGCTTGAGCGACCTCTCGGCGTCGCCGTAACGCGAGGCAAAGATGACGGGCGTGCCCGTGGTTGATTGCTGGCATGTGTAGGCGGCCTGGCTGGCCAGGCGGCCGAGCGGGCCGAGGCGGCGGCGCAGCATGGCGGGCATTTCAGACACCGCCGCCTGGGCATCGCCTTGCGGCAAACAGGGCTGTGCCGCCCATTGCGCCCACTCCAAGGGAGAAGTCAGGCTCGGGGCATAGCCCGCCCAGGCCGAAATAGCGAATTCGATTTCCATATACTGCCCGTGCACGCGCCTGGCTGTGCACCGTCCCGTTCCTCTACGGTGATGGTAAACCAACTTCGTACCGGCACCGTGGCCGTTACGAGTGGACTGACGCTGAAAAGCCACTGCTGGCGATAGCGGCGGGCAATAGATTGACGCGGCCCGATTGGGCGGGCTTGTGCCAGAATTCCAACGCGCGGGAGCGAGGGGCGGCAACATATGGGACTCAAGTGGTTCGACACATCCAAGGTGGACGCGTTTTCCGCGTCGCTGGTGAAACTGTTTGCGGACAGGTTTCCGGCCTCGGAGTTCAGCACGCCGGGCAAGAGGCAGGAGGAGAGATTTCGCAAGCTCCACGCCTTGATGGTGTCGGAGGTGCTGCGGTTCCGGCGAGAGAACCGGTTGAACATCTATTTGAAGGCCCGGCTAGCCAACAAGGTGAAGTGGTCCATGAAGGAAGCCGGCTATCCCGGCGCATTCATCGACGAACTGGCTTTCGAACTCGCGGCGCTGACGGCCCAGCGCGACAGCTGAAAAATGAACTGGTGGTCCAGCAAAGGCCGGCCGGCAAGCCCGTCTTCCGGCAAGGGCGCCCCCTCGGGCGACCTTGCTGCCCTTTGGGCGGCGGCCTTCAAGGCGCATCAGGCCGGCCAGCTGGCAGATGCGGCCAGGCTCTATCGGCAAGTACTCGGAATCAATCCCGCACATTTCGATTCCTGGCACCTGCTGGGCGTCGCCTGCCTGCAGCAGGGACGCCTGGAAGAAGCGCGCGAGCACATTGCCCGTGCGGTTGGAATCAATCCCCGCAACGCCGCGGCACATGGCAACCTCGGCACGGCCCTGTTGCGCTCGGGCCTGCTGGCGCAGGCTCGTGCTTCACTGCAGACCGCGCTCCAGCTTGATCCGAAGAACGCGGGTGCGGCGAGCACGCTCGGCACGGTGCTGATGCGCGAGGCTCAGCCGGCCCAGGCCGCCGCCCAGTTCCGCAAAGCGCTGGCCCTCGGCGCGGACCCGGGCATTCGCAATGAGTTGGCTGCAGCGCTGCTGGACTCGGGCGACGCGGCCGGCGCAGCGCGCGAATGCCGGGCATTGCTCAAGCAGCAGCCTGGCCACGCGGCGGCACACAACAATCTGGCATTGGCCCTGGAACGCAGCGGCCAGCCTGAAGCGGCATTGCAGGAATACGCCCGCGCACTGGCTCTGGACGCAGGCCTGGACAGTGCGCGCGTCAACCGGGCCACGCTGCTGGCCAGCCTTGGCCGGACCGGGGAGGCGAAAGGCGAATACGACGAAGCCATCCGCCTGAAGCCGCAATCCGCCGTGGCGCATGCCAATCTGGGCGCTTTGTTGCGAAATGGGGGCGACCCGGCAGGCGCCCTGCCGCATTTGCGCCAGGCCCTTGCCATTGATCCGCGGCTTCTCGAAGCTGGCCTCGCGCTGGCGCAGGCGACCCTGGAAGTCGGCGACCTGCCCGCCGCCGCGTCACAAGGAAGAACGCTCCTCAAGGAGTTCCCCCGCTCCGCCGAAGTTCACGCTGTGCAGGCAAGCATTGAAATGGCGAGCGGGCGTATCGAGGAAACCGAGGCGTGCGCCCGGCGCGCGCTGGCGCTTGATCCCGGCCTTGCCCAGGCTCACCAGTTGCTGGCCCTCTCGCGTATGGCCGTCGGCGACGCGAAAGGCGCCGCCGCGAGCCACGCCGAAGCCATGCGGCTGGGCCCCCTTGACGCAGCCGCGCGCTGGGGCTGGACGATGGCCCAGCTGCCCGTCATGTTCGAAAGCGCTGAACAAATACCCGCGGCCCGCAATGCCTTTGCGGACGCGCTGGCCGGACTCGAAAACTGGTTTGGATCGCAGGGCGCAGGGCGCGGCTTCGCCGCCGTTGGTTCCACCCAGCCGTTCTACCTGGCGTACCAGCCAGGCAACCACCGCGAATTGCTGGACCGCTATGGAAAGCTGTGCGCGCACCTGATGGCGTCGCACTCGTCCGCTGCAGGCGCACTGCCGCCGGAGGACACACGCGGCCGGCGGATCCGTGTCGGCATCGTCTCTGCCCACGTGCAGGACCACTCGGTGTGGAACGCCATTGCCCGGGGCTGGCTGGAGCACCTGGACCGCGGGCGTTTCGAATTGCTGGTGTTCGGCCTCGGCGCGGTCCGCGACGGACAGAGCCAGCTGGCGCACAAGATGGCGCACAGGATGGAAAGCGGGCTCGCCAGCACGGGCGAATGGGTGAAGCGAATTCGCGCGGCCGCCCCCGACGTTTTGATCTATACCGAAATCGGCATGGATCCGGTGACCACCAAGCTGGCTTCCATGCGGCTTGCGGGGCTGCAGCTGGCGACTTGGGGCCATCCGCTAACCAGCGGATTGCCCACGATCGACGGCTACCTGTCCGCCGCCGCACTCGAGCCCACCGGCGCGCAAGCGCACTACACGGAGGAGCTTGTGCAGCTTCCGGGCCTGGGGGTCTGTTACCAGCCGCTGCAGGTGCAGCCCCTCCCGGTGGACCGCGCGGGACTGGGGCTGCCGGAGGATGCGCCCCTGCTGGTTTGTGCCGGCCTGCCGTTCAAATACCTGCCCCAGCACGATGACGTCTGGGTCGATATCGCGCGGCGGTTGCCGCAGGCACGGCTGGTGTTTTTCAAGGCCGCCGGCGCCCTAATGCACGGTGCGCTGGAGCAGCGCCTGCGCGCCCGCTTCAACGAACAGGGGCTCGACTTCGACCAGCACGCCCGGTTCATCCGCGTGCTCTCGCGGCCCGAATTTTTCGGGCTAATGCGCCAGGCCCATGTATTTCTAGACACCATCGGCTTCTCGGGCTTCAACACCGCAATGCAAGCCGTGGAGTGCGAATTGCCGGTGGTGGCCTATGAGGGAGATGCGCTGCGTGGCCGTTTCGCGTCCGGCATCCTGCGCGAACTGGGCCTGGAGGAGTGGGTGGCCACGACAACCGGGGAGTATGTGGACCGTGTTGTGACACTCGCCAAGGACGAAGGCGAGCGGGCCGCGGCCAGCGCCCACATGCGCCGCCATCGGGAACGCCTTTTCGGCACGACAGCGCCGGTAAGGGCCCTGGAAGACTTTCTGGAGTCCCGCATCGGCGCAGCAGCCAAAGCCTGAGGCGGCGTCAAAACTGTTTTTACGCAGATTCCCTTACTAGGGTTTTCCCGGAACGCCGACTACAATCCCCCTCCCTTCCAACTACGGCAGGCGCGCCATCGGCGTAAGCTGTGCCACCAGGAGACGACAAAAGATGCCCCCCATTTCCGAGGCGAACGCGCCTGACAAGAACGCCGAGCTGCGCAAGGCGGCCCTCGAATACCACGAGTTCCCGATCCCGGGCAAGGTCGCGATCCATGCCACCAAGCAGCTGATCAACCAGCATGACCTGGCACTGGCCTATTCCCCCGGCGTGGCGGCACCCTGCGAGGAGATCGTCAAGGACCCGAACAACGCCTTCAAGTACACCAACCGGGGCAACCTGGTCGCCGTAATCACCAACGGCACCGCTGTGCTGGGCCTGGGCGATATCGGCCCCCTGGCCTCCAAGCCGGTGATGGAAGGCAAGGCCGTCCTGTTCAAGAAATTCGCCGGCATCGATGTGTTTGACATCGAAGTCAACGAAAAGGAAAACCTCGACAAGCTGGTCGACGTCATCGCAGCGCTGGAACCCACTTTCGGCGGCATCAACCTGGAAGACATCAAGGCGCCGGACTGCTTCTACGTCGAGCGCAAGCTGCGAGAGCGCATGAAGATCCCGGTCTTTCACGACGACCAGCACGGCACGGCCATCGTGGTCGGCTCGGCCATCCTCAGCGGCCTGAAGGTGGTGGGCAAGGACATCGGCAAGGTCAAGCTGGTCACCTCGGGCGCGGGCGCCGCGGCGCTGGCCTGCCTGACCCTGCTGGTCAAGCTGGGGCTGCCGCGCGAAAACATCTTCGCCACCGACCTCGCCGGTGTTGTCTACAAGGGCCGCAAGGAGCTGATGGATGAAGACAAGGTGCAGTTCGCCCAGGACACGCCGTACCGCACCCTGTCGGAAGTGATTTCCGGCGCCGACATCTTCCTGGGCCTGTCAGCCAGCGGCGTGCTCAAGCAGGACATGGTCAAGAAGATGGCGGCCAGCCCGCTGATCCTGGCCCTGGCCAACCCCAACCCGGAGATCTCGCCGGAAGACGCGAAGGCGGTCCGCCCCGACTGCGTGATGGCCACCGGCCGCACCGACTACCCGAACCAGGTCAACAACGTCCTGTGTTTCCCATACATCTTCCGCGGCGCGCTGGATTCCGGCGCCACCACGATCACCACCGAGATGGAAATCGCCGCGGTCCACGCGATTGCCGAGCTGGCGCAGGCCGAGCAAAGCGAGGTCGTCGCCGCCGCCTACGCCGGGCAGCAGCTGGCATTCGGGCCGGAGTACCTTATTCCCAAGCCGTTCGACCCGCGGCTGATGATGAAGATCGCGCCCGCCGTCGCCAAGGCGGCCGCCGACAGCGGCGTGGCGCTTCGCCCCATCAAGGACATGGACGCGTACCGCGAAAAGCTGCAGAGCTTTGTGTATGCTTCCGGCACCGCGATGAAGCCGATCTTCGCCGCCGCGAAAACAGCCCTCAAAAAGCGCGTGGCCTATTGCGAGGGCGAAGAGGAGCGCGTGCTGCGCGCCATCCAGATCGTGGTGGACGAAGGCATCGCCCGGCCCACGCTCATCGGCCGTCCCGCGGTCATCGCCCAGCGCGTCGAAAAGTTCGGCCTGCGCCTGAAGGAGGGGCTGGACTATGACGTGGTCAATGTCGAGCAGGACCACCGCTACCGCGACTTCTGGCAGACCTACCACCGCATGACCGAGCGCGCGGGAGTGACAGTGCAGATAGCCAAGATCGAGATGCGCCGGCGGCTGTCGCTGATCGGCGCCATGCTGCTGCACAAGGATGAAGTCGACGGCATGATCGTCGGCACCTGGGGCAACACGGCCATGCACCTGCAATACATCGACCAGGTGATCGGCAAGCGCGAAGGCGTCTGCACCTACGCCTGCATGAACGGCCTGGTTCTTCCCGGGCGGCAGATTTTCCTGGTCGACACCCATGTCAACTACGACCCAACGGCCGTGCAGCTGGCCGAGATCACCACGATGGCCGCGTCCGAAATGATGCGGTTTGGCCTCAAGCCCAAGGCCGCGTTGCTGTCGCATTCCAATTTCGGCAGCACCAACCAGCCCAGCGCGCTGAAGATGCGCGATACCCTGGCCCTGCTGCGCGTCCAGGCGCCTTGGCTGGAAGTAGATGGCGAGATGCACGGCGACGTGGCCCTGGACGGGGCGGCGCGCAATTCCATCATGCCGCACAGCACCTTGGCGGGCGACGCCAACCTGCTGGTCATGCCCAACATTGATGCTGCCAATATTTCCTACAACCTGCTCAAGACCGCGGCCGGAGGGAACATCGCGATCGGGCCGGTGCTGCTGGGGGCTGCCAAACCGGTTCACATCCTCACCGCCAGCACCACCGTGCGCCGCATCGTCAACATGACCGCACTTACCGTGGCGGACGCAAACGCAGCCCGATAAGCCGTTTTTAGACAGCTGGCACTAACTTTTTAGCACCCTTGGCAGGGTGCCCGGCCCCCTGCGGCTGCTCATTTTTTGGGCAGCCGCTTGCGTTTTGGGGGCAGATACGTCACACTAGCGCCTTGAAATTTCCGGGTTTACCCGAGGATCATGAGGATCCCGAATCCGGATGGCGTCCCCCAAGGTCACCCCAAGAAGGTCCGTTCATGGCGCGTGTCGCGGCTGTCAAGTTTGTACTTACTAGCTTGTTGCTGGCGGCCGCCATCACCAGTCCCAGCCAGGCGCAAGCCAGGGCGGGGCAGGGCGGATTCGCCGAAAGCAACTCAGCCGTTCGCGTTGCTGAACTGCCCAGGCAAGGCCGGGAAACCTATGAACTGATCCGCCGGGGCGGGCCGTTCCCGTATGCCAAGGATGGCGTGGTGTTTGGTAACCGCGAGCGGCAGCTGCCGCAGCACAAGCGCGGTTACTGGCTCGAGTACACCGTGCCCACGCCAGGATCGCGCGACCGGGGAGCCCGGCGCATCGTGTGCGGTGGCCCTGCAAGGACGCCGGACGCGTGTTTTTACACCGCTGACCATTACGCAAGTTTTCGCAAGATTGTGGAGTGACCCGAAATGAAGCGGGATATGTTTTTGACTATGGAAAGAGACGCGGAGATGGAAACACCACTTCGTAGGGAAGCCAGTGACTCGCCGCTCAAGGGCGTGCGCAGCAACATCGTGCAGTCGATCCGCGCCTTCCGCGTGTCCGACCTGCAGGATGCGGCACGCTCGCTCAACCAGCACTTCCTGTATGCCAACCTGGCCAACGCCCAGAGCAAGCAGGACGTGCTGGACATGATCGCGCAGCAGTTCACCTTTCCCTCGCACTTCGGCAAGAATTTCGATGCGCTGTACGACTGCATGACCGACCCTCTGCATAAATCGGGCCCGCAGCCCGGCTTTATCGTGGTGCTCGAGCAGATCCCGGCCAACGGCAAGTTCGACAAGGAGGCGCGCGAACAGCTGCTCGATATCTTCCGCGACACCGCGGATTACTGGGCCGACCGGAAAATTCCGTTCCGGTGCTTCTATTCTTTTCTGTAGCCCGTTCTGCGCAAAATAGCCAAGCAGAACGGGCGAATGAGGCTCCAGGCGCCGAGGCCGTTACCGGTATCGCGCTCACAACGGAATCGGGCGAGAGGATGCCCACCGACAAGCTGGTGGACGTTTCCCCGCTGGCGCTGCGAATGAGCAGCCCCTTCAACGCAGGCTACTGGCTCGCGGCCGCGTAACCCGTGCGGCACGGAAAAAAGCCCGTCTTTGACGGGCTTTTTTCATTGGGCCGCTGAAACCGCCGTGACCAGCGCGATGTACTGGTCCACCGGCACTTCTTCGGCACGGCGCTGGACATCGAACACGCCGGCGAAGTTGCGCTGTTCCAGCCACCGGCCCAGGGTGTGGCGCAGGATCTTGCGGCGCTGGCTGAACGCCACCTGGACGATTTCCGAAAGCAGCTTCTCGTCCACTTCGGCGGGCTCGGCGAAGGGCACCATGCGTACCACGGCGCTGTCCACCCGCGGCGCTGGCTCGAATGATTCGGGCGGCACGAACAGCACGTCCTCCATCCGGTAGCGCCACTGCAGCATGACCGACAGCCGGCTGTAGTCGCTGGTGGCGGGGCGGGCGACCATGCGGTCCACCACCTCCTTTTGCAGCATGAAGTGCTGGTCTTCGATGCTCGACACGAAGCCAAGCAGGTGGAAAAGGATGGGGGTGGAGATGTTGTAGGGCAGGTTGCCCACCACCCGGGTCTTCGCCACGCCCTGCGCGGCGGCCACGGCGGAAAAATCCACCTTCAGCACGTCCGATTCGATCACTGCCAGCTGGCCGTGGCCGCGCAGCCGCGCCGCCAGGTCGCGGTCAAGCTCGATCACGGTGAGTTTGCCCAGCCGCTCGACCAGCGGCTGCGTCAGCGCGGCCAGCCCGGGGCCGATTTCCACCATTGCCTGGCCGGGCTGCGGGGCGATCTCGCGGACGATGGCATCGATGATGCCCGCGTCCGACAGAAAATGCTGCCCGAAACGCTTGCGGGCAATGTGCTTCATCAGGCGGCCCGGCTACAGGGGCGGCTCGCGAAACTCCACATAGGCGCGGCCACGGACTTCCTGGGCCCAGCCGGCGTAGGCTTCGTCGAGTTTTTTCTCGCGCACCAGGTTGCGGGCGATTTCACGCTGCTCCCGCTGGTTGAGTGTGGCTTCGCGCCGCTCCAGCAGCTGGATCAGGTGAACGCCGAACCGCGACACCAGGGGCTCGGAAATCTTTCCCGGCTCCAGTGAGTTCAAGGTGTCCTCGAATTCGGGGACGAACAGGCCCGGGTTGGCCCAGCCCAGGTCGCCGCCGCTGCGGGCGCTGGCATCCTGCGAATTTTCCCGCGCCAGCTGCGCGAAGTCGGCCTGGCCGGCTTCGACGCGCTTCTTGAAATCGGCCAGGCGCTCACGCGCGGCCGACTCGGCCAGCTGCGGGCCGGGCCGCAGCAGGATGTGGCGCGCGTGGCTTTGCGTGACATGCACGCCGGGCAGGCCGCCCTGGCGCTTTTCAACCACCTTGATCACGTGGAACCCGGCGGCCGAGCGCACCACGGCGCTGACGCCGCCTTCGCGCAGGTTCTGGGTCGCCTCGACAAACAGCGGCGGGTAGCGGTCCGCCGTGCGCACCCCCACCAGGCCGCCATTGGTGGCAGCGCCGGGCGCGTCGGAAAACTCCCGGGCCAGCTTCGCGAAGTCCTCGCCGGCACGGGCCCGGTCCTGCGCCCGCTGGGCCTTGGCCTGCAGCTGCGACACCTGGGCGTCAGTGGCCCCCTCGGGAAGGGCCACCAGGATGTGGGCCAGGTTGATTTCCAGCGCGGACAGGTCGGTGGAGCCCTGCTGGTCGCGAATGTACTGGTCGATGTCCAGGTCGTTCACCTTGACCCGTGCTTCCAGTTCCCGGTCACGCAGCCGGGTCAGCAGCAGCTGGTTGCGCAGGTCTTCGCGGAACTGGGTCGCCGCGATGCCGTCGGAGGCGAGGCGCCGGCGCAATTCGATCACGTCGATCTGGTTCTGGCGCGCCACGTTCTGCTCGGCCTGGTCCACCGAGCCGTCGTCCACCTTGATGCCGGTCTCGCGCGCCAGCTGCAACTGGGCCTTCTCGCCGATCAGGCGCTCGAGCACCTGGCGGGCCAGGTCAGGGCGCGAAGGCAGGGGCGATCCCTGCTGCGTGAGCTGCTGCTCAAACCGCACCATGCGCGAACGCACTTCGTTGTTGGTGATGGGCTCGGAGTTGACCACCGCCACGATGTAGTCGGCCGAGCGCGGGCTGTTGTCGCCCGGGCGCGCGGCCGGCCGGCTGGCGCCCAGCAGCGGTGAAACCCGCAGGCCCTGGGCCTGGGCGCCGGGAACGAGGAAGGCGGCCTGCGCCGCGCAGGCCAGTCCCAGGAAGAGGGCGCGTTGTTTCATGGCTTCTCTAATCGTAGTTGCTGAAACGGCTGGGGGCCGTGACCTGCTCGCGCAGGTACTGGTATCGCGGGATGTTCTGCTTGAGCGTCTGCAGTGCGCTGGAGCCCAGGCGGGTGAAGCCGACGAATTCCAGCTGAAACAGGATGCGCTTGTTGGCCGTGGCGGTGCTGCTCTGCAGCCGCTCCACCACCACCCGCCCGAGCCAGCAGCCGGCATCGTACTCCAGCCCGACCACCGCATCCACCAGCTTCCTGTCCTGCAGGCTGTAGTTCAGGCGGCCCACGCTGTACCACCGGCCTTCGCCCTCGCCGCGGCCGGACCCCAGGTTCTGGCCCTTGTCGCCCCACAGGTCGTTCAGCGGCCATTGCCAGCCCACGTCCAGCTGCTCGCTGGGCGCGACGCCCGTCACATCGCGCTGCAGCCGGTAGGCCGCGCTGATCACGCGGTAGTTGCCCGGGTTGTAGCGCCCGCCGATGGTCGAACGGATCGACCGGCTGGTCTTGGGGTTGTATTGCACCGTGGAGTCGAGGCTCCACTGGGGCGTCCAGTTGATCGAGGCGCCGAACAGGATGTCCGAAAGGCGTTCGCTGATCGGCGCGCCGCCCGGCAGCGTGACGCGCTGGTCCTTGAAGCGCAGCCGCTGGGCGACACCGAAGCGCGCCGCCTCGGCGCCGGTGTCAGGGTCCAGCAGCCGGGTGGTGGCGCCAAGGGTCAGCAGGTTGTTGTCGGATATCCGGTCCTGGCCGCCGAACGCGTTTTCCGTATAGATGGTCGCGAAATTGAAGTCGTTGGCCGCCGAGTCGTAGTTGGGCAGCAGGCTCTGGTCACGGAACGGCGTATGCACGTAGAAAGCGCGGGGTTCCAGCGTCTGGCGGAAGGCCCGGCCAAAGTAACTGGCATCGCGCTCGAACACCAGCCCGCTGTCCAGGCTGACCGTGGGCACGACCCGGCTGGCCGAGGTGGCGCCATTCACCAGCGGGGCATCAAACTGGTACTGGGTGGCGTGCAGCTGGATCTTGGGCGTGACGAACCAGCCCGGCGCCTGCCAGGGCCGGCTCAGCTGCGCCAGAGTGAAGCTGCGTTTGGCGTTCGGCTGGCCGGTCAGCGCCCGCACGGCTTCGAACTGCGTGTAGTCGGCCTCGACGTACGCGTCCAGGCCCCCCGGCAGGTTGCTGCGGGTGTAGCGGCCCACCAGCTGGGGCACCCGGTCATAAGGCGGGACGATGGGCGAGGTCACGTCCTGCAGGGTCTGCCATTTCAGGGTGCGGGCCGTCGCCGAGAAATTGCCCTGGCCCCACGACAGGATGCCATCACTCGCCAGCAGGCGCTGCGTCAGGGAGCTGCTGGAACGCGAGAAGTCGCGCCAGTAATCGTTGTCGCTGACCCGGTTCAGGTTCAGGTTCAGGCCCAGCGAACCCAGGCCGGGCACGCCGGTGGCGATGGTGCCGTCGTGGGTGACGGCATAGCCCCAGCGGTCGCGGCGGCGCAGCGTATCGTTGGGCATGTAATTGGCGCGCAGCTTGCCTTGGTACTCACGCTCCAGGTAGCGGAACTCGCCGGCCAGGTCGATGCCGCGCTTGCTCATCAGGGCCGGATAAAACGTGGCGTCGCGATTGGGCGCGATGTTCCAGTAGTAAGGCAGAGTCAGTTCCACACCGTTCAGGCTGTCCAGCCCGATGGTGGGCGGCAGGACGCCGGATTTGCGCTTGTCGCTCAGCGGAAAACTCAGCTGCGGCGCGGCCAGGATAGGCACGCCCATGAAGCTGAGCACCCCGCCGGTGGCCTGCCCGGTTTCTTCTTCCTCGTCGATGCGGATGCTGGCGGCGCGGATGATCCAGTCGGGCAGCCAGCTCGGGCCGGGGCGGCGCTGGCAGGTGGTGTAGGTGGCGTTGCGGATGATCGAGCGCTTGTCGTCTATGAAGTCGACGCGCTCGGCCTCGCCGTAGGCGCCGTTCTTGAGGAACCTGTAGCGCGGCTCGTTGAAGAACCCTTCGAAGGCATCGATCTTCAGCTCGAGCAGCGGCCCCTCGAAGATGTTGCCGGCCCGGTTGATGTGCACGTTGCCGCGGGCCTTGGCCAGGTCGCCAGGCTGGTAATACTCCAGCCGGTCGGCCCGGATCACGGTGTCGCCGCGACGCAGTTCGGCGTTGCCTTCCAGCACGCTCTCCAGGTCGGTGCGCCCCGAAGCGCGGTCGCCCGACAGGAAGGTGGGCAGTTCGTTGCGCACGGCCGGCGGGATGTTCTCGCGCAGCAGCGGGCTGGGCTTGAGGTGCGGCTGGGGTTCGTCGGCGGCCGCCTGGGCCCGCGCCTGCGGCTGCACCAGCGCGCACACCACCAGGGCCACCGGGGTCAGGGCAAAGCGGGCGCGAAACGCCCTGGGTTTCAAGTCGTGCATCTGGATCGGGGTGGCCGCCGCGGCGGCTTCGCAGCCGGCCGGCAGGACTGGATTTGTAGAATGGATTATCCATGAGCCTTCCCCCCGCAACCCCGATGCCGGCCGCATCTTCGCCCCCGCCCCCCGCAAATCCCGTCCAGTGGGCCGATGCGCAACGCGAGGCCGCGTTTTCCACGTGGCTGGGCGGCGTGGCCGCCACCCATGCCCTGTCCCCGGCGAGCCTGCGGATTGCCTCGGCCGACGCCAGCTTCCGGCGCTACCTGCGGATCGACGCGGCGGGCGGCAGCCGCATCATCATGGACGCGCCGCCGGACAAGGAAGACTGCCGGCCGTTCGTGAAAGTGGCCGCGCTGATGGCCGCGGCCGGCCTGAACGTGCCGCGTGTGCTGGTCTGGGACGAGGCTTGGGGTTTCATGCTGCTCGGCGACCTGGGCAGCCGGACCATGATCGAGGTGGTCAATGCCGATGACCCACCCGCCAACCAGGGCCTTTATATGCGCGCCGTGGATTCGCTGGTGGCCTGGCAGGCGGCATCCAGGCCCGGCTTGCTCCCGCCCTATGACCAGGCGCTGCTCTCGCGCGAACTGGCCCTGTTTCCCGACTGGTACCTGGAGCAGCACCGTGGCGTGAAGGTGGAAGGCGCCGTGCGCGAGACGCTGGACGGCATGTTCAAGCTGATCGTGGAGCGCAACCTCGCCTCGCCGGCGGTGTATGTGCACCGCGACTTCATGCCGCGCAACCTGATGATGCCGGCCGACCCGGGCGAACAGCGGCTGGGCGTGCTTGACTTCCAGGACGCGGTGCACGGCCCCATCACCTACGACATCGCCTGCCTGATGCGTGATGCCTTCCTCAGCTGGGACGAGGAGTTCGTGCTGGACGTCACGGTGCGGTACTGGCAGCGCGCGCAGAAAGCCGGCCTGCCGGTGGACAGCGACTTCGGCGATTTCTACCGCGCCGTGGAATGGATGGGCCTGCAGCGCCACCTGAAGGTGGCCGGCATCTTCGCGCGGCTGACCCTGCGCGACGGCAAGCCGAAGTACCTGGCCGACGCACCGCGCTTCATGGCCTACATCCGCCACACCGCGGCCCGCTACCGCGAGCTGGGGCCGCTGCTGCACCTGCTGGACAAGATCGAGGGCACGGAGCCGGTCAGCGGCTACGCCTTCGGCCGTGCTTGACGCATGCCCCGGCTCTATTGCCCGGTAGCACTGGCCAGCGGCGCCGCGCTGGACCTGCCCGCGGCCGCGGCGCGCCATGTGCAGGTCCTGCGCATGCAGCCGGGGCAGCAGATCACCCTGTTCAATGGTGAAGGCGGCGAGTTCAGCGCGGAGATTGAACGCATGGGCCGCAGCGACGTGGCCGTGCGCGTCGGCGCGCATGATGCCGCCGAACGCGAGGTTTCCCGCGCCGTTCACCTGGTGGTGGGCATGCCCGCCAATGAGCGGATGGACTGGCTGGTTGAAAAGGCCACCGAACTGGGCGCCGCCAGCATCCAGCCCGTTCTGGGCCAGCGCAGCGTGCTGCGGCTGGCCGGCGAGCGCGCCGAAAAGAAGCGGGCGCACTGGCAGGCTGTCGCGGTGGCCGCGTGCGAGCAATGCGGGCGCAACCACGTCCCGCGAATTCATCCGGTACTTGAATCCGGCGAGTGGGCCAAAGGCGCGCAGAGGCCTGTCAACGGCCTGCTGCTTTCGCTGCGGGCACAGGCGCGAACCCTTGCCGAAACCGATACCGGCGCGGGCGAGGTGACGCTGCTCTCCGGCCCCGAGGGCGGGCTCACCCCGCAGGAGGAAGACGCCGCCATCGCACTGGGTTTCCTGCCGGTGCTGCTGGGCACGCGCGTGCTGCGGGCCGAGACGGCGCCGCTCGCCGTTCTGGCGGCCCTTACACTGGGCCGATGAACCGCAACCTGTGGTTGCTGGCGGTGTGCCAGGGCCTGTTCCTCACCAACAACGTCACCTTCATCGCCATCAACGGGCTGGTGGGCTATGCGCTAGCGCCGCTGGGATGGATGGCCACGCTGCCGGTGATGGGCTACGTGGTGGGCAGCGCGCTTTCCACCGGCGTGGTGGCGCGCACGCAAAGCCGGCTGGGACGCAAGCGCTCGTTCCAGCTCGGGCTGGTGGTGGCGCTGCTTTCGGCGCTGCTGTGCGCCTATGCTGCGGCCAGCCGCAACTTCTGGCTCCTGTGTTTCGCCACGGTGGTGGCGGGCTACTACAACGCCAACGCGGGCCTGTACCGCTTTGCGGCCGCCGAACTCGCCGCGCCGCAGGCCCGCGAAAAAGCCGTGTCGCTTGTGATGGCGGGCGGCCTGCTGGGCGCGGTGGTGGGCCCCAACCTGGCGGCCATGACGCGCGACGTGTTCCCGGTGCCCTTTGCGGGCGCGTACATCGCGCTGGCCGTGGTGGCGCTGCTGGCGATGGCGTTGATGGCATTCATGGAGTTCGCACCCCCGCCGCCCAAGGCCGCCGCAGGCGGCCGCTCCCTGGCGCAGATCATGGCGCAGCCGCTGTTCATCGTGGCCGCCGCTTCGGGCGCGCTCAGCTACGGCGTGATGAACCTGCTGATGGCGGCCACACCGATCGCCATGCAGCAATGCCGGCTGCCCTTTTCTGATGCGGCGCTGGTGCTGGAGTGGCACGTGATCGGCATGTTCGCGCCGGGGTTTTTCACCGGCTCGCTGATCAAGCGCTTCGGCGCGCTGCCCATCATGGGTATTGGCGTCGTCCTGAACCTGGTGTGCATCGCCGTGGCCCTCAGCGGCGTCGAGGTGCAGCAGTTCCTGCTGGCGCTGTTCACGCTGGGCGTGGGCTGGAACTTCCTGTTCACCGGCAGCACGACGCTGTCGCTGGCCTCATACGCGCCCGAGGAGAAGGACCGGGCGCAGGGTGCGCTCAACTTCTTCGTGTTCGCCACGCTGGCCCTGAGCTCGTTCGCGTCGGGTGTGCTGGTCACCACGCAGGGCTGGACCTTGCTGAACTACGGCTCCGTCCTGCCGGTAGTGGCCACGGGCGCCGGCCTGCTGTGGCTTGCGCTGTCAGGCCGCCGCCCACAGAATCAGCCTCTTTAAGAACAAGGATTCGCCATGGGACTGCTTGATTCGGTGTTGGGCTCGGTGATGGGCCAGGCGCAGCAGCAGGGCGGCCTTGCGGCCGTGCTGGGCGGGCTGCTGGCCAATGATGGCCAGCTCGGGGGCCTGCGCGGCCTGGTCGAGAAATTCAACGAAGCCGGGCTGGGCGAGGTGGTGGGCTCATGGATAGGCCATGGCGACAACCACGCCGTCTCGGCCGACCAGCTCAAGGAAGTGCTGGGCTCGGACGCGATGGCCAGCATCGCCGCGAAACTGGGCCTGGACCCGGCGCAGGCGGCCGGCCAGCTGTCGCAGATCCTGCCGGGCCTGGTGGACAAGCTCACGCCGCACGGCGTGGCGCCCGAAGCCGGCCTGGGCAATGCGGGCGACCTGCTCGGCTCGCTTGGCGCCTTGCTACATAAATCATAGCGCCCCGCGCACGGCTGGTGCGCTCCGCAGCCATTTTCCCCTCTGAACGCCTTAGAACCAGTGGTCCATCCAGCTTTTCAGGGCCGCGAACACCGGCTCCGCCTCGCTTTCGTTGAAGATCTCGTGGTACAGCCCCTCGAAGCAGCGTGAGGTAACCACATCGGCAGGCGCGGCAGCGGCGAAAGCCCGGCTGCCGGCGGGATTCACCAGCCGGTCGTCGCCCGCATACATCAGCAGCGTGGGCAGCTTCCACTGGGGCGCGCTTTCCACGCAAAGCGGCCCGGTGTCAGCGATGAACTTCGCCAGCCGCGGCGTGATGCGGTCATGCACCAGCGGGTCCTTGCGGTAGGCGGCCACCACCCGGGGGTCATGCGATATGTAGTCGGCGTCCACGCCGTTGCCCACCGGCAGGTTGGGCAAGAAGCGCGGCAGCGTCGCCAGCAGCATCTTCTGGAAGCCGTTCAGGCCGGCATCGAGCGCGGGAGAGGACAGCACCACGCCGTCCACGTCGCGTTTGCCCTGCGAGATGAAGCGGGCCACCACCAGGCCGCCCATGCTGTGGCCCAGCAGGATCAGGGGCAGGCCCTCGGCCATGCGCACGCGCGTGCTGTCCACCACGTCGGCCAGGTCGTCCAGCAGGCGGGTGTCGTTCGGCAGCGCGCCGCGCACGCCCCCAGATTCACCATGGCCGTACTGGTCGAAGCCGCGTACCGCGAAGCCCCAGCTGTTCAGGCGCCTTGCCACAAGGTCGTAACGGCCGGCGTGTTCGCCCAGCCCATGCACCACCACGACCACGCCCCGCAGTTCGACCCCTTCCGCAAGCGGCCAGTCCTGCACGGCGATGTTGTCGCCATCGGCGGCCGTGAAGGTCGAGAGGGTGGAATCGCTGGCGGCTGCGCTCATCAGGCGCCGATGATTGCGCTGGTTGTGACATCTCGCAACGTATGGCGGACCAACGGTCGCGCGACGACGACAGGAGCGCTGGACTTTATTTTCAAGCCGCATTCCTGTGAACTAAGTCGCAGGTTTGCGGGGTGCCGCTCAGGGCAGTTGCGCCATGACTTCGGCCACGGCCGCCGTGATCTTCTTGGCGTACGGCACGTGAAGGAACTCGTTCGGGCCGTGGGCATTGCTCTTGGGGCCCAGCACGCCGCAGACCATCATCTGGGCCTTGGGAAAACCCTTGCTCAGCATGCTCATGAGGGGGATGGTCCCGCCCTGGCCGATGTAGCCGCAGGGCGCGCCGAAATGCGCCTGCGAAGCACGGTTGAGCGCCTGCTCGAACCAGGGCGCGGTGGCCGGCGCGTTCCAGCCGGTGGCGCCGCCGTTGTTCTCGAAAGTCACCCGGGCCTGGTAGGGCGCGTTGTCTTCCAGCAGCGCCTTCAGCTCCTGCACGGCCTGGCCCGCATCGACCAGCGGCGGCAGGCGCAGCGACAGCTTGAACGCGGTGTAGGGCCTCAGCACGTTGCCCGCGTCGCGCAATGCCGGCAGGCCTTCGGCGCCGGTGACGGACAGCGTGGGAATCCAGGTGCGGTTCAGCAACGCCTGCACCGGGTCGCTGGTGGTGGGCAGGGCGAAGGTGGTGGAACCGCCGCAGTCGTAATGCGCCCAGGGAAAGCGCTTGTAGACCACGTCGCCCAGGATCTCCGCGGTGGCCCTGGCCTGGGCCAGCCGCTCGGCCGGGATTTCGCAGTGGAAGCTTTGCGGCAGCAGCGTGCCGCTCTTGCTGTCCTCCAGCCGGTCCAGCACCTGCCGCATGATGCGGAAGCTGGAGGGCACCAGGCCCGAGGCGTCGCCCGAGTGCACGCCTTCGGTGAGGATTTCCACCTTCAGCGTGCCGCTGACCATGCCGCGCAGCGAGGTTGTGAGCCACAGCTGGTCGTAGTTGCCGCAGCCCGAATCGAGGCAGATCACCAAGGACACGTCGCCAAGCCGCGGGCGCAGCGCGTCCACATAGGGCAGCAGGTCATACGAGCCCGACTCCTCGCAGGTTTCCACCAGGCCCACGATGCGCGGGTGCGGCACCTTCTGCGCCTTCAGGGCCTGCACGGCGGCGATGCTGGCGTACACCGCGTACCCATCGTCCGCGCCGCCACGGCCATAGAGCTTGCCGTCCTCGTACTTGGGCGTCCAGGGCCCCAGGTCGTTGCGCCAGCCGGTGAACTCGGGCTGCTTGTCCAGGTGCCCGTACATCAGCACCGTCTGGGTCGACTCGGCCTTGGTGGCCGCGACCTCGAAGAACAGCACCGGCGTGCGGCCGGGCAGGCGCACCACTTCTAGTTTCAGGCCCTCCACCTTCTGGGCCTCGACCCAGGCGGCGGCGTTGCGCATCACGGTGTCCAGGTAGCCGTGCTCGGCCCATTCCTTGTCGAAGCCCGGCGACTTGGCGGGGATCTGGATGTAGTCGGTGAGCTGGCGGACGATGTCGTTGTCCCACTGCGCGCTGATGTGGGCCACGGCCGCGGCGGCATCGAGCACGCCGGCGGGCAGTTCGCGGTGAAGGGGTGCGTTCATTGGGGGGTTCCTGCTGTGGAAAAAAGGCAATCCACCACTGTACGCCGGTTGCGTGCCGTCGGCTACGATGGCCCAACTCAACCGCGTGCGGCTCATGGCATCGCTGAAATTCCTGGTCTGTGCCTTGTTCTATGGCGACTACCCGGCGCTGGCCGGGCGTTGCGCGCAGTCGCTCGCCGCACTGCGCGCGACGGGGATGGTGGACATGCGCGTGGGTCTGAACGAGGTGTCCGCCGCTTCCGCCGCACTGGTCGATGCGGCGCTGCCCGGCGTCGAGCAGGTCCGCGCCGAACCACAGCTCTACAAGTACCCGATGATGCGGCGGCTGGTGCACGGCTACCAGGGCGATGCCACCCACCTGATGTGGTTCGACGACGACTCCTGCCTGGACAGCGGCCTGGACGTTGCGCGCTGGCTGGCCCTTGTTGGCCAGCGCGCGCAGATGACCGAAGGCACCACCGGCTCGGTCTACCGGCGGGCGCAGTCGGACGCGGAGCACGCCTGGATTCGGGCACAGCCCTGGTTCACCGGCCGGCCCTTCCCCGCCGAAACTGTTTTCAACACCGGCGGCTGGTTCATGGCGCCGCTCGCATTGTTTCGCCGCTTTGACTGGCCGCCCCTCTCGCTGCGCCACAACGGCGGCGACGTGGCGCTGGGCGCGCTGTGCCACCAGCAAGGCCTGGCGGTGCTGGACTGTACGGGCGGCGTCGCCATCAACGCTGGCGATTCCCTGGCGGAATCCACGGCGCCGCGGCGTGGATTCAGCGAACCGGCGCTGGGGCTGCCATGACCGGGCCGGCCATCGGCATCGTGGGGCTGGGCACCGTGGGCTCGGCGCTCGCGCAGCGGCTGTCGCCGCGCTACATCCTCCTGCGCTGCGATCCGGCGCTGCCGGATGGGCTGGCAGCGGAACGCCTGGCCGCTGAATGCGCCATCGTGTTTGTCTGCGTGCCGACACCGGCCGGCCCCGGCGGCGCGGCCGACATATCCATCCTTGCATCCGTCGTCGCCCGGCTGTCACAGCAGGGCGGCGTGCCGCCGCTGGTGGTCATCAAAAGCACAGTGCCGCCGGGCACCACGCAGGCGCTGGCGATGCGCCACCCCCGGCTGCCGGTGGTGGCCAGCCCCGAGTTCCTGCGCCATGGCAGCGCACTGGCCGACCTGCAGGGCGCGACCCGCGTGCTGCTCGGGCTGCCCGTGCCGGCGCCGGATGAAACCCTGCTGACACAGTTGGGCGAGGTGCTGCGCCATGCTTGCCCGCAAGCGGAGATCGTCCGCGCGGATGCCGCGGCGGTCGAACTCGCCAAATATGCGACCAACGCTTTCCTGGCGCTCAAGGTCACGTTCGCCAACCAGGTGGAGGCGGCGAGCACCGCGCTGGACATTGACTACGCCGCAGTGGCGGCACTGCTCGCGCTGGACCCGCGCGTCGGCGACTCGCACCTGGCGGTGCCCGGGCCGGACGGGCTTCGCGGCTTTGGCGGCGCCTGCCTGCCCAAGGACGTGGCGGCGCTGCTCGCGCTGGCCGGGCAGCAGCTGCCGCTGCTGCGCGCCGCCGTGGAATGGAACGACGAACAAGGAAGGAACAAGCCATGAGCAACCCGCAACCCATTCGCGTCGGCATTGGCGGCTGGACTTTCGAGCCCTGGCGCAACAACTTCTACCCGCAGGGCCTGCCGCACGCCCGCGAGCTGCATTACGCCAGCCGGCAGCTCACCGCGATCGAGGTCAACGGCACCTACTACAGCACCTTCAAGCCGCCCACCTTCGCTAAGTGGCGCGATGAGACGCCCGACGGCTTCATGTTCTCGCTGAAGGCCAACCGCTTCGCCACCAACCGCCGGGTGCTGGCCGATGCGGGCGAGTCCATCAACCGCTTTGTGGAAAGCGGCATCAGCGAACTGGGCGACAAGCTGGGCCCGCTGGTGTGGCAGTTCATGCCCACCAAGGTGTTTGATCCGCAGGACTTCGAGGGCTTCCTCGCGCTGCTGCCCAAGTCGGTGGATGGCCGCGCGCTGCGCCACGCGCTGGACGTGCGGCACGAGAGTTTTGCCACGCCCGCTTTTCTGGAACTGGCGCGTAAATACGGCTGTGTTCCCGTGCACACCGATTCCGAAAAGTTTCCGGCCATTGCCGACGGGGGCGCCTCCTTTGCCTACATCCGCCTCATGCGCAGCGCGGCGGACGTCGCTACCGGGTACCCGCCGGCGCAGATTGCGCAATGGGCGCAAGGTGCGCGTGCATGGGCTGGCGGGCCGCAGCCGCGCGAAGCCTTCATCTATTTCATCAACGGGGCCAAGGAGCGCGCACCGGCCGGGGCCATGGCGCTGATCGCGGCATTGTCAAGATCGTAGGCGGCAGACTACGCAAAGTCCCGCCATTCGCTGGCGGGCAGTAGCCCCACGGCTGTTACCCCTCATCGCAGAATGTTTCTCCACCAACAGCAACAGGGAGAAACATCATGAACCTTCGCGTTATTTACTTTGCTTTCCTCGCAGCGATCACCTCGCTGCTGGTCGCGTGCGGAGGCGGGGGCAACAGCCCCGCGACGCCCGTGACCACGCCAAATGGTGACGGCGTCAGCACCAGCGTCAGTGCGAGCAACCCCAATGCCGCCACTTCCACGTTCGCGACCGTCGACACCGTCAACTCGGCCATCGCCAGCCAGCGCTTCATCGCCATCCGCGACGATGCGGCCTGGACCACCTTCTGGAACGAGCACAAGGCGGGTGTGCCCCTGTCCACCAAGCCCACGATCGATTTCAATTCGCAGATGGTGGTGGGCGTCATCCTGGGCACGCGCACCGGTTGCTACAGCGTGACGATCCGCAGCGTCTATAACGTGAACCCGACCTTCATCAACTGGCACGAGAACGTGCCGACGTCCGGTGCCACTTGTCCCCAGTCGGGCCCGAGCCCCGCGCACCTGATCGCGGTGCCCAAGAACGCCACGGTGCAGTTCAACCAGGTCTTCGACTGAGCCCGGGCTAGAGGTCGTACTCGGCGGGTTCCTCGTTGAGTACGGACAGATCCAGGGGACGTATCGCCCCCATCCAGATTGCGCGGTCCCGGTGGTCCGCCAGCTCATTGCCCGTCAACGGGTGAATGAACACCACCAGGCCGTCGCGGTTCAGCGTCAGCCAGGGCACGACCTGCTCGAACAGCGCGGCCTTGAAAGCCAGCTGGCAGCTCCAGTCGGGGTGCGGGCCCACGGGCTTTTCGTGCATGCGGCCCAGCTTCAGCGGGAACAGCGCCGCCGCGCCTTCGCAGACAGCGCGGGCGCGTTCCACGGTCGCCGCGTCGAAATACACATGGGCATGCCAGCCCTTGATGGTTTGTGCGCTCATGTTTTCTCCTGGTTCAAGCGGCGCATCCAGCCAAGGCCGGCCGAGGTGCCGCCCGCGCGCGTGTCCGCCGGCCGGTACTCGCAGCCGACCCAGCCCTGCCAGCCGCAGCTTTGCGACACCTCGTCGATGACGCCGAACAAGTAGCCGTAGTCCAGCTCGCCCGTGTCCGGTTCATTGCGCGCCGGCGCGCCGGCGATCTGGAAATGGCCGACGCGGCCCGTGGGCAGGTAGTTGCGGATCTTGGTGGCGACGTCGCCCTCCACGACCTGGCAGTGGTACAGGTCCATCTGCACCTTGACGTTGGGCTCGCCGATCTCGGCGATCAGCTCATGCGCGTGGTCCTGCCGGTTTAGGAAAAAGCGCGGGATGTCACGCGTGTTGATCGGCTCGATGGCGAGGTCCACGCCGTCTTTCGCGGCAAGCTGCGCCGCCCAGCGCAGGTTGGCCACATAGGTGGGCCGCACCTGGTCACGCTCCATGTCCTGCGGCACCAGGCCCGCCATCACGTGGATGCGTGGGCATTCCAGCGCCTGCGCGTAGCGCAGCGCGTTGGCGATGCCTTCGCGAAACGGGGCTTCGCGCCCCGGCAGGCAGGCCAGCCCCCGTTCGCCGGCAGCCCATTCACCCGGCGCGGCATTGAACAGCACCTGCTGCAGGCCGTGGGCCTTGAGCCGCGCGGCCAGCTCGCGCGCTTCCAATTCGTAGGGGAACATGAACTCCACTGCCTTGAAGCCGTCGGCGGCCGCTGCTTCGAAGCGCTCCAGCAGCGGCAGCTCCTGGTAGAGAAAGGAAAGGTTGGCGGCAAAGCGCGGCATCGGCTTCTTCCCGGGTCAGCGCAGCGGCAGCTTCACGGCCGAGGGGTTCTCGCGGATGTAGTCGCGCACGATGGCGTCGAAATCCGTGTCGGCGTTCAGGCCCAGCGCCGAAGCGCGGGCCGCGGCCACGTTGCCCGGCCAGGTTTTCACCAGCTTCAGGATGGCGGGGTCGGGCGTCCAGTCCAGCAGGTCGGTGGCCTGCTTGCCGGCCACGCGCTCGAGCGCGGCTGCCATCTCGCCCACCGTGGTGCGCAGCGCCGGCAGGTTCATCGCCAGCAGCGGGCCCCATTCGGCGTCGCTCGCCTCGGCGGCGCGGATGATGCCGTCGATGGTGTTGGCCGGCGAAGACAGCGCCACCAGTGTTTCCGGCGGCACCGGGCAGGGCGCCTTCACGCCGGCCAGCGGCTCGCGGATCATGCCGCTGAAGAAGCCGGAGGCCGCGCCATTGGGCTTGCCGGGCCGCACGCTCACCGTCATCAGGCGCACGCTGCGCCCGCGGATGAAGTCCTTGCGGGCGAAGTCGGCCACCAGCTGGTCGCCGATGAATTTCTGGATGCCGTAGCTGCTTTGCGGCGTGGGCAGCGTCTCGTCCTCGATCAGCTCCGGCAGCGGCCGGCCCGGCACGTTGCCGAACACGGCCAGCGAGCTGGCGAACACGAACGACGGCTTGCTGCCCAGCGCGCGGCAGGCTTCCAGCAGCGCGCGCGTGGCTTCGTAATTGCTGCGCATGCCAAGGTCGAAGTCGGCCTCGCACTCGCCGCTGACGGCCGCCGCCAGGTGGAACACCAGCTGCGTTCCCGCCGCCGGCAGTTGCCGGCTGGTGGCCAGCTCCAGCAGGTCGCCCTGCACGAACGCAACGCGCGGATTGCCGGCCAGGTCGGCCGGCGGTGCGGCGCGGTCGGTCAGCGTGATGCGGTCGATCTGCCGCGCGGGCTCGCCCGCCAGCGACAGGGCGCCTTGCTTGAGCAGCGTGCGCGCCAGCCGCGCCCCCAGGAAACCGCAGCCGCCGGTGATGAGGATGTTCATTTGTCTCTCTCGTTCAAAAAGCAGGCCACAGGATAACGCCGGGCGCCGCGCCGCGCTTTCAGCCCAGGCCGGCCAGCCGCAACGCCAGCCCGGCGGCAGCCGAGCCCGCGATGACCGGGATCACGCCCACCTTGAAGCGGAACAGCGCCAGCGCCGCCAGCGCCACCAGCAGCACGGCCGCGAAGTCAATTTCAGAGGCGAAAAGGCCTGCAGAGGGCGCCCATTGTGCTATGTGCGCTATGAAAAAGAGAGCAAGGCTGGCAATGACGCCGACCACCGCGGCGGTGATCGCGGCCAGCGGCGCGGTAAAACCGAGCTTGCCGTGGGTCGCCTCCACCAGCGGCCCGCCGGCCAGGATGAAAACAAACGACGGCAGGAAGGTGAACCAGCTGACAACCGCCGCCGCCAGCGCCGCGCCCGCGAACAGGGCCTGCGCGCCCAGCACCTGCTGCGTCCAGCCGCCCAGGAAGCCGACAAAGGCCACCACCATGATCAGCGGGCCGGGCGTGGTCTCGCCCAGCGCCAGGCCGTCGATCATCTGCGGGCCGGTGAGCCAGTGGAATTGCTCCACCGCGCCCTGGTAGACGTAGGGCAGCACCGCATAGGCGCCGCCGAAAGTCAGCAGCGCCGCCTTGGTGAAGAACCAGCCCATCTGCGTGAGCGCGGCCTCCCAGCCTCCCGCGGCGACCAGCAGCGCCATCGGCAGCAGCCACAGCACGGCACCGGCGCCCACCACCAGCGCCAGCCGCTTCTTGCTGAACAGCGCATGGGCCGGGGTCGGCGTGTCGTCGTCGATCAGCGCCGGGCCATAGCCCTGCTTGGCCGCGCCATGCCCCGCGCCGCCGCTGAACTGCGAAGGCGCGTAACGCGCGCCGGCGAGACCCGTGAGCGCCGCCGCCAGCACCACCCAGGGGAAGGGCACGTGCAGAAAGGCGATGGCGATGAAGCTCAGCACCGCGATCGCCCACAGCAGCGGTGTCCTGGTTGGGCTCTTCAGCGTGCGGCTGCCGATGCGGTGCACCGCATGCAGCACGATGGCCGCGACCGCGGGCTTGATGCCGTAGAACAGGCCGGCAACCCAGCCCACCTGCCCGTACACCACGTAGACCCAGCTCAGGGCGATGAGGATGAACAGCGAAGGCAGCACGAACAGCGCGCCCGCCGCGATGCCGCCCCAGGTGCGGTGCATCAGCCAGCCGATGTAGGTGGCCAGCTGCTGCGCCTCGGGGCCGGGCAGCAGCATGCAGTAGTTGAGCGCGTGCAGGAAACGCTTCTCCGAAATCCAGCGCTTTTGCTCCACCAGCTCGCGATGCATGATCGCGATCTGCCCGGCCGGGCCGCCGAAGCTGATGAAGCCCAGCTTGAGCCAGAACTGCAGCGCTTCGCGCCAGGACACGACGGGCGGGGCGGGCTGCATCAGCCCCGCTCGAACCTGAAAACCGCCGTGCCCGCGCGGGCATTCGGCAGGAAGCGCACTTCGCGCCCCTCCTGCAGGCCGAAGGCGTCCAGGATGGCCAGCCGGTTGCGGGTGGCCAGCACCTCGAAGTCCTTGAAGGTGCCCACCCGGATGTTCGGCGTGTCATACCACTGGTAGGGCAGGCGCTTGGTGACAGGCATGCGGCCGCGGGCGATCGACAGGCGGTTGGGCCAGTGCGCGAAATTGGGAAAGGCCACGATGCCCGCGCGGCCCACGCGCGCCGTTTCAACCAGCATGGTTTCGGTGTTGCGCAGGTGCTGCAGCGTGTCGATCTGCAGCACCACGTCGAATGAGTTGTCGTCGAACATCGCCAGCCCCTCGTCGAGGTTGAGCTGGATGACGTTGACGCCGCGCTTGACGCAGGCGAGCACGTTGTCGTCGGCGATCTCGATACCGTAGCCCGAGCAGCCGCGCTCGCGCTGCAGCAGGTCCAGCAGCGCACCGTCGCCGCAACCCAGGTCGAGCACGCGCGAACCGGGCGGCACCAGCCGCGCAATTGATGCCATCGTCGCGTGATCGCTCATTGCCCGATCTCCTTGCCGACGCGCTCGAAGTAGGACCGCACCACGCCCAGGTAGCGCGCGTCTTCCAGCAGGAAGGCATCGTGGCCGTGCGGCGCGTCGATCTCGGCGTAGCTCACGCTGCGCCGGTTGTCCAGCAGCGCCTTGACCAGCTCGCGGCTGCGGCGCGGCGAGAAGCGCCAGTCGGTGGTGAAGCTCACCAGCAGGAAATCGGCGGTGGCCGGCGCCAGCGCGCGGGCCAGGTTGCCTTCGTGCCGCAGCGCCGGGTCGAAGTAGTCGAGCGCGCGGGTGATCAGCAGGTAGGTGTTGGCGTCGAAGTACTCGCTGAACTTGTCGCCCTGGTAGCGCAGGTAGCTTTCGATCTGGAATTCGATGTCCTGGGTCGAGTACTTGAGGTCGATGCCTTCTCTCAGCTGGCGTCCGAACTTCTCGTTCATCACGTCGTCGCTGAGGTAGGTGATGTGGCCGATCATCCGCGCGATGCGCAGGCCGCGCTTGGGGATCACGCCGTGTTCGTAGAAATGGCCGCCGTGAAAGTCGGGATCCGTGACGATGGCGCGGCGCGCCACCTCGTTGAAGGCGATGTTCTCGGCCGTGAGGTTGGGTGCGCTGGCCACCACCACGGCGTTGCGCACGCGCTGCGGGTATTGCAGCGTCCACGACAGCGCCTGCATGCCGCCCAGGCTGCCGCCCATCACGGCGGCCAGCGCTTGTATGCCCAGCGCATCCAGCAAGCGCGCCTGCGCATCGACCCAGTCTTCCACCGTCACCACGGGGAAATCGGCGCCATAGACCTTGCCGGTGTCCGGGTTCACGTGCATGGGGCCGGTGGAGCCGAAGCAGGAGCCGAGGTTGTTCACGCCGATGACGAAGAAGCGGTCGGTATCCACGGGCTTGCCCGGGCCGATCATGGTGTGCCACCAGCCTTCGGAACCGGGCTGGCCTTCGTAGCTGCCGGCCACGTGGTGCGAGGCGTTCAGGGCGTGGCAGATCAGCACCGTGTTGGTCCGCGCCGCGTTGAGCGTGCCGTAGGTTTCGTAGGCCAGTGTGTAGCCACGGATCGACGCGCCGCTGCGCAAGGCAAGCGGCTCGGAAAACTCCATCGATTGAGGCGAAACGATCATGGCAACAAAAAACCCGGCGTCGCTAAAAAAACGAGGCCGGGCTGCTGGCGATCGATCTTTAGCTGAATTTATTGAGCGCCCGCAAGCTGAGGCAAATCGGCGCTGTGGTCAAAGTATATCAACCCCAGCCGGCGATCGCCGCCACGCCCAGCGCGATGAAGATCGTGGCCGACACCAGATGCACGGCGCGGATCGGCACGCGGCGGGTGATGCGCTCGCCCAGCCAGACCACCGGCGCGTTGGCCAGCATCATGCCCAGCGTGGTGCCCGCCACGACCCAGCCCCACGCGCTGTAGCGGGCGGCCAGCATCACGGTGGCGATCTGGGTCTTGTCGCCCATCTCGGCCAGGAAAAAGGCGATCACGGTGGTGCCGAAAACGCCGAAGCGTGGCGCCTTGTCCGCCTCCTCGTCGTCCAGCTTGTCGGGAATCAGCATCCACAAGGCCATGGCGATGAAGGAGCCGCCCAACACCCAGCGCAGCACCTGCGGGCCCAGGAAGGTGGTGACCCAGGCGCCGGCGGCGCCGGCCAGCGCATGGTTGGCCACCGTGGCGACAAAAATCCCCAGCACGATGGGCCAGGGCTTGCGGAACCGCGCGGCCAGCACCAGTGCCAGCAGTTGCGTCTTGTCGCCCATTTCGGCGAGGGCGACGATGCCCGTGGAGACGAGGAAGGCTTCCATTAGCCGCCCATGGTATCGGCGCAGGCTGTCAGTCGGCTGGCGCAGCCAGTCGCACGTTTCTGGCGCACTTTTTGCTTGCTTTTGGTGCGCTGCTGAGAAATCGGCCACAAACGCACCAATAACAAGCATTTCATCCAAAGAGGACCTTATGGAAGCACTAAAACAGGGCTCAGACGCCTTGTTCATCCTGCTGGGCGGCATCATGGTGCTGGCCATGCATGCCGGGTTTGCCTTTCTTGAGCTGGGCACCGTGCGCAAGAAAAACCAGGTGAACGCGCTGGTGAAGATCCTGGTGGATTTCTCGGTCTCCACCGTCGTGTACTTCATGGTGGGCTACAGCGTGGCCTACGGCACCAACTTTTTCGTGGGCGCCGAGCAGCTGGCGGCGAAGAACGGCTATGAGCTGGTGAAGTTCTTCTTCCTGCTCACGTTCGCGGCGGCCATACCGGCCATCATCTCCGGCGGCATTGCGGAGCGGGCCCGGTTCGGCCCGCAATTGCTCGCTACGGCCGTCATCGTGGGCGTGGTGTATCCGCTGTTCGAGGGCGTGGCCTGGAACCAGGCCTTCGGCATCCAGGCCTGGATCAAGTCCGCCACCGGCGAGGAATTCCATGATTTCGCCGGCTCCATCGTGGTCCACGCGGTGGGCGGCTGGCTGGCGTTGCCGGCGGTGATCCTGCTGGGCGCGCGCAGCAACCGCTACCGCAAGGACGGCGCGATCTCGGCCCACCCGCCGTCCAACATCCCGTTCCTCGCGCTGGGCGCCTGGATCCTCACGGTGGGCTGGTTCGGCTTCAATGTGATGAGCGCGCAGACCATCGACAAGATCTCCGGCCTGGTGGCCGTGAACTCGCTGATGGCGATGGTGGGTGGCACGCTGGCCGCCACGCTGCTCGGCCGCAACGACCCCGGCTTCGTGCACAACGGCCCGCTGGCCGGCCTGGTGGCGGTGTGCGCGGGTTCCGACCTGATGCACCCGCTGGGCGCGCTGGCCGTGGGCGCCATCGCGGGCGCCATGTTCGTCGCGATGTTCACCCTGACGCAAAACCGCTGGAAGATCGACGACGTGCTGGGTGTCTGGCCGCTGCACGGCCTGTGCGGCGCCTGGGGCGGCATCGCGGCCGGCATCTTCGGCATGAAAGCGCTGGGCGGAATGGGCGGCGTGAGCTTCACCGCGCAATTGATCGGCAGCGCGATGGGCGTGGGCTGGGCCCTGCTCTCGGGCTTCGTGGTTTACGGCCTGATCAAGACCCTGCTGGGCCTGCGCCTGACCCAGGAAGAAGAATACGAGGGGGCGGACGTTTCCATCCACCGCATCGGCTCCACGCCCGACCGCGAAGTGAACTGGTGATCAGGCCGGCCGCGCGCTGCCTGCCAGCCGCGGCCACACCAGCCGCTCCAGCGACCAGGGGCCGGGGCCGTAGATCGCCAGGCCCGCCAGCAGCGAGCCCCAGAAGATGTGGCCCTGCAATGCGGCCGGCGCGATCTCGCTGAGCGAAATCACGGCCACCGCGTTCACCACGAACAGGCCCAGCGCCGCGAAGCGGCCGCCCAGGCCGAGCACCAGCAGCACCGGCAGCAACAGCTCGCCGGTGGTGCCCATCAGCGCCGCCAGCGCCGGCGGCAGCAACGGCACCTTGTATTCGTCGGTGAACAGCGCCACGGTGGTTTCCCAGTTGCGGATCTTGGTCAGCCCCGACATGAAGAACACCTGGCCCACGTAGATGCGCGCGGCCAGCGCGGCCAGCGGCTGCAACGCCTCCAGCGCCACGGTGAGCCGGCTCCAGAGCTGCACGCCCTTTTGCAGCAGCGGGGAATCGATGGTTGTCATGGGTTTTCTCCTCGTCGTGTTGTGTTCAGTGCGGCACCGCCGCGAGCAGCAGGCCCTGTTGGGCGGCCGCCGGCAGCCATTGGTTGAAGTCCAGTCCGGGCGCGCGTGCCAGTGAGTCGAGCAGGCTGGCGCGATCTTGCAGCGCCGCGATGAAAACCGCTTCACCCGGCAACGCCAGCCGCAGCCGTGGCTTGAAGCCCTGGCGCCAGGCCAGCGCGGTCTCGGCGGTGTTGTCGCGGATGCGCTGGCCCGCTTCTTCCAGCGAAGGCGTGCCCCCGAGGTGCGCGGCGATGATGCTTGCCACGGGCCATGCGCTGGCCACGCAGGCGGCCGGCGAGAACTGGAGCGTGATGCGCGCGGGATCGGCCGTCGCCAGCAGGGCGAAACTGGCCGCGTCCTGCTGCGCGTCGGGCGCAGTGGCCAGCATGTGCAGCGCCCACTCGGCGCGCGCCACGTCGGCAAGGTAAGGCTCGCCGGCCAGCTGAGGCAGCGATTCGATGTGCGCGGCCAGCTCGCCCCCCCATTGCGCGAGGTCCCCGCGCAGCGGCGCAAAGGCCTGCCAATAGCTGCGCGCGAGGTGGCCGAAGTTCTCTTCTTCCAGCAATTGCAGCAGCACCGGAAAGGCGCCGGCCAGTGCGCGCGGCGCCAGCAGCGCCGCGTTGCTGCGGTAGGCCTTCAGCCCGCGCTCAGAGAGCAAAAGGCCTGCAGCGCGCTCTGGCTGTGCGTAGGCAGCTATTGTTTTCATAGCGGCGTCGTGCCCGGGCTGCCACAGCGCGGCCAGCATGGCCTGCTGCTGCCGCGCCAGCGTGCTCATGCGGCCACCTCTTCCAGCGCGGCTTCGCGCGCCAGCTGCGCTTCGTGCAGCAGCACCGGCAGCGGGGGAATGGCGGTGTCCCATTCGACCAGCGTGGGCACGGCGCCGAAGCGCGAGAGCGCATGGCGGTAGACCTGCCACACCGGGTCGCAGACGCGGCTGCCATGGTCGTCGATGACGATGTCGTCCATCGCGCAATGGCCGGCGAGGTGGATCTCGCCGACGCTGGCGGGTGCGATCGCGTCCAGCCAGTCGATGCAGCTTTGCACGGGGTCGGCTTCGCCGCCGCCCAGCCGCGCATTCAGCGCGTTGACGTAGATGTTGTTCACGTCCACCAACAGGCCGCAGCCGGTGCGCTGGACCAGTGCATTGAGGAATTCGGTTTCGCCGCGGTCGCTGCCCGCGGGCGTGAGGTAGGCCGAGAGGTTCTCGACCAGCAGGGGGCGCTTCAGGCGCTCCTGCACCTGCTGCACGTTGCGGCACAGCACGTCGAGCGCTTCCGCGTTGAAGGGGATGGGCAGCAGGTCCGACGCATGCACGGTGGCCCCGCCCATCGCGGCCCGCGCGAAGCAGGCGTGGTCGCTCACGCGCACGGGCTCGATGCGCCCGGCCAGGCGGGCCAGCTGTTCCAGGTGCCAGGGGTCCACGCCTGCGGCGGAACCCAGTGCCAGGCCCACGCCGTGCAGGCTGACGGGATAGTGTTCGCGGCCCTGGGCAAGCACAGCGAGCGCCGCGCCGCCCTCACCGAAGAAATTCTCTGAATGAACTTCGATGAAGTCCAGCGCGGGCCGCGCCTGCAGCAGCTCCGCGTAATGGGGATGCCGCCAGCCGATGCCGGTGGAGGGCGGCGGCTTCATGCGGCAGGCCCCGGCTTTCGCGCGCTCAGATCTTCAGCTTGGCCTTGGCCTCGGCGGCGGTCATGCCCTTCATGGTCTGGCAGCTGCCCTTGGCGACGTAGTTCCATTCGGCGGCGTCGGCCACCTTGGCCTGGCCCGCGCACGAGTGGGTGCCGGTGAGGTTGGCGCAGTCGTTCTGGCCGGCCTTGGCAACGCCGTAGCACTTTTCCTTTTCGGCGGCCTGGGCGAAGGCCGTGCCGCCGATGAAGGCGGTGGACAGCAGGGAAGCGGCGGCGGCGGCGATGAGGGCACGTTGGTTCATTGCGAAACTCCTGATTCAAGACTTGAGGGTTGAGGTAAAAAACCAGCTGGCTGGTTGAGCGTTGGTCAAGCAGCGGTCCGGCTTCTTACATACGCCGCCGGGTTTTCCATGGTGCCGGGGGTTTTCCCTAGGGCCCTAGAGCAAGTCGGCGATCTTGTCCCAGGCCTCGGCGGGGATGCGGCCCTGGTAGCGCGCCACCACCTTGCCCGCCTTGTCGACGATGAAGGTGGAAGGCAGCTGCGCCTGCGGCCCGAAACTGTCCTTGTAGTCGGCGTTGCCGGCCCACAGCTGCACGAAGCGCTGCTTGGTCGGCACGGTGCGCGAGATGATCTTCTCGTAGTCGTCCACGTCCTGCATCTTGCGGTCCGTGGAGACCAGCACCATTTCGAACGGCTTGCCGTTCCAGCCTTCGTAGTTCTGCCGCAGCTCGGGCATCTTGTCGCGGCAGACGGCGCAGCCGGTGGACCAGAACATCACCAGCACCACCTTGCCTTTGAGCGACGCCAGCTGGAAGGGCTTGCCCTCGAAGGTGGTGCCTGAAACGGCCGGTGGTGCCGCGGGCGCCGCGGCCGGCTGGGCGCCGATGGAGGGCGCCCACAGGGCGGCGGCGGACAGGAGCAGGGCGGACAGGATGTTGTTCATGGCGGGATGTCGGTATGCGATGATTCTTTCTTACACATTTGCACCATGGGCATCGAAAGTCAACTCGCCGAGCACCAGGGCTACCTGCTGCGCTATGCACGCCTGCAGCTGCGCAATGATGCATGGGCCGAGGACGCCGTGTCGGAAACGATGCTCGCGGCCCTTTCCAAGCCGCAGTCTTTCGGCAACCGCTCCCAGCTCAAGACCTGGCTGGTCGGCATCCTCAAGCACAAGGTGATCGATATCCTGCGCCAGCGACGGCGGGAAGTCAGCCTGGCGGACGACGAAAGCGACGGCAGCGATGAGCTGGAGGCCCTGCATTTCAAGGCCGACGGCCACTTCGTCAACGAGCCGGCCGACTGGGGCAACCCCGAGCAGGAGCTTAATTCGCGCCAGTTTTTTGCCATTTTGGAGGCGTGCACGGAGAAACTGCCCCCCGCCATGGGCCGGGTTTTCCTCATGCGTGAGTGGCTGGAGCTGCCCAGCGAGGAGATTTGTAAGGAACTGGAACTGACGCAGACCAATCTTTACGTCCAGCTCCACCGCGCCCGCCTGCGCCTGCGCGAATGCCTGGAAATCAACTGGTTTGGGAACCGCCCCGCATGATGATCCTTCGCCGCAGCTGCAAACAGGTCAGCGCCCTCCTGGTGGCGCGGGAAGATCGCAGCCTGAGCACGGTGGAGCAGGTGGCCCTGCGCTTCCACCTGGCGGCCTGCAGCGCCTGCCCGGTGTTCGAGCGCCAGATCCTCACCATGCGAAATGCCATGGGGCGCTGGCGCAACTACAGCGACACGCCTGACGACCGGCCGTAGCTTTTCACCCGCCGGGCCCGATTTAGACCATAATGGCCCCGTGCGCCCGCTCCGGCGGGGGTACATGTCTGCGGTGATTGGTCAGTTTCGCGTCTTCGAAGTGAAGTTTTTCGGTTTGTGATTGCGTGTCGGACTCCCATCGCTTTGTGAGTGTTTTTTTTGATGGAGTCCAATGATGGGCAACAAACTTTACGTGGGCAACCTGCCCTATTCCTACCGCGATTCCGACATGGAACAGGCTTTCAGCCAGTTCGGCACCGTGTCCAGCGCCAAAGTCATGATGGAACGTGACACCGGCCGCTCCAAGGGTTTCGGTTTCGTCGAGATGAGCAGCGATGCGGAAGCACAAGCTGCCATCACCGGCATGAACGGCCAGCAAGTCGGCGGCCGCGGCCTCGTCGTCAATGAAGCCCGTCCGATGGAGCCCCGCGCTCCGCGCAGCGGCGGCTTCGGCGGCGGCGGTGGCGGTGGTGGTGGCGGCGGTTACGGCGGTGGCGGCGGCGGCGGTGGCCGCAGCGGCGGTGGCGGCGGCTACGGCGGCGGCCGCGGCAGCTACTAAGTCTTACCTGCGTTGCAGGACAAGCAGCAAAGGGGCCCTTGGGCCCCTTTTTCGTTGCTGGGCGCGGCTTTGCGGAGCTTTTGCCACTTGCCCGCTGCGCGAAATTCTGATTAATAATGGAATTGCGTGGTCGCAGTTTTTCACGCGGGAATGCGGTGAACAGGTCACTTTTCGCGTCGCTTGTCCGGTTGAATGCGTTTTCGGGACTCCATCGCTTGAGCTCAATGTTTTTTTAGGAGTCCCCACTTCATGGGCAACAAACTGTACGTAGGCAATCTGCCGTATTCGGTGCGTGACAGCGATCTTGAGCAGGCTTTCGGCGAATTTGGCGCCGTGACCAGCGCCAAGGTCATGATGGAGCGCGACACCGGCCGCTCCAAGGGCTTTGGTTTTGTCGAAATGGGCAGCGATGCCGAAGCACAGGCCGCGATCAGTGGCATGAACGGCCAGCCCCTGGGCGGCCGAAGCGTGGTGGTCAATGAAGCCCGCCCCATGGAAGCCCGGCCCCCGCGCAGCGGTGGCTATGGCGGCGGCGGGGGTAGCGGCGGCGGTGGAGGCGGCTACGGCGGCGGTGGTGGGGGCGGCGGCTATGGCGGCGGTGGTGGTGGTGGCCGCAGCGGCGGAGGCGGCGGCTACGGTGGAGGTGGTGGCGGCCGCGGCGGCGGCGGTGGTGGGGGCGATGGCGGCTTTCGCAGCCCCTACGGCTCCGGCCCGCGCGGGGGTGGCGGCGGCGGTGGCGGCCGCGGCGGGTACTGAACCCTGTTACCAATCAACAAAGGCTCCTTCGGGAGCCTTTTTGCTGCGCCTTCAGCCTTCGCCCTGCCGGTGCTTGCGCGGCCGGCCGGCCAGCGCCCGGTCGTACAGCGGGTTGGGCAACAGGCGCAGCAGCTTGGCCACCACGCCCATCTGCCAGGGAATGACGCGGTAACTGGCGCCCGCCGTGATGGCCTTGAACGCCTGGTCGGCGAAGTCCGGCGCCTTCATCAGGAACGGCATGCCGTAGCGGTTTTTCTGCGTCAGCGGCGTGTCGATGTAGCCCGGCAGCAGGGTGACCACCTTCACGCCGCTGGGCCGCAACTCGCCGCGCAGGCTTTCGCAATAGGCGATCACCGCCGCCTTGCTGGCGCAATAGGCCCCGTGGCCCGGCAGCCCGCGTATGCCCGCCACGCTGGCAATGCCCACCAGCGCGCCCGAGCCGCGCCGCACCATCGCATCGACGAACGGCTGGAAGGTGGCGGCCAGGCCCACGTTATTGGTGGCGAAGGTGCGGGCGATCACGTCGATGTCGGCGCGCACAGCCGTGTCCACGCCCACGCTGATGCCCGCGTTGGCGATCACGGCGTCGGGCACGCCCTGGGCTGCGATGCAAGCCCGTCCGGCGGCAGCGATGCTGTCGGTATCGGCCACGTCGGCCGCATAGATGGCGTAGCGCTGCGGGTCCAGCTGCTGGCCGCGGGCCCAGCTTTCGATCTCGCCCGCCCGCCGGGCCGCCAGCGCCAGCCGCCAACCGGCCTGGTAGAAGCGCCAGGCCAGCGCCTGGCCGATGCCGCTGGACGCGCCCGTGATGAAAACCAGCTTGTCCATGGTGCCGGGCCTTTCTTATTTGCTTGGCCGCGCCGCCAGCATGCCATGCACACGGCCTCGCAGGTCCAGCACGCGGTCGACATTGTCGAAGTCCAGGCTCTCGGCGGTGAATTCGTCCGCGCCGCGCTTGAGCACCACCGGCTTGTGCGACTTGACCTTTTCAGCCTTGACGAACACGTGCAGGAACTCGCCCCGGAACTCCAGCCGCGGGCTGTCCTGCGCCGCGCTCCCCTTCATGGGCTCGCGCGTCACCACCGCCTCGCCGATCAGCTGCACTTCGGAGGCGTCGGCGTTGCTCACCGCGCGCAGCGCGGTGGCCACCGTCAGCTCGCCGCGCTCGTTGTAGGCGCGGATGCGCGGGTGGTCGATCTCCAGCGTGTCGGTGTCGGGGTAGTGCCTGGCCTCCACCCCGAACACCTCGCTCTTCAGGCGGCCCGCCGCGTCGAACGACTTCACCGAAAAGCCGCGCATGAAATAGTCGGGGTCGTGGTGCACCGCGCGCATCGCCTCCGGCGAGCTGGCGGTGGGAGTGCTGCGCGCCAGCCAGTAGGTGCCCAGCGCCATGAAGCCCATCAGGATGATCGGCAGGTAGATGGAGGCCTGCTCCCACCCGGATCGCACCAGCGCCCACCCCGAGATCGGCGCACGCCTTGCCATCGTGCTCAAGCGTAGCCCTCGAGCAGCGAGGCATAGCGCCCGCTCGCCGTGAGCAGCAGGTCGCAGAATTCGCGCGCGGCGCCGTGGCCGCCGGCGGCCTGCGTCACGTAGTGTGAGGCGGCGCGCACCTCGGCGTGCGCGTTGGACGGTGCGGCAGCCATGGCGCAGCGGTGCAGCACCGGCAGGTCGGGCCAGTCGTCGCCGATGCCCGCCGCGCGCGACCAGTCCAGGCCCAGCTCGGAAAGAGTCTTTTCGGCGGCGGGGCGCTTGTCCTCGGTGCCGTAGTGCACGTGCTCCACGCCCAGTGCGGCCAGCCTTCCGCGCAGCGCCTTGGAGTCTCGCCCCGTGATCACCGCCGGCACTATGCCGGCGCGCTGCAGGAGCTTCAGCCCCAAGCCATCCAGGATGTTGAAGCGCTTGAGGCTTTCCCCTTTTTCGGACATGTACAGCCCGCCGTCCGTCAGCACGCCGTCGACGTCGAAGAAGGCCACGCGGATACCCTGCGCACGCAGCAGCAGCTCGGGCGGGAAATTGACTGCGGGCACGGCCATTCAGATGACTTTCGCGCGCATCAGGTCGTTGCTGTTGACGGCGCCGCACAGCAGGCCGTCCTCGTCGACCACCAGCACGCTGGTGATGCGGTGCTGCTCCATCAGTTGCGCAGCCTCCACAGCCAGTGCATCGCTGCGGATGGTGCGCGGGCCGGGGTGCATCACCTCGCGCGCCGTCACGGCGCGCAGGTCCACGCCCTGTTCGATCAGGCGGCGCAGGTCGCCGTCGGTGAAGATGCCCAGCACGCGCCCGGCGTCATCCACGATGGCGGAGGCGCCCAGGCCCTTGGCGCTCATCTCGCGCATCATTTCGGGGAACGCGGTGTTGGCGCGCACGCGGGGCACGGCGTCGCCGGCGCGCATCACGTCGCTCAAGTGCGTGAGCAGCTTGCGGCCCAGCGCGCCGCCGGGGTGCGACCGGGCGAAGTCCTCGGTCTGGAAGCCCCGCGCGTCAAGCAGCGCCACCGCCAGCGCATCCCCCAGCGCGAGCTGCGCCGTGGTGCTGGCCGTGGGTGCCAGCTGCAACGGGCAGGCCTCTTTCTCGACCCCGCTGTCCAGCACGATGTCGGCGTGCCGGCCCAGCGTGGATTGCGGATTGCCCGTCATCGCGATCACCGCGGCGCCCAGCCGCTTGATCACGGGCAGCAGCGTGGTCACTTCGTCGACCTCGCCGCTGTTGGAGATCGCCAGCACCAGGTCGATCGGCTTGATCATCCCCAGGTCGCCGTGGCTGGCCTCGGCGGGGTGGACGAACATCGCCGGCGTACCGGTGGACGCGAGCGTGGCCGCGATCTTGCGGCCGACATGGCCGCTCTTGCCCATGCCCATCACAACCACGCGGCCGCGCACGCCCAGGATGGTCTCCACGGCACGCGCGAAGGAAGCGTTGGTGCGTGCCTTCAGGCCCAGCACCGCGGCGGCTTCGATGTCGAATGTCTCCTGTGCCAGGCGCAGGGCCCGGTCGGGGTCGAATGTCATGGGCGGATTCTATAGAGAGCCGCCACGTTACCGCGATAGCATAGTGGCATGTCCTCGCTGGAACTGACGCTGCTCTACCTGCTGGCCGCCGTGCTGGGCGTGGTGGTGTGCCGCTCGCTGAAACTGCCGCCCATGCTGGGCTACCTGGTGGTGGGCGTGCTGATCGGGCCCAATGCGCTGGCGCTGGGCAACAACGCCGAGGGCGTGCGGCATCTGGGCGAGTTCGGCGTGGTGTTCCTGATGTTCGTGATCGGGCTGGAATTCAACCTGCCCAAGCTGCGGGCGATGCGCGGCCACGTGTTCGGCCTGGGGCTGTGCCAGGTCATGCTCACCATCCTGCTGGCCACCTTCGCCTCGCTGTTCATGGCGGCGCTCGCGCCGGGCCTGTGGAAGATGAGCTGGCAGACCTCGCTGGCGCTGTCCGGCGCGCTGGCCATGAGCAGCACAGCCATCGTCGTGAAGCTGATGGCCGAGCGCCTGGAGATGGAAAGCGAGCACGGCAAGCGCGTCATGGGCGTGCTGCTGTTCCAGGATCTGGCCGTGGTGCCGCTGCTGGTGCTGATCCCGGCCCTGGGCACCTCACAGGAAAACCTGTTCGCCGCGCTGGCCATCGCCGGCCTCAAGGCTGCCGCGCTGATCACCGTGCTGCTGGTGGGCGGCCAGCGCGTGATGCGCTGGTGGCTGACCCTGGTGGCGCGGCGCAAGAGTGAAGAGCTGTTCGTGCTGAACCTGCTGTTCGTCACGCTGGGGCTGGCCTGGCTGACGGAGCTGGCCGGGCTGTCGCTGGCGCTGGGCGCCTTCATCGCGGGCATGCTCATTTCGGAGACCGAATACAAGCACCAGGTGGAGACCGACATCCGGCCCTTCCACGACGTGCTGCTGGGCCTGTTCTTCATCAGCATCGGCATGCTGCTGGACTGGCGGCTGGTGGCCGAGCGCTGGGGCCTGGTGCTGGTGCTGCTGACACTGCCGGTGCTGTTCAAGCTGGCACTGGTGTCGGTGCTGGGGCGGCTGTTCGGCGCGTCGATGGGCACCTCGCTGCGCACCGGCCTGTACCTGGCGCAGGCCGGCGAGTTCGGCTTCGTGCTGCTGACGCTGGCGCAGCAGTATTCGCTGGTGCCGCCCGCGCTGCTCAACCCCATCCTGGCCAGCATGGTGCTGTCGATGCTGGCCACGCCCTTCATCATCATGTACAGCAACCGCGTGGTGATGAAACTGGTGGCCAGCGAGTGGCTGCAGCAATCACTGCAGATGACCACCATCGCGCGCAAGTCGATCAACGCCAACAAGCACGTCATCATCTGCGGCTACGGCCGCTGCGGCCAGAACCTGGCGCGCATGCTGGAGCGCGAAGGCATCCCCTACATGGCACTGGACCTGGACCCTGACCGGGTGCGCCAGGCCGCCGCGGCCGGGGACTCGGTGGTGTTCGGCGACGCGGCCCGGCTGCAGGCGCTGATGGCGGCCGGCCTGGCCCGCGCCAGCGCGGTGGTTGTCACCTACCTGGACGTGCCCGGCGCGCTGAAGGTGCTCGCCAACACCCGCGCGCATGCGCCGCAGGTGCCGGTGATCGTGCGCACCCAGGACGACCACGATCTGGAAAAGCTGCAGGCCGCCGGCGCCACCGAGGTGGTGCCCGAGGCGCTGGAAGGCTCACTGATGCTGGCCAGCCATGCGCTGGCGCTGGTGGGCGTGCCGATGCGCCGCGTGATCCGCATCGTGCAGGACCAGCGCGATGCCCGCTACAACCTGCTGCGGGGCTACTTCCACGGCGCCGACGACGACACCGTGCACGAACTGGAGCAGGAGCGCCTGGCCACCATCACGCTGCCGCTGGGCGCGCGGCCGGTGGGCCGGCCGCTTCCGGATTTCGCGCTGCATGCGATGGGCGTGCGGGTGGTCAGCCTGCGCCGCGGCAACGGCAAGCCGGCCGACCTGGAAGGCGGCCCGCCGCTGCAGGAGGGCGACACGCTGGTGCTGTCGGGCCTGCCGGAGAACCTGGCGCTGGCCGAAGAGAAACTGCTGCGCGGCTGACGGCCCGCCAGCAGCGCGCACGGGCCTTCAGGTGAACTGGCCGACCAGGAGGGCTTCGCGCATGCGGATGGCCAGCACCGCGGCCAGGCCCTTGATCAGGTCCACCGCCAGGCGCGGCTGCTTGAGCGCCATCTTGTCGAACTTTTCCCAGTTCAGGCCCCAGGCCACGCCGGGCAGCGACGGCGTCACCGTGGCGCTGCGCGGCTGGCCGGAAAAGAAAGTGCCCTCACCGACCACGGTGCCGGGCTTGAGGGTGGCGATCACGCTGCCCTGGATGGTCACTTCCAGCTCGCCGTCAGCCAGGATGAACAGCTCGCGTTCGCAGTCGCCCTCCTGCATCAGGGGGTCGCCCGCCTTGAGGAAACGGATCGAAAGATAGGGCGCGAGCGACTTCCACTCGTCGAGCGTGAGCTTGCACTGCAATGCATCCGTGGCGTCGAGCGCCGCGATCGCATCGACCAGTTGCTGAACATTCATGGGATCTCCTCGGGCGGCCCTCCCTGGGCTCAGCTGCGAAGTGTAAGCCCCGGCGCCCGGCGCGGGCTCAGTTCAATTCGCCGTACTGGGTGCCGCTCAGCGCGGGGCTGCGGGCATCACCATCGGGCATCTCGGTGTCTTCAAAGCCGGTGAGCAGCGTGTAGCTTTGCGGGCCGTGCTTGCCGGATCCGTCGAAAGCCTTGGCAGTGGCGCCTGCTGCTGCCGCGACAGGCACAGCCACCGGGACGGACGCCGCAGGCTTGCTGGCGCCCGCTGCCAGGGCCCGCTTGAAGGCGGCCACTTCGTCGGCCTGGATTGGCTCGTAGCGGCCAGCCCCTTGCGGGCGTACGGCCGTCAGCGGCGCGGGCTGGGACACCAGGGGCGCGGGCTGCGAAGCAATGGGCATGGGGCGCGATTCCAGCGCCGCGGGGGGGGACTCCAGCGGCATGGGCTGCGAGCTGGACATCGCCGGGCGAAGCTGCCCGCGCATGGCGGGGTTGCCGACGGCCACGTGTTCATTCATGCGCCAGTAGACGGCGGTGACGACGATGTCGTAGCGGGACTTGGCGCTCTGCGCGATCATGGCCTCGACCTCGGCCAGGCGGCCGGTTTCGCTGCCGAATTCGCGGGCCAGGTCCACCATCACCAGGAACTGGCGGCCGCGCGCGTCCAGCGACAGCACCTTGAACTTGTAGCTGGACGACAGCACGCCGGCGTGGACCATGGAGTCGCGCACCACCGTGTACAGCAGCTCGCGGCGCGCCATGCGCTCGCTCTTGCGGTTGGCCGGCTGAGCGTTGCTGGCCGGCGGTGTCTGTTTCGGGGGGGTGCTGCGGCGGTGCGAGGCGTTGACCGGGCGGGTGGCTTCCATGCGTGACAGGCCCGAGCTTTCAGCGGCGGGGCCGGCTGCCTTGGCCGGCTTCGATTGGAATAACCAGCTGATAAGGGACATGGTTGGGAGCTCTCGGGGTTCTGGCGCGGCCGCGTAAACTTTTGTTTAAAGTCTGCCGTTAGGTCAGTGTAATTCCGCTGCGCGGAAAAACCACGGACTTATTTAACACCTCTCGGGCCCGGATGCCGCGCCAATGCTGGCTTCCGTGAAATAGTTGCGCTGCAGCAATTGGCCGACCGGCCGGTTGGCTATGCCCCACGCTCAGGTGACGGCGATGCGCTTGGGTTTGTTGATCAGCCGGCGCGAAACCAGCGAGCCCAGCGCCATGGCGAGTTCAAGCGCCAGGGCCGGGTTGCGGTTGCTCAATTCGGTGAATCGGATCGGCGTCAGGCACCAGATCTTGCAGACGCCCGCAGCCTGCACCGTGGCATTGCGCGGCTGGCGCGTGAAGAAAGCGCCCTCGCCGACGGCTGAGCCCGGGCCCACGATGGCCAGGCGCACGCGGCCCTTGTCGTCTTCGAAGTGCACGCTGAGCGAGCCCGATTCCACCAGGTACAGCGTGCGGTCCAGCGACCCCTGCTCGATCAGCCGCTGCCCCGCCATCAGCGCGAACGGCTGCATGTAGGTGGCCAGCAGGTCCCACTGCACCGTCGTGAGCGACGGCGTGAAGCTATCCGTGGAATGGTTGTGGCTGACCGCCTGGACCAGCCCCTGGATGTCGAACTTGAGCGGCGTGCGCAGTGGTGCGTTCATGGTGGCGCAACAGTAACGGTGCCGCTGGGCCAGCACAAGGGATGTTAACGACCACTTACACCTGATACCCCGTCTTCAACGGCGGTAACCGTACCGCTACTTCCCGATGCAGAACTTCGTGAAGATCACGCCGAGCAGATCGTCCGAGGTGAACTCGCCGGTGATTTCGCTCAGCGCGTTCTGCGCCAGTCGCAGTTCTTCGGCCAGCAGGTCCAGCGACTGCGCCTTCGCGGCCAGATGGGCCGCCGCCAGCGCAAGATGTTCGTGCACGCGGCGCAGCGCCTGCACATGGCGCTCGCGGGCGGTGTACACGCCTTCGGCCCCAGCCTGCCAGCCTGCCACTTCGAGCAGCTTGGCGCGCAGCGCGTCCAGGCCTTCGCCGGTCTTCGCCGAAAGACGGATGTGGCCATGCCCGGCTACCGCGGGCTCGGGCGCGGCCGCAGCCGCGTCGACCTTGTTCCAGACGTCGATCACCGGCACGCCTTGGGGGAGCTTTTGGCCCAGAAGGCGCGCCACCTGTGCGTCGGCAGCTATGTAATCTGTAGCATCAGCGCGTGTCAGGTCGTGCAGGAACAGCACCACGTCGGCGTTTTCAATCTGGCCCCAGGCGCGTTCTATGCCGATTTTTTCGACCTGGTCTTCGCTCTCGCGCAGCCCCGCCGTGTCGATCACGTGCAGCGGCACGCCCTCGATCTGGATGGTCTGGCTGACCACGTCGCGCGTGGTGCCGGCCACCGCCGTCACGATGGCCAGCTCGGCGCCGGCCAGCGCATTCAGCAGCGAGCTCTTGCCCGCATTGGGCTGGCCCGCGATGACGGCCTTGATGCCTTCGCGCAGCAGCGCGCCCTGGCGCGCGCGCTGCATCACGCCGGCATGCAGCTGCTGCAGCCGCTGCAGCTGGCCGGTGGCATCGGCCTTCTGCAGGAAGTCGATCTCTTCTTCCGGAAAATCCAGCGTGGCTTCCACCAGCATGCGCAGGTGGACCAGCGCGTCGCGCAGCCCGTGGATTTCCCTGGAGAACTCGCCGGCCATCGAGCGGCTGGCGCTGCGCGCGGCCGCTTCGGTGCTGGCATCGATCAGGTCGGCGATGGCCTCGGCCTGCGCCAGGTCGATCTTGTCGTTCAGGAAGGCGCGCTGCGTGAATTCGCCCGGCTCCGCCACACGCAGGCCGAGGCCTGCACCGGCCTCCAGGCAGCGCGCCAGCAGCAGCTGCAGCACGACGGGCCCGCCGTGCGCCTGCAGCTCCAGCACCTCTTCGCCGGTGTAGGAATGCGGCGCCGGGAAGTGGATGGCCAGGCCTTGGTCGATAGTGCCGCCGTCCGCCGCGAGGAAGGTGAGGTAAGTTGCCTCGCGCGGCTTCAGCGCGCGCCCGCACAGCGCCTGGATCACCGGCGCGATGGCCGCGCCCGACACCCGCACGATGCCCACCGCGCCGCGGCCCGGAGCCGTGGCGATCGCTGCGATGGGTTGCGTGCGGCTGGAGAGCATCGTCAATCGACAAGGGCCGCGAAGCGGCCCTTTTTTATTTTTATCCCTTTTTCACCAGGAAGTCAGGCAGGTTGAATTGCGGTGGCACGCCCATGCGCTTGTTGATCAGCCATTGCTGGGCGATCGACAGCACGTTGTTGGTTATCCAGTACAGCACCAGGCCCGAGGGGAAGAAGAAGAACATCACGCTGAAGGCCAGCGGCATGATCCACATCATCTTGGCCTGCATCGGGTCCGGCGGCGCGGGGTTCAGCGCGGTCTGCAGCATGGTGGTGGCGGTCATCACCACCGGCAGGATGAACCAGGGGTCGGGCGCCGACAGGTCATGGATCCACAGCACCCAGGGCGCGCCGCGCATTTCCACGCTGGACAGCAGCACCCAGTACAGCGCGATGAACACCGGGATCTGGATCATGATGGGGAAGCAGCCGCCCATCGGGTTGACCTTTTCCTCGCGGTAGATCTTCATCATCTCCTGCTGCATTTCCTGCGGCTTGTCCTTCAGCCGCTCGCGCATGGCCATGATCTTGGGGTTGATGGCCTTCATCTTGGCCATGCTCTCGTAGCCCTTGGCCTGCAGCCAGTAGAAGGCGATCTTGATCAGCAGCACCAGGGCCATGATCGACCAGCCCCAGTTGTGGATGAGGTTGTGCAGGTGGTCCAGCAGCCAGTACAGCGGCTTGGCCAGGATGGTGAGCCAGCCATAGTCCTTGACCAGCTCCAGCCCGGGCGAGACCTGCTCCAGCATCTTTTCCAGCTGCGGGCCGGCGAAGAACTTGGCGTCGATGGCCTTGGTGGCGCCGGGCGCGATGGCGTCCAGCGAAGCGATCATGCCCACCGCATACAGGTTGTCGCCCACCTTGCGCACGAACAGCTCGCGCTTCAGGCCGTCGGGCAGTATCCAGGCGCTGGCGAAGTAGTGCTGCACCATGGCCACGTAGCCGTTGGTGGACTCCTTATCAATCTCGGCCTTGCCCTTTTCGATGTCCTTGAAATCGATCTTGTGGAATTTCTTGGCCTCGGTGTAAGCCGCCGGGCCGGTGAAGGTGGAATAGAAAGATGATTCGCCCGGCAGTGCATTGCCGTCGCGCACCAGCTGCAGGTACAGCTGCGGCGACACGGGCACGGTGCCGGTGTTCACCACTTCATGCTTCACGGCCACGTCGTAGGCGCCGCGCTTGAGCGTATAGGTCTTGACCACCTTCACGCCGCCCACGTCGGCCGATTCGAACTTCACGATCACGTCGTCGCGGCCCTCTTTGAGCTCGCGGTCGCCGCTCACCGTCATCGGCGTCTTGTGGGTGGGGAAGGTGCCGGGGCCGATCAGGCCCGTCTGCGCTACGTACACGCGGCCGGCCGACTCTTCCAGCAGCGTGAAGGTGCCGGTGGTCTTGCCGTCGCTGGCCTGCTTGAGGAATTCGGTGCCGATGATGGTGCCGCCTTCGCTGTCGAAGGTCAGGCGCAGCAGGTCGGTGGTGACGACCACCTTCTGGCGCGGAATGGCAACGGGCGCGGCGGCCACGGCGGCCGTACCGGCCCCGGTGGGCGGCACGGCAGACGGGCTGGTGGTGCCCGGCACACCAGAGGCCGCGGGAACGCTGGCCGTCGGCACGCTGGCGGGGCCGGCGGGCGCGCTGGCGGTGGCCGCGGGCTTGCTGCTCAGGCCGAGCAGGAAGGTGCCCTTGCCGCCGTTATGAATCTGCCATTTGTCCCACAGCAACACCATGGAGAAACCAAAAATCACCCACAGGATGGTGCGGCGAATGTCGTTCATGAAGACTTCTTTTGTTGAAAGGGTGAGAGCAGGTGGGTCAGGAAGCGCGGCTTTTCAAGCCGCGCGGGCACGGGATCGTGCCCGCCTTCGCACCAGGGGCCGCAGCGCGCCAGGCGCTTCAGCGTGAGATAGCTGCCGGCCGCGGCGCCGTGTAGTTCCAGCGCCTGTATGGAGTAAACCGAGCAGGTGGGCGTGAAGCGGCAGGCCGAGCCCAGCCAGGGCGAGAGAAAGAGCCGGTAGCCCTTGACCAGGGCGACGAGGCCGGCGCGGATCATGCCGGCCCCTTGTCGCGTACCGCGCTGAACAGCTGCAGCAGCTCGGCGCGCACGGCCTGCTTGAGGGCGGGCGAGGTGGCGCTGATGAACTGCTTGCGGTCGAACGCGCTGCGCAGCCGCACCACATGGGCGGCCACAGGCAATTGCGGTTCGAACTCCTGGCTCACGGTATAGACCTGTCGTTTGATGGCATTGCGGGTGACGGCGCGCTTGGCCCAGCGCTTGGGCACCATGGCGCCTATCCAGGCCTCGCGCACAGCAAACAGGGCCTTGAGTCCCGTGGACTCAGGCCCTGATTCGTCGAGACCGGTGCGATGCAGCGCGAAGTGCGCGGTACGAGACACTGTGCTGCCCGCCATGACGGCCTGGAACTGCACGCGGGTCTTGAGCCGCTGCACTGGCAGTGCGCGGCTTTAGACAGCCAGGCGCTTGCGGCCCTTGGCGCGGCGTGCGTTGATCACGGCGCGGCCGCCACGGGTCTTCATGCGGACCAGGAAGCCGTGCGTGCGTGCGCGGCGCACTTTGGAAGGTTGGTAGGTGCGTTTCATTTCTCGTATCTCGTTGTATCCGGGGGAACCCGCGATTATCGCGTAAAAAGCCAATCCCGGCAAGGCGTTAGGCGCTTTTTGCGTGGTGCCGCCTGAGCTGTCGCCGCCATCCGCGCGATTGTGGATAAGGCTTTGATAAACTAGAATGGACGGTTTCGCGCAGAACAACTATCCACAGAGGCGGCAGCCAATAAATGAGTGAGGGGCAACACAACAGCGTAGCGGCCAATGCGGCCCTCAGCGCGGGCGGCAGCCTTTGGCAGGCGTGCATCGACCAGCTGGCGCAGGAGCTGCCCGAGCAGCAGTTCAACACCTGGATCAAGCCCCTCGTCGCCCAGGTTTCCGAAGACTTTTCGCGCGTCACGGTGTTCGTGGCCAACCGCTTCAAGCTCGACTGGGTTCGGGCCCAGTATTCCAACCGCATTGCCAGCCTGCTCGAGAAGCTTTACGGCCAGCCGGTGCAGCTTGAGTTAGCGCTTGCTCTTCGCGAACCGGTTGCCCGCACTTACTCGTCACAGTCAAATGCCGCCGAGATGAGCCCGGCGCCCGAGCCGGCTGACATTGCCGAAGACAACGCCGCCACCGCCTTCAAGAACCGCCTGAACACGGCCCTCACTTTCGAGAACCTGGTGGAGGGCACGGCCAACCGCATGGCCCGCGCCGCGGCCATGCATGTCTCCGGCATGCCGGGCCAGCTTTACAACCCGCTTTTCATCTACGGCGGCGTCGGCCTGGGCAAGACCCACCTGATGCACGCTGTAGGCAATAAGTTATTGGCCGACAAGCCCGGCAGCAAAGTTCTCTACATCCACGCCGAACAATTTGTTTCGGATGTGGTTAAGGCCTACCAGCGCAAGACTTTTGACGAGTTCAAGGAGCGTTACCACTCGCTTGACCTGCTGTTGATAGATGACGTGCAGTTCTTCGCCAACAAGGACCGCACCCAGGAAGAATTCTTCAACGCCTTCGAGGCCCTGCTGGCCAAGAAGAGCCACATCGTGATGACGTCTGACACCTACCCCAAGGGCCTGACCGACATCCACGAGCGCCTGGTTTCGCGCTTTGACTCGGGCCTCACGGTGGCCATCGAGCCGCCTGAGCTTGAAATGCGCGTGGCCATCCTGATCAACAAGGCCCGCGCCGAAAGCGCCGAGATGCCCGAGGAAGTGGCTTTCTTCGTGGCCAAGAACGTGCGCTCCAACGTGCGCGAGCTGGAAGGCGCGCTGCGCAAGATCCTGGCTTATTCGCGCTTCAACCAGAAGGAAATCTCCATCCAGCTGGCCCGCGAGGCATTGCGCGACCTGCTTAGCATCCAGAACCGGCAGATCGGGGTCGAGAACATCCAGAAGACGGTGGCTGACTATTACAAGATCAAGGTGGCCGACATGTACAGCAAGAAGCGCCCGGCCAGCATTGCCCGCCCGCGCCAGATTGCCATGTACCTGGCCAAGGAGCTCACCCAGAAGAGCCTGCCCGAGATCGGCGAGCTGTTTGGCGGGCGCGACCACACCACCGTGCTGCACGCGGTGCGCAAGATCGCCGGCGAGCGCCAGCAGCTCACCGAGCTGAACCAGCAGCTTCACGTGCTGGAACAAACCCTCAAGGGCTGATTAAAAATGAGGCAACCGACAACCCTGTGGACAGTTCCGGCACAACTTGCAGGTTATCCACACGCCTGGCCGAAAAGCCGAAGTTGTCCTTTTCCATCCCGCGGCTCAGGCCCGCTGCGCACAGGCTTTTTATTCGCGCAAGTGCTTGATGAAAAAGGGGAAAATAGCGTTTGTCCACAGAGGGGCCGCTCCCTTATCTAACTACTACTAATCTAAATTAGAGAATTCAATAAGAGGAAGACATGATCGTCCTGAAGGCAACCCAAGACAAAGTGCTCGCAGTCCTGCAGTCGGTGGCAGGCATTGTGGAGCGCAGGCACACGCTGCCCATCCTGGCCAACGTGCTGATCCGCAAGACGGGCGGCTCGGTGCAGCTGACCACCAGCGACCTGGAAATCCAGATCCGCACCACGGCCGAGCTCGAGGGCGACAGCGGCAACTTCACCACGACGGTGGGCGCGCGCAAGCTGATCGACATCCTGCGCACCATGCCGGCCGACCAGACCGTGAGCCTGGAATCCAACGCCAACAAGCTGATCCTGAAGGGCGGCAAGAGCAAGTTCACGCTGCAAACATTGCCGGCCGAAGACTTCCCGCTGGTGCAGGAAGCCGCCAGCTTCGGCCCCGTGTTCAGCGTGCCGCAAAAGGTGCTGAAAGACCTGTTGAACCAGGTGAGCTTTGCGATGGCGGTGCACGACATCCGCTACTACCTCAACGGCATTTTGTTCGTCGCCGAAGGCAAGCAATTGAGCCTGGTGGCCACCGACGGCCACCGCCTGGCCTTTGCCAACGCCACGCTCGACGTGGAAGTGCCGCGGCAAGAGGTTATCCTGCCGCGCAAGACGGTGCTGGAAATGCAGCGCCTGCTGTCCGATGCCGAAGGTGCCATCGAGATGCAGTTTGCGAGCAACCAGGCCAAGTTCAGTTTTGGCGGCATGGAGTTCGTCACCAAGCTGGTCGAAGGCAAGTTCCCCGACTACAACCGCGTGATCCCCAAGAACCACAAGAACAGCGTCACCCTGGGCCGCGCGCCGCTGCTGGCCAGCCTGCAGCGCACCGCCATCCTCACCAGCGAGAAGTTCAAGGGCGTGCGCCTGAACATCGAGCCCGGCACCCTGCGCGTGGCCAGCAACAACGCCGAGCAGGAAGAAGCCGTGGACGAACTCGACATCGACTACGGTGGCGACGCCATCGAAATCGGCTTCAACGTGACCTACCTGATCGACGCGCTGGCCAACATGGACCAGGAAATGGTGAAGATGGAACTGGCCGATTCCAACAGCTCAGCGCTGCTGACCATTCCCGACAACGCCACGTTCAAGTACGTCGTGATGCCGATGCGAATCTGATGGCTGTCATTGCGGGCTTGACCCGCAATCCATGACCCCGAACCCGCTGCGCAAAGCGGGTTTGGTCATTCAAGAGTTTGAGAAAAGCGATCTATGTCCGAAGAAAACAATGTGAACGGCACCGTCAACACAGGCCCCGCGGGCGAGGAAAGCTCCAATTTCCAGCCCACGATTGACACCAACCAGGCCGGCGCGAGCGCGGCCTATGGTGAGGGCTCGATCCAGATCCTGGAAGGCCTGGAAGCGGTGCGCAAGCGCCCCGGCATGTACATCGGCGACACCTCGGACGGCACGGGCCTGCACCACCTGGTGTTCGAGGTGGTGGACAACTCGATCGACGAAGCGCTGGCCGGCCATTGCGACGACATCATGGTGACCATCCATTCGGACAACTCCATCAGCGTCACCGACAACGGCCGCGGCATTCCGACCGGCATCAAGATGGACGACAAGCACGAGCCCAAGCGCTCGGCCGCCGAAATCGCCCTGACGGAACTGCACGCCGGCGGCAAGTTCAACCAGAACAGTTACAAGGTTTCGGGCGGCCTGCACGGCGTGGGCGTGAGCTGCGTGAACGCGCTTAGCAAGATGCTGCGCCTGACAGTGCGACGCGAAGGCAAGGTTCACGTGATGGAGTTCAGCCGCGGCTTCCCGCAGAACGCCGGCACCGAAATGCGCGAAGGCTTTGAAGTGCGCCCCATGCAGATCATGGGCGACACCGACAAGCGCGGCACCGAAGTGCACTTCCTGCCCGACACCGAAATCTTCAAGGAGAACAACGATTTCCATTACGAAATCCTCTCCAAGCGGCTGCGCGAGCTGAGCTTTTTGAACAACGGCGTGCGCATCCGCCTGCTCGACGAGCGCACCGGCAAGGAAGACGACTTTTCCGGCGCCGGCGGCGTGAAGGGCTTCGTGGCCTTCATCAACAAGGGCAAGACCGTGTTGCACCCCAACGTGTTCCACGCCATGGGTGACAGGCAGTCTGACCAGAACACCAACATCGGCGTGGAAGTGGCCATGCAGTGGAACAGCGGCTACAACGAGCAGGTGCTGTGTTTCACCAACAACATTCCCCAGCGTGACGGCGGCACCCACCTGACGGGCCTGCGCGCCGCGATGACGCGCGTCATCAACAAATACATCGACGACACCGAGCTGGCCAAGAAGGCCAAGGTGGAAGTGACGGGCGACGACATGCGCGAAGGCCTGACCTGCGTGCTGAGCGTGAAGGTGCCTGAGCCCAAGTTCTCCAGCCAGACCAAGGACAAGCTGGTTTCCAGCGAAGTGCGCGGCCCGGTGGAAGACGTCATCGCGCGCATGCTGGGCGACTACCTGCAGGAGCGGCCCAACGACGCCAAGATCATCGTGGGCAAGATCATTGAGGCGGCCCGCGCGCGCGAAGCCGCCCGCAAGGCGCGCGAGATGACGCGCCGCAAGGGCGTGCTGGACGGCATGGGCCTGCCCGGCAAGCTGGCCGACTGCCAGGAGAAAGACCCGGCGGAGTGCGAGATCTACATCGTGGAGGGCGACTCGGCCGGCGGCAGCGCCAAGCAGGGGCGCGACCGCAAGTTCCAGGCGATCCTGCCGTTGCGCGGCAAGATCCTGAACGTGGAAAAAGCGCGCTACGAAAAGCTTTTGACCAGCAATGAAATCCTGACGCTGATCACCGCGCTGGGCACCGGCATCGGCAAGGCCACCGGCATTGGCGGCACGGCCGGCACCGACGACTTCAACGTGGCCAAGCTGCGCTACCACCGCATCATCATCATGACCGACGCCGACGTGGACGGCGCCCACATCCGCACGCTGCTGCTGACCTTCTTCTACCGCCAGATGACCGAGCTGGTGGAGCGCGGCCACATCTACATCGCGCAGCCGCCGCTGTACAAGGTGAAGGCCGGCAAGGAAGAGCTGTACCTCCAGGGCGCCGGCGAGCTGGATAGCTTCTTGCTGCGCATCGCCGTCACCGGAGCCAGTGTGCACACCGGCGGCGACAGCGGTACCGTGATCACCGGCGACACGCTGACCGAGCTGGCGCGCAAGCACCAGGTAGCCGAAGCCGTGATCAGCCGCCTGAGCGGCTTCATGGACGGCGAGGCGCTGCGCGCCATTGCCGACGGCGTGAGCCTGAACCTGGACACAGTGCAGGACGCTGAAGCATCAGCCATCGCGCTGCAAAAGCGTTTGCAGGAAACCGACGGCGCCACCAGCGCCAGCCCGGCCGAAGTGGCCGGCGAGTTTGACGTGCGCACCGACAAGCCCATCCTGCGCATCAGCCGCCGCCACCACGGCAACGTGAAGAGCAGCGTGCTCACACAAGACTTTGTGCACGGCGCCGACTACGCCGCCTTGGCCGAAGCCGCCAACACCTTCCGCGGCCTGCTGCACGATGGCGCCAAGGTCACCCGCGGCGAAGGTGAGCGCATGAAGGAAGAGAAAGTGGGCGACTTCCGCACCGCCATGCGCTGGCTGATCGCCGAAGCCGAGCGCGCTACCAGCCGCCAGCGCTACAAGGGCCTGGGCGAAATGAACCCGCAACAGCTGTGGGAAACGACGATGGACCCGACGGTGCGCCGCTTACTCAGGGTGCAGATTGATGATGCGATCGAGGCTGATCGCGTGTTCACGATGCTGATGGGCGATGAGGTGGAGCCGCGGCGCGAGTTCATTGAGACGAATGCGTTGAGGGCGGCGAATATTGACGTTTAAGTCGGCGGGGCTTGGCTATGGTGGAGCCGGCTAGCAAGGCGGTCAACAGCGCTTTGCGCGCGAAGGCGCGGACGATCCCAGTGTCGCGTGGTTTGATGGTTCGTGAAGATCGATTGACACATACCCAATTACTGCGACCGCGCGGTATCCTCTGCTGCAGAGGAGATAAGTATGGCCAGGTACTGTGGGGAAGTAATTGTCGGTCCCATCCTTGAGGCTGCCGCTTTGTGGAGGGATAGGGCCCTCCTCGGACAAGGATCTGTCTTCATAAAAGAGCGAGCGCTCTGGACGCTTGACGCGCTCGCGGCTCTTGACGAGTTCTATGTCCAGAGGCCGGACGAGGGCGAGGGAGGGTTTCACGAAAAGCTGAAGGCCCAGTTGGAACCCGCCGGGTCGACGGCGATTCAACTGGCAGCCGAGTTGATGTGGATCATGTATCTGTGTCCACGGAAGATCAGTTCCGCGAAGAAGCGCCAGACTATCCGAACGATTTGGGGTTGGTCGGGCGAAATTTTCCCCGCCGACTCGCCATTGTTGGCCGAAGAGGTGCTTTCCGGAGTTGGAAGCGCTGGCCCCGGTTTCAATCAAAACCAGTGGCGCGAGCTCGTTTTCGCCATAGGCCTCGTCACGCAGTTCAAAAAGCTCTCAGCCGATGAGCAACAGAACTTGCTAGCTGACGCATGGCGCTTCGACGCCTGGGTTAGCGCACTACCCGATGCGGAGTCGCGGCAGTTCCGACACATGGTTTTGTTCCTGCTGTTCCCCGAAGTCTTCGAGCGGTTCTTTGGTCAGACGGACCGGCGCGCCGTTGCTACCCACTTTTCAGCAAGGGACAAGCGGGAAGTTGCCCGACTAACGAACTTGGAGCTAGATCGGGAACTTTGGGAGATTCGCAAAACGGTGGAGCGACAGGAAGGGCGCAGCGACCTGGATTTCTATTTGCCCCCACTAAGAGACCGGTGGAAGTCTGAGTCAGTAGCGGAAGTCACGTCGACAGTTACACGAGACCATATTCTTTCAGCCTTGGCGCGTATTGATGCTGAACAAGTCCCGGCGGATGCTCGCTCTACTTCCTATGATCTGCTACACGAAGGCCGACGATACCCTCCGAAGTACGTCCTCTCACTTGCCGTAGCGGCTGCGACAGGGGAGCCCCTTGACAGGGCCGCGTTTAGCGGGGGCGAAGACACAATATGCTTTCGCGTGCTCAGAGATCGAGGGTTCGAGATAGTGCCGAAGCTTGCCGAGGCAGACATCGAAGGGCAACTCAAATCGTTTGTGAAACAGGCCCTAGAGGCGACAGATCTTAGGACCCAGTCCTATGCCAATGAGTACCGCGCATTTCGGGTCAAGGTTGGCTTTGGCCAAGGCAACGTGGCACGAATTCCTTGGATGGCGTGGTTAGGCAATGAGGAGCGAGTGTCAAATGGGATTTATCCGGTGTTGTTGCTGTTCCGCGAAGAAGGGGTGGTGCTACTTTGTTACGGAGTGAGTGAGACCGCAGAGCCTCTACGCAATTGGAAAGAACTCCCTGGCAAGAAGAGTGTCCGCGATTGGTTCCGAGAAAATATGGGTAGTGATCCGGCTCGCTATGGGGGTTCGTTTGTGGCCTGGGGGTCTAAAGTGGATGCGATCGACTTCCCAAGACTTCACCGGGAATTGGACCAGTTGCTAGATCAATACTCGGCGAATCTCGCGCTAGGACCTCAAGTAGACGATCAGATAGAAGTTGCGGACGACTTGCCACGACGCCTAGATCTCCGCGAAGCCGCTGATGCCTTCGCCGACGCCCTCTTAAGCTGCGGTGTGAATTTTGGCGAGAGCCATGCCCTCACTGCGAGCGCCTTTCTTGCGAGCCTAATGACTAAGCCACTCGTCATCCTCACCGGACTGTCGGGCTCGGGCAAGTCTCAAATTGCCGTGCGCCTTGGGGAGTGGCTTGGGGTGCCAGAGCGACTAATGGTCGTCCCGGTTCGCCCGGACTGGACCGGCGCGGATGCATTGTTTGGGTTTGAGGACGGCCTTAAGCCAAGCAAAGACGGGCTCCCTGCATGGCATGTGCCTGTCACGCTGGGATTCATGCTGCGCGCCCAGAGGGACCCGCAGCATCCTTATCTGCTAGTGCTCGACGAAATGAACCTTGCGCACGTAGAGCGGTACTTTGCTGACGTGCTCTCGGGGATGGAATCCGGGCAGCCTTGCATACCTGACCTTCGGTATGACAAGCAAGATGGGAGTTGGAGGCCGGTGACGCGGGATGCGCGGGTTTGTTTTCCTAGGAACCTTTGGATTGTGGGTACGGTAAACGTGGACGAGACGACCTACATGTTCTCGCCCAAAGTTTTGGACAGAGCGAATACTCTCGAGTTTCGCGTGCGCACCAGCGATCTCACGTTGAGTCCTAAAAAGCCAACGGCTTGTTCAGCGGGGGATAAGGAGCTTATCCGTGGTCTTTGCACGATTGCGGGAGATGACAATTGGCACGTAGCGCGCCCGGCGACAGAACAGACAGAAGTGGTGAAAGCGCTTCATGCACTTCACGCGTTGCTGAGCGGTTTCAATCTGGAGTTCGGCCATAGAGTCTTTTATGAAGCCGTTCGGTTCTCCGCGATGGCCGAGCAGTCCGGAATTAGCGGGCTTGCCGCCATACTTGATCTCATCGTCCTTCAAAAGATTTTGCCTCGGATGCACGGGTCGCGCCGGCGCATTGAGGGACCCTTAATCGCTCTTCGCGCGTTTTGTCAGGATTTGTCTGGGCCGCCACCCCCCGTCCCCAGCGGTGTGACGAGATCTATTGCGCTACCACGGTCCTATGCAAAGCTAGATCGCATGCTGGCGGCGCTCAGGGCGAACCAGTTTGTGAGCTTTTCGGAGTAGTTCTAGTGGCTGACGAGCAGCTAGTACAAACCGCTGTGGGCGGCGTGCAGTCCGCATATGTGCTGCGCATATCTGCATTGCCAGGAAAGCCAGCCCCCCACGCCAAATCCTTGAGCGCGTCTTCCTATGAGCTCGTACAGCTTCTGGAAGGCGAGGAGTATCTCTATTCCTGGGATGGCCCAGCGGCCGACCTGGTAACCGAGCCGCGCGAGCTGTTTCGGCCGGATCGTCTCGCCGGGAGATCAGGGAGGCTTCGAACGGGTCTTTCTGTAGGGTTTGTTCCCGTGACCGTCTTCGTCAGTGCGAAGGAGGCTGGCTCCTGCGAGTTAGAAGTTCGACCTAGGAAGCTCACGTACGAAGAAGAGTACAAGTGGATGTTGCGTGACATCGCTGAGCAGATGACGGAGCTCTTGATGGAGCGATTTGCTGCTAGCAATCTCCAGTTCTCTGTTGACGTGGAACGCAATGCGTCGACGCTGTATCAACGATTCGAATTCCTTCGAGCACTTGTCGGCAGCGATCACTTTCAGGGTGCGATGCAGGAGATTCTGCGGCGTCCGCACACGGGCTGGGTAACCATACCTACGCCGATGAGTATTTCGCGCGGGGTGAAACCGTCCTTTAGTGTTTCTAGGCAGCTTACTCGGCTCGGTATTGACGTGGGCGTGCTGGGGCGGCCCGGAAGCATTGATAGTTCAAGGTCAATCTTCCAAGACAAGACCGAGGCCACGCACGACACGGCGCCAAATAGATTTGTTAGGCACGCTTTCAAGCATTGGCTGTTTTTGCTCGGTGACGTGCAGGCAGCTCTTGAGGCGCAACCCCGCACGGCGCCTGCTGCCCGGGGTCTCGCGGAGGTCGCCGAGCTAACGATTGCGATTGAGCAGTTCTTGTCTAGTGATCTTTTTCTCGCTCTTGGAGAGCTCGATCGCTTCCCCAGCGAAGACCAGGTTTTGCAGAAGCGACAAGGCTACCGCGAAGTTTTTCGCGCGTTTCTGGAGTTCGAGCTTGGCGCGCTCTTGACGTGGGACGAAAGTGCTTTTTCTGCGGGAACGCGCAACGTCGCGGCAACCTACGAGTATTGGGCGTTCCTTCAACTTGCGAAGTGCGTTGCCCGCGTGGCAGGCGTTGACTTCGCCATGAAGGAGCTGTTGACGGTTGACAAGCTAGGACTCTCGATTCAAATTAGGAAAGGTGTCGAACAAGTCTTTTGCGGTACGGCCACGTGCAATGGAAGGCGAATGTCAATCGAGCTCTGGTTTAACAAGGTCTATGGTGTGCCCCAGGGTTCTTGGTCTAGATCGATGCGGCCGGACTACTCGCTGCTCATTCAGCCGGAGAGCCGGGATAAGCCTTTTGAGATCGTTCTGGTTCACTTTGACGCGAAGTACCGCGTCCAATTCATCCGAAAACTTCTTGCGTCGGCTCAGGGGCTTGAAGAAGACGACCTGTCTGATGAAGATGCGCTTGCGCGCGGCGAGGCAACGAGCGGCGACCTGCTGAAGATGCACGCTTACCGCGACGCCATTCGAAAAACAGCGGGTGCGTATGTTCTGTATCCGGGAGGTGACGCGGAGCTAGGTCGGAAGCCGCTTAGCGAATACCAGGAGCTGCTGCCGGGACTCGGTGCGTTTGTACTTCGCCCCGCGGAAGGGGGCGACGTCCTCGGCAGCGCCGAGCTGCAGGAGTTCATAGAGCGGGTGGTTGACCATGCGTCAGCGAGGCTCACGCAGCATCAACGCAGTCGATATTGGGATGACGCGGTATATGGACCAACGGACTCGAATCGAGACATTTACGCCGCTCTTCCGCCCGGAGCGGCGACGGTACTACTCGGGTTTGTGAAGAGTAAGAGGCACTGGCAGTGGATCGAAAAGACCGCGTCTTACAACGTTCGCGTTAGCGGCCGAGAAGGCGGGGTCGGGGGCGATTCGGCGCTCTTCAATGCACAGCTGATCCTGTTGTACTGTCCTAGCACCCGCGCCATAGGGCTTGCCAGGATCGTCGCCGGGCCTGAGCAGCTCTCTGCATTGGAGCTCAAGGCAACCGGATACCCCCAGCCGAGAGGAGCCGCTTACTGGTGCGTTCAGCTCTTGCGGGTTAATCGCCCAGACTGGATTGCAGATCTAAGTTGCGCGGCAGTAGAAAGTGTTGTTGCTTCACAGGGCGCTCCAGTCGGCGGACCGGTGCTTTTGACCTGGGCTGAGCTTTTAAGTAAGGCCGTGTAGAGGGCCGCGGGTCGATAGCGCCACGTGCCGCTCATATAGGTCGTGACGGCCCAAGGCAACTCTGGTCGCTGCGGCTTTTGCGAGGAGGTTTTCCGAAACAAGGGTTTGTCGGATGGCGATTGCCTCGTCGGTATCCTTTGCTACAACGCTTTCGGCCGGCGTGACGACGTAGTCGTCGGGATGCCACAAGCCCTTGTTCATAGAGAGCAATTGATGTGGAAATAGCTCGCCACGCTCGAAAGCGGAGAAGTTTTTTTGGCCAACACATTTGCCTCGAATTGGTACGCCAAGCACCATTGCGAGAAGAACCAACTGTTTCGCGTATTGGCGTGCGGGGGCGTGATACCAGGGTAGATCGTCTTCAACGACAAAGATTTGTTCCACGTCCTTGCCTTCTACCTTGTCGAGCTGACAACAGAGAAGAACAACTGCCCGCGCATTTTCATGTGGCTCCGGTTCCATACGCTCATTGGTAACAACGACAAGTTCGTCCAACGCGTATTCACGGGATGGAGATCGGCGCAAGAGGCTCTCTAGCAGATCCAAAGCCCCCTGAGGATTCTTGTAATTGCTGAATCGCTGGTATGGCATTGAAGAGGTGCCATATAGCCACTCCGTGGAGACGGCCAGCCGTTGGGCGGTGTGCTCAATTAGAGGGTCGTCCAAGGCGGCTAGCAGGAGCTCGTTTGAGCATGCTTGCTGAACTGTCAGCAGGTGTTGTGCGGCGAGAAATTTAGGAATAAGGGGGCGGGGAATCTCACGAGTAGCAAAGACAGACAGAAACCTAGCCAGTAGATCGGCGCCATCCTTTAGCTGTTCTTCTTCTGTCCTCGCTTTCTTACGAGCGGACTTCCAACTGAAGGCCTTTATCACCAGTTCAACGAGGGCTTTAATAGCTCCAAAAAGGGCGGTGATGATTTCCACGAGAAATAGAAGCTTTGGGCCAAGTAGTGGGAATGCGAATAATAGGCTCGTCTTTCAACATTGCCAAAGTGCGTCCACATCGCGACTCCCGTGCCGCTGCGCAGGCTGCCTCGCCGAGCATGGTGAGGCCCCCAGCTTTTCCAAGCCGTTGTGTGGTCTGGGCGTGCCGCATACGGGAGTGTTCGCACGTGATCGTTCGTTAAACTGTCCCGTAATGAACCCCATCGCCGTCATCGACTTCGAAACCACCGGCCTCTCCCCCACCATGGGCGACCGGGCCACCGAAATCGCCATCGTCATGCTGGAAGACGGCAAGATCGTTTCCCGCTACCAGTCGCTCATGAACGCCGGTGTGCGCATCTCCGGCTTTATCGAGTCGTACACCGGCATCACCAACGCCATGATCCAGGCCGCGCCGCCGGCTGAAGAGGTGATGGCCGAGGCTTCGCGCTTTGTGGGCGATGCGCCCATGGTGGCGCACAACGCCTCGTTCGACCGGCGCTTCTGGTCGGCCGAGCTGGAGCGCTTTGGCTATGACGCGGCGCCGCCCAACATGCGTGCGCCCTTTGCCTGCACCATGCTGCTCTCGCGCCGCCTGTACCCCGAGGCGCGCAGCTTTCGCCTGGGCTCGCTGGCGGCGTTTCATGACCTGTCGTTTTCCAGCCGGGCCCACCGGGCCATGGCCGATGCCGAGGTGGCGGCCCTGCTGCTGGCGCGCATACAGCGCGACCTGGAGCGGCGCTATGACGTGTTCGACCCATGCCATGAGCTGCTGGTCAAGGTACAGGGCTGGCAAAAGGGCAAGGTGTCGGAGGGGATTCGGAAGTACCTGGGTACGGTGGATGCCGGGTCTAGCCCGGCATGACGGCCAAGGGTCATAACCCGGCGGGGTCGCTGTTTTCCGCTTTTGTTCCCCTGCTGCCCATCACCGCGGCGGTCTTCATCGGTTTCTTCGCCATGGGCATGGCGCTGCCGGTGGTGCCGCGCCAGGTGCACGACACGCTGGGCATGAGCGCGCTGATGGTGGGCGTGGTGATGGGCAGCCAGTACCTCACCTCCATGCTGCTGGGCCGCGGCTGGTCGGGCACCGTCACCGATACGCGCGGGCCGCGGCGGGCGATGCTTGTGGGCCTGTTGGGCGCGGCCTGTGTCGGCGGGGTGTATTTCATCTCCGTCGCCTTTGTCGCGCAGCCTTCGCTTTCGCTGGCCGTGCTGCTGGCGGGGCGGCTGCTCACCGGCGTGGCCGAGCCCTTCATCATCACCGCGGCGCTCAGTTGGGGCATCGCGCGCGTGGGTGTGGAGCATGCGGGCAAGGTGATCGGCTGGGTGGGCATGGCGCTGTTCGCAGCTTATGGGGTGGGCGCGCCGGCAGGGGCTGCCGTGTATGCGCAGTTCGGCTTTGCGGGCATCGCGGCTGCCACGGTGCTGGTGCCGCTGGCCGCGTTTGCCATTGCCTGGCGCATCCGCGGCGCGGCGCCCAGCGCGGGCGTGCGGCCCGCTTTTTACAAGGTGCTGGGCATCGTCAAGCTGCCGGGGCTGGCGCTCACGCTCTCTTCGTTCGGCTATGCGGCCATCAACGCTTTTGTGGTGCTGCTGTTCGTGCAGCGCGGCTGGGGCAGCGCGGCGCTGGCCTTCACCAGCATGGGCGCGGGCTTCATCGTGGCGCGCCTGCTGGTGGGCCACCTGCCCGACAAGCGGGGCGGCGCCAAGGTGGCGGCGGTGTGCGTGGCCATCGAGGCGGTGGGCCAGCTGATGATCTGGGCCGCGCCCAATGCGCTGGTGGCCTGCGTGGGCGCGGCGCTTACCGGCGGCGGCTACGCGCTGGCCTTCCAGGGCTTTGGGGTCGAGGCGGTGCGCCGCGCGCCGCCGCAAAGCCGGGGCGCGGCCACCGGCGGCTATGTGGTGTTCCAGGATTTCTCCATGGCGCTGGCCGGGCCGCTGGGCGGCTGGCTGGCGCTGCACGCGGGCGTGGACGTCATCTACCTTGCGGGAGCCATCGGCGCGCTGGCTTCGGTGGGGCTGGCGGTGGCGATGATGCGCGGGCCCGCGGCGCGCGGGTTATAATTCCTTACCTATCGTAAGGAACCTGCCATGCCCACCGCCACCTTGACCAGCAAAGGCCAGATCACTGTCCCGCAAGCCGTGCGCCGCGCCTTGGGCCTGCACGCCGGCACCAAGGTGGACTTCGTTCCTATTGCCGATGGATTCAAGGTGGTGTCGCTGCACCGGGGTGAGGCGTCCAGCCTCAAGGGCCGGTTTGCGGGGCGGGCCGCGGCCCCGGTGAGCATTGAGGAAATGGACGATGCCATTGCTTCCGAGGCGTCCGCACGCCACGCTCGCGCCAGGAAGCGGTGACGCAGCAATGATTGGCATTGACACCAACGTACTGGTTCGCTATCTGGCGCAGGACGACCCCAGGCAGGCCGCATTGGCTACTCGCCTGATCGAGCATGACCTCAGCGTTGCGGCACCGGGCTTTGTCAGTCTGGTTGTGCTGGCCGAGTTGTGCTGGGTTCTCAAGAGGCTGTATGGCGCAAGCCAGGATGAGTTGAAAGGGATGGTGCGGGACCTGCTGGCCACTCCGCAGCTTCATGTTGAGCGGCGGGACGTCGTGCAGGCTGCGATTCGCACGGCGAAAACCGGCAAGGGCGCGAAGGCCGGTCTGGTGGACGCGCTGATCGCCCAGGCGGCGCTGGCTGAGGGGTGTTCACATACCGTCAGCTTCGACAAGGCGGCGGTGCGCGACGTGGGAATGACCCTTCTGACGTGAAGTAGCCCCGCCATGCCCGGCTCATTCCCCATCTTCGACGCCGCCGTGGCGCACCTGGTGCGCAGCCTGGCGCCGCGCACGGCGCTGGACATCGGCTGCGGCGCCGGCAAGTACGGCAAGCTGCTCCAGCAGGAGGCGCCGCAGTGCAGGCGCATCGGCGTGGAGGTGGAGGCCAGCTATGTGGAGCGGTTCGGCCTGCGCACGCTGTATGACGAGGTGCGCATAGGCGACGCGCAATCGGTGCTGGCGCTTGACCGCAGCGAGGCGTTCGACCTGGCCATCATCGGCGACTGCATCGAGCACATGCCCAAGTCGGTGGGCATGGACCTGCTGAATGCGCTGACCTACCGCACCCAGTACACCATCGTGCTGGCGCCCGAGTTCATCGTGCAGGGCGCGGTGGCGGGCGTGGAGTCCGAGGCGCATGTGTCGGTGTGGAGCGAGTTCGACATGCTCTGGCACGACCGCTGGGCCTGGGACAACTGCCTGACCATCTCGGTCTTCGTGCTGCGCGGCTACCAGCAGGCGCCGCTGGACTTTGACAAGCTGATCGACGGCGTCAACGCCGCCAACGTGCCCCTGGTCGATTTCACCGGCCGCGATGCGGCGCGCACCGCGCAATTCAAGAAGCAGGTGCGGCAGCGGCAGGATGTTTTTGAGGGGCAGCCGGTGGTCTACCGGCCCCAGTGAGGCATTTTTGCCCGATTTTCAGAGGCAAAAAGGCCTGCGAGGCGCACCAGTTGTGCGTGGGCAGCTATTAATTTTGTAGCAACGTCTCGGTGGCATAGCGCGCATACCTGAAGTCGCGTATGCCCAGCAGGCGGCCGCCCTGCCACTGCAGCACCACGCAGTAGGCGGGCACTTCATCCACATACACACGCAGGCCGGGCAGGCCTTCGATGCTGGCGGGCTCCACGCGCACGCCGGTCAGCGCGGAGTAGTTGCCGAAGTAGTTGGCCACGCCGGCGCGGCCCTGCACCTTGTGGCGGGCCACCAAATCGAGCCGCGCTTCTTCGGCCAGCATGTCGCGCAGGCCGTCGAAGTCGCGCGCGTTGAAGCGCTGCGCATAGGCGGCCACCAGCGCCTGGTCGGCGGCCGACAGGGCGAGCGGCAGCGCGTCCTCGGGCTGGCCGGCCAGCTGGCGCAGGCGGGTGCGGCCGCGGTGCAGGGCGGCCTTCACGGCCGGCACGCTGGCGCCCATGATGTCGGCGGCCTCGCTTACTTCATGGCCCAGCACGTCGGCCAGGATCACGGCGCTGCGCTGGGCGATGGGCAGCCGCACAAAGGTGCGCAGCGCCACGGTGGCCAGCTCGCGCTGGTCGGGCGCGGCGGCTTCCACATCGGGCAGGCCCTCGGGCGGCTCTTCGGCGAACAGTGTTTTCTCCAGCGCGCGGCGGCGCAGGAAGTCCATGGCCGTGTTGTGCGCGACGCGGAACAGCCAGCCCTCCACGTTGATCACGGCCAGCGGGTCGAAGTGCTGGGCCGCCTTGATCAGCGTGTCCTGCACGATGTCTTCGCCATCCAGCGCCGAGCCGGCCATGCGCGCGCAGTAGCGGTGCAGGCGCGGGCGCATGGCGGCCAGCAGGGCGGGAAGGTCGGGGATGTCTGTCATGGTGTGGTGTGTCATTGTGCAGACGTATGGCGGCCGGTAAACGATGCGGTGGGGCGCAAAAAAAGATTTCCGCATCGTTTGCCCGGCCCGGTGCGTCTTTGCAGTACCAACCCACGAAAGGTGAATGCCATGAAGACCGTTATCGTCCGCTACAAGACCAAACCCGAGTGCGCCGATGAAAACCAGGCCCTGATTGCCCGCGTGTTCGAGGCGCTGGCCAAAGCCCAGCCCGCCGGCCTGCGCTACCAGGCTATGCGCGAGACCGACGGCTGCGGCTTTGTGCACGTGGCCAGCGTGGAAGGCGGCATCGACAACCCGCTGATGCAGGTGCCCGAGTTCAAGGCCTTCCTGGCCGGCATCAGGGAGCGCTGCGAAGAGCAGCCCGCCACGGTGCAGATGAATGTGGTGGGGCGGTACCCGGGCTAATGCTGCGCTTTGGTAGAGTGCCTCCCAAACAGAGGAGACATGCCAATGCGCAATCACATCCGCCGCCTTTTCCTGGTGCTCGCCGTCGCGGTCTTGGCGGGCTGCGCCACCCCGCCACCCAAGACTGCCCTGACGGGGCCGAAGCAGCAGGTCAGCAAGGTGTACTTGAACGAATTTGTTTCCGTTCCAGTCCGCATGTACTACATGGGGCCGGGCGGGGCGAATTTCATGCTCTTCGGTGCGTTGGGGGTTATTCCCGGCGCCATTGCGGGGGCGGTCGCGGCCCCGGGCCTCGAGCGCAGCCGGGCAGAGTTCCAGTATCGGTCCATCACCGAGGGCACACAGATCGAAACGATCGTTCTGGAAGAAATGCGCGCCGTGTTTGCGGCATCGGGCAAGCTGACACTGGTGCCGCAGAGCGAGGCAGGGGGCGCGATGCTGACGGTATCCGTGAACCAGTACGGCTTCAGCATTCCCAACGGCTTTAGCTCGAAGCTGGTGCCCATCCTGGATGCGGAGGCCCACATCAAGGACGGCAATGGTGCGATTGTCTGGTCCGACAGGCAGCGCTCCACCCCGCTCACGAGCCCGGTGGAGGCCAAGGATGCCGCGGCGATCCAGCAGGACGCTGCCGCACGTGAGGCGGCATGGCGCGAAGCGGCCCGGGCATTGGCCCGCCGCATGGTGGCGACTTACTGAGCTTCGCCGCGGTACTTCGCCCAGCCCCGCGCGCGCAGCTCGCACGCGGGGCACTGGCCGCAGCCATAGCCCCAGTCGTGCAGTGTGGTGTGGTCGCCCACATAGCAGCTGTGCGTGTCGCGGCGGATGATTTCCACCAGCGCATCGCCGCCCAGTCCGTGGGCCAGCTGCCAGGTCTGTGCCTTGTCTATCCACATCAGCGGTGTCTCCACCACCATGCGCGTGTCCAGCCCCAGGCCCAGCGTGACCTGCAGCGCCTTCAGCGTGTCGTCGCGGCAATCGGGGTAGCCGGAATAATCGGTCTCGCACATGCCGCCCACCAGCACGCTGATGCCGCGGCGGTAAGCCACGGCGGCGGCAAAGGTGAAGAAGATCAGGTTGCGGCCCGGCACAAAGGTGTTGGGCAGGCCGCTTTGCTCAAAGGCGATCGCCTTGTCGGCCGTGAGGGCCGTGTCGCTGATCTGGCCCAGCAGGCCCAGGTCGAGCATGTGGTCCGGCCCCAGCCGCGCGGCCCACTGCGGGAACTGGCTGCGCACCAGATCCAGCACCATGCCGCGGCATTGCAGCTCCACCTTGTGGCGCTGGCCGTAGTCAAAGCCGATCGTCTCCACCTGCTCGTAGCGTTCCAGCGCCCAAGCCAGGCAGGTGGCGGAGTCCTGCCCGCCGGAAAAAAGGACCAGGGCTTTCTTGTGCATGCGCCAACTGTACCGCCGCATAATCGTTGCAGCCATGCACATCGAAGTCCTTCGCCTGTCCCCCGGGGATGACCTGCGCGCCGCGCTGGATGCGGCGTTCGCGCAGTGGCGCGTGGCGCACGGCATCGATGCGGCGTGCATCGTGTCGGCGGTGGGCAGCCTGTCGCACGCGGTGCTGCGCTACGCGGCCGAGCCGGCGGGGGCCGAGCTGCATGAGGCGCTGGAGATCATCTCGCTTTCGGGCACGCTCAGCCCCGACGGCGCGCACCTGCATTGCAGCGTGGCGGGCGCGCGGGGCGACGTGAAGGGCGGCCACCTGATGCCGGGCTGCATCGTGCGCACCACGGCCGAGGTTGTGGTGGCGCTGCTGCCGGGTTGGGAATTCCGGCGCGAGCTGGATGCGGCTACCGGCTACAACGAGCTTTCATCAAAGCGGCAATAGGCGAAGCTGTCCGACAGCCAGCAGCTGGGCAGGCTTCCAGAATGGTTTGATCCAACAGGAGACCAAGCCATGGCCAAGAAGCAAAGCCCCCAGGACAAGCAGACCACGCGCACCGGCAAGGTGATGAACGATTTCAACAAGACCGGTGAGCAGCGCCCCACGCAGAAGAACGAAGGGCAGCGCACGCCGGAAAGCCGAAATGACCGTGAAAGTCATCTCGGCAGCCACAACCAGACCACGGAACGCCGTGGCCGGAAGAGCTAAGGCTTGTCATCCCGGGCTTGACCCGGGATCCACGGGCTGTGGATTGCGGGTCAAGCCCGCAATGACATCCCTTATTGCGCCGTGCGTTGCGGTTGGCCGGCCAGCGTGGTGCCGGTGACGCCGCGAACGGTGTTGTGCGCGAAGTAGGCGGAGCCGCTGTCTTCGCTGTTCAGGGCGGCCACTTCGTTGCGCACGGCCACGTATTCAGCCGTCACTTGCGCGCGGGTAGCCTGGCTCTGGAACTTCGCCAGCGGGTTGTATTGCGTGGACCAGGGGCTGGTGCCGGCCTTCTTGAACTGGCCCAGCTCGGCCTGCACTTCGGCGCGGGTCTTGCTGCCGACAAAGGCGGTGTTGTCCACGGTGATGTCGTCGGCGAAGGCATTGGCCGACAGGGCGGCAGCGGCGACGACGAGGGCGGAAGCGATATTGCGGTTCATGATGAATCTCTTTCAATTAACAGGTTGATGACAAATCCGGGCATGGCGTGCGTCTAGGCGTGCGTCTGTTTCCAGCCTCGGTGAGTCGTTTGCTTGTTGGCGGCTCATCGATGGATAGCAGATGGGTGGGTAAACCCCAGCCACAAGCCGCGCTTTCCGAGACGCACTGTTTCGGCAATGGAAACGCCGGGCTAACGGCCAGATAATCAAAGCCCCGTACGTTCCCCGGTACCCATACCCCCTAAAAACATGACCAAGAGACAAAACCTGGCGCTGGCTGCCATGGCTGCCGCCGCCCTGACTGCCTGTGGCTCCATGCCTTCCGGCGCGCCGGGCGCGCGCAACGTGCAGATCGAGCGCACCACCTACGGCGTGGCGCACATCACCGCCTCCGACTACGAAGGCCTGGCCTACGGCACGGCCTATGCCTATGCGCAGGACAACGTGTGCCAGCTCGCGCAGCAGCTGGTCACGGTGCGCGGCGAGCGCTCGCAGTACTTCGGCCCCGCGGCCACCAGCCAGCTGGGCCTGCGCGTGGTGCCCAATGCGCAGATTGATCTGTTCATCCGCGGCCACATGGACGATGCGGCCCTGGCCAAGGCCGGCGCCACCGCCAGCGCCGATGCGCAGATGGCGCAGCGCGGCTACGTGGCCGGCTACAACCGCTACCTGCAGGACACGGGCATCGCCAACCTGCCGGCCGATTGCAAGGGCGCGGCCTGGGTCAAGCCGATGACGGTGGCCGAGCTGGCGCGCGTGACGGAGCAGTCGATGATCCTGGGCGGCGCCGGCGCGCTGGCCGATGCGATTCTTGGCGCGGCGCCGCCGCCGCGCACCGGCCTGGCCGAGCCGAACGTCACGCCCAAGCAGGCCGCGCACGAGCTGGCCCGCTACAGCTTCAACAACAATCCTCAGGGCGGCGAGCTGGGCTCCAACGGCTGGGCGTTCGGCCGCAATGCCACGCCCGATGGCGCGGGCGTGCTGCTGGGCAACCCGCACTTTCCGTGGGTGGGCGTCAACCGCTTCTGGCAGATGCACCTGACGATCCCCGGCAAGGTGGACGTGATGGGCGCCACCACCGGCTCCAGCCCGGTGGTGACCATCGGCTTCAACAAGGACGTGGCCTGGACGCACACCGTGTCCACCGGCAAGCGCTTCACGCTGTATGAGCTGGCGCTGGACCCGGCCGACCCCACCACCTACATCGTGGACGGCAAGCCGAAGAAGATGGTTTCGCGCGTGGTCTCGCTGCCCGTGCCGGCCGGCTCACCGCCGGTGCAGGTGACGCAGTATTCCACCGACTGGGGCCCGGTGCTGGTGATCCCGCGCGCCGGCATCACCTGGAGCAGCAGCACGGCCTACGCCATCCGCGACGCCAACACGATGAACGTGCGATCGGGCGACGCGTGGATGGCGATGGCCCGCGCGCGCAACGTGGGCGAGATCCGCAGCGCCATGGCCAACCAGGGCATCCCGTGGGTGAACACCATTGCCGCCGACCGCGACGGCAATGCGCTGTACGCCGATTTCTCGGTGGTGCCCGATGTGTCCGCCGACATGCTCAGGCGCTGCGCGCCTTCCGCCCGTGCGGCGGGGCTGCTGGGCGCGGCGGGCATCCCGGTGCTCAATGGCTCGCGCAGCGACTGCGCCTGGAACAAGGACGCCTCGGTCGCGTCGCCCGGCGTGATGTCCACCGCCAACATGCCTGCCATCGTCACGGCCGACTGGGTGCAGAACAGCAACGACAGCTTCTGGCTGAGCAATCCGGCCATCACGCCTTCGCCCGCCATCTCCCCGCTGGTGGGCGTGACCAACACGCCGCAGCGCCTGCGCACCCGCAGCGCCATCATGGAAATCCGCGGCCGGCTGGCGGGCACCGATGGCCTGCCGGGCAACAAGATGGGCGTGAACGAAGTGCGCACCGTGCTGTTCCGCGACCGCAACCTGGCCGCCATGCTCACGGTGCCGGAGCTGGTGACGGCCTGCGCAACGGGCAACGCCGCGCTCACGCCCGAGCAGGCCGAAGGCTGCCGCGTGCTGGCCGCGTGGGAGAAGACCAACAACGTGGAGTCGCGCGGCGCGCCGCTGTTCCGCGAGTTCTGGCGCAAGGCCAAGGACATTCCCAATGTGTGGCGCGTGCCGTTCAACCCGGCCGACCCGGTGAACACACCCGCCGGCCTGAACATGGCCGACGCCACGGTGAAGGCCGCGGTGCTCAAGGCACTGGGCGATGCGGTGGGCATCCTGCGCGCGGCGGGCTACGCGGCCGACGTGCCGCTGGGCCAAGCGCAATACCGTGACGTGCGCGGCACGCGCGTGGCCATTCCCGGCGGCGACGAGTTCGAGGGCGTGCTGAACAAGGTGGAGTCGCAGGGCCAGCCCGTGCTGACGGCGGGCGGCTACCAGATCAACTACGGCAGCAGCTACATCCAGGCCGTGACGTTCGACGCGCGCGGCCCGGTGGCGCACGCCATCCTCACCTACGGCCAGGGCAGCGACCCCGCTTCACCCTACGCCTATGACCAGCTGCCGCTGTTCTCCGGCAAGCAGTGGCAGGCCCTGCCCTTCCACCCGGACGACGTGAAGGCCAGGCGCATTGCGGCGCCGCTGGTGCTGGCGTACTGATGCAATGGCGATGAGCCTGCTGCGCAGATCGCTGCTGGTCGTGCTGGTGAGCGTGGTGGTGTTTGCCTTCGCCGGCATCATCGCCACCTGGGCGCCCGACAAGCCGGTGGAAGTGCTCAAGGTGCGCTGGGCCACTGCGCCTTCCACCTTCATCACCGTCGATGGCCTGCAGGTTCACCTGCGCGACGAAGGCCCGCGCAACGACCCGGTGCCCATCGTGCTGCTGCACGGCACCTCGGCCAGCCTGCACACCTGGGAGGGCTGGGCGCAGGCGCTGCGCGGCCAGCGCCGCGTGATCCGGATGGACCTGCCTGGCTTTGCGCTGACGGGGCCGAACCGCGAGAACGACTACAGCACCGAGACCTATGTGCGCTTTGTGCGTGCGGTGGTGGACCAGCTGGGCGTGCAGCGCTTTGTACTGGCCGGCAATTCATTGGGCGGGCAGATCGCCTGGGCCACCGCTGCTGCGATGCCGGAGCGTGTGGAGCGGCTGATCCTGGTGGACGCCAGCGGCTACCCGCCCGAGTCGGTCACCACGCCGCGCTCCATTCCGCTGGGCTTTCGCATCGCGGCCATGCCGTGGGCGCGCCCGCTGATGGAGCGAACGCTGCCGCGCGGCATCGTGCAGGCCAGCGTGCGCAATGTGTACGGCGACCCGGCCAAGGTGACGCCCGAGCTGGTGGACCTGTACTACGACATGGCACTGCGCACGGGCAACCGCGCCGCGTTAGGCAAGCGCATGGACCAGGGCTACACGGCCGATGTGTCGCAGCTGAAGAAGATCACCGCGCCCACGCTGGTGCTGTGGGGCGGGCAGGACAGGCTGGTGCCCACCGAGTTCGGCCCGCGCTATGTGCGCGACATTCCCAAGGCGAAACTGGTGGTATTCGACGACCTGGGCCATGTGCCGCAGGAGGAAGACCCGGCGCGCACGGTGGCCGAGGTCAAGCGCTTCCTGGGCCTCTGAGGACCGGTTTTACAGAGGGAAAAAGGCCTGCGAAGCGCACCAGCTGTGCGTGAGCAGCTATCAATTCTGTAGCGCACGCTCCAGATTGCCCAGCACCATGCCCCAGCCCTGGGTGGTCTTGTCCCTGTATTCGCGGGCCGTGTCGGTGTTGCCCAGGTCGTGCACCAGCGTCACCTCGCACACGCCGCCGGGCAGGTTGGCGAAGTCCAGCACCACCGTGGACACTTCCGGCGAATAGGCCGGCACGGCGAAGTTGAACGACAGGCGCCCCGGCCGGTCGATCAGCAGCCACGTGCCGGTGTGCTCCACGTCATGTGTGCCGGGCTCACCGTGGTCGCGCGGGCGGCGGTCGACGATGGAGAAGCGGCCGCCTTCGCGCGCATTCAGGTCGCAGCGCACCACTTCGCCTTTGGGCGGCGTGGCGAAGAAGAACCGTTTGGCGACGGCAGGCTGGAGCCAGGCGTCGAACACGCGCTCGGCCGGGGCGTTGAACTTGTGGCTGACGCGCACGATGATGGATTCGCTCATGGCCGGGTTATCGTCCGGCAAGGTGGATGCCGGGTCAAGCCCGGCATGACATCCGTTCTGCGCAACGCTTCGTATTCCCGGTAACAAAGGAGTGTTTATGCTTCGCCAACTCGCCATCTACGGCGCCGCCCTGCTCACCATTGCCGTGCTCGACGGCCTGTGGCTGGGGGTCATCGCCAAGTCCTGGTACCAGAACGGCATGGGCCACCTGATGGCGCCCTCGCCCAACATTCCCGCCGCCGCGGCCTTCTACCTGCTGTACCCGATCGGGCTGGTGATCTTCGCGATCAACCCGGCGCAAGGTGACTGGGCGCGCGCGCTGATGATGGGCGCGCTGTTCGGCCTGTTCGCCTACGGCACCTACGACGTGACCAACCTGGCCGTGCTGCGCGACTGGCCGCTGGGCCTGAGCCTGCTGGACACGGCCTGGGGCGCGGTTGTCGGCGGTGCGGCCGCGGCGGCGGGCGCATATGTCGCGGGCAAATTCTGATGTCATGCCGGACTTGATCCGGCATCCACAACCACTTACCCCGGCAATTCGATCTTCACTTCCAGCACTTCCAGGTTGTCCTGGCGCTCCAGCTGGACCTTGATGTCGTTGGGGTTGATCTTGATGTACTTGCTGATCACGGCCACCAGGTCGCGCTGCAGCGCGGGCAGGTAGTCGGGCTCGGCCGCGTTGCGGCCGCTGCGCTCGTGCGCCAGGATGATCTGCAGCCGCTCCTTGGCAAGGCCGGCGGTCTTTTTCTTTTCACCCAGCAGGAAGGAAAGGAAGGAACCCATTGTTCACTTGCCCCCGAACAGGCGCTTGAGGAAGCCGCCCTTTTGCGTGTCGACAAACCGCATGGGCTTGTCGGCGCCCAGGAAGCGCTCGATCACGTCCTTGTAGGCCTCGGACACGTCGCTGCCCTTCATGTGCACGGCGGGCGTGCCCTGGTTGCTGGCCTGCAGCACGCTTTCGCTTTCCGGGATCACGCCGATCAGCTTGATGCGCAGGATGTCCTGTATGTCTTCCAGCGAGAGCATCTGGCCCTGGTCCACGCGCGCAGGGTTGTAGCGGGTGATCAGCAGGTACTCCTTGATGGGCTCCTTGCCCTCGATGGCGCGCCTGGTCTTGCTGGCCAGCATGCCCAGGATGCGGTCGGAGTCGCGCACGCTGGAGACTTCGGGGTTGGTAACCACCAGCGCCTCGTCGGCGAAGTGCATGGCCATCAGCGCACCGGTCTCGATGCCGGCGGGCGAGTCGCAGATGATGTATTCAAAGCCCATTGTGGCCAGGTCGGTGAGGACCTTCTCCACGCCTTCCTTGGACAGGGCTTCCTTGTCACGCGTTTGCGAGGCGGCCAGCACGAACAGGTTGTTGCACTGCTTGTCCTTGATCAGGGCCTGGTTCAGGTTGGCCTCGCCCTGGATCACGTTGATCAGGTCGTACACCACGCGGCGTTCGCAGCCCATGATCAGGTCCAGGTTGCGCAGGCCCACGTCGAAGTCGATGACGGCGGTCTTGTGGCCGGCCAGGGCCAGGCCCGAGGCAAAGCTGGCGCTGGTGGTGGTCTTGCCGACCCCGCCCTTGCCGGAGGTGACGACGATGATTCTTGCCATGGGGTTGTGTCCTTGGTGTTCAGGTGTTCAGGGCGTCCATCACCAGCTTGCCCTCGGCACCGCCCGCAAGGCGCACCTGGGTGGGCTTGCCCAGCACCTGCGGGGGCAGGGGGACTTCACTGGTGCGGTAGACGCCCGCGATGGAAAGAAGCTGCGCCTGCAGGCACAGCGAGAAAATTCGCGCCTCGGTGTTGCCGCGCGCGCCGGCGATGGCCTTGCCGCGCAGCGGGGCGTAAACGTGGATGTGGCCGTCGGCAATCACTTCCGCGCCGGCGTTCACCATGGACAGCACCACCAGGTCGCGGCCGCGCGCATAGACCTGCTGGCCCGAGCGAAGCGGCTTGTCGATGACCAGGGCGTCGCGCAGGTCCCGTTCGCCCTGAGCTTGTCGAAGGGCTGCAGGGGCTTCGACAAGCTCAGCCCGAACGGGGTGAGCCTCCGGCGCGCAAGCGAGCCCCGCAGCCGCAGCCGCCTGCATCTGCGCCGGGCTGCCGCCGCGCGCGGCCACGGGCATCATGCGGTAGCCGCGCAGCAGGGCGAGCAGCTGCGTGAAGTCGGGCTGCGCACCGGGCACGGCGGCCAGCGGCGCCAGGTCGATCACCAGCGGGTCGTTGTCGAAAAAATCGGGGATGTCGCCGAAGCGCGCGGCCAGCTCCTGCGACAGCTGCTGCAGGTCTGCCGATTTCAGCAGCAGGGCCACAAGGGGGAGGTTGGCGCTCTTGATCTCGAACGTGGCAGGGGCGCGTCCTGCGAGGGCAACGGTCATTGATGGGTACTGCGAAAGCGGGATGCCGGATGCAAAAGCGGCGAATCTTAACAGCCGGGCGTGTGATTTCCCAATCGCCAGCCCCGTCCTACACACTCTGTTGCTGAATGCCTGTATCGGCGCCTTGCACTGCCGCGCAAACTGTGCAGCAACATGGAACCAAAGGAGCGCGCCATGAAACTGCATTCCCACACTCCCGCCCACTTGATGACGGTGGCCCTGGTCACGGCGGCAGCGCTGCTGACCATCTCTGACGTGTACGGGCAAAGCTCGGGCGCGGCGGCGGTGTTCGAGGGCCGGCCTTCGATGGCGGGCGCGCAGGGCGGCCTGGGTGCCCAGGCCGGCATGGCGCAAGGCGGCATTGGCGTGCAGGGTGCCGATGGCGCGCAGCGCGCACTGACGCTGCGCAAGCCCACCGGCCTGGACACGGCCGCCAACATGCCGCAAGGCGCGCCGGTGGACATCGTCGCCAAATCCAACACCGACATGACGCTGGCGCCCGAGAAGGTGGCCCGTGATGAAACCAGCGCCGTGAAGAAGACCAGGCGCGGCGTGAAGAACACGCTGAGCAACAAGCGCCACGGCGTGGTGCCGATCGACGCGCAGGCCCGGGCCGAACTCAAGCCTTGACCGGCGAGGGCCTTCTGGCCCTCCTCAGGCCTTCATGACCTTGCGGGCCTTGGCGAGATCCGCCACGAAGGCGGCGAACGCCTCTTCCTTGTCTGCCGGCGGCATGCGCAGCAGGGCCGAGGGGTGCAGGGTGATCAGCACCTTGCGCCCGTCTTCCCGCTCCAGCCACTTGCCCCGCTCGCTCATCACCGGCACCGCATAGCCCATCAGCGAGCGCGCGGCAGTGGAGCCCAGCGCGACCAGCGCCCTGGGTTTGACCAGTTCAATCTCGTCTTCCAGCCAGTGCAGGCAGGCGGCGGCTTCGCGCTGCGTGGGACTCTTGTGGATGCGGCGCTTGCCGCGCAGCTCATACTTGAAATGCTTGACGGCGTTGGAGACGAACACCTCGTCGCGCGCAATGCCCAGCTCGGCCAATGCCTTGTCCAGCAGCTGGCCGGCGGGGCCGATGAACGGGTGGCCCTGCAGGTCTTCCTGGTTGCCGGGCTGCTCGCCCACGAACATCAGCTTGGCGTGGCGGGCGCCTTCGCCCACCACCGACTGCGTGGCGTATTCGCCCAGCGGGCATTCGCGGCACTGCATGGTCGCGTGCTTGAGTTCTTCCAGCGACTCGACCTCATCTATCTTCAGCATGATGTGCTCCTTTTCGGCAAGCGGTATGCGGCGCTCCGGCGTGGTGGCGGGCTGCTCCACCATGCGGCCGCTGCGTTCGTGCGCCTCGGCGGCCAGCGGCGCGATCAGCTGCGCCTCGGGCAGGTTGGCCCAGTATTTGCGCGGCATTTCCTTCTGCATCATTGCCAGCTTCAGCCGCGCGGGATTGAAGATGGCCTTGTAATAGGTGAGCCACAGCTGCTCCCCGGCATCGGCCGTGGGGGCGTCGCAATGGTCGGCGCCGGGGCCGTAGTGCAGCTGCTCGCCGTCCCAGCGCACCGAGCGCGCCGGCGTGAGGATGGCCCAGCGCATCTGCGCGAAGCGGCGTGCGAACCAGGGCGCGGCCGCTTCCAGGATGTGGTGCGCAGGCTCGAACCAGGCCACGTGCAGCGGGCTGCCCGGATGCTCGGCGTCTTCCACCGGCCGGAAGCGCAGGAAGGCCTTCATCTTGTGCAGGTCGCGCCGCACGGCTTGCGCCAATTGCTGGGCCGCCAGCATGTCGGCGTCGATGGGGTCGTTGCGCAGGCCCGGCTCATGCACCAGCCGCCACAGCAGGCGGTACAGCAACGCAAAGCGCTGCGGGTCGGAATGCAGCACCACCACTTCGCACAGCCGCAGGAACGAGGCCGGCACGATGGCGGATGCGGCGCGCGGCACATGGCGGCCGGCGGCCTTGCCTTCGGTGGAGGGTGCGTCGGCAAACAGGTCGGCGTTCTGCGCGGTCTGCCAGTGCACTTCTTCGGGCGGCACCTGGTGGGCCAGCAGTGAGCGGGCCTCCTCGCGGAAGCCCGCGATGTCGGTTTCGTTGGCCAGCCGCGCTTCCATTTCAGAACAGCCTTGCCTGCGCGGGCGCGGGCACCGGGGTGAACTGGCGCGGGCCGGGCCGGTGGTCGGCCAGCACGACGAAGGGCAACACCTTCTGCACGGGCACGTGCAGGCGCTTCAGGTCGTCGGCCCGCAGGCCACGCACGCGGCGCGCCAGAAGCAGCCGCTCCACCGCCTTCATGCCCAGGCCAGGCACGCGCAGCAGCAGCTCGCGCGGCGCGCGGTTCAGGTCGACAGGAAAGCGCTCCTTGTGGGCCAGCGCCCAGGCCAGCTTGGGATCGAACTCGAGCGAGAGCATGCCGCCGCTACCGGGCGGCGCGATCTCGTCGTGCGCGAAGCCATAGAAGCGCATCAGCCAGTCCGCCTGGTAGAGGCGGTGCTCGCGCACCAGCGGCGGCGCCTTCAGCGGCAGCGCCGCGCAGGCATCGGGAATGGGGCTGAAGGCGGAGTAGTAAACGCGCTTCAGGCGATAGGCGCCGTACAGGTGGGCGCTGGTGGAAAGGATGGTGCTGTCGTCGCTGGCATCGGCGCCCACGATCATCTGCGTGCTCTGGCCGGCGGCGGCGAAGGGCCTGGCCTTGGCGCGGCGCGGCTGGACCAGGGGAATGGAGGTGGGCGCGCGCGCATCGTCGCGCGCGGCGGCACGCGCTTCGTCCATGTGCACGCGCAGCCGGGCCATGGAGCGCTTGATGGCGCCGATGTCTTTCTCGGGCGCCAGCGCGGCCATGCCCTGCGAGGTGGGCAGCTCGATGTTGATGGACAGCCGGTCGGCGTAGCGGCCGGCTTTTTCCAGCAGCTCGGGCGAGGCGTCTGGAATGGTCTTGAGGTGGATGTAGCCGCGGAAGTCGTGCTCCTCGCGCAGCACGCGCGCCACCTCGACCACCTGCTCCATGGTGTAGTCGGGGCTGCGGATGATGCCGCTGGAAAGGAACAGGCCTTCGATGCAGTTGCGCCGGTAAAAGTCCAGCGTGAGGCGCACCACTTCATCGATGGAAAAGCGGGCGCGTGGCACGTTGCTGGTGACGCGGTTGACGCAGTACAGGCAGTCGTACTGGCAGAAGTTGGTCAGCAGGATCTTCAGCAGCGAGATGCAGCGGCCGTCGGGCGCATAGCTGTGGCAGATGCCGGTGCCATCGACCGAACCGATGCCTTTGCCGCCCAGGGAATCGCGCTTGCTGCCGCCGCTGGACGCGCACGAGGCGTCGTACTTGGCGGCATCGGCCAGGATGGCAAGCTTGGCGTTGATGTTCACTGGCTAAATATACAGTAGATGGCCAGCGGGCTCGCCGTCAGGCCCTTGCAGCGAAGTGGCCTCGTTTGGCCTTGACCTCGAACGCCAGGTACATCACCGAGGCGATGGCCATGGGCACCAGGTAATAGATGGCTCGGTAGGCCAGCAGCGCGGCCAGCAGCCGCCCTTCGGAAACCTGGTGCGACAGCAGCGCGACAAAGACGAATTCAAAGACGCCCAGCCCCGCGGGCACGTGCGCCACCACGCCTGCGATGGCGCCCACCAGCAGCACGGTGAGCACATCGGTGTACGCGATGCGCTGGCCCAGCAGCACGTAGATCACGCCGGCCATCAGCATCCAGTTGATGCAGCTGATCGCCATCTGCAGCACGGCCATGCGCCAGGGCGGCAGGTAGAGCTCGTGGCCGCGCACGGTCCAGCGGTGGTCGCCCATCCGGAAGCACGCGATGAGGTACGCGCTGGAGATGGCCACCAGGCCAAAGCCCGCCCACTGCAGGCCATGGTTGCCCATGTGCCACGCAGGCGGCAGCACCAGCGGGTGGAAGATGAACAGCAGGCCCGCCAGCAGCTTGTAGCCCAGCCAGTTGGTCAGCATGCTCATGGACACGATGCGCGTGATGACGCCGTTGGCCAGGCCCGCCTGCGAATACAGCCGGTAGCGAAAGCCCACGCCGCCCACCAGCGAGCCCAGCGTGAGGTTGAAGGCGTAGCTGATGAAGTTGATGACCATCACCATGCCGGTGCGCAGGTTGTGGCCCGTGTAGCGCCGCCCCAGCAGGTCGAAGCAGCTGTACAGCAGGTGGCTGAGCGCGGCCAGCCCCACGGCGATGGTGAGCGCGAGCGGCGGCATTTCCCGCAGGGAATCCAGCACGTCGTCCCAGTCCACGTGCTGCGCGTATTGCGCCAGCAGGTAAACCACGGCGGCGAAGAAGGCCAGCGTGAGGCCGCGCTTGAGCCAGGGCCACCAGGCGCGCGCATCCGGCTTGCCGCCATCGGCCATGGTGTTGCGCGGCAGGGTGCGGGTGGTCATCGCGCTTCCCTGGCAGCGGTGAGCTGCGGTGCGTGCGCGGGCAGCCAGTTGGCCCAGGCCGGGTAGCGGCGGATCAGGTGGAACGCGATGAAGCTCTGCACCAGCTTCCAGCCGCGCAGCTCGCCCAGCTCTTCGCTGCGGATGCGCTTGCAGCTGTTGCGGATCAGGTAGTCCAGCCGCTCATGCAGCGTGCGGTTGAAATCGCGGTCGCGGATGATGACGTTGGCTTCCAGGTTGAGCGTCAGGCTGAGCGGGTCGAGGTTGCTCGAACCCACGGTGGCCCATTCATCATCGGCAACGGCCACCTTGCCGTGCAGCGGCCGCTCGCAGTATTCGTACACGTGGACGCCGCCCAGCACCAGGTAGTGGTACAGCATGCTGGCGGCGGTCTTGACGATGGGCATGTCGGGCATGCCCTGCAGGATCAGGCTGACCTGCACGCCGCGCCGCACCGCCTTGCGCAGTTCCTTGACCAGCCGGTAGCCGGGAAAGAAGTACGCGTTGGCGATCACCACACGCTTGCGCGCCGAGCGGATGGCGATGCGGTAGTGCCGCTCGATGTCGTTGGTGTGCTCGTGGTTGTCGCGCGTGACGAACATGGCCTGCGCCGCGCCGGCTTCCGGCAGCGCGTCGGGGGTGGCGCGCAGCTGCTTGCGGCTGCGCCACCAGTGGCGTTGCTTCTGGTGGCGCTGGCCGGCGGCCAGGGCCGTGTGGGTGAAGCGGTGGATCTCGGCCACCAGCGGGCCGCGGATTTCGACCGCATAGTCCTGCTTGGCCTCGGGGCCGAAGTCGGCCAGGTGGTCGGCCGAATAGTTGATGCCGCCGACAAAGGCGGTCTCGGCGTCCACCACCACGATCTTGCGGTGCATGCGGCGCAGCATGTTGGGCCGCCAGCCCCACAGCGGCTTGACGTGGTCGAACACGTGAAGGCGCACGCCGGCATCGGTCAGCGAGCTGATGAATTCGCGCGAAAGGTCGGGCGAGCCGAAGCTGTCGATGGTGACGTCCACCTGCACCCCCCGGCGGGCGGCGGCGACCAGCGCCTCGTGCAGCTGCATGCCCACCTTGTCCTCGAACAGGATGAAGGTCTCCAGCACCACCTCACGCTTCGCGGTGGCGATGCTCTCGAACACGCCCGGGAAAAACTGCTCCCCGTTTTCAAGGAGGCGGATGCCGTTGCCGCTGATCCACTTGCCGCTCATGGTGATGGGCTTTCAAATGTGGATTTCCGCGGCCAGCGGCGCATGGTCCGACAGGTGCGACCAGGGTCGCCGCGGCAGCACCACGGGCAGGTGCACCGTGGCGTTGCGCACGAAAATCCGGTCCAGCGACAGCAGCGGGAAGCGGGCGGGAAAGGTCTTGGCCGATTCGCCATAGGCGGTGACGAAAACTTCGCGCAGGCCCACCTCGCGCTCCAGCAGCTGGTGGGCACGGCGGCGCCAGTCGTTGAAGTCGCCGGCGACGATCAGCGGCGCGTTGTCGGGCACCTCGCTGCGCACCATCTGGCACAGCAGGTCCAGCTGCTGCAGGCGGTGGCTTTCGGCCAGCCCCAGGTGCACGCAGATGGCGTGCACGTCGCTGGCCTGGCCCGGCACGCGCAGCACGCAGTGCAGCAGGCCGCGCTTTTCCGGGCCGGCGATGGAAACGTCGTGGTTCTGGTAGTGGACGATGGGAAACTTGGACATCACCGCGTTGCCGTGGTGGCCCTTGGGATAGACCATGTTGCGGCCGTACGCGTACTGGGGCCAGATGCTGTCGGCCAGGAATTCGTAGTGCGAGGCGTCGCCCAGTTCGGCGTTGCTGCGGGCGCCCTTGCCCTTGTGCTCCGCCGTGCCCATCACTTCCTGCAGGAACACCACGTCGGCACCGACCTTGCGCACGGCATCGCGCAGCTCCGGCAGGATGAACTTGCGGTTGAACGTGGTGAAGCCCTTGTGGATGTTGACCGTCATCACGGTCAGCGGCTGGGCGGTGGAAGTCTCTGTCATGGGGTACTGGAAGCCTCTTTTTGGAGAGCCTCTTTTGTACCGCCGCAGCTCGCGCCGGGGGTGTAGGACGCAAGGCAGTCACACTGCCAGTGAGGGGGACGACTACTTGGGTTCGATGTTGCGTGCTGTTGCAAGAAGAGTGGCGCACAGGGTCTCGGCCCCCAGTTCGTCCACCGCGAACACATCGGAGGCGCACACCGTGAGCAGCCGCCCCGCATCGATGACGCGGCCGCGCGCGCGCAACAGCGTGCCGCGGGCCGGGCCGACCAGCTTGAGCGTGGCGTCGATGGTGGCGTTGATCCAGCCCGGGGGCAGCAGCGTGCTGGCCGCGCTGACGGCAGCGAAGTCGGCGGCGGCGAACACCGGCGTGGCCTGCAGCTGCCCGGGGCGGAAGGTGAACGCCTCCGCCACGGGGATTTCCAGTTCGGTATGGCCGGCTTCGGCGCGCGTGAAGCGCAGCCCCAGGGTGCGGGCCATGGGCATGGCCTCCACCCGCTGCCTCATTTGCGTGAAGCGGATCGTGCTGTCTTCCATGGGGAATCCTTTTTGGGTTGGGCCCGGGGCTTTTTTCTCTTGTTCGCGCAGCCAGGCGATGTGGTCCACCACCAGGGCGCGCTGGGCCTTCAGCGCGCTGATTTCACCGTCGATCTCGGCGATGCGTTCGCGCATGGCCTGCACCATGTCGTCGAAGCTGAGGCGGCCGCTGCGGTAGGCGGGCAGCCGCTCGCCGATGGATTTGAGCGAGAAGCCGATGCGCCGCGACATGCTGATGAACACCACTTCGCGCCGCATGGCCTCGGGGTAGTCGCGATAGCCGCCTGCGGTGCGGCCGGGCCGCAGCAGGCCCAGCCGCTCGTAGTGGCGCAGTGCGTGGGCGGAAACCCCGGTGCGTTCAGCCAGCTCGGAAATTCGCATGGGCCAAGCTTAGCAACCCTCGTGTCACGCAAAGGTTGCGTGCCGGGCCGCCGGCTGTTGCGCAGGCGACAGCTGTAGGACGCGGCCTTGCCGCTGCGTCAGCGCGTTCCCGCACGGCGGGCCAGACGCCTTCCATTTCGCTGCGCGCGGCGCCTCGCGCGGGCCACAAAATGGGCGGGCTCAAGCAGACTCAGCAGCATGAGCCCCACCCTTCCCCGCCTTCTCGCCCTGGGCTGCGTGGCCCTTTTTCTCTCTGCCCCGGCCGCCGCGCAGCGGCTGACGGTGCCCAAGGGGTTTTTCGTGGAAGGCGGCGGTGGTGGCGACCGGACCTGGAACACGACGGTGGGCCTGGCGTGGCCGTGGGGCTGGAAATACAGCCTGGCGGGCAGCGAGATCACCGGCATCACCGAGCTCTACCTCAGTGAATGGAGTGCGCCCAGCGCCGGCAGCCGGCACTACTTCACCCAGCTGGGCCTGGTGCCGGTGTTCCGGCTGCGCATGGACCAGGGGCGCTCGCCCTGGTTCTTCGAGGCGGGCATCGGCCTGTCGGTGATGGACCGCAAGTACTCCTCGGACCAGAAGCACTTCAGCACCAACTTCAACTTCATCGATGCCGTCGGCTTCGGCCGCAGCTTCGGCGTCAACGGCAAGCAGGAGCTGGGGCTGCGGCTGCAGCACGTGTCGAATGCGGGCATCAGCAAGCCCAACCCGGGGCAGAACTTCCTGCAACTGCGCTATTCGCGCATGTTCTGACGGACCGGTTACTTGGGGCGCGGCGGCTTCAGCCTGGCATCGGGCTGGCTGAGCCGGCCTGCGCGCAGCTCCTCCACGGCGCGGGCCACCGCGCGCGCCACATTGCGCACCTCTTCCTGCACGTCCTTGTCGCTGTCCAGGGCGTCATGGCTGGTGGCGTAAGGCTCGTAGTAACCGATCAGGCGGTCCAGCCGGGCCTGGGTGCCCGCATCGATCAGGCCCATCCAGTCAAGCCAGTCGCACAGCGCGCGCCGCACGCCCTCGGTGCCGGCAACATCGCCGTGGACCACCACGCCGTAGGTGCGGCCGGCCAGGTGCTTGGGATAGTCCCAGCCCTTCTGTTCGATGGCCTTGGCCTCCTCGGGCTTCTTGCCGTGCGTGCTGGTGGGGTCGGGGTTGCCGCCGTCGGCGCAGACCAGCCGGTCGATCATCAGCTTGAGCGGGCTGGCCGCCTGGTACCAGTGCACCGGGGTCAGCAGGATCACGCCGTGCGCGCTGACCCAGCGTTCGTAGATGTCGCCCATCCAGTCGCCCACCTGCCGGTCGGCATGGTTGGGGTAGCAGCTGCAGGGCCAGTGGCACAGCGGCATGGCGGTGGAAACGCAGCCCTTGCAGGGATGGATGTGCAGGTCGTATCCAGAGGTGAGCAGGCTGAGGTCGAGCACGTCGGTCCTGATGCCGGCGTCCTCAAGCGTTTCGCGCGCGATCTTCGTCAGGCGCCAGGTCTTGGAGATCTCGCCGGGGCAGGTCCCGTCGTTGCGCGGCGAGCCGTTGACCAGCAGCACGCGCGAGGGCGTGGCCTTTTCCGACCAGCGCGCCTGTGCCGCCTTCAGCTTGTCGCTGGTCTCGCGCCATTCGTCCGACAGGTCGTAGGAAGGATCCTGGAAGCCGGCCCCGGCCTTGTGGGTGCGGGGCGCCTTGCGGCCTTCCTTGTAGGCCTCCCAGGCCAGTGTTTCCAGCCGCGCGATGGCCTCGGCTTCCGCGGCAAAGGCGGGGTCGTAGAACGACTGCATGAAGCGCTCGTGGAACGTGCTGCGCGTGACGGGGGCCGGCGCCTGGCCTTTGCGGACGGAGGTCATGCGGGCCAGTTTAGGCAGCGCCGCGCCGCTTGTGGGGCGCCTTCGGGCAGGCAGGCCCATGTCCTACAGGGGTGGCCGGGCCTGTCCGATAAGCGTGCCTCAACCACGCGCCTAAGGTTGACCCATGTCCCGCCAAGCGGGTCCTTGAAAACCAGCTTCATGCAAAGGATCAACCCAATGAAGACCACCTCCATTTCCATTCTCCTGGCCGGCCTGATCGCCGTGGCCGGTGCCGCCAACGCCCAGAGCACGCCCGCGGGTGGCAGCTCCAACGTGCCCCCTAAGGCCGGCGAAGCCAGCACGCTGACCAACGGCCAGCCGAATGCCAAGACCACCAACTCGGCCGTGAGCGACACGCCCATCGTGGGCAAGGACGCGTTGCGCCAGGACGCCCAGGGCCGCAGCACCGCTGCCGCCACCTCCAGCACGCCGAACAAGGCGGGCGAGGCCAGCACCGTGGTGCAGGGCAAGCCCAACGCCGACACCAATGCGCCCACGCTGACCAAGAGCAAGGCTGAGCGCAAGTCGGAAAAGGAATTCAAGAAGGCCCAGCGCAAGACCGAGCGCGAGACCGCGATCATGGGCCAGAAGGGCGCGCAGGCCGGCTCGCCCTCGGGCGTTCCCGCCGTGTCCCCGGCCGGCACCCCGTCCGTGCAGGACGGCGGCACGCCCAAGTAAATTTGCTGTCACACGGGCCGCGCGGCCCGCGCAATGAAAAAAGGCCTGCGTCGCGACGCAGGCCTTTTCCGTTGGGTGCCGCAAGGGCGGGATTCAACCCTTGTGGTGGTGGCGCCCGCCGTGGCGGCCCATCGGCTGCGCGTCGAAAACCTTCTTCTGGTCGGGCGTGAGCACGGCGTAGAAAGCCTTGGTGGCTTCAGCGCGGCGGTCCATCTCGGCGATGCGCTGGTTGCGCAGGGCCTTCATCTGGTCGATGCGGTCCGGCGTGCTGAGTTTTTCCCAGGCCGCGCGGTCCGGGCGGGCGCCGCGTGCCGTGGGCTGCATGGCCGTGGTGAAGCTGGTCCAGGCGCCTTCCTGGGCGGGCGTCAGGGCCAGCTTGGCCTTGAGTTCAGCCTGGCGCTTGGCGATGAATTCCTTCATCTTGGCGGGGTCGTGGCGGCCCATGCGCTCTTGCCGGGCGCCGGGGGTGGCGGGTGCCGGGGCGGTTTGCGCGACGGCGGCCAGGCCGCAGGCTGCCAGGACGGCGGCTGCGAGCCATTGCTTGGGAGCGTGTTTCATGTGGAGTCCTTCCTTGGGAGTAGGGCCCGGAGCCAGACATCAGCACCAGGTTGGAAGCAAGTGTGCAAGGCGCTTGTAACCGGGCCATGGCCGCAGGGTCACGCTTGTGTAAAGCTTTGCGGGGGCCCGTCGGTGGGCTCCTACAGCAAGAGCCTGCCCCCGGCCACAGCCGCGCAGCGGTGCCGGGCGCACCATGGCCCTGTACTTTTCAAGGAGACAGCCATGATGTTCCAGGCTATTGCACGGCCCCAGGCCCTCGCCCTGGCGGCTGCCCTGCTCGCGGCGGGCGCCATGGCGCAGACCGCGCCCAAGCAGATGACCGACGCCGCGCCGCCGCCGGCCGAGGAGCGCAACAGCACCGGCGCCGTGGTGCTGGAAGCGTCGCCGGTGCGTGCCCTGCAGAACCGCTTTGCCACCAACCCCGCGGCGGTGATGGGCGCCGCGCCGGCTCCCGTGCGCCGGGCCGCGCGCGCGGAGCGCGACGCCGAAGAAGAGCAGCTGCGCCGGCTGGGCGCGGGCAGCCTGACGGAAAAATAGCCTACGCCGCCTTCGGCTCGCGCCCGAACCAGGCGACATACAGCACCGGCAGCACCACCAGCGTGAGCAGCGTGGCGGTGATCAGCCCGCCGATCACCACGATGGCCAGCGGGCGCTGCGTTTCCGAACCGATGTCGTGCGACAGCGCCATGGGCAGCAGGCCCAGCGCGGCCAGCATGGCCGTCATGAGCACCGTGCGCAGCCGCTGCATGGAGCCCAGCTGCACTGCCTCCAGCACCGTGTGGCCTGCATTGCGCAGCTGCTGGAATACCGACAGCATCACCACGCCGTTGAGCACCGCCTGCCCCGACAGGGCGATGAAGCCGATCGCCGCCGAAACCGACAGCGGGATGGAGAACACCCACAGCGCGACAAAGCCGCCGATCAGCGCCAGCGGGACGTTGATGAGGATCAACGCGGCCATGCGGAATGACTTGAAGGCGTCGAACAGCAGCACGAAGATAAGCAGCAGCGAGATGGGCACGACGACCGACAGCCTTTGCATGGCCCGCTCCTGGTTCTCGAACTCGCCCGACCAGCCCAGCGTGTAGCCCTCGGGCAGCTTGACGTTCTGCGCCGTGCGCGCCTGCATGTCACGCACCACGGAGCCCATGTCGCGGTCCTTGATGAAGATGCCGATGGCCATGGTGCGGCGGCCCGCCTCGCGCGCGATGTTCATCGCGCCGCTGGTTTCGCGGATGGTGGCCACGTTGGCCAGCTGGGCGTAGCCTCCATCGGGTGTGGGGATCAGCGTCTGCGGCAGCGCGGCCAGCACGCGCCGGCTCTCGGGCAGCCGCACGGTGAGCGCGAACTTGCGCTCGCCTTCCCACAGCTGGGTGGCGGCCTTGCCGGCCAGCGCCGCCTCGATCACGTCCTGGATGTCCTGCACGTTCAGGCCCAGCCGCGCGGCACGGTCGCGGTCGATGTCGATCACGATCTGCGGCAGCTCGCCCAGCCGGTCGATCTCGGCGCGGTACACGCCGCGTACCTGCTTGATCTCGCGCTCCACCGCTTCGGTCACGCGGCGCAGCTCGGCCAGGTCGTCGCCCGAGACCTTGATGACGATCTGCCCGTCGATCTGCGAAATGGATTCCAGCACGTTGTCGCGGATCGGCTGGGAGAAGCTGGGCTCCATGCCGGGAATGGCGGAAACGGCGCGGTCCATCTGGTCGATCAGCTGCTCGTGGGTGAGGCCCTTGCGCCACTCCTCCGGCGGCTTGATGTCCACGAAGATCTCGGCCATGCTGATGGTCTTGGGGTCGGTGCCGTCCTCCGGCTGGCCGGCCTTGGACACGGTGGTGCGCACCTCCGGCACTGTGAGCAACGCGCGGCGCACGGTGCGCAGGATGCGCGTGGCCTCGTCGTTCGACACGCTGGAGGGCAGCCGCAGGTTGACCCAGATCGTGCCTTCGTTGAGCTCGGGCAGGAACTCCGAGCCCAGCCGGGAAGCCGCCACCATCGACAGCGCGAACACCGCCAGCGCGATGCCCACTACCACCCGGCGCTTGTGCAGCGCCCATGCCAGCACCGGCGCATACAGGCGCTTGCTGGTGGCGACCACGCGGTTGTCGTCGTGGGGCAGCTTCTTGCGCAGCATCCAGTAGGCCAGCAGCGGCACCAGCGTGAGCGAGAACACCAGCGAGCCGACCAGGGCGGTGGTGACCGACAGCGCCATGGGCTGGAAGATGCGGCCCTCGTGGCGCTGCAGGGCAAAGATGGGGATGTGGGCCGCGATGATGATCAGCATGGAGAACAGCGTGGGCCGGCCGACCTCGTTGGCGGCGGCGACGATCACGGCCTTGCGCTCGGTGTCGTCCATGGCTTCGCGCCGCTCGGCGAGGCGGTGCATGATGTTTTCGATCACGATCACCGCGCCGTCCACGATGATGCCGAAGTCCATGGCGCCGAGCGATAGCAGGTTGGCCGGCACGCCCATGATCTTCAGGCCGAGGAAGGTGGACAGCAGCGCCAGCGGGATCACCACCACCACCGCCAGGCTGGCGCGGATGTTCGACAGGAACAGGTACAGCACCAGCGAGACCAGCAGCGCGCCTTCCACCAGGTTGCGGAACACGGTGGACAGGGTCTTGGCCATAAGCCAGGTGCGGTCGTAGAAGGGCACGATCTGCACGCCCTTGGGCAGGCCGCGGCTGTTGAGCTCGGCCAGCTTGTCCTTCACGCCCTTGAGCACCACGCTGGGGTTCTCGCCCTTTCTCATGATGACGATGCCCGTGACCACGTCGTCGTCGTTGTCCTGGCCCACGGTGCCCAGGCGCGGCACGGCGCCGACCTGCACCTGCGCGATGTCGCGCACCAGGATGGGCGAGCCGCCGCGCGCGGCCACCACGATGCGGCCGATGTCGTCGGCCGACTGCAGGAGCCCGATGCCGCGGATGGCGTACTGCTGCGCGCCCTGGGCCACGTAGCTGCCGCCGGCGTTGGAGTTGGCGCGACCCAGCGCGTCCAGCAGGTTCTGGAAGGTGAGCTTGGCGGCGCGCAATTTGTCCAGGTCGGGCTGCACCTCGTACTGCTTGATGAAGCCGCCCATGGCCACCACGTCGGCCACGCCCGGCACCTGGCGCAGCGCGCGCTCGATGGTCCAGTCCTCGATGGTGCGCAGCTCGGTGGTGTTCAGGCCGTCGCCGCGCACGCGGTAGCGCATGATTTCGCCGACGGGCGTGGCATTGGGCGCGATGTTGGCTTCCACGCCGGGGGGCAGGTCGATGGCGCGCAGCCGTTCATTGACCTGCGCGCGCACCGCCAGCACGTCGGCCTTGTCGTCATAGGTGACCACGGTGAACGACAGCCCGAACTGGGTGTGCGAGAAGACGCGGATCGAATTGGGCAGGCCGGCCAGCGCCACCTCAATCGGCAGCGTGACCTGCTTTTCAACTTCCTCGGCGGCGCGGCCGGGGTAGAGCGCGATCACCGTGACCTGGGTGTCGGTGACGTCCGGAAACGCTTCGACCGAAAGGTTCTTGAAGGCGATGGCGCCGGCCATCACGAACAGCAGCGTGCCCAGCACGATGAACAGCGGCTGGTGCACCGCGTAGTGGATCAGCCGCTTCATCGCTGCGCCGTGCTGTCCTGCGCGATGCGGAACTGGCGCGCCAGCAGCAGCAGGTTTTCGCTGACCACCTGCTCGCCAGCCTCCAGGCCCTGCGACACCACCACTTCACGCGGGCCCTGGTAGCCCAGCGCCACCTCGCGCCACTCGAATACGCCGGGCTGCACCTGCACCATTACCGAATGCTTCGTGCCGCGCAGCGTGACGGCCTGCGCCGGGACGATCACACCCGAGCCCAGGGTGCGCTCGACCCGCGCGGTGCCCAGCATTTCGGCTTTCAGCTTGCGTTCGGGGTTGGCCACCACGCCGCGGACCTTGATGGTGCGCGTGGCGGCGTCGATCGAGTCGGAAGCGGCCGTGACGCGGCCCTCGAATTTCTGGCCGCCCAGCGCGGGCACAAGCAGCTCGAAGCTGGCGCCGGGGCGCAGCGTGCCGGCTTCCGACTCGCGCGCGTCGATCTGCACCCACAGCGAGGTGGGGTCGCTGAGCACGAACAGGGGCGGCACGCCGGGGCCGGCCTGGTCGGGCCGCAGTTCCTGACCGGGGGTGAGGTTGCGTTCGACCACCACGCCGCTGATGCCGGAGGTGAGCGCCAGGCTCTGGTTCACGGCGCCGCCTGTGCCGCCGTACAGCCGCGTGCGGGCCTCGGCGCGCTGCACCTCCGCCTGGGAGCGGGCGGCTTCCGCCTCGGCGATGTCCAGATCCTTGCGGGCGATGATGCCGGCCTCGAACAGCTCGCGCTGGCGCTGCAGCGATTTGCGGGTGAGCTGCGAATCGGCCTGCGCCTTGGCCGTATCGGCCTGCGCGATGCCGAAGTCGGGCGAGGCCAGCTGCGCCAGCAGGGTGCCGCGCTGCACGGGCTGCCCGACGTCGGCGGCAATGCGCGTCACGCGGCCGGCGAAGGCGGGGTACACGCGCTGCGTGCGCTCCTCGTTCCAGACCAGCCGCGCCGGCAAGTCGACGCTGAGCGCCTTGCCCGGAGAGGCGGTGGCGAAGCCCAGCAGCGCCAGTTGCGGGTGGCGGTCGGTAAAGCGCAGCTGGTTGCCCTGGATGATGGGTGCGGGCGCCTCGGGCGCGGGCACGGGCACTTCGGTGCAGGCGCCAAGCAGCGCCAGAAGGCCGGTCGAGAGGAAGGCGGCAGCGTGTTTCACGGTCGGGCTCTGGTCAGGGAAGGGAAGGCGGCTGCGCGCGCAGCTGCCAGGTGGACAGGGCGCGGGCGTAGTCGGCGCGCGCGGCAATGTCTTCCAGCTGCACGCTGCGCAGCGTGCGCCGCGCGTCGATCAGCTCGGTGAGCGCCGTGGCGCCCTTGCTGTAGGCGAGCTCGGCCATGTCGGCAACCTGGCGCGCGCGCGGCACGATCAGCGACCGGTAGCCCGCAGCGCGGCTGGACGCCGAGTCCATTTCCTGGCGCAGCCGCTGGGCATCGGCTTCGGCGGCGCGCGTGGCCTTGTCCAGCGTGTCGCGCGCCTGGTCGAGCTGGGCCTGGGCGCGGGCGATCTCGCCCTGCTGGTGGTAGCTGCCCAGCACGCCTTGCAGCGGAACCTGCAGCCGTACCTCGAGCATGCGGCTGGAAGTGCCCGGGAAGTGGTCAATCGAGCTGCCTACGGTGAAGTCGGCCTTGCGGGTGGCCAGCGCGCCGTCCAGCGCGGCCTGCGCGGCTTCAACGCGGCTCTGTGCCGCGCGCACGTCCGCACGCGCGCCGGGCGCCAGCGGGGGCGCGGCTTGCATTTGCAGCTGGGGCCAGGCGGCCTGCGCCTGCAGCGCGGGCGCGCCTGGCAGGCCCATCAACTGGGCAAGTGCCAGTTCTGCCCGCCGCTGCTCGAGGCGCGAAGACACCAGTTCGCCGGCGGCCCGCTGGGCCTCGATGTCGGTGCGCAGTGCTTCCTGCGCCGCCAGGTCGCCCGCGCGAACGCGGCGCGCGGCGGTGGCGGCCAGGTCCGCCGCGTGGCGCCCTGCGGCCTCCACATTCAGGGCTCGCTCCTGGGCAGCGGCCAGGTCCCAGAACGCCGAGGATGCGGCGATCTGCTGCTGCACGCGGGTTTCCTGCAGGTCGGCCTCGGCGGCTTGCGCCAGACGCTGCGCGGCGGCGGTGCGCAGCTCGCGCTTGTTGCCGCGCTCCCAGGTCCAGTCCACACCCAGTGACTTGTCGATCCGCTTGCGGGTGAAGGCGTTGCCGGCGCCAATGCCGTTTTGCAGGTCGACCTGTGAAGCCTTGGTGGTCAGCACCGGTGCAGGCGCATGGTCGGCCACCAGCACGTCGGCGCGGGCGGAGGCGAGCGCACGCCGCGCCAGCGACACGTCGGTGTTGTCGGCCGCCGCCTGCTGGGCCTGGCCCAGCGACACCGGCACCTGCCCCAGAGCAGGCAGCGCAGCAAGGACACTTGCGCAGAAAAGCAACTGTCGTATGCTCATGCTTGTTTATCCCATGCACGCACTGACCGACTACTGACCCGCTCCCTGCGTACTTCTGCGTATCAATCCATGCGAATCCTCCTTGTCGAAGACGATGCGGTGCTCAACGACCTGATGCTGCGCAGCCTGCGCGACGCGGGTCACCGCGTCGACGTGGCGCAGACGATGGAGGAGGCGCGCCACTGGTGGCGCGTGCAGGCATTCGACGCCGTGCTGCTGGACCTGAACCTGCCGCTGTCGGCGCATGAGCGCAGCGGCTTGGGCAATGGGCTGAACGTACTGCGCGAGGCGCGGGCCCGCGGCGACCGCACGCCGGTGATGGTGCTCACCGCGCGTGACCGCACCGAAGAACGCATTGCCGGGCTGGACGCCGGCGCCGACGATTACCTGGGCAAGCCGTTCGACCTGGGCGAGGTGGAAGCGCGGCTGCGCGCGCTGGTGCGCCGCGCCCACGGCACCGACGACCGGGTGGAGCTGGGGCAGCTGGCGCTGGACCGCAAGGCCCGCCGCTTCTTCCTGGCCGGCCACGCGTGGGACCTGCCGGCACGCGAGTTCGAAGTGCTGTGGGAGCTGATGACGCCGCCCGGCCGCGTGGTGAGCAAGCGCGACCTCTCGGGCAAGCTGTCGGAGGCGGACGGCGCGCTTGGCGACAACGCGCTGGAGGCCTTCATCTCGCGGCTGCGCAAGAAACTGGCGGACAGCGGCGCGGTGATCCGCACCCTGCGCGGGCTGGGCTACGTGCTCGAGGAAGCCCCGTGACACTGGCCGGCAGCGCGGCGATCAAGCCGTCGCTGCGGACCCGGCTGGCCCGCCACGTGGTGCTGCCGCTGGTGCTGACCTGGGCGCTGGGCACTGCGGTGGTGATGGGCGTGGCCAACCATTTCGCGGGCGAAGCCTTCGACCGCGCGATGCTGGACGATGCCTACGCGCTGGCTGCGAACGTGAAGGACTCGCAGGCGGGCCTGTCACTCGGGCTGACACCGCGGGAGATGGGCAACCTGCTGTACGACCAGACCGAGTCGGTCTACTTTGCGGTGTTCAACGCGCAGGGCGCCCTGGTGGCGGGACACGGTGCGTTGAAGGCGCCGGTGCTGCCGCAGGGCGCGGTCTACCAGTTCGACGACATCTTCTTCCAGGGCCGGCCGCTGCGCACCGTGACGCTGCGGCGCGGCCAGCCCGATTTCACCGTGGTGCTGGCGCAGACCACCATCAGCCGCAGGCAGCTGCTGCACCGCCTGCTGGTGTATTCGGCCGTGCCGCAGGTGCTGCTGCTGCTGTCGCTGGCCTGGTGGCTGCGGCGCGTGATCCAGCGCGACCTGGATCCGCTGGCGCAGCTGCAGCAAGCGGTGGACCAGCGTGATGCGAGCGACCTGGCCCCGGTGCCGCAGGCCATTACTTCCGGCGCCACCACGCGCGACGTGGAGCGGCTGGGCCTGGCGCTCAACTCCATGCTGTTGCGGCTGGAGCAGAGCATCGCGGCGCAGCGCGAGTTCGCGGGCAACGTGGCGCACGAGCTGCGCACGCCGCTGGCGGGCATACGCGCGCAGGCCGGCTATGCGCTGGGGCAGGCCGACGCGGCCGTGTGGCGCGAGCAGCTGCAGGGCATCGCGCAGGGCGAGCGGCGCGCCAGCCACCTGGTTGACCAGCTGCTGGCGCTGGCCCGTGCCGACGAGGGCAGTGCCGGCCTGCGGTTGTCCGACGTGGTGCTCAGCGAACTGGCTTGCGGCGTGCTGCTGCGCTTCATGGCCAAGGCGGACGCCGCGGGCGTGGACCTGGGCGGCGATGGGCTCGACGAGCCGATCGTGGTGCGGGGCGACCCGGGCCTGATCGAAGGCATGCTGGGCAACCTGCTGGACAACGCGCTGCGCTATGGCGTGGCCGAGCACCCGCGGGTGACGGTGGGGCTGCGCCGCGGCGCCGATGCGGTGGTGCTGTCGGTGAACGACAACGGCCCCGGCATCGAGCAGGGCGCCGGTGAGCTGGGCCGGCGCTGGGTGCAGGGCGCGGCCGGCCAGAAGCTGGGGCAGGGCGCCGGCCTCGGGCTGGCGATCGTCAGCCGCTACGCGGAACTGCTGGGCGCCAGCTTCACGCTGGAGCCGGCGGCCGAGGGCCGCGGCCTGTGCGCCGCGGTGAGCTTCCCGGCCGCGGCCGATCAGGCCAGCGCGGGATAGTCGGTGTAGCCCCTGGCGCCGCCGCCATAGAAGGTGGCCTTGTCGGGCGCGTTCAGCGCCGCACCCTGGCGCAGGCGTTCCACCAGGTCGGGGTTGGCGATGTAGGGCTTGCCGAACGCCACCAGGTCCGCGCCCTGGGCCACGGCCTGCTCGGCAAGCGCCTTGTCATAGCCGTTGTTGACCATCCACGCGCCCTTGCCGCCCGCTTCACGATAGGCGCGCTTGAGCGCCTCGTAGTCGAAAGGCCGGTCGGCGATCTCGCGCGGCCCGCCGGTGGACCCTTCGATGATGTGGAGGTACGCCAGCTGCAGCGGCGCGAGCTGGCGCACCACGTATTCGAACAGGGCCTGCGGGTTGTCGTCGTTCACGTCGTTGGCGGGCGTCACCGGTGACAGTCGGATGCCGGTTCGGCCGCCGCCCACCGCATCGGCCACGGCGCGCGTGGCCTCCAGCAGCAGGCGGGCGCGGTTTTCAATGCTGCCGCCGTAGTCGTCTTCACGCCTGTTCGAGCTGGTCTTGAGGAACTGGTCCAGCAGGTAGCCATTGGCGCCGTGCATTTCCACGCCGTCGAAGCCCGCGGTTTCCACCGCGTTGCGCGCCGCCGCGGCGTACGCGTGGACGATGCCGGGCAGCTCGTCGGCCCGCAGCGCGCGCGGCTCGGAGGTTTCGACGAAGGCGGGCACGCCGTCCTTGATCAGCACGGTCTTGGTCCTGGCGGTGATGGCCGACGGTGCGACCGGCTGGCCGCCGCCGGGCTGCAACTCGGTGTGCGAGACGCGGCCCACATGCCAAAGCTGCACCACGATGCGGCCGCCCTTGCCGTGCACCGCGCGGGTGACATTCTTCCAGCCGTCCAGCTGGTCGCTGCCGTAAAGGCCCGGCACGTCCGCGTAGCCCTGGCCCTGGTGGCTGATGGCCGTGGCCTCGGTGATCAGCAGGCCGGCGCCGGCGCGCTGCGCGTAGTACTGCGCCATCAGCGGCGTGGGCACGGCGCTGGGCGCGCGGTTGCGGGTGAGGGGCGCCATCACGACGCGGTTGGCAAGCTGCAGGCTGCCGGCCTGCACGGGATCGAAGAGGGTTCGCATGCGACCTATCATGCCCAGATGGCAAAACCCCTGCGAGACACGGACCTTCCCGTTTTCGGCTTGGCCCTGGCGCTTTCTCTGGGCGCGGCGGTATCGCTGGGCATCACGCGTTTTGCCTACGGCCTGCTGCTGCCGCCCATGCGCGCCGACCTGCAATGGTCCTACACCCTGGCCGGTGCGATGAACACGGCCAATGCGCTGGGCTACCTGCTGGGCGCGCTGGCCACGCCGCGGCTGATGCAGCGCTTCGGGTCCGCGCCGCTGTTGTTGTGGGGCGCGGCGCTGGCCAGCCTGTTCATGGGGCTGTCGGGTTTTTTCATCAGCGCGGCGCCGCTGCTGCTGCAGCGCGTGCTGGCCGGCGTGGCCAGCGCCTTCCTCTTCATTGCCGGCGGCCTGCTCGCCGCGCGGCTGGGGTCGCTGCATCCCGCGCGCAGCGGGCTGTTGCTGGGGCTGTACTACGGCGGCACCGGCTTCGGCATCGTGCTGTCGGCGCTGCTGGTTCCCGCCGTGCTGCAGGCGGCGCAAGCGCTGCAGCACGGCTGGGCCTGGGCCTGGTGGGCGCTGTCGCTGGCCTGCTTCGCGGGGACCGCGATGTTGTGGTGGCCGGCACGCGCGCTGCAAGAAATGGTGCAAGCCCCCGATGCAAACACGCCGCACGCCGCCGGGCTGTTCCGCTGGCGCGATTTCACGCCGGCACTGGCGGGCTACGGCATGTTCGGCGTGGGCTACATCGGCTACATGACCTTCGTGATCGCGCTGCTGCGCGAGCAAGGCGTGGGCGCGGGGCGTGTCACGCTGTTCTATGCGCTGCTGGGGGTGGCGGTGGTGGCTTCGTCGCGCATCTGGGCTTCGCTGCTGGACCGCGCGAAAGCGGGCGGTGCGCTGGCCGTGCTGAACGCGGTGCTGGGTGTGGCGACCATCGTGCCGGCGCTGACGGCGGCGTGGCCCGCGGTGCTGCTGTCGGGCCTGGTGTTCGGCGGCGTGTTTCTCTCGGTGGTGGCTTCAACCACGGCGCTGGTGCGGCACAACCTGCCAGCCGCGCAATGGGCTGCGGGCATCAGCGCATTCACCATCGTGTTCGCGGCGGGGCAGATCGTCGGGCCCACGGTGGTGGGCTGGATCGCCGACGGCGAGGGCGGGCTGGCGCGTGGCCTGCTGTTCTCCGCGTGCGCCCTGTGGGCGGGCGCGCTGCTGGCGTGGCGCCAGCAGCCGCGCGGTTCCGCTATTTGAGCAGGCCTTCGGTCTTCATGGCTTCCTGCACCGCGGGGCGTGCGGCGATGCGCTCGCGGTACGCCAGCAGGTTGGGATAAGGCGTGAGGTCGATGGCCATGGGCTTGGCCCAGTTGGTCACGGTGAACAGGTAGCCGTCAGCCACGCTGAAGCTGTCGCCCATCAGGTATTGCTTGCCGGCCAGTTCCCCATTGAGCCAGGCGAAGCGTGAGGCGAGGCGCTCACGCGAGATCTTCTTGCCGTCCTCGGGCATGTTCGCGTTGAACAGCGGCGAGAAAGTCTTGTGGATTTCGGTGCCGATGAACGTCAGCCACTCCTGCAGCCGGTAGCGCGGCAGCGTGCCGTTGGCGGGGGCGAGGTTTTTTGTGGGCACCTGGTCGGCGATGTACTGCACGATGGCCGGGCCTTCGCGCAGCCGGGTGCCGTCATCGAGCTCCAGCATCGGCACGTAGCCGAGCGGATTGACTTCGTAATAGTCGCTGCCGTCGGCCAGCTTGTGGGTCTTTGTGCTGGCCAGCACCGGCTCGAATGCCAGGCCCGCTTCGCGCAGCGCGATGTGGGGCGAGAGGGAGCAGGCGCCAGGGGAGTAATACAGCTTCATGTTGTTTCCTTGGGGAGGCAGGGGTCGATGGGCAACCCGCATGCTAGCCGCTGCGCGGTTTTCGTGCTGCGGCTCGGTTTGGAAGTCGTCCTACAGCGCGCCGCGCCTGCTGCTGATCAGCAAGCCGGGCCGGCGCCCCTAGCATGGGACACAGCCGGCGCTCATGCCGTGCATAGGAGATTGCCATGCTGAAGTACGCGATTATTTTTGCCATTGTTTCCCTGATCGCCGCCGCCCTGGGCTTTGGCGGCATCGCCGCCGGCGCCGCCGGTATCGCCAAGCTGCTGTTCGGCCTGTTCCTGGTGCTGGCGGTGGTGTTCGTGGTGCTGGCCATCATGGGCGTGGGCGCCGCGAAGAACGCGCTGAAGTAAGGAGGGAAGACCATGCACCTGTCCACCGTCGAGACCGTCCTTGAATACGAGGTGAAGGCGCCCACGCATTTCTGCTTCAGCCTCGAGGCGGCCCACTGGCCGACCCAGAACATCCTGAGCGAGCGGCTGGCCGTCTCCTCCGGTGTTGCGGTGCACAGCTTCACCGACCCGGGCAGCGGCAACCGGTTCTTCCGGTTCGACGCCTCGCCCGGGCCGCTGCTGGTGAACTACGCGGCCCAGGTGGAGGTGTACTCCGAGCACGTGGATGAACACCTTGCCGAAACGCCCGTGAGCGAAGTGCCGGATGAAATCTTCCACTACCTCATGCCCACGCGCTTTTGCGAGTCCGACGTGATGGGCCCGGTGGCGCAGGAGTTGTTCGGCGCGCTGGCGCCCGGTATCTCGCGTGTGCGCACCATCGTGAACTGGATTCACGACAACATCAAATATGAGCCGGGCAGCAGCGACTCCACCACCACGGCTTACGAGGTGTTCCAGCAGCGTGCCGGCGTCTGCCGCGACTTCGCCCACCTGGGCATCACGCTGTGCCGCGCGCTGAATATTCCGGCGCGGCTGGTGGTGGGCTATGTCTGGTTCGACGAGCCGCCGCAGGACTTCCACGCCATCTTCGAAGCCTGGATCGACGGGCGCTGGGTGCTGTTCGACCCCACCGGCATGGCGCCGGTCGACCGGCTGGTGCGCATCGGCACCGGCCGCGATGCCAAGGACGTGGCATTCAGCACTTTCTTCGGCGCGGTGGAAATGACGCGCAAGGAAATCACGGTGCTGGAGCACGACCCGCGCGGGCGCGTTCCCAGCGGCAAGCCTTCGGTGGAGCTGGCTGCGGCCGGCGCCTGAGCGCCGGCACTATTCCTTGTAGCTGGGGTCGATGCGGTCCAGCTTGCGGATCAGCGCGGGCCAGGCGATGTTGGCGCCCTGGCCGGCGGTGGCGGTCTTCATCACCTCGCCAATGCCCTGCAGGATGCGCGGATCCACGGTGGTCAGTTCGGCGCCGCCGGACATCGCATCGATCTGGATGCGGCAGGTGTTCTCGAACGTGTACATCGACAGGAATGCCTCGGGCACCGTCCTGCCAACCACCAGCAGGCCGTGGTTGCGCAACACCAGGAAATTGTTGGTGCCCAGGTTGGCCTGCAGGCGCGGCCGCTCCTCATCGCGCAGCGCTACGCCCTCATAGCCGTGGTAGGCCAGCGACCCCAGCACGAAGGTGCTCTGCTGGCTGATGGGCAGCACGCCGTTCTTCTGCGCGCTGACGGCGACGCCGGCGCGGCTGTGTGTGTGCAGCACACAGCCCGCGTCCTCGCGCACGCTGTGGATGCAGCTGTGGATGGTGAAGCCGGCCGGGTTCACCGGGAATGGCGAGTCGATCACCTTGTTGCACTGCTGGTCCACCTTGACCAGCGAAGAGGCCGTGATCTCGTCAAACATCAGCCCGTAGGGGTTGATGAGGAAATGGTGGTCCGGACCCGGGACACGGGCACTGATGTGGGTGAAGACCAGGTCGGTCCAGCCGTACACCGCGGCCAGCCGGTAGCAGGCGGCCAGCTGGACGCGCAGTTCCCACTCCTGGGCGCTCACCACTTCCTTCAGGGATGCGATTTTCATGTTCATGCCGATTCCTTTTCGATGGCTGCCTTGTAGATGGTGTTGCGCGGTGCACCGAACAGCTTGCGCACCATCGGCTCGAATTCGCTGATGGGCAGTGTCTCGGCCGCTGCGTCGAATGCCGGGTTGTCGTACAGCGCGCAGAACTCCTCGGTGCGCGCGAAGTGCGGGCTGGCGCGGAATTGCTCGCGCATGTCGCGGTCCATGCCGATGTGGTGGAAGAAGTAGTGGCCCTGGAAGATGCCGTGGTGCTGCACCATCCACAGGTTTTCTTCGCTCACGAAAGGCTTGAGGATGGCGGCGGCGATGTCGGGGTGGTTGAACGAGCCCAGCGTGTCGCCGATGTCGTGTAGCAGCGCGCACACCACGTATTCCTCATCACGCCCATCGCGCAGCGCGCGCGTGGCGGTCTGCAGCGAATGCGTGTAGCGGTCCACCGGGAAGCCGCCGTAGTCGCCCTCCAGGATTTTCAGGTGCGCCAGCACGCGCGGGCCGAGGTTCTGGGCGAACGGCATGAATTCGCCGCCTATGAGCTGCCAGTCGGCCTGGGTGCTGTCCTGCATGCGGGTGAAATTGGCGCGTGCGTTCATGGTGTGTGGGTCTCCTTGAGAGGAGACCATTCTTCTGCGCGGCTTGACTGCCAACTGTCAAAAATTTAACAATGTCGGGTCAACCCTGTCCCTCACGCGTCTTGCCATGAAGTCCACGCTCGAGCTGCTCGCGCCCTTGTCGGCCAACCCCTGGTTCGGCGCGCTGCCCGTGCACGAGCGGCGCGCGATGCTGGCCGGCAGCGAACTGCTGCGGCTGCGGCCCGGCGAGATGCTGTTTCGCCAGGGTGACCGCGTGCCGCCGGGCAGCGGTGCGTTTTACGGGCTGGTGCGCGGCCGCTTCAAGATATCCAGCCTGCGCGAGGACGGCAAGGAAGCCATCCTGGTGGTGCTGGAGCCGGGCAACTGGTTCGGCGAGATCTCGTTGCTGGACCAGCTGCCGCGCACCCACGATGCAACGGCGCTGGGCGATGGCGAGGTGCTGGCGCTGCCGCGCTCCGCCTTCGACGAACTGATGAAGCGCCACGCTTTTTCGCAGGCTGTGTGCCGCATGCTGGCCGCGCGCACCCGCTCGCTCTATGGCATGGTGGAAGACGCCACGCTGCGCTCGACGCGTACGCGCGTGGCGCGGCGGCTGGCGCTGCTGGCCCGGGGCGACGCCACCCAGGCGCGTGATGCGCGGCCAGTGGTGCCGGTCTCACAGGAAGCGCTGGCCATGATGCTGGGCGTGACGCGCCAGACGCTGAGCAAGGAGCTGAAGGCCCTGGTCCAGGCGGGCGCGATCGAGCTGGGCTACGGCCGTATCGAGATCGCCTCGCTGGCCGCGCTGGAGAAACTGGGCGCGGCGGCCTAGGCCGGCTGGGTGTCGCGTTCCAGCCGGGCCAGGAAAAGAAGGGCGTGCCGCGAGCTCTCGCCGCACATCTCGGCCGATGGCTTCAGCTGCGAGCAGACGGCAGGCCGCGCCGGCATGCCGAAGATCAGGCAGCGGTTGTCCTCGTCCAGCTGGACGCAGCGCACGCCGGCCGGCTTGCCCTGCGGCATGCCGGGAATCGGCGAACTGATGGAGGGCGCGATACAGCAGGCGCCGCAGCCGGGCCGGCAGTTCACGGCGCCAGCCGCCCCGCAGCCCACAGCACCTGGTCGATCACCGCCTGCACATGCTTGCGCTGCGTTTCGTTCACCAGGTTGCCGGCTTCGTCGAAGGCGTCGCCGGCGCGGCCCAGCGCGAAGTTCTGCGGCGCCAGCCAGCAATGCAGGTTGATCAGCAGCGGGGCCAGATGGCTTTGCGAGCGCAGGCCGCCAAGCGCGCCGGGCGAGGCGCTCAGCACGCCCACCACCTTGCCGCGCGTGGCGCGGAAGTCGTCGTTCCAGACCGGGTCGCCCTTCACCGGGCTGGAAATCCAGTCCAGCGTGTTCTTCAGCAGGGCGGGGTAGCTGGCGTTGTATTCGGGCGTGCAGATGAGCCAGGCCGGGTGCTCGAAGCACAGCTGCTTCAGGCGGATCACGTCGGCGGGGGTGCCTCGCGCTTCCAGGTCGGCGTTGTACATGGGCACGTCGAAATCGGCCAGTTCAATGTGCGTGACCTCGGCACCGCTGGCCGCGGCCATGGCGGCGCAGGTGCGGGCGAGGCGCCGGTTGAAGGACTTTTCGCGGGTGCTGCCGGCAAAGACAAGGAGTTTCATGGCCCCAATTGCAACACACGCGCTTGCAGGATTCCTGCGTCCGCTGGCGGGAAAACACCCCCGCCGGTAAAATCAGGGGTTTCCCGGGCCCGCAGGCCCTCAGCGCAGAACGCGCCCACCCCAATGCAATACCCTGAAGAATTCGACGTGATCGTGGTCGGCGGCGGCCATGCGGGCACCGAAGCGGCCCTGGCGTCGGCACGCATGGGCTGCAAGACGCTGCTGCTGACTCACAACATCGAGACGCTGGGCCAGATGAGCTGCAACCCGTCCATTGGCGGGATCGGCAAGGGCCACCTGGTGCGGGAGGTCGATGCGCTGGGCGGGGCGATGGCCATTGCCACCGACGAGGGCGGCATCCAGTTCCGCATCCTCAACGGCTCGAAGGGCCCCGCCGTGCGCGCCACCCGGGCCCAGGCCGATCGCGTTCTGTACAAGGCTGCCATTCGCCGGCGGCTGGAAAACCAGCCCAACCTAACGCTGTTCCAGCAGGCCGTGGACGACCTGATGGTGGAAGGCGACCGCGTGGTGGGCGCTGTGACGCAAGTGGGTATCCGCTTCCGGGCGCGCACCGTGGTCCTGACTGCCGGTACGTTCCTGGATGGCCGCATTCATGTGGGCCTGAACAATTACCAGGCCGGGCGCGCGGGCGACCCGCCCGCGATCTCGCTGTCGGCGCGGCTCAAAGAACTGAAGCTGCCGCAGGGCCGGCTGAAGACTGGCACGCCGCCGCGGTTGGATGGTCGCACGATCGACTTTTCGAAATGCGAAGAGCAGCCCGGCGACCTGGACCCGGTGCCGGTGTTCAGCTTCATGGGCAACGCGGGCATGCATCCCCGGCAAGTGCCGTGCTGGATCACACACACCAACGAACGCACGCACGAGATCATCCGCTCGGGCTTCGACCGCAGCCCCATGTTCACCGGCAAGATCGAGGGTGTGGGCCCGCGCTACTGCCCCAGTGTGGAGGACAAGATCAACCGGTTCGCCGACAAGGAAAGCCACCAGATCTTCCTGGAGCCCGAGGGCCTGACCACCAACGAGTTCTACCCCAACGGGATTTCCACCAGCCTGCCGTTCGACATCCAGTACCAGCTGGTGCGTTCCATGGCCGGGCTGGAAAACGCCCATATCCTGCGGCCGGGCTACGCCATCGAGTACGACTACTTTGACCCCCGTTCGCTCAAGAGCAGCTTCGAGACGCGCTCGATCGGCGGGCTGTTTTTTGCCGGGCAGATCAACGGCACCACCGGCTATGAAGAGGCGGCGGCCCAAGGCCTGTTCGCCGGCGTGAACGCAGCCCTGCAATGCCGGGGCGAAGAAGCCTGGCTGCCGCGGCGGGACGAGGCTTATCTTGGCGTACTTGTGGATGACCTGATCAGCAAGGGCGTGACTGAGCCGTATCGCATGTTCACCAGCCGGGCCGAGTTTCGGCTGCAGCTGCGGGAAGACAACGCCGACATGCGCCTGACCGAAGCAGGGCGGCGGCTGGGCTTGGTGGACGACGCCCGCTGGGACGCCTTCAGCCGCAAGCGCGACGCTGTTTCACGTGAAACAGAACGGCTGAGGTCGATCTGGGTGAGCCCGCGCAACCTGCCGGCGGCTGAGTCCGAGCGGGTGCTGGGCAAGGCCATCGACCACGAATACAACCTGGCCGACCTGCTGCGCCGGCCGGACGTGAGCTACGCCGGGCTGATGTCGCTGGACGGCGGCAAGTACGCCAGCCCGGCTGTGGCGCCCGAAGTGCTGGGCGCCTTGGCGGCTCCGGTGATCGAGCAGATCGAGATTGCAGCCAAGTATTCCGGCTACATCGACCGGCAAAAGGACGAGGTGGAGCGCGCCGCCCACTTCGAGAATCTGAAGCTGCCGGCCGACTTCGACTACATGCAGGTGCCGGCCCTTTCCATCGAGGTGCGGCAAAAGCTCAACAAGCACCGGCCGGAAACGCTGGGCCTGGCCTCGCGCATCTCTGGAGTGACGCCTGCCGCCATTTCCCTGTTGCTCGTGCACCTGAAGAAAAGCCGTTCCGAAGGCTTCAGTGGCCTGGCCGCCAACCAGGAAAACAAAGCTACCGCATGAGCCGTCGGGCCGCTCCCAAGGCGAATACCGCAGCGCGTAGCGCGGCGGTTTCCGAATGAGCCGTCCGCTGGAAGCCGGCCTGCGGCATGGCGTGGATGAGTTGCGGCTCCGCCTTTCGGATGTGCAAGTGGCGCAGTTGCTGGACTACCTGGCGCTGATCGGCAAATGGACCAAGGTCTACAACCTGACGGCGGTTCGTGATCCGGCCGAAATGCTGACCCATCACCTGCTGGATAGCCTCTCCCTGATCGGGCCGCTACGCCGCCACACCGGCTCGCAGCCGGTCCGGTTGCTTGATGTGGGCTCCGGCGCCGGCCTGCCTGGAGCCGTCATTGCCATCTGCTGTCCGGAGATCGAGGTCAGTTGTGTGGATACGGTGGCCAAGAAGGCGGCCTTCGTGCAGCAGGTGGCGGTCACGCTGAAGCTGCCGAACCTGCGCGGCGTCCATGCCCGCGTGGAGAATTTGGCCGGTCCGTTCGAGGTCATTACCTCCCGGGCGTTTGCCTCGCTGGCGGACTTCGTCACACTTTCGCGGGGCGCCCTGGCCGAAGGCGGCACCTGGCTGGCCATGAAGGGCAAGGACCCGGCCGATGAGGTTGCCGCGTTGCCGGCCGACGCGGCCATGTTTCACGTGGAACAGTTGAAAGTGCCCGGCCTGGACGCCGAGCGCTGCCTCGTCTGGCTGAAAACGGCGCCTGCCGTAACGTAAACTCAGCCTTCCAAATCCCGGGGGAAATCATGTTTGGCGTAGCGGACTACGGCGCTTTTGTTGCCGCGATCATCATTTTTCTGGCCATTCCGGGCCCCGGCAACCTGGCCCTGATCACCTCCACCGGCAAGGGCGGCATTGCCGGCGGGCTGGCTGCCACCTTCGGGGTCATCGCCGGCGACCAGGTGCTGATGTGGCTGGCCGTGGCCGGTGTGGCCGCGCTGCTGACCGCTTACCCCGCCGCCTTTCACGCGGTGCAGTGGCTGGGCGCTGCTTACCTCGCCTGGCTGGGCTTCAGGATGCTGCTGGCCAAGCCCGGCGACAAGCCCGTGTTGAACATCGAGCCGCACCATTACTTCAAGCAGGCAGCGCTGATCACCTTGCTCAACCCCAAGGCCATCGTTTTCTACATGGCGTTTTTCCCCCTGTTCGTGGACCCGGCCCGTCACCAGGGCATGCTGACCTTCGGGGTGATGGCCGCCACGATCGCCACCCTGACTTTCCTCTATGGCCTGATCGTGGTGCTGCTGACCCATCACCTGGCCGAGCGCCTGAAAGCAAACCCGATGATTTCCCGTGTGCTCGAAAAACTGGCCGGCGTCTTCCTGATCGGCTTCGGCGTCAAGCTGGCGGTCAGTCGCTGATGGCGAAGATCTTCTGTGTCGCCAACCAGAAGGGTGGCGTCGGCAAGACCACCACCACCGTGAACCTGGCGGCGGGCCTGGCCAAGGTGGGCCAGCGGGTGCTGATGATCGACCTGGATCCGCAGGGCAACGCGACCATGGGCTCGGGCGTGGACAAGCGCCAGCTCAAGCTGACGGTGTACGACGTGCTGCTCGAATCGGCCTCGGTGGCCGAGTCGCGCGTGAAAAGCGAGAGGTGCGGCTACGACGTGCTGGGCGCGAACCGCGAGCTGGCCGGCGCCGAGGTGGAGCTGGTCGAGGTGGAGCGGCGCGACAAACGCCTCAAGCAGGCAGTGGCCGAATGCGAAAAGGACTATGACTTCATCCTGATCGACTGCCCGCCGTCGCTGTCGATGCTCACGCTCAACGGCCTGTGCTGCGCCCATGGCGTCATCGTGCCCATGCAGTGCGAGTACTTCGCGCTGGAAGGGCTGACGGACCTGGTCAACACCATCAAGCAGGTGCACGCCAACCTCAACAAGGAACTGGCCATCATCGGCCTGCTGCGCGTGATGTTCGACCCGCGCATCACCCTGCAGCAGCAGGTAAGCGACCAGCTCAAGTCGCATTTCGGCGACAAGGTGTTCAACACCGTGATCCCGCGCAATGTGCGGCTGGCCGAGGCGCCGAGCTACGGCCTGCCGGGCGTGGTGTTCGACCCCGCGGCGCGCGGCAGCGTGGCTTATGTGGAGTTCGCTCAGGAAATGGTCGAACGCATCAAGAAGATGTGATTTCAGAGGCAAAAAGGCCCGCAGACCGCACCCAGCAAGCATGAGCAGCTATCAAAACAATAGCAAATGAAGCCCTCCAACGTCCTCCTTCTGCCCGGCTGGGAAAACAGCGGGCCGCTGCACTGGCAAAGCCTGTGGGAAAAGCGCCATGGCTATGTGCGGGTGGAACAGCACGACTGGATGAAGCCGCTGCGCGGCGACTGGGTGGCCCGGCTGGAAGACGTGCTGCTCACGCGCGACGAGCCGGTAGTGCTGGTGGCGCACAGCCTGGGCTGCATCCTCACCGCCGCCTGGGCGGCCCATTCGAAGAACACGCATCGCGTGAAGGCCGCGCTGCTGGTGGCCCCGGGCGACGTGGAGCGCACCGACATCCGCGAGCAGATTCCCAGCTGGTCGCCGATTGAATTGCGCGCACTGCCTTTTCCCAGCGTGATGCTGGCCAGCCGCGACGACCCGTACTGCGAATTCGAGCGGGCGCAGCTGTTCGGCTATGCCTGGAACTCGCAGTTCATGGACTACGGGATGTGCGGCCATATCAACGCCGACTCCGGGCTGGCAAGCTGGCCCGAAGGCCATGTGCTGCTGCAGGATTTGATGAAAGACTAGAACAACATGGCGACCAAGAAACCCAAGGGCCTGGGGCGCGGCCTGGAGGCCCTGCTGGGCCCCACGGCCCACGAGAACGGCGACGACGCGCCGGGCAACAGTCCCGGCTTGCCGGCTTCGCTGCGCCTGTCGGACATGGTGCCGGGCATGTACCAGCCCCGCACCCGCATGGACGAGGGCGCGCTCTATGAGCTGGCCGAGAGCATCAAGGCGCAGGGCATCATGCAGCCGATTCTCGTGCGCCAGCTGGCCGAAGGCGCCAACGCCGGCAAGTACGAAATCATCGCAGGCGAGCGGCGCTTCCGCGCGGCGAAGCTTGCGGGCCTGGACAGCGTGCCGGTGCTGGTGCGCGACGTGCCCAACGAAGCCGCAGCCGCGATGTCGCTGATCGAGAACATCCAGCGCGAAGACCTGAACCCGCTGGAAGAAGCGCATGGCCTGCAGCGGCTGGTCAAGGAATTCGGCCTCACGCACGAGCTGGCTGCGCAGGCCGTGGGCCGCTCGCGCAGCGCGGCCAGCAACCTGCTGCGCCTGCTGAACCTGGCCGACCCGGTGCAGACCATGCTGATGGCCGGCGACATCGACATGGGCCACGCCCGCGCGCTGCTGGCACTGGAACGCGCCTCGCAGATCACCGCGGCCAACCAGATCGCGGCGAAGAAGATGTCGGTGCGCGAAGCCGAGTCGCTGGTGAAGAAACTCGGCGCCGAATTCAACCTGGTCTCGCCCAAGCCCAAGAAGGAAAAGTCGCGCGACTTGAAGCGGGTGGAGGAAGAGCTGTCAGACCTGCTGATGGCCGAAGTGGAAGTACGCGTGAAGAAACGCGTCAAGCGCAACGGCCGCACCGAGGACATGGGCGAGCTGGCCATCCAGTTCGGCTCGCTGGAAGAACTCAACGGCCTGATCGACCGTCTGCGCGGCTGAAGCGGCTTACTTGAAGGCCACGGTGGCAACGGCGCCGCTGCAGTCGCCCGGCGCGTAGCTGTAGGTGTAGCTCAGGGTGTAGTTGCCCGCCGGCGTGGCGCCACCGGCGGCCAGGCTCTGCAGCTGCGCGTTGCCGGCGGTGCAGCTGCTGGCCGGCACGCCCGATATGCAGATCTTCGTGGCCGGCAGGGTGAACGGAACGGTGAAGCCGCTGGCCACCACCGAGCCGCTGCCGGCCACCGTGATGCCGCAGGAGTCGCCCGAAGTGCCGGCTGTGGTGCCGGTCCCCGTGCTGGTCCCGGTGCCGCCCGTGACCGTGGTTGTCGTGCCGTTGAACGTGAAGGTCAGCGCGGTCCCGTTGATGGTGGCGTAGGCGGACGCAAAGCCCGCCTGCAGCGCGGCGGGCGTGGCAAAGGCCTGCAGCGAAGCCTGCGTGTTGCCGTTGGCCAGGAACTGCGACACCGCGCGCAGGATGGCGCCATAGCTGTTGGTGCTGCCGGTCACCACCGGCACCGTGGTGGCAAGGTTCACGCTGCTTAACTGAAACTGGCTGGCCACGCTGGTGGCCGCGGTGCTGAAATTGGCGCTGCTCACGCCGCCGGCGAGGCCCTTGGAAACGCTGTAGGCCGCGGAGGTCAGGGGCGTGACCACACCGGTGGTGACACCGCCCCGGCTGGAGACCACCACCTGCATCGGCTCGGTCAGGGTCTTGGCCGTGTTGGTGGCTTCGTCGGTATAGGTGCCGCCGGTGGCTTCGAGCACCACGTCACCGGTGTAGGCCAGATCCATGGTGTAGGCGCCGGCAGAGCCCGTCGTGGCGCATTTGATCTGCGAGCCCTTGCCGGTGGAGGCCGCCTCGTAGGCGCACACCGTGGAGCCGACCACCGGGCCCTTGACGACCGAGCCCGACACCGTGGTCGTGGTGGCCGCGGGGCTGTCGCTGCCGCCGCAGGCGGAGACAAGGCCCGCGGCTGCCAGGCAGGCGGACAGGGCGGTGAAAGGCAGTTGCATGCGGATCATGGAAATGGGCTCCAGGGGTTGAAGGGACTGTGCGCAGGTTAACGGCTGACACCCCGCGTGTGCACCCCGCGATTGAGGGGGTGGGCGCGAAGGCGTTGGAGCTAGACTGCGTGCATGCCGGCCCATCCCGTATTCGAGCGCGCGCTCATCGTCGAGGACCTGGACGAGCCGCGCCGGTGGCTGGCCGAGATCCTGCCGCAGGCGCTGCCAGCCGTGCAGCGCGTGGACACGGCCGCCACGCTGGCCGAGGCACGTGAATGCATGCGCGCCCATGCGTACGGCCTGGCGCTGGTGGATTGGGGCCTGCCCGACGGCACCAGCGAATCGCTGATCGGCGAGCTGGTCGCGGCGCGCCCCGATGCGGTTGTGATCGTGGCCACCATCCACGACGACGACACGCACGTTTTTCCCGCGCTGCGCGCCGGCGCCTCCGGCTACATCCTGAAATCCCAGCCGGGCGCCGAGGTGATGGCGCAGTTGCGGCGCATAGAGATGGGCGAGCCGGCCCTGTCGCCGTCGATCGCGCTGCGTGTGCTGCGCCATTTCCGTGCCGCGCCGGCGCCGGCGCCCGAGGTTCCCGCTCCGGCCGGCACGCCCGAGGTGAAGCTGACCGAGCGCGAGATCGATGTGCTGCGCCTGATCGCCAAGGGCTACCGCGCGCCCGAGGTGGCGCCGCTGCTGGGCATCACGGCCTTCACGGTCAGCAGCTACGTGCGCGACATCTACCGCAAGCTGGGCATTTCCTCGCGCGCGGAAGCCGCGATGGAGGCGGCCCGGCGCGGCCTTGTTTCCTGAGCGCCCCGCTCAGGCGAGCGGCAGGCGGAGCCGCACCTCGGTGCCGGTGCCCGAAGCCGCCTTTTCAATCAGCAGCCGCGCGCCGATTTCATTCGCGCGGTAGTGCATGTTCTTCAGCCCGCGGGCGCCGGCGCGCACGGCTTCGGCGGGCAGGCCGACCCCGTCGTCAGTGATGGCGATGCACAGCTGCTGCGCGCCATCGCCCGCCACCACGCGCGCGTCCAGCGTCATCTGCCGGGCCTGCGAATGCTTGACGATGTTGGTGGCCGCCTCCTGCAGGATCCGCATCACCTGCAGCGCCTTCTCCGCCGAAAGCTGCACCTGGTCCAGCGACTCGTCGACGCGCCAGTTGAGCGTGACGCCCGCCGCGGCGAGCCGCGCGTCCCAGCGGTTGCGCCAGGCGGCCAGCGCGCCCGGGAGGTAGCCCATGTCGGCGCTGTCCATCAGCAGCCGCAATTCGTCCAGCCCGTCCTGCAGCGAGCGCGCCAGCTCCTGCGGGCTGAGCGCGCCGCGCTCCACGCCGCGCAGCGCCGTCATCAGCTGGGCGCCCAGGCCGTCATGCATGTCGCGCAGCAGCCGGCCGCGCTCCTGCGCGCGGGCGGATTCCTGCTCGCTTTCGCGCAGCCGCGCGTAGCTGTGCTCCAGTTCACCGCTCTTGGCGGCCACGCGCAACTCCAGTTCATCATTGGTGCGCTCGGCGCGGTTGAGGGTCAGCACCACATACTCTCCCGAGATCAGCGTGAAGCCCACCAGCACAACGACAAACCCCCAGAACACGTACGAATTGGAAGTCGGGGGCCGCACGCCCGCGACGACGAGCAGGTCCAGTGCCAGGGCGGCCATCAGCGCAAGCAGGCAGGCCATCAGGCCGGCGAACTGCCGGGCCGCCAGGCTGGAACGCCGCTGCCAGATCTGCAGCCCCATCCAGCAGATCAGCCCCGTTCCGGCAGCCTGCGCCGCCGCGCGCGCCAGCGGTGCACCGCGCCCGGCCAGCTCGGCCAGCGGGAAGCAGGCGAGGGCCGCCAGCGTCACCAGCGCCACGGCCCGGGTGTGCCGGCGCCGGGACGGGCTGATCAGGTGCAGCGTTGCGGCCGCCATCATCGCGGCGGCCAGAAGCGCATTGACTGCGTTGAGCTGCTCGAACAGGAGCGCAGGACCCTGCACGATGTTGTCGTAATAGATGATGCCGCGCGCGCCCCACAGGCCGCAGGTCAGGGCCAGCCACAGCAGGTTCAGGTCAGCCCGCCGGGGCAGCCACAGCAGGAAGGACACCAGCCCCAGCACCAGCACCACGCCTGAAGCGACATCGGCATAGCCCACCACGCTGCGTATGGTCTGGGTGTGCAGGGGCAGCAGCAAATGGGTGGGGCCTGCTTCCAGCCGGACCAGGCCGGACGGAATGTAGGGCAGGGTCTGCAGCTCCACGGCAACTTCCCGGGTACCGGGCGGCAGGGCGAACAGGGCGGGAATGCGGCCGTTGTAGACAGGCTCGCCGCCTTCATCTTGCGCGCCCATCACGTTGGCGCTCAGCAGGGCCAGGGGGCGGCCATCGGCGCTGATGCGGTAGGGCGCGCCGACCCGGAAAACCCAGATCGCCGCGGCGGGCGTGGCGGCACACGCGCTGACGTCGACGGTGTATGCGATGTGCACGCGCTCGGTCCGCAGGGCAACAGGCAGAACGTCCGGCAGGGTGACGCCCGACGTCACTGGCTTTTCCCCTGGCGTGGAAACCGTCCGGCGCGCCTCGCGGGCCTGCTCGATGCCGCCGCAGGGTGCGTCGGCCTGCGCACCCAGGTGCGCCAGCAACACCAGCGCCGCCGCGAAGGTGCGCCAGGCGCGGTTGCTCACGCTGGCTTAGATCGAGAAGATCTTGCCCGGGTTCATGATGTTCTTGGGGTCCAGCGCGCGCTTGATGGTGCGCATCATGTCCACCGCGCCGGCGCCGGCCTCGGTGACCAGGAAACCCATCTTGTGCAGGCCCACGCCATGCTCGCCGGTGCAGGTGCCCTCGAGCGCCAGGGCGCGCGCCACCAGCTGGTTGTTCAGCTTCTCCGCGGTCTCGCGTTCCTGCGCATTGTTCGGGTCGATCAGGTAGCCGAAGTGGAAGTTGCCGTCGCCCACGTGGCCGACCAGGAAGTAGGGAATGCCGGAGGCATCGGTTTCAGCCACTGAATCGAGCAGGCAGTCGGCCAGCCGGGAGATCGGCACACAGGTGTCGGTGGAAATCGCGCGGCAGCCCGGGCGCGACTGGATGGCCGCGAAATAGGAGTTGTGCCGCGCCGTCCAGAGGCGCGTGCGCTCTTCAGGCGTGGTGGCCCACTCGAACGCGTTGCCGCCATGATCGGTGGCGATTTCCTGCACGATGGCGGCCTGCTCCTTCACGCCTGCGGGCGAGCCGTGGAACTCCATCAGCAGCATCGGCTCTTCACGCAGGCCCAGCTTGCTGTGCGCGTTGACCATGCGCACGGTGTTGTGGTCGATCAGTTCCACCCGGGCGATCGGAACACCGAGCTGGATGATCTGGATGGTGGTGCGAACTGCCGCCTCGATGCTCGGGAACGAACAGATCGCGGCCGAGATCGCTTCCGGCAGCGGGTACAGGCGCACCGTCACTTCGGTGATCACGCCCAGCGTGCCTTCGCTGCCCACCATCAGGCGCGTGAGGTCGTAGCCGGCGGAAGATTTCTTGGCGCGGGTGCCCGTGCGGATCACCTCGCCGCTGGCGGTGACCACTTCCAGCGCCAGCACGTTTTCGCGCATGGTGCCGTAGCGCACGGCGTTGGTGCCGCTGGCGCGGGTGGCGCTCATGCCGCCCAGGGTGGCGTCCGCGCCCGGGTCGATCGGAAAAAACAGGCCGGTGCTTTTTACGGCTTCATTGAGTGCTTTGCGGGTCACGCCAGGCTGCACCGTGACCGTCAGGTCATCGGCGTTGATCGAGAGCACCTTGTTCATGCGGCCCACATCGATGCTGATGCCGCCCTGAACGGCCAGCAGGTGGCCCTCCAGCGAGGAGCCGACGCCAAAGGGGATCACCGGCACTTCGTACTGGCCGGCCAGCTTCACCGCATCGGCCACATCCTGCGTGCTTTCAGCGAATACCACGGCGGCAGGCGGCGGGGCTTCGAAAGAAGATTCGTCGCGTCCGTGCTGCTCGCGCACCGCCATCGCTGTGGAGCAATTGCCTGCAAAACGGGCCTTGAGGGCGTCGATCAGCGCCTGTGGCACGTCGCGCTGGCGGATTTCAGGAACGAGGTGCGACAGGGCGGTGGGTGCGTTCATGCGGGTCTCCGGGCTGAGCCCGCCAGTTTACGCCCGCTCCAGCGCACGCCCTAACGTACCGAATCTTCGTACTCGGAGCGGGTCACGACCCCATCCTTGTTGCGGTCCATGTCCTCGAAACCCAGCGGCATGATGGTGAGCCGCTGGGCCTCTGCCCGGGTCAGCTCGCCGTCGCGGTTGGCGTCCGCGGAAATGAACGAGCGCGCCAGGTCCACGGCCGTGTAGGGGCCCGCGCCCATGGGTTCGCGTCCCGGCGACGATGCGCCGGAACCGCCCACCACCGGGGCAGGCGTCGCCACGGCACTCGCATCGGGCGCTACCGTGCCGGGTGAGGTCACGTCGGGCAGCCCCGCCGGGTGGGGCAGCACCGACGGCAGGCCGGCGGGGTTGGGCAGCGTGGTCCGGGCTGCTGGCGCGGCCACCGGCGGCACGGCGATGACGGATCGCGGGGTCTGTGCATGGCAGGCCATGCCCGCAAGCAATGCCGCTAGCGCCACGGCGGGCGTGGCAAGGGTGCGTGAAAGGGTTTTCATGATGAGCTCCTTGCGTTCATCGTCGCTTGCCGGACGCCGGGCGGCGTGTGTCAACGGCCCCAATGCCTGTAGGAACAGGACGCGCGATCCCTGACAATCGGGGCTGACACAAGAAACGAGGACCGCATGGGCAAGCGCCTGACGCAGATCGCCACCCGCACCGGAGACAACGGCACGACAGGCCTGGGCGACAACACCCGCGTGGCCAAGAACAGCCTGCGCGTGCACGCCATGGGCGACGTGGATGAGCTCAATTCGCACCTCGGTGTGCTGCTGTGCGAAGACATGCCCGCGGATGTGCGCGACCTGCTGGTCGAGGTGCAGCACCAGCTGTTCAACCTGGGCGGCGAGCTGTCGATTCCCGGCTTCGAGCTGCTCAAGCCGCCGGCGCTGCTGGCGCTGGATGAGGCGCTCGAGCACTACAACGCGGGCTTGCCCAAGCTGCAGGAGTTCATCCTGCCGGCCGGAAACCGCGCGGCCTCACAGGCCCACGTCTGCCGCACCGTCGCGCGCCGGGCCGAGCGCATGGTCGTCGCCCTGGGCGCGGCCGAGCCTGTCAAGGACACGCCGCGGCAGTACCTCAACCGGCTGTCGGACCTGATGTTCGTGCTGGCGCGGGTGCTCAACCGCATGAATGGCGGGGACGACGTCTACTGGAAAAGCGAGCGGCTGGCCCGGTCGGGCGAATAGCGCCTCAGCGCGGCTGCAGCACCGCCATCGTGATGCGTGACACGCAGGTCAGCTCGCCGTCATCGTTGCTCATGTCGATCTGCCACACGTGGGTGGAGCGGCCCATGTGCACCGGCCGCGTGATGCCCGTGACCCAGCCCTGTGTCGCGCCGCGAAGGTGATTGGCGTTGATGTCCAGCCCCACGGCGCGCTGGCCTTCCGGGCACGAGTAGGCGGCCCCGCACGACCCCAGCGTTTCGGCCAGCACCACCGAGACGCCGCCGTGCAGCAGGCCATACGGCTGGCGTGTGCGTTCGTCCACCTTCACGCGGGCCCGGATGAAGTCGTCGCCCACCTCCAGGAATTCAATGCCCAGGTGCGCCACGGTGGTGCCCACGTGGATGGCGGTGAGTTCTTCCACCGAGATTGGTTTTTTCCAGATGCGCATTCGAGGGTCTTCTCCGTGCAGGCAGGTTCAAAAGGATTCTAGGCGCGGCGGCCTACACGCCAGCGCGGCCGGTGCCGTTAAGGTTGGGGCATGAGTAAAAGTGTCCGACGGGTCGTGTGGGTGCTGGCCGGCCTGGGCTTGGTCCTGGCCGCGCTGGCCGTTACGGCCGTGCTGCTGGTGCCCAGCGACGATGAACTGGGCGCACGCATCAAGGCGCAGGCGCAAGCCAAGCTGGGCATCGAAGTGACGCTGGGCGCCGTCCACTGGGAGTTGCTGCCGATCCCGCTGGTGGTGATTACCGATGCCGCCACAGTCCAGGCCCAGCCCATCAGCTTCAAGCGCCTGGTTGCCCGGCCCAACATGGGCGCACTGCTGCACCGCCAACTGCGGTTCGACGATGTGCTGATCGAGGGCGGCGTGATGCCGCAGATGTCGCTGCGCGGCCTGCACATCCAGCCCTCACCGCCGGATGCGGACACCACGCACACCATGGTCCAGCAGCTGCGCTTTCGCGACCTCAGCTGGGTCACCCGCCATGGCATTGCCCTGGAATTCGATGGCGAAGCGCTGTTCGATCCCGGCTGGCGGCCGCGCCAGGTGGAGGTGGTGCGGCCGGGCGTGAAGCCCGACACCCGCATCACGCTGCAGCGTGAAGGCGATGCCGACCGCTGGCAGGTGGTTCTGCTGCTGGGCGGCGGCACGGCCAACGGCCATGTGGAACTCAAGCCGGGCGAGGGCGGCAAGCTGCAGCTGGCGGGCGAACTGGCGCCCAAGAGCGTGGATGTGGAAGCGGCCATGACCGCCTTCAAGCGCCATTCCACGGTGAGCGGCCGGGCCACGGGACACACGCACCTGTCGGCCACCGGCGCCAACGTGGCCGAGCTCGCCCGCTCATTGCACACCCGCACCAGTTTCACCATGGCCGCGCCGCGGCTGCTGCACATCAACGTGGACAAGGCGATCAGTACGCTCGGCAAGGATCGCGCCGGCCAGACCTCACTGAAATCGCTCACCGGCCAGATGGACACCCAGAACACGCCGGACGGCATGGTGGTGCGCTACAGCGGCCTGCAGGCGCGCGGCGAAACCTTCAGCGCCAGCGGCGTGGCCACCATCGCCAACCGCCAGATCAATGCGCAGATGGTCGTCAACCCCGACGGCCTGGTGCCGCCGATCCCGCTCACGGTGGCCGGCACGCTGGCCGCGCCGCACGTGTCGATGGCCCCGGGCACCGTGGTCAAAGCGGCCGTCGGCACCGTGGGTGCCGCGATCGGCAAGCTGTTCGGCGTGAACTAGGGCCTGGCCGGGCCGGTCGCGCCACCACGGTTGAGCAGCGCATACAGCAGGATGGCGCCGAAGGTCGCGGTGCCGATGCCGCCCAGAGCGAAGCCTCCAAACTTCAGCGTGAAATCCCCCGTGCCCAGCACCAGCGTGATGGCCGCGACCAGCAGGTTCTTGTTGTCCGAAAAATCGACCCGGTTATCCACCCAGATCTTGGCGCCCGCCACCGCGATCAGCCCGAACACCACGATGCTCACGCCGCCCATCACCGGCAGCGGAATGGCCTGGATCACCGCACCGAACTTCGGCGAGAAGCCCAGCACGACGGCGATGGCCGCGGCGCAGATGAACACTGCCGTGGAATAGATCTTGGTGGCGGCCATTACGCCGATGTTCTCGGCATAGGTCGTCACCCCCGTGCCGCCCGCCGCACCGCTGACTACCGTGGCGACACCGTCACCGATGAAGGCACGGCCGATGTAGGCGTCCAGGTTGCGGCCGGTCATCGCCGTGACGGCTTTCAGGTGGCCCAGGTTCTCCGCCACCAGGATGATGGCCACCGGCGCGATCAACAGCATCGCGTTGCCGTCGAACACCGGCGCGGTGAACGCCGGCGCCCCGAGCCAGGCCGCGTTGGCGACGCCCGAAAAATCCATCGGCTTGCCCATGCCCATGCCGTTGGTCAGCACGGCGTAGATCACGGTCGCCACGACCAGGCCCACCAGGATCAAGAGCCGCTGGACCATGCCGCGCGTGAACACAGCCACCACCGCCACCGAAACGAAGGTGACGGCCTGCATCCATGAGTCGAAGTTGCCCGCCGCCATGTTCTTCACCGGGATGCCCGCCAGGTTCAGCCCGATCACCGCCACCACGGCGCCGGTGACCACGGGCGGCATCAGCCGCTCCACCCAGCCCGTGCCCGAGGCCTGCACGATGGCGCCGATCACGATGTAGATGATGCCGCAGGCGATGATGCCGCCCAGCGCCACGCCGATGTTTCCATTGGCGCCCTTGCCCGCATACGCGGTGGCCGCGATGACGACACCGATGAAGGCGAAGCTCGAGCCCAGGTAGCTGGGCACCTTGCCGCCGGTGATGAGGAAGAAGATGAGGGTGCCGATGCCGCTCATCAGGATGGCGATGTTGGGGTCGAACCCCATGAGGATGGGCGCCAGCACGGTGGCGCCGAACATCGCTATCACGTGCTGCACACCCATGGCCGCGGTCTGCGGCCACGGCAGCCGCTCGTCGGGCCCGATCACGCCGCCCTGCCGCAGGACTTCCGCGGACTTTTCCGTCCAGTCGAACATGCCCATGTCTCGCTCCTTTGTGTTGTGGGAGCGATGCTAGGAGCAATGCCATGCCCGCGCAAGCCAGGCGCGCCAGCGCCTTTTGTTTCAGTTTGTGAAGATGGCGATGCGCCCCAGCACCTGCGCGTCCTTCAGTATCTTGCGGTGGCCCAGGCCCTCCGTGGCCAGCAGTTGCGCCCCGCGCACCGCATGCGCATAGGCCTGGCCGTCGGCGAAGCGGTTGATGCTGTCACCCCGGTCGTGCACCACCAGCGTGGGCACGCGGATGCGCGGGCCCACGGCCTCGGGCTCGAACTGCGGCATCAGGATGCCCTCGCGCGCCTCGATGCGTTTCTGCATCGCGGCACGCGTGGCCTCGGACAGGCCAAACACCTGCGCGAACAGCCGCGTGTACTCGGGCGGTGACGCGGGCGGTGCCAGCAGCACCAGCCGCTCGATGGGCAGCCCGCGGCTGGCCACATAGGCGGCTGCACTGGCGCCCAGCGAATGCGCCACCAGCGTGCGCACCACGTGCCCCTCTTGCCGCAGCCGCGCGACCACGTAATCGATCGCGCGGGTGAACTGCGGCAAGGTGCTTTCGGCGCCGTTGCTGCGGCCGTGGCCCGGCATTTCCAGGATCACGGGGCGCAAGCCCTGCGCGGCCAGTGCCTGCGCCAGGGCCAGCATCTGGCCGGCATGCCCGCCCCAGCCGTGCACCAGCAGGGCCACCGGCCCGTGCGGCGCGGCGGGCTGCGAATACAGGGTGAGGCTGGCCTGCTCGAACGGCCAGGCTTCGATGCGCCAGGCAGCGTCCCAGGGCCGGCCGCGGTGCAGCCACTTGGGCGGCAGCGGCGTGAGGAACAGGCGGCAGGCGGCGCGCACCGCCAGTGCAGGCCACAGCCGCTGCGATGCACCCAGCACCATGCGGAACAAGCGGATGCCGGTGCTGGCCTGGTAGAAGGCCGAGGTCGCTTCAAGTGCGGTACGGGTCATGGGGCGGGCCTTCTCAATAAAAAATCATGTCTTCATTGCGGCGCGGCAGGCCGCGCAGCGATTCCACGGCGGCGCGCAGGACGCGCCAGCCGATGTAAGCGGCTCCAAGGATCAGGATCGTGAACATGGCAGTTCCTTTCTTCGCACATCTGTGCGAAATACGGTCAGACAAACAGGCACAACAACATGTCTCCGGCTCTTCTAGTTCGTGTAGCTTTTCAGCAGGCGGCGCCAGGTGGACTGGGCCCGTTCAGCCGCGCGCGGTTCGCGCAGGAAGCGCGCGTCATGGATCATCCCGAGCACCAGCGAATTGACCTCGCTGACCACCTGCTCCGGGTCGGTGTCGGCCTTCAGGTGGCCGGCTTCCACGGCCTGCAGCACGGTGCGCCGCAGCGCCGCGCGCCAGCGCGTGACTTCCGCAAAAAGAAGGTCCCGCAGCGGGCCTTCCCGGTCGTCCAGCTCGAACGCCCCGGCGCTGTAGATGCAGCCCTGCTTCGCGTCGATGTCGCGGGTGCGCACAATCCAGCGCTGCATGATGGCGTCCAGCCGAGGCAGGCCTTTGGGGCATTGCATGGCGGGGACGAACACATCCGCGATGAAGCGGCGGCCGAATTCCTCGATCACGGCCTTCTGCAAGGCCTCGCGCGAGCCCACCCGGGAGAACACGCCGCTCTTGGACAGGCCGATGCGGTCCGCCACCGCCTGCAGCGTCAGCGCCTCCAGCCCTTCGGCCGAAGCCAGGTCAACCCCGGCGCCGACAATCGCGGCGCGGGTCATCTCGCTTTTCTGGGTCCGGGCATCCATGGAGCGGAATATAGCACGCCTGTGCGAAAGTGCAAGTGGAGTGCGTTGCGGGTCAGTCCGCAGGCCGCCGCACAACCAGCGCCACGGCCGCGATCCGGTCAGCGTGGGCATAGGCCTCGCGCTCCAACTCTTCACCGAACACGTCGGGGTCCAGCTCGCGGTAGTGCCAGGGCCAGGCGGTGCGCTCGAGCAGCGGGCGCATGGCTTCGAGGAAAGGGTCCACGCCTTCCACCATCGCCACGCCGGTGTACAGCACCAGCCGCCCGCCGGGCGCCAGCCGCGGCAGGCCCTCCGCCACGATGCGTTCAGACAGGCCGCTGCCCAGCGCGCCGCCGCCATGGCGGTAGGTGCGTGCCGTCGCATCCACCAGGTAGGGCGGGTTGGAAACAACCAGGCCGAAGCTGCCCTGCACCGCATGGAACAGGTCGCCTTGCGCGAACTCCACGCCGGCCAGGCCGGCAAGCCGGGCATTGGCCCGCGCGAAGTCCAGCGCGCCCGGGTTGATGTCGGCCAGCACCAGCCGCGGAGCGGCTTCGCTTGCTGCCAATGCCGCCAGCACGCCGCCCGGGCCCGCGCCGCAGCCTATGTCCAGGATGCGGGTGCCGGTATCCAGCGGCGCGCGCCGCAGCTCATCCTCGATCAGCGCGGCAAAACGGTAGGTGTCCGGCCCGAAGAAAACCGAATCCGCATCCCCGGTGGGCCAGGATGAATGGGCGTACAGCTGGCCGCCCAGCGATGAGAACCGCACACGGCTGCGCAGCAGCGCGCCCTGCTCTTCCGCCAGCCCGGCCTCCCTCAGCCAGCCCAGCGCCTGCGCGGGAAGCAGTGCGGGCGCGAAGGGCCGGCTCCAGCCGAACACACCTCGCAGGTCATGGGCTTCGCGCGAGCCGGGCCGGGCGTTCACGCGGGCATGGGTGTCGGGCGTGCCGGTGGTGAACTGGTAGCCGGCGGCGCGCAGCCATTGGCCCAACAGCACCAGCGCATCGGGCAGGGGCAGGTTCATTGCGGCAGCTCCTTCAACGCGGCCGACACGTCGGCCAGCACCGTCTTCCAGTCGTTCGGCGTCACTTGCCGGAACAGCCGCGCCGTCGGGTACCAGGGGCTCGCAGCGGCCACGCCCCAGCGCCAATCCGCCGGTTTCGCCAGCAGCACCCAGGTGGGGCGCCCGAGCGCGGTAGCCAGCTGCGCCAGCGAAGTCTCCACGCTGATCACCACGTCCATCAGCATCATCTGCGCGGCGGTGTCGGCGAAATCGTTCTGCGCGAAGCGCCGCACCGGGCCGGCGGGTTCGAGCAGGGGCGCCTCCATTTCGCGCACCTCCTTTTGCAGGCTCCAGTAGCGCGGGCCCGCGGGCAGCGCCGCCAGCAGGGTGTCCAGGCCGATCGACCGCCGGTGGTCCAGCCGGTAGTCCGGGTTGCCGGCCCAGGCCAGGCCCACGTTCAGGCCCGCCCCGCCTTGCACCGTGCCGCGCCATTTCTCCACGATCGTCGGATCGGCGTGCAGGTAGGGACCGCGCTGCGCGATCGTGTCGAACACGATGCCGAGCGCCAGCGGCAGGCCCAGTAGCGGGCAATGAAAGTCGATGGCCGGCAACGCGTCGCCGCGGCCCAGCAGCACGTCCACGCCTTCCAGGCTCTTGAGCACATCCAGCAGTGGCCGCTGCACCTCCAGCACCACGCGTGCGCCCAGTGCCTGCACGTCCCGCGCGAGGCGGCACAAGTGCAGCGTATCGCCCAGCCCCTGCTCGGCGTGTAACAGGATCGTGCGGCCGGCCAGTGGCTCGCGGCCGCTCCACAGCGGCACGCCGGGCTCGCGCATCACGTTGCCCAGGCCCGGTGCGCGCCAGCGCCATTCGTATTTGGGCCAGCCGGCGGCATAGTCGCCACTGGTCAGCAGGTTGATGCTTTCATTCCAGTGGATGGTTGCGTCGTCTGGCGCCAGGGCCAGCGCTTTCGCGTACTGCGCCTGCGCCTCGCCAAACAAGCCGCTGTCGCGCAACACGTTGCCCAGGTTCATCTGTGCCTGCGCATCGGCGGGCCGGGCCTGTGCCACGCCGCGCAGGCAGGCCACCGCCTCGTCGAGCCGGCCCATCTCCTGCAGCAGGCTGCCCAGGTTGGCCTCCACCTCCAGGTTGCCGGGCGCCAGCGCGCGTGCGCGCCGCAGGCTGGCCAGCGCCGCATCGAACTGCCGCAGCTCCTGCCGCGCCAGGCCCAGGTTCATTGCCGCATCCGTCGCACCGGCGTCCAGCGACAGCACGCGCTCAAAGGCCTCGGCGGCCTGTGCGTACCGGCCCAGCTGGTGCAGCGTGATGCCCAGCTGGTTGTGCAGCGCAGGCACTTGCGGGCGCAGCAGCAGGGCTTCGCTGAAGCTGGCCGCCGCCTCCTCATGCCGGCCCAGCAGCCGCAGCCCGACGCCGCGGTTGTTCAGCGCCTCGAAAAAATCCGGCTTGATGCGAAGCGCTTCGTCGTAGCTGCGAATGGCTTCCTCGAGCCGGCCCAGGTTCTTGAATGACAGGCCCTGGACATTGAACGCCACGGCGTTGCGCGGCTGCAGTGCCAGCGACGCGGCCAGGCTGCGCAGCGCTGCCTCGTCGTCGCCCAGCGCCTGCTGCAGCAGGCCCATGCGGAACTGCGTCTCGGCCTGCTGCGGATCGGCCTGCACGGCCTGCGCCATCAACCGCAGCGCGCCCTGCAGGTCGCCCTTGGCCGCCTGCGCCCCCGCCAGGAGGGCCAGGCCCCTGGCGTGTTCAGCCGCCAATGCGGTGTTCCTTTTCTTCCACCAGCTCCGATTGAAGCAGCGCGTTGATCTGGCGCTTCAGAGCGGAGCGCTGGTCGTTGGTGCTGTAGGTCTGGCGGGCGGTGGCCGCGAAGTCAGGACCGAAGTCGTTGCGCGCGCCGAAGCCGCGCACCTCGTTCTCCAGGTCCCACAGGCGCTGGTTCACCTTGAGCAACTCGCCGCGCAGCCGTGCCACCTCGGCAGCGGAACCCGGCTGCGCGCCCACCACCTGGCGGGCCACCGTTTCGAGCAGGCCGAACTCGCGGCCCACGTTGGCCAGCTTGCCGGCATCCGACATGCGCTCGCGCTTGATCTCGAGAATGGTGAGCTTGTCGAACAGCTCGCCGGCCGAAACCGGAATCAGGATGGGCTCACTCACATCGTTCCTCATGAAGCACGGGTGATTCTACGCAGGCGCAGCCAGCGCCCAGCTGCTAACCTTTTGCCGATGAGTGCTCCCCACATCCCTGAAATCCGCCTTTACCAAAACTGGCTGCGCGAATCGCGCGGCCTGGCTTTTGACAGCTACGAGCAGCTCTGGCAGTGGTCGGTCAACGACCTGCCCGCGTTCTGGCAAAGCGTGTGGGATTACTTCGGCATGCAGTCGCCCACGCCCCACACGGCCGTGCTGGGCGAGCACCGGATGCCCGGCGCGCAATGGTTCCAGGGCGCGCAGGTCAACTATGTGCAGCAAGTGTTCCGCCATGTGGATGCGGCCCACGCGGCCGGGTTCGCCGCCATCATCAGCCGCAACGAAAAAGGCGAGCACCGCGAACTCAGCTGGCCCGAGCTGCGCCGCCAGGTCGCGTCGCTCGCGCTGCACCTGCGCGAGCAGGGCGTGCAGCCGGGTGACCGCGTCGCGGCCTACCTGCCCAACATCCCCGAGGCCATCGTCGCCTTCTTCGCGGTGGCCGCCATCGGCGGCGTCTGGAGCATCTGCGCGCCCGACATGGGCACCGCCGCCGTGCTCGACCGCTTCCGCCAGATCGAGCCCAAGGTGCTGATCGCATGCGACGGCGTCAGCTACGGGGGCCGGGATTTTGACCGCATGGCGGTGGTGGCCGAGATGCATGCGGCGCTGCCCACGGTGCGCCACCTGATCCTGCACCGCAACCTTGGCGCAAGTGGCGACGCTATCAAATCGCTAGCGCCTCACGTACTGCTGGAGCGCGCTACAGCCCGAAATGACTCTGAAACGGCGGCTTTCGAGCCGGCCTGGCTGCCGTTTGACCACCCCTTGTGGATCGTCTACTCCAGCGGCACCACCGGGCTGCCCAAGCCCATCGTGCACGGCCACGGCGGCACTGTCATCGTGGCGCTGGCGCTCAAGGTGCTGCACAACGATGTGGGCTGCAGCTACGCGCCCAACAGCTGGGGCGAGCGCTTCCACTGGTACAGCTCCACCGGCTGGGTGATGTGGAACGCACAGGCCGCGGGCCTGCTGGACGGCACCACCTGCTGCATCTACGACGGCAACCCGGCCGGCTCGAAGGACAGGCCCGACTGGACCGTGCTCTGGCGCTTTGCGGCGGAGCTGGGTGTCACCTTCTTCGGCGCAGGCGCCGCCTTCTTCGCCAACTGCATGAAGGCCGGCGTGGACCTCCCGGCCATCCCCGGCCTGAAGACCGTGCGTGCGCTGGGAACTACCGGCTCGCCGCTCAGCCCGGAAGTGCAGCAGTGGGGTACCGATCAATTCGCGAAACTGGGCGTCCCCGATATCTGGTGGTGCAACATTTCCGGCGGCACCGATTTCGCGGGCGCCTTCATCGGCGGCAACCGCGAGCTGCCGCTGGTCGCGGGCGAGATGCAGTGCCGCCTGCTGGGCTGCAAGGTCGAGGCCTGGAATGAGCAAGGCGAGCCGGTCACCGGCGAAGTGGGCGAGCTGGTGTGCACCGAGCCCATGCCGTCCATGCCCCTGCATTTCTGGGGCGACGAGGGCAACAAGCGCTACCTCTCCAGCTACTTCGATAGCTACCCCGGCGTCTGGCGCCACGGCGACTGGCTGAAGATCACGCCTGCGGGCGGCTGCATCATTTACGGCCGCAGCGACGCCACCATCAACCGCTACGGCCTGCGCATGGGAACCAGCGAGCTGTACAGCGCGGTGGAAGGCCTGCCCGAGGTGCTGGACTCCATGGTGGTCGACCTGGAATACCTGGGGCGCGAAAGTTACATGCCGCTCTTCGTGGTGCTGCGGCCGGGCCTCGGGCTGGACCACGCGATGCGCATGAAGATCAACGAGGCGATCAAGACCGCGCTGTCGCCGCGCTTCGTTCCCAACGACATCTTCCAGGTGGCCGAGATTCCGCGCACGCTCTCGGGCAAGAAGCAGGAGCTGCCGATCAAGAAGCTGCTGCTGGGCCAGCCGCTGGAAAAAGTGGTCAACAAGGACGCCATGGCCAATCCCGGCTGCCTCGACTGGTATGTGGCGCTGGCCCGCCAGCGGCCCTCCGGCGGCCCGTGAGCGCCTGGGATTTCCGGCCCATTCAGCGCGCTGACTTCGCGCTGCTCGGCCGCTGGCTGGCGCAGCCGCACGTGCAGCGCTGGTGGGCGGACGACGCCACGCCCGAAGGCATGGAATCCGACTACGGCGGCTGCGTGGATGGGACCGAACCCGCGCAGGTCTTCATCGCCTGGCGCAATGGCCGTCCTGCGGGCCTGGCGCAGCGCCTGCGCTGGCACGACTATCCCGAATACCTGCAGGAGATGCAGGGGCTGTACGTCGTGCCTGCCGGCGCCCTCAGCATTGACTACCTGATCGGTGAGCAAAGCTCAACCGGCCGGGGCTGGGGGACGGAGATGATCGCTGCCTTCACGCAGCGACTGTGGGGCGACCATCCGTCGGCGCCTTCGGTGATTGTTCCGGTCCACGAAGACAACACCGCTTCGTGGCGAATGCTGGAGCGTATGGGATTCAGGCGCGTGGCCGCCGGCATGCTCACGCCTGACAACCCGGCGGATGATGATCGCCATGTGGTCTACAGGATGGACCGCCCGGGCTAGGAGTCTGCGTGGTGGCGGGATTGCGCCGGCAGGGCACTCTGCGCAGCGAATGTCCCCCGGCGCCGGGAGGGCGCCTCCTCCTTGATTTCGCTGCGCAGAGCGCCCTGCCGGCCCAATCCTTCATGCGCCTCACGCGCTATCCATGCGGCTCGCAGGCCTTTTTGTGCCCACAAGCCGCGCCAGGCCTGCGTAACGGATTCCTGGTGGAGAGGCCCCGCAGTGTCTTTTTTTCTCCCGGAATCCATCGATATTTCAAGCATTGTTGAAATATCGGCCTCGGGGTTTTGAAACTCGGGCGTCAAGAAACGCAGGCAAGCCATGGGTGCCGGCTAGCCGCCGCGGCGAAATCAAGGAGGAGGCGCCCTCCCGGCGCCGGGGGACATTCGCCGCGACGGCTAGCCGGCATCCATGGCCCACGCAAACCCCTCCGTCCACAGCTCGACACCCCGCTTCTCCTGCCGCGGTGCCTCCTGACTAGGCCTAGGCCGGCACCGGCGCCAGCTTGCCCAGGTAGGCGCGCACGCGCTCGTCCTGCACCAGCGTGTCGAAGTCGGGCGCCTGGCTGACGACACCCTTCTGCACGAAGATGAAGCGCTCGCAGCTCTCGCGCAGGATGTCGATGTGGTACGGCTCATTGGGGTGCAGGCACAGGAACACCAGCTTGCCTTCGCCGCGCAGCTTGCGGAAGAACTCCAGCATGAAGCCGATATAGCCATCCTGCGTGTTGAACTGCGGCTCGTCGAACAAATGCACGCGCGGCGACAGGCTGTTCGCGCCCTCCAGCATGAAGTCGGGCTTGCTGCGCTGGAACGATCGCACCTGGTACGACTGGTGGTAGTGGATCGCCATGCGGTCGCGCTGGCGCGTCTGCACCTGGTGGATGTCCTGGCCGTCGATCAGCACGCGGCCGGCCGTGGGCAGGTTGCTGCCGGTGATCAGCTCGAACAGCGTGGTCTTGCCCGAACCGTTGGGGCCCATCACGCCCACCACGCCGGGCTGGTCGATGGTGAAGTCGGCCGCCAGTGAAAAAGTCACCTGCTTGTTCAGCACGCCGCGGGTGTACTGCTTGGAAAGGTTCTCGACACGGAGAATCGGTGTGCTCATCAAACCCCCAGAAGCTGCCGGCGCAGCGTTGCATCCTCGCGCAGCTGCGCGGCCGGGCCTTCGTGAACGATGGTGCCCAGGTTCATCACATAGCAGCGGTCCGCCACCTCCAGCGCGCTCTGCACGTTCTGCTCCACCACCAGCACCGAGATGCCTTCGCGGCGCAGGCGTGCGATGGTCTTCATCACGTCCTGCACCACCTTGGGCGCCAGGCCCTGGCTGGGCTCGTCGAACAGCACCAGGCCGGGCGAGCCGAGCAGCGCGCGCGAAATCGCCACCATCTGCATCTCGCCGCCCGACAGGTTCTCGCACTCGCGGTGCATCAGGTATTCCATGGCGCTGAAGATCTCGAAGCATTCCTTCTCGCTCCAGGCGCGAAAGCGGGTCTTCTTGCGGGCGATGGCCAGGTTGCGCGCCACGGTCAGCGTGGGGAAGATGCGCCGGTCGTCCGGCACCCAGCCGACGCCGCTGCGCGCAATCTCGTGCGTGGCCACGCGCGTCACGTCGCGGCCGTCAAAGCGCACCGTGCCGCTGCGGGCGGGCGTCAGGCCCAGGATGGAGCGCAGCGTGGTGGTCTTGCCGGCGCCGTTGGGGCCCAGCAGGGCGACCACCTCGCCGGGCCCGACTTCCAGCGACACGTTGAACAATGCCTGAGTCTCGCCGTAGAAGGTGCTGATGCGGTCCACCGACAGCATCGCATCGGCGGGCGCGTGTTTCAAAACTGCGCTCATGCTGCCAGCGCCCCCAGGTTGGAACGGCGCACCCACTCGTTTTGCTGCAGTTGCGCGGGCGTGCCCTGCGCGATCACCTGGCCCCAGTGGATGACGGAGACCTTGTCGGCCAGGCGGAAGAGAAATTGCATGTCGTGTTCGATGATGACGATGGTGAGCTGGCGCTTGAGGCTTTGCACCAGGTCCGCGAGGCGCGCCGTGCCTTCCGCGCCCAGGCCGGCGGTGGGCTCGTCCAGGAACAGCATGCGAGGCTCGGCGGCGAGTGCAACGCCGATCTCCAGCGCCCGCCGCTCGCCGTACGAAAGGCTCTTGGCCGGCACGTGTTCCTTGCCCTTGAGGCCGACGCGCGCAATCACAGCGGCGGCGATGTCCTGCGCCGCGCTGTCGGCGCCCAGGTCGCGCCAGCAGTTGAAGCCCTGCCTGCGCACGTGGGGCGTGGCCACCAGCACGTTGTCCAGGGCGGTGTAGTCGTTGAACAGGTTCATGATCTGGAACGAGCGCGAGATGCCCATGCGCGCAATTTCGCGAGGCTGCAGGCCGGTGATGTCCTCGCCATTGAAAGTAACGCGGCCGCGGTCGGGCGCGAAGCGGCCGGTGAGCACGTTGAAGCAGGTGGTCTTGCCGGCGCCGTTCGGGCCCATGATGCCGGCCAACTGGCCCTCGTCGAATGAAAGCGTGATGTCCTGCAGCACCACTTGCGCGCCGAAGCGCTTGGACAGGCCCTTGGCCTCAAACAGCGGCATCGCGTGCCTCCTTGGGCAGGGGCGCCACGGCCATGGCGGCCGGGGCGCGGGATTTCTTGGCGCGCCAGGCCTGCCAGACACCGGCCACGCCTTCGGGCTTGAACAGCACCAGCGCCATGAACACGAGGCCATACCAGAGCAGCCAGGTCTCGGTGTAGGCGCCCAGCAGGTCGCGCGAGAGGATGAAGAAGGCCGCGCCGATCACGGGGCCCCAGAAGCTCACCAGGCCGCCGCCGATCAGCACCATCATCACGACGAAGCCCGAGTTGTGCAGGCTCATTACGTTCGGGTAGGCCGACTGCTGCGCCATCGCGAACAGAGCGCCCGCCAGCCCGGCCACGCCGGCCGACAGGGTGAATGCCAGCCACTTGTAGAGCCATACGTTGTGGCCCACGAAGGAGGCGCGCATCTCGTTTTGCTTGATGGCGCTGAGCACGCGGCCCAGCGGCGAATGCACCAGCCGCCACAGCGCCATCATCGCCAGCGTGAACACCGCGAGGCAGAAATAAAAAAGGGCTTCATTGCTCTGGAGGTTAATCACAGCGAAGCCGAAATCGGCGGGCAGGCGCTTGATGCCCAGCAGGCCATCCTCGCCCCCTGTCAGCGTGTGCCACTTGCCCGAGACGAACCAGAACACCTGGCCGAACGCGATGGTGAGCAGGGCGTAATAAATCCCCCGCCGGTGCGAGATGAACAGGGCCACCACCGCGCCGAACGCGGCGGCCACCAGCACGGCACCGGCCAGGTCGAACCACAGGTTGGCCCACAGCTTGTGCTGCAGCAGGCCGAACGCATAGGCGCCGATGCCGAAGTAGGCGCCGTGGCCGAACGAGGGCAGGCCGCTGGTGCCCAGCAGCAGGTTGTAGCCCAGGGCGAACAGCATCCAGATCATGATTTCCAGCGCGAGGTACTGGTACAGGCCGGCGCGCGCCAGCCATAAAGGCGTGGACAGCAGCACCGCCACGGTGATCACCATGGGCAGCGGAAACAGGGCGGCGGGGCCGGGCGATGAAGGCATTGAGGAAAACCCTTTGAAAAACAATCTTGTCAAAACAGAATATACGTTCTAATATTCGTACATGCAAGAATATTTGTTCTAGTACTTTCCCGATACCTCTTCCAAAGACCACTCACAGCCCCCATGGACAGCGCCACCAACTACGACGAACTGAAGGACGCCATCACGCGGGCCTATCCGGATATGTCCAAGCAGCTGCAGCGCATCGCGCGCTTCGCCCTGGAAAAGCCGGCGGAGCTTGCGCTGGGCACCGTGGCCGCGGTGGCCGAGGCCACCGAGGTGCAGCCCTCGGCCATGATCCGCTTCGCCAATGCCCTGGGCTACGGGGGTTTCTCCGAGATGCAGCAGGTGTTCCGCGGCCACCTGGTGGAGCGCTCCGCCAGCTACCGCGAGCGCATCGACGTGCTGCGCCGCAAGCAGGTCAATGGCCAGCGCGCACCCGCCGGCGTGCTGCACCAGCTGGTCGGGGACTCGGTGGGCGAGCTGGGCCACCTGGAGGAGAACATCCGCGAGAGCGACCTCAAGGCGGCCGTGCGGCTGCTGGCCGGTGCCGAGCGCATCCACGTGCTGGCGCAGCGCCGTTCCTTTCCGGTGGCCAGCTACCTGGCCTATGCGCTGGGCCAGCTGGAGCTGCGCACGCACCTGCTGGACGGCGCGGGCGGCATGCTGCAGGAGAGCCTGCGCGCCATCGACAAGGGCGACGTGCTGCTGGTCGCCAGCTTCCGCAGCTACGCGCCGGAGGTGATCGATGCCGCCCGCGGCTGCGCCAGGCGCGGCGTGCCGGTGGTGGCCATCACCGACGGGCCGCTGTCACCGCTGCTGGAACACGCCAAGGTGTGCTTCGAGCTGGCCGACGATTCATCGCGCGCGTTCCGCTCGCTGGTGGCGCCGCTTTGCCTGGCGCAGGCGCTGGTCATGAGCACCGGCCACCACCTGGCTGAAAAGCCCGAACCCAAAACATCCAGAAAGGGCAAGGCATGAGCCGCCAGTTTGACTTGATCTGTGTGGGCCGCGCCGCGGTCGACCTCTATGGCGACCAGATCGGCGGCCGGCTGGAGGACATGCAGAGCTTCAGCAAGTACCTGGGCGGCTCGCCGGCCAACACCGCCGTCGGCGTGGCGCGGCTCGGGCTCAAGCCCGCGATGCTCACCCGCGTGGGCGACGAGCATAACGGCCGCTTCGTGCGCGAGGCGCTGGCCGCCGAAGGCGTGGATGTCGGCCACGTCAAGACCGATCCGAAGCGCCTCACCGCGCTGGTGTTCCTGGGCATCCAGGACCGCGAGACCTTCCCGCTGGTGTTCTACCGCGACAACTGCGCGGACATGGGCATCTCCGCGGAGGACTTCGACGCCGACTTCATCGCCTCGGCCACCGGCCTGCTCATCTCGGGCACGCACCTGTCGCAGCCGCAAACCTACAAGGCCTGCCGCCTGGCCATGGCGCTGGCCAAGGCGCGCGGCACCCGAGTGGTACTGGACATCGACTACCGGCCGGTGCTGTGGGGGCTGACCAGCCCCGGCATGGGCGAGCAGCGCTTCGTGCCCTCCAGCGAGGTCAGCGCGCACCTGCAGACAGTGATTCCCGAGTGCGACCTGGTCGTGGGCACGGAAGAGGAAATCCACATCGCCGGCGGCAGCACCGACACCCTGGCCGCGCTGCGCCGCCTGCGTGAACTCACCAAGGCCGTGCTGGTAGTCAAGCGCGGGCCCATGGGCTGCGTGGTGTTCGACGGCGCTATTCCGGCGGACATCGAACTGGGCCACAAGGGCCCGGGCTTCCCGGTGGAAGTGTTCAACGTGCTGGGGGCGGGCGATGCCTTCATGGCGGGCTTCCTGCGCGGCTGGCTACGCGACGAGCCCCTTGCCGAATGCTGCACCTGGGCCAACGCCTGCGGCGCCATCGTGGTATCGCGCCACGGCTGCGCGCCCGCCATGGCCAGCTGGGAGGAGCTGCAGGACTTCGTGCGCAACGGCTCGCCCACCCGGCGCCTGCGCGAGGACGCGCGGCTGGAACACCTGCACCGCGCCACCACGCGCACCCGCCGGTGGGATGAGCTGGTGGTGCTGGCTTTCGACCACCGCAGCCAGCTGGAAGAGATGGCTGCGCGCCATGGCGCCGGCAGCGGCCGCATCAGCCAGTTCAAGCGCCTGATCGCCGAGGGCGCGCGGCGCGGCGCCGGCAAGCGCACCGGCGTGGGCGTCATCCTGGACGGCCGCTTCGGCGAGGAGGTGCTGCCTTCGGTCACCGGCAAGGGCTGGTGGGTGGCGCGGCCGGTGGAACTGCCCGGCTCGCGGCCGCTGGCCTTCGAGGCCGGCCCCGGCCTGGCGCTGGAGATGCGCACCTGGCCGGCCGAACATGTGGCCAAGTGCCTGGTGAGCTACCACCCGCGTGACGATGCGGCGCTTCGCGCCGTGCAGCTGGACAGCCTGGCGCTGCTGCAGCAGGCCAGCACCGCCACCGGCCACGAATTCCTGGTCGAGGTGATCCCGCCGCGCGAAATGCAGCGCGACCCCACCACCCTGGTCACCGCCATGGAGCAGATCTACGCGGCCGGCATCTATCCCGACTGGTGGAAGCTGCCGCCCTGCGATGGTGATGAGGAGTGGCGCAGCATCGCCAGCGTTATCCATGAGCGCGACCGGCATTGCCGCGGCGTGCTGGTGCTGGGGCTGGAGGCAAGCGAGCAGGAGCTGGAGCGCAGTTTCCGCATCGCCGCGCCGCACGCCATCTGCCGCGGCTTCGCGGTGGGCCGCTCGATCTTCGCCGACGCCGCGGCGCTGTGGTTCGCCGGCGCGGCCACCGACGAACAGGTCATCGATGACATCTCGCAGCGCTACGCCCGGCTGATCACCCGCTGGGACGAAGCGCGCGCCGGCGTGGCCGAGGCCGCGCAATCCATTTTCTAGAAATACAGAAAGCAAAACATGACACAAGAAATCGGTTTTATCGGCATCGGCATGATGGGCCACGGCATGGCGAAGAACCTGCTGGCCAAGGGCTACCCGCTCACGTTCAAGGCCAACCGCAACCGCGCCAACCTGGCAGACCTGCTGGCCGCGGGGGCGAAGGAGGCAAAAACCAACGCCGAATGCGCGAACGCGGCGGACATCGTCTTCATCTGCGTCACCGGCTCGCCGCAGGTGGAAGAAATCGTCTACGGCAAGGATGGCGTGCTGGAAGCGGCGCGGCCGGGCCTGATCGTCGTGGACACCTCCACCGCCGAACCCTCGTCCGGCGCGAAGCTGCGCGCCGACCTGGCGGCCAAAGGCGCGAAGCTGATCGATGCCCCGCTGGCGCGCACACCCAAGGAAGCGGAAGAGGGCCGGCTGAACACCATGGTGGGCGCCGACGCGGAGGACTTCAAGACCATCGAGCCGGTGCTCAAGGCTTTCTGCGAAAACATCTTCCACGTGGGCGGCCCCGGCCACGGCCATGTGCTCAAGCTGGTGAACAACATGATGGCCATGAGCTTCGCCGCCTGCGTGGCTGAAGCCTTCGCCGTCGCCGCCAAGTCGGGGCTGGACCTGAACAAGCTCTACCAGGTGATCTCCGCCGGCGGCGTCAACAGCGGCATCTTCCAGATGATGGCCACCGGCATGCTGAAGGAAGGCGACCTGGGCGGCCTGAAGTTCGCCATCGGCAACGCCCAGAAGGACCTGCGCTATTTCACCCACCTGGCCGAGATGCTGCCGGTGAGCAGCTTCATGGGCGAGGCCGCGCACCAGACCTTTGTGCAGGCGGCCAACGCGGGCTTCGGCGACAAGCTGATCGCCTCGCTGTTCGAGGCCCAGGAAAAGATCAACAACGTGAAGATCGTGCCCCGCTGACAACCCACACCCACAGGAGACAAGAGCAATGACCGATTCCAACAACAAAGACACCCCCACCTCGCGCCGTTCGCTGCTGAAGAAATCGGCGCTGGCGCTGGCCGGCGCCGGCCTGTACGGCGCGGCGCCGTTCTACGGCCCGTGGAAGCACAACCACGCGTGGGCGCAGGCCGCGCAGAAGAAGCCCCTGGTGATCGGCCTCACGATGGACGCCTCCGGCCAGTACGCGGCTTCGGGCGGCGAGGAAAAGCTGGGCGCGATGATGGCCATCAAGGAATTCAACGACAAGGGCGGCGTGCTGGGCCGCCACATCGAGGCCATCCACATCGACACGGAAACCACGCCGGCCACCGGCTCGCGCGTGGCCGAGCGCATGATCACCCGCAACGAGGCGGCCTTCCTGGTCGGCGCCATGCACTCGGGCGTGGCCAACGCCATCTCGCAGGTCGCGCAGAAGTACGGCACGGTGTTCCTCAACACCAACTCCAGCTCGCCCACCGAGGCCGGCAAGGACTGCCACCGCGCCAAGTTCGTCTGGGACGGCAACGGCACCAACTTCTCCAACGCCATCGTCAAGACCGCCATCCGCTCCAGCGGGAAGAACTGGGTGCTGCTGACCAACGATTACGTGTGGGGCCACCAGACATCCAAGGCCACCCGCGCCGCGGTGGAAGCCAGCGGCGGCAAGATCGTGGAGGAATTGCTCGTGCCGCAGAACACGCGCGACTTCTCCGCTTACCTGCTCAAGCTGCAGCAGATCAAGCCCGACGTGGTGGCCACGGCAGTGGGCGGCGACGACATCAAGGCCCTGCGCCAGCAGGTGGTGCAGCTGAAGATGCACCAGACCATGGCCTGGATCAACAACCAGCAGGACTGGCCTGATGTGTACGGCCTGGGCCCGGAACAGATCTTCGGCGTGTTCGGCACCACCTGGTACTGGCGCCTCCAGCTGCCGGGCGTGAAGGAATTCGTCGCCAACTACCAGAAGCAGTTTCCCGGCATGGCGATCCGCGTGCCCGGCAACGTTTATCACAACTCCTACATGGCCACGCGCGAACTGCTGCGCTGCGTGCAGGAAGCCGGCACCACCAACAACCTGGCGGTGATCAAGAAGCTGGAAGGCCGCAGGATGAGTGCTGCCGACCGCATGCAGCATTTCGACGCCTGGATCGACCCGGTCACGCACCACGTGCAGCAGACCATCTACATGGCCGCCTACAACGACAAGCCGGCGGAAAAGGACGACATCTTCAAGATCCTGTCCCAGATCGACCCGAAGGAAGTGGTCGATGCCAGCGCTGCAGCCGCCTGCAAGCTGGAGAGCTACGACGCCACACCGAGTTACGAAGTCTAGGAGACACCCATGACCCAACTCCAAAGGCGCCGCCTCATCCGCGGCGCGGGCGCAGCCGTGCTTGCTTCCTTCGGCCCGTGGCAGGTCAACCATGCCTGGGCGCAGGCAAGAAGCAAGAAGCCGCTGCTGATCGGCCTCACCACCGACGACACCGGCCAGTACGCCCTCAGCGGCCAGGACGAGCAGCGCGGCATCCTGATGGCGATCCGCGAGCAGAACGAGCGCGGCGGCATACTGGGCCGGCGCATCGAGACCGTCCACGCCGACACCTGCGGCGACGGCGCCAAGGCCGGGCCGGTGGCGCGCAAGATGATCGCGGAGCAGGAGTGCGCGTTCCTGCTGGGGGCGGTGCACTCGGGCGCTGCCGCGGCCATCTCGAAGGTGGCGCAGGAATACGGCACCATCTACTTCAACACCAACTCCAGCTCGCCCACCGAGGCCGGCAAGGACTGCCACCGCACCAAGTTCGTGTGGGACGGCAACGGCACCAACTTCTCCACCGCCATCGTGCGCGGCGCCATGACCGGTTTCGGGCGCGAGTGGGCGCTGATCACCAGCGACTACTCGTGGGGCCACAACACCGCCAAGGGCATCCGCAGCATCGTCGAGGGCAACGGCGGCAAGATCGTCGAGGAGCTGGTGGTGCCGCAGAACGCGCGCGATTTCTCCTCGCAGCTCAAGCGCATCCAGCAGCTCAAGGCGGGCGTGGTGGCCACCGCCGTCGGCGGCGAGGACGTCAAGACGCTGCGCGCCCAGGTGCGCGGCGCCAAGATGGACCGGGCCTTCGCCTGGATCAACAACCAGCAGGACTGGCCTGACGTGTACGGCGCCGGCCCCGACGAGCTGTTCGGCATCTTCGGCACCAACTGGTACTGGGGCCTGTCGCTGGCCGGTGTGGCGGAGTTCAACGAGCGCTACCTGCTGGCCAACCCCGGCTACCGCATCAAGAAGCCGGGCAATGTGTTCTACAACGGCTACATGGCCACCCGCGAGCTGTTCCGCGCCATCGAGCACACCGGCAGCTTCAACAACCTGAAGCTGATCCGCGAGCTGGAAGGCGTCAAGCTTGCCGCGCGCGACCGCATGCAGCACCATGACGCCTGGATGAACCCCGCCACCCACCAGCTGCAGCAGACCATCTACATGGCTTCCTACAACACCCGCCCGAAGGAGACGGACGACCTGTTCCGCATCCTGGGGCAGCAGCGGCCCGAGGAAGTGGAAGACCGCGCCGCCCCCGCCGCCTGCCATCTTGAGTCTTACGCGGCGACGCCGAGCTACGAGGTCTAAAAAAATGGATGTGTTGTTCCAGCTCCTGCCGCACCTCGCCAACGGGGTGTCGCTGGGGCTGCTTTTCGCCCTGATCGCCCTGGGCTTCATGCTGATCGTCGGCGTGATGGAAACCATCAACCTGGCGCACGGCTCGCTGTTCGCGCTGGGCATGTACTTCGCCCTGTTCTTCGTCACGCCGCAGCTGGGCTGGTTTCCGGGCCTGCAGGCCTGGTACATGGCGCTGCCGATCGAAACCCGCTACCTGGTGGCGCTGTTCCTGGCGCCGGTGTTCGTCGGCATCTTCGGCATGCTGCTGGAGCTGTGCCTTCGCCGCACCTACGGACGCGACCCGTTGTACGGGCTGCTGCTGACTTTCGGCGCCGCACTTGTGATCGAGGAGACCATCCGCCTGGTGTGGGGCTCCAACGAGAAGCAGCTGGCCCTGCCGCAGGCGATCTCGGGCGCCTTCATGCTGGGCGACCTGATCTACTCGAAGTACCGGTTCTTCGCCAGCGGCTTCGCGGTGCTGATGATCCTGGTGCTGTGGCTGTTCCTGGAGAAGACGCCTTACGGCGCGATCATCAAGGCCGGCGCCCACGACAGCGAGATGGTCCGCGCGCTGGGCATCAACCTGGCGCGGCTGCGGCTGCTGGTGTTCGGCATCGGCGTGGCGCTGGCAGCCATCGCCGGCGTGGTGATGGCGCCCATCTGGGGCATCCGGCCACACGTGGGGGTGGACGCGGTGGTGCCGGCGTTCCTCATCATCGTGCTGGGCGGCGTGGGCTCGCTCTGGGGCGCGGTGGTGGCCGGCCTGATGGTGGGCATGGTGGTGGGGCTGACCGGCGCCTACGCGTCGGAGTGGTCGCTGATGTCCATGTATCTTTTGTTTATCGCCGTGGTGACTTTCCGTTCCCGCGGCCTGTTTGGAAAGAAGAGCGTCCTCGATGTTTGAATCCCTCAAGGGCAAGCTGGCCATCGTCACCGGCTCGGCCGGCACCATGGGCCTGGCCGCGGTGAAAGTGCTGCTGGAAGACGGCTGCCGCGTCGCGATGGTGGATTTCAGCCGCGAGCGCAACGAGCAGCTGGCCAGGGAGCTGGGCGCGGACGCGCGGGCATTCTCGTTCGACATCAGCGATGCACCAGCGGTGCGCGCGGGCCATGCGGAGATCGTCACGGCCTTGGGCGAGGCGGCCATCCTGGTCAACAACGCCGGCATCCTGTCCAACAACAAGGCGGAAGCCACCGATGCGGCGGAGTGGCGCCGCGTGCTGGGCGCCAACCTGGACGGCGCCTTCTACCTGGCGCAGTGCGTGCTGCCCGGCATGAAGTCCCGGCGCTTCGGCCGCATCATCAACACCTGCTCGCTGGCCGCCAAGACCGGCGGCCTGACCGCGGGCACGGCCTACTCGGTGTCCAAGGGCGCGATGACCTCGCTGACGTTCTCGCTGGCGCGCGAGCTGGCGCCGTTCGGCGTCACGGCCAACGGCATTTCGCCGGCCTACGTCAAGACGCCGATGATCACCGAGCAGCTCAATGAGGAACAGCGGCAAAAGCTGCTGAAGGACATCCCGGTCGGGCGCTTCTGCGAGCCGGAGGAATTCGCGCACGTGGTGCGCTTCCTGGCTTCGCCGATGGCCGGCTTCATCACCGGGGAGATCGTCGATCTCAACGGCGGCCTGTTGATGGACTGAGCCATGGCAGATATCACTCCGCGCATCGACTTCACGAAAGAGCTTTCGGGCCTGTTCGACCTGAAGGGCAAGACAGCCTATGTGCCCGGCGGCTATGGCGGGATCGGCGAGGCGATTGCCTGGGCGCTCGCCATGGCCGGCGCCAAGGTGGCCGTCTCCGGCCGCGATGAAGCCAAGGCCGTCGCGCTGGCCAATGAACTGAAGGCGGCTGGCCACCAAGCCATGGGCTTGGCGATGGACGCGCATTCGGTGCCGGGCGTGCAGGCGTCGGTCGATGCAGTCGCAAAACAATTCGGCGGGCTGGACATCCTTATCAACTGCGTCGGCATGCAGCGCGAACAGGCACTGCTGGAAGTCACCGAGGAAACCTTCGACGAAGTGCTGCAGGTCAACTTGAAGGCCGCCATGTTCCTGGCGCAAGCCGCCGCGAAGCACCAGATCGCCGGCAAGCGCGGCGGCACGCAGGTGCACCTGCTGTCGGTGCGTGCGCAGCTGGGCCTGCGCGGGCGCGGCTACTCGGCCTATTGCGCCACCAAGGGCGGGCTGGTGATGCTGATTCGCCAGCACGCCAGCGAGCTCGCCGTGCACGGCATCACCGTCAACGGCATCGCACCTACCGTGGTGCGGACCGAGATGGCGCGGCACTGGCTGGAAAACCCCGAAACCCGCGCCCAGGTGCTGGGCCGCATTCCGCTGGGCCGCGTTGCCGACCCCAAGGATGTCGCCGGAGCGGCGGTGTTCTTCGCGAGCCCGGGGGCGTCGTTTGTTACGGGCCAGGTGCTGTACCTGGATGGCGGGATTACGGCGAGCCAGTAGGCGCGGGCAACAGCCGTCGCGTCGCGTCAGGCGGTATCCGGCAGGGCCTCACACTTCGGCGGTCCCCGCATCGCGGTGACTTCGCCGGGATTTCCGGACTGGGACCGGCGTCGCGAAACTCACTGCGGGCCTTAAGGCCCCTCCGTTCAAACATCGCGACGAGCCAGTTCACGAAGCGCGCAAGCGCGCCCGGCCCCAGTCCGTAAATCCCGGCCGCCGCAGAGATCGGCCCCGCCTTTGCCGCGAGGTCTTGCGCACGTCTCAGCCTTCGTGGCTTGACAACCCGTCCAGCGCTTCCATGAAGGCGCGCACCTTGGCCGGCGGCAGGTGGCGGCCGGGCATCAGGGCGTAGATGCGAAGCGGCGCGCAGCGCCATTGCGGCAGCAGCGCAACCAGCTCCCCCTGCGCCACGGCCCCCGCGCAGTAGGTGGCGGTGATGCGGGCCACGCCCAGGCCCGCCCGGGCCGCTTCCAGCCGGGCCCCGGCGTTGCCGCTGCGCAAGCGGGGGTTGCGCACTTCCAGCTTCACCGCCGCACCGTCGGGCGCGGTGAACTCCCAGTCGGTGTCATCGGCGCCGGCCAGCAGCGGCAGGCTGTTCAAATCTTCCGGCGCCGCCAACGGCGGGAACTGCGCCAGCAGCTGCGGTGCGGCGAACAGGCCGCGCTCCAGCGAAAACACGCGCCGCGTCACGACGCTGGAAGGCGCGAAGCTGTGCTCGATGGCGGAGAACACGATGTCGTAGTGCCGCTCGAACAGGGCCACACGTGTGTGCTCCACGTCGATGTGCACTTTCAGCTGCGGGTGCTTCGCCATGATGCCGCAGGCCACGGCCGCCAGGTGGTGCGCGCCGAATTCGTAGGGCGCGGCGATGCGCAGCGTGCCCTGCACCTGCGCGCCCTTGGCCACCGCGTCCACGGCCAGTTCGCGCAGCTGGGTGAAGGGCTTGGAAATGTCGCGGTAAAGCGATTCGCCCGCTTCGGTCAGGCGCAGGCTGCGGGTGGTGCGCTCCAGCAGGCGGGTGCCCAGCTGTTCTTCCAGCCGGGCCACCGAGGCGCTCAGGCTTGACTTGGGGCGGTCGAGCGCGCGCGCCGCCGCCGTGAAGCCGCCGTGGTCCACCACCTGGCAGAAGGCATCGAAGTCGTCCCAGTTCATTGTTCAGGATTCGGAACACAGCGGCCAGAAAAAGCCGTTTATCAAACGCGGCCGCCTTCCTACGATTGTCACACCGAAGAAGGAGAACGCGTTGTTCCTGAAGAACTGCTGGTACGTGGCCGCCTGGGACCACGAGTTGATCGACGGAAAGCTGCTGCCCCGCACCCTGCTGGAAGAGCGCGTTGTCCTCTACAAGGGTGACAGCGGCAAGGTAGTGGCGCTGAAGGACCGCTGCTGCCACCGCGGCGCGCCGCTGTCGCTGGGCCGGCGCGAAGGGGACTGCGTGCGCTGCATGTACCACGGGCTGAAGTTCGACGCCACCGGCAAGTGCATCCAGATTCCCGGGCAGGACAACATTCCCGCGAAGCTGGGCGTGCGCAGCTACCCGGTGGTGGAGCGCGACCACCTGGTCTGGATCTGGATGGGCGATCCTGATCTTGCCAACCCCGATGACATCATCGATTTTCCCTACCTGCGCGAGCCGCAGTGGAAGGGCATTCCGGGCTACCTGCACTACGACGCCAATTACTTGCTGATCGTAGACAACCTCAGTGATTTCGCGCACCTGGCGTTCGTGCACACCAAGACACTGGGCGGCTCCGAGGAGTACGCCTATGTCACCAAGCCGGTCACCATGGAGCGGCTGGAGCGGGGTTTTCGCGTGGAGCGCTGGCACATGAACGCGCCGCCGCCGCCCTTTCACCGCAAGGTGCTGCCGGCCGCGGAGAAGGAGCAGAACGTGGACCGCCGCAACATCGGCCACATGCACATTCCCGGCAACTTCTTCCTGTTCACGCTGTTCTCGCCGGCCGCAAGCGGCGCCGAAAAAGGCAACCTGGAAGGCGCGCGCGAGTACCGCAACTGCCAGTTCATGACGCCGGAAACGCGCAGCAGCACGCACCACTTCTGGATCTACCTGAACAACTTCGAGGGCGAGGACAGCAACATCTCGCGCTCGCTGCATGGCAGCCTGATCGAGGGCTTCATGGAAGACAAGCACATCATCGAGGCGCAGCAGCGCGCCATGGACGAAGACCCGGATTTCAAGCTGCTGGCCGTCATCGCCGATGCGCCGCTGGCGCACTTCCGGCGCGTGCTCGAGCAGCTCATCGCCGCCGAGCCGCCGGTGCCTCAGGACGCGGGCTTGCGGTTCACCAGCACGATGCCCACCGCCACACCGCACAGCGCCAGCATCAGTTGAAGCGTCAGCGGCTCATTGAGCAGCACCACGCCGAACACCAGCGCGAACACCGGCGTGAGGAAGGTAAAAGACGACATCTGTGTGGCGGGGTAGTGCCGCAGCAGCCACATCCAGGTGAGGTAGCTGGCGAACGCGCCCACGGCGGTCTGCAGCGCGATCGATCCCCAGGCCTGCGCCGAATAACTCAGCGACCAGTGCTCGCCCAGCAGCAGTGACAGCAGCGGCGAAACGGCCGCCGTCACGGCCACCTGGTAGAACAGCGTTTTTTCGGCGCTGGCACTGGCCATGCTGCTGGCGCGGATGACCAGCGTCGTCAGCCCCCACAGCGTGCCCGCCGCCAGCGCCAGCGCATCACCACGCAGCTGGCGCGCGCCGCCGGCGCCGGAACTGAAACCCTCCGCGAACGCCACGGCCACCGAGGCGAATGCGATGACCAAGCCGATCCATTGCGCGCCGCGCAGTTTTTCCGCCGCGACGAAGCGCGGCAGCAAGAGCGCTACCACGAACGGAGAGGTGTAGAGGAACACCGTGAGCCGCGAGGCCGTGGTGTCGCGCAGGCCCAGGTAGATGCAGCTGAACTCGCCCGCGAACAGCGCACCTGCCAGCAGGCCGGCGCCCAGCGTGCCGTCGCGCTCGAACAGCTTCACGCCGCGCACCACGCACCACAGCCACAGCAGCGCGGTGGCACCCGCCATGCGCAGCGAGGCCTGCCACAGCGGCGGCACCTCGGCGACGGTGGTCTTGATCAGGATTTGCTGCAAGCCCCAGAACAGGCAGCAGACCAGGAGCAGGGAGATGGCCAGTGTGTCCAGGTGCGTTTTGCGGTCGGTCATGCATCCGATGGTAGCCTTGCGTGCACCGCCCATCCGCACAGGGATATCCCATGAAAACCAAAGCAGCAGTCGCCTGGAAAGCGGGCGCACCCCTCACCATCGAAACCGTGGACCTGGACGGGCCGCGCTTCGGCGAGGTGCTGGTCGAGATCAAGGCCACCGGCATCTGCCACACCGATGAGTTCACGCTGTCGGGCGCCGACCCGGAGGGCATCTTCCCGGCCATTCTGGGCCACGAGGGCGCGGGCATCGTGGTGGACGTCGGGGCGGGCGTGACCTCGCTGAAGAAGGGCGACCACGTCATCCCGCTGTACACGCCCGAATGCCGGCAGTGCAAGTTCTGCCTGTCGCGCAAGACCAACCTGTGCCAGCTGATCCGCGGCACCCAGGGCAAGGGCCTGATGCCCGACGCCACCAGCCGCTTCAGCCTGGAGGGCAAGCCCATCTTCCACTACATGGGCACCAGCACCTTCAGCAACTACACCGTGGCGCCGGAAATCTCGATGGCGAAGATCCGTGACGACGCGCCTTTCGACAAGGTCTGCTACATCGGCTGCGGCGTCACCACCGGCATCGGCGCGGTGCTGTTCACGGCCAGGGTGGAAGCCGGCGCCAACGTGGTGGTGTTCGGCCTGGGCGGCATCGGCCTGAACGTGATCCAGGGCGCGAAGATGGTGGGCGCCGGCAAGATCATCGGCGTCGACATCAACCCGGCGCGGCGCGAGATCGCCCAGCGCTTCGGCATGACGCACTTCATCAACCCGAAGGAAGTGGACAACGTGGTGGACGCCATCGTGCAGCTCACCGACGGCGGCGCCGACTACAGCTTCGAGTGCATCGGCAACACGCAGGTGATGCGCCAGGCGCTGGAGTGCACGCATAAGGGCTGGGGCCGCAGCATCATCATCGGCGTGGCGCCGGCGGGCGCGGAAATCAGCACCCGCCCCTTCCAGCTGGTCACCGGCCGCAAATGGGAAGGCACGGCCTTCGGCGGGGCCCGCGGCCGCACCGACGTGCCGAAGATCGTGGACTGGTACATGGAGGGGCGGATCAAGATCGACGAGCTGATTACCCACACCATGCCACTGGAAGACATCAACAAGGGCTTCGAGTTGATGAAGCGGGGCGAGTCGATACGGGGCGTGGTTCTCTACTAGGAGATCGCGTGGGCCATGGACGCCGGCTGGCCGCCGCGGCGAATGTCCCCCGGCGCCGGGAGGGCGCCTCCTCCTTGATTTCGCCGCGCAGAGCGCCCTGCCGGCTCAATCCCGCACAGACCTAGGCCTGCGCCAGCTTCTCCAACAGCTTGCGCAGTGCCGCCTTTTCGGTGGCGCCCAGCGTGCGCAACAGCCGAGTCTCATGCTCGCGCGCCTTGTCCACCAGCGGCCGCACTACGCGCTTGCCGGCCGCCGTGACGGTTACGAGCGTGCGCCGCTGGTCGGCCGGGTCGCCCTGCAGCGCCAGCCAGCCCTGGTCGCACATGCGCTGCACCAGCTTGGTCACCGTGGGCTGCTTGGACAGCACCTCATGCGCCAATTGGCTGATGGTGATGGGCGCGCTGTCGTGCAGCGTGGCCAGCACCCGCCATTCGATGGAGCTCAGGCCCGCGGCGCGCACCTGCGCGTCGAAGCCTTTGTACAGCGCGTGGTTGGCCTGGCCCAGCAGGTAGCCCAGGTAGCCATCAACAAAGCGGGCCGTGCTCATAAGGGGTGCTCGGTATAGAAGCGCCCGCCATGGAACAGCAGCGGCGAGGCACCGCGCCGTGCGCTGCAGCGCTCCACCTCGCCCACGAAGATCACGTGGTCGCCCTCTTCATAGCGGCTGCGGTTGAAGCATTCGAAGGTGGCGGCTGCACCCGTGAGCAGCGGCGCGCCGCCCAGGCCTTCAGTGAAGGCCACGCCGGCCCAGCGCTCGCCGCCTTTCAGCGCGAAGCGCTCGGCCAGCGCCTTCTGGTCGGCCGCCAGGATGTTGACGGCGTAGTGCGAGCCGGCGCTGAAGGCCTGCAGCGAGCCGGCCGCGCGCGCCAGGCTCCAGAGCACCAGCGGCGGCTGCAGCGATACCGAGTTGAAGGAGTTGGCCGTCAGCCCGACCATGGCGCCGTCGGCCGTGCGGGCCGTGACGATGGTGACGCCGGTGGCGAACATGCCCAGCGCCGCGCGGAACTGCGCCGGCGAGAAACTGGGCGGCTGGGCTTGGCGGGGCGGGTTCATGGCGGTTTTATTGCATGAATTTTCATGTATTATGGCCCAAACACACCAAGCCGTCATGCTGCAGGAAACCACCGAGCCCGCCTGGATAGACGCCTTCGAGGCCGTGCTGCGCCGCTGCGCGCTGCAGCCCGGCGATACGGTGGCCGTGCTGTGCGAAAGCCAGAGCCGCCCGGTGCTGCCCGAGCTGGCGCGCCTGGCCCTGGCCCGCATCGGCTGCCAGTCGTTCAAGCTGGTTCTGCCCAGCCCTTCAGAGGGAAAAATGCCGCCAGCCCGCTCCACTGGTGCGTGCGCAGCTATAAAAAACATAGCGCCGGTGATCTCCGCGCTGGCCTCAAGCACGCTGGTGGTTGACTGCACGGTAGAGGGCCTGATGCACGCGCCCGAGCTGCCCGCCATCCTCAAGGGCGGCGCGCGCGTGATCTATGTCAGCAACGAACACCCCGAGGCGCTGGCCCGCCTGGTGCCCGACGGCACGCTCGAGCCGCTGGTTAAGGACCACGTCAAGCGCCTGCGCGCCGCCCGCGCCATGCAGGTGCGCTCTGAAGCCGGCACCGAGCTTTCCATTTCGCTGGCCGGCGCCACCTGCGGCGGCAACTGGGGCTACACCACGCGGCCCGGCACCATGACGCACTGGCCCGGCGGCCTGGCGCTGGCCTTCCCCGCCGCGGGCAGCGTCAACGGCACGCTGGTGCTGGCCGAGGGCGATGTCAACCTCACTTTCAAACGTTACCTGGAGCGGCCCGTGCGTCTGACCATAGAGAACGACTACGTGACGAAAATCGAAGGCAGCGGCGTCGACGCCGAACTGATGCGCAGCCACTGGGCCGCCTGGGGCGACCGCGATGCGTATGCCGTCAGCCACCTCGGCTGGGGCCTGAACGCGGCCGCGCGCTGGGACAGCATGGCGCTGTACGACAAGCGCGATTTCAACGGCACCGAGCTGCGCGCGTTCGCCGGCAACTTCCTGTACAGCACGGGCGCGAATGAAGTCGCCGGCCGGCACACCCTGGGCCACTTCGACCTGCCGCTGCGCAACTGCACCGTGTCGCTGGATGGCGTGGCGGTGGTGGATCGGGGCAAGGTGGTCGCATGACCCTTCCCACTTTCACCACCCTGGGCGGTGGCCACACGGTGCTGATGCTGCACGGCATCGGCGGCGGCCATCTTTCGTTCGCGCCGCAGGTGGAGACGCTGGCCTCCTCGGGTTACCGTGCCGTCGCCTGGGACATGCCCGGCTACGGCCGCAGCCCGCCGATCGAGCCCTACAACTTCAAGGGCCTGGCGCAAAGCTGCATCACGCTGATCGAGGCACTCAAGTGCGGCACCGTCACATTGGTCGGCCACAGCATGGGCGGCATGGTGGCGCAGGAAGTGGTGGCGCGCCGGCCCGAACTGGTGGACAAGCTGGTGCTGTGCGGCACCTCGCCCTCGTTCGGCAAGCCCGACGGTGACTGGCAGCGCGAGTTCATCGCGCAGCGCACCGCGCCGCTGGACTCGGGCAAGACCATGGCCGAGCTGGCCGAGGTGCTGGTGCCGCAGATGGTGGGCCCGGGCTCGCTGCCCGAAGGCGTCAAGCTCGCGGCGCACTGCATGGCCCAGGTCAACCCGGCCACCTATCGCCGCGCGCTGGAGGCGCTGGTCAACTTCGACCGCCGCACCAGCCTGCCCGCCATCCACGTGCCCACGCTGCTGGTGGCGGGCGAGCACGACAAGAACGCGCCGCCCGCCGTAATGAAGAAGATGGCCGGCGCCATCGCGGGCAGCACCTACATCGAGATGCGCGGCATCGGCCACCTGCAGAACCTGGAAGCGCCGGAAGAGTTTGATGGCCTGCTGCTGAATTTTCTGGCGCTGCCGCGGCAGCTGCACTGAAAGAAGCGCCCCATGCGCCGCCGCCACGCCGCCGCCCTCGCCGCCTTGTTGCTGCTGGCGGCCGGCGCGCAGGCCGAGCCCGACGAGGGGCTTCTCGGCAAAGGCCGTGGCTATCCGGTGGGCACCAACGCCGGCAACTGGTACGGCAACCCTTACCGCGTGGGCTCCTGGTCGGCGATGGACCAGGTTCCGGGCCTGCCCACGCACACCGTCGCACGCGGCGGCATGGTCATGCCGCTGCCCGCGGCTGCGCCGCCGCCGGCCATAGCCTGGCGCTTCAAGAGCACCAGCTACACGCTGGATGACTACCTGGACCGCCAGCGCGTCACCGGCCTCTTGATCCTGAAGAACGGCGAGGTCGTGGCCGAGCGTTACCGCTATGGCCGCGACGGCACGGCCCGTTTCCTCTCGTTCTCCATGGCCAAGAGCGTCACCTCGCTGCTGGTGGGCATCGCGGCGGACAAGGGCGTGATCGCCTCGCTCGACGACCCGGCGGAGAAATACGCCAAGTCGCTGGCCGGCAGCCCCTATGGCAGCACCTCCATCCGCCACCTGCTGCGCATGAGTTCGGGGCTGACCTTCACCGAGCGCTACGACGGCAACGACGACATCGCGCGCATGTCGCGTGCTGCCGCCTACGGCACGCCGCCCGTGCTCGGCGTGCTGCGCGCCATCAACGCGCGGCACTCGCGGGCGGGCGAAAAGTTTGCCTATGCCAGCGCCGAGACCGAGGTGCTGGGCCGCGTGCTCACGGGCGCCTCGGGCCGCACGCTGGCGCAGCTCACCAGCGAATGGTTTTGGCAGCCCATGGGCGCGGAGCGCGATGCCTTCTGGGTCACTTCCACCGACGGGCAGGAGCGCGCTTCCGGTTTTTTCAACGCCTCGCTGCGCGACTGGGGGCGGCTGGGCTGGCTGCTGGCGCAGGACGGCAAGGCGGGCGGGCAGCAGGTGGTGCCGCGCGAGTACCTGCTGGACGCCACCGATGCCGCGCGCCAGCCCGCGCCGTTCAAGCCCGGCCGCGCAACCCGCTACTTCGGTTACGGATACCAGTTCTGGCTGTTCCCGCTGCGCGAACGCAGCTTCGCCTTCCAGGGCGTGCACGGCCAGGCCGTCTTTGTGCAGCCATCCAGCGGCATCGTGATGGTGCAGACGGCCGTCTGGGAAGGTGCCAGCGGCCAGCAGGACCCGGCGCCCGGCCAGGAACGCACCGCGTTCTGGCGCGGCGTGCTGAAGTCGCTGGGCGGCAACGCGGATTGATACGGCAGGAGCGCACATGGACAACCTTGACTTCACCCCCGCGGTCGGCGACCTGCCGTTCACCGCGCAGCAGCGCACGCTGCTGTCGCTGGCCAACGAACTGGGCCGCACGAAATTCGCGCCGCGCGCCGCGCAATGGGACCAGAGCGCCAGCTTCCCGTTCGCCAACTACGAAGACCTGCGCCAGGCCGGGCTGCTGGCGCTGTGCGTGCCGAAAGCGTTTGGCGGCGGCGGCGCCGACTACGCTACCTACATGATGGTGGCCGCCGAGATCGGGCGCTTTTGCGGCGCCACGGCGCTCACATGGAACATGCACATCTGCTCCACCATGTGGACCGGGGTGCTGGCTGACGGCATCCCCATGACCGAGACGCAGCGCGCCGAGCATGTGAAGCGCCGAGAGCTGCATTTCGCGCGCGTGGTGAACGACGGCGCCATCTATGCCCAGCCGTTCTCCGAAGGCAGCGCCGCCGCCGCGGGCCGCGCGCCTTTCGGCACCACGGCGAAGAAGGTGGAAGGCGGCTGGCTGGTCAACGGCCGCAAGATCTTCGCATCGCTTTCCGGCGCGGCCAACTATTACGGCATCCTGTGCACGGAAGACAAGGGCGACGAAAAGCCCGACGCACGCGACACGCTTTACCTGGCCGTGCCCGCCACCAGCGAGGGCTTTTCCATCAGCGGCGAGTGGGACCCGCTGGGCATGCGCGGCACCGTCAGCCGCAACCTGGCGTTCAAGGACGTGTTCGTCAGCGACGGCGAGCAGCTGATGCCGCGCGGCGTGTACTACAAGGGCGCGCAGACCTGGCCGGCGATGTTCTTCACGCTCTCGCCCACCTACCTGGGCCTGGCCAACGCGGCCTACGACTTCACCGTGAGTTACCTGCGCGGCGAGATTCCGGGAGAGCCGCCCGTGAAACGCCGCATGTACCCCACCAAGCAGATCGCGGTGGCGCAGATGCGCATCCAGCTGGAAAACCTGAAAAGCATCTTCGCCCGCGTGATCCAGGAAGCGCGGCCCAACCCCTCGCCGGATGAGAAGATGCGGCTGTACGCCGCACAATACACCGTGATGGAAGGCGCCAACGACATCGCCCGCCTGGCCATCCGCACCTGCGGCGGCCAGAGCATGATGAAGCACCTGCCGCTGGAGCGCATCTACCGCGACAGCCGCTGCGGCTCGCTAATGCTGCCCTGGACGGCGGAGCTGGTGCTGGATCGCATGGGCCGTGAAACGCTGTACCGGCCGGGCGAGAAGGACGACTGAGTTTTATTTGCCCGCGGCTGTAAGAATCGCCGCGCCCGTCCGACCACTGGACTTCCGGCGGCGAAGTGCCACACTGGCTTCGCCCATCACAGCCCAGGAGAGTCCCATGGAAAACGCTATGGCAATGGCGGCGACCCCGCCGCCCGTCATCTACCGCCACCGCCTGCCGGTGCGCATCATGCACTGGGTCAATGTGGTGTGCCTCACCATCCTCCTCATGAGCGGGCTGCAGATCTTCAACGCCCATCCTTCCCTGTACTGGAGCGACGATTCGCGCGACAGCACGCGCGTGCTGCAGATCACGCAAAAGCAGGTGGGCGGGGTCTGGCACGGCGTCACGCGGATCGGCGGCGCCGAGTTCGACACGCATGGCGTGCTGGGCACTTCGCGCAATGATGCGGGCGACTACTCGGCCCGCGCCTTCCCCTCCTGGGCCACCATTCCCGGCCCGCAGTGGCTGGCGATGGCGCGCATCTGGCATTTCTTCTTCGCGTGGCTGTTCGTCATCAACGGCGCCGCCTACATCGCCTGGACGGCTTTCAGCGGCCACCTGCGGCGCGACCTGATTCCCACGGGGGCCGAGGTGCGCGGCATCGGCCGCTCCATCCGCGACCATTTGCTGCTGCGCCACGCGCATGGCGAGGAGGCCCGCCGCTACAACGTGCTGCAGAACATGGCTTACCTCAGCATCGTTTTCGTGGTGCTGCCGCTGATCGTGCTGGGCGGCTGGGCCATGTCGCCCATGATGGACGCGTTCTCCCCCGGCTGGGTCGACTGGCTCGGCGGGCGGCAGGCCGCGCGCACCGTGCACTTCGTGTGCGCCGTGCTGCTGCTGGCCTTCGTGCTGGTCCATGTGTTTGAAGTCATCGTCACGGGCCTGGTGAACAACCTGCGCTCCATGGTCACCGGTTACTGGAGGCTGCCCAAATGAAAAAAGCAAAACCTTTCCTCGAGCAGCGCCGTGAACGGCGCGGCTTCCTGAAGGCCGGCGTGGCCATGACGGCCGGCAGCGCGCTGGCCGGCTGCGATGCGCTCAGCCACAACGACACCGCGGTGCAAATCCTGCGCAGCGCCGAAACACTGTCCGACAGCGTGCACAAGGTGCTGGGCCGCAAGGCCATGGCGCAGGAGTTCTTGCCGAAAGACATTGCACCGGTGTTCCGTGCCAACGGCACCACCATGCCCCCCGGCGAGGATTACGCCGAAATGGTGGCGGGCAAGTTCGCCGGCTGGCGCTTCAAGGTCGATGGCCTGGTGGGCAAGCCGCTGGAGCTGAGCCTGGAGCAGCTGCAGGCCATGCCCGCGCGCACCCAGATCACGCGGCACGACTGCGTGGAAGGCTGGAGCTGCATCGGCCAGTGGAAGGGGGTGCAGCTGTCGCACCTGCTGGAGATGGCGCAGGTCATGCCCGAAGCGAAGTTCGTCGTCTTCCACTGCCTGGACCTGATGGACGAGAACGACGATGACACCGCCTACTACGAGAGCGTGGACCTGGACGATGCCTTCCACCCGCAAACCATCCTGGCCTGGGAGCTCAACGGCAAGCCGCTGCCGGTGGCCAACGGCGCGCCGCTGCGCGCCCGCATCGAACGCCAGCTGGGCTACAAGAATCCCAAGTACCTGCAGCGGGTGGAGCTGGTCGCCAGCTTCGACAAGATCGCGGGCGGCAAGGGCGGCTACTGGGAAGACCAGGGCTACAACTGGTACGGCGGGATCTAGTCTTCGTTCAGCACGGTCCCATCCAGCCGCGCGTGCTGGCGCAGCAGCACCCATGCCGCCCACAGCAGCGAGACGATGACGACAACGGCGCCGAGTTTGTGCGTAAGGTTGCCGACAAACTGCGAGCGCGGCAACCAGCCCAGCGACGAGAACAGGTAGATCCAGTCATGGCCGCCTTCCTCGCCGGTGGTGCCGGACAGCAGCATCAGCTGCGGGTGCAGCGCGTCGTACATATAGGGCGCCACGTCCAGCAGCGATACGCCGAACAGCCACAGCCCGAGTGCCGCGCCGAATGGATCGCGGTTGGTCAGCAGCAGCGCGCCCCCTAGAATCAGTGGCATCAGCAACTGGCCCAGCGTGCCGCCCGCCACCGCCATCCAATGCCCGAGCAACGCGAAGACCACATGCCCCGCCTCATGGAACACCAGCAGCGGCCGGTGCAGGAAGGCGCCACCCATTTCGCCGTCGCGAAAGTCCAGCCGGATCAGCACCACGCCCCAGACGGCGAAAGCACACCACAGCGCCACGCGCGACCAGAAGGCCGTGCTGTCCACACGCCGGGGCACGCGCAGCAGCAGCGATGGCTGGGTGTCTTCCTGCGGCTGCGGGCGGCGATGGCGGTCCATGGCTGGCAGTGTAGGCGCGCCGCCGGCGCCGCCCTGCTGCTGGCCGCCGCCACCACGGCCGGCGCGGCCAGCATGCCGCAGACGGCCTGCGATTTCTTCGGCCGCAAGCTGCCCAATACCAGCCGTGCGCTGTGCGCGGCCGCGGAACTGCAGGCGGGCGCGGCGCGGTCCCACAAGGGCGTGCCGCTGTTCACGCGCGACGTGAAAGCCGAGGGTGCGAAGCTGCGGGTGCTGGTGATCGGCGCCATCCACGGCGACGAGCTGTCGTCCGCCTCGCTGGCGCTGCACTGGATCAGGCTGGCGCAGGAGCCGGCGCAGCTGCCGCAGCCGGTGCACTGGCGCTTCATCCCGGTGCTCAATCCCGACGGCCTGCTGGCGCAGCCGCCGCGCCGCGTCAACGCGCACGGCGTGGACCTGAACCGCAACTTCCCCACGCCCAACTGGGAGCGCGACGCCTCCGTCTACTGGGAAAAGCGCACCCGCAAGGACCCGCGCCGCTGGCCCGGCCCCCAGCCGCTATCGGAGCCCGAAAGCCGTTTCCTCTACGAGCAGATGCAAAGCTTCAAACCGCACCTGATCGTGTCCATCCACGCGCCCTATGGCGTGCTGGATTTCGACGGGCCTTCGGTGCCGCCCTCCAAGCTGGGGCGGCTGTACCTGGACCAGGTGGGCATCTTCCCGGGATCGCTCGGCAACTACGGCGGCGTGCACAAGGGCGTTCCCGTGGTGACCATCGAGCTGCCCAGCGCCATGCGCACGCCGCTGGACGCCGAGATGCGCCAGATGTGGCTGGACCTGCTGCGCTGGATGAGCGAGAAAACGGCCGCCGGCCTGGGAGGGAAATAGGCCCACAGCGCGCCCTGGTCGTGCTTAGGCAGCTATCAAAAATGTAGCGGCGGCCGTGACGGCGGCGGCATCGGCCTCCACCGCCTTGGGCGCTCCGCCCTTGCCCCACAGCGCGCCGCCCCAGCGCATGGCCAGGAATTGCGCGCACAGCCGCACGGAATCGATCATGGGCTGCGCCTTGTCGCGGTCGCCGCTGGTGGTGACCAGCCGCAGGCTCTTCTTTCCCATCTCTTCCTTGAACGGCAGGCCCGGCACCCGCATCCACGCACTCCAGTGGTCGATGTAGGTCTTCAGCGGCGCGGGGATGCTGTACCAGTACACCGGCGAGACAAAGACGATGTCGGTGGCGGCCATCGTGGCATCCAGCAGCGCCTTCATGCCGCCTTCGGGCGCGGCGTACTGGCCGGTGGTGTGGCGCTGGTCCACGAACGCGGGCAGCGTGAACTGCGAGAGGTGCAGCCAGGTCTGCCGCGTGCCCGCTGGCAATGCCGCGGCGGCCTGCCGCGCAAGCCATTCGGTGTTGCCGGTGTGGCCGGCTTCGCGGGTGGAGGAAACGATGAACAGGAAGTGGGGGTCAGCGCTCATGGGCAGCGATGGTAGCCGCCCGGGGATGGCCTTGCTGCGCGCCGTAAAAGTTGAACGCCATCTGCGGCTCGTGCCCGCTGAGCAATTCGGCAATCGCCTTGCCCGAGCCGGCGCCGTGGGTCCAGCCCAGCGTGCCATGGCCGGCGTTGACCCACAGGCGGCCCACGCGGGTCTTGCCGATGTAGGGAATGTTGGTCGGCGTGGCGGGCCGCAGGCCGGTCCAGAAGCGCGGGCTGCCGCCCTCTTCCTCGGTGCGGGTGTCGCACACGCCGGGCAGCACCTGCTCGATGCGATTGGCCAGCATGCGGCAGCGCGCCTTGGCCAGCGGTGAATCGAGCGAGGTGTCGTAGCCCGACAGCTCGATCGTGCCGGCCACGCGCAGCTCGTCGCCCAGCCGGCTCATGGCGCACTTCACCTCGTCGTCGATGGTGCTGACGAAGGGCGCATCCTGCGGGCGCCTGAGCCTGAAAGTGGCGCTGTAGCCCTTGCCGGGGTAAATCGGCAGATCCACGCCCACCGTGCGCAGCAGCGGCGCGCTCCAGGAGCCGCAGGCCACCACGACTTCATCCGCGCGCAGCGACTGCGCGATGCCGGTGGCGCGCTCGCGCACCGCCACGGCATCGATGGCGCCGCCCGCCTTGTCCAGCCGCTCGATGTCGTGGCCATACAGGAAGCGCACGCCGCGGTCCGCGCAGCGTTGTGCCAGCTGCTCGGTGAACACGCGCGCGTCGCCGCTCTCGTCGCTGGCGGTGTAGGTGGCGCCGACGATGCGGTCAGAAAAAGACTTGAACGCGGGCTCGATCGCCAGCAGCTCGGCGGTGCTGATCACCTTGCGCTGCACGCCGTACTTGCGCATCAGCTGCGCCGCCTCGGCCGCGCCGTCCAGCGAGGCCTGGTCGGTGAAGTAGTGCGCGATGCCGCGCTCCAGCCGCTGGTATTCGATGCCGGTGGCGCGCACCACGTCCTTCAGCGCGGCGTGGCTGTAGGCGCCCAGGGCCACCAGTTGCCGCACGTTGCGCTCGAAGGCGGCGTCGTTGCATTGCGCGAGGAACTGCAGGCCCCAGCGCCACTGCTGCCAGTCAAGCTGGGGGCGGAACAGCAGCGGCGCGTCGTTGCGGAACATCCACTTCAGCAGCTTGGCCGGTGCGTGCTTGTTGGCCCAGGGCTCGCAGTAGCTCACCGAGATCTGCGCCGCGTTGGCGAAGCTGGTCTCGCGGGCGGCCGCCGGCTGGCGCTCCACCACCGTGACGTCGTGCCCGCGCTCCAGCAGGTGCCAGGCGGTGCTGATGCCGATGATGCCGGCGCCGAGGACAAGGACTTTCATGGGCGCAGTGTCTGCCATGTTGCCGTCCAGTAAAAGAGAAATTAAACTCTTAGTGAAAACATCAGCACACCTAATATAAGTAACCCGTATGAGCACCTTTGACCCCGATGCCCTGGAATGCCTGGCCGCCATTGTGGAGGAGGGCGGCTTCGAGCGCGCGGCCCAGCGGCTTTCCATCACCCAGTCGGCCGTCTCGCAGCGGCTGCGCGCGCTGGAGGCGCAGGTCGGCACCGTGCTGATCGTGCGCAGCCGGCCGCTCAAGCCCACTTCCGCCGGCCAGCTGCTGCTCAAGCACACCAAACAGCTGCGCCTCCTGCGCGCCGACCTGGAGCGTGACATGAAGGAGCTGGCGCCCAGTTCCACCGGCGGCGCGCGCGAGGAAGAGCGGGTCTCGCTGGCCATCAACGCCGACAGCATCGCCACCTGGGCGCTGCCCGCGCTCAACGAGCTGGCGGTGCAGGGCCTGCCGATGGAGATCATCACCGACGACCAGGACTTCACCCACGGCTGGCTGCGCGAAGGCCAGGTGCTGGGCTGCGTCACCACATTGAAGCAGGCGCTGCGTGGCTGCAAGATGGTGCCGCTGGGCGCCATGAACTACGTGGCGGTGGCGCAGGCCGCGTACGCGAAGAGCCATTGTCCCAAGGGGCTGAGCGCGCACAACTTCCGCGAAATGCCCTTCATCGCCTTCAACCGCAAGGACGACATGCAGAGCGAATTCGTCGGCAAGGCCTTTGGCCTGAAGCGCATCACGCTCAACCAGCTGTTCGTGCCCAGCTCCGAGGGCCAGGTGCGCGCGGTGCTGGCCGGCTGGGGCGTGAGCGTGGTGCCCGAGCTGCTGGCGCGCGGCCTGCTGGAGCAGGGCCAGCTGGTCAACATCGCGCCGGCGTTCGCGCTGCCGATCCAGCTGTACTGGCATTGCTGGAACCTGGAATCGGAAGTGCTGGATGCGCTGACCCGGGCGCTGACGCAGGCGGCCGCGGCTGCCTTGACGAACGGCTGAAGCAAGTTTTAAATGGATTGAATTGCTGAATGTGGCGCACCTGCGTGCATCGGTTGGTGTTGGGACTGGTCTGCCTGCTCGCCTGCGCTGGCAGCGCCAGCATGGCCGCCCGTGCCGTGCTGGACCTGGACCTGGAGCGCCAGCCGGTGGCGCTGGCCGACTGGGGCGACTGGCGTATTGACGAGAGCGGACAGGCCACCCTGGCCGGCATGCTGGCCCTGCCGCTGAAGGCGTGGCAGCCCACACTGACGGCCGGCGCCTACCCGGTCAAGCCCGGCCAGGCGCTGTGGATCCGTTTCGCGGTGCCGGCCGCGCCCGACCGCGAGCGCTGGTACCTCCAGGTCCCCGACACGCAGCTGGACCGCGTCACGCTGCACACCCGGATGGGCAACGGCTGGAGCGCCCAGAGCGCGGGCGACCTGATCGCCGTGGCGCAATGGCCGCTGCCGCAGGTCTACCCGGTGCTGCCGCTGGCTGTGTCCGCGGCCGAGCCGGGCAACTTCATGCTGCGCATCGAGGCGGCCGGTGGCTTTTCGGCGCCCATCCTGTTCCTGAGCGAAAGCCAGCTGAGCGCCGGCCAGCAGCGCCTGGCCTTGCTGCACGGCGTGTATTTCGGCCTGCTGGCCATGGTGGCGCTGTTCGCGCTGGCCAGCGCGCTGGTGTTCCGTGACTGGGCCTACGCCTGGTTCGCGGCTTACTCGCTGGTCATCGTGGTGGCGGTGGCCAGCGCCGTGGGCATGGCGGGCCTGCACCTGTGGCCCGAGTCGCCGCGCTGGAACGACGCGGCCGAACAGGTGCTGTCGATGCTGAGCTTCCTGCCGCTGCTGGCGTTCGTGGCGGGCACGGTGTCGCTGCGGGCCCGCTCCACCGCGGCCTATGCCGTGTTCTGCCTGCTGGCCGCGGGCGCCGGCATCGCAGCCGCGGCCGGGGTGTTCCTGCCGGCGCACCAGCGCTTGGTGCTGGCGCTGGTGATGGTGCTGGCGCTTTCGGCGGCGGCCACCGCCGCCACGCTTTGGGCCTGGTGGCACGGCGACCGCTTCGCCCGCTGGCTGCTGATGGCGTTCTCGCCGATGCTGGTCGCGCTGCCGTTCCCGCTGGGCCGCTGGCTGCAGTGGATAGAGCAGGGCTTCCTCACCGGCCATGCGATGCAGATGGCGCTGGGCATCACGCTGCCCACCGTCTTCCTGCTGCTGGTGCTGCGCAGCCAGGAGCGGCGCGACTACCGCCGCCGCATCACCAACCTGGACCATGTGGATCCGCTCACCGGGCTGGTGAACGACGAGGTGTTCCAGCACCGGCTGCGCGGAATGATCGGCCGCTCGCGCCGCTTCCATTGCGAGAGCGCGGTGGTGCTGGTGGACTTCACCAACCTGCACGGGCTGCGCGAGGAGTTCGGCCGCAAGGCGGTGCTGGAGGTGCTGCTGCGGCTGGCGGGCCGCCTCACCTCGCTGGTGCGCGAGATGGACACGGTGGCGCGCATCGGCGAGGCGCGCTACGGCGTGCTGATCGAGGGGCCGGTGCCGGCGGAGCGCGCTTCGCAGCTGGGCTCCAAGCTGCTGGCGCGGCTGATCATGCCGTTCGCGCGCATGCCCATGGGGCTGGCGGTGCGGCCCAAGGTGGCGGTGGCGCTGGTGCCTTCGCAGGGCGAGACGGTGGAGGCGGTGCTGGCGCGGCTGGACGCCATGCTCAAGGAAGCGCCGCCGGACAACCGCAAGAGTGTCTACGTGCTGGACTCGCAGCCGTCTTCGCAGCCCGAGCTGCCCTGAAGCCTCAGGGCACGGTGATGGCGTTCTGCGCGAGCAGGGTTTCGCGAATGGCCAGGGCCTTGTCCTGGTCGAATTGCCCTTCCACCCGTGCCAGCACCTGGCCGCCGCGGTCGAGCACCAGCACGCCCATGTGCTCGGTGCCCGAGAGGCCGGCCGCGCGGATGAAGGCGTCGCGGTCGGTGAACACGGGCACCAGCCGGGCGCGGTCGGCGTCGCTGGTGTGGCGGGCCAGCAGGCGGTTTTCGATGTCGCTGCGGGCGCGGTCGGTGCCGGGGTCGTTGAGCACCGGCATCTTCAGCCAGGTAATGGAGGAGTTCTGGTTCAGCTGCAGCCCCTGGATCCAGCTGTCCACCTCGCCGCGGTGGCTGCGCGTAAAAGCCACCAGGGCCAGCGTGCGGCCGGCGGGCAGGCCTTCGGGCAGCGAGATGGGTTGCTGGTCGAGCCGCTTGGCGCTCATGGAGGGCACGCGCCCCATCACGCTGGATTCGCTGGGCGCCGCGAACGCGAGCACCAGCGCCGCCGTGACGGCGGCGAGCCAGGCAAGGGTGCTGAACCAGATCGCTTTCATGGGCGCCTTCCTTTCGTCGAAGACAAACTCAGGCGATACGCGAGCAAGCAAGAACGATGCACAAGTGTTCCACAACCGATAGCGGCTGTGATGACCGGCGTGTAAAGCCCTTCGTGCAGGTGTTGTCAGACGTAACCGGCGCCGCATGCTTTAGGCCCTAGAATTTCCGCATGCACAGCCTCGCCCCCGCCAAGCCATCCTTCAAGGAGCAGATGCTGGCGGCCCGGGAAGAAGCGATCATGGAAAGCGTCAACCGCCTGCTGGCTGAAAAAGGCTTTGACGCCATGACCGTGGACGAAGTCGCCGCCTCGGTGGGCATCGCCAAGGCCAGCCTGTACAAGCACTTTCCCAGCAAGGAAGACCTGGCCGCCGCGGCCATGGTGCGCGTGATGCGCCGTGCCCGGGATTTCCTGGCCAACATCGAGCCGGCGTTGCCGCCGCTGGACAAGCTCAAGGCCACGGTGCGCTGGATGCTGTCGGTGCAGCTGGCCGGCCAGATGCCCTCACTGCCCACCCAGAACTCCAGCCTGCGCGCCGCGCTGGCCGGCAGCCGCGAGTACATTGACGCGCTGCTGGACATCAGCGACCGGCTGGGCGGCTGGATCGAGGCGGCCCAGGCGGGCGGCCATGTGAACGCCGGCTTGCCACCCATCGCCGTGCTGTACACCCTGTACGCCCGGGCCTGCGACCCGGTGCTGGAGTTCCTCAAGGCCGGCGGGCAGCACAGCGACGAGCAGATCACCGAACTGGTGCTTGCCACCTGCTTTGAGGGGCTGAAAGCCCGCTAAGCCGCTCCTAGTCTGCGTGGGCAGCTATTGAATCAATAGCGTCAGCTGTTCCTGGAAATCGTCCTGCTCGCCCTTGGTGGCGTAGCCCAGCGTGTTGGCGACCACCCGGCAGCCCCCGGCCACGTAGTCCTGGCGGCAGTGCAGGTGGCCGTGCAGCCACCACTGCGCCAGCGGCAGCAGCTCGTCCAGCGAATTGCAGAAACCGGCGGTGCCGGGCGTCAGGCCATAACGCGGGTCGGCGCTGCGCAGGCTGGGCGCGAAGTGCGTCACGGCCACCGTGGTGCCGTCGAACGGCGTGGCCAGTGCTTCCCGCAGCCATTGCTGGCACACCAGCGCCTGCTCACGCCAGCCTTCGGCCAGCATCAGCTCGCCGCGGCGCGTGGCCGCGGCCTTGGACAGGTAGTAGTTGGCGGCGCGGAATGCTTTCTCGCGGCCCTTGAGCAATTGCTGCAGCGTCGGCTCGGGCCGGCCCGGCTCCAGGGCCAGCGCATCGAAATCGCTCCACAGCGTGGTGCCGACAAAGCGCACGGCACCGAAAACGAGCACTTCGCGCTCCAGCCAGGTGATGCCCAGCCGCTCGCAGGTCTCGCGCAGGCGCTGGTGGCACTCATCGAAGTCGAGCAGGTCGTATTCGTGGTTACCCGGCACGAACAGCACGGGGCAGGGCCAGCCGTTGCGGGGGGAAAACCGGGCCAGGCCGAAATCGGCATCGGCCAGCTGCGAGCCGCGCTGGTAGGAGCCGATGTCGCCGGCCAGCACCAGCAGGTCCGCGCCCGGCGCCGGGCGCGCGGCGAAATGCGGGTGCACCTCAAGGTGCAGGTCGGACAGCAGCTGGATTCTCACCAGCCTATTGTCCACGGCACCGAAGCAGATCAGGCCGTGGTGCTGGCCTCTTCCAGCGCCCCCAGCTGCATCACTTCAGACAGCAGGTCGTAGGCGGCGGCCCAGGCATCGCGCACGGCCGGCGTGAATTTCTCGTCCAGGCCCTGCTCCAGCGTCCACAGCAGCGCGCTGCCCACCGTGGCGTAGTGCTCGGTGCGCACGCCGTAGCCGGCATGGCGCGCACCGAGCTGGCGCACCACCGGGGCCAGCGTCTCCAGATTCTTCAGGCCGGACACGGCCGCGCCGATCATGCTCATCAGCATCTGGCCCTGGCGCTGCATGTCGCCCTTGAACATGCCGCGCAGGCTGGGGTCCAGCGTGAACAGGCGGCTGTAAAAAAGCTCGGCTGCCGTGGCCGCGATGGGCTTGACGTCGGCGAAGGATTTCTGGACGAGGTCGATCTGTTGGGGGCTCATGGAATCTTCTCCTGGGGTTGTTGTGTGTGCATTCACAACCCAAGATCCATGCCAGCGCGCGGCCCCAGCAAAATCAACGACTTGCGTGCGCCACGCGTCTGCCGGTGTCGGCAAACACAGACAGGGCCGCGCATGAAAACGGCGCCAAGCCTTGCTGCGCCAGGGTTTGCGCATGTCGGCAAACACCGACAGCCGCGCGCGGGCTTATGTCACGCCTTGAAGGCGCCCGGCTCGATCTGGTGGCGGCCCAGCAGCGAATAGAAATCCGTGCGGTTGCGCTGCGCCAGCTTCGCCGCCTGGCTCACGTTGCCGGCAGTGAGCTTGAGCAGTTGCGTGAGGTACTCGCGCTCGAACTGGCGGCGCGCCTCGTCAAAGGGAAGCAGCTCGCCCTGCTGGCTGGCCAGCGCGCGCTGCACCAACGCCGCGGGCACCAGCGGCGATGGGCACAGCACCACGCACTGCTCCACCACGTTGTGCAGCTGCCGCACGTTGCCGGGCCAGGCGGCGGCGGCCAGCAACTCCATCGCGCCGGGCGCGAAGCCCGCGAGTGGCTTGCCGTAGCGCTGGGCCAGCGCCGCCATGAAATGCTGCGCCAGCAACGCGATGTCCTCGCGCCGCTCGGCCAGCGCCGGCAGCGTGAGCGTGACAACGTTCAGGCGGTAGAACAGGTCTTCGCGAAAGCGCCCGGCCGCCACTTCAGCGTCCAGCTTGCGGTGCGACGCGGAGATCACGCGCACGTTCACGGCCACCGAATGCGATGCGCCCACCGGCCGCACCTCGCGCTCCTGCAGCACGCGCAACAGGCGCACCTGCATGGCCAGCGGCAGCTCGGCGATCTCGTCCAGGAACACGGTGCCGCCCTGGGCCTCGGCGAACAGGCCCGGCCGGTCGCGCACCGCGCCGGTGAAGGCGCCCTTCACGTGGCCGAACAGCTCCGACTCGATCAGGTTCTCGGCGATGGCGCCGCAGTTCACCGCAACCATTGGCTGCGCCGCGCGGGCGCTGGCCGCGTGGATGGCCCGCGCCAGCAGCTCCTTGCCGGTGCCGCTGTCGCCGTGCACCAGCACCGAGGCATCGCTGGCCGCGATCAGCCGCGCTTCGGCCAGCAGCTGCTGCATGCGCGGGCTGCGGGTCAGGATGGCCTCGCGCCAGGCCTCGCCCGGCGCCGCGCCCTCGATCGGGATGTTGGCGCCCAGCGCCTGCGAGGCGGCCAGCGCCCGGTCCACTTCGGCCATCAGGTCGCGCGCTTCGAACGGCTTGGTGATGTAGCCGAACACGCCGCGCTGCAGCGCCTTCACCGCGTCGGGAATGGTGCCGTGGGCGGTGAGCATCAGCACCGGCAGCAGCGGGTGGCGCCGGTGCACCGCCTCGAACAGCTGCATGCCGTCCATGCCGCCCATGCGCAGGTCGGTGATCAGCAGCTGCGGCAGCTCGTGGTCCAGCCGGGCCAGCGCGGCCTCGCCGCTGGCGGCCTCCATCGCGTCGTGGCCTTCGCCGCGCAGCCGCAGCGCCAGCAGGCGCAGCAGTGCGGCGTCGTCGTCGACGATGAGGACGCGCGCCATGCTCAGGGGGCGGCGGCCGGCGCGTGCACCGTCACCCTGAAGGTCGTGCCCCGGCCCGGCTCGCTGTCCACCGCGATGGAGCCCAGGTGCAGCTCCACGCATTCCTTGACGATGTGCAGCCCGATGCCCGTGCCCTGGATGTTGCCCACGTTGGTGCCGCGGTGGAAGGTTTCGAACAGGCGCGGCAGGTCGGCCGGCGGGATGCCGATGCCGCGGTCGGTCACGGCCACGCGCAGACGGTCACCGTCGCCGCTGACGCTGCATGTCACCTCGGTTTCCGGCGGCGAATACTTCAGCGCGTTGCTCAGCAGGTTCACCAGGATGTGGCGCAGCAACTGCACATCGACCATCCGGGTCTCGTCCACGCCTTCGCAGCGCATGGCGATGCGTGCCGCCTGCGGGTGGGCCTGGTCCATCTCGGCGGCCACCTGCACCAGCAGGCCGGGCACGGCGCGGGCCGTGGGCTCGAAGACAAACTTGCCCGACTCCAGCCGGCTGGTGAGCAGCACCTGTTCCACCATGCCGTTCATGCGGGTCACCGCGCTCTTGATCAGGCCGACGATTTCCTTGCGCTCGTCATCGGGCAGGCGCGAGCCGTAGTCATCCAGCAGTTCCACCGACGAAAGAATCGCCGCCAGCGGCGTGCGGAATTCGTGCGACGCCACCGCGACGAAGCGCGACTTCAGCTCCGACAGCTCGCGCTCGCGGGCCAGCGCGCTGCGGATTTCCTGCTCGACCTGGCGGCGCTGCGTCACGTCGGTCAGGAAGTTCAGCGTGGCGGGCGTGTTCTGCCACTCGAACACCACGGCGCTGATCTCCAGCCAGATTACGTTGCCGTCCTGGTGGATCACGCGGAACTGGTAGTGGTTTTCCACCTGCTCGCCGCGCAGCCGGCGCATGTGGTTGCCCAGCACCAGTTCGCGGTCGTCGGCGTGGATGAAGTCAATGAACGGTTTTGACTTTGCGGTCTCGTCGTCCAGCCCCGTGAGCTCCAGCGCGCGCGGGTTGGCGTACAGGATGCGGCCGGCGGCCGTGACCAGGATGCCCTCGTTCACGTTTTCCACCACCTTGCGGTACTTGGCTTCCGAATCGGCCAGCGCCTTCTCGGCGGTCTTGCGCCGCGAGATGTCGCGCACGAACGAGCTGAAGGTGTACTGGTCGCCGCTGCGCACCGGCCAGACCGACAGCTCGGCGTGGAATTCCTCGCCGCTGCGGCGCAGCGCCATGGTCTCGACCCGGCGGTTGAAGATGGCGCCGCCGGTGCCGTCGCGCAGGAAGCGCTCGATCCCGGCGTCGTGGTACTTGCGGTGCGCGGGAGGGATGATCAGCTGCGTGAGCACGCGGCCCAGCACCTCGCCGCGGGTCCAGCCGAACATGCGCTCGGCCGCCGTGTTCCAGTCGATCACCTGGCTGCGCTCGTCGATGGTGATGACGGCGTCGTTGGCGGTGGCGATCAGCGCCTGCAGCCGCTGGGTGGCGTCCGACAGGTTGCGCTCGGCATCGGTGCGGCGGCTGATTTCCGCGCGCAGCTGCGCCGTGGTGTCGAACTGCCAGGAGATGTCGCGCGCGACGTGGGTGATGCGCAGCTCGCCCTGTTCGCCGCGCGTGGCGAAGGCATGCTCGCGCAGCCGGGCGGTGCGCGCCTTGCGTTCCTTGCCCGCCGGCTGCGTGACGCGGTATTCCTCGGTATAGGCCAGATCCCCCAGGCGCAAACGGGCCTGGCGCATGCGCTCCTGGTCCTCCGGATGGGTCAGCCCGACAATGGCATCGCGCGCATTGACCTGTGTGGGCGACAGCGCCCAGAAGCGCTGGAACGCCGGGTTGGCATAGGTGACGCTGCCGCTGGCATCGTCCCAGACCCAGACCATTTCCTCGACGACCTCGGCCACCCTGGCCAGCCATTCGGCGGGCCTGCGTGCCGGGCCGGCCAATGCATCGTGGGTGCTGGGCGTCATATCTGGAGCATAGCCTCTGCCATGTTGGGGGCCCCGCCAACCCATGCACAAAGGGCATGGTCCCGGGCCTGGATTGGGGTTGTAACCCTAGGGAAAACCCCTATTCTTGATTCATCGCAACTCTCACCCGCCGGGTGAACCACCATGTACGCCGTTTTTACCCAGATCGCCCGCCTGTTCCCCGCCGCCCAAGGGGCCGCCGAAAACAATGGCGTGGCCCATCAGCTGCTGGAGCGCGCCGAGGCCCGCGCCGGCTCCAACCCGCACCAGGCCCAGGAACTGCGCGATGCAGCCCGGGCTTACCTCAGCGTCATCCGCTAACCTAAAGCGAGCGCCTGCTTACAGGCGAACCCCTGCCGCCTTGACGGTGGGCGACAGCTGCGCCACCTGCTCCTTGACGAAGCCCGCGAACGCCGCCGGGCTGACCGGTGAGGTGGCGATGCCCAGCTCGGCCATCTTCTGCTTCACGTCGGCCTGGGCCAGCACCTCGTTGCACGCCGAGTTGAGCCGCGCCACCACGTCGGCCGGCATCTTCGGCGGACCCGACAGGCCGAAGAAGTTGTCCAGCACCAGCTTGCGGTAGCCTGCCTCCACCACGCTGGGCACGTCGGGCACCAGGGGCGACCGGTTGGCCGAGGTCACGGCCAGCGGCACCAGCTGGCCGCTCTTGAAATAAGGCACGAATGCCGTGAGCACGTCGATGCCCACGGGGATCACCCCGGCGATCAGGTCGGTCGTCATGGGCGCGCCGCCCCGGTAGGGCACGTGGACCATGTTGATGCCCATCGTCTTTTTCATCAGCTCGCCGTAGATATGGCCGATGGAGGCCGGCCCGCCCGAGCCGAAGTCCAGCCGCCCGCCGCGGCGGGCCATGGCTTCCAGGTCGGGCAGCGCGCGAATGCCGGCCCGGGGATTGGCCATCACTACGCAGGGCGCATTGCCGATCAGCGCGATGTGGGTGAAGCCTTCGACCGGGTCATAGGGCTGCTTTTCCAGGGCGAAGGGCCCGATGGAAATCGGGGTGGAGTTGCTCAGCATCAGGGTGTAGCCGTCGGCCGGCGCCTGTGTCACCGCCAGGCCGCCCACGCTGCCGCCCGCGCCCGGGCGGTTGTCCACCACCACCGCCTGCCCCAGCTTGCGGCCCAGCTGCTCGGCCATCACCCGCGCCACGATGTCGCTGGCGCCGCCCGCGGGGAAGGTGACGACGATCTTGACCGCCTTGTCCGGCCAGGCGCGCGCGGGCAGGGCCACTGCGGCGGCGCCGGCCGCCAGGATTTTCAGGGCCGCGCGGCGGCCGGGCTGGTGACGGGGGACATGCATGAAAAGCTCCTCGGGGTGTGGCCCATTGTTGTGCAAGCCCCGTGCCACCGCCAGTTCAGCGCACCGGGCCGAAGGCCTTGGCCGAGGCGGCGGCCACCGCCAGCCGCAGCCAGGCGTGGTCGCTGCGCTGCCCCTGGCGCCGGTGCCACAGCGAATCCACGTGCACCGGCGGCACGTCGAACGGCAGCTCGCGCATCACCAGTTCGTCGGCCATGCCCGTCACCCCGACGAAGTGCCGCGGCAGCACGGTGAGCAGGTCCGAGGCCGAAACTACCCGGCCGGCGGTGAAAAACTGGTTCACCGTGAGCACGATGCGGCGCTTCTTGCCCAGCGAGGCCAGCGCCTCATCGACGAAGCCGAACGGCCGGCCGGAAAAACTCACCAGCAGGTGATGCGCCGCGCAATAGCGCTTCAGCGTCATCGGCCCGCTGGCCAGGGGGTGGCCCTTGCGCATCACGCAGACATAGACACCGTCATACAGCCGCTGGTGGTCAAAGGCGGCCATGCTGCCCGATTGCGCCTGCGAAACCAAGTCGGCCAGCACGGCCGGGAAAAAGCCCACCGCCAGGTCCATCTGGCCTTCGTCCAGCAGGCGGCGCGGGTCGCGGGTGGTCAGCGGCAGCACGCGCATGGAAACGCCCGGTGCGTCCTTTTCGATGATTTCCACCAGGCCGGGCATCAGCTCCGCGGCGGTGGCGTCCGCCATGGCCAGCACAAAGGTATTGCCGGCTTCCGAGGCGACGAAATCGCCGGGCGCCAGCGACACCTCCAGCTGGCGCAGGGCATCGGAGACGGACGGCCACAGGGCCAGCGCCCGTGCCGTCGGCTCGATGCCGTAGCCGCTGCGCGTGACCAGCTTGTCGCCCAGCGCCTCGCGCAGGCGGTTCAGGGCGTTGCTGACGGCCGGCTGGGTCATGGCCAGGTTGTGCCCGGCGCGTGTCAGATTCCGTTCCGCCATGACCTGGTCGAACACCCGCAGCAGGTTCAGGTCCAGCGTTCGGAAGTTGGGAGGCCTCATCACCATGGTGAATGATAGCCATCACCAATCTAAATTGGCAAAATATCAGTATTAACCCTAGTATTGCCCTACGCACCCGGCAATACCGCCACAAGCGTTAAGAGAGGGAACCCACCATGACCAGCTTTGTCCACGTCGAACAACCGAACGAACACCCCGGTGTTGTGCGCGCCGGGCGCGTGGCCCAGTCCGTCACCCTGGCGGCCCGCAATTTCGACGGCGCCCGCGGCACGGCGGCGCTGTTGCTCGCGGCAATCGTCTCCGCCCTGCTGGTGGTAGCCAACCAGGTGATCGATACCTGGACCGAGGGGCACCTGCTGGCCGCCTGGATCGTGATGTGGGCCGTCGGCTTCGCCGCCCTGGCCCTGCTGGCCTCTCCCGCCCGCACCGCCGGCCAGCGAATCCGCGGCCAGCTGAACACCTGGGCCGCCGAGCGCAAGCAGGATGCCGCTGACGAACAGCTGTGGAACGTGGCCCTGACCGATGCCCGCGTGATGGCCGACATCAGCCGCGCCATGAGCGCCGGCGCGGCCGCCGGCGTCAACGTCAGTGCCCGGGCCCAGCGCCTGATGCGCGCCGACTATTGAGCGTTTTGCGCCGCCCGCAAAAAAGCCACCTCGCGGTGGCTTTTTTCATGGCGCCGTTCGAGACTAGGCCGCGAGGCGCTGTTCGATCTTCGCCTTGGTCTCGCCCAGTTCGGCGGGCAGGTGGTGTTCCAGCAACTGGAACAGCTCGGTATGCAGCTGCAGCTCCTTTTGCCAGGCCGCCTTGTCGATGCTGGTGACGCTGGCGAACTGCTCGGCACTGAAGTCCACGCCGGTCCAGTTCATTTCTTCATAGGTGGGGCTCACGCCGAACAGATGGTCGGTGCCGGTGGCCTTGCCTTCGATGCGGTCGATCATCCACTTGAGAACGCGCATGTTCTCGCCGTAGCCCGGCCAGATGAACTTGCCGTCTTCGCCCTTGCGGAACCAGTTGGTGGTGAAGATGCGCGGCAGCGTGGCGCCCGAAGCGGCCAGCTTCCTGCCCAGCTGCAGCCAATGCTGGAAGTAGTCCGACATGTTGTAGCCGGCGAAGGCGATCATGGCGAACGGGTCGCGGCGCACCACGCCCACCTGGCCCGTGATGGCAGCCGTGGTTTCGGAGCCCATGGTCGCGGCCATGTAAACGCCTTCCACCCAGTTGCGGCCTTCGGTCACCAGCGGCACGGTGGTGGAGCGGCGGCCGCCGAAGATGAAGGCGTCGATCGGCACGCCGGCCGGGTCGTCCCAGGCCGGGTCCAGCGCCGGGTTGTTGGTGGCGGCAACGGTGACGCGCGCGTTGGGGTGGGCCGCCTTGGCGCCGGTTTCCCTCGCGATTTCCGGCGTCCAGTCCTTGCCCTGCCAGTCGATGGCGTGGGCGGGGGCCGGGCCCATGTTTTCCCACCACACGTCGCCGTCATCGGTCAGCGCGACGTTGGTGAAGATCACGTTCTTGTCCAGGCTGGCCATGCAGTTCGGGTTTGTGACGGTGTTGGTGCCGGGCGCCACGCCGAAGTAGCCCGCTTCGGGGTTGATGGCGTACAGCTTGCCGTCGGCACCCGGCTTGATCCAGGCGATGTCGTCGCCGATGGTGGTGACTTTCCAGCCGTCGAAGCCCTTGGGCGGGATCAGCATGGCGAAGTTGGTCTTGCCGCAGGCGCTGGGGAAGGCGGCGGCCACGTGGTACTTGCGGCCTTCCGGGTTGGTCACGCCCAGGATCAGCATGTGCTCGGCCAGCCAGCCTTCGTCGCGCCCCATGGTGGAGGCGATGCGCAGGGCGAAGCACTTCTTGCCCAGCAGCGCGTTGCCGCCATAGCCGGAGCCATACGACCAGATCTCGCGCGTCTCGGGGTAGTGGACGATGTACTTGGTGGTGTTGCAGGGCCACTTCACGTCGGCCTGGCCCTTTTCCAGCGGCGCGCCCACGGTGTGCAGGCAGGGCACGAACTCGCCGTTGACTCCCAGCACGTCGTACACGGCCTTGCCCATGCGGGTCATGATGCGCATGTTGACCGCGACGTAGGCGCTGTCGGAAAGCTCGATGCCGATGTGGGCGATGGGCGAGCCCAGCGGGCCCATGGAGAACGGCACCACGTACATGGTGCGGCCCTTCATGCAGCCGTCAAACAGCGGCTGCAGGGTGGCGCGCATTTCGGCCGGGGCCATCCAGTTGTTGGTCGGGCCGGCTTCTTCCTTCTTCTCCGAGCAGATGAAGGTGCGGTCTTCCACCCGAGCCACGTCGCTCGGGTCGGAGCAGGCCAGGAAAGAGTTCGGGCGCTTGATCGGGTCGAGCTTCGTGAAGGTGCCGGCGTCCACCAGCTTCTGGCACAGGCGGTCGTACTCTTCCTGGCTGCCGTCGCACCAGTACACGGTGTCGGGCTTGCACAGCGCCACCATGTCGGCCACCCAGGCGATCAGCCGGGCGTTCTTGACGTAGCTGGGCGCATTGAGGTTCAGCCCCTGCATCACGGGTGAGTTCATCGAAAAGCTCCTGAAGTTAAAAACCGGTATTCAAAAAGGAGCTGATGGCGAGTCAGGCGGGCGCACCCTTTTGAAAACAGGCTTGGCTGAAGTCAATTTTATGAAGCGGGGCTGTATCTTGTCCGCCAACCGGCGGGAAAACAATGCAAAACTTGCATAGGGTTATGCAGGTCAGCTTTAACCGGCGTGGGGTCAATCGCCGGGCAGCGCGCGGCAGGCGCGCACGGCAAAGCCGGCACAGGTCCCGTGCCGGCTGGAATTGCTATGAATCGGGTAGCGCGGCGCGCCCGAGCGGCGCGGGCTAGCGGCCCATCAGGCCATGTAGATGGCGATGAAGGCCAACAGGAACATCAGCACGCCGCCCACCACCGGCAGCACGATGGGAATCAGCGGGACGATGGCTTCCACGCCGTCAACCGGATACTCTTCTTCGCCGTGGCTGTGGCTGGTCTGGGGGCTGGACATGGTCGTTCCTTGAAGTCTGGCGGATTCGGGGGTTGCCGCGATTTTACCGCGAGCCCCGGCCCGTGCGCCCGGGCGGTCAAAGCAGGGCGTAGGTGGTGCTGGCCCGGCAGGCGCTTTTGCCGTCGTCGGCGCCGCGGATGTCGATCTCGCCGAACGCCAGGGTCTTGCCCGCCCTGACGATGCGCGCCTGCACCAGCGCGTCCTGGCCCGACAGGGGCTTGAGGAAGCTGGTATTCATCTGCACCGTGGTGCAGGGCCGGAACCGGCCCTGCTGGTTGATCAGCGCCAGCACCATGGCGGTGTCGGCGGCGGCCATCATGGCCTGGCCGCACAGCATGCCGCCCACCCGCGACAGCCGGCTGTCTTGCGGCAGCCGCAGCGTGACGCTGCCTTCATCGAAGGCTTCGACCTTCAGCCCCAGGTCCTGCACCCAGGGCGCGAAATACTCGGCCAATGCGCCCTGGAGCACTTCCGTGCTCACGCCCTGCAAGCTTTCCGCTGTCATTTCTGCTCCTGCGCCACAAAGCCCACAGCATGCAGCGCGTCGAGCACCGCCGCAATATGGGCCGGCCCGCGGGTCTGCACCACCAGTTCGATCTCCACGTTCTGCGCCGCCAGCATCGTGAAGGCGCGCTGGTGGTGCACCTCGTCGATGTTGGCGCCCGCTTCGGCCACTGTGGCGGTGATCTTCGCCAGCGAGCCGGGCACGTCGCGCGCGCTGACCCGAATGCGCGCGAGCCTGCCGGCGCGCACCATGCCGCGCTCGATGATGGCGGCCAGCAGCAGCGGATCGATGTTGCCGCCGCCGAGCACCAGCCCGATCTTGCGGCCGTGAAAGCGTTCCGGGTACTTCAGCACCGCCGCCAGCGCCGCGGCGCCCGCGCCTTCGACCAGCGTCTTCTCGATTTCCAGCAGCATCACGATCGCCTGCTCGATGTCGCCCTCATCCACCAGCACGATGTCGTCCACGTGCTTCTCGATCAGCGCGCGGGTGATCTTGCCCGGCGTGCCCACGGCGATGCCTTCGGCGATGGTGCTGCTGCCCTGCGGCAGGCTGCCGTGCTTGATGGCATTGAACATGTTGGGAAAGCGCAGCGCCTGCACGCCGATGATTTCGATGCCGGGCTTGAGCGCCCTGGCCGCCACCGCGATGCCGGCGATCAGGCCGCCGCCGCCCACCGCCACCACCAGCGTGTCCAGCTGCGGCACCGCTTCCAGCATCTCCAGCCCGGCCGTGCCCTGGCCGGCGACGATGGCCTCGTCGTCATAGGGGTGCACGAAAGTGAGCTCGCGTGCCTGCGCCAGTTCCAGAGCGTGGTTGCGCGCTTCATCCAGCGTGTCGCCGTGCAGCACGATCTCGGCGCCGAAGCTGCGGGTGCGCTCGACCTTCACGCCCGGCGTGAAGCGCGGCATCACGATCACCGCGTGCAGCCCCAGCCGCTGCGCGTGATAAGCCACACCCTGCGCATGGTTGCCCGCGCTCATCGCAATGACGCCCCGGGCCCGCTCCCCATCGCTGAGCTGGGCCAGCTTGTTGCAGGCGCCGCGCTCCTTGAACGAGGCGGTGAATTGCAGGTTCTCGAACTTCAGGAACACCTGCGCGCCCGCGATCTGCGAGATGGTGCGCGACTCCACGCAGGGCGTGGCGAGCACCTGGCCCTGCAGGCGCGCGGCGGCCTGGCGGATATCGTCGATGGAGACCATGGCGGGATTGTCAGCGCGAAAACAACCGAAATGCGGGGTTTCCCCACAATCAGTGTCTTCCATGTAGCATCAACTCGCGTTATCGTAAAGACGAGCCACCTTTTCACGAGGGCTGTCAATGGTCAAGCGTTCGGTCGATGTGCAGGTACTTCCCTCACCCGGGTTGAAAGACGCGCCGGTGCTGGACCTGATGTGCTCGCACTTCGTGTTGACGCTGGCCGCCAAGCAGGGCGGCAAGTTCAATGTGCGGCGCGACCTGAACGGCCTGCTCTCGCTGGCCGGGCGCCACCTGGTGTGGCCGGCCTCGGCGCTGGGCCGGCTGCGCGAGTTCCTGGGCCGCCGCTGCAAGGACAACGAGTTCTGGCGCGGCCACGAATCGCTGGACACGCGCGACTTCCTGGACCGCCACGGCGTCTGGCGCGGCCCCTACGAAGAGGGCACGCTCTTTTTCTACCTGGACGAATACGCCAAGGACCAGCCCAAGGACCTGCTGTCGGTGCTGGCCGTCACCGGCGACTGGCTCACGCACGCGCTGAAGAAGCATTCCACGCTGGTGGAAAAAAACATCGACGCGCTCTCCGGCCTGCTGCAGCTGAACAAGGCCGAGCGCGCGCTGCTGCTGTACGGCACGCTGGCGCGCTACCAGCGCGACCTGCGCAGCATCCTGGTGGAGTTCAAGGTCAACAACGCGCCCGAGGCCTATGCCGCCATCGCCGAGATCGCCGGCGTCAACGCCACCGAGGTGGGCGAGGCGCTGCGCGCCGGCTCGCGGCTGGAACGCATCGGCCTGGTGGAGAACCTGATCTCCGAACACAACATCACCGACCTGGCCGACCTGATGAAGGTCAGCGAAAAGCTGCCGCCGGTGCTGATGCGCGAGTACCGCGACCAGAACGAGCTGATGGCGGTGTTCACCCGGCCCTCGGCCAAGAGCGCGCTGTCGCTCACCGATTTCACCTTCGCCGAGGAAGATGCGCAGGTGCTGTGCTCGCTGCTGCGCAACGCCGTCGCGCAAAAGGAGCCAGGCGTTAACGTGCTGCTGTACGGCCCGCCCGGCACCGGCAAGACCGAGCTGGCCAAGGTGGTGGCGCAGGCGGCGGGGCTGGAATTGTTCGAGGTGGAATACGCCGACCGCGACGGCAATTCACTTTCCGGCCGCGACCGCTACCGGTCGCTGCAGATCGCGCAGGTGTTCCTGAAGGGCAGCGCGCAGGCCGCGCTGCTGTTTGACGAAGTGGAAGACGTGTTCCCGCCGATCTCCAGCGAGGCCGCGCAGCTGATGGCGCGGGCCGAGCAGGTTGTGGCCCCCGGCAGCGGCAGCGTCAGCGGCAAGGCCTGGGTCAACCAGATCCTGGAATCCAACGCGGTGCCCACCATCTGGGTCACCAACCGCATCGAGCAGATCGACCCGGCCTTCCGCCGCCGCTTTGCCTACCACCTGGAACTGAAGTCGCCGCCGCCCGGCGCGCGCGAAGGCCTGGTGCGCAAGACGCTGGACGGCGTGGCCGTGTCGGAAGCCTTCGTGGCCAAGCTCACCGAACGCAAGGGCCTGACGCCCGCGCAGATCCGCACCGCGGTGCGCTTCGCCGGCCTGGCCCGCTCGGAGCAGGCCAGCATGGAAAGCCTGATCGAGCGCCAGCTGAAGAACTCCGACCAGGCGCTGGGCAACCCCGCGCAGGACAGCGGCCTGCGCCGCAGCGTCACCACCTACGACCTGGACATGCTGAACGTGGAAACCCGCTTCGAGGTGCCGCGCATCGTGCAGGCGCTGAAAAGCCGCGGCCACGGCAGCCTGTGCTTCTACGGCGCGCCGGGCACCGGCAAGACCGCGCTGGCCGAGCACATCGCCAAAAGCCTGGAGCGGCCGCTGCTCATCAAGCAGGCCAGCGACCTGATGAGCAAGTTCGTCGGCGAGACCGAGCAGAACATGGCCGCCATGTTCCGCGAGGCCGAGAACGAGAAGGCCGTGCTGCTGCTGGACGAGGCCGACAGCTTCCTGCAGGACCGGCGCGGCGCGCAGCGCACCTACGAGGTGACCGAGGTCAACGAGATGCTGCAGGGCATGGAGCGCTTCGCCGGCATCTTTGTCTGCACCACCAACCTGATGGACCGCATCGACCAGGCGGCGCTGCGGCGCTTCACCTTCAAGATCCGGTTCAAGCCGCTCACCGCGCCGCAGCGCGAGAAGATGTTCGTGACCGAGGCGCTGGCCGGCGACGCCTCGCTGCTGACATCCGAAGCCGGTGCGCGGCTGGCGCGGCTGGAGCAGCTGTGCCCCGGCGACTTCGCCGCCGTCAAGCGGCAGGTGGACATCCTGGAGGCGCAGTTCACCGCCGGCGAATTCCTCGACCAGCTGGAGGCCGAGCACCGCATCAAGCCCGAGGTGCGGGAAGCCCGCAACATCGGCTTCCTGCAGTAGTCTTCAGAGGGGAAAAGGCCTGCGAGGCGCGCCAGCTGTGCGTAGGCAGCTATCAATCCAATAGCACAACCCGCAGCACCTCTTCCCCGTACTTCTCCAGCTTGCTGGCGCCTATGCCGCTGATGTCGCGCAGGTCGGCCAGCGTTTGCGGCGCCATCGCCGCGATCGCGGCGAGCGTGGCGTCGTGGAAGATCACATAGGCGGGCAGGTTGTGCGCGCGCGCCACTTCGGCGCGCCACGCCTTCAGGGCGGCATAGCGCGCCACCCCTTCGGTGGTGAGCGAGGCGGCCACGGCGGAAGGCGTGGCGCCGCTGCGTGAGCCCGTGCGGCCGCGGCGCTCGGGGGGCAGCGAAACCGATTCGCGCAGCAGCACCTGCGTTTCGCCCTTGAGCACGCCGCGCGAGGCTTCGGTGAGCTTGAGCGTGTTGAAGGCCTGCGCGTCCACCGCCAGCGCGCCGGTGGCGATCAGCTGGCGCAGCACGCCGCGCAGCTGCACCTCGCTGAAGGCCGCGCCTATGCCGAAAGTGGTGAGCGACTGATGGCCGAACTGGGAGACCTTCTCGGTCGCCTTGCCGCGCAGGATGTCCATGATGTGGCCCGCGCCGAAGCTGATGCCGCTTTGCTGCTGCACGCGGTAGATGGTGGACAGCAGCTTGCGCGCCGCGTCCGTGCCGTCCCACACCGTGGGCGGCGTGAGGCAGTTGTCGCAGTTGCCGCAGGGCGTGGACGCTTCGCCGAAGTAGCCCAGCAGCCGCACGCGCCGGCAATCCGCCGCCTCGGCCAGCGTGAGCAGTGCATCCAGCTTGCCGCGCATCACCTGCTTGTAGTCCTCGCCGGCGGGGCTTTCGTCGATCATGCGGCGCTGGTTCACCACGTCCTGCAATCCATAGGCCATCCAGGCCGCGGCCGGCATGCCGTCGCGCCCGGCGCGGCCGGTCTCCTGGTAGTAGCCCTCGATGTTCTTGGGCATGTCCAGGTGCGCGACGAAGCGCACGTCGGGCTTGTCGATGCCCATGCCGAAGGCGATGGTGGCCACCATCACGATGCCGTCCTCGCGCAGGAACCGGTCCTGGTTGGCCTGGCGCACCTGCGCGTCGAGGCCGGCGTGGTACGGCAGGGCGCTGACGCCTTCGTTCACCAGGGTCTGCGCGATCTCCTCCACGCGCTTGCGCGACTGGCAGTAGACGATGCCGGCCTCGCCCTCGTGTTCGCGCTCGATGAAGCGCAGCAACTGCGTGGTGGCTTCTTTTTTCTCCACGATGGTGTAGCTGATGTTGGGCCGGTCGAAGCTGCTGACGAACTGCTGCGCCTCCTCCAGCTGCAGCCGCTCGACGATGTCCTCGCGGGTAATCGCGTCCGCCGTGGCGGTGAGCGCGATGCGCGGCACGCCGGCAAAGCGTTCGTGCAGCACCGTGAGGGCCCGGTATTCCGGGCGGAAGTCGTGGCCCCACTGGCTCACGCAATGCGCCTCGTCGATGGCGAACAGGCTGAGCAGGCCGCGCTCCTGCAGCGAATCCAGCTGCGCCAGGAAGCGCGGCGTGGTCACGCGCTCGGGCGCGGCATAGAGCAGCGTCACCTCGCCGGAGAGCATGCGCTTTTCCACCGCATTGGCTTCCTCGCCGGACAGCGTGGAGTTGAGGAAAGCGGCGTCGACGCCGGCTTCGTGCAGCGCGCCCACCTGGTCGTGCATCAGCGCGATCAGGGGCGACACCACGATGGCCACGCCATGCCCCGCGCGCTGGCGGGCGATGGCCGGGATCTGGTAGCAAAGCGACTTGCCGCCGCCGGTGGGCATGAGTACCAGCGCGTCGCCGCCGCCGATGACGTGGTCGACGATGGCGGCCTGGGGGCCCCGGAACTGTTCGTAGCCGAAGACTTCGTGGAGGATGGCGCGGGGAGCAGGAGTGTCTGTAATCAAAGTGAGCCTATTGTCCGGGATGCCACATGAACAACGCTTTGTTCCTACAATTGGACGACCATGAAACAGCCCATCCCCTACACCCGCGGCCAGGCACTGCCCGGCATCCTCGAAAAGCGCATCGCGATTCTCGACGGCGCGATGGGCACCATGATCCAGCGCTTCAAGCTGACCGAAGCCGATTTCCGCGGCGAGCGCTTCAAGGACCACCGCAAGGACCTGAAAAACAACGGCGAGCTGCTCAGCCTGACGCGCCCCGACGTGATCCGCGACATCCACGAGGGCTACCTGGCCTGCGGCGCCGACATCATCGAGACCAACACCTTCGGCGCCACCAGCATCGCCCAGGACGACTACGCCCTGGGCCACCTGGCCCGCGAGATGAACCTCGAATCCGCGAAGATCGCGCGGGCCGCCTGCGACAAGTACGCCACGCCCGACAAGCCGCGCTTCGTCGCCGGCGCCCTGGGCCCCACCCCCAAGACCGCCAGCATCAGCCCTGACGTGAACGACCCGGCCGCCCGTAACGTCACATTCGAGGAACTGCGCGCCGCGTACTACGAGCAGACCGAGGCGCTGGTCGAGGGCGGTTCCGACCTGTTGCTGGTCGAGACCATCTTCGACACGCTCAACGCCAAGGCGGCCCTGTTCGCGGTGGACGAATACTTTGAAAAATCGGGCCAGCGGCTGCCGCTCATCATCAGCGGCACCGTCACCGACGCTTCGGGCCGCATCCTGTCGGGCCAGACCGTCACCGCCTTCTGGTACAGCGTGCGCCACGCGCAGCCGCTGGCCATCGGCCTGAACTGCGCGCTGGGCGCGGCCCTGATGCGCCCCTATATCCAGGAACTGGCCCGCGTGGCCCCGGATACGTTCATCAGCTGCTACCCCAACGCCGGCCTGCCCAATCCCATGAGCGAAACCGGCTTTGACGAAACGCCTGACGTCACCGCGCGCCTGCTGCGCGAGTTCGCGGCCGAGGGGCTGGTCAACGTCGTGGGCGGCTGCTGCGGCACCACGCCCGACCACATTGGCGCCATCCGCGAGGCGGTGCAGCCGCTGGCCGCGCGCTCGCTGCGGCGCGAGTTTTTCTACAAGGAAGCCGCGTGATGAGCCCGCAGGAAGAGCTGGTCAATGCGGTGATGAAGCTGGACGCCGAGGCCAAGGCCATGCGCCTGGTGGTCGGCTTCCTGCTGGCGGAGAACCCCGAGGCCGTGCAGCGGCTCAAGCTGCTGGTGCCCCAGCTGGACGACGTGACGCTGCAGTTCCTGCTCAGCGACGACCAGCGCGCCCACATGAAGACGACGCTGGCCCAGTTGCTCGCGACGGTCCTGGCGGACGCCCGCCGCACGACCGGGGCCGACCTGGCCCCGCCTTGAGGGTCAGGCCGCGCCGACCAGGACGACGGATACCGTTGCCAGCGCGCTGAGCGCTCCGTATTCATCCATGGCGCGATAGCTGAAGGTGTCCGTCACCGATTGTCCCGCCGCCAGCGCGTTCACCTGCGCCGAATGCGTGGGGTCGTAGTGCACCGTTCCGTTGGCGTTGAGGGAGACATTGGCGCCAAAGGCGCTCAGCACCTGGAGCTGCGTGACCGCGAGGTGGGCGCCCTGGTCCGGGTCCGTGTCGTTGGCCAGTACCGCGACATCGATTGCGGAGAAAGCGGATTGGTCCGGATCACCCGGCCGGCCGCCGATTTCAACGACACCCAGCTGCGCGGCATAGTAGACGCTCCAATCTCCCGTCGACGGATTGATCAGCGTGCCGTACGGCGTGCTGGCATCACCCTGCGGCGCGGATGACCAGTTGCTGAAGGCGCCGCCCACGGGTGCGCCGCCGCTCCAGATTCCGGTCCCGGCCTCCGGTCCGCCGGCCCATACCCAGCGGCCTTGCGTTCCGTCCGCACCCGCAGGCTCGTAGACGGCGCCGATGTAGCCCTGCTGCCCCCGCAGCACATGCTCCTGAACGAAGGCATTTTCCTGCGCCGAGGTAATGGTCGCGAGATAGCCGCCCACCTGGCCCGCGATGTTCTGCATGCTCGGCCAGCTGCCGAAGCCGAAGACGAAGTCGTTCGTCATCGCGTAGTAGTGGCCGTTGTCCGGGTTGTAGATGAAGCCTGCGGGCGCGGCCGCGCGCGGCGTGCCCGTGACCGTGACGCTGTCCGCGTGCGCGACTGGGGCGTGGTTGTCGCCCACCACCGTTATCGACGCCGTGGCGATGTTGCTCGTGACGCCGTTCTGGTCCTTCACCGCGTAGGTAAAGGTGTCGGTGACCGTCTCGCGAAGGCTGAGGGCCTGCAGCTGCGCCGAGCCGCGCGGATCGTAGTGCAGGCTGCCGTCCGCGTTGAGCGTGATGGCCGCGCCGCGGGCGCTGGTGGCGGAAAAGCTGGCGACGGAAAGCGTATCGCCCGCTGCGTGCGGCGCATCGTTGGCCAGAACATTGATGTCCACCGTGTGCGCGACATCGCGTTGCAGCGTGATGTCGTCAAGGATGTTGGCCATGGTGAAGTAGTTGTCGAAGTCGACGTTCACCTCCATGTGGAAGACCACCCGGTCAACTCCCTGCCAGGCAGCGTCGGTGAAGCTGGCCACGTTGCTGTTGTCCAGCCGGAAGTTTGGCGCATCCAGCGCCTGCACGGCCACTTGCTGGCCGTGCAGGTAGCCCACTACGGTGGCGTGGCCCATGGTGCCCCAGTAGGACGAAGCGTTGAAGTTGGTGTTGACATCCGAAAGGATGTTGGACGACAGGAGCGAGAAAGCGCCGCCATCGGCGCGGGTGAGCGCCATGTCCGCCGGCTGGATCTCCATGCGCCCGTAGCTGTACGCAACGGTCGTGGAGCCCGCGGGGCCCACGAACGCGCCGTACCCAGCGCCCGGCGTGCCGCTGCGTGCCAGCTGGAACCCCTCGCTGGTGATGATGAGTCCCTCCTGGTCCCCGGCAAAGCCATAGCCGTCGTTGCTGTGGTCGCGCGTGGAGGTGTAGCTCCCCGGCTCGAAGGTCAGCACGACGGGAAGGACGGTGTCGTCGGTGGCCACGGGCCTGCCGCCGTCACCGGCCACGCTGATGGACACGAGCTTGCTGGCGGTGCCGTCGCTGCTCAGGACGGTGAACGCGTCGGTGCGGACGTCGCCCGTGTTGAGCGCGACGAGGTCGGGGTCCGATGCATCCAGGGCGTAGGTCCAGTTTCCCTGCTCGGTGATGCTGAAGCTGCCGTAGGTGCCGGCCACGTGATTGACCGCCTGGAAGGCGGCCTGGCCCTGGTCCACATCCGAGATGGCGAGATGGCCGCTGGCGCTTGCCGCCCCGTTTTCGGCAACGCCGCCGGTAGCGTTGCCGGAAATCGTGGCCGCGTCGTTGGCGCCACTGACCGTTACGACCACGGCCTGCTCGACGAACTGGCCATGTGAATCCGTGGCCCGGGCGATGAAGCTCTCGGTGCGCACGTCGTTCGCGTTCAGCGCCTGCACCTGGGCAGCGCTGTTGTCCAGGGCATAGCTCCAGGCGCCGGTGGCCGCATCCAGCGTCAGCGTGCCGTACTGGCCGGCACCGCCGCCCACCAGGCTCCAGGGTGCGGTTGCCCCGGCCAGGCCCGCCGCGCTCAATTGGCCGCCCGCAAGCGCGCTGCCGTCTTCCACCACGGCGCCCCGCGCCGCGGCAGGATCGTTGTTCAGCACCGGTCCGGGCGCGCCGTCACCGGCGACGTTGATAATCACGGTCTTGCTTGCAGTGCCGTCGCTGCTGCGGACGGTGAAGCTTTCGGTGCGCGCCTCTCCCGAGTTCAGCGCTACCAAGTCCGCATCGGCGGCATCCAGCACATAGTTCCACTGCCCCGCGGCGGTGATGCTGAAGCTGCCGTAAGTGCCCGCCACGTCCGCCAGCGGCTGGAATTGCGCCTGGCCGTGGTCGCGGTCGGTCACGGCCAGCAGGCCGGAAGCTGTCTGTGTGCCATTCTCCGCGACACTGCCGCTGGCCGGGCCGCTGATGGAGGCCGCGTCATTGGCGCCGGTGACCGTGATGGTGATGAGCTGGCTGGTGCCGTCCTTGGTCTTGACGGTGATGGTGTCCAACGCGGTCTCGCCGGCCCCCAGCGCCTGGACTCCGGACTTGTTGTTGTCCAGTGCATAGGTCCACTTGCCGTCGGTGCCGAGGCTGAACGTTCCGAAAGCCGTGGCCACGTTCTTCTGTGCGACGAAGGATGCCTGGCCGGCCTCGATGTCCTTGACCGTCATCTGGCCCGACGCCGCCAGGACGCCGTCTTCAGCCACGGCGCCGGAGGTCTTGCCGCCCACCACGGCGGCATCGTTGGTGCCCACGATCGTGACGACGATGGTCTTGGAAGTCCGGTCGCAATCGCCGCCCGCGTCCCTGGAGTAAACCGTGAAGCGCTCGGTCAGGGTGGCGCCCTCGGCCAGCTTTTGCACCGAGCTGTTGCCGTTGTCCAGGGTGTAGGTCCAGCTGCCGTCCTCGGCCAGGCTGAACACGCCGTAACTGCCGGCCTTGCCGTTCACCGCGAGCATGGCGGCTTCGCCTGTGTCCGCGTCAGTCACCACCAGCTTGCCGGTGGCGGTATTGACGGCCAAGCCCTCCTTCACGCTCCCGGTGGCGGTACCGCTGATGTGGCCCTGGTCATTTTCGCCATTGATCGTGACCACCACGGTCTGGCTGGCCGTGCCGTCCTTGCTCAGGACGACGAAGCTCTCGGTGACTTTCCTGCCTTCGCCCAGCGCCTGCGTGGCGGCCAGGCCGTTGTCCAGCACATAAGTCCAGTTGCCATCGGCGCTGATGCTGAACTTTCCGTACTTGCCCGCCTTGCTGGCGATGGCCTGAACCTGTGCTTCGCCCTTGTCCGCATCCTTGACGTCCAGGTCGCCTCGCGCAATGTTGGTGCAGCCGTCTTCCTGCAGGGTGCCCCGCGTATCGCCGGACATGGTCGCCTTGTGATTTGTCGTCATGGAAGCCTCCGTAAAACTTAGGGCCTCGAATTTAGTGACAAATCGTAATTTCTGCAATCAGTTTTGAACTTTTGTATAGACCAGGTTGGCCAGCAGGCGATAACCTGCTGGCACCTTGTCAGCCCGGCGGCACCGGTAAGCGCCACCGTCCGTGCATCCAAGTATGGGCGGCAAGAGCCGGAAATACGTGCTGAAATTTCGGTGCGAGTGGAGAAACGCAGAAAATCATGCTGTCATGCACGTGAAGGCAGATAATTAAACTCTATGGACGTCATTGATCGGAAAATCCTCAGGGTATTGCAAGCCGATGCCCGCGCCAGCCTTCAGCAGGTGGGCCTGGCGGTGGGCCTGTCCGCCTCGCCGTGCTGGGAGCGCATCAAAAAGCTCGAGCAGGCCGGCGTGATCGAGGGTTACACAGTGCGCCTGAACGCCCAGGCGCTGGATTTGAGCGACACGGTGCTGGTGCAGGTCACCCTGGACAGCCACTCCGACAACACGCTGGAGAAATTCGGCGAAACCCTGGCCGCGATTCCCGAGGTGATAGAGGCCTACCTGGTGTCAGGCGAGTACGACTACCTGCTGCGGGTGGCGGTGCGCGACACGCGCGACTATGAGCGGCTGCTGCGCGAGCGGCTTTACAAGATCAAGGGCATCCGGCACAGCAAGTCCAGCTTCGTGCTGCGTACGCTGAAAAAGGCCGACCTGCCGATCTGAAAGCCGCAGGGCCTCAGATGGGCATCAGCGCGTTGATCTCTTCCTGCATCGCCTGGGTCAGCTGCGCGTACATCTTCAGCTTGTCCTGGCTTTCGCGCATGCGCTCGGCGATACGCAGGGAGATCGACATCATCAGCTTGGCGGCGGTGCGCGGCTCATCGGCCAGCAGCTGGTTCAGCGCGTCCCGGGTAAGGATGGCGCAGCGCACCTCGCTCATGGCGGTGCAGGAGGCCGAGCGGGGCTCGCCGTCCAGCAGGCCCATCTCGCCGATCAGGTTGCCCGGTCCCAGCACCGTCACCGTGATCGGCTCGGTGCGGCTGACCACGATGGTCTCGATGGTTACCTCGCCGTCCAGCACCAGCAGCATGAAGTCGGTGTTGGCGGTATCGCCTTCCTTGATGAAGCGGGTGCCTTCGGCGATCTTGTGCGGCCGCATGTAGGCCACCACGGCCCGGGCTTCCTCGTGGCTCAGTTTCAGCGCCGCGCTGGGCGCCGAAAGCATTTCGGCGGCGCGGTCGGCGGCCGATGAACCCTCTATCGTGCGCATCCGCTGGGCGGAAATGCGGGACTCGGGCGCATCGTCGGGCTTTTTTCCAAAGATCCTGTTGAACATAGCGTTTAAAATCATCCTAACTCAAGGAGCGCTGCAGCGGCTACAGGCAAATGCCTTAAGGCCGTCAGGCTTGAGTGACCCCAACGGCGCTCACCCGCAATCAACAACCGGCCCGGCCGGTGACAAAGGTGAGCCGCATGACAGACATTCCCGTTTCCCCCATGAAGCTTTCGGGCCTGGAGCCCGTGGCCATCGGCAGCGGCAGCCTGTTCGTCAACATCGGCGAGCGCACCAACGTCACCGGTTCCAAGGCTTTTGCGCGGATGGTCCTGAACGGCCAGTTCGAGGAAGCCCTGGCCGTGGCGCGCCAGCAAGTGGAAAACGGCGCCCAGGTGATCGACATCAACATGGACGAGGCCATGCTGGACAGCAAGGCCGCGATGGTGCGCTTCCTGCAGCTGATCGCCAGCGAGCCGGATATCGCCCGCGTGCCCATCATGGTGGACAGCTCCAAGTGGGAGGTCATCGAGGCGGGGCTGCGCTGCATCCAGGGCAAGGGCATCGTCAACTCCATCTCCATGAAGGAGGGTGTTGAGAAATTCAAGCACGAGGCCCGTCTGGTGCGCCGCTATGGCGCCGCCGCGGTGGTCATGGCCTTCGACGAGAAGGGCCAGGCCGACACCTACGAGCGCAAGGTCGAGATCTGCGGGCGGGCTTACCGCATCCTGGTCGATGAAGTGGGTTTCCCGCCCGAAGACATCATCTTCGACCCCAACATCTTCGCCATCGCCACCGGCATCGAGGAGCACAACAACTATGCGGTGGACTTCATCAACGCCACCCGCTGGATAAAGCAGAACCTGCCCGGTGCCAAGGTCTCGGGCGGCGTGTCGAATGTGAGCTTCTCCTTCCGCGGCAACGACCCGGTCCGCGAGGCCATCCACACCGTATTCCTGTACCACGCCATCCAGGCGGGCATGGACATGGGCATCGTCAACGCCGGCATGGTCGGCGTGTACGACGAGCTGGAGCCGGTGCTGCGGGAGCGCGTGGAAGACGTGGTGCTGAACCGCCGCCCCGATGCCGGCGAGCGGCTGGTGGAAATCGCGGAGACGGCCAAAAGCGGCGCCAAGGACGAGACCAGGCGCAACGAATGGCGCGCCGGCACCGTGCAGCAGCGCCTGTCGCATGCGCTGGTTTCCGGCATCACCGACTTCATCGTCGACGACACGGAAGAGGCCTACCAGGAGATCCTCGCGAAGGGCGGCCGGCCGCTGCACGTGATCGAAGGCCCGCTGATGGACGGCATGAACATCGTGGGCGACCTGTTCGGCCAGGGCAAGATGTTCCTGCCCCAGGTGGTCAAGTCGGCGCGGGTGATGAAGCAGGCCGTGGCCCACCTCATTCCCTACATCGAGGAAGAAAAGAAGCTGCAGGCCGCCGCGGGCGAGGACGTCAAGGCCAAGGGCAAGATCATCATCGCCACCGTCAAGGGCGACGTTCACGACATCGGCAAGAACATCGTCACCGTCGTGCTCCAGTGCAACAACTTCGAGGTGGTGAACATGGGCGTGATGGTGCCCTGCCACGAGATCCTGGCGCGCGCCAAGGTGGAGGGCGCGGACATCGTGGGCCTGTCGGGCCTGATCACGCCCAGCCTGGAAGAGATGCAGTACGTCGCCGGCGAGATGCAGAAGGACGACCACTTCCGCATCCGCAAGATCCCGCTGCTGATCGGCGGCGCCACCACCAGCCGGGTGCACACCGCCGTCAAGATCGCGCCGCACTACGAAGGCCCGGTGGTCTATGTGCCCGATGCGTCGCGCAGCGTCAGCGTGGCCCAGGGCCTGCTTTCCGACCAGGCCGCGAAGTACATCGCCGAGGTCAATGCCGACTACGTCAAAGTGCGCGAGCAGCACGCCAACAAGAAGCAGGTGCCGCTGTGGCCGCTGGCGAAGGCGCGGGCCAACAAGACGCCCGTGCGCTGGGCGGAGTACACGCCCACGGTGCCCAAATTCCTGGGCCGGCGCCTGTTCAGGAACTTCGACCTGGCCGAGCTCGCGAAGTACATCGACTGGGGCCCGTTCTTCCAGACCTGGGACCTGGCGGGCCCGTTCCCGGCCATCTTGAAGGACGAGGTGGTGGGCACCGAGGCCGTGCGTGTCTATGCCGACGCGAAGCGCATGCTGCAGCGCCTGGTCGAGGGCCGCTGGCTCACCGCCAGCGGGGTGATGGGCCTGTACCCGGCCAACGCCGTGAACGACGACGACATTCAGCTGTACACCGACGAGTCGCGCGGGCAGGTGGCCATGACCTGGTATGGCCTGCGCCAGCAAACGCAGAAGGAGGCCATCAACGGCGTGATGCGGCCCAGCCGCGCGCTGGCCGATTTCGTCGCGCCGCGCGGCGTGGCCAACGACTACGTGGGCATGTTCGCGGTGACGGCGGGGCTGGGTGTGGACAAGAAGGAAGCCTACTTCATGAAGGACCACGACGACTACTCGGCCATCATGCTCAAGGCGCTCGCCGACCGGCTGGCCGAAGCCTTCACCGAGGCGATGCATGAGCGGGTGCGGCGCGACCTGTGGGGCTACGCGCCGCAGGAGGCGATGGGCGTGGACGACATGATCGGCGAGAAGTACCGCGGCATCCGGCCGGCGCCGGGCTACCCCGCCTGCCCCGACCACAGCGTCAAGGCCGACATGTTCCGCGTGCTGGGCTGCGGCGACATCGGCATGGAACTGACGGAGAGCCTGGCCATGATGCCGGCCGCCAGCGTCAGCGGCTTTTACCTGAGCCACCCGGACAGCACCTATTTCAACGTCGGCCGGATCGGCGAGGACCAGCTGCAGGACCAGGCCGCGCGCCGCGGCGCCGACGTGGCCGTGCTGCAGCGGCTTCTGGCGCCCAACCTGGGCTAGCGTCGGCTTTCGCCTACGCGGGACTTCGCGCCGGGCCTATGGCCGCGGGCTCTGCGATCGCTAGGCTGTGCCGATGGCATCCCTTTCATCGCTGTCGTCGCGCATCCCCGCCCCGCTGCTCAATGCGTTTCGCCCGGCCTACCCGCTGGTGCGCGCCGCGCAGCTGTGGAACGAGGCCGGCGGCATGCGCATGAGCGCCGCGATGTCGTTCTACGGCATCCTCAGCCTGGCGCCGCTGCTGATCGTGCTGGTGGCGGTGCTGGGCTGGTGGATCGACCGCGACGCCTTGCAGCGCGGCCTGGTCGCGCAGATCGCCACCATCGTCGGGGACCAGGGCGGCGCCCTGATCCGCCAGGCACTGTCCAGCGCGAAGGAGCCGGCCGATGGCCTGCTCGCTTCGCTGGCCGGCTTCGCGGTGCTGCTGTTCGGCGCCACCAATGTGTTCAGCGAACTGCAGGAAGCGTTCGAGCGCCTGTGGCTGCAGGGCAAGCCGGCCGCGGCCCGGCAGCAGTGGTGGCACGGTGCCTCGCTGCGCCTGCGCGGTGTGGCCTATGTGCTGGCCTTCGGTTTCCTGCTGCTGGTGTCGCTGGCCATCTCCACCCTGCTGAACCTGTTCGCCGGCTGGGCCGGCACCCGGCTGCCGGTGGAGCAAGTGCTGCTGGTGCTCAATGAAATCGTCGCCTTCTTCATCTGCGCTGCGCTTTTCTTCGGCCTGATGCGCATGAGCGCGGGCCCCAAGCCCGGCATGCGCTACCTGGTGCTGGGCGCATTCGTCGGCGCCACGCTGTTCACGGTCGGGCGCCACCTGCTGGCCGTCTACCTGTCCACGGCGGCCGTGGTTTCAGCCTATGGCGCGGCGGGCTCGCTGGTGGTGCTGCTGATGTGGATCTATTTCTCTGCCGCCGTGCTGCTCTACGCGGCGGGCTGCGCCCGGGCGGTGGAGGAAGAGCGGCAGCTGCGGGACGGCCGCAATGCCGCCGCCTCAGGCCGCGGGCAAGGCGCGCCGCTGGGCCGCGATGAAAGCGATGACCGCGACCACGCTCGCGCCTAGCAGCAGCCACAGGCCGCTGGCGTAGCCGCCCGCCGGGCTCCACATTACGCCGAGCAGCCAGGGCGCCAGCGCGCGGGCCAGCGCCGTGGGCAGGGCCAGCGCGCCGTTGAGCGAGGCCACATGCGCGCGGCTGACGTAGAGGGCAATGGCCGTGCCCTTGACGATGGTCTGCATGCCATTGCCCAGCCCGTAGAACAGCACGAACAGCAGCGCCGCCGCGGCGTGGCCGCTGCCCGCGATCAGGGCCGCCAGCCCCACCGGGATCAGGCAGGGGATGAGCCGGTTGGCCAGGTGCACGTCGAACCGGTGCTCAAAGAAAAACAGCAGCAGCCGCCCCAGCACCTGTACCACCCCGATGCTCGCGGGAATGGCCACAACCCAGACTTCCGACAAGCCGTTCTCGCGCAGCAGGCTGATCATGTGCGCCGGCAGCGCCGAGGTCACCGCCATCATGATGATGACGAAAACGCCGATCAGCAGGAACGGTGCGCTGCGAAGGTATGACGCGGGCGAGGACGCCGTGCCGGCCGCATGGGCCACCGTGCGCGGCGCGTTGCGCAGCACCCGCGCGTGCAGCGGCGCGCACACCAGCAGGTGCAGCGCCGCCAGCACCCACAGCGCGTGCCGCCACCCCAGCGACTGGATCAGCCAGGCCGACAGCGGTATGAACACCGTGCTGGCAAGCCCGCCCAAAAAGGTGAGCGTGATGATGGCGCGGCGGTAGTCATCGGGAAAGCGCCGCGTCACCACCGCGAAGACCGGTGTGTACAGGGTGCCCGACAGGGCCACGCCCATGCCGATCCAGGCGGCGTAGAAACCGGCCAGGCTGGTCACGAGGCTGTGCCCCACCAGGCAGGCGGCCAGCAGCAACGAACCGCCCGTCATCACGGCGCGCTCATGGCCGCGGTCGATCCAGCGGCCCACCGCATAGCCCATCGCGCCCTCGGCCAGCAGCGCCAGGCTGAAGGCCAGCGAAGACTGGGCCCGCGTCAGCCCCAGCTCGCGCTCCACCGGCTCCATCAGCAGGGCGAAGGTGTAGAACACGCTGCCCCAGGTGATCAGCTGCGCCAGCGAAAGCCAGCCCACCAGCCGCCGGTTATAGGAAATGGCGGGCGGCGCTGGAGCGGTCATGCCCGCTATTTTCGGTCCGACAGCGCGCGGCGGTATTGCACCGCCTCCGCCACGTGCGTGGCCTGCGTGACGGCAGCCCCCGCCAGGTCGGCAATCGTGCGCGCGACCTTCATCACCCGGTGCGTCGAGCGCGCGCTCCAGCCCAGGCGTGCGGAGGCTGTGTTGAGGAACTTCACGGCGGTGGCCTCAAGCCCGGCGTGGCCGTCGATCTCCTTGCCCTGCAGCGCCTGGTTCGGCTTGCCCTGGCGCCGGATCGCCACTTCGCGCGCGGCGGTGCAGCGCTGGCGGATGCTCTCGCTGGCTTCGCCGGCCGCCGCTGCCAGCAACTCGCCCTGGGCCAGCGCCGGTACCTCCACGTGCAGGTCGATTCGGTCCAGCAGCGGTCCCGAGAGTTTGTCCTGGTAGCGCGCCACCTGGTCGGGCGTGCAGCGGCAGTTGCGGTGGGCCGCGCCCAGCCAGCCGCAGGGGCAGGGGTTCATCGCGGCGATGAACTGGAAGCGCGCCGGAAATTCGGAGCGGCGTGCCGCGCGGGCTATGGTGATGTGGCCTGCCTCCAGCGGCTCGCGCAGCGCCTCCAGCGCCGCACGCGGGAATTCCGGCAACTCGTCCAGGAACAGCACACCGTGGTGCGCCAGTGAAATTTCGCCCGGCCGCGGCGGTGAGCCGCTGTGGATTCTAATAATTTGTTGAACTGGATCTGAACAGTTCCCAATGCAGAGTAGCTCAATTACACTCCTATTTATCATACTGGCAACAATGATTGATCGAACTGATATGAAAATCACAATCATTGACTTAACTGAATCTGACGAAGGTGTTCGGCGCATTCCGAAGAACTACCGGGCGGTGACGGGACGAGTGGAAACTCTCGAAGGCGACACCGTTGAATATGAGAGCACGTTGGAGCGGGACCTTGTGCATCTTCTCGACTTCAACGCGCGGGTGGCCAAGGTCGTGAGCCAGCCGCTCAAGATCCGCTACCGGGTAGACGGAGGTGAGATCAGAAGCTATACACCCGACTTCCTTGCCAGATACCGTGCAGTCGGAGATTCCAAGCCGTGGCGCCCCGCGCTTTTCGAAGTCAAGTACAGGGAGGAACTGCTAGACCGCCGGGAAGACTTGGCCCCGGGCTTCGCTGCAGCGCGTATGGTTTGCCGGTCAAAGGGGTGGAAATTCAGGGTACTGACGGAGCGGTTTATCCGCAACACCTATCTTGAGAACGTTCAGTTCCTGCGCAACTACCGCTCCTATCCCGACGACGGCGCCAAAAGCTTGATGCTCCTCCGCACCATGGAGCAGTTGAAGATCGCCACGCCGTCTGAACTGTTGGCGGCCACCTTCATGGACTTGACCAACCGCATGGAAGCTGTCGGTGTTATGTGGCGGCTCATCACCAGTAGAGCGATCGGCGCCAACCTGACAGCCAGGCTCAACATGTCGTCCGAGATCTGGCACGAAGAGCCAGTTGCCTATGGCCTCGAGCGCTGACTTCCGCGGCTTTGCCGTCCGCCCTGGCGTTCACGTCGGCTTCAAGGGTCGCTTGCACACCGTGCGGCGCGTTCTCACCTCCGAGCGAATCCTGGTGGAAGACCCGACCAATGGGCGATCAGAAGTGGCATTCCTCGATCAGATCGTTCATGCGTCGCAAATCGTCGACGAGTGTGGGCCTGCAGAATCTGATGCGACTCCACGTAGACGCCTGGAAATTCTGGGGTACTCAGAGGCTGAAATCGCCAAGGCGGAGAGCCGGCTTGACGTCATCTTGCCGCTGCTGACTATGAGGGGAAGAAAACGCAAGGACGTAGAAGCGGTCGCCAAGGTCGCCGGAAAAAGCGTTGTGACGATCTATGCCTGGATCAAGAGCTTCGAAGGCGGTGGGCTAGCTGCCTTGACCGATGAAACACGTGGCCCCAAATCGGGCAGCAAGCTGGATCCGCGTGTTGAGGAAATCATCCAGGACACAATTGACACTCTCTATCTGGATTCGCAGCAACTCGTTCCGGCAGAAATCATCACGACTGTTGGCGAACGGTGTGAAGCGGAGAACAAGCCGGTACCCCACGAAAACACTATTCGAAACCGGATCGCCGCAGTTCCAAGGGATGTCGTATCTCGGCGGCGAGGGCATCCTGAAGATGCGGATCTCAACTTGCCCACGCCGGGAACGTTCCCAACGCCTGTTGGCCCGCTAAATCCCGTCCAAATGGACCATGTCCGTCTGGACATGATGGCGGTGTACTCGGACACCCGGCTGCCTTGGGGCCGGCCGTGGCTTACGCTCTTAATCTGCGTGAAGACGCGCATGATCGTGGGCTTCTACCTCAGCATGCGGGCACCTTCGTCCGTCGCCGCCGGTATGGCAATCGCTATGGGCATGCTGCCCAAAAAGGGCTACCTCGGTTCACTCGGCATCTCGGGCAATTGGCCCGTACAGGGAAAGATCCTCAAGCTCCATTGCGATAACGCCAAGGAATTCCGTGGCGAGACCCTTCGCTTCGGCTGCAAGGAGCACGGCATCGACTTGGAGCTGCGACCAGTCAAGCAGCCGCGCTATGGCGCTCACATCGAACGGATGGTGGGCAATGTCAACGCCATGCTGCGAAAGAAGCCTGGCACAACGTTCGCCAATCCAGCCCAGCGCGGCACATACGACCCACGAAAGAAATCCGTCTACACCTTGTGGGAGCTCGAGGTGGAAGTAGCTGACTGGATCGTCAACTACTACCACGTGGACAAGCATCGCATGTTGAAAATGCCACCCAAGAACGCTTGGGAGAATGAAATCATGGGCACAGCGACTGTCCGCGGCGCTGGTCTCCCCGTGCAGATCTCTGACCCTGAAAAACTCAAGCTGGACTTCCTGCCATTCGAGATGCGCGTGGTATCGCCCTCGGGCGTCCGCTTCGGAAAGGCGGACTACTACCACGAGTCCCTCAATCGCTGGGTGAACGCTCCAGACTTGGATCATCCCACGGTCAAACGCAAGTTCGTCATCAAGTACCACCCGAACTACCCGCGCAACGTGTGGTTCCTTGACCCCGACATCAAGCAGTACGTGAAGCTCGATCGATGGCCTTTGCAAGCCGCCGAGGATGATGAGCAAGACCGGATCAGCGTGGACGAGCTGATGGCCATCGACTCCCGCGATCACGCGCACGGCAAGCAGATGGAGGACAAAGTAGCCAAGCGAGGCTACCGTGATCGCAGCGCCAAGCGCCAGGAGGAGGCGGTGGCGGCCACCAAGCGCGCCCGTTCCAAGCGTAAGCAGACGACGCCTACGGCTCCCGGTAAGCAGGATCGTTCACGCATCGAGCAACAAATGGATCCCCAGTCTGCTGAAGTGGACACCACAAGCAACCCGTTCGCGGCGTTCGCCGGCAAAAAGGTTCGGGCATTTAACGTCAGCGAGGAGCAATGATTTCCCGTGATCACTTGTCCAAGCAAGCGGCGAAGCTCCTGGAAGCGCCGTTGAGCGACAAGCTCGCGTTCATCGCGCAAGATCCTCCGCACATCGACTATCCGGCGAGCGATTACATCCTGCGTGAGCTACAGGACCTGGTCGACCGCCCGCGCAGCATCAAGCCGGAGTGCCGCGCCGTGATCTCTGACAGCGACAACGGCAAGACCACGCTGACACGACACTTCATGAGAAAGAATCCCATCGTGTTGGACGAGGCGGACTATCCCATAGCCAAAGTGCTTTGGGTCGAAGCTCCCCCGACCGCAGACGAAGGCAGGCTCTACAGCGCCATCCTGACCGCAATGGGTGTCTCCCATCGAGCCGATGCGCGGCCGGAGCGGCTTGAGGCCATCGTCCACCAGGAAATGGCGATCAGCCAGACATCGGTGCTGGTGATTGATGAACTCCACGCAATCTTGAACAGTCCCGCCAAGCAGCACAAGCTGTTCATGGCGTCGTTAAAGCGGCTGTCGAATATGCGCCAGCTCAGCATCGTTGCTTGTGGAACGAGCGACGTCACCCGCGCACTGGCGATCGATCCCCAGTTCGTCAACCGGTTTCTGCGGTTGCCGCTTCCGCTGTGGTCGGCCAACGAGGACTTCGTCAGCCTGGTGGCCGCCTTCGAACAGCTGATCCCGCTGCCAAAACCATCAAACCTGACATCCCCGGGAATGGTGTTCGAGATTTACAAGGGCTGCAACGGCACGATTGGATCCGTCCGCAAGCTGATCATGCGTGCAGCGCAGGTCGCGCTCAGGACCGGCAATGATCGAATTACCTTCGATATCCTGACTAATGCGCGCAAGTGGCGCCAGGCAGCTTCGTTGACGGCTTCGCCACAACCCAGTGACGCATGAGATGACCGCGCAACCATTCGACGGCGAGCTTCTCGGCTCATTTCTCGTGCGTTGTGCCTGGCAGCAAGGCGACGCACCGTCATCGATGGCGCAGCGCATCGGCTTGGGCTGGTCGATTTGGAGTAGCGACCTCGACCGGAGTATCGGATCCGCGGCAATTGGCCAAATCGCGAAATGGGCTGATCTGGATACGACGCAAGTCGAAGCCATGACGGTCCTTCCGATGCTTGCTGCGGCGGGGTTAACGACGCAGCGCAGTGGCTTCCAGAGATGGCTCAATCCTGTGGGCATCTATCACCGTAAGCGGCTGCGGTATGGGCAACTGTACTGCCCGGTCTGTCTGTCAGCCGACGCGCGTCAACTGCCGCTGGAGTGGCGCCTGGCCTCAACCTGGATCTGCAGCGTACATTTGATAGCACTGCGAGACAGTTGTCCTCATTGTGATGCTCCCTTCGCACCGTACAGGCGGGACGCATTGATGACGGCATGTTGCGACAGATGCACCATTCCTCTTTACCGCGGCCGCATTGAGCGCCCTTCACGTGAAGAGCAGGTCCTGCAGATGCGGGTTCGCTCCGTCTGGCACCGTGCATCGAACGGCGAGCCAGAGATGTTGGACGGATTCCATGCGGCATTGAGCAATGCCGCACAGCGCGACCCAACCTTTGCCCCCAGCGTCGAGCCCTGGAGCTACTGGCGGTTGGCGCAGCGGCGCCCGCTCCTTGTCACGGTAGGTGCTTCAACGCTTGTTCGGGCGACCGCCGGACCCGCAGTCCAGGCCATCAGGCGAGTTGTAAAGGAAGGTCGAAGACGCTGTGCCAAGTTGCCGCGGAACCGCGTCCTTCGAGCGGAAATGCTGATTCGACTTGCTGCCAAGGTGAAGTTTCCTCGGCGCGCGAAGGCCCGGTTGGCGAAGACAGCATGACACCGCTCGATATCGATGAAAGGGTCTATCTGGCACGGGCTCGCAGTGCCGACTGTGGCAACTGTGGCACGAAAATGGAAAAGGCTCACCGTGTGCATTTGGGTACGGGCTACTGCTCGATCTGCTACCCGCGAGTATTTCCGGCAAGAACATGTCACGTGTGCGGAAAAACAGCGCGGGCGCACCGCAATGACGAGAGACCCACTTGCGGCGAATGCCTGCGGGAGGACCGCAATTGTCTGAGATGCGGGAAGATCACGCCCAAGGCATCCCTGCGCGTTGGCCAGCGCGTGGCTTGTGCCGCCTGCGCGCGCTACTACCGAACGCCTGAGCCATGCGACGTGTGCGCCACACCAAGTACGCGGCTGAGCCGTTCAAGCGGCCATCCCCAAAACGGCCGAATGTGCGACAAGTGCCTGAGGTCAACGGTCGGTGCCACCTGCAGTTGCTGCGGCAAACACCGGACAGTCAATCTGATGACCTTGGACCGGCGGCCGTTGTGCACTGCCTGCGCTGCCGCTCCCGAGGCGAATCATCCCTGCCCCGACTGCGGAGTAACAGTGGGCGGCGCTGGCGTACTGCCGTGCATGTCTTGTGGAATCAAGCGGGCAAATCTGTCTCGGTTGCATGGCGCCCAGAACCTGCTGGCCACGCAAGAGGTACGCGACGTCTATGCCAATTTCACCCAGTGGGGAAACGAGAGCGGACGCGCAAGCAAGCTGGCGGCTGGCGCCTCCCGGTACCTGCAATTTCTCGCCAAGATGGACGTCGCGCTTGAGCAGCGCGCAGTGCCGCTGGATGGGGCCCTGATAGTGCAGATTTTCTCGACGGAGGAATTGAGGCGGATGGGCTTGCTGTCACAGTACTTAGCGGAAGCGGGTTTGCTGAACGACGACGCCGCCACGCGACGACGGCATAGCGAAGAGCGGCTCCTTTCCACAAAGCGTGACGCCATCACTGGCCAACCTTGGGCGGAGGACATAGATCGGTTTGAACGGGCTCTGTTGGCCCGTGAGCCCATCGTTTCACTCCGATCACGTAGAGGCTATGTCCACGCCGCAGTAGCGCTTCTCACGCAGGCGAAGGTCGCGCGCGCTACTCAAGTCGGCCAGAAGGCGCTGGACAGCTTCGTCGCGAAGAAGCCGGGATTGAAAGCCTCACTGAGCACCTTCGTCTCACATCTGAACGGTCTACATGGCTTGCGGCTCAAGCTGAAGCCAAAATCTGCCACCCCGGTTTCTTTGGTGCGCCAAGCACAGTATGTACGGACCATATGCGACGCAATCGAGTCGTCGCCGAATCGGCCGGCGCGGCTGGCGCTCACTGCGAAACTCCTGTCGAAGCTGCTGAATGCGCCGCTGGACCGAATCCTGCAGTTGCGCCACAGCGATCTTGATCTCAAGGACTTCCGCAATTTGAGGCTGGACGGCGAGTGGCTTGAGTTGCCGGAGGTCCTTCTCCCGATCCTGGCGTCGCTGCCGTCGCCGCAATGGCGAGCTGGCCTGGATGCCGACCCGCTGCTATTCGCGGGGCGAATGCTGATGGACAGTCTGTCGGCGTCCGCCGTGGATCACCACGTGAAGCCCGTGCTGCGGGCGAGGCTCGGTGCCTAGGAAAACTCGTCCAGGAACTTCACCAGTGTGGCTCGCCGGCTCGGTTTCATGCGTCGCAATTTCACGATAATATCGTTCTCTGCCGATTCCTTGGCGCTCGCACGCCCTACCCTGCCAGCTTGCCCCGGCTCCACTACGGGACTGCCTTGGCCTGTGATCACCCAGTGCAGGTTCAGCGAACGCCCGCGCGCGTCTCGCATATAGGCTTGGTGCTCAGCGATACGGACGAAATCGGGCAGAGTTTCCCCTTTTGTCACAGAGTGCACCGTACTGGAGTTGGCGTACCCCAAGGCTCGCCAAAGGTCCGCAGGGGCCAGGCCCAGGTGTTCCTGGGCGGCCGTGATGAAGCGCTTTGCGATTTCGGCAACCGCTTTATCCGAACGTTGTTGACGTGGCATGCGGCGCGATATTATCATTAGGCAAATGCACGCCGCAACCACATGAAGAGACAACTCGGTCAGTTCATGACACCCGACAGCATCGCGCGCACCGTGGCCCGCGAGCTAGGCCCCTGCGACGCTGTGGTGGACTTCGCCGTGGGTGAAGGTGCGCTGTTGCAGGCGGTCGCCCAGCGGGCCCGGCGGCCAGTGGAGCTCTACGGGTTTGACATTGACGGCCAGCGGCTGGCGGAAGCCGCCACGAATCTGGTGGACGCCCACCTGCGTGAGGGCAACGGATTGACAGTCAAGCTGGCTCCCCTCGCCGGCATGCGCTTGGGCTGCGTCGGCAACCCGCCCTTCGTAGGCGCGACCGAGGCGGGCCTTGCCTGGCTGCCCAAAGCGTTTGCAGGGCTGGGCGGCAAGCTAGGCACCGACCGGGCCGAAGTGCAATTCCTGGCGCGTGCCTTGGTGACGGCGCGAGTTTCCGGTGCCCGGGTAGTCTTTGTGATGCCGATCGGTTTCGCGGACGGCGACGTCTACCGCCGCATCCGCGCCCTGCTCATGGAGCAGTACCAACTGGTCAAGGCCATTGAGGTGTCGGGCGGTCGCGCCTTCCTGGACACCGAAGCCCGCACCGTGGTGCTGGTCGTCGATACCAAGGGACAGGGTGGTGTGGAAACCGAAATTTGCGAGATGAGCCGAGCCGACGCCACCCCCCGTTTGGTGCTGAAGGCCAAGCTTGCACCGGGTGCGCGGCTGGATGCGCGGTACCACAAGGCCAGGCTGGCGGGCCCAGTCGGCGGGCCGCAGCTCAAGGACCTGGACGTGTCGATCGACCGCGGCGTGCTGTCGCGCAAGGAAGCCGAGGATCTCTGCATCCCGGCCGTGCACACCACCGACCTGAATCGCGCCAGGAACCGCCGTATCACCAGCCCGATGCATGAGCCCACCTATGAGGGCGTGCTCACGGCCCGCAAGGGAGACATCCTTCTGCCTCGCACCGGTTCAAGGGTGCGCTGGGAGCCGGTGATGATGTCCTCCGGCGAGGCAGCGATCACCGATCACGTGTTCCGCATCCGGGCGCCAGCGCGGGTGCGGGATCTGGTGTACCAGTCCCTGTGTCACCCGGAGTTCAGTGCCTGGCTGCAGGGCGCGAGCAAGGGTGTCTGCGCAACGGTATTGACCAAGCGCGAGCTGCTGCAGATGCCGGTGTTTGCCGCCTAGCCCCCGGCGTCGCTGACGTCGAAGAAGTGCCAGCGGCGCACTTCGCTGGACCGGCCGCTCGAGCGCGTCGGGTGGTCGTACAGCAGCAATGCCCGGTCCATGGACTCGTTTTCGATCAGGAACAGCGCCGCGCCAATCGCATGCGGCTTGGTACCCAGCGGCGCCACCAAGATCGGCCGCTCCTCTTTGTCCTGTTCAAGAAGCGTGCTGAGCAAGCGGTAGGCGGCGTCGGCACTGGCGGCCGAGGCGTATTTCACCTGATCGCCCTTGCCCAGGTACTGCACGTTGTTGGCCATGGCGTCGATCTCCCAGCCCGGCGAGAACGCGGGCACGCCAAACACCGCATGCTTGCCCCAGCCGCGCAGCACCTCCTGCTGCTCTAGCGCCTGCCCCAGCCTGGAGCCTTCAAAGCCGAGGAAGAAGACGGCCTGCCCCACTTCGGTTTCACTGAGGTTGGTCTGAAAGCCGGGGATGGCCTGGAAGCGGCGGTTGTCGCTCAACTCGAAGTTGCGCTGGTCGCAAAGGCGGCCCTGGATGTCGCGGCGGTATTCCCGGGGTTCCACGTAGACAAAGCGAAGCGCGGGGATGCGGGCATAAATGGCTGCCAGTGTCACGTAGAGGATCTCTGGAAAGCTCAGGCTACTGGCTTCCACCAGCAGGCTCTTGACGCCGGCAAACCGCCCCTTCAAGGCAGCCAGACGCAGCGCCGTGCCATTGAGCCGCAGTTCGTTCTTGTGTCCCGCGATGTCGAAACGAACCATGTGCGTCGTTTTCGCATTGGCGCGGACGTAGGTGCCGGCGGCTTTGGACCGCTCGTCCAGGTCGCCGTCCTCGCCAATGACGGCCATCTCCCAACTGCCCGCCACCGCTGCCGGCGCCACTGGCTCATCGTGGGTGCGCGACTGGATGCGGAAACGCCGCATTTCAGCCCTCCAGGCCCAGCGAGAACTGGTCGCCGCTGTCGGCCCCCCACTTGACCTCGTACTGGCGCAGTAGTTTGGTGAAGTCGTCGAGCTTGCCGACCAACATGGTTTCCGCCTCCGCCGACGGCATCTCCAGCTTGCGCCCCTTGTTGTACGACAGGCCAAAGAACGGTGCGTAGATGGGGTTGAGGATGTAATCGTTGGACTCGTAGCGGTTGCCTTTGACCTTGGTCTCGGGCACGTCCAGCAGGACCGACCACTTCAACGCTTCCTTCAGCACTTGGTCGGCGGCAATCGTGAGCTCCTCGCCGACGATGGAGAAATGGGTCCGCTCGGCTTCGCTCTGTGAGTAGCGGCCCTGCGACAGGCGGAACAGTTTGCCGAGCAGGTTGACCAGCGCCAGCAGGCGGTTGCCCTGATCGCCAAAGCTGGAGACCTCGCCGCGGAACTTGCGGCTCGCCCGAACGGCCGCTTCGGCCTGCTCTTTGACGGGAACGCTGAAGTTGGCCAGCGAATTCTTAGGGGCACTGTCGCCGATCGACAGGTGGCAAAGCTCGAGAAAGTGCCGCACGCTGATGCCCGACAGCTGCACGAACGCGTCGAAGCCGGCGTAGATCGGACAGGGCTTCTGGCGCAGCGGCAGGTACATCAATAGCAGCGTGCCGACGAGGATGTGGTGGGTCCAGTCGGCGGTCTTGTACTTTGACGTCTTGCCGGCGCGCAGCTTGGCGAACTCCTCCTGCACCTCCTTGGATCGCTTGGACCGCTGGTGCAGCAGTGCCGCGTTGACCACCGACTCCTCGGGGAACTGCACATCGCGGAAGTCGTCGGGGGTGAGCTTGGAACCTTCGTCCTTGAGCGCCTGGGCAACGATGCTCTCCCAGCGTCCTCGCAGCGCGGTGTCGCTGAGCACCTGGCTGGCCACCTCGCTGTACCGCTGCCCCGGCAGGATTCGGTTGATCTCATCAAGCACACGCCCCTGATACTCGGGCGACCGGCGGCGAACGAGGCCTTCTTGCTCTCGCAGCTCTTGGGCGACGACCGGCGTGAGCTCCTCCAGGAGGCCGGCCTCGCTGATCAGCCGGAAGAAGAACAGCTCGGCGCAGAACTGGCTGAAAGAGGGTTTGAGTTCTTCGTCCAGCCGGATCAGGCGGTAATCGGCGGTTTCCTGGATCGACTCGGTCCCGATGGTCTGCCGTGTGCGCATGCCATTGGGTTTCATGGCGACGTGGAAGATCAGCGGCGGCTCGCCGCCTTTGATCATCGTATTGACGAACCGCTGTTGGTAGTCCAGCAGGTTTTCGTACTCGTCCACGTAGACGGCGAACACGCTGTTGGACAGATAGGGCAGCTTGCCACGCAGCTCGCCGATCAGTGCGCTCAGGAAGCCTTTGAGCGGCAGGAGCGTCGGCGGCTGAGTAGAGTCGAAATTTTTGAACCAGCGGGACAGGAACTGGCGCTGCAACCGAAGCCACTTCTCGAAGCCTACCAAGTCGGCAGGCACCTCGTCTCCGGCAAATCCCTGCACGGCGTCTTTGAAGTCCAACTGGGTCAGCTTGCCGAAGTGGCCTAGGCGCTCGGACGTGCAGTTGAGCGCACGGACAGAGCCGACGATCTGCTCGGCGAGCGCCAAGGTGAGCGCATGCTCAAAGATGTCGCGCCAGCGTTCCTCACTCTCACCATAGCCGGTGAATCCGCTGAAGTAGGTCGAATCAGCCTTCAGGTACAGCCCAATGGTCTGCAGCGCGGAGGACGGCACCGCCATTCGCGAAGGCGAGAATTGGCTCGGATACGACAAGTAGCGCAGCAAGGCTGTCTTGCCGCAGCCACGGCCGCCCTGCAGCACCTGTGACTTGCGCGCTTCATGCAGGCCCAGCTGCGGGAAGTACAGCGGCAGTACGTACGTGGACCAGACGTCGTGGTCGAATTCTTCGGCCCGGTTGCGGATGAACGCGTTTTGCATCATGGCTCAGCGATCCAGCAAGGGGGTCAGGTGCTGCGTACCCATCCAGAAGATGGGCAGCGTGTTGTTCGGGGTCGCGTGGGCGAAGGAATACGCCAGTGCCAGCTCGCCGAAGCCGTCGGCCATCTTGCCGCCCTGCGGCAGGCCCAGCGCCTTCACGGCTTGGGTGTACTGAGCGTTGATCTTCTCCGCGAAGCCTATGACCTTGTAGCGGGCCAGGCAGGAAGCGTCCAGCACGGCGTGACTGTCTTCAAGCAGCTCGGCCCACTTGAGCTGGACGTACGGGTAGTCGTTGACGATACGATCCCTGCCCTTGGTGTGGATCGTGGTCACGAGGTAGGTCACCTTGATCTTCGGGTTGGCCTGCAGGAACCGGCCGAAGTGGATGCCCTTGAGGAACTTGTCAAACTGCTCCCCCGTGCCGCAGAAGTCATCGACAAAGTACAAGTCGGTGACGTTGCTCGCCTGACCCAGCAAGTGGGGCCAGACCAGCCAGTCGCTGTCCACCAGAAACCGGCGCTGCACGAGCCGCAGGATATAGGGGCCGGACTTGGTCGGGGGCGCTAGGTGCCCGATCACCGGTGCGAGGCGCACGCCGCATGTGGGGTTGGCGGCCTTTTTCCCCCGCAGGGTGTCCACCAGCAGGTCGCCGGCCGCGCTGCCTGGCATGGGCAGGTCCAGAAACAACGCATCGAGCATCGCGTTGTACTGGCCGCGGGAGCGGTAGCAGAGGTTGTCCAGAAGGTAGGCGCCCAGGAGCTCCGCATCGATGTTTTTCAGCGAACCGAGCCAGTGGGTCAGCCGGTCGCGCTGGATGCCCTCCCAGACGTTGCTGTCGATCTGACGCATCGCCCTGTCTCGAACCAGGTCGATGTATTCAGACTCGTCTTCGGACAGTGACATTGCATGCGCACGTGGTAGTACCCGGAGGATACAGACTGTAACGCTCAAATTCTGGTGAATTTCTCACCAAGATTCGAGGTCGCCGTTTCCCTTGTGCGGCGCGAATTGGCTTTGAGGACACTGGATCCGGTGGAACGCGCAAGCCCTGCAGCGGGGATTGCAACGTAATGCCGGCGACTTCCGGAAGCACTTTGTGGACGTCCAGATCATGGGCGGTCCCCGACAATTTCGAGATCAATGAATCGAGTCGCGGTGAAGGAAACGCCTTGCGCTTGAATCTGCGAATCTTCATTGGCGGATGCGCGCATAGCAACGCGGGAGAAGCTGGACGGCCCTACGCGAGACTCCCTTCGCGCACCGATGCCTTCGGGGCAGTTTTCAGCCAGTTGGAGAAGGCTTCCTGGCCGCCCTCATTCCAGTGTAGACGCATGGACCGGAACGCAGAAAGCGAATCTGGCTCGGTCATTGCGAATGACATGCCTTCGCCGAACAGGTCAAACCCTCGCGCAAACAGCAGCTCCAGGACCCAATGTGTATCTCCGTCCTGAGCGTGGAGCGCAAACATCCTGCCGCCCCCGTTGACGGCCGACGCGCCCGCGATCTGGTGCGTGTGTTCTTCCAAAGATCGATCGCGATCGAGTTCGATCTCATTCCACAGGCGCGCGTAGTGGCGATATATCTCCGTCACTGTCGCCTGGATCGCAGGGTCTGCGATCTCGCAGCCGCGATCGGTGTATGCCCACGCCTTGCCGCCCGACGGGCGATTACCTACCCAGTAGTTGGATTTCATAGTTCCTCGCGGCCTTATTCTGATTCAGCGGTGAACGTACGTCCAGCGATAGACAGCATATTCCCGGCAAGTCTGTTAGCAAGCCCAAACACGCCTGACGGTGTACTGGACGCCAGCAAAGCTCTGATATGCGCATTCTGGCCGCCTTGCGCGCTTTGCCCGCGGCCGCTAACGTTGGCCCAAAGGAAAAACAACCATGAAGTGGCTAGACCGATTGATCCGCAAAACGACTCCTCCGGAGGATGTGCCAAAAGTCGAGGACACGGCCAGTGCCGATCCGGATACAGAAGCAAAAGATCCCTATTCATCGGACGAACCGATCACATCCAAGACGCAAGACCGATTTGGACGCGCGCCGTTTGCCGCACGGATCGCCCAAACCATTGCCCATCGCGCAGACCCTTCCAGCATCGTCATCGGTTTATTCGGACCATGGGGCGACGGAAAGACTTCCGTCCTGAAAATGATGGAGGAAGCGCTAGATCAACACGAGCACGTCATCACCATCCGATTCAATCCATGGCATTTCCCTTCCGAGGACGCGCTGCTGCGCGGATTCTTTTCCACCCTGTCTCAGGCTCTGGGAGAGGAACCCGCACTCAAGGAGAAAGTCGCAGCGCTTCTCGAAACATATGGAGGCGTTCTATCGTTGATTTCAGTTTCATTGCCAGGCGTAGACCTCAACCCGGGGGAGGCTGCCAAGAACATGGGCGAGTCCCTGTCTCGCGTCAGCCTGGATCAGCTGAAGGAAAAGATTGATGCGCTGCTTGGACATAGCGGGAAGCGCCTGGTCATTCTCATAGATGACATCGACCGGCTAGACCGAGACGAGACGCACGCGATCTTCAAGCTTGTGAAGTTGTCAGCCAGCTTCAGGCGCACTTGCTATGTGCTGGCATTCGATGATTCGGTGGTCGCGGCCGCGCTTGGAGAAAGATACGGCGCCGGAGGTGACGAGGCAGGGCGCGCATTCCTGGAAAAGATCATTCAGGTCCCGTTGCACCTGCCCCCTGTGGATCGGATAAGCCTTCGCCAGCTTGCTTTTGAAGGGGTAGAGCAGGCCCTCGGTCAAGCTGGCATCACGCTAGAGAAGCAACAGGTCGATATATTCATGCGCCACTTTGTGGATGGCCTGGAGCCCAAACTGGAAACTCCGCGAGTCGCAAAGCTTTATGCCAACTCCCTCATGTTCGCCTTGCCGCTCGTTAAGGGTGAGGTCAACATCGCTGAATTCATGCTCGTCGAAGGTTTGAGAGTCTTGTACCCCAAACTCTATGCGGCGATCCGCGACAACCCCGACCTCTTCCTGAAGGGCGAAGGCGAGAGGCGAGTTCGAAACCTGGAGCCACCGCCCTCCCGAATCAATGATTTGCTGGTGGATGCCATGCCAGGGTCAACCAGCAATGAACGCGAAGTCGTCCGCGAGCGGTTGATCAAAGGCCTTTTTCCAAGAACCGGGAATATGAACTACGGTGGCGAGTGGGACGAGATTTGGGCCTCAACCCAACGCATCTGCTCGGGGCGGTATTTCAGGCGGTACTTTGTCTACGGCGTTCCCGAGGGGGACATTTCAGACACCGAGGTCGCAACTCTCATCGTCGCGCTGTCCACGGGCGCCGTGGCGGACCAGGACGCACGATTAGCTAGATATCCGAAACGCGCAATCCCGCAACTCATCCAAGTGCTGCGAGAGCGCGCCGATCAACTGGACGTTCAAGCCGCATTGCCACTGGCTTTGGCCGTGGCGCGCAATGGCGGCCAGCTGCCGCGCGAGCGCGGGGCCTTCGTGCTTGGCGGCACGCGAATGCAAGCCGGATTTCTCTTGGCACAACTGATGCGCCGGATACCTCAAGCCGATCGCCAGGCAGCCGTAGAGAGCGTTGTACAGAGCGCACAGCCTCTGTCATTCGCGATGGAATGTAGCCGCTGGCTTACGCACTCTCATGATCGAACAGAAGAGTACGTAGTTCTGCCGGAGGCGGGCGACCCGCCAATTTATGCGCTCCTTGCTGATCGCGTCAGAACGGCCAACAACGGTTCACCGATATTCCAGCAGTTCGGTACCGATGCTCCTGGGTTGTACTGGCTTTGGTTAAAGGCTGACGGCAAGGAAGGCGTCGAGCCACATTTGCGCCAAGCATTCGACGCGAGACCGGAGGCTTTGGATGAGTTTCTCGATACCTATGTCGGAGAAGGCTGGGAAATGGAAAGTGGACTGCCCGTTCGCTCAGACCTCCGGCGTGAGAGCTACGACCAGATCGCATCTCTCATCACGCCTGAATACCTGATCGCCAATCTACGCGCGCGGTATGGTGCCGAGATGGACAATCCACAGTACCGCGCTGATGGTCCGATGGCTCGGAAGATCGCGCATCAGTTTGCTTACATTCACAAAGCAGCAAACCAGGCTGGCGAACCCGAAGACGCCGATGCTGAAAGCTGATCCACCGCGCAAAGACCGTGTTCAGCAAACGAGGGAGCAACTTCGCTCCGCTCTAGTTGAGCAGGTTTCCTTGATGGTGCATTACTGCGCTGGCTACGACAGAGGAACGTTGGCGCTTGCCAAGCCCATGGCGGCGTCTCTTCGGATTGCGTTGCATCAGACCGGTCGGTCCAATTCCTTGCTACAGCAACTTGGCCTTCGCAGCGGGCGGTTCTACAGTGCACCGGGCCGGCACCGTTCGAATGTCTTGCCAGTGGGTTGTGCACTGACTCCTATGTCGTTCAATGCGGAGCGAGGTGGCCATTACGTGCCGCTGCTGGAAGTGCCGGATGTTCGCAGTCGCCTGCCTTTTCCGGAATGGTGGACTGGGGTCGTATTGAGAGCACCTACGGGAGAAACAATGTGTCGAATGGACATCGTCACCGCAGTTGCGGACACTGACGGCGGGGCACACGTCGATCCCGGCCTCTCCTCCCTCTATGAGGCTTTTCGTTCAGGGCGTCTCCTGGGGATGAAGGCGGTTTCAATCGGAAGCGGGCAGATTCGTATGACTCTCCCAATCTTGGAGTCAAAAACACCGTCGACGGTTGATGCAGATAACGGAGAAGGCTTGCTTAAAAGTCCTCAGTATCCATGTGTCCGTACGATCACTCATGAACTGTTGCTCACGCTGGAGAAATACGCTCCCTGGAGTTTCAGCGTTCGGTACCAGGCTACTGCAGCTTACTGAGTTTTCTCGATGGAAGCGGCAACATCAGAGAGCAATGCCGAACAAGCAAGCCCTTCGGCAATGGCGCGTCGCTGCGAATCCCCGCCGTCGCAGTACATGGTGCGCGTCTCGATTTCAAACAGTCGTAAACCAACTTCCCGGACCTGCTCACGCAGTTGGCCTTCAAGCAGAGTAACGCCGTAAAAGCTGAACTCGACGAGCCGTCGGCCCATCTCGCCCGACTCCGTCTGCGCTTGCGGCACTTGATTGGTGAACGGGGCCTGTTCTGCGCGGGCCCAGAGATCCTTGAGCTTGCGGCTGTACTTCAGGATTGCCTGCCGGATGCTGCCCTCCGCCTCCGCGCTAAAAGGAACAGGTGAAATGCGCTTGTCTACCATTTCCTGCGCTATACGACCGACGTGCTCTGTGACCTCGTCGAAATCGCGCCCACTGCCTAGGGTGTGGGTGAAGTTCGCTACCTCGTCGAGCGCCTCTGCGAGCGTCCGCAATTCGGCCTCCAGCTCTGTACCGTTGACTGACTCTTCGATCGCCAAGTCGCGCAGGGTACCGGCCGCATTCTTCGCGTCCCATTCCCACTCATCGACCCATGGCTTCAGATTGCGCGCATCAGAATCGGTGTGAGCCCAGCGCAGCAGCGTCACCAAAACCCCAGCCAGGCGGGTCAGGGTGGCATTTGTGTTGCCTCCAGAGTCTGCCGGTTCCTGCGTGTGGGCTTTGACTGCTGCGTACACCTCGGAAGGCTTGGCAGGCCGGCACGTTGTCTCATGCCTCAGGTAGGGTTTGTGGTCGACGTAGTACATCGGCTCGCTTCCTGCGGGCACGTCTACTGCGAGTACGACCTGGTCGTTTGCCACCGCCCACCGCAGCCTGGGCCGCACAGGTGGGTCAATTGCCTTGCAGATGCCAGCGATCCTCTGCGACAGCGCGTCTCGCACGCCGGGTTGGTCGGCGTTTGGCATTCCAACAGTGGACCCGTCGTCGCGGACGCCCAGGAGAATAAGGCCCCCGCCAGAGGTGGCGAAAGCGGCGATGGCCTTCGCGAGATCGCGGGCCTGTGCCGGCATCTCCTGCTTGTAGTCAAGCTTCTGGCTTTCACCGGACTGGCACAGCGTCAGGAGCTGTCCGGATAGGTCATGGTCGATCCACGTCATCAAACGAATCCTCCGAAGCGGATTCTCGCCTTCTTTGGGCGTGCGTCGCGGCCCACCCTGATGGCGGCCGTCAGGGTGGGCCTGCTTTCGCCGGCGAAAGCAGCCGTTTCTGGCTGTAGGGAACTGAGTTATTAACTATGTACGGGGTCCAATCCAAAGTGATCCCGACTGTCGACCATCCCCTGCGTTTGAGCGCCGCAATCTCGGACCTGTAGGCACTGACTGCCTTCTTGAGGCTTGCGGTGTTGGCCTTGAGTTCCTTGCGAGCAGGACGCGCATTTCTTCCTTGAGAAGCGATGCGATGTTTGGCATGTGGTGGATTCTGCATCAACGGTAGGATGCGCTCCGGAGGCTTCATGTTCCACGTTCTCATTGACACCTGCGTTTGGCTTGACCTCGCACAAGACCCCAAGCTCACACCGCTTCTCTCGGTCGTTGAGCAACTGCTTAAAGACCAGTCATTCCACCTGATGGCCCCTCCCGTTGTTCGTGACGAGTTCAAGCGGAACAAAGAGCGAGTAGCGACGGCGACTACGCGCGGCTTCAGTGAGCACTTCCAACAAGTCCGGTAAGCGATTGCCCACGGTGAGCGTGACAACACTAGGCGAGCGGGAATCCTTGACCAACTGTCTGATGTAAGCCAGCGGCTTCCATTGGTTGCCTCGGTAGCGGAAGACACGTTAAAGCGGATCGAGAAGATCATCGACGGATCACCTGTGTTCGGAATCTCGTCGTCTGTATCGGCTGCAGCTGCACAAGGGGCGTTGTACAGAAAGGCTCCCTGTCAGCACGATAAGAACTCGATTGCAGATGCCATGCTGATCGAGCTGGACACCTGAAGTACTTGCCCGACGCGGCATCGATGTTGATCGCGTCTTGCTCGCGCTCGAAAAAAGGAACACGAACCTGTCTGGAAGCTGTTGGTAGGGAAGGACCGCTGCACAGGGCTGCTTTCGGCCAGAAGCAGACCTAGTGGTTCACGCATGGGACGATAAGCGGTTCCATCTACCGGAAAGCAACTTTCCGCTTTCCTGGCTTGCGATTAGATCCTCGTCGAGCCATGCTCGGCTCGTACACAACTCGAACGGTCGGGGGCAGCCAGGCGAGCACAAGCCTCGTGGCAACGCCGAGCGTTCAGTCCTCGGCGTATCTTTTTTAGACATTTCTACATGATTGACAAGATAACGGCCTCAGTTGCAGAGGCGCTGGCGGGCACGCCTGATGGTGCCACCGTATTCATCGGTGGATTCGGCACCGCCGGCATCCCTAACGAACTAATCGATGGCTTGATCAAGCAAGGCGCAAAAGACCTCGTCGTAGTCAACAACAACGCCGGAAACGGGAACACGGGCCTGGCCGCCTTGCTCAAGACTGGCCGTGTTCGAAAAATCATCTGCAGTTTCCCGCGGCAAGCAGATAGCCACATTTTCGACGAGCTCTATCGAAGCCGAAAAATAGAACTCGAGCTTGTCCCACAGGGGAATCTTGCCGAGCGGATGCGCGCAGCAGGCGCGGGCATCGGTGCTTTCTTCTGCCCCACCGGTTTCGGAACCGACTTGGCCACCACGGACGGGGAGCCGCGGGAAACTCGCGCGATTGGCGGCAAGCAGTACGTGCTGGAATACCCCATTCGCGGCGACATTGCGCTCATCAAAGCTGAATGCGGCGACCGCTGGGGCAATTTGACCTATCGCAAGGCGGCGCGCAACTTCGGCCCTGTGATGGCGATGGCCGCCGCAAAGACGATCGCTACCGTGCACGAGGTGGCAGAACTTGGAAGCATGGACCCGGAAGCTATCGTCACACCGGGTATCTTCGTCCACCGCGTTGTAAAGATCCCCAGAATCGCAACGCAAGGCGGTGGCGTCAAAAAGGTGGCGTGAAATGAGTTATGTGAGACGATCCAAAGATCAACTAGCCGCGCGGGTAGCGCAAGACATCTTCGATGGTGCCGTCGTCAACCTCGGTATTGGCCAGCCTACGTTGGTGGCAAACCACCTCCCGCCCGGCCGCGAGATTGTGCTGCAAAGCGAGAACGGCCTCATAGGAATGGGCCCCGTGCCTTCTGTGGGTCAGGAAGACTACGACCTCATCAACGCTGGCAAGCAACCAGTCACTCTGCTGCCCGGCGGGTCCTACTTTCATCACGCCGACAGCTTCGCCATGATGCGTGGAGGCCACTTGGACATCTGCGTACTGGGCGCATTTCAGGTCTCTGCTACCGGGGACTTGGCAAATTGGCATACAGGGGAAAGGGATGCCATTCCAGCCGTGGGCGGCGCCATGGATTTGGCCATTGGTGCCAAGCAAACCTGGGTCATGATGGACCTCTTGACCAAGAAGGGTGAGAGCAAGTTGGTCAAGCAATGTACCTACCCGCTGACGGGCATCGGCTGTGTCAGGCGCGTGTACTCGGATCTCGCGACGTTGGAATGCACCCCGGAGGGCCTGCAACTTGTCGACGTGGTCGATGGGCTCATTCATAGCGTGCTGGAAGAGCTGATTGGCCTTCCAGTTCGAGGCTGAATTCCCTGCGCCTTGCATGATCTGCACCGGCGTGTTCTTCCTTCGAAAAGTAAGAGCGTTCGGCCAAGTTAGCGGATCAATCAGGGACCGCCTACGCGGCCACCCCATCGAAGCTCGTCCACTTTCGCTCGTAGTTCATCTGCTCGAAGTGCTCCACCAGGAAGTCGATGAACGTCCGCACCTTGGCGGATAGGTGCCGTCGGCTCTGAAAGGCGATGTTGATTGTCAATCTCGGCAAGTCCCACTCGTCCAGAACCGAAACCAAGCGGCCGGCCACGAGATCGTCATAGAGGATGTACTTTGGTTGCACCACGATACCCATTCCATCCAGCGCTGCCGCCCTCAAGACTTGGCCGTCGTTCGATTCGAGCAGCCCTTTGATGTGAATGTTCCGTACGTCGTCTTGCCGTCGAAACGCGAACTCATTGGGATTGTTGCTGTAGGTGTACAGCAGAATCGGCCTGTTAGCCAATTCTTCGACGGTCCGAGGAGCGCCAAAGGTGTCGAGGTAGCCGGGCGAAGCTGCCAGGATACGCCGCGTGGTCGCCAAGCGCCGTACGGTGGTGCTGGAGTCATTCTCGAACTCGCGCGTCCGGATGGCCACGTCGATGTTGTTGTCGATCAGGTCGTAGTACCGGTTCGCAGTCTCGACATGAACTGTCACATTCGGGTAGCGACTTGTGTACCCCCTGAGCAACGGGACGATGTGATGCACCGAGAACGAGAGCGACGCGGTGACGCGTAGCGTCCCGGTCGGGTTCAGCGCGGTTGCGCCTGCCGTGGCCTCGGCATCCCGCAAGTCGGCGAGCACACTCTTGCAGCTTCGGTAGAAATCGGCCCCGACCTCGGTTACCGTGAGACCGCGCGTGCTCCGCTGCATCAGTCTCGCGCCGATCCTCCTTTCCAGCGCGCCCAAGTGGCGACTGGCCGCCGCATTTGAGAGGCCCAATGCTTCGGCGGCCCGCGTCATGCTACCCAGTTCTGCGGTCTGGACCAGCAATTCCATTTCCGTCCAACGATCCATCTTGTCTCCTCGTCGCCACCCGGCAAGGGCTACATCCAGGTAAGGGTCTGGCCGCCGTCCACCGCGAGAGCCACCCCCGTGATGTAGCTGCCCGCATCGGATGCGAGTAGCAGCGCCGCGCCATCCAGCTGTGAGGGTTGACCAAAGGTACGCATCGGGATGCGCTTGCGAAGCGACTCCGCGAACCCTTTGTCCTCGAATTGAGCGTGCATGTCGGTCTCGAAGTTGCCGGGACAGAGTGCATTGACTCGAATCCGCTTTGAGGCGAGTTCGAGCGCCATTACTTTTGTCAGATGGATCAGGCCAGCCTTTGCCGCTCCGTAACTGGAGAGCGACCCGCCAGCTCGTAGGCCGGCAGTTGACGCCACATTGATGATCGAACCACCCGCGGCTTCGGCCATGCTTCGAGCCGCCTCCTGGGCAAGCAGAAATGCTCCGCGAAGATCGGTATCAAGCACCTGATCTATGCGGTCAATGGCCTGATCCAGGAAGCGCTCCGCATAAAGTACCCCCGCGTTGTTGAACAGGATGTCGATCGGCCGCCCAACCGCCTCCCTTGCTTGTGAAAAAACAGCGGGGAAAGTTTCCGGCTTTGTGACGTCGAGGGCAACTGCATAGGCCGTGTGCCCTTCAGCCCGCAACGATGACGCTGCCTCGTGAATGCGGTCGCCGCGCCTGGCGCACAGGACGACACTGGCTCCAGCTTCCGCGAAAGTGCGAGCTATGTGCAACCCGATCCCGCTGGACGCCCCCGAGATGAGCGCCGCTTGCCCGCCTAGGTAAAAGAGATTTTGAGCACTCATAGCAGCTTTTCGAGCAGGCACGTCGCGCTCATGCCTCCATCTACACACATGAAGTCGATGGCGGCGTTGGCTCTGAGAAGGTTGCCTTCATAGGTGTTCGCTGGCGAATTCGGCAGCGAGCCGGCCTGCAACGGCGAGATCGTTCTCTCTCGAATACAGGCTCATGTGCGAGACCTTTGGAAGCACCGCCAGCTTTTTGCGTGACGTGGGGATACTGTTGTAAACGGCGATCTCCAGGTCCCACAACGTGATCTCATCACCTTCGGCCACGACCATGAGAGTCGGGGTGTCATAGAGGCGCTTGGCATAAGGCGCGACGTCATACGACAACAGCAACTCGGTCGACTCGACGGTGCTCCAGTGCTCGTGACGGGGCGCTTCCCGTTCTTTGATGTCGTGGAAGATCTCGTGGATCAAGGGGAAAGGCCAGGTACTCAGTTCTTCAAAGGGCTTCAAAGAAGACATCGGCATGCGACCGCCGGCGGATCCGGCGCTTGTGCGCTCACGGCGATCGGCAAGGATCAACTCGTTTAGCTCTTGGAAGCGCTGTGAGCCATGGACGCGTCGCATGTTCTCGTAGCCGTTCACAACCGGAATGTTGGAGATCACGCACTTGACACGCGGATCTGTGGCCCCGACAACCACCACGTGGCCTCCCGCGTAAGAGATTCCCCAGATGCCGATGCGGCCAGGATCGATCTCAGGAAGGGTCTCGCCGAAAGTCACGGCGCTCTTGTAGTCTTCGATCTGTGCATGCGGGTCGATATGCTGGCGGGGCATTCCTTCGCTGGCACCCGTGCAGCGATAGTCAAACATGAGTACCGCGACCTTTTTCTCCAAAATCGCCTTGGCGTAGTGGGGCATGACGATCTCCTTTACGTAGCACCAGCCGCCGCCCATTACCAGTAGGGGGAACGGTCCCTCTCCGTCGGGCAGCGCTAGGTCTCCTCGAACCTTGAGACCTTTGCTCAGGAATTCAACTTCTCTCTGCGTCGGCATGGCATGGCGCTCCTGTATGTGGGGAAAGCCGCCATTCTTGGCGGCCGCACTTGATCAACAATTATCTGTACGAGTGAACAAGTACACGATTGGGTAAAACCCTATCAAAACGCCTTGGAGCGTCAATGGCGCGCCATGCTTGACGGGTTGGTTACCTCTAGGAATTGGTCCCCCGGCGTCCTTCGCCTGTTGGTCGCGTACACATTTTGCAGGCGTACGGGCAAACCCTAAATACTTGTTCAGTCGTTCAGTCATAATCCGCTCGAACTACTGCTGAAGCGCGGTAAAGGCTTTTCAGTTCAACCTTCACAGGCGACAACGATGAACCCAACGGATGCAGAACACATGATCGCGCGGTGCGCGAAGGCCAGCCTTTTCGCCTTTCTCTTATGGTCTTTTTCAATAGGAGTGCAGGCCGAGGACTACGTAATCGGACGAACGATTCCCTTAACCGGGGCCATTGCGGCGTACGGCAAAGCAAAGATGGAGGGGGGCGACTTGGCCATAAACCAGGCCAACGTAAGCGGGGGCATCAACGGGCACCGGCTTCGGCTGGTTACTCTGGACGATGCATACGATCCGGAAAAGGCCATCGCCAATGCACGCGAGCTCGATCAGAAGCACAGCGCCATCGTTCTCACCAACGTCATCGGGGTTCCGGTCGTCGCAAAGCTGATGCCGGTCCTGGGGGAGCTAAGGCTCCCCGCTGTCGGCCTGTCGTCGGGCTCTCCACTGGTGCGCGAGCCTGCGCAACGTTATGTCATTCCTGTTCGAGCAGGCTACCGCGAAGAGGCCGACCACATTGTCCGGCTGCTGCGCACGCTCGGCATCCAGCGCATCGTCCTGCTTGAGCAGGACGATCTGTTCGGGAAGACGGTGGCGGATGCCTTTCGCCACGCAGCCCAGGTCAATGATGCCCGTCTGACGGCCACGATCAAGTACCAACGGGACAAGCCGGACACAACTTCAATCATCCGTACGCTCAAGCCGCTCGAGCCACAGGCGATCCTGATGGCCGCCAATGCCATGCCGGCGAGCGAATTCATCAAGGACTATCGCGCGAGCGGAGGAGGCGCCAGCCTATACGCGATGTCGGTTACCGACGCTACCCAGATTGCAAAACTGGCAGGCCCGGCCGGGCGCGGAACGGCCTTTTCGCAGATTGTTCCTTTGCCTGTAAACGGGTCAAAAAAGGTGGTCCGCGAGTACCTGGAGTTGGCCCGAGCCGCCGGGCATCCGCCTTCCTTCTACGGCTTCGAAGGATTCTTGGAGGTCAAAGTCATTCTGGAAGGTCTTCGAAACATGAAAGCACCAGGTCGTGAAGGGCTGGTGGAGGCAATTGAGCGTTTGCGGAAGATCGATCTTGGGGGCTTTGAGGTGGAGTACTCAAGTGGCAGCCGCCGCGGCTCCAGCTTCGTCGAGCTTGTGATCATTGGCACAGATGGACGCCTATTGAAGTAGCACAGAGGCCGGGAAAACCCGGCCTTTTCCGCCCTGCGGAAGCGCGCTTTCCGGCCACACCACTAGGCGAGCTTCGATCCGAAATCTACAGTCCCGGCACGCTGAACTCACGGACATACGAATGCGAAATCTTGACGAGGACAACATCACGCGTGCCGTGATCGGCGCGCATGCGAAAGCCGCAAGCTCGCGTATGCGTGAGGTGATGACGAGCTTGGTTCAGCATCTGCACGCTTTCGCCCGCGAAATCGCGTTGACTGAGGAAGAGTGGTTTCATGGGATTCAATTCCTGACTGAGGTCGGACACATCACGAGCGACGCGCGCCAGGAGTTCATCCTTCTTTCGGACACGCTGGGTCTCTCCATGCTGGTGACTGCGCTCAACAACAAGAAGCCGCATGGGTGTACCGAATCCACCGTCTTTGGCCCCTTCCACATCGAGAACTCCCCACACGTTGAGCTGGGTGGCGACGTCGCTAACGGCGCGCAAGGCGAGCCCTGCTTTGTGCGCGGGACGATCGTTAACCTCGCTGGCCATCCGATCCCGCACGCGGAGCTGCAGGTGTGGCAGGCTGATGCTGCGGGCAACTACGACGTGCAGTACGCCGACCGCGATGTGCATCGCGCGCGTGCCACGCTCGTTGCGGACGCAGATGGAGCTTTTCACTTCAAGAGCATCCGGGCCGAGGCGTATCCGATTCCCCATGACGGCCCGGTTGGCAGGATGCTCAAGGCCCTGGGACGCCATCCGTGGCGTCCGGCCCACCTGCACTTCATGATCACAGCGCCCGGCTACGAGCGACTGATCACACACGTGTTTCGCGAAGGGGATCGCTACCTGGACTCGGACGCTGTCTTCGGCGTTCGCTCCTCTCTCATTGCCGACTGGGTCCAGCACCCGGCCGGAGTCGCGCCAGATGGGACGCCCAGCGACGTCCCCTTCAACACGCTGAGCTTCCGGTTCGTCCTGAATCCGGCGCCAGCGGGCGAATCGGGTCGGCGCCAGGCAAACAGCGTGGGCTGGAAGCCGCGAAAAGAACTGGAGACTTGATGACGTCCGACAAAACCCCCCTGCTGGAATTGCGCGGCATCAGTAAGCGCTTTGCTGGTGTCCAGGCACTCGACGATGTGTCGTTCGAACTCTTCCCGGGCGAGGTGCACATGCTCCTGGGCGAGAACGGTGCAGGAAAATCAACGCTCATGAAAGTCATGTGCGGCGCACACAAAGCCGACGCCGGTACGTTCATCCACCAGGGCCAAGCGGTCGCAATGGCTGGCCCGGCTGATGCGAAGCGGCTTGGCATCGCAGTGATCTTCCAGGAGTTCACGCTGGTTCCGTATCTCAGCGTAGCTCAGAACATCTACTTGGGCCGGGAACCGAGAGGCCGCCTCCCGGGCACGGTCGATCACGCGCGCATGCGGAAGCGGGCGCAGGCGATCATGGACCAGCTCGGCATGACGCTCACCCCCGACACCGTGGTGGCCGCGCTGGGCGTGGCGCAACAACAGATGGTGGAAATTGCCAAGGCGCTGTCGCAGGATGCGCGCATCCTGGTGCTGGACGAGCCGACCGCGGCACTCTCAGACAATGAGACCGAGAAGTTGTTTCGCATGATCGACAAGCTCAAGCAGCAGGGCGTGGCGATGGTGTACATCAGCCACCGTATGGCCGAAGTCTTCTCGATGGGAGATCGCATCACGGTGCTTCGCGATGGCAAGAAGGTCGGCTATCGGATGCCAGGCGAAACCGAGCCGGACGAATTGGTGAGTCTGATGGTCGGACGCAAGGTTGACATGTCCTATGCGCGCAAGTTTTGCGAAAAACCAGGCGCGATCGCGCTGCGGATGCAGGGCGTCACAGCCCGCAGCGGTATCCAATCCATTGACCTTGAGGTGCGTGCCGGGGAGATTGTCGGGCTGGCCGGTCTGGTCGGCTCCGGCCGGACAGAGGTCGCCCGTGCCGTCTTTGGTGCGGATCCTATCGAATCCGGCAGCATAGAAGTCTTTGGCCAGCGCCAAGAAGGCGGGCCCACCCGCGCGCGCCAGCTAGGCGTTGCGCTCATACCCGAGAGTCGAAAGACGCAAGGGCTTGCGCTGATCCGCTCCGTGGCCGAGAACATGGTTCTGGCAAGTTTGCCGCTCCTGTTTCCGCGGGGATGGTTTTCACCGGGTAAGGCCGCGGAACAGACGCGTGCGCTGATTGACCGCCTCCGCATCGCAACCCCGGGGCCGGACCGGCGGGTGCGGCTGCTTTCAGGGGGAAATCAGCAGAAGGTCGTGATCGGCAAGTGGCTTAGCGCGCAATCCAGACTTTTCATCTTCGACGAACCCACCCGCGGCATTGACGTTGGCGCGAAGGCCGAAATCTTTGCGCTAATCGACTCGCTGGTGAAGAAAGGCGCCGCAGTACTGATGATTTCCTCGGAACTGTCCGAGATTGTCAACGTGTGCGACCGTACTTATGTCATGCGTGAAGGCCGTGTCGCGGGCCACCTTTCACGAAGTCAGATGAACGAGCAGGCCATCTTGACCCTGGGGATGCACCATGCATGAATTGACCGCCAACAACTGTGCTGATCGTCGCGTTCTTGATCTGGTGCGACGCCTTGGGCGCAGCGGAAGCGCGAGCGGTGCATTTCTGATGCTGGCCGTACTGTGCGTGGCGTTTGCGCTGCTGACTCCGAACTTCCTGGCAAGTGCCAACATTGTGAACGTCGCGATGCAGTCGACCATACTGCTACTCATCGCACTCCCGATGACGCTGATCATCATGACCGAAGGGCTCGACCTATCGATTGGCGCGGTTCTGACGCTGGCCAACGTGGTGCTGGCGACAGTTGCGGTGAAGACGGGTGGGGTCGGACTGGCCCTTTTTGCGGCGCTCGGGGTCGGCCTGCTTTTCGGTCTGCTCAATGGCGCCCTGATTGCCCGGCTGGAGATCCCGCCCTTCGTTGCTACGCTGGGTACGCTCGGCGTGGCACAGGGCCTGGCGCTGGTAGTCACCGACGGGCGGAGCGTCGTCGGTATTCCCGACGTGGTGCAGATGTTCTACACCGGTTCCGCGCTCGGTGTGCCATCGCCGTTGTGGGTTGCCGCCACCGCCTACCTGGCATTTCACTTTGCGCTCTACCACACGCGATTCGGCGCATATGTGTTCGCGCTCGGTGGCAACTGTGAGGCGCTGGGCCTGGCCGGTGTGCACGCTCGCTGGTATCTGGTTGGCGTATACGTCATCGGCGGTTTGATGGCGGGACTCGCCGCGCTGCTCTTGACGGCGCGCATCAGCTCGGGTCACCCCACGGCTGCGCTGGGCATGGAGTTCGATGCCATCGCTGCGGTGGCCGTGGGAGGCACTTCTTTCGAGAAGGGCAAAGGATGGTTGCTGGGCACCCTCGTCGGTGTGCTGGCAGTCGGTGTGCTGCGTAACGGGCTCAATCTGATGGGCGTGACCTCGGCTGTCCAAGTTGCGGCCATCGGGTTCCTGGTCATCTTCGCACTGACGATCGACGCGTTCCGCGGGAAGCAGGCATGAGCGCAATCATGAATCAAACCAAGCCGGCCGCAACCACCGAGCCCGTGAGCCCGTCGAGTGGCCCGTGGTATTCGCTGCCCGATCCGGTACGCAGCGTGGTCTTTCGGCTGCTGGCGCTCGGACTTCTGTGCCTGGTGCTCAGCCTCGCCAGTAGCGCCTTCCTCACCAACCCGAATATCCTGAACGTGCTGCGACAGGCGGCGCTGCTGTTCCTGTTGGCGTCCGGCCTCACGTTGGTGATCCTCACGGCTGGTCTCGACCTCTCAGTAGGGGCCAATGTCGCGATGAGCGCGTGCCTGGCCGCGACCTTGATGAAGGCCACGGGGTCGATTGCGTTGGCCGTGTTCGCCGGCCTGGGCTGTGGCCTCCTGATCGGCATCGCCAACGGGTTGTTGATCACGTTGATCCGTATTCCACCGTTCATCGCGACCTACGGGATGCTCTGGATTCTCCACGGCATCACGTACTGGTTCATGAAGGGCGAGACAATTCACGGCTTTCCGGCTTCCTTCCGCGCTCTCGGCAGCGGCTACTGGCTTGGCATTCCCATCCCGGTGTACCTGATGGTGGTCTTCCTTCTGATTGGCGCTGTCTTCGCGCAGCGCACCCGTTGGGGGCAGGAGATCTACGCGGTGGGCGCCAACCCCGAGGCCGCACGGCTGTCCGGCGTGCCTGTGAAGCGCCGTCTCGTGCTCGTTTACGCCGTCAGCGGCGCGATGGCGGGCCTGGCCAGCCTGATCTTCCTGGCGCGGTTGAATTCGGCCGAAGGCGATATCGGTGAATCACTGACCTTGCCCGCGATCGCGGCGGTGTTGATCGGGGGCACCTCGCTGTTCGGTGGCGTGGGGTCGGTGTTCGGCACGCTGGTCGGTGCGCTGATCCTCACCCTCGTACTCAATGGCATGAACCTGTTAGCGATCAATGCCAACTGGCAGCCCGTGATGACGGGCGCGATCGTGGTTATGGCGGTATTTCTGGACAACCTTACTCGTAAAGGAGATGGACGATGAAGATGACAAAGATGACGATGGTCCGTGCCGCAATCGCGGCGGCTACGGCCTGCGCTGCCGTGCCGAGCTTCGCTGAGGGCGAACGCATTGCAGTGTTCACGAAGAACCAAACCAACCCGTTCTTCCAAGCGGTGCGGCTCGGTGCCGATTCTGCCGCCAAGCAGATGAACGCCAAGGTCACGCACTACGTGCCGACCAAGCCTGACAGCATCCCCGAGCAAATGAGCCAGGTGGAAGACGTGATTGTCAAGAAGCCTGACGCGATCGTCTTCACGCCGGTCGACTACAAGGCCATGGTGCCTGCCGTAGCCAAGATCAATGGGGCCAAAATTCCGGCTGTGAACGTCACCGATCGAAGCGAGAGCGGCAACTTCGTCGCTTTTGTCGGCGCCAGTGACTACAAGCTGGGATTCGAAACAGCCAAGTATCTGATCCAGGCCATGGGTGGCAAGGGCAACCTGGTGGTGCTCGAAGGGGTTAAAGGAGCACTCACCAGCATTGACCGCGTGCGCGGGCTCAATGATGCGATCAAGGAAGCAGCTGGCATCAAGGTGCTTGCATCGCAACCAGGCAACTACCAGCGCCTGCAAGCATTGCAGGTGATGGAGAACCTGATGCAGTCGCACCCGAAGATCGATGGTGTATTCGCTGCGAACGATGCCATGGCTGCGGGCGCGATCGAGGCGCTCGATGGCGCCAACCGCAAAGCACTGGTTGTCGGCATCAATGGCACCAAGGAGGCGATCGAGGCGATCAAGGCCGGCAAGATGCTAGCCACGGGAGACTACAACGGCTTTATGCAGGGGTGCATGTCGGTACTGACGGCGGTGCGCGATCTGCGAAAGCTTCCCGTCAAGAAGGAAATTGTCTTTCCTGCGATGGTGATCGACAAGACCAACTACCAACAGTTGGAAACGCCCGTCGAAGCCCGCAGCTGTCCAAAGTGGGAAGACGCCGTCAAGTCGTAACCGGCCAATGGCAATAAAGCACATCGTGATGTGGAACCTGCGCGGCGAGTCTACCCAGGAGAAGGCGCGGGCCATTGCGTTCCTGCGCAACAGATTCGAGAGTCTGCGCGGCCAAATTCCCGGGTTGCTGCATCTCGAGGTGGGGGTGGACTCGAGTGGCGTGGACTACGCCTGCGATGTCGTCCTGTACAGCGTCTTCGACAGCCGGGAATCCCTGGCCCTGTATGCCACGCATCCCGCGCACTTGCGCGTGCGTGAGGAACTCGGCGATTTGCGCATCAACCGACACCAGGTGGACTATGCAATGGAATGATTTCGTATTTGTCGCCCAGCCATCGCGGGTGGTGTTCGCGCGGGGCAGCCTGGGCCGGCTCGCGCAGGAGGTGGCGGCGCTCGGCGCTCGACGCGCGCTGGTGCTGTGCACGCCTCAGCAAATGGAGGTCGCTCAAGCCGCCTCCGCCTTGCTTGGGCCCGCGAGTGCGGGTGTGTTTAGCGGCGCGGAGATGCATGTTCCGATCGAGTCGGCGCGACGGGCAAGGCAGCACGCCAGTGAAGTGGGAGCGGATTGTGCGGTGGCCATCGGTGGTGGCTCGACGGTTGGCCTGGGCAAGGCCATTGCGCTGGAGTCCGGGCTGCCGATCATCGCGGTGCCCACTACCTACGCCGGCTCGGAGATGACGCCGATCTACGGCATCACGGAGGCCGGCGTCAAGAAGACAGGTCGCGACCCGCGGGTACTGCCCAAAACCGTGCTGTACGACCCGGAATTGTCCCAAGGCCTGTCCGTGCCGATGTCGGTTGTCAGCGGCATCAACGCCATCGCCCATGCTGCCGAAGGCCTTTATGCCATTGATGGGAATCCGGTAATGTCATTGATGGCCGAAGAGGGCATCCGCGCGCTGGCGCAGGGCTTGCGTGGAATCCATCGAGCGCCGGCAGATGCGGCCGCGCGCAGCGCCTGCCTCTATGGCGCGTGGCTGTGTGGATCGGTACTGGGCCATGTGGGCATGTCATTGCACCACAAGCTGTGCCACACCCTGGGCGGAACCTTCAACCTGCCGCATGCAGAAACGCACACGGTAGTTCTGCCCCACGCGCTCGCCTACAACGCACCCGCGGCGCCCCAGGCTATTGCAAGAATTGCGGCGGCCATTGGGGCTCCGGGCGCGGCCACCGGTCTGTTCGACTTGGCGCGTGAACTGGGCGCAACCATCTCGCTGAGAGAGCTTGGCATGCCCAAAGAAGGTTTGCGGAGGACGCTGGAGCTCGCGTTGGCCAACCCGTACTGGAACCCTCGCCCGCTCGAAGCCGGCGCGCTTGCGGAACTGCTCGACGACGCTTGGGCAGGCGTGCGGCCGCGGGACTAAAGATTCATATTTTGAGGAGTACGAGAAATGAAGCAAGCACATTCAATGAGGGTCGCGGTGGCCGGCTTGGGCTGGTGGGGAAAAGAGATCATCCGTTCGCTGGCAGCGAGCCGGAAGTTCGAGGTCGTTGTCGGCATCGACCCTTTCCCAACCGAGGAAGCGAAGGCCTTCCTGCTGCAGGCTGACGTCGAACTCGCCACGGATCTGGCGCAGGTGCTGGCGCGCAGCGACATCGACGGCGTCATCCTCGCCACGCCGCATTCCTTGCATGAGGAGCAGGTGCTAGCCGCACTGGAGACTGGCAAGCAGGTGTTTTGCGAAAAGCCGCTGGCGATGACGAGCGCCGGAGCACGCCGTATGCTGGAAGCGGCTGCTAGCGGGGGTCGTGTCCTCGGTATGGGCCACGAGCGGCGTTTCGAGCCCGCCGTGGCCGAGCTGATGCGCATGGTGCGCGCGGGCGAATTGGGCCGCCTGCTCCACGTTGAGACGAACGTGAGCCACGACCTGTTCCGCAAACTCGACAAAGCCAACTGGCGGCTTGACCAGAAGGATGCACCGGCTGGGATGATGACCGCGGTCGGGATTCACATTACGGACATCTTTGTCGCGCTGGCGGGGCCCGCGGAGAGCGTGTGCTGCGTCACGGACTCGATGACCTTTGAGCCGCCAGCGCAAGACTACGTTACGGCCACCATCAAGTTCCGGTCTGGCACGCGCGGCACCATCACCTTCATTTCGGCAACGCCGTTCCATGGCCGCATCGCCGTATTCGGTGACAAGGGTTGGGTGGAGCTGGTATCGCTCGGGAACGTCGATCAAGGCCTGCCGACGATCTTCACGCACTGTACGGCGACTGGCGTGGCACGCGTTCAACGCAGCTACGAAGCGACCAGCGCGGTAGTGGCCAACTTCGAGTCGTGGGCGGATGCTGTTACGAAGGGCTCTCCCTATCCTTTCACATCCGCCGAGCTGCTTGAAAACATCAAACTGTTCGAAGCCATTGTTCGCTCCGGGCGGAACGGCGGAGCGCAAGTCGAGTTAGAGACGCCTTCGGCATGACCTCGAGCCGCCCTTTCTGGTGCTATGCCGCGTTGGCGCTGGTCGCAACCATGGCCAGCGCATCGACTCCAGTCAATATAGCGGGCGTCAAGTTCGATTCTGAAGTCACTGTACGGGGTAGCCGGTTGATCCTCAACGGTGCCGGGGTCCGGGAGATATTTTTTCAGAAGGTGGCCGCCGCGGGTTTGTATGTCCCCAGGCGCGCCAGAAGCCTTCCAGATGTGCTGGGCCAGGAGGGCATCAAGCGCTACCACGTTGTGTTCCTGCGGGAGCTTGACGGGAACGAAGTCGGGAAGAACTTCACGTCAGGAGTGGAGCGCAACGCGACCCGAGGCGAGTTCGTGAAGCTCATTCCAGCGCTGGTTCGCATGGGGGAGGTGTTCGCCAGGAAGAAGCGAATGGCCACGGGTGAATCCTATTCCCTCGAGTGGGTGCCCAACGAGGGTACCTACGTCTACATCAACGACAAATTGGCGATGCCTGAGCCGATCAAGGAACAGGAATTCTTCTCAGTCTTCCTCCGCATCGTTGCGGGAGACAAGGCAAACGATGCGGCGCTTAGGAGAAGTCTCCTTGGCCTGCCATCTGCGTCGGGCGATCCAACACAAGAAGGGCGTTAATCAATGTCTTACCAACTCAGCTTCAAACGCCGCCTGATGACGCATGCGGGCGTTCTCGCTACGACGAGTCTGCTGGTTTTCCTGTCTCCGTACGCCATGGCGGGTGAACAGTTTGCCGGTGAAATCAAACCGTTCCCGAAGCCAAACGTCGTCTTCGAGTACAACGCCGGTGTGGTGATGGATGATGGCTTGCCATTGCGGGTCAACATTTTCCGCCCGAGCACGAGCGGCAAATACCCGGTAATCGTTACCCATGGGATATACGGGAAGGACGTCGCCTGGCAGGAGGCCGAACCCTACAAGCCGACGTGGAGCAAGGTGACCGCAAGACTTCCCGACCTGTGCAAGGAATCCACCTGCTCCTTCATGCGCTGGGAGATGCCGGATCCGGAGCGCTGGGTTCCTGCTGGATACGTCGTGATCCAGGCGGACGCGCGTGGCTCCGGCAAGACCGGCGGGTACCTCGACCCGCAAAGTCCTCGTGAAGCGCAGGATTACAAGGCGCTCATCGAATGGGCGTCGCGCCAGCCATGGTCGAACGGAAAAGTCGGCCTTATCGGGATTTCCTACTACGCGATCGGCCAATGGAATGTCGCCGCCCTGCAGCCCAAGGGGCTCGCGGCCATGATCCCTTGGGAGGGCGCGGCCGATCCATATCGGGATTCCGGCTACCACGGGGGTATCGAATCGGGGACGTTCACGGCCTTGTGGGCAAAGGCGCAGGTGCTGCCCAACCAGAACGGCAACGGCACCACCACGTTCCGTGACGCCATCGTTGGTGGCGCGGCTACGGGTGAGCCGCGCACGCCGGCGACACTGGCCGGCAGCCGCTTCTCGTGGGACGAGGTCAAACATCCGTTCCTCGATGCCTACCACCGGCAGCGCACGCCCGACCTTTCACGTATCACAATTCCAACGCTGTCCGTGGGGAACTGGACAGGCATGGGCCTGCATTTGCGCGGGAACATTGAAGGCTACACGCAGATTGCCTCCAGAGACAAGTGGTTGAGGATGCATACGGGAGATCACTTCACTCCGTTTTACGAAGAGTCGGCTTTCTCACTGCAGAAAGCGTTCTTCGATCGTCACCTGAAGGGTGACACCAAAGCTTTCAGCAATGAATCAAACGTGGTAGTCACCGTACGCGACCCTGTTCGTGGTGACTTCAAGCGCGAAGACACCCAGTGGCCGTTGACGGGCACACATTTCGAGAAGTGGTACCTCGACGCGGGCACGGCCTCGCTGAGTCGCGCCGCACCGGCTGGTGTCAGCAAGGCCAGCTACGAGGCCTTGTCCGCGGGTAAAACCTTTACGATTCCGCCGTCGGAGCAAGACCGGGAATTCACTGGACCGTTGATGGCTCGACTGTGGGTCAGCAGCACGACGACAGATGCCGACCTCTTCCTGACGATTCGACTTTTCGATCCGGCCGGCAAGGAAATCACGTTTGAAGGAACGGTCGCTCCAGCAGTGCCGGTTGCGCAAGGATGGTTGCGTCTATCCCACCGGGATCGTGATGAGAAACGCAGCCTGCCTCACCGGCCGGTGTATCTGCACCAGGAAGCGCAGCCCATGGAGCCCGGCAAGCCTTATCAGGCGGATGTTGAAATCTGGCCAACCAGCATCGTAGTGCCGCGTGGATACACCCTAGCCTTGACCGTTCAAGGCAAAGACTTCGAATTTCCGCACATCTCCAATGGATTCTTCAAGGGCTCGGCGCCGTTTTTGCACCTCGGCCGAGATCCCAAGGTTTACGGGGGACAGCAAACTCTGCACTCCGGCGGCCAATACGACGCCTACCTGTTGCTGCCCGCCGTGTCGCCAAGGCCGTGACTGAATGAATCCCGCGGCCAGGCTCTCCCTCAGAGGTGTCGATCCTTCAGCACATGGCCCAGCCAGTGCGAGAATTCGCAGCTGAGGTGCCATTGGTGATCGCGGATCATATAGTTCGGCGTCAGCAGCGGAAACTCGACCATAAGCCTGACCAGGGTGCCGCCGTCTCCTTCGTCGCGGAATTGATGCCGGACTCCGCCAAGGACAGCGCCATCGCTCGCGCGGGCCGTTCCTACGGACTGGTAGGGAAACAAGGGGTCGCGTGCAGTCTTGATGCCGGATTCATCTCCGAACTGCATGAAGAACTGTGCGGGGAAGGGCGAGCCGCCCGTTGTCTCGATCACTTCCAGAACCGTGCCGCGTGGTTCCAATACGTAGTGATCCGGACAGGCCAGGAGGTTACTTTGCCTGTTTTCGTTGGTGTCGCTGCGCATCAGGTCATCAATGCCCTCGAAAACCTGCTTCGCAGTAGCGCCGGCTACCTTGATCTCCACCACGCACTGTTTGCGGCGCCCTCCGGACAGCAGCACAACGAACTTGGAAATGAAACCCGAGATGCGTGTGTCACGCTCTAGCGCCGAGCGCATTCGCTGCCGGCCGCACTCCTCCTTCAGGCGCAATAGTTCATTTCGCATCGCCGAGAGCTCGCCCGAGGAGCCGATAGCGTCGCGCTTGATTCCCATCATTCGCCTCAGCTTCCTGAGTACCGCTCGCGCGCGGCCGGCCTCCCAATTTGCGATTTGCTCCGCAGTCACCAGAACTCGGTCGATCCTGACTTCCATTGCATTGTTCATCTGGATACCCTTTGGAGTAGCACGTCAAGCCGAGTGGTCAGGCAGGCGATGGAGGGAAGCCCGCCCGCTGGGGCCACAGGTTTGAGAATGGATGGACCGAGATCGACGCATAGATGCCGGCACGGGTAAATGGCTCATCAGCTTGCCACCGCAGCGCAGCGGCACGGTCGGTGAAATCGATCACCAGCAAACTGCCAATCATCGTTTGGCCGTCATCAGTGAGAAGCGGGCCGGCGAACGCGATGTTACTGGCGACACCTGCCAGATAGGCCTTGTGTTCGGGGCGCAACTGGGTCCGAAGATCGGCGGCATCGCGCCGGTCCAGGAGGTGAAAAGTGAAGAGCATGGACGGGTCCTTCTAAAGCTGAACGGATGAATATTAAAACAGACGATGAAATGAAATCTTGCTGGGCATGCATTGTCAGTGATAACCCTAATTTAATTGTTCAGTCGTTCAGTTATTATATCAATCACTGCTTGAAAATGGTGGGCAAATGTTTAGCTATTTCAAAGTCTATTCTTGGAACTTGGCGCTCTCCATGGCTCTGGACGCCGGTGCCAACATGGACGAAATCGATCGCGCCTGTCGTGAGTTGCGAGATGTGGTCGATGACCAGGCGCAGGCGAACGACTTTTTTCGCGCGTGGGAGCAGGCCGCCACCAAGCTTGCCAAATCGGCTGCAGAGGATGAACGGGCGGGACACCTGAATTCAGCGGCAGAGAAGTATCGTCGCGCGTGCGTGATGTACATCACGGCCGAGCGTATCCCGTCTCATGACTATTTGCCCCGGCTTGCCGCCTACGACGAACTGCTCGCAACGTTCGACAAGTACGTGCAGTGCTCTGGAATGAACTGTGAGAAGGTGCGGGTCCCCTTCGGGCAGTCGTTTCTGCCGGCGCTGATGGTCTCCTCAGGGACAGAGGCCAAGCCCGCGCCATGCATCGTCCATTTCAACGGACTTGATGGGGTGAAGGAGTATCTGTATCTGTGCGGCCTGCCGGGGATGCTCGCGCAGCGCGGGGTATCGATCCTGCTTGTCGACAATCCGGGCGTAGGCGAGGCGCTGCGCAAGAACGATCTGCACAACGCTCCGGAGGCGGAGGTGCCGGCAGGCGCGTGTGTCGACTACCTTGAACGACGCAAGGACGTTGACGGCCGCCGCATAGGAATGATGGCGCTTAGCCTTGGGGGTTACCACGCGCCCCGAGCCGCCGCGTTCGAGCCGAGATTTGCTTGCTGTGTTGCTTGGGGCGCCAACTACGACTGGGGAAAGCGATTCCGCGCTCGCATATCAGGTGCGAGTTCCTCCCAGAAATCTGTCCCCCACTACGTCGACCACGTCAAGTGGGTCCTCGGCCGGGAAACTGTTGAGGACTGCATCCAGGTGACGGACAAGTTCACATTGGACGGTGTTCTGGATCGCATCCGTGTGCCGATCTACATCACACACGGTGAGGACGACCGCCAAATCCCGGTTGCGGACGCCGTGAAAACGCACGACGGCTGCGTGAACTCACCGAAGAGAGACTTGCGAATTTTCACGGTCGCAGAAGGCGGCGACCAGCACTGCAGCATCGGCAACATGAGCTTGGCGACGAACGCAATGTCAGACTGGATTGCAGAAGTTTTGAACGCTGCCTGACTAATCCCTGTGTGCGGGCTCGCCAGGGGTGCGCACTCTCAACTCAAGACGTAAGGAGACTTTATGTTCAACCCGATAGGTGCCAAGCTTCGTGGGGCGATACTCGCCGTCGCAATTCTGCCCATTTTGGCCTTCGCCCAAACCGACGTCATTCGAATTGTCGTGCCGATCGGTGCTGGCAATCCGTTCGACACTTCGGCGCGCGCATTTGCTGAAGCGCTGTCCAAAACAACCGGCAAAAGTGTGATCGTCGAAAATAAGGCCGGCGCAGGTGGCCGAATTGCCACGGCTGAAGTCGCCAAGGCGAAGCCCGACGGAACGACGCTCTTGTTCACGACGGCTGGTCATGCGACCAACGCAGGGCTGTACAACAAGCTGCCGTACGATCCGGTCAAAAGTTTCACCCCGATAAGCGTGGTGACGCGGTCTTCTGGATTTGCCTTGCTCGTGCAAGCCAACTCCCCCTACAAGACCATTCAGGATCTCATCGCGGCGGCGAAGGACAAGCCGGACCAGGTGAGTTATGGCTCGTTCGGCAACGGCAACACTACCCATGTGATCGGCGCCATGTTTGCACGTTCCGCGGGCGTCAAGCTTCTTCATGTTCCGTACAAGTCTCCCGTAACGGACTTCCTGGGTGGGCATGTGAATATGGTCTTCATGGGCGCATCGACCGCGCTGCCGCTGTTGCGTGATGGCCGAGTCCGCGCACTGGCGATTTCGTCGGAACAGCCGGACCCGGATTTCCCGGGCGTCCCGACCTTCCGCGAACTGGGACTCAAGGATGTCGACGTCCCTGCCTGGTCGGGGCTGCTCGCACCGGCTGGCATGCCGCCGGCCAAGGCACAGGCGCTGTTCAAGCAGGTCTCGGAGGCGGCGAAGCTGCCGACCTACCAGGACTATCTGAAAGTCAGCCAGGCCAAACTAGTGCTTACGCCTCCACAGGAGTTCCGGAAGTCTCTCGAAGCCGACGTCGTGCGATTCAAAAAGGTATTGCCCGAACTCGGTATCAAAGGCGATGAATGAACGGTTTGAACAGGATCTAGGATGAAGGTGCACTTGATCGGAGCGGGGAAGATGGGTCACCCCATGGGGCGGCACCTCCTGACCGCGGGGCATGAAGTTTCCGTCGACGATACCGATGAAGGCAGGTTGAAAGCAGCTCATGCTGTGGGGATGCGCGTGGCGCAGGGAGCTTTGGGAATTGAGGCGGCTGAGATCATTCTCTCGTCGCTGCCCAACGACGAAATTCTCTGGACAGTCGCGGAGCAGGTCAGCCGGCACGCACGACCGGACACTGTCTACGTGGATACCAGCACGGTGTCGCCAGCGATGTCCGCGCGCGTAGCCGAGTTGCTGGCGACGCGCAAGATCGCCTATTTGCGTGCAACGGTGTCCGGCAACAATGCGATGGCAGACGCCGCCCAGTTGACCTTATTGGTTTCTGGCCCAAGGACTACCTACGATCGCATGCTGCCTGTGCTGCGACTGTTCGGGCCGAGTCAGTACTGGCTGGGTGACGGCGAGCAGTCAAGGCTCATGAAACTCGTAGTCAATCTCATGATCGCGCAAACGAGCGCAATGCTTGCCGAGTCGCTCACGCTCGGAGCGAAGGGTGGACTGCTCTGGGCCGATATGTGGGAGGTGCTGACGAACAGCGCGGTCGCCTCGCCGATCGTGAAGGCAAAGTCGGTGCAACTCCTCGAACGCAATTTCACGCCGACCTTCACCGTCACCCAGATGGCCAAGGACGTCAATTTGATCCTGGGCGAAGCTGAAAGACTGAGAGTGCCGATCCCGCAGACGGCACTGACCCTGCAGTTGCTTCACTCAGCCGCCGCCAACGGCGACGCGGACGCGGACTACGCCGCCGTCATTCGTTGCGTTGAACGCGCTGCGGGCCTAGGTTGAAAGCGGCCACTAGCGATCAATGCACAATTGAATGATGGTTACAGCAAAACGAGCGTCTACTCCCAGCAAGCCAGCTGCCGTACCCGGTGTCGTGCGGCCCAACGGGCGTAAGTCCGGCGACGTGACAAGGGAACGTGTGCTCGACGCCGCGGAAATTCTTTTTGCCCTCCATGGCTTCCATGGGACATCCATGAGGGATGTGGCGCAGCAGTCGGAAGCGCAATTGGCGCTAGTTGCCTATCACTTTGGCACCAAGGACACATTGTTCGACAAGGTGGTCGAACGTCGTGCCGCCTATATGGCACATCAGCGCATGCAACTGCTGGACGCCGCGCGAAGCCGGGCTGGGGCCGCACCCGTTTCCTTGGGGGATCTGATCACAGCTTACGTGCATCCATTCGTCGAACGCAGCAGCAATGGCGGGCGGGGGTGGAAACACTACGCCCTCCTTGTTGCGCGAGCCTCCAATGCGCCGGACTACGCCAAAGTGATAGGCGTCCACTACAACGCGGTTGCCCGCCAGTTTGTTGCCGAGTTTCGCCGGACGCTGCCAAACGTAGAAGAGGAGCGAATCTATCAAGCCTTTAGCTTTATGGTGGGGACCATGCTGTCCCTCGTTGCCGAGCCTGGGCGCGTAGAAAGCTTGTCTTCCGGTCGCTACGGGTCTAGCGACCTAGAGCGCGTCTTTGCAAGCATGCTTCCTTTCCTGGTGGCCGGCTTTGGCTCATTTGGGTGAAGATTTCCACGTCCCTGCTCTGGGTATTTGCGTTCGTAGCCATCGCGCTAACGCTGATAGCCGCGATGAGTCGTCGTGAAGAACCCGGCATCGACGGCAAACGACAGCTCAAGGCGTTCTGTGCAGACCCTGCGCGGCAAGTGCTGGCTTCGTCTTGGCAAATCTGGATCACTGGGGCGCCGGACAGGGTCTGGCCCGCAACTGTATTTTGCAGTCAAGCAAAAGGCGAATCGGCTATTCCTTCGTCTGGTTCAACCGCAGCGAAAACTTCTGATGACTCTCACTAAAGCATCCTTCCACTGGGAAGACCCGCTGCTGCTGAACGAGCAGCTCACCGATGACGAGCGCATGGTGCGCGAATCGGCGGCCGCGTATTGCCAGGACAAGCTGGCGCCGCGCGTGGTGCAGGCCTTCCGCAACGAGACCACTGATGCATCGATCTTCCGCGAGATGGGCGAGCTGGGCCTGCTGGGCTCCACCATCCCCGAGCAGTACGGCGGCGCCGGCCTGAATTACGTGTGCTACGGCATCGTCGCGCGCGAAGTGGAGCGGGTCGATTCCGGCTACCGCTCGATGATGAGCGTGCAGTCTTCGCTGGTGATGGTGCCCATCAACGAGTTCGCCAATGAAGCGACGAAGCAGAAGTACCTGCCCAAGCTGGCCACCGGCGAGTGGATAGGCTGCTTCGGCCTGACCGAGCCCAACCACGGCTCCGACCCCAACAGCATGGTGACGCGCGCGAAGAAGGTCCCCGGCGGCTACAGCCTGTCGGGCGCCAAAATGTGGATCACCAACAGCCCGATCGCCGACGTGTTCGTGGTCTGGGCCAAGGACGACGAGGGCGCCATCCGCGGCTTCGTGCTGGACAAGGGCGCCAAGGGCCTGTCCGCCCCCAAGATCATGGGCAAGGTGGGCCTGCGTGCCTCCATCACCGGCGAGATCGTCATGGACGAGGTGTTCTGCCCCGAAGAGAACGCTTTCCCCGATGTGCGCGGCCTGAAGGGCCCGTTCACCTGTCTCAATTCAGCCCGCTACGGCATTGCCTGGGGCGCGCTGGGCGCGGCGGAAGACTGCTGGTTCCGTGCCCGCCAGTACGTGCTGGACCGCAAACAGTTCGGCAAGCCGCTGGCGGCGAACCAGCTGATCCAGAAAAAGCTGGCCGACATGCAGACTGAAATCACCCTGGGCCTGCAGGGCTGCCTGCGCCTGGGGCGCATGAAGGACGAGGGCACGGCCTCGGTGGAGATCACCTCCATCATGAAGCGCAACTCCTGCGGCAAGGCGCTGGACATCGCGCGGCTGGCGCGCGACATGATGGGCGGCAACGGCATCAGCGACGAGTTCGGCGTGGCCCGCCACATGGTCAACCTGGAAGTGGTGAACACCTACGAAGGCACGCACGACGTGCATGCGCTGATCCTGGGGCGGGCGCAGACCGGCAT
>JACPOK010000018.1 GCA_016191525.1 Burkholderiales bacterium | reverse complement strand
CGCGCGTCCCGCGCGCCTCATGAGCGCGCGGGACGCGCGCGGTCCGGAAGAATCTGAATCACTCGACTGGGGCTGCACCCTCGTCGCGATAGGCCCAGCATTGGTCGGGCGGCAGGGTGAGGGCAAGCTCGCCGTTGTCGTGGCGTGCTGCCGTGCCGAGTTCGAGCGCTTCGAGGCGCTGGCCGCCCAGCTCGACGTCGTAGACGGTCTGCATGCCCTGATAGCGGCGCTCGATCACGCGGCCGGAGAAGGCGTTGGCCGGACCTCTTTCGCCCAACCGCACGTTCTCGGCGCGGAGCGCCACGCGCGCCCTCTCGCCGACGGCGAGCGGCTGCGGCGTCCACGCCTCGATGCGGCCGGCGGCGCCGAGATCGATGGTCGCCTTGTCGCCACTGCGCGCCAGCACCTTGCCCAAAAGGACATTGGAGGCGCCGGTGAAGTTGGCGACGAAGGAATCCGCCGGGCGATTGTAGATCTCGGCCGGCGGCGCCATCTGCAAAAGCTTGCCGTCCTTCATCACGCCGATGCGGTCACCCAGCACCACGGCCTCGGACTGATCGTGGGTGACGTAGAGCCCGGTCATGCCGGTCTGCTTCAGGATGCGGCGCAGCTCGTCGCGCAGGCGGATGCGCAGCTTGGCGTCGAGGTTGGAGAGCGGCTCGTCGAGCAGCAGGAGCTGCGGGCGGTAGACCAGGCTTCGCGCCAGCGCGACGCGCTGCATCTGGCCGCCCGACAGCGACGTCACCGGCCGCTCGGCGTAGTCGCCGAGACCGACCAGTTCGAGCGTGTCGTTGACCTTGGCGTTAATGTCGCCGCCGCCACCGTTCTTGCGCCGGTGTTTCAGCGGATAGGCCACGTTCTGGCGCACCGTCATGTGCGGCCACACGGCGTAGGACTGGAAGACCATGCCGATGTCGCGCTCGCGCGGGCTCACCAACAGGCCGCGCTCGGGCTCGGAGACGACGCGGTCGCCGATCGAGATGCGGCCGCCCGTCGGATGCTCGAGGCCCGCCACGCAGCGCAAGGTCGTGGTCTTGCCGCAGCCCGAGGGGCCGAGCAGGACCACGATCTCTCCCGCCGGCACGTCGAAGCTCACGCCGTCGACGGCCGGCTTGCCGGTCGCGAACCGCTTGACCAGGTTTTCTATGAGAAGGGCCGAGGTCACTGCCGGTAGCCGTAGGTCTTGTTCCACTGCTCGAGCCAGGGCTCGCGCAGCTTCTCGAACTCATCGTACTTCGGCACCCACACCTTGATCACCTTGGGATCCCAGCCCTTCGGGAAGGACGGCGGCTCCTTGAGCGAGGTGATGTTGCCGAGCTTGGCGATCTGGAAGGCCTTGGGGCTCTTGGCGGTCTTGGTGACGCCGTCGGCGTAGGGGATGATCGGCACTCCCTCGGGTGCGAAGATCGCCTCGGCCGGCGCGCCTTCGACAATCTTGGTGTAGATGATGTTGTAGAGCAGCGGGGCGATCGATACCTCGCCGCGCACCAGCGAGTCGGACAACGGCGCGCCCGACGGATAGAGCGCGATGCCCAGCGCCGCCTGCTTCTGCCAGTAGTCCTCGCCCAGAACCTGGCGCTCGAACATGGCGCGGGTCCAGGTCGTGCCGCCTGACGGGCCGACGACCTGGCCGATCTGCTTGCCCTTGTATTCGGGCTTGGTGAGATCCATCCAGGTCTTGGGCGCGTTCTTGACGAGCTGGGTGTTGTAGGCGATCGCCCAGCCCAGCGTGACGCCGGGCCACAGCTTGGGCGAGACCAGGGCGTCGGGCCGGTAGTCGGCGGCGTTGGGCGGCGCGTAGTCCTGGAAGAGGTCGACCAGCGCCAGCATCAGGCCGCGGTCGGAGTGGTTGACGACGTCGGCGCCGAGCTTGCCGGCGGCCGCCTCGGTCTTGATGCGGGTGATCAGCTGGCCGCCAGGCGCGCGCACCATCGATACCTTGATCTTGGGGAAGCGCTTGTTGAACTCCTTGATGACCTCCTGCTCGGTCTCGGCGAAGTTCGCCGTGTAGTAGGTCAGCCCGCCTTCCTTCTCGGCCGCCGCGATCAGCTCCTGGGAGCCGAACTGGTCCTGCGCCAGGGCCGGCAGTCCGGTGAACGCCCCGGCCAGTCCCAGGCCGGCGGCCTTCACGATCGTGCGTCTCTTCATCGATTCCTCCGTCTGTCGTTGTTCGTCAGTTGAAACGCGCGCTCTGCGTCGTTTCACGGGAAAGCCAGGTGGTGATGCTGAGCAGGATGGCCAGGATCGCCGTCTGCACCAGGCTGAAGGCCGCCGTCTTTCCGGTGTTGCCGCCTTCGTAGTAGTCGAGCAGCAGCACCGCCATCACGGTGGTGTCGCTGGTATAGAGAAAGAGCGAGGAGCCGAGTTCGCGGATCGCCAGCACGAAGAGCAGCGTCATCGACGCCACCACGCCCGGCCGGGCGAGCGGCAGCACGATGGTGCGGATGGTGCCTAAAAGCCCGCGGCCGCAGATCCAGGCGGCCTCCTCGAGCTCCTTGTGGATCTGCAGGAACGACGTCGACAGCGCCTTCACCGTGTCGGGCATGAAGCGCGCGACGAAGGCCAGCGCCAGGATCCAGATCGTGCCGTAGAGGCCGCCGGGCAGGCCGATCCACGCCCACAGGTAGGCGACGCCGACGACCAGGCCGGGGATGGCAACAGGCAGCGTGGCCAGAAGGTCGATCGACTTGCGGCCGCCGACGGTGGTGCGGTTCACCGTATAGCCGATGGCGAAGGCGAGCGCGCCGCCGACGACAGCAGTGATGACGCCGACCTTCAGCGTGTTCCAGATCGACAGCATGGTCAGCGGATTGTCGAACACGCTCTCGAAATGGACCCAGCTGTACTGCTTCCAGTCGAACAGCGCGTTGAAGTCCTTGAAGAACAGGAACTTGCGGAACGCAGCGATGACCAGCGCCAGGGTCGGCAGCACCACGACGACGAACAGGTAGACCAGCGCCAGGCCGAAGGTGAACCAGCGCCACGGCCCGAGATTGAGGCTGCGCGGCCGGAACGCCTTGCCGGCAACCGTGGCGTAGCTCTTGCCGGACAGCACCCTCTGCTGCGCCCACACCAGGATCGCGGTGACGACCATCAGCAGGATCGCGACGGCGGCCGCCGTGTTGTAGAGCGGCGGGCTCCAGGCGGTGAGCTTGAAGATGTAGGTGGTGAGCACGTTGATGTTGGCGGGCGCTCCCAGCGCCGCCGGCACGCCGTAGATGCCCAGCATCACCACGAAGGACAGCAGCGAGCCTGCGAGGATGGCCGGCGCGATCAGCGGGAAGGTGATGGTGAAGATCGTCGTGAAGGCCGAGGCGCCCGACACTTCCGACGCTTCTTCGAGGCTCGGATCCATGTTCCTGAGCGCCGAGGCGGTGAACATGTAGACGTAGGGCGCATAATAGATGCCGAACACCATGATCAGTCCGCTCATCGAGTAGAAGTCGAAGCGGAAGTCGATTCCGATCCACTTGAGCGAGGTGTTCAGAAGGCCGGTCTTGGGCGAGCCCAAAATGCCCCAGGCGACGCCGGCGACCAGTGGCGGCACGAACAATGGGATCATGCTGGCGCCGGCGATGAAGCCCTTGAACGGCGTGTTGGTGCGCACGACGATCCAGGAGAAGGCGAGCCCGATCACCACCGCAAGGACGGTGCCGCCGCCGCAGGCGGCCAACGCATTGAAGAAGGCGAGGTGGACGTTCTCGTTGGCCAGCACGTCCAAGAAGTGCTTGGCCGACGGCCGGAAGGCGCCGAAGCCGTCCACGACGGGGTTGGAATCGCTCAGCGCGCCGAACACCAGCATCAGGAGCGGGTAGATCACCAGGAACGCCAGCACGATCAGCAGCGCGCCGACCCATAGCGGGGCGCCCCATCGTCTCGGCGCGTCCGTCATTTCGCGGGCAGCCGGCAGGGCTTCAGCGCTCGTTGCCGTCAACGCGAACTACTCCTCCCAATAGCGGCTTCAGGCGCCGGCTTTGTCTTCATTCCCTGTGTAATCGTAGCCGATTGACTCCTCCAGCGCCACGTCTTGGTGGTGCGACTGCGGCCCGCAGCCGGACTACTCGTCGCCGTTGACCCCGGTCAGGAATCTCTCCGAGTAGGAATTCATGATCTGCTGCCAGGTCGCCTTGGTGCCGCGTGCCGACCAGTTGAAAATCGGAGTCAGGGTCTTGACGGTGAAATCCGTCATCGATCCGAACGAGCCGGTAACGCCGTTGGTGATGATGTCGGCATTCTTCGTGCCCTCGGGATCGGCCTTCGAGGCCTTCGCCGCGAAATAGGAAAGATTGTAGTAGCTGTAGCTCGAGCAGCCGAAGAATCCGAAGATCTGGTACTGGTCGTTGTTCATCTTGATGGGCGCGCCGATCTGATCGCCCATGTACCTGAGGTCGAGCAAGCCGACGCGGGAATGTCCGGCGTACAGGAAGACGGAACCGCGTTCCGCAGCCTCCTTCGCCATGCAGAAGAAGGCGA
>JACPOK010000024.1 GCA_016191525.1 Burkholderiales bacterium | reverse complement strand
GATCGCCATCCGCGACATGGAGCGCGCCGGCATCGACATCGTGACCGACGGCGAGATGCGGCGGGAGAGCTACTCCAACCGCTTCGCCACCGCGCTCGACGGCATCGACGACGAGCATCCGGCCGAGATCGTCAACAACCGCGGCCACAAGACCCCGGTGCCGCGCGTGGTCGGCAAGATCCGGCGCACCAAACCGGTGGAACTGCGCGACATGCAGTTCCTGCGCGCCAACACCGACAAGCTCGCCAAGATCACCCTGCCCGGCCCCTTCACCATGGGCCAGCAGGTCAAGGACGAGTTCTACAAGGACGCCGAGGCGATGTGCATGGACTACGCCGCGGCGGTGAACGAGGAGGCGCACGCGCTGGTCAAGGCCGGCGCCGACGTGATCCAGCTCGACGAGCCGTGGCTGCGCAACAATCCCGAGGAGGCCAAGCGCTATGCCGTGAGAGTGATCGACCGGGCGCTCAAGGACATCAAGGTGCCGACGGTCGTCCATCTCTGCTTCGGCTATGCCGCCGTCGTCACCGGCGGCAAGCCGACCGGCTACTCTTTCTTGCCGCAGCTCGCCGACAGCCTTGCCCAGCAGATCTCGATCGAATCGGCCCAACCCAAGCTCGATCTCGGCGTGCTGAAGGACCTTGCGCCCAAGAAGGTGATGCTGGGCGTGATCGACCTCAACGATCCCGAGATCGAGACGCCGCAGAAGGTCGCCGACCGCATTCGTGCGGGCCTGAAACATCTGCCGCCGGACAAGCTCCTGCCCGCCCCCGATTGCGGCATGAAATACCTGCCGCGCGCGACTGCCTTCGGCAAGCTGAAGGCGCTGGCCGACGGTGCCGCCATCGTGCGGAAAGAGCTGTAGCTGGGGTCCGCGCGCGCCTCTTGAGCAAGCGCGCGCGCGGCCGCGCGCGGTCCGGAAGAACATGAGCGGGCCTGCAGGCCCGCGGTCCGGCGAGACTAGACTAGCGCTGCGGATCCGTGCGGTAGACCGCGAGCTCGGCGCGGGTGTCGGCGATCGAGAACCAGCGGTGCTGCTCGGCGCGGAACTGGCGCCAGTTGGCCAGGATCTTCTTGAACTGCGCGTTGCCGGCGGCTTCCTCGTCGAGCACCGTCTCGAGCGCGCCGCGCAGCGCCTTGATCACATCCTCCGGCAGCACCGAGAGCTGCGTGCCCGAGGCGACCAGGCGAGCGATCGCCTGGGCGTTCTTGGCGTCGTAGGAGGCGAGCATCTCGGTCGCGGCGTAGTTGCCGGCATAACGCAACGCCGCCTGGTAGCGCGGCGGCAGGCTGGCCCACGGCTGCTTGCCGACCATGATCACGTTGGTCGCCTCGAGCTCCATGACGCCCGGCGTGTAGTAGTACTTGGCGACCTTGTTGAAGCCGAGCTTCTCGTCGTCGTAGGGACCGACCCATTCGCAGGCGTCGATCGTGCCGCGCTCCATGGCGGGATAGATCTCGCCGCCGGCGATCTGCTGCGGCACGGCGCCCAGCTTCTGCATGACCTTGCCGCCGAAGCCCGCGGTGCGCATCTTCAGGCCCTCGAAGTCCTTCGGGCTTTTGATCTCCTTGCGGAACCAGCCGAACATCTGGCCGCCGGTCTGGCCGGCCGGGAAGGCAACGACGTTGAAGCTGTCATAGACCTCGTCCATCAGCTTGCGGCCGTCGCCGAACATCATCCAGGCATTGTGCTGGCGCGGCGTGAAGCCGAAGGGCAGCGAACCGTCGAAGATGAAGCTCGGGTTCTTGCCGATGTAGTAGCCGGTGTAGGTGTGGCCGCACTCGACGGTGCCGTTGGACACCGCGTCGAGCACCTGCAGGGCGGGCACGATCTCGCCGGCAGCGAAAGTCTGGAGCTGGAACTTGCCGTCGGTCAGCTCGCCGACGATGCGGGAGACGGTCTGCGCCGCGCCGAAGAGCGTGTCGAGGCTCTTGGGGAAGCTCGTGGTGAAGCGCCACTTCACGCTCTCGCTGGTCTGCTGGGCGAAGGCGGGCGATGCGGCGAGCGTGGCAAGGGCGGCTGCGGGAGCGAATTGTCGGCGGGTGATGGTCATTGGCGTGTCCTCCTTCTCGTTGCCGGAAATACTAGGCTGCCATCCATGGTATCGCTACCAAATTCAGGCGGCGCTCCAGCCGCCGTCGATCGGAATGGCCGAACCGGTGATGTCGGCGCCGGAAGGTCCGCACAGCAAGGCGACCAGAGCCGCGACGCGATCCGGCGCCACGAATTTCCCCGACGGCTGGCGTGTCGCAAGGAAGGCGCGCTCGGCTTCCTCGCGCGACTGGCCCGACTTCGCCCTCTCCGCCTCCAGGCGCCCTTCGATATTTGGCGTGGGGATCGTGCCCGGGCAGATGGCGTTGCAGGTGATGTTGGTGCGCGCCGTCTCGAGGGCGATGGCGCGGGTGAAGCCGATCAGTGCGGTCTTGGTGGTGACGTAGTCGACGCGGTTCACCGTGGCGAACAGGCTGTAGACCGACGCGACATTGACGATGCGGCCAAAGTCGCGCTCGCGCATGCCGGACAGAGCCAGGCGGACCGTGTGGAAAGCGGACGAGAGGTTGATCGCCAGTGCGCGGTCCCAGTCCTCGGTCTTGAACGCCTCGATCGGTGAGAAGTGGCGCACCACTGCGTTGTTGATCAGCACGTCGACACCGCCGAACGTCCTTTGTGCCGTGGCGACGAGATCGGCGATCTGCGCGGGCTCCGCGACGTCGGCGCCGTGATGGATTGCCCGTACGCCATGCGCACTCTCGAGCTTGCGACGCCGGCTCTCGATCTCGTCCTTCGCGCCGAAGCCGTTCATCACGATGTTGCAGCCCTCCGCCGCCAGCCGCTCGGCCAGGGCATAGCCCAGCCCCTGGGTGGAGCCCGTGATCAACGCACATCGGCCTTTCAGCATGTCTTCTCCTCAGGTGCTGTCGCGTTGGACGATCTCGAAGCCGACATCGATCCTGACCTTTTGCGGCGAGGCGCCGCGCAGCCGGTTGACCAGCAGTTCGGCGCTGCGCCGGCCGATGTCCTGGCGCGGGATGCGCAGTGTCGTCACCGTCGGCACGGTGTGGCGCAGCAGGTCGAGGTCGTCGAAGCTCGCGATGGCGATGCGGCCGGGCACGGCCCAGCCGCGGCGCTGGCATTCGAACAGCGCGCCGACGGCCAAGACGTCGCCGGCGAAGAAGCAGGCATCGATGTCGGGATGGGTCTGCACCAGGCGAACCAGGGCGTCGGCGCCTTCGGCGAAGCCGCCGGGCGCCTCCAACACCAGGCCGGGATCGGCCGGGAGGCCGAGCTCCTTCAGCGCCGCGAAGTAGCCGCGGCGGCGCTCGCGCGAGCGATCGTTGTCGCGCAGCGGCAGGGTGACGAAGCCGATGCGCCTGTAACCCAGACGGCCGAGGTGGCCGGTCATGGCGCGGGCGGCGTCGAAGTTTGAGTAGCTCACCGCCATGTCGACGGGCTTGGCCGGCAGGTTGCCGGTCTCGACCACCGGAATGTCGGTGCGGGCCAAAAGCTCGCGCAGGCGCTTGGAGTGCGCCGTGTTGTGCAGCACCAGCCCGCAGACTCGCTGCGCCAGGAGAGCCGAGACCAGCGCCTCCTCGTCCTCCAGGCGATGGCCCGAATTGGCGATCATCACGTGCAGGCCGTTGGCGCGCGCCACGTCGGAGATGGCGTGGATCATGGCGGCATAGAGCGAGTTGCGGACCGACGGCACGACCAGGCCGATCACGTTGGATCTCTTGGACGACAGGCTGCCGGCGATG
>JACPOK010000010.1 GCA_016191525.1 Burkholderiales bacterium | reverse complement strand
GAAGACGCGGCGGATCTGCGCCGGCCGGTCGGTGTCGTAGTTCGGCGCCGCGCCGACGACGGTCGCGCCGTTCTTCAGCGCGGCGACCATGAGCTCGTCGGTGCCGGGATTGTTGGTCAGTCCCTCCTGCGGCATGACGCAGATCTCGAGATCGATCGCCCAGCGATAGCGGTCGATCAGGGCTTTCACGCCTTCGAGGCCGCGCAGCCCGACCTTGGGATCGACCTCGACATGGGTGCGCATCCGCGTGCAGCCGTGCGAGATGCACTTCTCCAGGGTGCCGCCCGCGCGTTCGCCGACGTCCTCCACCGTGAAGGTGTGCTTGACGGCCGAGACCCGCTCCATCGCCAGGTGCGGGAAGCGCTTCTTCTCGTGGTCGCAGCGTCCCAGGATGCAGGATTTGTCGAGATGGATGTGCGTTTCGACGAAGCCCGAGCAGACCAGCCGGCCGCCAGCCTGCGCCTGCTCCTTCGCCGCGCCGCCGAGGCCGGAGCCGATGGCGGCGATGCGCCCGTCCTTCACGCCGATATCGATGGCGGGCTGATCCGGCCTGCTGTCGGGAAGGCGCGCGTCGCGTAGCACAAGATCGAAATCCATCGCCGGCTCTCTTTGCTGGTGGCCAATGCCCGGCACGCATGTTGCAGTATGCATCCTGGCTTTCATAGCCTTTGGGGGATCGCCATGCTGTCTCGCCGTCGCTTCGCGGTTCTCGCCGCCCTTGCCGCTCCCCCTCTTGTGCGTGGGGGCGTCGCTGGAGCACAGACTCCGTGGCCGTCGAAGCCGATCCGCTGGATCGTCAACTTTCCGCCGGCGGGCGCGGCCGACATCCTGTCGCGAACCCTGGCCGAGTATTTCGGCAGCCGGCTCGGCCAGCCGATCGTCGTCGAGAACAAGCCGGGCGCGGGCGGCCTTTTAGGCGCCGATATCGTGGCCAAGGCGCGCGGCGATGCTCATGTGGTCATGATGTCGAGTGCCGCGTCGCACGGCATCGGCCCGGTGCTCTACAAGGACGTGCCCTACGATCCGCTGGGCGACTTCACGCATATCCATCTGGTCGGGACGTTCCCCAGCGTGCTCGCCGTCAATGGCGGCTCGAGCGTCACGACCGTCAAGCAGCTCGTCGAGCTGGCGCGCAAAAGGCCCGGCGAGATCACCTACGGTTCCGGCGGCAACGGCACGATGAACCATCTCGTCGGCCAGTTGCTCGCGCGCTCGGCCGATATGCCGTTCACCCACATCCCCTATCGCGGCTCGGCGCCGGCGATGAACGATCTCATGGGCGGCCAAATCGTGGCGCTGATGGAAAGCCTGCCGACGGCCATCGGCTACTTCAATTCGGGGCGCATGCGCCCGCTTGGCGTCAGCGAAGACGAAAGATCGCCCTCCCTGCCCGACGTTCCGACCTTCCGTGAGGCGGGCTTCCCGGATGTCGTCGCGACCAACTGGTTCGGCTTCTCGGCGCCGGCCGGCATCCCGCCGGAGATCGCCAAGCGCTGGGAGACCGAGATCGCGACGGCACTGCAGGGCGCCCAGGTCCGCGAGACCTTCGCCAAGATCGGCGTCAGGCCCGGCACCTTGGGAGCGGCCGCCTACACCGATCTCATCCGCAGCGAACTCGCGCGATGGAAAGAGGTCATTCGCGTCGGCAACATCCGCGCCGATTAACGCTCTTCGGCGGCGAGCTTT
>JACPOK010000022.1 GCA_016191525.1 Burkholderiales bacterium | reverse complement strand
CGGCGCATCGTTTCGCGGGGCGCCTGGGTTTGTCCGTTGTTGCGGCCGCGCGCAGCGCTTCGTGATCTGACTCGTCGCGGCTGCTTGAGCGAAGGGGCCTTAGGGCCCGCAGCGAGTTTCGCGACGGGCCGCAAGAACGGACAAACCCAGGGCAGTCAGCGCAAAGCGCTGACCGCCTCGTGGATGCGCCGCGGCCTGCCCGGCCCCGTCTTTGCCGTGAGGACCTAGCGCACCGTGTTTTCCAGCGTGCCGATGCCGTCGATCTCCAGCCGCACCACGTCACCCGCCTTCAGGTACTTCGGCGGCTTGAAGCCGATGCCCACGCCCACCGGCGTGCCGGTGGCGATGACGTCGCCAGGGTAGAGCGTGATGCCGGCCGACAGGGTTTCGATCAGCGTGGGAATGTCGAAGATCAGGTCGGTGGTGCTGGCGTCCTGGCGCTTTTCGCCGTTGACGAAGCAGCGCACCTGGGTCTTGGTGCCGTCCATCTCGTCGGCGCTCACCAGCCACGGGCCCATGGGGCAGAAAGTGTCGAACGACTTGCCCAGCAGCCACTGCGAGTGGCGCGACTGCCAGTCGCGCGCGGTGACGTCGTTGATGATGGTGTAGCCCCACACGTGCTTCATGGCGTCGGCGGCCTTGATGCCCTTGCCGCCGTTGCCGATGATCACCGCGAGTTCCACCTCGTAGTCGATGGCGCTGGAGACGTCCCCCGGCATGCGGATGTCGTCGCCCGGGCCGCAGACCGATTCGGGCACCTTGCTGAAATAGATCGGCACGGTGGGAATCGCGCCGGCAGCAGCGCTGCTGTCAAAGCCGCTGCCGGCGAATTCCCTGGCGTGCGCGTGGTAATTCTTGCCCACGCAGAAGATGTTGCGCCTCGGCCGGGGAATGGGCGCTATGAGCTGCACGGCGCCCAGCGCGACAGGCGCCAGGGTCGGCGGCATCGCCTGGCCCGCGGCCAGCAACTCGACAATGGGCAAGGCGCCGAGCACGCGTTGCGCGATGGGCAGGTCGAGCGGCAGAATGCCTTGCAGGTCGGACGAAACGATGCCCACTTGGGGCTGGCCCTGGTCGAGGTACGCGGCGATCTTCATGGGGAAAACTCTCTCTGGCAAAAGATGGCTTGCAAAGTAGCATGCTAACGAAAAGGAGACTTTAATGCATCGTCGCACCCTGATCGCCGCCGCCGTCCTATTGTCCGCCGCGGGCTTCGCGGGCGCGCAGGCCGCCTGGCCCGCCAAGCCCATCACCATGGTCGTGCCGTTCCCGCCCGGCGGCCTGGCCGATCTGGTGGCGCGCCCCGTGGCCGAGGCCATGTCGCGCGAGCTGGGCCAGCCGGTGGTCATAGAGAACAAGGCCGGCGCCGGTGGCGGCATCGGCATGGGCTTCGTGGCCAAGGCGCCGCCCGATGGCTATACGGTGGTGATGGCGCTGTCGTCGCTCACCGTGATCCCGGAAGCCGACGTGGTGCTGGGCCGCCCGCAGATGTTCGCGCTCAATGCCTTGCGGCCGATCGCACGCTTCACGGCCGACCCCACCGTGCTGGCGGTGCGCGCCGATGCACCGTGGAAGACGGTGAAGGACTTTGTGGAAGACGCGAAGAAGCGGCCCGGCGCCATCAACTACGGCTCCTCCGGCAACTACGGCACCATGCATGTGCCGATGGAAATCCTCTCGCAGAACGCGGGCATCAAGATGACGCACGTGCCCTTCACCGGCGCCGGCCCCGCGGTCGTCGCGCTGCTGGGCGGGCAGATCGACGCCGTGTCCTCGGGCCCGGCCACGGTGCTGCAGCACGTCAAAGCCGGCAAGCTGCGGGTGCTGGGCCATTGGGGAGCGGCCCGGCTGGACGCGCTCCCCGATGCACCCACGCTCAAGGAAGCCGGCTATGCCGCCGAATACGCGCAGTGGTCGGGCCTGTTCATCCCGGCGGCCACGCCCGAGCCCGTGGCGCAGCGCCTGCGCGCCGCCGCGCGCGCCGCGGCCAGCGATGCCAAAGTCAAGGAAGTCATCCTGAACGCGGGCAGCCCCGTCCTCTACCAGGACGCACCTGATTTCGAAAAGTACGTGCAGGCCGATGCGAAGCGCATGGCCGAGGTGGTCAAGAAGATCGGCAAGGTCGAATAAAAAATGGGGAATGCCATGACGCGCGTTTTGCTTCGTTCGCTGGTTGCGGTGCTGGGCATGGCCGCCGCGTCTTGGGCGCCGCAGGTCCACTCGCAGGCCTACCCCTCGCGGCCGGTGAAGATCATCGTTCCCTTCGCCACCGGCGGGCCGGCCGACAACTACGCGCGCTACATCGCGCAGCGCCTGGGCGAGTCGCTGGGCCAGTCGTTCGTGGTGGACAACAAGCCGGGCGCGGGCTCCGTCATCGGCACCGACATCGCGGCCAAGTCGCCGGCCGACGGCTACACGCTGCTGCTGATGTCGAACGCGCACACCGTCAACGAAACGCTGATCGCCAGCAAGCCCTTCGCGCTGGCCCGTGACTTCGTGGGCGTGGCGCCCATCAACTATTCCGACCTGGTGCTGGTGGCCCATCCCTCGCTGAAGGCTTCGTCCATCACGGAACTGGTGGCCCAGGCCAAGGCGCAGCCGGGCAAGCTCAACTACGCCTCGTCGGGGCCGGGCACGCCCTACCACATGGCCGGCGAGCTGTTCAAGAGCATGGCCGGCGTGTACCTGGTGCACATCCCCTACCGCGGCAGCTCGGGCGCGCGCACCGACGTGATCGGCGGCCAGGTAGACATGATGTTCGACGCGGTGACCACCATGGCCGAGCAGGTCAAGGCCGGCAAGGTGAAGGCCATCGCCACCACGGGGCGCCAGCGCTCCGACGTGCTGCCCGACGTGCCTACCGTAAGTGAGGCCGGCGTGCCGGGCTACGAGGCGACTATCTGGCTGGGGCTGATGGCGCCCAAGGGCACGCCCAAAGCGGTGGTGGACCGGCTGAACGAAGCCGTCTCGAAAATCGCCAGCCTGCCCGAGGTGCGGCAGCAGTGGGGCAAGCAGGGCGCGACGCCGCTGGTGATGGTGCCGGCCGCGTTCGACAAATACATCCAGGACGACATCGCCAAGTGGGCCAGGGTGATCAAGTCCGCCAACATCAAGGCAGAGTAGCGATGAAGACACTTCACATCATCAGCGGCGGCGCCGCGCAGGGGCTGGTGCGCCAGCTGGAGGAAAGCTTCCGGGCCAGCCACGGCTATGCCGTTGAAGGCAGCTTCGGCGCGGTGGGGCTGATGCGCGAACGGCTCCTGGCCGGCGACCCGTGTGACGTAATGGTGCTGACCGGCGAGCAGATCTCCGGCCTGGCCTCGCAAGGGCAGATCGTGGCGCGCAGCGCGCGCGCTCTGGGCCGGGTCAAGACCGGTGTGGCGGTGAAGGCCGGCGCGCCGCTGCCCTCTGTCAAGACGCCGAAGGAGCTGGAGGCCCTGCTGCGCCAGGCGCAGGGAATTTATTTTCCCGATCCGCTGAAGGCCACCGCCGGCATCCATTTCATGAAGGTGCTGCGCATGCTGGGCATCGACGAGCACCTTTCGCACAACCTGCGCACCTTCCCCAACGGCGCCACCGCCATGCGCGAGCTGGCGGCGGCTTCCGGCGAAGGCCTGGTGGGCTGCACGCAGGTGACGGAAATCCTCTACACGCCCGGCGTGCAGCTGGCCGGCGTGCTGCCCGCCAAATTCGAGCTGGCCACGATGTACACCGCCGCCGTCTCTACCCGCTCCAGGCAACCCGAAGCCGCGGCCGCGCTGATCGAGCTGATGGCGGGCGAAGCCTCGCGCGCGCTGCGCGAGGCCGGCGGCTTCGAGGAAGCCTGAGGCGCTTAAGCCAGCAGCGCGTTGACGCGCCTGACGTAGGAAGCCGGGTCGTCCGGCATGCCGCCCTCGGCCAGCAGGGCCTGGTCGAACAGGATGTGGGCCAGATCGTTGAAGTGAACCGAGCCCTCCAGCTTCTTCACCAGCGGGTGCTCCGCGTTCACTTCCAGCACCGGCTTGACTTCCGGCGCCTTCTGCCCGGCCTGCTTGAGCATGCGGGCCAGCTGCATGCTCATGCCGTCATCGCTCACCACCAGGCAGGCCGGTGAATCGACCAGGCGGGACGTCACGCGCACGTCGCCGGCCTTGTCCTTGAGCGCTTCCTTCAGCCGCGCCAGCACCGGCTTGAAAGCCTCGGCGGCTTCCTCGGTGGCCTTCTTCTCGGCTTTGTCCTGCAGCTTGCCCAGGTCCACCGCGCCCTTGGCGACCGACTGCAGCGGCGTGCCGTCGAATTCCTGCACGTGGTTGAGCGCCCACTCATCCACGCGGTCGGTCATCAGCAGCACCTCGATGCCCTTCTTGCGGAACACTTCCAGCTGCGGGCTGTTCTTCGCGGCCGCCAGCGTGTCGGCGGTGATGTAGTAGATCGCTTCCTGCCCTTCCTTCATGCGGGCCTTGTAATCGGCCAGCGACACCGTGGCCGTGTCCGATGTGGTGGAAGCAAAGCGCAGCAATTTCGCCAGCCGTTCGCGGTTGGCGAAGTCCTCGCCCAGGCCTTCCTTGAGCACGCTGCCGAACTCGGCGTAGAACTTCGCGTACTGGCCCTTGTCTTCGTCGCTGGCGCCCTCTTCCTTCTCGGCCCTGGCCAGGTCTTCCAGCATGGACAGCACGCGCTTGGTGCTGCCTTCGCGGATGGCGCGCACGTCGCGGCTTTCCTGCAGCAGCTCGCGGCTGACGTTCAGCGGCAGGTCGGCCGAATCGATCACGCCCTTGACGAAGCGCAGGTACACCGGCAGCAGCGCTTCGGCCTCGTCCATGATGAAGACGCGCTTCACATAGAGCTTGACGCCGGCCACCTTGTCCCGGTTCCACAGGTCGAACGGCGCGTGAGCCGGGATGTAGAGCAGCTGCGTGTATTCGGTGCTGCCTTCCACACGGTTGTGGCTCCAGGCCAGCGGCGCCTCATGGTCATGGCTGATTTGCTTGTAGAACTCCTGGTATTGCTCGGGCGTGATGTCCTTCTTGTTGCGGCTCCACAGGGCGCTGGCCTGGTTGACGGTTTCCCAATCATCCGTGAGCACCATCCCGCCGCCCTTGTCATCCTCCCCTTCCTTCCACTCTTCCTTGTGCATCAGGATCGGCAGGGAGATGTGGTCGGAGTACTTGCTGATGATTCCCTTGAGCTTCCAGGTAGAAAGGTAGTCGGCCGCGTCGTCGCGCAGGTGCAGCGTGACGCTGGTGCCGCGCTGGGGCCGGTCGATGGCTTCCACCTCGAAGTCGCCGGCGCCGGTGCTGACCCAGCGCACGCCCTGGCCGGCCGGCAGGCCGGCCCGGCGCGATTCGACGGCGATTTTGTCGGCGACGATGAAGCCCGAATAGAAGCCCACGCCGAACTGGCCGATCAGCTGCGCATCGGCCTTTTCCTCGCCTGAGAGCTTGCTCACGAACTCGCGGGTGCCGCTCTTGGCGATGGTGCCCAGGTTGTCGATGGCTTCCTGCTGCGACAGGCCAATGCCATTGTCGGCGATGGTCAGCGTCTTCGCTTCCCTGTCGAAGCTCACGCGCACTTCGAGATTGGGCGCGTCCTCGTAGAGCGCGTTGTTGTTCAACGCCTCGAATCGCAGCTTGTCGCAGGCGTCGGAAGCGTTGGAAACCAGCTCGCGCAGGAAGATTTCCTTGTTGGAATACAGCGAATGGGTGACCAGGTGCAGCAGCTGCGCGACTTCGGCCTGGAAGGAGAGGGTTTGTTTGCTCATGGGAGAAGGGGGTTGCGAAAAAAGCACGCGTTACGGGAAACCATAAGGATATGTGACAAACTAGACGCGTTGCGGCGCCGCCGTGCTTGCGCGCCCGCATGACAACTGGTTACATTACGCCCATATGACCACTCAGAGTTCCCCGTTCAGCCTTGAGGCCCTGGCCCCTTCCGGCGCCGGCCATGTGCATGGTTCGGGCTCGACCCTCACCATGCGAGAACCGCGTGTACTGCTGGGTGAGGAAATGCCGCAGGCCTTGTTCATGTCGGGGATCGCCGGCGTCGAAGGCGCGCCGCGCGACAACGCGCTGCCGCCGGACATTGCCGCCGCGGCCGGCACCATCACCCTGACCTACTGAGCTCGTACCGCCCATAAAAAAACGCCCCGCGAGGGGCGTTTTGCTTGAGGAGTGCCGGAACGCTCAGATGCGGGCTTCGCCGTAGGAGATCTGGCCCAGGCGCACGGCTTGCGCGGCCTGCTCGCGCAGGGCCTTGGCGTCCACGGTGGACTTCAGGGGCGCCGCAATACGCGAGCCGGCCGGCTCGGTGCTGCGGGTGGCCGACACGACGGCCGCTTCGGCCATGACTTCGGCGCGGGTGCGGTTGCCTTCGAACTTGTGCACGTACTGCGAAGCATCGGCTTCGGCGCGGGCGCCGGTGGAAGCGATGGCAGCAAAGGCGGCGATGGCGAGGATGGCTTTGGAATTCATGATGGACCTTTCAGTGAGTAGGTTGGTTGAACCGAAAATTTCCGGCTGCCACCTGCTCTCATGAAGCTCAGGCATCAACCGTGATCTCACTGTAGGCGGGGGCAATTAGCCGCCCCTTAGCGTTTCCTTAGCTCCGCGTTAGCGCCGGAAAACAGCGCGCGCGGAATCAGGTCGGCTCGATGCGCGCGATGAGGCCGCTGCGGTCTTCGCGGTTGCGCAGCGTGAGGCGCATGCCGCAGCGCTGCGCCGCGGCCCGCGCGATGGACAGGCCCAGGCCGCTGCCGCGCGCGCCGGTGCCCGGCACGCGGAAGAAACGGTCGAACACACGCGGCATCATTTCCGGCGGGATGCCCGGGCCTGTGTCCACAACCTCGATCACGGCGCGGCCGCCCTCGGACAGCAGGCGCACGTCGACGACGCCGCCCTCGGGCGTGTAGCGCAGCGCGTTCTCCACCAGGTTGTCCACGGCGCTGCGCATGTCGCCGGCGGCGCAGCGCCATGTGGGCGGGGTGCCGCCCTCGAAGCCTTCGGCCACCAGCCCCAGGTCGATGTTGCGCTGCTCGGCCAGCGCGATCAGCGCGTTCATGCTTTCGTGCAGCTGCGCATGCAGGTCCACGCTGCTCACAGCCTCGGCGGCCATGGCTTCCTGGCGCGAGAGCTTGAGCAGCTGGTCCACCAGGCGCTGCGCCCGGCTGACGCCCGCCTCCAGCTGCGCGAAGCTTTGCTGGCAGGCGCCCGGCGGCATGTCGCGGCGCACGTTTTCCAGCTGCAGCGCCACGGCCGTGATGGGCGTGCGCAGCTCGTGCGCGGCGTCCTGCACGAAGCGCCGCTGGGTTGTGAAGGCGTCGCGCAGCCGCGTGAGCAGGCCGTTGAACGAGACCACCAGCGGCTTGAGTTCGTAGGGCACGCGCTCCAGCGGCAGCTCGGAGATGGTGTGCTCGTCCTGGTTGGCCGCCTGGCGGCCGATGTCCTGCACCGCGCGCGACATGGCGCCCGAGACCCCCCAGAGGATGAGGATGGCCAGCGGCAGCAGGATCATTACCGGGGCGATGGCGGCACCGGCGCGTTCAGCCGCCAGGTGGGCGCGAAACATGCCGCTCTGGAACACCTGCACCTGGCGCCCGCCGTGCGTGGCGGGGTCTGTGGCGTACACACGCCAGGAGGTTCCGTCGACCCGCAGATCGCTGAAACCGGGCTGCTGGCGAAGGCCGCCGCCCAGCTGCCGCCACGAGGAGGCGTGCAGGCTGCCGTCGGGCGCATAGACCTGGACCACGTAGGCGCCCCACTCGTGCACGCGCTTGGCCGTCGGCGAAGGCGGCATGGTGTGCTCTTCCTGCGCGGCGATGGAGTCGCCCAGCTGGTCCATCTGGCTGTCCATGAACTCGCGCACCATGCTGCTGTAGGTCCAGTACGAGAAGGCCGCCGAGGTCACGCCCACGATCAGGAACAGCGGCACCAGCCACATCAGCAGCACGCGCTTCATGGAGCACATGCGGCCTTCGGGGAAAACATGGAATCGCGAACCGGCGGGGGCCGGGCCGTCGCGCGGGAAACCCTGCACTGTTGCGGCGCCGGCGCCGTGCCACTTCATCATCCTGCGCTCCCGGCAACGGCAACGGCGGCGGGCGCGGCGGCGCTGGCCGCGGAGATGCGCCAGCCCAGCCCGCGCACGTTGCGGATGGTGTCGGCGCCCAGCTTGCGGCGCATGCCGTGGATCAGCACGTCCACCGCGTTGCTGCTGACTTCCTCGCCCCAGCCGTAGATGCGGCTCTCCAGCTGGTCGCGCGACAGGATGGCGCCGGGCCGCTCCAGCAGCGCATGCAGCAGGGCGAACTCACGCGCCGACAGCTGCGAACGCTCGCCCTGCAGCAGCACTTCGCGGGTGGTGAGGTCCAGCTGCACGTCGGCGCCGCCGATAAGGGAATGTGCCGCGCCGTCGCGCCGGCGGATCACCGCCCGCATGCGGGCCAGCAGCTCGCGGAATTCGTAAGGCTTGACCAGGTAATCGTCGGCGCCGATGTCCAGGCCGGTTATGCGGTCGTCCAGCCCGTCGCGTGCCGTCAGCACCAGCACGGGCGTCTGGTCGCCCTTGGCGCGGGCCTGTCGCAGCACTTCGGTGCCGTCGCGCTTGGGCAGCCCCAGGTCAAGCAGCACGCAGGCGTAGCCGCCGTCGTCCAGCGCGCTTTGGGCCAGCAGTCCCTCTTTCACCCAATCCACGGAAAAGCCGCTGGAGCGCAGCGCGTGCGCCAGGCTGTCGCCGATCATTTCATCATCTTCGACCAGCAGCACGCGCATCAGGCCTCCGGCAACAGCAAGGGGCGGCGGTCCCAGCGGGCCTGCTGCTGCGCTTCGCGGGCCAGCACCACCGCCGCTAGAACCAGCAAGCCGAGCAGGCCGGCGTCCAGCCACTGGGCGCGGGTGAACGCGGCATCCAGGGAGATCACGAGGAAGGCGGTCTTGCTGAGGATGGCGCCGCCGATGGCGGCCAGCCTCAGCGCCGGCACGAATGCGCTGAGCACCAGGCCGGCGCCCAGCAGTCCCAGCATGAATTGGCGATGTTGCACCACGGCCCACGCTTCGTTGGAATAGTTGGCCCCGCTGCCCAGCAGCGGGGAAACCGTCAGGATACCGGCAACCACAAGAATCAGCAGCGCGGCGCGGTGGGACAGCTCGTGCATGGGTCGCTCCTTTGGGGGGATGAAGCCCCCTAGGTTACGGCGCCAGTCTTAGCCGTCCATTAGATAAAAGCGGGCGTTCGGCCGCGGAGTACCGTTCCAAATGCGGGAATAAAACCGGCCTTGTTGTCACTGACTGCAACCTGAGCGTCTGAATGTAACTAGATGTGTAAAAATGCACGGACTTTCAAAAAACCTGCGTATGTCATTGATTTTGTTACATTCTGAGTATTGCAATTCGTTACAAGCACCCCTAAAGTTCATCCCATCGCTAGGTGATTTTCTTAGTACGTCGTTGGGATTTTCTTAAAGGAGCTCAAATGAAAAAGCTTATTCTGGCTGCGGCCCTCGGCCTTACCGCCCTCAGCATGTCCACCCAGGCAGCCACTGTCGCCCAGTCGTTCAACGTGACCGCCACGCTGACGGCCCAGTGCGTCTCGAATAACGCGGCTCCTTCCGACGTGAACTTCGGCGCCTACACCGCCTTCGGCGCCGCCGCCACCCCGGCTCCCACCACGGCCATCACGTTCCGCTGCACCAAGGGCTACGCATCCAGCCCCACGGCCAGCCTGGGCGCGGGCGGCACCAGCGGCACCATCGCAGGCCTGGCCTATACCCTGGGCATTGGCTCCGCGGTCAAGACGGCCGGCGCTTCGGGCGCAGCCGGCACCGTTGGCACTTATGACGTGTACAGCTACACCATCACCGGCGGCATGGTTGCCGGCCAGGCGGGCGACTCTTCGGCCTCCACCGCCCCCGTGGTGCACACGCTGACCATCACCTACTAAAAGCCCCAGTGCGGATCCCCTCCACGGCCATCCCGGGCGCCGCCAAGGCACTGTGGATGGCCTTGGCTTTTGGAACCGCATCCGGCGCCTGCCTGGCCTTCCAGTCCGCGGTGTCGTTCAAGGTCACCGTCCAGGTGCCCTGGGTTCCCTCTTCGGGCGGCGGCGGCACCGGGGGCATCGGCGCGGTCTGCCGCACCACCGGTTCCGTCAGCTCGGTCGACTGCACCACCGGCGGCGGCACGGGCGGGGTGGTGCCGGTGATTCCGGTCGTCCCCGTCGTCCCGGTGACGCCGACTTCGCCTGTCACTGTGGGGCCAGTCCCAGTCTCCACGCCGTTGCCAACGCCCCTTCCCCAGCCAGTACCCACCGTCACGGCCGAGGCGCTGCAGCCCCTCGCGGAGGTGATTTCCTCAAACGCCGAATGGCAGCAGGTGCTGGCCGCCGGTGGCTGGCGTGCGCCGGCCGAGCTTGCGGGCCGGCCCGCCTTGCCTGTCGCCGACCCGGGCATCTCCGGCGTGTTCGGCGCCGTCGCCTCCTCGCGGATGGTGACCTTTGGCGGACGCGACTACCTAGAGATGACCGTCAGTTGGTGATGTAAGCTGCCTGTCCCTGGACGTTTCGGCATCGACATGAATCACTATCTCAAGGCGGCTGCACTGGCCGCGCTGGCCATGGGCCTGGGCCCGGCGGCGCTGGCGGCGGAGTTCTCCGTCACCCCGGTTCGCATCTTCATGGAAGCCAAGGATCGCGCCATCGCGGTCACCGTGGCCAATGAGGGCACCGAAGAGGTGGTCATGCAAGCCGACCTGTACACCTGGAAGCAGAAACCGGGCGGCGAGGACGACCTGGTGCTGACCGAGGACATGATCCTGTCGCCGCCCATCCTCAAGCTCGCCCCGAAGACACGCCAGGTGGTGCGGCTGGCGCGCCTGTCGGCCCAGCCCGTGGGCGAACAGCTGACCTACCGCATGATCGTGCGCGAGATTCCCGAAGCCCGCCCGGCCTCCAGGGAACTGAAGCTGCAGATCGCGCTGGCGTTTTCGCTGCCGGTCTTCATCACCCCGCCCGGCGCCAAACGCCAGCTGCAATGCGTGACGCAGCGCGTGTCCCCCGACACGGTGAACGCCGTCTGCGAAAACCGCGGCAATGCCTATGCCCAGCCCCGTGAATTCACGCTGGTGGCCGAGAACGGCGACAAGCTCGCCAGCCGCGACTCCGGCGGCTACATCCTGCCGGACATCAAGCGCACCTTCGAGATCAAGCGCGAAGGCGCGAAGATTCCCGCCGGCAAGGCGAAGCTGCAGGTGGCGCTGGATGACGGCACCACGCAGACCTTCGACGCGGCGCTGCCCGAATAACGTGCATGGCATGGCAATACCCGCTTGCCCTTGCCCTGGCTATCGCTGCCGCTTCGGCACTGGGACAGTCCAAGAGCGAGCCGCCGCTGGCCAGCCCGCCGGTGGAGCGCTTCATTCCGCTGGACGTGACCATCAATGGTGCGAAGGGGGGCACCTGGCCCTTCTTCGAGCGCATGGGCGTCCTCTATGCGCCGCGTGAGGCGCTGGAAGAATGGCGCGTGCAGGTCCGCCCCAACATCCAGCCTGTCACCGTGCGCGGCGGCGAATACTGGCCGCTGTCAGCGGTGCCGGGCTTCGGCTCCAGGATCAACTTCCCGAACCAGTCGATCGAACTGACGTTTTCGCCGCAGGCCTTCGCGGCCACGCGCCTCACCACCGAGCTGAGTGAGCGGCCCAGGCCCAGCAAGGTGCTGCCCAGCGCCTTCGTCAACTACGACCTGAACTACGCCGCCACCCAGCCGCGCACCGGGCTTCGCAGCTCCGACCTGGGCTTGCTGGCGGAGCTGGGCGTATCCAATGACTGGGGCGTGCTGACCAGCAGCCACGTGGGCCGCAACCTGGCGCACAGCGGGCAGGACAACGCGGCCAGTGGCTGGTTGCGGCTGGAAACCACTTTCACGCGCGACCAGCCGGAGCGCAACCGCACGCTGCGCCTGGGCGACGCGGCAACGCGCATGGGCATGTGGGGCCGCAGTGTGTATTTCGGCGGCGTGCAGTACGGCAGCAATTACGCGCTGACGCCCGGCTTCATCACCCAGCCGCTGCCGGTGCTGCGCGGCGTGTCGGCCGCGCCGTCCACCGTGGAGCTGTACGTCAATGGCGTGCTGCGCCAGACATCCAATGTGCCGACCGGCCCCTTCGCCATCGACAATACCTCCGCGCTCACCGGCAATGGCGAGGCACGGCTGGTGGTGCGCGACCTGCTGGGGCGTGAAGTGGTGATCGTCCAGCCCTTCTTCACCAGCGTGCAGCTGCTGGCCGGCGGCCTGGCGGACTGGAGCGTGGAGGCCGGCCGGCTGCGGCGCGACATCGGCCTGACGAACGCCAACTACGGCGAAGGCTTCACCAGCGGCACCTGGCGCTACGGCGTGAACGAGCAGCTCACCGTGGAAGCCCGCGGCGAGGCCAGCCGCGACCTGAAGGTGCTGGGCCTGGGCGCCTCGGCCGCCCTGCCGTTCGATTTGCTGGGCAAGGCGGCGGCCGCCGTCAGCCGGGACAACGCGCTGGGCCAGGGCCGGCACTGGATCGTCGGGCTGGAACGCGACTGGCTGCGCAGCACGCTGCAGGTGGAACTGCAGGGCGCCTCGCGCGGCTTCCGTAGCCTGGGACAGGACGTCGGCACCCTGCCCGTGCGCTTCCAGGCGGCGGGCAACTTCAGCTACAGCACCGAGAACTGGGGCACCTTCGGCCTGGGCTTCGCCAGCATCAACCGCTATGACGAAGCGCGCATCACCACCATTTCCGCCAACTACGGCCTGACCGTGGGCAAGAAGAGCAACCTCAACGTGAGCCTGAGCCGCGTGCTGGGCGACGCCAACGGCGCTTCGTTCGCGGTGACGCTGAGCGTGCCTCTGGACAACAACCTGCAGGTCAGCACCAACGTCGGCGGTCACGGCAAGCTGCAGGATTACTACGCCACCGCGTCGCAGACGCCGGCGGCCGAAAACGGCCTGGGCTGGCGCGCGCTGGCGGGCAGCCTGCAAAGCCAGGCCCACGCGGAAGGCGGCGTCTACTACCTGGGCCGTTACGGCCGCGCCTACGGCGACATCAGCGCCTCGCCAGACCAGACCTCGATCCGCACCGGCGCCAGCGGCGGGCTGGTGGCGGCTGACGGCCGCTTCTTCGCGACGCGCCGGGTGGACCAGAGCTTCGCGGTGGCGGAGATCAAGGATTTCGCCGGCGTCGGCATCGGCCTGGGCAGCAACATCATGGCCCGCACCAATGCCCGGGGCATCGCGCTGCTGCCGCAGCTTGTGCCCTACCAGAACAACTCGGTCCGGGTCGACCCGAAGGAACTGCCGGTGAGCGCGGAGATCGACAACATAGAGCAGATCGTGGTGCCGTCGTGGCGCAGCGCCGTGAAAGTGGACTTCCCGGTGCGCAGCGGCCGCGCGGCGCTGGTGAAGATCCAGCTGGACGACGGCGACGTGGCGCCGGCCGGCGCGCTGGCGCAGATCGTGGGCGACAAGCAGGAGTTTTATGTGGCCCGGCGCGGCGAGGCCTTTGTCACCGGGCTGCAGCCGGCCAACAAGGTCGCGCTGCGCTGGAACGGCCAGGAATGCGTGTTCGAGGTCAACCTGCCGCCGGCGGCCAATGACGAAATCGCGCGGGTCGGGCCCGTGCTGTGCAAAGGAATCAAGCGATGAAACTCAAGCCGGTTGTGGTTGCTGCGGCATTGGCGCTCGGCGCGGTGTCGGCGCAGGCGGCGGTGTCATGCACCAGCGTGACGTCCCCGGGCTTCACCATGAATTACATCGCGGGCACCAGGATGTCCACCCAGACCTACTTCACGGTTACCTGCACCCGAACGGCTTCGGGCGACCCGACCTTCATCGACTACACGGTGGCGGCGGACAACGGCCTGTACAACAGCGGCGGCAACCGCGCCCGCGAAACGATCAGCGGCACGAACTACCACGTGAGCTACGACACCTTTGCCAACAGCGGCTGCACCACCTCCTTCGCATCGGGCGGGGCGGCCCGCATTGCCGACACCATCACCTGGAGTTCCAGCACCGACTTCACCGCCCGCAGCAAGGACACGGCTTTCTGGGGCTGCGTGAACACCACACAGACCGGCATGCCGGCCGGCCAGTATGACGACACCATCACGCTGTCGCTGCGCACCACGGGCACCACCGTGCGCGACACCGGCACGGCGGCGGCGCGCATCTACGCCCCGTCCGCCTGCTCGCTGACCACACCGCCGGGCAATGTGGTGTTCAACTACACAGCGTTCGGCAGCGCGTCGGCGGCCAACACCACCTTCCGCGTGACCTGCACCACGCTGATGCCCTACACCCTGTCGCTGGACAGCCCCAGCGGCACCGTCGTGGGCCTGGACTACGCGCTGGGCCTCAGCGCATCGAACGCCGCAGGAACGGGCGCGGCGCAAACCTACACCATCAGCGGCACCATGGCGGCCGGCCAGTCCGGCGTGTGCACAGGCTCATCCTGCACGGCGTCCAACCCGCACACGGTGACGGTGGGTTACTAGCGCGGCAGGGACTCGACTTCGCGCGTCCAGCGGTCCAGCAGGCGCCTGCGCTCGGCCGCCTTGCCGTATTTCTCGAAGTCGTACTTCATCAGGCGCACGCCATCCATGGACGGGATGCGCGGGTCCAGCTTGAACGTCTTGTTGGCGGGGAACTGGAAGCTTTCGCCGCGCGCGCCTGCGCCCTGCCCGGCCGGGCTCATGAGGAAGTCGTAATAGCGCCTGGCGCTGGCCATGTTGCGGGCGCCCTTGATGAGCGAAATACCGCCCACCTCGTAGGGCGTGCCCTCGCAGGGCGCCACCGTCTTGACGGGGTATTTCTGCAGGCGCCATTTTTCGAAACCGAAGATGAAGCTCACGCCAATGCCCACTTCGCCCTTGGCCACGTTGGGCGCCTGGGCCTGGCCGCTGCGCGTGTAGTTGCTCACGTTCTTGTGAAGCTTCTTCAGGTAATCGAAGGCCTGGTCCTCGCCCATCATCTGCACCAGCCCGGCGATCACCGTATAGGCGGTGCCGCTCGTGGCCGGGTGTGAGATCTCGATTTCGCCCTTGTACTCGGGCTTGACCAGGTCGGCCCAGCACTTCGGCTCGGGCAGTTTCTTCTTTTTCAGCACCTCGGTGTTGAAGCCGAAGCCCATGGCGCTGGTGTAGAAGCCGCCCACCATGTTCTGGGTCATGGCGTACTGCCGCACGCTCCAGCCGTGCAGGTCGTCCAGGTAGGCGGGGCGGTAGGGCTCGATCAGGCCCTGCTCGGCCGCCTGGATGAATGGGTCGCCGGTGCCGCCCCACCAGATATCGGTCTTGGGGTTGGCCGCTTCGGCACGCAGCTGTGCGGCGGCCTCGCCCGTCGCCTTGTGGGACTGCGCCACGCGGATGCCGGTGGCGCGCGTGAAGTCCTGGGCGGCGATCTCGCACCAGGCCTGGTCGGTGCTGCAGATGGCGTTCACGGTGCCCTGCGCGTGCACAGCGCCCACCGACAGCGCCGCAGCGGCGAACAGCATGGAAAAATTTTTCATGAATGCTCTCGCTCCGCTAGAAGCGCTCCTGGTTTCCGAGATAACGCCATTGTCCGACAGGCAGGCTGCCCAGCACCACGCGCCCGATGCGGATGCGCTTCAGGCCCACCACCTTCAGCCCCACCTGCTCGCACATGCGGCGGATCTGCCGCTTCTTGCCTTCGGTCAGCACGAAGCGCAGCTGCTCGGGGTTCTGCCAATCCACCTGCGCAGGCTTGAGCGGCTGGCCGTCCAGGCTGAGGCCGTGACGCAGGCGCGCAAGCTGCGTTGCGGGGAACGCCTTTTGCACGTCGGCCGCGACCTCATTGAAGGTCACGCGCACCAGGTATTCCTTTTCCATCGCCGAGTCCTCGCCGATCAGCTGGCGCGCGACGCGGCCGTCCTGCGTCAGCACCAAGAGGCCGATGGAATCGATGTCCAGCCGCCCCGCCGGAGCCAGCCCGCGCAGCTGCGACGGCGCGAACTGCACCCGCGTGGCGTCGCCGTTCCAGTGGTTGCGCGCTTGCACCAGCACTACCGCCGGCTGGTGCCCGTCCTCGGCCTGGCCGCTGACATAGCCCATGGGCTTATTCAGCAGGATGGTCACTTGCTGCAGCTGCTGGCCGCGTGCCTTGCCGTCGACCTCGATGCGGGCGTCGGGCGCCACCTGCAGCCCCATGGGAGCGATCTCACCGTTCACACGGACCCAGCCGCGGCTGATCCAGTCGTCGGCTTCGCGCCGGGAACACAGGCCGAGTTCGGCCATGCGCTTGTTCAGGCGCGAAGTGGTCTTGCCGTCAGTCATGAGAGGAGATGCTACTGAATTGATAGCTGCTCAAGCGCAGCTGGTGCGCCTTAGCGGCCATTTTTATTTCCAAAAATGCTGGAACGCAGGGCCGCGAGGTTGAGGATACGCAGGCCGCCGTATTCCACCCGTATTGTCCCCTGCGCCTCCAGCGCGGCCAGCGACTCGTTGACCCGCTGGCGCGACAGGCCCACCAGGTAGGCCAGTTCCTGCTGGGTGATGCGCAGCATCTCGCCGACGCCGGGATAGAGCACCGGGTTGAACAGCGCTGCCAGGCTGCGCGCGACGCGGATGTCGGGGTTGTTCATTCGGTCGATCTCGCGCGCGGCGATGAACTGGCCCAGCCGCTCGTTGAGCTGGTTCATCACGAAGCGGTTGAAGCCGATCGAGTGGTCCAGCAGCCAGTGGAAGCTGTCCACCGAGATGCCCGCCACCACGCTCTTGCGCAGCGCCTGGATGTTGTAGCGGTAGGTCTCGCGCTTCAGGGCCGTGCCCTCTCCGAACCAGCCGCCCGGCGGCAGGCCGGCAAACGTCATGGTCTGGCCCTGCTCGTTGTCGGTGCTCATCTTCAGCAGGCCTTCCACCACGCCGAACCAGTAGGTCACGGGCCGGCCGATGCGGCAGACCAGGTCGCCGGCCAGCGCGTCGGTCACCTGCAGTTCGGGCACCGTGCGCTCGTGTTCGTGCGGCGCCAGCAGCTTCAGCCACGGAATGCCCGCGAGCTCGGCGGCCGTGGGGCTGCGGCGGCGTTGGTGGAGCGTGAGGTCGGTGGGCATTGTCTTCAGGGCGCCAATTTCGGGGAAAGCCCGGGCAGGGAACACCCCGAAATTGTCGGTGCAAAGACATCCGGCGGGCAATCGAAAACTTAGGCTTGCGCGCTTCGTTCACTCCATGGAGACAGGCATGCACACCATTTCCCGCCGCCGCGCCCTGGCGGCTCTCGCCGCCACGCCACTCGCGTCGCATTTGCCGGCACGTGCCCAGGATGCGCTGCGCATCTGCCAGTCGATCGCGCTGAGCGGGCCGCTCGGCGATCTCGGCCAGGCCATGCACCAGGGCGCCAGGGCGTGCTTCGCCGCGGTCAACGCCCAGGGCGGGATCGCCGGGCGCGCGATCGAACTGGTCACGATGGACGACGGCTACGACACCAGGCGCGCGCTGGCCAACGTGGACACGTTCCTGGCCGACAAGGCCAGCTTCGCCCTCTTCAACTGCATGGGCACGCCGATGATCGAGGCCATGCTGCCCCGGGTGCTGGAGTCGGGCACGCCGTTCTTCGCGCCTTTCACCGGCGCGCTGGTGGCGCGGCCCAAAACCACGCGCAACATCTTCAACATCCGCGCCAGCTACCCGGATGAAGCCGAGCAGCTGGTGCAGCACCTGGCCACCATCGGCATCAGGCGCATAGGCATCGCCTACCAGAACAACTCGTTCGGCAAGGAGGTGTTCGAGGGCGCCCGCCTGGCCATGGAAAAGCACAAGCTCTCGGGCTCGATCGCGGTGACGGTGGAGAACAACGGCTCCGACGCGGCGGCCGCCGCGCAAAAACTGGTGGCCGCCAATCCGGAGGCGGTGCTGGTCGGGCTGGCCGGCAAGCCGACGCTGGATTTCGTGAAGGCCATCCGCGCGCAGCGCCGCGGCTTGCCGCTCTACGCGCTCTCGGTGATGGGCTCGGCCGCCACGCTGCGCGCCCTGGGCGACGACGCGACGGGCATCGCGGTGTCGCAGGTCGTTCCGTCGCCGGGAAATTCAGTGGTGCCGGTGGTGCGTGAATTCCAGCAGGCGTGGAAGGCGGCGGGCATCACGCTGGAGCCTTCGCACCTAGCACTGGAGGGCTACATCAACGCCCGCGTATTTGCCGAGGCGCTGCGGCGCGCCGGGCGCAACGCGAGCCGCGCCGCCTTCATCGACAGCACCTGGAACATGAAGCGCCACGACCTGGGCGGCTTTGAAGTGAGCTTCAGCGAGCCGGGGCGCAATGCGTCGCGCTTCGTGGAGCTCACCATGGTCGGGCGGGACGGCCGCTTCATCCGCTGAGGGCAGGCCCTACTAGGACATTCCCTAGGATTGTCGTTGTAAAGACAACGCGGCGTCAAAGCCGGTCCTAGGATTCGCTGCGAACCACGTACTTGCCTTTAGCCGACTCCAAGGACACGCCCCATGCAAACCACCTTTCCGCGATTGCTGCTTGAGCATGCGTCGCAGCGTCCCGCGGATGCGGCGATGCGCGAAAAGGAATACGGCATCTGGCAAAGCCACACCTGGTCGGCGATGGCGCTGCTTGTGGAACACATCGCCTGCGGCCTGCACCAGGCGGGCCTGGCGCGCGGCGAGCACATCGTGGTGGTGGGCGCCAACCGGCCGCGCCTGTACGCCACGATGCTGGCGGCGCAGGCGCTGGGCGCGATACCGATCCCGCTGTACCAGGACGCGGTGGCCGCCGAGTGCGTGTTCCCGATCAACAACGCCGAAGTGCGCATGGCCTTCGCCGAGGACCAGGAGCAGGTGGACAAGCTGCTCGAAGTGCGCGCCCAGTGCCCGCAGATCGGCGCGATCTTCTACGACGATCCGCGCGGCCTGCGCAACTATTCGGAGCCGGGCCTTTCGTCGCTTGATTCGCTGCTGGCGAAGGGCCATGCCTTTTCGCTGGCCAACCCCGGGTTCTTCAAGGGAGAAATCCAGGTCGCCGAGCCTGACGACGTGGCCGCGATGTTCTTCACCTCAGGCACCACCGGCAGCCCCAAGGGCGTGGTGCACACACACCGCACGCTGCTGGACCGCGCCCACGCCGGCGCGCAGTTCGACAAGCTCACGGCCCATGAAGAAGTGCTGGCCTACCTGCCGCCGGCCTGGATCGGCCAGAACATCTTCAGCTATGCGCAGTGGCTGGCCTGCGGCTACGTGGTGAACTGCCCCGAGTCGGCGGCAACGGTGATGATCGACCTGAAGGAGATCGGGCCCACCTACTACTTCGCCCCGCCCCGCGTGTTCGAAGGGCTGCTGACCACGGTGATGATCCGCATGGAAGACGCCGGCGCCATCAAGCGCTGGATGTTCAAGGCCTGCATGGACGTGGCGCGCCGCGTCGGGCCCGACTTGATGGACGGCAAGCCCGTGGGCGCGCTGGACAAGATGAAATACGCGCTGGGCAATGTGCTGGTGTACGGCCCGCTGCGCAACACCCTGGGCTTTTCCCGCGTGCGGGTCGCCTACACGGCGGGCGAGGCCATCGGCCCCGACCTGTTCAGCTTTTACCGCTCCATCGGCATCAACATCAAGCAGCTCTATGGGTCCACCGAGACCGCGGTGTTCGTCTGCCTGCAGCCGGATGACCAGGCGCGATCGGACACGGTGGGCATTCCCATCAGTGGCGTGGAGATCAAGGTAGCCGAAAACGGCGAAATCCTGGTGCGCTCCGCCGGCCTGCTCAAGGCGTACTACAAGAACCCCGAAGCCACGGCCGAAGTGCTGACTGCCGATGGCTGGTACCACACCAGCGATGCGGGCTTCCTGGACGCGCAGGGCCACCTGAAGATCATCGACCGCGTCAAGGATGTCGGCCGCATCCAGGGCGGTGCCAATGACGGCGCGATGTTCGCGCCCAAGTACGTGGAGAACAAGCTCAAGTTCTTCCCGCACATCAAGGAAGTGGTGGCCTACGGCGACCAGCGCGAAAAGGTGTGCGTGATGATCAACATCGACTTCGACGCCGTCGGCAACTGGGCCGAGCGGCGCAACCTGCCCTATGCGGGTTACACCGACCTGGCACAAAAACCCGAGGTGTACCAGCTGATCAGGGAGTGCGTGGAAAAAGTCAACGCCGACCTCTCGGCCGACACCCTGCTGGCCGGCTCGCAGATCAGCCGCTTCCTGGTGCTGCACAAGGAACTGGACGCGGACGACGGCGAGCTGACCCGCACCAACAAGGTCCGCCGCGGCTTCATCGCGGAGAAGTACGACGTGCTGGTGGAGGCGCTGTACGGCGGCAGGCCCGAACAGTTCATCGAGACGCAGGTGAAGTTCGAGGACGGCCGCACCGGCAGCGTGAGCGCCACGCTGAAGATCATGGACACCCAGACCTTCACACCCGTCAAGGCGGCCGCATGAACATGATGACTGAAGCCGCCCACCTCGCCGATGCGCCAGCCGGCCAGCGCCGCAAGTTTGGCGAAGTGATCATGGATGTGCAGAACATCTCGCTGGCCTTCGGCGGCGTGAAGGCGCTCACGGATATTTCCTTCAACGTGCGCGAGCACGAGATCCGCGCCATCATCGGGCCGAACGGCGCGGGCAAGAGCTCGATGCTCAACTGCATCAACGGCGTCTACCAGCCGCAACAGGGCTCGATCAATTTCCGCGGCCAGACCTTCAAACACATGAACTCGCGCCAGGTGGCCGAGATGGGCGTGGCGCGCACCTTCCAGAACCTGGCCCTGTTCAAGGGCATGAGCGTGCTGGACAACATCATGACCGGGCGCAACCTGAAGATCAAAAGCAACCTGCTGATGCAGGCGCTGCGCATCGGGCCGGCCGGGCGCGAGGAAATGCGCCAGCGCGAGTTCGTCGAGCACATCATCGACTTCCTGGAGATCCAGGCCTTTCGCAAGACGCCGGTGGGCCAGCTGCCTTATGGCCTGCAAAAGCGGGTGGACCTGGGCCGCGCACTGGCGATGGAGCCGCAGGTGCTGCTGCTGGACGAACCCATGGCCGGCATGAACGTGGAAGAAAAGCAGGACATGTGCCGCTTCGTGCTGGACGTGAACGACGAGTTCGGCACCACCGTCGTGCTGATCGAGCATGACATGGGCGTGGTGATGGACATCAGTGACCGGGTGGTTGTGCTGGACTATGGCCGCAAGATCGGCGACGGCACTCCCGGCGAAGTACGCAACAACGAAGACGTGATCCGGGCGTACCTGGGCACCTCGCATTAAGGAACAGCCGTGGGACCCGTAATCGAAACAATCATCGGCGGCCTGATGTCGGGCATGCTGTATTCGCTGGTGGCGCTGGGCTTCGTGCTGATCTTCAAGGCCTCGGGCGTTTTCAACTTCGCGCAGGGCGCGATGGTGCTGTTCGCCGCGCTGGCCATGGCACGCTTTTCGGAATGGATCCCCCAATGGACCGGCCTGACCGGCAAGTTCCTGCCCAACGCGCTGGCCTTCGTCGCCGCGCTGCTGGTAATGATCGTGGTGGCCTGGCTGGTGGAAAGGCTGGTGCTGGGCAAGCTGGTGAACCAGGAAGGTGTGGCGCTGCTCATGGCAACGCTGGGCGTGTCGTACTTCCTGGACGGGTTCGGCCAGACCATCTTCGGCTCCAGCATCTACAAGATCGACGTGGGCATGCCCAAGGACCCGGTATTCCTGATGGAGAGCACCTTCCCGGGCGGCCTGCTGATCAACCAGGAGGACATGGTGGCGGCGGTGATCGCGGCCGCGCTGGTCGCCGCACTGGCCGCGTTCTTCCAGTACACCGGCACCGGCCGCGCGCTTCGCGCCGTGGCCGACGATCACCAGGCAGCACAATCGATCGGCATTCCGCTCAAGCGCATCTGGGTGATCGTGTGGAGCGTGGCGGGCTTCGTCGCGCTGGTGGCCGGCATCATCTGGGGCAGCAAGCTGGGCGTGCAGTTCTCGCTGTCGGTGCTGGCCCTGAAGGCGCTGCCACTGGTAATCCTGGGTGGCCTCACTTCCGTGCCGGGCGCCATCGTCGGGGGGCTGATCCTGGGCGTGGGCGAGAAGCTGGCCGAAGTGTTCCTGGGCCCCATGCTGGGCGGCGGCATCGAGATCTGGTTTGCCTATGTGCTGGCGCTGGGTTTCCTGCTGGTGCGGCCGCAGGGCCTGTTCGGCGAAAAAATCATCGACCGCGTGTGACCGGAAGAACCACATGATTTACAGAGAGAACGGCCAGTTCAAGACGACCTACCGGGCCGACCAGCAGATCATGCCGATCCTGCAGGACCGGATCTTCCTGCTGCTGCTGCTGGTGGTGGCGTTTGTGGTGGTGCCGGGCCTGGCCAGTGACTACCTGTTCCGCGCCATCCTGATCCCCTTCCTCATCATGTCGCTGGCCGCACTGGGCGTGAACGTGCTGGTGGGCTATTGCGGCCAGATCTCGCTGGGCTCGGGCGCTTTCATGGCGGTGGGCGCTTATGGTGCCTATAACTTCTTCGTGCGCATGCCCGGGCTGCCGCTGATCCCTGCGCTGATCCTGGGCGGTCTGTGCGCCACGCTGTTCGGGCTGCTGTTCGGGCTGCCCAGCCTGCGCGTGAAGGGCCTGTACCTGGCTGTCACCACGCTGGCGGCGCAGTTCTTCTCCGACTGGATGTTCCTGCGCATCAAGTGGCTCACGCACGACACGCCTTCGGGCTCGGTGTCGGTATCCAACCTGCAGTTCTTCGGGTTTTCGCTGGACAGCGGCGTCAGCCGTTACGTGTTCTGCCTGGGCATCCTGTGCGTGATGGCGCTGCTGGCCAAGAACCTGGTGCGCGGCGCCATCGGCCGCGAGTGGATGGCCATCCGCGACATGGACGTGGCGGCCGCGGTGATCGGCATCCGGCCGATGTACGCCAAGCTCAGCGCCTTCGCCGTCAGCTCCTTCATCATCGGCGTGGCCGGCGGCCTGTGGGCCTTCCTCTACCTAGGCGCGTGGGAGCCGGCGGCCTTCTCGGTGGACATGTCGTTCCGCCTGCTGTTCATGGTGATCATCGGCGGGCTGGGCTCCATCATGGGCAGCTTTTTCGGCGCGGCCTTCATCGTGGTGCTGCCGATCGCGCTGAACCAGTTCCTGCCGCTGCTTGCGGGCACGTTCGGCATCGCCATTTCCACCGCCGGCATCTCGCACGCCGAGCTGATGATCTTCGGCGGGCTGATCGTCTGGTTCCTCATCGTCGAGCCGCATGGCCTGGCCAAGCTCTGGTCCACCGGCAAGCAGAAGCTGCGGCTGTGGCCCTTTCCCCATTGATTTTTTCACCGGCACCTTTCCACAACAGGAGACATTCATGAAGTTACGCAATCTCATCCTGGCCATGGCGGCCCTCGCCGCCGGGGCCTCCTCGGTGGTTTCGACCAGCGCGCACGCGCAGGCCAGGGAACAGTTCATGCCCGTGCTGTCCTACCGTACCGGGCCCTATGCCCCGAACGGCGTGCCGTGGGCGAACGGTTATGTGGATTACCTCAAGCTGGTAAACGCGCGCGGCGGGCTTAACGGCGTGAAGATTTCCTTCGAGGAATGCGAGACCGGCTACGACACGGCACGCAGCGTGGAATGCTATGAGCGCCTGAAGGGCAAGAACGGCGGCGCCTCCATGGTGCAGCCGCTGTCCACCGGCGCCACGTTCGCCATCACCGAGAAGGCCCCGGCCGACAAGATTCCGGTCGTGACGGTGGGCTACGGCCGCAGCGAAAGCGCCGACGGATCGGTGTTCAAGTGGAACTTCCCGATCGCCGGCACCTACTGGGTGGCCAGCGACACCATCCTGCAGGCCATCGCCAAGAAGGAAGGCGGTGGCATGGACAAGCTCAAGGGCAAGAAGATCGCGCTGGTCTACCACGACAGCCCGTTCGGCAAGGAGCCGATCCCCCTGATGCAGGAGCGCTCGAAGATGCACGGCTATGACCTGCAACTGCTGCCGGTGGCCGCGCCCGGCGTGGAACAGAAGGCGACCTGGCTGCAGATCCGCCAGGCCAAGCCCGACTACGTCGTGCTGTGGGGCTGGGGCATCATGAACACGACCGCCATCAAGGAAGCGCAGGCCACCGGCTATCCGCGCGAGAAGATGTACGGCGTGTGGTGGGCCGGCGCCGAGCCGGACGTGAAGGATGTGGCCGATGGCGCCAAGGGCTACAACGCAGTGACCATGCAGCACGGCGCGGAGCCGCAGTCCAAGCTGGTCAAGGACGTGATGACCATGGTGCACGGCAAGGGCCAGGGCACAGGCCCGAAGGAAGAAGTGGGCCAGGTGCTGTACATGCGCGGCGCCATGAGCGCCATGCTGGGCATTGAAGGCATTCGCGCGGCGCAGGAGCGCTTCGGCAAGGGCAAAGTCATGACCGGCGAGCAGGTCCGCTGGGGCCTGGAGAACCTGAACCTCACGCAAGCCAAGCTGGATGCGCTGGGCTTTGCCGGCGTGATGCGCCCGATCAGCACCTCGTGCGTGGACCACATGGGCGCCGCCTGGGCGCGCATCCACACCTGGGACGGCAAAGAGTGGAAGTTCACCTCCGACTGGCTGCAGGCCGACGACCAGGTGATCAAGCCCCTGGTGAGGAGCACTGCGGCCCGCTATGCGGCCGAGAAGAAACTGACCCCGCGCACCCCGGCCGATTGCCAGTCGTAACCTGAAGACAAGCGGCTGCCGCGGCAGCCGCCAACCGAAAGGCCCGGCCTTTCGATTGGTGACAAACACATGAGCACAAACAACATCGTTCTGAATGTCAACGGCATCGAGGTCATCTACAACTCCGTGATCCTGGTGCTAAAAGGCGTCTCGCTGCAGGTGCCCGAGGGCGGCATCGTGGCCATCCTGGGCGGCAACGGCGCAGGCAAGACCACCACGCTGCGCGCCGTGTCCAATCTGCTCAAGGGCGAACGCGGCGCGGTGACCAAGGGCTCGATCGAGCTGCGCGGCGAGCGCATCGAGAACCTGTCGCCGGCCGACCTGGTCAAGCGCGGCGTGGTGCAGGTGATGGAAGGGCGGCACTGCTTCGCACACCTCACCATCGAGGAGAACCTGCTGACCGGCGCCTACACCCGCTCCAGCAAGAGCGAAGTGGCGGCCAATCTCGAAAAGGTCTATGCCTACTTCCCGCGCCTGAAGACGCGGCGCGGCTCGCAGGCCGCCTACACCTCGGGCGGCGAGCAGCAGATGTGCGCCATCGGCCGGGCGCTGATGGCCAGCCCGAGCATGGTGCTGCTGGACGAACCCTCAATGGGGCTGGCCCCGCAGATCGTCGAAGAGGTGTTCGAGATCGTGAAGGACCTCAACACCAAGGAGAAGGTCACCTTCCTGCTGGCCGAGCAGAACACGAACATGGCGCTGCGTTATTCGGATTACGGCTACATCATGGAAAGCGGCCGCGTGGTGATGGACGGCAAGGCCGCCGAGCTCGCCACCAACGAGGACGTGAAGGAGTTCTATCTGGGCGTAGGCGGCGGGGAGCGCAAGAGCTTCCGCGATGTGAAGAGCTACAAGCGGCGCAAGCGCTGGCTGGCCTGAGGGAGGGCAGATGACCGAGTTTTACGACGCACTGGAAACGCGGGACCCGGCGGCGCGTGAAGCGCAGCTGCTCGCCGCGCTGCCCTTGCAGGTGGCCCACGCGCAGCAGGCAGCACCCGCCTTCGCCCAGATTCTTGCTGGTGTCGATGCCGCGGGCATCACCTCACGCGAGGCGCTGGCCCGCTTGCCCGTGACCCGCAAGCACGAGCTGCTCGAGCGGCAGAAGGCCGCGCGGGCCACCGACGTGTTCGGCGGCTTTTCGGCGGTGGTGCGCGGCCCGCAAATGCCGCGCGTGTATGCCTCGCCCGGACCGATCTATGAACCCGAAGGCACGGCACGGGATTATTGGCGCGCCGCGCGGGCCATGCATGCGGCGGGCTTTCGCGCAGGCGACCTGGTGCACAACGCCTTCAGCTACCACATGACGCCGGGCGCCTTCATCATGGAGTCGGGTGCCCACGCTCTGGGCTGCACAGTGTTTCCGGCCGGTGTCGGCCAGACCGAGCAGCAGTTGCAGGCGATTGCCGAGCTGCGGCCGGCCGCTTACAGCGGTACACCCAGCTTTCTGCGCATCCTGCTGGAGAAAGCTGCCGAGGCCGGCAGCGACATCACCAGCCTGCGCAAGGCCCTGACGGGCGGCGAAGCCCTGCCGCCCAGCCTGCGAGACTGGTTTGGCGAACGTGGTGTCACCGCCTACCAGAGCTATGCCACCGCCGACCTGGGCCTGATCGCCTACGAGACGCAGGCGCGTGAAGGCCTGGTGCTGGACGAAGGTGTGATTGTCGAGATCGTGCGCGCAGGCACCGGCGACCCGGTGCCCGAAGGCGAAGTGGGCGAACTGGTGGTGACGACGCTGAACGCGGATTACCCGCTCATCCGTTTCGGCACCGGAGACCTGTCCGCCATGCTGCCGGGCCCTTGCCCGACGGGCCGGACCAATGCCCGCATCAAAGGCTGGATGGGCCGCGCCGACCAGACCACCAAGATCCGCGGCATGTTCGTGCACCCCGCACAGGTGGCCGACATCACGCGGCGCTTTCCTGAAGTGCTGAAGGCTCGGCTGGTGGTGAGCGGCGAGATGGCCAACGACGTGATGACACTGCAGGTGGAGGCCGAGGGCACGCACCAGGGCCTGCACGACCGTATCGGCGAAGCCATCCGTGACGTGACCAAGCTGCGCGGCGACGTGCAGTTGCTGGCCCCGGGCAGCCTGCCCAACGACGGCAAGGTCATCGAAGACGCCCGCAGCTATAAGTAAAGTGCGGCAACCGCATACCTGAAAGGTATGGAAGTCAGGGCTTTCCCCGGGCCTGCGCTACGTAGTTCCCGCGATGCAGAACGCCCGAGGCGCCGCTACGATTCGGCCTCGTCATCAAAGGAGCCCGCCATGAAGAAACTGATCCTGTCCCTCGCGCCCCTGGCCGTGCTGGCCGCCGTCTCCGCAGCCCACGCCCAGGATTACCCTGCCAAGGACAAGGTCGTCACCATCGTCGTGCCGTTCTCGGCAGGCGGACCCACCGACCGCGTGGCGCGCGACCTGGCCGAAGCCATGCGCAAGCCCATGGGCGGCGTGAGCGTCGTGGTCGACAACGCAGCCGGCGCGGGCGGCTCCATCGGCGCCAACAAGGTTGCCAAGGCCAATCCGGACGGTTACACCCTGCTGCTGCATCACATTGGCATGGCCACCATGCCCACGCTGGTACGCAATATCCCGTTCAAGGTCGACAGCGACTTCGAATACCTGGGCCTCATCAATGAGGTGCCCATGACGCTGATCGGCCGGCCGACGCTGCCCGCCGGCAACTACAAGGCGCTGACCAAATGGATCGGCGAGAACAAGGGCAAGATCAACCTGGGCAACGCCGGTGTGGGCTCGGCCTCGCACCTGTGCGGCCTGCTGTTCCAGAACGCGCTCAAGACCGACATGACGCCGGTTCCCTACAAGGGCACGGGCCCGGCCATGACCGACCTGATTGGCGGCCAGATCGACCTGATGTGCGACCAGACCACCAACACCACCAGCCAGATCGAGGCGAAGAAGGTCCAGGCCTATGCAGTGACCACGACCAAGCGCCTGGGCACGCCGGCGCTGAAGGACCTGCCCACGCTGCAGGAATCGGGTCTGGCGAATTTCCAGGTCACCATCTGGCACGGCCTGTACGCGCCGAAGGGCACGCCTGCCGCCGTGCAGAAGAAACTGAGCGACTCGCTCAAGATTGCGCTCAAGGATCCCGAATTCATCAAGAAGCAGGAAGGCCTGGGCGCGGTGGTGGTGACCGACAAGCGGATGGAGCCGGCCGAGCACAAGAAGTTTGTGGCCGCCGAGATTACCAAGTGGAGCCCCATCATCAAGGCAGCCGGCGTTTACGCCGACTGAGCGCGCCTCGCGCCTCGCAGATCAAAGCCGCCCACGGGCGGCTTTTTCCTTTGGGAAGCACATGAAGCCTGAATTGCGGGTGGTCGATTCGATCACGGAGCTGGATGTTGACGACACCGGCTGCGTGGCCGTCAGCGGCTCGCATGGCGGCATCAGCTCGGCGCGGTTCGCGGCGGCCGGCCGTCCGCTGCTCAGCGTGTTCAACGATGCGGGTATCGGCAGGGATGAAGCCGGGCTGGCGGCGCTTGCCTTCCTGCAATCGCAGGGGCTGGCGGCCTGCACCGTGACGCACGTGAGCGCGCGCATTGGCGACGCCCGCAGCACGCTGAACGATGGCATCATTGGCCGCGTGAACCCGCTGGCCGCCGGGCTCGGAGTGGCAGCCGGGCAAAGCTGCCTGGCCGTGGTGCAGGCCCTGACAAAAGCATGAAGGAGACTGACTTGACGCGTACCCCCACTTCCCGCCGGCTGGCCTTGTCCGCCATCGCCGCCGCAGCCGCTTCGCTCGCCGCGCCCTGCGCATTCGCGCAGGGCGCGTGGCCCACAAAGCCCGTGCGCATCGTGGTGCCGTTCGCGCCCGGCGGCACCACCGACATCCTGGCACGCGCCACGGCGGCCGAGCTCTCCAAGGCGTTCGGCCAGCAGTTCGTTGTGGACAACCGGGCCGGCGCGGGCGGCAATATCGGGGCCGATATTGTGGCCAAGGCCGCACCCGACGGCTACACGCTGCTGATGGGCACCGTCGGCACGCAGAGCATCAACAAATGGCTGTACGCCCGGATGCCGTTCGATCCGCAGAAAGACTTCACACCCATCACCTTGGTGGCCGGCGTGCCCAACGTGATGGTTGTCAACACCGAAAAGGCCAAGGCCGCGGGCATCAACAGCGTGAAGGATTTCATCCGCGTCGCGAAGGCCAATCCCGGCAAGCTGAACATGGCTTCCAGTGGCAACGGCACCTCCATTCACCTGGCGGGCGAACTGTTCAAGGCCATGAGCGGCGTGTACATGACGCACTTCCCTTTCACTGGCTCGGGGCCGGCGCTTCTCAGCCTGGTCAGCGGCGATATGGACGTGATGTTCGATAACCTGCCCTCCTCCATGCAACTGATCAAGGCCGGGCGCATCAAGGCGCTGGCGGTCACCAGCGCGCAGCGCTCTGCGGCGCTGCCCGAATTGCCGACGATCGAGGAAGCGGCGGGGCTCAAGGGCTTCGACGCCAGTTCATGGTTCGGGCTGCTAGGGCCGGCCGGGCTGCCACCCGATATTGCCAACCGCATCCAGCAGGAAGTCGCCAAATCGCTGGCGACGCCCGCGATGAAGGAAAAGCTGCTGGCGCAGGGTGCCATTCCCAGCGGCAACACGCCGGCACAGTTCGCCCAGCTGATTGATTCGGAGCTGAAGAAGTGGGCGCCCGTGGTCAAGGCCTCCGGCGCCAAGGTGGACTAGGCGCGGCTCACACCCCCCAGACGATTTCCTTGCCCTCGCCGGCGCAACGGCGCAGCATCTCGAGGAAAGGCACCGCGCGCTGGCGCAGCGACACGGCGTCAAAGCGGGGCGCGACCTGGCCCTTGGCCTTGGCTTCGGCCGCCATGGTTTTCTGCTCCGCTTCTTCCTGCGCGATGGCCCCTTCCAGAGCCGTGATGGCGCCGGGCATCTGCTCGGGCAGGATGATGCCCTTGGGTCCGGCGTCCTTGCCGATGATCTCCAGCACACGCCGCCCGTTGGGCTCCAGCATGATCAGGTCGCCGGCGGCTTTGGATTTGAATTTGTAGAGCATCAGCGGTAGATATATTCGCGGTTGTAAGGGTAAGACGATTGTGCGCCCTTGATGGCGCCGCTGTGCAGGTCGCCGTCCGGCCGCGTCGCCAGGATCTGGTGCAGTGACATCCAGCCCTGCTCGAACCCCATGGCCGAGCCGGCCAGATACAGACGGTAGGCGCGCAGAACCTTGTCGCCTCCCTCAGTGCTGAGCGTGCCCGCCAGCACCCGCCGCGCCTCGTCAAGCCGTGCCTCCAGCGCGTCGGACCAGGCCCAGAGGGTGCGCGCATAGTGCGGGCGCAGGCTTTCTGTATCGACCATCTCCAGCCCGGCCAGCGCCATCTCGCGCAGCACGTGGCTGACGTGCAGCAGTTCGCCCCCCGGGAAGATGTACTTCTCGATGAACTCACCCATGCCGGCGCCCAGTTCAGCCGTGTGGACGCCACCGGCCGTGATACCGTGGTTCATGATCATCCCGCCCGGCTTGAGCAGGCTGCGCACCTTGGCAAAGTAGGCGCCCATGTTGGCGCGGCCCACGTGCTCGAACATGCCGACGGAGGCGATCTTGTCGAACCGCTGTGATTCATCCAGTTCGCGGTAGTCACGCAGATCGATGCGCACTCGGCCCGCCAGGCCTCTGGCGTCGATCAGCCGCTGCGCGTGGGCATGCTGGTTTTTTGAAAGGGTGATGCCAGTGGCGTTCACACCATAGTTCTCGGCGGCCCAGAGCAGCAAGCCGCCCCAGCCCGCACCGATATCCAGGAAGCGCTCCCCCGGCTTGAGCATCAGCTTGCGGCAAATGTGGTCGAGCTTGGCTTCCTGCGCCTGCGCGAGCGACATGGCCGTATCGGCGTAATAGGCACAGGAATAGACCCTGCGCGGGTCCAGCCAGAGTGCGTAAAAATCATCGGAGACGTCGTAATGGAACTGGACCTGCTCGGCGTCTCTCCTTTGGGAGTGGTGCGCGATCGAGCGCGCCCGATGGGACAGCCCACTCCACCAGCGGGTGTTGCTTTGCACCGGGCTGCCGGGCAGGAGCCGCGCGGCCACCGCCATCAGGTCGCGCATGCGGCCTTCAAGCTGCACCCGGCTTTCGACAAAGTCTTCCGCCATGCGCCCGATCTGGCCGGCCGCCATGGTGGCCAGGCCTGACCAGTCCCTGAATGACAAGGTGACGGCCGCTGCGGGCGGCCCGACACGCTGCCCGGCAGGAAGCTGTACCGCCACAGGCACGGGCAGGCCATCGAGCTGGGATTCGATCTTGCGCAGAAGGGCATCCATGTGCAAATTCTTGCCAAGCTCCTCGGGCGGCGTCAATTGCCTGCGTGTAGGACACCTTCGCTTTAACGATCACTTACACGGCGCGGCTGGGCAACTTCCCTGTTGACAGTATTTTGTTGAGGCTTAAACTATTTAGACAGTACAAAAGGGAATGCCATGGACATGGAAGCACGCGCCCACAGCGAGCACCCCGAGGCCCTGCGCCTGTGGCTGCGGCTGCTGACCTGCACACAGCTGGTGGAAAAACAGGTTCGCAGCCGCCTGCGCGAGCGCTTTGACACCACCCTGCCGCGGTTCGACCTGATGGCGCAGCTCGAGCGCGCGCCGGACGGCCTGAAAATGAATGAGCTGTCGCGGCGAATGATGGTGACCGGCGGCAACGTCACCGGCATCACCGACCAGCTGGTCGCGGAAGGGCTGGTCGACCGCGTGGATGTGGAGGGAGACCGGCGCGCCTATCGCGTGCGGCTTACCGCCAAGGGGCGAAAGCTGTTCCACGAGATGGCGCACCAGCACGAAAGCTGGGTGGTCGAGGCTTTCGCCGGCCTCAACGAAAAGGATGTTGCGACGCTGCACCGGCTCCTTGGCAAGGTGAAGGACCATGCGCGCGCCCAGCTTGAAGCCTCGGCCTGAACCTGGAGCATCGAGATGACGGCGCAGACAGACCGCTTCGTCCACGACCGCCTGCCGCCAGCGCGGCTGCTGCCCGAGTTGCACTACGAGCTGCCGGGCCTGAACTTGGCCCAGCAGGTCAATCTGGTAGAAGAGCTGCTGGACAAGGCACCGGCGCGTGGGCATGCCAATCGACCCATGCTGCGCTCCTCGCGCGGAACGATCACTTATGCGCAGGCGCGGAGCAAGGTAGACCGCATCGCGCGCATGCTCGTCGACGACCTGGGCCTGGTGCCCGGCAACCGCGTGCTGCTGCGCGGCGGCAATTCCGCCAGCCTCGCGCTGGCCTGGCTGGCCGTTGTCAAGGCCGGCCTGATAGCGGTGGCGACCATGCCCTTGTTGCGCGCCCGCGAGCTCGGCGACATCATCGACAAGGCGCAGCCGGCGGCAGCGCTGTGCGATGTTAAGCTGCTGGACGAACTGGATTCCGCGCGGGGCGAACGGCCGGTGTTGCGCACGGTTATTTCTTTTGACTCGCAGGATGTTGATTCGCTGGTGCAGCCCGGAGCTGCCGCAGCCGGTGCGCCGTTCCCGGCCTTCCAGACTTCGGCGGATGATGCGGCGCTGATGGCCTTCACGTCAGGCACGACAGGTAAGCCCAAGGCCGCGGTGCACACGCACCGTGACGTCCTCGCGGCGTGCGAAGCGTGGCCGCGCCACGTGCTGCGAGCCGCGCCCGATGACGTCGTGGTGGGCTCGCCGCCGCTTGCATTTACCTTCGGGCTGGGTGGCCTTTTGGTGTTTCCGATGTGGGCCGGCGCTTCCGTGTATTTTCCCGATCAGCCCTACACACCGGAAACACTGGTGCGGCAGATCAACGAATCAGGCGCGACGATCTGCTACACCGCGCCGACCTTCTACCGCCAGATGGCGCTGTTCGCGCGGCAGCAGGGCTTGGGTAAGCTGCGGATTTGCGTCAGCGCCGGTGAAGGTTTGCCCGATGCGACCCGCCAGCTCTGGAAGGAGGCCAGCGGCATCGAGATGCTGGACGGCATCGGAGCGACGGAGATGTTCCACATATTCATTTCCTCGCCGCCGCACGAGGTGCGCCGCGGCGCGATCGGCAAGGTGGTTCCGGGATACCGGGCCAAGGTGGTGAACGATGACGGTATCGAGCTGCCGCGCGGCAGCATCGGGAAACTCGCCGTCACGGGGCCAACCGGATGCCGCTACCTGGATGACGAGAGGCAATCGGCCTATGTGAAGGCTGGCTGGAACTACCCGGGTGACGCTTTCCTGCAGGATGAGGACGGCTATTTCTTCTATCAGGCGCGCGCGGACGACATGATCATCACTTCCGGCTATAACGTGGGCGGCCCAGAGGTGGAAGACGCGTTGTTGGGGCACCCGGCGGTTGCCGAATGCGGCGTCATCGGCAAGCCCGACGACGAGCGCGGAATGATCGTCAAGGCGTTTTGCGTCCTCAAGCCTGGCCATGTGGCCGATGCGGCCATGGTGAAGGGGCTGCAAGACCACGTGAAGGCGACGATAGCGCCGTTCAAGTATCCCCGGGAGATCGAGTTTGTGGAGAGCCTGCCTCGCACGGAAACAGGCAAACTGCAGCGCTTCAGGCTGCGGCAGGGCTAGCCAAACCGGTAAAGGGGTTCAGCCGCGGCCGGTGGGCTGGCAGCTGGCAGCTTCGGCGGTAGCGCGGCGCACGGCGTCTTCCACCATTTGCACGTGGGGGGTGGCCTGGCGCCAGCCCGTTTGCTGCTCGGCATGGCCGGCGCGAACCAGGCGAACTTCGCCGCAAGCCACGGTGCGGGCATTGCAGATCAGCGTCGATTCACGCGACTTGAAGGCGCCGAGCTGGGCCCAGAGGTCTTCGCGAAGGCGAGTGCTGCGCGCAACCAGTGGCGTATCGAAACCGACCTTGCGGCCTTTGTCGCCTTCCAGCGCCTGTACGATCTTCAGCGATTCGGCGATCGACTCTTCGATGTAGCCCGTGCGGTCGTTCTCGTGGTACTGGGTCTTGGCGGTGTCGAGCCAGCACTGGGCCTTGGCCAGCGGGTAGTTGTTCTGGGCCAAGCCGGCCTCGCTGAGCAGGCGCAGGCGCTGCTGCACGGCCTCGATGGTCTTGCGGTCCGCCTGTATCTGCATGTCGGTCATGCGCAGCTCCTGCGCAGCCAGGCCGGAAGCGGCACGGGCAGACGGCGCGGGGACTTCACTTTGCGTGGCGTTGTGCGCACAACCGCAAAGCGCAAGAACCGCAGCAGCGAGATAAAGGGGGTGAAAGCTCATTTCCTCTTGGTTTAACGCGTCAGATACACAATCTTACAATGCACGGAGCCGTTTGTAATTAGTTGTTACAAGTCTAGCTGTAAATCAATTGGCTTTTTGTGCGGAAATCCACACAGCTCCCAATATGATGGGTCTCGTGTAATTTTAGAGTCGGCCTAATTTCTTTGCAAATCAAGGATTTACCCTTGATTGTTACAGTCTTGGTGTAGGTAATGCCAAAGGTGACTGCGGTATCGCCAACCGAGCCGGGTTGGGATGCTCAGCAGCAAAAGCGAAACAACCGCGAAAAGCGGTTGTTTCAAATCGTGTGAACGCCCCGGGGCGTTATTTCGATACGGGAACTTGGGGATTGAGCGTCTTGTTGACACTCGGATCGTCCTTGCGGAACAGATCTTCGTCGAACTTGTAGCGCACCCCGAGCACCCAACCCCGATTGGTGTAGTCGCTGCCAGTCAAGTCCTTGTCGGTGAAGCCGCGCCAGTTGTACCCCAGCGTAACCCACACGTTATCCACCAGCACGTAGCCGGCCTCGATACCGTAGGCGTATTGGCGGGCTCCCCCCTTGCCCTGGAGTACCGTGACAAGTCCGCCTACAGACCAGCGGTTGCTGACGTCATAGGTGACGCGCGTTCCGAACAGCTGCGCATAGTAGCCGTCCTGCACCGTACCCAGCAGCAATTCGTTGACCCGCTTGAAGGCGTAGCGCCCGGAAACCCACCATACCCGGGTGGGATGGTAGTTGGCGCGGAAACTGATCACGTCGGTTGCGCTGTTGAGGAACGACGCGGGGTCCTTGTCCGTCTTGCGCTCATAGAGGCCGAGCGCGTCAAACTTGTTGTTGTCCACCGGGCGATACGCAAAACCGGCCTGGAACTGGTTTTGGGTGTGCCTGGCAGCACCTGTCTTGGGATTGACCAGGTTCAGGTAGTCGCGGCTGACGAATGTCCAGTCGCGGTCAAGTTTGCGGGCCGCCCCTGCGGTCAGCAGGTAGTTCACGTTGGAGGCGTCCTCGCGCCGCTCGAGGCGGCCCGAGGCCTTCCACAACTCGCTGGCCGTGTATTCCAGGCCGACGCCGAGGGCCGTCGCCCCGCCGCTGGTCGTGTAGATCTTTTCGGCATTGGTCACCAGCCGCAAACCTTCGGAGATGCGCCAGCCGTTACGCAGGCCCAGCGCCGCCTGCACCTCGCGGCCGGCAGAAGCATCACGCATGCGATATTCGCTATACAGCGTGCCGTCCTGCATGTACTGCGTATCAATGCCGAAGGCAAAGGTGCTTCCCGTATCCCCGACGCCCAGACCGTACGCGCCGCTGAACTGGCGCGAATGCTCGTAACGGCCATACAGGCGCGTCTTGGGCGCGACTTGCCAGTCGGCGCCAACGCGATACAGAGTGCTCTGGCTGTCACCCCCGATTTCGCGCTGGATCTCGCCGTTGAGCGCCACGGTGTCGGTCATGCGCCATGAAGCGCGGGCGTACAGCGAAGACGAATCCAGTTCGGTCGCGGGGCCTGTCGGGAGCGAGATCGTGTTGCAGACCACGGGCCGGCCAGTGGCGGGGTCGATCTGCTGGTTGCCGACCTGGTCAATGCCGTAGCCGACGTTGTAGCCCTGAACCGCGCCGGCCGTGGACGTCGCCGTTGAGCCAACGCTGACGCAGTTGGTGCCGGTCGCCGGCACGAGCGTGATCGAATTCTGGCGGGCGTGCCTTGCGCCCGCGCCAATGGTCAACCTGTCGCTCAGCTTGAGATCGGCGCCGATACTGGCTGCGGCACTGGTTGCCGCCGATATCCTGTCCTCGGTATGCAGGATTTCGCCGTTGAGGGTCAGCGCCGGCGTCACTTTGTATGCTGCGGAAACCCCATACTCCGTGCGTCCGCCTGTCACTCCGGACGAGCTGTTGTTGAAGTTGTTGTCGCTGCGCACTGCGAAGGCACGGCCCTGCAGGTCGTCGTCGGCGTGGCGGATTTCCACCCGGGCGGCGTTGCCGGTTACGGGCCCGGTCGCGCCGGCGAAATTGGAACTGTTGTTAACGGTGAAGTTGTTGGACGTGGCGCCTGCCATGCTGTCGGCGCGCGCGATCTCGGCGATCAGCTCGGTTTTCTTGCTGAGCTTGAGCTGAAGGTTGGCGCCTACCACGGTAAACGGCGCGTCGGGGTTGTTGTCCTTGGCGGCGGCAATGCCGACGGAGAGCGCCTCGCTGATCTTGAGGCGGACGTCGCCTCCGATTACCGTGAAGCTCTTTCCGCCGCGATCGACTTCGTAGGTGACACGGATGGATACGGGGTTGAGCTGGTCGTCCACGCTTGGGACGGGAGCCCGGAACAGGATCTGCCCATTGAACGGCTCGAACTCGTAGTCAAGCGACCGGCTCAGCTGCGTGGCCTTCAGGATCACGGATGGCTGGTTGCGATCGCGCACCAGGATTTCGATCTTTTCCGATCCGGTGATGCCGTTCGACCTGGAAACCGAATAGGGGCCTGAAACACCGCGCGCCGCGAATTCATCCACTACCTGGGTGAGCGATTGCCTGGCGACAAAGGCGTTGGCAGTGATGGCGCCTTCCTCGTAGTGCGCGCGAACGCCCGGCAGCGACCGGCTGTACTGGCTCAGGCTGCGCGCGGGATTGGCGTCTCCCGTGGTGTAGTCGCCGTACATCAGGTAGCTGAGATTCTTGTCGATCCGCACGTACAGCTTGCCCGAGCTTTGCGCGTCCACCCCGCGCACGCTGGAATCGCCGTAGACCGGGTAGAAAGCGTTCGGGTCTATGTCCTGGAAGAGCTGCTTGTGCGTGACCTTTTCGGAGTCGTAAGACAGGGTCAGCAGGTACTGGCCGCTGACCTTCCCCTTCAGATAGACGGCAGCACGGGCGCCGAGCCTGGTCTTTCCGCCCGCGAATTCCTTTGTGAAGTTGCGCAGTTCGTTATCAAAACCGTCGTTCTCGCGCACCGGCACGATCTGCTTGGGATCGAACTTGTCGGAACGCAGGTGCGATTCGAGCAGGCCTACCGCGATCAGTTCCCGCAGTTCGGGCACGTATCGAATCACGACCTTTTCGGTCAGGCTCTTGACCGAAACCCGCAGGTTCACTGAATCCGGCTTGTAGGGCGCAATCAGCTTGAACTGCAGCACGCCGTCCTTGACGATGTACTGGATACCGGGCTGGATTCGGTCCACGTCGCCGCGGTCGGCCCCGGATTCAGATGTCATGCGGCCGGGAAGCAGCACCCGCGCTCCGGCATCCACTTCGATGGTGACGTCGATGTCGCCCCGCATCCGCTGTCCGTCGCGATTGAGCAATTGCACCTGCACGTCGGTAGGCGTCACGCCATCGGCCTGGAGATTGTCCGCCGCGACTTTGATGACGATCTTTTCCACGGGGGTGGAAAGGCGCTCGAAGAACGAAGTGAACGGCCTCGGCCCGATGGTTTCCTGGCCACCGGTTTCGAACAGGCTGCGGGCCGCCGGAACGTCCGCACTGGTCGTATTGGCCGCAGGCTGCGCGGCCGCGAAGCCGTGCAGCAAGGCGAGCGCGGCCGCGGCGACGGGCGCCCGCCGCGCCATCACGAGTTCGCGCTGTATGCCTTTGCGGGGCTTCATGGCCGGGTCTCCGGGGTTGTCACGGGCACATCAGGCCGGGGAGCTGGCAGGATCTGCGGCGCACCACCGGGGTTCTCGATGCTGAGCGGCGCGCCCTTCTCCACCTCAGGAACCACCACGCCCCCCTGGGCGCGGCGCGCCTTGACCTGGTCCAGCACTTCGGGACTGCACGAGCCTTCGATGAAATCGGCACGATGAAGTTCACCGCCCTTCATTTCGACGAACAGGCTGTCACCCACGCCGGCGTTGCGGTTGCTGGAAGGCAGCAGGCGTGAGCCTCTGGGCAGGGTCGAGCGATCCACCTTGATCACATGCGTCTGCGGCTTGACTCCGCAGATGCTGTATTTGCCTTCGTTGTCAGTCACGATATAGGTGCCGTCCAGCATCACCAGCCTCACCCCCGGAATGCCAAGCTCTCGCGAGCCGCCTTCGTTGCTCTGGGCGCTGTTGCCGTCGCAGTCAACGAACACCTTGCCGACGATACAGCCTTCATTGCTGAAAACGCCGCCCTGCACAACCACTTTGAACAGCGCGGTATTGGAGCGCACAGGCTGGCCGCGCCCGCCCGGGAAGATGGCGGTGGCGCGGTTGATGCCGTCGCCCTGCTGCGAGCCCACACCCAGGCGGACAAAGTAGGTCAATTCGGCCGTGGAGTTGCCGGGGATCGTGCCGATGTCGAACAGCAACTGCCTGCCGATACCGCCCGCGGGATCCGCAGTGACCGTGCCATTGAGGCGGGCGGTGCCGGGGATGTACCTGAACCCGGCGGGCAACAAGTCTTCCAGCGTCACCCGCGCCACGTTGACGGCAATGGTATTGCGCATGCGAATGGTGTATTGGAGCGAGTCGCCGACTTCCGCGACGGTCTTGTTGCCGGTCTTGTTGACCAGGATCACGCCGGACTCGACGTCCTTGATGACCGACGTGGCCGAACCGATGTTGTTGGTCGTGGTCGGGTCCGGCGTCGTGGCGGTCACGGAAGCGAAGTTCGTGATTGTGCCGGTCGCTGTATAGGCTGCCTGCACGGTCAGGGTCACCGTCATTCCGCCCACGGCCAGCACCGGCACGGTGCCAAGCAGGCGTTCAGGCGTCACGGTCAGCGTCAGGCTGCCGGCCGGCACTATTTCAGCCTTCAACAGGGTGAGGCCTGCGGGCATGACGTCGGTCAGGGTGACATTGGCCGCCACGCTCGGTCCGTTATTGAAGATGACCAGCGTGTACGTGCTGGTTCCTGCCGCACTGATGGTTGGCGGGCCAAACTTGGTGATGGCGAGGTCTGCCCCGAGGACGGCCGTGGTGACCGTACTCGTATTGTTGTCCAGTTGAAGGTCGGCGCTCGTGGTGGTGACGCGACCGACGTTTGTCAGCGTGCCAGTCGCCGTGACGTCGACGTTCACGGTGAGGAAAATCACCGCGGTCCCAACCGGCATAGTCGGCGCAACTGCCGTGAGGCCATTGTTCGTGGTCGCCATCGTCAGGCTTCCCGAAAGCACCGTTGCTGATGCAAGGGTCAGGCCCGGTGGCAGGACATCGGTGACGGTCACATTGGTCGCGACCGCCGGCCCACCGTTGGAGATGGTGAGGGTGTAAGTGCCCGTGCCACCTGCGGTCAGCGTGACCGGACCCCGTTTGATGATGGAAACGTCCGCGCCGGGGATGAACGTTACCGCCGAGGACACGTTATCCACCGTATTGGATTCAGTGGTCGAACTGGCCACGCTCGCGATATTGGTCACGGTGGTGCCCGCCGCCGAAACGTTGGCGCGCACCACAAGCGTGATTGTCGCTACTCCCACATTGAAGCTGGACGTCGTGGCCACCAGGCCGGCCGGCGTGGTGGCAAGGGCGAAGGCATTGGCCGGCCGGACGGACGCGCTCAGCAGCGTCAGGCCAGCAGGCATGACGTCGGTCACCGTCGTATCCAGCGCGCTCGTGGGTCCAGGATTGGTAACCACGAGCGTGTAGGTGCCCGTCGATCCTGCGGGCAGGGTAGCTTGCCCAGTCTTGATGATGGACAGGTCCACGGTCGCGGTGGGTGTCCCCGCGCCGGAACCACTCGGGCCGGGCCCCCCAGCAACGGCATCCAGAGGAATGTTGTTGTTGAACAGTTCGCCGAAATACGCCACGCCGTTATCGAAAGCGAAGCGGAGACTCAGGGCATATTGCGTGCCGGCAACCCCTACGGCCGAAGACCGCGGCGTGCCCGCAGGCGGCGAGCCGGGCGCGGCGTACGCAGGCTGCATGTTCACGGCCACTGCGGGAACAACATACGGCGTCGTGATGGCTCCGCCAATCTCGTTCGGTTGAGCCACATTGCCCAGCACGGCCGCAGTCGTGCGATAGGCGGCCGGAGCGCTGATGACCGCCAGCGTATACGTGCCGGCCGGCGGGTTGTTGATGAATATGAACTCGTAAAGGCCGTTGACGCCGGTTGTCGATTCGTTGTTTACCTGGGCGCCATTGACGTCCAGCAGATGGACAGCGGGATCGAACGTAGCCGGACCAGTGAGGCGCACAGTAGCACCCGCAATGACGACGCGGCTGACTGAGTCGTAAACCAGCCCGCGAGGGTCCAGCGGCAGGTTCTGGTTGTTCGTGTTGTCACCGGCGTACAGCGCAATTGTGTCGATGGCGCGCCCGACCGTGGAGGCGGCGCCGGCCGCGGTCGTGACCATCGTCGTGGTACCGGTCGAAGCCTGGCCGTACTCAGTCGTGCGTGCGCCCGCAATCATGTTGCCCATGTTCAGCGGTGTGGTTCCAAGCGCAGAGCAAGTGCTGACGACCCCTGCGGTAACACAAGTGAAGAACTCCACCTTGTAACCGGTGCCAGCAGGCACGCCGCGGAAGTCGTATTGGCCGGAGCTGTTCGTGAACGTTGTGGTCGTGAAGCCAGTGCCCGCATTACTGAGCTTCACCATCAGGTCGGGCAGCAGAACCTCCCCGGCGTCCAGCACACGGTTGCGGGTGGTGTCAATCCAGGCCACGCCTTGTAGGCGTGAGCCGATACCGGCCACGAGTGTCGTGGTGTTGTTTGGCAGGTTGGCGTCCGGTCCTGGGAAAGCGGTCACCGATGCGGAGAACGTCTGCGAATTCGTGGTCAACGGCGCGAGACTGTAGGACGCCGTGAAGACCCGGTTCTGGCCCGCCGACAGCGTACCCACAGTGAAGCCCACCGTACCTGTCGGCAGGGTGACTACCAGCGTGCCAGTGCTCGTCACGCCGCCCACGTTGGTGACAGTGACCATCACGGTGTTGGAGCCCGCCACCAGGAGTGTCGGACTGACCGCCAGGGATACTGACAGATCAATACTCGTACTGGTCGCTGTGACCAAGGTGGTCGCGGTGGCTGTGTTGTTGGTTGCCAGCGTATCCGTGCTGGTAGTGGCTATCGTGGCGGTCGCGTTTACCGAGCCCGCCGCGGGCAGTTGGTAGCTAAACACGAAGCTCACGCTCGTGTTGGCAGCCATGTTCGCCGCATTGAACGTGACTGTCACACTGCCGGCCGTGATCGTTCCACCGACTGCGCTCGTCAGGGTTCCACCGGACAGGAACACGGTGCGGGTCAGGTTGTCCGCCTGCGTGTTGCCGAGGTTATAGAACGTGACTGTGCCTGATGTCACCGCGCTAGCGACTCCGCCTGCCGGCATGACAAGGGTAACGCTTACTTCGTACGTGCTTCCCGTTATGGAAAGCGCCGTCGCGACGTTGTTGGTTGTGCTCGTCTCCACTGTTGTTGCGGCAACGGTCGCAGTGGCACTCACACTGCCCGCCGAGGGCATTGCATAGGTGAAGGTAAAGCTCTCGCTTGTGTTCGCCGGCATGTTGGTGACATTGAATGTGGCAGTCACGCTGCCCGCCACGACGGTTCCTCCAGTGCCCACATTGATGAAGGTCGTACCGCTCAGGAACACTGTGCGCGTCACGTTGTCGGCCTGTACGCCGCTTGTGTTGTAGAAGGTGACCGTGCCCGTCACTGTCAGGTTGGCTGTACCGCCGGTCGGCAGGCTCAGCGTCACACTCAAGTCCGTATTCGTGCTGCGGCTGATCGTGCTGGTCGCGGTATTGTTCGTGCTGGTGATGTCGGGTGTCGTGCTCGTTATACCCACCGTATTGGTAATCGAGCCGGTTCCTGTCCCGACCTGTACCGTCAGCGTCAGCGTGCCACTGGCTCCCGAAGCAAAGCTGGCAGCTGTGACTGTTACTCCCCCGGTTGTTGTGACAAGACTCATTGTCCCGCTGGAAACGCTCAACCTGGCCGTAGTCAGGGTAAGGCCCGCGGAGACCAGCGAGTCAGTTAGCGTGACACTCGTCGCGCCGCTCGGCCCGGCGTTGGCGAAAGTAATGATGTAGCTAAAGGTCGAGCCGACCGTGCCCACCGTAGTGCTGGCGGTCTTCGTGACAGCCAAGTCCGCCAGCGAGGTGATCGCCATCACCGCCTGGCTGGTGTTGTTGGTGAGCGTGCCGTCCGCCGTGGTGGTGGTCACCACCCCCGTGGAGGTCACGCTGGTGCCCGTGCCCACCACGTAGCTGAAGGTGTAGGACACGCT
>JACPOK010000009.1 GCA_016191525.1 Burkholderiales bacterium | reverse complement strand
TGTTCTTCAAGTCCGATTCGACCTGGAACGAGAGCGCCTGGAAGAACGAGAAGTTCGACCAGCTCCTGGTCTCAGCGCGCGGCGAGCGCGACGAGGCCAAGCGCAAGCAGATGTACGGCGAGATGCAGACCCTGGTGCACGAGAACTGCGGCATCGGCCTGCCGGTGTTCATCAGCATTCTCGATGCCCATACCGCCAAGCTGAAGGGCCTGAAGCCCATCCCGACCGGCGGCCTGATGGGTTACGCCTACGCCGAGAACGTCTGGCTCGAGGGCTGAGCCCAGCCATGACGCCGGGGCGCCCACCATGCTGATGCTGGGAATGATCATCCGGCGCGTGCTGGGCGGCCTTTTGACCCTGCTGGTCGTGTCGGTGATCGTCTTCGTCGGCACGAACATCCTGCCGGGCGACGCGACCGAGGCGATCCTCGGCCAGTCGACATCGCCTGAGGCGGTGGCGGGGCTGCGCAAGGCGCTCGGCCTCGACCTGCCGGCGCACGAGCGCTACCTGCGCTGGCTCGCCGGCCTGCTGTCGGGCGATCCCGGCGTCTCACTGATCAACCGTCTGCCGGTCGCCCAGCTGATCGGGCCCAGGCTCGCCAACTCGCTGCTGCTGACGGCGCTCACCGCCGCGGTCGCCGTGCCCTTGGCGCTGCTGATCGGCATCACCACGGCGATCTGGCGCGGCACGCTCTATGACCGCGTCGCCAACGTCACGGCCGTGTCGCTGGTGGCCGTCCCGGAGTTCCTGCTAGCGACGGTCGGCGTGATGCTCTTCGCCGTGCAGCTGCACTGGGTCTCGGCATTGGCCAAGCCGTCGATCGGCTCGTTCACCGAGGCCTTGCAGAATTTCACCCTGCCGGTGCTGACGCTCTGCTTTGCCGTGACGGCGCAGATGGCGCGCATGACCCGCGCCGCGCTGCTGGGCGTGCTCGATTCTTCCTACATCGAGATGGCGCGACTAAAGGGCGTGCGGCCGTCGCGGCTGGTGCTGCGCCATGCGCTGCGCAATGCCGCGGGGCCGATCGTCAACGCTATCGCGCTCAACCTGTCGTCGCTGCTGGGCGGTGTGATCATCGTAGAAGTGATCTTCAGCTACCCCGGCCTCGCCAAGCTCGCGGTCGACGCGGTCGAGACGCGCGACATGCCGCTGGTGCAGGCCTGCGCCATGATCTTCTGCGCGACGTTCATGCTGCTGGTGCTGGTCGCCGACATCTGCTCGATCCTCTCCAACCCGCGGCTCCGGACCCGATGAGCGACACCCCTGCGATCTCTTCACCGCGTCGGCGCCGCCTGTCCGTTGCCGGCCAAGCCGGCATCGCCCTGGTGCTGGCCTGGGCGGCATTGGCGGCGCTCGGTCCGTACCTGGCGCCCTACCGTGCGGGCGACGTGGTCAACGTCGGCGTATTCGCGCCCATGAGTGCCGCCCATCCGTTCGGCACCGACTATCTCGGCCGCGACATGCTGAGCCGCCTGCTCTATGGCGCCCGCTACACCGTGGGCGT
>JACPOK010000008.1 GCA_016191525.1 Burkholderiales bacterium | reverse complement strand
GCGACATGGTCGTCGACCCCCTGGAAACACGCGACACCATGGCCTTGCTGCTGGAGTTGGCGGGCCGCGTACCGCAGCGCGACACGCATTTCGGCGTGTTCAGGATGTGAGCCTTCGGGCCACAGGATTCACCATGCTTGATACCATTCTTGCCGGCTGCCGCGTGCTCGACCTGACGCAAAATGTCGCCGGCCCCTTTTGCGCCCAAACGCTGGGCGACCTCGGAGCCGAGGTCATCAAGATCGAACGCCCGGGCAGCGGCGACGACGCGCGCCAGTGGAAGCCGCCTGAAATGGGCGGCCAATCAACAGGGTTTTTGGCGCTCAACCGCAACAAGAAGAGTGTGTGTATCGACCTCGATACCGCGCAGGGCCAGCAGCTCGCGCGTCGGCTCGCCGCCACGGCCGACGTGCTGGTGCATTCGCTCAAACCGGGCAGCGCGGAGTCGCGCGGCCTGGGCTACGACGACCTGCACCCCGGCAACCCGCGCCTGGTGTACTGCGCGATCAGCGCCTTTGGCGAGGTCGGGCCGATGCGCGCGCTGCCCGGCTATGACCCGCTGATGCAGGCCTTCACCGGCATCATGAGCGTCAGCGGCCATGAGGGCGACGAGCCGGCACGTGTGGGTGTGTCCTTGATTGACATGGGCACCGGCATGTGGGCGACGACCGGCATTCTGGCGGCCTTGCTGCGCCGCGCCAGCACCGGCCAGGGCATGGCTGTGCATGCCAGCCTGTTTTGTCGGCATGTCGCAGCGCATCGCCAACCGCGAAGCGCTGCACACCGCACTGGAAGCGCGCACCCGGCTGCGCAGCACTGCGGCCAACGTGGCGGCCCTGCGCTCGGCGGGCGCACCGTGCAGTGAAATGCATGACGTGGCACAGGTGCTGGCGCACGAACAGGTGCGCGCGGTCGGCATGCTCACCGACCTGCCGATTGTCGGCGCGCCCGGGCACAAGGCGATGGGCTTGCCGATCAACGCGCAGGGCCGGCGTGGCCGCACTGGCCAGAGCCCGCCAGCGCTGGGGGCGCATACAGACGAGGTGTTGGTGGCACTTGGCCTGAATGCGCAAGAGCTTGCCGAGCTGCGCCGCGGCTCGGTCATCGCCTGACGGTGCCGACAACTCTTCAGAAGCCACCCATGAACTTTAGCTACACCGAAACACAAACGCAGATCCGCGCCGCCGTCAAAGCCCTGTGCGACGGCTTCGGCCCCGAATACTGGCGCCAGTGCGCGCAGGACGGTGCCTACCCTGAGGCCTTTGTCGAAGCCATGATCAAGGCCGGCTGGCTGGCCGCGCTGATTCCCGAGGAATATGGTGGCTCCGGGCTGTCGCTGATGGACGCCTGCACCATCCTGGAAGAGGTCAACCACAACGGAGGCAACAGCGCGTCGTGCCACGCCCAGATGTACACCATGGCCTCGATCATGCGGCATGGCAGCGAGGCGCAAAAGCGCAAGACGCTGCCGCGCATTGCCGACGGCAGCCTGCGCCTGCAGGCCTTCGGCGTGACCGAGCCCGATGCTGGCTCCAACACGCTGCGCATCAAGACCTTCGCGCGCAAGGTGGCCGGCGGCTATGTCATCAACGGCCAGAAAATATGGACCTCGCGCTACAGCCACTCGCACATGTACCTGCTGATCGCGCGCACTACGCCGTTCGAGGAGGTGGCCAAAAAGACGGACGGCCTGAGCCTGTTCCTGGTTGACATCGCCAAGGCCGGTGCCGCGCTCAAGGCCAAGCCGATCCGCACCATGATCAACCACCACACTTTCGAGGTCTTCATCGACAACCTCGAAGTCACCGATGACGACCGCATCGGCGAAGAAGGCAAGGGTTTTTATTACCTGGTTCCCCATCGCCCGCGCGCACATGAACATCGAGGCCGCCGAACTGATGCGCAACAAGGCCGCCACGCTGTTCGACGCCGGTCTGCCCTGCGGGCGCGAGGCGACCATGGTCAAGTACCTGGCCAGCGAAGCCGCCTGGGAAGCCGCCGAAGCGGCCATGACCACCTTTGGCGGCTACGGCGTGGCCTGCGAATACGACATCGAGCGCAAGTGGAAGGAGACGCGGCTGTTCCGCACCGCTCCGATCTCAAACAACCTGGTGCTGGCCCAGGTGGCCGAACATCTGCTGGGCATGCCCCGCTCGTACTGAGTCAAGGAACAAGACGATGGAATTCACGACACTGCGCATCGAAACGGCGCCCGGCACCGAGGCCACCGATGGCATCCGCATCCTGGTGCTCAACCGCCCCGAGTTCATGAACGCGATGAACACGCAGATGTTCGTCGAGTTGCGCGAGGCCTTGCACGAACTGGCGTTCGACGACGCGCTGCGCGTGCTGATCTTCACGGGCGCCGGCGAGCGTGCCTTCTCGGCCGGCGGCGACCTCAAGCAGCGCGACGGCATGACCGACGGCCAATGGCGGCGCCAGCACCAGCTCGCCGAAGAGGTGTTGCTGGCCGTCAAGGATTTTCCGCAGCCCGTGATCGCCGCCGTCGAAGGCCACGCGCATGGCGGCGGCTGCGAGCTGGCGCTGATGTGCGACTACATCGTGGCCTCGCGCGCTGCGGTGTTTTCGCTGCCCGAGCTGCGGCGCGGCATCATGCCCGGCGGCGGCGGCATCCAGAACCTGGTGCGCGCGGTCGGTATGCGGCGGGCCAAGAAACTGCTGCTCACCGCGCGCCGCTTCTCGGCCGAAGAAGCCGCCGAATGGGGCATGGTGACCGACTTGGCCGAGCCGGGTACGGCGCTGGCCGCCGCGGTCGCCGACGCACGTGACATCGTGCTGGCCGCGCCGATGGCGGTGCATTACGCCAAGCTGGCCGCCTCGCGCGGCGGCGAGATTGACTTCCACAGTGGCTACATGCTCGACATCGCCGCCTACAACGTCCTCGTGTCGTCAGCCGACAGGCTTGAAGGCGTGAAGGCCTTCAACGAAAAGCGCCTGCCGCGCTGGAGCGGACGCTGACATGTTCAAAAAAATCCTGATCGCCAACCGCGGCGAAATCGCCTGCCGCATCGCACGCACCTGCCAGCGCCTCGGTATTGCGGTGGCCGGCGTGCATTCGAGTGCCGACCGCGATGCGCTGCACGTTGACCTGATCGGCGAGTCTATCGAAATCGGTGGGGCAGCGGCGGCCGAGAGCTACCTGCGCATTGATGCGGTGATCGATGCGGCCCGGCGCACCGGGTCGCAGGCCATTCATCCGGGTTTTGGCTTTCTGGCCGAGAACGCGGCGTTCGCGCGCGCGGTCGAGGCGGCCGGCCTGGTCTTTATCGGCCCGACGCCCGAGGTCATTGAGCGCCTGGGCGACAAGGCCTCGGCCAAGCGCGAGGCGCGCGCCGCCGGCGTGCCCGTGCTCGGCGGCAGCGAGCTGCCGAGCCGCGATGCGGCCGAGGTGGCATCCATTGTGCGTGGATTGCCACTGCCGGTGATTCTGAAGGCGGCCGCCGGTGGCGGCGGCAAGGGCATGCGGGTGGTGCAGCAGTTGGACGGGCTGATGGAGGCCATCGAGTCGGCCATGCGCGAAGCCAAAAGTTCCTTTGGCGACGCGGCCCTGATCGTCGAAGCCTTTGTCGAGCGCGGGCGTCACATCGAGGTGCAGATCGTCGGCGACGGGTGCGGCGAGGTGATTCACCTGTTCGAGCGCGAATGCACGCTGCAGCGGCGACATCAGAAAGTCATCGAAGAGGCGCCGGCGGTGAACCTCGCCCCGGCGCTGCGCGCGGCGATGCTCGGTGACGCGGTGCGTCTGGGGCAGCGGCTGCGCTACCGCGGCGTCGGCACGGTGGAATTCATCGTGCAGGGCGAGCAGCACCACTTTCTCGAAGTCAATCCGCGGCTGCAGGTCGAGCATCCGGTGACCGAAGAGGTGACGGGCATCGACATCGTGGAGGTCATGCTGCGGATTGCCGCCGGCGAGGGACTGCCCTTGCGCCAGGGCGAGGTGCGGGTGCAGGGCCACGCGGTCGAGGCGCGGGTCTGCGCCGAGGATGCCGCGAAAAATTTCCTGCCTTCCACCGGCGAGCTGATCGCGGTGCGGTTCCCGACTTCTGGCGTGCGGGTGGAATCGGGTGTGCGTGCCGGCATGGCGGTCACGCCGTACTACGACTCGATGCTGGCCAAGCTGATTGCGCATGCGCCCACGCGCGAGGCGGCGCTGGACCGCCTGAGCCTGGCGCTGGGCGAAACCCAGGTCCACGGCGTCGAGACCAACTGCGCTTTTCTGCAGCGCCTGCTGGCCCTGCCCGCCACGCGCGACGCCAGCTTCCACACCCGTCTGATTGACGCGGTGCTGGCCGAGGGGAGTCAGGGCGTGAGTAGCGCGCCGCTGGAGCGGCTGGCCGCAGCGGCGGCCTGGTGGTTGCTTGATGCGCGGCGCAGCGGCAAACAATTCGGGGCCTGGTCGGCCCTGGATGTGACGGGCTGGCAGATGCACGCCGGCGACGACCGGCTCACGCCGATTCCGGCCCTGCTACTGCACTCAGGCGGCGCAACGCACGAGGTCCGGTTTGGCGCCGTCTCGCCCGAGCCCGAAGTGACGGTGCAAATCGGCGCCGAGCGGGTTCGCCTGGCGCTGACCGCCATGGCCGGGGGCGATTGGCGTTTGCGCATGGGGGATCGCCATGAGGTGCTGACCATCGTGCGCAGCGACGATACCGTGTTTGTGCAGGGCGGCGGCACCGCCCACGCCATTGGCGTGACCTCCTACCTCAGCCAGGCCGTCACCGGCCGGCAGGCCAGCGGCCAGTTGCGCACGCCGATGATGGGGATGATCCTGAAAACCCATGTGGCAGTTGGCGAGCGGGTGCGCGCCGGCGATGTGGTGGCGACGATGGAGTCGATGAAGATGGAGCTGCGCATCAATGCCGACCACGATGGGGTGGTGCGCTCGCTGTCGGTGCAGGCCGGACAGATGGTCGAGCGCGGCTTGGTGGTGGCGGTGATCGAATCCGAAGACGCGGTGGAATGAGCGGGTCACCAGATTTCCTGCCAGGAGATAACGACGTGAGCGAGACAGCAACTGTTCCGTGCGAAGTGCGGGATGGCATTGCCACCGTGAAGATCAACCGGCCCGAGATGCCCAGCGCGCTGCTGTCACTGGATGCGGCGCTTATGGTTGCTATTAATTTGATAGCCGCTTGCGCCCGTAAATCTGGAGTTAAAGGCCATTTTGATGCAAAAAACCAGTTTTAACAGGAATCTTCCGACAGGCGTGCAAGTATTCGAGCGCGGCTGGTTGTCTTCAAACAATATTTTGTTCCTCGGATCGCAGACCAGCGCACTCGTTGACAGCGGCTACAGCACGCATGCGGAA
>JACPOK010000019.1 GCA_016191525.1 Burkholderiales bacterium | reverse complement strand
GAGCTTGTCTGCGCCGCTGCCGCTGAAGCTGAGGGTGATGGTGTCGCCGGCCTTGGCGGCGCTGGCGAGGTAGGCGGTGTAGGCCTTGCCGCCGCCTTTCTGGATGGTGCTGCCCTGGCCTTGCAGGCTGGCGGGGTCGAATGAGGGGTCGCTCCAGGCGTTGGCGCCAGAGCCTTCCTTGATGATCAGCCGCTGGGTTGCGTCCAGTTTGATGCCCAGGTAGCCTGCGCCGCCGGTGGCTGCGGCATAGTCGAAGTTGTTGACGGTGATGGTGTTGGCCTGGTCCGTTCCCTTGGTGATGACCAGTCTCTTGCCTGTGGAGGATGCGCTGTCGTCGTAGACGGCGTAGTTCAGGTAGTTGCCGTCCGCGTCCTTGGTCTGCCACACGTTGCGGTAGCCGGTGGCTTTACCGCCGGTGAGTGCGGTGCCGTTCAGTTGCAGGCTGCCTTTGCCGTCGGCGTCGGTGATGAGGTCTTTGCCCCAGGCGCCGGTGAATTTGTAGGTGTCGGCGCCGTCGCCGCCAGCCAGCGTGTCGTTGCCGCCTTCGCCGCTGAGCTGGTCGTCACCTGCGCCGCCCAGGAGTGTGTCGCTGCCATCGCCGCCATACAGGCTGTCGGCGCCGGCGTTGCCTTCGAGCCAGTCGGCGCCGCCTTTGCCGTCGATGAAGTCGTTGCCTGCGCCGCCGTAGAGGTGGTCGGCCAGGCCTTTGCCTTCGAGGATGTCGATGTCATCGCCGCCAAAGATGGTCTGGCGTTTCTCTACAACGCCATTGACCAGCCCGACCTCCACCGAACGTTCGCTCGCCAGGTCTTCGAAGTGCATGCCCTGGACGCCGGGGCCAACGCCGAACGGACCTTCGATGTTCTGTTTGTTTGCTTCGACTAACCAGCCGAGCATGGCGGCGCGATCTTTGCGCCATGCATCCGAATACGTAGCGTAGCCATCCACACGCTGCTGGTCGGTGAGTTGGGCATCTGCCTCGAAGGCATCAGCCAGGCTCGGATTCGCTTGCTTGAGCAGTGCTTGCCCGGTGGCGTCCGTAGGGCGCAGCACCAAGGGGCTGAGAGCATTCAGGCTGAGGAAGGCGGCAAAGTCGTTCTTGGCTTGGTCCGCAAGCGCGGGGGTGGCGAGTTCGATGGTTACCTTGCCGGCCAGGGCGGTGAAGGCGGCGCTGCCGGTGATTTGCTGGAGTCGGTTGTAAAACACATTGCGGTCATTGATGTTTGCCCAGGTGCCGCCTTCTAACTTGCCCACCAGCGGATCGCCTTCTATGCCCAGGAGCCTGGCCAAGGCGTTGACGACCTTCTCCAGTGAGTCGCCATCCGCCCGGCCCTGGTTGTTCGGACCCACGTCAGCGATGACGCCTGTTTCCACCCCGGCATTGCTCACCGCGTTGAAGATCGCATTCAAAGTGCTTCGCACAACCGTGGGGGCCAATTGGGCGAGCGTGTTCTGCACGGTCAATGAGTCAACAAGGAGCACCAGGCTGTGCGTGTCGCCAAAGTCGTTCTGACTAAAACCGTCGACCAATAACTTCAGGTCGCCCGCTATCGTTCCCAGGCCGGAAGCCTCAGCTACAGAAGATTTGACTTGGCCCCGCAAGAGAGGCTGGTCTTCGATCCATATGGGCGTAGCCAAACCATAGTGGATCTGCGAATTGGCCACGCCCGAAGGACGGGTGTCGCCGTAGAGGTCGTACAGGTTGGCAATGGGGTTGCCGGCGATCTTGCGGCCCGAGTAGGCCACCACACCGAAGCTATCCGAGAAAGAGCTGTCAAAAACTGCTCTGTCGGCCGAGGTGGTCTCTCCGGCCTTGAGCACAGCAATCTGGTAGTTCAGGGAGATTTGAGCGATATCACTGGTGAGCACAAGATTCGGGTTCAGAGGAGTTCCGCCGCTTCCTACGCTGACCAGTCGCTCGGACTCGGCAACCACGTCGTAGACCCGGGCCATGGCGTTGTACAGAAGCGCAGCCTGTGACCAATTGGGATTGGTCTGGGTCATGGAGGCCAGCAAAGCACTGGCGCGGCTCTTTCCATCCTGCGCTTCAGCCAAATTGACCAAGGCTCCCTCATGGAAGGTCGCGAGCAAGTCTGCATACAGCACCCCGACTTGGCTGCTGATGAACAATGTGGCCGCACCATTCTGTCGATAGGCGTCAAAGGTGGCGACGGCCTGGCTCAGGGTGGTGCCGCTGTTGAGCGTACCCACGCCAGCGCCGTTAAAGGTATAGGTCGCGCCGATCAAGGGCGAGCCGAATGCCGTCAAGTCGTTCTTGTGCAGCAGGTTGAAGGCAGTGGCAAGATGGCCGCCCAAGCTGTAACCTGTGACGGCAATGGGCGTGCCGGGGTCCAACTTGCCCGCCTCCTTGAGGCTTGCAAACCACTTCTCCATGTCGTCGATCTGGCCAAACGCCCAACCCTTGGCCTTGATCTCTAACTCGTTGCTCTTACTGTCTCGCACCGCATCATCGATGAATTCTGTGGAACGGAAGGAGAGCGTCAGCTCTCCGGTGGCGTTCTCCTTGAACAAAGTTCCGCTGAAGCCCGTGCTGGTGTTGGCTTGATGCGCCACGACCGTGTACTTCGAGGCGAAGTCGGCTGCAAGAACATCGGTGAACTTGCTGGCGCGGTTGTTGCCGAATTTTAGTTGACCGAACAAACCTTCTGGATCAGGTCGATCCAGAAGCGCTTCTGCTGCCATTTGCAAATTAGCGTACTTCAAATATGTTTGAATGTCGTTGCTCACTTTGTCCCCTCATCAACGGGTTTGATTACACGATCAAAAAAGTAAAATATTTTTTCAGTCAGAGGAGGGCATGCACTATCGCGTGCGGCTGCCCAGGGAGACCGCCCGCCCGATGTGCTGCCCAAACCTTTGTCGAACATGTACCCAATTCTTTCGGCAATGACGTCGTTGGTCCGCAGATCAATGATTTTTTGCGAACTACCTGCAATCCAATTTTCCCTGTCTTCTCGCGTCGAGATATCGTCCCACGTAATTCCATAATGGGCAGAGCGTTCTAAGGTCAACACCTTCTTCAGAGGAACGACGCCGCCGCCGTTCCTGGTAATGCGTTCACTTACATCCTTGGACATGTCAGTGGTGTATCGATAGAATCTTGAGCCGCTCTCATCAGAGGTCTCTACGAATTTGTATGTCACAAGGTCTGACGGCGGGACTACTTCTCCTACTTTCGTGGGTACAGTCGGACGGCCGCGAATGAAGAGTTTCAGGTAGTCGTCTCCCCTACCGGCATATCCATAAGGATCATCTAGTTTGAATTGCTGATCGGAGTTCAACGCCTCCGTTCTCGGCTTCATTACAAACACCCCCTCCACGTTCGCCGCGGTCTTGTAAATCTTCTCCCCCGCCGTCTTGCAGCGCTCATCAAAAAGGGATTGGGCCTTGGTCAGCCGGGCCCGATAGGCATCTGCTGCTTCACGCTGCTGTAGATACTCTTGGTAGCCCTGAAACGGAAGAATCGACGCGAGCGCCATCACGGCAAGAGCGGCAACGACTTTCGCTTTCTTGCCCCTGGGCAGCCACACAGCCAATGCGATAGCTGCCAGCGTCAGAGCGACATAGCCCCAACCGATGGCTCCCAGAATGTATTGCGTCAACCAGTAATCACGCATGGCAGGCTCCTTGTACGTAGACTTCAACCGAACTCGCCCACGCACTATCCATGCACCTTCCCAGCCCTTTTCGGCCCACAATCCGCGCGGAATGCGTGAGAGCTTTCCGTCAGCGCCACACGCCAGCACGATTTCCCGAATTCATCCATATCAATTTCTCCTCGCCTCTATTCGTCACCGCTCCCGCCCCGCCTCCGCCGAAACCTTCTGCACCGGGCTCAACAAATACTCCAGCACGCTGCGCTCGCCCTGGTGAATTTCGGCCACCACCAGCATGCCCGGGGCCAGTACCAGTGCTTCACCATCGGCGGGCTTCAACGCCTGCCGATTCAGCTTCACCAGCGCGCGATACGTGGGCGCTTGTTGCGCGTTTTGCGGCTGCGTGGCGTCAGCGCCGATGTGGCTGACGGTGCCCTCAAGCAACCCATACTTCTGGAAAGGGAAGGCGGCGATCTTCAACTGCACCTTCTGGCCCACGGCAACAAAGCCGGCGTCGTCGTTGCCGACCAGCACTTCGGCTTGCAGCGGTTCGTTGCGCGGCACGATATTCATCAGCAAGGCGCCCGCCTGCACCACCGCGCCGGCTGAAGTAACGGCAAGGTCCTTCACCACGCCGTCGGCCGGCGCCTTGATTTCCAGCTGACCCGCCCGCACGTCGCTCTTGTCTTTTTCCTGCGCGATGCGGTTCAGCTGCGCCAGGCTTTCCAGCCGTTCGTTTTGTAGTTGCGCGCGGTAGGTGGAACGCACGGCATCCACTTTTTTCTGCTGTTGCGCAATGCCGGCCTTCAGCGCGTTGACGGTCTGGATTTGGGTTTGCAGCTCCTGGCTTTTTTCCACGTATTCGCGTCGCTTGTCCGCCGAACCCAACTGGGAGATGAAGCCTTCCTTTTCCAGCTGCTCATGCTTTTCCGCGACGTTGCGAAAAATCGGCATCACTTCGCGCAGCTTGATCAGCGTCTGGCGGGCCGCGCCCAGTTCGGATTCGGCCCGCAGCAGCGCGGATTCTTCCTGGGCCAGCGCGTCCTCATACGACCTGCGCCGTGCCGTGTACTGCGCCTGTACTTGCACGGCCAGCAACGGCGACACCGACGGCGGCAGCACAAGCGCGCGGTCGGCCAGTTCTGCGTCGATGCGCTGCATGGTCAGGCGCCGCAGTTCAGCGTCATGGTCCAGCGTGCCCGCATCGGCCTGGTTCAGGCGCGCGTCCATGCGCAGCAGCGTCTGCCCCGCCTTGACCACATCGCCGTCTTTCACCAGTATTTGTGCGACTACGCCGGGCTCGGCGGGCTGGACCACCTTGGTAAAGGACACGGGCACCAGCCGCCCCTGTGCCGTGGCCACCACGTCCAGCCGCGCCCACACTGCCCATGCCAGCAGCAGCGCGAGCAACGTCACCACCAGCAGCACGGCCACGCGTGGCAAGCGCGAAGGCGGGCTTTCCTGCAGCGTCAGCAGGTCGGGCGCGAAGTCCCGCGCTTCAGGGGCAAGTTCAGCGCTCATGGCGCCACGCTCGCCGGCACCAGCTGGAACTGGTGCACGCCGCCCTGGCCAATGCGCAGCACCGAGTCGATCTTCAGGCTCTTGGGCAGGGCGTGCGTGATGAACAGCATGGTGACTTTGCCCTTCAACTGGTTGACGGTCTTGGCGAATGCTTCGGCGGTTTCGCTGTCCAGCGCGCTGGTGGCTTCGTCGAAGATCAGGATGCGCGGGCGCTTGAGCAGCGCGCGGGCAATGGCCAGCCTTTGCTTTTGCCCACCGGACAGGCCCACCCCGCGCTCGCCGATCTCGGTCTGGTAGCCCTGCGGCAGCGTCTCGATTACTTCATGGATGCCCGCCATGCGGCAGGCTTGCGCCACCTGGTCCAGCGGCGCGTTGGGGTTGCCGGCCTGCAGGTTGGCCAGGATGGTGCCGCTGAACAGCACTGTCTCCTGCGGCACCACGCCAAACCAGGCGCGCAGCTCATTCGCGCTCAGGTTGCGGATGTCGACGTCGTCGATGCGGATGCTGCCTTGCGTGGGCGGATGGAAACCAAGCAGCAACTTGGCAAAGGTGCTCTTGCCTGTACCGCTGGGGCCCATGATGGCCACGGTGTGGCCGGGTTCCAGCGTGAGGTCAAGGCCGCTGTACAGCATGGGCCGGTCTTCGGCGTATCGAAAACCCAGGCCCGAAATTTCAAGCTTGCCCTGGCCGTCGTTTTGGCGTTGCGGCACCAGGCTGTAGGGTTCCACCGGCGCATTCATCACATCGCCCAGCCGCTTGACGGACAGACTGGCCTGCTGGAACTGGGTCCACAGGCCCACGATGCGCAGCACCGGCTGGCTCAGCTTGCCGGCGAACATCTGGAAGGCGACCAGCATGCCGATCGTGAAGCTCGGCTCGTTCATCACGGTCCATGCGCCGATCACCAGGATCAGCAGGGTCATCGCCTGCTCCATGGCGTTGGCGAAGGTGTTGTAGGTGTTGCCCACCTGCTTGGTCTTGAAACCGCTGGCCAGGTAGGTTGCCAGGTAGCCGCTATAGCGCTGGCGCAGTTGCGGCTCCATCTGCAAGGTTTTGACGGTTTCAAAGCCGGCGATGTGCTCGGTGACGAAAGCCTGGTTGCGCGCGCCCAGCAGGAACTGGTCGTTCAGCTGTCTCTGGAAAATCGGCGCCATGATCAGGCTGGCCACGGCGATGACGGCAAGGATGGCAACGCAGATGCCGGTGAGCAACACGCTGTACCAGAGCATGACGCCCATGCAGATCAACAGGAACGGCAGGTCCAGCACCATGCTGATGGCTGCGCCGGAAACAAACTCGCGGATGTTTTCCACGGCATGCAGGCGCGCGGCCACGACACCGGTGGGCCGGTGGTGAAAGTAGGCGGGCGGCAGCTTGAGCAAATGCTCCCACACGGCAGCACCCAACACGGCATCGACGCGGTTGCCGGTATGCAGCACCAGGTATTGCCGGCCCCAGCCCAGCACAGCGTTGAAGATGATGAAGATGATCATCACCAGGCCGATGGCGATAAGTGTGGTCTGGGTACGGTGAACCACGACCTTGTCAACGATGGCTTGCGTGAAAAGCGGAGTGGCCAGCGCCACGATCTGCAACGCCAGCGACGCCAGCAGCACGTCACGCCATACCTTGCGATGGCGCATCAGCTCGGGGGCAAACCAGCTGAAGCCGAATTTGCGAGTAACGCCCGCCGCGAACGCAGGGGCGGCGTCGGCGTCGTTGGCGGCTTCGACCTCCGGCGCGAGTATCCAGGCCTCGCCAGTCAGGCAGGCATCCAGCTCAGCGTGTTGGAGCGTTTGCGGTGTGTTCGTTCCCGCGCTGAAGAAGACGGCCTCGCCGTTAGCGGCGGCGGTGATCAGGCCAAGCTGTTGCTGCGTAGTGGCCACCACGAGTGGCAAAGGCAAGCCAGCCAGCTTGGCCGCCGAAATCCTGATGGCCTTGATATGAAAGCCCAGCTTGCGCGCGGCACGTACCAGCGTAGCGGGCGTGCATTCACCCGGGAATTCGCGTGCCACCAGGTCTGCTGAAAAGCCCCGTCGGTGCAGGGCCGACAGGCTGCCCAAGACCCATAGCAAGTCCGCTTGGACATACGTACCTGTCCCTGATGCATGCTGCGCAATGCGTTTTGACCAGAACACCGCCCCGCCCTCACCGTTTAGGTTATTTTGTCTATATCCTAAATCAAATGAGAACTAAAGAATAGAGTCGGTTTTTGTGAGCTGAGCCAGCGCCGTTGGGAAGCCAGTCAACGAGCTATCGCAGCGGTTAGAACTTGCCGAACTTCAGGTACGCATCGACCGGGTCCATGCCGCCGCGGATAGCGTCACGCACCTTGTTCTCCAGCAGCGTCACCGCTTCCGTGCGGGTGACGGCCTCTTCAGCCAGCGCGGCCGGCAGCACCACCACGCCGTCGCGGTCGCCCAGCACCCAGTCGCCCGTGCTGATGGTCACGCTGCCGATGGTCACCGGCTCGGCATACCGATCGGGCATCCAGCGCGCGGCGATGTCCGAAGGCGTGAAGAAGGTGTGGAACACCGGGAAGCCCTGCTGCAGGATGAAGTCGGTGTCGCGGCAGCCGCCGTCCACCACGTAGCCCAGCACGCCCTTGTCCTTCAGCGTTTCCGCCGAGAGCTCGCCCATCAGCGCCACCTCGTGGTTGTTCGGCTGGCACACCACCACGTGGCCGGGCGGCGCTTTCGACAGCAGCGTGGTCCAGCCCAGCAGGGTCTCGTGCGCGGAGCGGGTGCGGTCGATGTGGCCCGACACCGTCCACGCCTTGCCCGCCACCTTGAGCGCGGGGTCCAGCGGGCGCAGCGCCGGCGGCAGTACGCAGTTGTCGTGCCCCATGGCGCGCAGCACGTCGTGCACCGCGCCGGTGTAGCAGCGCGCCAGCCTGGCCGTGAGGGGGTCCATGGTGTCTCCTTGCTATTTTTTTGATAGCTGCCCGCGCACGCCTGGCGCGCTTCGTGGCACTTTTTACTTACTAAAAAGCTTGCGTTTGCCTGCGGCAAAACCAACCCGGCGGCTGATAATACGGCGACTTCGGGAGACTGCGATGAGCTTCCTTCGACAGCTGTTCGGCCTGAAGGCCGCCCCCTCACAGGCCATGCCTGCGCAGCCTTCGCACTCGCACCTCTCGCAGCCGCCGGCATCGCAAAACTCCCGCAACAGCACCGGCACGCCGCAGGCGTGCGCAAGGAACTGCTGCGGCTGGTGCTGCGCGAAACGCTCAACCGCAACGGGATTCCGCTGGCCTGGATAGGCGCCGACGCGCTGGCCGCGACATCGCGCGGGCGCGAGCCGGGCATTCACGTGCGCCTCATGGTGCGCCACCTGGACTCGCGCGTGATGGTGCACGCCGCGGCGCTCCAGCACGACTTTGAAACGCGCCTGCTCGCCATGGACCCGCTGGCCGCCGGCTGGCTGATGGGCGTCTCCTGGCAGTTCGACCTGCCTGATTCCCAGGCCAGCCCCACGCTGCCGCACCCGGACAGCTGGGCCGCCGCACCCGTGCAGCCCGCTGCGCAGGCCGAGCCGGCGCGAGCGCCCTCCTCCGCGCAGGCGCGCGCCGAGCTGGAGCAGCTGATGGCCATGCGCGACGCGGCCCTGCAGCAAGATGCCGAAACGCACGGCGCGAGCTTCGCGCCCACCCAGCCTTCGCCGCTGTAGGCCCCGCTGCGCGCGCAAGGCAGTGCAGGTGCCGTGCGCACCTGCACTTACACTGCCCCAAGCACCATGACGCGGACCTTTCCTTCCCTACGGGCCTGGCTGCGGCGCGCCGGAATCGCATTGGCGCTGCTGTGGCTGGGCGCGCCCGCCCAGGCCGTGGAGGCGCCGGCGCCGATTCGCGCGGGCGTGCTTGACTTGCGCGGCCAGGGCGCCGCCGACCGAGCGCCGGCGCTGGACCTGCGGGGCGAATGGGGTTTTGCCTGGCAGCGTTTCATCGATCCGGCGATTGCCGGCGCGCCCACCGCCCTGGCCGCGGTGCCCGGCAGCTGGAATGAAATCACCGCCGACGGCAAGGCGCCAGGGACCGATGGCTATGCCAGCTACACGCTGCTGGTGCAATGCGATCCCGGGCAGAAGCTGGCCCTGCTGGTGCCGGCGCAGCGCACCGCCCTGCTCCTGTATGTCAATGGTGAACTGGTGGCGCGGCAGGGCGAGCCGGGCAAGTCCGCCGACGCCGCGCGGCCCGCGGTGGGCGGGCGCGCGTTGCTGACCGAGGCCCACGCCTGCCCCATGCGCCTGGTGGCGCACCTTTCCAATTTCAGCCACCGGGCGGGCGGCTTCGTGCGGGCGCCGGTGCTGGGGCCGCGCGCGCTGCTGCAGGCGCAGCGCCAGCAGCAACTGCTGCAGGACACCGGCCTGCTCGCGGCCTACGCGGTGCTGGGCCTGATCCCCATCATCTTTTTCTTTGCCCGGCGCAAGGATTCGACACCGGCGCTGTTCGGCCTGTTCTGCCTGTCGCAGGCGCTGTATGCCGACATGACGGGCGAGCGGGTGGTACTGCAGTTGCTGGGCGCCGAGACCGGCTGGGAAAGCTACCTGCGCGCCGAGTACCTGGCGTGGTTTGCCACCATGGCGCTGTTCGCGCTGCTGGTGCGCAAGCTGTTCGAGGCGGAATTCCAGCTGCGAGCCGTACGCGTGCTGGTGGGCCTGTGCGTGGCCGCGGCCATTGCGGTGGTGCTGCTGCCGGCGCGCCTGTACAGCCACCTGGCGCCGTTCGGCCAGGGCCTCACGGTGGCGATAGGCCTGTATGTCACATGGGCGGTCGCACGCGCGGCGCGGCGCGGGCGCACCGGCGCGCCGGTGCTGCTGGGGGGCATGGCCTTCCTGCTGGCGCTGGTGCTGCTGGACGTGCTGCAGTACAACACCGGCGGCTCCACCCGCAGCTTCACGCCCTTCGGCGTGCTGGTGTTCGTGCTCTCGCCCGCGGTGGTGCTGGCGCGGCGGCTGGCGCGTGCGCTCAACGCCGAGGAGCTGCGCGCCGTGGAGCAGCGCGAAAAGGCCGACCTGCTGGTGCGCACCGCCAAGGCCGGCATCTACGACTGGGACACCACGCGCGAAGTGGTCACCTATTCGGCGCGGCTGAAGGAAATCCTGGGCTTCCCGGCCGATGCCGACACCGCGGGCTGGCCGGTGTTCTACGACTTCATCCATCCCGACGAGCGCGAGCTGGTGCGCACCCGCTTCATCCAGCAGATGCGCGAGTGCACGGTGGCCAGCGGCGAGATGCGCCACGTTCCCTGGGAATACCGGCTGCGCCGCGCGGACGGCAGCTACGTGTGGGTGCTGGCCGAGGCCATCAGCCTCACCGGCAGCGACTGCCGCACGCTGCGCTACATCTGCGCCATCCTGGACATCACCGAGCGCCGCGCGATGGCGGAAGGCCTGAAGGAATCGCGGGACCGCATCGCCGAGCAGGCCGGCCAGCTGCAGCTGCAGAACGCCGCGCTGGAAGACAACGCGCGGCTGCGCGAAGAGGTGGAACGCATGTCGCGGCACGACCTGAAGACGCCGCTCAACAGCATCATCGGCGTGGCCCGGCTGCTGCGGGAGGACGGGCGTTTGGCGCCGGCGCAGGTGGAGCTGCTGGGCGTGGCCGAGCGCGCTGGCTACCGCATGCTGGAGATGGTGAACCTCTCGCTGGGCCTGTTCAAGATGGAGACGGGCAGCTACGACTTCCGCCCGCAGGCCGTGAACCTGGCCGAGGTGGCCAGCCGCGTGACGGTGGATATGCGCAGCCATGCGCAGGCCAACAAGGTGGAAGTGCGGCTGGAGGGGGATAGCCGGCCGGTTTACGCGCGCGCTGAGGAACTGCTGTGCTATTCGCTGGTGGCCAACCTGCTGAAGAACGCGGTGGAGGCGACACCCGCGGGCGGCACCGTGACCCTGACGCTGGAAGCGGGCGAGGCGGTGCGGGTGCGCATCCACAACCCGGGCCGGGTGCCGCCGGAGGTGGCGGCGCATTTCTTCGACAAGTACGTCACCGCGGGCAAGAGCGGCGGCACGGGCCTGGGAACCTACTCGGCGCGGCTGATGGCGCGGGTGCAGGAGGGCGAGCTGTCCATGGCCTCCGGCGACGAGGAAGGCACGACCCTGACTCTGGTCCTCAAGGCGCTGCCTGCTGACGCGCTGCCTGTGCCCGGGGCGGGCAGTGAACCTCGTGTTGCCGAGGCGCCGTCGGCCGGCGACTTCCCTGCGCGCGATGTGCTGGTGGTGGACGACGACGAGTTCAACCGCCTGATCGTTCGCCGTTACCTGCCCAGCCCGCCCTTCACGGTCGAACAGGCGGTCAACGGCCAGGCCGCGATCGAGGCGGTCGCGCGCCGCTGGCCGCACTTCATCGTGATCGACATGGAGATGCCGGTGATGGATGGCGTGGAGGCGGTCACCTGGATCCGCCGGCGTGAAGCGCTGGACCAGCGCGCCCCTTGCATCATCGTGATGCTGTCCTCCAATGACGATGCGCATTCCGTGCGGCGCGGCATGGAGGCCGGCGTCAACCGCTACATGACCAAACCGGTGACCCGCGAAGCCTTGCTCACCGTGCTGCACGAGCTGGACGGCAGCGCGCCGGGGCCCGCAACAACCCAGGGCAGCACGGCCGCCCACGATCCGCCCGCGCCGCAGGACACGGTACGGGTGGACGCCGACGTGGCCGCGCAGGTGCCGGCGTTCCTCGATTCGCGGCGTGCGATGGTCGATGCCATGGCGCAGGCCCTGGCCGCGGGCGACCGCGAGCAGCTGCGCGGCCTGGCGCACCGCGCGGGCGGGGGGCTGGCCCTGTATGGCTTCCGGTGGGCCGCCTCGCAAAGCCGCAAGATCGAGCTGCAGGCCCAGGCCGGCGAGGCCCGGTTGCTGGGGCAGGACATCGCGCTGCTGCACGAGCACCTGCAGACAGTGCGCGTGCACTAGGCGGGTATCCTGCGGCATGAGCCGTCTGCCGCCTGCGGGCCCCACCACCCTGGCCTTCCTGGCGGCGTTGTCGTACCTTGCGCTGGGCAGCCTGTGGATCGCGCTGTCGGACAGGCTGGGTGCGCTGCTGTTCGACTCCGCTGCACAGGTCACGCGCTTCCAGACGTACAAGGGCTGGATCTTCGTGGCTTCCACGGCACTGCTGATCTTCGCGCTGATGCGCGTGTCGGCGGGCGGCGGGCGCGAGCAGTCGTTCCCGGGCCCCTCGCTGGCCGGCCAGGCCCGCCGGCCGCTGAGCGTGTGGCTGTCGCTGCTGGTGCTGGCCACAGGCTTGCCGCTGATCGCGCTGACCACCTACGGGCTGCACCGTGAAACCGAGCGCGAGGTGAGCGAGGCCAACCGTTTCATGACGGGGCTGGCCGACGTTTCGGCCGCGGACACTTCGGCCTCGCTGGAGGAATACGGGCGCGTGGCCGCAACGCTGGCACGTCGGCCGCTGGTACGCGAGCTGGACCCGGCGCGCTGCGACTCGCTGCTGGCGGGCATCCGCATCATGCGGCCCGTGCTGGCGGATATCGCCACGCTGGACGCCGCGGGAAACCTGGTCTGTTCGCCAACGCTGCCGGTGCCGCTGGTCAGCGCGCTGGGCCCTCCGCCGGCTGGGCCGGCCGCCCCTTCGTCCGCGCGGCTCGCGGCCGTGGGGCCGCCGCGCCAGGACAGCGCGGGCAACTGGGTCGCGAACCTGGACTACCGGTTCGCCGGCTTCACCGCGCCGGGCGTGCTGCGGCTGGTGATCCGGCTGGACGCGCTGTACCCGATGGTGACTTCCGCGCTGCCGGAAGGCGGCACGGCCATCCTGGTCAGCAGGGAAGGCATCATCGTGGCGCGTTCCTCCGGGGCGGGCGGCGCTGTCGGCCAGAAATTCGCCGGCGCCGGCCACCTGCAGCAGGCAACCACGCGGCCGTCAGGCTATTTCACGGCGCCGGGGCCCGACGGCGTGACACGCCTGTATGCCTGGCGCATCGTGGGCCAGTCCGGCTGGGTCGCGCTGGCTGGCGTTCCCAGTGAATCGGTGTATGCCGGCGCGCGGCGCGCGGCACTGCTGTCGGCGCTCGCGGCGGCGGCCATCCTCGCCCTTTCAGCGGCCCTGGTGATCCTGATCGGCCGGCGCATCGCGGCGCCCATGCACGCGCTGACGCAGACCGCACACCGCGTGGCCATGGGCCAGTTCGACCAGCGCGCCACCGAAGCAGGCCCGCGCGAGGTGGCCGAGGTGGCGGCCGGCTTCAACCACATGCTGGACCGCATCCCGGCGATGGAGCAGGCGCTGCGCGACAGCGAAGCCAGGCATCGCAGCCTTGTGGAACTGGCGCCCGACGGCATCGCGCTGCACCAGGGCGGATGGCTGACCTACGCCAACCCGGGCCTGCGCCACATGTTCGGGCTGCATGCCGATGACCCGTCGGCCAGCCGGCCGCTTTCGGAGCGGGTGGAGCCCGAAAACCGCGAACTGTGGCTGCAGCGCATGGCGCGGCTGCAGGCCGCACCCGGCACCAGCCCGCCGCATGAATTCCGGATGCGGCATGACAACGGCACGGTGATCGACGTGGAAGAGACCAGCAACTCGGTGCGCATGGGAGGAGGCCTCGTTACCCAGACGCACCTGCGCGACGTGACGGCGCGCAACGCCTCGCGCCGCGCGCTGGAGCGCGCCAATGAAAACCTGGAAAGCAGTATCCGCGAGCGCACGCAGGACCTGCAGCTGGCCAATGACGCCCTTGAATCGTTCAGCTATTCGGTGGCGCACGACCTGCGCGCGCCGGTGATCGCCGTCAACGGGTTCGCGCACGTGCTGCAAACCGCGCTGGCCGCGGGTGAAACCGAACAGGCCGCGCGGCATGCGGCGCGCATCGCGGCCAGCGGCGCCACCATGAGCCGCATGATCGAAGGGCTGCTGGCCCTGGCGCGCGCAGGCAGCGGCGCGCTGCGAACCGAGATTGTCGACATGCAGGCGCTGGTGAAGCAGGTGATTGCGGAATTGGGCGCAGACACGGCCGCGCAAGTGACGGTGGGCACATTGCCGGCGCTGCCTGCACACCTGGCCACTGTCCGGCAGGTCTGGGCCAACCTGATTTCCAATGCGGTCAAGTACAGCAGCCGCCGCGGGCGGCCCGAGGTGCGCATCGATTGCCGCACGCAGGGCGAGGACTATCTCTTCAGCGTCACGGACAACGGCGAAGGGTTCGACCCGGCGCTTGCGGGCCGGCTGTTCGCCGTGTTTTCACGGCTGCCGGGATCGGAAGGGTTCGAGGGAACGGGGGTCGGCCTGGCCGTCGTCAAGCGCGTGGTCGAGCGGCACGGGGGCCGTGCCTGGGCCGAAGGCCGCCCGGGAAAAGGGGCGACGCTGTTCTTCACCCTGCCGGCCGCGGGCCGGCGGTGAAGCCAGGACTGGTCAGCGCGGGGCCGGGCCCGGCCGGCCGGCGATGTGCCGGAACATGATGCGGCCCTTGGTCAGGTCGTAGGGCGACAGTTCCAGCGACACGTTGTCGCCGGCGATGATGCGGATGTGGTGCTTGCGCATCTTGCCGCCGGTGTAGGCGATCAGTTCATGCCCGTTTTCCAGCGTCACGCGAAAGCGTGAATCCGGCAGCACTTCAGACACGCGTCCGCGCATCTCGATCAGTTCTTCTTTGGCCATGGCGTGTTCTCCTTAAACGGGAATGGGGTGGTGGCTGTGGCGGTGCCCGATCCATTGCATGCCTTCTGCAATGGCGTATTCGGCGGCGGCCAGCTTGTCGCGGAAAAGGCGGGTGAGACGCAGCACGCGGTCGTGCGTGCCGCTGCCGGCGCCTGAACGGATGGAAACCGAAGTGGCCCACCAGCCGTTTTCCAGCTGCTTGGGCAGGGGCGAAATCAGGTACTTGCCTACGGTGATGTTGTCTTTGTCTGAATGATTCAAGAATTGCTCTATCTGCTTTCCGCTGCGCGGCTCGGCCGGCGCGGAACGTTGTTGTTGTTGGGAAAAGGGGCCGGCAAGCCAGGGCGCCGGTACGTGCAAACCAGGCGTCACGGACCTCGCGCGGAGGGCCAGGGTTTGCGTTTGGCGGGCCCATCCCGGGGGAAAGATCCGCAAGGCCGTTTGTCAGTAGGCCAGCCTGCCATTGTACGCCTTGCGGCTTAAGCCTGCCGGGAGCCGCCCGTCCCGACAAGCGGGCTCTGACTGCCGACTAACGGTTTGTCATCTTTTGAAACATTTTCTTACCATTGAAGGCTATGCGCTTCTTCAAACGCCTGTTTTATTCCGCGCCTGCGCCCGCAGCCCCGGTACAGCCGCAAGCCGCCAAAAACCTGGCGGCGTCGCAACTGTCCACCCGGCGCGAACTGCTGCGCGTGGTGCTGCGCGACACGCTCATCAAGCACGGCATCCCCACGGCCTGGGTGGGCTGCGAGATGGTGCAGGCCATGGGCCGCACGCGGGAGCCGGGCATGCACCTGCGGCTGCTGGTGCGCCACTGGGACCCGCGCCTGCTGACTTATGGCGTGGCGCTGGAAAAAAGCCTGGCCGCGCGGGTGATGGTGTTCGACCCCTCGGCTGCCGGCTGGCTGGCCGGCATGTCGTGGCAGTTCTCGCTGGCCAGCGAGGAAATGTGCCCGCCCCTGCCCGCGCCATCCACCTGGACGGCCGCTGCAGTGGTTGTAACTGAACTGGACGACGAGGCCGTTACCGCAATGGCGACTGAACCGCCGGCCAAGCCGCACGCCCGCGCCGAGCTGGACCGCCTGTTCGCGGAAACCGATGCCAAGGTCCGCAAGCGCTACGCCGATGACCCGGTCGATCCGGACGACAAGCCCAATTTCGAGGCTACCCAGCCCATGTTCCGCTCCACGGAGCCGGCGCCCCTTTAACCCGCCGGGGCCAATCCGCCGCATCATGCTGGGGTTTTCTCAAAGAATTCCAGCAGGAGACAGCCCATGCAGCAGTTCAGCAGAAGAAGGTTCAACGGCGCCCTGGGCGCCGCCGCCGCGGGTGCCTTGGCCATCCCGGCGCTGGCACAGGTAGCGGCCTTCCCGAACAAGGTCATCCGCATCGTGCCGTTCGGCACGGCGGGCGGGCCGATCGACGTGATCGCCCGCATCTACGGCGAAAAACTGCAGGTGCGCTGGGGCCAGCCGGTGGTCGTGGATGCCAAGCCCGGCGCCAGCGGCGTGATCGCGGCCGACTTCGTGGCCAAGGCGCTGCCTGATGGGCACACCGTGCTGATGACGCTGCCGCTGACCCATGTGAACAACGCCATCCTGATGCCGAAGCTGCCGTATGACCCGGTCAGGGATTTCGCGCCGCTGTCCATGCTGGCCACCGGCGGCCCCATGCTGGTGGCGCGCGCCAACGCGCCCTATGGCAACCTCAGGGAATTCATCGACTACGCCAGATCCAAAGGCCGCCAGACCTACGGCACGTGGGGCAATGGCTCCACCGCGCACCTGTTCGGCGAGCTGCTGCAGCGCCAGACCGGCACCGAGCTGGTCCATGTGCCGTACAAGGCTGAAGCCGCCGCGCACAACGACCTGTTCGGCGAGGCGCTGGACTTTGCCTGGGCCAACCCCTCCACTGCGCGCGCCCAGTCGCAGGCCGGCAAGATGAAGGTGATCGGCATTTCCGGCACCAGCCGCGTTTCGACCATGCCCAACGTTCCCACCTTCACCGAGCAGGGCTTCAAGGGCTTTGACATCGACAGCTGGATCGGCGTGTACGCGCCCGGCAAGACGCCGCCGCCCGTGGTGGACGCCTGGAACACGGCGCTGCGCGAAATCACGCAGATGCCCGACGTGCGGGCGCGGCTGACGGCATTCGGATTCGAGCCGCTGGGCAACACGCCGGCGCAGTTCATGGAACGCTACAAGGCCGACTATCCGCGCATGGCGGAGCTGATCAAGGCCGCCGGGGTGACGGCCGAATGAACGCGCGCGTCATCCCTATCGCGGTGGACACCGGCACGGCTTACGGCCTGCCGTCTCCCACGTACAAGAAAGACCTGGCCGAGGTCGGGCCCGGAACGCCTATGGGCGAACTGCTGCGCCGCTACTGGCATCCTATCGGCGTCACGGCCGATGCGGGCGGCACGCCGCGCAAGGTGCGGGTGCTGGGGGAAGACTTGATCCTGTTTCGCGACACCGCCGGGCGGCCCGGCCTGGTGCATCCCCACTGCGCGCACCGCGGCGCCTCGCTCTATTACGGCAAGGTGGAAGAGCGCGGCATCCGTTGCTGCTACCACGGCTGGCTGTTCGATGTGCAGGGCCACTGCGTGGAGCAGCCCTGCGAACCCGAAGGCGGCCGCGCCAGGGACAAGGTGCGCCAGCCCTGGTACCCGGTGCAGGAGCTGTATGGGCTGGTGTGGGCCTACATGGGCCCGGCCGACAAGAAGCCGGTGCTGCCACGCTATGAATGCCTGGATACGCTGGACGAAGGCGAGTTTCTGGAGACCAACGACAACAGCATCGGCGGCGGCGGCCCCCGGGTCATCCCCTGCAACTGGCTGCAGCACTACGAGAACCTGGTCGATCCGTTCCACGTGGTGATCCTGCATGCGGCCTTCAGCGGCACGCAGTTCGTGCCCGCCATGGCGGTGATGCCGCAGGTCAACTGGGACACACAGCCGCTGAGCGTGCGCACGCTGTCCACCCGCAAGCTGGAAGACGGCAAGACCCTGCGGCGCATCAGCGAAGCGGGCCTGCCCACGCTGCGCGTGATTCCCAGCCCGCGCATCGGGCGCTACGGCCGCGTCGAATCGCTCGGCTGGATACTGCCGATCGACGATCACAGCTTTCGCATCTTCGTGGTGGGCCGCGTGCGTGAAGCGGGTGAACTGGTCAAGATGCGCTCGCGCCTCAACGGCAAGCTGTGGGAAGAGCTGACCGAAGAAGAACACCGGCAGTTCCCCGGCGACTATGAAGCCATGGTCAGCCAGGGGCCGATTGCGCGGCATTCCGAGGAACACCTGGCTACTACCGACCGCGGCATCGTGATGCTGCGCCGCCTGCTGCAAAAGCAGCTGGACGCGCTGAAGGAAGGCAAGGACCCGGCCGGCGTCGGCTTCGACCCCGAGGCACCGCCGGTGGTTTTCTCGGCCGGCAATTTCCTGGAAGACTGAAGGCATCGTGGAAGGGGAATTCACGGTGAAGCTGGCGCGGTCCGGGAGGCTGCTGCCGGTCGGGCGTGAGGAGTCGGTGCTGGACGTGCTGCGTGACGCGGGCGTCGACGTTGCAAGCTCCTGCGGGCAGGGCGTGTGCGGCACCTGCGTCACCCGCGTGCTTCAGGGCGAGCCCGAGCACTGGGACACGTACCTCACGCCGGATGAGCATGCTGCCAACGACCGGTTCTGCCCCTGTATCTCGCGCAGCAGGAGTGCCGTACTGGTCCTGGACCTGTAGCCATTGTTTCAGCGCGGCGCGGGCAGCCGCACTAAGATGGCCGGGCCATGAAAACCAGCCCTGACATCACGCCCTACCTGGGCAAGCTCATCAGCCTGCGCCGCGACCTGCACGCCCACCCCGAACTGAAGTTCGAGGAAACGCGCACCTCGGACCAGGTGGCCGCCTACCTCACCGCGCTGGGCCTGCCGGTGCACCGCGGCCTGGGCAAGACGGGCGTGGTGGCCACCCTGCGCGGCAAGGGGCCCAACGCGGCCGACCCCGCGCGCGCCATCGGCCTGCGCGCCGACATGGATGCGCTGCCGGTGCAAGAGGTCAATTCCTTCGGCCACGCCAGCACCCACCCCGGCCGCATGCATGCGTGCGGCCACGACGGGCACACCACCATGCTGCTGGGCGCGGCCACCCTGCTTTCCTCAAAGCCCGATTTCGACGGCACGGTGCACTTCATCTTCCAGCCCGGCGAAGAAGGCGGAGCGGGCGCGCGGCTGATGATGGAAGAAGGATTGTTCGAGCGCTTTCCGGTGCGGGCCGTGTTCGCCCTGCACAACTGGCCCGCCCTGCCCGCCGGCCAGATGGGCGTGCGGGTGGGTCCCATCATGGCCTCGGCCAACCGCTTCGAGGTGCGCATCCGAGGCAAGGGCGGCCACGCGGCCCAGCCGCACACCACGGTGGACCCCATTCCCATCGCCTGCGCCATCGTGGGCCAGCTGCAATTGCTGGTGTCGCGCACGGTCGACCCGCTGGACAGCGCCGTGCTCACGGTAGGCAGGATCGATTCGGGCACGGTGGAAAACATCATCCCCGACGAGGCGGCCATCTACGGCACCTGCCGCACGCTGGGCGAAGCCACGCTGCTTAGCCTGGTGCAGGGCATAGAGCGCATCGCCTCGCACGTGGCGGCCGCGCACAACGCCACGGCCGAAGTGATCATCAAGCCCGGCTACCCCACCACCGTCAACCACGCCAGAGAGGCGCGCTTCATGGCCGGTGTGATGGCCGACGTGGTGGGCCCGCGCAACGCCCATGCCGACGTGCTGCCCGCCATGACGGCGGAAGATTTCGGCTTCATGCTGGAAAAGGTGCCGGGCTGCTATGGCTTCATCGGCAACGGCAGCGGCGGCAAGCCGGGCGTCAACCTGCACAACGCCGCCTACGATTTCAACGATGACATCCTGGGCCTGGGCGCCGGCTTCTGGGACAAGCTGGCGCGCCGGTGGTTCGACAAGGAGGTGGCCGCATGACAACACGCCGCACGGCCCTGCGCTGGGCTCTCTCGGGCATCGCCGTGGCGGGCATCGCGCCGCGCGTATGGGCGCAGGCCGCCTGGCCAGCCAAGCCCGTCAAGATCGTGGTGCCCTACCCGGCCGGCGGCGTCACCGACGCCGTGGCGCGCCTGCTGGCCGAACGGCTGGCGCCCGCACTGGGCCACCCGGTGGTGGTGGACAACAAGGCCGGTGCCGGCGGCACCATGGGCATGGACGCCGTGTCCAAGGCACCGGAAGACGGCTACACGCTGGGCTTTGCCGCCATCAGCCCGCTGACGCTGAACCCGCACATCATGAAAGTGCCGTACGACCCGATCAAGGATTTCGTGCCGGTGGCCACCGTGATGTATTCGCCGGTCTATGTGCTGGCCACTTCCGCCTTCAAGGGCAAGACCTTCGCCGACCTGGTGGCCATGGCCAGGGCGCAGCCCGGCAAGGTGAGCGTGGCCACCTCGGGCTTCGGCACGCTGGGCCACGTGATGCTGGAGCAGCTGCGCCGCAAATCGGGTGCCGACCTGCTGCACGTGCCGTACAAGGGTGGCAGCCAGCTGATTACCGACGCGGCGGGCGGCCAGTTCGACGTGCTGCTGGCCAACCCGCTGGCCAGCATCAACGGGCTCATCGACCAAGGCAAGCTGCGCGTGTTGGCCGTGGCCGCGCCGCAGCGGCTGCCCACCATGGCCCAGGTGCCCACGCTGGCCGAGCTGGGCTACCCCGAAGCCAACCTCACCTCGCTGTTCGGCGTTTATGCGCCCGCGGGCACGCCGCCCGACGTGGTGCGGCGGCTGAATACCGAGATCAACAAGGTGCTGGCCGAGAAAGAGACGCAGGAAAAGTTGCGCAAGCTGGACAACGTGGTCATTGCCAGTACGCCGGCGCAGTTCGCGGCCACCATCCAGGCCGAACACGCGGCCAACGCGCGCGTGGTGAAGGAAGCCAACATCAAGGCCGAATAGGCGCCCGGCACCGGCGCCTCAGGCCATCGGGCGCGACAGGTACACCGCCTCGCGGCCCACGATGGGCTCGCGGGTGGGCATGAGGATGGTGCAGCCGTCGCAGGGCGAGCGGATCTCGTCGGGCCCGTCGGTAGCGATGAGTTCGTCCCTGGCAAAGGTTTCAAAGCCCAGCACGGGCCGCACAAAGCGGAACTCCGGCGTCTTGACCATGCGCGTCTGCAGCAGCTCGAAGCGGCGCTGCGGCACGCGCGCGGGGGGCGATTCGCGCTCCATCAGGCCGAAGTGCGCAACAAAGTCGCGCGCCACCTTGATCGCCAGCGCGCTGCTTTCATGCTTGAAGTGCTGGCCGCATTCGGCCACCAGCGCGCTGCCCTTGCCCGTCGCGGTGCCGTGCGGCCCGTACTGGATCAGCGGCGTGCCCGAGCCCAGGCCGTTGGGCATGACCAGGTGCACCGAGGGCCGGCCGATGGCCAGCGCCACGGCAGCGTTGCGCTCATGGGCGGGGTACACCCAGAAGGGAACCACGTCCTGCGAAGTGGAGTGGATGTCCAGGATGTGGTCGGCCGCTTCCACCACGTCGCGCATGTCGCGCGCGCGGCGCAACTCGGGGCTGTCCTCGGGGCCATCCAGCCATTCGGGCGACCAGATGCGGTTCATGTTGTGCACCAGCTGGCGGCTCTCGAAGGGGTTTTCGATGTCGAATGATTCGTAAGCCGCCACGTTGGCAAAGCTCACCGTGAGCACGCCGATCAGAGGCCGCACGCCGGTCTCGAGCAGGTTCACCGCCGCCGACATGCCGCAAAACTCGTTGCCGTGGGTCAGCGCATTGACCAGCACGTGCGGGCCGGGCTTGCCCGAGTCAAACCGGTGGACGTAGTCAACGCCTGTATTGCCCTTGCGCCAGGCCGACAGGTCGCGGGGCAGCACTTCAAGTGCCGGAAGAATTTCGCTCATCGGGGTTCCTTGGATGGGAACCCCGATCTTACGAGCAGGCCGCGGCTTTTTAGCCGAACACGCCCTGGATCACGTCGATGATCAGGCTGCTTTGCGGGGAGAGCAGCAGGATGTCGTTGCCCACGCGCACATAGCGGTAGCCATAAGGCGCGGCGGGCAGTTGCACAACCACGGGCTGGGGCACGGCGTAATACGTCACCGTGCGTGGCAGCGGCTGGCCGGCCGCCCAGTGGCGCGCCTGGCCCGGGGGCAGGCAGCCGTTGTCCTTTTTCGCCAGGCCGGGGGGGCAGCTGCGGCCGTTGCCGTAGTGGCCGGTGTAGTAGGTGCGCACGTAGGTGCGGTGCTGGTCGTTGAAGAAAGCGCCGACCTTCACGTCTTCGCGGTCCTGCCGCTTCTCGGCCTTGCGCTCCTGCTTTTCAAATTTTTTCTCGGCCTTCTGCTCGTGCTTCTGCTCGTGCTTGTCGTTGCCGCGGCCGTGGCCATCGTCATCGTGCTTGGCAAAGGCAGGGCCCGCGGCCATGACGGCGGCAATGGCGAGCGCGGTGGCGCAAAGGCTGGTGTTGAGGTTTTTCATTTGGGGGCTCCGGAGGCGGGGTTTTGTCACGCCTCGACTTTGCGGCCGGGGCGGCCCCGCACACGTAGGACTGGGGCCCAATCCGGGCCCAGCCATTGGCGACGGATGAGCCGCCTAGACGGCGGCCAACGCGGGGGCGATGGCCGTGCGCGTCAGGCCCAGGCGCTCGGCCGACACGTATTGCTGGCGGTAGATCTCGAACGGCATGGTGTCGGCCGCCTCGATGTCCTTCTGGTCCTGCACCGAGCGCTGGGCCATGGCCTCCAGCTTCTTGTTCAGTGCGGTGCCGTAGGGCAGGCCCAGCAGCTTGTCCTTGGTCTGCTGCGACTGCGCGCGGGCAAACCCGGTGAACGAATTTTCGTGGTCGCGCGCCATGGCCGCCAGCACGCGCGCCGAGGGCAGCAGGTCCGGCTCGGCCAGCAGCGCCTGCGCGGAGCGCAGCGCATCGGTGTAGTCGGTTGTGCCGTGGGTGGCGTCCAGCGAGGCGGCGATCGGCGCGAACGACTGCACCAGCTCCGCGCCCCAGGCGGCCAGCGAGACCTGCTCTTCGCCGCGCTCCAGCAGCAGGCCGGGCTCGCGGCCGTAAGCCGCGGTCTTGTGCTGGTTGCGCGCCATCGCCGCGATCTCCTGCGGCGAGTCGGGCGGGCTTTCCGACAGCAGGCAGTGCAGCAGGAACACGTCGATGAAGCGCAGTGTCTGGGCCTTGATGCCAACGGGCACGAACGGGTCCAGGTCGAGCAGGCGCACTTCGACGTACTCCACGCCGCGCTCGCGCAGCGCATGCAGCGGGCGCTCGCCCGGCTTGATGACGCGCTTCGGGCGGATGGTGCCGTAGAACTCGTTCTCGATCTGCAGCAGGCTGGTGGCCAGCTGGTTGTATTCACCGCCCGGGTTCATGATGCCCGTGGCCTCGTAGGGCGGGTAGGGCCGGGTCAGCGCTTCATGCAGCGAGCCGGCATAGCCGTCCAGGCTGTTGTAGCTCACGGCCAGGCTGGCCTGCGCATCGCTCTGGTAACCCAGCCGCCCCATGCGCAGCGAGGTGCCGTAGGGCATGTACATGGTGTGCGGCGTGAGCGACTCCAGCTCGTGCTGGCGCCCCGCCACGAAGCTGGAACACACGGCCGGCGAAGCGCCGAACAGGTACAGCAGCAGGAAAGCGTGGCGGCGGAAGTTGCGGATCAGCGCGAAATAGCCTTCATTGCTCACGCCGGGCAGCGACCAGTTGTAGTGGATGCCCGAGATGGTCTGCATGCGGCGGCCATAGCGGTGCGCCAGCCCCATGCGGTACACGCTCTTGGCGCGCCCCACATTGGAGGGCCCGTAGCGGCCGATCGGGATGGTTTCATCGGCCGGCAGGTTGCACGGCATGCTGCTCACCCACATCAGCTCATCGCCCAGCGCCCGGTAGGTGAACTGGTGCACCTGCATCAGCTCTTCCAGGCAGGTTTCGGGCGTGGCATGCACGCCGGTGATCAGCTCCAGCTGCGATTCGCTGTAGTCGGTGGTGATGTGCGGGTGCGTCAACGCCGAGCCCAGCGCGGTGGGATGCGGCGTCGCCGACAGGCCGCCGGCTTCGGTCGCGCGCAGGCTTTCCTTCTCGATGCCGCGGCGTATGCCCTTCAGGCGTTCGGGGCCCAGCGCATTCAGGGCTTCTTGCAGTCTGCTCATGGGGTGTCGTTTTCGTGCGCTCGGGCGTTGATGGGCCGGAAGTTAACACCTTTGAGTAATTCCTGCTGGCGCACGCGACAACCGGATTTGCGCTAGGCATGCCGCTCTAGGAAATGGGCCGGATTTAGGTCGCCCGCCCTACAAGGCCCCGGGACAATGGCCCCATCAACCCGCAAGGACAGCACATGAACACCAGCCAATTCTCCACCGCCGCCACCAGTGCCATCGATGCCTTCGACAGCACGGCCCGCACCCTGATCGACTCCTACCGCGACGGCGGCGAGCGCCTGGGCGACGCCCTGGCCCAGCGCTGGAACGCGGCGCTGAAGGAATCTGCGCCCCAGCTCAAGCCCGAAGTGCGCAAGAACGCCGCCCACGCGCAGAAGGTTGTCGCCGGCTATTACAGCAAGGGCCTGCAGCTGTCGGCCAGCGGCGCCGAAGTCGCCGTGAACACGATGGTGCAAGTGGCCACCGTGGCCGTCGGCCGCGCGGCCGCCCTGGCCGAAGCAGCAGCCCAGCGCAAGGCCGCCTGAAGCAGCGCCTTCAGCCCCTGACGGCGACGCGGTCGCCGCGCGCGAATTCCCAGAACTCGCCCGACCACTTCGCGTAGTCGGGCGACTGCATGAAGGTGCGCGGCATCATCTCGGCGTACTTTCCGTCGACGTAGGGCACGCCCAGCAGCCGCGCGGTCCAGAAGACCTCGTGGCAGGTGTGCATGCCGCCCGCCACCAGGTAGGACAGGCAGGCAAGCACGAACTCCTTCTTGTCCTCCATCGTCCAGTTCTCCAGGTTGGCGAACACCGCGGCCGAGGCGAAAATGGTGGCCGTCGTGCCCGAGGCGCTGGCGCTGAAGTTCAGGTTGTGCTTGCCCAGGCTGCGCCGGAAACTGTCGTCCATCTCGGTGGCGTTGGTCAGGAACATGTCCGTGCCGCGGTTGCGCCCTTCCAGGTGCAATGAGCCCAGGTCCAGGCCCGCCCGCGCCAATGGCGCCGCCACCGCGATCGTGAAGTCAGGCGTGATGAGCCCCGGCAGGAAGCTCACGCTGAGCGGCTTGCTTTTGTAGCCGGGGATGTTCTTCTCCATCATCTTCTTCTGGTGCACCGCCAGGTTCTCCCGGCCCCGCAGGTGCACATCGTCATACCAGCCCGGCCGCACCTTGCGCAGCATCAGCTCGTAGCGCGCGGTTTCGGCCGAAGGCAGCGAATCGCTGGGGCCGAGCGCCTTGAATATGCGGCCGAAATAGTCCTGCAGGCTCATCACCTTGGGCAGGTATTTCCCGTCCAGCACGGCCAGCCAGCCTTCGACAATCCCCTTGAGCATGGGCAGGTCGGCCGTCACGTCGGTTTCCAGCGGCATCGGCGCGCCCGTCAGGCGCCCGTAGCTGGTGGCGCCATACACATAAGACTGGGCGGTGGCCACCGGCTTTGCCAGCGCACCGCGCGTGAGCCCGGGCGACTTGCGCATCCACCAGGCGCGGATGCCGCGTGAAACCCGCGTCACGGCGCGCTGCGCATGGCGGGGCTTTTCCACCATCAGCTGGCCCAGCACGCTGTCGGCCAGCAGGCGCCGCTGGCGCTCCACCTCGTCGTCATAGACCATCATGCCCAGGCGCTTGATGCTGCTGGGCGGCGGCTTTTGCAGGCTGGTGCCGTACACGGGGCGGCCGTCCGCAGTGAGTGCCAGCGGGTACTGCGCGGCGCGCGGCGCGCCCGCCCGTACCGCGAAACCCCGTGGCGTCATCAAGTCGAGCTCAAGGTGCTCCATCGTCCGCCTTGGCCGGGTAAGCCCGGGTTCGGCCATCTTAAGCGCTGGCAAAATGGCTGCTCATCATCTGGATAAGTGGGGAGCTTCCATGGCAGTCACCGTGAACATCGACCTGGGCTATGAATTCGAGGTCAAGGCCAAGGCCGCCGACGTATTCGACGTGCTGTCGGATGTGCCCACTTCGGTTTCGTTTTTCCCCAAGGTGGAAAAGCTCACCGACATGGGCGACGGCGTCTACAAGTGGGAGATGGAAAAGGTGGGCACCGCGCAGGTGAACATCCAGACCATCTATGCCAGCAAATACACCAGCAGCAAACCCAAGGGCTCGGTGGTGTGGAAGCCGGTGCCCGGGGTGGGCAACGCGCTGGTGGGCGGCAGCTGGAAAATCACCGACAACAAGAAAAGCACGGCGCTGGAGCTCAAGATCGAGGGCGAGATCACCCTGCCCCTGCCCGGCCTCATGAAGATGGTGGTGGGGCCGGTGGTCGAGGGCGAATTCGAGAAGCTGGTCGACAAGTACATCGCCAACCTGATCAAGAAATTCGGCGGCGAAGTCTGAAAGACCTGCTGCTCAAGGGGATCGTGCTGGTGCTGATCGGCGCCGGCGTGCTGGTTTCCCCTGCCTTCATCCAGTCGCCGGGCCTGCATGATGCCGTCGCCGGCTCCGCCGTGGTGGGCTGGTTCTCGCTGGCGCTGGGCATCGCCTTCCTGGGGCAGTGGGCCTGGCGCCGCCGCCGCAAGTGATGCACTAATATCCGGGTTCGAACTCGAGGAGAATTTCATGGCAAAAGGCGACCAGCGCAGCAACAAGATGTCCAAGAAACCCAAGAAGGACAATACCCCGCCCAAGCAGATCGCATCAGACCGCCCAATGCCGCCGATGACGTCGGTGGCGCCGCGCGGCAAGCTCAAGAACAAGGCGCCCTGACCGGGAGTGCGGCGCTCCGGCTCGGGGCGCACAAGGCGCAACGTCCTACGCCACGGCGTGCGGGGGCGGTCCACACTGGTGTGACCGCAATCGCAGAGGGAGCCTTATGCAAATCCAGGTCAATACCAGCAACGGCATCGAGAACACCGACGCCCTGGAGCGCTGGGCCCAAACCCAGCTGAATGAAAGCCTGGCGCGCTTCGGCCGGGACATCACCCGCGTCGAAGTGCAACTGAGCGACGAAACCGGTGGCGCGAAAACCGGCAGCGGCGACAAGCGCTGCATGATGGAAGCTCGCCTCGCAAACCACCCCCCGGCCGCCGTGACCCACCACGCCGACACGCAGGATGAGGCGTTCCGTGGCGCGGCGCGCAAGCTGTTCAATGCGCTGGAGCACACGCTGGGCAAGCTGCACGACCCGAAGCACCGCGACCGCGAGTCGATCCGCAGGGAACCTGCGGATCCCGGAACGGCGCAGCAAGCGGCCTAGCGCCTCAGGCGCCGAAAACCCTCAGCAGAAAGCTGTTGAGGTCGGCGATTTCTTCCAGGCAGACCGAGTGCGCCATCGCGTACTCGTGCCATTCCACGTCATAACCCATTGCCTTGAGCGCGTCGCGTGAGGCGGTGGCGCGCGCGAGCGCGATCACCGGGTCCATTTGCCCATGGGCCAGGAATACCGGCGTCCTTGCGTTGGCGGGGTGCCGCTCCACCGCGGTTGTTGCAGCCAGCGGGAGGTAGCCGGACAGGCCGACCAGCCCGGCCAGCTGCTCGCCATGGCGCAAGCCGGCAAGCAGCGTCATGGCGCAGCCTTGCGAAAACCCCGCCAGCACGATGCGGCTGGCGGGAATGCCGCGGGCCTTCTCGCGCGCGACCACCTCCTCCACCAGCGCTAGAGACTTGCGCAGGCCGGGCTCGTCCTCGCGCTGGACCAGGTCGGCGCCCAGGATGTCGTACCAGGCACGCATGGCATGGCCGCCGTTGATGGTCACCGGCATCACCGGCGCATGCGGGAAGACAAAGCGCACGGGGCCGGCGGCGGACAGGTCGAGTTCCTGCGCGATGGGCACGAAGTCGTTGCCGTCAGCGCCCAGCCCGTGCAGCACGATCACGCTGGCGGTGGGGTTCGGGCCGGTTTCTTTCTCTATGGTTTCCAGCGAAGGCATGCTTGTATTTCCTGGGGGGTCGGTAAAGCGGGTGGGAAGGCGTATTTTGCGTCCTGCGCGCGGCCGGTAGCGCTTTGTCACGAGCTTGTGGGCACGCGCCTGTAAAGCCGAGCAGCAAACTCCACACAAACCGCGCGCCGGGGCGTATATTGGCCTCGCGCCCCGCCGGGGTTTTTTGCCGGTCGCGCTGGATCCGCTTAACCTTCAATCAAGGAGCCTGAAGATGATTTCGCTGAAGAAAAATACCTGCCGAGTACTTGTCGTTGCGCTGATGACGCTTTCGTTCCAGTCCGCCCGCGCGGGCATGATCGGCACGGAGCAGGCGGCCGCGGGCACGGCGCCTGTGGAACGCAGCATGGTGCTGAGCGTGCTCGACCGTGCCGAAACCGTGGCGCAGCTGCAATCCCAGGGCATCGACCCGGCCATGGCCCGCGAGCGCGTGGCTTCCATGACCGACCAGGAAGTGCAAAAACTCGCCGGTGACATCCAGACCGCGCCGGCCGGCGCGTGGAGCACGGGCGCCACTGTCGCCGTCCTCATCGTTGCAGGCCTGATCTGGTACTTCGCGATGCGCAAGTGATGGCCCATTCCGGCCGAACGGCCGGAATGAGAAGCCTCCCGGCCCGCCTGCGCGCGGGCCTTTGCTGTTTGGGGCTGGCGTTATTGCTGGGCGGCTGCGCCGACCTGGTGCCCCAGACCATCCAGTTGCGAAGCGGCTGGCCCGAAGGGGTCAGCCAGAAGACCGAGCTGTCAGGCGTTCCCTTCTTTCCGCAAGAGGCCTACCAGTGCGGCCCTGCCGCCATGGCCACCGTTCTGGGCCACACGGGTGTGCCGGGCGCGACCCCCGAGGCGCTGGTCAGCCAGGTCTACGTACCGGCGCGCCACGGCAGCCTGCAGGTGGAGATGCTGGCCGCGCCGCGCAAGTGGGGCCGCGTGGGCTACCTGCTCGCGCCGCGCTATGCGGATGTGGTGCGCGAGATTGCCGCGGGCAACGCGGTGCTGGTGCTGCAGGATGTGGGCGAGTTTTTCCAGCAATGGCACTACGCCGTGATCTACGGCTTCGACTACCCCGCCGGCAGCCTGTTCATGCGCTCCGGCGAGAACGCGCGGCAGGTGATGCCGTTCACCGCCTTCGAACGCACCTGGATGAAAAGCGGTTACTGGGCCATGGTGGTGACGCCGCCCGACCGCGTTCCCGCCACGGCCACCGAACCGGGGTGGATCAACGCCGTGGTCGGCCTGGAGCGCGGCGGCGACCGCGAAGCCACCATCGCCGGCTACCGGGCAGCGCTGCAGCGCTGGCCCGGCAACCTGCCCGCGGCCATCGGCCTGGCCAACCAGCACCACGCACGCGGTGCCCTGATCGAGGCCGCGGCCGTGCTGCGCAAGGCGCTGCAGGCGCACCCGCAGTCGACGGTGGTGATGAACAACCTGGCGCAGACGCTGTCCGACCAGGGGCGGCAAGGCGAGGCCTTGCTGCAGATCGACCAGGCGCTGAAGCTGCAGGGGCCCTTCGAGAGCGAAGTGCGCAGCACGCGCCAGCTCATCCTGGAGCGGATGCAGCGGCAGGCTTCAGCCGCCGCCCGCTGAGGCCCGCAGCGCCGCAGCAACGCGGCTGACAAAGCCCGGCGCCCGGCCAGCGTCCAGCCAGCGCACCACCACCACCGCGTCATGCGCGGGCTCCATCCACACGTAGTGGCCGCCGGCGCCGACCATGAACCAGCTGCGCTCCGACGCATCCGCGAACAGCTTGCCGCCGCGGTTGAGCCAGGCCAGCCTTCCATAGAACGGTGCGATCGTGCACGGCGTGCTCATGCGCTCCACCCACGCCTGCGGCACCAATTGCCGGCCGGCGTGCCGCCCGCCATCAAGCAGCAGCTGACCCACCCGGGCCTGGTCGCGCGCGCTGATCGATACGCCGGCGCCCCAGTGCGAGCCGCCGGGCACCGACGGCATGCGCTGTCCGTCGATTTCCACCCACGCATCGTCATAGCCCACCCATTGCCAGCCATCGATGGCGCCGATCGGGTCCATCACCGCTTCGCGGAACACCTCGGGCAATGGCCTGCGGAACAGGTGCAGCAGGGCCAGCGAGAGCTGGTTGATGCGCACGTCGTTGTATTCCCAGTAGGTGCCCGGCGCCTGCAGCGGCCGCGCTTCGCCCTTGAGGCCCGCGGGTGGCTTGGGGTCGTGCGCCACGTGCCGGTAGTGCTCCACCTGGTCCGGCATGCCCAGGCAGGTGCCTTGCCACTCGCTGGTCTGCTCCAGCAGGTGGGCCCAGGTGACGGCGCGGTTGTGCGCCGTGTCGAAGCCAATCCCCGGCAGCCGGGCCGACACGGGCTCGTCCGCGTCCAGAAAAAGGCTGCGGGCCTGGGCGATGCCCGCCAGTAACGCAAGGTAGGTCTTGGCGACGCTGAAGGTCAGGTCGGCGCGGCCGGGCTCACCCCAGCTGGCAACTTCCTCGCCCCGGCGCCAGATCACGCCCGACACCGGGCCGCGCGGGTGCACCGGCCCGCGCAGGCGGTTCCATGGCGGCGGGTCGTCATGGTGCACACCCCAGCACGCCGGGTCGGCAGCGGGATCACGCGGCCAGGCCACCTCGTGGCTGCGGGCGAATTCGATGGCGGCGTCAAAAGGCTGTGAAGTGTCCATGGCCTCATTTTGCCGCTGCTGTCATCTGCGCGAAGCGCGGCGGCGCGGTGCTCTGCTAGCCTGTGGCCATGGAGCTCAATACCGAAGTGCTGGCCGGCCCGGCGCGGCCCGCGGCCACCGTGGTGATGCTGCGCGACGCGCCCGGCGGGCTGGAGGTTTTCCTGATCAGGCGCCACGGCCTGTCCGACGTGCTGGGCGGTGCCTACGTGTTCCCCGGCGGCAAGGTGGATGCCGATGACGCGCTGCTGGACATGGCCGCGCACTTGGACACGCCGCCCGCACAACTGCATGGCGCGCTCAACGAACCGTCGCTGGACGACCTCACCGCCGCGGGCCTGTACGTGGCCGCGCTGCGCGAAGCTTTCGAGGAGACCGGCGTGCTCTATGCGCAAGGTGCGGACAGCGCCGTGGCGGCGCGGGCCACCGCCCTGTCGCGCGAGGGCCGCTCGTTTGAGGAAGTGCTGCAGGCCATGCGCCTGCGGCTGGCCGCGTCCAGCCTGCTGCCCTGGTCGCGCTGGATCACGCCGCGCGTGGCTTCGGTAGTGAACAAGCGCTTCGACACGCGCTTCTTTGTCGCGGCGGTCGCGCCCGGGCAGCAAGCCACGCACGACAACCACGAAGCCACCGAAAGCGCCTGGCTTTCGCCACGCGCCGCCCTCGAGCAGTACTGGCAGCGGCAGATTGAGCTGGCGCCGCCGCAGATCATGAGCCTGGCGCACCTGGCGCGGCACGGCAGCGTGCAGAGCGTGCTGGCCGAGGCCCGCCTGCGGTTGCCGCCGGTGATCGAGCCCGAGCCCTTCGAGCAGGACGGCGCGCGCGTGATCTGCTACCCCGGCGATGAGCGCCACAGCGTGCGCGAGCGCGCCCTGCCCGGGCCAACCCGCCTGCACTACCGCGACAAGCGGTTCGAGCCGGTGGGCGGCCTGCAAGCCCTGCTCGGCTGAAGGCGCGGCTGGCTCCCAAGTCGGCGAGGCCGCCGACGATGCGCGGCGTACTTAGCCTACAGGCCCCGGCCCCCGCCCTCGCCTAATCTTCAGGTCAGGAACCACCGCCGGGAGACGCCAAATGCATCCGCTCTTCACTCGATTTGCCTTTCTGGTTGCATTGGCGTTTTGCGCCGCCACCGCGCAGGTGAAAGCAACGGCCGGCCCCCTGGCCGATGGCGAGGCGCAGAAAATCCAGCAGGTCATCGTGGCCCAGCTCGCCGCCTTCGCCGACGATGACGCCGACAAGGCTTTTGAAACGGCGACGCCGGGCGTACGCGAGGCCATAGGCAGCTCTTACCGCTTCCTGGCCATGGTACGCGGCGCCTACCCCATGGTGTACCGGCCCAATTCCGTGTCTTTCCTCAAGCCCGAGGAAGCCGAAGGCACGGTGCTGCAACTGGTGGAAATCACCGACGGCGACGACAAGTCGTGGCTGGCCCTGTTCGCGCTGGAGCGCCAGCCCGATGAAACCTGGCGCATCGGCGGCTGCCTGGTTTCGGAGAACCGCTGGCAAGCGGTATAGGGGCGGACGGCATCAATAAAAAAAAGCCGGGCACTGCCCGGCTTTTTTGTGGATGCGATCGCCTTAGTTGCGGTCGGCACGAACGCGGCGCGGCGTGCTGTTGGCGGCGACCGAGGTGTCGGTGGCCGTGGTGGAGCCCGAGGCGCCCATGCTGGTGCCGGAAGAGGTGCTGCTGCCCGTGGTGGTGGCGGCCGTGGTGCCGGCAGGCTGCGCCTGCACACCGGTTTCGCCCATGGGGGTCTTCTGCGAGCTTTGCTGGCCCGCGGCGATCGGGGCGTTCTTGATGGCGGTGGTGGGCGGGTTGCCCTGCGCGAACGCGGCGCCGGTGATGGCGACAGCAGCCAGGCCGGCCAGCAGGCCCTTGATTTGGGTCGATGAGGTCATGGGGGAAGCTCCTTGATGGTTTGGTTGGGTTTGCCGGCTTGAAGCGCCAGCTGTCTGCAGATTAGTCTGGCTGCAGAGCCGCAACGTCAGCAGGACACGACGGCGGATGTAAGACAGCACCTAGCGCTGTGCCACCTGCATCGGCGCCACCGGCACGTCGTATGAATTGAACACCTGCGCCGGCGAACGCGTCTCGGGCAGCACGTAAATGACGGCGCCGTATTTCTTGACCGTGGGCCGCAGCACGTTCTCATAGAACGCGGGCGGCAGGTTGATGCAGCCGAACGAGATGCGGTTGTCATCGGGAGTGAGCGAGGCCAGCCGCTGCAGCCGGCGCTCGGCGGCCACCAGGGGCCGCACGCGGTGCATCGAGACGGCGAGGTCGTAGCTCACCCACACGATGTCCTCGCCATGCGAGTTGACGCCCGGCTCCGCGATGAAGCGGCCGGCCGGCGTGGTCTTTTCCTCGGGCCGCACCTGCGACAGCGGCTTTTCGCCAATACCCGGCACGCTGTCGTCGCCGATGGCAGCGCCCATCAGCGCGGGGGTTTGCCCGCGCACCGCGCCGTCCGGCCCGAACACCCAGACGCGCGCATCTTTCTTGTCCACGATGACGAAGGCCATCTTCTTGTGGTCGCCCGAATGCACAGCCCAGTTGGCGATGCCGCGCACCGCGTCGGTGGGCACCTGGTCGCCGAATGAAGCCAGGTGCACGGGCGCTGGTGCGGGGACCGGCGCAGGCACTGGCACCGGCGCAGCCGGGGCGGCGGCCGCGGGGGCCTGCACCACCGATTGCGGCACAGGAGCGGGCGCGCTGCGCTTGTGCAGCAAGGTTTTGAGGGGGGAGAACACCAGCAGCAGCGCAACGGCGGCAGCGCCCATGCCGATGGCCGCCGAACCGATGAATTCGCGGCGCGCCTGGTGCGGGTCGGGCGAACGGGGATGCTGCTTGTTTTTCATCCGAATCCTGCGTTCAGGCCTGCGCGCCCTGTCCTTGCGCGGCTTCGTATTGCCAGCGCTCGATCTGCAGCGCCGGGTCAGCGCACTCGCAGCCCAGCGCCAGCTCGTCCTGCTCGGACAGCCAGCGGGCCGTGGTGTCAATGACGGGTGGCGCCTGCACGGGTGACAGGGCGGATTGCGGTGTGCTGAACATGGTCCCTCCGGAAAAAACGGAATGTTCGGAAGGACTGATTGTTCGCAGCGGCCGGGCGTTTGCTTATCCGCTGAGGCCGCGTCATGGCGTAGGCGCGTGCCTACGAGGGAATTCCCTCAGGTCTTCTGCGGCTCCTCCGCCTTCAGGGCGCCACGGATGTTCAGCGCGGCCAGCGCGAGCTGCAGCACGATCAACGCCATCGCGCCGTCGTGCAGGCCCCAGGCGACCCAGAGCGCATTGCTGGCCAGGAAAACCCAGAAGCCCACGGCCCGGCGGCCCTTGTGGGTGGAGGCGACCAGCCAGGCCGCCAGCACCGTGGCGGCCATCGCGGGCCATTGCAGCCAGTTGATCCAGTCGGCGGAAAAATCCATGGGCGGCCTTATTGCGCCGTGAGGCGCCAGAGCGAGGTGAATTCCCGCGCCCGTGCGACATGCAGCGGGTCGGTGGCGTCCGTGGCCTTGGGGTGGCGCGGGCGCACGTCGCTGCGCCCGAGCACCGACAGCCCGGCCGCATCGAACATCGCCATCAGCTCATCGCGTGTGCGCAGTCCCAGGTGCTCGGCCAGGTCCGACAGCACCAGCCAGCCCTCGCCGCCGGGCGCCAGGTGCCCGGCCAGGCCGGCGATAAATCCGCGCAGCATGCGGCTGCCTTCGTCGTACACCGCGCGTTCGATGGGCGACGCCGGCTTGCCCGGCAGCCAGGGCGGGTTGCACACCACCAGCGGCGCACGGCCCGGCGGAAACAGGTCGGCCTGCAGCAGCTCGACCTGCCCGAGCAGGCCAAGCCGTTCGATGTTGTCGTGCGCACAGGCCAGGGCGCGCGGGTCCAGGTCGGTGGCGACGATCCGCTGCACGCCGCGCGCGGCCAGCACCGCGGCCAGCACGCCTGTGCCCGTGCCGATGTCGAAGGCCAGTGTGCTGGCAGGCAAAGGCGCCCGGGCCACCAGGTCGATGTACTCGCCGCGCACGGGTGAAAACACGCCGTAGTGCGCGTGGATACGGCGACCGGCGCCCAGCGCGGGAATCTCCACGCCCTTCTTGCGCCACTCATGCGCGCCCACGATGCCGAGCAACTCGCGCAAAGACGCCACCGAGGCCTGCCCGTCGGCCGGGCCCCAGGCCTCGGCACAGGCCGCGCGCAGGTCTGGCGCGCGCCGCAGCGCGATTGCGTAGTCGCCCTCCACCGGGACCAGCAGCATGCCGAGCACGCGGGCGCGCTGGCCCTGGGCCTGGCGGTGCTTGTAGAAACCCTCCGCCGCCGAGGCGGCGGGCGCGGCGGCCTTGCGCGGCTTGCGGTCGGTGCGGCGCGCCAGTGCCTGCAGCAGCAGGCGCGCGTTCTGGAAGTCGCCACGCCAGAGCAGGCCCGTGCCTTCGGTGGCCAGCCGGTAGGCGGCATCGGCAGACAGCGTGTCGTCCGCCACCTGAACCCGGGCCGGCGGGGCGCTGCCGGCTTCGGAGCGCCAGCGCACGCTGTGCGGCTCGCCGCCCTCGCTCCAGTTGAGCACGGAGGCGCTCACGCCGCCGCCCTGCGGCCGAGCAGGCGATGCAGCGGCGTCCACACGGCCAGGGCGATGGCCCCGGCCGCAAGGCCCACCAGGCCGTTGAGCAGCGCCGAGGCCACGCCGCCCCAGGCGCCGGTTTGGGAGGCGAGGTGTTCGACCGCGTGGTGCAGCGGGGCGATGCCGTGCGCCAGGATGCCGCCACCCACCAGGAACATCGCAACGGTGCCGGCCACCGACAGGCCCCTCATCAGCCAGGGCGCCGCGCGCAGGATGGCCCGCCCCAGTACAGCCGGGCCGCCGCCGCGGCGGGTGAGGTACAGCCCGAGGTCATCCAGCCGGACGATGGCGGCCACCAGGCCATACACCGCGACGGTCATGAGCACGGCGACGCCCGCCAGCACGCCCAGCCGCGTGGGAAAGTCCTGCCCGGCCACGGTGCCGAGCGTGATGGTGATGATCTCCATCGACAGGATGAAGTCGGTGCGCACGGCGCCGCTGATCTTTTCCTTTTCCAGCACGCACGGATCGACGGCCGGGTTGTCCAGCGCGCGCGCCAGCGCCTCCTTGTGGGCTTCGTCCTCCGCGCGGCTGTGCAGCAGCCGGTGCGCCAGCTTCTCGCAGCCCTCCAGGCACAGGTAGGTGCCGCCGGCCATCAGCAGCGGCGTGACAGCCCAGGGCGCGGCGGCACTGATGGCCAGCGCTGCCGGCACCAGGATGGCCTTGTTGCGCATCGAGCCCTTGGCCACCGCCCAGACCACGGGCAGTTCGCGCTCGGCCCGCACGCCGGTGACCTGCTGGGCATTGAGCGCCAGGTCGTCACCCAGCACGCCGGCGGTCTTGCCGGCGGCCACCTTGGTGAGCACACCCACGTCGTCCAGCAGCGCGGCGATGTCGTCAACCAGGAGCAGCAGGCTGGCCATGCGGGCGGCCTCAGTCCAGCTTGCGCTTGAGGCGGATTTCTTCCAGCTTGACGCCGCCCAGCACGGCGGTGCGCGCCGTGCTGGTCTCGCGCTTGAACCCGGCGAGCTCGAAGAATCGCAGCGCACGGTTGTTGGCCAGGGGTATCCACAGCGTGACCTCGGTGCAGCCCTCTTCGATCAGCCCTTCGCGCGTGGCATCCCACAGCGCCAGGCCCGCGCCCTGGTTCCAGTGCGAAGGCAGCACGTAGATGGCCCAGATTTCGCCGGTGGTGTTCTTCGACTTCGGGTCGCGCGAACGGTCGAAGCCGACGAAGCCGACGGCCGTGTCGCCGTCCATCGCAAGGTGCACCTGCGGCTCGCTGTATTCAATGGCATCGCGCCAGAACGCGCGGCGCTTTTCCATGGGCAGGCTCTGGTGCTGGTCGGGCACCAGGCCTTCATAGGCGGCATGGGAGGAGGCGGCGTGGATCGCGGCGACCGCGTCGGCGTCGCGCAGGACAGCGGGTCGGACCTGGTAGCTGGGCATCTTCGGAAACTCGTGGGTTGTGCAGGCGCTGATTATGATGGCCCATGAGCGGACAAAGGCCTGCGGGCAGCGTGGATTTCCAGGTGCGGATGGCGCCCGATGGGCTGCCATTTCCCGCACCGGCCGGCCAGCCGCTGCTGCAGTCAGCCGCGCGGGCCGGCGTGGAGATGCCTTCGTCCTGCCGCAATGGCACCTGCCGCGCCTGCATCAGCCGGCTGCTGGACGGCCGCGTGAGTTACCGCATCGAATGGCCCGGCCTGCTGCCCGAGGAGAAGGCCGAAGGCTTCATCCTGCCTTGCGTCGCCTACCCCGAAACCGACCTTTTGCTCTCATTTCGATAGCTGTCTACGCACAGCTGGTGCGCTCTGCAGGCCTTTTTCCTTCTGAAAAACCGGTCAGATCGCGGTCATCCCGCCGTCCACGGTGTGAGCGTGGCCGGTGACGAAGGAAGCGGCGTCCGAGCACAGCCACAGGGCCACCGCCGCCACCTCGTCCGCCAAGCCCAGCCGCCCCAGCGGGTGCAGGCCGGCGGCATGCGCCTCGACCTGCGGGTCGGCCGCGATGGCGCGGTCATACATCGCGGTGCGGATGATGCCGGGGCAGATGGCGTTGACGCGGATGTTCTTGCGCCCGTATTCGACCGCGGCCGATTTGGTCAGGCCGATCACCGCATGCTTGCTGGCGCTGTAGGCCGCCATCTTGGGCGCGCCCACCAGGCCGGCAACCGAGGCGGTGTTGACGATGGCGCCGCCGCCCTGCGCCAGCATCTGCCCGAGCTGGTGCTTCATGCAAAGCCAGACCCCCTTGACGTTGACGGCCATGATGCGGTCGAAGGTTTCCTCGCTGCATTCGGCCAGGCGCATGTGCTCTTCCTCGATGCCGGCGTTGTTGAAGGCGCAGTCCAGCCGCCCCCAGGCCGCTACGGTGTCGGCCACCATGGCCTGCACGTCCGCGGTGCGCGTCACGTCGGCGCGCATGAAGCGCGCATCGCCGCCGGCGGCGCGGATCAGCTGCGCTGTCTCCTCGCCCGCCGCGCTGGCGATATCCACCACCGCCACCCGCGCCCCGGCCCGCGCGAACGCCAGCGCGGCTGCGCGCCCTATACCGCCGCCTGCGCCGGTGACCAGCGCCGTCTTGCCCTTGAAATCTGCCTGCACCTGGGATCTCCATCCTTTTTTGCGAATGACCCATCCTAGGTGAGGCCGCGCGCCCGCCTCGTCCCCGCCGCGACTGGATTGTGGAGGCGCCTCTCCACAATTGACTGGGGCAAATACGGACGGGCAGGCACGCCGCTTGCTGGGAAAATCTCCACAAACCCGGAGGTAGTAAAAAATGAGTTTCTTCAAGCGTTGGGCAGCCGTGGGCGCCTTGTCCGTCCTGGCGTCGTGCGGTGGCGGCAGCTCCGATGTGCCGGTGCGGGTCGATACCGCGCAGCCGGCCAAGGTGGAAAACTTCTATTGCGGCGCGGGTGCGCCGGCCTCGGCCACCGGCCTGGGCTACCAGGAAATCAATGGCGAATGCTTCCTCAGCCTGGAACTCGGGCCCGGCAAGCCGCGTGCGGCCGCGGCCAACGCCACGGGCACGATCAGCGCAACCACTTTCATGGACTGGGCCGAGGCAACCTACCCCACCCTGTTCCCGCCCACCCAGGCCGACCGCACGCAGAGCGTGTTCAGCTTCCGCTTCTACCCCACCACGCTGATCATCCTGGCGGTGAACAATTCGGACGGCAACATCTACGCGCTGGTCGGCTCCGACAATTTCCGCCAGATCCCGCTGTCCAACCTGACGGCGTTCAATTGCAGCGTCTTCCCCGGCAATACCGGCTGCGCCACCACGACAACAACGACCACCACCACGGTGACCACGCCGGGGGCGCCCACCATCGGCGCGGCAACGGCCGGCAACACCACGGCCACGGTGGCCTTCACCGCGCCCTCCTCCACCGGCGGCGCCGTCATCACCGGCTACACCCTGTCCTGCGCCGCCACCAGCGGCACGCGCAGCGCCACGGGCACGGCCAGCCCGATCACCGCCACCGGCATGACCAACGGCACGGCGTACAGCTGCTCGGTGACGGCGGCCAACAGCGCGGGGAGCGGCCCGAGCTCGGGCATCGTGTCGGTGACGCCGGCGGCGACCACCACGACCACTACGACGACTACGACGACCACGACAACCACCACGACCAGCACGCTGAACAACAGCACCACGGCGGTTTCCACCGCGTCCGTGCTTTGCCCGTACAGCGCGAGCGTGAGCATCGCCTCGCTGAACCTGGTGTCCACCGTGGCCTTCACCTGCACCGGCGGGCAGCGCGCAATGACCGGCAACAGCGTGCCCGACTACACGCCCGGCACGTTCCCCAACTCCAACAACCCGAATTCGATTTCCGCGCAGAGCCCGCGCTTCAACAGCACTTCGAACCCGGCGGTCACCAACCAGACCGGCACGGCGGTCGACCACGTGGTGGGCTACGCCATCAACAGCGTGCCGTTCGACCCGTCCACCGCGGAGAGCTACCAGAATGCGGGCGTGTGGAAAGTGGAAGCGCTGAACCAGACCTACTTTGCTTTTGGTGTCGACATCAGCAACGCCCACGTGCAGCCCAACGGCACCTACCACTACCACGGCATGCCCGAAGGGCTGATCACCCGGCTGAACAAGGGCACGGCGATGGCACTGGTGGGCTTCGCTGTCGACGGCTTCCCTGTTTATGCGCGCTACGGCTACAACACCGCCACCAACGCAAGCAGCGGCAGCAAGGTGGTTACATCCAGCTGGCGCCTGAAGACCACGCCCAGCAGCGGCCGGCCTTCCACCAGCGCGGCGGCCATGGGCACGTTCACGCAGGACTATGAATACGTCGCCGGCCTGGGCGACCTGGATGAATGCAACGGCCGTTTCGGCGTGACCCCGGAATTCCCGAGCGGCATCTACCACTACTACATCACCAGCAGCTACCCCTACATCCAGCGATGCGCCAAGGGCTCGTTCACGGGGCCGTGATCCCGCGCGCACTCGCGCTTGCCTTGCTGATGTGGGCCGCCACGGCGGCCCATGCACACCTGATGCCCGCCAACCAGGGCGGCGTGCGCATCGACAACGACACGGTGATGTCCGTCGTATCGCTGCCCGTCAGCGCGTTCTCCGGCTTCGACGACGACGGCGACGGCCGCATGACGCTGGCCGAACTCAACCGGCACCGGCCGGGCCTGCTGCGGCAAGCCGCGGCGCGGCTGCAATACCGGGCCAACGGCGAACAGGGCACGCTGCTGCTGGAAGACCTCATGATTCCGCACCTGCACGACCCGTCGGCGCCACCTTCCACCGACCAGCTGATCGCCGTGCAGCGCTACAAGTGGGCACACCCCGTGAGCGGCCTTACGCTGCAGGCGCGGCTCGCGCCCGGCCAGCCGCCGCTGGCGCTGCAGGCGGTGCAGGAGGGCCGCGGCGAGGCGGTGGTGCTGACAGCCGGCACTGCAACGCACCACTTCTTCGAGGCCGCGCCGCTGCGCCTGCTGCGCTTCGTGCTGCTGGGCGCCGAACACATCCTGCTCGGGCTGGACCACCTGCTGTTCCTGCTCACAATCCTGGCGGCGGGCGCCAGCTGGCGCTACTGGCTGGCCGTGGCCACCAGCTTCACGGTGGCCCACAGCCTCACGCTGGCCGCGGCGATGGCGGGGTGGGTCAGCGTGCCGCCCTCCATCGCCGAGCCGCTGATCGCCGCCAGCATCGTGCTGGTGGCGCTGGACAACCTCTGGCGAGCGCGCGTGGCGGCGCGCCAGCGCGCCGCCATCGTGTTCGCCTGCGGCCTGGTGCACGGCCTGGGTTTCGCCACCGCGCTGCGCGAACTGTCGGGCAGCGGCACGCCGTGGGCGGAGTTGCTGGGATTCAACCTGGGCGTGGAGGCCGGGCAGCTGCTGTTCGTTTCGGCGGTGCTGCTGGCCATGGCCGCCGTACGCCGCCTGTGGCCGCGGCAAGGGCCGCGCCGCATGGTCCAGGCCACCTCGGCAGCGGCCGCACTGGCAGGGGTCTGGCTGCTGGTGCAGCACATCTGAGTACTCGCCAGTGGCATAGTTGGGCGATGTTCCGCCTCGCCTTCTGGCTTGTTTTCTTCTGCACTGCCGCCATTGCCGCACCCTTTGAAGACAGCATGGCGCAGCGCACGCTGGCGTGCGTGGCGTGCCACGGCAAGGAAGGGCGCGCCGGCCCCGACGGCTACTATCCGCGCATTGCCGGCAAGCCCGCGGGCTACCTGTACAACCAGCTGCTGAATTTCCGTGACGCGCGCCGCCACTACGGCCTGATGACGCGGATGGTGGACCCGTTGTCCGATGCCTACCTGCTGGAGATCGCGCAGCACTTTGCCTCGCTGGACGTGCCCTATCCGCCGCCGCAGCCCTCGACGGCCGCGCCTGCCGTGCTGCAACGCGGCCGCACGCTGGCGATGCAGGGCGACCCGGCCGCGAAGCTGCCGGCCTGCGTGCAGTGCCATGGCCCGGCGCTGACCGGCGTGCTGCCCAACACCCCGGGCCTGCTAGGCCTTCCGCGCGATTACCTCAACGGCCAGCTGGGCGCCTGGCGCACCGGGCAGCGCCGCGCGCACGCACCCGACTGCATGGCCGGCATCGCCAAACGCCTCAGCCTGGAAGACGTGGCTGCCGTGGCCACCTGGCTGGCGGCACAGCCGCTGCCCGCCAGCACCAAACCCGCGGCGTCGCTGCCGCGGCCGCCTGAGATTTCCTGCGGCAGCGCGGTGCTGCCCGCCGGGAGGCAGGTGCCATGAAACGCGCGCTTGTGGCCTTGCTGGCCGGCGTGCTCGCCGTGCTGGCGCTGGTGGGCTGGCTCAACTTCCGTGGCGAGGACAGGATCCACGACGCACCGCCGACCTTCCCGCCGGCCGCGGGCGACATTGCGCGCGGCGCTTACCTGGCGCGCGCGGGCAACTGCGCCACCTGCCACACCGAGCGCGGCGGCGCGCCCTACGCCGGCGGCCGCCCGCTGGAAACGCCGTTCGGCACCGTCTATGCCAGCAACCTCACGCCGGACGCTGCGACCGGCCTGGGCCAATGGTCGGCCGACCATTTCTGGCGCGCGCTGCACAACGGCCGCTCGCGCGACGGCCGCCTGCTGTACCCGGCCTTCCCCTACCCGAACTACACCCATGTCACGCGGGCCGACTCCGATGCCCTCTATGCCTACCTGCGCAGCGTGCCGGCCGTGCAGCGGCCCAACACGCCGCAGGGCCTGCGCTGGCCGTACAGCACGCAGGCCGCGCTGGCCGTGTGGCGTGCGATGTACTTTGAGCCTGCGGCGAGCGGGCAGGACGCACGCCAGCCGGCCGACTGGAACCGCGGCGCCTACCTGGTGCGCGGCCTGGGCCACTGCTCGGCCTGCCACTCCGCGCGCAATGCGCTGGGCGCCAGCGGCGACATGATGGACCTGTCGGGGGGGCTCATCCCCATGCAGAACTGGTACGCCCCTTCGCTGGCCTCTTCTTCCGAAGCGGGCGTTGCCGATTGGGATGCGCAGCACATCGTGCGCGTGCTGCAGACCGGCGTCTCACCGCGCGGCAGCGTGCTCGGGCCCATGGCCGACGTGGTTCTGCAAAGCACGCAGCACCTGACAGCCCAGGACTTGAATTCCATGGCCGTCTACCTCAAGGCACTGCCCCAGGCACCGGCGCAAGCACCGCAGGCACAGCAGGCAACCGTGGCCGTGCCAGCCAGCCAGGCCCTGCGCGGCGGCAAAGTGTATGAGCAGCACTGCGCGCAATGCCATGGCGACAAGGGACAGGGCATTGCCGGCGCCTACCCGCCGCTGGCGGGCAACCGTGCCGTCACGCTGCCGGTGACCGCCAACCTGGTGCAGGTGGTGCACAACGGCGGCTTTGCGCCGGCCACGGCGGGCAACCCGCGTCCTTACGGCATGCCGCCTTACGTGTTGGTGCTGGGCGACACCGACGTGGCGGCCGTGCTCACCTACATCCGCACTTCATGGGGCAACCAGGCGGCCCCCGTGACCGAGGCTGCAGTTGAACGCCAGCGCGGGACGGGTGCGCAGCAATAGCGCCACAATCGACCATGGCTTTTCGCGCTGTCCAGTTGCCTGCCGATGTGGCGGGCTCGCTCTGGCTTTCATCCATGCCGGGCCGCTTCGAGACCTGGCCCGCCTTCGAGGCGCAGGCCCGGCAAGCGGGGCTGGGCATGGTGGTGTGCCTCACGCCGGCCAGTGAGATCGCCGAGCTTTCCCCCGCCTACAGCGCCGCCGTGGCGCGCGGCAGGCTGCCCTTTCGCTGGCTCAACCTGCCGATGCGCAACTTCGGCGTGCCCGACGAGCCGGGCACTTTCCGCGCGGAGGTGGCGCGCATCGCCGATGCGCTGCGCGCCGGTGACGCCGTGATGCTGCATTGCGCTGCCGGCCTGGGCCGCACCGGCACCGTGGCCGCCTGCGTGCTCAAGACGCTGGGGCTGGAGGCCGGGCAAGCCCTGCAACGCGTGCGCGACGCCGGCTCCAATCCCCAGAACGCCTTGCAGTCGGGGCTGGTGGACTGGTTCTAGCCGTTCACTTGAAGGGGTTGGCGAAGACGAACATCATCGCCACGCCCACGCTGATCAGGAAGTTCGCATCGATCAGCCCGGCCAGCAGGAACATCTTGGTCTGAAGCGGCTCCATCAGCTCGGGCTGGCGCACCGCACCGTCAATGAAGCGGCCGCCCATGGTGCCTATGCCTAAGCAGGCGCCGATGGCGCCCAGCCCGATGATCAGTCCGCAGGCAATTGCAATCAGGCCCGTGTCGCTCATAAAAACCTCCTGTTGTTGATGGCTTGATGATCGGCCCGCGGCGTCATGCCGGCAATTACCTGGGAGGTAAGTCAGTTCACCATTCGGTCGCGCTGCGCCAGCGACGGAAAGAGGCGGAACCAGGCCAGGGCCACCAGGATGGTGCCCGCGCCGCCCAGCAGCACGGCCCCCCGCGCACCCAGCCATGCCGCGGCGGCGCCTGATTCGAACTCGCCCAGCTGGTTGCTGGCGCCAATGAAGATGGAGTTCACGGCGCTGACGCGGCCGCGCATCGCATCCGGCGTTTCCAGCTGCACCAGGGTCTGGCGGATGACCACGCTCACCATGTCCGCCGCACCGGTGGCCGCGAGCGCCGCCATCGACAGCCAGAAATCGGTGGACAGGCCGAACACCAGCGTGGCCACGCCGAACGCTGCCACCGCGGTGAGCAACCTGCGGCCGATGTGGCGCTCCAGCGTCCAGTGCGTGAGCAGCACGGACATGGTCAGCGCGCCTGCCGCCGGCGCCGAGCGCAGCAGGCCCAGGCCCAGCGGCCCCACGTTGAGGATGTCGCGCGCAAAGATGGGCAGCAACGCGACGGCGCCCCCCAGCAGCACCGCGAACAGGTCCAGCGATGCGGCGCCCAACAGCATCTTGCGCTGCCAGATGAAGCGCACGCCGGCCAACACGGTATCCAGCGACACCGGTTCATGCTCCACCGACACATGGACCACGCGCAGCCGCAGCATCAGCCCCAGCGCCACGGCGAACAGCGCGGTGCAGGTGGCGTAGACGGCCGTGGCGCCAATCACGAAGATGGCGCCGCCCAGCGCGGGACCGGCAATGATGGAAGCCTGCAGGCCGGCCGAGCTGAAGGCCGTGGCGCGCGGCAGCATCGGCATGGGTACCAGCAGCGGCATCAACGCCTGCTGGGCGGGCATCTGGAACGCGCGCACGGCGCCCAATACGACCGAAATGAAGAGCAGCAACTCGCGGCTGGCCCAGAGCTGCCATGCCGCTGCAGCCAGCAGCAGGGCCACCAGCATCGAGGCAGCGACGCAGGCCGCGACGATGCGTGTGCGACGCACCCGGTCGGCCACGTGGCCCGCGGGCAGCGTGAGCACCAGCGCGGGCACGAACTGGAACAGACCCACAAGACCGAGGTCCCAGGCACTGGCCGTGAGGTCGTACATCTGCCAGCCCACTGCCACCATCAGCATCTGGCCAGCCATGACGCTGGCCAGCCGCGCTGACCAGTAGCGCATGAAGACGTGCTGCTCGAGCAGCTGCGACAGGCCCGCCGGCGCGAACGCGCTCACAGCCGCGTGACGCGCTGCTCCGCCACCGACTGCAGCTGTGACGGCGTGACCAGGTGCGGCGCGATCTGCGCCAGCGGCACCAGCACGAACGCCCGGTCCTTCATGCGCGGATGCGGCACCGACAGCGAGCGCGTGTTGATCCGCAGGTCGCCATACAGCAGGATGTCCAGGTCCAGCGTGCGCGGGGCGTTGGCGTGCGGCCGCTCGCGGCCGGCCGCAAGCTCCATGGCCTGAAGCTGCTCCAGCAGTTCCTGCGGCGGCAATTGGGTGGACAGCGCCACCACGGCGTTGACATAGTCGGGGCCGGTGGCGCCGACGGGGGCGCTAGCGTACAGCGACGACCGGGCCGCCAGCCGGGTCGCGGGCAGGCCATCCATCGCCTGGATCGCGCTGCTCACGGCAGCGCGCGCATCACCCAGGTTGGCGCCCAGGCCCACGTAGGCGATGGCGGAGACGGCCGCCCTGGACGTTTGGCTCATGGCCTATTCGGCGGAGCCGGACGGCGGCTGGCCGCCCTCGCCCGCAGGCTTGCGGCGCCGGCGGCGGCGCTTCTTCGGCGCACCGGAGTCGGCGCCCTCGCCGCCTTCGAACGCCGGCGGCGGTGCGGCCGCGTCCTGCCGGGGCTCGCCCGCCAGATCGCCCTGGGGCTGCGGCGGCCGCGGCACGCGCACGCGGCGCGGGCCCTTCTGTTCGTCGCGCAGCAGCGCCACCATGTCTTCGCGCAGGTCGTCGCTGGCCAGGCTGAACTCCTGCCACCAATCGCCCAGCACCACGTCGATCTCGCCGATGTCGGCACGCAATCGCATGAAGTCGAAGCCGGCGCGAAAGCGCGGCTGCTCCACCAGGCTGAACGGCGTGCTGCCGGTGCGCTTTTCAAAGCGCGGCTGCATCATCCAGATCTCGCGCATGTCGGCGGCCAGCTTGCCGCGGCCCGAAACATCACCGATGCGCGCATTGAAGACATCGTCGATCGCGTCCTGCAGCGCAGGGAAAGGATGCTGCTTCTTGCCCAGCCGCGCGGCCCAGCCGTCGCGCACGTCGGCCCACAGCACGCAGGCCAGCAGGAAGCTGGGCGCCACCGGCTTGCTCTCGCCGACACGGCGGTCGGTGTCCTGCAGCGCCGCATTGACGAAAGGCTGGCCGGCCCGCTCCACCACCAGGTCCAGCAGCGGGTAGATGCCGCGCGAAAGCCCCAGCGCCTTCAGCCGCTCGATGGTCGCCACCGAATGCCCGGTCTGGAGCAGCTTGAGCATCTCATCAAACAGGCGGCTCTGCGGCACGTCGTTGAGCAGCGGCAGGCACGCCAGCAGCGGCGAGCCGGTCTTGGGGTCGAGCTTGAAGCCCAACGGGTGCAGCTTGGCGGCGAAGCGAACGGCGCGGATGATGCGCACCGGGTCTTCGCGGTAGCGCGCGGTGGCGTCGCCGATCATGCGGATCACGCGCTTCTTGGCGTCCTTGATGCCGTCGTGGTAGTCCACCACGATCTGCGTCTCCGGGTCGTAGTACATCGCGTTGATGGTGAAGTCGCGCCGGGTGGCGTCTTCTTCCTGCGGGCCCCAGACGTTGTCGCGCAGCACGCGGCCGGTGGAATCCACCGCGTGCTTCATGCCCGCCAGCTCGCTCTTGCTGGTTTTCTCGTTGCCAGCCACCTGTTCGGCGGCGGCGTTGTCCATGTGGGCGCGGAAGGTGGACACCTCGATCACTTCGTGCTCGCGCCCGCGGCCGTACACTACATGCACGATGCGGAAGCGCCGCCCGATGATGAAGGCGCGCCGGAACAGGCCCTTGACCTGCTCGGGCGTGGCGTCAGTGGCCACGTCGAAGTCCTTGGGGCGCAGGCCCACCAGCAGGTCGCGCACGGCGCCGCCCACCACATAGGCCTGGAAGCCGGCCTGCTTGAGGGTGTGCACGACGTTGAGGGCGCGGTCATCCACCAGCGACGGGTCGATGCCGTGCTCCTGGGGGCCTACTTGCTCACGCTTGCCGAAGCGGGGTTTGCCGGCGCCGGAGGCCTTGCCGAGCAGCTTGTCGATGAATTTCTTGATCATTTCTTGTCAAACAGGTCGAGTATGCGCCAGCCACGCGCCTGGGCGATGGCGCGCAGGCGCGCGTCGGGATTGGTGGCGACGGGGTGGTTGACCTTCTCCAGCAGGGCCAGGTCGTTGACGGAATCGGTGTAAAAAGTGCTGTCCACGCTGTCCCAGCCCCAGCCGCGCGCCGCCAGCCACTGCGAAACGCGGGTGACTTTTCCCTCGCGCGCCGACGGCACGCCCAGGATGGCGCCGGTGATCCAGCCATCCGCGCCGCGTTCCAGCTCGACAGCGATCAGCTCCCGCACGCCGAAGGCCTGCGCGATGGGCCGCGTCACGAATTCATTGGTGGCAGTGACGATCACCACTTCGTCGCCGGCCTGCGCGTGGCCGCGCACCAGCTCCAGCGCCTCGCTCCGCAGTTCGGGCTGCACCACCTCGCGCATGAACCGCTGGTGGGCCTGCCCGGCCGCGGCGGCGCCCTTCACGCGTACCGCGTCGGTCGCGAAACGCACATAGTCATGGATGTCCAGCGTGCCGGCCTTGTAGTGCTCGTAGAACTCATCGTTCCGCTGCTTGAACGAGACCGGGTCGGTCCAGCCGATGTCGTTGGTGAACACGCCCCAGGAGTAGTCCGAGTCGATCGGCAGCAGCGTGTGGTCCAGGTCGAACAGCGCCAGTTTCTTCATGGCTTGGCTCACTCGCTCTCCAGCATCGACTTGATCAGCGGGATGGTGATGGCGCGCTTGGTCTGCAGGGCGTAGCCGTCCAGCTGGTCCAGCAGCGCCACCAGGCTGCCGAGGTCACGCGAGAAGCGCGTCAGCATGAAGTCCATCACCTCGTCGCCCAGGAACACGCCGCGCGCGTCGGCCTGCTGGCGCAGCACCGCCCGGCGCTCCGGCTCCGACAGCACCTGCAGCGCGAACACATGGCCCCAGCCCAGCCGGGTGCGCAGGTCTTCCCGCAGCTTCAGGTGGGAAGGCGGCAGGCCGCCGGCGGCCAGCACACCACGCTGGTGGGTCTGGGCGTTGACAAACCAGTTGAAAGCCGCGTGCTGCTGCACGGCGGTGTACAGGTGCACGTCATCGAGCAGAACCACCGCCCACGATTCGTTGAATGCCGGCGGCTCGAGCACCGATGCGTCCAGCCAGCCGGCGGTGGCGCCCTGCTCGCGCAGCGACGACTCAACGGCTTTGAGCAGGTGGGTCTTGCCGCTGCCGCTGGCGCCCCACAAGTAGGTCGGCACCGGCGAGCGCGTGGGGCTGCCCGCCCACAGCTGAAGGTGGCGCAGGGCCGCCTCATTGGAGCCCGCGAAAAAGCTGGAAAGCGTGGGCCCCGCGGCCAGCCCGATGTCCAGGGCGATCTGCTTCATCAGTTCTGGTACAGCTTGCTGCCCATGTAGCTCTTGCGCAGCCGGCGGATTCCCACCAGCAGCACGGCGCTGGCCGGCAGGGCCACCAGCACGCCGACAAAGCCGAACAGCTGGCCGAACGCCAGCAACGCGAAGATCACCGCCAGCGGGTGCAGGCCGATACGCTCACCTACGAAACGGGGCGTGAAGTAAAAGCCTTCCACCATCTGGCCGACGCCGTAGACCACCGCCACCATCACCAGCGCCTTCGCAGAGGCGAACTGCAGCAGCCCCGCCAGCGTGGCCAGGATGAGGCCGATGCCAAACCCCAGGTAAGGCACGAACATGGCCAGGCCGGTGAAAAAGCCGATGGGCAGCGCCAGGTCCAGGCCGAACAGGGCCAGGCCGACGCTGTAGAACACCGCCATGGTCAGCATCACCAGCAGCTGGCCGCGCAGGTACTGGCCCAGCACCGCGTCGGCCTCTGCGGCGAAGGAGTCCACGCCGGCGCGGGCACGCGGCGGCACCAGTTCCAGCGCCTTGGCGACAAAGCGGTCCCAGTCCATCAACAGATAGAACAGCGCCACCGGGATCAGCACCAGGTTGCCGATCACGGTGAGGGCCACGCTGCCGCCCAGCTTCAGGGACGACAGCACGGAGGAAAAAGCCTCCTCGTAGTTGGCATTGAGGTATTTGAGTGCCAGCGCCTTGAGGCTGCCGACGTCCAGCGACACCTTGATGCCGTACTGGGCCAGCCACGGCGCCAGGGTCGAGTCCAATTTGTCGAACAGCACCGGCAGCTGCTCCCGCATCAGGGGCAGCTCCTTGGCCATGATCGGGACGATCAGCAGGAACAGGCACAGCAGCGCCAGGATGAACAGCAGCTCGACGATGATCACCGCCACCACGCGGGGCAGCCGGCCGCGGCCCAGCTCGTCCAGCCGGTCCACCAGCGGCGTCAGCGCGTAGGCCAGCACGGCGGCCACCACGAACGGCGTCAGCACCGGCCCGAGCCGCCACAGCGCCAGCACGGCCACGATGGCGATGAGGATCCAGGCGGCGGCGCGTTTTTGGGTGGAGGTGAATTGCATGCGGGAGGGCCGGGGTGCCCGCCGTTAAAATCTTGGCAAATTCTATCGGGCCGAGCCGCCCGCCCCGCCGCCTCCTCCTTCAGCCACACCTTTCATGACCCAATCCCCTCTCTCCTACAAAGACGCCGGCGTGGACATCGACGCGGGGGACGCGCTGGTCGAGCGCATCAAGCCGCTCGCCAAAAAGACGATGCGCGAGGGCGTGCTGGCCGGCATCGGCGGCTTTGGCGCGCTGTTCGAGGTGCCCAAGCGCTACCGGGAACCCGTGCTGGTGAGCGGCACCGACGGCGTGGGCACCAAGCTGAAGCTGGCCTTCGAATGGGACATGCACGACACCGTGGGCATCGACCTGGTGGCCATGAGCGTCAACGACGTGCTGGTGCAGGGCGCCGAGCCGCTGTTTTTCCTGGACTACTTCGCCTGCGGCAAGCTGCACGTGGATACCGCCGCCGCCGTGATCGGCGGTATCGCCCGCGGCTGCGAGCTTTCGGGCTGCGCGCTGATCGGCGGCGAAACGGCGGAAATGCCCGGCATGTACCCCGCCGGCGAATACGACCTGGCCGGCTTCGCGGTAGGCGCGGTCGAAAAATCGAAAATCCTCACGGGCAAGGACGTGAAGCCCGGCGACGTGGTGCTGGGCCTGGCTTCCAGCGGCCTGCACTCCAACGGCTTTTCGCTGGTGCGCAAGTGCATCGAGCGGGCGGCCGGCACCCTGCCCGCCACGCTGGACGGCAAGCCGTTCCGCGACGCCGTGATGGAACCCACGCGCCTGTACGTCAAGAACGTGCTGGCCGCTCTGGCGGCACACCCCATCAAGGCACTGGCCCACATCACGGGCGGCGGCCTGCTGGAAAACATCCCGCGCGTGCTGCCCGAAGGCACGGCGGCCCAGCTGAAAAAGGGCAGCTGGCCCCAGAGCGAACTGTTCGCCTGGCTGCAGAAAACGGCAGGCATCGATGACTTCGAGATGAACCGCACCTTCAACAACGGCATCGGCATGGTGGTGGTGGTGGAGGCGGCCCATGCCGAGGCCACGGCTGCCACGCTGCGCTCGGCCGGCGAAACGGTGCACGAAATCGGTGCCATCTTCGCCCGCGGAACGGGCGCGCCCGTCACCGTCGGCTAAGCCTGCCCATCCGTGGGGCGGCCCCGCCACACGTTGCTTTGCTACAAAATTTCTAGCACCGGCTGCTGGGCCGGGCTGGACGGCCACGCCTTTTTGTACCAAACTGTATCTCCCGTTCCATCAACCGAAAGAACCCCATGCCTGTGATCGCAGTCGTGAACCGCAAGGGCGGCAGCGGCAAAAGCACGCTGGCCGCGCACCTGGCAGCCTGGTGCGCGCGGCAGGGCCATTCGGTGATGCTGGGCGATGTGGACCGCCAGCAGTCGAGCCGGGCCTGGCTCAAGCGGCGCGACCCTGCTTTGCCGCAGATCGCGCCCTGGGCGCTGGACCAGAAAAACGTGCTTCGCGTGCCGAGCGGCATCACCCACGTGGTGCTGGACACGCCAGGTGGCATTCACGGCTTCGAGCTGGCGCGCGTGGTGATGTTCGCCGACGCCATCGTGATGCCGGTGTGCCATTCGGTCTTTGACCGTGAGTCCGCCGCTGCCTGCCATGCCGAGCTGATGGCCCTGCCCCGCGTGGCCAGCGGCCGCTGCCGTCTGGCTACCGTAGGCATGCGCATCGATGCCCGCACCCGCGCCGGCGCGGTGCTGCGCGAATGGTCCGATGGCCTGGGCTTGCCGTTCCTGGGCGTGCTGCGCGAGACCCAGCTTTATGTGCGCAGCCTGGAGCGCGGCTTGACGATTTTTGACCTGGCCCCGGCGCAAGTGGAAGCCGACCTGGCCCAGTGGGCGCCCATCCTCGAATGGATGAAGCCGGTGCTCCAGCCGCTGCAGGCCGCCAACGACCCCACACCAGCCGGCGCCGAGCGGCTGGGCAGCTCGCGGCCCAACAGCCTGATGCCGGCTCAGGACGCATTGATCCACGGTGCGCGCCTGTCGGTGCTTTCGAGCGCCACGCGCACTGCCGCACCCGCCCAGCGCGTGCTCAAGCAGGTGGTGGCGCCCCGCGAAGGGCAGCAGATTCCGCGCTTCCTGAAGCAGGGCGCCTGAAAAGGGCCTAGCCGCTGCCGAGCCGCCTCAAAGCGGCTACGCCCCCTCGGGGGGCAGCGAACGAAGTGAGCGTGGGGGCCATTTAGTTCCGCGCGCGGCGCAGGTCGGCCACGCGGTCGGCGATGGCGTCGATGTCCAGCGCATCCTGGGCATGCACCAGATAGGTTTCCAGGTCCATCACGGCCTGCGAGCTGTGGCCCTGCTCGGCATGGGCCAGGCCCCGGTCGCGGAACTCGGCCCAGGCGTCAGGCAACAGGATCACCAGCCGGTCCTGCACCGCGATCAGGCGCTGCCAGTCTTCCTGGGCCCGGTGGATTTCCTTCAGGTTGCGCAATACGCGCGCGATGATGTCGCGCGGCGGCGCGGCCTGCAGGTACAGCCCCAGCGGCACCTCGAATTCATCGACCAGGCCGCTGCGCCGCTTGTAGGGCTCCAGCCGCTCCGACAGTTCCTCGCGCGAGAGGGACTGGCCCGTGAACGGGTCGATCACCACCTGGCCCTTGGGCAGGTTGACCTTGACCATGAAGTGCCCCGGGAAGCACACGCCGCGCGCATGCAGCCCCAGGCCCTGGGCCAGCTCGATCCACAGCACGGCCAGCGAAATCTGGATGCCGCGCCGCGTGCGCAGCACCACGTTCAGGTAGCTGTTGTCGGGGTCGCAGTAATCGTTGACGTTGCCGCCGAAGCTCAGGTCGCGAAAGAAGAACTGGTTGAGCGCGCGCAGCCTTTGCAGCGGGGCGGCGTCGGTCGGCAGGCGGCGCTTCAGCCGGGCCAGCAGCTGGTCCACGTCGCCCAGAACCTGCTGGACATCGAGGTCGGGGTATTCGTCCTGGGCCACGCTGACAGCGGCTTCCAGCAGCGGGAAATGGTCATCGCTTTGCACCAGCGAGCCGAAGTACTCGAGGGGTGTCGGAGCGCTCAGGTTCAGCCGCATGAGTTCTTTGTAATGGAGCCGCCGCCGCCCGTCAAGCGCGCCCGCGCAACGCCTGCTTCAGCGCGTTGCAAACTGGCGCAGCTTCACGCCCGCCGCTGCCAGCGCCATGAAATAAATGGCACCGGAGCCAGCCAGCATCAGCGCCATCAGGCCGGCCCGCTTCCACGCCTCGGCGCGCATGGCGGTCCAGGCGAAGTGGGAAGCACCCCACATCAGGAACACCGCCAGCAGCGCGCTGGCGGCAATCACCTGCAGCGCGAACACGCCCCAGCCCGGCATCGGCTTGTAGCTTCCGCGCCGCAGCAGGCCGGCCAGCAACAGCCCCGCATTGATCAGCGCGCCCAGGCCGATCGACAGCGCCAGGCCGGCGTGCCGGAACAGCGGCACCAGCGCGATGTTCAGCAGCTGCGTGAGCACCAGCACGGTGATGGCGATGCGCACCGGCGTCTTCATGTCCTGGCTGGCGTAAAACCCGGGGGCCAGCACCTTGATGGCCACCAGCCCGACCAGGCCGGCGCCGTAGCCGGCCAGCGCCAGCGCCACCTGCTGCACGTCGCTGTCCTTGAAGGCGCCGTAATGGAACAGCGTGGCCACCAGCGGCTCGTTGAACGCCAGCAGCGCGACCGAGCTGGGCACGCCCAGCAACACCACCAGGCGCAGGCCCCAGTCCAGCATGGCCGAGTAGCGTTCGCTGTCGTTGCTGGCCCTCGCGCCGGCCAGTTGCGGCATCAGCACCACGCCCAGCGCCACGCCCAGCATGGCGGTGGGGAATTCCATCAGCCGGTCGGCATAGCCCAGCCAGGTCACGCTGCCCGGCGCCAGCCAGGAGGCGATCTGCGTGTTGATCATCAGCGAGATCTGCGCCACGCCGACGCCCAGCAGCGCGGGCGCCATCATGGCCGCCACCTCGCGCACGCCGGGGTCGCGCCAGGCATCACGGATGCGCGTCCAGGCGATGCCTATGCGCGGCAGCAGCCCCAGCCGGTGCAGCGCGGGAATCTGCACCAGCAGCTGCAGCAGGCCGCCCAGCATCACGCCGCCCGCCATGGCGTAGATCGGCTCGATGCCCATCGACTTGAACCACGGCGCGCCCAGCCAGGCCGCGGCGATCATGGCGACGTTCAGCAGCACCGGCGTGGCCGCCGGCACGGCGAAGCGCCGCCATGTATTGAGCACCCCCGCCGACAGCGCCACCAGCGACATGAAGCCGATGTAGGGGAACATGAAGCGCGTCATCAGCACCGCTGCCTCGAAGCTGTGCGGGTCCTGTTTGAAGCCGCTGGCCAACGCCCAGACCAGCACCGGCGCGCCGGCTACGCCCAGCCCGCAGGTCAGCAGCAGGATCCAGGCCAGCACCGTGGCCACGCTGTCGACCAGGCGGCGCGTCACCTCTTCCCCGTCGCGCTCCCTGGTATGCGCCAGCGCCGGCACAAAGGCCTGGCTGAAGGCCCCCTCGCCGAACAGCTTGCGAAACAGGTTGGGAATGCGGAATGCGACGTTGAACGCATCCGTCAGCGAATTGGCCCCGAAGGTGGAGGCCATCAGCAGCTCGCGCACCAGCCCGGTGACGCGGGAGGCCAGGGTCCAGAGGGAAACGGTGGATGCGGCTTTGAAAAGGCTCATTGAGGCAATCGATGCGGCCTGAAGTTTATAGTGGCTGGGCATTGCCTACGGGAGAACGCCATGAACGAGATCGGCATCAGCATCCTCGAATACCTCAGCATGGGCACCGCCGTCACCGGCGTGTGCTGGCTGCTCGCGCGCCGCCGCAAGGCGCAGGCGGCCAAGCCGCTGTGGGTAACCTGGGGCGCCGAGCTGTTCGGCGTGTTCGCGCTCATCCTCTTCGGCCGGGTGGCGCTGGCCGACTGGCCGAAGGTGCCAACGGGCTCCATGGAGCCGACACTGCGGGTGGGCGACTATCTGCTGGTCAACAAGCTGGCCTACGGGCCGCGCCTGCCCTTCACCAACACCGCGATTGAAACCGGCCAGCCCGAGCGCGGCGACGTGGTGGTGTTCCGCTACCCGCTGGATGTGTCCACGCTGTACGTCAAGCGCCTGGTCGGCCTGCCGGGCGACGTGGTCACCTACGACCGCGGCGTGGTCAGCCTCAACGGCCAGCCCTTCCAGGCGGCGCTGGATCCCGCCTACCCGGCCAAGCCTGAGGACACCGGCCAGGTGTTCGTTCACGAAACCGCCGCCGGGCGCGAGCGAATCATCAAGCTGGATGCCAACCGGCCCGGCGCCATGGTGCCGCCCCAGGCCTGGGCCGCCGGGGAGCCGCAGGCCTGCCAGGTGGTGTCGGCGCAGTCCTGGCGCTGCACCGTGCCCGCCGGGCGCTACCTGATGATGGGCGACAACCGCGACAACTCGGCCGATTCACGGATCTGGGGCTTCCTGGACCCGCGCGAGGTGTACGGCAAGGCCGTGCGCGTGATCGTGAACTTTTCCGACCTGGAGCGGTTCTGGACGGCCCTCTGAAGCGGGAATGCCGGCAGGGGCTATAATTGAGGGCTTTGCTGGCTTCATCCTCAGACACAAGGACCTATCACCATGGCATCAGCCAAACCCAAGAAAAAGAACCCGCGCCTCGCGTCGGGCCGTAAACGCGCACGCCAGGACGTCAAGCTCAACGCAGCCAACACGTCCCTGCGCTCCAAATACCGCACCGCGGTGAAGAACGTCGAGAAGGCCGTCGCTTCGGGCGACAAGGCCAAGGCGACCGAACTCTTCGCCAAGGCCCAGAGCATCGTGGACAAGGTTGCCGACAAGGAAATCTTCCACAAGAACAAGGCCGCTCGCGACAAGAGCCGCCTGGCAGCCAAGGTGAAAGCCCTGGCCATCGCCGCCCCCAAGGCCGCCTGACCTTTCAGGCAAACAGCCCGCAGGCCTTCCCGGCCTGCGCCGTTTGAAACGGGTGCGCTGCCAGCAAAGAGCAAACAACCGCCTCCGGGCGGTTTTTTGTTGCCTGTCAGGTTTTGGGGGTGTCGGGCAGCAGGCAGGCCTCGGCCACCTGCAGGTCGTTGTCGCGCGCGAAATTGATGACGAAGTCCCAGGCCATGGGCTCCATGCCCTGCAGCTCGCGGTTGACGATCACGCACTTGACGCCGTTGACCACCGTGGGCACGCACCAGGGCGAATAGCTGAGGTGGCTGCCGGGCTGGGCGCCGCCGGGGCGGAACGAGCTCATCACGCCGGCCAGCCGCTCGGCCCAGTCGCTGGGGCGAAACGTCTTGCCGTCCCGGGTGATGCCCTGGATGAAGACTTCTTTGGCGCTGCTGGAAACCATCGGGTAGAGGCTGTTGGGAGGCGCTGTGGAGTGAGGATCATCTCATGCTGCAGCGCAGCAAGTATTGTATCTTATATAAGACTTGGCTTCCGGCCGCGGAGCGCATCGCTGTGATGAGGAATCATCAACCAACCGCAGCAATTCCTGCGCCTAAAATCGCGTCTCAACGGCTCAACTTTCGTTGGGCCGCTTTCTTTTGGAGCTTGAAATGACCGCTGTAGAGGCCTCTTCGCCGCACACCATGAACACCTATGGCCGGGTGCCCATCGCCCTGTCGCATGGGCAGGGCGTGCGAGTGTGGGACGTCAACGGCAAGCAGTACCTGGACGCGCTGGCCGGCATCGCCGTGAACACGCTGGGCCACAACCACCCGCGCCTGGTTGAAGCCCTGCGCGACCAGGTCGGCAAGATCATCCACAGCTCCAACTACTACCACGTGCCCAACCAGGAAAAACTGGCGGCCAAGCTGGCGGAACTCTCCGGCCTGACCAACGTGTTCTTCTGCTGCACCGGGCTGGAGGCCAACGAAGCCGCCATCAAGCTGGCGCGCAAGTTCGGCCATGACAAGGGGATCGAGCGGCCCGAGATCGTGGTGTACGAAAAGGCCTTCCACGGCCGCAGCATCGCCACCCTGTCGGCCACGGGCAACGAGAAGGTGCAAAAAGGGTTCGGCCCGCTGGTCGAAGGCTTCATCCGCGTGCCGCTGAACGACATCGCCGCGCTGAAGGCCGCGACCGAAGGCAACCCGAACGTGGTGGCCGTGTTCTTCGAAACCATCCAGGGCGAAGGCGGCGTCAACCCCATGCGCATCGAATACCTGCAGCAGGTGCGCGAGCTGTGCGACCAGAAAGACTGGCTGCTGATGATCGACGAGGTGCAGTGCGGCATGGGCCGCACCGGCAAGTGGTTCGCCCACCAGTGGGCCGGCATCAAGCCGGACGTGATGCCGCTGGCCAAGGGCCTTGGCTCGGGCGTGCCGATTGGCGCGGTGGTGGCCGGCCCCAGGGCCGCCAACATCTTCCAGCCGGGCAACCATGGCACCACCTTCGGCGGCAACCCGCTGGCCATGCGGGCCGGCGTGGAAACCATCCGCATCATCGAAGAGGACAACCTGCTGGACAACGCGGCGCTGGTCGGCGCCCACCTGAAGGGCGCGCTGGCCCGCGAGATCGGCGGCCTGGACGGGGTGCGCGAAATCCGCGGCCAGGGCCTCATGATCGGCGTGGAGCTGACCCGGCCCTGCGGCGTGCTCACGGCGCGCGCCGCCGAGGCGGGCCTGCTGATCAGCGTGACGGCCGACAACGTGATCCGGCTGGTGCCCCCGCTGATCCTCACCGAAGCCGAGGCCGATGAAATCGTGGCCATCCTGGCGCCGCTGGTGCGGCAGTTCCTTTCGGAAAAATGACCATGGCGATCAAGCACTACCTGCAGTTCAGCGACCTCACCGCAGACGAATACGCCTGGGTGTTCGAGCGCGCGGCCGCCATCAAGAAGAAGTTCAAGAGCTACGAGAAGTACCACCCGCTGGCCGACCGCACGCTGGCGATGATTTTCGAGAAAGCGTCCACCCGCACCCGCGTGAGCTTCGAGGCCGGCATGTACCAGCTGGGCGGCAGCGTGGTGCACCTGACCACGGGCGACAGCCAGCTGGGCCGGGCCGAGCCGATCGAGGACAGCGCCAAGGTGATCAGCCGCATGGTCGACCTGGTGATGATCCGCACCTTCGGCCAGGACAAGATCGAGCTGTTCGCACAGCACTCGCGCGTGCCGGTGATCAACGGCCTCACGAACGAGTTCCACCCCTGCCAGATCCTGGCCGACGTGTTCACCTACATCGAGCACCGCGGCTCCATCCAGGGCAAGACGGTGGCCTGGGTGGGCGACGGCAACAACATGGCCAACACCTGGCTGCAGGCGGCGGAGCTGCTGGGCTTCAAGGTGCACCTGAGCACGCCCAGCGGCTACGAGGTGGACCAGGCCATCGCGGGCATCCGCTCAGGCGAAAGCTACAAGGTCTTCAAGGACCCGATGCAAGCCTGCCGCGGCGCCGACCTGGTGACCACCGATGTGTGGACCAGCATGGGCTACGAAGCCGAGAACGAGGCGCGTAAGAAGGCCTTTGCCGACTGGTGCGTGGACACCGAGATGATGCGCGCCGCGAAACCGGACGCCCTCTTCATGCACTGCCTGCCCGCCCACCGCGGCGAGGAAGTGGAAGCCGACGTGATCGACGGCCCGCAGTCGGTGGTGTGGGACGAGGCGGAAAACCGCATGCACGCGCAGAAGGCACTGATGGAGTACCTGCTGCTCGGGCGCGTCAAGACCTGAAGGGCACGTCCCCGCGCGGCGGCATCTTGCCCAGCTTCACCAGCCGGGCCTGCACCGCGTAGCGTGTGCGCGCCAGTTCCAGCGCAAGCTGCGGCACTTCGGTGCCGCCGTCGAAGCCGGCCACCAGCTGCGAATCGTCCTGCGGCTGCCACGGCTTGCCCGCGTTGGCCGGTGCCGGGCGCCTGCTGCGGGCCGGCGCTTCCTCCAGGGCCCGCGACACCGCGAACAGCGCCCGTATCACCGGCGCCGCGTTGTAGGGGCTGTCCTGCGGCATGGCCTCGCCGGTGACGGGGTGGACGCCCTGGGCCAGGGTGTCGATGATCTGGCGTGCGCTTTGCAATTCCATCGGTTCGCTCCTGTCAGTGAAAAGCTGTATTTATATACAGTTTTCCCTCAACGCACCAGCTTCCGCGCGGGTTGACGGGGGTTTTCTCGCAAGCGCGCCGGTAGATGCTTTAAGCCTCAAGTATTTTTTGGCCTTGTTGGAATTAACCGACACCACGGTTTTTTGGCCCGGCGCACACTCCTGCAAATGAAGCGCCTTTGGGACATTTCACCGCCCGTGCAGCCGGGCTCACCGGTCTTTCCCGGCGATACGCCCTACCGCCAGAAGTGGGCCGCCGAGATCGCGCCGGGCTGCCCGGTGAACGTCAGTGAGATCACGCTGTCGCCGCACGTCGGCGCGCATGCCGATGCGCCGCTGCACTATGACCCCCAGGGCCAGGCGGTGGGTGCGCTGGACCTGGCGCCCTACCTCGGGCCCTGCCGCGTGATTCATGCCGTCGCGCGCGGGCCGCTGATCGAGTGGGAGCATCTCGCGCATGCCGCGCAAGACTTGCCGCCGCGAGTTCTCGTCCGCACCTACCAGCGGGCGCCGGTGGACGCGTGGGATCCCGCGCTCACCGCGTTCGCCGCGGCCACCATCGAGCGCCTGGCCTGGCTGGGCGTGAAGCTGGTGGGCATAGACAGCGCCAGCATCGACCCCGCGCAAAGCAAGGACCTGCCCAGCCATCAGGCCATCCGCCGCCTGGGCCTGCGGGTGCTGGAGAACCTGGTGCTCGACGGCGTGCCCGAGGGCGACTACGAACTGATCGCCCTGCCCCTCAAACTGATGACAGCCGACGCCTCGCCCGTGCGCGCCGTGCTGCGGGAACTATGACCACCCTGGAAGACTGCCGCGCGCTGGACGCGCAAGACCCGCTGCGCCCGTTGCGCGACCAGTTCGTGCTGCCCGAAGGCGTGATCTACCTGGACGGCAATTCGCTGGGCGTGTTGCCGAAGACGGCGGCGGCCCGCGTCGCCCAGGCCATCACTGAAGAGTGGGGCCAGGGCCTGATCCGTTCCTGGAACAGCGCCGGCTGGTTCGAGCTGCCCCGGCGCCTGGGCGACAAGATCGCGCAGCTGGTCGGGGCCAACGCCGGCGAGGTGGTGGCCACCGACAGCACCTCCATCAACCTGTACAAGGTGCTCAGCGCCGCGCTGCGCATCGCCGCGCAGGATGCGCCCGGGCGCAGCAAGGTGGTCAGCGAGCGCAGCAACTTTCCCACCGACCTCTACATCGCCGAATCGCTGTGCAGGGAAAAAGGCTACACCCTGCACCTGGTGGATTCGCACCGCATCGGCGACGCGCTCACCGATGATGTGGCGGTGCTGATGCTGACGCACGTGAACTACCGCACCGGCGCCATGCACGACATGGCCGGCCTGACCCGCGCGGCGCATGAAGCCGGCATCGTCACCGTGTGGGACCTGGCGCACAGCGCCGGCGCGGTGCCGGTGGACCTCAACGCATCGGGCGCCGACTTCGCCATCGGCTGCGGCTACAAGTATTTGAATGGCGGACCGGGCGCGCCGGCGTTCGTCTGGGTCAACCCCAAACACGCCGACCGCTTCTGGCAACCGCTGTCCGGCTGGTGGGGCCACGCCGCACCATTCGATTTCACGCCGGATTACCAGCCCGCCGCCGGCATCACGCGCTACCTGTGCGGCACCCAGCCCGTTCTGGGCATGGTGGCGCTGGAGTGCGGGCTGGACACGGTGCTGGCCGCGCAGCCGCTGGGCGGCATGGCGGCGTTGCGCGCCAAGTCGGTCGCGCTCACGGAGCTATTCATCCGGCTGGTGGAAGAGCGGTGCGCCGGCCAGGGCCTGGGGCTGGCCACGCCGCGCGAGCCGGCGCTGCGCGGCTCGCAGGTGTGCCTCACCCGCGAGGCAGGGGCTTACGCCATCGTGCAGGCGCTGATCGCGCGCGGCGTGATCGGCGACTTCCGCGCGGGAGATGGCGGTGCGCACGAAGACATCCTGCGCTTCGGGTTCACGCCCCTGTACATCGGTTTTGAAGACGTGTGGAACGCGGTGGAGCAGCTGCGCCAGGTGCTGGAAACCGCGCAGTGGCAGCGGCCCGAATTCAACCAGAAGAACGCGGTGACCTAGATGAGCGAGCCCCGCAAACCCGAAGACATCGTGGGCGATGAAAAGGCGCAGCTGGACTTCAGCAAGTCCATGAGCTACAGCGACTACCTGCAGCTGGACGCCATCCTGGGCGCGCAGAAGCCGCTCTCGCCCGACCACAACGAGATGCTGTTCATCATCCAGCACCAGACCAGCGAGCTGTGGATGAAGCTGATGCTGCACGAGCTGCGCGCCGCCATCGCGGCCGTGGCCCGCGACGAGCTGGGCACGGCCTTCAAGATGCTGGCGCGCGTGTCGCGCATCATGGAACAGCTGGTCCACGCCTGGGACGTTCTGGCCACCATGACGCCGCCCGAGTACAGCGCCATCCGCCCCTACCTGGCCAACTCCAGCGGTTTCCAGAGCGCGCAGTACCGCTGCATCGAATTCGCGCTGGGCAACAAGAACGCGGCCATGCTCAAGCCCCATGCCCACCGGCCCGACCTGCTGGCGCAGGTGCAGGCGGCCTATGAATCGCCTTCGCTCTATGACGAAGCCCTGCGCCTGCTCGCCCAGCGCGGCCTGCCGGTGCCGCAAGACCATGTGCAGCGCGACTGGACCCAGCCCTATGTGGAGAGCGACGGGGTGGAGCAGGCCTGGCTGATCGTCTACCGTGATCCGAAGAAGTACTTCGACCTGTATCAGCTGGGCGAGGAGCTCACCGACCTGGAAGACGCTTTCCGCCTCTGGCGCTTTCGGCACGTGACCACCGTGGAGCGCGTGATCGGCTTCAAGCGCGGCACCGGCGGCACCGGCGGCGTGAGCTACCTGCGCAAGATGCTGGACGTGGTGCTGTTCCCGGAAATCTGGAAGCTGCGGACCGACCTGTAGCGGCCACCGCTATTGTTTTCATAGCTGCTTACGCTTATTCCATGCGCTCTGCAGGCCTTTTTACCTCTCAGCGATAAAGCCAGGGCAGGTCCAGCAGGCGCCCGCCGGCGAGGCGCAGCACGGTGTCCCGGCCCCAGCGCACCGGCCCCGTGGCATGGAAGACGCGGCCGTTGCGTTCGGCGCGGCGCTGCACGCGCGCGTTGCGTTCCCAGCGGTTGAGCGCGTAGCGGGCCAGCGCGACCGGCACCTCGGCGATGCGGCCACTCGCCGGTGCCAGGCATTTGCCCAGCTCCAGCGCATCCTCGATCGCCATGCCCGCGCCTTGCGCGAGGTAGGGCCTCATCGGGTGCGCCGCGTCGCCCAGCAGAGCGATGCGGCCGCGTGCCATGCCCTGCGCGCCGCGCAGCGGCGCGCGCTCGTGCAGCACCCACAGGCGCCAGGCCGCCACCGCGCGCACCAGGTCCTGCAGCCTGGCGCAGGTGGCGCCCATCGCCTGCGCCAGGTCGGCGTTGACGCCGGCCTGGTCCCAGTCCTGGGCGTTGCCCGCCACTTCGCCCTGCACGATGGCCACCACATTCAGCCACTGGCCCTGCCGCACGGGATAGGCCACCACGTGCAGGCGCGGCCCCAGCCACACGGTGACGTCATCGCTGCGCAGGCCCGCGGGCAGGTCGCGCTGGTTCAGCAGCGCCCGGTACGCCAGGTGGCCGGTGGGTCGGGGCGCTGCGTCCTGCCAGGCCTGCGCGCGCACGGCACTCCACAAGCCATCGGCGCCGACCAGCGCATCGCCCTCGATCTCCCTGCCGCCCGCGCGAAGCAGGACGCCATCGCCGTCTTCCCGGACGCCTTCGACCCGGGCCGCCAGCTGCAGCTGGGTTCCCGCGGCCGTTGCGCCCTGCAGCAACAGGCCATGCAGGTCGGCGCGGTGCACGGTGGCGTACGGGGCGCCGTAGCGCGCCAGGAAGGCATCGCCCAGCCGCATGGAAGCCAGCGCTGCGCCATCGGCGGCACTGCGCACGTTCAGCTCGCGCGGGAAAGCCGCCACCTGCGCCAGCGCCGGACCCAGCTCCCAGGCCTGCAGGATGCGGGTGGCGTTGGGACCCAGCTGGATGCCGGCGCCCGCCTGGGTGAACGCCTGGGCCTGTTCGTACAGCCGCGGCTGCCAGCCGGCCCGCGCGGCGGCGATGGCGGCCGCCAGGCCCCCCATGCCGCCCCCGGCGATCAGCGCTTGTCTTGTCATCCGCCCGATTTTGCCTAAGCGGCCTGCGGGCAGGCCTGCGTGCCCTGCAGCACCTGCTGCAGGTATTCGGCCAGGCGGCTTTCGGCCACCTGCACCACGGCGCACCTGGCGCCGGCGCGCTGGCCCTGGGACAGCAGCGCGCCCACCCGGCCGGCGATGTCGGGGCATTGCGTCACCAGCTGGATGGCGGGCCGGATGGCTGCGGCATCCACGAAAGCCGCCACGCTGCCGGCCAGCTCGATCGCCGCGCGGGGCCGCGCGCCCAGCAGCAGCGCCAGGCTGTGCAGCCGCGCCAGCGAACGCTGGACCATGAGGTTCGCCAGCGCACGGCGCGACAGCAGCTGAACCCGCATCGCGCCGCACGGGGAGTCGATGTCCACGTAGGCGCCTCCCACGTCGGGGCTGTTGCGCGCGCCGGCCGCGAAGCGCTGGTACACCACCGGCCGCGCGAAACGCTCGCCCAGCTTGCGGATGATTTCCACCGAGCCGGGATCGTCCGACGCCACCAGCCCGATAAGGCGGGCGATGCCGGGCTGTGAGCCGGCCTTCTGGGGCAGCGTGCTGGGGGCGCTGAGCTGCTCCCAGATCGACGCCGGCTGCACCGGCGCGCGCTGGTCTTCTTTCTTGATGGCATAGATGCGGCGCGCGAAATCGGCGGGCGTGTCCGGGCCTTGCGTCGCCGCCACGGTGAGGGGCTCCACCAGGCTGGCGGGCCCGCGGCTCCTGTGCAGCTCACGCTGGTGGGCGTGGCGTGCGTCGTTGCGGTAGCGCTGTATCACCCGGTCGATAGCGGCCTCGTCCTGCCCCTCAAGCCACATCACGAACCAGCCGCTGGCGTGCAGCAGGGCCGCCTGCACGCCCGGCTCCCGGCCGCGCTGGCTGGCGATGTTGCGCTCCAGCAGCAGCTGCTGCATGACCGAGCCATGTACTCGCGAAACACTGACGAGCATCACTCTCGCCACTTCGCCGGCGGCGCTCATTTGACGCCGGCCGAGATCCAGCGATTCACGGCCGCCAGTGCCTGGCCGTCGAAGGGCACGAAGCCCTTCTTGTCGATGGATTCGAGCGTGCGGCGGCCCTTCTCACTTTGCTCCAGGCCCACGAAATAGTGCTGCATGGCCGACAGGTCGTCCTGCGTGACGTGCCTTGACGCCAGCATCAGCTTGACCGGCACGGTCTTGCTGGTGAAAGCCACCTTGCCGCCGGTGGCCGTCCAGGCCTTCACCACGCTGTCGGAACCGGTAACGCCCGCGTCCACCAGGCCATGCTCGACCATGAAGGGGATCGCGTCCTGGTAGCGGGTGCTCACGTAAGAGACGGCATCGGCGCCGTTGGCCGATTCGCGGATCGTGGTGCGGGTGAGCACCGAGGTGATCGAGTCGGGCGACGGAATGCCCAGCTTCTTGCCCTTCAGGTCGGCCGCGCCATGCGCCGTGGAATCGGCCCGCACCAGGAAGTGCGCGCGGTAATCGGTGAAGCCCTTGGTCAGCGCCACCAGCCGGTAGCCGTCCACCGCAAGGCCCTTCAGGGCCACGTGGGAAGGGTGCACATAGGCCAGGTCGAACTTGCCGGCTGCCAGGCCCTCCGCCAGGGCCGTGTAATCGGAGACCGAAACCACGGTGACCTTGTGTCCCAGCAGCTTGCCCAGGTCGTCGGCGACGGGCTTGTACCTGGCCTGTATGTCGGCTTCGGAGGTGCGGTAGGTGGTTCCCTCGTTCACGGCGAACACCACGGCGTGGGCCAGGGGCGTGAGCGCGGCGAGCGCGCAGGCGAACAGGATCGATCGTGTCTTCATCAGGTTTCCTTTGTGGGGAGGGGTGGGCCCGGGCGGATGCCGGACCTCGACTATTGAAGCCACGATTGTTAATATCTAAAGTAATTCCGTCCAATGCATTGTTTGTCTAGAATCAATGCGCCAGACGCATCACTCAGAGGCCGTTATTCATGGAACTCAGGAAACTCACCCACATCGTGGCCCTGGCGGACGAGGCCAATTTCGGCCGGGCCGCCGAACGCGTTCACCTGAGCCAGCCGGCGTTCAGCCGGAGCATCCAGGCCGCGGAAGCCGAATTGGGGCTGAAGCTGTTCGACCGCGGCACCGTCGAGGCCACCTGCACGCCCGGGGGCGCCTTTGTGGTGGAGCGGGCCCGGCGGGTGCTCCAGGAGAGCCGGCGGATGGAGCGCGAGGTCGGGCTGTTTCGCGCCCGGGAGATCGGCGACATCGCCTTCGGGTCGGGCCCCTTTCCCGCCGCCACGCTGATCCCGTCGCTGATGACCGAGCTGCGCAACCGCCACCCCGGGGTGACCGTGCGCATCCAAGTGGGCAACCCGCGCAGCCTGCTGGACCCGGTGCGCCGCGAGGAAACGGATTTCTTCGTCGCCGATACCCGCCAGGTGCCCAGGGATGGCGTGTTCCGCATCACGCCGATCGGCCAGCAGCGCGGGGGGTTTTTCGTGCGCGACGGCCACCCCTTGCTGGCCCGAAAGAAGCTGCTCACGGCCGACATCGCGCCCTACGGCCTGGCCACCGGCCGCCTGCCCGCCGAGGTGCACGCCTTCATGCTGCGGCTGATGGGCCTGCCGCCGGAGGCGCAGCTTCCGGTCGCCGTGGAGTGCGACGACGTGCACCTGCTGAAGTGCGTGGCGCTCTCCACCGACACGGTGATGATCGGCATGGACGACATCGTGGCCGACGAGCTTGCCGCCGGCAAGATCCGGCCGCTCAAGCCCGGCGACTTTCCGCCCACCCGCTCCGATCTGGGCATCGTGTCGCTGGAAGGGCGCAGCCACTCGCCGGTGGCGGAATACGCCATCAAGGTGCTGGCGGCGCTGGCGAGCGGCCAGGCCCTGCCGCGGGAACCGGCTACGCCAATAGCTGCCTGAGCACGAAAGGCAATATGCCGCCGTGCCGGTAGTAATCCACCTCGATCGGCGTGTCGATGCGCAGCGTCAGGATGCGCTCCGCGCGGCTGCCGTCGGCACGGGTGATCACCAGCTTCGCCTCGCTTTGCGGCGCCAGGTCCGGCGCGGGAATCACGTCCACCTGTTCGGAGCCGTCCAGGTGCAGCGACTGCCAGGTGTCGCTTCCGCGAAACTGCAGCGGCAGAACGCCCATGCCCACCAGGTTGCTGCGGTGGATGCGCTCGAAACTCTTGGCCACCACCGCCTTGATGCCCAGCAGCTGCGTGCCCTTGGCGGCCCAGTCGCGCGAGGAGCCGGTGCCGTATTCCTCGCCGGCGAACACCACCGTGGCGCGGCCTTCGGCCATGTACTTCATGGCGGCGTCATAGATGAACATCTTCACCGGCTCGCCGCCGTCCACGGGACGGTACAGGGTGACGCCGCCCTCCTCGCGCGAGCCGTCGGCGCCGGCCGGGATCATCAGGTTCTTGATGCGCACGTTGGCAAAGGTGCCGCGCATCATCACGTCGTGGTTGCCGCGGCGCGCGCCGTAGCTGTTGAAGTCGGCCTTGGCCACGCCGTTGGCCAGCAGCCACTGGCCCGCGGGCGAGCTTTCCTTGATGGAGCCGGCCGGCGAGATGTGGTCGGTGGTGATGGAGTCGCCGAACAGGGCCATGATGCGCGCGCCCCGCACGGACACAGCCTCTTTCTTGCCGGTCTCTCCCGTGCCCTGCTCCCTGGCCGGCAGGTGCTCCAGCTTGAAGTCCCTGAAGAACGGCGGCTCGGCGATGTAGGTGCTGGGCGGCCAGGTGTAGGTCTCGCCGGTCACCCCGCGGATTTTTCCCCACAGCGCGCCGGGCTCGCTCTTCACGCGCGCGTAGTTCTCTCGGAAGGCCTTGCCGTTCATGGCGAACTTCATGAGCTTGTAGATTTCGTCGCTGGTCGGCCAGATGTCGCCCAGATACACGTCGCGCACCTTGCCGTCCTTGCCCTTGCCGCGGCCCACGGGCTGCGTCATCAGGTCGGTGAGAACCGTGCCGGCGATGGCGTACGCCACCACCAGCGGCGGGCTGGCCAGGAAGTTGGCCTTCAGGTTGGGGTGGATGCGCGCCTCGAAATTGCGGTTGCCGGAGAGCACGGCCGCGCAGACCAGGTCACTCTTGGTGATGGCCTCGTTGATCTCGGGCGTGAGGTCGCCCGAGTTGCCGATGCAGGTGGTGCAGCCGTACCCAGCCAGCGCGAAGCCCAGCTTTTCCAGGTAGGGCATGAGGCCGGTTTCGGTCAGGTACTCGGTCACCATGCGCGAGCCGGGCGCCAGCGAGGTCTTGATGTGCGGCTTCACCCGCAAGCCGGCTTCCACCGCCTTCTTCGCCAGCAGGCCCGCGGCCAGCAGCACCCCGGGGTTGGAGGTGTTGGTGCAGCTGGTGATGGCCGCGATCAGCACGTCGCCGTTGCCGATGGTGATGTTGTCCACCTTCACCACGGGCGGCGGTGCCTCGTGCTGGGCGGACGCCAGCGTGGGCTTGTTGCCCTCCATCTCCATCACCTGCCGCTCCGCGGCGGGCGGCGTGGGCGGGCTGGCCGGCACCTTGGCATCGGGCTCCTCGCCGCCGTGGCGCACCAGGTGGCGCGTGAGAAGCACCTCGGCGGGCTGGTTGAAGCCATTCTCGGCGGGCGACTTGCTGAACAGCGACGTGAACTGCCGCGCCACCTTGCCGATCTCGATGCGGTCCTGCGGCCGCTTGGGGCCGGCCAGGCTGGGCGTGACGTCGCCCAGGTCCAGGCGCACGGTCTGCGAGTAGTCGATCTCGCCTGCCAGCGGCACGCCAAACAGGCCCTGGGCGCGAAAGTAGGCCTCGAAAGCCTCGATCTCGTCCTTCGTGCGCCCGGTGCCGCGGAAGTATTCGATGGTGCGCTCGTCCACCGGGAAGAATCCCATGGTGGCGCCGTACTCGGGCGCCATGTTGGCGATGGTGGCCCGGTCCGGCAGCGCCAGCGTGCGGGTTCCCTCGCCAAAGAACTCGACGAACTTGCCCACCACTTTTTCGCGGCGCAGGATTTCGGTGACGGTGAGCACCAGGTCGGTGGCGGTGCAGCCTTCGCGCAGGCGGCCGGTGAGCTCGAACCCCACCACGTCGGGCGTCAGCATGTACACGGGCTGGCCCAGCATGGCCGCTTCGGCCTCGATGCCGCCCACGCCCCAGCCCACCACGCCGATGCCATTGATCATGGTGGTATGGCTGTCGGTACCCACCAGTGTGTCGGGGTAGCAGACACCGTCGTCCCGGCGGTGCACGCCGCGCGCCAGAAATTCCAGATTGACCTGGTGCACGATGCCGAAGCCCGGCGGCACGACGCCGAATGTGCTGAATGCCTGCATGCCCCATTTCATGAACTCGTAGCGTTCGCGGTTGCGCTGGAACTCGAGCTTCATGTTCAGATCGAGGGAATTCTTCGTGCCATAGTGGTCCACCATGATGGAGTGGTCCACCACCAGGTCCACCGGCACCAGCGGCTCGATCAGGCCGGGCTTCCTGCCCAGCCGCGCCGCCACGCTGCGCATGGCCGCCAGGTCGGCCAGCAGCGGCACGCCGGTGAAGTCCTGCAGGACCACGCGCGACACCACGAAGGGAATCTCGTCCTTGCGGTCGGCATTGGGAAACCAGTTGGCCACCTCGCGCACATGCTCTGGCGAAACTTTCCTGCCGTCACAGTTGCGCAGCACGGATTCCAGCACGATGCGCATGGACACGGGCAGGCGCGGCACCTTGGGAAACTGCTGCGCCAGCACGGGCAGCGAGTGGTACTTGCCGGTCTTGCCGGAAGGCGTGCGGAAGGTCTTGAGGGTGTTGGCGAAAGCGTGGCCCATCGCGGCTCCATTTCTTGATCGATCCAGCATTGTGCAAGGGGTTCTTATTGCTGTGTTACAACATGGAAAGCGGTTGTGCCGCCCAATGCAGCCATGACCCTTTCACAGTTCATCATCCAGGAAATGGAAACCATCGTTACCGAGTGGCAGACCTTTGCCACGACGATGGAACCCGCGGCTTCCACCATGAGCGCGCTTTCGCTGCGCGACCATGCGAAGCCCATCCTGCTGGCCATCGCCAAGGACCTGGAATCGTCGCAGACGGCCTCGGCGCAGGCCGACAAGTCCAAGGGGCTGGCGCCGCCTTCGCGTTCGGTGCGCGAAACCGCTGCCGCCACCCATGGCGCGCTGCGCCACCTGAGCGGCTTTGACCTGAACCAGCTGGGCGCGGAATACCGGGCGCTGCGCGCCAGCGTGATCCGGCTGTGGACCCGCCAGATGCCCGCGCCGCTGGACCCTGCGGTGGTGGAAGACATGACGCGCTTCAATGAGGCGGTGGACCAGGCCGTGGCCGAATCGACCGCACGCTACGCGGCGGAGCTGGCCCTTTCGCGCGACACCTTCATGGCGATCCTGGCGCACGACCTGCGCAGCCCGCTGAGCGCGATTTCCATGCTGGGCCTGTTGCTGGAGAAAAAGGCCACCACCGACGACGCCCGCCTGCAGGCCGGCCAGATCCAGCGCAGTGCCCGCGAAATGAGCGCGATGATCCGCGACCTGCTGGAATACACCCGCACCCGCATGGGCAAGGGCCTGCCGGTCAACGCCACCAGCTGCAACCTTTCGTCCCTGTGCCGGCAGGCCCTGGAGGAAGTGCGTTCGGGCCACCCGCAACGCGAATTCCTGCTCAACGTGCCGGAAAGCCTTGCGGCCACGGTCGATGGGGCGCGGCTGCGCCAGGCGCTCTCCAACCTGCTGAACAACGCCGTGCAGCATGGCGACCCGGCTTCCGCGATCACGTTGTCCGCGCGCGAGCAAGGCGACGACGTGCAATTGCAGGTGAAAAATCTCGGCGAGCCGATCCCGGCGGACTCACTCCAGGTAATCTTTGACCCGCTGGTGCAGCTGTCGGCCGGGTCGGCGGCCCGGTCGCAGGCGCCTTCAACCAACCTCGGTCTGGGCCTGTTCATCGCGCGCGAAGTGGCGCTGGGCCACGGCGGCACGATCGACGTTGAGTCCAGCGAGAAAGACGGGACCGTCTTCACGATCCGCTTGCCGATGGGCGCGCCTCAGGCGGGCGCGGGCAGGTAGCGCACGGCCAGCACGCCGTTGATGCCCTTCAGGGCCGCCATCACCGAATCGCCCGCCGGGCTGTCCACATCCACCAGCGTGTAGGCCATGTCGCCGCGCGACTTGTTGACCATGTTGTGGATGTTCAGGCCCGCCTGCGCCATGGCGGTGGAGATCTGGCCCAGCATGTTGGGCACGTTGGCATTGGCGATGGCCACGCGGTAGTTCGACTCGCGCGCCATGCTGACGTTGGGGAAATTCACCGCGTTGGCCACGTTGCCGTGCTCGAGGTAGTCGCGCAACTGGTCGGCCACCATGATGGCGCAGTTCTCTTCCGCCTCGCGGGTGGAGGCGCCCAGGTGCGGCAGTGCCACCACCTTCGCGTGCCGCAGGATCCTGCCGCCCGGAAAGTCGCACACATACCAGCCCAGCTGCTGCGCATCCAGCGCGGCCAGCACGGCGGCTTCGCTCACCACCCCTTCGCGGGAGAAGTTCAGCAGCACGGCGCCGGGGCGCATCTGGGCCACGTTCTGCTCGTTCACCAGGTGCTTCGTGGCTTCCACCAGCGGCACGTGCAGCGTGACGAAGTTGCTGTTCTTCAGCACTTCGGCCACGCTGGCCGCCTTCTTCACCTGGGCCGGCAGGCTCCAGGCGGCGTCCACCGTGATCTCGGGGTCATAGCCCATCACGTTCATGCCCAGCTTGATGGCGGCGTCGGCCACCAGGCAGCCTATCTTGCCCAGGCCCACGATGCCCAGCGTCTGGCCCGCCAGCTCGAAGCCGGCGAAATTCTTCTTGCCGTCTTCCACCTGCTTGTCCAGGTCTGCGGCGGCCGGGTCCAGCTTGCCGACGAACGACAGCGCCGGCGCGATGTTGCGCGCCGCCATCAGCATGCCGGTAAGCACCAGTTCCTTCACGGCGTTGGCGTTGGCGCCGGGCGCATTGAACACCGGCACGCCGCGCGCGCTCATGGCCTTCACGGGGATGTTGTTGGTGCCGGCGCCGGCGCGGCCGATCGCCTTCACGCTGGCGGGAATGTCGATCGCGTGCATGTCGGCCGAGCGCACCAGCACCGCGTCGGGCTCGCTCAGGTCCTTGCCCGTCAGGTAGCTGCCTGAGGGCAGGCGTTGCAGGCCGTTGGCCGAAATCTGGTTGAGGACCAGCACCCGGTACGGGCTAGGCATTCTTCGCCTCGAAATCCTTCATGTAAGCCACCAGCGCCTGCACGCCCTCGATAGGCATGGCGTTGTAGATGGAGGCACGCATGCCGCCCACCGAGCGGTGGCCCTTGAGCTGGATCATGCCCCTGGCCTGGGCGCCCTTGAGGAAGGCCTCATCCAGCGATTCGTCCTTCAGCTTGAAGGGCACGTTCATGAGGGAACGGTCTTCCTTCGCCACCGGGTTGCTGAAGAACGCGCTGTCGTCCAGGTAGTCGTACAGCACGGCGGCCTTGGCCTTGTTGTGCGCTTCCATCGCCTTCATGCCGCCCAGCGCCTTGACGTGCTGGAACACCAGGCCGGCGATGTAGATCGCGTAGGTCGGCGGCGTGTTGTACATGGAATCGTTCTCTGCCTGCATCTTGTAGTTGAAGGCGCTGGGCGTGATGGGCAGCGCATGGCCGATCAGGTCGTCACGCACGATCACCACTGTGAGTCCCGACGGCCCCATGTTCTTCTGCGCGCCGGCGTAGATCAGGCCGTACTTGCTGACGTCGATGGCGCGTGACAGGATGTTGGACGACATGTCGGCCACCAGCGGCACGCTGCCGGTGTCGGGGGTCCAGTGGTATTCCACGCCACCTATGGTTTCGTTTGAGCAGATGTGCACATAGGAGGCGCCCGCATCGAGCTTCCATTCGGCCTGCTTCGGGATGGCGGTGAACTTGCTGGCTTCGCTGGAGGCGGCCTCGTTGATCTTGCCGAAGGTCCTGGCTTCCTTCATCGACTTCTTGGACCAGTCGCCGGTGGTGATGTAGTCAGCGCTGCCGGTCTTGCCGATCAGGTTCATCGGCACGATGGCGTTCTCGCCGATGGCGCCGCCCTGCATGAACAGCACCTTGTAGCCGGCGGGAATGCCCATCAGCTCGCGCAGCAGGCTCTCGGCTTCGGCATGGATGCCGATGAACTCCTTGCCGCGGTGGCTCATCTCCATCACCGACATGCCGGAGCCGTTCCAGTCCAGCATTTCGCTGGCTGCCTTGCGCAGCACGGCTTCAGGCAGGGTGGCGGGTCCGGGGCTGAAATTGAAAACGCGTGTCATCTGTCTCTCCATAGGGGAGGGACAGCATACAAGAAACCGGTGTCACGCCCAGCCGGCCACCGGCGCCCGGCGCAACCCCGTCCATTGCAGCTCGGCCAGCACCGCCACCGTGGCCGCCTGCGCCAGCACCCAGGCGGTGCCCAGCGCCGTGGGTGCGACGAAACCGCTGGCCAGCAGCGCAACACAGCCCGCCGCCCAGCCGAGGTTGCCGATCACCAGCAACCAGACGATGGCGCGCGGCAAGCGGTCCCGCGTGGCGATGAAGGCCACGGCGGCTGCGTACGCCAGCAGGAACACGCCGGTACCAGTGAGCAGCATGACCGGCAGGTTCAGCTGCTGCGCCAGCCAGCCGGTGAGCAGCAACTGTGCCGCGCCGGTGGCCAGGCACGAGGCGGCATCAGCGAACAGTACATTGCGCAGGAACTTGGGGGAAGCAAAGATCGACATGGCGGACTCCTTGGGAGTGGTTGATGAATGCCGCCATGATTTCGCCGGGGGCGCCGCCCGTCGATAACCTGCCAGGTAATGGCGGGGCGACCGGTTCGCTCTACCATCCGGCCATGAACACTGCCGCCCACTCCGCCCACCGCGCCCCGCGCGCCGCGCCGCAGCCCTTCGGCGACCATCTACGCCATTGGCGGCAGCACCGGCGCCTGTCGCAGCTGGACCTGGCGCAGGAGGCCGACATCTCCACCCGGCACCTGAGCTTCGTGGAGACCGGCCGCTCTGTGCCCAGCCGCGAGATGGTGCTGCGCCTGGCCGAGCGGCTGCAGGTGCCGCTGCGCGAACGCAATGCGCTGCTGGTGGCCGCCGGCTACGCGCCCATGTACCGCGAGCGCCCGCTCGATGACCCGTCGCTGGCCTCGGCGCGGCAGGCGGTGGAACTGATCCTCAAGAGCCACGAGCCCTACCCCGCGCTGGCGGTGGACCGGCACTGGAACCTGGTGGCGGCTAACCGAATGCTGCCGCACCTGCTCGCCGGCGCCGACGCCTCACTGCTGCAGCCGCCGGTCAACGTGCTGCGGCTTTCGCTGCACCCGCAGGGCCTGGCTTCGAAGATCGTCAACCTCGCGCAGTGGCGGGCCCACCTGTTCGAGCGGCTGCGCCAGCAGGTGCAGGCCACCGGCGACGCAACGCTGGCCACGCTGCTCGAGGAACTGCAGGCCTATCCGGTGCCCGAGGCGGCCGATGCCACGCACCTGGAAGGCGAGCACCTGGGCGTGGTGATGCCATTCAAGTTCCGCACGACGCACGGCGTGCTGAGCTTCATCAGCACCACCACCATCTTCGGCACGCCGGTGGACGTGACGCTGCAGGAACTGGCGCTGGAGACTTTTTTTCCTGCGGATGAGTTCACGGGCGAAGTGGTACGCCAGCTGGCTGCCACGCTTTAGCTGCTACATATTTGATAGCTGTCTTCGTAGGCGTGGTGCGCTCTGCGGGCCTTTTTCCCTCTGGAATGGCGCCAGCTGTCAGTCACCACCCACAACCATCCGCGCCTGCTGACTACGCCCACCCCCTGCTGGGCTGGTCACGATGGTTCATTCTTTCCATGAACCATTTTCCGGAGGCCTGATGAGCAAGGACACCACCCAGCAAACCCTGTGGCACATGATCAAGGACATCAAGTTCGGCATGCTCACGCACCGCCATGCCAACGGCATGCTGCATGCGCACCCGCTCACCGCGCAGAACAAGTCGATGGACGACGGCGCCGTGCTGTACTTTTTTATCTCGAAGAAAAGCGAACTGGGCAAGTCGCTGCAGGCCGACGGCAACGTCAACGTGAGTTTTGCCGACCCCGGCAAGGACAGCTACGTTTCCCTCTCGGGCCAGGCCGGCCTGGTGGAAGACCCCGCCAAAAAGCACGAGCTGTTCAACCCCATGGTGAAGGCCTGGTTCCCGGGCGGCGAGGCCGACCCCGACCTGGGCCTGCTGGAAGTGCACATCGGCCACGCCGAGTACTGGGATGCCAAGGACAGCCAGATGGTGCAGATGTTCAAGATGGCCAAGGCCGCCGTCACCGGCAAGCCGCCCACCGACATGGGCGAGCACAAGGAAGTACAGCTTTCTACAGGGAGCAATTCATGAACTCAGTCAAGAACAGGTTCGGCATGACGCTGGTCGCCATCGCGCTCACGGGCGCGTTCGGCGGTGTGGCCTGGGGCCAGGCGGGCGGCGGCGTGGGTGACGGTGGCGCGGCCGCGGCCGGCAGCGCCGGCGTGGGCGGTGCAGCCGGTGGCGCTGCGGGCGGCGCGGGCGTCGGCGGCAGCGCCGGCGTGGGTGCCAGCGCGGGCGTGGGCGGCGTAGGCGGCGTGGGTGCCAGCGCAGGCGTAGGCGCCAGTGCAGGCGTGGGCGCCGGCACAGGCACGGGCGGCACGGCTGCGGGCGGAACCAGCGGCAGCGCCAGTGCGGGCACCAGTGCGGGCGTTGGCGCGGGCGTGGGTGCGGGCACCAGCGGTAGCGCCGGTGTAGGCGCCAGCGCCGGTGTGGGCGCGGGCGTCGGTGCAGGCACAGGTGCAGGTGCAGGTGCAGGCGCGGGTGTGGGTGCGAGCGCGGGTGTAGGCGCCGGTGTGGGCGCGGGCACAGGTGCCGGTGCCGGTGCCGGTGCCGGTGCCGGTGCTGGCGCTGGCGCTGGCGCTGGCGTGGGGGCCAGTGCGGGTGTGGGTGGCGGCGCCGCGGGTGGCGCGGGTGCGGCCACCGGCATCACGGCAGTGCAGCAAGGCGGCACCGGTGCGGCCACGGCCACGGCGCCGGGCACCGCCGCTGCCGTGAGCAGCAATGCGCAGGCGCAAGGGCCCTCCGTGGTCAGCGCCCCTGTCACCGCCGTGGCACCGGCCACGACACCGGTTGCCGAAACTGTTACCCCGGCCTCGGGCCGCGTGGTGGGCACAGGCGGCTCCAGCCCGGTAGTGGGCATGTCGCCCGGCGGCCCCAGCACGCAGACGCTGGGCGCGGGGCCCCGCCCGGCGCGCGCCGACCGCAACTGAGCGGCGCGGCTTCGGCAATAAAAAAGCGGCCCGCGGGCCGCTTTTTTTTGTGCGCTTGAAACTTCAGGCCGCGACGGTGTCGGCGGCCTTCTTGTAGTCGTCGATCTTGTCGAAGTTCAGGTACTGGTACACCTTGTCGCTGGCGGCGGTGAGCACGCCCATGTCGGCCATGTACTCTTCCTTGGTCGGGATGCGGCCCAGCTTGGAGCAGATGGCGGCCAGCTCAGCGCTGCCCAGGTACACGTTGCTGTTCTTGCCCAGGCGGTTGGGGAAGTTGCGGGTGCTGGTGGAGAACACGGTGGCGCCCTCCTTCACCTGCGCCTGGTTGCCCATGCACAGCGAGCAGCCCGGCATTTCCATGCGCGCGCCGGCCGTGCCCAGCACGCCGTAGTGGCCCTCCTCGGTCAGCTGCGCCGCGTCCATCTTGGTCGGCGGTGCAACCCACAGCTTCACGGGGATGTCGCGCTTGTTTTCCAGCAGCTTGGAAGCCGCGCGGAAGTGGCCGATGTTGGTCATGCACGAGCCGATGAACACTTCGTCGATCTTGGCGCCCGAAACTTCGGCCAGCGTCTTCACGTCGTCGGGGTCGTTCGGGCAGGCCACGATGGGCTCGTGCACGTCGGCCAGGTCGATCTCGATCACGGCGGCGTAGTCGGCATCGGCATCGCCGGCCAGCAGCTGCGGGTCTTTCAGCCAGGCTTCCTGCGCGGCGATGCGGCGCGCCAGCGTGCGGCCGTCGGCATAGCCATTGGCGATCATCCAGCGCATCAGCGTGATGTTGCTGTTGATGTACTCGATGATGGGTTCCTTGTTCAGGTGCACCGTGCAGCCGGCGGCCGAGCGCTCGGCAGACGCATCAGACAGCTCAAAGGCTTGCTCCACCTTCAGGTCGGGCAGGCCTTCGATTTCCAGGATGCGGCCCGAGAAGATGTTCTTCTTGCCCTTCTTCTCCACCGTCAGCAGGCCGGCCTTGATGGCGTACAGGGGAATCGCGTTGACCAGGTCGCGCAGCGTCACGCCGGGCTGCATCTTGCCCTTGAAGCGCACCAGCACGCTCTCGGGCATGTCCAGCGGCATCACGCCGGTGGCGGCGGCAAACGCCACCAGGCCGGAACCGGCCGGGAACGAAATGCCGATGGGGAAGCGGGTGTGGCTGTCGCCGCCGGTGCCCACGGTGTCGGGCAGCAGCAGGCGGTTCAGCCAGCTGTGGATCACGCCATCGCCCGGGCGCAGCGAGACGCCGCCGCGGGTGCTGATGAAGTCGGGCAGCTCGTGGTGCATCTTCACGTCCACCGGCTTGGGGTAGGCGGCGGTGTGGCAGAACGACTGCATCACCAGGTCGGCCGAGAAGCCCAGGCAGGCCAGGTCTTTCAGCTCGTCGCGCGTCATGGGGCCGGTGGTGTCCTGCGAGCCCACGGAGGTCATCTTCGGCTCGCAATACGTGCCGGGGCGCACGCCGGTGCCTTCGGGCAGGCCGCAGGCGCGGCCCACCATCTTCTGCGCCAGCGAGTAACCCTTCTTGGTGTCGAAGGGCGCCGTGGGCAGGCGGAACAGCGTGGAAGGCGGCAGGCCCAGCGCTTCACGCGCCTTGGCCGTCAGGCCGCGGCCCACGATCAGCGGAATGCGGCCGCCGGCGCGCACTTCGTCAAACAGAACCTCGCTCTTGACCTTGAATTCGGCGATGACTTCGCCGTTCTTGATGGCCTTGCCTTCGTAGGGGCGCAGCTCGACCTCGTCGCCCATTTCCATCTTGCTCACGTCAAGCTCGATCGGCAGGGCGCCGGCGTCTTCCATCGTGTTGTAGAAGATGGGGGCGATCTTGCTGCCCAGGCAGACGCCGCCGAAGCGCTTGTTCGGCACGAACGGAATGTCCTGGCCGGTGAACCACAGCACGCTGTTGGTGGCCGACTTGCGGCTGGAGCCGGTGCCCACCACGTCGCCTGCGTAGGCCACCACGTTGCCCTTGGCACGCAGGTCTTCGATGAACTTCACGGGGCCGCGCTTGCCTTCTTCTTCAGGTGTGATGCCGGGGCGCGGGTTCTTGTGCATGGCCAGCGCGTGCAGCGGAATGTCGGGGCGGCTCCAGGCGTCGGGCGCGGGCGACAGGTCGTCGGTGTTGATTTCGCCGGCCACCTTGAAGATGCTGACCTTGATGCTTTGCGGCACTTCGGGGCGGCTGGTGAACCACTCGGCATCGGCCCAGCTTTGCAGCACGGCCTTGGCGTTGGCGTTGCCCTTGTCGGCCTTTTCCTTGACGTCGTGGAACTGGTCGAACATCAGCAGGGTTTTCTTCAGGCCCTCACCAGCGATGCCGCCCACGGCCTCGTCGTCCAGCAGGTCGATCAGCGGGCTGATGTTGTAGCCGCCCAGCATGGTGCCCAGCAGCTCGGTGGCTTTTTCGCGGCTGATGATCATGCACTTCTCGGTGCCGTGCGCCACGGCGGCCAGGTAGCTGGCCTTGACCTTGGCGGCATCGTCCACGCCGGCGGGAACGCGGTGGGTGATCAGGTTCAGCAGGAAGTCGGCCTCGCCTGTGGACACGTTCTTCAGCAGGTCGATCAGTTCGGCGGTCTGCTTGGCCGACAGCGGCAGCGGCGGGATGCCGAGCGCGGCGCGTTCGGCGACATGGTCTACGTAGGCTTGCAACATGGGGTTCTCTCCGTTCAGATCAAAAAATCACTTCGCCGCGTCGGGCGCGCTTTTCGGCGTGGGTATCGGTTCAAGCAAGCTCGGTGCCGGGTTCTTCTTCAGGGCCTCGGCGATGGCGGCCTGGTCGGGGTTCTGGCATTCGTCGGCCAGCCGCTGGCCCAGCTTCTGGCTCATCAGCATCGACTTGTTGCCCAGCTGCAGCCACATGGCGCCGCCCTTGGGGTCTTCCAGGCGGATAGCGCCGGTGCGGCTTTCCACCGGGTGCATCGTGAAGCGGTGGCCGCGGGTGATGATGGTGAAGAAGCCTTCGCGCCGCTTGGAAGCGGTGACGATGACATTGGCACCCAGCTCGCAGGGGATGGTGCCGGTGTGGATCTTCTTGGCGATCTCCAGGTCGGCGGGGCTGAGCTGCACGTTGGGGTCGTCGTCGATCTCGGTGTTCTCTTCCACCGCTTTCTGGGCCGAAGGCGAGAGCTTGGGTGCGGCTTTGGGGGCGGGCTTGGCAGCCGGCTTGGCGGGCGCGGGCGCCTGCGCCAGCGCCAGGGCGGGCACGGTTGCGATCAAGAGGGATGCGAGAAGGGCTTTCATACTGCTTGTCTCCAGGGAGTGTTAGTGGCGCGGGGCTGCGAACCAGCCCTGCACTTCGTTGGGGAGCCTGGCTCCGGTGCGGTGCGCCCTCTCCAGCACCTGCCAGAAATACCGGTAGCTCGCCCGGTCATGCAGCTGTCCGTCAAAGCTGATGGGAGCCCAGTCAGCGTTGGCGGCAGCCGTCGTTATGCGTGTCGCGGCGTCGATCTCCTGCGCGCTGGGGGCAAAAGCCTCCAGGATGGGCCTGATCTGGTCCGGGTGGATGCTCCACATGCGGGTGTAGCCGAACTCGCTGGCGGCGCGTTGCGCGGCCGAGCGCATGGCGGCTGCATCCTTGAATTCGGTCACCACGCAGTGCGAGGGCACCTTGCCGTGCGCATGGCAGGCCGAGGCGATTTCCAGCTTGGCGCGCACCACCAGCGGGTGCGTGAACTGCCCCGCGATGCCCATGCCCTGCGAGGGAATGGCGCCGCCGTGGGACGAGACAAAGTCCATCAGCCCGAAGCTGAGCGACTGCACGCGCGGGTGGGCCGCGATGTCGAAAGCGCGATGCACCGCGGCGGGAGACTCGATCAGCACCTGCACGGGCAGGTGGGCGGCGCCGGCGGCGTCCAGCGCCAGGCAGGCGGCTTCGACGTCGCGCACCGACTCGACCTTGGGAACCATGATGTGGCACAGGCGCTTGCCGGCGTTGCCGGCGATGGTGGCGATGTCCTGCGGGAAGGCGGGGTGGTCAACCGGGTGCACGCGCACCGCCACCCGGGCCTTGTCGCTGGCCAGCGACAGCAGCGCCACCACCAGCGCCGCGTGCTCGGCCTCGCCGCCCACCGGCGCGCCGTCTTCGCAGTCCAGCGTGACGTCGAACACGCAGGCCCCGAATTCCTCGGTCATCTCGGCCTGCAGCTGCAGGCTCTTGCGCATCCGCGCCTCCACGCCGCTGTAGTGGTCGCACACCGGAAGGAAAGCCCCCCCGGCCTGCGAACCCAGCAACACGTCGCGCGGATGGGCCATCTGGTTTACAGCAGGTGGGCCACGCCGGCCTGCTCGTCCGTCAGTTCCTTCAGGGTCTTGTCAATGCGTTCCTGGCTGAAGGCATCGATGTCCAGGCCCTTGACGATTTCGTACTTGCCGTCCTTGGTGGTGACGGGGAAGCCGAACATCACGTCCTTCGGAATGCCGTAGTCGCCGTTGGACGGAATGCCCATGGTGACCCACTTGCCGTTGGTGCCCAGGGCCCAGTCGCGCATGTGGTCGATGGCGGCGTTGGCGGCCGAGGCAGCGGAGGAAAGGCCGCGCGCCTCGATGATGGCGGCGCCGCGCTTGCCCACGGTGGGCAGGAAGGTGTCGGCGTTCCAGGCCTGGTCGTTGATCAGGTCCTTCACGGCCTTGCCGCCGACGGTGGCGAAGCGGTAGTCGGCGTACATGGTGGGCGAGTGGTTGCCCCACACGGCCATCTTCTCGATGTCGCCCACGGCGGTACCGGTCTTGGCGGCCACTTGCGACAGCGCGCGGTTGTGGTCAAGGCGCAGCATGGCGGTGAAGTTCTCGCGCGGCAGGCCGGGCGCGCTCTTCATGGCGATGTAGGCGTTGGTATTGGCGGGGTTGCCCACCACCAGCACCTTCACATTGCGGCTGGCAACGGCGTCGAGCGCCTTGCCCTGCGCGGTGAAGATGGCGCCGTTGACGGCCAGCAGCTCGGCGCGCTCCATGCCGGGGCCACGGGGGCGCGAGCCCACCAGCAGCGCGTAGTCGGCGTCCTTGAAGGCGGTCATCGGGTCGCCGTGGGCCGTCATGCCGGCCAGCAGCGGAAACGCGCAGTCGTCGAGTTCCATCATCACGCCCTTGAGCGCCTTTTGCGGGCCTTCGACGGGTACTTCGAGCAGCTGCAGGATCACGGGCTGGTCCTTGCCCAGCATTTCGCCGGAGGCGATGCGGAACAGCAGGGCGTAACCGATCTGGCCGGCGGCCCCGGTAACGGCGACGCGGACGGGCTTTTTGCTCATGGGGAAATCTCCGGAAGGAAGGTTGGAAAAGTGGCGCCGGCGGGGCCTTGCGCTGCGGCCGCGACCCTCCCGGAACAGCCCGCAAGTTTACTCTCGGAAACCCTTACTCGTCAATTTGTCTTATGTCTTATATAAGATATGATTCGAGAAGTTTCAAGCAGAACCACATGGCCTCCCCGCCCCCCTCCCCGGCCGACAACGGCATGGCCACCGCCGAGGCGCCGGCCCAGGCCACGCCCGCCTTCAGCCCGCTGTACCAGCAGATCAAGGGCCTGATCCTGCAAAGCCTGCAGGCCGGCGAATGGAAGCCCGGCGAAGCCATTCCCAGCGAGATGGACCTGGCCGCGCGCTTCCGCGTGAGCCAGGGCACGGTGCGCAAGGCGATCGACGAGCTCGCCGCGGAAAACCTGGTGGTGCGCAGGCAGGGCAAGGGCACCTTCGTGGCCACCCACTCCGAGCAGCAGGTGCAGTACCGCTTCCTCAAGCTCATGCCCGACAGCGGCGACCAGGGCAGCGAGGGCCCGGCCCAGCGCTCGGTGCTGGAATGCCGGCGGGTGCGCGCCACGGCCGACGTGGCCCGGGCCCTGGCCCTGCGCTCCGGCGACGCCGTGGTGCAGGTGCGCCGCATCCTGGCGTTCGGCGGCGTGCCCACCATCCTGGAAGACATGTTCCTGCCCGGCAATGCCTTCAAGGGCATCACGGCCGACCAGGTGGCCGGCTATCACGGCCCGACCTACGCGATGTTCGAGGTGGAGTTCGGCGTGCGCATGGTGCGGGCCGAGGAAAAGATCCGCGCCGTCTCGCCCGATGCGCAGCAGGCGGCGCTGCTGAAGGTGGAGCCCGGCGCGCCGCTTCTGAGCGTGGAGCGCATCGCCTACACCTATAACGACGTGCCGATGGAGCTGCGCCGGGGGCTGTACCGCACGGACACCCACCACTACCGGAACGAACTGAACTGAAAACCAGCTGGCGGCCCAAAACTGAAACCTCCACGTCAGTTTTGTGCGTTGCAATAGAATTTTGGGTTGTTTGCGTTTCTCACAGAAATTACTTCGCGCATGACTCCCACCACGAAAGCCAAGCCATGACAGAGCTAGCCAGGAAGCGGCCCGAGTTCCGCAACATCAACGCGCTGACGGATCTGCCCTCCTACCGCCTCCCCGCCGCCGGCTGGGTTTCCATCCTGCACCGCATCAGCGGCGTGCTGATGTTCGTGCTGATGCCCTTCATCATCTGGATGTTCGACACCTCGATCTCCTCCGAGATCTCGTTCGCGAAATTCCGCTCCGCCTTCAACGCCGGCCTCTGGATTTTCCCGGGCTTCCTCATCAAGCTGGTGGCGCTGGCCCTGATCTGGGCCTACCTGCACCACTTCATCGCCGGCCTGCGCCACCTGTGGATGGACGTGAGCCACGCCGCGGTGAGCAAGGAATTCGGCACCCGGTCGGCGATGGTCACGCTGGCGGCCAGCGTGCTGCTCACCCTGGCGCTCGGCGCCAAGCTGTTCGGCTTCTACTGAACAAGGAGCACAAGCAATGTCTGTGAATTACGGCTCCAAACGCGTCGTCGTCGGCGCTCACTACGGCTTTCGCGACTGGCTCAGCCAGCGCGTGACGGCCGGCCTGATGGCCCTGTTTACCCTGGTCGTGCTGGCGCAGGTGATCTTCAGCCGCGGCCCGATCGGCTATGACAAGTGGGCCGGCATCTTCGCCGCCCAGTGGATGAAGGTGCTGACGTTCACCGTGATCACCGCGCTGCTGTACCACGTGTGGGTGGGCATGCGCGACGTCTGGATGGACTACGTCAAGCCCGTCTGGGCGCGCCTCCTGCTGCAGATCTTCACCATCGCCTGGCTCACCGGCTGCGCCGGCTGGGCCATCCAAGTCCTCTGGAGACTGTGAGCATGTCCTTTACCAAGAACAACATCACGACGCGCAAGTTCGACGTGGTCATCGTCGGCGCGGGCGGCTCGGGCATGCGCGCCTCGCTGCAGCTGGCGCGGGCCGGCCTGAACGTGGCGGTACTCTCCAAGGTGTTCCCCACCCGCTCGCACACCGTGGCGGCGCAGGGCGGCATCGGCGCCTCGCTGGGCAACATGTCCGAGGACAACTGGCACTACCACTTCTACGACACCATCAAGGGCTCGGACTGGCTGGGCGACCAGGACGCCATCGAGTTCATGTGCCGCGAGGCCCCGCGCGCCGTGTACGACCTCGAGCACATGGGCATGCCGTTCGACCGCAACCCCGACGGCACCATCTACCAGCGCCCGTTCGGCGGCCACACGGCCAACTACGGCGAAAAGCCCATGCAGCGCGCCTGCGCCTCGGCCGACCGCACCGGCCACGCCATGCTGCACACGCTGTACCAGCAGAACGTCAAGGCCAAGACCAGCTTCTTCGTGGAGTGGATGGCGCTTGATTTGATCCGCGACGCCGAGGGCGACGTGGTGGGCGTGACGGCACTGGAGATGGAAACCGGGGACGTGCACATCCTGCACGCCAAGACCACGCTGCTGGCCACCGGCGGGGCAGGACGGATTTTTGCCGCGTCAACCAATGCCTTCATCAACACCGGCGACGGCCTGGGCATGGCGGCGCGCGCCGGCATCCCGCTGGAAGACATGGAGTTCTGGCAGTTCCACCCCACCGGCGTGGCCGGCGCGGGCGTGCTGCTGACCGAAGGCTGCCGCGGCGAAGGCGCGATCCTTTTGAACAGCAACGGCGAGCGCTTCATGGAGCGCTATGCGCCCACGCTGAAGGACCTGGCGCCGCGCGACTTCGTCTCGCGCTCCATGGACCAGGAAATCAAGGAAGGCCGCGGCTGCGGCCCCAACAAGGACTACGTGCTGCTCAAGCTGGACCACCTGGGCGCCGAGACCATCCACAAGCGCCTGCCCTCGGTCTACGAGATCGGCGTGAACTTCGCCAACGTGGACATCACCCGCGAGCCGATTCCCGTGGTGCCCACCATCCACTACCAGATGGGCGGCATCCCGACCAATGTGAACGGCCAGGTGGTCGTGCCCAATGGCGACGTGCACAACGCGGCCGTGAACGGCCTGTACGCGGTGGGCGAATGCTCCTGCGTCAGCGTGCACGGCGCCAACCGGCTGGGCACCAACTCGCTGCTGGACCTGCTGGTGTTCGGCCGCGCGGCGGGCAACCACATCGTGGAGTTCGCCAGCACCAGCAAGTCGCACAAGGACCTGCCCGCCGACGCGGCGGAGCGTTCGCTGGAGCGGCTGAACCGGCTGGAGAACACCCAGGCCGGCGAGTACTCGCAGGACGTGGCCAACGACATCCGCGCCAGCATGCAGCAGCACGCCGGCGTATTCCGCACCCAGTCCAGCATGGACGAGGGCGTGCGCAAGATCGCCGAGCTGCGCGGCCGCGTCGGCGCGCTCGCGCTCAAGGACAAGTCCAAGGTGTTCAACACCGCGCGCATCGAGGCGCTGGAAGTGGAAAACCTGATCGAGTGCGCGCAGGCCACCATCGTCTCGGCTGCCGCCCGCAAGGAATGCCGCGGCGCCCACACGGTGAGCGACTACGAGCGCCCGGCCGACGATGCCGTGGCCCCGCTGGGCCGCGACGACGCCAACTGGATGAAGCATTCGCTGTGGTACAGCGCGGAGAACAGCCTGGCCTACAAGCCGGTGCAGCTCAAGCCCCTCACGGTGGACTCCGTGCCTCCGAAAGTCAGGACCTTCTAATGACCAAACGCACCTTCCAGATCTATCGGTACGACCCGGACAAGGACGCCAAGCCCTACATGCAGACCGTCGAGATCGAGCTCGACGGCCATGAGCGCATGCTGCTGGACGCGCTGATGAAGCTCAAGGCGCAGGACCCCACGCTGTCGTTCCGCCGCTCCTGCCGCGAAGGTGTCTGCGGCTCGGACGCGATGAACATCAACGGCAAGAACGGCCTGGCCTGCCTGACCAATATGCTCACGCTGCCCGGCGTGATCACGCTCAAGCCCCTGCCCGGCCTGCCGGTGGTGCGCGACCTGATCGTGGACATGACCGACTTCTTCAAGCAGTACAACTCGATCAAGCCCTACCTGGTCAACGACAACATCCCGCCCGAAAAGGAGCGGCTGCAGTCGCCCGAGGAGCGCGAGGAGCTGGACGGCCTGTACGAGTGCATCCTGTGCGCGAGCTGCTCCACCAGCTGCCCCAGCTTCTGGTGGAACCCCGACAAGTTCGTCGGCCCGGCCGGCCTGCTGCAGGCCTACCGCTTCATCGCCGACAGCCGCGACGAGGCCACTGGCGAGCGCCTGGACAACCTGGAAGACCCGTACCGCCTGTTCCGCTGCCACACCATCATGAATTGCGTGGACGTGTGCCCGAAGGGACTGAACCCGACCAAGGCGATCGGCAAGATCAAGGAATTGATGGTGCGCCGGGCGATCTGAACACCATGGAAGACGCGTTGCTGGATGAGAGGGCGCTTTCCAAGCTCAAGTGGCGATGCCGCCGCGGACTGCTGGAAAACGACCTGTTCATTGAACGCTTCTTCACGAATTACGAGTCGGGCCTCACGGTTCGCCAGGCCGACAGCCTGAATGCATTGATGGATTTGGCGGACAACGACCTGCTGGACCTGCTGCTTGCGCGGAAGGAACCCGAGGGCGACATAAATACAAGCGACGTGAAGCAAGTGCTGCAGATGCTGCGAACGAATCAATTTAAGGAAAGACCATGAAACTCGCCGACAACAAAGCCACCCTGTCGTTCAGCAACGGCAGCCCCAACGTCGAATTGCCCGTGTACCACGGCAGCGTGGGCCCGGATGTGATCGACATCCGCAAGCTCTATGCGCAGACCGGCATGTTCACCTACGACCCGGGCTTCCTGTCCACGGCCGCCTGCCAGTCCGCCATCACCTACATCGACGGCGACAAGGGCGAGCTGCTGTACCGCGGCTACCCGATCGAGCAGCTGGCCACGCAGTGCGATTTCCTGGAAACCTGCCACCTGCTGCTGTACGGCGAGCTGCCCGACGAAGCCGGCAAGAAGGACTTCACCAAGCGCGTGACCATGCACACCATGGTCAATGAGCAGATGCAGTTCTTCCTGCGCGGTTTCCGCCGCGATGCGCACCCGATGGCCATCATGACCGGCCTGGTGGGCGCGCTGTCGGCCTTCTATCACGACAGCACCGACATCAACAATCCCGAGCACCGCGACATCTCGGCCATCCGCCTGATCGCCAAGATGCCCACGCTGGTGGCCATGGCCTACAAGTACAGCGCCGGCCAGCCCTACATGTACCCGAAGAACGACCTGTCCTATGCGGGCAACTTCCTGCACATGATGTTCGCCACGCCGTGCGAGGAATACAAGGTCAGCCCGGTGCTGGAAAAGGCGCTGGACCGAATCTTCATCCTGCACGCCGACCACGAGCAGAACGCCTCCACCTCCACCGTGCGCCTGTGCGGCAGCTCGGGCACCAACCCGTTCGCGGCCATCGCGGCCGGCGTGGCCTGCCTGTGGGGCCCCGCCCACGGCGGCGCCAACGAGGCGGCGCTGAACATGCTGTACGACATCCAGCGCCAGGGCGGCGTGGAGAAGATCGGCGAATTCATCAAGCAGGTGAAGGACAAGAACTCCAACGTCAAGCTGATGGGCTTCGGCCACCGCGTGTACAAGAACTACGACCCGCGCGCCAAGTTGATGCAGCAGACCTGCAAGGAAGTGCTGGGCGAGCTGGGCCTGGAGAACGATCCCCTGTTCAAGCTGGCCATGGCGCTGGAAAAGATCGCGCTGGAAGACGACTACTTCGTCTCGCGCAAGCTCTACCCGAACGTGGACTTCTACTCCGGCATCGTGCAGCGCGCCATCGGCATCCCGGTGTCGCTGTTCACCGCCATCTTCGCGGCGGCCCGCACGGTGGGCTGGATCGCCCAGCTGAACGAAATGATCGGCGACCCCGAGTACAAGATCGGCCGCCCGCGCCAGCTGTTCGTGGGCTCCACCAAGCGCGACGTCCAGCCGCTGGCCCAGCGCTGAGCTGGCCCCTTCCGGCAAAGGCCCGCTTCGGCGGGCCTTTTCGTGGCTCCTTTTTTTATAGCTGCCTACGCAGTGCTGGCGCGCCTTGCGGGCACTTTTCCCTCTGGAAAAGCCGCCAAAACAGCCGGTTCGGCAAGATGGGCATCGCGGTTGGCGATGGCCGCACAGGGGCAGCCATGGGAAAATGAGGCCTGCTCATCGCTGGCCGCGATGCCTCTACACCGTGAAAACCTCTGAACGCAACTTCGCCCGCCGGGTCGACCTGACGTCGCTGCAGCTCTTTGTGGCGGTGTGCGAGCTCGGCTCCATCGGCAAGGCCGCAGAGCGCGAATTCATCGCCGCCTCGGCGGTGAGCAAGCGCCTGTCGGACCTGGAAGCGACGCTGGACACGCCCCTCTTGTACCGCCACACGCGCGGCGTGGACCTCACGCCCGCGGGCGAGAGCCTGCTGCACCACGCCCGCTCGGTGCTGTTCAGCCTGGAGAAGATGCAGGGCGAACTCTCCGAATACGCCGACGGCGTGCGCGGCCACGTGCGCATCCACGCCAGCATTTCGGCCATCGTGCAGTTCCTGCCGGAAGACCTGGGCACCTTCGTCAAGGACCATCCCCAGGTGAAGATCGACCTGGAGGAGCACCTCTCGACCGAGATCGTGCGTGCCGTGCAGGAAGGCGCGGCCGACCTGGGCATCTGCAACGCGGGTGTCATGGCCTCCGGCCACGAACTGCAGACCCTGCCCTACCGGCAGGACCAGCTGGTGCTGATCGTGCCGCGCCGCCATTCCCTGGCGCGCAGGAAAGCCGTGGCCTTCGAGGACACGCTGGACTTCGACCATGTGGGCCTGCACTCGAACAGCTCCATCCACCTGGCCATGCGCGAGGCCGCCGCTGCAGCAGGCCGCACCATCAAGCTGCGCATCCACGTCACCGGGCTGGACGCCATGTGCCGCATGATCCACAACGGCCTGGGCGTGGGCGTGATGCCGCGCCGCGCCTTCGAGCTGATGCACGGCGTGGGCGATCTGGAATGCGTGCGCCTGACCGATGGCTGGGCCCGGCGCAGCATCGAGCTGGTGGCGCGCGACTTTTCCACGCTGCCGGTCACGGCCCGGCTGCTGGTGGACCACCTGAAGGCCCGCGCTGAAGAGCCCCAGGCGGCCACCGCCGCATAAAATTTGAATCGACCAAAAAGGAAGTACTGCCATGGGACGCACCCTGTACGACAAGATCTGGGACGAACACGTCGTCCACACCGAGGAAGACGGCACCGCCATCCTCTACATCGACCGGCACCTGGTGCATGAGGTGACCAGCCCGCAGGCCTTTGAAGGGCTGCGCGAGGCGGGCCGCAAGGTCTGGCGCATCAGCTCCATCGTGGCCACGGCCGACCACAACACGCCCACCACCCACTGGGAGCAGGGCTACGACGGCATCGCCGACCCCATCAGCAAGGAGCAGATCACCACGCTGGACAGCAACATCGCCGAGTTCGGCGCGGCGGCCTACTTCCCCTTCCTGTCCAAGCGCCAGGGCATCGTGCACGTGATCGGGCCGGAACAGGGCGCCACGCTGCCGGGCATGACGGTGGTCTGCGGCGATTCGCACACCTCCACCCACGGCGCGTTCGGCGCGCTGGCGCACGGCATCGGCACCAGCGAGGTCGAGCACGTGATGGCCACGCAGACCCTGCTGGCCAAGAAGGCGAAGAACCTGCTCATCAAGGTCGAAGGCAAGGTGGCCCCGGGCGTGACCGCCAAGGACATCGTGCTGGCCATCATCGGGCGCATCGGCACGGCCGGCGGCACCGGCTACACCATCGAATTCACGGGCTCGGCGATCCGCGCGCTCAGCATGGAAGGCCGCATGACGGTGTGCAACATGGCCATTGAGGCGGGCGCGCGCGCCGGCCTCGTGGCGGTGGACGACAAGACCATCGACTACATCAAGGGCCGCCCGCTGGCGCCCGCCGGCGTCGAGTGGGACCAGGCCGTCGCCTACTGGAAGGGCCTGCAGTCCGACGCGGACGCGAAGTTCGACGCGGTCGTGGAACTGGACGCGGCGAACATCATCCCGCAGGTCACCTGGGGCACCTCGCCCGAAATGGTGCTGGGCGTCGACGGCCGGGTGCCTGACCCGGACAAGGAAAAGGACCCCAGCAAGCGCGGCGCCATCGAGCGCGCCCTGACCTACATGGGCCTGGCGCCCGGCAAGGCGCTGGACGACATCTTCGTGGACAAGGTGTTCATCGGCTCGTGCACCAACAGCCGCATCGAGGACATGCGTGAGGCCGCCGCCATGGTCAAGAAGCTGGGCCAGAAGGTCGCGAAGAACGTGAAGCTGGCCATGGTGGTGCCCGGCTCGGGGCTGGTGAAAGACCAGGCCGAGCGCGAAGGCCTGCACGAGATTTTCAAGGCCGCGGGCTTCGAGTGGCGCGAGCCCGGCTGCTCGATGTGCCTGGCCATGAACGCCGACCGGCTGGAGCCGGGCGAGCGCTGCGCCTCCACCAGCAACCGCAACTTCGAAGGCCGGCAAGGCGCGGGCGGCCGCACGCACCTGGTGAGCCCCGCGATGGCCGCGGCGGCTGCCGTGCACGGCCACTTTGTCGACATCCGCAAATTTTCCTGAGCAAGACCATGCAGAAATTCAACGTGCACAAGGGGCTGGTGGCCCCGATGGACCGCGAGAACGTCGATACCGACGCCATCATCCCCAAGCAGTTCCTCAAGTCGATCCGCAAGACGGGGTTCGGGCCCAACCTGTTCGACGAGTGGCGCTACCTGGACCACGGCGAGCCCGGCCAGGACCCGGCCAGCCGCAAGCCCAACCCCGATTTCGTGCTGAACCAGCCGCGCTACAAGGGCGCCTCGGTGCTGCTGGCGCGCAAGAACTTCGGCTGCGGCTCGTCGCGCGAGCACGCGCCCTGGGCGCTGGACCAGTACGGCTTTCGCGCCATCATCGCGCCCAGCTATGCCGACATCTTCTTCAACAACTGCTTCAAGAACGGCCTGCTGCCCATCGTGCTGTCCGAGCCGCAGATGGACCAGCTGTTCAACGAGGCGCTGGCCTTCCCCGGCTACCAGCTGACCATCGACCTGGAGCGCCAGGTGGTCGTCAAGCCCGACGGCAGCGAGATCGCCTTCGAGGTGCAGGCGTTCCGCAAGTTCTGCCTCACCAACGGCTTCGACGATATCGGCCTGACCCTGCGCCAGTCGGACAAGATCCGCGCCTTCGAAGCGCAGCGCCTGGCGCAAAAACCCTGGCTGGCCCACACGCTGGTTCGCTAACCCTCACAACAAAAGCAATCATGAAAATCGCAGTTTTGCCGGGTGACGGCATCGGCACCGAAATCGTCGCGGAAGCCGTCAAGGTCCTGAACGTGCTGGACCTGAAGTTCGAGATGGAAACCGCCCTGGTGGGCGGCGCCGCCTACGAGGCCCATGGCCACCCCCTGCCCGAAGCCACACTGAAGCTGGCGAAGGAAGCCGATGCGGTGCTGTTCGGCGCCGTCGGCGACTGGAAGTACGACAAGCTGGAGCGTGCACTGCGCCCCGAGCAGGCCATCCTGGGCCTGCGCAAGAACCTGGGCTTGTTCGCCAACTTCCGTCCCGCCATCTGCTACGAGCAGCTGGTCGCCGCCTCCAGCCTCAAGCCCGAGCTGATCTCGGGCCTGGACATCCTCATCATCCGCGAGCTCACGGGTGACATCTATTTCGGTGCGCCGCGCGGCCGCCGCACGGCGGTGGACGGGCATTTCCCCGGCGCCGAGGAAGCCTTCGACACGATGCGCTACTCGCGCCCGGAAATCGAGCGCATCGCCCACGTCGCCTTCCAGGCGGCCCGCAAGCGCAGCAAGCGGGTGACCAGCGTGGACAAGGCCAACGTGCTGGAGACCTTCCAGTTCTGGAAAGACGTGGTGACTGAGGTCGGCAAGGAATACCCCGACGTTGAACTCGACCATATGTACGTGGACAACGCGGCCATGCAGCTGGTCAAGGCGCCCAAGAAATTCGACGTGGTGGTCACGGGCAACATGTTCGGCGACATCCTCTCGGACGAGGCGGCCATGTTGACCGGCTCCATCGGCATGCTGCCCTCGGCCAGCCTGAACGCCAGTAACCAGGGCCTGTACGAACCCAGCCACGGCAGCGCGCCCGACATCGCCGGCAAGGGAATTGCCAATCCTTTGGCTACAATACTGTCTGCCGCCATGATGCTCCGCTTCTCACTCAACCAAGCCAGCGCCGCCGACCGTATCGAGTCCGCGGTGAAGGACGTGCTCGCCTCCGGCTTGCGCACGGCGGACATCCACAGCGACGGCACGACCAAGGTCGGCACGAAACAGATGGGCGACGCTGTCGTGTCCGCCCTGACGACGATTACCAAGAAGACCACCAAGAGCTAGAAGCTCAGGTTCGTCGCGCCCACCCCGGCCAGACGAGCCGGGGAAACCAGATCACATTCTGAAAGGCGCTGACATGAAACTCTCGAACGGACAACAACCCCTGGTCGGCCTCGTCGGCTGGCGCGGCATGGTCGGCTCGGTCCTGATGGACCGCATGCAGGCCGAAGGCGACTTCGGCCTGATCGAGCCGCTGTTCTTCTCCACCTCCAACGCCGGCGGCAAGGCCCCGGCCATGGCGAAGAACGAAGCCACGCTGAAAGACGCGTTCGACATCGATGCGCTCAAGCGGTGCGACATCGTCATCACGGCCCAGGGCGGTGACTACACCAGCGAGGTGTTCCCCAAGCTGAGGGCCGCCGGCTGGAACGGCCACTGGATCGACGCCGCCTCGTCCCTGCGGATGAAGGACGACGCCGTGATCACCCTGGACCCGGTGAACATGCCGGTGATCAGGAACGCCCTGTCCAAAGGCGGGCGCAACTGGATCGGCGGCAACTGCACCGTCAGCTGCATGCTGATGGGCGTGGGTGCCCTCTACAAGGCCGGGCTGGTCGAATGGATGAGCAGCATGACCTACCAGGCAGCGTCCGGCGGCGGCGCCCAGCACATGCGCGAGCTGCTGACCCAGTTCGGCACGCTCAACGGCGAAGTGCGGGCCCTGCTGGACGACCCCAAGTCCGCCATCCTGGAGATCGACCGCAAGGTGCTGGCACGCCAGCAATCGCTGTCGGCCGACGAGACCGCGAATTTCGGCGTGCCGCTGGGCGGCTCGCTGATTCCCTGGATCGACAAGGACTTGGGCGACGGCATGAGCAAGGAAGAGTGGAAGGCCGGCGCTGAAACCAACAAGATCCTCGGCCAGGGCCCGGGCTTCGACACGCCGGCCACGCCGGTGGACGGTTTCTGCGTGCGCGTGGGCGCCATGCGCTGCCACAGCCAGGCCCTGACCTTCAAGCTGAAGAAGGACGTGCCGCTGGCCGACATCGAGCAGATGATCGCCGGCGACAACGCCTGGGTGAAGGTGGTGCCCAACACGAAGGAAGCGACCCTGCGTGACCTGACGCCGGTGGCCGTGACCGGCACGCTGGGCATCCCGGTCGGCAGGATCCGCAAGCTGGCCATGGGCCCGGAATACGTCGGCGCCTTCACCATCGGCGACCAGCTGCTGTGGGGCGCGGCCGAGCCTCTGCGGCGGATGCTGCGCATCCTGCTTGACGCATAATCCGCGTTCAGCTGCGTTTAGCAACGGCCTGTAGCGTGAAGTTACAGGCCGTTGTCTCGTGGCAACATGGCACTGTGGGTAAGCACTTGCGACAGGCTCGTCCCGAAGTTAAAAGCTGTCTCAGCTTGTCAGCCTAAGACATTGATGTTATGGTCCTTTTAGCAAATTCAGTCTCGAGGCGAATGTCCGCATGATGAGAAAAAAACTGCCTGCAGACCGAGCAGTGGGGACGCGAAAAACGATGAAAAAGCCGCAGTGGAGGGCTGGCGCCCTGGCCCTGGCCGCGGCGGTCGTGCTGGGCGTTTCCGCGTCGGATGCGCAAGCCCTTGCGCTTGGCCGTGTTACGGTCCAGTCCGCATTGGGCGAGCCGTTGCGTGCAGATATCGACATTCCAGAGATCAATGCCGAAGAAGTGGCCAGCCTGCGGGCCGCCGTCGCATCGCCTGAAGCCTTTCGTTCCGCCGGCCTGGAATACAGCGCCGCCATTTCGGGCCTGCAGATCACCTTGCAGCGCCGGGCCGACGGCCGCTACTTCCTGCGGCTTTCCAGCGACCGCCCAGTCAACGACCCCTTCATCGACCTGATCCTGGAAGCCAACTGGTCTTCCGGCCGCATCGTGCGCGACTACACGATGCTGTTCGACCCGCCCAGCCTGCGCCAGGGTCCCGCGCCGATCGCTGCCCAGGTGAGCCCGGTCCCGGCTCCGGCGCCTGCTCCGATAGCGGCCGCACCGGTCGCCCGCGCACCCGTAGCGCCGTCCCTGCCTTCCGTCCGCGCTCCGTCCGCCCCTCGCGCCACCGCGCGAACGCCAGCTCCAGCGGCCGCCCCGCGGGCCCCGGCGGCCCCTACCGCCTCTGGCGACGGCAAGCGGGTAACCGTCCAGGCCGGCGACACCGCAAGCAAGATTGCCGCCGCGCACAAGCCCGCGACCATTTCCCTGGACCAGATGCTGGTGGCCTTGCTGCAGGCCAATCCGGATGCCTTCATCGGCTCGAACATCAACCGGCTGAAGGCCGGCGCCGTGCTTGAAGTGCCGAGCGCCCAGCAGGCAGGCGCCACCAGCAGCGGCGAAGCCAGCCAGAGCGTGGTCGCGCAAAGCCGCGATTTCGACGAATTCCGCCGCAAGCTGGCCCAGGGCGTGCCTGTGAGCAAGATCGACGCGGCCAACCGCCAGGCGGCCGGCAAGATCCAGGCGAAGGTTGAGGAAAAGAAGGCCACCGCCGCCGTCCCCGACAAGCTGACCCTTTCCAAGGGCAGCGTCGCCACCAAGGCGGGCGAGGACAAGATCGCCAAGGACCGGGCCGGCCAGGACGCCGCCACCCGGGTGGCCGAACTCAACAAGAACATTGCCGACCTGAGCAAGCTGGGAACCGCTACGGGGTCCGCGGCGCCAGCACCGGCGGCGAGCGCCGCCAAGCCTGCGGTTGCCGTGGCAGCCGGCGCTGCCGCCGTCGCGCCCAAGCCCGCAACTGCCGCCACACCCGCACCCGTTCCGACTCCGGCTCCGACCCCCGCGCCCACGCCCGCCCCGACACCGGCCCCTACTCCTGCACCGACACCCGCCCCCACGCCGTCGCCCGTGGCAGCAGCAACCCCATCCGCTGCCGCGGCCTCCGCGCCCGTGGCACCGCCAGCCGCGGCAACGGCTTCTGCGCCGGCAGCCGCTGCGGCACCGGTGGCAGCCAAGGCGGCCGTTCCCGTTGTGGCTGCGGCTTCCGCCGCCAAGGCGCCCGTGGCGCCGCCGCCTCCGGCCGAGACCAGCCTGGTCGATGACCTTCTTGAAAACCCCATCGTTCCCGGCGCGGCTGCGGCCCTGGTGGCCCTGCTGATCGGCGTGGGCGTCTACCGCTCGCGCCAGCGCAAGAAGTCCACCCAGGTGGACAGCTCCTTCCTGGAAAGCCGGCTGCAACCCGACTCGTTCTTCGGCGCCAGCGGCGGCCAGCGGATCGACACCAACGAGGGCAACCCCACCGGCTCGTCCATGGTCTATTCGCCCAGCCAGCTTGACGCGGCCGGCGACGTGGACCCTGTGGCTGAAGCCGACGTGTACCTGGCCTATGGCCGCGACCTGCAGGCCGAGGAAATCCTCAAGGAGGCCATGCGCACAAGCCCGCAGCGCGTGGCCATCCATAGCAAGCTGCTGGAGATCTATTCCAAGCGCCGCGACGCCAAGGGCTTCGAACTGGTCGCGACCGAGGCCTATGGCCTGACGCATGGCGAAGGCCCCGACTGGGAGCACATCTGCGAGATGGGCCAGGAGCTGGACGCCGGCAACCCGCTGTACCGCCCGGGCGGCCATCCCGACGAACAGGTGGCTGCGGCCGCCGGCGCGGCGGCGGGCGTTTTCGGCGCGACGACCGCCATGTCCGCCGCGACGCAACCCGTGGCTGCCTCCGCGGATGCAGACGCAGGCGGCGTCGACCTCGACCTCGATCTTGATTTCTCGCTCGGTGACGACGACAGTCCCCCATCGATTCCGCCGGCTCATGCTGGCGAGCCGACGATGTCGATGAACCTGCCCCCTATGGCGGAGCCCGAACCCATTCCGTCGCTGGACATGGACTTCGGCAGCGCTACCGTGGCACTCGATTCGCCCGGCGTGGCCGCCTCTCTGAACCTGCCGCGCGAGCCGGAACCTGCCCGCCTGGACGCACCTGACCTGACCTTGTCCGAAGAGAGCCTGAGCTTCTCGGTCGAACCGCTGGACGTTCCCGCGCCTGCGCCCAAGGCAGCTGCCACCCCCGCACCGGCTGTACCCGACGGCATGATCGAGTTCGACCTGGGCGCGCTGTCGCTGGATCTCGGCGGGCCCGCGGCCACGCCGCCCACCGCCGGCGGCGCGGGACTGTCTTCCATCCCGCAGGATACGGCCGGGTCGCCGCTCAGCACCTCGGGCGCCCCGCTGAGCACCGGCGGCTTCGAGCACGACAGCAACGAAGACCCGCTGGCGACCAAACTGGCCCTGGCCGAGGAATTCAACGCCATCGGTGACCCGGATGGCGCGCGCAGCCTGGCGCAGGAAGTGCTCGCGGAAGCGTCGGGCGACCTCAAGAGCCGTGCCCAGCGCTTCCTCGCCGAAATCAACTGATCCTGCTTTCATGAGGAGGGCGTGCCGGTGAGGCTGGCCCTGGGCATCAGCTACAACGGTTCCGCCTATGAAGGCTGGCAAAGCCAGGCCTCGGGGCGCACCGTGCAGGACAGGCTGGAATCCGCGCTGGGGCAATTCGCCACCCAGCCCGTCTCCACCCTGTGCGCCGGACGCACCGACTCCGGCGTTCACGGCCTGATGCAGGTGGTGCACTTCGACACTCCCTTGCAACGGGACGAGTCTTCCTGGGTCCGCGGCACCAACCGGTTCCTGCCGCCCGACATCGCCGTCGAATGGGTGCGGCCCGTTCCGGATGAATTCCATGCCCGCGCGAGCGCTGTCGCCCGCCGCTACGCCTATGTGCTGCTGGAGTCCCCGGTGCGGCCCAGCATTGACGCAGGCCGCGTGGGCTGGGCGTTCCGCCCTCTGAATGGGGACGCCATGCGCAAAGCCGCTCAGCACTTGATCGGCGAGCACGACTTCACGTCCTTTCGCGCGTCCAGCTGCCAGTCACACACGCCGGTCAAGACGCTCAGGCGCGTGGAAATCACGCAGCGCGGCGCCTACTGGCGCTTTGATTTCGAGGCCAACGCGTTCCTGCACCACATGATCCGCAACATCATGGGCTCGCTGCTGGTGGTCGGCCAGGGGCAGCAGCCACCGCACTGGATGGCGCAGGTACTGGCTGCCCGTGACCGCGACGCCGCCTCCCCGACCTTCTCACCCGACGGCCTGTATTTCCTGGGCCCGGTGTACGACCCGAAGTGGGGGTTGCCCAGCCGCACCCCTGCGTATGATTGGCTGCCATGAAGCCGGACGCCAGCATCGCGCACACGCGCACCCGCATCAAGATCTGCGGCCTGACACGCGAACACGACGTGGACGCGGCCGTGGCCGCCGGCGCCGACGCCGTGGGCTTCGTGATGTATGCGGGCAGCCCGCGCTGCGTCACGCCGCAGCGCGCGGCCGAGCTGGCCCGCAGGCTGCCGCCCTTCGTGACGCCGGTGCTGCTGTTTGTCAACGAGAGTGCTACAAATATCATAGCGGCCTGTGCACAGCTGGCGCAGGCTTGCGTGCAGTTTCATGGGGATGAAAGCCCGGCGCAGTGCCTGGAGGCGACCGGCCACGGTGCCCGCCCCTTCATGCGCGCGGCGCGCATCCCGCTGGATGGCGCCACGCCCTTCGACTTGGTAAAATTCGCTGCTGATTACGCGATAGCCCAGGGCATCCTGCTCGACGCCCACGTCGAGGGCTATGGCGGCAGCGGGAAAACATTCAATTGGTCACTTCTTCCTCCAAGCGTCAACGCTCACCTCGTCTTGTCTGGTGGGTTGACGCCTGCAAACGTGACCGATGGCATTGTGCAGGTGCGGCCGCGCTGTAAAACGCTGGCCGTCGATGTGAGCTCCGGCGTCGAGGTGTCCGCTCCGGGGGGTGGCACCCGCAAGGGCATCAAGGACCCGGAAAAGATCAATCAGTTCGTCGCGGCCGTGCGTGCCGCCGATGCGCTACTTGCAAGACCAACCCATGCCCTCCTATCAACAACCTGACCCGACAGGACACTTCGGGATCTACGGCGGCAGTTTCGTCAGCGAGACGCTGACCCACGCGATCAGCGAATTGCGCGAGGCCTATGCGAAGTACCAGCACGATGCGCAGTTCCTCGAGGAATTCAACTACGAGCTCAAGCACTTCGTGGGGCGCCCATCGCCTGTCTACCATGCCGCGCGCACCAGTCGGGAGATGGGCGGCGCGCAGATCTACCTCAAGCGCGAAGACCTGAACCACACCGGCGCCCACAAGATCAACAACGTGATCGGCCAGGCGATGCTGGCGCGGCGCATGGGCAAGCCGCGCGTGATCGCGGAAACCGGCGCGGGCCAGCACGGCGTGGCCACCGCGACCATCTGTGCGCGTTACGGCCTGGAATGCGTGGTCTACATGGGCAGCGAGGACGTCCGCCGCCAGAGCCCCAATGTCTACCGCATGAACCTGCTGGGCGCCACGGTGGTCCCGGTGGAATCGGGCAGCAAGACCCTGAAAGACGCGCTCAATGAAGCCATGCGCGACTGGGTGACCAATGTGGAGAACACGTTCTACATCATCGGCACCGTGGCCGGCCCGCACCCCTACCCGATGATGGTGCGCGATTTCCAGAGCGTGATCGGCAACGAGTGCATCGCGCAGGTACCGCTGATGACGGGCGGCAGGCAGCCCGACGTGGTGGTGGCCTGCGTGGGCGGGGGCAGCAATGCCATGGGGATCTTCCACCCCTATATCCCGCATGAGAAGACGCGCCTGGTGGGCGTCGAGGCCGCCGGCGAAGGCCTGGACAGCGGCAAGCACTCGGCCTCGCTGCAGCGCGGCAGCGCGGGCGTGCTGCACGGCAACCGCACCTACATCCTGCAGGACGAGAACGGCCAGATCACCGAGACGCACAGCATCAGCGCCGGGCTGGACTATCCCGGCGTGGGGCCCGAGCACGCGTGGCTCAAGGACATCGGCCGCGCCGAGTACGTTGGCATCACGGACAAGGAAGCGCTCGAAGCGTTCCACTACCTGTGCCGCACCGAGGGCATCATCCCCGCGCTGGAATCGAGCCACGCGGTGGCACATGCGATGAAGCTGGCGCCGCGGATGAAGCCGGACCAGTGCATCCTGGTGAATCTCTCCGGACGGGGCGACAAGGACCTGGGCACGGTGGCGGACCTGGCGGGTGCGGACTTCTACGACCGGCCCTCGATGCGTGGCCTGCAGGTCAAAGGCGGCAAGCCATGAGCCGCATAGCCACCCGGTTTGCGGCCCTGCAGGCGCAGGGCCGCAAGGCGCTGATTCCCTACGTCACGGCGGGCTTCCCCTATGCCGACATCACCGCCGACCTCATGCATGGCATGGTCGAAGCCGGCGCCGATGTGATTGAGCTGGGCGTGCCTTTCTCCGACCCCATGGCCGACGGCCCGGTGATCCAGAAGGCCGGCGAAAAGGCCCTGGCGCTGGGCATCGGCACGGGCCAGGTGCTGGACATGGTGCGCCGGTTCCGCAGCCGCGACACCACCACGCCGGTGGTGCTCATGGGCTATGCCAACCCCGTTGAGCGCTACGATCTTCGCCACGGCAAGGACGCATTCATCCGCGACGCTTCGGCAGCCGGCGTGGACGGCGTGCTGGTGGTGGACTACCCGCCGGAAGAGTGCGAGGAATTCGCCACCAAGCTCAAGGCCGCCCACATGGACCTGATCTTCCTGCTGGCGCCCACCAGCACCGACCAGCGCATCCAGCAGGTGGCCCGGGTGGCCAGCGGCTACGTGTACTACGTCTCGCTCAAGGGCGTGACGGGCGCCGGCCACATGGACACCGGCGCCGTGGCGGCCATGCTGCCGCGCATCCGCACGCACGTGAAGCTGCCCGTCGGCGTGGGTTTTGGCATCCGCGACGCGGCAACGGCGCAGGCCATCGGCAAGGTGGCCGACGCGGTGGTGATCGGCACCAAAATCATCCAGCTCATCCAGGACCAGCCGCACGAAAAGGTGGTGCCGGTGGCCATCGAATTCCTGCGCGGGATCCGCTCCGCGCTGGACGCATAATCACCGTCTCTTCAAGGAAAACTCCCCATGAGCTGGCTTGAAAAACTGCTTCCCCCGAAAATCCAGCAGACCGACCCGGCCGACCGCCGCCAGGTGCCCGAAGGCCTGTGGGTCAAGTGCCCGAGCTGCGAGACGGTGCTGTACAAGACCGACCTGGAACAGAACCAGAACGTCTGCCCCACCTGCAGCCACCACCACCGCATCGGCGCGCGCGCGCGGCTGAACAGTTTCCTGGATGCTGAAGGCCGCTATGAGATCGGCCAGGAAGTTTTGCCGGTCGACGCGCTGAAGTTTAAGGACAGCCGCAAGTACCCCGAGCGGCTGAAGGAAGCGCTGGAAAATACCGGCGAAACCGACGCGCTGGTCGTGATCGGCGGCGCGGTACGCAGCATCAGCCTGGTGGTGGCGGCCTTCGAGTTCGACTTCATGGGCGGCAGCATGGGCAGCGTGGTGGGCGAGCGCTTCGTGCGCGGCGTGGAATCCGCCATCGAGCAGAAGGTGCCCTTCCTCTGCTTCACCGCCACCGGCGGCGCCCGCATGCAGGAAGGCCTGCTGTCCCTGATGCAGATGGCCAAGACCAATGCGGCCCTGACGCGGCTGGCCAAGAAGGGCCTGCCTTACGTCAGCGTGCTGACCGACCCCACCATGGGCGGCGTGAGCGCGGGCTTTGCGTTCGTGGGCGACGTGGTGATCGCGGAGCCCAAGGCGCTGATCGGCTTTGCCGGGCCGCGCGTGATCGAGTCCACGGTGCGGGTAACCCTGCCCGAGGGCTTCCAGCGCGCCGAATTCCTGCAGACCAAGGGCGCGGTCGACTTCATCTGCGACCGGCGCGAGCTGCGCAACACGGTGGCCAGCACCCTGGCCATGCTGCAGCGGCAGCCGGCCGACGCCGTTTCCTGAACCCGGCGTTCAGCGCAGGACGGCGGCCTGGATGTAGCCCAGGACGATGGCCGCCACCTGCAGCAGGACCAGCAGCGCCAGCGGCGACAGGTCGATGCCCCCCACCAGCGGTATGACACGCCGGAACGGCCGCAGCAGCGGCGCGCACAAACGGTCGATCACATCGCCCAGCGGCGAATCGGCGCGCACCCAGGACAGGATGGCATAGACGATCACCAGGCCCGTGAGCCCGGAGACCACCAGCCGCAGGACGCCGAACAGCGCCAGCGCCGGCAGCAGCGCCAGGCCCACCACCCGGCCCATCAGCAGCCAGAGGATGAGGAACTGCGCCAGCTCGATCAGGTACACGCCCACCAGGCTGGCGGTGTCCCAGCGGCCCACGGCCGGCAGGACCTTGCGCAGCGGCAGCACCAGCCAGTCAGTGAGCGCAAACACGAAGCGCCCCACCGGGTTGCCGAAAGGCACCCGCTGGTGCTGCATGTACAGGCGCAGCAGGCATGCCCCGCCCAGCAGGCCCGCGGCGATGTCCAGGAGAAACGAAGCGATTTGGTAGAGCATGGGGCCTGGGATATTCGGTCGTGGGATGATAGCGGGCAGAAACGGGAATTTGATGTCTTCTGCCCTCACCCTGTCGTCCCTGCCGCTGTTTCCGCTCGGCACGGTGCTGTTTCCCGATGGCGTGCTGCCGCTGCGCATTTTTGAAGTGCGCTACCTCGACATGATCCGCAAATGCCACAAGGCCGGCGCCCCCTTTGGCGTGGTCTCGCTGACGCAGGGCGCCGAGGTGCGGCAGCCCGGTGGCAAGGAAGCGTTTGCCAGCGTCGGCACGCTTGCCACGATCGGCGAATTCGAGACGCCGCGGCCCGGCCTGATGATGATCCGGGCCATCGGCGCCCAGCGCTTCCGCATCACCTCCCGCGACCAGCTTCGCCACGGCCTGTGGGTGGCCGACGTGGAGCGCATGGACGCCGACATGGCGGTGCCGGTGCCCGACGATCTCAGGGGCACATCGGACGCCCTGGCAAAGCTGATCCAGTCGCTGCAGCAAAAGACGCAGCCGCCGCAGCAGATGCCGCTGCAAGGGCCGTTCCAGCTGGACGACTGCGGCTGGGTTGCCAACCGCTGGTGCGAATTCCTGCCGTTGCCGGTGCAGCTCAAGCAGCGGCTGATGGAACTGGACAACCCGCTGGTGCGGCTGGAACTGGTGAGCGACGTGCTCTCACGCACCGGCATTGCCGGCTAATCATCCGGCAGATCAGCGCGGCGCGTATTCGGGCACCTGGCCCCGCAGCCACTCCCGCAGTACACCCGCCTCGGGCGCGGGGCCGGCTTGCGCCACCCAAGCCAGCACCGCCTCGATGTCGGGTTGCTGCCCTGCCGTCTTGGCGACCCGCAGCTTGGGGTGGGGCGTGGGCTCGGTGGTTTCGTCGTCGGCCAGCAGTTCCTCATACAGCTTCTCGCCGGGCCGCAAGCCGGTATAGCTGATGGGGATTTCCTGCTCGGTCCGGCCGGAAAGCCGGATCAGCATGCGGGCGAGCTCGACGATCTTCATCGGCTCTCCCATGTCCAGCACGAAGATCTGGCCCGACTTGCCCATCAGGCCCGCCTGCAACACCAGCTGTGCTGCTTCCGGAATGGTCATGAAGTAGCGCACGATCTCCGGGTGCGTGACTGTCACCGGTCCGCCGCGGGCGATCTGCGCCGTGAACAGCGGCACCACCGAGCCGCTGGAGCCCAGCACATTGCCGAAGCGCACCGACACATAGGCCGTGGCGGGGAACTGCCTGGCCATCGCCTGCACCATCAGTTCGGCCAGCCGCTTGCTGGCACCCATCACGTTGGTCGGGTTCACCGCCTTGTCAGTGGAGATCATCACGAAGTGGCGCGCACCGCTCTCCCCGGCCACGCGCGCAGCGTTCAGGGTGCCCAGCACGTTGGTCTGCACGGCCTCGATCTCGTTGAATTGCTCCATCAGCGGCACATGCTTGTAGGCCGCCGCATGAAACACCACCGCGGGCCGCTGCGCCCGGGCGATCGCACGCAGCCGCTCCGGCTCGCGCACGTTGGCCGTGTAGTAGATGCCCTGCATCTGCGGGTGGGCCTCGCGCAATTCCTGCTCCAGCTGGTACACCGCGTATTCGGAAGTGTCCACGCAGACCAGCCGGCCCACCCCGAACCGGGCGATCTGGCGGCACAGCTCCGAGCCGATGGAGCCGCCCGCCCCGGTGACCAGCACGGTCTGGCCCGAAATCATTTCGGCGAGGCCGGCCACGTCCAGCTGCACCGAGGCGCGGCCCAGCAGATCCTCAAGTTCAATGCGGCGAGGGCCGGCACTTTCGGTCTTGAGCCACTCATCCGGGCGAGGCATGGTCAGCAGCGTCACGCCGGACCCGGCCGCATGCAGCAGCGCCTGCCCACGTTCCGCCGAACCGGGCGGGGACGCGATCAAGGCGGTGCTCGCGCCGGTGGAACGTGCCGCGTCGGCGATCAAATCTGCGCCTCCGAGCACACGCACGTTCTGCAGGGACCGGCCCCGCTCGCCCGGCAAGGGAGACAGGATGCCTACCGGGATCCATTGCTGCGATCCCTTGAGCGCGCGCAGGGCGTCGGCGGCGTCCTGGAGGGATCCGACAATCAGGAGGCGGCGTGCGTCCACCCCGACTCCGCTCTGGCGTTCGGAGAGCGTGCGCCAGGTCGCCCGCACGGCGCCCAGCATCAGCAGGGCAATCAGGGGCTGCAACGCCAGCACTGATCTCGGGAAATTGGGAATCCGCTGCATCAGGACGGCGATTGCCGTCAGTACGCCCCCGAACAGGACGCCCAGAACGAGTTGCCGCAGCTCGGGCAGGCCCACGTAGCGCCACACCTGGCGGTAGACGCGCGCAGCCAGCAGTCCCAGCGCGTAGGCTGCAACGGCCCATGGGGCGCTGGCCCAGGCGAGTTGCTCGAACTCAGCGGGGATGTCCAGGTTGAAGCGCAGCCAAAATGCCAGCAGCCACGCCGCGAGGACGAGCGCAACATCAATGAAAAGCTGCAGTGGATTGAAATATCTGGACAAAAAAGCCTTCATCCGCCGCTTCCCGGGCGGGGGAACAACCTGGCGCCTCGGAACCATCCCATTCCCGGGCACCGACCTTGCGGGAAAATCGGGATCGATCTATCGAATATTATGGTTCAGCAGCCGCCTGGAGGCGCAGCTAAACTTGGAGCCCACCTATGAGCCTCACCAACGATTACCTCGAGCGGGGCAAACGCCGCATTCCGGGTTTGACACAACTTCTCTCGAAACGCCCGGACCAGTTCGCGCCCGGGCTGTGGCCCACCTATTTCAGCAAGGCCCGCGGTACCGAAGTCTGGGATCTGGACGGCCGCCGCTACATCGACATGAGCATCAGCGGCATCGGCGCCAACATCCTGGGCTATTGCGATCCGGAAGTGGACGCTGCGGTCATGCAGTGCGTGCAGAGCGGCAACAGCTCTTCACTCAACGCACCCGAGGACGTGGAACTCGCCGAGCTGCTGTGCGAATTGCACCCCTGGGCCGAAAAGGTGCGCTTCACCCGCACGGGCGGCGAAGCGCTGACAGTCGCAGTGCGCGTGGTCCGTGCCGCCACGGGGCGCGACCGCATCGCGTTTTGCGGCTACCACGGCTGGCACGACTGGTACCTCGCCGCCAACCTGACCGGCGACGAGTCGCTTACCGAACACCTGCTGCCGGGGCTGAGTCCCCTGGGCGTGCCGAAGGGGCTTCATGGTACCGCCCTGCCGTTCCGCTACAACAAGCTTGAGGAACTCAGGGCGATCTTCGACCGCTACCCCGGCGAGATCGCCGCCGTCGTCATGGAGCCGCTGCGCAACGAGATGCCTGAGCCCGGCTTCCTGAAGCAGGTCAAGGCACTGGCCAAGGCCGCCGGCGCGGTGCTGGTATTTGACGAGGTGTCCGCCGGTTTTCGCCTGAACACCGGTGGCTCGCACAAGCTGCTGGGCGTAGAGCCCGACGTTGCGGTCTTTGCCAAGGCCATGAGCAATGGCTATCCGATGGCTGCGATCATCGGGCTGGCTGGCGTGATGGACGCTGTTGAGCGCACCTTCATCAGCAGCACCTACTGGACAGACCGTATCGGCCCCGTGGCGGCGCTCGCTACCATCCGCAAGCACCAGCGGGACAACGTGAGCGCGCACCTGGGCCAGATCGGCAAGGCCGTCCAAACCGTGTGGGCCGACGCCGCCGCCAGCACGGGCCTGGATATCCATGTGTACGGCATCCACCCGATGAGCCACTTTGGTTTCGATGGCCCGGATGCGCAGGCCATGATGACTTTTTATGTGCAGGAAATGCTCAAGCACGGCTTCCTCGCGTCCAATCGCTTCTACGCCAATTTTGCGCAGCAGCAGGAACACGTGGACCAGTTCGGGCAGGCGACCCGCGCCGTGTTCGAAAAACTCGCCACGCTATCAAGACAGGGCCCGCTGGGCCCGCACCTCACCGGGGGCGTTTCCCGTCCCGGTTTCCACCGACTGAACTGAGACGTATGCGGCTTCGAGAAAAAAGTGTCCTCATCACCGGCGCCGGGGGCCAGCTGGGGACGCGGTTCGCGCAGGCTTTCGCCGCGGAAGGAGCGGGCCTGTGGCTGGCTGACCAGTCGCCTGAACGGCTGGCTGCCGCCGCGGCCAAGCTGCCCGCCGCGAGCCTGCGTGGCACGCTGGAAATGGACGTGACCAGCCCTGAATCAGTTTCGGCCGCATTCGCGCGTGTGCGCGCAGAAGGCGGGCTGGACATCCTGGTCAACAACGCCGGCATCGGCGTGTTTTCACCATTCTGGGAACGCGACTATGCCGAGTTCATGCAGGTCATGTCCGTCAACGCGGGCGGCACATTCCTGTGCACCCGTGAGGCCCTTCGGCTGATGAAGGAAAAGAACGAAGGCAGCATCATCAACATCGGCTCGGTGTACGGCGTCGTCAGCAGCGATCCGCGCATCTACACCGATTGCGCACGCATGAATTCCGAGGTCTACAGCGCCTCGAAGGCGGCAGTGATCCAGCTGACCAAGTATTTCGCCGTACACGCGGCCGATCTGGGCGTGCGTGTCAACTGCGTCAGCCCGGGCGGCGTATTCAACAACCAGGGCGAAGACTTCGTGCGCAACTATTCGGCCCGCACCCCCGCCGGCCGCATGGCCGACGATACCGATATCTGCGGCGCCGCGATCTTCCTGGCGTCGGCGGATGCGAAGTACGTTTCGGGCCAGAACATCGTTGTCGACGGGGGCTTTACCGCATGGTGAATCGCTCCGTCGTGGTGCTCGGCGCCGGCATGTCCGGCCTGGTGACAGCTTACGAATTCGCACGGCGCGGCGTGCCCGTCAAGGTACTGGAACGCCTGCCGATGCCCGGCGGGCTGGCCCGAACGCTGCGCTTCGATGACTATTACATCGACGCGGGCCCCCACCTGTTTCACACATCGAGCCCGGAAATCGTCGCGTACTGGCAAAGCATTTTCCCGGGAGTGTTCCGCACGCCCGCGCTTTACGGCAAGAACTATGTGGATGGCCAGTTCTTTGAATACCCGCTCTCCGAGGAAACCCTGCGGCAGTTCCCGAAGCCGCTGTACGAGCGGATCATGGCGGAAATGGCGGCCAAGGACCCGGTGAAGCTGAGCGCGGCCAGGAACTATCGCGACTACATGGAAGCCCTGGCCGGGCCGACGCTGCAGAAAATCTTCTACGAGGACTACCCCGAGAAGCTGTGGGGCATTCCCACTTCCGAGCTGTCGGCCAACTGGGCGCCGCAGCGCATCGAAATCCGCAAGGAAAAAAAGCCGTTCCATGCCGACCAGTGGTCCGCAGTCGCGCAGAACGGGTGTGGCCAGATCATGGAAATCCTGGCGCAGAAAATCATCGAACACGGCGGCACCATCGAATACAACGTCGAGGTGCAGGGGCTGGCGCTGGAAGGCAACATGATCGACCAGGTGCTCACCAGCACAGGCGCCGTCAAGCTCGGACGCGACGACATCGTGGTGTCGACGCTGCCAATCACCGTCAACTCCCGCTTCCTGGGCGTGCAGTGCAACCTGGGGTTCCGCAACGTCAAGCTGGTGGCCATCGCCACCACCGGCCCCGATCCGTTTCCCAAGGACGCGGACTGGCTGTATTTCAAGGACCGCAGCGTCATCTTCCACCGCGCCGGCCTTCAGACGCGCTTCAGCGACATCGGCATTCCCAAGGGCTGGTCCATCCTGTGCGCGGAAATCGCCTACACGCCCGGCGACACGATTTCGCAGATGGACGAGGCAGCGCTGGGCGAGCGGGTGATCGCCGACCTGGAGCGCATGGGCTTCATCAAGCGCCAGGAAATCGTCAAGGTCCACCACATTGACCTGGGGCCGCTCTATCCCAGCTATCGCGTGGGGTTCGAGACCGAACTGCAGCGCGTCCGCGGTGAGCTTGAGAAAGCGGGGAACTTCTATTTCACGGGCACGCTGGCGGATTTTTCGTATGCCGATTTCCAGATCCTGTGCGCCAAGGCCATCGACCTGGTGGACATGATCCAGGATCCCGGCTCTGCCTACAACCGGGTGCAGCGGGTCAACCGGCGCGTGAAGAAGTTCAACGAAGTGGTGCAGATTGGCAAGAACCTGGTCGGCGCGCAGTACCCGCCCTACATCATTGGCGAGATCGGGCTGAACCATAACGGCAGCGTCGCGATGGCCAAGCAGCTGATCGACGTGTGCGTGGAAGCCGGCTGCCATGCCGCCAAGTTCCAGACATTCAGCTCGGAACGAATTTCGGCGAAAGTGCTTGATGCCCGTTACAACGAGGACATCATGGACCTCGAGGAAAACCTGCATCAGCTGTTCAACCGGCTGATCTTTTCCTGGGAAGAGCTCAAGGACATTTTTGCCTACGCGCGCTCGCGCAACATCGACGTGTTTTCCACGCCGTTCGACCTGGACTCGGTGGAAATCCTCGAGAAGCTCGACGTTCCCGCCTACAAGATCGCCTCCATGGATGTGGTCAACCTTCCGCTGATCCGCGCCGTGGCAATGAAGATGAAGCCCATGTTCATGTCGACCGGCATGTCCACGCTGGGCGATATAGAGGAAGCCGTCAACACAGTGCTCGAGGTGGGCAACCCCAACCTCGTTTTGCTGCATTGCGTCTCGAGCTATCCGGCCTCCGCCGCAGAGACCAACCTGCGCATGATTCCCCGGCTGGCGGAATCCTTCCAGGTGGTCAGCGGCTTCTCGGACCATTTCCCCGGCACTTTCCTGGTGCCGCCCGCCATCGCGCTGGGCGCCCGCGCGATCGAAAAGCACGTCACGCTCGACCGGTCCATGAAGGGCCCCGACCACATCTTCTCGCTGGAGCCGCCGGCGCTGAAGGCCATGGTGGCGGAAGCCGAGGCCACCTTCACCGCGCTTGGCAACGGCCTCAAGGCCATCTCCGCCAGCGAATACCGCACGGTGCAGAGGCTGCGCCGAACAGTGTTCGCGCGAGTGCGGATCCCCGCCGGCACGACGATCACCAACGAGATGCTGGTGATCAAGTCGCCAGGCATCGGCATCCTGCCCAAATACATCGACCTGATCGTTGGGCGCCAGGCGCGAACCGACATCGACGCCGACCATCCCATCACCTGGGACACGATTTGATGCCTGACCTGGCAGACAAAGTCGACCGCATAGTCCGGGAAGTGCGGCTGCTCGCACAGCAGGAAGGCAAGCTCAGCGGCTTTTGCATTGGCAACACCCGCAAGATCAACGCCACCGGGCTTTATTTCTCGCCGGTCCGCAAGACCAGCCGCCTCATCGCCGGCAGCGCCATTGTTTACGACGTGGACCAGGCGGTTGCCGTGGCGCGGGCCGTGGACGGCGAAGTGGACTACGTTTTGGTCGACACCGAAAAGAAGATCAGCCCCGAGCTGTACGGCGAGGAAAACGTGGGCAACGTGGAACGCGCGGTGCGTGAAACGGTGACCCGCTCGCGCGTACTGACGTACAAGGGCAACGACCTCACCGTTGATTCGGTGGAAATGCTGATCGTGCAGATCCTCTCGACGTTCCCCCGGGGGCTGAGCGGCAAGAAGGCCGCCATCATCGGCGCGGGCAACGTCGGCTCGAAGCTGGCACTCAAGCTGGTCGAGCGCGGCATGGACGTGGCCATCCTGCGGCGCGATCGCGCCAAGCTCGAAGCCATCGTTGCCGCACTGAACATCATCAAGCCGTCTGAAACCATCGCCTGCGTCTCGGCTGCGGCCGATGGACTTTCGGCTGCAACCGGTGCGCACCTTCTCGTAGGGCTGACCCAGGGCACGCCCGTCATCAGCGCCGCGATGGTGGATGCGTTGGCAGGTGGCGCGGTGCTGCTGGATGGCGGCAAGGGTTGCTGCGAGTCCGAAGCCATTGCGCGGGCCCAGCAGAAGGACATCCCCATCTACCGCGCCGACATCCGCCCCGGCTTCGAAGGCCATGTTGGCATGGTGCTGGAAACCGAGCGCATCGTCCTCCACGCCCTGGGCAGGGCCGAGTTCGGGGGCGTTCCCGTGGTCTCCGGCGGCTTGCTCGCGCGTGCCGACGAGGTTGTCGTGGATAGCGTCCAGGAACCCCGTGCGGTATTCGGCCTGGCCAACGGCCTGGGCGACTTTGTCCGCGTGCTCGACGGCGAACAGACCCGGCGCCTGGCCGCCGTGCGTGAATACATCGACAATCTCCAGCCATCATGAAAACCGCCGCGATCATCCAGGCCCGCATGGGCTCCACCCGGCTGCCCAACAAGGTCCTGATGCCGGTTCTCGGCAGGCCGCTGCTGGGCTGGATGCTGGAGCGTGTGTCAACATGCGCCGAGGTCACGGACATCATCGTCGCCACGACGACCGATGCGCGCGACGACGTCATCGCCCGCTTTGTGGAGGACGCGGGCTACAAGGTGTACCGCGGCAGCGAGGATGACGTGCTGGATCGGTACTACCAGGCCGCGCAACTGGTGCAGCCCGACGCTGTTGCCCGGATCACCGCCGACTGCCCGCTGCTGGACCCCAAGGTCCTCGGCTCGCTGATACGCAGGCACGCGGACGGTGGCGCCGACTTTGTCTCCAACTCCGAGCCGCTGCCCTCCTCATGGCCGGACGGCATGGATGTCTCCATCATCGGCTTCGGGGCCCTGCGCAGGGCCTGGTCGGAGGCGGTGAAGCCGTCGGACCGCGAACATGTGACCTTCTACTTCTGGAACCACCCCGAGGCTTTCACGTGCGAGCGGGTGGACCACGATCCCGATTGGTCAAAGTACCGCATCACAATCGACTATCCCGAAGACTTCGAGCTGCTCAAGGCGATCATCGAGCACTTCAGCGGCTCCGACGCTGGCGGCGTCAATCGCGTTTCGATGGATGAAATCGTGGCGTTCCTGGACGCTAACCCCGCCGTATTCGGACTGAACGAAAAATACACGCGCGGCCTGGGCTGGAAGCCGGCCCTGGAGCGCGACAAGCAACTCGGGTTCGAGTGATGAACCCTCATCCCCTTTGCCCATGACTTCGCTCACCTGCCCCATTTGCGCCGCGCCATCGTACCCATTCGAGACCTACACGGATTTCTTCGGCAACCCGGTGTCGCTGCACAAGTGCATCAACTGCGGTCACGGCTCGCATGACCGGCAATACACCGCGGAGCAGTTCAGCGAAATGTACCGCGCCGACTACGCAGCCGACTACCTCGTGAAGGAAAAGGCGCTTTACCAGCAGCGCCAGGTGCAATACGCCCTGGATGTCGGCCTGCTGCTGGCGTCCCGGCAGTTCGGCGACGTGCGGGTACTTGACTATGGCTGCTCATCCGGAGGCTACCTCGACGCGATGCCCGGTACCTGGGCGAAATGCGGTTTCGAGGTGAACCCCTTCCATATCGAGTACATCCGCGCGAACAAGCCGCACATCGCCGTCTTTGACAGCCCCGCGGCGGTCGAAGGGCAGTTCGATGTCATCACCCTGCGGGGCGTCATCGAGCATATTCCCGATCACGCGGACCTCCTTGATTTTCTCGGGGCGCGCCTCGCGCCCGGCGGCTCGGTTTTCATCACCGCCACACCGGATTTTTCCTCGGTCTGCGCCACGCTGTACAAAAGCCGGTGGAACCAGGTCACCTGCCCCGAGCATATCCACCAGTTTTCCACTGCGTCGCTGGCGCTGTTGCTGGCGCGTGCGGGCCTGGTGCTGCGCTCGCTCAACCATCCCTACATGGACACGCCCTACGCCCGGTGGGAGCAGGACCGCGAACAGTTCATGGCCAACTTCCGCCGGCTGCGCGGGGATCCGGCGGCGCTCATCGAGCCGGCCCACGCGTTTCCGGGCAACATGATTTCGGCGCTGTTCGAGAAAGGCGGCGCGGCATGAAACAGAAGGAAGTGTTCGCGCAGTCGGAGGGCAACGCCTGGTTTTCGCGCAACGCGGCGGCGCAAGCCGCGCGACACCTGCCCCAGGATGACGATGTGCTGGTGCAGATCCTGCGGCTTCCGCAACCCGCCCAGGGCGCGCGCCTGCTGGAAGTCGGATTTGGTGACGGCAGCCGGCTTGACTGGCTCAAGGGCCACACAGGCTACCAATGCCAGGGCATCGAACCTTCGGCGGATGCCGTAGCGGCCGCTTCAAGCAAGGGCCTCGAGGTGGTTCAGGGCACAGCCGACCGGCTTCCCTTCGACGACGGCCGCTTCGACGCGCTTATCTTCGGCTTCTGCCTCTACCTGTGCGACCGCGAAGATCTTTTCCGCATCGCCAGTGAAGCGGACCGGGTGCTGAAAAACCCGGGCTGGCTGGTCATACGGGATTTCTACAGCGCGATGCCTGACAAGCGCGAGTACCACCACCGGCCCGGGGTGTTCAGCCACAAGATGGACTATCGCACCCTGTTCAGCTGGCACCCCTGCTACACATGCTACTTCCATGAAGTGCGCCACCACGCCAGTCACGCGGTCACGGACGACCGCGGCGAATGGGTCGCGACCTCCGTGCTGCGCAAGAACCTGGCTTAGGCGCGACCGGCCAGCGCCAGAATCTCCTGCGCGATGATGGGTGCCACCGGCTGCGGACGGGCCAGGTCAGGCGCCACCGTGCCTTCGCGCAAGGCGCGCTCGATGACAGCCGGCAACCCGGCGATATCCGGTGCGGCGTAAGCCACGCCCAGCTTCTCGTAGTTGAAGTCCACGCGCAGGCTGTGGGGCGAATTCACCATGGCGACCACCGGCTTGCCGGCCACCGCGCCTTCAAGCCCCACGGTAGACATCTGCACCACCACCACATCCGAAGCCAGGATCGCCTCATGCACATGCTGGGCGCGGGTGCTGAGGAACACCCGGGGATGTGCAGGGCCCGGCGGGAAATGATGCATCTCGTTCGGGTGGTAGCGGATGATGAGCGCACGGTTCGCGTCCGCGTCCACCCAGCGCCGCAATTCAGCCTCCACCTGCAGGGGATAGGCGGTTGCGCTTGCCAGGTCTGGAGTGATGGAGGTGTAGTCGTCAAGATGACCGGCCCAAAGCACCACGCTCTTGCCCTTCCAGCCCAGGCGTTCGCGCAGGGCCTGCGCCTGTGCCTGCCGGGCAGGATCCGCCAGGCTGTCGAACGCGGGATTGCCGGTCACCCTCAGCTTGCGCGCCGGCACGCCGCAGTCCTGCAGCGTCTGGCGCACCATTTCGTTGACCACGGTGATCCGGTCCGCGTAGTGGGCGCGCTTGCAATACGGATCGAACGCGCGCAGGTAGAAGTCGGTCATGGAGAGCGTCGGGATGCCCATTTCGATGGCCGCCTGCAGCGCCGCCTCTTCGCTGCGGGGCGACACGGTGGCCACCACCACGTCGGGCCTGAAATGCGCCAGGACGCGGCGGAAGAAGTGCAGCGGATAGTAGGCGAAGCGCTCCTTCTGCGCATGCATGGCCTGGGCCTTGTCCAGGCCGTGCTGCAGCACCAGGTCCCAGAAATTCACGCCGACATAGGCCAGGGTTTCTTCGTCGGTCACCGTAGGGTGGCGCTGTTTCGGCGCCAGCCGGCTGCCCCACTCGTCGGCGAAGGCTGGGTCAGCCAGGTGCTTCAGGCCGGCGTAGCCCCATGGCTTCTCGCCGGCCGCCGTGGCCGCCGCATGGGCGGTGGTCAGGGCGATCAGTTCCAGCACGATGCCCGGCTGCTGCTCGCGCAGCGCCTTCATCACCGGCAGCACCATCGGTATGTGTCCACCGCCATAGGCGACGAACAGCACGCGAGCGGGCAAATTCAAAACGCCTGCTCCGCCCAGAGCGCGAGCGCCGCCAGCGCCCGCAGTTCCCGCGTGTAGTTAGCGCTGCCATCCCTGTGCTGCTCCAGCATGGCGATGACCGCGTCCCGCTGGAACAGGCGTCCCAGCAGGCCGCTGCCGGAGAGCGTGGCCTCCAGCCACGAATAGCTTTCGCCGCGGAACCATTCGCCGATGGGCACCGTGAACATCTGCTTCTTGCGGTAAGCCAGGTCTTCGCCGATGAAGGGCGCCGCCGCCTTCTTGTACCAGTGCTTCTTGTCGCCGTTGGCCAGCTTGGTGTCGCCGCGCGAGCGGAAGGCGAATTCCATCATCCGCCAGTCCAGGAACGGCGTGCGCGCCTCGATGGACACCGCCATGCCCATGCGGTCGGGCTTGACCAGGTTGTTGCCCGAGAGCAGCAGCTGCATGTCCAGGTACAGCGCCTGGTTGACGCGGTCGAAATGCGCGGCCTCGTCGAACCATGGCCGGGCGGCCTCTGAAAAACTGTCGACGCCCGCCAGCTGCGCGGCGATGGCGGGGCGGTACAGCGCCTGCTTGGCCTGCGGCGAGAACAGCGAGATCGAATCGAAATAGCCGCGCCGGAAATCGCCGTCGGCCAGTGCCTGCACGCCGGGCTGGGCGAAATAGGCGGCATATTTGTCATAGCCGGCGAAAAGCTCGTCCCCGCCGTCGCCGGTGAGCACCACCTTCACATGCCTGGCCGCCAGCTCGCTGACGCGCAGCGTGGGCATGAAGGACGCGTCCCCGTGCGGCTGGTCCAGGTGGTGGAGCACCTGGGGCCAGCGGTTGAGCATGTTCAGCTCGGCGATCTCGCTGGTGTGGTCGCAGCCGAAGCGCCGCGCGGCCTCGGCGGCAAAGGCCGACTCGTCGTAGCGCGGATCGGCAAAGCCGATGCAGAAGGTCTTGACGGGCCGGTCCACGTGCCGCGCCATCAGGCCAACGATGGTTGTGGAATCCACGCCGCCGGAAAGGAAGGCGCCCCAGGGCACGTCGGCACGCAGGCGGATGCGGGTGGCATCGTCCAGGATGGCCATGAACTCCTCGGCCCAGGCATCGAAACCGTGGTCTTTTTCCTGTTGCGTGGCCAGGTTCCACCAGCGCTCGGTCTGCACACCGGTGCGGCTGAATTTCATCCAGGTGCCGGGCATCACGTGCCGCACGTCCTTCCACACAGTCCACGGCGCGGGGATGTAGTTGAACGTCAGGTAATGGTGGATTGCTTCCAAATCGATAGCATCGTATGCACGCTGGGTGCGGGTTGCGGGCAATATGGCCTTGATTTCCGAGGCGAAGATCGTGCGCCCGCCGTCCTGCGCCACGTACAGCGGCTTGACGCCGATGCGATCGCGGATGAGGTACATCGCATCCTCGCGGGCGTCGTCAATGGCGATCGCAAACATACCGTTGAGCTTGCTCACGAAAGAGATGCCTTCGCGCTCATAGAGGCGCAGGATCACCTCGGTGTCGGACGATGTGTTCAGCACCACACCCTGCGCCCGCAGCTCCTGCGCCAGTTCGACGTAATTGAATATTTCGCCGTTCTGCACCACGGCCACGCGCCCGTCTTGCGAGACGAAAGGCTGGTGCCCTCCCGCGATGTCGATGATGGCCAGGCGCTTGTTGCCCATCGCGACGCCGCGCTGCGGCTGGTGCCACAGGCCCTCATCGTCGGGGCCCCGATGGGCGATCTGCTGCGCCATCGCGGCCAGCACGTCGCCGCCCAGCGCCCGCGCCTCGCGGTCCCAGTAGCCGAAGATGCCGCACATGCTAGTTGCTCCCTTTTCCGGACAGCCGGCCGAGCGTCCAGACCATGATCTTCAGGTCCCGCCACAGTCCACCCACGCCGCGTGACTGCCTGGCATAGCGCAGGTCCAGTGCCAGCCGCTCGGCATCGGTGCATTCGGAGCGCAGCAGCGCCTGCGCCAGCCCGGTGATGCCGGGCCGGACGCTGCAGCGCTCGCGCCATTCCGCCTCGCTGTACAGGCCGCGCTGGGCCGGCACGTCGGGGCGCGGCCCGACCAGGCTCATGTCGCCACGCAGCACATTGAAAAGTTGCGGCAACTCATCCAGGCTGGTGCGGCGGATGAAACGGCCCACGGGCGTAATGCGGGAGTCGTTGCTCGAGGTGAAGTAGGGGCCGGTGCTGGCCGCATCGCGCACCATGCTGCGGAACTTGAGCATGCCGAACTCGTGCCCGCCGCGGCCGACCCGCTGCTGGCGAAACAGCACCGGGAAACCGTCACCCAGCGCAATGGCCAGCGCCACCGCCGCCAGCAGCGGTGACAGCACGACCAGGGCGGCAAGCGACAGCACGATGTCCATCAGCCGCTTCACTTCGCCGCTTCCATGCGCGCGGCCACCTGGCCCACCGCCGAGGCGATGCGCACCCGGTCGGCTTCCACTTGCGCCGGGCCGCGCGTGGCCAGGGCGGCCTCCACCGCACGCAGGGCTTGCACTTGCTCCTCCAGCGGTGCGCCACCCGCAGCTTCGCGGAAAGTGCGAGAAAGAATGACCGCCTGCGAACCCAGGCGCAGGTGCTCGGCCAGCACATCGCGGCCGGGCACCATGCCCTCGTCCAGCCGCGCGATGCCGCCAAAACCGAAGCGCAGGCCGTGCGAGCGCGCCAGTTGCGCCACCGGCTCCAGCAGGCCCTGCGCCAGCGGCTCGAACATGAAACGGCAGCCCAGGTCGATGTGCAGGTCGTTCAAGCCCACGAAAACCTCGTGCAGGCCGGGGGTGGCTATCCACTGCGGCGCGCTGTGCAGCGCGGCGGCGGTTTCCACCAGCGGGATGATGGGCCGGCGGCCAGCGACCAGGGCTGAAAACTCGCGCAGCTCGCCGGCGCTGCTGAACATCGGCAGCATCAGCAGATCGGCCCCCGCCGCGATGACCTCGTCCAGCTCGCCCGCCGTGCCCGCATTGAGCGGGTTGAGCCGCACCATCAGCTGGTGGCGGCTGAGCACGGCTTTCACCGGGGCGATGTCGGCCACCTGGTGGTCGCTAATGAAGGTGCTGCGGCCCGCCTGGCGCTCGGCCTTGCCGTCGCGCTCCAGGTCGATGAAAAGGCGCATGCCCGCGATGGCGTCGCAGCGCTTCGCCAGCGCCGGGTCATTCGTGAGTTGCAGCAGCTCGATCATGCCCCGCCATTATCGTTTCAAGGCCGCGCGCAGCACCGGGCTGGACGCGTAGCCGGCGGCGAGCACAAGCAGCGCCGAGGCACCCGCGGCCAGCAGCACCAGCACGGGCTGCGAGCCGGGTACCAGCGCGCCCGCGGGAGCCAGCAAGGCGGCCAGCACCGCCGGCGGCGCCATCTCGCGCCAGGCCAGCGCATGGCGGGCGTGGTCGCGTGCCATCCACAGCAGCACAACCGCCAGGGCCGCGAACAGGCCCAGCAGCACCTGCATCACCGAAAGCCCTTCATGCAGGCCACTCTTGCCCAGCGCGAACAGCGCCACCAGCACCCCCAGGTAGGCCAGCGCGGCGAAGCGCAGCCGGCCCAGCGTGGCCAGCACCAGCATGGCCACCGCGATCAGCGCCTGCGGCAGCAGGGTCCAGCCGCCCCAGGCCGCCCAGCCGGCCACTTCGGCCACCCGTTGCGGTTCCATGCGGCCCCAGCCAAACAGGATGCGCGCCAGCGGCTGCGCCCCCACCCACAACGCCACGGCGGCGGCGCAGGCCAGCGTCCAGGCCAGCACGAAAGCGCTGCGCAGCTGCACGCTGAATTCGCGCCCTTGCGCATACGCCCGGGTGAACGCCGGGAACGCCAGCGTCGCCACCAGCTGGATCGCCAGCAGGTTGGGCAGTTCCACCAGCTTCCAGGCGTAGTTGAACGCGGCCAGCGCGCCCTCGCCGTTGCGCGAGACCAGGGTGCGCGCCAGCAGCGGCAGCGCCGCCGGCCCGCCGGTGGCCAGCGTGGCCCACAGCCAGATACGCCAGCCCGGCAGGCCCTGCGTCTCGCGGCCGCCCACGGGCGCGGCCACCGCCTGCACCCGCGACAGCCGCCATCGCAGGAACGCAAGCCGCATCGCCAGTGCCAGCACCAGCCCCATGCCAAGCCAGGTGATGGCCTGGCTGCCCTGCGCGCCCCAGGCCACCAGCAGCATCGCGCCGATGACAACGCCGGTGTGGACCACGTTCATGCCATACATGCCCACCGCGTCGCGCTCGTGCTGCAGGCGGGTGTACCAGAGCGAGCCCAGCAGCGACAGCGGCACCGCCGCAGAAGCCCAGTGGATCGCGCTCACCAGTTCGGGCCGCGCCGCCTCGCCGACGCCCGGCGCCAGCCACCGCCCGGCCAGGCCCGGCGCCAGCCACAGGGCCAGCGCGATTGCCAGGCCCAGCCCCACCAGCAGGCGCGCCGCCTGCCGCTGGCTGGCGGCCAGTGCGGGCCGTGACTGGTGCGCCCACCAGGGCAGCAGGGCATAGGCCAGCGCGCCCGAGGCCAGGATGGCGCTGGCCAGGTCCGGCAGGGTGAGCATGACGACGGCCAGGTCGCCCAGGGCAGTGGTGCCGAAGGCCGCGGCCTGCACCGATTCGCGCAGCAGGCCCAGCACGCGGCTGGCCAGCAGCAGCGCCAACGAAATCACCCCGGCACGCAGATACATGGGGCGATTATCGAGGCCGGGGGAGCACCCTTTCGCGAAAACCTAAAATCAGGGGTTTTGGCCCAGGCTTTCCATGTCCGACAACAAGACCCCCGCTCCGCCCGCCGTTGACGAGAACCAGCTGATCGGCGAGCGCCGCGAGAAGCTCAAGGCCCTGCGCGAGGCCCAGAAAGCCGGCAAGGGCGTGGCGTTTCCCAATGATTTCAAGCCCGCCGACCATGCGGCCACGCTGCACGGCCGGCACGGCGAAAAAGACGCCGAGGCGCTGGCCGCCGAAGGCACCGTGGCCAGGATCGCCGGGCGCATGATGCTCAAGCGGGTGATGGGCAAGGCCAGCTTCGCCACCCTGCAGGACCAGAGCGGGCGCATCCAGATCTACGTGACGCGCGACGACGTGGGCGAAGAGCTGTACGCCGCGTTCAAGCACTGGGACCTGGGCGACATCGTCGGCGCCGAGGGCCGCGTGTTCAAGACGCGCACCGGCGAGCTGTCGCTGCACGCCACCAGCGTGCGGCTGCTGACCAAGAGCCTGCGGCCCATGCCGGACAAGTTCCATGGCATCGCCGACCAGGAAGTGAAGTACCGCCAGCGCTACATCGACCTGATGACCGATGAGGAGGCGCGCAAGCGCTTCGTGGCGCGCAGCAAGGCCGTTTCGGGCATTCGCGACTTCATGGTGAAGCACGAGTTCCTGGAAGTGGAAACGCCGATGCTGCACCCCATTCCCGGCGGTGCCAACGCCAAGCCCTTCACCACGCACCACAACGCGCTGGACCAGCAGATGTTCCTGCGCATCGCGCCGGAGCTTTACCTGAAGCGCCTGGTGGTGGGCGGCTTCGAGCGGGTGTTCGAGATCAACCGCAACTTCCGCAATGAAGGCATCTCGGTGCGCCACAACCCCGAGTTCACCATGATGGAGTTCTACGCGGCGTACTGGAATTACCGCGACCTGATGGACTTCACCGAGGCGCTGGTGCGCGACGCGGCGCAGAAGGCCTGCGGCACGCTGCAGCTCACGTACGGCGGGCAGCCCGTGGACCTGGCCCAGCCGTTCGAGCGCCTGACCATCCGCGAAGCCATCGTGAAACACACGGAGGCCGGCGAAGTTATTGAAGGCGGCACGGAGCGCCGCGTAGACAACCGCGACTGGCTGCTCAACGCCGTTCGCAAGCTGGGCCTGACCGAGGAGAAGAACAAGCTTGCGGGCCGGTCGCTGGCCAGCCTGCAGGTGCTGTACTTCGAGGAGACGGTGGAGGAAAAGCTCTGGCAGCCCACCTTCATCATGGAGCACCCCACCGAAATTTCACCGCTGGCCCGCGCCAATGACGAGCGGCCCGAGGTGACCGAGCGTTTTGAGCTCTACATCACCGGCCGCGAGTTCGGCAACGGTTTCTCTGAGCTGAACGACGCCGAGGACCAGGCCGCCCGCTTCGCCGCGCAGGTGAATGCCAAGGACGCGGGCGACGACGAAGCCATGTTCTACGACCACGATTTCGTGCGCGCGCTGGAGTACGGCATGCCGCCTACCGGCGGCTGCGGTATCGGCATCGACCGGCTGATGATGCTGCTCACGGACAGCCCCAGCATCCGCGACGTGATCCTCTTTCCCGCCTTGCGCCGCGAGAGCTAAAAACGGCTGCAGAGCGCACCAGCCGTGCTTTGGCAGCTATAAAATCTATAGCGTCAGGGCAGCAGGTCAAGCGCCTGCATGTAGTGCGGGTCGGACATCAGCTCGTCCCATTGCAGCGCGGGCGCCACGGGCAGCAGCGCCGTGCGGCGCGCTTCGCTGCCTTCGCTGGCGCGCCAGCCGCCCGTGCCCAGCGCCCGGGCCAGGCCGTCCAGCAGTTCGTCCACCGCCTCGCCCTTGCCGCCTGACTGGTTGCACAGCAGCACCATGTCGCAGCCAGCGTTGAGGGCCAACATCGCCGCTTCTGCGTAGCTCACTTCGCGGCCGTCGATCAGCCGGGCGCCGGCCATGCTCAGGTCATCGCTGAACACGGCGCCGCCAAACCCCAGCCGGGCCCGCAGGATGTCGTTGAGCCAGCGGCTGGAAAAGCCAGCTGGCCGCGAGTCCACCTTGGGGTAGACCACATGTGCGGGCATGACGCTGGCCAGCGTGGCGCTCAGCCAGCCATAGGGGGCGGCATCGTCGGCCAGGATGGCCTTGAGGCTGCGCGAATCCACCGGAATCTCGTTATGCGAATCGGCCTTGACGAAACCGTGGCCGGGAAAGTGCTTGCCGCAATTGGCCACGCCGGCGCGCAGCAGGCCGTGCATCAGGCTCTTGGCCAGCAGCGCGGCCACGCGCGGATCCCGGTGGAACGAACGGTCGCCGATGACGCCGGAGCCGCCCCAATCCAGGTCGAGCACGGGGGTGAAGCTGAGATCGACGCCGCAGGCGCGCAGCTCGGCGCCCAGCAGATAGCCGGCGGCGGTCGCGGCGTTGGTGGCCTGCATGGCATCGCGCATCCACAGCTCGCCCAGCGCGCGCATGGGCGGCAGGTGGGTGAAGCCGTCAGTGCGGAAACGCTGCACCCGCCCGCCTTCATGGTCCACGCAGATCAGCATGTCCGGGCGCAGCGACTTGATTTCGGCGCACAGGGCTGAAATCTGCGCCCGGTCTTTCCAGTTGCGGGCGAACAGGATCAGGCCGCCGGCCATCGGATGGCGGATGCGGCGGCGATCGGCGGGCGTCAGTTCCAGCCCGGCGATATCGAGCACGAGGGGGGCATGTCCAGTCATTCAGTTCACCTTTTTTTCAACGACGACGAAGCTCGCCGCGTAATCGGTTTCATCGGTGACGCTGACGTGGGCCGACAGGCCCTGCGCGTCAAACCATTCCTTCAGCCCGCCGTGCAGCACGATCACGGGCTTGCCGCTGGGCAGCTTGCCCACCTCGCACAGGCGCCAGGTCATGGGCATGCGCATGCCCAGGCCCACCGCCTTGCTGAAGGCTTCCTTGGCGGAGAAACGGGTTGCCAGGTAGCGCACGCCGCGCTCGGGCCAGCGTGCGCTGCGGGCGCGCCAGGTGGCAAATTCCCCTTCGGACAGGATCTTGCGGGCGAAGCGATCGCCATGGCGGTCCAGCGAAGCGCGGATCCGCCGCACGTCGCAGATGTCGGTGCCCAGGCCGAAGATCATTGGCCGGAGGTGGCGGCGAAGGCCCTGTCGATCGCCGCCAGGTAGCCCTTCACGGCGGCGGTGTAGCCCTGCTCCAGCGCATCGGAAATCAGCGCATGGCCGATCGAGACTTCCTGCACGCCGGGCACGTGGGCCAGGAAGTCCGTAAGGTTCTCGCGGTTCAGGTCGTGCCCGGCATTAATGCCCAGGCCCACGGCCTGCGCGGCGGCGGCGGTTTCAGTGAAGCCCTTGCGCACGGCGTCCTTGCCGGCCGTGCCGAAAGCGCTGGCAAAGGTCTCGGTGTACAGCTCAACCCGGTCGGCGCCGATGGCCTTGACGGCGGCCATCTGGTCCGGCCGCGGGTCCATGAACAGGCTGACGCGCACGCCCAGCGATTGGGCCTCGGCGATGAGGGGCTTCAGGCGGGCCGTGTCGGCGGGGAAGTCCCAGCCATGGTCGCTGGTGAGCTGGCCTTCGCTGTCCGGCACGAAGGTGCACTGGTGGGGCCGCTGCTCCCGCACGAAGTCCATCAGGTTGTGGAAGGGGTTGCCTTCGATGTTGAACTCCGCCCGGGGCCAGGACTTGAGCAGCTGGTGCAGCACGTGCACGTCTTCGGCGCGGATGTGGCGGGCGTCGGGGCGGGGATGCACCGTGATGCCCTGGGCGCCGGCCTCCAGGCACAGCGTGGCCGCGCGCAGGACGCTGGGAATGCCCAGGTGGCGCGTGTTGCGAACCAGGGCGACCTTGTTGAGGTTGACCGAAAGGGATGTTTTGCCGGGATTCATAGCGACTGGAGGTCCATCATCATCTGCCGTGTGCGCAGCGTGGCGACACCGCAATGGTAGTGCAGCAGGGTGCGCAGCTGGGGCTTGAGCTCGGCCATCACGGCGGCTGCCTGCCGCAGGGTCGCCGAAAAAGGAACCGGGGCATCCAGCGCGCCCTGCAGCGCCTGCCATTGGGCGCCTTCCAGCGTGGCCCGCCCGTCTCCCTCGCGCGCCTGCACCAGCCCCCCTTCGGGCACCAGGCTGTAGCGGGCGCGGGCATCCAGCGGCTCCAGCGACAGGGTCTGCATGTCCAGCACCGGCAGCAGGCCGGTTTCGCGCAGCAGCACCAGCTCGAAGGCCCGCAACGCCGGCTGCAGCGCCTCCCCATGCTCGGAGGCGAGTACCTGCACAGTGCTGGTATAGGCATCGAACAGGCCGGGATGCGGGTCGTCGCGCGCCAGCATCCGCAATACAAGTTCGTTGATGTAATAACCCGACAGCAGCCCGTCGCCGGTGGGCATGACCTGGCCGCCCACCCATTCGGCGCCCTTGAGCGTGCGAATTTCCGCGTCGCCGCCGAAGGCCACGTGCAGCGGCTGAAGCGGGAGCAGCACGGGACGGAAGTTGGAACTGGGCTTTTTGGCGCCCTTGGCCACCAGCGCCACCCGGCCGTGGTGGCGGGTGAAGACTTCGAGGATCAGGCTGGATTCGCTCCAGTCGTAGCGATGGACGACGAAGGCGGGCTCGTCGGAGATGCGTCTACTCGTAGCCAAAGCTGCGCACCCGCGCTTCATCGTCAGCCCAGCCGCTGCGCACCTTGACCCACAGCTCCAGGAACACCTTGGCGTCCATCAGCTTTTCCAGCTCCTGCCGGGCTTCGCTGCCGATGCGCTTGAGCCGCTCGCCCTTCTCGCCGATGACCATGGCCTTGTGGCCGTCGCGCTCCACCACGATGGTGGCGGCGATCTTCACCATGCGCTTGTGCTTGGGGCTGGGTTCTTCCTCGAACTTGTCGATGACGACGGTGGAGGTGTAGGGCAGTTCGTCGCCGGTGAAGCGGAACAGCTTTTCGCGCACCGTCTCGCTGGCCAGGAATTTTTCGCTGCGGTCGGTGAGCTCGTCCTCGGCATACCACCAGGGCTGCTCGGGCAGGTATTTCTCGCAGATGTTGAACAGCCGCTCCACGTCCTTCGCGCTCTTGGCCGACATCGGCACGAATTCGGCGAAGGCATGGCGCTGCTGCATCTCCTGCAGCCAGGGCGCGATGTCGCCGCGGCGGTGCACCTCGTCCAGCTTGTTGGCCACCAGCAGGGCCGGGATGCCGGGCTTGAGCAGGGCCAGCACCTTGCCGTCGGCCTGGTTGAACTTGCCCGCCTCCACCACGAACAGCACCAGGTCGACATCGCCGACGGCGCCCAGCACCGTCTTGTTCAGCGACTTGTTCAGCGCCGTGTTGTGCCGGGTCTGGAAACCCGGCGTGTCGACGAAGACGAACTGGGCCTGGCCCACCGTGCGTATGCCTGTGATGCGGTGGCGCGTGGTCTGGGCCTTGCTCGATGTGATGCTGATTTTCTGGCCCACCAGCGCGTTCAGCAGCGTGGACTTTCCCACATTGGGCTTGCCTACGATGGCGATCACGCCGCATCGCTGGGCGGGTACTGCTTCTTCTGTCATTTGTCGGTTGCCTTGAGTGCCAGCAGCATGGCGGCGGCGGCCGCCTGCTCGCCTGCGCGGCGCGAGGCACCGATGCCGCGCTCCACGGTGCCCAGCTCGGTGATTTCACATTCCACGTCAAATGTCTGCTTGTGCGCGGCGCCCAGCGTGCCGGCCACCCGGTAGATGGGCAGCTTCATCTTGCGGCCCTGCAGCCATTCCTGCAGCTCGGTCTTGGGGTCCTTGGCCACGGCGGGCATCTGCGGGTTGATCTCGACGTCCTTGAAGAGGCGATGCACCAGCTGTTCGGCCGCGCCGTAGCCTGCGTCCAGGTGGACGGCGCCGATCACCGCTTCCAGGGCGTCCGCCAGGATGGAGGGGCGCTTGTCCCCGCCGGAGCGGGCTTCGCCCTCCCCCAGCCGGATCACGCCGGGCAGGCCCAGCCCGACGGCCACCTGGTGCAACGTGTCCTGCTTGACCAGGTTGGCCCGGGCGCGGGAAAGCTCGCCTTCGGGCAGGTTGCTCAGGCGCTGGTAGAGAAGCGCGGCAACGGCCAGGTTGAGCACCGAGTCGCCCAGGAATTCCAGGCGTTCATTGTGGTCGGCGGAGAAACTTCGGTGCGTGAGGGCTCGGCCCAGCAGCTGCGGATCGGAGAACCGGTGCTGCAGGCGCTCCTGCAATGCTGTCAGGTTGCCATCCACGCTTGCCTTGGGCCTATTTGGCGTCGTACTTGAGCAGCAGGTAGGCCGGCCCGAACATGTGGATTTCCTTGGTGTAGGCGAACTTCACCACCGTCTTGTCGCCGTTCTTGGTGACTTCCAGGTCCTTGCCGGTGATCGACTTGATGTCGTCCACGGCGGCGGCCTTGTCGAAAATCAGCCGGACTTCAGGCGGCGAGTTGCCGGCCTTGGCCTTTTCCACGGCCTTCAGGATGGACTGGTACTCCACTACCGTCGGGAAAGCCTGCGCCGCCAGCACGCCCACGCAGGCCAGCACGCCGGCCACGAACAGGATGCCGATGAAGGAGACGCCAAGTTGTCTTTTCTTGAGCTGAAGGTTCATGCTATTCCCCACCAAACGAAGTCATTATTCGAACGAGCCGATGCGCCTGAAACTGCCGAAATTCATCCAGATGAAGAAGGCGCGCCCGACGATATTGCGGTCCGGCACAAACCCCCAGTAGCGCGAATCCAGCGAATTATCGCGGTTGTCGCCCATCATGAAATAGTGCCCCTGCGGCACCTTGCACACCACGCCCTCGACACTGTAACGGCAATTCTCCCGGAAAGGAAAGTCTTCTGCGCCCGGGACGAACGCCGGGCGCTCGTCGTCATTGAGCAGCCGGTGGCGCCGGGTGCCCACGGATTCCTCGAACTGCTTGAAGTAGCGCATGGCGTCTTCGTCGAAGAAATCGGGCAGCGCCGCCTTGCTCACCGGCTGGCCGTTGATGGTGAGTTTCTTGTTCAGGTAAGCCACTTCGTCGCCCGGCACGCCAACCACCCGCTTGATGTAGTCCAGGCTGGGCTTGGGCGGGTAGCGGAACACCATCACGTCCCCGCGGGCGGGCGGCGTGCCGTCCGTCAGCTTGGTATTGAGCACCGGCAGCCGCAGGCCGTAGGTGAATTTATTGACCAGGATCAGGTCGCCCACCAGCAGCGTGGGAATCATGGAGCCGGACGGGATCTTGAAGGGCTCGAACAGGAACGAGCGCAGCACGAACACGGCCAGGATCACGGGGAACAGGCCGGCGGTCCAGTCCAGCCACCAGGGCTGCATCAGGAGGCGCTGGCGGGCGCCGGCCAGGTCGCCATCCACCTGGGTGATGCCGCGGGCGGCCAGGTCGGCATGGCGCTGCGCGGCCTGCGCTTCCAGCACGGCGCCGGCGCGCTGGCGGCGCGGCAGGAAATACAGCCGTTCGGCCAGCCAGTAGACGCCGGTGACCACGGTGGCCAGGAACAGCAGCAGCGCGAAGTTGCCCTCCACCATCCCGAAATACCAGGCGCCGGCGTAGCCGGCAAAGGCGGCCAGCACCACCGCGGTGAGGAACTGCATCATTCTTCCACCTGCAGGATCGCGAGAAACGCCTCTTGGGGGACTTCAACCGAGCCGATCTGCTTCATTCTTTTCTTGCCTGCTTTTTGTTTTTCGAGGAGCTTGCGCTTGCGCGAGATGTCGCCGCCGTAGCATTTTGCCAGCACGTTCTTGCGCAGCGCCTTGACGGTTTCGCGGGCGATGATGTTGGCGCCGATGGCCGCCTGGATGGCCACGTCGAACATCTGGCGGCTGATGATTTCCCGCATCTTGGCCACCACGGCCCGGCCGCGGTACTGCGACTGGCTGCGGTGCACGATGATAGACAGCGCGTCGACCTTCTCTCCGTTCAGCAGGATATCGACCTTGACCACATCGGACGCCCGGTACTCCTTGAACTCGTAGTCCATCGAGGCGTAGCCCCGGCTCACGGACTTGAGCTTGTCGAAAAAGTCCAGCACGATCTCGCCCAGCGGCATCTCGTAGGTCAGCATGACCTGCTTGCCGTGATAGGCCATGTTCAGCTGCACGCCGCGCTTGAGGTTGGCCAGCGTCATCACCGGCCCGACGTATTCCTGCGGCATATAGAGATGCACCGTCACGATCGGCTCGCGGATTTCCTCCAGCTTGCCCTGGTCGGGGATCTTGGAAGGGTTTTCGACCATCATGATTTCGCCACCGGGCTTCACGACCTGGTAGACCACGCTGGGGGCGGTGGTGATCAGGTCCTGGTCGAACTCGCGCTCGAGGCGCTCCTGCACGATCTCCATGTGCAGCAGGCCCAGAAAGCCGCAGCGAAAGCCGAAGCCCAGCGCCTGGCTGACCTCGGGCTCGTAGTGCAGCGAGGAATCGTTGAGCTTGAGCTTTTCCAGAGCGTCGCGCAGCGAGTCGTACTGGTTGGCCTCCGTCGGGTACAGGCCGGCGAACACCTGGGGCTGGATTTCCTTGAAGCCGGGCAGCGGCTCGGTGGCCGTGGCCGCCGCGCCGCCGGTGCCGGGCCGCACCAGGGTGACTGTGTCGCCCACCTTGGCGGCCTGCAGCTCCTTGATGCCGGCGATGATGAAGCCCACCTCGCCCGCCTCCAGCGATTCGCGCGGCTCGCTGCCGGGGGTGAAGACGCCCAGGTTGTCGGCGTTGTAGGTGGCTTCGCTGGCCATCAGCTTGATGCGCTCGCCCTTGGCCAGCCGGCCATCGACCACGCGCACCAGCATGACGACGCCGACATAAGTGTCAAACCAGCTGTCGACAATCATGGCCCGCAGCGGGCCGTCCGGGTTGCCCTTGGGAGCGGGAATGCGGGCAACGACAGCTTCCAGGATTTCGTCGATGCCCATCCCGGTCTTGGCCGAGCAGGGAATCGCATCGGTGGCGTCGATGCCGATCACGTCCTCGATTTCCAGCTTGGCGTTTTCCGGATCGGCCTGCGGCAGGTCCATCTTGTTGAGCACCGGCACGACCTCGACGCCCAGCTCCAGCGCGGTGTAGCAGTTGGCGACCGTCTGCGCTTCCACGCCCTGGCTCGCGTCCACCACCAGCAGCGCGCCCTCGCATGCCGACAGCGAGCGCGAGACTTCGTACGAGAAATCGACGTGGCCCGGCGTGTCGATCAGATTGAGGTTGTAGACCTGCCCGTCGAGGGCCTTGTATTTGAGCGCGGCGGTCTGCGCCTTGATGGTTATCCCACGCTCTTTTTCCAGATCCATCGAATCGAGAACCTGCTCCTGCATCTCGCGGTCGGACAGTCCGCCGCAACGCTGGATCAGGCGGTCTGCAAGTGTTGATTTGCCATGGTCGATGTGCGCGATGATGGAAAAGTTTCTGATGTGATTCATCAACGGGAACGCTTAAGTGATTGAATTCAAAAGGCGCCGGAAAAGAAAAAAGGGCGCGTCGAGTGGTGACGCGCCCTGAACCAACAATCTATGGCAACTGCGATAGTTGGAACTTCATTGTAGGCAAAAAGCCCCGGGCGTACAGTGCGGCAAGCCGTCACGAAGGGTCGTTGCAAGCCAGCAACATGGCTTTTATTCACAGCTTATCAACAAAAAGGTTGGGTAAGGTATTGGACAAGTTGTGGGCGATCTGTGGATGCCCTGTGCGGTACCCAAAAACATACCGTATGGTGGGTTGGCCGCGCCTCGATATACGGTTAATGGCAGGTCCGGTCCCCCGATTCTATCCAAAAATGTAATTAGCCCTTCGGGAAGTTAGTGAATACAAACTTTTTCGATGAAAAAACCGGCCGGGAAATATTTTTTTCGGCCCGTGTTTTTTAGGTCACCCGCCAATAAAAAGCCCCAAACCCTACTGTGGGTTGGGGCTATGCGGGACGGCGCAGCCGGCCAGGATCAACGCAGGGGGCGGATCAGCAGGTAGGTGGCCAGCTCGCCGCGGCGCAGCAGCACCGGGATGGGCTTGCTCTTGTCCACGCGGGCCACGGCCGAATCGAACTCCTTGACGCCGCCGATCTCGGTGTTGCCGATGGCCACGATGATGTCGCCTTCATGGATGCCGGCGCGCGCGGCGCCATCGGCCACCGCGTCCACCTTCACGCCGCCCTTGAGCTTCAATTCCTTCTTCTGGGCGTCGGTCAGTTCGCTCACCGTCAGGCCCACGGACTGCGCGGCCGGCGAGGACTTGGGCTTTTCTTCCTTGTCCACGACCTTCTTGACTGTCTTTTCCGGTTCAAGTTCGGCGATGGTCACGCCCAGGTCGCGAGAGCCGCCGCGGCGGAACACCGTCATGGTGGCGCGGCTGCCGGGCTTGGTGCTGCCCACCAGGCGCGGCAGGTCGGTGGCCTTGTCGATCAGCTTGCCGTCGAATTTGGTGATGATGTCGCCGGCTTCCACGCCGGCCTTGTCGGCGGGCGAGCCGCTTTCAACGCTGCGCACCAAAGCGCCCTGCGCCTTGCCCAGGCCGATGGATTCGGCCACGTCCTTGGTGACCTGGTCGATCTGCACGCCGATGCGGCCGCGCGAAACCCGCCCGCTGCTGCGCAGCGCCTCGCTCACGCGGATCGCCTCGTCCATGGGAATGGCGAACGAGATGCCCATGAAGCCGCCCGAGCGTGAATAGATCTGGCTGTTGATGCCCACCACCTCGCCGCGCATGTTGATCAGCGGGCCGCCGGAGTTGCCGGGGTTGATCGCCACGTCGGTCTGGATGAAGGGCAGGTAGTCGCCGGTGTCGCGCCCCTTGGCGCTGACGATGCCGGCCGTGACCGTGTTCTCCAGGCCGAACGGCGAGCCGATGGCCATCACCCACTCGCCCACCCGCAGGCGGTTGACGTCGCCCACCTTGACGGCGGGCAGGCCGGTGGCCTCGATCTTCACCACGGCCACGTCGGTGCGCTTGTCGGCGCCGACGATCCTGGCCTTGAACTCGCGCTTGTCGGTCAGGGTGACGATCACTTCCTCGGCGCCCTCCACCACGTGGGCGTTGGTCATGACGTAACCGTCGGAAGTGAGGATGAAGCCGGAGCCCACGCCGCGCGGCTGGGCCTCTTCTTCCTGGGGCTGCGGGCGGTTGGGCCGCGGGCTGCGCGGCGCGCCGGGGGCGGGCTGGCCGAAGAAGCGGCGGAAGAACTCCTGCATTTCCTCGTCCATCTGGCCGCCGCCGGGCGTGGCGGTGCGCGCCTTCTCCAGCGTGCGGATATTGACCACCGAGGGGCCGACCTGCTCGACCAAGTCGGTGAAGTCAGGCAGCGTGCGCGGCTGGGGCGCCGACTGGGCCACCACGGGCCTGGCCGGCATCAAGGCCACGGTGCCGGTGACGGCAAGCGCGCCGACCAGCGCGTAGGCGCGGAATTTTTTCCAATCGATGTGCAACATATCGATCCTTTAAAGAAAGCAAAAACTGATAAGGCTGAGAATGCGAATTCGCGAAATGGTTCGCGGCAAGTGAAGCGAAAACGGCGCAGGCCGCATGCCTGGCAGTTGGGGGCTTATTTGCGGCGCTCAAGGCTCTGCGCGAAAGCCTTCAGGGTCTGGGGCGGCACCTCGCCCACGGCCGTGAGCCACCAGTCCTGCATGCGCCGGGTGAGGGTATGGGTCGCGCCGGCGGCGAACAGCCCCTCCTGCGCGTGGCGCTGGCGGTCATAGGGCTCCACGAAGAGCGAGACCGACGCCAGCCCGTCCGAGAAGATCCACTGCATGGTGTTCTCCGGCGCGCTGGGGCCGCCGGCCGGGCGCTTGTAGCAGCTCATCGGCTTGAAGCCCGCCACCGAAGCCTTCATGGCCCAGCCCTCGGCGGCGGCCGTGGTGCGGGCGGCATCGGCCTTCTCGACGCGCCAGCCATCGGTGCTGGCCATCATCTGCGCCAGCTTTTCCATGCGCACCGGGGCATCCAGCTGCAGCTCGGAGAATGCCACCTGCTCCAGCACATTGCCCTCGGTGTCCAGCGTCTGCAGCTTGACCACCAGGCCGGTCTTCTTCTCGCTCCAGATGCGGTAGCCGAAGCGCAGCCCGTCCCTGGGCGCCAGCTGCACCACGTCGGCGTCGAAGCCGGCCACCCGGTCGCTGCCGACCCGGCGGGCGCCGTAGAACTCGGGGATCGCGGTTTCGCTGGACGTCAGCAGGTTGGGGAACAGGCCCAGCGACTCGCGCTTTTCGGTGCGCACCACCCGGCTTTCGGGCAGGAAGGTGACCACGTCCTCGTTGCGGCGGAAGGTCGAGCGGGGCGCGCCGGTCAGCGACTCGACCCGCTCCATCTGCTGTTCGCCGTCGCAGGCATGCCAGATACGGGCGCTGGACATCGCGCCCGCGTTGGACGACACCACAAATGTGCCCACGTAGCTGCGCATGCGCGAAGCCTCGTGCATGCGCACCAGCCATTCGCTGATGCTCCGCTCCGCAGTTTTGCCCTGGGGCGCCGGCGTCTGCGCGCCAGCCAGCCCGAACACCGCCAGCGCGGAGGCGGCCAGCAGCGCACGGCCGGCGGCCCGCAGCTTGATCAGGGCGGTGTCTTGCATCGGCAGTGGCGCGTTCAGCGCGCCGGCCCTTCAAAGGTGGCGTTGCGCAGGAAGCCGGCCGGCATCTGCAGGGCCGTGGTGCCGCCGAACTGGCGGTGGGCGGCGAGCAGTTCATCCAGCCGGGGGTCGCGGATCATCACCGGCCGCTCGGCTCCGGCCACCGCCACGCCGGCCTGCGGCGCAGCTGCCATCTGGCCCTGCTCCGCCCGCCCGACCAGGCCGCCGACCGCCGCCCAGCCGATGGCGGCCACCGCCGCCAGCGAGGCGAAGCCGGCCACCAGCTTCCAGCGGAAGCTGGGATCGTTGGCAGGCTCTTTTTCAGAAGACAAAACGGCTGCAGAGCGCACGGGGGGTGCGTTGGCAGCTATCGAATCAATAGCACTGGCGGCCCGCGCGGGTTCCGCTTCCTGCTCCAGCCGCAGCTGGAAGCGCGCAAGGAACGCCGCCGGCTGCGCGCCGGTGCCGCCCAGGGCCAGTTCGCCCGAGCGCAGCACATCGCCAACCAGGTGGTACGCCTGCCAGGAGGCCAGCGCCTTGGAGTCACCGGCGGCGGCTTCCACCGCGCGGGCAAACTCCTCGCCCTGCAGCTGGCCGTCGGCCAGCGCTGAAATCAGTTCTTCTTTCACCGTCTTTTCCATAACATCACCTTGGCAGCCGCTACCAGCGCTTGCCCGTCTGGTTTTCCAGCATGGGCTTGACCTTGGCCGAAATCGCCTCGCGCGCCCGGAAAATCCGGGACCGCACCGTGCCGATCGGGCAATTCATCACTTCCGCAATCTCTTCATAGCTCAGCCCCTCGATCTCGCGCAGCGTCACTGCCTGCCGCAATTCCTCGGGGAGGGCCTCCATGGCCGAGTTCACGGCCGCAGCGATTTCCTTGGCCGCCAGCACTGTTTCGGGTGTTTCCGCGCTGGTTAGTTCATTCTCCCCGGCGGAAGTTTCATCCTCATCATCGCCGCCGCGCAGGGCGCTTTGCGAGACCAGGGGGTCGCGCTTGAGGTCCATCAGGGCCTTTTTGGCGGTGTTGACGGCAATCCGGTACAGCCAGGTATAGAACTGGGCTTCGCCCCGGAACTGGGCCAGCGCCCGGTAGGCCCGGATGAAGGTTTCCTGCGCGATGTCTTCCACCAGGTCGACGTCGCGCACCATGCGGCCGATCAGCCGCTCGATGCGGCGCTGGTACTTCACCACCAGCAGCTCGAACGCCTTCTGGTCGCCCGCGACCGTGCGTTCCACCAGCATCAGGTCGGTATCGGCGGGTCGGGGGGTGGGCGCGTCAGGCGTGGGGTTCATGGTTTCGCCGCCGGCTGCGGGGCGCCGGGCAGCGCGTCGGGTCTGGCGCGCGAATATACCGCACGGCGCAGGTCCTGCCAGCGCGCGGGGCTGCGCGCGCGCTCCAGCCACAGCCACCCGGAGCGCCCGGGGCCGTTCCAGCGAACCAGCATGTGGCGCTGCAGGTCCAGCGCCACATGCAGCGAGCCTGCCGCGCCTGCGCCGTCCCAGGCCCAGCCGCTGCCGTCCCAGGCGAGATCGCCTTGCGGCGAGCGCCACCAGGCCAGCGCCGCATGGGCGCCCGCCGCCGCCAGCACCGCGAGCGCAATGCCATGCCGCCAGCCCGCCGCGTCGGACTGCGCCCACCACCAACCGGCCGCCACCGCACCGCCCAGCCACAGCCCGGCGGCCAGCAGCCCCATGAAGCGCGAACGCCCCACCGGGTAGGTCACCGATGGGGCGCTGTGCATGGGAGTGGATTCAGACGCGCTTGAAAACGAGCGTCCCGTTCGTGCCGCCGAAGCCGAAGTTGTTCTTCACGGCCACGTCGATCTTCAGGTCGCGCGCCTCGTTGGCGCAGTAATCCAGATCGCACTCGGGATCCTGGTTGAAGATGTTGATGGTCGGCGGGCTCTTCTGGTGGTGGATGGCCAGCACCGTGAACACCGACTCGATGCCGCCCGCGCCGCCCAGCAGGTGGCCGGTCATGGATTTGGTGGAATTGACCACCAGCTTCTTCGCCGCGTCGCCGAACGCCAGCTTGATGGCATTGGTCTCGTTCAGGTCGCCCGGCGGCGTGGACGTGCCATGGGCGTTCAGGTATTGCACCTCGCCGGCATTCACGCCGGCGTTGCGCAGCGCGTTGAGCATGGAGCGGCGCGGGCCGTCCACATCGGGCGAAGTCATGTGGTACGCATCGCCGGTCATGCCAAAGCCGGAAACCTCGGCGTAGATCTTCGCGCCGCGCGCCTTGGCGTGCTCGTACTCTTCCAGCACCAGGACACCGCCGCCTTCACCCAGCACGAAGCCGTCGCGGTCCTTGTCCCAGGGGCGTGATGCGGTCTTGGGATCGCCGTTGCGGGTGGACAGCGCCCGCGAAGCCGCGAAGCCGCCGATGCCCAGGGGCGAAATGGCCGCCTCCGCCCCGCCGGCGATCATCACGTCGGCGTCGCCGTATTCGATCAGGCGTGCCGACAGGCCTATCGCGTGCAGGCCGGTGGTGCAGGCCGTGACTACAGCGATGTTGGGGCCCTTGAAGCCGTACTTCATCGAGACGTGGCCGGAGATCATGTTGATGATCGACGCGGGCACGAAGAAAGGGGAAATGCGGCGCGGGCCGCGGTTGGTCAGCTCGGCGTGGGTCTGCTCGATCATCGGCAGGCCGCCGATGCCCGCGCCGATGTTGCAGCCTATGCGCGTGGCCAGCTCCCCGCCCAGCGCGTCACCCGTGGGCAGGCCGCTGTCGGCGACCGCCTGGCAGGCCGCTGCCAGCCCCAGGTGGATGAAACGGTCCATGTGCCGGGCTTCCTTCTCGGGGATGTAGTCCCCGATGTTGAAACCCTTGACCTCGCCCGCGAACTTGCACGCGAAATTGGCCGCGTCGAAGTGCGTGATGAAGTCAATGCCGGACTTGCCGGCAAGCAGGTTCTCCCAGGACTGCGCCACCGTGTTGCCCACGGGGCTGACGCAGCCCAGGCCGGTGACAACGACGCGTCTTTTCGACATGCGCTTGTCAGGCCTTCTGGTGGGCGTTGGCGTAGTCGATGGCGTTCTGCACCGTCGTGATCTTCTCGGCGTCTTCGTCGGGGATCTCGATGCCGAACTCATCTTCGAGCGCCATCACCAGTTCCACGGTGTCGAGCGAGTCGGCACCGAGGTCGGCCACGAAGGCTTTTTCACTGGTGACCTGCGACTCTTCCACGCCGAGCTGCTCGGCGATGATTTTCTTGACACGTGCTTCGATATCGCTCATGGTTCCCTCAGAGGGTTGTGAATGAATCCGGGATTTTAGCCCGCGACAGGTGTTGTTTCCCTGCTGTGGCCGCCGGACGGATAAACCGGCTTGGATGCTCTTTTCAGGACATGAACATGCCACCGTTGACGTGGAGTTCCTGCCCGGTGACGTAGCCGGCCTGCAAGGACGCCAGGAAGGCCACGGCATGGGCGACGTCCGCCGGCTTGCCGAGGTGCCCCAGCGGAATCTGGCCCAGCAGCGCCTTGTGCTGCTCTTCAGGCAGCCCGGCCGTCATGTCGGTTTCAATGAATCCGGGCGCCACGCAATTGACCGTGATGCCGCGGCTGCCGAGTTCGCGGGCCAGGGCCCGGGTCATTCCGGCCACGCCGGCTTTCGCCGCCGCGTAGTTGGCCTGGCCGGCATTGCCGGAGGCGCCGACGACCGAGGTGATGCTGATGATGCGCCCGAAGCGCTGCTTCATCATGGTGCGCATCACGGCGCGGCTCATGCGGAACACGGCCTTGAGGTTGGTGTCCAGCACCGCGTCCCAGTCTTCGTCTTTCAGGCGCATGGCGAGCATGTCGCGGGTGATGCCGGCATTGTTGACCAGCACCTGCAGGCCGCCCTGCTCCTTCACGATACGGTCGATCAGTGCCTGCGCCGCGGTGGCGTCATTCACGTTCAGGTTGGCGCCGCTGCAGCCGGCATGGGCGGCAAGCGCCGCGCTGATCCTCGCGGCGCCGTCGTCCGTCGTCGCGGTGCCGATCACCTTGTAGCCGCGCTGCGCGAGCTCAAGGGCAATCGCCGCGCCGATGCCGCGCGACGCGCCGGTGACCAGGGCCACCTGGCCTTCGGTTCTGGTTTCGCTCATGCCAGCAGCCCCCTGGCCTCGGCCAGGGAGGCCGGGTCGTACAGCGCCACGCCGGCCAGCCCGGCGTCGATGCGCTTGCACATTCCGGCCAGCACCTTGCCCGGGCCGCATTCGATGATCGTGGTGACGCCGCGCGCCTGGATGGCCTGCACGCATTCGACCCAGCGCACCGGCCCGAAAGCCTGCTCGTAAAGGGCGTTGCGGATTCGGTCGGGCTCGCTCTCGGCCTTGACCTCGATGTTGTTGATGACGGGAATCTGCGGCGCCGCGAACGGGGTGGCGGCCAGCTTTTCCTTCAGCTTCTCGGCCGCCGGCTTCATCAGGCTGGAATGGAAGGGCGCGGAAACCGGCAAGGGCAAGGCGCGCTTGGCGCCATTGGCCTTGAGCACTTCGCAGGCCTTTTCCACCGCCGCCTTGCTGCCGGCGATCACCGTCTGCGCGGGGTCGTTGAAATTCACAGCTTCCACCACCTCGAGCGTGTTGGTTCCGAAGGTGCGCACGGCTTCGGCGCAGCCTTCGATGACGCGCTGCGCGTCCATGCCCAGGATGGCCGCCATCGCACCGGTGCCCACGGGCACGGCGTCCTGCATGGCCTGGGCGCGGAAGCGCACCAGCGGCGCGGCCTGCGCCAGCGTCAGCACGCCGGAAGCGACCAGCGCCGAATACTCGCCCAGCGAATGGCCGGCCACCACGGACGGCAGCGCACCGCCCTCGGCCAGCCAGGCGCGGTAAGCGGCAACGCCTGCCACCAGCATCACCGGCTGGGTGTTGGTGGTGAGGGCCAGCGCTTCCTTGGGGCCGTTCCTGATCAGCGCACCGAGGTCTTCGCCCAGGGCGTCCGATGCTTCCTTCAGCGCGGCGGCAACGGCCGGATGATCGCCCCAGGCGTCCAGCATGCCGGTGGCCTGCGAGCCCTGGCCGGGAAAGACAATTGCGAAGGGTTTCATCGTCAGAAGTCCAGGAGCACGGCGCCCCAGGTGAAGCCGCCGCCCACGCCTTCCAGCATCAGCGTGTCGCCCTTCCTGATCTTGCCGCTGCGCACCGAGGCATCCAGCGCCAGCGGAATGGAGGCGGCGGAGGTGTTGCCGTGCTGGTCCACGGTCACCACCAGCTTGTCCATCGGCAGTTTCAGCTTCCTCGCCGTGCTTTGCATGATGCGGATGTTGGCCTGGTGCGGGATCAGCCAGTCGATGTCGGCATCGGTCTTGCCGGCTTTGGCCAGCGTGGCGCGGGCGGCGTCTTCCAGCACGCCCACGGCCAGCTTGAACACGGCCTGCCCGTCCATCTTGAGCAGCGGATCGCCCAGCACCTTGCCGCCGGACACGTTGCCCGGCACGCACAGGATGCTCACGTGCTTGCCGTCGGCGTGCAGGTCGCTGGCCAGGATGCCCGGCGTTTCCGAGGCTTCCAGCACCACGGCGCCGGCGCCGTCGCCAAACAGCACGCAGGTGGTGCGGTCGGTGAAGTCGAGGATGCGGGAGAACACTTCGGCGCCGATCACCAGCGCCTTGCTGGCGCCACCCGTGCGGATCAGCGAGTCGGCCACCGTCAGCGCATAGACAAAGCCGCTGCACACGGCCTGCACGTCGAAGGCGGCGCAGCCGGCGATGCCCAGCTTGTTCTGCAGGATGCAGGCGGCCGAGGGAAACACCATGTCCGGTGTGGACGTGGCCACGATGATCAGGTCGATCTCGCCGGCACCGCGGCCGGCGGCCTCCAGCGCGCGGCGGGCCGCTTCAGCGCCCAGGTCGCTGCTGGTCACGTCGGGGGCGGCGAAATGGCGGGCCCGGATGCCGGTGCGCTCGACGATCCACTCGTCGGAGGTTTCAACGCCCTTGGCACCGAGCTCGGCGGCCAGGTCGGCATTGGTCACGCGGCGCGGGGGCAGGAAACTGCCGGTGCCCGTGATTCGGGAATATCGTGTCATGTAAGAAGAAGTCAGGTGACTGCGGCTTCCAGCGGCTGCGCCGGGGCCTCGATGCCCACCAGCAGGGGCCGGGCATGGGCGATACGAGCCTGGACGCGGTCCAGCAGGTTGTTTCGGGCTGCATCATACGCCCGGTTCAAGGCCTGCCCGAAGGCGAACTCGTCAGCCGAGCCATGGCTCTTGAAGACCAGCCCGCGCAGACCCAAAAGCGCCGCGCCGTTGTATCGACGATAGTCAACGCGGTTTTTAAACGAATTTAGGATCGGATAGGCGACGATAGCCGCAAGTTTTGTAAAGGCGTTGCGCGAAAACTCTTCTTTCAGGAAGCCGCCGATCATGGACGCCAGCCCTTCGCTGGTCTTCAGCGCCACGTTGCCTACAAAGCCGTCGCAGACCACGATGTCGGTCGTGCCCTTGAAGATGTCATTGCCTTCGACATTGCCGTAAAAATTCAAATCGCCGGAATTGGCAGCAAATCGAAGCAGTTCACCAGCTTTTTTGATGACTTCGCTGCCTTTGATGACTTCTTCGCCAATATTTAGCAAGCCCACCGATGGACTTTCCTCATTATTCAGGGCCGAAACCAGGGCGGACCCCATCACGGCAAACTGGAGCAGGTGGTGTTCGGTGCAATCAACATTGGCGCCCAGGTCCAGCACTGTCGTAGCGCCGCCCTTGGCGTTCGGCAGCGGAGAGGCGATGGCCGGCCGGTCGATACCGTCCAAGGTTTTGAGCAGGTAGCGGGCCAGAGCCATCAGGGCACCGGTATTGCCCGCCGAGACGGCGGCCTGGGCCTGGCCGTCCTTGACCTGCTGGATCGCCACCCGCATGGAGGAATCCTTCTTCTTGCGCAGGGCGATCTCGACGGCATCGTCCATGGCGACAACTTCGCTGGCGGGCACGACACGGGCGCGGGGATGGGAAAAGGCGGCCAGTGCGGCAGGCGCGCCGACCAGCAGCAACTGGGCGTCGGGGTGCCGCTCGAGGAAGCCGCGGCATGCCGCCAGGGTGACGGCGGGACCGTGGTCGCCCCCCATGCAATCGACAGCCAGAGTAGTCATGGCCTCAAATGTAGAACGAACGGGAACGGGGCACAAAAAACAAAGGCCCGTGGCTGCGGGTGCAGCGCCGGGCCTTGCTGCAGCAAGACGCGATCAGGCGTCGTTCTTGGTCTTCATGACCTTGCGGCCACGGTAAAAGCCCGTCGGGCTGATGTGGTGGCGCAGGTGGGTCTCACCGGTGGTGGGTTCCACGGCGATGCCGGGCACCACCAGGGCGTTGTGCGAGCGGTGCATGCCGCGCTTGGAGGGGGACTTCTTGTTTTGCTGGACGGCCATGAGGGGCTCCTGGGCTTCAAATGGCGCTGCGCCGTGACGCGGCTGCCGGTTAATGGGTCAGTGGTGGGCACGCGCGGGGCCGGGGCCATTTCGCGCGAAGCCCTCGATTATAGCCCAACTTGTTGATTTTACTTGGGCTTTCCCAACCCCAGCTTTTGCAGCACCGCAAAAGGGTTCTCCCGCTCGGCCGGCGCATCGAAATCCGGGTCAGCGACCGCCAACTTCACCGGCGCGGGGCAGGTCTCATGGCGGGGAACGACGGGCATCTCCATCAGCAGCTCATCCTCGACCAGCTCCACCACGTCCAGGGGCGCCAGCACCAGCAGGTCTTCCTCGGCCTCGTCGTCCTGGGCCAGCGCCGTGGTCTCGTCCGCGACGAAACGGAAAGAACGGTCCACATCGACCGGAATTTCCACCTCGCCCAGGCAGCGCTGGCAGACCAGCGGCAGGACCGCATGCGCCTGCAGGTGCAGCCAGATCTCGGGGTTGACGTGCCGCGGGTTGCGCAGTTCGCCCGTGGCCGTCCAGGTGACCGGCCCCGGGGCCACGCGCCCCTGCGTTTCGGCCGTCAGCCGTGGGTAGGCCGCCAGCGGATCTTCCCCCGTGAGCCGGCCCGCCTGTTCGGCGAAGCTGCGGGGCTCAAGGCGGCGCGCGGGGGTCTCTTTCTTCATCGGGCCAGTGTAAGAGAATCAACCCATGACCGTGGCCGCTCCCACCCACCCGCCCTCCCCGCAAAACCGCCAGCTGGTGCTGGGCTCGACCTCGCGCTACCGGCGTGAACTGCTGTCGCGCCTGCAGGTGCCGTTCGAGGTGGCGGCGCCGGACGTGGACGAGACGCCCCTGCCCGGCGAAACCCCGGCCGCGCTGGCGCGCCGCCTGGCGCTGGCGAAGGCGCACGCCGTCGCGGCGCGCTTTCCGCAGGCCATCGTGATCGGCTCGGACCAGGTGGCCGACCTGGACGGCGAGCCGCTGGGCAAGCCGGGCAACCACGACCGCGCTGTCGAGCAGTTGCGCCGCATGCGCGGGCGCAGCGTGGTCTTCCAGACCGCGGTGGCAGTGGTTTGCGCGCAGACCGGCTTCGAACAGCTGGACCTGGCGCCGGTGCGCGTGCAGTTCCGCGACCTGGGCGACAGCGAGATCGAGAACTACCTGCGGGCCGAGCAGCCCTACGACTGCGCCGGCAGCGCCAAGAGTGAGGGCCTGGGCATCGCCTTGCTGGAGGCCATCGAGAACGACGACCCCTCGGCGCTGGTGGGCCTGCCGCTGATCCGCACCTGCCGGATGCTGCGCGCCGCCGGGTTCAGGCTGCTGTGAGCACGCCCGGCAAGCTTTACCTGGTGCCGGCGCCGCTGGATTTCGGCTGCGAGCCGCAAGTGCCGTTGGCCCACGTGATGCCCGACGCCACGCTGGCCGCCGCCGCGCGCCTCACGCACTGGGTCTGCGAGAACGCCAGGTCCGCGCGCGCCTACCTCAAGCGCGTGCACGAGCTGCATCCGCTGGCCCTGCCGCTGCAGGAGATGAGCATCACCGAACTGCCCCGCGAAGTGCACAAAAAGGGCGACCACGCCGGCAACTTCGACGCGCGGCCCCTGCTGGCGCCGGCGCTCGCAGGCCACGACCTGGGCCTGGTGAGCGAGGCCGGCATGCCGGCGATCGCCGACCCCGGCTCCTCCGTGGTGAAGGCGGCGCATGAACTGGGTGTGGAAGTGGTGGCGCTGCCCGGGCCCGTCTCGCTGCTGCTGGCCCTGGCGGCCAGCGGGCTCAACGGCCAGAACTTCGCTTTTGTCGGCTACCTGCCGCAGGACGCCGCCGAGCGCGGCAAGCGCATCCGCGAACTGGAGTCGCTGGCCCTGAAGACCGGGCAGACCCAGATGTTCATCGAGACGCCTTACCGCAACGCCGCGCTGTGGCAGGCCCTGCTGCAGGTGCTGCAGCACAACACGCGCCTGTCGGTCAGCAGCGGGCTGACGCTGCCGCAGGCCGCGAGCCGCAGCGACACGGCAAAAAACTGGAAGCAGAAACCGAACCCGCTGGCGAATGACACGCCGGCGGTATTCCTGATCGGCCGCTGAGGACTCGCTGTTTCAGCGGATGGCGGGGATGGCCTTCATGGCGCGCACTGCCCCCTCGCCCAGGGCCGCGCCGAACTTCTTGGCCAGCCGCTCGGCCACGTTATCGCGCCGGGTGTAGTCCACCAGTTCCTCTGCGTGCACCACTTCGCGGGCCACGAAGGCGAGATTGCCCAGCTGGTCAGCCAGCCCCAGTTCCACCGCCTGCTGGCCGCTCCAGAACAGGCCGCTGAAGAGCTCAGGCGTTTCCTTCAGCCGCTTGCCGCGCCCGGCCTTCACGGCGTCGATGAACTGCTTGTGGATCTGGTCCAGCATGGCTTGCGCATAAGCGCGCTGCTTGTCGGTCTGCGGGCTGAACGGGTCCAGGAAGCCCTTGTTCTCGCCGGCGGTCATCAGCCTGCGCTCCACGCCCAGCTTGTCCATCAGGCCGGTGAAGCCAAAGCCGTCCATCAGCACGCCGATGCTGCCCACGATGCTGGCTTTGTCCACGAAGATCTTGTCCGCCGCAGCGGCGATGTAATAGGCCGCCGACGCACAGGACTCTTCCACCACGGCGTAGACCGGCTTCTTGTACTTGTCCTTCAGGCGCTTGATCTCGTCGTTGATGATGCCGGCCTGCACCGGGCTGCCGCCGGGCGAATTGATCAGCAGCACGATGGCCTTGGCGCCCTCGTCCTGGAAGGCCGCCTGCATCGCGGCCACCACGAACTCGGCACTGGCGTCGGCACCCGAAGCGATTTCTCCCTTGATCTCGATCACCGCCGTGTGCGCGGAGGCCTTGTCGGCACTCGCCGAGCCGCGGTGCATCAGCGCCCACAGCACAAACACGATGAGCACCAGCCAGGACAGCCGCACAAAGGTGCGCCAGCGGCGGGCGGTGCGCTGCTCTTCCAGCGTGGCGAACACCAGCTTCTCCAGGATTGCTTCACTTTTGATAGCGCCCTGTGCACGCTCCATGCGGGCTGCAGCTTGGTTCTCTTCTTCTGGAGGGCTTCCAGGCGGCAATTCGGTCATGTCAGAACTCAACAGGTTTTAGGTTGTGGTCAGTATGCCAGTGCACCACGCCGCCGCGCTCCGTGAGGGCAATCTTCACCAGCCCGCCGCGGCAGGGGCCGCCGGCGCACTCGCCCGTGTCGGGCTGGTAGGCCGCGCCGTGGGTGGAGCACAGCAGCCAGCGCCCGGTGTCGTCGAAGAAGCGGTTGGGCTGCCAGTCCATCTCCATCGCCACATGGGCGCACCGGTTCAGGTAGGCATGCACTGCGCCCTCATAGCGGATGGCGAAGGCGCGGCAGGTCTGCCCGCCATAGGCCACGTCAAACGGCACGGCATCGCCGCCGTCGGCCAGCTCGGCGGAATTGCACAGGGGGATTTCGTCGGCCATGGGTTTCAGGCGTTTTCGGCCAGCCAGTCATGCAATTCGCGTACCGAGTGCGCGACAAAGCGCGGGTTCAGCGGGCCGAACACTTCCGGCTCGTGCGCGCCATAGCTCACCGCCACGCTGGGGCAGCGGGCATTCACCGCCATCTGCAGGTCGTGCGTGGTGTCGCCGATCATCAGCGTGCGCTCGGGCGCGACGTCGAATTCCGCCATCAGCTCATGCAGCATCAGCGGATCGGGCTTGCCCGCGGTTTCGTCGGCCGTGCGCGAACCGTCGAACACGCCGCGCAGCTGGACCGAGTGCAGCGACTCATCCAGCCCGCGCCTCGACTTGCCGGTGGCCACCGCCAGGTGATGGTGGCGCGACTTCAGTTCCTGCAGCAGCCCGAGAACGCCTTCGAACAGGCTCAAGTCGTTCTGGTGCGACACATAGTGGTGGCGATAGCGCGCGCCGAGCTCGGGGTACCTGGCCTGCGGCACGTCCGGCGCCGCGTGGGCCAGCGCCTCCATCAGGCCCATGCCGATCACGTACGCCGCGGCCCTGTCGCTGGGCACGGTGCCGCCCACATCCGCCACCGCGCGCTGGATGCAGCGCACGATGATCTTCGTGGAATCGAACAGCGTGCCGTCCCAGTCGAAGGCGATCAGGTCAAACTGGCGTGGGTGCGAGGGGGGCATGGTCGGCAAACTTCTTTAATTCGGGGGGCAGTGCGGCCAGCAACTCAATGCGCTCGCCGGTAGCGGGGTGGTCGAACTGTAGCCGCCACGCATGCAGGTACATGCGCTTGAGCCCCTGCTTTTGCAAGGCCTTGTTCAGCTCGAAATCGCCGTACTTGTCGTCGCCCGCGATCGGGTGGCCCTGCGAGGCCAGGTGAACGCGGATCTGGTGGGTGCGGCCGGTCTTGATCGTGACTTCCAGCAGGGAGAAAACGCCCTGGATTCCCGCCTGCGCGGGAATGACGGCCGCCACCTTCACGAGCGTGATGGCGCGCATCCCGTCCGGGTCGTCCCTGGCCACCACTTTCACCCGCCGCTCGCCGGCACCGGGCGTGCCTTCCGGCCCCGCCTGCACGTACTTGTGCAGCGGCGTGTCGATCACTTTTTTGTTCGCCGGCCAGGTGCCCTGCACCAGGGCCAGGTAGGTCTTGCCGGTTTCGCGCTCCCGGAACTGGTCCTGCAGGTTGGTGAGGGCCGAGCGCTTCCTGGCCAGCAGCAGGATGCCCGAGGTTTCGCGGTCCAGCCGGTGCACCAGTTCCAAGAACTTCGCGCCCGGGCGGGCGCGCCGCATCTGCTCGATCACGCCGAAACTCACGCCGCTGCCGCCGTGCACTGCAACGCCGGCGGGCTTGTCAATCGCCACCAGGTGCTCGTCTTCCATGAGAACCGGGAATTCGCGTGCCGGCGCCGGTTTTTCCGCCTTTTCGGCCACTTTTTCGGAAATCCGCACCGGCGGCAGGCGGATCAGGTCACCCGTGGCCACCCGCGTGTCGGCCGCGGCCCGGCCCTTGTTCACCCGCACTTCGCCCGAGCGGATGATTCGGTAGACGTGCGTCTTGGGCACGCCCTTCAACTGGCGGATCAGGAAATTGTCGAGGCGCTGGCCGGCGGATTCTTCATCCACCGTCACTGTTTTGACCTGGGCGCTTGCAGGGGGCGGTTCGCCCCCTATAATGTGTTTCACTAGCGTAACGCTGTAAGTGGTTGATTCGTCTGGAGTTTAGTCCAGGCCCCCCACCAGCCTCGCTGGACGGTCGATGCCGCCGTCTGTTTCGCGCGCAGATTGCAAGCCAGATGCTTGCGATGGCCCGCCAGGCAGCCGGTACAGCCGACACTTTGAAACACGATATGGAATACCAGTCCGCCAGCGCAAAGCTTGCGGACGGATCAAAGCGAGAAACCCTGTGTTGATGGCGCTCCTTCTGACCTGCTGGCGGTGGCTTACGGCCCCCGCTTCGGGTATGGATTCGCCGCCAGCCCGCATCCTGCGGGCGCCTCCTGCTACGAAACTTGTAGCACTCCAGCACGCCTCCCCCCTCGCCCCCATCCGCGCGCCCCTTGCCCCGCCCAGTGAGCCATGGCTCACGGGTGAAGGCTGATACGGCACTTCCTTCGTTTCAGAGCGTCTGTTTCGGCATCGTTGACCCATCACGGGTCGGTTTGATGTTTTCAGAAGAAATAGGTGACGCAATGAAGCGCATGCTGATCAATGCCACGCAGCCGGAAGAACGCCGGCTGGCCATCGTCGACGGGCAAAAGCTCCTCGACTACGAAATCGAGATCGAAGGGCGCGAACAGCGCAAGGGCAATATCTACAAGGCCGTCGTGACGCGGGTCGAGCCTTCGCTCGAAGCCTGCTTCGTCGACTACGGCGAAGACCGCCACGGCTTCCTGCCGTTCAAGGAAATCTCCAAGCAGTACTTCCAGCAAGGCGTCTCCGTCTCCCAGGCCCGCATCAGCGATGCGATCAAGGAAGGCCAGGAACTGCTGGTCCAGGTCGAGAAGGAAGAGCGCGGCAACAAGGGCGCGGCCCTGACCACCTTCATCTCGCTGGCCGGCCGCTATGTGGTGCTCATGCCCAACAACCCGCGCGGCGGTGGCGTCAGCCGCCGCATCGAGGGCGAGGACCGGGCCGAGCTCAAGGAGAACATGGACCAGCTGGAGTACCCCAACGGCATGTCCATCATCGCGCGCACCGCCGGCATCGGCCGCAGCGCGCCCGAACTGCAGTGGGACCTGAACTACCTGCTCAAGCTGTGGGGCGCGATCGAAGGCGCCTCCAAGGGCGCCAAAGGCGCCTTCCTGATCTACCAGGAATCGTCGCTGGTGATCCGCGCGATCCGCGACTACTTCAACCACGACATCGGCGACGTGCTGATCGACACCGACGACATCTACGAGCAGGCCCAGCAGTTCATGGCCCACGTGATGCCCGAGCATGCCGCCCGCGTGAAGCGCTACCGCGACGACGCGCCGCTGTTTTCCCGCTTCCAGATCGAGCACCAGATCGAATCGGCCTACGCGCGTGAGGTGAAGCTGCCCTCCGGCGGAGTGGTGGTGATCGACCACACCGAAGCGCTGGTCTCCATCGACGTCAACTCGGCCCGCGCCATCAAGGGCGGCGACATCGAGGAGACGGCCACCCGCACCAACCTGGAAGCCGCCGACGAAGTGGCGCGCCAGATGCGCCTGCGCGACCTGGGCGGCCTGATCGTCATCGACTTCATCGACATGGAAGAGTCGAAGAACCGCCGCGAAGTGGAAAACCGCCTGCGCGACGCGCTGCGGCAGGACCGCGCCCGCGTGCAGTTCGGCACCATCAGCAAGTTCGGCCTGATGGAAATGAGCCGCCAGCGCCTGCGCCCGGCCCTGTCCGAAGGCGCCTCCATCCCCTGCCCGCGCTGCGGCGGCCACGGCCACATCCGCGACACGGAAAGCTCGGCCCTGCAGATCCTGCGGATCATCCAGGAAGAGTCGATGAAGGACGGCACGGCCGCCGTGCACGTCCAGGTGCCGGTGGAAGTCGCCTCGTTCCTGCTGAACGAAAAGCGCACCGAGATCGCCAAGATCGAACTGAAGCAGCGCCTGTCGGTGATCATGGTCCCCAACAAGACGCTGGAAACGCCCAACTACCGGCTGGAGCGCCTGAAGCACGACGACCCGCGCCTGGACAACCTGCAGGCCAGCTACCACATGGCCGAGGAAATCGAAGACCCGACCACCGTGACGCGCCGCTCGCACGAGCGCGCCAACAAGCAGGAGCCGGTGATCAAGGGCGTGCTGCCGGATGCACCCGCACCTATCGTCGTGCCCAGGCCCGAACCGGTGAAGGCAGCCGAACCAGTGGCCCGCGCGCCGGCCGTGGCGGCCGCACCCGCACCGGCACCCGCTGAGACCGGCTTCATGGGCTGGATCAAGGGCCTGTTCGGCGCCTCCAGTGCGCCGGCCCCGAAAGCCGCTCCTGTGGCGGAACCGAAGAAGGAAGAACGCCGTGATGGCCAGCCGGGCCAGGGCGGCCGCGGCGGCCGTGATGGCGAGCGCCGTGATGGACGCCGCGGTGAAGGCCGGGGTGGCGAAGGCCGCGAAGGACGTGGAAGGGGCGGCCGTGGCGGCCGCGGCGGCGACCGTGAAGGCCGCGAGAACCGCGAAGGCCGCGAGCCGGCCCGCGCCGAAGGCGCCGAAGGCCAGCCGCGCAACAACGAAGGCCGTGGCCGCGACGGTGAGCAGCCGCGCCGCGAACGCCAGGACCGCGGTGAAGGCCGCGGTGACGGGCGTGGCAACCGCGAACGCGGTGAGCGCCGCGACGGCGAAGCCCGCATGCCGGCCGATGCAGCGGCAGCAGGCCAGCAGCCGGGTGCTGAAAACGTGAATGCCGGCGAGCAGCCGCGCCAGGACCGCGGTCCCCGCGGCGAGGGCCGGCGTGAGCGCGGCGGTGAGCGCGGCGGTGAGCGCGGCGAAGGCCGCCGTGAACGCGGTGGCGACCGTGGCGGTGAGCGCGGTGAGCGTGGTGACGGCCGCAATGGCCGCGGCCCGCGCCCCGAGCAGGGCCAGCCGGTTGACGAAGCGCTGCAGGCGCAGAACCTGGCCGCAGCGGCCGGTTCCGTGTCGGCCGTGGCCGAGTCGGGCGACCACCAGATGCCCGCAACCGATGCGGTGCTGGAATCGCACGCCCATCCCGAAGGCCAGCGTCCCGCTGCCGACGGTGACGAGCAGCGCCGCGACCGCCGCCCACGCGATCGTTATGGCCGCGACCGCCGCGAGCGCGGCGAGCAACGCCCGCACGAGGAAGACGGCGCGCCGCAAGCCGCCGCAGCCGCCGCCCAGCCGATGACGCAGCAGCCCGCGATGGAGCAGCAGCCGGCCGAGCGCCCGCGCTACGCCACGGGCTTCGCCACCGAAGAGTCGATCGCCGCCGAATCGGCAGCCCGCGCGGAACCGGTCCGCGAGCAGCGTCCGCCGGTTGCCGCGCCCGCGCCGGCACCCGTGATGCAGGCTCCCGTTGCCGCCCCCGCAGCGCCCGCCCAGCAGCCGCAAGCTGCCGGCCTGCCCAAGGTCAGCGCCTTCGCCCTGCCTGTCGCCGAGCTGGCCCAGGTGGCTGAAGGTTCAGGCCTGCAGTGGGTCAACTCCGATGCGGCAAAGATCGCCGCCGTGCAGGCTGCGATTGCTGCCGAGCCCAAGGCCGCCCACCTGCCGCGTGAGCGCCCCGCCACCATCGTGGCCGATGAAGGCCCGCTGGTGCTGGTGGAAACCAAGCGCGACCTGCGCGAGATGACGCTGCCCTTCGAGCAGCAGGACAAGGCCTGATCGTCAGGGCTGGCGGGCGGGGACGACCTCGACCGCCAGCGTCACGAAGCGGCTTTCCCAGAAGTCGGGCTTCTGCGCCGAAAGGCGCAGGTCCGTGCCGCGCAGCAGCCAGTTGCCCGGGAAGGGCAGCGTGTGGCGCACCTTGCCTTCGCTGTCGGTGTCGCGCCAGATGCCGATCTTGCTGCGCTCGCTGATCAGCTCCAGCGGAAAGTTCGGCAGCGGCTTGCCATCGCGCAACAGCTGGAATTCCAGCGGCTGGCCCACGGCCACGGCCGCATCGCCCAGCACCACCAGTTCCAGGTCCATCCCGACCGGTTTGCGCGTGGCCGCGCGCTGCGCCGGCGTGGCCGAGGCCGCGGCGGCCAGCTCGATGCGCATCAGCTTGCGGTAGCTCTCCAGCCATGGCTTGCCGCGCGCCTGAAGGTCGGCCCAGGCGGCGCGCTGGGCGGCCGAGGCCCGGATCTCGTCCAGGTAGATCTGCACGATGGCCGGCTGCAGCTCGATGTCAAACGCCTTGATCTCCGACCAGCACGAGAGCGCGGGCTCGGTGCGGCTGAGCGCCGTGGCGCGCAGTTCCAGCCAGCGCGGCTGGTCGTTGAAAGGCTTGAGCGCCAGCACCCGGCCGCGCCCGTCATTGCAGTTCGGGCGGATCAGCGCGCCGAACGTGGGGTTCACGTCGGGCACGGGGTAGCGCGTGCCGGTGGTGGCTTCCACCGCCGCCACGCCGGGCGGCGCCGCGTTGCGCGAAGGGCTCAGCCAGCTGTCGTGCGCTTGCGCGCCCATTGCCGCCAGCGCCAGGGGCACGGCCGACAGGGCCGCGGTCAAACGTGAGGTCATTCGGTGGCTGCTTGTTTGTATGCGAGCTGCGCCGCTTCGGCATCGCCGCGTTCTTCGGCCAGGCGCGCCAGTGCCCGCCACGCATTGCGGTGCAATCGCGCGTCCTGCAGGCCCAGGGCAGCCTGGGTGAGCAACTGCTGGGCCTTGCCCCACAGCTGCCGCTTCATGCAGGCCATGCCGGCCAGGTACTGTAAGGTGTCGTCGCGCGGATTGGCGCGCTGCGCCGCCTCGATGCGCGCCAGCCAGGCCCCGTCCAGGGAATCCAGCCCGTCTTCCAGCGCGCGCACCAGCTTCACCTTCAGGCTGTCGCCCAGTTCGGCCTGGCGCTCCCACACCGGCACCAGCCAGTCGCGCGCCAGATGCGCATCGCCGCCCAGGTTGGCCAGCCGCTGCGCGGCGTGGATGCCCAGCTCCGGCATCAGCCGCTCGGCCGGCTCCAGTGAAGCCCAGGCCCGCTGCAGCTGCGCGGTGTCGTGCGCACCGTTCAGCAGGTCGATCGCCAGGCCGCGCACGATGCTCTGCGCGGCGCCGGCGGAGAACGCGCGGTGCTTGGCCAGCAGGCGCGCGGTCTCCAGCGCCTCGCCCGTCTGGCGCGCCAGCCGCGTCGCCTTGAGCTTCATGCGCAGCGCCACCGTGCGGCGCGCCGCGCCCTGCGGCAGCTCTTTCAGCCAGGCCATCGCGGCGGCGGGGTCGCGGTCGTCCAGCGACCAGCGCGCGGCGCGCATCAGCGCGCCTTCGCGGGTCTCCTGCGCATCGCGCGAGGAAGCCTCGTCCAGCGCGAGCTTGAGGTGTTCCTCGCGCGCGCTGCGGTCCTGCAGCGCCTGCGCGCTCTCGGCGGCCAGCAGGTGCGCCAGGGTCCGCAGCTGCGCGCCATTGGCCGGGTGCCCGCCGCCCGAAGCCAGCGACTTCTCCTGCACCAGCGCCGCATCGGCCGACTTGCGCGCGCGGATGAAGCGCCCCGCCAGCAGGTGCGACATCGCATCCAGCAGCGAGCCATGCATCGCGCGCTCCTTCTGCTGCGCGCGCCAGCGCAGCGCCTGGCGCGGCAGGTCGAACAGCGCGGCCATCGCGCCCAGCGCGGCGTACAGGAAAACAAAGGCCGCGAACAGCAGCAGCAGCACCAGGTTGAGCGACAGGTCCAGCCGGTAGGGCGGCCAGAACAGGGTAACCGTGCCCTGGTTGTTGCCGGCGAACAGCGCGATGGCCACCGCCACGCCGAACAGGGCCAGGAGCCAGAGTGCCGCGCGCATCGCTGACGCCTCTAGCGGCCTGCAGCCGAAGTTGCGAGTGCCGCCAGCGTCTCGTCCACGCGGGGCAGTTCCACGGCCTTCATCTGGGCCTGCACCTGCTGCAGCAGCCCCGCCGCCACCTGCGTCTTGCGAGCGGTGGGGTCGAAATACTTGTTCAGCGCCGCTGCCGCCGCCGCCGCATCGGCGCGGGCCGACTCGTTCTGCCGCGCGAGCAGGCCCAGCCGCGCGTTCAGCAGCTTGAGCTTCAGGTTTTCACGCAGGAAAAAAGCCTGCTCCGGCGCCAGCAGCACGGCTTCCGGCTGGTCGATGCGGCTCACGCGCACCAGGCCGCGCGCTTCTTCGCGCAGCAGGCCCAGGCTGCGCCGCCACCAGGTGGGCTCGGGCGCGGGCGGCAGCTTCTGCAGCGAAGCCGCGGCGTTGCTCGCGGCCACCGCATTGGCCAGCGGCAGCTCGTCGATCTGCCGCGTCAGTTCATCCAGCTTGCCCATCAGGCCCGGCACGTCGGTGACGCTGGCGGCGCGGATGCGGTCGATGTCGCGCACGATGGCGGCGCGCAGGCGTGCCAGCCGGGGCTGCGCGGCGCGCGCCAGCCGCTGGTCGGCGGTGCGCAAGGCCGCCAGCAGCGGCTCCACGCTGCCCGCGATCTGGGCCTGCTGCTGGGCCAGCCGCAGCGCCGATTCGATGTCCACCACCAGATTCTCATCGCGCGAGCGTGACAGGCTCTGCATCAGCTCCTCGAGCTGGCTGCGCTGCAGCGCCACTTCGGACAGGCGCGTCTCGGCAATTGCCTGGCGCGCCGCCGTGTCGCGGGCCTGCTCCTGCGCCTGCCGCGCCAGCGTGCGCGCCTCGATGGCCTGCGCGCCCGAGTCGGCGCTTTGCCGCGCCAGCTGCTCCTGGATGGTGCTGAGCTTTTGCCACAGCATGAAGCTGGCCACCAGCGAAACGCCGGCCAGCAGAACCACCGCGAAAAACTGGGTGCGCGTCACAGCCGCTGCGGGTGGCCTCCAGCCGCCGCTTTCCACCACGGGCACCGTGGCGGGGGTCGTCTCCGGGGAGGGCTGCGGGTTCATCGCAACGATTCTATCGACGCCACTACATCGGCCAGGGCAGGCCGTGACTCGCAAACAACACCGAAACCCGCGTCGCGCGCGGCCTGCGCGATGCGCGGGTGGGTGGCGACGGCGCGGGCCGCGGCCCACTGCTGCCGCGGCAGCCAGGCCAGCAGGTTGGCGATCGCCTCCGAGCTGCTGAACAGCCAGGCCGAGCCATCAGCGGCCGCCTGCCGCGCGGCATCGGCCTCCTGCGCACCAAACCGCGGTGCATGGCGCGTGTACGCCACCACCCGGTCCACCACAGCGCCCGCGGCCAGCAATTGGTCGGCCAGCCAGTCGCGGCCGCTGCTGTTCCCGGCCGCATCACCGCCGCGCACGACCAGCACCCGGTCGCCCGCCGTCACCTGCGAGGCCACGCCCTGCCACAGTGCTTCCGAGTCGAAACGTGGCGCGTCGTCGGGCGGCGCATCCACTTGTGCGGCCGGCCAGCCGCAGTCCAACAGGGCCTGGCGGGTGCCTGGGCCGGTGGCCCATGCTCTCGTTTTGATAGCTGCCCACGCACTATTGGTGCGCTCTGCAGGCCGATTTGCCTCTGAAAAATGATTCACGGCATTGGCGCTGACGAACATGGCGGCGGCGTAGCCTGGCAGCGCTTCACGGGCTTTTTGCAGCGCGGCCGCATCGGCGGCTGGCCGGATTTCAATCAGCGGCAGCGCCAGCGTTTCAAGCCCGCGCGCCCGCAGCGCTTCGAGCCATGGCGCCGCTTCGCGCTGCGGCCGGGTGACGACGACGCGCACGGCGCGCCCGCTTCAGTGCGCGCCGCCGGCGCGAAGCCGCGCGGCGACGTCGGCGCCCAGGGTGGCGGCCTGCGCCAGGTTGCCCACCGCGCTGGCATCGCTGGCACGCACCAGGTCGGCCGGCCCCTGCGGGTCGCCCCAGGCCGCGCTGATCTGCAGGTATTCGCCGGAGAAGCGTGCGTGCGCGGCCAGCGGCATGGAGCAACTGCCACCCATGGCGCGGCTCACAGCGCGCTCGGCCGAGACCGCCAGCCAGGTGGCCTGGTGGGCCAGCGGCGCCAGCAGCTCGATCAGGTCCAGCCGGCCGGCGCGGGTTTCGATGCCCAGCGCGCCCTGCCCCGCTGCGGGCAGCATCTGCGCGGGCTCGAACACCTCGCGGATGCGCGCGGCCAGGCCCAGCCGCATCAGGCCCGCAGCCGCCAGCACGATGGCGTCGTACTGGCCTTCGTCGAGCTTGCGCAGCCGCGTGTCCAGGTTGCCGCGCAGCGGCTCTATCTTCAGGTCGGGGCGCAGCGCGCGCAGCAGCACCACGCGGCGCAGGCTGGAGGTGCCGACCACCGCGCCCTGCGGCAGCGCGGCCAGCGAGGCGTATTTTGGCGAGACCAGCGCATCGCGCGGGTCCTCGCGCTCCATCACGCAGGCCAGCGCGAAGCCTTCGGGCAGGTCCATCGGCACATCCTTGAGCGAATGCACTGCGATGTCGGCCCGGCCTTCTTCCAGTGCCGTCTCCAGCTCCTTGACGAACAGGCCCTTGCCGCCCACCTTGGACAGGGAGCGGTCCAGGATCTGGTCGCCCCGGGTGGTCATGCCCAGCAGGGCGACCTCGTGTCCGCGCTGCTCCAGCAGCGACTTCACATGGTTGGCCTGCCACAGGGCCAGGCGGCTTTCGCGTGTTGCGATGACAAGCTTGCTCAAAGTCGTAACCCCGTTGTAATCCTTTAGGGGGAGCCGATGCTAGCATGGGCGTTGCCGAAAAAATAAGCACGCACGAGGAGTCCCTACATGCCGCCGCCCAGCCCCGATTCGCCTTCCCGCCGCGCGAAGGACAACGAGCGCCCGCTGGTGGAGGACATCCGCCTGCTGGGCCGCATCCTGGGCGACGTGATCCGCGAACAGGAAGGCGTGGAAGCCTTCGAGCTGGTCGAGCGGGTGCGCAAGCTGTCGGTGGCGTTCCGCCGCGACGCCGACCATGACGCCGACAAGGCGCTGAAAAGCCTGCTGAAGTCGCTGTCCGGCGAGCAGACCGTGAGCGTGATCCGCGCCTTCACCTATTTCAGCCACCTGGCCAACCTGGCCGAGGACCGGCACCACATCCGCCGCCGCGCGGTGCATGAACGCGCCGGCGACACGCAGGAAGGCAGCATCGAGGTGGCGCTGGCGCGGCTGCGCTGGGCCGGCATCTCGCCGCGCACCATTTCACAGACGCTGGCGCAGGCCCATGTTTCGCCGGTGCTCACGGCCCACCCCACCGAAGTGCAGCGCAAGAGCATCCTGGACGCCGAGCGCGAGATCGCGCAGCTGCTCACCGCGCGCGACGAAATCAAGTCACGCGCCCTGCCCAAGGACGCGCTGGCGCCGCGCGAACTGGCGGCCAACGAGCAGCAGCTGCGTGCCCGCGTGATGCAGCTGTGGCAGACGCGCCTGTTGCGCGCCAGCAAGCTCACGGTGGCCGACGAGATCGAGAACGCCCTCAGCTATTACGAGGCCACTTTCCTGCGCGAGATCCCCAAGCTGTATGCCGAGCTGGAAAACGAGCTGGGCAACCAGCCGGTGGCCAGTTTCCTGCGCATGGGCCAGTGGATAGGCGGCGACCGCGACGGCAACCCCAACGTGAGCGCGCAGACGCTGGAATACGCGCTGCGCCGGCAGTCGGAAGTGGCGCTGCGCCACTTCCTCACCGAGGTGCATTACCTGGGCGCCGAGCTGTCGCTCTCGGGCCTGCTGGTCACGGTGACGCCGGGCATGCGGGCGCTGTCGGAAAGCTCGCCCGACACCAGCGAGCACCGCCAGGACGAGCCCTACCGCCGCGCGCTCACCGGCATCTACTCGCGGCTGGCCGCCACGCTGAAGAAGCTGACCGGTGGCGACGCGGAGCGCCACGCCGTCGCGCCGCAGAACCCCTACCTCAACGCTAATGACTTCCTCACGGACCTGAAGACCATCCGCGACTCGCTGCTGGCCCACCACGGCAAGGCGCTGGTGGCGCAGCGCCTGCACCCGCTGATCCGCGCCGTCGAAGTGTTCGGCTTCCACCTGGCCACGGTGGACCTGCGGCAAAGCTCAGACAAGCACGAGCTGGTGGTGGCCGAGCTGCTGGCCACGGCCCGCATCCAGCCGCGCTACGCCAGCCTGGATGAAGAGGCCAAGCGCGCGCTGCTGCTCAAGCTGCTGGAAGATTCGCGGCCGCTGCGGGTGGTGGACGCCACCTATTCCGAGCACACGCGCGGCGAGCTGGCCATCTTCGAGGCGGCGCGGCAGATGCGCGGCCTGTACGGCGCGCAGGCCATCCGCCACTACATCATCAGCCACACCGAAACGGTGAGCGACCTGCTGGAGGTGCTGCTGCTGCAAAAAGAGGTGGGCCTCATGCGCGGCACCATCGACGACGGCGCGATGGCCGACCTGATCGTGGTGCCGCTGTTCGAGACCATCGAGGACCTGCGCAACGCCGCGCCCATCATGCGTGCCTACTACGCGCTGCCGGGCGTGGCGCGGCTGGTGCAGCGCTCAGGCGGCGAGCAGGACATCATGCTGGGCTACAGCGACAGCAACAAGGATGGCGGCATCTTCACCAGCAACTGGGAGCTGTACCGCGCCGAGATCGCGCTGGTCGATCTGTTCGACGAACTCGCCAACAGCCACAACATCCAGCTGCGCATGTTCCACGGCCGCGGCGGCACGGTGGGCCGGGGCGGCGGCCCCAGCTACCAGGCCATCCTGGCGCAGCCGCCGGGCACGGTGCGCGGCCAGATCCGCCTGACCGAGCAGGGCGAGGTGATTGGCTCCAAGTACGCCAACCCCGAAATCGGCCGGCGCAACCTGGAAACGCTGGTGGCCGCCACGCTGGAAGCCACGCTGCTGCAGCCCACCAAGACCGCGCCTAAATCGTTTCTCGCGGCGGCCGAAGTTCTGTCGCAGGCGAGCATGGCCTCTTACCGCGCCCTGGTGTACGAGACCCCGGGCTTCGACGAATACTTCTTCAGCTCCACGCCGATCCGCGAGATCGCCGAGCTCAACATCGGCTCGCGCCCCGCATCGCGCAAAGCCAGCCAGCGCATCGAAGACCTGCGCGCCATCCCCTGGGGCTTCAGCTGGGGCCAGTGCCGGCTGACGCTGCCGGGCTGGTATGGCTTCGGCTCGGCCGTGCGGCAGTTCCTGGACGGCAGCAGCGGCCAGTCGCGCAAGGATGCGCTGGCGCTGCTGCAGAAGATGTACCGGCAGTGGCCGTTCCTGCGTACGCTGCTGTCCAACATGGACATGGTTCTGGCCAAGAGCGATCTGGCGCTGGCCTCGCGCTATGCCGAGCTGGTGACCGATGCGCGGCTTCGCAAGCGCATCTTCACCGCCGTCGAGGCCGAGTGGCATTTGACGGTGGAAGCGCTGCAGCTGGTCACCGGCGAAAAGCAGCGGCTGGCCGGCAATGCGTCACTGCAGCGGTCGATCCGCCACCGCTTTCCCTACATCGACCCGCTGCACCACCTGCAGGTCGAGCTGGTGCGGCGCTACCGTGCGGGCCAGGTGGATGAGCGCGCGCAGCGCGGCATCCACATCTCCATCAACGGCATTGCGGCCGGGCTGCGAAACACCGGCTGAGCTGCGTCAGGAATCGGGCCGTGTGGGAACGGTCCTACGCGGCTCACGGCGCTGTCCGATACCGCCACGGCATGGTTTTACCTAGGATGGGTCATCCCATTGCGGCAATGACTTTTCATTGCCTCCATCTTCGGAGCAGACACGGCCATGAGCACAGCGCACACCCAGGCGGGCAGCCCCTTTTCCGGCATCAATGAGTTTGTCTCCAGTGACTTTTCCGCGCTGGCTTCGCACATGCACGCCTGCCAGCGATCGCGCGGCCGCTTTTTCCGGCTGCGCTCCACGCTCGAGTTCGTGCACGGCTACGCGTCGCCGCGCATCGTGACCACGGCCGCGCTGTTCGCGGCCTGCGGGCTGGGCCTGCTGGCTCTTGCATAAAAGTTGAACTCAGCCGTCATAGACCGGCTGGAGGCCCTCACACCCTACGCCCGCAAGTTGCTGCGCTCGCAGCCCTCGGAGCACGAGCCGCCGATCCGCGCCGAGCTGTTCGGCCAGCAGCGCTTCGAGGAGCATGGCCGCAGCCTGGCGCGCGCCCAGGCCGTTGCCGGTGACGATGACGGCCGGCACGGCGGCCCTTCCTTTTTTCCGCGGCTGGACGGCAACATCGCCGCGCTCCGGCAGGCGTTTGACTACACCGCCGCCACTTCGCACAGCGGCCACTATGTAACCCCGGCGGCCGACTGGCTGCTGGACAACTTTCACCTGGTCGAAGCGCAGCTGCAGCAGATCCGCGAGGGTGTGCCGCGCCGCTACTACGCCGACCTGCCCAAGCTCACCGTGCAGCCGCTGCAGGGGCTGCCGCGCGTGTACGGCATCGCCTGGGCGTACGTCGCCCACACCGACAGCGTGCTCAACACCGGCATGTTCTCGGCCTTCCTCAACGCCTACCAGGACGTGAGCGAGCTGCGGCTGTCCGAACTGTGGGCCCTGCCGACCACGCTGCGCGTGGTGCTGCTGGAGAACCTGCGCCGCGCGGCCGACAGCATTGCCTACGGCAAGGTCGCGCGCGAGCTCGCCCACGCGGTGTGGGACCAGGTCGATGAGCTGGCGAACGAGGAGCTGGACGAACTGATCGGGCTCATGACCCGGCATGGGCTGCAGCGCTCCTACCTCACCCAGCTGTGGCAGCGCATGCCCACGCAGCCGCTGGACAGCTCGCCGGCCCTGGTGCGCTGGATGGAGCAGCATTGCCCCGACGGCCCCGGCCTGATGGTGGAAAGCCAGAACGCGCAGGTGGCCACCAACCTCACCGTCAGCAACATCATCACCACGCTGCGCCTGATCGGGCAGGTCGAGTGGCTGGAAGTGATCGAGCCGCTCAGCCGCTCGCTGCGCGCCCTGCGCCAGCTGCCCAGCTTCTGGCGCGAGAGCGAACTCACGCGCAAGCAGATCACCCATGCGATGGAGCGCCTGTCGCGCCGCAGCCGCAAGACCGAGCGCGACGTGGCGCAGGCGGTGGTGCGTGCCGCGCTGGCGGCGCCGGTGGAATCCGAGGCGCTGCAGACCGCGGGCTACCACCTGTTCGGCCCGGGCCGCCCGGCGCTGGAAGAAGCGCTGGGGTTGCCGCCGCACCATGGCGGCGTGCGCCGCAGCTGGCGGCTGCCGGCCTACCTGGGCACCATCGCTGCCGGCACGCTGGCGCTGCTACTTGCCGCCGCCCACCGGATGGACCCCACGGGCTGGGCCGGCGCGCTGGGCCTGTTCCTGCTGGCCTGGCCCGCCTCCGAAGCGGCGGCTTCCTTCGTGCACCGGCTGCTGGCCGAATCGCTGAAGATCCATTTCCTTCCGCGGCTGGAGTTCGCAACCGGCATCCCGCCTGAGCACCGCGTGCTGGTGGTGATGCCCGCGATGCTGGCCTCCTCCGCATCCGTGGCCGCGCTGGTGCACCGCCTGCACCTGCACTGGCTGGCCAACCGCGAGCCCCATGCCCAGTACGCGCTGCTGACCGACTGGGCCGATGCGCCGGCCGCCACCCGGCCCACCGATGCGCCTCTGCTGCGCGAAGCCATCGAGCAGGTGCAGGCGCTGAACGCGCGTTATCCCGCCGCGGCCGACGAGGCGCCGCGCTTCCTGGTGATCCACCGCCCGCGCACCTGGTGCGAGACGCAGCAGGCCTGGCTGGGCTGGGAGCGCAAGCGCGGCAAGCTGGAGATGCTGGTGCGCTGGCTGGCCACCGGCGACATGCAGGGCTTCACGCCGCTGGCGCCGGGCATGGCACTGGCACGCGGCATCCGCTACGTGGTGACGCTGGACAGCGACACCGGCATGCCGCCGGGCACGCTGCGCGACCTGGTGTCCATCGCAGCGCACCCGCTGAACACGCCCAGCGTGGATGCCGGCACGCGCCGCGTGACCGGCGGCTACGCCATCCTGCAGCCGCGCGTGGTGACGCCGCTGCCCACGCGCAGCGAACGCACCGCTTACCACATGCTGTTCGCCGGCCAGTGCGGCGTCGACCCCTACAGCAGCGGCGTGTCCGACGTCTACCAGGACCTGTTCGGCACCGGCAACTTCACCGGCAAGGGCCTGCTGCACGTACAGGCGGTGCACGCCGTGCTCAACAACCGCCTGCCAGGCGGCGCGGTGCTCAGCCACGACCTGCTGGAAGGCAGCGTGGCACGCTGCGGCTACGTCAGCGACGTGGTGCTGGTGGAAGACCATCCCCACCACCCAGGCGTCGCCGCGTCTCGCCTGCACCGCTGGACGCGCGGCGACTGGCAGCTGCTTCCGCTGATGCTGCGCGCCCGGCACTACGGCATCGACGGGCTCGGCCGGTGGAAGATGGCCGACAACCTGCGCCGCTCGCTGGTGCTGCCGGCCAGCTGCATGCTGCTGGTGCTGGCCGTGTTCACAGGCACGGTGCCGCTGGACACGGCCCTGCTGATGGCATTCGCGGCGCTGCTGGCCGGCCCGCTGCTCGGTGCCCTGGCCGGCCTGGTGCCCACGCGGCGCGGCATCGCCTGGCGCCATTTCTTCGACGTCGGCATGCGCCAGCTGGGGCGCGCCGCCGCGGGCGCGGTCTGGCAGTTCAGCCAGCTCGCGGTGCAGGGGCGCCTGTACCTTGATGCAGCCGTGCGCTCGGTGTGGCGCATGGCCGCAAGCCGCCGCGGCCTGCTGGAATGGACCACCGCGGAGCAGGCGCAGGCCTCGGCGCGCGCGGAGCTGCCTTCATTCCTGCGGCAGGATGCGGCGGTCTCGATCGCCTGCGTGCTGCTGGCGCTGGCCGCGCTGTGGGGGCCGCATCCTGTGGCCGGTCCGATGCTGTTCCTGCTGTGGGCGCTGGCGCCCTTGGGCAGCTGGTGGTCGGCGCGGCCCGGCCTGCCCGACATCCGGCTGGCGCTCGGCAAGCGGGACGAGGCCTGGCTGGAGGCGCTGGCGCGCGACACCTGGCGCTTCTTCGAGCGCTGCGTGGGACCTGAAGACAACCACCTGCCCCCCGACAACCTGCAGATGGTGCCCGAGGTCACGGTGGCGCACCGCACCTCGCCCACCAACATCGGCCTGTACCTGCTGGCCGTCACCTGCGCGCGCGAATTCGGCTGGATCAGCACGGGCGAGGTGATCACGCGCCTCGCGGCCACGCTGGACACGCTGGAGCGGCTGCCGCGGCACCACGGCCACCTGCTGAACTGGTACGACACGCGCAGCCTGGAAGTGCTGCAGCCGGCCTACCTCTCCACGGTGGACAGCGGCAACTTCGCCGGGCTGCTGCTGGCGGTGGAGCAGGCCTGCCTGGAGCTGGCCCGGGCCGGCCGCGACGGCGAAGCGGCGCAGGCCTCGCTGCGGCAGGTGGCCGCGCGCTGCCACGGGCTGTACGAAGCGATGGATTTCCGCCCCCTGTACGACGCGCGGCGCCACCTGTTCCACATCGGCCTGCGGGTGCAGGAAAACGCGCTGGACGCGAGCTACTACGACCTGCTCGCTTCCGAGTCGCGGCTCACCAGTTTCCTGGCCATCGCCAAGGGCGACGTGCCGCGCCGCCACTGGGCGGCGCTGGGCCGCCCGTTCCTGAGCGTGGGCGCCACGCCGGGGCTGAAGTCGTGGTCCGGCTCGATGTTCGAGTACCTGATGCCCTCGCTGCTGATGCCCGAGCCCGACCGCGGCCTGCTGCAGGTTTCCGCTGAAGCCGCGGTGGCCGAGCAGCAGGCCTTCGGCGCCGCGCAGCGTCTGCCCTGGGGCGTGTCCGAGTCGGCCTATTTCGCGCAGGACCATTCACTGGCCTTCCAGTACGGCCCGTTCGGGGTGCCGCGGCTGGCGCTGCGCCGCACGCCGCCCGCCGACCACGTGGTCGCGCCCTATGCCACGCTGATGGCCACCATGTTCGCGCCGCGCGACGCGGTGGCCAACCTGGAGGCGCTGGAGGCGCTGGGCGCGCGCGGCGAGCTGGGCTTTTACGAAGCGCTGGATTTCACCGCCTCGCGCCAGCCGCAGGAGCAGGCCTTCAGCCTGGTGGAAACCTTCATGGCGCACCACCACGGCATGTCGCTGGCCGCCCTGTGCAACGTGCTGCGGCGGGGCGCGCCGCGGCGCTGGTTTGCTGCAGCGCCGCTGGTGCAGGCGCACGAGGCGCTGCTGCACGAGAGCACGCCGCGCCAGATCGTGGAGACCGCCGACCCGCGGCCGCCGCCGCTGGACGACGAAATCCGCCAGCTGCCGGTGTTCCAGTCGCGCGAGGTGCTGCCGGTGGCGCCGGGCTGGAAGCCCACGCACCTGCTGTCCAACGGGCGCTACAGCGTGGCGCTGCGCGCCAGCGGCGCGGGCGTGAGCCGCTGGCGCGGCCTGAACATCTCGCGCTGGCGCGACGACCTGCTGCGCGACGGCTACGGCACCTTCTTTTATGTGCGCAGGGACGGCGACGAGCGCGCGGTCTCGCTCACCGCCACGCCCGCGCCCGGGCCGCGCTGGCGCTACCAGGCGCGCTTCATGGCCGACCGCGTGCAGTTCGACGCGCAGGGCGAGGACCTGCGCACCGGCATCACCGTGCTGGTCAGCCCCGAGGACGACACCGAGCTGCGCATCGTCACGCTGCACAACACGGCGCGGCACGAGATCCGCTGCGAACTGGTCTCTTGCTTCGAGGCGGTGCTGGCCGATCCCCGCGCCGACGAGGCGCACCCCGCCTTCTCCAACCTGTTCATCCAGACGCGCTGGCACCCGCAGTGGCGCGCGCTGACGCTGGAGCGCAGGCCTCGGCTGCACGGCGACCCCACCGTGGCGGCCGCGCATATGCTGGCCTCGGCCGACGCCGACGTGGTCTCCGTGGGCTGCACCTCCGACCGCCGCGCCTTCCAGGGCCGCAACCGCGGGCCCGGCCAGCCCGCGATGAAGGAGCAGCCGCTGCAGGCCGACGGCTCGGCCGTGAACGGGCTGGACCCGGTGGCCAGCCTGCGGGTGCGGCTGCGCATCCCGCCCGGCGCCACCGCACGCTTTTGCTTCGCCACGCTGGCGGGCGCCGCCGGCGAGGAGCTGGAAGCGCGCATCGACCAGTACCTGCAGCCCATGCACGTGCAGCGCGCGATGCGCATGGCCGCCACGCTGGCCCACGTGCGGCTGCGCGACCTGGGCCTGTCGCCCGAGGAAAACGGCGCACTGCAGGACCTGACCACCGCGCTGATGTACACCACCCAGCGGCCGGGCGCCGAACGCGGCCCGGTGGACCAGCGCCAGCTGTGGCGCTTCGGCATCTCGGGCGACAAGCCCATCGTGCTGGTGCGCATCCATTCGGCCAACGGCGTGCCGCTGGTGCATTCGCTGATGCGGGCCCAGCCCTGGTGGACCTTCGGCGGCCTGCCGGTGGACGTGGTGATCCTCAACAGCGAACCCAACTCCTACCTGATGCCGCTTCAGCGCGACATCCTGGCGCTGCGCGACCGGCTGCTGCAGACCGTGCAGCACAGCTTCCCGCGCGGCGACGAGGGCGGTTTTTACCTTCTGCGCGAGCAGGAAATCTCGGCGCTGGAAAAGTCCACGCTGGCCAGCCTGGCGCGGGTGGTGCTCACGGCCGACGGCCGCCCGCTGGAGCTGCAGCTGGCGGCGCTGCGCGATGCCTGGTCGGCGCCGCGTGCCGCGCAGCCCGCCCGCGTGCTGCTGGGCGCGAACCCGCTGCCGGAAACGGCAGCGGCGCCGGTGGGCTCATTCCACGCAGCCAGTGGCGAATTCCGCTTTGACATGGCACCGGGCCAGGCCACGCCCCGGCCCTGGGTGAACGTGATCGCCAACCCGAAATTCGGCTTCCAGGTGTCCGAATGCGGCAGCGGCTACAGCTGGTCGGTCAACAGCCGGCTGCACCAGCTCACGCCCTGGTCCAACGACATCGTGCGCGACCCCGCCGGCGAGCACTGGCTGCTGCAGGACCTGGACAGCCGCCAGCCCATCGCCCTGACCCCCGGCCCGCATGCCGCGGCCACGGCCCGCTACCGTGTGCGCCACGGCCAGGGCTACTCGGTGTTCGAATCCGGCGGCGGCGGGCTGGTGCTGGAGACGACGTTCTTCGCCGACCTGGCCGACGCCGTGAAGGTGGTGTCGGTCAGCGTGCGCAGCGAAGGCCCCGGGCGGCGCCGGCTGCGTGCCTACGCCATGGTGGAGTGGCTGCTGGGCGCGGGCCGGGCCGACCGGCGCACGGTGCACACCTGGAAGGCGGCCGAGGGCGGCGCGGTGTTCGCGCAGCAGCGCGAGGCCCGCACCGGCTTCGGCGGCGGCACCGCGTTCCTGGCGGCCACGGGGGCGCTCAAGCCCACGCAGTGGACCTGCGACCGCGGCGAATTCTTCGACGCCAGCGGCCGCATGGTGCTGCCCGACGCGCTGGGCCGCCACAGCGGCGCCGTCGATCCCGCGGCAGCGCTGGCCGGGGACTTCGAGCTGGCCCCCGGCGAGAGCTTCAGCTTTTCCTTCGTGCTGGGCCACGCGGAGAGCGCTCAGGCGGCGCAGGACCTCGCCGCCCGCTGGGCTTCGCGCGACAGCGCGGCCGCGCTGCAGGCGGTGAAAGCCTGGTGGACGCAGCTGCTCGGCAAGGTGCAGGTGCGCACACCCGACGAGGCCTTCGACGCGCTGGTCAACCACTGGCTGCTGTACCAGACGGTGAGCTGCCGCCTCTGGTCCAGGGCCGGCTTCTACCAGGCGGGCGGCGCCTTTGGCTTCCGTGACCAGCTGCAGGACGCCATGGCGCTGTCGCTGGCCGACCCGGCGCGGCTGCGCGCGCAGATCGTGCTGAACGCCTCGCGCCAGTTTCCCGAAGGCGACGTGCAGCACTGGTGGCACGCGCCCGGCGGCGAAGGGGTGCGCACCCATTTTTCGGACGACCTGCTGTGGCTGCCGTATGCACTGGCCCACTATGTGCAGGCCACCGGCGACCTGGGCCTGCTGGACGACATGGTCCCCTTCATCGATGGCCCGCAGATACCGGAAGGCGCAGAGGATGCCTACTACACGCCGCAGCAAAGCAGCCACTCGGCCAGCGTGTACGAGCACTGCGCCCGCACCATAGACCGCAGCCTGGCCGTGGGCGGGCACGGCCTGCCCCTGATGGGCACCGGCGACTGGAACGACGGCATGAACCGCGTGGGCCACCAGGGCCGCGGCGAATCGGTGTGGCTGGGCTGGTTCCTGTGCAGCGTGGTGGACTGCTTCTCGCCCTTCGCGCAGGCGCGCGGCGAGCATGAGCGCGTGCAGCGCTGGAGCGAAGCGCGCAAGGGCTGGGTGGCCGCGCTGCACGGCGCGGGCTGGGATGGCGCGTGGTTCCGCCGGGCGTTCTTCGACAACGGCGCGCCACTGGGCTCCAAAGCCAACGACGAATGCCGCATTGACCTGATCGCGCAGGCCTGGTCCGTTTTGTCGGGCGCATCCAGCCCGCAGTACACCGTGCCGGCGATGGCCGAACTGCAGGCCCAGCTGGTGGACCCGCAGGCCGGGCTGCTGCGCCTCTTGCACCCGCCGCTGCAGCATTCGGAAAACAGCCCGGGCTACATCCAGGCCTATCCGCCGGGCGTGCGCGAGAACGGCGGCCAGTATTCGCATGCCGGCGTCTGGGCGCTGATGGCGCAGGCGCAGACGGGCGACGTGGAAGGCGCCTGGGCCAGCTTCCAGGCGCTCAGCCCCGCGCACCGCAGCCAGCATCCGCAGCGCGCGGCCGCGTACGAGCTGGAACCCTATGTGATGGCAGGTGACGTGTACACCGCGCCGCCCTACACCGGCCGCGGCGGCTGGAGCTGGTACACCGGCTCGGCCGCCTGGCTGTACCGGGCCTCGGTGGAAACCTTGCTGGGGCTGGCGGTGCGGCCGGGCTCGGTGTCGGTGTCCCCGCGGCTGCCCGCGCACTGGGCCTCGTTCGACGCCACCCTGAACCTGCAGGGGCAGCGCATCACCATCCACTGGCAGCGCGACGAGCACCCTTCCACGCTGGTCAGCGCCGACCGCCGCGCCGCGTGGGGCGAAGTGGTGCCGCTGGAAGGCCTGCCCAACCCGTGCGTGCTGCTGGTGCGCGGCGACGCACCACCCTCATCAGTCTCCCAGCAGCTCGCCGATCGGCTTCAGGTCCTCGACCCGGTCGCAGATGGCCTTGATGACCATCAGGATGGGAATCCCGAGCAGCAGGCCCCACACACCCCAGAGCCAGCCCCAGAATAGGACGGCAACGAACACCACGACCGGGTTCATGCGGCTGGTGCGGCTGGTGAGCCAGGGCGTGAGCAGGTTGCCGGTGAGCGTGTGGATGAACAGAGACGCGCCGCCCACGGCCAGCGCCATCTGCGGCGTGCCGAACTGCAGGAACGCCACCAGCGCCGAGCCGCCGGTCACCGCGATCGAGCCTACGTACGGAATCAGGTTGAACACGCCCGCGGCGATGCCCCACACCACCGAATGCTCCAGCCCCAGCAGCCAGAACGCCAGCCAGGTGACAACGCCGACCACCACGCTGCTGAGCACCTGCACCATGAGGTAGCGCTTGATCTGCTCGGTGATTTCGTCCAGCACCTGCACCGTCACCTTTTTCTCGCTGAGCGTGGGCCCGGCGATCTTCACCAGTTTGCGGCGGAAGGTGTCGCCCGAGGCCAGCGCGAAGAAGGTGAGGAACACCACCACCGTGGCCTGCCCCAGCCCGAACAGCAGGCCCAGCGTGCCGCTCAGGATGAAATTGCGCACGTTGAAGTGGGGCGGCTCCACCTGCACCCGCATCACGCCCTTGTCGGCGGCCACGGCCGGTGGCTGAGCCCCGCTTTCCTGAGCCGCCTGCTCCAGTTGCGCGGCCGCCTTCTGCACGGTTTCCAGCGGCGTGGCCTTGGTGCTGGTGCGCGTGTGCACGGCGTCGCGCACCTTCTGTGCGGCAAGGGGCAGCGAATCGATCAGGGCGGCGGTGTCGTCGCTCAGCGCGTAGCCGGTCCACCCGAAGCCGCCCAGCAGGCCCAGCAGCAAGGCGGCCGCGGTCAACCAGCGTGGCACGCGCCAGCGCGCGAGCCACTCCACCGGCGGTGACAGCGCGTAGGTCAGCAGCAGGCTGATCATGAGGGGAATGAAAACGGCCGCGGCCCAGTGCAGGGCGTAGATGGTGGCGAACACGGCCACCACGGCCAATGCCACGCTGCGGATATTGACCGGCACGTGCAGCAGCACCGGCAGGCGGTCAGGTTTTTTCGGGTTTTCGTGTTCCATCAGCTTCCCAGCGCCTCCCGCACGGCCGTGAGTTGCCGGCGCGATACCGCCAGCAGTTCGTCGATGCCGTTCAGGCGCAATGCCCAGCCTTCGCCCTCTTCGGGGTCGTAGTGCTTTTCCAGTGACCGCACCGCCCTTCGCGCCACCAGTGCGTTGCGGTGCACCCGCAGGAACTGCGCCGCGTGGCGCTCTTCCAGCTCGCTGAGCGATGCGTCCAGGATATAGCTCTTGGCGGCCGTGCGCACGGTGATGTACTTGAGTTCGGCCTTGAAATAAAGCACTTCGGCCAGTGGCACCCGCTCGGTTCGCCCGCGGTCCTGGATGACCAGCGTTTCCGCAGAGGAATCGGGCTGCAGCCCGCGCCCAGCAAGCACAAGGCGCTCTACTTTTTGTAGCGCCACCTGCAGCCGCTCCAGCCGCACCGGCTTGGTGAGGTAGTCCACCGCCTCCAGCTCGAAGGCCTGCACCGCGTGTTCGGCATAGGCCGTGACGAACACCACCAGCGGCGGCTCGGGCAGCCCGCGCAACGCATGCGCCAGCGCCAGGCCGTCGGCGCCGGGCATGTGGATGTCCAGCAGCACGGCATCGAAGCCGCGGCGCCGCAGGTGCTCCATGGCCTGCGCGGCGTTGCCCGCTTCCGCCGCCAGCACCGCCGGCGGCGCCGTGCAGTCGCCCAGCAGCGTGCGCAGCCGCGAGCGGGCCAGCGGTTCGTCGTCCACCACAAGCACCTGCATCATCCTGGCCTCCCGCCTGTCATGCCGGTATTTCCAGCCGCACCTGATACACGCCGTCCACCAGCGCCGTCTGGAACTGGCATTGCACATCGTGCAGCAGTTTCAGGCGGTCGCGCACATTGTCCTGCGCCACCCCGTGGCCGCGCGGCCCCTGGCCCGAGGGCACGGTGTTGGTGACCTTCACCACCACCACGCCGCCGCGCCTTTGCGTGCTGATGCGCACCTGGGCGCCGGTGGGGCTGGGCTCCACGCCGTGCTTCACCGCATTCTCCACCAGCGGCTGCAGCAGCAGCGGCGGCAGCTTCGCGCTGCCGGCGGCCGGGTCCAGCGCCCACTCGATGCGCAGGCGCTCGCCGAAGCGCACCTGCTCGATGTCCAGGTAGCGGCGCGCCAGCGCCACCTCCTCGGCCAGGGTGACGGCTTCGCCCTGGTCGGCCAGCGCGTGGCGGAACAGGTCGGCCAGGTCTTCCAGGATGGCCTCGGCGCGGGCCGGGTCCTCGCGCACCAGCGCGATGGCGCTGTTGAGCGTGTTGAACAGGAAATGCGGCCTGATGCGTGCCTGCAGTTCCGACAGGCGGGCCGCCGCGGCGGCCGGCATGCGGCCCTTGGCGCGCAGGAACAGCGCCGCCACCAGGATGGCCGACAGCAGCGCCCCGGCGAACGCCGAGCCCGCCCACGGCGCCGGCGCCACCATGCCGGCCATCGCCAGCAGGCCGCACCCGTAAACGCCGGCGATGGCGCCCAGCACGACGCCGAAGGCCTGCTGGCCGGCCGCGGGCAGGTGGGCCAGCAGCGCTTTCAGGCTGCAGGCCACGATCAGCCAGGCCAGCGTGGCGGGCAGCGCGGCGCCCGTGAGCACCGCGATGCGCAGCAGCCAGTCGACAAAACCCACGGCCCCGAACATGGCCCCGACCATCATTGCCGCCTCGACGAACAGCACCGCCCGCAGGATCACGCCCACCTGGCAGGCGTCGAAAACCAGTGCCTGCCGGGGCGCGGGCGGGGGCGGCGCCGCGGGCAAATCATGGAAGGCCGATAAAATTTGCGAGTCTTTCATCACAATTGGGGCTTAAGCCCGATTATTGCCCCATGTCCTCCAGCCAACTCGACAAAAAATCCCAGGCCTGGTCGGCCCTGTTTTCAGAGCCGATGAACGAGCTGGTCAAGCGCTACACCTCCAGCGTGTTCTTCGACAAGCGCCTGTGGCAGTCCGACATACAGGGCTCTCTGGCCCACGCGGGCATGCTGGCGGCGCAGAAGATCATTTCGAAGGAAGACCACGCCGCCATCGAAAAAGGCATGGCGCAGATCCGCGCCGAGATCGAATCCGGTGCCTTCGAGTGGAAGCTGGACCTGGAAGACGTGCACCTGAACATCGAGGCGCGCCTGACGCAGCTGGCCGGCGACGCCGGCAAGCGCCTGCACACCGGCCGCAGCCGCAACGACCAGGTCGCCACCGACGTGCGGCTGTGGCTGCGCGATGAAATCGATTCGATTTCATCGCTGCTGGCGGCCCTGCAAAGGGCCCTGGTCGATATCGCCGAAAAGAACGTGGAGGTCATCCTGCCCGGCTTCACCCACCTGCAGGTGGCGCAGCCGGTGAGCTTCGGCCACCACATGCTGGCCTATGTGGAGATGTTCAGCCGCGACGCCGAGCGCATGCTCGATGTCCGCAAGCGAGTGAACCAGCTGCCGCTGGGCGCCGCCGCCCTGGCCGGCACCAGCTACCCCCTGGACCGCGAGATGGTCGCGAAAACGCTTGGTATGGAGGGGGTCTGCCAGAACTCGCTGGACGCCGTGAGCGACCGAGACTTTGCCATCGAATTCACTGCTGCCGCCTCGATCGCGATGATTCACATCAGCCGCCTCTCCGAAGAACTGGTGCTGTGGATGAGCCAGAGTTTCGGATTCATCGACATCGCCGACGGTTTTTGCACCGGCTCGTCGATCATGCCGCAGAAGAAAAACCCCGACGTGCCCGAGCTGGCGCGCGGCAAGACCGGCCGCGTGGTCGGCCACCTGATGGGCCTGATCACGCTGATGAAGGGCCAGCCGCTGGCCTACAACAAGGACAACCAGGAAGACAAGGAACCGCTGTTCGACACCGTGGACACGCTCAAGGACACGCTGCGCATCTTCGCGGAGATGGTGGGCGGCATCACCGTCAAGCCCGAGGCGATGGAAAAAGCCGCCCTGCGCGGCTACGCCACCGCCACCGACCTGGCCGACTATCTGGTCAAGAAGGGCCTGCCCTTCCGCGATGCGCACGAAACCGTGGCCCATGCCGTGAAGGCCGCCATCTCGCACCAGGTCGATCTGTCGGAGCTGCCGCTGGCCGTGCTGCAGCAGTTCAACGGAAAAATAGAAAAAGACGTGTACGAGGTGCTGAGCCTGCGCGGCTCGCTCAACGCCCGCGACACCCTGGGCGGCACCGCCCCGCCGCAGGTTCGCGCGCAGGTGGCCCGGCACAAGGCGCGGCTGGGTTAATTCCGTCATCCCCGCGCAGGCGGGGAGCCAGGGCTTCCCCACCCATTTGCGCTACCCTCGATCCCGCACGAGGAGGGTCGAGTGAAAAAAATCCATCAAGCCGCCGCCATGGCGGCCTTTGCCCTGGCCGCGTTCCACGCACAGGCCCTGCAGATCACCAGCCTGTCGCCCCAGGGCGAAGCGGCGCGGGTGCGCCAGGTCGCCGCCAAATTCGACGAAAGCGCCGTTCCGTTCGGCGACCCCAAGGCCCCGGCGCCATTGCAGCTCACCTGCAGCGACGCCCAGGCCACCAAGGGCAACAGCCGCTGGACCAGCGACCGCGAATGGGTTTTCGAATTCGAGAACGACCTGCCGCCCGGCGTTTCCTGTTCGCTGCAGGTGAAACCGGGCTTCAAATCGCCCAAGGGCGCGGAACTGGCCGCCGGCGCCGGCTGGAAGTTCTCCACCGGCGGCCCGTTCGTGCAGCAGATGCGCCCGGGCAGCGGCCAGAAGCTGGACGAAGAGCAGTTCTTCGTGATGCAGCTCAATGGCCCGGCCACCGTGCAGAGCGTGAAGGACAACGTCTGGTGCGTGGTGGAAGGCCTGGGCGAGCGCGTGCCGGTGCGGCTGCTGGAAGGCAAGGAGCGCGCCGACTACCTCAAGGCGCTGCGGCTGGACAAGGCGTTCGAGATCGATCCGCTGCGCTACGCCGCCTTCACCTGCGGCCGGCGGCTGCCCGCCTCGGGCAAGGTGCAGGTGGTGTACGGCAAGGGCGTCGCCACGCCCGGCGGCGTGGCCAACAGCATCGAGAAGCGCTTCAGCTATGAAGTGCGCGAGCCGTTCGCGGCCAACTTCAGCTGCGAGCGCGAGAACGCGCAGGCGGCCTGCCTGCCGATCCGGGCGATGTCGCTGTCGTTCAACGCGCCTGTGGCGCGCAAGCTGGCCGAGCAGGTGCGCCTGAAATCGGCCAATGCGGCCCTGAAGCCCGCGTTCGACAGCGAAGGCGACGGCGACAACGTGGTCACCGGCATCACCTTCAAGGCGCCCTTCACCGAGCAGACAGCCTTCACGCTGGAAGTGCCGAAGGACTTCAAGGATGCTTCAGGCCGCGCGCTGCGCAACGCCGACAATTTTCCGTTGAAGGTTTCCACCGGCCCCATGCCACCGCTGGCCAAGTTCGCGGCGGCGCCCTTCGGCATCGTCGAGCGCTTTGCCGAACCCGAGGGCGGCGCCATGCTGCCGGTGACGCTGCGCAACGTGGAGCCGCAGCTGCGCGCCAGCACCTTCACACCCGGCAAGGTGAGCGAGCTGCAGCCCAAGACCGACGCCGACATCATCGCGTGGCAGCGCAAGGTGGCGCGCTACGACCAGTACCAGGTGCCGCGCAAGATGGCGGCGGCCGACGTCAAGGGCCCGCTGCCGCGCGTGCTGGACAACGACAAGGAGTGGGTTCAATCACGCATGGTCTCGCTGCTGGGCGGCCAGGCCAACGTGAAGACGCTGGACCTGCCGCGGCCCGTCAACAACGACCCGCGCCCGTTCGAGGTGGTGGGCATTCCGCTGTCGCCGGGCTTCCACGTGCTGGAGATCACCTCGCAGATGCTGGGCACTTCGCTGCTGGATGCGCGGCACGGCGGCACCCGGACCATGGTGGTGCGCACCTCGGCGCTGGTGACCAACCTGGGCGTGCATTTCAAGCTGGGGCGCGAGAACGCGCTGGCCTGGGTGACGACGCTGGACAAGGGCGTGCCGGTGGCGAATGCCGCCATCCGCGTGTCGGATTGCCGTGGCAAGGAGGTCGCGGTGGCGACCACCAATGCCCAGGGCATCGCCGAGCTCAGCGGCATCGCACCCGAGGCGCCGCGCTGCTCCGGGGGCGGCGAGGAAGAATACCGCCAGGCCTACTTCGTCAGCGCCCGCGCCACCGATGCCGGCGGCGTGCAGGACATGGCCTTCACCTGGAGCGACTGGTACCGCGGCATCGAGGCCTGGCGCTTCAATGTGCCGACCAGCCGGGAGGCGCAGCCCGACGAACGCGTGCACACCATCTTCGACCGCACTTTCCTGCGCGCCGGCGAAACGGTTTCCATGAAGCATGTCATCCGCACCGAGACGCGCACCGGCTTCGGGCTGCCGCAGTCCGCGCCCGACACGATGGTGATCACGCACACCGGCAGCGGCCAGCAGTTCACCCAGCCGCTCGCCTGGCGCAAGACAGCCACCGGCGGCCAGAGCGCGGAGAGCACGTTCCAGATTCCGCCCGCCGCCAAGCTGGGCCAGTACGAAGTGGTGCTGCGGCGCGGCGAGAAAGACGGCGGGCGCAGTGCCAGCTCGGGCGGCTTCCGGGTGGAGGAGTTCCGCCTGCCGGTGCTGGAAGGCCGGGTCACACCTTCCGAGAAGAAGGCATTGGTCAACGTGAAGTCGGTGCCCACCGACGTGCAGATCAACTACATCTCGGGCGGCGGCGCGGCCAACCTGCCGGTTCGTGTCTCGGCGCTGCTGCGCGCCAGGTCATTGAACTACGCGGACTATGAAGAGTTCAGCTTCCAGCCACCGCGCAGGCGCCAGGACGGCACCGAGGAAGCTGCCGGCAGCGACGACCGCGTCGTCGCCGACAAGCTGCCGCTCACGCTGGACCGCAATGGCGCGGGCAAGGTCACGCTGCCCGATTTGCCGCCATCGAAGCGACCGCAGGACCTGGTGCTGGAAGCCACCTACGCCGACCCGAACGGCGAAATCCAGACGCTGCGCAGCGTCTCCGCGCTGTGGCCGGCGGCCGTGGTGGCCGGCATCAAGACCGAAGGCTGGGTTTCGGCCCGGCAGAAGATCCGCTTCCAGGCGCTGGCCCTGGGGCTGGACGGCAAGCCCGCCGCCGGTGTGGCTATGGAAGTGAAAGCCACCGCGCGCATCGTTACCACCAGCCGCAAGCGCATGGTGGGCGGCTTCTACACCTACGACAACAAGACCGAGGTGAAAGACATCGGCAGCGTCTGCAGCGGCGCCAGCGACGCGCGCGGCCTGCTGCTGTGCGAGGCCAAGCTGGGCGAGCCCGGCGAGGTGGAACTGGTGGTCACCGCGAAGGACGCGCAGGGCAACACCATCCAGGCCGCCAGCTCGGTGTGGGTCACGCGCCAGGGCGAGCTGTGGTTCGGCGGCGAGGACCACGACCGCATCGACGTGCTGCCCGAGAAAAAGAGCTACCAGCCGGGCGACACCGCCAAATTCCAGGTGCGCATGCCCTTCCGCTTTGCCACCGCGCTGGTCTCGGTGGAGCGCGAGGGCATCGTGCAAAGCCAGGTGGTGCAGCTCAATGGCGAAGACCCCACGGTGAGCCTGCAGGTCAAGGAAGGCTGGGGACCCAACGTGTACGTGAGCGTGCTGGCCCTGCGCGGGCGCCTGCGCGAAGTGCCCTGGTACAGCTTTTTCACCTGGGGCTTTCGCGCGCCCACCGAGTGGTGGAGCGCCTTCTGGTTCGAAGGCCGCGAATACGCCGCCCCCACCGCGCTGGTGGACCTGAGCAAGCCCGCCTTCCGCCTCGGCGTGGCGGAAATCCGCGTCGGCACAAAAAACCACCAGCTCGACGTGGCCGTGAAGGCCGACAAGGAAAGCTACACCGTGCGCGGCCAGGCGAAGGTCACCGTCACGGCAAAGCTGCCCAACGGCCAGCCCGCGGCCAACGCCGAAGTGGCGCTGGCCGCGGTGGACCAGGCGCTGCTGGAGCTGATGCCCAATGCCAGCTGGAAACTGCTGGATGCCATGCTGCAGCGGCGCGCCTGGGGCGTGGAAACATCGACGGCACAGATGGAAATCATCGGCCGGCGCCACTACGGGCGCAAGGCCGTGCCCGCCGGCGGCGGCGGCGGCAAGAGCCCCACGCGCGAACTGCTGGACACCCTGCTGCTATGGAACCCCAAGGTGCAGCTGGATGCGAACGGCCAGGCCGTGGTGACGGTGCCGCTGAACGATGCGCTGACGACTTTTCGCATCGTCGCGGTGGCCGACCTGGGCACCGGCCTGTTCGGCACCGGCCAGACCACGATACGCAGCACGCAGGACCTGCAGATCATCAGCGGCCTGCCGCCGCTGGTGCGCGAGGACGACCAGTTCCGCGCCCAGGTCACGCTGCGCAACACTACGGCCAAGCCGATGAAGGTGGAAGTGACGCCGCGCGCCACACTGCTCACACTGCCGGCGCAGACGGTGGACATCCCCGCGGGTGAAGCGCGCGAGGTGGCATGGATGGTGACGGCGCCCGCGCAGCTGGCCCTGACACGCCACGAAGCCATCCTGTGGGAGATCGAGGCGAAAGACACGGTGGGTGGCGCTCGCGATGCGCTCAAGGCGCGCCAGCGCATCATTCCCGCGGTGCCGCTGACGGTGCAGCAGGCCACGCTGGTGCAGATCGACGGGCCGTTCTCGCTGGAGGTGAATCCGCCCGCCGATGCCCTCCCCGGCCGCGGCGGCCTGAAGCTGGCGCTGCAGCCCAAACTGGCCGAAGGCCTGCCGGGCGTGCGCGACTGGTTCATCAACTACCCCTTCATCTGCCTGGAACAGAAAACCAGCAAATCGGTGGGCCTGCGCGACGGCAAGCTGTGGCAGGGCGTGGTGGCGCAGCTGCCCACCTACCTGGACGCCGACGGCCTGGCCAGCTACTTCCCGCCGCGCGATGGCGAGAGCAACCGCGGCAGCGACATCCTCACCGCCTACCTGCTCGCCGCCACGCACGAAGCGGCCGCGCTCAACCCGGCGTTCGCCCTGCCGGACGACGTGCGCGCGCCGATGGAGCGCGGCCTCGCGGCCTTCGTGGAAGGCCGCATCCAGCGCGAGTTCTGGAGCCCGCGCAAGGACCTGGACGTGCGCAAGCTGGCCGCGCTGGAAGCCCTGTCGCGCTACGGCAAGGCGCAGGGCCGCATGCTGGGCAGCATCACCATCGCGCCCAACCAGTGGCCTACCAGCGCGGTGATCGACTGGCTGAATATCCTCAAGCGCGTGGCCGACGTGCCGCAGCGCGAGCAGCGCATGGCCGAAGCCACGCAGGTGCTGCGTTCGCGCCTGTCGTGGCAGGGCACCAAGGCCATCTTCAGCACCGAGCAGACCGACTACTGGTGGTGGCTGATGACCAATGGCGACGTCAACATGGCGCGCCTGATGCTGGCCGTGATGGACGACCCGGCCTGGAAGGACGACATGGGCCGCCTGGCCAACGGCTTCATCGGCCGGCAAAAGGGCGGCGCCTGGCACACCACCACGGCCAACCTGTGGGGCGGGCTGGCGCTGGAAAAATTCTCGGCGAAGTTCGAGGCCCAGCCGGTGGCCGGCACCACGCGCGCCACGCTGGGCACGGCCACGGCCAGCGTGGACTGGGCGCGCGGTACCCGCACCGCCTTCATTCCGTGGCCCACCGAGATGGCCAAGCAGACCCTGGCCGCCACGCACCAGGGCGCGGGCAAGCCCTGGCTCACGCTGCAGTCGGTGGCCGCCATCAACCTGAAGGCGCCGTTCAATGCGGGCTACCAGCTCACCAAGACCATCGCCGCGGTGGAGCAGGCCGTGCCCGGCAAGTACAGCCGCGGCGACGTGCTGCGCGTGACTCTGGAAGTCAATGCCTCGGCCGACATGACCTGGGTGGTGGTGACCGACCCGATTCCCGGTGGCTCGACCCTGCTGGGCAGCGGCCTGGGCCGCGATTCGCAGATCGCCACCCAGGGCGAGAAGCGGCCGGCCGGCGTGTGGCCTGCGTTCGAGGAACGCAGCTTCGAGGCCTTCCGCAGCTACTACGAGTACGTGCCCAAGGGCATCTTCAAGATCGAGTACACCGTGCGGCTGAACAACGTGGGCGAGTTCTCGCTGCCGCCAAGCCGCGCCGAGGCGATGTATGCGCCCGAGATGTTCGGCGAGATGCCGAACGCGCGGGTGAAGGTGGAGGCGAAGTGAAACAACAGCCTGTCATCCCGGGTTTGACCCGGGATCCACCCGGCCGTGGATTGCGGGTCAAGCCCGCAATGACAATGGTCTGCGCGCTGCTCGCCCTTTCCGCCCACGCCCTGCCGTCTTTCGAGCAAGTCAGGCGTGACTTCAGGCCGTCCGATTCACTTCTGCTGGACCGCGATGGGGAGGTGCTGCATCGCCTGCGCACCGACGCCACGCTGCGGCGCGGCGAGTGGCTGGCGCTGGCCGACGTGTCGCCAGCGCTGCGCACGGCGATGGTGCTGTCGGAGGACAAGCGCTTTTACGAGCACAGCGGCGTGGACTGGCGCGCGGCGTCGGCCGCCGCCTGGGGCAACCTGTGGAACAGCCGCACGCGCGGCGCCTCCACCATCAGCATGCAGCTGGCCGGCCTGCTCGACGAAGGCTATGGTCGCGGGCCCGCCGGCCGCAGCGTTGTGCAGAAGATGGGGCAGACCGTCTCGGCTCAGGTGCTGGACCGCCGCTGGCGCAAGGACCAGATTCTGGAGGCCTACCTCAACCTGGTGCCGCTGCGCGGCGAGCTGGTGGGCATGGATGCGATGTCGCGCACCCTGTTCGGCAAGGCCGCCAGCGGGCTGGATCAGCGCGAGGCCGCCATCGCCGCCGCCCTGGTGCGCGCACCCAACGCACGCGCGGCCGCCGTGACACAGCGCGCCTGCGGCGTGCTGCGCGCCATGCAGCCCGCCGGGGTGAAGGCCGATTGCGAAGGGCTGGATGTGTTCGCCGCGTCCGCGCTGCAGCGCCGCGACTTCAACCCCAGCGAAGGCATCGCCCCGCACCTGGCGCAGCGGCTTCTTTCCGTTCGGGCTGAGCCTGTCCTTCGACAAGCTCAGGACGATCGGACGCTTGGCACTTCGACAGGCTCAGTGCGAACGGTGACAACCACTCTGCGCGCGGGCCTGCAGCGCTTTGCCGTGCAGTCGCTGCAGCAGCACCTGCGCGAGCTGCGCGGCCGCAACGTGGAAGACGGCGCTGTGGTGGTGCTGGACAACGCCAGCGGCCAGGTGCTGGCCTGGGTGGGCTCTTCCGGCGCCCTCAGCGGCGCAGCCGATGTGGACGGCGTCACCGCGCTGCGCCAACCCGGCTCCACGCTCAAGCCCTTCCTGTATGCGCAGGCCATCGCCGAGCGGCGCCTCACCGCCGCCTCGCTGCTGGAAGATTCACCGGCCCACATTCCCACCGCCGGCGGCCTGTACATCCCGCAGAACTACGACCGGCAGTTCAAGGGCTGGATCTCGGCGCGCACCGCGCTGGCCGCGTCGCTCAATGTGCCGGCCGTGCGCACGCTGGTGATGGTCTCGCCCGACGCCTTCCACCGCCAGCTGCGCGCCTTCGGCCTGCCGCTGAAGGAAACGGCGGGCTACTACGGCTACAGCCTGGCGCTGGGCAGCGCCGAGGTGCCGCTGCTGGGGCTGGCCAATGCCTACCGCACGCTGGCCAATGGCGGGCGCTACAGCGAAACGTCGCTGCGGCCCGGCCCGCGCCCCACTTCCACCACCGCCATCGACCCGCGCGCAGCCTTCATCGTGGGCGACATCCTGTCCGACGGCAACGCCCGGGCCCGCACCTTCGGCACCGACAGCCTGCTGGCCACCCGCTTCTGGACGGCAGTGAAAACCGGCACCAGCAAGGACATGCGCGACAACTGGGCTGTCGGCTGGTCGCAGCGCTACACCGTGGGCGTGTGGGTGGGCAACGCTTCCGGCGCCGCCATGCACGACGTCAGCGGCACCAGCGGCGCCGCCCCGGTGTGGGCAGCCGTGATGCAGTACCTGCACGCGCGCACGCCCAGCCGCGCACCCGTGGCACCGGCGGGCCTGGTGGCGCAGCGGGCAGAATTCGGCGACAGGCTGGAGGCGGCGCGCACCGAGTGGTTCATGCCGGGCACGGCCCAGAAGCTGTTTGCTATTGATTCAATAGCTAGCCAAGCACAGCTGGCGCGCTCTACAGGCCGATTCCCCTCTGGCGGCGGCGAGAAAACCGGCCGCATCACCCAGCCCGCGGCAGGTACCATCGTGGCCCTGGACCCCGACATTCCACCGCTGCGCCAGCGGCTGCGCTTCGCCGCCGAAGGCACCCGGCTGCGCTGGCTGATGGACGGCAAGGAATTCGCGCGCGGCAACGAGGCACAGTGGCTGCCCTGGCCGGGGCGGCACGTGGTCCGGCTGACGGACGAGCAGGGCCGCATGCTGGACGAGGTGCGGGTTGAAGTGCGGGGCGCAGGCATCAAAAAGACAACTTTCAAGGCAGCACGATGAGCAAAGAACTGGCCCGCCAGGGCGACCAAAAAGGGATGGAACTGTGCGAGCCGTGCAGCGGCATCCAGCGCAACTGGCGCCGTGCGCCCGGCCACGCCGAGCTGGTGCAGGCCGGCCACCGCAAGGAGGACCGCAGCGGCCGCGAGGTCACCATTACCACCTACAAGTGCGAGCGCTGCGGTACGAAGTGGGAGTACGAGAACGACAAGGCCAACCAGCAGGCGGGCTGGTCTGTCGTCGGGCGCTAGCCTGAGCAAATTTCTGCCGCGCCTCAAATTTCTTCAAGAGGCCCCCGGCCCAAGCCGGTAGCATCCAGCATTGCCCCGAGGAGACAAGCCGCCATGCCCGTGATCACCACCATCGAAGACCTGCGCCTGCTGGCCAAAAAGCGCGTGCCGCGCATGTTCTACGACTACGCCGATTCCGGCTCCTGGACCGAGAGCACCTACCGGGCCAACGAGGAAGACTTCGCGAAGATCAAGTTCCGCCAGCGGGTGGCGGTGAACATGGAAAACCGCAGCACCCGCACCAAGATGATCGGCCAGGATGCGGCCATGCCGGTGGCCATCGCGCCCACCGGCCTCACGGGCATGCAGCACGCGGATGGGGAAATCCTGGCGGCGCAGGCGGCCAAAAAATTCGGCATCCCCTTCACGCTTTCCACGATGAGCATCTGCTCCATCGAAGACGTGGCCAGGGGCACGGACAACCACCCGTTCTGGTTCCAGCTGTACGTGATGCGCGACCGCGCCTTCATCGAGCGGCTGATTGACAGGGCCAAGGCCGCCAACTGCTCGGCCCTGGTACTGACGCTGGACCTTCAGATCCTGGGCCAGCGCCACAAGGACATCATCAATGGCCTGTCGGCGCCACCCAAGCCCACCATTTCCAACATCATCAACCTGATGACCAAGCCGCGCTGGTGCCTGGGCATGCTGGGCACGCCGCGCCGCAACTTCGGCAACATCTTCGGCCACGTGCAGGGTGTGGAGAACATGGGCTCGCTCAGTGAATGGACGGCCAAGCAGTTCGACCCCGCACTGTCGTGGAACGACGTGGAATGGATCAGGAAGCGCTGGGGCGGCAAGCTGATCCTCAAGGGCATCCAGGACGTGGAAGACGCGCGCATCGCGGCCGACACCGGCGCCGATGCGCTGATCGTCTCCAACCATGGCGGCCGCCAGCTGGACGGCGCGCCCTCCTCCATCTCGGCGCTGCCGGCCATCGTGGACGCGGTGGGCAGCCGCATGGAAGTGCACATGGACGGCGGCATCCGCTCGGGCCAGCACGTGCTCAAGGCCTGGGCGCTGGGCGCGCGCGGCACCTACATCGGCCGCAGCATGCTGTACGGCCTGGGCGCCATGGGCGGCGAAGGCGTGAGCAAGGCGCTGGAGATCATCCACAAGGAGCTGGACTTGACCATGGCGTTTTGCGGCCACACCGACATTCAGAAGGTGGACAAGGGCATCCTGCTGCCGGGCACGTACTAGCACGCTGGCCCGCGCGGCCGGGGAGGCCTATAGTGTTGTGCACAGAGCGAAAGGATTGCACATGCTGGCCAATACCTCCGTGACGACAATGCTCCCCGTGATCGACATGGCGCGGGCGCGGGCCTTCTACGAGCGATGCCTCGGCTTGACACCGACCGGCTTGCGCCCCGACGGCAAGTTCACCTACGAAGTGGGTGGCAGCACGCTGGCGCTTTTCCCCAAGCCCGAAGGGACGAAGGCCGAGCACACGGCCATCAGTTTCCGCGTGCCGGACATTGCAGCCAGCATCGCCGCGTTGAAGCAGACGGGCGTGGTGTTCGAGAACTACGATTTCCCCGATTTCAAGACCGTGGACCATGTCTGTGTGCTGGGTGCGGAGAAGGCCGCCTGGTTCAAGGACACCGAAGGCAACTTTCTCTGCATTCACGAAGATCTCGCATAAAGGGCCCCGGCTACACTGCTTTCCCATAGGCAGGGGATAAGCATGGACAAGGCCGAGGCAGACCAACTTTTTTCGCAGGCGCTGCAGCTGCAGCAGGCCGGCCAGATCGACCAGGCCCAGCCGCTCTACGAGCAGGTGATCGCGGCCTTCCCGAACTACCCGCACGTGCCCCACCTGCTGGGCGTGATCGTCAGCCAGCACGGCAACTGGTTCCTGGCGCGGCGGCTGATCGAGTCGTCGCTGATCATGACGCCCAGCGACCCCGACGCGCTGGCCAACCTGGCCTGGGTGCTGTTCCACCTGGCGCAGTACGACAACGCGCTGGCCCGCGCCGACCAGGCCGTGGCCCTGAACCCCGGCCACGCGCGCGCCGTGCTCACGCGCGGCCTTGCGCTGCGCTTCCTGGGCCGGCACGAAGAGGCCATCGCCTCGTTCGACCACGCGCTGCGCCTGCGCCCCGACATGACCGAGGCGCTGAACTACCGCGGCCAAAGCCAGCACAGCCTGGAGCGCTACACCGAGGCCCTGCAAAGCTACGAGGCCGCGCTGGCGCAAAACCCCCGCTATGCCGACGTGTACAACAACCGCGGCGCCAGCCTGACGCTGCTGGACCGCCACCCCGAGGCGCTGGAAAGCTTCCAGAACGCGCTGGCGCTGCAGCCGCGCTTTCCCGAGGCGCTGTTCAACCTGGGCCTGGGCCTGCAGCACGCCGACCGGCTGGACGAGGCGCTGGCGCACTACGACGCGGCGCTGGAGCTCAAGCCCGATTACCCCGAGGCGCTGATGCACCGCGCCTTCGTGCTGCAGCGCATGCGCAAGCTGCCGCAGGACTGCCTGGCCAGCCTGGACCGCGCGCTGGCGCTGCGGCCCGGCTACTTCGAGGCGCTGAACGGCCGCGCCAACATCCTGGCGCAGCTGGAGCAGTACGCCGAGTCGCTGGTGAACTACGACACGGCGCTGAAAATGAACCCGGCCTTCCATGAGGCGCACCTGAACCGCGGCCACGCGCTGCGCGAGATGGGGCGGCTGGAGGAAGCGGCCGAGGCCTATCGCGAAGCCATGCGCCGCGGCGGCGATGCGCAGAGCGGCCTGTTCGCGCTGGCCGCGATGGGCCAGGAGGCGCCGCCGCCGATCGCCCCGCCCGACTACATCGTGAGCCTGTTCGACGGCTATGCCGACCGCTTTGACGACCACCTGGTGAACCGGCTGAAGTACCAGGCCCACGAGCGCCTGTGCGAAGCGCTGATGGATTTCAAGCCGCCACCGCAGCGCGACATCTTCGACCTGGGCTGCGGCACCGGCCTGTGCGGCCCGCTGCTGGCGCCCATCGCGGCCAGCATGACCGGTGTGGACCTGTCGCCCAAGATGCTGGAGGCGGCCGGCAAGCGCGGCATGTACACCCGGCTGGTGAAGGACGACGTCACCGCCTTCCTGGAGAAGGAACCCGCGCAGTCGGTGGACATGGTGGTCTCCACCGACGTCTTCATCTACATCGGCCAGCTGGAAGGCGTGTTCGCCGGTGTGCGCAAGTGCATGCGGCCCGGCGGCCTGTTCGGCTTTTCCATCGAGGCCAGCGAGGGCCAGGACTTCGTGCTGCGCCCCACCCGCCGCTACGCCCAGTCACCCGCCTACATCGAGCGCCTGGCCGCCGCCCACGGCTTCGAGGTGCTGCGCATGGAGCCCAGCGTCATCCGCAAGGAGCACGGCGTGGACACCGCCGGCTACATCGCGGTGCTGCGCGCGGGGTGAGTCAACATCCGTCCGCGTCCACGCGTCGCGTCAGGCGGTATCCGGCAGGCCCTCACACTTCGGCGGTCCCCGCTTCGCGGTGACTTCGCCGGGATTTCCGGACTGGGACCGGCGTCGCGAAACTCACTGCGGGCCTTAAGGCCCCTCCGTTCAGACACCGCGACGAGCCAGTTGACGAAGTGTGAACGGACACGATCCTAGGGGAAACGGGATTGGCCGGGACGAAACAGGAAAAGGCGGGATTTTTGAATGAAATCAGGGCCTTACAGGCATCCTGACCATCCGGGCGGCAAAAACAGGCGGCCAGGCTCGCTTGGCGACGGATCACGATAAGGGAGGAAGGGATCGGCCGCCAGATAGGCTGGCTTCCCGGCCTCCAGGCGAGCCACCACGTGGGCCGTAAGCGCCTCCAGCGCCTCCCGGCGCACGTCTACCTGGTCAAGGCGCACATCGGCGACGTCATAGCGCCAATGGGCGGCCGACGCGGAGAGCTGAACCCGCCCAAGGTCTACGTTTTGGAGAGGTTCCACAGCAGGGGCGGCGGGCTGGAAGGTCTTCATAAAAGAGGCTTAGAACGCGGATTTTAGGCCTGTGGACAAGTGCTTACCAGTCCTCAAACGGCAGGCCATCGACGCCGATGGCCACGGGCGGCATTGTGGCCCCCATGACGGACGGGCAGATCGGCGCGCCGGCTGCGATCGCGGCCAGCTCAGCGTCGGTCAGGCGCCAGTAGGACAACACAGCATGGCCGCCTGTGTCATCGAACTGTAGGCGTGTGATCGGCAGCGCGTGGACCGGCGCCTCGGCCTGGTCCCAGCCGGCCGGCGCGCCCAGCACGGCGTTGTTGGATTGGTGCTGCACTGGCCTCATTGGTCGCCTTCCTTTGAGGCGGTCTCGACGTGATGCCCGCCCTTGTCATCCACCAGGCTGTCGGCCGGGAAAAGGGTGTGCTGGTTGCGGGCGCGGAACTCAAGCAACGCGCGCTTGTAAATCTGGTGAATGCGGACGGTGGTCAGGCCGAATTCAAGGGCCAGTTCAGGCGCTTCGCCTCGCTCCATGCGCTGAAAAATTATCCAGTCGCGCTGGTTTAGCCGGTATGACTGATCGGCTGGGAAGTAGAAGGTCTGCCCCTTCCATTTATCGGCCAGAAAGTCGGCCAGGTCATTGCCGACGTTGCAGGCGGCATCCTGTTCCATGCCATGCTTTTCAATGAGCCGCTGCGCGATGCGTTCCGCAATGTCGGCGAGCAGCTCATGGCGGCGCGCCTCGGGTCCGGTGGTGGGTGAGAAGGTCATTTTGTGGCCGCTCCTTTCCTGATTTGCTCGGTGCCGAGGGCCTGGCTGATCTTGTAGAGATCGCGGGCCTCGCACCACTCGAAAAACTGCGGTGCATGGTCGCCCAGCATCTGTTTTGCGATGCCATCGGCATATTCATCGGGCTTGTGGTCGAGACTGATCAGCTGGGCGCGGATGCGGCGCACCAGGGGTTTGCGATCCTCGGCCGGCTCGGGCCTGCGCGGGCGCTTGGAACCCGGTGTGCGCTGCAGCTTGAAGCCCAGCGTGACGAGGTGCGCGATGACGCGCGTGCGGCCGGCAGCGTCCAGATCGCGGGAGCTTTCCTCGCCGCCTTGCTCGACCAGGATGGCAGAGTACTGCGGGCCGGAGAGGCCCAGCTGACGGCGCGCAATCTGAATGATGGTGATCTCGCGGTTGCGGTTGTCACGGGCGAGCTTGCTCACGATTCCCCCTCCTCGGGGGCAGCCAGGTCCATCGCTGTGGCCTCGCACTGGTCGGCAAGCCGTTCCAGCGCGCCCATGTTGAACTCGTCTACGTCGTACCACTGCTCGCTGAGCGCGAGCAGTTTCTTGCGGATCGAACGCAGACTGCGGACCTGGCCCGCTGCGAGCTGCTTTGAAGTGCGTTCAGGCATGGCTTTCGCCCTCATCAATGACGTTGAATTTTTGGGCGAACTCGCCCGGTGAATAGACTTGCGCGCGGCTCCCGCTGATCACGATCCAGTCGCCGGGATGCAGCGGCTGTGTGCCCTGCAGCGAAACCACACCCCAGCGCTGCTGGTTGCCAAGGCGGTAGGATTCGATGACACCAGCCAACTCGCTGCCATCGCCCGGCTTATTCCATTGCAGGGCGAGCATGCGGACGGGTTTGGTCTCGACGGTGATCACTTCGCGGCCCCCTGCCGTTTCTCAGCCAACACCAGGTGGCGCAGGTACGGGTTGATGCCGGTGGTTCGCTCAATCAGCGCTATGTGGTCGATGGCGGCCACACACGCCTGCAGGTAGACCGGGTCGCTCAGGAAAGCAAAGTCTTTTCTGCCGGCGCGATATCGCTCATAGATCGTGCGCTGCCGCTCGAAGGGCACCAGGCGCCAGTGGCGCGGGCACAGGAACTTGCCGGGGCTTTTCGCGGCCGTGCAGCCGATGGCGTCACAGGCGTTCATTGGCTTTCCTTCCATTCCTTGGTCTTGGGCGACCAGGTCATGAGCACATCGCCAAGCGCGACGGCGAAGACGCGCAGTTGCGCCTCACCGATGCGGCCGATGGTGGCGCCGGCTTCAAGCACCTCGCCACAGACATGATCGTCGGCAGCGTTGAAGCGGATCACGTCACGCCAGGCACCGCCCGTGTTGATCTGCAGCTTCACGGGCTTTTGTGGATTCACAGAATTAGGCACGGCCGGCCCTTTCGTGCTCCGGAGCGCGTTCCAGGTCGATGCGCGAGACCTTCATGCCGGTGCGTTGCTCTGTCAGCGTCGCGGCCGCGCACTGCATGAGAGCCTGGAAGGCCTTGAACAACGTCGGCTCTGCCTTGAGCAGCGGTGTGCTGATAGATGCAATCAGCTCGGCACCTTCCATCGTGTCGGCCTTCGCAAAGTAGGCATTGACCATCGGCCCTTCTTCACGGATAGCCATCCGAAAAGGCTTTATTTCTTCAGACATGGGCCACCTCCGAATCGCGACCAAAAACGACGCCGTGGGCGTGGGGCTTTCCGTTGCGCTCGCAGCACCAACGGTGCCACTTGATCAAGGCCTCGATCCGCTCTTCGGCGGTGTCCGCCTCGGGAACGCCAGGCACCAGGTATTTGCCAGTGCTCTTCCCCTGACCTTCGCGGGCGAGAACACCGACGATCTGGCGCAACGCCTTGGCCGGGCCGCGCGCAATGCGGATCGCGCCGCCGCCATTCGCACCAGGTGAAGGGGTAGCCAGGCCAAATTCAATGAGACCGGATTGCCAGCACCAGGCTTCCTCGATCGCGTCGGAATGGACGCGCCAGACCTCCCCGCCCTCGGTTGAGTTGCCACCCAGCAGTTCGACGCGCTCGAATGACGGGCCGAACAGCTTTGCACCGAGGCATTCAGCCGTTGCGCGCTGGCCCGTTGAGTTGGAGGCGCGCAGGCCCCGCACGGTGTTGGTTTGGTAGGTGCCGGTGGTCTGGCGCACCTTGATGTCGATGAAGGCTTCCATGTCACCGCCCGCTATAGGGGTCGAAATTGCCCTTGCTCGGCGTGACCAGGGATGCCCAGTCCTCTGACATCGGGGCGTCGTCGGCCAGCCGGCCTTCCATCCAGTCACAGGCGGTGATGGCGTCCGTCAAGACGTTCTCGCGCACGTCCGACCGGTCGAACTGCGCATGCACCTGGTCCAAGTCCATGCGCTTTTCCAGTACCTCAACCTGGGCGCCGATGGCGGCCCGGTTGTCGTCTCCGAAAGCGCTGTAGTGGCGCACGTTCGGCTGCATGCTGCGCAGCGCAGCAATCTCGGCATCAATCTGTTCCTTGGTCTTCATGTTTACCTCTCGTTGAAGCCCTCGAAAAAAGGCTTTAACGAGAGCCCGGTTTCCCGGGCTCCCGGCGAGCCTTCACTCGCTGCGGCGGTTGGGTCGAAATGGCAACTGCACCCTGTACAGGTGGCCGTTGTTGGAGGGCACTCACCGCTAATCCCTCCGATCAATCTCTGGCGTTCACCAGCGCCCAAAAGCACCAGCAAAACGCCACCAGGAGCCCCAGCGTGGTGGCAAGTTCATAGACGCTGTGGCTCACGCACATGGGTGTCTCCTAGATGTCGGTCCGGCCGATCTGGATGAGGGAGGCCGTGTTGCTGTCGGGGCTGCTGGCTGCCGCGCGGCGGTCAGGCAGTTCGAGCAACTCATCCCAGTCGGCCTCGGCTCGCTGATTGCGCCAGGCGGTGAGTTGGGTGGGGCAGCGGCTGCACACGCCGGTGCGCGCATCATGGTCAGCGGCCAGCCAACTGCAGCCGCCGTCGCAGGCGCGTAGATCAGTGCAGCCGCAGCCGATGCAGGTCGTATGCGTTGGGCGCTCTAAAACCTCAAGCATTGGAAGTCTCCTCGGGTTTGGGCGTGAAGCACTTGCAGCCGCCAGCGACTCGCACGAAGAACCCGCCCTTGTCGCAGCGGTCCCATTGCGTCTTTTTGGTGAGGCGGTCGCAGCCGCCGCAGGTGCGCGCAGGATCGGGCGCGCGGTCGGTGTATTCCTGTTCGCGGCGGCGCATGACGAAGTAGTCAAGGTTGGCCATGATCAGGGCGCCACCTGGCCGAACGGTGTGACGGTGAAGGTCTCGCTGTCCCGAATCACCTTGATCTTGCCGCCCGCCTTCAGGGTCTCCAGCTGCTCAGGCGTGGCGCTCAGGATGGCTTCCTTGTTCACCTCTTCCTTGGTGCGCAGGAACAAGTCGGCAGGCCATTCGTTTGCGAAGCCGCATTCCTTGATGAACTCGATCGCCTTCTCCGTGTTGAGGCCTTTCTTGAACTTGACGCTGGGCGGGTCGATCTTCCACTTCACCTCGCCCGTGATCAGGTTGACGGTCTTGACCTTGCCGTTGCTGGTCAGGTCTGCCTTGTGGGCTTCGCACCAGGCGGCGACGCCTTCCAGGAGCCGCTCGACCTCGGCCGCGCCGATGTCCAATTCGGTGGCGTAGTTCGCTGTGACGGCCGCAATCGCTTCGTTCATCACGGCGCGCTTCGCGTCCAGGGCGCGTTGCTCCTGGCCGAGCAACGTGATCCAGGACTGGGCTTCCTCGCGGGTTTGCGGAACTGCTGCCGCCTTCTTCTTGGCCTTTGCCATTTTTCTCTCCGATAAAAGTGTTTGCGCTACGTAATGGCGCGGCGCGCCGCCTTAAATTCAGTTCTCGACCTTTTCCTTGGGCCGGCCGACGCCCAGGGCGTCGTACAGGTCAGGGGCTTCGCGGTTCTTCATCGCAGCCACCTGGGCGACGGTGGTGTCAGCCCGCGCCAGCAGGAAGGCGCAGGTTTCGTTCAGCTCTTTGGCGTTCGCGGCGATGTAGTAGCCGCTGTCCGGGTGGGCGCAGATCGGGTGGTGCTCACGACGCAGCTCCTCGATCAGCTTGCGCACCTTGCGCTCCTCGGCCTCACCACCCAGGAGGGAGTTGGTGATCTTTGCGACCAGGTCGCGGATGTGGATGCCTTGGTCGCGGCCGTTGTGCAGCTGCAGCTCGGCCAGCACGGCGGCTTTGTTGATGTCTACTTTGTCGGTGTCGATCACGGGGCTCTCCTTCAGTGGCGGGTGGGCGAAGCAAACGGGTCCAGGCCGGCCGCCTGGTTGGCGAGGGCGCTCTGCAAAATCACTTGACCGGCGATCTGCACCATCACGTTCGCGCACTCCAGGGCGCGGCCGTGCTGGTAGGCCGTGTGCATGTAGACGTTGAGCAGCGCATCCAGCACCACGGCGGGCGGCTGTTCCGATGTGGCGCAGTAGCCCTGCAGCAGCGTTGCCAGGGCCTGCACGCCCTTGGCATGCTCCTCGGACACCTCTGGGGTGTCCTGCAGCGGCGCGGCGTTCATGCGGCCTCCTGGCGGGCGCGGATCGCGGCCTGCACGGCTTCCACCGTCATGAAGCCTTGATCGACGTTGGTGCGGCCCGGCTGGGGAGCTGCAGGATGAACGGTGCGGCGCTGCGTTTCGGTCTGGCTCTCGGCGGCGGCTTCAACCTTGTCGGCCATGCCGGCCAGCACGGTGTAGAGGTATGCGTGCGAGTCGAGCGGCAGGGTCAGCTTGCCGGCCGCGGCTTTCTCCAGCATGGCCTCCAGGCCCAGCTTCCAGCTCTCCAGCGGCATGTGCCACTCGCGTCCCTTGTGGGTGATGGCATTGCGCTGCACATCGGGCAGTAGCTGCATGATCAGCTTGGCCCAGCGATCAGGGCTCATCCGGTTCTTGGCCGGCCGAAACAGCGCGATGTATCGCGTTGCCAAGCTGCCCAGCGAAAGGCTCTTCTCGACCAGTGCGGCGGTGGCCTGGCGCAGCTCGTTGTGCGCAAGCAATACGTCCAGCGACATTTCGCCGCCACAGGCGGGGCAACAGAGCTGCGTCATAGTTGGCTCGCCCAGGTGAAGACTGAGTTGGCGATCCCGCGCGGGGCCTGCGCGGCATCGGCGCGGTTGCGCACGATCTGCACGGTGAGAAGCGGGTCGTCCTCGTCAGCTACCGGCACCGCTGCGCTCTGTTCGCGCTTGAGCTTGTTGCTCTGGCCCAGTTCGATCCGCTGCAACAGTTCCGCCAGGAGCGCGCGGCCATGCGCCGAAATGGTGTAGAGATAGGGAACGCCGTTCGATTCGTCGCGCTGCACGGCGCGGCGCACGAACAAGACGCTCATGGAGCTGGCAACGTTGGCAACGGCGTTCTTCCTGTCTTTTTCGACCAGGCCGGCCAATTCAATGCAGGTTGCGGGCGTGTCGCGCCCGGCCAGGCATTCCAGGATGCGGTGCGTGCGGGTTTTGTGATCGAGCTGGGTCATTCCTGGGCACCTCGCGGGCGGTACAGGCGCCGATCGACCACGCGGCCCAGGCTGGGCACGTAGTAGCCCCAGTCGCCATCCTGGTTGCCACGACCGTGGATAAACAGCGTCCACACCGGGCCGTTATGCAGAAGCAGCTTGTGGCGTGAGTCGGCGCGCCGGAACACCAGTGCGCCTGGCTTGCGGTCGCGGATGCGGAACGGTTCGTCCAGGTTGGCGAAGCCGCCCAGGATGGCGTCCGGGTCGCCGCGCTTGGCCGGCATCAACTCCTGGTACGGGTTGCGCAGCACCCAGGTGATGTTCCACCAGGGGTGCGTATGCATGTCGCGGTCGAGATCGCTGCGCAGAATGCAATGCACCCGCACGCCCAGCCAGCGCGTCCAGCGCGACGGCTTGACCAGCCAGTAGCGCAGCATGTAGCCGTCGAGGTGCTCATACGGCGTGAGCAGGGCGCGGGCAATAAGGACCTCGACCAGGCGCGCCGAGGCGGGAATTCGAAGGCCGTTAGAAAACAGTTTCATGCTGCCTCCCGCCAGTGCATGCCCACGCGCTCGTAACCCGGCAACGCGAAGCAATCGCTGGTGACCGCGTAGGTCGGCTCGGCCGCGCTTTTGTCGCGCACCATGACGTAGCCGTGACCCACCAGCGGGCGCAGCAGATCGTCCAGTTCGACGGCGGTGAATGTCGGGCGCCAGTGATGCACCAGGGTCTTGACCGTCCACCAATTTCCGTTGCGCGCCAGCATGAGCCACAGGGCGCGGCTGTCGGGGGTGATTGCGTTGCCCATATCAGTTGCTCCTGCAGGTGGTGGCGCCTGTCGCCATGCCTTGGGCGTGGGCGGTATCCAGCTGCGCCTGGGTGGCTTCCATGCGTGCGATCACGAAGGCGGTGGCCAGCACCAGGCTGACGACGCCACCCGCGACCAGGGCGATCAGCAGCACGGGCCTGGCGCGCTGCGCGAGCGTGCGTTTAGTGCGGTAGCAGATGGGCCGCTGCGGCTCGGGCCTGAACAGCTGGGCGTGGTCGTGGTAGCTCATGACGCCTCCTTCCGGTTGGGGCACGTCTTGCAGGCCTTGTGCAGGGCCGTGCGCAGCGGGTTGGTGGCCGCGAAGGCGCGAGCCTGGTTGTTCAGGCATTCGTTGCGTGCCAGGTCACCCATCACGGGGCACTTGACGGTCTGCGCCATGAACTTGCCGCGAATGCGGTCGGCCATCGTGTCCACGTCGCCGGGGTAGACGCCGTTCAGCAGCTGGCTGACAACCGAGCCGCTAACCTGCAGCGCGGCGGCGGCCTTGGACTGCGACTTGAGCTTCTTGACGGCGTCGGCCAGGGCGGCCTTCACATCGGCGGGCAAGGCCCTGGCGGTGCGCTTATTCGGCGTGGGCATCGCACACCTCCTGCGGGGTCTGTGTTGAGGTGAACTCGCCGGTGTTGCGGTCGAACACGCCCAGGGGCTTCGCCAGCACCGGAGCGTGAGGCCCGGTGTTCTTCGCCAGCTTGTAGCGCGCGGCCTTGTTGGGCCTGGCCTTCTCGATCACCGTGAAGTACCCGGCGCGCCACAGCAGGTAGACGTACTTGCGGGCGGTCTCGGTCGCCACCTTGAAGCCATCGACCGATGCGGCCTTGGCGACATCGTGGAAGTCGAATCCCTTTGCCAGCACGCGAATGGCGCGCCACATCGCCAGGTTCGTCATGCCCTTGGTCACCGCCTTGCCGCCAACGGTCACACGCGGCGCCTCGAACTGGTCCTTGACCAGGTCGTAGGTGTCAGCGTCCGCAATAGAGCCCTGGCCGGGGCGGCGCTTGCCCTTCGCCGACAGGGCGATGTAGCCCGCCCGGATCAGGTGGTCAAAGTAATAGGTGATCCCTGCGTGCGTGCACACGGGGTTGCAGGCATCGCCCACCGACAGGCGAGTAAAGCCCTTTTTCAGGGAGCGGATCGCTTCCCACATGCGCTCGCGCGGCGTCTTAAGGCCGCGCATTTCCAGTTGCAGCGGCTTACGCATTGGCGGCATCCTCCTGGGCAGCGCGCAGGCCGGTGACCATGCGGTTCTGGATGTGCGCCGAAATCAGGTCGCCGATGCGGAAGGCGCCGACCATGTAGTCGGGGCTGAAAAGCATCAACTCGCCGGTGTGGGTGTTGAGCGTGATCTGCACGTTGACCGGCTGGCCGAATGCCTCGCCGCGCACCCTGCAGATGTCCATGCGGCCGTGTTCGGTCACCGGCACTTCCTTGGCCGGCGACAGGACCAGCGGCAGCACGCCGTGGATGGTGCTGATGATCATCGACGCGCACCCTTCACCGGGGCGCCCACCATCGCGGCCGTGACGGCCTCAACGCCCGCGCGCTTGCACTCTTCCTTGATGCGATCCAGCTCGGTAGTCACGCGGCGCGCCACGCCGCCGCTGCGCTCCACCAGGGCCTGCATCGCGCCGGGCTGCCAGGTCAGCTGCGGCGTGTAGTGCCGAGCCAGTTCCTGTGCGTCCTGCAGGTCGCACAGCACGGCCCTGGCCCACACCAGGACGCGATCGTGAAAGCGCTCGTGGCGGGCCAGCAGCTTCTGCTGCAGGCGTTCCTCGCCGATCAGGAAGATCGGGATGGAGCACTTGTCATGCAGTGAGCGGACGAACTCCACAACGTTCTTCTCGGCAACGTGGTCGAATTCATCGATCACCAGGGGCCGATCGATCAGGTTGAAACGCTCGCAGATTGCGTCGAACATCTGGCCGACCGGCCAGTGGGCCTTCCAGCGCACGTCCAGTTCGGTCAGCAGCAGCTGGGCCATGCTCTTCATGGTTTCGAAGGGGCGCAGCTGGATGAAGACGGCGTTGGCGCTGGCGGGGTGCGCCAGGTATGCGGCGGCCTGCGTCTTGCCGTAGCCGGGTGGGCCGCTCAGCACGGCGATGCGGGGCATCTGCGAGGTGGCGGCCTGCACCTGCTTCATGGCGGCGAGGGCCACGGCCACGTTCGTGAGTTTCGCCACGCCCGTGCTGCTTGTTGTTTGCTCAGTTGCCTTGCTTGTCATACACTTCCTTTTGTTGATCCACAATCGACACTTCCAGACCCGCCCTGTGTTTCCAGCACTTGGCGGGTCGCCTCTTTCAGCCCGTGCTTTCTGCTAGCGGGTCTGTTCCTTGATGCAGCTGGTGCCAGCCCTGAAATTCGGCCGTGCTCTCGTAGCTGCGCATGCGCTCCAGCTCACGCGGTGACACCGGCTCACCGCCCGCGACCCGGGCCTGCAGGCGAACCCAGGCGCTGTAAAGCTGTTTCTCGGTGAGGGGGCGCACCACCGGCACGTCCTCTTCCATCGCGGCGCGCACCTGGGCGCGTGCGGCGTCCTGCGCGCTGGTATCGCGCGAGGCGACCAGGGCGGCGACGGCGGCCGTGGCTTCCATCACCACACGCGGCTGCAGGCGCGTGACGTTGGGCGCCGCGTCGGCAGCGGCCGCCTCGCGCTCGCCGTAGATGCGATCCACGGCCTTGGCGACGATGCCGCTGCGCTTTGCCTTTTGCATGGCCTGCTGGAAAGGCGCAATCGTTTCGTTTTCGACAATGCGGGACTTGGCGGACAGCTCGGCCTTGTTGATGCCCAGCAGCGCGTGGTTCAGCGCCTTGCAGATGAAAATGCCGTCCAGGTTGAAGACGTGCATCACGCCCAGGTCGTCAACGTCCTGGCGGCAACGTACCAATGTGCCCATGACATTGGCGGCGGCCAGTTCGGGCGCGGCATACCAGCCCTCGGGGAAGGAGATGCCGCGCTTGGTAACTGTGCGGGTGCCGCTGCCCGCAACCTGCATCAGAAGCAAGTCGAGGGCGCGTTCATCAATGCGGGTGATGTGCGTGGTCGTGGCCTGGGCCATCGCGGCCGGGCTGCAACCCAACGCGGAATGATCGCGCTGGTGGTATTCATCCACCCAGCTGTCGATGATGTTTTGCAGTTGCTCGGGCGGCAGATGGAACTCGATCACCGCGTTCTTTTTGCCGAAGCGCTCGGCGAAGCTCAGAGCCGAGTCGATGGCCTTGCGCTCGGCCACGCTGTGGCCCACGAAGCCCGCCAGCATGGGGAACAGGTCGTGCAGCATGGTCCCCTGCACGCGCTCGATGTGGCCCTTCTGCTCCGGGCTGAACGGCGTGCTGAGCTGGTGGCCGATCTGCAGGGCCTGCAGCGCGAACTCGAAGTCGTGCGCCAGGTAGTCCTTGCCGTTGTCGGTTTTGACAGCTTCGGGCTTGCCCCAGTCCATGATGCAGCGGCGCACCAAGGCCTTGATGGCATTGGAGGAGCTGGTGCGGCTCACCAGGAACTTGACGCGCCTGGTGTACACGTCAATGCAGCTGATGATGGCGTGGCGCCTGATCTCTCCGGTGGCCGGGTCGATCAGCATGCAATCGGTGATCGTGCTGTCCAATTCCCAGCGCTGGTTTGGCGCGGTGAGTGATTCGCTGTTGCTGCCGTGCGCGACGCGGTATTTGTTCTTGAAGGCGTCGGGGTTCTTGAAGCGCAGGAGTGCGACCTTGTTGGCGCCCTTGAAGTCGCGCAGCCAGCGCTTGATCGTGCCCTCGGGCGGCGCCGCATCGCCCAGCCGAAGGGCCATGACGCGGCGCACCTGGCGCGCCGTGGGATCGTGGATACCGGCCAGCGCTCCGATGAATGCCTCATGCATCACCGGATCGCGCGACAGGGCGGTCTGCCCCTTGTCCTTGCGTGGCTTGCGTTCGAGGAGCGCTTCAACGCCGTTTACACGCCAGGCGCGGTACCACTTGTCCAGGGTCTTCGCGGGCATGACGCTGTAAGCAGCTTTCGTGCTGTCGAGGGCGTCGATCTGACCGGCGTCCCACAGCGCGCAGAACTCAGTGATGCAGGGCCACACGGCAGTGCCGCGAGCGCGGTGGTAGGCCTCGAAGCGCTGGAACAGGTCCAGGCGCGGGTTGGTGCGCGGGTCGAAGGCGCCGCGTGATTCGAGCTGCACGCCGTAGCGGGCCATTGCATCGGCGCAGCTTTGAACCTGGGCGCTGCGCTTGGCGGCCTTGCCGCCGTTGATGGCATCGGTGGCGGGCTTCACGGCGCCAGCGGCCTGGGCGGCGAGCGCCTGCTGCGTTTCCTCGGGAAGGTCGGTGACCAGGTATTCCAAGCCGCCGCCGCGCGCGCTGCGGGCGCGGCTGGTGGCGTTGGCGCGCTGCAGGAAATCGCGGCAGCGCGGGTCGCTGGTGGGCAGGCCCGGCAAACCGACAAGCTGGGGAACGGAAACCCACGTCATCATGCGGCGACCCCTTTGCGCTGCGTGCGCCGGGCGCGGGGTTTGGTCAGTTCGACCTTGCGCGTCAGCTGGAATGCCCTGATGCGCAGCTCGGGTTTGACGTAGCGCTCCGGCCAGATAACTTCCGGCTTAAGCCCCAATGCATCGGCAACGATCTTTTCGGCGGCCAGCCAAGGCGTGCGAAGCACCCGGTCGATGTGCTTGTACTCAAATTTGATAGCAAGCTGTCTAAGGCTGACGCCGCGCTTCTTGAGGGCAGCGAGCACATCGGCCGGATGCATATCCTTTTGGGCGGCTGTCGTTGCATTTGTGTGCATGCCCACGATTATGGGCAATCCAAGCCCAATGTCAACAGCCTCATGCACTAGGGTTTGTGCTGACGCTGCTTTTTGTGTGGTTTTTACATGCCACGACTTGCCCTATTCCAATTTGTGTGGCTGGCATCCAAAATAGTGGGCATGAACACAGATTCGGTAGCGCCGAAGGGCGGCGCTCTCCCTGTTGAGGAATCGAGCGCGCGCTATCTAGAGCAGGCGGCCGGCCTGGGCACGGGCTCGGAGGTGAAGAACGCTCGCAAGGACATCCGTGCCGCGTACATGAAAGACTTCGGCATGCGCGCCCGGATGGCGCGCGGGGTGATGGACGTGGCCGATGCGGCCGCGAAGATCGGCGTACACCGCAACACCGTCTGGAACATCGAGCGCGGTGAAACGCTGCCGGACGCGTTCGAGCTGCAGCTGATGGCCCAGGTGTACCGCGTTCCGGTGGACGTGCTGCTTGGCGCGGCGGGTGGGCGCCAGTCGCCGATCGGCGGGCCGGTGAAGAGCGCGAGCGCCGTGGAAATGGGTGCGTACATCTACGTGCCCCTGTTCGACGTGCACGTATCGGCCGGGCCTGGCGCGTTCCAGGGCGTTGAGCATGTGACAGCGATGCGGCCGTTCGACGCGGGCTTTATCCGGGCCGAGCTGAACATCTCGCACAACGAGCTGGCGATGTGCGGTGTGATCGGTAGCTCCGCGCTGCCCGATCTGAAGCCCAAGGACACCATCATGCTCGACCTTCGAGACCATGCCGTGATGTCCGAGGGCCTGCACGTCGTTCGCCTGGACGACGCGCTGATGCTCAAGAAGCTGCAGCGCCTGCCGGGTAAAGTGCTGCGGGTGAGCAGCGCCAACGATTCATATCCGCCGTTTGAAATCAGCGGCTTCGAAGACAGCCAACGCGACTTCCAGGTGATAGGCCGGGTGCGCTGGGCTGGTGTTACTTTCCATTGAGCATCCAGGAGGCTTCATGAAAAAACTCGCTTGCTTGTCCGTGCTACTGATCGCAGCAGCTGCGCATGCGCAGACGCTCAGCCAGGGTATGACGCTCTCGGCCTTCCAGCAGACCTATGAGGCCGGCGTGAAGTTCGACCAGGAGGCGGCCGCAGCGCTCAGCGACTGCAAGGCGAAGCCAGCGGCGCAAGGGCTGCAGACGTACCAGTGCCGGATTGGTGCGGTGGGCTACCTGGGCGGTGTGGTGGGCCGGGATTCAAAGCTGAAGGATGTCTCGGTGACCGTGCTTGCCGACAAGACGCCGCAAGTCTTCCTGTTCCAGCGCGCGGCGAAGTACGCGGTCAACGCGGCGAATGGATCGAAGGCTGGGCCAGGCCTGCAGAAGGTAGTGGACCTGATGGCTGTGGCGGTGAAGACGCCTGGCAAGCCGCAGTCGGCGACCGAGGTCGGCGTGCGGTACACCGCGCTCCTGGATAAGTCCATCGAGAATCCGGGCGTCCCGGCATGGACGTTCTCGATCGAGCGGCTGTAGAGCCACACGGCCTTTGCAGGCCGCTGTACATTCGAGGCTGCTTTAGGGCGGGTGCAGTAAAGCACTTTATCTAGTCCGCATCGCGCGCGCGCGGCACATTGCCGTGATGCCCGCAGCCGACAAGCTCACACACAATTTCTACCTCTCGCACCTGACGGTGAGCCCGCATGCCGGGCGCGCCGGCATGCGAAACGAACCGCTGGGCGCGCAGCTCGAAAATCTGCGCCGCCTGGCCGTGTCCCTGGAGGTTGCCCGCGCGATGCTGATGGGCAACCAGGTGTGCGTGCTGCGCGCCTTCCAACGATGCCCTGCTGACCTGAACTTCATGCGCGCCCACCCGGCCGCAGAGGGTCGCTCGGTCGAGTTCATCGCACCAGGCTTCGGTACGCCGCGCGACATCTGCGCCCACCTGGTTGCGCAGGGCATGGTGTTCGATCGCTTGGTGAATGCCGGTGATTGGGTGCAGCTGGATATCCCCGCTTTCGGCCGCGAGGCGCGCCGCCAGCTGCAGACCGGTGTGTTCGAGCACGGCCAGCCCATGCGGTATATGGAGGGGCTGCTGTGATCGCTACCCACGTCAGCGCCAGCACGTTGAACGCCATGCAGGCCGAGCTGGCCTCCGTGATCCAGGGCGCGTCCGCCAAGCCCTCGTTTTTGTCGAGCCTGGCCCGGCGCATCGGCGAGGTGATAGCCGCTGTCGCGCTGGGCCTTGCCCGGCCTGCAGCGTCGCGCTCGATGCGGCGAATCCGCGGTGAGGTGCAGACGCGCGTTGCCGTGTTGTTGATGGTGTTGTCAGCGGCGGGGTTGGTGACCATCGCCAACCGCGAAGGATTCCGCGCCACGCCTTACAAGGACGGCGCTGGCGTGTTGACCGATGGCTACGGCAACACGAACAACGTAGACCCGAAGGGCAGAAAGACTCCCGAGCGCGCACTGGTGGAGCTGCTGCGCAACACCAATACGGCCACGGCTGGCGTCAAGCGCTGCGTGAAAGTGGAGCTGTGGCAGTACGAGCTGGATGTGTATGTGGGCCTCGCCATGAACATCGGCGTGGATGCCTTCTGTCGCAGCAGCCCCAACCCGATCAAGAACCCTTACCTGATCGATCTGATCAACGCCCGTCGCTATGCGGAGGCATGCGATCGCCTGCTGGCCTTCAACAAGATCAGGAACCCCAAGACAGGCCAGCTCGAAGTGAGCGACGGTCTGACCAAAGCCAAACAGAGAGAACGCCGGCAATGCCTCGGCGAGGAGATCATCTGATGTATTCGATCGCGGTTCCCTGGTGGCTTTACACCTTCTTCGTGCTCAGCGTGGGGCTGGCCCTGATCGCTCTGGGCTGCGCCCTCCTGACGCGCGTTGAGCGCATACCGCTCAAACGCCGCACCTTGGCGCTGATCGTGCTGGCCGGGGCGATCGGGCTTGTCGCCGCAGCCGCCTCTGGCTGGGTGATCCATCTGCTGAAGGTTGGCGCATGAGCGAAGCCGCAATCAAGTTGCTGGTGGTGCTAGCTGTGTGCGTCGGCCTGTTCGGCTACGGCCGTCACACCGGCACCGCTAGCGCGAACGCCAGCTGGCAGGCCAGGGACGACAAGCGCCTGAAGGCCGAGTCGGACGCGCGCGATGCCGAGTTCCGCCGCGCGGACAAGGCCAGCGGCGCGCTGCAGGCCGAGCTGCTCGCCCGGTCCATCACCAACGACCAACTCACGAAGGCCTTCAATGACTACAAGAAACGCAGCCCCATCCTCGCCCGCCGCCCGGCCGGCACGCCTGCAGCGGCAAGCGCTGCCAACGCAGAGCCCACGGCGCGGGAGTGCGTCGTGGTCGGCGCTGGCGCTGAGCCTGGCCTGTCTCTCGGCGCTGTGTGGATGTGGAACTCCGCTCTCGCCAGCGCCGACAAGCCTGCAGGTGCCTGCGGACTTGCTGACACCTCCGAGGGAGCCTGTGCCGCTGACAGCGGCATCACCGTCGAAGACGCCTGGGACAACCAAGCCCTCAATGCCCGGCTCTGTGCCGAAGACCGCATCCGGCACCTGAGGCTGATCGATTACATCAAGGGAGCAAAAAAGTGAACGTTGAGCCTGGGAGCATGAACTGGCCCGCCATCTACATCACGCTGTTCGCGGTGCAGTGGCTGTTCAATGCCGCGCTGGCCGCCTGGCTGTATCTGCGCAAAGCGGACGACGGCAACACCGAGTCGGTTAAAGCACTGGCGAAGGAGCTGGCGACGTTCATCCATGCCAGCGAGGAAGCCAACGCAGGACAGAACGACCGGCTCACGGCGCTGGAAACCAACATGGACCACATGCCCAGCGGCGAAGAGATCGCCGAGCTGCGCGAGGGCGTTGCTTCGATGCGGGCGGCGTTCGACGGCATGACCAAGGCTGTCGAGCGCATGGCGCATCAGAACGACATCATCTACCGGCATCTGCTGGACAAGCGATGAGCAGCTTCCAACAAGCCCTGGCCGAAGACCGGCGACTGAGCCTGCTGTTGGTGCTGGCCCAAACGCCCGGCTACAGCACCAACGCCTTCCTGTTGCGCGACGCGGTGGACTCGATCTACGGCCACAGCGCCAGCAACGACCAGGTGAAGACCGACATCGCCTGGCTGTCCGAGCAAGGCCTGGTGACCGCGCGCACGGCTGGTGATGTGACCATCGCCACCATGACGGCGCGCGGTGCCGACGTGGCGGCCGGCCGGGCGACTGTGCCTGGCGTCAAGCGGCCGACGCCGTAAAGGCCTTTCAATGGCCGATAAAACACTGCGTAAGCGCAAGCCTTCCCGCCCCAGCACGATCACGATGTTGGACCCGCAGATCAAGGATGCGGTGGACACCGCCATCCGAGAAGGCCGACTGACCATCGACCAGATCGTGAAGCTCATCGCCGAGGAAGGCGGTGACGCTTCACGATCGGCGGTGGGCCGCTACGTGAAGAACTCGAAAGAGCGGATGGAGGACTACATCAAGGCCAACCAAATGGCGGCGGTGTGGGTCGAGAAGATCGGCAAGGAGCCGGAAGGCCAGATGGGCCGCATGGTGCTGGAGCTGCTGCGTCTGATCTCCTGGAAGACGATGGGCGGCATCGAGGAGGCGAGCCCCGAAGACCTGATGTTCCTGGCAAAGGCCATGAAGGACATGGCGAGCGCGGACAAGCTCGCGGTCGATCGGGAGCTGGTTGTGCGCAAGCTGATCGCGGCGCGCGCCGAGAAGGTGGCCGGCGAGATCGCCAAGGAGGCCAAGAAGGCCAATGTCAGCCCTGAAACCATCAAGAGCTGGCAAGACACGATTCGCGGGGTGGCGAAGAAGTGAGCGCTGTCGCCAAGCCGCACGCGAAGGCGAAGGCCGCGAAGCCTGCGCCTGCCGTCAACCTGCCGCCGCTGAAGGACACGTATCCCGAGCTGCTGCAGCAGGTGCACTACGTCCAGGAACAGCGCGACCCTGGCGTGTTCTGCCTTTATCAGACGCGCTGGGTTTCCGACAAGGCGAAGGTCAAAGTCTGCGAGAAGAGCCGGCGTATTGGCTTGTCCTGGGGTGAGGCGGAAGACGCGGTGGAATGCGCCGCACTGTCGGTCGCCGATGGCGGCATGGATGTCTGGTATATCGGCTACAACAAGGACATGGCGATCGAGTTCATTCTCGATTGCGCGCAGTGGGCTCAGCACATGCAGGGCTTCGCGGCCGAGATCAGCGAGGCCGACGAGATTTTTGTGGATGGCGACGAACGTCAGTCCGTCCTTACCTACAGCATCAAGTTTGCGAGCGGCCACCGCATCACTGCGCTGACTTCCAACCCCCGCAGCTTGCGCGGCAAACAGGGCCGCGTGATCATCGACGAAGCGGCATTCCACACGGCGCTGGCCGAGCTGTTGAAGGCGGCGATGGCGATGCTGATCTGGGGCGGCGAAGTGCGCGTCATCAGCACGCACAACGGCGATGACAACCCGTTCAACACGCTGATTAAGGATGTGCGGGCCGGTCGCTTGCCCTATAGCGTGCACCGCATCACCTTTGCAGATGCCGTCAGAGAAGGGCTTTACCGCGCGGTTTGCGCGCGCACTGGCAAGGACTGGAGCGCCGAGGGCGAGGCCGAGTGGGTAGCGGAGATTCGCGCCCAGTATGGCGACGACGCCGAGGAGGAGCTGGATTGTGTGCCCAAGCACGGCACTGGCGCCTTCCTGACGCGCGACCTGATCGAGCGCAGCATGCGCAAGGGCTGGCCCGTGGTGCGCGACCAGCGTAAGCCGGAGTTCACCTTCGAGCCGGAGTATCAGCGCAAGGGCGTGATCCTCGACTGGTGTGAGGAAACCTTGAAGCCGCTGCTCGATGAGCTGCGCCAGCTGCGCGATGTGACCAGCTTCCTGGGCGCCGACTTCGCGCGCATAAGCGACCTGTCTGCCTTCGCGCCGCTGGTCCAGTTCCGCGATCTGAAGCGCCGCATCCCCTTCATCGTGGAGCTGCGCGGCATGCCATTTCAGCAGCAGCTGCAGGTGCTCTGGTACATCATGGATCGGCTGCCGCGGTTCGTAGGCGCAGCGCTCGATGCGCGCGGCTTGGGCATGCAGATGTCCGAGCAGACGGCGCAGCGTTACGGCGCCACGCGCATCCTGATGATCCAGGCCACTCTGCCCTGGTACTTGGAGAACCTGCCGCCCTACAAGGCCGCGTTCGAGGACGAGCTGATCGAGCTGCCTATGGACGCGGACGTGCTGGCCGATCACCGCGTGCCGCGCGTGATCAAGGGTGTGCCCCAGATCCCGGAGCTGCGCCAACAGGATGCGCAAAAGCGCAAGCGACACGGCGACACCTTCATCGCGGGCGCGATGGCCTGGCATGCCAGCCGCAGCCTGGCGGGCGGCACCGACTACGCGTACCAGGCCGCACCTTCGCGGTCCAACCGATGGGATGGACCGACCGGTGACCAGGACGACGACGTTCATCACAGCCAGGCAGGCGCCTGGTAATCCGGAGCCCCCATCCATGACCATCCTTGACCACCGGGGTTTGCCTTTCGAGAAGGACGCGCTGCGCGAGCCGCAGACGTCCAAGCTCATGCAGCTGCGCTCCGAGTTTGAAAACCATCCGAGCCGAGGGCTTACGCCGCCCAAGCTCGCTCGCATCCTGCAGGCCGCCGAGCAAGGTGACCTGATCGCGCAGCACGAGTTGTTCCAGGACATCGAAGAGAAGGATGGTCACATCTTCAGCGTGATGCAGACCCGGCGCCTGGCGCTGCAGGGCCTGGATTGGGATGTGGCTGCGCCTGAGGACGCGACACCGGCCGAGGAAGAACTCGCGGCCTTTGCAAAGGCCGCGCTGTTGGGCATGCAGACGCCGCCGCGATCGCCAGGCGAGCCACAGGGCGACTTCTCGGACGTGTTGCTCGACCTGACCGATGGCATCGGCCACGGCTTTTCGGCGCTGGAGCTGGAATGGGGAAACCGCGACGGCATGAAGATGCCGCTGCGGGCAACGCACCGGCCGCAAGCCTGGTTCACCACGCCAAAAACTCCGGGCGCCGATCGGAACGAGCTGCGCCTGCGCGACGAAAGTGCGGACGGCCAGGAGCTGTGGCCGTTCGGCTGGGTGCTGCACCGGCACAAATCCCGCAGCGGCTATGTCGCGCGCAGCGGCCTCTTCCGCATGTTGGTGTGGCCCTTCATCTTCAAGAACTACGCCGTGCGTGACTTGGCCGAGTTCCTGGAAATCTACGGCCTGCCGTTGCGCGTGGGCACGTACAGCCCCACGGCGACGAAGGAAGACAAGGCCACCTTACTGCGCGCCGTGGTGGGCATCGGGCACGACGCGGCCGCAATCATTCCCGAGGGCATGCTGATCGACTTCAAGGAAGCGGCCAAGGGAGACAACAAAGCGTTCGAGGCGATGATCTCCCACATGGAGAGGATCATCTCCAAGGTGGTCCTGGGCGGCACGCTGACCAGCGGTGAAGGCGAGCACGGCACACAGGCGCTGGGCAAGATTCACAACGAAGTGCGCCACGATATCCTGGAAGCGGACGCGCGCCAGTTGGAGGGGACGGTCACCAACCACCTGATCTACCCGATCCTGGCGATCAACAAAGGCGTGACGGACATACGCCGCTGCCCGCGCCTGGTGTTCGACACCCAGGAGCCCGAAGACGTCAAGCTGTACGCCGACTCGATACCCAAACTGGTATCACTGGGCATGCGCATCAAGCGCAGCTGGGCGCACGACAAGCTGAAAATTCCCGAGGCCGACGAAGGCGACAAGGACATCCTGGTTGCGGCGAAGGCGGCGCCTGCAGCTGCACCAGCTGACCAGGAGCCAGACCCTGCCGCGCCGTCGAAGCGTGCCAGGCTCAGGGCCCAGGCTGGCGACCAGGCGCCGCCTGACGAACTGGACGTGCTGTCCGAGGACATGCTGGCCGAGTGGCAGGGCGGCATGGGCGAGCTCGTCGATCCGGTGCAGGCCGCGCTGGCTGCCGCCACCAGCTTCGAGGACTTCAGCCAGGCGCTGGAGGCCGGCCTGGCCGCGATCCCGGACGGCCAGCTGGTCGATCTCCTGGCCAGGGGTAGCTTTGCGGCCCGAATCTGGGGTCGGCTGAACCGGGTCGCCAAGCCCGCTGCTGAAAAATGAAGCAGGAAACCGCCCGGAAAGCCGCGCTGGCTGTGGGTTTTGCCCGACAAGGCCCGAAATCGGGCGTTTGGGCGCTCTTGGTAGAAAGTGGCCCCGGTCGTGCCAGCGCCGCCGCGATCGCGGCTGTTAAACGGGCTTTAAAGGGGTCGTCGGGCGTTTCCAAGCTCGGCCGTTGCCCGGGTTTTGGGGGTCTGGATGCCTGAAATCCGGCTCAAACCACTGCCACCGGCCGAAGCGATCGCCTTTTTCCGACAGAAGGGCTACCGCATCGGCTTCGATTTTCGGGACGTCTGGCAGCAGGAGCACCAGGCCATGTTCACGGTCGCCAAGGTGATGCGGCTGGACATCCTGGAGGACATCCGGGAGCTGCTGCAGCAGGCCCTGGATGACGGCGAAACCTTCGCCACCTTCCAACGCGAGCTGAAGCCCCGCCTGGTGGCAAAGGGCTGGTGGGGCAAGGTGGAAGCCATCGACCCTGATGGCGGCGAGATCAAGACGATCGAGGTGGGGCCGCGCCGCCTGGCGCGCATCTTCGACACCAACCTGGCGATGGCGCACAGCGAAGGCCAGTGGGAGCGCATCCAGGGCAACAAGGTGCTGTTCGGGCTGCTGGAATACGCGCACACCGCGTCGGCGCACCCTGCCGCCGATCACCTGGCTTATGTCGGCATCGTGCTGGCGGTGGACCACCCCTGGTGGCAGAACCACATGCCGGTGAAGCGGTGGGGTTGCAAGTGCGGCGTGATCCAGCACAACGCCCGCACGTTGGAGCGCGCCGGCCTGAAGGTGGGCAATGCACCGCCCGAGGTGATGCGGCCGTACACCAACCCCAGGACCGGCGAGATCTCGCAAGTACCGGCCGGCGTGGACCCGGCTTTCAACTATCCGCCAGGCGGGCGCCGCGCGCACCTGGAGAGGCTGCTGCAGGGGAGGCTAGATGCACCCGGCCAATGAAAGCAGTAAAGGGCTTTATCTAGCTTGGCTGCAGGCCATCGCGCGAGGATGACCGTTCAATGAAGAACACCCTCATCGCACTTCTCGCGGCACTGCCGCTGAAGGCTTCGCCTGACACACAGCTCGTGCCTTTCGGCGAGTTCGTCGGCCGCGACGGCCGCCCAGGAAAGGGACTCACATGGAAGTTTTCTAACGACGCTGGCCGCGCGCTGGCCGCCAAGCTGAATGCGCGACACGTCAAGACTCGCTTCAACCTGGACTACGAACACCAGGCGCTGATGGCCGAGAAAAACGGACAGCCCGCCCCTGCTTCTGGCTGGACGCATAAGTTCGAGTGGCGTGATGGCGATGGCCTGTACTCGCTGAACACGGCGTGGACGGCGCGTGCCAAACAAATGATTGAGGCGGACGAATACGCCTACATCAGCCCGGTCATTGCATACGACGGCAAGACCGGCGAAGTGACGGACCTGCTTATGGCCGCGCTGACCAACTACCCCGACCTGATGGAGCTGAACGCTGTCGCGCAAGAGCGCGTGGCTCGGCTCAACGCTGAATTTTCAACCGACCCGGAGAACGAACCGATGAATGCGATTTTGAAAGCACTGCTGGAAGGCTTGGGCCTGCCGGCGAACGACACGACCACCGAGGCGCAAGCCACGGCTGCTCTTACCGCCCTGAAAGCCCCCCGGTCCGACTTGACCGCCATTCTCAAGAGCCTGGGCGTGGCAGAGACCACCGATGGCGCCACCGCCTGCACGGCGATCGGCGCGCTGAAGGCCAAGGCCGACAAGGCCGCTGCCGGCGGCGAGCCCGATCCGGCCAAGTGGGTCAGCGTCGAGAACTTCAACAAGCTCAACGAGCAAGTTGTCGCGCTGTCGGCCAAAGGCGTTGGCCGCGAAGTGGATGAGCTGATCGAAAAGGCCACTGCTGATGGCAAGTGCGCGGGAGTGGTCGCGGACGTGTGGCGAAACATCGGCAAGGCCGACGTCGCCCAGCTGCGCGCGCTGATCGAGAAGACGCCCGCCAACCCTGCCTTGGCTGGTCTGCGCCAGACCGACAAGACGAACCTGGACCAGGGCGGTGGCGACACGCTCAGCGCGGAAGAAATCGCCGTGTGCAGTGCCACGGGCATCGCCCGCGAGGATTTCCTCAAAACCCGCAAGGAACTGGCTTCGGCCGGCACCTAAGCCTCAACTACCAGGAGCAAACATGGCAGCACTTACTGCAGAACGCGACACCCAACGGCGGGCAGGCAATGGAGCCAGCTACGCAATGGCGGCGATCAAGATTTGGGCCGGATCGCTGGTGTGCATCAGCACGGCCACTGGCTACGCCACCAAAGGCGCGGCCGCAACGACGCTTGTCGCTGTTGGCGCCGCGAAGGAAACCGTGGACAACTCGGCCGGGGCGGCTGGCGATCTGCGCATCTCGGTGGATCGCGAAGGCTGGTTCCGCTTCGGCAACAGCGCCAGCGGCGATCTGATCGCGCTGGATGACATCGGCAAGGACTGCTACGTAGTCGATGACCAGACCGTCGCCCTGACCGACGCCACCGGCACGCGCAGCAAGGCCGGAAAGATTCGCGATGTGGATGCCCAGGGCGTCTGGATCGAGTTCGTCTAACCCCCTCAACTCTCGGAGTAAACATGAAACGAACCCTCTCCCTTGTGATCGGCCTGGCAGTCGCCTGCCTGGCAGGCGCTGCGATGGCGGCCGGTGTGGCGGCGCCCAGCGCGCAATCCGCCCTGCGGCTCGACGGTGACGCCGCGAACGCCCTGAGCCTGCTGACCTTCGGCGGCTTGGTGATCAACAGCGCCAACCTGCGCACGATGTTCACCGCTTTCAACGCGGCGTTCAAGAGCGCGCTCGGCACCGCGCAGCCGATGTGGTCGCAGATCGCGACGCTGGTCCCATCCACGACCGGCACTGAAGAGTACGGCTGGCTGGGCATGAACACCAAGTTCCGCGAGTGGCTTGGCGAGCGGCAGTACCAGAACCTGAAGACCCACGGCTACAGCATCAAGAACAAGAAGTTCGAGAACACGGTGGCCGTTCCGCGCGACAACATCGAAGATGACAGCTACGGAATCTTCTCTCCGATGATGGCGCAGATGGGCCAGGACGCGGCGTTGCACCCCGACTCGCTGATCTTCACGGCCCTGCTGGCCGGCTTCTCGACGCCGTGCTTTGACGGCCAGTACTTCATCGACACCGACCACCCGGTGGGCCAGCAAGGCGCGGAAGTCAGTGTGAGCAACTTCGGCGGCGGTTCCGGCGCAGCCTGGTTTTTGCTGGACACGACCAAGGTCATCAAGCCGATGATTCTCCAGAAGCGCCGGGACTACAACTTCGTGGCCCTCACGTCGCTGGAAGACGAAAACGTTTTCAAGCGCGACGAATTCGTCTTCGGCTCCGATGCCCGCCTGAACGTCGGCTATGGCCTTTGGCAGATGGCCTACGGCAGCAAGCAGGCGATCGACATCGACGTGTACACCACCGCCTACACGGCGATGGTGGGCTTCAAGGCAGACAACGGCAACCCGCTGAACGTCAAGCCCAACATCTTCCTGGTCGGCCCCTCGAACTGGAAGAAGGCCCTGGAATGCGTCACGGTCGAACGCCTGGCCAACGGCGCCGACAACCCCATGAAGAACACGACCACGGTTGTGCTCTGCCCGTGGCTGGCCTGATCCCGCAACTACAGGAGAACTGAATGCCGACGATTCAAGAAAAGAAGCCCGGTGGCCCTGAGGGCAAGGGCTTGAAGGTGGTTCCCAAGCGCGACGGGTTTCGCCGCGCTGGGCATGTGTTCAGCGGCGAGGGGAAGACCATCCCCTACGCGGAGCTGACGCCGAACCAGGTGGAGATGCTCAAGGGGGAGCAGTCCCTGGTGGTGATCGAGGTCGATCTTCCCAAGGAAGAGCCGGCCGCCGACGCCCAGACCAGCAGCAAGAAGAGGTAACCCCCTCGGGCCTTCACTGAAGCCGCCCGCCCCGTGTGGGCGGCTTTGTTGAAAACCCTTCACTCATGACCTACGCCACACCCGCTGACATGATCACGCGCTTCAGCGTGAAAGAGATCGGGCAACGCGCCGATCGCACGGTGCCGCGCCTGGTCACTGATGCGCTGATGAAAGACGCTGCGGCCGGCAACAGCCTGGCCGCGTATTCGGCGCCGCAGCAGGCAGCCGCGGCCGATGCGATGGTGGTGCTGAATCGCGCCCTGGCTGACGCGCACAACACGATCGACACCTACATCAGCGCGCGCTACACGCTGCCGATCGCGCCGGTGCCGGCCATCCTGGGCCGCATCGCCTGCAACCTGGCGCGCCGCTACCTGTATGACGACCAAGTCACCGAGCCGATCAAGCAGGCCTATGACGACGACATGAAGGTGCTGGGCCTGGTGCGCGATGGCAAGGCGCAGCTGGGCGCCGACGCCACCACCAACGAGCAACCCACCAGCACGGCCGGCGCCGAGCTGGTGAGCGGCGGCCGCGTGTGGTCGCGCGAGAACTCGGGAGGCTTCCTGTGAGCGGCGTTTCGGCCCGTGTGATCGCGCAGGACGTGGACGGCCTGGTGCCGGCCCTGCAGCGCCTGGCGCTCCTGGGCAGGGCGCCGCGCCCGCTGTGGAAGGCGCTGGGCACCTACGGCGAGAACAGCACGCGCGAGCGCTTCAAGACCGGCGTGGGGCCGGATGGCGTGCGCTGGAAGATCAGCCGGCGCGTGCGCAAGTTCGGCGGCCAGACGCTGGTGCGTTCGACGCGCCTGCTGCGCGGCATCACCAACCGCGCAGACAACGATGGCGCTGAGTGGGGCACGAATGCCGTCTACGGCGCCATCCACCAATTCGGCGGCGAGATCAAGAAGGCGGCGCGCTCGGGCACGGTGCGACTGCGCCTGGACAGCAAGAGCGCCCTGTTGCGCCAGAAGGATCACCGCCACCTGGCTGTGTTCGCCAAGGCCACGCACAAGCGTGCTGCGGAAAAGGCCTTTACCGGCAAGGCGCACACCATCAGGATGCCGGCGCGGCCGTACCTGGGCGTGAACGAGCAGGACGGGCGCGAGATGCTGGCGATCTCCCTGGATGTGATCGACCAGGCCGCAGGCAACGGAGGGGCGCGCTGATGCTGGCTGCTGCAGGACAAGCCCTGATCGACGCACTGAAGGGCAACCGGAACATCCAGCCCGTGGTGCGCCTGGTCGAGCGCATGCCGCAGCTGGAGGTGGAAGAGCTGCTGAAGAAGTACGCGGCCGATGCGCCGGCCTTCTACGTGCTGCCTGGCTCGCTGACGGTGGACGAAGACTGCGTGATCGTGACGATCCCGGTCGCGGCCGTGGTGCGCAACGTGGGCGGCGCCGAGGCGGCCCTGGCTGGCGACGGCCAGGACATCGGCGTAGACCAGCTGCTGGTGCTGGGCGCACGCGCCATCCACGGCCACGACCTGGGCGGCTGCAACTGGAACCTGGTGCGGGCCGAGATGGAGGACGACACGCTGTTCGACCAGGCCGGCGTGGCTGCGATCTGCATGTACTTCCAGAGCAGCCGCATTGAGCTGGCCGCTGATTGGCTGCTAGCTGACCTGGACAACTTCAAGTTGCTGCACGCCGACATCGACATTCCGCCGCACGAAGCGGCGAACACCGAGTACGCGAGCTGGCTGCAAGTGCCAGCCAACTACGCCGCGAGCCGGCCTGAGCTGCAGGCGGACGTTCAACTACCAGGAGCCGACTGATGACTTCCCGCTTTTTTGTGAAGCCCGTGCCGCTGCCCAGCGGCGTCGAAGGCCAAGCCGACACGCCGCGCCAGGTGCGCAAGCCCACGGGCGGCTATCTGCCCCAGGAGGGCGACACGGTGCCCAAGGACAGCTATTGGCTGCGCCGCATCGCCGATGGCGACGTGGTCGAGGCCGAGGCGCCGCCTGAGCCCGAAGCCACCACCGCACCGGCCGCCGCGCCGGCCGCCTTGAGCACGGCCGAGACCGGCTCCGACGCTGGCACTGCCGGCCGCACCACCAAGCGCCACTAAACCGCTTTATCCAGGAGCAGTACATGCCTGACAACATCACTTTCAACACGATCCCGATCGACATCCGCACGCCGGGTGTCTTCGCCGAGGTGGACCACACCAAGGCCGTCAGCGGCCTGGCCAACATGCCGCGCCGCATCCTGGTCATCGGCAACAAGCTCGCGGCCGGCTCAGCCGTGGCCGGCCAGCTGTACCGCATCAACGCGCCTGGCGAAGCAGCTGGCCTGTTCGGCCGTGGCTCGGTGCTGCACGAGATGCTGACCAAGATGCGCGGCGCGAACAAGGAAACCGACATGTGGGCTTGCGGCCTGGCTGATGCCGGTGGCGGCACCGCCGCGACGTACACGGTGACGATCACCGGCCCGGCCACGGCGGCCGGCTCGCTGTACCTGTACCTCAACGGCGAACGACTCACCATCGGTGTTGCATCGGGCGACACGGCCACCCAGATCGCCACGGCCATCGCAGCGGCAGTCAATGCCTATGCAGACGGCCCATTCACCGCAGGCAGCACCCTGGGCGTCGCCACGCTCACGGCCCGCCACAAGGGTGTGTTCGGCAACGACCTGACCATCTCGGCCAACTACCAGCCCGACGAAAAGCTGCCCGCAGGCATCACGTTCGTGGTGGCGGTAGGCGTGGCCGGCGCAGGCAACCCGGATGTGGCAACTGCCCTCGCCTCGATCGCGCAGGAAGCCTTCTACACGATCGTTACGCCCTGGAACGACGCGACCAACGTGGGCAAGGTGGAAACCGAGCTGGCCTCCCGCTGGGGTGGCATGGACATGCGCGCCGGCCACGTCTTCCTGGGGTACACGGGCACCCACGGCGCCCTGACCACCTACGGCAGCGCCCGCAACAGCGCGCACAGCACGGTGATCGGCTGCAAGAACACGCCGCACCCCAGCTACCTGTATGCCGGCGTGCTGGCGGCCGTGTGCGAGTTCAGCGGTGCCATCGACCCGGCGCGGCCGTTCACCACGCTCGCGCTGCCGGGCCTGCTGCCGCCTGCGCAAGCCGACCGATTCACGCGCCAGGAGCAGGACTTGCTGCTGCGCGACGGCATCAGCACCTTCAACGTGGACCAGGGCAGCAACGTCACGATTCAGGAGGTGGTGACCACCTACCAAGTCAACGCCTACGGCATCGAGGACGTGAGCCTGCTGAAGCTGAACTCGAAGTGGACGGCCGACTACATGCGCTTCGCGTTCCGCGTGGATGTGGCCCTGGCCTTCCCGCGCCACAAGCTGGCGGATGACGGCACCAACTTTGACCAAGGCCAGCCCGTGGCGACGCCGCTGCTGATCCGGTCGGTGAACATCGCCACCGCGCGCAACCTGGAGAAGGCCGGCCTGCTTGAAGACTTCGAAGACTTCAAGAAGAACCTGGTGGTGGTGCGCAGCCTGGCGAGCCGGGACCGCGTCAACGCGATCTGGCCGCCCAACCTGGTCAACCAGTTCTCGGTGCTCGCGGCCGCGCTGCAGTACCGCCTCTAAGCATCGAACCCAGGAGAAGCTCGAATGGCACAAGTTACCGGCCGCGTTTTCATTGCGCTCAACGGCCAGCGCATCCGCAGCAAGGAAGGCGCCACCCTGGACGTGGGCGGCGTCGATCGCGAGGCCGCAGTCAGCGATGCCGGCGTTGACGGCTACAGCGAGAAGGTGGTGCAGGCCAAGGTGGAATGCAAGATCAACGATACCGCCGACATCCGGATTGATGACATCCGGAAGTTCAAGGACGGCACGCTGACCTTCCAGACCGACACCGGCAAGGTCTACACCTGCATCAACGCCTGGTGCGCCAACCCGCCCAAGATGACGAAGGGCGAGTGGGACCTGTCCTTCGAAGCTGCGGAGTGCCTGGAGGGCTGATAGCGGCCTGCACCTACGCGAGGCCACCCGTGCGGTGGCTTTGTCGCCTGAAGACCTTTTGAAAACCCTTTAACTGGAGCGCCACATGGCCCTTACCGTAGTCAAGACATTGCCCAAGCCCTGGAAGGTGGGCGCGCAGATCGCCAGCGACATCGAGGTGCGCGAACCGCTGGTGAAAGACCTGACGGCCGCCGAACAAGAAGCCAACCCGACCTGGGGGCCGAACGCCTTCCAGGTGGCGCTGGCCTGCCAGACGGTTGTGCGCGCTGGCAGATTCACCGGTCCGTTCGTGCCCGGCCACTTCAACGAGATGGGCGTTGCGAACTTCAAGGTGGTGCAGAAGGCCCTGCAGGAGGCTGAACTGCTGGGGGAAGACATGCCGGCCGACGCGGATCGGCAAAGCTGAGGGAAGACGTGCTGATGCTCGCGCGGTTCAGCGGCTGGAGCCGTGCCGAGATCGACGAGCTGCCCTTCGCTGAACTCAAAGCACACATCGCACTGATCCACCAACTGACCAAACCACCATGACCGGTTCAGGCAACTACCGCGTAGGCGTTCGGATCGAGGGCAATGCCTCGGGCATGAGCAAGGCCGCGCAGGAAGCGTTGCGCGCGCAGAAGATGCTGGCCGGTGGCTCCGTCCGCGAGTTCCAGCGCATGTCGGACGCGCGGCGCACCCTGGGCGTGAAGTCCGAGCGCGAGGTGCAGCGCGAGATTCAGGTGACGGTAAGCGCCTATAACCGCCTGGCGCGATCGGGCACGCTGAGCTGGCATGAGCAGCGCATGGCCGCCCGCCAGATGCGCGAAGAGGTGACCAGGCTGACCAACGAGATGGGCCGGCTGACCACGCGGCAGAAGTTCGCGATGGGCGCCAAGGGCCTCGCGGCAGTGGGCGCTGGTGTGGGCGTTGCCACGGCGATGATCGCGCCCAAGGTGCAGAAGGCCCTGGACTACGACATGCGCGTGGCCCATCTGGCAAACACCGCCTACGCCTACAACGGCAAGGACGGCGGCAAGGACCGCGCCGCCGACCAGCGCGGCCGCGCGGCCGGCATGAAGGATGTGAACGCGCTGATCGTGGACGCGGTTCGCTTCGGCGGCGGCACGCGCGACAGCGCAGCCACCACCGCCGAGTCCCTCTTCGGCGCCGGCATCTTCAAGCCGGGCGAGATCCAGGCCATCCTGCGCGAGGCGGTGATGGCCGGCACCGCGAACAACACCGAATCGACGGCGTTCGCGCAGATGGCCATCACGGCCAACCAGACGATGGGCATCAAGCCCGACCAGATGGGTCGCCTGTTTGGCATTGGCACCTACGCCGGTCAGAAGGGCGGCTTCGAGATCAAGGACATGGCGAAGTGGCTGCCGCAGCAGATGGCGGCTGCGAAGGCCGTGGGCCTGTCGGGCGAGGCCGGCGTGGCGAAGCTGGCCGCACTGAACCAGGCCGCGATCACCACGGCCGGCACGCGCGATGAAGCGGGCAACAACGTGGTGAACCTGATGGCGAAGCTCGGCTCCCAGGACACCATCAAGGACTTCAAGAAACAGGGCATCAACCTGCCCAAGGAATTGGCCGAAGGCCGCATGAAGGGCCTGGACGCGCTGGACGTGGTGGGCAACCTGCTGCAGCAGCAGCTGGGCAAGGACAAGAACTACCAGCAGGTGCAGCGCAAGCTGGCAGGCGCCAAGGACGACAGCGAGCGCCAGGCCGCGCTGGAGTCGGTGGGCAACATCGCCCAAGGCACGGTAATCGGCAAGAGCTTCCAGGACCGCCAGGCGCTGATGGCGCTGTATGGCTTTATCAACCAGCGCGATCGCGTGAAGAACATCGCCGAGGAGAGCATGGCGAACCCGGACGCCGCGCGCCGCAACTTCGAGCTGGTGTCGCAGCAAGCCGGCTACCAAACGCAGCAGGCGAAGAACGAGAGCGAGATCGCGGCGCAGGCCTCGATGGACAAGCTGACGCCCGCGATCGGCTTCCTGGCCGAAAAGGTCACCGGCCTGATGCGCGAGTACCCGGGCTACACCACGGCCATCGTGGGCGCCGCTGGCGCCCTTCTCGGCTTGGCGGGATCGGCAGCTGCAGCTGCAGGTGCCAGCTGGCTGCTGAACCGCGGCAAGGTGCCGGTTGGCGGCGGGCCGATGATTCCGCCTGCAGCTGGTGGTGCTGCGGGCGCCGCTTCTGCTGCAGGCGCTGGCAGCCGCTACTTGGGCATGCTGGGCACGGCCGGCAAGACTCTGGGCATGGCCGGCGCAGTGAGCAGCCTGTTCTTCACCAGCCCGGAGGAGATGGAGATTCTGCGCAACGCCGATCGCCAGAAGGAGGGCTACCGTGGAAAGGGCTTTAACGATCCGCGCCTGCTGACCACCGCGCAGACCGCTGGCGAGCGCCTGAGCAGCACCAGCAACTCCAACAGCATCCAACAGGCGCTGCAGCAGGACTTGAAGGGTGAGATCGTGGTGAAGGTGGTGGGCGCGCCTGGCCTGCAGGTGACCGCTGAGACCAAGACCAACAGCCCGCGCATCCCCTTCCGCACGGACGTGGGCCGCAGCATGGTGGGGAGCGGTTTCTGATGGGCTGGCGCGAAGACATCAAGGCGCTGCCGGCAAGCTTTCGCGGCGTGCCCTTCAAGACCACCGATGCGGACGTGAAGGTCGGCCGGCGCACGGTGGTGCACCAGTTCCCCGGCCGGGACAGGCCTTATGTGGAAGACCTGGGGCGCAGCGCTGACCGCTGGCAGGTGCGCGGCTACGTAATCGGCGAGGACTACCTGGACCAGCGCGACGCGCTGATCGAGGCGCTATCGGCCAAGGGGCCGGGCGAGCTGGTGCACCCGCGCTACGGCGTGCTGCAGGTGAGCGTGACGGGCCATGCCAGCGTCGAGGAGAGCAACAAGGACGGCGGCATCGCGCGCTTCTCGATCGACTTTGTTGAGTCGGGCTCGAACGTTTTCCCGGCCGCGCGCGAGGACACGGTTGACGTGGTCGACCAGGCCGCCGCGCGCTGCGAGGCGGCCGCCCAGGTGCAGTTCGTTGAGGTGATGAACCTGGCCGGCCCGGCCAGCGTGCTGCAAGGCGCCATCAACGCTGCTTCAACGACGCTTTCAGGCGTGATGGACGTGGTGCGCCAGGTCACCGCCTCGGCGAGCCTGAGCGGCCTGGTGAGCACGGTGTCGGGCCTGTCTGGCAGCCTGGCGACCGTGATCCGCACGCCGGCCGCATTTGCTGAGCAGCTGCTGGGCGTGAATACCCTCCTGGTCGAGGGCGTGCGCCGGCCGGTCACGGCGGTGCAGCAGCTGGGCGCGCTGTTCGACGCGAGCGCCCGGCCGGCGATCACGGCGCTGGCAGGATCAACCCGCGAGCGCATCCAGTTGAACGGCCACGCGCACAGTGACCTGGTGCGCGGCTTCAGCCTGACTTCACAGGCCCGCATGGTTTCCCTGGCGATCGGTGGGAGCGATGTGGACCTGGCGGGCAACCCGCTGGATGAGCGGCCGATCGCCACGGCCAGCCAGGCGGTGGCGCTGCGCGACCAGCTGTTCACGCAGATCGATACCGAGCTGGAAGTCAACGACCCGGCGCCAGAGATGGCCAACGCCCTGGAAGGCCTGCGCGCGGCCGTGGCGCGGGACGTGAGCGCGCGGGCCGAGCTGCTGCGCGAGCGGAGTACGTTCGTACCCCAGACGGCGCTGCCGGCCCTGGCGCTGGCGCACCGCCTCTACCAGGACGCCACCCGCGTGGATGAGCTGGTGGCGCGCAACGGGCTGCGCCACCCTGGGTTGGTGCCGGCCGATCCTCTGGAGGTGCTGCAGTGACCGATCGCAACGAGATCATCCTGCTGGTGGACGGCCATCGCTTCGGCGGCTGGGAGGTGATGGAGATCACCGACAGCATTGAGCAGATGGCCGGCACGTTCCAGCTGCAGGTTTCGCTGAAGTGGGACGGCCAGGACAACCCCTACCAGTTGCGCGAGGGCCTGCCCTGCCAGGTACTGATTGGCGAAGACGTGGTGACCACGGGCTTCATTGACGACTACGCCATTGAGTGCGACGAAGACAGCAGTACCGTGACGATCCACGGCCGGGACAAGACCGCCGACCTGGTGGATTGCGCCGCCATCCACAAAAGCGGCCAGTGGCACAACGCCACGCTAGAGCAGATCGTGGCCGACATAGCGCGGCCGTTCGGCATCACCGTGGTGGTGGACGATGAAGCTGATACCGGCGAGAAGTTCAAGTCGTTCGCGCTGGAGGAATGCGAGAAGGCTTTCGAGGCGATCGACCGCGCCTGCAGGATGCGCGCCATTCTGTGCACCAGCACGCCGCTGGGCGAGGTGCTGCTCACGCAGGCCAGCGAGGAAGACAGCGGTGTGCAGCTGATCGAAGGCGTCAACTTGAAGTCGTTCGGTGCCCGCCATTCCTGGCGTGAACGCTACAACCAGGTGACCATCAAGGGCCAGGGCAAAGGCGACGATGAGGAGAGCGGCACCACCGTGGCGCACGCGCGGGCGGAAGCCACGGACGCCGAGATCAACCGCTACCGCCCGCTGGTGGTGATCGCCGAGCACGGCGCAGCGCTGAAGTCTCTGAAAGATCGCGCCAGCTGGGAAGTCAATGTGCGCATGGGGCGCGGCAAGCGCGGCCACGGGAAGATGACAGGCTGGCGCGTGGGCGCTGACGGCCTGGCCGGCCGGCTGTGGCGCAAGAACACCCTGGTGTACGTCGAGAGCCCGCGCATGAACCTGGCGCGCCAGATGCTGATCGTGAGTTGCGTCTACAGCAAGAGCGAACACGGCACGCATACCGAGTTGACCTTCTCCAGGCGCGAGGCCTTTGAGGTGGTGGCCGGCGTACGCCGCAGCAAGCTGACGCAGCGCATCAACCACCGCACCCAGAAGGAAAAGAAAAAGAAGGGCGAGGGCTACCAGCCCAGCTGGGAGCTGGACGCTCCGAAGAAAGGCGGCCAATGAGCGACTCCATGATCGCCCGCGTCGCCGGCAAGCTGCGCCTGGCGATCGGCCGTGCAATCCTCGGCGCGACGAACGATGCCCCGAAGCTGCAGGAGCTGCAGATAGAAGCGCGCGAGGGCGAGGTGCGCGACAAGGTTGAGCACTTCCAGCACTACGGCTACACCAGCGTGCCGTTCCCGGGCTGTGAAGGCGTGGTGTTCGCCGTGGGCGGCAGCACCGACCACTTGGTGGGCCACGGCTTTGACGATCGCCGCTACCGGCCCAAGGGCCTGGAAGCGGGTGAGGTGTGCGCGTACACGGACGAAGACGGCGGCGAGGGCCTGCATCGCATCCACTTCAAGCGCGGCCGCGTGATTGAGCTGCGTGCCGGGCCGTCCACCATCGTCATGTCGCCCGAGGGAATCTTCCTGACGGGCGTGATCATCAACCGCACTGCCGACGCCATCACGGACACGGCCGGTGCGATCAACTTGAACCAGGGGTAGACCAATGCCGGGAATCGCCGCTGTTGGAGTAAGCCTGGCCGGTGGCCTGATCACCGGAGGAGGACAGGGCTTTGTTCGCGTGGATGGTGCGCCCTGGGCGGTGCTGGGCGATGCGGTGCAGGGCCACGGCGCGCTGTTTCATGCCAACCCACACATGGTGGAAGGCAGCAGCTTTGTGCGTATCAACGGGGTGCCGGCCTGCATCGCCGGAAATGCCGCCAGCTGTGGCCACCTGGCGAACGGCCTGGCCTGGGCCAACGTGGCCGCCTAAAGCCCTTTATCTAGCCCTTTAAAGCCCCAACAAAGAGACTCGCCCAATGGACTTCGCCCTGCAGTACAGCCCGGAGATCGGCGGCCTCGACATTGCCGTCGATGTCGGCACGGGCGACTTTGTGCGCGAGGACACGCTGGTCACCGCGATGATGCTGTCGCTGTTTCTTGACAGCCTGGCGCAGGAACACGAAGTGGCGCCCGGCGCCGATCGCCGTGGCTGGTGGGCGGATGTGTTCAGCCCGGCGAACGCGGACGCGGCCCGCGAAGACAGCACCGGCTCGCGCCTGTGGCTACTGGCGCGCGAGAAGCAATTGCCCGTGACGCAGGCCCGCCTGCAGGCGTACCTGCACCAGGCGCTGCAGTGGATGGTGGACGACGGCTTGATCACCGGCAAGGATGTGACTGTCTTCATTCCGCGCACCAACTGGTACGCAGCCATCGTGGAATTGCACCTGAACGGTAGCAGCCGGCGCTTCCGCTTCGAGTGGAACGCATTGGCCGATGTGTGGCGGTTCGAGGGAGAGCAGTAATGCCGTACACCCGCCAATCGCTTAACGACTTGGTCAGCGGCACGGCCACGCAGATCGAGAGCCGGCTGCCCGGCATCCTGGCCCGACTGCGCCGGAACCTGGCCGCGATCGTGGCCCGCATGGTTGGCGGCGCCATCTGGTCGCTGCAGGGCTACGCCGAGACCCTGGACCGCAACAAGTGGCCGGACCTGTGCGACCCCGAATGGCTGGACTGGCACGGCGCCCGCTGGGGCGTAACGCGCAAGGCGGCCCAGCGTTCCACAGGCACCAACCGCTTCACCGGCGTAAACGGCACGGTGATACCCGCCGGCACCGTGGTGCAGCGTGTCGATGCGGTGCAGTACGAGACGCTGGCTGGCGCGGTGGTGGCTGGCGGCGAGGCCCTGGTGGCAATCCGCGCCCTGGTCGCGGGGTCTGCTGGCAATTCGCTGGTGGGCACCGCGTTGACCTTGGCGGTGCCGATCGGCGGGTTGAACAGCGCGTCGGCCACCACCACGGCGCTGGCACTGGGTAGCAACCTGGAAGACCACGAACCCTACCGCGCGCGCATCCTGAAGCGCATTCGCCAACCGCCGATGGGTGGCGCCGCGCATGACTACGAGCAATGGGCGCTGGAGGTTCCGGGCGTCACGCGCGTCTGGACCTACCCGCTTGAGAATGGCGACGGCTCGATGACGGTGCGCTTCGTGCGTGATGGCGACGTCAGCTTCATCCCTGACGGTGCCGAGGTGACCCAGGTGTTCGACTACGTTGACGCGAGGCGCCCGGTCACCGTGGATGACTTCAGGGTTCTGGCGCCCGCAGGCCAGGCTGTGCCTTTCACTTTGCATATCAGCCCTGACACGGCGGAAGTGCGCGCGGCCGTGTTGGAAGAGCTGGATGCGATCTTCGCCAGCACGGACAACGAGCCAGGCGGCACCATCTTGCTGACGCACCTGCGCGAGGCCGTGAGCACCGCCGTGGGTGAGAACGACCACATCATGACTTTGCCGGCCGCGAACATCGTGCTGCCGGCCAACACGATGGCGACGCGAGGAGCAGTCACATGGACGTGAAGCGCACTTCCGTATGGCTGCGAATCATCCAGGCGCTGCAGCCGCCTGGCGCAGCGTTGCCCACGTCGCCGGCCGCCAATTTCACCAAGCTGCTGGAAGCCGCGGCCGCCATGCTGGGCGACAGCGAACAGCAGTTTGATGAGTGGTTCGCGCAGTACGACCCGCTGCAGGCCACGACCATGCTCACCGATTGGGAGCGCCTGCTTGGCTTGCCCGATTGCTGCGACGCCGGCACCACGCGCACGCTGCCGCAGCGGCGCCTCGACGTGCTGGAGAAGCTCACGATGCTGGGCGGCCAATCTCGCCAATTCTTCATCGACCTGATGGCTCGGCGCGGCATCGTGATCACGATCGATGAGCTGGGCAACTACGTGTGGCGGGTAAATGCGCCGATGGTGAATGAGCACTTCTTCGAGGTCGGGACGGCAGTTGCCGGCGACCCGCTGCGCACTTGGGGCGACAGCTCGATGGAGTGCCGCATCGGCCGTCTAAAACCGGCGCACACCCGCGTGCTCTTCGGCTACGCATAAAGGGCTTTACGCATGTTTCGCACAAACGACCCGACCGCTGCACCCGGCAACCTTTACACCGAAGGCAATCCCGCTGTTCCCACGCCCGCCACCAAGGTGCGCGCGAAGAACATGAACACGTTTCAGGAAGAAATCTGCAACGTGATCGAGCCGGAAGGCATCGTCCTCAACGAGGCAAACAACGCGCAGCTGCGCGCCGCGATCATCTCCATGATCTCGCGTATGGGTGGGGGCATGCGGTATCTCAACCCTACCCTGGCTGCCGCGTTGACCGGGCCCGTCGAGCCGGGAATGTACGAGCTGGACTCTCACCTCGGCGCTTTTGGTTTTCAAGTCATTGCAGCGCCCACCACGCCGTCTGCCTACATTTTCATTGACCCGCGCAACAGTTGGCGTAGCAACCGGGTGACCATCGACCTCAACGGCCATACGGTGAAAGGCCGTGTTGGCCCCGCGCTCGCCGGTCCGCTAATTCTGGACGTGTCGAACCAGATGTTCATCTTCTATTTCGACGCCGTTGACAACACTTGGAGGTTCGCCTAATGCCAAAGCTCAGTCAGTTTATTCCCGGGCTCGCCAACGCACAGCTGCAAGCGGGAGAAGCGGTCGCCGCCAATGATGCAATCCTGGTTGGCCCTGACAGCCTTGGGTACAAGGTGCAGAACACCGTCAGCGCAGCCTTCTCATCGTCTGGTGATCTCAGCATCCCTAGCCAAGGTCAGATGTCCGCGCAGGTGGCGCTTTCGTCGGTCACGGCATGGGCCAACACCAGCCAGCCTTGCAGGCTGCCGATGTGCAATGGTACGGACGGCAGTGTCTTCATGGGGGCTCCGAACGCAGCGTCCAATAACGGACTGCGCGTCTTCAAGTATTCGATGGACGGCAAGTTCCTCGGCTCGGTGCTGGTGGAGACGGCCGCCACTGCCGTCACAGGTGCAACCATTCAGGTAATGGCCAACGGTTGGTTGTTGGTCTCATGGATGCAGGGCAATAACCTGGGCCGGGCGGCGTACATCGGCCAGGACCTGGCCATCATGCTCGCGGCATTCACCACAGGCACTGGCATCTCCGGCACCGGGTTTCATGGGTTTTGTCCTCTGGCCGCTGGTGGCTTTGCGACGGTTCGTCAGGATGCCGCCACTGCCGCGACCCTGGTGTTGACCACCTACAGCAACGCGGGTGCGGTGGTGCTTGCCACAATGCCCATCTCGGTGAGCCAAGGCGGTTCGTCCACCGTGTGGACTACGCTCAAACAGCTTAGCAATGGAACTCTCTTGGTCGCTGTGCGCAACAACGGGCAAAGCGCAGTCGGCCTATTTAATTCGACAACGGGCGCCACGGTGTTGGCGTTCTTCGACCCCGTAGGCAGCGCCTCTGGCACGCTCGCAGCGCCGCTCGAAGTGTCGGTAATGACCAACTACTTCGCCATTTCAACCGGTTACACCGGCACGCTTTGCCGAGCCAGCGTCTTCAACCTGGCCGGGGCACTGCAAGGGGCGGCCTATACGTCGGCGGCCAACTCGGACAACCCTGGACCTTGCTCTTGGAAGCTGCTGAATGACGGCACCGCCTTCTATTTGTTGTATTCAATGAGCGCTGGCGCCGTCCAGAACCTCGCAAAGCTCCCGACAACGGGCACAAACTACGTCACGACATCGTTGACCACCACGCTGAACGCGGCGCTGTTCGATGCGTTTCTGGAGCGCGGCTTCATCGTGCAGGTGGCGAACAAGAGCGCCTGGACGAAACCGAAGTGGACGGTCATTTCGACCGCCAGCCTTGCAACCATTGTTGCTCCCGCGGACTTTGGCACCGCTGCCGGTACCGCTGCCGGCAGCAACGTGGGCATCATCGCGGGCGGTGACTTTTCCTTCGCAACGACTTATGACTACAGCAACGTCACAGCGGTGAACATGTTTATGGGCAAATACGCGAACTCCGCAGTGGCGGGCGTGGCCGCAGACGCTGCTGCGCTCGGCGCCGTGTTCGATGTCTCAATCTCGAAGGACATCTACCCCATCAACGCTATCGCGGGCATAGCCGGCAGGTCGTTTGATCACTCCTCAGCATCCGGCATCGCGGGGAACAAAGGTACGTTGCTCAACCGAACCCTGGTCTTGGGGGGGTACACGCTGTGAGCTATCTGCTGCGCAACAAGGATACGGGCGACGAGTTCGGGCCGGTCGCCATCGAACCCGTTTGGACGAACTCTCACTGGAAGGTGGGAGACCAAAGCGTATTCGATGAGGAGGGGCTTGTCTTCGAGACTATCGCCGCTGCGGAGCCCCGGCACATTACGAATCTAGCGTTTAGAAAGCGCTTTCTCCAGAACGAGAAGATTGCGCTGGAGATGGCGGCACTGGACGACCCCACCAAGACCATGCCCCAGCGCGCAATGGCAGCCGATCTGCGCGCGACGATGAAGGATCAGGAAGCCGCGCGCTACATCGACTTGGACCGTCCGGATACCCGTGCCGGCGTCCTGGCGCTGGAAGCTGCAGGCCTGCTTGCGGCCGGCCGCGCCCTGGTGATCCTGGACGCGGAGATTCAGCCGCTGGAGCGTGCGTGATGGCAACCGTCAGCATTCCGCGCAGTGTTCGCATCGTGTTCTGCCGCCGCCGCAACCTGGGTAGCTTGATCTTGCGCACGGCGCTGTGGTCCGCCTGGTCGCACTGCGCAATCGTCAACGGTGACCAGGTGATCGAGGCGTCGGCCTTCCACGGTGTGCGCACCAGGCCGCTCGCCGAGCTGGAGGCCGAGGCCAGCCAGCGCGAGTTCGTTGATGTGCCCTGCGCCGATCCGGCCGCGCTGATTGCCTGGGCGACGGCCCAGCTGAACAAGCCCTATGACTGGCGCGGCGTGTTCGGCTTGGCCTTTCATCGCAAGTGGCAAGGCGGCGATTCGTGGTTCTGCTCTGAGCTGGTGGCCGCCGCATTCGCTGCAGCTGGCTCGCCCTTGTTTGTCACGGATGCCTGGCGCATTACGCCCCGCGATCTGAGCATCCGTCACTACTGGAAGGCAAGGTCATGAACGCCAACAACCCGCCGACCTTCGGCGGCGATGACGTGGCCTTTGCCTATGCATGGGCGCCGGCCGCAAGCACGCCCACGCCGCTGGCGCGCGATCTCTTTGCCGAGACCGGCGTCAAGTTCATCGACCAGTTGCCAACGAATCGTTGCGGTGGCATTGCTGCGGAGATTTCGCCCTGGATGTTCGCTGTGCTGCACGGCGTTGATCCTGGCGACCTCGACGACTTGTTTTCATACGAAGGCGCGATGACGGTGGACCGCGGGCAGTGGTGGAGTCGGCAGGACCTGGGCCTCGCCGCCATCCGAAGCGCAGCCCAGACGCTGTACTTTCGCGGCATCGCCAAGCGCGGGTTGTCTGGCATCGGCATTTCTCCGCCTAATCCCTGGACTGGCGAGCCTGGCTATGTGGGCGAGCCTTCTCCCGAATCCATCGCTGACGCTGCCACGCGCAAGGTGGGGGCATTCGATCATGCGCTCACCAACGATTCCGTTGGGATGGCCTGCGTTGCCATCGCCAACCGGTGCCCGGTGATGCTGGCGCTGCGGGTGGATAACAGGTTTTTCAACGTTCAGGGGCCGCCAGAGGATCACCCGGCGCAGTTTCAGACCGGCACGGCCGTTGATTTCAAAAAGCATTTCGTGGTGGCAGGAGCGTTCGACGTCGCGCGCCAGACAATCGACGTGACAAGCAACATGGGCGGCGCCCCTGTCGTGCGGTTGCCGTTCGGCTACTTCGGCTCGAACCTGATCGACGCCTACGTGATCCGCGAGTTCATGGGGCTGAAAAGCGAGATCAGCCCGTTCAACATCTGCCCGCCCGCGAACGGCCGCAGTGCTGAGGTGATGCGCAACCTGCGCTACTACATGCACAACGTCATCCGCGAGGACTATGCGATAGGCGGCCGCGTGATCCCACAGGAGGAAAAAGGGCCACTCATTCGCGAGGACATGAGGGTGCATTCGGTCACCGACCTCGATCTGGCGCACGCCGCCCTGCCGTGGTATCTGAAGGACGAACTGGGCGTCGCGCGCCCTGACCCGTTGGCTGCCGCGCTGGCAGCCGTCCGGGCGCGGATCGGCGTGGCATGAACACGCCGGCCATTTACGTTTCCACCGAACCGCATGGCGGCGGCAGCCTGAACACGACGCCCTCAGTGGTTCCGGCGCCTCGCGTCCAGCCGCTGGACCGGGGCATCAGCCTGGACAGCGACGAGCCGCTGCCGGCATGCCCGTTGCGCAAGGGCGATGACCAAACGTGCGAGACGTGCCAGTAGCCATGCGCTGCGGCCTGCTGCTAAATCGGGGCGCGCTGTGGATCGGCGCGCACTGGTCGCCAGCCAATCGCCGCTGGTGCATCAACCTGCTGCCCTGTGTGACCTTCTGGGTTGCGCTGTGGGGGGGCAAAGAGCCCGAGAGGGCTGGGAAAAAGACAGGGCGAGTGGACCTGGTGCGCTAACACCCTGACCACCCGCCTCCGCCGTGAATGTCCACGGCATCGACCTAAGACCCTGCCACCTGTACAGGCCAGGGCATTATCGGAGATGCCGAGTGATTGAGAAGAAAAGCCCATTGGCCTGGCTGGGCGGAAAAAGCCGGCTGGCAGATCAGATCGTTGATCGCATGCCTGTCCACACGACCTACTGCGAGGTTTTCGCAGGCGCCGCGTGGGTGCTCTTTAAAAAGCCGGAAAGCAAGGTCGAGATCATCAACGACATCAACCGCGAGCTGGTCACCCTGTATCGCTGCGTGAAGCATCACCTGCCCGAGCTGGTGACCCAGTTCCGCTGGATGCTCGTGGCGCGTGATGAGTTCGACCGCTTCATGAAGACGCCGGCAGACACCTTGACCGACATCCAGCGCTCGGCCAGGTTCTTCTTCCTGGCCAAGACGGCCTTCGGGGCCAAGGTGACCAAGCCGACCTTCGGGATCGCGGCCACGGCGCCGCCCCGGATCAACCTGCTGCGGATCGAGGAAGACCTGAGCGAGGCGCACCTGCGGCTGGCCCGGGTCTTCATCGAAAACAAGCCCTATGCCGAGGTGGTAAAGCGCTTTGACAAGCCGGGCACGCTGTTCTACATCGACCCGCCGTACTGGGGCAGCGAGCGCGACTACGGCGACGGCCTGTTTGCCCGTGAAGACTTCCGGCGCCTGGCTGACCAGCTGGACGGCGTGAAGGGCAAGTTCCTGCTGAGCCTGAACGACGTCCAGGGCGTGCGCGATACCTTCGCCAACTTCCGGATCGAGGCGGTCAAGACCAGGTACAGCATCAGCGCCAAGGACAACCAGGCGGTCGGCGAGGTGCTGATCTCGAACTTCAAATAAACGGGCTTTTAAGGCCCGTTGACCCCCACCCCGCCACTACCGCACCGGCCGCTGACCGATCGGGGCGTATGGGGCGATCTGGAGGGTCGGTTTCGGAAGGTGGGCGGGCGCTACGATGGCTGGATGAAGGACACCGAGTTTTTCCAGTGGTGGCTGCCCGCTGACCCCGCCAAGCCGAAGGCCAAGCCCCGGCTGACCCGGTGGAAGATGCAGCGTGAATACGCCGAGGCGAGCTACCCCGGCGCCACCCCTTACCTGCCCAGCCGCGAGGTGCGGGCGCTGCCCGAAAGCCAGGCAGAAGTTGAGCTTCCAGCGGCCGGCCGGCACGGTGTATTCACTACCATCGGGATGGCGGAATTCGAGGCTCCTGCTGCCAGTGGGCCACCTGTTGATAAGTCGGAGGAGGGGTAGCCCCACCCCTTGCTCCAAGATCGTGAGCCCCGTGCTCTACGATCGCGGCCGTTTACACGAAGCGCGCAAGCGCGCCCGGCCCCAGTCCGGAAATCCCGGCCGCCGCAGAGATCGGCCCTGCCGGATACCGCCTGCCGCGCCAGCCAGCGTGGTTGGTATTCGCAGGCGCACCAACCCCATTTCTGCAAAGGCGGGGCCGGGCAGGCCGCGGCGCATCATTTCGCGAGGCGCCTGGATTTGTCCGTTGTTGCGGCCGCGCGCAGCGCTTCGTGAACTGACTCGTCGCGGCTGTCTGAGCGGAGGGGCCTTCGGGCCCGCAGCGAGTTTCGCGACGGGCCGCAAGAACGGACAAACCCAGGGAAGTCAGCGCAAAGCGCTGACCGCCTCGTGGATGCGCCGCGGCCTGCCCGGCCTCGCCTTTGCCGCGAGGTCTTCAAGCGAAGGTGGCTTACAGCGCCTGCAGCCCGCGGATGATGCTGTTGGCCTGGTTGATCAGCATGTTGGCGGCGGTGGGGGTGACGCGCTGCTCCACTTCGGCCTGCCGCACCAGCGCGATATAGCGCTGCAGGTGCACCACGCCGAAGCCGTAGTTCCATTTGGCGGTGGTGCCGGTGGATGAATAGCCGGTGGCCACGGCGCGGTGGGCGGCATCGACGGCGTCCAGCAGCGCATCACCGCGGGCAATGCTGTAGTACGAGGTGTATTCGCGCAGCAGGCCCGTCGAGGAAAAATCAGGCTTCAGGTGGCCGGCACTCAGGCACAGCGGGCCGCATTCCAGACCCGTGCCGTAGAGCGACGCCTTGGCTTCGGCGATGGTGGCCGCCCCGTCTTCGGGCAATACAAAGCCTGCGGCCACCGATGCGTTGGCGGCGGCCGTGACCTTGGCCACATAGTCGGCGTGCGAGGGGTACAGCGCGGCCAGCTGCGCCGTGGTGAAGGGCACCCAGGCGCCGTTCATGCCGCATTCGCCGCCGTTGGCGCGCGCCACCGGCACTTCCATTGCGGCCAGCCGGATGCCGCCCTGCGCGTTGCCGGCGCTGTCACGCGCCACGGTCATGGGTGAGGCGCCGGTGAGCACGAACGCCGGTGCGGCGGGCGGCGGCGTGCCCTTGTCGACCCAGCGGTTCAGGTGGTCCACCGCGGCGCTGATGATGTGGCGGAACGGTGTGCGCGGCCGCGTGGTGACGGTGCCGTCGGGCCCGCAGGTGTCGGTGCCCACGCTCCAGCCGATGTCGCGGGCCTGCACCCCGGTGCGGCCCATGCGGTGAGTGGCGTCGCCGTGCGCGGTGCCGGCCGCCCACCAGGTGCGGATCTTCGGCGTGTCGGGCTGCGTTTGCGCGGCCTCCAGGTTGCCGGGCCCGGTGCGCGCCTCGGTCTCGCTGAAGACCTTGAGCACCGGGATGTCCAGGTCGGTGCGCAGCGGCTGGATGCCGGGCGCCGGCACGTGCAGCAGGATGCCGTCGACGATGGGCGCGCGCTGGTGCAGGTAGTTGGCATACACGCCCAGCCGCACGCCGGACTGCGACATGCCCGCGCCGAGAACGCGCTTGACGGGCAGGTTGCCCATCACGCGCGGCACCGCGCGCACGGCCTTGACGGTCTGCGCGAACACGTCGAACGACAACGCGTCTTCCTTGATGGTGCCGCCATGCGTGAGGTCGATGGCGCCGTAGCGCGCCGGGCTGAATTTCTTCAGGCCGCGGTTGGCATCCAGCACCGAGTTGTTCTGCGCCGTCAGGCCCACCCAGGCGTAGCCCTCGCGCAGCAGGTAGTTCTTGGCCTGCACCCAGAAATACTCGTTGTCGAAGGCATCGGAAACGTTGTTCCACTCCACCACCACGATGCCGTTGAACTTGGCGGGGTCAGCCGGCCGGCGCACCACGAAACGCGTCTTGTACGGGTGGTTGGGCGACACGACCGAGGCGGCGGCGGAAGGCGGCGTGGCCGGGTTGACGCTGGGCGCGTCATAGACGTTGGCCATGCCCTCGATGAAAAACTCTTCCTCCACGTAGCCGTGGCTGCCCAGGTGCACGTCGGTGGCGAAGAACTGCCAGTTGCGGCTGTTGCTGCCAAAAGGCTCGTTGGGCACCGGCCCGGTGATGGTGGGCGTGGGCACGGCCGCATAACGGCTGGAGGCCATGCCCGCACCGCCCGATCCTGCCGGCCCCGCCGGCCCGCCGGCGCATGCCGCCAGCGCCACGGCCATTGCCACCAGGCCCGCGCCCGCCAGAACCCGCATTCCTGCTCGATCGATGTTCATTTGCTCTCCTCTTGGATAGCGCTATCCTAAGTTGAGTAAATCGATACACAAATCCGGGCTTACCCGAACCGGAATGCGTTTACTTGAGGGCGGCGGCAGTCACCACCAGCTCCACCAGCAGGCCGGGCGCCAGTGCCGCCTGGAAGCAGGCGCGTTGCGGCCAGTGCTGCGGATCGGGGCCGATCCAGGCGCGCCACAGGGCGCCGAACTCGCCCCGCTGGGCGATGTCGGCCAGCATCACCTGCAGCGAGAGCATGTGCGTGCGGGCCGAGCCGCCCTCCACCAAATGCTGCTCCAGCATGGCCAGGCTTTGCGCCACCTGCTCGCCGAAATCAGCCGCGCTGTCGCTGGCATTGGCCACTGTCCACACCAGGCCGCCAAGGGCCACGGTGCGGCTGCGGCCGGGCCCGCCGCCGGGCCAGCGCTGGATGGTCATGGCGCGCCCTTGCGCAGCATGGCCGCGATGAAGGCGGCCCACACGGGGTTGGGTTCCCACAGCGCCCTCATCTGCGCGAAGGCGGCTTGCTCGTCTTCGCCCTTCTTCATCACGCGGTACAGGCCCAGGAAAGAAGAAACGCGGATGTTGGCGGCGCAGTGCACCAGCAGTTTGCCGCCTTCGTGCCTTTCCATCGCGTCGAAGAAAGCCAGCAGGTGTTCCTCAGCGGGCGCGTCGAACGGCACGGGGATGTGCACGTAGTTCATGCCCAGCGACTGCACCAGCGCCGCCTCGTCGGGCAGCGAATAGCGCGGGTCGTCATGCAGGGCCAGGTTGATCACGCTGGCAAAGCCGTCGCGCGCCACCGCGGCCATCTGGATTTCAGACGGCTGGCCGGCCGTGGCCAGGCTGTCGCTGATGGCGGCGTACTTGTAGATGCTGGCAACGGTGGAGCGGTCAGTCATGGCGCCAGCGTGCGGACTATTTGGGCAGCTCGCACTTCTTCTCTGCCGCCACCGTGGTGATGATGTTCAGGTCGTTGCGCAGGTCGGCCAGGTTCTCCTCGGCGTCGGCGTTGTCGTCCCAGGTGAAAAAGCCGATGCCGAGCACCGCCAGCGTGGCGACGCCCAGCACGTTGGTCTTGACGGTGTTGCCTTTGGAATCCTTGAGGGCGGCCGCCACCTTGCGCTCGGCGGCGCTGGTGGTCCTCCAGGCGTCGACCAGTTCGGGGCAAGTCGCCTTGCGCGCTGCCGCGAAGTCGTCGGCAGCGGGCGACGTGGCCCACGCATTGGCACACAGCAGGGAGGCGGCGATGAACGCCGCGGGCGACAGGCGCATTCGTACAGATTTCATCGCACTTCCTTTCAAGACGGTGGCGGGACCCGCAGTATCGCGCAGGTCAGCGTCAGAACGCATCAAATTGCGGCATGAACGGGATGTCGGTCGTACCCACATCCAGCCCCCTTTGCGACAGCAGTGTAGTCACCTGCCCCCGGTGATGCGTCTGGTGATTGAACATGTGCGTGACAAGCACCCACTTCGGCATCGTTCTGGCCTTGCCATCGATTTTGCTCGTGTAGGTCAGCGGCTCCGCCAGCCATTCCTGGGAGAGCGATGCCGACCAGGCCAGGAGGCGTTGGTCCAGCGCCGCGCGCTCCGCCTTCAAGCGATCGAACGAACCAAAAAGATCCGCGCGGGGTTCGGGCACCACGGCCGGGTTGCCGGTGAAACGGGACAGGAAAGCCAGGTCGCCGAAGGCGATGTGATTGAGGGTGGCGTAGATCGACTGGAAGAACGCGCCACGGTCCTTGCGCAGCTCCTCGTCAGGCAGTGACGCGCATAGCGCGTACAGGCGGGAGTTCATCCACTCGTTGTATTGGGCCATCAGCTGGCTGTGGGAGGCGGTGATCATGGGAAGCTCACCTGCCACGCAATGCCAGCAACGCCGAGGCAAGCGCTACAAGGCCGACGGCCGTGCGAAACCAATGCCACGAAGCCCAGCGCGCCAGCTCCGCCGGAAGGGCTTCGTGCGTGAGGCTTCCGTCGGAAAAGCTGGCGTTGGCCCGCTGGAAGTACAGGCCGTACGTAGAAAGAATGACCAGCGCGAGAACGCCGGCGGCAACCGATGCGGAGATCAGCGGGCCACCGGTGGCGACGGATGCGATCGCGGCGCCCACCGCGAGAAGCGTTGCGCCCACAGTGAGCGGCGCAAAGAACGTGTACAGGCGATGGGCGTGCGCCGCGTGCAGCGTGAAGAACTCCTGCGGCTGCAGCGTGCGCCACATGGGAACCAGCACCATGGCCTCCGTCAGCAGAGCGCCCACGAACAGCGCCAGGCCCGCGGCGGAAAAAAAAGCCAGTGCCTCAGCGAAAAGATTCATGGGGTCTCCCGTGAAAGTTGAATGCCGTTTGACATAAAGGACCAGTGCAAGGGGCCTGTGGTTCTTACGGGCGATATGACGGCACCAATTCTGCACGCACTGACTCACGCTGCTGATATTTCAACGTTTCTTGAAATATGGCCGTGCGGCCGGCGAAATCCGCAGGGAAAGCGGCTATGCGGCGCGCGCGGGCCAAATCCGGGATACAGGCCTGGCGCGGCTTGCGGGGCATTTCCGGGCTGCAGGGCGCATGCAAGAAGCGTGAACGCTTTCGGAATTGGTGTCGGCGGAAGGGTTAGGCACTCATTGCATGTTGCGCGCGAATGCCTTGACACCTTCAGGGATTGTGACGTCGGCACACTTGCTCTCAACCCAGACGTGGCACCGTGCTTGAAACTCGTACGGAAGTTGAATCCTGTCCGCCACGACACCGATGATCTTCGGGAATGCTTCGGTTCGGTCCATAAGCATCTCGCCGCAGGTTGCGCAGGTTTCCCGGGCTGTCTTTGTTCCGGAGTCGGCTGTGAAGCTGTGGACAACCGTCTTGCCCTCCACCTCAGACCCGGCCAGCTTGAAGAACGCGAAGTTCGTGGACGGCGCTTTGGAAACCTGTCTGCACTGCAGACAGTGGCAGGTGAGCTGAACGATGGGCTCGCGCGCCGACTTGAACCGGAAGCCGCCGCAAGTGCATCGAGCTAGGACGGGCGTGGTCATGAGTGAGGTTCCCTTGTGAGGCCTGACGTAGGCGTGAGCGGCAGAAGTGCGTCCGCTCGACTGACAGGTTATGCGTGGCTCTAACGAACGCTCACGAAATTCTCAGACCTGAGGGTGCGCAAAATCAAGGCCCCCACTTCGTCTGCTTTCTTTGCGTCCATTTTGTCGAACGAGCTTGTCTCGGGCACGTCAAGCGTACCTTGCCAGATGATCGCTTCGCTCCGCAAGTCTTGTAACGTAACGCCGAGCAGAACTTTGGCCTGGCACTTCGAGTAATAACACGTCGCCGATCCAGATGAAGCGACTATCGCCAAGCGATGGCTGTATTGATCAGAACTCTTGTCTGAGGCTGCGATGGATTCTGACTTGATGCCGTTGGCCGAAAAGTACGGCGCAAGGCGGCTTCTGAGCGCGTCATTCAGGGCCGAAACAGCGCTGCCCGCTTTAGTACCGGCATAGCTGGCGTACGCGCCACTTCCTCCCGTGCTTTTCATTTCACTTGGCTCTGCAACGAGCACGGCTAGTTTGCTGATCGTTTCCCTGTACGCCGTCACTTTGCTGGTGGTCACCAGCGTTGGAGCGCACCCGCACAGCAACGCAAGAAACAGTACATAAGCAACTCTCTTCATTTTCGGTCCCTGAGTTGTGAAGATGCATAACGTTGGCGGCCAAGCGCGGCCGAAGGACGTCGCCTCTGGGCCGACCTGTTGGCCGGCTCTCCCCAGAGCACACCGTCAGTAAGTGACATACCAAACCCCGTCTTTCTCAGCGAAGGGCACACGCAGTTCGTCCGATTGCCCCTCTCTATTCACATACTTGAACGTGCAACTTGCAGTGCTTTCACGACCACCCACGGAACAAACCCACAAGTCTTCGGCAGAAGGCACGGGCACAAAAGCCCTCGTCAAGTCTTCTGGCGCCTTCAGCAGAAACTCGGTCCGACTGTTTGGATGCACCAGCAAGGAGGCGGCCAGCTTGTCTCCCGCCCGTAGGGCTCTAGCAAACCCCGCCCACGTAGTTCGCGTGCCCGATATGGCTGCCGCCTGCCAGCGCTCTCCCTCTTCGTCTGGCGCCGTGGGCAACAAGCTCGCGTAAACGGCCACGGGTGCCATCGCTAGCCAGACAAGTGACCAAGCACAACGAGTCGGGTGAATTGCGCGATACATGCAGGCTAACGTTAAGGTAGCCGGCGACTTGCGCCAGGAGGCCGCGCAGCGGCCGGACGCCGCGAGGCGTCCGTGTTGACTGAAATGTTAGACAGCTGGCTACGTTGTGGCCACCGGATCGTTGGTGCAAAGTTCACCTTCCAAAGATCCAGCTCAAGCGGGGCGCCCTCGAGATCGGCGTACAAAGCCACCGAGACAAGCACTCCATCAGCGTCAGTAAATTCGCACTCGACAACATTTGCTCCGAATTTTCGCCCCGATGGTGCAAAGGCAAGGCTACCCATGCCGCCATCGTCCATCTCCGCCACTTGTAAGTCGGCAGGCGGCGCGGGAAGCCCGGCGCATTCAAACAGCGCTTCTACGACAGGACGTTCGCGAGCTAAGAGAGTTCTCACTGCGGTCTAACGTGAAGATGACCGGACCACAACACACGCGGCGAAGCCGCCGTCCTGCAGTTGTGGGTCCGAGTCGATTGACATGTTAAACCGCGCCTTCATTGAGCGCCTCAAGGAATGCGCGGCGCAAGGCATCGACTTGTCCAGGAAGGCACTCATTCGCCGCCTCCGTCGCGTTCGATGGACAGTCTTCATATTTGAGATCGTACGAGTAGTTAGGCATCGTGAATTGATCTGCGGTCAAGTCAACGCGCTCGCCCGCAATGCGGTTGTAGAAATGATTCCCGGTCCCGTGCCAGCCAGTCGTGCGGAGGATTTCACCACCGAAAGTCTCCTGAATCACGATGGCCGTCTGTGCGCACTGGCCATAAGACGGATACGCGCTCGGCGAAAAACAGACGCTAGTCTTCTCCGACCAACTGCGCTCAAGCGCGGCGCGTACCTTTCGGAGGTGGGAATCGTCCATGGTCACAAGCGGTTAGGCGCCGGCTTTGATGTGCTACCGATGAGTTTTCCGTCGAAGTAGCCGGTGGCCTGCGAATTGAACTCGTAGAGCCGGTCCGCGAGGAAGGACTCAACCTCGGCGCATTCTCGTTCCTCACATAGCTCGATGCGTTGCATCTTTGACGGCGCCTAACGTAAAAATGACCGGACCACCAACATAAGCGGCGAAGCCGCATGCTGCTGTTGTGGGTCCGTGTCGATTGACAAGTTAGCCATCATTTTCTTCGTGTTGGTATCACGTGCGTGAACTGCGCAAGCTGGTCGTTCAAGCGAGCGGGGTCGCATGCATACTTCGAGACTTTGGCACCTTCTGACCAGGCGACCTCAGCGCGCGGAAGACTTGCTTCCCCCCGATAGCTTGATAGAGCGTACTTCCTCTCTCCCGCCTGGAAAGTAACTTCCACCAGGTAAACGGAACCGTGCTGATTGTTGACTCCTTCGAACGCATCCAGCGAGCCAGCGCGCTGCAATGGATACCTGAAGCGAGCCCTTTCGACTGGTCCGAGCCGAAACTGCGCCCAAGTTCTCTGGGGATCGCCGCAGATGGATGCAACAGTGCCTGCCCCCTTCAAGTGGCAGGAGAACAACGTGTGTTCACCATTCGCGCAGTGTGACCGCGATCGTTCGCCCGCCCAAGCAGTCGAACAGATCGCGGCCAGGGTCAGAAACAGCAAAGAGTAGCTGTGACGCATCTTGTGACGGCTAACGTTGGAGCTGACCGGAAAACAACCCACGCGGCGGAGCCGCAGCCTGCAGTTGTTTTTCCGTGTCGAGCGACGGGTTAGGTGTCAGTGCCAACATGATCCCAATTGCCTTCTCCATCGTAGCGAATCATCCAGTTCGCGGCGCGGTGCCATTCCTGAATGACGCCGCCATCTATTCCTTGAGGTGCGCCTGAACCGGCTGACTTGGCCTCTCTTACCGCCCAGTGGAGACGATACAAAAGGTCTGCCCTGTCCAATATCTCGCTTTTAGTACGAAGCCGGATTGCGGTGCGAAGGCGATCTGGCTGCTCGGACCCGGTTGGAAACAGGCCAAGAATTGACTTGACACTAGATTCTTCGTTTGGGACTTCTGGGCACTCAAGTAAACCTGCGCACCAGGCAAAAAAGTAGAGCGCTTCAAGTTGCCAGGAAAAGTGAATGCCATCGCGTTCAGTCGGCTTTTTATTCAGCAGGAACACAAGCTCGACATTTGATAGCCACGTCTGTAGTTCATGGGTGACGATGTAATTGGTGCTCTCGGATTTCGGACCAAGAAACGCTTTGTCAACTACGGCCCAAAGCGCTACGAGACGACGTAGTACATCTTCTGGCGAATGGAGATCCACTTCATCCGCGTCTTCAATTGTCGGAAGATGCTCGTTGGTTGGAATACCGAGTGCACCGAGCTTCAACTCTGAATTTTTCTTGCGCTCTTGAGGGCTCATGTGTGACGCCTAACGTCGAAGTTAAGCCGCAGCGCGCTTGCGCGCTGTCGCGCTTGGACGACCAGTTAGATTTCGATTCACTGCCTTGCGAAGCGTCTCGTTGATGCGAGATTGATAGCCCGAGCCCGTCGACTTGAAATACTCCAAAACGTCTTCATCCAGTCGGATGGACGTGAGCACCTTGGTTGGTGCAACCTGAGGTCCCCGCCCTCGCTTGAGGATGGGCGCGCCGAGCATGTCTTCAGTCCAGGCGGGGTTGTCTGGATCCGAGACCTTAGCCGAGGTTTTCTTTGGCAACTTGGCGGTAGTAGCGTGCTTCATGCTTCTCTGCCTTTCGAAGTGAGATTACGTGTGGCCCTCGCGGACGCTCTGTAAAAACCAGCACAACCACATCACCCTCCAGGAGGCCGAAACAGACTTGGCGTACTTCGCCGTAGTCTTCGCGCATGTCCTCGCGGGTGACCGTGAAGTGGTCCCAAATTGCATCGCATCCTTCGAAGTCAAGCCCGTGCTTCTTGGCGTTGAGCTTGCGCTTGGCTTCGTCCCATGTGGACATAGTATATTGTATCTACAATTTATCGAGCGTGTCGGAAGGGATCTAACGTTGGAGCTGCCGGGCACGCCACACGAGCCGCGCAGCGGCAGCCTGCTGTGGCGTGTCCCTGCCGAGCGACCAGTTAGAGCTCATTGGGTGACCTCATTACGACGAAGTGCGGCGAGCTGCGAAAGTTTTTCATGTGATCTGACAGATGCATATGATCGTATGCCGTACCCATGCGCTCCATCTCGTTCGCACAGAAGGTGAGGAATTCTGCGACTTGGCGAAGTTCGATCGGCGTTGCGACCAAAGTGATCTCGGCGAGCGTGTGAGGGACGACTTCTTCTGTCGGGAGCCCCCTGTCGGGGTAACCATGCAGTTTCATTTGCGCTTTCGGTCCTTGTTCACACGAGGTGCACTTCGATGAGCTCTAACGTAAACGTAACCGGCGCCCATGGAACGGTGCGACTGAAAGGAGCGGACGCCTGTGGGCGTCCGTGTTGACGGGCAAGTTAGAGCTCATGACGCGTTGAAGACTCCACTCGATCGACCGCACTTGCAAGATAGTTTCAGCATAGGGCGAGAACCCTCCTCTGAATATGAATGAACCGAGATCTGCGAACTGCAAGTCGGGCAAAGTGTGGCTGGGCCATTTTTGCGATGACCCTCGATGGCCGAAACCACGGCGTCTGTTCCCGCATCAGATCCAGCCGGTATCACGACTTGCTGTCCGCGCACGCGGCGATATGCAAAAACTCCAGCGGCAACTCCACATACGGGGCTACTCAATAGAAGTGGAATGAAAAAGAGCGATATCCAAGGAAGAATGCGCGGCCACTCGTCAGACCCTTTGCCCATCTCGTAGGCCGTCCCGAGCCATGCTGCACAGACAAGAGCGGCAGTAAGCGCCGTAACGAGTGCAAACGCCGCGACCGCAAACAGGAGAGCTTTCATGCGCTCTAACGTTGGAGGCCAGGCGCGGCCGAAGGCCGTCGCCTCTGGGCCGACTTGTTAACCAGCATACTGCCCCGGCGCGCGCGGATAGCCAGGAACGCCGCTCCAGATGCTCCGCCAGACGCTGAAGAATAGAACCAGATTTTCAGACGGAGGCATATCGCGGTTGAACAAGACGACAACTTCATGGAACGCGTTAGTGGCGACATTTTTTACAGCGATCTCATAGCTATCGGGATGAATTGAGGGTGAAAGCGACAAGATGCTCCGAGGGAGTTGCAGAAATCTCTCGAGATGCTCCTTATCTGCGAACTCCGTGTCGTAGAACCGGAAGTCGCCCGAAAGCGACCCGGCCGGGATGCGACTCAACTGTGCCGAGTACTTTGCCGCGTACTTATCTGTGAGTGTGATCTGCCAATGCGAATCGCGGCCACTATATGCCGCTCGTGCGACAACCTCGCCGGAACTAGCGGCGCTTGTCGCCGCCTCTGGTAGTTTGGAAAGGAGAAGCGCCGTCGTTCCAACAACTATGCTTCTTCGCGACATTGGGATCATGGCTGCTGGTTAACGTTGGAGGTAACCGGCGCCCACCCAAGGTGGCCGCGCAGCGGCCGGACGCCTCTGGGCGTCCGTGTTGACTGACCTGTTAGGCGGCATGCTCTTCCTCCGGATAGAAGGAATGTCCTTTATTTGGCGCAACCAGCCAAGCGCGTAGCCCAACCCGCTTGCACGAGTCAACTGTCAGCTGAGGTGACGCCCCTTCATTGCTGCGCGCGTACTCACCTGCAACCCAAAGCTTCCGTACAGACCTAAGCGCGCGCTCGCGTGCCCTTTCCTCATCAAGGGCCCATATGGTGCGAGAAGTGTAGAAACCCACGATTGGCTTGGCCGCCTCTGAACCGGGCATGCGAATGCCCTGCCCGTTTATGAGAATCGCATAGAAAGCCATCACGTCTCGCTGCCGCCTAACGTTGAAGGTAACCGGCGCCCACACAAGGTGGCCGCGCAGCGGTCGGACGCCGCTGGGCGTCCGGGTTGACTGACCTGTTAGAGCTCACTGCGCGTCCTCCCCGACACCGAGCGGTGTGAGCACCACCGCATGGCCATCCGAGCGGGCGGTTTTCGCCGCTACCGCGGCACCCCCACGTAGGCTTTCTGCTTCGATCGGCCGAGCCAACGCCAAATAAGCGTCAAACATCCAGCCTCGAGCAGTGCATATGTTGTGCGCCCATGCCCCGGCAGTGGGTCCGTCCTCCGCCATTAGATAGAAGTCAGCGGCCATAAGGTTCTCCTCCGCGCCCCCGACGCGAGCCCTAAGGTAATAGAGCCTTTCGATGGTCATCGGTGAGCTCTAACGTTGGAGGCCAGGCGCGGCCGTAGGCCGTCGCCCCTGGGCCGACCAGTTAGACCGCATGCGCTCCCTCGCCACGTCAGCCCCCCTTCCAATGGAAAACTGCAGTACAGCTCACGAAGAAGTACAAACAAGAAAGAAGCAATATCAACCAGCCGAGCCGAACCCGCCGGACCGCTACGTACAGGCTTAGGACGATTCCGACTCCCGCGCCGATTCGCAAACCACGCTCGAGCGATTCATTTCCGGCTTTTCCACCAATATCTGGGATGCCGACGATTGCAGAAACGAGGATGGCCAGCCCCACTGCAATGAAGACGTAGTTCACAACGCGCGCCAAGAGTGAGGCGGGTTTTGGCTGGACGGACGGCGGCGTGTCGATCAAGTAAGTCTCCTTATGCGGTCTAACGTTGGAGCTGCCGGGCACGCAACAAGTGCCGCGCAGCGGCATCCTGATGTTGCGTGTCCCTGCCGAGCGACTTGTTAGGCCTCACCGTGGCTGCTCCGAAATTCCCACGGTGTTGAATAGGTCGATCGAGTCGGTGTCGTTGAGCGATTGCGTGGAATTTCTGCATTGGAAATTTGCGACTTGAGAGGAGCCTTTCGTCACGATGATCCAGGAGGGGTTAAGTAAGGCGTCTCCGAGCTCGTACACGTATTGCTGGTTCTTAAAGCGTAGGAAAGCCACTCGGTTTGCCGATTCGTAGGTGAAGTAGCCTCTCGGATGCCGCCGCACAGCCGGATAAACAAAATCCGGTTGCCCGAATGGCCCAGCCCGATACTGGAGGTATCCCTGACTGGCTCCAAGGTCTTCCGACGCACATAGAGAATAGGCTTTAGTCGCTCCGGAACAACTCCACACGACCTTCTCTTTAGGAGTGCAGTGAGTCTTCTCTGCCGCCGCCGCATGACCCGCAAGACCAGCCAGCAGTGCCAAGGTGAACAGGCTCAAGTGCATTTGTGAGGCCTAACGTAAAAATGACCGGACCACCAACATGAGCGGTGGAGCCGCCTTCTGCTGTTGTGGGTCCGCGTCGATTGACCAGTTAGAGCGCTTGCCCAAGGCTGTTCGCTCCAAATGCAATTTGCTCCATTACGATTGCCTGGAGGCCGCGCGCACTTATGTCGCGTACCTTCAGACGGGAATCAAGTGTCTCCCGAAACTCGGGTGTTGCTTCCGGCCGATAACGCTCGGAAATGGTGCCCAGGTGAACATGTCCCTCAACACCCTCCACCTCGGGCTCACCGAAGCTTACGTGTACACGAACCTGCGCCGTGTGCAATGGAAGTTCCCAGCGCTTCGTGAATGAATACGCCCATCGGAGGTAGTCGACGCGACCTTGGTACTGCCGGAGAGACCTGTCTTCTACGGTGATGTGATGCTCTCGCATCACGGGAATGCATTCGCCAACGGCGGCGTCGAGCAGCACCTCCATCTCGCGGAATCTTGCTTCGGCCATAGGCGTCTCGTCTGCGCTCTAACGTCGGAGGCCAGGCGCGGCCGCAGGCCGTCGCCTCTGGGCCGACCAGTTAAGGCTCAATTGGGGCAGCCGTTCTGTGTGCATCCGAGGTACTCCTTGAGATCGACAATACGCTGCTTAGTGTGATGCTCCATGCAGCCGAAGTGCTCAAGCGGCCAGATTGAACCCGAGCCTTCGCGAGGGCCGGCCGAATAGAGACACGATCTATCGCGAAAAGCTAACCATGCCCTCTGTGCTTCCCGAAGCCTGTTCTTGGTGCCGGAGTCCTGCAGTTTTCCAAGCTGTTTCCGAAACAGCTCGTTCATCTCACCGTCAACGTGCTTGAAGCTTGCCGCCGCACAGTAGTTCATCTCGGTCTGTGTTCCGGCGCAGTTCCATTTCCCAGATTCGTGCTCTGCGCGGGCGGCCGGGGTCGCCCCGAACATTCCAAGCAAGACAACAGCGATCGTCAAGTAGTGCATGCGTCTTGAGCTTTAACGTTGGAGTTGACCGGCGACCGGCGGAGAGGACCGCAGCGAGGCGAAGGGCCGCCGCTGGGCGTCCGTGTCGAACGACCTGTTAGACCGCACGGTCCAATGCCTCCGATAGCTGCTGCACGAAATTCTCACCGAATTTCTTGTCCACTCTGGCGATGGCGTCGACGGCTTGGACTGGATCAAAAGATTTTCCTTCAAGCACTGCCAGCGCCTGGTTGTGCAACGCGTATGCCAGATGCGCTGCGGCTTGCACGGCAGGCTCCCCGCCAGCGGCCGGAGTTAGATGGCCGGCCAGAAGGAGTCTCAGTTCGTACAGAGCAAACGCTAGAACTTGGTGCTGGTCAGGTGTGCGGGGCATGGTTTCCTGCGGTCTAACGTTGAAGGCCACCGGAGCACAACACACGCCGCGCAGCGGCCTTCTGCTGTTGTGAGTCCGCGTGGGCCGACCAGTTATGTGAAGCCGTGGTGGACGTCACGGAATGATGGAGCGAGACAGGCGGCATGGCCCCACTTTGCAGCAAACCCTTCGGCGCGCCAACCTGCAACCTGTGGAGGCGCGCACGGCGGCGGATACCTTGCCCGTGTGCAACGCCAGAAGCCACCCGCGCACCGGCAGACACGCCCAAACAAAGGGGCCGCTGCAACAGGTGCTTTTCGGAAGAGAAAATGCCTGCAGAGCGCACCAGTTGTGCGTGGGCCGCTATAGTTTTCAGAGCACTACGCATGCGAAGCCAATGCCACATAACGTTGAAGGCCACCGGAGCACAACACGTGCCGCGCAGCGGCCTCTTGCTGTTGTGAGTCCGTGTGGGCCGACCAGTTAAATTGCATTTGAAACGGTGCGCCGAATACAGGATGGGACATGGCGCCTTAGTGGATGAACTGCCTCAGAACGGGCATGAGAATAAAGACATTGAAGAAGGGGGCCAGAAACAAGGCCAATCCTGCGAAAAAGACGCCTCTTGCTTTCGGGAAAGCGCCAATGAGCGCCATCACCAGTCCCACAGCAGCGAGCAGCCAGCCGAGCTGAAGGACCCAGATTGAAAGTACTGCACTTGCGATAAAGAGTGCCAAGGCGACGACAGGCTGGAGCGACACGACCGATCTCCGATGCAATTTAACGTGAACGTAACCGGCGCACACGGCTAGGTGCGACCGAAGGGAGCGGACGCCCGTGGGCGTCCGTGTTGACGGACAGGTTAGCCCTCATTCACTCTCCGAAGTTCGGATTTCAATTGAGAAAGTTGCTCACCAAAGCTCAATGGCTCCGCAGGGACTGCCTTAAGAAGTTCCACGACATCCACCGGTTCCTGGCCTCGACCAACAGTCCGAATGTATTGCCAGGGCGGCTCGGCGTCGACTGGCCACGGAGGAGCGCCTGGTGCGACCAAGATATTCACTTCGCCCTCACGCTGGGACAAGTACACGACGAGCGACTTGGTGCTGCCGCGAAACTGCACCTGCAGATAGTTGCCGTGATCCGCGTGTTCCATACCGCGTACCTCAAATCCGCCCTGCGCAAGCTCCGGCTGAAGGACAGAACTGACGTCAGCTAAGAACTGACCGAGAGCAGCGTGTGCATCCATGAGGGCTAACGTTGAAGGCCACCGGAGCACAACACATGCCGCGCAGCGGCCTTCTGCTGTTGTGAGTCCGCGTGGGCCGACCAGTTATGTGAAGCCGTGGTGGACTTCACAGAATCTTGGTGCGAGCAAGGCGGCATGGCCCCACTTTGCCGCAAGCCCGCCGGCATGCCAACTGGCCCCCTGCGGACGCACGCAGGGATGCGGCTCGCTTGCCCAGGTGGGCCGCCCGCCACCACCGATGTACCAGCGACCACCCAGCAAAGAGAGGCCCTTGGTGCGTGATTTTCAGAAGAGAAAAGGCCTGTAGAGCGCACCAGCTGTGCGTGGGCCGCTATCGTTTTCAGAGCACTACGCATGCGACGCCAATGCCACATAACGTAAAAATGACCGGACCACCAACACAAGCGGCGAAGCCGCCTCCCGCTGTTGTGGGTCCGTGTCGATTGACAAGTTAGCTCTCATTACCGACCGCCTTTCCGCGACGCTTGATGTAAGCGACGACCGCGCCTGCCACGAAAGAAAGTGGGGCCCCGAACAAGATTGCTGGTACGTATGCCATTGCCGCGCCGCCACTGGTGTAAGGACGGCACTCGGCCCCGTTTGCGGCGAGTACGACCGGAACCAGCACGACGCAGGCGGCGACCGCTGCTGCAGTGCCCCAGAGTGCAAGCAGTACCGCTGCAGGTACAACCAGTATGGCCGTCACGAACCAGAAACCGACAAAACCCCCGCCGCAGAAGAACCGCTCGTACAACGACTGAAGCGCGAAAACGCCCAAGATGGCCCCGATGCCAGGAAGTCGAAGCGCTATGGATGATGCTGACATGAGGGCTAACGTTGAAGGCCACCGGAGCACAACACATGCCGCGCAGCGGCCTCCTGCTGTTGTGAGTCCGCGTGGGCCGACCAGTTAAGTTGCTGCGCTGCGCTAGACATCGACCGCGACCCCTTGAAACTCCATGGCCGCCTTGAAGTTCGCAAGCATCTTCGCCTGCTTCTCCGCTGAATTTTCCGGGCGATAGTTGTCCCAGTGCTCGAACGCCCTGGCGCTGATGGTGACGCATGGAGTGGCGCCGATCGTCCCGCGCTCCACAGAAACGGTAACCACTTGCCCGCCCTCGCGGTATTCGATGGAGAAGCGGTCCACGCTCTGGACTTCGAACCCGGCCGAGCTACGTGCCCCCTGCTTGCCGATCCAAGTGAATGTCATTGGCTGCAACTTAACGTTGAGATGACCGGCGCGCGAGTAAAGGTGCGACCGCAGGGAGCGGACGCACTTGTGCGTCCGTGTCGATTGCCCAGTTAGCCATCAATCCCCCCTCTCGCGTTCAAGTTTGCGCTGATTCGACTTTTGCCTCTGCTCTTCGGACCACAGTGGCTCAACGCCCTTGGTGTACCGATACCAGATGATCCAAGCTCCGAAGCAAACACCAAAGAACGCGCACAGCAGGTACCAGACGGACAACTTCTCACCCGAAGCGAATGCGACGACCCCAATGAGAATGAACAATGGGCCAAGGACATACGCCGGAAGCCGCTCCCATGGCAAGAAGGCTAGACCCATACTCGCTCCAATTGATGGCTAACGTCAGAGGTCAGCAGCACGCGAAGCGTGTCCGCTGGACCGACCAGTTAGATTTCTCGCCTTACCACGCTTGCGAACGAGCTTGACCTCCAGCTTGCAACCAAGCGCTTCCGCATATTTGGAAAGGGTTGCGAGCGACGGCGAATGTTTCCCCCGCCCAGACTCCATGCGCGCCACGGCAGATTGCGTAGTACCAATTTTCTCGGCCACCTGGGCCTGAGTTAACCCCTGTTCCGATCGAGCTTTAAGGAATTCATCCAGGAGCGCGTACTCGTCGCCCAGTTCGTCGAATTGGGCTTTTACCTCCGCGCGCCCAAGCGCCCGGGCGCGCAGTTGCTTATGCGTCAGCATCTTTCCACTCCTTCATGCGCTTGCGCGCGACAGCAAGTTCCTTGGGCGGAGTCTTATCGGTCTTCTTCACTATCTGGTGCAGCATGACGATGCGGCGCCTTACCAAGGTGCAGTAGAACACCCGCCCGATACCTTCTTGAGACTTCAAACGCACTTCGAAGAGCCCCGCGCCCATTGCTCGCGTGTGAGGCATGCCAAGATCCGGACCGTATTCCGTCATCCGGTCAGTTAAGTGCAGATACCGCGCGAGCAACCCGGCAGGAAGTGCAAGCACTGCCTCTTGGAGCTTCTCGTCGTGGTACTTGATTTCCCAAATCATCGATTTGATTATAGCAAATCCGCTATGTTTCTGCAACGATGTGGGAACGGAATTGCGTGAAATCTAACGTTCGACATAAGGGGCAGCGGGAAGGACGCGAAGCGGCCTTTGCGATGTCCCCTTGATGGAGGGGTTAGGCGCCGGCTTTGATGTACCGATGAGTTTTCCGTCGAAGTAGCCGGTGGCCTGCGAATTGAACTCGTAGAGCCGGTCCGCGAGGAAGGACTCAACCTCGGCGCATTCTCGTTCCTCACATAGCTCGATGCGTTGCATCTTTGACGGCGCCTAACGTAATGTCTGCCGCAAAACCTGCGGATTAAAACTGCCCTTGCGGATTAATCTTGCCGCGCTATCGGCCTGCAGCCCGCATGGCGCTTCGCTCTGCTTCGTTTCCATCATCTTTTGTACAGGTATAAATTTTTCCGCCAAACCCGGCACTCGGCGCATCCGCCCTGGCGCTTGCGGATTAAAACTGGCGCTGCGGATTAATCTTGTCATTGCGGTCTGGTGCAAGCCGCTTGCACATTGGCTTGCTGGCGAATATACTGTTTATTCATACAGTTATAAAACTAGCGATGAAACCCGGTGGCCCGCCTCTGCAATCACTGCGCCTGCTTGACCAGGTGCGGGAGCGCGCGAGGTATTTGCACTATAGCCTCAGTACTGAAAAGGTGTACCTGTACTGGGTGCGCTTCTTCGTGCATTCGCAGGGCCTGCGGCATCCGCGCGACATGGGCGCGCCGGAGGTGGAAGCCTTTCTCACCATGTTGGCCACCCAGCGCAAGGTGTCTTCGTCCACGCACAACCAGGCGCTCAGCGCGCTGCTGTTTCTCTACCGCGAGGTGCTGGGCATCCAGCTGCCGTGGCTGGACAACATTCGCCGGCCCGCCTACACCAAGCGCATTCCCGCCGTGCTCACGCGCGACGAGGTGGCCGGCGTGCTTGCGCTGCTGCAGGGCGAAGCCAGCCTGCTCGCCAGGCTGCTGTACGGCACCGGCATGCGCCTGATGGAAGGCCTGCGCCTGCGCATCAAGGATGTGGAATTCGACCGCCACGCCATCATCGTGCGCGAGGCCAAGGGCAACAAGGATCGTGTGGTCATGCTGCCTCGCTCGCTGGCGCCCGAGCTGCGGGCACAGCTGCTGGCGGCCCGCGCGGTGTGGGAGGCCGACAGGCAGCATGAGCGGGGTGGTGTCGAGGTGCCGCATGCGCTTGAAGCCAAGTACCCCGGCTTGGGCGCGCGCTGGGGCTGGTTCTGGCTGTTCCCCTCGCCCACCTTGTCGACCGATCCGCGCAGCGGCGTGGTCCGGCGCCACCACCTGTTTGAAGAGCGGCTGCAGCGCGCCCTTAAAAAAGCCGTGGTTCAGGCCGGCATCGCCAAGCCGGTCTCCGTCCACACCCTGCGCCATTCCTTCGCCACCCACCTGCTGCAGGCGGGCACCGACATCCGCACGGTGCAGGAGCTGCTGGGCCCCAGCGATGTCAGCACCACCATGATCTACACCCATGTGCTCAAGGTGGCGGCGGGCGGCACGGCCAGCCCGCTGGATGCGCTGGCGCCATCATTGGCGGCGCCGCCCGCGGTCCGCGAGGCCGCGCCCGCCTACTGCTGAAGCGCCCCCACGCGCGCCCCTGCCCTCCCGCGCTATCCTTGCGCGCGTGACCCTCCGCCGCATCGCCCATCTCGACATGGACGCGTTCTTCGCGTCGGTGGAGCTGCTGCGCTATCCGCAGCTCAAGGGCCTGGCGGTGGTGATCGGCGGCGGGCGGCGCAAGGTGGACGAGATCATTCGCGACCAGTATTCGGATCTGCCGTTGTCCGAGATTCCGGTCGATGCCTTTCCCCTGCTCAAGGACTATGTGGGCCGCGGCGTGATCACCACGGCCACCTATGCCGCGCGCCAGTTCGGCGTGGGCTCGGCCATGGGCATGATGAAGGCGGCCAAGCTCGCGCCGAATGCGCTGGTGCTGCCGGTGGATTTCGACGAAGTGCGCAAGTACTCGCGCCAGTTCAAGTCCATCATCCGCGAGATCGCGCCGCTGGTGGAAGACCGCGGCGTCGATGAGGTGTACATCGATTTCACCGACGTGCCCGGCGGCCAGCGCGAAGGCGGCCGGGTGCTGGCGCGGCTGATCCAGAAGGCGATTACCGAGGCCACGGGCCTCACCTGCTCTATCGGCGTGGCGCCCAACAAGCTGATCGCCAAGATGGCCAGCGAGTTCAACAAGCCCAACGGCATCAGCATCCTGCACGAAGCCGATGTTCAAACAAAAATCTGGCCGCTGCCGGTGCGCAAGATCAACGGCATCGGCCCCAAGGCGGAAATCAAGCTCACCAAGCTGCACCTGCACACCATCGGCGACATCGCCTCGCAGGAGCGTGAATGGCTGGTCGACAACTTCGGCAAATCGTATGGCGCGTGGATGCATGACGCCGCCTGGGGCCGCGACGACAGGCCGGTGGTGACCGAGAGCGAGCCGGTGTCCATGAGCCGCGAAACCACCTTCGAGCGCGACCTGCATGCGGTGCGAGACAAGGCCGAACTGGGCGCCATCTTCACCGAGCTGTGCAAGCAGGTGGCGTCCGACCTGCAGCGCAAGGGCTACGTGGGCAAGACCATCGGCATCAAGCTGCGCTATGACGATTTCAAGATCGCCACGCGCGACCAGACGATAGAGGGCCACACCGCCGACGCCAGGACCATCCGCAAGGTGGCGGGCCTGTGCCTGAAGCGCGTTGACCTGTCGCGCCGGCTGCGCCTGCTGGGCGTGCGCGTAGGCAAGCTGGAGAAGGCCGGTTCCGAGGAGAAAACGGCTGCAGAGCGCGCCAGCTATGCACAGACAGCTATCAATTCAGTAGCGCAGAGCGAGCCTGAAGGAACGCTGGACTTGTTCTAGCCTCGATGGCCGCCATCGCGGCCATCGCCACATGCTCCCTCCAGGGCCGGGCCACCACCTGCACCGCCACCGGCAGGCCGGCGCTGCCCTGCTCCACCTGGCGCGCCACCTTGTGGATCATGTCCCTGGTCGGCGGCTGGCCCACTTCTTCGTCTTCACGCACGCGCGAGACGGGCACCACGCCCGCCGGGTAGCCCAGCAGGTTGTACAGGCACGCATAGGCGCCCACGGTGGTCAGGTCCTTGCTGGCGCCATGCGTCAGCGCGGGCAAGGCGCAGGGCGGGCACAGGATGATGTCGAAGGGGCCGCCGGGCGCCTGGTCCAGCGCGGCGGCGAAGCGCCGGCGGTAGTCGTGCTGCGCCTCCACCAGTTCCCAGTAGTGCGCCGTGTCGCTGAAGCCGAAGGCGGCCAGGCCATCGGCCAGTGTGGGCTGGCCCACCGTGCGCAGCAGCGCGCGCGCCGCCTGCACCACGCCGCGCGGCAGCGATGCGGCGCCCATCAGCTGGCTGATCTGCGGCATGCGCTTGCCGCTGCCCATGTTGCGCTTGAGCAGCCGCAGGCCATCGCCGCCCATGATGCCGTAGGTGATGTCCATGCCCAGGCGAGCATCGGGCGGCTGCCAGGCGCTCACCTGCGCGCCCGCGGCACGCAACATTTCTGCGGCTTCGCGCACGGCGCGCACCACTGCAGGCGCGGCGTTGAAGGTCCCGTCGTCGGTGTAGTAGGCCACGCGCAGCCGCGCCACGTCCACGCCGCGGTAGTCACCGAGCGGCTGGCCGGGTGCCTCGGGCGCACTCCCCCCATTGATCACCAGCGTGCCCAGCGCCACGTCTTCCACGCTGCGCGCCAATATGCCGGCCTGGCTGGGCAGCGCCCGCTGGCCCATGGGCACGCTGAAGCGGCCCATCTCGTCGCAGCGGCCCGAGGTGGGCTTCAGGCTGGTGATGCCGCAAAACGCCGCGGGCACGCGCACGCTGCCGCCGATGTCGGTGCCCAGGCCCAGCGGCGACGCGCCGGTGGCGATCAGCGCCGCCTCGCCGCCGCTGGAGCCCCCGGGCGTGCGCTCGCCGTTCCAGGGGTTGCGCGTGCGGCCGTACACCGGGTTGTCGCTTTCGTAATAGAAGAGCGCCTGCGCCACGTTGGTCTTGGCGATGGGTATGGCGCCGGCCGCGCGCAGCCGTGCCACATGCACCTCGTCGGCCTCGGCGCGGTGCGCGGCGCGCGACTCCATGCCGAAGGTGGAGGCCGTGCCTTCCAGGTCCAGGCATTCCTTGATGGTGATTGGCACGCCGTGCAGCGGCCCCAGCGCATCACCGGCGCGCTGTCGCGCATCGGCGGCGCGCGCTTCCGTGCGGGCCGCGTCAAAGCGCTTGACCACGGCGGCGTTCAGCAACGGGTTCACTTTCTCGATGCGGGCGATGTGCTGCTCCACCACCTCGGCCGAAGTGGTTTCGCCGCTGGCAATCATGCGCGCCAGGTGGGCGGCGCCGTGCTGGGTCAGGGCTGTGTTCATGCGGGCTCCTTGTTGGACATGGGCCAACGATAGGCAGCCACGGCGCCCGCGACATCGGGCGAACACCCCATCGCCACCCGTTCAGTCGAGCAGCTGGTTTTCCACGGCGAACAGGGTCGCGCCGGCGCGGGTGGAAACTCCGGCCTTGGCATAGATGTTCTGCACGTGCCGGTCCACAGTCTTCACCGACAGGCCCAGGTCCCGTGCCACCGCCTTCAGCGTGTGGCCGCGCGCCAGGTGGCGCAGCACCTCCAGCTCGCGCTCGCTCAGGCCGGCGGGCGCCTTCATGGTGTTGCGCGGCACGCGGTGGCCCGCGCAGTGCAGCGCCGCACCCACAGCCTGGGCATCCAGCTTTCCTTCCTGCGCATCGCGCAGCAGCGTGGCGGCGGCCTGCGCGTCATCGGCGGCGGCGCGGTGGGGGCGGGTTTCGCGCAGCGCGCAGTAGCGGTCGGCGGCCGCCAGCACGCGCGCAGCCAGCGGCAGCGTGGCGCCGCTGCGGCCCTGGAAGTAGCCGGAGCCATCGCTGCGCTCGTGGTGCATGGAAGCCATCTCGCCGATCTGCGCCAGTGCCTGCGGCCGCGCCAGGATGCGGCCGGTGTGGTACGGGTGCAGCCGCATCTGCTCCCACTGCCGGTCGGTCAACGGGCCGGTGCGCGCGGCCAGCTCGGCGCTGACGCCGCAGCGCCCGATGTCGTGCAGCCCGCCGGCGCGGCGCACCCGCGCCACCTCGGCATCGGCCAGCCCCAGGTGCTGCGCCGCGGCGGCCGCCAGCTGCGACACGCGGCGCGAATGTCCCAGGTGGTGGGGCGACTTCAGGTCGGCAAAGTCGCCCATCGCCTCGCAGGCGGCGTCCAGCTGCCATTCGCTCAGGCGCACCGGCTCGCCCGGCTCCAGCGCCAGCACCTGGTCCCACACGGGCTCATCCTGCAGGCCCGCCAGCAGGCCGTCGCAGTGTTCGCTCAGCAGGCGGCACAGGTGCGGCGAATGCGCCTTGCCGCTGCGCTCTTGCGCCATCTTGCGCACCGCCGCCGTGCCGCCCACGCGGAAGAAATTCACCGCGTCCTGCGCCAGCGATACGGCCTGCATGGCGGGCGCGATCTGCTCGCCCTTGAGCGCGGGGACGCCCTTGCCATCCCAGCGCGCATACAGCTGGCCCACTGTTTTCACGAACGAGGGCGCGAAACCCATGCGCTCGGCCAGCCGCGAGGCCACCTCGCAATGCCCGGGAAAGAAGCTGGTGGGCACCTGGCCCAGCTGCGCCAGCCCGCGCACCATGGCTTGGGCCATGCGCAGCGGGCCGGCGCCGGCGTTGGCGCCGCGGATGGAGCGCAGCATCAGGCCCAGCACGGCGGGTGTGTCGGCGCTGTCGATCAGCGCGATCTCGCTGCGCAGCGCCATCTCGTCGCCCACGATGGAGGCGAACCAGGCCGTGTCGGCGTTGCAGCCCACGTAGCGCAGCAGCGCTTCGTAATAGGTGTCGCGCAGGTCGGTCTGGGAAAACCCGGCCGCTTCACCCAGCCGCACGGCGACGATGCAGCTGGCCATGGCCTGTTCCATCGGCAGGCCCATGCCCAGGTCGGTGGCGACCGACAGCGCCGCCATCAGTTCGGCCAGGCGCACGCCGCTGTCGGCGGCTGTCTGCGGCGTGTTCACGCCACGACGATCTCGTCCTGGTGGTTGGCGATGTGGAAGCCGTGCGCCAGTGTGAAGTCGCGCTTGTCCAGCGCGCCGTAAGCGAAGTGGGGCTTCAGGGGGCCGGTGTAGCCGTTGTAGCGCGTGATGGCGCCGCGCAGGCGCAGGGCCGCGGGCTTCCAGTCGGCCGAGGCGGTGAGCGAAGGCGCGCCGGGGATGGGCTCATCCAGCCCGTGGCTCATGTGGCCGCGCCACTTGAAAAAGGCGAATGCGGCCGAGCCGGCGGTGCCCTGGAACAGCACGCTTTTGGGCTGCGGGAAACCGTCCATGCTCATTTCCACGCTTTGCGCCAGGTGGTCCAGCACCGCCGACAGAGGCCAGGCGCCGACTGCCTTGACGCTTCCGGCCTTGTCCAGGCGGTCCAGCCAGCGCAGCGAATCGTCAAGCGTTTGCACTTTGGGCAGGTCAGGCATGGCGGCACCTCCGTAGATGGCAAGGGGGACGGCAAGAAACACGCGGCGCTTCATGGGCGGGATGGTAGCAGCGCGCCCCGGAACCCGCCTGACAAAAAAAAAGGCGTGCCGAGGCACGCCGTTTTTACTGGGGAGCGCGGGGCCTTAGATGCTGGTGTCAGCGTCCTCGGTGTCGCTGGTGGCCAGCGTGGCGTCACCCACCAGCAAGGGCTCGGCGGTGTCGCTGCTGGTGGCGGCCACGCCCTTGACGAAGGCCAGTGCGCCGGCGGAGCTGGCGCTGGCCGAGGCCGGCACCTCGGTGGTCACCACCGGCGCCGGGGCGGGGGCCGGGGCGGGTGCGCTGCCGCCGCCTCCGCCGCAGGCTGCCAGCAGCACCGTGCCGGCCGCCATGCTGAAGTGGGTGCGTGTGAGGGAAAGGTTTTTCATGGCTGCTTTTCCTTGTCGTGGCGGCTTACTGCGAACCCGCGTTGGGCGTGTTCAGGTACGGGAAGCCTGCCAGGAACGGCACCACGGCCTGGTCCACCGCATCGTGCACGGTGAGCGACGCCGCGCCGGCCGGCACGCTGGAAGGCTTGCAGGCCGAGGTGATGCCGGCCACGCCGGGGATGCTGTTGAACTTGTAGGTGTCGTTGTCGCCGTTGGCCATGCACAGGCCGCCCAGCATGGCGACCAGCGCAATGTCCACCACGTCGTCCTTCGGGCGCCGGCCGTTCGGGAAGCCCGCGTTGTCGGTGCCGGCGGCCAGGATGTTGCCGACGATGCCCAGCCGGTTCTGGCTGGCGAACGGCACGGGCGGCAGCGCGGTGTTCAGGCGCAGCATTTCAGAAGGCGTCACGGTGGCGGGCTTGTTCACGCCGGTGATGCCGGTGAGGAACACGGTGGCCAGGTCGGTGCGCGGCACATTGGTCGGCGCCAGGCCGGCGGCGTTGCCCGTGAGCACCAGGCCCAGCAGCGCGGGCAGCGTGGGGTTGGTCACATAGTCCAGGAACTGGCCGTCGCCGCTGGGTTTGGACGCGTTGAACTTGTCCTTGTCCTTCAGGCCGATCACCACTTCATTGACCAGGGGCTGGCCCAGGCGCGATACCTGCACCCAGGCGCCACCGGGCTTCTCGCTGGTCTGGTGGCCGGAGGCGGGGTTGGGCGACATCAGGCGTGCCTGGCGCAGGCTGGCCGTGGTCCAGCCGCCGATCACCGTTTCGCTGCCCGCCGTCAGGCAATCCTTGTGCACTTCGATGGCGATGGAAGTGACGTTGGTGTTCTGGATGGAGTTGGCGGCGGCTGCGTTGATGTTGGCCGGGTTGGTGATGGTGGCCAGCGGCGCGTTCACCAGGTCGAATATCGGGCCCAGGTTGACGGCGAAGCCTTCCTGGCGCTGGCCGACGAACACGCGGCCCGTGTCCTTGCCCGAGGGGCAGCCGGGGATCTTGATGTCGTGCACGTGCTTGGAGGCGTAGGTGGCATAGGCAGCCGAGTTGCCCAGCGTCTTCACGCCGATGTAGTCCACCGGCTTTTCGAAAGTCGCGGAGCCCGCGGCCTTGGTGACGGCGGCAACCGAGCCCTTGCGGCGGTCGCCGCGCACCACGTTGACGGTGTAGGTTTCGTTGACGTTGAGGTTGGCATCCGTCACGTTGGCCACCGCGCCGGCCTGGATCAGCGGGATGGCGATGGATTTCTGGTTGGCGCCGGCGCCGATGGGCAGCGACACGTTGTTGAGCTTGTTGTTGAAGCGGAACTGGAAGGTGATGTCTTCCGCCGCGTCGCCGTTGTTGTCCACGTGGATTTCATACAGCGCGTTCGCGTCCAGCTGGAAGTAGTTGGGGCCGCCGTAAGCGGCCTGCAGCGGCTGGTAGTTGGCGATCATCGTCACATAGTCGCTGCGCCCGCCGCTGCCATTGGCGGCCACGCCCTCGTAGCTGCGGAACATGTAGAAGTCGGTGCCGTCCACCTTGGGGCTGGTGGTGATGCTCGGCCCCTCGCGGTGGCTGGATGCGAGGCTGGTGCCGGCGGCCAGTGCCGCGCTCGCTGCCAATAGGGCAAGGCTCAGTTTCTTCATGCGCATGGTTGCTCTCCTGTGTGTGTGGTTCGGTCTGTCGCGCAGCAGGGATACGGCGCGCCCGCCTACGCCGGATTCAGAAATCGCGTAGCCGAGAAAAACACACAGGTATGCCGCCCGCCTGAATCCGGCGGGCCATGGGCAGCGTAGGGCGGGCGCATTGCGCCCCGGCAGCTGCCTAGTTGAAATTCATCGTGAAGTTGACCCGGAACGAGCGCGGCTCGATCGGGTGGAAGTGCACGTCGTTGGTGGACGCCGCTTCCGAGCTCAGCCGTGACTCGTAGAAGTAGTCGATGGCCGAGTCGCGCCGGTTGGTCAGGTTGTAGCCTTCCAGCTCCACGCGCATGGTTTTGCTGATCTTGTAGCCGATGCGCCCGTTCAGCGTGGCGGTGCCGCGCGAACGCACGCTGTTGTCTTCCACCAGCGGGCGCGGGCCGAAGTAGCGCAGCTGCAGAGCGCCGTAATACGGGCCCAGGTTATCCACCGCCAGCGCGACGGAGGCCACGCCTTCCACCGCGCCGGGAATGCGCTGGCCGATGGGGTCGGCGTCGCGGAAGCGCGCGCGGGCGAAGGCGACGTCGGCATCGACGGTGAGCCAGGACACGGGTTTGTAGTAGTTGGAGAACTCAAAGCCCACGCGCCGGCTGGGCCGGCCCGCTTCGGTGGTGCCGGCGTCGCCCGCGAAGATCAGCTCCGAGCCGAAATTGAGCTGGTACACCGACAGCGCGCTCTGCAGGCCCGGAATGATTTCCGTGCGCACGCCCAGCTCGGCGCCGCGCGAGCGCACCAGCGGCGGCACCTTGCTGGCCGGGGCGCCCGTCTTGGGGTCGATGGTGATGGTGGTGCCGCGCGCGTCGTTGCTGTGGAACCCCGAGCCTACGTTGACGTAATACTCCGTCTTGGACCACGGCCCGAATACCAGCGCCAGCTTGGGGCTGGCGATGCTGTCGGACACGCTGCCGGAATTGGCCGGGTTGTTGCTGCCCACCCTGAACCGGTAGGTGTCGGCGCGCAGGCCGGCCACCGTGCGGAACCAGTCATTCCACCAGGTCGTGTTCTCGACGTAGGCGCCCAGGCTGCTCTCTACGATGTGGTCCTGCCGCGTGGTGGACAGGCGCTGTCGCGCCACGGTGTTGTGCAGGCCGTTGAAGATGTTGTCGTTCTCCAGCTGCAGGCCCACCGTGGTCTCCGAGGCCTGGCCGATGCCTCGGGTCTGCCAGGTGTGCGCCGCCTTGACGCCGGTGGTCACGCGCCGGTCGGGCTGGCTGAACTGGTCGCCGTTGACCGGGTCGTCCAGGAAATAGGTGAAATTGGAGAAAAGGTCGAGCTGCTGGCGCACGATGTACGCATCGATCTTCGTCTTGCCGGCCGCGCTGGTGTCGCGCCACGAGCCCGACAGGCTGTAGCGGCTGGACTTGCCGCCGTCGGTGGGATCCAGCGCGTCGAAGCGCGACAGCGTGCCGTTGTCCACCGCGCGCCTGGCGATCTGGTCGGTGGAATTCCATTTGGCGCTGTACGCCATGGCGGTGATGTTGAAGCCGCGGGCCTCGGTGCCCTGGCTGTAGCGCAGCACCCCGTTCAGCTTGCGGTAGTCGTCCGGATGCACATAGGGCCCGTCGTTGTGGAACACCTCCAGCGCATACAGCAGGTTGCCGCCGCTCGCGAGCGTGGGCGAGTCGGCCAGCAGCACGCGCCGGTAGCCCTTCTGGCCGAGGCCGACGCTGGCGATGCCGTGCGCCAGCTTGTCGGCGTAGCGCAGCGACACCGCGCCGGCGGAGGCAAAGTCGCCCTCGGCCGCGTAGTACGGGCCCTTGCGGTATTCCAGCTGGGTGGTGAGCTCGGGAATCAGGAAGTTCAGGTCAGTCCAGCCCTGGCCGTGCGCGTGGCTGCGCTGGTTGACCAGCATGCCGTCGATGGTGGTGCGCAGGTCGGTGCCGTGGTCCAGGTTGAAGCCGCGCAGGTAGAACTGGTTGGCCTTGCCTTCGCCGCTGTGCTGGCTGACGATCAGGCCGGGTGTCGCTTCCAGCACTTCGCCGGGCCGGTACACGGTGCGCGCTTCCAGCTGCTGCTGCGTCACCACCCCGCCATTGGCGGAATCGGCCACGCCCAGCTGGCTGTTGCGCGAGCTTTCAACGGTGATGGCTTTGAGGGTGCGGGTGTCGTCGGTGGCGGGCGGGGTCTGGGCCCAGGCGCTGCCCGCGAGGACGGCGGCCATGACGGGAGTGAGGCGGATTTTTCTGAAGGCCATGCGTAAGATGATTTTGGCCGTCATCATACGTGGCGGCCGCAGCCGCAGATTCAGTTCACCGGCTTGAGGTGCGTGTGCGGCTTGGGCGCGCCGCGCGAATGGTGGTGGTGCCGGCCCTCTTCATTCAGCGGCAGCAGGTGCACTTGGCCGTGGCGCACGCCGCGCAAGGCCGTGAGCTGCCCGGCGCAATCCTGCACCGCGAGGGTGGGGCCGCGCAGGATCACGGTTTCCATGCAGTTGTCGTGGTCCAGGTGGGTGTGCAGGCTGCTGATCACCAGGTCGTGGTGTTCGTGCTGCAGGTCCATCAGGCGGGCGGTCACTGCATGCTCATGGTGGTCGTACACATAGGACACCGTGGCCACGCACCATTTGGCCTGGTGGGCGTCCAGCACCGCGCTGCCCAGGCGCTGGCGGATCAGGTCGCGCACCGCTTCCGAGCGGTTCACGTAGCCGCGCTGGTTGATCAGCTTGTCGAATTCCTCGGCAAGCTCTTCGTCAAGGGAAATGGTGAAACGTTGCATCGGGGCTTCGGGTGGAAGCGCCATCGTACCCCGCCCGTGTGCTCCTACGGCGCCAGGTCGCACGGGACTACAGACGGGCGGCGGTGAACGGAACACCGTGGTGCATCCCATCCAACAAGGAGGCGTTCCATGAAAGCCCAACTGCGTACCCAGGTGGCAGCCATCGCGCTGCTGTTTCCCACCGCGCTGTTTCTGGCGCAGCCCGCGCAGGCAGCCACGCGCCAGGTGGTGCGATCACCCTCGCCCGAATTGTTCTCCCTCCAGGTAGACAGTGACAGCAACCTGCGCCCCGGCGCGGTGCTCAGCTTCACCGTGGAAGGTTCGCCGCGCGGCAGCGCCAGCGTGCGAATCGCGGGCAGCAACAACACGGTGGCACTGAAGGAAACCCAGCGCGGTGTCTATACCGGTGAATACACAGTGCGGCGCGCCGACCGCATCGACGGCGGCAGCCCCATCCGCGCCACGATCCGCTCCGGCGGCAAGGTGGTCGCGGGCAACTACAGCTTCCCGGACAGCCTCGATAACCGCGTGGCCCGCGGCGGGCCGCCGCCCGTGGTGATGCCCGCGCCGGTGCCTGTTCCCCTGCCGGCGATTGAAATCGAACGCTTCGTGGTCCTGCCCATCAACAAGGTGGAAGCCGGCGCCGAGCTGCGCTTCCGCCTGAACGGCATGCCGGGCGCCACCGCGTCGTTCGACATCCCCGGTCTGCAGACCAACATCCCGATGCGCGAGCTGCGGCCCGGCCACTACGAAGGCGCCTACACCATCCGCCGCACCGACAACCTGACGCCCACCGGCCCAGTGGTGGCCACGCTGCGTGCAGGCCCGCGGGTGGTGACCGCCAACCTGAACGGCCCGCTCATCACCGACGGCACCGCGCCCGTGATCGGCAACCTGAGCCCGCGCAGCGGCGAGACTGTCACCGGCGGGCCCACGGTGGTGTCGGGCAGCTTCAATGACGCCGGTGGCACGGGTGTGGATCCCCGCAGCGTGCGGATCCTGCTGTCTGGCCTGGACGTCACCGCCGAGGCTGAAGTGACGCCTCGCGGCTTCACCTTCCGCCGCGCATTGCCCCCGGGCCGCCACACGGTCGACGTGACGGCGCGCGACCGCGTTGGCAATGTAGCCCACAGCGAATGGACCTTCAGTGTGGGCTCGGTGCAAGGTGCCGCCCCGCTGCACATGCCGCTGCAGATCATGAGCCACAGCGACAACGGCGCGGTGGACGGCAATACGCAGCTGCAGGGCCGCACGGCGCCGTGGGCCCGAGTGAACATCCGCGTCACCGCGGTCGAGCCGGTGAATGCGCCCGGCCGCTCGCAGGTCGCGATGCCGGTGCTGGACCAGACCGTGCAGGCGGACGCCGAGGGCCGCTTCGCGGTGAACCTGGCGCCGGCACGTCCCAACGCGATGCCGGGCACGCGCTATGACGTGTCGGTGACTTCCAGCAAGCCGGACATGCCGTCGGCCGAGACGCGCATGGTGCTTTACCAGCGTGGCTGAAGGAGAGCTTCCATGAAGACACAACTCAGAAACCAGGTCGCGGCGGCGGCGCTGCTGCTGCCCGCTTCATTCCTGCTGGCGGCTTCCGCCGCCGCGGCGCCGCCGGTGGTGGTGCTGCGCGCACACGGGCCGGAAATGCATTCCCTGCAGGTAGCCAGCAACGACGGGTTCCGCCCGGGCGCGCTGCTCACCTTCACGGTGGAAGGCACGCCCAATGCGCAGGGCACCGTGCGTATCGGCGGCACCGGCATTGGCGTCGGGCTGACCGAGACCTTCCGCGGCATCTACACGGGCTACTACACCGTGCGTTACGGCGACCGGCTGGACGGCACCAACCCCATCCGCGCCACGCTGACGGCCGGGGGTGAAACGGTGGCGGGCAACTACCTGTTCCCGGACCGCTTCGACTCGCGCTTTGCCCGCCTGGACCCTTTGCCCCGCATGGTGGTGCCCGTGGAACGGGCACCCACGGTGGTGATGGGCGCGGCGCCGGCCTCCCTGCCGCTGCAGATCTTCAGCCACAGCAACAACGGGCCGGTGGACGGCAGCCTGACCCATGTGGAAGGCCGCACCGCGCCGGACGCGCTGGTGAACGTGCGGGTAAGCGCCGTGCCGCCTTTCGTGCAGCCGGGCCGCACGATGGTGGCGATGCCGGTGCTGACCGAAACAGTCAGGGCCGACTCGGAAGGCCGCTTCAGCTTCAACTTCGGGCCGCCGCGGCCTTTTGTGGAGCCGGGCACGCGCTACGACCTGTCGGTGGTCGCAACGCGGCCCGACCTGCCTTCCACCGAAACGCGGCTGGTGCTTTTCCAGCGCGGCTAATCTTATTTGAGGGAACGCCGCCGCAACTGAATCCGGAAGCCGCCCTGCCTGCGTATGCATGAGCAGGGCGGAAGTTTTTTTCCGGACGGAGTTGTTCTCTCATGCAGATATATTTGAAGGCGGCCGCATTGGCCGCGGCCTCGCTGTGCTGTGCCGCAGCGCAGGCCGATACCGGCAAGCTGGTGCTCACGGGCGGCGTCAGCAGCATTGACGGCGCCGCAGGCGGCGGCCTGACTCCCTGGGCGGTGATAGGCAGCAATGCCACCGACGGCGAGATCGGCGCCAGCGCCCACATCTCCCGCGCCCGCACGCATGACTACGGCCTGACCACTTATGGCGCGGCGGTGGGCATCCACAACCGGGTGGAGCTTTCGCTGGCGCAGCAGAATTTCGATGCGTCACCGGCCATCGCGCTGAACGGCATCGCGCCGTTCGGCGTGACACCCAACCAGCACATCCGCATGGACGTCTTCGGCGCCAAGGTACGCGTGGCAGGCGACGCCGTGCTGGACAGCGACACCTGGATGCCGCAGATCGCGGTGGGCGTGGAGCACAAGAATGTGCATCCGGGCTCGCTCGGATCGGTGTTGAGTTTCCTGGGCACGCGCACCAGCGGCACCGACTTCTACGTCAACGCCACCAAGCTGTTCCTCGCTCAGGGCGTGCTGGTGAACGCCACGCTGCGCAATACCAACGCCAACCAGAACGGCCTGCTGGGCTTCGGCTCCGGCGCGCCGGGCCGCAACACGCGCAGCTGGCAGCCCGAGCTGTCGGTGGCCTACCTGCTGCGCCGCGACCTGGCGATCGGCGCGGAATACCGGCGCAAGCCCAACAACCTGGAAGCGCTGGGCCGCGCGGCGGGCCTGGGCAACGCACTGGCCGAAGACGACTGGAAAGACGTGTTCGTGGCCTGGGCGCCGACCAAGAACGTTTCGCTCACGCTGGCCTGGGTGCAGCTTGGCCGCGTGGTGCCGGGCATCACCTCCAACCGCAAGCAGCACGGCGCCTACCTGTCGGCGCAAGCCTCATTCTGAAAGCACGGAGCCATGAAAAAATTCCTGATCACCCTGTCGCTCGCCCTGTGCGGCCTGGCCCACGCGCAGATGGCGCCGGCCGACCCCAGCCTGTTCAAGGCGCTGGGCGAAAAGGCCGGCCTGGTGCGCCTGGTCGATGATTTCACCACCCGCCTGCTGGCCGACGGGCGCACCGCGCCGCAGTTCAAGGAAACCAAGATCCCGCACTTCAAGGAGATGCTGGTGGACCAGTTCTGCCAGGTCTCGGGCGGCCCTTGCGCGTACAAGGGCGCCGATATGAAGGCGGCCCACGCCAATCTGGACATCGCCAAGCGCGACTTCAACGCGCTGGTGGAAATCCTGCAGCAGTCCATGGATGCGCAGGGCATCGCCTTCGGTGCGCAAAACCGCCTGCTGGCCCAGCTGGCGCCGATGCACCGCGAAGTGATCACCGTCAAGTGACCGCCATGCGCAAAGCCTTCGCTTCGCTCACCCTGCTGGCCGCCGCAACCGCGGCGCAGGCCGGCACCGTGTCGGTGACGGTGCTCGACAAGGACGGCAACCCCGTCGCGGATGCCGTCGTGGTGGTGGTGCCCGCCGCTGCCGGCGCAACCCGCCATCCCCTGCCCGCCGCGGCCACCGTCAGCCAGTTGAAGATGCAGTTCGTGCCCGCCGTCAGCCTGGTGCCGCTGGGTGCGCGCATGACGTTCGTCAACAACGACAGCTGGGAACACCACGTGCGCGGCTCGGCCGCCGGCGCGGCGCAGTTCACCAGCGGCGGTGTTGGCGGCTTCGAGCTGCGGCTGGACGGCAAGCCCGAAGGCAAGGCCGCGAAATCAGGCGAGGTGGTGATGGACAAGGCGGGCCCGGTGCTGCTGGGCTGCCACATCCACGGCTCGATGCGCGGCCATGTTTACGTGAGCGATTCGCCCTGGGCGCAGAAGACTTCGCCCGAAGGCCAGGCCGTGTTCGACGACGTGCCTGATGGCGCGGCGCAGGTGCGCGTGTGGCAGGCCGACCAGCTGATTGACCTGCCGGCGCGCGCTGTCACCGCGGGGGCCAGTCCGGCCCGGCTGACAGTGCAATTGCAGGTGGTGCCGCGCAGGCGGCGCGTCTAGGCTGCGAAAGCGCTTGCGCGCTGGATCTACCAGAGCTTGGCGCAGTTGCCGCTGTAGATCACGGTGCCGGGCGCCGTGGGCGCGGCACTGGTTTCCTGCGTGACGAGCAGCTTGCCGACCTTGGCCAGCAGCTTCTCGGATGTGTCCGGCATGGTCGATACGCCGGTGCCCCTGGCGGGCACGTCGCCCAGCACGAAGGCCGGGCCGTCAGCAGGTACCGCCCACAACACGAGGCGCCCTTGCGACGGCGGCGTGATCGGGCCGATGACCTTCACCGTCATCGTGCGGCCATGGCGCAGCGAGCTCACCAGCAGCTTGCCGTTTCCCTGCGCATCGGTGAGCAGGCCCACATAGCTGGAAGGCAGGCGTTCGCCGCTGCGCATCGCGATCTGGTCGCTGGTGAAGAACAGCGCCGGCGCGCCCAGCATCACGGCCGCGCAGGCGATCACACCGGCCGCCACGCCGCCCAGCCCGAAGCCGGCCGGGCGCAGCCACGCGGGCCAGCGCGATGCGGCGCGATCAGCCTGCGCCGCAGGACGCGTGCGCGCGGCAATCGCTTCCCACACGCGGGGCGAAGGCTTCACCGGCGGCACCGGGCCGGCCAGCGTGCCCAGGCGTGCTTCCCAGCGCGTGACGGCCAGCCGCACGTCGGCCCGGTCGCGGGCCAGCCGCTCGAAGCGGCGGCGCGCGCCGCCTTCCAGCGTGCCCGGCACATAGGCCGAGGCCAGGTGTTCCACAATTTGCGGGCTGCTGTACTTCACGCGGCCACCCCACCGGCCTGCAGGCAGGCCTTGAGCTTGTCCAGCCCGCGCCGGATCCAGGCCTTCACCGAGCCCAGCGGGGCGCCCATCTGCTCGGCGACCTCGCGGTGCGACAGGCCCTGGTAGTACGCCAGCGCCAGGCTTTGCCGGTGGCTGCCGTCCAGCGAATTCAGGCACGCCTCGACCTGCAGAGCCTGCGTGGCCTGCGACAGCAGCTCCAGCGCACTGGGCGCGGCCGCGCCACCGTCGGCGAGCGCGTCTTCTTCGGGCAATTCGTCTTCCTTGCGGCGCGTGCGCGAGCGCAAGGCGTCCAGCGCTTTGTTGCGCACGATGGCGATCAGCCAGGTCATGGGTTGCAGCTGCTGGCCGGCGACTTCGCTGCGCCAGCTGGCGGCACTTTTCCAGACGCTGACGAACGCCTCCTGCAAAACGTCCTCGGCAGCCTGTTCACGCCCCAACATACGAACGGCGACGCCGAACAGATGCGCATGGGTGCGCTCGTACACCTGCGCGAAGGCGGCGTGGTCGCCCCCGGCGGTGCGGGCCATCAGCTCCTGCAGGGTGGCGTCGGCATGGTTCATGCGCGCAGTGTACGAGCGGCCGAGCTTGACGCCGCCTTACTCCTAACTTACATTGTGCTTACCCGAAACTTACAGCTCATCCGCACCCCGTGGGAGACCGTCATGACGCTCGCAGAACTGCAAAGGATCAAGCAATGGCACGTCAACCACCGCGCCGACCATCCGCTTGAATACCACTTGTGGGACGCGATACTGACGCTGTGGGTGATGGGCTGGGTCGGCTGGCTGCCGGCCTTCGCGTTCAATGAGATCTGGACCATGCCGCTGTGCGTGGCGGCGATGGCGGCACCCAGCCTGTATGTCAGCTGGCGCTACAAGGCGCACCTGGCGCGGCGTCTTCGTTGTGACTGGGCCAACAGCTAGGCGCGGGTAAAGTCTCCGGCAAACACCCGGAGACTTTCATGCAGTGCTTCTCGCTCACACGGCAAGGCGCCGTGGCCCACCTCGTGCTGAACCGGCCCGAGGCCATGAACACCATGCACCCCACCTTCTGGCGCGAGCTGGATGAGGTGCTCACCACCCTGCACCGCGAAGGTTCTGCGCGCGCGCTGGTGATCTCCTCCACCGGCAAGCATTTTTCGGCCGGCATGTCGCTGGAGACTTTCGGGGGCGCGATCGCCATGGACGACAGCAGCGCCGAGGGGCGCGCCGCCATCTACGACCTGCTGACCGACATGCAGCACACCTTCACCAAACTGGAGACCCTGCGCATCCCCGTAGTCGCGGCGATCCACGGCGGCTGCATCGGCGGCGCGGTGGACATGGTCACAGCCTGCTGCATCCGCTATGCCACGCAGGACGCGTTCTTCTGCATCCAGGAAATCAACATCGGCATGGTGGCCGACGTCGGCACACTGCAGCGGCTGCCCAAGCTGGTGCCGCTGGGCGTGGTGAAGGAACTGGCGTATACCGGCCGCCGCCTGCCCGCGCAAAAAGCACAGGGCTATGGGCTGGTAAATGAGGTGTTCGACACGCAGGAGGCGATGGTGGCCGCGGCGCTCCAGTGCGCCCAGGAGATCGCGTCCAAACCACCGGTGGCGATCTGGGGCACCAAGCAGGTGATCCACTACACGCGCGACCACTCGGTGGACGATTCGCTCAGGCAGATGGGCTGGGTGCAGGGCGCGATCTGGAGCAACGCGCATGTGCGCGAAGCGGTGACGGCGATGAAGGAAAAGCGCGCCGGCTCATTCCCCGATCTGCCGGGGCTGGCTTCGTTCAAGGACCTCGCCTGAGCGCGATGGACCTGTCCCCGCTGCGCGCGGCGCTGCACTCGCTCAGCCCGCTGGGAGACGAAGCCTGGGCCGGGCTGGAGGGCCAGGTCACGGCCCGCGTGGTGGCGGCGACTGAGATACTCCTGCGCGCGGGAGACAGGGCCTCGGAAGTCTTCTTTGTGCGCAGCGGGCTGCTGCGCGAGTACTACGTGGACGGCGAAGGACGCGAAACCACGCGCCGCTTCACCCAGTCAGGCGAGCTGTCCGGCTCGCTGGCCGACCTGCTCTCGGGCCAGCCGGCGATGGTCTGGATCGAGGCACTGGAGCCGGCCGAGATCTGGCGCATGGAATGGGCGCGGCTCGATGCGCTCGCCGAACGCAATAGCGACTGGATGCGGCTGGCCCGGGCGCTGGCCGAGCAGCTCTATCTGCGCAAGATGCAGCGGGAGTTCGAGTTGCTGACGCTGGACGCCGCGCAGCGCTACCGCCGCTTCTCGCAGCAGCACCCCGGCCTGGACGCGCGCCTGCCGCGCCAGTTGGTCGCCTCCTACCTGGGCATCACACCGGTGCACCTGAGCCGGATTCGCGCATCCGGAAAACGAGTGCCAGAGCCCAAAGCGCCAGCACAAAGAAGGCGAAGCGCGTAATGACCAGCGGCACGGCCAGCCCCGCCGGCACCAGGTAAATCGCCAGCCCCACGGGCAACTGGACCCAGCGCAGCGCAAAACACAGTGCTTTCTCCAGGCGCGTTTCCCCTGGCAGGACCCAGCCCAGCAGGAACAGGCCGAAGTAGCTCACGTGAAATTTGACCAGCGATTCCAGCACCTGCAGGCCAATCTCGGTGGCGCCGATCTCCAGGCCCTGCACCGCCGCCGACAGCATGGTCAGGAAATGCATGTTCTCGGCCAGGTCCAGCAGGCCCGACAGCGACAGCAGGCCGAGGGCGGCGCCCACCAGCAGCCGCGGCCGGCCGCTTCGCCACAAGAGGCTTCCCAGCGCCATGAACATCGTGCAATAGAAGACGATGAAGAGGTTGTCCAGGCCGATGACCAGCCGCAGCACCGGTGGGTTGCGCAGCAGGATGCGGGCATATTCGGCGGCCGGGTGGACGTACTGCAACGGGTCCTGGCCTATTCCGGCGGCGGCGAAGATGCCGAACATCAGCAGCACGGTGATGCTGGCCAGCACCGCGCAAAGGGTCAGGAGCCGGGCGCACCGGGCGGATTCAAGGCGGGGGTTGGGTGTGTTCATGGTCCCGGATCAAATCACCGGGCCGCGGCCACCGCCTTAACAAATGTTTATTGCCGCGCCGTGCGCACGTTGGCCGGCAGTGCTTTCGGGTGGCTGGTGCGCAGCGGGTTGATGTCCAGACCGCCACGACGGGTGTAGCGCGCATAGACCGTGAGCTTCACCGGTCTGCAGCGCTGCCAGATGTCCATGAAGATGCGCTCCACACACTGCTCGTGGAATTCGTTGTGGTTGCGAAAGCTCACCAGGTAGCGCAGCAGGCCGCCCTGCTCGATCTGCGGGCCGGCGTAGCTGATCTGCACGCTGCCCCAGTCGGGCTGGCCGGTGACAAGGCAATTGCTTTTGAGCAGGTTGCTGGTCAGCACCTCGTCCACCGGCTTTTCGTCGAACGCCGCCGACAGCAAATGCGGCGCCGGCGTGTAGTCGGTGCATTCAATATCCAGCCGGTCCAGGCTGAGGCCGTCGAGTTCGTGCACCGGCTCGCGGTCGAACATCTCCGGCATCAGGATCTTCACGCCCACCGACGATTGCGACGGCGCGCCGCGCCACGCTGCTTCGCTAACGTCGGCACGGATGCGGCCCTGCACCTCGTCGGGCGAATTGAACCGGGTGTTGGTGAAGCTGTTCAGGTAAAGCTTGAACGACTTGCTCTCCACGATGTTGGGCGTCTCGCAGGGCACGGTCACATGCGCGATTGCCACCTGTGGTTTGCCGCGCGGCGTCAGCCAGGAGAGCTCGAACGCAGTCCACAAATCGGCGCCAAAAAAGGGCAACGTGCCTGCGAGGCCGAGTTCTTCGCGCTTGGGCGCGCGCGACAGCGGAAACAGCAGCGAGGCGTCGTACTGGTCGATGTACGGCGCGGGCTTGCCCAGCAGCGACTGCTCGGGCGTGCTCACGACAATGCCTCCACCGATTTCAGGTGCGGCAGCAAGGGCTCCAGGATGCGGTCCACCACGCCCGGCGGCAGGTCGTGGCCCATCCCTTCCACCGCCACCAGCCGCGCTCCGGGAATGCGGCGCGCCGTGTCCTCGCCGCAGGCGAACGGCACCAGCGGGTCGTCCTTGCCGTGCACCACCAGCGTGGGCGCGGTGACCTTGCCCAGCTCGCCCGCGCGAGAAGTGTCGGCCGCAATCGCCGTCATCTGGCGCAGCGTGCCCACGGGATGGAAGCTGCGCTGGGTGGCCGCAAGTACCCGCTCACGCAGCGAGGCTTCATCCAGCGGGAAGCCGGGGCTGCCGATCACCTTGAACAGCTTGATGTAGTGATCGACGATGGCGTTGGGGCCCGTGCCTTCGGGGCGGCTGAGCAGCGCGCGCAGCACGTGCGCCTGCGGGCCCGGCAGCGAGCGCGCGCCGCTGGAACTCATGACGCTGGTCAGGCTGAGCACGCGGTCCGGCGCGGCCAGGGCGATGCGCTGGGCGATCATGCCGCCCATGCTGACGCCCACCACGTGCGCCTGCCGGATACCCAGGGCTTGAAGCACGCCCAGCGCGTCGGCCGCCATGTCCTGCACCGAATACGGCGCGTTCACCTGCAACCCCACCTTGTGCTTGAAGCTTTCCCACAACAGGTTGGGCGCGCCCAGGTGGTCGAAGTGATCCGACAGGCCGATGTCCCGGTTGTCCAGCCGCACCACGCGATAGCCCGCGTCCTCAAGCGCCTGCACAAACGCCGGCGGCCAGGCGATCAGCTGCATGCCCAGGCCCATGACCAGCAGCACCACGGGCCGCTGCGCCTGCGAGCCGTCGGCTCCCGTGTCCTCGACCTCGATGGAAATCCCGTTGGCTTTGACTCGCACTATTCGAAGCGCCTTTCGCGCAGCCACTTGGTGGCAATCCATTTTTCGCCGGCCAGTACCGGCGCGCCGCCATGCAGCGTCTTGGTGGAGGGATGGGCGCGGTCGTAGGTGAAAAACACCGCGTTGCCGCGCTTGGGCGCGACTTCCAGGCGCACGTCGGGAAAGGTGGTGCCGCCGCCCTTTTCCGGCTCGCCCAGGTACATCACCAGCGTGGCCACGCGCTGGCCGCCGCGCTTCAGGATGGTGGGCGTGCCGGGCTCGACCGGGTCGAAATAATCGTAGTGCGGCTTGTATTCGGTGCCGGGCTGGTAGTGCAGCACCTGCAGGCCCTCGCCGTTTTCCTCAGGCCAGTTCACCAGCCGCGCGATGCGCTCTTCAACCCGCTTGACCAGCGGGTGCTCGCCGCGCTGGAAGAACATGCCGTTGCTGGTGCGGTCGGCGTTGATTTCCTCGCCGCCGGTCTTGGTGGCGACGGTGAGCGAACGCGCCAGCCGCGGCCGGGCCAGCGCGATCAGCTCGTCGCACTCCTGGTCGGACAGCAGGTTGCCGAACACCACCACATGCGGGTCGCGCATGGACTGCAGCACGTACACACGGCGGTCGCCGGCATCCACATACAGGGGTGACTCCTCCAGCCGGGGTTCGGGTACCGCCACGGAAGGGGGCAGGCCCTTTTCAATGGCCTTTTCAATGGCCTTTTCTTCCAGGTGGCCACGCAGCGTGCTCTCCATCGCCTCGACGGCAACCTCTTCGGCCCAGCCGGAGGCCAGCATTGACTTGACCACGGCTTCGGCGCTGTGGCCGGCCTGCGCCTGGTCGACGATCCATTGCCGCAACTCGGGGGTGATCTGCTGATTCATTAAGCCCCCACGTTTGCGGCCAAGGCCGCTGCACTGCCCCCCGAGGGGGCGTTCGCGCCTTGGGGCGGCCCGGCGTCGCTCAGTGTCGTTGCCAATATTGTTTTCATGATGCCTTGCGCCGGAACACCATCCGGTCGGGTTGCGAGGCGGCCGCGTCGAACGCGTAGCCATCCAGGTTGAATCCTTCCAGCCTTTTGGGCGTGGCCGCCCGCGCGGCAATGGCCCAACGCGCCATCATGCCCCGCGCGCGCTTGGCCGGGAAGCTGATGATCTTGTAGGCGCCGCCGGGGCGTTGTTCCTCGAATACGCATTCGACCACCCGGCCCTTCAGGGCACGGGTATCGACCGACCGGAAATATTCCTGAGAGGCCAGGTTGATCACCACCGGCGTCCTGTCGGCGGCCAGCCGCTCGTTCAGGTAGGGCGCGATCCGCGGGCCCCAGTACTGATACAGGTTTTTTGATTTGCCGACGGCCAGCGAAGTTCCCATCTCCAGCCGGTAGGGCTGCATCAGGTCCAGCGGGCGCAGCACGCCATACAGGCCGCTCAGGATGCAGACATGCTGCTGCGCCCATGCCAGGTCGGCTGGCTTGAGGGTCCTGGCCTGCAGGCCGTCGTACACGTCGCCGTCAAAGGCCAGTGCTGCCTGCTTGGCGTTCTTTTCGCTGAACTCGGGCGTCCAGGCCTGGTAGCGCTGCACGTTCAGCGTGGAGAGGTTTTCACTCAGGTCCATCAGCTTGCCGACCTGGCGCGCCGATTTCTTCTTCAGCACCTCGATCAGGCGGGTGGACTGGGGCACGAACAGCGGCTGGGTGTGGGGCAGGTGGCCCGCCGGGGTGTCGTAATCGAGCGATTTGGCCGGGGACAACAGGAACAGCATCCCGCAATTATCCCTGCCAGGCGCGGGACGCCAGCCACTGGCTGGTGGCGCAGGCAAGCACCAGGCCCGCATAGGTGAGCATCTTCCCGTCGTTGCCGAAATACCAGAGGCCGGCCGCCAGCGCCACCAAGCCTGCTACAAAATTGATAGCTGCCTGCGCAAGGTAGATGCGCGCTCCGGGCCTTTTCGGCAATAGAAAACGGGCGGCGGCAGCCACCAGCAGCGCCACGGCCAGGGCCGGCGCTGCGAAGCTCGTCAGGTGAATCAGGAGGTCCAGTGGGCCCATGAATAAGGCTATGAATGCGCTCTGCTGCCGGGGTGAGCGCCAAATTTTATAATCCCGGGATGGCAGTCTGGGCATTAGGCATCAATCACACCACGGCTCCGCTGGACTTGCGCGGCCGCTTTGCCTTTGCCGTGGAGCAGATCGAGCCCACGCTCAAGGGCCTGCGCGAGGCGCTTTCGCGCAGCCCCGAGGCCGCCATCCTGTCCACCTGCAACCGCACCGAAATCTACTGCGCGGGCGAGCAGCAGGACATCGCCACCACGGTGGACTGGCTGGCCCATTCCGGCGGCGTCTCGCCTGCCCTGCTGCGCTCGCACGCCTACACCCTGCAGGACGGCCTGGCCGCGCGCCACGCCTTCCGCGTGGCCAGCGGGCTGGACTCGATGGTGCTGGGCGAGCCGCAGATCCTGGGGCAGATGAAGGACGCGGTGCGCGCCGCCGACCAGGCCGGCGCCCTGGGCACCACGCTCAACCAGCTGTTCCAGCGCTCATTCGCCGTGGCCAAGGAAGTTCGCACCTCCACCGAGATCGGCGCTCATTCCATCAGCATGGCGGCCGCCTCGGTACGGCTGGCCGGCCAGCTGTTTGAAGACCTGGGCCGGATCCGCGTGCTGTTTGTCGGCGCCGGGGAAATGATCGAGCTGGCCGCGACGCACTTCGCGGCCAGGAACCCGAAGTCCATCGCCATTGCCAACCGCACGCTGGAGCGCGGCGAAAAGCTGGCCAGCCGTTTCGGCGGCGAGGTGATGCGCCTGGCCGACCTGCCCTCGCGCTTGCACGAATTCGACGTGGTGGTCAGCTGCACCGCCAGCACGCTGCCCATCATCGGCCTCGGCGCGGTGGAGCGGGCCGTCAAGGCCCGCAAACATCGCCCCATGTTCATGGTGGACCTGGCGGTGCCACGCGACATCGAACCCGAAGTCAAGGCGCTGGAAGACGTGTACCTGTACACCGTGGACGACCTGGCCCACGTGGTGCAGACCGGGCAGGCCAGCCGCCAGGCCGCCGTGGCGCAGGCCGAAGCCATCATCGACGCCGGCGTGCAGAGCTTCATGCACTGGATGGACCAGCGCGGCAGCGTGCCGCTGATTCAGCAGCTCAATGCGCAGGCCGACGAGTGGCGCACGCTGGAGCTCGCCCGCGCCCGCAAGATGCTTGCCAAGGGCGAGAACGTGGACTCGGTGCTGGAGGCGCTGTCCAGGGGACTGACGCAGAAGATGCTGCACGGCGCGATGGCCGAGCTGCATGCCGGCGATGCGGCCGCGCGGGATCGCGCGGGGTCGGCGATCCAGCATTTCTTTTTACGCAAAGAGCGTTAGCTGAGAGGCTGTCATGCCGGGCTTGACCCGGCATCCACCGCGGCCCGCGCGCCACCATGGATTGCGGGTCAAGCCCGCAATGACAACCGATCCGCACCATGAAGCCCTTCCTTCGCCAGCAACTCGAGCGCTACCCCATCCGCCTGCAGGAACTCGACTTCTTCCTGCAGCAGCCTGACGTCGTCAACGACATGGACCGCTATCGCGCGCTCACGCGCGAGTTGGCCGAAGTGAGCGTGGTTGCCGGCCTGTTCGGCAGGTTCCTGCAGGCCGAGAGCGGCCTGGCGCAGGCGCGCGAGATGCTGGACGACCCGGACATGGCGGAAATGGCGAAGGAGGAAGCCGCCAGCCTGGAGGCGCAGCTGCCCGCGCTGGAAGACGAACTGCAGCGCCTGCTGCTGCCCAGGGACCCGGATGACGTGCGCAACTGCTACCTGGAAATCCGCGCCGGCACCGGCGGCGACGAGTCGGCGCTGTTCGCCGGCGACCTGCTGCGCATGTACGTGAAATACGCCGAGCGCCAGGGATGGAAGACCGAGATCGTCAGCCAGAGCGATGGCGAAGTGGGCGGCTACAAGGAAGTGGTGATCCGCGTCCTGGGTGAGGCCGTCTACGGCCGCCTGAAGTTCGAATCCGGCGGCCACCGCGTGCAGCGCGTGCCGGCCACCGAAACGCAGGGCCGCATCCACACCAGTGCCTGCACCGTCGCCGCGCTGGCCGAACCGGACGAGGCCCAGGCCGTGCAAATCAACCCGGCGGAGCTGCGCATCGACACCTACCGCGCTTCCGGCGCGGGTGGCCAGCACATCAACAAGACCGATTCGGCGGTGCGCATCACCCACCTGCCCACCGGCATCGTGGCCGAATGCCAGGACGACCGCAGCCAGCACCGCAACAAGGCCAGGGCCATGCAGGTGCTGCTGGCGCGCATCCAGGAAAAGGCGCGCAGTGAGCAGGCCGCGAAGGATGCCGCCACCCGCAAGGGCCTGATCGGCAGCGGCGACCGCAGCGACCGCATCCGCACCTACAACTTTCCGCAGGGCCGGCTGACCGACCACCGCATCAACCTCACGCTGTACAAGCTGCAGTTCGTGATGGAAGGCGACCTGGACGAAGTGATCGAGGCCCTGCTGCTGGCCCGCAAGGCCGAGCAGTTGCAGGAGCTGGAAGCGGGCGTGGCGGGCCGCCCATGACGATCGCGCAAGCGCTGGCCGCGGCTGCCGCGCTGGGGCTGGAGCGGCTGGATGCCCAGTTGCTGCTGCTGCACGCGCTGGGCCGCGCGCATTCCGAACGGGCCTGGCTGCTGGCGCATGACACCAACCTGCTCGCACCGGATGCGCACGCCCGGTACCTGCGCCTGTGCGAACGGCGCGCCGGCGGCGAGCCGCTGGCTTACCTCACCGGGCGCAAGGAATTCTTCGGGCTCGAGCTGGACGTGGATGCACGGGTGCTGGTGCCGCGCGCCGACACGGAAACGCTGGTCGAATGGGCGCTGGAAATCCTTGGGCCGCAAGCCACCGTGGTCGACCTGGGCACCGGCAGCGGCGCCATTGCACTGGCCCTCAAGAAGCACAGGCCCGGCGCGCGTGTCGAGGCGGTGGACCAGAGCGCCGCCGCCCTCGAAGTGGCCGCCGCGAACGCCAGGGCATTGGCGCTGGACGTGGTCTTCCGCCAGGCCTCATGGCTGGCCGGAGCCACGCCCAAATACAACCTGATCGTCAGCAACCCGCCCTATGTAGCCGCCGCCGACCCGCACCTGGCCGCCCTGAGCCATGAACCGCTCAGCGCGTTGGCGGCCGGCCCGGACGGCCTGGCCGACATCCGGGCCATCGTGGCGCAGGCGCCGGCGCACCTGGCGCCCGGCGGCTGGCTGCTGCTGGAGCATGGCTGGGACCAGGCCGAGGCGGCGCGCGGCCTGCTGGCGGCCACCGGCTTCCATCAGGTGGCCACCCGGCGCGACCTGGCCGGCATTGAGCGCTGCTCCGGCGGAAAATGGCTTGAACTGGGATAATCACCCCCAACGTTGGAAGGGCCCCGGCCCACAAGGAGATTTCACATGAGCGATACCCAGCAAAGAATCGACCAGCTCGTGAAAGGCAGCGAAGTGCTGCTGTTCATGAAGGGCGACGCCAGTTTCCCCCAGTGCGGCTTTTCCGGCCGCGCCATCCAGATCCTGAAGGCCTGCGGCGTCGACCCGAAAGCCGTGACCACGGTGAACGTGCTGGCCGACGACGAAATCCGCCAGGGCATCAAGGAATACAGCAACTGGCCCACGATTCCCCAGCTTTACGTCAAGGGCGAATTCATCGGCGGCTCGGACATCATGATGGAGATGTACCAGAACGGCGAACTGCAGCAGGTCCTGGGCGCCACCCAAAGCTGACAGCGGTGTCGGCAAATTGCCGACTTGGGCTGCACATGTGGTCCCACTCCATTGACCCCTTGGCACGGCTTATGCTGGAATGAAAGCACAAGCCCGCTGGCTACAAGGAGTCGTTGATGGATTTCAATCTCCCGATCGCGAACCTTCGCAACGTGTTCCGGCCGCATGAGGTGGAACGCAAGCTGTCCAAGCTGCCCGAGCGTGACTACGAAAGCCTGCGAACCACCTACGAGCGCATGCTGGAACGCGGCCCCGAGCGCTTCCAGGTCAAGCCTAGCGGCGTGCCGGACATGGCGGGCCTGTACGAACAGCTTCCCAACTTCACCGACGCGCTGGACGACGTGAAACGCCACGTGGCCCTGTCGCAGGACTGCCGCGACGGGCTGGAAGTCACGCCCATGCTGCTGCTGGGCCCGCCCGGCATAGGCAAGACCCATTTCGCGCGCAAGCTGGCTGAGCTGCTGGGTACCGGCATGAGCCTGGTGCCCATGAGTTCGATGACGGCCGGCTGGCTGCTTTCGGGTTCGTCCTCCCAATGGAAGGGCGCGCGGCCCGGCAAGGTGTTCGACGCGCTGGTGGAAGGCCAGTACGCCAACCCGGTGATCGTGGTGGACGAAATCGACAAGGCGGCGGCGGATGCGCAGTACGACCCGCTGGGCTCGCTCTACAGCCTGCTGGAACACGACACCGCGGCCACCTTCATGGACGAATTCGCCGAGGTGGCGATCGACGCCAGCCAGGTGATCTGGATCATGACGGCCAACGACGGCCGCGCCATTCCCGAACCCATCATGAACCGCATGAACGTGTTCGAGATCGAGGCGCCCTCGCCCGAAGCCGCGCGCCGGATCGCGCGCAACCTGTACCGCTCCATCCGGGCGGAACACGGCTGGGGCGAGCGTTTCGCGCCGGAACCTTCGGACACCCTGCTGGACCTGCTGGCCGAGATGCCGCCGCGCGACATGCGGCGCGCGCTGATGACGGGCTTCGGCAACGCGCGGCTGGAGCAGCGCGGCGAGATTGCCGCTGACGACCTGCCCCGCGCGGGCGCGGCCAAGGGCCGGATCGGCTTCCTGCAGTAGCTTCAGTTCGGCCCGGCCGGCGCCTTGTCGGCGGGCCGGGTGGGGTCGGCCGGCTTCTCAACGGGGGGCAGGTCGTGGAAGTCCCAGTTCTTGCCGGCGGCGAACACCGCGTTCGGGTATTGCGGCTTGCCGCGGCTGCCGTTGTAGCGGCCCAGCGCCAGGAACAGGTCGCCGCGCTCGCGGTCGATGTAGTGGCGCAGGATGACGCAGCCGAAGCGCAGATTGGCCTGCATGTGGAACAGCTTGCCGGCGTCGCCGTCGCCGATCACGCGCGTCCAGAACGGCATCACCTGCATGTAGCCGCGCGCGCCCACCGGGCTCACCGCGTATTTGCGGAAATTGCTTTCCACCTGGATCAGTCCCAGCACCAGGCCCGGGTCCAGCCCGGCGCGCTTGGCTTCATACCAGACGGTCTGCAGGAATTCCTTGCGCTCCAGCCACTCGGTCTGCTTCTTGCGCAGGCGCGAACTCATGGCGCCCAGCCAGCGCAGGTAGGCCAGGCGCGTGTCGGTGTCGCGGAACTCGGGAATGGGCGGCGAGGCGTTGGCGATGGCCCGGCCCAGCGCATTGCGCACCGCGTCGGCCAGCGGCTCCTCGACCTGCCCGCCGGCCTGCGCCTGCTGCGAAATCGATAGCAGCCCATGCGCTGCCAGAGCGGCTTGCAGGCACTTTCGTCTCGTAATCACGCCTGCAAGCGGCTCTTGATGAAGGAGAACACCTCCGCCGCCGGTACCTTGGTGGCAGCCGCGTCACGGCGGTGCTGGTATTCGAGCTGGCCCTCTTTCAGGCCGCGGTCGGAAATCACCACGCGGTGCGGCACGCCGATCAGTTCCCAGTCGGCGAACATGGCGCCCGGCCGCTCGCCGCGGTCGTCCAGCATCACGTCCACGCCGGCTGCGGCAAGCTCGTCGTGCAGCTTTTCGGCCGCGGCCTTCACCTCGGCGCTGCGGTCCATGCCGATCGGGCAGACCACCACCATGAACGGCGCGATGGCGTCGGGCCAGATGATGCCGCGCTCGTCGTGGTTCTGCTCGATGGCTGCGGCCGGCAGGCGCGTGATGCCGATGCCGTAGCAGCCCATCTCCATCAGCTGCGGCTTGCCGTTCTCGTCCAGGAAGGTGGCCTTCATCGGCGCGCTGTATTTCGTGCCCAGGTAGAACACGTGGCCCACCTCGATGCCGCGCTCGATGGCCAGCGTGCCCTTGCCGTCGGGCGAGGGATCGCCCTCGACCACGTTGCGCAGGTCGGCCACGGCCACCGGCTCGGGCAGGTCGCGGCCCCAGTTGACGCCGGTGACGTGGAAGCCCTCTTCGTTGGCGCCGCAGACCCAGTCGGACATCACCGCCACTTCGCGGTCGGCCACCACCTTGACGGGCTTCTTCAGGCCGATGGGCCCGAGGTAACCCGGCCTGGTGCCGAAGTGCTCGATGATTTCCGGCACGGTGGCGAAGCGGAAGCCCGCATCCAGGCCCGGCACCTTGCCGGCCTTGATCTCGTTCATGTCGTGGTCGCCGCGCAGCAGCAACAGCCAGACCTGGCTCTTCGCGACTTCGCCGCGCTCGTTCAATTCGTCGGTGGCCAGCACCAGCGACTTCACCGTGGTGTTGAGCGGCAGCTTCAGGAATTCGGCGACGTCGGCGCAGGTGCTCTTGCCGGGCGTCGGCGTCCTCGCCATCGGCTGCGCACCAGCGGCGCGCGGCTTTTGCGGTGCAAGCGCCTCGGCCTTCTCCATGTTGGCGGCGTAGGCACTGTCCGCGCAATAGACGATGGCGTCTTCGCCCGTGGCGGCGATCACCTGGAACTCTTCGGACAGGTCGCCGCCGATGGCGCCGCTGTCGGCGGCAACAGCGCGGTAGCGCAGGCCGAAGCGGTCGAAGATGGCGCGGTAGGCGCCCGCCATCACCTGGTAGCTGGCCTTGGCCGCGGGCACATCGCGGTCGAAGCTGTAAGCGTCCTTCATGATGAACTCGCGGCTGCGCATCACGCCGAACCGCGGGCGGCGTTCGTCACGGAACTTGGTCTGGATGTGATACAGGTTTTTCGGCAGCTGCTTGTAGCTGCGCAGTTCCTGGCGGGCGATGTCGGTCACCACCTCTTCGCTGGTCGGCTGGATGATGAAGTCGCGGTCATGCCGGTCCTTCACGCGCATCAGCTCCGGGCCCATCTTTTCCCAGCGGCCGGTTTCCTGCCAGAACTCGGCCGGCTGCACCACCGGCATCAGCAGCTCGACGGCGCCGGCGCGGTTCATTTCCTCGCGCACGATCGCCTCGATCTTGCGCAGCACGCGCAGGCCCATCGGCATGTAGCTGTAGATGCCGGCGCCGAGCTTCTTGATCATGCCGGCGCGCGTCATCAGCTGGTGGCTGACGACCTCGGCATCGGCGGGCGCTTCCTTGAGTGTGGAGACGAAAAACTGGGAAGCTTTCATTGGGCAGGCGATGAGTCCGTAAGTACCAAGCCCCTTGCCGCGCGCGCACCGGCGTGCATAATGAACTCAGTTAAAAAATTGGGGTTTGATTATGCTTGACCGGGACGGCTTCAGGCCCAACGTCGGCATCATCCTGCTCAACCAGAAAAACCAGGTGTTCTGGGGCAAGCGCATACGCACCCACAGCTGGCAGTTCCCGCAAGGCGGCATTGACCGGGGCGAGACACCCGAGCAGGCCATGTTCCGGGAGCTCCATGAAGAAGTGGGATTGCAGCCCGAGCATGTGCGCATCGTTGCCCGCACCCGTGACTGGCTGCGCTACGAGGTGCCTGACCGGTATATCCGCCGCGACGCGCGCGGCCACTACAAGGGCCAGAAACAGATCTGGTACCTGCTGCAGCTCACAGGCCAGGACTGGAACCTGAACCTGCGCGCGACCAACCACCCCGAGTTCGATGCCTGGCGCTGGAACGAGTACTGGGTGCCGCTCGACGTGGTGGTGGAGTTCAAGCGCGGCGTGTACGAAATGGCGCTGACCGAACTGGCGCGCTTCCTGCCGCGCCACGACCACCGCAACCGCTACCTGCGCAGCGGCATGCGCTCGCGCGAACACGATGGACACGAGGGCGGCGATGCAGGCATGCCCGGCGCCTCATTCGAATTGCCTCCGGGCGCAACCTTTGAGCCGGACCCGCAGTCCGGCGTGAACAACGATGCCGTACAAAGCAACAAGCATGCGCCGCCTTGAAGCCATGGCGGCCGTGCTGGCCTTCACCACCTGCATGGCCCAGGCCCAGCTCGCCCCGCTGGATCCCGACTGGAAGGAGGCGCAGATCCCGCCCCCTCCGCCGCTGCGCACGGAAAAGCTGATCAAGCTGGAGATGCCGCAGTCCACACTGCGTTTCGGCGTCGACCCTGCATCCATCGCACTGGGCGCCGACGGCATCGTGCGCTATGTGGTGGTCGCCACCAGCAGCAGCGGCGCCGTCAATGCGTTTTACGAGGGCATTCACTGCAGCACAGGCGAGGTGCGCGTTTACGCGCGCTACAACCCCTCCAGTGGCTGGGCGATGGTGGCGGACGAGCGCTGGGGACAGCTGCACGAAGCGGCGTCGCGCCACAGCCTGCTGATCGCGCGTACCGGTGCGTGTATCGGCAACGGTACCAACACCTCGGCCCAGCAGATCGTGCGCGACCTGGTCGGCGACGCCAACCGCCGCTTTATGAACAACTAGCGGGCCACCCGCGTGACGCGCTGCTAGCGTGTCATCACCAGGTTGGTGCGGTGAACCATCTCAGGCTCCGCCACGTAGCCCAGCAGCCGCTCGATTTCGCCCGAGGGCTTGCGGCACAGCAGCCGCGCTTCCGCAGCCGCATAGTTGGCCAGGCCGCGCGCAATCTCGCCGCCGCCGGCATCGCGAATGGCGATAACGTCACCGCGCGAAAAGTCCCCCTCCACGGCCGTCATGCCGATCGGCAGCAGGCTCTTGCCCTCGCCCTGCAGCTTGGCCGCCGCGCCGTCGTCCACCGTGATCGCGCCGCGCAGCTGCAGGTGGTCGGCCATCCACTGCTTGCGGGCCTGGTTCTTCTGGGTGGGCGCCACCAGCATCGTCCCGATGGCTTCGCCGCGTGACAGGCGCACGAGGCAGTCGGGCTCGCGGCCCCAGGCGATGACGGTGGATGCACCCGAGCCCGCGGCGCGCTTCGCCGCCAGGATCTTGGTGATCATCCCGCCCTTGCCCAGGCTGGAGCCGGCGCCGCCCGCCATCGCTTCCAGCGCGGCGTCGCCCGCCTTCGCTTCATGAATGAAGTTGGCTGCGGGATCCTTGCGTGGGTCGGCGCTGTACAGCCCCTTCTGGTCGGTGAGGATGACGAGCAGGTCGGCTTCCACCAGGTTGGCCACCAGGGCGCCCAGGGTGTCGTTGTCGCCCACCTTGATCTCGTCGTTGACCACCGTGTCGTTCTCGTTGATGACGGGAATTACCTTCAGCGACAGCAGCGTGAGCAGCGTGGAGCGGGCATTGAGGTAGCGCTCGCGGTCGGCCAGGTCGGCGTGCGTGAGCAGCACCTGAGCCGAGCCCAGCCCGTTCTCGCGCAGCTTGGTTTCGTACACCTGGGCCAGGCCCATCTGGCCCACGGCAGCGGCGGCCTGAAGCTCATGCACCTGGTGCGGCCGGGTGGCCCAGCCCAGGCGCTTCATGCCCTCGGCGATGGCTCCGCTGGACACCATGATCACTTCGCGCCCGTCCTGCGCCAGCGCGGCCAGCTGGCGGCACCATTCGCCGATGGCGGTTTCGTCCAGCCCGCGGCCTTCGTTGGTCACCAGGCTGGAGCCGACCTTGACCACGATGCGGCGCGCCGCCCGCAGCACCTGCGCGGCCTGGCTCATGGTTCGCGGTCGCCGGCGAACCGGGGATCGACCTCGATGTGCGGCTGCTCGGCCACCTGCACCGACTTCACGTGCTTGTAGATGGCCTTGACCAGCGGCTCGCAACCCTGGCGCGTGAGCGCGGAGATCTCGAACACGGGGCCCTTATGCTTGAAGCCCTTGACGAAGTCCTTGACGCGGGTGGCCCGCTCGTCATCGGGAACCATGTCCAGCTTGTTGAGCACCAGCCAGCGCGGCTTGTTGTAGAGGTCCACGTCGTACTTTTTCAGCTCGGCCACGATGGCCTTGGCCTGCTTGACCGGGTCGGCGCCGTCGAACGGCGCCAGGTCGACGATATGCAGCAAAAGGCGCGTGCGCTGCAGGTGCCGCAGGAACAGGTGGCCCAGGCCCGCGCCTTCCGATGCGCCTTCGATCAGGCCCGGCAGGTCGGCCACCACGAAGCTCTGCTCGGGCCCCACGCGGACAACGCCCAGGTTGGGGTGCAGGGTGGTGAACGGGTAGTCCGCGATGCGCGGCCGGGCATTGGAAATCGCGGTGATCAGCGTGGACTTGCCCGCGTTGGGCATGCCCAGCAGGCCCACGTCGGCCAGCACCTTCAGCTCGAGCTTGAGGTTTTTTTTCTCGCCGGGCCAGCCCGGGGTTTTCTGGCGGGGGGCGCGGTTGATCGCACTCTTGAAGCGCATGTTGCCGAAGCCGCCGTCGCCGCCCTTGGCGATGGTGATCACCTCACCGGGCGTTAGCAGCTCGTAAAGCACCTCGCCGGTTTCGGCGTCGCTGATGATGGTGCCTACCGGCATCTTCAGGGTGATGTCGGTTCCCGCCGCGCCGAACATGTCCGAGCCCATGCCGTGCTCGCCGCGCCGGGCGTCGTGGCGGCGCGAGAAGCGGAAGTCCACCAGCGTGTTGAGGTTGGAATCCGCCACTGCGAAAACGTGGCCGCCCCGCCCGCCGTCGCCGCCGTTGGGGCCGCCGAATTCCTTGTACTTTTCGTGGCGGAACGAGACGCAGCCGTTCCCGCCGTCGCCGGCGGAGACATCGATAAAGGCTTCGTCAACGAACTTCATAGGTGGCCAGAGTATAAAAAACAAAGCCCCGACGAGTCGGGGCTTCGCGAGTGGGCGAAGTGAGGCTTACGCCGGGACCACGCTCACCGTCTGCTTGTTCAGCGAACCCTTCACCGCGAACGACACATGGCCGTCCACCAGGGCGAACAGGGTGTGGTCCTTGCCCAGGCCGACATTGGTGCCGGGATGGAACTTGGTGCCGCGCTGGCGCACGATGATGGAGCCGGCGCTGATGAGTTCACCGCCGAAAGCCTTCACGCCGAGCATCTTGGGCTGGGAATCCCGCCCGTTTCGCGTAGAGCCGCCGCCTTTTTTCTGTGCCATTTCTACTGCTCCTGCTTAACCAGCGATAGCGCCGATTTGCAGTTCGGTGAACTGCTGGCGATGGCCCTGGCGCTTCTGATAGTGCTTGCGACGGCGCATCTTGAAGATGCGAACCTTGTCGTGCTTGCCGTGTGACAGGACTGTCACCGTCACAGTTGCGCCGGACACCAGGGGTGTGCCGACCTTGAGCGCGCTGCCGTCTCCGACTGCGAGAACCTGGTCGATCACGATTTCCTGGCCTACGTCCGCAGCAATCTGTTCTACTTTAATTTTTTCGCCGGAAGCAACGCGATACTGCTTGCCTCCGGTTTTTATGACCGCGTACATGTTTGACCTCTGAAATGACGAGACACTCGTGTCTCTCGTAAATCTCTCTGGGGACGGATTTCCACAGAGCCCAAGAGTATAGCATGGTTTGCGGCCACTAACAAGCGGGCACCGGCAGCCCCTCGCCCAGGGTGGGGCGCTTCCTATAATTGGCGCTCCACCCCGCCTGCTCCCGCCTTGACCGCCCATTCGTCCAGCACCGCCTCCGTCCTCGCCCTCGTCGCCGACGACATGGCCGGGGTCGACGCCGTCGTCGCCCGCCGCCTGGACTCGGGGGTGCCGCTGGTGGGCGAGGTTTCCCGCTACATCATCTCGGCTGGCGGCAAGCGGCTGCGGCCGGCCCTGCTGCTGCTGGTCTGCGGGGCGCTGGGCTTTCGGGGGGAGCAGCGCTTCAACCTGGCCGCGGTGGTGGAATTCATCCATACGGCCACGCTGCTGCACGACGACGTGGTGGACGAATCCACGCTGCGGCGGGGCCGGGCCACCGCCAACGAGAGCTTTGGCAACCCGGCCAGCGTGCTGGTCGGCGACTTCCTTTATTCCCGGGCCTTCCAGATGATGCTGGATGCGCAGAACGTGCGGGTCATGGAGATTCTGGCCGATGCGACCAACGTCATCGCCGAGGGCGAAGTGATGCAGTTGATGAACATGCACGACGCTTCGCTGGACGAGGCGGCGTACCTGAGGGTGATCCGCTCCAAGACCGCCAAGCTGTTCGAAGCCAGCGCGCGGCTGGGGGCCGTGCTGGCCGGCAGCCCGCCGGCGCTTGAGCAGGCCTGCTCCGACTACGGCCAGGCCCTGGGCACCGCCTTCCAGGTCATCGACGACGTGCTGGACTACGACGGCGACGCCGCCGAAATGGGCAAGAACCTGGGCGATGACCTGCGCGAGGGCAAGGCCACCTTGCCGCTGATCGCGGCCATGCAGCGGGGCACGGCGCAGCAGCGCGACCTGATCCGCGCCGCCATTGAAAGCGGCGGTGCGGGCGAGCTGGAACGCATCGTGGCGATCGTGCGGGAAACCGGCGCGCTGGACGTGACGCGGCAGGCCGCCAGCGCCGAAGCGGAGCGCGCCATGCAGGCGGCGCGCCTGCTGCCGCCCGGGCCATGCACGGAGGGTTTGCTACAATTGGCGGCTCAACTGCTGCAGCGCCGCAACTGATTCGTCAGGCTGGCAACGCGAGGCAGGCGGGGTGTAGCTTAGCCTGGTAGAGCGCTACGTTCGGGACGTAGAGGCCGGAGGTTCGAATCCTCTCACCCCGACCAGTTTTCTTCTTTTTTCCGTGACATCCGGCCCACTGTGCGCGCCGCGTTACACGGGCTCGGATTTACAGCGGATGGGCAATCGGCGATGATTACCGCTGACCTGCCGGTGCCCTGCCGGCCACTGTAACCCACCGTACTACATTTACCGCATGGCCGCAGTCGATCCCGCTGTTTCCGAAGCCCCTGCCGTCGCCCTCCCCGGCCTGGCCCGCGCGCTCGTTTCGGCCGGGAAACTGGGCCAGAAGTCGGCCGAGGACATCTACAAGAAGGCCCAGGCCAACCGCACCAGCTTCATCGCCGAGATTACCGGCTCGGGCGCCGTGTCGGCGGCCGACCTGGCGCACACCATGTCGTCGGCCTTCGGCGCGCCGCTGCTGGACCTGGAAGCCATCGACATCCAGCGGCTGCCCAAGAACCTGCTGGACACCAAGATCTGCCAGGCCTACCGGGTGGTGGTGCTGTCCAAGCGCAACAACCGCCTGATCGTCGCCACCGCCGACCCGTCCGACCAGCAGGCCGCCGAAAAGATCAAGTTCGCCACCCAGATGGGCGTGGACTGGATCATTGCCGAATACGACAAGCTGACCAAGATGGTCGAAGCCAGCGCCACCACCGCCACCGAGGCGATGGACAGCATCATCGGCGACGACTTCGAGTTCGACGAGTCGACCATGGACTCCTCGGTGGTCGAGGAGGACGAAAAGGGCGCGACCTCGGATGTCGAAGACGCACCGGTCGTCAAGTTCCTGCACAAGATGCTGCTCGACGCCTTCAGCATGCGGGCCTCCGACCTGCACTTCGAGCCCTACGAAAGCACCTACCGCGTACGCTTCCGCATCGACGGCGAACTGCGCGAGATCGCCTCGCCGCCGGTCGCCATCAAGGACAAGCTGGCCTCGCGCATCAAGGTCATCTCGCGCATGGACATCTCGGAAAAGCGCGTTCCGCAGGACGGGCGGATGAAGCTGAAGGTCGGTCCCGACCGGGTGATCGACTTCCGCGTCAGCACCCTGCCCACGCTGTTCGGCGAGAAGATCGTGATCCGTATCCTGGATCCCAGCAGCGCCCGCCTGGGTGTCGACGCGCTGGGCTATGACCCGGTGGAAAAGGAACGCCTGCTGGCCGCCGTGCAGCGGCCCTACGGCATGGTGCTGGTCACCGGCCCCACGGGTTCGGGCAAGACCGTTTCGCTCTACACCTGCCTGAACCTGCTGAACAAGCCGGGCGTGAACATCTCCACCGCTGAAGACCCGTCTGAAATCAACATGCCCGGCGTCAACCAGGTCAACGTCAACGAAAAAGCGGGCCTCACTTTCGCGGCGGCCCTCAAGTCGTTCCTGCGCCAGGACCCGGACGTGATCATGGTCGGCGAAATCCGCGACCTGGAAACCGCCGACATCGCCATCAAGGCGGCGCAGACGGGCCACCTGGTGCTGTCCACCCTGCACACCAACGACGCGCCGACCACGCTCACGCGGATGCGCAACATGGGCATCGCGCCCTTCAACATCGCCTCCAGCGTGATCCTGATCACCGCCCAGCGGCTGGCCCGGCGCCTGTGCGCCAACTGCAAGCAGCCGGCGGACATCCCGCACGAGACCCTGCTGGAGGCCGGCTTCAAGGAAGAAGACGTGGACGGCACCTGGTCGCCGTACCGCCCGGTGGGCTGCAGCATGTGCAACAACGGCTACAAGGGCCGGGTGGGCATCTACCAGGTCATGCCGATCACGGACGACATCCAGCGCATCATCCTGCGCGACGGCAGTGCGCTGGACATCGCCGAGCAGGCAACGCGCGAAGGCGTCAACAGCCTGCGCAAGTCGGGATTGAACAAGGTCAGGCTGGGGGTGACTTCGCTGGAAGAAGTCCTGGGCTGCACCAACGAATCATAAAAAGAGGAGCTTCATGGCCACTGCAGCAACCAAAGTCACCGAGTTCGTCTTCGAATGGGAAGGCCGGGACCGCAATGGCAAGCAGGTGCGTGGCGAAACGCGGGCCGCCGGCGAGAACCAGGTGCAGGCTTCGCTGCGCCGCCAGGGCGTGTCGCCCACCAAGATCAAGAAGCGCCGCATGCGCTCCGGGGCCAAGATCAAGCCCAAGGACATCGCGATTTTCACCCGGCAGCTGGCCACCATGATGAAAGCGGGCGTGCCGCTGCTGCAGGCCTTCGACATCGTGGGCCGGGGCAATGCCAACGCCAGCGTTACCAAGCTGCTCAACGACGTTCGTACCGACGTGGAAACCGGCACCTCCCTGTCGGCGGCGTTCCGCAAGTACCCGCTGTATTTCGACAACCTGTACTGCAACCTCGTGGAAGCCGGCGAGACCGCCGGTATCCTGGAAGCCCTGCTTGACCGGCTGGCGGTCTACATGGAAAAGACCGAGGCGATCAAGTCCAAGATCAAGTCGGCGCTGATGTACCCCATCTCCGTCGTGGTGGTGGCATTCGTGGTGGTGGCCGTCATCATGATCTTCGTGATCCCCGCCTTCAAGCAGGTGTTCTCGTCCTTCGGTGCCGATCTTCCGGCGCCCACCCTGTTTGTCATCGCGATCAGCGAATTCTTCGTCAAGTTCTGGTGGCTGATATTCGGCGGCATCGGCGGCGGGCTGTACTTCTTCCTGCAGGCCTGGAAGCGCAGCGAGAAGGTGCAGGCGTTCATGGACCGCGTGATGCTGAAGCTGCCCGTGTTCGGCAGCCTGGTCTACAAGTCGGTCATCGCCCGCTGGACCCGTACGCTGTCGACCATGTTCGCCGCGGGTGTGCCGCTGGTGGAAGCGCTGGACTCCGTGGGCGGTGCCTCCGGCAATTCGGTGTTCGCCTCGGCCACCGAGAAGATCCAGCAGGAAGTGTCCACCGGCACCAGCCTCACGGCCGCCATGACCAATTCCAACCTGTTTCCCAGCATGGTGCTGCAGATGTGCGCCATCGGCGAGGAATCGGGCTCGGTCGACCACATGCTGGGCAAGGCCGCCGACTTCTTCGAGGCCGAGGTCGACGACATGGTGGCCGGCCTGTCCAGCCTGATGGAGCCGATCATCATCGTGTTCCTGGGCGGCCTGATCGGCGGCATCGTGGTCTCGATGTACCTTCCCATCTTCAAGCTGGGCCAAGTCGTCTGATGCTGGTCTCGCCGGGTATCGACGCCGCCATCGCCGGCGTCTTCGGCCTGCTGTTCGGCAGCTTCCTGAACGTGGTGATCTACCGGCTGCCGAAGATGCTGGAGCGCCAGTGGGCCGGCGAGTGCGCGGAATTGTCCGGCAAGCAGGCCGAGCCGGCCGAGCCGTTCAACCTCATGACGCCGCGCTCGCGCTGCGGCAAGTGTGGCCACGGCATCCGCTGGTTTGAAAACATCCCCGTTCTGAGCTACCTGGCGCTGCGGGGCAAATGCTCCGCCTGCTCGGCGCGCATCAGCCCGCGCTACCCCGTGGTGGAACTGGCCACCGGCGCGCTGTTCTGGTTTTGCGCCGCCCGCTGGGGCGCCTCCCTGGAAGCGGCAGCGTGGTGCGGGTTCTCCGCCGCCATCCTGGCGCTCGCGCTGATCGACTGGGACACCACGCTACTGCCCGACGACATCACCCTGCCGCTGCTGTGGGCGGGCCTGATCGCCGCGGCCCTGCGGTTCACTTCCGTTCCGCTGCCCACCGCGTTGTGGGGCGCCGTGGCGGGCTACATGTCCCTGTGGCTGATCTACCAGGCCTTCAAGCTCCTCACCGGCAAGGAAGGCATGGGCTATGGCGACTTCAAGCTGTTCGCCGCGCTGGGTGCCTGGTTCGGCTGGCAGGCGCTGGTGCCCATCATCCTGATGGCTTCGGTCATCGGTGCCGTCATCGGCATCGCCATGAAATTCTCCAGCGGCCTGCGCGAAGGCGGCTATGTGCCGTTCGGGCCCTTCCTGGCCGGCGCGGGGCTGACCGCCATGGTCTTCGGCCCCGCCGCGATCCTGCAGGCCGTGGGCCTCTAGATGGTTATGCGTGTCGGCCTCACGGGCGGCATAGGCAGCGGCAAGAGCACGGTGCTGCAGATGCTCGCGCAGCTGGGCGCCGCGGTCATCGACGCCGACGCCATTTCCCGCAGCGTCACGGCGGCGGGCGGGGCCGCGATAGCGGCCATCGCCGAATGCTTCGGCGCGCACTTCATCACGCCCGAAGGCACGCTGGACCGCGCCCGCATGCGCGACCACGCCTATGCCGACCCGCAGGCGCGCGGCCATCTGGAGGCCATCATCCACCCGCTGGTGGGCGCGCAGAGCGCGCGCGAAGTGCAGGCCGCGCTGGACGCGGGCATCGCCTGCGTCGTGTTCGACATCCCGCTGCTGGTGGAGTCGGGCCGCTGGCGCAGCCAGGTCGACCGGGTGCTGGTGGTGGACTGCGAGCCTGCGACGCAGGTGGCACGCGTCGTCGCCCGCAGCGGCCTCCCGGCCGATGAAGTGGGCCGGATCATGGCCGCTCAGTCCACTCGCGAGGCTCGCCTCGCGGCGGCCGACATTGTGATCTGCAATCAGGGCCTGACGCTTGAGCAATTGCAAGCGGAAGTGACGCAGACCGCACGCTTCTTCGGGCTATGATTGCGCCTTGCCTGAAACCCACGCAGCGTGATCCTCTACGAATACCCTTTCAACGAACGCATCCGCACCTACCTGCGCCTGGAGCACCTGTTCCGCCGGCTGGGTGAACTGGTCCCCCGCGACCACCCTGTAGACCACCATTACGCGCTGGCCACCATCTTCGAAGTGATGGACGTGGGCGCCCGCGCCGACCTGAAGTCCGACGTGATGAAGGACCTGGAAAAGCAGAAGCAGGCCCTCAACAGCTACCGCGGCAACCCCGCCATTTCGCAGGGCGTGCTGGACGACGTGGTGGGCAAGCTCGATGGCTGCTTCTCCGCGCTGAACAGCCTGCCGGGCAAGGCCGGGCAATCCCTCACTGAGAACGACTGGCTGATGAGCATCCGCAGCCGCGTGGGCATTCCCGGCGGCACCTGCGAATTCGACCTGCCGGCCTACTTTGCCTGGCAGCACCGCGAGCCGTCCGCGCGCCGCGCCGACCTGCAGCGCTGGGCTTCCACCCTGGGCCCGCTGGCCGAATCCATCCACATGCTGCTCAAGCTGCTGCGCGATTCGGGCTCGCCCCAGAAAGTGATGGCCACCGCCGGCCAGCTGCAGCAGAACCTGCCGCAGGGCCGCACCTTCCAGTTGCTGCGCCTGCGCATCGACCCTGCCCTGCACCTGGTGCCCGAGATCAGCGGCAACCGCCTGATGGTGTCGGTGCGGCTGATGCACGAGGAAGCCGGCGAGCGCCTGCAGCCCAGCAGCGCCGACGCGCCGTTCGAACTCACCCTCTGCTCCTGAAGGCGAGCGTCGCATGAGCGAACAGCAACCCAAAGCGAAACCGCGCATCGTGCCCTGCCCCTGCTGCGGCGGCGACAGCGTGTTCAGCCCCGACAACCCCTACCGGCCGTTCTGCGGCGAGCGCTGCAAGAACATGGACTTCGGCGCCTGGGCCAGCGAAAGCTTTCGCGTGGCCAGCGAGGCGCCGCCCGACGACCAGCCCTTCGGCGACGCCAAGCTGCAATAGCTTTTCAGAGAGGAATCGGGCTGCAGAGCGCGCCAGCTGTGCTTAGGCAGCTATCGAATGTGTAGCACCGTGGAATTCGCGCTCGGCAGCGAACCACGCCAGCACCGGCACGGTGCCCGGCAGCACGGGCTGCACCTGCACCGGCAGCGCCTGCCAGGCAAACGACTGGCCCTCGTGCATGTGAAGCTCGCCGCTCCACTCGAACACCTTGCAGAAATTCAGCCGCACCAGCGCATGCGGGTAGTCCACCCGCTCCACCTTCCAGGGGTGGACGGCGCCGATGGTGATGCCGATTTCCTCCTGCAGCTCGCGCCGCAGCGCCTGCTCCACCGACTCGCCCGGCTCGACCTTGCCGCCGGGAAATTCCCAGTAGCCCTCGTACACCTTGCCGGGGGGCCGCGAGGTCAGCAGGAAGGCACCGTCGGCGCGAAGCAGCACGCCCACCGCCACCTCCACTTCCTTGCGGTCCGGCCCGCCTTCGCGCGGCCGGTCGCCGTGGGCCACCAGCACGCCGTCACTCATGAAGGGTGGCGCCCCGCGTAGTCGCGCGCGAACTGGTAGGCGACACGGCCCGAGCGCGAGCCACGCTCCAGCGCCCACACCAGCGCCTCGGCGCGGGCCGCGGCGATCGCCGCGGCTGGCACGCCGAACGACGAGAGCCACTGCGCCGTGATCACCAGGTATTCGTCCTGGGTGAACGGGTAGAAGCTCACCCACAGGCCGAAGCGCTCGGACAGGGAAATCTTTTCTTCCACCACCTCGCCCGGGTGCACCTCGCCGTCATCGGTGTGGGTGTAGGTGAGGTTTTCCTTCATGTATTCGGGCAGCAGGTGGCGCCGGTTGCTGGTGGCGTAGATCAGAACGTTGGGCGTGGAGGCGGCCACCGAGCCGTCCAGGATGGACTTGAGCGCCTTGTAGCCGGGCTCGCCCTCCTCGAAGCTCAGGTCGTCGCAATAGACGATGAATTTTTCCGGCAGGCCGGCCACCACATCGACGATGTCCGGCAAGTCCACCAGCTCGGCCTTGTCCACCTCGATCAGCCGCAGGCCCTGCGCCGCGTACTCGTTCAGGCAGGCCTTGATGAGGGACGACTTGCCGGTGCCGCGCGCGCCCGTAAGCAGCACGTTGTTGGCCGGCTGGCCCTGCACGAACTGCAGCGTGTTGCGCTGGATCTTTTCCTTCTGCGGCTCGATCTCCTTCAGGTCGGCCAGCCGGATGCCGCCGACATGGCGCACCGGCTCCAGCGCGCCGTGGCCGGAGGAGCGCTTGCGGTAGCGCCAGGCGATGGACTGGCTCCAGTCGGGAGACGTCAGGGGCTGGGGCAGGATGGCTTCGATGCGCGCCAGCAGATGCCCGGCCCGCGCCATCAGTTCTTCGAATTTTTCGTTCATGACCGGTAGTCGGCGTTGATGCTCACGTAGTCGTGGCTGAAGTCGCAGGTCCACACCGTGTCGGCGGCGTTGCCGCGGCCCAGCCCCACCCGCACGGTGATCTCGCTTTGCTTCATCACGCGCTGGCCGTCTTCCTCGCGGTAGGCCGGGTTGCGCCCGCCGTTCACGGCCACATGCACGTCGTCGAGGTGCAGGTCGATCTTCGTCTGGTCCAGGTCGTCGATGCCGGCGTAGCCCACCGCCGCCAGGATGCGGCCCAGATTGGGGTCGCTGGCGAAGAAAGCGGTCTTGACGAGCGGCGAATGGGCGATGGCATAGGCCACCTTGCGGCATTCCTCGCCGGTCTTGCCGCCTTCCACCCGCACCGTGATGAACTTGGTGGCGCCCTCGCCATCGCGCACGATGGCCTGGGCCAGCCGGCGGGCGACATCCAGCATGGCAGCCTTCAGCGCCCGGCCCGCATCGCTGTCCAGCGAAGCGATGGGCGCGTGCGCGGCCTTGTTGGTGGCGATCACCACGAATGAGTCGTTGGTGGACGTGTCGCCGTCCACCGTGACGCGGTTGAACGAGCCGTCCGCCAGCTCCCGCGCAAGCTGCTGCATCACGGCCGGCGCCACCTTCGCGTCGGTGGCCATGAAGCCCAGCATGGTCGCCATGTTGGGCCGGATCATGCCGGCGCCCTTGCTGATGCCGGTGATGGTGATGCGCGCACCTTCGATGTCCAGCTGGGCGCTGAAGGCCTTGGCCACGGTGTCGGTGGTCATGATGCCTTCGGCCGCGCGCAGCCAGTTGTCCTCTTTCGCATCGGCCAGCGCGGCCGGCAGTCCCGCCGCGATACGCTCCACCGGCAGGGGCTCCATGATGACGCCGGTGGAAAACGGCAGCACCTGCTCGGGCGCAAGTTCCAGCTTTTGCGCCAGCGCGATGCAGGTGCTGCGCGCGCGCACCAGCCCGTCCTCACCCGTGCCGGCGTTGGCGTTGCCGGTGTTGATCACCATGGCGCGGATGTCCCCGTGCATCAGGTGTTCGCGGCACACCTGCACCGGCGCGGCGCAAAAGCGGTTCTGCGTGAACACGCCGGCGACGCAAGCGCCCGCGTCGATCAGCACCACGCTGAGGTCCTTGCGGTTGGCCTTGCGGATGCCCGCCTCGGCCACGCCGATGCGAAGGCCCGCCACGGCGCGAAGGTCGGCGGCCCGCGGTGCGGGCAGATTGACAGCCATCTGTGATGTTTCCTTGTTGGGTTAGCCCTGCCGCCACGGCAGGCCGCGAAACCGCCAGCCGCCCTTGCGGCCGCGCTGCGCATTTTCGTCCGGATCGCCCTCGAAGCCCTCGAGGATGTTGTAGGCCTCGATGCCCAGCTCGGTGGCGCGGCGGGCAGCCGCCACGGAACGCACGCCGCTGCGGCACAGCAGCAGCGCTTTCTTGCCCGGTGGCACGGCCGCCTTGATGCCTTCATCGAAGGCGGCGTTCACCGCCATGCCCGGCCATTGCTTCCAGGCCAGCGGCACGGCGCCGGGCACGAAACCCACCCATTCACGCTCGGCATCGGTGCGCACGTCCACCAGCACCGCGTCGCCCTGGCGCCACCACTCGCAGGCGAGTTCGGGCGGCAGGTCGCCGGCGTAGCCCTGGGCCAGCCGCGGCTGCAGCGCGGGCGCGCCCGCATCGTGGCGCAGGCCCGAGCTCTGGTTGGCGGGCACGGCCTCGTCCAGGCGCTTGGGTTTGGGCAGGTTCAGATCGTCCATGATGGCCCTGAATTCTGCCAGCGTCTTGCCGGCCACACGGGCGTTGCCGGCTTTCTCGGCGGCGATGGTGGAGTGGCTGCGGCCCTGGTAGTCGTGGCCGGGCCAGACGGTGGTGCCGCCCGGCAGCGCGAACAGCACCTCGGTCAGGCTGCGGTACAGCGCGGCCGCGCTGCCCGACTGGAAATCGGTGCGGCCGCAGCCGTTGATGAGCAGCGTGTCGCCGGTGAACACGTGGCCGCGCCACAGGTAGCTCATGCTCCCCGCGGTGTGGCCGGGCGTGTGCAGGGCCTTCAGTTCTTCGCCGCCAAAGCGCAGCACCTCGCCGTCCCGCAGCTGCACCGCGGCCGTGCCGATGCCGCAACCCTCGGGCGCCGCAGTGCGCGCGCCGGCGTGCTCGGCGAGCGCGCCGGCGCTGGTGATGTGGTCGGCGTGCGCATGGGTTTCGATGGCCCACAGCAGCTTCAGGCCGTGCTCGCGCAGCACGGCCAGGTCACGCGCCAGCTGCTCGTCGACCGGGTCGATGATCAGCGCCTCGCGCGTGGCCTCGTCGAACAGCAGGTAGGTGTAGCTGGCCGACGCGGGGTCGAACAGCTGGACCGGCGTCAGACGATTTTCACGCTGAGATTGGGCAGGCCGTCGATGTGCATCTCGATCACGTCGCCGCGCACCACCGGCCCCACGTTCTCGGGCGTGCCGGAATAGATGATGTCGCCGGGGAACAGCTCGTTGGCCTCGGACAGCTTGGCGATCTGCTCGGCCACCGACCAGATCATCTGGTCGAGGCTGGCGCTCTGCTTGGTTACGCCATTGACTTTCAGCCAGATGGCGCCCTTGGTGAAATGCCCGGTCTGCGCCACCTTGTGCACCGCGCCGATGGGCGCGGAGCGGTCAAAGCTCTTGCCGATCTCCCAGGGCTTCTTCTCGTCGCCCATGGCGCGCTGCAGGTCACGCCGGGTCATGTCCAGGCCCAGCGTGTAGCCCCACACGTGCTCCAGCGCCGTGGCGATCGGTATGTTTCGCCCGCCCTTGCCGATCAGGGCAACCAGCTCAGCCTCGTAGTGGTAGTTCTTGGTCAGCGAGGGATAGGGGTGGTCAGGAACCGTGCCGGCCGCGACGTACTGGATCGCGTCGGTGGGCTTCTGGAAAAAGAACGGCGGCTCACGGTCGGGGTTGGATCCCATCTCGATGGAATGGGCGCGGTAGTTGCGGCCGATGCAGTAGATGCGGCGCACCGGAAACACCTCGTCGGAACCGACAACGGGGATGACCGTGCCGGCCACCGCAAAGGGGGTGCGCGAGCCGGCCGTGCCTGCGGGGGCGGCGCAGCCCGCCAGCGCGCCGGCGGCAGCGGCAGCCGCCGTGCCGTGGAAAAAGTGCCTTCTGTCCATGTTGTGTCTCCTTGGATGTAACGATTAAGAATCAGTCGCGGCGCGCTCCGTGAAAACCCTCTCACCTGAGCCGATGCTGACTCACAAGATAGCGTGCTAACAACTATTTATCAACAGGAGACAACCATGACCGAGAGCAAATCCCCCCGCCGCCGCAGCCTGCTCAAGGGCGCGGCCGCCGCTGCCGGCGCTGTCGCGGCGCCGCTGGCCTATGCGCAGGCCGCGCCGGTGTCGTTCCGCTTCCAGAGCACCTGGCCGGCCAAGGACATCTTCCACGAGTACGCCAACGACTTCGCCAAGAAGGTCAACGACATGGCGGGCGGGCGGCTGAAGATCGAGGTGCTGCCCTCCGGCGCGGTGGTGCCGGCCTTCCAGCTGCTCGAAGCCGTGAACAAGGGCACGCTGGACGGCGGCCATGGCGTGCTCGCTTACCACTACGGCAAGAACTCGGCACTGGCCATCTGGGGGTCGGGTCCGGCTTATGGCCTGGACTCCAACATGGTGCTGTCATGGCACTACTACGGCGGCGGCAAGGCGCTGCTGGAAGAAATCTACAAGTCCATCAACATGGACGTGGTGTCGTTCCTGTACGGCCCCATGACGGTGCAGCCGCTGGGCTGGTTCAAGAAGCCGGTGGCCAAGGTGGAAGACCTGAAAGGCCTGAAGTACCGCACGGTGGGCCTGGCGGTGGACATCTTCACCGAGATGGGCGCCGCGGTGAACCCGCTGCCCGGCGGCGAGATCGTGCCGGCACTGGACCGCGGCCTGATCGACGCGGCCGAGTTCAACAACGCCTCCAGCGACCGCGTGCTGGGTTTTCCCGACGTGGTCAAGAACTGCATGCTGCAAAGCTGGCACCAGAGTGGCGAGCAGTTCGAGGTGCTGTTCAACAAGGCCAAGTACACCGCGCTGCCCCAGGAGCTGAAGTCAATCATCGACTACGCGGTCCAGGCGGCCAGCGCCGACATGAGCTGGAAGCATGCCGACCGCAACGCCAAGGACTACGAGGAAATGAAGAAGCAGGGCATCAAGTTCTACAAGACGCCCGACGCGGTGCTGCGCGCCCAGCTGGCGGCCTGGGACAAGACGGTCGCCAAGAAGGCGGCCGAGAACCCGCTGTTCAAGAAGGTGATGGACTCGCAGCGCGCTTTCGCCCAGCGCACCGGCCAGTGGCACAACGACTACACCATCGACTTCAAGATGGCGTACAACCATTACTTCGCGAAGAAGACCTGAGGCCCGACAACGCAAACACGGCCATCCGGTACGCCCGGATGGCTTTTTTATGAACGTTACAAAACTGCTCCATACCGCCGACACCATCAGCACCTGGATCGGCAAGGCCGCGGCCTGGCTGATCGTGGCGCTGATGCTGGTCGTGTGCATCGAAGTGTTCAAGCGCTACCTGCTGAACGCGCCCACGGCCTGGATCTTCGACGTCAACAACATGATGTACGGCACGCTGTTCATGATGGCGGGCGCCTACACGCTGGCGCAGGACGGCCATGTGCGCGGCGACTTCCTCTACGGAAACATGCCGCCGCGCCGCCAGGCGGGGCTGGACCTGGTGCTGTACTTCGTTTTCTTCATGCCGGGCATCCTGGCGCTGACCTGGGCCGGCTGGACCTACTTCCAGGATTCGCTGGCCATGCACGAGCAGACCTTCAACGCGACGCCGCTGCCGGTCTACCCGTTCAAGTTCATCATCCCGCTGGCAGGCGCCGTCGTGCTGATGCAGGGCGTGGCCGAGATCATCCGCTGCGTGGTGTGCCTGAAGACCGGCGAATGGCCGGCGCGGCTGAAGGACGCGGAGGAAGCCGACGTGGTGGCGCAGCAGCTGGCGGGCAGCGAATACGTGGACGAGGAGTCCCGCGCGCTGGCGATCGAAAAATCAAAAGGCATGAAAGGCTGATATGAGCAATGCCGCACTGGGCATGACGATGCTGGCCCTGATCGTGGTGGTCATCATGATGGGCTTTCCCACGGCCTTCACGCTGATGGGGTTGGGCATGCTGTTCGGCTTTGTCGCCTTCTACGACCCGGCCCAGCATTTCTGGAGCAACCGCATCTTCGACCTGATGGTGCAGCGCGCCTTCGGGGCCATGACCAACGAAACGCTGTTGTCGATACCGCTGTTCGTGCTGATGGGCTATGTGATGGAGCGCGGCGCGCTGGTGGACAAGATGTTCCACAGCGTGCAGCTGGCGTTCCGCAGCGTGCCCGGTTCGCTGGCCGTGACCACCCTCATCATCTGCACCTTCTGGGGCATTGCCAGCGGCCTGGTGGGCGCCGTGGTGGTGCTGATGGGCGTGATCGCCATGCGGCCCATGCTCAACGCCGGCTACGACGTGCGGCTGGCCTCCGGCGTGATCACCGCAGGCGGCACGCTGGGCATCCTGATACCGCCTTCGGTGATGATCATCGTGTACGCCGCCGTGGCGGGCCAGTCCGTGGTCAAGCTCTATGCGGCCGCCATGTTCCCGGGCTTCTTCCTCGCGCTGCTGTACCTGGTCTACATCATCGGCTGGGTACTGATCAACCCCAAGATCGCACCGAAGCTGCCGCCCGACCAGCTGCGCGCGCCCGTGCCCGGCTGGCTGCAGCACATCGGCTCGGTGTATTCGAAGCGGATGCTGCCCGCGCTGCTCACTGCCGTGGTCAGCCCGGCGCGTGCGATGCGAGGCGGTGATGCAGCCCACCCCATCACGTGGGGCCTGCTGGTCCGCAGCCTGTTCAAGGCGCTGGTGCCGGTGCTGCTGGCCGCGGCCACGCTGGCCGCTGTGTGGTGGTACGTGGTGATCCATTCCCAGGAAGACGCGCAGGTCGCGGCCAAGCCGGTCGCGCAGGCGCAGAAGCTGGCCGCCACGCCGGCGCCGGCGGCCCTGCCGCCGCCGGCCACCACCGGCGGTGTCCAGGAGCCGCCGTCCAGCGGCGGCCTGCAGGAACCCCCGGGCAGCAGCAGCGAGCTCCAGGAGCCGCCCGGCGGCGACGCCAAACCGGCCCAGGCGGCTGCCGTTGACGAGCCGCTGCAGCAGATGGGTGACCCTTCGGAGGTGGATGCGCCGCACCAAGTGGCCGTGCCCGAGGCGTTCTATACGGGCTTCTGGATCGCCTGCGCCATCACGCTAGGGCTGCTGGCCTGGTACTACTGGAAATTCGACGGCGAGCAGTTCGAGATCCTGCGCATGCTGGTTTCCTCCGTCATGCCGCTGGCCATCCTGACCTTCGTGGTGCTGGCCGTGATCCTGTTCGGCATCACCACGGCCACGGAATCGGCCGCTGTGGGCGCGGCGGGCGCCTTCCTCATGGCATGGCAGGCGAGAACGCTGAACTGGGAGCGCACCAAGGAGGCGGTATTCCTCACCGCCAAGACCACGGCCATGGTCTGCTGGCTGTTTGTCGGCTCGGCACTGTTCTCGGCCGTGTTCGCGCTGCTGGGCGGCCAGAGCGTGGTGGAGCAGTGGGTGCTGTCTATGAACCTGTCGCCGGTGCAGTTCCTGCTGCTGTCGCAGGCCATCATCTTCGTGCTGGGCTGGCCGCTGGAGTGGACCGAGATCATCGTGATCTTCGTGCCCATCTTCCTGCCGCTGCTGGCGCACTTCCAGATCGATCCCATCCTGTGGGGCGTGCTGGTGTTCGTGAACCTGCAGGCGGCCTTCCTGTCGCCGCCGGTGGCGATGTCGGCCTTCTACCTGAAGGGCGTGTCGCCCTCGCACGTGACGATCAACCAGATCTTCGCGGGCATGATGCCGTACATGCTGATCGTCATCCTGTGCATGGTGTTCATGTACATCTGGCCCGGCATGACGCTGTGGCTGCCCAAGTACCTGTATGGCGGCTAAGAAGGGCTCCGGGGCCCTGCTCGCCCGCTGGCAGCCGCGCGGCGGAGGCGGCAAGCCCTGGCCGCTCTCAAAGGCCGACCCCGGCGCCAAGCCTTATTCCTGCGGCGACAAGCAGCGCGACAAGGAGGCCGTGGAAACGCTGGCCTGCGAGATCGACACGCTGCAGGACCTGCTGTTCGCCGACCGGCGCTACAAGCTTCTGGTCGTGCTGCAAGGAATGGACGGCTCGGGCAAGGACGGCACCATCCGCCATGTGTTCGGCCGTGTCAGCCCGCTGGGCGTGCGCACGGCCAGCTGGAGGGCGCCCACCGCCGAGGAGCGCGACCACGACTTCCTGTGGCGCATCCACCAGAAGGTGCCGGGTGCGGGCGAACTGATGATCTTCAACCGCAGCCATTACGAGGACGTGCTGGTTCCGGTGGTGGACGGGCTGATCACCCCGGCGCAGGCGAAGCAGCGGTTCGCGCAGATCAACGATTTCGAGCGGCTGCTGGCCGAAAGCGGCACGGTGCTGCTGAAGTTCATGCTGCACATCAGCCCCGATGAGCAGCGCGAACGGCTGCAGGCGCGCATCGACGACCCCGCCAAAGGCTGGAAATTCATGCCGCGCGACCTGGAGGTTCGCAAGCAGTGGCGAGCCTACATGAAGGCGTACGAGGCACTGCTGGGCGCGACCAGCACAGCCCATGCGCCCTGGACCATCGTGCCGGCCGACTCCAAGACCCACCGCAACCTGATGATCGCCACCGTGGTGCGGGACACCCTGAAATCGCTGAAACTGCGCTACCCGCCGCTGGCGGACGGGCTGGAAGGCGCCCGGGTCGAATGACCGGCGGGAGTTGACGTTTACGTAAACGTCAAGTAAGGTAGCGATCCGCTGGAGACACCCGCATGACCGACCTGTCCGCCGAATTCAAGGCGCTAGCCAACTACCGCCCCACGCACAAGGTGCGCTTTGTCACGGCCGCCAGCCTGTTCGACGGGCACGACGCGGCCATCAACATCATGCGGCGCATCCTGCAGGGCATGGGCGCGGAGGTGATCCACCTGGGCCACAACCGCAGCGTGGACGAGGTGGTCACCGCTGCCCTGCAGGAAGACGTGCAGGGCATCGCCATCAGCTCCTACCAGGGCGGCCACGTCGAATACTTCAAGTACATGGTGGACCTGCTCAAGGCCCGGGGCGGCGAGCACATCCAGGTGTTCGGCGGCGGCGGCGGCGTGATTGTGCCGCCCGAAATCCGCGAGCTCCAGGCCTATGGCGTGACGCGCATCTACAGCCCCGAGGACGGCCAGCGCATGGGCCTGGCCGGGATGATCGGCGAGATGGTGATGCGTTGCGACAAGGACATCAGCGGCTATGCGCCCGCGGGCCTGGAAGCCATCCAGGGCCATGGCGAGATGAACTGGCGGGCCTTGGCCCAGCTGATCACCGCCATCGAGATTTCAGAGGGGAAAGCGGCTGGAGCGGGCGTCCTTCGTGCTGAGGCTGCTACAAAAAATGTAGCAGTCGTGGGCGTGACGGGCACTGGCGGCGCCGGCAAGTCGTCGCTCACCGATGAGCTGATCCGGCGCCTGCGGCTGGACCAGGGCGATGCCCTGCGCGTGGCGGTGATCTCCATCGACCCGTCGCGCCGCAAGAGCGGCGGCGCGCTGCTGGGCGACCGCATCCGCATGAACGCGATCTCGCCCTGGAGCCAGGGGCCGCGCGTGTTCATGCGCTCCCTGGCCACCCGCGACTTCGGCAGCGAGATCTCCGCCGCCCTGCCCGACGTGATCGCCGCCTGCAAGGTGGCGGGCTTCGACCTGATCGTGGTGGAAACCTCCGGCATCGGCCAGGGCGATGCGGCCATCGTGCCGCACGTGGATGTGCCGATCTACGTGATGACGCCGGAATTCGGCGCCGCCAGCCAGCTCGAGAAGATCGACATGCTGGACTTCGCCGAGTTCGTGGCCATCAACAAGTTCGACCGCAAGGGCGCGGCCGACGCGCTGCGCGACGTCGCCAAGCAGGTGCAGCGCAACAAGGAAGCCTGGGGCAAGCGGCCCGACGAGATGCCGGTGTTCGGCACCATGGCCGCGCGCTTCAATGACGACGGCGTCACGGCCCTGTACCAGGCGCTCAAGCCGCGGCTGGCCGCGCTGGGCGTGCCGCTCACGGAAGGCCGGCTGCCGGTGGTGAACGTGCGCCACAGCACCAACCAGAGCCCGGTGGTGCCGGCCGCGCGTACGCGCTACCTCGCCGAGATCAGCGACACGGTGCGCGGCTACAAGAAGCGGGCCCGCGAGCAGGCCACGGTGGCGCGCGAAGTGCAGCAGCTGAAGGAAGCCGCGCGCATGCTCAAGGTGGACAAGCCCGACCGGGCCCCCGCCGCCGAAGCGGCGCTGGATCTGGCGGGCAAGCGCCTCTCGCGGATGGACCGCGACGCACTGCACCTGCTCAAGCAGTGGCCGGAGATGCAGCAGGCCTACGCCGGTGACGAGTACGTGGTGAAAATCCGCGACAAGGAAATCCGCACCGCCCTCACCACCAGGAGCCTTTCCGGCACCACCATCCGCAAGGTCGCATTGCCGCAGTATGTGGACCACGGCGAAATCCTCAAGTGGCTGATGCTGGACAACGTCCCGGGCAGCTACCCCTACACCGCGGGCACCTTCGCGTTCAAGCGCGAGGGCGAGGACCCCACCCGCATGTTCGCCGGCGAAGGCGACGCCTTCCGCACCAACACCCGCTTCAAGCTGCTGAGCTCCGGCATGCAGGCCAAGCGCCTTTCGACCGCCTTCGACTCGGTCACGCTCTATGGCAACGACCCCGACCCGAGGCCGGACATCTACGGCAAGGTGGGCAACAGCGGCGTGTCCATCGCCACGCTGGACGACATGAAGGTGCTGTACGGCGGCTTTGACCTGTGCGACCCGTCAACCTCGGTCTCGATGACCATCAACGGCCCGGCGCCTTCCATCCTCGCGATGTTCATGAACACCGCCATCGACCAGAACATCGACAGGTTCAAGGAAGACAACAAGCGCGAGCCCACCGACACCGAGGCCGCCAAGATCCGCGAATGGGTGTTGGCCAATGTGCGCGGCACGGTGCAGGCCGACATCCTGAAGGAAGACCAGGGCCAGAACACCTGCATCTTCTCCACCGAATTCAGCCTGAAGGTGATGGGCGACATCGCCCAGTACTTCGTGCACCACAACGTGCGCAACTTCTACTCGGTGTCCATCAGCGGGTACCACATCGCCGAAGCGGGGGCCAACCCGATCAGCCAGCTGGCGTTCACGCTGTCCAACGGCTTCACGTTTGTGGAGGCGTATCTCGCGCGCGGAATGCACATCGACGACTTCGCGCCCAACCTGTCGTTCTTCTTCTCCAACGGCATGGACCCCGAATACACGGTGATGGGCCGCGTGGCGCGCCGCATCTGGGCCGTGGCGATGAAGGAGAAGTACGGCGCCAACGAACGCAGCCAGAAGCTCAAGTACCACATCCAGACCAGCGGCCGCAGCCTGCACGCGCAGGAAATCCAGTTCAACGACATCCGCACCACCCTGCAGGCGCTGATCGCCATTTACGACAACTGCAACTCGCTGCACACCAACGCCTTCGACGAAGCCATCACCACGCCCACCGAAGACAGCGTGCGCCGGGCCATGGCCATCCAGCTCATCATCAACCGCGAGTGGGGCCTGGCCAGGAACGAAAACCCCAGCCAGGGCGCCTTCATCATTGAAGAGCTGACCGAATTGCTGGAAGAGGCCGTGCTGGCCGAATTCTCCGCAATAGCCGACCGCGGCGGCGTGCTGGGCGCCATGGAAACCGGCTACCAGCGCGGCCGGATCCAGGACGAGTCGATGCACTACGAGATGCTCAAGCACACGGGCGAGCTGCCCATCGTGGGCGTCAACACCTTCCGCAACCCGCACGGCGACGCGGTGCAGGACAAGCTGGAACTGGCGCGCAGCACCGAGGAAGAAAAGCAGAGCCAGCTCAGGCGGCTGGCGGACTTCCATGAGCAACATGCCGCGGAGTCCCCCGGCATGCTCAAGCGCCTGCAGCAGGCCGTGATCGACAACCACAACGTGTTCGAGGTCCTGATGGACGCGGTGCGGGTCTGCTCGCTCGGCCAGATCACCAATGCGCTGTTCGAGGTCGGCGGGCAGTACCGCAGGAACATGTAGCGGCCGATTGCCTGCCGGCGTGGCCGGCGGCAGTCAGCTTTCTGACAGCGAAATGCGCGGCGGATGGCTCGCCCGGGAAGAGCCGCGGACAGTCACGCAAAACTACCTAAGGTTTTACCCCCTACCGCAGCGCAGCATGCGTCCATAGCATTCGCCATCTTTGCAGTGGGCCGCCGGTCCACGCCGGGAACCACCGCAGGAGCGTGATTTGGCAGCTGAGTTCATTCTCGAGACGAAGGGCTTGACCAAGGAGTTCAAGGGCTTCGTCGCCGTCAACAAGGTGGACCTGAAGGTTCGCCGCGGCCACATCCATGCGCTGATCGGCCCCAACGGCGCGGGCAAAACCACGTTCTTCAACCTGCTCACCAAGTTCCTGCACCCGACCTCGGGCACGATTACCTACAACGGCGTGGACATTACCCACGAAAAGCCGGCCCAGACCGCGCGCCGCGGCATCGTCCGCTCGTTTCAGATTTCGGCCGTTTTCCCGCACATGACCGTGCTGGAAAACGTGCGTGCCGCGCTGCAGCGCAACATGGGCAACTCCTTCCATTTCTGGAAGCCCGAGAAAACCCTGTTCCCCCTGCATGAGCGGGCCCGCGAGCTGCTGGCCGCCGTGGACCTTCAGGGCTTCGCCGACGAACTGACGGTGAACCTGCCCTATGGCCGCAAGCGCGCCCTGGAACTGGCCACCACCATGGCCCTCGAACCCGACCTGATGCTGCTGGACGAGCCCACCCAGGGCATGGGTCACGAGGACGTGCACCGGGTGACCGAGCTGATCAAGAAGGTCTCCGCCGGCCGCACCATCCTGATGGTGGAGCACAACATGAACGTGGTGTCGTCGATCGCCGACCGCATCACCGTGCTGCAGCGCGGCGCCATCATCGCCGACGGCCCCTACGCCGAAGTCTCGGCCAACCCGCTGGTGATCGAGGCCTACATGGGCACGAGCGACGCCGCCCCGCAGGGAGCGCACTGATGTCCAGGGAACTCCTGAAAATCGAGGGCCTGAACGCCTGGTACGGCGAGTCGCACATCCTGCACGGGGTGGACCTGTCGGTGAACGAAGGCGAAGTGGTCTGCATCCTGGGGCGCAATGGCGCCGGCCGCACCACCACCATGCGCGCCATCGTGGGCCTGACCGGAGCGCGCAAGGGTTCCATCCGCATCAACGGCGAGGAAGCCATCAAGCTGCCCCCGCACAAGGTGGCGCGGCTGGGCGTGGGCTACTGCCCGGAAGAGCGCGGCATCTTCGCCAGCCTCTCGGCCGAGGAAAACCTGATGCTGCCGCCCGTGATCGGCCCCGGCGGCATGAGCGTGGAAGAGATTTACCTGATGTTCCCCAACCTGAAGGAGCGCGCGGCCAGCCCCGGCACGCGCCTGTCGGGCGGCGAGCAGCAGATGCTGGCGGTGGCGCGCATCCTGCGCACCGGCGCGCGCCTGCTGCTGCTGGACGAGATCTCAGAAGGCCTGGCGCCCGTCATCGTGCAAAAGCTCGCCGAGATGATCCGCACGCTCAAGGCCAAGGGCTACACCATCGTGCTAGTGGAGCAGAACTTCCGCTTCGCCGCGCCGCTGGCCGACCGCTTCTACATCATGGAGCACGGCAGCATCGTCAAGCAGTTTGCGCAGCGCGAACTGGCCGACAACATGGCCATGCTGCAGGAATACCTGGGCGTGTAGCGCCCGACTTTCACCCACTCGTTCTATCCAGGAGACGCTAATGAAACTCAAAACCCTCGTTGCAGCACTGGCCGTCGGCCTCGGCAGCTTTGCCGCGGTCGCCCAGACCCAAACCGGTCCCGTGCGGATCGGCTTCATCACCGACATGGCCAGCCTGTACGCCGATATCGACGGTCCTGCGGGCGTCGAAATGGCCAAATGGGCCGTCCAGGACTTCGGCGGCAAGGTGCTGGGGCGCCCGGTGGAAGTGCTGTCCGCCGACCACCAGAACAAGGCCGACGTCGCCAGCTCCAAGGCCCGCGAATGGATCGACAAGGACAACCTGGCCATGCTGATCGGCGGCACGTCCTCCGGCACCAACCTGGCCATGGCCAAGGTCGCCCAGGAAAAGAAGCGCCCCTTCATCTCGATTGGCGCCGGCTCGGCCCGCCTCACAAATGAAGACTGCACGCCCTATACAGTGCACTACGCCTATGACACCGTGGCCCTGGCCAAGGTGGCCGGCAACGCGCTGGTCAAGGCCGGCAACAAGAGCTGGTATTTCCTGACGGCCGACTACGCCTTCGGCGCGTCGCTCGAATCCGACGCCACCAACGTGGTCAAGGCCAACGGCGGCACCGTCGCCGGCTCGGTCAAGCACCCGCTGAACGCGTCGGACTTCTCGTCCTTCCTGCTGCAGGCGCAAGGCTCCAAGGCACAGATCCTGGCCATGGCCAATGCGGGCGGTGACTTCACCAACGCCATGAAGGCGGCCAAGGAATTCGGCATCACCAAGACCATGAAGGTCGCCGGCCTGCTGGTGTTCATCAACGACGTGCACAGCCTGGGCCTGTCCAATACCGAGGGCCTGCAGCTGGCCGACAGCTGGTACTGGAACCAGGACGACGCCTCGCGCAAATTCGCCAAGCGCTTCTTCGACAAGTACAAGCGCATGCCATCCAGCCTGCACGCGGCTGACTACTCTGCCACGATGAACTACCTGAAGGCCGTGCAGACTGCCGGCACCACGGACGCGGACAAGGTCATGTCCACGCTCAAGACCATGAAGTTCGACGACTTCTACAGCAAGGGTCAGATTCGCGCCGACGGCCGCATGATCCATGACATGTATCTGTTCGAGGTGAAGCCGGCCAAGGATTCCACCACCCCGTGGGACTACTACAAGCTGGTCGCCAGGGTTCCCGGCGAACAGGCTTTCACCACGCCGGCCGAGTCCAAGTGCTCGCTGCTGAAGAAGTGATCTGAAACCACAAGGAGCCGGCCCGCAAGGGCCGGCCTGGCGCCCGCACCTATGGAAATATTCGGCATTCCCCACCAGGCGTTTCTCGGCCAGCTGATGCTGGGGCTGGTCAATGGCGCGTTCTACGCCATGCTCAGCCTCGGCCTGGCCGTGATCTTCGGCCTGCTGGACATCGTGAATTTCGCGCACGGCGCGCTGTACATGCTGGGCGCGTTCGCCGCGTGGATCATGCTGGACAAGTGGGGCGTGAACTACTGGTTCGCGCTCATCCTGGCGCCCCTTGTGGTGGGCGCGCTGGGGGTCGTCATCGAGCGGACCATGCTCAAGCACCTGTACGGGCTGGACCCGTTGTACGGGCTGCTGCTGACTTTCGGCCTCTCCCTTATTTTTGAAGGCGTGCTGCGCGACCAGTATGGCGTGTCGGGCCAGTCCTATCCCGTGCCGGAGCTTCTGTCCGGCGCCACCAATTTGGGCTTCATGGTCCTGCCGAACTACCGCGCCTTCGTGGTGCTGGCATCGCTGCTGGTCTGCCTGGGCACCTGGTTCCTGATCGAGCGCACCCGGCTGGGCGCCTACCTGCGTGCCGGCACCGAGAACGCCAAGCTGGTGCAGGCCTTCGGCGTCAACGTTCCGCTGATGGTGATGCTCACCTACGGCGCCGGCGCCGGCCTGGCCGCGCTGGCCGGTGTGCTTGCCGCGCCCATCATCCAGGTCAACCCGCTGATGGGCTCCAACCTGATCATCGTCGTGTTTGCCGTCGTCGTGATCGGCGGCATGGGCTCCATCATGGGCTCCATCATCACCGGCCTGGGCCTGGGCGTCGTGGAAGGCCTGACCCGGGTGTTCTACCCCGAAGCCTCCAGCGTGGTGGTGTTCGTGGTGATGGTCATCGTGCTGATCCTGCGGCCCGCGGGCCTGTTCGGCAAGGAGGCCTGAGCCATGCATTCAAGCAAGATCACCCGCATCACCTACGGCGCGCTGCTCGCGTTGCTGCTGCTCGCCCCGCTGCTGGGCCTGTACCCGGTGTTCGTGATGAAGCTGCTGTGCTTCGCCCTGTTCGCCTGCGCGTTCAACCTGTTGCTGGGCTTCACCGGCTTGCTGTCATTCGGCCATGCCGCGTTCTTCGGCAGCGCAGCCTACGTCACCGGCTGGTTCATCAAGTCCGGCGGCTGGTCGCCCGAGCTGGGCATCCTGGCCGGCGTGGTGGCGGCGGCGTTCCTGGGCCTGCTGTTCGGCCTGGTGGCCATCCGCCGCCAGGGCATCTACTTCGCGATGATCACGCTGGCCATGGCGCAGATGGTGTACTTCGTCTGCCTGCAGGCCTCGTTCACGGGCGGCGAGGACGGCCTGCAGGGCGTGCCGCGCGGCAGCCTGCTCGGGCTGCTGCCGCTGGCATCGGACACCACCATGTATTACGTGGTGGCGGCGATCTTCATCGCCTGCTTCCTGGGCATCTCGCGCATCGTGACCTCGCCGTTCGGCCAGGTGCTCAAGATGATCCGCGAGAACGAGCCCCGCGCCATTTCACTGGGCTACGAGGTCGACAAGTACAAGCTGGTGGCCTTCGTGCTGTCGGCCGTGCTGGCCGGCCTGGCCGGCGGCCTGAAGACCCTGGTGATGGGCTTTGCCACGCTGACCGACGTGCACTGGTCGATGTCCGGCGAGGTGATCCTGATGGGCCTGCTGGGCGGCGTGGGCACCTTTTTCGGCCCGGTGTTCGGCGCGGGCGTGGTGGTGGCGCTGCAGGACCTCCTGGCCGACAAGGTGGGCGCCTGGGTCAACGTGATCATCGGCGTGATCTTCGTGGTGTGCGTGCTGGCCTTCCGCAAGGGCGTGGTCGGTGAAATCCAGGCCTGGCGCGACAGGCGGCGCGCCCGCGCCGCCTGAGGCCAGAGCTCAGGGCTTGCGGCCGATCGCGTTGTAGAGCTCGGCCACCGGCACCACGCGGCCGTGCAGCGGCAGGATGCGGTCCACACTGAACTTCATGCGCTCGATGTTCTGCGCCAGGTTGACGTTGTTGGCGTTGGCCACCGGCGGCGGCGCCGTGTTCGGCGGGCCGGGCGTGTAGGCATCGGCCTCGACCAGCAGCCGTTCGCGCGGCAGCCACACCATCATGAAGCCCTGCGCGTGGACGCTGTCTTCGATCATGAAGACCTCCACCGTGCGGGCGCCGTCACTGAAGCTGCGCTGGCCGTTCACGCCCGTCACCACCGCCTTGCGGCCCGACTTGGCCAGGGCATCGGGGCTGATGCCGTTGGGGTTGGCCAGCACGCGCTCGAACCACGGCCGCGCCTGCTCGCTGGTGACGATGGTGGCGCCTTCGGCAGCGGCCGCACGCACGCCACCGGCATGGTCGAAGTGGTGGTGTGAATTGATCACGTATCGGATGTCCTTGCCGGGCGCCAGTTTCTTCGCCTCGGCGATCACCGGCAGGGCCCGGCCGTCGAACAGCGGGCTTTCCACCAGGATCAGGTGGTCCTTCATCTCGACCAGAACGCTGTTGTGCGATCCGCCGCCCAGGAACCAGACGCCGTCGGCCACTTTTTCCGCCGTCACGCGCTCGGCCGCGGCTGTGACCAGCGCCGGCACTTCGATGCCCGAAGGCTGGTTGGCGACGACCTCCTTCACCTGCAGGTCCAGCACCGGGAATCCGCCCATGTTCTGGCGGATGCGGGTGGGGAACTTCACGCCACCGAAATCCCGGTAGTCCGAATACAGCGTGACGGTCTGGGTGTCGCCCAGCACCGGGTTGGGCTGGACCGAGTCGACCCGTTCGACCAGGCCTTCCGCATTGATCCAGGCCACGGCGCTGAAGCGCCCCGGCTCGCTGAACGAGACCACGGAGCGCGCGCCCTCGGGCCGCACCGTCGCCTTGTTTTTCAGGGCCGCGCGGATCACGCCGTGCGGCGACGTCCACAGGTCGTGGATGCGGCCATCCGCAGCCAGGGGCGATGCCACCGGCGCGGGCCCGGCCATGTTCCAGGCATAGGTGCCGCGCAGCATGCCCGTGCCGCGCTGCTCGCCCGTGCCCATCAGCGGCAAGGCGCCGCCGCCGGTGGGCTCCGCCCGGGCGCGGGCATAGTCCTCACGCAGGGCTTCATTCTCGAAATCCAGCACCCGCGAGAAGCTGCTGTAGGTCAGCTGCGGCCACGCCATGCCGGGCTGGTAAGCCTGGCCGAACGTGGCGCCGGTGCCGCTGCCCGCGAAACGCAGTGTCTTGAGCGTGGTGGCGCCGCCCAGGGCCTTGTCGGCCTGGCGCAGCACGCTCTGGTCGACGCTGGCGCAGGAAGCGAGCAGCAGCGCCGCGGCCGGCACGATGAGAAGGCGTAGCGCGGGATTCCATGACATGTCGTTCTCCTCTTGGGGGCAGCCCACTGGCCGGGGCCGTGAATCATGGTAGCGCTGCAATCGGCGCCTGACCAGCGGGCTGTCATCCATGTGATTGGCGCGGCCCGGGCCCCTGGGCTAACCTTGCGCCCGTACTTCCAAGGAACAGCGATGAAAGACCTTTTCTCCCTGCAGGGGCGCACCGCATTGGTGACCGGCGGCTCCCGCGGCATCGGCCTGATGATTGCCAGGGGCTTCCTGACCCAGGGTGCGCGCGTCTATATCTCCTCGCGCAAGGCCGCGGCCTGCGACGACGCGGTCAAGGAGCTCTCCGCGCTGGGCCCCTGCTTCGCGCTGCCGGCCGACGTCTCCACCGTGGATGGCGCCAGGGCCCTGGCCACCGCCTATGCCGCCAAGGAAGGCTCACTCGACATCCTGGTGAACAACGCCGGCGCCGCCTGGGGTGAAAGCTTCGATACCTTCCCCGAAAAGGGCTGGGACAAGGTGATGGACCTGAACGTCAAGTCGCCCTTTTTCCTGACCCAGGCGCTGTACGAGCAGCTGCGCGCCGGTGGCAAGGCGCGACCGGCCAAGGTGATCAACGTCGCCTCGATCGACGGCGTGTCGGTCAACCCGATGGAAACCTATTCCTACGCGGCCAGCAAGGCCGGCCTGATCCACCTGACCAAACGCATGTCGCTGCGGCTGGTGCAGGACAACATCGTGGTGAGCGGCATCGCGCCCGGTGCGTTTGCCTCCGAAATGAACCGGGACGCGCGCGACCATGGTGACGAAGTGGCCCGCCGTATCCCCTCGCGCCGCATCGGCACCGACGAGGACATGGCCGGCGTGGCCATCTACCTGGCCTCGCGCGCCGGTGACTACGTGGTGGGCCAGACCATCGTGGTCGATGGCGGCGTCACGCTGGCCCGGGGCTAGGCTTTCAGGCCTTCCAGCGTGTAATTCTGCGGGCCGCGGCTGGCGATCTTGATCGCGCCGACCTGGTTGCCCAGGGCGGCGCAGCGCGCCAGGTCCCAGCCCTGCTCCAGCCCGTGCAGCAGCGCGCCGCGCCAGGCATCCCCGCAACCCGTGGGGTCCACCACGGCCCCCGCCTTGACCGGCGGCACCACCGTCTTTTCGCCGCCCACCCATACTTCGCAGCCCTCGCCGCCCAGCGTCACCACCAGGCCCTGCACACGGCGTGAAATCCCGGCGCTGGACAGGCCGGTGCGCTCGCTCAGCATCTTGCCTTCGTAGTCATTGACCGTGACCCAGGTGGACTGGTCGATGAAATGGGCGAGCTCCTTGCCGTCGAACATGGGCAGGCCCTGGCCGGGATCGAACACGAAGGGGATGCCCGCCGCCTTGAACTGCTGCGCATGCTCCAGCATGGCGTCGCGCCCGTCGGGCGAAATGATGCCCAGCTTGATGTCGCCGCGCGCCGCGATTTTCGTGATGTGGGCCTGCATCATGGCGCCGGGGTGGAACGCGGTGATCTGGTTGTTGTCCAGGTCCGTCATGATCATCGCCTGCGCGGTGTAGGTGTCCGACACCTGCCGCACGAATTCCGCGCTGATGCCCAGTGTCTTGAGCCGGGCGATGTACTCGGCTCCGTCACTGCCCACGGTAGCCATGGGCAGCGGATTGCCGCCGAGCAGCTTGAGGCTGTAGGCGATGTTGCCCGCGCAGCCGCCGAAGTCGCGCCGCAGCGCCGGGACCAGGAAGGACACGTTGAGGATGTGCAGCTGGTCGGGCAGGATCTGCTGCGAGAAGCGGCCCTCGAAAGTCATGATGGTGTCGAAGGCGAGGGAGCCACAGATAACTGCTGCCATGGGAAAACCTTGTGATGTCGGGGTCAGGGGTAGAAAGCCAGCAGGCGGTAGCCCGTGATGCGGGCCGGCACGCTGCCCGGAGCCACCGAAAGCGCCAGTGAACCCGACCACTCCGAAGCGGGAGCGATCACGGCGCTGCTGGCACCCAGCTCGCGCGGCTGCATGACCCGCCGGATCACGGCCTGGTCCTGCGTGTCGGTAAGGGTGAGTTCGACGGCGGGAATCGCCACCTCCAGCGCCGACTGGTTCTTCAGCGTGAAATTGAGCCGGTAGGCGTCGCCGCGCAGCTTGTTGAACGACGAACTGTCGATGACGATGGCCTCGATCTGGCGCGGCGGGCCGACGCGGCACTGCAGCGGCTCGCACAGCGCTTCCAGCACCGGCTTGAGCGAAGGTTCGGCCGCCGCCAGCCGGTCACGCTCCTGCACGACGTACTGCAATGCAAGCACGCCGGCCAGCAGCAGCACCACCAGAGCGAGCGCGGCGCGCACCACCGGCCGCTGCCAGAACGCCTTGCGGCGGGCCTGGCGGACGAAAGACACGCTGTCCAGGTCGAGCTCGGCCAGCGGCTGGCTGGCTTGCGGCTCCGGCAGGGCTTCGGGCTCAGGCTGCGGCTCAGGCTCAGGCTGCCATTGCGCCTCGGGCTCGGCTTCGAATACCGGTTCGGGCGGCACGGCCGGCGGCGACGGCACCTCTTCAGGCGGCGGGGGTGGCAGGGGAGGCTGGGTAGGCGCCGCAGTGAAAGCAGGCGCCGCGGCCTGCTCCTTGGGCTGCAGGCTGGCGCTGGCGTCGAACACTTCGGCGCAGTGGCCGCAGCGCACCCAACCCTGCGATATCCGGAGCTGGTCAGGCACGACCTTGAACATCGTCCCGCAGGCGGGGCACCGGGTAATCAGGCTCATGAGCGCCCGATTGTAGTCAGAGTACCGCGGTCATCAGCACCCAGCCGTCTTCCAAATCGGCCACTTCCAGCCGCGCGTGGGGCGCGTAGGAGGCCTTGAGTTCATCCGTCTGCCGCTCCAGGATGCCGGCCAGCACCAGCGAGCCGCCCGGCGCGACGTGGGCACAAAGCAGCGGGGCCAGCACCTTCAGCGGCGTGGCCAGGATGTTGGCCAGCACGGTCTGGTAGCGGCCCTGCGCCTGCTCTGGCGTGCCCGCCAGCAGGGTGACGCCGTTGGCCTGGGCGTTGCTTTCGGTGGAATGGACGGCTGCCTCGTCGATGTCCACGGCGTCGACCTGCGCCGCGCCGAATTTCGCCGCGCCAATGGCCAGGATGCCGGAGCCACAGCCGTAATCGAGCACGCGCTGGCTGGACGGCGGGTTGCGCGCGATCCAGCGCAGGCACATGCGCGTTGTGGGGTGGGTGCCGGTGCCGAACGCCAGGCCGGGGTCCAGCCGGATCACCTGGCGCGCCTGCGATGGCGGCTCATGCCAGGTGGGGACGATCCAGAATTCGGGCGTGATCTCCACCGGCGCGAACTGCGACTGCGTGAGACGCACCCAGTCCTGCTCGGGCACTTCGGCCAGGCCCAGTTGCCTGCAGCCTTCAAAAAAATCCTGCGCCTGCAGCAGCGTGGCGGCTTCGGTGGCAGCCGCTTCGGATTGAAAGAGCGCCAGCACCAGCGAACGCTGCCAGCCCTCCTTGGGCGGCGGCATGCCAGGTTCGCCGAACAGTGCCTGCTCGGCGTCGGTGCGGGCATCGGCATCCTCCACCGAAACGCTCAGCGCATCCAGCGCGTCCAGCGCCTCGCTCAGCGTCTCGACCTTGCCCTCGGGGCACAGCAGGCGAAGCTCGTACATCAGCCTACCGCTTGTGGTGGGAGAGCCACTCTTCCAGGTAGTGGATGTTGGTGCCGCCGGCCATGAACTTGGCGTCCACCATCAGCTCGCGGTGCAGCGGGATGTTGGTGTTGATGCCCTCGACCACGGTTTCCAGCAGCGCCGTGCGCATGCGGGCCAGCGCCTGTTCGCGCGTGTCGCCGTGCACGATGATCTTGCCGATCATCGAGTCGTAGTTCGGCGGCACGAAGTAGTTGGTGTAGACGTGCGAGTCAACCCGCACGCCGGGCCCGCCCGGTGCGTGCCACATGGTGATGCGGCCGGGCGAAGGCACGAACTTGTACGGGTCTTCGGCGTTGACCCGGCACTCGATCGAATGGCCCCGCAGCACGACGTCGCGCTGGGCAAAGGGCAGCTTCTCGCCGGCCGCCACCATGATCTGCGTCTTGACGATGTCCACGCCCGTGATGAGCTCGGTCACCGGGTGCTCCACCTGCACCCGCGTATTCATCTCGATGAAATAAAACTCGTTGTTTTCGTACAGGAATTCGAAGGTGCCGGCACCGCGGTAACCGATCTTCTTGACGGCCGCCACGCAGCGCTCGCCGATCTTCTCGATCAGCTTGCGGGGGATGCCGGGGGCCGGCGCCTCCTCGATGATCTTCTGGTGCCGGCGCTGCATGGAGCAGTCGCGCTCGCCCAGGTACACCGCGTTCTTGTGCTTGTCGGCCAGAATCTGGATTTCGATGTGGCGCGGGTTCTGCAGGAATTTTTCCATGTAGACCGCCGGATTCCCGAAGGCCGCGCCGGCTTCCGCCTTGGTCATCTGCACCGCGTTGATCAGCGCCGCCTCGGTGTGCACCACACGCATGCCGCGGCCGCCGCCGCCGCCGGCGGCCTTGATGATCACCGGGTAGCCCACCGACTTGGCGGTGCGCCGGATCACCACCGGGTCGTCGGGCAGTTCGCCTTCCGAGCCGGGCACGCAGGGCACGCCGGCCTTGATCATGGCCTGCTTGGCCGACACCTTGTCGCCCATGATGCGGATCGACTCGGGCGTGGGGCCGATGAACTGGAATCCGCTCTTTTCCACGCGCTCGGCGAAGTCGGCGTTCTCGGACAGGAAGCCATAGCCGGGGTGGATGGCTTCGGAATCGGTGACCTCCGCCGCCGAAATGATGGCCGGCATGCTGAGGTAGCTTTGCGGCGAGGGCGCGGGGCCGATGCACACGGCCTCTTCGGCCAGCTTGACGTACTTGGCTTCGCGGTCGGCCTCGGAATACACCATCACGGCCTTGACGCCGAGCTCGCGGCAGGCACGCTGGATCCGCAGTGCGATCTCACCGCGGTTGGCAACCAGGATCTTTTTGAACATGAGTGGCGCTTACCTGTTGGTCACTCGACCACGAAGAGCGGCTGGCCGTATTCCACGGCCTGGCCGTTTTCGCACAGGATCTTGACGATGGTGCCGGACTTGTCCGTCTCGATCTCGTTGAGGATCTTCATGGCCTCGATGATGCAGACCGTTTCGCCTTCCTTGACCTGGCTGCCAATCTCGATGAACGGCTTGGCGCCCGGGCTCGACGAGCGGTAGAAGGTGCCCACCATGGGCGATTTGACGATGTGGCCCGCAGGCACTTCGGGTGCGGCGGCTACGGCCGGGGCGGGCACGGCACCGGCTGTTGCCGGTGCTGCCATCGGGGCGGCCACATGGGGCATGGCCATGGCGCCACCGCCCTTGACGATGCGAACCTTGCCTTCTGCTTCGGTAATTTCGAGTTCGGAGACGTTCGACTCGGAAACGAGGTCAATCAGCGTCTTGAGCTTGCGCAAGTCCATGTGTTCTCCAACGGAAGCCAACGAAAGGATGGCGAATTTACTCCAAAACTCGCTTACTTTTCGTTTCGTCGCTTATTTTTCATTTATTTTTGAAATTCGGCTTGACACGCGCATGGCGTGCGGCCCATCGGAAGCGCGGCATCCCCAGCTAGCTGAGGGCGGCCCACTGTTGCAGGTCGGCCGGCGAAACCCTGCCCATTCTACGATGGAGCACAGCCCCCGAAGCGGACACCAGTACCGTGAAGGGCAGCCCACCCGTGAGGTTGCCCAGCGATTTACCCAACTCCGTCCCACCCAAGCCCGCCAGCGCGATCGGAAAAGTGACCGGGGTCTTTTGCAGGAATGACCGCACCGAGCTGGGCTGATCGATGGCCAAACCCAGCACTTGCCAACTTTTTGACGAGTTTTGCCTGTAGAAGCCGTCAATAAGCGGTAACTCTTCGACGCAAGGCGGGCACCAGGTCGCCCAGAAGTTGATCAGCAAGGGACGGCCTCGAAAGGACTGCATGGCCAAGGGCGCGCCAGCGGGCGTATCAAAGCTCAGGGGCCAGAAGGCGTCGAGGCCATCGGGCGACGGCGCCGGTGCCTCCCCGGCACGCCACCACGCCAGGCCGGCGCCCGCAGCCGCGGCGGCCCCAGCCACGCCCGCATACAAAAGCCGCCGCCGGCCTGGAGGGGCCGCCGTGGGTGGATCGATAGGCTGGTTCATGGGGCGCTATCTTGCAGCAAGGCCCGCACGGCCGCCGCGTCGCCGCGCGGAGGCCGCCCGCGCGTGTCGGGCTTGAGGGCGCCCCGCACGTCGTCATGGTCGTGGATCATCAGGTGCACGCCGATCGCCTCGCCCAGCTCGGGGCTCACGCTGGAAAGACTCAGCGCGTCCACGGTTTCGCCGTTGAACCCCGTAATGGTGCGGGCCTCGTAGTCCACGCCATGATCGATCAGGGCGATTTCCGCGGATTTGGGGTCATCGCAGAAAAGCTGGATATAGATGTCCGACAGCCGGGTGGCCGTCCCGCGCCAGACGGCGCCGCCCAGGTAGGGCCTGAACGGCGCCAGCCGCTCCATCCAGGTCAGCGCCAGGCGCCGCAGCGCGGCCAGCTCACCGGGTTGGGTGTCGGCGCAGAACAGTTCGATGTATTCGCGCACCGCCTCTTCCATCAGGTCGTTGTCCGGCAAGGGGCTGCGGCTGTTCAGGCCCAGCTGCTTCACGGCCCGGCGCTTGGCCGGGCCCCACTCCAGGCCCTCTTCGATCACCATGCGCGCGGCGGTGGCCGCGATCTCCGATTTCACGCTGTCCATCAGGGAACATTCTGCATCCGTTGCGCCGGGTACCGCCGTACAGTTCCCACAGAAGGAGACAGGCATGCAAAGCACGATGATGAAGGTTCCGCTATCGCTGAACCACCTGCTGGAGCGCGCGGGCCGGCTGTTCGCGGGCAACGAGGTGGTTTCGCGGCAGCCCGACAAGAGCCTGAAGCGCCACAGTTTCGGCCAGTACTACCGGCGCACACGCGCGCTGGCGTCGGCACTGCAGAAGCTGGGCCTCAAAAAAGGCGACCGCGTCGCCACCCTGTGCTGGAACCACCATGCGCACCTGGAATGCTATTTCGGCATCCCGGCCGCCGGTGGCGTGATGCACACGCTGAACCTGCGGCTGTCGCCCGACGAAATCGGCTGGATCGCCGGCGATGCGCAAGACCGCTTCCTGGTGATCGATGACGTGCTGCTGCCGCTGTACAGGCAGTTCGCCGGGCTGCACCAGTTCGAGAAAGTGATTGTGTTCCCGTTCAGCGGCGCGCCCGTGCCGGCGGAATTCACCGACTATGAAGCCCTGCTGGGCGGCGCCGACCCCGACGCCTTTGAATACGCGCCGCACAATGAGGATGACCCGGTCTCCATGTGCTACACCTCGGGCACCACCGGCCGGCCCAAGGGCGTGGTCTATTCCCACCGCTCCACGGTGCTGCACACGCTGGTGGCCAGCCTGGGCGACTTCTGGGGCCTGCGCGGCACCGACGTGGTACTGCCCGTCACGCCCATGTTCCACGCCAACAGCTGGGGCATGCCTTACGGCGCGGTAATGATGGGCGTGAAGCTGGTCTTCCCCGGCCCGCACCTGCATCCGGATGACCTGCTGGACCTGATGCAGCTGGAGCCACCCACGCTCGCCCTGGGCGTGCCCACGATCTGGATGGGCCTGATCCAGGCCTATGAAGCCTCGCAGGCGGAGGGCTCGCCCAACAAGGGCCGATGGAAGCTGCCCCGGGGCATGAAGTCGCTGGTCGGCGGCGCGGCCGTGCCCGAAGCGCTGATCCGCGCCTTCGACCGGCACGGCATCTGGATCCTGCAGGGCTGGGGCATGACAGAGACCTCCCCCGTCTGCACCATCTCCTACCCGCGCGCCGAACTGCGCGAAGCCAGCCAGGACGAGCGCTACCGCCGCGCGGCCATGGCGGGCGTACCCGTGCCGCTGGTGGACCTGCGCGTGCGCTCCGACGAAAGCGATGCCGACCAGCCGTGGGACGGCACCAGCGTGGGCGAGATCCAGGTGCGCGGCCCGTTCATTACCGGCAGCTACCACGAGGTGCCGGCCGAAGCCGAAAAATTCACCGCCGATGGCTGGCTGCGCACCGGCGACGTGGCCTCGGTCGACGAACTGGGCTTCGTGAAAATATCCGACCGCACCAAGGACCTGATCAAGTCGGGTGGCGAATGGATCAGCTCGGTCGACCTGGAGAACGCGATCATGGCGCACCCCGCCGTCGCCGAAGCCGCGGTGATCGCGATTCCCGACCCGAAGTGGAGCGAGCGGCCGCTGGCCTGCGTGGTGCTCAAGCCCGGCCTGAAGGCGACAAATGAGGAATTCAACGCCCACCTGCTCAAGCACAGCTTCGCCAAATGGCAGTTGCCGGACCGCTATGAATTCATCGACGCCGTGCCCCGCACCTCCACCGGCAAGTTCTGGAAGATGAAGCTGAGGGAGCGGTTCGCGGGCCCGCGATAATTGCGGCCCATGCACATTCACATCCTCGGCATCTGCGGCACCTTCATGGGGGGCGTGGCCGCGCTGGCCCGTGAGGCCGGGCACAAGGTCACCGGCTGCGACGCGGGCGTCTACCCGCCGATGAGCGACCAGCTGCGCGCGCTGGGCATCGAGCTCATCGAAGGCTACGGCGCGCAGCAGATGGACCTGCGGCCCGACGTCTGGGTGGTGGGCAACGTGGTGTCCCGCGCCCGCGGTGCCGACGGGCAGCCCCGCTACCCGCTGATGGAAGCCATCCTGGACGCGGGCCGCCCCTACACCAGTGGCCCGCAGTGGCTGGCAGAGAACCTGCTGCAGGGCCGCCACGTGCTGGCCGTGGCCGGCACCCACGGCAAGACCACCACCACCTCCATGCTGGCCTGGATCCTGGAGCATGCGGGCCTGGCGCCCGGCTTCCTGGTGGGCGGCGTGCCGCTGAATTTCGGCGTATCGGCCCGCACCGGCAAGGGCCCGCATTTCGTCATCGAGGCCGATGAATACGACACGGCCTTCTTCGACAAGCGCAGCAAGTTCGTGCATTACCGCCCGCGCACGGCGGTGCTGAACAACCTGGAGTTCGATCACGCCGACATCTTCGATGACCTGGCCGCGATCGAGCGCCAGTTCCACCACCTGGTGCGCACTGTGCCGCCTTCGGGGCGGGTGGTGGTGAACGGGCTGGAAGAGTCACTGGTGCGCGTGCTGCACCAGGGCTGCTGGAGCGAACAGCGCAGCTTCGGCGCGGCCGTGAGCGACTTCACCGCGCTGGGCGAGCCGCACGGCTTTGAGGTGCTGGAGCGCGGCAAGCCGGTCGCCCGCGTGGAATGGGACATCACCGGCGTGCACAACCAGCTCAATGCGCTGGCGGCAATCGCGGCGGCGCAGCACGCCGGCGTTGAACCCGCTGCCGCTGCCACGGCGCTCGCTTCGTTCCGCAACGTCAAGCGGCGCATGGAAGTGCTGGGCACCGTCGGCGGCGTCACCGTCTACGACGATTTCGCGCACCACCCCACCGCCATCCGCACGACGGTCGACGGCCTGCGCCGCAAGGTCGGCACGCAGCGCATCCTGGCGGCCTTCGAGCCGCGCAGCAACACCATGAAACTGGGCGCGATGAAATCGCAGCTGCCCTGGAGCCTGGAGCAGGCGGACCTCGCGTTCTGCCATTCGGGCGGGCTCGGCTGGGATGCGCGCGAGGTGCTGGCGCCCATGGGCGCGCGCGCGCGCGTGGCGGACTCCATTGACGAACTGGTGGCGCAGCTCAAGGCGGTGGCGCGGCCCGGCGACCACATCCTGTGCATGAGCAACGGCGGCTTTGGCGGCATCCACGCGCGCCTGCTGGCGGCGCTGCAGGCGCCCTGACGGCTCCCTGTTAGCGCAGGTTCATCGGCGCCGGCGCCGTGAGGTCGGCGAACGCCGGCTGGCGGCCTGGCCGGCTGGTGGGCGGTTCCGAGTCCATGCCCGAAGGCGTCACGCTGTGCTGCAGGCTGTGCGACGAATCGGTGTCTTCGCCCGTGCGCGTGCCGCTGGCCCTCTTGGGGTTGGAAGTGATGGAACCCACCAGGTACAGCGCCGACAGGTTGCGTGCCAGCTGCGGGGCCCCCAGGCCGGTGCGTTGCTGCAGCTCCTCGAAGGTGCCAGGCGCGGTGGCCAGTTCGCGCACCACCAGCAGGTGGGCATCGGTGATGAGGCGCTGCGATATGCGCGGCGGCCGGCGGAAATAGATGGGCGTGTTGCGGTAGCGTCCGGGCAGCACGTCACGCGTGGTGCGCAATGCGTATTGCCACATCAGCTGGGACAGCGTGGTGCGGACAAAACTTTCCGGAACATCGGTGGCGGCGGAGGGGCGGCGGATCCACATGGCCGCGTCGAAATCGGTGGGGCCCGCGCTGGGCAGAACGCCGAGGTCGCCCTTCATGTTGACCACTGCGATCAGCGCGCCATTGGAAGTCACGTGATAGATGCCGGAACCCAGCACGCTCTCCTGCTCCAGGATGCGGGCGGCCAGCGCGAATTGCGCGGCCACGGGCTGCAGCCAGCCCTCGAACTTTTTCAGCAGGCCATGGACGCTGGCCAGCGAATCGGATTCAAACGTATAGGCCGGCTCGAACTTGCGCGAGGCCAGCGGCAGGGTGAAGGCAATGGGCCGGTCCACCTGGGCCAGGTCCAGCTGCAGCGACCGGTCGGTCGGCGTGCCGGCGCCGATGCGCACGTTGCCGTCCGGCAGCAGCTGCACGCGCGAACCGTTCACCCACCATGCGTCCGCATCGGCGAAACGGCCCACCTGCCACTGGTGGCCGCCCGGCGATGCGTTGTGAAGCATGGCATCGAGCTCGGCCTTCTGCCCGGCTGAAAAGCCGGCCAGTCCCAAGCGCAATACTGGCAGTTCGATCGACATGTTGCAGGCCCTGACTTCGGGGTGGAGTTGCCCGAAAGGCAACCAGCAACAAATATAGTGTTCCTGTTACTGTTTGTAAAACTATTTTTACCGGTAAATTGATTTCTCTCAGGAACGCCTGCGGCGCGCTGTTACAGCTTCAGACAGGATATCCATCACTTGTAACGAATCGCCCCAGCCCAGGCAGGCATCAGTAATGCTTTTGCCGTATTCCAGCGCTTGGGAATCGTCCTTGCCGGGCGTGAACTTCTGGGCGCCGGCATTCAGGTGGCTTTCCACCATCAGGCCGAACACCGATTTGCTGCCCGTGGCCACCTGCTTGCCGATGTCGCGCGCCACCTCCACCTGCTTTTCATGCTGCTTGCTGCTGTTGGCGTGGCTGCAATCCACCATCAGCGTGGCCGGCAGCTTGGCGGCTTCCAGGTCCTTGCAGGCGGCGGCGACGCTGGCGGCGTCGTAATTGGGGGCCTTGCCGCCTCGCAGGATCACGTGGCAGTCCTTGTTGCCGTTGGTCTGCACGATGGCGACCTGGCCGTTCTTGTGCACCGACAGGAAATGGTGGCCGCGCGCCGCCGCCTGGATGGCGTCGGTGGCGATGCGGATGTTGCCGTCGGTGCCGTTCTTGAAGCCGATGGGCGCGGAGATGCCCGAGGCCAGTTCGCGGTGCACCTGGCTTTCGGTGGTGCGCGCGCCGATGGCGCCCCAGGAAATCAGGTCGCCGATGTACTGCGGCGAGATCACGTCCAGGAATTCGCTGCCGGCCGGCAGGCCCAGGCGGTTGATCTCGATCAGCAGCTGGCGCGCGATGCGCAGGCCCTCGTCGATGCGGAAGCTCTCGTCCAGGTAGGGGTCGTTGATCAGGCCCTTCCAGCCCACGGTGGTGCGGGGCTTCTCGAAGTACACGCGCATCACGATCTCCAGCGTGCCGCTGTACTTGCCGCGCGCCTCCTTCAGGCGGCGCGCGTAGTCCAGCGCGGCGCCGGGGTCATGGATGGAACAGGGGCCGATCACCACCAGCAGCCGGTCGTCGGTGCCGGCCATGATGTTGTGGATGTTGCGGCGCGTCGTGGTGATCAGCGATTCGACGGCTGTGCCGCGGATCGGGAAGAAGCGGATCAGGTGTTCGGGAGGGGGCAGCACGGTGATGTCCTTGATGCGTTCGTCGTCGGTCTGGCTGGTCTTGTCGACGGGGCGCGAATACCAGGCATCGCCGGCAGCGGTGGATTTGGCGGTCATCAGGGGGCTCCTTCCGGGTTCAACAAAAAAATGGGCATAAAAAAACCGCCGGGGCTGCCGGCGGTTTGTTTTGAGTTCGGTGCGTGTTTTCTGGGTACGCTCAGTTCTCTCTACCGCCGGTGGACGTGAGATGCCAAAAGTAGCCAAAAAAATATGCGGGCACGAAGCTCATGAGGCGGAATGTATCACACATGGCGAGGGCGGCTTCTCACAGCCGCAGCTTTTTCCACCAGTTCAGGGCCCGCTCCACCTGCGGCTGCTCCAGCGCCGCCAGACCCGAATGCTCGGGTGGCTGCGGCTCGCGCGCCATCCACTGCTCGTACATGTCGATCAGCAGCATGCCCTCGCCCAGCGTGCGCCAGGCCACCAGCTCGAAATCCTCCGCGGTCAGCAGCAGGTCCACGCTGCGCGGCCCGCCGTCCAGCAGCCACTGGCCGATCAGCACCCGGAAGTTGTTCAGCGCCTGAAGGTAGGCCGCGTACTCGTACAGGCCGCGCCAGGGCAGGCCCAGCGCCACCACCACGTGGCGGTGGCCGCGCAGCACGGTGAGGAAGTCCACCAGAAGCGGCGCGACCGTGGTGCGGTGCCGGTTCAGGCGCAGGCTGGCGATGATGGCCTCGACGTGGCTGGCCAGTTGCGACATGCCGTCGCTGAACTGCCGGCTTTCCTCGTCGGCCACCGCGCCGCGCAGGAAGTGGCTCAACCCGCCGAAGGTGTTGATGCTCGGCAGGTGGGTCGAGGGATCGATCTGGAGGCGCGAGTTGCTGCTCATGGGCAGCCGCTATGGTCTACGCCGTGCCGCCCACCGTCAAGCCGTCAATTCGCAGGGTGGGCTGGCCCACGCCCACGGGAACGCTCTGGCCTTCCTTGCCGCAGGTGCCCACGCCGCTATCGAGCTTCATGTCGTTGCCGATCATGGTCACGCGCGTGAGCGAATCGGGCCCGTTGCCCACGATGGTGGCGCCCTTGACCGGGTACTGGATCTTGCCGTTCTCCACCCAGTACGCTTCGCTGGCCGAAAACACGAACTTGCCGGAGGTGATGTCCACCTGCCCGCCGCCGAAGTTGGTGGCGTACAGGCCCTTCTTGATGCTGGCGACGATTTCCTTGGGGTCCTTGTCGCCGCCCAGCATGTAGGTGTTGGTCATGCGCGGCATGGGGATGTGCGCGTAGCTCTCGCGCCGGCCGTTGCCGGTGGTGGGCACGCCCATCAGCCGGGCGTTCAGCGAATCCTGGATGTAGCCCTTGAGGATGCCGTCCTCGATCAGCACGTTGCGCTGGCTGGCGTTGCCTTCGTCGTCCACGTTGAGCGAGCCGCGGCGGTCGGCGATGGTGCCGTCGTCCAGCACCGTGACGCCCTTGGCCGCCACCCGCTGGCCGATGCGGCCCGAGAACGCGCTGGAACCCTTGCGGTTGAAGTCGCCCTCCAGCCCGTGGCCGATGGCCTCGTGCAGCAGGATGCCGGGCCAGCCCGGGCCAAGCACCACGGTCATCTCGCCCGCCGGGGCCGGGCGCGATTCCAGGTTGGTGAGCGCGGCCTTCACCGCATCGTTCACATAGGTCTCGATCTGCTCGTCATTGAAATACGCCAGGCCGAAGCGCCCGCCGCCGCCGCCCGAGCCCATCTCGCGGCGCCCGTTCTGCTCGGCGATGACTGTGACCGACAGCCGCACCAGCGGCCGCACGTCGGCGGCCAGCGTGCCGTCCAGCCGCGCCACCATCACCACGTCGTATTCGGCGGCCAGGCCGGCCATGACCTGCGCCACGCGCGGGTCCTTGGCGCGGGCCAGCTTCTCCACTTTTTCCAGCAGCTTGACCTTGGCCGTGCTGTCCAGTGTGGAAATCGGGTCCACGCCGTTGTACAGCGAGCGCCCGCCTGCTATCTTTTTGGTAGCTACCTTGGCACGGCCGGCGCGCTTTGCAGCCGAAATCGTCCGCACGGTGCGGGCCGCGTCCAGCAGCGAGGCGTTGGAGATGTCGTCGGAATAGGCGAAGGCGGTCTTCTCGCCGCTGACGGCGCGCACGCCCACGCCCTGGTCGATGCTGAAGCTGCCGGTCTTGACGATGCCCTCTTCCAGGCTCCAGCCCTCGCTGCGCGTGTACTGGAAATACAGGTCCGCGTCGTCGATCTTGTGGGTGGTGATTTCGGCCAGTGCCCGGGCAAGGTGCGTTTCGTCCAGGCCAAACGGTTCGAGCAGCAGGCGCCGGGCAACCGCCAGGCGCTCAATGGTGGGTTCGCGGGAGATCATCCGGCCATTCTAGGCCGCGGGCCGCTGGCGTGCGGCCGCGAGGGGCTCTAGTGCACCCGCCGTGTAACGGTTTGCAGCAGCGATCGGTGCTGCAGGTCCGACAGCAGGGCATCGGCCGAGTCATAGCGGGCCGAAGCCGACTTGGCCATCAGCTTCTCCACCACCGGCTGCAGCTCCGAATGGGCTTCAGGCAGCGCCGGCGTGGGCGCCGAAAGGTGGCGCGCCAGCAGCACGTCCAGCGACTCGGCGCGGAACGGGCGGTGGCCCGCCAGCATCTCGAACATCATCACGCCCAGGCTGTACAGGTCGGACTGCGGCGTGATGATGTTGCCGGCCGCCTGCTCGGGGCTGAGGTAGTAGGGCGTGCCCACCACGTCGCCATGCCGGGTCTGCGTCATGGCCATGTTCTCGGCCTGCAGCATCGACTTGGCGATGCCGAAATCGGCCAGCGCCACCGTGCCGTCGGCCCTGCGCATGATGTTCTCGGGCTTCAGGTCGCGGTGGATCACGCCGCGCTGGTGGATGGCCGTCAGCGCCTGCGCCACCTGCGCGATGATGGCCAGCGTGCGCTGCTGGCCCATGCCCGCGGTGAGCTCGGCGCGCAGGTCGCCCTGCTCGAAATACTCCATCGCGATATAGGCATGGTCGTCGGTGAAGCCCTGGTCGTAGATGCGGATCACGTGCGGGTGCTCGATCTTGGACAGCAGCGTGTATTCCTGGATGAAGCGCGACAGGTGCTCGCTGGTGGCCTTGCCGCTGGCGTCCAGCACCTTCAGCACCACCGGCAGCTGGTCGGCCTCGCGCAGCGCCAGGTACACCTCGGTCATGCCGCCCGAGCCGATCTTGCGTGTCAGCCGGTAGCCCTTCAGGCGCAGCGGCTCGCTGTCGACAGCGAACTGGTGGTCCTTCAGCGCCGACAGCTTGTTCTGCAGCGCGCCCTTCACGGCCCGCGCCGTGATTTCCGAATTGATCTGCACCGCTTCGCGCACCTCGGCGGCGCGCTCGGTGAGCGTGGCCATGCCGTGGCGCATGTCCTCGATGTTGGTGACCAGGCCGGTGATCTCGGCCACGTCCACGTAGCCGTTCTTGCCACGCACCGCCAGCGACGTCATGCCCGCCGTCTGCACGCCTTCACCCGCCAGCGCCAGCGTCGCGTTGCTGGCGACCACCGTCCAGCCCAGCTCCTTGCTGGAAGCCTCCAGCCGGGCCGCCACGTTGACCGTGTCGCCGATGGGCGTGGTTTCCTTGTTGTTCAGCGTGCCCAGGCGGCAGATGGTGACTTCGCCCGAATGCAGGCCCACGCCGATGGCGAAAGGCGGCAGGCCGCGTTCGCCGAAACGCTTGTCGATCCAGGCGCGGAATTCATGCGTGGCCAGCGCCATCGCCAGCGCGGCCGACACGGCGCGGCGCGCGGCCGGCAGCGGCGAGCCGCCAGACAGCGAATCGGCGAACACCGTCATCAGGCCGTCACCGATGAATTTGAGGTGCCTTCCGCCGTTCTTCAGCACCGGCTCGCAAGTGCGCTCGAAATATTCGGTCAGGAGCTCAGCCACTTCATTGGAGTTGAGCTTCTCGGCCAGTGACGTGAAGTTGCGGATGTCGGAGAACAGCACCGTGGCCGGAATGATCTGGTCGGGCACCGCGCCGGTGGGTGCTTCCAGCCCGAAGCGGTCCGCCGCCGTGTTGCCGCCCAGGCTTTCGGTGAACACCTGGCGCAGGTGCTCCTCGCGCAGGCTCACCGCGCTCTGGATACTGTCCTCGATGCGCACCTTTTTTTTCAACAGGCCCGTCAGCGCTTCCAGCAGCTCGACGCGCGTGAAGGGCTTGGCCAGGTAATCGTCGGCGCCGGCCGTCATGCCGCGGCGCATGCTGGCCCGGTCGTCCAGCGCCGTCAGCAGCATCACGGAAGTGGCGGCCAGGTCGCGGTCGGCGCGGATGGCCTCCAGCAGTTCAAAGCCGTCCATCTCCGGCATGCTGACGTCGGAGATCACCACGTCCGGGCGCACCTGCTGGGCGCGCTCCAGCCCCAGCCGGCCGTTGACGGCCGACACGATGTCGTAGCCCTCCAGCTTGAGCAGCCGCGTGATGTTGTTGCGGATGGCGTCGTCGTCTTCGACGATCAGGATGGTTGTCATGGTGATTTTTTTTGTTCAGGCCGGCAGCGTCACCGCAAAACGGCTCCCGGCCCCCAGTTTACTGACCACGGCGATTTTCCCGCCATGAAGCTCCACGCAGCGCTTGACAATCGCCAGCCCCAGCCCCGAACCGGGCCGGTTGCCGGCATTGCCGCCGCGGTGGAAACTGTCGAACAAATGAGGCAGGTCGGCCTCGGGAATGCCGATGCCGCTGTCGCTCACTTCCAGCACCACCTCGGCGGGGCCGCAGGCCAGCCGCAGCGTCACCTCGCTGCCGGCCGGCGAATACTTGCAGGCGTTGGTGACCAGGTTGCCCACGATGTGGTGCACCAGCCGCCCGTCCACCAGGCGGGCGGCGCCAAGGGCCTCGCAATCAGGCGCGATTTCCAGCTTCAGCACATGCCCGCTGGCCTGCGCCGAGCGCACCTCGGCCACCACCTCGCGGCACAGGGCCGGCAGGTCGGTGGGCTGGGGTGCGAAATTCAGCCGCCCAGCCTCGGCCGCGCCCAGCGTCAGCATGTCTTCCAGCATCAGCTGCATGCGGCGCGCCGCCGACACCAGGTCGGCCATGATGCTTTTCTGCTCCTCCGGGCCGATCTTGTCGCCGTAGTGGCCGATCAGCTCCGCCGACGACAGGATGGCCGCCAGCGGCGTGCGGAATTCGTGCGAGGCCATCGACAGCAGCCGCGTCTTCAGCTCGCCCAGCTCGCGCTCGCGCTGCAGCGCGTTCTGCATTTCCTCTTCGGCGGCGCGGCGCTGCGTCACGTCCACATAGGTCCACACCGTGCCGCGCGAGGCGCCGCCGGGCATGGCCGTGCCCTCCACCTGCACCCAGATCAGCCGCCCGTCCTTGCGCTGCAGCTGCACCACCGAGGAGTGGTGGCCCGTGAGGTCGATCTGCCGGTAGGCCTCGGCGCCCAGCTGCTCGAACTCCGCCTCGCTGGGGAAATGGATGCGGGTCTCCTGGCCCAGCAGCTGCGCCGGGTCGTCCCAGCCCAGCATGGTGGCGAAGGTGCGGTTCAGCCACTGGTGCCTGCGCTGCAGCAGGAAGGTGACGCCCACCGCCGTGGTTTCCAGGATCGCCTCGCGCTGGGCCAGCGCGCTTTTCAGCTGCTCGTCCAGCGCATGCCGCTCGGTCGTGTCTTTCAGGAAAAACAGGTTGGCCGGTGCGCCGTCCCAGTCGATCACCACGCCATTGATTTCCACCCACGACACCTGGCCGTCGTCGCGCTGGAAGCGCGCCTCGAACGGCGGCACCACTTCGCCGCGGCTGCGCTTGTCGCGCTGCGAGGTGACGAAGGCGCGGTCCTGCGGGTGCACGTATTCGATCATCGGGCGCTCGCCGATGCGTTTCGCGTCCACACCCAGCAGCGCCAGGCACGTGGCATTGGCGAAGCGGATGGAACCGCCCTGCCCCACGCACACGCCTTCGGCCGCGTGTTCGACCATGGTGCGGTAGCGCAGCAGCTCCGCGGCCTTGGCGTCAGGAACGAGCGGGTGCGCCATCGCAGCGTTGCGTCCTCAGCCGGCCAGCAGCTTGAACAGGGCCGCGTCGTCCAGCCCCGCGTAGCCGGCCTGCGCGGCGCGGGCGAACACGTCGCGTGCCGCCGGGCCCAGCGGGCCGGTGAAGCCTGCCGCCTGCGCGGCCTCCACGGCCAGGCGGGTATCTTTCTGCAGCAGGGTCACGTGGGCGCGCGGCTCGTAGTCGCCGGCGATGGCCCGGCGCATGCGGTCCGAGCCTATCCAGCTCTGGCCGCTCGACTGCTCGATCACATCCAGCGTGCGGCCCAGGTCCAGCCCCATGCGCTGGGCCAGCGCCATGACTTCGGCCGCGCCCGCCAGGTTGATGCCGGCCAGCAGGTTGTTCACCAGCTTGGTCCGCGCGCCGTCGCCGGGCTTTTCGCTGATGCGGAACACCCGGCTGCTCAGCGCGTTGAGCAAAGCCGCATGCGACGCGAACACGGCATCCTCGCAGGCCACCATCAGGCTCATGCTGCCGTCACGCGCGCGCGCCGGCCCGCCGGACATGGGCGCGTCGATGGTGGCGATGCCGCGTTCGGCCAGCCGCTGCGCGAAGCGCTCCACGTCCTGTGGCGCCATGGTGGGGCACAGCAGCACCGCCTGCCCCGGCTGCATCGCCTCGGCTGCGCCGCCGGCGCCGAACAGCACGTCCTCGGTCTGCCCGGCGTCCACCACGCAAACGATGACTGCTCCTGAATTCATAGCTGCCTCAGCAGGCGTGGCGCGGGCTGCAGCCCATTTTTCCTCGAAGAATCGCATTTTGGCGGCGTCGATATCGCACACCTGCAGCGGCCAACCCAGCTCCAGCAGCCGCCCGGCCATGCCGCCGCCCATGTTGCCAACGCCGATGATGGCAACGGGCTTCCTGTCCATCACGATTGCACCAGCCGCCGCGCCTTGGAAATCGACATCAGGATGCCCAGCCCCATGCCCAGCGTGACCATCGCGGTGCCGCCGTAGCTGATGAAGGGCAGCGGCACGCCCACCACCGGCAGGATGCCGCTGACCATGCCCATGTTGACGAAGGCATAGGTGAAGAAGATCAGCGTGACCGAGCCGGCCAGAAGGCGCGAGAACAGCGTGGACGCCTCCAGCGCGATGGCCAGCCCGCGCAGGATGAGGAACAGGAAGGCCACGATCAGGAACAGGTTGCCCAGCAGGCCGAATTCTTCCGAATAGGCCGCGAAGATGAAGTCGGTGGTGCGCTCGGGAATGAATTCCAGGTGCGTCTGCGTGCCCTGCATGAAGCCCTTGCCCATCACCCCCCCAGAGCCGATGGCGATCATTCCCTGGATGATGTGGAAGCCCTTGCCCAGCGGGTCGCGGCTGGGGTCCAGCAGGGTGCAGATGCGCTGCTGCTGGTAGTCGTGCAGGATGGGCCAGCGCACGCCGTCGGCGCACAGGCGCGGCTCGAACACCACCACCAGCACCGCGATGGTGAGGCCCAGCGCCACCGGCGGCAATATCAGCTTCCACGACAGGCCGGCGAAGAACAGCACGCCCAGCCCCGCCACCAGCACCAGGATGGCGGTGCCCAGGTCGGGCTGCTTGACGATCAGCCCCACCGGAATGGCCAGCAGCACGCCGCCCACCAGGAAGTCCAGCGGCCGCAACTGGCCTTCCCGCTTCTGGAACCACCAGGCCAGCATCAGCGGCATGGCGATCTTCAGGATTTCGCTGGGCTGGATGGTGATGCCCACGTTCAGCCAGCGCCGCGCGCCCTTCTTGGTGACGCCGAATACCGCCACCGCGATCAGCAGCGAGACGCCCACGATGTACAGCGGCACCGCAAAGCTCATCAGCCGCTGCGGCGGCACCTGGGCCACGATGAACATGATGAAGCCGGCCAGCAGCATGTTGCGGCCGTGGTCGATGAAGCGGCTGCCATGGTCGTAGCCGGAGGAATACATGGTGAGCAGGCCGGCGCAGGCCAAAAGGAACACGGCGAACGCCAGCGGACCATCAAAGCCCTGGAGCGTGGGGGCCGCCCGCTGCCAGAGCGAGGGCTTGTCGAATACGGCGGACATAGGGGCGATTATCCTCGCGCCATGGCCACCACCCACCTGCTCTACCTGCACGGCTTCCGCTCCTCGCCCCAGTCGGCCAAGGCAAGGCAGGTGGCGGCGCGCGTGGCGCATGACCACCCCGGCGTCACCTGGTGGTGCCCGCAGCTGCCGCCGTCGCCGTGCGAGGCGATGCGGATGGTGATGGACTGCATCGCCGGCTGGCCACGCGATTCCATGGCGGTGGTCGGCTCGTCGCTGGGCGGCTTTTATGCCACCCACGTGGCCGAAACCACCGGCTGCAAGGCCGTGCTGCTCAACCCCGCCATCCACCCGGCGCGCGACCTGGCCAAATACATCGGCGAGCAAACCTCCTGGCACGACCCGAACGAGCGTTTTTTCTTCGACCCCGGCTTCATCGACGAGCTGAAGGCGCTGGCGCATGGGCCGGTGGCCCGCCCCGCCAACTACTTCGCCGTGATCGCCAAGGGCGACGAAGTGCTGGACTGGCGCGAGATGACCGGCCGCTACCCCGGCGCCCGCATCAAGCTGCTGGAAGCAGGCGACCATGCGCTCAGCGATTTCGACGAGCACATCGACGAAGTACTGGCGTTTCTGCGCTGACGGCACCATGGGACAATCGCGCCCATGTTTGTATTGTTTGAAGAAGCCGGCAAATTCCAGGCCGGACGGGTGCTGTCGGAGGCGGAAGCTTCCAGCCAGGTCGAGCTGGACAGCGGCAAGCGTGTCAAGGTCAAGGCCGCCAACATCCTGCTGAAATTCGAGAAGCCCCAGCCGGCCGAGCTGGTGCGGCAGGCCCAGGAGATCGCCCAGGGCATCGAGCTGGAACTGGCCTGGGAATTCGCGGGCGAGGAAGAGTTCGGCTTTGCCGACTTGGCACGCGACTATTTCAACGACAAGGCCACGCTGGAGCAGCAGGCGGGCGCGCTGTTCCGCCTGTTCGAGGCGCCGCATTATTTCCGCCGCTCGGGCCGGGGCCGCTTCAAAAAGGCGCCGGCCGAGATCGTGCAGCAGGCGCTGGCCGCCATCGAAAAGAAAAAGCAGGTGGTGGCGCAGATCGCGCAGTGGTCGGCCGAGCTGGTGGCGGGCACCTGCCCGCAGCCGATTCGCGACCAGCTGTACAAGATCCTGTTCAAGCCCGACAAGAACGCGCCCGAATACAAGGCGGTGGTGGAAGCCTCGCGCGCCAGCCACCTGGCGCCGCTGCCGCTGCTGCAAAAGGCCGGCGCGATCGACTCGGCCTACCAGTTCCACTGGAAGCGCTTTTTATTCGACAACTTCCCCAAGGGCACGGCCTTCCCGCCGCTGGCCGCGCCGGCCATCAAGGACGAACTGCCGCTGGCCACCGTGCAGGCGTTTTCCATCGACGACTCCGCCACCACCGAAATCGACGACGCGCTGTCGGTGCAGGGCCTGGGCAGCGGCACGGTCACCGTGGGTGTGCACATCGCGGCGCCGGGCCTGGCGCTGGTGCCGGGCAGCCCGGTGGACAACGTGGCGCGGCACCGCCTTTCCACCGTCTACATGCCCGGCTACAAGGTCACCATGCTGCCCGACGACGTGGTGCAGGCCTACACGCTGATGGAAGGGCGCGACTGCCCCGCCATCTCGCTGTATGTGACGCTGGATGAAGCCACGCTGGAGATCAAAAGCTCGCAAACAAAGCTGGAGCGCGTGCCCATCGCGGCCAACCTGCGGCACGACCAGCTGGATGCGGTGGTGACCGAAGAATGGCTAGAGAACCCCGCTTTCCAGGGGGAAAAAGCCCCGCAAGCCGCTCTGGCTGTGCGTGAGCCGCTATCATTTTTGTATCGCCTGGCCAAAAGCCTGAAGGCCAAACGTGAAGTGGCGCGCGGCAAGCCCGAGCTGTTCAACCGGCCCGACTACAACTTCCGCGTGGTGGGCAACGACGGCGCCGAGCCGGTGGGCAGCGAGCAGGTGGAGATCAGCACGCGCAAGCGCGGCTCGCCGCTGGACCTGATCGTGGCCGAGGCCATGATCCTGGCCAACAGCACCTGGGGCGGCTGGCTGGCCGAGCTGGGCGTGCCCGGCATCTACCGCAGCCAGGCCAGCCTGGCGCCCGGCGTGAAGGTGCGCATGGGCACCAAGGCGCTGCCGCACGCGGGCATTGGCGTGCCCAGCTATGCGTGGAGCACTTCGCCGCTGCGCCGCTACACGGATCTCGTGAACCAGTGGCAGATCATCGCCGCCGCAAAGCACGGCAAGACCGCCGCGCTGGCCGCGCCCTTCAAGCCCAAGGATGCGGAGCTGTTCTCCATCATCTCGGGCTTTGACGCGGCCTACTCCGCCTACAACGGCTACCAGGCGGGCATGGAGCGTTTCTGGACGCTGAAATACCTGCAGCAGCAGGGCATCACCGAGCTCACGGCCACCGCCTTCCGCGAAGGCCTGGTGCGCGCCGACGATCTGCCGCTGGTGCTGCCGGTGCTGGGCGGCAACGACCTGCCGCGCGGCGCCCGGGTGCGGGTGAAGCTGGGCGCGATCGACGAGATCACGCTGGACGTCACCGGCACCGTGATCGAGCGGCTGGATGCGCCGGCCGCGCCGGAGGGCCCCGAAGAGGACGCCGAGGACGAACCGGTGGCCGGCCCCATCGCCATTGCCGTGGACGTCAACGAAGCGGAAACCACCGCCGCTCCGGGGGATAATTCCTCTCCGTGAACCTGCGTTCCTTCAGCACCCTGCAGATTGCGCTTGGCGCGTCGTTTGCCGTGCATGCGGTGCTGCTGACGGTCCGCTTCGTCGACCCCGAGGGCTTCAACCGCGTGTTCCAGGACACGCCGCTGGAAGTGATCCTGGTCAACACCCGCACCAACGAGAAGGTGGAGAAGGCCCAGGCCATCGCGCAGGCCTCGCTCGCCGGCGGCGGCGAAGCCGCCAAGGGCCGCGCCACCTCGCCGCTGCCGCCGTCGGCGCTGACCGAGATCGGCGATTCGGTGGAAGACGCGCAGCGCAAGATCGAAGCCATGCAGGAGCAGCAGGTGACGCTGCTGACGCAGCTCAAGCGCATGCTGGCCGCCCTGCCGCCGCCCGACCCCACACAGCCCAGCACCACGCCCGAGGCGCAGGCCCGCGAGGAAAAGCGCCGCCAGCTGATCAAGCTGCTGGCCGAGATTGAAAAGCGCATCAACGAGGAAAACGCCCGGCCCAAGAAGCGCTACATCAGCCCCTCGACCCGCGAGGAGGTGTACGCCGTGTACTACGACACGCTGCGCCACAAGATCGAGGACAAGGGCACGCAGAATTTCCCGGAGCTGGCCGGCCGCAAGCTGTATGGCGAGCTGACCATGATCGTCACCGTCAACCACGACGGCCGGGTGCTGGAGACCGAGGTGGTGGAAACCTCGGGCAACCTCACGCTGGACCGGCGGGCCCAGAGCATCGCCCGCGCGGCCGGCCCGTTCGGCCGCTTCAGCGAGGCCATGCGGCGCAAGGCCGACCAGATCGTGGTGGTCTCGCGCTTCAAGTTCACGCGCGACGAAACGCTGGAAACCAAGGCCCTGGCGCGATGACCGTCATCGACAGCTACTGCGTCATGGGCAACCCGGTGGAGCACAGCAAGTCGCCGTGGATCCACATGCGCTTTGCCGAGCTCACCGGCCAGGTGCTGCACTACGGCAAGCGGCTGGTGCCGGTGGACCACTTCTTGCGCGCCATCACCGCCTTTCGCGAAGAGGGCGGGCGCGGCTGCAACATCACCGTGCCCTTCAAGTTCGAATCGCCCGCGCTGGCCACCTCGATGACACCGCGCGCGAAGCTGGCGCAGGCCTGCAACACGCTGCGCTTCGAGGGCGCCGAAGTGCGCGCCGACAACACCGACGGCGTGGGCCTGGTCAACGACATCCAGCACAACGCGGGCACGGCCATCGCCGGGCGCGACGTGCTGCTGCTGGGCGCCGGCGGCGCCGCGGCCGGCGTGCTGGGCCCGCTGATCGAGGCGCGCCCGCGCCTCATCGTGGTGGCCAACCGCACGCAGGCCAGGGCGCAGGCGCTGCTGGCGCGGCATGCAGGGCTGGCGGCGCAACACGGCGTGCTGCTGCAGGCGCCGCCGCAGGACAGCATCGTGCAGGCCTTCGACATCGTGGTGAACGGCACCTCCACCAGCCTGAGCGGCGCCGGCGTGCCGGTATCGCCCCAGGTGCTGAAGGCCGGCGCGCTGGCCTGCGACATGATGTACGGCCCGGCCGCTCAGGGCTTTGCCGATTGGGCCAGCGCGCACGGCGCCGTGCCGCGCGACGGCCTGGGCATGCTGGTGGAGCAGGCGGCCGAAGCGTTTGAATTCTGGCGCGGCGTGCGCCCGCCCTCGGCCCAGGTGCTGGCCGAACTGCGCGCAGCGCTGGCCGCGGGCACGGCATGAAAGCCGCGCTGCGCTGGCTGCTGCTGGTGCTGGTGGCGGCCCTCGCGCTGCAGGTTTTTTTCATCGTGCGCATCGCGCTGATGGCCACGTTCGACCCGCAGTCTACCACCTTCCAGCGCTCCGAAGCCTGGCGCATCACGAAAGACAAGGGCCAGCTGCGCTGGCGCCAGCGCTGGGTGCCTTATGAGGCGATCTCGGACAACCTGAAGCGCGCGGTGATCGCATCGGAAGACGGCAGCTTCACCAACCACGACGGCGTGGATTGGGAATCGCTGGAGAAAGCCTGGCAGAAGAACGCCAAGGCCGAAGAGCAGGCCGCGAAACGCGCCCAGTCGTCACCCGCGCGGCCCAGCGCCCGCCCGCCAAAAATCGTGGGCGGCTCCACCATCACCCAGCAGCTGGCCAAGAACCTGCTGCTGTCAGGCGAGCGCACGCTGCTGCGCAAGGCGCAGGAGATCATGCTCACCTTCGCGCTGGAGCGCATGCTGAGCAAGGAACGCATCCTGGAGATTTATTTGAACAGCGTGGAATGGGGCGAAGGCGTGTTCGGCGCCGAAGCCGCCGCGCAGCACTACTACCGCAAGAGCGCCGCGCAGCTGGGTGCCTATGAAGCCGCGCGGCTGGCCGTGATGCTGCCGCGGCCGAAGTATTTTGAGAAGCTGCCGAACTCGGGCTATTTGTCCAGCCGCGCGGGGACGATCATCGCGCGGATGCGGGATGCGGAGCTGCCTTAGCAAGGGGTTGGGCCTCACCCCCTCAAGAGAGAAGGCTCCTTGCGAACCGTACCAGTACCAGCGCAAGCAGCGGAACGTTCAGCAAAAAAGTGAGCTGCACGCCAGGGAACCGGCCAAGCGTTCCATCGCGCAGGTAGCCCCACCAGTAAACGAAGCGGGCCAGCGCGAAGAAGACGCACAGGATCGGGATCAGCCGAGCCTCAGTTGCCGAGACCAGCGTGGCCAGCGCAAGGATGCAGAGCGCGAACCAGACGAGCTGCTCCAGCGTGTTCTGCATAACCCGGCATTGAACTGCGAGCCGCTCGCTCTCGGCCCCAAGGAGGGGATTGTGCGAACCCTCGGCGTAGCGCTGGTACAGGATCGTGAGGCACACCGCGGCGTACGGAATGAAGGCGACCAGCAGCCACCGTACTGCAAGAACGAGACGCTCGGCGGGCTCTGCCAGACCTGGAAGCGATGGAAGGAGCGCGTACGCGGCGGCGAGAACGCCGTAGGTACTAGGTACGGTGAACCACAGCCAACCGCGGATGCGGCGCCGGCCGGCGGCGGTCTTGTCAGCGGACACAACGGGGCTTGCGGTCATGGCTTTGATTCGCCTGCCCGCCAATTCACATGCAACGGTTCCGCCATCCATGGAAACATGCAAATCGCAATCGACCAGGGCAGCCGGTCCAGCAGCATGTCGAAGGTTTTCTGCGGAACCCTGAGAGTCCAGCCACCGCCGCCGTGTACCAGTTCCCCCTCGCGCTGAAGGAAGGTTTGGCGCAGGCCATCCGCTGACGTTTCTCCCAACGCGGCCCAGTGCGCGCTCACGGCATGGAGCAGGCCATCGAGCGTTTCCTTTTCTGCCGCGCAGACCTGGCTTGGCCCACTGACAACAGAATCAAGCTGCATTCCGCACAGCAGCCGGTTGAGTGTCGACACAGGCTCAACGGGTTGCACCTCCCCAAACACGAGAACGTCCAGCACGTGCGCTGCGCGCGCGGCGGCTGCTTCATTCACAAACCTGTCCCGCTTGACCAGATCAAGTCTGTCCCACAAATGTGGCAGGTAAGGGGCCAGGAGAACGATGCCGGCGTTGTTGATGAAGATGGCACTCTCCGGTAGTGGATCGAAACCTGATCATGCCTTGAGCACCTCACCCAGGCGCGTGGCAGACGGCTTCGATGTTGTGGCCATCCGGGTCTCGCACGAAGGCGCCGTAGTAATTGGGGTGGTAGTGAGGGCGCAGCCCGGGCGGCCCGTTGTCGGTTCCGCCCGCGGCGATGGCGGCTTGGTAAAACGCATCCACCATCGCGCGCGTATCGACCCGAAAGGCAACGTGAATCGGCGGCTTGTTGGCCGTGCCGTTGCTGATCCAGAAGTCCGGCTTGGGCGGCTCGCCGAACCCGGCCACATCGGCGTACCCGGTGACGGAAGCGGGAATCTCCATCATGAGCGCGTAGCCAATGGGGGCCAGCGCCTTTTCATAGAACGCCTTGCTCGTTTTCATGTCGCTGACGGCGAGGCCTGTGTGGTCGATCATTCGAGTTTCCTCCTTGTTTTTGCTCAGGGCTTGTTGGCCAGAATCCACGCCGCAATCTGCTGCACGACCTCACGCTCCAGGCCGTTGAAGCCGTGGTACGCGAAAGCCTCGCAAGGGTCGCCCGTGTTCGCGCCGCCCTTGAACGACAGCAGCTGGGTCTTCGGTGCATTCGCCAGCTTGCCCATCAGGCCCGGTATTTCTGAAAACGCGCAAAGCGCGCAACCGTCCTGTTCGTGGTGCACCACCAGCACGGGCACGCGGATCCTGCCCAGCGGCATGGCCGGCACCGGGCGGTTGCCTCGGGTGTCCGTGAGCACGGTTGACGTGAGCACCAGGCCGTCCGGCCCCTCGGGCGCCGGGAGTTCGGTGGCAACGTAAGCCGCCGACTGGGTGCCGCGGCTGGTGCCGACGAGCCACACCCGAACCTTCGCGTTCTGCCGCAACCAGCCGATGACGGCTTTGACGTCCGCAGTGTGTTCGGGCGTCTGGCGGAAGCCGCCGAGGAAGGGCGGCGACTGGCGGTCGGATGGCGCATCAATCACCGCCACTACCAGGCCCGCGTCGGCAAAAAGCTGGCGTGACCTGACGAGAAAGTTGCCCTCCCCCCACTTCATCGAGCCGTTCGGAAAGATCTGCAGGCCGCCATGACCGCCGGCGAACAGAATGACCGCCGCCTTCGGCTCGGGCGGCGAAAGCACCATCACGCGTTGCGTGACGCCGGGCCGCGACGGAATGTCCACCACCTTCTGCGTGGTCTGGGCCTGCGCGGCGGACAGCACGGTGAACAGTGCGGTTGCAAGAAGGAATTTGAGTTTTCGCATGGGTCGCCTCAAAGTGTCTATGCTGGAATCGCCCGCAACACGTCGCGGAAGACGCCGTACTGCACCTGGCCCGCGCGCGGGCTGTAGTCCTGGTAGTAGCCTGCGGTGACCACCACAACGAGGTCGAGCTCCGGAACGATGCGAATGGACTGGCCGCCCCGGCCCAGCGCGCCCACCCAGCGCACCTCGCGCCCATTCATGCGGGCGTTGCCGAGCCACCAGAGGTATCCGTACGATCCATCAAGCCCACCTGAGTTTGCCTTGACGGCTGGTGCCGTCGAGGCTTCGATCCACTCTTTGGAGACGATCTGGCGGCCGTTCCAGAGGCCGCCCGCGAGGACGAGCTGGCCGATCTTGGCCATGTCGCGCGGCCGCAGGCGCAAGCCGCCCCCCGGCATCGGTGTTGCCTTTGCGCCGGGCCCACTCCACGCCGGCAATGCCCAGGGGCTCGAACAACGTTTCCTGCGCAAATTCGTCCAGGGGGCGCCCGGTCGCCTTGCGGACGACGGCCGCCACGAGCGCCAGCGCGCCGGTGTTGTAGAAGAACTCCTGGCCTGCCGGCGCCGCCACCCCAAGGCTGCCCAGGACGAAGCGGCACGGATCGGCCGCCCTGTTCATGCGCGCCTCGTCGTTGTTGTCGTCTCCGGTGGCCGGCGTTGCCTCCACCCACTCCAGGCCCAGCGTCATGGTGAGCACGTGCCGCAACAGAATGCGATCCTTCTCGGGGGTACGCAGGTCGGCCAGCTCGGGAAAGAAGCTGAAGATCGGTTGGTCAACGCCGCGTATCAGGCCCCGATCGAGTGCGACGCCGATCGCGAGGGATGCGACGCTCTTCGAAACCGATTTCATGTCGTGCAGCGTGCCGGCATCGAAGCCAACGTTTTTTACCCGGCGGCCGGAAAAGAGGCCGGGGACTTCGTCGGGGCCTGTGAAGTAGCGCTCAAACACCAGCTTGCCGCCCCGGGCGACCAGGACAGCATGTATGTTGGCATCGCCCGCGGCTGCAAGCCGGTCGGCCATCGCGCACATCGCACCGCGGTCAACAAGCCTGTCCTCGCTGGCGGAGGCGGCCGGCCAGCCATCGTTCCGCGCAGCGGGAACGCCGCAGGCCACCGGCGTGTCCGCCAACGCCGGCAGCGCAGCGAGCGATGCCAGCGCGGTGCTGCCGAGAAGTGAAGAGAAGTGGCGCCGTTTCATCCGAGCCTCCTTGTCGCAAGGCAGATCAGCTGGCCCCGATCACAGGGCGTTTGACGCGGGCGCGACCGCGCCCTCGCTGCAGTTCTGCGTGAGGTACCCCAGCAGCCCGTCCATTTGCTCGAACACCGCGCGGTAGACCAGGTTGCGGCTGGCCCGCTCAGGGGCGATCAGGCCGGCGTGCGCCAGTGCCTTCAGGTGGAACGACAGCGCGCTGGACGAAATGCCCAGCCCCTCGGACATGATGCTGGGCGTCATGCCGCGCGGGCCGGCGACGACCAGAGCGCGAAAGACCTGCAGCCGCACCGGCTGCGCCAGGGCGGCGAGTGATTTGACGACGGTGGTTTCATCCATATTTCAATAATACTTGAAATATTTATCCATGTAAAAGGCCGCGGGCAGGCCCGGCACGCAATGCCCTCACGCAGGCGTGGCGCGGCTTGCGGGCCTTTTTCGTGCCACAAGGCGCATGGAACAAGCATGCGAGGCTTTGCCGTTGGGGCCGACGTAATTTCGTCACAGGCTTGCGCGGCAATTTTCCGGATGGAAAGGAGCTTCCCTCCTCCTAGACTTTTGGCATGCCAGCCAAGGTCATGAATTCCGCGCATTCGGCGAACGGCGCCAACACCAAGTCGAATGCTGCGCCGATGAAGTCAATCCACAGCGTCAACCAGAAAACGAATGGTTCGGTGAGCGCGGCGGCCGGCAGTGCGGCCGCCGTTGCGTCAGGCAACGCCGCCGCCGCGGCCAACGCGGTAGCGGCCCTGGCCGCAGTTCAGAACAATGCCGCGCAACCGGTCGCCCTGAACGTGCAGCCGGCGGCGGCAGCGGCCGCAGCCGCCGCAAACAATGGCGCAGCAAACGCCGCGAACGTGAATGCCGCACCTGTACGGAAATTCCCGGCACTTCCCACCGAGAACAACAAGTTCGCCGCGTGGCTGCGCACCTTCGCTACCGCCCTGGTCGAGCATGACGACGTCACGTGTTCCTTTGGAGAGGACGCGGAGCTTTTTGATGACGGAACCGTGGCGCTGGATGTCTTTGCGTGCCAGACCGGGGTGAGCGACCAGGTGTTCGCCTTCCACCGCCACCCCGGCGCATCCGGCGCGAGCGCAGCCGCCCACAATGCCTCGAAAGGGCATTTCAAACTGGGCCATGGCAAGGCCCACCACGACTCGCGCGTCAAGCAGGCGGATTGCTATACCAATGAAACCCTGAAGAACCTGTACGCAGCCGCGATGGCGGAGGCCAAGTCCGTCTATCCAGCGCTGTACAAGGCCAAATATGGGATTGCACTGAATAAGTAAGGCCGGCACGGACCGTTGATCGCTGGCAGGTACAGTCCTGCATCCCACCGGAGGAACACAACATGGTCCTGCTTGAATTCGCGATGGCGCCCCACGGCCAGGGCGAAAGCCTGGGCGCGCACGTGGCGCGCATCCTCGATGTCATCGACAAGAGCGGCATCACCTACCAGCTCACGCCCATGGGCACGATCCTGGAAGGGGAATGGGACGCGGTGATGGCGGTGGTCACCGCCTGCTTCAAGACGCTGCAGCCCGACTGCGCGCGCATTGGCATGAACCTGAAGGTGGACTACCGCGCCGGCCCGCAGTCGCGCATGCGCAGCAAGATCGACAAGGTGGAAGCGCAGCTGGGGCGGCGGCTGGCGACCTAGCCGGCCTGCTGCCTTTCTATTTGGCCTGGAACAGCCGCAAGGCTTCCACCGCCGCCTGCTCGTCGCAGACCAGCACGGCGGCCAGCCGGGCCTTGAGCACGGCGGCGATGACGGGCGCCTTGTTCGGCCCACCCGAAGCAACGATGACGGTGGGGATGGCCGCCAGCACTTTCAGCGCCGGCGACATCACACGCTTGTTCAGCGGGTGGTCGACCAGCTTGCCCGCCGCATCCAGGAACTGCCCCGCGATGTCGCCCACCGCGCCGGCGCGCTTCAGGCTGGCGGCCGTCACGTCCCGGGGCAGGCCGTAGCGGATCAGCAGCGAGCCCTGGCTCAGGTCGCCCACGCTCAGCAGCGCCACGTCGTTCTGCGCGATCTCGTCGAAGGCTTCCTTGAACACGTCCTGCGAGACCAGCGTGTTGCGTGACTTGTCGGTGCCGGTGTACAGCGGCGCGGCCAGGTAGCTGCATTCCGCGCCCAGCCGCGCCGCCAGGGCGCTGGCCGTCTCGAAGGTGTTGATCTCCAGCCCGCGCGTGAGGCCGCCCATCATCGAATTCACCCGCACGCCGGGCCAGCGCCCGGGCTTGACGAAGCGGATGGCCTCGCGCAGCGTCGCGCCCCAGCCCACGCCGATGCCCCGCACCTTGCTCCCCTCCAGGTGGGCCGACAGGAATTCGCCGGCGGCACGGCCCAGCAGGGCGGGAATGGCCTGCAGATCCTGCGGCGTGGGCACGACCACGGCTTCCCGCAGGCCGCAGACCTCGCGCAGCTTCTGCTCCAGCGCCAGGCAGCTGGCCAGCCGCGAATTGATGGTGATGCTGACCAGCCCGCTGCTGCGCGCCTCGCCCAGCAGGCGGTTCACGCGCAGCCGCGTCAGGCCCAGCTGGTCCGCGATGCGGTCCTGCGTCAGCCCTTCCATGTAGTACAGCCAGGCGGCCCGGACCATGGCCTGGTCTTCGTTTTCCATTGGGAACTCCCGTTGGATCAATCGTACTATAGACAAAAGATTTGTTTAAAATACAATTGTTCAAAACAAGGAAAGAGACGCCTTTGACTTCCACCCTGGACAAGGCCGTGCGCGATGCGGCCGACACGCGTGAGGTGCTGGTGGCCGCCGGCGCGATTCAGGCGCTGCCGCGGGTGGCCGAGCGCTGCGTGCCGGGCGCGCGCTGGATGCTGGTGGCCGACGAAACCACCTGGGCCGCGGCCGGCGCGGCGGCGCAGGCCGCGCTGCAGGCGCAGGGCGCCGTCACTGCCGCGCCGTTGGTGCTGCCGGCACAGCCGCGCCTGAAGCCCCGCGCCGAAACCGCGCAGCGCATCGCGCAGCAATTGCGCGAGCACGGTGCCACGCCGGTCGCAGTGGGCTCGGGCGTCATCAACGACCTGGTCAAGTACGCGGCCGCCCAGGCGGGCACGCCCTACCTGTGCCTGGCCACCGCCGCGTCGATGGACGGCTACGCGGCCTCCGGCGCCGCCCTGCTGGAAGACGGCTTCAAGCGCACGCTGGCCTGCGCGCCGCCGCTGGCGGTGCTGGCCGACCCGCAGGTGCTGGCCTCGGCCCCGCCGCGCATGGCGGGCTGGGGCTATGGCGACCTGGCGGGCAAGGCCGTGGCTGGTGCCGACTGGATGCTGGCAGACGCGCTGTGCGTGGAGGCCATCAACCCCGAGCCCTTCAACCTGGTGCAGGACAACCTGGCCGGCTGGCTGGCCGCGCCGCAGCGACTGGCCGAGCGCGACCCGGCAGCGCTGGCCGGATTGCTGTCGGGCCTGCTTGTGAGCGGCTTTGCGATGCAGGCCCACGGCAACTCGCGCCCGGCCAGCGGCAGCGACCACCAGTTCTCGCACCTGTGGGAGATGGAAGGCCTGCAGGCGGGCGGCGAGCCGGCCGCGCACGGCGCCTGCGTGGGCGTGGGCTGCGTGGCCATGCTGGCGCTGTACGAATGGCTGCTGGACCAGCCCGATGCCGCTTTTGCCGGCCTGGCCGCCATGCCTGAGCCCGGGGCGGTGGCCATCGCCGCCGAAGTGCGGGCCGCGCTGGGCAGCGGTGAAGTCGCCGTGGCGGCCCTGAAGGAAATGACTGAAAAGCACCGCGGCGCTTTGCGCGCCGTGCGCGTCCAGCGCTTCGCCAAGGTGTGGCCGGAACTGCGCCACCAGTTAGCGTCGCGCCTCATGGGCGCTGCTGACATGCAGGCCGGCCTGCGGGCGGCCGGCGCGGCCGCGCACCCCGCCGACCTGGGGCTGGAATTGGCAACGCTGGCCACCGACTACCGGCGCGCGCGCCTGATCCGCCGCCGCTACACGCTGCTGGACCTGCTGGACGACCTGGGCTGGCTGGACCGCGCCATCGCCGCCCTGTTCACGCCTTCGGGCTTCTGGGGCCGGCAAGCCCGTGCCTCACCAGTCGCCGCGGCCAGCCTTGCGAACTGAACCTTCAAGACAACAACGGAGACAAGCATGAAATTTCAAGCATTCAAGATCACGGCAGCCTCGCTGGCAGTGGGCCTGCTGCTGGCGGGCGCCGGCCCGGCACGCGCCGACGGCAAGGTGGTGCTGTATTGCCCGGCGCCGGGCGAGTGGTGCCAGAACGTGGCCAACGACTTCAAGCGCTCCACCGGCATCAACGTCGATGTGCTGCGCCGAAGCGCCGGCGAGATCCTCGCGCAGCTGCGCGCCGAGTCGGCCCACCCGCGCGGCGACCTGTGGTGGGGCGGCATCAGCGATTCGCACTTCGTGGCCGCCGCCGAGGGCCTGACCATTCCCTACGACACCCCGGCCGTGAACGAACTCGCGCCTTGGGCGCAGGCGGTCTACAAGGCCTCCAACAAGCACGCCATCGGCACCTACGGCATCGCGCTGGGCTTTGGCTACAACACCGAGATCCTGGCGAAGAAAAAAGCCGCGGCACCCAAATGCTGGGCCGACCTTATCAAGCCCGAATACAAGGGCGAGATCCAGATGCCCAACCCCAATTCCTCGGGCACCGCCTACCAGATGATCGCCTCGCTGGTGCAGATGCAGGGCGAGGAAAAGGCGTTCGATTACCTCAAGAAGCTCAACGCCAACATCAACACCTACACCCGTTCGGGCGTGGCACCGGGCAAGGCCGTGGCCAAGGGCGAGACCGGCGTGGGCATCAACTACATGGAAGACATCCTGGTGGAGCAGCGCGCCGGCTTCCCGGCCAAGATTGCCGCGCCGTGCGAGGGCACGGCCCTGGGCGTGGACGCCATGTCCATCATCAAGGGCGCGCCCAACCTGGCCAACGCCAGGCTGTTTTATGACTACCTCATCAGCGCCAACGGGCAGGAAAGCGGCGCACGCAGCGGCCTGCTGCACACGCCGGCCAACCTCAAGGCCAAGCGGCCCATCGACGACCCGGAACTGAAGTCGGCCAAATTCATCGACTACGACTTCAAGAAGTTCGGCGCCAGCGACGAGCGCCAGCGCCTGCTCAAGCGCTGGGAAACCGAAGTCAACAGCCTCGCGCGCTAGGGGAACCCGCCATGGCTATTGCAAACAACATCGCCCCTTCAATCGCCCGCCTGGCGGCAGCCGCCGCACTGGTCCTGGCCGCCGGCTGCGGCGGCTCCGGCGGCGACGACGCCAGCCTGGCGCAAGCCACCGCCGCCAAACGGCAGAACACACCGCTGGCGTTCAAGGCGCCGGCCAGCGTGACCATCACCGACGACGCCATCGTCAAGGAAAACGCGCCCACCACCAACTTCAACGGCAACGGTGAATTCGGCTCGGACGGCGGCACCGGCGTGCGGGTCAAGAGTTTCATCAAGTTCACGGTCAGCGGCGTGCCGGCTGGCTCGCCGGTGTACAGCGCCCTGCTCAAGCTGACCTGCTTCAACCCCACCGACAACGGCCCTGGCATACGCGCCGTGTCCAACAGCTGGACCGAAGCGGCGGTGACGTTCAACACCTCGCCCGCCGAAACCTCCACCTCGGACACGGACAACCTGGGTGAAGTGCCGATCGGCCCGGCCGGCTACGTCAAGATCGCGCTGAACCTGATGCCGGCGGTCACCGGCAACGGCACCTTCAGCTTCCAGATGGCGCAGAACAGCACCGACGGCTTCACCTGCTACGACACCGAGCACGCCACCGTGTCGAACCGGCCGGTGGTCGAGGTGCATTACAGCGACGGGCCTTCGCCCGCGGGCGCCAGCGGCTCGTCGGACCTGGACACGGTCTGCGCCGGCTCGGCCTGCTCGGCCTACGTGATGAACAGCGCCGAAACCTGGACCACGTTCGCCGGCTACATGACGCCGGTGGGCACGCCCATCCACTTCAACACCATCGTCGGCGACCTGGCGGAAAAGACCGGCATCGCGGTGGTGGCGGCGCCGGTGGCCAACCTGGTCAACTGGGTGCGCGGCATGACCTGGAACGCCGCCGAGGCGTCCACCACCATCTCGGCCACCAACCGCTGGGTGCCGCAGGGCCTGGCCGTGCCGGGCGAGCTGAGCACCACGGCCGGCATCGTGATGGTGGGCTGGTATGACAAGTACGCCTACGGCACCGCGGCCGTGGGCGACGCGCTGGGCTCGTCGATCACCATCGCCAACACCAACAGCCTGGACTACCGGCGCATCCTGCTGGTCGAGCCCACGGGCTCGGGCACCTTCAAGAAGATCAACGCGCATTCGGGCGGGCTGGCCCGCTTCGGCAACTACCTGTACCTGGAAGACGATGACGACGAGGAAAACGGCACGCAACGCCAGCAGACCCGCGTGTTCGACCTGACCAAGTTCTACCAGGTGTCGCAATCCTGCGGCGTCGCCATCGGCCGCATCGGCAGCGCGGCGCCCTACACCTGGTGCGGCGGCGGCTTCAAGTACGTGCTGCCGCAGGTGAACGTGTATGTGTGGCCGAAGAATGCTTCGGGCATCCCCGGCACGCTGTCCAACGGCCATAAGGTGATGCGCCACCTGGAGTATTCGGAAGACCGCAGCCAGCTGACGCAGGCCCTGGTGTTCGCCGAATACGGCAGCACCGGCAACAGCAAGACCACCGACGATTGCGACTGGGACCCGGGCAACGCCGGCCTGACGCAGGCCAACTGCCGCATCGCCCGCTTCCCGGTGGGCGTAAACGGCAGGCTCACTGTCAATGCCGGCAACCAGGCCGTGGCGCGCAAGGTGTACATGATGCGCACGGCCGGCGTGCAGGGCCTGGCAGCGGCCTGCGGCGGCCCGGTCACGGGCGGCGACTGCGACACCTACCTGCTGAACGCCAGCTCCTCGCTGGTGAAGGCGGGGCTGAGCGGCCCCTCGAACTCCTGGTCGTCCTCGGCCGGCACCTGGACAAGCGGCAACGAGGGCTTCGCGCTGGACCGCTCCGGTACCGCGCCCATCCTGTGGAATGACACGGAAGGCGCGCAATCGGGCGGCACCGGGCGAGGGATCTTCGGGGTATCGGCGAACTTCTGAGTCAGGCGAACGCCACCTCGCCTTCGATCTCCACCGGGATATTGAAGGGCAGCTCATACAGCCCCACCGCCGAACGCGCATGCGCGCCGGCCGTGGGGCCAAACACTTCCAGCACCAGGTCTGAAAAACCGTTGATCACGGCGGGCTGGCCCTGGAAGCCGGCCACGCCGTTCACCATGCCGAACACGCGCACCCACTGCGTGATGCGGTCCAGGTCGCCCAGCGCGCGCTGCAGGCTGGCCAGGATGGACAGGCCGGTGAGGCGCGCGGCGGCGTAGCCCTGCTCCACCGTCAGCTCGCGGCCCACCTTGCCCAGCGGCTGTGCCAGGCTGCCGTCGGGAGCCTGCGGGCCATGGCCGGAAATGATGGCGCGATGGCCGACGATGTGCACGGCCTCGAACGGCAGGCGAACGCCCGGCGGCAACTGCATCGGTGGCGGCAGCACCAGGCCGAGTTCGGCAATGCGTTGGGCGATGGCGGGCATCAGCGCAGCACCCGGCTGGCCTCGGCCTCGCGCACCAGCCGCTGCGCGTCGTCGGGCAGCAGGAATCTGGCGGCCAGGGCGGCGTCGACGGCCTTGCGCACGGCGCCGACATAGCCATCGTGCGTGCCGTAGCGCTCTTCCAGCGAGGGACGCGGGTCGCCCGCGGCCACGCGCTCGGCCTGCGTGCGCGCGAACGGGATCATGCCGCCCACGTAGTTGCAGATCTGCCCCTGGTGGAACGGCCGCGCGCCGCCGGCGGTGACGTTCCAGCCCAGGTAAGTGCCCAGCGGCGCATCGCGCAGCACCACGGGCACGCCGCCCAGCTCGTTGCCGTCCCCGTCCACCCTGGGCGCGAACATGGGCAGCACCTGGCGGATGGGCGGCGGCGCGTTGCCCGCCACGCCGGAACCATCGACGGCATTGAACTGCGGGCCCCAGTCGTAGTCGAGCACCGGCATGATGAAGTCCGGCTCGGGGATGCTGGCGCGCAGCTGCGGCAGCGTGGGAAAGCCCAGCGCCGCCTTGTTCGCGGCGACCAGCGTGCCGGCCTTCAGCGTGGGCCACTGGCTGGGCGGCGGCTCGATGCCGCGCACCACCCAGTTGCGAAAGTGCACGCGCAGCGCGTTGACGGTTTCGGTGTGCGGCATCGGGTTGGCCGGCAGCACGCCGGTGCCGTAGTTGTTGCCCGGGCAGGCAGGCCCCGTGGCGAGCAGTGCCGCGCCGGCCACGCTGGTGTCAAAGCCCCCTGCCCCGCCGCCGTGGTTGCTGCCGGCGATGTAGTAGCGACGCACGTTGCCGGGCAGCGGCAGGTCGCCTCGTGCATCGGTGCCCACCCACTCGGGCGTGAGCTTCAGCGCCCACACCTCGGCCGCGCCGAAGTGCTCGATGATCTTGGGGCAGGTGCGCGTGGCCCGGCAGCGGTCCAGCAGGCCCACGGCCGCGCCGCCGCGCGCCGTGTCCGGGTGCGGCAGCCACCACTGCGGCCCTTCGCTGCCGGCCTGGTACAGCTCCAGCACGCCGTCGGGCTGGGCCCAGCGGAAGTTCAGCGCGATGCGCCGGCCGGCAATGATGGGCCACAGCCCGTCATGCACCTGGCGCTGCGCCTCGTCGCGGTTGAAGCCCAGGTGCAGCCAGCCACGCAGGAAGTTGCCCGACTGCGAAACGCCGCGCGCGATGCTGTGCGTCACCACGCCGGCCACCGGGTTGGGTGTGCCCGCGTCGTCGGCACGCGCGGTCTTGAAGAACATGCCGACGTCGCGCCAGGCCGCGAAGCCGACCCCCAGCGCGTAGGCGTCGGCGGACCGGAAGACCACCTGGTACAGCTTGCCGGCATCAAAGCCGTTCTTCAGGCAGATCTGCGTGGGGTCGGGCGTGCCGGGGAAGGGGTTGGCCGCGTCGCACTTGGCCCAGGCCCAGTCGGTGGAAGCGATGGCCGCTTCGCCGATCACTTCGCCGCGCGTGGATTCCGCCACGCGCGACACCAGTTTGGCGCGGCGCGTATCCAGGCTCAACGGCTTGTAGGGCACGGGGTTGGTCTGCACGATCAGCGGCTGCGAACCGGCGCCCGCGCGGTTGACGATGCGGCCGAACACATCGCCCACGACGTGCGAGCCGTCGGCATTGCGCGCGATGGGCAGCTGCAGCCAGTGCGGCTGGTCCACGGCCGCGCTGGCCCGCACCGCGGTGGCACCGGCGTTGTCGCCCTGCCAGGCGCTGGTGAGGTCGATGTCGCCATTGGCGCGTTCCGCGGGCACGTTGGGCCGGCGCACGCCGCGGTTGGGCACCTCATGCCACATCAGGCCGCTGGCGCGCGCAGGGTCCACGGGGCGCGTCAGGACAAAAGTTGCGATGTAGCGCACCTTGCCGTCGGCGTCACGCGCCAGCTGCAGATCGTTGATGAGGGTGTTGGCGGCGGAGGCGGCGTCCAGCTCACCGAAGGCGCGGCCGGCGATCTGCTCGGTGGCCACTCCGCCGGAGTCGGCCGCGGCCAGCGGTTTGGACTCATCGATCACGATGCGCGTGACCCGGGCCTGGGCCAGGGGCGCGGCCAGCGCGAGCGTCAGCAGGGCCAGTGTGGGAAAACATCTGCGCATGGAAGGCCTCCGTAGGTGCCGGTCATGCTAGCGGGCGGCCCCGCGCGGCACAAGCGCGGATGCCCTCGCTGCGGACTCGCGCCATTCCGCTAACATGCGGCCCATGCCGAACCTGCCATACCAGATGGGATGGGCGAGCACCATCGCGCCGGGGGTGCGCGCGCATACCCGCACCCTCTACAGCCTGCGCCTGAGCACCACGCGCCAGGCGATCCTTGCGACCGCGCTGGGCCATGCGCGCAACGCGGTCACCTACACACTCGCACGCAACCGGGCCAACACCCCGGCGGCTTTTGGCGGGTGGGCCGCGGGCGGCGCGGCTGCCGGCGGTGCCCCGGCCGGCTTCGGCTTTGGCGCCGTCACCTACCTGAATACATTTCGCCTGCGGTTCCATGTGGGCGACGTCACCGACAACCAGCTGCGCGTCCTGATGGAGCGCTTCTCCGACAGGCTGGTCGTTCTGGAAGCCGGCCTGCGGGGCGCGCTGGAGCTGGTGGACATCCCGGTGATGATGCAGCACCAGAGAGCCCGGCCGTCGGGCTACGTGCGCCGCTACGGCGAGGAGGGCCGCGGCCAGATCCACCTGGACTACGCCCGGATCACCGCGGGCCAGGAGTGGAGCGTGGCCAACACCATCGTCCATGAGGCCACGCACAAGTTCCTGCACACCATCGACCATTGCTACATCTGGGAAGCCAACAAGATCGACGCCAGCACGCCGGAGCAGCTGCTGAACAACGCGGACAGCTTTGCCACGGTGATCACCGACACAGGGCAGCAGCAGCTGGTTTGAGGCGCTGCGCCGGCCCTCGATCCACCCCTACATCCGCCCAAGAAGCCAGCCCCTGAAACTCGCCAGCGCCGGCAGGCTGGCCTTGGCCTCGGGGTAGCACAGGTAGTAGCCCGACACGGTGATGGTCGTGGCTTCGAACGGGCACTGCACGGCGCCGGTGGCGATTTCTTCTTCCACCACGCAGCGCGGCAGCAGCCCCAGGCCCATGCCGCCGGCCACCGCCTGCACGATGGAGCCCACCATGTCCAGCCGCGGGCCGGCCTGCGTGGCGATGCCTTTCAGGCCGTTGGCCGCGCACCAGTCTTTCCAGCCCTCAGGCCCGCTCACGTGGTGCAGCAGCGTGTGGCCGGCGATGTCGGCCGGCTGCTTGAGCGGCGGGGTACCGGCGGCGGGCGGCGGCGCGATTACCACCACCTCGTGCCCCGCAAGATAGTCGGCCTGGGCGCCCGGCCAGGAGCCGCTGCCGTAGCGGATGGCGCAGTCCAGCTCGTTGCTTGAAAAGTCGTAGCCGCGCACATACGGCACGTAGCGCAGCTCGATGTTGGGGTACAGGCGGCGGAACTCGCCCAGGTGCGGGAACAGGCAGCGCGAGCCGAAGGCCGGCACGGTGGAAATGCCCAGCGTGGCCGCCTCGCCCGCGTCCTGGAACACCGCCATCGTGGCTTCCTCCAGCTCGCGCACCAAGGGCAGCAGGCGCTGCACATAGCGCTCGCCCACCGGGGTGAGCAGCACCTGCTTGCGCACACGCTCGAACAGCGTCACGCCGAGCCAGGCTTCCAGCTCCAGCACCTGTTTGCTGACGGCACCGGGCGTGAGGTGCAGTTCCTCGGCGGCGCGCGACATGCTTCCGTGCTGCGCCGTGGCCAGCAGTGCTTTCAGCAGGTGAAGGGAAGGAAGTGATTTGGCCAACGTCGACGAACCGGAACAAGCTTGCGCGATTTTTTCGCTTTCGCGCTGCGGGCGCCATATGGAAACTACCCGCATCGCAGTTCCGCATCACACCACACGAAAGAACACCGCCATGATCCAGCGCCGAACCCTTCTCGCCGCCCTGCCCTTGCTGGGCACCGCGCCGCTGGCCTGGGCCCAGGGCCGCAGCACGCGGCTGATCGTGCCGTTTCCGCCGGCCGGCGCCACCGACGTGGTGGGCCGGGTGGTGGCCGAGGCGCTGGCCCGCGAACTGGGCTCGCCCGTGGTGGTGGACAACCGCAGCGGCGCCGGCGGCTCGCTGGGCACGGCCGAACTGGTGAAGGCCGCGCCCGACGGCAACACACTGGCCATCGCCACCGTATCCACCCACGCCGTCAACCCGGTGGCCTACCGCAACCTCAGTTACAAGCCCGAGCGCGACTTCACCTACGTGAGCGAACTGGCACGCGCACCGGGCGTGATGGTGGTGAACCCCGCCGTGCCCGCGCGCACGCTGGAGGAATTCGTGCGCTACGCCAAGAAAAACCCCGGCAGGCTGACCTACGGTTCAGCCGGCATCGGATCGGCCGGCCACATCGTCACCGAGATTTTCAAGAGCTCCACCGGTACCTTCATGCTGCATGTGCCGTACCGCGGCGCCTCGGGCGTGATCACCGACCTGCTGGGCGGCCAGCTCGACATGTGCTTTGACCAGGTGGCTTCGGCCCTGCCGCACATCCAGTCGGGCCGGCTGCGTGCGCTGGCCGTTTCGTGGAACGCGCGCCTGCCCATGCTGCCCGACGTGCCCACCTTTGGCGAGCTGGGCTACTTCGCCAACAACAACGCCTCGTGGTTCGGCCTGGTCGGCCCGGCCAACATGAAGCCGGAAACCACGCGCTCGCTCAACGCCGCAGTCAAACGCGTGCTGGCCCAGCCCGAGGTGAAAAACCGCTTCGAGAAACTGGGCCTGTACGCCAGCTGGTCGGGCCCTGAGGAATTCGCGGCGACGGTGAACAAGGAGGTGCTGAACATGGGCCGCACCGCGCGCATCGCCAAGATCTCGCTGGACTGAACGTGAGCCTTGTTGTCGAAACGCCGCCAGTGGAAATTCTGCGCGCGGCGTACGAAGGCCCGGTGCTGCTGGATTCGCCGCACAGCGGCACCCATTACCCGCCCAGCTTCGGCCACGCTTGCCCGCGCGCGCTGCTGCGCCAGACCGAGGACGCGTTTGTCGATGAGATCTTCGGCTTCGGGCCCGGGCTGGGCGCCACGCTGGTGAGGGCAACCTTCCCGCGAAGCTTCATCGATGCCAACCGCGGCGCCGGTGACACCGACCCGCTGCTGCTGGCGCCCGAAGACGCGGCCACCCTCGGCACGCAGGCATCGGCCAAGTCGCAGCTGGGCATGGGCCTGGTCTGGCGGCTGGTGGACGGCCACGCCATCTACGACGGGCCGCTGCCGCTCGCCGAAATCCGCCACCGCATTGACGGCTACTGGCGGCCTTACCAGCAGGCAGTGCTGCAGGCCTGGGAACGCGTCACGGCAAGGCACGGCGGCGGCATTCACCTGAATTGCCATTCCATGCCTTCGTGCTCGCGCCTTTACCCGCCGGAGTTCGGCGGCGTGATGCCGTATGACCTTGTGATCGGCGACCGGGACGGCACCACAGCGTCTGCGGCATTGACACAGCGGGTGGTCACCTTCCTGCGCGCGCGGGGCCGCAGCGTGGGCGTGAACAACCCGTTCAAGGGGGTGGAGCTGGTGCGCCTGACGGGCCAGCCCAGCCGTGGGCGGCATTCCCTGCAGGTCGAGATCAACAAGCGCACTTACATGGATGAAGGCACGCTGGAAAAGCACGCGGGGTTTGCGGAGATACAGGCGGACATGAAGGCGCTGGTGGCCTTTCTCGCCTGAGGCTTCGTCGCCTTGCCGCTTCAGCGATACATCGGTCCGGGTGCAACCCGCGCCACCTTGCCCTGGCGAAACTCGATCCGCACGTAAGGGCACAGCACGGGCGCCACGGCACAGCGCAGGACCACATCGCTGCCGATGTCCTCGCCGGCCACGCCCTTGCGCGGTGTGCGCTCTCCCAGGCCCAGAGGCACCGCGGCCTTGACCGCGCATTCGGTCATGCCAGCGACGACCAGCTTGTCGTCTATCTGCTGCCACTCTGCCGGGCTGAAGAGGTTTCTGCGAACCAGTTCGGCGCGGGCCTCCAGCGCGCGGTCTGAGCGAAACCCGTAGGTAGTGCACAGGTCGTCAGCCGCGGCCTTCGAAAAATCTGAAGTGGACATGTTGAACGCGGGCGGCGCCGTGCCGCAACCGGCGGCCAGGACGGCCGCGAGACATGCGGCGAGCGCGCGGATCATGGTGCTTTTCATCTGACTGATTGTGCGCACATGCCTTGTTGTTCCCATCCGGCCGTCGAAAAAAAATGAGGTCCGGCATCTTGAAGGAGAAAACCCCCGCCCCTATTTCACCCGTTTTCCACCTTTTCGGGAGCTGTCATGAAGTGGAAGGACCGCATCCACGCGTCGTCGATTCATCTTGGCATCAGCCTGTTGATCGCCTGCCTTGCCGCGCTGCTTGTCTTCGCGGTCTGGTACCCCTACCCGTACCGCGAAATCTCCGGGGGGCGCGAGCTTTTCCTGATCGTGGTGGCGGTCGATGTCGTCCTCGGCCCGCTGATCACCCTGGCGATTTTCGACCGCGGCAAGCCCTGGCGCAAGCTTCGGCTGGACCTGGCTGTTGTCGGCCTTGTGCAGCTGGCCGGACTGTCCTACGGGCTGTGGACGGTTCACGCTGCCAGGCCCGCGCACCTGGTGTTCGAGATCGACCGGTTCAGGGTCGTGCACGCCATCGACATCGACCCGGCCCTGCTGGCCAAAACGCCGGCCGGGGTCGAGGCCACGCCGTGGACCGGGCCCACCTTGCTGGGCGTGCGGCCGTTCAGGAATTCCAATGAAAGCATGGAGGCCACGCTGGCGGCCGTGCAGGGCGCTTCCCTCGGTGCGCGCCCCGACCTGTGGCAGACGTATGACGCCAGCCGCCCCGATGTCATCCGCCTCGCCAAGCCGCTGGACGACCTGCTGCGGAGGTTTCCGGCGCGCGCGAAGGAGATCGAAACCGCCGCGAGGAAGTCGGGGCTGGCGGCTGACCGGACAGGCTACGTGCCCATGGTCGGCCGCAAGGAATTCTGGACCCCCCTGGTCGACCGCCGCAATGCGGACGTCGTGGGCTTCGTGCCCATCGACTCCTTCTGACGCCGCAGCTTCACTGCGCCTTGGGCTGCTCGATCTGCGCGCGCAGCCGCTCTTCCTGCTCGCGCAGTTCGGGCGTGAAGGCCTCGCCGAAATCCTCGGCTTCGAAGACCTGGCGGATCTCGATCTCAGAATCGCCCGGCATGGGGTTGGGGCAGCGCTTGACCCAGTCGATGGCCTCCTGAAGCGATGCGCACTTCCAGAGCCAGAAGCCGGCGACCAGTTCCTTGGTTTCGGCGAACGGGCCGTCGATCACCTTGCGGTCCTTGCCCATGAAGCGCACGCGGGCGCCCTTCGAGCTGGGCTGCAGGCCTTCGCCCGCCTGCATTACGCCGGCCTTGACCAGCTCTTCATTGAACCGGCCCATGTCGGCCAGCATCTGTTCGCCGGGCATGACGCCCGCTTCGCTGTCCTGGGTGGCTTTGACCATGACCATGAATCGCATGTTTTTCTCCTTGGGGATGAGTTGCGGGAACGATAGCGCCCACCTTCACGACGAACGGGATCGGGCCATTTCGACATGGCCGGCTTTTTTTCTTCGCTGGTCCAGCGCCCCGGCGGATGCGGCGCGCAGCAGCCGCTGGAATGTAGGGCATTCGGCATGGCTGGGCGCGGGGCACACGGCGGCGTGCCGCAGGCCGTTGCTCATGGCCTTCAGGCGCTTGATGGTGGCCTCGATCTCATCGGCCTTGGCCGTGAGCATCGGCCGGCTGATGCTGGGCTTGCCCACGGGCGAGAACATGGCGCCGATGTCATCCAGCGAGAACCCGGCTGCCCGGCCCAGCGCGATCAGCGCCAGCTGGTCCAGCACGCCAGCGTCGAACCGGCGGCGCAGCCCCTGCCGGCCGACGGAGGCGATCAACCCCTTCTCTTCATAAAAGCGCAGCGCGGAGGCCGGCACGCCCGCCCGTTTGGCCACTTCGGCAATGTCCATGAAAAAACCCCTTGACTTCAAGTTGACTTGAACTTGCATAGTGACCCCACACCGGGCCTTTCGTCAACCCGGCAGCAAAGGAAAAATCATGAACACACTTGTAGAACACACCGGCCGCATCGTGCTGATCGGGATGGGTGCCACCGCCGTGATGGATGCGTGGCTCTGGCTGCTGAGGCGGCTGAACGTGCCCACCCTCAACTTCGCCCTGCTGGGCCGCTGGGTCGGCCATTGGCGCCGTGGCCGGTGGGCGCACGCCGCCATTGCCCGGGCGGCGCCTGTCAGGCACGAGCTGGTCCTGGGCTGGCTGTTGCATTACGCCACCGGCATCGCCTTCGCGGCCCTGCTGGTGGGGCTGTATGGAATGGCGTGGGCCGCAAGCCCGAGCCTGCTGCCGGCGCTGTGCGTTGGCATCGGCACGGTGGTGGCGCCCCTGTTCGTGGTGCAGCCGGCGCTCGGCGCGGCCAGCACGGCCGCCAGCCGCCTGCGAAGCCTCGCGAACCACGCCGTCTTCGGCTGCGGCCTGTACCTGGCCGCCCTCCTGGTCAACCGGACACTCTGAAATGAAAAAACTCGCCGTCATCTACCACAGCGCTCACGGGCACACCGCCTACATTGCGCAGCACATTGCCGAGGGCGCCCGCGCTCTAGAAGACATGGACGTCCACCTGCTGAAAGCAGAGGACCTCACGGGCAATCCGCAGCAGCTGCTGGCCTTCGACGGGTTCGTCTTCGGCTCGCCCACTTACTTGGGCGGCGTCTCGGCCACCTTCAAGGCGTTCATGGACGCGACGGGCGGCCTGTGGAAGGGCCACCGGCTCAAGGGCAAGTTGGCAGCGGGGTTCACCGTCTCGTCGCTGCCGGCGGGCGACAAGCAGTCCACGTTGCTGTCGATGTTCGTCTTTGCCATGCAGCACGGCATGCTCTGGGTCGGCAACGCCATCCTGCCCGAGCAGCACAGCGGCGTGCCTTATGACGAAGCCGCCAACCGGCTCGGCTCCTGGTCGGGCCTGATGGCCCAGGCCGGCCATTCGGCGGCGGCCGATTCCTTTGTGCCGGGAGACATCAAGACGGCGCACATGTTCGGCCGGAACGTCGCGCAGGCACTGCTGCGGATGGGGCTGGCTACCGCGCTGGCGGCATGAGCCCGGCCCTGGAGATCACGGGCACGGCCTCGGGCGATGAGAGAAAGCGGATCAGCGCGCCCGCCGCTTCCTCGTTTTGCGCATTGCTGGTGAGCGCCGCGGCGAAGGAGAAGCCCGGCTGCAGGTCGGCCGGGATGGGCCCGACCACGCTGACACCGGCCACATGCAGCAATTCGCTCATCTGCTGGAACCCGATTTCCGCCTCGCCGCGCGCGACCACGGCCGCTACCGGCTCGCCGGAGGGCGGCCCGCGCACCTTGCGGCTCTTCCCGGCCAGTTGCTCCGCAATGCCCATTTTCTGGAACAGCACCGTGGACAGGTAGGTGCCGCTGCCGCTGTCCGAATAGGCGATGGACTTCGCCGCGAGCAGCGCGGCCCGCAGCGCTTCGGCGTTGCCGATGTCCGGCTTGGGCGAGCCGGCCCGCACCACCATGCCCACCAGGGAGCGGGCCAGTTCGACCTTGCTGCCCGCACTGGCCAGGCCGCGACGTGCCAGGTCGTCGGCCGCGGAACCGTCCAGGATGACCACGTCGGCGCCCTCGCCCCGCGCCAGCCGCGCCGGAATGGCCTCCGGCGAATCGCCGATGGAAGGGCCGCGCGTGGTGACGAGGCGATGCCCGCTGGCGCGTTCGAAAGCCGGGGCCAGTTCCGAATACACGCTGTAGAAACCGGCCGAGATCATGACCCGCACGTCGGCGGCGGATGCACCGGTGCAGGCCAGCGCCGCCGAGGCGGCCAGCGCATACAGCCAGCGAGGCGGCACGTTCAGCAACCTGCCGTGCAAGTACCGGCCGCGTTGAACTCCATCGTCTTGCCCGACAGCGGCACGTGCACCGGCACCTTCACCGCCTTGATGAAGGCCTCGGTCTTGCTGCCGGCGCGCACCTTGCCGCCTTCGGTGCCGACTTCATTGGCATGCGAGGCGATCACCGATGCGGGCTTGACCAGCTCGTTCATCACGAACGCCGATTCGGCCGGGCCGGTGGTGAAGCCGTCGCCCATGTTCATCACGGCCAGCCTGGCCTTGTAGTAGTCGCGCACCACGCGCTCCTGGTCGGCCACGATGCCCGTGTCGCCCGAAAGGTAGACGACCAGGCCGTTGCTGAAAGTGAGCACGTAGCCGGTGGCCAGGCCCACGTCGCCGGCCAGGCCGGCGTCCTTCATGGCCTTGCCCAGTTCACCGCCGATGTAGTCGGGGTCCACCCCGTTGCTATGCATGGCCGTGACGGTGGCGATGCGGATGCCCATCAGCGTCACGCTGCCGCCGAAGCGCGCCAGCATGGAGTCAGCCGGGTTGCCGCCGTTGGCCTTGAGCTTGGCCGCGAAGAAGGGCGGCATTTCGCTGCCGGTGACGATCTTGGATTTCTTGGCCAGCGCGATGTTCACCGCCAGCGAATTGGGCATGGCCGAGACCGACATGTCGGGCGCCGCGCAGGTGCCGGAATTGGGCGCCTTGTTGTGCGCGTTGCCCACGTGGTCGCCGTGCATGTGGCTGACCAGGATGATGTCGATCTTGCCCAGCCGCGGGTCGGTGGCGCCGGCCACGGTGCGGCCCGGGTCGTACAGCACGCGCGTCCCGTTCGGGTCTTCAAACACCAGCGCCCGGTCCTGCGGGCAGAACTCGCCGTCGATGCCGCCCAGGGGCGTCACCTTGACGGTCTGCGCGAAGGCGGGTGCGGCGAAGGCCGCGCAAAGCGCGGTCACGGCGGCGAGGCGATTCAGCTTTTTCATGGCACTTGTCTCCTTATGGGCCCGCATATTGAGCGCCGGGACAGGTGCTGTAAATTGCAACTTTCGGAAGCTTTATTGCACGCGGCGCACCAATCCTTCCAGCATCAGTGCGCCGCGGCCAGCGCCCGCCCGGTTTCCAGATAGGTCTTGAGGTTGGACAGCACCTTGGGCCAGCCGCCGGAGATGCCTTCCAGCATCTTGGGGTCGTCCTGCAGGCCGTCGTGCGTCACGGTCAGGCGGACCAGGCCATCGCTGTAGGGCTCGATGTCGAACGCCACCGTGGAGTGCTTGGACGCATCGGCCTCTTCCGGGGGCCGGGCCCAGGTAAAGGCCAGGCGGCGCGGCGGCGCGTTTTCAAGCACCTTGCCGACGATGTCGACGATGCCCGAACCGTCGGCGCGGGTGTGTTCCCAGCGCGAGCCGGGCTTCCAGTCGGACACGTTGATGCGGGCGCAACCGGCGGCGGGGTCAACCCACCAGGCGCGCATGGCTTCGGTGTCAACCAGTGCCTGCCAGGCCTTTTCGGGCGTGGTGGCGATGTAGGTCACGTACACGTAGCTGGGCTTGTTGTCGGGGTTCGTCATTTGTCTTCACCTTCCAGTTTTTTCTTCAGGTTGCGCAGCGCGTCCAGCCGGCTGTGCTCGAATTTGGAAATCCAGCGGGCGTGGATCTCATGCAGCGGCACCGGGTTCAGGTAGTGCAGCTTTTCGCGGCCCTGCCAGACCACGGCGACCAGGTTGGCCTCTTCCAGCAGCTGCAGGTGCTGCGTCACGGCCTGGCGCGTCATCTCCATATGCGTGCACAGGGCGGTGAGCGTCTGGCCGTTGTCGCTGTGCAGCTGGTCGAGCAGGCGCCGGCGCCCGGGGTCGGCCAGCGCCTTGAAAACCTTGTCGATGTCGGCGTTCTTGTTGGACAGTTTCAGTTCCAGTCGTCGATCTTCACGTCGTCGGGGCTGGGCCGGCCCTTGCCGGTTTCCACCAGCTCCTTCAGGCTCATGAGGAACATGGCCCACTTGGTGCTGCAGTGGTGCATGAACTCCACCGGCTCTTTCCAGCCCTGGTGCCTGAACAGCAGCACACAGAATTCGCCCTCCTGCTTCAGCTCGAAGCTTATCGTGGTGCCCAGCCATTCTTGCGGCCCGCCGGTCACCTGCCACAGCACGCGCTTGTTGGGCGCCAGCTCCAGCACCTTCACCTCGATGGTGCCCACCTCCACGCCCTTGGTCGTAAAGCGGAACAGCAGCGAGCCGCCCACCTGGCTGTCGCCGGTCGTCTCCGCCGTCCACCAGCCGGCCACGCCGGCGCGCGTGGCCACCGCCTGGTAAAGCGCTTCCAGCGGCGCCTTGGTCGCGATCTTGTGCAGGATATCCACCATCAGTTTCTCCTTGGGTATTTGAAAAGGGTTTAAGGGGTGGGATGGATTATGCAGGTATTTACTTGCATGTCAAGCCGCCGGCCTGAACCCGCCGTGCGACAGCCGCTCTTAACGCGGTGCGAACGCCCAGCGGCGGCTGAACAGGTAAGTCATGGCGGCCACGCCGGCCAGTACCAGGGCCAGGGCGACGTCATAGCGCAGCGGCGAGAAGCGCAACAGCAGCAGGTAAGCCGCCTGGTTGGCAGAAAAGGCCAGCGCCGATACCACAAGGAAGCGCAGGGCCGAACGCCCGAGTGGCGCGCCGGCACCCGCGAACGTGGTTCGCCAATGGCCCAGGAATGAAAAGCTGAAGGCGACGAACCAGCCCACAACGTTGGCGAGGGGCGGCGCGAGACCCAGCACGCGGACCGCAGCCACCGCCGTGCAGAAGTGCACGGCGGCGGCGCCGGTGCCGACGGCGATGAACCATGCCACGCGCCGCCCCTCTTGCGTCATGGTGGGTGCCGCGCGAGCCGGGCCACGGCCACGCCCTCGGCGCGCAGCTGTTCTTCAAACCAGTCGCTGGCCAGCACTCCGAATTCGACCTCCCTGGCCGCCGCGATGCCGTCTGCCGGCGTGGTGCCGCGCGCGGGGTGGCACATCAGCACGTCACCGTTGCCGCAGGCCCGCAGCCAGGCCAGCAGCAGCGCGCTGTAGCGCTGCGGGGCGGCATCAAACCCGTAGACGCCGCCCAGCCGGGCGTTGTGGGCCAAGCCGGCCCGCAAGGCCAGCCGTGCAAGCGCGGCGCCGCCCAGGCCGGCGATGACCATCGGCTTGAGGCGCGGCGTGCCTGCCGCATTCATCGGCGCCGTGCAGCGGATCCACGGCTTGCGCCCGGGATAGCGCTGCGCCAGCGCGCGCACAAGCGCGCCGCGGATCACCGGGAACTGGTGAACGTGCCGGTGTCCGTCCACGTGGTCGGGCGGGCGGCCTGCCACGGCTTCGAAGGCATCCAGCTGCGCGTGGATTTCACGCGCCACCGCCGAGCCGTCCAGCCGGCGCGAATACGCCCGCAGCAACAGGCTTTCAAGGGAACCTCCGGCGCCGCCGTGCATTGGGTATTCCGTGAAGTCCAGGTGCAGGCCGACGTCGATCGCCAGCCCAGCCAGTTGCTCCAGCTCGGCTCCCGCGCGCCATGCCGGGCCACCCACCAGGCAGCTGACGGCTCCCAGGCGGCCGCGCTGGCCCAGCGCGGCACACGCGGCATTGACGCCGGCATGAAGCCCGAAATCATCGGCGCAGACAACGATGTTGCGCACGGGCGGCGGCGGGATCATCGCTGCGGTCCGGCGCAGCGCCGCGCAGGCGCAAGCCGCCATAGCACGGCTTCCTTGCTGTGGGCGATTTCGGTCGCGCCCACCGCGATCGGGTGGTCTTCGGTCCAGCTGCGCGGGCCGACCAGCCAGGCTCTCGCGCCCGGCCGCCCGCACAGATGCGCCGCCACCTGGGCGTGGGTCAACAGAACCTGCTGGTCCGCGCCGGCCGCGAAGGCCTGCGCGTCCAGCAACTCCTTGCGCCAGTTGTCCCGCCCAGTCAGGGCCGGGTCCTGCCAGTCATCGACCACCAGTGCCGGCCGGTCCAGTGCGGCGTAAAACGCCAGGTCGTAGTAGAAATTCTTCATGTAGATCGTGATGTCATTGGGTTGGCGCAGCGCGCCAAGCGTGCGCCCCATCTCCCGCAGTGAATGGTCGTTGGTACGCGCGGCCACCAGGGCCGCCGCCACGCAGGCGGCAATACCCAGCGCAGCGCAGGCCAGCGCCAGCCGGCGCCAGAGGCGCTGCGGCCAGGCCGCCCCGATGGCGTCGGCCACAAGGAAGGCCAGCGGCGCCGCGGCCGGCAGCACGTAGCCCACCAGCTTGGACTGCGGCAGCGAGAAAAATGCCGTGACGGCGAGCAGCCATACCGCAGCCAGCTGCCTCAGCGGGCCTGCGGGCGCGGGCGCCAGCCACCACGCGCGCGACAGCCACGTGCGCCGGGCGCGCAAGGCGAGCCAAAGGGTCCAGGGCAAGGCCAGCAGCAACAGGACGGCTGGGAAGAACCACAGCGGCTGCGCGTTGTTGAAGTTGGACTGCGTGAACCGCTGGAAATGCTGCACCACAAAGAAGTAGTGCAGGAAACCGGGAAAGCTCTTCTGCATCGCCACGAGCCATGGCACCGTCAGCGCCGCGAACAGCAGAAGGCCCGGCAGCGACAGCAGGCGCGGGATCAGGCGCCATTGCCACGTGCCGGCCAGCCACAGGCCCAGCACCAGCGCCGGCAGCACGAAGCCGATAAGGCCCTTGGCCAGCACGCCCAACGCGGCAAAAGCATAAGCCATGGCCAGCGCCGCGCGCGGCCGGCCGCCTTCGCGCAGGACCAGCACGCAATGGATCGCCAGGCTCAGTGTGGCTGTGACGCAGCCGGCCAGCAGCATGTCCAGGTTGGCGAACTGTGAGGCCATGAAAAAGAGCGGCTGGGCCAGCAGCGCCGCCACGGTCCATTGCGCGGTGCGCCGGTCCGTCCAGCGACGCGCCAGCAACCAGATGCTGCCTGCCGCCAGCAAGGCGCCGCACAGCGACGCCGAACGGGCCGCCCACTCGTTGACGCCGAACACATGGAGGGCCGCGGCGGTGATCCAGTAGAACAGCGGCGGCTTGTGGAAGAAGGGCAGGCCGTTCAGGTGCGGCACCAGCCAGTCGCCGCCGCGCAGCATTTCCCAGGCGACACTGGCATAGCGGCCTTCGTCGGGCACGGTCAGCGGCCGCAAGCCCGCGCTGAATGCGAGCCAGAGCAGCGCCAGCAGGAGTAGCGCCGCCCCGCGCAGGCGGGAACCCGCGCCGCTGTCCGCGGGATCAGGAATTGCCGCCATCGCTGTCCACGCCCCATTCGCTCCTGGCCAGGTACAGGGGCCGGCCCTTGACCTCCTCGAAGATGCGCCCGACGTACTCCCCAACGATTCCCAGCGAAATCATCAGGACGCCGAAATAGAAGGTCATGCCAACGACGATGGTGGTCCAGCCCGAAACAAGATTTCCGTTGAAGAAATAATCGGCCGCGATGTAGAAGCCATACGCGAAACCCAGGATCGCCAGCGCGAAACCGGCCACGCTTACGGCCCGCAGCGGCCATACGGTGAAAGAGGTAATCCCCTCAAGCGAGAGCGCCACCAGCTGCAGCAGGCCGTAGCTGCTGTCGCCGTGTGCGCGCGGCGCCGGCGTGTAGGCGATAGGCACGGCGCGAAAGCCCACCCAAGCGTAAAGGCCCTTCATGAAGCGGCTGCGCTCGGGCAATGACAGCAGCGCAGCCACGGCCGCCCGGTCCAGCAGCCGGAAGTCGCCAGCGTCGGCAGGCACCTGGAAGCGGCCGCGGCTGCCCAGCAGCTTGTAGAAAAGCCGGGCACCGGTCCGCTTGACCCAGCTCTCATCGTCGCGGTTCTCCCGAACGGTGTACACCACGTCGGCGCCCCCCAGCCATTTCGCCACCATCTGGGGCAGAAGACTGACAGGGTGCTGCAGATCCGCATCCATGGTGATGACCGCCTCACCGCGCGCGGCCTTCAGCCCGGCCGTCAACGCAGCCTCCTTGCCGAAATTGCGCGACAGCTGTACGGCGCGGATACCCGGTGTGGCCGTCCACGCAGGAATGAGCGTCCCGGTGGAATCGGTGCTGCCGTCGTCCACCAGGATGATTTCCCATCGTGGTGCCAGCGCCGAGAGCGCCGCGCGCAGTTGCGGCAGCAGCACCGCGATGTTGGCGGCCTCGTTGTGGCAGGGCAGGACGCAAGACAGGAAACCCAGCCCTTGGCGCGCGGCGGCGGCGGGGCTTGCGGCTTCCTGCTTCTCGCTATCGACCGGCAGTTCATTCACTCAATGTCCCTTTCGGCGGACCGGCGGCATCGCCTCCGCCAAGCTTCTGCCAGTGATTGTGGCAGTACCGGACTCAGGGAATTCTGAACGGCTTTCGGATAGGGCCAAACGCTGGGGCAAGCTGGTGCGCACGGCAGGCACCAAGCCCGACCGGGCCGGGCTGCCGCGGCTCAGCTGTAAGGGCCGTCCTACCCAGAGCTCAGCGGTATTCCTGTACGCGCCGGGCCGCGGCGCATCTAGGATTTCCGCACCGTCCACCAACGAACCAAGAGGGGCAGCATGAGCCAGACCGAACGGAGACCCGAGAAGCTTTTGTCCGCCGGAATTCCCGGCCTGGACACCGTGTTGGGCGGCGGCCTCACCCCCAACCGCATCTACCTGATAGAGGGCGAGCCGGGCACCGGCAAGACCACCACCGGCCTGCAGTTCCTGCGCGACGGCGTGGCTCACGGCGAGACGGTGGTCTACATCACGCTGGCCGAATCGGCGGAGGAATTGCGCTCGGTGGCCGACTCGCACGGCTGGGACCTGAGCGGCATCCTGGTACACGAGGTGCTGCCCACCGAAGACCTGCTGAAGGAAGACCAGCAGTACACGATGTTCCATCCCTCCGAGGTGGAAATGGCCAACACCATCCAGCTGATCCTCTCGGCCATCGACACACACAAGCCCACGCGCGTGGTGCTCGATTCCCTGTCCGAGCTGCAGCTGCTGGCCGACACCGCGCTGCGCTACCGGCGCCAGGTGCTGGCCTTGAAGCAGTTCTTCGCCAAGCGCAACTGCACCGTCATGCTGCTGGACGACCGCACGGCCGCCTCGGCCGACCTGCAGGTGCGAAGCATCGCCCACGCCGTGATCCAGTTCGACCTGGCGGTGAAGGACTATGGCGCCGAGCGGCGGCGGGTGCGTGTCATCAAGTACCGGGGCCGCAACGCCATCGGCGGCATGCACGACTACAACATCACGCAGGGAGGGCTGGTGGTGCACCCGCGGCTGGTGGCCGCCGAGTCGCGCGAGGTGCGGCCGGCCGGCCAGATCAAGAGCGGGCTCGAGGCGCTGGACAAGCTGCTGGGCGGCGGGCTGGAGCAAGGCACCAGCACGCTGATCGTCGGGCCGCCCGGCACGGGAAAATCGTCGCTGTCGGCGCAGTTCGTTTCGGCTTTCAACAAGGCGGGCGGCCAGGCCGCCATGTTCCTGTTCGAGGAATCGAAGAGCAACCTGCTGAACCGCGCCGACGGGCTGAACATGAACCTGCGCGGCGCCATCGAAGCCGGCCAGCTGACCATCCAGCAGATCGACCCGGCGGAACTGTCGCCCGGGCAGTTCAGCGCCGCCGTGATCAAGGCTGAACGCAACGGCGCGAAGGTGATCGTCATCGACAGCCTGAACGGCTACATGAACGCCGTGCCGGACGAGCGCTTCCTGGTCACGCACATGCATGAACTGCTCACCTACCTGGGCCAGCGCGGCGTGGTCACCATCCTGGTGGGCATACAGCAGGGCATGCTGGGCGGCAACATGTCCAGCGCCATGGATGCAAGCTACCTGGCCGACAACGTGCTGATGCTTCGCTACTTCGAGCACGACGGCGAGGTGCGGCAGGCCATTTCCGTCTTCAAGAAGCGCGGCAGCATCCATGAGCGCACCATCCGGCGCTTCTCCATGTCCGAGCGCGGCATCGAGGTGGGCGAGGTGCTGCGCGGCTACCGCGGCATCCTCACCGGGGTGCCGGTGCCGCTGTCGGTACCGGCCGACGCCCATGAACCGAAAGTCAAATAGTGGAACGGCGCATCCTGATTTATCCGGCAGTGGCGCAGGACGGCCTGCTGGCCGGCAAGGTGCTGTCCTCCGTCGGGTTGCAGACGGTGGTGTGCACCGGCAGCGAGGCGGTGCTGGCCGCGCTGGCGGAAGGCGCGGGTGCTTTGCTGGTGGTGGAAGAAGTCATCTCCGGCAAAGCCATCCTGCCGCTCAAGCGCTTCGTGGACGCGCAGCCCGCCTGGTCCGACCTGCCTATCCTGGTGCTGACCAAACGCGGCGCCGATTCGCTGGAAGCGCAGCGCGCCGTCGAACACCTGGGCAACGTGAGCCTGCTGGAGCGGCCGGTGCGAACCATCGCGCTGATCAGCGCCGCGCACTCCGCCCTGCGGGCGCGCGAGCGGCAATACCAGGTGCGGCTGGCCGAGCAGCGCAAGGACGAATTCCTGGCCACGCTGGCGCACGAGCTGCGCAACCCGCTGGCGCCCATCCGCACGTCGATCTCCATCATCCGCCGGCTGCAGCCATCCGGCGAGGTGGAGAAGCTGGCCGACGTGGTCGACCGGCAGGTGATCCACCTCACGCGGCTGGTGGACGACCTGCTGGACGTGGCCCGAATCACCACGGGCAAGGTGGCCCTGAATTCGACGCATACCACGCTGGGCGCGGTGATCACGCACGCACTGGAAATCGCCAGTTCGTCGGTGCAGGAGAAAGCCCATTCGCTGGAGGTGACCCAGCCGCAAGAAGACTTCGCGCTGAACGCCGACCACGCGCGCATCGTGCAGAGCGTGGCCAACCTGCTGGTGAACGCGGCCAAGTACACGCCCGCGCACGGCCACATCTCGCTGCTGGCCGAGGTGGATGGCGACGTGGTCACTTTCCGCGTGCGCGACGACGGGCGCGGGCTGGCGGCCGATTCGCTGACGCGCATTTTTGAAATGTTCGCCCAGACCAAATCCCCCAACGAACCGCTGAGCGGCCTGGGTATCGGCCTGAACCTGGCGCGCAAGTTCGCCGAGATGCACGGCGGCGAGATCACCGCCGCCAGCGAGGGCCTGGGCAAGGGCAGCGAGTTTGTGTTGACGCTGCCCGTGGTGGTGGGTGTGGAACCCGCGGATCATGATGCCGCGCCCCACGGCACCGAGGCCGGTGCCGGCGGCCGCCGCGTGCTCGTCGTCGATGACAACAGCGACGCCGCGGACACACTGGAAGCGCTGCTGACGATGGAAGGCTTCAGCGTGTCGGTGGCCTACGACGGCGCCACCGCGGTGGAAAAGGTGAAGGCCGAAGAGCCCGACGTGGTGCTGATGGACATCGGCATGCCGCGCATGGACGGCTACCAGGCGGCCCGCCTGATACGGGGCGCGGGCAAGCCGGTGCGCCTGATCGCGCTGACCGGCTGGGGCCAGGCCCTGGACAAGACCAAGGCCAGGGACGCGGGCTTCGACCACCACTTCGTGAAGCCCGTGGACCTGCCCACCATCATCGGTTTCCTGAAGACCTGACGAATGCCTGCAAGCACAGCCGGTGCGGCTTGCGGGCCATTTTGTGCCGGGAAGCCGCGCGGAATGTGCATGAGCGGCCTGCACAGCCCTGACCTCTTTCTCCCACAAGCGGTGCGCGTGATGGCCGACAGCCCAGCCAGCGGCGCGCGCCTTCAATAGCGCCATGAACCACCTCAACGCCACCGAAGGCGCCTCCGGCCTGCGAATCCCGGCGCTGACCGCCGACTACATCCGGCTGGCCCTGCTGCACCTGCGGGAAGTCGCCGCCACAACCGCGGGCTGCGACGCGCCATCGCTGGACGCGCTGGCGCGCATCCTCGGGCCCGCCGGCAGCGCCGCCTCCCTGGATGCCGATGACGCGCTGCTGCTGCACCAGGCCATGCAGGACATGCGCGGCGCATTGCCCGGCCGCACGGCCGAGCTGGAGATGGTGGAGAAGATCAGGAGCGTGCTGCCGGCGCCGCCTGTGGCAGCGGCCATCGCACACTGACTCATCCGCGCCGTGAAACCCAGTTCATGATCCGGCGGGCGGCGTCTTCCCTGCAAGCCGGGCGGCCTTCCCCCAGAAACGAGTGGCCTTCGTTGGGATACAGGACAAGCTCGCAGGGCGTGTCGCCGGCGTTGTAGAGGCTTACGAACAGTTCCTCCGACTGGCATTTGGGGCATCGCTCGTCGTCCTTGCCCTGCAGGAACAGCGTGGGCGTCTTGACCTTTTCGATGAACTGGAGCGGCGACAACTGGCGCGCCTTGCGCCGGTCGAATTCCGGCGCAGTCCCGATATACAGGGGGTCGGCGTAGTAGCCGCCATCCGACGTACCGTAATGGGTCTCGACGTTTCCCACCGGTGCCATGACAACGGCGGAATCAAACAGGTCGCTGTGGCCCACCGCCCATCCGGCGAAGTAGCCGCCGTAGGATTTGCCTACGATCGCGACGCGGCCGTCGCAAACGCCGTCCTTGCGCAGCGCGGCGATGGCCGCCTGGTATTGAGGCAGGTCCATCTCGCCCCAATGCCCGCTCAGGCGGCTGCAGAACTCCGACCCGAAGCTGCTGGACCCCACCGCGTTGAGCATCAGGATGGCCCAGCCGCGCGAACACATCGCCTGCCAGTAGACGTTGGTGTCGTAGTCGAGCAGGACGTAACTCGCCGGGCCCCCGTGCACGTCAACCAGCAGCGGCAGCGGCCCCTGCGCGCCCTTCTTGCGCAGCAGCCAGCCCTGGATGGTTTCCTTGCCGCCCTTTCCGTCGGGCACCTCGAAATTCCTGGACTGAAGCTCCAGCTGCGGCCTGTCACGCCACCACTCGTTCAGCAGGCCGGCCTGGCGCGCCGCGTCTGCGCCCTGGATCCAGACTTCGGATGCCTGCGTCGGCACATCGTGCGCGTAGGCCCAGCCGGCTTCGCACGGCGCGAAAGCCGTGACTTGCCAGTCGCCACCCACGACGACTTGAGGCTCGCCGCCGGCGATGGGCAGCCTGACGATGCGGTGGCGCCCCTGCCAGGCCTGCGCCAGCGTCAGCTCGTCGCCGGCCGCATTCCAGAACAGGTTATCGGGGATGGCGACTTCCATCTCGTCGTTGACGCATACGATTTCGGCAGTGGCGTAAGTGATCATCCAGAGACGGCTCTCGCCGTCTCCTTCCTTCAAGGCCCCTGCGAATGCGATGCGGCTTCCGTCCGGGGACCACGACGGCTGGTCGACCATGTAGAAATCATGGGTCAGGCGCCGATGGCGTTCTCCGTCGATGTCGCATACCCAGAGGTCGTGGCAATGCGCGAACTTGCCTTCCCGCGTGCGGACATAGGCCACGTGCCTGCCGTTGGGCGACGGCTCGAATCCCGACACATCGAAGGCCCCCTGGGTCAACTGCGCGGCCTCGCCCTTTTCCAGGTCGACGTTGTGCAGGTGAATTTCACGCGAGAGCAGGTAGCCGGTGCCGTCGGCTTTGTAGGGCAGTTTCCAGGCGACTTCGGGCTCGCAGCCGGTGTGCGCGCTTTTCGCGGGTGGCTTCGCGCGTGCGCCGCGGGCGTCGGGATCCGTCGGGCAGGCCGCCGTAACGTAAAGGCTTTTGCCATCGGGCGCCCAGCGAAAGGCGGAGACCCCTTCGGCAAACTCGCCAACCTGGCGGGCCTCGCCGCCTGACAGAAACATGACGTAAATCTGCCTTGACTTGCCGCGGTCGGACACGAAGGCGATGTGTTTGCCCGACGGGGACAGCCTGGGGTCGGCGTCTTTCCCCGGCCCCTGCGTGACAGCTTCGGCGCCACCGCCATCAACCGGGAAGCGCCAGATGCGCGACGAATAGTCGTCGGCCCGGGAGTCCACGCTTCGCACCGTGGCGAACACCGCTTTCGCGCCAGGTTGCCCGTGAATGTCCATCACCTTGCGATGCAGGCGCAAGTCTTCCACTGAAAACTCTTTCATTGCTTCTCTCCTCAATGCAGATCAGATGATTCGGCCGCTTGCGAATGGGGAATTGAAACAAGCGCGGGCGAGGTGGCACGTAGGACTCGGGAGAGACTTTTCCTGTCGAGCTGGTGCGCGCCATCGCCGGTTCAACAAGTTGTCAATGGCGTCCTACAAACAGCTCATCCCTGTTTGCTTACCCTCGCGACCGATATCGATTTTTTCCACGAGGAGCACCATGCCAAAAAACACGAAGCCCACGGCCGCCCCAACCAGCGGGAAAGCCGCGGCCCGCAATACCGACAGCGGCCCATCCAAAGTGAAGCCGGGGACCGCCCCCGATGCGGCGCTCGCCAAGGCGGCCCAGACCGGCGAGCTCGCAGCCGGGATGCCCTTCAATGCCGGAAAACCAGCGGAGCACGGATTTGCCAGCGGCGTTTTCCCGCAGCCGGGCGCCACCGTGCAACCGGCATCCCGCCTTCCCACGGCCAGCACCCTTTCCGAAGAAAACCTGTCCGAAAAAGTGGGAAGTGTCGCGCCCGAAGGCGTCAACTCCACCATCGAGCCGCTGGACCGCGTGCGGGTTGATTCCTCCGGCCAGCCACTCACAACCAACCAGGGCGTGCGCGTCGCCGACAACCAGAACTCGCTGAAGTACGGCGTGCGCGGGCCGGCGCTGCTGGAAGATTTCATTCTGCGCGAGAAGATCACCCACTTCGACCATGAGCGCATTCCCGAGCGCATCGTCCACGCGCGCGGCTCGGCGGCGCATGGCTTTTTCGAGTGCTATGAGGCCGCCACCGACCTGACGAAGGCGGCGCCTTTCCGGGAAGCCGGGAAGATCACGCCGGTGTTCGTGCGCTTTTCCACCGTGCAGGGCGAGCGCGGCTCCAAGGACACGGCGCGCGACGTGCGCGGCTTCGCCGTCAAGTTCTATACCGACGAGGGCAACTGGGACCTGGTGGGCAATAACATGCCGGTGTTCTTCATCCAGGACGCGATGAAGTTCCCGGACCTGGTGCACGCCGTCAAGCCCGAGCCGCACAACCAGATGCCGCAGGCCGCCAGCGCGCACGACACCTTCTGGGATTTCGTTTCCCTCATGCCCGAGTCCACCCACATGCTGATGTGGCTGATGTCGGACCGCGCCATCCCGCGCAGCTACGCCACCATGCAGGGCTTCGGCGTGCACACGTTTCGCATGGTCAACGAGGAAGGCACGTCGGTCTTCGTCAAGTTCCACTGGACCCCCATGGCAGGAACGCACTCCCTGGTGTGGGATGAGGCCGTAAAAATCTCGGGCGCCGACCCCGACTTCCACCGCCGCGACCTTTGGGAGCGCATTGAAGCCGGCGCCTGGCCGGAATACGAGCTGGGCGTGCAGGTCTTCACCGAAGAGCAGGCCAACGGCTTCAGTTTCGACGTGCTGGACGCGACCAAGATCGTGCCCGAGGAGCTGGTTCCCATCCGTCCCCTGGGCCGCATGGTGCTGAACCGCAACCCCGACAACTTCTTCGCCGAAACCGAGCAGGTCGCCTTCTGCACGGCCCACATCATTCCGGGCCTTGATTTCTCCAACGATCCCCTGCTCGCCGGAAGAATCCACTCCTATGTGGACACGCAGATCACGCGCCTGGGCGGGCCCAACTTCCACGAAATCCCGATCAATGCGCCGGTCGCGCCCGTGCACAACAACCAGCGCGACGGCTTTCACCGCCAGGCGATCCCGCGCGGCCGTGTGTCGTACGAACCCAACTCGCTGGCGGGCGGCTGCCCCTTCCAGGCCGGCGCGGCGCAAGGCTTCGTGTCGGTCGCCGCGAGCATCTCCACCAAGGAGGACCAGGGCAAGGTGCGCGCCAAGCCCGAGAAGTTCGCCGACCACTACACGCAGGCAACCCTGTTCTTCGAGAGCCAGACGCCGGTGGAGCAGGACCACATCGCCAATGCGTTCAGGTTCGAGCTGTCCAAGGTGACCGTGCCCGCGATCCGCGAGCGGACCGTGGCGATGATCCGCAACGCATCCGAGGCGTTGGCCAAAAAGGTGGCGAAGGGGCTGGGAATGGAACCGGTTCCCGAGCCGCTGCCGCTGGCGCTTGCGAATGTGGCGGCGCCGGAGGTCCTGAAATCCCCGCCCTTGTCGCTGCTGCATCGCCCGGGCAGCGGCGCGCTCGCGGGCCGCAAGGTCGCCATACTGGTCGCGCCCGGCGTGGAAGGCGAATTCGTCGTCCAGTGCCAGGCCGCGTTGCTGGCGCAGGGGGTGGTGGCCCGGCTGGTCGGGCCGCGCATCGGCCCCATGCCTACCACGCCCGGCGATGCGCTCGACGCCGACGCCTCCATGGAGAACGAGCCCGGTTTCCTGTTCGACGCGCTTATCCTCGCGAGCGGCCAGGAGGCGGTTGCCGCGCTCTCGCAGGACGGCCACACGCTGGAATTCATCAAGGACCAGTTCCGCCATTGCAAGACCATCCTGGCCGTCGGCGAAGCGCGCGAGCTGCTGACTCTGGCAGGTTTGCCGGTCTCGATGGACAAGAGCTTGGCCCAGGGCGGAACGGGCCTGATCGTGGCCGAGGCCGCGAACTCGGCCTCGGCCCTTCAGGCATTTATCGCGGCCATGGGCAAGCACCGCCACTTCGGCCGCGAGATGGACCCGCCAGCGCTGTAAAGCCAGGTACAACCCACTTCCAAAGGAATCCACATGCCCGAATTTGCCGACAAGGACGCGTGCGAGCTGCTCGACGCCGACCACATCGCAGTCAAGCACCTGTTCGTCGATTACGCGCGCCTCGCCATCGCGCCCGACGCGAAGGCCACAGCCTCCGAACGAACGGCGCTGGCCATGAAGATCTGCGACGAGTTGACGGTTCACGCGCAGATCGAAGAGGAAATCTTCTACCCCGCCCTGCGTGAAGCCGTGCCCGGCGCGGGTGCCCTGCTGGACGAAGCCGAGGCGGAGCACCAGGAAGCCAAACAGCTGATCGCTGACATCCGCGCGATCGGCAAGGCGAATCCTTCGATGGACACGCTGGTCGCCGAGCTCAACGTGGCGATCGAACACCACGTGAAGGAAGAACGCGACGAGCTGTTTCCCAAAGCCAGGGCCGCGCCGGCACTGGACCTTGTCGCCATCGGTGGGCAGCTGCGCGAGAGGCAACAGGAATTGATGGCCGGCGCGCAGGCGCCCGCCTGAACGGGCCCGCGGAAGTAGGATTTCACCGACGCCGTCCAACAATCGCTTCCGTCCTCTTTTGGTGCGCCAGACATTTACGCTGGCAGCAGGCAATTGGGATCAACCAACGGAGGCGATGAATGAGAGTCCTGCTGGTGGAGGACGACCCGGTCATGCAGCGTGAACTGGCACGAACCGTCAATGCAATCGATGGCGGCCTGGTTGTCATGTCGTGCGACAGCGCCCAGCCCGCAATCGATTGGCTCGACCAGCACCCGCAGGAATGGGACCTCGCCGTGGTCGACATGTTCCTGAAAGAAGGGCATGGCTTCGACGTGCTTCGCCAGTGCCGCAAGACGCTTCCGCACCAACGGGCCGTGATGCTGTCCAACTATGCCCCTGACGAAGTTGCGGGCTATGCACGGGCTGCCGGTGCCGACATCTTTTTTGACAAGTCGTTCGACCTTGACCGGTTCGTTGAATTTTGCAAGGCGCTGAGCGCCGACATCGCCCGCTCAAGGCGCATGGCAAACTGACGCATGCCCCTGAGTTTTACTGTTGAGCACCGTGCAGGCTATACGCTGTTGCGTGCATCCGGAACGCCGACGCTGGATGAATTCATGTCGCTGATCAAGCGCCTGGAAGTCGACAGCCTTGATTGGCCCGCCCCCTGCCTCCTGGTCGACATGCGGGGCGTGGAAACCCTCAGGAATTTCGTCGAGCAGTTCAAGCTGGGCGAGCAAGCCGCCAGGCGCTTGCCGCACCTGCTGCGGATCGCATCGCTTGTGCCTGCGGACCGGGTGACGCTGACAAGCCAGACGGCCGCGCAAAGGGCCGGCATGCAACTGCTGGTCTTCACGAGCGAGCCCGAGGCCATCGCTTGGGTGTCCGGCCGGAATGCGGCCGGAGGTGCCGCGCCGCCGCGTCGCTAGCCGCGGCCCATGTGCGTGGCCACCAGCAGCGGTATGGCCGCCGCCGCGACGATGCAGATCAGCACGAAGTAGGCCCAGCCCAGCACGCGGATCAGCGGCGAGTTGACGTGCCTGCCCATGGCTTGCCGGCTGTCGGCCAGCCGCAGGATGGGGTAGTAGGTAAAGGGCAATACCACCACCGCGAAGATCACGGAGTACTCGACGATCTCCACCGGGTTCGCGCCGCTGGCGGCGATGGCCGTGCCCAGCACGATGGCGGCCATCCAGCACAGGGTGAACAGCGGCACCTCGCGCGGCTTGTGCCGCTTGCCCCAGGCCAGGCCGAAGAACTGCGCCACGTTGTAGCCGGCGGACAGGGCGGTTTCGACAGCCGCCCCGCCCACCGCGAAGAAGATGCCGGCCAGAGCCACCAGGAACCCGGCCTTTCCCAGTGGAACGGATGCGCCCATCAGCACCGAGCTCAGGCGCTGCGGATCGATTCCACCGGGCAGGAAAACCAGCGCGCCCACCACGATCAGGGCCATGGTCAGCAGGCCACCGAGCGCAAAACCGGCGCCGGCCGTGATCTTGTTGATCAGCAGGTCCTTGGGCGTCCACTCGTCCTCGATGCCGCCGGAGGAGTAGAAATAGATCTCGTAGGGCATCAGGATGGAACTGAGCAGGCCCACGACATAGTAGGCATAGATATCCAGCCCGGGCATGTCAGGGCCCGGCAGGTGCGGCACCAGCCCCCGCGCCGCGTCGGCCCAGTCGGGACCCAGCTGCACCGCGGCCACTGCATAGACCAGCAGGGTCAGGCCCAGCAGGCCGAATACCCGCTCCAGCCAGCGGAACGGCAGGACGAATACCGTCACCAGCAGCAACCCGGCGGCCGCGACCAGCATGAGCCGGTAGTTGGCGCCGAAGACCAGCTGCAGGATGATCGCCATGCCGCCGATCTCCGCCGCGCAGGTCAGCAGGTTGACCAGGTTGGATGCCACCAGCACGACAATCGCCTTGTTGAATCCGAAGTGGTCGCGGATGATTTCGAAGGCAGGCTTCTTCAACACCGCGGCAATGCGGCCCGCCATCTCGCCGAACAGCGCGATGCCCACCGTGCCGGCGACGACAACCCACAGCAACGTGTAGCCGAATTTGGCGCCCGCTTCCAGCGCGAACACCAGCTCGCCGATGTCGACGAAGCCGCCCAGCGCGGTCATGATGCCCAGCGCCAGTTCCATCACGTTGCTCATCGCCCGTCCCCGGCCGCCTTGGCCTGTTCGCGCACCTGGGCCAGCGTGTGCGACAGCTCGCCAAGCTCGCGCGGATCGCCCACGGCGAAACCCAGCCGCCCGAAGGCCCCCGCCAGCCGCAGGTTGACCGCCGCGGCCTGTTGCTGCCGCGTTTGCAGGAACGCGGGCACCGGCTTCTGCAGGCTTTCGCCCACCCGCCGGTTTTCCTCCTGCAGGGCCTGCTGGTGAACCCAGACGTAGTGGCTGGAGACGCTGCCCTGCCCGGCCTGCCGCACCAGCAGCGCACCCTCGGCGGCAAGGCTGGCGGTGTCGCGCGCGGCGCGCTCCAGGTCCTTCGCCTCGAGCGGCGATTGCGGCGACTCGCAGGCGGCGCCAAGCATTGCCACCGCCAGCCACAGGATGCAAAGCGGCTTGTTCATGCGGTGGTCCGCCCGGCGCGCCGCAGCCAGCGCGCGGCAACGTGCAGCGCCACCGCCATGTAGATCACGCTTCCCGGCACCCACATGACAAGCCCGCCCAGCTGCTGGTCCTGCACCGGATCCACGCCCAGTGCGGCGCCCGCCTCCACATAGTGCGGATACCACGGCGTGGGCGCCAGCGCCAGCAACGCCCCCAGCGCGCCGGTGTGCAGCATGGTGGTGAACAGCAGCGGCATCGCCGCGCCGCCGCGGCGCGACCGCGTGTCCGGCCCCAGCACCGCCCACCAGAACAGCAGCGCCGTGGCAAGAAAGCTGGTGTGCTGCAGCACGTGCACCCCTTCGCTGTGCAGCGCCGCCTCGAACAGCCGGGGCACATGCCACAGCCACAGTGCCAGCGCATGCAGCGCCCATGCGGCCACGGGGTCGGTCAGCGTTCGCCAGAGCGCGGCCAGCCAGCGGGCGTGCAGCCGCGGGGCAAGCCGCCGCCGCGCGGCCGCTGGCAACGCCCAGGCCCAGGCGGCCAGAGGCCGGCCGAGAACCAGCAAGGGCGCGGCCGCCAGCATCAGCGCCTCGTGCTGCAGCATGTGGGCCGAAAAAAACACGCTGCCCAGCGCGTCCAGCGGCGACACCAGCGCCGCAGCCAATGCGAGCCAGCCGCACCCGAAGGCGGCCACCTGTCGCCACCCCAGGCCGCGCGCGCGCCCGGCATGCCGCCAGAGCCGCGCCGCACCGGCGGCGTAGAGCGCCAGCGACAGCAGCAGCGGCAGCACCACCCAGGGCTCGAAGCTCCAGTGCAGTTGCGGCAGCCGGGGGTTGCCCGCTTCATGCGCCAGCGCGGCGCCGGGCGCGGCCGCCAGCCACATCGCGCAACGCCGGCCCACCCTTATTGCCAGCATGGCGACAGCACCCAGACCGCGATCCACATCGCGGCGATGGCCAGGCAGGACAAGAGGCCGACGGCCACGGCCACCATGGCCAGGAAGCGGCGCGAGGTAGGCCGGTCGGCCGCGTCGCTGTCGAGCGCGGGCCGGGCATCCGGCGCGTGCCGGCGCCATTCTTTGCCAGCCAGCAACGTGAACAGCGCCGCCAGCAGCAGCGAAAAAGCGGCCACGGCATGCAGCGCCAGGCGGCTCTGCGCCGAACACGCGGGCGTCACCAGCGCATACATCGCCGACTGGCAGGCCAGCGCCAGGAACGGCGCGGCAAACATGGCAAGCCAGATGCGCATCGCTGTGCCTCAGTGCAGGCGCGGGGCCCAGTAGATGACCAGGTAGATGGGCACCCAGGCCAGCACCACGAAGTACCAGTAGAAGCTGTTTTCGCTGACGTCGAGCATGTGCTTGCCCTCCAGCGGCCCGATGAACAGCAGCAGCGTGAGGATGGCTGAGTCGTAGAAGTCGGTGGCGAGGTGCAGCGTGTGCAGGCCCAGCAGGGTCCAGACGATGGAGCCATAGGCGTTGCTGTCCCAGCCCGTGTTCAGGGCCCGGAACTCGAACACGCGCAACACCAGGAACAGCAGCGACATGGCCAGGCAGATGCTGACCCACAGCTGCACCTTGCGCAGCTGGTGCGCTTCCGCCGCCCGCTTGGCCAGGTGGTTGGGCAGCGCGCTGGCGAGCATCAGCACCGTGTTCAGCGTGCCCCAAAGCAAGTCCGGGGGTTTTCCCGCGAGCGGCCAGGTATCGGCATGGCTGCGAAGGTAGAAATAGGTCGCGATCGCCAGCGCGAATACCGTCGCTTCCACCGCGATCATGCCCAGCGTGGCCCACCAGACCAGGCTGCGGTGCGAGAAGCCGTAGGTCGGCAGGCCGGACACGTCCAGCGCCGTGCCGCGCACGCGTGGCGCGTTCACGGCCGGCGCTCCATTGCGAGGTGGCGCGCCGTTTGCCGGCGGCCAGGCCAGAACCACAGCGTGAGGATGGCGGCCACCGGGATCATCCCCCACACCACCGCCCACGGCGTGAAGATGGACGCCGTGAACAGCACCGTGGTTGCGAGGGCGCAGGCGAAAGGCCAGATCGACGGCTTTGGAAACGTGTGCAGCACGTCGGGCAGCGCGTCGATGGCGGTGGTGACCAGCACCTCGCGTTCATCCGCGGTGATACCCATCACGTGCGTGGGCAGGGGCGGCTCAGCCGGCGCGCCAGGCGGCAGGGGCTGCCATACCGGGTCGCGCGAATGCACGACCGGGATCGCGTGGAAATTGCACGGCGGCGGCGGCGAAGCCGTGGCCCACTCCAGAGTGCCGCCGCCCCAGGGGTCCGCGCCCGCGGGGGCACCCCCATGCCAGCTGCGCAGCACGTTCACCACGAAGGCCAGCACGCCCGCCGCCAGCACCAGCGCGCCCATGGTCGACACGAAGTTCAGCGAATCCCAGCCCGCGCCAGCCTGGTAGGTATAGACCCGCCGCGGCATGCCCTGCATGCCCAGCAGGTGCATGGGGAAGAATGCGATGTTGAAGCCGGTGAACATCAGCCAGAAATTCCAGCGCCCCAGCCGTTCGCCCATCATGCGGCCGGTGAACTTCGGAAACCAGTAGTAGAACGCGCCGAACAGGGGGAACACCGCGCCGCCGATCAGCACGTAGTGCAGGTGCGCGACCACGAAGTAGCTGTCGTGCACCTGCAGGTTCAGCGGCACGGCGGCCAGCATGATTCCGGTCAGCCCGCCCAGCACCAGGATGAGGAAGAACGCCAGCACGAACAGCAGCGGCGTGCGGAAATTCAGGCGCCCGGTCCACAGTGTCGCGAGCCAGCAGAAGATCTGCGTGGCCGTGGGAATCGCGATCATCATGCTGGCCGCCGTGAAAAAGCTCTTGCCCAGCTCGGGCAGGTTGGTCGCGAACATGTGGTGCACCCACAGGCTGAACGCAAGGAACGCCGTGGCGATCAGCGACAGCACCATCGCCGTGTAGCCGAACATCGGCCGCCGGGCGAAGGTGGGGATGATGGCCGAGATGAAGCCCAGGCCCGGGATGAAGATCAGGTACACCTCCGGGTGGCCGAAAAACCAGAACAGGTGCTGCCAAAGGAGCGCGTCGCCGCCCTCGGCCGGGTTGTAGAAATGGGTGCCCACCAGCCGGTCCATGATGAGCGCCGTGCTGGCCAGCATCACGGCCGGCATGGCGAACAGGATCATGAAGGCGGTGACCAGCATCGCCCATACGAAGAGCGGCATGCGGTTGAGCGTCATGCCCGGCGCCCGCAGTTTCAGCGCGGTGGTGATGACGACGATGGCCTCGATGATGGCCGACAGCTCGGTGTAGGTGATCATCTGGGCCCAGAAATCAACCCGCTTGCCGGGCGAATAGTCGGGGCCGGCCAGCGGAACATAGGAGAACCAGCCCGCGTCGGCGCCGGCGTTGACGAAGAACGCGGCGTAAAGCATCAGGCCGCCCATCACAAACACCCAGAAGGCATAGGCGTTCAGCCGCGGGAAGGCGATGCTGCGCGTGCCCACCATCAGCGGCACCAGGTACACGGCCACCGCCTGCATCACCGGCACGGCGAACAGGAACATCATCGTGGTGCCGTGCATGGTGAAGACCTGGTTGTACATGTCCGGGCCCATCAGCGTGTTGGCGGGCCGCGCCAGCTGCAGCCGCATCAGCGCCGCGAGGATGCCGCCGGCGCCGAAGAAAAGCATTGTGGCCACCATGAAGCGCAATGCGATGGTCTTGTGGTTGATCGCGCTGAACCAGCCGAGCAGGCCGGGCTCGTCGGACCAGGTTTCATCCAGCGCGCGGGCCGGCGGCGAACCGGGGCCCGGTCCGTCCTTCAGGCGCGGCGCCGCCGCGCGGATTTCCTCGTCGCTGGGCTGGCGGTTCACTTGAGCGTTCCCAGGTAGGCCACCAGCGCGGACAGGTCGTCCTGCGACAGCGGGGTTGCCGGCATGTTGGTGCCGGGCTTGTGTTTTTGCGGATCGGAAATCCAGGCCGCGAGATGAGCGGGCGTGTTGGGCAGCGTTCCGGCCGCCAGCTCGCGCCGGCCCGCGACATGGGTCAGGTCGGGGCCATGCTGGCCGCCGGCGGAAGTTCCCTGCACGGCGTGGCACAGGGCACAGCTTTGCGTCTGGAACAGCTCGCGGCCGCGCACGGCCTGCGCGCCCGCGGGCTCCACCGCGCCCTGGCGCTGCGCCGCCACCCAGGCTTCGTATTGGGCCGGCGGGTCGGCCACCACCAGCAAGCCCATGAACGCGTGCTCCAGGCCGCAGAATTCGGCGCAGCGGCCCTGGTAAACGCCGGGTTCATCGGCGCGCAGCTGGAGGCTGGCCGTGCGGCCGGGGATCAGGTCCTTCTTGCCCGCCAGGCGCGGCACCCACAGGCTGTGGATCACGTCCTCGGCCTTGAGCGTCATTAGCACGGGGCGGCCCACGGGAATGTGCACCTCGTTGGCGGTGGTGAAGGTGGCGTCGGCGGGTCCGTTGACGTAGCGCGCGCTCCACCACCACTGGTGTCCCGTTATTTCTATGTTGACCGCGTCCACCAGCGACATCCGGGCCAGCGCGCGGTCGGTGAATACGCTCGCGACCACGAGGGCAAGCAGCAGCAGCACGGAAACCACCACAGCGGCGCCCACGCTGCGGCGCGGGCCGGGCTCCGGCCGCTCAGCGCTGGCCATGTCGGCCGTGTCGCCTTCGCGGCTGCGCGGCGCGCGCCACAGTACCCACGCCAGGACGCCAAGAATCGCGGCGAAGACGCCCGTGCATGTCCAGGCGATGACGTGCCAGAGCTGGAGGATGAGTTGGGCCTGCGGCCCTGCGGGCTCCAGCATCAGCGGCCTCCCACGGGCGGCGACGGCGGCGGGTCCGCCGGCCGCGGTTTTTCCGGCGTGCGCGCCACTTCGGCTTCACCGCCGCTGAGCGTGTCGCCGCGGCTGGGCTCCACGTCCTTGCGCAGCTGGCCGCTCATGGAACGCACATAGGCCACGATCTGCCAGGCCTGGTCGTCGGGAATGTGCCCGCCGAAAGAAGGCATGCCCTCGGGGCGGCCCTGCATGATGGAAGCGAAAATCGCCGCGGACGAGCTGCCGTATTTCCACTGGTCATCCATCAACGCCGGGCCGATGGAGCCGCCGCCCATGGCGTGGCAGCCATTGCAGTTGTACCAGCGGAACAGGCGCTTGCCCTGGTTCACGGCGAAGGCATTGCCGTTGTACGGGCCTTCACCCACGGTGGAGAGTTTCACTCCGCCCTGCTGCTGCGTGGCGGGCTGCAACGATCCCACGCGCGGCGACTCGGGCGCACTGGCACCTGGCGAAGGCATCGGACTTGTGAAGCGCCTGGCCTCGCGCTCGCAGCCGCCCAGCAGCAACAGCACCAGCAAAATCGCGGCGGCCTTCATGACCCCGGCTCCTCCAGCAGCGGCACGCCATAGTCCGCCAGGATGGCGCGGATGTCGGCGCCGCGGCGCCCGATGATCTCGTTGAGCTGCTGCTGAAGCGCCGTGGCGCCGCGGCGCACGCCCATGGCGATGGAAAACTCGAACGGCAGGGGCAGGTCGGCTGGGTGTTGCGCAACGCTGACGCGCAGTGGGACCGGGGATCGCTGCGCGTAGTAGCCGGCCTGCGGCCCCCACAGCAGCGCGGCGTCCAGTTCACCGCGCGCCACCGACTTGAGCAAGCGCGCCGCCGGTGGCGTGTCGCCCGCCAGCGTGACGCCCACCACGTTGTCGATGGCGCCGCGCCGCGTCAGCGCGTAGCCCGGCGGCGATGCCAGCAGGTCATTGCCGATCAGCTGCAGGCCGATGCGGTGCTGGCGGATGCGTGGATCATCGAAAGACACCAGCGGCTGCTGGCCCGGCGCCGGCTCGCGCTCCACGAAGACATAGGTGGAGCGGTAGTACGGCCGCGTGGGCATGACGCGCTCGAACTCCACCGGCACGCCGATGATCACGTCGCACAGCTGCGCGCCCAGCGTCTTGCGCACGAAGGCCCGCCGGTCGGGCATCCATTCGTACTGCAGCGGCAGCCCCATCTCTGCGGCCAGCAGACTGGCGATGCGGTTTTCAAAGCCGGTTTCGTCCTGGTGCGAGAACGGCAGGTTGTCGGGGTCGGCGCACACGCGCAGCGCCCCGGGCTTGTCTTGCGCGCAGGCCGCGCCCGCCAGCACGGCCAGGATTGCAGGCAGAAGGCTGCGCATCAGCGGGCTCCCCCAGGCGGCAGTGCGAAGACGTAGAGCATGCCGCCCAGCGAAGTGGCGGCCTTCAGGTCTTTCATCGCATTCGCGAAGCCGGACGCGGCCGTGCCGTCGCGTGTGTCGAGGTTACCGGCCACGACCGCCCCGGCCCAACCGCCGATGCCCGAGAGCACGGCGATGTACTGGTTGCCGTCGGGGCCGCGGTAGGAAATCGGCTGCCCGATGATTCCGGATGCAGTCTTGTATTGCCACAGCAGAGCGCCGGTCCTGGCATTCACCGCCTTGAACCAGCCGTCCATCGTTCCATAGAACACCAGGTCGCCGGCCGTGGCCAGCGCGCCGCTCCACACCGGGAAGTGCTCGTCGATGCTCCAGGCCTTCTTGCCGCTGAGCGGGTCCCACGCGGTGAACAGGCCCCGGCTGCCGCCGGGGCCGGGGTACATCTTCAGATCGGCGCCGACGTAAGGCGTGCCGGCGATGTAGCTCACCTGTGAAGTCGCCGCGTCGTGGCACAGGTTCTGGTGCGGGATGTACAGCAGCCCGGTGCGCGGTGAAAAGGCCGAGGGCTGCCAGTCCTTGCCGCCGGGCGATGCCGGGCAGATGTTGCGGATGGTCTCGCCGGCGCGCGGTTCCTTGGCCGGGTTGTAGCGCAGTTTGCCGGTCTGCAGGTCCACGCCGTTCGATGTGGTCACCGGCACGAAGGTGTTGGCCGACAGCACCTGGCCGTTGGTGCGGTCGATCAGGTACACATGGCCGTTGCGGTCCGGATGGACCAGCAGCTTGCGCGGCTGGCCGTTCACGGCCGCGTCAATGAGCACGTGTTCGTTCACGCCGTCGTAGTCGTGCAGGTCGTGCGGGCTGTACTGGTAGAACCACACGGCTTCGCCGGTGTCGGGCTTTCGGGCGAACACGCCGGCCGTCCACTTGTTGTCGCCCGGCCGCTGCTCCGGATTCCAGGGACCGGGATTGCCGGTGCCGTAGTAGATGAGATCCAGCTGCGGGTCGTAGGAAATCCAGCCCCAGGCGTTGCCGCCGCCGATTTTCCAGGCGTCGGGCGGCCAGGTGCTGACGCCCAGGTCGCTGCCGCGGTCCTGCGCGTAGTAGGGCTTGAAATTGGCACCGATCAGCACTTCCTTGTCCGGCCCGGTGCTCCATGCGCGCCAGGCGATGCGGCCGGTGGCGGCATCGAGCGCCGTGAGCCAGCCGCGCACGCCGAACTCGCCGCCGCTGTTGCCCACCAGCACCTTGCCCTTCACGACCAGCGGCGCCATGGTCATGCTCTCGCCGAGCTTGATGTTGCCGAGCTTCACGCGCCACAGCTCCTGGCCCGTGGCGGCATCGACGGCCAGCGTCTGGTTGTCCAGCGTGTTGAAAAACACCCTGCCGTCGGCATAAGCCGCGCCGCGGTTGACCAGGTCGCAACAGGCCACGCCCTGGGAGCTGGGGTCGGGCCTGGGCTCGAACTTCCATTTCAGCGGTGCGCCCGGCCGCGCCAGATCCAGTGCGAACAGGGTGTTCGGATAGGGGCCGACGATGAACATCGTGCTGCCCGCCACGATGGGCGCCGCCTCGTGCCCGCGAACGACCCCGGTGGAGAAACTGAACGCCAGCCTGAGCTGGGCCGCGTTGGCTTCATTGACCTGGTTGAGCCCGCTGAACCGCGTGCTCGCATAGTCCTTCGCGGCGCGGACCCATTGGCCGTCGTCGGCGGGCTGCGCCGCGGCGGCGATAACGAAAAACAGCGTCAGCCATGCGCAGCTGCGCAAAGCGGCGAGCCTCATCAAGCCTCTCCCTTCGACTTACACGAAGCCCCTTCTCCATTGCGCCGTGCGCAGATTTTGTGCGGCCTGTGGCCCCACGGGCCCGGCTCTTGTGCGTATAGTTTATCCATCCACGCATCAGCTTGGGGCGCAGTTCCACTGCCGAGCAGGAGCATTTTTTGTTAACGAAAATTTCGATCGCCCGCATCTTGGCGCACTGGCTTCTGGCTGCCGCGCTGCTGGCCCAGATCTTCCTGGGCTGGTGGATGCTGGGGCTGCCCAAAACACCAATCGGCTTGCGCGCCGGCTGGTTCAACCTGCACAAATCCATCGGGATCAGCATTGCAGCCGCGGTGTTGCTGTGGTTGGCGTGGCGCATGCGGCAACCGGTAAGTCTCATGGACGGGCTGGCTGCCTGGCAGCGGCGGACGGCTCGCAGCAATCACGCGGCGCTGTACGCCCTGGCCTTGCTGCTGCCCCTCACGGGCCTGCTGGGTTCGCTGTCCACCCGCTACCCGGTCCTCTATTTCGGCCTGCCGCTGCCTGCGTGGAACCACGACTGGCCGGCGGCCAAGCAATGGCTGTCGGCCTTGCATCTTGCCGGCGCTTGGCTGCTGATGTCATTGGCAGGCCTGCATGCCGCTGCCGGGCTGTGGCACTGGTGGAACAGGCACCCGGTTGCCAGGGCCGTGGGACTGCCCCTGGGGAGGAACGCCAAGTGACGGCCGCGCGCTGCTGCTGGGCCGCGGCCGGCCTGCTTTGGCTCGCCGGTGCGGCGGCCGCGCCCTTCGCCTATGTGCCCAATGAAAAGTCGGGCAGCCTTTCGGTGATCGACACGGCCAGCGACAAGGTGGTCGGCACCATCGCGCTTGGCGGCAAGCCCCGCGGCATCGCGGCCAGCGCCGATGGCTCGCTGGTGTACGTCAGCGACCAGCCTTCGGGTTCGCTGCTGGTCGTCGAGACCGGCGGCGGCACGGTGAAGGACCGCATCGCTATCGGCGAATCGCCGGAAGGCGTCAGCGCCTCGGCCGATGGAACCCTGGTCGCGGCCGCGAGCGAGCTGGCCAACGCCGTGCTGCTGGTGGATACCAGGCGCAAAGCTGTCATTGCCACCATCCGCACCGAAGGCAAGAACCCGGAGCACGCGGTGTTTTCGCCGGACGGCCGCTGGCTGTACGTCAGCGCCGAAGACGGCTCGCAGGTGGACGTTGTCGATGTGGGCCAGCGCAGGCAGGTGGCCGTGATCGCGGTGGGCCGCCGGCCGCGCGGCATCGGCTTCACGCCCGACGGCGGCCGCGCCTACATCGCCTGCGAACTCGACGGCACCGTGCACGTCATCGACGTCGCCACCCGCGAGCCGGTGGCCCGCATCGCCGCCGGAGAATTTTCCAACGGGGTGGTGGTCAGCCCCGACGGCCGCCGGGTTTACGTTTCCAACGGGCGCGGCGGCAGCGTGAGCGTGATCGACGTGGCGTCCAACACCGTCATTTCCACGATCGCGGTGGGCCAGCGCCCCTGGAACATGGCACTGACGCCGGACGGCGGCAAGCTGTATGTCGCGAACGGCCGGTCGAATTCCGTCTCGGTGATCGACACGCGAACCGGCAACCGGCTCGCGGACATTGCAGTGGGCGAACTGCCCTGGGGCGTCGCCATCGGCCGGGCGGTGCGCTGACACCGCGCCGGCTTGCCGCCGATCAGGACCCCTTGAGTTCCTTCTCGACATCGGACGCCATCACGCCGACCTTCCTGACTGCGGCCTTCAATTGCTCGGGCGAACAGCCGAACTTCTTTGACCAGTCGCGCAGTTCGTAGTCTTCGTTCACATTGATGCGGTCGCGATCCTGCTTGCCGGTTTTGCTGGTGTCGTCGGACATGGGGTCTCCTGTGGATGATGAGCATCACCGTATGCGCGGCGCGGCGGTGTCGATGTAGGACATGTTTGATGGACTGCATGGAATTCGGCTTGCGTGCCGCGCGAGGCGCCGCGCAGGATGTGTCTTACAAAACGCTTTTGACAAAACCTACGCCGCCTCTTGCGCACCAGCGCCTCAATAGCCCCTCGGCCAACGGGCGTTGGCCGGTCAACCATTTTTTAAGGAGCACATGCATGGCCTCGAATCAAGGCGGAAACCAAGGCAACCAGGGAAATCAAGGCAATCAAGGCAACCAGGGCGGGAACCAGGGCGGCGGCTCGGGCCAGCAGGGGAACAATTCCAATCGCGGCTTCGCGTCCATGGACCCGGAGCGCCAGCGCGAGATCGCGAGCGAGGGCGGAAAGGCAGCCCACGAGAGCGGCAATGCGCACGAATTCACTTCTGAGGAAGCACGCGAAGCCGGCCGTAAAGGTGGCCAGGCCAGCGGCGGCTCGGGCAACAGCGGCTCGCAGGGTTCATCGGGCGGCAGCCAGGGCAGCAACCAGGGCAGCAACCAGGGCGGCAACTCCGGCAGCAACTCGCGCGGCAACTCGGGCGGTAGTTCCGGCGGCAATTCCGGCAATCGCTAAAGCCTGGGTTTGAAAAAAGAGGCGCTTCGGCGCCTCTTTTTTTCCGGGTGGAGGAACGCGCTACGGCTTGCCCTCAGTCGCCTCGTCCTGCTCCTGCTTCCAGCCGGCCTTGTCGCCCCGCGTGCCGTCTTCGGCTTCGTGGCCCGCAGGCGGCGAGGAATCGCCCTCGCCACGGTTGCCCGGTTGCTGGCGCTTGCCGTTGTCCCAGGTCAGGCCGTTCTTTCCGCCGGGCGGAAGGTCAGGGTCAGGGGTGGTTGATGAAGTGGACATGTTTGCCATATCTGCTCGCTTGAGGCATGGGGTTCCCGAATGCTAGGGCGCCGCGCGCGGCCGCCGTGTCGGACGCGACGCCGAATGCCGCTGCTCAACAGTGGCCGCTGCTAAGCTACCGTTTTTGCGCGTCTGGCTCCATCATCGACCCATGCAATCACCGCAGCCTCCCGCAGCCTTTCTTGAAGGTACCGGCGAACTCGGGCGGTTGATCGCCGCGTTCGACTGGCAGGCCACGAGCCTGGGAGCCATTAGCACATGGCCGGCCCACGTGCGCGTTTCTATCGCGCTGATGCTTCGATCCGACGTACCCCTTGTCACGCTCTGGGGCGAAGACGGCGTCATGGTCTACAACGACGCCTATTCCGTTTTCGCCGGCAGGCGCCACCCGCAGCTGCTGGGCAGCAAGGTCCGCGAGGGCTGGGCGGAAGTGGCCGACTTCAACGACAACGTGATGCGGGTGGGCCTGGCCGGCAAGACGCTCAGGTACCGCGACCAGCAGCTGACCCTGTACCGCAACGGCCGGGCTGAGCAGGTGTGGATGGACCTGGACTACTCGCCGCTGGTGGATGGCGATGGCAACGCAGCGGGTGTGATGGCGATCGTGGTCGAAACCACCGCCAAGGTCCGCGCCATGGCCCACATCCGCGGCGAGAGCGAACGCATGACGCAGATGTTCGCCCAGGCACCGGGTTTCATGGCGATGCTCAGCGGTCCCAGCCATGTGTTCGAGCTGGCCAACGCCAGCTATATGCGCCTGGTGGGCGATCGCGAGGTGGTCGGCCGCACCGTGGCCGAAGCCATTCCCGAAGCGGCGGACCAAGGCTATATCGCGTTGCTTGACCAGGTGTTTTCAAGCGGCACGGCCTACACCGCCGACAGTGCGAAATTCCTGGTTCTCGACGAGCCGGAGGGCCCGCCGGCCGAGCGCTTCGTCGACTTCGTCTACCAGCCCGTGCGCAACCAGGACGGCGAGGTGGAGGGCATTTTCGTGCAGGGCGTGGACGTGACCAGCCGCGTGGCAGCGGACAGACGCAGGGAAACGGTGGTCGAGCTGCGCACCCATTTCCAGAAGGCGCACAGCGTGGCCGACGTGGGCTTTGCCGCATCGCACGTGCTGGGCCGAGCGCTGGCCGTCAGCCGGGTGGGCTACGGCAGCATCAACGCCGACGACGATACGCTGGAGGTGGAACGTGACTGGTGCCGCGACGGCGTCGAGAGCCTGGCCGGCATCACGCCGCTGCGCGCCTACGGCTCGTTCATCGACAGCCTGAAGCGCAATGAGTTCATCGCGATCCCCGATGTGCGGCTGGACGACCGCACGCGGGACGCCGCCGGCGCGCTCGAGTCCAAATCGGCCCGGTCTTTCGTAAACGTGCCCGTGATGGAACGCGAGCGGCTGGTGGCGGTGTTTTTCGTCAACGAGGACCAGCCTCGCAACTGGTCGCAGGAAGAGCTGACCCTGATCCGGGAAGTGGGCGAGCGTACCCGCATGGCCGCCGAACGCATGCGCCACGAGACAGCGCTGCGCGAAGCCAACAACCTGCTCGAATCGAAAATCGGGGAGCGCACGCGCAAGCTGATGGAGGTGGAGGCGCAGTTCCGCCAGTCGCAGAAGATGGAAGCCATCGGCCAGCTCACGGGCGGCATTGCCCACGACTTCAACAACCTGCTGCACGGCCTGGGCATGAGCCTGGAAATTCTCAAGCGCATGCTGGAGAGCGGCAACACCGACCGGTGGCAGCGCTATGTCGATATGGCCCAGGGCTCTGTGCGCCGCGCGGCCGCGCTTACGCAGCGAATGCTGGCCTTTTCGCGGCGCCAGACCCTGGCTCCCCGCGCGGTGGACCTGGCCCGGCTGCTGCAAGGGCTGGGCGACCTGGTCCGCAGCACGGCGGGCCCGGCGATCTCGGTGGACCTCAGCTTCCCTGACGGCGTGTGGCCCACCAAGGTGGATGCTTCGCAACTGGAGAACGCCGTCATCAACCTGTGCATCAATGCACGGGACGCGATGCTGCCCGCGGGCGGCGGCCTGTCGATCGGCCTGGCCAACGTGCAGCTGGGCCCGGATGAGGCCGGCAAGAGCGAGCTGCCGCCCGGCGACTACGTGGAACTGCACGTCACCGACACCGGCACGGGCATGACGGAAGACGTGCGCGCCCGCGCCTTCGACCCCTTCTTCACCACCAAGCCGCAAGGCGAAGGCACGGGCCTGGGCCTGTCGATGGTGTATGGATTCGTGCGCCAGTCCGGCGGGCAGGTCGGGATCGACTCAGAGATGGGGCGCGGCACCACGGTGCGGCTGCTGCTGCCGCGGTTCATGGGCGAGACACCCGCCGAAGCCGCCGAGGCGAAGCCCGCCGCCAGGATTGAAGGCAGCGGTGAGGTGGTGTTGCTGGTGGAAGACGACCCGACCATTCGCCCCCTGCTCACCGAAGAGCTCGAGCGGGCCGGCTACCACGTCATCGTCTGCACCCGCGGCGCCGAGGGCCTGGATGTGCTGCTGTCCGAAGCGCGTGTGGACCTTCTGGTCACCGACGTCGGGCTGCCCGGCGGGCTGAACGGCCGCCAGGTTGCCGACGGCGGCCGTGCCACGCGACCGGGCCTGCCCGTCCTGTTCATCACCGGCTACGCGAATGCGGCGGCCGCGGTGGGCGGCGGACAATTGCCGGCCGGGATGGAAGTGATCATCAAGCCGTTCGACGCCGTTGATTTCGTCCGCAAGGTGCGGGCGATGGTCTAGCCGGCAGGCCCTCAAGCACAGCTGGTGCGGCTTGCAGGCCGTTTTGTGCCCGCAAGCCGCGCCGAATGTGCGTGGCGGGTTCGTCCTACAGCGTTCTGGCGCGGGCGCGGGCAAAGTTGAACCGTGACGCAAAAGGCAGAATTCACGGATCCGGAAATCGAACAACTCTCGCTGAAAGACTCATGCACCTTCGCGCTGGAAGAAGCGCGAACCGTGGTGCCGGGCGTGCAGGCCCTGTTCGGTTTCCAGTTCATCGCCATCTTCAGCGAGCGTTTTGCCGACCTGGCCAGCCTGGAGCAATGCCTGCACCTGTTCGCCGTGTTGCTGGTGGCCGCCGCCTGCGCCCTGGTCATGGGCCCTGCTGCTTTCCACCGCCAGGTGGGGCAACAGGAAGTCTCGCTGCGCTTCCTTCGCGTGACCTCGGCGATGGTGCAGGCGGCACTGGGCAGCCTGATGGTGGCCGTGGCACTGGAGGTCTATGTGGTCAGCACGCTGGTAGTGGACTCGCGATGGATACCGCTGCTGATCGGCGCCGCCGCGGCCGTTCCGTTCCTGCTGGCCTGGTTCGTGTTCCCGATGAGGTCACGCGCGCGGCGTGCGGAAGGTCTTACACGCGGACATTGAAGAAGACGACATCGCCGGCCCGGCAGCCCCGTATGTTTGATGCAGGCCGTCGATGGCGATGGCCAGGCAGTTCAATCCACACAAAGGAGCAAATCATGGCAGCACGCAACAGCAAGTCTTCCGAGTCTTCGTCCAGCCGCAAGTCGTCGGCCGATTCCAAATCTTCGGGCCGGGCCAAGGCCTCCAGCGGCGGCAGCAGCAGCAAGCGCTCCAGCCAGGGCGGCGAGAAGAAGTCGTCCGGCAGCAAGAGCAGCAAGTAATCGCCCCGCGCCAAAGAAAGCCCGGCCTGCCCGGGCTTTTTTTCTGCCCATGAAAATCGCTACCTTCAACGTGAACGGCGTCAATGGCCGGCTGCCCCGCCTGCTCGAATGGCTGGCCGAAACACAGCCCGACATCGCCTGCCTTCAGGAAACCAAGACGGACGACAGCCGCTTTCCCGCCCAGGCGCTCCAGGAGGCGGGCTATTCCAGCATCTGGCACGGCATGCCCAGGCATCACGGCGTAGCGGTGCTGGCACGCGGCGCCGGGCCCGCGGAAGTACGCCGCGGCCTGCCGGGCGACGATGCCGACGGCCAGGCGCGCTACATGGAGGCCCGCGTGCAGGGCCTTCACGTCGCCTCGGTGTACCTGCCCAACGGAAACCCGCAGCCGGGCCCGAAGTTCGACTACAAGCTGGCATGGATGGAGCGGCTGATCGCGCATGCGCAACAGCTAGTGGCATCCGATGAGCCGGTCGTGCTTGCGGGTGACTTCAACGTGGTTCCCACCAATGCCGACATCTACAACGCCTGGGCATGGCAGTGGGACGCCGTGCTGCAGCCCGAAACGCGCGCCGCCTGGCAGCGGCTGCTGGCGCAAGGCTGGGTGGATGCCACACGCCAGCTTTACCCCACGCAGCGGGTCTACACCTTCTGGGTGAACGCCAACGCGTTCAGCCGCAACGCCGGCTTCCGCATGGACTTCCTGATGCTGAACCCCGCGGCGGCGGCGCGGCTGGACTCCACGGGCGTGGACAGCGAACACAGGGGACGCGACAAGCCCAGCGACCACGCACCGGTCTGGATCACATTGAAAGGCGCCGCAGCGGCGAAACGTCGCACTTGAGGATGTCGCGCATGTAGGCCAGCGCGGCGGCCTTCTTTTCCTCGCTCTCGGCCGCTGTGCATTCGGGCGGAACTTGCACTTTCAGCCCGCGCAGGAACGCATCGGCGGCGGTGAGCTGGATGCAGATGTCGGTGGCCAGCCCGGCCAGGACCAGCGATCGCGTGCCCATCTTGTCCAGCAGGATGTCCAGGGGCGAGCCGAAGAACGCCGAATGCATCGGCTTGAGCAGGGTCAGGTCGCCGCGCCGGGGCCGCAGCAGCTTGATGATGGATGCGCTGGTGCCGGACTTCTTCTCCAGCCGCTTGACCATGCTGCCGAAGTCCGAGCGCCAGCCGCCGAAGTTGTCGTTGGCGTAGATCACCGGCATGCCTTGCGAGCGGGCCGCGCGGACCAGCTTTGCAGCCGCTTTGGCGGCCGCCAGCGCAGGCTGCGCCAGGTCGTCCGCGCCCGGAAAGTCCAACGGGTTGATGAAGTCGATGAGCAGCAGCGCGCGCCGGCTCCGGGGGAGCTGAGCCTCGTCCACGGGCGCGCTGTCCGCGGCCTACTTCTTCGCCTTGGCCAGGCTCTCGGCGTGTCCCAGGTGCGCCTTCAGGGTGGGCAAGGTCTTGGCGGCGAAGGCCTTCACATCCGGGTCATCGGCCTTCTTGCTGGTCTTCTCGAACAGGCCGATGTCTTTTTTGTGGTCCTTCAGCCCCACGCTCTTGATGAAGTCCTTGTCGAAGTCCTTCGACTTCGCCAGCTTGTCCAGCTCCTTCTGGTGTTCCTTGGGCACGGCCGCCGGCAGCATCGCGCCCTTGGTGGCGGCCAGCGCCTTCAGTTCATCGTTGGCCGCGCCGTGGTCCTTGACCAGCATGGAACCGAACGCCTTGACCTCGGCCGAGGTGCCTTTCGATTCCGCCAGCCTGCCGGCCTCGACTTCGAACATGCCGCCGCCGGCAGCCTTGTTGAAGAACTCCTGGTCATCCTTTGACACCGCGGCCTGTGCGGCGGCCGCAAGCACAAGCAGGGCAGCAGGAACAATGAGGTGAATGCGCTTCATGGAAATCTCCGTGAGGTTGGAAAACAGGGGGGTTACTTCTTGTCCGCGCTGCCGGGCTCGGCCATCTTGCGGTGCTGCTGCGCCACCACCTGCGATGGCATGACCTTGGACATGGCTACCGTGAGCTTGTTCTTCAGCCCGGCCACGACGTCGGCCTCGCCCTTGAGCATGGCCTTGAAGCCGATCTCCGCCACGTCGGCGGGGTCCATCTTGCTGTCGGATGCGCCGACCTTCGTGTCCAGCATGCCGGCCCGCTCGAAGAAATCGGTGTCCGTCACGCCCGGCATCAGGCAGCTCAAGGTGACCTTGGTGTCCTTTATCTCGTTGCGCAGGGCGGCGACGAAGGAATCGATGAACGCCTTGGTGCCGTTGTAGACCGCCTGGAAAGCGCCCGGCTGGAACCCCGCGATGGAGCCGGTCACCAGGATCCGCCCGGCGTTGTTCATCTTCATCAGCCGGGCCACGCGCTGCAGCAGGTAGATGGTGCCGGTGATGTTGGTGTCGATCACGTGCTGCACGTCATTGAAATCCTGGTCAAGAAATGCGCCGCCGAGGCCGTGGCCGGCGTTGGCCATCAGCGCGTCGATCCGGCGGCCATCGACCGCCTTGAGCAGCTCTTCCACGCCTTCCTGCGAGGCCAGGTCGGCCTGCACCGGGTCTATCTTCGCGGCGCCGTCCAGGCCCCGCAGTTCGCCTACCGCATCATCCAGCGGCATGTCCGCCGCGACGACCAGGTCATAGCCGTGCTGGATGGCGCAGCGCGCCAGTTGCAAGCCGATGCCGGACGATGCGCCGGTGACGACGGCCAGCGGCCGGGGTGCCTTGACGTCCATTTTTTTTATTCCTTGAAGTGTGTTCAGGGTGTGAGGACCACCTTGCGGCAATCTTCTTCCTTGTCGTTGAAAACCTGGTAGCCGCGCTCGGCATCGGCCAGCTTCATGCGGTGGCTGATGATCACCTCGGGTTTCATCTTTCCGCTGGCGATGTGCTCCAGCAACTCGGGCATGTAGAGCTGCGCGTGGGTCTGCCCCATCTTGAAGATCAGGCCCTTGTCGAAGGCGTCGCCGAACAGGAAGCCGTGGATGAAACCGGCATAGACGCCCGGCACGCTGATCACGCCGCCGCGCCGCGTGGCGGCGATGCACTGGCGCAAGGCCTTGCCGCTGGAGCCTTCCATCTTCAATGTCGTCAGCGTTGTTTCCACCGCGCTGCCCTTAGCCTCGAAGCCGACGGCGTCTATCGTGGCGTCAACGCCGTGGTCCTGCGTGGCCTTGAGGATGATCTCGGCGGGGTCTTCATCCCGGTCGAAGTTGATCGGGATCACACCGTAGGCTTCCTGCGCGAACTTCAGGCGGTAGTCGTGGTGGTCCACCATGAAGATCTTGTCCGCCCCGAGAAATCGCGCCGACAGCGCACTCATCAGCCCGACCGGCCCGGCACCGAAGATCGCCACGCTGGAGCCGGGCCCGAGCTGGGCGTTCTTCGCGGCCTGCCAGCCGGTGGGCAGGATGTCCGAAAGGAAAAGGACCTGTTCGTCGGAGAGGCCATCGGGCACCTTGATCGGGCCGACGTTGGCCTTGGGCACGCGCACGAATTCGGCCTGGCCGCCCGGCACGCCGCCATAGAGGTGGCTGTAGCCGAACAGCGCCGCGCCCGGGGTGGCCGCCTTCTTGTTGAGGATGGCGCCTCGGCCGTCATTGGTCGTTTCGCAGGCCGCGAAGAGCGACTTGCTGCAGTAGTAGCACTGCCCGCACGCGATGACGAAGGGCACCACGACCCGGTCGCCCTTGCGCAGGTTGGTCACTCCCCTGCCGGCGTCTTCCACCACGCCCATGAATTCATGGCCCAGGATGTCGCCATCCTTCACCATCGGAATCTTGCCGCGAAAGATGTGCAGGTCCGAGCCGCAGATGGCCGTAGCGGTGACGCGCAGCAGGATGTCGTCGTCCGCGGCAAGCACGGGGTCGGGAACCGTTTCGACCTTGACGCGCTTGGAACCCTGGTAGGTGAGTGCTTTCATGGATCTCCTCAAAACCCGGATTAAAAAGCTGGGGTGATCGGGCCCATGTCGGGCGTTTTGATACGCCCGTGTAGGAATGGTCCTTCATTCGCAATGCGAATTCCCGGCGCCGTGATCCTTGCGTCGCAGGCAAGCTCTCGGCATGAGATTCCTGGGTATCGGCGAATACAACGACCTGGCTGCGATGTACCACGGGCTGGCTTCGCGCGGGCACGAGGTGAAGGTATTTGTGCAGGACCCGGCCTGCCACGACGTGTTCGCCGGCATGCTGGACTTCACCCACGACTGGCAGGCCGAGCTGGGCTGGCTGCGCGGCGCGGACGCGGACGGTGTCGTGCTGTTCGAGTCCGCCACGAACGGCGAGGTGCAGGACGCGTTGCGGCGCGATGGCTTTGCCGTGATCGGCGGCAGCGCGCTGGGCGACCGGCTGGAAGCGGACCGGCAGTTTGGCCAGGAGGCGCTGCGCACCGCCGGGCTGAAGACCGCCATGAGCCACCGCTTCACCGGCTACGACGCGGCACACCGGTTCGTGCAGAGCCATCCCGGCCGCTACGTGCTGAAGTTCAATGGCGCCGACACCTTGCGCACACGCAACTTCATCGGCGCGATGGATGACGGCTGCGACATGCTGGCACTGCTGGCCCTGTATGCCTCGCGCTGCGGGCCCGGCGAGCCGGTGGACTTTGTGCTGATGCAGCACCTGCAGGGCGTGGAAGTGGGCGTGGGCGCCTATTTCAACGGAAACGAATTCCTCGACGCGGCCTGTATCGACTTCGAGCACAAGCATTTTTTCCCTGGTGAACTGGGCGAACTCACCGGAGAGATGGGAACCATCGTCAGCTACCGCGGCTCGGCGCCGCTGTTCAGGAAAGTGCTGGCACCGCTGGCCGGCCTGCTGCGCGATGGCGGCTACTGCGGCTACATCAATGTGAACCTGATCGCCAACAGCGAAGGCCTGTGGCCGCTGGAGTTCACCAGCCGTTTCGGCTATCCGGGCTTTGCGATATGCGAAGCACTGCATGCCGAACCCTGGGAAGACATCTTCCGGCGCATGATTTCCCGCGACAGCCTGCAGATGGCCACGCGGCCCGGCTTCGCCGCGGGCGTGGTTCTGACGGTGCCGCCCTTCCCCTACCGGCACGGCTATGAGGAGATTTCCAAGGGCATGCCGATATGCCTGCGGGACGATCCGCAAGCCATGCAAGGCACGCTGCACTTCGCCGAAGTCGCCATGGCGGGCGGGCAGCTGGTCACCAGCGGCGCCAGCGGCTACGTGGGGGTGGCCACCGGCACCGGCGATTCGGTGGAGCAGGCCAGCGCGCAGGCCCTGCGTGCGGCGCACGGCGTGGTGGTCCCCAACCTGCGGTACCGCCGCGACATCGGGGAGCGAGTGGCGGGCCATGACCTGGCGATGCTGGGGCGCCTGGGCTGGCACGATGCCGCGCCCGCGGCTTTGACATAGGGCTGCGCCATGCTCCGCACGCTTTATCAAAGGCTTTGCGTTCCTGCGGCAGACCCCGCTGCGCGCGCCGAAGCGAAGGAATTTCTGCGCGACGAACTCCAGCAGGCCAGGGCTGCACGCTGCGAAGTCCCGCACGATCCAGGCGACCTGGCCGCATGGATGCAGGCGCAGGCACAGGGCGTCCATGCGCATTACGCGCTTTACCTGGCCGACCGCGAGGCGGGCGGCGCGCGGCGCTATTTCACCAACCGTGCGCACGCGCTGTACTTCCTGCGATCCGTGGCGCCCACCAAACTGGTGGACGGCGCCTGGCTCTACGGCCTGGCTTCGCAGTGGCGCAACCCGCGCTTCGCCGGGCTGGTGCGCACCTATGTCGAAGAACTGGGCGAAGGCGACTCCGGCAAGAACCACGTGCTGCTGTACCGGCGCTTGCTCGAGGGAAACGGCCTGTGGCCGCTCGACGGGCTGGCCGACGAAACCTATGAGCAGGGACTGATCCAGCTGGCGCTGGCGTTCAACGCGCAGGACTTCCTTCCGGAGATCATCGGCTTCAACCTGGCATACGAGCAGTTGCCCCTTCACCTGCTGATCACAGCCTACGAGCTGAACGAACTGGGCATCGACCCCTATTACTTCACCCTGCACGTGACCGTGGACAACACCGATACCGGGCATGCCCGGCGCGCTTGTGAAGCGGCGCTGGAACTGCTGCCCCGTACCGGCGATGCCCCGGCCTTCTGGGCGCGTGTTCGCCAAGGCAGCAAGCTGGGTTGCCTGGGGCTGGGGACCACGCAGGCCATCGCCGGCTACAACGCCGAGGCCGAAGTGTTGCGCATCCTCGCGCACAAGGCGCCCAGCGGCCATGGCGCCCACTCGGACTACTGCAAGGTGGCCGGGCGCAGCGTCAATGACTGGCTTGCGGCTCCGCAGGACATGCCCGCCTTTCTTCAGGCGCTACGGCAATCCGGCTGGATCAAGCCGGAGCAAGAGCCTGGTGACAGCCGCTTCTGGAAACTGTTGCAAGGGCCCCGCGCGCAGATGTTCGGCGTGTTTTCCGGCTACGAACTGCAGGTGATCCACGACTGGCTGCGCGGCGCCGCCAGCGTTGACGGCCGGCCGTTCGACCAGCCGCCGGGAACGCGGCAGCCCACCTTCCGCGCGGCGCAAAAAGCTGTCGCCGATCCGGATGGCACGGAAGACTCACTGGACCCAGACTTCGCTGCCCTCAAGGAACGTGGGGACCGGCCATGCGATGTGCAGGAGCTGGTCGAGGCCATGTCGCCGGCCACCCATTGGAGCCCGCTGGGCCTTTATGCGACACGCCAGTTCTGGCATGTTGCGCGCCACGCGGCCTGAATCAGTCCTGGGCTGCTCTTTCTTCTGGGACCGCCCCTGCGCAAATAACGCCGTCGACGGGGACCAATTGTTCGACGGCTGGGACAGGAACATGCCATCAGGCACGCGCGGCCAACCACTTCTACATGATATGCATCACGGATGCGGGCGCGGGAGCGGCTAGTCCTCGGCGTTCGCCGCCAGGCTGACTTTTTCCAGCAGCTCCACCAGCATGGCCTGCTCCGCAGGGCTCAGCCGGCCCAGCCAGTCCTGGTCCATGCCCTTGCCTGCGGCGGTGGCCTGCCGCATGAGCTTTGCACCGGCCGTGGTGAGGGTAATGAACTGCATGCGCTTGTCCATCTCCGCCCGGGTGCGTTCAAGCAAGCCGCGGCCTTCGAGCCGCCGCAACACCCCCGTCATGTTCGGCTGCGCCACGCCCAGCGCCCTTGAAAGCTGCTTTTGCGTCGCATCGCGGTTGCTTCCCAGCAATACCAGCAGCGCGAACTCCACGGGCCTCAGCTGGTGGGCCTCACCGATGTGCTGGTCGAAAGTGCGAAAAGCGATGTAGCGCGCACGAGCCAGGAAATAGCCCGGGTGTTTCTTCAGCTCCGACTGGTCCAGCGGCTGCACGCCGCCCGTCTCCGGGGGTGAGGATGAATTTTTTGCCATGGCCGCTTCTTGATGTGCTGGTGGGAGGCCGGTTATAGGCCATCAGTAATGCGGCGTCACCAAATGCCGCCGGTTCCCGCCTTCATACAGGACAAAACAGGAATGAATGGATTCTAGGCTACGGGAAATTACTGATCTTTGATAATCAATATTCGCTTGAATTAGTTATATTTCATATGATAATTCAGGCATCGATGTGGACTGGAGACACGGCTATGAAATGGCTTCTGACGAACCCGGGTCTTGCGCTCTCCGGCCGGCGCGCTCCTTCGGCCGGTGCGGCCCATCGCCAGCAGACCGAGTCGATCCGCTCGGCCCTTATCGAAGCCCTGCAAAACTTGGCCAGCCCGGGCGCGCACCACCTGATGCAGCGCATCCAGTACGCCGGCAATGCTGAACGCCTGTGGTATCTGCGCCCGGAGGCCATGAGCGTGCTGGCTTCATCGCACGGCGAAGTGCGCGCCCGCGAGGAGCTTGCCCGCATCAGCATGCTGTTCCAGGACGTGCTGCCGGCCGGCCTGGCTTCGCAGCTGCGCGCTACCGGCCCGGGTTCGGTCCCGCGACTTTCCGCAGGAGCCGCGAGAGGGTTGCGCGTTCCGCCTGGGTGAGGCTGCCGGTAACGTCGGCTTCCACCTGCCTGGCGACGCGCACTGCTTCCCGCGTGAGCGCCAGCCCCGCCGGCGGGGCGTGCAGGCCGACGGCGCGGCCGTCCCGGGGATGGGCACGCCTTTCGACCAGCCCGCGCTCCTGCAGCATGTGGACCATTCTCACAAGGTTGGGCGGCAGGATGTCCAGGCTGGCGCACAACTGGCGCGATGTGATGCCCGGGTTGTGGCTCACCAGCAAGAGCACCGAGAACTCGGCCGGCTTCAGTCCGCGGACACCCATGCGCTCGCCAAAGCGCCCGAGCACCGCCAGCCAGACGCGCCGGGCGTTGTAGCCCATCAGGCTTTCCAGCTCCCGGGCGTTGACCTTCACGGCCGCGGCTGCTCAAGACTCCGCGGTGAAGCCGACCTGCTTGATCAGGCGGCGCCATTCGTCGGCATCCGCCTGCAGCAGGTCGGCCAGGGCCGGCGCTGTGGAAGGCTGGATTTCCAGGCCGAACTGCTTGCCGTATTCCACGACCTCGGGGTTGCCCAGCACCGGCTGCAGGTATGCCGAGGCGCGCCGCACTGCTTCCGGCCTGGCCTTGCCGGGCAGGAAGAAGCCGTACCATTCGCGCACGGTCAGCGGGTGCCCGAGTTCGCGCAGCGTGGGCACCGCCGGCAGGAACGCCGAGCGCGTCTTGCCCGCAATCGCCAGCACACGCAGCTTGCCGGCCCGGCTGTATTGCAGGAAGTCGCCGATCGGGCCGCAGAACGCCGATATCTGGCCGCCCAGCAGGTCGACCACGCCCGGCGCGGCGCCGCGATACGGAATGTGCTTGAGCTCGACGTTGGCGAACTTGCCGAGCAGCACGCCGATCATGTGCGGCATGGAGCCGGCGCCGGGGCTGCCGAAGTTGGCCCGGGCCGGGTCGGCCTTGGCCCACGCCAGGAAGTCCTTGAGCGTCTTCACGCTTTCCGGAACGGCCGGTCCCACCGCGAGGCCGTGGTTGATGTACGCGCCCACGGAGACCGGGGCCACGTCCTCCAGCTTGTATTGCAGTTTGGGATAGGTGAACGGGTAGATCGACAGCATCGACGACGGCGTGAGCAGGAGGGAACTGCCGTCGGGATTTGAATCCCTCAGCGTGATGATGCCGATCTGGCCGGCCGCGCCGGGCTTGTTCTCAACCACGACACTGGGCGCGTAGTTGCCGCGCAGCCTGTCGGCCACACGGCGGGCCAGCGCGTCGACGGTGCCCCCGGCCGGGAAGCCGAGGATGATCCTGGCGACGTCGGGGTTGGCCTGGGCGCGGCTGGCGAACGGAAGGCCGGCGGCAGCCAGGCTGGTTGCGGCCTGGACGAATTGGCGGCGGGTTGTCATGACGATGTCTCCTTTGGAGTGGGTTGGGGGGAAAGGCTGCGTGATCAGCGGGGCGCCATGCGCAGCGCGCCGTCCAGCCGGATCACCTCGCCGTTGAGGTGCCCGTTCATGACGACGTGCGCGGCCAGCTGGGCAAACTCTTCCGGCTTGCCCAGGCGCGGCGGAAAGGGAATGGATGCCGCCAGTGACGCCTGCACGGCCTCGGGCAACTGCTTCATCAGCGGCGTGGCGAACAGGCCGGGCGCCAGCGTGCACACCCGGATGCCGTACTGCGCCAGGTCGCGCGCCATGGGCAGCGTCATGCCCACCAGGCCGCCCTTGGAGGCGCTGTAGGCCTGCTGGCCGACCTGGCCGTCGAACGCGGCGACCGACGCGGTATAAACCATCACGCCGCGCTCGCCGTCATCCAGCGGCGGCAGCTTCGCGCATTCCGCCGCGAACAGCCGGCTGGCGTTGTAGCTGCCGATCAGGTTGATCGCGATGACACGGGAGAAATCCTCCAGCGGGGCTGCGCTGCCGTCCTTCTGGACGATGCGCCTGGCCGTCCCGATGCCCGCGATGTTCATCAGGATGCGGGCCGGCCCATGCGCCGCGCAAGCCCGCGTGATGGCGCCGGCAATGCTTTCGGTGTCGGTGATGTCGGCCTTGCAGGCCACGGCGCTGCTGTTGCCGTGTTGTGCATTGATGGCGGCCGCGACTTCTTCGGCCAGCGACTGGTTGACGTCGAGCACGGCCACCTTCGCGCCCAGCCGCGCCAGTTCGTGCGCGACCGCCTCGCCGAGGCCGGAGGCGCCGCCCGTGACGAGCGCTGCCTGTCCTTGAATATTCATGCCGTGATTTCCTGGGGTTGAAGGGTGAAGGGCAGCACACCGCGGTGCATGGCCTCGACCAGCGAGGCGCGGTGCTTCAGTACGGCGCGCTGGTTGACCGAGCCCTTGTCGGTGATCTCGCCCCGGTCGATGGAAGGCGGAACGTGAAGCAGGTGGGCCCGCGCGATGCGGGTCGCGCTGCCGGTGGCCTGCCCCGCGAGCTGGTCCAGGACGTGCTGGAAATGGGCCTGGACCGGCCCGCTTTCCAGCACCTCCTTCGCACTGGCGTGCGTGCCCAGGCCGCTGAGGGAGCGGCATGCGGCGGCGGGAAAGATCAGCGCCCCGACTTCCTTGCCGTTGATGCCGGTGAGCACGACGTCCTGCACGTAGGGGGCGCCGGCCGCGATGACCCTGGCCCGCAGGGGCCCTACGCTGACGAAAGTACCGGTCGACAGCTTGAAGTCCTCGGCGATGCGGCCGTCGAACTTCAGCCCGCGGTGGACGTCGGCCGCGTCGATCCACTCGACCGCATCGCCGGAGCAGAAGAAGCCCTCGTCGTCGAAGGCGGCGCGGGTGGCCTCGGGGTTGCGCCAGTATCCCGGGGTGATGTTGGGGCCACGGTAACGCACCTCGGTCTTGCCATCCACCGGCACCAGCTTGAGCTCCAGGCCCGGCGTTGGCACGCCCACATCGCCGGCGCGCACGTCGGGCCCGTTGACGGCGAGCGAAAAAGGAGAGGCCTCGGTCATGCCCAGCCCGGTGTTCATGACGATGCGCTCACCCAGTTCGCGCTCGGCGCTCTCGAACAGCGAGTCCCACACCGGCTGCGCCAGCGCGGCCGCCGCGAAGAAAAACATCTTGACGCGGCTGAGCAGGTTCCTGCGCAGGACCTCATCGGTTTTCATGAGATCCGCAATGACCTCGAACCCCGTGGGCACGTTGAAGTACAGGGTGGGCGCGATTTCCCGCAGGTTCCGGATGGTCTCCCCGATGCCGGCCGGGGTGGGCTTGCCGTCGTCGATGAAGAGCGTGCCGCCGTTGTAGATGGCCAGGCCGAAGTTGTGGTTGCCGCCGAAGGTGTGGCTCCAGGGCAGCCAGTCCACCAGCACCGGCGGCTCATCGGCCAGCACGGGCATGCTCTGGCGCATCTGCTGCTGGTTGGCGCACCACATGCGCTGCGTCACCACCACGGCCTTGGGCAGCCTGGTGGAACCCGAGGTAAACATGAACTTGACGATGGTGTCCGGCCCGGTGGCGTGATACGCGTGGTCTACCGCGGCCGTGGGCAGGGTGCCGAGCATGTCGGCCAGGCGCAGCGAGGCCTTGTTCTGCAGCGCGCCCTGGCCCAGCACGATGTGCGCATCCTCCGGTGCGGTGGCCAGGATGGCCTTTCCGAAACGGCAGCCGTCACTGGCAAAAACCAGGCCCGGGGTCAGCGTGTCCATCACGTGCCTGAGCTTCGCGTGGTCCTGGCTCACCGTGGAATAGGCGGGGGACACCGGGCAGTGGGGGATGCCCGCATACAGGCAGGCCAGGGCCAGCTGCGCGTGCTCGAGATCGTTCTCGCTCAGGATCACGACGGGCCGCTGGGCGCTCAGGCCCAGCCCGAGCAGGGCCTGGGCCAGGCTGCGCGCTGAATGGAGGGCCTGCGCATAGCTGATGCGCCGCCAGTCGCCGCGGCTGCCGTCCGGGTTGCGCACCCGTTGCGCCATCCAGGTGCGGTCGGGCGTGACCCGCGCCCAGAGCACCAGCCGGTCCATCATGCGCTCGGCATAAGGGGCCAGCGGCTGCGCCGCCTCGACATAGGCCACGCCGTCCGCGGCCTGGCGCGTATTGACGCGCGTCACGCCGAACTTCAGGGTGCGGTAAAGGGGGGTGTTGCTCATTTTTTTTGTCTCCTCGGGCCTCGGCTCATGCGGTTTCTTCGGAGCGGTGGACCTTGGCGGCCCGGCCTTCCAGGAAGGCACGTACGCGGCTCTTTGCCTCCGGCGCCGACTGCGCCACGGCGGCCATCAGCGCCTCCGTCATCAGCCCATGGTCGGCGCTCTGCTCCGCGATGCGGGGCAGCACGTGGGTGAGCGCGAAGTTGGTGGCGGGCGCATTGCCGGCGATTTTTTCGGCCAACTCCACGGCCCTGGCGAAGGCTTCGCCCTGCGGCACCAGGTACTGCGCGAAGCCGGCGCGCTCACCATCCGGCGCGTTGTAGACACGGCCCGTGAGCATCATGTCGGTCATGCGGGCCACGCCCACCAGCCGCGGCACGCGCACCGAGCCGCCGCCGCCGACGAAGATGCCGCGCGAGCCTTCGGGCAGTGCGTAGAAGGTGGTCTGGTCCGCCACGCGGATGTGGCAGGCACTGGCCAGCTCCAGGCCGCCGCCGACCACGGCCCCCTGCAGCGCGGCGACCACGGGCACCTTGCCGGCCTGCACGGCGTCCAGCGCCTTGTGCCACATGCGGGAGTGGTGCACGCCCTGCACGGCATCGCGCTCGCTCAGCTCGCTCAGGTCCAGGCCGGCGCAGAAGTGCTCACCTTCCCCCGCGATGACGGCCGCCCGGATCGCCGGGCCGAAGCTCTCGAACACGTCGCGCAGATCCATCACCAGCGTGTCGTTGAGCGCATTGCGCTTGGCCACCCGGGTGAGCCGGACCACGGCGACGGCGCCTCGGATTTCCAGCGAAAGGTCGGCGGAAATGGGGGTGACAGACATGTGGGCTCCTTGCTTTTGGGCGATAAACTAGTTATAGTTTAAATGCACTTTGCAATCCAGCGCAAGTTATTTTTTGCGGCAGCCGCCGGCTTCACCCAGGAGACCCCGTTCCATGACAGCGTACATTCCCTACGGCACCTATTGGTCAACCCCATTCGCAAAATGGCAGGGGTCGCTGGCCAACATGAACGCCCTGCCACTGGCCGCCGAGGTCGGGAAGCGCGCCCTGGCGGCGCGCGAAGTCGAGCTCAGCCACATTGATTTATCCATACTAGGTATAACCAATCCGCAGAAAGGCAGTTTTTACGGGCTGCCCTGGGTGACGGGCATGCTGGGCATCGACAGGGTTGCCGGCCCCACGGTGCAGCAGGCGTGCGCGACCAGCGTTCGCGCCCTGCAGATGGCCGCGCAGGAGGTGGCCTGCGGCACGGCCCGGTGTGCGCTGCTGGTCATGGCGGACCGCCAGTCGAACGGGCCGGTGGTGTACTACCCCGACTCGTCGGGCACCGGCGGTTACGGCGTTACCGAGCACTGGGTGCCGGACAACATGGGGCACGACCCCTACGCCGGCAACCCCATGATCGATACCGGCGAAAACGTGGCGCGCCGCTATGGCATCAGCACCGCCGAGCAGCACGAGCTGAAGCTGCGGCGCTACCAGCAGTACCAGGAGGCCCTGGCCGACGAGCGGGCTTTCCAGAAGCGCTACATGGTTGACGCGCCGATCTTCGACTCGAAGTTCCGCAAGCAGGGCGGCGTGCTCGGCGCCGACGAGGGCATTTTTCCGACCACCGCCGAGGGCCTGGCCAGGCTCAGGCCCGTCAAGCCCGGGGGCACCGTGACCTATGGTGGGCAGACCCACCCGGCGGATGGCAATGCCGGCGCCGTCGTCACCACGCGCGAGATGGCGCGCGAGATGGCGACCGACAAGGCGATCGAGGTGGAGATCCTGGGCTTCGGCATGGCGCGGGTGGAGCCCGGCTACATGCCGATGGCGCCCGCACCGGCTGCCATGAAAGCGCTGGCGAACGCGAACCTCACGATTTCGCAGGTCGATGCCGTCAAGACGCACAACCCGTTCGCCGTGAACGACATCGCCCTGGCGCGGGACACGGGCTTCCCCTGGGAAAAGATGAACAACTATGGCAGCTCGATCATCTGGGGCCACCCGCAGGCGCCCACCGGCCTGCGAGCGGTGATCGAGTTGATCGAAGAACTGGCACTGCGCGGCGGCGGCGTGGGGCTGTTCACCGGCTGCGCCGCGGGCGACAGCGGCTACGCCACCGTGCTGCGCGTGACCGACGCGCGCTGGACGCACCAATAACCCGCCCCCTGCGCCACCACACAACGGAGATACCTTCATGAAAATCATCACCGCCGACGAAGCCGGCGCCCTGATCAAGGACGACGCGACCATTTTCCTGGGCGGCCTGGCCGTGACCAGCCTGCCCGAGGAAGTGCTGCAGGGCGTGGAGCGGCAGTACCTGGCCACCGGCCATCCGTGCAACGTGACCACCTGGGCCTGTGGCGCGGTCGGCAACTCCGGCGCCGCCGGAATGAAGCACTTCGCGCACAAAGGCATGATCAAGCGCGTCATCGCGGGGCACTTCGGCCAGACCGGCAAGGAGATGATGAAGATGGTCTTTGACGGCGAGGTCGAGGCCTACAACTTCCCGCAGGGCAGCCTGTCGCACCTGACGCGCCAGACCGCCAACCGCTCGCCCGGCCTGCTGACCAAGGTGGGCCTGGGCACTTTCGTCGATCCGCGCCTGGAGGGCGGCAAGATGAACAGCCGCTCCACCGAGGACCTTGTGCGGCTGGTGGAGTTCCAGGGCGAGGAATGGCTGTACTACCCGCCGCCGCGCATCGACGTCGCCATCATCCGGGGCACGCTGGCCGACGAGAAGGGCAACATCACGATGGACAAGGAGGGCGTGCTGCTGGAGCAGCTGTCCATCGCCCAGGCGGCCAGGCGCTGGGGCGGCATCGTGATCTGCCAGGTCGAGCGCATTGTCAAGGCCGGCTCGCTGCACCCCAAGGCCGTGAAGGTGCCGGGCCTGCTGGTTGACTACGTGGTGCTGGGCCGGCCCGAGAACCACATGCAGACCATCGCCACCCAGTTCAACGCGGCGCTTTGCGGCGACGTGAAGGTGCCGGTGGACAGCCTCGAGCCGATGCCCCTGGACGAGCGCAAGGTGATCGCCCGCCGCGCCGCGATGGAAGTGACGCCCGGGGCCATCACCAACCTCGGCATCGGCATACCGGCGGGCATCCCCTCGGTGGCCGCGGAGGAAGGCGTGTCCGAGCTGCTGAGCCTTTCCATCGAAAGCGGCGTCAACGGCGGCATTCCCGCGCAGCTGGGCGATTTCGGGCTGGCCTACAACCCGGAATCCATCATCGAGCAGGGCTTCCAGTTCGACTTCTACGACGGCGGCGGGCTGGACGCCAGCTTCCTGGGCCTGGCCCAGACGGACGCGCAGGGCAACGTGAACGTCAGCAAGTTCAATGGCCGCCCGGTCGGCTGCGGCGGGTTTATCAACATCACGCGGTCTACCCGCAAGCTGATTTTCTGCGGGGCTTTCACGGCGGGTGGCCTGGAAGTGGCCGTGGCTGGCGGCAGGCTCCACATTCTCAAGGAAGGCCGGTCGCCGAAATTCATAGACAAGGTCGAACAGGTCACCTTCAACGGGCGCGATGCGGCTCTGCGCCGGCAGGAGGTGTTGTTCATCACCGAGCGCGCCGTTTTCAGGTTGACCGCGGATGGCCTGGAGCTGACGGAGGTCGCGCCCGGCGTGGACATCGAACGGGACGTCCTGGCCCACATGAGCTTCAGGCCCATCATGCGCGACGTCAAGGCCATGGACGCCGGGATCTTCCGGGAAAACTGGGGTGGCCTGGCGCAAGCCCTGGGGCAACCCTTCAGCCGATCCGCCCAAACCACAGCACTGACAGCAGCGCCGCCGTGAGCGCGGCCAGCGCCGCCAGCAGCGCGAGCAGGCCCGAGACCTCGGTCTCGCGCGTCTGCACCTGCACCCGCGTGCCCAGGTTTTCATAAACGCTGCGCAGCTTCTCGGCGGTGCCGGCGTAGTGGTATTCGCCGCCGGTCATGCGCGCCACTTCGCGCAGCGTGGGTTCGTCCAGCTGCAGGTAGATGGGCATGCCCTCCATCGTGGCGGCCACGCCGGCCACCGTGCCCAGGCCAACCGCGTAGATGCGCACACCGCGGTCGGCGGCCATCTTCGCCGCCGCCAGCGTATCGACACCAGTGGTGCGGCGGCCGTCGCTCAGCAGGATGATGGCGGCGGAGTTGTATGAGCCCGGCGCCACGGGCGTGATCTGTTTTGGCGGCGGCTTGGCCCTGTCGTCCAGGCTGCGGCCGCGGGCCTTGTTGCCGAAAGTCATCTCACCGACGTCGATGCCGTGGTCGGGGAACAGTTCGGCCAGGCACAGCACGATGGCATTGCCCACGGCCGTCCCCATCTGCATCTGGAAGCCGTCGATGGCCGTGACCAGCGATTCGCGGTCCAGCGTGGCCGCCTGCACCACCTGGCTGCTGCCCGCGAAGGTGACCAGGCCGACCTCGATTTCCCTGGGCAGGTCGCGCAGGAAGAGCTTGGCCGCGTCCTGCGCGGCAGCCAGCCGGGTGGGCTTGACGTCGGTGACGCGCATGCTGAGCGACACGTCCATCGCCAGCATGATGGACGAGCGTACCCAGGGCAGCGGCACCCGTGCCATCGGGCGCGCGGCCGCCAGCAGCAACAGGGCGCAGGCCAGCAGCATCAGCGCGGGCGGTACGTGTTTGCGCCAGCTGCGCCCGGCGGCGGCGGCGCGCACGGTGGCAAGGCTGCTGTAGCGCATGGCCGCCTTGCCGCGCCGGCGCAGCAGCCACAGGTACGCGGCCGGCAGCAGGGGCAGCGCCAGCATCAGCCAGAGGTATTGCGGCCAGAGAAAGAACATCTCCGCCGATTTTGCGCCTGCGCCGGGTGGCCCGTATGCCCGGACCTTATGCAAGCGCTGCTAAAGCGGGTTGGCCGCCTGCATCTGCGCCGCGAACTTCGCCAGATCCTCCCGGCCCACATCAGACACAGCCCAAAAATGCATCCCGGCCTGGGTCCACCCAGCCACCAGCCAGCCCTGCCGGGCCACCAATGTGGCGGCTGCCGTACCCGGGCGTCCGGAAGGCAGCACGAAGACATTGATGGTGTGGCCGCGCCGCTGGTAGACCAGGGCCGCGACCGGCCGGCCCTGCAGGTAGTCCAGCCTGCCGCCCGCCAGCGCAAAGCCCTGTCCGGCCAGGTCAATGACCGGGGGTGCGTAGTCCAGCTTGCCGGTAAACCAGGGTTTGACGGTGTGCTGGTCAGTGGAGGCCACGTCGGTCAGATGCGCCGCCATCAGCGACCGCACGTGGCCCGCAACCACCTGTTGCTCGACCAGGCCTTCGTCGCCTGAAGCGCCCAGATAGCTCATCAGCGATACCGCGAGCACGGCCCCGCCCGCGAAAGAGGCACCCAAAGGCAGCCAGCCCAGCCACCCCCGCCGGCCGGCCGCAACCACGGGCGCCGCGGAGCGGGCCTGCTGCTCCAGCATGTAGCGGATCCTGCGTTTCAGGCCCGGCGGCGCCTGGTAGGCGGTCATGTGCTGCTTCAGTTCGGGCGGCAGCCCGGTCATCGGGTCGGTACTCATGTTGGGTGCCTCAACGTTCACTCACCAGCGCGTCGCACAAAAGGCGCCGCGCGCGCGACAGGCGGGACATCACCGTGCCCTTGGGCAACTGCAGGGCCTGGGCAATGTCTTCGTAACTCAACTCCTCGATCTCCCGCAGCACCAACACCTCGCGGAATGGCACCGGCAGGGCTGCGATCGCGGCCGTCACCTGCGCGCGCTCCAGTTTCCGCATCAGCAATGTCTCCGGCGTCTCCGCCCTGTCGTGGGCGTCCAGGCTGGGCGCGTCCGCGTCCTCGACATCGCACTCGACCTCGCGCGAGCGCTTTTGCTGCGCGAACCACGAATAGCAGCAATTGCGCACGATGCCCAGCAGCCAGGGCCGCGCGTCGCCTCCGCGAAAGCTGCCGAAATAGCGCAGCGCCCGCAGGTAGGCGTCCTGCACGACGTCCTCGGCGGCATGCTCGTCGCGCACCAGCCAGCGCGCAAGGCTGTAGGCCGCATCCAGGCAGGGCAGCACTTCGGCTTCAAAACGGCTGTGGATGTCGCTCACTGATCTCGCCCCTTTGGTGGCAATACCGGCCGGCAGGCGTATTTATTCCCGCCTCAAGGTGATTTCCCGGATTTTATTTTCGCGCGGAATTTTCCGCCGCGCGCCCAGGTATCCACCGCATGCACATTCAACTCTTCCTCACCGCCGCCCTGGCCACCGCGCTTTCCACTGCCCATGCGGACGGCGACGCCACCCACGGCCGGCTGCTCTACGCGGCGCGCTGCGCGGCCTGCCATTCATTTGAATACAACGGTGTCGGCCCGACCCACAAGGAACTGCTCGGGCGGCGCGCCGGCACGGTGAAAGGCTACACCTATTCCAGCGCCCTGAAGAATTCCGCCGTGGTCTGGAATGAGGACAGCCTGTCCAGGTGGCTGACCGAGCCTGAAAAATTCATCCCCGGCCAGAAGATGTTCATCTCAATACCCGATGCACAGGAGCGCGCCGACATCGTCGCCTGGCTGCTGCAGGCGGGCCGCAAGCAGCAACCCTGAACCCCAACCCCTGGAGAAACCGCAATGACCAATCGCCGTGAACTCATGAAACTCGCCGCCGTGGGCGGAGGCGCCGTTTACCTTTCCGGGCTCGCCGGCTGTGCTCGGGGCATCGCGCCCACGGCAGCCGGGGCTCGGTATGAGGATTTCTACTTCGTCCAGCTCTCCGACACGCACTGGGGCTTTTCCGGGCCGCCCAACCCGGACGCGGCCAATACCCTGCGCAAGGCCGTGGCCACGGTGAATGCGCTGGAAACGCCGCCCGATTTTATTGTCTTCACGGGCGACCTCACCCACACCACGGACGACCCCGGCGAGCGGCGCAGGCGCCTGGCCGGCTTCCGCGAGATCGTCTCCGCGCTCAAGGTCAAGCAGGTGCGCTTCATGCCGGGCGAACACGATGCGGCCCTGGACCAGGGCGCGGCATACAAGGAGTTCTTCGGCGAGACTTTCTATTCCTTCGACCACAAGGGTGTGCACTTCATCGCCCTGGACAACGTGTCCGACCCCGGCGCGAGAATCGGCCAAGAGCAGCTCGCGTGGATGAAGGCGGACCTGGCGGCCCGGCCCAAGGACAGCCCGATCGTGGTGCTGGCCCACCGGCCGCTGTTTGACCTGGCGCCCAAGTGGGACTGGGCGACCCGGGATGGCCAGCAGGCCATCGACATCCTGATGCCCTACCCGAAGGTCACCGTGTTCTACGGTCACATCCACCAGGAGCACCACCAGATGACGGGGCACATCGCCCACCATTCAGCCAAGTCACTGATCTTCCCGCTGCCGGTGGCCGGGAGCCAGCCGTTGCGCACGCCACTGCCGTGGGATCCCGCCAACCCCAACCGCGGCCTGGGCTTTCGCGAGGTTGAGGCTGAACCGGACACCGGCCTTTACAGGCTCCAGGAATTCGGCGTCACGCGGGCTTGACCGGGATGGCGACGACACGACGCGGATGGCTGGCCGGCGCGCTGGCCTTGGCATTGCCCTCAACCGCCCTGCTCTGCCGCGGCGCCGCCGCACAGGCCGGCGAGCCTCAGGTCATCAAGCTGGTGGCTCAGCGTTTTCACTACACGCCGGCCGAATTCACCGTTACCGCGGGCCGGCCCGTGGTGCTTGAGTTCACCTCCCTCGACTTCGTGCACGGCTTCCACATGCCGGACCTGAAGTTGCGGGCCGACCTGCCGCCAGGCGTGGTGACACGCCTGCGTTTCACGGTGGACAAGCCCGGTGCCTATGATTTCCTATGCGACAACTTCTGCGGCGACAAGCACGAGGAAATGGGCGGCCGCATGGTGGTGGCGCCCGGCTAGCGTTCAGCCCGGAATGTCCGGCTCCACCAGCTGCGCCAGCGCGACCAGCGACTCCTGCCAGCCCAGGTAGCACATCTCGACGGGGATCATGGCGGGAATGCCTTCCTGCACCACCGACATGTCGGTGCCGCAGGACACTGCCGTCAACACCACCGTGGTCTTCATGGTGCCGGGCAGCATGCCGCCGTCGAACGTGGCCTCATAGGCAATGCGCTGGCCGGGCACCAGCTCCAGGTACTTGCCGCCGAACGAATGGCTGCTGCCGCTGCCGAAATTGGTGAACGACATGTGCCAGCTGCCGCCGACCACCGCGTCCATCTTGTCGACCTTGCCGACAAAGCCGAACGGCGGCAGCCACCGCTCGAAAGCGCCGGGCTGGGTGAAGGCACGGTAGAGCCGCTCGGGCGGGCAGCGCAGCACGCGGTGCAGGCGGACGGTGTTGGTGGTGGTGGCCATGAAACTCTCCAGGTCAAGTGCAGAGGGACGGTCCTCTGATTACACGACGAATGGGCGCGGCAGAAATCGACAAGCAGTCAGCCCGGCCTGGGCATAGCCTTCGCCGCGGTCCGGTCAGGCAGCACGCGCTCTATCAGGTCGGTATCGCAATACTCTTCGTACCGGGCGATCTTGCCGTCCCTGAAATGGATGATGAAGGCGTAGTCGTTGTCATAGCGCTGGCCGTCGCGGGTGAGGTTCTTGCCGACGGCCTGCAGCACGATCACGTCGCCGCCGTCGATCAGCCGGGTGGGGATGGTGGCGCGCTCGGCCAGCACGCGGTTCAGCGGCCGGAAGATTTCGTCGATGACGGCCTGCTTGCCCACGAACTCGCCGCTCCACGAGCCCTGGCCGATGGTGCGCCAGGCCACGTCGTCATGGCAGGCCTCCCAGAAGGGCGCGCCATTGCCCTTGGCGACCTCGTCGAAGATGGTGGAGACCAGCTGGGCGTTGGGGGAGAGTTTTGTCATGCTGCGGCGGTGTTTCGTATGAGGTTACTTCGGGTCGCGCACGCCACCGTGCGCCGCGCATCCGGACGCACCTTTCAGCGTATGGCGCCCGTCGGCACAGCGGGTGATCACGGCCTGGCGCGCCTTGCGCCCCGTTCCCTTGATTTTTCGCCCCGCCTGGCGCACTTCACTTCCCGCCGTGCGCTTGGCCTTCACCGCCTCCGCTTTCGCTTCGCGGGCCTCCTCACGAACGGTTTCCGCAGCATGCACAAGCGGCAGGAATGAAAAAGCCAGCACGATCGATGCGACGATTTTTTTCATGGCGTTCCTTTGGGGATGAAAAGGTCGAAAGACACCCAGTGTCGCTCAGATCGATTGATGAGCTGCCTTCGTCGCCACGAGCGGTCTGGTGCCTTCTTCCTCTTACTTCTCGAACGGATGGAACCCGTCCTTCAATGTCCTGATGCGGAAAAGATTGGCCCGCGCCGTGACGTAGAGGGTGCGGCGCTCCTCGCCCCTGCCGAAGGCGAGGTTGGTCGGGTTGTCCGCCGTCGGCACGAAGGCCAGCTCCTGCCCCGAGGGCGAGAACACGGCAACGCCGCGGTCCTGCGGCACGGCGCTGACGCGGGCGGCGTAGATGTTGCCTTCGGTGTCCACCGCCATGCCGTCGATGCCGGTGCGCCGCCCCGCGTAGTCGACCACGGTGCGCCGCAGCCCCAGGTTGCCATCGGCCCCCAGCGGGTAGGCGTACACCGCATTCAGGTTCATGGCGGCCGGCAGGTTGCCGGCCATCTGGGCCGTGGCCGGCGGCCCGATGCTGGAGACATACAGCGTGCGCTGGTCGGGCGACAGGGTGATGCCGTTGGGCTTGCCTGCGTCGGCCGCCAGCAGGGTGATGGCACCAGCAGGATCGATGCGGTACACGCCGGGGATGGGCTGCTCGATGGATTCGTGGCCGTAGTAACGCGGATCGGTGAAGTAGATGCGCCGCTGCTGGTCGATGATGAGGTCGTTCGGCGCGTTCAGCGCGCGGCCATTGAACAGGCCCGCGAGGATTTTGCTTTTTCCTGTGGCCATGTCGGTGCGGATGATGCAGCGGCACCCAAAGTCCGCGCCCAGTGCGCTGACCAGGCTGCCGTCCGCGTCGAACCGGTTGCCGTTGTTCATGCCGCTGGGTGAGCGGAAGATCACGGTCTTGCCCGAGCGCGGGTCGTACCGCCAGATGTGGCCGGCCTGCCCGCCGCTTTGCGCGGTGATGGTGACGTCGCTGAAATAGATGGTGCCGTCGGCCGCGGCAGCCGGCCCCTCCAGGAAGAACCCGCCGGAGAAGACCGATTCCAGCTTCGCCTCCGCCGCGAAGATGGGCCCCGGCTGGAAGCTGGCTTGCTGCGCGAAGGCCTGCTGCAGCAAGCAGAACAGGCCGATTGCAAGTGCGGCAACGCGCGAGGGACGGATCATGGAAGCTCCTTGGCTGGGGTGCGGGAGAGCTTACCAACTTCCCGCAGCCGAAAGCCCGCAAGCACAGCCCGCGCGGCTTCCCGGCCTTTTTGTGCCCGCAAGCCGCATGGAACCTGCATAAGCCTAGTTCCCCATCTCCCGCGCCCGCTCCAGCAGCATCTCCCGCTCGCGCGCATTCCCGGCCAGCTGCGCGGCACGCTCGAACTCCAGCTTCGCTTCGGCATTGCGGCCCAGCTTGGCCAGCAGGTCACCACGCACGCTGGGCAGCCATTGGTAGTTGCGCAGGGCCTTGTCTTCGCCCAGCGCGTCGATGATCTCCAGCCCGGCAGCGGGCCCGAAGGCCATGCCGACGGCAACGGCGCGGTTGATTTCAATCACGGGCGACGGCGCCACCTGGCCCAGCGCGTCGTAGAGGGCGGCGATGCGCTGCCAGTCGGTTTCACGGGCGGTGCGCGCGCGGGCGTGGCAGGCGGCGATGGCGGCCTGCAGCGCGTAAGGGCCGAGCGAGCCGCCCAGCGCTTCGGCGCGCTCCAGCGCGGCCAGCCCGCGGCGGATCAGCAGGTGGTCCCATCGCGCGCGGTCCTGCTCCAGCAGCAGCACCGGGCGGCCCGAGGCATCCACGCGCGCGGCCGAGCGCGACGACTGCAGTTCCATCAGCGCCACCAGGCCATGCACCTCGGCTTCCTGCGGCGCCAGCCCGGCCAGCATGCGGCCCAGGCGCAGCGCCTCATTGGTCAGCGCGGGGCGCATCCAGTCTTCCCCGGCGGTGGCGGTGTAGCCCTCGTTGAACACCAGGTACACCACCTCCAGCACCGAGGCCAGCCGCCGGCCCAGCTCGTCGCCCTGCGGCACTTCGAACGGCACGCGCGCCTCGGTCAGGCTGCGCTTGGCGCGCCCGATGCGCTGGGCGATGGTGGCCTCGGGCACCAGGAAGGCACGCGCGATCTCGTGCGTGGTCAGGCCCCCCAGCAGCTTGAGCGTGAGGGCCACCCGCGCCTCGGTGGACAGCACAGGGTGGCAGGCGGTGAAGATCAGGCGCAACAGGTCGTCGCCAATTTCGTCCTGCCGTGCCGCGTCCAGCGCATCCACAAAGTCGGGCACGATCAGCGCCTCCTGTGCTTGCAGGTCATGGCCGATCTGCTCCAGTTTTTCATCCAGCGACTTCGCCCGGCGCAGGTGGTCCAGCGCGCGGTTTTTCGCGGTGGCCATCAGCCAGGCGCCGGCCCGCTCGGGCACGCCCTTGGTGGGCCAGGTTTCCAGCGCCGCAACCAGCGCGTCCTGCGCCAGCTCTTCGGCCAGGCCGATGTCGCGCACCATGCGGGCCACACCGGCGACGATCTTCGCGGACTCGATGCGCCATACCGCGTCGATCGCCTGGTGCGTGCTGGAATGCATCGGGGCTTCGGTTTACGCGTGGGGCGGTGCCGCGTTGGGGTCCATGTACATCAGCTCCCAGATGTGGCCGTCCAGGTCTTCGAAGCCGTGGCCGTACATGAAGCCGTGGTCCTGCGGCGCGTTGGGCGCGCGGCCGCCGGCGGCCAGCGCCTTCTTCACCAGCTCGTCCACCTGCGCGCGGCTTTCGCACGACAGGCACACCAGCACCTCGGTGCTTTTGGTGGCGTCGGCCACCGGCTTCCTGGTGAAGGTCTGGAAAAAACTCTCCACCAGCAGCATCACGTAGATGCTGCCGTCCTGCACCACCATGCAGGCGCCCTGCTCGTTGGTGAACTGCGGGTTGAAGCTGTAGCCCAGTGCCTTGAAGAACGCCTGCGAGCGTTCCATGCTCTTGATGGGGAGGTTGACGAAGATCTGCGTGCTCACAGTGCGCTCCTTTGTTCGGCCCGGGCCTTGAGGCCGGCGAGCCCGGTCTCAAAATCGTTGCCGATCATTTTGTCCATGTTGAAGAAAATCCCCATCAGCTTGCTGATGTAGGGGCTGGGGCCGTGCATGGCCCAGGTGACCTGCGTGGTGGCGCCGCTGGGCACCAGCGTGAACTCCACGTTGTTGCGGCCTTCGAACGGCTCGACCATGTGCAGCTGCATGGCCACGCGGCTGGGCGCGGTGGACTCGGTGATCTGCAGGCTGCCGCTGCCCACGTCCTTGTTGCCTTGGAAGTCAAAGGCCGCACCGCCGCCCGCGGCCGGGCCTCGGTAATCCAGCTTGATGGCGGGGTCCTTCCTGTTGAAGGGATTCCAGGTGTTGAAGGCGCGCATGTCGTTGATCAGCGGATAGATGCGGTCGGGCGCCGCATTGATGGTGGCGCTGCGCTGCACGCGGAACACGTCGGGCCGGGTGGCGGCATAGGCCAGCAGCACGCCCAGGCCAGCCGCTGCGGTAAGGGCGATGGTTTTGGTCTTGTTCATGGCGCGCCTCCTTATTTCATGCCCATCTGCTTGAACCGGTCGGTGGTGTCGCCGGCGGGGAAGTCTTCCATCTCCCAGAGCTGGCGCACCTCGATCACGGCCTCCTTGCCCTCGCCCGCGGGGTTGGGGAAGCGCCGCGCCCATTCCATGGCCTCTTCGCGCGAGCGCACCTGGATGACGGTGTAGCCGGCGATCAATTCCTTGGCTTCGGCGAAGGGCCCGTCGGTCAGCGTGCGTTTGCCGCTTTCGCTGTAGTGGATGCGCCAGCCCTTGCTGCTGGGCTGCAGGCCCGAGGCGTCCAGCAGCGCGCCGGCCTTGACCAGGTCCTCGTGGTACTGGGCCATGGCGGCGTACAGCTTTTCGTCAGGGGCCTTGACGGGTGCGGTCTCGGCCTCGAAGTCGGGCTGGGACTTGACGATGATCATGAAGCGCATGGGTTTCTCCTTGTCTGTGCGGGCTCTATCCACACGACGAACAGGCGCCGGCCGAATCGACAAATCCCAGGCTAAGTGAAAACCCTAGGAGTAGCAGGGCCCGGTTTCGCGCACCTCAACCGTGGCCCATTCGGCCGCCGGGCACTGGGCGGCGATGGCCAGTGCCTGCTCGCGCGTGTCGCACTTCAACAGGAAGAAGCCGCCTACCATTTCCTTGGCTTCGGCGAAGGGGCCGTCCAGCACCTGGGCGCGGCCGGCGCCGGTGGTGATACGCGAGGCGCTGTCCTGCGACATCAGCGACGCGGTGGTCACCAGCAGGCCGCGCTGCTTCAGGTCTTCGGCGAAATCGACCATGCGGCCGTACACGGCCTTTCCCTGCGCCTCGCTGCGCGTGGCGCGCTGGCCGATGGGTTCGTGGATCAACAGCATGTAGGGCATGGCGGGCTCAGGGAAAGTGGAATCGCCCGCCATATTGCCCGAAACGGGCGGCGCTTACTCGGCCCGGATGCCGCGCGCCTTCATCAGTGGATGCCACAAACTGGTTTCAGCCGCGAGGTAGGCCGACATCAAGGTGGCGTCGCTGGGATTGACTTCCATGCCGTACTCCAGCAGCTTGCGCTTGACTTCGGGTGCGAGCACGGCCTTCTGCAATTCCTGCGAGAGCCTGGTGGCGATGGGCGCGGGCGTGGCCCTGGGCACCACCACGCCCTGCCAGGCGTAGACCTCCAGGTCCTTGTAGCCGTTCTCGGCGAAGGTGGGCACATCGGGCAGCACCGGCATGCGCCTGGCCGACACCACGGCGATGGGGCGCAGCTTGCCGGCCTTGATCATCGGCAGGCCGCCCGCGCTTTCAACGATCATCATCGGCACCTGGCCGCCCGCCACGTCCTGCACGGCGGGGGCGGCGCCGCGGTAGGGCACGTGCACCACGAACAGCCCCAGCCGCTGCTTGATCAGCTCCATCGCCATGTGGTGCGGCGTGCCCACGCCAGGTGACGCGTAGCTGTAGCGGCCCGGCGCGGCCTTGACCTGTTCTATCCACTGCGCCAGCGAGGTGATGTTGCTGGCAGGGTCCACTACCAGGATCAGCGGAAAGCGGGCCATCAGGCCCAGCGGCGCGAAGTCCTTCACGGGGTCGTAGGCCAGCTTGCGGTACAGCACGGGGTTGAACACCAGCACCGCGTTGTCGGCGGTGAGCAATGTGTAGCCGTCAGCCGGCGAGCGGGCCGCCTCGCCGGCAGCGATGCCCGAGGCGGCGCCCGGCTTGTTGTCGATCACCACCGGCTGGCCCAGCTGGCGCGACAGCTGCTGGCCCACGGTGCGGGCCAGAAAGTCGGTGCCGCCCCCGGCCGGGAAGCCGACCAGCCAGCGCAGCGGGCGCGACGGGAAGTCCTGCGCCAGGCAGGCTGTGGCTGTGCACAGGGCAAGGGAAGCGACGGCGATGCGGCGGCGGATGTTCATGTTGTCTCCTGGGTGGGTGTCACGGGGTTGGCATGGCAATTCACTAACATATGAGCATATTAATCACTAACATGTGAGCATGTCAACGGGGCTAGACTTTCCCATCCGATGAAGCCCCACGCCCAGCATTTCGCGCATCGCAACCTGGCCTTGCTGCTGCTGCAGGCCCGCGAGGCCATCTTCGGGCGCTTCCGCGCCCTGCTGAACGCCGAGGGCGTGACCGAGCAGCAATGGCGCGTGGTCCGAGCTCTGCTGGAGCGCGGCCCGCTGGAGCCGCGGCAGATCGAAGACGTGTGCTGCCTCTCCAGCCCCAGCCTGGCCGGCATCCTGGCGCGCATGGACGATCTGGGCTTGGTGCTGCGCGAGCGCCACGAGAACGACCAGCGCCGCGTGCGCGTCTCGGTCACGGCGCGCGGCCGCGAACTGGCGGCCAAGCTGGCGCCGCAGATCGAGGGCACCTACCGCGAAATCGAAAAGCAGGCCGGCGCCGATTTCATCAAGGACCTTTACGCCACCCTGGACGAACTGATCGCTCGACTGGGCGAACCGGCCGCGCTGCCAGACGACAGCCCCAGGCCGGCCGCCCCGCGCGCGCCGGCGAAGAAGGCTAAACCGCTCCGCGCCGCGCGCTGAAGGCACGGCGCCGCGCCCCCTTATCATCGCGGCCATGCGCGCAAAGTTGATGAGCTGGTTCTTGCTGGGGCTGATCCGCCTGCTCACCGGGGCGCAGGCGCGCTGGTACGGCTGCCCGCCCAAGGCGGAGCAGCGCATTTACTTCGCCAACCACCAGAGCCATGCCGACTTGGTGATGATCTGGGCGGCCCTGCCCGAAGAGCTGCGCAACATCACGCGTCCGATCGCGGCGAAGGATTACTGGACAAAGACGCCTTTCAAGCAGTGGATCACCACGGCGGTGTTCAACGCCATCTACGTGGACCGCGCGCGCACGGCGGACCAGGACCCGCTGGAGCCGCTGGTCGAGGCGCTGGAGCATGGCGACTCGGTCATCATCTTTCCCGAGGGCACGCGCGGCAACGCCGAAGTGCCCCAGCCCTTCAAGTCGGGCCTGTACAGCCTGGCGCAGAAATTCCCGAACGTGGTGCTGGTGCCGGCCTGGATAGACAACGTGCAGCGCGTGATGCCCAAGGGCGAAGTGGTGCCCGTGCCCATCCTGTGTTCGGTGACTTTCGGCGCGCCGATGCAGCTGCAGGAGGGCGAGGACCGCCGCGTGTTCCTGGACCGGGCGCGTGACGCCGTGATCGCGCTGCGCGAAGTCTGAACCCGCCTTCCATGAACCAGTTCCTTCGCAGCCTCAGCACCACCCAGCAGGTGGCCGCCCTGTTCCTGATCGTCTTCGGCATCCTGGTGCTGGTCAGCGTGACGGCCTTCCTGTTCACCTTCCGCAGCAGCACCACCGAGCACGACGAGGCCTGGCACGAGGAGCTGAAGAATTTCCGCAAGCTGCTGGCCACCTCGTGGTTCATGGTGGTGGTGTTCTGGCTGGCCTGGGCGGCCGGCGACACGGTGGCCACCATCCTGTTCGCGCTGATCTCGTTTTTCGCGCTGCGCGAATTCATCACGCTCTCGCCGACGCGCCGGGGCGACCACCGCAGCCTGGTGCTGGCCTTCTTCGTGGTGCTGCCCATCCAGTTCTGGCTGGTGGGCACCGAACACTTCGACCTGTTCACCGTGTTCATCCCGGTCTATGTGTTCCTTGCGATCCCGGTGGTAAGCGCGCTGGCCGGCGACACGCAGCGCTTCTTGGAGCGCAACGCCAAGCTGCAGTGGGGCATCATGGTCTGCGTCTACGGCATGAGCCACGTGCCCGCGCTGCTGCTGCTGGATTTCAAGGGCTACGAGGGCAAGGGCGCCTTCCTGGTGTTCTACCTGGTGTTCGTGGTGCAGACCGGCATGCTGGTGCAGCACATCGTCACGCGCAGGCTGAAGCGCCCGCCCAGCATGCCGCTGATCAGCAGCAGCTTCAACTGGTACAGCTGGTCGCTGGGCCTGTTCGTGGCGGGGCTGGTGGGCGGCGTGCTGTCGTTCATCACGCCGTTCAAGCTGGCGCAGGGCATCGCCATGGGGCTCGTCGCCTGCGTGGCCGGCTCCATGGGCCACCTGATGATGAAGGCGCTCAAGCGCGACCGCGGCGTCACGGCCTGGGGCAAGCGCGGCATCTCGGTCACCGGCGCCAACGGCCTTCTGGACCGGGTGGACGCGCTGTGTTTCGCGGCGCCCATCTTTTTTCATTCGGTGCGCTGGTACTTCGGGCTATAAAATCGATAGCACATGAGAATCCTCGGCATCGACCCCGGCCTGCAGACCACCGGCTTCGGCGTGATCGATGCGGATGGCCACACGCTGAGCTACGTGGCCAGCGGCACCATCACCACCACGCACCTGGCCGTGGGCGACCTGCCCGCGCGGCTGAAAGTGCTGTTCGACGGCATCAATGAAGTGCGCCAGCGCTACCAGCCGGATACCTCGGCGGTGGAAATCGTGTTCGTCAATGTGAACCCCAAGTCCACCCTGCTGCTGGGGCAGGCGCGCGGCGCCTGCGTCACGGCGCTGGTGTCGTGCCAGCTGGCCGTGGCCGAATACACCGCGCTGCAGATGAAGCAGGCGGTGGCGGGCTACGGCAAGGCCGGCAAGGCGGAGGTCCAGGAGATGGTCAAACGTCTGCTGAAGCTGCCCGCGCTGCCCGGCAAGGACGCAGCCGACGCGCTGGGCCTGGCCATCACGCATGCGCATGCCGGGCGTGCGATGGAGCGCATCGCGCAGGCTACCGCCGTGACCCGCAAGAGCAGCGGCATGTACAAGGCTGGCCGCACGCACTGAGCGGCGGAGGGCGCGCGCTCAGCGCGGCGACGGCACCGCCACCCGGGCGCGTTCAATCCATTGCGCGGCTTCGTCTTCCAGCACGTCCATTTCGGATTCTTCGAACTGCGAAACGGCGGTCGATTCCACCGCCGGCGGGAAGGCGATGGGGCCGGCCAGCACCGGGATCGGGGCTGTGTCCGCGGGCATGTCTTCGCGCGCGCGCAGCTGGCGGCGCTGAAAAATCCAGCCGGCGAACGACACCGCGGCCAGCGCGCCCAGGCTGTACACCATCGGATTGTTGAAGCGCTCTTTCTGGGCCTGGGTGAGCTCGGTGCGCAGCGAGTCGGCATCGGTCCGCGCGGCGAACACCTGCTTGCGGGCGGCGATCAGCGCCCGGTCCCTCTTTTCCAGCTCGATGCGGTCGTTCAGCAGTTGTTCGGGGTCAGCCTGCAGGGCCTGCCAGACCTGGGCGGCCCTGTTGCGCTCCTCGGTCACGGTCTCCGGCGGCGTGCTTTCGATGTCGCTGCTGGGGCGCAGCCGCGGCACGTAGTTGTACTCCTGCAGCAGGTCGTAGCGGGACATCGGCCGGGGCGGCGCTGCCATGGGGGTTACCAGGCGCGCGCGGGCTGGACAAAGCCGGCGGGCGCCTGCGTCTCGTCGTCGAACGTGACGATCTCATAAGACCCGGGTTGCGCCAGCAGCGCGCGCAGCAGCTTGTTGTTCAGCGCATGGCCGGAGCGGAACGCGCTGTAGGCGGCCAGCAGCGGCTTGCCGATCAGGTACAGGTCGCCCATGGCGTCCAGGATCTTGTGCTTGACGAATTCGTCGTCGTAGCGAAGGCCGCCGGCGTTCAGCACGCGGTAGTCGTCCATCACGATGGCGTTGTCCATGCCGCCGCCCAGGCCCAGGCCGTTGGCGCGCATCATCTCCACCTCGCGGGTGAAGCCGAAGGTGCGGGCCCGCGCGATGTCGCGCGTGTAGTTGCCGGTGCTCATGTCGAACTCGACCCGCTGGCCGGTGGAGTTCACGACCCGGTGCGCGAAATCGATCTCGAAGTTCAGCTTGAAGCCGTGGTAGGGGTCCAGCCGCGCCCACTTGAGGTTGTCGCCCCCTTTGTCATCCCCTTCGCGCACTTCGACGGGGTGCTTGATGCGGATGAAGCGGCGCGGCGCCTTCTGCAGTTCAATGCCCGCGCTTTGCAGCAGGAACACGAACGAGGCGGACGAGCCGTCCAGGATGGGCACCTCTTCGGCCGTGATGTCCACGTACAGGTTGTCCAGCCCCAGGCCCGCGCAGGCCGACATCAGGTGCTCCACGGTCTGCACCTTGGCGCCGCCGCTGCCGATGGTGGAGGCCAGGCGCGTATCGGTCACCGATTCGGCCGAGATGGGGATGTCCACGGGCTGGGGCAGGTCGACCCGGCGGAACACGATGCCGGTGTCGGGCTGCGCCGGGCGCAGCGTGAGCTCCACCCGCTGGCCGCTGTGCAGGCCCATGCCCACCGCCTTGGTGAGGGATTTCAGGGTACGTTGCTGCAGCATGCCGTTATTTTAACTTTGGACGTATATCCCGGCCGTAAAGAGGCCAAGGCCCGGAAAGCAAAAAGGGGTGGGCCGTACAGCACCCACCCCGTCAACCACTCCCCTTGGAGAAGAGCGTTTTTGGCCCTCTCAGGCCAAATCAGTCCGCCTGCTTGCGCAGGAATGCCGGAATCTCGAAATCATCCATGCCGCCCGAGGACAGCGCGTCCACCTTGGCCGCGGCCTGGGTGCGGTTGGTGCGCCACACGCTGGGCACGGCCATGCCGCCGTAGTCAGGCTGGGCCGCGGAGTTGCCGCCGTTGCTGGTGACGATGGCGCCGGGGCCGGCCACGGCGTTGTTGACGGTAGGCACGTTGAACGGCACGTTGTCGGTGCCGGTACGCAGCACCTGCAGCGGGGGCGCGGTGCGGCGGATGCCCTGGCGCGACAGGCCGGTGGCCACCACCGTGACGCGAACCTCGTCACCCAGCGCGTCGTCGTAGGCCGTGCCGTAGATGACGTGGGCGTCGGGCGATGCGTAGGCGCGGATGGTGTTCATCGCCAGCTTGGACTCCGACAGCTTCAGGCTGCCCTTGGCCGCGGTGATCAGCACCAGCACGCCCTTGGCGCCCGACAGGTCGATGCCTTCCAGCAGCGGGCAGGCCACGGCCTGCTCGGCGGCGATGCGCGCGCGGTCGGGGCCCGAGGCCACGGCCGTGCCCATCATCGCCTTGCCTGGTTCGCCCATCACCGTGCGGACATCCTCGAAGTCGACGTTGACGTGGCCGGGCACGTTGATGATTTCGGCGATGCCGCCCACGGCGTTTTTCAGCACGTCGTTGGCATGGGCGAAGGCCTCGTCCTGGGTGATGTCGTCGCCCAGTACGTCGAGCAGCTTCTCGTTGAGCACCACGATCAGTGAGTCGACGTTGGCTTCCAGCTCGGCCAGGCCCTGGTCGGCATTGGTCATGCGGCGCCCGCCTTCCCAGTCGAACGGCTTGGTGACCACGCCTACGGTGAGGATGCCCATTTCCTTGGCGATGCGCGCGATCACCGGCGCGGCGCCGGTGCCGGTGCCGCCGCCCATGCCGGCCGTGATGAACAGCATGTGCGCGCCGGCGATGGCGCCGCGGATGTCGTCCACCGCCGCCTCGGCCGCCTCGCGGCCCTTGTCGGGCTTGCTGCCCGCGCCCAGCCCGCTGATACCCAGCTGGATGGCCTTGTGGGCCGCGCTGCGGGCCAGGGCCTGCGCGTCGGTGTTGGCGCAGATGAATTCCACGCCCTGCACGGCGCGCTGGATCATGTGCTCCACCGCGTTGCCGCCGCCACCGCCGACACCGATCACCTTGATCTGGGTGCCCAGGTGGAACTCTTCGACTTCAATCATTTCGATGCTCATGTGATTCTCCTGAATTTCGTTTCGCAGTTGCCACTGAATAGATTTTGTTGTGATGTCATGAACGTTCAGCCAGGCGGACCGGTGCACCGCCATCGCTCCTTTCTTCTTCTTTTTTGTTCCATCAGAAATTCCCGACGATGAAGTCGCGGAAGCGGCCGAAGGCCGTCTTCATCGAACCGTTTTTCTGCGCCACCCGCAGGCCGCGCATGCGCGCGAGGCGGGCTTCTTCCAGCAGGCCCATGACGGTGGCGGCGCGGGCCTGCGACACCATGTCCGACAGCGCCCCCGAATACTTGGGCACGCCGCGGCGCACGGGTTTCAGGAAAATGTCCTCGCCCAGCTCCACCATGCCCGGCATCACGCAGCTGCCGCCGGTGAGCACGATGCCCGAGGACAGCACTTCCTCGTAGCCCGATTCGCGCACCACCTGCTGCACCAGCGAGAAGATCTCCTCGATGCGCGGCTCGATCACGCCCGCCAGCGCCTGCTTGGAGAGCATGCGCGGACCGCGGTCGCCCAGGCCTGGCACTTCCACCTGCTGCTCGGGGTCGGCCAGCAGCTGCTTGGCGAAGCCCGATTCGACCTTGATGTCTTCCGCGTCCTTGGTCGGCGTGCGCAGCGCCATCGCGATGTCGCTGGTGATCAGGTCGCCGGCGATCGGAATCACCGCGGTGTGGCGGATGGCGCCGTTGGTGAAGATGGCCACGTCGGTGGTGCCGGCGCCGATGTCCACCATCGCCACGCCCAGTTCCTTCTCGTCGTCGGTCAGCACGGCCAGGCTGGAAGCCAGCGGGTTGAGCATCAGGTGCTCCACCTCCAGGCCGCAGCGGCGAACGCACTTGATGATGTTCTCGGCAGCGCTCTGCGCCCCCGTGACGATGTGAACCTTGGCTTCCAGCCGGATGCCGCTCATGCCCACCGGCTCCTTCACGTCCTGGCCGTCGATGACGAATTCCTGCGGTTCCACCAGCAGCAGGCGCTGGTCGGTGGAGATGTTGATGGCGCGGGCGGTTTCCAGCACCCGCGCCACGTCGGCCGGCGTCACTTCCTTGTCCTTCACGGCCACCATGCCGCTGGAGTTGATGCCGCGGATGTGGCTGCCGGTGATGCCGGTGTAAACGCGCGTGATCTTGCAGTCGGCCATCAGCTCGGCCTCTTTCAGGGCCTGCTGGATGCTTTGCACCGTGGCGTCGATATTCACCACCACGCCGCGCTTCAGGCCGTTGGAGGGCGCCACGCCCAGCCCCGCCAGCTTGAGCTCGCCGCCGGGCATGACCTCGGCCACCACCACCATCACCTTGGCGGTGCCGATGTCCAGGCCGACGACCAGGTCCTTGTATTCTTTTGCCATGTGTGTTCCTCTATTCAGTTGGGGACAGAGCTGAAGATCAGTCCCCAATTTCCTTAGTTTTTCTTCGCTTCGGCCGATGTCGTCGCCACACCGCGCAGGCGCACCGCATACCCGTCGCCATGCCGCAGGTCGGCCGACAGCAGCGCGTCGGGCCGGCGGCTGTAGCGCGAAGCCATCTGGGTCAGCGTCTGCACGAAGCGCTGCGTGCGCGCCACTACCTCGTCCACTCCGCCGCGCCCCAGCTCCACCTGCGCGCTGTTGTCCAGCTCCACGTTCCAGCTGCCGCGGCCCGACAGCGTGAGCTGTTCGGGCGCCAGGTCCAGCGGCTCGAACAACGGCTTGAGCGCGCGGAACATCGCCAGCACCTGGGCCGACTCGCCGTCGGGCCCGGCCAGCCGCGGCAGGTCGTCCTGCTCCACGTCACCGGTGTTGGCCTCGAACACTTCGCCGAAACTGTTGACCAGGCGCGACTCGCCCTCCGCGCCCCAGAAGGCCACGGCCTTGTGCTCCTGCAGCGAGACGCGCAGCCGGTTGGGGAATTCGCGGCGCACCACGGCGCGGCGCACCCAGGGTACGGACTGGAAGGCCTCGCGCGTTTCCGCCAGGCTGACGGTGAAGAAATTGCCCGCCACCCGCGGCGCCACGTTGGCGCGCAGCGTCACCACGCTGTTGTGCGCCGTGTCGCCCTGCACCGTGATGCCGCCGACGGCGAACAGCGGGTGCCGCAGCGCCCACCACGCGCCCGCCGCCAGCAGCAGCACGGCGCAGGCCGAGAACAGCACCGAAGCGGTGAGGTTCATCAGCTTGACGTCGAACGGCGGCGGCATGGACACAGTCATTTCTTGGCGGCCCCCTTCTCGTTGTCCAGGGAGGCCGAAGCCAGCAGCTGCACGCACAGCTCTTCGTAGCTGAGGCCGGCGGCACGCGCCGACATGGGCACCAGCGAATGGCCCGTCATGCCCGGCGAGGTGTTGAGCTCCAGCAGGTAGGGCTTGCGCGTGGCCGAGTCGATCATCACGTCCACCCGGCCCCAGCCGCGGCAGCCCAGCAGGCGGTAGGCCTTCACGACGATTTCCTGGATGGCTTCCTCCTCGCCGGCGGGCAGGCCGCAGGGCACCAGGTACTTGGTGTCGTCGGTGAAATACTTGTTCTGGTAGTCGTAGTTGCCGTCGGGCGCGACGATGCGGATCACCGGCAGCGCGCGGGCGCCGTCGCCGGTGCCCAGCACCGGGCAGGTGACTTCGTCGCCGGAGATGAACTGCTCGCACAGCACGTCGGCGTCCAGCGCCGCCGCCTGCTGCACGGCGTCGCCCATCTGCGAATAGCCCTGCACCTTGGACAAGCCGATGGAGGAGCCCTCCCGCGCCGGCTTCACGATGACGGGCAGGCCCAGCTCGTCGGGCACGGCGCGCACCTGTTCGCGCGTGATGGCACCCTTGCGCAGCAGCACGTACCTGGGTGTGGGCAGGCCTTCCGAGAGCCAGACGCGCTTGGTCATGACCTTGTCGATCGCGAGGGCCGAGGCCATCACGCCCGAGCCGGTGTAGGGAATGCCCAGCAGCTCGAGCGCGCCCTGCACCGTGCCGTCTTCGCCGAAGCGGCCGTGCAACGCGATGAAGCAGCGCCTGAAGCCCTTTTTCTTGAGCTCGGACAGGTCGCGCTCGGCCGGGTCGAACGCATGCGCATCCACGCCGCGCGACTGCAGTGCCTTGAGCACGCCGCTGCCCGACATCAGGGAGACTTCCCGCTCGGCCGAATGGCCGCCCATGAGCACGGCGACTTTGCCGAAGGCGCCCCGTTCGGGCTGAGCTTGTCGAAGCCCTTCGACAGGCTCAGGGCGAACGGGTGTTGTTGCGTTCGTCATGCGGCACCTCCCATCTCGACCAGTTTGGCCGGCACGCCGCCGATGGAACCTGCCCCCATGCACATCACCACGTCGCCACTCTGCGCCATGTCCAGGATGGCCTGCGGCATGGCGGAGATGTCATCCACGAAAATCGGCTCGACCTTGCCGGCCACGCGCACGGCGCGCGCCAGCGAGCGGCCGTCGGCGGCCACGATGGGTTCCTCGCCGGCCGAGTACACCTCGGCCAGCAGCACCGCGTCGGCCTGGCCCACCACCTTGACGAAATCCTCGAAGCAGTCGCGCGTGCGGGTGTAGCGGTGCGGCTGGAAGGCCAGCACCAGCCGGCGGCCCGGGAACGCGCCGCGGGCCGCCGCCAGCGTGGCGGCGAGTTCGACCGGGTGGTGGCCATAGTCCTCGATCACGGTGAACTTGCCGCCGGCGGGCGCGTTGACATCGCCATAGCCCTGGAAGCGGCGGCCCACGCCGGTGAATTCGGCCAGCGCCTTCTTCACGGCCGCATCGGGGATGTTCAGCTCCACCGCGATGGCGATGGCCGACAGCGCATTCAGCACGTTGTGATGGCCTGCCAGGTTGAGCTGGATGTCCATGTCGGGCAAGGTCACGCCGTTGCGCCGCTGCACGGTGAAGTGCATCTGGGAACCCACGGCGCGGATGTTCAATGCGCGCACCTGCGCGTCCTCGCTCACACCGTAGCTGGTCACCGGGCACTGCACATTGGGCACGATCTCGCGCACAGCTGGGTCGTCCAGGCACAGCACGGCCGTGCCATAGAAGGGCATGCGGTGCAGGAATTCCAGGAACGCGCCCTTGAGCTTGCCGAAGTCGTGCCCGTAGGTTTCCATGTGGTCGGCGTCGATGTTGGTCACCACCGCCATCACCGGCATCAGGTTCAGGAAGGAGGCGTCCGACTCGTCGGCCTCCACCACGATGTAGTCGCCCGAGCCGAGCTTGGCATTGGCGCCGGCACTGTTCAGGCGGCCGCCGATCACGAAAGTGGGGTCCAGCCCGCCTTCGGCCAGCACGCTGGCCACCAGGCTGGTGGTGGTGGTCTTGCCGTGGGTGCCGGCGATGGCGATGCCCTGCTTCAGCCGCATCAGCTCGGCCAGCATCATGGCGCGCGGCACCACCGGGATCTTGCGCTTGCGCGCGGCCACTACCTCGGGATTGTCGGCCTGCACGGCGGTGGAAGTCACCACCGCGTCGGCGCCGATGATGTGGCTGGCCTGGTGGCCCAGGCAGGTGCGGATGCCCAGGTCCTTCAGGCGCTGCAGCGTGGGGCTGTCATTCAGGTCCGAGCCCGAGATCAGGTAGCCCAGGTTGAACAGGATTTCGGCGATGCCGGACATGCCGGCGCCGCCGACGCCGACAAAGTGGATGTGCTTGATTGCGTGCTTCATGCTATTTGCCCGCCAGTTCTTCGCAGGCGGCCACGATTTGCGCCGTCGCCTCGGTTTTCTGCATCGTTTTGGCCGCCAGGGCGCGCCGGACAAGCTCGGGGCGCTCTGTTTTCTGTAGCACGTCGGCCAGCCACTGGGGCGTGAGCCCGCTTTGCGGCACCAGCCAGGCGCCGCCCGCATCGGCCAGGAAGCGCGCGTTGGTGGTCTGGTGATCGTCCACCGCGTAGGGGAAAGGAACGAACACCGCGGCCGCGCCCACGGCGGCGATCTCGGTCACGGTGCTGGCACCGGCGCGGCAGACGATGATGTCCGCCTCGCAAAAAGCCGCGGCCGTGTCTTCGATGAAGGGCGTGAGGTCGGCCTCCACGCCCGCCGCCGCATAGTTGGCGCGCAGCTCGTCGATCTGTTTGGCGCCGCTCTGGTGCGCCACCATCGGCCGCCGCTCTTTCGGAATCAGCGCCAGCGCTTTCGGCACGATGTCGTTCAGCGCCCTGGCGCCCAGGCTGCCGCCCACCACCAGCAGCTTGAGCGGGCCGCTGCGGCCGGCAAAGCGCTCCTCGGGGCCGGCCTGCTGCAGGAAGGGCGTGCGCAGCGGGTTGCCCACCCACAGCGCCTTTTGCAGCACTTTCGGGAAAGCGGTGAACACCCGGTCGGCCACGCCGGCCAGCACCTTGTTGGCCATGCCGGCCACCGAGTTCTGCTCGTGCAGCACCAGCGGCTTGCCGAGAAGCACGCTCATCATGCCGGCGGGAAAACTGATGTAGCCGCCCAAGCCGATCACCACGTCGGGCCGCACGCGGCGCACCACCTGGATGCTCTGCCAGAAGGCCTTGAGCAGGCGCAGCGGCAACAGCACCAGCGTTGTGAGGCCCTTGCCGCGCACGCCGGAGAACGCGATGGTCTCGAAGGCAAAGCCGCGCGGCGGGATCAGCTGGCTTTCCATGCTGTCGGGCCCGCCCAGCCAGTGCACGCGCCAGGCCTTGTCGCGCAGGGCTTCGGCCACGGCCAGCCCGGGGAAGATGTGGCCGCCGGTGCCGCCGGCCATGACGAGGGCGCAGCGCGGAGCCGTCATGGCCTGCCCCCGCGCATCAATGTGCGGTTCTCGAAATCAATGCGCAGCACCACCGCCAGCGCCACCAGGTTCATCAGGATAGCCGAGCCGCCGTAACTCATGAGCGGCAGCGTGAGGCCCTTGGTGGGCAGCGCGCCCAGGTTCACGCCCATGTTGATGAAGGCCTGGAAGCCCATCCAGATGCCCACGCCCTGCGCCACGAGCCCGGCGAACACCCGGTCCAGCGCGATGGCCTGGCGGCCGATGTGCATGATGCGGCGCGTCATCCACAGGAACAGGCCGATGACGGTGAGCACGCCCACCAGGCCGAACTCCTCGCCGATAACGGCCAGCAGGAAGTCGGTGTGCGCTTCGGGCAGCCAGTGCAGCTTTTCCACGCTGCCGCCCAGGCCCACCCCGAAGATCTCGCCGCGGCCGATGGCGATGAGCGAGTGCGACAGCTGGTAGCCCTTGCCCAGTGCGTGCTTTTCGCTCCACGGGTCCAGGTAGGCAAAGATGCGCTCGCGCCGCCAGTCCGACAGGGCGATCATCAGCACGAAGGCGATGGTCATCACCGAGGCGATCAGGAAGAACATGCGGGCGTTGACGCCGCCCAGGAACAGGATGCCCATGGCGATCACGGCGATCACCATGAAGGCGCCCATGTCGGGCTCGGCCAGCAGCAGCATGCCCACCACCGCCACGGCGGCGGCCATGGGCAGCACGGCGCGGAAGAACTTTTCCTTCACGTCCATCTTGCGCACCATGTAGTCGGCCGCGTACAGCAGCACCGCGAACTTGGCCAGCTCGGAGGGCTGGAAGCCCATGAAGCCCAGCGAGATCCAGCGGCGCGCGCCGTTCACCACCGAACCCACGTGCGGGATCAGCACCGCGATCAGCAGCATCAGCGAGGCCACGAACAGCCAGGGCGCGGCCTTCTCCCAGGTGGCGATGGGCACCTGGAAGGCCACCAGCGCGCCCACGAAGGCCAGCACCAGCGAGATGCAGTGCCGCGTGAGGAAATAGGTGTGGGCGTAGCGCGCGAACTTGGGGTTGTCCGGCATGGCGATGGAGGCCGAATACACCATCACCAGGCCGAAGGCCAGCAGCGCCACCGTGACCCAGAGCAGGGCCTGGTCGAACGACGGCAACTGGGCGGGCGCGGCCGCGCGCAGGCCCTTGTCGTTGCGGGCCTGGCCCGCAATCCATGGCCCCTTGGCCAGGCCGGCGATGACAGCGCCCATGTTCATGCGCTGGCCTCCACGTCCACACCCGCGTCATCGGCCACCGCGCGCACCGCCGCGCGGAACACTTCGGCGCGGTGCGGGTAGTTCCTGAACATGTCGAAGCTGGCGCAGGCGGGCGACATCAGCACCGCGTCGCCGGCATGGGCGCGCTGCGTGGCGGCCTTCACCGCTTCTTCCATCGACGCGGCGTCCACCATGGTCACACCCGCCGGCTCCAGCACCGCGCGGATCAGCGGCGCATCGCGCCCGATCAGCACCGCCACGCGGGCGTAGCGCGACACGGGCGCGGCCAGCGGCGAGAAGTCCTGCCCCTTGCCGTCGCCGCCCAGGATGATGACCAGCTTTCTTTCACTGCCCAGTCCCTGCAGCGCGGCCACCGTGGCGCCCACGTTGGTGCCCTTGCTGTCGTCGAAGTATTCGATGCCGTTGATGATGCCCACCGCCTCCACGCGGTGCGGCTCGCCGCGGTATTCGCGCAGGCCGTACAGCATGGGGCCGAGCGCGCAGCCCGCCGCGCTGGCCAGCGCCAGCGCCGACAGCGCGTTCACCGCGTTGTGGCGCCCGCGGATGCGCAGCGCATCGGCCGGCATCAGGCGCTGGATGTGCAGCTCTTCCACTTCGGCATTTTTCTTCTTGCGGGTTTCATCCGCTTCCAGCGCACGCACCAGCCAGGCCATGCCGTTGACGGTTTCGATGCCGAAGTCGCCGGGGCGCTGCGGCATGTCGCCGCCGAAGGTGAGGTAATCGCGCTGCTCGAACTTGCCACGGCCCTTGGCCCCCACGCTTGCCGCCGAGGCGGCTGCGCTACCCCCCGAGGGGGCTTTCGCGCCTCCGGGCGGCCGCGCGGCGCTCAGCCGCACGGGCTCGGGCAGCATCTTCATCACCAGCGGGTCTTCGCGGTTCAGCACCATCAGCGCCTGCTTGCCGAAGACGCGCGCCTTGGCCGCGCCGTAGGAGTCCATGTCGCCATGCCAGTCCAGGTGGTCCTGCGTGAGGTTGAGCACGGCCGCGGCGGCGGGCTCGAAGTCTTCCACGCCTTCCAGCTGGAAACTGGACAGCTCGATCACCCAGACTTCGGGCAGTTCGCCGCCATCCATTTTTTCCGCCAGCGTCTCCAGCAGCGTGGGCCCGATGTTGCCCGCCACCGCCGTGCGCTTGCCGGCGCGCTCCACCAGCTGGCCGGTGAGCGAGGTGACCGTGGTCTTGCCGTTGGTGCCCGTCACCGCGAGCACCACGGGCTCATATGCGCGCTCGGCCCGCAGCCCGGCCAGCGCCTCGGAAAACAGGCTCAATTCGCCCGCAGCCCGCACCCCTTGTGCGTTGGCAGCTATCAAAACAGGAGCAACCTGCTCCGGTGACAGACCCGGGCTGCGGAACACGCCGGCCAGGTCCTGCCCCTCCACCAGGGCTGCCGTGAAGTCACCGGCAACGAATTTCGCCTGCGGCAGCTGTTCGCGCAGAGCGCCAAGCTGCGGCGGCGCTTCACGCGTGTCGGCCACCGTGACGCGGGCGCCATTGCGCGCGCACCAACGAGCCATGGCCAGCCCCGAGATGCCCAGGCCGAGGATGAGGACGTTTCTGTCTTGAAGCAGGTTCATGGCTACCTCAGCTTCAGGGTGGAGAGGCCGACCAGGCACAGCAGCATGGTGATGATCCAGAACCGCACGACCACCTGCGTTTCCTTCCAGCCGCTTTTCTCGAAGTGGTGGTGCAGCGGCGCCATCTTCAGGATGCGCCGGCCTTCGCCGTATTTCTTCTTCGTGTACTTGAAGTACATCACCTGCGCCATCACCGACAGCGCCTCCACCACGAAGATGCCGCCCATCATGGCCAGCACGATTTCCTGGCGCACGATGACGGCGATGGTGCCCAGCGCGCCGCCCAGCGCCAGCGCGCCGACGTCGCCCATGAACACCTGCGCCGGATGCGTGTTGAACCACAGGAAGGCCAGGCCCGCGCCCGCCATCGCCGAGCAGAAGATCAGCAGCTCGCCGGCGCCCGGAATATAGGGGAAGAACAGGTACCTGGAATACACCGCGCTGCCGGTGACATAGGCGAACACGCCCAGCGCCGAGCCCACCATCACCACCGGCATGATGGCCAGGCCGTCCAGCCCGTCGGTGAGGTTCACCGCGTTGCTGGAGCCCACGATCACGAGATACGTGAGGATCACGAAGCCGAACACGCCCAGCGGATAGCTCACTTCCTTGAAGAAGGGCAGCAAGAGGCCCGCCTTGGGCGGCAGGTTGACGTCGAAGCCCGACTGCACCCACTTGAAGAACAGCTCCAGCACGCGCAGGTTGGAGCTTTCGGAAATGCTGAACACCAGGTACAGCGCGGCCAGCAGGCCGATCACCGACTGCCAGAAGTATTTTTCGCGCGAGCGCATGCCCTCGGGGTCCTTGTGCACCACCTTGCGCCAGTCGTCAGCCCAGCCGATGGCGCCGAAGCCCAGCGTGACGGCCAGCACGATCCAGACGAAGCGGTTGGTGAGGTCGAACCACAGGATGGTGGAGATGGCGATGGCCAGCAGCACCAGCACGCCTCCCATGGTGGGGGTGCCGCTCTTGGACAGGTGCGTTTCCATGCCGTAGCCACGCACCGGCTGGCCGATCTTCAGCGCGGTGAGGTGGCGGATCACCGCCGGGCCCGCGATCAGGCCGATCAGCAGCGAAGTCATCGCGGCCATCACGGCGCGGAAGGTCAGGTACTGGAACACCCGCAGGAAACCGAATTCCGGCCCCAGTGTCTGCAACCAGCCGGCAAGGCTAAGCAGCATGTCCGGACTCCTCGTTTTGTTGTTGTTCCGCGTGGGACGTGATGGCCGAGACCACCCGCTCCATCTTCATGAACCGGGATCCCTTGACCAGCACGCTGGCCGTGCGCGGCAGCTCGGTGAGCACGGCGGCGTTAAGCGACTCCACGTCGGCGAAATGGCGCCCGCCCATGCCCTGCGCCTGGGCGCCCAGCGTGAACACCAGCTCGATGCCGCGCTGGCGCGCATAGCCGCCTACCTCGGCATGGAACTGCGGGCCCTGGTCACCCACCTCGCCCATGTCGCCCAGCACCAGCAGGCGCGGGCCGGGCAGCTCGGCCAGCACGTCGATGGCGGCCCGCGCCGAGTCGGGGTTGGCGTTGTAGGTGTCGTCCACCAGCGTGATGCCGCGGCCGGCGATGCGAACTTCGAGCGCGCGCGAGCGGCCCTTGACTGGCTCGAATGAAGCCAGGCCCTGTGCGATCGCGGCCAGCGGCACGCCGGCCACCAGAGCACAGGCCACGGCGGCCAGCGAATTTCGCACGTTGTGGCGGCCGGCGATATGGAGGTCGTACGCCACCGGGCCGGCAGGCGTTGTCACGCCCACCTTCCAGCGGCCCTGTTGCCATTCAGACCCGGCCAAACTGATGTCGGCATGTCCATGAGCCCCCACGCCTGTCACTGCATGTACTGCGCTGCCCCCCGAGGGGGCTGGGAGGGCTTGGGACGGCCCGGCGCCCTCCCGGTCACCGAAAGTCATGGAGGCGCGTGAACCGGCCAGGGCCGACCACAGCGCCGTGAATTCTTCATCCGCCGGATACACCGGCACGCCGTTGGCGGCCAGCGCCGCGAACACCGAGCCGTTTTCCTGCGCCACGGCTTGCACGGTGGCCATGAACTCCTGGTGCTCGCGCTGTGCGTTGTTCACCAGGGCCACCGTGGGCTTGGCGATCTGCGCCAGGTAGCCGATTTCGCCCGGGTGGTTCATGCCCAGCTCGATCACGCCGACCTTGTGCGAGGCGGCAAGCCGCAGCAGCGTGAGCGGCAGGCCGATGTCGTTGTTCAGGTTGCCCTGGGTCGCCAGCGTCGCCTCGGGCTTCCAGGCGCGCAGGATGGACGCGATCATCTGCGTCACGGTGGTCTTGCCGTTGCTGCCGGTGACCGCGATCAGCGGCAGGCTGAATTGCGCGCGCCAGGCGGCGGCCAGCTGGCCGAGCGCGAGCTTGCTGTCGTCCACCTCCAGCCCGGTGAAACCGGCGGGAATGCGGCCGCGGTGAGCCATGGCGGCGGCTGCCCCCTTGCCCTGCGCGTCGGCGATGAAGTCATTGGCGTCGAAGCGCTCGCCCTGCAGCGCGACGAACAGGTCGCCGGCCTGCAGCGTGCGGGTGTCGGTGTGGACGCGGCTGATGGCCGTGGCCCCGTCGCCGACCAGCTTCGCGCCGGGCAGCCACGCCAGCGCCTGTTGCAGCGTGAACATGCTCATGCAGCCCTCCGTCGGTCCAGCGCGGCCTGCGCATGCGCCTTGTCGGAGAAAGGGTGCTTGGCGCCGGCCACTTCCTGGTAGTCCTCATGGCCCTTGCCGGCCAGCAGGATGACGTCCTGCGGCGCGGCGGTGGCCACCGTCTCGGCGATCGCCAGCGCGCGGTCGGACTGCACCTGCACGCACTGGTTGTGGGACAGGCCCAGCAGGATCTGGCTGATGATGGTCTCGGGTTTCTCGCTGCGCGGGTTGTCGCTGGTGACCACCACCTGGTCGGCATTCTTCTCGGCCACGGCCGCCATCAGCGGGCGCTTGACCGGGTCGCGGTCGCCGCCGCAGCCGAACACGCACCAGAGCTGCCCGCCGCGCTGCGCGGCCAGCGGCTTCAGGGCCAGCAGCGCCTTGTCCAAAGCGTCGGGCGTGTGCGCGTAATCGACAGCGATCACAGGCAAACCTTCTTCCTGCAGCCTCTCCATGCGGCCCGGCACGGGCAGCAGGTGGCCGCAGGCGGCCACAGCGTCGGCCAGCGGCACCTTGAGCGCGCGCATCGCGGCCAGCACGCCCAGCAGATTCGATACGTTGTACTGGCCGATCAGCTGCGTTTCCAGCGTGTGCCGCTCAGCGCCCTCCACTATCGTGAAGCGCAGCCCCTGCGCGCCGTAGCCGATGTCCTGCGCCTGCAGCCGCGCGGGCCGCTCGCAGGAAAAAGTCCACACGTCCAGCGCCGCGGCGTCCAGCGTGCCTTGCAGTTCAACACCCTTTTCATCGTCGAGGTTGATGACGGCGGCTTCCAGCCCCGGCCAGCGGAACAGTTCGGCCTTGGCCTCCCAGTACGCCTGCATGCTGCCGTGGTAGTCCAGGTGGTCCTGCGTGAAATTGGTGAAGACCGCCACGCGGATGCGCGTGCCGTCCAGCCTGCGCTCGACGATGCCGACGGAAGAAGCCTCGATGGCGCAGGCCGCCAGCCCCTGCTGCACGAACTTGCGGAACTGCCCCTGCAGCAGCACGGGGTCGGGCGTGGTGAGGCCGGTGAATTCGACGTCGGGCGGCCTGCCCACTCCCAAAGTGCCCACCAGGCCGCACGGGATGGGCGTGGGGTGCTTCAAATTCGATAGCGCCTGCGCCAGCCACCAGGCGCTGGATGTCTTGCCGTTGGTGCCGGTGATGGCCAGCACCTGCAGCTCGCCGGTGGGGTGTCCGTAGTACTCGGCCGCGATCGGCCCGGTCGCCGACTTCAGGTTGCGGTAGCTGGCGATGGCATCGGCCTCGAAGCCGAAGGGTTCCACGCCCGCCTCTTCGACCACGCACGCCGCGGCGCCCTGCGCCAGTGCCGAAGCCACGTGGCGGCGGCCATCTGACGCGGCGCCCGGCCAGGCCACGAAGCCGTCACCCTCACCGACGCGGCGGCTGTCGCTGTGCAGCGCGCCGGTCACGCGCTGTCGCAGCCAGCGGGCGGCGTCGGCGGGGCTGTGCAGCTGCTGCATCAGAACGACTCCTCCACCGCGTTCACCACCACCTGGGGCTTGACGCTCATGTCGGGCTGCACGCCCATGATGCGCAGCGCCTGCTGCACCACTTCGCTGAACACGGGGGCGGCCACGTCGCCGCCGAAATACTTGCCGGCCGACGGCTCGTCGACCATCACGGCGACGATGATGCGCGGCTTGTCGATGGGCGCCATGCCCACGAACCAGGCGCGGTACTTGTTGGTGGCGTAGGCCTTGCCCACCTGCTTGTGCGCGGTGCCGGACTTGCCGCCCACCGAGTAGCCCACCGTCTGCGCCTTCGGCCCCGTGCCGCCGGTGCCGGCCGCCATCTGCAGCATGGTGCGGACCTCCTGGACCGTCTTCGGCGAGAACACCGGCACGCCGGTGGCGGGCTGGCTGGTCTTGAGCAGGGTGGCGGGAATGATCTGGCCGTCGTGCGCGAACACGGTGTAGGAACGCGCCATCTGGAACAGGGACGCCGACAGTCCGTAGCCGTACGACATGGTGGCCTGCTCCACCGGCCGCCAGGTCTTGAAGGGGCGCAGGCGGCCGCTCACGGCGCCGGGGAAGGTGATCTGCGGCTTCTGGCCGAAACCGGCGGCGGTGAAGGTCTCCCACATCTCGCGCGGCTGCATCTGCAGCGCGATCTTCAGCGTGCCGATGTTGCTGGATTTCTGGATCACCTGCTGCACGCTGAGCATGCCGTGCGCGTGCGAGTCGGAGATTTTGGCGCCGCCGATCACCACATAGCCGGGCGCCGTGTTGATCATGGTCTGCGGCGTGACGCGGCCGCTCTCCAGTGCCAGGCCGATGGTGAAGGGCTTCATCGTCGAGCCGGGCTCGAACACATCGGTGAGCGCCCGGTTGCGCAGCTGTTCGCCGCTGAGATTCTGGCGCTTGCCGGGCACGTAGCTGGGGTAGTTGGCCAGCGCCAGCACCTCGCCGGTGAGGGTGTCCAGCACCACCACGCTGCCGGCCCTGGCCTTGTTGCCGATCACGGCGTCACGCAGCTTCTGGTAGGCGAAGAACTGCACCTTGCTGTCGATCGACAGCTGCAGGTCGCGCCCTTCCAGCGGCGGCACCTGCTCGCCCACGTCTTCCACCACGCGGCCGAGGCGGTCCTTGATCACGCGGCGCGAGCCGGCGCGGCCGGCCAGGTCTTTTTCGAAGGCCAGCTCCATGCCTTCCTGGCCCTTGTCTTCCACGTTGGTGAAGCCCACGACGTGGGCGGCGGCCTCGCCCTCGGGGTACTGCCGGCGGTATTCCATGCGCTGGTGGATGCCCTTCAGGCTCAGGCCCGCGATCTCGCGGGCCACCGGCTCATCAACCTGGCGCTTGAGCCAGACGAAAGTCTTGTCTTCGTCCGCCAGCTTTTTATCCAGCTCGGCGGGTGTCATCTCCAGCAGCCTCGCCAGCTGCGTGAGCTTGGCGCGGTCGCGCTCCACGTCCTCGGGAATGGCCCAGATGCTGGGCGCGGGCACGCTGGTGGCAAGCATCAGGCCGTTGCGGTCCAGGATGCGGCCGCGGTTGGCGGGCAGTTCCAGCGTGCGCGCAAAGCGCACTTCGCCCTGCTTTTGGAAGAAGTCGTTGCCCCAGACCTGCACCCAGGCGGCGCGGCCGGCCAGGCCGACAAAACCCAGCGCGATGGCCGCCACGATCAGCTTGCTGCGCCAGACCGGTGTCTTGCTGGCCAGCAGCGGGCTGGAGGTGTAGGCCACGCTGCGGCTCATGGCGAGACCCCCGCCGAAGCCGGTGTGGCGGGCTTCAGGTTCACGTATTGCGTGATGGCCGGCGTGGCGCCGCGCATCTGCAGCTGCTCCTTGGCCAGCTTTTCCACGCGCAGCGGCGTGGCCTGGGCGCGCTTTTCCACTTCCAGCCGCTGGCCTTCGATCTCGATCTTGCGGGCCTCGCTGTTCGCCTTGTCGATCTCGGCGAACAGGCGGCGCGATTCGTACTGCGTGCGCACGAGGTAAAGCGCACTGGCGAGCACCGCGATGAGCAGGACCAGGTTCAGCCTCGTCATGTCACCTCCGTCCTCTCGGCCACGCGCATGATGGCGCTGCGCGAACGCGGATTGGCCTTGACTTCTTCGGCCGAGGGCTTGATGCGTTCCAGCGCCTTGAACTTCATGGCCTGGGGCGCGGCGAAGGGCGCGCGGCGGTCGAACACCTCGCGCGAATGCTTCGCGATGAATTGCTTGACGATCCGGTCCTCCAGCGAGTGGAAGCTGATCACCACGAGCCGGCCCTGGGGTTGGAGGATCTCAAGGCTGGCCTCTAGCGCCTGTTGCAGCTCTTCAAGCTCGGCGTTGATGAAAATCCGAAGAGCCTGAAATGTGCGCGTTGCAGGGTCCTGGCCCGGCTCGCGGGTTTTGACCGTGCCAGCCACGAGCTGGGCCAGTTCGGCGGTGGTTGAAACAGGCCCCCGTTCCTGTCGGCGAGCAACAACCGCTTTTGCAATCTGAACAGCAAACCGTTCTTCGCCATAGTCACGAATCACCTCCGCGATCTGTTGTTGTTCGGCCGTTGCCAGCCACTGCGCCACGCTCTCGCCGCGCGTGGTGTCCATGCGCATGTCCAGCGGCCCGTCGCCGCGGAACGAAAAGCCCCGCGCGGGGTTGTCGATCTGCGGCGAGCTGATGCCCAGGTCCATCAACACACCGGCCACGCTGGCCGGGGGCAGCTCGCCCATGTGGCTGAAGCCCTCGTGGCGGATGGAAAAACGCGCATCGTTGATGCGCGAGGCTTCGGCAATGGCTTCGGTGTCCTTGTCGAAGGCGACCAGGCGGCCCTGCGGCCCCAGCTTCGATAGCAGCAGGCGCGAATGCCCGCCGCGGCCGAAGGTCGCATCCACATACGTGGCGTCTGTCCTGGTGAGAAGTGCCTCGGCCGCTTCGTTCAACAGGACGGTGGTGTGTTGCCATGAGGTTTCCACCGTCCGCTCTCAAAAAGAAAAGTCCTTGAAGACGTCGGGCATTTCACCCTGCATCGCCTCGGCCTCGCGGGCCTCGTAGGTCGCCTTGTCCCAGAGCTCGAAGTGATTGCCCATGCCCAGCAGCATGGTTTCCTTGCCGATGCCGGCCGCCTCGCGCAGCTCGGGCGAGACCAGCACGCGGCCCGTGCCGTCGAGCTCCACGTCCATCGCGTTGCCCAGGAATATTCTCTTCCACCACTGCGCGGCCATGGGTAACGCCGCGATACGGTCGCGAAATTTTTCCCATTCGGGGCGGGGGAAAATCATCAGGCAGCCGTGCGGGTGTTTGGTGATGGTGAGCTGGTTTTCGGCGGTGGCGGAGAGCACGTCACGATGCCGGGTCGGCACCGAGAGCCGACCCTTCGCGTCAAGACTGAGAGACGAAGCCCCTTGAAACACCTGTGTGAGCCCTTGCTAAGCAAAATCGAGCCAGCAGTGGTGCAGATCGCACTTTTCACCACTTAATTGCACTTTTTTGCACTGTAGCAGGAAAACTCAGCCGCGCAAGCGCGACCTTGCGCGAATTTGTAATGAAATCAATGACTTAGAGCGGGTTTTGCAGGCTTTGGAGAGCCGAAAACCGTTCTAAATGAAGCACTTAGCGAAGGCTATGAAAGTGATTCCTGAAGCTTGGGGCTTCAGTCGACGTGGGGGCACATCTCAGTCGGTGCGGGCGATGACCCGGGCGTGTTCGCTGATGCCGATCACGTTGAAAAAGGCGGCCACCAGCCTGTGCACTTCGATGAATTGCACCTGGCGGCCTTCGGCCTGGCGCGCCGTCACCCAATTCAGCAGGGTGCCCGCGGCCGAGAAATCGATGCGGATCAGGCGGGCGCAGGAGATCACCATCACGTCGGCGCCCAGCAGCCGGTTTTCCAGGGTGTCCAGCGCCTCGGTGGCGTCGCCCAGGATCTGGCCGGCCAGTTCCACCGTGGAGATGTTGGACATCTGGGAATTCATCGACGGCATCTGCGTGTCGCCGTAGCCCATGCTCATGCCGGAAGAGAGCGAATCGCGGAAGGCCTCGCCGATGATGGTGTGGCCCGACTGGTAGCTGCCGTCGGCCTGCAGCGGCTTGTATTCGCAGCGCGCGCTGTCCCAGGAGGGCGGGGAGACTTCGTAGGTGACGCAATAGTCCAGCGCCACCAGCTCGAATTCGTCGGGGCGGTGCATCACGCGCAGCACTTCCATGCGCAGCTTCCACCAGGCGGGGTTGACGCCCTTGTCGCCCGACGGCGTGCTGTTCTTCAGCGCCTTCTCGAAATTGTCGGCGGCGATGAAGCGCAGCTGCACGGGCTGCGTGGCCCATTGGGTGAACAGCTTGGTCAGCGGCTCGATGGCGGCTTCGTCGATGGTGTTGAGCTTGGCCCAGTTCAGCCGCCAGGGCGGCGTGGCCTTGGCCAGGGCGGCGTTCAGCGCGGCCAGCGTCTGCGTGCCGAAGGTGGCCGGGCAGGTCCAGTCGGCCAGCTGCTGCGCCGCGTTGCCGGTGGGCGTGGCGGGCGCGGCCGGCGTGTTCATGCGGCTGACGGCCTCGGGGATCGAGAACCACTGCGGCGCGGAGCGCGCGAAGCGGCCGGCGAAGTCGATGGCCGCGGTCTCGAAGCGGTCCTGCTGGCCGGTGGCGCGGTACAGGTCGAACAGCGTCAGCCAGGTTTCGTCGTGGTTGATGCGCGGCCCCTGCGGCGCCAGCACTTCCAGCAGCCCCGCCTCGGCGCCCTGGTCGTCACCATTGGCGAAGCGGATGGAGGCCTCTTCCAGTTCGGGATCGTGCGCGAATTCATCGACGTCGATGGCGAACAGCTTGGAGGCCGAGAAGCCGGTATTGGGGCCGGAGCTTTCGGTCTGCGGCGACGTCACCGCGGAGAAAGCCGGCGGCTGCGCCGGCTTGTTGATCGGCGTGGCCGGCGAGCGGCCCGCGGTGGGCGCAGCCACGGCCGCGGCGGGTGGCGGGGGCGCGGGGCGCGGCGCGGCGGGCCGCAGAGCCGCCGGCGTGATGGACGCCAGCATGGGCGGCGCCTCGGTCGGCGCGGGCGACACCAGCGGGGCCAGTTCCTGCGGCGCCGTCTTGGTGTACGCGTTGGTCTTGCCCGGCGCCAGCGGGGGCCGGCTGGCGGCGGCCTCGGGCGGCACGTGCGACGACATCGGGAAATTGGTGCTGCTGCCCGTGCGCATCGACGAATCGCCATGCTTGGTCTTCCACCACTGCATGGACATCTGCGCTTCGATCTCGTCGATCTTCTTGAGCGTGGTGGCGCGGTCGTCCGGCTTGGACGGCATCGAGCTCTGGAAGAACGATGGGCGCGCGGCCGGGTCCTGCCCCGCCATCACCTCGCTGCGGCGCATCTTGCGCAGCATGTCGAACTCGCGCTTGCGGACGAAATCGTTGCGCCGCTTGCGCTCGATCATCTCCTTGAGCATCTGCTTGGAGTAGGTGCTCTCCTTGTCCGCTTCCTGCGCGTCGAGGTCGGCCCAGTTCGTCGTCGGGTTCCTGACGAACTTCACTACCTTGGACAGCAAGCCCGGGTTGTCGTCTTTGGCCATGAGGTGCGTATGCGGCGGCGAGAAAAAACCGGCCGGGGGTCAGTCCCCGAACATCTTCTGCTTGAGCTCGCGGCGCTGCTGCGCTTCCAGTGACAGGGTGGCGGTGGGCCGGGCCAGCAGGCGGCCGACGCCGATGGGCTCGCCGGTTTCGTCGCAGTAGCCGTAGTCGCCCGCGTCGATGCGGCCGATCGACTGCTCGATCTTTTTCAGCAGCTTGCGCTCGCGGTCGCGGGTGCGCAGCTCCAGCGCGTGCTCTTCCTCGATGGTGGCGCGGTCGGCCGGGTCGGGGACGATGACGGTGTCCTCGCGCAGGTGCTCGGTGGTCTCGCCGGCGCTGTTGAGGATGTCGGTCTTCAGCTGGACCAGCTTCAGGCGGAAGAACGCCATCTGCTTGTCGTTCATGTATTCCGAGTCGGGCATGGCCAGGACTTCGGCGTCACCCAGCTGCTCGGCCGACTTGGTTTTCCAGTTGTTGGCGAGCTTGGGGTCTTTCTTGATCGCGACCAGGGGAGGTGCGGGCAGGACTGCGGGAGGCATTGTGTGTGTGTAGCTTGATTTGGCCGCGGTGGAAGCCACAGACTGGGCCATGGAGGGCACCGTGATCTGGGCCAGCCGGGCCGAGGGTTTCGTGGCACGCGCCGGGGCCCCGGCCTGGGTCACAAGGACGGGCTTGGGCGGTTCGGGCCGGATGGGAGCCGGGACTTTGGCCCCGGCGGCGGATTTTGTACTTGCTTTGATGGGTGTCGCCTTGGCTTTGGGAGCGGGTGCCTTGGCGGGAGCCTTGGACTTGGGCGGGGGCACAGCCTTTTTGGTGCTGGCCTTGGCCGCCGGTTTGACGGACTTGGCCGGCGCCTTTTTGGCGGGCGCCGCCTTCTTGGCCGGCGCCTTCTTCACCGCGGCCTTGGCCGCGGGCTTGGTTTTACCAGCGGGTTTGGCCGCCGCCTTGACGGGTTTCTTCACCACGGGCTTGGCGGCCGGCTTGGCTTTGGCCGCCGGTTTGTGCGCCTTGCCTGGCGTCTTGGTTTGGGACTTCACTTCCTGTCTCCTCGCGCTGGCGGCACTGGCGTGGGCTGCGATGAGACCCGCCGACCTGCCTTTTTCTGGTGATGAAACGCCTTCATGAGTGCGAGTTATACCCTGATTGCCCACCCGGAGGCCCGCCGGCAGGGGCTTTTCACGCCCCTCCAGTGAAGGCTTGCCCAGGGGCAAACCGTTAAGTTGCAGAATCGAGACATTCATCCGGCGCCCGCCCCCTTTTTGGGAAGGCGCTAGCCTAACCCAGAACCGCCCCTAAACCAGGCACTGCTCCAGGCCCTGCAGAAAGATATCCCGGGGCAGGTCAATGCCGATGAACACCATCTTGCTGTTGCGCTTCTCACCTTCGGCCCAGGGCGGCCCCAGGTCGCTTCCCATGAGCTGGTGCACGCCCTGGAAGATGACCTTGCGATCCGTGCCCTTCATGCTCAGCACGCCCTTGTAGCGCAGCATGCGCGGGCCGTAGATATTGACGATGGCGCCCAGGAAGTCTTCCAGCCTGGCGGCATCGAAGGCCTTGTCGGACTTGAACACGAAACTCTTCACATCGTCGTCGTGGTGATGGTGGTGGCCGTGGCCCTCATGCGCGTGTGAAGGGTGATCGCACGAAGCCCCATGTTCATCCCCATGCTCGTGTTCATGGCCGTGATCGTGGTGTTCGTGGCCATGGTCGTCTTCCTTGAGGAAGTCGGGATCGATGTCCAGCTTGGCGTTGAGGTTGAAGCCGCGCAGGTCGAACACCTCGGCCAGCGAAACCTCGCCGAAGTGCACCGCCTTCTGCGGCGCGCGCGGGTTCATGTGCTTCAGGCGGTGCATCAGCGCATCGGTCTCGGGCAGGGGCACCAGGTCGGTCTTGCTGATGAAGATCTGGTCGGCAAAGCCCACCTGGCGGCGCGCCTCCTGCCGGTCGTTGAGCTGCTGGGCGGCGTGCTTGGCGTCCACCAGCGTGAGGATGGAGTCCAGCAGGTAGCTCTCGGCGATCTCGTCGTCCATGAAGAAGGTCTGCGCCACGGGGCCGGGGTCGGCCAGGCCGGTGGTCTCGATCACCACCCGGTCGAAGTCCAGCAGGCCCTTGCGCTTCTTGGCCGCCAGCAGCTGCAGCGTCTCGCGCAGGTCTTCGCGGATGGTGCAGCAGATGCAGCCGTTGCTCATCTGGATGATCTGTTCCTTGGACTCGGTGACCAGGATGTCGGCGTCGATGTTTTCCTCGCCGAACTCGTTCTCGATCACGGCGATCTTCTGGCCGTGCGCCTCGCCCAGGATGCGCTTGAGCAGCGTGGTCTTCCCGGAGCCCAGGAAGCCGGTGAGGATGGTGGCGGGGATGAGACTCATGTGCTGCCCAAAACGTCGAAGGTGGGGCAGTTTACGGGGGAATCAATGCCCCCGTTCCCGTCGTTACTTGCGGACGACCACCAGCCCCTTGAGGTATTCGCCTTCCGGGAACTCCAGCGTCATCGGGTGGTCGGGCGCGCCGCCCATGCGCTCGGTGATGTAGCCGTCCACTCCGGCGTCGGCGCCGGCCGAGGCCACGATCTTGTGGAACAGGTCGGCGCTGACGCCGCCCGAGCAGGAATAAGTGAACAGCACGCCGCCGGGCGCCAGCAGCTTGAGCGCCAGCCGGTTGATGTCCTTGTAGGCGCGGGCGGCCCGCTCGGCATGGGCGGCCGTGGGCGCCAGCTTGGGCGGGTCCAGCACGATGGCGTCGAAGGTGCGGCCTTCCTCGATGAACCGGCGCAGCGAGGCGTTGACGTCGGCGTCGAGGAACTCCGTGCGCGCTGCCTCGAAGCCGTTCAGCGCCACGTTGGCCGCCGCCCGCTCCAGCGCCGGGCCGGAGGAATCGATCGAGGTGACGTGCGCCGCTCCGCCGGCCAGCGCAGCCACCGTGAAGCCGCCGGTGTAGCAGTAGCAATTGAGCACCCGCTGGAACGCCAGGCGCCGCGCATGCTCGGCAAACCGGCGCCGGCTGTCGCGCTGGTCGAGGTAGAAGCCGGTCTTGTGGCCGGTGGCGATGTCCAGCGAGAGCTTCCAGCCGTGTTCCCGCAGCACGATTTCCGTGGGCCCCTCGCCACGCAGCCAGCCGGCGGCGGGCTGCAGGCCTTCCAGCGAACGGGCATTGGTGTCGGAGCGCTCGTACATTTTCTGCAGCCCGGTTTCAGCCAGCAGCGCATCGGCGATCACGGTTTTCCAGCGCTCCGCGCCGGCCGAGAGAAACTGCGCGACCAGCGTATCGCCGTAGCGGTCGACAATCAAACCGGGCAGGTTGTCCGATTCGCCGTGGACCAGCCGCATGCCGTCGGACTGGATGTCAAAAAGGCCGCGGGCGCGCACCGCGCGTGCACAGGCTGCTACCAAAAAAGGAGCATCGATGCGCTGCGCCTCGTCAAAGCTCCACACCCGCGCGCGGATTTTCGAGGCCGGGCTGAACGCCGCCCAGGCCAGGAACTGCCCTTCGGAGCCCTCCACCCGCACGGTCTCGCCCGCGTCGCCGCCCCCGCGCAGGATGGCGGAATCGAACACCCAGGGGTGGCGCCGCAGCAGGGAGCGTTCCTTGCCGGGCTTGAGTCGGATCGTCTTCATGGACGTATTGTCCAGCCTGGGGGCGCACAATAAGGCGTTGAGGAGCATCCAAGATGGGGTTGATATCCGGCACGCGCCGCCTGTTGGGGGCCGCGCTGCTCTTGCTGGCCGTGCTGGGGGCGCCCGCGCTCGCGCGCACGGTGCTGGACCTCGATCCGGCGCGTCAGCCTGTGCCGCTCTTGGACTGGGGCGACAGCTGGATGGACACGGCCGGCGACGCGCTGGCCGACAACGTGGCGACTTCTCCCACCCTGGAATGGACGCCGACGCGCGAAGGCGCGATCTACCACCTGGGCAGCGGCAAGGCGCTGTGGATCCGCTTCACCGTGCCGCCCGCGCCTGATTCGGAGCGCTGGTACCTTGAGGTCCCCTACTCCGCGGTGGACCGCGTCACGCTGTACACGCCCGACAGCGTCGGCCAATGGGCGCCGCAATCGGCCGGGGATTCGCTGCCCGTGGCCAGCTGGCCGGTGCCGCACCGCCACCCGCTGCTGCCGCTGACCGTATCAGCCGAAGAGCCGCGCAAGTACCTGCTGCGGGTGCAGAACGCGCACAGCTTCAGCGCCCCGCTGTCGTTCGTGAGCGAAAGCTACCTCAGCCGCAACGAGCAGCGGACCTCGCTGATCCTGGGCATTTATTTCGGCCTGGCCGGCCTGGCCGCGGTGCTGGCGGCGCTGAGCGCCATCTCGCTGCGGGACACGGCTTACGGGCTGTATGCGGCGAGCGTGGCGCTGATGGGCCTGACGCAGGCTTCCATGACCGGCATCGCCGGGCTTCACCTGTGGCCGAACTGGCCCTGGTGGAACGACGTGGCGCCGATCGCGCTGCCCATGCTCGCCGTGGGCTCGCTGGCCTGGTTTTTCTCGCACGTGGTGGCCATGCCGGAACGCTCGCCGCGCCTGTACCGGCTGATGCTGGGCATCGCGGCCCTGAGCGTGGTGGCGGCCGTGGCGGTGATGCTGGCCGAGCCGTCCAACCGCTTCCGCATCATGGTGCCGTACATCGTGCTGTCCACCGTGGCCGGCTCGATGAGCATCGTCTGGGCCGCCAGCCGCGGCGACCGCTACGGCATCTGGCTGCTGGTGGGCTCGGTGCCGGTAATGATCGGTGCGATGTTCCCGCTGGCCCGGCTGGCCGGGCTGATCCCGATCAGCTTCCTCACCATGCACGGCATGCAGCTGGGCATCGCCATCGAGCTGCCGGTGCTGCTGGTGATCCTGATGCTGCGCAGCCAGCACCGGCGCGAGCACAACCGGCGGGTGCAGGGCCTGGACCGCATCGACCCGGCCACCGGGCTCATCAACGCGCCGGTGTTCATGGAGCGGCTGGTGCGCATGGTGGCGCGCTCGCAGCGGCTGAAGTTCCAGAGCGCGGTGATCATCGTGGACATCGTGAACATCGAGCAGATCCGCACCAACTTCGACCGCGCCGCCGCCGACGAGATGCCGCTGCGAGTGGCGGGCCGCCTGCTGTCGGCCGCGCGCGAGATCGACAGCGTGGCGCGCCTGTCGGAGCACCGCTTCGGCGTGCTGGTGGAAGGCCCGCTCAGCACCGAAGACGCCGCCTCGGCCGGCCCGCGCCTGGTCGCGCGCTGCCTGATGCCCTTCAAGAACAAGCCGCTGGAATGGGTGGCCCAGGTGCGCGTGGCGCAGGCCCTGGTGCCCGCGGCCTCCGGCATGGACACGGGCCGGGTGCTGGAACGCATGGAAGCCCTGCTGGCCGCCGTGCCCGCCGACAGCAAGCGGGCGGTGTTCACGCTGGGCAGCTAGTTTCGCGCCGAATCAGTTCGGCGGGCAAGGCCGGCTCAGCGGGCCGGGCACGGCGCCTGGGGCATCGCAGGCCGGGAAGGTGAGCACCGCCACCGTGGATGTCGACCTGCCCCCGGCACTGATCACCATCGTCACGGTGTAGTCACCGCCCGGATATCCCGCAATGGGGAATAGCGGCACCGAGTAAGCGAAGTTGGCGCTCTGGCGGCTGATCGTCGTCGTCGAATACACGAGGTTCTGCCGCTGTTCGTCTGTCTTGACTCCCTGCGAAACGCCGTTGAAGAACATCTGCACTTGTGCGGGGTAATTCGACAAGGCGTGCGTGGTGACGTACCAGTTCTTCGGTTCGGTGACACTGACGAACGTGGTGCCGCTCTCCGTCCGGTCGTTGGGGTTATGCAGCACCACATCGATATTGTTGAACCATACCGGGTCGGGAATTACCGTGAACGGCACGAGCGTCGGCTGGCTCTGGACCGTACCGTTGCTCACCACAAGTGAGGCGGTGTAGTCACCCGGCATGTCGGGATCGAGCCATGCATTCACGGTATCGGCGTTTTGCAGCCCGCGCGTGCTGCCCGCGGGCCTGCCCACCAAAGCCCAGGCGAAGGTCAGCGTATGGCCGGCGGGGTCGAAGCTGCCTTGGGCGTTGAGCGTCGTGTACTTTTCTTCCTGCCGTGGCGCGCCGAACACCCCGCGCGCGGTGCCCGCTGCAACGGGTTGAGCAGAACCGGCACCGCTGTCGGAGCTCCCACCACCACAGCCTGCTAGCCAGGCAGAAAACAGCATCATCCCCAGAAATTTAAAGAAGCTGCGCATGACCTTCCCTTCGGCTGCGAATTGGTCATGCTAAAGACCGAACTGCTCAGCTATATGTAGGACAGGGGCGGGACCGCGCCTCTCGATCGCTCCTTTCCAGAAATGCTGGCGCACGCGATGAATCCAACCACGCTGGCTGGCGCGGCAGGCGGTATCCGGCAGGGCCGATCTCTGCGGCGGCCGGGATTTCCGGACTGGGGCCGGGCGCGCGCCTGCGCGCTTCGTGAACTGACTCGTCGCGGCTGTCTGAACGGAGGGGCCTCAGGGCCCGCAGTGAGTTTCGCGACGCCGGTCCCAGTCCGGAAATCCCGGCGAAGTCACCGCGAAGCGGGGACCGCCGAAGTGTGAGGCCCTGCCGGATACCGCCTGCCGCGACGCGACGCAACGCGAAGGACCTAGCCCGAATCGCCGTCCTTGCGGTGCGCCCGCGGATGCGCGGCGTCATAGGCCTTGGCCAGGTGCTGGAAGTCCAGCCGGGTATAGACCTGCGTGGTGGTGATGTTGGCGTGGCCCAGCAGTTCCTGCACGGCACGCAGGTCGCTGCTGGACTGAAGCACGTGGCTGGCGAATGAATGGCGCAGCATGTGCGGGTGAACCGGCGTGGCCAGCCCGGCCAGCAGGCTGCGGCGCTTCAGGCGCTGCCACACGCTTTGGGCCGTGAGGCGCGTGCCGTGCCGCCCCGTGAACAGCGCGGGCTGGTCCTTGCCGGCCTCCCCGCCGCGCACGGCCAGCCAGTGCCGCAGCGCCTGGAGCGCCTTGCTGCCCACCGGCACGCTGCGGCGCTTGCTGCCCTTGCCCAGCACATGCGCCTCGCCGGCCTGGAGGTCGATCCAGCCGCGCGCGCTGCCGCTGGCCACGGCGTCCAGCCCCACCAGTTCGCCCACGCGCAGGCCGCAGCCATAGAGCAGTTCCACCATGGCCGCGTCGCGCGCTTCCAGCCAGGGATCGGCTTCTTCGTTGTGGTAGCTGGCCAGCTGCACCGCGTCTTCCACGCCCAGCGCCTTGGGCAGCGGCTTGGCGGCCTTGGGGGCGCGCACGTCCTGCACCGGGTTGCTGTGCACCAGGCCTTCGCGGCCCAGCCAGGTGTACAAGCCCCGCCAGCCGGACAGAATCAGCGCGATGCCGCGGCCGCTGCGGCCCGCGCCGTGCATCTGCGCCACCCAGCGGCGGATGTGCGCGTTCTGCACGCGTGTGAGTGCCATGCCGGCCTTGGCCGCGTTGTCCGAAAGCTTTTGCAGGTCCAGCGAATAAAGCTCGACAGTGCGCTGCGCCAGGCGCTTTTCGACGCGCACATGCTCGAGGTATTTCTCGATCAGTGCGGCATCGGCGCTCAAGGCAAATACCGTTATTCGTTGCGCAGGCGCGAGAGGGCCGCACTCGCCAACTCGGCGATGCGCTCGAGAAAGTCCGTGCCCATGCCGGCCTGGTAGCGCTGCGGGTCCGGCGAGGCCAGCACCAGCATGCCGAACGCGGGGCTGGCAGGCGCGGCGCCCGCGTCGCGCAGCGGCACCAGCGCCACCGACATCGCCATGGCCGCGTCTTCCAGCCAGTTCACCGCCTCGAAGCCGGAGTTGACGCCGCAGTACGGCTGCGTCAAGGAAGAGGCAAAGGTCTTGGCGTCGTCCGTCACGCCCTCGGCGAAAGCCTCACCGCCGTAGCGGCTGTCCACGTCCCAGACCTTGATGGCCACCTGGGGCACCATGAACTGGGTGCGGATCTCGGTGGCGATGGTAGCGGGCAGCGCGCGGCCCGAGCGCACCAGCAGCAGGTTGCGCGCCCAGCGGTTGAGCCTCTCGGCGGTGACGGCGTTCTCGTTGCCATTGCGCATCATCTCCATCAGCCGGTGCTCCAGCACCTTGATCTTCTCGCGCAGCATCTCGGCCTGGCGCTCCTGCAGGCTCACGGCCCGGTTGCCGTGCGGACTGGTGAGCTGCACGGCCGCCAGCAACTGGGCGTGCCGCGTGAAGAAGTCCGGCGTGTTGGCCAGGTAGTTGGCGATGTCGTCTTCGGTGATGGGGTTCATCTGGTCCGTCATGTTGCTAGTCCCTCAGGTTGATCTCGCCCTCGTATACCGTCACGGCGGGCCCGGTCATCAGCACCGGCGCCCATGCGCCCTCTGTTCCGCCCGCCCATTCAATCGTCAGCACGCCGCCGCGCGTATGCACGTCCACCCTGCCATCCAGCAGGCCCAGCCGGATGCCGGCCACCACCGCCGCGCAGGCCCCGGTCCCGCAAGCCAGCGTCTCGCCGGCGCCGCGCTCATAAACCCGCAGCGCGATTTCGCAGCGGCTCTTCACTTGCATGAACCCGGCGTTCACACGGCGGGGAAAGGCGGCATGGCGCTCCACCGCCGGGCCTTGCGATTCCACGGGCGCGCTGTCCACGTTGTCCACCAGCTGCACCGCATGGGGGTTGCCCAGCGACAGCACCGCTACAGAAATGATAGCGCCTTGTGCGCTGCTGGCAAGGGCCAGCGGCCATTTTTGCCAGGAACCGGCGGCCTCGGGCTGCAAACCCGTGGCATCGAAGGGAATCGCGGCCAGCTCGAACACCGGCGCGCCCATGTCCACCGTGACGCGGCCATCGGCGTTCAGCCGCGGCTCGATCACACCCGACAGTGTGCGCACCCGCAGGTGGTCCTTGTTCGTGAGCCCCTTGTCGCGCACGTAGCGCACGAAGCAGCGCGCGCCGTTGCCGCACTGCTCCACCTCGCCGCCGTCGGCGTTGTGGATCACGTATTCGAAGTCGATGCCCGGCGCGGGCGAAGGCCGCACCGAAAGGATCTGGTCGGCGCCGACGCCGAAATGCCGGTCGGCCAGCTGCCGGTATTGGGCCGTGCTCAGGCCCAGCGGGGCGCGCGTCTCGTCGAGCACCACGAAGTCGTTGCCCGCGCCCTGCATCTTGGTGAAGCGAACTTGCATGGGCGCGAATTATCCGCTGATCGCGCCGGTGTACCGCCGCTGCCGATAATGCGGGGATGGCCCGACCTTCCCAGCTTCTCCATCCGCAGCGCGAACCGGCCGCGCCGCGGCCCGCCGCCACGGTGCTGCTGCTGCGCGACACGCCCGGCGGCATCGAGGTGCTGATGACGCGCCGCTCCACCACCGCCAGCTTCGCGCCGGGCGCCTATGTATTTCCCGGCGGCGGTATCGACGCGGCGGACGCGCAGGCGCACGGCATCGCGGCGCGCCGGCCCGGCCAGGACGACCTGCGCCTCACGCAGGCCATCGCCGCGATCCGCGAAAGCTTTGAAGAGCTGGGCGTGCTGCTGGCTCGCCATGCCGATGGGCGCGGCGCCAACGCCACCGACATTGCCGCCCTGGACCGCCACCAGCCGTTCGCCGCGCAATGCAGCGCGCGCGGCCTCACGCTGGCGGCCGACGAGGTGTACGTGCTGGCGCACTGGATCACCGACCGCGACCTGCCGCGCCGCTTCGACGTGCCCTTCCTGGTGGCGCGCATGCCGCACGGCCAGCAGCCGGTGGCGGACGAGGCCGAGCAGTTCGAACCCGTGTGGGTCAGCCCGGCGGATGCGCTGGCGCGCCACAAGGCAGGGACCTTCTTCATCATCTTTCCCACCATCCGCACGCTGGAGCGGCTGCAGAAGTTTGCCACCGTGGATGAAGTGCTGCGCGCCTGCGCCAGCGAGCAGCCGCTGTGGACCAGCTGCCCGCGGGCCGGCTTCGTGGCGGGCGAGGAAATGCGCTACATGGAGCACGAGATGCCGTATGGCGAGCTGGCCCTGGTCAGCCCCGACGGGCAGATGGTGCATCACCTGGACTGGCGCACCGACCGGCCGGTGGCCCTGCTGAAGAACGTGATGCGCCTCACCGCGCCCAACCCCGGCGTGATGACCGGGCCCGGCACCAACAGCTACCTGGTGGGCGATGCGGGCAGCGGCTACATCGCCATCGACCCCGGGCCCGACGACGCGCAGCACCTGCAGCGCCTCTACGACGCCGCGAACGGTGACATCCGCCTGATCGTGTGCACGCATTCGCATGCCGACCACTCGCCGGGCGCGCGCCCGCTGCAGGCGCTGTGCGGCGGCAAGCCGCCCATCATGGGCCTGCCCTCGGCACCCACGGCGCGCCCTTCCAGCGAGTTCACGCCCGACCGGGTGCTACAAAATGGAGAGCGCCTCATGCACAGTGGGAGCGGGCTGCAGCACAGTTTGCTTGTGATCCACACCCCGGGCCATGCCGCCAACCACCTGTGCCTGGTGCTGCTGGAAGACGGCCTGTTGTTCTCCGGTGACCATGTGCTCAACGGCAGCACCACGGTGGTGGACCCGCCCGATGGCGACATGACCGATTACCTCGATTCGCTGGACACGCTGGCCGCCGCCTGCGACCAGTACGGCATCGAATTCATCCTGCCGGCGCACGGCCACGTGCTGGGGTTTGCCAAGCAGGCCATCGGGCACCTGAAGGCGCATCGCCTCAAGCGCGAGGCCAAGGTCATCGCCGCGATGCGCGCCAAGCCCGGCGCGGGCATGGCCGAATGGGTGGAGCTGGCTTATGACGACGTGCCGCCGCGCATGTGGCCGGTGGCGCAGCGCTCGCTGCTGGCGCATGTGCAGCGCATCGAGGCCCTGGGCATGGTCAATGGCTGAGGAACCCGTCCGCCTGTCCAAGGCCGTCATGGCGCTCAAGGCCTGCTCGCGCAGCGAGGCCGAGAAGTACATCGCCGGGGGCTGGGTGCGGGTCGATGGGGTCGTGGTGGAAGAGCCGCAGTTCCGAGTTGGCGCGCAGAAGGTCACGCTCGATGCGGATGCCAGCCTGCTGGGCGCGGCTTCCGTCACGCTGCTGCTGCACAAGCCCGTGGGCATGACGGCTGCGCAGGCCGCGGGCCTGCTCGTGCCGTCCAACCACGCGGCGGACGATGCCTCGGGCATCCGCACGGCAAAAAGCCATTTCGCGCAGCTCACGCCGCTGCTGGAGCTGCCGCGCGAAGCCAGCGGCCTGGCGGTGTTCAGCCAGGACTGGCGCATCGTGCGCAAACTCAATGAAGACGCGGCCGTCATCGAGCAGGAACTGATCGCCGAAGTCAGCGGCGAGATCGCGGCCAACGGCCTGGAGCGGCTGGGCCGCGGCCTCGTCTTCGAGGGCCGCGCCATGCCGCCGGCACGCGTGAGCTGGCAGAACGAAACCCGGCTGCGCTTCGCGCTCAAGGGCATCGCTCCCGAATGGGTGGAGTGGATGGTCGCGCAAGTCGGGCTCAAGCTCACCGCGCTCAAGCGCATCCGCATCGGCCGCGTGCCGATGGCGCAGCTGGCGCCGGGGCAATGGCGCTACCTGCCGCAGGGCGAGCGGTTCTAGGCGCGCTTTTCCATGGTTGCCAGCCACGCGAGGCACGCCAGGACCGCGATGTTCTTGGCGATGGGGCCGAACGGATGAACCAGGAATTCGGGCAGTGCGACCGCGACAGCCAGAGAGTAAAACACCACCAGCGCGAACTGCAGTTGCCACAGCCGCCTGGAGGCGAAGGCACATGACGCGATGCCCAACAGGAGATCCACCAGGCAGGCGGCAGCAAAGGCGAATTCCGTTCCCGAAGTCAGGCCCAGCCGCCGCAACCATTCGAGCGATTCGGCGTGTGGCCAGGCAAACCATGACACGACAGCGGTCCAGAGCCAGATGAACGCCATGCCCAGGCGCATCACCCAGTACAGCATCGCGAGACTGCGGTCCCGGCCGGATTCATCGAAGTTGCGGTTGCGCATTTCTACCAGACTGGCTTGAACACCATCAGGCCGTAGACCACGATCAATGCAAGGAATGCGGGCACACCGAGCCAGAACCAGGCACGGGCGTAAGCCAGGTACCGCGGCGGCAATGACGCATGGGCATCATCAGCCTCCCGGGCGATGTCGCGCATGCGTAACTGAAGCCACACGACGGGCAACCAACAGCAGCCGGCCACGAGGTACAGGCATAGCGAGCCCAGGAGCCAGCCGCCTTGCAGCGGGTAGCCCGCAAGGTACACCATCGCCAGGCCCGTGATCGGCTGCAGAACCACGGCCGGCGTGGTGAAAATCCAGTCGGCCAGCACCGTCCGCTCGTTCACGATGCGGATGGCCCGCACGTCGCCACGGCGGTCCACCGTCCACTTGAAGAAAGCGATGCCCATGCCGGTTCCGAACAGTACGGTGGCGCTCAGGATGTGCAGCCATTTGATGACGAGGTAGGTGTTCATGCGGGCAGTTCGCGGATGTCGAAGGCGCGAAGCGCCGAAAGGTAGTCTTCCACGGTCAGCTGGCCGACGCAGGGGAAGGCGCCATGCGGCAGGATGTCCCCGCGAGCCAGCTTGCGCGCCAATGCGATCGAAGCACCGCACGGTATGAACGGCCCATGGTTTTGCGCGGCGACGAGATGCCAGTCCAGTTTCAGTTTCTCGCCGCCCGTTCCGATGCCCTCCAGAGAGACAAACATGCCACCCTTGTCGCTGATCCAGGGCTCCAGCCATTCGCTCATGGCATGCAGGGGATTTGCCAGGGCGGCCAGGCCCGGCAGCACGTGCAGGCGGGTGAGCCACGCGGCGACCCACACGAACAGGTGCCCGGTGGCGCCGGCAAAGCCCGCCTGGAACGTCACCGTTCGCACGCCGGGGTAGCGCTGGGGAAACAGCACGAGGTCGGGCACGTCCAGATTTCCCAGCAGCCGCGCGCCCACGGGGGCGGGAAATCGGTAGCGCCGCAGGTCCAGCCAGCCCCAAACCACCCGCCACCGGCCGTCTTCGAACCGCTGGAAGGGCTTGCCGCAATAGCCAAAGACGCCTCGCATGGTGGCCAGGCCCGGCGCCCGCGCGCCCGAGCCGATGCCATGACGGATGGACTCCAGGCGGCTGAACCGGGGCAGGTACCGATCCACTACCGCCGATGAAAGCGCGGGCAGGGAACTCGCGCCGCTGGTGACATAAACGCCTCTGGCACGCGCCGCTGCGTCAAGCCGCTCAATGCCCGCGACAAAGTCGCGGCCGTCGGCCAGGTCGATGTAGTTTGCGCCTGCTGCAATGGCGGCCTCCGCGACACCATAGGCTTGCCCTTGAAACGGGCCGGCGGTGTGGATCACGGTGTTGACGCCGAGAGCGGCGAGGCGCGATGCGAGGTCCGGCGCCTGGGCGTCCAGCGCAAGGGCTTGAGCTGCGTCGAGTCCGAGACCGCCAGCGAGCGAAACTGCCTTTTGGCGGTCCCGCCCCGCCACCAGCAGGCGAATGCCCGCATCGGTGGCAAGTTCCTGGCAGATGCGGCTGCCAAAAAAACCGTACCCGCCGAGAACCAGAACGATGTGCATGCCGATCGAACTTGAAGAAAAAGTGTGAAGCGCGCCGGTAAGCCGGATTCTGTGCATTGAAGTTGCCCCCAATGTGACCGCCATTACTCTGGGCCGGTGGTCGCCCACCGGCTCGGTGCTACCTACCCGCACACTCGGGGGGCCCCGTCAACGTGTGCCTATTTGGTATTGCTGCGCGTAGAGATTGCCCGTTTCACCCGGACTAAACCGGCTCGTCTCTGTTGCTCTGATCCTCACCTCACGGTGGAGAGGTGTTACCTCCTACGCTGCCCTTTGCAGTCCGGACATTCCTCCAGTGCGCCCTTTCGGGTGATGCACCAGCGGCGGCCTGGCGTGCTTCACGGGGTTATTATCGGCGACCTTCGATCTGCTTGATCAACACAAGCCATTGAACGCCATGATCCGACTCTCTGAAATCAAGCTCACGCTGGCCGAGGCGGAGCAACCCGAAGCTCCACTGCTCGCGGCCGCCAGGCGCATCCTGGGCCTGCCTGCCGAAGCCATCGCCCAAGTCGATGTCTTCAAGCGCAGCTTCGACGCGCGCAAGGCCGAGCTGGCCGCCGTCTACATCCTAGACGTCACGCTCACCGATCCGTCGCACGAGCCGGCGCTGCTGGCGAAGTTCGCTGTCAATCCGCACGTCGCCGCCACGCCCGACATGGTTTGGCAGCCCCCGGTGCACGCGCCCGCCGGCTTTGCGAATCGCCCCGTGGTGGTCGGCTTCGGCCCCTGCGGCATCTTCGCGGCGCTGGTGCTGGCGCAGATGGGGCTGAAACCCATCGTGCTCGAACGCGGCAAGCCGGTGAGGCAGCGCACCAAGGACACCTGGGGCCTGTGGCGCAAGAACGTGCTCAACCCGGAGAGCAACGTGCAGTTCGGCGAGGGCGGCGCCGGCACCTTTTCGGACGGCAAGCTGTACAGCCAGATCAAGGACCCGCGCCACCTGGGCCGCAAGGTGATGAACGAATTCGTCAAGGCCGGCGCGCCGGCCGAAATCCTTTACGTGGCGCACCCCCACATCGGCACCTTCAAGCTGGTGAAGGTGGTGGAGAACATGCGCGAGCAGATCATCGCGCTGGGCGGCGAGGTGCGCTTCGAGCAGCGGGTGACCGACGTGCTGATCGAGGATGGCGCGCTTCGCGGCCTCACCGTGCTCGATCAAGCCACCGGCGAAACCTCGCAGCTGCGCACCGACCACGCCGTGCTGGCGCTGGGCCACAGCTCGCGCGACACCTTCGCCATGCTGCATGAGCGCGGCGTGTACATGGAGGCCAAGCCCTTTTCCATCGGCTTTCGCATCGAGCACCCGCAGGGCGTGATCGACCGCGCGCGCTGGGGCCGCCATGCCGGCCACCCGCTGCTGGGCGCGGCCGACTACAAGCTGGTGCACCACGCAAGCAACGGCCGCTCGGTCTACAGCTTCTGCATGTGCCCGGGCGGCTCGGTGGTGGCGGCGACATCGGAAGTGGGCCGTGTAGTGACCAATGGCATGAGCCAGTACTCGCGCAACGAGCGCAACGCCAACGCGGGCGTGGTGGTGGGGATCGATCCGCGTGACTACCCGGGCGGGCCGATGGCCGGGGTGGCGCTGCAGCGCGAGCTGGAGTCGCGCGCTTTTGTGCTGGGCGGCGGAACTTACGAAGCGCCGGGCCAGCTGGTGGGCGACTTCATCGCCGGCAAGCCGTCCACGCAGCTGGGCGGCGTGGAGCCTTCGTACAAGCCCGGCGTGAAACTGGGCGACCTGCACGCGGCGCTGCCGGATTACGCGATCACCGCCCTGCGCGAAGCGCTGCCCGCGTTCGGCCGCAAGATCAAGGGCTTCGACATGCCCGACGCGGTGCTGACCGGCGTTGAGACCCGCACCTCGTCGCCGCTGAAGATGACGCGCGGCGAGGACTACCAGAGCCTGAACGTGCGCGGCCTGTACCCCGCCGGCGAAGGCGCCAGCTACGCGGGCGGCATTCTTTCGGCGGGGGTGGACGGGATACGGGTCGGGGAAGCGGTGGCGCTGAGCATCACCTCAGCGCCGTAACCTCAGGCCTGCGCGGCCTGCAGCGCTGCGATGCGCTCTTCGATCGGCGGGTGGGTGGAAAAAAGCTTGCCCACGCCCGACGTGATGCCGAAGGCCTGGATGCTCTTGGGCAGCTCGCCGGGCACCATGCCGCCCAGGCGGGCCAGCGCGTTGATCATGGGCTGCTTGCGGCCCAGCAGGTGCGCCGAGCCGGAGTCGGCCTTGAACTCGCGCTGGCGGCTGAACCAGGCCACGATGATGGCGGCCAGGAAGCCCAGCAGGATGTCCAGCACGATGGTGGTGATGTAGTAGCCGATGCCGGGGCCCGAGCGGTCGCTGCCGCGGCTTAAGAAGCTGTCCACCGCGTAGCCGACCACGCGCGACAGAAACACCACGAAGGTGTTCATCACGCCCTGGATCAGCGTCATGGTGACCATGTCGCCGTTGGCGATGTGGGCCACCTCATGGCCGATCACGGCCTCCACTTCCTCGCGCGTCATGCCGGCCAGGAGGCCGGTGGACACGGCGACCAGCGCGCTGTTCTTGAAGGCGCCGGTGGCGAACGCGTTGGGCTCGCCCTCGAAAATGCCGACTTCGGGCATGCCGATACCGGCCTTGTCGGCGAACTTGCGAACCGTCTCGACGATCCAGGCTTCATCGGCGCTGCCGCGGCCGTCGATCACCGTAACCCCCGCGCTCCACTTGGCGACCGGCTTGGAAATCAGCAGCGAAAGGATGGCGCCGCCGAAACCCATGATCAGCGCGAACCCGAGCAGCGCGCCCAGGTTCAGGCCGTTGGCCGTGAGGAAGCGGTTGACCCCCAGCAGGCTGGCGACGATGCCCAGCACCACGACGACGGCCAGGTTGGTGAGGACGAACAGGACGATGCGTTTCATGAACTCTCCGAAGGGACGTGAAGTATCCCTGCGCGCAAAGATAAGGCCCGGCGGGCCGAAATCAAGTCAAGACCCTTTGCGTTGACGGAATATCCGGGCGTCATCATAAAAGGCCGGGTCCTCGTTTTCCGGCCACCAGCCGGGCACGCCCAGCAGCGGCAGCGCGGTGAAAGGCTTGGCCGCGAGCGCCTGCGGCGACAGTTGCGCGGCCAGCCAGCGATCCGCATCTGCTATCGATTCAATAGCTGCCTGTGCGCTCCAGACATGGGCTGTGAGCCCTTTTCGCGGTGAAACCAGCTTTTCCAGCAGCGCATGGCCGAACACCAGCAGGCGGGTGTTTTTCCACAACGGGCGAAGGGTGATGAACAGGCGCGGCCAGTCGTGGGCAAGCAAGGCTTCCCACACCGGCGGCGGCGCATCCAGCAAGGCGCCGTTCTCATCGAACAGCGTGGCCGCGTCGCGCACCGGCCCGCGCTCACCGGCGATACCCTGCGCCGCGATCTGCGCGGCCTGGATTTCGTTCAGGCGGCCCTTGGCCAGCGGAAACCGCAGCCACGCCAGGCCGTTGAAGAAATCGTGCAGGCCTTCGCGGGTGGGGCACTGGCCGGTATCGAAGATGAAGCGCTCGTAGGCCATGCCCGCGGGCAATTCGGTGGCTGCCACAAAGCGAACGGCGGGCTGCGGCTCGCGGTTCAGCGCATCATGCAGCGCCACGCCTTGCGCCGAAGCCAGCGCGATACGTTCGCCGCCCTCGCGCCACGGCCCGAACCAGGGCGCGGCCCAATCGACCGCGTCCGGCTTCACGAAGTGCGGCGCCCCATCCATTGCACTTGCGTGGGCGATGCCTCCGGCATGAGCTGGAATTCGCCCGCGAAGGGACGCAGCAGCGTGGCCAGCTTGCCGTGCTTGCTCAGCAGCTTGGCATCGCGCAGCTGCTTGACCACGTCGTTCATCGGCATCGGCTTGCCGGTGCGCAAGCCGGGCACGGCCTGCAGCAGCGGCTGCGCATCGGGGCCGGCGGGCAGCACGGCCTTCCTGGCCGGCACCTTCCTCGCGGCGGGCGCCGCCTTGGCCGCGGGTGCGGGTGCGGGTGCCGGTGTGCGCGCAGGCGCCGGTGACTTCCTCGCCGCGGGGCGCCTGGCCGCCACGTCCACGTAAACCACCTCGTCGTACGCCAGGGCCAGCGCATCGTCATCGGCCTTTTCGCGGCGCGCGAAACACAGCACACGCATGCCCGCCTCGCGCAGGCGCAGCGCCAGCGGCGCGAAGTCGGCATCGCTGGAGGCGATGGCCACGGTCGATGGCAGCGAGCCGCCATGCAGCAGGTCCATCGCGTCGACCACCAGCGCCACGTCCGTCGTGCCCTTGCCCTGGTTGATGAAAGAGCGCATGGCGTGGGCGCGCAGCACGTCCTTGATGCCCGTCAGCTTGTCGTGGCCACCATAGGCGCGGCGCACCGAGACGGCCAGGCCCAGCCCCGCCAGGTGGCGGAAGGCCTCGTCCACGTCGCTGGCCGAGGACAGGTTGTCCGCGTCCAGGAGCAGCGCGGCCTGCGCGCTCATGCCAGCCTCCAGGCCAGCGATTCGCCGCCGCCCAACGGCTTGACCTGCGCCTCGCCGAAGGGGTAGCTTTCCGGCACGGTCCAGGCCTCGCGGCGCAAAGTGATGGTGTCCTGGTTGCGTGGCAGGCCGTGGAAGTCGGGCCCGTGGAAGCTGGCAAAGCCTTCCAGCTTGTCCAGCGCGCCGGCGGTGTCGAAAGCCTGCGCATACAGCTCGATGGCGGCGTGGGCCGTGTAGCAGCCGGCGCAGCCCAAGGCATGCTCCTTCAGGTGCGCGGCATGGGGGGCGCTGTCGGTGCCCAGGAAAAACTTCGAGCTGCCGCAGGTCGCGGCTTCCACCAGCGCCACGCGGTGCACCTCGCGCTTGAGCACGGGCAGGCAGTAGTAGTGCGGGCGGATGCCACCGGTGAAGATCGCATTGCGGTTGTACAGCAAGTGGTGCGCGGTGATGGTGGCGGCTGTCAGCGGGCCGGAGGCCTGCACGTATTGCGCGGCCTCCCGGGTGGTGATGTGTTCCATCACGATCTTCAGGCCGGGGAAGTCCTTGCGCAGCGGGATCAGCTGCTGGTCGATGAACACCGCCTCGCGGTCGAACAGGTCGATCTCGGGCGAGGTCACCTCGCCGTGCACCAGCAGCGCCAGCCCTTCGCGCTGCATCGCCTCCAGCGTGGGGTAGGTCTTGCGGATGTCGGTGACGCCGGCATCGCTGTTGGTGGTGGCGCCGGCCGGGTAGAGCTTGAGAGCGACAACCCCCGCGTCCTTCGCCAGCTTGATCTCTTCGGGCGGCAGCCTGTCGGTGAGATACAGCGTCATCAGCGGCTCGAACTTCGCGCCGGCCGGCATGGCGGCGCGGATGCGGCCGCGGTAGGCAATGGCCTGCGCCGCCGTGGTCACCGGCGGGCGCAGGTTAGGCATGATGATCGCGCGGCCCATTTGCGCCGCGGAGTGCGCCACGGTGGTCCGCAGCGCCTCGCCGTCGCGCACGTGCAGGTGCCAGTCGTCCGGGCGGGTGAGAGTGATTTCGGAAGTCATGCGCACGATTGTCGCAGTGTCTTTTCCGGGGCAGCCGTGGAACCGGCTTTGCCGGGCCACTGGCTGCGCCCCCCAGTGGGGGGAGGCGGCGCAGCCGCTTCGGGGGGCGTTCTAATGCGCCAGGATGTTGTTCAGGAAATCCTTGGTGCGCGGCTGGCGGTTTTCCGGGTGGCTGAAGAACTCGTCCTTGGAGCAGTCTTCCAGGATGTGGCCGCCCACGTCGATGAAGATCACGCGGCTGGCCACCTTGCGGGCGAAGCCCATTTCGTGGGTGACCACCATCATGGTCATGCCTTCCTTGGCCAGCGTGACCATCACGTCCAGCACCTCGCCCACCATCTCGGGGTCGAGCGCGGAAGTGGGCTCGTCGAACAGCATCACGATCGGGGCCATCGACAGCGCGCGGGCGATCGCCACGCGCTGCTGCTGGCCGCCGGACAGCTGGCCGGGGAACTTGTCTTTGTGCGCCATCAGGCCCACGCGGTCCAGCATCTTCAGGCCGCGCTTCATCGCCTCGTCGGGCGAGCGGTTCAAAACCTTGATCTGGGCAATGGTGAGGTTCTCGGTGACCGACAGGTGCGGGAACAGCTCGAAGTGCTGGAACACCATGCCCACGCGGCTGCGCAGCTTGGGCAGGTCGGTCTTGGGGTCGTGCAGCGGGATGCCGTCCACCGTGATCTCGCCCTTCTGGAACGGCTCCAGCGCGTTGACGGTCTTGATCAGCGTGGACTTGCCCGAGCCCGAGGGGCCGCAGACCACGACCACGTCGCCCTTGCTGATGTTGACGGAGCAGTCCGTGAGCACCTGCACCGGGCCATACCACTTGGAAACGTTCTTGATTTCAATCATGTGGGTTCTCTCTCAACTTAGCGAATGATGGCGATCTTGGCCTGCAGGCGCTTGACCATGTAAGACAGGCCGAAGCAGATGGCGAAATAGACGACGGCGGCGAGCAGGTAGGCCTCTTCGGGCCGGCCGTAGATCTTGCCGCCGGTGACGAAGCCCTTGAGCAGGTCGTAGGCACCGATGGCATACACCAGCGAGGTGTCCTGGAACAGGATGATGGTCTGCGTCAGCAGCACCGGCAGCATGTTGCGGAAGGCCTGGGGCAGCACCACCAGTTTCATGTTCTGCGCGTAGCTCATGCCCAGCGCCTGGCCGGCGTGCACCTGGCCGCGCGGGATCGACTGGATGCCCGCGCGCATGATCTCGCTGAAGTAGGCCGCCTCGAACGCGATGAAGGTGATGGTGGCCGACCACTCGGCGCCGATGGGCCGGCCGATGAGCACGGGCACCAGCAGGTAGAACCACAGGATCACCATCACCAGGGGGATGGAGCGCATGCCGTTGACGTAGATGGTGGCCGGCACCATCAGCGCCTTCTTGCCCGACAGGCGCAGCAGCGCCAGGATGGTGCCGAAAAACACGCCGCCCAGCGTGGCCACCACCGTCAGCACCACGCTGAAGTAGAAGCCCTTGAGGACGAACTTGCTGATCAGGTCCCAGCTGACGAAGGAAAGGTCGAGGTTTCCCATGTCAGTGGCCTCCCGTGCCGCCCGCGACAATGAAGCCGGGGATCTGCACTTTCTTTTCGATGAAGGCGAACACGCGGTTCACCGCGAATGCCGAGGCCGCGTACAGGGCCGTCACGGCCAGGTACATCTCCACGCCGCGCGAGGTTTCTTCCTGCGCCTGCATGGCGAACATGGTCAGCTCGGCGATGGACACCGCGAAGGCCACAGATGAATTCTTCAGCAGGTTCATCGATTCGCTGGTCAGCGGCGGCAGGATGATGCGGAACGCCATCGGCAGGATCACGTAGCGGTAGGTCTGCGCGGTGGTGAAGCCCACCGCCATGCCCGCGTAGCGCTGGCCCTTGGGCAGCGCCTGCACGCCGGCGCGCACCTGCTCGGCGATGCGCGCGGAAGTAAAGAAGCCCAGTGCGAACACCACCAGCAGGAAGCCGGGAATGGCCTGCATGGGCGGGAACAGCTTGGGCAGCACGAAGTACCACAGGAAGATCTGGACCAGGATGGGGATGTTGCGGAACAGCTCCACCCATATGTTGGCGATGCGCACCAGCACCGGGCTGTTGGGCAGCGTTCGCATGGTGCCGATCAGCGCGCCCATGATCACCGCGATCACCCAGGCACTCGCCGCCACCGAGAGCGTCCAGCCCCAGGCGTGGATCATCCATTCGAGATAGGTGACGTCGCCGGCGGCGCCCCAGCAGTTGGGCATCACCGTGTTCTCGGTGGTGCTCTTGCAGAAAACCTGCCAATCCCAAGCCATAAATCTTCTCCGCCTATTGCTTTATTGACTTACCTTAAAGCAGAAACCCCGCCTGAGCAATAGCCGCGGGCGGGGTTCCGCTTGGTCACTGCGCGGCTTACTTCTTCAGGTAGGCTTCCAGCGGGTTGTCGTTCGGCGTGGCCCAGGCGGCCTTGGTGGCATCGCTCGCGGGCAGGCCCACGCGCGTGTTCTTCGGCGGGATCGGCTGCACGAACCACTTGTCGTACATTTTTGCCAGCTCGCCCGTCTTGATCAGGTCACGCACGGTGTCGTCGGCCAGCTTCTTGAAAGCGGGGTCGTCCTTGCGCAGCATGATGGCGATGGGCTCCACGCTGATCACTTCGCCGACGATCTTGTAGTCGGCCGGGGCCTTGGAGGTGGCGATGTTGCCGGCCAGGATCTGGCCGTCCATCACGAACGCATCGGCGCGGCCGGATTCGAGCAGCAGGAAGCTCTCGGCGTGGTCCTTGCCGAACACTTCGTTGAAGTTCTGGTTCTGGGCACGCTCGTGCTTGCGCAGCAGTTGCACCGACGTGGTGCCGGTGGTGGTGGCGATGCGCTTGCCGTTCAGCTGGCCCAGCGACGTGATGCCCGAGTTGGCCTTGACGGCGATGCGCACTTCTTCCACGTAGGTGGTGAGGGCGAACGCCACGTCCTTCTGGCGGGTGGCGTTGTTGGTGGTGGAGCCGCACTCGATGTCCACGGTGCCGTTCTGCACCAGCGGAATGCGGTTCTGCGAGGTGACGGGCAGGTAGCGGATTTCAAGCTTCTTGCCGGCCGCCTTTTCCAGGTTGGCGATGATGCGCTGGCAGACTTCGTAGTGGAAGCCGGCGTACTTGCCGTCACCCAGGGTGTACGACAGGGCGCCCGAGGAATCGCGAACGCCCATCGTGACCTGGCCGGAGGCCTTGACCTTGGCGATGGTGTCGCTCGCCTGGGCAAAGGCGCCGCCTGCGGCGATGGCCGCGACCGCGAATGCCAATAAATGCTTCTTCATACAAAAATCTCCTGTAACGCGTTAGGGATGAATTGACAACGAAATTCTAGGGATTCGGGCTTCCGGGATAACCCTGAATCCCTCTCATGCAAACACATTAGACCCTCAGAATGGCACCTGGTCTGTCGGGTATTTCCAGAAGTCCCGCAGCAAATAGCTCACGGGCAGGTTCAGCGGGGTGTTCTTCGGCGGGATCGGGCGGGCGAACCAGCGGTCGTAGATGGCGTTGATTTCATGGCTGACGATCAGGCGGCGCATTTCGTCGTCGGCCGCCTTCTTGAAATCGGCATCGCCCTTGGGCAGCATGATGGCCAGCGGCTCGGTGGTGAGGAACTTGCCCACCACCTTCAGCGCCGCGGGGTTGGGCCGGTTGGCGGCCAGGCCGTAGAGCAGCACGTCGTCCATCACAAAGGCCGCGGCCTCACCCTTTTCCACCATTTCCACGGCGCGCGCGTGGTCCGCCGCCTCCAGGATGGTGATGCCCATCAGCCGTTCGCGGTTGGCCTGGTCGGCCGCCTTCAGCGGCGTGGTGCCCTTGGTGGACACCAGCTTCTGGCCCATCAGGTCTTCAATGCGGTCGATCTTGCTGTCGGCCTTGACCAGCAGCCGCGCGCCGGTGATGAAGTGCGGGATGGTGAAGGCCACCTTCTCGCGCCGTTCGGCGTTGTTGGTGGTGGAGCCGCATTCCATGTCGGCCTTGCCCTGTTCCACCATGGTGATGCGGTTGGCGGGGGTGACCTGCATGAATTCAACCGGAACGTTCTTCACGCCCACCTTCCTGCCCGCCGCCTCGGCGATCTTCAGGCACAGGTCCAGCGCGTAGCCCACCGGCTTTTTGGTGGCCGGGTCGATGTACGAAAAAGGCACTGACGATTCGCGGTGCGCGATGACCAGCTTGCCGCCGGCCTTGATGCGTTCCAGCACGCCCTGCTGCGCGCAGGCTGCCGATGCCCAGCCCAGGGCGGCGAGGCCCAGGGCGATTCCCCAACGTGGTGCGTTCATTCCAAAAACTCCAACTCTTGTTTTGATAGCAGGCTTTGTGCCCGCCGCGGTTACTGCGCGTCCAGCCGCAAGGGCTCGGTCAGCTTTTCGGGGACGAGCAGCTCGTCGATCTGCTGCTTGGTGAGGATGCCCAGCTCCTGCGCCACCTCGTCGATCGGCTTGCCGGTGGCCATGGCGGTCTTGGCGATCAGCGCCGCCTTTTCGTAGCCGATGATGGGGTTGAGCGCCGTCACCAGCGTGATGGATTCGCGCACGCGGCGCGCCAGCAGCTCGTGGTTGGCCTCGATGCCGGCCACGCAATGCGTGTTGAGCGTGAGGCAGGCGTTGGACAGGTGCGTGATGCTCTTGAACAGGCTCCAGCCCATGATGGGTTCAAAAGCATTGAGCTGCAACTGGCCCGCTTCCGAGGCCATGGTCACGGTGATGTCGTTGCCGATGACCTCGAAGGCCACCTGGTTCACCACCTCGGGAATCACCGGGTTCACCTTGCCCGGCATGATGGACGAGCCGGCCTGCCGGGGCGGCAGCTTGATGTCGCCAAAGCCCGCCTGCGGGCCGCTGGACAAAAGGCGCAGGTCGTTGCAGGTCTTGGACAGCTTGGTGGCCACGCGCTTGAGCACACCCGACAACTGCACGAACGCGCCCGTGTCCTGCGTGGCTTCCACCAGGTTGTGCGCCTTCACCACCGGGATGCCGCTTTCTTCTGCCAGGAATTTGCAGGCCAGCTCGGCGTAGCCGGCCGGTGCATTGATGCCGGTGCCAATGGCAGTGGCGCCCAGGTTCACTTCCTGGATCAGCGCGCGCGCTTCACGCAGGCGGGCCTCGTCTTCTTCCAGCATCACCGCGTAGGTGGAGAACTCCTGGCCCAGCGTCATGGGCACCGCGTCCTGCAGCTGGGTGCGGCCGATCTTCAGCACGCTCTTGAATTCCAGCGCCTTGGCCTCGAAGCCGCCGCGGAGCAGGGCCATGGAGGCCAGCAGCCGGTCTATGCCCGACCACAGCGCCAGCCGCACAGCCGTGGGATACACGTCGTTGGTGCTCTGCGAGGCATTGACGTGGTCGTTGGGGTGCAGCACGTCGTAGCGGCCCTTGGCATGGCCCAGTGTTTCCAGCGCGAGGTTGGCGATCACCTCGTTGGCGTTCATGTTGGTGGAGGTGCCGGCGCCGCCCTGGATCACGTCCACCACGAACTGGTCGTGGTACTTGCCCGCCACCAGCAGGTCGCAGGCCTTGATGATGGCCGCGGTGCGCTCGGCGTTCAGCGCGCCCAGTTGGGCATTGGCGCGGGCCGTGGCTTTCTTGACGTGGCCGAACGCCACGATCAGGTCGGGCATGGCCGAGATGGGCGTGCCCGAAATCGGGAAGTTCTCCACCGCGCGGGCCGTGTGCACGCCCCAGTAGGCGTCGGAGGGAATCTGCTTTTCGCCGAGGAAATCGTGTTCGGTGCGGAAGGTGGGGGACATCAGGCGGGGTGGTTGCTGCGAGTGGCGCGAACTGTAAATCCGCGCCCCCGCCCGCGCCAATGCCGTTTGCGCGGCGCCTTATGCAAAAAACTTATAGGGCGTTAAAAGTGCTAACTGGCGGTACTGTGGGCCACCAGATAGCCCCAAAGTGCCTGCGCCGTACCCTTGGGCGCGGCCTGTCCCACGGGTTTCTCCCGATAAGCGCGCACGTCCATGGCCATCTCCAGGCCCTTCATTTCGGGCGGCACGGCGCTCACCAGCTTGCGCGCGCGCAGCTCTTTTTTCACCGCGCTATGCGGCAGGAAGGCCACGCCGTGGCCCTCCAGCGCCATCACCTTCAGGCCCTCGGCCATGTCGGTCTCGTACACCCGGTCCAGGTGGATGGCGGTGCCCGATTCCTTCAGGATCAGGTCGGTCACCCGGCCCAGGTAGGCGCCCGGCGCATAGCCCAGGTAAGGCAGCGGCTGGCCGGCGCGGCCCGGCAGCTTGAACAGCGGTTCGCCCTGCGCATCGGGCCGGCAGAACGGCGCCAGCACTTCCTCGCCGAGCGTGACCATCTCGTAGCGGTCGGCATCCAGCTGGAAGGGCTGCGAGGCGTGGTGGTAGGCGATCAGCAGGTCGCAGCCGCCTTCCACCAGGCGCAGCACCGCGTCGTGCACGTTCAGCGCGATCAGCCGGCTTTTGATGGGGCCGAACTTCTCGCGCAGCGAAGACACCCAGGCCGGGAAGAAGGTGAAGGCCAGCGTGTGCGGCACGGCGAACTCGATCACGTCCTGCCCCGCGGCCGAATGGCCGCGCAGCATGGCGCGCGTGCTCTGCAGCGCCTGCAGCATCTCCAGCGACTGGGCGTACAGCGTCTCGCCCGCGGGCGTGAGGCGCGTTGGGTACGAGCTGCGGTCCACCAGGTCAGTGCCGGCCCAGGCTTCCAGCGCCTGGATGCGGCGCGAGAAGGCGGGCTGGGTCACGTGCCTCAGCTGGGCAGAGCGGCTGAAGCTGCGGGTTTCAGCGAGGCTCACAAAATCTTCGAGCCATTTGGTTTCCATGGGCGGGATTATCCCCAGCTATCGCATTTAAGCCATTCGCGCGATGCCTTGACGCACCGCTTGAACGGATAAGGCGCGCCCGTGCGCAGGGCCGCCAGCATCTGCTCGATGTCCACCGCCATGCGGGTGCCCTGGAAATAGTCGTACACCTCGCCATTGACCATGATGGCCGCCTGCGGCGAGCCGTGGCGGCCCGAGCTGGCGTAGTCCAGCTTGTCCTTGTAGGGCCGCACTTCGGCCGGCAGGAAGATGGCGATGGGCACCGAAGACATGATGGACTTGGTGACGTAGCTGAACTTCACGCCCGCGAACTCGGGCGACGCCTGCAGCTTGGGCAGCTCCGACTTGCGCCAGGCCACGCAGGGCGGGCAGTCGTTGCCGCCCATCCAGATGATGTGCACGGCCGGCGGCTTGGCGGGCGCCTGCGCGCCCGTGGTTCCCGCCATCACACACAGCGCGAATGCCGCAACAAGGCGCGGCACCCTCATGGCCGCCCCGCCGACCAAACCAGTTTCGCGCCCAGCGCCATCATCACGCCGCCGGCCACCCGGTCGAACCACTGCTTGTAGCGCAGGTAAGCCTCGCGCGGCCGGTCGGACGACAGCGCCACCGCCACCAGCGCGTACCACGCGGCTTCGACGGTGAAGGCCATGGCCACCACCTCGAGCCCAAACGCCAGGCCGCGCCCGGCCGGCAGGAAAGCCGCGAAGACGCTGGCATAAACGATGGCCGTCTTGGGGTTGCTGACCTGGGTGCTGAACCCCAGCGCGAAAGACTTGAGCCAGGTGCCTGCCGTGCCCGGCTGCGATGGGGAAACGGCCAGCGGCTGCTTCGCGCCCAGCCAGATACGCAGGCCCAGGTACGCCAGGTACAGCCCGCCCGCCACCTTGAGCGCCATGTACAGCGAAGGCACGGCCAGCAGCAGGCCATGCAGTCCCAGCAGCGCGGCCACGGCGAACAGCGCCCCACCCGCGCCCATGCCGAACGCAGCCGCCACGCCATCGCGCCGCGAAGCGCACACCGCCGTGCGCGCGATCATCACAAAACTGGGGCCGGGGCTGACCACGCCCACGGAAAGCACGGCGATGATGCCCAGCAGCGCGGCGAGGTCTTGCATGGCGGGCCTTATTCGTCGGAAAGGATCTGTTCGGTCACGTTGTCAACCACCACCGGGCTGTCGAAGTAGGTGACGGTGGGCTCGGTGCCGTACTTCTCCTTGACGAACACGCGCCACGCGTCGGTGTACATGGCTTCGGCCTGGGCCCGGGTCTTCCACAGATAGATGCCGCCCACCGTGCCGCCGTCTTCGGAAAGCACATAGATCTTGCGGAACAGGCCCGGCACGCCGCGGTACTTGGGCGCGGTACTCAGGAAGATGCTGCGCGCCTCGTCGCGGGTGATGGGCTTGGGCAGGGTGAATGAAGTGAAGGCGGTAATCATCCGAGCACTATAGCCCGCACGCGCGGAAGGCGCTGGCACCCGGTTGCTCTGCTTTTTATAGCGCCCCACGCACAGCTGGAGCGCCTCGCAGGCCGTTTTACCTCTCAATCGTGGGTCACAGCGTTGGCCAGAGCGAAAGTGTGCCGTACAGGTGCACCAGCCCCAGGACGCCGCAGATCGCCGACGACACCCCCCAGAAGGTGGCGGAGTTGCCGGGGAACACGGGCTTCAGGAACGGGAAGGCCACTGCCCTGCCCAGGTAGACAGCGCAGATGAGCACGAGCGCAACTTTGGTCAGCGGCAAGGGCCCGATGACGCCGGCGCCGGAGAGCGCGAACGCCGACCAGGAAAACAGGACGAGCGTAATCGCCAGCGTCACCAGCGTTGGCCGCAGCTTGCCCGCCTCGGCCGCGCGCGCCATGCGCTCGCCGGCACCCATGACGCGGTAGGCGGGCCCGCCAATGGCGATGCAGGCGAGGTGCGCGATGGCGGCCGCCGCGCTGAGCGAGGCGCCGAGGACAAGGGCGGCCGAACCGGGCGTTGGCATCACATGGCTATTGTCGCTGTCGGGATCAGGCGGGCTGCGGCTCGCCCTGCAACTGCTCGTTCAGCGCCGCGACCAGGGTAGCCAGGGGGCGCTGCAAATCCCGCAGGCAACGCTGCACGTCGTTGGGGGGCTGGTATTCGCGAAGCGACCTCTCCAGTTCGGCCGCCAGCCCCTGGATTTCAGTCGCACCGATGTCGCCCGCCACCGATTTGGCGATGCACGCCAGCCGCTCAGCGGCCGGCAAATCGCCCGCCGACAGCGCCTCGTGTACCTGCGCCGGCAGCGATCCATAGCCGGCCGCGAAGCGGCGCAGCATGTTGAGGTAGACGGCCTCGTTGCCCATAACCAGCCCAAGGCCCAGGCCGGTGTCCAGGCCGGGCACGCCGCTGGGCAGCCCGCCGGCGGCGGTCTCGGCGGCGCGGGGCGCCGGCGCGGGTCCCTGCGCGGCGACGGGGCCGTTGGGGGGTATCCAGCGCAGCAGCGTCGCCCACAGCACCTTGGGGTCGATCGGCTTGATCACCGATGCGTTCATTCCGGCATCGATGCAGCGGCGCCGGTCTGCCTCCATCGCGTTGGCCGTCATGGCGATGATCGGCATCTGCGCCAGCCTGGTGATGCGCCGTATCTCGCGCGTGGCGGTCACCCCGTCCATCACCGGCATCTGCATGTCCATGAACACCAGGTCGTAGTAGCTCGCCTGCACCTTTTCCAGGGCGATCTTGCCGTTGTCGGCCACTTCCACCACCAGGCCCGCGTCCTCCAGCATCTCGCGCGCCACCATCTGGTTGATGTCGTTGTCCTCCACCAGCAGGATGCGGGCGCCGCGGATCACCTGCAGGCACTCGGGTGGGGCGAAGGTATCGGCTGCAGGGGCCAGTTCGCGCGCCGCGGCCGCAACCTGGCGCCGCGGTCCCAGCACGTCCATGGTGGTGTCGAAAAGCGTGGACGGGCTCACGGGCTTGACCAGCACGGTATCGATGCCGATGCCCTCGGCCTCGCGCAGCATTTCCTCACGCCCATAGGCCGACACCATCATCAGGATGGGCGGCAAGGCCAGGCCCAGCGCCTTGATGCGCCGCGCGGTGTCCATCCCGTCCAGGCCCTGCATCCGCCAGTCCAGGTAGACGATGTCGTAGGGCCGGTTCTCGATGGCGGCGCCGCGAACCTTGTCGATGGCCTCATAGCCCGTGGACGCCTCTGTCACGTCGAAAGTCATGCCGTGCAGCATGTCGACGATCGCCGCGCGCGCATGGAAACTGTCGTCCACCACCAATGCCCGGCAGCCCCGCAGGTCGGGGTTGGGCAACAGGTCCCGCACCTGGGTGCGGCCGACCTCCAGCCTCGCGGTGAACCAGAACGTGCTGCCCTGGCCGGGCTCGCTTTCCACGCCCACCTCGCCGCCCATCAGCTCCACCAGTTTCCTGCTGATCGCCAGGCCCAGGCCGGTGCCCCCGAAGCGGCGCGTGGTGGAGCTGTCCGCCTGCATGAAACTCTGGAAAAGGCGCTCCACCTGCCCGGGCGTGAGGCCGATGCCGGTGTCACGTACCCGGAATTCGATCAGCACGGAGTTGCCGGTGCGCTCCCGGGCGCTGACTGCGATGTCGATCTCCCCCTTGTCGGTGAACTTCACCGCGTTGTTGGCGAAGTTGAGGAGCACCTGGCCCAGCCGCAGCGAGTCGCCCACCAGGTTGCGCGGCACGGAAGGGTCCACGGCCAGGATCAGTTCCAGCCCCTTTTCGCCCAGGTTCTCGGCGATCAGGCTGGTGGTGGTGTCCAGCAGTTTTTCAATCTCGAACTCCGCGGGCTCCAGCTCCACCTTGCCGGCCTCGACTTTGGAAAAGTCGAGGATGTCATTGATCACACCCAGCAGGTGCTGGCCGGCGGCCTGCACCTTGCTGATGTAGTCGCGCTGGCGCGGCGCCAGCTCCGTCTTGAGCACCAGGTGGGAAAGCCCGATGATCGCGTTCATCGGGGTGCGGATCTCATGGCTCATGTTGGCCAGGAAATCCGACTTGGACCGCGTGGCGGCTTCCGCCACTTCCATCGCATCGCGCAGTGCCTGCTCGTTGTTCTTGCGCCCGGTCACGTCACGCGAGACGGCCACCAGCCCCTGGGGGCGGCCCTGCTCGTCCCACAGCGGCGAGGTGAGGGCCTCGAAAGTCCCGGACCGTCCATCCATCAGCGTCACCAGCTCCTCGGTGGTCCGTTGCGTCATCGCCGCCAGCGTGGCGTTGTCGCGCTCGCGTATCGCCGCGGCCCTTTCGGGGGGGAACAACTCTTCGCAGCTGCGGCCGCGCACTGCATCGAGCGACAGGCCGGTGAGCTCGGTGTGCGCGTTGTTGCACCCCAGGTAACGCCCCTCAAGATCCTTGAAGACGATCGGGTCGGGAATCGAATTGATCAGCGAGAGCAACAGCGCCTGCTGGCGCTGGTTTTCGCGTTGCGCGGCTTTTTGTTCATTGATGTCCTTGATGCTCGTGACGTATACGCGCCGCCCGGCATGCTCGGTCAGGAAAATCGAAACTTCCACGTCGCGCCGGACGCCGTCCCGCCGCTGGTGCACGCTTTCGAACGTCACGCAGCGCCCTTGTGAAGTCTGTTCCCGGATGATGCCTTCCTGGATGCGAGTCAGGGCGACGTCGAAGGAGCGGACGCGCAAGCGCACGAATTCCTCTTTGGAATAGCCAAGGTGGGTGCACGCCGCGGGGTTGGCGTAGGTGATGGCGCCGCTGTCGCTGTCAATCCAGAACATGGCGCCCGAGTTGTCGAGCACCCGCGCATTGAATTCCATCTGGCGCTGGTGCATGACCAGGTCCGTGACGTCGCGGTACGTGATGACGTTGCCGACGCAGCGGCCCTGGATGAACTGGGGGCGCGCCCTGCGTTCGAGATGCCGCCCGTCCTTCAGTTCGAGAACGGCGATGCTTTCCACCCCGGGGTTCGCGTGCCCTTCGTCCACCAGCGCCCGGTACTGCCCAACGTCCTTGACCCTCTCCTCATTGAAGTCCCGCAAGGTGTCTCCGTTGACCGAACTGATGTCCTGCTCCGGGATGTTCCAGAGTTCGGCCAGCCGGATATTGAAGAAGATCGCTCCGTCAAGCTGCCGGGTGAGGATGCCATCGCTCGTCGCGTCCAGCGTCGAGACCAGCACCTCGTGCGACCGCTTCAGCTTCGCGACATCCTGCTCGCGCTCATGCAGGCACGCCATCGCATCGTCGCGTTCCCGCACTGCGGCAGCCAAGGCCTGGCGGAGCGCCGCTGTGTCATCTATCCCGGCAATTTGCGCTGGATTCATGGTTGCACCTCATGTAACCAAATGAAACCACGGCGGGAGACGGGGGGCCTAGGGAAATGGCCTAGGGTCCTTAAGGATCAGGCTTGCTCAACCGCTTCTGCCGCGGCCTCGGTGCTCTGCTGCTGCAGCGCCCACATGTCGGCGTACCTGCCGCTTTGCGCCAGCAGCTGCCCGTGGGTGCCGCGCTCGATGATGCGGCCGGCGTCCATGACAAGGATCTCGTGCGCGTCCACCACCGTGGACAGGCGGTGCGCGATGACCAGCGTGGTCTTGTTCTGCGCCACGCCTTTCAGCTCAGCCTGGATGGCGCGCTCGTTGGCCGAGTCCAGCGCCGAGGTGGCTTCGTCAAAGATCAATATGGGCGGGTTCTTCAGCAGCGTGCGCGCAATCGCCACGCGCTGCTTCTCGCCGCCCGACAGCTTCAGCCCGCGCTCGCCCACCATGGTGGCGTAGCCCTTGGGCGTCGATTCAATGAAGCCGTGGATGCGCGCCTGGCGCGCCGCCTCTTCCACTTCGGCCTTGCCGGCGCCGGGGCGGCCGTAGGCGATGTTGTATTCCACCGTGTCGTTGAACAGCACCGTGTCCTGCGGCACGATGCCGATGGCCTGGCGCACGCTGGCCTGCGTGACTTCGCGTATGTCCTGGCCGGCGATGGTGATGCGGCCTTCCTGGACATCGTAGAAGCGGTACAGCAGCCGCGCCAGCGTGCTTTTGCCCGAGCCCGAGGGGCCCACCACGGCCACCGTTTTGCCGGCGGGAATTTCAAAGCTCACGCCGTGCAATATCTGCCGCGCCGGCTCATACGAAAAGTTCACGTTCTCGAAGCGCACCGTGGGCTGCGCCAGGCCGTGCAGCGGCTGCGCGCCGGGCGCGTCTGCGATCTCGCGCTCTTTTTCCATCAGCACGAACATCTTGTCCAGGTCCGTGAGACTCTGCTTGATCTCGCGGTACAGCACGCCCAGGAAGTTCAGCGGGATGTACAGCTGGATCATGAAGGCGTTCACCATCACCAGGTCGCCCAGCGTCATGCGGCCGGCCACCACGCCTTCGGTGGCGCGCCACAGCATGGTCACCAGGCCGATGGCGATGATCAGCTGCTGGCCGGCATTCAGCATCGACAGCGTGGTCTGGCTCTTCAGGCGCGCGATGCGCAGGCGCTTGAGGCTTTCGTCATACCGGCTGGCCTCGAAGCCTTCGTTGTTGAAGTACTTCACCGTTTCGTAGTTCAGCAGCGAATCCACGGCCTTGGTGTGGGCAGCCGAATCGAATTCGTTGGCCTGCTTGCGGTACTTGGTGCGCCACTCGGTGATGCTGACGGTGAACACGATGTACAGCACCAGCGCGGCCAGCGTGATCCAGGCAAACCAGGCGTCGAACTTCACGCCCAGGATGGTAAGCACCAGCACCACCTCGATCAGCGTGGGCACGATGCTGAACAGCGAATACGAGATCAGCGATTCGATGCCGCGCACGCCGCGCTCGATGTCGCGCGTCATGCCACCGGTCTGCCGCTCCAGGTGAAAGCGCAGGCTCAGGGCGTGCAGGTGCTGGAAGGTTTCCAGCGCGATGCTGCGCGCCGCGCCCTGGGTAGCCTTGGAAAAAACCAGCTCGCGCAGCTCGGTGAAGAGCGAAGTGGAAAGGCGCAGCAGCCCATAGGCCAGCAGCAGGCCCACCGGCACCACCAGCATCGCCGCCGCGTCGCCCGGCTTGAAGCTCATCGCATCGACCAGCGTCTTCAGCAGCACCGGCACGCCCACATTGGCCAGCTTGGCGCCCACCATGAACAGCAGCGCCGCCACCACGCGCAGCTTGTATTGCCACAGGTAGGGAAGCAGGCGCCGCAGCGTGGCCCAGTCCGACTGGGCGGGCCGGGCCTCGGGCGCGGGCGCGGCGTTGGATGCAGAAGATTGGCCGGCGCCGCGCATCAGGGACAATCAGGAGTTGAAGACATCAGAAGAGAGATTGTGCCCATGTCCACCAATTCAAGCGCCCCGGCCGCCCTGCCCACCGACAAGGAGCTCGTCCTCAAGGTCATTCCCATGCCGGCGGACTGCAACGCCAATGGCGACATCTTCGGCGGCTGGGTCATGGCCCAGGTCGACCTGGCCGGCTCGGTGGTGCCCGCGCGCTATGTCGACGGGCGCATGGCCACGGTGGCCGTCAACCAGTTCATCTTCAAGCAGCCGGTGCGGGTGGGCGACATCCTGAGCTTCTTCGCGCACGTCACGCGCATCGGCAACACCTCCATCACGGTGCAGGTCGAGGTGTACGCCGAGCGCTTCCGCGCCCAGGGCCAGTATGTGAAGGTGACGGAAGCATCGCTCACCTACGTGGCCATCGACGAGGGCGGCAAGCCGCGGCCCATTCCCAAGAAAGCCTAGAACTTGCCGTGGCGGCCCGCGCCGCCGGCAAAGCGCGCGGCGCCCTGCATGCCGTCGGCAATGCGGTGCTTGCCGCGTTCCCACTCCTGGTGCAGCGCCTCGCCCAAGGGCAAGTCCCACTGTCGATAGGCGCTTTCGCGGTCGGCCAGCATCGTTGCCTGCGGGAATTTGCACAGCTGCTGCGCCAGCGTGATGGCCGCCTCGCGCGCGGTGCCAGTGGGCACCACCCGGTTCGCCAGGCCCATCTGCAGCGCCTCGGGCGCTTCCACCTTGCGGCCGGTGAGGATCAGGTCCATCGCGTGGCCCATGCCCACCAGCCGCGGCAGGCGCACCGTGCCGCCGTCGATCAGCGGCACGCCGAAGCGCCGGCAGTACACACCGAAGTAAGCGTCCTCGTCCATCACACGCATGTCGCACCACAGCGCCAGCTCCATGCCGCCCGCCACCGCAGCGCCGCTGACGGCGGCGATCACCGGCTTGGCAAGCAGCAGGCGCGAAGGGCCCATGGGCCCCAGCGGCTGCGCGTCCCGCGCGCTGAAGTCCAGGTCGGACAGCACGGCCTGGCCGCCCTCCTGCTGCGCCATGCGTGCGCCAAACTGCAGGTCCCACCCCGCGCAGAAGTGGCCGTTGGCACCGTGGAACACCGCCACCCGCGCCGACGCATCGGCATCGAACGCGACAAACGCGGCATGCAATGCGCGCGCGGTATCTGAATCCACCGCGTTGCGCACATCCGCGCGGTCCAGCGTCACCACGGTGACGTGGTCGAGCTTCTCAATACGTACGGCGTCAGTCATGTGAGGGATTACACCCCCGTCGTGCAGGCGACAGTTTTCGGGTCAACCCTGTACAGCCTGCGTGCCGCGCAAAGCTATAACCGGAGCAAACATGGAGGCTAGAGGGTGCAATTCGTTCAACTGGTGATCAGCGGCATCGCGCAAGGGTGCATCTACGGGCTGATCGCGCTCGGCTTCGTGCTGATCTACAAGGCCACTGAAATGGTCAGCTTCGCGCAGGGCGAGCTGATGATGCTGGGCGCCTTCTGCGGCCTGGCCGCCATGACCTTCTTCAACTTCCCGTTCTGGCTGGCGGTGCTGGGCGCCGTGGCGGCAATGGCGCTGTTCGGCGTGCTGCTCGAGCTGGCCGTCATCCGCCCCATCCTGGGCCAGCCGCAGTTTTCCATCGTCATGCTCACCATCGGCATCGGCTACGTGGCGCGCGGGCTCATCACCACCATCCCCGGCATCGGCACCGAAACGCATGCCCTGCCCGTGCCCTACAAGGACCAGGTATGGAACGTTGGCGCACTGGTGCTCAACGCCGAGCAGATGGTGGTCATCGCCTCCACCGCCGTGCTGTGCGGCCTGCTGTTCGCCGTGTTCCGCTACAGCAAGGTGGGCATCGCCATGCAGGCGTCCTCGCAGAACCAGCTGGCCGCCTATTACATGGGCATCCCGGTCAAGCGGCTCAACGGCATCGTCTGGGGCCTGGCCGCGGCGGTGGCGGCGGTGGCCGGCCTGCTGCTGGCGCCCATCACTTTCGTGCACGCCAACATGGGCTTCATCGGCCTGAAGGCCTTTCCCGCCGCGGTGGTCGGCGGTTTCGGCAGCCTGCCCGGCGCCATCGTCGGCGGGCTGGTGATCGGCATCGTCGAATCGCTCTCGGGCTTCTACCTGCCCGAAGGCTTCAAGGACACGGCCGCGTACATCGTGGTGCTGATCATGCTGATGGTCAAACCGAACGGTTTGTTCGGCGAGCGGCTCAGCAAAAAAGTCTAAGAACAAAATGCGCTTCATTTTCAAGACCGACTACGGCCAGGACGTCAAGCTGGCCAGGCACGGCGGGCACGTGTTCTGGTACGGCGCGCTCATGCTGCTGCTGCTGGCCGCGCCCTGGGTGTTTCCGGAGTACTGGCTGGCGCAGCTCACCTTCGTGCTGATCTACGCCATCGTGGGCCTGGGCCTGATGCTGCTGGCCGGCTTCACCGGCCTGTTCTCGCTGGGCCACGCTGCCTTTTTGGGCGTGGGTGCGTACACGCAGGCCTACCTCACCGGGCACGGCGTGCCCTTCCCCATCGCGCTGCTGTGCGCCGCCGCGCTGTCTGCCGCCGTGGGCGTGGTGGTGGGCCTGCCCGCGCTGCGCGTGAAGGGCATCTACCTGGGCATGGCCACGCTCTCGTTCGGCTTCATCGTCGAAGAGGTGTTCGCGCGCTGGGAGTCGGTCACCGGCGGCAACGCGGGCAAGCACCTGAAGGCGCCCGAGATGTTCGGCATGTCCATGGGCTCGGGGCCGGCCTTCTATTTCCTGTGCCTGGTGGTGGCGGTGATTTCCACGCTGGCCATCCTGAACCTGCTGCGCTCGCCCACCGGACGGGCCTTCGTGGCCATCCGCGATTCGGAAATTTCGGCGCAGAGCATGGGCATCCACCTGGCGCGCTACAAGACGCTGTCGTTCGCGCTGTCGGCCGCGCTGGCCGGCGTGGGCGGCGCACTGTACGCGCACAAGCTGCAGTTCATCTCGCCCGACCAGTTCAACATCCTGCAGTCGATCGACCTGCTGCTGATGGTGGTGATAGGCGGGCTGGGCTCGGTGCACGGCGCCTTCCTGGGCGCCATCTTCCTGATCTCCATGCCGCAGGTCATCTCGCTGGTCAAGGACTACCTGCCCGCCGCCATTGGCCAGGCGCCCGGCCTGCAGTCGGTGGTGTACGGCGGCGTGCTGGTCGCCTTCGTGCTGTTCGAGCCGCTGGGCATCTACGGGCGCTGGCTGAAGGTCCGCACGTACTTCCAGCTGTTCCCGTTCTACCGCAAGGGCCTGTTCAAGCGGCAGAAGTCATTCACCAAATCGGATCGCCTGCGATGAGCTCCGACATCCTTCTCTCGGCCAAAAACCTCAGCGTGCGCTTCGGCGGCGTGCTGGCCGTCAACAGCGTCAGCTTCGACGTGAAGCAGGGCGAGGTGTTCACCCTGATCGGCCCCAACGGCGCCGGCAAAACCACGGTGTTCAACCTGATCAGCCGCATCTACACGCCCACCTCGGGCAGCATCGAATACCGGGGCCAGGTGCTGACCGAGCAGCCGCCGCACAAGATCGCCTCGCTGGGCATTGCCCGCACCTTCCAGAACATCGAGCTGTTCGAGCACGCCACCGTGCTGCACAACCTGCTGATCGGCCGCCACACGCACAGCCACACCGGCGTGTGGAGCGAGATGTTCTTCACCGGCAAGGTGCGCGCCGGCGAGATTGCCGCGCGCGAAAAGGTGGAACAGGTGATTGACCTGCTGCAATTGCAGCACCACCGCGACTCGATGGTCGCCGGCCTGCCCTACGGCGTGCGCAAGGTGGTGGAGATGGCGCGCGCGCTGTGCACCGAGCCCAAATTGCTGCTGCTGGACGAGCCGTCGTCCGGCCTGAACGTGGAAGAAACCGACGACATGGCCTTCTGGATCCAGGACATCAAGCATGAGCTGGGTGTCACGGTGCTGATGGTGGAACACGACATGTCGCTGGTGTCCAAGGTGTCCGACCGGGTGCTGGCCATGAACCAGGGCGAGGTGCTGGCCATGGGGACGCCGCGCGAGGTGCAGAACGACCCCGGCGTGATCGAGGCCTACCTGGGCTCTGTGGACGACGTGTCCTCGCTTCGGAGGGAGCCTGCATGAGCATGAGCCCACCCGCCATCAGCGACCTGCCCGTGCTGAAGCTTTCGAACGTCGAGAGCGCCTACGGGCCCATCAAGGCGATCCGCGGCGTCAGCCTGCAGGTGCGGCGCGGCGAGATCGCCACCGTGCTGGGCTCCAACGGCGCCGGCAAGACCACCATCCTGAAGACCATCTCGGGCATCATCGACCCGCGCAAGGGCAGCATTGAATTCAAGGGCAACGCCATCACCGCGCGCGACCCGGCCCACATCGTGCAGCAGGGCCTGTCGCACGTGCCCGAAGGCCGCGAGGTGTTCCCGCTGCTCAGCGTGCGCGACAACCTGCTGATGGGCGCCTACACGCGCGGCGACCGCGACGGCGTGTCGCGCGACATGGAAGCCGTGTACCGCTATTTCCCCATCCTGAAAGACCGCGCCCAGCAGGATGCCGGCCTGCTGTCGGGCGGGCAGCAGCAGATGCTGGCCATCTCGCGCGCGCTGATGGCCTCGCCCGACCTGATATTGCTGGACGAGCCAAGCCTGGGCCTGAGCCCCAAGCTGACGCGCGAGATCTTCGAGATCGTGGTGCGCATCAACCGCGAGCGCGGCACAACCATCCTGCTGGTGGAGCAGAACGCCAACATGGCCCTGAACGCCTCCGACTACGGCTACGTACTGGAGAACGGCCGCATCGTCATGGAAGACACCTGTGCCCGGCTTCGCGAGAAGGACGACATCAAGGAGTTCTACCTGGGCATGAAGGAAGCCGGCGTGCGCGGCGAGCGGCGCTGGAAGAAAAAGAAGAACTGGAGATAAGGAAGATGAGCAATCTCTGGGACCTCTCCGCCATACAGCCCAACACCGCCGTCGTGCTGGAAGGCGATACGCTGCCCGCCATGTTCTGGAACGGCGTGGACAAGCGCGGCGCGCAGGTCTGGATGCGGCAGAAGAAACTGGGCATCTGGCGCACCTGGACCTGGAGCCAGACCGGCCAGGCCGTGCGCGAGATCGCGGGCGGGTTGATGAGCCTGGGCTTCGTGCCCGGCGACACCGCTTCCATCCTGTCGAACACCGTCATTGAATGGGTGCTGGCCGACCTGGCCGTGCTCTCGTGCGGCGGCGTGTCCAACGGCATCTACCCCACCGACGCGGCCTCGCAGGTGCATTACCTGTGCGAGGACTCGCGCACCACCATCCTGTTTGTGGAAGATGACGAGCAGCTGGACAAAGCGCTGGAAGTGCGCGCACAACTGCCCGGCCTGGCGAAGATCGTGGTGTTCGACATGGAAGGCCTGCGCGAACTGGATGACCCCGGCGTCATCAGCCTGAAGGCACTGCGCGAGATGGGTGCCCGCTACGTGGGCCGCCAGGGCGACGAGCTGATGCATCGCGTCAAGGCCTGCCGGCCCGAAGACCTGGCCATCCTGGTCTACACCTCCGGCACCACCGGCAAGCCCAAGGGCGCCATGCACAGCCACCGCGGCCTGGTGCATACCGTGCGCGGCTACAACACGCTGGTGGCGCAGGATGAGCGCGACGAGCGCATGTGCTTCCTGCCGCTGTGCCACATCGCCGAACGCGTGGGCGGCGAATACTTCGCCATGTACACCGGCGCCATCCTCAATTTCGTGGAGAACCCCGAGACGGTGCCCGAGAACGTGCGCGAGATCTCGCCCACGGTGTTCACGGCGGTGCCGCGCATCTGGGAAAAGTTTTATTCCGGCGTGATGATCACGCTGAAAGAGGCCAGCCCGCTGCAGCAGGCCGCGTACGGCTGGGGCATCGGCGTGGGCACGCAGATCGCCGACAAGGTGCTGGCCGGCCAGCCGGTGGACGGCTTCCTGAAGTTCAAGTTCACGCTGGCACGCTGGATCGCGCTGAACAACGTGCGCAAGCTGATCGGCATCCACCGCTCGCGTTTCCTGGTGACCGGCGCCGCGCCGATTTCCCCGGAGCTGGTCAAGTGGTACCTGGCGCTGGGCGTGCCCATGCTGGAGGTGTGGGGCATGACCGAGTCGTGCGGCGCCTCCACCGGCGTTCCCGCCAGCCGCATCAAGCCCGGCTCCATCGGCCCCGCGGCAGCCTACAACGAAGTGAGGCTCGACCCCGCCACCGGCGAGATCCTGGTGCGCGGCACCAATGTATTCATGGGCTATTTGAACCAGCCGGAAAAAACAGCCGAGACCATCGACGCCGAAGGCTGGCTGCACACCGGCGACGTGGGCGTGGTGGACGAAGAAGGGTTCTTCCGCATCACCGACCGCATGAAGGACATCATCATCACGGCCGGTGGCAAGAACATCACGCCCTCGGAGCTGGAGAACGAACTGAAGTTCAGCCCCTACATCACCGACGCGGTGGTCATAGGCGACAAGCTGCCCTACCTCACGGTGATCATCATGATCGACCAGGAGAACGTGGAGAAGTACGCGCAGGACAGCGATGTCCCGTTCTCCAACTACGCCAGCCTCACGCGCGCGCCCGAGGTGCAGCAGCTGATACAGGGCGAGCTGGACCGCGTGAACAGGAAATTCGCGCGTGTGGAGCAGATCAAGAAGTTCTTCCTGCTCGACACGCAGTTGTCGGCCGAGGATGAAGAGCTCACACCCACGATGAAGCTCAAGCGCAAGCTGGTGCAGACCAAGTACGCGCCGCAGATCGAGGCGATGTATCGCTGACCGATTGGTCGGCTGTCGTGCGGGCGACAGCGGCCCTCGGTGAAAACGCGGATTTGACGCGGCGGCGACAGACGCCGCGGGGCGCGCTGCCCAACACTCCGGGGGTCGTTGACCACCAGCCCCACAGGAGAACCTCCGCCATGAAAATGAAATCCACCGCCGCGCTCGTGCTGCTCGCGTGCTTTGCCACGCTCGCAGGCGCGCAGAACGCCGCCGGCATCAGCAAGACCGAAATCCTCATCGGCTCCATCCAGGACTTGTCCGGCCCGCTGGCCGGCTATGGCAAGCAGATCCGCAACGGCATGCAGCTGCGCGTGGACGAGGCCAATGAGCAGGGCGGCATCAACGGGCGCAAGCTCAGGCTGATCGTCGAGGACGACGGCTACGACCCCAAGAAGGCCGTGCTGGCCACGCAGAAGATGGTCAGCCAGGACGGCATCTTCGCGATGGTGGGCCACCTTGGCACCGCGCAGAACATGGCTTCGATGCCGGTGCAGTTCGAGAAGAACGTGATCAACTTTTTCCCGATCACCGCCGCGCGCGAAATGTACGAGCCCTTCCACAAGCTGAAGTACTCCAATGCCGCCACCTACTTCGACCAGATGCGCATTGCCGCGCCCCGGCTGGTCAAGGACCGCAGCATCAAGAAGCCCTGCGTGATCTACCAGGATGACGATTTCGGCATCGAGGTGATGAAGGGCGCCGAAGCCGGCCTGAAGACCATCGGCATGGAATTCACCGAGAAGACCTCCTACAAGCGCGGCGCCACCGACTTCTCCTCGCAGGTCGCGAAGATGAAGTCCTCCGGCTGCGAGCTGGTGGTGCTGGGCACCGTGATCCGCGAAACCGTGGGCACCGTGGCGGAATCGCGCAAGACCGGCTTCAACCCGGTGTTCGTCGGCTCCAGCGCGGTGTACACCGATCTCATCCCCAAGCTGGGCGGCAAGCTGATGGACGGCGTGTTCTCCACCATGACGGCGCAGCACCCCTACCTGGATGCGGCCGAGCAGCCGGTGCGCTTCTGGGCCAACAAGTACAAGACCCGGTTCAACGAGGACCCTTCGGTGTTCGCGGTGTACGGCTACGGCACGCTGGACGCCTTCATCCGCGTGGCCCTGAAGGCCGGCCCGCAGCTGAACACCGAAAGCTTCGTCAAGACGCTGGACGGCATGACCTTCAACCGCGACATGTTCGGCACGCCCGAGCTGACCTTCAGCCCCACCAAGCATCTGGGCAACCGCTTCTCGCGCCTGTCGCAGATCCAGGAGGGCCGCTGGAAGGTGGTTTCCGACTACGTGGCCTTCAGCGGCCTGAAGCCGACCCTGCAAAAGGACGGCAAGTGGCAGGTGCAGTCGGAGTTCTTCCAGGACTAGCGCGGCACTAGTACATGCGAGCTTGACAGGCGGGGGGAGCGGGCAAGAATGCCTACTTCCCCCGTTTTAACTGCAGGAGACTTGCATGAAGCTAAGAACCGCCGGCCTGGCCGCCCTGGCCCTGGCCTCCACCCTGGCCGTGGCCCAGACCCAGGGCGTCAGCAAGACCGAGATCCTGGTCGGCACCATCCAGGACTTCTCCGGCCCGCTGGCCGGCTACGGCAAGCAGGCGCGCAACGGCATGCTGCTGCGCATCGACGAAGTGAACGAGCAGGGCGGCATCCACGGCCGCAAGCTCAAGCTGGCTTCCGAGGACGACGGCTATGACCCCAAGAAGGCGGTGCTGGCCGCCCAGAAGCTGGTCAACCAGGACAAGGTGTTCATCATGGCCGGCCACCTGGGCACGGCCCAGAACCTGGCCGCCATGCCGGTGCAGTTCGAGAAGAACGTGATCAACTTCTTCCCGATCACCGCCGCGCGCGAAATGTACGAGCCCTTCCACAAGCTCAAGTACTCGTTCGCCGCCACCTACTTTGACCAGATGCGCACCGCCCTGCCGGACTTTGTGAAGGCCAAGGGCGCCAAGCGCATCTGCTCCATCTACCAGGACGACGATTTCGGCCTGGAAGTGCAGCGCGGCGCCGATGCCGGCCTGAAGACGATGAACGTCGAGATGGTCGAGAAAACCACCTACAAGCGCGGCGCGACCGATTTCTCCTCGCAGGTGGCCAGGATGAAGGCCGCCAACTGCGACGTGGTGGTGATGGGCACCATCATCCGCGAGACCATCGGCACCATCGCCGAGGCGCGCAAAGCCGGCTTCAACCCGCTGTTCTTCGGCTCCAGCGCGCTGTACACCGACCTGATCCACAAGCTGGGCGGCAAGGGCATGGACGGCCTGTACGGCACCATGACCGTGCAGCACCCCTACCTGGACGAGGCCTCGCAGCCCATCCGCTTCTGGGCCAGCAAGTACAAGACCAAGTTCAACGAGGACCCGACGGTGTTCTCGGTGTACGGCTATGACATCATTGACGCCTTCGTTCGCGCGGCCCAGAAAGCCGGCCCCAACCTCAGCACCGAGAGCTTCATCAAGGCCATGGACACCATGAAGATCCCGCCCGACATGTTCGGCAGCGCCGAGGCAACCTACAGCCCGACCAAGCGCCTGGGCAGCGACCTGTCGCGGCTGTCGCAGATCGTGGACGGCAAATGGAAAGTCGTATCCGACTATCCCAAGCCCTGAGCGCCGCCGGGTTCGCGCTAGCGGCCTGCACCGCGCAGGCCCAGCGCGCGGACCTGATGTCCTCGCCCGGCTGCGTGGCCGCCCGCCAGCAGTTCGAAGCGGCCCTGGCGGCCGGCACCCGTACCGCGCCCCCGCAACTGGCGGTTGCGCGCCGCCGCACCGCCCTGGCCTGCTTTGGCAGCGAGCCCGACACGGCGCAGGGCGCGCCCGCGGCGCCCAGCCCGCCAGCTGTGGCTGTGAGGCCCGTGGATCCGCTGGTGGGCTCGCCCACGCTGCGTGCCGCGCCCATGCTGGCCGCCCCGCCACCGCCAGTCGCCATTGCCCGCCCGCCCGTGATCACCACCTGCGACGCTGGAGGCTGCTGGGACAGCGATGGCCAGCGCCACAACCAGATGGGCCCGTTGCTGGCCGGCCCGCGAGGGGCCTGCACGCTGCAGGCCGGGGTGCTGGTCTGCCCCTGAACCGGCGGCGCCCGGCGCTGTGGCCTAATGGAGGGTTTGGCAACCCCCCGTTTTCTGGAGAACCCCATGGGCAACAAGATCGTCACCGAAGCAGACCGCAAACGCACCCCCGCACCCAAGGCCCTGCCCGGCTACACGGCACCACGCAACGGCGGCGGCCAGAAGGTCAGCCTCGAGCGTGGCACCGCCACCCGCAGCAAGAAGAACCCCGGCAAGCGCCCCAAGAAGGGCGGCTAAGAATATTGCCCCCACGCTTTTCACTTCGTGTAATGCGCTGCCCCCCGTGGGGGCTTAGCCACCTAGGGGCGGCCCGTCGGCGGCTCGCTTAGGACACGATGTAGGCGCCCGAGCCGGTAGACAGCAGTTTGCCGTCGGCGTCCAGAAATTCCATGCGGGTGGACGCCACGCGCGAACCCAGCCGCATCACTTCGGCGCGCAGCTCGAAGTGCTCCCCCAGGCCGGGCCGCAGGTAGTCGATTCGCAGGTCGATGGTGCCCAGCTTGCCGAAGCGGTGCAGGCGCTGGGCCGGCGCTTCATCCATGTGGCGCGCGCCGATGGCCGCCATCACCGCCAGGCCGCCCATCGCATCCAGCGCCGCGCTGATCACGCCGCCGTGCAGGCGGTTGTGCGAGTAGTGGCCCACCAGCTCGGGCTTCATGTCGATGCGTCCGCTCACCCGGTCCGCCGCCAGCAGCGCGATCTTCAGGCCCAGAACGCGGTTGAAGACGATCTTCTCCTCGAAGATGTCCTTCAGCCCCGCGATGAACTCCGGCTCGAACTGCGCGGGTGCTTGTGCGGCGGTCTTGGTCATAGCGCCAATTGTCGCGCGGCGAGGTCTTTCATGATCTCCTCGGCACCGCCGCCTATCATCATCACCTTCACCTCGCGGTAGATGCGCTCGCTCTTCGTGCCGCGCATGAAGCCCATGCCGCCCAGGATCTGCACGGCCTGGTCGGCGCAGAACTGCATGGCCTGCGTGGCGTGGTTCTTGAGCATGCAGACCTGCGCCACACATTGGGGGTCAGATTCCAATTTCCCTTCGTCAGCCAGCGCCGTGACGGCATCCAGCCACGCCTGGGTGGACTCGATGCGCATGCGCATGTCCACCAGCTTGTGGCGGATCACCTGCTTTTCGACCAGGGCGCTGCCGAAGGCGTGGCGCTGGCGGGCCCAGTCCAGCGCCTCGTCGAAGCAGGCCTGCGCGAAGCCGAGCGCCATGGCCGACATGCCCAGCCGCTCGCCGTTGAAATTGGTCATGATGATGCGAAAGCCCGCGCCCTCCTCGCCCAGCAGGTAACGCGCGGGCACGCGCACGTTGTCCATGCGCAGGTGGGCGGTGTCGGAACACCACCAGCCCATCTTGTCCAGCGCCGTGCGCGACAGGCCCGGTGAGTCTCCGGGGACCAGCACCATGGAAATCCCGCCGGCACCTTTGCTGCCGGCCTCGCCGGTTCGCACCGCCATCGTGATCCAGTCGGCGCGCATGCCCGAGGTGATGAAGACCTTCTCGCCGTTGATCACCCACTCTTCGCCTTCGCGGCGCGCGGTGGTGCGCAGGCTGGCCACGTCGGAGCCGCCGGCCGGCTCGGTGATCGCCAGCGCGGCGATGCGTTCGCCGCGCAGCACCTGCGGTGCCACTTCCTGCTGCACTTCGGGCGAGCCGTGGCGCAGCACCGGCGGCAGGCCGATGTTCAGCGAGAACAGGCTGGCCAGCAGGCCGCCGCTGCCGCTGTGGCGCGCCATGGTGACGGACACCGCGTTGCGCAGTGCGTACGGCGCCGGCGTTCCGCCCAGCGCTTCGGGGTAGCCCAGGCCCAGCAGGCCGAGATCGGCGGCTTCGTTGTACAGCTGGCGCGGAAACTCGCCGGCCTCATCCCAGCGCGAGACGTGCGGCGCGATGCGTTCCAGGGTGAAGCGCCGGACCGTGCCGGTGAGCGCGTCGATGTCCTGCTGCAGTTCGCTATTCATGCCGGCACCTCAAACGTCACCAGCACCTGCGAGGTGGCTGCCTGCTGGCCTGCCTCTACATGCACCGCCTTCACCACGCCGTCGCGAGTGGCGCAGAGCGCGTGCTCCAGCTTCATCGATTCCAGCACCAGCAATGTATCGCCGCGCGCCACCTTGGCGCCGGCGGCCGCCTTGACGGCGATCACCTTGCCGTTGAACGGCGCGCGCAGTTCGGCCGTACCCGCCGCGCCGCCCGCCGACGCAGCCGGCTCGAATGACGCGTCCTCGATGAACAGGTCCACGCTGCCGGCCTGCACATGCCAGCGCCGGTCGTCCAGCGGCACGCCGGTGACGGCGGCACGGGCCAACTGGCGGACCTGCCCTTCGCTTTCCACTTCCAGCATTCCGTTGGCGAGTTCGCGCGTCCGCAGTAGGGACAACTCGCCGCGATGGCGCAGCTTCAAGGGTCGGGGGAACGGGCATGCCAGCGCATTTTTCGCCCCATTCTCCAGAGGGAAAATGGCCGTTAAGGCGCATGGAACAAGCGTGAGGCGCTCCTCTTTTTGTAGCAACTGCCGTAGCGCGTCGCCTTCCTGCTCGAGGAAAGGCACCAGCGCCTCACCGGCGCGGAAGCCCGGATGGGCCAGGCACGCCGCGAGAAAACGCCGGTTAGTCGGCAGGCCCAGCACCTGCAGCCGCCCCAACGCCGCGGCCAGCCTGTCGATAGCCTCAGCGCGCGTGGGCGCGTGTGCGACCAGCTTGCCCAGCATGGAGTCGTAGTACGGCGGCACCACCATGCCTTCGAACAGCGCGTGGTCGAAGCGAACGCCTTGCGGCTCGCGCAGGTGCTGCACAGTGCCCGATTGCGGCACGAAGTTTTCATCCTCGGCGCATAGCCGCACCTCGATGGCGTGGCCCGTGAAAACAACTTCGTGCTGGGCGAGCGGCAGCGGCTCGCCCTGGGCGATGCGCAGCTGCCATTCCACCAGGTCCAGCCCGGTCACGGCCTCGGTCACCGGATGTTCCACTTGCAGGCGGGTGTTCATCTCCATCAGGTAGAACTTGCCGCCTTCCACCAGGAATTCCACCGTGCCCGCGCCCACGTAACCAGCGGACAGCGCGAGCTCCACGGCGCAGGCGCCCATGCGCTGGCGCTGCTTCTCATCCACCGCCGGGCTGGGCGTCTCCTCAATGATCTTCTGGTGGCGCCGCTGCACCGAGCAATCGCGCTCGCCAAGGTGGATGCAGCGGCCCTGGCTGTCGGCGAACACCTGCACCTCAACGTGGCGCGGCGCCAGCAGAGCTCGCTCCAGCAGCAGTTCGCCGGAGCCGAACGCGGCCTGCGCTTCAGAGCGCGCGCTTTGCACGGCCGCGAGCAGCTGGCTGAGTTCAGTCACCAGCCGCATGCCGCGCCCACCGCCGCCGGCCGCGGCCTTCACCATCAGCGGCAAGCCGATGCGCTGCGCCTCCGCGGCAAAGCGCGCGTCCGATTGATCTTCTCCCTGGTAGCCCGGCAGGCAGGGCACCTTGCGAGCCGCCGCCAATTCCTTGGCGTTGGACTTGCTGCCCAGCGCGCGGATGGCCTGGGCCGGCGGGCCCACCCAGGTCAGGCCTGCATCCACCACCGCCTGCGCGAACTGCGCGTTCTCGCTGTGAAAACCGTAGCCGGGATGCACCGCGTCGGCGCCCGCCTCCTTCGCGGCGGCCAGCAGCTTGTCGATGCGCAGGTAGGAATCGGCCGAGGCGTTGCCGCCCAGCGCCTGCGACAGCGTGGCCTCACGCACGTGCAGCGCCTGCGCATCGGCATCGGAATACACGGCCACTGTTTCGATGCCCATGCGCTCGCAGGTGCGGATGATGCGCCGCGCGATCTCGCCGCGGTTGGCGATCAGCAACCGCCGGATTTTCACCATGCTCACGGCGCGACCGGCCTTTTGGCGATGCCCATGATCTTGGCCAGGATGCCCAGCATCACCTCGTCGGCCCCGCCGCCGATGGAGCCCAGGCGGCCATCACGGTACATGCGGGAGACCTTGTTCTCCCAGGTGAAGCCCATGCCGCCCCAGAACTGCAGGCAGGTGTCGGGCACGATGCGGTTGAGCCGGCCGGCCTTCAGCTTGGCCATGGAAGCGAGCTCCAGCACGTCCTGCCCGCTCACGTACAGCTCACATGCGCGGTAGGTGAGCGCGCGCAGGCTCTCCACCTCGGTCTTCATCTCGGCCAGCTTGAACTGCACCCACTGCTGGTCGGCCAGCGCGGCGCCAAACAGCTTGCGCTCCTGCGCCCACTCTATCGTCCAGGCGATGCAGTTGGAGAGCGACTGCAGGCAGCTGGCGGCCGCCCATAACCGCTCTTCCTGGAACTGCTGCATCTGGTAGATGAAGCCCTGGCCCTCGTTGCCGATGCGGTACCGCTGCGGCACGCGCACTTCGTCGAAATAAATCAGGCCGGTGTCGCTGCTGTTCATGCCGATCTTTTTTATCTTCTGCGCGACCTCGATGCCCTTCGTCAGCTTGCCGTTGGGCCCATCGCGCATGGGCACCATCACCAGGCTTTTGTTCTTGTGCACGGGCCCTTCGCCGGTATTGACCAGCATGCACATCCAGTCGGCCTGCAGGCTGTTGGTGATCCACATCTTCTGGCCGGTGATCACGTAGTCGTCGCCGTCCTTGCGGGCGTGGCTCTTGATGCCGGCCACGTCGCTGCCCGCGGCGGGTTCACTCACGCCGATGCAGCCGACCATGTCGCCCGCGATGGCGGGCGCGAGAAACTGCCGCTTGAGTTCGTCGCTGCCAAAGCGCGCCAGCGCCGGGGTGGCCATGTCGGTCTGCACGCCGATCGCCATGGGCACGCCACCGCAATGGATGTGGCCCAGGGTTTCGGCCATGGCCATCGAATACGAATAGTCCAGCCCCGAGCCGCCGTATTCCTCGGGCTTGCACAGGCCCAGCAGGCCCAGCTTGCCCAGTCCCTGGAAGACCTCGTGGGCGGGGAAGATCTCGGCCGCTTCCCATTCCTCCACGTGCGGGTTGATCTTCTCGTCGATGAAGCGCTTGAGCGTCTTCTGGATTTCGGTGTGTTCGTGGGTGAATTGCATTCTTGTCTCCTACATCCTGGCAACGCCGAACTGCATGGGCCTGAGTTTTCGCTGTTCCGCCTCGGCGCAGATGTCCAGGCACTGAACCAGCACGGCGCGTGTATCGCGCGGGTCGATCACGCCGTCGTCCAGCAGCAGGCCCGAGGTATAGAACGCATCGGCCTGCGCCTCGAACATGGCGACGATCTTGTCGAACTGGGCCTGCGCCTCGCCGGGGTCGGGCGTGATGCCCTTGCGCGCCATCGCCGCCTGCGTGACGATCTGCATGGTGCGCGCCGCCTGCTCGCCGCCCATCACCGCCGTCTTCGCGCTGGGCCAGCTGAAAAGAAAGCGCGGTGCATAGCCGCGGCCGCACATGCCGTAGTTGCCGGCACCAAAGCTGGCGCCGCACTGGATGGTGATCTGCGGCGCCGTGGCGTTGGTCACGGCCTGGATCATCTTGGAGCCGTGCTTGATCATGCCGCCCTGCTCGCTCTCCTTGCCCACCATGTAGCCGGTGGTGTTCTGCAGGTAGATGAGCGGCTGGCCCAGCTGGCACATCAGCTGGATGAAGTGCGTGGCCTTGTTGGCACCGGCCACGTCGATCGGGCCGTTGTTGGTGATGAAGCCCACGGCGTGGCCGTGGATGGAAGCCTGCGCGCAGACCGTGGCCGCGCCGTAGAGGGACTTGAATTCCAGCAGATCCGAATCGTCGGCGATGCGGGCGATGATCTCGCGCATGTCCAGCGGCTCGCGCAGGCTGGCGGGCACCAGGCCCAGCAGCTCCTGCGCGTCGTGGCGCGGCGGCTTTGCTATGGATTTAATAGCTGGATACGCCCAGCCGGTGCGCGCTACAGCCTCTTTTGCCAGTGAAAGCGCATGGCGATCGTCTTCCGCCAGGTACTCGCCCAGGCCTGAGACGGCGGTGTGCATTTCGGCGCCGCCCAGGTCCTCCTCGGTCGCCACTTCGCCGGTGGCCGCCATCAGCAAGGGCGGGCCGGCCAGGAAGGCGCGCGAGCGCTTGCGCACCATCACCACCACGTCGGACAGGCCCGGCATGTAAGCGCCGCCCGCCGTGCCCGAACCGTGCTGCACGGTGATGACGGGAATGCCCGCCGCCGACAGGCGCGCCAGGTTGCGGAACAGCGCGCCGCCGTGCACGAAGCCTTCGACCCGGTACTTCATCAGGTTGGCGCCGGCGCTCTCCACCAGGTGGATGAAGGGCAGCTTGTTCTGCAGCGCCATCTCCTGCACGCGCAGGATCTTGTCCAGGCCCATGGGCTGGATGGCACCGGCGTCTATGCCCGAATCGCTGGCCACCACCATGCAGCGCACACCCGAGACAAATCCGATGCCGGCGATCATGCCGCCGCCGGGCACCGAGGCGTCCGCGTCCCTGGTGTCCTGCAGGAAACCCGCCAGCGAGCACAGCGGCAGATACGGCGAGCCGGGATCCAGCAGCAGCGCCACCCGCTCGCGCGGCAGCAACTGGCCGCGCTTGTCAAATATTGGGCGCGATTTGGCGGATGCCGCGGTGGAGCGCTCTTCCAGCGCGCGCAGTTGCGCGATGCGCGCCAGCATGGCTTCGCCGCGCTGCTGTGCCAACGTGCCCTGGGCGTTCCACGAAGAGGCAAACACCGTCATTTCTGGAACACCTTGGGCACCGTGCCGCGGTGGAAGCCTTCAAAGGGCTTGACCGCATCACGCTGCTGCGCCGCCTCATCAGGCATCTTCATCGGCCAGCCCTGGCGCACCTGCGGGCGTGCACCGTCCACCCGCAGCACTTCGCCGCTGATGAAGTTGGCCGCCGGGCTGAGCAGGAATGCGATGGCGGCCGATGTTTCCGCCTCGGTGCCGAAGCGCCCGAGCGGCACCGTCTTGCGCATCTCGCGCAGCATCGGCCCTGCTTCCGGCGGATAGTGGTCCATGCCGCTGGAGGCGATATAGCCAGGCGCCACCGCGTTGACGCGCACGCCGCTGTGGGCCCATTCGGCGGCCGCGGTTTCGGTGAAGCTCACCATGCCGGCACGCGCCGCGCCGCTGTGGCCCATGTTGGGCATGGAGCCCCACATGTCGGCCACGATGTTGACGATGGCGCCGCCGCGTTCCTGCATGGATTGCAGGTAGCACTCGCGCGCCATCAGGAAGCCGCCGGTGAGGTTGGTGTCGATCACCGCCTGCCAGCCCTTGGCGCTGATGGATTCCAGCGCGCTGATGTACTGGCCGCCGGCGTTGTTGACCAGGCCGTCGATACGGCCGTGCGTGACGACGATGGCCGTCACCGTGGTCTGCACCGCTGCTTCGTCGCGGATGTCGCACACGTGGAAGCTCGCGCGCCCGCCGTCGGCCACGATCTCGCCGGCCACGTCGTGCAGCTTCTCCAGCTTGCGGCCGATCAGGATGACCTCCGCGCCCAGCGCGGCCAGCTCGTGCGCGGCGCAGCGCCCTATGCCCGAGCCGCCGCCGGTGACGACGATGTTCTTGCCGGCGAACAAGCCGGCGGCGAAGACGGATTTGTAATGTGCTGTTGCAGTCATTTCCCTGGCTCCCCGATAAACAAGGCGAGCGCGGCATCGGCCAGCTCGTCCAGCGACGCGCCCTTGCGCCGGTCGAACCACTGGGCCGACCAGTTGAGCGCCCCGAAGATCAGCAGGCGCGCCAGCTTGACCTGGGCTTTCAGCTCGCCCGACGCATGCAGGGCCGCCAGTACCGGCGCCCAGGGCGCCTCGTATTCGCTTTGCAGCTGCGCCAGCGCCGTGCGCTGGCGCGCCGTGATGGAACGCGCCTCGTACAGCATCACCGGGATGAAATCACTTCCCGGGCCAAGCAGTATGTCGAAGTGATTGCGAATCAAAACGGCCAGCAAGGCGCGTGGGGACTGCGTAGAGCGCTCTGCTTTTTGTAGCGCGTCGGCTTGTTTACTGATCGCGGAGCGCATGCCCTCGTCCATCACCGCATACAGCAGCGCACCCTTGCTCTTGAAGTGATAGAACGGCGAGCCGCTTTGCATGCCCACCGCCGCGGCGATGTCGCGCGTGCTGGTGGCGTGGAAGCCCTTGCGCCGGAACAACCGGGCGGCGGAGCGCAGCAGCTCCTGGCGGCGGTTGCCGTCGTCGCGCTCGTCCAGCGTCTTGCGCGGCCGCCCGCGCGGTCGCCGGGGCGCGGCGGCTTCTTCTTCAATGTCGGTGGCGAGCGCTGTTTCCATGGCAAACGCCACCATACCAAAGCCGGCTATTTATGGCAAGCGCACGCTTGGTATAAATAGCCGGCGCCGCAAGGATGAGCAGCACCGCCCGATAATCAGCCGCATGAACGATCCGCACAGGGAGGGCGCCGACCGCGCCACTGTCGCCGCGCTGCTGCTGATGGGCGCGGCGCTGCTGCTCATCGTCCACCTGCACCTGCTGATGGCGCTGCTCTCCGGGCTGGCGGCATTCACGCTGTACCGCGCGCTGCTGCGGGCGCTCACGGCCCGCATGTCAACGGGCCGCGCCCACGTGATCGGGCTGGCGCTGGTGGTGCTGCTGCTGGCCGCCGGCATCGCCACCACCGTGGAAGGGCTGGGCCAGCTGTCGGAAGCTTCGTCATCCGGCGGGCTGCCGCGCCTGTTGCAGATTTCCGCGGACACGCTGGACAGCCTGCGCACCACGCTGCCGCCCTGGCTGGCCTCACGCTTGCCCGAATCATCGGCGAGTGTGCACGACACAGTCACGCAATGGATGCGCTCGCACGCCAGCGACGTGCGGCTGTGGGGCCACCACACGCTGCGCGGCGCGGCCTACATCCTGGCCGGGCTGGTGATCGGCTTTTTGGCCAGCCTGGCGCCGCAGGACACCGGGCCCGTTGCGCCCATCTTCCTGCGGGCCTGGCGCGAGCGCCTGTCGCAGCTGGCGCAGGCGTTCACGGACATCGTTTCATCCCAGCTGCGCATTGCCGCGCTGAACACCGTGTTCACCGCGATCTACCTGCTGGCCGTGCTGCCGCTGTTCGGCTGGCATGTGCCGCTGGCCAACACGCTGGTGGCGGTGACCTTCTTTGCCGGGCTGGTTCCCGTGGTGGGCAACCTGGCTTCCAACACCGCCATCGTGCTGGCCAGCCTGACCCTGTCACCCTGGCTGGGCGCGGTGTCGCTGGGTTTCCTGGTGGGCATCCACAAGCTGGAATATTTCCTGAACGCACGCATCGTGGGTTCGCGCATCCGCGTGCGAACCTACGAGCTGCTGGCCGCCATGCTGGCGATGGAAGCCGCCTTCGGCCTGGCCGGCGTGGTCGCCGCGCCGGTGTATTACGCGTGGATCACGCGCGAGCTGAGGCAGCTGCGCGTGATTTGAAGACCTGCGTATCGGGTGGTGTGCGACGTCACGTCAGGCGGTATCCGGCAGGGCCTCACACTTCGGCGGTCCCCGCTTCGCGGTGACTTCGCCGGGATTTCCGGACTGGGACCGGCGTCGCGAAACTCACTACGGGCCCTGAGGCCCCTCCGTTCAAACACCGCGACGAGCCAGTTGACGAAGCGCGCAAGCGCGCCCGGCCCCAGTCCGTAAATCCCGGCCGCCGCAGAGATCGGCCCTGCCGGATACCGCCTGCCGCGCCAGCCAGCGCGGTTGGCGTTCGTCGGCGCGCCAACACCATTGCTGCAAAGGTGGGGCCGGGCAGGCTGCGGCGCATCATTTCGCGAGGCGCCTGGGTTTGTCCGTTGTTGCGGCCGCGCGCAGCGCTTCGTGATCTGACTCGTCGCGGTGTTTGAGCGAAGGGGCCTTAGGGCCCGCAGCGAGTTTCGCGACGGGCCGCAAGAACGGACAAACCCAGGGGAGTCAGCGCAAAGCGCTGACCGCCTCGTGGATGCGCCGCGGCCTGCCCGGCCCCGCCTTTGCCGCGCGGCCTAACCCGACGACGGATTGCGAGTCGAGCCCACAATGACAGGCCTCAGTGGCTCGCGCCGATCACCTCGCCGAACAGCTTCCACTGCTTGCCGTCGAACTTGGCCAGCTGGGCCTGTTCCACGGGCGAGAAGTCGTTCGGGCCGGTGGTCATGCTGATGCCGGGCAGCAGCATGGTGAACTTGGCGCCCTTGAGGTTGGCGGCCTGGCGCATCACGTTCTCGCGCGTCAGGTCGTTGCCGCACTGCTTGAGCACCTGCACCATCACCTGGGCGGCCAGGTAGCCATAGACGTTGCTGGCATCGGCCACGTCGCCCTCGCGGTAGAAGCGGGCCATGAAGGCACGCCACTCCAGCATGGCCGGGTCGTCCTTCCACTGCGGGTCGTTGGCGTCCTTGTAGTACTGCACCGTGATCAGGTCGACCGACTTTTCCAGGCCGGCCGGCGTGAGCACCGAGCCGACCGAGGCGCCCACGTTGTTCAACAGGTGCAGCGGCCGCCAGCCGGAATCGAACACCTTGCGCACCGACTGCGCCGCGAACTTCGGCGTGGTGATGTTGATGAAGGTGTCGGCGCCCGAGGCCTTGAGCGTGAGGATCTGCGAGTCCACCGTCGGGTCGGCTACTTCATAGGTGGCCTCGGCCACGATCATCTTCGCGTTCGGGCCCTTGAGCACGTCCTTCACGCCCTTGAGCACGTCCTTGCCGTAGTCGTCGTTCTGGTAGAGGATCGCGATCTTCGCGTTGGGCTTGGTCTTGAGCAGGTAGCGCGCGTAGATCTCGCCCTCGGTCTGGTAGCTCAGGTTGAAGCCCATGGTCCAGGGATAGTTCTTGGGGTCGCTCCACTTCGTGGCGCCGGTGGCCAGGAACAGGTGGGGCACCTTCTTGGCGTTGACGTACTTGTGGATGGCCGAGTTGCTGGGCGTGCCCAGCGTCTGGAACAGGGCCAGCACTTCTTCCTGCTCCACGAGCTTGCGCACCTGTTCCACCGCCTTGGGCGGGCTGTAGCCGTCGTCCAGCGAGATCAGGTTGATCATGCGGCCGTTGATGCCGCCTTCGGAGTTGATCTTCTTGAAGTACGCCTGCTCCACCTTGCCGATGGTGCCGTAGGCTGATGCCGGGCCGCTGTAAGGCATGGTCTGGCCGAGCTTGATTTCCTTGGCGGAGGCGCCGGGACCGTACTTGGCGGCCTGGGCAAACACCTGCCCGCCAAGTGCGACCGAAGCCGCAACACCGAGGGAGAACTGTCGTCTGGTGGATTTCATCTTGCTTCCTTTCGTCTCATCACACTTGCACACGCGGGCCTCGGCCCGGCTACTTCCTGCTGAACTTGTGGCGCGCCAGGCGGATGGCGCCAGCCACACCCGAGGGCATCACGTACATGAAGCCGATCAGGAAAATGCCGTAGATGGCCCACGGCGCCGCCTTGGAAATCTGGTCGGCGATGTTCGGGATGAACTGGATGAACAGCGCCCCGTAGAACGCGCCCGATATCGAGGCCAGCCCGCCTATCACCACGCCCACCACCAGGGTGATGGACAGGAAGATGTTGAACGAATCGGGTGCCACGAACTGGATGGCGATGGCGCCCAGCGCACCGGCCACGCCGGTGTAGAAGGCCGAGACGCCGAAGGTGAGTGACTTGTACATCGCCGTGTTCACGCCCATGGCCTGCGCGGCGATGGGCTGGTCGCGGATGGCCACCATGGCGCGGCCCACGCGGCCGCGCAGCAGGTTCCAGCCGCAGAAGAACAGCAGCACCACCCAGAACAGCGTGAAGAAGTAGAGCCACTGGTCCTGCGACAGCGCGATAGGCAGCCACTCGGGCGCCTCGGGCTTGACGATGACCACGCCCATGGCGCCGCCGGTCCAGTGCTCCAGGCCCTTGTACTTGAGGATCTGCGGCATGGCCACGCCCAGCGCGAAGGTGGCCAGGGCCAGGTACAGGCCCTCCAGCCGCAGCGCCGGCAGGCCGAACAGGAAACCGGCCACCAGGCACACCACGCCCGCGATGGGAATGGTCGCCCAGTAAGGCATGCCCAACTTGTCCATCAGGATGGCGGCGGTGTACGCGCCGATGGCGTAGAAGGCCCCGTGGCCCAGCGAGATCTGCCCGTTGAAGCCGGTGAGCATGTTCAGGCCCAGCAGCGCGATGGCGTAGGCCAGCGCCAGCGTGACCTGGAACACGCGGTAGTTGCCCAGCACGAAGGGCAGCGCGCAGGCGATGACCAGCAGCACGGCGAGGCCGATGACCTGGCGCTGGCTGAGCGCGGGTGCGTGTGTCTTGGCGGGTGAATTCATGGCCTAGACCCTCGCCACATGGACTTTGCCGAACAGGCCCGAAGGCCGCACGACCAGCACGCCGACGATGAGCACCAGCGCCACGGTGAGCTTGAGCTCGGTGCCCAGGTACATGCCCACCACGTTCTCCAGCACGCCGACGATGAACCCGCCCAGCACCGCGCCGCCGGGGCTGTCGATGCCGCCCAGCAGCGCGCCGGCGAATGCGTACAGGAGAATGCCGCCCATCATGTTGGGCTCCAGGAAGACGATGGGCGCCACCATCATTCCGGCCACCGCGCCGATGGCCGATGCCAGGCCCCAGCCCAGCGCCAGCATCCAGCCCACGCGCACGCCCACCAGCCGGCTCGACACCGGGTTCTGGGCCGCCGCGCGCATGGCCAGGCCCAGCGGCGTAAAGCGGAAGAAGCTGAACACCAGGCCCAGCACCACCAGCGTGACGAAGGCCGAGCCCAGCTCGTGCGACGACACGTAGGAGTTGTCGAACAGGGGCTTCTCGGGGAACGGACTCGGGAACGGCTTGATGGTGTACGAATAGATCCAGCCGGCCACGCTGTTGAAGATCACCAGCAGGCCGATGAAAACGATGACCACCGACAGGATGGGCGCGTTCTCCACCGGCTGGATCACCACCCGCTCCAGCACCACGCCACCGATGAAGGCAATGGCCACGGTGAGGAAAAACGCCACCCAGTAGGGGATGCCGGCCTGGATCAGCGTCCATGCCAGGTAGGTTGCGAACATGGCGATTTCGCCCTGCGCGAAATTCACCAGGTGCGTGGCCTGGTAGATCATCACCAGCGCCAGGGCCACGCTGGCATAGATGCCGCCCGTGGCCAGGCCCGAGAGGATTTGGTGGATCAGCAGGTCCATGCTTTTTAGTAACCCAGGTAGGAGCGGCGCACCGACTCGTCGTTGCGGATGGATTCGGCGGTGCCGGAGATCACCACGCGGCCGGTCTCCAGCAGGTAGGCGTGGTCGGCCAGCTTGAGCGCAAGCGATGCGTTCTGCTCCACCAGCAGCATGCTGATGCCGTCGGCCTGGTTGATGGCGCGGAAGATGCCGAACAGTTCCTGCACGATCAGCGGCGCCAGGCCGAACGAAGGCTCGTCCAGCAGCAGCAGGCGCGGCTTGAGCATGAGCGCGCGCGACACGGCCAGCATCTGCTGCTCGCCGCCCGAGAGCGTGCCCGCCTGCTGCTTCCTGCGCTCCTTCAGCCGCGGGAAGTAGCTGTACATGCGCTCGTAGTCGGCCTGCACCCGGCCCTTGTCGGCCCGCGTGTAGGCGCCGATGCGCAGGTTTTCCTCGACGGTGAAATTCAGGAAGGTGCCGCGCCCGTCGGGCACGTGGGCCACGCCCATGCGCACGATGGCTTCGGTGGCCTTGCCGTCGATGCGTTCGCCGCCCAGCAGGATCTCGCCCTGTGTCCTGACCATGCCGCACATCGCGCGCAGCGTGGTGGTCTTGCCGGCGCCGTTGGCGCCCAGGATGGTGGTGATGCCGCCCTGCTTGACCTCAAAGTCCATGCCATGCAGGACCTTGGTGTTGCCGTACTGCGCATGGAGCCCGCGAACTTGAAGCAGCGCGGTCATGCCTCCACTCCCAGGTAAGCGCGGATCACATCAGGGTTGCTTTGCACCTCGGCCGGCGTGCCGTCGGCGATCTTGCGGCCGAAGTCCAGCGCGATGACCTGGTCGGACACGCGCATCACCAGGTTCATGTGGTGCTCCACCAGCAGGATGGTGAGCTTGAGCTCGGCCTGGATTCTGCGCAGCAGAACCCGCAGGCCATCCACCTCTTCGTGGTTCAGGCCGCCGGCCGGCTCGTCCAGCAGCAGCAGCTTGGGCTGGCTGACCAGCGCGCGCGCCAGTTCCACCCGCTTCTGGGTGCCGAACGGAAGGTCGGCCACGGCGACTTCGCTTACGTCGCCCAGGTCCAGCAGCGCGATGACTTCGCCGGCATGCTCGCGCAGCCGCTGCTCTTCGCGCTGCACGTGCGGCAGGCGCAGCGCGTTGGAAAGAAAACCGCTGGAGGTGCGGCTGTGCCCGCCCAGCATGACGTTCTGCCGCACGCTCATGGTGCGGAACAGCGCCAGGTTCTGGAATGTGCGGCCTATGCCCAGCGCGGCAATGCCGTGCGGCGCGGTGTCGGTGAGCGACTTGCCCTCGAACACGATGCGGCCTTCACTGAAGGTGTACAGGCGCGACAGGCAGTTGAACAGCGTGGTCTTGCCGGCGCCGTTGGGGCCGATCAGCCCGGCAATGGTGCCGGGCGCCACGGCGAACGACACCTTGTCCAGCGCGGTGATGCCGCCGAAGCGCACGGTGACGCCGGATACGTCCAGCAGGGCTGTGGAGGAAGATGCCATGTCGCTATAAGTGTCTTTTTCTGGGGTGCCCGGCGGGCTGCACGTTTATCACGCACGGCTCGCCGGCATCCAAGGGTAGAAACCCGGCAAGCGCCTGTTGCCTTGGCGACACTGCGGCGATACTGGGCGATGCCAACACATTTGAAGAAGCCTTGATGATCGAGTCCCTGTTGCTGACCACCGCGCGCGTTTCAACCTTCGACAACGCGGCCGCGCTCACGGGCGCCAGCGGTTTTTTCTTCGAGCGCGACGAGCGCCTTTTCCTGGTCACCAGCCGCCACGTGGTGATCGACAAGCCCAGCAAGCATTTCCCCAACCGCATCGAGGTCACGCTGCATACGGATGAGCGCAACCTGACCCGCACTGCAGTACTGTCCGTGCTGCTTTACGAAGACGGCAAGAGCATCTGGCGCCAGGGGCGCGATGCTTCAGGCGAGATCGACGTGGCGGTAGTCGAGATCGACCGCGCCGCGCTGCCCAAGTCGGCCGTGATCCGCTGCTTCACGCCGGCGCACCTGCAGGCCACGCTGCAGGAGGTGGAGGTGGGCAGCTCGCTGCTGGTGGTGGGCTTCCCGCTGGGCTTTCATGACACGCTGCATCACCTGCCCGTGGTGCGCCACGCCATCATCGCTTCGTCGTTCGGCCTGCGCTTCCAGGGCCAGGGCTATTTCCTGACCGATGCGCGCACCCACCGCGGCACCAGCGGCGCGCCGGTGGTAATGCGCACCAGCGACACCGGCGACCTGCCGTGGAAGCTGCTGGGCGTGCATTCGGCCAGCATGGACATGGGCACACGCGACCTGAAACTGGACGAATCGCTGGGCCTGAACACCACCTGGTATGCCGACATCCTGATGACCCTGACGGCGGCCGAACCCGAGGAAGCAAGGAGCGAGAAATGATTTCCGGAATGAACCACTTCACCATCTCCGCCGAGGACGAGCACAAGACACTGGATTTCTATGTGGGCCTGCTCGGCCTCACAGTGGGCCACCGGCCGGACCTGGGCTTTCCCGGCGCCTGGCTCTATGCGGGCGGCGCGCAGGCGGTGCTGCACATGTATTTCGGCCGGCCCATGCCGGTGCAGCGCACCGGTGTGATTGACCACCTGGCCTTCACGGCCAGCGGGCTGAAGGACGTGAAGGCGCGCTTCGACGAACGGGGGATGAAGTACGACCTGCGCCGGCAAACCGGTTCGGGCACCTGGCAGCTGTTCTGCCACGACCCGAACGGCGCGAAGGTCGAGCTGGACTTCGACGCGGCGGAAACCCTGTAGCCGCCCTCAGTCGACGAAGAAATCGGGGATGAAGTTCTTCGTGCCCGGCTTGACCGAATACTTCTCCAGGTCCTTGATGCCGTTGGCGGCCAGCAGCTCGTCGTCGATATAGAAGTTGCCGCTGCTGGTGCTGGGCGAAGTGAGGATGAAATACGCCGCGTCGGAAAGAATCTCCGGCTTGCGGCACATGTTCAGATCCACGCCGGGAATCATCTGCAGCGCGGCGGTGGCGATGGCGGTGCGCGGCCACAGGCTGTTGACGCCGATGCCGTACTGCCTGAACTCACCCGAATGCCCCAGCGTGCACATGCTCATGCCGTACTTGGCCATGGTGTAGGCGGTGTGCGGCGCGAACCAGTGCTGCTTCATGGACAGCGGCGGCGACATGTTCAGCACCTGCGGGTTGCGGCCCGCGGCGGCCGACTTTTTCAGTTCTGCCAGGCAGGCCTGGGTGCACAGGTAGGTGCCGCGCGCGTTGACCTGGTTCATCAGGTCGTAGCGCTTCATCGGCGTGTGTTCGGTGTCCGTGAGGCTGATGGCACTGGCGTTGTTGATGAGAATGTCGATGCCCCCGAACCTGGCCACGGCCTGGGCCACCGCTTCCAGCACCTGCGCTTCTTCCCGGATGTCCACCTGCAGCGCCAGTGCCTTGCCGCCCGCCCCCTCGATCTCCGCGGCCGCGCTGTGGATGGTGCCGGGCAGCTTGGGGTTGGTCTCGGCGGTCTTGGCCGCGATCACGATGTTGGCGCCGTCCGCGGCCGCGCGCTTGGCGATCGCCAGGCCGATGCCCCGTGAAGCGCCGGTGATGAAAAGGGTTTTTCCTTTGAGCGTCATGGTATTGATCTCCTCAGACTTTGGAGAAGTCAGGTTTGCGTTTTTCCATGAACGCGCCGAAGGCTTCCTTCGCCGCCGGCTCGCCCAGCATGCGGCCGAAGCTGGCACCTTCATCGGCCATCTGCTGCAGCACCAGTTGCTGCTGGCCCTTCTTCATCAGGCGCTTGGTTTCCACCAGGGAGGACAGCGGCTTGGCGGCCAGCTTGCGGGCGATGGACTGCGCGACACCGTTGGCCTCGGTCGGCGGCACCACGCGGTTGACCAGGCCCACTTCCAGCGCGGCCTCGGCCATGAAGGGCTCACCCAGCAGCAGCGCTTCGGCCGCGCGGTGGTAGCCCAGCATCTGCGGGATCAGCAGGCTGGATGCCGCCTCGGGGCACAGCCCCAGGTTGACGAAGGGCAGCGAGAAGGCGGCGTTGTCGCCGGCATAGACCAGGTCGCAATGGAACAGCATGGTGGTGCCCACGCCCACGGCGGGGCCGCACACCGCCGCCACCAGCGGCTTGGGAAAGGTGGCTATGCCGCGCAGGAAGCGGAACACGGGTGAATCCTGGCCGGCGGGCGGCTTGCTCTGGAAGTCGCCGATGTCGTTGCCGGCCGAGAAGATGGTCTCGTGGCCCTGGAACACGGCAACCCGGATGGCGGGGTCTTTTTCCGCCGCGGCCAGCGCGTCGGCCATGGCGCCGTACATGTCGGCCGTGATGGAGTTCTTGCGCGCGATGCGGTTGAGCGTGATGGTCATCACGCCCGCTTCGGTATGGGTAAGGATGTCGGTGGTGCTTGTCATTTAAGTGCTTCTTTCACGAAATCGAGCCGGTCCTGGCCCCAGTGCATCTGGCCATCCACGAAAAAGGTGGGCGCGCCGAACACGCCTCGCTCCACCGCTTGCTGGGTGGTGGCCTTGAGCGTGTCCTTCACTTCCTGCTCGCCGGCCAGCGCCAGCAGCGCGGCCGGGTCGAACCCCGCTTCCTGCAGCACGGCGCCCACGGTGGCGGGGTCGTTCATGTTCCTGCCGTCCACCCAGATCGCGCGGTACATCGCATCCACATAGGCGGCAAAGCGGTCGGGGTGGCGCATCTGCATGCCGGCCGCGCCGCGCATCAGCGTGAGTGTGTTGATCGGGAAATGCGGGTTGTTGTTGAACGGCACGCCGTAGCGCTGCGCGAAGCGGCCCAGGTCGTCCATCATGTACTTGCCCTTGGCGGGAACGGTGGTGGGCGAATGGTTGCCGGTGGCATGGAACACGCCGCCCAGCAGGAAGGGTTTGTAATCTATCGTGCCGCCGGCCTCGCGGCAGACATGCGGCAGCTGGGTCCACGCAATGTAGGCGGCGGGGCTGCCCACGTCGAAGTAGAACTCCACGGTCTTGCTCATTAAAACTTCTCCATGTAGGGACGCAGGTCGAGTTCATGCGTCCAGGCATCGCGCGGCTGGCTGTGCAGCATCCAGTAGTTGTCGGCGATGTGGTCGGGGTTCAAGATGCCGTCCCGCTCCTTCAGCGCATAGCGCTCCGGGAAATTGCTGCGGATGAATTCGGTGTCGATGGCGCCATCCACCACCACGTGCGCCACGTGGATGCCGCGCGGCCCCAGCTCGCGCGCCATGCTCTGGGCCAGCGCGCGCAACGCGTGCTTGGCGCCCGAGAACGCGGCGAAGTGGGCCGCGCCGCGCAATGATGCGGTGGCGCCGGTGAAGATGATGGTTCCCCTGCCGCGCGTGACCATGCGCCTGGCCGCCTCGCGGCCGTTCAGGAACCCGCCCAGGCAGGCCATCTCCCAGATCTTGAAGTACTTGCGTGCGGTTTCTTCCAGGATGCTGCAGGGCACATTGGCGCCGATGTTGAACACCAGCACTTCGATGGGGCCCACGGTGGATTCGATCTGCTCGAAGAGCGCGACCACCTCTTCTTCCTTGCGTGCATCGGACGCAAAGCCCAGGGCGGTGCCGCCATCGGCCTTGACCTGGTCGAGCAGCGGCTGAAGCTTGTCCAGGCTTCTGCGGGTGACGCATGCGGTGTAGCCCTCGCGCGCGAACCGCCGCGCGATGGCGCCGCCGGTGGAGTCGCCCGCGCCGATGACCAGGGCCACCTTGTTCATGTTCATTCCTTGTAGTAGACGACCTGGTGCGTCGTCACGAGCAACTGGCCCGCTTCATTCCACAGCTGCGCGGTCTGGTCGAAGTAGCCGTTGCGGAAAGCCTGGGCCTGGGTCTGGCCCAGTATGTGGCCGTCGCCGGTGGCCTGCAGCATCGCCTGGTCGGCATGGTAGTAAACCGTCATCGACACGGTGCCAATGGGAACAAAGGTCGGCCGGCGGCGCCAGACGCGCGGAAAGAACACGTCGGACAGCGCGGTGAGCGAGGCGAAGTCCAGCGGCCTCGGCGGGCTGTCGCGCAGCCACATGCGCGTGCGGCTGTTGCCGGTATCGACGCCATTCCACTCGGTGGGAATCGCGCCTTCGATGAAACGCATCTCGTAGCGCTTGACCCATTCCACGCGGGCGGGCCTTTGCCCGTCCACCACGTCCGCCGGACGCGGCACCCCGGGCATGACCTGCTCGTCCGCGCTCCACGTGTCGCGCCGCAGGCCGAAGAACGCGGTGCCGGTGAGCACCGCCTCGCCCTGCTGCTGGATTTCCAGCACCCAGTGCTGGGTGGAGCGGTTGGTGCGGGCCGGCCGGGCGATCACGGTGAAGGGCCCGTCCGCCAGCGCCGCGGCAAAGTTGACGGTGAGCGAGATCGGGTCGCCCAGCCGCTTGGGGTGCTGCAGCGCGGCGTTGAGCGCCTGCGCCGCGGTGATACCGCCGAACGGCCCGACCATGTTGCCGTACGCAGCGTGGGTGTGGCCGAGGAACGTGCCGTCGGCCTGCGGCTGCAGCGCGACGGCTGCGTCGAAGTGGCTCTCGCTCATGCCGCGGCGGGCAGCGCGAAGCTGGACAGGTGCCGGGCCAGGCCCGGCCAGAGCTTGAACTCCTGCTCGCTGCGGAAAGGCCCGAAGTGTCCCAGCCGGCGCACGCCCAGGTCACCAGGGGCGATGCGCTGCACTTCGCGCTTCGCGTTCTCGTACAGGTTGATCAGGCTGTGCGTGCCGCGCAGCGTCATCAGCTCGTCGTCGGTGATGGAAAGCGCCATGACCGGGAATTTCACGTTGGCATAGCGCAGCCGCACCGATTCGCCTTCCGCCCCCACGCTGTACTTCGGGTTCAGGCACCACTTGCGCCACTGCATGATCACGCCCGTGGGCAGGTCGCCCACCTTCTTGAGTTTCTTGCCGGGAAAGTAGCCGCACAGACGGGTGGCCAGCGGCACCAGGAAGAACCAGAAGTACGGCACGATGCGCTTGAGTTTGGGCGCGTTCTCGCGCCAGTAGCCGCTGCCCGCCGCCACGCTGAGCATGCCGCTCACCTTGTCCTGGTTGTTCAGCAGGCCCGGCAGCTGCGCGCCCAGGCTGTGGCCCAGAAGGTAGAGCGGTCGCGCGGGCAACGCGGCATGCGCATGGTCTATGGCGGCCTCGTAGTCATGCGTCCAGTCGAACAGGTCGGCCTTGAAGCCGCGCAGCCCGCCGGCGGGCGTGGAGGCACCGGAGCCGCGGTAATCGAAGGTGGTGACGCGCCAGCCCTGCGTGGCCAGCCACTGCGCGAACGGCGCGTAATAGTCCTGGCGCACGCCCATGGCCCCGCCGATCACCACGTTGCCGTGGTCGGGGCTGTCGGGCTCGTAGACGCGCAACGCGATTTGCGTGCCGTCTGCGGTTTGTATCGTTTCGGCTCGCATCACGTTCCTTCGTTGTCAAATCAAACGCGTTCGAAAATCCCCGCGGCGCCCTGCCCCATGCCCACGCACATGGTGACCATGCCGTACTTCAGATTCTTGCGCTGCAGGGCGTGAACCACTGTCGCGGAGCGGATAGCACCGGTGGCGCCCAGCGGGTGGCCCAGCGCGATGGCGCCGCCCATGGGGTTGACCTTGCTCGCATCCAGGCCGAGCGTGTTGATCACGGCCAGCGACTGCGCGGCGAAAGCTTCATTCAGCTCAAACCAGTCGATGTCGTCCTGCTTCAGGCCGGCATAACGCAGCGCGGCGGGAATCGCCTCGATGGGGCCGATGCCCATGATGTGCGGCGGCACGCCGCGGCTGGCGTAGCTGACGAAGCGCGCCAGCGGCTTGAGGCCAAAGCGCTTGACGGCTGCTTCGCTGGCCAGGATCAGCGCGCCCGCGCCGTCCGAAGTTTGCGAGCTGTTGCCGGCGGTGACCGAGCCGCGCGCGGCGAACACCGCGCGCAGCTTGGCCAGGCCTTCCACCGTGGTGTCAGGGCGCGCGCCCTCGTCGAGGCTGACCGTGCGGCTGCTGACGGAAACTTCCGCGGAATCCAGGTCCAGCGAACGTTCGGCCACATCGACCGGCGTGATCTCATTGGCGAACTCGCCGGCCTTCATGGCTGCAATCGCCTTCATGTGCGACTTGTAGGCGAATTCGTCCTGCGCGTCGCGCGAAACCTTCCACTGCTGCGCCACTTTCTCGGCCGTAAGGCCCATCCCGTAGGCGATGCCATAGCTTTCGATGTCGTCGGGGTTGGAGAAGATGGTGGGCGACAGCGAGGGCGAGTTGCCCATCATCGGCACCATGCTCATGCTCTCGGTTCCGGCGGCGATCATCACGTCGGCTTCGCCCACGCGGATGCGGTCGGCCGCCATCTGCACGGCCGACAGGCCGGAGGCGCAGAAGCGGTTGACGGTGATGCCGCCCACGCTCTTGGGCAGGCCGGCCAGCACCGCGCCTATGCGCGCCACGTTCAGTCCCTGCTGCGCTTCAGGGATGGCGCAGCCGCAGATCACGTCCTCGATGGCCGCCGGGTCCAGCCCCGGCACCTGCGCCAGCGCCGCGCGCAATGCGGTCGCCAGCAGGTCATCCGGCCGGGTGTTGCGGAAGAAACCGCGGTGCGAACGGCCGATGGGCGTGCGCGTGGCGGCGACGATGTAGGCTTCTTGAACTTGCTTGGACATGTGTGTTCCTTAGTTGCGCACCGGCTTGCCGGTGGACAGCATTCCCATGATTCGCTCCTGCGTCTTGGGGTGCGTGAGCAGGGAGCAGAAGGCCTGGCGCTCCAACGTCATCAGATATTCCTCGGTCACCATCGTGTTGGCATCGACGTCGCCGCCGGTAACCACGCCCGCGATCAGCGAGGCGATGTGGAAGTCGTGCGCGCTGATGAAGCCGCCGTCGCGCATGTTCACCAGCTGGCCCTGGATGGTGGCCTTGCCGTTGCGGCCGGCCACCGGGAACTGGCGCTTGTGCGGGGCACGGTAGCCACCATCGAACAGGGCCCGCGCTTCATTCAGTGCGACGAACAGCAGTTCGTCCTTGTTCGCAACGATGATGTCGCTGTCGAGCAGGTAGCCCAGCTTGCGCGATTCCAGCGCGCTGGTACCCACCTTGGCCATGGCCGCGGCGGTGAAGCCTTCGGTCACGAACTTCAGCAGGTCCTTGTCGGTGGAGGTGGCGCAGTTCTCCGCGGCACGGCGCGCGATGTAGGTCAGGCCGCCGGCGCCGGGCACCAGGCCCACGCCCACTTCCACCAGGCCGATGTAGCTTTCCATGGCGACAACGCGGCGCGCCGAGTGGACGGCGATCTCGCAGCCACCGCCCAGCGCCAGCCCGCGGATCGCGGAGATCACGGGCACGCTGGCATAGCGCAGGCGCAGCATGGTCTGCTGCAGGTGGTGCTCGGCTTCGTCGATGGCCGAGACGCCCACGGCCATGAAGGCGGGCAGCATGGCCTGCAGGTCCGCGCCGGCGGAGAACGGGTCATCGCCCGACCAGATCACCACGCCCTTGAAGTCCTTCTCGGCCATGTCAACGGCCTGCTGCAAACCTTCGGCCACTTCGGGGCTGATGGCGTGCATCTTGGTCTTGATGCTGGCGATGAGCACTTCGTCGTCCAGCGTCCACAGGCGGATGCCCTTGTCCTCGTGCAGGGTCTTGCCCGCGGTCTTGAAGGCCTGCGGCTGGCTGCCCAACACGGCTTCGGGGAACAGCTGGCGCGAATAGACGGGCAGCACGCGGCGCGCTTCAAACTTGCCCGCCGTCGGGTTCCACGAACCTTCCGGCGTGTGCACGCCACCGGCATCGGCCACGGGGCCCTTGAACACCCAGTCAGGCAGCGGCGCGTTCGACAGCGTCTTGCCGGCAGCGATATCTTCCTTGATCCAGTTGGCCACCTGCAGCCAGCCCGCTTCCTGCCAGAGTTCGAACGGGCCCTGCTTCATGCCGAAGCCCCAGCGCAGCGCGAAGTCCACGTCGCGCGCGGTCTCGGCAATCGATGCCAGGTGTACGGCGGCGTAGTGGAAGCTGTTGCGCATGATCGCCCACAGGAATTGGCCTTGTGCGCCTTCCGCGTTGCGCAGCAGCGCAAGCCGCTCGCCGGCCGGCTTCTTCAGCATGCGGCCATAGACCTCGTCGGCCTTCTGGCCGGCGGGCACGTATTCCTTTGTGGCCAGATCGAAGCGCAGCACGTCGCGCCCGGCCTTTTTGTAGAAGCCGGCCTTGCTCTTCTGGCCCAGGTTGCCCATCTCCAGCAGGGTCTTGAGCACTTCAGGCGTGCCGAAGCTGGCGTAGAACGGGTCGGTGCTTTCGTCCAGGTTGTCCTGGAGCGTCCTGATGACGTGGGCCATGGTGTCCAGGCCCACCACGTCCGCCGTGCGGAAGGTGCCGCTGGAGGCCCGGCCCAGCTTCTTGCCGGTGAGGTCATCGACCACGTCGTAGGACAAACCGAACTTCTCCACTTCCTTCATGGTGCCCAGCATGCCGGCGATGCCGACGCGGTTCGCGATGAAGTTGGGTGAATCCTTGGCGCGCACCACGCCCTTGCCCAGGCCGCTGGTGACGAAGGTTTCCAGGTCGTCCAGGATGTGGGCGTTGGTGGTGGGCGTGTTGATCAGTTCCACCAGGACCATGTAGCGCGGCGGGTTGAAGAAGTGGATGCCGCAGAAACGCGGCTTGATTTCTTCGGGCAGCGCTTCGCTGAGTTTGGTGATCGACAGGCCGGACGTGTTCGACGCCACGATGGCGTGCGGGGCGATGAAGGGCGCGATCTTCCTGTACAGGTCCAGCTTCCAGTCCATGCGCTCGGCGATGGCCTCGATGATGAGGTCGCAGTCGCGCAGCTGCTCCATGTGCTCTTCGTAGTTGGCCTGCTGGATGAGCGATGCGTCGTCCACCACGCCGAGGGGTGAAGGCTTGAGCTTCTTCAAGCCTTCGATCGCCTTGATGACAATGCCGTTCTTAGGGCCCTCTTTGGCGGGCAGGTCGAACAGCACGACGGGCACCTTGACGTTGACGAGGTGCGCCGCGATCTGCGCGCCCATCACGCCCGCGCCGAGCACGGCGACTTTCTTCACCTGGAATCGGCTCATGGTCTTTCGCCCTTCGCTGTTGGCCGCGCCGGGTTCGGCGGCAGCACGTTCGTCACGGTCTTTGTACATGGTGTCTGGTTCAAATCGGGGTTACTGCACGCGGACCCAGGTCTGGGTGCGGCCAAAGGGGCCGAATGAGCCGCGCACTTCAAGTTTCTTGCCGCCTTCGATGGGCGTCAGGCGCAGGGTGTAGCTGCGGCCGTTTTCGGGGTCGAGGATCTTGCCGTCTTCCCACACATCCTTGCCCTCGGCCTTCTTCGCGCCGCGGATGATTTCCAGGCCGTCCATGGGCTTGCCCTTGCGCTCATCGGTGCATTCATCGCACTTCGCGTCGGCCTTGGCGTCCTTGGACAGGCGCTTCTCGATCCGGCCGCTGAGCACGCCGCCGCTGTCGGTGATGCGGATCTCGGCCTTGGCCTCGCCGGTCTTGTCGTCAATGTTGCGCCACACACCCACGGGCGTCACCTGGGCCAGGGCGGACCCGGCAGTTGCTATTAAAAGAATAGCTGCCCACGCAGAGCTGGCGCGCCTTTCGGCCATTTTTCCCAATGAAAAACTCACGCCAGCGCCTCGTCGGTGTCCAGCAGCACCGTGGCGCCGCCGCGGGCCGTGCGCATCAGCGTGGCGGTCTCGGGGAAAAGCTTGGCGAAGTAAAAGCGCGCAGTCTGCAGCTTGGCCTTGTAGAACGGGTCGGTCTGTCTTCCATCCTTTTCCGCGGCGGCGATCTCGCGCAGCGCAACGCGTGCCATCAGCGCCCAGAAGTAGCCATGCACCAGGTGGCCCGCGACACGCAGGTAGTCCACCGCGGCGGCGCCGACTTCATCGGGATTCTGGAAGCCCTTGAACCCCAGCTCCGTCGTGAGCTTGGTGAGCTGGTCGCCCAGCATGGCGATGGGGTTGATGAACTCGGCCATCTTTTCGTTCACGCCCTCTTCTTCCACCAGCTGGCCCACCAGCTTCCCGAACTTCTTGAGCGTGGCGCCGTTGTTGCCCAGGATCTTGCGGCCCAGCAGGTCCAGCGACTGGATGGTGTTGGTGCCCTCGTAGATCATGTTGATGCGGTTGTCCCGCACGAACTGTTCCATGCCCCATTCCTTGATGAAGCCGTGGCCGCCGAACACCTGCATGCAGGCGTTGGTGGCGATGTGGCCGTTGTCGGTGGTGAAGGCCTTCACGATCGGGGTCAGCAGCGACAGCATCTCGTCGCTGTCCTTGCGCACCTTCTCATCCGGGTGGTTGTGTGCCTTGTCCAGCAGCACGGCACAGTAGATGGCCAGTGCGCGGCCGCCTTCGGCATAGGCCTTGGCCGTGAGCAGCATCTTGCGCACGTCGGGGTGCACGATGATGGGGTCGGCCGGCTTGTCCTTGGCCTTCGGGCCGCTGAGCGAACGCATCTGGATGCGGTCCTTCGCATAGGCCAGTGCGTTCTGGTACGCCACTTCCGTGAGGCCCAGCGACTGGTTGCCCACGCCCAGGCGTGCCGCGTTCATCATCACGAACATGCCCTGCATGCCTTTGTTGGGCTGGCCCACCAGCGTGCCGATGGCGCCGTCGATGACGATCTGCGCGGTGGCGTTGCCGTGGATGCCCATCTTGTGCTCCAGGCCACCGCAATAGATGCCGTTGCGCTCGCCCAGGGAGCCATCCTTGTTGACCAGGAACTTGGGCACGATGAACAGGCTGACGCCCTTGATGCCGGGCGGCGCGTCGGTGATGCGAGCCAGCACCAGGTGCACGATGTTGCTGGTCATGTCGTGCTCGCCGGCGCTGATGAAGATCTTGTTGCCGGTGATCTTGTAGGTGCCGTCGGGCTGGGGCTCGGCCTTGGTGCGCATCAGGCCCAGGTCGGTGCCGCAATGCGGCTCGGTCAGGCACATGGTGCCGGTCCATTCGCCGCTGGTCATCTTGTGCAGGTAGGTCTGCTTCTGCTCGTCGGTGCCATGCGTGTGCAGCGCGGCGTAGGCGCCGTGCGTGAGGCCCGGGTACATGGTCCAGGCCTGGTTGGCGCTGTTGAGCATTTCATAGAAGCACTGGTTCACCACCAGCGGCAGGCCCTGGCCGCCGAAGGCCGGGTCGCACGACAGGGCCGGCCAGCCCCCTTCCACGTACTGGTGGTAGGCCTCCTTGAAGCCGCGCGGCGTGGTGACGGCGTGGGTCTTGGGGTCGAGCTTGCAGCCTTCCTCGTCGCCGCTGATGTTCAGCGGGAAGGTGACCTCGCTGGCGAACTTTCCGGCCTCTTCCAGCACAGCGGCGATGGTGTCGGCATCGGCTTCGGCGTACTTGGGAATGGCCTTGAACTCTTCGGAGATGTTCAGCACTTCGTTCATCACGAACTGCATGTCGCGCAGGGGCGGGGTGTAGGTGGGCATGGGATTACTCCTTGGAAGCTTTGGTGGATCGGGTGGGCCTGGCGGTTCGCGTGCTGCTGTCCGCGCCGTAGTGCCTGAGAATGTTTTCGAAGCCGGTGTTGGCGCGGTCAATGGCGCCCGGGTTCTTGAGGAAGCGCGCTTCATAGTGCAGCGCCAGGATGAGGCCGTGGATCTCGAACAGCATCTGCTCTTCGTCTACTTCGGGGCGCAGGTGGCCTGCTTCGCGGGCGGTCGCGATGGCGCGCTTCATCGCCGCGTGCCAGGTCATCACGGAGCTGGCCAGTGCGTCGCGCACCGGGCCGGCCCGGTCGTCGAACTCCACCGCGCCGCTGATGTAGATGCAGCCCGAATCGATCTCGACCGAGGTGCGCTTCATCCAGTTGGCGAACATCGCGCGCAGGCGCGGCAGGCCGCGGGGCTGCGCCACGGCGGGGTAGAACACCTCGTCTTCGAAGCGCGTGTGGTATTCGCGGATGACGGAGATCTGCAGTTCCTCGCGCGAGCCGAAGTGGGCGAACACGCCCGACTTGCTCATCTGCGTGACTTCGGCCAGCGCGCCGATCGAAAGGCCCTCCAGCCCGATCTGCGTGGCCAGGCCCAGCGCGGCATCCACGATGGCGGCCTTGGTCTGCTGGCCTTTTTGCAAGGCGCGGCCTTCGCGGACCGGGCCGCGCGGCGATGACTTCAGGGGCAGTTCGGTGACGGACATGTGGTTCTCACGCAAAATAAAACGAACGGTCGTTCTATTTTGCATGAAACCGCTGTCCGTCAAGTAACGGCTGCCGGATCTAGAGCGTTTTTTCTAGCGGCTGGCCGGGTAAACCCGGCTTGGCCGACATCTCGGTACTTGAAAGTACCAAATCCGTATTACTGAGCTGCACCGCGCGGCAAAGGTGTTGGCGCGCCGACGAACGCCAACCACGCTGGCTGGCGCGGCAGGCGGTATCCGGCAGGGCCGATCTCTGCGGCGGCCGGGATTTCCGGACTGGTGCCGGGCGCGCTTGCGCGCTTCGTGAACTGGCTCGTCGCGGTGTCTGAACGGAGGGGCCTTAGGGCCCGCAGTGAGTTTCGCGACGCCGGTCCCAGTCCGGAAATCCCGGCGAAGTTACCGCGCAGCGGGGACCGCCGAAGTGTGAGGCCCTGCCGGGTACCGCCTGACGTGACGCGACGCCGTCCCCCACCGAAGAACGCTAGGCCTTGAACGGCACGACAACCTGCTTCTGGCTGCCCAGGCCCTGGATGCCCAGTTCCATCACGTCGCCCTTCTTCAGGTACATGGGCGGCTTCATGCCCAGGCCCACGCCGGGCGGCGTGCCGGTGGTGATGATGTCGCCGGGCATGAGTGTCATGAAGTGGCTGACATAGCTCACCAGCTTGTCGATGCCGAAGATCATGGTGCGGGTGTTGCCCTTCTGCACGCGTTTGCCGTTCAAGTCCAGCCACATGTCCAGCCGCTGGATGTTCTCGATCTCGTCGGGGGTCACCAGCCAGGGGCCGATGGGGCCGAAGGTGTCGCAGCCCTTGCCCTTGTCCCATTGCGGGCCGCGCTCGAGCTGGTATTCGCGCTCGCTCACGTCGTTGATCACGCAGTAGCCGGCCACGTAGGCCAGCGCGTCCTTCTTGGGCACGTAGCGCGCGGTCTTGCCGATGACCACGCCAAGCTCCACTTCCCAGTCGGTCTTGGTCGAGCCGCGCGGCAGCATCACCGGGTCGTTGGGTCCCTGGATGCAGCTGGTGGCCTTCATGAACACCACCGGCTCCTTTGGGATCGGCGCGCCCGATTCGGCCGCGTGGTCCGCGTAGTTCAGGCCGATGGCGATGAACTTGCCGACGCCGGCCACCGGGCAGCCGAAACGCGGCGTGCCGCGCACCAGCGGCAGCCTGGCCGGGTTCTGCTTGCGGATGCGGGTGAGCATCACGCTGCCCAGCTGGGCCGGGCCGATGTCCGGCACGACGTCGGACAGGTCGCGCAGCTTGCCGTCCAGGTCGATCAGGCCGGGTTTTTCCTTGCCGGGGTTGCCATAGCGGACGAGTTTCATTTTTGCTCCTGTTAATTAACTTGTGGGACAGATCTTCAGCTCTGTCCCCAACACTTCAGTAGGTGGATCTTCCGCCGGACAGGTCGAACACTGCCCCGGTCGTGAACGAGCAGTCCTCAGTGCACAGCCAGGCCACCATGGAGGCGATTTCCTCGGGCGTGCCAAAGCGGGCCATCGGGATCTTGGACAGCATGAACTGGATGTGCTGCTCGGTCATCTGCGCGAACATACCGGTTTTCACCGCCGCCGGGGTGACGCAGTTGACGCGCACGCCCGTGTCGGCCAGTTCCTTGCCGAGCGACTTGGTCAGCGCGATCACGGCCGCCTTGCTGGCGCTGTAGGCGCTGGCGTTAGGGTTGCCTTCCTTGCCGGCCACCGAGGCGATGTTGACGATGCGCCCATAACCCGCCTTGCTCATCAGCGGGGCGATTTCGCGGCAGCACATGAACAGGCCATTGAGGTTGATCTCCATCACCTGCCGCCAGGCATCCACCGGGTAGTCCCACAGCTTGGCGTTGGGGCCGGTGATGCCAGCGCTGTTGACCAGTGCGTCGATGCGCGGCGCGTTCTTCAGCGTGGCAGCCACCGCCGCCTGCACCGAAGCGTGGTCGGCTACGTCCACCGCCACTGCGTGGGTGGCTGAGCCCAGCGTTTTCGCCGCGGCCTGCGCGCCGGCCTCATCGCGGTCCCAGACCGTGACAGTGCCGCCGGAAGCGATGAGGCGCTGCGCGATGGCAAAGCCCAGGCCCGTGGCGCCGCCGGTGACCACCGCGTGGCGGCCCTTGAAGTCAAGCTGGTTCATATCGTCATGCCTCCGTCGTTTGCATAAAGCTGGCCGGTGACAAACACCGCTTCGTCGCTGGCCAGGAACACCACCAGCGGCGCCATCTCGTGCGCCTGGGCCAGCCGCCCCATGGGCTGGCGCGCGATGAAGTTCTTGCGGGCCTGCACCGGGTCTTCGTAGGAATTGATGCGGTCGGCCAGGGAAGGCGTGTCCACGGTGCCGGGCGCGATGGCGTTGCAGCGTATGCCCTGGCCCACATAGTCGGCCGCCACGCTCTTGGTGAGGCCGACCACAGCCGCCTTGGAGGTGCCGTAGATGAAGCGGTTGGGCAGGCCCTTGAGGCTGCTGCACACGCTAGCCATGTTGATGATGCTGCCGCCCCCCTTGGAGAGCATGCCGGGCAGCACGGCCTGGATCATCCAGAACTGCGAGCGCACGTTCAGGTTGAAGGCGAACTCCCACTCTTCATCAGTCGCTTGCTGGATGGTGCCGTTGTGCACGAAGCCCGCGCAATTGAACACGGCGTCCAGCGGCGGCAGCGTGGCCACCAGCTTCTGGATGGCGGCCTTGTCCATCACGTCCAGCGTCACCGCGCGGATGCCGGCCACGCCGTCGTAGGCGTCCAGCAATTTGGCGTTGATGTCGGTTGCCCAGACCTGGGCGCCTTCAGCGGCCATGGCCAGCGCGGCGGCGCGGCCTATGCCCTGGCCCGCGGCCGTGACCAGCGCGGTTTTTCCTTTGAGTCTCATTTGTTTCTCCAGATTCAGTGCCGCTACGGGTTTTGCCGGATGCCAGTGACCGCGACTTGCGCAATATTAATTGGTCTTACCACTTGGCCACTTCTGGCTAACCCTTAACCCCCGTCCCGTCCCCATGCCGCTGCAAACCGTCGAGCCCCAGCGCCTGTACCGGCAGATCGCCGAGCAGGTGCGCGCGCTCATCACCAGCGGTGAATTCGGCACGGGCAGCCGCCTGCCGGCCGAGCGCGACCTGGCCAAGCAGCTGGGCGTGAGCCGCCCTTCGGTGCGCGAGGCACTGATCGCGCTGGAAGTGGAAGGCTGGGTGGAGGTGCGCACCGGCTCCGGCGTGTACGTGCTCAACCGCGGCGCCGGCAACGGCCACGTGAAGATCCCGCCCACCGAATGGGGCCCGCTGGAGCTTATCCGCGCCCGGCGCGTGGTCGAAGGCGAGATCGCCGCTTTGGCGGCAACACAGGGCAAGCGAAAGCACGTGAAGGCCATCAGCGACGCCATCTCCATGATGCGGGAAGACACCGAACGCGGCATAGCGCCGCTTTCGGGCGACCGCGCCTTCCACACCGCCATCGCGCAGGCCGCGGACAACGTGGTGCTGCTGGAAACCGTGCAGGCATTCTGGGACGCACGCCGCGGCCCGCTGTTCGAGCGCCTGGGCGACTACTTTGAAACCGTGCCTTCCTGGCGCATGGCCATCACCGAGCACGAGGCCGTGCTGGAAGCCATCCGCGCCAAGGACGGCGACGCCGCCCGTTCGGCGATGCAGGCGCACATGGACAAATCCCATTCCCGATTCAGCGCGAGCTGGCGCCGCGCCAACAGTTCCTGACCCCAAGCCAGCAACTCAACAACCCCAGGAGACACAACCATGCAAAAAAGAAACGCGTTCAAACTCGCCGCCGCCTGCGCCCTCGTGGCCGGCATGCTCGGCACCAGCGGCCTGGCCCAGGCACAGACCAAGCTCAAGTGGGCCCACGTGTATGAAACGTCGGAGCCCTTCCACAAGTGGTCGGTCTGGGCCGGCGAGGAGATCAAGAAGCGCACCAACGGCCGCTACGAGGTGCAGGTGTTTCCCGCCTCCACGCTGGGCAAGGAATCGGACATCAACCAGGGCCTGACCCTGGGCACGGTGGACATCATCCTCACCGGCGCCAGCTTCGCGGCCAACAGCTACAAGCCACTGGCGATTTCCTACTTCCCCTTCATCTTCCGCGACGCCGAGCACCAGCTGAAGTACGCGCAAAGCGATGTGTTCCGCGAACTGGCGGGCGGCTACGACAAGGCCAGCGGCAACCACATCGTGGCGCTGAACTACTACGGCGCCCGCCACGTCACCTCCAGCCGCCCGATCACCAAGCCGGAAGACATGAAGGGACTGAAAATCCGCGTGCCCGATGCGCCGGCTTACCTGGCCTTCCCCAAGGCGCTGGGCGCCAACCCGACGCCCATCGCCTTCGCCGAGGTGTACCTGGCGCTGCAGAACGGCACCGTGGAAGCCCAGGAGAATCCGCTGCCCACCATCGAGGCCAAGAAGTTCTATGAAGTGCAGAAGAACATCTCGCTGACCGGCCACATCGTCGATTCGCTGCTGACGGTGACGTCGGGGCAGCTGTGGTCCAAGCTGTCGGATGCCGACAAGAAGATATTCACCGAGGTGATGTCCGAGGCCGCTGACAAGACCGGCCGCGAAATCATCGCGTCGGAGATCCGCCTGGTCGACGAGTTCAAGAAGAAGGGCAACAACGTCATCGCCGTCGACAAGGGCGCATTCCGCGACGCCGTGCTCAAGGCCACCAAGCCGGCCGACCAGGGCTACCGCCAGGCCGACTACGACAAGATCCTGGCGATCAAGTAATGAGTTCGGCCGATATTTTCGACGGCCCCAAGGTGATGGGGGATGACGGCGAGTTCCACGCGCAGGACGAAGCGGTGGACCTCTCCGCAACCACCATCGAGGCCTGGGTGGCCCTGGGCTTCTTCTGGGTCCTGGGGCTCACCGTTTTCTACCAGTTCTTCACGCGCTACGTGATGAACGATTCGGCCGCATGGACCGAGGAGATCGCCCGCTACTTGCTGATCGCCACCGTCTTCACCGGCGCGGCGATCGGCGTGGCCAAGAACAACCACATCCAGGTGGACTTCTTCTACCGCCACATGCCGGTGGCGCTCGCGCGCCTGCTGGCGCGGCTGGTCGACGTGCTTCGCATCGCCTTCTTCGGCGCGGCCGTGGGCCTGACGATACAGATGATGCTCAAGCTGGGCAACGCACGCATGACCATCGTGGACCTGCCCATGAACCTGGTCTATGGCGTTTGCGCGCTGGGTTTCGCGGCGATGTTCCTGCGCTCGATCTGGGTCATGCGGGTGCACATGCGGCGCGGCTTCACGGTGCTGGAACGCCCCGAAACCTCCATGGAAGACCGGGCCTGAAGCCCCGCAAGAGAAGAACAACATGCTCAAGATCGTTTTCCTGTTCCTGATGGCCGGCGGCCTGCCCGTGGCCATCGCCATGGCGGGCTCGTCGCTCATCTACCTGCTGTGGGCGCAGACCACGCCGCCGTTCGTGGTGATCCACCGCATGGTCAGCGGCATTGACAGCTTCCCGCTGCTGGCCGTGCCCTTCTTCATCCTGGCCGGCAACCTGATGAACAACGCGGGCATCACCAACCGCATCTACAACTTCGCGCTGGCGCTGGTGGGCTGGCTCAAGGGCGGCCTGGGGCACGTGAACGTGCTGGGCTCGGTGATCTTCGCGGGCATGAGCGGCACGGCGATCGCCGACGCGGCGGGCCTGGGCACGATTGAAATCAAGGCCATGAAGGACCACGGCTACAGCACCGAGTTCGCCGTGGGTGTCACAGCCGCATCCGCTACGCTGGGCCCGATCATTCCGCCCAGCCTGCCTTTCGTGATCTACGGGATGATGGCCAACGTGAGCGTGGGCGCCCTGTTCCTGGCCGGCATCCTGCCCGGCGCGCTGATGGCCATCCTGATGATGCTCACGGTGGCCTACTACGCCCACAAGAACGGCTGGGGCGCCGACGTCAAGTTCGACTGGGGCCGCCTCATGAAGGCGCTGATGGAGACGGCCGTGGTCATCGCCTGGCCGCTGGCCATCTGGCTGCTGGTGGAAAAGGCGGGCCTGCCGGCCCAGGCCACCGTCTTCGCCGCACTGGCCGTGCTGTTCGGCGCCGACAAGATCTTCAAATTCCAGGCGGTACTGCCCATCATGACGCCTGTGCTGCTGATCGGCGGCATGACCACCGGGCTGTTCACGCCGACCGAAGGCGCCATCGCCGCCTGCGTGTGGGCCATGGTGCTGGGCCTGGCCTGGTACAAGACCCTCACCTGGAAGATGTTCGTCAAGGTCTGCCTGGATACGGTGGAGACGACCGCCACCGTGCTGTTCATCGTTGCCGCGGCCAGTATCTTCGGCTGGATGCTCACTGCCACCGGCGTCACCGCCGCGATCTCGTCGTGGGTGCTGGCCTTTACCAAGGAGCCCTGGGTCTTCCTGCTGCTGGCCAACCTGCTGATGCTGTTTGTGGGCTGCTTCCTGGAACCCACAGCCGCCATCACGATCCTGGTGCCGATCCTGGTGCCGATCTGCCAGGCGCTGGGCATCGACCTGATCCATTTCGGCCTGGTGATGGTGCTCAACCTGATGATCGGGCTGCTGCATCCGCCGATGGGCATGGTGCTGTTCGTTCTGGCGCGGGTGGCCAAGCTCTCGGTGGAACGCACCACCATCGCCATCCTGCCCTGGCTGGTGCCGCTGCTGGGCTCGCTTGTGATCATCACGTACTTCCCGGCGCTGGTACTCTGGCTGCCGAAGATGTTCTTCTGAAAACCAAAATCCGACAATGACGCCGTTTATTCGCCTCCACCCCGCCGATGATGTATTGATCGCGCGCAGCCAGCTCGTGGGCGGCACGCAGGCCGAAAACGTGACGATCAAGGGGCTGATCCCGCCCGGCCACAAGGTCGCCACGCGCCCCATCGCGCAGGGCGAGCCCGTTCGCAGGTACAACCAGATCATCTGCTTCGCGAGCAAGCCGATCGCTGCCGGCGAGCACGTGCATACGCACAACCTGGACATGGGCGAAAACAAGGGCGACTTTGCGCGGGACTACGCCTTCGGCGCGGACGTGAAGGCGCAGCCGCCCAAGCGCGAAGCCACCTTCATGGGCATCAAGCGGGCCGACGGCCGCGTGGCCACGCGCAACTACATCGGCATCCTGTCCAGCGTGAACTGCTCGGCCACCGCCGCGCGCGCGATCGCCGACCATTTTTCGCGCACCACCAATCCCGCCGCGCTGAGGGATTTCCCGATGGTGGACGGCGTGGTGGCGCTGACCCACGGCACCGGCTGCGGCATGGACACTGAAGGCATGGGCATGCAGATCCTGGAGCGCACGCTGGCCGGCTACGCCACGCATGCCAACTTTTGGGGGGTGCTGGTGGTGGGCCTGGGCTGCGAGGCCAACCAGATCAATGCCTGGCTGGCGCACAGCAGCCTGCGCGAAGGCGACACGCTCAAGGTGTTCAACATCCAGGACACGGGCGGCACGCGCAAGACCGTTGAAAAGGGCATAGCGCTCATCAAGGAAATGCTGCCCCGCGCCAACGATGTGAAGCGCGAGCCCTGCAGCGCCGCCCACATCACGATCGGCCTGCAATGCGGCGGCTCGGACGGCTACTCCGGCATCAGCGCCAATCCGGCACTGGGCGCGGCGGTGGACCTGCTGGTGGCGCATGGCGGCACGGCCATCCTGTCGGAGACGCCGGAGATCTACGGGGCCGAGCACCTGCTGACGCGCCGCGCCGTGAAGCGTGAAGTCGGCGAAAAGCTGATCTCGCGCATCAAGTGGTGGGAGCACTACACCGAGGTGAACGAGGGCGAGATGAACAACAACCCCTCCCCGGGCAACAAGGCCGGCGGCCTCACCACCATCCTGGAGAAATCGCTGGGCGCGGTGGCCAAGGGCGGCACCAGCAACCTGGAGGCGGTCTACGAATACGCCGAGCCGGTGACGGAACACGGCTTTGTCTACATGGACACGCCGGGCTACGACCCGGTCAGCGCCACCGGCCAGGTCGCGGGCGGCGCCAACATGATCTGCTTCACCACCGGCCGCGGCTCCGCGTACGGCTGCGCGCCTTCGCCTTCACTCAAGCTAGCCACCAACAGTGCGCTGTGGAAGAAGCAGGAGGAAGACATGGACATCAACTGCGGCGAAATCATCGACGGCCAGGCCTCCGTGCAGGAGATGGGCCAGCGCATCTTCGAGCTGGTGCTGGCCACGGCTTCCGGCGAGTTGTCCAAAAGCGAGAAGCACGGCTACGGGCAGAACGAGTTCGTGCCCTGGCAGGTTGGTGCGGTGATGTAGCCGCAGGGTGTGAACTGATGAATAAAACACTGGAAGCGGGCGCCCTGCGTGCGGCGGTAGCTACGATTTTGGTAGCAGCCGGCAGTGCGCGGGCCGAGGCGGACGCAGTGGCCGCCAACCTGGTCCTGGCCAACCTGAGCGGCCATGACTCGCATGGCGTGGGCATGGTGCCGCGCTATGTGGATGCGGTGCTCGAAGGCGGCCTCAAGCCCAATGCGCGCGCCAGGGTGCGCGCCGACATCGGCAGCATGCTCACGCTGGACGGCCAGCGCGGCTACGGCCAGATCGTGGGCGAACAGGCCATGCAACTGGGCATGGCGCGCGCGTTGGAAATGGGCAGCTGCATCCTGGCGCTGGCCAATGCGCACCACCTGGGCCGCATCGGCCACTTCGCCGAGATGGCGGTGGCGCAGGGCCTGGTCTCCATTCATTTCGTGAACGTGCAGTCGCGGCCCGTCGTGGCACCGTTCGGCGGTGGCGATGGGCGCTACGGCACCAATCCCTGCTGCATCGGGATCCCGCTGAAAGACCGCGAGCCTTTCGTGCTCGATTTCGCCACCAGCCGCGTGGCACAGGGCAAGATGCGGGTGGCCCACAACGAGGGCCGCCGCGTCGATGACGGCTACCTCATCGACGCACAGGGGCGCCCGACCAATGACCCCGGCGTCGTCGTCGTGCCGCAGGCCGATGGCCTGTACGGCGCGCTGATGGCGTTTGGCGAGCACAAGGGCTACGGCATGGCGGTGGCCTGCGAGCTGCTGGGTGGCGCGCTCACCGGCAGCGGCACCTGGCACCGGCCCGCGGACAGTGCCCGCGCTGTGATCAATGGCATGTTCACCGTGTTGGTGGATCCGCGCAAGCTGGGCACGCAAACCAGTTTTGAGCAGGAGTCGCTGGCCTTCATCGACTGGCTCAAGCAAAGCCCCCCCGGTGCCGGGCACGAGCGTGTTCGAATCGCCGGTGAGCCGGAACGCGAGGCCCGCATCCGGCGCGAGCGCGACGGCATCGTCATCGACGAAACCACCTGGGCTGAAGTCGTGGCTGCGGGCGCGAAGGTTGGCGCCGCTGTGGCCTAGGCCACCGGCAGCGCCGGAATTTCGCGCACCACATCGCCCGCCACTGGGTAAATTCGATCGCCCGCGCGCGGCTCGATCCGGTGCATGCCGGTAAATGCGCCGAAAGCCGGTAGCACGCCCACGGCGTGCTGAGGCAACGCACCGCTGTCGTCACCGAACCAGAAGCACGGCAGGCGCAGCCGCTCGAAAGCGCGGCCCTTCACGCTGATGCACGGGTGCCAGTGGCCCGCCAGCACATAGGCGCCCGCGACCGGCCGGGGGTGGTGGCACAGCGCGAACGGCCCGCAGGCCAACGGCTCGTCCACGACCTGGATGCCCAGGCTTGCGGGCGGGTCGCCCGCGCGTTCGTCGTGGTTGCCGCGCACCAGGGTCAGGTCCAGCCCCGCATGCTCGCCGCGCCAACGCGCGAGCGCGCCCAGTGTGCCGGCCGCGTGCGAGCGGGCCGAATGCAGGAAGTCGCCCAGGAAAACGATGGAGCGGGCGCCGGTTTCGGCCACCAGCGCGGAGAGTTGTTCCAGCGTTTCAGTGGTGGTGCCGCGCGGCACGGGCACACCCAGTTTGCGAAAGCTCACGGCCTTGCCGAAGTGGGCATCGGCGACCAGCAGGGTTTGCAGCGCGGGCAGCAGGATGGCGCCGCTGGCATGCAGGGCGACTTCCTGCCCCGCCAGCTCGGTCTTCAACATTCAGATCATGTGGCCGAGGCTGGCTTCGAGATGTTCCGATGGCGCGCGCTTGAAGCCCGAACGGGCGAATCGCTGCAGCCGCCCCACCGCGAAGGCGGTGAGCATCGAAGCGCGCACCTGGGCATCCACGCTGGGCGTGGCCGAGGCATCGCCTTCCGCCGCGCTGCGCAGGCTTTGCTTCAGCGTCGACTCGATCTTGTCGAAGAACTGGTTCATGCGCTGCTGCAGGCGCTCGTTCTCGAACACCAGCGCATCGCCCACCATCACGCGGGTCATGCCGGGGTTCTTTTCAGCGAATTGCAGCAGCATGGCCACCACCTTGGCAGCCTGCACCGAGCCCACGGCCTCGCGCTCGGTGATCTGGTTGACCAGGGTGAAGACACTTTGCTCAATGAATTCGATCAGCCCCTCGAACATCTGGGCCTTGCTGGCGAAGTGGCGGTACAGCGCCGCTTCGCTGACTTCCAGCCGGGCGGCAAGCGCGGCGGTGGTGATGCGTTCCGCGCCGGGCTGCTCGAGCATGGTGGCCAGCGCCTGCAGGATCTGCACACGCCGCTCGCCGGGCTTGGGGCGCTTGCGGGCCGGCACCGCAGCTTCCGCGGCGGGTTGGGATTCAGGGGTGCTGAGCTCGGCGTCGGACATGGCTTGAAGAAAATGTATTGAAATGATTCTCGCACAGCCGGGCAAAGGGCTTTCCCGGGGGCCCAGAGTGCGCGGGCCGCCGCCCGAGTGCGCGCTTACCCCGGCAAGACCAGCGTGATCTTCAGGCCCCGGCCGTGCGCGCCGGGCTGCAGTTGCAGCTGGCTGTGATGGACGCGCGCAATCTCCTGCGCGATCGCCAGGCCCAGGCCGTTTCCTTCGCCCTGCGTGCCCTGCACGCGGTAGAAGCGCTCCAGGATGTGCGGCAGCACCGCTGGCGGCACGCCGGGCCCGTCGTCCTCCACTTCAAGGAAGGCGTTGCCGCCGCGCCGACCGCAGTGGATGGTGACAGTGCCGCCCTGCGGCGTGTACTTGACGGCGTTGTCCACCAGGTTGCCCAGCAACTCACGCAGCAGCCACTCGTGCCCCAGCACGGTGGCGGGCAGTGTGTCCAGCCCGAGATCGATCTGCTTGGCGGTCGCCGCGTCCAGGTGAGTCTCCAGCAGGTCTTCGCAAAGTGCTTTCAGCTCCACCAGCTGCATCGGCTGGGCCTGCATGGTGGCGTCGGCGCGCGAAAGTGCCAGCAGCTGGTTGGCCAGCTGCGAGGTGCGGCGGGTGGCGCTGCGCAGCTTGTTGACCTGCTCCGTCGGCAGGCGGATGGTGCCGTCCGAAGGCGATGCATTGGCGGCCTGGGCCCAGGCCTCGACCTGGGCCTGCAGGCCGGCCAGCGGCGTGCGCAGCTGGTGGGCCGCGTCCGCGACGAAGCGGCGCTGGCTCTCGGCCTGCGCATTGACCAGGCTGAACAGCCGGTTGAGCGACTGCACCAGCGGCCGCACCTCCTCGGGCGAAGCTTGTGCGTCGATGGCGTCCAGGTCGCGGGGCGACCGCCCCTCCACCGCCTCCTTCAGGTCAAGCAGGGGCTTGAGCGCGCGCTCCACGGCCCAGCTCACCGAGAACGCAGCGGCGGCCACCAGCACCAGGTTGGGCAGCAGCACTTTGAGCAGGATGGAACGTGCCCATTGCTGGCGGGGGTCGGACCCATCGGCCACGGTGACCACCACCTCGCCCAGCACCGTCTGCTGGCGCTGGCTCACGATGCGCCAGGTGACGCCGGAATTTTCCTCGCTGTGGAACTGCGGCTCCTGCGTCGGAGGCACGCCGTCCAGCCAGCGTTCGCCACTTAGGACCTTGCCATCGGCATCGACCAGGGCGAAGGCGGCGTAACCCGGCCGCTCTTTCAGGAATTCCTCCACTGCCGGGGCCAGCAGCAGCACTGGCGGGTCGGTGCGGCGCACGCCTTCGCCGATCACCGAGTCGGCCAGCAGCGGCACCAGGGCGGCCAGCCGCTGGTCCTGCTGGATGGCCACGTTGTCCGCCGAGCGGTAGTCGAACCACGCATTAAGCAGCGCCAGCAGGATCAGCGGCGCGATCAGCATGAAAAGCAGCCGGGTGCGCAGCCCCGACGTGATGCCCCTGGCGCTGAAGGCCATCTCAGGCGCCGGGCGTTTCCTGCAGTTCCAGCCGGTAGCCGAAACCGCGGATCGAACGCAGCGCCACGCCGTGCGGCTCCAGCTTGCCCCGCAGGCGGGAGATGTAGACCTCCACGGCGTTGGGCGTGATCTCCTTGTCCCAGCCGGTCAGCGCCTGCAGCAGCTTGTCCTTGCTGGCGGGCTTGGGTGCGTTGATCAGCAGGTATTCCATCACCGTCCACTCGCGCGGGCCCAGCTCGATGGGATGAGCCTGTCCATTGCGGTTGGCGACGGCCCGCCGGTTGGCCGTGTCCAGCTCGATGGGCCCGAAGCTGAGCACCGCCGTGGTGGCGGCCTGCGAGCGGCGCAGCAGCGCACGCAGCCGCGCCAGCAATTCAGGCAACTCGAAGGGCTTGATCATGTAGTCGTCCGCGCCCAGGTCCAGGCCCTGCACCCGGTCCTGCAGCGCGTCACGCGCCGTGAGGATCAGCACCGGCATGGCGTGGCTGGCGTTGTCCGCCCGCCGCAAGCGCCGCGTAAGCTCGAGCCCGTCCATGTTCGGCAGGCCGATGTCGATGATGGCCGCGTCGAACACCTCGGAGCGCAGCACTTCCTCGGCGCGCTCACCGCTGCCCACCCAGTCCACGGCGTAGCCCGCGTCGGTCAGCCCCAGCTTGATGCCGCTGGTCACCATCACATCGTCTTCAACCAGCAGCAAGCGCATGCTGTACCTCTTTTGTTTTGTCTCCGGGCGCAAGCCTAGCCGCATGGGCCTTGCGGAAGTCTGACTATTTTGCCTTGGCGGGCCTGTCCCGGCCGCCCTTTACAGCGGCGCCCCTTCGTTGCTACAAACGCTGCCATGACGCCCACCGATTCGCCCGAAGCCATCCTTGCCCATGCCGAAGAGCCCGGGTTCTGGCGCGAGCTGTGCCCGCAGCTGCATGTGGAGGATGCGGATTTCCTGCACGGGCAGCAGCCGCTGGTCCTCGCTCCCGGGACGGCGCGCGAGGTCGACATGCTGGTGCGCGCCGAAGGCCATTTCAGCCTGCCGCCCCAGGCGTTCGCCCTGCCGCTGGAGCGCATGGCCGCGCTCGTCGCGGAGCTTGAGAGGCGGGGCGTGCCGCCGCCTTTTTGCTTCGCCTATGACGAGTTCTGGTCGCTGTTCCTGCGGATGGATGCGCTGCTGCAATGCCTGCTGGGACCAGGGTACCTGCGCCTGCCGGACCTGTGGGCATGGCACATCGACCCCGGCCAGGGCCAGACCGGCTGGCCGCCCCACCGCGACCGCGGCGTGCAGGCCCTGTTCCCCGACGGTTCGCCCAAGGCCGTGACGCTGTGGATTCCGCTGACGGACGCGACCCTGGCCAACAGCTGCATCCATGTGCTGCCGGCGGGCGCGGACCGCCTTTACGGCAAGTCGGACGACCAGCCGCCGCCGGTGCCTGCGCCCTCAGCCCGGGCGCTGCCGGCCGCCACGGGCAGCGTGCTCGGCTGGAACCAGGCGCTGCTGCACTGGGGCGGGCCCAGCGAGCCGCAGGCGCCGCCACGCATCGCGGTGGCTGCGGGATTTCAGAGCGGGAATGCCGCCGCGTTGGGCCATCCGACCAGTGCGGCCGACACGGTGCCGGACCTTGCCGCCCGGATGCGCCTGGTCATGCAGCAGCTGCGCAAGTACGCCCATCCGCTGGCGGAGCGCCTGGCAGCGCCGGCTCCCTAACCGCTCAGTGCGAGCGGATCATGGTGCCGTAGGCCTGCTCGGTCAGGATTTCGAGCAGCAGCGCGTGCGGCACGCGCCCGTCGATGATGTGCACCGAATTCACCCCACTCTTGGCCGCATCCAGCGCGCCGCTGATCTTGGGCAGCATGCCGCCCGACAGCGTGCCGTCCGCAAAGAGCTCATCGATTTCGCGGGCTGTCAGGTCGGTGAGCAGCTTGCCATTCTTGTCCAGCACGCCCGGGGTGTTGGTGAGCAGCAGCAGTTTTTCAGCCTTGAGCACGGTGGCCAGCTTGCCCGCGACCACGTCGGCGTTGATGTTGTAGCTCTCGTTGTCCTCACCGAAGCCAATGGGGCTGATGACAGGAATGAAGGCATCGTCCTGCAGCGCCTTCACCACGCCGGGGTCGATGGCGACGATGTCGCCCACCTGGCCGACGTCGTGCTGCTTGGTGGGATCGGTGCTGTCCACCAGCTTGAGTTTCTGCGCGCGGATCATGCCGCCGTCGCGGCCCGTGAGGCCCACTGCCTTGCCGCCGGCCTGGTTGATCAGCCCCACGATGTCCTGCTGAACCTCGCCGGCCAGCACCCACTCCACCACTTCCATGGTCTCGGCGTCGGTGACGCGCATGCCCTGGATGAACTCGCCCTTCTTGCCCAGGCGGTTCAGGGCCTGCTCGATCTGCGGGCCGCCGCCGTGCACCACCACCGGATTCATGCCCACCAGCTTGAGCAGCACCACGTCTTCGGCGAAGTCGGCCTGGAGTTCGGGGTCGGTCATGGCGTTGCCGCCGTACTTGATGACCATGGTCTTGCCATGGAACTTGCGGATGTAGGGCAGCGCCTGGGCGAGGATTTCGGCCTTGTCGCGCGGCGTGATGCTGGAGAGGTCAGTCATGGGCAAATTGTGCCGCAAGAACCGTCAGCGGCGCAGCCAGCGTGGCACCTTGAAGCGGATGATGCTGATATACGAATAGACGTAGGAAACGACAAACAGCGCCGTGAAGGCCATCAGCATGGGCGTGTTGTTCCAGAACAGCACGGCGGGCAGCACCGTGAGGATCGCGAAGCCCCACAGGTAGGGCGAAGTGCGGTTGTTGCGCATCAGCATGCGGCGCGCGTCGTCGTCGTGGAACACCTCGCGCACGATGCGCCGGTAGATGAGCTGGTGGAAATGCAGGGCGTCCGCGACTCCGGGCGACTGGCCTCGCGACGCCTTGCGGTAAATGGAGAAGAAGGTCTCCCACACGGGGTAGATCAGCAGCAGCGCGGGAAACCAGGGCGAAACCTGGGGATGGCGCATGACCAGCAGCACGCTGGCCACCGCGATGACGATGCCCCAGAGGTAGGCCCCACCATCGCCCGCGAAAATGAGGCCGCGCGGGTAATTCCAGACCAGGAAGCCCGCCGTGGAACCCGCCAGGACGATCACCACTGCGGCAAGCTGCCGGTCGCCCACCTGCAGCGCCACATAGGCCAGCGCGAAACAGCAGATCAGCGCCACGATGCCGGCCAGGCCGTTGTAGCCGTCAATCAGGTTGAAGGCGTGCGGCAGCCCGCTGATCGCCACCATCGCCACGATCACCGCGGGCCAGGGGCTCATCGCCCACCAGGAATCGACCCAGGGCAGCCCCAGCCGGGGCACGGAGAGGTTGAGCAGCCACACCGCGAGAGCTGCCGCAAGTATGGTGAACACCAGCCGGTAACGCGCACTCAGCCGCTGGGTGACGTCTTCATAGACCCCGCCGGTGACCCCCACCATGGCGACGCCCCAGAGCGACAGCGCCGTCCACGCGTCAAACCGGATCTGGTTGGGGACGTTGAGTTTTTCGGAAAGGGCCATCCAGATCCAGCCGATGCTGCATGCCAGCAGCATGCCGGCCCCACCCAGCCGGGGCACGTCGCCCGCATGGAAGCGCTGGGGGACGCTGGAGCTGTACCGGGTTGCATGGCGCCGGCCGTACCGGATCAGCAGGGCCGTGGCCAGGAACGCGCTGGCGCAACACAGGATGAGCAAAAAGAGCATAGCCTCCTATTGTCGTGGGCTTGCTCTGCAGTTGTCATCCCCAAATTGGGGCAGAAGCCTCTACTGGGCTCGCCGCGTCGCGAGGTAACGACGCAGGACCGGACTGGTCCACAACCGCAACAGGCTGCGCAGGTGCCACGCCAGGTGCCTGGGGCTGCTGCGGCTGCTGCGGCCGGCGTGGTGCACCACGGGCCTTCCGGCGCGCACCAGCCGGCCCCCCGCGAGTTGCAGGCGCAGGCAGAAATCGGTGTCTTCGCAATACATGAAATACCGCTCGTCGAAACCTCCCAGTTCGCCGTAGGTCTGGGCCGGCAGCAGCCAGAAGGCGGCGCTGGCCCAGTCCAGCCGCTGTTCGGGCAACCGCTGGATGTGGCGCCGCCACAGGCTCAGGGGCGTGACGGCTGCACGTTCGTTGTCCTGGAGCGTGCCGTCGGCATTGGCCAGCGGCGGATAAATACAGGCCCGAACCGAGCCATCAGCGCCATGCAGCAAGGCGGTCCAGACGCCGGGGCCATCCAGCTCGACATCGGGATTGAGCACGCAAAACCAGGGCGTGCCGCATTGGCGGAATGCCTGGTTGTGATTGGCGCCAAAGCCCAGCGGCTCCGGATTGCGAATTTCGGTGAGGCGGAATGGCCAGCCGTCGCCGCCCAGCGGCGGCTGCGGATCGGGCAGGTTGTGCGTGACCACCACGTGGACGACGGCGCCATCGTGCCACTGCCGCAGCTGGGAAAGCAGGCGCACCAGCAGCCCTCGCTGTCCGTGGCTGACGATCGATACGGTGACTTGCGGCGCGCCGGTCACCTGCGGGCCTGCTTCACGCGCTGGCCTGCGACGGCTCGGGCACGCCCACCAGGGTCACACCGACCAGCACGCTGGCGTCGGCGGTGACCTTGTTGGCAAGTGCCGCCGCCACCTGGCCGTAGACAACGTCGGTCTCCAGCCCGGCGAGCAGGTTGACGATGTTGAGGACCACCTGGCCGCGCGAGGTGGCGAACGCGGTGAAGATGATGGAAACGGCATCCGCCAGCGCGGCATAGCTCTGGTCGGGGATCGAACCGCCCAAGGTGGCGGCGCTGATGCCGAAATTGGCGAGCACCTGCCCTGCCAGCAAGGTGCTGTCGGCGGCAGCGAAACTGTTGCCCACCGCCAGTGCAAACGCCGAAGCGCCGGAGCTGGCGACAAAGGACTTTGACTGCGCGTACTGGCTGGCGCCCGGGCCGAAGCCGAAAAAGCCTTCGCTGACGCCGATGATGGTGCGCGCATCGCCCTGTACGACGGGCGACACCGTGAGCGCCGCCGCCGTCTTCACGCCGTCGCTGAACTGGAAGGACTCGACCGATGAAACGACGTCTGTTCCATCGCGTCCCATCGTGCGGTCGCCGATCGCGTAGCGCCCCGTCGCCGCATTGAAGGTGACGGTGTAGTCGCCGCTGGCGCCCGAGTACATGGCGACGTCGGTGCCGGCGCTGCCTTCGATACGGTCGTTACCGGCGCCGCCTGCCATGGTGTCGTTGCCCGAGCCCCCATCCAGGAGGTTGGCACCGTCGCTTCCTATCAGCTGGTCGGGCCCCAGGCCGCCGGCGGCCCGCTCGATCACCGCGCCCACCGCCACCCAGACGTCGCTGACGGAATTGAGGCGCGCGCCTTGCGCATTCACCACGTACAGCGTGTTGCCCACCCGTGAGCCGCCCCCAGGCCGCAGGTCGATGATGGCCGCGTCGGAACCGGTGAAGCTGATGGTGTCGACTCCGCCCCCGTCCCAGATCGTCTGGTTGTAATCGCCGCCCTGCACGAAGGTGTACGTGGTGTTGCCCGCGCTGTAGCCGGTGTTGGCGCCGTAGAGGTACTGGATTGCCTGGATGTCCAGGACCATCGGCGTGGTCGGGCGGTAGGTGAAGTCAGTGGCGGAGTCGCCGCCCTGGGCGGAATAACTCATCACGGTGTACGACTGCGAGTCCAGCGAGGCGGGCAGCACCGCCGTGTTGCCGGTCTCGACGTCAAAAGGGTGCTTAAGCCCCAGCGCGTGGCCGATCTCGTGAATCAGCGTCATGTAGTCGTAGCTGCCCTCGGCAAACGACTTGCTGCGCTCGGTGTAGCTGAACCAGACGTCACCCCCCGCCGCGACACTGGGCGAATAGGCGTGCGCCTGCGCATTGCCGACGTCGGTAAAGCCGAAGCGGATGTCGCCGTTATTCGTTGCCGATTCGGTTGTGGGCGTGAAGGAGAGATTGGCTACCGCGGCCCACTTGGCCATGGCGCTGCTTGCCGCGGCTTGCGCCACGCTGCCGAAAAATGAGTAACGGGAATTCCAGGGCTCGCTGCTGGTGTCGGTGGAAGGCCCGTACCCCGTGGAAACGCTGGTGGAAAACGCGCTGGACGTGCCCAGGAAGCTGTAGCTCAGCACCGGGGACTCCCACTTCACCCCGACCAGCAGGGCATTGATGCGCGGGTCGCCGCTAAGAGCGCTGGGGATGCCGGTCAGGCCGGTCGTCGGGGTCGCCATGGTACTGCCAGGAAAAATAAATCAGGAGAACCGCAGCGTATCACCGCGCTCCAGGAAAGAGAGGTCCAGATCGCCGGAAGGCGTGACCGGCATCACCGGCCGCTGCAGGGCCTCTGCACGGGAACGGGCCAGGTCAGCGAGGTATTGGAGGTGCTGCATCGACAAAAGTTGCGCATAAGCAATGGGTAATGCGCCCGCTTGACGAATTTCGAGGAAGGCCTCGGCCGGCAGCGCGTTCATGGTCACCTCATCCACGCGGAAAAGGCCCTCGGCCTTACGAATCCCGGTCTCCGTTTGCAGCGTGATGGTCCAGGGAACGATGAGTCCGTGCTTTTCTAACGCAGTGCAGGCCTGCTGGGTTACGGCGCGGCTTTCTTCGATGAGGGAAAGAAATTCCAGCGCTTTTTGGACGCTTGCGGCCAACCTGCCTTCCGCGTCAAAAAAAATCTCACCACCGCCCAAGGGCTCACCTGCAGAGCGCACATCACCAGCCAATTCGTCAACGCACAGGACTTTCCTCCCGTCCTCGGTGGCCACGAGCATGAAAGGGCGACTTCGAAGGGCCGCAGGCACGTACGAACCAATCCAATGGCCTTGAGCGCTCACGAGCAGGTTGACTCCGGGCTCGAGGCCGAGAACCGCGGCAGGATGAAATCCTCCTCCCCCTTGCACAAACCCCACGGGAAGGCAGGCGGAAGCTCGCGCCAACTCAGAGCCGACTAGTGGTGCCAGCGCCTGGGTGCTGGCCCACGCGAACGATTCATGGCCACGCCACTGGCTGTTGGAATGCCGTTCCGGCGTGACAGGACGAATTGAGTTTTCCATAGACGCTTAAGGGTTTAGCCATCCGTTGATTTCATCAAGCACACCAGCCTTGTCGCCCCCGGCCAGGGCCTGCAGCCGCACCCGGGAGATCAGGTACACATAACGGGCCTGCGCCAGGTCGCGCAGGGCGGAAGCCCTCTGCTGTTCCGCGTTCAGGATATCCACCAGTGTGCGGCTGCCCGCTTCAAAGGAACGGCGGTTGGAAATCACTAGCTGCTCGGCTGAACGCACAGCCTGTTCCAGCGCCTGGACCTTCAGAACCCCTTCGGTAACGCCGCGGAACTCGCGATGCACGCGCACCCCGAGGTCCCGACGTGTCGCTTCCAGCGCCTGTTCGGAACGCTCGAGGTCAGCGAGTGCCTGGCGCACCTGTGAATTCACGTAACCACCCGCGAAGATCGGCACATTGAGCTGCAAGCCAATGGCTTTGGTCGTATAGCGCGAGTTGATGCGCTGAATGTTGTCACTGTCGCTGCGTGAATACTGCGCTATGGCGTCCAGCGTAGGGTAATGGCCGGCCTGGGCCTTTTCAACCTCGAATTTCGCTGCTTCGCGTTGTGCTTTCAGTGACTCCAGCTCTGGGCTGTTCAGTTCCGCTCGTTGAGTCCATTCCTCGACCCGTTCAGGATCGGGGCGCAGCAGTTTCAGCTTCTTCTCGTCCAGTTTCGCGAGCCGGTCGACCGGCTGGTCGATGATTGACTGGAGCTGGCGCCGGGCCAGGTCCACTGCCTGCCGTGCCTCAAGCTCTTGAGCCGCTGTCATATCCAGCCGTGCCTGCGCTTCGTCAATATCGGTGCGAGTGCCAGCCCCGCCCGCAAGACGCTTCCTGGAGGCGTCCAGCTGCGAGGTGTAGGCGGCTTTTTGCGCTTGAATCAGCAACAACTGGTCTTCAGCGGCCAGCGCCTCGAAATAAGCGCCGCCCACCCGGACGACCAGGTTTTGCGTGTCTTTCTCCAATGTGGCATTCGCGTCCGCCACCACGGCTTTGGCCTGCTGGTAGTCGGCAAATTGGTACATACGGAAGATGGGCTGGCGCAGCGTCAGCGTCTGGTTGCTGCTGTCATAGCGCTCATGGCTGGTCACATCCTGGCCGGTGAAAGGCGACGGCGTGGTGCTGTCCAGCGTGTTCTTGTTTCTCGATGCGCTCAGCGACAGGTTAGGCAGCAACTGCGAGCGCGCCTGGGGTAGCCGCTCCCGTCGGGCATCGGCTGCGGCGCGCGATGCGCGAATGCTGGAATCCTGCTCAAGCGCCGCGCGATAAGCTTGGGACAGGTCTATCGCGCCAGCGGTCGCGGCCGTGCACGCGAGCGCCACTGCAAAGGCAATCCGGTTCATCGTCATTCCTCTTTCATGGCCGCCGCCACGCGTTTGGTCAGCGGGTTGAGCAGGTAGGTCAGCATGGTCCGCTGCCCCGTGGTAAAGACCACCTCGACCGGCATGCCGGGCTGGAGCTGGCGTCCGCCCAGCTGCTTGAGCCCATCGGGTGTCACAACCGCGCGGGCCAGGAAATACGGCGCACCCGTTTGCGGGTCGCTAAGCAGGTCGCCAGAGACAGAAGAGACCTTGCCGTGCACGACCAGCTGTGGAGAGTGGGCAAACGCGGTAAACCGGACATCCACCGGCAGACCGGCATGGACCCGGTCGATCATGTGCGGAGGCACCCGTGTCTCAAGCACCAAGGGCTCATTTTCAGGAATGATGTCCATCAGCTTCTGGCCAGGCTGGATGACCCCACCGGCAGCCTGGAATGCGAGGCCGACGACCTGACCGGCAGCCGGAGACTTGATTTCAATCCGCTCAAGATCAGCCTTGAGCGCAAGGTACTTGCCCTCTTCCGACTGGACATCACGTGCGACTTCGGCCAGCTGTCCTTCTATTTCCTTACGGTAGTCCTGCTGGCGCTGAATCGCGCGTTGACGAAGCTCGCCGATGGCCCGTTGGGCTCGCGTCACGTTGCCCAGCAGTTCGGCATTGGAGGAGTTGAGCTCCGCCACCATGCGCTCAAGTTCGAGCTGCCGGTTGCGTGGCGCATATCCGTCCTTGACCAAACTTCGGGTGTTGTTAAGCTCCTCCGTAACCAGCGCCAGTTGATTGCGCCGGTTACCTCCCATGCTCTTGTAGGCTTCGACGAGCGCTTCCTGCCCCTTGACGCCTTCCTCAATGCCTTGCAGATCGGCGCGTAGCGAACTTCTGCGGGACTGGAACAGCTGATCCTGCGTCAGCATCTGCTGCCGGATCATGGGGTCCTGAGCAGCACTTTGCAGGTCTGGGTGAAAGCTTATGGCAGTAGCACCGGCTTGCTCCGCGGTCAGCCGCGACTGGGTCGCGCGCAGTCCAAGATAGCGTTGGCGCGTCGCCTCATAGTTGGCTTGGGCAACGGCCGGGTCGAGCCGAATCAACACCTGCCCTTCCTTGACGCGCGAGCCTTCGCCCACCAGTACATCCTTGACGATGCCTCCGCTCTGGTGCTGGACAGGCTTGCGCTTGGTGTCCAGCGCCACCACGCCGGAACTGGGAACGCCTTCGTCCAACGGCGCGAAGGCTGCCCACAGCAGAAACCCGCCGAAGCCAATCGCGAGCGCCCACAGCCCGATGCGCCCCGGCCGGGCCGGATCGCTCACTGCGTCTTGCACTCCGTTAATTGCGTCTTGCGGGTCGGTCTTGACGCCTTTGAGCGCGTCGGTCAGTTTTTTGGTTTGGTCAGAAAGAGCCATGATTCAATCAGCAATCCATATTTTTGAGAATTCGTTCCGCCAGATTCAGGCCGGCACTCCGCTCAGGGAGGGCCCGGTTGGCGGAGGTTTAGCTCCTCCACTCTTGAGCAGCGCGAGTACTTCATCACGTGCACCCTGCGCTTCAATGCGACCGTCGCGCAGCAGCACGACTCGGTCAGCCGCGGCCACCGCAGAAGGGCGGTGCGTGATCAGCACCACGGTGCGGCCCTGCGCCTTGAGCTCCTGCACCGTCCTGACCAGCGCGGCTTCGCCGGCGTCGTCGAGGTTGGCGTTGGGCTCATCAAGCACCACCAGCGCAGGGTTGCCGTACACGGCCCGCGCCAGCCCGATCCGCTGGCGTTGCCCGCCGGAAAGCAGGCCACCTGCTTCCCCGATCGGCGTGTCGTAGCCCTTCGGAAAGCGCAGGATCATGTCGTGCAGGCCGGCACAGCGTGCGGCTTCGATCACCTTTTCCGGCTCAAGCTCGCCGAAACGTGCAATGTTGTCGGCGATGGAGCCTTCAAACAGTTCGATGTCCTGGGGAAGGTAGCCGAGATGCGGCCCCAGCTCGATGCGGTTCCAGCTCGACAGCGGAATGCCGTCCAGCAGCACCTCACCCATCACGCCCGGCCAGATACCAACCATGACTCGTGCCAAGGTCGATTTGCCCGACCCCGACGGGCCCAGAACGGCCACGACCGTGCCAGCGGCGATGCAGAGGTCCACGGCTTTCAGAATGGGCTCGACGCGGCCAGGCGCCATGGCCACCACCTTGTTCAGTTCCAGGGCGCCGCGGGGGGCGACTCGAGACAACGCCGGATCCTGTTCGGGATATTCGCCCAAGAGCAATTCGAGCCGGCGGAAAGCACTGCGCGCACTGATAAAGCCACGCCATGAAGACACCACCATGTCGATCGGCGTCAGCGCACGCGACATCAGCACATTAGAGGCAATCATGGCGCCGGGGGACAGTTGTCCGTCAATGACCAGCAGGGCGCCGGCGCCCAGAGCCAGCGATTGCTGGGTATACCGCAGGAACTTGCTCCAGGCCATGACGCGATGCGTCATGGCCTGCGCCCTTGCATGTTTCGCGAGATAGTTGCGATGCTCTTCTCGCCAGCGGTGCTCCAGATTGGGGATCATCCCCATGGATTCCAGCACCTCGGCATTGCGCAATTTGCTTTGCAAGTAGGCGTTTGCCTCCCCGGCGGCCTTGCTGGCAGCCTCGGACGGCGCCACCGTGTACCGGTGGCCGAACCACGCCAGCGCGCCCTGGAAAAGGGCAAATACCAGCGACAGCAGGCCAAGAAACGGATGCATCAGGAACGTGACGAAGATATAGACCGGTGCCCAGGGCGCATCAAACAGCGCGAAGATGCCCTGCCCGGTCAGGAACTGCCGGATCTCGATCAAGTCGCTGAAAGCCCGCGACGGGCTGGCGCTGGATTGGCTCAGGTACGACTCGAAACTTGCGTTGAACACCCGGGTGCCAAGCCTTTCGTCGAGCCTCACGCCTGCGTCGACCAGCACGCGTGAGCGCATCGCCTCGGAGAACGCCATCACCCCGAAGAGGAACAAGGTGATCAGCGACACCGCCAGCAGCGTGACTTCGCTCTGGCTGGTCAGCACGCGGTCGTACACCTGCAGCATATAGAGCGTCGGTGACAGCAGCAGCACATTGGCCACCATGCTGAACACCGCGACCATCAGGAACTCGCGGCGGAACATCCACATCGATGCCGTAAGTTCGCTGCGCTTGAAAAAATCGGGGGTCTTCATTTTCGTTGTTGGGTTATGTCAGGCGGGAACCAGCGCACCCGCGCGGGACGCCGGTTGCTGCGCTTGTGCCGCAGCCTTGCTCAGGGCCGCGAGAACGTCATCTCGCAGGCCAAATGCTTGCACCTGGCCGTCACGCAGGACCAGCATCTTGTCGGCCACGCTGAGCACGCTGGTGCGATGCGTCATCACCACAAAAGTCGTTCCGCGCGCCTTCAGTTCACTGATGGCATCGGCCAGCGCGGCGTCACCGGCGTCGTCGAGGCTGGAGTTGGGCTCGTCCAGAACGACAAAGACGGGGTCACCATAGATCGCGCGGGCAAGCCCAACGCGCTGGCGTTGCCCACCGGAGAGCATGGCGCCTTCGCGGCCTGCCGGGCTGTCGTAGCCCTGGGGCAGATTCATGATGAATTCATGCAGGCCCACTGAACGGGCGGCGGCTTCCACCTTGGCGCGTTCGACCTTGCCGAATCTTGCAATGTTTTCCGACAGCGTGCCGTCGAACAGCTCCACACCTTGCGGCAGATAGCCAATATGGGGGCCGAGCTCGGCCTTGTCCCAAGTGTGGACGTCGGCGCCGTCCAGCCGAACCTTGCCGCTCGCCGCAGGCCACAGGCCTACCAACAGCCGGGCGAGCGTGGTTTTGCCGGAAGCTGAAGGCCCGACAACAGCCAGCACTTCGCCTGGCTGGAGATGGAACCCCACCCCCCGCAGAATCGGCACCTGACTGCCGGGCGCGGCGGCGAGGAGGCCCTCGACCTGCAGGCTGCCACGCGGCGGGGGCAATGACATCCGCGGCGGCGTGGGCGGGATGTTGATCAGCAGTTGCTCGATGCGCAGCCATGCGTCCCGCACATTGACGACGCCGCGCCATTGGGCGACGACCTGAACCAGCGGCTGAAGGACACGCCCCCCGAGGATGGATCCGACAATCATCATGCCGGACCCCCCGTTCAGTTCGTTGTGCAAGAGCAGGTAGGCACCTAGCCCGAGCAGCAATGAGGAGAGAGTTGTTGACACGAATTTGCCAATGGACTGGTAAATGCCCGCCCGATTGGAGGCGACAGCCTGCAGGTTGAGGAACAACCTCTGCTTGGCCATCCAACGCTTGTGTATGTTGCGCAGCATGCCCATGGACTCGATCACCTGGGCATTGCGCAACGAGCCGTCGGCGTACTGCTGCGCTTCTATGGCCACCCGGTTGGCCATGGTCAGCGGCGGCTGGGTGGCCCGCTCGTTCAACCAGCCGACAAAAGTCTGGACTATGGCGCCGACGACCGCAGACCAGCCCAGAACCGGGCTGATTGCGAAGATGATGGCGAGGAAAACCAGTGCCACCGGAGCCTCCAGGATAGAGAGCAGGGCTGGGGAGTAGAAAAATTCGCGCAGTGTCCGCAGGTCCGTCATGGGCTGCGTGGAGCCACCGGGAATACGCCGGAGATTCGCTTCGAACAGCGCACGGAAAACGCGTGGGCTCATCTTGCCGTCAAGAGTCAACCCCGCCTCACGCATGATTTCACTGCGTGCCCATTCGAGGATTTCCATCACCACGAATACGCCGAGGAGCAGGACAGTCAGCATCGTCAGCGTGAGGTGGCTGCGGCTGTTTACCACCCGGTCATAAACCTCGAGCATGTAGACGCTGGGGGCGAGAACCAGCAGGCTGGCGATGGTGCTGAACCACGCCACCCGGACGAAATAGGGCCGCAGCTCGGCAAGGGCAAGCCTCAGCTCGGAAGGTGGTTTGTTCGGATTCAAGCGGCCTCCTCGACCATCACATATTCGGGCACCTGCCCGTCGTTCGCGGCAAGCCTGTCCTGCCCTCCTTCCAATACGTCGGAAAAGAAGAACCCCAGTTCGAACCGGTTTTCGGCCGAGCGCGAAAGCACGATTTCCCTCAGCTTCTTCTCGCGAAAGCCGGTTTCGGCCTCCGGCCCCACCGCCAGTTGGAAACGCATGCGGCCGTCCAACGTGTACATGGACAGCACGCCGTCCTTGACGCTAAGGGTATGGCGGTCGAAGTACACGGGGCAGTTATCAGCAAAATGAAGAAGCGGCAGCGCCTTGCCGCCGAAACGGGCCAGATTGAATGGACTTTGGGGATGCTGGAACACTTGACGGCTGGTCCGGGAAACGGAGTAGATGGCATTGCACACCATCTGCGAACCCATGTGGGGGAACTGCTCACGCAATGACTTGTAGGCCAAGTGATGCAGCGTCACGCGATTCCAGCACCGGGTCTGCTGAACAATGGGCGCCAGGGCGTTGCACGTCTGGGCAAAGGCGGCTTGCAGGGCGAGCACGCGCGCGGTTTGCTCAGCCGAGGTGTCCAGCGGAATCCGGAGGAAGGAATTCATATAGGAACATATTGTACCTTCTCCTATATGAAATTCTGAACCCGTACTGCTGAAATTTTTCTCAGGCTTCGAAGTTATCTGAGAGCCCCCGACCCCGGCGGAATTGGGCCGGTCAGAACAGATCAGGAAAAGACAAAATCGGCGGCGCCCAGCGAGCCCGAGATCCCAGTCACGTCGACCAGCATGTCATCCGCCGCCGTGACTGCGCCGTTGGCCGCGTCGTTGACGTACAGGTAGAGGCCGGCGGCGGCCCCCGCGTTCACCACGATCATCGCGGCGGACAGCGTGGTGGAGGATTTGGCGATCGCCGTGATGCCCGAATACACCGCGTTCAGATCGGCAGCAGACGCAATTGTCTGTGTCGCGGAAAAAGTGATCGCGGTCGCACTGCCATCCAGCAGGCCGATCTTGTCGGTACCGGCGACAAAGTCGGTGATCTTCGTTACGGCAGTCGTGCCAGCCGAAAACTTGGAGAGGTTGGCATTGTTCGTGCCCACGAAATAGAACGTGTCCGCACCGGTGCCACCGGTCAGCAGATCCGCCTGGCTGGCAGCGTTCGCCGCTCCGCCCTGGATGCGGTCATTGCCGGCACCGCCGTCAATGATGTCGCCAGCCGCGCCCCCATACAGTGTGTCGGCCGCTCCCGACCCGGTGATGACGATGCCGGTCGCGGCGATGGTGCCCGTAAGCATGACCAGGCCACCCGTGTTTCCGCCGGCGTTGATCGCATCGGCCGTGACCGCGCCAAGGCTCAATGCCGCCGTACCCGTAATGTTCACCACCTCGGCGGCCGCCGTGACCGACAGCGTCAAGGTGCCGAGCGCGTTGGATGAGGTGCCGTTGGAGGCGATGTTGACGGTTTCAGCGCCATTGATGGTCATGGCGCCCGTATTCGCTGCACCGACCGCCGCGGGGTTGCCCAATGTGATGTTCAACACGTCAGAGAGGGCAAAGCCGGCAATATTCAGCACTTTGGTGCCGGTCTGCGCCACCGCATTGGTCAGCGTCAGGCCGGAGGTGCCCGCCAGGTAGTTCACCGTAATGTTGCCACCCGCCCCAGCCGCGCCGATGGATAGGGCGGTGGCGCCGCCAAAAGCCCCGGGGGTATAGATGGCGCTTGAGGTCTGGTCGATGATGCTCAACACCTCCAGCCCGGACAGGTTCGCCAGGGTGGTCGATACGCCCGCCGCCGAGACCGACTGCACCGCGATGGTGTCCGTGCCCAGGCCTCCGTTCACCGTGTCGGCGGTGGTGAGGTTGGCGCCGAAGAAGAACGTGTCGTTGCCGGAACCTCCGGTGACGGATTGGTCGGCCACTCCCAAGCCCGTGGCGAGGGAACCCAGCGTCACCCCACCGGTGGAAGCCGACGCGTTGACCAACGTGAGCGTGTTGCCGGTGATGCCTGTCCCCGATGACAGCACAACGCCCGCCGCGCCTGAAACCGAAAGCGTCTTCAGGGAGGTGTCGTTCAGGGTGCTTACGGTATTGGTCGCCGAGCCATTGCCGGCAACGTTGACCGTTTCGTAGCCATTGACGCCGATGACGTTGCCTGCCGACAGCCCGCTCAGCGCGAGCGCGAGGGTGTCGGCGGTGCCTGCGATAGCGGCCGCCGTGTGGGTGACCACTATGCCGGTTGCCTGGTCCTTCAGTTGCAGCGTACCCAGCAGCGAAGACAGGTTCGTCAGGTCAAGCTGGGCTGTGCTGTTATTGAGGCTCACCGTCGAAAGCCCGCTACCGTTGGCGTTGTCCAAAGTGGCAGCGGCCGTCACGGTCGCATTCAGTATTTCCACACTGATCAAGGCCGTGGGAATGATCACGGAACTGTTGTTGATGGTCGCGTTTAATGTGTCCGTTCCGCCAGCGCCATTGATTGAGTCGCCCGACTGCAGCGTTTGCACATAGCCGGCCCCCACGTCGAAGAATAGCGCGGCGTTGACCGTGTCATTGCCCGAGGTGCCCGTTACGATATCCCCTGCTTTGGCAGTCAACGACAAAGTAATCGCGCCGCCCGTGGACGAAGGCGTGGAGTTGGCGGCACTCGATGAATACAGGTAGCCGGCCGTGATGGTCTGGTTATAGGCTTGCGCGGCTACGCCGTAGGTGGCGTCGGATTCCAGGCCGGTGAGGATGGTCGCCAGATTCAGCACGACCACGCCCCGCTGGCCCGGATAGGCTTCGAAAGCCTGGGCCAGGGCAGCCTGAAGCGCCGAATACGAGGCGGGCGCGACAGTGGCCGGCGTGATGCCGAGGTTCGCCAGCACCTGCGTAGCCAGGGCGGAATCGGCCGTGGCGGCGAACTGGGCACCGATCTCCAGCGCCAGCGCCTGCGGACTGGACGATGCCTGCGTGGCGACGTAGGTGGCGTATGCCGGATTGCCGGGGAACGCGCCATAGAAGGCCTGGTAAAGCTGGACGGCGGTCGCCTGTGCGCCGAATACTTGAGCGGGCATGTGTCTTCCTCGGGGAGGTGGCCAGGACACGGGATTATGCGGCAGCGGCCCTCCTTCCCCTGGATAATCGCGGCCATGCCGATCGATTCCGACACACCCGATCCCCTCACCGCTGCGCTCCAGGCGATGGTTTCCGCAGGTCCCCTGCCCATGCCGGACGCGCCCCGAAACCGCAAAGAACGCCGCGCTGCAGCCAAGGCCAAGCCCGCGAAAGGTCGAGGCGCGGGCAAGGCGCCTTCCGGCGGTGCGCAAGACCTCGCGGCCATAGCGAACTACCGTCACTCGCTGGCGCTGAATCCGTTGCAGCCCGACACGCACTACAACATGGGCAACGCGCTGCGCCGGACGGCGCGCCACGCGGACGCAGCCCTCGCCTACGGAGAAGCGCTGCGCCTGCGCCCCGGCTTCGCGGACGCGCACAACAACCTGGGCATCTCGCTGCAGGAGCTTGGCCGTTTCGCGCAAGCCATCGCGCATTTCGGCAAGACCCTGGAACTGCAGACCGGCTATCCGGGCGCCGTGGCCAACCTGGCCAGCGCACACAGCAACTACGGCAATGAATTGCTCGGCCAGCAGCGGCCCGAGGAAGCGGCGGGCCATTACGGCGAGGCCCTGCGCCTGCGCCCCGATTTCGCCGAGGCGCACTACAACCTGGGAACGGCCCGAAAGTCCCAGGGCCGGGCCGCGGATGCGGTGGCCCACTTCCGACAGGCCATCGCCATCAGGCCTTCGTATGCGCATGCCCACAACAACCTGGGCGCCACGCTGCGGGTGCTGGGCCAGTTGCCCGAAGCCATCATGGAATTTCGCCTGGCCATGCAGATCGAACCCGGCCTTCATGAGCCGCACATCAACCTGGGGACGGCCTTGTACCTGCTGGGTGCATCGGGCCAGCAGGACGCTGCCATCGCAGCGGCCCGGGAGTGGGCAGCCCAGCACCCGGGCAACGCCATCGCCCAGCACACGCTTGCGGCTCTGGCCCAGGATGCCGGGGCCGCGCCCGCGCGCGCATCCGACGCCTATGTGGAGACCCTTTTCGATGACTTCGCCGCCCGCTTCGATGCGACGCTCAGCGGGATCGGCTACCGGGGCCCGGCGCTTGTCGATGACCTGCTGGAACGTGAGCTGCCCGCGCGCGGCCTGGACGTGCTGGATGCCGGCTGCGGCACGGGGCTTTCGGGAATCCCGCTGCGCGCCCGGGCCCGCTCGCTGGCGGGTGTGGATCTTTCCGCGCGGATGCTGGCCAAGGCCGCGGAACGCGGCATCTACGACCAGCTGCATCGCGGCGAACTCACGGCTTTCCTCGCCTCGCGGCCGGCGGCGTTCGACCTGGTTGTCGCGGCCGATGTCCTCGATTACTTCGGCGACCTCTCAAGCGTGATGGCCGCGGCAGCGGGCGCACTGCGCCCAGGCGGCGCATTGGCTTTTACGGTGGAAGCGCCGCCGGGGCAACCGGGCCAGGGCTGGCGGCTGCTGCCGCACGGCCGCTACTGCCATGCGGCAACTTATGTGCAGGAGGTTGTTGCGCAGGCGGGGCTGTCGCTTGCGCAGCTGGAACCGGCCGTTATCCGCGTCGAAACGGGCCGCAACGTCAACGGCTTCACCGCGCTGGCGCGCAAGCCGGCCTGACCGGCTTCAGCCGGGTTTTGCCGCCAGCACGACCCAAGCCCAGACGGGCTTGCCGTACTCCTGCCTGAACGCGCAGGTCTCCACTCCCATGACGGCCAGCCCGGCCGCCTCGCAACAGCGCACGAGGTAATCCCGCGCATGCTGGTAGCGCCCACTGGGCCTGAGCGCGAATGTGGCTTGCGCATCCTGGTCCTGCATCCGCTCCGCCGAAAAGGCCAGTCTGCCGCCGGCGCGCAATGCGTTTGCCGCGGCGCGCAACGTCTGCGCCACCTCGCCGACATACGGCAGGACGTCGGCCGCCACCACAAGGTCGAACGCCTGCGCGCGCTCCAGCATGAAGGCGGCCAGGTCCTGTTCATGCAGGAAGTCGTGCAGGCCTTTCGCGCGCGCCAGGGCAATCATCCGGGCTGACAGGTCCACACCCGTGAGCACGCGGGCCACGGGGCGCAGATATTCGCCACACAAGCCGGTGCCGCAGCCAGCGTCCAGCACATCGAGGCTGCGGCTCTCCCCCATGGCTGACAAGCCAAGCAAAGTGGCGATGCGCAAGGGCATGTCATAGCCCAGGCCCTGCACGGTGGCGTCGAAGTCGGGCGCGAAACGATTGAACAGGAGCTTGGTGAACCCCGCCTCGCCGCCCTCGCCCGCGCGATCCCCCAGGATGCCGGCGATGCCGCGCAGTAGCACCGCGTCGCCGCTGAAGGCCTCACTGGCACGCAACGCGATCACCCTGGCGGCGGACGGGTCCGCGCGGCTGAAGGCGTAGAGCGCTTCGCAAAAGACGATTTGCGCCTCTTCCATGCCGGGCGACAGGTGCAGGGCGCGCTCCGCCTCATCCACCGCCTGCGCGAAGAGCCCCTGCTCCTTCAGGCAGGCGGCCAGGCTGGCGTGGGCCTTCGCAAAGCCCGGCTGGGCCAGCAGCGCGCGCCGGATCCGCTGCCCGGCCTGCGCCCATTGCTTTTGCAGACCCAGGTGCACACCGGTTTCGTGCAGCACCATGGCATGGCCGGGGTGGGCGGCAAGAGCTTCCTCCAGAACCGCCCGCGCCTGCGCGGGGCGCTTCTGCTGGTCCAGCACCGCAGCCAACTGGCACATCACGTGGACCTCCCCAGGCGTCGCGAGCAGCGTGCGGCGCACCCATTCTTCGGCCTGCGCCCAGCGCTGCTCGCGGGCGTAGTGGTTGGCGATCGACTGCAGCACGCCGGCGTCCTGCGGCGCATGCCGCAGCGCCGCCATCAGCGCGCGCAGTGATGCAGGGGCTGGCCCGGCCTCCACCAACATGCCTGCGGCATGGACTAGCAGCGGGACGAGCTGCGTGAGGTGCGGCTTGAGCGCGAGGGCGGCCTGGGCGTCCTGCACCGCCATCGCAGCGTTGCCGCCACGCAGGTGGAGCACCGCCCGCGTGGCCAGCGCTTCGGCGAACGCCGGGCGCCGCGCGAGGGCGGCCGCCAGCAGCGCAAGCGCGCGGCCGGACTCCTGCGGCCCCAGCGCCGAGGCCAGGACAACCTGGTTTTCAGGGTCTTCAGGCGCGGCCTCCCAGGCGGCCGTGGCGGCCTGCACCGCCTCGCCCTGCTTGCGCTCACGCAGCAGCAGCCGCGCGTGGTTGCGCAGGACCACCGGGTCATCGGGGCCCAGCGACAGCGCGCCGTTGATTGCTCCGCGTGCCGCATCGTGCTGTTGCGCCAGCGAAAGCACTTGCGCGAGGTGCGCATGGGCCTGCGCATCCCGGGGATGCGCGGAAAGCCAAGCGCGCAAGCCGGCGGCGGCCTCGGCATGGCGGCCCGCCTCGCGCTGCTCCAGTGCGGCTTCCACACTCATTTTCAGAGGGAAAAATGGCTGTGAAGCGCGCCAGGCAAGCGCGAGGCGCTATTATTTTTGTAGCGCTGCATGGTTGCCATGGTCCACCAGGCCTTCCACCCAAGCCACCTGGCCGGGCAGGCAGTGGGTGCGCAGGTCAAACCTGGCGATCGTCTCGGCCCGTGCCTGCGCGCCCAGCCGCTGCCGCGCCGCGGGGTCGCCGAGGAGTGCGCCGATTTCGCTTGCGAGCGCGCTGGGGTCGAAGAACGAAACCAGGCGCCCGGTCTCGCCATGCCGTATGGCCTCGCGCACCGGCTGGGTGTCGCTGGCCACGATGGCGCAGCCCACGCTCGCCGCCTCCAGCAGGCTCCAGCTCAGCACGAACGGATAGGTCAGGTAGACGTGCACCGAAGACAGCTGCAGCAGCGGCACGAACTGCTCGTACGGGATGCTGCCCAAAAAGAAAATGCGGCCCAGCTCGTCGGTCGTCATCTGCGGCTTCACTTCATCCAGGAAGGTCTGGCGCCAAGTGGCGCCTCCGGGGGGCTGCTTGCCGTAACCGCGCCCCTCGGCGCCGACAATCAGCACCCGTGCCGCCGGACGCTCGCGCAGCAACTGCGGCAGTGCGCGCACGAACGTGTGATAGCCGCGGTAAGGCTCCAGGTTGCGGTTGACGAAGGTCACCACTTCGTCGCTTCGCGTCAGCGTCAACTGCCCGTTCAGCGACAGGGAAACACCCGGGTTGGGGCGCAGCGCCTGCGTGTCGATGCCGTCGTGCACCACTGATATCCGGCTGCGGAAAGGTTCCGGAAATGTGCCGGCCTGCCAGGCCGTGGGGGCCAGCCCCGCATCCGCCACTTCGAAGTGAAGCAGGTTGTTGATGTTCTTCAGCCGCATCTGGCAGGCCGCGGTTTCGCTGTCCGGTGGAAACTCGGGGTCGAAGTCCAGGTCAGCCCCTTCGCTCTTGTAGAAGAACTCGCAATAGATGCCCAGCCGGGCTTTGGGCCACACGTCCTTCAGGAACAGGCTCTCGCCCCAGCCGGGGTGGGCGACGATGACGTCGGGCTCGTAGCCTTGGGCCTTCAGGTCGGCGGCGGCGCGGAACGCCGCTTCCCCGCGAATGGTCTTGGTCTCGAAGTCGGCGAGCCAAGGGTGGATGTGCGGCGTGCTGCCGCGCGCTGGCTGGTAGGCGACCAGTCGCACCCCGTTCAGTTGCGCAGGGGCGCCGTGCTGCATGGTGAATGCGATGACCTCATGGCCGCGCTGGACAAGCGCCGGCGCGAGGTGCTTGAACTGCCCCGGAAAATTCTGGTGGATGAATAGAATGCGCATCGATAGCGCTGCCCGCGAATCAGCCGGGGAAATGCTGGAGAGCCAGCGCGCGCAGCTCGGCTTCGGGAAGCTCCCGCTTGCAAGCCAGGGCCCACAGGTCAAACACCTGTGCCCGCGCCATGCTGGCCACTACCTTAAAACCAGCCGCACGCAACGTTGCGTCCAGCACCTTCTGGGTAAAGCCGCAGCGATGCGCCATATAGAGGTTCCCCCGAGCCATGGGCGGGCGATGGCCGTACAGAATGTCGATCGGGGCGATCGGGCCCGCGGGCGAGTTGTAGGCCGGCTCGGTAAGTCGGTCCTGCGCCACCAGGGCACACACGGACAGCAGATCCGGGCAGGTGATGACGGCGAACCCGTCATCGTCAAGCACGCGCATGAATTCAGTCAGCGCCATCCCCACCTCATGCGGATAAAGATGCTCGATGTTGTGGCTGGAGAAAACAGCCTGCACGCTGCCTGTGGGCACCGCCGACATATCCGTCATCGTGCCGACCACATCGGGCATGACGGCAGCATCGATATCCAGCCGCGTTTCGGTCCAGTTGCCGGTGTTGAAACCCGGAGTGGTTTCGTTTTTGTGTTTGGGGCCACAGCCCACATGAAGAAAGGTCGCCATGATGGAATTATCGGGGATTCGCGCACCACTGCCTCCACATCGCTCGATAGGCCGCCTCCACTCCGCGTGCGTGCAAAGGTTCGTCCAGCAGCTGTGACGCGGCCATGCGCGGCCGCAGTTCGCTGCGCAGCCGGCACATGCGCCCTGAATCCTGGGCCAGGGCCACAGCGATGCACACATAGTCATCAGGGGCTGTACCTACGAGTTCCGGTAGGTCCAGGGCCTTCAGCAGGGCTGCGCCCATCCGACTAGAAAACCGCGGGGCAAAACTCCCCGGGCCACCAGTGCACGTGACGAGAGGCACGCCCAGCCACAGCGTCTCGTAACTGGTGGTACCGCCATTGAAGGGGAAGGGGTCGAGAGCGATATCGACTTCGTGATGCAAGGCCCAGAAGTCGGGGTGCGGCATCTTGTCGCAGGCATCGATGCGGCTGGCCGCCACGCCGCGTTCCTCGAAGAACCGCGCCACCTGCTGGCGCGTCTGGCCCGGCGGCAGGCTGACGACCAGCCGCGATCCGGGAACCTGCGTCAAGATGTCGGCCCAGCAGGCCAGTGCCTGCTGCGACACCTTGGTGAAGCGGTTGAAATGTCCGAAGGTGACATGGCCTTTGCGCAGATGTGGTGCAGGCGCCACGGTAGGCATGCCATCTAGCGGTCGGTAGCCCCACATACCGCTGTCGAGGCGCCACAGCTTTTCTGAATAGTCGGCGTCCACGCCGTCAGGGTCGGCATCGGGGTAGGTCATGCGCCAGTCAATAGCCGACACGCCGGTGGTGGTGACATAGCCCAGCCAAGTCACCTGCACCGGCGCGGGCTTGCGGGCGAAGGCGAGCAGTCGATTGTTCTCGGTGTGGCCGGCAAGGTCCACCAGGACATCGATACGGTCAGCTCTAATTTTTTCGGCGAGCGCCTCGTCGGTCCAACCGTGGCAGTCCACCCAAGTTGTGGATGCTTTGCGGAAGCGGTCCGTCCAGTCGTCGAACTGGGCATGGCTGTGGTAGCACGTTACTTCCACCTGGCGCGTGTGGCCCTCGATCAGGGGTAAGGCGAAATATGCCACCGCATGGCGACGGAAGTCCGGGGAGACATAGCCCACCCGCAACGGCCGTTGCTCGTCACGGTTGTTCGGGTGCGATCGGCCGTCGAAGAGCGGCGCAGCGACATTTCTATTGAAAGCCTCGGCGGCCGACTTGACTGCGAGCGGCCCGTGCTCAGCCGAGTAGTTCAGCGACACGATAAGGTTCGTCCAGGTTCCGGCGATTTCCGGTGACAAGGCCAAGGCCCGTTGATAGCACTCAATCGCCTCCGTGTGCCGCCCCATCGCCTGGTAGGCAATTCCCAGATTGCTCTGGGCGGCGGCATTTTCGGGCAAGGCCTGGGCCACGGCGGCATACAACGTCAGCGGTTCGTCGATTTTGTTGGACCGGGCCAGCAGGCCCGCTACCGCTGTCATCACCTCCGGGTCTTCTCGCCCCAACGCCCCCGACGCGACACGTGCATACCAGTGCAAAGCCTTGGCCGGCTCCCCCGCCATTGCCCATGCTTGCGCAACGATCTGGTCGCAGTTGGGCAGTTCCGGCTTGAGCTGAGCCGCCCGTTCGTACGCTTGTGCCGCTTCGGTCCAGCGCGACTGTTTGGCGTGGATGTTGCCAAACCCATGCCAGCTTTCCGCGCGCTCAGGGTCAATGCGCAGAGCGTCCATTGCGGCTTGGGAAGCTGCAGGAAAATCGCCCATTTCAGTCAGGGCCGAAGCCAGGTTGGCGGGGTATGCGGCGTTATGAGGACCGAGTGCGCAAGCGTGCCGCAAGAAGGAAATCGCGTCGACCTTCTCTCCCGCTCGCCACAAGGACAATGCCTGGTGAAAAATGCCTTCGGCGGAAACGGGCCCTATATTCGCTGGCGCCGCCTTGGCCAGATAGCGCTGCCACATCAGCGCGAAAAGCGCGTCGAGTTCTGCGGCGAACGCAGACACCCTGCGGTTGGCGTTGGTAGCGAAGGCGAGCAGGCGCGTCCTCAGATCACGTCGCAGATCGTGGTCGCGGCACAACTCGAGGGCGCGGGACATGTATTGGGTTCGGGAAGAGGCCACACATTCAGGCACTTCGGCGGCCACGCACGATGCAGCGGCCATTCGGCCGGCAAAAGTGCCCCCAAGCTCCGTCACCAATGGCAGCCCCACTGCTAGCGCATCCGCCGCGGTTCCTCCCGCGCCATAGGGCTGGGAGTCCAGAAACAAATCTGCGCTGGCTAGCGTGGCCATGTATTGCGGGTAAGGCATGGCACGAAAGAAGACCAGTCGCCCTGCTTCGATGCCCAATTTCCTGGCCTCCTCTCGCAGTCGCTCTTCCATGTCGTCAGACCTGGAAAGCAGCCACAGCACTGCATTGGGCACCTTCTGCAGGATGCTCATCCATCCTGAAAAGATGTCCGGATTGAGCTTGGGTGCGGAGTGCAGGGCAGCCAGGACGATGGCATCGCGGGGCAGTCCGCTGGCCCTGCGGCTTGCCGTCGCTGAAGAATGCGTGGAAATGGCGGGCGGGATCACGCCGGCGGAAAGCCATGCCAGTTTCTCGGCGAAGTGGGCTCCGAAGGCGGCGGGCACGGTGACAGGATCGCAGATCAGATAGTCGGCAAGCCGGGCGTCGCCTAATGTTCCGGGGTAGCCCAGAAAATTAACCTGAACTGGAGCCGGCCGCAGGGCAAGGGCCCCAGTGCGGCCAAGCCCCGTAAAGCCTGCCAAGTCGACGAGGATGTCGATTTCATCTTCTGCGATCAGGTTTGCAATGTCGGCCGTAGAAAGCCCACCCACTTCCCGCCACGCCGTCACATGCGGCTGAAGTGCTGCTTTGAGGGGGTTGGGGCCGCCCCAGGCATCGAATATAAAGACTTCGTGCTGGCGGTGAGCGCTTTCCTGGAGCACGGGCGCCATGAGGCGACCGATGACGTGGTCGCGCAAGTCGGCGGCGAGGTAGCCAACCCTGGGTTGTTGCCGGGGCGTTCTCACGCGCCGTGGCGAAGGGCTGGCGAATTCGGATGCAAATTCCGCTGCCGCATAAGCAGCGGCAGCCTTCAAGTGGTCGCCCCCGGTAAGGCGTGGGTTTGCGAGCAGGCTGAATGGATGCAGCACGGCTAGTCCGGACCTGGCCGACCGCTCGGAACTAGCGCTGTCCTCAGCGAAACGGCTCCAGTCCGCTACCTCCATCCTGCCGCGAACGGCCCACATTTTAGCTAGCGCACTGTCTGGCGCCAATATCTCCGCCTGATTGAACGAATTTCTTGCGCGCTCATAGGAGGACAACGCGAGATGCGCGGTCCCCAGCGAAAGCCACGCTTCCACGTTACGCGGGTCGAGGTCCACTGTTTTGGTGAAAGCTTCCCGCGCGGCGTCAAAGAGTTGCAGGTTGTGCGACGCGTGCCCAAGGTTGAACCAAGCCGCCGCGCTGCGCGGATCGCGTTCGACTGCCAGCTGGGAATGCATCCTTGCGTCTTCGAAGCGCCCCGCCAGGAGCAGCGCACTTGCAAGATTGGTTTGAAACTGGGGGGACTGTGGTTGCAGGGTGACAGCCCGTTGATAGCAAACAATCCGTTCGGATACGGGAGCGCGATCCTTGAGCAGCACGCCCAGGTTGTTCCAGGCATCGGCCCGATCAGGGTCTACCGCCAACGCCGTCCGAAAGGCTTCAATGGCTGCGGTTATCTCTCCGCGCCCGAGATGGGCCAGTGCTTCGTCAATCCGGGATTGTGATTTCATGAGCGTGAGTTGAGTGGCTTGATGCCATTCATTAAAAAAAAACCCGCCCTTGCGGGGCGGGTTTTTTGCAGACGCCTGCCGGTTAAGGCAGGCTCCGACCTCGGTCGTATTAAACGAACACGAAGTCGTTAGCGGTCACAGTGCCCGTCACGCCAGTGATGTTCACCAGCGTATCGGCAGCCGCAGCAGCATTTGCGTTGTCGTTGATCAGCAGGTATGTACCAGCCATCAGGCCACCGGACACCGTGATCAGGCCAACTTGCTCGACCGCACCGGCGCTCGCGGCAACGCTGTTGTTGATTGCCGTCAACAGGGTAGCGACGTCAGCAGCCGTGGCAATGGTGACTGCCGTCACGATCACCGACGTCACAGCCGTACCGGTGTTGACCAGAGCGATTTTGTCGGAGCCGACCACGAAGTCGGTAATCGAGTCCATACCAGCGGTAGTGGCCAGTGAGTCCGTGAAGAAGTACTGAGCCGTACCGTTGAGCACATAGGTGTCAGTACCCGCGCCCAGCGTGTTCACGTCAGCGCCCGTGCCAGTGACGACACGGTCGTTGCCGGCGCCACCCAGGATCACGTCAGCGCCAGCGCTGCCGAACAGCGTGTCGTTGGCGGTACCACCGGTGATAGCAACGCCTGCGCCGCCAGCGGCGGTCGTGCCCGTGGTCATCACCAGGGAGCCCGCGAAGGTGCCAGCGTTGACGGTATCGGCAGTGATCACGCCAACATTCAGGTTCAGGGCACCCGTGATGTTCAGCGTTTCATTCGCAGCCGTGTTGGCCATCGTGATGGTGCCGATGGTATTGGCTGCCGTGCCCGACGACATGTTGATGGTTTCGAAACCCGTCGAAGCGATGTTGGCAGTGTGAGCGAAGCCACCCAGCGTCAGCGTCAGCGCGTCGGTAGAGGCCGAGCCCGAAGCATTCACCGTGACCGTGGCGCCAGTCTGAGCGCCGCCAAAGGTCAGCGTGCCTGTGCCGGAACCGTAATTCACGGTGTGCGCAAATGCACTGGCAACAGTCTCGGTCAGACCCGTAGCGCCGCCAAAGGCCCCAGGCGTATAGACGCCGGCAGCTGTCGTAGCCGTGGACAAGCTCAGAACTTCAAACCCGGTCAGGTTGGTCTGGCTGGCGGCGATACCCTGAACCGAGGCTTCTGCCAGGGAGATGGTGTCCGTGCCGGCGCCCGCAGCAATGGTGTCCAGCGTGGTGTACGTGGTGCCCAGAGTGAAGGTGTCGTTGGCACCGCTGCCCGTGGCATTCAGGTTGCTGGTGGCCGTCGTGGTGAACGACAAACCGCCGGTGGTGGCGGTCGTGCCCGTCAGGCCAGCGCCGGAAATGTTCACCAGAGCCGTGTTGGCGCTGGTGACGGCCACGCCGATCGCGCCGGTGGCGTTCAGGGTGGTGGCGTTTGCGGCGGTCAGGGTGACCGAATTGCCAACCGTGCCGTTGCTGGCCAGGTTGATGGTTTCGTAACCAGCCAGGGACACTGCTGCGGCGCCAGTGGCACCGTTCAGGTTCAGAGCGATAGCGTCAGCGGTACCGGCCACAGTAGCGGTGGTGTGGGTCAGCGTCACACCGCCGCCGGCGGCTTGCGAGTTCAGCGACAGGCTGGTCACCAGGGTGCTCAGGTTCTGGAAGACCGTGGAAACCGTGCTGTTGGTCGAGCTGATGGTGGTCGTGCCCGTGCCGTTGATCAGGTCAACGGTCGTAGCGGCCGTGCCGGTGTTGGTGAAATTGATGATTTCAACGCTGGTCATGGCAGCCGGGGTGAACGGACCAACCGACGTGCCCGTGCCACCGAGGCCCAGGTTCAGCGTGTCGGTGCCCGCACCGCCGCTGATGGAGTCGCTCGACTGCAGGGTCTGGATGTAGGTGCCGGACGGTGCGTTGAAGAACAGGTTGCCGTTGATGGTGTCGTTGCCGGCGGTGCCATTGACGATGTCGCCAGCGTTCACGGACAGGGGCACGGTGGTGGTGATGCCACCCGTGGTTTGCGTCGTGGTGTTGGCGGTGTTGGCAGCGTAGGTGTAGCCAGCGGTAATCGACTGGTTGTACGTCTGTGCAACGGAACCGAAAGTGGTGTCAGATTCCAGGCCGGTCAGGATGTTCGACAGGTTCAGCACCACGATGCCGCGTTGCGTGGGGTAAGCCGCGAAAGCTTGCGTCAGTGCGGTTTGCAGGGCGGTGTAGGAAGCAGCAGCCACGGTGGTGGCGGTGATGCCCAGGTTCGTCAGGATCTGAGTGGCCAGGGCCGAGTCAGAGGTCGTGGAGAACTGATTGCCGATGGTCAGGGCCAAGGCTTGGGGGCTCGAAGCAGCTTGCACTGCGACGTAGTTTTGGTAGATGGGGTTGCTGGGAGCAGCGCCATAGAAGGCTTGGTACAGCTGAATGGCGTTGGCTTGTGCGCCAAATACTTGTGCGGGCATGTGATCTTCCTTAGAAGGTTGAAGAAAAAAATGAAACCAGTTACCGACCGGGATTCAAGAGCTTACCGTCGTGAGAACGCAAGCCATTGAGTCCCGACCTTTACAAGTTCGCCGGGCATTATCACATACAGAGTTACTACCGCTGCCTGTGCCGTTGCCTTTTGCCAACTTGGCTCGAAGTGTAGGGAAGCCGGGGGTTCGGGACAAGTGATCGCGATCACACGGCCCGACATATTCATGGGCCTGCCCAGCTACCAGGCCATGCGCACTGCGGCGTAAGGGCCCCAGCTGCGGCTGGTGAAAAGTGCCAGGCTGGAGCGCTGCTGCGCCCATTCGGCGCCGAGCACGCCCTGGGCTGTGCCGCCCAGCGGGAACTGATACTCAACCCGCGCGTTGGCGCGTTGTACGGACCGTAAGCGCCCACTATCAAGCAAAGGGCTATAACTGGAGGAATCACGGGAGTAATTCAGCTCCAGATCCAGCCACAACTGGCCTTGCAGCGGCAGGCCGAACACCTTGGCCGGCACGACCCCGACGGTGCGCAGTGCGTATTGGGCTTGGTTGCCCCCCGCCCGGTCCGCGTTGCGCGCCCTGTCGCTGCCGCCTTTGGCGCTGACCAGCCACTGGCTGCCGGCGTTGCGATCACATGAAAGTGAGGCCGACAGACCACTGTAGCGCCCAGACAACAAGTCGTTGTTCAGATAGCGGCGTTCCTGGACTTCAGCGCCTGTTTTAGCCTCGCAGCCGCTCATCAATGAGGCAGAACTCCACCCGCCCGCAGCGCCATAAGACCGGTATTTGATGCCTGAACGCGCATCCAGGTCGGCGACCGAGCCGCCGACGTAATAGCCCTGCGCTGCGGTTCCGCGGCGCCGGCTGCTGTATTCAAAAGCGGCGTCCATGTGCAGCGAATTGGCATCGGGCACCGAGGGGCTGCGCCGGGTGCGGATACCGGCATACGACTCCCAATGCCCCCCGCCAGGGGTGTCTCGGCGCAATTCCAGCTGCAGATCGACCCGGTAATACAGGCCCGCGCGCGCCCGGTAGGTATCGTCCAGCGGCAGCTCGATCGACTGGCCCGGGAAAGTCAGCGTCAGCGCCGACAGGTTGGGCGAACCCAGAAGGTTGCTGTCGTGCCCCACACGGGCATTCAGCAGCACGCGGTGCTGCCAGTCGGTAGGGGCGATCCAGGCCGCCTGCTGGCGCTCCAGCGCCGGCCGGAGCTGCGCGGGAAGCGTCGGATCGGCAAGCAGCTGGCCCAAAAGGGACTTCGCGGCAACCACATCCCCGGCGCCGGACAGCGAAATCGCGTAATCGAGCTTGGCCCCCTTCATTTCCGGCTCAAGCATCAGGGCGCGCTCGAGGTGGTCCGCCGCCTCGACATAGCGCCGGTGCTGATTGAGAAGGTGGCCGACGGAAGCCAGGTAGCCGGCATCACGCTGGCATTGGGGCAGCTGCTCCAGCACGGCGTCCAGGGCGGCGTCGTCAGCCACGTCATCGGGTACGACGCAGGCCGCCAGAGCCAGCGCCGGGCCCACCAGGCCTCCGAGGATCGCGACCTTGAAAGCCCTTTTAAGGCAACCGGGGCGCGACAACGAGCGGATAGGCATAGATATGGTGGGGAACTCTCATGCCATCGAGGAGGAACGTGCCCATGGACTCGAGCCCGGCGGCACCCACATGGGCCGCCAGCCCCTCGCCCACCAGGATGGGATGCGCCAGGTCGGCGGTCATTTCCACCAGACGGCTCGCAATGGTAACCGTGCGCCCCAGCACCATGTGGGTACGGCGGCTGGCAAGGCCGAACGAGCCGGCCATGGCCGGCCCCGTCTCCACGCCGATGCCCAGCGACAGCGGCTCCAGCCCCGCTGGCGCGGGATCAGGCAGGACGCCCTGGATGGCCTCCTGCAGCTTGATGGCCGCATTGAGCGAGCGCTGGGCGTGGGTGGACGCGGAAACGCTGGTTTCGGGCCCCGGGTCGCCGTTCCAGACGGCCAGGATGGCATCACCCTGGAAAGCCTCGATCACCCCGCCTTCCGATTCGACAATGCGCGTCGCCGTCGAAAAGAAGGCGTGCAGCACGGCGGCCGCCTCCTCGGGCGGCCTGGCTTCGCAATAGGCGGAAAAGTTGCGGATGTCGGCAAACATCACGGAAACCTGTTTGGTGCTGGCCTTGATGGCACTGGACGGCGACTGCGAAACCAGCGCCGCGGCCACGGGCGCGGGCAGGTAGCTTGAAAGATGGATGTACAGGCGGTCGCGGTCAATGCGGCTCTTGGCGTGCTGCAGGATTCCCATCGCGACACCCGCAACGGCGATGAAAAACGCCGGGTCGGCCCAACCCATCCACAGCGCGTTGCGGCTCATCAGCGCCGCGTGAATCACCCACAGCAGCACACAGCCCACCAACGCTGCCAGCGGCAGCAGGTATACCGGGAACCTGCGCCCCTCGCGTCCCAGCAGGCCCAACGCCATAAGGCCGAGCAATGCGACGCCAAACTGGTACCAGGGCGCCGCGCGGGGCGTGTAGGGGGTACGCCCGTCGATCATGGCCGTGATCAGCTGGGCATGGACCTGCAGGCCCGCGCTGGCGGAGCCGAAGGGAGTGGCAATGGAGTCGTTCAGACCAAACGCCGTGCTGCCGATAAGCACCCAGGCCTTGTCCAGCAGCCCGGCTGGAACCCGGCCGGCCAGCACGTCGGAGGCGCTGAGGCTGACGAAGCTGTCCGGATGGGACTTCCAGGACACCCGGAAGTCGCCGCGCCCGTTCAGGGGCAAAGGCCCCAGCGGCAGGTTTTTGCCAGTCAGCACCCAGGGCGCGTCCATCAGGCTTTCGCCGCGCTGCAGGGCCAGGCTGCGCTCGCCGGAGCCGCGCATGAACGCTGCCAGCCCGAGCGCGGGATAAGACTTTCCCTGGTGGCAGATCACGGCCGGCACATGGCGGATCAAGCCATCGCTGCCCAGCCGGGGCGTGATGTGGCCGACGTAATCGCTGCGCAGCTTGGGCGAATTGGCCAGGTACCCCTTGGCTTCGCCAAAAGGCGCCGGGCAGGCGGCCCAGTCGAGCGCGCCGCCAGGCTGGCCCGCGGAAGGCTCGCCGCCCTGCTCCAGCGCGAATACCTGCGCAAGCACGGCGCTGTTTTGCTGGATGGCCTGGGCCAGTTCCTCTTCGCCGGGACGCTGGTCCGTAAAGACGATGTCGAAAACCTGCTCACCGGCACCGGCCTTGGCAATTTGCTGGACCAGGCGTGCCTGCGTGGCACGGGGCCAGGGCCAGGGCCCAACTTCGCGCAGGCTGCGCTCGTCGATATCCACGACGATGAGCCGGCGCTCATCTTTTTTCTGCGCCGTCAGCCGCCAGACGACGTCGCCGGAGCGCTCCTCAATCTCGGAAAGCCACCCGGGCGCAACCAAGGCTTGCGCCAGCCAGGCGAGGCCGGCTACGACAAACCCGAGGCCACCAACCCAGTGCGGCGCAAGCGACTTCCAGAGACGCGACAATCAGCGTCCCCAGAGTGTGATGCCGCTCAGATTGCCCGCAGGCAGGTTCTTTTCGAAGAAATAGCCCGCTTCCTTGCCGTCAAGGCTCAGGGCGCCGGCCACATAGGCATTGCCACCCTGGCCAAGCATGACGCCGTTGGGACGGACAGTGCCGTTGGCCTGGATGTTGTTGGAGCCGATTGCGGCATTGGACACATTCAGCTGGGTTGCGAAGGTGGCCCGCGAAAAGTCAACGCTCAGGCTGCCGCCATCGACCTTCACCGCATCCACCACGGTGTTTCGGCCCTGGGCGCTGGTCAGCTGGGCGACGCCCCCGGTGAGCTTGAAATTGGCGGATGCGTCCGTGGTCTGCAGAAGCGCGTTTTCGTCTGGCGCCATGCGGTACAGGCCAAAGGCGCCGTTGCCCACGGTGCTCAGGCGGCCGTTCTGCGTGGCTTCTTCGAAGGTGCGGGAAAGCGTGTCGCCATCCACCGGCTTGACCCAGTCCCAGCGGCCCCAGGCCAGCTGCGGAATCGACGGCACCAGCGGCGTCAACGGCGTTGCCGGTACGGGCGTGGACGCATTGCCCGCCGCGACGGCCACGGCGGACCGCGATTCATTGACCACCGACTTGTCCGACGCCATGTCCTGGCGGCCCGGATCGTTGCCAAGGTTCTTTTCGGATTTGCCGGCGGACTCGGAAGCCACCACGATGCGGCGGTTCTGCGCCATCAGGTCAACCAGCGGCACCAGCTGCGGGCTGCTCTGCTTGCGGCTGAGTTCCAGCATCTGGCCCTTCATTTCCTCGGACAGCAACTTCTCGTTGCCGCTCTGGCAGGGGCCCAGCGTGGCCGCGCAGCCGGCGACCAGGGGGGACAGGATGATCGCGCCGGTGTAGACCGAAGCGGTGGTCTTGTCGGCGTCGGACTTGACCACGAAGTCCGTGCCCTTCACACCGATGGCGGCGACGGGGGTGTTGAGGCGAAAACGGTCACGGGCGGCTTCGCCCCAGGCGCCGGTGATGGAGCGGACGACCCCTTCGTCGAGGCGGAACTTGATGGCCGTGAGCGCGGGCTGCTGGGCGGAATGGTTGTAGCTTTCCACCTGCATGCGGCTGGACGGGCGGATGCTAAGGCGCCCGCCATCGACAAAGCGGAAGTGCACGTGCCCGCCGGCCTCGGTCTCGACCCGGTCGCCGACACGGATGGCGGTGCCGCGCTCGATGTCGCGCGCGGCGCCGTCGGCTGAAAACAGCTTGGCCACGCCGATGACCATGGTGGCTTCACCCACGATCAGCGGGGCTGCCTGGGCCGCGGCAAGACCGGCCGCGCCCGCCAGCGCTGCGGCAACGGCAGCACGGAGAAATATCGGACGGAATTTCATGACTTACCTCGTGGACCAGCAGCCGGCAAGCACGCAGGATGCGTGGGAACGGCAGGCTTGATGCACGGGATTTTCTCACGTCCGGCCCGGTAAACATGTGCGCCTGATCACAAGTCCGGCGGGCGGGGAAGGCCTTAAACTCGGGCCGAATGCCGGTCTCGCTCCAACTGCTTAGCCAGTTTCCCCTGTTGCGCTCGCTTTCCAGGGAAGTTTTGGAGCCCCTTTCCGCCGCGATGAGCCTTCGCGCTTTCGCCCGCCGCGCCATGGTGATGTCCAAGGACAGCCCCATCCTGGAACTGGGTTTCCTGGTGGAAGGCCGGCTCCAGGGGGTCGATTTCACCGTGGACGGACGCAGTGTGGGCCTGTATTTCGTTGATCCGGGGGACTATTTCGGCGAACTTTCCGTGGTGGACGGCAAGGGTGCGTCCGAATTCGTGGTCGCGGCCACCAAGTCCACGGTGGCCTTCCTGGAAGCCCGTGCCGCCCGGGACCTCATCTCGTTCCACCCGGAACTGGCGCGGGCCGTGATGGCCCGGCTGGCGCAGCGGGTGCGGCTGGTGACAGCCCAGCGCACGCTCCTTGGCCTGCCTAACCCGTTCCAGCGCCTGTGCGTGCTGCTCCTACAATTGCCGCAGCGCCAGACCGGGCAGGAGATAGCAGTGGACAACGCGCCGACCCACCAGGAAATGGCCATCATGATCAACGCCAGCCGCGAAACCGTGACCCGCGCCTTCCAGCTCCTTTTCCTCAACAAGCTCCTGGTCAGGGAAGGCAACACGCTCAAGCTGGTTCGCTCGGACGTGCTCAAGGACATCGCGGAGGGGCGGGTCGATCCCCCCAAAGCCTGAGTGAGCCCGCTTATTTCCTACCTGCTTCCCCTGCGGCACGCCGGGCTGATCCGCACTTTCGCCGCCCGCGAAGTCCATTCCCGGTACCGGCAATCCTGGCTCGGCGCCGTCTGGGTGGTGCTGACCCCCCTTCTCATGCTGGGCGTCTATACCCTGGTGTTCCGCCACGTGTTCGGCGTGCGCTGGGGCACCACCGTCGAGAGCAACCTGAGTTTTGCCATCCGCCTGTATGCGGGCCTGGCGGTCTTCAATTTTTTCGCCGAGTGCGTCAGCCGCGCGCCGCGGCTGGTGCTTGACCAGCCGCACCTGGTCAAGAAGGTGGTCTTCCCGCTGGAGATCCTGCCGTGGGTCGGCACAGTCGCGGCGCTGGTGCACCTGGCCACGGCGCTGCTGATCCTCATGGGACTGGGGCTGTGGGAGCTTGGCGCATTGCCCGCAACGCTGGTTGCACTGCCGCTGGTCTGGCTGCCGCTCATCCCGCTGACCGTCGGGCTCGGATGGTGGCTGGCGGGTATCGGCACGTTTGTGCGGGACGTCGGCCAGGTCATCGCGATGGTGCTCAGCCTGATGATGTTCCTCAGCCCCATCTTCTTTCCCGTCGAAGCACTGCCTGTGCAGCTGCGGAGCCTGATCTTCCTGAATCCGCTGGCGCTGATCATCACGGAAACGCGTCACGTGCTGATCGACGGTATCTGGCCCAACTGGCCGGCGCTGGGCCTGAATTTTCTGGCCTGCGCGGTGATTGCGGCCACCGGCGCTGCCTTCTTCCGGGCTGCCCGCCCGGGTTTCGCCGATGTCGTCTGAAATCGTTGAAGAGCTTGCCATCGAGGCCCGCGGCCTCGGCAAATCCTATTGGCTGTACGAGAAACCCGCCGACCGCCTGAAGCAGCTGATGTGGGGCCGCTGGCACCGCTACTACCGCGAATTCTGGGCCTTGCGCGACATTGACCTGGGCATCCGGCATGGCGAAGTTGTGGGCGTCGTGGGCCGTAACGGCGCAGGCAAGTCCACGTTGCTGCAGATGGTGTGCGGCACCTTGCCGGCCAGTACCGGCTCGCTCCACGTCAGGGGCCGCGTGGCGGCGCTGCTGGAACTGGGGGCCGGCTTCAGCCCCGATTTCACCGGCATTGAAAACATCTACATGAACGCGGCCATCCTCGGCCTGAAGCGTTCCGAGGTCGACGCGCGGCTCGACGACATACTGGCCTTCGCCGATATCGGCGACTTCATCAGGCAGCCGGTCAAGACTTATTCCAGCGGCATGTTCATGCGCCTGGCTTTTGCCGTGGCGACGGCCGTGGAGCCCGACATCCTCGTGATCGACGAGGCGCTTTCGGTGGGCGACGGCGCGTTTGCCCGCAAGTCATTCGACCGCATCATGAAGCTCAAGGACGCCGGCAAGACCATTCTTTTCTGCTCGCATTCCATGTACCAGGTGGAAGCGCTGTGTTCGCGCGCCATGTGGATCGATGGCGGCACCTTGCGCGAGTTCGGGCCGGCGGCGCAGGTCACCAGCGCCTACCAGGCCAGCCTGAACGCTGGCGTCGCGGCCCGCACGCCCCTCGGTGCGTCGTCGCCGGACGCGCTGCCAGCGGCGGGCGCGGGAACGGGAAGAATCGTCAAGGTTTCCGCTTCGGCGGATGGTGTCACCGGCACCGAGCTGGACCTGCGCAGCGCGGAAAGCGACCTGACCATCACCGTCGAATTCGTCATCGGCCCCGGCCTGCCGGTTCCTGCGGTGGCACTCGGATTTTCGGACAGCAACGGCCTCACGGTGGCCAGCACGACGACGCACAACGATGGCGTGACGCTCAATGCCGATGCGCAGGGCCACGGCAAGGCAGCAGTGTGCTTTCCGAAATTTCCGTTGCTCAAGGGCCAGTATTCCGTCACGTCGTTTCTCATCTCCGAAGACGGCATTCACGTCTACGAACAGGTCGAACGCTGCCTGGTGCTGAACGTGACCCAACGCGGCCTCGAGCAGGGCCTGGTGACACTCGCCCACGAATGGGAGGCATGAGCGTGCATGCGCCGCAGGCCGGCGCACGGCACGCGGTCCAGATCGGTGAAACGCAATTCACGGTCGGTGACCTGGGCGCCGCCGACCGGGACAGCCTTTGCGCGTTGCACGAGCAGGTATTCGGCCCGGGCGCCGGCGATGCCTGGTACCGCTGGAAATACATGCCCGGCGGCAACGGCGGCGGCGAAGGCAGCGGGGTCTGGCAGGACGGCGTGCTCATCGCCCACTGCGGCGGCATCCCTCGCCGGCTCTGGCGGCAGGGCCGCCCGGTGGCCGGCACCCAGATCGGCGACGTCATGGTGGCGCCGCAGTGGCGAGGCATCCTCACCCGCCGCGGCCCCTTCTTTCACGCGTCGCAGGCGTTTTACTCGGGCCACATCTCGGGCCAGTCCGAAGACCGGATTGCGTTTGGCTTTCCCAGTGAGCGCCATTTGCGGCTGGCCGTCACGCTCAAGCTGCTGTGGGACGGCGGGCCGATCCACTCCTTGAGCTGGAACCTCTCATCGCCGCCTCTTCCTCTGTCGCGCTGGGCCTGGCGCTGGACGGCGCTTGACCCTTCACAAGCCGGCTTTGACCCATCCATCGACGCTGCCTGGGAGATGATGAAAAAGCAATCGACCGCGCTGACCCTCGGCCAGCGCGACGCGGCCTACGCGCGGTGGCGCTATTGCGAGCGGCCCGCGCGGCGGAGCCGGTTTTTTGAATTGCGCCGCCCATGGTCGGCTCGCGCCACCGGCATCGCGGTGATGGACCTGGACGGGCCCAACGCGCTCTGGCTGGACTGGATTGGCCATCCCGGCGCCATGCCGGTGGCCGCCTCGGCCTGCAGGGCCGAAGCCGCCCGCGGCGGGGCCGCATGGCTCACGGCATGGGCCAGCCCCGCGGTGACACAATCGCTGCAAGATTCGGGTGCCAGCACGGCCGTCACGGCCTGGCTGGGCATCCCGCGCGCATCCAGCCTGGCCGAGGCAGAACTGCCCGGCATGAATTGGTGGCTGATGGGCGGAGACACGGATTTCCTATGAGCACCACACCTGCTTTCGCACCCGCGAGCAATCTCGTTTTTGTCACCAGCGTCAGCCGGCTGGACGTGCTGGCCGCGCGGCTGTGCGAATCGCCGTGCGTCAAGACGGGCGGCTGCCCTTTGGTGGCTTATCACAACGTGCGCAGCGCGGCCGACGCATTCAACGCCGCACGCAAAGGCCTGTCGCAACAGCGGCCGGGTACCTGGCTGGTCTGGGTGCACCAGGACGTGTATCTGCCTGAAGGCTGGGACGCGAAGTTCCTGGCTGCCCTGCAGCAGGCCCAGTCCCGCATGCCTGCGCTCGCGGTGGCCGGTGTCTATGGCGTGGCGGGAAGCGGCGCCGGTTTCACGCGGGCGGGCCATGTGCTGGACCGCGGAAACCTTCTGCGCGAAGCCCCGCCGCTGCCGCAAGAGGTGGACAGCCTGGATGAATTGCTGTTCGCCGTCAGCGCGGACAGCGAACTCACGCTCGATCCCGCGATGGGATTCGATTTCTATGGCACCGACGTCGTCCTGCAGGCACAGGCGGCCGGCCTGCAGGCTGCCGTGGTGGACGCTTACTGCGAGCATTGGTCGGACACGCCCTCGGGCCCGGAAATCCCGGCGACGATGGCGCAGCGCATTGTGCGCAACGGCCGCGCCTTCGAGGCCAAATGGGCGCACCGCTTCCCGGTGCAGACCTCATGGCTCAGGCTCGAGCAGACCGGCGACGTGGAGCGCTTCATCAGCAGCCTGCGCGCCGGCACGGCATGAGCAACCGGCTTGCCTGGGCTGTCCTGCGCCGCCTGCACCGGGCTGATTTCCGCTGGCTGCTCCCGGCGATGGCGCGCCTGCCTTTGCCGCTGGGACTTCGCCTGGCACATCTTCGCGGCCGCTTCAACGCCCTGGTGGGGCGCGACTGGCGCTCGATGGCGCTGGGCTTCCGGCACATTCGCGCACAAAGCGCCGCCGCCTATCGCCTGCTGCCCTCCAGCCCGCCGGAAAGCGCCGTGCAGGCATGGAGCTCGGGCAGGTTCGTCACCGAGGCGCGCGACGAGTACGAGGCGCGCCTGGTCGCGGCCGGACGGGTCGGTGAACTCGAATGCGAAATCGTTCCGGCTGACGCGTGGGCGCGGCTGGCGTCGCGCGGCGATGGGCGCGGCCTGGTCCTGCTCACGCCGCATTTCGAGAGTTTTTTTCTAGGCGTCGCGTTCCTCGCACGGCAGGGCATAAAGGTCAACCTGATGTCGTCGTCGGTCACGCACGATTCGCGGGTGGACCCCGCCGTGCAGGCGCACTTCACCGCCAAGTACCGCGGCCTGGAGCCGTACCTGAATGGCGGCAAGGTGGTGGACCTGGAACTGGGTGCGCGGCAGTTCTACCGGATGCTGCAAAACGGCGAGTGCCTGGTGATCCTGGGCGATGCGCCCGTGTTGCCCGACGGCGTGGCGATGGAAGTCGAATTCCTCGGCGGCCTGCGCTCGCTTTCGGGCGGCCCGCTGCGCATGGCCCGCAGCACGGGCAGCGACATCGGCGGCTATGTTTGCAGGCACCTGGGCGACGGCAGGTATTCGCTGGAACTGGCACCGGTGGGGCCGGCCTCGGACGATGCCGCCGTGTCCGCCGTCTACCGGTTCTTTTCGGATGCCATCATGGCCTCGCCGGCCGGATGGTGGGGCTCGGACCTGCTGCCCAATATCCCGCTGGTCGCGCCCGTGCAAGCACTGCCCGCGTACTCGGTGCTGGCATTGGCCGACAGCCCGCTGGAGGGCTCCGATGAGCTCGCGCTCGGCAAGCGCCTGCTGCGTTCACAACTGAGCGCGGCAGGCAGCTGGCTCGAAACCTCCGCCAGCGCCGCCATGCCCCCCGACGTGGTCCTGGGAGCCTGCAACACCCCGCACCTGCTGGTGCTGCTCGCGCCGCACCTGATCACCACCACCACGCTGGCAACCGAACTGGCAGCCGCGCTGACAGCCGCGAAGGCGGCCTGTGCCGTCAGCCCCGACCAGCGCGACGCTTCCGGTGAGTGGGCCATCGGCTACACCACCCAGGCTGACGTTGAGCACTACGTGGCGCGCCGCCAGGCGTTGCCGCAGTACTCGCCATTTGCACCGGCGGGCACGCCACTGGCCTACGTGCTCGACGTACAGCGGGCTCGCGACCTTCTGCGCGGCCAGCCGGACGTTTCATGGCAGGCACTTCCGCTCGCGCTAAGGGAACGGACCGTGCTGGCCGAACGGGCCTTTGTGCACTCCTATGGCGACTACCAGCAGGGCGCGCGGCCGGAGATGCTGGAACTGCTGCCCACTTCGGTGACGCGGCTGCTCGATGTGGGTGGCGGCGAGGGCCTGTTCGCGCGCAGCTTCGCCGAGCGGCGCGGCGGCCAGGCCTGGCTGGTCGAGCCGAGCGATGCCGCGTTGCGCGCACCGGCGTCCGACAACCTGCGCGTGTTTCACGGCCGCCTTGAACAGCTGGCCGTGGCGGACACGGGGCTGTTCGATGCGGTGAGTTTTCTCGACGTGCTGGAACACATTCCCGAGCCGCTCAAGGCCCTGCAGGACGCCCGACGCTTCCTGCGGCCCCAGGGCCTGCTGCTGGTCTCGGTGCCGAACGTAGGGCACTGGTCCGTCGTCCGCGACCTGGCGCGCGGCCGCTTTGACTACCTGCCCGTCGGTGTCCTGTGCGGCACCCACCTGCGGTTTTTCACCCGCTCCAGCCTGGAGCAGCTGCTGGCGCAGGCGGGCTTCAAGGCGCTGCGCTGGCACCAGGCCGGCCAGCCCATGCCTGAGGAGTTCGAACAATTCCTTCGCACGGGCGCGGCCGCCGGACTGAATTGGGACCGGCAAAGCCTGGAAGCCGAAAGCCTGCATGTTCTCGCCACGCTCGATTGACATCGCCATCGTCAACTATTTCAGCGCAGGCGACATGCAGCGTTGCCTGTCCGTGCTCGGCCCGTGGCCGCACGGCACCGTGTGGCTGGTGGAAAACAGCAACGACACGCAGGAGGCCGCGCAGCTGCGCGAAGCCACCAAGGACCGTCCGTGGGTGCGGCTGCTGGAGCCGGGCGCGAACCTCGGGTTCGGCCGCGGCTGCAACCTGGCGTTCGGGCAATCGACCTCTGCGCTGTTCCTGCTGCTGAACCCCGACGCGCGTATCGGCTCGGGGGATTTGCTGAAGCTGGCCGATGTTCTTGCGGCGGACCCTCGCATCGCGGCAGTATCCCCGCGGATCTTCTGGAACGAGCAGCGCAGCTTTCTCCTGCCGGCCGCCTTTCCCCAGACCCCGGCAGCAGGCGCCCTGCAAGCCCTCGCCTCACGCTTTCGCCTGCTGGCGTTCATGGCGGCACGCCTGTACCTGGCCAGGCAGGCTCGCCTGATGGCCTCGCAAGCGGCCTTCGCCGTGGACTTCCTTGCGGGCGCGGTGATGATGCTGCGGCGTGACGCGGTGTTGGCCGCCGGCGGCCTTTTCGATCCTGATTACTTCATGTTCTACGAAGACTCGGACCTCTCCCTGCGGCTGCGGCGCGCAGGCTTTGGGCTGGCCATGGCACCGGCGGCAAGCGCCGTGCACGAGTACCGACACAAGGCCTTCAAGGCCGGCATGATGGCCGACAGCCGGCAGACCTATTTCCGCAAGCGTTATCCGCGGTTCCACAAATGGGCGGGCCTGGATCGCCTCGCACGCCTGGCGCGGCCCGTTCCCCTGGCGCAGTGGTTCGACGCGCTGCCCGAGCCCTGCCGCGCGCTGGCCGATTTTGAGCGGCAGACCGGCAACGCGGCGGTGATTGCCTTCAGTCCCTCCATGCTCATGATGCCCGCCCTCTTTCGGCCGGGCCGGGCCGCCGCGCGTTTTGACGAGAGCGAGTGGGCCTTGCTCGAACCCGCCGCCTACGTGGCCCTTGTTACGGACGCCGGCCGCGAAGACGACCCGCGCTGGGTCCAGTTCAACCGAATCGCATGAAAATCCAGAACACGAACTGCTGCTGCTGTGGCAACCCCATGGAGCGCGGCCTGGCGGACTGGCACCTGCAGTGCTGCAGGTGCGGCTACGAGGCGGCGGAATTCGCGCCCACCATCAACCGCAGCCAGTCGCACGTGCTGATCGATGAGGAGGGTCGCGACACGGGCCTGAAGAACCTGCGCATGGCCAATTTCGCGATGCTGCTGGCTCGCATGGCGGCCCACTGCCGCCGCGGCGCGTCGCTGCTGGACATCGGCGCCGCGCATGGCTGGTTCGTCAAGCTGGCCACGGAGGGCGGCTGGCAGGCCCTGGGGCTGGAGCCGGACCACGCGATCTACAGCCAGGCGGCCGCCAGCGGCGCCAATGTGCGCGAGGGATTTTTCCCGGATGCCCTGCAGCCCGGAGAAACATTCGAGGCGCTGGTCTTCAACGATGTCTTCGAGCACATCCCGGACCCCGGTTCCGTGCTGGATGCCTGCAAGGCGCGGATGGCCGGCGCCGGCCTGCTCGTGCTGAACCTTCCTTCGTCGCGCGGGGCCCTGTACCGCATTTCGAAGGTGCTATACCGGGTTGGGGTGCACGGATTTTTCGAGCGGATGTGGCAAAAGGACCTGCCTTCGCCGCACCTTCACTACTTCAGCGCCGCCAACCTCACGCTGCTGTGCGGCAAGTACGGCCTGGCCTGCGTGGAAGCGGGCACGCTGCCCAGCCTGCACATCAAGGGCCTGTATGCCCGCATTGCCTACGTGAAGTCGGGCCTGCGCTGGCTGGCGCCGCTGATCTGGCTGGCGATCATCCTGGCCTACCCCGTGCTGAGGCTGGCGCCTAGCGACATCGAAGTGCTGCTGTTCAAGCGGCCGGACGGCTCGCCCGGCGGCTGAGATCGCGGCCCAGGTTGCGCAGAGGCGCCTCGACGGCGTGGTGCAACACGAAGGCCAGCATCACGGTCAGCAGCACGCAGGCGGCAAGCGCCAAGCCGCCGCTCATGGCCATGCCCGCGCGGCCCAGCAGCTGGGGCGCCGCGTTGTGGAACAAATAGACGCCGTAGCTCAGTTGCCCGGCCAGCAGGCACAGCGCCAGCGCCCAGCGCGCCATCACGCCGGGCCGGGCGGCCACGGCGCTGACCACCAGCGCATAGCCGAGCCCGGCCATCACCCCGATGTTGCCGCCCACCCAGATCGAGGCCACCGCGGATTCCGGCGCGCCGGGCACCAGAAAGCGCGCGAAGAGCCAGCAGGCGCCTGCCACGGCCAGCACGCCGGCGGCCAGCCTGGCCGCGCCATGCAGGCCGCCTGATTGCTTCTGCGCAAGCCACCAGGCCGCCGCGCCCAGGCAGAACTCCACCAGCAGGCCGGGCAGGTGCACGGTGGCGATGGCGCGCGCCGTGACGCCTTCGCCCGGTACGGCGAAGGCCACCAGCAGTAGGTGCGCCGCCAGCGCGGCCCCAAACACCCAGGCAAACCGCACGCGGGTCGCCAGCCAGGCCAGCAGCGGCAGCGCCAGGTAGAACTCCACCTCCGCCGGCAGGCTCCAGAAAGCAGGGTTGTAGAAAAAGGCGATGGCCGGCGAATCCAGCGTGTGCCCCATGACAGCGTGCAGCGCGAAATACCGCCAGGCCGAAGGATCGGGCATTTTCAGCACCGCATACGTCACCAGGGCCAGCAGGTAGAGCGGGTAGAGCCGGAAAAAACGCCGCAGCAGGTGGGGCACCAGCGGCAGCGGCTTGCCGAAAAAATACGGGCCGAAAACAAAGCCGCTGAGCACAAAGAACAGGTCCACGCCGGTGGTGGCGAAGCCCCAGGCCCCCGGCTGCGCCGAAACAAGGTGGGTGTAGTGCGCGGCCATGACCATGAGCGCGGCGAATCCGCGCAGCGCCTCGATGGCGGGGTCTTCCTGGCGTGGTGATGGCATTCGGGTGATGGCGGTCCTTAGGTCCTGAGGTCCTTACAATGGCTCGCCGAGGGCCCCTCCCCCACATGCCATCCAAGATCGCCGTCATTATTCCCTGTTACCGCGTCAAGGCCCACATCCTGGGCGTGCTCGGACGCATTGGTGAAGAGGTGGCACTCATCTATGTGGTCGATGATGCCTGCCCCGAAGGCTCGGGCCAATGGGTTCGCGAAAAATGCATGGACCCCCGAGTCACCGTGCTGCAGAACGCGACGAACCTAGGCGTCGGCGGCGCCGTCATGGCGGGCTACGAAGCCGCGCTGCAGGGCGGGGCGGACATCCTGGTCAAGGTGGATGGTGACGGTCAGATGGACCCTTCGCTAATTCCGAAGTTCGTGGCGCCCATTGCGGCGGGCCGCGCCGACTACACCAAGGGCAACCGCTTCTACGACCTGGCGCAGCTGGGCCGGATGCCGCGGGTGCGGCTGGTCGGCAACGCGGTGCTGTCGTTCATGGCCAAGCTGTCTACCGGCTACTGGAACGTATTCGACACCACCAACGGCTTCACCGCGCTGCACGCCAAAGTGGCCCGCCACATCCCGTTCGGGAAGGTCAGCCAGCGCTATTTCTTCGAGACCGACATGCTGTTCCGCCTGAACATCGTGCGTGCCGTGGTCATCGACATCCCGATGGATGCGTCCTACGGCAGCGAATCCAGCAGCCTGCGGATCAGCCGCATCCTGCTGGAATTCCTCGGCAAGCACGCCCGCAACCTGTTCAAGCGCATCGTCTACAACTACTTCCTGCGCGACATGACGGTGGCGTCGCTCGAACTGGTGTTGGGCGCGGGCATGCTGGCCTTCGGCCTGCTGTTCGGCGGCTACCACTGGTTCCGCGCGGTCTACACCGGCATGGCCACGCCGCTGGGGACAATCATGCTGGCCGCCCTGCCCACCCTGCTGGGGCTGCAGTTCCTGCTGGCCTTCATCGGTTTCGACGTGGCCAATGTCCCGCGGCGGCCGCTGCACGGCGACCTGCCCGACTGAACCCGGCGCCGTGTCCCTTCGCAACCTGGCCCTCACCATCCTCACAGTGCTTGCACTGTCCGTGGGGCAGGTGCTGTTCAAGCTGGCCGCGCGCGGCCTCGGCCAGGGCATGCCCAGCCTGGCTCAGGTGGCGCTGAACAAGTACCTGATCGCCGCGGTTCTGGTGTACGGTGTCGCCACCGCCCTGTGGGTCAGCCTGCTGCGCGAAATGCCCCTCACCGTGGCTTACCCGTTCGCCGCCCTGGCCTTCTTTTTCGTGCCCGTGATGGGGCACCTGCTGCTGGATGAACCGCTGCGCTGGCAGACCCTGCTGGGCGCCGCCGTGATCAGCGCGGGCGTCTGGATCTCCAGCCTCGAATGAGGGCTGCACAAGCCGCCGCCGGCAGCTCGAGGCGCGCGTCTGTGCTGTGGCTGCTGCTGCTGATCGCGGGCTGCGCGCTGTCCAGCCTGATCCCGCCGGTGCAGTCCCCGGACGAGCACAGCCACCTGATGCGTGCCTACATGATCTCGCGGGGCCACTGGCTGCTGGAGACGCCACCGGGCGCCAGCACCGGCGGCATGGTGGACCAGGGCCTGCTGCAGTTTTCCGATGCCTACCTGTCGACCATTGCCACCCGGGCGGACGCGCGCCTGACCCCGGCGCAGAAAGCCCAGGCGGAGTCGCTGCGCTGGGGCCAGGAGGAACGCTTCTTTCCAGTACCCGGCACCGGCTATTACCTGCCCGTGGTCTATGCACCTCATGCGGCGGCGCTGTTCGCGGGCCGCGCGCTGGACCTGACAGTCGCCAACTCCTACCGCCTCGCCCGCCTGTTCACCTGGGGTCTTTGCCTGGGGCTGCTGGCCGCCGCGTTCCGCATCCTCGCGCCACCGGTGCTGGCGGTGGCCCTCCTGCTGCTGCCGATGACAGCGTTCCAGCTTTTGTCGCCCACGCTGGACGGCCTGACGACCTGCCTGGCCGTGCTGGCACTGAGCCTCTTCCTGCGCGGCCTGCGCAATGAGGGCGGCGGCGCGGCTCTTTCGTGGGCGCTGTCGCTGTGCGTGCTGGTCCTGGCGACCAGCCGCATCCAGCTGATGCCGCTGGTCGCCCTGCCGTTTTTCCTGGCCTGGCGGCGCAGCAGCGCGCGCGATGCGTGGCTGGGCGCCGCGGTGCTGGCGCTTTCGCTGGGATGGATTGGCTACGCCCTGCTCAACACCGTTGACCTGCGTGTGACCCGCACGCACGGCACGGGCGAGCTGCTGCGCTACTACGCAATGCGCCCCGGTTCGTTCGTGCAGGTCATCGAGAACTCGCTGGCCGATCCCGCGCTTTCGCGCTTTTATGCCGACTCCTTCATCGGCATCCTCGGCTGGCTGGACACGCGGCTGCCGGCGTTCGCCTACCCGCTGCTGTGGGCGGGCCTGGCCGTGTGCGCGGCGGCAACGCTGGCCGCCGCTTCGCCCCGCGAGCAACTGGCCGCCCGGCTGCTGGTGCTGGCAGCCGCCGCTGCCAGCGCGATGATGGTTTTCCTGGCCCTGCTGGTGACCTGGACCGTGCATCCGGCAGTGACGGTCGCGGGCGTGCAGGGGCGCTATTTCGTGGTGCCGGCGATCATGGCGGCCTACGCGCTGGGCGCGCCCGATGCGCAAAGGGCCCGGTTCCTGCGCCTGCCGGTGCTGGGCCTGTTTTCGGCGCCGGCCCTGTACGCGCTGGTTGCCACTGTTTGGGCCCGCTATCATTGACCGTTTAGCTGCAGCGGAACGTCCCGCACGCCGTGGAATCCGATCTTTTCCCCTACCAGGCCACCGCCACCCTCCCCGCAAGGCATGCGCTTGTGCTCGCACCGCATGCGGACGATGAAGTCTTCGGCTGCGGCGGCGCGATAGCCGCCCATGTGCTGGCCGGGGTGCCCGTCAGCGTTGTCATCCTGACCAATGGCGCGGCCCATGGAGACGCCAGCGTGCGCACCGCTGAAAGCCGCAGCGCGGCCGCAGTTCTTGGTTGCGGCGAGCCGGAATTCTGGGATGCCCCTGACCGCGCTCTGCGGCACGACGAAGCCATGCTGGCGCGGCTGGTGGCCAAGATGCAAGACACCGGCGCCGACCTGCTGTATGCGCCCTCGCCCTGGGAAGTCCACCCCGACCACCGCGCCGCCGCCAGCCTGGCCGCGGAAGCCGCGCGCAGGACCGGCGCGCGGGTCGCCTTTTATGAAGTGGGTTCGCCGCTGCGGCCCAACGTGCTGCTGGACATCAGCGCCCACGCGGCAGCCAAGAAGCAGGCCATGCAGTGCTTTGCCTCGCAGCTTGCGCAGCAGGACTACGAGCGGCAGATCTCCGGCCTGAACGAATACCGCACCTATACCTTGCCGCGCGGCACACTGGCCGCCGAGGCTTACCTGGTGCTGTCCAGCGCCGAACTCGAATCGGCCCTGCCGGCACTGCTGCAGGCGAACCCCGTTTCCGCCGCGGTGGCCTCTGGGCCGGCCGGCGATGCGCAAGCACCGCTGGTGTCCGTGCTGGTGCGCAGCGTGGACCGCGAGCACCTGCGCGAAGCGCTGGATTCGGTGGCGCTGCAGACCTACCCGAACATCGAGGTGGTCGTGATCGCCGCCAAGCCAGAGCACAACCCGCTGCCGGCGCGCTGCGGCCCGTTCCCGCTGCGGCTGGTCACGACCGATGAACAATTGCCCCGCAGCCGCGCCGCCAACAAGGCACTGGCCGAAGCGCGCGGCCAGTTCCTGCTGTTCCTGGACGATGACGACTGGCTGATGCCCGGCCATGTGGCGCGGCTGGCGGCCGTGCTGCTCAAGCAACCCCTGACCAAGGCCGCCTACGCGGGCGTCGCACTCGTCAGCCCCGACGGCACGCCGCTGGGACAGGACACCGACCTGCCGTTTGACGGCATCCGCCAGCTGGCGGGCAACCTCATGCCCATCCACGCCGTGCTGTTCGACAAGGCCGTCGTCGACAGCGGCTGCCGCTTCGACGAGGCGCTGGACCGCTTTGAGGACTGGGACTTCTGGCTGCAGGTGGCGCGCCTGACCACTTTCGCGCACGTGCCCGGCGTCAGCGCCGCCTACCGCATCCACGAGAGCTCGGGCGTGCATGACGACAGCGGCCCGATGGGTGACCCCACCCAGCAGATCTACCAGAAGTGGCAGTCGATGTGGAGCGCGGGCCAGGCGCGGCAAATGATGCAGCGCGTGTGGGCCACCGAAGACCTGCAGTACCGGGTCGATTTGCAGGAAGCCGCTCTCATCCAACTCCGCGGCGAGGTGGACCAGCATATCCAGACTGTCCATCAGCTTTCGTTCACCCTGGAACAGCAACGGGTTCACTCCGAGTATCTGGAACGTCTGGCTTCTGCCCGAGAGAAGGCAGTGAACGACCTCATTGCGAGTTCAAGCTGGCGAGTCACTGCACCACTTCGTTGGTTGTCGAGCAAGTTGCGGCGTTAGCCTCAAAGGAAGCAATGTTCTTTAGCCGTCGAAAGAAATCAGCGGGGCCGGCTTCGCCCAACAGACCCCATGTGGACCGGGCTGCGCTCTTGAAATCGCTTTTTGATGTGTCCGCCTTTGGCCTGGAAATCGGCCCTGGCTTCAGCCCTCTTCTTCCAAGATCCGCAGGCTATAAGGTCGAAACCCTCGATCGTGTCGATGCCGAGACGTTGCGCCTGAAGTACCGGGACACGGACGTGGACATTTCCAAGATAGAAACGGTAGACCACGTCACCAACGGCGGCTCGATTTTTGGAACGATCCTGAAACGGCAGAACTATGATTTCATCGTCGCCTCACGAGTACTTCAACACACCGTCGATCCACTGGGCTTCTTGCAGGACTGCGACAAGCTCCTCAAGCCAGGTGGGGTACTCGTACTGGCCGTACTCGACAAGCGCTTCGCCTTTGACGCCTTGAGGCCGGTTTCCACTACCGGCGAGGTACTCCAGGCACACTTCGACAGGCGCGGCATCCACAGCTTCGGTGCGTTGTTCGACGAAATTGCGTACAACTGCTCGAGAGACAAAAAAGTTGCTTGGTATCCCGACGAAATGGGCGAGCTCGAATTCGCATCCAACCTGGAACTTGCGGTCTCGCTGGTTGAAAAGGCTCGAGCCACAAACGAGTTCCACGACATCAACGCGTGGCAGTTCACCCCGTCAAGCGTCCGTCTCATCATCAACGATCTGGCTGCCATCGGATATCTGCCCATCAAGCAGGCGGGGTTTATCAGTCCGGGACAAGGGGAAATTTTTATTTCGTTGTCACGAAACGGCAAGGGGCCCGGCATACCACGCATTCAACTGGCTAAGGGAACAGTAGCGGAATGCAAGGAAATCGCTACGCAAGACGGCTAGGGACAGCAGGACGGCGCAAGAAACATGGCAACAATCAAGATCAATGAAACATCCACCGAGGCTTATCTGCTTGCAACCAGGCCGATAGTCCTGAGGAAAGTGGCGGCCGCCAGGAGGCGCGTCAACGTCGTCACCGACAGCGTGAATGCGGGCAGCTTCTATGGGGGAGTTGGCACCGCCATCCTGCTGGCCGCCTTGGTAGCGCGCGCAACTGGCGCGGCACTTCGCGTCATTACAAGGTCGGAGTCGGCGAGGGCGCGCCTGGACGGCTTCCTGCTTACCTACGGCATCGAGCTACCTGAACCCATCGAATATGCGTTTTCGCCTTTTTACGATGAACGAGTGGCAATCGATGCGCACGAGGGCGAAAAGTACATCACGACGTCCTGGTGGACGACCCGCTCCGTCAGCGGGAGTGTTGGGAGCGAACCCGTCGTGTATCTGCTGCAAGAAGATGAGCGCATGTTCTATGAGGCCGGAGGCGAGCAGGACATGTGCTCGGAGGTACTGGCGGACGAAAAGCTCGCCTTCGTGGTGAACAGCGAACTGCTATTCGAGCATCTCATTCAAAGCGGGCTAGGAAACGTCGGGCGCAACGGCACCTGGTTCGAGCCCGCCTTCCCGCCCTCGCTTTTCGCCAGGAACACGGCGGTGGAAAAAACGAAGCACACCCTGATGTTCTATGCCAGGCCAAAGAACGTGCGCAACCTTTTCTACTTTGGCCTTGAGGTGCTCGAAGCATCGTTCGCGCGCGGCGTCATCGATCGCGACGCGTGGTCCGTCGTGTTTGTCGGCAAGGACATTCCCAAGGTCTCCTTGAACAGCGGCGCTGTCCATCCCGTGCTGATGGAGAACCTGTCATGGACGGACTACGCAGCCCTTCTCGGCACGGTGGACCTGGGACTGAGCCTCATGTATACCCCGCATCCGAGCTACCCGCCGCTGGACCTCGCGGCAAGCGGCGCGGTCTGCGTCACCAATCGCTTTGCTAACAAGCGGGATTTGGGCAACTACTCCAAAAACATCATCTGCGGCGACCTTGATGTTGAATCCATGCTGGACGCGATGCGAAAAGGGGTGGCACTCGCCCTGGATCAGAAAACCCGTCGGGCCAATCATGCAAGCAACGGGCTGGGCACGGACTGGCTGCAATCGCTGGCCGAAGTGGTGAAGCGCCTCAGTCAATAAAGCAAAAAAATGTTCAACCTCAAAACACGGGCCCCAAAGGGCTATCAGGACCCCTGGAACCTGCCGCTGCAGGACAGGCTGAAGACCTTGGCGGCGGGTTCCAGGCGCGTAGCGTATTTCTACGAGCGCGCGGACAACAGCACGTTCCGCTACCGCATCTACAACATGGCGGAAGTCCTGAACAATTCGGGCGGCGAGATCAGCGCTTCGTATTTCTTCCTTGAAGACCTGCGGTACCTTGACGAAATCGCCACACTGGCTGATCTGCTGGTGATCTGCAGGACCCGCTACGACAACCGCGTCAACTACCTGATCCGTGCCTTTAAGGCCAAAGGCAAACCCGTCTATTTCGACATTGACGATTTCGTGTTCGACACGGACCACGTGCACCTGATCATCAATACGCTGGATCTCAACGTCAACGAAGGCGTGGTCTGGCACGACTGGTTCTCGTACAACAGCCGCCTGGGCGCTACGCTGAAACTGTGCGATGCGGGGATCACGACCAACGTGCACCTGGCCGCCAAGATGAAAGCGTTCGCTGACATCCCGGTCGCGGTGATCCCCAATTTCATGAACCGTCTGCAACTGGAGTTATCCGAACAGGTCTATCAGGAAAAGCGAGGCCGGCGCCACGGGGAAACGGGGCTTATCCACCTGGGCTATTTCAGCGGCTCGCCGTCCCACAACAAGGACTTTCAGATCGTGGCTGCCACGCTTGAAGAACTGCTCGCAGCGGACGAAAGGCTGGGACTGGTGGTTGTCGGATACGTTTCCGCGGGCCCGCGGCTGGAGAAATTCGGCGACCGCGTGACCTATTGGCCCTTTATGGACTTCGTCAGCCTGCAGCGCGCCATCGGCAGCGTGGAATTCAATCTCATGCCTCTGCAGGTGAACGCATTCACAAACTGCAAATCTGAACTGAAGTACTTCGAGGCGGCTGCGGTCGGCACGCTCAGCATCGCTTCGCCCAGCAGTGTCTATGCGGAAACCATTTCGCATGGGCACAACGGGTTCATCGCGCAAGCCCATGCCTGGCATTCAGTCATCAGCGAGGCAGTCGCGCGGGATGACCACGCCGCCATGGCGGAACGGGCTCACGACCATGCGATACGCGACTACGGCTGGGAGTCGCAGTTCGATACGATCAAGAACGCTCTCAACCTGCCATGAACGCGACGAAAGATGATAAGACGCATGTTTAGTATCTTGGAGCGAGTGCTGCGCTTCCAGCGCATCCACGGCACGCGAAGGCTCGGCGGCGAAATCTGGCGTCGCGTGAAATCGCGCCTCAATCCCTCGGCGCAGGCCGCCCCCGACCCGCTTTTACCGGACGACAAGGGCAGGGTGGGTGGCCGCGAGTTGGTGGCAAAGCATTTTGAGGGTTGCACACCATTGCGCCTGTTCACCGTGCCGGCGGCGACGCCGGCGCGCGTGACGCTCGTGACCAACAGTGTCCATGCGGAAACCCTTGACGGCAAAGTGGCCGCGTCGCTCACCTTCGGCGCGCTGGCCGCGCGAGCCCTTGGCGCAAAGCTGCGAATTGTGACGCGCTTCGAGCGCGCCCAGCCTGCGGTCCTGCGCGCCGTACTGGAGGCGCAGGCCATCAGCCTCTCGCACGAGATCGAGTTTGGGTTCGCGCCTGCGGGCGACGCGGTGTACGAACTCGATTGTCAGCCCGGGGAGACGTTCGTCGCCACTTCCTGGTGGACTGCGGCGGCCGTGTTGGCCAGCGTACCCGGTGAACGGGTGATTTACCTGCTGCAAGATGACGAGCGCACCTTGTACCCTTACGGCGACGCGCATCTCCGGTGCTCCAGGGTCATGGCCAACAGTGGTATCCGTTTTGCCGTCAGCACGAAACCGCTATTCGACCGACTGATCTTCAGCGGCCTGCAAAACATTGCAGCGCGCGGCATCTGGTTCGAGCCTTCGCAACCGGAGGCATTCGCCGAAAGATTCAACCGACTGGGCGCCTTGCCTGAATCGGGATGAACACTCAGGCGTTCACGCCGGGTGAGGCCACGCGGGTCTGGGCCTGCGTGGTCTGCTGGCGCGCAGCGCCGGACTCCATTGCGCAACTGGTCGAATTGCTTGCGCCGCAGGTGGAATGCATCGTGCTGGTGGACAACGCCGCCTCGGTCGCGCCGGGCCTGCAGGCGCTGGCCGCGCCCAACGTCAGCTGCATCGCATCAGGCGGGAACAAGGGCACCGCCGGCGCGATGAACCTGGCGTGGCAGCGTGCGCTGGCGGCGGGCGCCCACGCGCTGATCAGCTTCGACCAGGACAGCCGGCCGGCACCCGGCATGGTCGGCAGCTTGCTGGCGGCCTATGCAAGCCAGGCCTCGCAAGCCGCGCCGTTCGCCGCGATCGGGCCGGCGTGGACCGATGCACGGTCCGGCCGCGCCATGCGGGTGCTGTTGCCGGTGAGCGGCAGCCGCCGCCACGCGGCGCCGGATGCCGCTGGCGTGGTGGCATCGGACCACGTCATCACATCGGGCTGCCTGATTCCTTCGGCAGCTTATCTGCACGTGGGGCCATATGACGAGGGTCTTTTCCTGGACTACGTGGACATCGAGTGGTGCCTGCGCGCCCGTTCACTGGGCTGGCAGGTGGGGATAGACACCGCATGCCGCATGAGCCACGCCATCGGCGACCGGGTGATCAGCTTCGCCGGCCGTTCGCTGATGCTGCATGCCCCGGTGCGCAACTACCTGCTGCTGCGCAACCACCTGCTGCTGTGGCCGCGCCGCTTCATCGGCAGGATGTGGCTTGTTAGCGACCTGCTCCAGGTGGCGGCCAGGATGGCAGCCTCGCTGCTGCTGGCGCCGCCCCGGCTGCAGCGCCTGCGATGGCTGGCCCGGGGCCTGCGCGACGGGCTGCGCGGCCGCGGCGGCCCGCCGCCTTGACTGGTTTTAAGAGGAAAAAAGGCCTGTAAGGCGCACCAGTTGTGCGTGAGTCGCTACATTTTTTATAGCAACCGCTATCCGGCCGTGGTCAGCGTGCTGATCAGCGCGGTCTCGGCCAGTGCGCGCTGCGCCATCTCCAGGCGCGAAACCGTGGGACGCGCGCCCTGGCGGGACAGGGTGACGAAGAATCGCTGCCGCAGTCGATGTGGAATGCCTGCTCGCGCGGGCCCAGATACCCGATTTCGCGCAGGTCGTTGACGATCGGCGGAAGCTCGAAGGCGCTGGAGCCGGGGTTCGTCCAATCGTAGTTGGCGCCCCGGACATTCCGTCCGACTCTCTAGATGCCCGAGTATTGCACCGCGTTGGAATTGCAAGCTCAGCCAATCCCGAACAGTAAGCCTTGGTAACCAGCGCGCGCGCCACGGGCTGCGCACTGGAATTGGGTCCGACCCGCACTGTGACGTGAACGACGTATTGAGCCCTCCTGTCGTTAGCAGAGCGACAAGACTTTTACAGAACGACGCAGTTTGGATTTAGGTAACAAGTCATAACCGTGCCTCCTAAAGGGAGGTGTTTATGAAATATTCCACGCGTTCGCGTGTCGCCATCGCAAGCATCGGCGTTTGCTTGCTATTCACGGGCTGCGGCGGATCTGATAACCCGCCGAGCAGTTCCCAAGCCCAGCGAGCGACTCCTCCTCCTGCGATGGCTCCTATCGTAGTGAAGGAAGCTCCGTCCAAAACCTCGCCGTCGAACTAAGGGGGAAATCATGAGTTCTCTAAACTTTCGTCGGGCCGTTGCCTTGGTGTTCGCGTTTTTCGCGACATGCGCCTTTGCACAGCAGTCACTCGTAGGCGTCAACTACTTCGGTTCGGCGGTCCGTAGCACGGGCGTGCAGATAAGCGCTAACTACGGAAGCGCGTGCCCGCAAAAGGGCGTGAGCGCTCAGATCTATTCAATCGGCAGCACAGCCGACTACCAAGGCCAGTGCTTCCTGAATGCCGCCTGGGACACCGTATTGGGCACGCCGACTAACAGCCTCAGTTCGACGATCAATCAAGGGTACTGCCATATGCGGATTCCTATTGATCAACTGAGCCCCAATCAAATCCTCCTACGCCTTTGGAAAGTCACAGCCGACTGCACCAAATATGCCTACGAGGACAACCAGACCCAAGCTTCTGCATATCAAGATTATTTGCTCTCGGACTTTTCCGCTGCGGAGTGGTACTACCCAAAAACCACAAACAGTCTTGTGACTGTGAGCAAGCCGACCTATGCATTCAAACTTGATCGCAATGGAGGTGCGTTCTATGAGTTCTACAACCTAAGGGCAACTCTTGGCGGGAACTCGTTTTTCAACAACGCCATTCATCCCCACTCGGGTGAAGCGCTGCAAATTGCCCTGCGTACCGATACCGTATTCATGACCAACCCCTGTGGGAATCAAGGATTTTTCAATCCCACACAAACTGGCAATACGTGTTCTCACAACGGGACTACGGCCTCGGGCTACAACACTGGGTCGGGTCCAACAGTCACCTTCGTTAAGTGCGACGGCACGCTGAACAACAGTTGTTCCTCTGCTTCATCCAGCATAGAGATCGGCGAGCACGCGATGCGAAGTTTTGACTACGGGGCAAACTACCCCGGCCCACTCAATCCGGGCGACGTTGTAAAACTCAGCCAAGTTGTCACCCCATCCAATAATTATGTCGAGGTTGATTTGACGGTCAAGAACACTGGTGCGACGACTCTCACAAACGCAGCCATCGAAATACCGACCTTCTATTTCAAGCCAGACTTCAGACGCTACACCGTGCGCCGAGCGGGAGCCATCTACCAGCATGACATACCGGACAAGACGGGCACCGCATCGCTTACCGTGTCTCAACTAGGGATCGACGAAGGCGCCAGCGACTTTCGACATGAGGACGTGAGTTGGATTTCTTTTGAGAACGTCAGAGGGTATTCAAACGACGTATACACCATCGCCTGGTTTTACAAGAACAACTTCCGCGCTGACGTAGCGACATTCGCGGGCAACTACGCATACCAAATATTGGAATCGGCGTACTTCAGATCAATAAAATTCAACAACAACCCGCGATTCAACATGCGACCTAGTTCCGAAAAGGTCTACACGTTCAAATACGTGGTGTTTCCCTATCGCTACGACGAAGTCATCAGTTCGCCTTACGGAACGATGAGTGTTGAGAACGTCATCCTCAATATGAAGGCGGCATACGAAAACTAGCAGGAAGCGTTCAGGCCCGGCCCTCGCGGGCTTTGACCGCCACACCTCGGGCCGCTGCGGGTTTTAAAGGTTCACGAAACCCTCACGCACTATCCATGCGCCTCGCGGGCCTTTTTGTGCCCGCAAGCCGCGCCACGCCTGCGTCCGAGATTCCTTGCGCAGGGTGCCGTGGCGTCTTTTCGGCGCTTTTTACCGGCCATACATCATTATTTCAATAATTGTTGAAATATCGCCTAATCCGGCCAAAGGCTTCGGCACATTGATGGTCGCCGACGGCGTCTGCAACCTTCCGGGCGTGGCGGGTCGCGGGGGTTCTTGAAGTTCTTCGATGCACCGAGACAGGTGGCTTCTACGTGTCAGAGGCAAATCGACACCCCTACCCCGACGAGACACGAGTGCTTATGAGCGCCGTTTCGGCCAGCGCGCGCTGCGCCAGTTCAAGGCGCGAGGCACTGGGACCCGTCCCTTGGCGAGACAGGGTAATGAAAAATTCCCCCCCGCAGTCATCGTCGAAACGCTGCTCGCGCAGGCCCAGGTAGCCGATTTCATGCAGGTCATTGACGATCAGGCGAAAACTCGAAGGGCTGAACTGCCAGGCGTGGATGTCGTGGAAGTGCTGGTTGCCCTGCGTCTCTTCGAAAATCTGTTTGGCGCGGCTCAGGTCACAGACGAAAGTCAGCGGACCATCGCTGCCGGGGGCCCACCCCGGCGCCCCGGAACGCAGCGAGTTATACGCCACCTCGTCAAACAACGCGCCCAAGCTGTGGCGGGTTCGCTTGTCCAGGTTGGCTTGCAGCACGTCACCAGTGGAAGTCAGCGGCCGCATCACGTCAAAGGAATAGCGCTTGTCGGGCACAGCCAGCACGAGTACGCCTGTGGGCGTCAGCAGGCGCTCGCAGTCCTGCAAGAAACCTAGCAGGTCAACGGTGTGCTCGATCACATGCGAAGCCACGATGTAGTCGAAGCGGCCCGGCTTGCCGATGGCGTCGAAGAGCGAGCCACCAGACGACACATAGTCAACCGGTTCGATTCGGGATACGTCAGCCCCCGTGGCGCCCTGATACTTGCCCACAAGGTCTTCCGCGCTTAGGTGATCGAGGATCTCAATGTTGTAGCCGTCCTTCTTGGGCAGGAGCGGATTGAAGCTGGCGCCAACCTCCAACCCGAGCCCCGTACTGTCGAAAAGTGCAAGGAGGCGATCGCGCCGACTGGCCGCAGGCTGGGCGCTGACCGCGGTCAGCGGGGGCGGCGAAACTACTGTTGCCTTGCGCCAGAGCCTGGAGAGTTGTCCCAACATCTTTTCTTCCTCTATAAGGACCGCATGCGTTTGCCCGAAAGTTGAGCTGCGAGCGACTCGCCAGGAAAATCACAGTCGAACTCAAACTCATAACATGCGGGCGTTGCTGCGACCTTTCGAGCCAGCACGTTGACGTGCAAAAACGCGGGAAACCGCCTGCCCAAAGGATCGACGCGTGAGTAAATGGCGGCCGGTGACGCATATGCGGACGCGATCACCTCCATCCCCATCGCCCGACCGAAGAGAGAGCGCAGCGCATCCGTCGAAAAACGGCAATAGTCGTAAGGCACCGCATGAATTGGGAATGTCTGGTGGGTCTGCACGAACACGAGCCCGTTGACGCGTAGTGCCTTCATGATTTCGTGCGCGGCTAAATGCGGATACTTGAAGTGCTCGAACCCCGACTCCGTGAGGATGGCGTCAAACGCCTCTTCGCCGGTTGTTTGGCTGAGGCGATGGACGTCCGCCACAAAGTCGACGTCGGGCCCATGCTCGATGTCGGTGCCAAGATATTCCCCCGCATGCGGGAAATGGCGCTGATGACGGGTGGAAAGCTCAGCCAAGGCACGTCGAGTACCCAATTCGAGGATCCGGGGCCTATCGAATTTTTCTGACAACTCCACAAAAAGACCGAATGGATCGCCTTGAGGCCACTGCTCGGACGATATCGACTGGCAGGCCAGCCGATATCCATAGTCGTCATCACTCTCCCCATCCCATCGTTTTGTCGATGCAACAACGGGCTCTGCTTTAGCAGGTGCGAACATTCGCCAAATATCTTGAATCCGCATCTGCTTGCGCTTTTTCAGTCGAACTTGTCGGCCTGCGACAGCGGCAGGCCCTGCGCGTCCTTGCCCGACAGCGAAGGCTGGCCTTCCCAGCCGCCCTGCTTCCAGTCGATGCCGATGTCGGCGTCATTCCAGATCAGGCAGCGTTCGTGTTCCGGCGCGTAGTAGTCGGTGGTTTTGTAGAGGAATTCGGCGCTGTCGCTGAGCACCACGAAGCCATGGGCAAAGCCCGGCGGCACCCACAGCTGGCGCTTGTTGTCGGCGCTGAGCACCTCGCCCACCCATTTGCCGAAGGTCGGCGAGCTGCGGCGCATGTCGACGGCCACGTCGAACACGCTGCCTTCCACCACGCGCACCAGCTTGCCCTGCGGCTGCCTGATCTGGTAGTGCAGGCCACGCAGCACGCCCCGGGCCGAGCGCGAATGGTTGTCCTGCACGAAGGCGGGCGCGAGACCGGTCGCCTCTTCGAACACCTTCTGGTTGAAGCTCTCGAAGAAAAAGCCGCGGGCGTCGCCGAACACCTTCGGCTCCATCACGATGACTTCGGGAATCGCGGTGGGAATGGCCTTCACGCAAAGCCCTTCTGGTGCAGCAGGCGCAACAGGTACTGGCCGTAGCCGCTCTTGGCCAGCGGCTGCGCCATCTTCTCCAATTGCTCGCTGGTGATGAAGCCATTGCGCCAGGCGATCTCCTCGGGGCAGGCGATTTTCAGGCCCTGTCGGTGCTCCAGCGTGGCGATGAACTGGCTGGCCTCCAGCAGGCTGTCGTGCGTGCCGGTGTCCAGCCAGGCATAGCCGCGCGCCATGATCTTTACGTTCAGCTTGCCCAGGTCCAGGTAGGCCTGGTTGACCGAGGTGATCTCCAGTTCGCCGCGCGCGCTGGGCTTGACGGCCTTGGCAATGTCCACCACCTGGTTGTCGTAGAAGTACAGGCCGGTGACGGCGAAGCTACTCTTGGGCTGGGCGGGCTTTTCCTCGATGCTGCTGGCCTTGCCGGCCTTGTCGAAGGCCACCACGCCGTAGCGCTCGGGGTCCTGCACGTGGTAGGCGAAGACGGTGGCGCCTTCGGCCTGCGCATCGGCCTGCTGCAGCAGGGGGGCGAAGTCGTGGCCGTAGAACAGGTTGTCGCCCAACACGAGGGCGCTGGGTGAATTGCCCACGAAACGCTCGCCGATGAGGAAGGCCTGCGCCAGCCCGTCGGGGCTGGCCTGCACTTCATACCGCAGGTTCAGGCCCCATTGCGAGCCATCGCCCAGCAGCTGCTCAAAGCGCGGCGTGTCCTGCGGCGTGCTGATGACCAGGATGTCGCGGATGCCCGCCAGCATCAGGGTGCTCAGCGGGTAATAGACCATCGGCTTGTCATACACGGGCAGCAGCTGCTTGCTCATGGCCAGGGTGGCGGGGTGCAGGCGCGTGCCGGAGCCGCCGGCCAGGATGATGCCTTTGCGTTGGGTCATTTCGTTCAGAGGGTTTCGGTGAGCATGCGGGCCACGCCGTCCTGCCACGGGGGCAGGCGCAGGCCAAAGGCAGCCTGCAGGCGGGAGGTGTCCAGGCGCGAGTTCTGCGGGCGTTTCGCGGGTGTGGGGAAGGCGGTGGTGGGCACGGGCTGCACGCCGTCGGCGGTGGTCTTCAGGGCCACGCCCGCGCGCGCGGCGTGTTCGACCACGAAGCGCGCATAGCCGTGCCAGGAAGTTTCGCCGCCCGCCACCGTGTGGTACAGGCCGGCCAGTTCCGGGCGCGCCATCGCGGCGCGCAAGGCGTGCGCGGTCACGTCGGCCAGCAGCTCGGCGCCGGTGGGCGCGCCAAACTGGTCGTTGATCACGGTCAGCGTTTCGCGTTCCTTTGCCAGCCGCAGCATGGTCTTGGCGAAATTGCCGCCCCGTGCCGCGTAGACCCAGCTGGTGCGTAGGATCAAGTGGCGCGGGTTGCCTTGCGCCACCAGTTGCTCGCCTTCCAGCTTGGTCTGGCCATAGACATTCAGCGGCGCGGTGAGGTCGCCTTCCTTCCACGGACGGTCGCCGCTGCCGTCGAACACATAGTCGGTGGAGTAGTGAACCATCCACGCGCCCAGCTTCGCGGCGGCTTGGGCGAGAACACCCGGCGCCAGTGCATTGAGCGTGCGGGCCAGCTCCGGCTCGGACTCGGCCTTGTCCACGGCGGTGTGGGCCGCGGCATTGACGACCACATCGGGGCGCACTTGCGCGACGGTCGCGGCCAGTCCTTCCAGGTTGGTGAAGTCGCCGCACAAGCCGGTGCTGTCAAAGTCCAGCGCCACGATCTCGCCCAGCGGCGCCAGGCTGCGCTGGAGTTCCCAGCCGACCTGGCCGCCCTTGCCGAACAACAGGAATTTCATCGTGCCGCTTCAGGCCGCGCGGGCGGCGTAGTTGGTCTGCAGCCAGTCGCGGTAGGAGCCGCTTTGCACATGGGCCACCCATTCCGGGTTGGCCAGGTACCACTGCACCGTCTTGCGGATGCCGCTGTCGAAAGTCTCGGCGGGCTTCCAGCCCAGCTCGCGCTCGATCTTGCGCGCGTCGATCGCGTAGCGGCGGTCGTGCCCTGGCCGGTCCTTCACGTAAGTGATCTGCTCGCGGTAGCTCTTGCCGTCAACGCGGGGGCGCAGTTCGTCCAGCAGCGCGCACACCGTGTGCACGATTTCCAGGTTGGGCTTTTCGTTCCAGCCGCCGATGTTGTAGGTCTGGCCGGCAATGCCCTTTTCCATCACGCGGCGGATGGCGCTGCAATGGTCTTTCACGTAGAGCCAGTCGCGCACCTGCTGCCCGTCACCGTAGATCGGCAGCGGCTTGCCGGCCAGCGCGTTGACGATCATCAGCGGAATGAGTTTTTCGGGGAAGTGATACGGCCCGTAATTGTTGGAGCAATTCGTGGTGAGCACCGGCAGCCCGTAGGTGTGGTGGTACGCGCGCACCAGATGGTCGCTGGAGGCCTTGCTGGCCGAATAGGGGCTGTTGGGCTCGAACGGGCGCGACTCGGTAAAGGCCGCCTCTGCGGGCGAGAGCGAACCGTAGACCTCGTCGGTGGACACATGCAGGAACCGGAAGCCGGCCTTCGCATCGCCCTGCAGCTCGCTCCAGTACTTGCGCACCGACTCGAGTAGGCGGAAGGTGCCCACGATGTTGGTCTGGATGAAGGCCTCGGGCCCATGGATGGAGCGGTCCACATGCGATTCGGCCGCGAAATTGACGATGGCGCGCGGCTTCTGCAGCGCCAGCAGGCGGTTCACGGCGTCGGTGTCGGCGATGTCGCCCTGCACGAAAATGTGGCGCGGGTCGCCCTCCAGGGAAGCCAGGTTCTCCGGGTTGCCCGCGTAGGTCAGCTTGTCGAGGTTGACGACCGGCTCATCACTGCCGGCCAGCCAGTCGAGAACGAAATTGGAGCCGATAAAACCGGCGCCCCCGGTCACGAGGATCATGGGAAATGTCTCCAGCCCGCCACGGGGCAAACAGCCGGAGATTATCGCATCCGCCCCCTTCCGGTCCGGGCGGTCAGAAGTGGATGCCCTGCATCATCTGCTGCAAGGCCACCGCCTCGGGCGACAGCTGCGGCTTGGCGCTCTTGTCGCCCTTGGCGGCGGAAGAGTCGGGGAACATGCGGAAGCTGGTGTTCATCGCGATCTGGGCGATGCGCGGCAGCAGCGCGTGCAGCAGCTGGCCCGTGATGCCCAGCCGGGTGGCGATGCGCACCGGCTTGAAGATGCAGGCCTGGGCGATCATGTCGGCCGCTTCCTCTGGCGACAGCGTGGGCACGTTGTTGTACAGGCCGGTGGGCGCGATCATGGGGGTGCGCACCAGTGGCATGTTGATGGTAGTGAAGCTGATGCCCACGTCCGCGAACTCGCTGGAGGCGCAGCGCGTCCAGGCGTCCAGCGCGGCCTTGCTGGCCACATAGGCGGAAAAGCGCGGCGCGTTGGTCAGCACGCCGATCGAGCTGATGTTGACCACGTGGCCCTTGCGCTTGGCCGCCATGCCGGGCAGCAGACCCATGGTCACGCGCAGGCAGCCGAAGTAGTTCAGCTGCATGGTGCGCTCGTAGTCGTGAAAGCGGTCGTAGCTGGACTCGATCGCGCGGCGGATGGAGCGGCCCGCGTTATTGATCAGGAAGTCCACGCCGCCGTGGTTCTGCACCAGCAGCTGGGTGAAGCGGTCGCAGTCGGCCATGTCGGCGATGTCGGCGGCGTAGGCCACGAACTGGTAGCCCTTGGCCTTGGCCTCCTTGCAGGCCTCGTCCAGCTTTTCCTGGTCGCGCCCGCAGATGATGGTGACGGCGCCCGCCTCGGCAAACTTGTGCGCTGCGGCCAGGCCGATGCCCGAGGAGCCGCCCGTTACCAGCACCACCTTGCCGCCCACCGTGCCCTTGAGCGACCGGTCGATGTGCAGGTCGGGGTCCAGGTGCCGCTCCCAGTAGTCCCACAGGCGCCAGGCGTAGTCCTTCAGGTTGGGGCATTCAATCCCCGACCCTTTGAGCGCGGCCAGCGTGTCGCGGCAGTCGAAGCGCGTCGGGTAGTTGACGAAAGTGAGCATGTCCTCGGGCAGGCCCAGGTCCTTGAGCACCGCATTGCGCACGCGGCGCACCGGCGCGATCGCCATCAGGCCCTTCTTGACGCTCTTGGGGATAAAGCCCAGCAGCGCGGCGTTGATGAACAGGTTCATCTTGGGCGCATGGGCCGCGCGGCTGAAGATGTCCAGCACGTCGCCCACACGGTAACCCACCGGGTCCACCAGGTGAAAGCAGCGCTTGTTGATGTCGGCCTTGTGGCTGAGGTAGTCCAGCGCGTCGACCACGAAGTCCACCGGCACGATGTTGACGCGGCCGCCCTCCAGCCCCACAGCCGGCATCCAGGGCGGCAGCAGCTGGCGCATGCGCTGGATCAGCTTGAAGAAGTAATACGGGCCGTCGATCTTGTCCATCTCGCCGGTCTGGCTGTCGCCCACCACCATGGCCGGCCGGTACACCGACCACGGCCCCTTGCATTCCTTGCGCACGATCTTCTCGCTCTCGTGCTTGGTGCGGAAATAGGGGTGGTCGTAGTTCTCGGCTTCCTCGAACATGTCTTCCCGGAACACGCCTTCGTACAGGCCGGCGGCGGCGATGGACGACACGTGGTGGAAATGCCCGGCGTCGATGGCCTTGGCGAATTCCACGGTGTTGCGCGTGCCGTCGATGTTGACGGCAACCTGGCTTTCCTCGTCCGCGCCCAGGTCATAGACGGCGGCCAGGTGGTAGAAGTGGTCGACTTGGCCCTTGAGCTTCTTGATGTCCTCCGCCGCCACGCCCAGCTTTTTGGTGGTGATGTCGCCGAACACGGGAACGGCGCGCGAGGCGCTGGCGCCCCAGTATTCGCGCAGGCCGGCCACCTTGCCTTCGCTCTCCTTGCGGATGAGGAAATGCACCACCGAGCCCTTGCGCTCCAGCAGCTTCTTGACCAGGCGCTTGCCGATGAAACCGGTCGCGCCGGTGACGAAATACTGCATGGGGGAACCTCCAGGGATTGGATTTGCTTTGCGGCAATTCTTGCCCAAAGCCAGGGCGCGCTCATTCAGCACAAACCCGCGCGCGGCGAAACGGCCCCCACGCTCACTTCGTTCGCTGCCCCCCGAGGGGGCGGAGCCGCTTTGAGGCGGCTCGGCAGCGGCTAGGGTTCACCGCCTAGTTATTTAGGAGGCCATGCCTAACCCGCCGCCCCGCGCAGGGCTTAAAGTGCACGCATCCCCGATACAGGAGGCCACCATGGTCAAGAAACTGAACAAGATGAGCGAAGAAAAGAAGACGGGCGCCCAGCTGTCCGGCACCGTCAAGGAATCCGCCAGCCAGATCTGGCTGGCCGGCCTGGGCGCATTCGCCAAGGCGCAGGAAGAAGGCGGCACGGTGTTCGAGGCGCTGGTGCGCGAAGGCACTTCCATCCAGCGCAAGACCCAGGCCGCGGCCGAGGAAAAGATTTCCGAGGCCACCAGCCGCATGGCCAACATGGCCACCGACATCTCGTCCAAGGCCTCGGGCCAGTGGGACAAGCTGGAAAACATTTTCGAGGAACGTGTTTCCAAGGCGCTGAACAAGCTGGGCGTGCCCTCGGCCAAGGACATCGACGTGCTGATCAAGCGCATCGACGAGCTGAACGCCAATGTGGCCAGGCTCAGCGCCAAGGGTGGCACGGCCCCGCGCCCCGCAGCGAAGAAGGCCCCCGCCAAGCGCGCTGCGCGCAAGTCCGCTTGAGGCCGCAGCCGCTCCCCTGCAAAGGCGCTTCGGCGCCTTTTTTCATGCATTGCTGCAATGCAGCACGCTGCGCCAATCAAGCCCCCTACACTGCCCTTTCATGAGACCCAGCAAAAAACCGGCCCCCAAAATCGCACTGGCGCTTGCGGGCGGCGGCCCGCTGGGGGCGATCTATGAAATCGGTGCGCTGTGCGCGCTGGACGAGTCGCTGGATGGCCTGGATTTCACCCGGCTTGACCACTATGTCGGCGTCTCCGCGGGCGGTTTCATCGCCGCGGGCCTGGCCAACGGGATGACGCCGCGCGAGCTGTGCGCCTCCTTCATCGAAAGCAGCACGCAAGGCGGCGAAATCTTCGACCCGGCCTGGCTGATGGTTCCTGCCTACAGCGAATTCGCCCGGCGCGGCATCATGTTCCCCGGCCTGGCCGCCTCCGCGCTGTGGCGCGCCACGCTGGGGCGCAAATCGGTCATGCATTCGCTGGAGCGCCTGGGTGCCGGCCTGCCCACCGGCATCTTCTCCAATGCGGAAGTGGACAAGCGGCTGGCAGCCCTGTTCACCCGCGAGGGCCGCACCAATGACTTCCGCCAGCTGAAGTCGCGCCTGACCCTGGTCGCCACCAACCTGGACACCGGCGAGGCCGCGCCCTTCGGGCGGCCGGGCTGGGACCATGTGCCCATCTCGAAAGCGGTGCAGGCCAGTTCCGCCCTGCCCGGCCTCTTTCCGCCGGTGGAGATCGACGAGCACTATTTTGTCGACGGTGCGCTGAAAAAGACGATGCACGCCTCGGTGGCGCTGGACGACGGCGTGGACCTCATGCTGTGCCTGAACCCGCTGGTTCCCTTCAACTCCACCGAATCGCACACCGCGCGGGTCATGCGCCGCGGCCTGCCGGAAGAAAAGCGCAGCATCCCGCGCATCGTGGACGGCGGCCTGCCCGCGGTGCTCAGCCAGACCTTCCGCTCCATGATCCATTCGCGCATGGAGCTGGGCATGAAGCATTACGAGCGCGCCTACCCTGAAACCGACATCGTGCTGATCGAGCCCGACCACCGCGATCCCGAGCTGTACCTGGCCAACACCTTCGGCTACGGCAGGCGCCGGCAGCTGGCCGAGCACGCCTACCAGCAGACCCGCGCCATGCTGCGCTCGCGCCGCACCAGCCTGGCGCAGAAGCTGGAACGCCACGGCATCAGCCTGAACATGGAGCTGCTGGACGACCCGCGCCGCCACTTGGTGGCCCCGCCCAGGCCTCGCACCCGCATCGGCCAGGCCATCTCTTCCCTGCAGGAGGTGATGGACGACCTGGGCCACATCCTCGGGCCGGCCACGCGCCGTGCCGCCTGAGCCATGGTCAAGAAAGCCCCGCGCCGCACCGCCGAGCGCATCCTCGAGGTGACGCTGGACCTGTTCAACCGCTTCGGCGAGCCCAACGTGTCCACCACGCTGATCTCGGCCGAGCTGAACATCAGCCCGGGTAACCTGTATTACCACTACCCGGCCAAGGACGAGCTGATCAATTCGCTGTTCGACCGCTATGAACGGTCGCTGTCCGAACTGCTGAACGCCAGCGACGGCGTGCGCGACGTGGAGGACGCCTGGTTCTTCATGCACTCGCTGTTCGAGCTGATCTGGCAATACCGCTTCCTGTACCGCGACCTGAACGACCTGCTGTCCAAGAACCGGCGGCTGGAGACGCACTTCCAGTGGGTGCTGAAGAACAAGACCCGGGCCGTCAAGGCCCTGCTGGACGGCATGAGCCGCTCCGGCGCGGTGAGCATCGATTCGCGCGAGGTGGAAGCCACCGCCACCAGCATGGTGGTGGTGCTGACCTACTGGCTCAGCTACGAATACGTGCGCGACCCGCGCCGCGCGCTGGAGCCCGAAAGCGCGCAGATGGCGCTGCTGCGCGGCGCCCACCACGTGCTGAACCTGCTGGTGCCCTACCTGGAACAGGGCCAGCGCATGCACCTGCTGGGGCTGGTGGGCGCGTACAGTGGAAGCAGCGAAGGCTGAAGAGAGAAAAAAAGCAAGGAGACAACATGGCCAAGTGGACTGCCTTCCCCCACCTGGGCGACTACGAGTTCGACAGCGCCGGTGTCCGCAAGAACTGGGCGCGCCTGCACGCGGGCGACGCTGAGCCGCTGCCCGCCGAAGCGGCCGTGCTGCAGGCCTGGACGCTGTTCCATAACGGCGAATTCCAGAAGGCGGCCGAAGCCGGCCTGAAGGCGGGCGGTGGCGGCATCACGGTGGCCAACAAGGCCACCTGCATCTACGCCAACTACCTCGAGAAGAAGGAAAAAACCAAGCTGGAGCTTTTCACCGAAGTGGCGCAGCGCGCCGAGGCGCAGGCGGCCGAGGACAGCCGCAACCCCAACGCCTGGTACTGGCAGGCCTATGCGCTTGGCCGCTACAGCCAGGGCATCAGCGTGGCCAAGGCGCTGGCCCAAGGCCTGGGCAGCAAGGTGAAGGAAGCCCTGGAGAAAACCATCAAGCTGCAGCCCAAGCATGCCGACGCCCACATCGCGCTGGCGGCTTTCCATGCGGAGGTGATCGACAAGGTCGGCTCGCTGATCGGCGGCATGACCTATGGCGCCAAGAAGGACACGGGCCTCAGGCTGTTCCAGGACGCGCTGAAGATCAACCCCGGCTCAGCCATCGGCATGATCGAGTACGCCAACGGCATGGTCATGCTGGAGGGCGACAAGCGCATGAAGGAAGCCACCAAGCTCTACGAGCAGGCCGCCCACAGCAAGCCCATGGACGCGATGGAGCGGCTGGACGTGGAGATGGCCAAGGCCGAGCTGGAAGACTGACGGCCCGCGCTCGCGGCGCCCGCCTACACGGCAGAGCTTGCCGCCCGCGCACACTGCCGGGCATGAACATCTTTGAAGCCCTGCGCGTCAGCCACGAAACCCAGCGGGCGCTGGCCGCCCAATTGCTTGCCAGCAGCCCCGACGGCCCCGAGCGCCACAAAATCTTCCTCGACCTCAAGCGTGAGCTGAAGGCGCACGAAACCGCCGAAGAGCGCTGTTTCTATGTGCCCCTGTTCGAGCACGATTCCACGGTGAACGCGTCGCGTCACGCGATCCACGAGCACCACCAGATGGACGAGATGGTGGAAGACCTGGAAGGGCAGGAGCTCAACGCCCCGGGCTGGATGGCCGGCGCCAAAAAACTCTGCGAAAAAGTCGAGCACCACCTGAAGGAGGAAGAAAACAAGTTCTTCCAGGAAGCCGGCAAGGTGCTGACCGAGGCGCAGAAGACCTCGCTGGCCAAGGAATACGAAGCCGAGTTCCTCACCCTGCGCACGAAGATCGACTGAATTTCTTTCCGAGGGCTTGCCTCAATTGGTAAACTGGTTTACTATCGAGTTTTTCAATGACTCGAAAGGACAACCGCCATGTGGAGCAGCAGCTACAGCAAGACAGTCAAGGGCCTCACCGCGCAGCAGGTGTGGGATGTGTGGACCGACGTGAACCAGTGGCACACATGGCAGGACGACATCGACTACGCCCGGCTGGAGGGCGAATTCGAAAGCGGCAACAGCTTCAAGTTCCGGCCCAAGGGTGGCCCGGACATCAACATCGAGCTCGCCAAGGTGGAGCGCGATTCGGTGTTTGTGGACATCACCCGCTTTCCGCTGGCCAAAATGGTCGACTCGCACGAGTTGATCCAGCGCGGCGATGCACTGGAGATCAAGACCACGCTGACCGTGCAAGGGCCGCTGTCCTTCGTGTGGCGCAAGCTGGTGGTCGAGAATATCGCCAGCGGCCTGCCCTTGCAGACCGACAAACTGATAGCGAAGGCAGCCAATGGCAGGAGCATCACCGTTCAAGCATGAGAAGGCGGACGACAGCGCGGGCTTCCTGCTGTGGAAGATCACCGCGCTGTGGCAGCGCAAGCTGGCCGGCGTGCTGGGCGGCTTCGGCATCACCCAGACGCAGTACGCCATCCTGGCCTCGCTGCGCTGGTTCGAGCAGCAGGGCGAGCCCATCACGCAGACCCACCTGGTGGAGCACACGCGCATCGACAAGATGACGCTTTCCAAGGCTATCCGCAAGCTGGAGGAAGACGCGCTGGTCAGGCGCGAAGCCTCGGCCGCCGACAGCCGCGCCGTCGAGGTGCGGTTCACGCCGCGCGGGCGCAAGGTGGTGGAGCAGGCCGTGGTGGCGATCGAGAACGCCGACGACGAATTCTTCGGCTGCCTGGCCGGCAAGCCGCTGGCCGACTACAAGGCGCTGACGGTGCGCGTCATCGCGCACAACGGCTAGGGCCTTCAGCCCTCAGTCGCCCCAGGGCAGCATCAGGGTCACCAGCGAGAGCTTGGCGAATTCGGGCACGAATTCGTCAATGATCTTCTGCGGCTCGGGGCACAGCGTGGTGTCGGTGATCACGCCGAACTGCACGCCGCCGCCGTAGCTCAGGATGGACACGCCCAGCCCGATGTCGCCGGACTGCGGCACCCAGAACATGCTCTGCTCCAGCGTGGAGCCCAGCAGCTTGAGCTTGTCGCGCGGGCCGGGCACGTTGGTCATCACCGCCGTGGTCTTCTTGCCGAACAGGCTGAGCATGGCTTCCTGCGCCGGCTTGATCAAAAGCCCAGCGATGGCCAGCATGCCGAAGGCCAGCAGCGGCTGCGTGCTGCCCTTGAGCGCGTTCATCCGGCGGCGCACCTCGTATACCCGCTCGATCGGGTTTTCCATGCCGATGGGCAGCACCAGCGGCACCAGCCCGAAACGGTTGCCCAGCTTGTAGGCCTGGTCCAGCGGCCGCAGGTTGACCGGGATCATGGCGCGGATTTCCTGGCCCGTGATGTCGTCGCCGAGCGCCTTGAGGTATTCGCCGATGGCCCCGGCCACGCAGGACAGCAGCACGTCGTTGACGGAACAGTTCAGCGCCTTGCCCACGGCCTTGACCTCGTCGAGCGGGATCGGGTCGCACCAGGCCACGCGCTTGGTCTTGCCGGGCTTGCCCTTGAGCCGCGTCTTGGAGTCGTCGGGCATCAGGGCCAGCGCCGCCGCGTCGCTCAGCACCTGGTAAGCCAGCTTGGCCAGGTCCAGCGTGCCGGCCACGCCCTTTTGCGGGTCGCGCAGCATGCCCATGGAGGCCACCGCGCCGTCGCCGGCCTTGCCCAGCGCCTTCACCGTCATGTCGGTGAAGGGCTTGATCAGCGTGTCGGAAATCCAGTCTTCCGCGCCCTCGGGCGCGGCCTTGCGCTTGCGCTCGGGCGGCGGCAGGCCGCCGTCGACCAGCGACATGGTCACCGAGATCAGCGCGATGCCGTCGGCGATGCAATGGTGGATGCGCACGATCAGGGCGCTGCCGCCCTGGTAGTCCTCGACCAGGTGAAACTGCCACAGCGGGCGGCGCGGGTCCAGCGGCTGCATGGCCAGCGCGCCCACGTGCTCCTGCAGCGCTTCCTGCTCATGGCCCCTGGCCTTCATCGGCAGCTTTTCGCGCAGCACATGGCGGTTGATGTCGAAGTCCTTGTCTTCCACCCAGGTGGCGCCGGCCGCGTCTTCCACCACGCGCTGGCGGAACCGCGCGTAATTGAGCAGCCGCTCCTCCACCCGCCCGCACAGGGCTTCATGGCTGATGCCGGGCCTGAGCGTCCACACGCCCACGATCATCATCAGGTTGCTGGGCGAGTCCATGCGCAGCCAGGCCGTGTCGACCTTGGTCATGCGCTCCCCGGCCATGCCCAGCATGCCGGTGGCGGCTCGCTTCGCGTTCTTGGCTACTTTGCTGGCAACGGTACGGGTAACCATGCGGGTCTCCATCGGGGGCTTGTTGTTGGGGGGCGGCCCCTATTCTGGGGCGGCGCCTCGCCGTAAGATACCGCGAAGTTACCCGAACACACAGGAGCACTTCCATGGCCGACCTCAAAGCCGCTTTCGAATCCGCCGTTGCCAATTCAAAGAACCTCAGCGAGCGCCCCGACAACGGCACGCTGCTGAAGATCTACGGGCTGTACAAGCAATCGACGGCCGGCGACAACACCGAGAAGAAGCCCGGCTTCGGCGACATGGTGGGCCGCGCCAAGTGGGACGCCTGGAACGGCCTGAAGGGCACTTCCAGCGACGATGCCATGCAGCAGTACATCGACCTGATCGGCTCGCTCAGCTGAGGATTGCTACTTTTTTGATAGCTGCCCACGCGCTCTGGGCGCGCTTCGCGGGCCTTTTTCCCTCTCAATCGGCCTTGATGTTGGCCGCCCGCACGATGCGGTTCCACATGTTGCGCTCGTTGGCGCCCAGCGTGGCCAGCTCCGCCGCGTTCATGGCGACCGCCTTGGCGCCCAGCTCCTCGGCCCGCTTCCTGAAGTCCGGCGCCTCCACCACCTGGCGCACCGCTGCCGTAAGGCGCTGCGCCAGGTCGTCCGGCAGCGCGCCGGGGCCATAGACCGCGAACCACGACGAGGCCACCAGCGGCACGCCGCTTTCAATGGCCGTGGGAACCGTGGGCAAGGCCGGCAGCCGGGAGCGGCCCGTGACCATCAGCGCCCGGATCCTGCCGGTGCGGATGTGCGGCAGCAGCGGCGGCGGGGTGGTGATGGTGAAGTCCACGGTGCCGGCCAGCAGGTCATTCAGCGCGGGGCCTGTTCCGCGGTAGGGAATGTGCGTCATGAAGGTCTTGGTCAGGTCCTTCAGCAGCTCGGTGGTGACATGCTGCAGCGCGCCGTTGCCGCTGGAGGCTTAGTTGATCCTGCCGGGGTTGGCGCGGGCGTACTGGATGAATTCGCCGAACGTGGCGGCCGGGAAGTTGCCGCGCACCACCATCACCTGCGGCGAATCGATCAGATGGCCGATGGGCTTCAGGTCCTTGCCGGGATCGAAGCCCGGCACGGGCTGGATCAGCGGCGTGATGCACTGGTAGCCCGAGTACTGCGCGAGCAGCATGGTGCCGTCGGGCGTGGCGCGCGCCACCATCTGGCCGGCGATGTTGCCGTTGCCGCCGCTGCGGTTGTCCACCACCACCGAGGTCTGCAGGATCCGGCCCAGCGGCTCGGCCAGCATGCGCGCGGCAATGTCGGTGGTGCCGCCCGGCGCGGAGGGAACCACCAGCGTGACGGGCTTGCCGGCCAGCTGGGCGCGCACAGGCTGAAGCCAGGCCGCGGCGGCCAGCGCGGCCACCGTGCGGGTGAAATTCCTGCGAGAGAGCGTGTTCATGGTTGTCTCCTGGTTTGATGTCAAAAAAAATCGCGGCAGGCCGCCGCCCGGCCGGTGCGTACGGCACCGGCAGGAAAAGCAATTGGTTGGGAAAAGGCCTTGCGGCGGGTCAACCGGCCGGCGGCGACGTGGCATGCAGCCAATCGACCAGCACGCGGTTCACCGCCTCGGGCTGCTCGAGGGTGGACAGGTGCCCGCAGTCTTCAACCAGCGCCAGCCGCGAGCCGGGGACGCAGCGCGCCATCGCCTCGTGGTCGGCCACCGGCGTCACCGGGTCCTGGCGGCCGCACATCACCAGTGTCGGCACCCGCACCTTTGCGAGGTCGGCGTGCGAGTCGGGCCGCGCCAGCATGGCGGTCTGCTGGTTCAGCTGGCCGCCGGCGCCCACGCTGCGCGCCATCCCGGCCATCACGTCGCGCAGCGCCTGCTCTTGCGCGTGCGCGGGCAGCAGCCAGCGCCCCGGGAGCTCGGGAATCAGCGCCTCGATGCCGCCTTCGCGCACCTTGGCGATGTCGGCCAGGCGCCCGGCCTTGCGCGCGGGCGCATCCGCCACCGCCGTGGTGTCCATCAACACCAGCCGCTCCAGCCGGTGCAGCTGCCGCCGGATGACCTCGAAGGCCGCGTAGCCGCCCAGCGACAAGCCCACAAGGGTGAAGCGTTCGGGCGTGTTGGCCAGCACCTCTTCGGCCATGCCGCCCATGGAATCGTGGCCGCGGAAGACGAACACGCGGCATTCGTGGCTGGCCTGCAGCGCGGCGAGCTGCGGCGCGTACAGCCGCTCGTCGGTCATGTGGGCGCAGGCGAAGGCCAGGAACGGGCGGGCGGAAGCGGTCATGCGCTGAACTCCTTTTGCAGCTGCGCCACCGAAGCCGGCGCGGGATGCAGGTCGGTGATGCGGCCGGCCTTGGCCACCTGGCCCGGCACCTCGTGGCCGACGATTTCCGGCATGCGGCGCGCCACCGCCAGCAGCTTGCCGATATCGATGCCGGTGTCGTATCCCATGGCGTCCAGCATGTGGATGGCGTCCTCGCTGCTGATGTTGCCGCTGGCGCCCGGTGCGTAAGGGCAGCCGCCCAGGCCGCCGAGCGAGCCGTCAAAGCGGGCGATGCCGCCTTGTACAGCCGCCAGCACATTGGCCAGGCCCATGCCGCGCGTGTTGTGGAAATGCAGGGTGAGCTGCAGCCCGGCGAATACCTGCTGCAGCGCCGCGACCATGCGGCCCACCTGCGCCGGGTGTGCCATGCCGGTGGTGTCGCAGATCGTCAGGCCCCGCACGCCCAGCGCGGCGAAGCGGCCGGCCCAGCGCAGCACTTCGTCCTGCGCCACCGCGCCTTCCATCGGGCAGCCGAAGCAGGTGGAGAGCGACACGTTGACCGGGGTGCGCCCGTCAACCATGCGAACCACATCGGCCAGCGCCGCAAAGCTCTTCTCGCGCGGCATCCGCAGGTTGGCCAGGTTGTGCGTCTCGGAGGTGGACATCACCAGGTTCAGCTCATCGGCCCTGGCTTCCAGCGCGCGCTCGGCGCCGCGCAGGTTGGGCACCAGCACCGTGTACTCCACGCCCGGCACGCGCCGGATGCGGCCCATCACCTCCTCGGCGTCGCGCAGCATCGAGATCGCCCGGGGCGAAGTGAACGACGTCACCTCGACCTTGGCGTAGCCGCATTCGCTGATCGCATCCACCAGCGCCACCTTGGTGTCGGTGGCGATGAATTCGGGTTCGATCTGGAAGCCGTCGCGGGTGGCGACTTCGTTGAAATAAATGCGCTTCATGATTCGCCCCCGGCGACGATGCCGCGGTCTTTCAGTGCCTTGACTTGCTCCGGGGTAAGGCCCAGCTCCCGCAGCACCGCATCGGTGTCCTGGCCCAGCGCGGGTGCGTTGCGGCGATGGCCGCCGGGCGTGAGCGATAGCTTGGGCACGATGCCCGGCACGGCCAGCGTGCTGCCGTCGGCCAGCGTGACTTGCTCCAGCATGCCGCGCGCCCGGTAGTGCGGGTCGGCCGCGATGTCGGCCACGGTGTAGATGCGCCCGGCGGGCACCGCGGCCTGGTCCAGCGCGGCGAGCACTTCGTCCACCGTGCGCTGCGCGGCCCACGTGCCTATCGCCTGGTCGATTTCGGCCACACGAGCCACGCGGCCCGCGTTGTCGGCCAGCGCCGGATCGGCTGCGAGGTCGGCCCGGCCGATCACGGCCATCAGGCGCTTGAAGATGCTGTCGCCGTTGCCCGCGATGAGCGCGTAGCCGCCGTCATTGCAGGCGTAGGCATTGCTCGGCGCGATGCCCGGCAGCGCGCTGCCCGCCGGGCCGCGCACCGCGCCGAAAGCGCTGTACTCGGGCAGCAGGCTTTCCATGCAGTTGAAGACCGCTTCGTAGAGCGCGACGTCAATGACCTGGCCGCGCCCCTGGGGCGCTTCAACGCTCACCGAGGCATGGCGGTGCTGCAGCGCCAGCAGGATGCCGATGACGCCGTGCAGCGCCGCCAGCGTGTCGCCGATGGACACGCCCACGCGCACCGGCACGTGGCCCGGCTCGCCGGTGAGGTGGCGCAGGCCGCTCATCGCCTCGGCCACCACGCCGAAGCCCGGGCGGTCGCGGTACGGGCCGGTCTGGCCATAGCCGCTGATGCGCAGCACGATGAGGCGGGGGTTGATCTGCAGCAGCGCCTCGGGGCCCAGCCCCCAGCCCTCCATGGCGCCGGGGCGGAAGTTCTCGATCAGCACGTCGGCCTCGGCGGCGAGCCGGCGCACGATGTCCTGCGCCGCCGCGTCTTTCAGGTCGAGCGCCAGCGAACGCTTGTTGCGCGACTGCACCTGCCACCAGACCGAAGTGCCGTCCTTGAGCAGGCGCCACTTGCGCAGCGGGTCGCCCGCGCCGGGCGGCTCGATCTTGACCACCTCGGCGCCGAAGTCGGCCAGTGTCTTGGCGGCGAAGGGGCCGGCGATCAGCTGGCCGAGCTCCAGCACCTTGAGGCCGGCCAGCGGCCCCGTGCCCTGTTGCGATGAATCCGTTGTCTGCATGGGGTGGCAGTGTGCGGGGCCCGCGCGGACGTGTCTATTGCTGCCTCGGCCTGCGGGCCTTCGCCTTTTGCGAAGGCGCGACCAGGAAGGCCACCAGCGCCTGCACGCCCGCATCGGCCAGCCCGGTTCGGGTGGCCACCAGCATGCGGCGCCGGGCCCAGCTATCGGACAACGGGCGCCACTGCAGCTTCATGGCGCGGATGATGGGCAGCGCCGCCGCGCGCGGCAGGATGGCCAGCCCCAGGCCGGAGGCGACCAGGTGGCACACCGCGTCGAAGCTGCGCACCTGCATGCGAAGGCGCAAGGGCCGCCCAGCGGCGAGCGCGGCCTGTTGTTGCGCCTGCAGCATGGCCGCGCCGTTGTTCAGGCTGATCCAGTCCTCATCCAGCAGTTCGTTGAACGCGAGCGCCGCCTTGCCCTTGGCGAGCCGATGCGCGGCCGGCAGCACCAGCACCAGCTCGTCCTCGCGGAACAGCTGCACGTCCAGCCCGCTGCTGTCGGCGCCTTCCACGAACACACCGACGTCGGCCCGCCCCTCGCGCAGAGCGGCGGCCACGCCTTCGGACACCTGCTCTTCCAGGTCCACCCGCACCTGCGGCGCCAGCCGGTCGTAGCTGGCCAGAAGCGGCGGCAGGAACTGGCTGATGGCGGCGGAGCTGGCGCACAGCCGCACGTGGCGCGACAGGCCCAACCGCCGGTCGGCCAGCTCGCCGCCCAGCTGGTCCATGGTCTGCAGCAGCGTGAGGCCATGCTTGACGAAGATGCGGCCGGCCGGCGTGGGCTCCAGCCCGCGCGCATGGCGCTTGAACAGCGGCTCGCCCAGCGCGTCTTCCAGCTCGCGGACCCGGCGGCTGGCGGCGGCCAGGGCCAGGTGCGCTTCGCGCGCGGCGGCCGTCAGGCTGCCGCTTTGCGCGCAGGCCACGGCCAGGCGGATGGAAACCAGGTCAAAGCGCGCGAGGTTCATCGCGCGTGCCGTCAGGCCTTCTTCTTGGCGGCGGGCTTCTTCGCGGCAGGCTTGGCCGTGTGCTTGGCCACGGCCTTCTCGAAAGCCTTCCCCGGCTCCTTCTGCGACAGCAGGTCATCCAGGTTCTTGACGATCTCGCCCTCGATGCGGTCCTTGAAGGCGCCGAGCAGGAAGCCCAGCCGCGCATCCAGCTCGAACTTGTCCTTGGTGACCTTCAGCTCGCCGTTGACGCCGGAGCGGGTGAAGCTCACCAGGTCGGAGGTCTTGCCCTCTTCATAGGTGCACTCCATGTCGAACTTCTCTTCGGCCAGCTCGGCCCAGCGGAAGGCCAGCTTGCGCGCCTGCGGCAGGCCCAGGGAATGGTCGCGCTGGATGTGGATATCAGGCACCGGAAATCTCCTTCAAAAGCTTGTGACGCTCATCTTTGGGCAGCGCGGCGAGGCGCTTGACCGCATCATAGAACCGGCGCCAGTCGCCGCCTTCGCGCCGGTACAGGGCCTCGAAGGCAGGCACCAGGTCGTCATAGGCGGCCTGCGCGCCGAACGACGCGTTGTTGGCCCGCTCCACCCACAGGTCGTAGCCGCGGAAGCGCGCGGGGTCGCCGCCCCAGCTGTCGCGCAAACGCAGGTAGCTGGCCCGGTATTCGTCGTATGCTATCTTTTTCATAGCTGCCCGTGCTTGCTGGGTGCGCTCTGCAGCCTCTTTTCCCTCGTAAATCTGTTCCAGCCGGCGGCGCATGCCCAGGTTGAGCGCACGGAACTGCCCGCGCCTGCCGTCGTACGCGGCGTACTCGCTGCGCGCCGCCTCGCCGGCCTGCGTGGCCAGCCAGCGGGTGCTGCCCAGCCGCTCCACGGCGGTGGCGAACGATTCGTTGAACATGGTGTCGCCACTGGCGTACACCACCTGGTGCGCGAGCTCGTGGAACACCAGCCGCGCCAGCTCGCCCTCGGGATAGTTGATGAAGGTGTTGAGCAGCGGGTCGCCGCCCGCCCAGTTCATCCAGCCCAGCGTGGAATAGGCGGGCACGGGGTAAACCGAGGCCTCCATGCCCTCGGCGGCGAGTTGCGCCGCCTCCGCCTTGGCCTCGCCTTCGTCGAAGTAGCCGCGGTAGCCGACGCAGCCCGTCACCGGGAAGCACCAGGTCTTGAGCGTCAGCGAAAACTCCGGCGCGGCCACCACGTTCCATACCGCGGCGTTGCGGTGCAGGTCGGCGTAGCGGCGGTAGCTGGGGTTGTCCGGCAGGCCCAGTTCGCTGACGGCGAATGCGCGGATGCGCTGGCTGAGGGCCAGCCGCTCCTTCAGGCGCTCGGGCGCCTGCGCATCGGCCAGCCACTCGCCCACCGGCCGGGCCGCGTTCATCATCTTCAGGTGGCCCGAGGCCGACTGCCAGTAGTAGCCCAGGTTGGCGCAGCCCGACAGGCACAGGGCCGCTGCCGTCACCACCGCCGCCACGCCTGCCAGAGCCATTGCCAGCCTTGCCTTCTTCACTCGGCCCGCACTTCGACCAGGCAGTCATAGAACACCGGCCCGCGCCCCAGGTCGGTGAGCTTCTGGCTGGTGAGCTGGTTGACGTTGGTACCTTGGAGCCCGAGCTTGCGCCACCAGATGCCCAGGCCGTTGACGACGCCGGGCCGCGCGCGGTGCGACACCTTCGCCTTGACGCGGTATTCGCCGCGGTCGTTGAACACCCGCACCACGGCGCCGCTGGCGATGCCGCGCGGCAGCGCATCGTCTTCGTGGATTTCCAGCACCGGCTCGGCCTCGATGTCGCGCAGGCTGCGGACGTTGACGAAGGTGGAGTTCAGGAAGTTGCGCGCCGGCGGGGAAATCATCGCCAGCGGATAGTGCTTCGATGAGCCGGCCAACTCGTAGTTGGGCAGGTGGTCGGGCAGGCCGTCCAGGCCCTGGCGCGCCAGCCGCTCGCTGAAGAATTCGCACTTGCCCGAAGGCGTGGGAAAAGCTCCATCGGCAAACGGCGCATCCGGAATCTGCAGTGTGGCGAAGCCCTTGTCCAGCAGCTCGTCGAAATCAACCGTGCTGCCGTAAGCCTGGCGGCACATGTCCTCATCGCTGTCGGCAAAGCAGGGCTCGGCGTAGCCCATGCGGGCCGCCAGTTCGCGGAACACCTGGGTATTGGTTTTCGCGTCGCCGACGGGCGCGATGGCCGGGCGATTCAGCAGCACGTCGGTGTGGCCATAGGCGAGGTGGATGTCCCAGTGCTCCAGCTGCGTCGTGGCCGGCAGGATGTAGTCGGCATAGTCGGCCGTGTCGGTCTGGAAGTGTTCCAGCACCACGGTGAACAGGTCTTCGCGCGCGAAGCCGCGCACCACCTTGCCCGACTCGGGCGCCACGGCCACTGGGTTGCTGTTGTAGACGATCACGGCTTCCACTTTCGGGCCGAACTCCGGCGAGGACTCGCGCAGCAGGTCGTCGCCCACCGTGATCATGTTGACCATGCGCGGCGCGCGGCCGGCCAGCAGGTCGGGCCGCTGCAGGGCCGCCTTCTCAACCGGGAACATGCCCGAACTGGAGAGCAGCAGGCCGCCCGCGCGGTGCCGCCAGGCACCGGTGAGCGCGGGCAGGCAGGCGATGGCACGCGCCGCGTTGCCGCCGCCGCGCACCCGCTGCATGCCGTAGTTCAGGCGGATCGCGGCCGGCTTGGTGGTGGCCCAGTCATGCGCCAGCGTGCGGATCTGCTGCGCGGGAATGCCGCAGACCTCGGCGGCGCGCTCAGGGCTCCAGCGCAGGGCACGTTCACGCAACCCGTCCCAGCCCACGGTGTGCTGCGCGATGTAGTCGTGATCCAGCCAGTCGTTGGTGACCAGCTCGTGCATCAGCGCCAGCGCCAGTGCGGCGTCGGTGCCGGGGCGCAGCTGCAGGTGCTCGTGGCATTTCTCGGCCGTTTCGGTGCGGCGCGGGTCGATGCACACCAGCCGCGCGCCGTCGCGCTTGGCGGCCTGGGCCAGCCGCCAGAAATGCAGGTTGCTGGCGATCGAGTTGCTGCCCCAGATGACGATGAGTTTTGACTCGGCGAAGAACTCCACCTTCATGCCGACCTTGCCGCCCAGCGTCTGGGTCAGGCCCTCGCCGCCCGCCGTGGAGCAGATGGTGCGGTCCAGCAGCGAGGCGCCCAGCTTGTTGAAGAAGCGCGCCGCCATGCCTTCGCCCTGCACCAGCCCCATCGTGCCGGCATAGCTGTAAGGCAGGATGGCCTGCGAATCGCGCGCGGCGATGGCTTTGAGGCGGCCGGCGATGTCGTCCAGCGCCTCGTCCCAGCCCACCGCCTCGAACTGGCCGGAGCCCTTGGGACCGCTTCGCCGCAGCGGCTGCAGCAGCCGCTCGGGGTGGTAGGTGCGCTCGGTATAGCGCGACACTTTGGTGCACAGCACGCCGTCCGTGGGCCGGTGTCCGGGATTGCCCTGTACCTTCCATGCCACGCCATCGCGCACGCTGGTGACCAGCGCGCAGGTGTCCGGGCAGTCATGGGGGCACGCGCCGCGCACCTCGCCCGAGGCTTTCACGAAACTGACGATAGGGGGAATGCCGATGGTGCCGCCCATGAAGTAACCCTATAGTTTGCGCAAACCGGACACCCGCATCGGGGCCCGCAGAGGAGACAACAATGAACTTCATCGTTTGGGTTGCGCGTGGCGCCATGGTAGCCGCCATCGCGCTGGCGGGGGCGGGCGCCCGCGCCGAGGACGGGGTCACCAAGAACAGCATCGTGATCGGGCAATCGGTCGTGCTGGCGGGCCCCGGCTCATCGCTGGGCGTGCCCTTCCACCAGGGCGCCAAGATGTACTTCGACCGCGTCAACGCGGGCGGCGGCGTCAACGGCCGCAAGATCGAGCTGGTGACGATCGATGACAACGGCAAGCCGGCGACCACCGCGCTCAACACCAAGAAGCTGATCGAGCAGGGTGTGCTGTGCCTGTTCGGGTTTTACGGCTCGCCGCAGGTCACCGCGGCCTACCCGCTCATCAAGGACACCGACCTGATGCTGTTCGCGCCGATGTCGGCCGCCGATGAGTTCCGCGGCGCCATGTACAGCAACCTCTATTCGATCCGGCCGGGCTATTCGGAAGAAGCCGCCGCGATCACGCGGCATTCCGAGACGCTGGGCGCGCGCAAGCTGGCCATCCTGCACGGCACCGACGGCGAATCCATGGCCGCGCTGGAGTCCGCGCAGCGCACCATGACCAGCATGGGCGCCAACCTGGTGGCCAACCAGCCGCTGGCCGGTGGCAGCATCGCCAACAGCGTGGACAAGGCCATGGCCGCGAAGCCCGAATCGGTGCTGGTGGTGGCCGATTCCAACGGCGCGGCCAATGCCGTGCGCGACCTGCGCGCCAAGGGCTTCCGCGGCCCGATCTACGGCTTCTCCAACACCGGTGAAAGCCTGCTGGCCGAAGAGCTGGGCCCGGCGGGCGCTGGCGTGGTGGTGGTGCGGGTGGTTCCCAAGAGCGACAACGCCAAGGTGGCCGTGGTGCGTGAACTGCAGGCCGATGCGGCCGCTGCCAAGCTGGGCAAGCCCAATGTCTACATGCTGGAAGGCTACATCGCCGCCCGGGTGCTGACCGAGGCGCTGCGCCGCATCACGCGCGAGCCCACCCGCGCACGGCTGAAGAAATCCATCGAGACGCTGGATGACTTGAGCGTGGGCGGCTTCCGCGTGCATTTCGCGGACGACCGCACCGGCTCCAAGCTGGTGGAACTCAGCCTGATCGACTCGCAGGGCAAGGTGCGCGAATAGCAGGATGTAAGCGCGCGCCTACGGGCGCGTCGGCCTGCATCCTTTTTGGCCGGACGGGCGCTTGTCCGACTTCGGGCCGCGGCTGGCACAGCCATACTGTGAAGCTCATCCAACCAACGGAGCTTCAAAATGACCCATAACAAGATGCTGCGCGCCGTGCCCGCCGTGCTGGCCCTGGCCGCCGCCGCTTTCGCGCTGAACGCCAACGCCCAGGCCACCAACCCCACCGGCCCGGGCAACACCAATACCAACAAGGCCGGCGAGGCCTACCCGAACAACCCGAACGCGGCCAACCCCAACAAGCCGGAAATGGCCGTGGTCAAGAAGGCCGAGAATTCGCGCCCGGTGAAGGCTACCAAGCGCGTGGCCCGCAAAACCAAGAACGCCGTCAAGCGCACCGGCAACCGCGCCGCGGCCGCGGTGCGCAACACCGGCGACAAGATCGCCGACAAGCTGCCGCCGGAACCGAACCGCCCCAGCGGCGTGAAGCCCTGATCGCCTGATCAGCCGATCTCATGCGTGGCCGCCAGGCCGCGCATGAATGCCTCGCAGCGCGCAAGCTGCGCGAGGCTGACGAATTCGTCGGGCTGGTGCGCCTGGGTGATGCTGCCCGGGCCGCACACCACCGTGGGAATGCCCGACTGCTTGAAAAGCCCCGCTTCCGTCCCGAACGCCACCAGCGTTGTGCCCTGCTCGCCTGCGAGCCGCTGGGCCATGCGGGTGACGCTGTCGCACGCTGAGCCCAGAAAGCTCGGAACCTCGCAGATCGTCTCGAAGCTAAAGCCAGCGTCGGGCGCCACTTTTTTCATCGCCGGCTCCAGCGAGCGTGCATGGGCCACCATCGCGGCCTGCATCGCCACCACGTCGGCGGTGGGCAGGTCGCGGAACTCGTAGCGGAACTCCGCGTCGCGCGGAACCACGTTATCGGCGATGCCGCCGTGGAACTGGCCGACGCTGGCCGTGGTGAACGGCACGTCAAAGCCTTCGTAGCGCGGCTCGCTGCGCTCGAAGCCCTCAGCCATGTCGCGCAGCTTGCCGACCATGCGCGCCGCCATCTCGATGGCGTTGACAGATTGCGGCGTGAGCGACGAATGCGCTTCCTTGCCCCGCACACAGCATTTGTAGCGGTACACACCCTTGTGGGCGATGGCCGGCACCATGTTCGTCGGTTCGCCCACGATGCAGGCGACAGGCTTGACGCCGGCCTCGCGCATATCGGCGATCAGCTCCTTCACGCCGAAGCAGCCCACTTCCTCGTCATAGCTGAAAGCCAGGTGGACGGCGAAGGGCGAACGGCTTTCAAGCAACAGCGGCGCATGGGCCAGCGCGATGGCGATGAAGCTTTTCATGTCGGCGCTGCCGCGGCCGTACAGCTTGCCGTCCCGCACCACGGCACTCAGCGGATCCATCGTCCAGTCCTGCCCGTCCCACGGCACGGTGTCGGTGTGGCCGGACAGGATCACGCCCGCCGGCTTGCCTTCACCCAGCGTGGCGAACAGGTTGGCCTTGGTTTTTTCAGCATTAAATGTCAGACGGCTTTTCACGCCCAGCCGGGCCAGCTCGTCCCGGATAAAGTGGATCAGCGCCAGGTTGGAGTTTTCGCTGACGGTGTTCATGCGCACCAAAGTTTGCGCAAGTTCCAGCGAACGCGGTGTTAAGTTTGTGGCACCCATCACCCCATTCTCGCGGATATCCCCTGATGGCGCAGGCCCCGCGCCAGAGCTAGACTGGCAGGTCCAACGCAACAAGAACCGAGCCATGAATATCCTGGACTCCATCGTCACCCAGGCCGCGTCGATCGCGGCCGTGCGACGCGACATCCACGCCCACCCCGAACTCTGCTTTGAAGAACACCGCACCGCCGACGTGGTGGCGCAGAAACTCACCGAGTGGGGCATTCCCATCCATCGCGGCATGGGCACCACCGGTGTCGTCGGCATCATCAGGAACGGCACCAGCGACCGCGCGGTCGGCCTGCGCGCGGACATGGACGCCCTGCCCATGCAGGAGTTCAACACCTTCAGCCATGCCAGCAAGAACGCCGGCAAGATGCACGCCTGCGGGCATGACGGCCACACCGCCATGCTGCTGGCGGCCGCGCAGCACTTCGCGAAGAATCGCAACTTCGACGGCACGGTGTACCTGATCTTCCAGCCGGCGGAAGAAGGCGGCGGCGGCGCGCGCGAGATGATCAAGGACGGCCTGTTCGACAAATTCCCCATAGAAGCCGTGTTCGGCATGCACAACTGGCCGGGTAACCAGCTGGGCCGCTTCGCCGTGAGCCCCGGGCCGGTGATGGCTTCGTCCAACGAATTCAAGATCACCATTCGCGGCAAGGGCAGCCACGCCGCGCTGCCGCACAACGGCATCGATCCGGTGCCGGTGGCCTGCCAGATGGTGCAGGCCTTCCAGACCATCATCAGCCGCAACAAGAAGCCGATCGACGCGGGCGTCATATCGGTCACCATGATCCACGCGGGCGAAGCCACCAATGTGGTGCCGGACAGCTGTGAATTGCAAGGCACGGTGCGCACCTTCACGCTGGAAGTGCTGGACCTGATCGAGCGGCGCATGCAGCAGATCGCCGAGCACGTGTGCGCCGCGCATGAGGCAGCGTGCGAGTTCGAATTTGTCCGCAACTACCCGCCCACCATCAACAGCGCCGCCGAAGCGGAATTCGCGCGCCAGGTGATGGTCTCGATCGTCGGCGAGAACAACGTCGAGGTGCAGGAACCCACCATGGGCGCGGAAGACTTCGCCTACATGCTGCAGGCCAGGCCCGGCGCCTATTGCTTTATCGCCAACGGCGACGGCAGCCACCGCGAGATGGGCCACGGCGCGGGGCCGTGCATGCTGCACAACCCCAGCTACGACTTCAACGACGAACTGATTCCCCTGGGCGCCACCTACTGGGTGCGGCTGGCGGAAGCATGGCTGGCGCGCAAGGCCGCCGCATGAGCGGGGCGGGGCAGCATTTCTCATCTTCCTACGCGCAAGCCCGCGGCAAGTTCCTGGATGCAGCGGCGGCGGCCGGCCTGAAGGTTGAACCCTCGGTGCACCCGCGCAAGGGCCGCGACGGCGAGGAGCTGGCCATGGACATCGTGCGCGACGGTCCCGCGGATGCCCGGGGCTTGCTGATTGTCAGCAGCGGATGCCACGGCGTGGAAGGCTACTGCGGCAGCGGCGTGCAGGTGGCGGCACTGCGCGACGGCGAGTGGCGCGAACGCTCCCGCGAGGCGGGTGTCGCGGTGCTGTACGTGCATGCGCTCAACCCCTACGGCTTTTCGCACATGCGCCGCACCACGCACGAGAACGTGGACCTGAACCGCAACTTCCACGATTTCTCCCGGCCGCTGCCGCGCAACGAGGCCTACGCTGAAGTGCAGCCGCTGCTGCTGCCCGAGGAATGGCCGCCAACGGCCGGCAATGCGGCGGCCATCGGCGCGTTTGTCGCTTCCCGTGGTGAAGCCGCCTACCAGGCCGCCATCACGCGCGGGCAGCATGAATTTCCCGGCGGCATGTTTTTCGGCGGCACCAGCGCCTCGTGGAGCAACGCCACCCTGCGCGAAGTGCTGCGCACCCACGCACGCGGCGCGGCCCGCATCGGCTGGATCGACGTGCATACGGGCCTGGGGCCCAATGGCGTGGGAGAGCGAATCTATGCCGGCCCCCGGGACGAGGCCGCCTACGCGCGCGCGCAGGCCTGGTGGGACGGCGGCGGCCGCACGCCGGTCACTTCGATCTACGACGGCAGTTCTTCTTCGGCGTACCTCACCGGACTGATGTGGACCTCGCTGCACGAGGAGTGCCCGCAGGTCGAGTACACAGGCATCGCGATGGAATACGGCACCGTGCCGGTGATGCAGGCGTTGCAGGCACTGCGCGCCGAGCACTGGCTGCACCAGCATCCCGAAGCCCCGGCGGCACTGGCGGAGCAGATCCGCCGGCAGATGCTGGAGGCTTTCTACACTGATACCGATGCGTGGAAGGAAAAGGTTCTGGAACAGGCGCGCGAGTCGCTGTTCCAGGCGGCGGCCGGCCTGGCAGCCTGAGGCCGCGGCCGCGCTCAGGCCGTGAAGCGCCGCTGGGCGAGTTCGAGCAGGCCGTCGAAGATCAGGCTGTCCACCAGCTCGAACGGAACCGACATGCTGGGTGCCATCTTCCAGCCGGCGCCGCCCGTCATGTAGCAGGCCGGTTCCGCGCCGCAGTGCTTTCGCACATGCTGGACCATGCGTTCAATGGCACCGGCGATGGCGAAGGTGCCGCCGCTGGTAAGCGCGTCGCTGGTGTTGGTGGGGAATTCGCGCACGTCGCCGGTAGGCACGTGCAAGCCGGCGGTGCCCGACTCGAGCGCGCGCAGCATGATGCCGTGGCCAGGCAGGATGAAGCCGCCCAGGAAGCGCCCGGACGGGTCCACCGCTTCCACCGTCACTGCCGTGCCGACCATCACCACCACCAGCGGCCGGGGCGAACCGCCGGCGGCCAGCATGCGATGCCGGGCGCCGATCATGGCCACCCAGCGGTCAGCGCCCAGGCGGGCGGGATGGTCGTAGCCATTGGTCAGGCCCGCCTCGGCGGCGCTGGAAACAACCCATTGGGCCGGCACGTCCCAAAGCTCCTCCATCTGCTCCTCGACCCGGCGCTTCACGGCGTCCGCGGCCACGATGCAGCCCAGCATGCGCTGCGGTGCGGCCATGCCCGCCCAGGCCCCGTCTGCGAGCTTGTCTATGTTTTCAAGGAACTCGGCACCATGCGCCTGGGGCGCCGCGCCGGGCACCGCCCGCGGATAGAACGCCCACTTCAGGCGGGTATTGCCGACATCAATCGCAAGAAAAGCCATCGGCGCTCACGCTGCCGCATCAAGCTGCTGGCCCAGCGTTTGCACGCTCTGGGCCATGGCGCTTTCCTGAGCGAGCAGTTGGTCGCAATCGGTGCGTGCCTGTTTGACGCACAACTGCAGCTCGCGGTGCGTTTCCATCGGCCCCTCGACGCCCAGCGCGGGACCGCTGGAGTCGCCGGCCGCGGTAGCCAGCGCCGACAGCCGCACATGCCAGGCCTTGAGGTCGGAGGCCACCGCCTGCTGCAGCATCTGGACCAGCGCCGCGCGCCGTGCGGCGGCGCCCTGCGCCTGCTGGTGCGCCTGCTGGGACGCACTGCTGGCCGCACGAAGAAGCTTCAGCCGCGCCACCAGGATTTCGCAACGGGCCGCATCGTCCTTGACCAGGCGCAGCGCCTCGGGGTCTGCGGCCTCGGCGTGGCGTGCCTTGAGCTGCGTGCGCATGTCCTGCAGCCAGCGCGCGCCCTGGTCGATGATCGTGTCGATCGCGCGGTATTCCACCTCCAGCTCCATCAGCGTGCGGTCGGTGGCCGCGGCGGCAGCCTGCTGCGTCTTCTGCAGCGCCAGCGCCTGGGATGCCAGCGCCCGCGTGGCCTGGTCGATCTGCTCGAACTGCGAGGCGAACTCCGCTCCGGCGCTCTTGCTCTTGCCGGTGGTGCGGGCCCACCAGCCGCGCGTTTGCAAGAGGCTGAAATCAAGCTTGGGAAGGGTTTCTTCCAGCAGCGCGAGCTGCTGGGATACCAGCGCGCAATCACGCGCCGTGGCCTGGGTCATCAGGTCGCCGCGCAGCTCGCCGATGCGCCTCACGTGCAGGCTGCCCGCATCGGCGGCCATCTGGTCCAGCCATTGGGCCGGGCTGGCGGCTGCGCGCGGCTTGACCCGCTGCAGCTTGGTGGGGGTCATCAGGGACGCGGTGCGGTCAGGGTCTTCCATGGGGTCCTGGGATGAGCTTGACCGCAATATAAACCTTTCAGATCGCTCCCAGCCAGCAGGCCCGCTGGATCGCCGCCATCTTGTTGTCCACCTTGAGCTTGCTCATGGCGTTGGCCAGGTGGTAATTGACGGTGCGCTCGCTGCAATGCAGGCGCTGGGCGCTCTCGCGCGCCGTCAGGCCCTGGAAGGCCAGCACCAGGCATTCGCGCTCGCGCGGGCTGAGCGTGGAGCGGGCCAGCGCGATCGAGCGCTTGACCACAGGCCAGATGTTCAGCGCCGACCAGACCAGTGAAGCCGCCTCGGAACGGTCGGTGAGTTCGCGGGGGCTGAACATGAAACATTCAAAGGCGCGGCCGGCCGGCAGGGAGAACTCCACCCTCACCACGGTCTGGTAGCCGTGGGCCAGCCACAACAGGCGCCAGCGGCTGGAGCCGAGGTGATCGGACTTCGCGATGTATTGCCAGGCCACCAGCGGCGCGTCGGAGTCGCGCCACGGCGCGCCGAAGTCGCGGCTTTCCGCGAGGGCCTGCGCGGCATCGGTCACCACGGGGGGATGGACGGCGACGACCTGCCGGTCCTCGCTGCTGCCGAACGGGTCGGGCCCGAGCACTGCCACAGCTTCCACCGAAAACTCGCGCAGCGCGCAAACCCAGTCGCTCAGGATGCCGTCAAGGCTCACACTGTCAAAGTTAACAGGTAGCTGCATCGACGTGTTTTCAAAGAACCGGGACAATACCATGGACCTATCCATCAGATGCACTGCCACTTGTGACGCAAGACACTTCGCGCGAATTCCGGCCTGCCGAGGCGGCCCACGTGCCGCGCTTCGCGGCCTGGCACCAGGTCACGCGCTGGCTGCGCGAAGAGGCCGTGACGTCGCCGCTGGTGCCGGTGCTGCACCCGACGCCGCTGCGCATGAAGGGCCTGGGCCTGTTCACGCTGCTGGGCCATCCCCTGTTCTGGTTTGTCTGGGCCGTCTGGCTGCCGCAGCCCTATGAGAACCTGGGCCTGCGGCTGTTCACATCGTCGCTGGGCCTGCTGCTGATCACCAGGCGCGTGAGCAACGAGCCCTCCAGCCGGCTGGCGGGGCAGGTGTTCAGCTTCGTGATCTGGTTCGAACTGCCATTTCTCTTCAGCTACATGTACTTGTGCAACGGCGGCAACTCGGCCTGGCTGGCCAGCATGGCCGCCATGATCCTGACCTACTACTTCGTGACCGACTGGCGCATTGCCAGCATGGGCCTGGGCCTGGCCGCGGTGCTGGCGCGCCTGGCGTTCGAGTGGTGGGGCCCGGCCGTCCCTCCCATGGCCACGGCCCACCTGCTGGCCGACGTGATGGTGATTGCCTTTTGCGTCAGCATGGGGCTGCTGCTCGGAATTTCCTCGGCCAACCTGCGGCGCGAGCACCTGGCGCACACGCTCACCACCATGGGCATCATGGCCCACGAGCTGCGCACGCCGCTGGCGACGATGTCGCTGATCGGTGACGCCGTGCGCGCCGAGGGGCCCGAGTGCGGCGATGCCACCGCGCAGAAGCTGGACAAGCTGGGTTCGCGCCTGCACATGCTGGTGCGCAACATGAACCACCAGATCGACATGCAGATTTCCAACGCACGGCTGATGCGGCTGCCCGCCCACAAGGAAGCCGTGTCGGCGGCCGAACTGGTGCGCGAGGGCGTCGCCGCCTACCCGTTCCGCAGCACCCGCGAGCGGGAATGCCTGACGGTGCTGATCCGGCGCGACTTCATGTTCGAAGGCTCGCATGCGCTTTTCGCCCAGGTCATCGACAACCTGCTGAAGAACGCGCTGCGCTCGCTGGCCGCGGCCAGCACCGCGCAGCAGCCGGGCGACCTGCTGATCGAGGTGGGCACCCTGCACGACCGGGGCCGCATCGTGATCACCGACCGCGGCGTGGGCATAGACCCGGAACTGCAGTTGCGAATCTTCGAGCCGTTCTTCTCGACCAACCGCGGCACCGGGCACGGGCTCGGACTGGCCTTCTGCCAACGCGTGATCCAGAGCGCCAGCGGCTCGATCCGGGTGAAGTCCGAGCCCGCGCGCGGCGCCATTTTTACCATTGAACTGCCGCTCCTGGCCTAGCACAATGAAGACCGAACCCGGGTCATGGAACCCGCCCCCGCAATGACCTTTCCGCTGTTTCAACGCCCAGGCACCGTGGTCTTCCTCGATGACGACCCGGACTACCTCGAAATGCTGGCGCTCGTGCTGCCGCGCCACTGGCACGTCAAGCTGTTCCTGCGGCCCGGCGAATGCATCAATTACCTGCAGCAGGAACCGCCCTTCTGGGAAGCCGACGCATGGAACCAGCAGCAGCTGATAGACCACTGGCGCGAAGGCAAGCCGCTGATCCCCCAGATCCTGGGCTACTGGTCCAAATACACCGAGCGCTATGCGCTCACCCGCGTGTGCGTTGTCGACTTTTCCATGCCGGCGATGGACGGCCTGCAGGCCCTGGCGGAACTGGTGGACTGGCCGGGGTCGCGGGTTCTGCTGACGGGCCAGGCCGATGAGCAGGTGGCCGTGCGCGCATTCAACCGCGGGCTGATCGACCAGTTCATCGCCAAGCAGACGCCCGACATTTCGCGCCGCCTCATTGATGCCGTGGAGCACTTGCTGGCGACGCCCAACGCGCGCCACGCCCAGACCTGGCGCGTGACGCTCAGCCCCGAACAGAACGCGCTGTTGCGTGTGCCTTCTGTCGGCCGCGACCTGGCCGCTTTTGCCGCAAAGCGGTGGGTCGAGCACGTGGCCATCGGCGACCCCTTTGGCGTGCTGGGCATGGATTCGGCCGGGCAGGTGAGCTGGCTGCAGCTTGAAACCGCCGACGGGCTGAACGCGCTGGCCGAACTGGCGGAACTCGAGGGCGTGCCGCCGGCCGGACTGGATGACATCCGCCAGGGCCGCAAGCTGGCCGACCTGGAATTGCGCCAGGCGCTGGGCCGCACCGATGCACCGGAGCTGACCGCCGCGTTCCCGGTGGGCCACGACGAAAAGCTGTTGGGCGCCGTGTTCGCCCTGGACGCGGTGCACGCACCGGACGTCGCCAACAGCTTCAGCGCCTGGCTGGCGCGCCAGGACAAGCGCGAAGTCCAGGGCTGACGGCCGGGCCACTTCGGTTCAGGCTTCTGTGCGATTGACGGCGGCGCGGTTGCGCCGGGCGATCGGCCAGTCCCAGGGCTTGACCACGGGCGCGACCTCGCGCGCCACCTGCTCCACGTGGGCCATCTCGGCCTCGGTCAACGAAGCATGCAGCGTCAGCCGCACCATCGCCCGGTTCTTGCTGGTGGCAGGGGCGCAGAAGATCGAGCCGATCAGGTCGCGCGACTCCAGCTCGTCACGCAGCACCATGGCCCCCGATTCGGTGCCTGCCTCCAGCGAGATGATCTGTTCGGTTCCCTGGTGGATGGGAAAGCCGGCGTCGGTCAGGCTGGAGCGGATCCGGGCCGTGTTGGCATGCAGCCGGCGGCGTGCCGCGTCGCTTGCCCGGATCACGCCCAGCGTGGCCTGCAGGCCGGCGATCTCATGCGGCAACAGGGACGAGCTGAAGATGTTGGGAAAGCTGGAAATCTGCACGTAATAGCGCATGCTTGCCGGCGCCGTGAAGAATCCAGCGCGGCCAGCGAAAGCCTTGGCCAGGCTGGCGGTGATGAAATGCACGCGGCTTGTGAGCCCGAGCTGCGCACACAAGCCGGCGCCTTGCGGGCCGTGGGTGCCCAGCGAATGCGACTCGTCCACCAGGATCATGCTGCCGTGGCGCTCGACCACTTCGATGATTTCGCGCAGGGGGCACAGGGCGCCGGTGGTGCTGTAAACCGAATCGACCACCACGACACCGGGGCCATGGGCCTGCAGCATGCGCTCCAGGTGGGCGGGGTCGTTATGCCGGAAGGCATGGGCCGGGGCCCGCGCGGCGCGTGCGCCTTCCCACAGCGACATGTGGGCCAGGCTATCCAGGTACACCGGCGTCTGCTCATCCGCGATGATCTGCAACAGGCCCATGTTGGCCGCATAGCCCGACTGGCACAGGAAGCCGTCTTCCTTGCCGACCCAGCGGGCCATGGACTTTTCGAACGCGTGCACCGGGTGGCCTTCCAGCAGGAACACCCCGGACTGGACGACGGACTCGCTGTCCCGGCGCAGTGCGCTGACCTGGGCCTGCACGATGTCGGGGTGGCCGGTGACGCTCAGGTAGTCGTTGCCGTCCAGCCGCACGGCACTGGGTCCCGCGGGCCGGCCATGCAGCACAAACTTCCCGCCCCACTGGGTGTTCCAGCGGTCGGTAAATTCGCGGGCGATCCGCTTGCGCAGTGCGGGCGGCAGGCTTGGATCGGCGGGTGGGGACTGAAGGACCTTGTCAACGACTTCCATGGTGCACCTGTAAAGAATTGGTGCTCCCATTGAAGAGGGAAACAATATTTCGCGCCGCTTACCCCCTGTCAACCTTGACAGGGGGTAAACCGCAAATAAGAGGCAGGCTTATGTAACTTATCGTTTTATGCGGAATAAAGTACTATTTCGACCCGCCACCGGGGTTTTGCCGCTCTGTCAGGCCAGCTTGCCGTGGCACTGTTTGTATTTCTTGCCACTTCCGCAGGGACACGGATCGTTACGCCCGACACGCGACAACCCGTCGCCGGGCAGCACGGCCGACTGGCGGGCCGTGCTTTCGTCAACAAGTGTTTCAACCTCGCCGGTTTCAGTCGGCGCGGTGTAAGTGACGTTGGCGATGCGCTCGGCGCGGTCCTCCAGGTCTTCCGCGGCCTGCTCCAGCTGCTCGCCGGACTGCACCTTCACCGTCATGAGCACCTTGGTCACTTCGTTCTTGACCGAATCAAGCAGCTGGCCGAACAGCTCGAAGGCTTCGCGCTTGTATTCCTGCTTGGGCTGCTTCTGCGCATAGCCGCGCAGGTGGATGCCCTGGCGCAGGTAATCCAGCGATGCGAGGTGTTCGCGCCAGTGGGTATCGATGCTCTGCAGCAGCACCACGCGCTCGAACTGCGTGAAATTGGCCGCGCCGACCTGCAGAACCTTCTGTTCGAATGCGTCGTTCGCCGCCTTGACCACCTTCTCCAGGATGTCCTCGTCGGTGATGGCGCTGGCCGCCTGGACCTCGGCCTGAAGTGCGAGAGGAATCTCCCACTCCTCGGCCAGCGTCTTCTCCAGCGACGGGATGTCCCATTGCTCTTCAACCGATTCAGCGGGCACGTACTGGTGGGTCAGATCGGTGAAGCAGCCTTCGCGCAGCGAAGCGATCTGCGCCGACAGGTCGGCCGCGTCCAGGATGTCGTTGCGCTGCTGGTAGATCACCTTGCGCTGGTCGTTGGACACGTCGTCGTATTCCAGCAGCTGCTTGCGTATGTCGAAGTTGCGCGCCTCGACCTTGCGCTGCGCGCTTTCGATGCTGCGGGTGACGATGCCGGCTTCAATGGCCTCGCCGTCGGGCATCTTCAGCCGCTCCATGATCGCCTTGACGCGGTCACCCGCGAAAATTCGCATCAGCGGGTCGTCCAGGCTCAGGAAGAACCGCGAAGAGCCCGGGTCGCCCTGCCGGCCCGAACGGCCGCGCAGCTGGTTGTCGATGCGGCGTGATTCGTGGCGCTCCGTCGCAATGATGCGCAGGCCGCCCTGGGCCACCACGAACTCGTGGTCTTTGCGCCATTGCTCGCGCAGCGCGTCGATCTTCGCCTGCTTCGCACCGTCGTCAAGCGATTCATCGGCTTCCACCGCCTCGATGAGTTTGGCCACATTGCCACCCAGCACGATGTCGGTGCCGCGGCCGGCCATGTTGGTGGCGATGGTGATCGCGCGCGGCACGCCCGCTTGCGCCACGATGTCGGCTTCACGCGCGTGCTGCTTTGCGTTGAGCACCTGGTGCGGCAGGTTTTCCTTGTTCAGCAGCGCATCGATGATTTCGGAATTTTCGATCGAGGTCGTGCCCACCAGCACCGGCTGGCCGCGTTCATAGCATTCGCGGATGTCCTTGATCGCCGCCTCGTATTTTTCGCGCGTGGTCTTGTACACGCGATCGAGCTGGTCCTCGCGCCGGCTCGGCTTGTTGTGCGGCATCACCATGGTTTCCAGGCCGTAGATCTCCTGGAATTCGTAGGCTTCGGTATCGGCCGTGCCGGTCATGCCCGCCAGCTTGCCGTACAGGCGGAAATAGTTCTGGAAGGTGATGGAGGCAAGCGTCTGGTTCTCAGCCTGGATCTGCACGCCCTCCTTGGCTTCCACGGCCTGGTGCAGCCCGTCGCTCCAGCGCCGGCCAGACATCAGGCGGCCGGTGAACTCGTCGACGATGACGACTTCCTGCCCGCCGTCCTCACCCTGCTGCACCACGTAGTGCTGGTCGCGGAAGTACAGGTGGTTGGCCCGCAGCGCCGCGTACAAGTGGTGCATCAGCGTGATATTGGCCGGGTCGTACAGCGTCGCGCCTTCCGGGATCAAGCCCAGGTTGAACAGGATGCGCTCGGCGTTCTCGTGGCCCTGCTCGGTCAGGAAAACCTGGTGGCTCTTCTCGTCCAGCGTGAAGTCGCCGGGCTTGGTGATGCCTTCGCCGGTGCGCGGATCGGCCTCGCCTTCCTGCTTGGTCAGCAGGGGAATGACACGGTTCATCGCGATGTACAGCTCGGTGTGGTCCTCCGCCTGGCCGCTGATGATCAGCGGCGTGCGCGCCTCGTCGATCAGGATGGAATCCACCTCGTCGACGATTGCGTAGTTCAGCTTGCGCTGCACCCGGTCGGCCACCTCGTAGACCATGTTGTCGCGCAGGTAGTCGAAACCGTATTCGTTGTTGGTGCCGTAGGTGATGTCGGCGCGGTAGGCGGCCTGCTTTTCCTCGCGCGGCATCTGCGGCAGGTTGATGCCCACCGTGAGGCCCAGGAAGTTGTACAGCTTGCCCATCCACTGCGCGTCGCGGTTGGCAAGGTAGTCATTCACCGTCACCACGTGGACGCCCTGGCCTGTCAGGGCATTGAGGTACACCGGCAGGGTGGCCGTCAGCGTCTTGCCCTCGCCCGTTCCCATTTCAGCGATCTTGCCGTTGTGCAGCGCCATGCCACCCAGCAGCTGCACATCGAAGTGCCGCATCTTCATGACGCGCTTGGAGCCCTCGCGCACCACGGCGAAAGCTTCTGGAAGGATGGCGTCCAGCGCCTCGCCCTTCGCCACGCGGTCCTTGAACTCGGTTGTCTTGGCGCGCAGCTCGTCGTCGCTCAGCTTTTCGAGCTGCGGTTCCAGCCCGTTGATGCGCTCCGCGATCTTGCGGTATTGCTTGAGCAGGCGGTCGTTGCGGCTGCCGAAAATTTTTGTCAGGAGATTGGTGGCCATGAACGCGATACCGCCCTGCCGGCCCACTGGGGCCCGCAAGGCAGCGCAATCCTTTTGTTGTTCAGGATGAAATGAGGCCGGCCCCGGCCAATGCAAGTAGCAGCGGCGGGCCCGGCAAAGCCGCTGATTTTACCTGCGGGCGGGCGCTTGAAGGGGCCCGCCGGCTGCACCGGGCGTTGCCGCTGCCGCCAGACGGGTGTGCGGCAGGCCCTGGCCGGCCGCCAGGAATTTCTGCGGATCCTGCGGCACACCCTGCACCAGCACCTCGAAATGCAGGTGCGGGCCGGTGGAACGGCCCGTCGTGCCCACTTCGGCGACCTTCTGGCCGCGCTTGATCAGGTCGCCTTTTTTGACGAGAACGCGCGAGGCATGGGCGTACCGGGTGATCAGGTCATTGCCGTGGTCGACCTCGACCATGTTGCCGTACTCGCCGTGGAATTCCTGTGTGACGACCACGCCGCCGGCCGCCGCCAGGATGGCCGTCCCCGGGCTCGCCTGGAAATCGAGGCCGGTGTGCAGGGCTGAGCGGCCGTTGAAAGGATCGATCCGCCAGCCGAAGGAAGAGCCCAGGTGCGCCCCCTGCACCGGCTGCTGGGTGGGAACCATCATTTTCCGGATCTTCTGGTCGAACAGCCGCGACTCCATGACCGTCATCAGGTCGGTCCGCTGCTCGGCCAGTTTGTCCAGGTCGGCCAGGGTGGCCTGCAGTTCCTCCATGGTCAGCGGCCGGCCCGAGACCAGCGCGCCGCCGCGGCCGGGTGTGACCTTGATTTCGGCCGGGTTGACGCCCGCCAGCCCGGAAACCCGCTCTCCCAGCGCTTCGAGCTGGACCATCTTGGCCTGCATTTCCCCGAGCTTGCGCGCCATGGCGTCCAGGTTCTCGCGCATGAAGCGGTCACGCTGCTCGAATTCGTCCTTGACCATCAGCCTGACCAGCGTGCCGATGACGGGCCAGCCTTCGCGGGCGCCCTTGAGGAATACCCAGTGATAGAGGCTGGCCGCCATGACCATGAGCGTCAGCGACAGGGCCACCAGGACCAGCACGAGTTTTGTGCCGCTCAGGTGGACGGCGCGGCTTTTCGCCAGCCACGCATCCGTGATAATGAAATGCACTGTTGTCCCCTCTCACCTTCCATGAACCGACGCCTGCATCCGGTCACGCTACAGCAGGCCGCCGAGGACTCGCCCACACTGGCGAAGCTCGCACAGCTCGCCCGTGAATCGGGCGAACGGCTCAAGGCGGTTGAATTGTTGATCCCCGAGGCATTGCGTACCACGGTCAGGCCCGGACCCATCGAGGGGTCCAGCTGGTGCCTGCTGGTGGGCAGCAATGCAGCGGCCGCCAAGCTGCGGCAGGTTCTTCCTGCCCTTCAAACCCGCTTGCGCGACCGGGGTTGGGAGGTTACCTCAATTCGGCTAAAGGTCCAAGCCGGCCAGAAGTAACTGCTCGCAAACTTCAGGTGCCTGACGGCGCCGTCACCGCGCTGGGCAACGGGCGCCCCGCATCTTCCAGCCGCCGCTCCAGCGGCAGGCGCTCATCGTCCAGGTCCCGCAATTCCCGGTATTGCTGCATCCGCACGTGCCTGTCGGCTTCGGCGGCAATGGCAACCCGGACCTGCTCCGCCCGGGCCCGAAGCGCCAGCGCCTGCTGGGTGATCTGCTGCACTTCGGCTTCGGGCAGCGCCAGCCGGGGGCGGGCCGGAAGATCCACGCTTTCCAGCCAGGCGCAGCCGCACAGGAGCAGCGCGGGCAACAGGACCAGGGGTTTCATGTGCTTGCTTTCAACGGCGGAAAAATGGTGCCGATTGTCGGAATCGAACTGACGACCTACCGCTTACAAGGCGGTTGCTCTACCAACTGAGCTAAATCGGCGAAACGGAAATTTTAGCGGCGCGAGCCGCGGCGCGGTGCCTACTTGACCCGCTTGAGCGAGGGACGCGGGCCACTGGGCGGCCGCGGCGGCTCGTCGTCATCCTTGTGGCTGTCCTTGCCCTGCGGCACGCTGGCGGCGTCGGGCGTCACCAGTTGCACGACCCGCAATTCGGCCTCGGAGGCCGAACCGGCCGCCGGCACGCTGGACAACGGGGACGGCTTGCCGGGCTCCTCGGCCGCGCCGGGCGGCACCGCCACCGGGAACGCCATGCCCTGCCCGTTTTCCCGTGCGTAGATGGCGATGACCCGGTTCACCGGCACCATGATCTCGCGCGCCGAACCGGCGAAGCGGGCCTTGAACTCGATGAAATCGTTGCCCAGCTTGAGCGAACTGGTGGCGTCGAAACTGATATTCAGCACGATTTCGCCGTTCTTGACGTACTCGCGCGGCACCTGCACGGTGTCATCCACCAGCACGGCGACATAGGGCGTGAGCCCGTTGTCGGTGCACCAGTCGTACAGCGCCCGGATCAGGTAGGGGCGCGTGGACGTCGATTCGAGGGCGTTCATCATCAAACGCGGGCCTGGGCTGCCTTTACTTTCGCATGACCTTTTCGGACGGCGTGAGCGCTTCGATGTAGGCCGGGCGCGAGAAAATGCGCTCGGCGTACTTCAGCAGCGGCGCCGCATTCTTGGACAACTCGATGCCATAGTAATCGAGGCGCCACAGCAGCGGTGCGATGGCCACGTCGAGCATCGAGAAATTCTCGCCCAGCATGTATTTGTTCTTCAGGAACACCGGGGCCAGCTGCGTCAGGCGGTCGCGGATGTGCGAGCGGGCCTTTTCCAGCGCCTTCTCGTTGCTCTTGGCGGCGCGCGATTCGAGCGTGCTGACGTGCACGAACAGCTCCTTCTCGAAATTCAGCAGGAACAGGCGCACGCGGGCGCGGTCCACCGGGTCGCCGGGCATCAGCTGCGGGTGCGGGAAACGCTCGTCGATGTACTCGTTGATGATGTTCGACTCGTACAGGATGAGGTCACGCTCGACCAGGATGGGCACCTGGCCGTACGGGTTCATCACGTTGATGTCTTCCGGCTTGTTGTACAGGTCGACGTCACGGATCTCGAAATCCATTCCCTTCTCGAACAGCACGAAGCGGCAGCGGTGGGAGAAAGGGCAGGTGGTTCCCGAATACAGCACCATCATGATGGAGGCTCCTTAAATCAAAAAGAGTGGGATGCTGGAAGCAGCCCACTCATCGAAGGACGCGCGCCCGGCAGCGCCGGACCGCGTGGTCTTCCAGTTACTTAATATTTTTCCAGAACGATGCGTTCAGGCGCCATGCAAAAACGGTGAACACGCCCAGGAACAGCAGTACCCAGGCACCCACGCGCACGCGGGTGTTCTGCGCCGGCTCGGCCATCCACTGCAGGTAGCCCACCAGGTCGCCAACGGCCTGGTCGTATTGCAGCGGGGTCATGGTTCCGGGGCTGAGCTGCTTCCAGCCGGTGAAGATCCTGGTTTCATGGCCGTGCACGGGACGGGTCTCGAACTGCGGCTCGCGGTCGCCCTGCAGTTCCCACAGCGCGTGCGGCATGCCGACGTTCGGGAACACCAGGTTGTTCCAGCCGGTGGCCTTGGCCGGGTCGCGATAGTAGGTGCGCAGGTAGGTGTACAGGTAGTCCGCGCCGGTGCCGCCGTGGCCGGAGCGCGAGCGGGTGATCATGGTCAGGTCGGGCGGGTTGGCGCCGAACCATTCCTTGGCCTGCTTCGGGTCGATCGCCGACTTCATGGTCTCGCCCACCTTGTCGGTGGTGAACAGCATGTTGTCCTTGATCTGCTGCTCCGACAGGCCGATGTCCTGAAGGCGGTTGTAGCGCATGTAGGCGGCGGAGTGGCAGTTCAGGCAGTAGTTGACGAACAGGCGGGCGCCGTTTTGCAGCGCGGGCAGGTCGTTGGTCTTGCTGGGCGCCTTGTCCCAGGCGATGCCGCCGTCGCCCGACGCGTGCGCGCCGCAGGCGATGCCGAACGCGGCGATCAGGGTGAGGATGAGCTTTTTCATTCTTGCGGGTCTCCTGGCTTAGTGCGCAGCAAAGGTGATGCGCTCCGGCACGGGCTTGAATTCGCCCAGGCGGCTCCACCACGGCATCAGCAGGAAGAAACCAAAATAGAACAGGGTGCCGATCTGCGACACGCGCGTGCCGATGTCGGTCACCGGCTGCACGCCCAGGTAGCCCAGCACCAGGAAGTCGACCACGAACACGCCGTACACCCACTTGTGCCAGCCCGGGCGGTAGCGGATCGACTTGACCGGGCTGTTGTCCAGCCAGGGCAGGAAGAACAGGATGATCACGGCGCCGCCCATGGTGACCACACCCCAGAACTTGGGGTCGATGCCCCACATCAGGGCGATGGCAACGATGGCCGCGACGGCCACGGCGGCCTTGCCGATCGAGGGCAGGCGTGACTTCAGCACGCCGAACGCGGCGGCGCCGAGCACGCAGGCGATCAGCACGTACATCATCTCGGTCGTGATGGCGCGCAGCATCGAGTAGTAAGGCGTGAAGTACCAGACGGGCGCGATGTGCGCCGGCGTCTTCAGCGGGTCGGCCGGGATGAAGTTGTTGTACTCCAGGAAATAACCGCCGGCCTCGGGCGCGAAGAAGATGATGGCGGTGAACACCATCAGGAACACGGCCACGCCGAAGATGTCGTGCACGGTGTAGTAGGGATGGAAGGGAATGCCGTCCAGCGGCTTGCCCTTCGCGTCCTTGAGGGCCTTGGCGCCCTTGATTTCCACACCGTCCGGATTGTTCGAGCCCACGTCGTGCAGCGCCAGGATGTGCGCGGCCACCAGCCCCAGCAGCACCAGCGGCACGGCGATCACGTGGAAGCTGAAGAAACGGTTCAGCGTGGCGTCCGACACCACGTAGTCGCCGCGGATCAACAGCGCCAGGTCGGGGCCGATGAAGGGAATGGCGGAGAACAGGTTCACGATCACCTGGGCGCCCCAGTAGGACATCTGGCCCCAGGGCAGCAGGTAGCCCATGAAGGCCTCGGCCATCAGCACCAGGAAGATGGCGCAGCCGAACACCCAGACCAGTTCGCGCGGCTTGCGGTAGCTGCCGTAGATCAGGCCGCGGTACATATGGAGGTACACGACGATGAAGAACGCCGATGCGCCGGTGGAGTGCATGTAGCGCACCAGCCAGCCCCAGGGCACGTCGCGCATGATGTACTCGACTGACTCGAAGGCCTTGGCCGCATCCGGCTTGTAGTGCATCACCAGGAAGATGCCGGTGACGATCTGGATCACCAGCACCAGCATCGCCAGCGAACCGAAGAAATACCAGAAGTTGAAGTTCTTGGGCGCGTAGTACTCGGACATGTGGTCGCGGTACCCCGCGAATGCCGTGGGAAACCGGTTTTCGAACCAGTTCGTGAGCTTGGCCGCGCCGGAGGCGTTGGGGGAGATTTCCTTGAATTCAGCCATGGTCACGCCTTCTTGTCTTCACCGATCAGCAGCCGGTTGTCGGAGAGGTACATGTGCGGCGGCACTTCCAGGTTGTCCGGCGCCGGCTTGTTCTTGTAGACGCGGCCGGCCATGTCGAAGGTCGAGCCGTGGCAGGGGCACAGGAAGCCGCCGGCCCAGTCGTCGGGCAGCGAAGGCTGCACGCCCGGCTGGAACTTGTCGGATGGCGAGCAGCCCAGGTGCGAGCAGATGCCCACCACCACCAGCACTTCGGGCTTGATGGAGCGGTCTTCATTGCGGGCATAGGCCGGCGTCAGCTCGTCGGGCTTGCGCTGCGACTTCGGGTCGGCCAGCAGCGGGTCGACCTTCTTGAGCGAGGCCAGCTGCTCGGGCGTGCGGCGCACGATCCACACGGGCTTGCCGCGCCATTCCACCGTCATCTTCTCGCCGGGCTTCAGGGCCGAGATGTCGGCCTCGACGGCGGCGCCGGCGGCCTTGGCGCGCTCGGAAGGCTGGAAGCTGCTGACAAAGGGCACGGCAGTGAATCCGGCGCCCACTGCACCTGCACAACTGGACGCGATCAGCCACGTCCGCTTGCTGGTGTCGACTGGGGTGTCACTCATGGGGGTCCTCAAGTACGTCGCTTATTAGGGTCAACCCGCGATTGTAGCTGACGCCCGAGAGCAGTTTCAACGCTGGCGGTGGCCGGTACTGCAACCACAAACAGGCAAGAGGCAGCCGATGGGAATGGCCAGGGAATGCCGCGAATTCGCGGCCAAGGGCAACGTGGTGCGGCAGCCTCAGTCAGGGCTGACGGGCGGCGCGGCCAGCGCGCGCGCCATCCTGATCGCCTGCACCAGGCTGGAGGCGTCCGCCCGGCCGGTGCCGGCGATGTCGAACGCCGTGCCGTGGTCGGGGCTGGTGCGCACCAGCGGCAGGCCCAGCGTCACGTTGACGCCCTTGTCCACGCCCAGGTATTTCACCGGGATCAGCCCCTGGTCGTGGTACATCGCCACCACCGCGTCGAACTCGCCCGCGCGCGCCGGCGTCGCGCGGGCCCGCATGAAGACGGTATCCGGCGCGTAGGGGCCGTGGGCATCGATGCCCTGGGCCGCCGCGTCGCGCACTGCCGGGATGATGATGTCCAGCTCCTCGCGCCCGAACAGGCCGCCCTCCCCCGCGTGCGGATTGAGCCCCGCCACGCCGATGCGCGGCGCCCGGCCCAGCAGCGCCGTCAGCGATTCATGGGTGATGCGCAGCGTCTGCAGCACGTTGGCGTAATCCACCGCCGCGATCGCTTCGCGCAGCGACATGTGGATACTCACCAGCACCGTTCGCAGCTCATCGCTGGCCAGCATCATGCGCACCGGCACCTCGGCCACGGGCTTGCCAAGGAAAGCCGCCGCCTCGGCCTGCAGCAATTCGGTGTGGCCGGGAAACGGCACCCCGGCGGCGGCCAGCGCCTCCTTGTGCAGGGGCGCGGTCACCAGCGCGGCGATCTCGCCGTGCAATGCAGCGCGCGCCGCCCAGGTGACGCAATCCGCGGCCAGCCGGCCGGCTGCGGCACTCACCACGCCGTAAGCAGGTGGCTCCACGGCGGGCACCACCTGCAGCAGGGGGATGCAGCGCGGGGGTGCCTCAAGCGCTTGCGCCGGCGAGCCGATCAACGCCACCGGCAAAGGCAGCCCGCCTCGCGCCGCGGCCTGGGCTGCGCGCCGCATGCAGGCCAGGTCGCCCGCCACGAAGCAGCCCGCGGTATCGGCGGGCGCCTCGCTGAAAGCCCGGGCAATGATTTCCGGCCCGATGCCGGCCGCGTCGCCCAGCGTGATGGCGATGGCCTTCATGCCGGGTTGTCGACCTCGATGAACTGGTGCGCCACACCCAGCTGGCCCGCGACGTGGCCGGCCACGGCCGGCGCGCCATAGCGCTCGCTGGCATGGTGGCCGCAGGCGAAGAACGACACGCCGCATTCGCGCGCGTAGTGGGCCTGTGGCTCCGAGATTTCGCCCGTGATGAAGGCATCCGCGCCCGCCGCGATCGCGGCCTCGAAGTAGCCCTGCGCCCCGCCGGTGCACCACGCTACTTTTTTGATAGCGCCCTGTGCACCAGGGACGCGGGCTACAGGCCGATTGAGTTGCTTTTCCAGATGGGAAGCCAACTCCTCGGTGCTGCTGAAGCTGCCGCCGTCGGCGGGTGCACCGAGGAACCCCAGGTCCTGTTCGCCGAAGCGCGCCGTCGCCTGCAGGCCCAGCTTCAGGCCCAGCTGGGCGTTGTTCCCCAGTTCGGGGTGGGCGTCCAGCGGCAGGTGATAGGCATACAGGTTGATGTCGTGCGCCAGCAGCAGCGCCAGCCGCTGCTTCATCCAGCCGGTGACGCGGCCGTCCTGCCCGCGCCAGAACAGGCCGTGGTGCACGAAGACCGCGTCCGCCCGCGCCGCGATGGCCGCTTCGATCAGCGCCCGGCTGGCGGTGACGCCCGAGACAATGCGCGCGATCTCGCCCTTGCCCTCCACCTGCAGCCCGTTGGGGCCATAGTCCCTGAAGCGCTCGGGCTGGAGCAGGCTGTCGAAAGCATGGAGAAGCGCTTGCTGCGTGGCCATGGGGAACCGATTCCTTGGAAAGCCCGATTGTCTGATAAACAAGCCCGCGCCTAGGGGTCTCCCGCATAGCCCCTGCCGCCGTGCAATGCGAACATGTTTTTGTGCAAACGATTTGCCCTCCATGAGCGTCGCAGAACTCGTGATCTGGAGCATGGCGCTGGGAGCCATCGCGTCGGCGGGCCTGTTCCGCCTGGCCGGCCTGCTCCTGCGCCCGAGCAGCGCCCAGCTGTCCGGCACGGTCTACCACCTCGTCATCTTCCTGTTTGTGCTGATCCTGAGCGGCGTGCTCACCGCGGCCTGGCCGGGGCTGGACCCCGAGGGCGTGCGCGTGCTGCAGGTGCTGTCCGGCCCGCTGAGCGCGGGCCTTTCCAGCTTCTGGATCCGCGGCTGGCTCAGCGCCTCGCAGCGCGACCGGCTGATGTCCAGCCTGCTGCAGGTCAATGCGGTGCTGCTGCCGCTGCTGGGCCTGGCGTGCCTGGCATTGCCGCGCGGCCAGCAGTTGCCCGGCGCGGCGGCGATCTCGCTTTTCGGCGCCTGCCTGGCTCTGTGGCTGACGGTGCGCGCCTGGCTGATGGGCGACCGGCTGGCCCTGGCCATGGCGGGCGGCCGCATGCTGGTGCTCCCGGCCATCGGCGGCCTGTACGCCATTGCAATGGGCGAGGGCGGCGGCACGGGGCTGAATGCCTTGATTGCGGCCTGCTCGGCCGTCGGCAACGGGCTGATCGGCTTCGTGCTCTGGCGGCGCGACAACCACGAGTCGCGCGCCCGGGAAGAAGGCTCGCCCTCTCAATTCGACCCGGTCACCAAGCTGCACAGCGGCATCAGCCTGGTGCGCAAGCTGATCAAGGCGCAGCGCCGGCGCCGCCGCACCCGGCGCGACGGCGCGGTGATCGCCGTACTGGTGTTCGACATTGACCGGGTCGCGGCGCAAGTCGGCACGACAGGGGTCAACGAGCTGTTCATCTGCCTGGCCAGCCGCCTGCAGCGTGAGGTGGGGGTGGTGAACCCGGTGGGCCGCTACTACGACCGCTGCTTCATCTCGCTGGTGGAAACCATCCATTCGCCGGCCTGGCTGCGCACGCTGGGCCTGCGCACCGCCAGCAGCCTGCGCCGCCCGATCGAGGTGGCCACCGGCGACGGCCAGCGCGTGCAGGTCAAGGCCGACATCGGCGTGGGCCTGGTGCACCTCACGCGCGACAACGCCAACGTGGAAGACCTGCTGCATGACGCCCAGCGCATGGCCGAAGCCGCGCGCGGCATGCGCTCGCGCGCCGCCATCCTGGACCCCGGCACCAACGAGGTGGTTCCCGTGGAGCACGCCAACCTCGGCCCGCGCCGGCACGGGCATCCCGGCCACGTGCCGCATGCCGTGCCCCAGGTCCAGCGCGCCGCGCGTTCCTGAGCGCCGCGGGCCCCCGAACCCCGGCCAGACGTCTACACTTCGGGGATTACCCTTACCCCGATTGATCATGCGTCGTTACTGGCTGGTTTTCTCGCAGGCTGTCACCGTCATGCTGGCAGCATATTTCGTGGTGGTCACGCTCAAGCCCGACTGGGTGAGCCGGCCGGCCAGCCTGCGCGGCACCGGCATCCCGGTGCTGGAAGCGCCGGCACTGTCCTCCGCCGCGGCGCCGGTCGGCAGCTTCCGGCTGGCGGCGCAGCGGGCCTCCGCCGCCGTGGTGAGCATCAACACCAGCAAGGCCGCCGACCGGCGGCCCCGCGGCAACGACCCGTGGTTCCGCTTTTTCTTCGGTGACCAGGACAACCACCCGCAGCAGGGCCTGGGCAGCGGCGTGATCATCAGCGCCGACGGCTACATCCTGACCAACAACCATGTGGTCGAGGGCGCCGACGAAATCGAGGTGGTGCTCAACGACAGCCGGCGCGCCCGCGCCAAGGTGATCGGCACCGACCCGGAAAGCGACCTCGCCATCCTGCGGGTGGACCTGGACCGGCTGCCCGTGATCGCGCTGGGCAACTCCGACGGGCTGCAGGTGGGGGACCAGGTGCTGGCCATCGGCAACCCCTTCGGCGTGGGCCAGACCGTCACCAGCGGCATCGTCAGCGCGCTGGGCCGCAACCAGCTGGGCATCAACACCTTCGAGAACTTCATCCAGACCGACGCGGCCATCAACCCCGGCAATTCGGGCGGGGCGCTGGTCGACGTGAACGGCGCCCTGATGGGCATCAACACCGCCATCTATTCCCGTTCTGGCGGCAGCATGGGCATCGGCTTCGCCATTCCGGTGTCCACGGCGAAGCTGGTGCTCGAAGGCATCGTCAAGGACGGCGTGGTCACCCGCGGCTGGGTCGGTGTGGAGCCGGCCGAGCTCTCGCCCGAGCTGATGGAGACCTTCGGCGTGAAGGCAAAAAAGGGCGTGCTGATCACCGGCGTGCTGCAGAACGGCCCCGCCGCGCAGGCCGGCATCAAGCCCGGCGACGTGATCACGGAAGTGGCGGGCAACAAGATCGCCACGGTTTCGGAACTGCTCACCAACGTGGCCGCGCTGAAGCCCGGCGCGCCGGCGAAGTTCCATCTTCAGCGGCGCGACGATTCGGTGGACCTGAACGTGACGCCGGGCGTGCGGCCCAAGCCCAAGGTTCCGGCGCAGCGCTGAGCCGGGGTCAGTGCGCCGCGGGCGCGCCTTCTTCAGGCGCCTTGGTGTGCTTGATGAAGATCTGGGCGGCCCAGATGCCCACTTCGTACAGCACGCACATCGGCACGGCCAGGGACAGCTGCGACACCACGTCCGGCGGCGTGATCACGGCGGCGATGATGAACGCCAGCACGATGAAGTAGCCGCGGAATTCCTTGAGCTTGGCGATGCTGACGAAGCCCAGCCGGGCCAGCACCACCACCACGATGGGCACCTCGAACGCCAGCCCGAAAGCCAGGAACATGGTGAGCACGAAGCTCAGGTAGGCCTCGATATCCGGCGCCGCCGTGATGCTCTTCGGGGCGAAGCTCTGGATGAACTTGAACACCTGGCCGAACACGAAGAAATAGCAAAAGCACACGCCGACGAAAAACAGCAGCGTGCTGGAAATCACCAGCGGCATCACCAGCTTTTTCTCGTGCGAATACAGGCCCGGCGCCACGAAGGCCCAGGCCTGGTACAGCACCACCGGCAGCGCGACCAGGAAGGCGGCCATCAGCAGGATCTTCAGCGGCACCAGGAACGGGGAGATCACCGAGGTGGCGATCAGCGTGGCGCCCTTGGGCAGCTGGGCCACCAGCGGCGCCGCCATGATGTCGTACAGCTCGCCCGGGCCGGGGTAGAAAAACAGCACGGCCGCCACGGCGCCGACGGCGATGGCCGCCTTGATCAGCCGGTCGCGCAGCTCCACCAGGTGGGCCACGAACGGCTGCTCGGTGCCCGCGAGCTCGTCTTCTTTGTTGAGATCCGGCATCAGTTGAATTTATGCGGGCGGAACTTGGCCACCCGCGCCGCACCGGACAGCGCCTTGGTGCGGATGCCGTTGCGCGCCTTGTACCAGTTGGGTGTGGCGCCCTGCTTGATGCGCCACTTCTTGCGGGGATGCCTGTATTGCGGGACCGAAGGCGGCTCCATCAACGCCGTGTGGGCGGTGGATGTCGCCTCGGACCACTGCTTTTCAAAATCGCTGGCGCCGGTCTGGATGGAATTCTCGACGTCGCGCGCCGCGGTTTCCACCGACTCCTTCATTTTCTTCAGGTCTTCCAGCTCCATGGAGCGGTTGACCTCGGCCTTGACGTCCGCCACGTAGCGCTGGGCCTTGCCCAGCAGCGTGCCCACCGTGCGAGCCACGCGCGGCAGTTTTTCCGGGCCGATCACGATCAGCGCCACGGCGCCGATCACCATCAGCTTTTCGATGCCAAGGTCGAGCACTGGCTCAGGACTTGTTGCGGGCTTCGACGTCGATGGTGGTCTTGTCGGCCGCGCCGGGGGCGGAGCTGACCTGCTGCGGGGGCACGGGCACGTCGGGTGCAGAGCCGTCCTTCATGCCGTCCTTGAAGCCCTTGACGGCGCCGCCCAGGTCGGTGCCCATGTTCTTGAGCTTCTTGGTGCCGAACACCAGCACGACGATCAGCAGCACGATCATCCAGTGCCAAATGGAAAATGAACCCATGGAGTACTCCTATACGAACTGGTTGATTTTAGACGCGGGGCGGCGTTGTGCCCCGCAATACCCCTGCAAGCTCAGCCTTTGAGCCAGGGGCGGGGCCCGCCCATCACGTGGATGTGCAGGTGGTGCACTTCCTGGCCACCCTCGGCCCCGGTGTTGACCACCACGCGGTGGCCGCCTTCGGGATAGGGCCGGCAGCCCTCCTGCAAAGCCAGCTTGGGCGCCAGCGCGAGCATGCGGCCGAGCAGCGGCGCATGCTCCGGGCCGGTGTGCGCCAGCGACGGGATATGGGCCTTGGGAACCATCAGGAAATGCACGGGCGCCCAGGGATGGATGTCGTGGAAAGCCAGCATTTCCTCGTCCTCGTACACCTTGCGGGACGGGATCTTGCCTTCGATGATCTTGCAGAACAGGCAGTCCATCAGCGTTGCGGCGGCTTGCCGTCGTTGAAGCGCAGCCAGCCGCGGATGCAGCGGTACAGGTACCAGGCGCCGACGACGCACCAGGCGATGGCGCCGGGGATGATGAACACCAGCCACAGCGGCGCTGTGACGGCGAGCCAGACGAGGGTCCACCAGAACGTGCGGATCATGTAGTTGTGATGCAGCACGTACATCGGTTCCAGCTCGTCGCCGCGCTTGACGTAGTTGACGATCAGGGCAACCACAGCCAGCGACCACAGCGTGAACGGCGACACGGCATGCAGCCCGTACAGCACGTTCATCGTGGTGCGGTCACCCGAACTCTTGCGTTCGAACTCGGCGAAATCGGTCTCGCTCATGCAGCCCCTCCTTCACGGTCAATGGCCTTGCGCAAGGCCTTTTCCTCGATGCCGCTGGTGCCTTCGCGGCGCTCCAGTTCGGCGATGACGTCGGCGGGCGACAGGCCATAGTGGGCCAGCGCGATCATGCTGTGAAACCACAGATCGGCCACTTCGTTGACGATTTTCGGCCCGTCGGCGTCCTTCGCGGCCATCACCACCTCGGTCGCCTCCTCGCCGATTTTCTTCAGGAAGGCGTCGGGGCCCTTGTGCAGCAGCCGCGCCACATAGCTCTTTTCCGGGTCGCCGCCATTGGCCGGCTTGCGGCTTTCGATGATGGCGGCCAGGCGGGCGAGGGAATCGTTGGAACTCATCGCGCTCATTTGTAAATGCTTTCAGGGTCTTTCAAGACCGGTTCCACGGCCTGCCACTGCCCGTCGCGGTAAAGGCTGAAAAAACAGCTGTGGCGCCCGGTGTGGCACGCGATCGACGGGTCATGGCCCTGCTGCGTCACCTTCAGCAGCAGCACATCGGAATCGCAGTCCAGCCGCATCTCGTGCACCGTCTGCACGAAGCCTGATTCCTCGCCCTTGAACCACAGCTTGCCCCGCGAGCGGCTGAAATACACGGCGCGCCCCAGCTCGGCGGTCTTTTGCAGGGCCTCCCGGTTCATCCAGGCGAACATCAGCACGTCGCCGCTGGAGGCCTCCTGCGCGATCACCGGGAGCAGCCCCTGGTTGTCCCATTTGACTTCATCAAGCCAGTTCATCGGGCTATTGTCGGGCATCACCCCGCCCGCCTCAAAGCCGCACGGGAATGCCGCGCCCGGCCATCCGGGCTTTGGCCTGGCCCACGGTGTACTCGCCGTAGTGGAAGATGCTGGCCGCCAGCACGGCGTCGGCCCCGCCCTGCTGGATGCCGTCGGCCAGGTGGTCCAGATTGCCTACGCCGCCGGAGGCGATCACCGGCACGCTCACGGCGTCGCTCACGGCCCGGGTCAGTTCCAGGTCGAAGCCGGACTTGGTGCCGTCGCGGTCCATGCTGGTCAGAAGGATCTCGCCGGCGCCGCGGCGGGTCATCTCGGCGGCCCACTGCACTGCGTCCAAGCCGGTGTTCTTGCGCCCGCCGTGGCTGTACACGTCCCAGCCGGGCCCGCGGGCCTGGGCATCTTCGGCCGAACGCCGCTTGGCGTCGATCGCCACCACGATGCACTGGGCGCCGTACTTGGCCGAAGCGGCGGAAATCACGTCGGGGTTGGCGATGGCGGCCGAATTGAAACTGGTCTTGTCGGCCCCGGCATTGAGCAGGCGCCGCACGTCTTCCACCGTGCGCACGCCGCCACCCACCGTCAGGGGAATGAAGACCTGCGAGGCCACGGCCTCGATGATGTGCAGGATCAGGTCGCGGCCGTCGCTGGTGGCGGTGATATCCAGGAAAGTGAGCTCGTCGGCGCCCTGTTCGTTGTAGCGCGCCGCGATTTCCACCGGGTCGCCGGCGTCGCGCAGTTCGACGAAATTCACGCCCTTGACGACCCGGCCGCCCGTCACGTCCAGGCAGGGGATGATTCTTTTAGCCAGCAAGCTCGCCACCCAGCTCGTCGGCCCGGGCTTGCGCCTTGACAAAGTCGAGGTCGCCGGAATACACGGCCCGCCCGCAGATCACGCCCTCGATGCCCTCGTCTTCCACGGCGCACAGCTTTTCGATGTCGGCCATGTTGGACAGGCCGCCCGAGGCGATGACCGGAATGGTGAGGGCCTGCGCCAGCTTGACGGTGGCGTCGATGTTGATGCCCGAGAGCATGCCGTCGCGGCCGATGTCGGTATAGATGATGGATTCCACGCCCCAGTCCTGGAACTTGCGCGCCAGGTCCACCACCTCGTGGCCGGTGAGCTTGCTCCAGCCATCGGTGGCAACCTTGCCCTCCTTGGCGTCCAGCCCCACGATGATGTGGCCGCCGAACGCCGTGCAGGCGTCCTTCAGGAAGCCGGGATTCTTCACGGCGGCGGTGCCGATGATCACGTAGCGCAGCCCGCCGTCGATGTACTTTTCAATGGTGTCCAGGTCGCGGATGCCGCCGCCCAGCTGCACCGGGATGTCATCGCCCACGGCCTTCAGGATGGAGCGGATGGCCGCGAAGTTCTGCGGCTTGCCGGCGAAGGCGCCGTTCAGGTCCACCAGGTGCAGGCGCCGCGCGCCCTTGGCAAGCCAGTTCCTGGCCATGGCCGCCGGGTCCTCGCTGAAAGTGGTGGACTGGTCCATGTCGCCCTGCTTCAGGCGGACACAGTGGCCGTCTTTCAGGTCAATCGCGGGAATGAGAAGCATGGGGGAAAGGGATCAGGGCTTCCAGGACAGGAAGTTGCGGTACAGGGCAAGGCCTTGGTCTGCGCTTTTTTCAGGGTGGAACTGGGTGGCAAAAATATTATCGCGTGCAATCGCGGCGGTAAAGCGTGCGCCGTAATCGGCCTCCCCCACGCTGTGGCGCGCATCAGACGTTTGGGCGTAGTAGCTGTGCACGAAATAGAAGTAACTGCCATCCGGCACGCCGGCCCACAGCGGGTGAGGCTGCGCCTGGCGGACCTGGTTCCAGCCCATCTGCGGCACCTTGTAGCGGCTGCCATCAGGCTGCAGCCTGCCGGCCAGCTCGAACTTCACCACCTCGCCGTGGATCAGGCCCAGGCCCGCCGTGGGGCCCTCGTGGCTCTTGTCCAGCAGCATCTGCATGCCCACGCACACGCCGAACATCGGCTTGGCGGCGGCCGCTTCCAGCACCGATTCCTGCAGGCCCGATTCGCGCAGTTCGCGCATGCAGTCGGGCATGGCGCCCTGGCCCGGCAGCACGATGCGCTCGGCGGCACGTACTTCCTCGGGCTTTGAGGTGATGACCACATCGAAGCCGCTGCCCCGGGCAACGTGCTGCACGGCCTGCGCCACCGAGCGCAGGTTGCCCATGCCGTAGTCGACGACTGCTATAGTTTTCATAGCTGCTTACGCAATCTGGGTGCGGTCTGCGGGCCTTTTTACCTCTCCAAAAAGGGCTAGAGCGAGCCCTTTGTGGAAGGAATGGTGCCCGCGGTGCGCGGATCCAGCTCCAGCGCCGAGCGCAGGGCTCGGGCAAAGGCCTTGAACACGGTTTCGCACTGGTGGTGGGCGTTTTCGCCGCGCAGGTTGTCGATGTGCAGCGTAACGAAGGCGTGGTTCACGAAGCCCTGGAAGAACTCGTGCGCCAGCTGGCTGTCGAAGGTGCCGATCATCCCGCTCTTGAAGGGCACGTTCATCAGCAGGCCCGGGCGGCCGGAAAAGTCGATCACCACGCGCGACAGCGCCTCGTCCAGCGGCACGTAGGCATGGCCGTAACGGCGGATGCCCTTCTTGTCGCCGACGGCCTTGTAGACGGCCTGGCCCAGCGTGATGCCCACGTCTTCCACCGTGTGGTGGCCGTCGATGTGCAGGTCGCCGTCGGCCTGGATGTCCAGGTCGATCAGGCCGTGGCGGGCGATCTGGTCGAGCATGTGGTCGAAAAAGCCGATGCCCGTGGCGAGCTTCGCCTGGCCCGTGCCATCGAGGTTGACGCGGACGGTGATCTTCGTTTCCGCGGTGTTGCGGGTGACTTCGGCGGTGCGGGGTGTGGTCATAGGGATGCCTGCAGGGCCGCCAGCATGCGCTCGTTCTCGTCGGCGGTGCCGATGGTCAGGCGCAGGCAATTGGCCAGCAATGGGTGCATTTTAGAAACGTTCTTGACCAGCACGCCACGGGACTTCATTCCCTCGAAGGCTTTCTGGGCATCGGGCACCCGCGCCAGGATCATGTTGGCGTCGCTCGGCCAGGCTTTCACGCCCGGGATCGCGGCCAGCACGGCCTGCACGGCCACGCGCTGGTTGCGGATGTCCTGCGCCTGGCCAGCGAACACCTCCTGGCGGCCCAGCGCGAACAGGGCGCACTCGGCGTTCAGCACGCTGATGTTGTAAGGCGGGCGCACCTTGTCGACTTCGGCCACCAGGGCCTTGGGGCCGATCATGTAGCCGATGCGCACGCCGGCCAGGCCGAACTTGCTCATGGTGCGCATCAGCAGCACATGGCTGTGGCGCTGGATGCGGTCGATGTAGCTCTTGCTGGAAAACGGCTGGTAGGCCTCGTCCATGATCACGAGGCCGGGCGCTGCTTCGACGATCTTCTCGACCACCGCGTCGTCCCACAGGTTGGCCGTGGGGTTGTTCGGGTAGGCCAGGTACACGATGGAGGGCTGGTGCTTTTCGATAGCCGCCAGCATGGCGGCCTCATCGAGCTCGAAATCCGGCGTGAGGTCCACGCCGATGAATTCCAGCCCCTGCAGCTGCGCGCTCACCTGGTACATCACGAAGCCCGGCAGCGGCGCCAGGATGGAGGCGCCCGGCACGTCGCAAGCCAGCGCCACCAGCGCGATCAGCTCGTCGGAGCCGTTGCCCAGCATGATGTCGAAGCCTTCGGGCATGCCCGCATGGGCCGCCAGCGCGCGGCGCAGGTCGCCCACGCGCTCGCCCGGGTAGCGATTCAGCGCCACCGCGCCCAGCACCTGCCCGAGTTCCGCCTGCAGGGCGGGCGGCAGGCGGTGGGGGTTCTCCATCGCGTCCAGCTTGATCAGGCCGCGGGCCTCCTGCACGGCGTAGGCATGCATGGACTGCACGTCCTGGCGAATCAGCTTCTTCAGATCTCTTTTCATCATTTCTTCAGCCGCATCTCGGCGGCGCGGGCGTGGGCCTGCAGGCCTTCGCCATAAGCCAGTTCGGCGGCGATCAGGCCCAGCTTCTGGGCGCCGGCCTCGCTCACCTCGATGAGGCTGCTGCGCTTCTGGAAGTCATAGACCCCCAGCGGGCTGGAAAAGCGGGCGGTGCCGCTGGTGGGCAGCACGTGGTTGGGGCCGGCGCAGTAGTCGCCCAGCGATTCACTGGTGAACGACCCCAGGAAGATGGCGCCGGCGTGCCGCAGCAGCGGCTCCCAGCGGTGCGGCTCGCTGCTGGCCACCTCCAGGTGCTCCGGCGCGATGCGGTTGCTGATCTCGCAGGCCTCTTCCATGCTGCGGGTGTGGATCAGCGCGCCGCGGCCGTTGAGCGATTTGGCGATGATTTCCGCGCGCGGCATCTCGGGCAGCAGGCGGTCAATCGCTGCCTGCACCTGGTCGATGTAGGCGGCATCCGGGCACAGCAGGATGCTTTGCGCCAGCTCGTCGTGCTCGGCCTGGGAAAACAGGTCCATCGCCACCCAGTCGGGCGGGGTGCTGCCGTCGGCCAGCACCAGGATTTCGCTGGGGCCGGCAATCATGTCGATGCCCACCAGGCCGAAGACGCGGCGCTTGGCGCTGGCGACATAGGCGTTGCCGGGGCCGGTGACCTTGTCGACCCTGGGGATGGTTTGCGTGCCGTAGGCCAGCGCGCCCACGGCCTGGGCGCCGCCGATGGTGAAAGCACGGGTTACGCCGCCAAGGTAAGCGGCCGCCAGCACCATCGCGTTTTTCTCGCCGCGAGGCGTCGGCACCACCATGATGATTTCTGCGACGCCGGCCACCTGCGCGGGAATGGCGTTCATCAGCACCGAAGAGGGATAGGTGGCCTTGCCGCCCGGCACATAGATGCCCACGCGGTCCAGCGGCGTGACCTTCTGGCCCAGCAGGGTGCCATCCTCGTCGCGGTAGCTCCAGCTCTCGCCGTTGGCCTTCTTCTGCGCCTGGTGGTAGCTGCGCACCCGGTCCGCCGCGGCCTGCAGCGCCGAGCGCTGTGCCGGTGGCAGTCCATCGAACGCCGCCTTGAGTTCGGCCTGCGTCAATTCCAGCTGCGCCAGCGACGAAACGTCCAGCCCGTCGAAGCGTGCGGTGTACGCCAGCACGGCCGCATCGCCGCGCAGCTGCACATCGGCCAGGATTTCCGTGACGGCCTGTTCGACCTGCGCGTCAGTGTCGGCCGACCAGTGCAGCCGGGCCTTGAATTCAGAGTCAAAACCGGCTGCAGCCGTTGACAGACGCGCTGGAGCAGCTATTAAATTCATAGCAACTACTTCTTCACGGCGCCTTCGAAGGCGTCGATGATGCGGCGGATCGCCTCCTGCTTGAGCTTGAGCGCGGCCTGGTTCACCACCAGCCGGGCACTGATGTCCATGATGCGTTCCACTTCGACCAGGTTGTTGGCCTTGAGCGTGCTGCCGGTGGACACGAGGTCGACGATGGCATCGGCCAGGCCTGTCAGCGGCGCCAGTTCCATGCTGCCGTACAGCTTGATCAGGTCCACGTGCACGCCCTTGGCGGCGAAGAAGTCGCGGGCGATGCCCACGTACTTGGTGGCCACCTTCAGCCGCGAGCCCTGCTTCACCGCGCTGGCGTAGTCGAAATCGGCGCGCACCGCCACGCTGATGCGGCACTTCGAGATGCGCAGGTCCAGCGGCTGGTACAGGCCCTGGCTGCCGTGCTCGATCAGCGTGTCCAGGCCGGTGACGCCCAGGTCGGCGCCGCCGTACTGCACATAGGTGGGCACGTCGCTGGCGCGCACCACCAGCAGGCGCACGCCCGGGTTGCTGGTCGCCAGGATCAGCTTGCGCGATTTTTCCGGGTCGTCCAGCACCTCGATGCCGGCGGCCTTGAGCAGAGGCAGGGTTTCCTCGAAGATGCGCCCCTTGGACAGGGCCAGCGTGATCATCATGTTTGTCTTCAGGCCGTGATTCGTTCAATGTCGGCGCCGATGCCGCGCAGCTTGGCTTCCATCTGGTCGTAACCGCGGTCCAGGTGGTAGATGCGGTCCACCAGCGTCTCGCCCTCGGCCACCAGGCCGGCGATCACCAGGCTGGCGGAGGCGCGCAGGTCGGTGGCCATGACGGTGGCGCCCGACAGGCGCTCCACGCCCTCGATCACCGCGAATTTCCCCTCGACCTGGATGTTGGCGCCGAGGCGTACCAGCTCGTTCACGTGCATGAAGCGGTTCTCGAAGATCGTCTCGGTCACCTTGGACGGGCCCTCGGCGATGGCGTTCAGCGTCATGAACTGCGCCTGCATGTCGGTGGGAAAGCCCGGGTACTCGGTGGTGCGGAAGCTCTGCGCGGTGAGGCGACCTTCCGAGTGCAGGTGGATGCCGCCTTCCACCGCGGCCACGCTGGCGCCGGCCTCGCGCAGCTTGTCGATCACCACTTCCAGGTGGTCGGCGCGGCCGTGGCGCAGCACCACGTCGCCGCCCGTGCAGGCCACGGCGCACAGGAAAGTGCCGGCCTCGATGCGGTCGGCCACCACCTGGTGGGTGCAGCCCGAAAGTTTTTCCACGCCCTGGATGCGGATGCGGCTGGTGCCGTGGCCTTCGATCTTCGCGCCCATGGCGATCAGCATCTCCGCCAGGTCGGCGATCTCCGGCTCCTGCGCGGCGTTTTCCAGGATGGTCTCGCCCTCGGCCAGCGTGGCGGCCATCAGGAAGTTCTCGGTGCCGGTGACGGTGATCATGTCGGTGGTGATGCTGGCGCCCTTCAGGCGGTCGCGCCCCTTGGGCAGCTTGGCGATCATGTAGCCGTGCTCCACCACGATCTCGGCGCCCATCTGCTGCAGGCCCTTGATGTGCTGGTCCACCGGGCGCGAGCCGATGGCGCAGCCGCCGGGCAGGGAGACGGTGGCCTCGCCGAAGCGCGCCAGCAGGGGACCCAGCGCCAGCACCGAGGCGCGCATGGTCTTGACCAGTTCGTAGGGCGCCTCGGGCGAGCTCAGCTTGCTGGAATCGATGCGCACGGTGCCGTCGGCAGCGCGCTCGACCTGCACCCCCATGTTGCGGATCAGGGTGAGCATGGTGGCCACGTCCTGCAGGCGCGGCACGTTCTTCAGCGTGACCGGCTCGCTGGTGAGCAGCGTGGCGCACAGTTCGGGCAGCGCCGCGTTCTTGGCACCGGATATCAGGACCTCGCCGTGGAGCTGTTTTCCACCGCGAATCAGCAATTTATCCATGAAAGCTCAGTGTGGTTGGGTTGCCCACTCGGCGGGCGTGAAAGTCTTCATCGACAGGGCATGCACCTCGTCGGTATGCATTCTCGCACCCAGCGTGGCGTAAACCCGCTGGTGGCGCTGGATCAGGCGCTTGCCCTCGAACTCGCCGGAGACGATGACGGCCGACCAGTGGCGCCCATCGCCCTCCACCTCGAGGTGGTCGCAGGCCAGGCCGGTGGCGATCAGGGATTGCAGTTCTTCGGCGGTCATGGTCAGTTTCTTATCTTGTAGCCGATGCGCAGCAGGTGCACGCCCACGGCGCTCACGGCCAGGAAGGCGGTGCCCACGATGCCCAGGCTGAGCCAGGGCGAGACGTCGCTGACCCCGAAAAAGCCGTAGCGGAAACCGTCGATCATGTAGAAAAACGGGTTGAGGTGGCTGACACCCTGCCAGAACGCCGGCAGCGAGTGGATGGAATAGAACACGCCCGACAGGAAGGTCATGGGCATGATGATGAAGTTCTGGAAAGCCGCCATCTGGTCGAACTTTTCGGCCCACAGGCCGGCGATCAGGCCCAGCGCGCCCAGCATGCCGGCGCCCAGCAGCGCGAACAGGAATATCCACTGCGGCGCCACGAAGTGCAGCGGGCCGAACCACGCCGTGACCGCGAACACGCCCGCGCCCACGGCCAGCCCGCGCACCACCGATGAGCCCACGTAGGCCACAAACCAGCTCCAGTGCGACAGCGGCGTGAGCAGCACGAACACCAGGCTGCCCATGATCTTGCTCTGGATCAGCGACGACGAGCTGTTGGCGAAGGCGTTCTGCAGCACGCTCATCATCACCAGGCCGGGGATCAGGAAGGCGGTGTATTCCACGCTGTCGTACACCTTCACATGGCCCTGCAGCACGTGGCCGAAGATCAGCAGGTACAGCACGGCCGTGAGCACCGGCGCGCCCACGGTCTGGAAGCCGACCTTCCAGAAGCGCAGCACTTCCTTGTAGAGAAGCGTTTGCCAGCCGTTCATGGAGCGACTCCTTCGGCGGCCATGACATCGAGGAACACGTCTTCCAGATCGGCCTTGCGCACCTCGACGTCTTCCACCCGCAAGCCCGCCTGGCGGATCACCGCCAGGTATTGCTCGATTTCGTGGGCGTCGTGCGCGGGCAGTTGCACGATGCGGCCGGTGACGCGGGCCTTGCCGATGAATTCGGCCGGCAGCTCGCTGTCCAGCTTGAAGCGCAGCACGTTGCTGGAAGCGGCCTTGAGCAGCTCGCTGGTGCGCTCCAGCGCCACCACCCTGCCCGTCTTGAGCATGGCGATGCGGCCGCACAGCGCCTCGGCTTCTTCCAGGTAATGCGTGGTCAGAAGCACGGTGTGGCCCTGCTTGTTCAGTTTGGCGATGAACTGCCACAGCGTCTGGCGCAGTTCCACATCGACGCCGGCGGTGGGTTCGTCCAGCACGATGACGGGCGGCTTGTGCACCAGGGCCTGCGCCACCAGCACCCGGCGCTTCATGCCGCCGGACAGCTGGCGCATGTTGGAGCCGGCCTTGTCGGCCAGGCCCAGGCTTTCCAGCAGTTCGGAAATCCAGGCCTCGTTGTTCTTCACCCCGAAATAGCCCGACTGGATGCGCAGCGCCTCGCGAACGGTGAAGAAGGGGTCGAACACCAGCTCCTGCGGCACGACCCCCAGCTTGCGGCGCGCGGCGCCGTAGTCGGCCTGTACGTCGCTGCCCTGCACCGTGACCTTGCCGGCGGTGGCGCGGGCCAGCCCGGCGAGGATGCTGATCAGGGTGGTCTTGCCCGCGCCGTTGGGGCCCAGCAGGCCGAAAAACTCGCCCTCTTCGATGTCAAAGCTGACGCTGTCGAGCGCCTTGAACGGGCCACGGGCGGAGGCAAAGGTTTTGCAGACAGACTGGAACGAAATCGCGGGCATGGGAGCCGCTGATTCTAGGCTGTCACCCCCGGCCGCACCGGGGTGGGGCCTTCAGGGCGCAGCGGGCAGCAGTTCGGCCACGCCGTACAGGCCGGCCAGCTCGCGCAGGCGGGCGGGCAGGCCCCTGACCGAGAAGGTGCGCCCCATGGCCAGGGCTTCGCGCCGGCAGTCCAGCAGTACTGCCAGGGCGGAAGAGTCAAACCGCTGCAGCGCGCTGGCGTCGGCCACCGCCGTGGTCTCGCCCGCCGCGCGCAGGCCCTGCTGCAGCATCAGGCAGCAGGCCGCCGCGTGCTCGTGGGTCAGTTCCGAGGGCAGCACCAGCATGGCCGGCTTCAGGTCTTGCGGCTGGCGTTGGACTTGTTGCGATCGGCCAGGGTGGCGATCAGGCCGTCGATGCCCTTGGCGTTGATTTCCTGCGCGAACTGGCTGCGGTAGGTTTCCACCAGCCACACGCCCAGCACGTTCAGGTTGTAGATCTTCCAGCCGGTGGGGGACTTCTCGAGCCGGTAATCCAGCTGGATCGGGTCGCCGCGGCCGCGGATCTCGGTGCGCACCACCACCTCGGTGTCGCTCGGGGCGGCGCGTTGCGGCTTGATGCTGATGGTCTGCTCATCCACCTGCGACAGCGCGCCCGAATAGGTGCGCACCAGCAGGGTCTTGAATTCGTCCTGCAGGCGCTTTTGCTGCTCGGGCGTGGCCTGGCGCCAGGCCGGGCCGACGGCCGAGGCCGTCATGCGCTGGAAGTTGACGTTCGGCATGACCTTGCCGTCCACCAGCGCGATGATGCGGCTCACGTCGCCCGTCTGCAGCGACTTGTCGGCCTTGATGGCGCCCAGCACCTCGTCAGACAGGCGCTTGATCAGCGCGTCGGGCGATTCTTCGGCGGCACGGGCCAGCGGGGCGAGGCCGGCGAACGAAACGGCCAGCAGGGCGGCGGCGATGCGGCCCAGAAAACGTCGATTCATGATTGCCTTTCAGTGCGGGCCGGGCCCGCGTGTCACGTTGGAACGGCAGGCGGCGGCCCGGTTCCGGGCCCGCCGCATGGTTTGAAACAGTCTGCAACCCTTAACGCGCGGGCTCGGGCTGCGGTTGTCCTGCGGTCTCGGGCGGGGCGCCCAGCACCGCTTCGGGCGTGCCGGCGACAGGGGACGGGTCGTCCGCCTCGGAGCGAGGCTCGGGCGGCGCGTCGCCACCCTCGAAAATCTCTGCGCGGCGCCTTTGCAGGTGCGCGTCGCGGGTGAAGGTGTACTTGTCGAGCGCTGCGCCGCTGATCACGTCGCCCACGCGCAGCAGGTTGGCGCGCACGTCCACCAGGCGCAGCACGTAAAGGCCGTTGCGGTGGCTCACCGGGTCGAGGTAGTGCACCAGGTCCCCCCTGCGGTCGATGGGAAATGCCAGCGCATCGCGCATGGTCGACGGCCCCAGCAGCGGCAGCACCAGATAAGGGCCGGCCGGCATGCCCCAGCGGCCCAGGGTCTGGCCGAAGTCTTCGCGGTGGCGCTCGATGTTCAGCTCGCTGGCGATGTCCAGGATGCCGCCCAGGCCGAAGAAGGTGTTGACGTTGACCCGCATGAAGTTTTCGGCGGCGTTCTGCAGCTTGAACTGCAGCGCGCTGTTGACGAACGACCAGACGTCGCTCAGGTTGCCGAAGAAATTGCTCACGCCGGTGCGCACCAGCGGCGGAATCGCCTGGCGGTAGGCCGTGGCGGCAGGCTTGAGCAGCACCGCATCCACACCCTCGTTGATGCGCATCATCTGGCGGTTGAACGGCTCGAACGGGTCGCGCGGGTTGGCATTGGGGCCGGTGGCGCAGCCGCCAAGGACCAGCAGGGCACAGGCGGCCCCGGCCAGGGCCAACCGGCGGGCCATGCCGGCAAAGGGAGAGGTGAAAGGCGTCGTGGTTGTCATTTCTTGGTGGCTGTCCCTGAGGAACTGCTGCCGTCCGCCGCCTTGTTGTACAAAAACTGGCTGATCAGGTTTTCCAGGACGACGGCGGATTGCGTAGTCGTAATGGTATCGCCTTGCGCTAAAACCTTCTCATCGGCACCGGCTTCGATCCCGATGTATTGCTCCCCCAGCAGGCCGCTGGTCAGGATCTTGAGCGAACTGTCCCTGGGAAAGGCGTGGCCGGTCTCCAGCGCCATGTTCACGCGCGCCTGGAACGACTTGTCGTCGAAGGTGATGGATTCCACGCGGCCGACCACCACACCCGAGCTTTTCACGGCCGCCTGGCGCTTCAGGCCGCCGATGTTGTCGAATTTGGCGCTGACGCGGTAGGTGGGCTTGAAACTCAGGGTCAGCAGGTTGGCCGACTGCAGCGCGAGGAAAAGGATGGCCGCGCCACCGATGAGCACGAACAAGCCAACCCACACATCATTTTTCGAGCGTTCCATATTTGTTTTCCTAGATGCTGAACATCATGGCGGTGAGGATGAAATCCAGCCCCAGCACCGCGAGCGACGCGACCACCACGGTGCGCGTGGTGGCGCGCGACACGCCTTCGGGCGTGGGCTGCGAGCCGAACCCCTGCAGCAGCGCGACGAACGTCACCGTCACGCCGAACACGAAACTCTTGACGATGCCGTTGCCTACGTCGCGCCAGACATCGACACCGCCCTGCATCTGGCTCCAGAAGGCGCCGGGGTCCACCCCGATCAGCACCACGCCGACGATGTAGCCGCCAATGATGCCCACCGCGCTGAACACGGCGGCCAGCAGGGGCATGGTGATCACGCCGGCCCAGAAGCGCGGCGCCAGGATGCGGCGCACCGGGTCCACCGCCATCATTTCCATGGCCGACAGCTGCTCACCCGCCTTCATCAGGCCGATCTCGGCAGTGAGCGAGGTGCCTGCCCGCCCGGCGAACAGCAGCGCGGTGACCACCGGCCCGAGTTCGCGCACCAGCCCCAGTGCCACCAGCAGCCCAAGCGCCTCGGACGAACCGTAGCGCTGCAGCGTGTAGTAGCCCTGCAGCCCGAGCACGAAGCCGACGAACAGGCCCGACACGGTGATGATGGCCAGCGAGTAGTTGCCCAGGAAATGGATCTGGTCGCGCACCAGGCCGAAGCGCCGGAAGCTGGCGCCAAACAGCGACAGCAGCCGCCAGAACAGCCGCGCGCCCATGCCCAGGTCGGCCAGCTTGCCGCGCACCGCGAAGCCCACGTCGGCGGGGTTGTACCAGCTCATCGCTCAAGGCCTCCGCCGAAATCCTGGGCCACCGTGGAGCCGGGATAGTGGAATTGCACCGGGCCATCGGCCTGGGCGTGGACGAACTGGTAGACCAGCGGGTCGGCGGACTGCTGCACCTCCTGCGGCGTGCCCTGGGCCGCGATCTTGCCGTTGGCCAGGATGATCACCTGGTCAGCGATGTGGAAAGTCTCTTCCAGGTCGTGCGAAACCACGATGCTGGTGATGCCCAGCGTGTCGTTGAGCCGGCGGATCAGCTGCGCGGCCGTGCCCAGCGAAATCGGGTCCAGGCCGGCGAAGGGCTCGTCGTACATGATCAGCTCGGGGTCCAGTGCAATGGCCCGCGCCAGTGCCACGCGCCGCGCCATGCCGCCGGAGATCTCGCTGGGCGCAAGGTCGCGCGCCCCGCGCAGGCCCACGGCATTGAGCTTCATCAGCACGATGTCGCGCACCAGGTGCTCGGCCAGGCCCGTGTGCTCGCGCAAGGGAAACGCGACGTTGTCGAAGACGCTGAGGTCGGTGAACAGCGCGCCGAACTGGAACAGCATGCCCATGCGCCGCCGGGCGGCGTACAGACCCGCGGCATCGAGCAGGCCCACGTCCTGGCCGTCGAACAGCACCTCACCGCCCTGGGCCCGCATCTGGCCGCCGATCAGGCGCAGCACCGTTGTCTTGCCGCCACCGGAGGCGCCCATCAGCGCCGTGACCTTGCCGCGCGGCACGGTGAAGCTCACGTCGTCAAGGATGCGGCGCTTGCCGTAGCCAAAACTCAGGTGGCGGCATTCAACAAGGGCTGTGGCGTCAGGGTCGGTCATCGGGCCTGAAATCATACGGGCCTTTGGCGCGCACCCTGTTTCAGAGGTAAAAATGGCTGCGGCCCGCGCTGGATAAGCGTGGGCCGCTATAAATTAGATAGCAAAAACAGAGTGTCAGCGCGGCAGGTCGGAAAATCCCATCAGGAATTCATCCACCGAACGGGCGGCCTGGCGGCCTTCGCGGATGGCCCAGACCACCAGCGACTGGCCGCGGCGCATGTCGCCGGCGGCGAACACCTTGGGCACGTTGGTCGCATAGCCGCCGGTGAATTCGGTGGTGGCCCTGGCGTTGCCGCGCGCATCGAGGTCGACGCCGAAGCCTTCCAGGATGGTGGCGACCGGGCTGACAAAGCCCATCGCCAGCAGCACCAGCTCGGCCTTGAGCACCTCTTCGGAGCCGGCCACCTCGGCCATCTTGCCGTCCTTCCACTCCACGCGCACGGTCTTCAGGCCGGTGAGCTTGCCTTTCTCGCCGATGAATTCCTTGGTGGCGATGGCGAACTCGCGCTCGCAGCCTTCTTCATGGCTGGAGCTGGTGCGCAGCTTGTACGGCCAGTAGGGCCAGGTCAGCGGCCGGTTTTCTTCCTCGGGCGGCTGGGGCATCAGCTCGAACTGCGTGACGCTGGCCGCGCCATGGCGGTTGCTGGTGCCCACGCAGTCGGAGCCGGTGTCGCCGCCGCCGATCACGATCACGTGCTTGCCGGAGGCCGTCAGCTGGCCTTTGACCTTGTCGCCGGCGTTCACCTTGTTTTGCTGCGGCAGGAATTCCATCGCGAAGTGGATGCCGTCCAGCTCGCGCCCGGGCACCGGCAGGTCGCGCGACTGCTCGGCGCCGCCCGTCAGCACGATCGCGTCGAAGTCCTTTTGCAGCTGCGCGGGGCTGACCACTTCCTTCGCCCAATTGGTGACCTTGCTGCCCTCGGGCAGCTTGCCGACCATCACACCGGTTCGGAAGGTCACGCCTTCGGCCTTCATCTGCTCCACGCGGCGGTCGATGTGCACCTTCTCCATCTTGAAGTCGGGGATGCCATAGCGCAGCAGGCCGCCGATGCGGTCGTTCTTCTCGAACAGCGTCACGTCGTGGCCCACGCGCGCCAGTTGCTGGGCGGCCGCCATGCCGGCGGGGCCGGAGCCGACCACGGCGACCTTCTTGCCGGTCTTGTGCTTCGCCGGCCGCGCAGCGACCCAGCCGTGCTCCCACGCGCGGTCGATGATGGCGTGCTCGATCGACTTGATGCCCACCGGGTCGTCGTTCACGTTGAGCACACAGGCGGCCTCGCAGGGCGCGGGGCAGATGCGGCCGGTGAACTCCGGGAAGTTGTTGGTGGAGTCCAGCACCGTGAAGGCGTCCTGCCAGTCGGCGCGGTACACCAGGTCGTTGAAGTCCGGAATGATGTTGTTGACCGGGCAGCCGCTGTTGCAGAACGGCGTGCCGCAGTCCATGCAGCGCGCGCCCTGCACCTTGGCCTGCGCGTCGTCGAGGCCGACGACGAATTCCTTGTAGTGCTTCAGGCGCTCGCCCACCGGGCGGTAGCCCTCCTCGACGCGCTCGAATTCCATGAATCCCGTGACTTTTCCCATGATCTCTTTTCCTCTTTCTCTCAGGCCGCGGCCACGGGGTGCTTCATGCCCACCTGGGCGTTGTTGCCCGTGCTGGCCTGCTCCACTTCGCGCTCATACATTTCGGCCAGCGCGCGCTTGTATTCGTTGGGGAACACCTTGACGAACTTGCCACGCGAGGTGGCCCAGGTGTCCAGCAGCTCGCGCGCGCGCTTGCTGCCGGTCCAGCGGTTGTGCTCTTCCAGCAGCTTCTTCAGCTGGGTTTCGTCGGCCTCGTCCTTGTGCAGGCGGGTCTTGCCGCCGGCCTTCTGCTCGGCGGCAGTGCCCACCCCGTCCAGCGACACCATGGAGGTGTTGCAGCGGCTGGCGAATTGGCCGTCCTCGTCATACACATAAGCGATGCCGCCCGACATGCCGGCCGCGAAGTTGCGCCCGGTCTTGCCCAGCACCACCACGGTGCCGCCGGTCATGTACTCGCAGCCATGGTCGCCCGTGCCCTCCACCACCGCGGTGGCGCCCGACAGGCGCACGGCGAAGCGCTCGCCGGCCACGCCGCTGAAGAAGGCCTCGCCGGTGGTCGCGCCGTACAGCGCGGTGTTGCCGATGATGATGTTCTCGGTGGCGATGCCGCGAAAGTCGATGCTGGGACGAACCACGATGCGCCCGCCCGACAGGCCCTTGCCCGTGTAGTCGTTGGCGTCGCCGATCAGGTACAGCGTGATGCCGCGCGCCAGGAAAGCGCCGAACGACTGGCCGCCCGTGCCTTCCAGCTGGATGCGGATCGAGTCGTCCGGCAGGCCCTCGGGATGGACCTTGGTCAGCGCACCGGAGAGCTTGGCGCCCACCGAGCGGTTGACGTTGCGCGCCACCTCGATGAACTGAACCTTCTCGCCCTTGTCGATGGCGGCGCGCGACTTCTCGATCAGGCGCGTGTCCAGGTTGTGCTCCAGGCCGTGCTCCTGGTTCTCGACATGGAAGCGCGGCACGTCGGCCGGCACCTGGGGCTGGGCGAACAGGCGGCTGAAATCCAGGCCCTTGGCCTTCCAGTGCGCGATGCCCTTCTTGATGTCCAGCAGGTCGGCGCGGCCGATCAGGTCGTCGAACTTGCGGATGCCCAGCTGCGCCATGATCTGGCGCACTTCTTCGGCGACGAAGAAGAAATAATTGACGACGTGCTCGGGCTTGCCGGTGAATTTCCTGCGCAGCACCGGGTCCTGCGTGGCGACGCCCACCGGGCAGGTGTTCAGGTGGCACTTGCGCATCATGATGCAGCCCTCCACCACCAGCGGTGCGGTGGCGAAGCCGAATTCGTCGGCACCCAGCAGCGCGCCGATGGCAACGTCGCGGCCGGTCTTCATCTGGCCGTCGGCCTGCACGCGGATGCGGCCGCGCAGGCGGTTCAGCACCAGGGTCTGCTGGGTTTCGGCCAGGCCGATTTCCCAGGGGCTGCCGGCGTGCTTGATGGACGACCACGGCGAGGCGCCCGTGCCGCCGTCATGGCCGGCGATCACCACGTGGTCGCTCTTGCACTTGGCCACGCCCGCGGCGATGGTGCCCACGCCCACTTCGGACACCAGCTTGACGCTGACGCTGGCATGCGGTGCGACATTCTTCAGGTCGTGGATCAGCTGCGCCAGGTCCTCGATCGAATAGATGTCGTGGTGCGGCGGCGGGGAGATGAGGCCGACGCCCGGCACCGAGTAGCGCAGCTTGCCGATGTACTTGGAGACCTTGCCGCCGGGCAGCTGGCCGCCTTCGCCGGGCTTGGCGCCCTGCGCCATCTTGATCTGGATCTGGTCGGCCGACGACAGGTATTCCGCCGTGACGCCGAAGCGGCCGGAGGCCACCTGCTTGATTTTCGAGCGCAGCGAGTCGCCGTCCTTCAGCGGGTAATCGGCTTCAGTGACTTCCTTGCCGACCACGTCCGCCAGGGTCTGGCCCTGCTTGATGGGGATGCCCTTGAGTTCCTGGCGGTAGCGCGCCGGGTCTTCGCCGCCTTCGCCTGTGTTGCTTTTGCCGCCAATGCGGTTCATGGCCACGGCCAGCGTGGCATGCGCCTCGGTCGAGATGGAGCCCAGCGACATGGCGCCGGTGGCGAAGCGCTTGACGATGTCCTTGGCCGGCTCGACCTCGTCGACCGGGATGGCCCGGGCCGGGTCGATCCTGAACTCGAACAGGCCGCGCAGCGTCATGTGGCGGCGGCTCTGGTCGTTGATCAGCTGGGCGTATTCCTTGTAGGTGTTCCAGTTGTTGGAACGCGCACTGTGCTGCAGCTTGGCGATGGCGTCGGGCGTCCACATGTGCTCTTCACCGCGGGTGCGCCAGGCGTATTCGCCGCCGGCGTCCAGCATGCTGGCCAGCACCGGGTCGTCACCGAAGGCGGCCTTGTGCATGCGGATGGCCTCCTGCGCGATCTCGAACACGCCAATGCCTTCCACGCGGCTGGCGGTGCCGGTGAAGTACTTCTCGATGGTGTCGCTGTTCAGGCCGATGGCCTCGAACAGTTGCGCGCCGCAATACGACATGTACGTCGACACGCCCATCTTGGACATGATCTTGGACAGGCCCTTGCCGATGGCCTTGACATAGTTGTAGATGGCCTTGTCGGCCGACAGGTCGCCGGGCAGGTCCTTGTGGATGGAGACCAGGGTTTCCATCGCCAAATAGGGATGGATGGCTTCGGCGCCATAGCCGGCCAGCACGCCGAAGTGATGCACCTCGCGCGCCGTGCCGGTTTCCACCACCAGGCCGGCCGTGGTGCGCAGGCCCTCGCGCACCAGGTGCTGGTGGATGGACGACAGCGCCAGCAGCGCGGGGATGGCCACCTGCTCGGGGCCGACGGCGCGGTCGCTGATGATGAGGATGTTCTTGCCGCCCTTGATGGCATCCACGGCCTCGGCGTTGAGCGAAGCCAGCTTGGCTTCGACGCCTTCCTGGCCCCAGCCCAGCGGGTAGGTGATGTCCAGCGTGTAGCTCTTGAACTTGCCGTGCGTGTGCTTCTCGATCTCGCGCAGCTTGGCCATGTCGGCGAAGTCGAGGATGGGCTGCGTGACTTCCAGCCGCATCGGCGGGTTGACCTGGTTGATGTCCAGCAGGTTGGGCTTGGGGCCGATGAAGGACACCAGCGACATCACGATGGCTTCGCGGATCGGGTCGATCGGCGGGTTGGTCACCTGGGCGAACAGCTGCTTGAAGTAGTTGTACAGCGGCTTGTCGCGCGAGGACAGCACGGCCAGCGGGCTGTCGTTGCCCATTGAGCCGATGCCCTCCTCGCCGGCTTGCGCCATGGGCGACATCAGGAATTTGATGTCTTCCTGGGTGTAGCCGAAGGCCTGCTGGCGGTCGAGCAGCTCGACGTTGCTGGCCGGGGCGTCGCCCGAGCTGTCGGACAAGTCGTCCAGCTTGATGCGCAGGTTCTCGATCCACTGCTTGTAGGGCTTGCCGTTGGCGAGGCTGGACTTCAGCTCCTCGTCGTCGATCATGCGGCCCTGCTCCAGGTCGATCAGGAACATCTTGCCCGGCTGCAGGCGCCACTTGCGCACGATCTTGTTCTCGGGCACCGGCAGCACGCCGGTTTCCGAAGCCATGATCACCAGGTTGTCGTCGGTGACGCAGTAGCGCGAGGGGCGCAGGCCGTTGCGGTCCAGTGTGGCGCCGATCTGGCGGCCGTCGGTGAAGACGATGGAAGCCGGGCCGTCCCAGGGTTCCAGCATCGCGGCGTGGTATTCGTAGAACGCGCGGCGGCGCTCGTCCATCGTGGTGTGCTGTTCCCAGGGCTCGGGGATCATCATCATCACGGCCTGGCTGATGGGGTAACCCGCCATCGTCAGCAGCTCGAGGCAGTTGTCGAAGGTCGCGGTGTCGGACTGGCTGGCGAAGCTGATGGGGTAGAGCTTCTTCAGGTCGGCGGCCAGCACGGGGGACGACATGACGCCTTCGCGCGCCTTCATCCAGTTGTAGTTGCCCTTGACCGTGTTGATTTCGCCGTTGTGGGCGACATAGCGGTACGGGTGGGCCAGCGGCCACTCGGGGAAGGTGTTGGTGGAGAAGCGCTGGTGCACCAGGCCCAGCGCCGAGACGCAGCGCGGGTCCTTCAGGTCCAGGTAATAGGTGCCCACCTGGTCGGCCAGCAACAGGCCCTTGTAGACCACGGTACGGCTGGACATGCTGGGAACGTAGTATTCCTTGGTGTACTTCAGCTTGAGGTTCTGGATGGCGGCGCTGGCCGTCTTGCGGATGACGTACAGCTTGCGCTCCAGCGCGTCCTGCACGATCACGTCGTTGCCGCGGCCGATGAACAGCTGGCGCAGGATGGGCTCCTTCTTGCGCACCGTGGGGGACATGGGCATGTCCTTGTTCACCGGCACGTCGCGCCAGCCCAGCAGCACCTGGCCCTCGGCCTTGATCGCGCGCTCCAGTTCCTGCTCGCAGGCCAGGCGCGATGCGTGCTCCTTAGGCAGGAAGATCATTCCCACGCCGTATTCGCCGGGCGGCGGCAGTTCCACGCCCTGCCCGGCCATTTCCTCGCGGTACAGCGCGTCGGGCAGCTGGATCAGGATGCCGGCACCGTCGCCCATCAGCTTGTCGGCACCCACCGCACCCCGGTGGTCCAGGTTTTCCAGGATCTTCAGGCCCTGCTGGACGATGGCGTGGCTTTTCTCGCCCTTGATGTGCGCCACAAAGCCGACGCCGCAGGCGTCATGCTCGTTGCCTGCCGAATACAGGCCGTTTTCTTGCAAATGGGTGATTTCGGCAGCCGTGGTCATGGTGCACTCCTGAATATTTCGCGGGACACGAAGGATAGTGCACTGCAACAACAATGCCAAGCAAAATAATTGGGGTCAGATTCCAATTAATCGAAGTACATTGAGTCAGAGATCATAATAGGGGACAGATCAAGGCTTTGGTAGCCTGGCTGGCCGCCCCGCCCGCCCCTTGCTCACCCGGCGGCGCGTCCGCTCCTGCAGGTCTGCAACGTAGTCCGCCTCGCCGAGCGCCCAGCCCTTGAGCGCCGATTGCGTCAACGCGTCCCGCTGTTGCGACGACACACCCGCCCTCACCATATCCGCATAAGCCGCCTCCCTGGCGAACGGCGTGTTGCCCAGCTCCCAGTACAGCGGATGCGGCTCGACCAGCCTGTCGGCCTTCAACCCGATGTAGTGCGCATGGCTGGACCAAGGGTAGTCGCGGGCTTCCGGCACCATGCCGGCGCGCACCGGATTGAGGTCCATGTAGACCATGCAGGCCAGCAGATGCCGCTCGGCCTGGATCAGCGTGGACTTGTAGCGGCCCTCCCACAACGTGCCGCTGCGGGCTTGGTACTGGTTGAAATGGCGGACGTAGCGCCGGCCGACCGCCTGCATCATCAACGGGAGGCCTTCCACGGTCTCCGGCGTCGCCAGCAGGTGAAAGTGATTGCTCATCAGCACGTAGCCGTGCACCGCCACACCGAACTTCACGGCGTTCTCGTGGAGCATCGCCAGCAGCGTTTCGTAGTCGGCCGTGCCCGTGAAGATGGCCTGCCGGTTGTTCCCGCGCTGGATGACGTGGTGGGGATAACCGGGAAGGGTCAGACGGGGAAGGCGTGCCATGCGGCGATATTAATTGGAATCTGACCCCCATTAAGGGCGGGTCATCCGACGCTCGTGCGGGCAGGGCGCCGACAAGCTGCGCAGTGGGCGCGCCACAAGATGCATGCACGACAACAACGGGAGAACTTCATGTCCTTCGCGCTTTACATCATCGGTTTCATGATCTTCATGGCCGGCCTGATCTGGGCCGCCCTGGTGGCCGGGGTGCCGCAGCTCTATATCGGCATCGGTGTGCTGGTGCTGCTGGGCATCGGCATCTTCAGCGGCGTCAGCCGCACCCGCCAGAAGGATCCGCCGGCCAACTAATTGGCCAGCGCCGGAAAGCGCAGCGGCTCGATCGCCTGCAAGCCAAATTCCGCAAGGATGGCGCGCAGGCGCTCGGCTGCGCTTCGCTTTTTCTGGCCCGTGTAGCGCGCCAGGATCAGTTCGTTCTTCAGGCTGTGCTCCCAGCCCACCAGTTCCGTCACCGTGACCTGATAGCCCATGGCCTCGAGATAGAGGCAACGCAGGACGTTGGTGAGCTGGCTGCCCATCTCACGCGTGTGCAACGGGTGGCGCCAGAGTTCAGCCAGCGGTGTGCGCGCCAATGCGAGCGCCTTGTTCTGGCGCAGCGACGCGGCCACCTCCGCCTGGCAGCACGGCACCAAGACCATGGAGCGCGCCTGTTTGCGCAGGCCGAAGGCAATGGCGTCGTCTGTCGCGGTATCGCAGGCATGCAATGCAGTGACAACGTCGATCTGCGCAGGCAACTGCGCCGCATCCGCCGCATCGGCTGCACTGACGTTCAGGAACGACATCCGCGCGAACCCCAGGCGCTGCGCCAGTTCGGCTGACCTGGCCACCAGTTCCGCCCGGGTCTCGACGCCGTAGATATGGCCGCCCGCGCGCTCCTTGAAGAAAAGGTCGTAGAGGATGAAGCCCAGGTAGGACTTGCCCGCGCCATGGTCCGCCAGCGTGGGCTCGTGCTCCTCGGCCACCTCCCCGAGCAATTTCTCGATGAACTGCACCAGGTGATAGACCTGCTTGAGCTTGCGCCTGGAATCCTGGTTGAGCTGGCCATCACGGGTGAGGATATGCAGGTGCTTGAGCAGCTCCACCGATTGCCCGGGGCGGATGTCGGCATCGGGCGCGGCCCTGGAAGTGTTGGCTTTCATGTCGAGGGCCCGACGCCCAGCGCCGCCCAGCCGGCAGGTCCCAGGCGGCGCAACGTCGCCATGTTGGCCTCGTAGATCGCGGCCGGATCGGGCATGGCCTCCACGGCGCGCTCTACACTCGCCTCGCGCAACAGGTGCACGACCGGCCATGGCGACCGGTTGGTGAAGTTCGCCATGTCGCCTGCCTCGCTGTCGGCGAACTGGTAAGCGGGATGGAAACTGGCCAGCTGCACCACGCCTTCCAGACCGCGCTTGCGCACCAGGCGCTCCGCCTGCCCCAGGAAATCGTTGAAGGCCAGGAAATCGCGCAGGCAGTGCGGTGCGATCAGCAGCGTGGTTTCACACACGGCCGGGTCGCTCGCGGCAAGCGCATCGAGTTCCGAGGCCATGTCCTCCAGCAGTTCCCGCGCGCTGCCTGCGGCGCTCACCGCGAAATGAACCTGCCCCTTGACGTAGACAGCCTTGGCGAACGGGCACAGGTTCAGGCCGATCACTGCTTTCTCAAGCCAGCCGCGGGTATCCCGCAGGACATCGGCAGCCGGTGCGTCCATTTCAGATGAACCGGCTGGGCTGGCCGACGATCAGCTTGGCAAGCTCGTCGAGCGTCGCCGTCTGCACCTGCGACACAGGCAACATCGTGTTCTGTATTTCCAGGCCGCTGAGATTGGCCAGCCGCACGGCCAGCATGCCCTTGTCGTGGTCGGGCGTCACGCGCACGTTGCCGCGGCTTTCGGTCGTGTAGTCGAAGCGCACCAGCTGCAGCGTGTTTTTCTCCGGATGGCGCTGCTCATGCCGCTCGTGCTGGACCCAGCCGGCCGCCAGCCGCGCTTCAAGCCGCTGCAGGTCGGGCAGGAAATTGGCGCTGACGCTGCCAGTCACCGGCGCACCGGCGCGGGGAAGGATCCGCCAGCCGATGGCGATGTAGTCGAAGACTTCCCGGTCACGCAGCGTCTTCTTGCGCGAATCGGCCTGGAAGGCCGTGAGCTTCATGGGCGGCCACGGAACCTTGCTGTCCAGCGCCAGGGCGGGCCCGTCGGGCTCGATCACATTGAGCTGCCGCACGAGGTCCTTGAGGTACTGGGAGACCATGTTGCACGCCATCTCGGTCTGCTGCGTACTGGCGAGCAGCCCCTGCTGCTGCTCGCCTTGCCGGCTTTGCAGGGAGTTGGCCTGCGATTTAAGCTGGTCGAGGAAACTCATTCATTCTCCACGCGGACGGGCGCCGCATTGTCGGATTCTATGGGCGCGCGCCGCGCAGCAACCGGGCAATCGCACCGGCCAGCACCAGGCCGATTATCGAACACGTACCCGTGGCAGCCCAGGTCCATTGCCAGCCACCGGCGTGCACGGCCAGCCATGCCACCAGGGGCGGGCCGGCGAACTGCCCGAGCGAAGACCACTGCTGCATCCAGCCGACGGTTGTTGAGACCGTGCCCTCGCCAGGCGCGACGCGCACGGCCAGCGAAAACAGCGTGCCCGGAATCATGCCGCCTAACATCGAGAACGCAACGACGGCGCCATAGCGCAAGGCCGTGACGCCCGGGCCCGACAGCCCTTGCAGCGGTGCGAATGCGACCACCGCGCCCACCCCCATGGCGGCAAAGCCCCACCCCAAAAGCGTGGACGGCGCCACACCGCGCTGCAGCAGGCGGCCCGACGCGATATTGCCGATCATGTTCACCGCCGCCACCAGCGCCGTGGCAAACGCCGCAGCGGTGCCCGCCCAGCCCGCGTCGGCGTACACCGATGGCAGGAAGCCGATCACCGCCAGCCACTGGCTGGAATACGCCGCAAAACACAGCGCGACCAGCCAGCAGGCGCGGGCCGACAACGTCAGCCGCAGGCGCAGCAGCCACTGTGGGCCGGCCGTGGACGAAGTCATCACCGCGCGCGCCCCGTCCGGTGGCACGGCGTATGCGACGGCTGCAGCAGCCATCAGCGCCACCACGCCCAGCAGCCACCACAGGGCCTGCCAGCCGGCCACCGTGATGACCGCGGGGCCCAGCAGCAAGGACAAAGCCGTGCCCAGCGGCATGTAGGCGCCCCAGGCTCCGAGCGCCGCATTGAGCCGGGCGGGCGTGACCAAGCGCCGGATCAAGCCCGGCGCCGGCATCGATGCGAGCAGGAACCCCAGCCCCTCAAACGCGCGCAGCGACAGCAGCTGCCACGGCTCGCGGGCCCAGCCGCCAAGGATGCTGGCGCATGCGAGCACGGAAAGCCCGCAAAGCAGCGTGCGCCTCAGACCCAGTGCATCGGCGGCCAGGCCGACGGCCAGCCCCAGCGTCATGCCGGCCAGCTGGACCAGCGAAAGCGCGAAGCCGGCTTCAAGCAGGGTGATGCCCAAGGCATCGCGCAGCACCGGAAGCGCCGGCGGCAGCTTGCCCACGTGCAGCGCCGCGGCCACGCCCGCGAGAACGACCCATGTCGCCGGTTCGATGCGCCTCATCACGCGGAAGGCAGCAGCTTCAGCCCGGTGAGGCGCTCATGCTCGCGCGCGGCGAAGCGGTCGGTCATGCCCGCGATGTAGTCGGCGACGGCGCGCGCCGTGTCCGGCCGGCCCGCGAACCCGGATTGCATGAGCGAAGGCTGCGCGAGATAGGCCGCGAACAGCTCGCGCACCACCCGGCGGGCCGTGCGTGTCATTTCTTCCACCTGCGGATGGCGATACAGGTTGGCGTGCAGGAAGCGCTTGAGCCGCGTGGAGCCGTCGCGCATTGCTTCACCGAACATCACCAGCGGCGGCAGGGCGCGCACCGCGTCTGCGCTGCCCGGTCCCGCAGCCGCGACGGCCGCGGCGGTCGCGGCGATGACGTCATAGACCTGTGCGCTGAGCATGCGGCGTATGGATTCGTACAGCAGCCGGCGGCCCTGCAGCAGCGGGTGCGCGGCGAGCGCTTCGCGCCGGAACTGCCCGAACAGCTCCACTTCCTCCAGCTGCTCCAGCGTGATCAGGCCCGAGCGCACGCCGTCGTCGATATCGTGCGCGTTGTAGGCAATCTCGTCCGCCAGGTTGCACAGCTGCGCCTCCAGCCCCGGCTGGGTGCGCTCGATGAAGCGCCGGCCCACCCCCCCCGGCTCGGCAGCCTCCAGCTGCAGGGCGTTGGCCCGCGAGCAATGCTTGAGCACGCCTTCGCGCGCTTCAAAGGTCAGGTTCAGGCCATTGAAGGCGGGGTAGCGCTCCTCCAGCTCGTCCACGACGCGCAGGCTTTGCAGGTTGTGCTCGAATCCGCCCTGCCCCGCCATGCAGTCGTCCAGCGCGTCTTGCCCGGCGTGGCCGAACGGCGTGTGGCCGAGGTCATGGGCCAGCGCGATGGCCTCGACCAGGTCTTCATTGAGCCTGAGCGCCCGGGCAATGGAGCGCCCCAGTTGCGCGACTTCCAGCGAATGGGTCAGCCGGGTGCGGAACAGGTCGCCTTCATGGTTGAGGAAAACCTGCGTCTTGTACACCAGCCGGCGGAAGGCGGTGGAGTGGACGATGCGATCGCGGTCGCGCTGGAACTCGGTGCGCGTGGGCGCGGCCTCTTCAGGATGCCGCCTGCCGCGCGATCGCGACGGGTCGCAAGCCCAGGCAGCCAGGCTGCTATTCACAGCATTGCTCGATGACCTCGCGCACCAGCGCATCCGGCGCGCCGCGCACAATGGCTTTGCCAGGACCGTCGAGGACGACAAATTTGATCTCGCCCGCCTCGGCCTTCTTGTCCACCCGCATCAGTTCAAGGTAGCGCTGCGCCCCCAGCCTCGGCCCGACCACGGGCAGCCGCGCCTTGCGCAGCAACGCCGTGAGCCGGTCGGCGAAAGGCGCGTCCACCAGGCCCAGGCGAAGGGACAGCTGCGCCGCCATCACCATGCCGCAGCCCACGGCCTCGCCGTGCAGCCACTTGCCGTAGCCCAGCCCCGCCTCGATAGCGTGGCCGAAGGTGTGGCCGAAATTCAGGATCGCCCGCAGGCCCGCCTCGCGCTCGTCCTGACCCACCACCCCTGCCTTGATCTCACAGCTGCGAACCACGACATGGGCCAGCGCCGCGGGATCGCCCGCGAGCAATGAATCGATATGGCTTTCGATCCAGGCCAGGAACTGCATGTCGGCGATGGGGCCGTACTTGATCACTTCGGCCAGGCCCGCGCTCAGCTCGCGCGGCGGCAGCGTGGCCAGCGTATCGATGTCGCACACCACCAGCTGCGGCTGGTAGAAGGCGCCGATCATGTTCTTGCCCATCGGATGGTTGATCGCAGTCTTGCCGCCCACCGAGGAATCCACCTGCGCCAGCAGCGTGGTGGGCACCTGGATGAAGGGCACGCCGCGCATGTAGCTGGCCGCTGCAAAGCCCGCCATGTCGCCCACCACGCCGCCACCCAGCGCGAACAGCACCGTCTTGCGGTCGCTGCCCTGCCCCAGCAGCTTGTCGAAGACCAGGTTGAGCGTCTGCCAGTTCTTGTGCTCTTCGCCGTCGGGCAGTTCAACGGTATGGACAGCCTTGTACCGCGCTTGGAGCGCCTGGACGAGCCGCCGGGCGTACAGCGGGGCGACCGTGGTGTTGGTGACGATGAGGGCCGTGGCCGCGGCCGGCGTGGACGCCCAGGTCGCCGGGTTGTCCAGCAGGCCGCTGCCCACTTCGATCGGGTAGCTGCGCTCGCCCAGGTTGATCTTCACCTGGTGGGTGGGGAGTGTGGTGGCCATGCCCCAAGTTTAATGGCGGCCGCCGGGCGTACTCCGGCCCGTGCTCAGGAAGCCGGCAGCACGCCGGCGAGTTCCAGCTGCATGAGGATCATGTTGACCAGCGTGGGTACGGAAGGCCGGCCCGTCTCGATGACGAAATGCGCCGTCTCCCGGTACAGCGGATCACGCTGCGCATGCAGGTCACGCAGGCGCCCCAGCGGGTCGTCCACCTGCAGCAGGGGGCGGTTGCTGTCATGCCGGACCCGCCGGAAAGCCTCCTCGGGCGTCGAATGCAGGTAGATGACGTGCCCCGCCGCGTGCAGCCGCTGCCGGTTCAATGGGCGCAGCACGGCACCACCGCCGGTCGCGACGACGCCCGTGCCCGCCTGCATCAGCTCATGGATGACCGCCTCTTCGACATCGCGGAAGGCGGTTTCGCCTTCACGCTCGAAGTACTCGCGAATGGAGCAGCCAAGCCGCTGTTCGATCGCATGGTCGGAATCTGAAAAGGGAAGCTCCAGCCGCCGGGCGAGTTGCCGCCCGACGGTGGATTTGCCGCTGCCGGGCAGGCCGACGAGCGCCAGTCTGACCACGGCGGAGCGGCTTACGGTACCGTGAAGCCCTGGGACGACAGTGTGCCGAGCGGGCTGGTCACGGTGATCACGATGCGGTCGCCGTTGATGCACTTGGAGGTCGAAACGGTTTGGCGGAACGGCAAGCGCGTGTTGGGAATCACCGCCGAAGGAAGTACGGCGGTACAGCCGCTGTTGTTCGCTGAAATTACTTGGATGCCAATATTGCTTCCGGTCGGCATGCTGTTGCCATTCAGATCGCTTACCGTTACGTCCAACGAACCGAGGGTCGATGTACCCACCACTACATTGGTAAGTGACCCGGTGATATTGGCACCGGAGGTAGAAAATACAATATTAGCCTGAGCTCGGACATCCACCGCGCCCCAGACACCGTCGCACGTGTTGGGGCGCCCATTGGTAGAACCGCCGCACGTCACCGCGCCGGTGCGCGGCACCGAAAATTCGCCAGTATCGAATACGGCATTGTCGTTGTCATCACGGAACGCGTTGCCCATATCGGTAAAACTTTCGCCCAAGTCGTAGACGTTGTTGAAATTGGCATCCACGAAGTCCTCTTCGCCAGGAACATATGCCAACACCGAAACGATGCCGTTCGCGGGCCGAGTACCCTGCGCGCGGATCTGGACCTTGCAGGACGAACTGCCGCCTGATATCACACAGACGGCGGGAACCATTACCCCCGCCTCGGCTACAAAATTGACCTGGGTGCCGTCGGGCACCGGATTGCCTTGGCGATCCGCCAGTGACATAGTGAAATCAGACACCGGGCCGTCAACGTTGAAGCCTTCGATGGCGAACTTTGAAATGGACAGACTTGCAGCGCGCTGGACAGGCCGACCTGACGCGACCGTCAGCACATTGGAGTTGGCGAATACGGAGTTGTTCGCGGTCAGGACGGCGCGCACCTGGACCGATGTGGGCACAGTGCCGGAGAACACGGCGAGCGACACGGCCCCGGTGGCGTCGGACGTCATGGTGACCGGTTGGGTATTTCCCACCGTGTTCAGAGAAACGCCCGGGCCCGTGTTGACCAGTGAGAGTTGCACGGACTGGTTCTGGAGCGCCGTACCCACCGCGTCAACCACCTTGAACACCAACTGCGATTGCGTGGGCCCCACCGAGCCTGCCAGGAAAATGAGCTGGGGCGTGGCCGAGACGAATTGGATGTTGGTGGCTTGTGGGGCCTGCACCGAGATAACGCCAGACAGCGGGACGGCACCCGGCGTAGATGCCGACAACGTAACATTGGTTCCAGCACAGGCGGCACTGTTGGCCGAGTACGTCGTTGCGGCGCGACCGTTGGAGTCGGTGGTGACGGTCGCGGGATTTACCAATCCGCAACTCGCCGCGAACGTGACCTGGATCGGTGTATTCGCAGCCGGGGCACCGTTGATAGCGGCAATTACGGAGATCGGGCGATTGCCAAACGCAGCAAGAGACCCGGTTCCCACATCGAGAGTCTGCAAAGAGACGCCCGCTGATGACATCTGGAAGTCAAACGCCTTTGCAAGCGAAGTTCCGCCCACTGAAGCAGTCACGTTGAGTGTGCCCGCTCCCGACGCGGTAAGGGACGCAGGGGCAACCTGGATCGCAGCGACGCCGTTGGCATCCGTCAGCACTTGGCCGGAGGTCGGCGTGAGTTTAATGAGGGTCGCATCTCCGCTGAACTTGACAAGCACCCCTGCAGCCGGCAAGCCATTCGCATCCTTTAACGTTGCACGCGCCGTCGTGGCGCCTGCGCCGCTAACGGAATTGGTGCTCGCACCCGCCGCGTCCCGCATGTCCACGACCAAGGTGGGCGTACCAGTCGCCGTCGATGGCGCTGAAGAACCGGTGACAGTACCGGCACTGCCCCCGCCGCCTCCGCAAGCGGTAAGAAGGGCCAGCACGACGAGTGCGAAGAGATACTTCATGTATTGCATTTGGATGCTTCCTGATTCCGTTTGCGAGTGTGCCTACCGTGCCGCCGCACGATCCGCGATCATTTTAGGTGTGATGAAAACCAGCATTTCCTGTTTGCTCGAGGAACGCTGCTTGGTCTTGAACAGGTTGCCCACCCCAGGCAGATCGCCCAGGAATGGCACGCGTGCTTCGTTTTCGGTTTCGGTGAGTTCGAAAATACCGCCGATAACGACGGTTCCGCCGTTTTCAACCAGCACCTGGGTCTTGATGTGCTTGGTGTTGATGGCGATACCGGCAGCTGTGGTTTCGCCGCGGCTGTCCTTGCTGATGTCCAGATCAAGAATGATGTTGCCTTCCGGCGTGATCTGGGGCGTCACGTCCAGGCGCAGCGTGGCGCGGCGGAATGCGACGGAAGTGGCGCCGCTGGAGGTGGCCTGCTGGTAGGGAAATTCCGTACCCTGCTCGATCGACGCCCTGGTCTGGTCAGCGGTGACGATGCGGGGGCTGGACACCAGCTTGCCCTTGCCGTCGGCCTCAAGGGCAGACAACTCAAGGTTCAGAAACCGATTGGCTGCCGCACTGAAAAGCGAGATAGCGAAGGTCGAAGGGCTGAAGCCGCCCTGGCCCGACGCTGGCAGATTGACGAACGTTGTGTTTGTCGTATCCAGCGTGCCACCCGATTCGCCGGTCGTGGTGGAAACCGCGTTATATGTACCGCCCAGTGCCACGCGATTGCCACTGCCGAGCGCGTAACCCGGATCTCCGCCCCGCACGCCGCGCAGGTCACTGCCGCCCAATCGCACGCCAAGCGACTTGCCGAACGTATCGGACGCCTCGACGATGCGTGCTTCGATCAGCACCTGCCGGACCGCAATGTCCAGCTTGCCGATCAGCTGCTGTACCTGCTCCAGCCGAACTCCGATGTCGGTTACAAACAGCTGGTTGGTGCGGGGTTCCGCGATGACGCTGCCGCGCGTGCTCAGGATGCGCGCCGCGCCGGATCCGCTGGTCAATTGGGCAGCGATGTCCGCGGCCTTGGTGTAGTTCAGCTGGAAGGCCTGCGTGCGCACGCTCTCCAGGTTCTGGATGGCGTTCTTGGACTCCAGGTCGAGCTTTTCCTTGGCCGCGATCTCGTCCTTGGGAGCGATCCACAGCACGTTGCCCGTCTTGCGCATGCCCAGGCCCTTGGCCTGCAGGATGATGTCCAGCGCCTGGTCCCAGGGAACGTCCTTCAGGCGCAGGGTCACCGCGCCGCTGACGGAGTCCGACGTGATGATGTTGAAGTTGGTGAAGTCGGCGATGACCTGCAGCAGGGAACGCACTTCGATATTCTGGAAGTTCAGCGAAAGTTTCTCGCCGCTGTAGCCCGGGCCCTGAGTCAGCTTGGAAGGATCGACCTTCTGCTGGCGCACCTCGATGACAAACTGATTGTCGCTCTGGTAAGCACTGTGCTCCCACGCACCCTTGGGCTCGATGACCACCCGGACCCGGTCCCCCGCCTGGAAGGTGGTGACGTTCTGTACGGGGGTGCCGAAATCGGCCACATCCAGTCGCCGGCGCAGGCCTTCAGGCAGCGAGGATTTCAGGAATTCCACCACCAGCGTCTGGCCTTGCTGGCGAATGTCCACGCCCACCTGGTTATTGGGCAAGTCCACGATCACGCGGCCGGAGCTGTCGGTGCCACGCCGGAAATCAACGTCCCGGATCGGCTGGGTGTCCCGGTTGCGGCTTTCGGCGAACGCAAGCTGCCCCGGGGAAGTGGGCTGCGCGACGCCCAGCGTCTCGAGCGTGACCAGCAGCGACTTGCCCTGAAGCTGTGCGCTATAGGCAGTAGCCGTCTTGAGATTGAGCACCAGCCGGGTCCGCTCGCCAGCCTGTACCACATTCACCGACTTCACATTGCCTTGGTTGATTTCAACGGTGGATTTGCCCAGCCCGTTGCTGGCGTTGGGCACGTCAAGCGCGATGCGCGCTGGCGCCTGGATGGCGAAACCGGCGGGAACGGCGGCAAGCGGCTGGGAGAAGTCGATCCGGATCACTTCCGCGCCACCCTGGATGGAACTGCTGACGGATTCGACTACCGTTTGCGCGTGCGAGGCGAGCGACAGGCTGGCAGCGAGAGCGGCGGCTCCCAAAGCCAACGACCGCCGCCATGTCATCCAGTTGTTGTTCATTTTGACCTCTCTTGCAATTGCAATGTAGCGGGGCGCTCTATCCATTCTCCCGCGGCGTCCTGCACGATTTCGCGCAGCACGACTTCGGTCTCACCCACCTTGGTGATCTTTCCGTAGTTTTGCCCGAGGTAGTTGCCGGGACGGACCTGGTACAGAAGGTTGTCGATGCGCAGCAGCGCGACGAGCTGGCCCTGCTTGATCAAGCTGCCAACCATGACCATGGAGTCAAGGGGATAGCTTTCGAGCGGTTCCTTGCGCCTTGCGAGTTCCGGGGCGATCAGCGCGCCATTGGTGATGGCCTGCGCCGCGGACTCGCGCTTCAGCGCCTGCGTCAGCTTCTGGTTGCTGAACGGGTCGATCGAAGTTTCCTGCGTATAGGCTTGCGGCGAGAATTTCTTGGGCTCGGGAATGGGCTGGACCTTGGGCTTGGTTTGCGCCCGTTGTTCCGTCATCCATTGCTGAACCTCGTCGCTGTCCGACGAACCGCAGCCGGACACCAGGAGCGCCGCGGCGGTGGCAACGAGCGCGAACCGGGGCGTCACTTCTTCGCTCCCGTCACCGCCTTGCGCTGCGCGGAGACTTCGTCCGAGTCCAGGTAGCGGAAGGTCTTGGCTGTCGCTTCCATCACCATGCCGCCATCCCCCTTGGGGATGACGCTGACGTTGTTCAGCGTCACGATGCGCGAAAGATTGGCGATGTCCGAAGCGAACGAGCCGACGTCGTGATAACGCCCGGTAACGCGCAGCGCGATGGGGAGTTCGGCGTAATAGTCCTTGACACTGACCTGGCCCGGACGGAACAGGTCGAACACGAGGCTGCGGCCCAGGCCAGCCTGGTTGATATCCGAAAGCAGCGCGTCCATCTCGGCCTTGCTGGGCAGCTGTTTTTCAAGCTGCGTCACGTATTGAGCCACCTGTTCGCGCTGCTTCTTCAACGCGTCGAGGTTCACCGCCTGTGCCAGCTTCTTCTTGAAATCCTCGCGCAGGGCCTCTTCCTTGGTCTGCTGGGTCTGCAGTTCCGCGTCGGAGCCGTTCAGCCACACGAACCACAGCACGGCGACGATCGCCGCCATGACCACGACGCACAGGGCGAACCGCGGAACGACCGGCCAGGACGAAGGGTCACGCGGGTTGAGCCCACGGAATTGCCCCAGCACCTGCTGCTGTATGGCCTTGAAGTCCAGCTTGGGAAGGGAAATGGATGCCATGGCTCGGTTCTATGACTTTGCGGCGGCCGAGGCAGCCGCTGCCGGGGCCGCGGCCCCACTTGCGGCAGGCGCTGCCTTCTGCGCTTCGCTCGCACGCAGCAGCCTGACCCGGACGTTGAAATTGGCCACACGGCGCTGGTCGCGCGGTGTCAGGGCCACAGAGCCCGCGACGATTTCCACCAGTTCCGGCCGGGTCAGCCAGGGGCTGTTGTTGCCCAGGTTGCGCAGCAATTCCGAGACCCGCTCGTTGGATTGCGCCACGCCCAGGATGGACACCACCTGGTTTTCCTGCCGCACGGACGTCACATAGACCCCATCTGGCAACTGGCGCACAAGCTCGTTCAGCAGGTGCACCGGCATGTTGCGGTCGGCCTGCAGGTCTTCCACCGCCTGCTGGCGCGCGCGCAGGGCGGCGATTTCGGTCTGCAGGTTGGCAATGTCCTTGATCTGGCCTTCCAGCCGCTTGATCTCGGTTTCAAGCGCCACGTTCCGGCTTTCCTGCACCGCGATCTGCGCCGCATACCAGAGGAAGATCGCGCCGGCGATCACACCGCCGACCAGGGCCGATGCGCCCAGGGCGACATAGAACGACTCGCGCTTGCGCTTGCGCGCCGCTTCGCGGTGGGGCAGCAGGTTGATCAGGATCACTGCAGGAACCTCCGCATGGCCAGGCCGCAGGAGGTGAGGTAGGAAGGCGCTTCTCGGCGCATCTTCTTCTCGCGCACGCCTTCGCCGATGTGCATGCCCTCAAACGGGTCTGCCAGCGCGCAGGTGAACGAGGTCTGCTGCGTCACGACTTCGGTCAGGCCGGGCAGCGCCGCGGAGCCGCCCGCCAGCATCACGTAGTCCACGCGGTTGTGCGGCGTGCTGGTAAAGAAGAACTGCATGGCGCGGGCGATTTCCTGGGCCATGCTCTCAACGAAGGGCTTGAGCACGCCCGATTCATAGTCCTCGGGCAGGTCGCCGCTGCGCTTCTTGCTTTCCGCTTCTTCCGGCGAAAAGCCGTACTGCCGCACGATCAGCTGGGGGAGCTGCGCGCCGCCGAAAGCCTGGTCCCGGTCATAGAGCACCTCGTCGTTGCGTATGACCTGCATGCTGGTGGTGAAGGCGCCCACTTCGAACAGCGCCACCATGGTGTCCAGGCCCTTGTTGGGCAGCGACTCGATCAGCCGGCCGGCCGCGAGGCGTGAGGAATACGACTCGACGTCGATGATCACGGGCTTCAGGCCCGCCGCCTCGGCCAGGCCCTGGCGGTCCTGAACCTTCTCGCGGCGTGACGCGGCGATCAGCACTTCCACATCGCCCACCGAAGTGGGGCTGGGCCCGATCACGCAGAAATCCAGGCTCACTTCGTCCAGGGAGAAGGGAATGTACTGGTTGGCCTCGGTCTCGACCTGCAGCTCCAGCTCCTGCTCGGTCAGGCCGCCGGGAAGGATGATCTTCTTGGTAATGACGGCCGACGGCGGCAGCGCCATCGCCACGTTCTTGGTGCGGGTGCCGCTTTTCTTGACCACCCGGCGCATCGCCTCGGCGACTTCCTCGAACTTTTCCACGTTGCCATCCGTGATCCAGCCGCGCTCCAGCGGCTCGATGGCGCAACGCTCCAGGATGAGGTTTCCCTCCTTGTCGCGGCCCAGTTCCACCAGCTTGACGCTGGACGAACTGATATCCAGACCCAACAGCGGCGCGGGTTGGCGGCTAAACAACGACCCCAGAGAGATCAAGACAGTCTCCTGAAACGGCTCATTTCGGCACGTAACAAAGTTAAGAATTCACTTCAATGCTAGCAGTAACATCCTTGTCACGCAAAGGATTTTTCCCATTTAGGGTGTACCGATCGTTGCCAAAAACTGACGCGGCAACCTGCGATACTGTAAGACCCGGCAGAGGCTGGCGGGGGTGGGCAAGCCCTGCCCGAAGCGGCGGCCGATTTCGCCCCCGGTGCCCGGAACCCGATTTTTATAATGGTTGCGGGACCTTACGTGGATTTTTATGCCTTCTGACAATTCTCCCGGACCAGCCGCCAGCCCTTCCTCACCCGGAGCGGCCCCGGCATGGCGCCGGCGCCTGTTGCGCGCCGGCATGTGGATCACGGGAATCGCGGCGGCCGGCGTTTTCTCGGTCCTGACCATCGTGGGCGTGGCCCTGGCCGTGGCCTACCCCAACCTGCCCGACATCTCCGACCTTTCGGATTACCGCCCCAAGCTGCCGCTGCGGGTGTTTTCCGCCGACGGCCTGCTGATGGGCGAATTCGGCGAGGAGCGGCGCAACCTGACCCCCATCGCCCAGATCCCCAAGGTCATGAAAGACGCCGTGCTGGCGATCGAGGATTCGCGTTTCTATTCGCATGGCGGGGTGGATTACAAGGGCCTGGTGCGGGCGGCGCTGGCCAACCTGGGCCGGGTGAAGAGCCAGGGGGCCTCCACCATCACCATGCAGGTGGCGCGCAACGTGTACCTGTCCACGGAAAAGACGTTCACCCGCAAGCTCTATGAAGTGCTGCTGACGTTCAAGCTGGAGCACATGCTGTCCAAGGACCAGATCCTTGAGATCTACATGAACCAGATCTTCCTGGGCAACCGGGCCTATGGCTTCGCCGCGGCCTCCGAAGCCTACTTCGGCAAGCCGATGAAGGACATCACCATCGCGGAGGCCGCCATGCTGGCCGGGCTGCCCAAATCACCGTCTGGCAACAACCCCATCACCAACCCCAGCCGCGCCCGCAGCCGCCAGCTCTACATCATCGAGCGCATGCAGGAAAACGGCTACATCACGGCCGAGGAAGCCGAAGCCGCCAAGAAGCAGGAGCTGAAGGTGCGCAGCGGCGGCGACAACACCAAGGTGCATGCGGAATACATCGCCGAGACGGTGCGCCAGCTGGTCTACTCCCAGTACGGCGACGAGACCTACACCCGCGGCCTGAACGTATACACCACCGTCCGCGCCGTGGAGCAGGACACGGCGTACCGCGCTCTGCGCAAGGGCATCATGGATTACGAGCGCCGCCAGATCTACCGCGGCCCCGAGGAATTCGTCGACCTGCCGGCCAACCCCAAGGAACTGGAAGAAGCCATCGACGACGCGCTGGCCGAGCACCCGGACAACGGCGACGTGATGGCCGCCGTGGTGATGGAAGCCAACCCCAAGCGGATCCTGGCGGTGCGCCAGTCGGGCGAGCAGGTGGAAATCACCGGCGATGGCCTCAAGCCCGCGCAGTCGGGCCTCTCGGACAAGGCGCCGCCCAAGATCAAGATCCGCCGCGGCGCGGTGATCCGCGTGGCCAAAACGCCCAAGAACACCTGGGAAATCACCCAGCTGCCGGAAGTCGAGGGCGCATTCGTCGCCATCGACCCGCGCGACGGCGCCATCCATGCGCTGGTCGGCGGGTTCGATTTCAACAAGAACAAGTTCAACCACGTCACCCAGGCCTGGCGCCAGCCCGGCTCCAGCTTCAAGCCCTTCATCTACTCGGCCGCGCTGGAAAAGGGCTTCACGCCCTCCACCATCGTCAACGACTCGCCGCTGTTCTTCGACGCCGGCGTCACCGGCGGCCAGCCCTGGGAGCCGAAGAACTACGACGGCAAGTTCGAAGGCCCCATGCCGCTGCACACGGCGCTGGCCAAGTCCAAGAACATGGTCTCCATCCGCATCCTGCAGGCGGTGGGCGCGCAGAACGCGCAGGACTGGATCAGCCGCTTCGGCTTCGACGCCGACAAGCACCCGCCCTACCTCACCATGGCGCTGGGCGCGGGCTCAGTGACGCCGATGCAGATGGCCACGGCCTACTCGGTGTTCGCCAACGGCGGCTACCGCGTCAACCCGTGGCTGATCACCAAGATCACCGACCAGAAGGGCAAGACGCTGGTGGAAAGCCAGCCGCCGCTGCCCAATGAATCGGTGCGCGCGATCGACGAGCGCAACGCGTTCGTGATGGAGCGCCTGCTTAACGAAGTGGCGCGTGTCGGCACGGCCGCCAAGGCGCAGGCCACGCTCAAGCGGGTCGACCTGTACGGCAAGACCGGCACCACCAACGACGCCATCGACACCTGGTTCGCGGGCTTCCAGCCCACGCTCACGGCCATCGTCTGGATGGGCTACGACACACCGCGGTCGCTGGGCGACCGCGAAACCGGCGGCGGCCTGTCGCTGCCGGTGTGGATCACTTTCATGGAAACCGCGCTCAAGGGCGTGCCGGTGATGGAGCCGCGCGCACCCGAAGGCGTGGTCAACCAGGGCGGCGAGTGGTACTACGAGGAATACGCGCGCAACAACGGCGTCACCAGCCTGGGCATGACGCCGGGCAGCAGCCCGGGCGCCCCGCCGGTGCCGGAGGACAAGAGCCTGATGAATTCCGAAGGCCTGCCGCCCACCCGCCAGACGATGCCCCCCGCGGACGAGCGCAAGAGCATCCTCGACCTGTTCCGGAACTAAGGCCTAAGCCGCGAACTCCAGCGGCCGGCTGGCCTGCTCGCTCGCGTAGCGGGTCAGGTTGGCGAAGAACTCGCCCTGGCCCTTGGTGTCGCTCCACTGCGCGCCGTCAAACTTGTAGTGGAAGCCGCCGGCCTTGGCGGCCATCCATATTTCGTGCAGCGGTTTTTGCAGGTTGACGATGATCTGGCTGCCGTTGGTGAACGTGAGAGTCACCATGCCGCCCACCCGCTGGTTGTCGATGTCGGCGTCGGATTCGTCGTTGATGCGGTCGCAGGCGCCTTCGATGCTGGCCAGCAGCGCCTCGGCGCGATCCATGAATTCGGGGTCGGTCATTACAATTTCACCATGTCCACTGTTTGCCAAATTCTAGTAAGCCGCCGCGCCCGGCAGCTTGCCCTCGCCGCCGCCCTCACCGCCGTGCTGGCGGCCTGCGGCCAGCGCGGCCCGCTTTTCCTGCCCACCGACCCGGCTTCCACCGGCCGCGCGACGCTGCCGGAGATCATCCGCCCCGCCGCCGTGAACACCCCCGCCTCGCCCGCTTCCGCGCCTTCGGCCACCGGCACGGCCAACCCGGTGCGCACGCCATGAGCGCCTACCTTCTTCCCGGCCAGCCTCATTTCGAGCGGCGCGGCGCCGACCTGTTCGCCGAGGGCGTACGCCTGTCGGACCTGGCGCGGCAATACGGCACGCCGCTGTTCGTCTATTCGAAGGCGTCGATGCTGGATGCATTGGGCGCCTACCAGCGCGGCTTTGCAGGGCGCAAGGCGCGAATCCATTACGCCATGAAGGCGAACTCGTCGCTGGCCGTGCTGCAGGTGTTCGCACAGGCAGGCTGCGGCTTCGACATCGTCTCCGGCGGCGAGCTCGAGCGCGCGCTTGCCGCCGGCGCCAGGCCGGCCGACATCATCTTCTCCGGCGTGGGCAAGACCCGCGCCGAGATGCAGCAGGCGCTGGCCATCGGCATCGGCTGCTTCAACGTGGAAAGCGAAGCCGAGCTGGAGGTGCTGAGCCAGGTCGCTTGCGCCGCCGGCAAGACCGCGCAGGTGAGCATCCGCGTCAACCCCAACGTGGACCCAAAGACCCACCCCTACATCTCCACCGGCCTGAAGGGCAACAAGTTCGGCGTGGCGCACGAGCGCACGCTGCAGACCTACAAGCGCGCCGCCTCGCTGCCCGGCCTGCAGGTGGCCGGGATCGACTGCCACATCGGCTCGCAGATCACCGAGAACGGCCCCTACCTGGACGCGATGGACCGCGTGCTCGACCTGGTGCAGGCCATCGAGGCGGCCGGCATCCCGCTTCGCCACATCGACTTCGGCGGCGGCCTGGGCATCAACTACAGCGGCGTGCAGCCGCCCGCGGCCGACGCACTGTGGGCGCAGCTGTTCGCCAAGCTGGACGCGCGCGGCTTCGGCGACCGGCAATTCATGATCGAGCCCGGGCGCTCGCTGGTGGGCAACGCCGGCGTGTGCCTGACCGAGGTGCTGTACATGAAGCCCGGCGAGCAGAAGAACTTCTGCATCATCGACGCAGCCATGAACGACCTGCCGCGCCCCGCGATGTACCAGGCCTTCCACGAAATCGTGCCGGTGAATGCGCGCGAGGGCGCCACCCTGCTGTGCGACGTGGTGGGCCCGGTGTGCGAAAGCGGCGACTGGATCGGCCATGACCGCGCGCTGAACACCCACGCCGGTGACCTGCTTGCCGTGATGTCGGCCGGTGCCTATTGCATGAGCATGGCCAGCAACTACAACACCCGCGGCCGCGCCGCCGAAGTGCTGGTGGATGGCGGCAAGGCCACCTTGATCCGCGAGCGCGAAAGCGCTGGCGACCAGATGCTCAGGGAACGCCTGGTCCCCTGATTGCTATTGTTTCGATAGCTGTCCACGCACAGCTGGTGCGCTCTGCAGCCGTTTTTTCTTCGTGAACTGGGCCACGCGCCAGCCCAGCAGCAGCGCGATGATGGCGGCGTAGACCGCCACCTCGGCAAAGTTGTTCTTGCCTGCGCGCATCCAGAAAAAGTGCAGCAGCCCCAGCCCGGCGATCACATACACCAGCTTGTGCAGCGCCTGCCAGCGTTTGGCGCCCATCGCCTTCACCGCGCGGTTGAACGAGGTCAGCGCCAGCGGTGTCAGCAGCAGGAAGCCGCTGAAGCCCACCAGGATGAAGGGCCGCTTGGCAATGTCCTTGGCGATGTCGGCCACGTCAAAGCCCATGTCGAACCAGCTGTAGCTCAGCAGGTGCATCACCACGTAGAAGTACACGAACAGGCCCAGCATGCGGCGAAAGCGCGCCAGCGTGGGCAGGCCGGCGATCACGCGCATCGGCGTCACCGCCAGCGTGATGCACAAAAAGCGCAGCGTCCAGTCGCCGGTGGACCGGATCAGGTATTCGGCAGGGTTGGCGCCCAGGTTGTTGGTAAAGGCGCCGTACATCAGCCACGCGAACGGCAGCAGCGCCACGATGAACAGCACCACCTTCGCCGCCGGGTGCAGCAGCGCCTTGCCCAGGCCGGCCTTGGTCATGGCTTCAGAAGTTCTTCTTCAGGTCCATGCCCGCATACAGCTGGCCGACCTGCGGCTCGTAGCCGTTGAACATCAGCGTCTTGCGCTTCTTGGCGAACAGGCCGTCCTCGCCGATGCGGCGCTCGGTGGACTGGCTCCAGCGCGGGTGGTCCACGTCGGGATTCACGTTGGAATAAAAGCCGTATTCATTGGCGGCTGCCTTGTTCCAGGCCGTCTTCGGCTCCTTGTCGGTGAAGCGGATGCGAACCAGCGTCTTGGCGCTCTTGAAGCCGTACTTCCACGGCACCACGAGGCGCACCGGCGCGCCGTTCTGGTTGGGCAGCGTCTCGCCGTACATGCCGAACGCCAGCAGCGTCAGCGGGTGCATGGCCTCGTCGATGCGCAGGCCTTCGGCATAGGGCCAGTCCAGCACGCGCGAGCCGACAAACGGCATGGTCTTGGGATCGGCCTGGGTGATGAACTCCACGTACTTGGCGTTGGGGAGCGGCTCCACTTTTTCCAGCAGTTTGCTGAGCGAATACCCCACCCACGGAACCACCATCGACCAGCCCTCGACGCAGCGCAAGCGGTAGATGCGCTCTTCCTGCGCGCTGAGCTTCATCAGGTCTTCCAGCGTGTACTTCGCGGGCTTTTTCACCAGCCCGTCCACTTCCACGGTCCACGGCGTGGTCTTCAGGGTGTGGGCGTTCTTGGCCGGGTCGGCCTTGTCGGTGCCGAACTCGTAGAAATTGTTGTAGGTGCTGGCGTCCTTGTACTCGGTCACCTTGTCCATGGTGATCGCGCCGGGCACCGCGGATTTGACAGTGTTGATGGCCGTGCCCTTGCCGGGCCGGGCCGCCTGCGCCAGCGCCTGGCGCCCCGCCCAGGAGGCCATGGCCGCCCCGGCCGCGCCGGTGGCCATCAGCTTCATCATCTCGCGCCGGCCCTGGTAGACCAATTGCGGCGTGATCTCGCTGGAAGCCGGGTGGATGAAACCGTCTCGTTGGGTCTTGATCAGCATCGGAAGAATCCTTGTACGTGGCCGTTGGTCTGAATACGCTGGCAACTCTTACAGAGTTTCAATGAGTTGAGGCCCGAGCACATTTGCTATGCAAATCGTGGTCCGGCCCGCAAGGTCTCACAATGTCCCGTAACTGTGCAGCCCCGAAAGAAACATGTTCACCCCCAGGAAGGCGAAAGTCGTCACCGCCAGCCCCACCAGCGCCCACCAGGCCGACACGGTGCCGCGCAGGCCCTTCATCAGGCGCATGTGCAGCCAGGCCGCGTAATTCAGCCAGACGATCAGCGCCCAGGTTTCCTTGGGGTCCCAGCTCCAGTAGCCGCCCCAGGCCTCGGCCGCCCACAGGGCGCCCAGCACGGTGGCGATGGTGAAGAAGGCGAAGCCCACCGCGATGGACTTGTACATCACGTCGTCCAGGATCTCGAAGCTGGGCAGGTTTTCGGCAATGCGCTTGCGCCCCAGCAGGATGCCCAGGGCGATCAGCGACGACACCGCCGCGTAGCCCAGCCAGTAGCTGCCGCCGGCTTCGGCAATGCCGCGCTGGCGGAAGGCGATGGGCACGAAGCACAGGGCCATGCCCAGCAGCCACAGCGGCGTCAGCCGGTACCACTTTTTCTCGGCCGCCTGCTGCTTGATCAGGTAGGCAAAGGCCACCATGGCCGAGAGCGAGAAAGTGCCGTAGCCGATGAAGTTGGCGGGCACGTGCAGCTTCATCCACCAGCTTTTCAGGGCCGGCACCAGCGGCTGGATTTCGTGCGCCTCGCGCACCACGGTGTACCAGAGCAAAAAGCCGACGGCTGCGCTCACCACCAGCATCACGAAGCCGCCCAGGGCCCGCGTCTTGTACTGGTCTTCGAAGTACAGGTAGAAGGTGGTGGTCAGCCAGCAGAACAGCACGAACACTTCGTACAGGTTGCTCACGGGGATGTGGCCGATGTCCGCGCCGATCAGGTAGCTCTCGTACCAGCGCACCAGCGTGCCAATGAGGGCCATGCCCACGGCCACCCAGGCCAGGCGCGAGCCGATCAGCGACATGGCGGCGCTCTGGCCGCGCGAGAACATGGCGATCCAGTAAAACACCGTGCTCATGAAGAACAGCATGCTCATCCACAGGATGGCCGACTGGCTGGACAGGAAGTACTTCAGCCAGAACACGCTTTCCGCGCGCGCCAGGCTGCTTTGGTAAGAAGCGATGCCCAGCAGCGCGAATGCCGCCGCCGCCAGCATCAGCACCCGCAGCGGGCGCCAGAACCAGCCGATCCAGATGGCCGCCGGCATGGCGGCGACCAGGATGCCCTTTTCGTACACGTCCATGTAAGCCGAGTAACGCGAGAAGGCAAACAAGCCGCCCGCGACCACGATGGCGGCGAACAGCCAGTCGAACCAGTTGCGGCGCGAGAAGAAGCCTTCGTTCAGCGTGATGGAAGGCGTGTCGGTGGTGGTCGTGGCGGTGGTCATGGCTTGATCCCCATCAGTTTGTCCTTGAGCAGCGCGAATTCGCGGTCGGTATCCATGGTCGGGCGGTTGCTGGACAGCGCCATCGTGGCGCGCGATGCATCGCCTTCGGGCGCCAGCCACACCCAGACGCGGCGTTCACGAACATACAGCATCGCAAAAACCCCCAATATCAGCAAGGCGCAGCCCAGGTAAACCACGTTCTTGCCGGGCCCGCGCGTGACCTGGAACACGCTGGCCTGCACCTGCTTGAAATCCTGCAGCTGGAAGGCCACCGGCGCCGGGTACAGCTGCGCGTCGGAGAGCGCCAGCACGGCCTGGTTCATGAAGCCCTGGGTCTTTTCGCTGGGCGCGAGCGGCTTGAGCCCGTCGCGCTCGCGCGTAAGCTGCACCAGCTCGAACAGCGCGCCGCTCAGGATGCGCACCAGCACCTCGCCGGCGCGGGCACGTTCGGCCTCGGGCACGTTGGCTTCCATGAATTCCGAAATCGCCTGCAGGCCGCCGGTGGCCTTGCCGTCCTTGACGATTTCCGCCCCCGCGAACAGCGCCAGCGCCTTGCCGGCGGAAACGGCGAGCTGCCCCGCCAACTCCGGCCGCGCCACATCGGTGGCCTTGGAGGCATAGCGGCGCACCGCCTTGTCGCGCAGCGCCGCATCCATCAAGGCCAGGCGCAGCTGCACGAAGCCGTCCATGTTGCCCTGGTCGTCGGCCGGCATGCGCAGGTAGCGGAAGCTTTCCGAAGGGTTTTCGCGCATGCCCATCAAGTACACCGGCACGCCGCCGTCACCCATGTCCACCGGCAGCATGTAGTTGTTGAATTCACGCGCCTGGCCGGCCCCGTCGCGCAGCTTGTAGCTGATGCTGGGGCCGACGTTGCGCAGCTCTTTCTTGGTGGCGGTCTTGTTGGCCGCGCCCAGCCGCGAATCGATCGCGCCGCGCAAATCCACCTTGCGCACATCGGCGCCGCTGGTGCCCTCTGCCGCGCCGGCGCCGCCGAAGTTCTCGACGTTGATCACGCGCAGGCCGGTGTATTCCAACGTGAGCTTGTCGGCGCCGTCGCCCGCACCGCGGGTGAGCTGCGAGCTGCCGCCGATGACGCCCTCAATCTCGAACGGCTTGCTGGCCGCGTTCATGGGCACGGCCTTGAGCTTGACGGTGGAGCCGCCGTCGTCAAAGCTGCTCTGGTAGATCTCGATGCCGTGCGAGCTGGCCGGGTGGTTCACTTCCACCCGCGCCGGGCGGGCCTCGCCGGTTTCCTTGTCGTGGATGATGATTTCACTGGCAAACAGCTTGGGCATGCCGGTGGAATAGAACTCCACGATGAACTTCTTCAGCTCGATGGTGAACGGCAGGTCCTGCAGCACCACGCCGCCTTCCTGGTTCAGGATGGCGGTGCTGGACTGCGTGCCCTCGGCCACCAAAATGTTGCCGCGGAAGGTGGGGTTGGAAGGCGGCAGCCGGTGCTCGGGCTTGACGTCGGCGATCATGCCGCCGCCGTTGTAGGGGGTCTTTCCGCCCAGCAGCATCTGGGCCCGCACGATCAGGTCGCCGTCCATCAGGCCGCCCAGGCACACCAGCACGATGGCGCTGTGCGCGGCGATGTAGCCCAGCTTGTTGGCCGCGCCGGCCTTGGCCGCCACCATCCAGCCCACACCTCCCTGTGTCTCTCGCTGCTGCAGCTTGACCTTCCAGCCGCCGCCGGCCAGCGTCTTGCCGATGCGCACCGCCGCCGCTTCTGCCGCCTCGGGCAAATCGGCCTGCGCGCGGTGGTGGAAAGCCTTCAGGCTTTGCTCGCGCATGTTTTCCTTGAAGGTCTTCAGGTCCACCAGGATCTTGGGCGCGTTGCGCGCGATGCAGAGGGACGTGCTCATCACCAGGAAGGCCAGGATCAGCAGGAACCACCAGGCGCTGTACACCCCATTCAGCTGCACCGCTGTGAACACGCCGGTCCAGAACGGGCCGAACTGGTTGATGTAGTTGCCCAGCGGCTCGTGCTGCTTGAGCACGGTGCCGATGACCGAGGCGATGCAGATGACCGTCAGCAGCGAGATCGAGAACCGCATCGACGACAGCAGCTCCACGGCGGCGCGCAGCTGCGGTGAGCCGGTGCGGACGCGGATGCCTTGGGTGCTGGCGGACATGGACTTTGGCGAAACAAAAAAAGGCGGGCCCTCCGGGGAGGCGCCCGCCTTGTTTTAGGTTGGTTTTTCGGCGGTTAGTTCAAACGGCCGCGCGCCTTCAGCGCAGGCCGGCGATGTAGTCGGCCACCGCACGGATTTCGCGGTCATTCAGCTTGGCGGCGATCTGCGCCATCTGCGGGCTGTTCTTGCGGGCGCCGTCACGGAAGCCGGTGAGCTGGGCGGCCGTGTAGTCGGCGTGCTGGCCCGACAGGCGGGGGTACTGGGCCGGAATGCCGGCGCCGTTGGGGCTGTGGCAGCCGGCGCAGGCGGCGATCTGGCGGTCGGCGATGCCGCCGCGGTAGATGCGCTCGCCCGTGGCAACCAGTTCCTTGTCCTTGGCGAAGCCGGCCTTGGCCTTCTGGCTGCCGACGTAGGCTGCGATGTTCTTCATGTCGGCGTCGCTCAGCTGGGCCGCCATCGGCATCATGATCGGGTTCGGGCGCTTGCCGGCCTTGAATTCCTGCAGCTGCTTGTAGATGTAGTCGGTGTGCTGCTGGGCCAGTTTGGGGTTGGCGGGCGTACCGGAATTGCCCCCCGCGCCGTGGCAGGAAACGCACATGGCGGTGAACTTGGCTTCACCGGCGGTGAGGTCCGGCTTGGCCGCGGCGGGCGCCGGGGCGGCCGCGGCTGCGGGTGCCGCGCCATGGCCGGCAGCGGGCTTTTCCTCTGCGGCGGAGGCGGAGAGGACAGAAGCTGCCAGCGAGGCAGCCATCAACAGGGAGGCGAGCAACTTCATATCGGATTCGGTTTATTGGCGCAAAACCTCATGATTCTACAATGCCCCACCCGGGTTTCCCCGCAACTCCAAAGCTCCCAATGACCCTGCCCCCGGGCCCCCCCGCTGAAGCCAAGAACCCCGCCGTCGTGGCGATGGGCTGGCTTCACACCGCCAAATTCCTCACCACGGCCCCCCGGCTGGAGTTTTTGCCCACCCACGAATCGCCCGAAATCGCCTTTGTGGGCCGCTCCAACGCGGGCAAATCGACCTGCATCAACACCCTGACGCAGCAAAAACGGCTGGCTTTCGCCTCCAAGACGCCCGGCCGCACCCAGAGCATCAACCTGTTCACCCTGGGCAAGCAGGGCATCACCGACGCGGTGCTGGCCGACCTGCCCGGCTATGGCTACGCGGCCGTGCCCAAGCAGGACAAGATCCGCTGGCAGCAGGTGATGGCCAATTACCTGGTCAGCCGCGACAACCTGCGCGCCATCGTGCTGCTGTGCGACCCGCGCCACGGCATGACCGAGCTGGACGAAATATTGCTGGAAGTGATACGCCCCCGGGTGGAAGAGGGCCTGAAATTCCTGCTGCTCCTGACCAAGGCCGACAAACTCAATCGCAGCGAGCAGCAAAAGGCGCTGTCCATTGCGCGACTGCAGGCCGGCGGCGGCGAGGTGAAACTCTTTTCTGCCCTGAAAAAGCAGGGCGTTGAAGAAACCGCCCTGCTGCTGTGGCAGTGGATGCACCCGGACACACCCACCCCAACACCCGCCCCATGATCGACACCTACCAGCAAGCCCTGCCCCACGGAATCACGCTGAGCTGCCGCGCCGCCGGCAGCAGGGGCCGGCCCCTGCTGGTGTTCTTGCACGGCTTCCCCGAAGCGGCCTTTGTCTGGGACGAGCTGCTGGCGCACTTTTCCAAAGCCGAAAACGGCGGCTACCGCTGCGTGGCGCCCAACCTGCGAGGCTTTGAAAAATCAAGCACGCCCGCCGAGGTGAGCGACTACCGGCCCAGGCACCTGGTGAAGGACATCGCCGCGTTGATAGAGATCGAGGGCGCGCCCGCCGCCTGCCTGGTGGCGCACGACTGGGGCGGCGCGCTGGCCTGGGGCCTGGCCAACCAGCTGCCGCAGCTGATCAAGAAGCTGGCCATCATCAACTCACCGCACCCGGGCACCTTCCAGCGCGAGCTGGTTTCCAACCCCCGGCAGCAGGCCGCCAGCGCCTACATGAACTTTTTGATCCGCCCGGATGCGGAGGAACTGCTGGCCGCCAACGACTACGCCCGCATGTGGCCGTTTTTCAGCAACGGCAGCAGCAACACCGCCTGGCTGACCGACGCCGTGAAGGACCAGTACCGCGAGGTGTGGAACGGCACCGTGCCCGGCGGTGCGCCCGGCACGGGCCTGAAGGGTGGCTGCAACTACTACCGCGCATCCCCCCTGCGCCCGCCCCGGCCCGAAGACCCGGCCGCCGCCGGCGTGACGCTGGCGCGCGAGATGCTGACGATCAGCGTGCCCACATTTGTGCTGTGGGCCATGGACGACGTGGCCCTGCCGCCGGAGCTGATCGACGGGCTGGAAGACTACATCCCGAAGCTCACGCTGGAGAAGGTGGAAGGCGCCAGCCACTGGATCGTGCACGAGCGCCCGCAGTTCGTGGCGCAGCGGCTGGGCAACTTTTTCGCGCAGTAGCCGTGGATGCCGGATCAAGTCCGGCATGACATTAATAAACCCCGGGCTCGCCCTCGGGCCGGCTCTTGAAGCGCTTGTGCACCCAGTAGTACTGCTCGGGCATGGCGTCGATGTATTCCTGCAGCCGCCGGTTCATCAGCGCCGTGTCGGCCACCGCGTCATCGGTAGGAAAGTCAGCCCACGCCGGCAGCACCCGCACTTCATAGCCGCCCGGCGTCATGCGCGTGACCACCGGCACCACCTTGGCGCGGCCCAGCCTGGCAAAGCGCGAGAGTGAAGGCATCGTGGCGGCCTGCACGCCGTAGAACGGCACGAACACCGAATCTTCCACGCCAAAATTCATGTCGGGCAGCAGGTACATGGGCTCGCCCCGGCGCAGCGCCGAGACGATTTCGCGCACACCGTCGGCGCGGCCAAACGGGCGGCCCGCGCTGAAGCGGTTGCGCCCCTCAAGAATCCACGCATCAAGAATCTTGTTGGACTGGTCGGTGTAGATGCCCGTAAAGCGGCGCGGCACCTGCTGTGTGAGTGCCGTCCAGCCCGCGTCCATGCCGACAAAGTGCGGCGCGAACATCACGATGGGGTCATCCCCCGCGAATTCGTCCAGCGCGCCCACCACCTGGATGCGCTGCCGCACCACCCCGGGCGAGGCATGCCACAGCCAGCCGCGATCCAGCCACGACTGCGCGATGCGGATAAAAAGTTTTGGCACCAGCGCCGCCCTTTGCGACGTCGTCCATTGCGGAAAGCACAGCGCCAGGTTCACATTGACCACGCGCCGGCGCGGAACCACCAGCACATACAGCACCCAGCCCAGCACCCAGCCCATGGCACGCACCAGCGGCAGCGGCAGCAGCGCGATGAAGCGCATGAACAGGATGCCCAGGCGGCTGAACATGCGTCAGGCACCGTCCCGCGGGGTCTTGTAGCGGGCATAGCCCCAGAGGTACTGCTGCGGGCATTCGCGGATCAGGCCTTCCATCAGCGCGTTGACCTGCGCCGCTGATTGCTGCGGGTCTTCCACAAGCCACACCGGCACCTTGCGCAGGTGGATGCGGTAGCCGCGGCCCCAGGGCAGGCGCTCGCCCCAGGCCAGCAGCACGGCCGAATCGGCCTGGCGCGCCATACGGGCCGACAGCGTCATCGTGTAGGCGTCACGCCCGAAGAACGGCGCCCACACACCCAGCCCGTTGGGCGGCACCTGGTCGGGCAGCAGGCCCACCGCGTCACCGGCGCGCAGCGCCTTGAGCATCTGCTTGACACCGGCCAGCGTGGTGGGCGCGGTGGCCAGATTGGGCCGCTGGCGCGAGGTGTCGACCAGCTCGCGCAGCCAGGCCTTTCGCGCGGGGCGGTAAAGCACGGTGATGTGGCCATAGCGCGCCGCATAGGCCTGCGCCGTGGCCTCGAAGCAGCCCAGGTGCGGGGTGAGAAAAACGACGCCGCGACCTTGCGCGTGGGCCAGGTCAATCAGCTCCGCCCCGTCCCATTCCACAGGCGCGGCCTCGCCAAACCACAGCCGGGGCGTTTCGGCCACCAGCCGCCCCGCCTCGGCCACGGCGGCACGAACCTGGCCAAAGCTGTAGCCCGCCTGGGCCGCGTTTTCGATGAAACGGCGGCGGTAGGTGGCGGACGCCAAAAACGTCAGCCAGCCCAGCAGCCAGCCCAGCGCGTGCAGGGCGGAAAGCGGCACCACTGCCAACAGGCGGAACAGGGTTTTCACAAGGGTTTAAAATCCAGGGGTCGCCGAGTTATGAACTACTTGCAGGGCGACGTAAAAAACAACTGCTAAAGCGTTCGCCCCAAGCTCCGGCACAAGGCAACGCGCCTTGTAACCAGTTAACGGAGTATCCCAAATGGCGAACGACTTTCTCTTCACGTCCGAATCAGTCTCTGAAGGCCACCCCGACAAGGTGGCTGACCAGATCTCGGACGCCATCCTGGACGCGATCTTCAAGCAGGATCCGCGCAGCCGCGTGGCCGCCGAAACGCTGACCAACACCGGCCTGGTGGTGCTGGCCGGCGAGATCACCACCAACGCGCATGTGGACTACATCCAGGTGGCGCGCGACACCATCAAGCGCATCGGTTATGACAACACCGAGTACGGCATCGACTACAAGGGCTGCGCGGTGATGGTCTGCTACGACAAGCAGAGCAACGACATCGCCCAGGGCGTGGACCATGCCAGCGACGACCACCTGAACACCGGCGCCGGCGACCAGGGCCTGATGTTCGGCTATGCCTGCAACGAAACGCCCGAGCTGATGCCCGCGCCCATCCACTACGCGCACCGCCTGGTGGAGCGCCAGGCCCAGCTGCGCAAGGACGGCCGCCTGCCCTTTCTGCGGCCCGACGCCAAAAGCCAGGTGACCATGCGCTATGTGGACGGCAAGCCGCACAGCATCGACACCGTGGTGCTCTCGACCCAGCACGCGCCCGACCAGAGCGACGGCCACAAGATGAAGGCATCGTTCACCGAAGCCATCATCGAAGAGATCATCAAGCCGGTGCTGCCCAAGGAGTGGCTGAAGGAAACCAAGTACCTGATCAACCCCACCGGCCGCTTTGTCATCGGCGGCCCGCAGGGTGACTGCGGCCTCACGGGCCGCAAGATCATCGTGGACACGTATGGCGGCGCCTGCCCGCACGGCGGCGGCGCCTTCAGCGGCAAGGACCCCAGCAAGGTGGACCGCAGCGCCGCCTACGCCGCGCGCTACGTGGCCAAGAACATCGTGGCCGCCGGCCTGGCGCGCCAGTGCCAGATCCAGGTGGCGTATGCGATTGGCGTGGCCAAGCCCATGAACATCACCGTGTACACCGAAGGCACCGGCGTCATCAGCGACGAGAAAATCGCCGCCCTGATCAACGAACACTTCGACCTGCGCCCCAAGGGCATCATCCAGATGCTGGACCTGCTGCGGCCCATCTACGAGAAGACCGCGGCCTACGGCCACTTCGGCCGAGAAGAGCCGGAATTTGTGTGGGAGCGCACGGACAAGGCGGAGATGCTGCGTGCGGCTGCGGGGCTGAAGTAAGAGGCCAATTCAGAGGGAAAAATGGCTGCAGCCCGCATGGGCTGTGCGTGGGCCGCTATGAAATTCATAGCGGCTTTTTCTTTTGTGGGCTTCTCATGCCGGGCTTGACCCGGCATCCAGACGCGCAATCCGCGCCTCGACCAACGCATGTCATACCGGGCTCGACCCGGTATCCATGCCCCCAAAGGTTGATGACGCTTCCAGCCACAACCTGGCATACAGCAGTTGGCGATCTGCCGGGTTTGTGGCCCAATTTAATCGTGGAAGATAAACAACGAATAGCGTTAAAGCCTTTGCTATCAATACGTTGCGCTGCCGGGTTTGCAGTTTTAATCCGCAAGCGCCAGATTAATCCGCAGCGAGCTGCGGCATACATTACGTTATGTGGCATCGGCTTCGCATGCATAGTGCTCTGAAATCTATAGCGGCTCACGCACAGCTGGTGCGCTCTGCAGGCCTTTTCTCCTCCGAAAAGAACCTGTTAGAGCTGCCCCTTTGTTTGGGCGTGTCTGCCGGTGCGCGGGTGGCTTCTGGCGTTGCGCGTGGGCAAGGTAGCCGCCGCCGTGCGCGCCTCCACAGGTTGCAGGTTGGCGCGCCAAGGGGTTTGCCGCTAAGTGGGGCCATGCCGCCTGTCTCGCTCCACCATTCCGTGAACTCCACCACGGCTTCACATAACTGGTCGGCCCACGCGGACTCACAACAGCAGGAGGCCGCTGCGCGGCGTGTGTTGTGTGCCGGTGGCCTTCGACGTTAGGCGTCAATGAGAAACGCTCGGGGAATCTTCGCGCTAGTAGTCGTTGGCCTTTCGCATCCGGCATTCGCATTGACGAAGGCAGAGATCGAAGGCTCGGCAACTTGCCAAGCATGGTCCTCTGCCGTGCTCCAGTCGCCCGAACAATTCTCGGAAGAATGGCGGGTCTGGGCGCTTATCCTTCAGAGTACGGCGATTGCGACACCCTTTGACGATGACTGGAACCCGGTCAAGCGGGAGCGAGGTTACGTGGAGGCACTTGCCGAGGCGCGTGCGGCCTTGAACCGCGAACCGGCCTCGGTTAGCGGCACCCCATATCAGCGCGCATATGAAGAGTGCATGAAGCACGCAAAGCAGCTGCAAGAGAACTCGAAACGCAATTGATGCCTAACATATCAATCGACACGGACGCACAACAGTACACCGCGGCTCGCGCCGCAGTTGCTGTGCGCGGGTCATCTCCACGTTAGGCGCCGTCAAAGATGCAACGCATCGAGCTATGTGAGGAACGAGAATGCGCCGAGGTTGAGTCCTTCCTCGCGGACCGGCTCTCGGTGGTCTACGGGCAACCAAACGGGTACTCCAATGTCACGTACGTCAAGCACATCAAAGCCGGCGCCTAACCCCTCCATCAAGGGGACATCGCAAAGGCCGCTTCGCGTCCTTCCCGCTGCCCCTTATGTCGAACGTTAGCTGGCAATGCGCAAGGCCTTGGTCATCTCCCTAGCGTCGGTCGTTTTCGTGATGTGTGTTCACGCGTTGTTCACACCTTTTTACGAGACCGGAGTTCCGAAAATTACATCGCCATTGCTGTTTGTCTGCTTTGCCATCCCATTTGTGGGCGTCCTATTGCGCCGTTCTTGGGGATGGCAACCTGCCTTGATCACTAGCGCTGTCTATCCGCTCATTCACGTTCTGTTCTTTCCCACGGTCGGGTTCTACGGGACTCACTTGCTGTTTGCTAAAGTTCTGGTCGCACTGGGCATCGGCGCTTGCCTCATCAACTTGGTCCTCATGTGGCAGCATATGAGAAGGGTCAAGCAGCGAAAGGAGGCCGAGATTGTCAGCTAACAAATCAGTCAAGACGGACGTCTTGCAGCGTCCGCTTACTGCGCTCGCAGGCGCCACCGGTGCCGCTTACCTCAGACGTTATGCCGCTTGATCTAGACATCAAGATCTCGGACGTCATCGCGGTCATCGCATTGCTTGTCGCCGTGCTCTCGGCGATCTACGCGCGCGGGCAAAGCTCAGCTGCCGAGCGCGCCAATGTCATCGCAATCCGCGAAAGTCGCCGGCCCTTGCGGCTTCAGGTGTTTCAGTCCATGCACCACTTCTCAAAGTACTGCTCCTCGTATTGGACGATGTATCACATGGGCGAAGTGAATCGAAGTCGCGAACTAACTGAGCGCATTAATACATTCAAGTGGGAGATCGAGCAGCAAGGTCACCTGGACATGTCCGATGTTGAAGAAAAGGCGAAGGCGTTCGTAAATGCTGCGTGGAAGCTCCAGAGGCTAGTCGATCGCGTTGCCGGCGGTCAGAACGAGCCGCATGATCGCGAGTACGCTACAGCCCAGGAGAACGTGGAGGCACTCGTTGACTGGTTCGGAAAGGAAAACCGTGATCTCAAAACCTTGTTTCAACCGTACTTGGCCGCGGCATAACAGGTCCGTCAACACGGACGCCCACGGGCGTCCGCTCCCGTGGGTCGCCTTCTCCATGGCCGACGGTTACCTCCAACGTTAGAACTCATGGGAACGCCTGAATTGCGACAGCTCATCGTCGACGCGTTCGTTCCCGTGCCTAGGCCCGATCGAGAGGGCATTGCGCCTCACAGGTGCATGGAATGCGACGAACTGGTGAATGACTTTGCTCAGTTCGCGGCAACAGAAATTCCCGACGAGGTATTCCGAAGGCACATCTTTGATCGACCTCTTCTATCTGAGGAGGCTTGGCGCTACTACCTGCCAGCATGGCTAGTGCGATGTGTCGAGGCTAAAGGCCCAAGGTTTCCGGATGAAGCCAATGAGTTGGTTCAGGCGTTTGACTACGAACCACCCCAAGGTGCTGAAGCGAGATTCACGCGCGAGCAGTGGAATGCCATCTACAAGTCTCTTGAGCATGCGGCGCAGTTTGCGGACGCATTTGATCGGGAAGACTTGGTGAGGGTTCTCAGAAGGGTGGAGCATGAGTTCTAACTGGTCGGTCAACACGGATGCACAAGTGCGTCCGCTCCCTTCAGTCGCACCTATTCTCGCGCGCCGGTTACCTAATCGTTAGGCAGCACGACATGGCCGTCTCAGCCCGAGAGCACTACTACAACAACGTGGCCCCTGAGGAAGACTCAAAGAACTATCAGCAGGTGCATCAGAGCTACATCTATGAGGATCGGCAGGACCCAAGTAGCGTTCGTGTGTACTCGCACGTACCGCGCTACAGCAACGATCTTCTAATCGAGCAATACGTCACCGAACTGCTAGAACTCGTCGCGCCGCCTATCGCCCCTCGCCTACGGGGGGTGTTCGTCGCAAAGCGCCTTAATTTTTTTGCCAACGCTGGCGCGCTTCACGCCAAGGAGAAGTACGAGGGAGACCTAATTTTCTTCTACGTTGGCCTCTCGGACGTGTTGTTCCAGTACGCGATCCTCTATGAGGAGTTCCAGACGTTAACCCGCGCACGAACCGCTCTGGGGGATGACGCCGCCGACACGAAAGAGCTATTCGTGGAGCTTTGCCGAGATATCCAGAAGCTTTCGGAAGCCCAGATCGATTGGGGGATAAACAGGAACGAGATCCGGTTCCAAGACGAAACCGTTCTTGTGCCCGCCCCAAAAGTAGAAGGTCGCGCAGCGACGGTGGCCACCCTCATGGACAAGGCAGTCCTCAGGCATGAAATTGCCCATCATCTGCTGGGCCATACGTCGTCTGGGTCTGACCTGTCTGATCAACTCAGACAGCCGATTGAACACTTTCTTAAGGATGCTGGACATTCGTCAGAGCACAACCGAGAGCTTGAGGCCGACCTCTGCGGAATTTATCTACCTATGTCGGGACAGCGCCACGTTGAGCCGGATCAACTCGGATTCGAGGTTGCTCTCGGTACGCTTTTGGCACAGACTGCACTCGCTCAATTGAAAGCCAGCATTCATCTGAGCTCGGTTTCACATCCGTCCTGGAAGGTTCGCCACCAGCTTTCCATTCGTGCGCTACGAGAGTTCTACCCTTTGCCCGGGTATGAGGCCGCGCTTTCGGGTGTCTCCCGCTTTCAAGCGCTTCTGTATTTAGTACAGCAGCGTGGGCTTGGCGAACTTACTTTCGGTAGTTATGACCTGGGTGCCGAGGATGTTGCCTAACAAGTCGTTCGACACGGACACGGAGTTTGTCCCGCTTTGATTGACACTCTGAGCTAACGGCTTTCATGCCCTACCAAGAACAACTCCTCCCCGCCGCCCTGATCATCGTCTTCACGCTGATCTTCTTCGCGTGGGAGCGGCTCTCTCCCGGCCGGGTGTTGCCGCCTTCATCAGGCTGGTACCTGCGCGCCGGCCTGATGAACCTGATGCAGCTCGTTCTTATCGGCGTGGGCGGCATCACCTGGAACAAGTTCTTTCGCGACTATTCCCTCTTTCACCTGGGTGGTTGGTCAACCCCCGTGGCGGAAGGGGCCTTTTACTGGTTCGTCGGCACCTTCGTCTTCTACTGGTGGCACCGGCTGCGCCATGCGAACGGGTTCTGGCTGGTGCTGCACCAGATCCACCACAGCCCAAGCCGCATAGAAGTGCTCACCTCGTTCTACAAGCACCCCATCGAGATCGCGGCCGACTCTCTCATCACGGGCCTGTTCATTTACTGCGTGTTCGGCGGCACCGCGCTGGCCGGCGCATGGACATCTTTCTTTGGCGCGGTCGGCGAATACTTCTACCAGTCGAACATCAAGACGCCCCGATGGGTTGGCTGGTTTATCCAGCGGCCCGAGCACCATTCCATTCACCATCAACTGGACGTGCACAAATACAACTTCGGCGACATCACCTGGTGGGACCGGCTGTTCGGCACCTTCAAGGACACGGAGGGTTTTGCTGAACGCTGCGGATTCCCGGGACGTCAGGAGGAGAGGCTGATGGACATGCTGCGCTTCAGGGATGTCTACGCTGCGCCTGAATCGCCGAACCGTCTGGAGACACCATGATTCTCGGCACCATGTTCGTCCTGGCCGTCCCCAACCTGGCCACCTCCACCGCCTTCTACCGCGACGTCCTCGGCTTCACCATTCACGAAGTCGGCGACCCGGGCTGGCGGATCATGGAGCGGGACAGCTGCAGGATCATGGCCGGCGAATGCCCTGACGCGTTGCCGCCCGCGCAGCTGGGCGACCACTCCTACTTCGCTTACCTCGTCGTCGATGACGTCGACAACTTCTTCGCCCACATCACTTCCACCGGCACCGAAATCACCAAGCCCATCGCCAGCGAGCCCTGGGGCATGCGCGAGTTCGGGCTGCGCACCGTGGACGGCCACCGCATCATGATCGGGCAGGACATCGGGCCCAACACGCTCAGAGGGTAAAACGGCTGCAGCGCGCATGGGCTGTGCGGGGGCCGCTATTGATTTTGTAGCGCTACCCCGAAATTGACATCCGCCGTGTTTGTGGCCCAATTCGCTCCACCGTGTCACCTTCATCGGCTCTCCTCGTCTTGCTGGCTGCCTTTGCCCTGAGCTGGGTCGGCGCCGCGCTTTGGGCGGGGCAGACGGTGGCCACGTCGCCTCCCCGCGAGCAGCTGCCGCTTTATGGGGCCGCGCTTGCCGCGGCCCTGTTGCTGGTGGGTGCCAGGCTCTTGTTCCCCGCGCTGCGGGCGCGGCTGTGGGAAGAGAACATTCCTGCAAGCTGGGCGCTGGTTGCCGTTTGCGCGGCCGGGTTTGCGTGGTGCTGGTGGGCGCGCCTTCACCTGGGCGCCTTGTGGTCGGCGGGCGTCGCCCGCAAGGAGGCGCACCGCGTCGTCGACACGGGCCCGTATGGCTTTGTGCGGCACCCCATCTACACCGGCGCCATCGTCGCGGTGTTTGCCTTTGCCGGCGTGCGCGCCAGCCCCCTTGCCTTTGTTGCCGCGGTGCTGGTCACCGCCTTCTGCGCGGTCAAGGCCCGCATGGAAGAACGTTTCCTGCGCCATGAACTGGGCGCGGCCTATGACACCTACCAGCAGCGAGTTCCCATGCTTATTCCCTTTCTTCGCCCATGACCCAAGTGATCTCCCTGGCAGATATCGACATCCACATTGACGGCGATGGCGACGAAACCATCGTCATGGTCCATGGCTGGCCCGACACATACCGGCTGTGGGACGCGCAGGTGGCTGCCCTCAAGGGCCGCTACCGCTGCGTACGGTTCACGCTGCCCGGCTTCGACGCGGCAAAGGCGCGGCGGGCGCATTCGCTGGATGAAGTCATCGGCTTTTTGAAGCAGGTGGTCGAGCAGGTCTGCCCGGGCGGCAAGGCCATCCTGATGCTGCACGACTGGGGCTGCGTGTTCGGCTACCAGTTCTATGTGCGCCACCCGCAGCTGGTGTCAAGAATCGTCGGCGTCGACATCGGCGACCCCGTGTCGTGGCGGCAATCGCTGGCGCGGCGCGAAATGGCGATGGCCTTCAGCTACCAGTTCTGGCTGGCGCTGGCCTGGATGGTGGGCGGCCGCGCCGGCGACTGGATGACGCGCTTTATGGCGCGCCAGGCGCGCTGCCCTTCTGACCCGGCGCCCATGAACTCGTGCATGGACTACCCGTATTACCTGGTGATTTTCGGCGGCGCCGAGTCTTACCGGCACAAGGCCCTGCGCTTCGACCCGGCCTGTCCCATGCTGTTCGTCTACGGCCGCCGCAAGCCGCTCACGTTTCACTCCAGCGCATGGGCCGACGCTTTGCAGAAGCGCGAAGGCAACCAGGTCGTGCCGTTCGACACCGGCCACTGGGTGATGCTGGAGCAGCCTGAGCGCTTTAACCAGGTGGTGGGTGATTGGCTTTCAACAGCTTCCCCGTTTTAGCAACGTCCTGCGGCAGTCGCACACAGTTCGGAATCAACGCCATGCTTGCCCAACCACTTATCTGCGTCGCCGACGTCCAGCAGACCAGCGCCTGGTTTCAGCGCGTACTCGGGTTCGAGAGTGACCATGGCGGCCCCGAGTACGAGCAGCTCATGTCGGGTGGGGCGCTGGTTCTGCAGTTGCACCTCTGGGATGCGCATGAACATCCCCATCTTGGAAATCCGGAGACAAAGCCCTATGGAAATGGCGTTGTGCTTTGGTTCATGTCTGAAGCAGTCGAGCAGGACTACGAGCGTGCGGTTCAGGCGAAGGCGGAGATTCTCGAACCAATCAAGATCAACCCGCTGGCAAATCACCTGGAGTTCTGGCTGCGCGAGCCCAACGGCTACGTCATCGTCGTTGCCGGTCCATACGGCCAGCTTGGCGCGTTCGCAGAAAATACCGCCTGAGCCTTGCAGCATCTCAAAATACGTTCACAAGAAGGGTTAGGTATGGATCAAAGCAGCAACGACGCCGGAACTCCACTTGCGGGCCAGTTCGCACTGCCAGTGCGCGCCACGTTTGGCCTGGGAGACCGTGTGCGCAAGAAGTCTGGCGCCGCCTGGCAGGGGCTGGTGGTCGGCTGGTACTGCACCAAACTGACCCCCGAGGGCTATGCCGTCGAATCTGAAGCTCACCCGGGCTCGGTACAGATTTACCCTGTGACTGCGCTCGAACGCGTGGCCTGACACTTTCAATGTCCATGTCCCGAACGGCGACCTGTGCCTGTGGCCAGGCTTCCATCACCGTCGCCGGCGAGCCGGAGATGAACGGCGTATGCCATTGCGGAAACTGCAAACGCCGAACCGGCAGCGCATTCGGAATCTCGTCCTACTTCGCCAGGGACAGCGTTACGGCGCAGCAAGGGTCTATGACGGTCTACGCCCTTGACCGGCCGGGCGAAGGTAGCAGCCAGAAGCGGCACTTCTGTTCCAGTTGCGGAACCACATTGTTCTGGTACATCTCCACGCTGCCCGCGCTCGTCGGAGTAGCCGGGGGTTGCTTCGCCGCGGGCGAGCTTCCGGAGCCGGCGTGCTCGGCGAATGATGGCCAGAGGGCGCCCTGGATTACTCTGCCATCCTCCTGGAAAATTCTTGTCGAATAACACCGGTGATCCATGTCTGACCTTGCCCACACAATCGCCACCCTCCCCGCCCTCGAATCCCTCTTCGGCGCCGTGGGTGAAGCCTCCGCCCGCAAGGAAGTGGCCTACCTGCACCCGGTCTACCAGCAGTGGATAGCTGCCTCGCCGTTCGCCATGCTGGCCACCGCAGGGCCGGATGGTCTCGATGCATCGCCGCGCGGCGACCCGGCGGGGCTGGTGACCATCCAGGACGAGCACACGCTGCTGCTGCCGGAGCGGCGCGGCAACAACCGCATTGACTCCTTACGCAACATCCTGGTGGATCCGCGCGTTGCTCTGCTGTTCCTGATTCCGGGCATCGGCGAAACGCTGCGGGTCAATGGCCGCGCGCGCATCACTGTCGAGCCGGCCTTGCTGGCGCGGCTGGCCATGGATGGCGTGCCGCCCCAATGCGTGATCGAGATCGCGGTGGACACCGCGTACTTCCAGTGCGCGCGGGCCATGCAGCGTTCCCGGCTGTGGAGCGCGCCTGACCCGGCGGTGCGGGCCGCCGTGCCTACCGCGGGCGCCATGCTGGCCGCGCTGGCCGGCATGGATGGCGCGGCGTACGACCGGGAATTGCCTGCGCGGCAGCGCGCCACGCTGTATTGAAATACCTTCCATGCCCATCGTCTCCCTCTACGCCGCCCTGCTCGCCCTGCTGTTCGTGGCCCTGAGCGTCCGCACCCTGCGGATGCGCCGCAGGCTGCGCATCGCGATCGGGGATGCGGGCAACGAGGCCATGCTGCGCGCGATGCGCGCGCATTCGAACTTTGCCGAGTACGTGCCGATCAGCCTGATCCTGATGGCGCTGGTGGCACAGGCCGGCGCCTCGCCGCTGTTTCTGCACGGCCTGGGCATCTGCATGCTGGCGGGCCGCGTGTCGCACGCGCTGGGCGTGAGCCGGCTGAAGGAAAAATACGCTTTCAGGGTCATCGGCATGACGTTGACGCTGGGCCCGCTGATCGTCTGCTCCATCCGCCTTGTTTCGTTCTACCTGCGCTCATGAACATCGAAACCGACGACCTCACCCGCCCCGAAATCCACGCACTGCTCAACGAGCACCTGCAGAATATGTATGAGCTGTCGCCGCCCGAGAGCGTGCACGCGCTCGACCTCACCAAGCTGCGCCACCCCAGCATCACCTTCTGGTCGGCGTGGGACGGCGCCGTGCTGCTGGGCTGCGGCGCGCTGAAAGAGCTGGACGGCACGCATGGCGAGGTAAAGTCGATGCGCACGCCCGCGGCGCTGCGCCGCACGGGCGCGGGCCGCGCGCTGCTGAACCACATCATTGCCGAGGCACGCTCACGCTCGTATGAGCGGCTGAGCCTGGAGACGGGATCGCAGGCGCCATTCAAGCCGGCGTGGACGTTGTACGAGAGCGCGGGGTTCGAGCGCTGCGGGCCGTTCGGTGATTACACCAACGACCCCAACAGCGTATTCATGACGCTGCGCCTGGGCGGTTCCTGAGCAGTTTTCCAGAGGGAAAAAGGCCTGCAGAGCGCACCAGCCCTGCGTAGGCAGCTACCAAAACAATAGCAAGCGCTATTGAATCATGGTCTGCTGGCGCTCTACCTCGGTGCGCTTCATGGCCACGTAGGTGGGCTTGTCCATCTCACGCAGCTGGCGCGGGTAGCGCTCGGTGGCGTTGAACCAGTTCTGGATGCGGCGCTCGGCCTGTTGCGGCTGCGGCGCGTCCAGGTAAGCGTCGATGGCCAGGTAGTAGCGCATGGCGTTGCGCTCGACGGCGCCGCGCACGCCGCCTATGTACTGCGGCCGGCCATTGGCATCGGTGCCGGCCATGCTGAAGCCGACCTTGTCGGCGCCCACGGTGGCCAGGTAGCCGCGCATGGCGATGCGCCCGGCCGTGCCGTAGCCGTACGAATAGCTCAGGTGCATGAAGGTCTTGCCGCCGTCCAGCGGCACGGCCGAGACCACGATGCGGTAGTCGCGCGTGCCCAGCGGGCCGCTGGCCGCGTTCAGGCGGCTTTCAAAAAAGTCGGGCGTGGAGGCCACGTTGCGCAGCGCGAATTGCAGCTTGTACGCGTCTTCCACCGGCTGGTCGAACTTGCGGCCTATGCGCACCAGCAGCGTGCCGCCTTCCACCGCGTGGCAGTACTTGGTGTTGAACGGCAGGATCATGATCTGGCACCAGTCGGCCGGGTCTTTCAGCGCGCCGCCCACCTTGCTGAACGGGTGGTCCAGCACGGCATACACGTCGCCCTTCAGGTTGTCGCCGGCCTCGGCCGAATCGATGTACAGGGCGCGCTGGTAGCTGTTTTTGGCCAGCGGTTCGCGCAGCTCGGTGTACTTGGCCTGCAGGCCGGCGGCGTCGTCGGCCCAGGCCTGCAGCGCGGCCAGGCCCAGCACGCCGGCGGCCAGCGTGCGCAGCACGCGCCGCGAGAGCCGGGCGAAGGGAGCAAGGTGGTTTGTCATTGGTGGTTCCTTGAGGCGTGGTGGTGCGCCGTGAACGGCGTGGCGGCAATGGCCTCTTCGTCCAGCACCTCCTGCACGTCCAGCTGTATGCCGCCCATGAAGAGCGAATGCGGCAGCACCGCGTACAGAAAATGCCCGCGCGGCCCCAGGTCCAGGCACATGCGCAGCTCCGGGTGCTCCACCAGCTCCCAGGCGCGGATCAGGCGCGAGCGAAGCAGGTTGTCGCTGCACTGCAGGAACTTCAGCTTGTGGTGGTTCTGCGAAAGGTTGATTGCGTCCAGGTAGTTGGATGCGTTCTTGTTGCGCGTGTGGAAGTTGGGCGTGAGGTCGATGGCCAGCGTGAGCTGCCTGTCGTGCGAATGGAGCATGAAGTTGCGCCCGACCAGGCTGTCGCCGCCTTCACCGTACTTGTAGGCAAGGTGCAGGTGCGACGGGGTCTTGCGCAGGGCTTGTTTCATGTCTCTTTTCTTGTGGATGGCAACGTTGGACCACAGTGCGCCCCGAATGGTTCAAGGGGTGTAGGACAAGACGGCTTTCCCCTGTGGGGACGAACGGCCACAACGGTGCGCTGGCGGTGGGAGCGCTCCTACAGGCACTTCGCGGCTTGACTGACGGCAAAGCCCGCGTAGCGGCCCAAAGATATTGGCTGAAACATTTCCACCCCCTACACAAGGAGCATCAATATGGCTGCAGAAGAACGAGACATGAACCGCGACCCCATCACCGACGAACCGGGCGCGCACCCGGTGGGCACCGGCATCGGCGCCACCGGCGGTGCCGTGGCCGGCGCCACCGTGGGCTCCATCGGCGGGCCCATCGGCACCGCGGTTGGCGGCGTGGTGGGCGCCGTGGTCGGCGGGCTGGCAGGCAAGGCCGCCGGCGAAGCCGTGAACCCCACGGCCGAGGAAGCCTACTGGCGCGAAAACTATGTCAACGAGCCCTACTACCAGAAGGACCGCACGTTTGACGACTACTCCCCCGCCTACCGCCTGGGCCTGACGGGCCGCACCCGCTACAACGAAGACTGGTCCACCGCCGAGCCCAAGCTGGCTTCCGAATGGGAAACCGCCCGCGCCGGCTCGCCGCTGAGCTGGCCTGAAGCGCAGCCGGCCAGCCGCGCCGCCTGGGACCGCGTGGACAGCCTCCGCTCGGGCGGCGCCGCCGCTGCCGTGGGCAAGGCGCAAAGCGCCGGCAACACTTCCGGCGACAACGACGATGTGATCGATGCGCTGGAGGATTTGGCCGAATGCGCCAAGGACGGCGAGTATGGCTTCCGCGCCTGCGCCGAACAGGCCAAGAGCGCCGACTTGAAGGCCACCTTCCTGCGCCGGGCGGACGATTGCCGCGGCGCCGCGCAAGAGCTGTACACGCAGATCCGCAGCCTGGGCGGCAAGCCCGACGACGGCGGCAGTGCCGCCGGTGCGCTGCACCGCGGCTGGGTGGCGGTGAAGGCCACGCTCAGCACCTATGACGACAAGGCCGTGCTGAACGAAGCCGAGCGCGGCGAAGACAACGCCGTGGCGCGCTACCGCAAGGCACTGAAGCAGCCCCTGCCCGCCAACGTGAAGCTGATCGTGGAACGCCAGGCGCAGGGTGCGCAGCGCAACCACGACGAGATCAAGTCGTTGCGCGACCAGTTCAAAGCCGCTTCGTAAGGCCTGAACCACCATGCTGCTGGCGCCCGGCAACGCCACTGAAGCGGCACGGGCCGAGGCCGGCGGCATGGTGCCCGCCGGCCTTGTCTATTCCAGCGACGCCGAGCCCGGCTTCACGCGCGTGCGCAAGGGCAAGGGCTTCGGCTACCGCGACGACGAGGGCCGCTGGCTGCGCGACCCGGCGCAGCTGGCGCGCATACGCAAGCTGGCGATACCGCCGGCCTATACATCGGTATGGATCTGCAAGCGCGAGCGCGGCCACCTGCAGGCCACCGGCCGCGATGCGCGCGGGCGCAAGCAGTACCGCTACCACGAGACCTGGCGGCAAGAGCGCGACACGGGCAAGTTCGACCGGCTGCTGGCCTTTGCCGCCGCCCTGCCGCGCATGCGCCGGCAGATCCGCGAGCAGATGGCGCAGCACGGCCACAACCGCGAGCTGGTTCTTTCCACCGTGGCCCATTTGCTGGACACCACGCTCATCCGTGTGGGCAACGATCAGTATGCGAAAGAAAACGGCTCCTACGGCCTGACCACATTGCGCAACCGCCACGTGCGCATCGTCGGCGCCTGCCTGCGGCTGGCGTTCCGCGGCAAGAGCGGCGTGCAGCATGAGGTGGAAGTAAAAGATCCGCGCGTGCTGCGCGTGGTGCGGCGCTGCCTGCACCTGCCGGGGCAAGAGCTGTTCCAGTACCGCGACGCGGACGGTGCGCGCCACGCGGTCGATTCGCAGGACGTCAACGATTACCTGAACACGCTGTGCGGCGAGCGCTTCACCGCCAAGGACTTCCGCACCTGGCACGGCACCGTGCTGGCGCTGGACACGATCCGCAAGTTCTGCGGCAAGGGCGAGGCCTTCACGCTCAAGCAGCTGCTGGCCGTGGTGTCGGGCAGCCTGGGCAACACGCCGGCCGTTTGCCGCAAGGCCTACATCCATCCTTCGGTGCTGGAGCTGGGCATCACGCTGGCCGGCCAAAAGGGCGAAGCCTGCTTTGACGACCACGTGCCCGTTGGGCGCTCCGCGCGCGGCCTGAGCGCGGCCGAAAGGCGGCTGGTGGCGTTTCTCTCCAAAAAGAAGGCGTAACGCCATGGACGACAGATCTTCAAGCGCCCTGAAGGCGTACCGCGACAAGCGCAACTTCGGCGTCACGCCCGAGCCGGCCGAGGGCGGCGTGGCCAATGAGAAGGAGCGCGTGTTCGTCATCCAGAAGCACTGGGCCTCGCGCCTGCACTACGACCTGCGGCTGGAGCTGGACGGCACCATGAAGAGCTGGGCCGTTCCCAAGGGGCCGAGTTACGACACCAATGACAAGCGCATGGCGGTGCAGGTGGAAGACCACCCCATCGCCTACAACCGGTTCGAGGGCACCATTCCGCCCAAACAGTACGGCGCGGGCAAGGTCATCATCTGGGACAAGGGGACCTGGGTGCCGCTGGAAGACCCGCGCAAGGGCTATCGCGAAGGCAAGCTGAAGTTCGAGATGCGCGGCCACAAGATGCACGGGCGCTGGACGCTGGTTCGCATGAAGGGCCGTGGCGAGAAGCAGCCGCCCTGGCTCTTGATCAAGGAACGCGATGACTTTGTGCGGCCCGCATCTGAATACAGCGTGCTGGACGAAATGCCCGACAGCGTGAAAGCGCTTGCCGACAAACCCGGGGCCAAGGCGGCGCCTGCTTCTCACACGCCAGCCCCGGCGCCCGCGGCCGACGGCCCGCCCGCGGGCTCGCGCAAGGCTGCGCTGCCCGACACGCTGCAGCCGCAATTGGCCACGCTGGTGGATGCGCCGCCCGGCGACCCCACGCAGTGGATCTACGAAATCAAGTTCGACGGCTACCGCATGCTGGCGCGGGCCGAGCGTGGCCGCGTCAAGCTGTTCACCCGCAACGGCAACGACTGGACGCACAAGCTGCCCGAGCTGGAAAAACAACTCAAGGCCATGGACCTGCCCGACGGCTGGTACGACGGCGAGATCATCATGCCCGGCGAGCGCTCGCCGGCGGATTTCCAGGCGCTGCAGGGCGCGTTCGACAGCGCGCGCACGGCCGACATCGTCTATTACCTGTTCGACGTGCCGTTCTGCGCGGGGCATGACCTGCGCGAGGTGCCGCTGGAGCAGCGGCGCGCGGTGCTGCAGCGCATCGTCGAGCGCAAGCCCGCGCCCAAGGTGCGCTTCAGCGCGGTGTTCGACGCGCCGCCGCAGGACATCGTGGCTTCCGCCTGCAGGCTGGGGCTGGAAGGCGTGGTGGCCAAGCGGCGCGACTCGGCCTATGTGAACCGCCGCTCTTCCGACTGGATCAAACTCAAGTGCGGGCAGCGGCAGGAATTCGTCATCGGCGGCTACACCGACCCCAAGGGCTCGCGCACCGGCATCGGCTCGCTGCTGCTGGGCGTGCACGACAAGGAAGGCAAGCTGCGCTACGCCGGCAACGTGGGCACGGGCTTCAACGAGCGCACGCTGGCCGACCTGCGCAGCCAGCTGGACGACCTGCCGGCGGACAAGCCCGCCTTCGCGCCTGACCCCGAGTTGCCGCGCGGCGCGCACTGGGTCAAGCCCGAGCTGATTGCCGAAGTGGCGTTCGGCGAATGGACGCGCACCGGCCGCATCCGCCACTCCGTATTCCACGGCCTGCGCACCGACAAGAAGCCGAAGGGCATCACACGCGAAGAGGCCAAACATTCCGCCCCCGTGGACAAGAAGGCCAAAGGCGGCAAGGCCAAGTCAGAAACCGGCACCACCGAGCTGCCCGCCACGCTGCGCGTGAGCAACCCCGACCGCGTGATCGACACGGAGAGCGGCACCACCAAGATCGGCCTGGTGCGCTACTACGCGCTGGTCGGGCCGCTGATGATGGAACACCTGAAGGCGCGGCCGGTGTCGCTGGTGCGCGCGCCGCAGGGCATCAGCGGCCAGCTGTTCTTCCAGAAGCACCTGGAGCGCTACCAGATGGAGGGCATGCGCCCGCTGGACACGGCGCTGGACCCGGACCATCCGGCCTACCTTGAGGTGGCCACGCCCGAAGGCCTGCTGTCGGCCGCGCAGATGAACGTGGTGGAGTTCCACACCTGGAACGCGGTGAAGACTGCGATAGACAAACCCGACCGCATGACCTTCGACCTGGACCCCGGCGAGGGCGTGGGCTGGCAGCAGGTGCAGGAGGCCACACAGCTGGTGCACGCCTTCCTTACCGAGCTGGGCCTGCCCTCGTTCCTGAAGACCAGCGGCGGCAAGGGCCTGCACGTGGTGGTACCGCTGAAAAAGCAGCTGGACTGGGACACCGTGAAGGATTTTTCGCAGGCCATCGTGCAGCATCTGGCCCGCACCATCCCCGACCGCTTTGTTTCGAAGAGCGGGCCGAAGAACCGCGTGGGCAAGATCTTCATCGACTACCTGCGCAACGGCTTTGGCGCCACCACGGCGTGTGCCTGGTCGGCGCGCTCGCGCCCCGGCCTGGGCATTTCCGTACCCGTGACCTGGGACGAATTGCCTGGCCTGAAGGGCGGCGCGCACTGGAGCGTGGGCACGGTGCACACGCGGCTGGACGTGGGCAACACACCCTGGGCCGACTACGAATCCAGCCGCACGACCCTGGCCGCCGCCATGAAGGCGCTGGGCTTCCAGCGCGGCTGAAGCGGATGCAGACCGGCTGGCCGCACACGTTATGGATCGTCCGCCACGGGCAAAGCGCGGGCAACGTGGCGCGCGACGCGGCAGAGGCAGCCGGCCTGCACGTGATCGACATCGCCGAGCGCGACATCGACGTGCCCCTGTCTGACCTGGGCTGTGAGCAGGCGCGGGCGCTGGGGCGCTGGTTCGGCGCGCTGCCTGCGGACAGCTCACCCGAGGTGGTGCTTTGCTCCCCGTACATCCGCGCGCGCGAGACCACGCGCCTGCTGCTGGAGGCGGCGGGCCACCCGCCGGGCGAGGTGCGCGTGCGGGTGGACGAGCGCCTGCGCGAAAAGGAATTCGGCGTGCTGGACCGCCTGACGCACTTCGGCATACGGCAGAAATTCCCGGAGCTGGGCGAACAGCGCGCGCACGTGGGCAAGTTCTATTTCCGCCCGCCGGGTGGCGAGAGCTGGTGCGACGTGATCCTGCGGCTGCGCAGCCTGCTGGAAATGGCCACGCGCGAGCACGGCTCGCAGCGCGTGCTGGTGGTGGCGCACCAGGTCATCGTCAACTGCATGCGCTACCTGCTGGAGTGCATGGATGAAAGCGAGATCCTGCAGATCGACAGGATGGGCGACGTGCCCAATTGCGGCGTGACCTCCTACGAATACAAGCCCGGCGCCGCCGGCATGCACCCGGTGCTGGTGAATTTTGTCGCGCCGCTACAGGAGGCGGGTGCGCCGGTGACGGCGGCGCCGGACGTGCCGGCCGCGCCCAAGCCATGACGGTGCAGCAACTTGACGCGCAGACCTTGCGCGACTGGGCGCTGCCGGCGCTGGCCCAGAGCGCCGACAAGGAGTCGCGTGGGCGCGTGTTGGTGGTGGCCGGCAGCCGGGAGATTCCCGGCGCGGCGCTTCTGTGCGGCACCGCCGCGCTGCGCGCCGGCGCGGGCAAGCTGGTCATTGCGGCGCCGGCTTCGGTTGCAGTTCAATTGGGCATCGCAATGCCGGAAGCGCGCGTGATCGGCTTGCCCGAGAACGCCGCTGGCGGCCTGGATGCATCCGGGGTTTCTGCGCTGAGGGATTGCGCTGCCGAAACCGCCGCGGCGGTCATCGGCCCCGGCCTGGTGGACGAGGCGGCGACGCGTGAGTTCGTGCAGGCCCTGCTGCCCCTGCTGGCGCACTGCCCGGTGGTGCTGGATGCACTGGCGCTGGAAGGCGCGGGGCGGCAGCCTTTCAGCCAACCGGTGGTGTTGACGCCGCATGCGGGCGAAATGGCTCAACTGACGGGCTTGGCTAAAGAAGATGTCCAGCGTGATCCGCAGGGCACGGCGCTGCAGGCAGCGCGCCGCTTCAATGCGGTGGTTGCCCTCAAAGGGGCCATCACTTTCATCGCAGCGCCCGACGGGCGCTGCTGGCGGCACGAGGGCGGCAACGCGGGCCTGGCCACTTCAGGCTCGGGCGACGTGCTGGCGGGCGTGGTGGGCGGGCTGGCGGCGCGGGGCGCCGCGCCGGAACAGGCCTGCGCCTGGGGCGTGGTGCTGCATGCGCTGGCCGGTGGGCGGCTGGCCGCGCGGCTGGGGCCGCTGGGCTACCTGGCGCGCGAGCTGCCGCTGGAGATACCCGCCCTGATGGCAGCGCCGGGCTGAAGGGCCGCTACTTCTCCAAGCCAGGGGAAGAGCATCACCAGCGCGCCGTGCGCTTGCGAGAGCTCCACGGACTCGGCGGCGGCCAGGGCCTGCAGGTCCGGCCATTCGAGGTGGCGGTAGCCGGCTTCGCTGGCGAAGCCTTGCGCGCCCTGCGTGGACCGCAGCTCCAGCACCAGCCGCAAGCCGCCCGGCTCCTGCGTGGCGCTGAGCACGAGTTCGGCCGGCGCGGGCGACTGGTCGGTGGAATAGATCAATGCGGCCGTAAGCACGTTGCGCATCGCGCTGCGGCTGACGGTGCCGGGCAGCTGCGCCACTTCGTTGCGGACCGCATAGCCGCGAAAGCTGAGGCTGGTCGCCAGCAGGCCCACGCACTCGCGCACGCCGTCCGCCACGGCGGTGCCGGCGTTTTCCTCGGGGGCCAGCCAGGTCACCACATCCAGGCAGGAATTGAGCGCCGCGCGGGCGAAGCCATTGATCTTCTGCGCGCTGTCGTGCACGTTGGCGAGATCCGGCGAGGGGGCGCGCAGCCGCCGGTCCATCACCTCGTAAATCATGCCGATGGGCTGCAGGTTCACCACCAGGTGGTGGCGCATTGACGGTGCCAGCCTGCGCAGCAGCGCGTAGCGCGCTGCCTCCGCCCGGCCTGCGGGCGGCGGCGAGGAGTGCGCTGGGTTTGGCATGGAGGCATGAATATTTCAAAAGCTCCGCCGCTTGTCAATGCCTGCGGCCGCGCCCCTACTGGCCTGTCGCCGTGACCTCGCAGGTGAGGTGGAAAGTAACAGAGGAGTTGGCGGCGAACGTCGGCGTGATCGTCAACCCCGTGCTCTGGAAGGTGGGCAAGTCCAGCGCGGGCGGGCAACTGGCCGAGCCGTTGGTCGAACACGACATGGAAATGCAGCTCAGCCCCGGCCCCGGGCTGTCCGTGACCAGGGTGCCGGGCGCGTCAGCAGGGCCCAGGTTGGCCACGGTGATGGTGTAGGTGGTGGTCTGCCCCGCCGCCACCCCAGCGGCGGCGTTGGTCTTGGAAATGGTGAGCAGAGCCGCGGGATGGATCACCGTGGTGACGGTGGCCGTGTTGCCCACCGCATCGGGGTCGGTGGTGCCGGTGGCGCCGGCGATGGTGACGGTGTTCTGGAAAGTGCCCGCCGTGGTGCTGGCGCGCGCGACGATGGTTACGGTGCAGGTAGATCCCGGCGGCGCGCTGGTCACCGTGCCCGATATTCGCGTTCGCCCGCCCGTGATGGCGCTGGTGGTGTTGCAGGTGCCGCCGCCGGCCATGACGGGCGTGACGGACAGCACCGGCGTGATCAGCGTCGGCAGCGTGTCGGTGAAGGTGGCGGTGCCGGTGCCGCCGTCGGTCGAATTTGAAATTGTGAGCACGTACTGCATGGTGAGCCCCGCGCCCACGATGAGGGTGCCGGTCTGCAGGGGATCGGTGGCGTCCTGGCGCTGGAACTTGGCGACCTCGAAATCCACGCCGACCTGGAAGGTGTCGCTGGCCGCGGCGGCGTTGCTGCCCGCGGTGGTGGTCAGCGAGCCGGCCGCAATGGTGTTGGTGTACGGGCTGACCGAGGCCGTGGCCGACACCCGCACGGTCACCTGGCAGCCGCCCGCCGGGATGCGGCCGCCGGCCACGAAGGTGACCGAATTGCTGCCGGCGGCGGTAGTGGGCGTGCCGGACGGCGAGGAACAGGTGCTGGTGAGCGCGGGCGTGGTTGAAATACGCATGCCGGCGGGCAGCACGTCGCGGAAATCGGTCGTCAGCCAGAAGGGCACGCTGTTGCTGTTGCCGAAAATCAGCGTCAGCGTGGCGGTGCCCGGCGAGCCGGAACGATAGACCGGCGTGAAGCTCTTGGTGATGGTGGGCGCCGCCGGGGGCGAGACGCAGTTGCCCATGTCCGTGACCCAGTAGCTGGTGGTGTTGTTGATCAGCGTGGCGGCGCCGGTGGCCACGTCCAGCGAATAGGTGACCGAGTTGGCGTTGCCATTGCCGAAGTAAGCCTGGCCCGTGAGCGGGTCCACCGCCACGCCCGCGTTGTTCAGGCCGCCGCCCGCACCCGTGATAGTCAGCGCCGGGCTGTTGGTGCGGCCGAAGGAGGCGCTGGCCGGGTTCAGGTCCAGCACGTGGTAGGTGGGCGGGTTGGTGTTGGAGACGATGTAGCTGATGTTGGCCTGGTCGGTGTTCAGGTCGCCGCTGCCGGCGATGGTTGGCGTGGCCCCGGCGGTGGTGCGCACCTGCACCCAGGAGGTGACGGTGGCCGCCGTGGCTTTGGAAACCTGTGCCACCACGGCGAACGCCGGGCTGCCGCCGTTGGTGGCATACAGGAACAGGCGGCCCGAGCTGTCGATGGTGCTGCCGATGATGTTGGCCGCGGTGGCCGGGGCCGGCGGCGCCGACACGGTGCCCACCAGCGCGTCGGCATTGGTGTTCAGGTTGTATGAGCGCAGTTGCCCCGTGGTGCGGTTGAGGTAGTACAGCAGGCCGCTGGTGGGGTCACCGGCCAGCGCGTTGGGGTTGCCGGTGAGGTTGGCCGTGCCAATGCGCGTCCACTGGTTGGTGCTGAAGTTGTAGTAGCGCAGCGACTGCGTGGTGCCCGCGCCCCCACCGTCGTTGTCCACCGTGGCCCACATCGCCGTGCAGGCGGACTGTGCCCAGGAGAAGGAAGGAAGCCAAAGGGTGGCGGCCAGCAGCACCCCGTAGATAAAACGCCCCAACGACGCACCTCAGAAACAATTTGCAACAGGTCTGACTGTAACCTGACCTGAGCTGCGCCGCATGAGGGAGAACCGCTATTCCACGGTGACGCTTTTGGCCAGGTTGCGGGGCTTGTCCACGTCAGTTCCGCGTGCGCAGGCCGTGTGATAAGCCAATAGTTGCAAGGGCACGACATGCAGCAGCGGGCTTAATGGCCCGTAGTGCTCGGGCATGCGGATCACATGGATGCCCTCTTCGCTTTCGATGCGCGTGTCGGCATCGGCCAGCACATAGAGCACGCCGCCGCGCGCGCGCACTTCCTGCATGTTGCTCTTGAGTTTTTCCAGCAGCGCGTCGTTGGGCGCGACGGTCACCACCGGCATCTCGCTGGTCACCAGCGCCAGCGGGCCGTGCTTGAGCTCGCCGGCCGCATAGGCTTCGGCGTGGATGTAGGTGATCTCCTTGAGCTTGAGCGCGCCTTCCAGCGCGATGGGGTAGTGCAGGCCGCGCCCGAGAAAAAGCGCGTTCTCCTTGCCCGCGAAGTCTTCCGACCAGCTGATGATTTGCGGTTCCAGCGCCAGCACGGCGGACAGCTGCGCGGGCAGGTGGCGCATGGCCTTCAGGTGGCGCGCCTCCTCGTCTTGCGAAAGGCGGCCCCTGGCCTGCGCCAGTGTCAGCGTCAACAGGAACAGGCCGGCCAGCTGGGTGGTGAAAGCCTTGGTCGATGCGACGCCGATTTCCACGCCGGCACGGGTGATGTAGGCCAGCTTGCATTCGCGCACCATGGCCGAAGTGGAGACGTTGCACACCGTGAGCGTGTGCTCCATGCCGAGGGACTGCGCGTGGCGCAGCGCGGCAAGCGTGTCCGCCGTTTCGCCCGACTGGGTGATGGTGACCACCAGCGTGCGCGGGTTGGGCACCGATTCGCGGTAGCGGTATTCGCTGGCGATCTCCACTTGCGTCGGGATCTTCGCGATGCCTTCCAGCCAGTACTTGGCGGTGCAGCCGCTGTAGTAGCTGGTGCCGCAGGCCAGGATCAGCACCGAGTCGATTTCCTTGAACACGCGCCACGCGCTGGCGCCGTTTTCGCCGGGGCCGTCGAACAGCTCGGGCACGATGGCCTGCACGCCTTCCAACGTGTCGGCGATGGCGCGCGGCTGCTCGAAAATTTCCTTCTGCATGTAGTGGCGGTAAGGCCCGAGCTCCGCCGCGCCGCTGTGAGCCTGCACGGTCTTGACGGGCCGCGTGACGCTCTTGTGCGCCTTGTCGACGATCCAGTAGCGGCCCAGCTGCACGTCGACCATGTCGCCTTCTTCCAGGTACACGATCTGGTCGGTCACGCCGGCCAGCGCCATGGCGTCGCTGGCCAGGAAGTTTTCCCCGCCCTCGCGGCCCACGCCCAGGATCAGCGGCGAGCCGGCGCGGGCACCCACCACGCGGTGCGGCTCGTCCTTGCAGAACACGGCGATGGCATAGGCGCCGTGCAGTTGCTTCACCGCGGCCTTCATCGCATCGAACAGGTCGCCGTCATAAAGGCTGTCCACCAGGTGGGCGATGACTTCGGTGTCGGTCTGGCTGGCGAACACATAGCCCCTGGCCTGCAGTGCGGTGCGCAGCTCGATGTAGTTTTCGATGATGCCGTTGTGGACCAGCGCGATGCGCCCGGCCTTGCCCGCCGCCTCGCTGCCTGGCCCATGGCTGAAGTGCGGGTGCGCGTTGTGCACGGCGGGCGCGCCGTGCGTGGCCCAGCGGGTGTGGGCAATGCCGGTCGTGCCCTCGATTTTTTCTGTGCTGACCTGGTCCAGCAGTTCAGCCACCCGCGAGACGCTGCGGGCGCGCTTGAGGCCGCCGGCGTGCACGGCCACGCCACAGGAGTCATAGCCCCGGTATTCGAGCCGCTGCAGGCCCTGGACCAGGATGGGAACGATGTTGCGGTTGGAGACGGCGCCGACGATGCCACACATGGGAGCTCCTTGAGGATGGAGCGACTTTAGGCTGGCATTGTTGCAATTTGTGTTCTATATTCCGCGAGTTATGAATTTAAATTTCTACTCTTCCGTAGATAGAAATTTAATTCCACTTTATCTTTCCATATGAATCAATTGACGCTTGATGAAGTTGATTTCCAGCTACTGGAGCTGCTGCAAACCGACGCGTCCCTGACCAACCAGGCCTTGGCCAAGCGGGTTCATGTGTCCGCACCGACCTGCCTGCGGCGCGTCAAACGGCTGCACGGGGCGGGGTTGATCGAGCGGCAGATCGCGGTGCTGGACGCGCAGCGGCTGGCGCCGCTGGTGGGCCATGGCCTGACTGCCATTGCCGAGGTCACGCTGGACCGCCAGGGCAATGAGGAGCTGGAAGCGTTCGAGGCCCGCGTGGCGCCCGACGAGGCCGTGCAGCAGTGCTACCGCGTGTCGCCGGGCCCGGACTTCGTGCTGGTGCTGCACGTGCCCGACATGCCGGGCTACCTGGCGCTGGCGCAGCGCCTGTTCAACGCCGACGCGAACGTGCGCAACGTGAAGGCCTTCTTCTCGGTCAAGCGCGCCAAGTTCGAGCCCCGGCTGCCGCTCACGCGCAAATAGGCCCCGCTACTGGCCGCCTTTTTTGGGGCGCTCCCAGTTGCCGATGCTGGCCTGCCGCGCGCGGCTTACCGACCGGGCGCCGGCCGGCGTGTCCTTGGTGATGACAGAGCCCGCGCCCACGGTGCCGCCCGCGCCGATGTTCACAGGCGCCACCAGCACGCTGTTGCTGCCCACATGAACGTCGTCGCCGATGACGGTGCGGTGCTTGCTGGCCCCGTCGTAATTGGCGGTAATGGCGCCGGCGCCGTAATTGACGCGCTCGCCGACCGTGGTGTCGCCCAGGTAGGCCAGGTGGTTGGCCTTGGAGCCCCGCGCCATGGTGGCGTTTTTTACCTCCACGAAATTGCCCACGTGCACGTCCACGCCCAGGCTGGCGCCGGGCCGCAGCCGGGCAAAGGGGCCGACCACGGCGTCCTCGCCGACGGTGACGCCCAGCCGCTCGCCGTCGATGTGGGTGAAGGGCATGATGCGCGCGCCGTCCTCGATGCGCGCATTGGCCACGATGCAGTGCGCGCCGATGCGCACGCCGTTGCCCAGCACAACCTTGCCCTCGAAGATGCAGTTGACGTCGATCTCCACGTCCTGGCCGCATTCCAGCTTGCCGCGCATGTCGAAGCGCGCCGGGTCGGAAATGCGCACGCCCTGGTCCATCAGCGTGTGGGCCTGGCGGCGCTGGAAGGCGCGCTCCAGTTCGGCCAGCTGCAGCGGGCTGTTGACGCCGTCCACCTGCACCCCGTCCAGGGTCTTCATGGACACCACATCGGCGCCGTCCTTCACCGCCATCCGAACGATGTCGGTGAGGTAGTACTCGCCCTGGGAATTGTTGTTGGTGAGCTTGGCCAGCCAGCGCTTGAGCATTGGCGCGGGCACGGCCATCACGCCGGTGTAGATCTCGTTGATCTCCCGCTGCCGCTCGTCGGCGTCCTTGTGCTCGATGATGGACCACACGGCATCGCCGCTGCGCACGATGCGGCCGTAGCCGGTAGGGTCTGGCATGTCCACGCTCAGCAGCGCCAGCCGCTTGCCGCCGCACCGGTCGATCAGCGCCTGCAGCGTGCCCGCCTGAATGAGGGGCACGTCGCCATTGAGGACCAGCACCACGCCGTCATCGCCCAGCACGGGCACCGCCTGCTGTACGGCATGGCCGGTGCCCAGCTGCGGCTCCTGGCGCACGAACGTGGCCGACTCGACCCCCGCCTCGGCCAGCGCCGCCTCCACGTCGCCGGCCCCGTGCCCCGTGACAACGACCACCCGCCGGGCTTCCAGCTGGGTTACCGTGTCGATCACGTGTTGTACCAATGCGCGGCCCGCCAAACGGTGCAACACTTTGGGCAGCCGGCTTTTCATGCGGGTGCCCTTGCCGGCGGCCATGATGACCACGTCCAATGCTGTCATAGGAACTCCTCTTTTGTCCTCAACGCTACCTGTTCTTGCCCGGATTATCTGCCTGCTCTGGCTGGCCGTGTCGCTGGCCGGATGCAGCGCCATCAAGCTGGGCTACAACGCCCTGCCGGAGTTCACGTACTGGTGGCTGGACGGCTACATCGACCTCACCGACCCCCAGGAACCCCGCGCGCGCGAAGACCTCGCGCGCCTGCAGCAATGGCACCGCAAGCACGAACTGGAAAAGTACGCCGAGCTGCTGCACAAGGTGGAACTCCTGGCGCCGGAGGCACTGTCGCCGGCCCAGGTGTGCTCGCTGGTGGGCGACATCCGCGCCCGGCTGGCCGTGCTGTCGCTGCGCGCCGAACCGGCGCTGGCCACGCTGGCCCTGGACCTGACGCCCGCGCAGCTGCAGCACCTGGAGCGCAAGTACGCCAAGAACAACGCCGAATACCGCAAGGACTGGGTCGCGCTGCCCGCGGCGGAACAGGCCGAAAAGCGCTTCAAGCAGGTGCTGGAGCGCAGCGAAATGATCTACGGGCGGCTGGAGGAAGCGCAGCGCGCCATCCTGCGCCAGCAGATCGACCAGTCGGCTTTTGATGCGGCCAGGATCCTGGCCGAGCGCCAGCGGCGCCAGCAGGATGCATTGGCCACGGCGCGCAAGCTGGCGGGGCAGCCGGTGTCACTGGAACAGGCGCGGGCCCTGGTGCACGGGGCGCTGGCGCGGGCCTGGGAGTCACCCGATGCGGCCTATCGCGCGTGGCAGGAAGCGCTGATCGAGGAGGGTTGCCGCAGTTTTTCGGCCACGCACAACAGCACCACGCCGGCGCAACGCGAGACCGCGGTGCGCCGATTGCGCGCCTACCAGCGCGACCTGCGCGAACTGGCCGCGCAACGCTGAACCTCGTTTATTCGCCCTTGGCCCTGGAGTGCGATTTGCCCTCTTCCTCGGCCTGCTCGATGTCGCGGGCTTCCTCAGCTGACTTGGGCTTGGCCGCCTTCGCATCGGCCTCGACGTCGGCGTCCTTCAGATAGTCCTTGATGTTTTTCTGGTAGTCGCGGGTGGCTTCGTAGCTGCCCTCGCCCATCTGCTGCTGGGGCTTGCCGCCCTTGGGCTGGAAGTCGCTGGAGCCGGCCTGCTGCTGTTGCGGGTCACTGTGGCGGGGCGGCTGCTGCTGCAGCACGCGGTGGGCGAAATTCTTCGGGGACATCGGGTTCTCCTGCTGTGCCACGCCCCGAAAAGGGGCGGTATGGCCCAGCTTAGGAGAGCACCCGGCGGTAGCAGTGTCGTCCGGGTCTCTCAGCGGCCGTAGGAGGCGGCCTACGACGCGCTGCGGGCTTCAGGCCTGCAGCGCGGCCCACATTTCCTTGTCGCGCTCGGCCGTCCAGATGCGCGGGTTCTTGATGCCCTTGGCTTCGTCGAAAGCACGGCTGACGTCGAACGGCAGGCAGTGCTCGTAGATGAACACATGGCCGAACACCGGGTCCATGGTTTTGCGGGTGTGCGCCATGGCGGACTTCAGGTCCATGTCGGCGGCGGCGGCTTCCCTGGCTGCGGCAAACAGCGTCTGCACCCAGCGCTTGGTGTAGTCGAGGGCCTTGTTCACTTCGGCCGCGCCCTTCATGGCTTCACCGCGGCCCGGCACGATGGCCTCGGCCCGCAGCGCGCGCAGCGCTTCCAGCGTGGCGGGCCATTCTTCCAGGTGCGCATCGCCGGTGTAGACGCCGGCTTCATATTCCACCAGGTCGCCGGAGAACAGCACTTTCTCTTCTTCCACCCAGGCAATGGTGTCGCCGCGCGTGTGGCCGGGGCCCGGGTGCCAGATCTGCACCTTCACGCCGCCCAGGTCCACGGTGAGCTTGCCCGGCACCTCCCCCTGCACGGGGTTGCCGCCGCCGATCACCATGGTCGGCCAGGTCAGCCCCGGCACGCCTTCGGCGCCGCGGAACAGGCGCGGGAAGCGCTCCATTTCGGACTGCATGTCTTCCTTGCCGCGCTCGACGATCAGGTCCAGCGTGCCCTGGCTCGCGATGATTTCGGTGGCGCCTTCGGCCGCATACGCGCTGGCGCCGAGCACGCGCACCGCGTGGTAGTGCGTGAGCAGCACGTACTTGATCGGCTTGTCGCTGACTGTGCGGATCCTCGCGATCAGATCGCGCGCCATCGCGGGGGTGGCGGTGGCGTCGCTCACCATGATGAACCGCTCACCGATGATCACGCCGGAGTTGGGGTCGCCCTCGGCGGTGTAGGCCCAGCAATGCGCGCTGAGCTGCTCGAACGTGATCTTCTTGTCGGCCAGGTCGGCCTGGCTGGCAAATGCTTTGGACATGGGAATCTCCTGGAAATGGGGCTGTGGACAGCTACTGGGCCGATTTTACCTAAACGTAATCAATTACGGATTGTTAAATCCCGGTCGCCTGCAGTTCCGCCGCGGCGCGCGCCACCACTTCGGCCACCGGCAAGGCCGCATCGACCACTACCACCCCGGCCTCGGGTGCCGGGTCTTCCAGCGTCACGAACTGGCTGGCCACCAGGCTGGGCGGGTAGAAGTGGCCCTCGCGCGCCGCCACCCGCTGCTGCGCCTCGTCCAGGCCCAGGGCCAGGTGCACGAAGCGCAAGCCCGGCACCGCGGCGCGCAAGGTATCGCGGTAGGCGCGCTTGAGCGCGGAGCACGCCAGCACCGCGCCCGCAGGCTGCGCCGCCATCTCAGCGCCCAGGCGCTGCAGCCAGCCGGCGCGGTCCTCGTCCGTCAGGGCGATACCGCGCCGCATCTTGCGAACGTTTTCTTCCGGGTGGAAGCCGTCGCCGTCGATCCAGCCCACGCCGAGCCGCCCGGCCAGCTGCTCGCCCACGACCGACTTGCCGCAGCCGGCCACGCCCATCACGACCACATGCCTTGTCATCCCGCCAGCCCGCGCTCGAGCATGGCGATCACTTCGTCGGCGAAGGCGGCGTAGCTGAGCGGCCCGCCAGGGCGCAGCCAGGTGAAGGTCCAGTTGATCATGCCGAACAGCATCATCGCCAGCGCGGTCTGGTTGGCTGCGGTCAGCCGCGCCGGGTAGGCGCGGCGCAGGAAACGCGTCACCGCGGACACCACATCCCGCTGGCGGTCCAGGATCAGTTCGCGCTGCGCCTCGCCGAGGAACTTGGTGTCATTCAAAAGCGCTACATGGCGCGTGGCGGAGTTTTCGTATTCCTCAAGAAAACAACGAATCAATTCGTGTAGTGCGGCGCGGTCATCCAGGTTGCGGCGCTGCGCCGTGGCCTCCACCTGGCCGATGATGGCCAGCAGCCGCTGGGTGTACCGATCCAGCAGATCGAACAGGATGGCTTCCTTGCTTTCGTAGTAGTGGTAGAGGCGGGCCTTCGAAGTTCCGCCCGCCGCGGCAATGTCGTTCATGCTGGCCGCCGGATAGCTGCGGTCGGCGAAGCATTGCGCAGCCACGTCCAGGATCTCGTCTCGCTTGAGCTCGTGTTGGGAGGATTTGGGGCGTGCCATGGGAACTTCCGGTTGTTGGAATTATCACGGCCCGCTGGTATCGTGGAGTTCCATGGCCGCCGATGCTGAGTTTGCCCAACACTGCTGCGACTTGCTCTCCAGCGTGGGCACCTGCGTCCACCGCCGCATGTTCGGCGGCTGGGGCATCAGCACCGGGGGCTTCAACATCGCCCTGGTAGCCGACCTGGGTGACGGCGCGAAGCTCTGGCTGAAGGCCGATGGTGCGCTGCGCAGCCACTACGAGGCCGCGGGCTCCCGGCGCTTCACCTACCTGGCCAAGGGCGTGGAGCGCAGCGTCAACTACTACAGCGCGCCCGAGGATGCGATGGAATCGCCCCAGCTCATGGCGCCCTGGGCGCGCCAGGCGCTGGATTGCGCCCTGAAAGCGCAATCGGCAAGGGACGCGCGTTCCCGTGCCCGGCCCAAGTCTCCGGCGCCCCGCAAGTCGGGCGCGCCGCGCCGGCCCAGCGCCGGCTGAGCGCCCGCGGGCCGCCCCCTTTTTCTTCCGCCTCCTTTCCTTTTATCAATCAACTCATGAGGTGATCATGGAATTTGTCTGCACCTGCCCGCTGTGCGCCGGTTTGCGCGCCGCGGGTGGCGAGTCCGTCGATGCGCAGCTGTCCGTCCTGGTCAAGCCCCTGCTGCCGGCGGCGCCGGCGTCGACGGTCATCACCCAGGTGATCGCCGGTGACGGCCGGATAGACGCGCTGTTACTGGACGGCACCTTCCGGCTGAACAACACAACGGCAGTGGGCTCGGCGGTCAGCGTCACCTTCAGCTTTCCCTCGCAGCTGCCTTCGACGTACACGGGCAGCGATGCGGCGGGCTGGAAAGCCTTCAGCGACGACCAGAAGGCCGGCGTGCGCGAAATCCTGGCGCTGCTGCAGCAGCAGACCAACCTGACCTTCACCGAAATCGCGGACACGGGTACGGGGGGCATCCTGCGGTTCAGCAACAACGTGCAAAGCGGCGCGGGCTACGCGTACCTGCCCAACAGCAACGGCACCGACCTGGACGCGGACACCTTCATCGCCGTGGGGTACGACGGCGCCCTGCCCAAGGGCAGCTACAACTGGTCCACGCTGGTCCATGAGATCGGCCATGCCATCGGCCTGAAACACCCCGGAAACTACAACGGCAGCGAAAAGGCCAGCACGACCACGGCCGGCAATTTCCTTGGCGTGAATGAAGACACGTTCTTCAATTCCATCATGAGCTACCGCGGCTCGGCGCAGAGTATCGAGGACATCACCTTCATGCCCTACGACATGCTGGCCCTGCGCTACCTGTACGGCACCAGGGCTTATGAGGCCGGCAACAACACCTACTCGTTCACCGACGCCTCGGGCCTCATGGCGCGCAACATCGTGGACGACGGTGGCACCGACACGCTGGACTTCTCCGCGGTGACCACCGCGGTTGCCGTCAACATGACGGCCGGGGGCTACAGCTCGGTGGGCAAGATCCTGTCGGGCGAAGGCGCGCTGGCGAACCTGACGCTGTCGTTCGACGCGGTCATTGAAAACGCGATCGGCACGGCCGCGGCCGACACGATCACGGGCAACTCGGCACGCAACCGGATCACGGGCGGCGGCGGTGACGACGTCATCGACGGCGGTGCAGGCGCCGACACGGCGGTCTTCAGCGGCGCCCGCGCCAACTACACCGTGACCGGCAGCAGCACCCTGACCGTGAAGGCGAATAGCGGCACGGACGGTACCGACACCCTGACCAGCATCGAACGCCTGCAGTTCACGGACGTGCGGGTCGGCATGGACACGGCCCTCGGCCAGCCCACCGGTAACGCCGTGCTGCTGCTGGGCGCTGTGCTGGGCAACACGCTGCTGGGCCTGAAAAGGCCGCTGATCGGCAACGTGGTGGACCTGTTCGACCAGGGCTTCAGCCTGAAGGACCTTTCGGGCGCCATGATGCGGCTGCCGATCTGGGGCGCGCTGGCCAACGGCGGCGCCGACAGCGCCACCAACACCCAGATCGCCACCTACCTGCTGACCACCGTCAACCGGGCCGCGCCCGATGCGGCCACCCTGGCTGCCGCCCTGTCGGCCCTCAATTCGGAAACCGGCGGCGCCCAGGGCACCTTCCTGTCGGTGCTAGCGGTGGGCGGGGCCAACCAGGCACAGGTCGGCCTGACGGGCCTGGCCGCGACCGGCGTCGACCTGGGGCCCTGACAGCACGGTCGCCCGCACCAGCCCGACGGCCAGCTTGGCCAGGGCGCCTGCAGCCAGGCCTGCGGCCAGCCGCAGGTCGGCCCACGGACCGGCCAGCTGCGCCCAGCGCGCGGTGCGAACCGCGGCGGCCTGCGGCAGCGGCTCCCACGAGAAGTAGGCGGGCGACTCTTCGGCCCAGGACTCGATCACCAGCCTCTGGCCGGCCGTGACGCGCAGCTGGCCGCCGGCGCCCACCACGTGGTCGCCCAGCTCGTTCAGCGCGCCGTGGTGGGGCCCGTCGTAGGTGGCCCACACCCGGCCGTGGGCGATGCGCACGGTGCCGGCCTCGCGCGGCTGCAGCGTAATGGCACGGCCGGCGCCCAGCTTCCAGGTGCCGGGCAGGGCCGGGGTGGTGGATGCGGATTGATGCAGTTGCGTGAGCGTTTGCGAGGCCATGATGTTCTCCATATCAGCGATTTGGCATTGAATGATCGTTGGGGCAGGCTTGGCAGTCCAATGAATTCGGGCTACGCTATTGATTCCCGATTCGCATCAATGGCGCCATCCCTCCTGACACAACCTTGTCATCCATGCAGCACTCCCAGACCCATTTGCGCAGCCGCCCCATTTCGGCCGGCCACCTGCGCGCCTTCGAGGCCGTGGCCCGGCACCTGAACTTCCGCGCGGCGTCGGAAGAAATGGCGCTGACCCAGTCTGCCGTGAGCCGCCAGATCCAGTCATTGGAAGAAGAAGTGGGCGTCAGCCTGTTCCTGCGCCACACGCGCGCGGTGGAACTCACCAGCGCCGGCGCGCTGTTGCTGATGGCGGTGGCGCACACCCTGCCGCGGGTGGATGCGGCGGTGCGGCAGATCCGCCAGAACGCCGGCCGCAAGAGCGTGTCGCTCACCACCTTCGCCTCGTTCGCCTCGATGTGGCTGATCCCGCGCATGGAGCAGTTCCAGCGCGACAACCCCGACATCGACATCCGCATCGATGCCTCCGATTCAGCGGTGGACCTGGACGTGGCCGACGTGGACCTGGCCCTGCGCTACGGCCCCACCGCCGGCATGCCGCCGCACGCGGTGCGCCTGTTCGGCGAGCAGCTGACGCCGGTGGCCAGCCCCTGGCTGCTGAAAAGCGGCGCGCCGCTGAAGAAGCCGGCCGACCTGGCCCAGTTCGCGCTGATCGAGGCGGGCGACGCCCACCGCACCCACCTGGAGTGGCTGACCTGGCGGCGCTGGTTCGACGAGCAGAAGCAGCCCAAGCTGCAGCCCAAGCGCTGGCTGTACTTCAACTACGCCTACCAGATGGTGCAGGCCGCCCTCACTGGCCAGGGCGTGGTGCTGGCGCGCCTGCCGATGGTGGCCGAGAGCCTGGCCAACGGCGACCTGATCGAGCCGCTGCCCAACCAGCGCATGGACTCACCGCACGCCTACTGGCTGATCGTGGGCGCGCGCAGCGCCCAGCGGCCCGAAATCAAGGCGTTTTCAGACTGGCTGATGGGCCAGGCCAAGGCCACCCGCCAGACCATCGGCGAAGTGCCCGACCCGGACACGGTCGATTACATCGATTAGGTTCCGAACTCAGCCGAACGGCCAGACGACGCCGTTGTCGTTCAGGATGGCGTCGAGGGGAACGTCGTGCGGCTCGGGCTCCAGCTCGCTCACGAAACCGTTGGTAAAACCCAGGCCCACGGTGTACGGATGAGGCTCCAGCGAGGCGAGCGTGCGGTCGTAAAAGCCGCCGCCGTAGCCCAGCCGGAAGCCGCCCGTGCCATAGCCCACGCAGGGCACGAACAGCAGCGTCGGAACAATGACCTCGGTGTCCTTGGGCTTGGGGATGCCGTACGCGTCCTCTTCCATGGGACAGCCGGGAAACCAGGCGTGGAACTTCAGGGTCTTGTGCAGCTTGTCCACCACCGGCAGGCCGATGCGCCGCGGCTGGGGCTCGTCGATGAGCTCGCCGTCTTCCTTCCAGCGGTGCAGCGCGGGCAGCGGGTCGAACTCGCCCTTGATGGGCCAGTAGGCGCCGATCACGATGTCGGGGCGATTGACGAGCCAGATGCGCATCACCCGCTGCAGCAGGTCGGACCGCTCCATGCGGTCGGGCATGTGCAGGCGCTGCTCGATCAACTCCTTGCGCAAAGCCCTTTTTTCTTCCGCCTTGTCCATAATCCCCCGATGAAGTTACGAACGATTTTGGCATTGATCGCGGTGTCGCTGGGCACCCAGGCTTCGGCGCAGGTGCGCGACGACGTCATCCTGGACATGAACCAGGCCTTCAAGCAGGGCAACCGGGGCCGCCTGGCCCAGCTGCTGCCGCAGGCCAAAGGCCATGCGCTGGAGCCGTGGGCGGCCTATTGGGAACTGCGCGCGCGGCTGGATTCGGCCAGCCCCGCCGAGATCCAGGATTTCATGCAGCGCTATGCCGGCAGCTACCAGGAAGACCGGCTGCGCAATGACTGGCTGCTGATGCTGGGCGCGCGGCGCGACTGGACCACCTTCGTGGCCGAGTATCCCAAGTTCCGCATGAACGACGACCCGCAGGTGCGCTGCTATGCCCTGCTGACCCAATCCATCCGCGAAGGCGCGGCCGCGCCGGCCGGCCTGGCCGACGAAGTGCGGCGCCTCTGGTTCGCCCAGCGCGATGCCGACGACGGCTGCACGCTGGCGGCGCGAGGCCTGATCGGCGAGGGCGCGGGGCGCCGCCTGTCGCCCAACGACGCCTGGCGCCGCGCCCGGCTGGCGGTGGAAGCCAACCGGCCCCGGGCCGCCGCCGGCGCCATCGAACTCGTCGCGCCCGATTCGGTGGGCCTGCTGGCCGAGCTCAATGCCAGCCCCGCGAAATTCCTGACCAGCCGCGTCACGGCCATGACCAAGGTGCGCAAGGAAATGATCTCGCTGGCCCTGATCAAGCTGGCCGCCACCGATGCCGAAGGCGCGGCCAGCCAGCTTGAAAACAAATGGGGCCCGCAGCTGTCGCCCGAGGAGCGCAACTGGGTCTGGGGCGTGATCGGCAAGCAGGCCGCCGGCCGGCTGGGCAACGACGCGCTGGAGAGTTACGCCAAGGTCACGCGCGATGCGGACCTGTCCGACGAGATGCTGGCCTGGAAGGTGCGCGCCGCCCTGCGCGCCAGCCGAGGCGTGCAGTGGAAGGCGGTGCTCTCCGCCATCGACGGCATGAGCGATGAAGGCCGCAAAGACCCCGCCTGGGTGTACTGGAAGGCGCGCGCGCTGCTGGGCACCGGCGCAACGGAAAGCCACCGCGCCGAGGCGCAGAAGCTGCTGGAATCCATCGCCTCCCCGCGCGGCTTTTATGAGCAGCTGGCCATGGAGGAACTGGGCCAGAAGGTCACCATGCCGCCGCGGCCCGCGCCGCTGACGCCTGAAGAAAAAGAAGCCGCGCGCCTGAACCCCAGCCTGAACCGCGGGCTGTATGCCATCGCCATCGGCCTGCGGTCCGAGGGCGTGCGCGAGTGGAACTACGCGACCAACCTGCACAAGGCCGGCGGCCTGGTCGACCGCGACCTGCTGGCCGCCGCCCAGTTCGCCTGCGAGCGCGAAGTGTGGGACCGCTGCATCAACACCAGCGAGCGCACCAAAACCGAGTTCGACTACGAGCAGCGCTTCCCAATGCCGTTCCGCGAGGCCGTGGTGCGGCGCGCGCGCGAGATCAGCCTGGACCCGGCCTATGTCTACGGCCTGATCCGCCAGGAAAGCCGCTTCATCATGGACGCCCGCTCCAGCGTGGGAGCCTCGGGCCTGATGCAGGTGATGCCGGCCACGGCGCGCTGGACCGCGAAGAAGATCGGCCTGGCCAACTTCACGCTGGAGCAGCTGAACGACCGCGAGACCAACATCGCCATCGGCACCGGCTACCTCAAGCTGGTGCTCGACGATTTCGACGGCTCCATGCCGCTGGCCGCCGCCGCCTACAACGCAGGCCCGGGCCGTCCGCGCAACTGGCGCAACGGGCCGGTGATCGAGGCCGCCGCCTGGGCCGAGAACGTGCCGTTCAACGAGACGCGCGATTACGTGAAGAAGGTGCTTTCCAACACCACGGCCTACGCCGCCATCCTCACCGGCCAGCCGCAATCGCTGAAGGCGCGGCTGGGCACGGTGGGTCCGCGCGACAACAGCCGCCCGGAGCCGAACCGGGACATTCCGTGACGGGCAAGGCGGCGGCGCCCGCGCTGGACGTGCTGTCCTGCGAAAGCGCCGCGGCCTGGAAACCCTGGCTGAAGAAGAACCACGCGGCCAGCCCCGGCGTGTGGCTGCGCATCGCCACCAAGGGCAGCGGCATTGACTCCATCACGCACCCCGAGGCGCTGGAGCTGGCGCTTTGCCATGGCTGGATCGACGGTCTGAAGAAGAACGACGGCGAGCAGCACTGGCTGCAGAAATTCACGCCGCGCGGTGCACGCAGCATCTGGTCCAGGATCAACCGCGAGAAGGCGCTGGCCCTGATCGAATCCGGTGCCATGCAGCCGGCCGGCCTGCGCGAAGTGGAGCGGGCGAAAGAAGACGGCCGGTGGGCGGCGGCTTACGAGCCGCAGTCCAAAGCCGTGGTGCCGCCCGACCTGGCCGCCGCCCTCGCGAAGTCGCCCAAGGCCAAGGCCTTCTTCGCCGGGCTGGATTCACGAAACCGCTATGCCGTGCTGTTCCGCGTCCACGGCGCGAAAAAGCCCGAAACCCGCGAACGCCGTATCGCCCAGTTCGTGGAAATGCTGGCGCGCGGCGAGAAGCTGCACCCCTGAGGCGGCGCCGGCCCGCATCAATTCCGGCGTTTTTTGGCATCAATCGGCGACACGGTCGTCGCTAGCATCCCAGCATCTCTGGAGGGAACCATGCTCAAGCTCTATATCGGCAACAAGAATTACTCGTCCTGGTCCATGCGGCCCTGGGTACTGCTCAAGCAGGCCGGCATCGCGTTCGAGGAGGTCATGGTCCGCTTCGATTCGTTCGACGGCGATTCGGCATTCAAGAACACCATCAACGCCATCAACCCGGTCGGCAAGGTGCCGGTGCTGCTGGACGACGGCCTGGCCGTGTGGGACACGCTGGCCATCGCCGAATACGTGGCGGAGAAATACCCGGACAAGAAACTCTGGCCGCAGGACAGGAAGGCGCGGGCCCGCGCCCGCAGCATCTGCGCCGAAATGCATTCGGGCTTTTCCGCGCTCCGCGGCAATTGCCCGATGAACATCGAGGCTTCGCTGCCGCAGGTGGGCGCGCTGGTCTGGCGCGACAAGCCCGAGGTGCGCGCCGACGTGCAGCGCATCTGCGACATGTGGGCCGGCCTGCTGAAGGAACACGGCGGCCCGATGCTGTTTGGCGAGTTCACCATTGCCGACGCCTACTTCGCCCCGGTGGTGATGCGTCTTAAAAACTACGGCCTGCCGGTGCCGGGCCAGGTGACCGACTACATCCGCCGCGTCTGCGCGCTGCCGGGCGTGAAGGCCTGGAACGACGAGGCGCTGGCCGAAAAGGAATTCGTCGATTTCGACGAGCCTTACCGAACTTCGCGATGAGCGCCGGCGAACCGGAGATTGCGCGGCCACGCCATTTTGGCGTGGTGATGAGCGCGATGGTCACGCCGTTCGACTCACAAGGGCGGCTGGACCTGGATGCCGCGCGCCGCCTTGCGCGCTGGCTGGCTGACAACGGCAACGACGGCCTGGTGGTGGCGGCCACCACCGGCGAGGCCACGACCCTCACGGACGACGAACGCTGCGACCTGGTGCGCGCCGTCGCTGAAGCCGTGACCATCCCGGTGCTGGCCGGCACCGGCAGCAACGACACCGCCCACACCGTGATGCTCACCCAGCAGGCGCAGGGCCTGGGCGCAGCCGGGGTGCTGCTGGTAGGCCCGTATTACAACCGCCCGCCGCAAGCAGGTATCGAAGCGCATTTCCGGGCGGGCGCCGCGGCGACAAAGCTGCCCGTGATGATCTATGACGTGCCGATCCGCACCGGCCGGCGCATCGCGCAGGACGTGCTGCTGCGGCTGGTGCGCGAAGTGCCCAACATCGTGGCCTTCAAGGACGCCACCGGCGACCCGCCCGCCGCCGCCGCGCTGATTGCCCAGGCGGGCGAGCACTTCGACCTGTATTCCGGCGACGACCCCTACACCCTGCCGCTGATGTCCGTCGGCGCGGTGGGTGTGGTCGGCACCACCACGCACTGGAACGGCGTGCTGTTCCAGCGCATGTTCGCGGCCATGGCGGCGGGCCGGCCCGCGCACGCCCGCGCGATCAACGCCCGGCTGCAGGATTCATTCGGCTTCGTCAACAGCGACGAATCGGTTTTCCCGATGTCGACCAAGGCCATGCTGCGCACCCTGGGCCAGGAAGCGGGCGAGTGCCGCCTGCCGCTGCCGCCCACGCCGCCGGAGATGGCGCAGCGGGCACGCGAAGTCTGGCAGCGGCTGAACAGCTAGGCGCAACGTAAACTTGCTGCCATGGAAATCTTCATGGTCGGCGGCGCGGTGCGGGATGCCCTTCTGGGCCTGCCCGTGAACGATCACGACTGGGTGGTGGTGGGCGCGACCCCGGAACGGATGGCCGAAGCCGGCTACCTGCCGGTGGGCAAGGACTTTCCCGTTTTCCTCCACCCGAAGACGAAGGAAGAGTACGCACTGGCCCGCACCGAGCGCAAGAGCGCGCCGGGCTACCGCGGCTTCACCGTGCACGCCGAACCCGGCGTGACGCTGGAGGAAGATCTGGCGCGGCGCGACCTCACCATCAATGCCATCGCACAGGACGGCAAAGGCCGCCTCATCGACCCCTACAACGGCCAGCAGGACCTGAAGCAGCGCGTGCTGCGCCATGTGACCGATGCCTTCCGCGAGGACCCGGTGCGTATCCTGCGCGTGGCGCGCTTCGCCGCCCGCTTCGCAGACTTCAGCATCGCGCCGGAGACGAAAAAGCTGATGCGCGAAATGGTGGCAGCCGGTGAAGTAGATGCGCTGGTGGCCGAACGCGTATGGCAGGAGCTGGCGCGCGGCCTGATGGAAGCCACGCCTTCGCGCATGTTCGAGGTGCTGCGCGAATGCGGCGCGCTGGAGAAACTGCTGCCCGAGGTGGCGCGCCTGTGGGGCGTGCCACAGCGCGCCGACTACCACCCCGAAGTGGACACCGGCGTGCACCTGATGATGGTGCTGGACATGAGCGCGCGCCTCGCGGCGCCGCTGGCCGCGCGCTTTGCCTGCCTCACGCATGACCTGGGCAAGGGAACGACACCGGCCGACGTGCTGCCGCGCCACATCGGCCACGAAGAGCGCAGCGCACGCCTGCTCAAGGACGTGTGCAAGCGCCTGCGTGTGCCCACTGACTGCCGCGAACTGGCCGGCGTGGTGGCGCGCGAGCACGGCAACATCCACCGCAGCGGCGAGTTCAACGCGGCCGCCGTGGTGCGGCTGCTGGAACGCTGCGACGCCTTCAGAAAGCCGCAGCGGTTTGGCGAGGTGGTGCTGGCCTGCGAGTGCGATGCGCGCGGCCGCCTCGGCATGCAGGAAAAAGACTACCCGCAAGGCCGGCGGCTGGCGGGCGCACTGGCCGCAGCGCAAGCGGTTGCTACAGATTTGATAGCTGCCCAAGAACAGCTGGCGGGCGCTGCGGGCCCGAAGATCGGTGAAATTATCCAGCAGGCACGGATCGCGGCGGTCGCCGCGGCGCTAGACCAGCAGGGCTAGCGCCGCGTAATCTCCCACCCGCTCGGCCAGGCCGGCGGGCACCAGGTCGCAGCCGGTGGTCAGCGCCGCCAGATGGCCGCTCACTTCGGCCTGCAGCCGCGGCAGCAGGTAGGCGCTGTTGTGCGCGAATACGCTGCCGCCCAGGCTGATGCGCTGCAGGTCCAGCGTGGCCACCAGGTTGTAGAGCATGCGGCCCATCACGCGGCACAGGTCGTCGACCTTCGCGCCGGCCTCGGCCTCACCCGCCCTGGCGCGCGCCAGCAGCGCGGCCGCATCCGCGCCGAAGCGCCGCGCAATGGCGTTGCCCGCCACCAGCGCTTCCACGTCGCCGATATTGCCGCAGCCGCACAGCGCGTCGCCGTTGTCGGAGACGAACATGTGGCCCGCGTGGCCGGCATTGCCGTTCTTGCCGCGCAGCACCCGGCCATCGACGCACAGGCCCACGCCGATGCCGGTGCTCCAGGTCACGTAGGCGCAATGCTCGAACCCCTGCAGCGCGCCCCAGCGCCGCTCGGCCTCCAGCGCCGCGATGCAATCGTTTTCCACCCGCACCTCGTCGAAGCGGGCACGCAGCGGCCCTTCCAGCAAGGCCGTATCCCAGGTGTTGGGCAGGCCGCGCGCCGGCCCCGCGATGCCGCCACAGATGTTGGGCGCCGCCACTTCCACCAGCCCGCCCCGGATGACAAATGGCCCGCACGAGGAAACGCCGGCGCGGCGCACCAGCGACGCGGCCACGCCCGCTTCGGCGCAAGCCTCGTCCACCAGCCGCATGACCTGCATTGCCAGCGCGTCGTTGCCGCCGGTCTTGGCGGTGGGCTCGCTGCGGCGCGCCAGCAGGTCGAGGCCGGTGCCGGGGTTCAGGCTGACGGCCACCTTGGTGCCGCCGATGTCGATGCAGGCTTTCATAGCAGTTTGGAAACCAGCGCCGCCACCATGCTCAGGATGATGGTGGTGGCGAGGGGAATGAAAAACTCGCGGCCGAACAGCTTGAAGCGCAGGTCGCCCGGCAGCTTGCCAAAGCCCAGCCGCTGCAGCAGCGGTGTGAACCAGCTGATCAGCATCAGGGCCAGGAAGATGACGATGATCCAGCGAATCATTTTTTTCTACAACCGCTCGGTGCGGTCGCCCTGCGAGAAACCGGTGGCATCCCAGAAGGCGCCCTTGTGGAAGCCGATCACCTTGAACAGCTCGCCCATCTCGTGCTCGGTGATAAGGCGCTGCGCAGCGATGCGCCCCGGCAGCGGCGCCTGCGCCATCAGCTCCACCAGCCCGCAGTTGATCAGAAAACGGGCCTGGCTGGTGTAACCCAGCGTGCGCAGGCCCGCCTCCTGCGCGGCCAGCGCCAGGGCGCTGAAGTTGACGTGGGCCGTGATGTCCTTGTGGCCCAGGTCGGCCAGCGGGTTGCTGTCCGCCATGTGGCCGCGGTGGCACATCAGCGTGCCCATGTGGCGCTGCGGGTGGTAGTACTCGGCCTCGCCGAAACCATAGTCGATGAAGAAGGCCGCGCCGCGCTCCAGCCGGTCGGCCAGGGTGCGCACAAAGGCTTCGGCCTGGGGATGGATCTCGGTCAGGTAGTCGTGGCCGCCCTCGATCTCGGCGGCGGGCCTGAACTCGGTGGGGCGGTCGCCGAAAGACAGCGCGCCTTCCTCCAGCACCACGCCGCGCTCATGCCAAGCGCCGCTGATGCGCGCCAGCAGTTTCACCGGCATGGCGTCCAGCACCTCGTTGCCCACCACCACGCCCTGCATGGCCGCGGGCAGTTCGCCGACCCACCGCACCTTGTCGCCGTAGGGCGCCAGCAGGCGTTTTTGCCGCTCGCGCAGGCTGCCCGAAAGGTCGACGATGGTGTAGCGGCTGACGGCGCTGTCCAGCGCCTGAAGCAGTTGCTGCGCCAGCGCGCCCGAGCCCGCGCCGAACTCCCAGACCTCGCTGGTGGCCGTGGCGCGCAACGCGTCGGCCACCTGCACTGCCAGCGCGCGGCCGAACAGCGGCGACATCTCGGGCGCGGTGACGAAGTCGCTGCCGGTGGAAGGCAGCTCGCCGAACTTGCGCGAATCGTTGGCGTAGTAGCCCAGGCCCGGCGCATACAGCACCAGGGCCATGAAGCGGTCGAACGGAATCCAGCCGCCGGCGCGGGCGATGGCCTTTTCCACCAGCGCGTGCAGCGCGGTCGTTAAACTGGGAGCTTCTGTTGTCACCGCAGCATTGTCATCGAATGAGCGCCCCCTTCCCTGTCCGCACCGTGCTGGTCACCGGCTCCGCCAAACGGCTGGGCCGCGAGATCGCGCTGGCGCTGGCCGCGGGCGGCTGGCAGGTGGCCGTGCACTACCGCGAATCCGCTGCCGATGCTACAAAAACAGTAGCTGACTGTGCAAGCCTGGCGCGCTCTGCAGCCGTTTTTGATTCCTACCAGGCCGACCTGGACGACGAAGCCGCGGTGCGCGCGCTGCTGCCCCGCGTGGTCGCCCGCTTCGGCGCGGTGGACGCGGTGGTGAACAGCGCCTCCATGTTCCAGCACGACAGCGTGGCCGGCTTCGGCTACCCGGTGCTGCAGGCCCACATGCGCGCCAATGTGGGCGCGCCCATCCTGCTGGCGCAGGCGCTGCACGAACATGTGTCGGCGCGCGACGGTACCGGCGTGGTGGTGAACCTGCTGGACCAGAAGCTGTGGAACCCCAACCCCGACTTCTTCAGCTACACGCTGTCCAAGGCCGCGCTGGAAGCGGCCAACACCAACCTGGCCATCGCGCTGGCGCCGCGGCTGCGGGTGGTGGGCGTGGCGCCCGGCCTCACGCTCAGCAGCCACATGTTGTCCGAGGCGCAATTCGAAAAACTGCACCGGCTGTCGCCGCTGGGCCGCTCGTCCACGGCCGCCGACGTGGCCTCGGCCGTGAAATTCGCGCTGGAGAATTCGTCCATCACCGGCACCACGCTGCTGGTGGATGGCGGCCAGCACCTGATGAAGTTCGAACGCGATTTTTCAATGATGTAACTTGTGGGTCAGATCACGAATTGCGCAGCAATTGTGCTCTGACCCCAACTGACTAGGGTCAAAATGAGCAAAGCAGGCACCCAGATCCTCACCCTCACCGGCCTGCGCTTCGACGCCAACCTGGGTATCCTGGACCACGAGAAGACCGCGCCCCAGCCCATCATGGTGGACGCCGAGCTCAACCTGGGCACGCAGCCGCTGCTGCCCAGCGACGACAACATCACCCATGTGCTGGATTACCGCAAGGTGCGCAAGATCATCATCGACGAGTGCCGGGCCGAGCACGTCAACCTGCTGGAGAGCCTGATCGGCAAGCTGGCCTACCGCCTGATGCAGCTGCCCGGCGTGCTGGGCGTGCGGGTGAAGATCGCCAAGCTGGAAATCTTCGACGATTGCGAAGTGGCGATAAGGGTGGAGACCGGGCAGTGGTGAGGGCCTAGCCGGCGCCCCCATCCGGCCCGGTGCGCGCCTCCTGCCCGCACAGCTTGCGCAACCGTCCCGCGATCTCGTGCAGGCCCATCACCTCGCCGACACCGCCCGCCGCTATCGCCTGGCGCGGCATGCCGAACACCACGCTGGTCGCCTCATCCTGCGCAATGGTGGTGGCGCCCGTCTTGTGCATCTCCAGCATGCCCTGCGCGCCGTCGGCGCCCATCCCAGTGAGCATGACGCCGATGGCCTGCGCACCGGCGATACGGGCCAGCGAGCGGAACAGCGTGTCCACCGAGGGCCGGTGCCGGTTGACGGGCTCGTCTTCGGTCAGGCGCAGCGCATAGCCCGATGCGTTGCGCGCCAGCACCAGGTGGCGGCCTCCGGGGGCGATGTACACGGTGCCATGCAGCACCTGCTCGCCGTCAGCCGCTTCCTTCACCGCCAGCGGGCAGATCTCGTTGAGCCTTCGCGCGAAGGTTTCGGTGAATCCGGGCAGCATGTGCTGCGCCACGAGGATGGGAGGCATGTCGCCCGGCAGCTGCGCCAGCAGCAGCCGCAGCGCCTCCACCCCGCCGGTGGAAGCGCCGATGCCCAGCACCGCGCCCACCGCCGCACGGCCGGGCGCCGACGGGGGGCGCGGCGCCTGGCGCACCGTTTCGGCGGGGGCCGCGCGGCGCTGCAGGCGGGCCTGCGATGCCGCCCGGATCTTTTCCGCGATGTCCTGCGCCACGCTTTCCAGTTCCTCGAACGAATCGGGCTTGGGAAAGAAGTCGACCGCACCCAGCTCCAGCGCACGAAGCGTCGCGTCGGCGCCCCGGCGCGTCAGGGACGAAATCATGATCACCGGCAGCGGGCGAACCGCCATCAGCTTGCGCAGGAAGTCCAGACCGTTCATGCCGGGCATTTCCACGTCAAGCGTGATCACGTCGGGCGCGTGCCTGCGCACCCGCTCGATCGCCAGCAGCGGGTCGGGCACAACGCCGGCCAGCTCCATGTCGGGCTGCGAAGCCACCACCCGGCTGAGGAAGGCCCGCATCACCGCCGAGTCGTCGATCACAAGCACACGGATCATCGCGGCGCCCTGAACATCTCGATCTCGCCGCCGCCGCTGCCGCTGTCCAGCCGCGACCGGTATTCGCGCTCCTGGCGCTGCAGCGCGTCGTCCGGCTGCATGTGCAGCTTTTTCATCTGCACCTTGCCGGTTTCGGGGAAAAAATGCAGCTTGCGCGGCGCCACGCCCAGCAGGTCCTGTGCGGCGATGCGGATGCCTTCCTCGCGCAGGAAATTCAGCACGAATGCGCTGTTCTTGGAACCCACATCGATGGTCTCGAAACCCTGCAGCACGCGTGCACCGCCGAACACCTTCGCCACCAGGCGGCTGCGGTCGGCGCCCAGGCGGATCATCTCGTTGATCAGCACTTCCATGGCGTAGATGCCGAAGCGCGCCGACACCGCCCAGGGCAGCGGGGCCGGCGCCGGCTCGCCCGGCAGCATGAAGTGGTTCATGCCGCCGATGCGGCCGACCGGGTCCCACAGGCAGCTGGACACGCAGGAGCCCAGTACCGTGGAGATGGAGCCCGCGCCGGCGGCCGCGTAATACTGGCCCGGCAGCACCTTGACCGATTCGACCCTGAATTCGCGGTCGAAATAGCGGGCGGGAGCGGCGCCTTCCATGGGAATGTTGCCCATTCAGTCCGGCAGGCGCTCGTAGGCCGTGCGGCCGCAGGCGCGATAGGAGCGGTGCCCTGCGGGAAAACTTTCGGCGTGCCCCACCACCAGCAGCCCGTTCGGGCGCAGCAGCGGCGTGAAGCGCGCCAGCAGCCTGTGCTGCGCCTCGCGGTCGAAATAGATCACCACGTTGCGGCAGAAGATCACGTCGAAGGGCTCCAGCGGCGGCCACTGCGGCGACTGCAGGTTCAGCGGAGCGAACTTCACCATGGCGCGCAGTTCCGGGCGGGCGTTGACCAGGCCCGAGTTGGCGCCCACGCCGCGCAGCCAGTGCATGCGCATCTGTTCGGCGCTGAGCGCGCCGGCGCGCTCAGCCTGGTAAACCGCGGCCGCCGCCGTATCCAGTGCCGCAGTGTCGATATCGGTGGCCAGCACGTCGCCCGCGCAGCCGGCTTCACGCAAGGTCATGGCGATGGACCACGGCTCCTCGCCGGTAGAGCAGGCGCTGCACCACACGCGCAGCGGGCCGCTGCCCCGCGCCCGGTGCTGCTGCGCCCGCGCACGCAACAGCTCGAAGTGGTGCGGTTCGCGAAAGAAGGCCGTGAGGTTGGTGGTGAGCGCATTGATGAAAGCCTCGCGCTCGCCCACCGCGTTGTCCTGCACCATGCGCAGGTAGGCGGCAAAGCTGTCCATGCCCAGCACGCGCAGCCGCCGCGACAGCCGGTTGTGCACCATGTAGCGCTTCTGCGCACTGAGCTTGATGCCGGCGTACTGGGCGATCAGGCGGCGCGCCAGCTCGAACTCGGGCTCGCCCAGCAGGTTCGCGGCTTCGCCTGCCGCGAAAACGTCGGAAGCGGGCGGAGGCGCTGTGAATCGCATCTTCGATGAAGCCGGGTACTGCATGCGCGGCACGGCCCGCCGGTCGCTAGAACTCTTCCCACTGCCCGTTGGTGCGCGCCTTGCTGCTGCGCGGGTTGCCGGCGATCGCCGTGGTATAGGCGGGCGGCAACGCGCTGGGCCGCAGCTTGATCGGCGCCGGCCGGTGGATCTGCTGCACCGGCGTCAGCGGCTGCTCCTGCGGCTCCTGGCCCTCGTCACCGAGCTTGAAGCGCGACATCATGCCGAGCAGCGCCTGGGCCTGCTCCTTCATGGACTCGGTGGCGGCCGCGGCCTCTTCGACCAGCGAGGCGTTCTGCTGCACCACCTGCTCCATCTGGGCGACCGCCGTGTTGACCTGGCCGATGCCGGCGTTCTGCTCCTGGCTGGCCGCGGCGATCTCGGCGATGAGGTCGGTCACCTTCTTGACGGAGAGCACCACGCCCACCATGGTGTGGCCCGCGGCATCCACCCGGGTCGCGCCCAGTTCCACCTTGCGCTCGGCATGGGCAATCAGGCCCTTGATTTCCTTGGCGGCCGCGGTCGTGCGGTGGGCCAGGTTGCGCACTTCGGCCGCGACCACGGCGAAGCCGCGCCCCTGCTCGCCCGCGCGCGCGGCTTCCACGGCCGCATTGAGCGCCAGGATGTTGGTCTGGAACGCGATGCTGTCGATCACGCCGATGATGTCGCTGATCTTGCGCGACGCGTCCAGGATGTCGTCCATCGTCTTGACGACTTCTTCCACCGCGTCGCCGCCCTGCCGGGCCGTCTCGGAGGCGCTGGCCGCCAGCTGGCTGGCCTGGCGGGCGCTCTCGGCGTTGTGCCCCACGGTCGAAGTGAGTTCCTCCATCGAGCTGGCGGTTTCCTCCAGCGTGCTGGCCTGCTCCTCGGTGCGCTGCGACAGGTCCAGGTTGCCCTGGGCGATCTGCGCGGCCGTATCGGCCACGGTGCGGGCGCTGCGGCTGACTTCGCCCACCATGGCGCGCAGGCTGGCTGTCATTTCCTCAAGCGCCTCCGCAACCTTGCGGGTGTGCAGGTAGTCCATTCCCTCGGCGCTGGCGGTCAGGTCGCCGGCCGACACCCGCCGCACCAGTTGCAGCGCGGTACGCATGGGACGAACGTTGGCGGCGCGGATCCAGGTACGAAAGCGCCAGGCCAGGGCCAGTGTCGCCACCAGCAGGATGCCGAGCACCCAGGCCACCGTACGCAGCTGGTCCGCACCCGCATCTTCGAGCCGCGCCGTTTCCTTCTGGACGGCGGCAGTGGCTTGTGCCATCTGCTTTTTCGCGGCCTCGGCCTGCTGGCGCTGCGCGACCAGGTCCGGCGGCGGCTGGTCTGCGGCAGGGGCCGGGGGCACGACCCGCGCCGCAGCGTCGGCTGCACGCGCGACACCCAGCGCCGCCCCGAGCTCGCGGCCCGACTGGAACGCCTCGACGGTGCGAACCTGGGCCTGCTGGACCGCGTGGAAGCCGTAGCCCGCGGCGGCCACGGCAGCGGCCAGCAGGACAGCGATCAGGAGGTGGAGGACAACTTCAGCGGAAAAATTTTTCATGGCAATCCTTTGGCCGTTCAGTGCACGGCGGAGTCGACCAGCGCCATGTCGGCGCCGGTCATGAGCTTCTCGATGTCCAGCAGGATCAGGAGCGCGTCGTCCACCGTCGCCAGGCCGGTGATGTACCTGGAATCGAAGGTGCTGGAGGCGAACTCCGGTGTCGCCCGGATTTCGTCGGTAGCCAGGGAAAGCACGTCCGAGACCGAATCGACGACCACGCCCACGACCCGCGACGCGACGTTCAGGATGATCACCACGGTGAAAGCGTCATAGCGCGGCTCGGGCAGGCGGAACTTCACCCGCAGGTCCAGGATGGGCACGATGACGCCGCGCAGGTTGGTCACGCCCTTGATGAAATCGGGCGCATTTGCGATCGAGGTGGGCGCCTCGTAGCCGCGGATCTCCTGCACCTTGAGGATCTCGATGCCGTAGCTCTCGGGCCCCAGCCGGAAGGTGAGGAACTCGCTGCGCGGCGCCTCCGCTTCCCGCTGGGACGCCTGGGCGGCGCGATAGGCTGGCTGCTGCATTTTTCTGTCTCCTCTTTCTTGTTTCGGGCCTCAGTGGCGCCCGGACATGCGCACGATGTGGCTGATGTCCAGGATGAGCGCCACCGACCCGTCCCCCATCACGGTGGCGGCCGCCAGGCCTGGCACCTTGCGGAAGTTCGCTTCCAGGCTTTTGACCACCACCTGCTGCTGGCCCACCAGGTCATCCACCATCAGCGCGGCATGCAGGTTGTCGGCCTCCACGATCACGGCGATGGCGCCGGGCCGGGCGGCCGCGGTTCGCGGCGGGAACACCTTGGCCAGGTGCACCACGGGCAGGTACTCGCCGCGCACGCACAACGTGTCGCCCTGCCCCGGCAGCCGGTGGATGGCGCCCGGCTCCACGCTCAGCGATTCCACCACCGTGGCCAGCGGCAGGACGTAGGTCTCGCCGCCCACGGCCACGGTCATGGCCTCGATGATGGCCAGCGTCAGGGGCACGCTGACTTCCACGGTCATCGCCTCGCCCTGGATGGAGAACAGCTCCACCGTGCCGCCCAGCGCCTTGATGTTGCGCCGTACCACATCCATGCCCACGCCGCGCCCCGACAGCTCGGTGACCTCCTGCGCGGTGGAGAAGCCCGGCTCGAAGATCAGCTGCCAGACTTCGGCATCCGGCGCATCCGGCGCAACCGCGATGCCGCGCCGCGCCGCCTGCGCCAGGATGCGTTCACGGTCAAGCCCTCGGCCGTCATCGCTGACGTCGATCACGATGCTGCCGCCACGCTGGCGGGCCGACAGCCGCAGCGTGCCGGTCTCGGCCTTGCCCGCGGCAAGGCGGGCCTGCGGCGTTTCCAGGCCATGGTCGATCGCGTTGCGCACCAGGTGGGTCAGCGGGTCGGAAATCTTCTCGATCAGCGCGCGGTCCAGCTCGGTGGCCTCGCCGGCAAACTTCAGCTCAACCTGCTTGCCCAGGCGGGCCGACAGCTCGTGCACCAGGCGCGGGAAGCGCGAGAACACGTTGGATATCGGGAGCATCCGGATCGCCAGCACCGCCTCCTGCAGGTTGCGGGTGTGGCGCGACAGGTCGGCCAGGTTGCTCTCGGAAAAAGTGCCCGTTGCGACGCCGTCGTCGGTGCGGCCCGAGCGGGTGAGCATGGCCTCGGTAATCACCAGTTCACCCACCAGGTTCACCAGCAGGTCAATCTTTTCAGTGGCCACGCGAATGTAGGACGCGTCCACCGCGGCCGATGCGGTGGACTCGGCCGGCACCTGGATTTGCGCGGGCACTTGCGCGGGCTGGGCAACTTGCTCGCGCAGCACGGCTTCGCGCTTGAGGCGGAACTCGTCCGGGTCGACAAAGAATTCGTCCAGCAGCTGCGGACCCGCGTGGGCCGCGGCCGGCTCGCCGGCCTTGTCGATGGCGATCAGCTCGGGAGCCACCAGCAGCGAGAGCACGCTGCGCAGGTCAAGGACCGTGCCTTCCAGTTCCACCAGGAAGCTGATGCGGCCGCCCGCCGAGTTGTCCACCTCGGTGCCGCTGACCTGCCCCATCTCGGCCAGGCCACCCAGCATCATCTCCAGTTCGGCCGGCGCGATGGGTTCTTCCAGCGGCCCCAGCCGCACGGCAAAGCGCCGCATCACCGGCCCGCGTGCGGGGCCATCCGTCCCGCTGAGCGGACGGGCCAGCTGCTCGCGCAGCATCGTCTCGGCCAGGTCGCTGTCCGGCGGCTCGTGGATCGCGCCGCTGTGCCGCAGCGCCTGCGCCTGCACCGTATCGCCGGCGCGCAGCATGGCGTCCACGTCGCCGCGCTCCAGCGGCCGCTCTTCCTTGCGCAGGATGTCCAGCAGGCTCTCCTGCAGGTGTGCCAGCGCCGCCATGTCGTTGCAGCCCAGCATCGCCGCGCTGCCCTTGATGGAATGCACCGCCCGGAATATGGCGTTCAGCTCGTCCAGGCAGGGCCGCTCGGGCTGCAGGCCCAGCAGGATGGTCTCTACGTTGGCCAGGTGGTCGCGCGTCTCCTCGAAGAAGATCGCCCGGTAGGCGTGGGGGTCTCCAAGGGCGCTGGCGGGGTATTGCATTGCGTTGCCGCTCAGATGAATCTGGCCACGATGTCGAGCATGCGCTGCGGGTCGAACGGCTTGGCCATCCAGCCGGTGGCACCGGCGTCGCGGCCCTTTTGCTTGAGAACCGGGTCAACTTCGGTGGACAGCACGATCAGCGCCACGGCGTCGTAGTCGGGCAGGCGGCGCAGCTCGCCCACCAGGGTGACCCCATCCATGCGCGGCATGTTGTGGTCGGTCACCACCAGGTCGAAGCGCTGCGTCTTGGCCAGCTCCAGTGCTTCGACGCCGTCGCCGGCTTCCGACACCGCATAACCGGCTCCCGAGAGCACGGCCGCCACCATCTTGCGCATCGAGCGCGTGTCGTCCACAACCAGGATTGCCTTGTTCATGGATTACTTTCGCGCGCCGCGCTCGTGGTGCTTGCGGCTGCCGGGCAGGAACTTGGCGATCACCTCGAGCAGCCGATCCTCGTCCAGGGGCTTGGTGAGGTATTCGTCGCAGCCGGCCAGCGAGCCGCGCAGCTTGTCGAACGGCGAGCTGCGGCTGGTCAGCATGACCACGGCGGTCTTCTTGATCGCCTGCTTGTTGGACTTGATCAGCTTGCACACCTGGTAGCCGTCGATGCCGGGAAGCACGACGTCCAGGAAGACGCAGGTGTAGTCGTGGCTGCCGCTCATGCCTACCGCTTCCTCGCCGGTCTCGGCGAAATCGACGTCGAAGCCGAAAGGGGCCAGTTTGGCCTGCATGAACATGCGCACCGTGGCGTTGTCGTCCACCACCAGCACGGTATCGGCCAGCATGCGCTTCTGCGCGGCTGTGTCATCGGCGCTCTGCGGCGAATTGGAGCGGCCCAGCGCGTTGGAGCGGCCCATCGGATTGCCGGGCAGGCTGCGCCTGAGCGAAGCGGCGGGTTCCGCGGCGGGCGCGGCGGGCTGGCGTTCCTCGACGTTGCCCAGCTCGCCTTCCAGCGCCTGCAGCAGCTTGGCCCACTGCAGCGGGCGCGCCAGCACGGGGCAACCCGTGCCATGCGCCGTGGCGCCCACCAGCACGGCGGGCAGGCCGTCGCGCTTGTGCAGCGACCTGAATTCATTGATGGCGGCGGCATCATCCGCGTCCACAAGGTAGATGTCCGGTGTGCGGCCCGGCGCGGTTTCGTGCTGCACGAAGCCGGGATCCCGCCGCGCCGCCAGCGCGAAGATGCTGGAGAGCATGGACCGCTCGACGTCGTTGAATCCGAGCACGTCCACGCTGAACTGGTTGTCTGTATTCAAGATGATTCCTCCACGCCGCCCGGTGAACCGGGGCGGCACGGCTGGCAAAGAAGGTGCGCCGCCTGCTGCAGTTTCGCGAAGACGGCCTGCCCGCTGGCGGGCCGCTGGAGCGGGTCCTTGGCCAGCATGGCATCAACCAGCGGCTGCCAGGCGGCATGCCGCGCAGGCAGGGCCGGCACCGGCGCGACCAGGTGCTGGCACAGCAGCTCGGTGGGGGTCTGGCCGGGAAAAGGCGGCTGGCCGCACAGAAGCTGGTACAGCACGGCGCCCAGGCTGTAGATATCAGCGCCGGGGCCGGCCGGGTCGCCGCGGCTTTGCTCCGGGGCGCAGTACACGGGGGTCCCGGCCACGCGCGCGCGCTGCGGATCGCCATCGCCGTTACCGCACAGCGAGCCGAAGTCGGCCAGGGCCAGGCTGCCGTCACCGCGTACCAGCAGGTTGGCCGGCTTGACGTCCCGGTGCACCCAGCCCAGGCTGTGCACCCGGGCCAGCGCCGATGCGGCCTGGCGAAGCAGTGAAAGAAGACGGGGCGCGTCGATCGCGCCGCAATTGCCTAGGTGGCCGCCGGCCGCGTATTCCATCGCAAGAAAGCCGGTGCCGCCGGCTGTGCCGTGTTCGATCGCGCGCAGCACGTTGGGATGGTCCAGCACGCAAGCCAGCCTGAACTCGCGGCTGAAATCGCTGCCAGGCGCCGAGGCGGTCTTCAGCGCCACCCACTGGGCTTGCTGCGGCTTGCGCGCCAGGTATACGACCGAAGCCGCGCCACGCGCCAGGACGGTTTCGATCCGGTAGCCGGCCAGGACCCGGGGAGGCGCGGTGACAGCCATCACCCGAGCTTTCCCAGGTCGTCCAGCAAGGCCGAGGCCGACTCATAGCGGTCGGCAGGGTCCTTGGCCATCATCCTGTCGAGCACCGGCTGCAGCCGCGCGTGCGCGGGCGGCAGCCGCGGAATGGGCGCATCCACGTGCATCTGCAGCAGCTCGCGCGCCGTGCCGGCGCGATAAGGCTTGCTGCCCGTGAGCATCTCGTAGGCCATCACGCCCAGGCTGTAGATGTCGCAGCGCCCGTCCACCGGCTTGCCGATCACCTGCTCGGGGCTGAGGTAATACGGGGTTCCGACGATGTCGCCGGCCCCGGTGTCGGTAATCTGCATCGAGACCTGCTTGGCGATGCCGAAATCGGCGATCGCCACGATGCCGTCCTGGCGGATCATCACGTTGTCGGGCTTCAGGTCGCGGTGCACGATGCCGACTTCGTGGATTGCCTCCAGGCCGGAAGCGATCTGGCGGATGTAGTAGAGCGAGACGCCCGGATCCATCGCCTTGCGCATGCGCGTGCGCAGGTCTCCCATGGGGAAATATTCCATCGCGATGTAGGCCACACCGGCGGAAAAATCCTGGCGGAAGATGCGGGTCACGTTCGGGTGGTCGATGCGCACCAGCAGCGCAAACTCCTGCATGAAGCGCTGCAGCCCGAGCACGCTGTCGGGGTTGTCCAGCCGCAGCACCTTGAGCACCTGCTGCGGACCGCCGGCCGTCGGCTCGGCGAGGAAGACCGACGCAATGCCGCCCTCGCCGATCTTGCGCAGCAGGCGGTAGTCCTCGATCAGCAGGTGGCCGCCCGGCGTGGCATTGGCTCCCTGCGACGTGCCCTGGGCGCTGCGGGCCAGCTGCTGGTTGGTCGCAAGCGATTCGTGCAGCGCCGCATAGTGGCTTTGCGGGGTGGTAGAGCCCTTGCGGGGCACCAGGCCCGCGATCTCAACCACTTCGATGAACGTGTCGTCGGGCAGGCCCAGCGAGCCGCTGCGCCCGGACTCCACCCGCGTGCCGGCCGCCTGCCGCGTGGCCGCGGAAGTGACCACGCTCCAGTGCTGGTCCGCGGCCGCCACTTCCAGCAGGCGCGCGATCTCGACCGCCTCGCCCGTGGCGTGCACCATCCCCTGGGCCTTGTTCGCCCGGGCGGTGACTTCGCCTTCGCCCAGGTGGACGCCGACGGCGATGAACACCGGCGGCAGGCCCGCCGCCTGCAGCTGCCCGGAGATCCGCGCTCCGAGCTGCACGGACTCGTGCACGGTGAGGATGGCCGCATGCAGCGCCCGCTTGGCGTGATTGGGAATGCGGTCTTCCGGCCGGTGGCAGAAGGCGCACAGGATGGAATCGGGGCGGCGCTGGGCGATCTCGCCGCCCAGTTGCAGGGCTGCCGTGGACAGCACCCGCCGCACGTCGTTGACGAAGCTGGTGAGTTCGGCGCCCGAGAGGGCCTGGCAGGCGGCGGTGAAGTTGTTCAGACGCGCATACATGAAGGTGGCAATGCCGCCGGCGGGTGCGGCCCGCTCGGCTTCCAGGCGTGCGGGCTGCGTGGCGGCGGCCTCCTGTCGTTCCGGTTGCGCACGCGCGGGGGCCGGCTGCTGCTCGCGCGCCGCCGGCAGGCCGAACAGCGCCTCCAGCGGCGCGGCCTCCGTGGCGGGGAAGCGCGGGTCGGCCTCTTCCGGCATGGCGTCGAAGGGCATGGGCTCAGGCCTTGTAGATTCCGCAGCCAACCAGGACATCACCACAGCGCTCCAGGTAAGTGGTCTTGACGAGGACTTCGTTGGTAACGGGATGGGCCCACTTGTAATCGACCCACACACCGTTGCGGTCGTGCGCGGCCCGCACCATCTCCTGCACGAAGAACTTGCCGTCCACGTCCTTGCTCTTGGGGCCCAGGCCCAGCACGCGCGGGTTGTTGCCATGGGCCAGGAAGACGGCGTTGCCATCCACCACCATCAGGTACAGGTCGCGGTCGATGAACTGGCCGTTGCCCAGCTTGTTGACTTCGGCGATGAGGCCGTTGCGCCCGTGCGCGCGGTGGAACTCCACGGCCCGCCGCACCATCGCCACCGCTTCCTGCTCGTTGCCGTATTCCCGGCCGCCCAGCTTGAAGCCGGAGACCGCGCGCATCAGGGAGACTGCCTGCTCGTTCAGCGTGGTGGCGGTCTTGCCCGCACCCTCCACCAAAGAAGCGTTGCGCTGCGTGGTGCGCTCGATTTTGGCTATGGCGTTGTTGATGGATTCGATGCCGGCGCTCTGCTCGCGGCTGCCTGTGCTGATCTGGCTCATGAGGCCGGCAATCTGGCCCACCGAGGCGACGATCTCGCCCATCGACCTTCCGGCGTCGTCCACCAGGCGGCCGCCGGCTTCCACCTTGTCCACGGAGTTGCCGATCAGCGCCTTGACTTCGCGGGCGGCGCCGGCGCTGCGCTGCGCGAGCACGCGCACTTCGCTGGCGACCACGGCGAAGCCCCGGCCCTGCTCGCCGGCGCGGGCGGCTTCCACCGCCGCATTCAGCGCCAGGATGTTGGTCTGGAAAGCGATGCCGTCGATCACGCTGATGATCTCGACGATGCTGCGCGAGCTGTCGCGGATCGAGCCCATGGTCTGCACCACCTGGTTCATGACGGCGCCGCCCTGCTCGGCCCGCTGCGATGCCGACAGCACCAGGGCATTGGCCTGCTGCGCGATGTCGGCACTCTGGCGCACCGCGGCTGTAAGTTCTTCCATCGACGCTGCGGTGTCCTGGATCGAAGCCACCTGAGTCTCGGTGCGCTCGGCCAGGGCCTCGTTGTCGCGGCTCATTTGCGAGGAGGTGGCGGCCACCGTGGTGGTGCCGGTGCGGACCTCGCTGACAATGCTGAAAAGCCGGCCTCGCATGTCCTTGAGCGACTGCATCAGGCGGCCGATTTCGCCGCTGGCACTGACGTCGACCGATCCGGCCAGGTCGCCGGCCGTGATGCGGGCGGCAATGTGCAGCGCCTCCTGCAGCGGGGTGGTGATGCGGCGCCGCACCCACAGCGCAATCCAGGCGCCGGCGGCCAGTCCGGCCAGGCCCGTCACGATCACGAAAACGCGCAGGCTGCCCTGGGTGCCGAGAGCGGCAAGGGCCGTCATCAGGGCCAGCAGGGCCAGCACCGCGCCGAAGCCGGCGAACAGGCATGTGCTGAGGGACATTTCCCGGACGGGCGCACGCGCGGGGCGGCTCCGGCTGGCGCCCCGGTATTCAAGCGAGGACACTGTTGATACTGCCATCGTGGTCTTCTGTGATCTCCGTCGTCCATCGGTTTTATCCCAGAGCCATATAAATGTCACGGGATGTTACAGAAGCAACCTGATGTTTTGGCGAGCAGGCAACGGGTATGTTCCACAGTGCAGAACAAAATGCCAAAGCTGGGCAAATTGCCGTCAAAGGTTGGTAATTGCCCCTAAGACTTTCGCCTGCGCCGGCCCGCAAGCGGCCGGATGCCACAATTGGCGCCATGAGTGCCGTCTGGATCGATAACGACCCCATCCCCCTGCAGCGCGACGCAAAGATCGAGCGCGAAACCCACAAGCTGGAGAAGCGCCTTTGCCGCCACGTGGGGCAGGCCATCGTCGACTTCAGCATGATCGAAGAGGGCGACAAGGTGATGGTCTGCCTGTCGGGCGGCAAGGACAGCTACGCCATGCTGGACATCCTGCAGAAGATGCAGCAGCGGGCCCCGATCGACTTCGAGCTGATCGCGGTCAACCTGGACCAGAAGCAGCCGGGCTTTCCCGAGCACGTGCTGCCCGAGTACCTGGCGAAGGCCGGCGTGCCGTTCCATATCGAGAACCAGGACACGTACTCCATCGTCAAGGACAAGATCGCGCCGGGCAAGACCATGTGCAGCCTGTGCTCCCGGCTGCGCCGCGGCATCCTGTACCGCGTGGCCGACGAGCTGGGCGCGACCAAGATCGCGCTGGGCCATCACCGCGACGACATCCTGCAGACCTTCTTCCTCAACATGTTCTTCGGCGGCAAGCTCAAGGGCATGCCGCCCAAGCTGGTCAGCGACGACGGCCGGCACATCGTCATCCGCCCGCTGGCCTACGTGGCCGAGAAGGACCTGGAGCGCTGGGCCGGGCACCGGCAGTTCCCCATCATTCCGTGCACGCTGTGCGGCAGCCAGGAGAACCTGCAGCGCAAGCAGGTGGCGGCCATGCTGCGTGAGTGGGAAAAGAAGTACCCCGGCCGCACCGAGACCATGTTCAGCGCCCTGCAGAACATCGTGCCTTCGCACCTGGCCGATGGAACAAAGTACGACTTCAAGGGTCTGAAAATCACGGGCGTCGCCCGTGAAGATGGCGACAAGGCGTTCGACGCGGATGAGTTCCCCGCCGCCGCCTCGCTGCCCGGGTTGCAGGTCATCAAGCTCTAGGGGGTTGCATGCGTTCGTTGCTGCATGTCGTGCGTCTGGCGGGCCTGGCATTCGCGGCGCTGCTGCTTTCGGGCTGCGCCGCCGGCTACCTGCTGGACACCAATGTCCAGACCTTCTCCGCGCTGCCCGCCGTGCCGGCCAACCCGACTTACCGCTTCGAGCGCCTGCCTTCGCAGCAGGCCTCGCCGGTGCAGGCCCAGCTGGAGGCCCTGGCCGACCCGGCCCTGTTCAAGGCCGGCTTCCGGCGCGACGACGCGGCGCCCCGCTATAGCGTGCAGATCTCCGCGCGGGTGCAGCGCGTGCTCTCGCCCTGGGCCGACCCCTGGGACGGCTTTGGCTTCATGGGACCGGGCATCGGCTTCGGCACACCTTTCCCCCGCATGGAGCAGCCCTGGTTCCAGCGCGAAGCCGGCGTCGTGGTGCGCGAACTGCCCGCCGGCAAGGTGGTGTACGAGACCCACGCCGCGAGCGACGGCCCCTGGAGCGACAACACCTCGGTGCTGCCCGCCATGTTCGACGCGGCGCTGCAGGGCTTCCCGAATCCGCCCCAGGGCGTGCGCAGGGTGGCCATCCAGGTGGGCAAGTAGCCCTTTCGCATTCAAGCTGGAAACACTTCGCAACCCTTTTCCGGCATGGGGGCGCGCTCCCAAATAAAATTCGCGGATGGAAGCCACCCGCATCATCGCCGTGCGCCATGGCGAAACCGCCTGGAACGTCGATTCACGCATCCAGGGCCAGCTGGACATCGAACTCAATGAAACCGGCCGCTGGCAGGCCCGCCGGGTCGGCCACGCCCTGTCGAACGAACAGATCACCGCCGTGTATTCCAGCGACCTGGGCCGCGCGCACGAAACCGCGCAGTCCATCTCCGACGTCACCGGCATTCCCGTCATCCCCAACGAAGGCCTGCGCGAGCGCAGCTTCGGCAAGTTCGAAGGCAAGACCTTCGACGAGATCCGCGAGAACTGGCCCGAGGAATCGGCCAACTGGCGCAAACGCATCCCCGAGTGGGAGCCGCCCGAAGGCGGTGAGTCGCTGCTGCAGCTGCGCCAGCGCGTCACCCAGACCATGCACGAACTGGCGGCGCGCCATCCCGGCGAGCAGATCGTGGTGGTGGCGCACGGCGGCGTGCTGGACACGCTGTACCGCGTGGCCACCGGGCAGGAGGTCAATTCACCGCGCACCTGGCAGCTGCCCAACGGTGCCATCAACCGCCTTCTGTGGACGCCTGAAGGCTTTACCTTGGTAGGCTGGTCGGACACCCAACACCTGGACGACGACGCAGCCGATGAAAACACCTCTTTCTGACACCCTGAAGCGCCTGGTCGGGCAAGGGGTGGACGCCATCGACACGCCGGCGCTGGTGGTGGACCTGGACGCGATGCGGCGCAACCTCTCGCGCATGGCCGACTTCGCCAGGAAGCATGACATCCGCTGGCGCCCGCACGCCAAGATGCACAAGAGCTCGGCGCTGGCCAAGCTGCAGATGCAGGCCGGCGCCGTGGGCGTGTGCGTGCAGAAGACCGCCGAGGCCGAAGCCATGGTGGCCGGCGGCGTCTACAACGTGTACATCAGCAACGAAGTCATCGCGCCGCACAAGCTGGCGCGGGTGGCCGCGCTGGCGCATGCCGTGGCCGCCGAGAACGGCCAGCTGGCCATCGCGGTGGACAGCATGGAAGGCGTGACACTGCTGGCCCAGGCCATGAACGACCACCGCGCCGCGAAGGGCGGCGCCGCCGCCGTGATCGACGTGTTCGTGGAGATCGACGTGGGCCAGGGCCGCTGCGGCGTGACGCCGGGCCGCGCGGCGGTGGCGCTGGCGCACGAAATCCGCAAGCACGCCGCGCTGCGCTTCGCCGGCCTGCAGGCCTATCACGGCCGCGCCCAGCACCTGCGCGGCGCGCAGGAGCGGCGCGAAGCCATCGCCATGGTGGTGCAGGACGTGCTCTACACCCGCAAGCTGGTGGAGGCCGAGGGCATCCCGGTGGAGCTGATCACCGGCGCCGGCACCGGAAGCCTGGTGCTGGAGGCCGCCAGCGGCGCATTCGGCGAGCTGCAGGCCGGATCCTTCATGTTCATGGACGCCGACTACGCGCGCAACGAGCGCGACCCGGCGCAGCCGCAGTTCGAGCACGCGCTGTTCGTCAAGACCCAGGTCATCAGCTCCGGCGTGCAGCACGCGGTGTGCGACGCCGGCCACAAGAGCCACGCCATCGATTCGGGCCTGCCGCGCGTGCATGCCCTTGAAGGCGAAGCCGAGCTGGAATACTTCAACGGCGGCGACGAGCACGGCATCCTCAAGCCCGTGGCCGGCAGCACTCGGCTGCCCCCCATCGGCCGCACGCTGTGGCTGATCCCGGGCCACTGCGACCCCACCGTCAACCTGCACGACGCCATGGTGGGCGTGGCGGGCGGCCTGAAGGCCGGCAAGGTGGAGCGCATCATCAGGGTTGATGCCAGAGGCGCGCTCACCTGAAAAGATGGCCCCCACGCTTGCCACTTCGTGGACTGCGCTGCCCCCCAAGGGGGCCTTCGCGCCTTGGGGCGGCCCGGCGGCGCTCAAGGCGACAATGGCACCATGAGCCCCAGCCAGATCATCGTCTTCGCGACCCCGGTTTTCTTTTTGCTGATCGCGATTGAATTCGCCATCGGGTGGAAGCGCAAGCGCAACACCTACCGGCTGAACGATTCCATCAACAGCATCAGCCTGGGCATGCTGAGCGAGACCAGCAAGGTCTTCACCCGGCTGCTGCGCGTGGGCATCTACGGCGCGGTGTACACCACCGTCTCCATCGTCCCCATCGAAACCGCCAAGGCCTTCTGGAGCACCTGGTACGGCTGGATCCTGGCGCTGGTGTTCTACGATTTCTGCTACTACTGGCTGCACCGCGCCGGCCATGAGTGCGCCCTCTTCTGGGCGGCGCATGTGGTGCACCACCAGAGCCAGGACTACAACCTGTCCACCGCGCTGCGCCAGACCAGCTCGGGCGCGCTGGTGGGCTGGGTGTTCTACCTGCCCATGGCCATCGCCGGCGTGCCGCCGCTGGTGTTCGGCATCGTGGCACTCGTCGACCTGCTCTACCAGTTCTGGGTGCACACCGAACAGGTCGGCAAGCTGGGCTGGTTCGACCGCTGGTTCTGCTCGCCTTCCAACCACCGCGTGCACCACGCGGTGAACGACCAGTACGTGGACCGCAACTACGGCGGCGTGCTGGTGGTGTGGGACCGCCTGTTCGGCAGCTTCCAGGAAGAAGGCGAGAAGTGCGTGTACGGCACCCGCAGCCCGCTGAACAGCTGGGACCCGCTGTGGTCCAACGCCGAGGTGTACTGGGGCCTGGCCAGGGACAGCTGGCATGCGCGCAACTGGCTGGACAAGCTGCGCGTGTGGTTCAAGCCGCCGGGCTGGCGGCCGGCGGACGTGGCGGCGCGCTTTCCCAAGCCCGCGTTCGACATCGCGCGGCTGGAGCGTTACCACCCGCCCCTCTCCCGGGCGGTGATGTGGTTCGGCGCCATCCAGTTCGTGGTGCTGCTGCAGTGCGTGGCACTGTTCCTCTGGCATGCGGACAAGATGCCCCTGTCGCAATCCAGCGTGTGGCTGGCGGCGCTGGCCGTGGGCCTGTGGTCGGTGGGCGCGGTGATGCAGGGGCGCCTGTCGGTGCTGGAAGTGCTGCTGGTACAGGCGGCCGCGCTGGCCACCGCCACCGGCGCGGAAAACATGGCCGAGCTGCACCGGGTGTTCAAGCCGCTGGCGCTGCTGGTTGCTATCTTTTATGTAGCTGCCCACGCACGTTCCATGCGCTCCGCAGGCCTTTTCTCCTCCTATCTTCTGGCCGGTTTGGGCTTTTCGCTGGTGGGCGACTGCTTCCTGATGTTCCCTGGTTTCTTCATCCCGGGGCTGGTGTCGTTCCTCATCGCCCACCTCTGCTACATCGCCCTGTTCAGGCAGGGCGTGCCCTGGTTCCCCAGCCGCCGCGCGCTGGTGTGCACGCTGGCCGTGGGTGCGGCGATGTATGCCTTCCTGTTCAACGGGCTGAACCCAATGCTCAAGGTCGCCGTCGCGGCCTATGTTGTGGTGATCGCGCTGATGGCGGCGCAGGCCATCGGCCGCGCCACCGTGCTGCGTGACCGGGCCTCGGTCTGCGTGGCCATCGGCGCGGGCTTTTTCATGCTGAGCGATTCGCTGCTGGCCACCAACAGGTTCGCGCTGCAGTTTCCGATGGCACAGTTCTTCGTGCTGACCACTTACTACGTGGCGCAGATCCTGATTGCCTGCAATTCGATGGGGTCACGGGCCGGGGCCGCGGCGCCCGTCGGTCAGCCCGAGAACAGCTCGCCCGCGCTCTTCGGCGGCGTCACGCCCAGGTGACGGAAAGCCGCCAGCGTGGCGATGCGGCCGCGCGGCGTGCGCTGCAGGTAGCCCTGCTGGATCAGGTAGGGCTCGATCACGTCCTCGATGGTGTCGCGCTCCTCGCCGATGCTGGCTGCGATGTTGTCCAGCCCCACGGGGCCGCCGTCGAACCTGTGGATCACCGCTTCAAGCAGCTTCCTGTCCATCACGTCAAAGCCCTGCGGGTCCACGTCCAGCATGGCCAGCGCCTTGTTGGCGATGTCTATCGTGATCTTGCCGGTGCCTTTCACGTCCGCGTAGTCGCGCACGCGGCGCAGCAGGCGGTTGGCGATGCGCGGCGTGCCGCGTGAGCGCTTGGCGATCTCCGCGCCGCCGGCTTCGTCCATCGGCGCGTTCAGCAGGCCCGCGCTGCGCCTGACGATGCGCGCCAGCTCCTCCGGTGTGTAGAACTCCAGCCGCGCCACGATGCCGAAGCGGTCGCGCAGCGGGTTGGTGAGCATGCCCGCGCGCGTGGTGGCGCCCACCAGCGTGAAGGGCTGCAGGTCCAGCTTGATGCTGCGTGCCGCCGGCCCCTCGCCGATCATGATGTCGATCTGGTAGTCCTCCAGCGCGGGGTAGAGGATTTCCTCGACCACGGGCGAGAGGCGATGGATTTCGTCGATGAAGAGAACGTCGTTCTTTTCCAGGTTGGTCAGCAGCGCCGCCAGGTCTTTCGGCTTTTCCAGCACCGGGCCCGAGGTCTGGCGCAGGTTCACGCCCAGCTCGTGGGCAATGATGTGCGACAGCGTGGTCTTGCCCAGGCCCGGCGGGCCGAACAGCAGCACATGGTCCAGCGCCTCGCCGCGCTTCTTCGCCGCGCCAATGAATATCTCCAGCTGCTCGCGCGTCTTGGCCTGGCCCACGTATTCGTCGAACAGCTTGGGCCGCAGCGCCCGCTCGATCGCTTCTTCCTGCGGCGATGCCGGCGCGGCCGACACCGTGCGCTGCGAAGGCGGCATGTCGAAGTCGTCGGTCTGGATGGTCATTTATTCAGGGCCTTCAAAGCGAGCTTGATGCCCTCACCCACGGCCACGTCGCGCGGCAGCGCCTTCAGCGAAGCAGCAGCCTCCTTGTCCGAGTAGCCCAGCGCAACCAGCGCCTGCAGGATGTCGGCCTGCGCATCGCTCGTGGCAGCGCCGCTGGCCGCGCCCAGGTCGGCGCCGAACTTGCCCTTGAGTTCCAGCAGCAGCCGCTCGGCCGTCTTCTTGCCGATGCCCGGCACCTTGACCAGGCGGCCCGCGTCCTGCGCCGTGACGGCCTGCGCGATGTCGCCCACGCTCATGCCCGAGAGCACCGACAGCGCGGTGCGCGGGCCCACGCCGGAAATCTTGATCAGCAGGCGGAACGCCTCGCGCTCGCCGGAGGAGCCGAAGCCGTAGAGGATCTGCGCGTCTTCCCGCACCACGAAGTGGGTGAGCAGCGTGATCTTCTCGCCCACGCCGGGCAGGTTGTAGAAGGTGCTCATCGGCACATCGACCTCATAGCCCACGCCGCCGCAATCCAGCAGCACCTGGGGCGGGTTCTTGTCGGCCAGCGTTCCTGTCAATCTGCCTATCATGGGGGTCCCTTCACCGGAATTATCAGCTTGATTCTCAGACACACTTTTTCCCCGCCCAACAACGCCCGGCTGGCCCACCTGTGCGGCCCCATGGACGAGCACCTGCGCACCATCGAGGCGGCGCTGCAGGTCAGCGTGGCGCACCGGCATGAGCAGTTCAAGGTGGACGGGCCCAAGGCGAAAGCCCAGCGCGCGATGGAGGTGCTGCAGGCCCTGTACGAAATCGCCGCGCGGCCGATCGCCGCCGACAAGGTGCAGCTGATGCTGGCCGGCGACGGCGCCATGGCCGAAGACGAGGACGGCGCCAAGGTGCTGCACACCCGCCGCACCGACCTGAAGGCCCGCACGCCCACCCAAAGCGTGTACATGGAGAACATCGCCACCCACGACATCACCTTCGGCATCGGCCCGGCCGGCACCGGCAAGACCTACCTGGCGGTGGCCTGCGCAGTCGATGCGCTGGAGCGCAGCGCGGTGCAGCGCATCGTGCTCACGCGGCCGGCGGTGGAAGCGGGCGAGAAGCTGGGCTTTTTGCCCGGTGACCTGTCGCAGAAGGTGGACCCTTACCTGCGGCCGCTGTACGACGCGCTGTATGAACTGATGGGCTTCGAGAAGGTGACCAAGGCCTTCGAACGGCAGGCACTGGAGATCGCGCCGCTGGCCTTCATGCGCGGGCGCACGCTGAACAACGCCTTCATCATCCTGGATGAGGCGCAGAACACCACGCCGGAGCAGATGAAGATGTTTCTCACGCGCATCGGCTTCGGCGCCAAGTGCGTGGTGACGGGCGACGTGAGCCAGATCGACCTGCCCAAGGGCCAGCTGAGCGGCCTGGTGGAGGCCGAGCAGGTCTTGAAGCGCGTCAAGGGTATCGCCCACACCCGCTTCACCAGCGCCGATGTGGTGCGGCACCCGCTGGTGGCCCGCATCGTCGATGCCTATGATGCCCAGCGCAAGCGGGATGCTACAAAATAGATAGCTGGCTGCGCTTGTCTGGCGCGCTTCGCAGGCCTTTATGACCCCCAAACTCGACCTCGCATTGCAATTCGCTGCGTTCCCCGGCGCGGCGGCGCACCAGGCTGTGCTTCGCCGCCCCACGGTGGCCCGCTGGGTGGCCCACGCGCTGGCGCTGCCCGGCGAGATCGCGGTGCGCATCGTGGGCGAGGAGGAAGGCCGCGCGCTGAACCTGCAATACCGGCACAAGGACTACGCCACCAACGTGCTGACCTTCGACTACGCGCAGCAGCCGGTGGTGATGTGCGACCTGGTGCTGTGCGGCCCCATCGTCGAGCGCGAGGCGCGCGAGCAGGGCAAGACGCTGGAGGCACACTACGCCCACCTGCTGGTGCACGGCACGCTGCACGCGCAGGGCTACGACCATGAAACCGGCGAGCGCGACGCGCTGGAGATGGAGACGCTGGAGATCCTGCTGCTGGCGGCGCTGGGCATTGCCAACCCGTATTAACCGCTAGCGGATCGTCAGGGGAATCGTCACCGGCCCGTCGTTGACCAGATGCACTTTCATGTCAGCGGCGAATTCCCCCGTGGCCACCACGGGGTGCGCGGCCCGGGCCTGGGCCACGAAGTAGTCGTACAGCCGCCGCCCTTCATCGGGCGCGGCGGCATTGGTGAAGCTGGGCCGGTTGCCGCCGGAGGTGTCGGCCGCCAGCGTGAACTGGCTGACCACCAGCAGGCCGCCGCCCGTGTCCTGTACGCTGCGGTTCATCTTGCCCGCTTCGTCGCTGAAGATGCGCAGCTTCAAAAGCTTGGCGAGCAGCTTGTCCGCCTGCACTTCGGTGTCGCCGCGCTCGGCGCACAGCAGCACCAAGAGGCCGGGGCCGATCTCGCCGATGGCCAGGCCGGCCACTTCCACCCGGGCCTGGCTGACCCGTTGCGTCACGCTGATCAAATCAGGTCCTCCTCGTCGGCGGTATGCGGCTCCACATCGTTGGGCAAGAGCTGGATGGTCACGCGCAGGCCGGGCACCGCGCTCATCAGGGCTTGCTCCACCGAGGCGCGCACCGCGGCGGCGCGGCCCAGCGTCCAGCTGGCGGGCATGTGCATGTGCAGGTCCACGAAGCGGCGCTGTCCCGAGCGCCGGCTGGAGACATGGTCGAAGCGGATGGTGTGGTGCCTGAAGGAGGCCAGCACCTTGTCCACGTCCTGCAGCACCTCGGGCTCCAGCGCCTCGTCCATCAGGCCGCGGGACGACTGCCACATCAGGTTGGCGCCTTCGCGCAGGATGTTCAGCGCCACGGCTATGCCCACCGCCGGGTCCAGCCAGTTCCAGCCGCCCAGCGCCACCAGCCCCACGCCAACCACCACGCCGGCCGACGTCCAGACGTCGGTGATCAGGTGGCGGGCGTCGCCTTCCAGCGCGATGGATCGGTGCTGCTGCGCCGACTGCAGCATCGCCCAGGCCAGCGCGCCGTTCAACGCCGAACTGAGCACCGACAGCGCGAGCCCCCAGCCCAGCTGGTCCAGCGGCTGCGGGTGCAGGATGCGCTGCACCGAAGCCCAGACGATGCCCAGCGCCGCCACGATGATCAGCAGGCCCTCGAAGCCGGCCGAGAAGTACTCCGCCTTGTGGTGGCCATAGGGATGGTCGGCATCGGCCGGGCGCCGGGCGATGGTGACCATCAGCAGCGCGAACGCGGCGCTGGCCAGGTTGACCAGCGACTCCATCGCGTCGGACAGCAGGCCCACCGACTGGGTGATCCACCAGGCCCAGCCCTTCATGGCGATGGTGGCCACCGCGACCGCGATGGAGGCGCGAAGCAGGAACGAAGGTGACAGGGCCCGCGCGGCCGGAACAAGGCTCATGCGCGTGATTGTGCAGGCAACTGCGGGTAAGACAGGAGCGCGATGGCCGCGTGGGTCCGTAAGCTCTGCCCATGGGAAGTGCAGATTCGTCGTTGCGCGAGGCGCCGGGAGCAGAGAACACCGCGATCATCCGCGAGGTGCTGGCATCGCCCTCGCGCCACGTGCAGCTGGCGCTGGTACACGTGCCGGGGCCGGCGCACGAGATCGAGCCGCAGCCCTACCTGCGCATCAGCTACAACATCGGCCCCAGCTACGTCATCGACGCCACCGGCCCGCAGGGGCGCCAGACCTTTCCCTGCCGCCGCCATAGCCTGCTGGTGATCCCGCCCGACACCACGGTGATGCACCACGCCGGCATGCCCAAGCCGGCCGGCCGCGCCTACACGCCGGTGCGGCTGGCCACCTTCCGCATCTCGCGTGAACTGCTGGCCAGCAGCGCCATGGCCCTGGGGCTGCGCGCGAAGCAGGCCCAGCTGGAGCACCAGGTGCTGGCCGGCGACGAAGTGCTGCGCAGCCTGGCCGCGGGCTTGCTGGCCGACCTGCGCGCGGGCTGCCCGGACGGGGCCCAGGCCACGGAAAGCGCGGCCACGGCCCTGGTCTGCCGCGTGCTCACGCGCCAGGCGCGCATCGGCCCCACCGCCACGGCGGGCGCGCTGGCGCGGGTGCAGCAGCACATCGACACGCAGCTGCACGCCCCGCTGGCGCTGGAAGAGCTGGCCGCGCTGGCGGGCATGAGCCTGTTCCACTTCTGCCGGGTGTTCCGCGAGCGGCTGGGCGCCACGCCCCACCAGTACATCCTGTCGCGCCGCATGGAACAGGCCAAGCGTCTGCTGTGGTCGCGCGCGGGCGACGCGGGCGCCGGCGGCAGCATCGTGGATGTCGCCATGGCCTGCGGCTTCGGCTCCTCCAGCCACTTCGCCGCGCAGTTCAAGCGCTACACCGGCCAGACGCCGCTGCAATGGCAGCGTTCGGGCGAGCGCCCGGCCGGGGCCTGAGCACGCCCTGACCCCCTCAGGGTTTTCGCTAGCGGGGCAACAGCAAGTTTTCGCCAATTCCGCCGGTGTGCGGCAATTTTTGGATAGACGCGGGCGGGCGCCGCGGAAAAAGATGGTCAGGCTTTTTCACAACAACGTTGGAGACCCCGCCATGACCCGCCAAAGCCTTCCCCCTTCCCGTTTCTCCCGCCGCGCCGCCCTGGCGGCGCTGGCCGCCCCCCTGCTGCTGCCGCGCGGTGCCTCCGCGCAAAAGCCCGACATCGTGATCGGCCAGAGCGCGCCGCTGTCCGGGATGATGGCGCCCACGATGGTGGGCGTGTTCGGCGGCCAGAACATGGCGTTTGACGAAGTGAACAAGCGCGGCGGCGTCGCCGGGCGGCGCGTCAGGCTGGTGGTGCTGGACGATGCCTACGACGCGAAGCGCTCGCTGGAGAACGCGCGCACGCTGGTGGAGCAACAGGAAGCCACTGCGCTTTTCGGCTTCGTCGGCACGGCCTCCACGGCCGCCGTCCTGCCCTACATCGCGGAAAAGCGCGTGCCGCTGATCTCGGTGTATAGCGGCAGCCCGGCCCTGCGCGCGCAGCCCAACCCCTACTTCTTCACCACCCAGGCCAGCTATGCGGACGAGCTGGTGAAGATGGTGCGCAACCTCAAGGCGGTGCAGTCCACCCACATCGCGGTGGTCTACCAGAACAACGAGTTCGGCAAGCTGCTGCTGCCGCTGGCCGAGAAGGTGATCGCCTCCGAAGGCGCGACGGTGGCGGGCGTGCGCTCGGTCGAGAGCAGCGGCGCCGACGCGGCCGCCGCAGCCCAGGCACTGGCAGCGTCGAAGCCGCAGGCGGTGATCATGATCGTCTCGGGGCCGGCTGTGGTCTCGTACGTGAAGGCCAACCGCGCCTACCTGGGCGTGCCGGTGTACACCTTCTCGCTGTCGGTGGGCTCCTCGATCCTGAAGGCGCTGGGCGACGACGCGCGCGGCCTGGCCGTGTCGCGCGCCACGCCCTACCCCTGGCGCGCCACCACGCCGCTGGCACGCGACTTCAACGCCATCATGGAAAAGGCCGGCAAGCCGGTGGACTACGACCACTACCTGGGCTACATCAATGGGCGCATCCTGCTCGAAGGCCTGCGCGGCGCGGGCAGGAACCCCACGCCCGAAAGCCTGACCCAATCGATGGAGAAGCTGAACCGGCTGGACCTGGGCGGCTACCAGCTGGCCTACAGCCCGCAGAACCACCACGGCTCCAACTTCGTGGAGATCACCGTCGTGGGGCCCAACGGCAACTTCATGCGCTAGCATCCTGTCTCCACTCACGGAGACACCCATGAAGATCAACAAGAACCACGCCGCCCTGCTGCTGGGCGGCGCGCTCGCCATCGCGGCCGGAACCCTGTTTGCCCAGGCCTCCGGCCTCACGCGCGTGATGGTCGGCAAAGGCGACGTTTCGGTGCCGGGCCGCGAAGCCGTGGTGGCCCGCGTGGAAGTGGCGCCGGGCGCCAAGGCCGGCCGGCACACCCACCCGGGCGACGAGATCAGCTACGTGATGGAAGGCGAAGCCACGCTGCTGATCGACGGCCAGCCGCCCAGGCAGGTCAAGGCGGGCGAGTCGTTCGTGATTCCCGCCGGCGTGGTGCACGACGCGCACAACAACGGCACGGCGCCGATCAAGCTGGTCGGCGTTTATGTTGTCGAGAAGGGCAAGCCGCTGGCGTCGCCGGCACCTTGAGCAAGCGCGTTCAATGCGCAACGCCTGCGGGATAGAGCTGCAGGCGGTCATCCACCCGCTGCAGCGCGAGAAAATCCCGGTCGTTGTGCACCAGCACCGCGCCGTGTTCGATGGCCACTGCCGCCACCAGGCAATCCACCGCCGTGCGGATCGTGACGCCGCGCCTGCGGGCCGTCATGTACATGCGGGCAGCCGCTTCGTAGGTGTCGAGGCCCGCGGCGGGTTCCAGCAGGGCATAGGCCTGCAGCAGGCTCGCCATCTGGCCCATTTCCGCATCTGAGCGTGCGCCCTGCAGCACTTCAAGGTATGTCATCGGGGTCAGGGCCAGGTCTTCGAACGGCTCGCGCTCCATGGCGTAGCGCACCGACCCGTTGTCGTTGCCCCTCAGCAGGTCGATCCACACGCTGGCGTCAAGCAGCAGCATGTTCAGCGCTTCTTGCCGGCCGGCTTTCGGGGCACCGGTTTTTCCGCGCGGTAAGTGGCGCGAGGCTCCTCGACCCGGACCCAGGGCCCGGCCCCTCGCGCCACCTTGTGGTCGTAGTCGGGGTCGATGCCGCCAATGCCGAAAAGCTCGCGGATGGAAGGCCGCTTCGCGCGCGCCACCATCTCACGCAAGGCCCGGTCAACCACCTCGCGCTTGGTGCGCGCGCCCGACAGCTTCATGGCCTCGGCCACGACAGCTTCGTCGATGTCGATGTTGGTGATCATGGCCTCATTGTACAACGCATGTACAAAAAAGCCACAGGCTAGGCCAAGATGACTTTCGCGAATTTGCGCTTGCCCACCTGCACCACATAGCTGCCGGCGGCGAGCTTGAGCGCCTTGTCGCTCACGACTGACGAATCCACCCGCACGCCGCCGCCCTCGATCAGGCGGTTCGCTTCGCTGCTGGAGGGCGCCAGGCCCGCCTGCTTGAGCAACGCGCCTATGCCCAGCGGCGCGCCGGAGAGCTGCACTTCGGGAATATCGTCGGGCACGCCGCCCTTGCTGCGGTTGCTGAAGTCCTGCTCCGCCGCATCGGCCGCCTGCATGCTGTGGAAGCGGGCGGTGATCTCGCGGGCCAGCATGACCTTGGCGTCCTTGGGATTGCGCCCGCCTTCCACTTCCTTTTTCAGCGCGGCGATGTCGGCCTCGCTCCTGAAGCTGAGCAGGGTGAACCAGCGCCACATCAGCACATCGGAGATCGACAGCACCTTGGCGAACATCGTGTTGGCGTCTTCGCTGATGCCGATGTAGTTGTTCTTGCTCTTGGACATCTTCTCCACGCCGTCGGTGCCTTCCAGCAGCGGCATGGTGAGGATGCATTGCGGCTCCTGGCCGTATTCCTGCTGCAGGTGGCGGCCCATCAGCAGGTTGAACTTCTGGTCGGTGCCGCCCAGCTCGAGGTCGCTCTTCAGGGCCACCGAGTCATAGCCCTGCATCAGCGGGTAGAGGAATTCATGCACGCTGATCGAGGTGCCGGCCTTGAAGCGGTCATGAAAGTCGTTGCGCTCCATCATCCGCGCCACCGTGTATTTGGCGGCCAGCTGGATCATGCCGCGGGCGCCCAGCGGATCGCTCCACTCGCTGTTGTAGCGCAGCTCGGTCCTGGCCGGGTCCAGGATCTTGTCGGCCTGGGCGCGATAGGTTTCGGCGTTGGACTTGATCTGCTCCACCGTGAGCGGCGGGCGGGTGGTATTGCGGCCGGAAGGGTCGCCGATCATCGAGGTGAAATCGCCGATCAGGAAGATCACCGTGTGCCCCAGGTCCTGCAGCTGGCGCATCTTGTTCAGGACTACGGTGTGTCCTACGTGAATATCGGGCGCCGTGGGGTCCAGTCCGAGTTTGATGCGCAGCGGAATGCCTGTGGCCGCGGAGCGCGAGAGCTTGTAGGTCCATTCCTCCACGGGTAGCAGCTCATCCGTGCCGCGCAGGGTCACCGCCAGGGCCTCGCGGACGGCGTCCGTCACGGGATAGTTTTTTGTAACAGCGGCTTGATTCATAAGGGATTTTTCAGGTTTCCGGACCGGGCAGATGGCATACTCCGGCACCCCATCGCGTTGGTCGGATTCTAAAGGGGCAGGATTTGCGCTTAGAGCAGTCCTGGTGTAACTTGTAGGGAACCTCCTACCCTGGCGTAGGACAAACAGAACTCCCCCCGTAAGGATTTCACTTTTGAAAAACGGTTTCATCACCGCGGCTGAGGCACTTTTGACTCGCGCGGTTCGCACGCTGGAACATCACCCGAAGCATGTCACGGCCCTGGTGGCTGCGCTGATGCTGGGCGGCGGCGGCGCGGCGTTCGCCGTCGCATCGCTTGGCCCCGACGCGGCGGCGCTGCCGGTGCGCGAAGTTGTCGAGGCCGTGCTTCCGCATCGCCTGGCCGCCCAGGCCGATGCGCTGGACCTGTACAGCCTGAAGCTGTTCCGTTCGGAAGTCGTGCGCTCCACCGATTCGGCCGAGTCGCTGCTCAAGCGCCTGGGCATCGACGACGCGGCGGCTGCCGCCTTCCTGCGCACCGAGAACACCTTCCGCACCGTGGTCCTGGGCCGCGCCGGCCGTACGGTCACCGCCGAGGCCAGCCGCACCAACGCGCTGGACAAGCTCATCGTGCGCTGGGCGCCTGACGACACCGGCAGCTTCCGCCGGCTGGTCATCGAGCGCACGCCGCAAGGCCAGTTCAGCGCCCGCGTCGAAGTGGCGCCCCTTGTGCCGAATGCGCGGCTTTCCGGCGGCGTGATCCGCACCTCGCTGTTCGCCGCCGCCGACGAGTCGCGCGTGCCCGACGCCGTGGCCACGCAGCTGACCGAGATCTTCTCATCCGACATCGATTTCCACCGTGCGCTGCACCGCGACGACCGCTTCAGCATCGTCTATGAATCGCTGGAAGCCGACGGCGAGCCGCTGCGCACCGGCCGCGTGCTCTCGGCCGAGTTCGTCAACAAGGGCAAGCTGTACCAGGCCGTGTGGTTCCAGGAGCCGGGGCAAAAGGGCGGCTACTACACGCTGGATGGCAAGAGCCTGGCCAGCTCGTACCTGGCCTCGCCGATGGAATTCTCGCGCGTGACCAGCGGCTTCTCGATGCGCTTCCACCCCATCCTGCAGCAATGGAAAGCCCACCTGGGCACCGACTACGGCGCACCCATGGGCACGGCGGTGCGCACCATCGGTGACGGCGTCGTCGAATTCGCGGGCGTGCAGAACGGCTTCGGCAACGTAGTCATCATCCAGCACAGCCCCAAGGACAAGACGGTGTACGCCCACCTCTCGCGCATCGGCGTGCAGCGCGGCCAGGCCGTCAAGCAGGGCCAGAGCGTCGGCGCAGTCGGCATGACGGGCTGGGCCACCGGCCCGCACCTGCACTTCGAATTCCGCGTCAATGGCGTCCATCAGGACCCGATGCTGATGGCCCGCCGTAGCGAAGCCGTCAACGTGTCGGTTGCCGCCCGCCCCGCCTTCGACCGGGTGGCCGGCCTGATGCGCGCCCAGCTGGCAACCGCCGCGCTGAGCACCCTGGCCAGCGCCCAGTAAGGGCCCGCGCGGGGGCATGTTCCCCGCGGGCTAACATCGCCGCATGCCTGATTTCTACATCGGCCTGATGTCCGGCACGTCGCTCGACGGCGTGGACGGCGTGCTGGCCGATTTCTCACCCACCACCCCGCTGGTGATCGCGCATGCGAGCGCCCCCTTTCCGGCCGAACTGAAGGCGGAACTGCTGGCCCTGAACGCCAGCGGCCCGGGCGAACTGCATCGCGCGGCCTTGGCCGGGAACGCCCTGGTGCGCGTGTATGCGCAGGTGGTGGAGCAACTGCTCGAAGGCGCCGGCGCCACGGCTTCCTCCGTGCAGGCCATAGGCGCCCACGGCCAGACCGTGCGCCACCGGCCGCAGGAATTCGACGGCACGGGCTACACGCTGCAGCTGAACCAGCCCGCCCTGCTGGCCGAGCTGACCGGCATCGACGTGATCGCCGATTTCCGCAGCCGCGACGTGGCCGCCGGCGGCCAGGGCGCGCCGCTGGCCCCCTTCTTCCACCAGGCGCTGTTCGGGCGGCGCGGCGAAACCGTGGGCGTGCTGAACATCGGCGGCATTTCCAACCTCACCCTGTTGCGCGCCGACGGCACGATGCTGGGGTTCGACTGCGGCCCGGGCAACGGGCTGATGGACGCCTGGTGCATGCAGCACACAGCCCAGCCCTTTGATGACGGAGGCGCGTGGGGCGCAGGCGGCACCGCAGTGCCTGCCCTGCTGCAGGCATTGCTGGCGGAAAGCTATTTCGCCAAGCTGCCGCCCAAGAGCACCGGGCGCGACCTGTTCAACGAACCCTGGCTTGCCGGTCACCTCAAGGCGCATGGCGGGCTGGCGGCAGTTGATGTGCAGGCCACGCTGGCCGAGCTCACGGCGCGGGCCTGCAGCGCCGATGTGCTGCGCCACGAGCCGGGGCTGCAGCGGCTGATCGTCTGCGGCGGCGGCGCGCTCAATACCTACCTGATGCGCCGGCTGCGCGCCCTGCTGCCCGATGTGCAGGTGGCCTCCAGCGCCGACTCGGGCCTGCCGCCGCTGCAGGTGGAAGCCACGGCGTTCGCCTGGCTGGCGCGCAAGACCGCGCGCCGCGAGAAACTGGAGCTCACAAGTACAACGGGCGCCCATGGCGCCCGTGTGCTGGGTGCTGTGTATCCAGCTTAGGTCGAGAAGCTGGAGCCGCAGCCGCAGGTGCTGGTGGCGTTGGGGTTCTTGATCACGAACTGCGCGCCCTGCAGGTCTTCCTTGTAGTCGATCTCTGCGCCCACCAGGTACTGGTAGCTCATGGCGTCGATCAGCAGCGAGACGCCGTTCTTGGTCATCACCGTGTCGTCGTCGTTGGTGATTTCGTCGAAGGTGAAGCCGTACTGGAAGCCAGAGCAGCCGCCGCCCTGCACGAACACGCGCAACTTCAGCTCCGCATTGCCTTCTTCGGCAATCAGGTCGGCAACCTTGGCTGCCGCGCTGTCGGTGAAGACCAGCGGTGCGGGCATTTCGGTCTGGACGTTTTCGGCTACTGCGCTCATGGGGGACTGCTCCGGATGACTCGTGAGTTCAAATAGTACGCTAAATCGCTCGGGAATTCAGGCTAGAAGTTATTTGCCGCCAGCTTGAGTAAGGGCTTTTCGTCGGCGTCCAGCAGGGGCCGCAGCTGGCCGGCGATCACGGCGCCCTGGTGCATTTCCAGCGCCTTGTAGGACACATCGCCTTCGATGTTGGCTTTTGGCTGCAGTTCCAGCAGTTCGCGGGCATGGACGGGCCCGCGCACGTTGCCGTTGATGATCACGTGGTCGGCGTGAATTTCCCCCTGCACCAGCGCCGCCTCGGAGATCACCAGGATGCTGGGCTGCTCCGGGTTGGCTCGGATGTCGCCGAACACCTCGCCATCGATGCGCAGGCCCTCGATGAACTTGATGTCACCCTCGATCCGGCTGCCCTGGGCGATCAGGCTCTTGATGGGCGGCTGCACTTTTTTGCCAAACATGGGTTTTCTCCAACGAAGGGTTTCTGGGGCTACAGCTTGATGCTCTGCACGCCCCGGGTGGCGGTGCCTTCAACCAGCCGGGCGGAAACGTTTTTTACCACGGCCTGGGGTGGCAAGTCGATCATGCCTTCCAGCCGGCGGTACTGCCGGAACTGCAGTGGCTGCGCGCCGCCGGGGGGCTCCATGGTCCAGGGCTTGCCGTTGAGCAAGCCGGAAATGCTGAGCTCCAGCTTGCCGCGGAATTCAGGCGCCTTCTTGTCGGGCTGCATCAGCAGCACCTGCCACTTGAGCTGGCCGGCGCCTATCACCTCGGCCTGCAGGCCGCGGATGGCCACGCCCTCGGCCCCGCTGGAAGGAATCAGCTTTTCGAAAAAGCCCAGGTCGTCGCGCAGCGCCCGGTTCTCCGCTTCCAGCGCCTTCAGCTGGGATGCCATGCGCTCCTGGGCGGATTTCTCGGCGGTAATGAGGCTGGCGGAGGTATTGAGCACCGACTGCGCCTTGTCGCGCTCCTCGCGCAACTTGTCCGCATCGGCGCGCAGGCGCACCAGTTCTTCCTTGGCGCCGCTGTCCAGCCCCGCGATGCCCTTGCCAAATTCAAAGGCCCACAGGCTCACGGCCGCGCAGAAACCCAGCACCACGGCCACGCCCACCCAGCGCAGCGGCCATGGCATGGCGCTGCGCACCGCCATGCGCGGTGCGCTGATGGTCAGGCGGCGGCGGAGCAGGCGGAAACGCATGGGCTTGATGGTGCCCCAGACAACAAAGCCGCACCAAGCGAACTTGTGCGGCTTTGTATCCGGGGCGAAAGCGCTCAGCCGACGCTGGGCCGCCCCGAGGCGGCTGAAGCCCCCTCGGGGGGCAGCGCAGCGCACGAAGTGCCAAGCGTGGGGGCCATATCAGCGCTTGCTGAACTGCTTGCGGCGGCGTGCGGAGTGCAGGCCGACCTTCTTGCGCTCGACTTCGCGCGCGTCACGCGTCACGAAACCGGCTTGCGACAGCGCGGGCTTGAGCGCCGCGTCATAGTCGATCAGGGCGCGGGTGATGCCGTGGCGCGTGGCGCCGGCCTGGCCGGATTCGCCGCCGCCGTGCACGTTGACCTTGATGTCAAACGTCTCGACGTGGTTCGTCAGGAACAGGGGTTGCTTGACGATCATGATGGACGTCTGGCGGCCGAAGAATTCTTCGATGTCCTTGTCGTTCACCGTGATCTTGCCCGTGCCCTTTTTCATGAACACGCGGGCCACGCTGCTCTTGCGGCGGCCGGTGCCGTTGTTCCAATCACCGATCATTGGGAGACCCCGTTTCCTTTGGACTGGATTTCCAGCGGCTTGGGCTGCTGGGCGGTGTGGGGGTGCTCTGCACCGCCGTACACCTTGAGCTTCTTGATCATGGCGTAGCCGAGCGGGCCCTTGGGCAGCATGCCCTTGACGGCCTTTTCCAGCGCGCGGCCGGGGTGCTTGGCCTGCATGTCGCGGAAGTTGGTGGCACTGATGCCGCCCGGGTAACCCGAGTGGCGGTAGTAGACCTTGTCCTGGTTCTTGGTACCGGTCACGCGCAGCTGGGCTGCGTTGATGACGACGATGAAGTCACCGGTATCGACGTGAGGCGTGTAAATGGCCTTGTGTTTGCCGCGCAAACGGAGAGCAACTTCGCTGGCTACTCGTCCGAGGACCTTGTCGGTCGCGTCAACCACAAACCACTCGTGCACGACCTCAGCGGGTTTTGCGCTGAAAGTAGACATGAGATTTCTCTTTTAAAGGAGGGTTTGGCGGGCCCTTTTCCACGGTCGGCGTCTCTCTGATGGAGATCTCTTAGGTGGGTACGAAGCTTCGTCGCGGGGCCACAAAATCGCTGCGAAGCCAAAGATTATACGAAAAATCAAGGACTTAGCGCAAGCGGCGCAGCATGCCCCCAATGAGGCGCGGTACCATCGCCGGATGTTCAGCTACCGCCACGCCTTCCACGCCGGCAACCACGGCGACGTGCTCAAGCACACGGTGCTTATCGCCCTGCTGCGCTACCTGACGCAAAAGGACGCCGCGCTGGTGGTGGTGGACACCCACGCCGGGGCCGGGCTGTACCGGCTGGACGGCGACTATGCAGGCACCTCGGGCGAGGCGGCGGACGGCGTGGTGAAGCTGTTTTCGGCGCTGGCGCCCGCCGGCGCTGCAAAGCCCGCTATCAAAGATGTAGCACCGCTGCTGCAGGACTACATGGAAACCGTGGGCGGCTTCAACCCCAATGGCCAGCTAAAAATCTATCCCGGTTCCCCCTTCATCGCCCAGCGCCTGCTGCGCCAGGAGGCGCGCGACAAGCTCAAGCTGTTCGAGATGCACCCCACCGACATCAAATCGCTGGTTGCCAATGTGTCGCAGCTGGAGGCCGGCCGGCAGGTGGCCGTGGCGCGCGAAGACGGCTTCGAGGGGCTGAAGGCCTTTTTGCCGCCGCCCTCGCGCCGCGCCCTGGTTCTGATCGACCCCAGCTACGAAATCAAGACGGATTACACGAAAGTAAGTGCCTGCATACGTGACAGCCTGCAGCGCTTTGCCACCGGCACCTATGCCATCTGGTACCCGGTGATCGCCCGGCCGGAAGCGCATGATCTGCCGCGCCGCCTGAAGACGCTGGCCAACCAGGCTGGCAAGCCCTGGCTGAACGCCACCCTGGCGATTGGCCAGGACGAGGCGCGCAACGTGGCCGGCGAGCCCAATTCCCGCCACGGCCTGACGGCCAGCGGCATGTTCATCATCAACCCGCCGCACACGCTCAAGGCGGCCCTGCAGCCCGCGCTGGCGCAGATGCAGCAGGCCCTGGGGCGCGGCCGGGGCAAGGGCCAGCTGCTGGAATCCGGCGGCTAGGGTTTCGATCGGCGAGCGCGTGGTGCCCGCTTGCCCGGGCCAGGGTCGAGGAAGGGCGCGAGCAGTGCTTGCGGGTCCGATACCAGGTCCGCGTTGCTGCGCAACCGTTCCAGCATGAAGCTCACGAAGACCTTGACCCGGGCCGGCAGATGCCTGCGATTCGGATAGTGCAGGAAGATGCGGGCCGGTTGCGCGACGCATTCCGGCAAGACCGGACGCAGGGCCCCGCATCGAAACAGCGGCAGCACGAGGGGGAGCGGCGCGAACACCAGGCCATGGCCGTGAACGGCGGCCGACACCAGGGTCATGATGTCGTGGCCGACAAAGTTGCCCGCGATCGATGGCGCAGCGGCGAGGTCCGGCCCGGTGAACCATCCGCGCGCCCGGCCGCCCCCGCCAAGGCGCAGGCAGTTGTGATCGGCCAGGTCCGCAAGTCCCACCGGCAAACCGTACTTCGCCAGATAGGAAGGCGCTGCGCACACTACGAAGTTGAGCGGCGCCACCTCCCGCACGATCATCGAGCCGTCGCGTATTTCTCCGGCGCGCATGCCGACGTCGTAACCCTGCCCGATCATGTCGCTGACCGCATCGTCGAGATGCAGGTCGATCTCGATCGCCGGATACAGCGCGCTGAAAGCCGGCAGCAGCGGAATGACGTAGTTGTGGCCGAAAGGCGGCAGGCAAGTCACTTTCAGGGTGCCCGCCGGCGCCTTGCCCTTTTCCGTGATCGCGCTCTGGGCTTGCTCCAGTTCGCGCAGCGGACCGGCGCAAAGATCGTAGTACTGGCGGCCCTCGTCGGTCAGGGAGAGCTTGCGCGTCGACCGCTGGAGCAACCGCACACCGAGTTCCTGCTCAAGGCGCTGGACGTTCTTGCTCACCGCGACAGGCGTGATTCCCAACTCGCGTGCGGCTCCGGCGAAGTTCCCCGCCGCCACTGTGCGCGCGAAACCGATGATCCCGCGGATACTGTTCATTGCCCGTCACTCCAAACTTTTGGTTTGGTCAGATCTTAGCGGCCCGGGGCTAGTTGCACGCGCGCTGAATTCACACAATCGCCACGAACTACTGGAGACCGGCGATGCTGGAAACGTCTTGGGCCTGCAACGGCAACAGGCATGCGATGAAACAGCTTTGGACACTCGCGCGCTTCGCCCTCGTCGCCGCGCTCCCCGCCGCCGCGCTGGCCCAGGCGGATATCGTGGTGGGGACCGCCACGCTCGAAATGCACGACAAGGCGCACGGCCGCAAGTTCACGAGCGAGCTCTGGTTCGAGGCCGCGCCCGGAGCGGCCGTGCAGGGTTTCGCGGTTCGCGCCCCGCTGCGGGCTATCGACATCGCGCGTAACGCCGAGCCGGCGCCGCGCCGGCCGAAGCGCCCCCTGATCGTCGTTTCGCACGGGAACTGGGGCACGCGCTACTCGCAGGGTTGGCTGTCGACCCGCCTCGTCAATGCGGGCTATGTGGTGCTTTCGACATCGCATCCGGGCACGCTGGGTGACGACCAGTCGGCGGCCGGGCGCCTGCGGCTGTGGGACCGCTCGCGCGACGCTTCCTTCGCCCTCACCGAGGTGCTGAGCGATCCGAAGTGGTCGGCGTTCATCGACGAGAAGCGCATCGGCTTCGCCGGCCACTCCTTCGGCGGGTGGACCGGGGTGAGCCTGGCCGGCGGAAAATTCGATCCCGCCGTGCAACGGGAGGCTTGCCGCAAGTCCCCGAAGAAGGACGTTTATTGCGATGGCATGCTCAAGGACGACACCAAAGGGATCGCCGCCGCCGACGCCGCCGAATCATTCAACGACTCCCGCTTCAAGGCGTTCTACATCATGGCGTCCGGCCCGGCCGCAGGGTTCTCCGCCGACTCGCTCAGGTCGATCGCCGTGCCTTTCTTGATCGATACCGCCGCGTACGACGAAATCCTGGACCCCGCCGCGAATTCCGGTGCGCTGGCCAGGCTCATCCCCGGCGCGCAGGAGATCGTCCGTCCCGCGGGGCACTTCGCCTATGTTCCCGAATGCAAGTGGCTGGTCGGGCCGCTGCTGGCACGCGTGGCCGGCACGCCGATCTGCGATGACCCGAGCGGCACCGACCGTGGCCGCATTCACACGCAGGCGGCCGAAGGTGCAATCAGGTTCTTCAGCCAACAGCTCAAGACAGGCGAGGCCGCACCGGCGAATTAGCGCTTTTTGCCGAGCACCATCGTCCAGTAGGTGCCCCACTGGCTGCCCGGCTGCGAGGCGCAGGCCACGGCCACATCGGCAAACGCCGGGTTCATGATGTTTTCGCAGTGGCCCGCGCTGGCCAGCCAGCCGCCCAGTACGCCCTGCGCCGTGGTGTCACCACCCGCGATGTTTTCCCCCACGGCGTGCCAGTTGTAGCCATGCGCGGCCGCCCGCTGCGCCGCCCGGGCGCCTTCGGGCGAGACATGGTCAAAATAGTTGCGGGCCGCCATGTCGTGCGAGTGAGCGGTGGCCGCGGCCTCCAGCGGCCGGCTCCATGCCAGGGGCGGCGCGGGCGGCATCTGGCGCGACCCGCAAGTGCGACCGGCGGCGCGCACCGCGTTCACGCCGCGCAACATGTCCGGATGCAGCAGCGGCACGGCACAGTCAACCGCGGGCGTGGCCGCAACGGCCACCAGGGCGCCGCACAGCGCCAGGGCGGCGATGGGGCGGGCGAAAACGGGCAGACGGAGCATCGCCGGAGTTTGCTGCCGCACTGGGCTTGTGTCTGTCATCCCAAGCCGCAAAATAATTAACCGACCGATCGGTCGGTTAATTGATATACTATGCGGCATGTATACCCAAGCCATGGATTTGCCGGACCCCCAGGCGGGCACCTTGCAGGCTGTGCCGGCCCCTGCGGAAAGCGCGTTGCAGCAGCAGTTCGACGGCAAGATGGACGCGGACCGCAAGATCGAGCCGCAGGACTGGATGCCCGACGCCTACCGCAAGACGCTGGTGCGCCAGATCAGCCAGCACGCGCACAGCGAAATCGTGGGCATGCAGCCGGAGGGCAACTGGATCTCGCGCGCGCCGTCGCTCAAGCGCAAGGCCATCCTGCTGGCCAAGGTGCAGGACGAGGGCGGCCACGGCCTGTACCTCTACTCCGCCGGCGAAACGCTGGGCACCAGCCGCGACCAGATGCTGGAAGGGCTGCATTCGGGCAAGGCGAAGTACAGCTCCATCTTCAACTACCCCACCCTCACCTGGGCCGACGTGGGCGTGATCGGCTGGCTGGTGGACGGCGCGGCCATCATGAACCAGGTGCCGATCTGCCGCTGCTCCTACGGCCCCTATGCGCGCGCCATGATCCGCATCTGCAAGGAAGAAAGCTTCCACCAGCGCCAGGGCTTCGAGAGCCTGATGGTGCAGATGGGCGGCACGCCCGCGCAGCGCGAGATGGTGCAGGACGCGGTGAACCGCTGGTGGTGGCCGGTGCTGGCCATGTTCGGCCCGCCGGACGCCGACAGCCCCAACAGCGCGCAGGGCATGCGCTGGGGCATCAAGCGCATCAGCAACGACGAGCTGCGCCAGAAGTTCGTGGACGCCACCGTGCCGCAGGCCAGGATCCTGGGCGTCACCCTGCCCGACCCCGACCTGAAGTGGAATGAAGCGCGCGCCCAGCACGACTACGGCGTCATCGACTGGGACGATTTCTGGGCCGTGGTCAACGGCAACGGCCCCTGCAACAAGGAGCGCCTGGCCACCCGGGTCAAGGCGCATGAAGACGGCCAGTGGGTGCGCGACGCCGCCCTGGCCCATGCCGCGAAACAGCGCGCCCGCGCTTTGAAGGAGGCCGCATGAGCGATCCGAAAAACGAATGGCCGCTGTGGGAGGTTTTCGTGCGCAGCAAGCAGGGACTGGAGCACAAGCATTGCGGCAGCCTGCACGCGGTTGACGCGCGGCAGGCGCTGCAGATGGCGCGCGACGTGTACACGCGGCGCATGGAAGGCGTGAGCATCTGGGTCATCCCGTCCAGCCAGATCACCGCCAGCGAGCCGGACGACAAGGCCGAATTCTTCGAGCCCGCCGGCGACAAGATCTACCGGCACCCCACCTTCTACGTGATCCCCGACGAAGTGGGGCACATGTGAAAGCGGATTACCTGCTGCACCTGGCCGACAACGCCTTGGTGCTGGGCCAGCGCAACGCCGAATGGTGCGGCCACGGCCCGGTGCTTGAAGAAGACATCGCCATGGCCAACATCAGCCTGGACCTGGTGGGCCAGGCCCGAATGCTGTACCAGCACGCGGCGTCGCTGATCGGCGCAGGCGCCACCGAAGACACGCTGGCCTATTTCCGCGATGCGCGGGAATTTCGCAACTACACGCTGCTGGAGCTGCCGCAGCGCGGCCCGCTGGCGCCCGGCGCCGCCGCCGGCCGCGACTACGCCACCACCATCACGCGCAATTTCCTGTATAGCGCGCTCATGCTGCTGCTGTGGGAAGCGCTGCTGTCGCACGAAGACGGCCAGCTGGCCGCCATCGCCGCGAAGTCACAAAAGGAAGTGCGCTACCACTTGCGGCATGCACGCGACTGGTTGGTGCGGCTCGGCGACGGCACGGAGGAGTCCCACGCCCGGGCGCAAGCCGCGCTCGACCACCTGATGCCCTATACCCAGGAGTTCTGGGCGGGCGCGGACGAGCGCACGGCCGGCCTGCAAGCCGAATGGAACACGATCGTCGATGAAGCGTTGGCCGAGGCCACGCTCAAGCGCCCCGCTACCGGCGGCCACCTCACCCGCGGCAAGGAAGGCGCGCACTCCGAACACCTGGGCTACTTGCTGGCGGAAATGCAGGGCCTGGCGCGCCAGCACCCGGGCGCGCAATGGTGAGCAGCGCGGTGCAGCGGACCTGGGAGCTGCTGGAGAACGTTCCCGACCCCGAGATCCCCGTTGTCTCCATCCGCGAGCTGGGCATCCTGCGCGAAGTCAACGAGCACGGCGGCGCGATCGAGGTCGTGATCACCCCCACCTACAGCGGCTGCCCGGCGATGGGCCAGATCGAGGACGACGTGCGCGCGGCGCTGGCCGCGCACGAGATCAACGCCACCGTGGTCACGCGCCTGGCGCCGGCCTGGACCACGGACTGGATCACCGAAGCCGCGCGCGAAAAACTGCGCGCCTTCGGCATCTCGCCGCCACTTGGCACGCAATCGCACACCGGCAACGTGGTGCGCTTCGCCGCCCGAGCGCCCTCGCACGAAAGCATCGCCTGCCCGCACTGCGGCTCGCTGGACACCACCGAAACCTCGCACTTCAGCAGCACGGCCTGCAAGGCGCTGTACAAGTGCCTGGCCTGCCGCGAGCCCTTCGACTATTTCAAGCCTCACTGAGCGCCATGGCGACCCACTTTCATTCCCTTGCCGTCAAGCGCGTCGCCGCCGAAGCCGCCGGCGCCGCCGCCATCACCTTCGAAGTGCCGCCCGCCCTGCGCGAGGCATTCGATTTCCAGCCCGGCCAGTTCCTCACGCTGCGCACCACGCTCGGCGGCGCCGAGGTGCGGCGCAGCTACTCGGTGTGCAGCGCGCACAGCCGCTATGCACACACGGGCGAGATCGAGGTGGGCATCAAGCCGGTGGAAGGCGGCGCGTTCTCGCGCTGGGCCACCGGCAGCCTGAAGGCCGGTGACACGCTGGACGTGATGCCGCCGGACGGCCGCTTCACGCCGCGCATCGCGGGGGCCCGCCACCGTGTGGGCTTCGCCGCCGGCTCGGGCATCACGCCGCTGCTGTCCATCATCGCCACCACGCTGGAGGCGGAGCCTGCCTCGCGCTTCACCCTGGTGTACGGCAACCAGCGGGTCAACAGCATCATGTTCAACGAGGCGCTGCAGGACCTGAAGGACAAGTACCCCGCCCGGCTGACGCTGATGCACGTGCTGTCGCGCCAGCCGCAGGAAGCGCAGCTCTTCAATGGCCGTATCGACGAGGCCAAGGCCGGCCAATTGCTGGCCGCGCTGCTGCCGGCGGATGGCATTGACGAAGCCTTTGTCTGCGGACCGGAAGGCATGATCGAAGGCGTGCAGCGCGCGCTGCTGGCGGCCGGCGTGCCAACCGACCGCGTGCACTGCGAGCGCTTCCTCTCCGGAGCGGTTGCTCCTGAATCGATAGCTGCCCACGCACAGCCAGAGCGCGCTGCAGGCCATTTTTCTTCTCAAGTCCAGCTCGAAATCGTGCTTGACGGCAAGACCCACCACCTGTCGATGGGCCCGCAGGACAAGGTGCTGGACGTGGCGCTGGAAGCGGGGCTGGACCTGCCCTACTCGTGCCGCGGCGGCGTGTGCTGCACCTGCCGCGCGCGGGTGCTTGAAGGTGAAGTCGCGATGGAGAAGAACTTCACGCTGGAGAAATGGGAAACCGACAAGGGTTTTGTACTCACCTGCCAGTCGCGCCCGCTGGGGCGCAAGCTCGTGGTCAGCTACGACGAGAGGTAAGCGGGGCGGCCTTCGCCTGGCTCAGGGGCGGCGCAGGGCCTGGGCGGAGTCCAGCACCTTCAGTGCGACCCGCTTGATCCCGGCGCCTGCGTCCAGCAGGCCCAGCGCGCCGGCCGCCGCGCGGCTCAGGTCGATGATGCGCTGGCGCACGTGCGGGCCGCGGTCATTGATGCGCACGTCGACACTGCGGCCGCTGTCCAGGTTGGTGACCCGCACCACGCTGCCGAACGGCAGGTTGGGATGCGCCGCCGTCAGGGCATGCATGTTGAAGACTTCGCCGCTGGCGGTGCGCCGGCCATGAAAGCGCGGGCCGTACCAGGAGGCCATGCCGCGTTCGAGCTCGGGCTGCGCTTGCGCTACTTCCGCTACGTCCGCCACTTCCGCCACTTCAGCAAGCTCCTGCGGGTCGGCTGCGAAATCCGACGCCTCCTGGGCGTGCGCGCAGCACAGCGCCGCGCACAAAGTGGCGAGCACGGCGCCGTTGCGAAGCGCGCTCACTCGCCCAGCCTCCGGCAGATTTCCACCGTCGCGGCGGACTGGTTCATCGTGTAGAAGTGCAGGCCCGGCACCTCGGCGGCGCGCAGCTGCTCGCACAGGTCGGTCACCACGTCCAGGCCGAAGGCGCGGATCGAAGCCGTGTCGTCGCCAAAGCTTTGCAGCCGCAGCCTGATCCAGCGCGGGATCTCGGCGCCGCAGGCATCCGAGAAGCGCATCAGCTGGGTGGAGCTGGTGATGGGCATGATGCCCGGCACCACCGGCACGTTCAGCCCCAGCTTCTGCGTGTCGTCCACAAAGCGGAAATACGCGTCGGCGTTGTAGAAATACTGGGTGATGGCCGAGTCGGCGCCGGCGCGGATCTTGGCGGCATAGGCCTGCAGATCGGCCTCGGGCGAGCGGGCCTGCGGGTGCACCTCGGGATAGCAGGCCACCTCGATGCGGAAATCGCTGCCCGTCTCGGCGCGGATAAAGCCCACCAGGTCGCTGGCGTACATGAACTCGCCGCCCGTGCCGTAGCCGCTGGGTAGGTCACCGCGCAGCGCCACCAGCCGCTTCACGCCCATGCTTTTCAACAGGCCCAGCTGCTCGCGCAGCTTGTCTTTGGTGGCGCCAATGCAGGAAAAGTGCGAGGCCGCGCCCACGCCCTCCTTCAGGATTTCCGAAACCGTGCCGAAGGTGCCGCCCTGGGTGGAGCCGCCCGCGCCATAGGTGACCGAGCAGAACTCGGGCCGCAGCTCGTACAGCGCCTGGCGCGCGGTGCGCAGCTTCTGCGCGCCCTCGGGCGTTTTCGGCGGAAAGAATTCCAGGCTCAACGGAAGCTTCATCTGCCTTCCCTCTCACATTTTCTTCGCGTGAATGAAAAATTCGCGGTTGCCGTCGCCGCCCGTGATCGCGCTGTCATGCCAGCCGATCACCTTCAAGCCCAGCGCCGCGCAGGCGTCGCGCAGGCGCTTTTCCACCACCGCGTAGTCGGCCGGGTCTTTCACCAGGCCGTGCTTGCCGATGTTCTCGGGCTGCAGCTCGAACTGCGGCTTCACCAGCATCAGCAAGTCACCGCCGTCCGCCAGGAAGGGCACCAGCGCCGGCAGCACCAGCGTCAGCGAAATGAACGACAGGTCGCCGGTTATCAGGGGGAAAACGGCTGCAGCGGGCTGCCCGTCTGCGTAGTCAGCTATCAAATCAGTAGCAGACAGCTGCCGCGCGTTGACGCTTTCTATGCACACCACACGCGGGTCGGAACGCAGCTTCGCGTGCAATTGCCCGCTGCCCACGTCCACGCCCACCACCTGAGCAGCGCCCTGCTGCAGCAGGCAGTCGGTGAAGCCGCCGGTGGACTGGCCGATGTCCAGGCAGGCCTTGCCGGCCACCTGCACGCCGCTGTCCTTCAACGCGGCTTCCAGCTTGAGGCCGCCACGCGAAACGTAGCGCGCCTCGGCCAGGTCGAGCAGCTCGACCTGCGCGTCCAGCGGCACCTCGTCGCCGTTCTTGGCCACGGCCTTCCAGGTCTCGCCCACGCGCCACCGCACGCCGGCGGCGATCAGGCGCTGCGCCTGCGACCGGCTGGAGGCCAGGCCGCGTTCAACGAGGAGCTGGTCGATGCGCAAGTTCAGTAGCGGTAGCTGTCGGGCTTGTACGGGCCGTTCTTGCTCACGCCGATGTACGCGGCCTGGGCGTCCGTCAGCACCGACAGCTGCGCGTTCAGCTTCGAGAGCTGCAGGCGCGCGACCTTCTCGTCCAGGTGCTTGGGCAGCACGTAGACCTTGCCGGCCTCGTAGTCGTCGGGCTTGGTGAACAGCTCCACCTGGGCGATGGTCTGGTTGGCGAAGGAAGAAGACATCACGTAGCTGGGGTGGCCGGTGCCGCAGCCCAGGTTCACCAGCCGGCCCTTGGCCAGGAGGATGATGCGCTTGCCATCGGGGAAGATCACGTGGTCGACTTGCGGCTTGATCTCTTCCCACTGGTACTTTTCCAGCGAGGCTACTTCGATCTCGTTGTCGAAGTGGCCGATGTTGCAGACGATGGCCTGGTCCTTCATGGCCTTCATGTGCGCGTGGGTGATCACGTCCTTGTTGCCGGTGGTCGTGACGAAGATGTCGGCCTTGTCGGCGGCGTATTCCATCGTGACGACACGGTAGCCTTCCATCGCGGCCTGCAGGGCGTTGATGGGGTCGATCTCGGTGACCCACACCTGGGCAGACAGCGCGCGCAGGGCCTGGGCCGAGCCCTTGCCCACGTCGCCGTAGCCGGCGACCACGGCGACCTTGCCGGCGATCATCACGTCGGTCGCGCGCTTGATGCCGTCCACCAGCGATTCACGGCAGCCGTACAGATTGTCGAACTTGCTCTTGGTCACCGAATCGTTGACGTTGATGGCGCGGAACAGCAGCGTGCCCTTGGCGGACATTTCGTTCAGGCGGTGCACGCCGGTGGTGGTCTCTTCGGTCACGCCGATGATTTCGGCTGCCTTGCGGGTGTACCAGGTCGGGTCCACGGCCAGCTTGGCCTTGATGGAGGCGAACAAACAGGTTTCTTCTTCGCCCTTGGGGTTGGCGATCAGCGATGCGTCCTTCTCGGCCTTCTGGCCCAGGTGCATCAAGAGCGTGGCGTCACCGCCGTCATCCAGGATCATGTTCGGGCCTTCACCGGGCGTGCCCTTGGCGCCGAAGTCGAAGATGCGGTGGGTGTAGTCCCAGTAGTCGGCCAGCGATTCGCCCTTGATGGCGAACACCGGTGTGCCGTTGGCGGCGATGGCGGCGGCGGCGTGGTCCTGGGTGGAGAAGATGTTGCACGAAGCCCAGCGCACGGTGGCGCCCAGGGCCTGCAGCGTCTCGATCAGCACGGCCGTCTGGATGGTCATGTGCAGCGAGCCGGTGATGCGCGCGCCCTTCAGCGGCTGGGTCTTCGCGTATTCCTCGCGGATGGCCATCAGGCCCGGCATTTCGGTTTCCGCGATGCGGATTTCCTTCTTGCCCCAGTCGGCGAGGGACAGGTCGGCGATGGCGCAGTCGGTCGTGTTGACCGGTTTGAGAACGGCGTTCATTGGTGGCTCCAAAAGCAAAGTGTTTGCAAACACCGCTGGAATCCGGGAGGGTATTGAAGCTTCCCTTGGGAAGCGCTCACCGCACAGGACAGCGGGTGAGCGTGGTTGCGATTAAATCCGAGCCTCACGCCTTTGCGGCGCTGCAACGCTCCTCGGATGCCGCAATTATAGGGAAATCGGATGACCCCCGCCCGGGAAAGATACCTTCACCCCGGCGCGGCGGCTGAGGTTACAACGCAGCATGGCCCTTGTTTCCACCATCCTGTCGCCGCCCATCGAACCCATGCTTGCCAAGGTAGCGGATGAGCTGCCGGCGGGCGAAGGCTTTCTTTTCGAGCCCAAATGGGACGGTTTCCGCGCCATCGTGTTCCGCCGGGCCGGCGAAGTGTCCATCCAGAGCCGCGACCTGCGGCCGCTGGACCGTTACTTTCCCGAGCTGGCCAAGGCACTGACGGAGATCCTGCCCAGGGGCTGCGTGATCGACGGCGAAATCGTGATCGCCACCGCCGGCGGGCTGGATTTCGACGCGCTGCAGCAGCGCCTGCACCCCGCCCCGTCGCGGGTGGCCCGGCTGGCGAAGGAGACCCCGGCGTCCTTCGTGGCTTTTGACCTGCTGGCCGCCGGCGGCAAGAGCACGATGGCGCTGCCGCAGGCCGAACGCCGCGCGCGGCTGGAGCAGCTGCTGGGCTCGGCCAGGCCTCCCGTCTACCTGACTCCGATGACGCGCGACCGTGCCGTCGCCGCCGACTGGCTGCATCGCTTCGAAGGAGCGGGGCTGGATGGCGTCATGGCCAAGCCCGATTTCGCGCCCTACCAGCCGGGAAAGCGCGCCATGCTGAAGATCAAGCACTCGCGCACCGCCGACTGCGTGGTGGCGGGGTTCCGCTGGTACAAGGAAATGAAGGACGCGGTGGGCTCGCTGCTGCTGGGCCTGTACGACGGGTCAGGCGCGCTGCAGCATGTGGGCGTGACCTCCGCTTTCACCATGGAGATGCGAAGGCAGCTGGCCGATGAGCTGGAGCACCTGCGCAAGAACGCCATGGACGAGCACCCGTGGCGCGGCTGGGCCAGCGCGGAAGGCGAAGACGCCAACCGCATGCCGGGCGGCAAGAGCCGCTGGAGCGCCGGCAAGGACCTTTCATGGGAGCCGCTGCGGCCCGAACTTGTGTGCGAGGTGAAGTACGACCACATGCAGGGCAGGCGCTTTCGCCATGCCACTCACTTCGTGCGCTGGCGGCCCGACAAGCCGCCCGCGGACTGCGGCTATGACCAGCTGGAAGTGACCACCGCGTACGAACTGGAAAAAGTGTTCGGCGCGGGGAAGAAGCGCGGCGGGCCCTAGCGCGAATCCGCTTCCAGGGCCGGGCAGCCCGAAGCCGCGATAATCGTAGCTTTTCCCCCGCCATGTCGTATACGGCCGAAACCCGGCGCCGCCGCACCTTTGCCATCATTTCCCACCCTGACGCGGGCAAGACCACGCTCACGGAGAAGCTGCTGCTTTTCTCGGGCGCGATCCAGATCGCCGGCTCGGTGAAAGCCCGCAAGGCCAGCCGCCACGCCACCAGCGACTGGATGGAAATCGAGAAGCAGCGCGGCATTTCCGTGGCCTCGTCGGTGATGCAGATGCTGTACCGCGACCACGTGATCAACCTGCTGGACACGCCCGGCCACAAGGATTTCTCGGAGGACACCTACCGCGTGCTCACCGCCGTCGATTCGGCCCTGATGGTGATCGACGCGGCCAACGGCGTGGAAGCGCAGACGCGGCGGCTGATCGAGGTCTGCCGCCAGCGCGACACGCCCATCATCACCTTCGTCAACAAGATGGACCGCGAGGTGCGCGAGCCGCTGGACATCCTGGACGAGGTGGAGCGCGAGCTGGGCATGCCCTGCGTGCCCATGACCTGGCCGGTCGGCAAGGGCAAGAATTTCGGCGGCATCATCAACCTGCGCACCGAGGCCATGACGGTGTTCGAGTCGGGCAGCGAGCGCCTGCCCCAGGATTTCGAAGCCATGCCGCTCACCAACCGCGAAGCGTTGCGCGCGCGATTCGGCCAGGAGTTCATCGAGGCCGAGGACAGCATGGAACTGGCGGTGGGCGCGTCGCCGACCTGGGACCATGCCGCCTTCCTGGCGGGCAAGCAGACGCCGGTGTTCTTCGGCTCCGGCGTCAACAATTTCGGCGTGATGGAAGTGCTGGAGGCGCTGGTGGACCTGGCGCCGTCGCCACAGCCGCGGGTGAGCCACCTGATGGTCAACAAGCAGCCGGTGCTCAAGGAAATCCAGCCCGATGACGACAACTTCTCCGGCGTCGTCTTCAAGGTGCAGGCCAACATGGATGCCAACCACCGCGACCGCATCGCCTTCGTGCGCATGGCGTCCGGCAGGTACACCCCGGGCATGAAGCTCAAGGTGCAGCGCACCGCCAAGGAACTGCGGCCAACGTCCGTTGTCACGTTTCTGTCGCAGCGGCGCGAAGCAGTGGAAGAGGCCTACGCCGGCGACATCATCGGCTTCACCACCCATGGCGGCGTGCAGCTGGGCGACACCATCACCGACGGCGCCAACCTGCAGTTCACCGGCCTGCCCTTCTTCGCGCCGGAACTGTTCATGACGGTGATCCTGAGGAACCCCCTGCGCACCAAGCAGCTGCAGCAGGGCCTGGCCCAGCTGGGCGAGGAAGGCGCGATCCAGGTGTTCCGCCCCGAGGCCGGTGGCGCCATGCTGCTGGGCGCGGTGGGCCAGCTGCAGTTTGAGGTGGTGCAGCACCGCCTGAAGGCGGAATACGACGCCGACATCCGCCTGGAAAGCTGCCAGTACACCGGGGCGCGCTGGATCACCGCCGACACGCCGGCCGAGCTGCGCGCCTTCACCGACGCCTACCCCTTGCGCATGGCGCTGGACGCGGCCAACACCCTGGCCTTCCTGTGCACCAGCCCCTATGACGTGCGGCTGGCCCAGGAGCGCTTTCCGAAGATCCATTTCCATCCGCTGCGCGAGCACGCGGGCCTGGCTCTGCAGAACGCGGGATAAGAAGATGCTGCCCCTTGCCGACTGGCCCGAAGAAGACCGCCGCGGCATCCGCGGTGTGTTCACCGACATCGACGACACACTCACCACCGAGGGCCAGGTCACCGGCGACGCGCTGCAGGCCATCAAGGACCTGCGCAACGCGGGCCTGCACGTCATTCCCATCACCGGCCGGCCGGTGGGCTGGAGCGAGCCCTTCGCCATGCAGTGGCCGGTGGACGCCATCGTGGCCGAGAACGGCGCCGTGGCGCTGGCGCATGCGCCGCTGCCCGGCGCGCTGCGCAAGCTCTACCAGCAGGACGAAGAGTTGCGAACCGCCAATTTCGCGCGCATGCAGCAGGTGGCGGCCCGCATCGTCGCCGGCGTGCCGGGCGCGATGCTGTCACGCGACAGCGCCGGCCGTGAAACCGACATCGCCATCGACCACGGCGAATACGTGACGCTGCCGCCCGAGCGCATTGCGCAGGTCGTCAAGCTGATGCAGGACGAAGGCATGAACGCCACGGTGAGCTCCATCCACATCAACGGCTGGTATGGCGACCACAACAAGCTGGCCGGCGCGCGCTGGATCGTTCGCGAGCTGCTGCACCGCGAACTGGACGAGGAGATCGGCCAGTGGGTGTACGTCGGCGATTCCACGAACGACGTGCTGATGTTCGAGCACTTCCCGCACAGCGTGGGCGTGGCGAACATCCGCCGCTTCGAGGCGGAGCTGTCGCACCCGCCGCGCTACATCACGCCGTCGGAGCGCGGCGCGGGGTTTGCCGAAGTGGCGCGCGCCATCCTGGCGCGCTGAGCGTCTCAGCTGGTGCTGCGCGCCAGGCCGAGTTTTTCGATCAGGGCCTTTTCGCGCACGAAGGTGTCCTGCGCGAACTTTTCGTAGCCGGCCGTGCTCATGTACATCGGCAGCATGTCGTACTTGGCCAGCGCCTGCACATAGCTGGGCTCTTCCATGGCCTTCTTGAAGGCGTCATGCAGCCGCTTGACCACCGCCGGCGGCGTGCCGCGCGGCGCGCCGAAGCCGAACGGCGACGCCTGCACGATGGGGATGCCCAGTTCCTTGAGCGTGGGCGTATCGGGGAACTTGGGCAGGCGCTTGTCGCCCCAGGTGTTGAGCAGGCGCAGGCGGCCGGCCTGGACCATGGGGCCGAAGCCGGTGGAGTCGGACGCGGCCATCACGTGGCCGCCGACCACGGCCTGGTTCAGCTCGGTGCTGCCCTTGTATGGAATGTGCTGCAGCTCGATGCCCGCGTGCTGGGCGATCAGCTCGGTGGTCAGGTGCGGGCTGCTCAGCTGGCCGGTGGATGCGTAGGTCAGCCTGCCGGGGTTGGCCTTGGCCCAGCCGACGAAATGGGTCCAGGTCTTGAGGGGCGAATCGGCCGGCACCACCATGCCGAAGGCGTAGCCCGTGACGTTGATGATGTACGCGATGTCCTTGACCGGGTGCCAGTTGATCTTGGTGGTGTAGGGCAGGCGGAAGATGCCCAGCGGCAGCTGCGCGATGGTGTAGCCATCCGCCGGCGAGCTTTGCAGCGCCGCGGCGCCCAGCACGCCGCCGGCGCCCGCCTTGTTTTCCACGATCACCGGCTGCCCCAGGTGCCTGGAGGCGTTCTCGGCCAGCTGGCGCATGGTGATGTCGGTGGGACCGCCGGGGGAGAAGCCGATCATCATCTTGATCGGGCGCTGCGGGAACGATTGCGAAAAAGCGGCCAGCGGCATGGCGATGGAGCTGGCGGCGGCGGCCTGGATCAAGTGGCGACGTTGCATTGAAATTCTCCTTGGGGGATGCGCAGCATTGGGCCTGCACGGGCGCGGCGCCACAATCCGGACTCTCCCTGCCATGTGCGTTTGCAGTGCAGAACCCGGCGCGTTTGTAGAATGCGCCGAACACCCTTGCCCATGCCGGTCCTCGAACTTCCCGCCTCCCCCATCGAACGGCCGCGCCTGTCCGACACGGTTTATGGGCAGCTGCTGGACGAGATCATGGCCGGCCATTTCTCGGCCGGCGACCGCATGCCCACGGAAAACCAGCTGGCGCAGCGCTTCTCGGTGTCCCGCCCGGTGGTGCGCGAGGCGCTGCAGCGGCTGCAGAGCGACGGCGTGGTCATCTCCCGCCAGGGCTCGGGCACCTACGTGCAGCGCAGCCCCTCCCAGCGGGTGGCCGAGCTCACCGGCACGCTCAGCCTGCATGAAGTGCTGCAGGGCCTGGAGCTGCGGATGGCGATGGAAGAACTCTCGGCCCGGCTGGCCGCGCGCAACCGCACGGACGACCAGCTGCGCGTGATCGAAAACGCGCGCAAGGCGCTGGGCGACGTGTTCGGCCAGGGCCAGGCGGCCAAGGAGGCGGACTACGCTTTCCACCGCGCCATCGCGGTGGCGTCGGGCAATTCAATGCTGGTGGAAGCGCTGGACCAGCTCTCCGACCGTGTCATGGGCGGTATGAACGTCACGCTGACGCTGACCCGCGATGCCTCCGAAAAGCGCAAGGCGCGGGTGCTGGACGAGCACGACCGCATCGTCCACGCCATCCGGGTGGGCGACGCCGATAGCGCGGCCATCGCCATGCGTTATCACCTGGACCAGGCCCGGAACCGCTTGCTCGATAGGCACCTGGACCGGTAGGGACTTTACAACTCAGTCGGTAATTGGTAAAGTTGTCAAACAACACAACTTGCCAGGATCCGCCTTGAAAACCTCCCCCGTCACCACCGCCGACCTGCGCGGCTCCGTCATCTCCGTTCCGCCCATGCCGCGCCATGCGGACGGCAGCATCAACATCGAAGCCAACGTGAAGCTGCTGGACCACTTGCGCGCCGGCAGCGTCACCACATTCATGTACGGCGGCAACGCCAACTTCTACAACCTCGGCGTGGCCGAACTGGGCACGGTGCTGGACGCGCTGACGCCGCGGCTGGCCGCCAACGACTGGCTGATCCCCTCGGTGGGCGCCGACTACGGCAAGGCCGCCGAACAGATCTCGCTGCTGCGCGAGCGCGCCTTCCCCACCGCCATGGTGCTGCCGCTGCGCTTCCCGGCCACGCCCGCCGGCGCGGCCAGCGGCATCGCCAAACTGGCGGCGCGCTATGGCAAGCCGGTGATCGCCTACGTCAAGGACGAGGGCTACATCAACAACGCCGACGTGGCCGCGCTGGTGAAGGACGGCGCCGTCTGCGCCGTGAAATACGCCATCGTGCGCAAGGACCCCAAGCAGGACGCCGTGCTGGCCGACCTGGTGCAGAAGATGGGCGCCGACCTCATCATCAGCGGCATCGGCGAGCGCCCGGTGATCGACCACTTCCGCGGCTTCGGCCTGCGCGCCTTCACCTCCGGCTCGACCTGCGTGGCCCCGGCACTGTCCAACCGCATTCGCGAAGCGCTGCACGCCAACGACGACGCGACGGCCGCCGCCGTGCGCGAACTGTTCATGCCGCTGGAAGACGCGCGCGACGGCTACTCGCCCATCCGCATCCTGCATGCCGCGGTCGATCTGGCGGGCATCGCCGCCACCGGGCCGATCGGCGAATTCCTTTCCACCATCGACGACGCGGCCGTGCTCAAGGAGCTGGCCGGCATCGCGAAGACGCTGCTGGCCCACAACCAGGCCGCGCTGGACCAGCCGCAGCGCAAAGCCGCCTGAGCGATGGCCCGGCTCATCCCGCGCCGCGGCGTGCTGCTGCACGCCGCCTTGGCCGCCCTGGCGGTTTGCCCTTTGCCGGTGTTCGCGCAAGGTACGTGGCCCGCGCGGGCCGTGACCATCGTCGTGCCTTTCCCACCGGGTGGCGGCACCGACACCGGCGCGCGGCTGGTGGCGCAGAAGCTTTCGCTGCGCTGGGGCCAGCCGGTGGTGATCGACAACAAGCCCGGCGCGGCCGGCGTGGTGGGCGTTGACTTTGTCTCCAAGGCCAAGCCCGACGGCTACACACTGCTGATGGGAAATATCGGCACGCAGTCCATCAACCCGTCGCTCTACAAGAAGCTGCCCTACAACGCCGACAGCGCCTTCGTGCCCGTGACACTGGTGGCCGAATTGCCGCTGGTGCTGCTGGTGAACCCGGGCGTGAAAGCCGGCAACGTGAAGGAGCTGGTCGCCCTGGCGAAAGCCGATCCCGGCAAGCTGAGCTACAGCACCTCGGGCGCCGGCGGCTCCATGCACCTGACCGGTGAAATGTTTGAAACCAGCAGCGGAACAAAGATCCTGCACGTGCCGTACAAGGGCGGCGGGCCGGCCATCTCCGACCTGATCGCGGGCCACGTGCAGATGTCGTTCGCCACAATTTTGGAAAGCAGCGGCCACATCCGCTCCGGCAAGTTGCGCGCGATCGCCGTCACCGGTGCCACGCGTTCGCCGGCGCTGCCCGAGGTTCCCACCGTCGCCGAAAGCGGCGTGCCGGGCTATGAGTCGGCTTCATGGATCGGCCTGCTGGCACCCGCCGGCACGCCCCGGGACATCGTGGACAAGCTGGCCGCCGACGTGAAGGAAGTGCTGGCCGCGCCCGACGTGAACCAGCAGCTGCTGGCGCAGGGCGCGACGCCTGCAGGCACCACGCCCGCGCAGTTCAGCACATTGATCGATAACGACCGCAAGCGCTATGCGCGAATCATCCAGGAGAAGCGCATCACGGTGGACTGAGAAGATTTTTCAACGACAACAACGAGGAGACAAAGATGAACGACAGGCAAGAACTCGATCCGCAACGCCGCCAGCTGCTCGCACAGGGTGCGGCGCTTGGCCTGGGTGCCCTGGCCGGCGCGGCCGGCGCCCAGTCATTCGACTTCAAGCCCAACCAGCGCTACCCCGACCCCTCCGTGCTGGTGCTGGACCCCAGCTTCACGCGGCACCGCATCTACAGCAGCACCGTGGAGCAGTTGGGCAGCGGCATGCGCTGGGCCGAAGGCCCGGTGTATTTCCCCGAGGGCCGCTACCTGCTGGTGAGCGACATCCCGAACAACCGCATCATGAAGTACGACGAGGTGAAGGGCACGTTCACGGTGTTCCGTGAAAACGCCAACTACGCCAACGGCAATACCCGCGACCGCCAGGGCCGGCTGGTGACCTGCGAGCACTCGATCACACGGCGCATCACGCGCACCGAGCGCGACGGCAGGATCACCGTGCTGGCCGACAGTTTTGAAGGCAAGCGCCTGAACGCGCCCAACGACATCGTGGTCAAGTCCGACGACAGCATCTGGTTCACCGACCCGCTGTTCGGCATTGGCGGCGAATGGGAAGGCTCGCGCGCCAAACCGGAGCAGGCCACCACCAACGTCTACCGTATCGCGCCCGACGGCAAGGTCAGCGCCGTGCTCACCGACCTGGTCAACCCCAACGGCCTGGCCTTCTCGCCCGACGAGAAAAAGCTTTACGTGGTGGAGTGGAAGGGCACGCCCAACCGCAGCATCTGGAGCTACGACGTGGGCGATGGCGCGAGCCTTTCCAACAAAACCAAGCTGATCGACGGCGGCGCCGCCGCGCTGGATGGCTTCCGGGTGGACCGCGACGGCAACCTGTGGTGCGGCTGGGGCAGCAACGGCGCGCTCCAGGCCGAGCCCACCGACGTGGGCGGCCGCAAGGTCTACCAGCTGCAGGGCAAGTCGGAGGACCTGGACGGTGTGATGGTGTTCAATTCCACCGGCAAGCCCCTGGGCTTCATCCGGCTGCCCGAGCGCTGCGCCAACCTCAGCTTCGGCGGGCCCAAGAACAACCGCCTGTACATGGCAAGCTCGCATTCGCTTTACGCGCTGTACGTGGAAGCCCACGGCGCGACCTGACAAATCCAAGGAGTACCCGCATGAATTTCAAACGCACGTCCTTCATCGCCCTGGCCGCAGCCGCGTTGCTGCCGATGGCGGCCTTCGCCCAGAGCTGGCCCGCGGCGGGCCAGACCATCAAGGTGATCGTTCCCTTCCCGGCCGGCGGCGCATCTGACCAGATCGGGCGCATCGTCGCCAAGGCCATGGGCGACGAACTCAAGGTGCCCGTGGTGGTGGAGAACCGCTCCGGCGCCAATGGCGGCGTTGGCGCCACGGTGGTGGCCAAGGCGGCGCCCGACGGCTACACCCTGCTGGTGGGCAGCATCGGCGTGTTCGCCATCAACGCCGGCCTGTACAGCAAGCTGCCCTATGACCCGCTGAAGGATTTCGCGCCGATTTCGGTGCTGGTCTCCACGCCCAACGTGCTGGTGGTGCCCGCCACCTCGAAGTTCAACACCGCGCAGGAACTGGCGGCGTTCATGAAGAAGAACCCGGGCAAGCTGTCGTTCGCCACTTCGGGCGCCGGCTCGTCCGACCACCTGACAGGCGAGCTCTACAAGAAGGCCGTGGGCGGCTACGCGGTGCACATCCCCTACCGCGGCGGCGCCCCCGCCATGCAGGACATCATTGCCGGCCAGGTTGATTTCATGTTCAGCAACCTCGGTCCGGCCATGCCCTTCATCAAGGCCGGCAAGATGAAGGCCCTGATGCTCACTGCGGCCAAGCCCGCCGTGCTGCTGCCCGACGTGCCGACGGCCGCCAAAACCGGTGTGCCGATCGAAGTGACCAGCTGGCAGGCTTTTGCCGCGCCGGCAGGCACACCGCCCGCCATCATCCAGCGGCTGAACCAGATCGCGGTGAAGGCGATGAACGCGCCCGACGTGAAAGAACGCATGGCCAGCCAGGCGTTCGACATCGTCGCCAACAGCCCGGCGGAATTCAGCGACTACCTGAAGAAGGAAGTGGCGCGCTGGAAACTGGCCGTCAAGGAATCGGGCGCCGGCCTCGATTGACGAAGCCTTCCAGCACGTTGACGGCATTGACGCCGACCTCGGCCACCGCGTAGCCGCCCTCGAACACGAAGACCGAGGGCAGGCCCGCGGCGGCGATGTCGGCGCCCACTGTGAGGTAGTCGGCGCTTTGCAGGCCGAAGCCGGAAATCGGGTCGCCTTCAAAGGTGTCGACGCCCAGCGAGACCACCAGTGCCTGTGCCCCGAACGCGTTGATACCGCCCAGGGCCTGCGCCAGCGCCTCGCGCCAGGCGGCGAAGCCCGTGCCGCGCGCAAGCGGCAGGTTCAGGTTGCAGCCCAGCCCCTCGCCTTCGCCGCGCTCGTCCGCATAGCCCAGGTAGTACGGGTATTCGGTGTGCGGGTCGCCGTGCACGCTGGCAAAGAACACGTCGCCCCGGCCATAGAAGATGGCCTGCGTGCCGTTGCCGTGGTGGTAGTCGATGTCCAGCACCGCGACCCGCTCCATGCCCGCATCGCGCAGGGCCTGTGCGGCGATGGCCGCGTTGTTCAGGAAGCAATAGCCGCCGAAAAAATCCATGCCGGCGTGGTGGCCCGGCGGGCGCGTCAGTGCGAAGGCCGCGCGCTCGCCCTGCACCACGCGCTGCACGGCCGTCAACGCGCAGCAGGCGCCCGCGCGTGCGGCAGCCCAGGTGCCTGAAGTGAGCGGGCTGCCCGCGTCGTACGAGAACAGCCCCATGCGCGCCGGGAAGCTGGCCGGCAGCACGTCGGAGCGGAAGGTGCGCACCGGCCAGTACGAAGGAATGGCATCGCGCTGCACGTTGGCCGGGTCCAGCGCCACCCACTCATCCCATGCATGGGTGAGAAAGTCGAGGTAGCGCTGCGAATGCACGCGCGCGATGGCGTGGTTCGTGAAGGCGTCCGGCAGGACGACCTCGCCCAGCCGGCGCGCCTGCAACTCCCTGAGCACGAAATCCGCGCGGGCCGGCACCTCAAAGCAGGGCACCAGCTCGCCACGGAACATCTCGAACTTGCCCTGGTGCAGGGCATGCTGGTCGTTGTAGACCGTCAGCATCGGCCGGACGCTCAGCCCGGCTGCTTGGTCACCCGCAGGTAGGGCTTGACGGCCTTCCAGCCGCCGGGGAACAGGGTCTTGGCGTCCTCGTCGGACACCGAGCCCGCGATGATCACGTCGTCGCCCTGCTTCCAGTTGGCGGGCGTGGCCACCTTGTGCTTGGCCGTGAGCTGCATGGAATCGAGCACGCGCAGGATCTCGTCGAAATTGCGGCCGGTGGTCATGGGGTAGGTCAGCATCAGCTTGATCTTCTTGTCCGGGCCGATGATGAACACCGAACGCACCGTGGCGTTGGCAGCTGCCGTGCGGCCATCGGAGCCGCCGGCTTCCTCGGCGGGCAGCATGTTGTAGAGCTTGGCCACCGTCAGGTCGGTGTCGCCGATCATGGGGTACTTCACGGCCGAGCCCTGCGTCTCTTCGATGTCGGCCGCCCACTTGCTGTGGTTTTCCACCGGGTCCACCGACAGGCCGATCAGCTTGGTGTTGCGCTTGGTGAACTCCGGCTCGATCTTGGCCATGTAGCCCAGCTCGGTGGTGCACACCGGCGTGAAGTCCTTGGGGTGCGAGAACAAAACGGCCCACTTGTCGCCGATCCACTGGTGGAAATCGATTTTCCCATGGGTGGTCTCGGCCGTGAAATTGGGGGCGGTGTCATTGATGCGCAGCATGTCGTTTCTCCTTGGGGTTGCAAAAGCCAGCCGAAAATCATGCGCCATCGCGCGGGCCGGTGTCAACCGAAACGGCGTTCACTTGCCGTCAGCCACGTGAGAATTTCTTTTCAAGCCGCACGGCGTCGATGATTCCGCTGTAGTAACCGGCGACTGTGCGGGTCTCCAGGTAGCCGAGCCGCTTGTAGAAGGCCAGGGCCTGCGGGTTGTCAACTCTCACCTCCAGCCGGATCCTGTCCACGCCAAGGAGGACTGCCGGCTTTTCGAGCCACGTCATCAGTGTGCTCGCAAGACCCTGCCTGCGGTGCGCGGGCTGTACAGCGAGAAGCGAGAGATGCGCCGTCTCGTCGCGGTACTGCATGATCCCGAACGCCGCGATTGAGCTGCTGTGCGAAATGACCCCGACATTGCTTTCCCTGTCGCCAATGGCGCCCAGTACACGCCCCGGCGTCCAACTCCATCCCAGGTCCTGCTCGATGTAGCTGTGCGACATCTCGGCAATGGCTGCCGCGTCCTGTGGATCGGCGAGACGGACTCTGGATTCGGTGGTGGGCACGATCTGCCTGCTCTAATCTGAATTCGTTGAAGAAGAGGTCAAAAATCCCTCACGCACTATCCATGCGCCTTCCGGGCGTTTTTGTGCCCGCAAGCCGCGCCACGCCTGCGTCGCGGATTTCCGGCGCAGGGGCCTCGCAGCGTCTTTTCCGGCGCTTCTTTCCGGACATCCATCAATATTTCAATGCCTATTGAAATATTAACGCAACCTACTTCCGCGCCAGCACGTGGGCCAGGGCCACGCCGGTGTGCGTGCCCAGCTTCACCACCTGCTCGGGCGTGGCCTGCGCCACCACCTTGCCGCCGGCGTTGCCGCCTTCGGGGCCGAGGTCGATCACCCAGTCGGCTTCGGCGATCACGTCCAGGTCGTGCTCGATCACCACCACGCTGTGGCCGCCGTCAACCAGCCGGTGCAGCACGCGGGTGAGCTTTTCCACGTCGGCCATGTGCAGGCCCACCGTGGGCTCATCCAGCACGTAGAGCGTGTGCGGCGCCTTCTGGCCGCGCCGGGTGATGTCGTCGCGCACTTTGCTGAGCTCCGTCACCAGCTTGATGCGCTGCGCCTCGCCGCCCGACAGCGTGGGCGAAGGCTGGCCCAGCGTGAGGTAGCCCAGCCCCACGTCCTTGAGCAGCTGCAGCGGGTGGCCGATGTTGGGCATGGCGGAGAAGAAATCCACCGCCTCGTCCACTTCCATCTGCAGCACGTCGCCGATGCTCTTGCCGCGCCAGGTGACGGCCAGCGTCTCTGGCGCGAAGCGCGCGCCGTGGCAGGACTCGCAAGGCACTTTCACGTCCGGCAGGAAGCTCATGCCGATGGTGCGCATGCCCTGCCCTTCGCAGGTCGGGCAACGGCCCTCGCCCGTGTTGAAGCTGAAGCGGCCCGGCCCATAGCCGCGCGCCCGCGCTTCCAGCGTGTCGGCGAACAGCTTGCGGATGGTGTCCCAGAAGCCGATGTAGGTGGCCGGGCAGCTGCGCGGCGTCTTGCCGATGGGCGTCTGGTCGACTTCCAGCACGCGGTCGATCACCTGGTAGCCGTCCAGGTCCGCACAGCCCACCCACGCGGCGTGCTTGCCTTTGGCATCGGCGTCGCGCCCGGCCTTGGTATAGCGCTGCTGCACGACCGCCTGCACGTTGTGCAGCAGCACGTCACGCGCCAGCGTTGATTTGCCCGAGCCGGAAACGCCGGTGACGGCGACCAGGCGGCGCAGCGGCACGTCGACGTCGATGTCCTGCAGGTTGTGCAGGTCCGCGCCGCGCAGTTCCAGCCGCTCGGCCTTGCGGTCCACGGCGCGGCGCGGCTTGACAGGGTGGCGCATGGCGTGGAGCAGGTAACGGCCGGTGACGGAATCGGCGGCGGCGGAAATGTCCGCTGCCGAGCCCTCAGCGACCAGACGGCCCCCGCGCTTGCCCGCGCTGGGCCCGATGTCGATGATGTGGTCGGCCCGGCGGATGGTGTCCTCGTCGTGCTCCACCACCACCAGCGTGTTGCCCTTGTCGCCCAGCTTGTGCAGCGCATTGAGCAGGATCTGGTTGTCCCGCGCGTGCAGCCCGATGGTGGGCTCGTCCAGCACGTAGCAGACGCCCTGCAGGTTGGAGCCCAGCTGCGCCGCCAGCCGGATGCGCTGCGCCTCGCCGCCCGAGAGCGTGGGCGCGCCGCGGTCCAGCGTCAGGTAGTTCAGGCCCACCTCTTCCAGGAATTCCAGCCGGCCCTTGATCTCGGGAATCAGGTCGCGGGCGATGCCTTCCTCACGCACGCTCATCACGCCCTTGACCTGCAGGCTCTCAATCCAGCGCCGCACGTCTACCACCGACAGCGCCGCGATCTCGGCGATGCCGGTGCCGTCGAACTTCACGTTGCGCGCCTGCAGGTTGAGGCGGCTGCCGTGGCAGGAGGGGCAGGCTTCGTCGGCCACGTCTTCCACCTCGGCCTCGCCGAAGGTCTGCTCGCGGCCCTTCGTGTCGTCATCGCGGATGGTGTCGTCAAATGCCTTGCGCTGCTCGCGAGTCAGCCTGACGCCGGTGCCCACGCAATCGGGGCACCAGCCATGTTTGCTGTTGTAGGAGAACAGGCGCGGGTCCAGCTCCGGGTAGCTGGTGGCGCAAACCGGGCAGGCGCGCAGCGTGGAGAACACCTCGACCTTGCCGATGTGGCTGTGCGCGCCCGTGCCCATCAGCATCGCGCCTTTCAGGCCGTCCAGCGGCGCCAGCACGTGCAGCACGCCCTTGCCGTGCTGCAGCGCCTCGGCCAGCTTCTCGCGCAGCAGCGCCTCGTTGGCGGGCGTGATGTCCAGGTCGCACACCGGAAGCTCGATGGTGTGCTCCTTGAAGCGGTCGATGCGCGGGAACCCGGTGGTCGGCAGGAAGTTGCCGTCCACCCGCAGGTGCGAGTAGCCGCGCGGGCGCGCCCAGTCGGCCAGCTCGGTGTACACGCCCTTGCGGTTGATCACCAGCGGCGCCAAGAGGCCGATGTGCTGGCCCTTGTAGCGCTTCATCAGCTGCGCGGCGATGCTGTCGGGCGTTTGCGGCCGCACTTCGGCGCCGTCGTTCACGCAGTGCTGTATGCCCAGCTTGACGTACAGCAGCCGCAGGAAATGCCAGACCTCAGTGGTGGTGCCCACGGTGGACTTGCGCCCGCCGCGCGACAGCCGCTGCTCGATGGCGACGGTGGGCGGAATGCCGTACACCGCGTCCACCTCGGGCCGGCCGGCCGGCTGCACGATGCTGCGCGCATAGGCGTTGAGCGATTCCAGGTAGCGGCGCTGCCCTTCGTTGAAAAGTATGTCGAAAGCCAGCGTGGACTTGCCCGAACCCGACACGCCGGTCACCACGCTGAACTTGCCGTGCGGGATGTCAACCGACAGCGACTTCAGGTTGTGCTCGCGCGCGTTGACGATCTGGATCGCCACCGGCGGCGGGCGGCGCTCGCGCACCACCGCCTGCAGCGGCCGGCCTTCCTCGGCCTTGTGCGCGCCGAAGCCCATGGAGATGTCGTAGTCGCGCAGCGCCAGCCCGGTGTGCGAGGTGGCGTGCGCGCGCACGTCTTCCGGCGTGCCTTCGGCCACCACCAGGCCGCCGGCGTCGCCGCCCTCGGGCCCCAGGTCGATCAGCCAGTCGGAGGCGCGGATCACGTCCAGGTTGTGCTCAATGACGATCATCGAGTTGCCGGCTTCCAGCAGCTTGCGCAGCGCGCGCATCAGCTTGGCGATGTCGTCGAAATGCAGGCCGGTTGTGGGCTCATCGAACAGGAACAGCGTGCCCTTGGTGGCCAGTGACTGGCGGCTGGAACTGGCATTTTTCGCCGCGCCGGCCAGGAACCCCGCCAGCTTGAGCCGCTGCGACTCGCCGCCCGACAGCGTGGGTACGGGCTGGCCCAGCTTCACGTATTCCAGGCCCACGTCCACGATGGGCTGCAGCGCGCGGATCACGTCGCGGTCATTGGCGAAGAGGGACGCCGCCTCGTTCACCGTCAGGTCCAGCACGTCGGCCACGTTCATCAGGCGCGGCTTCAGCGCGCCGATGGGCTGGCGCTCGATCATCACTTCCAGGATTTCGGGGCGGTAGCGCTTGCCGTCGCAATCGGGGCAGCGCAGGTACACGTCCGACAGGAACTGCATCTCGACGTGCTCGAAGCCCGAGCCGCCGCAGGTCGGGCAGCGCCCGTCACCCGAGTTGAAGCTGAACTTGCTGCCGGTGTAGCCGCGCTGGCGCGCCAGCGGTGCGGTAGCGAAGATTTCGCGCACCGCGTCCCAGGCGCCCACGTAGCTCACCGGGTTGGAGCGCGCCGTCTTGCCGATGGGCGACTGGTCCACGAACACCACGTCGCTCAGGTGGTCGGCGCCCAGCATCCGGTCGTGCAGGCCCGGCGTTTCCGTGGCCTTGCCGAAGTGGCGGGCCAGCGCGGGCGCCAGCACGTCCTGGATCAGGCTGGACTTGCCCGAGCCGCTGACGCCGGTGACGCAGACCAGCCGCTGCAGCGGGAATTCCACCGAGACATTCTTCAGGTTGTGCTCGCGCGCGCCTTCCAGCACCAGGCGGGGCGTGGCGTCCGTCACCGCGCGCTTGAAGCCCATGCCGATCTGCTTGCGCGCGCCGAGGTAGGCGCCGGTGAGCGTGTCGGCATGGCGCAGCTCGTCGGTGGTGCCGTCGAAAACGATTTCGCCGCCGCGCTCGCCCGGGCCGGGGCCCATGTCGATCACGCGGTCGGCGGCCAGCATCACGGCCGGGTCGTGCTCCACCACCACCAGCGTATTGCCGGCGTCGCGCAGGCGCTTCATCGCCTCGGTGATGCGGTTCATGTCGCGCGGGTGCAGGCCGATGCTGGGTTCGTCCAGCACGAACAGCGTGTTCACCAGCGAGGTGCCCAGCGCGGTGGTGAGGTTGATGCGCTGCACCTCGCCGCCTGAGAGCGTGCGGCTCTGCCGGTCCAGCGTGAGGTAGCCGATGCCCACGTCCACCAGGTATTTCAGCCGGGTGGTGATTTCCTCGTAGAGCAGCTTGAGCGCCTGGGCTTCGCCTTCATCCCGCTGGCGCAGCGCATCCGGCTTGAAGCGGTCGAAGAATTTTCGCAGCCGGTCGATCGGCATGAGCATCAGGTCGTGCAGGCTGAGGCCCGGCAGCGCTTCGAGTTGCGCGCGCGTCCAGTCCACGCCCACGGGCATGAAGCGCTTGCCGGGCGGCAGCACCGCGTCCGCGTCTTCCTTGCTGCCGATTCGCCAGAGCAGGCTCTCGGTCTTCAGGCGCGCGCCGCCGCACACCTCGCAGGGCGTGTAGCTGCGGTACTTGGACAGCAGCACCCGGATGTGCATCTTGTAGGCCTTGGTCTCCAGGTAGCCGAAGAAGCGCTTGATGCCGTACCACTGCTTTTTCCACTGGCCGTCCTTGTAGCCGGGCGTGCCGTTGATGACAAAGCCCTTCTGCTCGGGCGTGAGCTTGTACCAGGGCGTGTCGCGCGGGATGCCCGCCGTCTCGGCGTGGCGCATCAGGTCGTCCTGTGCTTCGGACCAGGCCGGCGTCTGGATGGTCTTGACGGCACCGGCGCGCAGTGTGAGCTTGTCGTTGGGAATCACCAGGCCGTAGTCGACCCCGATCACGCGGCCGAAGCCGCGGCAGGTCTCGCAGGCGCCGACGGCGGAGTTGAACGAGAACGCCGAGGGAATCGGGTCCGCGTAGCGCAGGTCGCTCTCGGGGCAATGCAGGCCGGTGGAGAATTTCCACACCTCGTTTTCGGTTTCGCTCACGGCGGCGTAAACGGCGATGCGGCCCACGCCGCGCTTGAGCGCGACTTCAATGGCCTCGACGGCCCGCGCCTTTTCGGTGGCATGGATGCGGAAACGGTCGGCCACCACGTCCAACACCTTGCGCGGCCCGGTGGGCGTGGCCACTTCGCGCTCGGCCTGCACCCGGGTGAAGCCGCTGGCGGCCAGCCATTGCTCCAGCTCCTGCGCGGTGGTGCCGCCGGGCAGCTCGACGGGGAAGGTCACCACCAGGCGCGGATCACCCTTTTCGGTGCGCTCCAGCAGCTGCGAATAAATCGTCTCGGGCGTGTCGTGGCGCACCGGCAGCGCCGTCTTCTTGTCGAACAGCTGGGCGGCACGGGCAAACAGCAGCTTGAGGTGGTCGTTCAGCTCCGTCATCGTGCCCACGGTGGAGCGGGAGGAGCGGACCGGGTTGGTCTGGTCGATGGCGATGGCGGGCGGCACGCCCTCCACCCGGTCGACGGCCGGCTTGTCCATGCGGTCCAGGAACTGGCGGGCATAGGCGGAGAAAGTCTCCACGTAGCGGCGCTGGCCTTCCGCGTAAAGCGTGTCAAACACCAGGCTGGACTTGCCGGAGCCGCTGGGCCCGGTTACCACCGTCAGCTCACCGGTGTGCAGGTCGAGGTCGAGGTTCTTGAGGTTGTGCTGTCGGGCACCGCGGATGCGGATCAGTCCCTGGGTCATGTGGCCGGTGCTTTCTGGAGTTGGCCGAACATTCTAGGGACGAACCCATGACAGGAGTTGTCAGGGGTTATTCATGGCTTGGCCGCGGGTGGGGCTGCGGGGGCGGGGACGTGCACCGTGTCGGAGCCGTGCTTTTCACCCCCCATGTCGATGCTGTCGCCGCCCTTGAAAATCACGAACATCGCCACGCCGGCGAACACCACAAAACCCACGGCAATTTTCCACATGTCTGTCTCCTGATTCATTGAACACTCGCCAAAAGGCCCCGCGGACCGGGGCCTTTCAGCGAAAGCTCATCAGTCCTTGGCGTAGATGTCCACGTCCTTGGTTTCCTTGATGAACAGGGTGCCGATCACCACCGTCGCGCCGGCGATGATGATGGGGTACCACAGGCCGTTGTACATGTTGCCGGTCTGCGCCACGATGGCGAAGGCGGTGGTGGGCAGCAGGCCGCCGAACCAGCCGTTGCCGATGTGGTAGGGCAGGCTCATCGAGGTGTAGCGGATGCGGGTCGGGAACATCTCCACCAGCATGGCGGCGATCGGGCCGTAGACCATGGTCACCAGGATCACCAGGTAGGTGAGGATCAGGATGGTCATGAACTTGTCGATCTTGGCCGGGTCGGCCTTGGTCGGGTAACCGGCGGCCTTCAGGTCGTCGGCCACCAGCTTCTTGAACTCGGCGTCCTTCTTCTTGGCCTCGTCGGGGCTGATGCCCTTGCTGGTGTAGCTGGGGATCACGGTCTCGCCGATCTTGATGGTGGCGGGCGTTCCGGCCGGGGCCACCACGTTGTCATAGCTGACCGAAGCGTTGGCCAGCACCTGCTTGGCGATGTCGCAGGAGCTGGTGAACTTGACGGTGCCGGTCGGGTTGAACTGGAACGAGCACTCGTTCGGGTCGGCGGTGACCACCACCTTGTTCTTCGCCTGCGCGGCGGCCAGGTCGGGGTTGGCGGCCTTGGTCAGCGCGCCGAACACCGGGAAGTAGGTCAGCGCGGCCAGCAGGCAGCCGGCCATGATGATGGGCTTGCGGCCGATCTTGTCCGAGAGGGTGCCGAAGATCACGAAGAACGGGGTGCCGATCAGCAGCGACGCGGCGACCATGATGTTGGCGGTCGCGTTGTCCACCTTCAGCGCCTGCGTCATGAAGAACAGCGCGTAGAACTGGCCCGAGTACCAGACCACGGCCTGGCCGGCGGTAAGGCCGATCAGCGCCAGGATCACGATCTTCAGGTTCTTCCACTGGCCGAACGATTCGGTCAGCGGCGCCTTGGAGGTCTTGCCCTCGGCCTTCATCTTCTGGAACGCAGGCGATTCATTCATCGACAGGCGGATCCACACCGAGATGGCCAGCAGGAAGATGGAGACCAGGAACGGAATGCGCCAGCCCCAGTCGGCAAACGCAGCTTCGCCCATCGAGGTGCGCACACCCAGGATCACCAGCAGCGACAGGAACAGGCCCAGCGTCGCCGTGGTCTGGATCCACGAGGTGTAGGCACCGCGCTTGCCCTGCGGCGAGTGCTCGGCCACATAGGTGGCTGCCCCGCCGTACTCACCGCCCAGGGCCAGGCCCTGCAGCAGGCGCAGCGCGATCAGGATCACCGGCGCCGCGACGCCGATGGTGGCGTAGCTGGGCAGCACGCCCACGATGAAAGTGGACAGGCCCATGATCAGGATGGTGACCAGGAAGGTGTACTTGCGCCCGATCATGTCGCCCAGGCGGCCGAAGAAGATGGCGCCGAAGGGGCGCACGATGAAGCCCGCGGCAAAGGCCAGCAGCGCGAAGATGAAGGCGGAGCCCGCGTCCAGCCCCGAGAAGAACTGCTTGGCGATGATGGCCGCGAGCGAGCCGTACAGGTAGAAGTCGTACCACTCGAATACGGTGCCTAGCGACGAGGCGAAGATGACTTTCTTCTCCTCGGCGGTCATCGGCCGGTTGGCGGCTGCTGTTGCCATGGTTTGTCTCCAGAAGGTTGAGGCGCCCGGAATGAACGCGTGGCCCGATTCTTGGAGATGGCTCTGACCCTGCTCTGACGCGAAACCAACGGGGGCTTGCGCGAAACTGAACCGGCTCTGACGAATTAGGGTGAAACCCTTGGCTGCGGTTTCACGATGCGGAGAATCAAGGGCTCAGGGCTTGCTGATGCGCTGCGCGCCTGACGGCAGCTTGCCCGCGCTGTCCCAGTCGGGCCCGGCGAACCAGGCGCCGCCTTCCAGGTATTCGCGCAGCATGGGCAGCGCATCCAGCCCCCAGAACAGCTTGCCGTCCACCACCATCGTGGGCACGCCGAACAGGCCCAGCGCGATGGCCTCGTCGGCGTTGGCTTTCAGTTCCGCCTTCACCGCATCGCTGGAAGGGTCGCGCGCCGGCACCAGCGCCTGCTTCAGGGCTTCCAGCCGGGCAACATCCGCCGCGTCCGCGCCGCCGCGCCAGACGTGGCGGAACACGGCTTCGCAGGCATGCCGGTTGGCCGTGCCACCGGTGCCGCAGGCCAGCGCCAGCCGCAGCAGCGGCAGGGGATTGAAGGGGTGGCTGGCCGGCATCTCCAGCGGGATGGCATGGCTGTGCGCCAGCCAAAGCACCTGCCGGTAGGTCCAGTCGCGCTTGGGCACGATCTCGGCCGGGCCCAGCTGGCCATGGTGCTTGAGCAGGCCGGCGAACAGCAGCGGCTTGTACGCCACGCTGTAGCTGAGGCCCTGCAGCGCCTGCGGCAGCTTCTCGAATGCGAGGTAGGCGTAGGGCGAGATGAAATCGAGATAGAAGGTAATCTGCTTCATGCCTGCTGCTCCAGCCGTTGCTCGATCAGCGCCCAGATGCTGCGCTTGCCCGCGTCGTCCATGCGGCTCCAGCCGGCGATCTCTTCCAGCGTGCGAAAGCACCCCTGGCACCACTCGGTGGCCGGGTCCATCCGGCATATGGCAATGCAGGGTGAAGGCACCGGTTCATTGGGCAAATCGGCTGCAGAGCGCACCCGCTGTGCGTTGGCAGCTACCAATTCGATAGCGGTCCTCATGCGGCGGGGTCCTGCACCACGTCGGCCACGGGGGCGCCGGTCAGGCGTTCCAGGTCCTGCGGGCGCAGCTTGAACACGCCGTGCGGATGGCCGGCCGCGGCCCAGATCTCGTCGAAGCGGAACAGCTCGCGGTCGATCAGGGTCACCGGCGGCTGGACGTGGGCGATGGGCGACACGCCGCCGATCGAGTAGCCGGTGCGCGCCTTGACGAACTCGGCGTCGGCCCGGCCAAGCTTGCCGCCCTGGCCGACGATGGCTTCGACTTTTTTCTCATCGACGCGCCGGTCGCCGGAGGTGATGACCAGCACGGCCGCGTCGTCCGACTTGCGGCGGAAGATGATGCTCTTGGCGATCTGGCCCAGCGCGATGCCCAGCGCATCGGCCGCCTGCTGCGCGGTGCGCGCCGCCTCATCCAGCATCTGCGGCGCATGGGGATGGCCGGCATCCTGCAGCACGCGCGCGACACGCTGCACGCCTTCGGGCAGGGAATGAAGTTCGGCGCCGCACATCCGGTCAGCCCGCGCGCTTGTTGAGGATGGCGGTGGCGGCCCGCGAATTGGGCTTGCGCTGCAGGAAGTCGGAGATGTATTTGCCGGCGTCGATCAGCTTGTCCAGGTCGATGCCGGTTTCTATGCCCATGCCCTGCAGCATGTAGACCACGTCTTCCGTCGCCACGTTGCCGGTGGCGCCCTTGGCATAGGGGCAGCCGCCCAGGCCGGCTGACGACGTGTCGTACTGCCACACGCCCATCTCCAGCGAGGCCAGCGTATTGCCCAGGGCCTGGCCGTAGGTGTCGTGGTAGTGGCCGGAGACATCGTCGATGGCGTAATGCCTGAGCGCGGCTTCCATGGCGCGCTGCACCTTCAGCGGCGTGCCCACGCCGATGGTGTCGGCCACGCCGATGTGCTGCACGCCGATGTCCTTGAGCAGCCGCGCCACCATCTCCACCCGCTCCGGCGACACTTCGCCTTCATACGGGCAGCCCACGGCGCACGAGATCGCGCCACGCACGTAAATGCCTTTTTCCTTGGCGGCCGCCACCACGGGCGCGAAGCGTTCGATGCTCTCGGCGATCGAGCAGTTGATGTTGCGCTGGCTGAAGGCCTCGCTGGCGGCGGCGAACACCACGATCTCGTCGGGCTTGCTCGGCAGCGCCGCTTCGAAGCCCTTCATGTTGGGCGTGAGCACCGAGTAGCGCACGCCGGGCTTGCGCTGGATGCCTGCCATGACCTCTGCGTTGTCGGCCATCTGCGGCACCCACTTGGGCGAGACGAAGCTGGTGACCTCGATTTCCTTCAGGCCCGCGTCCTGCAGGCGGTGCACCAGGCCGATCTTGACCTCGGCGGGCACGGCGCCTTTTTCGTTCTGCAGGCCGTCGCGCGGGCCGACGTCGACGATCTTCACTTTGCTGGGCATGCTCATGATGTTTCTCAGTATCCTCTTTGCGGGTCAACCACACCGGCAACGGGCTCTCCCCGCTCCATGGCCAGGATCTTGCCGGCGATCTGCGTGATGCTTTCCTCGCGCAGCGTGCGCGCCGAGGTGTGCGGCGTCACGGTGATTTTCGGGTGTTTCCAGAACGGGTGCTCCACCGGCAGCGGCTCGGTTCGGAACACATCCAGTGCCGCGCCAGCCAGGTGGCCGTTGTCCAGCAGCGCTATGAGGTCTTCGTCCACCAGGTGGGCGCCGCGCGCCACGTTGATCACGTAGCCGCCGCGCTGCAGCTTGGCCAGGTTCTCGCGGTCCATGATGCCCTGGGTATCGGGTGTGAGCGGCAGCAGGCACACCAGGATGCGGGTGCGCAGCAGGAACTCGTCGAACTGCCCGGCCCCGGCAAAGCACTGCATGCCCGCAATGCTTTTCGGCGAGCGGCTCCAGCCCAGCAGCGGAAAATCGAAATGGCCGATGGCCTGCGCGACCCGCTCGCCCAGCACGCCCAGCCCCATGATGCCGACCGGAAAATCCTTGCGCTGGTGTGGCCGGCGGAACGACCACTTGGCCTGCGCCACGTCGGCCTGGTAGGCATCGAGTTCGCGGAAGTGGCGGATCACCGCATGGCTGACGAATTCGGCCATCTGCACCGCCATGCCGCCGTCGTCGATGCGCACCACCCGGGCGCCCGCGGGCAGCTTCAGCTTCATCAATGCATCGACGCCGGCGCCGATGTTGAAGATGCCCTTGAGCCCCGGCTGCTCGTCCAGGAACTGCTGGGGCGGTGACCAGACGATCGCGTGGTCGGCCGGCGGCGCGCCGGGCAGCCACTCCTCAACGACGGCGCCGGGCAGCGCCTGGCGAAAGCCCTGCAGCCAGGGTTCGGCCTTGGTATTGGTACAGCAAAAGGAAATGCGCATCGCCTTATTGTGCGGCGATCCTGAGAAGCTCGACGCCTTCGCTCACCTGGTCGCCGGGCGCGAACAGCAGTTCCGCCACCACGCCGTCGGCCGGCGCGGCGATGGTGTGCTCCATCTTCATCGCCTCCATCACGGCGAGCGCCTGGCCCTTGCTGACCTTGTCGCCCGCCTTGACCGCGAACGACACCACCTTGCCCGGCATGGGCGCGGTGAGGCGGCCGCCTTCGGCCGCCGCCTCACCGGCATGGGCCAGCATGTCGATGGCCAGGATCTGCGTGGCGCCGCGCGGCGTGAACACGTAGTCGGTTTCGCCCCGGGTGTAGACCGTGGCCCGCACCCGTTCGCCTGCAAACTGCAGGTCGATAGCTTCGCCGTTGCGGACGAACGCCAGCGGCCCGGACGTGCCGCCCACGGACAACGTCAGCGCGCCGTCGTGCAGGTAGGTGAGTTCGGCCTTCACGGTTTCATCGTGAAAGCCGAATTCAAACTTGCGCACCGTGAGGCCGTGCGAGCGCCAGCCGTCGCGGCGGCTGAACGGGTCGGCGCTTTCCTGCGACTTCTCTTCCAGCAGGGCCTGGGCGACCGCGGCCGCCGCGGCCACGGCCAGGCCCACCGGCTCCTGGTTGAACAGCACGGCCTGCTCGCGTGGGATCAGCGCCGTGTCCAGGTTGGCCTGCGCGAACGAGGGGCTGCGCACCACGTAGCGCAGGAACTGCACGTTGGTGTTCAGTCCCACGATATGGGTTTGCGCCAGGGCCTCGTCCATCCTGGCCAGCGCCTCCTCGCGCGTCGCGCCGTGGACGATGAGCTTGGCGATCATGGAATCGTAGAAAGGCGAGATGGCGTCACCCTCGCGTACGCCGTCATCGATGCGAGTAGGGCTGCGCTCGAAGCTGCTGCACGCGGGCTTGCGGTAAACGCGCAGCGTGCCGGTCGCCGGCAGGAAATTGTTGTCGGGGTTCTCGGCGCAGATGCGCGCCTCGATCGCGTGGCCGTGGATGCGCAGCTCGTCCTGCTTCAGCGGCAGCGGCTCGCCCGAGGCCACACGCAGCTGCCACTCCACCAGGTCCAGCCCGGTGATGGCTTCGGTGACGGGGTGCTCCACCTGAAGCCGCGTGTTCATTTCCATGAAGAAGAAATTCATCGCGCCGCCCTCGCGTTGCTCCACGATGAACTCCACCGTGCCGGCGCCGACGTAGTTCACCGCACGCGCGGCCGCCACGGCGGCATCGCCCATCTGCTTGCGCATGGCTTCGGTCATGCCGGGCGCCGGTGCTTCTTCCAGCACCTTCTGGTGGCGCCGCTGCACCGAGCAATCGCGCTCGAACAGCCAGACGTAGTTGCCGTGCGTGTCGCCGAACACCTGGATTTCGATGTGGCGCGGGCGCTGCACATATTTCTCTATCAGCACCGCGTCGTCGCCGAAGCTGTTGATCGCCTCGCGCTTGCAGGAAGCCAGCGCGGCCTCGAAGTCGGCGGCCTTCTCCACGGCGCGCATGCCCTTGCCGCCGCCGCCGGCGCTGGCCTTGATCAGCACCGGGTAGCCGATGCGGTCAGCCTCTTTGTGCAGCATGGCCGCATCCTGGCCGGCGCCGTGGTAGCCGGGCACCAGCGGCACGCCGGCCTTTTCCATCAGCTGCTTGGACTCGGCCTTCAGCCCCATGGCCTGGATGGCGGAAGCCGGCGGGCCGATGAAGACCAGGCCGGCCGCGGCGCAGGCCTGGGCGAACTCCTCGTTTTCGCTGAGGAAGCCATAGCCGGGGTGGATGGCCTGCGCGCCGGTGGCCCTGGCCGCCTCGATGATGCGTTCCCAGCGCAGGTAGCTGTCCTTGGGTGAGCTGCCGCCGATGTGCACGGCTTCGTCGCAGGCGGCCACGTGCTTGGCGCCCGCGTCGGCATCGGAGTACACGGCGACGGTGCGCACCGCCATGCGCCGGGCGGTGGCGGCGACGCGGCAGGCGATTTCGCCGCGGTTGGCGATCAGGATCTTGGTGAACATCTAGCTTCCTTGCGCGGCGGGGCGGCCACTGAGAAACCCGGCGAGCTTGCGGCCCACGAGGCGGAGAAATTTGAACAGCACCACCATCAGCAGCACGGCGGCGGCCAGTGTCAGCAGCAGCGCGATGGCGAAGACGGCGGGATGGGTGGCGGCCAGCCACAGCATGAAGACGACGAAGCCGTCTTCCGCCAGCGACACGGCGATGTTGGAAAAGGGCTCCGGCGAGGTATTCACCGCGGCGCGGGTGGTCAGCTTGGCCGCGTGGCTGGTGGCCGCCAGGCCGCCGCCCAGCAGCGCCGCGACCCAGCCCATGGCGGCACTGTCACCGCCCAGCGCGCCGGCCGCGAGCGCGGCACCGGCGGGAATGCGGATGAAGGTGTGCACCATGTCCCAAGCCGAATCGACCCAGGGAATCTTGTCGGCGAAGAATTCGACGAAGCACATGAAGCCGCTGGCCGCCAGCACGCCGGGGTGCTGCAGTGCAAGCAAGCCGTGCGGCAGGTCGATGAAGCCCAGGTACGCGGCCATGCCCACGATGAACACCGCGGCATAAAGCCGGATGCCGCTGGCCCAGCCCAGCGCCGCCGCCAGGGCCAGCAGCTGCGGCGCGTCGATCAGCCGGTACAGCGCATCCATGGCGTCAGGGGCCGATCAGCCATCCGGGCTTGCGCTTCTGCAGGAAAGACTGCACGCCTTCGCGGCCTTCCGGGCTGACGCGGATGTCGGCGATACCCTTGACGGTGGCGGCGATCAGGTGCGGCGTGATTTCGTTGCCGGCCACGTCCTGCACCAGCTGCTTGCAGGCCTTGACCGCCGCGGGGCCGGCGTCCACCAAAGCCTTCGCGATTTCCGCCACCTTGCCGTCCAGCGCGTCCGCCATAACCACCTCGTGCACGAAGCCGATGCGGTGCGCTTCGGCGGCGCTGAAGCGCTCGGCAGTGAGGAAGTAGCGGTGCGCGGCGCGCGCGCCCATGGCGCGGATCACATAAGGGCTGATGGTGGCGGGTATCAGGCCCAGCCGTGTTTCGCTCAGGCAGTACTGCGCGCTGTCCACCGACACCGCGATGTCGCAGGCAGCCACCAGCCCGGTGCCGCCAGCGTACACATCACCCTGGACGCGGGCGATGGTGGGCTTGGGGCAGGCGTAAATGACGCGCAGCATTCCGGCCAGCGCCGCGGCATCGGCCAGGTTTTCCTCGCGGGTGTAGAGCGCCATGCGCTTCATCCAGTTCAGGTCGGCGCCCGCGCAGAACGCCGTGCCGCTGGCCGCCAGCACGATGCAGCGCACCTCATCGCGGGCGCCCAGGTCCAGGAACACCCCCGTCAGTTCGGCGATGACTTCATCGTTGAAGGCATTGCGGACCTCGGGCCGGTTGAGCGTGACGGTGGCCACGCCTGGCGCGGTTTGAAGCGAAATCAGCGTCATCTTGCAAGAGCGTGAGTTGGCCAGGCCGGGCAATGTGGTTGGCTGTCCGGATCAGGGTTTGGCCCTTGAAGGCAGCGGTGGGAGCGAAGCCTGGTTCTCGCGGTTTTCGAATAGCTTCACCATCTGGCGCGGCACCTGTTTGGCCCAAGCGACCATTTCCTCATCGCTTGCGACGGCGTCCTGGGGAACGAATATGCGAACCCAACCGAAATCGTTGCTGCCATACCGGGTGTAGACCACCTCATAGACTGGGCCAGGAGACTTGACGGCCTGGGAAGTAAGCCAGCCGCGCGCCTGGCCATAGAAAGCGTCGCTGGCACTTGCCTCCGAAAGGTGGCTTCGCCGTTTGTAGACAACCAGGCACTCAGGAAAGTTGAAGTTTCCCCCCAGCTCGTCTTTGAAAATGGTGCCCTCAACCTTGCAAGGCTCGTCATTCCACGACGTGACTACGGCGCTCACGACAGGCATGCGCAATTGCACCGATCCCTTCATCCGGCCGTCTTTCACATCCATCGCATATGCCGTGAAGTGGCTGGATCGCCGGTTCATCCCTCCATTGGTGGTGATGACGCCTTCGCCCTTGGCGATGTATGTCCAGTTACCCTCCGGGAGGCGCAGCGACCGGCTGCCAATCGTCAACTGTTGATCCGCGACGGGCGCGGGTGGCACCGCCGCAGCAACGTCGAGCGCTTCGGCAGCGCCGACGGCCGCAAGCAGTACGCACATGACACAAACCCGCAGGGCAATACAAGATGTTGAGTTCATCGCAATTTCCTTTTTCAACTGGAATTTTTTCATGGGGACTTATCTGGCGGCCGGCTGCATTGCGGTGCCGGCTTCCGGTGTCCACACCACCGCGCCGTTCACGGCGTAAAGCTTGCAGGGCGTGGGACTGCCGGCGCGGTTGCAACCGAAAACCGCGCGCTCGACCGGGTCGGTGGGCATGGTCTTGTCAATGGGAACCAGCGTCCAGGCGCTGAACCAGTAGCCGCTGGCTGACAGGGCGAAGGCCTTGGGAGTCGGCCGGGTGAGGTACTCGCGGTAGGCTTCCCGGCCCTTGTCGGAAAGGTAGGGGATGGCATCAATGTCGGCGAGCTGGGCGAAACCCGTGGCGGTGGGCGCCGGCTGCACCGGTTGTGCCGGCATCACCGGGCGGGCCATCTGGATCGGAGCCGCAGCCGTGGGCGCGGGCGCATAGACCTGCGGCGCCTGCGGGGACTGCCGCGGCTGGGAAGGCCGTGTCTGCGCCGTGCTCACCGAGCGCACGGCCTGGCCGCGCAACTCCACCACCGCGCGGCTCTGGCCGGCATGGCATTCGTAGACTTCGCGGCTGTCCATTTCCTTACGCTCGTAATTGCTGACGATGCCCACCACCGCGACGGCACCGGCTGCGCGCGCGCGATGCTGCATGTCGGAGACGGCCTTGCGGAAAGCGTCCAGGCAGACCTGTTCGTCGGGCCGCCGGTCGCGCCGGCCATAGGGGGTGCTGTTGCCGAACGGGTCGCCCACGCCCTTGCCGTCCACCACGGTCATCGTCTCCGATCCCGCGGCGCTTTCCTTGCCGAAGCGCAGCTGGATGTCCCGGCCGACCACGGCCTGGGTTCCCTGCAGGCGCATCGCCGCGTCGATCGGCAGCATGATCTTGTCATTGCGCGCCTGCGCGGCGGCACACGCCACCAGCAAAAGCAGCGCGAGGCCGGCGTGAACCACAGTGTTCCTGGGATGCGTTGTCATGGGGTCTCCTCCAGTAGGTAATTGGTTTAAAGATTCTACCGGGGGCTAATACCGCTTGGCCACTTCCTCGAGCATCACTTCGGTGGCGCCGCCGCCGATGGCCAGCACCCGCGCGTCGCGCCACAGCCGCTCGATCGCCGTCTCGCGGATATATCCCATGCCGCCGTGGAACTGCTGGCAGGTTTGCACCACTTCGTTGACCAGTTCGCCCGTGAGCGCCTTGAGCATGGAGACGTCCTGCACGATGTCGTGGCCCTGCGTGACGCGCCAGGCGCAGTGGTACATGAACTGGCGCGCCGCGCGCGTCTTCGCATCCAGCATCGACAGCCGCTGGCGGATGGTCTGCTGCTCCCACAGCACGCCGCCAAAGGCCTGGCGCTGGCGCACGTAGTCCAGCGTGAGCTTCAGGGCCTGCTGGCAATGGCCCACGGCCATCGCGGCCAGGGCAATGCGCTCGGTCTGGAAATTCTTCATCACCGAATAGAAGCCCTTGCCCTCCTCGCCCAGCAGGTTGCCGGCCGGGATGCGCACGTTGTCGAAGATCAGTTCCGCCGTATCCGAGGACAGCCAGCCCGTCTTCTTGAGCGCGCGGCCGACCGTGAAGCCTGGCGTGCCTTTTTCGACGATGAACATCGACATGTCGCGCTTGCCGCTGCCGGTCTTGGCGGCCACGAAATACAGGTCGGCATGGACACCGTTGGTGATGAACATCTTGGTGCCGTTGAGCACCCATTGATCACCCTCTCGCTTTGCACTGGTGCGGATGCCCGCGACGTCGGAGCCCGCGCCCGGCTCGGTGATGCCGACGGCGGTGATCAGCTCACCGGCAATCACCTTCTTCAGGTATTTTTCCTTCTGCTGCGCGTTGCCCGCGTGGTGCAGGTGCGGGCTGGCCATGTCGGTATGGACCAGCACGGTGATGATGAAGCCGGCAAAGGTGGACTGCGACAGCGCCTCGGCGAACACCAGATTGGTGAGCGCATCGCCCTGCGCGCCGCCGTACTGCTCTTCGTACATCAGGCCGAACAGGCCGGCCTGGCCCATGCGGCGCAGCACGTCGCGCGGCACCATGCCTTTTTCTTCCCAGGCGTCGGCATGCGGCTCGACCTCCCGGGCGATGAACTTCGCAATCTGGTCGCGCAGCAGCTCGTGGTCGGGGTTGTCGTAGATGGAGGTATTCGACATGGCGGGCCTACATGCGGAACACGCCGAACTTCGGCTCGGGGATGGGCATGTTCAGTGACGCCGACAGGCCCAGCGCCAGCACCCGGCGCGTATCCGCCGGGTCGATCACGCCGTCGTCCCACAGGCGCGCACTTGAATAGTAGGGATGCGACTGCTCGGCGAACTGATCGAGCAGCGGCTGCTTGAAGGCGGCCTCTTCCTCGGCGCTCCAGCTGCCGCCCTTGGACTCGATGGCGTCGCGCCGCACCGTGGCAAGCACCGACGAAGCCTGCTCGCCGCCCATGACGCAGATGCGCGCGTTGGGCCACATCCACAGGAAGCGCGGCGAATAGGCGCGGCCGCACATGCCGTAGTTGCCCGCGCCGTAGCTGCCGCCGATGATGATGGTGAACTTGGGCACGCTGGCCGTGGCCACCGCCGTCACCATCTTGGCGCCGTGGCGGGCGATGCCTTCGCTTTCGTACTTGCGGCCCACCATGAAGCCGGTGATGTTCTGCAGGAACACCAGGGGCACCTTGCGCTGGCAGCACAGCTCGATGAAGTGCGCGCCCTTTTGCGCGCTCTCCGAGAACAGGATGCCGTTGTTGGCGATGATGCCCACCGGCATGCCTTCCACATGCGCGAAGCCGCAGACCAGCGTGGCGCCGAAGCGCGCCTTGAACTCATGGAACTCCGAGCCGTCGACGATGCGGGCGATGATCTCGCGCACGTCGTAGGGCTTGCGCACATCGGTGGGCACCACGCCATATAGCTCCTGCGCATCGAACTTCGGCGGCACCGGCGCGCGCAGCTCCTGCTCCACCTTCTTGCCGCGGTTCAGGCTGGCAACCGCCTGGCGCGCCAGCGCCAGCGCGTGCGCATCGTTTTGCGCCAGGTGGTCGGCCACGCCGGAAAGTCGGGTGTGCACGTCGCCGCCGCCCAGGTCTTCGGCGCTCACCACCTCGCCGGTGGCCGCCTTCACCAGCGGCGGGCCGCCCAGGAAAATCGTGCCCTGGTTCTTGACGATGATGGTCTCGTCGCTCATGGCCGGCACGTAGGCGCCGCCGGCGGTGCACGAACCCATCACCACCGCGATCTGCGCGATGCCCTGCGCCGACATGTTGGCCTGGTTGTAGAAGATGCGGCCAAAGTGGTCGCGGTCGGGAAACACTTCGTCCTGGTTGGGCAGGTTGGCTCCGCCCGAATCCACCAGGTAAATGCAGGGCAGGCCGTTCTGCTGCGCCACTTCCTGCGCGCGCAGGTGCTTCTTCACCGTCATGGGGTAGTAGGTGCCGCCCTTCACCGTGGCGTCGTTGCACACGATCATGCAATCGCGCCCGCTGACGCGGCCGATGCCCGCGATCACGCCGGCGCAGGGGGCGTCGCTCTCGCCGTTCTTGTTGAGGTACAGGCCGTGCGCCGCCAGCGGCGCCAGTTCCAGGAAGGGCGTGCCGGGGTCCAGCAGCATCTGCACGCGGTCACGCGGCAGCAGCTTGCCGCGCGCCTCATGGCGCTTGCGGGGCACCTCGCCCCCGCCCAGCGCGGCCTTGGCCACCTGGGCATTCAGGTCATCCACCAGCGCGCGCATGGCGGCGGCATTGGCCTGGAAATCGGCGGAGCGGGGCTGGAGCTTTGTCTCGATGGCGGGCATTGTTCTTTTCCTGGAGGGGCGCGAAGCAACACCATAGCGCCACCCCGCCAGCTTAGGACCGGAACCTTCCCGGGTGCCGCCAGCAAGGTTGCAAATCGTGCCATCACACGGCAAACTTCAGGCCATGCGCGCTACTCCCTCCCAGAGCCCCGCCGCCACCCCGATGGCCTTCGCGAAGGTTATTGCTGGCGCATACCGGCGCCGGGGCCAAAACCCGGCCGCAGCCCTGAAGCTGGCACAGATTACGCCAGAAAATCTGGTAAAAACCGGCGCACGCATCACGGCCCGGCAGATGGAGGTACTGTCCGGCGCCGCAATGCATGAGCTGGACGACGAGGCGCTGGGTGCCTTCAGCCGCAGCCTGCCCTGGGGCAGCTACGGCATGCTGGCGCGCGCGTCGCTCACCTCCCCCACCTTGGGCGTGGCGATCAAGCGCTGGTGCCGCCACCACGCGCTGCTCACCGAAGACATCGTGCTCAAGCTGGTGACCACCGGCGCCACCGCGGCCATCGTGATCAGCGAGAACGCGCAGCCGCAGCCGGAAGCGCGCGAGTTCAGCCTGGTGCACGTGCTGCGCAACATCCACGGCCTGGCCTGCTGGTATGTGGATTCGCGCATCCCGCTGCTGGAGGCGCGCTTTCCCTTCGCCCGGCCGGCCCATGCCGATGCCTACGCGCTGATGTTCCCGCCCGGGCCCGTGCGGTTTGATTCGGCCCAGGCCGAGATCCGGTTCGACGCGCGCTACCTGGCGCTGCCCCTGCGGCGCGACGAGAAGGCGCTGCAGGCCATGTTGCAGCGCGCGCTGCCGCTCACGGTGCTGCAGTACCGGCGCGACAGGCTGCTGGTGCAGCAGGTGCGGCAAGCGCTGACGGCCCATCCCACGCAGGCGCACAGCGCGCAGGGCCTGGCGGAGCTGCTGAACCTTTCATCGCGCACGCTGCACCGGCAGTTGAAGGAAGAAGGTGCCAGCCTGCAGGCGCTGAAGGATGAAGTGCGAAGCGAGCGCGCGAAGGATTTGCTCTATCGCAGCACGCGGCCGGTGAAGCAGGTAGCGGCTGCGGTGGGGTTCAGGAACGAGAAGAGTTTTACGCGGGCGTTCCGGGAGTGGACGGGGCTGTCGCCCGGGGAATTCAGGGCGCAAGGACACGGATGAGGCGGCCGCCGTAAGCAAACTCCCTAACCCCGGCGCGCCGAATGCCTAGTGACAGGAGGCCTTGAGCGACCAGACTGAACTCCATGGAACCGCGCATCTCGCCTCTCAACGTCCAAGGAGAATTGAAAATGTTCGAGCCCACCACCTGCCAATTTCAGCTGCGCTTCCAGTCCCTGTTTCACAGTGGCCGCGGTTTCGCCTTCCCCTGCGACTGCCAGGGCCATGTGGACCTGGACCATCTGGGCGAGCGCACGCGCACCAACTACCTGTTCGCCCGGGCCATGGTCGGCCGCGATCTCGCCGTTCCGGCCGTGGAGGCGGTTGCCCTTCATTGAGCCTGATCCTCAGCGCACCCCAAAGCGCAGGAACAGCAACACAACCACCACCGCCGCCAGCACCGCCGACACACCCTTCCAGAACCGCGCCGGGTTGCGCTCCACCAGCGCCGGGCGGGTGCGGTTCAAAAAGGCCTGGGTGGGGTGGCGCAGGTCGTGCATGTATTCCGACAGGGCTTCATAGCGCTTGTACGGGTTGGGGTGCACGCTTTTGGCCAGCACGCCGTCGATCCATGCCGGGATCTCGCGGTCCGCGTGCAGCACGGATTCGTATTGCAGCCTGTTCTGGGCCGACTTCGTGCGCGCCCTGGCTACTTCCGCGCCATAAGGCAGGCGCCCCGACAGCATCTGGTAGGTGATGACGCCCAGCGAGAACATGTCCGAGCGGGCCGTGCCCGCTTCGCCCAGGAAGTATTCCGGCGCGGTGTACTGCTCGGTGCCCAGGATGTCGCCCCGTTCCAGCGGCGTGGTGATCTCCATGATGCCGGCTACGTGCGTGGCGCCGAAGTCGATGATCTTCACCGTGCCGGTTTTGTCGATCATGATGTTGTCGGGCCGCAGGTCCTGGTGCAGCATCTCCAGCCGGTGAAAGGCCTGCAGCCCGCGCGCGATCTGCTCCACGATGCCGCGCACCGTCTCCAGGCTGGGCCGGGGGTTGTCGATCATCCATTGCGACAGGGTTTGGCCGTCGATGAACTCTGTCACCACGTACAGGTAGTGGCGCTCGCGGGTCTGCTGGCAGGGCTTGAGCACATGCGCGCTGTCGATGCGCCTCGCCACCCACTCCTCCATCAGGAAGCGCTCCAGGTAGATGGGGTCGTCCTGCATGTCGATCGACGGTGTCTTCAGGATGACGGGCACCTCGGTCTCGGTGTCCACCGCCAGGTAGATGTGGCTGCGGTTGCTGGCGTGCACTTCGCGCACGATGCGGTAGCCGTCCAGCGTCATCCGCGCTTCCAGCAGCGGCGGCAGCGCCAGGCCCGACAGCTGCTGGTGCAGTTCGCTGGCGTCGTACAGGGGCAGCTCGTCGACGGCGACGATCTGCACGGTGAGGTTGTCGGGGCTCTCGCGCCGCAGCGCCTCGGCCACGATGGCGCGCGCGGCTGAATCCAAGTCACCGCGCCCTTGCCGGATGGCCTCGATCATGAAGGCGTCGTGCACGTGCTCGTACACGCCGTCCGTGGCCAGCACGAACACGTCGCCCTTTTCCACCTGCACGGCTTCGTAGTCGATCTCGATCTGCGCGTTGAAGCCCACGGCCCGGCTCAAATAGCTTTGCCCTTCGGACACGCGCACGCGGTGGTCCTGCGTCAGCTGCTCCAGCGCGCCGCCCAGCACGCGGTAGATGCGCGTGTCGCCCACATGGAAGATGTGGGCCGTGGTCGACTTGATGACCAGCGCGCTCAGGGTGCAGACGTAGCCCCGGTCCTGGTCGTAGCGGTACTGGCTTTGCTGGGTGCGCGAATGCAACCATGAGTTGGTGGCCGTGAGCACCCGCTCCACCGACTTCTTGACCGACCAGGCCTCCGAGGTGCAGAAGTAGTCGTCCAGGAAGCCCATCACGGCGAACTCGCTGGCCACCTGGCTCACCTCGCTGCTGCTGATGCCGTCGGCCAGCGCGATGGCCACGCCTTTGGAGGTGAGCAGGGGCTCGGCCGGCACCAGGGCGCCGTGGAAGTCCTGGTTGACTTCCTTGCGGCCCTTGTCGGAATGCTGGCCGACCGAGATCTTCAGCTCTTTGGCCATGGTGGCCAATCTTACTGCGCAGGGTTCAGGCGCCGCGCCTGGCGCCGGTCTTCACGTGGGTGGCGTACAGCGTGAGGCCGGTGAAGGCCAGGCCGCCGACCAGGTTGCCCAGCACGGTGGGGATTTCGTTCCAGATCAGGTAGTCCATGATCGTGAAGTGCGCGCCCAGCAGCAGGCCCGAAGGGAACAGGAACATGTTCACGATGGAGTGCTCGAACACCATGTAGAAGAACAGCATGATGGGCATCCACATGGCGATCACCTTGCCGCTGACGTGGGTGGAGATCATCGCGCCCACCACGCCGGCCGACACCATCCAGTTGCACAGCATGCCGCGCACGAACAGGGTCAGCATGCCGTTGGCGCCGTACTTCTGGTAGCCCAGCGTGCGGTTCTCGCCGATCACGCCGAGCGCCTTGCCCACCGCGCTCGGCTCGGTCGAAAAGCCGTTGGTCACGTAGATGGCCATCATCACGGCCACGGTGAACGCGCCTGCGAAATTGCCCACGAAAACCAGGCCCCAGTTGCGCAGCACGCCCTTGAGCGTGACGCCGGGGCGCTTGTCGATCAGCGCCAGCGGGCACAGCACGAACACGCCGGTGAGCAGATCAAAGCCGAACAAATACAGCATGACAAAGCCGACGGGGAACAGCACGGCGCCGGCGAGCGGCTGGCCTGTCTGCACGTTGATGGTGACTGCGAACCAGGCCGCCAGGGCCAGGATGGCGCCGGCCATGTAGGCACGGATCACGGTGTCGCGGGTGGACATGAAGATCTTGGATTCCCCCGCATCCACCATCTTTTTCACAAATTCTGAAGGTACCAGGTACGCCATTTAGTTTCCTATGGAAGTCGTCGATCGCCACGAAGCGCACCTGCGCCGGGCGCGGATGCGAGTACGAAAGAGCAAATTCCGGGCCAAACAGGCACGCATGCGCCCCGTTGGTGCAATCCGCGCATCAGGCGGGGGCGCGAGTGACTTGCGCGGCCTGGCCCCCGCAGGGAGGCGCACCATTCAGACGCCAGGATTGCTTTACTTTGGGGCAGAAGCGCCCATTCGTGGTGCTTGCGGCTAAAGCTTGCCGAAAACCACGCCCTTGTACACCCATCCGCAAGCCGTGACCGCCTGCTGCACCGGCGTCTTGATTTCGCTGGTGGCGAAGCGGTATTTGTATTGCTCACCGATGGTGAGGTTCTCGGTGAAGCCATACGAAGCGCCAAATTCGACCGACTTTGTCTGCCCCTTGAAGGCGCTGCCCGCGAGCGCCAGGCGCGGCACGCCTGCCGTCCAGGAAACCTCGTATTCGCGGTCCTGGGCGCGCACCTGCTTTTGCGCCTCGTCAAGCTTCAGGTAGATCCTGAACACCTTCGCCAGGCCGGCCTTGGCAAAAATCTCATACCAGCGGGCATCGACGATGCGCCATTCAGCGATGAGGTCGACGCCTTCGGCATGGCCGTCCACCACCTGCCATGGCGCCGTGGGCCGGCTTGCCGCCTTGATGCGCTGCATCACTTCCTGGGGCGAAAGCACAGGGGTTCCGGACGGAGGGCGCTTGGTGCCGGTGAGGAAATCAAACATTGGTTTATCTTCGCACACCAGGAATATGACGTCGCCTAAACTGCCGGCATGACGGCAGACAACGGCGGCGGCCCATTCCTTGACGTGGTGATCGTCGGCGCCGGCCTTTCCGGCATCGCGGCCGCGCACTACCTGCAGGCCCTGTGTCCCGGCCGCAGCTACGCCATCCTGGAAGGCCGCCAGGCGATTGGCGGCACCTGGGACCTGTTCCGCTACCCCGGCGTGCGCTCCGATTCCGACATGTTCACGCTGGGCTACAGCTTCCGCCCCTGGCCCAGCGATGCGCGCTTTGCCTCCGGCCCGGTGATCCGCGACTACGTGGCCGGCACCGCGCGCGCGGAAGGTATTGAGCCGCACATCCGCTTCGGCCACCGCGTGAGTGGCGCGGCATGGGATTCGGCGCAGGCGCGCTGGACCGTCACGGCCCGCCGGGACGACGGGCAGGACGTGTGCTTCAGCTGCCGCTTCCTGTTTTTCTGCAGCGGCTACTACGACTATGAGAAGGGACACGACCCGCAGTGGCCGGGCCAGGCGGAATTCAGCGGCCGCATCGTGCACCCGCAGCACTGGCCCGCGGACCTGGATTACGCCAGCCGCAAGGTGGTGGTGATCGGCAGCGGCGCCACCGCCATCACCCTGGTGCCGGACATGGCCGCCACCGCCGCCCACGTGACCATGCTGCAGCGCTCGCCCAGCTACATCGTGGCGCTGCCGGGGCGCGACGGCGTGGGCGCGCTGCTGCGCAAGCTGCTGCCCCAGCGGCTTTCGCACGCGGTGATCCGCTGGAAGAACATCACCCTGGCGACGGCGTTCTACCAATTCTCGCGGCGCCGGCCCGACACCGTGCGGCGGCTGCTCCTGCGCCAGGCCCGCCACCTGCTGGGCCCGGGCTTCGACGTGGACCGCCACCTGGCGCCCACCTACAAGCCCTGGGACCAGCGGCTTTGCATCGCGCCTGACGGCGACATCTTCCAGGCCGTGCGCGCCGGCAAGGCCAGCATCGTGACGGGGCAGATCGAATGCTTCACGCCGGGCGGCATCCGGCTCACCTCGGGCCAGGAGATGGAGGCGGACGTGATCGTCACCGCCACGGGCCTTCAGCTCAAGGTACTGGGCGGCGCGGCGCTCACGCTGGACGGCGTGCCGGCCGACCTGTCGAAATCCATCGTCTACCGCGGCGCCATGTACAGCGGCGTGCCCAATCTGGCGGTGGCCTCGGGCTACACCAATGCCTCATGGACGCTCAAGTGCGAGCTGGTGGCGCGCTACGTCTGCCGGCTGCTCAACGAGATGCAAGCGCGCAAGCTGGACATCTGCACGCCGGTCAACGACGACCCCGCGCTGCCGACCCAGCCCTTCCTGGACCTCAGCTCCGGTTACGTGCAGCGCTCGGCCCACCTGCTGGCACGCCAGGGCCTGCGCCGGCCGTGGCGCATGTACCAGAACTACCTGCTGGACCTGCTGGCGCTGAAGTTCTCGCCGTTGCGCGACGGGGTGATGCGGCTGACCGCCCGCACCGCGCCACCCGACTAAAGCCCCTTGTTGGGGTTGATCAGGTATTTGGTGCCGGTGGAGCGCTGGCCGTAGATGGCGATGTGTTCGGGCTGCAAGGCTTCGGCCAGCGAAATCTCCTTTGAGTAGCTGCTGGCAAAGGTGGTGGTCAGCTCGTCCACCACCCGCTGGCGCAGCGCCTGTGCCGCCGGCGCGCCAATGCGCTGCAGGAACGGGAACAGCAGCCAGCCGCCCATGCCCCAGGCCATGCCGAAGTTGCGGTTGAACTCAGTGGGGCCGGTGTCCAGCCCGCCATACAGGTACACCTGCTTGTGGGTGGTCGATCCGTAGCGGCTGTATTCCTTCGCCGTACGGTTCAGCGCGGCCTCCATGCAGCCCAGGATCTGCCCTGCCAGCTTGCCGCCGCCCGTGGCGTCGAAGCCAATGGTGGCACCGGTGGCCACCAGCGCCTGCGTCAAATCCTCCAGGAACGTGGGCGAAGAAGCGTCGCACACATGGGCCGCGCCCTGTGACTTCAGCAGCGCCGCCTGCTCCTGCTTGCGCACGATGTTCACCAGGCCCACACCGTCCTTGATGCAGATCTTGTTGAGCATCTGGCCCAGATTGGACGCCGCCGCCGTATGGACCAGCGCCGTGTGCCCTTCCCTGCGCATTGTCTCCACCATGCCCAGCGCCGTGAGCGGATTGACGAAGCAGGAAGCGCCTTCCGCCGGCGTAGCGTCTGCCGGCAGCGGCAGGCACTGCTCAACCTTGACACAGCGGTACTGCGCATACATCGCGCCACCCAGCACGGCCACCGTGCGGCCCAGCAGGGCTTGGGCAGCGGCGGATTCACCGGCCGCGATGACCACGCCCGCGCCTTCGTTGCCCACCGGCATGGCCTGGCCCAGCCGGCCGGCCATGCCTTTCATGGCGCGCTCGGGGATCAGCGCGGTGACCACGGCGCCAGTGCCGCTGCCCGAGAGCGTGGCGGTGCCGATGTCCGCCGCGCCGAACAGCAGGCCGATATCGGACGGGTTGAGCGGCGTGGCTTCGACCCGCACCACCACTTCGTCGGGCGAGGGTGCGGGCGTGGGCACGGCCGCCAGTGAAATTTCAAGCTGGCCGCCGGGCTTGACCAGTGAACGCAGCTGCAGGCCGGCGGGAACGGTGGTGTTGCTCATCTTTATCTTTCCTTGACCCAAATTCACGGGCCGGTTGCACACGTTTTCCGTGCGAGTGCCCATAATGGGTACGCACTTGCAGGACATTTTGCACCTGCCAAAGGAGTCGGACATGAACAGCAAACTGGCCATCGCGGCCTTGATCGTGGCTGCCGGCGCCGCCGCTGGCAGCGCCTTCGCCCAGGGTGACGGCGATGTCGGCGCCCAGCAAAAGGCACAGCGGCAGTTCCAGCGGCAGCAGGAATGGTCGGGCAACGTGCCTCCCGGCTACTACGCGCAGCAGCGCCGCGAACAGCGCGGCTCGGGCCCGGACCAGCGCTGGCACCGGGGCGACACGCTGCCTTACGAATACCGGCATCGCAATTACGTGGTCAACGACTGGCGCAACCACCGGCTGAGCGCGCCGCCCCGCGGCTACCAGTGGGTGCAAAGCGGCGGCGACTACCTGCTGGTGGCCATTGCCACCGGCATCATTGCGCAGATCCTGCTGACCAACTAGCTGCTGCCGTCCGGCGCCCGGACGCGCGATTTCTTCACCACCCCGTCCGGCGCCAGCAGCACCACGACCTCGGTGCCCTTCACGCGGTACAGCCAGACCTCGTACCCGCTGTCGAAGGCGATGGTGCTGGCCTTGCCCAGCGCGGCGATCAGGTCGGCGCGGGTCTTGGTGCCCGGCGCGCCATCGTCCATGTAGTCGAACTCCACCAGCGTGTCGTCCGGCCAGCCGGCGTCGCCCAGCGGCAGAAAGTAGGTGCGGTCCAGCAGCACTTCGCAGTCGCAGAACGGCAGGTCCTGCTTCAGCCCGGGGTCGTCGCTCGCGGCCGCATACAGCTTGTCGATGGCCAGCACTTCGCGCCGGGCGCCGGCCGAAAGCGTGACGCTGAACAGCGGCCGCTCGGCGAAGAACAGGTACAGGGTTTCCTTGCGATAGCAGTAGGCCGGCGTGTCCGACAGCGCGCTGAAAACGCGGCTGATCAGCGTGTTGGCGTTGGAGACCAGCCCCGCCTCCATGCCGACCTCGCATTCCAGCCGCAGGTCGCCCAGCCGGCGCGTGTTGGGCGGCAGGCCGGGCGTGCGGATTTCGGTGCGCCAGGTCATGCTGCCCGAGGCGCGGTTGGGCGTGACCTGGGCGTTTTCCTGGAGTGCCTGTGCGTTGCGTTCCAGCGTGAAGGTGTGGTCTGCAGCCACCGTGACCGGCAGCGCCACCGTGGACCCCAGCACGTCGATCTCGACGTGGCTCATGTCGGTGCTGGGGCGGCGCGGCAGCAGCTTGAAGCGCAGCGATGCCTGCGGTGCGAGGCTGTGGCGCCGCTCGAACAGGTCCATGCCCCTGACCATCCGGCGATACGATTTTTCCACCGGGTCGCGGTTGGCCTTGGCGCTGATGGTGACCGAAGGCAGGGCCGGCGCGGCGCCCTTGTCCTGCGCGAAGGCGCCCACGCAGACCGCGGCCATCACTGCAATCAAGAACCTGTTCACATCCGCAAGGCTACTCCCCCGTCAGCTGCGACTTGTATCTTTCCCTTAAATCCCTCTTCAATAGTTTCCCGCTGGGATTCTTGGGCAACGCGTCCGTGAACACCACTGCCTTGGGCGCCTTGAAGCCCGCCATGTGCTGCTGGCAATGCGCCATGACTTCCTGCTCAGTCAGCGCCTGCCCGGCCTTGACCACGATCACCGCGGCCACCGCCTCCACCCACTTCGGGTGAGGCACGCCGATCACCGCCACTTCGCTCACCGCGGGCAACCGGTAGATCATTTCCTCCACCTCCCTGCTGGCCACGTTTTCGCCGCCGCTCTTGATCATGTCCTTCTTGCGGTCCACCACGGTGATGAAGCCTTCCTCATCAATGGTGGCCAGGTCGCCCGAGTGGAACCAGCCGCCCTGGAACGCGGCCGCGGTTTTCTCCTCGTCCTTGAAGTAGCCCAGCATCAGGTGCGGCGAGCGGTGCACGATTTCGCCGACCTCGCCGCCGGGCTTCACGTCGCGCAGGTTGTCATCGACCACCCGGGTCTCGACGTTCAGCACGGCGCGCCCGCAGGAACCGGGTTTGCGCAGCTGGTCATCGGGGCCCAGCATGGTGGCCAGCGGCGCGATCTCGGTCTGGCCGTACAGGTTCCAGAAGCCCACCTCCGGCAGCCGCCGCGCCAGTTCGCGCAGCACCTCCACCGGCATGATGGACGCGCCGTAGTAGCCCTTGCGCAGGCTGGACAGGTCGGTCTGGTCGAACAGCGGCGAGCGCAGCAGCGCGATCCAGACCGTGGGCGGCGCGAAGAAGCTGGTGATGCCGTGCTTCGCGATCAGCGGCAGCAGGTTCTCCGGCGTGGGCTTGGCCGTGACGATGCTGCTGGCGCCCACGTAGACCGCCGGGCCCAGGAACACGTCCAGCTGCGCGCAGTGGTACAGCGGCAGCGCGTGCAGCATCACGTCGCCGCGGTCAATGCTGGCGTCCACCGCGCAGCTGGCGTACTGCGAAATGACGGCGTCGTGCGTGAGCATCGCGCCCTTGGGCATCGATTCGGTGCCGCTGGTGTAGACGATCTGCGCCAAATCCATGCTGCCCAGGGACACCGGGGGCGGCGTGCCCTGCGTGCGGGCCAGGTCCTCGAACGAAGTCATTCCGGCCACCGGCTGCGAAGCTTCTTCCGACGGCAGCCAGATGAACTGCCTGACCGCGGTGCCCTGCGCCGCCGCGGCGCGGGCCAGGTCGGCCAGGCCCGAATCGGTGGCCAGGAGTTCGGCCTGCGCATGCCGCAGGATGAAAGCCACTTCGTCGGCCTTGAGCATGAAGTTGATGGGCACCAGCACCGCGCCCAGCCGTGCGAGCGCAAAGCGCAGCGCCGCGAACGCGTGCGAGTTGCGCGCCAGCACCGCCACCCGGCTGCCCTGGCCCACGCCCATGCCGGCGAGGCCCGCCGCCACGCTGTCGGCCACCGCATCGAGTTGCGCGAACGTCCATTGCGTGCCGCCGCAGGCCAGGCCGGGCTTGCCGGGATAGCGCTTGGCGGTGCGGTGCAACAGGTCGGCGATCGTCTGCCGGCGGATGGCCGTGTCCATGGTGTCTCCTGGGGTGGGCCCCCATTGTTGCGCGGCTCAGCCGGCCGTCAAGCTGTCCAGTTGCGCCATGTGGGTGAAGATGGCCCGCGCCCCGGCGGCACGCAGCGGACCGGGCGCGTCGTGCCCGGCCTCGGGCGGGCTGTAGCCGAATACGGTGGCGCCCGCGGCGACGCCCGCCGTCACGCCGGTGACGGTGTCTTCCACCACCAGGCAGCGCTTCGGGTCAATGCCAAGCGCTGCGGCCGCGGCCAGGTACACGTCGGGCGCCGGCTTGGAGCGCGGCATTTCATGGCCGCTGAAAATCCGGCCCTTGAAGTACGGCATCAGCCCGCATTTCTCCAGCTGCAATTCCACCTTGAACCGGTCGGCGCCCGAGGCGCAGGCAATGCGGCCTTCGAAGCGCCGGTGCAGCAGCGCCGCCGCCTCCACCGAGCCGGGTATCGCCTTCACGTCGCGCACCAGGCCCTCGTTGCGGCGCGCGCGAAAGCGCAGCATCCATTCATCGGTGATGCGGTGCCCGGTATTGGATTCGATCAGCGCCACCTCGTCCATCACCGCCTTGCCGACGAACAGGCGCATGCATTCCTCGCGCGATAGCTTCCAGCCCAGCTCTTCAAGCATGTCGCGCAATACGCCGTTGGTGATGGGCTCGCTGTCCACCAGCACGCCGTCGCAATCGAAAAGAACCGCCTCGAATTTATTCATCACCCGATGGTAAACAATGCCCATCGGGGCCCCGAACGCCTCAGCGCGTATGGGCGCGGCCGCGCACCAGGCTGTAGATGAACAGCAGGATCACGGCGCCGAGGATGGACGCGATCCAGCCGGCCGGCTCGTTGGCCTGGTAAAGGCCCATGGCGGCGCCGGCGTAGCGGGCCACGAAGGCGCCGCCGATGCCCAGCAGGGTGGTCATGATCAGGCCCAGCTTGTCGTTGCCGGGTTTGACGGCCCGCGCGATCAGCCCGACCACGAAGCCGACGAGGATGGTGCCAAGGATGGAAAACATGATGCTGCCTTTCAGGTTGTGTTCCTGAAGATGCTAGACAGCGGCGCGGCCGCGCCTTGTAGGACGGGGCGGATGGGTTTCGCGGGCGCTCAGCGCTGATCACCGTCCAGGTAGTACCAGCGCCCATCCTCTTTCACGAAGCGGCTGCGCTCGTGCAGCCGCACGGCCTTGCCGCCGGCATTGCGGCAGCGGGCGACGAACTCGACCTCGGCATGCGTGCCGTCAATGTGCTTGTGGCCGCGCACTTCCAAGCCCAGCCATTTGGCGCCGGGCTCGAACGGCACTTGCGAGGGCCGGGTGGAAGGGTGCCAGCTGGCCAGCAGCCAGGCCTCGTCGCAGGCCACGAAGGCGGCGTAGCGCGAACGCATCAGCGCCTCGGCGTCGGCCGGCCACTCCTGCATCACAGCGCCCGCTGGATGATGATCTTCTGCACGTCCGAGGTGCCTTCGTAGATCTGGCAGACCCGCACGTCGCGGTAGATGCGCTCCACCGGAAAGTCGTTCACGTAGCCGTAGCCGCCCAGCGTCTGGATGGCGGCGCTGCAGATTTGCTCGGCTGCTTCGCTGGCGAACAGCTTGGCCATGGCGGCTTCCTTCAGGCAGGGCTGGCCGGCGTCGCGCAGGCTGGCGGCATGCCAGATCAGCTGGCGCGCGGCCTCCAGTTTGGTCGCGCACTCGGCCAGCCGGAACCCGACGGCCTGGTGGTTGATGATGGCCGTGCCGAAGCTCTCGCGCTCCTTGGCGTAGTCCACCGCCACCTGGAAAGCGCTGCGCGCCATGCCCACGCTTTGCGCGGCGATGCCGATGCGCCCGCCTTCCAGCGCGCTCAGGGCGATTCGGTAGCCCTGGCCTTCCTCGCCGATCAGGTTTTCCGCGGGAATGCGGCAGTTGTCGAAGTTGATTTGCGCCGTGTCGCTGGAGCGCTGGCCCAGCTTGTCTTCCAGCCGCGCCACCACGTAGCCCGGCGCGTCGGTGGGCACCAGGAAGGCGCTCATGCCCTTCTTGCCCGCGCCCTTGTCGGTGACGGCGATGACCACGGCCAGGTGGCCGTTCTTGCCGCTGGTAATGAACTGCTTGACGCCGTTGATCACATAGCCGTCGCCATCCTTCACAGCGGCGGTGCGCAAGGCGGAAGCGTCGCTGCCCACGTGCGGCTCGGTCAGGCAGAACACGCCCAGCAGCTCGCCTTGCGCCAGCCGCGTGAGCCAGTTTTTTTTCTGCGCCGCATTGCCATAGCGCATCAGGATGGCGTTGACGGGGCAATTTGTGACGCTGATGGCGGTGCTGGTGCCGCCGTCGCCGGCCGCGATTTCTTCCAGCACCAGCGCCAGCGTGACGTAGTCGAGGTTGGCGCCGCCGAATTCCTCCGGCACGCAGATGCCGTAGGCGCCCAGCGCCGCCAGGCCCTTGTGCGCCTCGTGCGGGAAGATGTGCTCGCGGTCCCAGCGCGGTGCGTTGGGCCACAGCTGCTCCTGCGCGAACGAACGCACCGCGTCGCGGATCATTTCCTGGTCTTGGGTGAGCAGCATTTATGCCTTCCGACGAGCCGCCTCTAGGGAGGCATGCGCCCCCTCGGGGGGCAGAGAACGACAGTGAACGTGGGGGCTCATTCTCACCAGCCCTTGAAGCGGCGGCCGTCGTAGTTGTAGAAGGTGCCGCGGTGCTTGCGTCCGAAGGTGGCGATGGTGGTGCGCATGCCGCTGACGCTCTGCTCCACGCTCAGCGTGGCGCTGGCGCCGCCCATCTCGGTCTGCACCCAGCCGGGGCTCATGGCCACCAGCACGGCGCCGGGGTAGTCGGTCTGGGCCGAGGCCACGGCCATGTTCAGCGCCGCCTTGCTCACGCGGTACGCCCAGCCGAAGCTGGAACCCACGCCGCCGATCTGCCCCATCTCGCTGGTGATGAAGACAAACGTGCCGTGCGCGGCTTCCACCAGCGGCGCCACCTGCGGGATGGCCTGCATGGCGCCCAGCACATTGGTGTGCATCAGGCTGTCAAACGCTTCCTGCGTGGGCGGCACCGTGGCGCCGTCGGTGGAATAGACACCGGCCACATAAAGCGCCACGTCGATCTTCTCGCCTTCCAGCTGCCAGCCCAGGCCGGCCACGCTGGCGGGGTCGGCCACGTCCAGCTTCAGCGCCTGGGCGCCCAGCGCCTTCAGCCGCGCCAGGCCCGCGTCGTCGCGCGCCGTGGCGATCACCCGGTCCCATTGCTCCCGGTACTGCCTTGCGAACTCCAGGCCGATGCCCCGCGAGGCGCCCATGACCAAAATCGTGCTCATACTGCTTTTTCAGAGGGAAAAATGCCCGCAAGGCGCGCCAGCCATGCGTAGGCAGCTATCTAATTTATAGCAACTCCAGTGCCACGGAAGTGCCCTCGCCGCCGCCTATGCACAGCGTGGCCACGCCGCGCTTGCCACCGCGCGCCTTCAGCGCATGCAGCAGCGTGACCATGATGCGCGCGCCGGAAGCGCCGATCGGATGGCCCAGCGCGCAGGCGCCGCCGTTGACGTTGACAATGTCGTGCGAGACCTTCAGCTCCTCCATCAGCGCCATCGGCACGACGGCGAAAGCCTCGTTCACTTCCCACAGATCGACGTCGCTGACTTTCCAGCCGGTTTTGGCCAGCAGCTTCTGCGTGGCGCCGACGGGGGCGGTGGTGAACCAGTTCGGCTCCTGCGCGTGCATGGCGTGGCCCACCATTCGGGCCAGTGGCTTCATGCCCAGGCGTTTCGCGGTGCTCTCGGTCATCATCACCAGCGCGGCCGCGCCGTCGTTGATGCTGGAGCTGCTGGCGGCGGTGATGGTGCCGTCCTTCTTGAAGGCGGGCTTGAGCGTGGGAATCTTGTCCAGCCTGACCTTGCCCGGGCCTTCATCGACCCTGATCACGCGCTCGCCGGCGCGGTCTTTCACGGCCACGGGGGTGATCTCGGCGGCGAAGGCGCCCGATTCGGTGGCGGCCTTGGCGCGCTTGACGCTGGCGGTGGCAAAGGCGTCCTGCGCCTCGCGGCTGAAGCTGTATTTGGCGGCGCACTCCTCGCCGAAGGTGCCCATGGAGCGGCCGGCTTCGTAGGCGTCTTCCAGGCCGTCCAGCATCATGTGGTCGAAGATGCGGTCATGGCCCATGCGGTAGCCGCCGCGGCCCTTGAGCATCAGGTAGGGCGCATTGGTCATGCTTTCCATGCCGCCGGCCACCATCACCTCGTGCGAGCCGGCCAGCAGCATGTCGTGCGCGAACATCGCGGCCTTCATGCCCGAGCCGCACATCTTGCTGAGCGTGACGGCTCCAGCGCTTTTGGGCAGGCCGCCCTTGAACGCGGCCTGGCGGGCCGGCGCCTGGCCCTGCCCGGCCATCAGGCAATTGCCGAACAGCACTTCACCGACGGCGTCGCCGGTGATGCCGGCGCGCTCGACGGCCGCCTTGATGGCGGCGCCGCCCAGGTCGTGGGCCGAGAGAGACGAGAAGTCGCCCTGGAAGCCGCCCATGGGGGTGCGGGCGGCGCTGACGATGACGATGGATTCAGCCATGGTGTATTACTCCTTCAACAACAAGAAATCAGATGAGCTGGATGGCGGCGCCGCGCTCTTCCTGCGCCTGGCGGGCCTGCGCGGTGAATCGCTTCTCGCGCTCGTAGGGGAACACGTCGTGCACATGGCCGGCGGCGATGCGCTCCTTGTGCTTCTGCCAGAAGCCGGCGTCCAGCAGGTCGCCGTGGTGCTTCATGAACACCTCGCGCACGGCGGGGTTGCCCAGCAGGAAGGGGCCGAAGGTCTCGGGAAACACGTCCTTGGGTCCGACCGTGTACCAGACCTCGCCGGACATCTCGTCTTCTTCGTTGCGCGGCGCCGGCACCTTGCGGAAATTGCAGTCGGTGATGTATTCGATCTCGTCGTAGTCGTAAAACACGACCTTGCCGTTGCGCGTGACACCGAAGTTCTTCCACAGCATGTCGCCGGGGAAAATGTTGGCCGACACCAGGTCCTTGATGGCGTTGCCGTACTCCACCACGGCGCGCTCGATCTGGTCGCGCGCGTGGTGGGCGGTGGGCGACTCGCCTTCCAGCCCCGCGTCGAAGGCTTCCTGCAGGTAGATGTTCAGCGGGATCATGCGCCGCTCGATGTACAGGTGCTTGATGATCACTTCCTCGCGGCCGTCACCGTCGCGGTCGCTGATCTCCAGCTGGCTGGGCGCGAACTTCTGGATCTCGGCGATCAGGTCGTCCTCGAAGCGGTCGCGCGCGAAGGCCACCTCGCTGTATTCCAGCGTGTCGGCCATGCGGCCCACGCGGTCGTGCTGCTTCACCAGCAGGTACTTGCCCTTGATCTGCTCGCGCGTGGTGTCCTTCTGCGGCGGGTAGTAGTCCTTGATCAGCTTGAACACGTAGGGGAACGACGGCAGGTCGAACACCAGCATCACCATGCCCTTGATGCCGGGCGCGATGCGGAACTTGTCGCTGGAGTGCTGCAGGTGGTAGAGGAAATCGCGGTAGAACAGCGTCTTGCCCTGTTTGGCCAGGCCCAGTGCGTTGTAGATCTCGTTGCGCGGCTTTCTTGGCATTAATGAGCGCAGGAACTGCACGAAGGCCGAGGGAATCTCCATGTCCACCATGAAGTAGGCCCGGGCAAACGAGAACAGGGCCTGCAGGTCGTCCTCACCGAACAGGCAGGCGTCCACCACTAGCTTGCCGGCCTTGTTGTGCAGGATGGGCAGGGCGAACGGCACTTCGTTGAAGCCGTTGATGATCTTGCCCACGATGTAGGCGCCCTTGTTGCGGAAGAACAGGCTGGACAGCACCTGGATCTGGAAGTTGGCGCGCAGCTTCACCTGCGCCAGGCGGCTGCTCATCGCCTCCAGCACCAGGCCGGCATCACGCGGCAGGTCGTCCCAGGGCCGCTGCAGGTCGAAGTTCTCGATTACCCGCACTATCGTTTCGCCCAGGTTTTCGCGCGTGGGGTAGTAGGCGCGGTAGGTGGGCTTGGCGGCCGGCTCGTCGTTTTCGATGTACTCGGTGCTCACGGCCGGTCGCACGAAGATGAAGTCGTTGTGGAAGTGCGTGCGGTGCAGGATCTTGGTGGTCACCGAATTGAAGAAGGTCTCGGCCAGCTCGGGCTGGTGGTGGTCCACCAGCAGGCCGATGTAGTGCAGCTTGACCTGCTGCCACACGTCCATCGGCTGGTCGCCCGCCTTGAATTCCTTTTCCAGCCGGGTGGTGGCTTCCTTCACGCGCAGGTCATAGAACTCGATGCGCTCGCGCTGGGCGCGCTGCTGGCCGTGCCAGTCGGCCGTCTCGAAGCGGTGCTTGGCGCGGGCCGACTCGGTGCGGAAGAGGCGATAGTGGCGGTTGAAGCCGTCCATCATCGCCTTGGCGATGTCGTAGGCCAGCGGCGAATCCAGTCGCTGGGGAAACATGCCTCAGGCTTTCTCGCGCGCGGCGATCACGCTTTCAATCGCGTCGGCATACAGCGGCTCGATGGCCTCGGTGCTGGTCACGGTCATGCGCAGGTCCTGCAGCAGGCCGTCGTTCACGCCGAAGGCCCAGCCGTGCACCGCCACTTTCTGGCCGGCGGCCCAGGCGTCCACCATCACGGTGCTGACGCTCACGTTGACCACCTGCTCGATCACGTTCAGGTCGCACAGTGCGGCCGCGCGCTGGTCGGGATGCACGCGCTCCAGCAGGCCGCGGTGGCGGTCGCGAACGTCCTGGATGTGGCGGATCCAGTTGTCGGCCAGGCCGATGCGGGTGCCTTCCAGCGCGGCCTGCACGCCCGAGCAGCCGTAGTGGCCCACCACCATGATGTGCTCCACCCGCAGCATCTCCACCGCGAACTGGATGGCGGACAGGGCGTTCAGGTCGGAGTGCACGACGATGTTGGCGACGTTGCGGTGCACGAACACCTCGCCCGGCTCCAGCCCGGTGATCTGGTTGGCCGGCACGCGGCTGTCGGAGCAGCCTATCCACATGTACTTGGGCCGCTGCTGCTTGACGAGGCCCGTGAAGAAGCCGGGGCGCTCGCGCTCCATCTGCGCGGCCCAGGCGCGGTTGTGGGCGAAAAGGTCTTGAATGTCTGGCATGGGAACTATTGTGTCACCGCGCCAGGTCACATCGTCTCGGCGAAGAGCTCCCGGCCGATCAGCATGCGGCGGATCTCGCTGGTGCCGGCGCCGATCTCATACAGCTTGGCGTCGCGCCACAGGCGCCCCAGCGGGTATTCGTTGATGTAGCCGTTGCCGCCGTAGATCTGGATGCCCTCGCCCGCCATCCAGGTGGCCTTCTCGGCGCACCACAGGATGACGGAGGCGCAGTCCTTGCGGACCTGGCGCACGTGTTCCGTACCCAGCATGTCCAGGTTCTTGGCCACGGTGTAGGCGAACGAGCGGCCGGCCTGCAGCACGGTGTACATGTCGGCCACCTTGCCCTGTATCAGCTGGAACTCGCCGATGCTCTGGCCGAACTGCTTGCGGTCGTGGATGTAGGGAATCACGTTGTCCATCACCGACTGCATGATGCCCAGCGGCCCGCCGGTGAGCACGGCGCGCTCATAGTCCAGGCCCGACATGAGAACCCTGGCGCCGCCGTTGAGCGAGCCCAGCACATTGGCCTCGGGCACCTCCACGTTCTGAAACACCAGCTCGCCGGTGTGGCTGCCGCGCATGCCCAGCTTGTCCAGCTTCTGCGCGATGGAAAAGCCCTTCATGCCCTTTTCGATCAGGAAGGCGGTGACGCCGCGCGCGCCCAACTCGGGCTCGGTCTTGGCGTAGACCACCAGCGTGTCGGCGTCCGGCCCGTTGGTGATCCACATCTTGTTGCCGTTCAGCAGGTAGAAGCCGCCCTTGTCCTCGGCCTTCAGCTTCATGGAAATCACGTCGCTGCCCGCGCCCGGCTCGCTCATGGCCAGCGCGCCCACGTGCTCGCCGGAAATGAGCTTGGGAAGGTACTTTTTGCGCTGCGCCTCGCTGCCATTGCGCTTGATCTGGTTGACGCACAGGTTGCTGTGCGCGCCGTAGGACAGGCCCACGGAAGCGGAGGCGCGCGAGATTTCCTCCATCGCGATCATGTGGGCCAGGTAGCCCATGTTGGCACCGCCATACTCCTCGGAGACGGTGATGCCCAGCACGCCCAGCTCGCCCATCTTGCGCCACAGGTCCATGGGGAACTGGTCGGAAACGTCGATCTCGGCGGCGCGCGGCGCGATCTGGCCTTGAGCAAATTCGCGCACGGCATCGCGCAGCGCGTCGATGTCTTCACCCAGCTGGAAGTTCAGGCCTGGCAGGTTGTCCATGGTGTGTCTCCTGGGGAATGCTCTACTGCTGGATGCCGTCGCGGCCCACCACCGCCATCAGCGTTGCGTTCATGTTGGCGACCAGCTTTTCCTGGTCGCCGTCGATGGCGAAGGCCTTGCCCTCCACCACCGTCACGGTGCGGCCGGGCTTGACCACCTCGCCCACCATGCGAAAGCGCTGGCCTTTGGCTGGCGCCAGCAGGTTGATCTTGAACTCAATGGTCAGCACCGCGGCGTCGGCGGCCATCAGCGTGAAGCCCGCATAGCCGCAGGCCGAGTCCAGCGCGGTGGCGACCATGCCGGCATGCAGGAAGCCGTGCTGCTGCGTGAGGTGGGCTGACCAGGGCAGCTCTATCACCACCCGTCCCGCCTCAACTTTAGCCAGAGTGGCGCCGATGGTCGCCATGGCGGCCTGCCGCGCAAAGCTGGCGCGCACGCGGTCGGCGAAGGCAGGGTCCCGGGGCTCGAAAACGCTGGCCATGAGTGGCTCCGTGAAGTTGACGTTTACGTAAACGTCAATTATCCGTCATTTTGCCTTTTCGGCCCGGGCCAGCAGGCTGCGCGCCTCTTTTTCGTGGGCCCGCACTTCCTCCAGGTTGGCCTGCAGGTCGGCCATCTGTTCTTCCAGCTGCTTGCGGTGGTGCGCCAGGATGGTGAGGAATTTCTTCAGCTGCGGCCCGGTGTCGCGCGGGCTGTCGTACATGTCGATCAGGTCCTTCGCCTCGGTCAGCGACAGGCCCAGCCGCTTGGCGCGCAGCGTCAGCTTCAGGCGGGTGCGGTCACGCGCGGTGTACACGCGGTTGCGCCCCGCCGGCCCCGAGCGCTCGGGCTGCAACAGCCCCATGTCCTCGTAGAAGCGCATGGCCCGGGTGGTGAGGTCGAATTCCTTCGCCAGGTCGCTGATGGTGTAAGTAGTGGTGGCCATACAATGCGGATTACATATGACGTTTACGTTAACGTCAATCCGAGAATGGCCCGCCGATGAATGCGCTTGAGATGGAACTGGACTATCCCTTCGGCGATGTGCTGCCGGCCCAGGGGGAGACGATGGAAGTCGCGCCGGGTGTCCGGTGGATCCGCATGGCACTGCCCTTCGCGCTGGACCACATCAACCTGTGGCTGCTGCGCGACGAGATTGACGGACGCCAGGGCTGGACCGTTGTGGACTGCTGCATCAGCCGCGACGAGTCGAAGGCGCAGTGGGAGCAGGTCTTCGCGACCCAGCTGCAGGGCCTGCCCATCCTGCGCGTGATCGTCACCCACATGCACCCCGACCACATCGGCCTGGCGTACTGGCTGTGCGAGCGCTGGAACGCGCCGCTGTGGATCAGCGCCACCGATTTCAACGCCGCGCGCATGGCCTCGCAGAGCACCACCGGTTTCGGCGGCCCCGCGTCGGCCGACTTCTTCGCGTCGCACGGGCTCGCGGATCCGGAGGCACTGGAGAAGGTGCGCGCCCGCACCAACTACTACCCGGGTATGGTGCCCGCCGTGCCACGGCAGTTCCGCCGCATGATGGACGGCGACACGGTTCGCATCGGCGGCCGCGGCTGGCGCTGCATCAGCGGCTACGGCCACGCGCCGGAGCACATCGCGCTGTACTGCGATGACCTGCGCGTGCTGATCAGCGGCGACATGATGCTGCCGCGCATTTCCACCAACGTCAGCGTGTATGACGTGGAGCCCGAGTCCGACCCGCTCAAGGCCTTCCTGGAATCGATCGACAAGTTCGCGCCGCTGCCGCAGGACACGCTCACCCTGCCTTCGCATGGCAAGCCGTTCCGCGGCCTGCACACGCGCATCCGCCAGCTGCACGATCACCACCGCGACCGGCTGGCCGAGGTGATGCAGGCCTGCGCGGTGGCGCCGCAGTCGGGCGCCGACATCCTGCCGGTGATGTTCCGCCGCAAGCTGGACCTGCACCAGACCACCTTCGCCATGGGCGAGGCGGTGGCGCACCTGCATCTGCTGTGGTTTGCCGGCAAGCTGGCGCGCCGGCTGGACGCCGACGGCGTGTACCGCTTCGCGCCGGCCTGATCCCTTTTCCGTGACAAACACACGGGCCGCTGGGCCCGCGGGCCTAACCGCGGCGCGCCAGCCTGCCTAAAGTCCGATCACCTTTTTCCAAGGAGATCGAAATGAAACGCTTCTTCATGCTGGCCGCGGCTTGCGGCGCACTGCTGCTGGCCTCCGGCGCGCAGGCCTTCTGCGTCTACAACTTCACCAATGTCCCGGTGAAGTACACAGGGTACTACTACGGCAGCGGCGGTGCGATGGACAAGACGCTCAAGGCCTCCAAGATCACCCATCGCGACTCCAAGGGCAATTTCAACGCCGAGCCCGTCAAGGATTGCTGCCACTGGAGCAACACCGACTGCTCGCCGGGCAAGCGCAACAAGGTTGTCCAGTCGAACGTGATCGTCAACTTCAGCACCTACAACTCGGGCCTGGCCTATCACGGCGACCAGTGCGGCATCTTCATCCAGGGCGACGGGCCCATCGTCAAGCACATCTCGGACGGCTACATGGAGATCATGCATCCCACCAGCAACGATGGCAGCATGAAGCGCGGCAGCTATTTCATCAACGTCAGGAACGCGGATGGCAAGCTGAAGGCGCGCTATTCCTGCCCCGCGGCCATCACGCCGGCCAAGCCGGGCGATTTCGTTCCGGGCCCCGGCGACATCTTCGAGGCCCTCCTCAGCTGAGCACGCTCAGCCTGCGCTGGCCAGTTCGAACATCAGCTGGCGCAGCCGCTCGGTCTGCACCGGCTTGTGCAACACCGGCAGGCCCGAGGCCTGGGCCTGTGCGATCCGGACGGGGTCGGTGTCCCCGGTGATCAGGATCCCCGGCAGATCCTGGTTGTATTGCAGCCGCAGCTCATTGATGGCGTCGATGCCGTTTGAATCGCCGGCCAGCCGGTAGTCCGATACCAGCAGCGCCGGCACCAGGGGCTCGGCGGCCAGCAAGGCCATCGCGTCTGCGGCACTGCCGGCGACAACGGGCCTGAATCCCCATCCGGTAAGCAACGCCGCCATCGCGTTTCGGATATCGCCTTCGTCGTCGATCACCACCACCAGCCGCCCGCCGCCGTCTTCATTGGGTTGGGGCCGCAGCGGCGCCGGCTCCGGCGCGCCGCGCCGCGCCGACAACGGCATGAGCACGCGAAACCGGCTGCCCCGCCCCGGCCAGGATTGCACCTCCACCCGGTGGCCCAGCAGCGAACAAAGCCGCTTGACGATGGCCAGGCCCAGGCCCAGGCCCTTGGAGCGGTCGCGCTCGGGGTTACCCAGCTGCACGTATTCCTGGAAGATATCGTCCAGCCGGTTCGCTGGAATGCCCAGGCCGGTGTCCCACACCTCGACGGCCAGTTCACCGCCATGCCGCCGGCAGCCCAGCACGACGCGGCCTTGCGGCGTGTAGCGCACCGCGTTGGCAACCAGGTTGGACAGCACCACCGCCAGCAGCACCGCGTCGGTGTGGACCCAGGCCTGCGTGGCCACCAGGGTCACGCTCACCGGCCGGCCCTCGGCCATGGCGCGCGCGTCCTGGGCGATGCGCTCCAGCAGTGGGGCCAGCGCGGTTTCCCGGATTTCCGGCTCCACCACCCCCGCATCCAGGCGCGAGATGTCCAGCAGCGCGTCGAACAGGCCGCGCATCGCCGAGACCGAACGTTCCAGGTACAGCAGCAGCCCGGTCGCCGCCTCGGGCAGCGCCTGCTGGTGCAGCGCCTTCACGAACAGCTCGATGGCGTGCAGCGGCTGGCGCAGGTCATGGCTGGCCGCGGCGAGGAACCGCGATTTGGCGATGTTGGCCTGGTCGGCCGCGTTCTTCTGGCGCTTGAGCTCCTCAATCAGGCCGAGGTTCTCGAAGCGCAGCCGGTGCGAATCGCGGATGGTGCGGTTGATGAAGTGGGCGAAGATGGTCATGGGCGGCAGGTACATCACCGACGACCAGCCCAGGATCTGCTGGATGCTGCCGCCGTCGGCCATCAGCCGCAGGATGATGGGCACGGTGGCGGGGTAGAAGAACCCGTAGAAGGCCGGCAGGTACGAAGCGGAAGCGAAGACGGAATTGGCGCCGATAGCGACGATGAACAGCACGGCATAGGCCTGGTAGTCAAAGCGCCCCGGCACCATCAGGAACAGTCCCATGCAGCCCCACAGCACACCCGACGCGGTGGAGCCGGCCAGCGCATAGCGGCCCCAGCGCGCGGCATCCTGCGGCCTGGGGGCATGGCGCAGGTACGCGCGCCTCAGCAGCGCCCGGCCGCCCGCCTGCACATACACGGCCGCCAGCCACAGCGCCAGCTTCCAGCTGTCGACCAGGCCGTACACGATGCCGGCATAGACAGTGGCGGCGATGGCCGAGCCCAGGTAGCTCGGGCGCATGCCGCCGTATTGGCCCTTGACCTGCTCGTGCAGGACCAGGCTGCCCAGCGTGTCAATCGATGAAGCCACGCAGCCGCGCCTCATTGATCGCCTGCACGCGGTTGACCACGCACAGCGATTCGAAGATGGCGCCGATATGGTTCTTGACGGTTTTCTCAGAGAGGTGCAGCTTGTCCGCGATGGAGCGGTTGCCCATGCCGTCGCTCATCAGCCGCAGCACGTCAAGATGGCGCCGGCTCAGGCTGATCGTCGTCGTGGGCACCTCGCGCAGCAGGGCCTCATGGCCCGGAGGCACCACCAGGTTGCCGTCGAACACCGCCTGCAGCGCATGGGCCAGGTGCTCGGGCACCTGCGACTTGAAGATGTAGCCCTGCACGCCGGCCCTGAAAGCGGCGCGGATGTGCTCGCGCGATTCACGGGCAGAGACGATGGCGATGGGCGCGTGCGGCTGCAGCCGCCGCAGCTCGGGGATCAGGACGATGCCTTCGCTGTCCGGCAGGCTCAAGTCCAGCAGGATGCCGTCCAGCGGCAGCGGCTCGCGCGCGATTTCCAGCGCCTGTGCGGCCGACGGCACGCACAGCAGTTCGGCACCGGGCATCGCCTCCTTCAACAGCGCGGCCAGGCCCTGCAGGAAAAGCGGGTGGTCGTCGATGATGAGCAGGCGCGCCATGCGGGGCAATTCTATCGGCGGGGCCCAAAAAGCAATGGGTCTTTGGGCCTAACGCCCCCTCGGCGGCGGACCTAGAGTCGGCCGATGAACCTGGGAATCACGCCGCTTGTGCTCGCGCGCGCCGCCGCCTTCACCGGCGCGCTGCTGCTGGGGCCGTGCGCCGCGCAGGCCCCGGCTCGGCCCGCGGCGCTGCCGGCGGCGCCAGCCGTCATGCAGAAATTCCTGCCATTGCCCCGCGTGCCGCCAGCGCAGCTGGCCGAACTGGTGCAGGACCTGGCCGCCTACCTCGAACAGGGCGCGGGCTACCGGCGCCTCGGGCTGGGGGAAGCCGCCATCCCCGGCCAGCCGGCAACCGTGACCGCCACCGTGGCACTGGCTCGGCTGGTGCAGGGCGAAAGCGAACTGCTGGCCTTTGGCTTCATTGCGGCTCCCCGCCGCCTGCCGCAGCTGTGGGTCACCGGATGGCATGAGAGGCAGGGCGGGCGCCTGCCGCACCCCGAACTTGCCGGCGGCGGCTTCGAGACGGCGTTGCAGGCCTTCATGGCCGAGCGCGCCGACATCCTCGCGCAGTTGCCCATGAATTCGCTGGAATCGCGCATCATCACGCTGAGCTATGCCGATGCGGACGCGGCCCTGTTCGCACTGCGCGCAATGGGCTACGCCACCGTGCCCGACGCGGAGGCTCCCGCAGGCGCCGAAGCCGGCCGCCCGCCCGAGGCGGTTGCAAGGCGCCCGATGCCTGACGGCTCCGACCCCGGCAAACTGCGCGGCGACGGGCCGCTCCCCGTCGCCGCGGGGCCGGCCGCTCCGGTGGCGGCCGCGCGGCCTGCGCCCGCGCGCGCCACGCCCTCCACCATCTCGTTTGACCGTCTGCCGCTGATCATCAAGCTGCCCTCCACCGAGCCGCGCAACCTGGGCTTGGTGGGCGGGATCGACGGCAACTCCGCCAGCGCGGCGGCAGCGGCAGCGGCCGTGCAGCGCGACAACATGGGCCTGACGGTGATGCCCAGCATGGCCTCCAGCCTGAATGAAACGGTCGCGGCCGGCACCTCGCAGCTAATGGTGCTGTTCCATCCGTCCTACCCTGAGCAGTTCACCAAGGTCCGCCGGACGCTGCAGGAGACGGTGGACCGGCCCGCGCGCCAGGTCTTCATTGAAGGCCTTGTGCTCGAAGTCAGCCAGGAGGGGCTGCGCGAGCTGGGCGTGCAATGGAGCGCCAAGAAAGGCTCGAAAGAGCTCTCGCTGGGCAGCCTCACGCCGCTGCAGGCGGGCGACTCGGCGTTCAGCTTCCTGCGCGACTCCGCGCTGTCGCTGACACCCGCCCATGTGCTGGCCCGCATCAATGCGCTGGTGCAGTCCAACAAGGCGGAAGTGCTGTCGCGCCCGTCGGTCATCACGCTGGACAACCGCCAGGCCACCATCCGAGTGGGAACGGATATCCCCATCGCCACCTCCAAGGACGCCGGAACCGCGGCAGGAAGCAGCCGGGTGGCGTTCTCTTTCCAGTACATCCCCACCGGGATACTGCTGAATGTGCGGCCCCGCATCACCGAGGACAACACGGAGATCAGCATGCTCATCGACGCCACGGTGTCGGCCACCGTGCCCAACCAGGACCTGCAGGTGCTGGACCCGCAGACCAAGATTTCCCTCGCATCGGCGCCGACGATCTCGACGCGCCGCGTGCAGACCTACGCGCGCATCCGCGACAACATGCCGCTGATCATCGGAGGGCTGGTGAGCCGCACGCAAAACCGCACCGAGGACAAGGTGCCGGGGCTGGGCGAGATACCGGTGCTGGGCAAGCTGTTCGGGCGCGAGACGGCGCAAAACGATTCGCGCGAGGTGGTGATTGTGCTCACGCCCTCGGTGGTGACGGAGAATTTCCGCGAAACCAAGGCGCAGTATCCCAAGGACGACGAGCGCTTCAACCTCGCCAACTCGTCACTGTTCCGCGAGCAGTACCGCATCCGCGCGGAAGACCTGCTGGACAGCCAATTTATCCGCGGCAACCGGCGACTGCTGGCCTACCGCGCGCTGGCCAACCGGGTGATCGAGCGGCGGCCGGAGGCCGCACGCAAGCCGCCGTTCGCCCAATTTACCGGCGACCGCGTGCCGGGCGAGTTCGTCTTCGTTACCGGAATGATGAGCCGGATGCTGGATCGGCTGAAAGCGGCGGACGCCATCCGGATCGAGAACCTGTTCTTCTTCGAGCAGGCAGCGCAGGGTCTGCAGCGGCCGGTGTCGCTGGCCGACCTGATGGCGCGCATGGGCGACGGCCGGCGCGCCGAAAGTTTCTTCGAGCGCAACAAGGGCAAGGCGCTGGTGCTGTCGTTCACTCTCGCGCGCAATTCCATGGCGGCGCAGGACATGTTCTCGGAGCCGGTGCCCGCCATCGAGCTGGTTCCGTGTGAAGACCGCGCGGCCTGGAGCCGGCTCACCTGGGAGCTGAACCAGCCGGTGGCCGGGCGCGAACGCTATTCGATCGTCATCAACGACGCTTCCGACCTGAAGCGCCTGCAGCTGGCCATCGCCACCAAGAACACGGTGCTCAACAACGGGCTGGAGCAGAACATGCTGTTCAACAACTGGCTGCCCGGCCGTGTCATCAACCTGCAGGAAGTGGCCGTGAACTGGGAGCGGACGCTGGAGGCCACCGTGGCCCGCTACTTCTTTATCGGCGAGCACTACTACCCCTACTTCATGTCGCTGCACCAGAACGCCATCCGCGAGCTGGATGCCGCGCTGCGCCAGCCCGAGTACGCTGCCGACCTTGACGGCATGGTCCTGCCCAACTGAGCCGGCTAGCGGCGGAATTCGGCGTGGTCAATCAGCCCCAGCGGCGGCAGCGCGCCCAGCGCGCGCGCCGTCTGCAGACGTACCACCAGCGAAAACCGGCTCAAGGTTTCCACCGGTACGCTGGCCTGCCCCGACAGCAGCTGGTTCGCCTTGTGCGCGGCGAACTGGCCGACGTGGCTGAACCGCGAGACCAGGCCCGCGAGCACCGGCGCCGCCGCGTTGATCTGCGATTCGGTGGAGGCGAAGGTGCGCAGCCCCGCGGCCAGCGCCCCCGTGGCGATCCGCTGCAGGTGGGTAAAGACGAATGTGTCCGGGCCCAGGTAGAGCCAGCGGGCGCCGCGCCGCCGCAGCCCGGCGATCCGGGCTTCTACGCCGGTGATCACGGGCTGCCCTGCAGGGCCGGATTCGAACGCCTCGGCATGCAGCGCAATGCCCTCTCGCTGCGCCAGCGCCCGCCATTCGCGCACGTTGGCAACCGAGTTGGGTTCGCTGCCGTTGTAGAGCACGGCAACGGACTGCGCGTCGCCGTACCGGCGCATCGCCTGCCAGTGCGCCGCAACCGGCGGCATGTGGGAGACGCCTGTGGCGTTGCGTCCCGGCGCCTGCAGCGAGGCGACGATGCCCGCGCCAACCGGGTCGGCCACCAGCGCAAACACCAGCGGAATCTCGCGCCCGATCACCGGATGCGGCTCGCTGTATGCGCCCATCAGCCCCAAGGTGCAGGGCGTACCCCATGCGTACACCAGCTCGGGCCGCTGGGCAGTGACCTCCCGCGCAATCTGGACCAGCCGCAACGGGTCCTGCGCGGCGTCGTGCATTTCGAAGCGCGGCGACAGGGCGGTGGTCTTCCAGAATTCGGTAAAACCCGCCTCGACCGCCGTGGGCCCGCGCCAAGTGACCATGACGATGCGCGGTGCGCTGCCCGCCGGCCATGCAACGCAAGGCAGGGCGCAGCAGGCCGCGGCCGCGCGCTGCAGCAAGCCTCGCCGGCGCAAGCCGTTCATCGCGCCACCGCCGGCGCGCGCGCCGGCACATAAAGCCACGCGAAGACCAGGCCCGAAAGCGCCGTGAGGGCACCCAGCCACATGAAGGCCATCCTGGCGCTGGTCCACGCCAGCAGGGCGGCGCAGGCCAGCGGGCCCAGCGCATTGCCCACACGCTCGCCAAACCGGTAGTAGCCGTATACCGTGTTCTGCCCATATAGAGCGATCTCGCGCGGCGCCACCTGCTGAACCAGAGCCGCCTGCGGCGCGATGCTCAGCGCCTGCGCGGCGCCCAGCACCGTGACCACCAGCGACGCCGCCAGCAGGTCATGCGGCAGCACCATGCAGAAGCCGGCCAGGCCCGACAGCACCAGGCCGGCCGCGACGAAGGCCGGATGCAGGCTGGCGCTGCGCGAGCGCTGCAGCCGCTCCAGCTGGTTCAGGGCCAGCGGCATGCCCAGCACCATGACGACCGAATACACCATGATCAGCCGCCCGGACATCGCCGCGGTGTGGCCGGCGGCGGAGATGAATAGCGGAATCAGGTAGAAGCAGTAGCCCACCAGGACCAGCTTGGCCGGCATCGCGGCCAGCACCACCAGCCCCATGAAGCGCGGGTTGCCCAGCAGGGCCCGGCGCAGGCCGGCGGGAGCCGCCGGCCCGGCCGCAACCCTCCCTGCAACCGCTCGCGGCGCCGCGAGCGCGGCCAGCCCGGCACAGCCCGCCAGGGCCGCCGCGACCAGCAGCGTGGCCTGCTGGCCCAACCCGTCCGCGAGCAGTCCGCCCACCGGCGGTCCGCAGATCATGGAAACCATGATGACGCCGGCAAACGCCGCCAGGCCGCGCGCGCGATGGGCCGGCGCCGTGGCCTCCAGCACCTGCGCCTGGATAGCCACGAAGGCCACGGCCCAGGCCACGCCGGCGGCGCAGCGCCACGCCAGCAGCTGCGCGACGTTGCCGGCCTGGGCCGACAGCAGGTGTGTGGCCGCGCCCACCGCCGCCGCCCAGAAGAAGGCCCGGCGCGCCCCAACGCGGGCAGCCCAGGGGCCCAGCGTGGGCTGGGAAAAGGCCACGGCAAGCATGAACAGCGCAATCGGCGCGCCCACGACCCACTGCGCGGGAATCTCCCACGACGCGGCCGGCAGCGCCGCGGCGTACAAGGGAAGAAATCCCCGCGACAGGTCCTCGGCCAGCAACAGCAGCAGGAACGGTGCGCGCATCCCGCCTAAGGCCGCGTCCGCCGCGGCGGGCCGCGCGAAGGCATCGCCCAGCCTGCCGGCCAGGCAATAGGCCAGCTCCAGCGTAAGAAAGGCCACCACCACCAGCAGCACCAGGAAATCCAGCCCGAGCTCCATGAACAGGCCCGCGACATACCGCTCGTCCACCGATACGGTGAGCAGGCCGGCCGCCTCCTGCGCGTCGCCGAAAGACGCATGCGCCGTCAGTGCCGCGTTGATTGCTGCGCTATCCGCGGCTTGCGCCACGTAGCGGCCACCACCGGCAAACTTCACCTCGATCGACGAGAGGCCAGGATGCTGCGCGCGCACTTCATCCAGCCTGTCCTGGATGCCCGGCATCTGCGCCACATCCAGGCCAAGGTGCGCCGCCTGGCCGAAGGTGGAAGCCAGCGAGAAGGCCACCACTGCCGCCTTCTCGCGCAACTCCCCGGTCAGCGCCTGATTGGCCAGTCCGTAGGCAAAACAGGCGATAGCCGCCATGGCCAGCGCGCATACCGCCAATAGCGGGGCCAGCACCGTCCAAGCGGCGCCGGGCGTGCGGTCCGGCCGCGCGGCGCGCAGCTTGAGCAGAAGAAACAGCAGTGCCGCGGCCAGCGCGAACACCGCCAGCGAAAGCGCCACCAGGCCACGCCCGAGGGCCTGCTGGCCGCCGCCGGCTCCGGCGTCATAGCGCACCGCCACATAGCCCTGTGGCACCGAAAAACTGTTCTCCACCGTGCGGCGGGCGACCGCTTCACGGCCTTCGCCGGCGCGCGAGGCGGCGCTCGAATAAAGCAGCACGCCCTGCCGGTCGGTAACGTCGATTGACAGTATCCGGCGGTCGGCGCGCGAATGCCGCGCCAGCACCGCCGGCAGCGCGTGCAACCCGGACAACGGCAGGCCGATTTCAAGGCTGCGCTCGGCCACCTGCGCCACTTCGCGCGCCATCAGGTCAAAACGGCCGTGCACCGCCTGGCGCTGGACCTGCTCGACCTTGAACATGACCAGGCAGAACGCCATGGCCGTGCAGAAGCCCGCGATACAGGCGGACAGGCCGAGCAACCTCGCGTCAAGCCGCGACATGGTGGCGCAGGAGCCGCGCCAGGCGTGAATCGACGGCCGGCCAGTCCTCGGCCAGGATGCTGTACAGCGCGGACGACCTGACGCTGCCATCGGCCATGATGGCGTGGTTGCGGATCACGCCCTCGCGCACCGCGCCCATGCGCTCGACCGCTTGCAGCGACTGCACGTTTCGCGTATCGATCTTGAATTGCACCCGCATGGCACGCAGGACGCAGAACGCATGGCGCAGCATCAGCCGCTTGCTCTCGGGGTTGCGGCCTTCGCGCTGGTACGCCAGGCCGATCCAGGTGCCGATCTCCACCACCCCGTGGGCCAGGTCCATTTCCATGAAGCGTGTGACGCCGACCGGGCATTCAAGTTGCCGGTCGACCATCGCGAAGGGCATGTCGGTGCCACCCGCTTGCCGGGCCAGCAGTTCACGCACCAGCCCGGCCATTCCCTTGTCGCGGTAGACCCGGCAATCCAGCAGGTAGCGCCAGATCGTGGCCAGGCCGTCGGCGCTTTCCGCGCAGGCAGCGTCCAGCCCGGCGATGTGCCGCTCATGCAGCGGCTCCAGGCGCAGACGCTCCCCGATCATGTTGCTTGCAATGAGTGGCATGGCCAGGCCACTCTATGGGGCGCGGCAACGCGCCGTTAGGCCAAAAGCCCCAGGGCCGCGCCGGCTTGATCTGGCGCAATGCGGCCGGGCCGCACCCTAGCTGGCGGCGGTACCGCTGGCCAGCCACACCGGCGGGGCCGACTGCGACAGGGTGAAGAAGAAGGCCGTGCCCTTCCCCGGCACCGACTCCGCCCACACCCTGCCCTGGTGGCGGCCGACGATGCGGCGCACCGTGGCCAGTCCGATGCCGGTTCCGGGAAACTCCGCGTCCGTGTGCAGCCGCTGGAAGGCGCCGAACAGCTTGTCCGCGTAGGCCATGTCGAAGCCCACGCCGTTGTCGCGCACGAAGAAGATGCCGCTGTCATCCAGCTGCCCCACTTCGATGAAGGCCTCGTCGCGCTTCGAAGTGAACTTCCATGCGTTGCCCAGCAGGTTCTCCATCACCGCCCGCAGCAGCCGGGAGTCCCCCTGGGCCAGCAGCTCATCCTCCACCGCCAGGCGCACGCGGCGCTGCGGCTCACCCTCACGCAAGCCCTCCAGGATTTCCCGCGCCATGGCGCCCAGCCGCACTTCGCCATAGTGCAACGGGGCCCGCACCACCTTGGCCAACCCCAGCAGCGCGTCGATCAGCTCCTCCATCTTTTCCACACCGGCCTGGATGCGGGCCAGGTAATGGCTGGCGCGTTCGTCGGCTACCTCCAGGCTGTCGAGCTTATGGGAGAGAGCCCGGCTGAAGCCGCCGATGGCGCCCAGCGGGGCGCGCAGGTCGTGCGAGACCGAATAGGAAAACGCCTCCAGCTCCTGGTTGGAGCTGCGCAACGCAAGCTCGATCGCCTTGAACTCCGTGATGTCGGCATCGATGCCCACCCAGAAGGCCACGCGCCCCTGCCCGTCCAGCACGGGCGACCCCTTGTACGACATGGTGTGGTAGCTGCCGTCGCGCGCGCGCAGGCGCCGCACGCCTGTGAAATTGGAAAGCGACTCGCGCGAGCGGCGCCAGTTGGCGGAAACTTGCTCCCGGTCATCCGGATGGATGGCCGAGGCACCGCTGCGGCCGAGCCAGTCCTGCGGCGTGCCGCCCACCAGTTCGTACCAGGCACGGTTGAGGAAAGTGAGGTTCTCGCCACGGGCGTCGGTGTTCCACACCACCTCGGGCGCCTGCTCGGCCAGGGTGCGGAACAGAAGTTCCTGGCGGCTCAGCTCGGCTGTACGCTCCGCGATCCGTGCTTCCAGGCCGGCGTTGAGCTCGCGAATCTGTTCGAACAGCCGCGCGTTGTCGATCGCGGTGGACGCCAGCTGCGCGAGTTCCACCGCTACGTATTCGTCACGCTCGTTGAATTCACCTTCGGACTTGTCCGACAGCATGATCAGGCCGATGTTATGCCCGGCGGGGTCCACCAGGGGCACGGCGAGCAGGCCCCAGATGGGCAAATGCTCCTTCGCGTGCGCGCCGAAACTGCGCCACCGGGGGTGCCCCTCCATCTGCTCCTGGGTCAAACGCAGCGGCTTGTTGGTTTCACACACCAGGGAGTAGATGCCCGTCCCGTCGGGCATGGTCGTCATTTGCCGGTAGGCGCTGTAGCGCTCGTCGACCGACAGCGCAGTGACAACCTGGCTCCAGTCGTTCCCGGTTGTCAGGCTGAGCACCGCCTGGCGGGCGCCGATCACGCCGCGGGCCTGGTCCACCACCGCCTGCATGGTGCCCTCAAGGGACTGGCCGGCCGTGATGGTCTGGGCGGCGATGGCGGTACGCTGCAGCATGCGCGTGAACTGCTCGCGCTCGCGGTCGGTCTGTTCCAGAACCTTCTGCGCCTCCTTGCGCGCAGTGATGTCACGCATCACGGCGATCAGGTGCGAAAAGCCTCCCTTCCCGGCCGCCATCGGGACAATGTCCAGCTCCAGCCAGAGATGGCGGCCATCCTTGCGGTAGTGCAGCAGTTCCTCGCGCACGCCCTGGCCGAGGGCAAGTGTCTGGCGCATGCGGGTCAGCGTCGCTTGATTCGTGCCGGGGCCATAGAGCATGCGGGGCGTTTTGCCGATAGCCTCCTGGGCCGGGTAGCCCAGCAGGCGCTCGAAGGCGTCGTTGGCGAACACGATGCGCGGCCCCGGCTCCTCCAGGGGCCCGGCCTCGCTGATCAACACGATGTCGTTCAGGCGCGCCACCGCGCTGCGAAGCAAATCCAGGTCTGATTCCGCGGTCTTGCGCCAGGTGATGTCCTGGACCACGCCGCCGATCCACACCACCTTTCCATCCTTGCCGTGGCGGGTCTCCGCGATCTCGTGCATCCAGAAGATGCCGCCGCCGGCCTTGACGATGCGGTATTCGACATTCATGACCCTTACGCCTTCCAGTGCCGCCTCGCGTGCCGCGTCGACCAGCGCCCGGTCCTGGGGGTGCACGTGCGCCATGAAATTCTCCAGCCGGCCCGTGAAGTCCTCGCGCCGCACACCGAAAAGTTCATACACTTCGTCCGACCACCAGAGCTGGCCAGTCGCCAGATCCAGTTCCCAGTTTCCCAACCGGCCAATACGCTGCGCCTCGACCAGCCGGCGTTGCGTTTCGCGCAGCTGGGCGAACTGCGCGATCTGGTCGGCCTGCAGGCGCTGCAGTTCAGTGACGTCGGTGAACACCACGAGCCCGCCGTGGACGCCGCCTTCGCCGCGCATGGGCCGATAGCTGCAGTGCAGCAGCCGCCCGCCGGGCACCTGTTCGTTTCGCACGAACAGGGGTTGCTGCTGCCCCGATTCGCCGCGCGCGGCGCGCGTCATCGGCAGGTCAGCGGCGCGGTAAGGCGTGCGCCCGTCAAGGTGGTACAGGCCCCAGCCCGCGGGCCAGTCTTCGGGCAGGCTGGGAGAGGCGTGAAGCGGGAAAAGGCGGGCCGCCGCTTCGTTGAACATCAGGAAGCGGCCGGCACTGGTCACCGCCAGCAAACCCTCCTGCATGCTGTTGAGAACCTGGTCCAGCGTGGCGTAAGCACTGTGGCTGCGGCCGAGTTCGGCCTCCACGGCACGCTGGCGCAGTTGCAGCGATTCGGCCATGAGATTGAAGGCGGCTGCGATGCGCGCGAATTCGCCGCGAGGGCTCCTGTCGGCCAGTGGGATGCGCACATCCAGGCTGCCCTGCTCCAGCCGCCGCACGGCGCCCAGGATCTGCTTGGCGGGCTTGAGGATCGCCTGGCGGCCAATCCACCACGCGGCAAGCAGGCCCGCGAGCAGCACGCACGCCATCCACGCGAGTTCGTCACGAAGGCTGGCCATGCTCGCCGCGGCAACCGTCCGGCTGTCCATGCTCACGATGGCCAGGAAGCCCTCGTTGTTCACGGCCTGGCTGGGGGCGAAGGCATAAAGACGCATTTCACCCTGCACATCAGGCCCCTCACCGGTGCCACGGCTCATCGAACGGGCCGCCTCCAGCAGCGCACTGTTGATGAGGGGCCGTGGCGCCGGCATCGCCGGGCGCGGCGGGTATTCCATCAGCACCCGGCCGCGGCGGTCGGCCACCACGACACGCGCTCCCTCGGGCAGGTCGGTTTGCGAAAGCGCCGCTGCCGACAGCTCAAGGTCAAGCGCCGCGAATACAACCCCCACGACCGCGCCCGCCTCCATCACCGGCAAGGCGAACGGGATGCTGCGCCGGCCGGAGGCGCGGCCGACCAGTTCCTCGCCCATGACGAAGCCTCGCTGGGCCACTGCGTCGCGGAAGTAGGACCGGTCCGCTGCGGCGAACTCGCCCACGTTGGGGTTGGCGTGGCACACCACCTGGCCCTGCAGGTTCAGCAACCCGATGTTGGTATAGGCGGGGTAGCGGCCGCGAAGCGCTTCGAAATAATCCTTGCAGCGGCGCGCCGGGTCGCCACCGCGCAGGTCAGGCATCGCACTGATCGCCCCCAGCAGGTGCCGGGCGGATTCGACAACCCGGTCCTGGTGGGCGGCGATCAGCGAGGCGGCGAACTTCAGCTGCGACTGGGCCAGCTGGACCGAGGAATGGGTCTCGCGGTAAGCCAGCCAGACCGAGAGGGCGGACAGCGGAAGAATCGCTGCCACCACCAGGATCACCACCCGCTCCTGCAGACTCAGCCGGCCGCGCATGCCATCCCTTTCCCTGCCGGCAGCACTGCCGACGGTGCCCCAGTGTACGGCGCCGTAGTTACCAGGGGGGGATGGCCTCATCCTTCAGCTGGCCGCGCAGCTGCGCGTAATCAGGCACCACGGTGCGCACGGTTTCCCAGAACCGGGGGCTGTGGTCCATCACGCGCAGGTGGCTGAGCTCATGCGCCACCACATAGTCGATCACCGGCATGCGGAAGTGCACCAGCCGCCAGTTCAGGCGGATCGAGCCGTCGGAATGGGCCGTGCCCCAGCGCGTGCCCGCGCTGGACAGGCTGAGCTTGCGCCACTTCACGCCCAGCAGCGGCGCGAAATGGTCGAGCCGCTCGGTGAACATGCGCTTGGCCTGGCGCATCAGCCAGGCCTGCACCGCGTCGCGCACCTGCGCCGCGTCGGCGGTGTGGGGCAGGCCCACGTGCAGCGTCAGGCGCGGCACGCCGGGCAGCGCGCTGGCATCGGTGTTGAGCACCGCGCCCACTTCCTCAAAGCGGTGCCGGGGGTCGAGCACCACGATCACGGTCTCGCCCAGGAACGGGAAGCTGGCGCCGTCTTTCCATTCGATGCGCTGGGATTCGATGCGCTGGTGCCGCTCGCGCGCTTCTTCCAGCTTCTTGCGGATCCAGGCGGATTTTTCCTGTACGGCGGCGTCGATCTCGTACAGCGGCACCCACTTGGGCGCGGTGACCGTCAGCCCCTCGGGCCCGACCACGAAGCCGATGGTGCGCCGCTTGGCGCGGCGCAGCTCGTAGCCCACGCGCGAATCGCCCAGCACGGCCTCGCGCGTGGCGCGCGGGTGGCGGAAGGTGGCGGGTGACAGCACCTGCGCGAGCGACTCCGCCGGCGCGCTTGCTACTGTTTCGATAGCTGTCTGTGCAGGCTGGGTGCGCTCTGCAGGCCTTTTTACCTCTGAAACCGGGGCCGGTTCGGGGTTGTCGAACAGGTCGAGGGCGAGCTGGAACAGCCGGTGCATGCGGCGAGTTTACCGGTAGGCCTCGGGATCGAGCCGGCGCATCTCGGCTTCGATCCAGGCTTCCACCTCGCGCATCAGTTCATCGGGCTGCCGGCCTTCGCTGGGGATGGGCTTGCCGATGGAAACGTCCACGATGCCGGGCCGCTTGATGAAGGCCTTGCGCGGCCAGACCTTGGCCGAGGTGACGGCGATGGGGATGACCGGCGCGCCGGTTTCGCAGGCCAGCCGCGTGCCGCCGTTCTTGTAGTTGCCCTTCTGGCCGCGCGGGATGCGCGTGCCTTCCGGGAACATGATCACCCAGATGCCCTGGGCCAGCAGGCGCTTGCCCTGCTCCACCACCTTGTTGAAGGCCTGCGCCTTCTGGCGGCGGTCAATGTGGATCATGTCCATGCGGCCCATGGCCCAGCCGAAGAACGGCACGTAGATCAGCTCCCGCTTGAAGACGTAGGCCAGCGGGTGCGGCATGATCGTCGGCATCAGGAAAGTCTCGAAGGTGGACTGGTGCTTGACCAGCAGGATGGCCGGGCTGGTCTTGCCGGTGGGCAGGTTTTCCATGCCGGCGACGCGCACCTGGATGCCCAGCAGCACGCGCGCACCGTCGATCTGCCAACCCAGCCAGCGCGCCGCCTTCCAGTACATGTTCTCGCCACTGGCCCAGAGCGAGGCGGTCACCATCCAGATGCCCCAGGGAATCACCGTGACCAGCATCAGCAAGGCGTGGAGGATCGAGCGGACGAGGAGCATGGGACGGCGCGCGGATCAGGCCGCGATTTTCGGGATGGCGTGGCGGGCGATCAGCCAGTCGGCGAACGCGCCCAGGTCTTCATGGACGGTGGTGCCCGGCGGGAAGGGTTCGGGCAGCGGCAGGCCACGGAACGGCGCGCCCTTGCCGGTGAGCACCAGGTGCGGCTCACAGCCCACCAGCGCGCCGGCCTGCAGGTCGCGCAGGCCGTCGCCCACGACCGGGGTGCCCTTGAGTTCCACGCCGAAGCGCTCGCCAATCTGCTCGAACAGGCCGGGCAGGGGCTTGCGGCAGGTGCAGCCCTCGTCCGGGCTGTGCGGGCAATAGAACACCGCGTCGATGCGCCCGCCCTGCGCGGCCAGCATCTTGTGCATCTTGGCGTGCATGGCATTGAGCGAGCCCACGTCGAACAGGCCGCGGCCCAGGCCCGACTGGTTGGACGCGATCACCGTGTGCCAGCCCGCATGGTTCAGCCGCGCGATGGCCTCCAGCGCGCCGGGCAGCGGCAGCCATTCCTCCGGCGACTTGATGAATTCGTCACTGTCGGCGTTGATGGTGCCGTCGCGGTCGAGGATGACGAGTTTCATGGGGGCCTGTCGTTCAGGTGGCGAGGCGCGAGAGGTCGGCGACGCGGTTCATGGCCTGGTGCAGCGTGGCCAGCAGCCCGAGCCGGTTCAGCCGCACATCCTGCTGGTCCGCATTGACCATGACACCGTCGAAGAAGGCGTCGACAGGTGCGCGAAGGGCTGCCAGCGTCTGCAACGACGCGGCGTAGTCCCCGGCCGAAAACTGCGCCGCAGCCTTCGGGGCCACGTCCTTCATGGCCGCATGCAAGGCCTGCTCCGCGGGCTCCGTCAGGAGCGACTCATTGACGTGCGCATCGGCCTTTTCGGCCTTCTTCAGGATGTTGCCGATGCGCTTGTTGGCGGCGGCAAGCGCCGGCGCCTCGGGCAGCGCGGCAAAGGCGCGCACGGCCGCCAGGCGCCTGGGGATCTCGCCCCAGGGCGGGCGCACGGCAATCACGGCGTCGGCTTCCTGCGCGCCGAATCCCTGGTCGCGCAAATAACCGGCGATGCGCTCGTAGACGAACTGCAGCACCAACTCGTTGCTGGCAGCGGCGTCGGGCAGCAACTTGCCGAACTGCGCGGACGCGCTGGCCACCACCTCGGGCAGGTTCAGCGCCAGGCCGCGTTCCACCAGCATGCGGATCACGCCCAGCGCGTGCCTGCGCAGCGCAAACGGGTCCTTGTCGCCGGTCGGCACATTGCCGATACCGAACATGCCGACCAGCGTTTCCAGCTTGTCGGCCAGCGCCACCACCACGCCCACGTCGCCGCGCGGCAGCGTGTCGCCGGCAAAGCGCGGCTTGTAGTGGTCTTCGATGGCGTCGGCCACTTCGGCGGGCAGCTTGTCGTTGAGTGCGTAGTAGCGGCCCATGGTGCCCTGCAGCTCGGGGAACTCGCCCACCATGTCGGTCACCAGGTCGGTCTTGGCGAGTTGCGCCGCCTGGTCGGCCTGCGCCACCAGCGTGGCGCCGCCCAGCTGCTGCGCGATGGCGCGGGCGATGGCGCGCACGCGCTCCACCCGCTCGCCCTGCGTGCCCAGCTTGTTGTGATAGACCACCTTGCCCAGGCCCGCCACGCGCGACTCCAGCGTTTTCTTGCGGTCCTGGTCGAAGAAGAACTTGGCGTCGGCCAGGCGCGGGCGCACCACGCGCTCGTTGCCCTGGATCACCGCGCTGGCATCCTGCGGGCTGATGTTGCTGACCACCAGGAACTTGTTGGTGAGCTTGCCGCCCGCGTCCAGCAGAGGGAAATACTTCTGGTTGGCCTTCATCGTGAGGATCAGGCACTCCTGCGGCACTTCCAGGAATTCCTTCTCGAACTCGCAGATGAGCACGTTGGGGCGCTCGACCAGCGCCGTGACTTCGTCGAGCAGCGCTTCGTCCTCGATCGCCTTCGCGCCGCCACCGGCCTTGGCGGCGGCCGCATCCAGCTGGCGCACGATCTCGGCGCGGCGGGCCGCGAAGCTGGCGATCACGGCGCCGTCCCTGGCCAGGGTGGCTTCGTAGCTGTCGGCGTCCTTGAAGGTGATGACGGGCAGCGCGGCTTCAAAGCGGTGGCCTTGCGTGGTGTTGCCGGCCTTCAGCCCCAGCGCCTGGATGGCCACGACATCGGAACCATGCAACGCGACCAGCGAATGCGCCGGGCGCACGAACTTGACATCGGTCCAGCCGTCAGCCAGCTGGTAGGTCATGACCTTGGGGATGGGCAGCTTGCCCAGCGAATCGAGCAGCGCCTTCTGCAGCCCTTCGGCCAGCGTGGCGCCGCGCACATTGCTGTCGTAGAACAGCGCCTCGGCCTTGCCATCCATCGCGCGCTTCAGGCCGGGGACGGCCGACGCATCGGCGCCGAGCGCCTGCAATTTCTTCAGCAGCGCGGGCGTGGCGTTGCCCGAAGCGTCCAGGCCAACGCTGACCGGCATCAGCTTTTGCGAGACCGCCTTGTCGGCCGCGCTGGAGGCGACGCCCGTAACGTGGGCGGCAAGGCGGCGCGGCGATGCGAACGAGGTGAGCGTTGAATCGGCGGACGCAAGGCCCTGGGCCTTGAGCTCCTCGAACAGGCCGCCCGCGAAGGCCTCACCCAGTTTCTTCAAGGCCTTGGGCGGCAGCTCTTCAACAAACAGTTCGACTAAAAGGTTCTGGCTGGCCATGGCTTACTTCAGGTCGGTGGCCGCGTAGTGCAGCACCGTGGGGAAAGGGTCGTAGAAATGGTGCAAAAGCTTGCGCCATTCCTGGTATTGCGCGGACTGGCGAAAGCCCACGGTGTGGTCTTCCAGCGTGTCCCAGCGCACCAGCAGCATGTACTGGTGGTCGTTTTCGATGCAGCGCTGCAGCTCATGCCCCAGGTAGCCGCCCATGGACGAAATGATGGCCTGCGCCTGCCTGAAGGCGGCTTCAAAAGCAGCCGTCTCGCCCGGCTTGACCTGAAGTTGCGCGATTTCAAGAATCATCAGGCGGCCTTCTTCGTCATCTGCGCCACCCACTCGGGCGGTGCCATCGGGAAGCCCAGCCGCTCGCGGCTGTCGTAGTAGCTCTGCGCCACGGCGCGGGCCAGGTTGCGGATGCGGCCGATATAGGCGGCGCGTTCGGTCACGCTGATGGCGCCGCGCGCGTCCAGCAGATTGAAGCTGTGCGCGGCCTTCAGCACCTGTTCATACGCCGGCAGCGCCAACTGCTGTTCCATCAGGTGTTTGGCCTGTTTCTCATGCGCGGTGAACGCGGTGAACAGGAAGTCGGCGTCGCTGTGCTCGAAGTTGTAGGTGGATTGCTCCACCTCGTTCTGCTTGTAGACGTCGCCGTAGCTCAGGCCCTCGGTCCACTTCAGGTTGTAGACGTTGTCCACGCCCTGCAGGTACATGGCCAGGCGCTCCAGGCCGTAAGTGATTTCGCCGGTGATGGGCTTGCAGTCGATGCCGCCCACCTGCTGGAAGTAGGTGAACTGCGTGACTTCCATGCCGTTCAGCCACACCTCCCACCCCAGGCCCCAGGCGCCCAGCGTGGGGTTCTCCCAGTCGTCCTCGACGAAGCGGATGTCGTTCTTCTTCAAATCGAACCCCAGCGCTTCCAGCGAACCGAGGTACAGCTCGAGGATGTTGGCCGGCGCCGGCTTCAGGACCACCTGGTACTGGTAGTAGTGCTGCAGGCGGTTCGGGTTCTCGCCATACCGGCCGTCCTTGGGTCGGCGGCTGGGCTGCACGTAGGCGGCCTTCCATGGCTCGGGGCCCAGGGCGCGCAGGAAGGTGGCCGTGTGCGAGGTGCCGGCTCCCACTTCCATGTCGTAGGGCTGCAGCAGCGCGCAGCCTTGCGCGTCCCAGTAGGACTGCAATTTCAGGATGATTTGCTGGAAGGTCAACATGTGTGCGATGCGCAAGACTGCGTGGGAACCGGCGTAAACCCTTGATTTTACGGGCTGCGGCCCGGCTACCCTTGGGGTCACGAGGAGACAGGGATGACCACACAACAACTGATCCTGAGCCTGGTGCTGGCCACCATGGTGTTTTCGGTGGCGCTGGAGCTCAAGGTGGACGACTTCCGCCGGGTGGCGCAACAGCCGCGAGCCGTCGTCGCCGGTCTGATTCCCCAGTTCATCCTGCTGCCGGTGGGCACCTGGGCGGCCACGCTGCTGCTGGACCTGCCGCCCAACGTGGAAGCCGCCATGATCCTGGTGGCGGCCTGCCCGGGCGGCTCGCTCAGCAACGTCATCACCCACTTCGGGCGGGGGAACACGGCACTGTCCGTGAGCGTATCGGCCGTGGCCAGCGTTATCGCCCTATTCGCCACGCCCTTCAACTTCAGCTGGATGGTGGCGACCAACCCGGCCACCGCCTCCTGGCTGCGCACGCTATCCATCGATGCCTCGGACATCTGGATCAGCCTGCTGCTCCTGCTGGCGATTCCCATGGCGCTGGGCCTGCTGGTTTCGCACCAGTTGCCCCGACTGACGGCGCGCATCCAGAAGCCGCTGGCCAACTTCGCGCTGTTCGCGCTGCTGGCTTTCATCGTGCTGGGCCTCATCAAGGAGCGCCAGATGCTCACGCTGGGCCTGCTGCCCATGCTGCTGATCGTGGTGCTGCACAACGCCAGCGGCCTGTTCTTCGGCTGGATCACCAGTGTGGCCATGCGCGTGACCGAGCGCGACCGGCGCGCGGTGATGATCGAAGGCGGCATGCAGAATTCGGGGCTGGCGCTGGGCATCATCGCGGTGCAGTTCAACAGCGACCTGGGCATGGTGACCATCGCCAGCCTGTGGGGCATCTGGCACATCGTCAGCGGCCTGTCGCTGGCTTTCATGTGGAGGCGCAAGGATGCTCGATCTGCTCATTAAAGGCGGCACACTGGCCGACGGCAACGGCGGCGAGCCGTTCACGGCCGACGTGGCCGTGCAGGACGGCCGCATTGTGCAGGTCAGCGCCAGGCCCCTGGGCGCGGCGGCGCGCGAAACCGTGGATGCGCAGGGCGCCTGGGTGATGCCCGGCTTCATCGACATCCACACCCACTATGACGGCCAGGCCACATGGGACGACACCTTCTCGCCCAGCGTGCACCACGGCGTGACGACGGTGGTGATGGGCAACTGCGGCGTCGGCTTCGCGCCGGTGCGCCCGGGCGGGCAGGACGGCCTGATCAAGCTGATGGAAGGCGTGGAGGACATTCCCGGCGCCGCGCTGCACGAGGGCATACGCTGGAACTGGGAGAGCTTTCCGCAGTACATGGATGCGCTGGAAGCCACGCCGCGCAGCCTGGACTACCTGGTGCAGGTGCCGCACGACCCGCTGCGCATGTACGTAATGGGCGAACGCGCGGTGGCGCAGCAGGCGGCCACCGGGCAGGACATCGAAGCGATGCGCACCCTGCTGCGCGAGGCGCTGCAGGCCGGGGCGGCCGGGTTCAGCACCGGCCGCAGCGACAACCACCGCACCTCCGAAGGCAAGGAAACGCCCGCGGCGGAAGCCAGCGTGTCCGAGCTCACCGGGATCGCGCAGGCCTTTGCGGGCCTGGGGCATGGCGTGGTGCAAATGGTGAGCGACTTCGACCTGATGCGCGACCCCGGCCGCTTCAACGCCGAGTTCGACCTGGTGGAAGAACTGGCCCGGGCCTGCGGGCGGCCGCTGTCCATGACCTGGCTGCAGCGCGACCCCGGTGGCGAGCAATACAAGGCCATCCAGGCACGCACCGAAGCCGCGGTGGCGTCAGGCCTGCCGCTGTACCTGCAGACGGCCGCGCGCGGCATTGGCGTCATCAATGGGCTCGACGCCAGCTTCCACCCTTTCATGGGCTTCCCCGGCTACAAGGAGGTGGCGCACCTGCCGCTGGCCCAGCGCGCCGCCGCGCTGCGCGAACCGGCACGCAAGGCGCGCATCCTCGCCGAAAAATCAGACCGGCTGGCGGGCGACGGCACCGCCATCCCGCCGCTGGTGGACATCCTGCTGGCGCGGATTGAAATGATCTCGGGCCGCATGTTTCCGCTGGACGGCACGCTGGATTACGAACCGGGCGTGATGAAGAGCTTTTTGGTGCGGGCCAAACAGCGTGGCGTCACGGCGCTGGAAGCCCTGTACGACTATTTCGCCGAAGGCGATGGCGGCAACCTGGTCTATTTCCCCATCTTCAACTACAACGACGGCTCGCTCGCCGCGCTGGGCGAGATGCTGACCCATCCGCGCGCGCTGTTCGGGCTGGCCGATGCCGGCGCGCATGTGGGCACGGTGTGCGACGCCAGCTTCACCACCTTCATGCTGAGCCACTGGGTGCGCGACCGGCCCACCGGCAAGCTGCCGCTGGGACAGGCCGTGGAGATGATGTCGCGGCGCAATGCGCGCTACCTGGGCCTGGCCGACCGCGGGGTGGTCGCGCCGGGCATGCGCGCCGACATCAACGTGGCCGATCCGCAACGCCTGGGCGTCGGCACACCGGTGCTGGTGAACGACCTGCCTGCGGGCGGCAAGCGCTTCCTGCAGAAAGCCGAGGGTTACCTGGGCACCTGGGTGAATGGCCGCGCCGTGGCGCGCGGCGGGCAGCTTATGCCGGATCGCCCGGGCCGCCTGGTGCGTATGCGCTGAGCACGTCTTCCGGCGGGCGCTTGCGCACCCATGCCGCGCCCGCGACCACCAACGCCGCCAGCAACCACAGGGGCCAAAGCCCCGCGCGCGACACCCACCAGGCATAGGGCGTGATGCCGTTGCGGCCCTGCACCTCGCCCACCAGCACGCCACGCGTGAGGCGCGGCAGCGAATGCGTCACGCGGCCCTGGTAGTCAATGATGGCCGTGGCGCCGGTGTTGGTGGCGCGCAGCATGGGCCGCTCGAACTCGAGCGCGCGCAGGCGGCTGATGGCCAGGTGCTGGTCGATGGCCAGGCTGTCGCCGAACCAGCCGATATTGCTGACGTTGACGAAGACCGTGGGCGCGGCTTGCGCGTCGGCGAAACGCGCGCCGAGCTCTTCGCCGAACAAATCCTCGTAGCAGATGTTGGGCGCGAAACGCTGGCCCTGCCACTCGAAGGAAGGCTGGCCCACGGCGCCGCGGTTGAAGTCGCCCAGCGGGATGTTCATCAGGTCGGTGAACCAGCGGAACAGCGGCGGGATGAACTCGCCGAACGGCACCAGGTGATGCTTGTCGTAGTGATACAGGTTTTCAGCTGCGCCGGGCATCATGCCGATGACCGAGTTGGTGTAGCCCTCGGTGGCGTTGCCCAGCGGGATGCCGATCATGGCCGCCTGCCGGCCCTCGAAGAAGCGTTGCGTCACCGCGCTCAGGTAACCGTCGGGCAACTGTTGCGGCAGCACGGGAATGGCTGTTTCGGGAGCGACGACCAAAGAGGTTGCCGCGTCACGCAATTGCTGCCCATACCAGTTGAGCGCGCGCGGCACGCCGGTGCCGCCCTGGAACTTCTCGTCCTGCGGGATATTGCCCTGCAACAGCGTGACGGAGGCGCTGCCCGCGTCCACGGTGTAGCCGCTGGACTGCGCCAGCAGCAGGCCGACGATGAGCGCGCCCACCGGCGCTGCGGCAGCAGCCAGGTGGTAGCGCACGATGCCCGCGATGCCGGCCGCGATCAGTGCGGCCAGCAGGCACATGCCGTAGGCGCCGACCCAAGGCGCGTAGCCGGCCAGCGGCCCGTCCACGTGCGCGTAGCCCCCCGCGCCCCAGGGGAAACCGGTGAACAGGCTGCCGCGCAGCAGCTCGGCAAGCGTCCAGAGTGCTGCAAAAACGATAGCGCCCCACGAATGGCTGGTGCGGGCCAGCGCCGCGAATGCACCTGAGGCCGCGGCGTAATAAAGCGCGAGGAAGGCCGCCAGCGCCAGCACCGCGATGGCAGCCAGTGGCGCAGGCAGGCCGCCATAGGTGTGCATGGAAATGAACAGCCACCAGAACGTGGCGGTGAGCCACGCGGTGGCGAATGTCCAGCCCAGAAGGAACGCGGTGCGCCACGACGGCTGGCGCTGCAGCAGCCAGGCCAACGCGCCCAGCGACAGCAGCTGAAGCCACCATTGCGGCTGGCCGTTCCAGGGCGCGGCCATGGCGGCGGCCTGCGCCAGCCCCGCGAGCAACGCGATTGCGAACGGAAGAAGCCGCGCCAGCAAGCGGTTCAGCCCGTCTTGTCGTCGTCCGCCACCGGCGATACCTTGAACCAGCGTACCGCGCCGCCCTTGGTGTGCAGCACGACAAAGTTGAGGCCCGCGAGCGTGTGGTGTTCACCGCGCTTGGGCACATGCCCCATCTCGTGGGCTATCAGCCCGCCGATGGTGTCGAAAGCCTGCTCCGCGTTGGTCGCGGCCAGGGTGACGGCGAACGCCTCGTTGACGCGTTCGATCGAGGTGTCGCCGCTGACGCGATAGGTGCGGTCGGCCAGGCCGAAGATGTCGCCCTCGTCCTCGGGAATGTCGAACTCGTCCTCGATCTCGCCGACGATCTGCTCGAGCACGTCCTCGATGGTGATAAGCCCGGCCACGCGGCCGAACTCGTCGATCACGATGGCCTGGTGGTTGCGGTTGCCCCGGAACTCGCGCAGCAGGTCGTTCAGGCCCTTGCTTTCAGGCACAAAGGCCGCGGGCCGCAGGAGGGCACGGATGTTGAGCTCGGGCGCTCGCTGCAGCTTGAGCAGGTCCTTGGCCAGCAGGATGCCGATGATGTTCTCGCGGTCGCCTTCGTAGACCGGGAAGCGCGAGTGCGCGGTGTCGATCACCACGTGCAGCATCTCGTCGTAGGGCGCGTCGATGTTGATCAGGTCCATGCGCGGGGCGGCGACCATCACGTCGCCGGCCGTCAGGTCGGCCAGCCGGATCACGCCTTCGAGCATGACGCGCGACTCCGCGCCGATCACGTCGTTGTCCTCGGCATCCGCCAGGGTTTCGATCAGCTCCGCCCGGGAATCCGGACCGGGGTGGATGAACTCTGCAATTTTTTGCAGGAAGGTGCGCTTGTCTTCCTTTTCGGGGGAGACGCGCGCAGGGTGCGGGTCGGACACAGCCTAGGGTGCAGGACGTGCGGTAGTGAAGGGATGACTAGGATAGCGGAAGAATGTGGCCCCCACGCTCGCCGCCCGCGTGGTACGCGCTAGTTCCCGGACTTGTGGCGGCCGTCGCGCACGCCCTGCCGCACTTCCTGCATGCCGGAAAGAAAGTCCCAGAAGTTGCGCGCCTGCACCTTGAGCCGGTAGTCAGTGATTGCGATCTGCTCTTCGACCATTTCGGTCATGCGGCTGTCCAGCGTGGCGGGCACCAGCCGCAGGTGCGCATCGGTCTCGGAGCCGGCGCGCTCCAGCGTGGCGCCGGCGTTGCGCGCGATCTTGATCATCGCGGTGTTCTCGGTCAGCGCGTGGATGAACAGCATGTCCACCCCTTCGTTGCGCGCGTGGATGGTGGCCCGCTCGAACAGGCGCGCGCCGTAACCGCGGCCGCGGGCCTTCTTCAGCACCGACACGCCGAATTCGGCGCACGAGCGCATACCGGGGTCCTTGCTGAACGCCAGGTGGGCCATGGCGATGAGTTCGAGCTTGCGGTTGTAGATGCCGAAGATTTCGTCGCGGTCGAAGTCCAGCCCCTGCGTATAACGCTGGATCTGCTCGTCGTTGGCTGGGTAGCCGAAGCGCAGGTAACGGTCGTGCTCGTCCAGCGCCTGCAGGTGCGCGGCGATGCGCTCCCTGTGGCTGGGGCCCAGCGACCGGATGGGCACGATCACGGAGCTGCGCGGAATTTCCTTGGTTTCGACCATGAGCTCAATGTACGGGTTTTCCCCAGTATTGAAAGCCCATTAAGTCCGGATCAGCACTGTCAGGTAGTTCTACCTAGAAATAACGAATCCATTTGCCCTACACGGGCACGGCGGTGGTGGCTTTCACCCGGTCGAGCACGAAGCTGGTCTTGCAGTCCTGCACGCTGGGGTGCTTGAGCAGGGTGTCCATGATGAAGCGGCTGTAGTGCGCCATGTCCTGCACCACCACGCGCAGCAGGTAGTCCATGTCGCCGGTGAGGGAAGCACACTCCACCACCTCGGGCCACGCCTGCACGCTGGCGCGAAACACGTCCATGGGGTTGCGCTTGTGGCTTTCGGTGTGCTTTTCCAGCCGCACATTGAGGTAGGCCGTGAGCCCCAGGCCTACCGCCTCGGGCCTGACCAGCGCCACATAGCGGTCGATCACGCCGGCCTCTTCCATGCGCTTGACCCGGCGCAGCACCGCGCTGGAGGAGAGGCTGACCTCCTGGCCGATCACATCGTAAGTTTCGCGGCCGTTTTGCTGCAGGCAGCGCAGGATGGCCTTGTCGAGCTTATCGAGTGCGGGGAGTTCGCTCATGACGCAATTTTACGGCGCCCAGCGTGTCTATTTTGCTCAAAGTCGGCGAAAAAATGACCGCTTGGCGTTTTACAGTTCATGGATTGAGCCGGACCTTTTGGAGACGCCATGAACGCACCCCTGCCGCAGCAAGCCCTGCAACCCGCCACCACCTGGGACAACCCGATGGGCACGGACGGATTCGAGTTCATCGAATACGCCGCGCCGCAGCCGGCCGCCATGGGCGAGGTGTTCGAGCGCATGGGCTTCAAGCCGATCGCAAAGCACCGCCACAAGAACGTGACGCTGTACCGCCAGGGCGGCATCAACTTCATCATCAACGCCGAGCCGGACAGCTTTGCCCAGCGCTTCGCGCGCCTGCACGGCCCCAGCGTCTGCGCCATCGCGTTCCGCGTGAAAGACGCCAAGGCGGCCTATGAGCGCGCCATTTCGCTGGGCGCGTGGGGCTACGCGAATACCGCCGGCCCTGGCGAGCTGAATATCCCGGCCATCAAGGGCATCGGCGACTCGATCATCTATTTCATCGACAAGTGGCGGGGCAAAAACGGCGCGAAGGAAGGCGACATCGGCAACATCGGCTTCTTCGACGTGGACTTCGAGCCGCTGCCGGGCGCCGAATTGAATCCCGCGGGCCACGGCCTGACCTACATCGATCACCTCACGCACAACGTGCACCGCGGCCGCATGGACGAGTGGGCCGGTTTTTACGAGCGCCTGTTCAACTTCCGCGAGGTGCGCTACTTTGACATCGAGGGCCAGTCCACCGGCGTGAAGAGCAAGGCCATGACCAGCCCCTGCGGCAAGATCCGCATCCCGATCAATGAAGAGGGCAACGAAAAGTCGGGCCAGATCCAGGAGTACCTGGACAAGTACCGCGGCGAAGGCATCCAGCACATTGCCATGGGCTCCACCAATTTGTACGACACCGTGGACGCGCTGCAAATGAGCGGCGTGAAGCTGCTGGACACCAGCGAGACCTATTACGAGCTGCTGCCCAAGCGCATCCCGGGCCTGAAGGAAGACATAGGCGGCCTGCAGGCGCGCAACATCCTGGTGGACGGCACGCCGGGTGAGCTGCTGCTGCAGATCTTCAGCGAGAACCAGCTGGGCCCGATCTTTTTCGAATTCATCCAGCGCAAGGGCAACGAGGGCTTTGGCGAAGGCAACTTCAAGGCGCTGTTCGAGACGATGGAGCTGGACCAGGTGCGCCGCGGCGTGCTGGAAGCGAAGAAATAATCCGGGAAAAAACCATGGCTGTTGAACCCGTCGTCTATGGCGCCAGCGAACGCCCGCCGCGCGGCGACTATTCGCGGGCGGGAGCGGACTACACCTGCCCGCAGGATTACGCCGGCTACACGGCTGCCGACCACGACACCTACCGCCGCCTGTACGAGCGCCAGGCCGCGCTGCTGCCGGGCCTGGCCTGCGACGAATTCATCCGCGCCCTGCCCTCGCTGGGCGCGAGCGACCACATACCGCGCTTCGACGACATCAACGAGCGGCTGCACAAGGCCACGCGCTGGGAAATCGTCACCGTGCCCGGCCTGATACCCGAGGTGCCGTTCTTCACCCTGCTGGCCAACCGCAAGTTTCCCGTGACGGACTGGATCAGGAAGCCGGAAGAGTTTGACTACATCGTGGAGCCGGACGTCTTCCACGACCTGTTTGGCCACGTGCCGCTGCTGTTCAATCCGGTCTTTGCCGACCACATGCAGGAATACGGCAAGGGCGGCCTGAAGGCGCACCGGCTGGACGCCTGTGAGCTGCTCAGCCGCCTGTACTGGTACACCATCGAGTTCGGCCTGATCCGCCAGCCCGATGGCATACGCGCGTACGGCGCCGGCATCCTGAGTTCGGCAGGCGAACTGCGCTACTCGGTGCAAAGCCCCGAACCCCAGCGCCTGCCCCTGGACATCGAGCGCGTGATGCGCACGCGCTACAAGATCGACAGCTACCAGCAGACCTACTTCGTCATCGACAATTTCCAGGAGCTGTTTGACAAGACGGCACCGGATTTTGCGCCGGTGTATCAGAGGGTGAAGGGGTTGGGGGAACTGGATCCCGATGCGTGACGCTCAGCTGACCACCGAGGATGCCGGGCATGTTCCCAAGTCTGACGGGGTCCCTTACTTTTGCGACTAAACAACAGTCAGCTCGAGTCGCGTCCTCACTTGTGATGACATGCTGCAGCTGATAGCCAGCCGAGGGTTGCATCCCAGCGACCGGTGCGTACACTACCCGTTGCAACCTGTTGCAACCGTAACGTATTAACTCGCACACACCCTCGGCTAGGAGAATTTCATGGGCTATTTTCTGCAGGAGCACGACATTTATGTTGGTAGCTTGCTCGGCGAACTGAATGTCAGATTTGCCCCGCCGCAAGGCAAGGAATCGCATTACGGCGGCATAGAAGAAATGATCGCCCTGCAAAAGGAGTTCAAGATTTTCAAGAAAGGTCGCTCGTTCAAGACAAGCGTCTCCGTCCTGAATGTCGGAGCCTTCAACAACGATGTGAAAAACCGTTGGCACAGGTATTTGGACAACCTGAAGAAACACGATTCCAACAAGGCTGGGCAAAACGGCGATGTGGCCGTAGTCAACGCCCTCATCAAGAACCTAGCATCCAAGAAGCCGCTCCCGGTCTATTTCACGTCGCATGACATGCGGGGCGCCAAAGAAAACTCGCGCGTCATGATCACGGACAAGAGCCGCCCGGTCTTCTACCTGAACGTTGATTACTTGACCATTTCGGTTCCGATGCAGCCCGAATCTGCTGCGAAAGCCTCGAAGGCCAAGAAGTAGTAGTCTCGGAGAGAGCGTGATGAACAAGGCTGCGGCCATGCGGCCGCAGCTTGACGATGTCCACGCTGACATCGCCAACTACTATGCGGCGAAGATTTCCAGATTCGGCCCCACGCCCCTTGGCGTGGACTGGACTTGCGTACCCACCCAAGAACTTCGGTTTGTTCAGCTGGCTCGGCTTATCGAGCCCGGCAATCCGTTTTCACTGCACGATTTCGGTTGTGGCTACGGCGCGTTGGTCGGATTTCTCTCAAAGAGGTTTGGCCGCGCCAACATCGACTACCTCGGCCTGGACCTCGTTCCAGAAATGATTGCGCACGCCCGAAAAAAGTGGAAACGCCATCCCGGCGTACAGTTTGAAGAGGGGGCGACGCCGTCTCGTTCAGCGGACTATGCAGTGGCTAGCGGCATTTTCAATGTGAAGCTTTACCATGCAAGCGACCGTTGGCACCAGCACGTCGCCAATACGTTGGGTGCGATGGCAAGATCCAGTAAGACGGGGTTTGCCGTGAATTTTTTAGCGCCGCTTGCCGATCATGAAGCCGGCCGGGAAGAACTGTACAGACCGCACCCGGACGTCTGGATTGCACATTGTCGGGACAAACTTGGTGGAACTCCAACACTCGTCGATAACTACGGGTTGCGTGAATTTACATTGCTCGTACGAGCATAGCCTTCACGTTGGCATCTGCTGGACGCGATGCCAAGAGCGGCTTTTGGTAACTTTGAGCACCGGTGCTCCTCACTAGCGCATGGGCCTCGGCGAACAGCTTGTCCGCCTCTCCTTTCGCTCCCATCCGCGGATCTGCGGAAAGGATGGTCGCCCACGTTATCGTCGCCCGGCATTCGGGAAGCCGGTTGCCGCGCTGCCTCGATAGCCTCACGGTCTCCTTGCTGACCGCCAGTGCGAGTTCCAAATCACCAGCCTTTCGGTGGCTGTCCGCAAGATTGGCGAGGATTTCCGTTTCAAACTCCATCGCAACATTTGCGTTGCGTACAAGAGAAAGCGCCTCACCCAATGCCTTGGCCTCAGCCTGGAAATCTTCCTGAAGCGAAGCGACAAGCCCCTTCCCGCTTAGCGCGAACACGCGAAGATATGGCGTTTCGTGGCGTTGAGCGATTTCCGTCGCCTTGGCCAAGTGCACATTCGCCAGCGCAAGGTCGTTGCGGTGCCATGCCAGCTCAATGTAAGCGTAGTGCGGCATCTGGACGATGACAGGATCAAACGAAGACGCGCCCATCTCTACCAGCTTATCGAGGCAGTGATGCGCCTCATCAAAACGTCCCAAGCGCGTGAGCAATCTACCTCGCATCGCGAGTACCCACTCCTCAATGCTGAAGCCAATGAATTCCAGATCAAACTTGTCGACGTGTTGAATGTCGGACAAGGCTGTATCGTTGGCCGCAAGCGCCTTATCCAGTAGTCCCGCCCAGCCGTATGCCTGGCTCAAAGCCGCATTTAGCGTCACGGAACGGCCTTGATCGAGTTCAGGCCGAAGCAGTGAAAGAGCTCGAATTACACGCTCAACGTAGTGGTCGGCGGTATGGCCGCACGCCTGCAAAATCCGGCCTTCCACCATCAACAACAGTTGAGTCAGCCGGGCATCGACTTTCCCGGCCAACGCAAGTGCTTCGTCGATGAAAGGCTGCACCTCTTTAATCGTCAGGCCTTGCCTCCATCCGAGCCACGAAATCTTGCTGTTAGCCATGACGCGAAGCCGGCTGCCTTCGCTTGTGGGAACACTGTCTTCATTCAACCAGTCGCGGACGCGATGCCAATGCTTGATCGCTTGCGCCGAATCTGTCGCGCCGATCCATTGCGCGGCAGTTGCCTCATAGGTCGCCGCAAGCACCCATCGGCCAGCCGCTCCATAGTGGTGCGCAATTAGAGCTGAATACTCATCCAACCGCTCGCTGTAGAAATCGACCATCGCGCTGGCGACAAGCGCGTGAATCGAGTTTCGGCGCGCCTTCAGCTGCGTTCCGTACGCGACTTCCTGGATCAACGGATGCCGAAATGCAAAGCGCCGACCGCCTTCGTTCGGCTGAGGCTGGATCAGCTCGGCTCTGCAAAGCCGTTCCAGCAGTCGGTCCATTTCGTGCGGCGAAGTGGTCGCGACCTTCGCCAGGACCGCGACGGGCACTTCCTTTCCTACAATCGCGCAAGTGTGCAGGAGCGATTTTTCCTCTTCGCTCAAGCGATCGATGCGGGCGCCGATGACTGCTTGAACCGTGGATGGCAATGCTTGGTCGATGGAGCTAATCTCGCGTTTGGGCGAGGTTGCGTCGCCCGCCAAGGCTCCGCTTTCCGCAAGAGATCTGACCAGTTCTTCTGCGAAAAACGGATTACCACCGCTCCTTCGGGCAATCAGCTTGTAAATTTCGCTCAGCTCACGGCGGCTGCTCACCAATTCCTGAACCATGGCTTGGGTCTCTTCCGCACTCAGCTCTGCGAGATCCATTTGCCGGAAGTGCGGAACCTGCGCCCACGGAAGCAGATACGAAGACCGGTAGTTGAGGATCAGAAGGACTCTGGAACCCGCCGCCGCATCAATCAAAACCGATACAAATTCTTCGCTTGCTTCATCAAGCCAGTGCAGATCCTCGACGATCAATATCACATGGCGTGCGGCCGCTTTCGCAAAAAGTTGCTTGACTATCTGTAGCAGTCGCGCTCGCCTCGCCTTAGGATTGAGTTGAGACACGAAAGGCTCTTGGCTGGCTACTCCGAGAAACTCAAAGATAAGACCGTGATCTGCGGACGAGAAGTCCCCGGCCCCGGCAAGGCGGTCCGCCACACGCACCCTCGCCGCTGCAGCGTCTATGCTTGCCGAAATTTCAAAAATGAAGGTACGAAGCAGTTCGAGCGCCGGCTGGAGAGGCGTGGCGTGGCCGTAAAGTTGAGCGCGAATGTTCAGTACAGGGACTCGCCGGTCGCGGCACCATTTTGAAAATTCGTAGCACAACCGGCTCTTTCCCGTACCAGGCGCACCCGATATGCCGATAACCTGACCTTGTCCTTTTTCGGCCGCGAATTGCCGCTCTTGAAGAAGGCTCAATTCGATTTCACGCCCGCGAAAAGGCGTCAGCTTGGCCTCGTGAAAATGAGGGCTTGCCGCTTCCTGATGGAAACCATTCAGAGCAAAAATCTCGATTGCAACCGGTATGCCCTTAAGGGATGGCAGGCCCAGTGATCGGGTCATCACGTCTTCACTAACCAGGGCACGGCAGTCTGCGGTCAGCGCGATTTCTCCTGGCGCCGCCAGTGCTGCTACACGGCTCGCCAGATGGATGGTCACTCCGTGGGCTCCTCCGCCCTTCGAACCGTCGGCAGCATAGGGATCTGATGCGACCAAGCCGGAATGCAGGCCGACGCGGATACCCAAGCCTTGCTCATTGCTCCCGAAAGCTGAACGCATGTGCAGCGCCGCCTCACACGCCAAGCGTGCGTGGCCTTCCAGTGCCTTGGGTGCACCGAACAGAGCCATAACGCCATCGCCCAACGTGCGCATCACCGTCCCACCAAAACGCTCGATCGCCTCGCACATCAGCATCACCGCCGGCTGCAGCCGATCCATCGCCTCTTCCGGCCCGAGCTGCGCGATCTGTTCAGTGGAACTGACGATATCCGCGAAGAGAACGGTGGCCTGCTTGAGTTCGCCCCAGCCTGACGACGGGGAAGCGGCTATCGGCGCTGGCCGTGCGGCAATGGCTGACGATGTCGTCAGGCGCGCCAGCGATGCGCCGCAGCCTCCGCAAAACTTCGCATTGGGCCCGCAGTCAAAGCCGCAGCCAGCGCACTTTTGCATCAGTGCGGCGCCGCAACCTTCGCAGAATCTGTTGGATTCGGGGTTTGCCGTGTGACAGGACTGGCATTCCATCCCCGAATGGTACGCCGCCCACGTTTCAGGCCAAGACGTTGACCTTTTTCCAGCCCGCCTTGACCGCGTTGTGGGTTCCGGAACCCTTGCCGTGTAGCGTGGCTGCAACGTTCAGGGTGGCGTGGGCCGCGTCCAGGAAGGTGGAGCGGGCGCGCAGCTGGTCGAAGCCTTTGAGCCAAACCTGGCCCAGCGTCTCCCAGGACTTGCCTTCCAGTTCCGCGGCCGCCGTATAGAACGCGTAGTTCGGGATGCCTGACCCCCTGTGCGCGTCGTCGGTGGCTTTGTACTGCCGGTAGTCCCTGATCTGGTCATCTTCGCGCCATGTCAGTTTCGTGTTGCCGGGTTCCTTAAGCGAGCGCACGGCACGGCCTTCGCGCGGCGTGAAGATATCCTCGCCCAGCAGCCAGTCGGCCGCCTTGACGTCCTGGCCGGCATGCCATTGCTTGATCATGCTGGCGAACACGTCGGAGAACGATTCGTTCAGCGCACCTGCCTCGCCTTTCAGTGCCGGGGGCATGCCCGCTACCTGCACGACACCCAGGCCACCAGGCACAAGGTGCTGGCTCACACCATGGCAGAACTCGTGGGCAAGGATGCCTAGCGAGCCGGAAAGATTCTTCACGGCGCGGCCATCGCCGTCACCCACCACCATCTGCTCGCCCGTCCACATGGCGTTGGCGAAATGGAAGCCGTAATGCACCGAGGCATCGACACGCATGCCCTTGTTGTCCACCGAATTGCGGCCCATCACGCTGGAGAAAAACTGCAGCGCGATGCCCAGGTTGTCATAGGCCTCGTTGGCATCCTTGTCCCGCCCCGCCGGGTCGTCCTCGTCACGCAGCAGTTTTCCGGGCAGGAAAGTCTGGCCGGCCGCGTCGAACACCGAGCGCTGCAACGGCTTGGCACCGGCGTTGGTTGCGACTCCGGCCACCGTTTTTGAGGCGCGCGTTCCACGCATGGCTGCCGACTGCGTGATCTGCGCCTGCAGCATCTGCTTGTGGCCTTCGTCGCCGCTGCGGTCGGCCAGGTGCTGAATCAGCTTTTTGGGTACGGCGAAGCAGACGCAGCCGTAGCGTGCTCTCATCGCGGGCTCACCAGCGCGCCGGCAACTTCTTCAGCAAGGTGATCTTCTTGACCCCCAGCTCGATATAGCCACCTTTTTCCAGGTCCTTCAGCAGGCGGCTGACCATTTCGCGCGAGGCGCCCACGCGGCTGGCGATGGCCTGGTGGGTGATCTGCTGCAGCATGACGGGGGCGTCCGGCTTGCCGGGGCCTTCGGCGCTTTCCAGCGCGGCAATCACACGGCCATACACATCCAGCAATGCCATCTGGCGCGCCGTTTCGGTGGCCGAGCGGGCGCGGCGGATAACCTGGGCGACCAGGTCGAGCGCGAACTCGGGCTCTTCGGCCAGGTGGTCGCGCACGGCGGCGCGGCCGATTACCGAGCAGACGGCTGAATCCAGGGTGATGACGGAGGCGGAGCGGGGCCCGCCGTCCAGCGACATTTCGCCGAAGTAGTCGCCGGAATCGATGGTGCCGTAGGTGATCTCGCGGCCGTTTTCGTCGGTGGCGAAGACCTTGACCTTGCCCTGCAGCAGGACGAACAGCGATTCGCCCAGCTCGCCTTCGTTGATGATGACGCTGTTTTTCTTGTAGTTGCGCAATACGCCGCGCAGCGCCAGCGCTCGCAGCGCCGGGTTCAGCGCGGCGATCAGCCGCTCGTGGGAGGCGGATAGGCTCGGCACAGGCATTTGTTTCCCCAATCGCCAGCGACTCTAGCATGGCGCGGTGGAATGCCCAATGCGGGCCGGGAGCGGGGCCTAGTGCATCAGCTCGTGCCGCAGCGTGGGGGCCACCGGGGGCAGCACCGCCACCCGGTTGACCAGCTCGCGCACCCCGCTGGAGCGGGTCTTGGCGCACAGGCTGCGGACATGGCTGCGCACCGTGGACACAGCCACCTTCATCTGGGCCGCGATCTCGGGGGCCGAGTAGCCCTGGCACAGGATGCCCAGCACGTGCTCCTCGGTGGTGGTCAGCGCGTGGCTGCGGGCAAAAAAGCAGAGCATCAGCGATTCGCATACCGAGGCGCGGGCAAACACCCAGGCGGCGCGGGGCGGCAGGTGGGCGGCCGTTTCGGCCTTCAGCGGAATGACGGCCAGCGTCAGCGAGGCGGCTGACTTGGGACCCAGGGTGATCAGGCTGCGCTTGCCCTCGCCCACCTTGGCCAGTGCCTCCTGCAGTATTTTTGCGTCATCGGGCGCGCAGGCGTGCAGCAGGTTGTCGCGGCTGGCCAGCAGGCGCCGGCGGCCCAGCTCGTGGCGCGCCGCCTGGTTGGCGTGCAGCAATTGGCCTTCCAGGCTGGTGACCAGCACGCCGTAGGCCAGTTCATCCATCAGTTGGGCCAGGCCGAACCCCAGGCCGCCCTTGGTGTCGCCCAGGACGATGCTGCCGGTTGCGCTTTCATCGACGATTGAATCCATGCCACCACCCCCAACTTGTTATTCGTGGGGGCAAGGGTAGGAGCGGCGGCTCCGGCCGGGTGGTGAATATGCCCACAGATTCCTGTGACAAATTCACCAAACTGACCGCTATCGAAATGCTAGCGACCTACGGCCAGCTGGCAAGGGCTGTGCGGGTTTTTTCCCATGTGGCGCGCAAATCCGCCAGGCGCGAGGCCGCGTCCGGCGGCAGCCCGGCCCGGGCGTCGGCTTCCAGCCCGGCGGCGGCCTGCTGCATGGCCGTGGCGCCGATATTGCCGGCCGAGCCCTTGAGCGCATGGGCAGCGGTGGCCAGGGCCAGCGGATCCAGCCCGGCAAGGGCCTTGTCCATGGCGTCCAGCCGCAGCGGGGCGTCCACGGTGAAAAGGCCGATCACCTCGCGCGTCATGGTCAGCTCTTCGTCATCGAATTCCCTGAATTCCTCCAGGCGGGCAAAGCTCATGAGCGCGGGCGGGACAGCCGGTGCCGCCTCTGGCGCGGCGGCCGCGGGAGCAACGGGAGACGCGGCAGCGGCATCGCCGATCCAGCGGTCCAGGGCCTGGGCCAGCGCCGAGACCTGCAGCGGCTTGGTCAGGTAGTCGTTCATGCCCGCTTCTTCACAGCGCGCGCGGTCTTCGGCGGAGGCGGCCGCCGTCAGGGCGATGATAGGCGGCGCTTGCGCGCCCCAGGCCGACTGGATCTGCCGTGTCGCCTGCAGCCCGTCGACGTCGGGCATGTTCACGTCCATGAGGATGGCGCCCAGGCGCAGGCCGTTCGCGGCCGCGTGGGCCACCGCCTCCACCGCCTCGCGGCCGTCCGTGGCGGTGCGGATGTCGTAGCCCAGCTTCATCAGCATGGCGCAGGCCACTTTCAGGTTCACCGCGTTATCGTCCGCGACCAGCACGGTGACGTTCTTCTTGACGTCCATCACCAGCGAAGGCGCCTTGCCCCGGTCGCCCGTGTCGGGCGAGATGCAGCGCAGGATGGTCTCGAACAGCTGGTTCTGCCGCGCCGGCTTGAGCAGCCGTGCCCTGAAAAGCTGCGCGCTGTCATCGGCCGCGGGCATGAAGCCCGAGCTCAAAAGGATGATGGGCAGTGCCTTGCCTTGGGGCAGGGCCTTGACCTGCCGCGCGAACGCCAGGCCATCCATTTCCGGCATGTGCATGTCCGTGATGATCACGTCGGGCGGCGCGGCCGCCTTGCTCATCCACTCGAGCGCCTGCAGGCCCGAGTCGGCCGCCGCCACTTCCAGGCCCCACAACTGGAGCTGCCGGGTCAGGATGCGCACATTGGTGGCGTTGTCATCCACCACCAGCGCGCGGATCGCCTTGAGCATGCCGGCGTCCGCAGGGCTGAACGAGGCCGCCAGCTCTGTCGCCGGCGCCGCCATCGTGAACCAGAAGGTGGAACCCTTGCCCAGCTCACTTTCCACCCCCAGTTCGCCGCCCATCAGCTCCACCAGCCGCTTGCAGATGGCCAGGCCCAGCCCGCTGCCGCCGTACTTGCGCGTGGTGGACGCATCCACCTGTGTGAAGGCCTGGAACAGCGAGCCAACGCGTTCGGCGGGGATGCCGATGCCGCTGTCCGTCACCCGGAACTCCAGCACGCGGCGGCCCTGCCCGTCATCGGCCTTCAGCTGCTTCACGTGCACGGCAATCTCGCCCGAGGGCGTGAACTTCACCGCGTTGTTGATCAAGTTGATCAACACCTGGCGCAACCGCGTCACATCACCCTTGATGGCCGCGGGCGGTGCGCCGGCGCCGTCTTCGGGCACATCGATGATCAGCTCCAGCCCCTTCTCGCGGGCGCGGGGCGCGGCGATGTCGCAGGCCTCTTCCACCGCGCCGCGCACGCTGACCGGTTCGATCTCCAGCTCCAGCTTGCCCGACTCGATCTTGGAAAAATCCAGGATGTCGTTGATGACCGACAGCAGCTGGTCGCTGGAAAGGCGGATGGTCTGCAGGTAATCGCGCTGCTCCGCGTCCAGCGGCGTTTCGGCCAGCAGCGTGCTCATCCCCACCACGCCGTTCAGCGGGGTGCGGATCTCGTGGCTCATGGTGGCGAGGAAGGCGGCCTTCGCTCGCGCCGCGCCCAGCGCCTCTTCGCGTGACGCCGCCAGTTCGGAAGTGCGCCGCTCGACCCGCGCTTCCAGCGTCTCGTTGGCTTCACGCAATGCGTCGGCGTCGGATTTGACCTGTTCGCGGTAGGCCTGCAGCTGCTCGGCGCTGTCGTGCAGCACGCGCGACAACTGGTTGACCTCCACGATGCGTGTGCCCCGATCGATGACCGGCACCTCGCCACGCCCCAGCTGCTCGGCTGCCAGGCTGAGGCGGCGCAAGCGCCGGCCGATACCGTGCGCGACAGCGAATGCGATGCCCGTCCCCAGCAGGATCAGCAGCGCCATGGTGGCCAGCGAGACCTTCAGCGCCCGCCTGATGTCCGCGGTGAAGTCGCTCTCGGGGGCCGCCACCACCAGCGTCCAGCGCAGGCCCAGCGCCTCGCCAAAGGGGCGTTGCACCATCAGCAGCGAGTCGCCCGGCAAGGGCAGCCGGCGCAGCGCCGTGTTGTTGGCCACCGAATCCTGGCTGCGGTTGGCGCGCTCGGTTTCCAGCGCGGCGTGGCTTTGCCGGATGACGGCGTTGGCGCTGTCGTTGGGGCTGCGCCTCACCAGCTTGCCGTCCACCTCGCGGAACAGCGCATCGCCGGCCGATCCGGCCACCAGGAAGCCGGCTTCATCGACGATGAAGGCCGCGCCGCGGGCGCTGATGCTCTGGGTCTGGAGCAGGTCCGCCAGTTGCTTCAGGTACAGGTCAACACCGAAAACGCCGGCCGCCCCGGCGTCCTCGTCGTACACGGGCTGCGACAGCGTGACATAAAGCTGCGGCTTGCCGGGCACCGGCTGCACGGGCGAGAACACCCGGCCCTTGGCCTCCATAGCCAGCTGGTACCAGCGCCGGGTGCGGGGCTCGAAACTGGCAATGTCCGAAGGCAGCGGCTGGCTCCGGTCACCGGGCTGGCCGGCCAGGAAGCTGCGCCGGCCGCCGCCATCGGCGCCACGGATGCGCATGATGGCACCGCCCTCTGCGCTTTCCACGCCGAAGTATTCGCCCCGCTTGGTGCCCAGGTATATGTTGGGCACATCCGGCGACTGGCGGATCAGCGCGAAGGCCATGGGCTCGAATGCCGCCGGGTTGCGCAGCAGCCCGCGCGCCAGTTCCTTCTGCCGCGGTTTCAACAGCTCGGGCAGAAGGCCGTTGAGCGCGTCGTGCGCCTGGCGCAGATGGGTTTCGGTGCCGGCCTGCACGCGCGCCGCCACGTTGAACAGGATGCCGCCGGCGAGTTCCTCGGCGGCCCGCAGGCTGCCGCGTGCCATCATCCACGCGACCAGCAGCGCCGGCACTGCCGCCAGCAGCACCAAGCTCACGGCCAGGATGCGCCGCAGCGAGAACATCCTCATGGCACGGCGGGCTTCACAGGGCCAGGCCTGTCACTTCGATCGCATCGACCGGCTGCGTGCGGCCCGGCAGGTCCACCATGGCGCGGCGCCCGGTCTTGACGGCGCCGGTAACGGCGCGCAGCGTGGCCACGCTGGAGATGATGGGCCAGCCCAGCGTGCGCCCCTGTTTTTGCAGCAGCATGGTGGCGCTCACGGCGTCGCCCACGGGCAGCGTCTGCGCCGTGCCGCCGTGCAGCGGGTCCTGCAGCACCGTCAGCGTGACGGCACCGGTGTGCAACGCCACCGTCACTTCGAAGCGCGGCAGGTTGCGCCCGGCGTATAGCGTCGCCAGGTACTGGTTGATGCCGTGACCCGATTCGACCAGCCCGAGCGCGGCCCGCGCGGCCCGCAGGCTGTGGTTCACGGTGTGGGTGTCGGTGGTGGCCGCGAAAATCGCCAGCAGCCCTTCGCCCACGAAGCGGATGTTGCGCGCGCCGAACAGATGGATGGTGTCGTTGGCGTTGCCGTAGAACTTCTTCACCAGCTCGGTCAGCTCCTGCGAATCCAGTCGCTCGGCCACGGTCGCGTAGTTGGGGATGTCCACGAACAGCACGGTGGCGTTGGCCAGCAGTTCATCGCTTTCGCTGCCGTCGCCCGCGGCGGGCCAGCGTTCGCTGAGTTCCGTGGCCAGCCGCTGCTCGTACAGCTTGGACAGCTGGTCTTTCTGCTGGTCCAGCGCCGCCTGCACGGCCGCGTCCACCGCCATGCCCTGCAGCGTGGCCTGCACGGCGCGCCGGTTCAGCTGGGCGGAAGCCGCCTCGCGCAGTTCGGCAGGGCGGAACGGCTTGGTGATGTAGTCGTCGGCGCCGGTCGTCATGCCTATGCGCATGTGGCCGCGCTCCTGCAACGAGGTGAGCAAGATGACCGGAATGCCCGTGGTGGCGGGGTCCTTGCGCACGGCCGCCAGCATCTGGAAGCCGTTCATGCCCGGCATCTGCACGTCGCTGATGATCAGGTCGGGGCGGCGCTGGGCGAGCAGTTCCATGCCCTGCACGCCGTTTTCGGCCGTGAGTACTTCATGCCCGTCTTTCTTGAGCACGGAAGCCACGAGCATCCGCGTGCCGGCATCGTCTTCCATGACGACGATCAGGGCCATGTTGTCAGTCCTTGGTTTTGGCGCGGCGGGCGCGACGGGCCCGCCTTCTGCAAGCCTATCTTACAGGCGCGCGACGAGCGCGAGCGACTCGTCCATCACCAGTGGCTGGAAGGCGAGGTCGACGTGGGCCACTCCCAACACCAGCCGGTTGTCCGCGCCCGGCAGCGTGGCCGTGGAGGCGGGGAAGACGATGTTGTCGCAGTTGGAATACCAGCAGGTGAAGCCGGCGTGGCGCTCAGGGGAGGCGTAGCGCCCCAGCTCACCCAGCCAGTCGCTGCCCAGGTGCATCTGCCGGCCGTTGCTGAAGTGGCTGAAGCGGCCCAGCCAGGTGCCCCGGTGGGGTGTGCCTATGGTGATGACGTGGCGCACCCGCGCATCCGCCTGCATGGAGCGCAGCCAGCCGCGGGCGGCCAGCCCGCCCATGCTGTGGCACACCAGCACGGGTGGCATGCCGGTGGCTGCGGTGACCTGCCGCACGGCGCGCTCGATCAGCGGCACATAGTCGTCGATGGAGCCGAACACCGGCTCCAGGTTGACTGCGACGAAAGCGCGTTTCTGCGCCTGCAGGCGCTGCAGCCACGGCGTCCAGAACCCGCGGTTGCAGACGAAGCCGTGGACCAGCACGACGCCCCGCCGCCCCTGGAGTCCGGCCGCGGGGTCGAGGTTGTCGGGCACTTCATTCCAGCGGAAAGGCTGGCGCCAGCAGAACACGCGCGGCGCCATCAGCGTTTCGCCCGCCCAGGCACGGGCGAGTTCGCCCCAGCGCGGGCGCGGCGCCGGGTCGCTGCGGCCGGCGAAGCGCAACGCGATGAATTCCAGGCCCAGGAAGATGCTGTAGCCCAGCACAATAAGCAGGAACCCGGCGCTGGCCCGCAGCGGCGACGCGCTCCAGTGGAACAGCAGCCAGGCCGAGGCGCATGCCAGCAGCCCCAGCGTGGTGACCTGCTGCAGGCGCGCCAGTGACGAGGCCTCTCGCATCAGGCCAGCGCCACGTCGCGCCCCGCCAGCCGGTGCGCCAGCCCCTGGGCGAGGCGGTTGCTGATGCCATAGACCGACAGCTGGGGGTTGGCCCCGATGCTGGTGGGAAAGAGCGAGCCGTCGTGGATGGACAGGTTCTCGATCTGCCAGTGCACGCCGTCAGGGCGCGTCACGCCCTGCTTTTCGCTGCCGGCCAGGCCGCAGCCTCCCATCACGTGGGCGCTGACCACCTTGGTGAGCAGCGGCTTCATCGGCAGCGAATGCAAGGCGTCGCGCGCCCGCGCCCAGGTGGGGTACGGGCTAGCCATCTCATGGACCGGCAGCACCTGCTGCGCGCCGGCGGCGAACTGGATCTCGGCCATGGCGAGCAGCGCGCGGCGCGCCCCTTCCATGACAAAGCCGGTGAGCGGGTAGTCCAGCGTGGCGGAGCCATCGCTGCGCAAGCCCACCTGGCCGCCGGCTGATTCCTCATGGAAGCCGTCGCGCAGCAAGGCCAGCAGCACGTGGGTCTGCGGGAATTTCTTGAGCAGGCCCGCCTGTTCCTGGCCGTAGCCGGACACACTGGAGGCGAAGATCACGGGGTGCAGCGGCGGCGCTTCCAGCTTGAAGCCGATGGGCCCGTCGATGGGCTGGGTCTCAAGGAAGTGGTCGCTGTAGATCGTTTGCGGTGCGCCCTGCCAGCCTTCGACCTTCTGCTCCATCTGCGCGGCCGACATCACCACCGGGTGCAGGAAAGTGCGCGCGCCCAGACGGCCGTGCGGATCGGGCGCCTGCGAGCGCAGCAGCACGGCGGGTGAATTGATGGCGCCCGCAGCCAGCACAAAGTGCTTTGCTACTATTTTTATAGCTGCATACGCAGGCACAGAGCGCTCTGCAGCCTGTTTTACCTCTGAACAAAGGAGTGAAATTACCTTGCCCCCGGACAGCTCGAACCTGTCGGCTCGGGTCTCCACCAACAGGATGGCGCCCTTGTCCAGCGCCGCGGGAATGGTGGTCACCAGCATCGACTGCTTGGCGTTGGTGGGGCAGCCCATGCCGCAGGAGCCCAGGTTCCAGCAGCCCTTGACGTTGCGCGCGATGGCCGCGGCCGGAATGCCCAGCCTGGCCGCGCCCCGGCGCAGCAGGTCGTTGTTTTCGTTCGGCGGCGTGAGCCAGGGGCCTATGTTCAGGCGCCGCTCGGCCTGCGCGAAAAATGGCGCGAGTTCGTCGTTGCCGAAACCCTGCAGGCTGAAATGGTCACGCCAGTAGTCCAGCGTGGCGGGAGGCGTACGGAACGAGCTGGTCCAGTTGACGGTGGTGGACCCGCCCACGCAGCGGCCCTGCAGGATGTTGATCGCCTTGTCCTGCGTTTTGCGCGCGGCGCTCTCCTGGTAGAGCGAGGGATAGGCCACCGCTTCCTGCTGGTTGAAGTCTGTGCTGCTGCGCAATGGGCCCTCTTCGATGATCACAACCTTGAGCCCCGCGCGAGTGAGGATTTCAGCGGTGATGCCGGCGCCGGCGCCGGAGCCAACGATGGCGACATCGCAGCTCAGCGTGGCGGGCAAGGGGCCGTGCGGGCCGCCCAGTACTTTCCAGCCGCGCGCCAGGCCCTCGCGGATGGGGTCTTGCACGCTGCTCATATTTTTGTGGGGCCGGGATAACCGAGCTGCGCCCAGGTGGAGGCATCGGCAAAGTACGCGCCGACTACGATGTCGTGCAACGCCTGGTAGGCCTGCCGGCGCAACGCCAGGCCTGAAACACGCATGCCCTGGAGGGCCTGCTGGACTTCAGGCGTCGCAGCCGCAGACCACTCGGGCGCGAGGCCCGCCATGGTGCGGCGGCCGGCGCCGCTGGCAAGCAGCGCGAGCAACTGCGACAACTCGCCCTGCGCATGCGCCGGCAAGCCGGCCACCAGGGTATCGATGCGCTCCAGCAGGCCGTTGAGTGCGATCTGGCGCGCGCCATCATCAGCGGGCAACGTGCCTTCCAGGATGGCGCGGCCCACCGCGGAGAATACTTCGCGCGATGCTGGCGCGAGCCGTCCGGCGTCAAGTCCCGGCTGCATCAACGCCAGGCCGCCGCCGGCGATGGCCAGCACCGCGGCCGACACTGCACCCAGCTTCAGCAAGCTTCTTCTTTGCATCGGCTGACTATCGCATGCAGCACGGCGCGCGACGTAGAGCGCGCCGCCTAGATAGACTAGTGGTTTGCATGGAAGCCGCTCAAAAAATTCGCAATGCCGTCGCCCGGGTTTCGCTGCTGCGGCATGCGGGCGATCGCGAACCCGCGCTGAGCGAGGCGGTGGTGCAGGTCAAGCGGCTGCAGGCGAAGCGTTTCTCCGGCACTTATGCGGACCTGATGCGGGGCGGGCCTTACGCCGCGGCAGCCCGGTTCTTCCTGGATGAGCTGTACAGCGACAAGGACTACGCCCAGCGCAATGCGCAGTTCGCGCGCATCGCCGGCGCGATCGAGCGGTTTTTTCCGGCGCAGGTGGTGCAAACCGCCGTGGCCCTGGCGGAGTTGCACGCGATGACTGAAGAACTGGATCACGCGATGGGCATGGCCTGGCTGGCCGTCGATCCGGCCCAGTCGCCAGCCGGCCGGTATGTCGCGGCCTGGCGCGCCACAGGACGGCGCGCCGAGCGCGAGGGCCAGCTGAAGGTGGTGCTGGAGATCGGCGAGCAGATGGCGCGGCTGACCCGGACGCCGGGCCTGCGCATGATGCTGCGCATGATGCGCGGGCCTGCCTCGGCTGCCGGCCTGGGTTCGCTGCAGCGTTTCCTGGAAACGGGGTTCGACACGTTCGCGGCCATGGCGGGTGGCCGGCAGGGTGCGGCGCAGTTCCTGGGCACCATCAGCGCGCGCGAGTCGGCGCTGCTGCAATCGCTGTTTGACGCCGATCTTGTCGCCTGCGGGACGGAACTGGCCGGCACCTTAGGACAAGCCCCCTAACTATCCGCCGCCCATCCTTTGACAATCGCAGCCGAAGGAGACCTGGAATGGAAAAGTACTGGCTCAAGAGCTATCCCGAGGGCGTGCCCCATGAGATTCACCCGGAGCAATACCGGTCGCTGACCCACTTGCTGGAAGAATCGTTCCGCAAGAACGCCGCCAAGCCGTTCTCGGTCTGCATGGAAAAGTGGATGAGCTATGGCCAGCTGGATGACCTGTCCGCCTCGCTGGGCGCGTGGCTGCAGGCGCAGGGACTGGAGCCCGGCGCGCGGGTGGCGATCATGCTGCCGAATATTCCCCAGTTCGCGGTGACGATGGCCGCCATCCTTCGCGCGGGCTACACCTGCGTGAACGTGAACCCGCTGTACACGGCACGCGAGCTGGAGCACCAGCTCAAGGACTCGGGCGCCACCGCCATCGTGATCCTGGAGAACTTCGCCCACACGCTGGAAGAAGTGATCGACCGCACCAGCATCCAGCATGTGGTCATGGCCTCGATGGGTGACCTGCTGGGTTTTGTGTTTGGCACCTGGATCACGTTCGCGGTGCGCCACCTGGCCAAGATGGTTCCTGCCTACAGGATTCCGTTGACCAGCGGCCGCAAGGTGACCCCGTTCAATCGCGCGGTGGCGGATGGCACGTCGATGTCGCTCAAGCCCGCGGTGCAGACGCTGGATTCAGTAGCGTTCCTTCAGTACACGGGCGGCACCACCGGCCTTTCCAAGGGCGCGGTGCTGACCCACCGCAACATCGTGGCGGCCATCCTCCAGGCCGAGGCCTGGTTCACACCTGCGCTGAAACGCATCGGCGACGTGAGCAAGACCAACAGCATCGCGGCGCTGCCGCTGTATCACATTTTCGCGCTGACGCTGTCCCTGCTGGCCATACGCTGGGGCTCGCACCTGACATTGATTCCCAACCCCAGGGATTTCGGCAAGTTCATTGACGTGCTGAAAAAGCGCCCCTTCCACATGATGCCGGCGGTGAACACTCTGTTCAACGCGCTGCTGCAGCACCCGCAATTCAAGAGCATCGACTTCTCGCAACTTTGCGTGTCGCAGGCCGGCGGCATGGCGGCTTCGGAGGGAACCGCCAGGCACTGGCAGGAAGCCACCGGCTGCCCGATGGTGGAAGGCTGGGGCATGAGCGAGACCTGCGCCATCGGCACCAACAACCCGGTGCTGAGCAAGGAATTCTCGGGAACGATCGGCCTGCCGCTGCCGGGCATCGACGTGGCGATCAAGGACGACGACGGCAATTCGCTCGAGCAGGGAGCGTCGGGCGAGATCTGCATCAGGGGCCCGAACGTCATGGTGGGCTACTACAACCAACCCGAAGAGAACGCCAAGGCGTTCACCGCTGACGGGTTCATGCGCACCGGCGACATCGGGATCATGGACGAGCGTGGCTACACAAAGATCGTGGACCGCAAGAAGGACATGATCCTGGTGAGCGGCTTCAACGTCTTTCCGAATGAATTGGAAAACGTGATATCGCTGTGTCCTGGCGTGGTGGAATGCGCGGCCATCGGCATCGCGGACGAGAAGCAGGGCGAGGCCATCAAGGTATTTGTCGTGAAGAACGACCCCACCCTGACCGAAGACGACGTCGCCAAATACTGTCGCCAGAACCTGACCGGCTACAAGGTGCCGAAATACATCGAGTTCCGCGACGACCTTCCCAAGACCAACGTCGGCAAGATCCTGCGGCGGGAACTGCGTTCGGGCAAGTGAACATCCAGCTGCCGGCCGGGGTCCGCGTTTTCGAACGCGGCTGGCTGTCGGCCAACAATATTCTTTGTACGGGCAAAGGTCCGGCGGCGCTGATCGACACCGGTTATGCGACACATTCTCAGCAGACCGTCGCCCTGTTGCAACAGGCACTGGGTGAACGGCCGCTGGAATTGCTGCTGAACACCCATTTGCACAGCGACCACTGCGGCGGCAACGCGGCATTGCAGGCGCACTATCCCGAACTTCGCACACTGATCCCGCCGGGCCAGGCGGAATATGTCCGCAACTGGGACCCGGTGGCGCTCACTTACACGCCCACTGGCCAGCAATGCCCGCCGTTCCGGCTGGATGGACTGCTGTTGCCGGGCAGTGAAATCGCGCTCGGCGATTTGGTCTGGGAGGTGCATGCCGCGCCGGGGCACGATCCGCACTCGGTGATCCTGTTCGAGCCCTCGTCCAGAACGCTGGTTTCCGCGGACGCGATGTGGGAGAACGGTTTTGGCGTGGTGTTTCCAGAACTGGAAGGCGAGCAGGCGTTCGATGAAGTCGGGGCGACACTGGATCTGATCGAGTCGCTGCGCCCGCGAATCGTCATCCCGGGCCACGGCAATGTGTTCACCCATGTGACCGAATCGCTGGCCGCGGCCCGCCGGCGGCTGGATGGTTTCATTGCCAGCCCGCGCAAGCACGCCGGCCATGCGGCCAAAGTGCTGGTGAAATTTAAACTGCTTGAGCTTCAGCAGCTGGGCATGCGCCAGCTGATTCAGTGGGCCAATGCCACGCCGTATTTCGCGGTGGTTCACGCGCGCTGGTTTGGCAGCGCCGGCTTCGAGCCCTGGGTTCTGCAGCTGGCAGACGACCTGGTGCGCTCTGGCGCCGCCGGCCGCGACGGCGACATCCTCTTTAACCGCTGATTTCGCTTTTAAGAAAACGGTTCGGAAAAGACAAAAGCCCCAGCATTTCTGCTGGGGCTTTTGAGGCTGTAAGAGCCTGACGATGTCCTACTTTCACACGGGAACCCGCACTATCATCGGCGCTGAGTCGTTTCACTGTCCTGTTCGGGATGGGAAGGAGTGGTACCAACTCGCTATGGTCATCAGGCATAACTTTTTTGTTGTCTTGATTGGATCAAGACAACGAATTCATAGAGTTTGGAATCAGCTTCGAGTATTTTTGAATTGCGTCACTTGGCATAACAACCTTGATCGGCTGATCAAAGTTATAGGGTCAAGCCGCACGAGCAATTAGTATCAGTTAGCTTAACGCATTACTGCGCTTCCACACCTGACCTATCAACGTCCTGGTCTTGAACGACTCTTCAGGGGGCTCAAGGCCCCGGCAGATCTCATCTTGAAACGAGTTTCCCGCTTAGATGCTTTCAGCGGTTATCTCTTCCACACTTAGCTACTCGGCAATGCCACTGGCGTGACAACCGATAC
>JACPOK010000001.1 GCA_016191525.1 Burkholderiales bacterium | reverse complement strand
GTGAAGCGCTTCTTGTAGAAGGCCTTCGGGTTGTTCGAGGCATGCTCGCTGTGGATCGCCTTGACCGTGGCGACCTGCTCGGGCCGCGTGCCGTAGTCGTACATGTGGCGCATGAAGGGCGGCTCGAACATCTGGCCGGCGCTCTGCCCGCCGTAGGCGCGCATGTGCAGGGCATCGCCCGACACCGGCGCCGCGGCGCGCGCGCCGGTGCCGCCGATGCGCACCTGGCTGAACCCGTTCATGGCGCGGAAGATCACCACCGCCTTGCACATGCCGGCTTCCATCAGGCCGATCGCCATGCCGATCAGCGCCTCGGTCGAGGAGCCGCCGCCGAACACGTCCATGTAGAAGTTGAGCCTGAGCCCGAGGTCGCCGGCGATGAAGGTCGAGAAGGTCGAATCGCCCGACTGGTAGCTGAGCATGCCGTCGATGTCGGAAGCCTTCAGCCCGGCATCCTCGATGGCGTTGCGCACCGCCCAGGTGCCGAGCGCCCTCGTTGTTATCCCTGAGCCGCGCGTATAAGTCGTCTCGCCCACGCCGACGATGGCGTACTTGTCGCGAAGGTACTTGGGACTGGTGGTGTCGGTCTCAGCCGGCATCGGCATGGCGTTTCCCCTTTGCTTGACCCGTGGACAGTACAATACGACGGTGACGAGCGGACGTCGGCGTCCGCAATCCGCATTGCGGCTTTGGAATGAGGGGGAAACAGACGTGAGCTCCAATCCATCGCGCTGGGAATCCTCGGCGCCGATCCGCTATCCCGATCCCGATATAATCGTGCTCGACCCGCGTTTCCGCCATCTGGTCGTGCCGATGGCCGCCATCGAGCGCATCGCCACCGGCTTTCGCTTCACCGAGGGTCCGGCCTACTACGGCGACGGGCGCTACCTCTTGTTCTCCGACATTCCCAACGACGCGCTGCTGCGCTGGGACGAGATCACCGGGGCGGTCGCCACCCTGCGCAGCCCGGCGGGCCATCCCGACGGCAACACGCGCGACCGCCAGGGCCGGCTGATCACCTGCGAACTC
>JACPOK010000006.1 GCA_016191525.1 Burkholderiales bacterium | reverse complement strand
CTGCGGGCCTGAAGGCCCCTTCGCTCAGACAGCCGCGACGAGTCAGATCACGAAGCGCTGCGCGCGGCCGCAACAACGGACAAACCCAGGCGCCCCGCGAAATGATGCGCCGCGGCCTGCCCGGCCCCGCCTTTGCAGAAATGTTGTTGGTGTTCCCCGGAAAGCAAACCACGCTGGCTGGCGCGGCAGGAGGTATCCGGCAGGGCCGATCTCTGCGGCGGCCGGGATTTCCGGTCGGGGGCCGGGCGCGCTTGCGCGCTTCGTGAACTGGCTCGTCGCGGTGTTTGAACGGAGGGGCCTCAGGGCCCGCAGTGAGTTTCGCGACGCCGGTCCCAGTCCGGAAATCCCGGCGAAGTCACCGCGAAGCGGGGACCGCCGAAGTGTGAGGCCCTGCCGGGTACCGCCTGCCGCGACGCGAGGTCTGCGCACAGAGGGAAACTAGCCCGCTCCTCCCAGCTTCCTGCGCACCAGCGTGATGTTGTTCCGCAGGGCGTAGAGCTCGTCGGCGTACGACAGCGGCACGCTGACCTTGCCGACGCGTTCTTCCATCACGTCCAGTTCGCGTGTGAGTTCGGTGGCGGCGCCGGGTTCGGCCTGCATGCGGTCTTCGATCTCGCGCAGTTGGCCGTACCAGCGGAATACGCGCGAGCGGATGCGGAAGGCATACAGCGGCGGCACGACGCGCGACAGCGGCAGCAGGATGGCGATGATGATGCCCAGCGCCAGCCACATGCGCTCGACCAGGTTGGCCAGCCAGAAGGGCAGGTAGCGCTGCAGGAAAGGCGCGCCGCCCTTGATGGTGCGCTCGGCCTCGCGCGAGATCGGGTATTCGCTGTGTTCGGTGGTGGGGAAGGCGCCGGCGCGGTTGAACCAGCCCGCAGGGCCGTGGAAATCGCGCGCCGCCTGCGCGAACAGCTGCAGCAGCGCGGGGTGCGTGGTGTTGCGGGTGAGCAGCGCGGTGGTGGTGGCCACCAGCCGCACGTCGGCCGGCGGCAGGTCGCGGGCCAGATCGACCACGCCGCGCGGCAGCACGACAGGCGTGAGGAACGGGAAGCGGCGCGAATAAGCCTCGCTCTGCGCGAAATCCATCAGCTTCACGCCCGGCGTCTGCAGCAGCATTTGCACCATCAGCGACTCGGGGGCCGAGGCGAACACCAGCGCGTCGATCTCGCCGCCCAGGAAAGCCACGGTGGCGGGCGTCTGCTCCAGGCGCGACAGCTTCAGGGCCTTCGTATCGACGTTGTTGGCCTCGAACAGCTTGTCCATCAGGCTGGGCACGCCGCTGCCGGCAGTGCCCACGTTCAGGCGCAGGCCCTGCAACTGGGCCAGGGTGGTCAGTGTCGCGGTGGCTGTGACTTTCTTCGCCGCGTCCCCGCGATAGAACAGCCAAACCGGTTCCACGAACAGGCTGCCGAGCGATTCGATGCCGCTTTCCTCGTTCGCCGCGCTGTCGCTGCTGCCGCCCTGGACGAATCCGAGATCCGCCTTGCCATCCCGCAGCAGCTGCAGGTTGGATGAAGAGCCTTCGCTGGGCACCAGCACCACCTCGATGCCGTTGGCCTTCAGCGCCTTCTGGTAGCGCTTGCCGAATTCGTCATAGGCGCTTTGCGCCGGGCCGGTGGCCAGGGTCACGCGCTTGGGCGGTGTGGGGTCCAGCCACAGGTAGGCCAGCACCAGCAGGCCCACCGCCAGCAAGGCGAAGGGGCCGGCCGAGACCAGCAGGTCGCGGATCGACAGCAAGGTGTACCGGATGGCCTTGGGCATGGGGGGCGTGTGCATGCCTAAAGGTCGCCCGCGGCCGGCAGGTGCAGCGCGCCCACCCTCAGGCCTTGCGCGGCGCGCACCGCGCGCAGCACGGCCCGGGCCGTCACTTCGGCCGCCATCGTGCCCAGCAGCGTCATGCCCAGCGACTTGCCTGCCGCGCCGGTGCCCAGCGCGAACAGCGTGTCGCCGTCGGACATTGTGTGCACCGGGTTGATGCTGCGGGCCAGCCCGTCGTGGCTGACTTGCGCGAGGCGCGTGGCCTGGACCTTGGTGATCACCGCGTCGGTGGCGATCACGCCGATGGTGGTGTTGGTGCCGGCTATCAATTGCTTGGGCGGCACGCCGGCCAGCAGCGAACGGCGGGTGTCGAACAGCGCCTTTCCGTCGGGCGTGCGGGCGCCGGCGATCAGTTGCCCTGTATCAGGATCGACGATGTCGCCCAGCGCGTTGCAGGCGATGAGCGCGGCGACCGTCACGCCATCGACGGTGACTGAAGCGCTGCCGATGCCGCCCTTCATGGCGCGATCAATGCCGAAGATCTTGCCCACGGCCGCGCCGGTGCCGGCGCCCACGCAGCCCTGCGCCGGCGCGCTGCGCGACGCCTGCGTGCAGGCCTGGTAGCCCGCCTGTGCGTCCGGGCGGATGGATGAATCACCCACCAGCAGGTCGAACAGCACCGCGCCGGAAACCAGCGGCAGGCGGGCAGGGCCCACCGTCATACCCACGCCTTGTTCTTCCAGCCAGCGCATCACGCCGGTGGCGGCATCCAGCCCCCAGGCGCTGCCGCCGGCCAGCAGGACGGCGTGCACTTTCTCCACCAGGTTGGTGGGCGATAGCAGGTCGGTTTCGCGTGTGCCGGGCGCCGCGCCCCGCACGTCCACGCCGGCCACCGCGCCCTCGCGGGCGATGACGACGGTGCAGCCGGTGGGCCGGCGCGTCTCGGTGAAATGGCCGACCTCGAGGCCGGCGACGTCGGTGATGGAGTCGGTTGCGTTCATGGGCGTTTCATTATCATCGCAGCACGATGTGGCGGCACAGATCCCTGACGGCGTTGTGCGGCGCGGCCTTTGCGGCGGTTGCGGGCGCCGCCACGCCCTGGGACGGCGCCTTCGATGCCGCCAGCCAGACCCGCTTCATCCCGGTGGAACTGTGGACCGGCGCGCCCTGGGACGGCCAGCGCATCCTGAAGATGGCTCCCGCCGCGCTGGCCTTTGGAAACCGCGGCGAAAAGCACGTCGCCGGGCCCCTGGAATGGACGCGCCCCGGCACCGGCGAAACGCTGCAGGTCTATGAGCGCGGCAACGGCGCAAAGCGCCAGCTGTTCACGCTGACTTCCCGGGGCGACGGCCTGGGCCGCGTCTTTGATTCACGCTACGGCCGCGACTGCATCGACGAGGTGAAGTTTCCGCTGGGCCTGTGGAAGCAGGGCGAGGTTCGCGCGTTTGACGTCTTGTGCAACCAGGGCCGGCTGCACCGGCGCCTGGAAGTGCGCATCGAGGAGATCGACTTCAGCTGGGGCGGCGTGCCGCACTCGCTGAAGTTCCATTGGCTGGTGGATGGCGGCCGCCAGCGCGGCACCGACATGCATTACATCTACAGCCCGGGGCGCGGCCTGGTGTCGGTGCAAGGCAACGAGTAGCCTGCCTGCGTCAGGCAGCGGCAAACGCGAACCAGCCGCCCACCAGGTAGATGGCCACGCTCAGCCCGTACACAACCAGCGACGTTTTACGGGTGCGCAGGCAGGCGTCGCGCAGGCGCGGGTCGGTGGGGCAGGGCGCATTGCGGTTGAACCATTGCAGCGCGCCGCTGGCCGCCAGCATCACGCCGGCGAAGACGAACACCGCTTCCTTGTGCTCGCTGACCCAGACCAGCTGCGGCACGGCCGACACCAGCGACGACAACGCCGCGCCCGCGCCGATGGCCACCAGTGCCGCCGGCAGCGCACAGCACAGCAGCGTGCCCGAGCTGGCGAACAGGGTGGCCAGCGAAGCCCAGAACCCGGCGCGCGATTCGGTGACGCCGTCCGCGCTCACTTTTTGCCCCGCGTCTCGGCCTTGATGTCGGCCACGCTCTTGCCCACCGTCTCCAGCTTGACCACGTCATAGCCCGCGTCGGTGATTTCGGCGGTGATGACCTTGCCATCCAGCTTCTGGCCGTCTTTCGCTTCCACGGCTACCACCTTCTGTTTCAGGTCGACGAACACCGCCTTGGTGGCCGGCAGTTTGGACAGGCGCTTTTCAATGCCCTGCGCGCAGAACGCGCAGACCATGCCATTGACGGTGGCCTTGACCGATTCGGCCGCCACGGCGGGCAGCAGGGTAGCCAGCAAGGCCAGCGAAATGAATGTCTTTTTCATGATGGGATCCTTCAAAAAATGTACATGAAGTTCAGGCGCGCCTGGCGGCTGTTGTTGACGCCGGCTTCAACGAAATAGCGGTTCTGTACCACGCGCAGCATGGGCGTGATCTCGGTGCGGTCCGAAAGGCCGCGCATGCGCCGCGCCTCCAGGATGAACCAGGGCTGCACCTCGTCGTAGTCCACCTCGTAAAACGAGAAGCCGGCGCGCAGCGAGGCGTAGTCGTGGTTGACGCCGCTGGCCCGGTACAGCCGCGCGGCGGCCGAGAAGTACAGCCGCGTGGTTTCCCAGTCCGCCGAGATACCGGGCGCCAGCATGGTCCGCGTGCCGTCCAGCCCGGTACCGCGCAGCGGGCCCGCGCCCAGTACGAACCACAGGTTGCCCTGCGAATGCTCGGCGTTCCAGCGCTTGACCAGCCGTGTGTAGTTGACTTCGGCGAACTCGCGGGTGATGCGCTTGTCGTCCGACCGCATCCACACACCACCGGCGCCCACGGCGTCGCGCGGCGTGAAGGCGTAGTTGGCCCAGCCCTCCCGCCAGTTGGGCCCGAAGTCGCCCATGGCCATCACGCTGTCCTTGAAGCCCATGGGCCCGGCCTGCGCCAGCGGCACGCAGGCGGCCAGCAGCAAGGCGGCCGCGAGCTTAGCAAACCCGCGCCTCATTTCGCGGCCTCGATGGCGGTGACCACCGGTTCGTCGTCGATCAGGGCCACGGTGAAGCGTACCTTGTCCCCGGCTTTCAGGCCCTGCAGCGCGGCGCCATCCTTCACCTTGAACGGCATGGTCATCGCGGCCATGCGGATGCTTTTGATCCGCTCGTGTTTCAGCGTCACGCGGCTGCGCGGCGCATCAACCTTGGTCACGGTGGCCCGCACCCATTCGGCCCCGGCCCAGGCGTGGCCGGCCGCCAGCAGCGCCAGGCCCAATACAAATCTCTTCATTGAAATCTCCTGAGAGGCCGCACAGGCGCGGCCACGACACAACGCCCGCTTCACGCGGACGCACCTCGGGCATGAGGCTCAGGAAATGGGTGGCTTGAAGCCGGGCGCCGGTTCGGCGCTGGCAAAGGCGGCAGGCAGCGCAACGGGCAGGGGATGCGCCGGCGCGACGGGCAGCACGGTGGGAACGGCTGCGTCCAGCGCCAGCAGCGAACACATCTGGCAGCCGCTGCAGGTGCCCTGGGCGGGCTGTGAATGGCCGGGGCAGTCGGCCATGCTTTTCATCGAATCTTCAGGGGAGAAATGGCCTGCGGAGCGCTCTGGCTGTGCGTGGGCAGCTATCGTTTTAATAGCAGAGAGCTGCTGCGCCAGCATCTGGCCGGCCATTGCCTCGCCCACCCAGCCACGCACGGGCAGCAGGGCGATCATGAGGACGAGGATGAGGTGGCGCACGTGTGAATGATACCGGGACAGCGGGAAAAGTTCCGGCTGCCGGCTAGCCGGCCAGCTGGTCCAGGATCGGGCATTCGGGCCGCTGGTCGCCATGGCAGCAATGCGCCAGGTGGGCCAAGGTGCGCTTCATCGCTTCCATCTCGGCGATGCGCGTCTCCAGGTCGGCCACATGGTCCAGCGCGATGCGCTTGACCTGCGCACTGGAGCGGCGCCGGTTTTGCCATAGCTTGAGCAGTTCGGCGATCTCGAGCATGGAAAAGCCCAGGTCACGCGAACGCTTGATGAAGCGCAGGGTGTGTACTTCCTTGTCGCTGTACTGACGGTAGCCGGCGTCAGTGCGGGCCACCCGCGGCAGCAGGCCCAGCGACTCGTAGTGCCGCACCATCTTGGCCGATACGCCCGACTGGCGGGCCGCTTCACCGATGTTCATTTCGCGATTCCTTTCCAGCGCCGCAGCAACAGCGCGTTGGCCACCACGCTGACGCTGCTGAACGCCATGGCCGCACCGGCTATCACCGGGTTGAGCAGCCCGAACGCCGCCAGCGGCACACCGACCAGGTTGTAGATGAAGGCCCAGAACAGGTTCTGCCTGATCTTGGAATAGGTTCGCCGGGAGATGTCGATCGCATCGGCCACCAGCGCGGGGTTGCCGCGCATCAGCGTGATGCCGGCGGCGTGCATGGCCACGTCGGTGCCGGTCGCCATCGCCATGCCGACGTCGGCGGCGGCGAGCGCGGGCGCGTCATTGATGCCGTCGCCCACCATGGCCACGGCATCCCCGTTGGCCTTCAATTCGGCGATGATGCGGGCCTTGTCCCCGGGCAGCACCTCGGCGCGGATGTCGGTGATGCCCAGCTGCGCCGCCACAGCCTGCGCGCTGCCGCGGTTGTCGCCGGTGACCAGGACCGATCGCACGCCGTGTTCGCGGAGTTTCGCCACGGCGGCGGCGGCGGTGGGCTTGAGCGTGTCGCCGAAGGCCAGCAAGCCCAGCAGGGCAGGCTGGCCGGTGACGTCGGCCACCCAGGAAACCGTGCGTCCTTCACCTTGCAGCTGCGCCGCTCGGCCCGAGAGCGGGCTCAGGCCCACTTGCAGCTCGTCCATGTAGCGGGTGCTGCCCAGGCGCAACTCCCGTCCGCCCACCATGGCGGACATGCCCCGGCCCGGGACCGCCCGCACCTTGCTTGCGGACAGCAGCTGCACGCCTTCACGGCGGGCTGCCTCCACCACCGCGCGCCCCAGCGAATGTTCGCTGCCCGCCTGGATCGCGCCGGCGGCGGCCAGCAGGCCCGCACGGCTGCCATCCACCGCGTCGGCAACCACCAGCTCGGGCTTGCCCTCGGTCAGCGTGCCGGTCTTGTCGAACGCCACCACCTTCACGCCGTGCGCGACTTCGAGCGCTTCGGCGTCCTTGATCAGGATGCCGTGCCGCGCGGCCACGCCGGTGCCGGCCATGATGGCCGTGGGCGTGGCCAGGCCCAGCGCGCAGGGGCAGGCGATCACCAGCACGGCCACAGCATTCAGGATGGCGTTCTCCCAGTCGCCATTGGCCAGGCCCCAGCCCACCAGCGTGAGCAAGGCGATGGCGATGATGACGGGCACGAACACTTCGCTCACCTTGTCCACCAGCCGCTGGATCGGCGCCTTCTTCGCCTGCGCCGACTCCACCATGCGCACGATGCGCGCCAGCGTGGATTCGGCGCCGACGGCGGTGGTTCTCACCAGCAGCAGCCCCTCGGCGTTGACGGCGCCGCCGGTGACCCGGTCGCCTTCGTGCTTGGCGACGGGCAGGCTTTCCCCGGTGATCAGCGACTCATCGACCTGGCTGGCGCCTTCGCTCACCACGCCATCGACGGGAATGCGCTCGCCGGGGCGCACGACGATGATGTCGCCCGTGACGACCCGGCCCACGGGCAGGTCCAGGTCGCGGCCATCCCGCCGCACGCGCGCGGTTTCAGGCCGCAGCGCATTCAGCGCGCGGATGGCCTCGGTGGTCTGGCGCTTGGCGCGTGTCTCAAGCCACTTGCCCAGCAGCACCAGCGTGATGACCACGGCCGAAGCTTCGAAGTACAGGTGGGCCATGCCGTGATCGCCGTGGCGCCATAGCTGGTACACGCTCAGGCCGTAGGCGGCCGAGGTGCCCAGGGCGACCAGCAGGTCCATGTTCCCTGCGCGTGCCTTCACGGCTTTCCATGCCGAGCGGTAGAAACGCGCGCCCAGCCAGAATTGCACGGGTGTGGCGAGCGCCAGCTGCAGCCAGCCGGGCAGCATCCATTGCGCGCCGAACAGCAAGCCCAGCATCGGCAGGATGAGGGGCAGCGACAGGGCGGCCGATGCGGCGATGGGCCACCAGCCTGGCAGGCGCGCGGCAGTTGGTGCTTGCGCCGCCGGCACCTGCGGCACGGCGCTGGCGTGGTAGCCGGCTTTCTCCACCGCGGCAGTCAGCGCCGCCAGGCTGCCGGGCCCTGCCAGCACCTCGGCGATTTCGGTGGCCAGATTCACCTCGGCCGAGGTGACACCGGGCACTTTTTTAAGAGCCTTTTCCACCCGCGAAACGCAGGAGGCGCAGGTCATGCCCTCCACGCTGAGATGGAACGATTCGGCGGTGGGGGCTACGGCTGCGTTCATGGTGTTTCCGGTTGATGGGGTCAGTGTCAACCTTTCCATCATGGTAAGGTCAATGGAAAGCCGGCGAAGCCCTTACGGGACGAAGGGTGAAGCAAGGTGCCGGCTTGACCTTTCCATGGTGGGAAGGTTCAAAGTCAGGTTTCGTTCAAAGGAGTTGGAATGATTGAGTTCAATGTGTCGGCCATGAGCTGCGGCCACTGCGCCGGCGCCATCACGAAGGCCATCAAGGCGATCGACCCGGCCGCCACCGTGGATGTCGATCTGGTGGCCAAAACCGTGAAGGTCGAGTCCAGCCAGCAACGCGCCGCGCTCGCCGGCGCGCTGGCCGGGGCCGGCTATCCGCCGTCGCCCGCATGAAAGCGTGCTGAGCCCTGGCGAGCCAAAGGGAAGGACACGTCCTACATGCAGACCGGCGCTTTGGCCGACAGCGCCACAGCTCTGCACTACCTACAGTGGTTTGTTCGCCGGCGCCGCTGGCGATTTTCTTTGAACCGCTTGAGAGGAAGCACAGCCATGAACAGCGAAACCAGCCAGAGCAATGTAAGCACCAGCAGCAACGGCGGGGCCACGGCCGCGCTCAACGGCAGCAGCGGCACGGTTCACCGTGTCGCCCAGAAGGCCCACGAGGCCGTGGACAAGCTTGAGCAGACGGTCTCGGCCGGCAGCGAAAAGGTCACCGGCTGGCAACAGGAATACGGCGACACCTGCCGCGCGCAGGTCAAGGCCAACCCCCTGACGGCCGTGGGCATCGCCTTCGCCGCCGGCATCCTGTTCAGCCGCATCCTGGGCCGCTAATCGACCCGGATTCCCTTGCCTTCCCGGATGCGGCGCGCCGGGAAGGCGATGGTGCGCTCCACCCAGGTGCGAAAGCGCAGGGCCACGGGCGCGTTTTCCTTGGCCAGGTGCGCTACCAGCGCGTCGTCGCGCAGGTGCGCCTGCGGCGGCTGGCCCATCGCCTGCACCCGGCCCGGGTAGGCCACGGCCAGCGCCCCCTCGCCAGCCGTGGTGCCCACCACCTTGCGCACATCGGCCAGGCACACCCAGCGGCAACAGTCCGCGTCTTCGATCACGTGGATGGTGACTCCCTTGAATACATAGTGCTGCCCGTGCACCGGCAGCCAGACGTGCGCGCGGGCGCCGCCCCACGCTGCCCCCGCCAGCGCCATCAGGGGCCGCGCGATCGCGGCCGCCATCAGCGGCGAGGTCACGACCAGCGCGACGGGCCCGAACCGGTAACCCACCAGTGCCCAGGCCGCCAGCCACAGCGTGATGCGGACCAACGGGAACGCCAGCCAGCGCCCCATGGCTTAATGCCGCGCGGGACGGGCGGACAGCTCGCCCATCGCCTGCCGCAACACCGATACGCCGGCGCTGATCGCCAGGGTCGCCATCACCAAAGCCACCGCGAGGTCCGGCCACGCGGTGCCGGTGCCCAACACCCCCAGCGCCGCCAGCATCACGGCAATATTGCCAATGGCGTCGTTGCGGGTGCACAGCCACACCGAGCGCATGTTGGCGTCGCCTTCGCGGAACGCATACAGCAGCCAGGCCACGCCCAGGTTGGCGGCCAGTGCCAGCGTGCCTACTGCGCCCATGGTGACGGCCTCGGGCGGCACGCCATGGAGCACGGCCCAGGCCGTGCGGCCCAGCACGGCAAAGCCGAAGGCCAGCATGGTCACGGCCTTGAGCAGGGCGGTGCGCGAGCGCCACGCGGCCCCCAGCGAGAGCACGGCCAGCGTCAGGCCGTAGTTGGCGGCGTCGCCAAAGAAATCGATGGCGTCGGCCAGCAACGAGACCGAGTCGGCGCGCACGCCGGCGGCAACCTCCACCCCGAACATCAGCGCATTGACCACCAGCGCTATCCACAGCGCGCGCCGGTAGCCCGCGGGCGGCTCGTGGCCGTGAAAGTCATCGTGGTCATGATGGTGGTGGTGGCCGGACATGCCCACACGCTAGCATGAGCACATGAAACCCTTTGTCGTCCCAGGCCTCTTGCGCTCCGGCGCGGGCGCCGCGCTGGCGGCGGCCGTGCTGTTCGGGGCAGGCACGCCGCTGGCCAAGCTGCTGCTGGACCACACCGGGCCGTGGCTGCTGGCGGCGCTCCTGTATCTGGGGTCGGGCCTGGGGCTGGCCTTGCTGCGGCGCCTGAAAAATTCGCCGCCGGTGCAACTGCCGCGTGGGGAGCGGCGCTGGCTGGCAGGCGCGGTGCTGGCCGGCGGTGTGGTGGGGCCCGTGCTGCTGATGTTCGGGCTGTCGGGCATGGCAGCGTCGTCCGCTTCGCTGATGCTCAACGCCGAGGGCGTTTTAACCGCGCTGCTGGCGTGGTTCGCCTTTCGCGAAAACTTCGATCGGCGCATCGCGCTGGGCATGCTGGCCATCGTTGCAGGCGGGCTGGTGCTGGCCTGGCCCGGCAAGCTGGAACTGGTGCACTGGCAGCCGGCGCTGTGCGTGGCCGGCGCCTGCCTGGCCTGGGCGCTGGACAACAACCTCACGCGCAAGGTGTCGCTCACGGACGCGTCGTACATCGCCATGGTCAAGGGCCTGGCGGCAGGCACCACCAACCTGCTGCTGGCGCTGGCCCTGGGCGCCGCGTGGCCGCCGCTGCCGGTGGTGGCGGGCGCCGCCTTGCTGGGCTTTGCCAGCTACGGCGCCAGCCTGGCGCTCTTCGTGCTCGCGCTGCGCCAGCTGGGCGCGGCGCGTACCGGTGCGTATTTTTCGGTGGCACCGTTCTTCGGCGCGCTGCTGGCCATCGTGCTGCTGGGCGACGCCGTGACGGTGCAGTTGCTCGTGGCCGGCGCCCTGATGGCCATCGGCGTGGCGCTGCACCTGACGGAGCGGCACGAGCATCGTCACGCGCACGTGCTGCAGGAGCACAGTCACACGCACGTGCACGGCGCGGGCGACGAACACCACGACCATCGCCATGAGCCGCCGGTGCCTGCGGGTACACGCCATGCCCATTTGCATCGGCACGATGCGCTGGTCCACAGCCACCCGCACTACCCCGACGCCCACCATCGCCATGCGCACGTGACGCGCGTCACCGGCAACGCTGAAAACTGAATTTCGGGCAGCGCTGCCAATGCTATTTTTGGACCATGCGTTACCTGTATTGCCTGGTCTTGTCTTTTTCGTCGCTCCTGCCGGCTTGCGGAGGAGGCGGCAGCGAGCCGCCCGCGCCGGCGCCCACACCACCGTCCCTCCCGCAGGGGTTGTACCTTGGGGTGGACATAGGGTCCGGCGGCCTTGACGTCATTCCGGCATCCGCCAGCGTGCTGGTGCTGGAGGGCAACGAAGTCTGGGCCGCGAACGGATTCGGTCAGCCCCTGTCGCTCGCTGTCGGCAGTGTTACTTTCGCCAGGAACGACGTGGCGAATGACCTGAAGACCCCGGCCCAGGTCTTTGCCGGCAATCCGCTGGCCGAGTTGGCGGGCGGCGGCTTGCGGCGCCAGACGGTCGAACTGGAACTGGCGGCACGCGTGCCGGCCCCGACGATCACGCTGGGCTTCCCCGGGCAGGCCACGGCGCCGTACCGGCCCGCCGCCGCATTGCAGACAGCAGCATCCGGGTTCGACTACAGCCGGCCCGCCGACTTGCGGGAAGCCGCCGGCTCGTGGACGGCTTCCGAGCTGTATGGGCACGGCAGTGGCGCTTACGCCGGCACGCTCAAGGCCGCGGTGGCCATACGTGTCGACAGCGGCGGCAGCCTTTCGGGGGTCGATCCGTATTCGGGCTGCCAGGTCTCAGGCACCCTGGCCCCGCGTGCCGGCGGCAGGAATGTGTTTGACCTGGGCCTGACGCTGAGTGCATGCGCCCAGGCAGGCCAGTACGCTGGAGTCGGTGTGCGCTACCTGGACCGCACGGGCTATGGCAGCGTGCCGGGATCCGACCCGACGCTGTTGCTGCAGGCCATCAGCCGCGACGGGACCCGGGCGTTTCACGCCAAGCTGCAAACCGTCTGCGCAATTCGCATGTACGTCTGCACGCCTTAGGCTGATTTCAGGGCGCCTTGACCGGCTTGGGCAGCGGCAGTTTGCGCGCCGCCATCACTTCACGCAGCCGGTCGGGGTAGTCGGTGATCAGGCCGTTCACGCCCCAGGCAATGAAGCGGTCCAGCTCGGCAGGGTTGTTGATGGTCCAGACCACGACCTTCAGGCCCAGGCCTTGCGCTTCCTTCACCAGTGCTTCAGTCACGGCGCCGCCATTGGGCGACCAGACGGTGCCACCCGCGGCCTTCACCAGTTTGGGCACGCTGCCGTGCTCGGCGATCTTGTAGCCTGCCGTCCACAAGCCATCCTTCACCGTGTCGTTGTTGGCGTTCTGGAAGGTGAGGTACACGGTGGTCATGGAAGGTGCCACCTTCTGCACCAGCTGCAGCGTGCGCCAGTCGAAGCTCTGGATCGTCACGCGCGATGCCATGCCCGCGTCGCGAATCACTTTCAGCAGCGCATTCGTCATCGCCTCGGCGCTGACGGTGTCGTCCGGCTGCGTGGGATTGATCTTGGTTTCGATGTTGAAGCGAACTGTGTTCGCACCCAGCTTTTTTGTGTGGTCGAACAGCTCGGCGAGCGTGGAAAAGCGCGTGCCATCGCGCGGCTCCTGCGTCTCGAACTGCTTGGCATAGGGCGTGCCGGGCTTGATGCGGCCCAGCTCATAGGCCTGCAGCTGCGCCAGGGTCAATGACTTGATCAGCGGCCCCTTCTCGCCCTCCAGCCACTGGCCCTTGGCGTCGCGCGCGATCAGCGGGTTGATGTACGGGTCGTGCGAGATCACCACCACGCCGTCAGCCGTGACGCCTACGTCCAGCTCCAGCGTGTCGACGCCAAGCGCCAGCGCGTTCTCGAAAGCGGGCAGGGTGTTCTCCGGCCGCAAGCCGCGCCCGCCGCGGTGCGCCTGCAAATCCAGCGCCAGGGTGGAAAAAGCCAGGGTGCCCAGCAGGGCCGCCGCCAGCGCGGAGCGAATGGGGGAGGGGGCGTTCTTCATGCCGCCATTTTGCCCGCGCTGTATAAACGCATCCATGTCCCTTCCCACACCCAAGGTCCTGGCCTTTGACATCTTCGGCACCGTGGTCGATTGGCACGGCAGCATCGCCCGCGAAGTGGATGCGATGGAACTGGGCGTGCCCGGCGGCCAGTTCGCGCTGGCCTGGCGCATGGGCTACAAGCCGGCGATGCAGCGGGTGATGTCGGGCGAGCTCGGCTGGACGCTGATCGACGACCTGCACCGGATGATCCTCGACCAGATCCTGGGCCAATTCGGCATCAGCCATCTTGATGAAGCGCAGAAGCGCCACCTCAACAAGGTGTGGCACCGGCTGGACGCCTGGCCCGATTCGGTTCAAGGCATCACGCGGCTGAAATCAAGGCACGTGGTGTGCAGCCTGTCCAACGGCAACATCGGCTTGCTGGCCAACATGGCCAAGCGCGCCGGCATACCCTGGGACTGCATCCTCTCGGCGGAAGTATTCCGTGCCTACAAGCCTGACCCCGCGACTTATCTCGGCGTGGCAAAAACCTTTGACGTGGCGCCGGAAGAAGTGATGCTTGTGGCGGCGCACCACGACGACCTGGCCGGGGCTCGTGCTTACGGCTTGCAGACGGCCTACATCGAAAGGCCGATGGAATTCGGCGCTTCGCAGCCGAAGGATGTTTCTCCGCGGGCGGAGAACACGATGCATTGCACAAGCATCGTGAGCCTCGCGGAGAAGATGGGCTGCTGAAACTCAGTCGTGGATCGACGACAGGAACTGCTTCAGCTCCGGCGTCTGCGGATTGCTCATCAGTTCATCCGGCGGGCCCATTTCATGTACCCGCCCCTGGTGCATGAAGATCAGGCGGTCGCTCACCTTGCGGGCAAAACTCATTTCGTGCGTGACCATCAGAAGCGTCATGCCTTCCTCGGCCAGGCTTTCCACCACGCGCAGTACTTCGCCCACCAGCTCCGGGTCCAGCGCGGAAGTCACTTCGTCGCACAGCAGCACGGCGGGTTCCATGGCCAGCGCGCGGGCGATCGCTACCCGTTGCTGCTGGCCGCCTGACAACTGGTCGGGCATGGCGTCGAACTTCTCGGCCAGGCCCACGCGGTCCAGCAGCTTGCGCGCGAGTTGCGTGGCGGCGGCCTGGTCCTTCTTCTTGACCAGCGTCGGCGCCAGCATGATGTTGCGGCCCACGGAGAGGTGAGGGAACAGGTTGAAGCTCTGGAAGATCATGCCCACGTGCTGGCGCAGCTCGCGCATGGCCGCCGGGTTGTCGTGCAAGAGGGGCTTGCCGTCCACGCTGAGCGCGCCGTCCTGGAAAGTCTCCAGCCCGTTGATGCAGCGCAGCAGCGTGCTTTTGCCCGAGCCGCTCTTGCCGATGATGGCGATCACCTCGCCGCTGGCCACCTTCAGGTCGATGCCCTTGAGCACCTCGTTGGTCCCGAACGACTTGCGCAGGGCCGTGATTTCAACGACGGGCTTCATTCATCTTCCTCTCGAGCGTTTTTGCGTACCAGCTGATCGGGAAGCACAGCCCGAAGTAAAGCAGCGCCACGCAGCTGTAGACCACGAAGGGCTTGAAGGTGGCGTTAGTGATCATGGTGCCGGCCTTGGTGAGCTCGATGAAGCCGATGACCGAAGCCAGCGCCGTGCCCTTGATCACCTGCACCAAAAAACCTACGGTGGGCGGAATGGCGATTTTCACGGCTTGCGGCAGCACCACATGGCGCAGCTGCTCGCCGAAGTTCATGGCCAGGCTTTGCGCCGCCTCCCACTGCCCCTTGGGGATGGAGGCCACGCAGCCGCGCCAGATCTCGGCCAGGAAGGCGCTGGTGTAGAGCGTGAGTGCCAGCGCCGCCGCCACCCAGGGCGAGGTGTTGATGCCGAGCAGGGCAATCCCGAAGTAGGCCAGGAACAGCTGCATCAGCAGCGGCGTGCCTTGGAACAGCGCCACGTAGCCGGAGACGAACCGCTCGGCCCACAGCGATTTTGTGAGCCGCGCGATCAGCAGCGCCATGCCCACGATGCCGCCGCCGATGAAGGCGATCAGCGACAGCGCCACCGTCCAGCGCGCCGCCAGCAGCAGGTTGCGGAAGATGTCCCAGACGGAAAATTCAACCACCCGAGCCTCCGGTCATCCTGAGCCTGTCGAAGGACCGAACAGGAATTTCGGGCCCAACCAGTTCATCAGCCTGCGCAGCGCCATCGACAGTGCGAGGTAGATGGCGGTGGCGATGATGAAGGCCTCGAATGCGCGGAAGTTGCGGCTCTGGATCAGGTTGGCGGCGTAGCTCAGTTCTTCCGTCGAAATCTGGCCGCAGACGGCGGAGCCCAGCATCACGATGATGATCTGGCTGACCAGGGCCGGCCAAACCTTGCGCAGCGCGGGCGGCAGCACCACGCGGATGAAAATCTGCGCGCGCGTGAGCGCCAGGCTGAGCGCGGCTTCCACCTGGCCGCGCGGCGTGGCGTCGATGCCGGCGCGGATGATCTCGGTGGCGTAGGCGCCCAGGTTCACCACCATCGCAATGATGGAAGCCAGCTCGGGCGAGAGCTTCACGCCCGCCGCCGGCAGGCCGAAGAAGATGAAGAACAGCTGCACGATGAAGGGCGTATTGCGGATCAGCTCCACATACACACCCACCACCCATTTCAGCCACACCGGCCCCTGCGAGCGGGCCCAGGCGCAAGCGACTCCCACGCCGATGCCGATGACGGCCGACACGGCCGTCAGGCCCACGGTCCATGCCACGCCCTTGGCGAGCAGCGGCCACTGGGCCAGGACGGCGGGGAAGTCGAAGGAGATCACGGGGCGATCAGTTCAGCGGCAGGTCACCTGCGGGCCTGCCCAGCCACTTCTGCGCCATCTTGTCGATGTCGCCGCTCTTCCTGGCGTCGGCCAGGATTTCGTTGACCTTCAGGCGCAGCTTGTCTTCGCCCTTGCCCACGCCGATGTAGTTGGGCGAATCCTTCAGCACGAACTTGTATTCGGTGCCCAGCTGCGGGTTCTTGGCCATCAGGTTGCCGGCCACCTGCGCGCTGGTGGCCACCAACTGGGTCTGGCCGGCGGCGAAGGCGGAGATGGTGGAGTTGTTGTCCTCGAAGCGGCGCAGCTCCGTGGTGGGCGGCGCCACCTTGGTCAGCTCGGCATCGTCCACCGAGCCGCGCGTGACGGAGATGGATTTGCCGGCCAGGTCGGCGGGCGTCTTCACGGCGATCGTCTTGGGGCCGAACACGGCGATGAAGAAGGGCGAGTAGGCGGCGGTGAAGTCGATCACCTTTTCGCGGTCGGGGTTCTTGCCCAGCGTGGAAATCACCAGGTCGGCCTTTTTGGTCTGCAGGTAGGCGATGCGGTTGGCGGTGGTGACGGGCAGCAATTCGACCTTCACACCCAGCTTGCCGGCGATGTAGTTGGCCATGTCGATGTCCAGGCCCTGGGGTTTCAGGTCGGTGCCGACAAAGCCGTAGGGCGGGAAGTCGGTGGGGATGGCGATCTTGATTTCCTTGGCCTTCAGCACGTCGTCCAGCGCGGTTTGCGAGTGGGCGGCGCCGGCGGCGAACAGGGCGGCCGCGGCCAGGCCCAGGGTGAAGGTGCGCTTGCTGGGGTTCATGGTGGTTTTCACAGAACATCTCCGAGGTAGGTGGATGGGTCTGCCCGCGGCTTGCGCGGACGGGTTGGGACACTTGTATGCAAGTCCTGTGCCTTGCCGTTGTTGATCGGGGCCAGCGCATCGCGCAGTTTCGACAGCGGGTCGCTTTCGCCCGGCATCCGCAGTTTCAGCTGCCAGGTGCTCAGGTGGGCGAACATCAGTTTCTCCGCCTTCGGCAAGTCGCCCGCCTCCAGCGCAGCAACGATCTGCACGTGTTCGGCGCATGACTGGGCGGCGTCTTCGGGCGACTGGTAGCGCATGGCGATCAGCGTGGTGCGGGCAGTGAAGTCGCGCAGCGTTTCGGCCAGCAGGCTGTTGCCCAGGCATTCGGCCAGGCACACGTGGAAGTCGCCCAGCAGGAAGCTGCGGGCGCCGACGTCTTCGCCCTTGATGGCAGCCTTCTCGCGCGCCAGGTGCGCGCGCAGCCGCTTCAGCGCCGCCTTGTCCATGGTGCGGCCGCTGCGGATCAGGCCGGTCTCGATGACACGTCGCGCTTCGAAGGCTTCGCGGGCCTCGTCCTGCGAGGGTTCGATCACATACCAGCCGCGCCGGGCGCTGACCGTAACGATGCCGCGCGCCGCCAGCCGCATCAGCGCTTCGCGCACGATGGTGCGGCTGCAGTCGAACAGCATGGCCAGCTGCTGCTCGCCCAGGCGGGAGCCGGGCTCCAGCTTGCGGGCCATCACGGCTTCAAGGATGCGGTCGCTGATTTCCGGGGAGGTGGCCATGGCTCAATGTATAGCAGGAGCCATGCCATTGGTATACAAGATATGTGCACCAATCCGGGGGATTTCCCGGGGTCCCGCAGTGCGGCGCGCACCAGCTTGGGGAAGCGCGGGCTAGAAGCGCAGTTCCACGGTGCCCAGGCCGGCCAGCTGGCCCTGCACATGGGCGCCCTCGTGCGCGAACAGCATGCCGGTGCATGAGCCGGTGGTGACCACATCCCCCGCGCGCAGCGGCGTGCCGCGCTGGCTGCAGTGGTGGGCCAGCCAGCCCAGCAGCCGCCAGATGTCGGCCGCCGGATTGGCGCCGCGGGTGGTCGCCACGGGCTGGCCGTCGAAAGCCAGGTAGGCCTGCACGGTGCGCAGGTCAATGTCCTGTGCCCGCAGCGTGGAGGGCTCGCCCAGCACCAGCGCGCCGTGGCTTTGCAGGTCGGCCAGCGCGGCCAGCGGATCGCTGCCGCGCCAGTCGGCCAGCCGCGTTTCGACCACTTCGATGGCGGGGAGCACGGCATCGATGGCGGCCATGATTTCCGTGGCGGCGGGCATGCCGTCCACGGCCGGAAGGTCCTTGCCCAGCCGCACGGCCACTTCCACTTCGATGCCGCGCAGGTTCCAGGGCGGGCCGATCAGCGCCACACCCGAGGGCAGCAGGCCGCTCGCGGGCACAGGCGCGCACGCAGGTTCCACGTCGGGCCCCTTGGCGCCCACCTTCCAGCCGCCGATGGCACCCAGCTGCGCCGCGACCGCGTCCTGCACCGCATACGCGCCGGCACGGGCCGCGGGCAGCACGTCGCGCCACTGCGCGGGGGGCGCGCCCCTGCGCGTTGCGAGCAGGCGGCCTGCGAAAGCCTGCGCGCTGTCGTTCATGGCGGCAGTTCCGGCCAGGTGCCTGCCCACGGATGCGCCTGCTCATATTGCAGCGCCATCGCCAGCACCTGCGCATCGGCGCCGGGCCGGCCCACCAGCTGGAAGCCGGCCGGCAGGCCCCGCAGCATCCCTGCGGGCAGGGCAATGGCCGGCAGGCCCGCGGCATTGGCAAACGCTGTGTACACGGCGTGGCCGCGCGGGCCAACCACCTGGCCTGCGATCGCCACGGGATGGGGCTGGTCGGCTGCCCAGGGCAGCGCGGCGGCGGCCGGGGTGAGGATGAAATCGTGATTGGCGAACACCGCCTGCAGCCGCCGGTTCAGTGCCTGCACGCAGGCCAGCAATTCGAACAGCGCGGCAGCTTCGCCCGCCAGCCCGTCACGCAGGTTGTCCTGGACGGCCTGGGTGCATTGCGTGATGTCGGGCACCTGGCCCGCCTCCAGGCCGAATTCGGGGAAATGGTCCGCCTCGCCCATCATCCAGGCCAAGCCCGCGCACGACAGGGTGGACCACAGCGCGTTGAGCGGCTCCGACAGGTCGAAGGCCTGCGCTTCCTCCACACCGTGGCCCAGCGCTTCGAAGCGCCGGGCCACGCCGGCCACCTGCGCGGCGATGCCGGCATCCACCGGGTGCGTGGCAAAGCGCGGCGCGAAAAGAATGCGCGCCGGGGCCGCCGGCACGACGGCCAGCCCGGGTGAGGGCCCGGCCAGCACCTGCATCACGTGCTGCACGTCGCCCACCGTCCGGCCGATGGCGCCGGCGGTTTCATAGTCGAGAAAGATTTCCGGCAAGCCGCCTTCGCGCGGCACCAGCCCGGCCGATGGCTTGAAGCCGACCACGCCGCAATGCGAGGCCGGCCGGCGGATGGAGCCGCCGCCGTCGGTGGCCAGCGCCAGCGGCCCGCAGCCCGCCGCCACCGAGGCGGCCGCGCCGCCCGACGAGCCGCCCGGCGTGAGCGCGGTGTTCCAGGGGTTGCGCGTGATGCCGGTGGCCAGGTTGCCGGTGTAGCCCTGCATCGCGAATTCCGGCAGCGTGGTCTTGCCGAAAATCACGGCGCCCGCGGCGCGCAGCCGGGCCACGGGCAATTCGTCCTTGCGGGCGACAAACCCGTGCAGCAACTGGCTGCCCCAGCCGGTGGGCAGGCCGCCGGCGTGCAGGTTGTCCTTCAGGCTGATGGGCACGCCGTCCAGCGGGCCCAGCGGCTTGCCGCTGGCCCAGCGCAGGCGGCTGGCTCCGGCGGCCTGCCGCGCGCCCGTGCGGTCCACGTGCGCCATGGCGTTCAGGTGGGGTTGGCATTGGGCCACGCGGGCCAGGCAGGCGTCCAGCGCTTCCACAGGCGTGAAAGCGCCGCTGCGGTAACCCTCGGCCAGCGCCGCCGCGTCAAGTTGCCAGAGTTCGGCCATCGGCGGGTCAGTCCAGCCGCGCGCCGGATTGCTTCACGGCCTCGGCCCAGCGCGGCATTTCGGCGGCCAGGAACTTGCCGAAATCCTCGCTGCCCAGGAAAGCGGGGTCGGCGCCCTGGCTCACCATGCGGTTGCGCACCTCGGGGCTGGCCAGCACCTGCCGGAAGGCGTCACTCAATTTGGCGGTGATGTCCTTCGGCAGCCCGGCGGGCGCGAGGAAACCGTAAAAGCCCACGACCTCGAAGCCCTTGATGCCCGACTCGATCACGGTGGGCGTGTCGGGCAGCGCCGGGTTGCGCTCGCGGCTGGTGACGGCCAGCGCCTTGACCTTGCCCTGCTTGTGGTAGCTGGCCGCTTGCGGAATCGATTCGGCCATGAACTGAACCTGCCCGCCCATCAGGTCGGTGAAGGCCGGCGCGCTGCCGCGGTAGGGGATGTGCACCATGAACAGGCCCGTGGCGTTCTTGAACATCTCCGGCACCAGGTGGCTGATGCCGCCGTTGCCGGCCGAGCCGTAGTTCACCTGGCCGGGGCGTGCCTTCGCATAGCTGATGAATTCGGGCAGGGTGTTCACCGGCAGCTTGGTATTCACCAACAGCGCCAGCGGCTGCATGGCCGTGCGCGCGATGGGCGTGAAATCGCGCAGCGTGTTGTAGGGCAGCTTGCTGTATAGCCCGGGGTTGATCACCATCACGCCGGTGTTGGCCAGCATCAGCGTGTAGCCGTCGGGCGCGGCCTTCATCACGTCCTGTGCGCCCACGGTGCCGCCGGCGCCGCTCTTGTAATCAATGATCAGCTGCTGGCCCAGCACGGCCTGCAGCCGCTCGCTCAGGAGGCGCGCATGCTGGTCCAGCGGGCCGCCCGCCGGAAACCCGATCACCACGCGGATCGGCTTGTCGGGGTAGGCGGCGGTGGCTGCGGCGCTGGCGGCCAGCAGGCCGATCGCCAGCAGGCTCTTGGCAAACTTCATGGGTGTCTCCGGGCTGTCGAGCACACATGATATCGGCGCGAAAACCGCCGTGCGCGCCCTGTCACCCCTGCGACCGCCTCCGGATGTTCCCTGATGCGGTGCAGCAAAGGGGCAAGCTACCCTTGCCCGCAATCAGGAGACTTCATGGCCACGCAGCGCCCGCACCACAAATTCTGGCCGACCCGGCTGCCCCATGCGATGACGCCGCCGGCCACTTCGCTGTGGGAAAACCTGGCCGTCAACGCCCGCCGTTACCCCAACAAGGCCTGCATCGTCTTCTTCGGCAAGATCCACACCTACGCCGAAGTGGCGCGCCAGGCCGAACGGCTGGCGGCGCGGCTGCAGGAGCTGGGCGTGCAGCGCGGCGACCGGGTGGTGCTGTGCATGCAGAACTGCCCGCAGTGGCTGATCGCGCATTTCGCCATCCTGCGCGCCAACGCGGTGGTGGTGCCGGTGAACCCCATGAACCGGGCCGAGGAGCTCAAGCACTACATCACCGACCCCGATTCCAAAGTCGCCATCACCACCGGCGACCTGGCGCCCGAGCTCGTCAAGGCCAGCGATGCGCTGCCTGAAAACGACCGCCTCGCGCACCTCATCGTCACCCAGTTCACCGATGCGTTCGAGCCCGGAGCAGGTGGCGACAGCGAGCCGCCCGCGGCCTGGAACGAGTGGCTGCTGACGCGCCATCCGCTGCCCGCGCTGGCCGGCGGCAAAGTGATGGGCTGGACCGACGCGCTGGCCACCACCGCACCCGCGCCCGAACTGGTGGCCGGGCCCGACGACCTGGCCGTGCTGCCCTACACCAGCGGCACCACCGGCCTGCCCAAGGGCTGCATGCACCCGCACTCCAGCCTGATGCACAACGCGGTGGCCGCCTGCGCCTGGGGCAACGCCACGGCCGAAAACGTCACGCTGCTGGTGGTGCCGATGTTCCACATCACCGGCATGGTGAGCGTGATGCACTCCAGCATCTTCGCCGGCGCCACCCTGATCATGATGCCGCGCTGGGACCGCGACCTGGCCGGCCGCCTGATCTCCAGCTGGAGGGTCACCACCTGGACCAACATCCCCACCATGGTGATCGACCTGCTGGGCAGCCCGAATTTCGACAAGTACGACCTGTCCAGTCTGGCCCACATCGGCGGCGGCGGCGCGGCCATGCCGCAGGCCGTCGCGCAGCGCCTGCTGGAGCAGTTCGGCCTGCGCTACGTGGAGGGCTACGGCCTCACCGAAACCGCCGCCCCCTCGCACAGCAACCCGCCCGACAAGCCCAAGCAGCAATGCCTGGGCATCCCGTTCATGAGCACCGACGCGCGGGTGATCGACCCCGAGACGCTGAAGGAAATGCCTGTGGGCGAGCAGGGGGAGATCATCATCCGCGGGCCCGAGGTGTTCCGCGGCTACTGGAAGCGGCCCGAGGCCACCGAGGCCGCCTTCATCGATTTCGAAGGGCAGAAGTTCTTCCGCTCGGGTGACCTGGGCCGCATGGACGAGGACGGCTATTTCTTCCTGACCGACCGGCTCAAGCGGATGATCAACGCCTCCGGCTTCAAGGTCTGGCCGGCCGAGGTGGAGGCGCTGATGTTCCGCCACCCCGCCATCCAGGAGGCCTGCATCATCTCGGCGAAGGACAGCTACCGCGGCGAGACCGTGAAGGCCGTCGTGGTGCTGCGCCCAGCGCACAAGGGCAAGGTCAGCGAGCAGGAAATCATCGACTGGTGCCGCGACAACATGGCCGTGTACAAGATGCCGCGCATCGTGCAGTTCGCCGACGCGCTGCCCAAGAGCGGCAGCGGCAAGGTGATGTGGCGCAGCCTGCAGGAAGCCGAGAACGGGTAGGAGGCTGAGCGGCAACGTTTGTGCGAGTCATGGACGCCGGCTGGCCGCCGCGGCGAATGTCCCCCGGCGCCGGGAGGGCGCCTCCTCCTTGATTTCGCCGCAGCGGCCACCCAGCATCCATGACTTGCGGCGGCCTTGACACTCAGCGCTCGAACGCCCGTCCGCCTGAAGGATTGGGCTGGTAGGGCGCTCTGCGCAGCGAAATCAAGGGGGAGGCCCCCTCCCGGGGCCGGAGGACATTCGCTGCGCAGAGTGCCCTGCCGGCCCAATCCCGCCAACCGCCATAGCGCTTAAACTTCCAGGGCTCCCCTTCGCAAGAGCAACAAGAACAAGGAAAAAAGACGATGCCCAGGGCCCCCATTCCCAAGACGCCCAGCACCGACTGGAAAGAAACGATCGCCAAGGGTGAGAAGGAACGCTACGAGGGCTATGCCCGGCAGTTCGCGGAGATCCAGGCGCGCAAGTCACAGCGCTACGGCACGGGGCGCGCGCTGCACCGCAAGCAACTCACGGCAGCGCACGGCACCCTGGAGGTGCTGGACGGCCTGCCCGGTTTCGCCAAGTACGGCCTGTTCACCGAGCCGCATGACTTCGAAGTGTTCGTGCGCCTGTCCAACGGCGGGCTCGACAAGGCCGGCGACGCGCGGCCCGACGTGCGCGGCTTCGCGATGCGGGTGTTCGGCGTGCGCGGCCCGTCGGCGCTGGGCAACGGCCCGGCCGTCAGCCAGGACTTCACGCTGATCAACCATGAGACGTTCGCCTTTCCTTCCAGCGACGAATTCGTCGGCTTCGTGGCCGCGGCATCGCATGGCAACGGCGCGCTGCTCAAGCATGTCTTCAAGCGCTATGGCCTCGGCGCGCCGCGGCAGCTGGCCCGCATGCTGAAAGTGGCGGGCAAGGCCTTCAGCGGCTTCGCGACCGAGCCGCTGTTCAGCGCGGCCCCCATGGCCAATGGGCCGTACGCGGTACGCGTGCGCCTGCTGCCCTCCGAGGCCAATGGCGGCCCGGTGGCCGGTGCCAGCAAGGACTGGGCAGCTGACTTTGCGTCGCGTCTGGCCCACCAGCCGCTGCACTGGGACCTGCAACTGCAGTTCTATGCCGACGAGGCCACCACGCCCATCGAGAACGCGTCCGTCAACTGGCCGACGCCCTATGTCACCGTCGCGCGCCTGATGCTGCCGCAGCAGGATTGCGCGTCGGAAGAAGGCCAGGCGCTCGCGCAACGCGTGGAAGGCACCGTGATCGACCCGTGGCAGGCCATGGCCGCGCACCGCCCGCTGGGCGACGTGCAGCGCGCGCGCAAGGTGGTGTATTTCCAGAGCCAGAAGGGGCGCGGCGCGGCGTAGCGGCGGCCAACTGTCGGATATGGCCTACACGGCGGGCAAATCTTTGCCCGTAGGATGAGCAGGCCCTTTTCTCCCGACATGAAGCAAGACCCGCTTATCTCCCGCATTCCCGATCAGCAAAGAGCCGACTTCGAGGGCGTGCTCAGCGGCGTGGCTTCGTACAAGGGCTCCAGGCCGCTGCTCTCCGACGGAGACGGCGCAAGCCGCGCGTGATGGAACTTCGGGTGCTGATCCACGCGCCGCGCGGCCGCGACGCAGCCGTCGTCAAGGGCGTGATCGAAGCCCATCACGCCACCCAGATCTGCACGCAACCCGGCGACTTGATGCGCGGGCTGAATGAGGCCGCCGCGGCCGCCATCGTGACCGAAGAGGCGCTGGCCGACGCGGGGCTGATGCAGTCGCTGGCCGCCTGGCTGGCAGCCCAGCCGCCCTGGTCGGATTTCCCCTTCATCGTGCTGGCCAGCCGCCAGCCCGGCCCGCGCCCGGCCCGGGACATCGCCGCGCTGCACAGCCTGGGCAACGTGATCCTGCTGGAGCGCCCGCTCAATGAGCAGACGCTGGCCAGTGCCGCCGACGCGGCCGTACGCGCGCGCCATCGCCAGTACGCCACGCGCCAGCACCTGGAAGAAATCAGCAACACCCGCATCGAGGTGGAGCAGCTCAACGGCCAGCTGGAAGCGCGCATCCTGGACCGCACGCGCGAGCTGGCCAGCGCCAACGACCGCCTGATGAAGGAAATCTCCGAGCGTGAGCGCGCGCAGGCGGCCCTCACGCAGGTGCAGAAGATGGAGGCGATCGGCCGGCTCACCGGCGGCATCGCGCATGACTTCAACAACCTGCTGCACGTTGTGAACATGAACCTCGAACTCATTTCGATGTACGCGAAAGAGGAAAAGGTGAAGCCGGTGGTCGACCGGGCCAAGAGCGCCGCGCGCCGCGGCGCCAAGCTCACCGGCCAGCTGCTTTCGTTCGCGCGCAGCCAGTCGCTGCTGCCGCGCCTGACGCACGTGAATGAACTGCTGGTCGGCATGCGCGACCTGCTGGAAATCTCCGCCGGGCCCGGCGTGGCCGTGGAGCTGGAGCTGTGCGACGACCCCACCGCCGTGGTGGTCGATTCCAACCAGCTCGAGATGGCCGTGCTGAACCTGGCCGTCAATTCACGCGACGCGATGCCCGACGGCGGCACCCTGAAAATCTCCACCTGCGCCCACGAGCAGGCGGGCGAGGGCGAACTCAAGCCCGGCGCCTACGTGCGGCTGACCGTCACCGACACCGGCGGCGGCATCCCGCCCCAGCTGCTGAACAAGGTGTTCGACCCGTTCTTCACCACCAAGCCGGTAGGCAGCGGCACCGGCCTGGGCCTGAGCCAGGTGTACGGCTTCGCGCGCCAGTCCGGCGGCCAGGCCTTCCTGAAAAGCGAGGTCAACGTCGGCACCTCGGTGGACCTGTATTTCCCGGTGGCGCCCGAAACAGCCGCCGAATACGAGGAGCTGGTCAAGGCCCACGAGCCGCGCCGCGCCGTCAAGGCCAGCAACATCCTGGTGGTGGAAGACGATGCCGACGTGCGCCGCGTGATCGTGGAATGCCTGGGGCTGATCGGCTATTCGGTGACCGAGGCTCCCAACGGCACCGAAGGCCTCGCGGCCATCGCCCGCTCGCGGCCCGACCTGCTGGTGGTGGATTACGCCATGCCCGACATGACCGGCGCCGAAGTGATCTCGCGCGCCCGCGAGATGGTGGGCGACCTGCCGGTGATCCTGGCGACCGGCTATGCCGACATGGCGGCCGTGGAGCGGCTGGCGGGCAAGCCCGCCATCCTGCGCAAGCCCTTCGACATCACCACCCTGGGCGACGCCGTGGCCGTGGCGCTGGAAGGCGCCACCCGCGAGCGGCCGGTGGCCCTGACCAACGCCTGAGGAGGCCGCCCTTGCTGGACTGCCTGGTCATAGGCGGCGGCGCAGCCGGCCTCACGGCCGGTGTCTACCTGCATCGCTATCGCCGCACCGCCCTGGTGGTGGACGCCGGGCAAAGCCGCCTGCAGTGGATCGCGAAGACACGCAACGTGCTCGGCTTTCCCGACGGCATTGCCGGTGCGGAGTTGCTGGACCGCATTCGCGCGCATGCGGCCCGCTTCAAGGTACCGGTGGAACAGGGTTGCGTGGACCGAGTTACCGCGCTGCCCGAAGGCGGCTTTGAAGCTTTCGCGGGCAGCCGCAGCTGGCGCGCACGCACCGTGCTGCTGGCCACCGGCGCGCGTGACGTGCCTCCCGAAGTCGAGGGGCTGAAGGACGCGCTGAAGCACGCGCTGGTGCGCTACTGCCCGGTGTGCGATGGCTTTGAAACGCAGGGCCACCGGGTGGCGGTGCTGGGCACGGATGTGCACGGCCACGGCGAGGCGGCCTTTATCGCCGGCTTCGGCAACGAGGTCACCTGGCTGTCGATGGGCTCGCGCGACGCGTTGAAGCCCGAACAACTTGCAACGCTGGAGCAACTGGGTGTGCGCATCGCCGATGCGCGGCCGCGCCGCATCCATTGCGCGCCGGGCCAGGGCGTGACGGTGGAGCTGGACGGCGAGGAGCCGCTGCGGTTCGACATGATGTATTCCGCGCTCGGCCTGCGGCACCCCTCGGGGCTGGCCACCGCGCTCGGCGCCAACGCGCATGAAGACGGCCAGCTGGTGGTCGATGGCCACATGCAGACCACCGTGCCCGGGCTGTATGCTGCGGGTGACGTGGCCGAGGGGCTGAACCAGATCGGCGTGGCGGCCGGGCACGCGGCGATCGCGGCCACCGCCATCCACAACCGGCTGTAAACACAAGACAGACAAGACGAGGAGACGCGCCTTGAAGATCAAATCGGTGGAGCCTTTCATCCTGCACGTGCCGGTGACCGGCTCGCACATCGCGGACAGCACGCACACCATCACGCACTGGGGCGTCGTCGGCGCCCGCATCGACACCGAGGACGGGCTCTCGGGCTACGGCTTCACCGGCACCCACGCCTATCTTCCGGGCGACCACCTCATCACCCGCTGCATCGCCACCTGCCACGCGCCACTGCTGGTGGGCGAGGACGCGAACGACGTGCAGCGCCTGTGGCTCAAGCTGGCGCGCAACCCCGCGCTGCAGTGGATAGGGCGCGCCGGTATCACCACCCTGTCGCACGCCGCCATCGACATCGCGCTGTGGGACCTGAAGGCCAAGGCCGCCGGCATGCCGCTGTGGAAGCTGCTGGGCGGCCAGGTGCGCGACAAGGTGCGCGCGTACAACACCGACATCGGCTGGCTCTCCATCGCCGACGACAAGCTGGTGGAAGGCGCGCAGCGCGCGGTGGCGCAGGGCTTTACCGGCATCAAGATCAAGGTGGGCTCCACCGTGGAGCGCGACCTGCGCCGGCTGGAAGCGGTGCGCCGCGCCATCGGGCCCGGCATCACCCTGGCTATAGACGGCAACGGCAAGTGGGACCTGCCCACCTGCCAGCGCTTTTGCCGCGGTGCCGAGCCCTTCGACGTGTACTGGTTCGAAGAGCCTCTCTGGTACGACGACGTGAAGGCGCATGCGCAGCTGGCACGCGCCACCTCCATCCCCGTCGCATTGGGCGAACAGCTCTACACGCAGGATGCATTCGCCGAGTTCTTCCACCAGAACGCCATCCACTGGGTGCAACCCGACGTGACGCGCATGGCGGGGCTGACGGAAGTGCTGCGGGTGTGCGAAACCGCCAACTCCTATCGGCTGCCGGTGGCGCCGCACGCGGGCGACATGAGCCAGGTGCACGTGCACCTGAGCTATGCCCACCCGGCCGTGCAGGTGCTGGAGTACATCCCCTGGATCAAGGACTGCTTCACCGAACCGGCCGAGGTGGTGGACGGCAGCTTCAGCCTGCCGCAGCTGCCCGGCGCGGGCACCACGCCGACAAAAGCCGCCTGGGAAAAATTCAGGAAGCCCGCGGCCTGATCAGGCGATCTTCGCGCCGCGCGCCGCCAGCAGGCCGCGTAGCAGCGAGCGGTGGCAGCGGTTCTCGTCATCGCAGTAGCAGCCCATGGCGAACGAGGTCTGGTGCGACAGCGCCGCCAGCATGTCCAGCAGGTGCGATGCATCGGGCTGGGCCATCTCCTGCGCGTACTTGCGGCTGAAGGCGGCCCAGGCCTTGTCGTCTTCGGCGATCTTGCCCTGCGCCATCAGCTCGGCGCTGGGCGCCAGGTTGGGCAGCCAGGTGTCGTAGTAGTCGCGGCTGGCGAATTCGGTTTTGGGCACGCCGCGCGGCGGCCTGCGCACGGTGCCCAGGCGCAGGCCTTCGCCGGCGGCGCGCGGGGTTCCCAGTTGCACGATGCGGATGGCCATGGCGGCTCCTTTCAGTTCTTGGGCGGCGCGATGTCTGTGACGACGCGAGCGTAGCGCTGCTTGCTCCAGTAGGCCGAGGCCCAGTCGATCAGCACCACGATGCGGTTGCGAAATCCGATCAGGAAATAGATGTGGGCGAACAGCCAGAACAGCCAGGCGAAGTAACCGCTGAACTTGAAGTGCCCCACCGGCGAGGCCAGGTCCACCACCGCCGAATTGCGGCCGATGGTGGCCAGGTTGCCGTAGTCCATGTAGCGGAAGGGCAGCGTGGGCTGGCCGGCGAGCCGGCGCAGGATGTTGGCGGCCGCGGCGCGGCCCATCTGCTTGGCGCCGGGCGACACGCCGGGCACCGGGCTCGGCTCGCGGCCCGCGGCATGGCTCTGCGCGGCGGCCAGGTCGCCCACCACGCTGATCTCCGGGTGGCCGGGCAGGCTGAGGTCGGGCTGCACCACGACGCGGCCCGCACGGTCGGCCTGCGCGCCGGTGGCCCCGGCCAGCTGCCGCCCCAGCGGTGAAGCCGCCACGCCGGCCGCCCAGACAATGCACTTGCTATCAATTCGGTAGCTGCCCACGCTTGTTCCATGCGCCTCAGCGGCACTTTTTACTTCCAAACCCGCGCTGTCGATGGCCGTCACACGCGCATCCAGCCGCACTTCCACGCCCAGCTTTTCCAGCTGCCGTTTTGCCTTGGCGCTCAGGTCTTCGGGCATGGCCTGCAGCACGCGCGGCCCGCCTTCCAGCAGCAGGATGCTGGCGCTGGCGGGGTCGATGCGGCGGAACTCGCCGGCCAGCGTGTGGCGCGCGATCTCGGCCAGCGTGCCGGCCATCTCCACGCCGGTGGGCCCGCCGCCGATGACTACGAAAGTGAGCCAGGCCCTGCGTGCCTGCTCGTCGCTGGCGTTCTCCGCCGCCTCGAAGGCCAGCAGGATGCGGCGGCGAATCTCGAAGGCGTCGTCCAGCGTCTTCAGGCCCGGCGCGAAGGGCGCCCAGTCGTCGCGGCCGAAGTAGCTGTGCGTGGCACCGGCGGCCACGATCAGGTGGTCATAGGGCAGGGCGCCGCCATCGGCCAGCAGCACGCGCCGGCCCGCCGCGTCGATGGAAGTGGCTTCGCCCAGCAGCGTGGTGACGTTGGCCTGCCCGCGAAACAGGTGGCGCACCGGCGCGGCGATGGCCGGCGCCGACAGGCCCGCCGTGGCCACCTGGTACAGCAGGGGCTGGAACAAATGGTGGTTGGTTTTTTCCAGCAGCGTGATCTGTACCGGCTCGCCATCCAGCGCGCGGGCGGCTTCCAGGCCGCCGAAGCCGCAGCCGACGATCACGATACGGGGCAGCTTGGCAGGGGCTTCAGGGCTCATGCCCCGATTATGCGAGGACCCAGTTGGTGCGATAGCCGCAGACCTGGAAGCCGCAGCCCAGCATGTTGTGGAACGAGGGGCTGGGCTGGCCCGGCATGGGCTCGCCGGTTTCCACCGTGGCACTGGTGGCGCCGTGCTGCTGCGCGTCACGCAGGCGGCGCAGCATCAGCGCGCGCTGCGCGCCCTGGTTGCGCGCGGCCGGCAAGGTGGCCGCCATGCCCAGCCAGGCACTGCGCTCGTGGATGAACATCGCCGCGCAGCCGATGACCTGGCCGCCCGCGTCGCTGGCCACATAGGTGTGCCAGCCGGGCCGCCCCGTCACGGCGCCGGACCATTCCGGCATCCAGGGCGGCAGGCCCATCGCCGCGCCCAGCGTGCCGCCAAACAGCGCGCCTTCGTTGCCCGCCAGCTCGCGCACCGACACCTTGGCCGGCGGCAACTCCACCGCGTCACCGGCCAGCGGGCGGTGCACCTTGACCCAGCGCATGGGCAGCTGCTTGAAGCCCTGCACGGCGAGCAGCGCCATGCTGGCGCCTTCGTATTCGCCCGGAGTGGGCTGCATCCAGGGCTTGTGGTGCGGCACGGCCTCCAACGCCCAGGCCACGTCGTCCTGCGTCAGCGCCATTGCGTCGCCCAGGCCGAACGCGCGGTTGAACATGCCCACCGGCAGGTCGCGCAGGCCGATGGCCAGGCCGCCGGCGCGCTGCGCGAACGTGAGGCCGTGGGCCTGCGCCCAGCTGCGCGGCGCGGCCGTCGCCATGTCGCGCCAGGCGGCCAGCTCGTTGCGCTGGCCCTGCATCAGGGCTTCGTAATCAGTCTCGTCCATCATCCCTCCACGAAGTTCGCCAGCCCGCGCGACAGCTGCGGCGCGGTGGCCGGGGCATAGGGCCGTGCCGGCTGGCCGGCGTGCACATCATGCCCCAGCAGCATCTCCCTGATGCGCCCGCCGCGGCCGCCTTCAAAGCCCACGGCACCGCCGAATTGGGCCGGGTTGTGGAAGGTGCCGAACAGCATGTCCCACAGCGAGAGGTTGCCGTAGTTGAAGCCGTGCAGGCCCAGCCCGTGGTGGTAGCAATGCGCCTCGGGCCGCTGGATCAGGTACCCCACCCAGCGCGGCGTGCGCACGTTCCAGTGCTGGAACATGGCGCAGAAGGCGCCGGCATAGCCGGCCAGCGCGGCCGCCACCGGGTCCAGCCCCTGCAGCCACAGGTTGACGGCCAGCCCCTCGACCACCATCAACGCGATTTCCAGCGGGTGCGCATAGGCCGCGCCATACATGTCCACCCGGCTGGCGCTGTGGTGCAGCTGATGCACCCAGCGCCACAGGCCTTCGAAGTAGTGGTAGGCCCGGTGCAGCCAGTAGTCGGCGAAGGTCACGGCCAGGAAGCCCGCGACAGCGCCGCCCGCCGTGCCCAGCCGGTGGCCCGGCAGCAGCGCGTGTTCCACCATCCACGATGCGGGCACCAGCGCGGGGATCACCCCGTTCAGCGCGAACAGCAGCACGAGAAACCCCAGGCCCAGCCAGCGCCAGCCGCGCACGGCCGGGAAGCTGCGCGCGGGGCGCAGGCGCTCGATGGCCAGCAGCACAAAAAAGGTGGCGAGGATGGCGAGGGCGATGGCTTCGTCGGCTTGCATCACGAGCTCCGGAAAATGTGTTGGACTTACGGTGTAAGGAAATCTATACTTACAGCGTAAGAATGTCAAGCCAGCCCAAACTGTCCACCCGCCGCGCCCGCGCCCGCGCCACGCCCGTGCGCGGCAACCTCTCGCGCGAGGCCATCGCCGTGGCCGCGCTGGCGCAGATCGACCGCGACGGGCTGGAGGCGCTGTCGCTGCGCGCGCTGGCGGCCGCTCTGGGCTGCGAGGCAATGTCGCTCTACCACCACGTGCAGCACAAGGGCGACCTGCTGGACGCGGTGGTGGATGTGCTGCTGTCCGAGTGGAAGATGCCGGCGCCGGGCTCGGCGCCGCCGCGCCGGCTGATGATGCGCATCGCCGACAGCTACCGCGCCGTCGCCCGGCGCCACCCGCGCGCGTTTGTGCTGCTGGCCAACCGGCGCTTCAACACGCCGGTGGCGCTGGCGGCGCTGGAGCAGGTGCTGCAGGTGCTGGCGGCAGCCGGCCTCAAACCGCGCGAGGCGGCTGCCGGGTTCCGGATGATCGGCTACTTCCTCAACGGCATGGGGCTGGCCGAAGTGGCCGTGCTGGCCACCGGCGACGAGCCGCGGCGCCAGGTGCTGGTGGATGCACCGCCGCCGGTCTTTCCCGCGGTGGAAGCCGCCGGCCCGTGGCTGGGGCCCAAGGGGCTGGACGCGCACTACCAAGCGGGCATGGAAGCGCTGCTCGACGCCATCCTGCCGGCCTGACGCCCCGGCCTAACCCATCGCGGCGCGGATCACTTCCATCAGGTCGGGCGTCGAGGCGCTTTTGGATACCGCCACATAGCCGCCGAACAGGCCGTCCAGCTCGGAGGTCTGGCTGGCCGCCAGCAGGCCGGTGAGGTAGATGAACGGGATGGCGCCGGCCACCGGGTCTTCCGCCAGCACCTGCGCCACCTGGTCGCCCTTCATGCCCGGCATGTTGATGTCGCACAGGATCACATGGGGGCGCTCGCGTAGCACAGTCTCCAGCGCGACAAGCGGGTTGGTGGTGCCCGCCACATTGAAGTATTTTCCAAGCCGGGCCCGGATGCCAATGACGACGGCGTCGTCGTCGTCAATGACGAGCAGCGTGGGCTTTTCGGCGGGGTTGCCGCCAGCGGGTTCGGTCATGGTGAAACGCCTGTGAATGCGCCATCATACGAACTGCAGTAACGAGACAAGGAAAAAGACGATGTTTGAAACCGCAATCGCCGGCAGCCTGCCCAAGCCCGCCTGGCTGGCCGAAACGCAGAAGCTCTGGCCGCAATGGAAAGCGCAGGGCGACGAGCTGCGCCAGGCCAAGGCCGACGCCACGCTGCTGTGGATCAAGGCCCAGGAAGACGCCGGCCTGGATATCGTGGGCGACGGCGAGCAAGCACGCCAGCACTTTGTGCACGGCTTCCTGGAGCAGGTGGAAGGCATCGACTTCGAGCACAAGGTGAAGATGGGCATCCGCGACAACCGCTACGACGCGATGGTGCCGCAGGTGGTGGCGCCGCTCAAGCTCAAGGGCCGCGTGCATGCCTTCGAGGCGCAGCTGGCTCGCGCCCACACGAAGAAAAAACTCAAGTTCACGCTGCCCGGCCCGATGACCATAGTCGACACGGTCGCCGACAAGTTTTACGGCGACAAGGTGAAGATGGCCTTTGCCTTTGCCGAGCTACTGAACCAGGAAGCGCTGGCGCTGCAGGCCGATGGCGTGGACATCATCCAGTTCGACGAGCCGGCCTTCAACGTCTACATGAAAGACGCCGCCGAATGGGGCGTGAAAGCCGTGGAGCGCGCCGCGCAGGGCTTGACCTGCACGACAGCCGTGCACATCTGCTACGGCTACGGCATCAAGGCCAACAACGACTGGAAAGAAAAGCTGGGCGAGGAGTGGCGCCAGTACGAGCAGGTGTTTCCCGCGCTTGCCAAAAGCAGCATCAAGCAGGTGAGCCTGGAGTGCTACCACTCGCACGTGCCGCCGGAGATGATGAAGCTGCTGGAAGGCAAGGACGTGATGGTGGGCGTGATCGACGTGGCCAGCGACGTGATCGAAACGCCGGAAGAAATTGCCGACACCATTGGCCGCGCGCTGCAGTTCGTGCCGAAGAATCGCCTCTTCCCCTGCACCAACTGCGGGCTGGCGCCGATGGACCGCGACGTGGCCATGAAAAAGCTGCAGGCGCTGGGCGCCGGCGCGGCGCTGGCGCGCGAGCGGTACCGCTGACATGGCCAAGCTCAATGCCCAGGCGCTGGAGCGCCTTCGCTCCACCCTGCAACAGCACATAGACAACAGCCGCATACCGGGCGCGGTGGCCGTGGTCGCGCTGGGCGGTTATACCGAATTTTTCGCGGCACTGGGCAGCCAGGACGCAGCGGCAGGCAAGGCCATGCAGCCCGACGCGATCTTCCGCATCTATTCCATGACCAAGCCGCTGGTGTCGCTGGCCGCGCTGATGCTGGCCGAGGAAGGCCGGTTGCAGCTGGTGGACCCGGTGGCCAAATATCTGCCGGAGTTCGGCGGCCGCAAGGTGGCGGTGGAGCAGGGCGGCGAGGTGGTGCTGCAAGCCATCAAGCGCGAACCCACGGTGCACGACCTGCTGCGCCACACCGCGGGCCTGACCTATGAATTCCTGGGCAGCAACGCGGTGCAGAAGCAATACGAAGCCGTGAACATTGACGACCGCGGCCGCAGCAACCTGGAGTTCTGCAAGGTGCTGGCCGCGCTGCCGCTGGCGCACCAGCCGGGCAGCTGCTGGATGTACAGCCGCGCCACCGACGTGCTGGGTGCGGTGGTGGAAGTGGCCGCCGGCCAAAGCCTGGGCGAAGTTTTGCAGCAGCGCATCCTGGGGCCGCTGGGCATGCGAGACACGGCCTTCGCAGTGCCGGCAGACCAGCAGCACCGCATCGCCGAGCCGTTTGTGAACGACCCCGACACGGGCAAGCCCACAGTGATGATGGACGGGCGCATCGTGCCCAGGTTCGAATCCGGCGGCGGCGGCCTGCTGTCCACCGCGGCCGACTACACGCGCTTTTTGCAGTTCATGCGCAACCGCGGCACGCTGGACGGCTCGCGCCTGGTGTCGCGCAAGACCATTGAGTGGATGACCTCGGACCACCTGGGGCACATCCCCGCGCTGGGCGAACTGCTGCCCCCCGGCCACGGCTTCGGCCTGGGCTTCGCCGTGCGCCTGCAAGCCGGCCTGGCCCCGCAGCCCGGGTCAGCCGGCATGTACTACTGGAGCGGCATCGGCGGCACCTCGTTCTTCGTCGACCCCGCCGAAGACCTGTTCGCCATGCTGCTAACGCAAGCGCCGGGACAACGCATCTACTTCCGCAGCCTCTTCCGCCACCTCGTCTACGCCGCGATCGATTGAGGTTCTGTCATCCCGGGCTAGACCCGGGATCCATGTCTTTTCTCTCGTCATCCCCGCGAAGGCGGGGACCCAGTGCTCCCTGCGGCTGTCGTCCGGGGCCTGATATTTCAACAATCCTTGAAATATCGATGAATATCCGGCCAAAAAGCACAGGAAAGACGCTGCAGGGCCCCTGCACCAGGAATCGGACACGCAGGCGTGGCGCGGCTTGCGGGCACAAAAAGGCCCGGAAGGCGCATGGATAGTGCGTGAGCGATTGCCGGATGTAACGTGGAAGGGAAGCAGCTAGAGGTTCTGCTCGACGACCAACACGTTATTCGGCCCGTTGAACTGGTAGGCCTCTGGCCCGCGGACACTTGCGTCGTTGGATAGCACGTGGAGCACCGCGCCAGTCTCAAACGTGAGAGACAGTGCGGACGTTTCGCCGTGTCCCACGGCGCTGACGCGAGAGCCGATGAGCGCTACCAAGCCATCGCAGAAGCCAGGCGTGCCTTGCGCGATACACACGCCATCCCTTTCAAGCTCGGCAGCGTTGTAGATGCTGAAACCTTGGTCCTGGAAGACGAGCTGGAGGTAGTCGTGCACAAAGACAACCTGGGTCAGAGGATCAATCGGTCTCAGATTCGGTGCCATTGCCAATGTGTAAACTAGGCCGCAGATTGCACATGCGCCTTAGCTACCAGCTTGGCTTTGAGGCGAGCTTGGAACGCGCGACGCTGTTTTGTGACCTCGTACAGAACGATTCCAGACGACGTGGCCAAGTTCAAACTCTCAATCATCCCAAACATTGGAATGTTGATACAAAAGTCGCTTTTATGGATGGCGGTATCACTGATTCCATGGTTCTCGTTGCCGAACCAGACTGCCAGCTTAGTGTGTTTCGTGTAGTTGCCGCTTCCGAGACTGACATTCTTTCGGCCCTTGACGTGAGGCGAGGTCACGACAGATATGAACCCATTCTTCGCAAGATGCTGGAGGCAGAGTTCGGTCGTGTCGAAGCGCTTGACGAAACTCCACTTCACGGCAGACGCAGATGTTCTCGTCAACTTTGGGTTATCTCGCATCTCCTGCCAATCATCTGGAAGGTTGCGACGTTCATCGACCACATAGACCTTCTCGGCACCAAGCGCATTGACATTCCGAATCACTGTGCCGATGTTCCTGACATCCTCTGGGCACTCGAGCACGACAACAAGGTTTTTGCAGCGAAAGTCGCGGATCGAGTTGGCGCGAGCGCGGACAGCTGGCTTGGATTTTGAGTGGTCGCTCATGTGTCGCAATAGTGATGTTCTGCGGCCCAACGTTGACGTCGACCGGTACGAAACACGTACCGCGAAGCGGCCTTGGGCTCTTGCGTAACCGTGCCAAGCAATTTGTCAAAGCTCATTCATTCCTCCTTCAACCCACACAATTTCGCCAGGATGATGCTCCTTGATGGTGTCAATTGCGCCAGTTAAGACATCGCCGCTTTCTCCGGATAGCGGATAAATGAAGCGCGAGACACGCCCCCTTTTTAGGTTTGCGTAGTCTGCTTCGGAAATCGCGTCTGCCCCGCACCAAATAGCTAGTGAATTCTCAGTTCCGAGACGCAATGCGTCTTGCAGTCCTGCCTCAGTTATTGCGAGAAGAACCATGTGAGCTTTGGCGTTTGACATACGGGGCCCGCCCCGGCTTGCCGGGGCGAGTCCTCTCGATGTAAAGGTTAGAGGTCGCGTTTCTCATGCTTGAGCTTTTGAGTGATGTAAACGATGGATGTCGCTGCGAACTCTAGAAAGAATTCTGCCTCGGCTTTCGTTAGGCCCGATGCAACAGTGCCTCCATGCCGAACAAACGCCTTGTTGCTGACAGCTCCGTATGCCTGACTTATAAGGCGCTCGATATCTGGATCGAGATTGGCTTGCTTGATGATCTTGCCCAAGGTTCCATTTGGCTCGTTCAAGAGCACCATTAGGCTGGACTCTACGGCGCTGATGGACTCCTTTACTGAGTTCTCGAAGTCGGGGGTTGCCGAATAGATGAAGTTCTTTGCCTTTAGCCATTGCGCCCGTATGGGAGTCAGTTCATCGGAGAGCGCTTCGTTTGCCTTACCCCAGTTCTTGGAGGATGGCGCGTGACGCTGGATTCGCTTTAGATCAAGCAGGACATCAGCGTATAGCTCTTCAACGTATACGCGCCGACTTGCATATGTTTTCATCTCCTGCAGCTTGCAGAAAGCGTAGAAGACCTCTAGAGACTTGTGCGGATTCGGATTGGCGTACTTGGCATCTTCAAGCTCAAGAGTCGCTTCACCATACAGCTCACGATAGGCGTGAGGTTGATCTGAAGTCCGTCCATCGGTGACATAGGCGACCATCAGCGACTGAAGTTGCATAACCTTCGCACCGAGCTTGATTGCTTTCTTGCTATCCACCGAAGCGATCCCGACTGTTAACGTGAAGGTAACCGGCGCCCACTCAAGGGAGGCCGCGCCGCGGCCGGACGCCCTTGGGCGTCCGCGTTGACTGACAAGTTAGACATCATGTTCATTGCAGCACCGTGCCGCAATGGGCGCAAGCCTTAGCGCGGAAGTTCGGGCCGCCCTCGACGTCGCGGACCAACTTATGACACACGGGGCATCGCAAGCTGAAATGCGCAACGACGGATAGCGAAAAACCCAGCCCGAAGCAGAGAGCGACAACTGCTCCCGGCCAATCGAGAACGACGCCGGCAAAAACGGAAAGTAATAGAAGAAACGCTGGAACAGCCAGGCCGACTAGAACCCTCATGCGCACACGCCGGTACCGATTGAGCACGTCAGAAGTGGCGAACGATGACTGCACGTGAGGTCTAACGTAATGTAGACCGCAACCCCTGCGGCCTAATCTGGGCATACGAGTCCTCCTGAAGTGGCTTGCAATCTTGTTCTCGCGCGAAGTGTTTACTCTAAGCGACAAATAACGGAATCGACAACCCCGGCAGGGTGCATGGATGCCGGATCAAGTCCGGCATGACAGCCACAGCCACAGCCGCAGACGGCTACGCAGGTTCCATGCGCCTTCCGGCGCACTTTCGGCCCGCAAGCCGCGCGGAATGTGCGTGAGAGTCTTCGAGTGCCAACAACATTTCCCGGCCAAGGCGCGGGTGGGCGGGCTGTGGCGCGCATCAGGCAAGAGCGCCTGCGGGGGTGGGTTCTTGCAGGCGGCGCGCTTGCGCGTTTCGTGCTCTGGCTCATCGCAGCTGTTTGAACGGAGGGGCCTCAGGGCCCGCAGTGAGTTCTGCGATGCGGCTGCAAGAACCCACCCACGCAGGTTCAGTCAGCGCCCCGGCGCTGACCGCCTTGCAGCGCGCCGCAGCCCGCCCACCCGCGCCTTGGCCCGCGAGGTCTAGCCCCGCGACACCACAGCACACAACATCTTCTCCATCTCCCCCGCCCACAACCTGGCCCGCGCTTCATCCAGCTCCAGCAGCAGCGCATAGCGCCGCCCACCCCACACGGAAAGATGCATCGCCTGCAAGGTTTCAGCAGAAGGCTTGCGCGGCAAATCAGTGCAGGCGTCGAACACGCGCTGCCAGGCGGCGGTGAGTTCCTCGTTCACGCGGCGGTGATGCTTGGGCTCGGCCACCTGCGCTTCCAACGCCAGCATGCCGGGGTCGAACCAGGGCAGCTCGGGCGCGTCCACGCCGCACATCAGGCGCACCAGCTGGTGCAGGCGCTGCTGCCATGTCAGGCCCGCGGGCTGCACCGCTTCGCGCTCCACGGCCTGCAGCAGCACGTCCATGCTGTGGCGCACATAGCCTGAGAGCAGCGCCAGCTTGTTGGGAAAGTAGTCGTACAGCGTGCCCACTGAAATGCCGGTTTCCAGCGCCACCGCGCGGGTGGTCAGGCGCTCCCAGCCGTCGCGCCGCCATATCCGAACAAAGGCGTCGTAAATCGCCTGCACGGTGAACTTGGCGCGGTCTTGCGTGGGGCGTTTAAGGGGCTTGTTCATGGTCTGGTGTTTCCGAACCCGCAAGGGCGGGGGCCGGCCTAAAGTTGGATGCATGAACACCCTGACCCGCCTGCTGACCCGCAAGTCCGAATTGAATCACACGCGCATCACCCATGCGCCGCTGGCGCCCGCGGCGCCGGGTGAGGCCATTCTGAAAATCAACCGCGTGGCGCTCACCACCAACAACATCACCTATGCCGCATTCGGCGACGCCATGCAGTACTGGAACTTCTTTCCCACGGGCGAAGAGGGCTGGGGCCATATGCCGGTGTGGGGCTTTGCCGATGTGGTGCAGTCCACGGTGGAGGGCGTGGAAACCGGCCAGCGCTTCTACGGCTACTTTCCCGTCGCCAGCCACCTGCGCATGCAACCGGTGCGCGTGACCGAGCGCGGCTTTTACGATGGCGCGGCGCACCGCCTTTCGCTCACCTCGGCCTACAACCAGTACACCCGCGTGACGCACGACGCCGCCTACCGCGCTGGCGACGAGAACTGCCAGATGCTCCTGCGCCCGCTGTTCATCACCTCGTTCATGCTGGCCGATTTTTTGCAGGACAACGCTTTCTTCGGCGCAAAGCGGCTGGTCATCTCCAGCGCTTCCAGCAAGACGGCGTATGGCACGGCCTTCTGCCTGGAAGGTGAGGGCACGGTGGAGCGGGTGGCGCTCACGTCGCCGGGCAACAAGGCCTTTGTGGAGCAGCTGGGCTGCTACCAGCGCACGCTGGGCTATGACGAGTTGCAAACCCTTTCCGCCGACGTGCCCACGCTGTATGTCGATTTCTCGGGTGACGAAGCCTTGCGCGCCAAGGTTCACCATCACTTCGGCGACTCGCTGGTGTACGACTGCTATGCCGGCTCCGCGCAGAACACGAATTTCATCCGCGAGCAGGTGCTGCCGGGGCCGGAGCCCAAGTTCTATTTCGCGCCGGTGCAAATCCGCAAGCGCAATGCCGACTGGGGGCATGCCGAGGTGAACCGCAAGTTCAACGAGGCGCAGCTGGCTTTCATCCGCCGCGTGTCCGACGGCCCCGCTGCCTGGATGCAGGTGGATGAGCACGCCGGCTTCCCAGCGGCCCAGCAGCTGGTCAGTGACCTGCACGCCGGCCGCATCGATCCGCGCAAGGGCCATGTGGTGGTGCTTGACTGAGGATGTGCCTGGTGTAGTCTGGCGGGCATGAGCACACATGACCCTCACGACCACTCTCACGACCACGCCCACCCGCACGGCCAGGAAGCCTGGAAGCACGACGGCGTGCGCGTGATCCCCGGCAACCAGCTCGATGCCAACACCGCGCAGACGCCGGGCATGGACCGCAAGGCGGCCATCAACTTTGCCCGCACGGGCGCGCAGAAGCTGTGGGCGGGCACCGTCACCATCCACGCCAACGCCAAGACCGGGGCGCACCACCACGGCCACCTGGAAAGCGTGATCTACATCGTGCGCGGCCGCGCGCGCATGCGCTGGGGCGAAAAGCTGGAATTCACCGCCGAGGCCGGCCCGGGCGACTTCATCTATGTGCCGCCCTGGGTGCCGCACCAGGAAATCAACGCCAGCGCTACAGAAACGCTGGAATGCGTGCTCTGCCGCAGCGACGGCGAGGCGGTGGCCGTCAATCTGCCCATCGAGCCGGTGGAAAAGCCCGAAACCGTGCTCTGGGTGGACCCTACGCACCCGCAAGGCGGGGTCTGAGGCGCCGACTCCTGCTTACCGATGTGACATCCGCCTACAGGCGGTATCCGATTCCTTCGCTACAAATGGATGAGAAGGAAAAGGATGTGCCATGGACTTCACTGAACGCCTGCGCAGCAGCAAAGCGCTGATCCCCACCATCGCCGTGATGGCCGTGACCGTGGCCGCCCTGGCCACCACCCTGGCCGTCACGCGCAGCAATGCCAACGGCAGCGGTATGCCGGTGGTTACCGCGCCCGCGCGGCCCGAAGTGGTGGCCGTGCCGCCACTGGCGCCGCAGGCACCGGTGCAGCCCGCCCCTGTTGTCTACCAGCCGCCGGTGCGTGTGGCGCAGGCGCCCGCCGCACCTGCCGCACCCGCCGCCCCGGTCTGCCATACCTGCGGCGTCGTGGAATCAGTGGTGCCCGTGCAGCGCCAGGGCCAGCCCAAGGGCATTGCCGGCACGCAGGTCACGCCCGGCATGGCGATTGGCGGCGTCGTCGGCGGCCTGCTGGGCAACCAGATCGGCCACGGCAACGGCCGCGCTGCCACCACCGTGCTGGGCGCAGCCGGCGGCGCCTATGCCGGCCATGCCATCGAGAAGAACACCACCAAATACACCGTCTACCAGGTGCGCGTGCGCATGAACGACGGCACCGTGCGCACGGTCGAGCAGCGCAACGCCATCGCGCAGGGCTCGCATGTGGTGCTGGAGCATGGGGCGCTGCGGCCTGTGCGCGCCAAGGGTTGACGGTTGCTACGCTTTTTATAGCGTTCCACGCTTGCTGGAAGCGCCTCAGCGGCCAATTCGTCTCTGATTTTTAGTGCCAATTGGCTGTAATCACGGCTTCTAGGCTCGTGTAGCAACCGAAAAGCCCGCAGTGAAGGGTTCGATCACCACGAGCGACCAGCCCATGGCGACTACGACCAGGGCGTGTATCGAATCTCCATTTCTCCGTTGTTGACCGCGAGGCTGAAGGCATCAGGGCGGTGAATGAAAATGCAGCTCTTTTGCCCCAAACGAAGCAGCGTCGTGGGCGCCGTTGGCAGCGGCCAAACCGATTCGAACGAAGCGTTGATCGCCGGCAAAATGTGCGTGACGTATGAGATTTCCTCACCCTCTGAGGACGAGGAGACGATTCCGACGAGGTGCCCATTTTGATCGAATACAGGGCCGCCGCTCATTCCACCAAACGCTGGGCAATCAACGGCAAATGAAGCAGACGGAAGCATCACTCGGTCTCGACCGCTCGGCCAAACGTCGAGCACCTTCCCCTGACTGATGCGCATCAGGCCTTCGAGGTGCATTCGGGGGCCGATAGGGATGGAGGGCTCGCCCGCAGTGAAGCCGCACAGGAGAACGGGGTCACCGCTGCGCGGCATCCGCGTCGTGAGATGCGCGATGAAAATCTCGTTGCCCTTCGGCAGCGCTGTCCGCAGCCGGATTGACAGAATCGCAATATCCGCATCGTCCAGCAAGGTAACCCGTTCGACGTCCCACAGCAAGAGCGTGGCTTTGGTTGCGGCTTGGCACACCGCAGAGGCACCACCAGAGGTAATCGCCTCCAGCCAGCCTTCGACTACGTGTTTCGCGGAAACTGCGATGCCTGGCCCCACCATTACCGCGGAGCCAATGGTGTGGTGATCGTCATCATCGCGAAAGCTGATTGTTAGTGCGGTGCCATCGAACTCGCCAATCGAGGTGACACCATGCGGCCCACCGAGATGCTCGAGGTGAAATGTTCGAGCGGTAAACTGCAGCCTCACCGGTGTCTTGAGATTTGAGAGAGGGTCGCTTGTCGCCAAACCCCAAACTGCATCATGCATCGTTCCACTCATGCACAGATCATGCGAAGTTCGGGCGAATCTGTCCATCCCAGGTTTGCGCAGTCAGCATTGAGGCCACAATCGCGAATGCACAACCCGTAGCGGCAATCTACCTGACATGGTTGGTTCGCCCTTTCGGCTCGGGGATGCATGCCCGAGGGCAGGAGGACCAGCATGATGGAAGATCTACCAAGGGATTTGCAGCAACAAACCACGGTTTTTTTGACGACCTACGGCCACGCAATGCTGTCGTGGCAGTCCGTCGAGGCCGAGGTGTTCGAAGTTTTTGCCCTTGCCAGCCGGATTCCAACAGGGGATACCGCGGCAGCCATTTTTTTTGCCCTCGGCAACATCTCAACGCAGCTGCGCGCAACCGACGCTGCTGCGAGAATCATGTTCACCGATGATTCGATCCTTACCAATTCATGGGCAGATTTGGTTAAGCGCGTCCGAACAGCGACGGATTCGCGGAACAGGATCGCCCACGGTTCTTATGATTTGCAGGCGAAAGAAGGACCGGATGGCGTCCGGTACTCCCCCTCTCTAAATAAATCCAGAGCACAGAGGCTGAGCGGGCGGGATAGCGACCACTGGCCGGTTGAGCGTATTTCTGAGGCCTCGAAGGAATTCGAAAAACTGCATCACGATCTATTCAATTTCCGGTTCACTCTGAGCTATCACCTCAACGGCCCCCCAGTCCCTAGAGCGCCGTAGCGCCAGGGCATTTCACACCTCGAAGTTGTGTTAACGCCGGGGCAGAGGGCCCCACCTTAACCCTCGGCCACCTGCAGCACCAGCTTCCCAAAATTCTCCCCCGTGAACAGCTTGGTCAGCGCTTCGGGAAAAGCGTTGACGCCGCCGCCCACGATGTCTTCCTTGCTCTTCATGCGGCCGTCCTTCAGGTAGCCGGCCATTTCGGCCACGGCCAGGTGGTAGCGGTCGGCGTAGTCGAACACCACGATGCCTTCCATGCGCGCGCGGTTCACCAGCAGGCTCAGGTAATTCTTGGGGCCCTGCACGGCCGTGGTGTTGTTGTACTGGCTGATGGCGCCGCAGATGATGATGCGCGCGCCGCGGCCGATGCGGGCCAGCACGTCGTCCAGGATCTCGCCGCCCACGTTGTCGAAATAGATGTCCACGCCCTTGGGGCAGTGTTCCTTGAGGCCCGCCTTCACGTTGCCGGCCTTGTAGTCGATGCAGGCGTCAAAGCCCAGCTCGTTCACCACCCAGTCGCACTTGGCGCGGCCGCCGGCGATGCCCACCACCCGGCAGCCCTTGATCTTGGCCAGCTGGCCCACGGTCTGGCCCACGGCGCCCGCCGCACCCGACACCACCACCGTTTCGCCCGGCTTGGGCAGGCCCACGTCCATCAGGCCGAAGTAGCCCGTCATGCCGGGCATGCCCAGAACGTTCATCCACTGCGTCATGCTGCCGGCGCGGCTGTCGATCTTGAACATGCCGCTGCGCTTGACCTGGTCGGAAGGGATCAGCATGTATTCCTGCACGCCCAGCCCGGCCGAGACCAGGTCGCCGACGGCGAACTTGTCGTTTTTGGAGGCGATGACCTTGCCCACGCCGCCGGCGCGCATCACCTCGTCAATGCCCACGGGCGGGATGTAGCTCTTGCCTTCGTTCATCCAGCCGCGCATGGCCGGGTCCAGCGACAGGGCCAGCGTCTTGACCAGCACGCCGCCTTCGCCGGGCTCGGCCACGTCCTCGGTGGTGAAGCTCCAGTTGTCGCGGGTGGGCGAGCCCACGGGGCGCTTGGCCAGGCGGACCTGGTGGTTCTTGAGGGCGGCGAGTGTGCTCATGGCGGTTTCCTGGTGTACGTGAAGCGGGGTGCGTGAAGTGGGGCGATGTTAGCCAGCGCCGGTGGCCGGGCGGGTAGCGCAAGTGACAGCCTGCGAACGCCTCGCGCAGCATGTGCAGGTGGGCTGGCGCGCAAGATCGGCGGGGCCCTGGGGCGACCCGTATTCCAGAGGTAAAAACGGCTGCGAGGCGCGCCAGTTGTGCTTGGCAAGCTATGGAATTCATAGCGTCCGGGGTAGGTGCCGGAACCTGTCAGCAGTGATCGCGCCGGGCCCGCGCGGCACCCCAAATTTTCTGCTGCCTGTGCTGTAATGAATCTGCAGGGGATACGACTGATGTGCTTGGTGCGCGTGCAAGACCAGGGTTGCGCGCCTGCCGGCGCACCCAAAAACAAGGAGCCACGCCGATGCCCGCGAACTTGTCGCCCATCCAGAAACCGAATGCCGCCCAGTCCTGGCGAGAACAGGCTGCCCAGCGCTACAGCCTGGTGCGCGGCCACAGCCTCGCGCTTGCCGCGCCGCTGTCCGCCGAAGACCAGTGCATCCAGTCCATGCCTGACGCCAGCCCGACCAAATGGCACCTGGCGCACACCAGCTGGTTTTTTGAAGCGGTGGTGCTGGTGCCGCACGCCGCCGGCTACCAGCCGTTCGACCAGCGCTTTTTTCACCTCTTCAATTCCTATTACGAATCGCTGGGCCCGCGCCATCCGCGCCCGCAGCGCGGCCTGCTGACGCGGCCCGCACTGTCCGAAGTGCATGCTTACCGCGCGCATGTGGATGCCGCCATGCAGCAATTCATCGCCCATGCCGAACCCGCCGCCTGGCAGGCCGTGGCCGCGCTGGTCGAGCTGGGGCTCAACCACGAGCAGCAGCACCAGGAGCTGCTGCTCACCGACATCCTGCATGCGCTGTCGTGCAACCCGCTGCTGCCCGCTTATGAGCCGGACGGCGAGCCCGCGCTGCGGCTGGCCACGGCGCCCGCGCCGATGCGCTGGCTGGAGCGGCCGGGCGGCCAGGTGGATGTGGGCTACACCGGTGAAGCCTTCGCGTTCGACAACGAAACCCCGCGCCACGCCGCGCTGCTGCAGCCGCACACCATTGCCGACCGGCTGGTGACTTGTGGCGAATTCGCGCAGTTCATCGCAGATGGCGGCTACCAGCGGCCCGCGCTCTGGCTGTCCGACGGCTGGGCCGCGGTGCAGGCCAATGGCTGGCAGCACCCGGCCTACTGGATCGCCCCCGGCGACCCGCGTGCGCCGCTGGCGCACTGGCAGGTGTTCGGCCTGCACGGCGTGCGCGCGCTGGATGCGCAGGCACCGGTGTCGCAGCTCAGCTTCTACGAGGCTGCCGCCTATGCCGAATGGGCGGGCGCGCGCCTGCCCACCGAGTTCGAGTGGGAAGCCGCCTTCGACGCGCCCGGCATCTCGCAGATGACGGGCCACGTCTGGCAATGGACGCGCTCTTCCTATGACCCGTACCCGGGCTTTCGGCCGCTGTCGGGCGCGGTGAGCGAATACAACGGCAAGTTCATGGTCGGCCAGCTGGTGCTGCGCGGCAGCAGCTGCGCCACGCCCGCCGGGCATGCACGGCCCAGCTACCGCAACTTCTTCCCGCCGGCCGCGCGCTGGCAATTCACGGGCCTGCGCCTGGCAAAGGACGCCGCATGCTGAGCCGAAACCTTCTTGAACGCGACAACCGCATCGAGCACCGGCAAGACCAGCCGGCCACCAGCGAATTCGCGCGTGACCTGGCCCGGGCGCTAGCCACCCGCCCGCGCACCATCTCGCCCAAGTACTTCTACGACGCCAAGGGCTCGCAGTTGTTCGACCGTATCTGCGAGCTGCCCGAGTACTACCCCACGCGCACCGAGCTGGCCATCCTGCGGGCCAACGCGCGCGAGATCGCCGCGCAGATGGGCCCGCGCGCCGAGATCGTCGAATTCGGCGCGGGCTCCTGCGCCAAGGTAGGACTGCTGCTGGACGCGATGGATGCGCCGGCCCGCTACCTGCCCATCGACATATCGGGTGAACACCTGGCCGCGGCCGCCGCTTCGCTGCGTGCGGAGTACCCGGGCCTGGACGTGCAGCCGGTGGCCGCCGACTACACCCAGCGCCTGCTGCTGCCGGCCACGCTGCCGGGCGCGGGCCAGCGCGTCGGGTTTTTTCCGGGCTCCACCATCGGCAACTTCACGCCGGAAGAGGCCCTGCATTTCCTGCAGGTGGCCGGCCAGGTGCTGCGCGGCGGTGCGCTGCTGCTGGGCGCCGACCTGGTGAAAGACCCGGCCGTGCTGCATGCGGCCTACAACGACGCGCAGGGCGTCACGGCGGCGTTCAACCTCAACCTGCTGGTGCGTGCCAACCGCGAGCTGGGCAGCGGCTTCCAGCTGGACCAGTTCGCCCATTGCGCCTTCTACAACGCGCCGCAGCAGCGCATCGAGATGCACCTGGTGAGCCGCTGCCGCCAGCAGGTCGCGTTCGCCGGGCAATGGCATGAGTTCGAGGAGGGTGAAACTATCCACACCGAGAACTCCTGCAAGTTCACCGTGGAAGGGCTGCGGGCCCTGGCCGCCAAGGCAGGCTTCCGCCCGGGCCCGGTGTGGACCGATTCGCAGAAGCTGTTCAGCGTGCATTGGCTGTACGCTCCGGCCTGAAACACACAAGGAAAGCCAACGTGCAAGCTACCTGGAACGGCGCGACCATTGCGCAGAGCGACGACACCGTGGTGGTCGAGGGCAACCACTATTTCCCCGCCGCCTCGCTCAACCGCGACTACATCACCTTCAGCAACCACAAGACCACCTGCCCCTGGAAAGGGCAGGCCAGCTATTACTCGCTGGTGGTCAACGGCGAGATGAACACCGACGCCGTCTGGTACTACGCCGACCCCAAGCCCGAGGCCGAGATGGTCAAGGATCGGGTGGCGTTCTGGAAGGGTGTGAAAGTTCAAGCCTAGGAGGGCACCATGAAAGAGGTCATTCAAGTCGATGCGGCAATCATCGGCTCGGGGCAAGCCGCGCCCGCGCTGGCCGTGGCACTGGCCACCCGCGGGGAAAAAGTCGCGCTGATCGAGGCCGTGCAGCTTGGCGGCTCGTGCGTCAACGCGGGCTGCACGCCCACCAAGACGCTGCGCAAGAGCGCGCGCGTGGCGCACATGGCGCGGCGCGCGGCGGAATTCGGCGTGCATGTGGGTGGCGTGGAGGTGGACTTCGCGGCCGCCATGAACCGCATGCAGCAGCGCGTGGACACAGCGCGCGGCGGGCTGGAAAGCTGGATGGCGGGGCAGCCCAACATCACGGTGCTGCGGGCCTGGGGCTCATTCGCGGGCCACCCGGCCGGCGGCTTTGACCTGCTGGCCGGCGAGCAGCCGGTGCGGGCGCAGCGCGTCTACCTCAACACCGGCACCCGCGCCTTCATCCCGCCCATTCCGGGCATCGATGAGGTGCCTTACCTGGACAACATCAGCCTGCTGAAACTGCGCACCCGGCCGCGCCACCTGGTGATCATCGGCGGCAGCTACATCGGGCTGGAGATGGGCCAGATCTTCCGCCGCCTGGGCTGCGAGGTGACGGTGGTGGAAACCGGTGCGCGCATCACCAGCCGTGAAGACGTGGAGGTGTCGGAGTGCATCGCCGCTTTCCTCGCTGAAGAAGGCGTCAGGGTGCTGGCGGGCCAGCCCGTCACGCGCGTGGAAAAAGCCGGCGACGGCATCGCGGTGCAGGTGGGCGGCCAGCGCGTCGAAGGCTCGCACCTGCTGGTGGCCACCGGCCGCCTGCCGAATACCGAAAAGCTCAATCTCGCGGCCGTGGGTGTGGAGATGGATGCGCGCGGCTATGTGCCAACCAACGCGCGGCTGGAAACCAATGTGCCCGGCGTCTGGGCGCTGGGCGACATCAACAAGCGCGGGGCCTTCACCCACACCAGCTACCACGACCATGAGATCGCGCTGGCCAACCACGATGGCGGGCACCGCTCGGCGGACGACCGCATCATGGCCTACGCCATGTTCACCGACCCGCCGCTGGGCCGCGTGGGTTTGTCGGAAGCCGAGGCGCGGGCCTCGGGCCGCAAGACCCTGATGGCCACCTTCGACATGAAGAACGTCAGCCGCGCCAAGGAAGAAAGCGAGACCACGGGCCTGATCAAGCTGCTGGTGGACGCGGAATCGGAACGCTTTGTCGGCGCCACCTTCCTGGGCATCAACGGCGACGAGATCATCCAGGTGATCAGCAACTTCATGGCCGCGGGCGCCAGCTACAAGGTGATCAAGGACGCGCTGCCGGTGCACCCCACGGTGACCGAATTCCTGCCCACGATATTAGGAAAGCTCAAGCCCCTTTAGCCGGTGTGCGGCGAAGCCTTGCGATAAGCTCGGCCCATGCTGATGACACCGCCTTTCGCCGCGCCCGGCGAACTGATTCCGCTGCTCAAGAAACAGGGCTACGCCGTGCTCAGCCCGCAAGGCGTCTGCGCGCTGGCGGGCTGCGAGCTGGCGGAGCTGAATGCGCTGCGCGCGGGCTGGGAAGACCTGCCCCCGGATGCCCACCTCAAGGACGGCGGCCACTACCGGCGCCGGCGGCATTCGTGCTTTGTCGCGGACGGCGGCGCGCTCACGCAGGCGCCGCACCGCGCCCACTGGCAGCCGGTGGAATACAACGCGCTGCACGGCGGCATGGAGCGCTGGTTCGAGCCGATGGAGCAGGCCGCCGTTGAGGCGCCCGCCTGGGTAAAGCTACTGGCCGCGCTGGCCGATGTGAGCTCGCAGCTCAAGGGCCCCAGGCCCTGGTATGTGGAGGCGCACCAGTTCCGCATCGATACGACCGATGGCATCGGCCGGCCCACGCCGGAAGGCGCGCACCGCGATGGCGTGGACGTGGTGGCGGTGTTCCTGGTGGGCCGTGAAGGCATCAAGGGCGGCGAAACACGGGTGTTCGAAGCCGAGGGCCCGGCCGGCCAGCGCTTCACGCTGACCGAGCCCTGGAGCCTGCTGCTGCTGGACGACGAGCGCGTGATCCATGAGTCCACGCCCATCCAGCCGCTGGCTGCGGGCGCGCACCGCGACACGCTGGTGCTGACTTACCGCGCGGGCAATTTCCAGGGCGCGCCGGGCTGACGGTGCGTCAATCGACGATAGGCTGTCTCGACCAGGCCAATGGTCCAGCAGATGGGACAGCCGCGGAACGCCAAAAGCGATATGCCGCCCAGCGCCAGCGAATAGGCCGGATGCGTGGCCGAAATCGATATGGCGCATGCCAATGCGGCCAGCCCGATGACGCCTCGCGCCAGGTGTTCGACCAGGCCATTGCTGGCAAACATCGTCTTTGCGGGGCGATCAGGGCGTGGGTTCATGGTTGCCTTCTCATTTCGACAGGTATTCGCGCAGCTGGGCGCGAGCCCGGTTCAGCCGCCCCTTGACGCTCTCGCGGGTGAGGCCGAGCGCGGCGGCTATTTCATCGACTGTCATTTCCTCGACATCGCGCAGCAGGACCACCTCCCGATAGTGTTCGGGCAGCGACTGGATGGCACGGGAGACGTCGATTCGAAGTTCGTCCTGCGGCAAACGCCCCAGCCGGTCCTCGTTCGCCGGGTCGTGCAACGCATCGTCCAGGCCGACGGACTTGCCCGTCACCCGGGACGCCATCCGCAGGCACTCCCGGCGCACGATGGCCAGAAGCCAGCCCGACAGGGATGCCAGCGCGCGCAGCGAACCGACGCGGCGGTACAGCAACCACAGCGTCTCCTGCACGACGTCGTCCACATCGTCGGATGTATTGCAACTGCGCCGCGCATAGCGGCGTATGTCCGGCTGCGCAATGGCCAGTAACGCCAGAATGGCATCCTCGTTGCCGCCGCGGGCTGCTTCGACCAGCGCCAGGTCGTATTTCGGCGTGTACATGCGCGGGCTCTATTTCCCTGAGTCGAGGTGGCGGCCGGCCAGGGCGCACATGGGGCAGAAGCCGAAAAAGCCGGTGAGCAAGGTGACGGCGCCGACGCCGGCGATTGCGTAACCGATCGCCAGCCCTTGAAGCCCCAGCAAACCGCACAGGATCATGGCGACGCCCGCGACGGCGCGCATCATTCGCTCCCAGCGGGGAAGATTCTTCACGTAGAACATGGCAGTTTCCTTTGGTTTGGCAAGCAGAACGACCCGCTCGCCAGATAAGAGGGCGCTTTCGCGGGTTTCGGTTCGCGCGGCGGCAAAAATTTCTCCCGACCCTGCGGTCGAGAGGACCGGCAGGATCCCGCGAATTGCCCGAACGGCCTGCCCGGCTTCCCGGGCCCGCCAGCCTGTCAGACCCGCTCGAAGATGGCGGCGATGCCCTGGCCGCCGCCTATGCACATGGTGACCAGTGCGTAGCGCCCGCCGATGCGGTTGAGCTCGTGCAGCGCCTTCACCGTGATCAGCGCGCCGGTGGCGCCGATCGGGTGGCCCAGCGAAATTCCGGAGCCGTTGGGGTTGACCTTGGCCGGGTCCAGCTCCAGGTCGCGGGTGACGGCGCAGGCTTGCGCGGCGAAGGCTTCGTTGGCTTCGATCACGTCCAGGTCCTTGACCGTGAGCCTGGCCTTCTGCAGCGCCTTGCGGGTGGCGGGCACCGGGCCCACGCCCATGTATTTGGGGTCCACGCCGGCGTGGGCATAGGCCACCAGGCGGGCCAGGGGTTTCAGGCCCCGGCGCATGGCCACGCTGCGCTCCATCAGCACCACCGCAGCCGCCGCATCGTTGATGCCCGACGCGTTGCCCGCCGTCACCGTGCCCGCCTCCTTGGCGAACACCGGCTTGAGCCTGGACATGTCTTCCAGCTTGACGCCGGTGCGGAAATGCTCGTCGGTGTCGAACAGCGTGTCGCCCTTCCTGCCCTTGATCTTCACCGGGACAATCTGCTCCTTGAAGTAGCCGGCGGCGGTGGCGCGCTCGGCGCGGTTGTGGCTTTCCACGGCCAGCTTGTCCTGCTCGTCGCGGCTGATGCCCCACTTGGCCGCGATGTTCTCGGCCGTCACGCCCATGTGGATGTTGTGGAAGGGGTCGTGCAGCGCGCCGGTGAGCATGTCCACCAGCTTGGCGTCGCCCATGCGGATGCCCCAGCGCGCGTTCATGTTGGCGTAGGGCGCGCGGCTCATGTTTTCCGCGCCGCCGCCGATGGCGATCTCGCAGTCGCCCAGCGCGATGGTCTGCGCAGCCGACACGATGGCCTGCAGGCCCGAGCCGCACAGCCGGTTCACGTTGAAGGCCGGCGTGCCTTCGGCGCAGCCGCCGTTGATGGCCGCCACGCGCGACAGGTACATGTCTTTCGGTTCGGTGTTGACGACGTGGCCGAACACCACATGGCCGACGTCGGTTCCGGCGACGCTGGCGCGGGCCAGCGATTCGCGCACCACCAGCGCGCCCAGCTCGGTGGGCGGAATGTCCTTCAGGCTTCCGCCAAAAGTGCCAATGGCGGTGCGCACCGCGCTCACGACGACGACTTCCCGGTTCATGGCAAGGCTCCTGTTATGTGTTTTTATTCAAAGGCCGCTTACTGTACCGGGTCACGCACGTCCGCTACGGGGTTGGCGCCGAAATCGGCGCGCGCCAGGAAAGCCAGCACCCTGGCCGCCGCCTGCTGCGGGGAATCCAGCCCGCCCTTGTCCTTCAGGGCGATGAAATTGGCCCGGTCGGGAAACTGCGATGCGTCTGCGCCGCGCAGCTGCACCTGCATGTCGGTGTCGATCACGCCGGGCGCCAGCGAGCACAGCTTCGCGCCGTTGGGCCGGCCGGCTTCTTCCAGCGCCACGCAGCGCGTGAAGTGGTCCATGCCGGCCTTGGCGGCGCAATAGGCCGCCTGCGAAGCCATGGGGCGGCGGCCCAGGCCCGAGGAGATGTTGAGCACCTTACGCTGCGCCTTCCAGCTGGCGGTCACGCGCAGGAAGGCGCCGGTGAGCAGCATCGGCGCCTCCAGGTTGACGCGCAGCGCGTCGGCCAGGTCGCGGGCGGCGATGCCCTCCAGCGGGGCGACGGGCGGCATCAGCCCGGCGTTGTTGATCAGCGTGACCGAGGCCAGGCCCGCGCCCCCGCGCACGGCCAGCCAGGTGTCGAGTTTGGCGGCGGCGCTTTCGGCGCGGGACAGGTCCTGCGGCCACTGCTCGCAGCTGACTCCCTTGGCCGCGGCCAGCGCGGCGAGCGAGTCATTGGACTTGCGCGAAATGCACAGCAGGTGATGGCCGGCGGCGACGAGCTGCTCGGCCATGGCAAGGCCCATGCCGCGCGAGGCGCCGGTGAGGATGGTGAGGTGTTGGGTCATGCCGCCATCGTAGCGGCGGCGGGCTCGTCTAGAGGGCGACGACGATGGGAAAGCGCGCGTTCTGGCCGTCGCTGCCGTTCGCAAACTGAACGGTGACTGACTCGCGGGCCTCGGGCGGCAGGTTGCGCCAGACGAAATCGCGGGCGTTGCCGGGGTCGCCGGCCACGTACATCTGGGTGGTGAGCAGTTCGCGGCTGCCCATGCGCACCTTGACGTGGATGTGCGGCGAGCGGCCGCTGTAGGCCACGGGCCGGATGGTGCGGAAGCGGTAGCCGCCATCCGTGCCCACGGTGACGCGGCCATAGCCCTGGAAGGCCGGGTCGGCCTTGCCGCTGTCGCCGGGGTGGTGGTAGTGGCCGGCCTCGTCGCACTGCCAGATTTCCACCTGCGCGCCGGCCAGCGGTTTGCCCTGCAGGTCGCTCACCGTGCCTTCCACCCAGGCCGGCTGGCCACGGGTGTAGTTGAGGGCGCCGTTGCGCAGCAGGTCGTAGTCGGAGTCTTTGGGGAAGGCCACCGGGTAGAACGGCCCTTCGGTCTGCGAGGGCGTGGCGCGCCGGGGCGCGGCGGGCTGGGCGCGGGTGCCGGTCCATACAAAGGGCAGGGCCGCCAGGGCGGCGTTGAGCGAGCGGCGGCGCAGCGTGTTCATGGTGCCTTTTAGAAGGGGGTGGGGCTGTGAAGTTCCAGCCGCTCCCCGGTCGAGGGGTGGTCCAGCGCCAGCATGCGGGCATGCAGCAGCAGCCGGGGCGCCGCGTCGCGCACGGCGGGCGGTGCGTACAGCGCATCGCCCAGCAAGGGATGGCCCAGTGCCTTCAGGTGCACCCGCAACTGGTGCGAGCGGCCGGTCACCGGCTCCAGCTCCAGCCGGGTGGTGCCGGCCTGCGTGTCATGGGAAATCACCCGCCAGCGGGTGGTGCTGGGCTGGCCGTGTTCGGCGTCGACGATGCGCAGCGGGCGGTTGGGCCAATCGATGACGAGCGGCAGGTCGATCACGCCCCAGCCGTCGGGTAACTCCGGCGGCTGCAGCAACCCGGCGGCGACCGCCTCATAGCGCTTGGCGACCTGGCGCTGTTCGAAAGCACGGCTGAGCTGGCGCTGCGCCTGCGCGCCGCGCGCCATGACGATCAGCCCGGAGGTGGCCATGTCCAGCCGGTGCACGACCAGCGCGTCGGGATATTCCGCCTGCACCCGCGCCGACAGACAATCCTGCTTGTCGGGCCCGCGGCCGGGCACGCTCAGCAGGCCCGCCGGCTTGTCCAGCACCAGCAGTTGCGCATCGGCATGCACCACGTTGAGCGGCGCGTCTCCGGATAATCCGGGCATGAGCATTCTTCAATCCATTCCGCTGTCGCTGCAGACCATCGTTCTGCTGATCGCATCCAACCTGTTCATGACCATGGCTTGGTACGGCCACCTGAAAAACCTGGCTACGGCGCCCTGGTACATCGCCGCGCTGGTGAGCTGGGGCATCGCCCTGGCCGAGTACCTGCTGCAGGTGCCGGCCAACCGCATCGGTTTCCAGCAGGCGGGCTTTTCCGTGGGCCAGCTCAAGATCATGCAGGAAGTGATCACGCTGGGGGTTTTCGTGCCCTTTGCCGTTTTCTACCTGGACGAGCCCCTGAAGCTGGACTACCTGTGGGCGGCGCTGTGCATGGTGGGCGCGGCCTATTTCATATTCCGCAACGCCTGAGCGCCCGGGGCCGCACGGTACACTCGCCGCAGTCCCCGAATCCCCGCATTCCCCGTACCCTTCCAGGAGCCACGATGTTTGGCAAGCTGCTGCCGCGCGAAGGCAATTTCTTCGAGATGTTCAACCAGCATGCAGAGCGCATCGTCGAGGCGGCGCGCGCGTTCTCGCAGCTGGTGGCCAACTACAGCGACCCGCACCTGCGGGAGCAGTACAACCGCGACGTGGACAACGCCGAGCGGGCCGCCGACCGTGTCACGCATGACGTGAACCGGATGATCCACAAGACGTTTATCACGCCGATCGACCGTGACCAGATCCACACGCTGATCAACACCATGGACGACGTGGCCGACCTGATCCAGGATTCGGCCGAGACGATGGCGCTGTACGACGTGCGCAAGGTCAACGAGGAAATCACCCGCCTGACGGACCTGGCGGTGAAGTGCTGCGAGCGCCTCAAGGATGCCGTGGGCCTGCTCAGCAAGATCGCCGACCCGGCCACCGCCGAGGCGGCCCTGAAGACCTGCGAGGAAATCGACCGGCTCGAATCGGACGCCGACCGCGTGATGCGCTCGGCCATGAGCCGCCTGTTCCGCGAGGAGCCGGACGTGCGCGAGGTGCTGAAGATGAAGGCCATCTACGAGCTGCTGGAGACCATCACCGACAAGTGCGAGGACGTGGCCAACGTGATCGAGGGCATCATCCTCGAGAACTCGTAAAGCACGGGCACGGCAAGGCAATGGATACGGCACAGGCCTCCCTCTGGGTGGTTGTCATGCTGGTGGCGCTGGCCCTGGCATTCGACTTCATGAACGGCTTCCACGACGCGGCGAATTCCATCGCCACCGTGGTTTCCACCGGTGTTCTCAAGCCCACCACGGCGGTGGTGTTCGCGGCATTCTTCAACCTGCTGGCGATCTTCATCTTCCACCTCAGCGTGGCGGCCACCATCGGCAAGGGCATCGTCCAGCCGGGGGTGGTCGATATCCACGTGGTATTCGGCGCTCTGGTGGGCGCGAGCACCTGGAACCTCGTGACCTGGTACTACGGCATCCCCAGCAGCTCGTCGCATGCGCTGATCGGCGGCATCGTGGGCGCCGTCATCGCCAAGGCGGGCGCGGGCTCGCTGATCGCCGCCGGCATCTGGAAAACGGTGCTGTTCATCTTCGTGTCGCCGCTGCTGGGATTCTTGCTGGGCTCGCTGATGGTGGTGCTGGTGTCGTGGATCTTCCGCCGCGCCACGCCGTCGCGGGTGGACAGCTGGTTCCGCCGCCTGCAGCTGGTTTCGGCCGGCGCCTACAGCCTGGGCCACGGCGGCAACGACGCGCAAAAAACCATCGGCATCATCTGGCTGCTGCTGATCGCCACGGGCTACGTGTCCACCGCCGACAAGCTGCCGCCCACCTGGGTGATCATCAGCTGCTACATGGCCATTGCCGCCGGCACCATGTTCGGCGGCTGGCGCATCGTCAAGACCATGGGCCAGAAGATCACCAAGCTGAAACCGGTCGGCGGCTTCTGCGCTGAAACCGGCGGCGCCATGACGCTGTTCCTGGCCACCGCGCTGGGCATCCCGGTATCGACCACCCACACCATCACCGGCGCCATCGTCGGTGTCGGCTCCACCCAGCGCGCCAGCGCCGTGCGCTGGGGCGTGGCCGGCAACATTGTCTGGGCCTGGATCTTCACCATCCCCGCCAGCGCCTTCGTGGCGGCGATCGCGTACTGGGTCAGCCTGCAGGTGTTCTGAAGGGTTCAGGCCAGGCGCGGCGGATTCGGGTGCATGCGGGCCATGGAGAAGGTGTCGACATAGCGGCCGTTCTTCAGCGCATAGGCCTTGTGCAGCCCCTCCTCGACGAAGCCCAGTCCGCGGTAGAGCGCGATGGCGCGGTCGTTGTCGGCGTGCACGACCAATTCCACGCGCAGTACGCCGGCCCAGTTGTCGGCCCAGTCGAGCAGGCGGGTGATGAGGCGGCGGCCGACACCGCGTGCCTGCCAGGCCGGCGCGATGCCGATGCCCAGGCCGCGCACGTGGGCACGGCGCAGCCCGGGGTGCTGCACGTGCAGCGCGGCCATCCCCACGATGCCTTCCTCCGACACCGCGACCAGCTTGCAGGTGAGCGGGTCCACGCGCTGCAGGTAATCCAGCCGCGAAGCCACGGGCATCTCGGGCAATTGCAGGGTGCCTTCGAAGGTGCCGGTGCCGCCGAGGAGGGCGGAGATCGCCGCGGCGTCTTCGGGTTCGGCGCTGCGGATGACGAGGGCGGCGGTGTCAGCCTTGTGGGCCGTGTCCATGGCGTGCTCCTGGTTGGAAGGATGGACAGGCCAATCTACCGCGCCGCCCGGCGTGCGGCGAATGCCGTGTGTGCATGGAACCATGCGGTAACGGCGCGCGGCCCTGGGGCCTACTGCGAAATCTTGCGGCCTTCCTCGACTTGGTACTGGAAGTAGCTCTGGAAGCTGTAGACGATGCTGGACATGAGCACGGTGGTGCCGACCAGCAGTGACAGCACGACGGCGAAGATGGTGAACCAGTTGGTGGCGCCGGACAGCGCGTCTTCGGGCAGGCCGGGGTTGTGGCGGGCGTTCCACTTCTCGCGTGTCGTCAGGCCGTAGACGATGGCGGTGAGAGCACAACCCGCGAAAGCGAAGCCCAGCACGGGCATGAGCACCCAGCTCCACTGGTCGTCCAGCCCGTACATCTGCACGCGGCGGATGCCGTACAGGCCCAGCGCGGTGGGCAGGGGCAGCAGCCAGCCGAGCAGGTCGCCGAAGCCGAACAGGTAGAAGCGGTGCGCGCCGATGGGCCCGCCCGCCAGGGCCAGCCAGGCCGCCAGGGTTTTGTTTTTCACTTGGAGGGCAGCTCGGGTGAGGTGCTGTCGCCCACGCCCAGCGCGCGTTCCATCAGCACCACGTCCAGCCATTTGCCGAACTTCCAGCCGCAGGACTTGAGCACGCCGACCGGGGTGAAGCCCACCGCCGTGTGTACGCCGACCGAGCCCAGGTTGGCCGAGTCGCCGATCACGGCGATCAGCTTGCGCACGCCGGCCGCCTCGGCCTGTTCCATCAGCGCAGTGAGCAGGGCCTTGCCGGCGCCCCTGCCGCGCGCGCCGTCAGCCATGTAGATCGAGTCTTCGGCCGAATAGCGGTAGGCGGGGCGGGGCTTGAACCACTGGCAGTAGGCGAAGCCCAGGATGCGGCCGTCTTCCTCCGCCACCAGGTAGGGCAGGTCCTTGGAAAGCACGTCGGCGCGGCGCGCCACCATGTCTTCCCGGGTGGGGGGCGTGGTTTCGAATGTGCCGGTGCCGTTGAGCACGTGGTGGGCATAAATGGCCGTGATGGCGGCCATGTCTTCTTCGCGGCTGGGACGGATATTGGGCATAAGGCGTGAAAACGATATAATGGAAGGCTTTTCAGCGTGTCGCTGGCCGGGTGGCCATGTCGCGTGTCTCAGACGCTGTAAGAAACATTCCCTCCACCCGAAGGATTACATCATGGTCGTCATTCGACTCTCCCGCGGCGGCGCCAAGGCCCGCCCGTTCTTCAACATCGTCGTTTCCGACAAGCGCACCCGTCGTGACGGCCGCTTCATCGAGCGCATCGGTTTTTACAACCCGATTGCCAAGGACAACGAGGAAAGCATCCGCATCGCCCAGGACCGCCTGACGTACTGGCGCGGCGTGGGCGCCCAGCCGTCGCCCACCGTGGAACGCCTGATCAAGCAGGCCGCCTCGGCTGCCCCGAAGGCAGCTTAAAACTGATGGCCGGCCGTCCGGCCGCCGTGCTGCCGGCGGGTGTCGAGCCCGCCGAGCTGCCGGCAGATGCGATCGAAATCGGCCGCATCGCCGATGCCTGGGGCATCAAGGGCTGGTTCAAGGTCCTTCCCCACAGCGCTTCGCCTGAAGCGCTTTTTTCTTCCAAGCGCTGGTACCTGCTGCCCGCCGAAAAGGGAGCGAAAACCTTTGCCGGCACGGTGTTGCTGCGCGTGCGCGAGGCCAAGGAGCACTCCGGAACCATCGTCGCCACCGCTCAGGAGGTTGACGACCGCAGCGGTGCCGAAGCGCTCAGGGGCGCGCGGATTTTCGTGCCGCGATCGAGCTTCCCCACCGCCAGCGAAGACGAGTACTACTGGGTCGACCTGATCGGCCTGGCCGTGGTCAACCGCGAAGGCGTGGCGCTGGGCACGGTGAAGGAATTGCTGTCCACCGGTCCGCAGACCGTGCTGGTGATCGAATACGAAGCCGACGGCAAGCCGCAGGAGCGCATGGTTCCATTCGTCTCCGTGTACGTGGACAAGGTGGACCTGCCGGCCAAGACTATCACCGTGGACTGGCAGCCGGATTACTGAGCCCGGCAATCCCCCTATGCGGTTCGATGTCATCACCCTGTTCCCCGAGCTGTTCGAGCCCTTCCTGAACAGCGGCGTGACGCGCCGCGCCTACGAGCAGAAGCTGGTCGACGTGCGCCTGTGGAACCTGCGCGACTACGCCGAGGGCAACTACCGGCGGGTGGACGACCGGCCTTTTGGCGGCGGGCCGGGCATGGTGATGATGGCGCAGCCGCTGCTGCAATGCCTGCAGGCCATCCGGGCCGAGCGAAACGACGCGGCGCCGGTGGTCCTGTTCTCCCCCATCGGCAAGCCACTGGACCATGCCGGGGTGGAAACGTGGTCGGCCAGCGCCGGCGCCGTGCTGGTCTGCGGCCGCTATGAAGGCGTGGACCAGCGCTTCATCGACAGCCATGTGGACCTGCAGGTCAGCCTGGGCGACTTCGTGCTTTCGGGCGGCGAAATCGCCGCCATGGCCCTGCTGGACGCGGTGGCGCGCCTGCAGCCGGGGGTGCTGAACGACGAGGGCAGCCACCAGGCCGACAGCTTCAACCCCGCGCTGGACGGCCTGCTGGACTGCCCGCACTACACCCGGCCCGAGGAATGGGCGGGCCACAAGGCGCCGGCTGAACTGATGAGCGGGCACCACGAGCAGATCGAGCGCTGGCGCCGGGAGCGGCGGCTGGAGATCACCGCCCGCCACCGGCCCGACCTGATCGCTGCCGCCCGGGCCGCCGGGGCGCTCTCGAAGGCCGACGAGGCCTTCTTGGCGAGCGGCCAATAAATTGTTTATAATCAAAGGCTTTTCGATCCTCTGCCCGGCCGCTGGATGCCTTTGTGCAAACAGCCTTTTGTGTAGCGCGGGCACGATCACTGAGAGAAACCCATGAACTTGATCGAAACCCTTGAGCAGGAAGAAATTGCTCGTCTCGGGAAGAAAATTCCCGTCTTCGCCCCCGGCGACACCGTGATCGTCAGCGTCAACGTGGTTGAAGGCACGCGCAAGCGCGTGCAGGCCTACGAAGGCGTCGTGATTGCCAAGCGCAACCGCGGCCTGAACAGCGGCTTCACCGTCCGCAAGATTTCCAGCGGCGAAGGCGTGGAGCGCACGTTCCAGACCTACAGCCCGCTGATCGCCGGCATCGAAGTCAAGCGCCGCGGCGATGTGCGCCGCGCCAAGCTGTACTACCTGCGCGACCGCAGCGGCAAGTCGGCCCGCATCAAGGAAAAGCTGCCCAGCAAGTCCACCGCAGCCGCCGCTTAAAGCAGCAGCCCGCAGCCCAAGCCGCCGCAGCCTTGGTGCTCGGCGGCTTTTGCTTTTGGCCCGTGCAACAACGCCAATGAAGATCGACCCCAGCACCCCCGCCGACACGGCGCTCTCGAAGCTGCCGAACTTCGATCCGCGCGCCGTGCCCGTGATCGGCATCGACACGCACCTGCCGGCCGCGGCGCCCGCATCGCTGACGCCGGATGCGCTGCGCGGCCGCTTCTCGCAGCCGCCCGCCTGGGAGCCCGAGGTGTGGTCCGAGCGCAAGTTCGCCGAGCGCGAGCCGACGCTGGCGTCGGTGCTCATCCCCATCGTGATGCGCGAGCGCCCCACGGTGATCCTGACCGAGCGCACCACGCACCTGTCCACCCACTCGGGGCAGGTGGCTTTTCCCGGCGGCAAGCGCGACGAGACCGACACCGACGCGGCCCACACGGCACTGCGCGAAGCCCATGAAGAGATCGGGCTGGAGCACCGGTTCGCCGAGGTCATCGGCCTGATGCCCACCTACACCACCGGCACGCGCTTCATCATCACCCCGGTGGTGGCGCTGGTGCGCCCGGAGCACACGCTCAAGCTCAATGAATACGAAGTGGCCGACGCCTTCGAGGTGCCGCTGGACTTCCTGATGAACCCGGCCCACCACCACCGCCACGCGCTGGAATGGGGCGGCGCGCGGCGCGAATGGTTCTCCATGCCCTACATGGACGGCAGCGCCGAGCGCTTCGTCTGGGGCGCCACGGCGGGCATGCTGCGCAACCTGTACCGCTTCCTCGTCGCCTGAAATGTGGCCCCCACGCTTGCCGCGTTGCGGCTGCGCTGCCCCCCGAGGGGGCCCAGCCGGCTTGGGGCGGCCCGGCGCCGGCTGAAAGCGCGCCGGATGCCCCGTATCATTCGGGCATGAGTTTCTTCGCCATCCTGTTCGCCCTGCTGATCGAGCAGGTGCGGCCGCTGGCGCGCCACAACGCCATCCATGCCAGCCTGCGGGCCTGGGCGCGCTGGGTGGCCAGCAATTTCGACGCGGGCAAGCCCCAGCACGGCTGGGTGGCCTGGTCGCTGGCCGTGTTGGCGCCGGCGCTGGCCGCGCTGGCCGTCCACTGGCTGCTGGCCATCTACGTGGGCTGGCCCTTCGCCGTGCTGTGGAGCGTGGCGGTGCTGTACGTCACGCTGGGTTTCCGCCAGTTCAGCCACCACTTCACCAACATCCGCGACGCGCTGGACGCGGGCGACGAGCCGCGTGCGCGCGAGCTGCTGGCCCAGTGGCAGCAGGTGGACGCCAGCGAGCTGCCGCGCAGCGAGATCGTGCGCCACGTCATCGAATACTCGGTGCTGGCGGCGCACCGCCATGTGTTCGGCGTGCTGGGCTGGTTCTCGGTGCTGGCCGCCTTCGGCCTGGGCCCGGCGGGCGCGGTGGTTTTCCGCATGAGCGAATTTGTGGCGCGCTACTGGCGCTACAAGGGCAAGGCGCTGGACCAGCCAGCCAGCCCGGCCCTGCAGGAAGCGGCCTCACGCGCCTGGGCCGCCATTGACTGGCTGCCCGCGCGCGTCACGGCGCTGGGCTTCGCAGTGGTCGGCAGCTTCGAGGAAGCCATCGACTGCTGGCGCAACCATGCGCAGCGCTTTCCCAACGACAACGACGGCGTCATTCTTGCGGCCACTTCCGGCGCCGTGAACGTGCGGCTGGGCGGCGAAGCGCTGAAGTCGGCGGTATTCGCGCCCGGCGCGTCGCAGGGCTTCCGCGCCGCCGGCATGCAGCCTGATGCCACCACGACCGACAGCGAAAGCACGCCCGGCCGCGAGGCCGAGCCGGCCCACCTGCGCAGCATCGTGGGGCTGGTATGGCGCTCGGTCGTGCTGTGGATGGTGCTGCTCGCGCTGCTCACGCTGGCGCGGCTGCTGGGTTAGTAGCGCTCCGGCTGCGACAGCTCGGCAAACAGGTCGCTATAAATCCGATAGCGCCTCTTGCTTACCGGGTGCGGGCTGGCGGCCGATTCAATGGCTGAAATCACGCTGCAGCCGGGCTCGTGCAGGTGCGTGCAGTTGTAGAACTTGCATTGGCCCAGATGCGGCTTCAGGTCGGGCATGAAGCCCGCCAGCTGCGTTGCCGCGACGTGGTTCAGGCCGAACTCCTGGAAACCGGGCGAGTCGATCAGCGCGATGGTGCGGGCCTTGTCCACCCAGTACAGCGTGGTGCTGGTGGTGGTGTGCTTGCCCGAATTCAGCGCCTGCGAGATCTCGCCCGTCACCACCAGTGAGCCCGGCACCAGCAGGTTGATCAGCGTGCTCTTGCCCGCGCCCGAGGGCCCGAGCACCAGCGTGGTCTTGCCTTCCATGTGCCGCAGCAGGTGCTCGCGGTCCACTTCCTTCGAAAGGCGCAGCGACAGCGGCAGCACCCCGTAGCCCATGCGCTGGTAGGGCAGCAGCCGGCCCCACGCTTTCTCGAAAGGCTCGACCAGGTCGCTCTTGTTCAGCGCGATGACGGGCTGGATCTGCTCGGCCTCCGCGGCTATCAGCGCGCGCGCCAGCTGGATCTCGGAAAACTCGGGTTCGGCCGCGATCAGGATCAGCACCTGGTCGAGGTTGGCCGCGAAGGACTTGGTGCGTATCTCGTCCTGCCGGTAGAACAGGTTGCGCCGCTCTTGCACCTTCTCCACCGTGCCCTCGTCGTGCGTGCCCTGCCACAGCACATGGTCGCCCACCACGGCCTGGCTCTTCTTGCCGCGCGGATGACAGGTCAGGCGCTTGCCGTCGGGGGTTTCAACCAGGAAATGGCGGCCATAGCTGGCGACCACCAGGCCGGGATTGAGCTGCAAGACCTGCCGCTCAGCCAAAACGGGCCTTCATGCCAGCAGGGCGTCGGCTTGCGCCGCGCATTCGAAGTCGGTCTCGGACAGGCCCTTGACGTCATGCGTGTTGAAGCGCACCACGCAGCGGCCGTAGTGCACGGAAAGGTCGGGGTGGTGGTCCTGCGCGTTGGCGATGAAGGCCAGCGCATTGACGAAGGAAATGGTTTCGTAATAGTTGGCGAACGTGTAGGTCTTCTCGATCGCCACGTCGGCCCCGTCGCCACTGAGCTTCCAGCCCGGCGTGGCGGACAGGCGCGAGACGATTTCCGCCGGGTTGAGCGCGCGCCGCGGCAGCAGCGACCAGTCCTTCTTGTTCAGCATGCTGCTCATGCGGCCATCCTTGCCAGCCGCTCGGAAGCCGGCGGGTGCGAGTAATAGAACTTCACGAACACCGGGTCGGGCGTCAGCGTGGAGGCGTTGTCTTCGTACAGCTTGAGCAGCGCGGTGCTCAGGTCGTGGCCGCTGGTCTGCTGCACCGCGTAGGCGTCGGCCTCGAATTCGTGCTTGCGCGAAAGCCGGGCGAACAGCGGCGAGATGAAGAAGGAGAACACCGGCACGGCCAGCAGGAACAGCAGCAGGGCCAGCGCGTCGTTGGAACTCTGCACGTTGGGCCGCACCCCCAGGCCGGTATAGAACCACAGCTGCGCCGACAGGAAGCCCAGCAGGGCGAAGCCGGCCAGGCTCATGGCGAACATGCCCGCGATGCGCTTGACGATGTGCCGGTGCTTGAAGTGGCCCAGCTCGTGGGCCAGCACGGCATCCACCTCGCCCGGCGACAGCTTGGACAGCAGCGTGTCGTAGAACACCACGCGCTTGGCCGCGCCGAAGCCGGTGAAATAGGCGTTGGCATGGGCGCTGCGCCTGCTGCCGTCCATCACGAACAGGCCCTTGGCCGCGAAGCCGCAGCGCTGCATCAGCGCCGTCACGCGCGCCTTCAGCGTCTCGTCTTCCAGCGGCTTGAACTTGTTGAACAGCGGCGCGATGAAGGTGGGATAGATCACCAGCAGCAGCAGGTTGAAACCCATCCACACCGCCCAGGCCCACAGCCACCACAGGCTGCCCGCGGCGCCCATCAGCCACAGGATCAGCGCGGCGATGGGCAGGCCGATGGCGGCGCCCAGCAGCGTGGACTTGCCCAGGTCGGCCAGCCACAGCGAAAGGGTCATCTTGTTGAAGCCGAAGCGCTCCTCGATCACGAAGGTTTCATAAAGCGTGAAGGGCAGATCGATCAGCCCGCCGATCAGCGTGAACGCCGCTAGCAGCACGAGCTGGCCCGCCATGCCGGGGCCCATGCTTGCGTGGATCGCGCCGTTGAGCGCATCCAGCCCGCCCAGCAGCGTCCAGCCCAGCAGCACGGCGCCGCCGAAAGCCAGCTCCAGCAGCCCGTAGCGCGCCTTGGTAATGGTGTAGTCGGCGGCTTTCTGGTGGGCCCCGAGCGAGATTGTCTGGTCAAAGGGGCGCGGCACGGCATCGCGGTGCAGCGCCACGTGGCGGATTTGCCGCGAAGACAGCCAGAACTTCACCAGCAGGCCGCCGAGCAGGGCCAGTGCGAACGCAAGCGTCAATGTCTCGGAAGGATTCATGCCGCCAAGTTTAGGGCATGGGCGACAATGACAGGCATGCCTGAAGACATCATCCCCACTGCCGCCGCGCTCGGCAAAAGCGACCAGAACCTGATCTGGCTGGACTGCGAAATGACGGGGCTGGACCCCGAAGCCGACCGCCTGATCGAGATCGCCGTCATCGTCACCGGGCCCACGCTCGAGCCGCGCATCGAAGGCCCGGTGCTGGTCATCCACCAGAGTGATGAGCAGCTCGACAAGATGGACGCCTGGAACAAGGGCACGCACGGCAAGAGCGGCCTGATCGACAAGGTCAAGGCTTCCGCCGTCACTGAGGCGCAGGCCGAGGAGCAGATTCTTGAATTTCTGAAGAAGTACGCGCCCAGGAATTCAACGCCCATGTGCGGCAACAGCATCAGCCAGGACCGGCGCTTCCTGGTGAAGTACATGCCGAAGCTGGAAGCCTTCTTCCATTACCGCAACCTGGACGTGAGCACGCTGAAGGAGCTGGCCAAGCGCTGGCGGCCGCAGGTGTATTCATCCTTCAAGAAGCAGCAGGCCCACACCGCGCTGGCCGACGTGCACGAGTCCATCGATGAGCTGGCGCACTACCGCCAGCACTTCCTGAAGCTGGACTAAACCCAAGGGCTTGCGGGAAAACCCTGAACGTGCGACAATAGCTGGCTTGGCTGCGATACGTCACGGACGACGCGGCCACCGTGCATCTCCCTTCACACACAGGCTCATCGATAGAGCCAGCAGCACCGAACCCCCGGGTTCACATGGTCTGACAGTCGTTTGATGGTTGATGTTTTTTAACCATTGACGACTACGTGTCCCGCCACGGGATGCGCTGTTCGTGTGAGTAAACATGACCGACACTTTCATTGAAGTGCAGGGCGAATTCGCGCCTGCCCAAACCTCCGATTTCGCATCGGACGAAAACTTTTCCGCCGCGGTTGACGCCGTGGAAACCGTTGAGGCCGCGCCCGCGCTGCCCAACGGCTTCCTGAAGATGGGCCTGGCCCCCGAACTGCTGCGCGCCGTGGAAGACCTGGGCTACACCCAGCCCACGCTGGTGCAGGACAAGGTGATCCCGCTGGCACTGCCCACCGATGACACCACCGGCAAGGCCAAGGCCTACATCGACCTGATGGTTTCCAGCCAGACCGGCAGCGGCAAGACCGCGGCCTTCCTGCTGCCCATGCTGCACACGCTGCTGACGCAGAAGGCGCAGGCCGAAGCCGACGAGCGCGCCGAGTTCGACCGTGCCGTGGCCGAAGCCGAAGCCAAGGGTGAGCCGGCCCCCAAGCGCCCCAAGCGCAAGGACCCGACCAACATGCGCAACTTCAAGGCCGCCGTTCCCGGCGCCCTGATCGTCTGCCCCACCCGCGAGCTCGCGCAGCAGGTGGCGCATGACGCCATCGGCCTGGTGCAGCATTGCCGCGGCTTGCGCATCGCCAACATCGTGGGCGGCATGCCCTACCAGCTGCAGATCGCCAAGCTGCAGAACGCCGACCTGGTGGTCGCCACGCCGGGCCGCCTGCTGGACCTGCAGCGCTCCATGCAGATCAAGCTGGACAAGGTGCAGTTCCTGGTGGTCGACGAAGCCGACCGCATGCTGGACCTGGGCTTCTCGGACGACCTGGCCGAGATCAACCAGCTGACCATCGAGCGCAAGCAGACCATGATGTTCAGCGCCACCTTCGCGCCGCGCATCCAGCAGCTGGCTGCCCGCGTCATGCGCCAGCCGCAGAAGATCACCATCGACAACCCGCAGGAAAAGCACGCCAACATCAAGCAGGTGCTGTTCTGGGCCGACAACGCCCAGCACAAGCGCAAGCTGCTGGACCACTGGCTGCGCGACACCACCATCAACCAGGCCATCGTCTTCGCCAGCACGCAAGTCGAGTGCGACGGCCTGGCCAACGACCTGCAGCAAGCCGGCTTCGACGCCGTGGCACTGCACGGCGCCCTCTCCCAGGGCCTGCGCAACCGCCGCCTGATGGCGCTGCGCCAGGGCCAGGTGCAGGTGCTGGTGGCCACCGACGTTGCCGCACGCGGCATCGACGTGCCCACCATCACCCACGTCTTCAACTACGGCCTGCCGATGAAGGCTGAGGATTACACCCACCGCATCGGCCGCACGGGCCGTGCCGGCCGCGACGGCCTGGCCGTGACCTTTGCCGAGCAGCGCGACCGGCGCCGCATCTTCGACATCGAGGCTTACACCCGCCAGCCGTTCAAGGCTGAAGTGATTCCGGGCCTGGAGCCGCAGCAACGCGCGCCGCAAGGCAACTTCAAGCCGGCCCGTGACTACGGCCCGCGTGACCGCAAGTTCGGCGGCGCCCCGCGCTCCGGCGGCTTCGGCGGCGGCAACTTCGCCCCGCGTGAAGACCGTGGCTTCGATGCCCGCCGCGGCGGCAACGAAGGCTTTGGCGGCGGCCGCAGGAATGAAGGCTTCGCACAGCGCAGCGGCCAGGGCTTCGCAGCTCCCCGTGGCGGCGAAGGCTTTGCGCCTCGCGGTGGTGAAGGTTTCGCGCCGCGCGGCGGCGAGGGCTTCGCGCCCCGTGGTGACTTCGCTCCCCGCGCCCCGTCGTTCGCCAAGCCGGCCCGCGCCGGCAACCCCGGCAATGGTGGCGGCAAGGTGTTCGTGCCGCGCGATGCGGCCAAGAAGCGCGCCTACAAGCCGGCCAAGCCCTGAACCTGGGCTAGCTGTACGACTGCACCGCCCGGCCGGTTTCCGGCCAGCGGTGGTGCACGTAGATCCAGGCCACCAGGCCGATGCACATCATCAGCAGCGAGGTCAGCGCCAGCGCCCGCGCCGAGTGCATGACCAGCGGCGCTATCGCCCCGGCCACCACGCCGTTGGCCGACGAACCGATGAAGGCCTGCATGGATGAAGCCATACCGCGCCGTTCCGGGTAAAGGTCCAGCACCAGCAGCGTGACGACGGGCACCATCAGCGCCCAGCCGAAAGCGAATACCGCGATCGGCAGCAGCGCCCATGCGGGGTGCGGCGCGAACGCGAAGTTGGCCACGACATTGGCCGCCGAGACCGCCAGCATCACCACGAAGCCATGGCGGATCTGCCGCTTGGGCGCGATCTTGCCCGCCAGCCGCCCGCTCAGCCACGCGCCGCTCATGATGCCGGCGATGGTGAGGATGAAAAACCAGAAGAACTGCGTGGGCGCCAGCCCCAGCAGGTCGCCCAGGAACGCGGGCGCCGACAGCACGTAGAGGAACATGCCGTTGAACGGCACGCCGCTGGCCAGCGCCAGCAGCAGAAAGCGCGGGCTGGAACCCAGCTGCCAGTAGCCCTGCATCAGGTTGCGCACATTGAAGGGCTGCCGGTCGGCCGCATGCAGCGTCTCGGGCAGCAGGCGCCAGTTGGCCGTCCACAGCAGGATGCCGACGCCGGTCAGGAACCAGAAGATGCTGTGCCAGCCGGTGTGCACAAACAGCCAGCCGCCGATGATGGGCGCGATGGCCGGCGCCACGCCGAAATAGATGGTCACCTGGCTCATGACCTGCTGCGCCTGGGCCGGCGGGAACATGTCGCGGATCACCGCCCGCGAAACCACGATGCCCGCGCCGGTGGACAAGCCCTGCAGCGCGCGGAAGAACACCAGCTGTCCCACCGTCTGCGACAGCGCGCAGCCGGCCGAGGCCAGCGTGAACACTGCGATGCCCCACAAGACCACGGGCCGGCGGCCGAAGCTGTCGGCCAGCGCGCCGTGGAACAGGTTCATGAAGGCAAAGCCGAACAGGTAGGCCGACAGCGTCTGCTGCATCTCCACCGGCGTGGCGTCCAGCGCCTTCGCTATGCCGGAAAACGCCGGGATGTAGGTGTCGATGGAGAACGGGCCGAGCATGCCCAGCACCGCGAGCAGGGCGGCGAGGGCCCAGCGGGGGCCGCGCCAGAGTTGGTCAGCGTTGGGGTTCATGCCGCCTCATTCTTGTTGGTCTGCACAGCACAAAAGCAATCGGGCGCCATCCTGCGATGGCGCCCGTGCGTATGAAGTGGTGGGCCCTGAGTGACTCGAACACTCGACCTACGGATTAAGAGTCCGCTGCTCTACCAACTGAGCTAAGAGCCCACTTCGAAAACTGGAACGGCTGGTTGTGGTGGAGAGGAGGAGGATCGAACTCCCGACCTTCGCATTGCGAACGCGACGCTCTCCCAGCTGAGCTACCCCCCCACAACGGCGCCTATTTTAGCAACAAGCCTGAGCTGTCCGGGGACAGGCGAGATTATGCCGCAAAACCGGCCGGCTTTTTTCTCCGCTCAGGCTGCCTGGCGCAGCGGCACGGCGAACAGGTCTTCCATCTGCCGGCGCGTCCTGTAGGCGTGCGTGGCCGTGTCCATCGCCACGTCGGCCCACGACAGGCTCTGGCCTTTCTTCACCGGGCGCAGCACCTTCACGTTGTGCGCCAGGCCCAGCGGCAGGCCACCCATGGCCACCGATTTCTCCGCCGGCAGCAGCTTGCCCCACACCGTGTAGCCGCCTTCGCCGTCCAGCATGTCGCCGGGTGCGAGGTCGCGCTTGGCAGTGGCGACCACGTCGGCGTTCCAGCAGGTGGCCACCCCGGTGGGTTCACCGCGCAGCGCCACGCTGGCCACCGACACGCCCACCTCCAGCCCGATCAGGTGCCAGCGCTTGTACAGCGTGAAGTAACGCCCGCTCGGGTCGGTGTGGGCGTTGTATTCCTCGAAGCAGTTCCGGATGTATTCCGTCTCGCCTTCCACCGTGACCCACACGCCCATGCGGATGTCGTAGGGGATCTTGCGGCCATTGGTCTCCAGCGAGGAAATCACTTCCACCATGCCCTTGCGCTCCAGCACGCCGCCTTCGCTGATGGGGCGGGTGACGAAGGGAATGTCTTCCACGCTGGCCGGCGGATACAGCAGGCCGTTGCTTGGCACTGTGAGGCCGGTGGCGTTGGCGACGGCGGTGCTTTCTATCGAAGGCTTGGAGCCATCCAGGAAGCTGTTGAACATCTTGGGATTCAGCCCGCCGCGCACGGCCTGCTCAGGTGTCAGGCCGTAGTAGCCCCACACGGTTTCAGGCGTGGATTCGCTGAAGTGCGGCAGCCACTTGTGGCCGCGGCCGGCCGCCACCACGGGAAAGCCACAGGTGCGCGCCCAGTCCACCAGGTCGCAGATCAGCGCCGGCTGGTCGCCAAAGGCCAGTGAATACACCACGCCCGCTTCCTGCGCGCGGCGCGCGAGCAGCGGCCCGCAGAACGCGTCGGCTTCCACCGTCACGTTCACCACGTGCTTGCCGTTGCGGAAGGCCTCCAGGCAGTGGTCCACGGCGGCGATGGGGTTGCCCGTGCACTCCACGATCACATCGATCTGCGGGTGGCGCACCAACGCCTGCCAGTCGTCGGTGATCCAGGTTGCTCCTGTTTTAATAGCGTCCTGTGCACTATCGGCGCGCGTTGCAGCCGGATTCCACCCCACGCGGGCGAGGTTGGCGCGGGCCGCATCGGGCGACAGGTCGGCGATGCCCACCAGGTGCACGCCCGGCGTGCGTGGCACCTGCGCCAGGTACATGGAGCCGAACTTGCCGGCACCGATCAGGCCTATGCGAACCGGCTTGCTGTCGGCCGCGCGCTGCTGGAGCTTCGAGTAGAGGTTCATGCCGCCTTCTTCATTTCATCGAAAGGCACCGACGTGGTCTGCATCGCGCTGGCGGGCAAGCCGTCCTTCCACGGCAGGTCCACCGGGTAGTCCTTCAGCAGGCAATCGTCCGGCAGTGTGGCGATGGGCGTGAAGTCGCGGTGCGCGATGTACTCGGGCCGCTTGTGGCGGCGGATGTGGTTGGAGACGGTGCACAGGCTCAGGTAGACGCTGACGCGGTTCCAGGGCGAGAGGTTGCTGCCGGAGGCATGCACCAGGCAGCTGTGGAACAGGATCATGGAGCCGGCCGGGCCGGTGGGCGAGACGATGCCGCCTTCCTTGCCGCCGGCGCGCTCCACCAGCTTGCCGATCAGCTCGTTGTCCACGGTCCACAGCGGGTAGCTGGTGGTGGTGAGGTCGTGCTTCGCCTCGATCACGCCCTTCTTGTGGCTGCCGGGAATGAACATCAACGGGCCGTTGAACCCGTTCACATCGTCCAGGAAAATGGCGATGTTCATCGCCCGCTCGGTGGGCATCATGTCGTCGTTCAGCCAGGTGCCGTAGTCCTGGTGCCACTGCCAGACGTCGCCCTCGAAGGCCATCTTGCCGTTGATCTTGAATTGGTGCATGTACAGCTCTTCGCCGAACAGCTCCTGCACCGGCCCGATCATGCGCGGGTGCCGCGCCAGCTTGGCGAACGGCTTGCTGTACATGTGCGCGGCGAAATTGGTGCGCACCGCGTCCTTGCCCTTCTCGCGCACGTTGTAGGCCTCGCGCCGGCTGTACAGCTCGGGCACGGCTTCGTTCAGCGTCCGGGTTTCTTCGGGCGTGAACAGGCCGGGGAAAAACAGGTAGCCGTCCCTGTCGAATTGCTCAAGCTGTTCGGGGGTCAGTTTCATCTCTTGTCTCCTTCACGGGTCTTCAATACGTCGCTCAGCCGCCGCGACAGGTTGTCGCTGGCGCTGCGGCTGTGGTTTTCAATCAGGCGCGCGGCGCGCTCGCCGTCTCCCGCGGCGATGGCCCTGGCGATCGCCTCGTGCTCGTCCCACAGGGCTTCGCGCTGCGGCGAGGCCTGCAGCACCGCGCCCATCACCCGTCGCAGGTGCCGCCAGTGCTGGTGCGCGCTTTGCTCGATCAGGGGGTTTTGCGAGGCCGCATAGATGGCGTTGTGAAAGGCCAGGTCGGCTTCGATCATGGCCTTGACGTTTTTGCCGCGGGCGGCCTTGCGGCCCTGCTCGATCAGCTTCGGCTCGATGCGAAAGCGCCGTGCCGCGGCCAGCCGGGCGGCCAGCGCATCCAGCGCGCCGCGCACCTGGTAGACCTTGGCGATCCACTCCGCGTCCAGCGGCGCCACCAGCACGCCGCGGCCCGGCGCGTCCAGCACGAAGCCATCCTTCTTCAGCAGGCGCAGCGCCTGCAGCACGGGCTGGCGCGAAACGGCCAGCCTGGCGGCGATGTCTTCCTGGGTGATGCGCTCGCCGGGCGCCATGGAGCCGTCGCTGATGGCGTCCAGCAGGCTGCGGTAAACCTGGTCCACCAGGTCGGGCGCGGTTTCAAGCTTGACGAGCTGGGCGGGCATGAAGGTGGTGGGCAAACTCTGTATACAGAATACAGCAAAACCGGAGCCCGGTCATCCCGGTGTTACAAAGCAGGCCATGACCGAAAAATTCGACCCCCCCTGGCTGGACCGCATGTACAACAACCGCGAGGCCGTGCCCACGCACCCGGAGTACCTGCGGCGCTGGGCCGCGCAGTCGGCCGATGCCATGCGCAGCCAGCCGCGTGAGCTGGACGTGCGTTACGGCGGCGGGCCCAGCGAGCACCTGGACATCTTTCCGGCGGCGCAACCCGATGCGCCGGTGCTGTTCTTCATCCATGGCGGCTACTGGCGCGCGCTGGACAAGCGCGACCATTCCTTCATCGCCCCGGCGTTCACGAAGGCCGGTGTGTGCGTGGTGATCCCCAACTACGCGCTGTGCCCGGTGGTGACGGTGCCGCAGATCGTGATGCAGATGGTGCAGGCGCTGGCATGGACCTGGCGCCACATCGCGCGCCACGGCGGCGACCCGTCGCGCATCACGGTGGCCGGCCACTCCGCCGGCGGGCATTTGGCGGCCATGATGCAGGCCTGCCTGTGGCCCGTGTTCGGCAAGGACCTGCCCGCCGGACTTGTGAAAAATTCCCTGTCCATCTCGGGCCTGCACGACCTGGCGCCCCTCATGCAGGCGCCGCTGCTGGCCAACCTGTGCCTCACACGTGACGATGTGCGCCGGGCCAGCCCCGCGCTGCTGCCCGCGCCCGCGCAGGGCACGCTGGCGGTGGTGGCGGGCGGCGACGAAAGCAGCGAATACCACCGCCAGGCCAGGGTGATCCGCGAAGCCTGGGGCCGGCGCTGCGTGCCGGTGTGCGAGCTGCTGCCGGGGCTGAATCATTTCAGCGTACTGGAAGCGCTGGTGCAGCCGGAACACCGGCTCAATGCGCTGGCGATTGAACTTTTGCAGGCACGCTAACTCAGAGACGGGCTATGTTGTACCGATTGAGAAGTTTCGCGGCCGCGGCCGCAGCGGCGGCGGCCCTCGCTGCATGCGGTGGCGGGGGTGGTGGAGAGAGCGCGATTCCCGCGTCAACACCAGGGGCGGACGTCCCCGTGGTCTCCGTAACACCGGTCAGCGTCACCACGGTGGCCACGGCCACGCCCACGGTGCCGGATACCGTCACCACAACGCCGACAGTCGTGCCTCCGGGAACGGTGACGACGGTCCCCACCACCACTGTGACGACGCCGACCACCACCGTGCCGGTGGTCACCACCACCAGCAGCGGCGTCACCGTCACGGTCACCGGCAACGGCACGCTCACCATCGTCAACGACACCTGCTCCGCGCCGGCCCAGCGCGCCTGGGTGCGCACCTTCATGGACGACCAGTATTTCTGGTTCGGCAACCAGCGCGCCCCGGATGAAAGCGCCGCCACGATCGACGCCTATTTCCGCTCGGTGCTGTTCCAGCCGACCGACCGCTACAGCTTTGTGCAGAGCACGGCCGCCTTCAACCAGGTCTTCACCGAGGGCCGGCGCATCGGCTTCGGCTACACGCTGGTCTGGGCCGATGCCGCGCAGACGCAATTGCGCGTGCGCAACGTGGAGCCGCTCAGCCCGATCGCCGCCGCCGGCCTGAAGCGCGGCGACACCGTGCTGTCGATCGACGGCTTCACCCCGGCCCAGGTGATCGCGGGTGCGGTGGGCGTGGTGGACACGGTGGGCATCAGCCGCGTGTTCAAAGTGCGCAGGGCGGGGGTGGAGCAGACCATCACCGCATCGTCCGCCGACTACGCGATCAGCCCGGTGCTGGCCGCCACGGTGTTCGACGTTGCCCGCGCCGGCGGCAACGTGAAGGTGGGCTACCTGGCCTACCAGCAGTTCGTGGCCTACAGCAACCCGGCTGTCGCCTCGGCCATCAACGCCTTCGCGGCGGCCGGTGTGCAGGAGCTGGTGCTGGACCTGCGCTACAACGGCGGCGGCAGCGTGGTGACGGCGCGCGACCTGGCCCACATGGTCGCGGGCTCGGGCGTCGCAGCCAAAACCTTCAGCGAACTGCGCTTCAACAGCAAGCACCCGGAGAACAACCAGAACATCCGCTTCCAGGGCGTGGAGCAGCTGCTGCCCGCGCCGCCGCTGGCGGGCCTGGCGCGCGTGATGGTGCTGACCTCCGGCGCCACGGCTTCGGCCAGCGAGCTGGTGATCAACGGCCTGAAGCCCTACATGAACGTGGTGACGGTCGGCAGCACCACCTACGGCAAGCCGTACGGGTTCATCCCGCGCGACATGTGCGGCAACAACTACAACGCGGTGAATTTCGACGCCGTCAATTCGGTGGGCGTGGGCGGCTACATCAACGGCCTGCCCGCCAACTGCGCCGCCGCAGACGACCTGGACCACGCGCTGGGTGACCCGGCCGAGGGCCAGACCCAGGCGGCGCTGAGCTACATGCTCACGGGCGCCTGCCGCGCGCCGCAGGCGGGGCGGCGCCAGGGCGGGCCCGCGCCGGTGTTCGGCGAACCGTTGCCGGACCAGATGTTCCTGAAGTAGGGGCGCTACATTAGCAGGTGTTCGCCCGCGTTGTCGCCGCCCAGGATCACGTAGTTGACCTTTCGCACGTCCATCAGCTTGCGGCCGCCCGCGTAGCTGATGGAGCTTTGTACGTCTTCTTCCATTTCACGCAGCGTGTCGGCCAACTTGCCCTTCACCGGCTCCAGGATGCGCTTGCCTTCCACATGCTTGTACTCGCCCTTGTTGAAGTCGCTGGCCGAGCCGTAGTACTCCTTGAAGAGCTTGCCGTCCACATCCACCGTCTGGCCGGGCGACTCCTCGTGGCCGGCCAGCATGGACCCGATCATCACCATGGTGGCGCCGAAGCGCACGCTCTTGGCAATGTCGCCGTGCTCGCGGATGCCGCCGTCGGCAATGATGGGCTTGGTCGCCACGCGGGCACACCACTTCAGCGCCGACAGCTGCCAGCCGCCGGTGCCAAAGCCGGTCTTCATGCGCGTGATGCAGACCTTGCCCGGGCCGATGCCGACCTTGGTCGCGTCGGCGCCCCAGTTCTCCAGGTCGATGATGGCTTCGGGCGTGCCTACGTTGCCCGCGATGATGAAGGCGGAGGGCAGCTTTTCGCGCAGGTGCGCGATCATGTTCTTCACCGTGTCGGCGTGGCCGTGCGCGATGTCGATGGTCACGTACTCGGGCGTGAGGCCGGCGGCCGCGAGACGGTCCACCGTGTCGTAGTCGGGCTTCTTCACGCCCAGCGAGATGGAGGCGAAGGCGCCCTGGTCCTTCATGCTTCGCACGAAGGCCACGTTGTCCAGGTCGAAGCGGTGCATCACGTAGAAGTAGCCGCTGCGCGCCAGCCACAGGCAGATCTTCTCGTTCACCACGGTCTTCATGTTGGCCGGCATCACCGGTATGCGGAAGCTGCGCCCGCCCAGCTCGACGCTGGCGTCGCATTCCGAGCGGCTTTCCACGCGGCATTTGCGCGGCAGGAGCAGCACGTTGTCGTAGTCGAAGATTTCCATGGTGGCTCCAGGCAAAAAAAACCGGGCCTCAATTGCTTGGGCCCGGTGGCTGATTTTACCCGCCGGGGGTGGCGCGCGCGCATCTGGACTGCGCTATAGCCCTTATACGGCCCTGCCCATCCTGCATCCAGCCCACCACCCGCAGCCGTTCGGGGTTGGCGCCCGCGGGAATGCTCATGGGGCGCGACTCGAAAAATCTCTTCTGCTGCGTTTTTGATAGCTGCTCACGCCCGTCCCATGCGCTCTGCAGCACGTTTCGCACCAGGTTCCTCTCTGTGGGGCTGCCTTCCGCCCCCACCGGAAGGGTCTCCACCAGCAGCAGCCAGCCGGACCAGGCGCCGGGCCGGGCCGGCTTCATTTCGATCGAGGCGGCCATGTAGCCGTTGAAGGGCAGGCCGTGCGACACGCGCAGCTTCGGCTGGCCGGTGCCGGCGGCCGTTTTCAGGCTGTCCATGCGGGCGGGGGCAGGGCGGCGCAGCGCCTGCAGCCGCGACAGCGCATCGCGGCTGGCCGCGGCGGAAAGTGGCGCGTCTTCACCCTTGCTGCCGGGCACGATCCAGTCCAGCGCCAACTCGCCCGTCCCGGCCGCCGGCGTGGCCGCATCCGCCCAGCAGCTCTCGCAGTCGGCGTTGATGAAACGCTCCAGCAGGGCCACGGGCTGGCGCTGGCCGTCGCTGGAGCAGGAGGACTGGGCCTGTGCCAGGGGAGCGGCCAGGCACAGGGCTGTCATCAGGGTGATTCGTGACATTTCGATCATGCGGTCTTCCTACAATGGCTGCATATGTTCCCAGAAGTCGCCCAGCCGCTCCCGCTCTTACAAAACCTCAACCCGGAACAGAGCGCCGCGGTCACCCTGCCCAACGAGCACGCCCTGATCCTGGCCGGCGCCGGTTCGGGCAAGACCCGGGTGCTCACCACACGCATCGCCTGGCTGCTGATGACCGGGCAGATCTCGCCGGGCGGCGTGCTGGCCGTCACCTTCACCAACAAGGCGGCCAAGGAGATGATGACGCGCCTGTCCACCATGCTGCCGGTGAACGTGCGCGGCATGTGGATAGGCACCTTCCACGGCCTGTGCAACCGCTTCCTGCGTGCCCACTACAAGCTGGCCAACCTGCCTTCCACCTTCCAGATCCTGGACACGCAGGACCAGCTGTCGGCCATCAAGCGCCTGATGAAACAGCACAACGTGGACGAGGAGCGCTTCCCGGCCAAGCAGAGCCAGTGGTTCATCGCCGGCTGCAAGGAAGACGGGCTGCGCCCCAACATGGTGGAGGTGCGCGGCGAGGAAGACCGCAAGAAAGTGGAGGTCTACCAGCTGTACGAGGAGCAGTGCCAGCGCGAGGGCGTGGTCGACTTCGGCGAGCTCATGCTGCGCAGCTACGAATTGCTGCGCGACAACGACCCTATCCGCGAGCACTACCAGCGGCGCTTCCGCCACATCCTGATCGACGAGTTCCAGGACACCAACAAGCTGCAGTACGCCTGGATCAAGATGCTGGCCGGCCCTGAAGCCAGCGTGTTCGCCGTGGGCGACGACGACCAGAGCATCTACGCCTTCCGCGGCGCGCGGGTGGGCAACATGGCCGACTTCGTGCGCGAGTTCAGCGTGGCGCACCAGATCAAGCTGGAGCAGAACTACCGCAGCTACAGCAACATCCTGGATTCGGCCAACGAGCTGATCAGCCACAACAAGACGCGCCTGGGCAAGAACCTGCGCACCGACCAGGGGCCCGGCGAGCCGGTGCGCGTGTACGAGGCGCCGACCGACCTGGCCGAGGCGCAGTGGATGGTCGAGGAGATGCGCCACCTGGTGCGCGGCGAGGGCGCCGAGCCCGGCATCCGCCGCCAGGAAATCGCGGTGCTCTACCGCAGCAACGCGCAGAGCCGGGTGATCGAGACGGCGCTGTTCAACGCCGCCGTGCCGTACCGCGTGTATGGCGGCCTGCGCTTTTTCGAGCGGGCCGAAATCAAGAACGCGCTGGCCTACCTGCGCGTGATCGAGAACCCCAACGACGACACCAGCTTCATCCGCATCGTCAACTTTCCGCCGCGCGGCATCGGCGCGCGCAGCATCGAGCAGCTGCAGGACGCGGCACGCGCGGCCGGCTGTTCGCTGCACGACGCGGTGAGCGCCACCACCGGCAAGGCGGGCGCCAACATCGGCGCCTTCGTCGCGAAGATCGACGTGCTGCGCGAGCAGACCCAGGGCCTTACGCTGCGCGAGATCATCGAGCTGATGCTGCAGCACTCGGGCCTCATCGAGCACTACAAGAGCGAGCGCGAGGGCGGCGACCGCATCGAGAACCTGGAAGAACTGGTCAACGCCGCAGAGAGCTTCGTCACGCAGGAAGGCTTTGGGCGCGATGCCGTCGCGCTGCCGGTCGATGAGCTGGGCCCCGGCATCGTGCGCCAGTCCCCCGCCAGCCAGGGGCTGGATCCCAGCCTGCCCGAAGTCAACGAGCCGGCCCCTGACTACGTGCCGCCCGATGCGGAAACCGGCGAGACGCTGTCGCCGCTGGCGGCCTTCCTGACCCACGCCGCGCTGGAATCCGGCGACAACCAGGCCAAAGCCGGGCAGGACGCGATCCAGCTGATGACGGTGCACTCGGCCAAGGGCCTGGAGTTCGATTGCGTCTTCATCACCGGGCTGGAAGAGGGCCTGTTCCCCAGCGAGCGCTCGATGACGGAATTCGAGGGCCTGGAAGAAGAGCGCCGGCTGATGTACGTGGCGATCACGCGGGCGCGCAAACGCCTGTACCTCAGCTACTCACAGACGCGCCTGCTGCACGGCCAGACGCGCTACAACGTCAAGAGCCGCTTCTTCGAGGAATTGCCCGAGGGTGCGCTCAAGTGGCTGACGCCCAAGAACCAGAATTTCGGCGGCTCGGCTTTCGGCTATGGCGCGGGCTACCCCAGCACGCGCGGCGGCGGCTTCAGCCGCGATCAGTCATCGACGCCCAGCTTCGCCAGCCCGCCGGTACCGGTGCAGAAGGCGGCGCCCGCGCACGGGCTGAAGGCCGGCATGAAGGTGTTCCACACCAAGTTTGGCGAGGGCACCATCGCCTCGATCGAAGGCAGCGGCGACGATGCGCGCGCGCAGGTGAATTTCCCGCGGCACGGCATCAAGTGGCTGGCGCTGTCGGTGGCGAAGCTGACGCCGGTGACCTAGCAACTGCTAGTCGCCCATGTGGTGCCACTGCTCTTCGGGCAGCATCTTCAGGAAGGCCATCACCTCGTCCAGCCCGCCGTGCTGGCCCGCCCATTCGATGTGGTCGCGCATGCACATGCGCTTGGACATCGAAGGCGTGGCCCGCCACGCGGGGCCCGTGATGGGCGGCGGCGGCTGGTTGTGCGTCTTGCCGGGCAGCATTTCGTAGAGCTGCACCCAGCGCGCCGGCAACGGGCAGACGCGGTTGCTGCGGCGCGATTCCAGAATCACTTCTTCCACCGTGGTGGCCTTGCGCTGCGGGGCTTGCGGGCGGGCAGGCGCCTCGCGCCGCATGATCGGCGCCGGCTCGGTCGCGGCGAAGCCCACGTTTTGCTGCTCGCTCAGGTTGTTGAACAGCGCCCAGGCGGTTTCGGTGTCGTGTTCCACGGCCAATGGCGCCGGAATACTGTCGCCAGCGACAAAGGGCCGGTCGAGGCTGGAGGTCTTTTTGTGAGGGGGGCCGGCCATATGTAACAGAATCATACAGACTCTGTTACCTGGCCGCCGGCGTCATCGCATCAGCTTGCCTCCCGGCCCGATCACCGTCACCTCGACGAACTTCGAGCCGACATGGTTATCCGGCGAGAAATTGATCTTGAAGCCGCCCACGTCATAGCTGGTCATGCGGTCCAGCTGGGTGACGATCTTTTCCCGCGTGGGGTTGCCGCCGGCGCGGCGGATGGCTTCCACCAGGATCTTGGCGGCGATGAACGATTCCATGCTGGCGTACGACACCACTTTCTCGGGCTGGTACTTCTTCATCAGCGTCTGGAATTCGCGCGCCACCGGCACCAGCTGCGAATACGGGTAGGGCATCACCTGCGAAATGCCAATGCCGCGCGCGTTGTCCTCGCCGGCGTTCTTCAGCAGTTCCTTGAAGTTCACCACCGAGATGCTGAACAGGCGCGCCTTGCTGCCTTTCTCGCGCATCTTCTTCACGAACGCCGCCGAGGCGCGGTTGACCGACACCATGATGATCGCGTCCGGGCTGGCCGGCGCGATGGCCGCCACCGCCGCGTCGATCTCCTCGGGCTTGGTGCGGTCGTAGCCGCCCTTGGCCACGGCCTGCAGCCCCAGCTTCTTCAGCGCGGTCTCGGCGCCGGCCAGGCCGCTCTTGCCGAAGGGGTCGTCCTGGTACATCACCGCGAAGCGGCGCAGGCCGATGGTGTGCAGGTGCTCCACCATGCGGGCCGTCTCGTCGGTGTAGCTGGCGCGGATGTGGAAGATGTAGGGGCTCATCGGGTCGCGCAGGTCCTGGGCGCCGGTGTAGGGCGCGATCAGCGCGATGTTCGCGTCCTCCAGGATGCGGTTCTTGTTCAGGGCCAGCACGTTGCCGGTGCCGACAAAGCCGAACAGGGCCAGCGGTTTTTCTTCGGCCAGCAGTTCTTTCGTCATCGCCACGGTCTGGTCGGGCTTGTAGCTGTCGTCCTTGACCACCACGCGGATCTTGCGGCCGTAGATGCCGCCGGTGGCGTTGATGTGCGCGAAGTACGCCGCCCCGCCGGCGACGTATTCGTCGCCGGTGCCGGCGATGGTGCCGGTCAGCGGCGCCACCTGGCCTATCACCAGTTCTTCGGCCGCGCCCGCGGACGTGGGGCCCAGGCCTGCGGCGATTGCCAGCATGAAGCCGGCCGCCGCGCGATGAAGCTTGTTTTGCAGCATGAAATCTCCTAAAAACATGGTGTTCTCCCTTGCGTACTGCAATGCAGAATTAACGCTGCATTTGCAGAACTGATTCTGGGCTGGCATGCTCGGAACTTCCTGCGGGAATTCCCGGGTTACACCCGGAAACAGTCCCATCCGCGACAGCCGATCGCTTAAACTAGGTTATTCCGCAATGCAGAACACGATGCCTCGCAAGACAGTCACTTCCATTTCCGAAGCCAAGAAGGCCAAGGCCGCGCCCCGGGCCGCCAAGCCCAAGGAGGACCGCCACTTCGTCACCGCGCTGGCGCGCGGCCTCGATGTGCTCAGCGCCTTCCGTTCGCGCGACCGCATGCTGGGCAACCAGGAACTGGCGCGCCGCTGCGGGCTGCCCAAGTCCACGATTTCCCGGCTGACCTATACGCTCACGCGGCACGGCTACCTGGAGCACGCATCGGACGGCAGCGGCAACACCGGCTACCGCCTGGGCAGCGCCGTGCTGGCGCTGGGCAGCGCGATGCTGGCGCGCATGGACATGCGCCAGCTGGCGCGACCGCTGATGCAGGAGCTGGCCGACACCTCCCAGGCGATGGTGTCGCTGGGCATGCGCGACCGGCTGTCGATGATCTATGTGGAGAACTGCCGCAGCGAGTCGGCGCTCACGCTCAGCCTGGACGTGGGCTCCCGCATCCCGCTGGCCACCACCGCCATGGGCCGCGCCTACCTGGCGCTGTGCAGCGACGGCGAGCGGGCCGACCTGATGGACCGCATCCGGGAGCTGGACGACGGCGCCTGGCCGTGCGTTCGCGCAGGCATCGAAAAGTCGCTGGCCGAATACCGCGAGCTGGGGTGCTGCACCTCGTTCGGCGAATGGCAGAAGGACGTGAACGCCATCGCCATCGCCTTCCGCCCGCCGGGCGGCCGCTCGGTCATGGCGATCAACTGCGGCGGGCCGGGCTTCAACCTGTCGCGCGAATTCCTGCTGGGCGAGGTGCGGCCGCAGTTGCTGGCACTGGCGTCCCGCATGCAGGGGCTAGGCGGCGGCTGAAACGTGATTTAGTGCCGCATCCGCCTGCCCCGCGGCTGCGTTTATCCTGCACCAACCTCAAAGGAGATCCCATGAAGCCCAGCTACCTGCTCGCCGCCGTCCTGGCCTTGTCCGCCGCGGCGCACGCCGCCGACACGCCCGGCAGCAACCCCAACATGCCGCGGGTCACGACCAATGACCGGATGGCGACCGCGCGGGCCGCCATCGCGGCCAAGGACTGGAACAAGGCGCTGTCCGAGCTGAACACCGCGGCGCGCGAGGAGCCGCGCAACCCCGACGTGCAGACCCTGCTGGGCTACAGCTACCGCAAGCGCACCAACCCCGACCTGCCAAAGGCCTTCGAGCACTATGGCAACGCGCTGAAGCTGGACCCGCGCCACAAGGGCGCGCACGAATACGTCGGCGAGGCCTACCTGATGGACAAAAAACCCGCCGAGGCCGAGAAGCACCTGGCCGAGCTGGAGAAGATCTGCGGCAACCGCACCTGCGAGGAATACGCCGACCTGTCCAGGGCGATCACCGAATACAAGGCGAAGAACTGAGGCCGCGCGGCACGTAAAAAAGCCCGGCAGCGCCGGGCTTTTTGTTTACCGCGGCTGCATCGCCGGGTGCGTTTCAGGCGGCTTCTGTTCCATGTAGCCGCTGCCGTCCTTCACGCCCTTCTTGCCCGCGACCTGCCAGGCGGTGCGCTGGTTGACCAGGCGGGCCAGGAATTCGAGTTCTTCGTCGGTGTGGTTGATGGCCTTGGCCGGCGTCAGCATCTTGCCGTTCTTCGGCTCCGCCTCGCCCCAGAAAGACTGGTGGTACTCGGCCACCGACACCACCTTGTCGCCGCTGGCGGCCATGTCCACCGTGCCGTAGCAGTTGCAGAAATAGCTGCGGAAGTTCTGCTGCGGCAGCACCTCGGTGTAGACGCCGGTGCCGCGGATGCCCGCCGTCAGCGTGGGCGTGATGATCTGGCGGCTGGACCCCTTGCCCCAGACACTGGCGACCGCGCCCGTCAGCATCCGCAACACGCTCACAGCGTTCAGCGTGGGGCCGCGCTCCACGGCCATGCGCGAGTTCTGCCGCACCTGGAACGAGGTGTTGCCGATCACGAACACCAGGCTGGAGCCGGGGCCGGTCTCGATCTGGTCGCCCGTTTGCAGCGTGCGCGCCGGAACCAGCCGCTCGCCGTTGACCATGGCGTCGCCCTGCATTTCCACGATGTTGCTGCGCTGCTGTGCCTGCGCCGCCTCAAATCCGCCCATCGCCGTCCAGGCGGCGGCGGCCTGCAGGAAGCTGCGGCGCTGGAACCACAGGACCTCGTCCTCGGTGCGGCCTTGCAGGGTGTGCTGTGTCATGGGGTCTCTCCGGGTGGTTGGGGTTCTTCGCCTTCTGTGGCGACAAAACTATCACGAAAGGTGAAATAGATCGAGGTGGAAAACATGGCCGCCATCAGGAGGGCGGTGGGCATCATCACGGCGCGGGCCATCTCCGCGCCGCCGATCAGGCCGCCTATCACTCCCAGCACGGTGCCCGCGCCCATGAAGACGCCCAGCCACAGGAAGGCATAGAGCGCCATCGCGCCAAAATTGCGGAAGCACGCCACGGCGCTGAAAAACAGGCTCTTGACCGGCGTCACCCCGTGCCAGTGCACCAGCGCGGGCGCGTGCCAGAACATGATGAACAGGGGCGCATGCAGCGCCAGCGCCAGCAGGGTGCCGGGATCCACCTCGGTGCCCGAAACCGGCTGGCCGCCGGTGGCCAGCGAGGCCAGCGCCGTGGCCGCCACGGAACCGGCGGTGTAGAGCGCGCCCAGCACCAGCATGGCCCGGGCCTGCAGCCGGCCGGCGCGGAAGGCGCTGACCAGCAGCGTGGGCATGGGAAAGCGCCCCTTGGTGGCTTCGGCCGAGGCGGCCATCAGGCCCAGCGTGGCCGCCGGCACCAGCATGCCGCCGATGAAGATGCCCACGTAGGGCAGCTGGGCCACCAGGATCACGGCCGCCATGTAAAGGAAGAACAGCCCCGCCAGCGCGAGCGGCTGCTTGAAGAAGGTGCGGATGCCGAGCTTGACCCATTGGATGCCAGTGCGTGCGGGAACAATATTGAGTTTCATGGGAGATACGGCCTGTCCGTCGGTTTTGGACGCAGCTTCTGTCCGGGGTCGCCGCTTGTGGCCCGGCATAGCGTGACAAATTTAACGCAAGCGCTGGCGCAGCACGCGCTCGAAGTGGGCCGGGTCGTGGGCCTTAAGCATGGAGGCTTCGCGCGGAAGGTGGAAGTCCCACAGGCGCGAAACCCAGAAACGCAGCGCGCCGGCGCGCTGCATGGCCGGCAGCAGCTGGCGCTCGGCCGCGCACAGGGGACGCACGCCGGCGTACGCGGCCAGGAAGGCCTCGGCCCGCGCCGCATCCTGCGCGCCGGTGGAAAGGTCAACACACCAGTCGTTCAGGCACACCGCGATGTCGAACAGCCAGCTGTCCACGCCGGCGAAATAGAAATCGAAGAAGCCGGTGAGCTCGTCGCCCTCGAACATCACGTTGTCGCGGAACAGGTCGGCATGGATGGGGCCGCGCGGCAGCGCGGCGTAGGCCGAGCCGGCCGCCACGTGGTTCTGGAAGGCCAGCTCGCTGCGCAGCAGCGCGGCCTGCGCCGCATCCACATGGGGCAGCACCACCGGCACGGTCTCGTTCCACCAGGCCAGGCCGCGCAGGTTGGGCTGGCTGAGCGCGAAGTCGCGCCCCGCAATGTGCATCCGTGCCAGCATCGCGCCCACACCAGCGCAGTGGGCCGTGCCGGGCGACAGGTCGCTCTTGCCGCGCAGCCGGTTCACCACCGCGGCGGGTTTGCCGCAAACGGTGTGCAGCAGTTCCCCGTCCGTGGTGGCAGCCGGGTCCGGCACCGGGATGCCGCGCTGCGCCAGGTGCTTCATCAGCTTCAGGTAGAACGGCAGCTGGGCGAAGCCGAGCCGCTCGAACAGCGTCAGCACGTACTCACCCTGGTCGGTGGTGGCGAAGTAGTTGGTGTTCTCTATGCCGCCCTGGATGCCTCGCAGCTCGCGCAGCTCGCCCAGCTGCAGCAGGCGCATGAGCTCGCCGGCCTCGCCCTCGGAGACTTCGGTGAAGACCGCCATCTCAGAACTTGAAGATGTTCCAGACCCGCTGCCCGGTCGCGCTGGACAGGCCGTCGCGATGGTCGGCGGGGCGGCTGCGCGCCATGTCGGTGGGCTGGATCTCGTACTCGGGCACGCCCGCCTTGGGCTGCACCGTGATGCTCTGGGTCTGGCCGGCGTAGCGCACCTCGTCGATGCGCGAGCCCCCGTCTTCCAGGCGGATCAGTTCCACCCGCTGGTTCCGGTGGCCGTCAGGTTGCTCTGCTTTTGATAGCGCTTCACGCACAGCCGGTGCGGGCTGCGGGCTATTTTGGCTCTGATTCTGGGCCTGCAGGCCGGCTGAGGCCAGAACCAGGGAAAAGGCAATGAGGGCACGCATGGCCCTCATTGTAGAACCGGCTTATTCGCAGTCGGAGACGATGATCTTGCAGGCGTTGGCGCCGCAGTCTTCCAGTGCCTTGGCGCGCGCCAGGCCGATGGTGCCGCCGAAGCCGATGCCCGAGTTCTTCTTCGAGGAGGCGTAGGCCCCGCAGGTGTCGAAACGCACGGCCACCTTGCAGTTCTTGTTGCCCTGCTTGCGGCACTCGGCCAGCGCGGCCGCGCCGGCGGCGTCGCGAGAGGAAGAGCCGGTCACGATGCCGTAGCCGGGATCGTTTTCGCCCTCTTCATCGTCCACGGCGATGGCGCCGGCGGCAAAGGCGCCCAGGGGCAGGATTAAACTGGCGAGCACCAGCAGGCGAGGCAGAGTCTTCATTGGGCGTCCTCCTAAGGACCAGAGAAAAAAATGAAGCTCCAGAATAATCCGGAAACGCTGACTGGAAACAAACAAGACCCCATGGCCGACACCTCCGAACCCAAAACGTTGCTTCTCGTTGACGGATCAAGCTACTTGTACCGCGCGTTCCATGCCATGCCCGATTTGAGGGCGGTGCCGGGCGACCCGGCCAGCCCGGCCACCGGCGCCATCCGCGGCATGATCAACATGATGCAGAAGCTGCGCAAGGACGTGCGGGCCGACTACGCGGCCTGCGTGTTCGACGCGCCCGGCAAGACCTTCCGCGACGACCTGTACCCCGAATACAAAGCTAACCGCTCGTCCATGCCCGACGACCTGCGCGCGCAGATCCCGGCCATCCACGAGGTGGTGCGCCTGCTGGGCTGGAAGGTGCTGAACGTGCCCGGCGTGGAAGCCGACGACGTGATCGGCACGCTTTCGTGCATGGCAACCGAGCACGGCCTGCACACCGTCATCTCCAGCGGCGACAAGGACCTGTCGCAGTTGGTGAATGAAAACGTGATGGTGATCGACACCATGAACGACCGCAAGCGCGACATGGCGGGCGTGGAAGCCGAGTTCGGCGTGCCGCCGCGCCTGATGGTGGATTACCAGACGCTGGTGGGCGACGCGGTGGACAACGTGCCCGGCGTCAACAAGGTCGGACCCAAGACGGCCGTGAAGCTGCTGCTGGAATACGGCTCGGTGGACGCGATGATTGAGCGCGCTGGTGAGATCAAGGGCGCCGTGGGCGAGAACTTCCGCGCCGCGCTGGAGTGGCTGCCCAAGGGCCGCGAGCTGCTCACCGTGAAGAAGGACTGCGACCTGAAGGACCACATCCCCGGCCTGCCCTCGCTGGAAGACATCGTCATCGGCGGCCAGGACACGGAGGCGCTGAAGGGCTTCTATGAGAAGTACGGCTTCAAGGGGCTGGTCAAGCAGCTGGAAATCCACGACGTCCCGCCTGAGCTGATCGAGGAGCACCAGAGCAAAAAGAAAGTGGGCAGCGGCGGCCTGTTCGACGAGCCCGACCTGTCGGGCCTGTCCCAGGCGGCCAATCTGCACTACGACACGGTCTTCACCTGGGCGCAGTTCGATGAGTGGATGGCGAAGCTGGAAACTGCGGAGCTCGCCGCCATCGACACCGAGACCAGCTCGCTGGATGAAATGCAGGCCGAGATCATCGGCGTGTCGTTCAGCATCGTGCCGGGCGAGGCGGCCTACATCCCGCTGGCCCACAGCTACGGCGATGCGCCGGAGCAATTGCCGCGCGAGGAAGTGCTGGCCAGGATGAAGCCCTGGCTGGAAAACCCGGACAGGAAAAAGCTCGGCCAGCACATCAAGTACGACCGCCACGTGTTCGCCAACCACGGCATCGAGGTGCAGGGCTACCAGCACGACACCATGCTGCAAAGCTACGTGCTGGAAGTGCACAAGCCGCACGGCCTGGCCAGCCTGGCCGAGCGCCACCTGGGGCGCAGCGGCATCGACTACGAAACCATCACCGGCAAGGGCGCGCACCAGATTCCGTTCTCGCAGGTGTCGGTGGACAAGGCCGCGGAGTATTCCTGCGAAGACTCCGACCAGACGCTGGACGTGCACCTGGCCCTGTGGCCCAAGCTGGAGCGGGAGCCGAAGCTGCGGTTCATCTACGACCTGGAAATGCAAAGCAGCGAGACGCTGTACCGCATCGAGCGCAATGGCGTGCTGATCGACGGGCCCATGCTGGCGAAGCAGAGCGCCGAACTCGGCGCGCGCATCATGCAGCTGGAGAAGGAAGCGCATGAGCTTGGCGGCCAGCCGTTCAACTTGGGGTCACCCAAGCAGATCGGCGAGATCCTGTTCACCAAGCTGGGCCTGCCGGTGGTGAAGAAAACGCCCAGCGGCACGCCGAGCACCGACGAAGAAGTGCTGGAGAAACTGGCGGAACACTATCCGCTGCCGGCCAAGCTGCTGGAGCACCGGGGCCTCTCAAAGCTCAAGGGCACCTACACCGACAAGCTGGCGCAGCTGGCGCACCCGCGCACGGGCCGGGTGCATACGCACTATGCGCAGGCCGTGGCGGTGACGGGGCGGCTTTCCAGCAACGACCCCAATCTGCAGAACATCCCGGTCAAGACGGCTGAAGGCCGGCGCGTGCGCGAGGCTTTTGTCGCGTCGCCCGGCCACCAGATCGCCAGCGCCGACTACAGCCAGATCGAGCTGCGCATCATGGCCCACATCAGCGAGGACGAGGCCCTGCTCAAGGCATTCCGCGACGGGATGGACGTGCACCGCGCCACGGCGGCCGAAGTGTTCGGCGTGGCCGCCGGCGAAGTAAGCAGCGAGCAGCGCCGCTACGCCAAGGTGATCAATTTCGGCCTGATCTACGGCATGAGCAGCTTCGGCCTGGCGCGCAACCTGGGCATCGAGACCAAGGCCGCGGCCGCCTACATCGACAAATACTTCCAGCGCTACCCGGGCGTGAAGAACTACATGGATGAGACCCGCGCTTCCGCCAAGGAAAAAGGTTACGTCGAAACCGTGTTCGGCCGGCGCCTGTTCCTGCCGGAAATCAATTCACCCAACGGCCCGCGCCGCGGCGGCGCCGAGCGGCAAGCCATCAACGCGCCCATGCAGGGCACGGCGGCGGACCTGATCAAGCTGTCCATGGTGAAGGTGCAGGACGTGCTGGATGCGGAGAAGCGGGGCACAAAGATGATCATGCAGGTGCACGACGAACTGGTGTTCGAGGTGCCCGATGCCGAAGTCGAATGGGTGCGCACCGAGATCCCGCGCATCATGGCCAGCGTGGCCGAGCTGAAGGCCCCGTTGCTGGCCGAGATCGGCATCGGCGAGAACTGGGAAAAGGCGCACTGACCACCGCCGCGCTTGTAAGAAAACGCTGACGCCTTTGTGCGTCAAAACGCCATCCGCCGCCGGGGAGCGCTGCCTAGACTCGGGCGCTAGCCAGGAGGCCCCATGAACGATTCACCTGATGACGACGCCGCGTGGAGCGTCACGCGGCGCGGCGTGCTTCGCGCCGCCACCGTGCTGGCGGCCGGCACGGCCGCGCTGAAAGGCGGTGCGCAGGGCACGCCACCGGTTGCGATGCCGGTGCCGCCTGCCGAGCTGCCGCCCCAGATGCTGCGGATGCAACTGCAGGTCAACGGCCAGCGGCAAGAGTTCCTCGTAGATACACGCACCACACTGCTGGACGCGCTGCGCGAAAACCTGCAGCTGGGCGGCAGCAAGAAAGGCTGCGACCACGGCCAGTGCGGGGCCTGCACGGTGCTGGTGGACGGCCGCCGCATCAACGCCTGCCTCACGCTGGCGGTAATGCACGACGGCCAGGCCGTGACCACCATCGAAGGCCTGGAGCGCGCGGGGCAGTTGCACCCGCTGCAGGCCGCCTTCATCAAGCACGACGGGTTCCAGTGCGGCTACTGCACGCCGGGCCAGATCTGCTCGGCCGCCGGCATGCTGGCCGAGGCGAAGGCGGGCATGCCCAGCCACGTGTCAGCCAGCTTGCAGCAGCCCGGGCCGCTGACCGGCGAGGAAATCCGCGAGCGCATGAGCGGCAACATCTGCCGCTGCAGCTGCTACCCCAATATCGTCAGCGCCATCCAGGATGTGGCGAGGGGGGCCGCATGAAAGCCTTCAGCTACGAACGCGCGGCCACCGCCGAAGCCGCGGCCAGTGCGGTTGCCGCGAAGCCCGGCGCGAAGTTCATCGCGGGCGGCACCAACCTGCTGGACCTGATGAAGCTGCAGATTGAAACGCCGGCGCACCTGGTGGATGTGAATCGCATTCCCGGCCTCGACCGCATCGAAGACACCGCTGGCGGCGGGTTGCGCATAGGCGCCATGGTGCGCAACAGCGACCTGGCCAGCGACCCGCGCGTGCGCCAGCGCTACGCGGTGCTGTCGCGTGCGCTGCTGGCCGGCGCCTCGGGCCAGCTGCGCAACAAGGCCACCACGGCGGGCAACCTGCTGCAGCGCACGCGCTGCTATTACTTCTACGACCCCAGCAAGCCCTGCAACAAGCGCCAGCCGGGCTCGGGCTGCTCCGCCATCGGCGGCTACAACCGCATGCACGCGGTGGTGGGCGCCAGCGACCAGTGCATTGCCGTGCACCCGTCCGACATGGCGGTGGCCATGCGGGCGCTGGACGCGCAGGTGGAGACGGTGTCCCCGCAAGGCGCCCGGCGCGTGATTCCCATCGCCGACTTCCACAGGCTGCCGGGCAACACGCCGCACATCGAAACCAGCCTGCAGCCCGGCGAGTTCATCACCGGCGTCACCCTGCCGGCGCCGCCGCCGGGCGTTCAGCTGTACCGCAAGGTGCGTGACCGGGCGTCCTACGCCTTCGCGCTGGTGTCGGTGGCGGCCATCGTCGATGCGCGCGGTGGCGGCGTGCGAGGCGCGCGACTGGCCTTCGGCGGGCTGGCGCACCAGCCCTGGCGCGTGCCGGCCGCCGAAGCGGCCCTCGCCGGCAAGCGCGGGGACATGGCTAGTGCCAACGCCGCGGCTGACGTGGTGCTGCAGGGCGCGCGCGGCCAGGGCCACAACGATTTCAAGATTCCGCTGGTGCGCCGCGTGCTCGCCGGCGTGCTCAGTGAAGCCACCCGGGCCTGAAGGACAACACCATGGAAATGAACCAGCCCGCGCCGCCGAACGCGCTTGACCAGAACCGCCAGGGCCTGATGGGCAAGCCGCTGGACCGGGTGGATGGCCGCCTGAAGGTGACCGGCCGCGCGCCCTACGCCTATGAAGTGAAGGAGGGCGCCAGGCCCGCCTATGGCTGGCTGGTGGAAGCCAGCATCGCCAAGGGGCGTGTCGTGGCCATCGACTCGCAGGCCGCCGAGCGCGCGCCCGGTGTCATCCTGGTCATGACGCACAGGAATGCGCCGAAGCAGGCACCGTTCTCGCTGGAAGGCGAGGACCGTTTTGCGCGGCCGCGACCGCAGCTGGATGACGCGACGGTGCAGTACTACGGTGAGCCGGTGGCCTTTGTCGTGGCCGAGACGCTGGAGCAGGCGCGTGCCGCCGCGCGGCTGGTACGCATCAGCTACGCGGCGGAGAAGGGCGAATACGAACTCAGGCCCAACCTCTCACGCGCCGAGAAACCCAAGGGCGGCGAAGGCAAAGAGCCCGACAGCACCGTGGGCGATTTTGCCGGCGCGTTTGCCGGCGCCCCCGTGCGGCTGGACGCGACCTACACCACGCCCTTCCACATCCATGCCCAGATGGAGCCGCACGCCAGCCTTGCCTGGTGGGAGGGCGACAAGGTCGTCATCCACTGCTCCTCGCAGCTGCTGGAGAGCGCGCAGAAGTGCGTGGCGAACACGCTGCAGATCCCCAACGAGAAAGTGCGCATCGTCAGCCGTTACATCGGCGGCGGCTTCGGCGGCAAGCTGCCGATCTATGGCGACGCGCTGCTGGCGGCGATGGCTTCGCGCCAGCTGAACCGCCCGGTGAAGACGGCGCTGACGCGCCAGCAGATGTTCCACATCACCACCCACCGCTCGGAGACCGTGCAGCGCGTGCGGCTGGGCGCCACGCGCGAGGGCGTGCTCACCGCCATCGGCCATGAGGCCTGGTCGCACAGCGCGCGGTTCGACGACTTCTACGAAACCGCGGCCAAGCAGACCCGCTCGCTCTATGCCGCCGCCAACCGCATGACGCAGCACCGCGTGCTCAAGCTGGACCTGCCGGTTTCCGACTCCACCCGCGCGCCGGGTGAGGCGGTGGGCCTGCTGGCGCTGGAATGTGCTGTCGATGAACTGGCAAACCAGCTGCAGATCGACCCCGTGGAACTGCGGCTGCGCAACGAGCCGAAGCAGGACCCGGAAAAGAACATTCCCTATTCCACGCGGCAGCTGGTGCAGTGCCTGCAGGAAGGTGCCACGCGCTTCGGCTGGAGCAAGCGCAAGTCGCAGCCCGGCCAGGTGCGCGAAGGCCGCTGGCTGATCGGCATGGGCATGTGCGCCGCCACCCGCGGCAACCTGCTGCGGCCGGCCAAATGCAACGTGAAGATGAATGGCGACGGCACGCTCACCGCGAAGATGTCGATGACGGACATCGGCACGGGCAGCTACACCGTGTTCACCCAGGTCGCCGCCGAGATGATGGGCCTGCCGCCCGACAAGGTCAGCATGCAGCTGGGCGACAGCGACTTTCCCGAAACTGCGGGCTCGGGCGGCTCGTTCGGCGCTGCCAGCGCCGGCTCGGCGCTGTATGACGCGTGCGAAAAGCTGCGGACCAGGCTCGCGCAGGGCGCGGGCATCGACCCGGCGCAGGCGCAGTTCGCCGATGGCAAGGTCACCGGCGGCGGCAAGACCGCCACGCTCGCCGGCCTGGCCGGTGCCTCAGGCGTGGAGGCCGACGGCGAGATCAAGCCGGGCGAGATGGAAAAGAAGTATTCGCAGCAGGCCTATGGTGCCCACTTCGCCGAAGTGGCGGTGGACATGGAGTCAGGCGAGATCCGGCTGCGCCGCATGCTGGGCGTGTTCGCGGCGGGCCGCATCCTGAACGCCAAGACGGCGCGCTCCCAGGCCATCGGCGGGATGATCTGGGGCATAGGCAACGCACTGCACGAAGAGGCGGTGCTCGACGCGCGCCACGGATTTTTCGTCAACCACGACCTGGCCGAATACCACGTGCCGGCCCACGCCGACATCCCGGCCATCGACGCGTACTTCCTGCCCGAGGTGGACGACAAGACCAACCCGCTGAAGATCAAGGGCGTGGGCGAGCTGGGCATCAGCGGCGCCGGGGCGGCCGTGGCCAATGCGGTGTTCAACGCCACCGGCGTGCGCATCCGCGACTACCCGCTGACACTGGACAAGGTGCTCAGGGGCTTCGCGCTGCAGAACGCGTGATAGTCATGCCGGACCTGATCCGGCATCCACTACTTCTTTTCGGACCACAGCTCGCCGCCGGTGGCCCAGTCGCCGCGCTTGATGTCGAACAGCAGCACGTCGACCGATTCGGCCTTGCTGCCCAGGGTATCGACGACGGCCTGGGTCAGGGCCTTGACCAGGTTTTTCTTCTGTTCGGCCGTGCGGCCTTCCATGAGTTCAACGCGCAGGGTGGGCATGGGATCTCCTTGAGTGGATCGGGGACAAGCGCGGATTATGGGTTCACCCCCTATATTCCGGCTTGCAGTTGCAAGGAGACACCCATGCTTCGCGAAGACCTGAAAACCGAATTCGACTCATTGCTGCCCGCGCCATCCGGCGACGGCGGCGCCACCCGCCGCGGCGCGCTGAAGGCGGCGCTGGGCGTGGGCTATGCCGCGGCCGCGCTGCCGGTGATGTCGCAGACCGCGATCCGTACATCGTCCGAGGGCCTGACCACGGGCGAGATCAGCTACGAGGTCAACGGCTTCAAGGTGCCGGCCTTCCGCGCGCAGCCGGCCGGGCGCACCGGCCTGCCCGTTGTGCTGGTGATCCACGAGGTGTTCGGCGTGCACGAATACATCGCCGACACGGCGCGCCGGTTTGCCCGGGCGGGTTACCTGGCCATCGCACCCGAGCTGTTCGCCCGCCAGGGAGATCCCGGCCAGTACGGCGAACTGGCCAGGCTGCTGAGCGAGGTGGTGGCCAAGGTTCCGGATGCGCAGGTGCTGGCCGACCTGGATGGCGCGCTCAAGTGGGCGGGTGCCAATGGCGGCGATGCGGGGCGGGCCGCCGTCACCGGCTTTTGCTGGGGTGGGCGCATCACCTGGCTGTATGCAGCGCATGCGCCGGTGAAGGCGGGCGTGGCCTGGTACGGGCGGCTGGTGGGGCAGGCCAACGACCTCACGCCGAAGAACCCCGTGGACATCGCCGCAGGCCTGAAGGCGCCCGTGCTGGGGCTGTACGGCGCGGCGGACACCGGCATCCCGCTTGACACCATTGATAAGATGAAGGCCGCCCTGGCAGCGGGAACCCCCGCTGCGAAGGCATCGCAATTCGTGGTGTACCCGGAGGCGCCGCACGGCTTCCATGCCGACTTCCGCCCCAGTTACCGCCAGGCCGACGCCGACGACGGCTGGGCCCGGGCGCTGGCCTGGTTCAAGGCCAACGGCGCCGCATGACAGAGGAAAAAACGGCCACAGCCCGCACTGGGCGTGCGTAGAGCGCTATGACATTGATAGCAATATTGGTTGCCACCCTGGCGGCAGGCATCGGCAGCGTGTGGCTGGCCGCGGCGCTGATGAGCCTGGGCTTGCTGGGCGGCGCCGCCGGGGCGCCGGGCCGCGTGGGTGCGCAGCAGCTGCTAAGCCTGGCGGCCGGCGCGCTGCTGGCCACCGCCTTCATGCACCTGCTGCCCGAAGCGTTTGAAAGCCAGGTGGGCGCCAAGACGCTGTTCGCCACGCTGCTGGTGGGCCTGGTGTTTTTCTTCCTGCTGGACAAGGCCGAACTCTGGCACCACGGCCACGAACACCACCACGGCCATGACCACGAGAACGTTCACGGCGACCATGGCCATCACCACGGTGGCGCGCAAGCGAAGGCCGGTGGCTGGGCCGTGCTCACAGGCGACAGCGTTCACTGCTTTGGCGACGGCATCCTGATCGCTTCGGCCTTCGTGGCCGACATGCGGCTCGGCCTGGTGGCCGCGCTGGCGGTGCTGGCGCACGAGGTGCCGCACCACATCGGCGATCTGGTGGTGCTGCGGCAAAGCAGCCCCAACCGCAACGCCGCGCTGGTCAAGGTGTCACTGGCCGGCGCCGTCACGGCGCTGGGTGGCGTGCTGGGCTGGTGGCTGGTGGACCAGCTGCACGGCCTGCTGCCCTACCTGCTGGTGGTGGCCAGCAGCAGCTTCATCTACGTTGCGCTGGCCGACCTGATTCCGCAGCTGCAAAAGCGGCTCACCGCCCGCGAGACGGTGATGCAGATCCTGTGGCTGGGGATGGGCATCGCCCTGGTCAGCATCGTGAGCAGCTTCGCCCACTAGCCCTGCAGGGCGACGCACGCCTTAACGGCGGTTCGGGTTGTTGGGGGCGCGGTCCCAGCGGTTCGGCACACCGTCGCCGTCGCGGTCGCGGTCATAGCGGTTGGCCACGCCGTCATGGTCCCGGTCGCCATAGCCGCGGCCGCCGCCCCGGTGGCCCGGAGCCCAGCCGCCGTCACGGTATTGCCAGCCGTTGCCCACGGCCACCCATTGGGGCTGCTCGTAGAAATACCCGGGGCGGGCCGTGACCACGTAGCCGTTCACCCACACATGGCGGTTGTGGCGCCACTCCCAGTGGCCGGGTACCCACTGCTGCCCGTACGGCACGGCCGGCACCGCTTCATACAGCGGGGCGGGCGGCGCTACCTGCACGTAGATCGATGCCGCGGCGAAGGTGGGCGCGCTCGCCAGCGCTGACAGCGCCAGCACGGCGCCTGCAATCCATTTGGTTCTGCTCATGGCGTTCTCCTTTTTGGTTGGATGAGCCTTCATCGTGAAGACCCGCAGTAAACACTGTGCCCCCGCAGCGCAAAGCGCATGTGAAGAAAGCACTTGTTCGTAACGCCCGGCTGTCCTACACGCTGTCGAACTTGTCCGACATGAACGCCGCACCGGCGACCCTAAATTTTTTCAACGGCCGGCAAGCAAAGGCCGTTTTCTCATCCATTCAAGTCATCTGCAAAGGAGCAATTCACATGGCATCACGTGACTATGACGAGCGCGACGGGCAACGCGGCGGCAACCGCTACGGCAACGAATCCCAGCAGCAGTCGCGCAACGAACAGCGCGGCCGCGGCGACTTCGGCGGCCAGCAATATGGCGGCTACGGCGGCGGCAACGAAAGCCACGGCTATGGCCGCGGCACGGGCGGCTCGGACTATGGCAGCCAGGGACGCTGGCGCGAGTCCCAGCAGGGCGGCTGGGGCGAGCAGCGCGACTGGGGCGGCCAGGCCAGCAGTTCCGCTTCGCAGGGCTCGGGCAGCTACGGCCAGCGCACGCGCGGTGATTACAGCGATTTCGGCAATCGCGGGTACAGCGGAGAGGGCAGTTACGGCGGGCAGGGCGGCTATTCGGGCGGCCAGTCCGACTACGGCGGCGGTGCCGGCAATATCGGCTCGGCCAGCCACCACGACCAGGACTATCGCCAGTGGCGCGACGAGCAGATGCGCAACCTGGACAACGACTACCACTCGTGGCGGCAGGACCGCTACAAGAAGTTCTCGGATGACTTCAACAGCTGGCGCACGACCCGCAGCGGCGGCCAGGGCAATGGCGGCACGGCCAGCTCCACCGGTTCAGGCTCGGCTTCGGGCAAATCCGACACCGACACGAACACCTCGGGCTCATCCAAGCAGCACAAGTAACGAGGAGCCGTGCGCGGCCCGTCCTACACCGCGGGCAGGCGGGTGCTGACAAACACAACAGCACTTGCCGCCTAGATTGGGACTGATATGAAAGCCGCCTTCTGCGCCATCGCCGCTGCCCTCTTGCTGGGCTCGGCGGTGCGCGCCGAAACGCTGTTCGCAGCCGCATCGGTAGCCACCGCCGCACGCCTGACGCCCGAGCGCAAGGCGGAGCTGCGCTTCATCAAGGAGCAGGCCGCGGCCAGCCGCTTTGAGCTCGATGCTTCGCGGCTGGCGCTGGCACGCTCCACCAGTCCCGCGGTGCGCTCGCTGGCCGGCAACCTGGTCAGCCGCAACAACACGCTGGGGCTGGAGCTCGCTCACCTGCTGCATTCGCGCGGGATGGCCGCGCCCATGCTGGCCAACGACCAGCGCAAGACGCTGAACCGGCTGAACAAGCTGGCCGGCTCGCGCTTTGACAAGGCCTACCTGGAGCAGATGGCCCAGAGCCAGCGCGATGCGCAGCGGGAATTCGGCAAAGCCAGCCTGGTCCTGCACGACCCGCAGGTCAAAGCCTGGATCGACAGGACACTGGTGGCGGGCAGCGCGCCCCTGCCCGGTGCGCAGGCGGCGCTGCCGGTGCGCTTCAGCGGGTCGAATACCCGGTAGCGCGCCACTTGCCGTCGGGTTCGCGGACCATGGTGACGACTTCCTTGGCGTCTTCCTTGCTCGCGAACTTGCTGCTGAAAATCACCGTGACGTAGTCGCCGGCCGGCCGGCCTTCCAGCGTGGCACGGTAGTGCGCCTCGTCGGGAATACGTTCGACCAGTGCGCCCAGCGGCTCACGCGCCTTGGGGATGCCGTCCATCCACGTGCCCAGCGGCACGCTGGTGCGGAACACCGAGCTGCTGCTTTCCCAGGCGCGGCCCCAGTCGCGCCGGTCCAGCAGCACCAGCCAGCCGCCCGCGGCGAGCTGGGCGGCGGCTTCTTTTTCGGCTTCGCTGTCGGTGGCGCTGGAGCTTGCGCTGGGTGCGGCAGGGGTACCGGCGGCGGCAGGTGGCGCAGTGAATAGGGGACGCGAAGGGGTGGACGGGCTGGACGAAGTGCCCAGGCCGGGAATCTTCATCTGGGCCAGCGCGCCGGTGGCGGCCAGCAGCAGGCTGAAGGCGAGAAGGGTGAAACGTGAAGCTTTCATGCGCCCAAGTCTAGCCTGCGTGCAGGGGGCCTCCCCCTGGGGGCAGCAGGGTTTTACGCCCCCTTTACGCCATCAGCGCGGCCAGCAGCCGCGCATTGGCCTGGCCCTGGTCTTCGTTGTTGGTGTTGAACACCACATGCACCTGCGCCGCGCGTTCCGCCAGGCCCTGGATCTCGGGCACCATGGCAGCCAGTTCATCGGCCGAATACCAGTAATCGAAGCGGCCCGATGAGGCCGGGCCCCGGTGGTTCCAGCTGGCCTGGTTGCGCCCGTGCAGCCGCACCAGCGCCAGTTCGGGGTGGGTGGCCTCGAAGATGCACGGCACGCAGTTGTCAAAGCCCTGCGGCGAATCGACCACCGTGTGCACCACGCCCAGCGCCCGCTCGAAGTCCAGCGTCTTTTCGGCGTTGCCGTTGCCGAACCAGCTCTTGTTGCGGAACTCCACCGACATCGTATGGCCGGCCATCATCTCCACGCAATGTTCCACATGCGCCAGCCCTTCGCGGTTGCGCAGCAGCCAGGGGGCGAACTGGAAATGCACCGCACCCAGCTTGCCCGCGCCGCGCAACGGCGCCAGCGCCTCGATGAAGCGGCGCCACAGTTCGTGGCGGATCTCCCCGGGCACGTCCTTGTAGTAGATGACCTTCGGCGCGGCCGCGCCGCCCAACGCGGCCTGGATGTCCTTGTGCAATACCGTGGGCGAGGTCTGGTGGCCCGTGAAAATGCGGAACGCCTTGACGTTGAAAACAAAGTCTTCCGGCGTGCGCTGCGCCCACAACTGCGCATTGGCTGCGGTGGGGATGCCGTAGTAGCTGCTGTCGATTTCAACGATGGGAAATTGCGTGGCGTAGTAGCGCAAACGCGCTTCGGCGGTCTTCACCTCGGGCGGGTAAAAGCGCCCGCACGCCAGCAGCGTGGGGTCGGTCCAGGAGGCGCTTCCTATGCGGATGGCAGTCACTGTATTAATATACAGTCAATGGATGAATTGAACGCAGCCCAGCTCGAAGCCGTACAGCACGGAACAGGGGCATTCACGGGCGACACGCGGCCGCTGCTGGTGATTGCCGGCGCGGGCTCGGGCAAGACCAATACGCTGGCCCACCGGGTGGCCAACCTGATCCGCCATGGGGCCGATCCGCAGCGCATGCTGCTGCTTACTTTCAGCCGCCGCGCCGCGCAGGAGATGGAGCGGCGCGTGGGCGGCGTGCTGCAGAAGGCGCTGGGCCTGCCGCAGGCGCAGAGCGTGCCCAGCCTGCCCTGGAGCGGCACGTTCCACAGCGTGGGCGCGCGGCTGCTGCGCGACTACGCCGGCCGCATCGGGCTGGACGAAAGCTTCACCATCCATGACCGCGGCGATGCCGAAGACCTGATCGGGCTGGTGCGCCACGAGATCGGCCTGTCATCGACGAAGAACCGCTTTCCGCTCAAGGGCACCTGCCTGGGCATCTACTCGCGCGTGGTCAATACGCGTGAGCCGCTGCTCAAGGTGCTGCAGGAGCTGTACCCGTGGTGCACGCAATGGGAAGCCGAACTCAAGAAGCTCTTCGGCGCCTATGTGGAGGCCAAGCAGCAGCAGAACGTGCTGGACTACGACGACCTGCTGCTGTTCTGGGCCGAGATGATGGCCGAGCCCGCGCTGGCGCACGACGTGGGCGCGCGCTTTGACCACGTGCTGGTGGACGAATACCAGGACACCAACCGCCTGCAGGCCGACGTGCTGCTGGCGATGAAGCCCACCGGCGAGGGCGTGACGGTGGTGGGCGACGACGCGCAGAGCATCTATTCATTCCGCGGTGCCACGGTGCGCAACATCCTGGATTTTCCGCACCAGTTCACGCAGCCGGCGCGCATCGTCACGCTGGAGCAGAACTACCGCAGCACGCAGCCGGTGCTGGACGCCAGCAACGCGGTGATCTCGGCCGCGAAAGAGCGCCACGCCAAGAACCTGTGGACCGACAAGGCCGCCAGCCAGAAGGCGCAGATCGTGCTGGTGCCCGACGAGGCCGAGCAGGCGCGCTGGGTCGCGGGCCAGGTGCTGCGCCAGCGCGAAGCCGGCACCAGGCTCACCAGCCAGGCCGTTCTGTTCCGCGCCAGCACCCACAGCGCGGCATTGGAGCTTGAGCTGGCGCGCCGCAACATCCCCTTCGTGAAATTCGGCGGCCTGAAATTCCTGGAAGCCGCCCATGTGAAGGACATGCTGGCCGTGCTGCGGTTCGCGCAGAACCCGCGCGGGCGCATGGCGGGCTTTCGCGTCACGCAGCTGATTCCCGGCATTGGCCCGGCCACCGCCACGCGCCTGCTCGATGCGATGGGCGAGGCGGCCGAGCCCGGCGAGACGCTGCAGAAATTCGAGGTGCCCGCGCAGGCGCAGCAGGAGTGGGACCTGTTCACCCGGCTCTACACCCAGCTGCGCAACCCGCAGATGGCTTGGCCCGCCGACCTGGAGCTGGCCAAGAACTGGTACCTGCCGCACCTGGAGCGCCTGCACGACGACGCCACCACGCGCAAGCTGGACGTGGAACAGCTGGTGCGGCTGGCGGCGGGCTATGCCACGCGCGAGCGCTTCCTGACCGAGCTCACGCTGGACCCGCCGCAGTCCACCAGCGACCAGTCGGGCGCACCCCACATGGATGAGGACTACCTGATCCTGTCCACCATCCACAGTGCCAAGGGGCAGGAGTGGAAGGCCGTGCACGTGCTCAACGTGGTGGATGGCTGCATCCCCAGCGACATGGCCACCGGCACCAGCGAAGAGATCGAGGAAGAGCGGCGCCTGCTGTACGTGGCCATGACGCGCGCCCGCGACCAGCTGCACCTGGTGGTGCCGCAGCGCTTCTATGTCACGCAGCAGGGCGCGGGCGGCGACCGCCACATCTACGCGGCGCGCACCCGCTTCATCACCGAAGCCATGGCGCAGAAGTTCGAGCACATCACCTGGCCCGAAGCGGGACAGGGCCCCAGCGCGGGCGCCAAGCCGTCGGCGCCCGTGCTGCAGGTGCGGGACCGCGCCCGCGCCGCCTGGCGCTAGCTGCAGAATTGCAGTAATTCAGTAAAGCGGTTAAAATGCAAGACATGCAAGCTACCCTCACCATCAACAGCCGAGGCGTCGTGACGCTGCCGGCCAAGCTGCGGCAAGCCATGGGGCTGAAGGCCGATGACCAGCTGATTGCCGAGACCACGGCGGATGGCTTGTTGCTACGCCCTGCGGTAACGCTTCCGCTGGAGATTTACACGCCCAGGCGCGTGCGCGAATTCGAGGAATCAGAAGCCGAACTGGCCGCTGTGCTGCAAAAGCGCAAGCGTTGAGACCGCCGGCCCGTGCGTATCTTCCTGGACGCCAATATCCTGTTTTCGGCAGCCAGGGCCGATGGCGCCATGCGCAGGCTGCTGCAGCTTCTCCAGTCTGGCGGGCACGTCCTTGTCGCCGATGACTATGTCGTGAATGAAGCCCGCCGCAACCTGGAAGTCAAGGAAACGCCGCAGGCCCTGGCCTACCTGCAAGCCCTCCTCGGCGTTGTGGAGGTGGCCGCCCTGCAGCCGCGCGGCGACAGCGCGGTGGCATCCTGGCTGCCGGCCAAGGACCAGCCGGTGCTGTTTTCAGCCGTGGCCTTGCGCTGCGACGTACTCGTTACCGGAGACCGTACCCACTTTGGGGTGGGCTACGGAAAATCGTGGGGCGGCGTCACGATCCATTCACCGGCGCAGCTGGCTGCGCTCACATAGCTGCGCGCGAGCCACGGTCCACCGTTTCGCGCCGTCCGCGCAGGGACGAGCCGGAGTGGTGGAACTGCAGCTGCGCCGCGCTGCCGGCCATGGCTCGCGCGCCCACCAGCGAGCCTTCCAGAATCCGCACCAGCGTCGCCTTGACGGTGGCCAGGTCGTCGTCGAAGCCGCCGTGTTCGGTGCAGCGCGAGGCGCTGCGGCTGCCGTCGGCGGCGGTGTTGGGCGCGAACACCAGATCGGCCTTGCGCGCGGTGCCGGTGAACATGGCGCGCAGCTCCTCGTCCTTCGCCAGCCACTTCTCCATGCCCAGGAGCGGCGTGCCTTCGCCAAAGGCGCTGTCCTCGAACGCGCGCGACACCAGGTACAGCAGCGACTTGTTGTAGACGCGGGCGCAGTTGTCGTCCTGCTCGGTCTTGTCGTTGAGCGCGAACATGGCGAAGCGGTTGATGCTGCCGTCGCTGATGGCGGGCGCATAGGCCTGCTTGAACAGGGCGGTGGTGCAGGCGGGAGCCCACAGCGTGCAGCTGTCCACCTGCATGCCCAATCCCTGCTGGCCGCGCAGGTAGCCGGAGGCGATGGGCCCGGCCGGCGCCGTGAGCAGCCGCACCAGCGGCGCGTTAAAGATGGCGCCCGCGCTGTGGCCCACGATGTGCAGCCTGAACTTCATGCGCCGCGAAAGCGCCGCCAGGTGGTCCAGCGCCATGCGCGCGCCGCCGCCGGGCAGGCTGGCGGCCAGCGCGTTCTGCTTCATCTGGTTCCACGAGGCCTTTCCGGTGAGCTCGCGCGCCAGGATTTCCAGCGTGTCGTCCAGCCGGTCCAGCAAAAAGTCCTTCGCCGCGGTGAGCGCGCCTTCGGGCCGGCGCCGGCGCATGGCGTCCTGCAGCAGGTTGGTGAGGGTGGACCAGTAGTCGCTGTGCCAGACGAAGCTGATGGGGTAGATGTGGGCATCCAGCATGGCGCCGCGGTAGTCGGCCAGCCGCTGGATGGCGCTGCGTTCGTCCACCAGCCCGCCGTGGGCGTACAGCAGCACGTGCTTTTCGCTCCAGCCGGCCATCGTGCGCGGCATGTCAACTTCGAAAATCTGGCGCAGCTCGTCGGCCGATGTGCCGTAGTCGCCGCCCGCCTGCAGCAGCCCGTCGTTGCCCAGGCTCACGATGTGCGGCCGCAGGTCGTTGAACGAATACGCTTGAGAACGGCCCGCGGCCGCGGAATGCGCGGTAGCCGCCGACGCGCTCAGCCGCAGTTCCACCGGCGCGCCCAGCCGCGCCACCCAGACGTCGGTGCCGTTGGCCAGCCAGTCGTCGTAGGAGATGCGGGCAAAGCCCTGTATGCCCCAGTCGCTGCCCCAGGAGTTCTGGATCCAGAAACCCTGGCTGTCGTAGGCCACGATGGCAAAGGCATGGCCGCCTTCGAGGCGGGCGGGCCAGGGGATGTCGCCCTGCGCGCCCACTTCCGACCAGCCCGCGTGCACGCCTGCGGTGGCATACAGGATGCCCACCTCGGCCAGGGCGCTGTGCATGGCCACCAGGTCCTTGTGGTTCACGCGCAGGTAGGCGCCCAGCGGTCGGCGCAAGGCATCGGACGTGCGTGCCCTGGTCAGGCCCTTCAGCCGGGGCGCGGGCTTGTAGCGCCAGTCCTTCTCGCTGCACACCCCGTGCTTTTGCCAGCCTTTCATGGCGCCGCGCGCGCTGGAGCCGCTGTAGTCCTCGCCGGGCCACTCGTCGTAGCGGCGCGCCATTTCGTAGAGCATGCGCGGGCTGACCGGCGCCGCATCGGGCACCACGCGGCGCTTGTGCAGCAGGTAATTGGCCACGGTGGCCAGCCCGAAACCGGTGCAGGCCCCTTCGCTGCCCTGGTCCAGGATGGGTACGCCCACCTTGCGGTACTCATCCAGTGCGATGCGCACCGGCACCTCAATCAGCGTGGGTTCGAACATGCGGTCGCGAAAGTCCAGCGTGTCGCGCCGCGCGTTGAGCTGGCGCACGACGGCTTTGGCGCCGTGCCGGGTGGCAAGGGTGTGGGTCATGAGAGAGCGTCCTCGGTGTGGCCGCGATGCGGCGCGATCTTTTGTTTGCATTCCATCGTGCGGTGGCACCTGGCAAAGGTCAAGGCGCGGCCTAGTCACTATTGGGGAGGCCGGTGGCGGTCCCACGGCAGCTGCGTGCTCGACTACCATGGATCCATGATCCGAATTGATTTGCAGCTGGAGCTGCACTACGACATTTACGACGCGCAGGGCGCCGACTTCATCTTCAACGTGCATGCCGCGCACACGCCCGGCCAGCGCGTGACCCGCGAGAACCTGGCGCTCAGCCAGGCCATCAAGCCTGAAATCGCTACCGATCCGGCCACCGCGACCCGCTACATGCGCCTGCACGCCGACCCCGGCCCGCTGAAGGTGGCGTATTCCGCCACGCTGGACCTGCGGCACCACCGTGCCGACCCGGGCACGCTGGCCGAGGTGCCGGTGCGCGAACTGCCGCTGGACGTGATGCAGTACATCTACCCCAGCCGGTACTGCCAGTCGGACCGGCTGCTGAAATTCGCCAGCAACGAATTCGGCAGCCTGTGGCAGGGCTACAGCCGGGTGCTGGCAATCCAGCACTGGGTGCAAAAGCACGTCACCTTCACCAGCAACACCAGCGACGGCAATACCTCGGCGGTGGACACGCTGATCGAGCAGGTGGGCGTGTGCCGCGACTTCGCCCACCTGATGATCGCGCTGTGCCGCGCGGTGAACATCCCGGCGCGCATGGCCACCGGCACCGACTACGGCGCCGACCCGGTGCTGGGCCCGCCCGACTTCCACGCCTATGTGGAGGTGTACCTGGGCGACCGCTGGTACATCTTCGACGCCTCGGGCACCAGCATTCCGATGGGTTTCGTGCGCTTTGCCACGGGGCGCGATGCGGCCGACGTGGCCTTCGCCACCATCTTCGGCGGCGTGACGTCCGGCGCGCCGGTCATCCGCACCCGCGCCTTCCAGGGCGGCGCCGAAGGCTTCGTGCTGCCGCACCACACCAGCGAGGCGCTGTCCACCGCGCCCCCCGCCTCCGGCACTAGCGAGTGGCCCGCCTGATGTCGCGCAGCATGAAGAGGTAGAGGCTTTCCACCTTCTCGCGCGCCCAGGGCGTCTTGCGCAGGAATTTCAGGCTGGAGGCCACGCTGGGCTCGTGCGTGAAGCAGCGGATCGGAATGCGCTCGCCCAGGTTCTGCCAGCCGTAATGCTCCGACAGCGCGGTGACGATGGCCTCCAGGGTCAGGCCGTGGAGGGGGTTGCGGGGTTGGGCGGGGGTCTGCATCAGCCACCAGTATCTGTCAAAGCGCGACCTCTAGAATCAGCCGCTGCATGCCTTCCATCACCCTTCCCAACGCCCCCAACTTCCGCGACCTCGGCGGCTACACCGGCCACGAAGGCCGCACGGTGCGCCACCAACGGCTGTTCCGCTCCGACCACCTGGGCCACCTCACTGCGCACGACCTGTCGCTGCTGGCGACCCACATCGGCGAGTCGGTGCGCGTGCTGGACCTGCGCGGCGTCACCGAGCGGCAATCGGCGATGTGCGCCATTCCCGGCGCCACGGTGCATTCGCTGCCGATCGAACCGACCATCGTGCAAAAGCTCACCGACCTGATCCAGGCCGGCGCGAAGCTCTCGTCCGCCGACGTGGTGGCGCTGATGCAGGACACCTACCGCGGCTTCGTGCGCGGCAACACGCCGCGCTTCGCGGCACTGTTCGGCCATGTGCTGCAGGCTGATGAAGCGCCCATCGTGTTCCACTGCACGGCCGGCAAGGATCGCACCGGTTTCGCGGCGGCGCTGCTGCTGCTGGCACTCGGCGTTCCGCGCGACGTGGTGTTCGGGGACTTCATGCTGACCAACGCGCGGCTGCAGGGCCGGGCGCGCTCGGCGCTGGCGATGCCGCCCGAGGTGGTGTCGGTGCTTTACGGCGTGCAGGCCGACTTCCTGCACGCGGCGCTGGATGCGGTCGATGCGGACTTCGGCAGCGTGCAGGGCTACCTGCGCGAAGGGCTGGCCGTGGGCGAAGTGGAACTCGCGCGGCTGCGCGAGCTGTACCTGCGCGACTGAAGGGACGGGCCGCTGCGCTTGCAGGCGCTTGCGGCTGCCTCCTACGCCACACGCGGCGCCACACCGACAGGCGCGCCTCGCGGGCTGCATCACTATGCAGTCATGGCCTACGTCATCTTCCTGCTAAGCGTTGTTCTTGCGATTGCAGCGGTGTATGCGAGCGCCATCGCCTGGCTGTACTTCCGCCAGGAGCGGCTGCTGTTCGAGCCTGAGCAGACGGCCCCCGACCTTCCCCTTTGCCCCGATACGGACGTGATCGAAAGCTTCATCGACGTGCCCGGGGCGCGCCTTTGCGTGGCCCACCTGAAGCTGCCCAATCCGCGCGGCGTGGTGTTCTACCTGCACGGCAATTCGGGCAACCTGAACAAATGGCTGGTGGGGCTGGATGCCTACCGCGAACTGAATTTCGACCTGGTGATGTTCGACTACCGGGGCTTCGGCAAGAGCAGCGGCCGCATTGAAAGCGAAGCGCAGCTGCGCGCTGACGTGCGTGCGGTCTGGGCGCAGTTCGCGCCGCAATACGACGGCAGGCGCGTGGTGATCTCCGGCCAGTCGCTGGGCACCGGCCTAGCCGCCGGCCTGTCGGCCGAACTGTGCGCCGAAGGCCGTGCCCCTGACCTCACGATGATGGTTTCAGCCTACAGCAGCATGCAGGCGCTGGGCGCCGAGCTGTATCCCTGGGTGCCCACCGGAGTGCTGCGGTACCCGCTGGCTACGCTGGAGCTGGCCTGCCGGCTCACGGGCAACCTGATGCTGATCCACGGCGACAAGGACGAGCTGATCGGCTTTCACCATTGCGAGACGCTGCGCCGCGCCATGCCGCAGGCCCAGCTGCTTTGCGTCGAGGGCGCCGGCCACAGCGACGTGCACCAGTTCCCCTCGTTCCGCCAGGGCGTGGCCACCGCGCTCGCCCGGCTCTGATTTTTTTGTCCAAGGAGGCCGACATGGCTGATCCCAAGCAGGATGTGAACCGCGATCCCGGCGCCGAACTGAACTTCGACGACGACGAGATCTATTCCGGCCGCGGCAACAACGCGCGCACCGGCGGCACCTGGGAGGCCGACGGCGGCGACAGCGGTGAGCTGGGCACGCCAAGGGAAATACTCTCGGACCGCAATGGCCCCAGCGACCCGGGCGGCGGGCCGGGCAGCGGTGCCAAAGACAAGCCCGCTTGACTGTTGCTATCAGTTTCGTAGCGCTCTACGCCCGCCCCGTGCGGGCTGCGGGCATTTTTCCCTCTGAAAAATGAATTTCGCCGCCTGGTCGGTCATCGTGGGGCTGCTGCTGGTGGTGATGGCGCTGGGCGCCTCGGTGCTGGCGCGCCTGCCCCTGTCCACAGCCATGCTGTACCTGCTGGTGGGCCTGGGCGTCAGCCCGCTGGGGCTGGGCCTGCTGCAGGCGCATCCGGCCCAGCACACCGTGGTGCTGGAGCGTGTGACCGAGATCGTCGTCCTCATCTCGCTGTTCTCCGCCGGGCTCAAGCTCAGCCCGGGCCTGAAGCTGCGTGCCTGGATGCTGCCGCTGCGGCTGGCGCTCACGTCGATGGTGTTGACGGTGCTGGCGATCACCGCTGTGGCCTGGCTGCTGCTCGGCTTGCCTCTGGGCGTGGCCGTGCTGCTCGGCGGCATCCTCGCGCCCACCGACCCGGTGCTCGCCTCGGACGTACAGGTGCAGACGCCGGGCGATAGCGACCGGCTGCGCTTCGCGCTGACGGGCGAGGGCGGCCTGAACGACGGAACGGCTTTCCCGTTCGTGTTGCTGGGGCTGGGCCTGATGGGCCTGCACGATATTGGCGACAACGGCCTGCGCTGGCTGGCGCTGGACGTGGTTTGGGGTATTTCCTGCGGCCTGGCCGTGGGCGCGGGGCTGGGTTTCGCCGTGGGCCGGCTGGTGCTTTACCTGCGGCGGGAGCACCAGGAAGCGGTGGGCCTGGACGACTTTCTGGCCATGGGGCTGGTGGCGCTGTCCTATGGCGTGGCGCTGTTTTTCAAGGGCTACGGCTTCCTGGCGGTGTTTGCCGCCGGCGTGGCATTGCGCCGCCTGGTGTACGCGCAGTCGCCGCACCCCCGGGACAGTGGCAAGGCCGCCGCGGTGGCGGCCGCGGCGCCCGACACCACGGTGGCCGACGAACTGGCCGTGCATCCCGACCACGCGCCTGCTTTCATGGCGCACGCGGTCCTTGGGTTCAACCAGCAACTGGAGCGCATCGGCGAGGTCGCGGTGGTCATCGGCATCGGCGCGCTGTTGTGGGCCGTCAAGTGGCAAGGCGCGGTGTGGTGGTTCGTTGCGCTGCTGCTGCTGGTGATTCGCCCCGCCGCGGTGGCGCTGGGCCTGGCCGGTTCGCCCAGTTCGCGCGGGCAGCGCTGGCTGATCGGCTGGTTTGGCATCCGCGGCATCGGCTCGCTCTACTACCTGATGTATGCCATCAACCACGGCATTTCACGGGACGTGGCCGACAAGCTCACCGCCCTCACGCTGTCGGTGGTGGTTACCTCCATCGTGTTACACGGCATCTCCGTCACGCCCATGATGGCGGCGTACGAAAAGGCCGTGAAGCGCAAGCGCAAGCGGCGCTAGGCCGCTGTCCTACAGCAGGCGGGACCCACGGCTGACATCGGGTGCCCGGCCCTGCCGCGACAGTGAAGTCACCCCCGTTTCCGGAAGGACTTTGCGATGAACAACGCCAGCAACGATGCTTTTGGCGGCCGCGAGAAACCCGCGGGCCGCCGGGAAACCGCGGCGCCGGAGAAAACGCCCGCCACTGACATGCAGCCCGAGGACACGGGCACGCCTGAAAGCGGCAACGGCTCCGCCGGTGCCATGAAGCAGACCAGCAAGACGCCGCACGAATCCGGCAACAAACAGTAATCAACTTTTACAAGGACCCACCATGACCGCGAAGAAGCCCCAGGACGCCACCGAACTGCTGGACGCCGACCACAAGGCCGTGAAGGCGATGTTCGAGGACTACAAGAAGCTGGCCGGCAACGACGCCGCCGCGCCCAGGCGCAAGGCGCTGGCCGACCAGATCTGCATGGAACTGACCGTGCACACCAAGATCGAGGAAGAAATCTTCTATCCGCCGGTGCGTGAAGCCATCCGTGACGACGACCTGCTGGACGAAGCCGAGGTGGAGCATGCCGGCGCCAAGGACCTGATCGCGCAGATCCTGTCCATGCAGGCCGATGACGAACTGTTCGACGCCAAGGTCACGGTGCTGGGCGAGTACATCGACCACCACGTCAAGGAAGAACGCGAGGAGATGTTCCCCAAGGTCCGCAAGAGCGGCCTGGACCTGGTGACGCTGGGCGAGGCCCTGCGCATCCGCAAGGAAGAACTCAAGGCCGTGCCCGAGGCGCTGCGCGAAGACGCGCTGTCCGCGGCCACGGCGTGAGGAGTGTGCGGGTGTGCGCGCAAAGGCGGAGAATGCGGGAATGAAAATCTTCCTTTCCCTTGCATGCGCGGCGGCAGTGGCCCTGGGCGCTGCCGGCTGTGCCCGCGACGACGCCGGCAATATCGTGCACACTCCGCCCGTTGCGGCCCCGGTGCCGGCCAAGGCGGCGCCCGCCAAGAGCTCGTTCTACAACCCCGGCCTGCCCACCGCCACCATGGGCCAGAGCGGCACTGCGACGACGCCGACCACCGCGCCCTCCCGCCCCAACAAGGACGATTGAGCGCTCGCGGCCCGGGCCGCTTGCTTGCCGTCGTCCGGGCCGTTAACCTCGGCCGATGCTTCCACCTTCCAGCCTTCACACCCGCTGCTGCATCGCCGGCGGGGGGCCCGCCGGCATGATGCTGGGCCTGCTGCTGGCCCGCGCCGGCGTGGAAGTGAACGTGCTGGAGAAGCACGGCGATTTCCTGCGCGACTTTCGCGGCGACACCGTCCACCCCTCCACGCTGGAGGTGATGCACGAGCTGGGCCTGCTCGAGTCCTTTCTGCAGCGGCCCTTCGACAAGGCCACCGAGCTGCGTGTGCAGGTGGGCAATGAAGAGGCGGCCCTGGCTGATTTCACCGGCCTGAAGACCCGCTGCGGCTTCATCGCGCTCATGCCGCAATGGGAGTTTCTTGATTTCCTGCGCGACCACGCACAGACGTATCCCTCTTTCCGGCTGATGATGAACACCGAGGCCACCGGCCTGGTCGAGCAGGGCGGCCGGGTGTCCGGCGTGCGCGCGCGCACACAGGACGGGGAAATTGAAATCGGCGCCGACCTGGTCGTGGCCTGCGACGGCCGCCGCTCCACGCTGCGCGGCGTGGCGGGCTTCACCGTCCACAACCTCGGTGCGCCCATCGACGTTTTGTGGATGCGCATCAGCAAGCAGCCGGGCGACACCGGCGGCACGGGCGGGCGCATAGGGACGGGAAGTTTCCTCGCGATGATCGATCGCGGCAGCTATTGGCAGACCGCATTCGTCATCGCCAAGGGCGGCATGGAGAAGATCAAGGCAGCGGGGCTGGAGGCCTTCCGCCAACGCATGGTGGCGCTGGTGCCGATGTTCGCCGGCCGCATCGCGGCCGACCTGGCGAGCTGGGACGACGTGAAGCTGCTGAGCGTGAGCGTGGACCGGCTGGAACAGTGGTGGAAGCCTGGGCTGCTGTGCATCGGCGACGCGGCGCATGCGATGTCGCCGATCGGCGGCGTGGGCATCAACCTGGCGATCCAGGATGCCGTGGCCACAGCCAATCTTCTGGCCGCCCCGTTGGCGGACGATGGATTGGGCGCGGACATGATCACGCCCTACCTCGCCAAGGTGCAGGCACGGCGCATGTTCCCCACCCGCGTCACACAAGCCGTGCAGGTGGCGGCACAGAACAACCTGATCAACCCGCTGCTGGACAGCACCCGGCCGCCGACAATGCCCTTTGTGCTCAGGCTGTTCAACCGCTTCAGGCTCATGCGCCGCTGGCCCGCATACGCGGTGGGCGTGGGCGCCCGGCCCGAGCACGTGCAATCCCCGGAGAAATCGTGACGGCGCTGGTGGACTTCCTGCACGCCATCCCGAAGGCGGAGCTGCATTGCCATTTGCTCGGCACGGTGCGGCGCGAAACGTTCGCCGACCTGGTGCGGCGGGCGAAGGCGCCGGTCAGCCCGGAGGAAATCGCGGCGTTCTACACCCGCGGCGAAAAGCCGGTCGGCGTGCTTCGCGTGCTGCGCGCGCTGGATGCGTGGCTGCTGCGAACGCCCGACGACCTGCACCGCATCACCTATGAATACCTGCAGGACGCGGCGGCCCACAACGTGCGCTATGCCGAATTTTTCTGGAACCCCACCGGCACGGCGCGCGATTCGGGCATCCCCTATCCTGAGGCGCAAGCCGGCATCCTGCGCGCCGTTGCCGATGCGCAGGCCGATTTCGGCATCATGGGCCGGCTGATACCCGCCATCGACCGGGAGGCCTCACCGGCCGACGCGGTGGAGATGGTGCGCTGGGTGATCGCCCATCGCCATGAGCATGTGCCGGGCATAGGCATCGATTACCGCGAGACCGACCGGCCGCCGGAACTTTTCGTGCACGCCTATGCGATGGCCCGCGCGGCCGGGCTGAAGGCTACGGCGCACGCCGGCGAGTTCGGCATGCCCTGGACCAACGTGCGCACGGCGGTGGAGCAGCTGATGGTGGACCGCATCGACCACGGCTACACCGTCGTCGACAACCCCGAGTACGCGGCGCGCTGCGCCGAACGCGGCATCGTGTTCACCGTGGTGCCCACCAACTCCTACTACCTGCGCACCCTGCCGCCGCAGCGCTGGGCACTGGACCATCCCATCCGCCGCATGCCGGACCTGGGCCTGCGCATCCACCCCAACACCGACGACCCCACGCTGCATCATGTGACTCCCACCCAGGCCTGGCACATGATGGTCAAGGATTTCGGCTTCGGCATCGACGACCTGCGTGGGTTCATGCTCAACGGCATCGACGCGGCGTGGGTGGACGAAGGCCAGCGGCATCGCTGGCGCACGGAATGGGCCGCGCAGTTCGACAGCCTGCGCGCGGGCATAGAAGCTGCATCAGGAGAAACTTCATGATTCGACGCACCGCATTCTTCGCCGCCGCTTTGTTGGCGGCCGCCGCGGCGCAGGCCCAGCCCGCGTGGCCCGCCGCCAAACCCATCACCATCATCGTGCCCTTCAGCGCCGGCGGCAGCGTGGACGTCACGGCGCGGCTGGTGGCCCAGCGCCTGGCCGAGCGCCTCAAGCAGTCAGTGGTGGTGGACAACGTCACTGGCGCGGGCGGCACCATCGGCGTGGCCAAGGCCGCGCATGCCACGCCTGATGGCTACACGCTGGTGATGGGCGCGGACAGCCCGGTCGCCATCGCCAAACTGGTCAACCCCGCGGCAGTGAAGTACGACGCGCTGAAAGACCTGGCGCCGGTGGGCCTGGTGAACACCGCGCCCATGGTGCTGGTGGCGCGCCCTGGCTTGCCGGCCAACACGCTGGCCGAAGTGCTGAAGCTGGCGAAGGAGCAGCCGGGCAAGCTGAGCTATGCCACCTCGGGCATCGGCACTGTGCTGCACCTGGCGATGGAACTGATCAAGGACCAGGGCAAGGTGTTCATCACCCATGTGCCGTACCGCGGCGGCGCCCAGATCGTGTCCGACGTCGCCGGCAACCAGGTGGACCTGGCCATCCTGGTCAGTGTGACGGCCACGCCCAACATCCTGGCGAAGAAGATGAAGGCCATTGCCGTCACCGACGACAAGCGCCTTCCCACGCTGCCTGACGTGCCGGTTGTGGCGGAGACGCCAGGCTTCAAGGGCTACGACGTGGTGGCCTGGACGGGGCTGTTCGCCCCGGCGCAGACGCCGGCCGCCATCGTCGAGCGGCTCAACCGCGAACTGAACGAGGTGCTGCGCGAGGAGGGCATGCGCAGCAAGATGCAGGAGCAGGGCGCCATCGGTGGCAGCGGTACCGCCGCGCAGTTCGGTGCCTTCGTGCAACACGAGCAGGAGCGCTTCGCCCGCATCGTGAAGGCGGCGAATATCAAGGAATAGGTGAAAACGCCGGGATCGTCGCGTCGCGGCAGGCGGTACCCGGCAGGGCCTCACACTTCGGCGGTCCCCGCTGCGCGGTGACTTCGCCGGGATTTCCGGACTGGGACCGGCGTCGCGAAACTCACTGCGGGCCCTAAGGCCCCTCCGTTCAGACAGCCGCGACGAGTCAGTTTACGAAGCGCGCAAGCGCGCCCGGTCCCAGTCCGGAAATCCCGGCCGCCGCAGAGATCGGCCCTGCCGGATACCGCCTGCCGCGCCAGCCAGCGTGGTTTGCTTTCTAGGGAACACCAACAACATTTCTGCAAAGGCGGGGCCGGGCAGGCCGCGGCGCAGCATTTCGCGAGGCGCCTGGGTTTGTCCGTTCTTGCGGCCGCGCGCAGCGCTTCGTGATCTGACTCG
>JACPOK010000005.1 GCA_016191525.1 Burkholderiales bacterium | reverse complement strand
GACCACGGTTTGACGCCACGAATCGCAGATTTGAAAGTGAACAGGAAAGTCAATGAAATCAACGATCTACCAACACCACCTCCGCGCCAGTGCTAGCTTTTCGTACCGTCACTTATTGCACTGAAAACGAGGAGACCCCTCCTTGAGCAACTCCTGGAAGTGCTCGCTGGTGTACTGGCTGCCCTGGTCCGAGTGATGCAACAGCTGCACCGGCTTTCCACGGCGCCACACGGCCATCATCAACGCGTCGGCCACGAGCTGCGAGGTCATGCTCGACTGCATCGACCAGCCCACCGCCCGGCGCGAGTACAGGTCCAGCACCACCGCCACGTACAGCCATCCTTCGGCCGTCCAGATGTAGGTGAAGTCGGCCACCCATTTTTGATTCGGCGCATCGGCTCGGAACTGGCGGTCCAGCACGTTGTCGGCGATGGCACTGCGCTGCCCATGGTCCTTGGGCAAACCTCGACGCCTGGGCCTGGCGCGCAGGGCCTGCACCTGCATCAAGCGCTCGATGCGGTGCAGACCGCAGCGCTCACCGAGGGCCAGCACGTCATGCCAAACACGGCGGGCACCGTAGGTTCGGTCGCTGCCAATGAAGCTTTGCCGCACCTTCGCCGACAGTGCCTCGTCTGCCACGCTGCGCCGGCTTCGAGGCCGCACCAGCCAGGCATAGAAGCCACTTCGCGAGACACCGAGCGCCTCGCACATCAGATTGACAGGCCAGGCCACCCGGTGCTTCGCCACGAACTCAAACTTCACAGTGAGTCCTTGGCGAAGTAGGCCGCGGCTTTTTTCAGGATGTCGCGCTCCATCCTGAGCTTGGCGACTTCCTTTTTCAAGCGCTCGATCTCAGCCTGTTCAGGCTTCATCACGCCCTTGCCAGGGAACGCCTCCTGCGGGTCTGTCTCCGCCTCGCGCACCCACTTGCGCAGCACGTTCTCGTGCACATCAAGGTCGCGCGCGGCCTGCGCCACGGAAACCCCTCTGTCCTTGACCAGCCTCACGGCCTCAAGCTTGAACTCCCGGCTGAATCGCCTTCTCGTTCCCATGAACCACCTCCGGTTTCATCTCCACCTTAACAAGGTGTCCACTGAACCGGCAGCAGCCCAAGTTGACGTGGAGAGTGCTCGGCGCGCTGGGGATCACGCGCGCAAGCCTCACACTGGCGGTGGTTTCAGCTATGCGCCGCCTCGCTATGCAGCCATCTGAAAAACGCTTCGACTGTTGCACGTTTTGCAGGCGTTCCGGGTACACAGCAAAATGTGCTTTGACCTGTACGGCCTTGTCCATGCCGAAGACGGGACGCAGCTTGCCTTCCGCCAAGTGGCCCCCTACGTTCGTGGCGCTGTCGAGTGCAACTCCGAGACTTGTGTTGCCGCATCCAACAACATTTGCGCTTTGTCGAATCGAACAGTGAAGCGTTCAGAGGCGCGCTTGTCCGAATAGGAGCGGAACCAATCTGACCATTGCACGACGCTCACGTTGCTTGAATGAGAGGTACCTCCAGTAATTGGTCGATCCGCTTGAGCCGATGCTCTCGGATGAAAACTGGGCTTGCGAGCGGCACGATCTGCTCAGTAAAAAGTGGTTCGACGACCAGGTCGCCCCATTGCGGTACACCATAGCGGATGTCAGTTTCCGCCTGCCCGAGCGCGAAGTCGCTGTGCGTGTGCGCAGCCGAGACATTTCAAAAAGCTAGGCTCAAAACGTTTGCGCCATGTAGTGCGCCCGTGGCCTGATTTCGTGCCCGGCTCTCCGTTGCTCAAGCAAGTGCGCGATCCACCCGGCCGTGCGACCGACTGCCCAGACCGCTCCTGATGATCGTGCGGGCAGCCCCAGCGACAAACCCAGGATGGCGAGCCCCACCTCGATGTTTGGGTGAAGCCCGAGGTCGTCGCGCACGTGGTCGACGAACCTCACAGCAAATTCGACTTTGCGAGATGCGGGCGAAATGCCCAAAGCCAGCTTGATGAGGATGCGAGCGCGCGGATCGCCGTCAGGGTAGAGGGGCAGGCCGAATCCAGGCAGGAGCTCACGACGTTGCTCAGCATCCCGAATCCGGGTTTTCAACTGCGCGTCGGACGTGATGTCCCACAAGAGCCGTTCCACCAGATCACAGGCACCACCCAGCCTGCTGCCGACCTGCGTAGCGAGCGCCGCGACAACGCACGCGTGCAATCCGGATCCAACCGAAGCCGCGATCCGTGCGGCGAACGTGGCTGGTGCCAACTCATGGTCGGCGGTGAGGATCAGCGCGGCATTCACGGAACGAGTCGCCTGTTCTGTTACTGGGACTCCCAGTGCCTGAAGCACATGCACAGCAACATGCGTTTCTGCTGGCGGCTTGATGAATCGCTTCTCAGGTCCGATGACACCGCAACAGCCGGCGAAGGCAAGTAGCAGCTCATGCGAATAGTGCGCAATTGACCCGCTGCGAAGCTCGTCGGCTAAAGAGACGCCACCGAGCGCCGTGGCCGCGACGGCGAACTCCCTGACGATTCGAAGGTCCGGATTGCCCACGCTCTCGATCGCACGCCGGATGTCAGCCCGCATCGGCGGCACGCGCCAGGGTCGCGGATCGTCGTGCAGGACGCCTGACCACAGCAGCTCCGCGACGTTCTCGAACAGACCCGGGTGGCGAGTGAGGTCCTCCGCAAGGTGGCCGCGGTATCGCGGTCCAAGTGGTGTGATCTCGGTGATGCTGGTGTTCAACACCGGTTGGCCCCAACGCATGGCCATTGCAGCCGCTGCCACATGCCCTCCGCGTGCGCTGCTTCGAACCTGGAGGCTTTCGACCTCGGCGCGCCAGTAGCGGTTCGCTTTGGTGTTCGGTTGTTGGACCGGCTTGAGGAAGCCGCGGCTGACGTAGGTGTAAAGCGTCGCCGGCTTCACGCCGAGAAGCGTGCAGGCTTCGGGGGCGCTCAGCAGCATGCTTTGCTCTGGCTGAGGTGGCTGAGTGGCTTTTTTTGGCATCTCTAGGGGTTCCTAGGACTTTCGATGATCGACTATCTAATCGATATAGATTTTACGCCGATCGACTTCTACACTCCATTGCGTCCTATGAGCTCACCGTTGAGCGGAGTACTTGGAGTTATTGATGTCGATGAGTCAAACATCCCCAGAGGGCGGCCGTGTCGTCGTCATAACTGGAGCCGGGCAGGGGCTCGGCCGCGCCTACGCGCTCATGTTCGGAGCACGCAACCAAGTGGTTGTTGCGATGGATCTCAACGAAGTTGCGGTGAACGCGGTCGCTTCGGAGATCCGTGCAGCCGGTGGAGAGTGCTTGTCGCTGGTGGTAGATGTCGGGAATGCCGACGCGGTTGAAGATGCCGCGCGGCGGATCGAGAAGCAGTATGGGCGTGCCGACATCCTCGTGAACAACGCCGCCATCTTCTCGACGATTCAGATGCGGCCGTTCGAAGAGATCCCGCTCGACGAATGGAGCCGGGTGCTCCATGTGAACGTCACGGGACCCTTCCTGATGGCACGATCGATCGCGCCGTTGATGCGCCGCAAGAAGTGGGGCCGCATCATCAACGTCTCTTCGGCGGCGGCGCTGATGGGCAGGGCAAACTACCTCCACTACACCACATCGAAAGCGGCTGTCATCGGGATGACGCGCAGCATGGCTCGCGAACTCGGCCCCGATGGCATCACCGTGAATGCCGTACTGCCCGGCGCCACCGACACCGAGATTCCGCGCCAGACCGTGACGCCAGCGCAAAAGCAGGCGCAAATTGCGATGCGCTGCATCCAGCGCGAGGCAAACGTCGATGACCTCACGGGCACGGTCGCATTCCTTGCGTCCGACGAAAGCCGGTTCATCTCGGGACAGTCGTTCGTGGTCGACGGCGGCTTGGTGTTCCTATGAGCGCAGTCAGCCAAACTACCATGGTCGGAGCCTTGCCAGCCGAAACGGAAATCCTGGTCATTGGAGCCGGGCTCGGCGGCGTGGGCGCGGCAGCCAAGCTGCTCCACGCAGGTCATGAAAGCGTTGTTGTTCTCGAGGCAGGAGACCGTATAGGCGGCGTCTGGCGGGTCAACCAATACCCCAACGTCGCATGCGACACGCCCATCGACTTGTATGCCTACAAGTTTTTCCCCGGCGACACTTGGTCGACCAACTTCGCACCGGGCACGGAAATCCAGGCCTATTTCGAACGGGTGGCCAAGCAGTTCGGCGTGACGCCAAGGATCAGATTCAACACTCGTGTTTCGAGCGCAGTCTGGTCCGAACAGACCGGCCGCTGGCTGGTCACCTCAACCGATGGCCGGCAATGGAGCGCCCGCTATGTGGTTTGGGCAGGTGGATTGTTCTCCCAGCCCTTGCTGGCCGTGACAAAAGGCGTCGAGACCTTCACGGGCCTTTCCGTGCATTCAACGGAGTGGCATGAGGGCATCGACCTGGAAGGCAAGCGTGTTGCTGTGAGTGGCGACGGCCCGGTGTACACGCACTGGCCGGACACCATGGAGTCCTTTGGTGTCCGGATCGCCAGTGAAGGAATGCAAGGCGTTCGCTTCAACAGGCAGAAGGTCCCGGCCTGAGGAGGCATCATGGCGCTACATGAGAAGATCAACCTCTAGTGACAACTACGCATGAACGAAGCTCACGAAGACTTAACCTCACGTATCCACGAAGTTCTGCCAAAGTCAGAAGGTCAATTCTGGGGCGGACGCTGGCATTCCAATCTTGACGCTCAGCGTCTGGACAGCTACAACCCATCCAATGGCCAGCGCTTGGCGAGTGTGCAGCTAGCGTCGTCAGAAGACGTCGACGCTGCCGTACAGAGTGCGACCCGAGCCTTCCCAACCTGGGCACGAACTCCACCATTAGAGAGGGCCCGCCGCTTGAAAGAGGCGGCGAGCCGCATCAGAGAGAACGCAGCGGATTTGGCGCTGCTCGATGCAGCAGATTGCGGAAATCCCGTGAAGGCGATGTTGTTCGATGCCGAGATCGCGGCAACTCAGCTGGAGTTCTTCGCGGGTTTGGTCCTGGAGATCAAGGGCGAGACGATTCCAACTGCCAATGGCTCCCTGAACTACACCCGCCGCGAGCCGCTCGGCGTGGTGGCGCGAATCTTCCCGTTCAACCATCCGTTTATGTTCGCTGCCGGCAAGATTGCTGCGCCGCTGGCCGCGGGTAATACAGTGGTCATCAAGCCGCCGGAGCAAGCTCCTCTATCGACATTGAAGCTGATGGAGCTGCTGGCCGACGTCTTTCCACCCGGTGTGCTCAATTGCGTGGTCGGAGGTCGTGACGTGGGCGAAGCACTGGTGCGCCATCCGGACGTGGCAGCTGTGGGGCTTATTGGCAGCGTGACAGCTGGCAAGGCCGTGTTGCGTGCAGCGGCAGACAGCATGAAGCGTACCCTGCTCGAGCTCGGAGGTAAGAACGCGATGATCATATACCCCGATGTCGATCTGGAACGTGCCGTCGACGGTGCCGTACGTGGAATGAATTTCACTTGGTGCGGCCAATCGTGTGGCTCCACAAGCCGGCTATTCATCCACGAAAGTCTCCATGATCGTTTCGTTGAGCGACTGGTGAACGTCCTCGCGGAGCGACATCGACCCGGCCTCGCCACAGACATGGAAACAACCATGGGTGCAATGATCAACCGCACCCAATTCGATCGCGCACTTTCGTACATCGCTTCTGCACGCGATGAGGGAGCGACCTTGGTCGCCGGCGGCGGTCGCCCAAGTGCCGCGGCCCTCTCAGACGGGTTCTTCATAGAACCAACGGTTTTCACCGATGTCACCCCGACTATGAAGCTGGCCCGTGAGGAAGTATTCGGACCGGTCCTGGCAGTGTTTCGTTGGAGTGACGAGGAAGAACTTTTCTCTGCAGTTAATGGCACGGAGTTTGGTCTCACCGCGTCCATTTGGACACGAGATCTGGTCACCGCACACAGGGCAGCAGCTCGCGTCGAGGCCGGCTATGTCTGGATCAACGACTGCTCGGCTCACCACATCGGCGCCCCCTTTGGCGGATTCAAACAGTCTGGGCTCGGCCGAGAAGAGTCGAAGGACGAGTTGTTCGAGTTCACGCAGATCAAGAACGTGAACGTATCCATGAACTGACCACTGCAATTCGCGTATCAATCCGAACTGACATGCACTGGAAGATTTCGCCAGTCGCCAGCGCTCCCAAGCCATTTACCACTCGATTGCGACGAAGTCCGTTGAGCATTACTCCCTTGCCACCATCGCAAAAAAGATCGACCATGACCACAATCGCGCGAGCAGTACATCTCGCTGAGCGCCCCGTCGGCTTCCCGACCGAGGCGACATGGTCGGTACGGACCAGTGAAGTCGCCCCCGTAAAGGACAGCGAGGTCCTTGTCAAGCCTACCCACCTGTCCATTGACCCCGCCATGCGCGGGTGGGTGCGAGAGGCACCCGTCTACATGACACCTCTCGCTCTTGGGGATGTCATGCACGCGTTCGGGATTGCGACGGTTCTTGAGTCGCGACACCCCTCGTTCCGCCCCGGCGATACCGTCAGCGGGCTTTTCGGGGTCACCGATCACGTTAACGTCCGCGGTGATGGCCTCACTCTCGTGGACCTGTCCGTCGCGTCGGCACCAACTTGGCTCGGCGCACTGGGACTGACCGGCATCACGGCTTGGTTCGGGCTCTTTGATGTCGCAAAAGTCAAGCCGGGCGACACTGTCCTCATCTCAGGAGCCGCTGGCGCGGTAGGCAGCGTCGCCGGGCAACTCGCCAAGGCTCACGGCTGCCACGTGATCGGCATCGCTGGCGGACAGCAGAAAGCACGCTGGCTCACCGACGAGCTCGGCTTCGACGCCGCCATCGACTACAAGAATGGCGACATCTACGAGCAGGTCCGCACCGCGGCGGGGCAGGGTGTCGACTGCTTCTTCGACAACGTCGGCGGCGATTCCCTCAACGCTGCACTCGCAGTGCTAGGTAAAGGCGCTCGCGTCGTGATTTCAGGCGCCATCTCGACCTACAACTCGACCGACCCAATCGTCGGGCCGTCGAACTATCTTTCGCTTCTGAGGAATCGAGCATCGATGGCCGGATTCCTGGTACTCGACTACAAGGACCGTTTTCCAGAAGCAGTCGAAGGCCTGACAGCTGTGATGCGCCAGGGCCGCCTGGTATCCCACGAGCACGTGGTGGCCGGCGGCGTCGACCGATTTGCCGAAGCGCTTCACATGCTCTTCAAAGGTCTCAACACAGGAAAGCTCGTACTCGAGATGTGAAGCCGAGGCTCAACAGTGGCGTTGTGCGCCTTGTCGTCGCAACGCCAGCGCCTTCTCGACCGACCAGCCGCTGAGAGTAGGGGCGGTCTCGCTTTCCTCTGAAGCATTTCTTTCTACGCCGTGCGGGCCGGCATTGCCCGTGAGCTCGTACGCATAGGAGACAGACATGAAGACCCTCACCCGAATCGCCCGCGTGCTGACGGCCGTGACAGTCGCGGCCGGCGCCGTCCAGGCCGCAGCGCAGGAAGTCACCATTCGCGCCGTCAGTGCCTGGCCCGAAGGCAACTTCTTCTCGCAGAATTTCGAGAAGATGGTCAAGAAGGTCAATGCCGAGGGCAAGGGGGTGATCCAGATCAACTACCTGGGCGGCGGCGCCAAAGTCATGCCTCCCTTCGAGGTGGGCAACGCCATCAAGTCCGGCGTGGTGGATATGGCAAACGTCACCGGGAACTTCTACACCAACTTGCTGCCCGAGTCGGACGCACTGTCCGTCAGCACGGTGCCGGTGCAGGAGTGGCGAAAGAACGGCGCCTACGACTACGTCAACAAGCTGTGGGGCGAGAAGCTCAATGCCCGCTACCTGGGTCGCGCCATCGACAACATGCCCTACCACCTCTTCTTGAAAAAGCCTGTGACCAAGGCCGACCTGTCGGGCATGCGGCTGCGCGGGATTCCGATCTACCGCGACTTCTTCCAGAGTATGGGGGCCTCCGTGTTGACGATCTCGCCCGGCGAGGTCTACACCGCGCTGGAGCGGGGCGCCATCGACGGGTACGGTTGGCCGGTGTCCGGACTGTTCGACCTGAGCCTGCAGGAACACACCAAGTACCGGGTGGAGCCGGGCTTCTACAACACGGAAGTCGGTGTGCTGGTCAACCTCAACACGTGGAAGCGACTGAACGACAAGCAGCGCGCAGTGCTGACCGACGCCGCCATCTGGATGGAGAACCTCAACCTTGAGAACGGCAAGCTGTGGGAAGAGGAGAAGAAGCGCCAGGCCGGGGCTGGTATCCAGGCCATCAACTTCCCTCCGGCCGAGGCGGCGGCTTATTCCAAGCGGGCCAACGACACCATCTGGGACAGCATCAACAAGCGCAGCCCTGAGCACGGCCCTAAGCTGCGCCAGCTGATTACGCGCTAAGGTCGCCACGTGTCCGGCATCGAAGCGCCTACCCCCGTTCCAGCGCCCGCGCAGGAAGGACTGCTCTCGCGCATGGACCAGACATGGGGCGCACTCCTGAGCGGCCTGGGGCTCCTGGCTTGCCTGCTGATCGCCATCATGGTGGTGGTGATCTGCGCCGACGTGGTGGTCCGCAACCTCGGATGGGGCAACCTGCCGTGGGCCACCGAGGTGGCGGAGTACACCCTGTACCTGTCCACCTTCCTGGCCGCGCCGTGGCTTCTTCGACAGGGCGCCCACGTGCGCATGGACATCGTGCTCAAGGCTCTACCCGATAGGCTCGCCTGGTGGCTGGAGCTGGTCACGGATGCGATTGCCATCTTCACCTGCGTCAGCCTGATGGTGGCCAGCGCCAAGGCCACGCTGGCCAGTGCCGAGCAGCAATCGCTGGTCTTCAAGATCCTGGTGTTCCCCGAGTGGTGGCTGCTGGCGCCGGCAGCCGTCATGTTCGGTGTGCTGGCGGTGGAGTTCTTCTGGCGCCTACGGCGGCAGTGGAACGGACCGCGCACCGCACGTGCAGAGGCCACCTCGGTGGCCTGAATCGATGAACGAACAACGGAGGAGAACGACATGGACTGGACTTTGAGCCTGGCTCTGCTGCTGGGGTCGGTGACGCTGCTCATGGTGATGGGGTTGCCGGTGGCCTTGTCGTTCCTGGTCACCAACGTCATGGCGGCGTATCTGTTCATGGGCGGGCCTGCGGGAGTGGACCAGCTCGCGCGCAACTCGATCAGCTCGGTCATGACGTTTTCACTGACGCCCATTCCCCTGTTCATCTTGATGGGGGAGGTCTTGTTCCAAACCGGGCTGGCCCTCAAGGTCATCGAGGGCTTCGACCGGCTGATCCGGCGGGTGCCCGCGCGCCTTGCGGTGGTCTCGGTGGTCGCCGGCACCGCGTTCTCGGCCATCTCGGGATCGACCATCGCCACCACCGCTATGTTGGGTCGGTCCATGACCCCGGTGATGCTCAAGAACAATTACCACCCGTCGCTGGCGCTGGGTCCGATCATCGCCATTGGGGGCGTCGACATGCTGATTCCGCCGTCGGCCTTGATCGTCCTCTTCGGCAGCCTGGCCAACATCTCGATTACCAAACTGCTTTTCGCGGGCATCATTCCCGGATTGTTGCTAGCCGCGTCTTTCGTGGGCTACATCATTCTCAACGCAGTGCTGGTGCCGGGCAGTGCACCCGCCAACGATGTGGGAACCCGGCACACCGGCTGGGAGCGATTTCGCCCGTTGGTGCTCTACGTTCTACCATTGCTGTCCATCTTTGGCGTCGTGATCGGCGCCATGTCCACCGGCGTGTCAACCCCCACCGAGGCGGCTGCGCTGGGCGCACTGGCCACGGTGATACTGGCCGCATGCTACGGGGCACTCACCTGGAAGAACCTGCTCGCCTCGCTCAAGGGCACGGTGCTCATCACGGGCATCGTTCTGTTCATCATCGTGGGCGCCACAGCGTTCTCACAGCTCCTGGGATTTTCGGGCGCTACTAATGGGCTGCTGACCGCCATCAACGCGTTAAACCTGGGACCCAACATGCTGATCGTTTCGATGATCGTGATCCTGCTGGTACTGGGCTGCTTCGTGGACCAGGTCAGCATGATGTTGCTGACGCTGCCGTTCTTCATGCCCCTGGTTATTGCCTCGGGGACCGACCAGATCTGGTTCGGCGTGCTGTTCCTCATCGCCATGCAGCTGGGCCTGATGACGCCGCCCTTCGGACTGCTGCTGTTCACGATGAAGAGCGTGGCCCCGCCCCATATCACGATCCAGCAGGTGTTTGCTGCTGCCTTTCCCTTCATTGTCATCAGCACATTGATGCTGGTCGCAGTGTTTCTCTGGCGGCCGATCGCAACATGGTTGCCCGCCATTGCCGGTTAAAGGAGCTTGTGATGAGTGGAGCGAATCAGGAACAAGCCTTCTTTGAGGAACGCGGCTTCGGATTGCGTATCGGTTTCGGCCGGAGCCCGGCGGTGCTTGTCGTGGACATGATCGTTGCGTTCACCGATCCAAAGCAGATGCTGGGCTCGGAGCTGTCACCCCAGATCGAAGCGACACGGCGCATGATCGAGGGTGCTCGACGCGTGAGCCTGCCCATCATCTACTCGACGGTCTCGTACGACGACGCCGGCTTGGCTGACGCCGGCATCTGGTCCTTGAAGCAGAAAGGCGTGACCACCTTGCGGGCCGGCACACCGGCCGTCGAACTGGACCCGCGACTGCAGCGATTGCCGGGAGAGGGGTGGCTGACCAAGAAGTACGCGTCCTGCTTCTTCGGAACGGACCTTGCGTCGCGGCTGGTCAGCGCCGGAGTTGACACGCTGCTGCTGGCGGGCTGCACCACCAGTGGCTGCGTTCGCGCCACGGCGGTTGATGCGCTGCAATTCGGCTTTCGGCCCATGGTGGTGCGCGAGTGCGTGGGCGACCGTTCCCAGGTGGCGCATGACCAGAGCCTGTTCGACTTGCAGGCGAAGTATGCAGATGTGGTGAGCTTGGACGAGGTGACGCACCACCTGGAAACCATTGCTCGAGGCGCTCTCCGGCAATGACAACCATCCTGATCTCGCTCCGCGGGTTCGACGCCTTCTGACACAGTTCGTGACTCGCCGCAGCGGCGGGCACGCCGGCCCGGCAGTAGGGTCGGTGACACTGGGTTGGCGTTTCGGCTGCCGTGGCGATCCTCTGCAGCGATACGGACCATCGGCAAGCGGCAGGGCGCGTCGACGTGACTCACGGCCATGGCAGCCGGATCGATGTCCTGCGCCAATGGCAGCGGGGGCCTCTTGCCGTTCGGGGTTTGTGGGGTTGACGAGCGCTCCTAGTGCTGGCAACGTTGAAACTTATCCGCCTAATTAAACACGCGCGCTCGGGCTTCGGGGGCGCCCATTACGTCGAAGGAACCCCGATGACCCGCAGAAGAACGCTCGCCAAGCTCGGTCTCGTCTTGTGCGCGTCCGCGTGGGGTGCCACGACGGCGCTGGCGCAGACGCCGTATCCCAGCAAGCCGGTCAAGTTCATCGTCCCCTACGCTCCGGGCGGGCTCCCGGACACCGTGGCAAGGTGGGTGGCCCAACGGCTGGCGGATCGTCTCGGCCAAGCGGTGGTCATCGACAACAAGCCCGGCGGCAACGGAGTGGTGGCGTACCAGGCCTTGCTGCAGAGCCAGCCTTCCGATGGCCATGCGTTCATCGTGTCGGATGGCTCCATGCTGTCGATCACGCCGCAGGTGAACAAGGCAGCCAGCTATCAGGTTGGCAAGGACATCCTGCCGGTGTCCTTGATCGCGCGCTCGCCGTTGTTCCTGGTGGCGCACCCGCGGGTGGGCGTGAGCAATCTGAACGAGTTCATTTCCCTCGTGCGAAGCAAGCCGGGTGAGTTCTCGTACGGCTCGTCCGGAATTGGCAGCACGCATCACCTCACGATGGAGGCCCTCAAGGGTGCGTTGAACCTGGATGTCCGCCACATCCCGTACCGCGGATCGGGACAGTCGACGCCCGCACTGATTGGAGGGCAGGTCGAGTTTTCGGTCGCCGCGCTGCCTTCGATCACTGGCTTCGTACAGGCCGGGCAGGCCAAACTGATCGCCTCCAACGCAAGCACCCGGTCGCTTCAGGCGCCCGATGTCGCCACCATCGCTGAGGTCGTGCCGGGGTTCGACTTTGCCGTGGTGGTCGGCGTCCTGGCGGCCAGCGGCACGCCGCAGGCCGCCATCGATAGGATCAGCCGCGAGATCGCAGAGGTCGTCAAGATGCCCGACGTCGTCAAGCAGTTCCAGGCTGCCGTGGTCGAGCCGGTCGGCGCAGGGCCCGCCGAATACACGCGCGTGATCGCACGTGAGAACGAAGCCATGCTCCGGGCCGGCAAGGCGGCTGCCCTCAAGGCCGAGTAGGCCGCCGTTCACGGTGCCCGCCAGCAAGGTAGCTAGCGCGGCTCGACCAGTGCGGCGGTGGCCTTGCGCACCAGTGGCAGCACCACCAACAGGGTCGGAAACGCGATCACCCACGACAGGCTCCATGCGCGCAGCCAGAGTCCCAAGGTGGCGCTGGTCCAGCCTGCACTCACCAGCGTGCTGACGAGCGAAACGACGAACGTCATCAGCAGGGAAAGCATCAGCGGCGTGAGCCAGTGAGCCGCACTCGAGGGCAGTCGCGGCAGTTTGGAGCGAGGTCGTTCAGTTCTCACGTCGGTCTTCCGATTTGGGTGGCAGTGTTGATCGAACAAGAATATACTTAGTCGATTAACTATTCTGACATGAAGATCCCATCTGCTCTCTCATGCTCCGGCGTTGCCCCGCTGGGTTACGACCCGATGGACGAGGTCCACGCTGAGTTCGACCACATGCTCCATGTCGCGGAGACCGCCGCTGACGAGCAGCTCCTGCCGCTCTTGCACGAGATCGCCTCGCACTGCCAAGCTCACTTCGAGATGGAAGACCGGTGGATGAGGAGCACCGATTTCCCCAAGGGCGACTGCCACGCGCGCGAGCACGCGGCCGTGCTGGCGTCCATCGCGGGCGTCGTCCGGCGGGTGACGGCAGGGGAGGTGCATGTCGGGCGAACGCTGGTGAGGTCGCTGCGCGAGTGGTTCCCCGCCCATGCGCAGCACCTGGATTCCGCGCTTGCCCATTGGATGAGTAGTCGCCGCTGGGGTGCGAAGCCCGTCGTGTTTCACCGCCACGCCGCCGGTCCGGCGCCGTCTGGCTCTCTTTTCAATCATTGACTCATTGGACTTGACATGATCACTCAAGAAGAGAACGAACTGCTGTGCCGCGTCGAGGGCGACGCGCCGATGGGGCAGCTGATGCGCCGGCACTGGACCCCCGTGTGCCTGCTGGAGGAGGTGTCCGAGCCCGACGGCGACCCGGTCAAGGCGCGCGTGTTCGGCGAGGACCTGGTCGTGTTCCGGGACTCGGACGGGCGCGTGGGCGTGCTGGACGAGGCCTGCCCGCACCGTGGCGCCTCGCTCGCGTACGGGCGCAACGAGGACGGTGGCCTGCGCTGCCTGTACCACGGCTGGCACATGGACGTCGACGGCAACGTCCTGGAGATGGTCTCCGAGCCCGCTGGCAGCGGCATGGCCGACAAGGTCAAGCACAAGGCCTTTCCCGCGAAGGAGTGGGGCGGATTTGTCTGGGCCTGGTTCGGCCCGGCCGACGCCGTGCCCGAGTTCCAGCCGCCGCCGTGGGCCCCGACCGCCGACGTTCGCGTAAGTATCGCCAAGGCCTTGCTACCGTGCAATTGGGCTCAAGTGCTGGAAGGTGCGATCGACTCGGCGCACAGCTCCAGCCTGCATTCGTCGGACATGGTGCCGGCGCGGGTCGACGGCGCCAAGGCCACAGACAAGACTTGGCTGCGGCCCTCCACCGACAAGGCACCGCGCATGCAGGTCCAGCGCACGGGGTACGGTTTCCGCTACGCGGCGCTTCGCCGGCCGATCAAGGATGCCGCCACGCACGAGTACGTGCGATCCACGGTGTTCGTCGCACCCGCCACCGCACTGATCCCGCCGAACAACTTGTACAACGTGGCGAACATCAACGTACCGATGGACGACGGGAACACGGCGTTCTACTTCATCGCCTGGGGCGACCCCGCCCAGACTCCCGAGACCGAGACGTGGCGCAAATTCCTGCGACAGACCGTGGGCGTGGATCTGGACGAGCAGTATCGGCCGCTGCGCAACCAGGAGAACCGTTTCTGGCAGGACCGCAAGGCGATGAAGGCAGGCAACTTCACCGGCATCACGGGTTTTCCAAATCAGGACATTGCCATGTGGGTGACGATGGGATCGATCGCCAGGCGAGACAAGGACCGGCTCGGCGCGAGCGACCTCGCGGTCGTGGAGTTCCGTCGACAAATGCTGGAAGCGCTGCGTGCTTTCCAGGGCGGCGCGCCGGCCATCGGCACAGGCGAGAACGCTGCCGCCCCGGCGGTGTGCGCCTACCAGGCCATCGTGCCCAAGACAACCGACTGGCGAGAATACGCAGCGCACGCGGTATTGGCGGGCGAAAACCAGCCGGAGCTCGAACCCTCCTATTCCGTGAAAGCCTGAGGCAACAGCATGGCCAAGCTCAATCTATCGATCGCCATGGGCGACTACGACCGCACCCGCGCGCTCTACGATGGCCGGGTCCAGATCGACGGTGTCGATCCCGTCTTCATGCTGCTGAATCCCGAAGAGATGTTTTTCCGCGCGATGCGCTCGCGCGACTTCGACATCGCGGAGCTGTCGTTCTCCAGCTACCTGGTGAAGCACTCCCGCGGGGAGAGTCCGTACATCGCAGTGCCGGTCTTCCTGTCGCGCGCCTTCCGCCACACCTGCATCTACGTGCGAAAGGACCGGATACGTCGGCCAGAGGACCTCAAGGGCAAGCGCATCGGTCTGCCCGAGTACCAGCTGACCGCGCACGTATGGGCGCGCGCCATCCTGCAGGACGATTTCGGGGTACGGCCTGAAGACGTGACCTGGGTACGCGGCGGCATCGACACGCCCGGGCGGCCCGAGAAGATCGCCCTGCAACTGCCCCCGGACGTGAGGGTGGAGCCGGCGCCCGAGGGAGCGACCATCTCCGAACTGCTTGACCGCGGCGAGATCGACGCGTTCATGGCACCTCGGCCGCCCAGCCGCCATGTGCTACAGAACCCGAACGTCGGTTGGCTGTTCGACGATCCCACCTCGGTCGCCAAGGACTACTACCGGCGCACGGGCGTCTTCCCCATCATGCATGTGGTGGGCATTCGCAAGGAGCTCGCCGCCCAGCATCCATGGCTGCCCGCAGCGGTGCAAAAAGCCTTCACCCAGTCCAAGGCCGCTGCCCTGGAATTGCTCGGCGACACCTCGGCGACCAAGGTGACGCTCCCATTCGTCGAAGAGCAGCTCAAGGCGGCGCGGGACGTGATGGGCGAGGATTACTGGTCCTATGGCGTACAGCCGGCGCGGCGCACGCTGGAGACGTTCGTGCGTCACCACCATTCGCAGGGTCTCTCCTCGCGGCTGGTGCCAGTGGAGGAGCTGTTCCATCCGGCCACGTACGAGTCCTACAGCATCTAAGGAGCCGCCATGCAGGTGCAAACGCACGCCGATACGCAGATGCCTCTGCGGATCGCCGCCATCGAAGAGGTGGCACGCGGCATTCGAAGCTTCGAACTGGTGCAGGCGGACGGAAGCGACCTGCCGGAGTTCAGCCCTGGATCGCACGTCAAGGTGCAGACGCCGAACGGGATGGTCCGCAAGTATTCGTTGTGCAACGACCCCGCCGAACGCCATCGCTATGTAATTACGGTGAAGAAAGAAGAAGCGGGTCGCGGCGGCTCGCTCAGCCTGCACCAGGACGCGCAGGTGGGCGACACCTTGCCCACCTCCATCCCCGACAACGCGTTCCCGCTGGAGGGGAGCGCTCGTTCGTATTTGTTCATCGCAGGCGGGATAGGGATCACGCCCATCCTTTCGATGATCCGCTCGCTCGGGGATCCTCCTGCGACTCCCTGGAAGCTGGTCTACTTGAGTCAGCACGAGGAGACGACCGCATTCCGAGAGGAACTCTCGTCGCCGGCGTACAAGCGCCGCGTGGTGATTCACCACACGGGCGGCGACCCCGACGCTGAGTACGACCTCTGGCCGGCGCTGGAAAAGCCGAATTCGGCGCACCTGTATTGCTGCGGTCCACGTCGGCTGATGGAGTCGGTGCGTGACATGACCGGCCACTGGTCGGCAAAGAATGTTCACTTCGAGAGCTTCAACGAGGGCGGGGGTGTGCAAGCCGACGATAAGCCGTTCGCGGTCCGGCTTGCGAGGTCGAACCGCGAGTTCGAGGTCCCCGTGGGCCGTTCGATCCTGGAAGTCATGCGCGAGCACGGGTGCGACGCTCCGTCCTCGTGCGAGAGCGGAACCTGCGGCAGCTGCCGGTCCAACCTGCTCGAGGGCGTGGCGGACCACCGCGACATGGTGCTGCTGCCCGAAGAGATGGACTCGCAGATCATGGTGTGCGTCTCGCGCGCGAAAAGCGACAAGCTGGTGATCGACCTGTGACCGACACGTCGCCGATCCGGCTCGGTGTCGTCGGCCTGGGGCGGGCCTTCACCCTCATGCTGCCGACGTTCACACAAGATGCGCGCATCCGCCTGGTCGCTGCCTGCGACCCGCGGGAGATGGCGAGGAGCCAGTTCCAGCGGGACTTCGGCGTGCCTGCCTACTCAACCATCGAGCAGCTCGTGCAGGATTCGGCTGTCGAAGCGGTCTACGTGGCCAGCCCCCACCAGTTCCATGCGACCCAGACCGCGATTGCCGCAGCTCATGGAAAGCACGTGCTGGTTGAAAAGCCCATGGCGCTCAGCCTGGCCGAGTGCGACGCCATGATCGACAGCTGTGCACAAGCCGGGGTGCGGCTGGTGATTGGGCATTGCCATAGTTTCGATGCACCCTATTTGCAGGCTCGGGCGCTGGTGCGTTCCGGCGAGTTCGGGCCGGTGCGCATGGTGCAGGCGATCAACTACACGGATTTCCTCTACCGACCGCGCAGGCCCGAGGAACTGAACACCAGCGAAGGTGGCGGCGTCGTCTTCAGTCAGGCCGCGCACCAGGTGGACGTGGTCCGGCTCCTGGTCGGCGACGAGGTCGCCCGCGTGCGAGCGGTCACTGGGCGCTGGGATCCCGCCCGGCCCACCGAAGGCGCCTACAGCGTGATGCTTTGGTTCCGCCAAGGCGCCTTCGCCAGCCTCACTTACAGCGGCTACGCCCACTTTGACAGCGATGAGTGGATGGGCTGGATTGGGGAAATGGGCCAAGCAAAAACCGCGGGCAACCACGGCGCCGCCCGCCGCAGGCTCGAGCAGATCGCGTCGCCTGCTGACGAGGCCCGTCTCAAGAACGAGGGGACCTACGGCGGCCCCGACTACCGCGCAACGCCGCAGGGAGGAGCGGCGTGGCACCAGCATTTCGGGCCCATGATCGTGTCGTGCGACCGGGCGGACCTTCGCCCAGTCCCGGACGGCACCTGGGTGCATGCAGACCACCAACGGGAGCATCGACCCCTGGCGCCGCCACCCGTCCCGCGCTTCGAAGTCGTCGACGAACTCCACGACGCCTTGCGCAATGGGAGCGCACCGCTGCACGATGGGCCGTGGGCCCGGGCGACGCTCCAGACCTGTCTGGCCCTCCTGGAATCCGCCCGTAGCGGTCGCGACGTCGAGCTTTAGACCTGAGTACAACCATCCATACCCATCGAATGAACTTCAGCGACAACGAAGACCTCGATAGTGCGCGCCAGCGCAATGTGCACGACGCGCTGCGCGAGGACATCGGGCAGTGTGACTGGACGGCCAGGCTCGTCCCCGGCGACCAGACCTCCCGCGCCCGCGTGGTGGCCAAGGCGCCGACGGTCGTGTGCGGTCGGCCTTGGTTCGACGACTGCGTGCTTGCCCTGGACTCCTCGGCGAACGTGCAGTGGCAGGTCGGGGAGGGCGACGAAGTCCAAGCCGGCCAGGTGGTGTGCACGATCGAGGCGCGGTCGCGGGCGCTGCTGAGTGCCGAGCGTTCCTCGCTCAACTTCCTGCAGATGCTCTCGTCCGTGGCTACCACCACCCGGCGGTTTGCCGAGGCGATCCACGGCCGCTCACCCAATCCCCGCGGCTGCGCGGTGCTTGATACCCGCAAGACCCTGCCGGGCCTGCGCCAGGCTCAAAAGTACGCGGTGCGCATCGGTGGCGGCATGAACCACCGCATGGCTTTGTGGGATGGCATCCTGATCAAGGAGAACCACATCGCGGCTGCAGGTGGCATTGCGGCCGCGCTCGACGCCGCCCGCGCGCTGAACGCGGGCGTCGGGATCCAGATCGAAGTCGAGGATTTGGACGAGATGCACCAGGCGCTTGCCGCCGGCGCGTCCAACATCCTTTTGGATGACTTTGCGCTGGAAGACGTGAGGGCTGCCGTCTTGCAGTGCGCAGGGCGGGCGGTGCTCGAGGTGTCGGGCGGCGTGGACCTGCAGTCGATTCGTGCCGTCGCGGAGACGGGTGTGGACCGCATCTCCATTGGCAAGCTCACCAAGGACATCCGGGCCGCGGACTACTCGATGCGCGTGGTAGAGGGCTAAGGCTCCTGCGCGGGGAACTCTTCCACCTGGGCGGCCAGGACCGGGTCGCTCGCAAGGTTCTTGAGCATCGCCCGCAGGCTGTGCCGCGTGATGGTGACGTAATCCTCGGCCACGCCGGTGAGAGCCCGCGCGTTCACCTCCTCGGCGAAGGGCACCAGCTTTGCTTGCAGTTTTCGGCCTTTCGGCGTCAGGAACACGTAGTAGCTCTTGCGATTGTCTCCACGCCGCTCGCGTGTCACGTAGCCGAGCGCCTCCATCGCGCGGACCGCAATGACTGTGGTCGGTTCCATCACACCGGCTTCGTAGCTCAGTTCACGCTGGGTCAAGCCATCCTTGTCCCAGAGGATCCGCAAGAACGTCCAGTGGCCAATGGACACGCCCTCTGAAGCCAATCGTGCCTGCAGTGATCGCAAGAAGCTGCGTGCCGCATCCTTGACCAAGTGCGCCATCCGCTCGTTGTCACGCGGACCGGCGCCATTGGCGTCCAGGCGGCTGGCGACTTCGGGTTCAATCTCCGGCATGGGCACGGATGCGGTCAGCAACGCCGGCTCGTCCGTGCTGTCCATGGCTATCGGGCTGCGCTCCGCCGGCGATCCGGGCGGCACGAAGCGCGCGCGGGGGCGGATCATGGTGTTCGACAGCCGCTGCTCGAGGATGTGCGCCACCCACCCGGACACTCGCGCGAGCACGAACAGCCCCGCTGGAGCGCCGGCCGGGAGCTTGAGCGCCTTGCACACAGCGATCACGGCGAGTTCATGGCGTGGGTGCAATCCGTGGTGCGTGCCGAGTTGCTCGACCAAGGAAAGAATGTGCCGGACAGCCGCCGGGTTCTTGGCGCGTGCCGCGACCTGGGCCAGCAGGTGACTCGCGCGTGGGTCGCCGTGGGGGTACAACGGATGACCAAACCCGGGCAGCTCGCGGCCCCCCTGCAATTGCGAACGCGCTTTCTCCACCAGATCGGTGCCACGGGGCCCCTCGTTCAGGAATCCATCGATGCGGTCGTAGCGGCGGCCGATCTCCATGCCCGAGCTGGTGCCGATCGCCGCGGCGATACAGCTGTGCATGGAACTGCCGCTCGACGCGGCGATCCGGGCCGCAAACGTCCCGGGGGACAGTTCGTGGTCCGCGAGCAGAACCAGGGTGGTGTTCAGCAAGGCGCAGTCGTCCTGCAGCGCCGGCAGGCCCATGGTCTCCAGCAGGGCCTGAGCCACCGGTCGCCCTGGCTTCACCGCCTGGTAGGTACCCGCCTGCGACAGCAGGCCGAAGCAGCCTACGAGGCTGACGATCACCTCCCGCGCGACGTCCAGCGGTCGCCCCGAGATGAGACGGTCCTGTAGAGGGCCCCGGCCCATGGCCAGCCGCATCACCACAAGCGAGAACAGCTCCACCAGCTGCTGGCGTCCGGTGCCCGGCGGCAGCAACTGGAGCCACTCGGCGAGATGTCGAGGTCCTTCCACTTGCTGCCACGGTCGGTCCACCTCGTGCCACAAGCCGGTCCAGAGCAACTCGGCGACCTGCTCGAAAGCGGCGCCCTCGCGGGCAAGGTCCACGGCCAGCCGGCCGCGGTACCGGGGACCCTGCGCCGTGATTTCGGTCACGCTGGTGGGCACAACCGGATGCCCCAGGTTCAGCGTCGAGGCGGCCAGCGCTTCGGGGTTCGATTGAGCCCGGGACCGGGCTTGGACGCGCTCGAGGTCCTCGCGCGCGTAATGCCGCTCCCGCGCGTGGCCGCCGGCGATGCTTCTGACGAAGCCACGACTGACGTATGCGTAGAGCGTCTGCTTGCGAATGCCGAGCATCTCGGCGGCTTCGGCGGCCGAGAGAAAGTCCTTCTTGCGCGTTTTCATGTTGATTGAGTGATCAAGATTGATTATTTTATTCGACGCCTTAGCATCGGCTGCTCAATTACACGCAAGGAGACAGGCATGACGAACCACTCTCGCTGGAACTCCGAACGACGGGCGCTCGTCGGGATCATCGCTGCTGGCGCCGGCGTGCCGGGCTCCGTTATGGCACAGGCTGGCGCGGCGTTCCCGAGCAAACCGGTCAAGATCATCGTGCCGTACACCCCGGGCGGCACCAACGACGTGCTGGCACGACTGGTCGCTCAAAAGCTTCAGGAGAGCTGGACCCAGCCGGTGGTCGTAGAGAACAAGCCTGGTGCCGCCGGCAATCTCGGCGCCGCCGAGGTTGCCAAGGCACCGCCCGACGGGCACATGCTGCTGCTGACGAACATCAACATCACGTCCATGAATCCGGCCTTGAGCGACCGGATGCCGTTCAATCCCGCAAAGGACTTCGCGCCGGTCACCCTGCTTGGCACCTCGGCGCTCGTCCTGGTCGTCAACCCGAAGGTGCCGGCGCAGAACGTGCGCGAATTGATGGCCCTGCTGAAGCAGCGGCCGGGCGGAATGAGCTATGCCTCCAGCGGGAACGGCAGCCCCCAGCACATGTCGGCGGAGATGTTCAAGGCCATGACGGGCACCAGCATCGTCCACATCCCGTATCGCGGCGCGGCGCCGGCGATTTCCGACGTGGTGGGCGGGCAGGTCGAGATGACCGTTGGCGTCGTGAACCAGTTGCTGCCGCACATCCGGGCCGGGCGGGTTCGAGCCCTGGCCGTGACGAGCCAGAAGCGGCTGTCGAACCTGCCAGAGGTGCCGACAATGAGTGAGGCCGGTGTGCCCGGCTACGAAAGCGAAATCTGGCTGGGCCTGGCCGCACCGGCGGGCACGCCGCCTGCCATCGTGGACCAGATCAACCAGGAGGTGCGGCGCGTGCTGGCCGGGCCGGACGTTGCCACCCGGCTGGCGGGCCAGGGAATCGAGGTCCTGGTCAGCACGCCCGAGCAGATGCGCCAACGTGCCGCGGACGACCTGAAGAGGTGGAGCGCAATCATCAAGACGGCCGGAATCCGAGCAGAATGAGCGACTTGCAAAGAGACTCTGGCACCTCCCCATCGACGCGGGCACGCCGCGATGAACCTGTGCCGGGCCCTCCGAATGCTCAGGCGTGGGGAAGCGATGCCATAGCCGACATGCTCAGGGCACTGTCCATTCCCTATGTGTTGGTCAACCCGGGCGCAAGTTTCCGTGGTCTGCACGACAGCCTTGTCAACCACCTTGGCAACCTCGATCCCCAGATGCTGCTCGTGTTGCACGAGGAGCATGCTGTCGCAATCGCCCACGGGTACGCCAAGGTAGCCGGCCGGCCGCTCGCAGCCGTGCTGCACAGCAACGTTGGACTGATGCACGGGTCCATGGCGATCTTCGACGCCTGGGCGGATCGGGTGCCGGTTCTGGTGCTCGGCGCCACTGGACCGGTGGACGCCGCCCGGCGCCGGCCCTGGATAGACTGGCTGCACACCGCCGCGGACCAGGCCGCCCTCGTGCGGCCCTTCGTCAAATGGGACGCCCAGCCCGCGTCGGTTCCCGCGGCGCAGGAGGCATTGCTTCGTGCCCACCGGATTGCCACCACGGCGCCGCGTGGCCCCGTATATGTCTGTTTCGATGCCGCGCTTCAGGAGTCTCAACTGCAAGCCCGGCCGCCGCTTCCCGACGTGGCCCGCTACCAGCCTCCTCAAGCCGTGTCACCGGCACCGGACGACGTGGCAACGGTCTTGAGCTGGTTGAAGTCAGCGCAGCGGCCGGTGATCCTGGCAGGACGTGTGGACCGTACGAGCGCCGGCTGGGACCGCCGCATCGCATTGGCCGAGCGGTTCGGGGCGCAGGTGATCACGGATCTGAAGGTGGGCGCGGCCTTCCCGACCCGTCATCCCCTCCACGTGGGGCCGGCGAGTATGTTCCTCGCACCGAATCCGGCCGCGGCCCTGCGCAGGGCCGACCTGATCATCAGCCTCGATTGGCTGGATCTGGCGGGAACGCTCAAACAGGCTTTCGCTGACGATCCGGTAGCGGCCCGGGTGGTGCAGGTCTCCGTCGACCACCATCTGCACAACGGCTGGTCCATGGATCATCAGGCACTACCGCCCGCGGACCTGTTCCTCGCCTGCGAGCCGGAGATCTTCGTGCAATCCGTGCTGCAGGCCTGCGTGGCCGAGCCAGCGAGCGTCCCTCGGGCACAGCCGCAGCCACAGGCCCCCGCCGAAGCACGCCACATCGATGACATCCCGGGCGCACCACTGTCGGTGGCGAATGTGGCCCGGGTGCTCGACGAAGCGGTTCAAGGCAGGCAGGTGTGCCTGCTGCGGCTGCCCTTGAGCTGGTCGGGTGAGATGTGGGACTTTGACGATCCCCTCGACTTCCTCGGGTACGACGGCGGCGGGGGCATTGGGTCCGGCCCGGGCATGGCGGTCGGTAGCGCGCTGGCCCTCAAAGGCACGGACCGGTTGCCGGTCGCCATCATCGGGGATGGAGATTTCCTGATGGGTGCGACCGCGCTGTGGACTGCGACCAACGCACGCATCCCGCTACTGGTGCTGGTGGTCAACAACCGCTCGTTCTTCAACGACGAACTGCACCAGGAGCGCGTTGCCAAGGAACGCGGGCGTCCGGTGGAGAACAAGTGGATCGGCCAACGCATCGACGACCCACCCCCCGACCTGGCCATGATGGCGAGGGCGCAGGGGGCCACCGGCTTCGGCCCGGTGAGCACAGCCAGCGAGCTCCGGTCGGTACTTGAGGACGCACTCTCCGCGCTCAGGCGTGGAGAGGCCGTCGTGGTGGACATCCTTGTGCGGCCCGGCTATGCGCCGGTCATGTCGCAGGGGATGACGCGCTCACCGGAGAGTCACGCGAGCGCCCGGCCTCAATCGCCGGGGCCCTTGAGCAGCGGCACTCGCTCGCCCGGTCTATGAACGTGAATGTCTCGCCGACATTTGGACCAACGTGAATGGCGATCTTCTGGCGTTGTGTGCGACGCTGTTCTGGTCTGCGGCGAACGTTACCATCGCGCGCGGCTCGGTGTCCGGAGACGGCCAGGCCGCGGAAAACGGTGCCTTCCTTTCGATCCTGCTCACGGCGTTACTGTCAGGTGGACTATGGCTGACCTTCGGTGCAAGCGGTGTTCAGCTGGATACGGAGGGCGTTCTGTGGTTCGCGCTGGCGGGGTTCCTGAGCATCTTCGTCGGTCGCGTGTTCCTGCACTCCAGCATACAGTGGCTGGGTGCGATGCGCGGCACGTCCGTCAAGCGGCTTATGCCGTTGTTCTCCGTGCTGCTAGCTGTGACCTTGCTGGGAGAGCCGCTGTCCGCCGTGCTCGTGGGGGGCATGGCGCTCATCTTCGCCGGATTCGGCGTGTTGCTGCGGGAGTCGCTGCACGCGCCTGTGCCTGCGGCCCTGGCGCGCCGTGGCTGGCTAGCCAACCCAGGGCTATGGTACGGCACGATTTCGGCCCTTGCCTATGCCGCAGGAAATGTCGCTCGCAAGTGGGGCTTGGACGTTATGCCCAACGCACTGCTGGGTGTGGCGATTGGCGCCGTCACCGGGGCGTTGCTGTTTCTGGCGACCGCCACGGTGGTGCCGAGCTATCGGCAAGCGGTGCACAGCACCTTCACCCGGTTCAACCCCTGGCTATTCGCCACCGGCGTGCTGGCCTCGGCCGGGCAAATCCTGTTCTTCCTCGCCATCGATCGGAGCACCGTGACTCGGGTGTCGTTGATCGTTTCGCTCGAGGTTTTCTTCACCATCGGACTCACGGTAGGGATCCTCGGCGCTCGCGAACGGTTGACACGTGCCGTCGTGGTGGCCGCCACCCTGGGATTCGGCGGAACGTTGCTGATCCTGCTGGATCGGACAGGTCGCTAGCGGCGGCCGCAGGCCCATCGTTTACAGGAGACCCCCTCATGAGCTCTGGCATCAGCGAACGCTTCATCGCGCCCATCGTCCACAACGCCCGGGAGTGGACGAACGCCATGACTGAAATGGCCCGCTCCGAGCTGCCCAGCTTCTTTCACATGCGCGCGCGTCTGCCCACGCGGGGCCGGACTAATCAGGTGCTGGGCGCATCGCGCTACATGAACGTGGTGCTTAAGACCTATGCGAGCGGCGGCGAGAACGAACTGCACGCTCACACCAACGAGGACCACCTGTTCGTGGTCATGCAGGGCGCCGCCACCTTCTACGGCCCGCGCGGCGAAGCGCGCCAGGTGGCGCGCAACGATTGCGTGCTGCTACCTGCTGGAGCGTGCTACCGATTCCAGGCGCGAGAGGGCGACGAGCCCCTTGTGATGCTCCGCGTCGGAGCTGCGCACGATCCCGACGCAGACATCCTTGCACGTGTCGACGAGGAGGGCCGGCCCTTCGACGGCTACTCGAAAGAGAACAAGGAAGTGCCGGTGGTGCTCGATCCAGAGCGGCTCTTCGAGTAAGGTGCCGGACTTCGGGATGGCACTGCTTCAGCGCTGTGTGCCCAGCAGCGGCGGCAGGTGCTTTTCCAGGTGATCCAGGAAGGCCCGTAGCCGGGGGGTCGGATAGCGGCGGCTCGGCCACAGCGCGTACACGCGAACCACGCGGTCGCAGGTCCAGTCGGGAAGGACTTCGACAAGGGCACCTGAGTCCAGGGCGCCCTGGCAGATCCACCTGGGTACTCGACCGATGCCGGCGCCCTTGACCAGGGCCTCCCGACGCATGACCGCGTCGTTGAAGTCCAGCCGCGGTTTGACCTCGATCGAAACCGGCTCGCATGTAGCACTGGTGAACCCCCAGGTGACGCTGGCCCGGCCGGAGAAGTTGTCCACCACCCAGGTCCCTTCGAGTTCGCACGGATGCTTCGGTGCTCCTTTCGCTGACAGGTATTGAGGACTCGAGAATACGCCGTACACCAGCGACGCGAGTTCGCGCGCCACCAGGGTGGAATCGGGTAACGGCCCGGCGCGCAGCGCCACGTCGAAGCCTTCTTCGACCAGGTCGATGTTGCGGTTCGTCAGCTCGAGGTTGACCCGCAGGTCCGGGTGGCAAGCAACGAAGTCGGGAATGAGCTTGTTCAGCAGCGTCTGGCCGATCGTCAGCGAGGAGCCGACCTTGAGCGTCCCACGGACCTTGCCCTGCAGGGCGCCAACGGCATCCTGCGCCTCTTCGATGGCAGAGCTTACACGGCGACAGTATTCGTAGAACACCTGTCCGGCTTCGGTGGCTGTGGTCCTGCGCACGCTGCGCTCGAGCAACCTGGCCTGCAACTTGTGCTCCAGCCGGGACATGGCACGGCTGATGGTTGCCTTCGGCGTCCCCGTCAAGCGCGATGCGCTGCTGAGGCTGCCGTGCTCCACGACCTTGGCGAAGAGGAACATGTCGACGGGATCGAAGTCCGTCATCGTTCACCCGTTTCACTGGTGGAACGCCGCATCTCGCTGGTGTCACTTCCGGAAGCGGCTGTGGCGACCAACAATGTGTGGCGAGTAGAAAGGGACATCAAATGGCAATGAGTGTAGATCCCCGATGGATCGACGTGGACGGCATCCAGACGCGCTACTTCGAGGCCGGGACGGGCGAGCCGATCCTGCTGGTAACCGGGGGGAATTTCGGGGCGGGCGATGCGGCATCGATCGTGGAGAGCTGGGACCGGAACTTCTGTCCGCTATCCGAGCGGTACCGCGTGATTGCCGTGGACAAGCTCGGACAGGGCTATACGGACAATCCGGCGCGCGACGAGGACTACACGATGGATGCGGTGGTGCGCCACTTGGGCGGATTTGTGCGGACCCTGGGTTTGCAAGGGGTTCACGTGGCAGGCCAGTCGCGTGGTGCCATGGCGGTCGCGTGCCTGACGCTCGACTACCCACAGTACGTGCGGTCGTGCACGCTCGTCAATACGAGCACGCTAGCTCCGGGCGTCGGACTGAACGAGGTGGTGCTCGGCGGAACGCCTCATCCGCACTTCACCCGCGAAGGCCAGAAGTGGCTCTTCGAGCGATGCGAGCATAACAAGGATGTTGTCGACGACGACTTCCTAGACGAGGCGATGAAGGTGTTCGCGCTGCCCAAGTACGTCGAGAGCGTTCGCAAGATGGAACAGGAAGGCCTCAAGGCCATGCTGTTCGTCCCCGAGTTGATGCGTCTGAAGAAGGACACTCTGCAGCGTCTGGCGCAGCAGGGCATGGGGCGGCCCACGCAGCTCGTCTGGGGCACCGAGGACCGCACTGCCTTGATCGAGAGAGGCATCGACCTGTTCCACATCATCGCCAGTCGGGAGCCGCGAACCACGATGCACGTGATGAACAGTGCCGGCCACCACCCTTATCGCGAGCATCCAGAGCACTTCAACGATCTGATGCACGCATTCATTTCGTCCATCAGTGATCGAGAATCGAGGAACTGCTGCAATGAACAAGCCGTTTGAACGGAAAGCCGTGGAGGTCCGGGGCATCCGGACCGAATACATCGAAGCGGGGCAGGGAGGATCAGTCCTGCTGCTGCTGCACAGTGGACTGTTCTCCCAAGATGGGGTTGGCGCTAGCGCTTGGATGTGGGAACAGAACCTCGCTCGCCTGGCAAGGGACTTCCGCGTGATCGCGCCCGACCTGCTGGGACAAGGCGGCACCGGGTACCCGACCGTAGCAGAGCACTACAGCTTCGATGCCATGGTCGGGCATTTAGGAGACTTACTGTCCGTCATAGGGGTGGAGCGGGCACACCTCGTCGGACACGACCACGGCGCCATGGTGGCGCTGTTGTTGGCGATTCGCAGTCCAGCCTTGGCGCGCTCATGCGTGGTCGTAAATGCCGCAGCGGTGTCGCCTTCGGGTGACGCGGTGCCTAACCTAACCTTGGCCGCGGCACCACAGCCACCCTACAGCCGCGGCAGTCAAGCCTGGATCTTGGAGCGGCAGTCTGTCAACCCGCACCATGTTTCTCAGGGGTGCTTCCTGGATGCAGCCGTCGACTCCACGTCGACCTACCGCTTTACCCAAGCCCAAGAGCACCTGCGGTCTAGGGAAGTGCAACTGCAACTGCTGCGTTCGACCAATAAGGCAAAGCTCGAGGTCTACGTACACCTGCGCGAGCGCGGCATTCATGTGCCCACGCTGGTGCTCTGGGGTACGGAGGATCCGATGACATCGGCCGACTATGTCCAGCAGTGGGGCACGAGTCGAGATTCGAATTCATCGATTGCGTTCGCCCGCGCGGTTTTCAACCTGATCCAGGCCCGCCAGCCCCTGACGCGGCTGTGCCTTGTCGCTCGCACAGGTTACATGCCTTTCCGGGAGCAGCCCCAGGTCTTTGACGAGATAGTCGGCGCCTTTGCGCGCTCTGTGGAATTGACGGCCTCTCGGAGACCGAACAGCTTTTGATGAGCTAAGGAAAACGACCATGAAGAATGTTTTGATCGCGTTGATGGCGGCCGCCGCTGCCGTTCCCCTCCTCACTGCTGGTGTCCAAGCGCAGGACGCCTACCCGAACCGACCGATTAGGATCATCGTTCCACAGGCTCCAGCCTCGGGCGGCGACATCCTCGCCCGGATGATGGCCGAGAAGATCGGCCCGCGAATTGGACAGTCGATCGTGGTGGAGAACCGGCCCGGCGCAAACGGCGTACTGGCGGCCAATCTCGTCAAGGGAGACACCAGCGGCGGCTACACGTTGCTGCTCACCGGAGTCTCCGTGCTAAGTTTTAACCAGTCGCTCTACAAGCAGTTGCCGTACCGGCCCTTCACAGACTTCGCGTACATCGCACCGGTGGCGGATACGGCCTTCGTTTTCGTGGCTAGCAAAGCGAGCGGCATCACCAACCTCAAGGAATTCTCCGAACGGGCCAAGAAGAGCGAGGGCTCAGTGAATTATGCGAGCGCTGGCGTGGGCAACAGCAGCCATCTTGCGGCGGAGATGATTGCTGATCGGATGGGGGTCAAGTTGACGCACGTCCCATACAAGGGCTCCACACCCATCTTTACGGCGCTGCAAGGGGGGGAAGTGGAGGTCACCGTCGGTATCCCTAACAGTTCGGGCCCGCTGATCCGTGACGGGCGTCTGGCCGGCCTGGCCGTCATGGGTGAGCAGCGGCTGCCAGATCTGCCCAACGTGCCTACATTTAAGGAACTCGGGTACGACGTGCCCTCTATGCCAGGCTGGTACGCGTTGGTCGGGCCGGCCAACATGAAGCCGGAGCACGTGTCGAAGCTGAACCAGCACGTGCAAGAGCTCCTGAAGGATCCCGAGATTCGCAACAAGATGACTGGGATGGCGCTCACACCTCTTGTTGGCACCGCTGAACAGATCAAGGCACGTGCGATGAAGGATGCCGAGGTCTGGGGAGACCTGATCCGCAAGTCCAAGATTGAACTCGAGTAGACCGGTGAAGGCCGGGCTTCCGCCATGTTGCTTGCGCTCTCAATCAGGGTAAATCCCCGGTCACGAACACACCCGCGCGGAGATACTTAGTCATCGAAGCTAATTCGTGCATCGATCAACGTCAACCGGAGTGTTCATGAAATCCCCTATGGCAACGATGAGTCTCGCCGCCGCCGTCGCGCTAAGCGTCTTGTCCGGCTCCGCACAGGCCCAGTCCTATCCTTCCAAGCCGATCAAGTTCATCGTTCCGTACTCGGCAGGCGGCCTGCCCGATACGGTCGCTCGCATGGTGGGACAGAAGCTCACCAACACCATGGGTCAGTCGGTCGTGGTAGAAAACAAGGCGGGCGGTTCGGGTGCAGTCGCCGCCAACGCGTTGGCCCAGGCGCCCGCGGATGGATACGCCTTCATCGTTACCGACGTGCCCATGCTGGCGACGGCGGGTGTGCTGCAGCGGAAGCCACCGTTCGACACGACCAAGGACTTCGTGCCGGTGTCGCTGATTGGAATCGCGCCGCTCTATCTGGCGGTCAACCCGAAGGTCCGGGCAAACAACCTAGATGAACTGATCGCCGAGATCAAGGCAAAGCCGGGAGCGCTGAATTACGGCTCATCGGGTATCGGCAGCATCCACCATCTGACCGCCGAGGCGATGAAGTCGGGTCTGGGGCTTTTCATTACTCACATCCCTTTCAAGGGCAGCTCGGTGTCGGTCCCGGCCATGGTCGGGGGCGAAGTTGAGATGACGTTTGCGTCGCCGCCTTCGCTGATGGGATTCGTGAAGGATGGACGAGCGAAGCTGATCGCGATCAACAGCGCCAAGCGTTCGCCCGCTACGCCAAACATCCCTGCGCTCGCCGAGAAGATTCCGGGCTTCGACTTCGCGTTCAACGTGGTCGTTTTGGCAAAGCCAGGAACTCCAGACGAGGTCATCACGAAACTGAGTGCGGAGATCGCCAAAGCCGTCCGCTCGCCCGAGGTCGCGGAGCAGCTTCAAAAGGCAGGCGTGGAAGCCATTGGAGGAACACCTGAACAGGCGCGGGCTGCAATCTCCTCGGAGAGCAAGCGGATTACGCAGGCAGCGAAGTTCGCAAACTTGAAGGCGGAGTAGCGGGCCCCGCCGGGACTGCCGGCCGAGTGCCGTGTTGCCCGGCATATAGGGTGGGGCCGCGCAGCGTCTCTGCCTCCGCTCGCTACAACGCGGACACTCCGTTCCTGGAACTTCTTGTTCGAGGCTTCGCTGCACCATGGGTAGAAGGAATCGCCCTTATGCAAGGGTACGAAATCCAAACACTCGGGCATTAAGCGCGCCAGTTGTCCCATACGGCCGCCGCCGAGCGTCAGTCGACCGCGCAACGCTGGCGAGAGCTGTAATGAATGACGGTGGCGAAGTGCTCGGCTTCTACCCAAAGATCTTCCACCACGTGAAGGTAGGCCCGGCAGTGCGAGCACAGGACCTGGTTACCGACCTTTACCTTCCTTCGGCGCGAGATCCGGACCGGCCGACGTGAACGTCTGCTTCCAGCCGACGCTGTGTAAAACTCGATTCGACCGCGCTCAGTTCAAGAAGCGACCTCTCAGATCGATCTAGGGGAGCCGATCGCGGCGAGCAAGGGTTCAAGCACCCCCAAGATCGTGCTCCGCACGAGTTTTCACACGGCCTCGGCCAGGTGCGGCCGTTCCGCTTCAAAGCTCCATCACGCGGTTCTCCGGTCGCTCGCGGGCTAGGACTGGGGCGGACGGCCGCGTTAGCTCTCGCCCCAGACTTGCCACGTTGGGCGGTGAGGGATTCGCAGTTGAAAAATTTTGAACGTGTTCAACGTACCTTCAGAGGCTGCTCATGTTCAGGGCTGCCCGGCGACGAGCCGCAGCTGCTGGTACCGTGCTCGCCTTGCCAACTCGCCGCGTTGGTGCTCAGAACGTCATCAATCGCGCGGGCGCATGCCGAATCAGCGTGCCAGCCGGTCGCGCCAGATGTCACGGCCGGCCGGACGGTGGTCCCGGAGCCCCCGCAGGTCGGCGGCATGCGGCGCACGACCCACTGCGCCACGACGATGAAGTCACCATCGAGAACAGGCTGAGCCACAACGCGGCCTACCAACCGTGGCCGGCTTGTTCCAGTCCCTCGCGCGGCGCCGACCGCAGCACCGTCACGCCAGAAAGCGGCACGGCCGCGATACACAGGTAGCCGAGCAGGAACCTGGTGAGGCCAAGCCGCCGGCGGCGTTCGCGGCAACCAGGGACGTGATGACCACTGAAACCAGCAACACTTCGGCGAACCAGCTGTGGGCCGGTAAATGGTCAGTTTGTCCGACATACGGCAATCGGCGTCTAGGGAAGGTCTGAACAACTCGAATGCGCGAGTCGCCTGACCGAACTGAAGTGACGAAGACGAGAGATTTTCTTCATTTCAATGCTGCACGCGCCCGAGTATTGGCGCTTTTTTGAGCCTCACGCCGTGACGGTGTGCACCAGCCCGCTGTCGGCGTCCACACCGATGTGCGCCTTCATGCCAAAGAACCCACTGGTTGCCCTTCTTGGTCTGGTGCATCTCAAGGTCGCGCTCCCCAGTGGCGTTCTTGGTGGAGCTAGGTGCCGCGATGATGGTGGCATCCACGATGGTGCCGCGGTTCAAAAGCAACCCTTTGGCGGCCAACAGCTTGTTGATCTCTGCCAGGATGTCCTCAGCCAACTCGTACTCCTCCAGCAGGTGGCGGAAGTTCAGGATGGTGGTCTCGTCGGGGATCGCGCCACTGAGCTTGAAGCCGGCGAAGTGCCGCATCGATGCGCTGTCGTACAGGGCTTCTTCCATCGTCGGATCGCTCAGGGTGAAGAAGTTCTGCATCAGGTGCACCCGCAGCATCGCCTCGAGCGGGTACGGGCGGCGGCCCTGGCCAGCCACCGGGTAGAACGCTCGATGCGCTTGACCAGCGCCGCCCAGGGAATCACCGATCCATCTCTTGGAGGAAGACCTCGCGCCGCGTCTTCTTCCTCTTGCCCGCGTACTCCGCGTCCGCAAAGCTCATTTGACTCATCGTCGTCTCTCCTTTGTCAGGTTCAACGTCCGAGAGCAGGATCGGTGACTTGTTCAGACATTCCCTAACGAGAACACGAACATGAATTCGTGTGCTTCGATGAGAGCGAAGATTCAGTGCGGGTGACGGTCCGGGACCTGCGCTCTGGAAACCATCGGCAGTTCGCCACGCCCTATCTGTTGGCGTGTGACGGCGCGACGAGTTCAGTGCGTGAGCAGGCTGGCATCCCCATGCACGGCAAGCTGCTGAGCTACTCGGTCAATATCCTCTTCAACTGCCCTGGCCTTACCAGCAAGCATGCGATGGGTGAGGCCGAGCGGTACATGTTCGTCGGCCCGGAAGGCATGTGGGGCAATCTGACGGTGGTGGATGGTGACGTGGTGTGGCGCTTGACGGTGCTCGGCTCGGAAGAGAAGATGAACCTGGCCGCCTTCGACGCCGACGCCTGGATCCGGCGCGCGCTCGGCACCGAGGCAGATGCCGGCCGGATCCCGTACGAGATTTCCTCGGTCATTCCGTGGCGCCGCACCGAGATGCTGGCCCAACGCTACAAGCAGGGCCGGGTCATCCTGGTCGGTGATTCCGCCCACACCATGTCGCCCACCGGCGGCATGGGCATGAACACCGGCATCCAGGAGGTCATGGACCTCGGCTGGAAGCTGCAGGGTGTGCTGGCCGGATGGGCTCACACCGACCTGCTGGAAAGCTACGAGATCGAGCGCCTGCCGATCGCGGCGCGCAACATTAGCTTCTCCACGCAGAACTTCAACGCATGGCGCGACACGCCGGATCCGGGAGCAGTCTTGGATGACACGGAAGAGGGCAGGCACGTGCGCGCCGCCCTCGGCCGGCGTTTGCGCGAATCGACGCGTATCGAATGGGAGTCGATGGGCCTACAGATCGGCCATCGTTACGAAGACTCCCCCGTGTGCGTCTCGGACGGCTCGCCTCCGACGCCGGACGACTTCCGAATCTACGTGCCTACCACCCGACCAGGTTCGCGCGCCCCGCATTGCTGGCTGGAGGACGGTCGATCCACACTTGACCTATTCGGCAAGGGCTTCACCTTATTGGCGTTCCCGCGATCGCAGGCGCGCTCCATCGAGTCGATCCGGAGCGAGTTCGCACGGCGGAAGATTCCGCTGGAGATCGTCGAGTTGCAAAGCGACGAAGCGGCCCGCCTTTACGAACGACCGCTGGTTCTCGTCCGGCCCGACGGGCACGTTGCCTGGCGCGGCGACGAAGTGGACGATGCGGCGCGGATTGCCGACACCGTGCGCGGCGCCTTGATCCGCGAAACCGCCGTGCATTGATCATTATTCCCAGGAGACAACACGTGAACACATTTTCAAGCACAAGGCGATTTTTCTGCGCGGCCGCCGCAGCGGCCGCCGCCCTCGCGGCAACCTCCGCCGTCGCCGCAGACCCGTGGCCGACCAAGCCCGTGCGCCTGATCGTCCCGTACACCGCCGGTGGCAGTAATGACGTGGTGGCCCGCCTCTACGGCGAGCGCCTCTCGGCCTACTGGGGCCAGCCGGTGATCGTTGAGAACCGGCCCGGTGTAGGAGGCAACATCGGCTCCGCGCTCGTGGCGAAGTCTCCGGCTGATGGGTACACGCTGCTGATCACGCCAAACAACCTCCCGACGATGAATCCATTCATGTATTCCAAGGATAAGTTGGGCTACGATGTCGCGCGGGACTTCGAGCCGATCTCTATGATGGCGCGGGGGCCGATCTTGCTGACTGTTAACGCCAAGCTGCCAGTAAATTCGGTGCGTGAACTCGTCGCCTATGCCAAGGCCAATGTCGGCAAGCTGAGTTATGCGTCCGCGGGCGTGGGCACCCCCCATCATCTGACGGCCGAACTGTTCAAGTCGGAAGCCGGCATCAACGCGCTTCACGTCCCGTATCGCGGCGCAGCGCCGGCAGTGACGGACCTGGTTAGCGGCGAGGTCCAGATGATGTTCGGTATCCCTAACTCCCCTGATGCCTTTTGTCAAAACCGGGCAACTCAAGGCCCTGGCCGTGACCAGCAAGGACACAGTTGCCGGCCTTCCTGGCATACCCACCGTAGCCGGCAACTTTCCCGGTTTTTCCTCGGAACTCTGGATTGCGCTGATGGCGCCGGCGGGCACCCCCGCCGCGGTAACCGAGAAGATTCGCCAGAGCTTGGCGCAGGCGTCTAAGGACCCGCAAGTGGTCGCGAAGCTCGAAGCGCAGGGGCTGCAACCAGCAGCGGGTTCGGCCGGCGAGCTCAAATCGGTGATCCAGGCCGAGTCGACGCGGTGGTCCCGAATCATCATCGACAACAAGATCACTGCCGAGTAAAGCCCGAACGACCACGAAACGGAGAAACGGCGATGCTGACCCGGGGCGTACACCACGTGGCTTATCGGTGCGTTAATGCAAAGAAGACGGTGGACTGGTACGGCCGCTATTTGCACATGCCGTTCGTGCTCGCGATCGCGGAGGACCAGGTTCCGTCCACCGGCGCACCAGATCCTTACATGCACGTGTTCCTCGACGCTGGCGGCGGCAACGTTCTTGCGTTTTTCGAGATCCCATCGCTGGCGCCCATGGACCGGGACCGCAATACGCCCGCCTGGGTCCAGCATCTGGCCCTCAAAGTGGCGGGGATGGAGGAACTGCTGGCGGTGAAGGCTCGGTTGGAAGCCGACGGCATCGAGGTAGTTGGCCCGACCAACCACACCCTGTTCCAGAGCATCTACTTCTTCGACCCCAACGGTCACCGCGTCGAACTGGCTTGGGATTGCGGAACGCCCGAGATGCACCGCCGGCTCGACCAGGTCAAGTGGCAGATGCTGGACGAGTGGGACCGTACGCGGCGCGCACCCCAGCATGCCGCGTGGATGCACAACGGCAGCTTGGCGGCCCAGGTCTCCTGACGCGAGGATTGGACGGGACGCACGCCCCCGCACTCGCCAGCTGGGTGCCGTCGGCTACCGTGCGCGATGCACTGAGTCCAGCCCTTTACGATACGGCTGTACTGGCGTACAGACAGGTGGCATCCCTTGGCCCGCCCCGGAAAGAGGTAGCTACTTGAGCGAAGAACAGAGCGCAATCTAGGCAGCAATCGAGTACCGCGTCGGTGTTCCGTAATCGAGCTGCACCGCCGCTAAGTCTTACGCTGCACCACAATCGTACGGATCAAGATCCCGCCGCCTCTGGTAAACGTCACGAACCCGTAGCAATACCAAGTCGCAGCCGCGCAGTTCGCTGTCCAGTGCAACGTTGAGTAGCGCATGGTCGCAAGCCTTGTTTGCAAGCTGAAGGCGAAATGCGGAGCGACCATTTTCTTTCGGCTTAAGCGGCAGCTTTTGGCAAAGCAGGCGGCCCTTGCTCCAAGCAGTGAGTTGTTTGCGCACCGCGAGCTCCTAATGAAGAGAACGATTGTGGCGCCAAAACGTGCCCACCCGGCCCGGATGGGCCGGCGGCCTGCCGCAGGACACGGTGGTCAGCGGCGGGAATTGGGGCCGAGCGGTGCGACACTCAGTCAATGGCGACCATGAAGAACATCTCATCGGCAACGGCTCTCCCTCCCAAGCGCGCCTCGCGCGAGCAGCTTCTTCACTTACTTGCGGAGGCGGCGGAGCTCGAGCACAACATCCTGTGCAGCTACCTCTACGCCGCGTTCAGTCTGAAGCAACGCGAGAACGAGGGTGTGACAGCGGCGGAGCTCGCAGCGATCGGGCGCTGGCGCGCGGACATCATGGGCCTTTGCATGGAGGAGATGATCCACCTTGCCCAGGTTTGCAACCTGATGGTGGCCGTGGGGGCGCGCCCCCACTTCAACCGTCCAAATCTCCCGGTCGCCCCTGGCTACCACCCGGCTGGCGTGGCCATCGCCCTTGCTCCCTTCGATCTCGACACCATTGAGCACTTCATCTTCTTGGAGCGTCCAGAGGAGATCAGGGTGGAGGATCCCGCCGCATTCGAGGTGCAAGGCGTCCAGAGGGCCGAACCCGCCTTCCGGCCGCTCATGCCGCGCGCGCCCAGTTACAAGACCATCGGCGAGTTCTACGAGGCGCTCCGCGCCGAGATGGAGCGCGCGGCCGCGGAGTTGGGTGAGCGTCGGCTGTTCAGCGGCCCGACAGGGCTGCAGCTCACCGGGAAGGAAATTCGGTCCGCCGACCTGGTGGTTGTCCGGGGGGCAGAGGACGCGCGCCGCGCCATCGACTTCATCGTGGAGCAGGGAGAAGGCTCCGGCAGGCAACGCGAGGATTCCCATTTCGGGCGCTTTGAATCCATGCGCGACGAGCTGCTGGCGCTGCAGGCAGCGCGGCCGGAGTTCGAGCCCGCCCGCGGCGCCCCGCGGGACCCGGTGATGCACGCTCCTGTCTCAGACAACCGCGTATGGGTCAACGGACGGCAATCGGCTCCCGTCATTGATGCCGCCAATGCGACCTACTCCGCCATGCTTCGCTGTCTTGCCCAGCTCTACGAGACGATGGCGAGCGAAGGAGAGGAGCGCGAGGCGCTTCTGGGCGCCGCGCTGTCGTGTATGAAGGCGGTAACGGCCCTGGGCTCATGGCTGACGGAGCTTCCGGCGCGTGACGAGGACCCGACTCCCCGTGCCGGCATGAGCTTTGCCATGCTGCGTGCGATCGAGGGTCCGATTCCGGCCCGGGCTATGCTAACGCTTGCGGAGCGTCTGTCGGAAATCGCCGCCCGAGTCCCTATGCTCGGCAACCCGCCCGGCGCCGTGGCAGAACTCCAGGAGGCCCTCTCCAAGGCCGCCGATGGGCTGCGCCGGGCAAACTGAGCGCCGGATGTCCCATACGGCTGCCGGCGGGCGTCAGTCGACCGCGCAACGCCGGTGAGAGCTGTAGCGGATGAGGGCGGCGAAGTGCTCGGCTTCTACCCAATGATCTTCCAATGCGTGAAATTAGGCCCTGCAAATGCGAGCACAGGACATGGTCACTGACGTTTACCCTCCTTCAGCGAGGTCCTGACCGGTCGACGTGAAGGTCTGCTTCCGTCCATTAGCAGACATCGCTCGCGACTACAGAGGCTGTGTTAGCTGTCTTCTTGGGCCGACCTTCCGAGTAGAGTGGCTCTCTTCATTCCTCTGTTCGAGACTACCGATGCCAGAAGCGACCCAGGCGGACGCCTACAACAAACGCGGTGAGGGAAAACTTCCTGGCCACTTGGGTATGACCATCACGGCAATGTTGCCGGGCAATGTGCGATCGGAACTAGAGGTCCGCGAGATACACATGGCGCCCAACGGCTACCTCCATGCCGGGGCCCTCGTGACCTTGGCGGATACGTCGTGCGGCTACGGCTGCTCTGCGAGCCTTCCCGATGGGGCTATGGGGTTCACCACGATTGAGCTCAAATCAAACCATCTCGGGACAGCGCGCGATGGGACCATCGAGTGTGTGGCAACGGCCGTGCATTTAGGGCGCACCACTCAGGTGTGGGATGCCGTCGTGTCACATCGCCAGACGGGAAAGACGCTGGCGCTTTTTCGGTGCACGCAGATGGTTCTCTACCCGAAGGGCGGAGTCGCCTGATGACACCGCGCAGGGCACAGCTGCGATGCACACGTAGCCGAGCAGAAAGCTGGTGAGGCCAAGTCGGCAACGGCGTTCGCGGGAAACCAGGGAGGTGATGGCCAACGTAACCAGCAGTAGCACGGCGAACCAGCTGTGCGCCGGTATATGGTCAGTTGTTCCGACATACGCCAATGGCGTCTTGGCCCTCGCTCCCCTGTTGAAGACGCTGCTTCATCGGCGCAGGCACCAGTTCAGTAAGACGGCGGTGTGACGACCCAGGCAACTTCGGTAATGGTGTTGCCGGGGTTTCGATAACGGTGCGGGGTGGAACTCGGAAACGAGAAGCTGTCGCCCGCATCGAGCACGAAAAATTGCTCGCCGACCCACAGCTCCAGGCTTCCGTTGATGATGACGCCGGCTTCGTCGCCGACGTGCTGGTATGCCTTTTCGCCGCTGTCAGCCTGCGGCGCCATTTCCGACCACAGCAATTCCAGCGGTCCGTTGAGGTTGGGCGAAAGCAGATAGTCGGAAATGCCGGAGCCGAACGACAGGCGCCGACGATTGGCCTTGCGCACCACGATCCCGCCGTCAGCGGGGTTGCCGCCCCCTTCGGTCTGCGGGAAGAACCAGTTGATGTGCACCTTCAAGGCCGTCGCCAGATCGTGCAGCACGCTGACGGTCGGTTTGCTCAGGCCGCGCTCGACCTGGCTTAGGAAGCCGACCGATTTGCCACAGCGCGCCGCTAGTTCCTGCAGCGAGAGGTTCTTGGCCTTGCGCAAGCTGCGCACCTCGGCGCCGATCCAGCCCATGGGGTCCGCCCTGGGAGACGCGGACTGAGCCGTGGCCTCGGGTATGGCTCGCACGCGCCGGGCACGGCGCACGACGTTAGTGGCGGGTTTGGTGGACACAAGAATGATTCTGTTGGCTAAGCAAGGCTGAGTATCGCAGCGCTCCATTCATCAGGTTTGCCCACGGATAGCACCTACGTGAAAAAATAACGTCTTATTTTCACGTAATCGGCAATAATGAATCTTAAATCTCACGCGAGGACTTCCATGAACCGACGCCTCACGCAGAACGCTGACCTCGAAACCCGACGGCTTGCCGCCTGCCCCCGCGGTGTCGCCGTCCAGACCCGGCACTTCACGGCAAGCGCCCGCAATTCGGAACTGTGGGATGTCGAGGGCGCTCGCTTGATCGACTTTGGCAGCGGCATCGCCGTTCTGGCCACTGGGCACCGCCATCCGCGCATCGTGGCCGCAGTTCAGCAGCAGCTGGAGGCGTTCCACCACACCTGCTTCCAGGTCACGCCCTATGAAAGCTATATCGACCTGTGCGAGCGACTTAATGAGTCGGTGCCAGGTGATTTCGCCAAGAAGACGTCGCTGTTCACCACAGGCGTAGAGGCCGTCGAAAACGCGGTGAAGGTGGCGCGCGCCGCGACCGGTCGCGACGCAGTGATCTCCTTCGCCGGCGCCTTCCATGGCCGGACCATGATGGGTATGGCCCTGACCGGCAAGGTCGCGCCCTACAAGCTGGGCTTCGGCGCCATGCCAGCAGGCGTGTGGCACGTGCCTTATCCGGCGCCCACGCTCGGCGTGACCGTCGAGGACAGCATCGACGCGTTGGACCACCTGTTCAAGGCCGACGTCGACCCGCGACGCGTGGCTGCCATCTTCATTGAACTGGTGCAGGGCGAAGGCGGGTTCTACGTGGCACCCCCCGCACTGTTGCGGCACCTGCGGGCGCTGTGCGACCAACACGGCATCCTGTTGGTGGTGGATGAAATTCAGACCGGCTTCGGCCGCACCGGCAAGCTGTTTGCGCTGGAACACCACGAAGTCGAGGCCGACCTCGTGACCATGGCCAAGAGCCTGGCCGGCGGCTTTCCGCTGTCCGCGCTCACCGGCCGGGCCGAACTGATGGACGCCGCGCAGCCGGGCGGTCTAGGCGGCACCTACGCTGGCAACCCGCTTGCGGTGGCCGCCGCGCTGGAGGTGCTGCGCGTGATCGAGGACGAAGGCCTAGTCGCTCGCGCAGCCGCCTTGGGCGAGCACCTGAGCGGCGAACTGCAAGCGCTGCGCGTGCACACCCCAGCGATCGCCGACGTGCGCGCCCTGGGCCTCATGGTGGCCGTGGAGTTCCACGACCCCGCGACCGGCGCACCTGATGCAGGCCTGACCCAGCGAATCCAGCAGGAGGCGCTAGAACGCGGGCTGCTGCTGCTGACCTGCGGCGTGCACGGCAATGTGATCCGCTTCCTGCCGGCGCTGACCATCGAAGAAGAAGTGTTCGCCGAAGGCATCGACATTCTGCGGGCCGCCATCCGCCTCGCCTGTCGGGCCTGAGCACTGGGGCAGGGCCGGCCGGGCTACGTCGACAATTCTAGTGTTCACTTGGATCATCACGCATCAAACTGGAGAAGACCTATGCTGCAAACACACAAGTGAAGCTGCCTTGCTACAACGACGGGGGCGATGCGACACCAACGCTGAACCCAGGACGAGAACCGTATCTTTAACCCTCTGAAAGTTCGCAATGATTTTTCGAAAGACACTCTCCGGCCTGTTTGCCACAGTGGCGTTGGGGATCATGGTCAGCACGTCCGCTAGTGCGCAATCCTTTCCCAGCCAACCGGTAACGCTGATCGTCCCCACCCCTCCCGGCGGGACGGCGGACATTGTGGGCCGGCTTATTGGCCCTAAGCTGTCCCAGCTGTGGCAGCAGCCAGTGATCGTAGAAAACCGTCCAGGCGCCGGCTCCCTGCTCGGCTCTCAGTTTGTCGCGCGCGCGGCGCCGGACGGCCACACGCTGCTCGTGTCCTACAACGAACTGGCAACTCTTGCCGCCCTGAACAAGAACGCACGGCTGGACCCGGTCAAGGACTTCACGCGTGTAGCCAAGGTCGGCAGCCTTCCAGTGGTGATTCTGGGGCGGGCCGACCTTCCTGCCAAGGACATGGCCGAACTGCTTGACACTCTGCGGAAATCGCCGGACAAGTTCACCTACTCGTCCAACGGCTTCGGATCGATCCTGAGTCTGTATGCCGAGATGTTCAAGCAGGAGGCCAACGTCAAGGTTCGCCACATTCCCTACCGCGGCTCCCTCGAAGCGTCCGGCGGCGTCCTGAGCGGGGAAGTAGACATGATGGTGCAATTCGGATCGGGCAACGTGGCCAGTTACGTCACGTCCGGTCGGGCCAAGGCGTACGCGGTAGCGGGGCCGGAGCGCGTGGCGCGCTTTCCGAACGTGCCCACAACCCGCGAAGTGGGACTGCCGAACTTGCAGCTGCAGGCCTGGTACGGCGTGTTCGCACCGGCGGGCATGGCACCGGCATTGGTGCGCAAGATCAACGAAGATGTGGCGAAAGCGCTGCAGATGCCGGATGTGAAGGAGCGATTGGCGAACGTGGGCATGCAAGTGGATATTGGTACGGCGGAGTCCTTCGACGGCTTCTTCATCGACGAGCATCGCCGCTGGACCAAACTGATCAAAGACGCCGGCATTGAAGCCAACTGAGCATTAAAAGGAGCCACAGCTTGAGCTACAACCCCAAAGCCTCCCCGGCGCTGACGTTCCATGACGCACGCTCCGCCTTCCTCCAAAATAAAGACACGCCGCGCGATTTTCTGGAACGTTGCCTGGACGTCATCGCACGCCGCGAGCCCACGGTGAGAGGGTGGGTCACTCTGAACGAGAAAATTGCGCGCGCAGCCGCCGACGAAGCCACGCAGCGCTACAAATCGGGCCGGCCTTTGTCCATGATCGACGGAATGCCCGTGGGCATCAAGGACCTGATTGAGACCAAGGACATGCCGACGCAGATGGGAAGTCCGGCATTCGCGGGCAGCTTCCCCAAGCGTGACAGCGCGCTCGTGCGGGCTTTGCGCGACGCTGGTGCCGTGGTGCTCGGCAAGACCGTCACGACAGAGCTCGGCTTCCTCGACCCTGGTCCGACCACCAACCCCTTCGATCCGCGACGGACGCCCGGCGGGTCTTCAAGTGGATCGGGTGCCGTGGTCGGCGCCGGCATGGTGCCGGTGGCCATTGGCTCGCAGCTGGTCGGATCCGTCCTGCGGCCCGCCAGTTTCTCGGGAAACTGGGCGCTCAAGCCGACCTACGGGGCGATCAACCGCGGCGAGCGACTGGGATTCAGCCAAGCCCACATCGGGATCCATGCGGGCTGCGCCGAGGACATGTGGCACACCGCTATGGAGATTGTGCTGCGGGCCGGGGGCGACCCTGGGCATCCTGGCCTGTACGGGGAAATCACGCCGCCCCCGCCGATGCGCCCCAAGCGCCTGGTGGTACTCGAAACCGAGGGGTGGGCGCGGGTGGAGGAGGGGGCGCGCCGCGCGTTCGACGCGATGTTGTCCAGCCTGGAACGCGAGTCGGTAAAAATCATCCGACGTGGCGATTCCGCTGCAGTGGAGGCGTTGGAGCGTAGCATCGCCGCGGGCACCGAACTTTCCTTGCGCATCATCGCCTGGGAGCAGCGCTGGAGCCTAGCCAATTTGGTGGAGCAGCACCCGGGCACGCTGGGTGCGAGTCTGGTTCGACAGGTCGAGACCGGTGCTGCGCTGACCCTGCAGGACTTCCGCGAAGACTTGAAGCAGCGGAATGCCGCGCGAGCTGCCCTGGCGGCACTGGCCGGCGAGTGCGACGCCTTGGTCAGCCTGTCCGCCCCGGGTCCCGCGCCGATTGCAGAAGAGATCCGGAGCACGAAATATCCCACCGGCGATGTGTCGTTCGCCTGCGTTAGTTCCTTGCTGGGCGCGCCTTCCGTGAACGTTCCGCTGCTGGCGCTGGATGGTCTTCCGCTCGGCGTGCAGGTCCTGGGACAGCAGCATCAGGACGCGCAGGCGACGGCCATCGGGCGCTGGATGGCCGAGACGCTGATGAATTGAGATAGGGTGCTGCTACCGTTGGCACTGCGGTGCCAACGGAGCGCGCACAGTCGAGGGTTCCGGCGAGAAGCCAACATCATCCCCGCGGCACTGTAGCGAGGCGACTGGACTGGCTGATCATGAAGGCGGCGGAAGGAGCGAGCTGGCCCGGCTTCAAACACCGACTGCACGACCATTGGCGCCACGCCCTTCAAAGTTGTGCTCGGCGCTTACTTGATCTCTATCTCTACAAATGCGAACGTCACCAGACTATCGTTGATGACGTTGTGCTCGACGCCGGCTGCCCTGTAGTAACTTTGATGTGCGCGTAGTTCGCTAATCGTCGTTTTGCCATCTGCAGCTTCGATCTTGAGACGGCCATCGGACTGCGGTACGACAACATAGTCGAACTCGTGCCGGTGCCAGCCCGTCTCAGCGCCTGGAACGAAGTTCCACTGTGTCACCGAGATGCGGCTGTTGTCTATCTGGACCATCGGCACTGCCTGCGGGCGTAATGTTGTCATCGTTACTGCTCCAGAGCGTTCACGCGCAGATCGAGCGCGACAGGCTCCGCTGAGCCACTTCGAATTGCAACTACGGAATAGTACTGGATAACGATAGGATGGTATCGACGTAAACACAAGTGGCTTCGCGCAGAACTATGGGGGAGCCGGCAGTGGCGGAAACCGGGATTGCGGAACACCCGAGATGCACCGCCGGCTCGACGAGGTCAAGTGGCAGATGCCGGACAGTGGGACCGTACGCGGCGCCCGCCCCAGCATGCCGCGTGGACGCACAACGGCAGCTTGGCGGCCCAGGTTCCCTGATGCGACGACTGGACGGGCACTGGTCAGACGCGCGGTCGGATGTCCAAAAAAAGGACCCCAAGCGGGGTCCTTTGCTAATTGACCAGAGAGCTATCCGACAAGCTCGCAGTAGATTTCCAGATCTTTGGCCAACTCCTCCGCAGAGGGATCCGCGGTGAGCAGGTACTCTTGCAGCCAGCTGCAGTTCGCAACGAGTTCCACGGCCTCGACTCCGCACGAAGGCAGAAGCGATCCGAGGTCCTCCGGAGCCGCCACGCTTGTGAGCGCTACAGCCACATCCGTTAACTTGTCGGCGTCCGCCAGTTCTGGCCACTCCTGTTCCAGGGGGGACAGCCAGTGCGGCTGCAAGCTTCCCAACCGGCAGCGGGATATTGCGACCTCCTCGCTCCCCGGCACGCTCGCTGCCAGGGGAATGCACTGACTTGCAACCACACCCCGCAGCCAGGCGAGGGCGGTCTCCGACCAGATCGGCACAAGAAACCGCCATTGCCGCGTCCCTCTCTGCAAGCGGACAACCGCGTACATGACCTCTGCCGGCGAGTGCATCAACGTCAGTCCGGCGGCTGCCGGCGGCAACGCAAACTCTTCAAGCTCTGCCTCCTGAACGTGCAGTGCGAGGTAGATCTCCCTTGTGCGTCCCTCAAGCAGGCTGCCGCAACGCACGCGTGGCGCAACATTTGTTCCTGTGGGATCCAGTACCAGATTCGAATTCATGCATATCCTTGAGATGGTTAACGGTCCTGACGCCTCGTCCTGACCTGCGTGGTGTAGCAACCGCTTCAATGCAGACGAGACCCGCTTATCGACACAGTCGAAGCGGCACCTCCTGAGCGCGCGTAAACGTCCGCACCGTTGGCGGCGACGAACATCAGCAGCTCTCTGCGCCGTTGTGCCAAGTTGCCGCAGCTGCTGCGACTCGTGCCTAGTGCCGCGGGATGTCGGCAGTCAGAATCAGCGCCCTTTGCGTGAAGGCCCCGACCTTGCGTAGCAGCTCTATCTGCGGCATCAGGTGCCGGTCTTCCCTCTACGCGTGGAGCGCGCGACCAGCAGTCTTCGTGTGCGCCGGTCGCCTGGTATCTGTGATCGGTTACGCACCCGGTGCCGCGATGCGGCGCGCCTTCGAACTTGCGATTTGGTCGGTAGAAAAGGCAGGCGGCCCCGGGTGACTCTTCAGCTCGGCAGAGCAGCGAAAAGACGACTCGCGGCTGAAACAGCGTTTAGGACTGGCCTTGATCTGTGCGGCGTGGCCTACAGCGCTCCCGAAGCGCTGAAGTCACTGCGAGCAGCTGAACGCGACCCCGGAGCAGCTAGCAGGTATGTCGCCACGCACCGCAGTGCAAGGGAAGATCCAAGGCCGCGTAGCCGCCGGCGAACGGGCGGATGCACCGCACGGAGGAGGGCGGTCACGAAGCTGGCGAGCGCAGCGGCCAGAGTGGTCATAACGCCCGGGGCGAAGTCGACCCAACGGCCCAAATTCTTCTCAAACAGGCGCGCTTGGAGGCCCGTGCTGACCGCGACCGCGAAGGCACTGGTCGGCGCACAACCGGTCAACTGCAGATAGGCGCAATTCCGGTTCTAACCACAGGTCCCAGGTCCCGGACGGATCAACAACCTACTGCGACATCTCGTCTAGGGATGAGAAAGGCTGGGCAGCCGGACGGCGCCGCACGGAGTGAGCATGTGCAAGGCACGGGGAACTTGCCGTTAGTCCGTCACTGATTTTGCAACAGTTGCCAACAGAGGAAGGAGGCGCGGCACCAAACCTGAACGAGAAAGCCCGGAAACAGGTCAAATGTGGCACCAGGTTTGGCACCAGGTGGCACCGCGTGGCACCGCGAACTACCAGCATCGTCAGCTGTGTTTTCGGAGCCGAAGCCGAGATTGGGTCAAAAAGAAAAACCCCCTGAAATGGCACCAAGATGGCACCACTAGGGGGTTTTGAGAGTTGCGGTTAGTGGGTGCTACCGCTGATTACCTTGCTGTCTTTGGCTCCCCGACCTGGGCTCGAACCAGGGACCTACGGATTAACAGTCCATCTTCCGCCTTCAGCATCCGTTGCCGATAGCGGACGGTCCTGGAACAGGGACGTTTTATACCCCTGCCTGAGGCCCTGCGGAGGGCTTGTTGACGCCCATCGCGCGGGCCATGGCAGCCGTGGAGTTGTGCACGTACCGCTGGGTGGTGGTAACGTTGGCGTGTCCTGCGATGGCCTGGATCGTAAAGGCGTTGGTGTCACCATCGCCCAGGCGCGACAGACCCTCATGGCGAAGCGCGTGGAAGACGAACTCCTCATCGTCCTCGGGGATGCCGATGCCGGCCTTCATCAAGTTCCAGAGCTTCGTACACCGGTCGGTGTTCAGGTTACCGAAGGGACCCGGCTTGACGTGCTTGCGGCGTTCCAGCAGGGTCAGAACGGACGCCGGCAGGGGCACCGTGCGGCTTGTGCCGTTCTTGGTGTCGTCGAACTTGATGGTCGGCATGTCGCCGATCAGGTTCACGTTGATCCATGGCACGTCCAGCAGTTCCCCTTGGCGCGCCGCCAAGCCCAGTCCCGCGGTAATCAGGTCGCAGAAGTCCGCGGCGCCGGAGTAGTTGTTGGCGTTCGCCAGCAACCAGCTCTGCCCACGTTGCACTTCCTCGTCGGTAATCCGGCGGGTGCGCTCGTTGCCCTTGGTCGACAGATGCTTGACCGTGTGCGGAGCCAGCTTGGATTGCTCCAGCAACACCGCCAGCATGGACAGCCGGTGGTTGATGGTGCTCGCCGACAGGGTGGTGCCTTTGCGCTTGCCCGGCTCTTCCATCCACTTGGCGCGGAGGTCAAGCACGAAATCGCGCGTGAAGGTTGCCATGTCGGTGTCCTCAGAGAGGTCCGGATGGCTGGCGATGATGGCCTCGAACACGGTCCGAATGCTCTTCTTGTCCTTCGACTGCATCCACTGCTCACGGTTCTTCATCGCGTAGTCGTAGGCCGACTTCAGCGTGCAACCTGAATCGCCCCGAGTTTCGTGGAGGCCAGTTGGTTTAAGTCAGACCACCACCGTGGTGGCCTGATTGGCGAGATGCCGGTGGTAGTTTGCCTCAGCCTCCGCCGGCGGTATGTAGCCGATCGGTTCGAGCAGCCGATGGTGATTGAACCAGGACACCCATTCGAGCGTGGCCAGCTCGACCGATTCCTTGGTTTTCCAGGGTGCCCGACGGTGGATCAGTTCGGCCTTGTACAGCCCGTTGATGGTCTCGGCCAAGGCGTTGTCATAGGAGTCGCCCTTGCTGCCCACGGACGGCTCGATGCCAGCTTCGGCCAACCGCTCGGTGTAGCGGATGCTGACGTATTGCGACCCACGATCGGAGTGGCATACCAGGCTGCCATCGCGTTCAGGTTGACGGGCATACAGAGCCTGCTCCAAGGCATCCAGCACGAAGTCCGTTCGCATTGAACTGCACACCCGCCAGCCCACGATGCGACGGGCGAACACGTCGATGACGAAGGCCACGTACAGCCAGCCCTGCCAGGTCGATACGTAGGTGAAGTCGCTGACCCACAGCTGGTTTGGCCGCTCTGCCCGGAACTGCCGGTTGACTCGGTCCAGTGGGCATGGCGCTTTGCTGTCGCTGATCGTGGTGCGCACGACCTTGCCGCGCCTCACCCCGCGCAGTCCGAGGCGCCGCATCAGCCGCTCCACCGTGCAACGGGCTACCACCGTCCCCTCGCGTGCAAGCTGCCTCCAGACCTTGTCGGCGCCATAGACCTGCATGTTGGCTTGCCAGACGCGTTGGATCTGCGGCGCCAGGGCCTCGTCGCGACGGGCCCGGGCACATCGCTTGTCCGGCTCGCGCAGCAGCGCTGCATGGCGCCAATATCCCGACGGGGCGATCTGCAGTGCCTTGCAGATCGGCTCGACCCCGTGCGTGACGCGGTGCTGATCGACGAAGTCGTTCAGGACTTCAGTCGGCGGTCGAGCTCCGCCTGGGCGAAAAACGCGCTCGCCAGCTTCAGGATCTCGTTAGCCCGGCGCAGCTCCTTGACCTCGCGTTCCAGGTCCTTGACCCGCTGCGCCTCGGACGTCGTGACGCCTTCACGGACGCCCGCATCGACCTCTACCCGCTTGACCCATTCCAGCAGCGTTTGCGGCACGCATCCGATCTTGGGCGCAATCGATTCGACTGCTGCCCAAAGCGATGGGTACTCCCCCTTGTGCTCCTGCACCATCCTCACAGCCCGCTCACGGACCTCAGGTGAGAACTTGTTCGACTTCTTCATGGCTCAATCCTCTCAGAGATTTGAGCCTCCTGAAAACCCGGGGCGATTCAACCCGAGGACGGCTTCTTCTCCACCTTGATGGTGTCCTTCTTGCCGGCCGGCGCATTCGCGGCCTCTTCCATTTCCTTCATTGCGCGGGCAATGACGCCGGGCATGGCCAGCTCCGCCGCCTTCTGGTTACCCCAGGTGACGCCGGTGGTCATGCGCTTGCGCACGTCATTGATCCTAAAGTCGGCCCAGGTCTTGCCGTTCTTCTCGTAGTAGCGAACTTGCACAGTTACTCCTTGATCTTGGTGGTTCCAGCCTGATGCAGGGCCGGGAGCTGCGGATGTTCAATCTCCAACGTATAGGAACCCACCTCTACGAAAAGCCACCCGGGGGCTGCCCAGTGCAGATCGAAGTGGTGCCAGGGACGCTGGCCATAGAGGCCGTTGGACAGGAAAAACGTGATGCCGAAATGGGCCATGTCAACTCAAAACAGGTGGGCGACTTCCCCCGACACCTTCTCGGGGTCTCCTCGTTTTCAGTGCAATAAGTGACGGTACGCAAAGCTAGCACTGGCGCGGGGGTGGTCTGGGTAGACCGTTGATTTCATTGACTTTCCTGTTCGCTTTGTAAACGGGTATGGTGGCCTCCCACTTTTGAGG
>JACPOK010000002.1 GCA_016191525.1 Burkholderiales bacterium | reverse complement strand
AGGAGCAGGCAATGACCATCAAGCGGCACGACATGTTGGCCATCGAGGCGGCTTTGCGACAGGGCGCCAGCCGGCGCGATCTCATCCGGTGGCTCGGCGCCGCAGGCATGTCGGCGGCGACTGCGGGCCTCGTCATCGGCGACGCGGGCCGCGCGCTCGCGCAGACACCCAAGCGCGGTGGCCGCATCAAGGTCGCCTCGCAGACCTCGTCGACGGCCGACACCGTCGATCCGGCCAAGCAGAACAACCAGACCGACTACACGCGCTGCTTCACTTTCTACAACGGCTTGACCCGCCTCGACGCCAGCCTGACGCCGCAGCTAGAGCTCGCCGAGGCGATCGAGAGCGACAGCGCCGCCACGGTGTGGACGATCAAGCTCCGCCGCGACGTCAAGTTCCATGACGGCACGCCGCTCACCGCCGACGACGTCGTCTTCTCGCTGGCGCGCCACAAGGATCCGGCGACGGGCTCGGCCGCCAAGGCGCTCGCTGCGCCGATGAAGGAGATCGTGGCCAGCGGCAAGAACGAGGTGAAGATCACCCTCGAATCGCCCAACGCCGACTTGCCGGTCGTGCTGGGTACGCCGCATTTCCTGATCATCAAGAACGGCACGACCAGCTTCACCACTGCGATCGGCACCGGTCCCTATCGCTGCCAGGAATTCCAGCCCGGCATCAAGTCGATCGGCGTCCGCAACACCGAGTATTTCAAGCCCGGTCAGCCCTATCTCGACGAGATCGAGCTGTTCGGCATTCCCGACCAGACGGCGCGGCTGAATGCGCTGCTGTCGGGCGACGTCCAGATCGCCGCCGCCATCAGCCCGCAGCTCGCCAAGCGCGTGCAGGCAAGCCCGGGCTACGCCGTGTTCGAGACCAAGGCCGGCGGCTACAACGACCTGGTCATCCGCCAGGATTCCGATCTCGGCAAGAACCAGGACCTGGTGCTGGCGCTGAAATACCTGCTGAACCGCGAGCAGATGAAGAGCGCCGTCTTCCAGGGCTATGCCGTGCTGGCCAACGACCAGCCGATCGACCCAACCAACCGCTTCTACTTTCCCGGGCTCAAGCAGCGGCCGTTCGATCCGGAGAAGGCGAAGTTCCACCTGCAGCGCTCGGGCATCGGCACCACCACGGTCCCGCTGCACGCCATGGCGAGCAGCACCATGCTCGACCAGGCGGT
>JACPOK010000013.1 GCA_016191525.1 Burkholderiales bacterium | reverse complement strand
CCGGTACGGCTTACGAATCCCGGTCGGCTGCTGTGGCCCGACCAGGGCATCACCAAGCAGGGCCTGGCCGAGTTCTACGGCGAGATCGCCGACTGGATCCTGCCGCACCTGGTCGGCCGGCCGCTCAGCCTCCTGCGCCATCCGGCAGGCATCAACGAGAAAGGCTTTTTCCAGAAGCATGCGTGGCCGGGGCTCGCCGACAGCGTGCGCCGGGTGCCAGTGCCCAACGACGAGCAGCCGATGCTGGTGATCGACGATCTGCCGGGCCTGCTCGAGCTCGTCCAGGCGAGCGTGCTCGAAATCCATCCCTGGGGCGCCAAAGCCGACCGGCCGGACCTGCCCGATCGCGTCACCATCGATCTCGATCCCGGTGACAACGTGCCGTGGCAGCGCGTGATCGACGCCGCGCACGACGTCCGCCGCAGGCTGGCGGCGCTGAAGCTCGAAAGCTTCGTGAAGACCACCGGCGGCAAGGGCCTGCATGTCGTCTTCCCGCTGACGCCACAGGCCGACTGGGACGCGATAAAAGCCTTCGCCCAGTCGATCGCCTCGGCGATGGCGGCGGACCGGCCCGACCTCTACACCGACAACATGGCCAAGAGCGGCCGGAAGGGTCGCATCTACGTCGACTATCTGCGCAACGGCATGGGCGCCACGGCCATCGGCGCCTACTCGACGCGCGCACGCGAGGGCGCGCCGGTGTCGGTGCCGCTCGCCTGGGACGAACTCGGCGAGAACGTCCGCTCGAACCATTTCACGCTGTTGAACCTGCCCAAGCGCCTGGCGTTCCTCGATCACGATCCGTGGGAGGGCCTGGCCTCGATCAAGCAGATGCTGCCGGGTGCCGCGGGCATCGCGCCGTCGAAGGCCGAGCTCGCCGCCTACTGGAAGAAGGTTTTCAAACAGGCGTTGCCCCATCTCGCGCGGCGGCCGATCAAGCCGGTGGGCGCTGCGCTGGGCAAGCCACCCAAGGCGGTGCGCAAGTTGGACAACGACCGCTTCTGGATCGACAGCGTCGACGGCCTTTTGGGCCTGGTCGAGATGGGCGCCGTCGAGCTTCTGGTTGCCAACGTCACGATCGACGAGCTCGAGCGGCCGGACATGCTGGTGCTGAGCGTCACCGCCGCCGACACGGCCCTGCGCCTGCGGCCGCTCCTGGAGGCCGAGGGGCTGGAGAGCTGGCCCAAGCTCACGGGCGGCCGCGAGCTGCATGTCATGGTGCCGATCGAGCCCGACCTCAACGCCGAGGAGGCGCTGCGCTACAGCGAGCAGCTCGCTGGCCGGCTGGGCAACGCCAACATCGATTGCCGATACAACAAGCCGGGCGCCGCCGCGATTGCCGCCTTCTCGCCGCGCGCGCTGCCCGGCTTCCCGATCGCCGCCCGTGTGGAGTGGGCCGCGCTCCAGCGCGGCATCGCGCCGGACGCCTTCACCATGAAGACGTCCGTGGCAAAGCCATGACCTCGCCCTGATTGAGATTGCGCGCCATCCTTCGCTCTGATTTGCTTTCAGCGTCACGGCCATTTCGTACCGCAGCGGAGGCTCGGCGTCGCGTTTTGTAGAGCACGCATACAGCTCAACAGAACAGGGGGGGGGGTGACATGGCTTACCATCTCGAAGGCCGACTTCTCGAAGTTTGCAACTGCCGGGTGCTCTGCCCGTGCTGGATCGGCGAGGATCCCGACAACGGCACCTGCGACACCATCGTCGGCTGGCACTTCGACAAAGGCAGTGTCGACGGCGTCGACGTCACGGGCTGCACGATCGTCGCCCTGGCTCACGTGCCCGGCAACATCCTCCAGGGCAATTGGCGCGCCGCCGTTTACATCGACGACAAGGCGAGCCCCAAGCAGAAGGATGCCCTGTTGCAGGTCTATACCGGCAAGCAGGGCGGTCCGGTCGGCGATCTCGTCAAGCTGATCGGCGAGGTCGTGTCCGTCGAGCAGGTGTCCATCACCTTCGACGTGCAGGGCGGCAAGGGCACCATCAAGATCGGCGACGTGGGCTACGCCGAGCTCGAGCCCTACCAGGGCACCACCGGCAAGGCCACGACGCTCACCGACACGATCTTCTCGACCGTGCCGGGCGCGCCGGTGTTCGTCGGCAAGTCACCGCACTACCGCGTCAAGAACCAGGCGCTGGGCATCGACGTCGACCTGAAAGGCTACAACGCGCTGCAAAGCACGTTCGTCTTCGACGCCTGAGCCAACGCCCGTGATCGCGAGCCCGATCGAGCCGCGACGGGCGTTCCCGGCGCTGCTGGTTGGCCTGATTGCCCTGGCCTGGCTCACGCTCTTCCTGTGGGAGCTGAGCCCGCACGGCCGTTACCTCGATCACGGCAAATGGACGGAGTTGGGCCTCGGCGCCTGGCTCTGCCGCGCGGTGCCCGCAGGACCGGTGATCGTGCCGGCGCTGCTCT
>JACPOK010000004.1 GCA_016191525.1 Burkholderiales bacterium | reverse complement strand
TGGAAGACAGTGTCGCCGGCCTTTCCGTGCCGCTGCGTGATCGCACGAAGGGAAGGGCGATCGCCGCGCTCAATGTCAGCACCAGCCTGCAGCGCACGTCGCCGGAAGAGGCGCTCGCCAAGCTGCTGCCCGAGTTGCGGGTTGCCGCCGCGTCGATCGAAGCGGCGTTGCGTTGAAATGGGGATGATCATGCAAGCGTTGTCGACTGCGGTTCGCGATCATCGGCATGGGCGTCTCCGCGAAGTCATGCGCGCGAACCGGCTGGACGCCTTGCTGTTCACCGGCGCGGATTTCTTTTCCTTCGTCTCGAACCATGAGATGACCGATCTCGCCTGGGAGCGGCCCTTTCTGCTCGTGTTGCCGGTCACCGGTTCCTCGGTCGCCATCCTGGCCGAACAGGGACGCCACCTGTTCGAGATGGAACGGACGCGCGGCACGCTATGGGTCGATGACCTGATCTTCTACGCCGAGACGCCACAGTCGCGGTCGGATGCGCGGCCGGCCACCGAATGGCGGGAACTGGTGGCCGAGACGCTGACAGCGCGCGGCCTGGCGCGATCGTGCCTTGGCTGCGATGCCGCGACGGGGCCGCTGACCGGTGCATTGTCAGTGTTGCCCGAGATCGAATTGGCGAACGTCAACGCAGCGCTTCGGCCGACGCGCTGGGTGAAGCATGCCGAGGAAGTCGCCGTGATGTCCGACCTGGCCGAGCTGTCGGCAGCGGTCATGCCGCACTATCGCGAAGAGCTGCGGCCCGGCCGCTCGGTGCAACAGGTCGACGCCGCTATCGCGGCGCGACTGCATGCCGAGGCCGAGCGGCGCTTCGCCGGCGCGAATTTCTCCATCGTCAAGGCGACGACCGTCGCCGGCGCAGCCTCGGCCTCGCCGCATGGCGACGGCGTTTCGTGCGGCAGGAAGGTGGAGGCCGACAGCGTCGCGGTCAGCACGGTGGTGACGCGCCTGAACGGCCTGGTGATGGAGATGGCGCGCACCTGGCAGATCGGCCGGCCGGGCGTGCGCCGACACGCCCTGCACAATTGCGCCGTGATGGCCCAGGAAGCGGCCATCGATGCCGCCCTGGCGGGCGGGCCGGTCTCCGGCATCGACCGGGCGGCGCGGCGGGTGATCGAAGCCGCGGGTTTCGCCCCCCATCTCCTGCATCGCAGCGGCCACGGCATCGGCATCGTGCAGCACGACTTTCCCGAGGACGTGCCGTTCAACGGCCGTCCCCTCGAAGCCGGCGAGCTCTACGCCGTCGAGCCGGGCCTCTACGTTCCCGGTGTTGGCGGATTTCGCTGCGCCGATGTCGTGCTGGTCGGCGAGCGCGCGCAACGCCTGCCGGCGCCGCCCAAAGACATTGCTTCGTGCACGGTGATTTGACAGCACTGCTGGCAGGCACAAATGAGTTTTGGCGCTCTATGGTCCGCCAAAAGT
>JACPOK010000021.1 GCA_016191525.1 Burkholderiales bacterium | reverse complement strand
TCAAGCATGGTGAATCCTGTGGCCCGAAGGCTCACATCCTGAACACGCCGAAATGCGTGTCGCGCTGCGGTACGCGGCCCGCCAACTCCAGCAGCAAGGCCATGGTGTCGCGTGTTTCCAGGGGGTCGACGACCATGTCGCACCACAGGTTGGAGGCGTAGTTGTAGGGACTGGAAAAGCGCTCGAACTGCTCGCGTATCGGTTGCTTGAATTGCTCGCGTTCTTCGTCGCTCCAGCTTGTGCCCTCGCGCCGGTGGATGTTCTCGCGCACCAGGCCCAGCGTGGTGGCGGCCTGCTCGGGGCCCATCAGCGCGGCGCGGCCGGTGGGCCACATCATCATCACATTGGGCTTGAACGGGCGCCCGCACATCGCCAGGTAGGCCGCCGCGTACGAGCCGCCGGTGATCAGCGTGTAGCGCGGCACGTTGGCCGAGGCCATGGCCGTCATGAACTTGGCACCGTGCTTGGCAATGCCCTGCTGCTCGACCGCTTTACCGACCATGAAGCCCGACACATCGGCGATGAACAGCAGCGGAATGTCGCGCTGACAGCACAGTTCGATGAAATGAGCCCCTTTGAGCGCGCTCTCGGAGAAGATCACGCCGTTGTTTGCCAGAATACCAATCTGAAAGCCCTTGATGCGGGCAAAGCCGCAGATCATGGTGTCGCCGTACAGCGGCTTGAACTCCTGCAGGTCACTGTCGTCGATCAGCCGCAGCAACACTTCGCGGTTGTCGGTCGGATGCCGGTTGTCGGCGCTGACGATGCCGTAGATCTCGCGCGGGTCATGGCGCGGCGGCAGCGGCGGGGCCACGTCCCAGCGCTGCTTGGCTGCAGTGCCGAGATTGGCCACGATGCCGCGCACGATGGCGATGGCATGGCCGTCGTTCTCGGCCAGGTGGTCGGTGACGCCGCTGACGCGGCTGTGCATCTCGCCGCCGCCCAGGGTTTCAATGTCAACCTCTTCCTTGGTGGCGGCATACACCAGTTCGGGCCCGGCGAGGAACATCGCGCCCTGATTGCGCACGATCACCGCCTCGTCGCATAGCGCCGGCAGGTAGGCGCCGCCGGCGGTAGACGGCCCGTGCACGGTCGCGATCTGGGTGATGCCCTCGGCCGACATGCGGATCTGGTTGTAAAAGATTGAGCCGAATTGCCCGTCGTCGGGGAAAATATGCGCCTGCTCCGGCAGGTTGGCGCCGCCCGACTGGACCATGGTGATGCACGGCAGCCGGTGCTGCCAGGCGAACATCTGGGCCCGCACATGCTTTTTAGCGGTGATGCCGTAGTAGGTGCCGCCCTTGACCGTGGCATCGTGGATCATCAGCATGCAGGCGCGCCCGCACACCAGCCCCACGCCGGTGATGATGCTGCCGCCCGGCGGCACGCCCTCGTTCAGGCCGTCGCCGGCAAGCTGCCCGAACTCGAGGAAGGGCGATCCGGGGTCGAGCACGGCGGCCAGGCGCTCGCGCGGCAGCAACTGCTTGCGCTTCTTGTGCAGCAGGCGCGCCTTTTCGGGGCCGCCGACCAGGGCACGCGCGCGGCGTTCATGCAGATCAACAATGCGCGCCTCGTAGGCTTCACGGTTGCGCTGGAACTCGGGCGAGTTCGGCGCGGCGGTCGATGTCATCAAGCTCATTTAGGCAGCCCCTCAAGTGGCTCAGTGTGGGTCGGTCATCAGGCGATCAGACCGCCGCACGCAGCGCTGCAAAGCGCTGCAGGTGGTGGTCGGCGCTGCCCAACAGGTTGCAAAATAGCGTCAGACGGCGAAAGTAGTGGCCGATGTCCAGTTCCTCGGTCATGCCCACGCCGCCGTGCAACTGCACCGCTTGCTGCGCCACGTAGCGGGCGCGCTCGCCTATGGCGGCCTTGGCGGCCGAGACGGCGCGCGAACGGGTGGCCGCGTCGGGGTGCTCGGCATGCAGGGCCGCCATCAGCACCAGGGAGCGGCTGGCCTCGACCGCGGCGAACATGTCGACCAGCCGGTGCTGGATGACCTGGAAGCTGGCAATCGGCACGTCAAATTGTTTGCGCGTGCTGACGTATTCGCCAGTTTTGCGCAACAGCGCGCCCATGGCACCCAGGGCGTCGGCGCAGGCGGCAACAATGCCAAGATCAACCAGGTGCTCCAGCAGCCCCAGGCCCTCGCCTTGGGCGCCCAGCAATGCGTCCTTGCCCAGCACGACAGCGTCAAGCCGCAGATCGCCGGCCCGGCTGCCGTCGTAGACCTTGTAGCCCGCCACCTGCACCCCCGGCGTCCTGGCCTCGACCAGAAACAGGCTGATGCCCTGGCGCTCACTGACGGCGCCCGAGGTTCTGGCGGCCACAACGAAGCCGTCGGCCCAGGGCGCGCCCAGCACGCCGCTCTTGCGGCCCGACAGCACCCAGCCGCCGCCCTTGGCCGTGGCGCTGGTTTGAACATGGGCGAGTTCGTGGCGCGCATCGGCCTCGGTGTGTGCCAGGCTGACAATACGCTGGCCCGCGGCCAGGCCGGGCAGCCAGGCCGCGCGCTGCGCCGCGCTGCCCGCGCGCGCCAGCGCCTGCGCACCGAGCACGGCGCTGGCGAGGTAGGGTTCGACCACCAGCGCGGCGCCCAGGGCCTCGGCGACCTGGATCGTCTCGACCATGCCGCCGCCAAAACCGGCATCGGCCTCGGGCAGGGCCACGCTCAGCCAACCGAATTCGCCAAAACGCTGCCAGAGTTCGCGGCTCATGCCGGGCTCGGAGGCGACGATCTTGTTGCGCGCATCGAAACGGTATTCGGCACGCAGAAATTTTTGCGCCGCGTCGCGCAGCATCTTTTGTTCTTCGGAGAGATCAAAGTTCATGGTGTTCCTCAGGCCGCGCCGCCGGCCAGCAGCATCTTGGCCAGTACATTCTTTTGCACCTCGTCGCTGCCGCCGTAAATCGTGGCGGCGCGCGAGAAGCAGTAGTGCGGCATCGCATGGGCATGGCGTCCGCTGCCAAACTCGCCGCTGTCATGCCAGGGCCAGGCCTGCTCGGCGGCGATCTCGACGCCAAGCTCGGCCAAGGTCTGTTGCACCGCCGTGCCCATGGTCTTGAGCAGCGAGGACTCCGGCCCCGGCGCCTTGCCTGCGGCGGTGGCGGCCAGCACGCGGAAGTTGGTGTATTCGAGCGCCATGAGTTCGATCTCGGCGCGCGCCAGCTTGAGCCGCATCGCCGCGTCCTCCATCAGCGGTCGGCCACCCGAGCGGCGCTCACCTGCCGCGGCATACAGGTTGGCCAAATGCGCTTTGCAGTCGGCCACGCCGGCGATGCTGGTGCGCTCGTGCGTGAGCAGGTACTTGGCAATGTCCCAGCCCTGGCCTTCGCGGCCGACCAGGTTTTTCCTGGGCACCCGCACGTCGGTGAGAAACACCTGGTTCAGATGGTGCTCACCGTCAATCGAGACGATGGGCTTGACATCGATGCCGGGGCGGTCCATCTCGATCAGCAGGAAGGAGATGCCTTCCTGCTTCTTGCCGGTGCTGGCGGTGCGCACCAGGCAGAACATGTGCGTGGCCCAGTGCGCGTAGGTGGTCCAGATCTTGGAGCCGTTGACGACGTAGTCATCGCCATCGGCCACGGCCGTGGTCTTCAGGCTGGCCAGGTCGGAGCCTGCGCCCGGCTCGGAATAGCCCTGGCACCACCAGTCCTCGCAGCGGCGGATGCGCGGCAGGTACTGCGCCTTTTGCTCGGGTGTGCCGAAGGCGATCAGCACCGGCCCGAGCATGATGACGCCCATCGACAGCCCCACCGGCGCGCTGGCCGCCGCGCGCTCGAGGTCGAAGATGTAGCGCTGCGTCGGCGTCCAGCCCGGCCCGCCGTGTTCCCTGGGCCAGCCGGTGACGAGCCAGCCCTGGGTGTCGAGCCGGCGCTGCCATTGAACGATGTCGTCCTTTTGCAGCATCTCACCGGTGACGGTCTTGCGCTTGAGATCGGGTGGCGTGTGGGCCTTGAACCAGGCGCGAACCTCTTGCTGGAACGCCATGTCTTCTGGGCTGAAATCAATGTCCATCGTGGGCCTTTATGCGCTTGCGGCTTGCGCTTTAGATCGAGATGCCGCCGCCGCAGATCAGCGTCTGGCCGCTGACGTAGTTCGATTCGGGAATGCACAGCAGGTAGACCGACCCGGCCGCTTCCTCGGGCGTGCCGCCGCGACCCAGCGGAATGGTGCGCTCCATCATTTCCAGCAGATCGGGGTTGACGCCGACCTTGATCTTGCGGCCTTCGACATCAATCGATGCGTTGCCGTCGGCCGAAGCTTCGGTCAGCCGCGTCTTGATCATGCCAAAAGCGACGGCATTGACGTTGACCTTGTAGCGCCCCCACTCCTTGGACAGCGCCTTGGTCAGGCCGATGATGCCGGCCTTGCCCGCCGAGTAGTTGGCCTGGCCGGCGTTGCCGCCCGTGCCGGCGATGGACGAGATGTTGACCACCTTGCGGAACACCTCCTGCCCGGCTTCGGCTTCTTTGCGCGAGGCGACGCGGATGAACTCCGCGGCGGCGCGCAAAATCTTGAACGGCGCGGTCAGATGCACGTCAATGATCGCGTTCCACTGCTCGTCGGTCATCTTCTGAACCACGTTGTCCCAGGTGTAGCCGGCGTTGTTGATGATGATGTCCAAGCCGCTGAAGCCGTCGATCGCGGTTTTCACGAACTTTTCAGCGAAGCCGTCGGCAGTGACGCTGCCGACACAAGCCAGCGCCATGCCGCCAGCGGCTTTGATGTCGGCCACGGTCTGCTCTGCCGGGGCTGCGTCGAGGTCGTTGACGACCACTTTGGCGCCTTCGCTGGCCAGCTTCATGGCGATCGCGCGGCCAATGCCGCGGCCCGAACCGGAGACGATGGCCACTTTGCCTTCGAGTTTTTTCATGATGTGTGTCCTTGCTTGTGATGAAAAGGAAAGAAATAAAAAGTAGGGCCGCCAAACGGCAGTCTCAGTTCAAGGCAACCAAAGCCTCGCCGGCCAGCGTGATTTCGCCTGTCGCCTTCGTCGCGCTGATTTGAACGCGCACGCAGGGTCGGCCTGCATGCTCGAGCTTTTCAACCACCTTGCCACTGCAGCGCACGCGGTCGCCGAGATGGGTCAGGGCCGCGAAGCGCACGCCATAGCTGAGGATCTGGCGCTGCGGCACCCATTCGGTGAGCGCGCGCCCGAGGTAGGCCATCGACAACATGCCGTGCGCGAACACATCCTTCATCCCCGCGCCGTGGGCGAAGTCGATGTCGATGTGGATCGGGTTGTGGTCGCCCGACGCACCGGCGAACAGGGCCAAGGTGGTGCGACTGATCGGCGGCAGTTCCAGCACGGGCATGTCGTCACCGACATCAATGATTTTTACTTGAACGTTCATGAATATTCCTTCAGGCATGGCGCACGACGATCACCGAGTGCAGGTCGGCGACATGCTCGCCGAGCTGATTGGTGACCTTCGTGTCGTTGACGACAAACTCGAGCGCGCCGCCCTTCTTGTCGTAGATGTCGGCGACCCGGGTCTGGAAGCGCAGCGTGTCGCCAGCGCACACCGGGGCGTGGTAGTCGAAGCGCTGCTCGCCATGTAAGACCTTGCGCAGGTCGATCTTGAGCGTGTCGAGCAACTTCATCAACACCCCCGAATCGCTCTCGGCGCCAAAGATGAAGGTCGGCGGCGCTACGACGTTGCGGTAGCCAGCGGCCTTGGCGACGGTCGCGTCAAGGTGGATAGCATCGGTGGTACCGATCACCTCGGCGAAAAAGCGGATGCGCCCCTTCTCCACATCCCACAGCGTGGGCGACACCTCGTAACCGATGAATTTCTTGTCAATCATGGGACTCCAGCTCCTGGTTTTCTGCGCCTGTGCTCAGGCGGCCTGGTAAAGCGTGACGACGCAAGCGCCGCCCAGCCCGAGGTTGTGCTGCAAGGCCACACGGGCGCCCTTGACCTGGCGTTTGTCCGCCGTGCCGCGCAACTGGTGCGTCAGCTCGTAGCATTGCGCCAGGCCGGTCGCGCCCAGCGGATGCCCTTTCGACAACAGGCCGCCCGACGGGTTGGTCACGACCTTGCCGCCGTAGGTGTTGTCGCCATCGAGCACGAATTTCTCGGCGCCGCCCTCCGGACACAGGCCCAGCGCCTCGTAGGTGATCAGTTCGTTCTGTGCGAAGCAGTCGTGCAGCTCGACCACATTCACGTCCTGCGGGCCGATACCGGCCTGCTTGTACACCTGCTGCGCCGCCTCGCGCGCCATGTCGAAGCCGACCACGCGCATCATGTCTTTGGATTCGAAAGTGCTGGGGAAATCGGTCGTCATCGCCTGGGCAGCAATCGAAACGCGCGTATCGAGCCCGTGCTTTTTGGCGAAGGCTTCGGAGCAGATCACCGCAGCAGCGGCGCCGCAGGTCGGCGGGCAAGCCATCAGGCGGGTCATCACGCCCTCCCACAGCACCGGTGCGTTCATCACGTCATCAACCGAGACCTCCTTGCGGAACAGCGCCAGCGGGTTGTTCGCCGCATGGCGGCTGGCCTTGGCGCGGATGCTGGCAAAGGTCGACAGTTGGGTGCCGTACTTGTCCATGTGGGCCTTGCCGGCTCCGCCGAAGTAGCGGATGGCCAGCGGGATTTCCGGATGGCCGACGAGCTCGGCGGTGGCGCGATCAAATTCTTCGAAAGGCGTCGGCCGGTCCTGAAACTGGGCCTTGATGGCACCGGCGGCCATCTGCTCAAAGCCCAGCGCCAGCACGCAATCGACCGCCCCGCTCTCGACTGCCTGGCGCGCCAGAAACAGCGCGCTCGAACCGGTGGAACAGTTGTTGTTGACGTTGACAATCGGTATGCCGCTCATACCCACCGGATAGAGCGCGCGCTGGCCGCAGGTGGAGTCGCCATACACATAGCCGACGTAGGCTTGCTGGATCATTGGGTATTCGACGCGCGCGTCGGCCAGGGCCTGGCGCACGGCCTTCTCTCCCATCACGTGATACGGCTCACTGGCGCCCGGTTTGGTGAACGGGATCATGCCTACTCCGGCGACGATGACTTTATGACTCATAACTCTAACTCCTCAGGTTGAAGCGTCAGTTGACGCTGATGAATGGTCGCGCCGCGAACGGCATGACCTGATAGATGCCAAGGCGAAAATGCGGCAAAGCCGCAGTATCCAGATCACGCGGTCACCCATTGGCGCTCGATCTCATGGCGCTGGATCTTGCCGGTGCTGCTGCGCGGGAACGCTGCAGCCTCGACAAACCGAACTTCCTCGGGAACCTTGTAGCCGGCCAGCTGAGCGCGGCACCACTGCATCAGGGCCTGCGCGTCTACGGCGGCTCCGGGCTTGAGCGCGACGAAGGCCAAGGGCACTTCTCCCCATTGCGCGTCACTTCGACGTACCACGGCGGCGTCGAGCACCGCCTCATGCGCGAGCAGTACGCGCTCGATCTCCGCAGGATAGATGTTCTCGCCCCCCGACTTGATCAGGTACTTCGCACGGTCGACGAAATTTAGCGAGCCGTCAGCCTGCCGAACGAACAGGTCGCCCATGTGGAACCAGCCGCCGCGAAAGTCGATCGCATTGACCTCGGGAGCATCCCAGTAGCCCGAGAACAGCGTCGGTCCACGGATCGCCAGTTCACCAGGCACGCCGACAGGCACGTCGCGGTCATCGGCATCGACGAGGCGAATGCGGCAAAATCCCGACTCGCGCTTAGCCAGACTTTCGGGCACGACGCCTGGCGCCAGCAGAACGCCGGAAGCCGGCGCCAAGCCCGTCTCCGTCGCGCCGAAGCTGTTAAGGTAAGGAGCGCCAATCAGGCGCGTGAGTTCGGCGATCTGCTGCAGCGGTACCAGATCGGCCATCGCACCGACCATGCGAACACTGCGGATGCGCGGCCGGTTGCGCTTCAGACCATCGATGAGCGGCTCTATCATGCCTGGCATCGCCACCAGCCAGCTGATCGGTTCGCGCTCAAGTACCGCGCACAGACCGTCAGCATCGAACCCGTCGTGAATCACCACCTTGCCGCCCAACATCAGGGTAGCGAGGCTAAAGTCGGTGGCTGCCATGTGGAACAGCGGCGACCAGGCCAGAAAGTTGCGGTCGGCACCAATGCCGAATTCAGCGGAAAAACACATCGCGCGCGCAACCATCGCGCGGTGGCTGATCACCGCCCCCTTGGGAACGCCGGTGGTACCGCTCGTGTAGAGAATAACCAGACCCTGTGCGGGATCAACATCGATTTGCGGGTCGCTCTCAGGTGCCGTAGCCAGCAATCCCTCGTAACGCGCGTCGATGTCGATCACTTGGGGCACGCCATGATCGATGCGCGCGAGCATCGGCGCATGGCGCGCCGACACAAGCACAACGCGCGGCGAAACCAGGCGCACGCAATGCGTCATTTCAGCATCGGCCAAGCGCCAGTTTAGACAGGCCACGATGGCGCCCAGCTTGGCAGCTGCCAACTGGGTTTCGAGGTATTCGCGGCGATTCTCCGACAGCAGTGCCACACGGTCACCCATCGCAACGCCATGCTGAACCAGTACATGGGCCATTCGATTCACGCGCTGATCGAGCGCTTGGTAGCTCAGCGCAACCCGTGCATCCTCGACAGCCATCGATTCGGCACGGACGGCCACCTGCTTGCGTAACAGGTCGGCCACCGTCAATGAATATGCACCGATTCCGTCTCCCATGTACACCGCCTCCAGTTCTGGCACTCCGAGTGAGTGCCAGTGGCGCATCCTACCTAACGCTTGACAGTTTTACAATACCCCATTAAATTCGCGTAAACCCAAAGAGGTCTCGTCCGCGCAGGCTCGCTTTGGTGCGCGCCGTGGCTCATTGACCCACAACCCAAACACTGATTGGCATCCCAACATGGCCGCCCCTCGCAGTTTTACTCTCTCCGCCGACGACCGCGCCGTGCTCGAAGCCGCCGACAAGTTCGCGCGCAAGGAATTCGTGCCACTCGCGCGCCGCATGGACGACGAGGAATGGTGGCCGCCCGATATTTTCCAAAAAATCGGCACAGCTGGCTTCATGGGGGCCACCGTGCCTGCCGAGCATGGTGGCGCGGGCATGGACCTGTTCAGCTCGGGTCTGATCTGCCAGGCCTTCGCGCGCTGGAACCCCGCCATCGCCTTGTCTTGGGCGGCGCACGATAACCTGTGCGTCAACAACATCTTCCGCAACGCCAACGAGGCGCAGCGCCGCCAATACCTGCCCGGCCTGTGCAACGGCACGAAAATCGGCGCGCTCGGCCTGACCGAACCCGGCGCCGGCTCGGATGCGCTGGGCGCCATGCGCACCAGCGCGCACCGTGAGGGCGACCACTACATCCTCAACGGCACCAAGATCTACATCACCAACGGCCCGGTCGCCGACGTGCTGCTGGTCTACGCCAAGACCGCGCCGGAGCTTGGCGCCAAGGGCATCTCGGCCTTCATCGTCGAGAAGGATTTCCCCGGCTTCAAGGTGGCGCAAAAGCTCATGAAGATGGGCTTTCGCGGCAGCCAGACCGGCGAGCTGGTGTTCGACGACTGCCGCGTGCCGGCGGCCAACCTGGTCGGCCAGGAAAACGAAGGCGTCAAAATCGTCATGAGTGGGCTCGACCTGGAACGCGCTTTGGTGGCCGGCTTGTGCGTGGGCATCTGCGAACGGGCGCTCGAATTGAGCGTCGAATACGCCAAGACACGCGTGCAGTTCGGCAAGCCGATTGGCAGCTTCCAGATGGTGCAGGCGCTGCTGGCCGAGATGTACACCGAGATCGAAGCCCTGAAGACCCTGGTCTGGCGAACGCTGGCCGAAGTCAATGATCTGGAAGTGGGCGGCGGCGGTCGTGGCGAAGCGCACAAGCTCACCGCGGCGTCCATCCTTTACGCGGGGGAGGCCTGCAACCGCATCCTCAACAAGGCCGTGCAGATTCACGGCGGCAGCGGCTACATCTGGGAGTCCGAGATCAACCGCCTGTTCCGTTGCATCAAGATCCTCGAGATCGGTGCCGGCACGTCGGAAGTACGCAAGATGATCATTGCCGAAGAACTGCTGCGGGGCTGATTTCCCGACCGACATGGTAAGCGCGGCAGACCACTACATAGACAAGGAGACTTTGAAGATGCAACCCCCTTTGACCATCCGCTTTGAGCAACGTGGTGCCGTGGCGTGGATCACGCTCAACCGGCCCGACGCAATGAACGCCCTGTCCGACACCATGTGCGCTGAGCTGCTCGAAGCAACCGAGCGTTGTCAACGTGACCCAGCCATCCGCGTTATCGTGCTGACCGGCGCTGGTCGTGCGTTCTGCGCCGGTGCCGACCTGAAAGGGGTGTTCGAAAGCAGCGGTGGAGAACCCGGCCCGAGCGACCCGATGGGCGAGTTTCTCGATCTCGTCGGCGGCATGATGGATCGGCTTCGCGCATGCCCCAAACCCACCATCGCCGCACTGAACGGCCTGACGATGGCCGGCGGACTGGAGCTGGCCATGGCCTGCGACCTCATAATCGCCGCCGAAAGCGCCCGCATCGGCGACGCGCATGCCAATTTCGGCGTGTTTCCGGGCGCGGGCGGCGCAGCGATCCTGCCGCGGCGCATCGGAGCCACCGCAGCCAAATACCTGCTGTTCACAGGCGACACCATGCCCGCACGCGAACTGGTTCCGCTGGGCTTGGTGAACTGCGTGGTGCCTGATGCCGAATTGGTGCCCGAGGTTGAGAAGCTCGCTTCACGCATCGCCAGCAAGAGCCCGCTGGTGCTGCGCCGCATGAAACAGGCCGTGGCCGACGGCCTGGAGCAGCCGCAGGCTTCGGCACTGCGGCTGGAGCGGCTGGTGCTCGACGCGCACCGCCATTCGCACGACATACAAGAGGGCCTCGCGGCCTTCGTCGGCAAACGCACGCCCGATTTCAAAGGCTACTAAAACCAACTCCATTCAAGAATGACTACCATGCGTCACACGCTATCCCCCGTTTACATTGCCGGTGTCGGCATGACACCCACCGGTAAATTCCTCGACCGCGACATCAAGCAGCTCACCGCCACCGCAGTGCATGCCGCGCTGGCCGATGCCGGACTGTCCATCAGTGACATCCAGTCGGCGTATTTCTCCAACGCCACCCAGGGCGCGCTCGAAGGCCAGACCATGATCCGCGGCCAGATCGCGTTGCGCACGATGGGCTTCGAGTCCATCCCGATTTTCAACATTGAAAATGCCTGTGCCAGTGCCAGCTCGGCCTTCAACCTGGCGGTGCAGTACGTGCGCTCGGGGGCAGGCGAGATCGCACTGGCCATTGGTGCCGAGAAAATGTTTTGCGCCGACAAAGCCAAAATGTTCAGCGTCTTCGACGGCGCTTGGGACGTGGCCACGGTCGAGGAGAACAAACGCAGGCTGCTGCAAATGGGGCACGGTATTGAGCCGCCAGAAGGCTCCATGTCCAAGGCGCCATACAGCCTGTTCATGGACATCTACGCCGCCTTTGGTCGCTTTCACATGCGCGAGTTCGGCACCACGCAGCGACAAATTGCCGCCGTGTCGGCCAAGAACCACGGCCACTCCGTGCACAACCCGCTGGCCCAATACCGCAACGCCTACACCATTGACGAGGTGCTGGCCGCGCCGCCGATCACCTACCCATTGACGCTGCCCATGTGCGCACCCATCAGCGACGGAGCCGCCGCTGTCGTGGTGTGTTCCGAAGCAGCACTGGCGCGTCTGGCAAACCGCGGGCGCGCCATCAAGGTGCTGGCATCGATCATTGCCACGGGCAGCAACCGCCGCCCTGAAGACGTGGCTCAACACATCACCGTCAAGGCCGCCAAACAAGCCTACGAACTGGCGGGGGTGGGCCCGCAAGACATGTCGCTGGCCGAAGTGCACGATGCCACCGCCATTGGTGAAATTGTGCAGAGCGAGAACCTGGGCTTCTGCGCCTTTGGCGAAGGGGGGCCAATGGCCGAACGCGGCGACACCGCCATCGGCGGGCGCATCCCCATCAACACCTCGGGAGGGTTGGAGTCCAAAGGGCACCCGATCGGTGCCACCGGGCTGGGTCAGTTGCACGAACTGGTCGTGCAGTTGCGCGGCGAAGCGGGGGCTCGCCAGGTGCAAGGGGCTCGCCTTGCCATCGCAGAAAACGGTGGTGGCCTGTTCGGAATTGAAGAGGCCGTGGCCGCCATCACGATCCTCGGGCGCTGAGGGAGCGAAGAATGAACTTACAAGACAAGGTCGCCGTCGTCACCGGTGGAGCATCCGGTTTGGGTCGTGCGGTAGTGGAAACCCTCCTCGCTGGCGGCGCACGCGTGGTACTGTTTGACCGCGACGGTGAACGAGGCACGCAGGCCGCCACCGAGCTAGGCAGTTCTGCGATATTCGAGCAGGTCGATGTCACCAGCGAGGCACAGGTACAGGCTGGCATCGACGCAACCTTGGCCCGTTTTGGCGCTATCCACATCTGTATCAACTGCGCCGGCGTGCCAGACGCAGCCAAGACCGTGGCCGATGGAAAACCATTCCCCCTGGCACTGTGGGACAAGGTGATTGCCGTCAACCTGACCGGCACGTTCAACGTGCTGCGCCTGGCCGCCGTGGCGATGGCGCGCAATGAGCCTGAGGGCGATGAGCGCGGCGTCATCATCAACCTGTCGTCCGGTGCCGCACAGGACGGCCAGATGGGACAGGCGGCCTACGCCGCCAGCAAGGCCGGCGTGATCGGCCTCACGCTGCCAGTGGCACGCGACCTGGCCGATCTGGGCATCCGATGCGTAGCGGTTGCGCCGGGCTTGTTCGAAACGCCGATGGTCGCGGGCCTGCCAAAGAAAGTCGCGCAGGCCATCGTTGACAGGATGATTCTGTTCCCGCGCCGCATGGGTCAAGCCAGCGAGCTGGCCCACCTGGTGCGCTCCATCGTCGAGAACCCCTATATCAACGCCACCTGTCTGCACATTGATGCCGGCGCACGCATGAGCGCGCGCTGAACGAAATCAACAACACATCGAGACTAACACCATGAATTTCCTCCCCACCGAAGAACAGCGCATGGCCGTAGAAGGCTTCACTCGCTTCCTAGAAACCGAACTGCGCCCGATTGTCGAACGCTACCAGCCCGACAAGCTGATTGAAAAAGAGTTGATGCTCGAGATCTTCCAGAAGATGCTGCCCTACGGCATGGGCGGCAACGGCATCATTGCCGAGGAACATGGCGGCTTGGGCATGCCGTGGCTCACCTATGCACTGATGTACGAGCAACTCGCGCGCGTCTCAGGCGACGTGGCAATCTCGCTGCTGATTCAGCAGCTCGGCGCCTATTCGCTGGAGGTCTGCCCGAACGTAGCCATGCGCGAGAAGTATTTGCCACGCATGGTACGCGCCGAAATCATTGCCTGTAGCGGGATCAGTGAGCCTGGGGTCGGCTCCAACGTGGCTGAAGTCACCTGCCGTGCCCAGCGCGATGGCGACCACTACATTGTCACCGGGGAGAAAACCTGGATATCCAACGGCCACTACTCCGACTTTTGCATGGTCATCTTGCGCACCTCAAAAGAAGGTTCGGGCGCCATCTCGATGATCCTGGTGGACCGCGCCGAACACGGCTACGACTGGTGGACCGCGCCGAACACGGCTACGAAAGTCGCAACATCGACAAGCTGGGGCTCAACAGCACATCAACCGCACAACTGTTCTTCGACGGCGCGCGCGTACCGGCCGAGAACATGATGATTGAACCCGGCACCGGCCTGAAGAACACCATGGTGCTGTTCGAGAAGGCGCGTCCCATGGTCGGCATGACTTCAATCGGCATCGCCCAGGCTGCACTCGACAAGGCTGTGGCCTACTCAAAGGAACGCCGCCAGCATGGCAAGCCGATCGGTGGTCATCAATTGATCCAGGGCATGCTGGCCGAGGCGGCCACCGAACTCGACGCCGCGCGATTGCTGGTCTACCGCGCCTTCAACCTGATCGACCACGGCGTGCGCAGCGAGGTGCAAAGCGCCATGGCCAAGTGGTACGCGACCGAGATGGCGGTCAACGTCACGTCGAAGGCATTGCAGATTCACGGTGGCAACGGTATAACCAAGGACTTCGGGGTTGAACTGCTGTTCAGAAACGCCCGCATGATGCCGATTCCCGACGGCACCACCGAAATCCAGAAACTCATCATTGGCCGCGCCCTGACCGGTATCAACGCCTTCTCCTGACCCATGACCTCCAACTCCTCCATTAGCCCGTCCAGCGAGGCTTCGGTTCTGCAGGCGCGTGACATCACCTTGCGCTTTGGCGGTGTCACCGCGCTGGCCGATGTCGGCATCGACGTGCGTGACAATGAACTGCTGGCCATCATCGGCCCCAACGGCGCGGGCAAGAGCTCGCTAATGAACGTGCTGAGCGGCTTTTACCAACCGCAAAAAGGCAGCGTGCACTACCGTGGTCAAGACATCAAAGGCCGCGCGGTGCATGAAATCGCGCGCGACGGCGTGGTGCGCACTTTTCAGGGCACCCATTTGTTCTCCAACATGAGCGTGATCGACAACATCCTGGTCGGCCGCTACAGTCAGATGCGATCAAGTATGGGATGAGCCAATGGCCGGCATGAACACCGAAGAAAAGGAAGACCTGGCTCGCTTCATCATCGACGTGCGCGAGGCGAAGCGCATCCCGGTGGTGCTGGTGGAGCACGACATGGGGGTGGTAATGGATCTGGCCGACCGCGTGGCGGTGCTCGACTTCGGCCGCAAGATCGCCGACGGCACGCCGGCGCAGGTACAGGCCGATCCGGCCGTGATCCAGGCCTACCTGGGAGCTGCGGCATGAACGCGACCCAACCCACCCCGGTATCCGTACCGACCCTGCCACAGAAGTTGCTCGCCCATGCCCAGGAACATCCGCAGCGGCTGGCGCAGCGCGTCAAGCGCAAAGGCGTGTGGCGCTGCTATACGTGGGCCGACGTGTTTGACCACACGCGCAGCATTGCGCTTGGCGCGGCGGCGCAGGGCCTGCAGCGCGGCGAAACCGCGATCGTGATCGGCGAGAACGAGCCCGAGCATTACTGGGCGCTGTTCGCGGCCCAGTCACTGGGCGCCAAGACCGTGTCGGTCTACCCCGACGCCACCGTCGACGAACTGCATTACCTGTGCGAGGACTCGCAGGCCCGCTTCATCTTCGCGCAGGACCAGGAGCAGGTCGACAAAGCGCTCGCGCTGCTGGAGCGCTTGCCCGACATCAGGGGCATAGCGTACTGGGACAACTCGGGCATGTGGTCGTACCGGCATCCGCTGCTGCAATCTTTCGATGCCTTGACCGCTGAAGGGCGGCGCCAGCACGAGCGGCACCCGCAGCGCTTCGAACGCGAAGTCACCGCCGGCCAGGCGGACGATCTGGCGCTGCTGACCTACACCTCCGGCACCACCAGCAAGCCCAAGGGCGTGATGATCAGTCACCGCTGGTTGATGGACAACGCGTTGCGCATGAGGAGCTCGCTCCCGTTGCAAGCCGGCATGGAATACATGTCCTACACCCCGCTGGCCTGGATCACCGAGCAACTGCTGGGCGTGACACTCGGACTGACCTTGCCGCTGGTCATCAACTTCCCCGAAGGTCCTGACCAGGTCTTGCCCAACCTGCGCGAACTCGCGCCACACATCGTGCTGTTCGGCCCGCGCCAGTGGGAGAACATCGCCGCCACCATCGAGGCGCGCATGCTCGCCGCGAGCTGGATGGCGCGCGGCATCTACCGCTGGGGCATACGCATCGGCCACGACGTGCATGTGGCGCGGCTCGAAGGGCGGACGGCACCGTGGCTGTCGCGCCTGCTGCTGCCGGTAGCCGAAGCGCTGGCCCTGCACCCGGTGCGCGATCAGTTTGGCTTTATTCGCAGCGATGTCGCGGTTTCAGGCGGCACCGCCATGGCACCCGACGTGTTTCGTTTATTCCACGCCATGGGCGTCCACTTGCGCAATATTTATGGCTGCTCGGAGTTTGGCCTGATTGCCGGCCACCGCGGCGAGCGCTACGACCTCGAAACCGTGGGCCCGCTGCTGGATGTGGACCCTGCCTTCGGCGCGCCGCTGGAATCGCGCATCGAGGACAACGGCGAGCTGCTGCTGCGCGGCGGCACCGGCTTTCTCGGCTACTGGGGCAAGCCCGACAAGACCGCCGCCATCGAACGCGACGGCTGGTACGTCAGCGGCGACGCCGTACGCAAGACCGAGCGCGGAGAACTGGTGTACCTCGACCGACTCGAACACTTGGTCAAACTCGCCAGCGGCCACCTGTATCCACCGCAGTTCATCGAGACGCGGCTGCGCTTTTCACCCTTCATCAAGGACGTGATGGTGCTGGGCGACGCCACCCGGCCCTGGGTTGGCGCGCTGATCAACATCGACATGGCAGTGACCAGCCGGTGGGCCGAGGAACGGCGCATCGCGTTCTCCACCTTCACCGACCTTTCGCAGCGGCCCGAGGTGTGGCAACTGGTGCAGGGCGAAATCCGCCGCATCAACAAACTGCTGCCCGAAGGCTCGCGGGTGGTGCGCTTCGCCAATTTTCCGAAGGAGCTCGACCCCGACGAAGGCGAACTCACGCGCACGCGCAAGCTGCGCCGCGAGTTTCTTGAAGTGCGCTACCGGGTACTCATCGACGGCCTCTACGCGGGTGCCACCGACATCGCCTGCGAAATCGCAGTGACCTACCAGGACGGCAGACAGGGCGTGTTGCGAGCAACCGTCGTGGCCACCGACATCGAAGGAACCTACACACCATGATCATTGAATTCATCAACTACACCGTCAACGGTGCGTTGCTCGGCCTGCTGTACTCGCTGGTCGCCATGGGCTTTGTCGTCATCTACCGCGCCAGCAAGGTCTTCAACATGGCGATCGGCGAGATGATCGTGCTGGGCGCCTTCCTGCTGTGGTGGGCAATCCAGTCGCGCGGCATGCATCCGGCGCTGGGCATCGCCGTCGCGTTGGGCATTTCCGTGCTGATCGGGCTGGCGATTGAAAGGCTGCTGTTCAGGCGGCTGATTGGCGAATCAGTGTTCTCGATGATCATGGTCACCATCGGGCTGCTGATCCTGATGCGCGGACTGGTGCTGGTGATCTGGGGCCCGCAGGAGCGTCAGTTCCCTGCCATCTTCCCCCTCACGCCCATCATCCTGGGTGAGATGATCATCCCGCGTTCGCTCGCTTTTGGTGGCCTCATCGCGGTGCTGGCGGCCGTGGCGCTGCACTGGTTCTTCAATCGCAGTCGCACTGGGCTGGCGATGTCGGCGGTGGCCGAAGACCACCAGATCGCACTGGCCATGGGCATCAGCGTACGTCGCTCCATCGCGTTCGCCTGGGCGCTGGGCGGCGTGCTGTCGGTCATCACCTCGATGGTCTACCTGAGCGGCAAGTCGCTGACTTTCCTGTCCTCCGAGATCGGCTTCGCCGCCCTGCCGGTGGCGCTGCTGGCCGGCCTCGAATCGATCGGCGGCCTGCTGCTGGCGGGCATCATCGTCGGGGTCGTGCAGGGGCTGACGGCCGCCTACATCGACCCGCTGATCGGCGGCAACGCCGCCGCTGTCGTCCCCTATATCTTCATGCTGGTAGTGCTCGTGGTCCGTCCGACCGGCATGTTCGGCTGGAAACGCATTGAAAGAGTCTGACCCATGGATCCCTCCGGCATTTTTTCCACCAGCTATGCGCGCGACCGCGCGCTGATCCGCACGCACGCCCAGTGGGTCACCCTGGCCCTGTTCATCGGCATTCTGCTGATCTACCCCTGGTTCGCCTCGGCGCGCCTGGTAGCGGTAGCTAACCTGATGCTGGTCACGTCCATCGTGGTCGTCGGCCTGCAGATCACCACCGGCTACGCCGGGCAGATCAACCTGGGCCAGGCCGCCTTCATGGGGGTCGGCGCCTACGCCGCCAGTGTGGTCGAGGTGAAGGCCGGGCTGCCGTTCTGGGTGGCGGTGCCGGTGGCGGGCCTGGTAGCGGCGCTGGCCGGCTGGCTGTTCGGCCTGACGGCGGCACGCATCAAGGGCTTTTACCTTGCGCTGACCACCATCGCGGCCCAGTTCATCTTTCACTTCATTGTGCTGAATCTGCCCTCAACCTGGCTCGGCGGTGTCAATGGCTTCAGCCTGGAGCCGGCCCGGCTGGGCACATTTTTGTTCAACACTGATCGTTCGCTGTACTACCTGTTTCTTGTCGTCACCATAGTGATGGTATTCGGCGCTTTCGGCATTCTGCGCAGCCGCCACGGGCGCGCCTTCGTCGCCGTGCGCGACGACGATGTGGCCGCCGGCATGATGGGCATCGACGTGGCTGGGGCTAAATCGCGCGCCTTTGTGCTTGGCGCTTTTTACGCCGGCATCGGCGGTGCCTTGTGGGCCTACCAAGTGCGCTATGTTTCGGTTGATCAGTTCACGCTGTTCAACTCGATCTGGTTCATCGCCATGATGATCGTCGGCGGGCTCGGCTCCATCGTCGGGGCATTGATAGGCACAGTCCTCATCCGGGGCGTGCAGGAGGCCATCACCAGTATGGGCCCCGACCTGGTCGAGCGCATCCCCAGCCTGAGTAGCGACCTGATCTTCGCCAGCATGAATGTGTTTCTCGGCCTGATCATCACGCTGTTCCTGCTGCTTGAACCGAAAGGCCTGATGCATCGTTGGAACATCCTGAAAACCAACTATCGGCTCTGGCCGTTTCACCACTGAACACGCCCACCACAGCGCGCCTCAGCACCCACTTCCTTCAACCTACCACAACCTGGAGACATCCATGCAACGCAATACCTTTCTCAAACTCACAGCCGCTCTGGCAACAGGCCTGCTGCTGAACGCGCCCGCCCACGCGCAGACAACGACGATCAACGTTGCCGCCTTTGCCGACTTCGCCGGCCCCTACGCCAACGTCATGCCCCAGATGCAGGGCGGGCGACTCGCCGTGATCGAGTGGTGGAACAAGGAAGTCGGCAGCAAGCTCAACGTGCAGATCGTCGTCAAAACCTTCGACATGCGCTACGACGTGGCGCAAACCGCCAGCCTGTGGCCCGGCATCAAGGCCGAAGTCAAACCCGCGCTCCTGCTCGGTCTGGGCGGCCCGGATGCCGCCGCGCTGCAACAGCGCCTGCCGGAAGACAAGGTACCCATGCTGCTGGGCACCGCCGCCTACGGCTTCGGCTGGAAGCCCAACCAATGGGTCCTGAACCTGCGTCCCACCTACCCCCATGAGGCGGCCGGATTCCTGGAATGGTTCCGCACCACCAAGCTCGAGGGCAAGCGCCCGGTCAAGGTGGCAATCATCAC